>CAWHTJ010000015.1:0-84844 GCA_963832235.1 uncultured Acidobacteriaceae bacterium | reverse complement strand
CTTTTCAGGGCTGCGCTCTACCACCTGAGCTACCTGGCCACGTCTTGAAACCCGCTGTCCGCGGGCTGCGAGCACGGTTCGCTTCACGCTGATTGTGGCGGGATTCGCGACCGAACGAAAACTGCTCCACTGCGGAAGCGCGTGGAACGACCTCGATTATAACAACCGCACGAATTTCCCTCAATGTTCGCCGCGCGTTCTTTATCCCGCAAAGCTTTTCACGAACTCAACCAAACTACGCAGGGCTATGCCCGACGGCCCTTTCGCAATCCAAGGTTTTTGATCTTCCATCCACGCGGTGCCGGCAATGTCGAGGTGAATCCACGGCGTGTCTTCGGCGAATTCCTTTAGGAACATCGCGGCTGTGATCGCCCCGCCCCAGCGTCCGCCGGAGTTGACGATGTCCGCGATCGACGAACGAATGTGCTCCTTATATTCGTCGTCCAGGGGCATGCGCCACATTTTTTCCCCAGCTTTCGCGTTCGCAGCGTGAAAGCGGTTGTACATGTCATCGTCGTTAGCAAAAATTCCCGCGTTGTTGTAACCGAGCGCGACTACTACCGCGCCGGTTAGCGTGGCGGCATCGACCAGATGCGTGCAGCCGAGTTGGCGCGCATAGAACAGGCCGTCGGCCAACACCAGCCGACCTTCCGCATCGGTATTGATAATCTCAATGGACTTGCCGGACATGGCGATCTGCACGTCGCCCGGCTTCTGCGCTTTTCCCGAGGGCATGTTCTCGGTCGCGCATACGATGCCGATAACCTTCACCTTCGGCTTCAGTAGCGCGATCGCACGCATAGCGCCGATCATAGTCGCACCCCCGGCCATGTCATATTTCATCTTTTCCATGCCGTCGGCGGGCTTGATTGAAATGCCGCCGGTATCAAACGTAATTCCCTTCCCCACCAGACCTAACACCCGCTTCTCGGGTGCCCCCGCCGGCTCGTAGCGCATAACGATCAGAGCCGGCGGTTCGTCGGATCCTTGTGCGACGCTCCAGAACGCTCCCATCTTCATTTCTTTGATCTTGTCGGCCCCGTACACTTCGCATTTCAAGCCAACTTCCGCGCACATCTTCTTGGCGCGCTCGGCGAGAATCGTGGGCGTCATGCGATTGGAAGGTTCATTCACCAGATCGCGCGTAAAGTTCTGCGATTCGCCAACGACTTGCGCTTCATTGGCCGCCTTTTCGAGCGCCGACTTGTCGCCACTCGCGACCACGGTGAGCGCGTCTATCATCTGGTCTTTGCGGTCGCTGCGATAATAGTCAGGATCGAAATTACCCACATGCGCGCCCTCCACAATCGCGCGCACCGCCTCCTCACCTGGAATACCGGTCGGAGCGACGAAGGCAAAGCTGCGAATTCCCCGAGACTTTAGCGCGCGCACCGCAACTCCGGCAATGCGCCGCAAATCGTAGCTGGAGAATTTCTTCGCACTGCTCCCGCTGATCAGCAGCAGACGCTTCGCCTTCAGGCCGGACGGCTTGTGCAGCAAATTGGTTTCAAACGCCTTGCCCGCAACTTCTCCACTCGCCAGCAGGTCGGCAGCGACGGCCTGCACAGCAGAATCGACGGTGGCGACTTTGAGCTGCGGCTTCTTATCTTTTTCTTTAACGTTCGGCGCAGGCTCTGCGTGATCGAGCACGACAACGACAAGTGATTCGGTTTCCAGTTCAGCGGGCGGAGAGAGAGAAATGGTCGTTTTCATAATTTTTGTGAATCTTCAGTATCGTCGGCAAGGCAGGAAAAGTGCAAGCGGGCACACCGCCACCATTCGCCGTACACAAGGTTGGCTCGATCCCCGGATAATAGATCCCCGGATATACACGAGCGTGAACCGGACGGTAGGCTACGCCGTACTTCCTTCATCCGGGTGGCGGCATTCGGGCGCGTGAGATATGATCCAAACCGCATCCCACAGAGGTGAGATTTTTCATGAAGATTCGATGGCAGCTTGTCGGTTCCATAGCCACGTTGGCCCTCGGAGTTATCCCAC
Organism: uncultured Acidobacteriaceae bacterium; assembly: GCA_963832235.1. Lineage (GTDB taxonomy): Bacteria > Acidobacteriota > Terriglobia > Terriglobales > Acidobacteriaceae > Sulfotelmatobacter. Next base: position 82,843 of record CAWHTJ010000015.1, on the reverse strand, counting down.
TCGTGAACCAGAAAACGGCTACTGCGGCCGCACTGCAGGCGTCGACACCAGCGGTAGAGACTTCACGCTTGGCAAAGAACGCCCCACCACCCGCAGGAATTTCTATCCCCGACACCACGCTTGCCATCAACTCATCGACGCCCATGTCGCAGCGCGTGGTGCACTATGAAATCGATGCCAAGTATGACGCCGCGAAGCACACCGTCGAAGCAACCGAAGTGCTTACCTACCACAACCTGACCGGGCAGGCACTCGACCACTTTCCTTTCCATCTTTATCAGAATGCATTTCAGCCCAAGTCCACCTGGGTGCGAGAAGCCAAGATCGAGGGCAGCCGCGACTCCGCCTACGACAAGTGGGAAGACAAGGAATATGGGTCGGAAGAGATCAGAAGTCTAGAAGCAGTAGGGCAGGGGGATCTGACCGGGCGGCTGCAGTACATCGCGCCCGACGATGGGAATAAAGACGACAAAACCGTCGTCGATGTGCACGTTCCGAGACCTATCGCTCCCGGCGCGTACGTGCAGTTCAAGATTTCCTTTCAGACCAAATTTCCCGAGACGCAGGCGCGCTCAGGATGGAAGCGCGATTTCACGCTCGGCGGACAGTGGTTTCCGAAGGTGGGAGTTTGGTGGAACGGATCATGGAATTGCCACCAATATCACGCCACCACTGAGTTCTTCGCAGACTTCGGCGTTTATGATGTGAAATTAACCGTGCCGCAGAATGAAGTCGTCGGCGCAAGCGGAGTGCTAGTCGAGGAAAAAAGCAATTCCGACAGCACGAAAACTTTGACTTATCACGGGGACGACATCCACGATTTCGCCTGGACCGTGAGCCCCCGCTATAAAGTCAGAGAGAGCGTGTACCAAGCCCAAATGGGTCCAATCAAGCTGCGCTTTCTGATGCAGCCCGCGCACTGGAGCCAAGCGGAGCGGCACGAAAAAATTACCCGGGAAACGCTCGATCACTTCGAGAAGTGGTACGGGCCGTATCCCTACAAGACATTAACCGTTGTCGATCCCGAGCCGGACTCAGCGGCGGGCGGGATGGAGTACCCGACCTTCATCACTGGCGATACGAGCTGGTTTATGCCGGACGGATTCCATCTGCCGGAGTTGGTAGTAGAACACGAATTCGGACACCAGTACTGGTACGGCATGGTGGCGACGAACGAATTCGAAGACGCCTGGATGGACGAAGGCATCAACAGCTACACCGAAGTCAAAGTTCTGGATTCGATCCTCGGCAAGAATACTTCTATCTTGAACATTGCAGGTGCAACGGCGGGCGAACGGGAAGAACAGCGGCTTAGCTATATCGGCGTGGCCGATCGCGACGCCATGGCGCAGAAAGCTTACAACTACTACAGTTTTAACTCCTACGGTGGGATTACATATGGCAAGACAGCGAGCGTTCTGCTCACACTGGAGGGCATCGTCGGTGAAGATACCATGGCAAAGGCGATGCATGCTTATTTCATGAAGTACCGCTTCACCCATCCCACGAAGGAAGATTTCCTGAAGACAATCGAGGAGACTTCAGGCAAGGATTTACGTTGGTATTTCAACCAGGCCGTCTACGGATCGCAGGTCATGGATTATGAAGTGCTCAAGATCGATTCCTTCCCCGTGAACTGGTACGAAGACAGAAAAGGCAAGAAGGCCGCAAGAAATAAGGACAAAGACGACACGATGTATCAGTCCTACGTTAGCGTGCATCGCAGAGACGACTTCGTAATGCCCCTCGAGGTGGAAATCAAGTTCGACAATGGGGAAAAGATTCGCGAGCACTGGGACGGACAGAGCCGTTGGAAGCGATTCAACTACCAGAAAAAAGCTAAGGCTATCTCGGCGGAACTCGATCCCGACCATACCGTGCAGATCGACCGCAACAACTTCAACAACAGCTATACGGTCGAACCCAATGCAAAACCGGCACACAAAGTAGCGAATTACTGGCTGTTTCTTACCCAGTGCCTCAGCCAGGTTCTGGGTTGGTGGGCCGTTTGAAAAGCTGGAGCGTGGTTTCAAAGCTGCGCACCATCTGCATAACTTGAGGGTAACTAAGCATGAATAAGAATGGTCTCTTAGGCAGCGGCTTGGGGATGGTGCTGCAAAATAAGCGCTATATTGTCTGGTTCTACGTGCTGAACCTTTTTCTCGGTTTCTTCGGTACCGCCGCCTTCGTCAATCAGGTGGGGACGATTCTGGACCACAGCCTGCAGTCGGAGCGTCTGTTACACGGCTTCTCGTTAGCTGTGCTCATCGAAGTGTTTTCTCGGCCAGAGTTTGGACCGACCGCGGCTTCCAGAGCGCCGGCAATGTTTTTTGCCGTGCTCTTCATGGCCGCCACCGCTCTGTTTCTCCCCGGAGTCTTTCAAGGATACGCATCCACTTACCGTCTGCCCCGCGAGGATTTCTTTCGCGCTTGCGGGCGAAACTTGTGGCGCTTCTTCCGCCTGATGATTGTGGCCGGAATCGTGATGGGAATTGCGGCGGGCGTGCTGTTCGGCATTAACGGCGCTCTAGTGAAGAAGGCGGGAGACAGCACCAACGAACTCCTGCCCTTCGAAGTGCAAGTGACGGGATTAGTGATCATTTTCCTCGTGATGACCACATTGCGCATCGGGTTCGATCTGGCCGAGGTGGATGTCGTCTTGAGTGATCAGCGGGCCGTGCGGAAATCCATCAGCGCAGGCTTCCGCCACGCGTTCCGGCATTTAGGCCGACTGCTCGGCAGTTACGTTGTGGCCACGATTGCGGCCGCCATCGTCCTCCTGGGTGGGCTATGGATGTGGATGAACCTGGTGCGGCCGGAAAGTGTGTGGGGTGCGTTTGCCATCAGCCAACTCACGCTGCTCGTGTTATTGATCCCGCGCTTCTGGCAGCGCGGAGTCGCTGTGTCGTATTGGCAGCAGCGGATGATGCTTCCGGTAGTCCCGATGCGGCCAATTGAGCCCCTTCCGATTGAGCCACAGCCAGTTCCAATTGCAGTAGTTTCCGACGGCGCTCCAGTACTTCATGATTCCCCATTGGCAACGCCCGGATCGTGACTGCGCCATTTGGAATGCTCACAGCAACACGACAGTGATGCCGAGATTGCGCCGGCCCAAATCAAAGTCGCTCTTCAATTCAGACTGCGCCTGCAACAAGCGCCAGGTCGACTCATCGGTCTTCGACCAGTTCTCACCGAAGATATAGTCGCGAATCTGACCAGCTTCCGCCAAGTCATGCAAACGTCTTTGCACCGCGATGCGGATGTCCCCGCCCGCACCCGTAGATCCATACCCATGAATTACCTTCACGAGAGAATGTTTCTGCTGGCGAGCCAGCGCAATCTCCCGCTCCAGCCGCTGCAACGCCTCCGGCACCGACGGCATATCGGACTTAAGGTTTACGGTCTTGACGGTGCGTTCCTCGCGTTCATGGCTCTATGATAGTCGTGATAGGGTCTCGGCGAGCCGGGAAGACCGTAAACTTTTGTCGGCCCTTTCACCGGAGCGAATCATGGTCAAGTTCAGACTTCTACAATTCCCGCTTCTTCTTTTGGCATTGATTTCCCAAGGAAGCGCGCAGTTCGCACACACCGACCACAAACAGATCGTCGACGCCGCTGGTAAAACGCTCCTGCTTCGCGCCACCAATCTAGGCAATTGGATGGTGCCAGAAGGTTACATGTGGCTGTTCGAAGGCGGCCCGCAATCTCCCAGTGAGATCCGCGCATTGGTGTTAGAACTGCTTGGACCTGAAGCATCAGCCGCATTCTGGCAGAAGTACCGCGAGAATTACATCACGCGTGAAGACATCGCGCTCCTGCATCGGGCAGGCTTCAACGCCATTCGAGTTCCTTTGCATTACAGCCTTTTTGAAAGCGACGACGCGGAAGGCTTCAAGCTGCTGGACCGGTTGATCCACTGGAGTCTCGCCGAAGGTCTGTTTGTGATTCTTGATCTACATGCCGCACCGGGGGGACAGACAGGCGCAAACATCGACGACAGCGCCGGATATCCCTGGCTATACCAGAGTCCGCAAGAACAAGATCATCTCGTCGCTATCTGGCGGCGGCTGGCGACGCACTATCGCGATGAGCCAGCCGTGCTCGGTTACGACTTGCTGAATGAGCCGATCCCGCATTTTCCCAAGCTAGCGCCGTTGAATCCTTTGCTCGAACCGGTCTACAAGAAAGTGGCGGGCGAGATAAGAAAGGTCGATGCCCACCACATTCTCTTTCTCGGTGGCGCGCAGTGGGACAGCAACTTTTCCATCTTCGGCAAACCTTTCGATGCGAACGTCGCCTACACCTTCCACAAATATTGGACCGCGCCCGATGAAAGCGTGATCCGGCAATACATCGATTTTCGCGAACGTTACGATGTGCCGATCTGGATGGGCGAGTCCGGGGAGAATACCGACGACTGGATCGCGCAATTCGTGAAGACACTTGAAAAAAACAATATCGGGTGGGCTTTCTGGCCGTATAAAAAAATGGAGAAATCCTCGGCGATCGTCAGCATTATCCCGCCTGCGGATTGGGAAAAGATCGTGCAGTTCGCAAAGCTGCCACGCGACACGGCACACGTGGAAGAACGGCTCAAGGCCCGGCCGGAACAGGAGACGATCACCAGCGCTTTCGCCGAGTTGCTGGAGAATGTCCGCCTGCAAAAGTGTCGCGTGAATCAGGGATATTTGAAAGCGCTCGGGATGAAGTCTGATGTTGCACCGGTCAGCGCATCTGGAGCGGCCAACTGAACACTCTAATTCGCCTGGTACCGATCCTTCGTGGGGCCGCTTCCGTCGTTTCTTGATGGCCGATCACCCGGGCCGGCCGTAGCAGATCAGCAGATAAACTGGTGGGGTTACTGATACGGACCGACGCAAAGACCGTGGCCCTCGCCCCGATCGAGCACAAGGAGCACACGAACATGAAGCCAAAGAACACGATCTGCCTCTGGTTCGACAAAGACGCGCATGAGGCGGCGCGGTTCTACGCCGCCACCTTTCCGGATAGTAAAGTAACCGCTGTTCACGAGGCTCCCGGTGACTATCCGGGCGGCAAGAAGGGCGATGTGCTGACGGTGGAGTTCACCGTCCTGGGCATTCCCTGTCTCGGTCTCAACGGCGGCCCGGCGTTCAGGCAAACCGAGGCCTTTTCCTTTCAGATCGCGACGGAGAATCAGGAAGAGACGGACCGTTACTGGAATGCGATCGTCGGCAATGGCGGCACGGAAAGCCAGTGCGGTTGGTGCAAGGACCGCTGGGGCCTCTCGTGGCAGATCACCCCCCGCGCGTTAACCGATGCGCTTGGGGCTGGTGGCGGTGAGGCAAAGCGTGCCTTCGAGGCGATGATGACGATGAAGAAGATCGACATCGCCGCCATCGAGGCTGCGCGGCGAGGCTGACGCCAGTTCGAGACCTCATGCGCGATCTAGAAAGGGTGAATCGCGGCGAACCTTGAGCGAAATTTTTCTCCATCGAATCGAAACTTGTATAATCCCGCCCATGCAATACATACCGTGGAGCACAATTGCGCTCGGCTCGCTGTTGCTCATCTCGGCCCGCTCAACAGGAGGACAGGACGTGCAATCTCCGCAACCTGAAAAGTCGAAGCCGCCTGTCAAAATGGAGCAGCGCGGGCGCATCCTTGGAATCGGCGGTGTCTTCTTCAAATCCGCTAATCGTGATCAGATGCGCGAATGGTATTCGAAGCATCTTGGACTCGCTGACAAAGGCCAAGGCGCGATGCTTCCATGGCGCGAACACGACGACCCGCAAAAGGAACACGTTACAGTTTGGACTGTTTTTCCTAACTCCACTAAGTATTTCGATCCCAGCCCCGCACCGTTCATGATCAACTACATCGTGGACGATATGGATGCTTTGCTCGACCGCTTAAAACAAGAGGGAGTCAAGATTGACGCCAAGCGAATGGATGAATCCTACGGTCGCTTTGCCTGGATCTATGACTCGGATGGGAATAAGATTGAGCTCTGGCAGCCGCTGCCCGCAAAGCCCTAAGGGCCTTCCACTGCATTTTCAATCAGTTTTCTGTGGTCAAACGGGACATTGCGACCGCGGACTGGAGTCGGCCAATCCTTGTTGCCTACCTCTTCCGCCCCCGGGCGACCGCTTCTCTCGCCTCTTTATCCGCCGTCCGCCGCCGCTCTGTCTCCCGCTTGTCCCACAACTGCTTGCCCTTGGCCAAAGCCAGTTCGACCTTGACCCTACCGTTCTTGAAGTACAGCCGAGTCGGAATTAGGGTCAGCCCCTTTTGCTGCGTCTTGCCAATCAGCTTGCGGATCTCTTCGCGATGCATCAGCAGCTTACGGGTGCGCAACGGGGCATGGTTGAAGATGTTGCCATGCTCATAGGGTCCGATGTGGGCATTCAGCAGCCACACCGCATCATCTTTGACCAGGCCGTAGGAATCCTTCAAGTTAGCCAGTCCCCCCCGGATCGACTTGACCTCCGTCCCCGTCAAAACTACCCCAGCCTCAAATTTTTCCAGCAAGAAGTAGTTATGTGAAGCGATCCTATTAACGGCGGCATCTCGCTCGCCCGAGGCTGTGGGATCACGGCGCGGAGATTTCTCCGGGTTTGGCTTGGTTTGATGCGTGGATTGGCGAGCCATGGGGTTAAGGAGTAGTTATCTTAGCGCATCCGGCTTCCGGCCCCCGATTTTGGCTTTAGAGAATTCAAGAAAGAGACAGAAAGCCTGTCAAATGACGATTTCGGGCCGGGGAGCCGAATGGCGGAAGCCAGAAGCCGACCCGCACCCATTAGGCCTACGACCAAAGAGTGTAACTCCCGCGTGTGCAAGCACTTCGGGGGCTAGAAAAGGCGATGCTATAATCGCCTCACAGAAAGCACCTTCAATGGATCGAGTGGGTTTCCGGCGGAACAAGTCCCGTCGGGACGCGCCGCAAATTGGGCACGCTGACTTGTCCGGCGAGCACGTAACCGCGCACGTAATAAAGAGGACCATCTCGTGAGGACTATCGAATGAGACGCTTGATGCGCCCAGCTCTAATGCTGTTGCTGGTCGCGGTTGTAACCCTCCCCGCCATCGCCGACAAAGCCAAGGATTTGTACGCCAAGGGTCAAGACGCGGAGGCTCGCCAGCAATACGAAGCGGCCTACGGTTTTTTCCGGCAGGCCTACAACCTCAAACCCAAAGATCTGCGCTATCGGGCGGCCTTCGAGCGTATTCGTTTCGAAGCCGCAGCCACGATCGTTCACAACGGACAGAAGTTGCGCGACGACGGCAAGCTGGAAGAAGCGGTAGCCGAATTTCAGAAGGCGCTGGCGATTGACCCGTCATTGTTCATCGCCAAGCAGGAGTTGAACCGCACCGTAAAGATAATCAACGACCAGCGGAATCCTCCTCCCCAGGCCGCCGGACCCCCGGTCGGCCTGGAGCGCAAGGTTCACGACGCCGCTGGTCCTGTGGAACTCGCCCCCATCTCAAACGTCCCGATCACGGTCAAGATGCTCGCCACTAAATCCGACGTGGTTTACCGCACCGTCGGACAACTGGCCGGAGTGAATGTATTGTTCGACCCCGATTACACCCCACGAGTCATCAACGTTGACCTCAATGGTGTAACCCTCGAAGAGGCGCTGGAAATCACGGCATTCGAGTCGAAAACCTTCTGGCGGCCGGTCACGCAGAATACGATTTTCGTGGCGCAGGACAATCCCGCCAAGCGCAAGGAACTGGAGCAAAGCGTCCTCAAGACTTTTTATCTCACAAACCTTTCCGCTCCCACCGAGCTGCAGGATGTGGTGAACGCCATTCGCTCGGTGCTGGATGTACAACGCGTGCAGCAGTTGCTCTCGCAAAACGCAGTCGTCGTGCGCGGCACTCCCGACCAGATCACGCTGGCGCAAAAACTGGTGGAGGATCTCGACAAAGCGCATCCGGAAGTGATCGTTGACATCGCGGTGATGCAGGTCAGCAAAGACAGATCACGCACCCTCGGACTGAGTCCGCCGACCAGCGCCACGGTTACGCTCCAGAATAATTTGAATACCACCACCCCGACCACCACCGGAACCACCTCGACGGGCACGACTACAACCAGCGGATCGACCACCGGTCTGAACCTCAACACGCTCGGCAACCTCAACGCAACAGACTTCCAGGTTACGATTCCATCGGCCAACCTCTCGGCCGTAATGAGCAATAGCGACACGAAACTGATTCAGAATCCGCAGATTCGCGCCCTCGATGGACAGAAGGCTTCGTTGAAAATCGGTGACCGAATTCCGATCGCGACGGGATCGTTTCAGCCTGGAATTGGCGGCGTCGGCATCAATCCTCTGGTAAATACCCAGTTTCAATATACCGATGTGGGCGTGAATATCGACATCACGCCGCACGTGCACGCCAATGGCGAGATCACGCTGAAAATTTTGATGGATGTTTCGGCGGTTACCGGCCAGTCAAATATCGGCGGCATCAGCCAGCCCATCATCGGCCAGCGAAAAATCGAGCACGAGATTCGTCTGAAAGATGGCGAGGCCAATTTGCTCGGCGGAATCATGGAAGATCAGCAGACCAAATCGCTGTCCGGAATTCCGGGCTTGGCGCAGATCCCGATCCTGAAATACCTCTTCGGCCAGACTACTCAGGATCATTCGGAAAATGAAATCATTTTTGCCATTGTTCCCCACATTATTCGTGGCTCCGATGTCAACGAGTTCAACCAGCGCGCAATCGATATCGGCACCGCGAACACCATCGAGTTGCGCCATGTAAGCAGGCAGCAGGCCCCGGCTCCAGGCGCCTTCGCAGCCCGCCAACCCCTCGACACAGCCTGTGGGAAATCCGCCTCCCGCAGCCCAGCCGCCCGCTCCGAACTCCGCTGCCAGCGGAACCCCCAGCTTCCTGTTTGATCCACCCACCATTCAGGCCGTGAAAGGCAACACATTTGCCGTGAACCTGCTAATTTCCGGCGCTCAAAATGTACATTCCGTTCCGGTGCAATTGAACTACGATCCGAAAATGCTGCAACTCGTCAATGTCTCGAATGGTGGCTTCCTTTCGCAGGACGGCCAGGCCGTAGCACTGGTTCACCGGGAGGACGAAACCATCGGACAGTCGACGATTACGGCCACGCGGCCGCCCGGCGCCGGCGGAGTTTCCGGTCAAGGCTCCGTGGTCACACTCACTTTCCAGGCCACGGGGACGGACAAACTCCCCTGACCATCACTCGAGGAGGAGCCCGCGATCCCGGCTTGCAGTCCATCACAGTCAACGGAGCGCAGGCAGCGATCACGGTCCAGTAGCGGGATGCTGACGCTAGGGCTCCAGCCGCGAAGCGGCGAAAGAATGACACCGCAAAAATTCCATCACGCGCCCAGCACGACCCCCGCCAGAGGGTTCACTCTTCTGGAATTAATCGTCGCCGCGACCATCCTGTCGATTCTCACGCTGATGGCGCTCCCGCTGGCCCGCGTCACCATTCAGCGCGAAAGAGAGAAAGAACTCCGCACTGCCTTGTGGGAAATGCGCGACGCCATCGACCGTTACAAAGATGCGGCCGATCGCCTGGCCTTTCAAACCAAGATCGACACCAATGGTTATCCTCCCGATCTGGAAACTCTGGTCAAAGGAGTCGAAGCGCAAGGGGGCAAGAAAATTCGTTTTCTACGTTCTATCCCTGTCGACCCCATGACCAAGAGCAAGGAGTGGGGCTTGCGCTCCATGCAAGACGATCCTGACTCCGACTCCTGGGGCGGACAAAGCGTATTCGACGTCTACACCAAGTCGCAAGGCACAGGCCTCGACGGCACCAAATACAAGGACTGGTAAATGCGACCGGGCGTGAAAAAACTGGGACGTGGCGCGCGCAGATCTCTCAACAAGGCGGCGGTGCGAACAGGCCCCTGCAACCCGAGGCTCAAGCGCCTTCGCGGCTTCACGCTGCTGGAGTTGATGATCGTCATCAGCATCATCATGATCCTGATGGCGGTTGCGGTTCCGGTCTACAACCAGTCCATCATCCAGGCTCGGGAATCCGTCTTGCGCTCGAATCTGAGTACGCTTCGCTCCGTCATCTCGCAATACACTCTGGACAAACAGAAGGCTCCGCAGTCGCTCGACGACCTAGTCACTGCGGGCTATCTCCGTCAGATTCCAGTCGATCCCATGTCCCGGCAAACGAACTGGGAAGTCGTACAGGAAGATGTAGAACTGGCGGTGGACCAGCAAGACCCCGGCATCACCGACGTGCACTCCGCCTCCAGCGGCACCGCCAGCGACGGCACCGCCTACAGCACCTGGTGACGTGAGGTTAGCCCTGCTCATCCATCGCGTCGGTGTCGACATTTTTTTGTACCCTGCGCGGTAAAATATTTGTTTTGTTACGGATACGGACCGCGATATCAACTTCGATCCGCAAAATCTTGAGATGAAAGAAGTTGGAGGCAAAATCTTGAGATGAAAGAAGTTAGCGGGGCTGTTTGTTGTAGCCGATTTGCCGTCGGTTCCTGAGAAGATTTCGCGCACGATTCAAGTCTGCGCTTTCTGCATCCTCAGTAAAGGTTGTTCGTCACAAGATTGAGAATTATTTCTGTGGAAGCCTGTGGAAAAAGGTGATGCACGGTGGGAGTTTGCGAGGCTGCAAGGAGTTCTCGTGCGACCGGAATTAATTCGGGGAAAATTCGGGGACGGGACGTGCACCTAATTTTGGCTGCTGAGAAATCGGTGTCAGTCCCGTCTGTCCCCGGATTGTTGTCTAAACGAGAACGTTGTATGTCTCCCAAAAGTTCTCCGAATACTTTTGAATCCGTCTTAAATGCGTCGAACACTCCGCTACCTCCAACGGCACCGTAGTACCAGCGGGTCATCGTACACCCCCGCGACGGTGTGCACTACTCCCCTCCTTACCACATTCGCTTTCTGTAACAGAAGAGATGGGTGCCTGTCACGTCCACTATGCGCCGGGTACTGTCCTAATCTGCCGTTCTCAGGCTTCGAGATTGGCATGAATCGTTACAATATTTATCTATGGGTGAACCAGAAGGTGACAAAAAAACCGAACAGACAGCCCGCGAAATAGCAAATAAGCAGGAAAGCGAGCGACTCCTTACGCTTAAGCGTAAAGAGGTCCTCGCCAAACTCCTTGCTCCGAGCAATTTGCTTGGACTCCTGAGCCTCTATTTCCTTTTTGTCGGCACAGTCGTCGCCTTCGGCGTACTTGCTTTTTATACTGGTCATAAGACTACCCAAGAGATTGTATTTTTCATCTCTGCCCGCACTGTTCCTCGTCCCACTCATCGGTGCTCTTTGGTATGTGCTCCCATTTTTCATCAAAAAGGAGACGCTTAGTAAGCTATTGAGCAGAATTAGTCAGTCCCCCAATAGCAAGACTCTGGCGCGACTCGGCAATAACCGTATTTTCAGACTTTTCAACCTTGCGCTCAATGCCTTCATGATTGCCGATGCGATCTATTCGTCTCCGAAGCATCCACGATTCTCGCTGCTAACAGTAGTAATTTATATGGCCCTGTCTTTTGGATTGTTGATTCCGTGGGCGTCGGAGGTGCTCGAAAGAAAAATCTATGAGACCTTGAATCTGGTTGTGGAACTCAACGTAGAGCTGCAGCGCATAGCTAATTCCGCTTACAATATGGCGATGAGTGCGCATGAGTATATCCAGAAGACCGAACCGAGCCATGACGAAGCGCACAAAACCACCGTGGTCGCTCTTAGGAAGCTATTTGACACTCTCGAATTGGTTGCTGCCACCGCAAGGATTCAAGCAGACGCCTCCTCCAAAGAGATTGACGGCGGAAAAGCCGAAAATGGCGACGCGGAACCAACTAAACCATAACGGCAAATTAGGACACTACTATGCGCCGACTCGCCTGATGAGCCAACGCTATTATTGCCAAACAATCTGTGGACGGAAACCGCGAACAGTCGGGATGTTGCCCAATTTCCTGAAGCCAAGCCGGGCTATTCCTAGACGGAAAGATAGGAACCGTCCTGTCCCCAATTCTGTTGTGCCAGCGGCGAAGTTGTACACGCCTCGGCCCAGCAAGTAACATCTATCCATGCCCGTAGAAACGGAAATCCAGGCCCCCACTTCCATTCGCGCGCCGCGAGGCAACTCCATCTCCTGCAAAGGATGGCAGCAGGAAGCGGCCATGCGGATGCTCATGAACAACCTCGACGAAGAGGTTGCCGAGCGTCCCAGGGACTTGGTGGTTTACGGCGGAACCGGACGCGCCGCGCGCAGTTGGGAAGCCTATCGCGCCATCGTCGCAACCTTGAAGAACTCTCGCGAACGACGAAACTCTGCTGGTGCAATCGGGCAAGCCGGTCGGCGTATTCAAGACCCACGATCACGCGCCCCGAGTCCTGATCGCAAACTCGAATCTGGTGGGCCATTGGTCCAACTGGGAAAAGTTCAACGAACTGGAACGCGCCGGTCTCATGATGTACGGACAGATGACCGCCGGTTCGTGGATCTACATCGGCTCGCAAGGAATTGTGCAGGGAACGTTCGAGACGTTCTCCGCAGCGGGCGAGAAACATTTCGGCGGCGATCTGGCCGGCAAACTGATTGTCAGCGGCGGAATGGGCGGAATGGGCGGCGCGCAGCCCATGGCCGCAACTATGACTGGCGCGGCGTTCCTGGGAATTGACGTCGATCCCGAGCGCATCAAGAAGCGCCTGAAGACCGGCTATTGCGACTTCATGGTCACCACGCTGGACGAAGCCCTGCGCATTCTGAAAAACGCAGTGCGCAAGAAAGAGAATGTTTCTGTCGGACTGGTTGGGAATTGCGCGGACGTGATTCCTGAATTGGCCGAACGCGGCGTCGTCCCCGACATTCTGACCGACCAGACTTCGGCGCACGATCCACTGAACGGGTATGTGCCGAACGGCATGACTTTAGCCGAAGCTGTCGAGCTACGCAAAAATGACCCGCAGGCGTATCAGGAGAAGTCGCTCGATGCTATCGCGCATCACGTGGAAGCCATGTTGCGCCTGCAGAAGATGGGTTCAGTCACGTTCGATTACGGAAATAACATCCGCACTTTTGCCTTTCAGCGAGGCGTGAAGAAGGCCTATGACTTTCCCGGTTTCGTGCCTGCGTACATTCGTCCTCTGTTTTGCGAAGGACGCGGACCATTCCGCTGGGTGGCGCTGTCCGGCGAAGCATCCGACATTCACGTTACCGACGATCTGGTCCTCGAATTGTTTCCGGAAAATCGCATCCTGCGGCGCTGGATTGACCTGGCGCGAAAGCGCATCAAGTTCCAGGGATTGCCCGCGCGCATCTGTTGGCTCGGCTACGGCGAGCGCGCGCAGTTCGGCCTTGCCATCAACGATCTCGTAAAGAAGGGCAAGATCAAGGCCCCGATCGTGATCGGCCGCGATCATCTCGACTGCGGCTCGGTAGCATCCCCATTTCGCGAAACCGAAAACATGAAGGACGGCTCCGATGCAATCGCCGACTGGCCACTGCTCAACGCCCTGCTAAATACCGCAGCCGGCGCATCGTGGGTATCGATCCACAATGGCGGCGGCGTCGGCATCGGCTACTCCCAGCACGCCGGCCAAGTCATCGTGGCCGATGGCACTGACGAAATGGCAAAGCGCATCGAGCGCGTGCTAACCACAGACCCCGGCATGGGCATCATTCGCCACGCAGACGCGGGTTACGACGAGGCAAAAGAGTTTGCGAAGAAGGCCGGCGTGAAAATACCGATGACTTCTTAGTCGGTTCGTCCTCATCAAAGACATGCTTCCAGAGAAAGGCCGTGTGACGATTGCAAACCGAAGGATCCGAGCATCAGACGCACTGTTGCTAGCCAACATCGGCCAACTTCTCACACTACGCTCTGCATCAGCTAAGCCTGGGCCGCGGCGCGGAGTTGACCTGAAGGAACTCGGCATTATTCAAGACGGTGCGGTGCTGTGTCTCGGCGGCAAGATCATCTCCGTCGGACACACAAAAGATGCCCTGCGCGATCCCTGGCTCAAAAGGAATCGCAGGAGGGTAACTGAGATCGATTGCACCGGCAAAGTGGTTCTGCCTGGATTTGTCGATTCGCACACTCATGCCGTTTTTGTCAGCCCACGGCTGGTGGATTTTGAGAAGCGCATCGAAGGCGCTTCCTACGAAGAAATTGCGGCGGCGGGCGGAGGGATTCGATCCAGCGTGGAGTCTGTTCGCAAAACGTCAAAAGGCGCACTGGCCGCGAAGGTCGCCACAGCACTGGAAGAAATGGCTGCTCATGGCACGACGACCGTGGAAGCCAAATCCGGGTACGGGCTCACGGTCGAGTCGGAATTGAAGTCGCTGCAGGTAATTCGAGAGGCAGCCTCTGGCTGGCCGGGAACGATAGTCCCTACGCTGCTAGGAGCCCATGTGGTCCCAAAAGAATTTCAGGGCTGCTCACAAAAGTATGTTGAGATCGTCTGTAAGGATATGATCCCGCGGGCGGCTAGGCGGAAGCTTGCCCAATTTGTGGATGTTTTTTGCGACAAAGGGGCGTTTACCGCAGAAGAGACTGAACAGATTTTTGAAGCCGCAACAAAACACGGGTTAAGCGTTCGCGCTCACATGGGCCAACTTTCGGAAACAGTTCTGTCGCCTTTTTTGCGTTTCAATCCCGCATCGTTTGACCACATGGACCATGTGAACGAGAACGATATTCCGGAGTTGGCGAACCGCGACACGGTGGCCACGTTGGTGCCCGGAGCAAATTATTTTCTGGATTTGAAAGAATATCCCAACGCGCGTCGACTGATTGATGCCGGTGTGCCGGTCGCGCTGGCGACGGATTACAATCCCGGCACATCGCCGACCATGAGCATGCCGATGGCGATGTCGCTGGCATGCACTCACATGAAGATGTCCCCGGCGGAGGCAATTGCGGCGGCGACGGTTAACGGTGCGTGGGCTCTGCGGATGGGTGGACGAAAAGGCAGCATCGAGCCGGGGAAAGACGCTGATCTCGCGGTATTTTCAGTCAAGGACCATCGCGAAATTCCCTACTGGTTCGGCGCCAATCATTGCGTCTTGACGGTTATGAATGGAATGGTCGCATCGCGACGATGAACATTTGCGAGATAATATCCGTATTCAGCTGGAGTAGTCCGTTTACGTTTGGGATACTCAAGGAAATTCGCAGTAAGGAAACAATCCGAATTAATCTCCTGAGGAAAAACATGAACCGCATTTTTGCAGTTATGACATTTGTCGTGCTCACACTGTCGCTGGCCGTCGCGCAGCGACTGCCAGAAAATGCAAGACCGGAGAATTACAAACTCACCTTCACGCCGAATCTCGACCAGGCCAAGTTTGAAGGCGACGAGACCATTGCCATTCGGCTGTTGAAACCCGGTTCCGAGATCACGCTGAATGCGGTCGACATCGATTTCCACGACGTCACCATCACCAGTGGCAGCACAACTCAGAAAGCTAAAGTTACGCCCGAGAAAGACAAAGAGATGGTCGAGTTGAGCGTGGAGAAGCCGTTGGCGGCCGGCCCGGCCACTGTGCACATTACATATTCCGGAATTCTCAACAACGAAATGCGCGGCTTGTATTTGGGCAAGGACGACCATGGACGCAAATATGCGGCGTCGCAGTTTGAAGCCACGGATGCGCGGCGCGCCTTCCCGTCGTTCGACGAACCTGACTACAAAGCGACTTTCGACATCACCGCGGTGGCCGATAAGGGCCTGGTGGCGATTTCGAACCAGAAGATCGTTTCGGATACGGCTGGGCCAGCGGACAAGCACACGGTGCGGTTCGCGAAGACAGCCAAGATGTCGTCCTACCTCGCGGCACTGGTGGTGGGCAATTTTGAATATATCGAAGGCGAAAGCGACGGCGTTCCGATTCGCGTCTACAGCACGCCGGGCAAGAAAGAGATGGGGACATTCGCGCTGGATGTTGCCAGCAACGTTCTGAAGTATTACGACCGCTACTTCGGGATTAAGTATCCCTATGGAAAGCTCGACCTGATCGGCCTGCCGGATTTTTCCGCCGGTGCGATGGAGAATACCGGCTGCATTACTTTTCGCGAAGTGATTCTTCTCATCGATGAGAAGCAAGGCTCTGTCGGCCTGAAAAAGGAAATTGCCGGCGTCATTGCGCACGAAATGGCGCATCAGTGGTTTGGCGACCTCGTCACGATGAAGTGGTGGGATGATATCTGGCTCAACGAAGGCTTCGCTACATGGATGTCGAGCAAGCCGATCAAATCGTGGAAGCCGGAATGGAATTTTAATCTGGATGACGTGAGCGAAACTGCGGGAACGCTGAACGTGGATTCGCTGGCGAATACGCGCCCGATCCATCAGGCGGCGGACACTCCGGCGCAGATCCAGGAATTGTTTGACGGAATCGCCTACGGCAAGGCAGCGGCTGTGCTGCGCATGCTGGAGTCTTATTTAGGCGAAGAGACCTTCCGCGCAGGCGTGAATGCCTACTTGCAACAACATCAGTATGCGAATGCGACGGCCGACGATTTCTGGGACGCGCAGGCGAAAACTTCGAAAAAGCCCGTCGATAAGATCATGCCCACGTGGGTGAAGCAGGCGGGCGTTCCGATTCTCAATGTGAAGGCGCAATGCTCGGGAAATTCCACGAGCGTGACGCTGACCCAGCAGCGCTATTACTTTGACCGGTCGAAATTCGAAGCGCCGAACGATCAGCTATGGCAAATCCCGCTCTGCTTGCGGGGTTCGGCCAGCGGCAAAGGCGCGAAGTGCGAACTGATGACCAGGAAAGAAGAAACCGTCACGCTGCCCGGTTGCTCGACCTGGGTTCTGACGAATGCGGACGCGACGGGATACTACAGAACCGCTTTCCCGCCGGATGCGGTTCGGGCGCTAGCAGCTGATGCTGAGACCAAGCTGACTCCCGCCGAGCGTATCACGGTGGAGAACGACATCTGGGCGTCGGTGCGAGTCGGCCGCCAACCTGTGGGTGACTATCTGGCCTTTGCGCAGGGTCTTCAGCCGGACCGCAACCGCGCCGTGGTGGAAGATCTGTTGGGGGGACTCCATTTTATTGGACAGTACTTGGTGAGCGATGGCGATCGCGATGAATATCGCAACTGGCTGCGGCACTATCTGGCTCCGGCCATGAAGGATCTTGGATATGAGCCCAAATCAGGTGAAAGCGACGAGCAGCGAACGTTGCGGTCGCGGGTGTTCGATGCGTTAGGATACGATGCGCGCGACCCGGAAACTCTGGAAGAAGCACGAAAGATCGCGGATAAGGCTTTGGCCGATCCGGCGTCCGTCGACAGTGAAATGGCGGGAGGAGCTTTTGCGCTCGCGGCGTTGAATGGGGACTCCACGTTTTACGATCGGGTGATGGCAGCCACCAAGAATCCTAAATCGCCGGAGCAGTACTACACGTACCTTTTCACGCTGCCGCGGTTCAACGATCCGAAGTTGCTGCAGCGCACGCTGGACTTTGCCATCTCACCGGACGTGCGTTCGCAGGATGCGCTGCAGGTGATTACCAGCGTGATGAGAAATCCGGCGGGTCGAGACCTGGCCTGGGATTTCATTCGGTCACACTGGGACGCAATCGCGAAGGCCGGAGGTCCGTTTGCCAGCGCCGAAGTCGTGGGAGCGACCAGCGTTTTCTGCGATACGGGGATGCGCGATCAGGTAACGGAATTCTTTTCCGCGCACAGGATTGCGGCAGCGGAGCGCACCTATAAACAGTCGATTGAACGCATCAACAACTGCGTTGATTTCAAGTCGCAGCAAGAGCCTCAGTTGGCATCGTGGCTAGGACGGCACGGAAACGCTGGCGGCAAGTAGACAGCATCAGAGGAACAGCAGGTCCCTCGACTACGCAAGGTTTCGCTTCGCCAAAGAGCTTGCTTCGCTCGGATGACACAAAGTTGCACGGGACGACGAGGTTGCTCGGGATGACAAAATCGTCCCGAGCATTTCTTGTCTCAGGGCATAACTGGAAGAACGAGATGCGAGGGCAGATCGGGCGAGCAGTAGATCCTCTGCGTCGCGGGAACGAAATCTGCTGCAGTGGCTTGATAGATGCTCGGCACGAACTTCTGACGGATTGCGGTCGATCACCGGGAACCATGTCGATTGAACCTGCACCATGATGCGGTGGCCTTTCAGAAAGACGTGATCATGATCGCGCAGAGGGATGTTCCACTCTGTCGGCTTGTTCGGGGTCAAGGGAGACGGCTTCTCATAGCTGGCGAAATAGCGGCCTCGCCGCACTTCCATGGCAATCGGCAGCTCGTAGCCGTTCAGAGATTGGGCGTATTGTCCCGGCTTCGGTCCTTCCTCGGGAGACCATGCATTCTTCTGCGCGTTTTCGGGATAGACATCGATCAACTTGACTACGAAATCGCTGTCGGTGCCGGAAGTGGAGGCGAATAGATTCGCCGCAAGCGGGCCGGTGACCGTGA
This sequence comes from uncultured Acidobacteriaceae bacterium, assembly GCA_963832235.1. GTDB lineage: Bacteria > Acidobacteriota > Terriglobia > Terriglobales > Acidobacteriaceae > Sulfotelmatobacter. The sequence continues at coordinate 64,412 of CAWHTJ010000015.1, read as the reverse complement.
GATCGTGATCCAGCGGTTCGCTAACGAACGAGAGAACATCAGGCCGGTGATCGACAAAACGCTGGTCGGCAACTTCCCATGTGCGCCAGTCGCCGGCGGGATAGGTGGGCGAGATGGGACGCTGGCGATAGGGCACGGGATTCGCGGGATCAGAGACGTACTCGCGATACCCGGCGCGCTGAGCCGGATTGGGTACAGTAACCGGACTTGGCGCTGTAAATGAAAGGGTTCCGTCCGTGTGCAGATAGAGATTCGTAAGCTTGGCTTCTTTCGGAGGCCAGACAGCGTAGGTGCGCCAGGTATTCGATCCACTCTGAAACGTGCTGGCCTGCCATTTCGGCTTCTCGCCCTGGGCGTGCAGATAGTAGCGAAAGAATGGGGCTTCGATGTTTTCGCGAAATTCGCGGGCGGTCTCGTGGCCACCGAACGGAATGAGGCCGATGCTGTCGCCCTTGGGACTTTGCCATTCGCCGTGATACCAAGGGCCAGCGACGATGAAATTCGTGTGCTGCGGATCGTTCTCTTCGGCATGGCGAAAAATCTGCCACGGTCCCCAGGGATCTTCCTGATCCCAAAATCCCGCAACATTCAGGTTGGGCACGGTGGAGGCGTGAAGCTGGCTGACCCATGCTTCTTTCTTCCAGAAGTCGTCGTAGTCGGGATGGTCGACGGTGGAGTTCCAGTAAGGAATGGAGCCGTGAAGATATTTCGTGTTGATGTTCGAGAGCGGGCCGAGGTCGAGATACCACTGATAGGTGTCGTAGGTTTCAAAATCGAAGTGCGTGTTCTTGTTCTTGTCGGCCTGCTCCATGACCGCATATTCGAAGTCATAACTTTCGCGCAGGGCGCCGTAGCGGTGGTCGTCATCGTTCATCCATTGATCGACGGGAGAGGCTTGCTCGCTGATGGCTGCGAGCGCGGGATGCGGGTGAAGGAGCGTGAGCGCGGTGGTTAATCCGTCGTAGGAGACGCCGAACATCCCGACCTTGCCGTTATTGTTGGGAACATTTTTCAAGAGCCAATCGATCGAATCGTAGGCATCGGTGGTCTCGTTGGTGGCTTTGGGATCATTCAAATCGACCCAGGAAGAAAGGTTGAAGACGCCCTCAGACTTGAAGCGCCCGCGCAGATTCTGGATGACGAAGATGTAGCCGTCCTGCGCGAATTCCTTGAGCGATGAAGGCATCTGCTCGGGCGGTTTCTCGGGAACGCCGTAGGGTGTACGACGAAAAAGAATGGGGAGCGAGCCTTGCTGATCGATGGGTGTTAAGATCGCGGTCTGCAGATGAACTCCGTCGCGCACGGGAATCATCACTTCCTGGAGGGTGAAGATCGGCTTGGCCGCAGGCTGCTGTGGAGCTTGTTGCGCTACAGGAGAGATCGTCATCAACAAGGGCAAAATCAAATGGAGAATATAAAAGCGCATCCGTTTTCCTCCGTGCAGCCTTCTTGATATGAACCGAGGGGCGAAGTATATCAATCTGCGAATGCTTCAAAACAGCCTTCCTACCGAGAAATTTACCCGGCTTTGACCGGTGGGGCTGATGCTGCCCGCCAGCGCGATCGGACCGACGAAAGTATCGGCAATGACTCCAAGGTTGAATGTGCCGCGTACCGCAATCGGCCCGGGATCACTGGTTGCCGTGCCGAAGGCGGTGCCAGCTTCATACCATCCACCCCAATAGATTTTCCCTCCGAGGAGCTCCGGCAGGCGATAAAGTTCGCGGCGGAATCCAAGCGATGAATAGGCGTAGTGGTTTCCCACAAACTCGTAGGGAAGGTACGCTCCCAATCGAAATGGTCCGCCGAGCGAAAAGACCTGAAACGGTCCGGCGGAGCCGCGGAATGTAGTACCGCCGGAGATATTAAAGAAGAGAGAGGTCTTGGGCCCAACCGGGACGAAACTGGAAGTCTGCAGGTCGAATTGCGCGATGGGATGGGCCAAGCCAGGGCTTTGCAAGACGCGCGAGGCGGTGACCGCCAAACGTGTTCCGGCGCGCGGGACCGCAGGACTGTCTTGTCCGTCCCAGACATAACGCGCGCGAAATTCGCCAGTGCTGCCGCTGGCGATGGGGAGGCCCGCATCTCCAATCAGCGGACTCAGCTTTCCGCTGAAGATTTCATAGCCGATGCGGAATTCGCTGCGGCGTCCGAAATCGTAACCAATGTCGAGGCCGCCGCCGGCCCGTTCATCGCCGAAAACGGCAACGCGAGTCAGACCGGTAAATGAGTTGCGGGCATACTTAGAGGCAAAAGCATAGGGTGCAACAAATAATCGTGACTGTCCCAGAGGCTGGAAGAACTCGCTGGCCGCCAGATTACTCGAGCCAAAAAGAAGATCGTTGCGCCATTCTCCACCGCGATGAGCGATATCCATGAACGTCACGCGGGCACCCGCGGAAAAATCGAATGCCGCCACGCCGGAACCGTCTACGTTGACGGCGAGGTCTACGAAGGGCGGGCCATAGGATTTGTCGTGTGTAGTGACGCGCAGACCGGGAACTCCATTCTGCGTAAAGCCCTCGTAACCGAGCCAATCGAACTGGCCTTCGCCGGCAATGCGAGTCAGTTGGGTCTCGAGTTTGGAAAGATCGACTGGGCCCTGAAGCGCCTTGCTTAGCCGCTGCTGAAGCCTGCTGTCTGTGTCGGAATCGGCGCCAGTGACTTCTATGGTCTGTATTTTGTCTGGCTGCCGGTGTCTGCGTGCCGCGCGAGCGGCCAAATATTCCTGCCACTGCGGGGGATCCTGAATGGCATACGGGAGAAGAGCGGCAGACTGAGCGGCCGCGCTTTGACACCCGAGTGCAATGAGTTCTCGTGACGCGCTCATAATCCGTGGCCGAGAAACCCTTCATGTCGATGCTTACCTTAGCCTTCGCCAGGGCCAGCGAGCGGCGCTCGTTTTGCATGATCATGACGTCAATGGCGCGAGAAAGAACTCCCGCGATATGTTCCAGTGCTGTACGGTCGCTGAGCGGAAGGCGCAGTTCGACTGCGATGACGACATCGGCATTCATATCCAGAACAGTCTCTACGGGAATGTTTTCCACCATGCCTCCGTCCGCCAGCACGCGTCCATTGATCTCGACTGGAGTGAATACACCGGGGATGGCCATGGAGGCGCGCACCGCTTGAGCAAGCGCGCCGTCGCGCAGCACGACGCCTTCGCCGTTGAGCATGTCAGTCGCTACGCAGCGGAACGGAATCGGCAGGTCATCAAAATTGGCAATGCCGGATTCCGGAAAAGCGATGCGATCCAGCAACAATCCGACGCCCTGGCCGGAGTTGTAACCGTTAGGCCCGCGCAGGCCATGTCTCAAACCGAGGGGAGCGTCGATAAGAAAGTCGCGCCGATCTTGTTTTCGGCGGTAGGAGAGTTGGGTATAGACCGGCTCGGGACGGAAGGCCTCGTCCCAATTTATTGCTTCGGCAAACTTTTGAATCTCGGCGGGTGACATCCCGGTGGCGTACATCGCCCCGATGATGCCGCCCATGCTGGTGCCGGCGATCCGGTCCACGGGAATGTGATTCTCTTCCATCCACTGGATGACGCCGATTTCGGCCAGGCCCAGCGCACCACCACCGCTAAGCGCCAGACCGATTCGAGGACGCTGGGCGGGCACCGCGGGGTTTGCAGCGGAAGGAATCTCTTGCGCGCCCGAGAAAAGCGTTATGCCGCATAAAAGAATAAGAGCAATCGAGAACAGAGTAGTACGAACTGTTGATTCCATCATGTGCTCCTGGGGAGGAAGCAACTTCATTGTTCGAGCGCAGATTTCAAGTGAGTGAAAAAGGTTAGCAGGTTTGAGCGGAGACAGACAGCTGTCGCACGGAGAACATCACTTCGATTTGGATGGCGATGCGGACTGCGCTGCACGCGCCTGGTCCACTACATTACGGACGGCTTCGATCACCATGTCGGGCCGATCGATTTGAATATAGTGCGCGCTGTTTTTTGCGATGGTCTGCGTCCCGCGAGTGGACAGATGCGACAATTCTTCCTGCATTTTTTCCCATGCATCGTTCGCAGGCTTGGCGAGGTCGGGTGGGAGATCGGCCGAAGGCTTATCCGGATCGTGCGACAGCACCGCCAGAAGCATGTCGCCGAGAGGACCGGTGGCGGCGGTCTGAGCGGCGCTTTCTGAAAACATTTCATTTCTGCCACGCCTTCGCGCGCCGTATGCCAGTTACACTCGGCTGCGCGCTCTGCCGGTTCATCGTCGCACAGACCTATCAGCCGAGGGATGCCGAATGGCATGGTGTATGCGAGAAACTCGGCCTCACGCAGCCAGGTTCCTTCCATGTTCTTGAGCTCCGGAGGAAAACGATTCTCCTGGTCGGGATGAGAGGCATCGATCAGCACCATGCCCGCAACCTCGTTGCGGATATAGGCTGGCGTACAGTCGCATGTTGTATCCGCCCATCGAATGGCCAACGACAATGTAGGGCGGCGCAATTTCCGCGGCGTGCAGCAATGCGTGCAATTCCGTCGCCATCACCTTGCTGGTGCGAGGTTGTCGACTCGAGTCGCTGTAGCCGACTCCGGCGCGATCGTAGGAGCAGACACGCGCGAATTGCGCGATCTTGGGCTGCACTTTGCGCCAGGAAATGAAGGTATCGCCAAGGCCTGATTCAAGAATGACTGCGGGACTTCCCTGCCCGGTGCAGTTGATGTGCATTTTGTTTCCGCCGACGTCGAAGCGTTTGCCCGCCATGGGATTCAAACGGCGGTCGCGAGCCTCGGAGATGTTCTCGTACATGATTCCGGCAAGAGCAAGGCCCAGCACAATTGCCAGAACGATGACGACGATGCGGCGGAGCCGGGACGAGCCGGTGCGGACGGAGGTACAGATGTGGGCATCAACGAGAAAGTGTGCGCGGCCTGGGGCTGCTACGCTGCCAGAAATTTTACATGACCGGCGGCACGGTGATGCCCATGACTGCCAGGCACCGAATCAGTTCGCGGCGAACCACAGCGACGGTGGTCAGCAGGAATTGTTTTCGCTTCTCCGCCGGTTCGCTGAGGATGGGATGGCGATGGTAGAAGGTGTTGAAAAGTTGCGCGAGCTGAAAAACGTGCTTCGCCAGGTACGCGGGCTCTGTGGTGGCGATGCATTTGTCGATCACGTAGGAAGTTTTGGAAGACGCGAGCCACAGTTCCCAGAATTCGTTGCCGGCGTCGCCGGTTAGATAATGTCGCAAGATCCGCGTCCGAGCTATCGGTGACGAGGTTTGCGGAAAACGTTCGGGATCGACCCCAGCCTTGCGGAATATGCTGGTGGCGCGCACGACCGCGTATTGCGCGTAGGGTCCGGTCTCGCCTTCGAAACTGAGCGCTTCTTTGAAATCAAAAGCGATGACCGACTGCTTGGTGAATTTCAGCATGAAGTAGCGTAGGGCGCCGATGGCAATCTGCTTGGCAATTTCCTGGCGTTCCTGATCGCTGAGCTGCGGATGACGCGAGTCGACCTCTTTCTTCGCGGAAGCGATGAGCTGATCGAGCAGATCGTCGGCCTTCACGCCGAAACCCTTGCGGCCGCTGACTTCGATGTAGGAGCGCGTCTTGTCTTCATCACTCAGCTGATAACCGAGTTCGGCGGCGCAGCGCGGGGTCAGCGCGACCATCTCATAGGAGAAATGCGTATAGTGCTCGGCCGCCTCGCCATGCCCTAGTCCACGCAGCGCTTCAATAACCGTGTTCTGCGCCTCGGATTGCCGGGCATCGATGACGTTGTATATTTCAGCGACGTCGCCGAAGTGGGGATGATCCTTTTCGCCATTTGATGCAGACATCCAGCAGTCGTGGCCGTTGGGATAGCGGTAGAACTTGCGGTAGCCGAAGTCGCGTCCGAGCAGCCCGAACTTCCACATGTGGTAGGCGATGTCCTTGCCCACATAACCGACGGTGCCGTTGGAGCGGACGATCACTTTCTGATCGTCCTCTGTGATCTTTTCAGCCTTTGTGTCCTTAGTGTCGTCTGTGGGTGAATTTGCTGTTCCCACAGCTAGCGCGGGCGAGTCGCCCGCGCCCACGCGTTCCGTGCCCGTTCCAGCGCGACGCATGACCCAGCATCCTTTATTCTTGCCCTCGCGTTCGAAGCTGAGCACGCCGCGCTCCTTCAGCTTGATGAAAGCGGCGTCCCAAAAGTGCAGGTGCAGGATTTCACTCTCACGTGGAAGGAAATCGTATTCGATGTCGAGGCGGTCCATAGTTTCAAGGTGGCGGCGCAGCACGGCAACCGAGATCAGGTCGGCGATTGCGGCGGTTTCCGTCGTCGCATCTTCGATGGCGTGCAAGGTCTGCTGGCGCACTTGCAAGTTCTGCTTGTCCTGCTGGTACCACTTCGAGACTTGAGCGTAGAGATGCCAGCAGTAGTAGTCAAAGCGGGGCTGCCGGGTGAGAGCCTCGATTTCGGCGCGAGACTTCTTCTCAATGTGGGTGAAGCCGACGACCACATCGGCTACCTGCACGCCCGTATTATCGATGTAGTTCTGGACGTCGACTTCCCTGCCCGCAAAGCGCAGAAGCCGAACGAAAGTGTCGCCGAGAATGGCGTTGCGCAGGTGGCCGATGTGGGCGGCTTTATTAGGATTGATGCTGGAGTGTTCGACCAGAATTTTGCCCTGAGGAATCTCGGCGGCGGGTTTCGTGGCGGCGGCGAGGGCAGCTGCCATGCATGCACGGTCAATCTTAACGTTGAGATAGCCGGGAGGAGCCACTTGCATTTCAGCAATGCCTTCGATGGAGCCGATTTCCGTGCGAATTGCTTCGGCAATCTTCAGAGGAGCCGAGCGCAGCGGCTTGGCGAAGGGAAAAGTTGGGATCGCGAAGTCTCCAAGTTCGACTTTTGGAGGCTGCTCGATGACCACGCCAGGCAGATCGGCGCCGGGATAGTGGCGCTGCAGACACTCCAGCACACGCTGTGCGAGACGATGTTCCAGATGACGATACAAGAAGCCCTCTAAGCTGTTGGAGAAAAGTGATTTTATCAGAGCGGGCGACGGACGCACGTTTGACGGAGATGGAAGGGTTCCCTATGATGAAAGTTCCGTCGTTGGTCGGTAGTCCTTGTTCGTTGGCCTCAACGACGAACGACTAATCACCAACGACGATTTTCATTATGCGCATTGCCTATCTTGAATGTTTTTCCGGCATGAGCGGCGACATGTTCATGGGCGCCTTGATTGATGCCGGAGTTCCGCCGCGATTGCTGGAAAAAACAGCAGCGGCGCTGGGGCTGGGCGCTCGGTTGGAAATTTCGCGAGTCGTTCGCAGCGGGATTTCGGCGACCAAGGTGGACGTTTGGGTGGACGGAGAGAAGGATCTTCCACGAGAGGAATACTGGGCGAAACAGAGTGTGGCGCGGGCGCCCACGCCCGCGGAAGCACAGAACGAGCATCATCATCACGATCACCAACATCCGCATGGCCACGGGCATGCCTCCGAAGTAAGCAGTTCGCAGGCGGGCGCGCCCGTGCCACACGAGCATTCTCATGGGCGCGGGCTCGACGAGATTCGAACGATCATCGGTAAGGCCTCCATCAGCGATCGTGCGAAGCACACTTCGATCGCCATCTTTGAGGCTCTCGGCGCGGCGGAGGCGAAGATTCACTCCACGGACATTGAGAAGGTGCACTTTCATGAAGTCGGGGCGGTGGATGCGATGGTCGACATTGTCTGCGCGTCGGTGGGCGCAGAGGCCCTGGGAGTGGATGAGATCGTATGCTCTCCCTTGAACGTCGGCGACGGATCGGCGAAGTGTGCGCACGGCACGTTTCCTGTGCCGGCTCCGGCGACAGTCGAATTATTGAAAGAAGTACCGGTGTACTCGTCCGGCGTGCAAGCAGAGTTGGTCACTCCCACGGGAGCAGCAATTGTCAAGACGCTAGTGAAGCGTTTTGCCCCATTCCCCGAGATGAAGATTGAAAAGTCGGGGTACGGAGCTGGATCACGCGAGTTTGCAGGACATCCCAACGTAGTTCGATTGACGATAGGCGAAAGTGCCTCCACGTTGGCCGCGAACACGGCGTCGGAAACTCTGACGGTGCTGGAAGCGAATTTAGATGATTTGAATCCGCAAGTGTTTGGATACGTAATGGATCGTCTGCTTGAAGAAGGAGCATTAGACGCGTTCGGCATGCCAGTGCAGATGAAGAAAAACCGTCCCGGCACGCTGCTTACCGTGTTGTGTAAGCCCGAGGATGCCAGCAAGCTGACGCAGTTAATCTTCACCGAGACCACGACGCTGGGCGTGCGACGGCGCGAAGAAGTGCGGCAGACGCTGGCGCGACGCTGGGAAAATGTGAGCACCGAATGGGGCGAGGTTCGAATCAAAATTGCCAGCATGAATGGAACCGTGACGAATTACGCGCCGGAGTATGAAGACTGCCGGCGCATCGCGGCCGAGCATCATGTGCCTCTCAAGACGGTGATTCAGGAGGCCTCACGGCTGTATCTCGGGAAGAGCATAAGGCATTAACCACAGAGGGCAGACGTACAGAGTAGTTCTCTTCTCTCCGAATCCTCTGTGATTAAGAAACACATGAGCAGGAAGTTCTACATCACGACCCCGATTTACTACGTGAATGCGCGGCCACATATTGGCCATGCCTACACCACGATCGCGTGCGACACGATTGCGCGGCGGCAACGGATGCTGGGCGCCGACACTTTCTTTCTTACCGGCACCGACGAGCATGGTCAGAAGATTGAGCGGGCGGCGCAGGCTGCGGGGAAAACTCCGCAGCAATATGCGGATGAGATTTCGTCGGAGTTCCGCAAGCTCTGGCAGCGGATGGGGATTTCGAACGACGACTTCATCCGCACCACGGAAGAGCGGCATAAGAAGCGTATGCAGGAACTATTTCGCCGCATTCGCGACAATGGCTACATTTACAAGGGCACGTACACCGGGCAGTACTGTGTCTCCGACGAACTCTATGTGGATGGGGCGCAGCCTGGCGATCCCTGTCCCACCTGTGGTCGGATTACCGAGACCGTCCACGAAGAGAATTATTTCTTCAAGCTCTCGGCTTTTCAGGACAAACTGCTGGAGCTTTATGCGAACCCGGAATTCATTCGGCCGGAGGCGCGGCGCAATGAGGTGATTTCGTTTGTGCGTTCGGGACTGCGCGACCAGTCGATTAGCCGGTCTACATTTTCGTGGGGCATTCCCGTACCCGACGATCCCAAGCACGTTATTTATGTCTGGCTGGACGCGCTGGCTAATTACATCACTGCTATCGGATACGGCTCGACACACGCGGGCGCGCAGGAGGCATTCAAGAAATACTGGCCGGCCGACGTGCACATGATCGGCAAGGAGATCGTTCGCTTCCATTGCGTTTATTGGCCGGCATTCCTGCTGGCTGCGGGTTTAGCGCTGCCCAAGGCGATTGTGGCGCACGGATGGCTACTGTTTGAAGAGAGCAAGATGTCGAAGTCGCGCGGCAACATTGTGCGCACGGAGACGATTCTCGACGTGCTGGGAGCGGACGCCTTGCGCTACTTCCTGCTGCGGGAAGTTGTATTCGGGCAGGACGGTTCGTTTTCCTTCGACGCGCTGGTGCAGCGCTACAACTCGGATCTCGCCAACGGGCTGGGAAATCTGGCCAGCCGCACGTTAACCATGATTAACAGGTACTTCAAAGGCGAGGTGCCATATCCGTCGCATACCGCAGCGAAAACTCCTGCCGATGATGCGATTGCAGAAACCGCGCGAAAAACGATTCGCGAATTCGGCACCCTATTCGATCAATTCCAGTTCTCGCGCGCTCTGGAGGTCGCATGGGGGTTAGTGGCGGCGGTCGATAAATACATAGTCGAGAATGAGCCGTGGTCGCTGGGTGAGAAACAGGACGATGCGAGCCGGGCGCGGCTGGCCACGGTGCTCTACACCTCGGCTGAGGCGCTGCGGATTGCGACCGCGCTGGCGCATCCGGTCATGCCTGAGGCGACGGCCAGAATCTGGGAGCAGATGGGCCTCGGGGACATCAAGAAACTTGCGCTCGCCGATCTGGCTTGGGGACAGCTGCGGCTGGGAACGAAACTTGGCGAAGTGCGTCCCGTCTTCCCCCGCGCGGACAAGAGCGCAATCGAAAGGATGCAGCAGATGGAAGAGCAGCAGAGAGGGCCGGCTGTAGAAGAATCGAAAGAGGCGGCGCCACCACCCACGGCGCCAGCCGCGATGAAAGGCCAGGCGGCCGCCATGACCCCAGCGACCGACGGGAAGATAACGATTGACGACTTTGCCAAGATCGAGTTGCGCGTTGGCGTCGTGAAGGTCGCCGAGCGGGTCCCCAAAGCGGACAAGCTGTTGCGGCTCGAAATCGATATCGGCACGGAAGTGCGGCAAGTGCTCGCCGGGATCGCAGAGGCTTACGCGCCCGAGACTTTAGTCGGTCGCAAGGTAGTGATCGTCGCCAATCTCGCTCCACGAAAACTTCGCGGCATGGAGTCGAACGGAATGATTGTTGCGGCATCGCTCGAGGGCGGAAGGCCTGTGCTGGCGAGCTTTCTGGAGGATGTGCCGGTGGGAGCGCGGCTGAAATAAGACGAAGCTAAAATCAAAACCTAGCTGAGCTTTCGCTCGGCTGGACGGGCGAGGCGCCCGTCCCCACAGAAACCCGTCCGCACACAAACATGTTTGTAGACTCTCATGCGCACCTCGACGGGAAGCAGTTCGACTCGGACCGCGAGGATGTGATCGCTCGCGCTCGCGAGGTCGGCGTACGAACCATCGTCGCCATTGGTAACGGGGACGGCCCTCCGACGCTGGATGCTGGGATTCAACTTGCGGACAAGCATCCTTTCATGTACGCGACCATCGGGATCCATCCACACGAAGCGAGACTGGCCTCCGACCATGCATACTCTGAGATGGAGCGACTGGCGCGGCATCCCAAGGTCGTTGCGTGGGGGGAGATCGGTTTGGATTATTACTACGATCATTCGCCGCGGGAAACGCAGAAGCAGGTATTTACGCGACAGATGGAACTGGCGGCGGCGGCGAAGCTCCCCATTGTGATTCACTGCCGGCCGTCTGACGGCAGTGACGACGCCTGGGAGGATTGCCTGGGTCTGATCAAGGATCAGTGGGCGCCGAAGGGCCTGGGCGGCATTCTGCACTGCTTTACCGGAAACTGGGCACAGGCGAAGCGCGCGCTCGACATGGGCTTCATGATTTCGTTTGCCGGGAACTTAACCTTCCCTAAGGCGCAGCAGATTCGCGACGCCGCTCTTGACGTTCCGCTCGACCGGCTGCTCATCGAGACCGACTCGCCTTATTTGGCGCCCGTCCCGCATCGCGGGAAACGCAACGAGCCGGCTTTCGTCAAGGAAACCGCGCGCAAACTGGGGGAACTGCGGGGGCTCTCGATGGAGGAGGTGGGCGAACAGACTTCCCGCAATTTCTACAATTTTTTCAAATTGGCTGAAAGGGCTGAAAGCAAAGTTCCCGCCCGCTAAAACCCTCGATTCTGGTACGCTCAAGAGTTATATTCCTTTATTTCAGAAAGATTAGAAATGTATGCCCGATAACAGTTTTGACGTCGTCAGCAAAATCGATCTGAATGAGGTTTCGAATGCCATCCAGCAGGCGCTCAAGGAGATTCATACGCGTTTCGATCTGAAGGATTCGAAGTCGAATATTGAACTGGAAAAAGATGCGATCGTGCTGCATTCCGCCGATGAATACAAGCTGAAGGCCGTAAATGACGTCCTGCAGCAGAAATTAGTGAAACGCGGGGTTTCGCTTAAAGGACTGACCTATGGCGCGGTTGAGCCAGCAGCGGGCGGCACGGCAAAGCGACGCGTCACCATGCAGCAAGGCATCGCCATCGAGAAGGCGCGCGAGATCGTGAAACTCGTAAAGGATTCGAAGAAGAAGGCGCAGGCCTCGATTCAGGGCGACCTGGTGCGCGTCAGCAGCAAAGACCGCGACACGTTGCAGGAAACGATTGCCCTGCTAAAACAGCATGATTTCGGAATTGATTTGCAGTTTACGAATTACAGAACGAATTAAAGAATCCGGACGGCAGACTCGATCTTCTAAAGTCCGAAGTCTGACGACTAAGGGTCTGATTCAGTGAGCGCTACCGCCAGCATTAACGGGAAGGAAGTATTCGATCTGCTGCGGGACGATCTCGCCGCGCTGGAGGGCGAGTTCGGGCGCGATACGGTCTCGGGCGTTCAAGCGATCACTGAAATTGGCGAATATCTGCGGGCGGGCGGAGGCAAGAGAATCCGTCCGGCGTTGCTGCTTCTCTCCGCCAAACTGTTGGACTACCAGGGACAAGGCGCGGTCCGACTTGGCGCGGTCGTTGAAATCATTCACACCGCGACGCTGGTACATGATGACATTATCGATGAGGCCAAGACACGGCGCGGACGGCCTGCGGCCAACACGCAGTGGGGAAATTCGAAGTGCGTCCTCGCCGGCGACTGGCTCTACATGCAGGCATTCAAGATTGCGGTGCAGGAGCGGAATTTTCGCATTCTGGACACGCTGATCGAACTCACGCAGCAGATGGTCGAGGGCGAACTGCTGCAGATGGAAAAGCTGGGCAAGCTGATCACGCTGGACGAGCACTTCGATCTTATTTTCCGCAAGACCGCGTGCCTGTTTTCGGTCTGCATGCGGCTGGGCGCGATTTTGGGCGGAGCCACCGCGGAGATGGAAGCGGCTCTGGGCCGGTACGGACACGACTTGGGAATGGCATTTCAAATCGTCGATGATGTCCTTGATCTGACTGCGTCGGAAGACATACTCGGCAAGCCTGTAGCCAGCGATTTGCGCGAAGGTAAGACGACGATGGCGGTGATTCACGCTCTTGAACGCTGCACGCCGGAAGAACAATCCAAAATCGAAACTGTACTGCGCCATGGAGCCTTCAACGGCGTAAGTCATGCTGAGATTCTGGAAATCCTGCAACGCTACGGATCGCTGGATGCCGCCACGGCTCGGGCGGCGCACTATGCGAAATCGGCGCAGAAGTCGATTTGCACTTTTCCTGATTCGGAGATCAAGCGGGCCTTGCTTTGGGCGCCGGAGTTTGTGGTTGCAAGAGAGAAGTAAGCAAGTGCCCGATCGGCATGAGGCTACGCGCGAAATCCCTTCGACTTCGCTCAGGGCAGGCTCTTCCCATCGCCTGAAAAGCCGGTCCGGTTCGCATGACTCCCAAAACGAGAGGCGAGCAGCGGTACCGTTCGTTATACTGAACCCTTTCCTGACGCTAAGGAATCAAATCTCTGCCGAATCAGAGTTCTTCCAATTCATGTTCGCATCCGCAGACGCGTTGATCATTTCTTATGAATGACTTGCTCTCCATCATGGCACGCCAGGGCTATGCCCTGACGTTCGGCTTGCTTTTTGCCGAAGCACTGGGACTGCCGTTCCCGGCAGCCATTGCGTTGGTGGCGGCGGGCGCCGCTGTCGCAGCCCACACTTTATCGTTTCCGGCGGTTCTTCTCGCCTCAATGGCCGCCCTTTTGATCGGCGACTCGGCGCAGTTTTGGCTAGGACGCTACTCCGGTTGGGCCCTGTTGGGGTTTCTTTGCCGCCTTTCGATGAATCCCGAAACCTGCATTCTCCGTTCGGCCGAATCGTTCTACAAGCGCGGCAAACTCACGTTGGTGATCGCCAAGTTCATACCTGGGATCAACACAATGGCGGCGCCGCTCGCGGGCAGCATGAAGATGCGCTTCGGACAATTTTTGCGTCTCGACTTCGTTGGTGCGCTGCTTTATAGCGTTACCTACCTGCTGGTGGGATATCTTTCCCGCGATTTTCTCGCAGCTACGTTGAGCGGGTTTCACGCTGCCGGACGGGTCATGGAAATCATTATCATCACTGCGCTCGTGGGGTATGCAATTTATCGCACCGCGCAGTTTCACAGGTACAAGAAGTATCGCGTCATGCCGCGGGTTCAGGTTGAGGAACTCGCCGCGCGTCTGGCGTCGGACGAGGCCAGCCGGGTGTTGATCGTTGACGTGCGCAGCCATGGGTATTACGACGTTGGTGCCGAGCGGATCGCTGGCTCGATCCGCATCGAGCCCAACAATCTCGAGGAGGAGATTAAGAATCTTCCCAAGGACAAGGACATTTACCTCTACTGCACTTGAGCACGCGAAGCGACCAGCGCCCGGGTGGCGCATCTGCTGCGGGAAAAAGGATTCAACACGTTCGTGATCGTGGGTGGTTTGACGGCGTGGCGGAAGGCCGGAGGGCATCTTGAGTCTGTACCCAAGGATGATCTGGTGAAGCTGCCGACTTTCAGTTAGGCACGTAGGCTGGGTCACACGCCGAATTGTCTCAAGTGGTGATCGATATGTTTGTACATTCCCCGGCTCCAGTCTTGCGGGGTGAGGACGCCAAAAAACGGATGCGGATGCCGGGTACACTGTGGTTCCGCTCCCTGACAAAATTGCCGAACCTTTAGTTTGAGTTGTTCCTGTTCGCGCAGAAAATCCCGCTGGTCCGAGACAAGCAGTTTCTTGTCGGTGGGACTGTTTCGCGAGAGTGGCTTCTCGTTCGTGTAGATCGCCTTGACGAACGGCCCGATTAGCTTCCCAATAAAGACTCGCGGCGTATTGAGTCGGCCAGAGGCCATATCGAGCGAGGCCGAGCAGTGCGCCATCATCTGCGCCACGTCCATCTTTCCCCAATGACGTTGCGTTGCGGGCTGCAACATGTCGATGCGGGCAAGCACCTCGTCGACTGTCTCCTGCTCGAATAGGTTTTTCATAAGTTCTCCAACTCAGGCCATTGAACGTCGAAAATAATAGCACCCACAAGGGATGCAGGGTCAGCACGACCTTATCGGCCGTGTACTTAACCACATAAAAATTCCCGGGGAGTTCCGCGATGGTGTAGCATTTGTGCGGTTTTGCCGCATGACTGCCAGGACCATCCAACCTGCGCCACGCAACTCCGGGATGAACGGCGTCCTTTTCCTGTTGAGCGTGGCGGCCCTGATCAACTACATCGACCGCAGCAATCTCTCGATTGCTGCCGAACTGATTAAAGGAGAACTCCATCTTTCGGACTTGCAACTGGGGACCCTGTTGTCGGCATTTTTCTGGACGTACGCTTGCATGCAGATACCCGCCGGGTGGCTGGTCGACCGCTTCGACGTGAAATGGGTATTCGCGTCCGGCTTCTTTCTGTGGTCGGTAGCGACCGCGGCTACGGGAATGCTACATGGATTCATCGCCCTGATTGTGGTCCGCATAATTCTTGGACTCGGGGAATCAATCGTCTTTCCGTCAAATTCAAAAATTCTAGGAACGCACTTCCACGAGAGCCGGCGCGGAAGTGCCAATGCAGCCGTAATTGCCGGCCTCGCTCTGGGACCAGCGATCGGCATGCTGGTGGGAGGAACGGTGGTCGGGCGTTTTGGATGGCGGCCATTTTTCCTGGCCTTGGGACTGGGGAGCCTTTTGTGGCTGATCCCGTGGCTGGCTTGGATGCCGCGCCGGACAATCGTTGCCGCACCGGCGTCCGAAGCCAAGGTGCGCATTGTCGATATCCTGCGGCAGCGCTCGGCGTGGGGCACTTGTCTGGGTCAGTTCTGCATCAACTACTGCCTGTATTTCCTGGTGACCTGGTTACCGTCCTATCTGAGGCGCGGCCGCCATTTCTCTATGAATGAAATGGCGCGAGCCGGCGGAGTGATCTTTTTGATGTTCGCGGTCTCGGCATTGGTCAGCGGAAAAATTTCCGACCGGTGGATCGCCAGCGGAACCTCGACAACACGGGTACGCAAGGCATTGCTGGGCATGGGATCGGTGGGCTTGGGAGTTTCTTTGATGGCGGCCGCGGTAGCGCCGGACGCAATTTTCGTCTGGCTACTGTCGCTGGCAGGCCTTTTCATCGGCCTGGCGGGAGGAACCTGCTGGACGGTTGGGCAAACGTTGGCGGGACCGCGGGTAGCAGGACGGTGGGCGGGAGTGCAGAATTTCGTAGGCAACTTCGCGGGTGCGATTGCGCCTATGCTGACTGGATACATACTCGGGCGGACAGGCCAGTTTTATTGGCCCTTCGTGATTGCGGGGACCGTGTCGTGGATTGGGGCATTGAGCTGGGTGATCGGAGTAGGCCCGATTGAACCCGTGGATTGGGAAAGGAAGCTCAACCGCCCTGACTTCCGCCTCGAAGTCGCTTCAGTAGCGGGTGCCGCGCGCCCGTAATACACTTTTCTTCATGCCGCGCGAAATCGAAGTCAAATTTCGAGTTGGAAATCTGCGGGAACTGAGCCGTAAATTACACTCTGCTGGATTCCAGCTGGTCACACGTCGCACCCACGAGATGAATACGCTCTACGATCTGCCGGGCAAAGTGTTGCGGAAGCGCAAGGAATTATTGCGATTGCGGAAGTATGGTTCGTCCTGGAAGCTGACCCATAAGAGCGGCGGCAAAACAGGGCGCCACAGCAGCCGAGTCGAGTTAGAGACGGGCGTCGATGATGGGACCAAGATGGATG
Organism: uncultured Acidobacteriaceae bacterium; assembly: GCA_963832235.1. Classification (GTDB taxonomy): domain Bacteria; phylum Acidobacteriota; class Terriglobia; order Terriglobales; family Acidobacteriaceae; genus Sulfotelmatobacter. The sequence goes on along the minus strand of CAWHTJ010000015.1, from coordinate 47,930 downwards.
CGATTCTGCGGGCGTTGGGGTATCGTCCGTCATTTCGCTACGAAAAATTCCGCGCGGAGTGGACTGACAAAAAGGGCCAGGTGGTTGTGGATCAGACGCCGATCGGCAACTTTTGCGAGATCGAAGGGCCGTCGCGGTGGATTGACGCAACCGCGAAAAAGATAGGCGTGAGTCGGGATGATTACATCACGAAGAACTATGCGACATTGTTTGCCGAGTGGACGAGGGAAACGGGCAGTGCAGCGAAAGAGATGACGTTCAAGGCTGTCGCTGGTCGAAAGAAATAGCCGGGCGTTGCCCGGCCGGACAGCCGAGGATGGCTGTCCCCGCATGTTGCTTGCTCGTTACACGCCGTGGCACTTTTTGTACTTTTTGCCGGAGCCGCAAGGGCAGGGATCGTTCCGGCCCACTTTTTCCTGTCCGCGAATGACCTGCTGTACCGGTTGTGCGTCGCCTGCACCGGCCATGCGCGCTTGTTCGAGTTCGCGGCGCTTGCGGCGCATGAAGGCTTCTTCCAGTTCGTCGGCGGAGGTTGAGACCATGCGCGACGGACGCCGTCCGTTGCCATCTCCATCATGCTGACCGGGCGTACCCGGGCCTGGCCCTTGCGACACCGGTGCGCTCGTCGGCGGACCACCCGCGCCGGAATCTGGAGGACGCTCAAGGATTTGCATCAGGTAGAGATAGCGGACCGTGTCTTCCTGGAAACGCTGCATCATCGCTTCGAACATGTCGAAGGATTCTTTCTTGTATTCGACCAGCGGATCGTGCTGCCCATAGCCGCGCAGGCCGATGCCTTCTTTCAAGTGATCCATGCTGAGCAGGTGATCTTTCCACTGCTGATCGATCACGCTTAGCATGATCATGCGCTCATGATGGCGCATTGCGTCGGGGCCAATGAGCTTTTCTTTTGCGTCGTAGCGCTCTTTCAGTTTTTCGAAAATAGCGTCGCCGAGTTCCTGCCGGTTCAGAGTATCGGCCTTCACGCCTTCGGCGAGGAAATCGACGCCAAAGCGCGTAAACACGGCATCTTTCAGACCCTTGATGTTCCAATCCGCCGCGTGGGCCTTGACCGGACAATATTCTTCCAGCAACTCGGCAAGAATCTCTGAGACATAATCTTCAAGGATCAGATCTTTCTGATCGGTGCCTTCGAGCAGGCGGCGCCGCAGGCCATAGACAGCCTCGCGCTGCTTGTTCATCACGTCGTCGTATTCAAGCAGATGTTTGCGGGATTCGAAGTGCTGCCCTTCCACAGCCTTCTGCGCCGTCTCGATGCGGCGGCTGATCATCCTGGACTCGATGGGGACGCCTTCTTCCATTCCCAACTTCTGTAACAGGGTCGAGATCCACTCCTTGGCGAATATGCGCATCAGGTCATCTTCGAGCGCGAGATAGAAGCGCGAAGAGCCGGGATCGCCCTGGCGCCCGGCGCGCCCACGCAACTGGTTATCAATGCGTCGAGATTCGTGTCGCTCTGTGCCCAGAATGTGCAGGCCGCCGACGGCGGTCACTTCATCGTGCTCGACGTCCGTCTGAGCTTTGTAGCGAGTTAGAGCGTCGGTCCAGGCGGCTGTCGGAACGGTGTACTCATTGCCGTTGTAATAAAAGATGGAAGTCTGCCCATCTTCCTGCGGACCTTCGATCTTGCCTTGCGCGACGCGCAACTGCTGCGCGATTCCTTTCTTCACCAATTCTTGCTTCGCCATGAACTCCGGATTGCCGCCGAGCAGGATGTCCGTGCCGCGGCCGGCCATGTTGGTCGCGATGGTGACCATGCCCTTGCGGCCGGCCTGGGCGACGATTTCGGCTTCGCGTTCGTGGAACTTGGCATTGAGCACGACGTGCTTGATGCCCTTTTTCTTCAGCAGGTCCGAGAGCCGCTCGGACTTTTCGACCGACGTGGTGCCTACCAGCACGGGCTGGCCTTTCGCGGCGAGTTGCTGAATTTCATCTGCCGCGGCAAAGTATTTTTCCTTCTCGGTGCGATAAACGATGTCCGGATTCTCGATCCGGCGCATCTCCATGTTGGTCGGAATTACGACGACTTCCAGCTTATAGATGTTGTCGAACTCGGCCGCTTCCGTCTCCGCCGTACCGGTCATGCCGGCCAACTTCTTGAACATGCGGAAGTAATTCTGAAAAGTGATGGTCGCGAGCGTCTGGTTCTCGCGCTCGATCTTAACGCCTTCCTTGGCCTCAATTGCCTGATGCAGTCCGTCAGACCAGCGGCGCCCGGGCATCATGCGTCCGGTAAATTCGTCGACGATGATGACCTCGCCGTCTTTGATGACGTACTCCACATCTTTGCGATAGAGCGCGTGCGCTTTGATTGCGGTCTCGACGTGATGCTTGAGCGGCCAGTTCTCCGGATCGGCTATGTTTCCTATTCCAAGGAGCTTCTCGACCTTCTCCCAGCCTTCATCGGTGACAGTGATGTTGCGATGCTTTTCGTCGACCACAAAGTCGCCCGTCAGTTGCGCCGGCTCTCCGGGCGCCACTTCGAGTTCTTCACCCTTCTCCAGCTTGGGAATGATGCGGTTGACTTTGTAATACTTGTCGGTCGATTCTTCGCTGGCGCCCGAAATAATCAGTGGGGTGCGGGCTTCGTCGATCAGGATGGAATCGACTTCGTCGACGATCGCGTAATTGTGCCCGCGCTGCACGCAATCCTTGATGTCGAACTTCATGTTGTCGCGCAGGTAGTCGAAGCCGAACTCGTTGTTGGTGCCGTAGGTGACGTCGGCCGCGTAGGCGGCACGGCGCTCTTCATCGTCCAGATCGTGCACGATCACGCCGACTGTGAGGCCGAGGAAACGGTACAGCCTGCCCATCCACTCCGAGTCGCGCTTGGCCAGGTAATCATTGACCGTGACTACGTGAACGCCGCGCCCGCTGAGCGCGTTGAGATATACCGGAAGCGTCGCGACCAGCGTTTTGCCCTCGCCGGTCTTCATCTCGGAGATCGTGCCATGGTGAAGCACCATGCCGCCAATCAACTGCACGTCGAAGTGCCGCATGTTAAGTACGCGCCGTCCGGCCTCGCGGACCACGGCAAAGGCCTCCACCAGAATCTCGTCGAGAACTTCCTGCAGCGCTTCGTACTGCTCTTTTTCGAAGCGCTTGATGCGGTCGAGATCATCTTCGTCTTCCGATCCGGGAGCGCCTCGCTCCCCGGTGGCGGGTTCCCGTTACCGCCGCCAAAGCGGCTCAACCGCTCCTGAATGCGCTGCCGGAATTCGTCCGTCTTGGCGCGCAGTTCGGCGTCGGTGAGCTTCTGCATCTCCGGCTCAAGCGCATTGATCGCCTGGACCTTCGGCATCAGCGACTTGACGACCCGCTCGTTCTTGGTCCCAAAAACCTTGCCTAGCAGCTGATTAATCAACCGGAAATTCCTTCAGAGGGCAGCACGCCCTAAACTACCTTTTAAAGCCTAGCACATTAGATGCGAGCGAAGTCCATGACGAAACACGCGACGAAGCATGCACTTCGCACCTAAAGTATAATGGCGGCGTCAGTCGCTGGTCACGGAGTCTCCCATGACTGCACGCATCTCTTCGCTGTTCCTTTTAGCCGCGCTCCTGGCGGTTCCTGCAGGCGCGAAAGATAAAAAGAAATCCTCGTCTGCCGGAGTATGTTTTGCGGGCCACCACGGCGCTCGTGGTGATCAGCCCGGATGCGGGAGAACCGGTCAACCATCCCATGGCCAATGCCAACGCCCGCGACAGTGTGGAGAAGGCACTGATGCAATGGGGGCGGCTGCGCCTGGTAATGGACGGCGAGGAATCTGATCTGGTTATCGCGGTCCGGACCGGCAACGGCAGGATGGTGCAACCGACCATCAAGGGCGGACCGATTGACCAACGCCCTGGAGCTGCGCAAGGCGGGGATGGCAACGTCCGCATCGGCGGCCATCAAGGTCAACCACCGCCGCTAAACGACCCGAGCATGGACCCACAAAATGGACCGCGCATGGGCAATGAGGTCGGCGCGTCCGAAGACACGTTCGAAGTGTATCGCGGCGGTGCGGGATCCACTGGATTCGCCGCCAGTCTGGCGCTACATGGCCAAGGACTGTCTGCGCGAACCCGGGGTCACTGCCGTGGAAGAATTCCGCAAAGCGATCGCGCAGGCGGAAAAACCGCAACCGCCGAAGAAACCCTAAGCGTACTCACGTTCCTATTTATCTCCTTCGGCAATCTGACGATTCAGGCGCGCGGGCAAAAGTCGGCCTTCGAAACGCGAATACGGCGGCGCCTTTCGTGTATATTCGCCACGACCAATGCCCACCTTCTACGATCGCTTTGTCGAATGCGCCGAGCGCTGGCCCGACAATGTCGCGCTGGAACTGCAGCGCCACGATCACCTTGAAAGCTGCACGTACTCCGAACTTCGCCGCATGGCCGAATCGGTCGGCCGATGGATCACCGAAAATAAATTCCCTCGCGGATCGCGGCTTGCCATTCTGGCCGACAATCACCCGCGCTGGGTCGCCGCCTACCTGGGAATCATCGCCTCCGGCTGCGCCGCCGTTCCCCTCGACACCGCCCTGCACGACGATCAAGTCACCAAGCTTCTGAAAGACAGCGGCACCGCAGCAGTTTTCTTGTGATGCGAAACATATTCCGGTCGTGCGTCCCGCCGCCACCGAATTGAAGCTGGGCCTCATCCTGATGGATCCGGACCGCACGACGGACCGGTCCAAACAGGAACACTGGCTGGGCAATCTGCCCGCGATCTTCGACGCCGGCCCGAACAACTTCAAAGCCGCGGCATCAAAAGACGACGATCTCGCGTCCCTGCTCTATACTTCGGGCACCACCGCCGACCCCAAAGGCGTGATGCTGACGCACGCCAATTTTCTGGGCGAAGTCGAGGCGGTTTTCGACTGGGTCGATCTTGGCCCAGTCGGACGCGCTGCTGGGCGTGCTGCCGCTGTTTCACGTGCTGGCGCAGATGGCGAACCTGCTGCTCCCGCTGGTCAAGGGCTCGCGCGTCGTGTATCTGGAAACGCTCAACACCACCGAACTGCTGCGGGCTCTGAGCGAACGCAACATCACGGCATTCGCGGTCGTGCCGCAATTCTTCTATCTGATTCACGAGCGCTTTATTCAGGAGATCGCGAAGCGAGGCGCGATCACCCAGAAAGTTTTCGCCGCGATGGTCGCGCTCAATCGCACTCTGCGCAAAGTCGGAATCAACGCGGGACCGATTTTATTCCGCAAAGTGCACGACACGCTCGGACCAAAGATGCGATACCTGGTCACCGGCGGATCGCGCTTTGATCCTGCGATCGCGCGGGATTTCCACGATCTCGGCATCGACGTGCTGCAGGCGTACGGCCTGACAGAAACGACCGCCGCAGTCTTCGCCAATTCGCCACACGACAACGAGATTGGTTCAGTCGGCAAGGCGATGAAAGGCGTCGAGGCCAAAATCGTCGACCCGCAACCACAGGAAGACAGTCCCGCCGTCGGCGAGGTCGCGGTGCGGGGCGCGGTCGTGATGAAAGGTTATTGGAATCGTCCCGATGCGACGGCGGCAGTCCTGCGCGACGGCTGGTTTCTCACCGGCGACCTCGGCTACTTCGACTCGCACGGCCACTTGTTCCTCACCGGGCGAAAAAAGGAAGTGATCGTTCTGAGCAACGGCAAGAACGTCTATCCCGAGGAGATCGAAGCCTACTACCTGAAGTCGCCGTACATCAAGGAAATGGCTGTGATGGGACTCGAAGGCAAACCCGGCGAGGGTGGCGACCGCCTGCACGCCGTGATCGTCCCGAACTTCGACGCGCTGCGGCAGCGCAAGATTGTCAACGCCAAGGAAATTATCCGCTTCGATATTGAAGGCCTGTCGCCCGGAATCGCTTCCACCAAGCGCATTGGCAGCTACGAAATCTGGCAGGAAGATTTGCCCCGCACCACGACCCGCAAAATCAAACGCTTCGAAGTCGAGAAGCGGGTCAGAGCAAATCAGTCGAAGAAAATTGCGGACGATTCGGAACTCCCGGCGCGAGAAACCTTTAACCGCGGACGAGACCGCATGGCTCGATCAACCGGACGTGCAGCGCGCTTTGAAGATCATTCGTGAAGCAGCGCGCTCTGCCCCGCCGACTCTGCGGCCCACTCTCAATCTGGATCTCGATCTCGGCTTCGACTCCATGCAGCGCGTCGAATTGCTCAGCCGCCTCGAAGAAGAACTTGGAGGCAACGTTGAAGAGTCGCAACTGACCGAGATCTACACGGTGCGCGATCTGGTCGATGCTGTCTTGCAAAGCGCAGCCAGCGGCGCGGGCGGCCCGGGAACGCGCGTCACCTTCGCGGGATGGAAATCGATCCTGGCCGAAGATCCCGACGACCCCGACGTCCTTGCGCTGGCCCATCCCAATCGAGTCAACGACACGTTCTGGTATCTGGTGACGCGACTGATGCAGGTGGTCGCTCTTGATCGCTTTCATTTGAAGGTGACGGGACTCGACAAACTTCCCAAAGACTGGCGCGTTCATTATCTCGTCGAACCATCAAAGCTATCTCGATCCGCTGATCCTGGCGAGCGTTCTGCCGCCGGATGTATTTTTGCGAGCCTTTGCCGTGGGCACCAGCGAAATTTTCGGCAAGGGATTGATGCGCCGCCTGGCGCGCTCCATCAAAGTCATGGTGCTCGATCCGGACGCGAATCTGGTTCCGGCGATGCGCGCCGGCGCTTTCGGACTGCGGCATGGCATGGCGCTCGTTCTTTATCCAGAAGGCGAGCGCTCGATCGATGGCACGCCCAGAACGTTCAAGAAAGGCGCGGCCATTCTTTCGATTCACTTGCAGGTACCGATCGTTCCTGTGGCGATTGAAGGGTTTTATGAAGTGTGGCCACGGAACCAAAAATTCCGAGGGTTCGCGCCGCTGAAGATGGTCTTTGGCGATCCGATCTTTCCGCCGCCCGAGTCCGAAGCTTCAGAAGAAGCCTACGAAAAACTTACTGCCGACTTGAAGAGCACGGATCGTTGAGATGTGGGAAGAAACTGCGAAAGCCTGAAGATACAGCCGACTCAGGCGCCCGCGCCGTGGCCTGTCCGCCGAAGGCATCGGTGAAGCCGTTGAGCACCAGTGAATCGTAACGGGTTCCCGCGCGCTTGATCACTTCTTGTCCAGCCTGCCCGGGAGACATCTTCACGCTTCTTTCTCCGCTGGTCAGCGCCTGATACTCTTCCGCGAGCAGCAGGACCTGGACTTCGAACGAAGCATCGTCAGGGTTTCCGCCGGTCTGGCGCAATTGCCGCTCCGAGAGAAAAATCGGAATCGCTCTCCGCAGCGATCCGCCCGCGGCGCCCGCTTTGTTCATTGCCCGGCCGCGGATCCGCATCGCCCGCTGCAAATCTTCCTGGGATACCTGCGCCGCTTTGCAAAGAACTTCGTTGGTGATTCCCATGTCTTTCAGGTTGAACAACAGCGCCGCGGTGCGAATGTCTTCCACGCTGCCCGGGTCCAATCCGACCGCTTCCGCAATTTTGGTGGCACACATTGAAATACGGTAGGCGTGCGTGTCGTTGTGTTTCTGGTTGGCGAGGAAATTCTGCAGGATCACCAGCATTCCGTCGTAACCGTTTTCCATCTCTCGCAACGTTTTCTGATTGCGCTCATAGAGCGTTCCAGTGGCGTAGCCCGCCACCATCAGAACCCCTCCCCAAAGTGTAAGGTCGAACCAGCGTGCGTCGAAGGGCAATTCCAGGCGGCGGGTAAACATCGCCGGATTCAGGAATGCCAGCAAAACGACCAATACCACGCTGGCAACGGCAGTGAGCGTGGCGTGCCGCCGTCCAAAGTAATATGCGGAGAATAGCGTAGGAAGAAAATAGAAAACCAGGGCCATTCGCTGCGAAGCGACCAGAAAATTCAGCATCGCAGCAATCAGTACTAGAAACAGCAGCAGCCAGAGTTCCGGATTGATCTTGCGCACAGTGCCTCCCGGGACTAGAGGTACCAAACCCGAAGCCGATCCAATCGGAACTTCAGATCGCCAGCTTTCCCGTTCTTCATTATTTTCGAGTCACAGCCAGCGAACAACCAAATTACTGAGGTAATAGACAGGAAGGTCTCTACTTTGCGCGGGGATGCGTCTGATCGTAGACCTGCAACACATGCTTCATCGAGAGCTGCGTATAGCGCTGCGTGGTGGCCAGCCGCTCGTGGCCCAGCAATTCTTGAATGGCGCGCAGGTCGGCGCCTTCTTCCAGCATGTGTGTGCCGAAAGCATGGCGTAAGGTGTGCGGATGCACGTCCGGCGAAAGCCCCTTCGCAACGGCGATTTTCTTAATGATGCGGCCCACGCTGCGAGTGGTCAGCCGGCCGCCGCGCTGGTTGATCAGCAGCGCGGCCGTATTCTTGCGTCTTTCCGCTAGCGTCGCTTGTCGCACCGTCAGATACGCCGCCAGCGCGCTCTTTACCGAATCTCCAAATGGAACGTATCGTTCCTTCTTCCCTTTCCCGCGAATCAGGATTAATTCCGCGCTCAAGCGAATATCGTCGAGGTTAATGCCGGTAAGCTCCGAGTTGCGAATGCCGCATCCATAAAGGAGTTCGAGCATTAGGCGGTCGCGCTCGGGAAACGCCGCCGCTTCCGGCATTTGCCCGTCGAGCACAGAGTTCATCTCCTCGATGGTGGGGACGCGCGGAAGTTTCTTCGCCAGTTTCGGCGTTGCCACTAGTTTCGCCGGATTCTGTTCGACCACACCCTCCCGCGCGAGCCAGCGATAGAGCGATCGCACTGCCGCCAGCGACCGCGCCACGGAAGTCTTGCCCAAACCCATTTCGTAGAGTTGCGAGAGAAAGCCGCGGATCGCGATGTGGTCGATCGATTTCCATCCGCGCGAGCCGGCGTGAGCAACGAAGTTCGCCAAATCGCTGCTGTACGCTTTGATTGTGTGCGGCGAAGCATTGCGCTCGTGCAAGTGGCGAAGGAAGTCGGCCACGGCTTTTTCAACGATGGTACTGGTTTTCGCCATGCCGCCTATTTCGCCTTCGCTCTCGGATGATGCTTTTGATACACGACCCTGAGTCGGTCGAGCGCCAAATGCGTGTACACCTGCGTGGTTGAAATGTCTGCGTGGCCCAGAATCGTCTGCACCGTGCGTAAGTCCGCACCGTTCTCTACCATGTGCGTTGCGCAAGAATGCCTCAGCATATGCGGCGATGCGTGCCGTCCGGAGGGGGCGGATGCTGCGCCCACCATCTGCCAAATGCGCTGCCGCGTCAGCTTGCGGCCGCCACGAGCAATAAATACAAATGGCGAATTTCCGTTTGCGATCGGAACGGACCGAATATTGTCCGTGCTCGTCGCGCCTGAGAGACTTACGCTTCTCGCATTCCTTCCGAGTGCGTGGGGATTTTTTGGCGCCCGCTTTTCGGCCAGCACCGGTCGCCCGTGCGTCAGATATTCGGAAATTGCGTCTTGCGCCGGCTTGCCCAGCGGCACGATGCGTTCCTTGTCGCCCTTACCACGTACGAGCATGTATCCTACGTCCAGCTTCAAATCTCCGAGAGTTACATTCACCATTTCGGAGACCCGCAACGCGCCAGCGTAGAGCAGTTCCAGCATGGCCCGATCGCGAGCCGCCAATGCTGCCGCGTCTTTTGAATTGCGATGCCCGTTCGCCTGCCGCGTAAGTGGTGACGCCAGAGTCGATTCCACTTCATCGCGCGCCAGCGACTTCGGCAACACCTTCCACTGGCGGGGTGATTCGATATTTAAAGTCGGGTCGTGTTCGATTCTCTTGTCGAGCAATAGGTAACGGTAGAGATGACGCAGAGCCGAAAGCTTTCGTCCCACGCTGCGGGAGTCAACTTGATTGGAAAAAAGCTGCTGGAGAAATTCGCGCACATCGTTGCGCCGCGCGGTGAGCAGAAGCCGCTTTCGCTTTTCCAGGAACTCGGCGAATTGAAGTATATCGGTGGTATAAGCGCTGATCGTAAGGCGCGCCAGCCCTTTCTCGATACGCAGGTAATCGAGAAAGTGCGATAGCACGCGCGGATTCGCCTCGGACGCCATGACAGCAGAAGAAATCTAGTGTGGCAGTTATCGGACACCAGGAAAAGTGATGAAGCGGATTCGGATGGAATTATCTCGGAGAGACGTAGCTTGCTACGTCTCTCTCACGGCTCGCAGCAAATTGACCGCATAGAGCGCCCCTTCCGGCGTTTCCTCATGCTTGAAATAAGCAAAGACATCGCGCCCCGCAGCGACGTGCTGCCCGATGCGCTCGATCATGGAGCGCCGTTCCTCCTCCGTGTAACTCGGCTTGCGAAAGCGGTAGTAGACGAACGCGCCGGTCGCCACTTCTGGCGTTGTCATTGTCTCGGTCTCGGCTACGCATAGCGCCACATTACTGGACTTCAGCTGGTCCCAAGTCGAGTCGCAAAACCACGACTCATGCCGGAATTCAAACGCTGCGGGCATGGTGCGGGGCAAAATCGCGAGAAAATCTTTCAGCAGCGCTGGATCCAGCTTCAGATTTGGCGGAAGTTGAAACAACACTGGGCCGAGCTTGCCCGCAGCGGCCAGCGGCTCAATGGTCGCAAGAAATCGCGGGACAAAGTCTTCTGTTCCTTTGAGGCGCTTGATATGGGTGATCACCTGATGCGCCTTGATGCCGAACCGAAAATGTGCGGGCGTATCTTGCATCCAGTTTTGAATGGTTGATTCTTTGACGAGCTGGCGGAAGGTAAAATTCACCTCGACTGTATTCAGTTGCGATGCGTAGTGATTCAGGAATTTCTTTTGCGCCAGCTTTTGCGGATAAAAATCGGGCTTCCAGGTCGGGTAGGCCCATCCGGACGTTCCGACGAAGAGTTGCGGCATAGAAATATATTGGTGATGAGGTTTGTTGCGCTGCATCGCGGGCAAGAGTGCCCGCGCCACACAAATCCCGATTATATCTTCCCCGATGTTCTACGCGCGGACTTCTTCGCTGCGGACTTTTTCTTCGGGGCCGCTTTCCGCGGGGGGGCATTGTTCCCATCAGCCTGTGCGGCGATCTCAATGTGTTGCGGCTTCTTTGCTACGGTTAGAGATCTCAGATCCGGCAACCGCTGCTTCAATGTGATGACCGGCGCAAACAGGTCGCCAAGTTTGTCAACACGCGAAACCACCTGTGGCGCTTCGAATACCAGCAGGCTGGCGTCCTTCTTCTTGAAAGTCCGTTCCACGTCGTCCCAAGTTATGGGAGTAGAGACTGTGGGATGCTCGCGCGCCCGCAACGAGTAGACCGCGACGGTCGTCTTGTGCTCATCGTTCTGACTCCAATCGACGAACACTTTGCCGGTACGAAGCGTTTTCTTCATATCGGAAACGACCATCTCCGGGTGATCCTGCTCCAGCAGTTGCGCCAGAGCGCGCGCAAACGTCTTGGTGGCGTCGTAGGTCGTCGGCGTGTTCAGGGGAACGTAGAGCTGCAGCCCCTTCGAACCGGATGTCTTGGGAAAACTTTTTAGCCCAAAGTGTTCGAAGATCTCGCGCAGCCACAACCCTACCTGGCAGCATTGCACAATGTTCGCCGGCGGTCCGGGATCGAGGTCAAACACCATCTCAGTCGGACATGTGATGTCTTTGGCCAGCGCCAGCGACGGATGCAACTCGAGCGCCGCCAGATTGGCCAGCCAAACGAGCGTCGCCAGATCATTCGCCAGAACGTAATAGACCGTACGGTGGTTGCCTTCGCTCCAAATGGGAGCTGTCTTCACCCAGTCCGGCCGGTACTTGGGAGCATTCTTCTCGAAGAACGGTTCCCCCTCTACGCCGTCGGGATAGCGCTTGCGCGTGAGCGCGCGCCCCGCCAGATGCGGAATAATCGCGGGCGCGATGCGCGCGTAATAATCGATGACCTGCTGCTTGGTGAATCCAGTGGCGGGATAAAGCACCTTCTCCAGGTTTGACAGCTTCAGATGCTTGCCCTGGATCTCGACGGTCGAATCGATCACATGATCTCCGGCTGCTATTGTGCCCGAAATGCCGCCGCACGCAAAATACAGCGTTGTTCCTAACTTGCGGCTGCAAACCGGGGCTAGACTGGACCCGCGACGGTCTAAATCCGGGTCAACGCCGGTTTGACAACTTCCCTTCCGGCCACGTACTTTCAAACTTCTGCCCTGCTGCTCCGTCCAACACATGTCTGTTGAAGGAGATATTCGTCCGTCGGAGGTCCGATGAAACACAACATTATGATGAGAGCCGTATTGGTCTTCCTTCTTGTCCCCACCTTTGCTCTGGCGCAGGACGTCGCGTCGTTCGAAAAGCGCATCACGGTCAAGAAGCTGCCGAATGGGCTCACGCTCATGATCTGCGAGCGGCCGGAGGCACCCGTCTTCTCCTTCTTTACTTTGGTGGATGCGGGTTCGGCGCAGGATCCCCTGGGCGCCACCGGCCTTGCCCATATGTTCGAGCACATGGCATTCAAGGGCACTGACAAGATCGGCACTACCAACTACGCCGCCGAGAAGCCGGCCCTGGAGAAGGTTGAGGCTGCGTATGCCGCTTACATTTCCGAGCGCGACAAGACGGTGGGCCGCGACGAAGCGAAGTTGAAACAGCTCGAAAAAGCCTGGAAAGACGCAATCACCGAGGCCGATAAGTATGTGGTGGGCAACGCCTTCGGCAAACTCGTGGAACAAAATGGCGGTGAGGACATGAACGCATTCACCAGCTACGACGAGACGGGGTATCACTACTCGCTGCCGGAAAATCGCCTCGAGCTCTGGGCGTATCTCGAATCCGAACGGTTCCTGCATCCGGTGATGCGAGAGTTCTATAAAGAGCGCAATGTCGTTATCGAAGAGCGCCGCATGCGCACCGACAGCAACCCCATCGGGCGACTGGTCGAGCAGTTCACGGCCGCGGCATTTGAAGCTCACCCGTACCACAGACCGACCGTGGGCTGGATGGCCGATTTGAACTCTTTCTCCGCGACTGAAGCTCAGAAATTCTTCGACGAGTATTATGTGCCCGCCAACATGGTGATTGCGGTCGCAGGCGATGTGAAGGCGTCGCAGGCGATGCCCATTCTCGAAAAGTATTTCAGCCGCCTGCCCGCGCACTCGCAGCCGGACGAGACCACCACGACCGAGCCGCCGCAAAACTCTGAGCGTAAGGTGGTGTTGAAAGATCCCTCTCAACCGTTTTACCTCGAGGGTTACCATCGCCCCGATTACCGCAGCAAAGACGATGCCGTATTCGACGCCATTACCGACCTGATGTCGGAAGGCCGCACTTCTCGTCTCTATCGCGCCCTGGTGCGCGACAAAAAGATTGCATCGTACTCGGCTGGATTCAGCGGCATGCCGGGCACCAAATACCCGCATTTGTTCGCCTTCTATGCCTTCCCGCTGCCGGGACATACCAACCAGCAAATGGCCGATGCCATTCATGCAGAAATCGACAAGATTAAGAAGGAAGACATTACCGACGCCGAATTGAAGATGATCAAGACCCGCTCCAAGGCCAACCTGATACGCGGCCTTGCCGACAATGAGGGCCTGGCCACGCAGTTGGCGACCTATCAAACTCGCTACGGCGACTGGCGCGAGTTGTTCCGTTCTGTCGACCGCATTGATCAGGTGACCAAGGCCGACATCCGCCGCGTCGCTAACGAAGTCTTCGTCGACACTAATCGCACCGTCGGCGAAATCGAAACCTCAGGCCGACCATCACCGACTGACCAATCGTCCAATGGCGCACCTGATCAAGGAGGTGCGCAATGAAGAAGCCTCTTCTTCTCACCATGGTGGTCGCGACGTGCTTTATCTTCACTCTTACAACCGTTCCTCGAGCCTCAGCGCAAGCCGCCAGTTGGCAGCAGATTCAGATTCCGCCGCTGCCTGCTTTCAAACCGGCGCAGCCCAAACGCGTCGAACTCAAGAACGGCATGGTGATTTTTCTTCAGGAAGATCACGAACTGCCACTCATCGACGGCACCGCACGAATTCGCGGCGGATCGGTGAACGAAGCCGACACGAAGGTCGGTTTGGTCGAAATTTACGGCGAAGTCTGGCGCACCGGCGGAACGAAAACACAAACTGGCGACCAGCTTGACGACTTCCTCGAAGTCCGCGCGGCTAAAGTGGAAACTGGCGGCGGGCCTGACTCCACCACCGTTAGTTTCTCATGCCTGAAGGGCGACCTCGACGACGTATTCAAGGCCTATGCCGACGTACTGCAGAATCCCGAATTCCGCGCCGACAAAATCGACATCGCCCAGAAGGAATTATTCGACGCCATCTCGCGGCGCAATGACGATGTTGGCGAAATCGCGCGCCGAGAGACCGTGAAGCTGGCCTATGGAGCTAATAATCCCTACGCCCGCCAAGCGGAATATGCCACCGTGGCCGCGATCACGCGACAAGACCTGATTAACTGGCACGGCAAATACATACATCCCAACAACATCATTCTGGGAATCAGTGGAGATTTCGACTCCGCCGCGATGGAAGCCAGGCTGCGCTCCGCATTCGACGCGTGGCCCAAGGGCCCGGCTTTCCCGAAGAACCAAATTCAATACCACCCCGCTCCCCATGGCGCGTATCTGATCGCTAAAGACGACGTGAACCAAAGCACCATCCATATGGTGGGGCTCGGCACCACGCGCGACAATCCGGACTATTACGCCATCAGCGTATTCAACGAAGCCTTTGGCGGCGGCTTTTCCTCGCGCCTGTTCAATGACATTCGCACCAAGCGCGGGCTCGCCTACAGTGTAGGCGGCGGCATTGGCACGAATTTCGGCCATCCCGGAATTTTGCAGGTTTCAATCGGCACGAAGAGTCAGACCACGATTGAGGCGATTCAAGCGGCCAATGAAGACATCGATAATCTTTCGAAGCAGCCCATCACCGACGACGAAATTCAACACGCAAAAGACGAAATTCTCAACGCGTTCATTTTCCGTCTCGACTCGCCCGACAAAATTCTTGCCGAGCGCATGACGTACGAATATTACGGGTATCCTCCCGACTGGCTGGACAAGTATCAGGCGGAGGTCAAGAAAGTAGCGGCCGCCGACGTTAATCGCGTGGCCGCTAAATATCTGCACCGCGACCAGATGGCCGTGCTGGTTGTCGGCAACACCAAGGAATTCGATAAGCCGCTGTCCTCGCTCGGTCCGGTGAAGAACATCAATATCGCGATTCCGCCTCCGCCCGCGGAGAAGGAACAGGTTGGAGAAAACAGCAAGCCTGCGGCCTCCAATCCCGAAGGCAAAGCACTGGCTGCGAAAGTCGCTGCCGCCATGGGCGGTTTACCTAAACTGCAATCCATCAAAACTATGCATATCAATATCGCGGAGAGCGATTCCGGAGGCCCGCCAACCCCGGTCGATGTGTTTCTGGCCTTCCCCGATCGTATGCATGTCGACTTACAAACGCCGCAGGGAAAGCTGACCATCGTGGCTTCTCCCGACGCCGCCTTCATGTCGATGGCGGGCATGGGCTCGCGCAGCATGCCTCCGGCGCAGAAGACCGAAATGCTCTCCCAACTGCAACACGATCTCGTTTACGTCGCGCAGCACGCCGGCGATCCCACTTTCACGTTCACCGCCGCCGGCACGGAAAAGATCGGCGACGTCGACGCCGCCATTCTCGATATCGATGGAGCTATTCCCTGGGTTCGCTGGTATATCGATCCCAAGACCGGCTACATCCTCCGCGAAAAGTATAAAGCCATGGGACAATCGGGCCCCTTCGAGGGCGAAACTAATCTCGCTGACTGGCGCGCCGCCGACGGCGTGACCATGCCTTACAAACATCAAAACAAGCAGGATGGAAAAGGAAACCAGCAACGCGGAAGTCAAGAAAATCGAACTCAATCCCACGCTCGACCCCAAACTTTTCGCCAAGACCGCTGAGGCGACGGCCGAAAAGCAATAGCGGAGTTCCGATGAAGCCGCTTGCAGGATGCTTTACTACAGTAGTCAGTTTCGCCGTTCTTGTGATACCCGCGGTTGCGCAGGTCACCACTTCTCAGTACGACAACGCGCGCACGGGCGCGACTCTCAGCGAGAAAACCTTAACTCCGCAGAACGTCAACGCCAAACAATTCGGCAAACTGGGAGCGTTCAAAGTCGACGGCGCGGTGTACGCGCAGCCGCTGTTCATTCCCTCGGTCGAGATTCCCGGCAAGGGCAAGCACGACGTCATCTTCATCGCCACTGAGCACGACAGCGTTTACGCCTTCGATGCAACTCGCCCCGCCGATCCGCCGCTATGGCAGGTCAGTCTGCTCGACAAAGCGCGCGGCTCAGTGCCCGTCTCCGAGGATGACGCACAGTGCCCGTTTATCCGGCCCGAGGTCGGCATCACTTCCACGCCCGTCATCGACCTTCCAACTGGCACGCTCTATGTGTTGGCTCGCACGAAAATACGGCACGCCGTCGGCGACGATGAATATTTTCAGCATCTGCACGCGCTCGCAATCACAACCGGGGTAGAGAAGTTTGGCGGCCCCAAGCTTATCTCCGCTTCGGTGCCCGGCAAAGGCGCGGGCTCTGTCAACGGACAAGTCTCTTTCCATCCTCTGCGCGAAAATCCGCGTGCAGCGCTTCTGCTGTCACACGGCGCTCTCTATCTCACTTGGGCGTCGTCCTGCGATGTGGATCCCTATCACGGTTGGGTGATGGCTTACGATCCGCAGACGCTCGCGCAAAAGGCGGTGTTGAATGTCACGCCGGACGGCAGCGAGGGCGGCATCTGGGCGAGCGACACCGGCCCGGCCGCGGACACGAGCGGCAATGTCTACGTGCCCACCGGCAATGGAACGTTCAATGCTTCAGCCGCTTCAGGAGGCCGCGACTACGGCGACTCCGTGCTTAAGCTGGCTCTCGATGGCTCGTCGCTCACCATCCGCGACTACTTCACGCCCCATGATCAAGCTCAGCTGAGCAATGCCGACGCCGACCTGGGCTCCAGTGGTCCGACGCTGTTGCCCGATCAGCCCGGACCCCATCGTCACCTGCTCCTGCAACCCACCAAAGGCTCCATGATCTATGTGATCGATCGCGATCAGATGGGCAAATTTCAGCGCGACGGCGACGCGGTAATACAGACGATAAAACTCCCTGGAGGCGGTTACGGTGCGATGTCCTTTTGGAACGGCCACGCGTTTTTTGCCGCCAGTGACGACTACCTTCGCGATTTCGCCATCACGAGTGGCCAATTAACTCTGAATGCCGCTTCGCAAATTAAATTTGCAAATCCCGGCGCGACACCATCTGTCTCGGCCGACGGGAAGAAAAACGCAATCGTCTGGACAATCGCGACGAAAACATGGAACGGTCCCGACAACAAACCTGCGGTCCTGTATGCCTTCGACGCTACTAAGCTCACCCAGCCGATCTACACTTCCGAACAGAATAGCCAACGCGATCGCGCTGCCATGGCCGCGCGCTTCGTTATCCCTGTGGTCGTCAACGGACGCGTATACTTCGGCGCCAGAGGCGAGGTCGAGGTATACGGGCTCTTGAAATAGCCCTTTGCAGCTATCGCGCACATCCGAGGACGGCTAACATCGCATCCTGCCCGCCGTCTATAACGGCAAGGTCTCCTATGCCTCGACGGAGGATTAATGAAATTCATTTCATCGAAAAGAATCGTCCAAGTCACTGCCATCGCTCTTTCGCTCATCATCTACACTTCCGCTCAAACCAATCCCCAACATAACCAGAAGGACTCCGATCTCGCCGCCCAAATGCAGCGGGTCGAAAACGGCATTCCTCCTATTCCTTTGAGCGGCACCGAGCCGCCGCTGCAACTCAATCTCGAGAAGCTGATGCAACTCTACAAATGCCCCGGCCTCAGCGTCGCTGTGATCGACAATTTCAAGATTGTATGGTCCAAGGGATACGGTGTTACGGAAGCCGGTGGCAGCAAGCCGGTCACGGTCCACACTCTTTTTCAGGCAGGCTCAATCAGCAAGCCCGTCGCCGCAACAGGGGCCCTCTGGCTGGTTGAGCACGGTAAACTTTCGCTCGATGAGAACGTGAACCAGAAACTGAAGTCGTGGCAAGTCCCGGACAATGAGTTCACCAAGGACCAAAAAGTTACATTGCGCCGCATCCTGAGCCATAGCGCCGGACTCACGGTGCATGGGTTCCCCGGATACGCAGTTGGTTCGCCCATTCCAACCCTGGTGCAGATTTTCAATGGCGAGCCTCCGGCCAACACCGCCCCGATTCGTGTGGATCTCGTTCCTGGAACAAAATTCCGCTATTCCGGCGGCGGTGTCACCATCGAGCAGCAACTCGTGATCGATGTGACGGGCGAGCCGTTTCCGCAGTTCATGCGCCAAACCGTTCTCGACAAAGTTGGGATGGGCGACAGCACCTACGAGCAGCCGCTTCCCCCCGCCCCCGCTGCCGTGGCCGCAACCGCCACGCATGCCGATGGCATGGCCGTTCCCGGCAAATGGCACATCTATCCGGAAATGGCTGCGGCCGGCCTGTGGACCACCGCCACCGACTTGGCGAAATTCGGCATTGAAATCGCCCTCTCGAAACAAGGCAAAGCGAACCACGTTCTCTCCGAGGCCACGACGCGCGAGATGTTGAAGCCGCAGATCGAACAGGTAGGGCTGGGTTTCTTCCTCGGAGAGTACAAGAATTCGGAGGAGTTCGGCCACAACGGTGCCGATGAAGGCTTTCAAGCAGTTCTGATCATGTTTGCCGATTCCGGCAAAGGCGTCGCCATCATGGCCAATTCTGATAACGGCATCACCGTCGCGAACTATCTGACCAAAAGCGTGGCCAAAGAATACGGATGGAACTATACCCCCGAGCAAGCCTCCGCTGCAGGTCTACTCATGCTGGTTGCCAGCATCACGGGCCCGCAAGCCGTCATCACGCGATATTCAGAGCTGAAAGCAGCAGGCTCCGCTTCGCCGTACACCCTCGATGAAAACACACTCATCGGCCCCGGCTATCATTTTCTATCCGCCGGACAGGCCGACGCCGCCATCCAAATATTCCAATTGGAGGTGCAGGACTACCCTAAATTCTGGAACGCCTACGACAGCCTCGGGGAGGCCTACCTCAAAGCCGGGCAAAAAGAGTTGGCTATCCAGAATTACCAGAAGTCCGTCGAACTGAACCCGCAGAACCAGGGCGGCGTCGACGCCCTCAAAAAACTTCGCGATCAGAGATAGTTGTTCGGAAACCTGAACGCAACGTTTTCGGTGTACATTAATTCGTCAGGATGGAATGAACCATGACACCGAACAGCCCGCGCGACGAAGATCTGCTGCCCGCGTTGCCTCTCTCCAGATGGAAGGACACTTTGGCCACCGTGCACATGTGGACGCAGGTCGTCGGGAAAGTGCGGCTCAAATTGTGTCCTCTGGTGAATCATTTCTGGAACGTCCCTTTCTACCTGACCGCGCGCGGAATGACGACTTCGGCGATGCCCTACCACCGCGGGACAATGCCGGGAACAGTCTCGGAGGCTATCTCAGGAACTCTCGAGGTCCGCTTTGATTTCATCGAACATCGGCTCTTGCTCGAAACCAGCGAAGGCCGCGCCACCGCAATCGCGCTCCAGCCGCAGAGTGTTGCCGAGTTTTACGAGAAGTTCATGCGCGCTCTTGGCGAACTCGGCGTTGCGGTGAAGATATGGACGACGCCATCCGAGATTCCTGATCCTATCCCATTTGAGAAAGACCAACTTCATGCGGCTTACGATCCGGACGCAGTGAATAAATTCTGGCGAATCCTGGCATGGGTCGACCAGGTATTGAAGGAATTCCGAACAGGATTTCTTGGGAAGGTCAGTCCTGTCCATTTTTTCTGGGGAAGTTTCGATCATGCCGTGACGCGCTTCTCCGGCCGGAAAGCGCCCGAGCGCCCGGGCGCCGACTCCATCACTCGCGAAGCCTACTCTCACGAGGTAAGCAGCGCCGGTTTTTGGCCCGGCGGCGGCGATATCGCTGGCCCCGCATTTTATTCTTATGCCGCCCCGGAGCCGCCCGGCTTCGCCGAGAGGAAAGTTCGCCCGCAAGCAGCTTTTTACCATCCCCAACTGAAAGAGTTCCTGCTGATGTACGACGACGTCCGCGCTGCGGACTCGCCGAAAGCAGCGCTGATGGAATTCCTGCAGAGCACCTATGACGCCGCAGCCGATGCGGGAAACTGGGACCGCAAGAGCCTGGAGCGCTAGAAAACTCCTGGCGCGCGATATGCCAGGACCTGGTCCTTGCTTCTCTTCCCTGTCAGCGAAAGCATTCAATCTCAATTCGCACAAGCCGAACTTTCACGCCGAAACCAAATAGGCATTGCAGACACTTGCAAGTTGCGGAATTTGCAGTCCAGCACTACAATTCGCGCGCGATAACGAGTCCCACAATTTTTTCAATGGAGGCAACATGAAAGCAAGAACGAGTGTATTAACTCTGGTGCTGTGCTTTGTAGCAGGGGCAGTATGTTTCGCCAGCGACGCACAGATGGGCACCTGGAAGGTGAATGAGGGCAAGTCGAAGATCGCTGCGGGCATGCCGAAAAACAACACCGTGGTCTTAGAGGCTGCAGGCGACAACGTAAAAGTGACGATTGATGGCACCACCAGCGACGGTAAACCCGCGCATAACGAATGGACGGGTAAGTTCGACGGCAAAGACTATCCGGTCACCGGCGATCCGAATTCAGATATGCGGTCGTACAAGCAGATTGACGATCGCACGTTGGAGTTCACAATCAAGAAAGATGGAAAGGTTACGATCAGCGGGCGAGCTGGGATATCGGCGGATGGTAAGACCCGCACGGTCACAGCGAGTGGAACCAATCCGCAGGGCAAAAAAGTCCACGGCACCACGGTGTACGACAAGCAGTAAGCGGGATCCTTCCTAGAGAGTTGGCTATAGAACTTTGGCTATAGAACTAAAGATGCCCTTCCGCTCGCTTCCGAACGGGGGGCATTTGTTTGAAGCCAAAGGCGCACCGCCGAGGGATTTGTATGCTCTGAGTTTCGATCTGATTCCGTAGTGGCCGCGAATCGCCGATCCCCCCTGACGATGGGTAATGGCGCAGCATTTTTGCGTTTCGACGCCTCTTGACAAAAAGCGGCCCTAGTCTTATGGTAGGCGAACAAAAGGCGAATTCATCTTTATGGCTTCCTTGCCCTTGCCTCCTCTTCCCCAGAAGTCCCGGTTAATCGGCATCGCCCGGCTGGCCGCTGAAGGCGAATCTCTGCGCGAAGGACACAATGTTGAATACTTCACGCTCCCGTCCAAGTCGCTGCTGAACCGCTGCGTCAGCAATCGCCAGATGCCCTTCACCTGGACGATCAATCCCTACCGCGGCTGCGAATTCGGATGCCGCTACTGCTACGCGCGCTACACCCACGAGTTTATGGAAATGCGCGATGGCATGGAGTTTGAGCAGAAAATCTACGTCAAGCAGCACGCTGCAGGCCTGCTCCGCCACGAATTGCGTCGGGTTAAGCCCGACGAAGGCATCGCGCTTGGCACCGCCACCGATCCTTATCAGCCGGCCGAACGCCGTTACGAAGTCACTCGTACAATTCTGGAGGAGTTCGCGCTTCATCGCGGCTTTGAGCTCGGCATCGTCACCAAGTCGAATCTGATCGTCCGCGACCTTGACTTGCTGAAAGAAGTCGCAAAGACGAATCGGCTCTCCATCCACGTCACGGTCACGACTCTCAACGTTGACCTGGCGCGGATTCTCGAGCCTCGTGCGCCGCGGCCCGATCTTCGCCTTGATGCCGTCCGCACCCTGAGTCAGGCGGGGTTGCGAGTTGGCCTGAGTGGCTCGCCTGTGGTTCCTGGAATCACGGACTCGCCCAAGGATCTTGAAAGCTTGATTCGCGCCGCAGCCGATGCCGGCGCCGACTACGTTTTCGCCAACCCGCTTTTTCTGAAGCCGTGTTCGGCAGCCGTCTTTCTTCCCTTCCTCGAACAACACTTTCCCCATCTCGCAGAGAACTATCGCCAGCGCTATCAAGATCGCGCATTTCTTCCTGCCGCCTATGGCAAGCGACTGTCGCATCTGATCGCGCGTCTCCGTGAGAAATACCAGATCACCAGCGCGCGGCGCCTTGCCTATGCAGCGAAATGGCCGGCCCAGAGTTTCGACGAGCAATTGAGTCTATTCGAAACATAAATTGAGTAATTGGGTAATTCAGTAACTGGGAAATTTTCCACTGAGGAGTCCATTATCAATTTTCCAATTCCAAAATTTCGCAATTACTGAATCCTCTATAATCTTTTCTTATTCCCAAATGGCCACTGCCTTCCCACCTGCCGGAGCTTCAGCAGGGCGAGTTCCCTTCGGCACCCGTCTGCGCAATTTCTGGCGGCGCGTCACCGAAGGACTTGAGGTCAGCCAACTCTGGTCGCAGTTCGAGTCCGAGGCGCGCACCAGCTATCGGCTGTACTCTCGCGACGTCGAAGCGAAAACGCCGGAGGGCCTGACGCGGCGGGGACGGCGCCTACATGTAATCAAGGAATTTTTCTGGGCGGTGTTCGAAAAACTCGCGCCCGCGCGACGCGTGCTGCTGCTCCTGGCGCTGATTCTGCTGGCGATTCCTCACGGCGGATTCGAATATACCGGCGAGAACGGTAAAGTCTTCGCTGTTGAATTCGATCTGCACTTCTGGGCGGCGCTCCTGCTGCTTCTGCTGCTTGTGCTGGAGATTGCCGATCGCGTGGTGATGAAGCGCGACCTGCAGATCGCGCGCGAGATCCAGACTTGGCTGTTGCCGGGCGCACCTCCACAGATTCCGGGATTGGCCGTCGCCTATGCTACACGCCCCGCCAACACCGTGGCCGGCGACTACTACGACGTGTTCCCGCGCGCCGGCCGAACGAATCAGGAAAATCGCGTGGTGCTCGCCGTAGCCGATGTCGCGGGCAAGAGTATTCCCGCGGCCATGCTGATGGCCACATTTCAAGCAAGCCTAAAAACGCTTTCCACTGCGCAGGTGGCTTTGCCAGAACTGGCCTCCAACATGAACCGCTACGCTTGCAGTAACAGCCAGGGCGGATTGCGTTTCACCACGGCGTTCCTGGCGGAATACGATCCCGTCCGCCGGACTGTCGACTACATTAACGCCGGGCACAACAATCCCATCCTCCGCCGCGCTGGTGGACAAATCGAGCGCCTCGATGTCGGCGGCCTTCCCTTCGGGATTCAGCCCGAAGTGAAGTACGAGTCCGCGACCCTGACGTTAGCACCGGGCGATTGGCTGATCATCTTCACCGACGGATTAGTGGAAGCCGAAAACGCCCGCCAGGAAGAATATGGTGAGCCGCGTTTGTTAGGCGCGATTGAAGCGGGAACCTCGGTCGCGCCCGCAGAAATGCTGAAGCGCCTCATGGCCGAACTCGATCTCTTTGTCGGCAACACTCCTCAGCACGACGATGTCACCTGCATGCTGCTGAAGGCCGGAAGGTTCTGAACGAGGCACTTAGCTGTGAGCTGTCCTCGATCTGAAATCCTCATTTGGAAAAGTCCGTTAGCCTGCGCTTGACTTCGCCGAAACATTCCACGATTTCGATTGGAACCCGCCGCTGATGTCAGCCGCAAGGTGCCGCTAAGAGTTTGAGGAAAGGCCCCATTTGCAAGCCCCACCTTCTCCCGCGTTCTAGAAATGTGGGAGGACCCGATTGACAAGAATTGTCAGTCCGGCGACGCATTCTGCCAGCGACCGACAGTCGAGGCACCGAGAAGGAGGACTGAAGTTTGCTCTTACACTGAAAACAAAGCGCTTCCAAAGCAACGTCGGGAACCAAGGTAACTGGTGCCTTTGGAGAGGCAAGTGCAAATATCGTGACGACTGCGTCATTCGTGAGCAGAATAAAATTCGAACGAAGAAAAACGAGGGAAAATCGAGATGCGTAAACAAAAGGGTTTCTCACTGATCGAGCTGCTGATCGTAGTGGCAATCATCCTGATCATTGCAGCGATCGCGATTCCAAACTTGCTGCGCGCCCGCATGGCGGCCAATGAGTCGTCCGCGGTCGGCTCCATCCGTACCATCAACACGGCGGAAATCACCTACCAGAACACTTATCCGGGGACTGGCTTCGCGGCAACTCTGCTTGCTCTGGGCGGCGCTCCCAACGTAGCGTGCGTTCCGGCGATTGCCACGGCTTGCCTGATCGACAACGTGTTGTCGGCTGGCGTGAAGAGCGGTTACAACTTCGCGGCTGCTAGCGTAGCCGGCGGTCCTCCGACCGTGTCGTACGAAGCCTCGGCCGTTCCAGTCACGGTGAATCAGACCGGTATCCGCAGCTTCTGCTCTTTCGAAGACGCTGTGGTTCGCGCTCAGCCCACGGGCGCCGCGATCGCCACAGTGGCGGCTTGCCAGGTCCTGAGCCCCATCTAAGTTGGCGAAGTACCTGGGGGAGGGTACAAGCCAGGGAGCAGCGAACGAAAGTTCGCTGCTCTTGTCTTTTTGTGGGATTTTTTATGGGTTTTTTATTCGTGCTTTACTCCCGTGTTCTCTTTTCAGCCAACTTCGGTTGCCAATTCGTGGCAGAACGACAATAAGTGTCAGCGATTTCTTGCATTCCACCCCTGAGATCAAATCGCAGCCAACATCAAGCTCCCCTTTCTCCCTGAAATACAAGAACTTGGCTTCCTTTCGACTGATGGGCATGTACCTCCGACTGTGGAAACTCATTTGCACCTGACAATGCGGGACCTTGAAAAGGCGGGTCAACCACTTCAATAGGGGAAGGAAAGGGGAGATTTACAGATGCGTAAACAAAAGGGTTTCTCACTGATCGAGCTGCTGATCGTAGTGGCAATCATCCTGATCATTGCAGCGATCGCGATTCCAAACTTGCTGCGCGCCCGCATGGCGGCCAATGAGTCGTCCGCGGTCGGCTCCATCCGTACCATCAACACGGCGGAAATCACCTACCAGAACACTTATCCGGGGACTGGCTTCGCGGCAACTCTGCTTGCTCTGGGCGGCGCTCCCAACGTAGCGTGCGTTCCGGCGATTGCCACGGCTTGCCTGATCGACAACGTGTTGTCGGCTGGCGTGAAGAGCGGTTACAACTTCGCGGCTGCTAGCGTAGCCGGCGGTCCTCCGACCGTGTCGTACGAAGCCTCGGCCGTTCCAGTCACGGTGAATCAGACCGGTATCCGCAGCTTCTGCTCCTACGAAGACGCTGTGGTTCGCGCTCAGCCCACGGGCGCCGCGATCGCCACAGTGGCGGCTTGCCAGGTCCTGAGTCCCATCTAAGTTGGCGAAGTACCTGGGGGAGGGTACAAGCCAGGGAGCAGCGAACGAAAGTTCGCTGCTCTTTGTTTTTTATAGGAGCTCGGATCCGTTGCGGACCTCGCGGCCGTTGTCTCCGCACATTGACAATTCTTGTCACCTTCGGCCGCCGCAAACGCACTCCATGCACTGTCCTCATCGTCCTCTTGCGTAAAACCTTGATTAGAGGACACATAATTGGTGACTATCGCGTAAGAAGAGATGCACAAGTGGCGATGCAAGTGCTAAGTAATAGCTGGGGCCCGACGGAGCAGGATTGTCATCGGGCTAGAGGATATCCAATGCGGAAACAAACCGGATTCTCATTAATCGAGTTGCTGATTGTGGTAGCGATTATCCTCATCATCGCCGCGATCGCGATTCCCAACCTGCTCCAAGCCAGGCTTGCGGCCAACGAAGCGTCCGCAACCCAGGGTTTGCATACACTGCACGTTGCCGAGATCAGTTACTCGACCGCTTACTCAACCATTGGTTATTCCAACACTCTGGCGGCATTGGGCGGCGCGCCTCCGTGCACCCCAGCGCCAGCCACAGCGTGCCTCGTCGATAATTTGCTGGCCTCGGCAGCGCCCGGCGGCGCGGGCAAGAGCGGCTATTATTACCAGGCAACGGGTGTCATGACCGGGGGAGCGCTCTACAACACGGCTTATGTCGTGGGCGCAGCCCCAATTAGTGTCAACCACACCGGAAACCGTGATTTCTGCGCCACCAACGATGGTGTTCTCCGTTCGCAAATGGGCAACCCAGGCGACTTGCCGGCCACGACCCTAGCGGCGTGTATCGTCTATCCGGTGGCTCAATAACTGCTCAGTCTCATATCAGAATGAGAAACCTGGCCGGGCCGCAGAATGCTTCTCTCTGCCCGCGACGTCAGCTTCTGAATTCACTTTTGACGAGATAGTGACCCTCGTAACTCGACTGGCCATTTTTCGTTGGCCTATCTTGCTTATAATATTTTTTGAAAATACTTTTTCGAAAAATCCTTTTTTTTGCACAATGGCCGCAATCGAAATCCTTGGACTTGAAAAGACCTACATGGTCGGCTTCTGGCGCAAACACCCCAAACGCGCCTTGCAACCGCTGCATCTCACCGTCGAAGAGGGAGAGATCTTTGGCTTCCTCGGGCCCAACGGCGCGGGCAAAACCACGACGTTGAAAATGCTGATGGGTCTGGTGTTCCCGACCGCGGGCACCGCTCGCATCCTGGGGCACGAATGGACCGATCCTGAAGTCAAAGCGCAGATCGGCTTCCTCCCCGAGCAGCCTTACTTCTACGACTACCTGACCGCCCACGAACTGCTGGATTACTACGGACAGCTCTCGGGAGTTCCTGGGAAAGACCGCAAGCGCCGCATCGAGGAAGTACTGCAGCGTGTGGGTCTTACCGACATAAAGGGCGTGCAATTGCGCAAGTTTTCCAAAGGCATGCTGCAGCGCGTGGGCATCGCGCAAGCGCTTTTGCACAATCCCAAGCTGGTCTTCTTCGATGAACCGATGTCAGGCCTGGATCCGCTCGGACGCCGTGAAGTTCGCGACCTGATGGAGCAACTCAAACAGGAAGGCAAAACGGTATTTTTCTCAACCCACATCCTCTCCGATGCCGAAGCGCTCTGTGATCGCGTCGCCATCATTCACAAAGGGGAATTGCGTGGAGTGGGTGCGGTGGAAGATTTGACCTCGACCGTTCAGGGCAAAGTGGAAGTCATCTGGCAAGGCACCCAAATTCCGGCGTCGATGAAAGCCCTGGGCGCGGAATGCCACGTCACGGGAGACACGGTCCGCGCGATCGTGCCGGAGAACCAGCAGGATGCTGCCATCGATTCGCTGCGGCGCGAGCGCATTCGCCTGATTGCCCTCACCCCGCTGCGCACCTCGCTCGAAGCCTACTTTGTGGAGAAGTTGCAACATTCCCAAACTACCGCGGGGAAGACATCATGAGCGCACGCCTGATTCATATTGCTTCCAACACGTTTCGCGAAGCGGTTCGCGACCGCGTGCTCTATAACCTGATCGCCTTCGCCCTGCTGCTTTCGGGCGCCGCGATTTTCGTTGGCCAGATTTCCATCGACATTGAGCGCCTGGTTGTCATCAACCTCGGGCTCACGGCAGTCACTCTTTTCGGCATTGTCATCGCTATCTTCATCGGAATCGGGCTAGTCTCGAAAGAAATCGAGAAGCGCACGCTCTATACGGTGCTATCGCGCCCCGTCCGCCGATGGGAGTTCATCGTTGGCAAATTCCTCGGCTTGGCCGGAACGCTGATCGTCAACACGTTTTTTATGGCCATCGGAGTCTTCGGCGCGCTGCTCTATGTTGCTCACAAATTCTCCGCGCCCGACGCACTGATCCTGGCGGCGCTTTATTTCATCATCCTCGAATTCCTTATCATCTGTTCACTGGCGCTGTTGTTTTCGTCGTTCTCTTCGCCCCTGCTTTCCGCCGTCTTTGCATTCTCAATGTTCGTTATCGGCAGCTTCGCCGACGACCTTCGCGGATTCGCTGCCCTGACTCACGGCATCACTCGATGGATCGCCACGGGCGCGGCCTATCTGGTACCCAACTTCTCCGCGCTCAATGTGATCAGCGCGGTCGCGCATCAGCAACCGCTGGCTTCGCAGCTTATCCTGCAAAACACGCTCTACGCATTGTGCTATACGGCGATGGCGCTGAGCGGTGCGGTCCTGATCTTCGAGCGCAGGAACCTGAAATGATTTTGGGGAATTCAGACCGAGGTTCGAAGAAATGACTGCCACGCAGCGGATTAGCCTGATCGCCGCCGGGTGCCTGGCCATCTCGATGGCCGCATGCCTTCTTTTGCTGCGGCACATTGACGAAATTCGGCCTCGTGCAGCCATCGAGGATGCTCTTTACATCAACTCGCCCAAACTCGTGAAGCGCGCTAGCCTGGGCTTCGACGGCGTGATGGCCTGTATCTATTGGACGCGAACCGTTCAGTACTTCGGGCATCGGCACTTCGACCGCGCCCACAGCTATAACGAACTAGCTCCGCTCCTGGAAATCACCACCGCGCTCGATCCGCAACTGTTTCCGGCGTATGAGTTCGGCGCAAGTTTTCTGGCGCCCGCTCCCCCGAACGGCGCCGGCGAACCCGACCGCGCCGTTCAGCTGATGGAATACGGCATCCAGCACAACCCGGGCAACTGGCGGCTCTACTATGATCTCGGCTTCGTTTACTACACCGAACTGAAGAACTACAAGAAAGCTGCCGAGGTCTTCGCAAGGGGCGCAGAGGTCCCCAACGCTCATCCCTTCATGAAGGTCATGGCCGCGCAGATGGCCGAGCACGCGGGGGAGTTCGCTACCGCTCGTTTGTTGTGGAGCGCCACCTACGAATCCAGCCACGATTCCAGCATCCGCCAGAACGCTCTGGAACACTTGCGCGCGATCAAAGTAGACGAGGACGTCACTAATTTGGAGACCGCTGTCACTCGTTTCAGAGAGCGCAACGGACGCCTTCCCGCTGGCATTTGGGAGCTGGCTGCCGCTGAGCATTTGCCTGGCGTCCCCGTAGACCCGGACGGCCATCCCTATGTTCTGATTCCTGAAGGTCGTGTCGTAGTGGAGAACCCGGACGATTTCAACTTCCTCACCACTGGCATGCCGCCCGGATACAAGCCTCCCGTCCTACCTAAATTCCACGCGAATCACCAGTAATCCGCACCGTCGCCTTTTGACCACGGCGGCTCGAGAGCCCGTATCATGTCTAGGCGCTTTCACGTTCTTTCATGGAGTCGCTTCCAGAAATCAGTGTCTTGCAAGCCGCCTGGCGATGGTGGACGCACGCTGCCTCATACGAAGGCTACCGCCGGGCGACGCGCCGCCTCATGGCAGTCCTGTGGGAGTTCGTGCGCGATTCTACTCCGGAGCGCCTGCGGCAACGCTACGGCGATGCCGACTATGACTGGGACCATCGTGTCAACACAACCAGCGGCGCAGTCGGATGGCGAGATCGATTGCTCGGCCAGTTCCATTCCGCCTATCAGCCCACGGAACCGGCGGCGTTTCACGAGATGCTCAATGCCGTGCAGCAGTCTTCGAATTCCGATCAGACAGTCCCTAACTTTCGTGAATTCACCTTCATCGATTTCGGCTCCGGAAAAGGACGCACCCTGCTGATGGCCTCAGACTACCCCTTCCGGCGCATCATCGGCGTAGAACTTCTTCCCGCGCTGCACCAGATCGCGCAGCAGAATTTGCGGCAATACAAAAGCGCAGCGCAAAAATGTTTCGCGCTCGAATCCATCTGCGCCGACGCCACGTCATTCCCTCTTCCCGCTGGTCCGCTGGTGATTTATCTTTTCAACCCTTTGCCAGAGTCGGGAATGCGGCTGGTGTTTGCAAACCTGGATCAATCTCTGCGCCTTCATTCGAGACCGATCTATGTGCTCTATCACAATCCGTTGCTGGAGCACGTGTTAAGCGAAGGGAGGCGCCTGCGAAAAATCGCGAGCACACCCCAGTACTCATTGTTCAGCAGTCAGCGGTGACCGGTTCGGTCGGTTTCCTTTGCTCGCCATGATGAAAGGCAGAACCCCTTCCTTGGGCGTCATCTTGACCGTAGCCGTTCTTCAGGCGGAGGGAAAGATCTCGCGCGGAGACCCGATATATTCGGAGAGCGCGAGATCCCTCCGCCGGCTGAAAACCCGCCGGCGTCGGATGACGCCCTCGAGAAAAGATAACCGAAATCCGAACTCAAAGCCGTTTCCTCGCAAGGATTGAGGCTTCATCAAACTGTTACAATTTCACCAGGAGTCCTTTCCGCAAACTTGCTCCGTGCTCCGTTCCGAATGCGCGTGAGTGCGACACGTTGGGCCAGTGTCCGGTGAAAAGCTATCCAGATGTTGCTTCGCTTTGCCATCGCGCTGTGTGTGACGGCGTCTCTTGTGCCGGTTGCGGGAGTGACGCCGGACGTCAAGACGCTGGCGGCGGCGGTCGATAGCCACTATAACCACCTGCGCTCGCTTCAGGCGGAGTTTACGGAGGTGTATCGCGGCTCTGGAATGGAGCGGACTGAGTCTGGAACCCTCTGGCTGAAAAAACCCGGCAAGATGCGATGGGAATACCGTTCTCCCAGAGAAAAGCTGTTTGTCAGCGATGGGAAAGACGCGTGGTTTTACGTCCCTGGCGACCGGCAGGCACGCAGGATGGCTTCGAAGAAGCTGGAGGACATTCGGTCTCCGCTGGCGTTCTTGCTCGGTAAGACCAAGCTTGAGAAGGAGTTGCAGGGATTATCTCTAGCTCCGGATGTGGCGCCGTTGCAGTCGGGGGACGTGGTTTTGCGCGGTGTGCCGGAGGCACTGGCGGATCGAGTGAGCGAGATTTTGCTGGAGATCACGCCGGACCACCAGATCGCGCGAATTGTCATCCAGGAAATGGATGCGGCCGCCACGGAATACCGCTTTGGTGAGATGAAGGAAGACGTGGCGATTGCGGATGGGCGGTTCCAGTTTAAGCCTCCAGCGGGAACGGAGACAGTGGAGGAGGGATTGGGGCCTTAGGGTTTGACACGAGCCCTCGCTTCGCAGCGGTACAGCCGAGTCGGCTGTCGCTACGCGAGCCTGGTTACTTGCGTACCGCCCGGAACGGGTTCGACCGTGGCCGGTGTCTTAGAATGGTGAGCGGGAATGTTAGACTGAGGCCGGAGCAGTGTACTCCGGAAACTACAGAAAAATCGAGCAAATGGCGGAATTTGTAGTAAAAATCGCGGACGATCGTGGGCGCGTCCAGCAGCACATCGAGCACGGTTATTCGGAAGCCGAAGTGCGCGACCGCTTCTCGCAGCAGGGATACCTCGTCTACTGGGTCAAGCCGCAGGGAGTATTGACGTCCGGCGTTTCGCTGCGCCGGCGGCGAAAACTGAAACAGGATACTTTTCTGGTGTTCAACCAGCAGTTCCTCACCCTGATCCGGGCGGGGCTGCCAATCCTGAACTCGCTCGAACTGCTACTCAAGCGGCAGAAGGACGCGCAATTGCGGCAGATTATCGAGAACGTCCGTGAGCGCGTCAAAGGCGGAGAGTTGCTCTCCGATGCATTCGCGGCTCAGGGCATCGTTCCCAAGATTTACACTACGACGTTGCTGGCTGGCGAAAAAAGCGGCAATATCGACGAGGTACTCACCCGCTACATCAGCTTCCAGCGGCTGGCGATGACCTTCCGCAAGAAGTTGTTCGTGTCGCTGATTTATCCCACACTGCTGGTCACCGTCGTGATGATCATGGTGACGTTTCTCTTCACGTACGTCGTCCCCAAGTTTGCCGATCTGTTCAACAGCCTGGACGCAAAGCTTCCGGCGATCACATTGTTCATGCTGGCGGTCGGGGAGAACGCGCAGAAATATGCTCCGTTTGTATTTGTCGGGCTGGCAGTTCTCGCTTTTGTGCTGTGGCGCTGGAAGGATACGGATCGCGGCGCGGACCGCATTGACAGGATCGTGTTGAGCATGCCGCTGTTGGGCGATATTCGGTTGAAGCACCAGGTGGCCAGTTTTTCGCGGATGCTTTCGACGCTGTTGCAGGGCGGCCTGCCGCTGGTGCCGGCGATGGAAACCGCAGGCTCCTCCATGAGCAGCCGGCGCATCTTAAAAGGCGTGATGCGGGCAGGTATTCGCGTGCGCGAGGGACAGGGCCTGGCTCCCAGTCTGGAAGAGCAGGAAATTTTCCCGGAGCTCGCGGTGGAGATGATCGAGGTGGGTGAATCCACCGGAGCGCTGCCGGCCATGTTGAACTCGGTGGCGGAATTCTACGAGGAAGATGTGCAGACGGCGCTGGGAGCATCGATGGCGCTGATTGAACCGCTGATCCTGATCATCATGGCGATTTTCGTGG
The DNA here is from genome assembly GCA_963832235.1 of uncultured Acidobacteriaceae bacterium. Lineage (GTDB taxonomy): Bacteria > Acidobacteriota > Terriglobia > Terriglobales > Acidobacteriaceae > Sulfotelmatobacter. The sequence continues at coordinate 15,818 of CAWHTJ010000015.1, read as the reverse complement.
GCGGCGTACTGATCTCGCTGTATTTGCCGATCTTCACGCTGGGAGTGCACTGAGCGGGAGGGGCGGCGCGTAGGAACGGCAGATTTTTTGCTGTGCGAACGCAGGTAAGAGAATGGCGACTGCCGATAAAAAATCGTTGTTCGTAAACGGCGGAAACGGCGGGCCGATCAGCCCCACGGGCAATCCCCTTACCGACCTGGAGCGCGCGCAGGACGTGGCGCGGCGCTACCGCTGCGAATTCGTTGACCTGAGCGGCTTCGAACTACATCACGAGCTGTTCAAGAAAATTCCCGTCGAGTTGATGTTCCGCTACAACTTCGTTCCGCTCGAAGAAACCGCTGAAGGGAAGCTCGCCATTGCCATCGCCGATCCCAGTCAGCTCATGATGATCGACGAGATCAGCCTGCTGTTGAAGCAGCGCATCATCACCAAGGTTTCGACACTGAAGCAGATCTCGGACATTCTCAAGAAGACGGAGCAGTCGCAGCGCGTGCTCGAAGAAGCCAGCGAAGGCTTCCAGATTATTCGCGAAGACGAGAATACTGGCGCCGAGGAGACGCTCAGTATCGACAAGCTGACGGCGACGGGCGATACCAGTCCGATCATCCGCCTGGTCGATACTACGATCTTCACCGCACTGCAGCGGCGCGCGTCCGACATTCACATTGAGACCCGCGACGATTCGGTAGTCATCAAGTTCCGAATTGACGGAGTGCTCACCCAGGCCATGCCGCCGATTGGCAAGGAGCATCACTCCACCGTAATTTCGCGAATCAAGGTCATGAGCGAGCTCGATATTTCCGAGCGCCGCGTCCCCCAGGATGGACGCTTCCGCGTGAAATACAACGGGCGCGCCATCGACTTTCGCGTGTCGATCATGCCGTCGATTCACGGCGAAGACGCTGTGTTGCGCGTGCTCGACAAAGAGTCGATGAGCGAAAAGTTCCGCACCCTGACTCTGGATGTGGTGGGTTTTGACGAAGACGACCTCCGCAAGTTCCGGCGTTACATTAAAGAACCCTACGGGATGGTGCTGGTTACCGGGCCGACCGGCAGCGGCAAGACGACCACGCTCTACGCCGCGGTCAACGAGATCAAGACCGACGAAGACAAGATCATCACGATTGAAGACCCGGTCGAATACCAACTGCGCGGCATCACGCAGATTCCGGTGAACGAGAAAAAGGGACTGACATTCGCCCGGGGACTGCGCTCGATTCTGCGCCACGACCCCGACAAAATCATGGTCGGCGAAATCCGCGACACCGAAACCGCGCAGATTGCCATTCAATCGGCGCTGACCGGACATCTGGTATTCACCACGGTTCACGCCAACAACGTGGTCGACGTAATCGGACGCTTCCTAAACATGGGCGTCGAGCCCTATAACTTTGTTTCGGCACTGAACTGCATTCTGGCGCAGCGGCTGGTGCGCTTGATTTGCGAGTCGTGCCGCACCGAAGTGCACTATGCCCCCGACGTGTTGGAAGCCAGCGGGCTCGATCCCGCTCAGTGGGGCAAAGTTCCGCTCTATGAAGGGCCGGGGTGTATTGAATGTGCGGGCACGGGGTTCCGTGGACGAACCGCGATTCACGAACTGCTGGACTTAAGCGATCGCGTGCGCGAGATGATTCTGGCCAAAAAACCGACCTCGGAGATTCGCCGCGCCGCTCGGGAAGAGGGCATGCGCTTCCTGCGCGAGTCGGCGCTGGACAAAGTGCGGCTGGGAATGACCACGCTGAAAGAAATCAACAAGGTCACCTTCATCGAGGCTATGCGTTGAAAGAGTAGCGCCGCCGTCCCGGCGGCTGTCGTGGGGGCGTCCCGCCCGCGCATTCGAGGGCAAGATGCCCTCGCGACAGCCGGCAAGATGCCGGCGCTACGTTTCTTTGAGTGCCCTTCCCGCTATTGCATTTGTGAGTAATTCGAGTTCTGATTTACAGAAGAGTTTTTTCAAGGGCGTGTCCGGGAAATGAGATCAACTTCAAACACACCAAAACCCAAGCTGGCCTGCGAAATTGCCGCGGACCGGGTGCTAGCGGGACGACTTACCGACAACGGGGACGGCCTCGAGGCATCCGCGGCGCGCGAACTGGCCCCGGGAAGTGTAATTCCTGACCTGGTGGAGAACAATCTGCGGCAGCGGCAGGCGGTGCGCGCCGGAATTGAAGCCGCGCTCGGCTGCGTTGCCGGTCGCTCCAAAGACGTGATTGCGATTGTGCCCGATGCCGCGGTGCGCGTGATGCTGGTGGAATTCGATACTCTGCCCTCCGATCGCGACGAAGCTCTTGCCGTGGTGCGGTTTCGACTGAAGAAATCTCTTCCCTTTGACGTGGACAAGGCGAAAGTTTCCTACCACGCGCAGAAGGTCAACGATGAAGTGCGGGTGGTGGCGGTAGTAGCGATGGCGAGCGTGATTGCCGACTACGAAGCGGCGTTTCGCGCCGCAGGATATGATCCCGGAGTCGTGTTGCCGTCCACGTTGGCGGCGCTTGGAGCCGCGGACGCCAAGCGGCCGACGCTGGTGATCAAAGTAGATGCCCACACCACCAGCATTGCAATCCTCAATGAAAATCAGTTGCAACTGTTCCGCACGCTCGAAAATACGCGCGGGGTGACGATTACGGGAGAACAATTGGCGGAAGAAGTGTATCCGTCCGTAGTTTTTTTTCAGGACACGTACCGCTTGAACATCGAGCGAATTTATGTGGCAGGGCTGCCGGAGTCAGGTGGGGCGGCGCCGGCCTTGCGTGCGCAGACCGGAGCCGAAGTACAGGAACTCGTGGCTTCTTCGCAACTGGGAGCGTCCGCAGGTGGTTCGGTTCCGCGTTGGCGGATGGCAGGAGTGGTAGGAGCTCTGATCGCGTAGCGGCGGACGCATTCGTCCTCCCGGAGAAGCGAGCGCCCCGGACGAATGCGTCCGGGGCTACGGAAATGAACTTATGCGTCTCGATATCAATCTCGCGAGCCAGCCCTACGAAGATGCGCGGCAGTTTTGGATGCGGTGGGGCACGGCCGTGGGCGCGGCCGGCGTGCTCACCCTGGTGCTGCTGGCGCTCGATGTGACGGGATGGATGAATGCCCGCCGGGACCGCGCAGCGATCGCGGAAAAACGCGCGATGATCGCCGATCGCGACCAGCTCCGCGCGAATGCCGAGAGAATCCTCGCCCTTCCGGAAAACCGCAGCACCCGCGATCAGTCGCAGTTCCTGAACGCATTGATCGAGCGCAAGGCATTCTCCTGGACAAGGGTGCTGGAAAATCTGGAGAAGGTCATGCCGCCGCGGGTGCACCTGATGTCGATCAATCCGCAACTGGATGAGGACAATCAACTGGGCCTCAAGATGACGGTGGCGGGCGATTCGCGGGATCGGGCCATCGAACTGGCGCGCCGCATGGAGGACTCTCGCCGCTTCGCGCAAACCAATATTGTTTCGGAGCACTCTGAAAAGAACGCCACTGGCGACACCGAGGAGTTTGACATTGTAGCGATTTACATTCCCGAGCCGCTGGCCGCTGCTACTGCGGCTTCGAAGACAGAAATTAAACCCAAGATGAACCCGAAATCAAAGACAGCGAAACCCAAGACCGCAGTCCCGAATGAGAGTACGCGCTAATGCCAGACCTGCGGCGGACTCGGAAGAATTTGAAGACCGCGATTGCTATCCTGGCGGCCGTGGATCTTCTGGCGGCGGTAGTGTACTTTTCGCCGCTCGTTGGCTCGGCGGAATCGCGCCGAATGGAACTAAACCAGCTTCAGACTGAATTGAACACCAAAACGCGCCAGGTGGCGCCGCTGAAGGATCTTCCGCAGAAGGTGGTGCTGGCCAGTCGTCAGGTCAACGACTTCTACAAGAGGCGCTTCCCTACTCAGAACTCACAGATTGTAACCGAGTTCGGCAAGCTCGCCGCCGCGAATAACGTCGCGATCGAGCAGGTAAAATATAAGTTGAATGAAGCAGAAACGGGCGGTGTGCAACCGGAAGAGATAGAGGCGACCCTGGCCGGCAACTACACCGCATTGGCGCGCTTCATCAATGCGCTGGAACGCGACGAGATGTTTTTCATCATCGACAGCGTGACCCTAGGTGGCCAACCGCAAGGGCCGGTCAAGTTGAGCATGAAGCTGGAGACATATCTGAAAGCGGGATCGTAGTGCAACTAGGACTGGAAAACAAAAAGAAGACGACGTGGGCGGTCGTCCTCGCGGTGGTGGCACTTCTGGCTGTGGCCTATGAGTTCGTCCCGTTTTTTACGGGATCATCGACGCCTACTTCAAGCGCGCAGGCAGCGGCTCCCGCAGCCCCGCGTGCCGCGGTGCGTCCCGGAAGAAAGACGGGTAAAAAGCCCCGAGTGGAAAATCTTGATCCCACGTTGCGGCTGGATTTGCTGGCCGCGAGCGAAAAGACGCAGTACGAAGGCAGGGGAAGAAATATCTTTGTATCGCAAGCGGAAGATGTGCCCATTCCTCATCCGATTGCGCCCGGAGCCCCCGATGCACAACCTGGGGACCAATACCATACTCCTACGCCTCCACAGGCGCCTCCCATCCCGCTAAAGTTTTATGGCTTCGCGAGCCGGCCCGGCGAACCGAAGAAAATATTTCTCAAGCTGGGCGAAGATGTCTTCGTCGCCGGCGAAGGCGAGATCGTGGACCGGCGTTACAAGATTATCCGCATTTCGCCGAACTCAGTTGAGATTCAGGATGTGGTGAACAGCGGTCCGCCGCAAAACATCCCGCTGACGCAGGGGTGAGACGGATTTAGTAATTGTGTAGTTTGGTAATTGGGTAATTTGAAAGGCTGGGGATTCTTCAATTATAGAATTCCCCAATTACTCAATTTTTTCCATGGCTTTGCATTCACAAACGCGGATGAACATGCCTCGAAGACGAAAGGCTCGGGCCGAAGAGGGATGGGTCATGCTGACCTTGCTTCTCGCCATGGCTCTTCTGGTGATCTTCGCGGCGGCGATCGTGCCTTCGATAACATTCGACATCAAGCGCGACCGCGAAGAAGAAATGATTCATCGCGGAGTGCAGTATTCGCGGGCGATTCGCGCCTATTACAAAAAGTTCGGGCGCTATCCTACGAAGGTTGAAGATCTTGAGAGCACCTCCAATCTTCGATTCCTGCGCAAACGCTACAAGGATCCCCTGAACTGTAAGAACTCCCGGTGCCAGGATTTCAAGCTGCTGCGCTTCGGCGATGTCCAGATGACGCTCAGCGGCATCGGAGGCGGAACGATTCCTGGTGCGAGCGCGATCGGGACGAATGGAGGACTGACCGGCTCCGGGGGGCTCTCCCAGCCTTCCACATTCGGCGGAAACAGCGGGTTCGGAGCAAATTCCAATTCGTCATTCGGAAGAAGTAGTTCGCCGACCGGATCTGACACCTCCCAACCGGGATCGCAGCCGCCATCAGCGGGCACATCGGATGGCGCGGGAGCGCCTGCCCCTGGAACGAATCCTTCAGGAACCGGAAACCAAAACGCTGGAAGCAATCAGTTCGGCTCGGGCCCCATCGTCGGTGGGCCGATCATAGGGGTTGCCAGTACCAGCAAGGACAAAACGATTCGTGAGTTCAATCACAAGAACAAATATAAGGATTGGGCGTTTGTTTACGATCCCGCCCAAGATCGGGGTCGCTTAATCACGAGTCCATACCAACCGCAACTGCAGGGATTTGGGCAGCAAGGCATCCAGAGCGTCAATGGGCAGAACGGCAGCAGCACCGGCTTCGGAAACAGCAGCGGCACCCTCGGCTCATCTCCTTCGGGGATACAGAACACGCCCACGACTGGAGGATCTGGAACGCCGAATCCGCCGAGCAATCCTCCGCCTCAACAGCAGTAACGCCTGAACGACGACATTGGCCTACAAATAAAAGGGCCTTATCTCAGCGATAAGGCCTTTCCTGAATCTGTGCGAGGAAACTTCGCGCTTACACGTTAAAGGAAGATCCGCAGCCGCAGGTGCTTTTTACGTTCGGATTTTCGAACTTGAAACCTGCGCCTTCGAGCGTCTCGACGTAGTCGACGATGCAGCCATTCAGGTACATGACCGAAGTCGCATCCACGAACACCTTGAGGCCCTCCATGTCGAAGGTCTTGTCCATCATTCCGGCGCCGTTTTCAAATTGCATGGAATAAGAGAAGCCGGAGCAGCCGCCACCCACGACTCCAATGCGCAACCCGGCTGGAACGGGGTTCTGCTGGCCCATAATGTCTTTCACCTTGGCGACGGCATTGGGTGTGAGGGTAACGGGCGGGGCCTTTTTAGTAACTTCAGGGACGGTTGTGGTGGCCATTCGTATCTCCTTGGCATTAAAGCTATTCGATTATAGCAGAGGTCATTTCCGCCCGAAAAGCTTGTGTTAGTAATTAGATGCGGCGTCGTCTCCGTAAGTCGCATTCTTCCAGTCGTGCAACAGCTTCCGAACAAAGGGATTTATTCGACGCCAGGGTTTGCCAAACAGGGATATAATCATTGCCATCAGGGCCTTCCCAGGGACTGAATGCGGGGTTCTGCGCGCCCCGCTCACGAAGTGGAAGCCGCTGCACTTGGGATGGAATCTGCCGAGGTGGCTTATGACGCTCACGATAGTGACGGTTGTATTCGGAATTTTCGCTGTGGGTCTGATCGTCCTCCTGATTTACAAGAGCACTCTAACCATGCACGAGGACGATCAGCTGTTTCTGGATGACAACAATTCGCACATGCAGGAAGAGCAGACGGAACTGTTGACCAAGGTCAACCGCCTTACCCTTCCGGTTCGGGTGTTCAGCATCGGTTCTGGAGTATTTCTGCTGGTGCTGGTAGCCATGCTGATCTACCAAAAGCTCAACGAAGTACAGTAACGTCATTTTCCAGGAGTGGCGCATCGGGCCGGCATCCTTGCGCAGTACATGCGAGGGCAGCGCGACGCTTGGTTGTGGTCGCGGGAGTTCTGTTCGCGCTTAAGGGAGGTATCGCTTCGTTCTTGGCGTCCCGATTCTTGTCGCTTCCCGGAACTCTCCATACGGATCCGGCTCTCGGATCGCTGAGTGGCTGTCGGCTGTATCCCACGATATTGCGATTTCCTACCGAAAGAAAAAATTGGGAAACGCGCCGCAAGAGCAAGCCTTGGCTGCGATCTTAAAACAGGGTCTCTCACAGGCCAAGAAGCATGAACTCGTTCGAATAAATTGGTAGCATCCCGGCGGCGGGCAACTTTTGTTGCACAACCAGATTCCTACGGCGGGAGTATTCCAGCAATGAACGCATCCCCTGCGGAAGTGATTCCCGCGTCCGGGTCTTCACTCGGCCAGCCGGAACCTCCATCCCCACCAGCGGCAGAGAATAAAGCCCGCCCGAGGCGCTGGCGCCGATGGGTGGCCATCGCCGCGGCCGCGGCTGTCGTGGCCATTGTTGTCTTGATCGCGGCCCGCGGAAAAACGCCTGCCATTTCGAAGGCCTCCCGATCGGGCGCCACCATTCCAACTCAGGTGTTGCGTCTAAAGGGGACCACGGAAGCGGTGCAGTCGCGCGCCATCGTCGCGCCGCTGCTTGCCGGCCAACAGGTTCCCACGCTAACAATTATCCGGTTGACTCCCGCAGGGACGCGGGTGAAGCAAGGAGATCTCCTGGTGGAGTTTGACCGGCAGGCGCAGATGCGCGACTTCGTCGACAAGCAGGCGGAATATGCAAAGTTGGTGGACCAAGTGACCGGCGAGCAGGCCAAGGAAAGTGCGGCACGCGCCAAAGATGAGACGGAGCTGAAGACGGCAGAAGATAATCTTCGCAAGACGGAACTGGAAATACAGAAGGCGGAGATCGTCTCGCGCATCGATGCGGAAAAAAATCAAGAAAATCTGGACGAAGCCAAGGCCACATACGAGCAACTTCGCGAAACCTTTAATTTGAAGCGCAAGGCGGCGCAGGCAGCGGTTCGCATCCTGGAAATTCAGCGCGATCGTACGCAGCAGACCATGTTGCACGCTCAGGCCAATGCCGACCTCATGCAGATCCGCTCGCCTCTGAATGGAGTCGTGGTGCTCAATACAATCTGGAAGCAAGGAACCATGGGCGAAGTGCAGGAAGGCGACCAGGTGCGTCCGGGCGTGTCATTCATGCAGGTGGTGAATCCCGCGGCCATGCAGGTGCGTGTGCGGGCCAATCAGCAGGACTTTCCGAGTTTGCAGGTGGGGCAGACGGCAAAGGTCCGGCTCGATGCTTATCCCGATCTTGTATTCGCGGCCAAGCTGGACCAACTTGCTCCCATCGGAGAAGGTGGAGACTTTTCCAGTAAGCTTCGCTCCTTCGTGGTGATTGTGGCGATCGAGGGAAACGATCCCAAGCTGATGCCCGATCTTTCCGCTGCCGTCGATGTGGATGTGGCGAAACAAGGCGCGGGATCGAATGCTGAACGGAGTACAGGACGAAACGCGGGGAGTGGTTCGTGATGTTACAACGCTTCCATCGGCTTTCGATTCAGCGCAAGGGAATGATCGTCGCGATCATTCTGCTGGCGGGAAGCGGCGTGGTGTTGGGAGGGGTACGTCTGGGAAAGCGATCGCCCACGGTTCCCACTATCGAAGTGAAGCGCGGGGAATTTCTCGACTCAACGCAATTTCGCGGCGAGGTGAAGGCGCTGAAGTCGGTCACGATCAGCGCGCCGGCGGAGGCGGGCGACCTGCAGATCGTCAAAGTCTCTCCCGAAGGTACTGCTGTGAAGCCCGGGGATGTGGTGGTCGAATTCGATAAAACAAAGACCGAACAGGAACTGGCGCAGTACCAGTCCAGCCTCAAGTCGGCGGAGGCAGAGATCGGACAAGCTCGCGCTCAGGCCCGGCTCGCAGAGGAAGAAGATAAGACCGCGGTGTTGAAAGCCGGTTATGAAGTGGAAGCGGCCAAGCTGGAAGCCAGCAAGCAAGAGATCGTTTCCAAGATTGAGGGTGAAGAGGCAAAGCTGAAGTTGGCCGACGCCGAGCAAAAGCTGCGCGAAGCGCAGACAAAAGAGAAATCGGACAAGACGCTCAACCAGGCGACTGTTGAGAGCAAGGAACAAGCCAGCAAGAAGGCCGCGTACGACGTGGAGCGCGCGAACCGCGCGCTGGCTCGGATGATCCAGCGCGCGCCATCGGCAGGAACCATCAGCTTGTTGCAGCACTGGTCCGGCTCGAACATGACCGCCTACCGTCCGGGAGATCGAGCGTGGCCCGGGGCTGCGATTGCGGAACTGCCCGACGCCACCACGCTGCGCATCTCGGCGCGCGTGGATGAAACGGAACGTGGAAGGCTGGCGGCGAAGCAGCCAGTGACCGTTCAGTTGAATGCTATTCCCGACCGCCAATTTACGGGACACATCGAACAAATCAGTGCGATTGCGAGCTTGGATTTTTCCAGCGGGTGGCCCATTACTCGCAACTTTATTCTTGAGATTGTTCTCGACCAGTCGGATCCGCGTTTCAAGCCCGGCATCACAGGACAAGTGACCGTGATCGTGGACCGTGTGCCGAATGCCGTCACCATACCCGCGCAGGCTATGTTTCAGAAATCGGGGCAGAACCTGGCGTATGTGTGGCGAGGAACGCAGTTTGAAGAACGCGCGATCGAAATTGGACGCAGAAGCGGCGACAGGATCATGGTCGCCAAAGGCGTGAGTCCCGGGGAGCAAGTGGCGCTGAAAGATCCCACCTTGAAGGAGTAGATGCAGTCGATATGAGAAGCCGGCGTGCCATCATGTGGGCGGTCGTAGGGGTCATTCTCTGCGTTGTGGTTGGCGTCGTGGCGGCTGTACGCCGCGCCACCCCGGCAACTACGAAGGACGACATCCCAACCGGACGAGTACAACGGGGCACCCTTGACATGAAGGTTTACGTCACGGGCGAGTTGCGCGCCAGCCATTCGGAAATGCTGACGGCCCCTCCTATCGGCGGGGGTGCGCTGCAAATCACCCATCTTTTGCACACCGGCACTGCTGTAAAGAAGGGCGATCTGGTAATGGAATTCGATCCCAGCGAGCAGCACTACAAATTGGACCAGAATCGCTCCGAGTTAATGCAAGCGGATGAAGAAATCACCAAGGCTCGCGCCGACGCCGCGGCAGTAGCGGCACAAGATAAAGTCGCATTGCTCAAAGCACGATTTGACGTGAGACGGGCGGAGTTGGACGTGCAGAAAAACGAACTGGTCAGCACGATCGACGCGCGCAAGAACGATCTCGCCTTGGAACAGGCCAAGCGAGTGCTCACGGAACTCGAACAGGACGTCAAGTCCCGCAGTGCGTCGAATCAGGCCACCATCTCGCTGGCAGAAGAGAAACGGAACAAGGCAAAGCTGGCCATGGACCAGGCCCAGGACAACATCAACAAGATGCGTGTGATGGCGCCGATGGATGGGCTGGTTGCACTCGAAAAAAATGAGGGCGACGGATTTTTTTTCAGCGGGATGTCGCTGCCGGAATACCGCGAAGGCGACCAGGTGCAACCCGGAAGAACAGTGGGACAAGTGATCGATCCGAAAGGGATGGAACTGGTGGCCAAGGTTGGGGAACTCGAGCGCAACAACATCAAGCAAGGACAATCTGTCGACATCCAGCTCGACGCCCTGCCGGGAAGCACATTTCATGGCACGGTAAAAACGGTGGGGGGAAATAATACCCGGAGATTCTGGGAGGACGACTCCAGCAGCAAGTTCGAAGTCGCCATTACGCTTGCGACGACGGACGCGCAGATGAGACCGGGTCTGACGGCGCATGTCTCCATCAATGGCGATCCGCAGAAAAACGTGATCTACGCGCCTCGGCAGGCGCTGTTCTTGAAAGACAACAAGCGCGTGGTGTACGTCCGCAATGGCAACAATTTTGAGCCGCGCGAAGTGAAGATTCAAGCCCAGAACGAGAGTCGCGCTGCCATTGAAGGCATTAGCGCAGGCATGGAAATTGCTCTCGTTGACCCCACGGCGCCGAGGAAGACTGCGAATCCCAGTTCGCCGTCACCTCCTGGCGGAGGAGGCCCTCCGTAATGGCGACCGTCGCGTCTACTCCTTCCACACGCATGTTGCACGGCTATCAGCAGTGGCTCCCCGACCTGCAACTGGGATTGCAGAACCTGCTGCTGCATCGCCTGCGTTCTTTACTGACCATGCTTGGCATGATCTTTGGAGTCGCTGCCGTGGTCTCGATGCTGTCCATTGGCGCGGGCGCGCGGCAAAAAGTAATGGCACTGATTGAGCAGATGGGCGTCCACAATCTGATTGTGGAAGCGAAAGAGACCACAGAGTGGCAGGCGCATCAGAAGATTCGCAAGATCTCTCCGGGACTCTCTTTGCAGGATTATCGCGTGATCCGCGACGACGTGAATGAGGTTGTTGCCGCCACACCCAGGAAGCGGGTGACTCCTTCGAAAACGATTCCGAAATCACAGCAGGATCCGCCAACGCTGTACGGAGTCAATCCCATTTATCTGAAGATCGCTGGGCTGCACCTGCTGCAGGGAAGATTCTTCAGTGAGGATGAAGAAACCCGTGGAGCGCCGGTGACCGTGCTGGGCGCGGCTGCCCGATCGAGCTTGTTCGGTTCCAGCGATCCCGTCGGCCAGTATGTTAAAGCGAATGAAACCTGGTTCCGCGTGATCGGGGTAGCGTCGCCGCAACTCAGCTCGCAAACCGAAGTGGCGGGCGTGCCCACGCAGGATCTCAATAACATTATGTACGTGCCGTTGAACTCGGCACTTCTGCGGCTGGAGGACAACTACAGCGACGTGCGCGATGAGATCGATGGAATCTATTTGAACATTCGCGACGACGCGGATATGGCGTCTGTCGCGCAAGTGGTGCGGGCAATTCTGGATTCTTCGCATCATTCCGCCGGGGATTTCAGTGTGATTGTGCCGGCCGAACTGCTCGCCGAACAGAAGCGCACGGAACGTTTGTTCAATGCCGTAATGGTTGCGATCGCCTCCATTTCCCTGTTGGTGGGCGGCATCGGGATAATGAACATCATGCTGGCCAGCATCCTGGAGCGGACGCGCGAGATTGGCGTTCGTCGTGCGGTGGGCGCGCGCCAGTCCGACATCATTCGCCAGTTTGTGGTCGAGGCCATGCTGATTTCTTTTGTGGGCGGAAGTTTCGGCATCATGTTCGGCTTCGTCATGTCTCGTTCAATCGCGTGGCTCGCGGGATGGTCGACCATTGTCACGCTGAGTTCCATCCTGCTGGCCTTCATCGTTTCGATTACGGTGGGACTTGTTTTCGGAATCTACCCTGCAGTCAAAGCCGCACGCCTGGATCCGGTAGAAGCAATTCGCTGGGAGTAGGCAGCCGTGGCAATCATCTTCACTTGCACGAGCCAACACAACCTTGGAGGAATTGAAGAATGAAATATTCTCGCCCGGGGCTCACCGCATGTCTTCTTCTCCCTTTCATTTTGCATTTTGCTGCGACACTATGGGCTCAAAAAGGCGAGGGATACGCATGATCTGCTCACGCCGCAAGTTCGCTCCGACAAACTAGGCGCGCCAGAGCACCTGAGAAGTTACTTGGTAGATGGAAAGCTCCGGCTCAGCCTGCGCGATGCGGTCGTTCTAACGCTGGAAAACAACAGCGGCGTGAGGATTCAGGAGACGCAGGTGGAATTTTCGAAATTCGCGCTGTTAGGGAGCACACGCAGCCGTTCGATCCGCTGCTGACAGGTTCGTACAACATCAAAGCGCCACCATCTCCGCCCTTCAGCCAGTTGCAAGGAACCGGAACAGCACCCACCTTCAACTCCACAACACAATTCGCGCAGTTCAATTACGCGCAAACTTTCGAGACGGGCACGAACGTACAGGCAGGTCTGAACAGTAACAATAATTACATCAACAACTCGTTCAATATTTTCAATCCCTACATCAGTTCGACACTGAATTTCCAATTTACCCAGCCGCTACTGAGGAATGGGTGGTTTTTTGCCAACCGGGCGCCTTTGATGATCGCCCGACGTAATCTCCAGCAGACGCGGGCCAACGTTTGCCGCCGAGGTGAATAACAACGTCCTGCAGGCCGTGGCAACAGTACTGGGCAGTCGTTGAAGCGCAAGGAAATCTGCAGGTGGCGCGCAGCTCCATGGACGCAGCCGAGGCCACGTACAAGCGCGACAAACGCGCACTGGAACTCGGCGCGCTTGCCACCGCTCGACATCTACCGGTCAGAGTCGCAGGTTGCGTCGCGTCGCGTGCAGGTCATTCAGAGCGAATACGCGCTCAAACAGGCAGAGGATGCGCTTCGCATGACGATTGGCGCGGATCAAGATCCCGTACTTTGAAGGCTCTCGATCTCGAACTCACGGAAAAGCCGGAGCCAGAGGGCGAACTGCGGACCATCGATGCCGGAGACCGCGTTGCAGCGGGCGCTGACCAAGCGGCCGGAGTTTGACGCTGCCCGCGCCGCTCTGGCCAACGACCAAACTCGCATTCGTTTGGCACACAATCATCTTTTGCCCGAACTCGACCTGACCGGGGCTCTACAGCAGTAATGGGCTGGGAGGCACGCAGTTCAACAGCGCGGGCCAGAAGGTCACGAGCTCTTCGGTGAATCAACTTTTCGGTTTCAACTACCCAACTTATTACGCGCAGTTGTCGCTGAGCCTGCCACTAAAGAATCGAGGGGCGAAGGCCGAAATGGGAAGCGCGCTTGGTTTCGCGGCGACTCGATTTGTACAACGAGCGGCAAATCCGCGAACAGGTCACACTCGACGTCAGCAATGCCGTTCATCAATTGGAGCAGGCCAAGCTCAGCATCGCAGCCGGCAAGGAAGCCTTGGACCTAGCCAGGAAGACGATGGCCGCAGAACAGCGCAAGTATGATCTGGGTTCAGAAACGATTTTCTTCGTGCTGGAGGCGCAAACCGAACTGGCGAGCGCCCAGCTGAGTTTGCTGCAAGCCGAGGTGAACTATCAACTGGCGGTCGCGGGCGTGGATCACGCCACCGGCGAACTATTGGAGCCGTATCACGTGCAGATAGCCGAACTCTCCCACTAAGGATGCGGCTTTCCCAGCGCTATCAAACGAAGTAAACTATATTTTCGACCGTGCGAAAGTGGCGGAATTGGCAGACGCACCAGACTTAGGATCTGGCGGGTAAAACCGTGGGGGTTCGAGTCCCCCCTTTCGCACCAGGATTCCGCTCTTCGGCTCATCTTTATTCCCGATTCCCGCCCAGATTGCTTCAACTTTCAGAAACAACAGCAGGCTTTGGCCGGATCTGTGCAAGTTGTGAACTAGAATGTCGTCATGAATCTTGCCGACCTGGTCTTCGGGCGTCCTCTCGCAACCGAAGATGAAAAAGCTGAACGAATCGGTCCCACGAAGGGCATCCCCATCTTTGGACTGGATGCGCTGAGTTCGGCAGCCTACGGTCCCGAAGCAGCCTTGACTCTTCTCATCCCGTTGGGGATGGCCGGGGTAGCGTACATCTGGCCAATCACTCTCAGCATCGTCGTTCTGCTGGCTATTGTCTACGTTTCGTATTGCCAAACCATTGAAGCGTACCCGCAGGGCGGGGGCTCCTACACCGTCGCCAGCGAGAATCTGGGAGAAGGGGCAGGTTTGCTGGCGGCGGCCTCGCTCATGGTCGATTATGTACTGACGGCGGCGGTTGGAATTTCCGCCGGCGTCGGTGCGCTGGTCTCAGCGGTTCCCTCATTGCAGCAGCATACGCTGATGATCTGCCTCGGAATCCTGGCGGTCCTAACCGTTATCAATCTGCGCGGAGCGCGCGAGACGGGCGGGGTTTTTATGATCCCGACCTACTTGTTCATCGTTTGCATACTTGGAATGATCGCCCTCGGAATTTTCAAGGCGATCGCCGCCCATGGACATCCCATTCCTGTAGTGGCGCCGCCGAAACTGATGCAGGCTACGGCCGGCATCGGCATGTGGCTCCTCCTGCGTGCCTTCGCTTCTGGGTGCACAGCCATGACTGGGGTCGAAGCGGTGAGTAATGGAGTCATGGCTTTCAAGGAGCCGACTTACAAATATGCGCTCCTGACTTTGACGATCATCATCGCGGTTCTCATGGCAATGCTGTTGGGGATCGCGTATCTGGTACGAACTTATGGCATTGCGGCCACCGTGCCTGGCGAACCGGGCTATCAAAGCGTGCTCTCACAATTGCTCGCGGCGGTCTCGGGAAAGGGCGCTTTTTATTGGACCAGTATCGTCTCGATTCTCGTCGTGCTATCCCTGTCAGCGAATACCGCGTTCGCCGACTTCCCGCGCCTTTCCCGAGCGATCGCTCGTCAACGGATTCCTGCCGCATGCGCTCACGCTGCGGGGACGACGTCTCGTCTTCACCGAAGGGGTCTACGCACTCGCGATCCTAACCGCTCTTCTCTTGACTATTTTTGGCGGAGTAACTGATCGCCTGATCCCGCTCTATGCGGTAGGTGCGTTTATGGCGTTCACTTTGTCGCAGGCCGGCATGGTTGCGCATTGGAAGAGGGTGGGCGGCGCGGGCGCCTATCGGAACATGCTGCTGAATGGATTGGGCGCGATTGCTACCGCGGCTACCTTAACGTGTGGTCTTAATTGCCAAATTTGTGGAAGGCGCCTGGATCACCATCGTTTTGATTCCCGCGATGATTCTGATGATGATTGGCGTCAAACGCCATTACGGTAACGTCGAGAAACAGACGCGCACTAACATCCCAGTCAATACTGAAGATCTTTGCGCACCCATCGTATTGATTCCCATCGATCGCTGGAGTGTCGTGTCGGAAAAAGCCCTGCGCTTTGCCTGGGGTCTTTCAGCTGAAATCCGGATTCTCCATGTGGAGTGTGGAGAAGAAACCGACAG
>CAWHTJ010000014.1:0-65274 GCA_963832235.1 uncultured Acidobacteriaceae bacterium | reverse complement strand
GGTATCGCTCTACTAACCAGGAACAACTCGAGTGCCTGGGCAAGGATTTAGAAGAAGCGCTGAAAGACGCCGCGCAGGCTTGCGCCCTGCCGGTGGAAGAGACCCGCGTCCGAGGGTCCAAGTCTTATTAGGATTCGCACGACGTCCCATCCTCAGGCGGCGAAATTCTCTTCCGCCAGCGCGGCGAACGGCTGGGGAAGACGATCGCTCAATTCGGCGAGGTGAGCCAGCTTCGCCGCCAGTTCGCTGTTGAGTTGTTGCGGTTCGAAACGCCAACGCCAGTTGCCGCCATTGCGGCTTGGAGTATTCATGCGCGCCTCGCTGCCCAGCCCCAGCACGTCCTGCAGCGGAACGACGCTGAGGCTCGCCGCGGAGCATTGCGCCGCGCGAATGAATGCCCAATGGATTCCCTCCTCGCAGCGTCCGACATAGGCCTCGGCATTGCGGCGCTCGTGCTCGGTCGCGCCCGATTGCCACCAGCCGGCAACGGTGTCGTTGTCGTGGGTGCCGGTGTAAATGACTTTGTCTTCGGCGCGATGCGGCAGATAAATGTGCGCGCCTTCATCCCCGAAACCGAACTGCAAGACGGCCATGCCGGGAATCTGCAGCCGCTCCCGGAGTGCGTGCACTTCGGGAGTGATGTAGCCCAGATCCTCGGCAAAAAATGGCAGGCCCCCCAGCGCCTCGCGGAGTTTCAAAAACAGGTCATCTCGCGGCCCATCCACCCAGCGCCCATTCACGGCCGTCTCCTCGCCGGCGGGAATCTCCCAGAACTGGTCGAATCCCCGGAAATGATCCAGCCGGATGTAGTCGCAGTTCTCGGTCGCCCAGCGCAGCCGCTGGATCCACCATTGGTAGCCGGCTTCCTTCATCACATCCCAACGGTATAGCGGATTTCCCCAACGCTGTCCGGTCTTGCTGAAAAAATCCGGAGGCACTCCGGCCACCACTTCCGGCTCTAGATTCTCATTCAGCCGAAACAATTCCTGATGCGTCCACACGTCGGCGCTGTCGTAGTTCATGAAGATCGCGACATCGCCCACGACGCGGATTGCCCGCTCCGAACAATAACGTCGCAAAGCCCGCCATTGTTCGTAAAAAGCGAACTGTAGCGCGCTGCGAATCTGGATATCGGCGGCCAGTTCCTTACGCGCTTTTTCCAATGCCGCCGGTTCCCGATGCGCGAGATCACGCGGCCACCGGTTCCAGCTTTCGAGTTTCAGCGGGCGCGCAGAGCATCGAACAGGACAAACTCATCCAGCCACCAGCATTTTCCGCACGGAACTTTCAAACCGCCGCAGCGCATCGCTCGAGGCCGAGCCCAGGAAGTTCCGCGCAGCCTCAAACAGCAACGGCATCTTTTCCGCGAAAACCTGATCGTATTCGACCGGGCCGGAAGCTGACGTGCGGAGTGAGTCGCTCTCGAGCTTCGCGCGATCGATCCAGCCATGATCCGCGAGCCGTTCCAGGCTGATCAGCAGTGGATTTCCGGCAAAAGCCGATGTCGAGGAGTACGGCGAGTTGCCATAGCCAAGCGGCCCCAGCGGCAAAACCTGCCACAGACCCTGGCAGGCGGAAGCGAGAAAATCTACAAACCGATAGGCGGCTGGCCCGAAATCACCGATGCCGCCGCGCGAAGGCAACGACGTGGGATGCAACAAAATTCCTGCGGCGCGCGGAAAAGACATGTCAGCGCCGCTACATTCCTGGCTCGCTGCCGCTGCGACTCAATGCCTTGATCTCCTCTTCGTTTCTCTTGATCTTGCCCGATCTCGTCATTTCGTCGACCAGGCTGGAAACGAAAAGTCCGAAGCGCTCCTGCTGCTTGCCCAGCAGCAGTTGATCGCGGATCTGATCGCGCTTCGCGGCATACTCAGCCTCGGTTGGCTGCTGGTTCTCGAGCACCTGAAGCACCACGGCGTTCGCGCCGCTGCTGATCGGACCGCTGATCTCGCCGGGCTTCATGGTGAACGCGACCGCAGGCCTGCCCGACATCGAGCCCACATCTGGCACCTGTCCGTCGGGCAAAACGAAGTCGCTGGTCTTTACCGTCGCGCCCATTTCTTTCGCCGCGCGGCTCAGACCATGCTCCGCCTTGGCGCGGTCCGAGAGTTCCTGGATTTTTTGTGACAGCAAAATCGAGGAGCGCTCGTTCTTGAATTCCTCTTCCACCCGACTGCGGATCTCTTCAAATGTCGGCGTCGCAGCCGGCTTCACGCCCAACAGCTGAAATACCACGATGCCTTGCGATGCCGGAGCTACATCGGGCGGCGATTTTTCGGTGGCACTGAATACCGCATCCATAAATTGCGTCGCCGGCCCCAGCCCGGGTAGCATGTCCTTGCGGGAGAAGTAATCCGAAGTGATCACCGGGACGCCCTGTGCTGCCGCGGCAGCGTCCAAACCCTGCGCCTGAGACCGCTTCAGCAGCGCCTCCGCCTGCTGCTGCGCAATCTGCTGTCCCTTTTGATGCTTGATGATCGGCTCGATCTCAGCCTTTACTTCGTCGATCGTCTTGATATGCGCTTCCTGCTTCTCGTCCACGCGAATAATGTGAAAGCCGTAACTGCTCTTCACCAGATCGCTGGTCTGACCCTTAGGAAGCGAGAACGCGGCCTTCTCAAACTCCGGAACCGTCTGGCCTTTGCCGATCCAGCCCAGCGATCCGCCCTGCTTCGCGCTGCCCGGATCTTCGGAATATTTTTGCGCCAAATCTTCCAGCTTGGCACCGTTTTTCACCTGCTTCAGCAAGTCCTCGGCCCGGCGCTGCGCCTCAGCGCCGCGCCCTGGCCGCGCCGCGCGCGCGGCTGAGGCGCAGCGCCGTGCCGAAGATTTGCTGAAGCAATTGAAGAGCGGGGCCAAGCTGGAAGATTTGGCCAAGAAATATTCCGAGGATCCGGGCAGCGCGAAGCAGGGCGGATCGCTGGGTTGGATCGGCAAAGGCCAGACGGTTCCCGAGTTTGAGAAGACAGCGTTCTCGCTTCCCAAGGGGCAAATCAGCGACCTGGTGAAGAGCAGCTACGGCTTTCACATTATTCGCGTCGACGACAAGCAGGACGCGCACACCAAGACTCTCGACGAAGTAAAAGCTGAGATTGAGCCTATCCTGCAGCATCAGAAGGGACAGCAGATCGCGCAGCAGAAGGCGGAGGCATTGCTGAAGCAGGCCCGCGCGCAGGGCCTGGAAGCGGCCGCCGCGTCGCAGGGTGTCGCGGTGATCACATCGGATTTCTTTGCCCGCAAGGACATGCTGCCGGGGCTGGGCCCATCGCCACAGTTTATGGACGCGGTGTTCAGCGCTACCGAAAAGTCGCCACCGGATGTGGCTCCGGCATCTCAAGGAATTGCGGTGTTTCAGCTATTGGGAGTGAAGCCGGCTGCCACGCCGACTTTCGAAGAGATCCGCAGCCGGGTGGAAGAAGAATTCAAGAACGAGCGCTCCTCGATTTTGCTTTCACAAAAAATTCAGGAACTGTCGGACCGCGCCAAGGCCGCGCACGATCTGAAGCGTGCAGCGAAAGAAATGGGCGCGACGATAAAGACCAGCGACTTCGTTTTGCCCGACGGGCAGGTGCCGGAGGTGGGCTCGATGTCTGGCCAGGCTGCGGTCGCCTTCACCATGAAGCCAGGGGAGATTAGCGGTCCCATCAATAGCGGGCCGAACGCGGTGGTGCTGCAGGTGCTCCAGAACCAGCAGCCCTCAGAAGCTGAGTATGCCGCGAAGCGCGATCAGATCCGCGATCAACTACTGCTAGGGAAGCAGCAGGAGCGCTTTGGGCTTTTTGTTTCCAGCCTGGTCGACGAGATGACGAGAGCGGGCAAGATCAAGAGAAACGAAGACGAGATCAAGGCATTGAGCCGCAATGGCAGCGAGCCGGGAATGTAGCGCTGACATGCATTTTCCGCGCGCCGCAGGAATTTTGTTACATCCGTCGTCGTTGCCCTCTCGCGGCGGCATTGGTGATTTCGGGCCAGCCGCGTATCAGTTTGTAGATTTTCTCACTTCCGCCCGCCAGGGCGTGTGGCAGGTCCTTCCGCTGGGACCGCTCGGCTACGGCAACTCGCCTTACTCCTCGACATCGGCTTTTGCTGGAAATCCGCTGCTGATCAGCCTGGAACGTCTGGCAGATCATGGCTGGATCGATCGTGCGAAGCTCGAGAGCACTCACTCCGCATCAACTTCCGGGCTTGTCGAATACGACCAGGTTTTCGCGCAAAAGATGCCGTTGTTGTTTGAGGCGGCGCGGAACTTTCTGGGCTCGGCTTCGAGCGGTGTGTTGCGGCGGCTTGAAAGTTTCCGTGCGGAAAATGTTTGGTGGCTGGAGGATTTCGTCCTGTTCGATGCTCTCCGCGCACGCTGGAAACTTGAAAGCTGGAACAAGTGGCCGCGTGACCTCGCGCACCGCGAACCGGCTGCCTTGGAGAACGCACGTAAGGAATTGGCCGACGATATCCAGATTCGAAGCGCGTTGCAGTTCGCGTTCTATGAGCAATGGCGGGCCTTGCGGCGCTATTGCTCGGAGCGGGCAATTCGCGTCGTGGGCGATGTCGCGATCTTTATGAACCACGACAGCGCCGATGTTTGGACGCATCCAGAATTGTTTCGGCTGGATCAGAATCTGGAGCCGGAAGTTGTGGCTGGAGTCCCTCCAGACTTTTTCAGTAAGACCGGACAGCGTTGGGGGAATCCGCTATATCGCTGGGATGTGATGAAGGAAGCCGGCTATCAATGGTGGATCCAACGGCTGCGCTGGGCGACGGAAAACTGCGACTACATCCGGCTGGATCATTTCCGGGGATTCGACCAGTTCTGGGAAATTCCCGCAGGCGAGGAGACGGCGGTGAACGGCCGATGGGTGGACGGGCCGCGAGACGATCTGTTTCAGAGGCTTCGCGAGGAACTGGGTGGCCTACCATTTTTTGCCGAAGACCTGGGCTACATCACGCCGGAAGTGCACGCGCTGCGGGAGAGATTGCAAATTCCGGGGATGGCCGTTCTGCAGTTTGGCTTCGGGGATGAAGGCGCGCACATGTATCTTCCGCATCGCGCCGAAGGGAAAGTCATTTACACCGGCACACATGACAACGACACAGTCGCGGGCTGGTGGCAATCCGGCGCGGCAGAACACGAGCGCCGCAATGCCGAGGCTTATGTTGGACGCTGCGAGGATGGTATCCATTGGGCATTTATTCGCGCGGCGCAATGCTCCGCGGCGAGCCTGTGCATCATTCCGCTGCAGGACGTACTGGGGCTGGGTAGCGAGGCCCGTATGAATACTCCCAGCCGCAATGGCGGCAACTGGCGGTGGCGTTTTGAACCGCAACAACTGAAAAGCGACCTGGCGGAGAAGTTGGCTCATCTCGCCGAATTGAGCGACCGTCTTCCGAAACCGCTCGCCGCGCTGGCGGAAGAGAGCTTTGCCGCTTGAGGATGGGACGTGGTGCGAATCCTAATAAGACTTGGACCCTCGGACGCGGGTCTTTTCCACCGGCAGGGCGCAAGCCTGCGCGGCATCTTTCAGCGCTTCTTCTAAATCCTTGCCCAGGCGCTCGAGTTGTTCCTGGTTCATCAATTCCTGCAGGCGTTGAAAGAGCTGCCCTTCTTCCTTGCGAATGTGTGCGGACATATTCTGAGCGAATGCCGAGACGTCGGCTGCCGACATAGCATGCGCTTCTGCTTTGGCAAAGCTTTCGCGCAGCATGAAGTGATCGAGTAGAAGTTCCTCCACCAGGGGAGTCAGCGCCGGAAACCTTCGTGCCGCCGGAAACAAAACGCCTTCTTCCGCCGCGAAATGAATTCGTATTTCAGATTGAAAGTGCTGCGCGATTTCCGCTTGCCATGCGGGCAGATCGCCGGCTGCAATGGGTGATGCGCGATCGATGCGAACGCACAGCACCAGGGCGCGCCGGTGTTGATGAGAGAGCGGAATCAGATTTCGGTCGCGCAGCACGATGGTTCGCCCTCAGGGTTTTGCGCCCGCCAGTCCGGGCACGAACCGCTCTCCTTCCGTGTCGAGACGATCGGCGGCTGGACGCACGGTCAGCCAGTCGGTACGGACACGCTGCCATTCCTGAATCAGCATTCCATTGGCCTCGAAGAAGCCGCGAATACGGTATCGCTCCCAGCCCGCGACTTCTTCGAGAATTGGCGCCAGCACGGCGAGCGCACTGGTGCTCAACACGGTGCGTTTCGCAACCTGCGAAACGTCAGGAGACTCCGAGACGGCAATGGTGAGTCCGTCGCGCGAGTTGATGTGCAGCATCACGTGAATGTCGGAACTGCCGTCGCCGGTGTAAATCACATGATCGGGGCCGGCGACCTGCTGCAGAAGCAACTGGTTCAGAACTGCGACTTTGCCGTAGCCGGCCGTGGCGCGAACAATGGTGTCGATCTCGCCCGAAGGCTTGTAACGGAACTCCGTGCCGTAGATGTGATCGGGCGGAACAATATCTTCCAGCGCAGAGAGAATCACTTCGACGGGCGCCGCCGATAGAACGTAGAAGTCGAACTGATGGCCGTCTATGCCCGCATCAAGAAGCTGATAAAGCAGCTTGATGTCTCCCTTGAGGCGGATTCGCTTGCCCACGTCATGCAGATGTTCCTTGCGAACTTTGGCTTTGAACTCGGGATCGTGCAGCAACAGGTAGGCGAGTTCCGCCCCTTGTTGCACCAGGTTGATCTTGGCCATTCCCTTGGCTTTGCGCTCGAACTCCTCGGTGGGAATGCCGACCAGCTCGGCAAGCACGTAGCCGGAATCGTTGAAGGTGAGCGTTTGGTCGAAGTCGCTCGCGAAAATGTAGCGTTTGAGAAGCTTATCTGCCATACCTATTCGATTCGCGTTGGGGCGCAACGCCCCATAAAAAGAATTGATTAGAATTATATGCCTGCGTGGTTAACTCGTTGCTAATAAAGACTTCAGCTCTTGCGTGGGCAGTCTTGGGTCAGCGCAGTTTCATTTTGGACATGGCCGCAGGAACACGAAGGTTTCGGAGAGCGCAGTCTGTGGCGCGCCTTTACTAAATTTGCGGGCGCGTCCAGAATAGAAGGTCCGGCCAGTACGATTCGGTTTGCAATGTCCCGCACGCGTGATCGAGCTATCCGCGGCCCGAGTTGTCCGACGAGTTGGAAGATGGAAATCAGCAGATCGAAACTAGCAGATCGAACCTAGAAAGAGGAGCTCTCATGGCGGTAGTGACAGGTGAATTGATTCGAGCGATGAACTATGTGGAAGACATCACGACGACGCTGCGCCGCATTTGTATTTATATCCCCAACATGAGCGCCGAAGAGCGGAAGCGGCTGGCGGAGAGCTTGCGCGCGGCCGGCGCCTCGGTCAACGCAGCCATCGCGGACCTCGAGAAGGTGGAGAAGTAGGTGGCAGAGGTCAAGACGATTGCAGTGATCGGCGCTGGAATCATGGGGCGTGGCATTGCGCACGCCGCGGCGCTGGGCGGATACCGCACCATTCTGGAAGACCTGCTGCCCGGCGCTCTGCGCAAAGCAGAAACCGAAATTCGCTCCAACCTCGATAAAGCTGTGGAACTGGGCAAAGTTACCGCGCCCGACGCGGACGTGGCGTTTCGGCGTTTGGAATACGCCGGTTCGGTCGAAGAAGCCGCGCGCGAGGCCGATCTAGTCATTGAAGCGGTGCCGGAAGAGATGGAGTCGAAGATCGAGATCTTCACTCTACTCGACAAAATCTGCCGGCCGACGACCATGCTGGCGTCGAATACCTCGTCGCTCAGCCTTACGGAGATTGCCAGTGTGACCTACCGCGCGAAGAAATGCGTGGGCATGCACTTTTTCAATCCCGTACACAAGATGAAACTGCTTGAGGTTGTTCGGGCGCTGGAGACCGACGACGAAACGCTGGCTACCGCGATCGAAGTGGGCAGGCGCATGGGCAAAGAGGTTGTGGTGATCAGGGAGTCACCCGGCTTCATCACCAGCCGCATCAACGCGATGATCGGGAATGAGGCGTTCTACATGCTGCAGGAGGGCATCGCGTCGGCGGCCGACATTGACAAGGCGCTGAAGCTGGGGCTGAACCATCCCATGGGGCCGTTCGAGTTGGTGGACCTGGTGGGGCTCGACACGCGGCTCAGCATCCTCGAGTATCTGCACAAATCTTTGGGAGAGAAATATAGGCCGGCGCCGTTGCTGGTGCAGTATGTGAAGGCGGGGCGGCTGGGGCGGAAATCGGGGCGCGGAGTTTACGAATATCCGGAAGCGCACGTTGGCGCACAAGCGCCCGCTAAATCCTGATTCGTCGCCGGAGCGGGCGGCCGCGCCAGGTTCGGAATCGTAGAAACGTTGCTTGCAACGTCGCGGCTGGCGGCGCTTCGAAATATGACTTCCCCAACGCTGCCGGCAGAGACGTAGCGAGCTACGTCTCTACGAGGCGGATTCATCGCCGAACGTTTGCTCCGAAATTAAGACCTGCCAGAGCCGCTACCTCTTCTTCTTTGATTCCCTTGTTGGCGATCAGCACGTGAAAGCTCTCGCCCATGCCCGCGGGAGTTACCAGATGTTTGAGTTGTAGGGCAACTTTCGCGCGCTCCTGGGGTAGACGGCATTCCTCAAAGGCGTCGGCAAATTCGTTCGCTTCGCCAATACCCAGCAGGAATTGCGATTGAGTGATGAGATGACGCGTTTGCATGCCCTGTTTTTCAGCGGCTGCTGCAAGCGCGGTAAAGTTTACGTCAGCGGTGATGTCCTGCTCTCCTGGAGCCT
This sequence comes from uncultured Acidobacteriaceae bacterium, assembly GCA_963832235.1. Taxonomy (GTDB): domain Bacteria; phylum Acidobacteriota; class Terriglobia; order Terriglobales; family Acidobacteriaceae; genus Sulfotelmatobacter. The sequence continues at coordinate 56,540 of CAWHTJ010000014.1, read as the reverse complement.
CGTACGGGTTGGCGCCGACCGAGTGCTGGCGAATGGCCTTTAACGTACCGCGATGGCGTCCGGCGAGTTGCTCCTCGCGGGTGTAGCCGTAGTCGATTACGATCACGAATCCGCGCTCGAATTTGGCGGCCGTGCTCATGTGTGTCTGCGACTGGAGTGGAACTTCGACCCGTTCGCCGGGTTCGGGATGGATCGAGTAGCGGTCGAGAAATTCGAGTTCTTCGGGCGAAGGCGGAGCCCAGGTCTCGACGAACCGTCCGTCGCGCATGTCAATGCGGAGCGAGCCTTGCGGGCTGATAACCTCGACCGGTAACGCGTCAAAGAATTCGTTGGCGAAGACGATGGTGGGTGTGTCAGCGAGGCCCGATGTGGGATTCTTTCGCCCCTCCGGGGCTCGTCCGTCATGCCCCGGTGACCCACGGCTTGCGCCGTGGGCTGCATTCTTTTGCCGCTCCGCGGCTGACGCCCGATGATTTCCAGCGCCCGCGTCGACGAAGGGTGAGGAATCAATCTGTGCCTTTCCCGTCTCGAAGTGACGACTTAGAGTGGCCTCGATGTGATCGCGCAAGGCGGGCGAGCGTTCGTCCAGAACGTAACGCAGGGCGCGAAAGAAATCGGGAAACTTCTTTTCGGACCAATCCAGGACGTCTTGTGCGAAAAGGCCTCGGCCCGGGACCGAGTTCTATCAGCTTAATCTTTTCCGGCGATCCCAGGACCGCCACATCTCCTCGAACTGGCGCGCCAGCAGGCGCCCGAACACCGCGTGCACGTCGCTCGATGTGTAAAAGTCGCCGGCTTTGCCGAACTGGGCAGCATTACGCGAATAGTAGCCAAGTGCGGGATCGTAAAGACACATCTCCATGTAGCGCGAGAAGGGAATCGGTCCGCGTTCCCGGATTTCCTGCCCGATCTTTTCGCGAAGCGGGTTCACAGTCCCTTCTGGCGCCGGTCGGCGCGGTCTTGGGGCGTGCGGATGAACATTTCCATGAAATAGTCGTGCAGGGCATCGAAAAGCTGGCGCTGAAAGCTCCATTCGAACTGCGAGTCGTCGAGATCGCGTGGGTGTAGATCGAAATAGTACGTGTGCACGGGAACAGATTCGTCTTTGAATTTGATGATGACCTCGACGCTCTCGCCCTTGGCGCGGGCGGAGAAATTGAGGAGCGGATGCTCGTAGAGCCGTAGCTGTGTAAGGACGCGGTCGAGGCGAGCGTGCGACGTTTCAGGCACGGAATGATTGTAAAGTAGGCAGCGGGCCGTAAACGCCACCAATAGAAACTCCACGTTGCGGAGCCGGTAACGTCGAGATGCAAGGGATCCTTCGACTGCGTTGTTACTTCGCGTTGCGACGTAACAACTTCGCTCAGGATGACAGGGAACGGAGGATGACAGGAGAAACAGTTTTATTCGTAGCGCAGGGCTTCGATCGGATTCAGCCTTGCGGCTTTGATGGCGGGCAGCATGCCGCTGATGATGCCGACGAAGCTAAGAATGACCGTCGACCAGATCAGCGTAGCCGCGTCGATGTAAAGGTGAATGTCGCCTTCGCTGGCGTTGTCTTCAAATGCGCTCCATAGGGTCAGCGACCCCACGGACCAGGAGACTAGATAAGCCAGGATCACGCCCAACAGGCCGCCCAGAGCGGTGATCACCAGGGCTTCTGCCAGGAATTGAAACAGAATGTGCCAGCGATGCGCGCCCAAAGCCTTTTCCACGCCGATTTCGCGGGTGCGCTGGGTTACCGAGACGAGCATGATATTCATCAGGCCAACGCCGCCGATTCCGAGGGTGAGCAGGCCGATAAAGCCAAGCAAAATCTTGATTCCCGTGGAAATGACCTGCAAGTCCATGAGATCCGCGAACACGTCGAAGACGAAGATGGCGCGGTGATCGTTGGGATCGAAGCTGTGGTGGAAGGCCATGGAATCGCGGACGGCCTTCACGACCTTGGAATGGTCGCCTTCGTACTCCATAACGACCGCGCTTACGTAGTACGTGTTGATCAGATCGCTCATGGCGCTGAAGGGAACGTAGACATGCTCGTTGATGTTGTCGTCCCCGTTTTGCACTTGATGTTTCAGCACGCCGACGATCTGGTAGGAGATGCCATCGAGGCGAAGGTTTTCGCCCAGCGCGTTCTGGCCGGAGAAGAGCTTTTTCTTCGCGTCGGAACCGATTACCGCAACGCGGGTGTGAGTGAAGTCGTCGGCCTCGCTGAAGAAAGTGCCTTCAGCGACATCCATTTTGCGCATGCGGCCGTACGAGGCATACACGCCGCTGACCCCATAGTTCGAGCTGCGCGTGCCGTAGGCGACTACACAATTCTTGAACGCCTCGGGAGAAACGCGCTTCAGCAAAGGAACTTCGGCGCGGATGAAGTCGAGATCGTTGATGGTGAGGCGAACCTGCGTTCCCGCCTTGGTGCCTCCGGCCTGCAACTCGGTACGTCCGGGAAATATGAAGACGAGGTTGGTGCCGAAGGAGCGGAAAGCGGACCATAGTCCACGCTCGAACCCGGTGCCATAGGCAAGTAGAAGTACGACCGTCGCAATTCCCCAAGCCATGCCGAGCATGGTGAGCACACTGCGGCGCCGGTTGTGGCGTAGCGCGTTGTAGGCTTGGGTAGCGAGATCGAGGATCATGGAGAACAGCTCCTGGCTGTTAGCGCCTAGCTTTTAGCTTGAACCTTCCAGCCGCACAACCTTAGTTTGGCTAGAAGCTAGCAGCTAGGAGCTAGTAGCTGCTTTTCTTACTCCTGCCGCAGCGCTTCTACTGGCGGTAACAGAGCTGCTTTTCTTGCTGGATACAAACCCGCTGCTATGCCTGCTATTGCCAGTGATCCGATGGCCGCGAGGGCCGACGCCGGGATGATGCGGGGCGTGTCAAAACCCTCGGGCGAAGGCAACATGGCCAGAAGCGTCACAAAACCAGTTGCAATCGCCAATCCGATGCCGCCGCTGAAAGCGGTGAGAAACGCTCCTTCGATGAAAAACTGCGTGAGGATTGCGCGATAAGTGGCGCCCAGCGCCTTGCGCAGGCCGATTTCTTTTGTTCGCTCCGTCACCGAGACCAGCATGATGTTGATAATGCCGATGGCTCCCAAGCCCAGCGTTACCACGCCGACCACGCCGAGGAACCAGTCCATAGCATCGAAAATCTTTCCCACACGCTTCATGTTTTCGATGGTGTCCCAATCTTCGAATGCATCTTGCAGCTTGGGACTGAAACCGTGCCGGCGGGCCAGGATGCGATGAATTTCGTCCTTGGCCTCGGCGTGCAGATCCTTAGTGATCGGGCGATAGTTGAGGAATGAGATTGCGTCCTCGGAGTTCGCTTTGGTCAAGGGGAAAAGATCGCGCATGGTTTCGATGGGGATGAAGATGCGAGAGTTGGTGCCGTTATTTCCGTCGCGTCCGACTTTCGCGACCACTCCGACGATGTCGAAATTAATGCCGTTCAGCAGAATCGTCGAGCCCACCGCGGGCCGTCCGGGAAACATATTCTTGAGCAGCTCCCAGCCCACCACGGCCACGCGGCGGCGTTCCAGGTTGTCCTGACTGTTGAACCAGCGGCCGGGTTCTACAGGGACATTGCGAATTTGATTGTAGTCAGAGGCCACGCCGAAAACCTGGCCATTGGTCGATCCATAGTCGCTGACTGCGCGGATATCCTCGCGGTTCAGCACCGGCGACAACGCGCCCACGAACTGTGCCTCATTGCGAATCGCTAAATAATCTTTGTAGGTGAAGTAATACGTCTGCCCGGACTGCGTACTGCCCTCAACCGCCGGAATGCGTCCAGGAAACATGAACATGATGTTTTGTCCGAGGGTGGCGAGCTGCTTTTCCTGGCCACTGCGGAAGCCCTCTCCCAGGCCCACCAGCAGCAGCAGGGAGCCTACGCCCCATGCAATTCCGAACATGGTGAGGAAAGAACGCAGTTTGTGCGCCCAAAGGGTGGACAGCGACTGCCGGATAATGTCGAGTAGCATGCGCATAGAACTAGGGCAGAATCATGCCCCCACGCCTCCGGGGAGGGGCGTGGGGGCACCCGGGTAACGTTCAGGCGAGGGGTCTCAATCCCGCCCAACCATCTGATCAGAGATACGCAGCCGGGTTCGGTAAAGTTCCCTGCGCGCATGTAGTCACTTAGACCACGGGAAGAGGAAAAAGGTTAGCTGGCGATGGCTCGTTTGGCGCGGTCCGCGGAGGGAAGAAAAGCAGATTCCTCCCTTCGGCCGGAATGACAAAACACTGTTGTTTTGCGGACAGCCGAGGCGGCTGTCGCTACGTGAGCAGTGCTCTCTGTGACGAAAACGCTGGCCGGTTTCTTATTGGCTGGCCTTTTCCTTGGGCCGCTCGTAGGCTTTTTGCAGATATTTGCGGGCTTCTTCGAGTGCGCCGAAAGTATTGTCATTGGTCTGCAGGGCCTGGCGGTATTCGTTGACGGCGCGTTCGCGCTGGCCCGTGATGTCGAAAATCTTACCGAGCTGGATGCGGCTCCAGACTTCGGTCCAGCGCGGCTCACCGTCCCCGTTGATGCCCTCGCGATATGCGTTGGCCGAGGACTGATAATTTCGCTGCAGGAAGAAGACTTCGGCGATGCGATAGTGAGCGAGAGAACTGTTCTTGTTGAGGTCGAGGGCCTTGTTGAACTCCAGCAGCGCACCCGTCAAATCTCCCTGTTGCTGCATCGCCTGCCCACGCAGAATGGAAGCGCGCAACTTCACATCGCTGGAGTTGGTGAGCACATGGTGGTCGGGATCGACGGAGATGCGGCGCGGGCGGCCGAAGGTCTCAATTGAAAAAGGCGAATTCGTGCCGACCACCTCCACACGCTGATTTTCCGTCTTGCCATCGGTATCAATCCGCAAGTCCACCGGCATGCGGAAAAGATCGAGGTCCTGAGAAATTTCGCCGGTCACCCGGAATCCCGGGAGCTCGTTCTTGCTGGGCCTTCGATTCCTTGGCAAAATTGCCGCCGAGCCGGTAAGTTGTGTACTTCTCCTTGAACTCCGGGGCGCCAGTGGAATCGAGCCACTGGGAGAAGAACCAGGTGAGCTGCTCGCCATAATTTTTTTCTGCGACCGCACGAAAGTCGTCCGTGGTCGCCGATTTCCCGGCATACTCTGCGGCAAATTCGCGCATCGTCTTGTTGTACTTGTCCTCGCCCAGCACCCAGCGCAGCATGTGCAGGATCATCGCGCCCTTGTCGGTGGCCAGCGACTGGAATTCAGTGGAGAAGATGTCGAGCTTGCTGGCGCTGGAGAGCGGCACGGTATCGTAGGCCAGGGCGCCGACCGACATATCCTTCACCGCTTCCTCCAAGCCCGCGGCTCCGGCGGCGTTCTCCACATACATCGCTTCCGAATAGCGGGAGAAGCCATCACTCAGCCACCAGTCGTCCTTGGTCGCGGGACTGACCGAGACGCCCCACCACTCGTGAGCAATGGCATCGGCCAGCAGGCGATAGTTCGTCTTCTCTGTGATGGAAGGCCCGGCCAGGCCGGCTATTTCCGGCGCCCAGAGGTAAGGCAGCGTGTCTGCGGGCAATTCCACGACGTTGAGCTTCTGTGAGGGCGGCAGGCCGTAAAGAGTAATGAAATAACTGAACTCTTGCACCGCAGTCGTTGTATAAGTCGGAGCGAGACTCTGATGCGTGGGTTTGAAGAAAACGTGCAGGTCCAGGCCGGCTTCGTCGCTCTTATACTCCGGCGCAAAAACTCCGGCAACGATGGTACCGGGGAAGCTAGGTTTGTTGGAGACGAACTTGAAAGTCTTGGTAGGGAGGACGCTGGCATTGGGCTTTTTCGAAGCCGCAGCATCAGTGACGCTGGATTGACCGCTGCCGATCACCAGCATGTGGGCAGGAACCGTCACGCTGATGGTCGATGTGAAACGATTGAGGCCATAGCCGCTGACTGGAAACCACCGTCCAGCATAGAGCAGAAAGCTGGTGTCATCGCCGATATAAGCCAACTTGAGACCCGGCACCGGACTGTTGTCGGCGTTTTCAAGCGTCCCGTCATATTCGAAAGTCAGCGTCGTGGAGGCGTCCCTGGACAAGCCTGCGGGCAGCGGCACCCGCACGGTAGAATCCTGGGTCACGCGCTCGGCAGAAAGGGGCTGGTTCTTTTCGTCGAGAACCTTGGTGACTCGCAGGTCATTGTGCAATTCGAAGACGGCGACGCTGAGATCCTGCAGGGCTGTGAATTTGACCCTGGCACGAGCCGTAATTTGATGGAGATGCGGGTCGAGCTCAGCCTCGATCTGGTAGTCGTCCACTCGCAGGCGCGCCTTCTCCGCCGCCCACGAGGGGAGCGCGAGCGGAACTGCCAACGCCAGAGTCAGGGAACTCGTAAGGACGCTAAGAGCGCGCCGCGGGTGAATCCACATTCAGGAGAGTCTCCAGGAAATGATAACCCATTTCCTATGATGAAGATTCTCCCGCAAAAGATGCTGGGAGCACAAGGTTTAGAGGCAGCTTCTAGCTTCTAGCTTTTAGCTTCTAGCTCTTAGCTCTTAGAACCAAGGTCCAGAAAGGGCAGGATGATTTCGGCGGCCCGGTCGGCCGGATGCTGCGTGGCCGCCGAAGCACCCTGCGTAACGTGAAGACGCGCTTTCACTTGGGCCAGACCTTTCAGCATTCGCTCTCGAGGGGAGCCGTCGGGCAGGATTTCATGCAGCCGGGCGACCACGTTGCCGGCAGTGAAGTCGTGTTGCACCAGTTCCGGGACAACTTGCTCCCCGGCGATCAGATTGACCATGGCAAAGTGCGGTACCTTAACCCGAGGCTTGCCCAGCAGATAGGTGAGCGGCGAAACGCGGTAAACCATCACGAAGGGTGTGTTCATCATCGCGGCTTCAACCGTGGCCGTGCCGCTGGCCACAATGCCTGCGCGTGAGTGGCAGAGGGCTGGCAGAGCGTCGGGCACAAGGGTAATTCTCCTGTCGCCGATGAGAGTCGTGCAGGAAATTTCGGTCAAGCGTGGGAGCGACCGGAAGCAGAAATTCATAGTCTGACCCAAGCAGCACCGCCGATTCGAGAATCGTCGGCAGGTTCATGCGGACTTCCTTAACGCGGCTGCCGGGCATCAGGGTAATCCACTGCTTGGCGGGGTCCAGATGAAATCTGTGCCGCATAGTCGCTGCGCTCAATCGTCGGCTGCGGCAATTCCGCCAGCGGATGGCCGACGAAGGTCGCGTCCACGCCACGTTCGCGATAAAACTGCTCTTCGAAGGGAAAGATCACGAGAGCCTTGTCAATGTAGTCGCGCAAGAGCCGCACGCGCCCCTGTCGCCATGCCCAGAACTGCGGCGCGACGTAATACACCGTGGGAATGCCGCGTTTCTTCATCTGCCGGGACACCCGCCAATTGAATGCTGGGGAATCGATGACGATGGCGAGATCGGGCTTGCGCCTGTCGGCCTCGCGGATCAAGTGCCGGTAGAGCCCATAGATTTTCGGCAGATGGCTGAGAATTTCGGTGATGCCGACGACCGAGAGATCTTTGGCATCCACGACCGTGTCGCAGCCAGCGGCGCGCATGCGGTCTCCGCCGACCCCGAAAAATTCGAGCCGCGAAGTCGATGTGGGCCGAGATGCTTGTGTGGGGACGGGCGCCCCGCCCGTCCAGGAGCGAAGCTCCGCAGTCTTTCGCTCGGCAGTTGTTCCCTCCGCAGACCGGCGCAGCGCCTCAATAAGCTGCGCCCCATACATTTCCCCCGAAGCTTCGCCGGCTGAGATCAGGATGCGCAAGAGAGCATTGTAAAGCCGCGATGCAACTAGAGATGTTCATTAACATCGTTCGCAACGCCCGGATCAACTTCGTGCTGCGGCAGCGGACAGTGGCGGGAAATGCGGTGTCGATTTCGATTGAACCAGCGATAACCGCGCCAAAGCAGCCAATTAAAACCGGGCAAACGAAAGATTGCGTAAAAAGGCCACGCCCACCAGATTCGCCGCGACACGAAGAGGTATGCATTGGCGCCAGATTCCGATCTTCCATCGCGGGTCAAGACTCGAATATCGTCCATCAAATTCTCTTCCGGGATTCGCAAGGTGCCGTCGGCAAAGGCGGACTGCAGGTCTTTAATCGCGAAACCCCTCGCCTCAACCACATTTTTCCAGAAGTGAACCCAGCGGAAGCAAAACCCGCAAGCGCCATCGTAAAGTATCCATCCCTCACGAGGGATAGCGGATTGTGATTTGTAGTCTGCCAAGTTCATCGGATTCGCTTGCCTTTGAACACGATGACGGGCGAGCCCTCAGCTACGAAAGCACTGTCCGGCGGCCGTTGAATTACTGCCCCAAGTTCAGTTCCGTAAAGAGCGCTGGCATCGCCCTCGAATGCTGCCGCAGTCGTCTTCCAAACCTGCCACGGAACATGTGAGACATGGTATTCAAGGCATCCGCTAGATCGTTGAGCCGAATAGCCCCAATAATGCTCGGTGCTGAACTGTTCCAAACTTCCCTCTTGAGGATGTGTTGGAAGGCCATCGATTTGAGCCGAGAGTTTGCACCATTTGCCGTCGACCTGCCATTCATATTCGGCTGTCTTCCTGCCGTCGCTCGTATCAATCTTGTGTCTCATCGGTAGGGAAGTGTAGTTCTCGCCGTACAGAACGCGAGCGATTTTCGCAATCGCGCGTCGGCGCACTACCTCCGCAATGAAAACAACTCCTCTTCGGTCTTCGCTGGCCTCTTTTCGCCGGACGTAGAAGCGTAAGTTCACTTCATCGAAATTGGCATGAAACGGCACCGGGAAAAGCCCAAGCATCTTGGTACGACAGAATCGGAAGCCCACAAGGCTGACGTATGTTTTTCCCTCGAACGAGTCTAGCTGTGTGCCGGGCGGAACGTACCCGCTCAGCAGATTCGGCTCAACAACATAGTTCAACATGACGAGATCCCGCCACTCAGCAGAAAGGAAGACTCGTTTAGACTGAAACATATTCTCGTCGAGGCGTCTGAGCTCACTAATCATCCGCGCTGGCGGTGATTTCCGCATTCGCGGGCGAGGGCGCCCGCGCCACGTTCAACTCCTGATCTTTATATTGCAGTTGATACAGTTTGAAGTAAATGCCGCGCTGGGCCAGCAATTCCTGGTGCGTGCCCATTTCGCGGAGCTGGCCTTTGTGCATGACGATGATCTTGTCGGCTCGCTGCACGGTGGAGAGGCGGTGGGCGATGATGAGCGAGGTGCGGCCTTCGACCATGCGGGCGAGGGCGTCGCGCACTTTGAATTCGGTTTCGGTGTCCACGCTCGAGGTGGCTTCGTCGAGGATCAGAATTTTTGGCTCGTGGGCCAGGGCCCGGGCAAAAGAGATGAGTTGCTTCTGGCCGGTCGACAAGGTCGATCCGCGCTCGCGGACTTCTTCGTTGAAGCCGTTGGGCAGGGCGCGGATGAAGTCACCGAGGTTCACATCTTCGGCGGCCTTGGCGACGTGCTCGTCCTGAATGCGGTCCGTGCCCAGACGGATATTGCCGCCGATCGTTCCGGTGAAGAGAAACGGGTCTTGCAGAACCACGCCGAAGCGGCTGCGCAGGTCGGCGAGATCCATCTCTTTAACGTCAACGCCATCGATGCGGACGGCGCCTTTCTGGACATCGTAGAAGCGCAGCAGCAGCGAGATGAGTGTGGTTTTGCCGGCGCCGGTGTGGCCGACTACGGCCACAGTTTCTCCGGGTTCGATGGCGAAGGTAACGTCGCGGAGGACCCAGTCGGGGGTGACTGCACTGCCGTTCTCCGGCAAAGGGCCAGCCGAGCTGTGCTCGGCCTGGATGGGTCTGAGACCCGTCCCCACACGATCCGTCCCCAGAGGAGCATCGCCCGTTGCCGGCATATCGCGATAGGCGAACCAGACGTGGTCGAACTCGATTCTGCCAGGGCCTTGGGGCTTCTTCGTTACTGCTGGAGAAACGATGTCGACCGGCGTATCCAGCAACTTGAAAATGCGTTCGCTGGCGGCCATCGCGGACTGGAGAATATTGTACTTCTCGCTGAAGTCCATGATGGGGCGGAAGAAGCGCTGCGCGTACTGCGTGAACGCGATCAGCACACCGAGAGATGCCGCGCTGGCGACCAGATGAAACGATATGAGCGAATGACGGCTGAATTCGATGGAAACGCTGCTGGCGACGATGCCGCGCATTACGTCCTGGCCACCGAACCAGATGACGCAGGCGATCGCGACCGCGGAAAAGAAATCGACCACAGGATAGTAGACAGAATAGGCCATGATCGCGTCCTTGAACGCGTCCATGTGGCTGCGATTAATTTCCGAGAAGCGCTGGTAAGCTTTGCGCTCGCGGTTGAAAAGCTGCAGCACGACCATGCCGCTGACGTGTTCCTGCAGATACGAGTTGATGCGGGCGATGGCGGTGCGTATGCGGCGGTAAGAATCGCGCACCCTGTCGCGGAAAATTTTGGTGGCGACAACGATGAACGGCAGAACCGCGAACGTAATCAGCGCGAGCTTCCAGTTCATGCATAGCATGATGCCCAGAATTCCCACTAAGACGAAGAGGTCTTCAAAGATGGAAACCACGCCGGAAGTGAACATTTCGTTTAAGGCATCCACGTCAGTAGTGACGCGAGTGACCAGGCGGCCGACCGGATTCTTATCGTAAAAAGCGACGTGCATGCGCTGCAGATGGCGAAAAATCTGGCTGCGCAGGTCGAACATCACTTTTTGTCCGGTCCATTGCATGAAGTAAGTCTGCAGGAACTCGAAGACGAAGGTAAGAAGCAGCAGGCCGAAATAGATTGCGGAAATTTGTGCGATCCCGTGTAGCGGACGCGGGCTGAGCCAGTTCCACAGGCCGGAAGCTGCGCCCTTGACCGGCGCAAGGTACCGGTCCACGGCCACTTTTACCAGATAGGGCCCCAGCACATCGCAGAAAGATTTGAAGATAATGGAGACAATGGCAATCGCCACCTGCCAGCGGTAGGGACGCAGGTAGGTGAGCAGCCGCCGCATCAGGCGGCTGTCATATGCTTTGCCTAGTACTTCCTCTTCGTGGGCCATTGTTTCTTGAGCAAAGCTTCTCGGGCGGGCGAGCGGGCGCCAATAGCTCCCCTAACAGGGTACCTTAAATAGATAGCTGCAGCGCCAGGTAGGAGGCAAAAGGTTTGAAGGTGGGATAATCAGTCGAATGGCCCTGGGCATCTACATCTCGGTCCCGTTCTGCCGGACGAAGTGCAGCTATTGCAACTTCGCGTCGGACGTATTTTCGCGCGCTGTTTTTGAGCGCTATGTCGATCGCGTTTGTGCGGACGTAGCCAACGCACCGCAAATTGCGAAAGAGATGGGCGGGCTGATCGAGCCCGAAGTGGACTCGATCTACTTAGGCGGGGGTACGCCGACCGTACTCGAGGCAGGGCAACTGCAACGTGTCTTTGAGGCTGTGCGGGAACAATTCGCCGTAACATCGGACGCCGAAGTTACGGTTGAGTGCGCGCCGGGGACGCTTTCGCCAGGCGTGGTCGAGACGCTGCTAGAGTGCGGCGTGAATCGCGTTAGTCTGGGCGTGCAGTCGTTTGTTGATGCCGAGGCGGCGGCGGTTGGACGATTGCATAAGCGTTCGACCGTGCTGCAGGACATCGCCCGCCTCCGCGCAGCGGGGATTAAGAATATCAATATCGATTTGATTGCGGGCCTTCCGCACCAGACCGCGGAAACCTGGCGGGAGTCGGTAGGTGAGGCGCTCGCAACCGGGGCTTGGCACGTCAGCGTTTACATGCTCGAGGTGGATGAGGACTCCCGGTTGGGCCGTGAAGTGATCGCGGGCGGAACGCGGTATCACGCCCATTTCGTACCAGACGAAGAGGCCACTGCGGATTTTTATGTCGCGGCCTGTGAACGGTTGGAACTTGCGGGCATTGCACAATATGAAATTTCCAATTTCGCGCGAGCAGGTTCGCAGTCGCGGCACAACCTTAAGTACTGGACGCGGCAGCCGTATCTCGGCTTCGGGGTGGATGCGCATTCCATGCTGTTCTCCGAGTCGGGGGATGCTGAAGCAGTGCGTTTTGCCACAACGGATGTGCTCGAAAAATATGTTGCGGGATCGCCCTTGCAGAAGACCGCGGTTTCGCGTGCGGCGGCATTGGAGGAGGCTTTTTTCCTGGGGCTGCGTTTGAACTGTGGCGTAGATTTGAGAGAGATCGCCGCAACCTTCGGCCAGCCTGCGCTCGAAAATCTGCGTCCCGCGATCGCGGAGTTTCGTAAAAACCAAACTCATGGAACATCACGGCAATTTCATTCGACTGAGTCCCCGCGGGAGATTGCTTTCCAACGAAGTGTTCCAGGCGTTCCTTGCGCCGGCTGACCTTTCCGCCGAGGTTTGAGAACGGGCTAATAGGAGTGGGCAAAGAGCGTCACAGCTGCAATTTCCCAAACCATCCGGTCGGTTGGGCCGATGGCGGCCACAAGCGAAATCCCCAATAACGACGCGGTTCATCGCGCTTCTCAGTGTTCTTTCCGGCGGTAACTTTTTCGCCGCTCTCGCGCTATGTTCTAATCAAAATCGGGCAAGAAGCGCTCTTTTTCCGCGAGATCGGTCGCGTTGCTCAGGTGTGCCGGAGGAAGCTTGGATTTCCAACTGAACGAAGAGCAGTTGCAGTTGAAGAAAAGTGTCCGCGAGTTTGCCGAGCGCGAGATCAAGCCCAACGTCATGAAGTGGGACGAGGCCTGCGAGTTTCCCCTCGCAACCATCAAAGAACTGGGCAAGCTCGGCCTGCTGGGAATGATTTTTCCTGCCGAGTACGGCGGCGCGGGAATGGGCTATGTGGAATATGTGACCGCGATTGAGGAACTCTCGCGCGTCGACGGTTCGGTCGGAATCATCGTGGCGGCACACACGTCGCTGTGTTCGAACCATATTTTTCTAGCCGGGAACGAGGCACAGAAAATCAAATACGTCAGCAAACTGGCGACCGGGGAATTTATCGGAGCTTGGGGACTGACCGAGCCTTCGTCGGGATCGGACGCGGGCAGCGCGCGCATGACGGCGGTACGCCGCGGCAAAAACTGGGTGCTGAACGGTACCAAGACCTTCTGCACCAACGGTCACTACGCCGATGTCATCGTCGTGCTCGCGGTGACCGATCGCGCCGCGCATACGCACGGACTCTCGGCATTCGTAGTGGAAAAAGATACCAAGGGATTTCGTCCCGGCAAGAAAGAAAACAAGCTGGGACTCCGGGCCAGCGATACGGCAGAGTTGATCTTTGAAGACTGCGTAATTCCGGCGGACAATCTGCTGGGCGGCGAGGGCCAGGGATTCCCCGACGCCATGCGCGTGCTCGACGGCGGGCGCATCTCGATTGCGGCGCTGTCGCTCGGCATGGCTGAGGGAGCCTATGAAGCCGCGCTGAAGTATTCGAAACAGCGCCGACAATTCGGCAAGGCGATTAGCGATTTCCAGGCGATCCAGTGGAAGCTGGCCGACATGGCCACCGAGATCGACGCAGCCATGCTGCTCACCATGCGCGCCGCGTCAATGAAAGATGTGGGCATGAAGACCACGCAGGAATCGTCCATGGCGAAGCTCTACGCCAGCGAAGTGGCGGTGAAGTGCGCCAACGAAGGGGTGCAGATTCACGGCGGATACGGCTTCATCAAAGATTATCCGGCGGAGAAGTTTTACCGCGACGTGAAACTGTGCACCATTGGCGAAGGGACCAGCGAGATTCAGCGATTGGTGATCGCGCGGCAGTTGTTGAAGGATTAGCGCTTTTGGCCTTTGGCTCTTAGCTCTTAGCCCTTAGCCAAACCTGCCACGCAAACAATCCCCAATAGGCCGCAGCGAGGGACAGGAACAGGCACGTCAGCAGAACGTGGCCAATGACGAACTCCCTGCCCTGGGGCCAATCTTCATGCGAAAAATAGAACGCATCGACAAGAATGCGGGCCGTCCAGTAACTTCCGATAAAGCAGACCAGCCCCATCGCCGCGCGGTCGCCCCGAAGCATTTCCCTGTGTAGCGCGAGCGTTAGCGTGCCAAATGCAATGATGGTCAGGACTGTGAACCCACCCTGCACCCACAGCAGCTTGCGGTTGAACGGCATGAGCTGAGCCAGGTCCTGCTTCCACCGCAAGCGGTGAGGCACCTGGAAGCTAGCCAGCAGGATGACGAAGTGACCTGCACCAGCCAGCCAAAGGATGAGATCGAAGTATCGTTCTGCGAGGGAATTTGTCATAGGGCGTGAATGGCATGCATGAATGGAATAATTACGCGCCGCACAAACGGAGGATGGAAAAGCCAGAACGCAGGAGCGGCAATCACGATAAACATGAAGATCCAGGCGATTGGTCCCCGCTGCAAACGAAGCGACCTGCCCAAGCCAGATCGCTCCAGGGTCACACCGAGCCCTTGTAGCGTGAAGTAGGCAGTCGGTAGCCCATATCCTCCCCGGGCGGGCATCGAAATCACCAGGTCGTGAATGAGCCCCGAAACCACAAACACCAGCATCCCGGCCGCGGCCACGCCGGTGCGCTTGTGAAGCGGACGGAAGATCAGATCGTGAGCTAGTTGGCGAAAGCCAAGATTCCAGCGTTTGCCCCAGAACTCGCTGAGAGACTTCGACAGAATGGGCTTCGACATGATTGGCTCCGCGTCGATACCTATTGCCTGCCAAAATAAAGCGATCAGATGGAAGCTGCCGAAATGCAGAAACAAGACAAGGCCGAAAAGGCCGATCCAGCCTTCAATCAGGGGCTGTTGCGGAGCAACTTTTCGGGCGGCGTACCAAAGCAGCAACAATCCAAAACATGTCTTCAGACTTGCCCAAAGCCATTCCCGATACTGAGGGGCGGGCGCCTGCCTTCGCGAATCGAGGAAGGTTTCCCCATCCATGCCCGGCCACGCTGCAATGTAGGCCAGCGAACGCCACGGACTGTGCGGAACGCAGTCCCGAGCTCGCCACCACGTGACCCACTTGAGTCCGAGAAAGATCGCGAAAGACAGCGCCCACATGAAGAGCCACGCCGGCATGCGGTTGCGGAAGAAAATCGTGCTTGCCGGAAGAATCAGGAGCAGGAGCCATCCCGGCCATGATGCCGTGGAGACCTTGGTCGCGGACAGTAAATCGCTTTTCAAGCGCGTGGCCTGATCTTTCCGGGGAGAACTGGCTTCACTGTACAAGGGACGCCAGAGGCGGGCAACACTCCTGAATATTCAGCGCGTCTGGAACTTGCATTCGCGCCGACCGTTTCACATAGGTTGACATTCGTGCTTCAGCCGCGAAACCCGATCTCTATCCAGATTTTCAACTCGAAGGACGTATGGTGGCGTTCTGCGCATGGCAGAATGGGAGCCAACCAATGCTTGGGATGGAGGTAACCGGGCAGCCAGTCTGCGTTTGTCGACGGTCTGACGAATCACTATGTTCATCGTTCATGGCGCCTACCATTTCCGGCCAAAGCGCGTTGCGTTTCGGGATGACTACTGCCTTTCGTGCCAGGCGCCGCGCCGCTCCATCGCTGTCCGGACTTTCGATGTGGGTCACATCTACTGGATCCCGATCTTGCCCGTGGGTTTTTGGAAACACTGGAAATGCACTGTGTGCGGAAATGATCCTCACACAGACCCGAAGACTCGCCGTTCCTTTCTATGGGCTGGATTGCTGTGCCTGGTCGCCGTTTCAGTTATCCTCTGGGAAGTCTTTACCAGCGCGGATCTTGGCGTGGGCGGTTGGATTCTCCGAATCGCCGCACCGGCGGCGGCAATCCTGCTCTTCATTTATTTGCTTCGTGCTCCGAGGGAGCCGTCTCTGCGCGAAAGACTTGCAGGGATCCCGCCCACCGCGGATGCGGTCTGCCCATTTTGCTCGACGCCGTTGGTTGCCGGTGCAGGAACGCGGTGGTCCTGCCCCGGTTGCAACGCCGTGAGGTATTAGTCATCCGGTCACAACGGCCCAACGCGAGTGCGCTGTTTCGCAGACTCTGGTCCTGCTTTACACTGTTCGCTTGGACACAGCTGGTTTGAATCACGAGATCCAGTCATTGAATATCCAGGCGCCGAATATTCAGGCCTGGATCGAGCCGCTGCGCTCGGGAGACGTGCGGACGCTGGCGCGTGCCATTTCCGTGGTGGAGAATCGCGCGCCAGGATGGTCCGATCTGCTGAAGGCGTTGTTTCCGCACAGCGGGCGGGCTCGCGTGATTGGGATGACGGGCGCGCCGGGGGCGGGGAAGAGCACGCTGGTCGACCACCTGGCGCGGTTCTATCGCAAACAGAATCAGAGTGTGGGAATTGTCGCGGTGGACCCCACCAGTCCTTACACTGGCGGGGCGATTCTCGGCGACCGCATCCGCATGCAGGAACATTTCGCCGACCCGGGAATTTACATTCGCAGCATGGCGACGCGCGGATCGCTGGGCGGCCTGGCGCGCACCACGGCCGACGTGACGACTGTGCTCGATGCTTCGGGGCGCGACCTTATTCTGGTCGAGACGGTGGGCGTCGGGCAGGACGAAATCGATATCGTGCGGCTGGCGGATATCACCGTCGTGATTCTCGTGCCAGGCATGGGCGATGATGTACAGACCATCAAGGCGGGAATCATGGAGATCGCCGACATCTTCGTGATCAACAAAAGCGACCGCGAAGGCGCCGAGCGCGTGGAGCGCGAGATTCGCGCCCTGCAGTCGCTGGCTGTGCGGCACGATGGATGGACGCCGCCGATCGTGAAGACCGTTGCGAGCGACGGCACTGGAGTCGAAGACCTGGCGGCGGCAATCGCGAGCTATGAGACGTATCTGCAGAAAGAAAACCTGGCGCTGAAAAAGAGTGTGCAGAACTGGCAGGAGCGGCTGGTGGAGATGCTGCGCGATGCTATGCTCGAAAAAGCGCGGGCGCAACTTGACAACGGAAACATGGCACGGTTGGCGGCGGAAGTCGCCGAGCATAAACGGGATCCGTATACGCTGGTGGAAGAGATCGTCGTGAAGGCAAGAAACACGTAGGGCCGGACGCATTCGTCCGGGGCGGTTTGGTTTGCCTTCAGGGGCCAGTTTGTGCCCGGGCGGACGAATGCGTCCGCCGCTACGCGAGCAGGAATGGAAATTTCAATGTTCCAGATCGATCATCTCGGAATCGCGGTGAAGTCGCTGGCGGCGGCCAAGGCGATTTATGAAAAGCTCGGCCTCAATGTTTCGCCGGAAGAAACGGTAGAGCAAGAACAGGTGCGGCTGGTGATGGTGCCGGTGGGAGAGAGCCGGCTGGAGCTGCTGGAAGCGACGTCGGAGAATTCGACGATCGCAAAGTTCATTGCCAAACGCGGCGAGGGACTGCACCATGTGTGTTTGAAAGTGCCGGACCTGGCGGCGGCCGTCGCGCGGTTGAAAAAAGATGGCGTGCGCCTGGTGTCGGAAGAAATCAAAGATGGCGCGGGCGGGCACAAGTACGTGTTTGTGCATCCCTCCAGCACCGGCGGGGTGCTGCTGGAACTGGTGCAGAGCTAAAAACACCGATTGTCATCCCGAGCGAAGCGAGGGACCCAGGTGTTTGCCAGCACCGGCAATCGAGGCAAAGACCTGGATCCCTCGTTTCTCTCGGGATGACAAGGATTCGTCAATCTTCAGATTTCAGCGGATAAAAAAAATCTAAATGCTGCTTCTCGTCACCGACACTTCCGGCAAGCAGGGCAGCGTCGTACTGGCGCGTGCGGATGAACGCGAGCTGAACGATGTTGAGGTGATCGAAGTTGCGCCTCTGGCCGGGGGTATGTTTTCGGCGCAACTGGTGCCGCAGATCGCCGCGCTGCTGGCCAAGCACGGTCTGAGCAAGACCGACATCGACGCCTTCATCGTGGTCTCCGGCCCCGGCTCGTTTACTGGTCTGCGCGTGGGGCTGGCCGCGATCAAGGCGCTGGCGGAGATTCTGAAGAAGCCCATCGTGGCCGTGTCGCTGCTGGAGGTGGTCGCAATCGCCAGTCGCGCCCAAGGCAAAATTGCGGCAGCTCCTGGATGCCGGGCGCGGCGATTTGTATTTCGGGGCGTACGAGATTGCCGGCGGGTCTGTGCAGGTTCTGCGGGAGCAACTGCTGTCGAAAGCCGAGTTCTTATCCGCAGCGCGAGAATCGACGCTCATCACTCCGGACCCGACCTGGGCTGCGGTGGCGCGGCAAGCCGGGCTTTCGGTTTTCACGGTCGAGGCTCCGAGCGCCGGAGAGGATCGCACGATTGGGATTGCGCAAGTTGCAGGCGGGAGAAGCTGTCTCCCCCGAGCAGTTGGAAGCGAACTACATGCGACGCTCGGACGCTGAGATGTTTGTGAAACCAAGCCACTAGCTTCTAGCTACTAGCTTAGCTTGAACAACCGAAAGTCTGACTTCCGAAGACACGTGCATATCCGCCTCGCAACCGTGGCTGACATTCCTACACATCAACGCCTGGAACGGCAATGTGCGACTGCCGCACACTGGACGGAGGGGCAATACCGCCAGCTGTTCCAGTCGCGAAAGCTCGCCAAGGCTCTGCTGGTGGCGCAGGCAGCGCCACCCAGGTCAACCGCGTCTCAAATCTGGCGCGGACGCGGGTTCGGCATTGCTAGGATTCTTAATCGCCCAGCATCTGGGCCCCGAATGGGAATTGGAAAACATCGTTGTGGCTCCACGGCTCGCCGGAAGGGCCTCGGGAAACAGCTTTTGAATGCTCTGTTAGCGGCTGCCAGAGAGACAAGCAGCACTGCCGTGTTTCTTGAGGTCCGCGACTCGAACCGAGCTGCGCGAACTCTCTACGAAAAGGCTGGTTTCGAGCAGACCGGCCGTCGCAAGTCCTACTACACAAGTCCCTTGGAAGATGCCATCTTGTATCGCAAGACTCTTGACTAAATGTGTTCTCAGACTGAGATTGCACCACTTTTTTGGCATTGAACCCATTTTTGGGCTGTGCTAGCCTGACCTCATATCCCGGTTTGGAGGTCTGCTGGATGCTGACTTCGAGAGACCAACTCCTGACCAATCACGAGGAATTCCGCAGATTGGCTCAGGAGCACACGCAGTATGCAAAACGTCTTGATTCACTCACCCAAAAACGTTATCTCAGCGAAGACGAAAAGCTGGAAGAAGTCCGGCTCAAGAAGCTGAAACTGCGCCTGAAGGACCAGATGGAGTCCATTGAGCGCCAGTATCGGCAGCACTACGGCGTTAACGTAGCCTAAATTCTGGCGAACCTCCAAGCGGCTTCGACCGTTCTGGGATCAATGCATCTTGCACACGGCGCTTGAAAGCGCCTTTTTTTATTTGTACTTACAGGTCAACGGCCCATGATCGGTCTTCCCATACTGCTCACGGCTATAATTGAACCTTCCCATGGTTCGTGACGGCTACTTCTATGCGTTGGCCCTCATCGGCGCTGCCTTTCTGCTGGGCTGGCTGACCCATCCAGCTTGGGCGATCATCCCCTGCCTGCTGGCGATTTTCTTTCTGTGGTTCTTTCGCGATCCCGAGCGCGCTATTCCGCAGGATGCCGGCGCGGTCGTTTCGCCCGGGGACGGCAAGGTCACCGATGTTTCGATTGTGACGGTCGGAAATGAGCGTCAGATGCGGGTCAGCATTTTCCTCAACGTGTTTGATGTGCACGTAAATCGATCGCCGATCGCGGGCGTGGTTCGCGATGTGCGCTACCAGCGCGGCCAGTTTCTGAATGCCATGAACACGGTCTCCGCCGAGCAAAACGAGCAGAATATCGTGACCGTCGAAGGCGATGGCCAGAGGGTCGTATTCAAGCAGATCGCCGGCCTGCTGGCGCGGCGAATTGTATTCTATCCGAAGGTCGGAGATCGCCTGGAGCGCGGCCAGCGCGTGGGACTGATCAAGTTCGGATCTCGCGTAGACGTCTTGCTCGATGCCTCGGCTCGTATGAACGTGAAGGTCGGCGACCGCGTCAAAGGCGGCGCCGACATCTTGGCTTACCTGCAACCGCAGGTTGCGTTGACGGCCGCGGGCAGCGCTTCTGCCAAAGAGAGAGCGCAGTGATGGATCAAACTGCCCCCAAACCGCGCGGCCGGCACAGCAAGGGAATGTACATTCTGCCTTCGTTGTTCACGACCGCGAACATGGCGTTGGGCTATTACGCAATTCTGGAAGCGATGCATGCCACGCTCACCGATTATTGGCACCTCGACAATGCGGCAAAAGCGATTGGTTTCGCAGTGCTTTTTGACGGGCTCGATGGACGCATCGCGCGCATGACGGGGACCAGCAGCGACTTCGGCAAGGAACTAGATTCTCTGGCAGACGCGATTACCTTTGGTGTAGCTCCGGCCCTGTTGGCCTGGACGTGGGGTTTTTACTTGATGCCGCCCGTCCTGCTAACCGATTGGCACCATAATTGGCACATTAAGCTGACCCAGCTGGGTGCTATCGCCAGCTTTCTTTTCCTGATTGCCGGCGCGAGCCGCCTGGCGCGGTTCAACATCACGAGCAACCCGCAGCCCTCGAATCCGGGCCGCCCGGGGAAGAAGTATTTCGTCGGCATGCCCATCCCAGCCGGCGCGGGTGTGATTGCCGCTGTGGTTCACTTCGCAGCCGGGGATCCTCTGGTGTCGTGGTACACGGCATTGACTTGGGTTGCGATGGTCACTACTGTCGGCTATCTGATGGTGAGCACGTGGCGCTTCTATAGTTTCAAAGACATCGACTTCCGCTCGCGCCATCCTTTTCGCCTGATTCTTTTTCTGGCCGCGCTTTTTGCCTCGATCTGGTTCTTCTCGCGCCTAATGCTTTTTGTCATCGCCCTGGTCTACATGATCTCTGGCGTCTTCTGGCGCGTGCAATGGATATTCCGTCGCCGGAGTAACCGCCCTCCACCGCCCTACAAGGAGGCTTCGCAGGCCTCATGAGTGACTCCGTCAAGTCGCCGTCTCCGACGCATCCCCTCGCGGCTCGCGGAAATCTCTACCGGGCGGCGATCGTGGGAGCTGCCTCGCTCAAAGGGAAGGAAGTCGCCGAGATGCTGAACGAGCGAAATTTCCCAGCCGCCGATATTCGCCTGCTCGATGACGACGAGTCCATGGGCCAGCTCGAGGCCATGGGCGACGAGATCAGCTTTATCCAGCGAGTGCGCGCTGACCAGTTTGAAAATGTGGACTTCACTTTTTTTGCCTCCGATCCAGACGTCACGCGCAAGAACTGGAAAGATGCTCGCGATGCCGGCACCGCCATCATCGATCTCTCAGCCGCTTTGGAAAATGAGCACGGAGCCAGCGTGCGGTCGCTGTGGGTGGAGCGGGAGCGCGGACAAATTCCGGCCCCCGAACTCCAACCGGGTCCGTGTGTGACTGCGCACCCGGTCGCGGTGACGCTGGCGCTGCTTCTGTTGCGAGTCCGGAAAGCGAGCGCGATCCGGCGCGCGGTAGCCACGATTTTTGAACCTGCCTCGGAGCACGGCCAACGCGGCATGGACGAACTGCACCAGCAGACGGTAAACCTGCTCTCCTTTCAGCCTCTGCCGAAAGACGTCTTCGACGCGCAGGTCGCCTTCAACATGGTGGCGCGCTACGGCCAGAAGTCGCAGCCCGCGCTCGATTCCGTCGAGGGCCGTATCCTCCGCCACTATCAGAAAATTGCCGGCGCCGAGGTTCCGCAGCCTTCGCTCCTGTTGCTGCAGGCTCCCGTTTTCCACGGTCATGCCATAGCTGTATTTGTGGAGTTGGACCGCCCCGTGGATGTGCAGACTTTGTCACAGGCCTTGGCTGGCGACCACGTGGCGATTCCCGGCGCGGAAGAGGATTCGCCGAGCAATGTGAGTTCCGCGGGACAGCCGGACATCCAGATCTCGGTCAAGATCGATCCCGCGCAGCCGATCGGCGTCTGGTTGTGGGCGGCCGCGGATAATCTTCGAATCTCGGCTCTGACTGCGGTGGAATGCGCAGAGAGCATGATGGCCACCCGCCCGACGGGGAAGATTCAGTGAAGACGCCGGCGGCGCGCCAGCTGGCCCCAGCCCTGCTCGTATTGTCACTTTTCTTTTTGTTTCTAGCTGCGGGATGCGGTTATCACACCGCAGGTCACGTCGTGCAGCTTCCGGAGAACATCAAGACCATTGCCGTGCCGGCCTTTAAGAATGAGACGCTCACCTACCGCATCGAGCAGATGCTAACCGCCTCGGTGGTTCGTGAATTCACCACCCGCACTCACTACCGCATACTTAGCGACGCGCGCGAAGACGCGGATGCCACCTTGCGCGGGACCGTCCTTTCCACGACCGCTTCTCCGCTCACCTACGACACTTCGACCGGGCAGGCAGCCAGCATCATGGTCGTTGTCAGCATGAAAGTTACGCTCACCGACCGTAATGGCAAGGTGCTATATCAAAATCCAGCGTACCTGTTCCGCGAGCAATACGAAGTTTCGCAGGATCTAACCAGTTTTTTTGAGGAAGATTCCCCCGCCTTCCGCCGCCTGTCACAGGATTTCGCGCGCACCCTGGTCTCTAACATTCTGGAGGGGTTCTAGATGTTACAGTTGCTCGAACGGTCGTTGGTCGCTGGTCGTTGGTTGTTAGCGTAAACGCTGCCGCGCCCAACGACGAGGATAAACCCCTGACGACGAATGACTAAGGACCAACGACTGCCTTCTAACATGCGAGCCTTCGCCCAAGCCGAGCGCTTTGTCAGCGAGCTGGAATCGCGCAAGCTGCGCGCGGCCTATGTATTTGTGGGCGATGAGGCTTTTTTCCGCAAGCGCTTTCGCGATGCGATTCTGGAACACCTGGTCCCAGCCGATCTGCGGGACTTCGGTTTCTTTGAGTTCGACCTCAGCGAAAATGATTTGGCGGAAGTTCTCGACCGCGCCCGCACGCCTTCCCTGATGGCGCCCTTTCAGGTTTTCTTCGTGCGCGGCGTGAAGAATCTTTTCGGCCGCGGATCGAATGACGAGAAGCTGGCCGCCATCGAAGACTACTGCAAGAATCCGAATCCCGACGCGATGATCGATTTTCGTCGCCGACCACATCAGCATTCCCGCCGACGTGCGCCGCATGGAGCTGCAGGACAAGGAGCGCTACCAGCGCATCCGCGAAACCATGGGCCAGTACTGCGGCATCGTGGAACTGGCGCGGGTGGAAGAGGGCGAAGCGGTCCGCTGGATTTCGGATTACTGTGCCGGTCGCGAAGTAGGAGTAAAGATCGACGCCGACGGCGCCCGCGAGCTGGTCGACGCGCTGGGCGGAGACATGATGATGATCTCCAACGAACTGGAGAAGCTGATTCTCTATGTTGGGGAAAAGAAGCGCATCACGCTGGGCGACGTGGAAACCATGGTGCTGGCGGCCAAGCAGCGCTCGCTCTATGAGTTGACCGACGCCATCTCCGCCAAGGAGCGCGTGCGCGCGCTGGAAGTTCTGGATGCGATCCTGCTGTCCGGCGACGGCGAGGAAGCGGCCATCGGGCACATCTACATGCTGGCGAAAACGTTTCGCCAGATGCTGGTGATTCTGGAGCGCAACGTTCGCGACCAGCGCATGCTGTGGGCCGCTCTGTGGCAGGGCTTTCGCGTGCCCCCGTTCGCCGCCGACGACATCATCAAGCAGGCCCGCCGCTACAAATCCCGCCGTGAACTGACGCGCGCGATCCGCCTGGTGGCCAAGGCCGACCTGGCTCTGCGCTCGAACCCCGTCAGCAAGCGCATGGTGCTGGAACGGCTCGTGATGGACCTGACCAGCGAAGCCAAACCTGAAACGCCGGGGTGGATGCAGGATCAGTTGCCGGTGTGATTCTCTGGAGAGCTGACAGCCTACTTCATCGCCGTGACGCGCTTGCCCAGGCGGGATTTGTAGCGCGAGGCGGTGTTCCCGTGCAGCGTGCCTTTCTGGATGGCTTTGTCGAGAGCGGAGACGGTCTGGCGGTAAGTCTGTTCGGCGGCGGCCTTGTCGCCTTTTTCGATGGTCTCGCGCAGGACGCGCAGCTGGGTGCGCAGGCTGGAGGTGTTGGCGCGGTTGGTGGCCGTGCGCCTGGTGGTCTGGCGGGCGCGCTTGAGCGCCGAAAGATGATTTGCCATAGCTGGTTCGTTACCTTCGTGTGTTCAGAGAGATATTCGGGGTGTGTCCGAATTACTTATTATAGGGGAGCGCTTGGGAGGGGGTCAAACCTTCGGCGGCGTCTGTCGGCGTCATCCTGACCGGAGCCGTTCTTCAGGCGGAGGGAAGAGCCTGCCCTGAGCGAAGTCGAAGGGATCTCGCGGGGAAGCGAAATCCGCGTCAAGGAGAGGTCCCTCGCCCCGCTGGAAAAAGCGCGGGGCTTCCGGATGACGCCGTCGACAACGAAGGATCCACCACGAGCGATCAAAGTAAACAATGACTTGTTTCCACTCATGACAGACGGACTCGATCGGCTCAAGGTACTCATCAACTCGTCAACGCCCATCATCGTGATGGAGACGTCGGAGGAGATGCATGCCATTAGCCTGGTGCGCGCGGCGTGCGCGGAACTCAAGATGTCGACCTTTGAGTGGAGCATTGCCGACGGGCTGGTACGCTCGGGCATGAAGGAATCCTCCGAGGGACAAAAAATATCCCTGCCCGCGCACAATGATCAGAACACAATCTGGACCCAAGCCGGGCGCACGGTTGCGCAAATGCGAAGCGCGCTTAGCCCGGGCGGCGCGGACGCGGACCGGATGGCCCGAGCCATAGCCTTGTCCACGAGCGGCGAGAGCGCTGCGGCCAGCGGGAGCTCGATCTACAACACGCGCGAACCGGTGCAGGCTCTGGCCAACATGGAGTCGATGACGCTCGAAGCCGTGTTCATCCTGAAGGATTTTCACCGTCACATGGACGATCCGGTCGTGGTGCGGCGGCTGCGCGATGTGGGGCAGAAATTTTCTGCCAACCGGCGCACGGTGATTATTACTGCGCCCCAAATCGCCGTCCCTGCGGAGCTGACTACGCTGGTGGAATATTTCGATCTTCCGCTGCCTGATCAAGAGCGCCTGCATGAACTCATTCACGAGATGTTTACCCGGCTCTCCAAGACATACACGTTGAAATTGGAACTGGATGCTGCCGGAGTGGACGCCATGTCGACCAACCTGCGCGGCTTGAGCGAAGAGGAAGCCGAGCGCGCTATTTCGCAGGCGCTGGTCACGCGTTATGCGCTGTGTGCCGAGAGCGTCACGGATGTGCTCGACGCCAAGAAACAACTGCTGCGGCATTCGGGCATGCTTGAGTTTATCGAGGCGTCGGACAACATGGCCGCCGTCGGTGGATTGGAAAATCTAAAGCACTGGCTGGGACAGCGTCGCGGAGCGTGGGAAGATGCGGCTCGCGAGTTTGGGCTGGAGCCGCCGCGGGGAATGATCATCCTCGGCGTGCAGGGATGCGGGAAGTCACTGTGTGCACGCGCCGTGGCGGGAGAGTGGAAGCTGCCGCTGGTGAAGTTCGACACTTCGGCGGTCTATGACAAGTACATTGGCGAGACAGAGAAGCGTATTCGCAAAGTGTTTCAGGTAGCCGAGGGACTGGCTCCCTGCGTTCTCTGGATTGACGAGTTGGAGAAGGTGTTCGCCGGCAGCGGGCCCGATTCCGCCTCGGCTGATGCGGGCGTTTCGTCGCGCCTGCTGGCGTCGTTTCTGTCGTGGATGCAGGACCGCAAGGCGGCCGTATTCGTCGCTGCGACCTGCAATAACGTGTCCGTACTGCCGCCCGAATTAATCCGCAAGGGGCGCTTCGATGAATTGTTCTTCGTCGATCTGCCCAATCAGGCGGAGCGGAAACAGATTTTCTCGATTCAACTCGCGAAGCGCAAACGGAATCCGGCGGAGTTTGATCTGGAGAAGGTTGCTTCTGCCGCGAAGGGATATTCGGGAGCTGAGATTGACGCCGCAGTGCAAGGCGCGCTCTACGCCGCCTATTCCGAGAAGAAGCCGCTGGCTACGCAGTTCTTGCGGGACGCGCTCGCGCAGACCGTGCCGCTTTCGATCACGCGCGCGGAAGAGATTGCGGCCTTGCGTGAATGGGCGAGGACCCGGGCTGTGCCGGCGTCAGCTGGTCCGGGCGCTATGTGAGGTCCGTCAGGTCTTATTCAACTTGGCTGGAGTCTCGCGCAAATGAACCGTCTTGAAATGATGATCGAACGCGCGCTGTAATTGCTGTGAGTATTCTTCCCGGTTCGGACGATGACTGGTGGACGTGACCTGGAATTTTCCTTCGGTGGGACAGAATGTGCATTCGGCTTCCACGGGAATGTCCCCAAGCCATTTAGTCACGCGCAAAGTGGGCTTCTTCATACTCAACAGTTTCCCATAGGAACTATCGAGGATAATCTTCTCATGGAGAAATCCGGTTCTGGACCGAGATTGATCATTGTGTGCGGGTTGCCGGGTTCGGGTAAGACCACACTCGCTAAGGGGCTGGAAAGGAGGCTCCGCGCGGTTCGTTTTTCTCCTGACGAGTGGATGGATGCTCTTTCACTCCACATCTACGATGAAGAAAGGCGCGGGAAGATCGAGGCGCTGCAGTGGAAGTTCGGTCAGGAACTGCTCGCTCTCGGTCTTACTGTAATTATCGAATGGGGCACCTGGGGAAGAAGCGAGCGGGATTCGCTGCGGTTGGGAGCCCGAGCGCTGGGCGCTGCCGTTGAGTTGCATTATCTTTCTGCACCTGCGGACCTCCTCTTCAAAAGGATTCAACGCCGAGGACTGGAGAATCCACCCATAGAAAAAGCTGCGCTGACGCGATGGTTCGAGATGTTCCAGGCCCCGACACCCGAGGAGATGGCGCTCTTCGACAAGCCTCTGATTGCAGACGTTACCTTTGGTTGAAAATGACTCCTACCTTCTGATTTGCCCCCATTGACTCCCTCTTCGCCGCGGGGTACGCTTTTAAGTAATGGTAGTGACTTGCCTTCTGGGCATGCGCATTCCGGTTGGTCCCGTTTCCAAGCGAAACCTTGCTTTGATCCTGACGTGGAGCAGGCATAGCTGTACCTCAATGTCCGCGACCGCCGGGCTTCGCCCGGCCGGACAGCCCCTTCGGCTTCGCTCCGGGCAGGCTGGGCGGCAGTCCCTACGTGATTCGTCCAAAACTGAATGAAGAAGAACATCGGGGTTAGTCCCAACATCGAGACGTTTTTCGGCACGCGGGATGAGAATGTGCGTTTGCTGGAAGACGGGCTGAACATCACCATCAATCTGCGGTCGAACGCCATTGAACTGGAAGGCGCGGCGCGGGACGTGGCGCGCGCCGAGCAGGTCTTCGCCGACTACGAGACCTTGCAGCGTGCGGGACACACTTTCAACAATGGCGATCTCAACAGCATGCTGCGGGTGCTGACTTCCGACCCGAACACGACCCTGCGCGGACTGGCAGATGCCGGGCGTCAGCGCTCGTTTGGGCGCCGCACCGTGCAACCCAAGAGCAGCAACCAGCGGCGCTATCTCGAGACAATCGAGAACCACGATATGGTGTTTGGAATTGGGCCGGCCGGCACCGGCAAGACTTACCTCGCTGTGGCGATGGCGATTTCGGCGCTGCTGGCCAAGCGCGTGAACCGGATTATCCTGGCGCGCCCTGCGGTAGAAGCGGGCGAGCGGCTGGGATTTCTGCCGGGTACACTGCAGGATAAGATTGATCCTTATTTGCGGCCATTGTATGACGCCCTTTATGACATGCTCGATCCCGAGAAAGTGGATCGCTACCTGGAGAAGAACGTCATTGAGATTGCGCCGATCGCCTTCATGCGCGGGCGCACCCTGAACGATTCGTTCGTCATTCTGGACGAGGCGCAGAACACCACTTCCGAGCAGATGAAAATGTTCGTCACTCGCCTGGGATTCAACTCGAAGGCAGTGATCACCGGTGACGTTACGCAGATCGACCTGCCCAACGCGCGGCGCAGCGGGTTGCTGGAAGCGATGGATGTACTGAAAAGCGTGAATGGGCTGGCATTTGTGCACTTCGACGAAACGGATGTGGTGCGCCACCATCTGGTGCAGCGCATCGTTCGTGCCTATGACGAGCACAAGACGCGCGTGGCAGAACAGCAGATGCTATTGCTGGCTGAACCCCGGCATGCGGACGCGGCCAGCGCGGAGAAGCAGGCGGCAGCGGCGGCGAACGAAGCCGCTGCGAATGAGCACAAGGCAACGTCCGCCGAAGCCAAGGGATAATGCCGCATATATTCGGTTGGTCGGGAGGGCGCGATCTGGGCCCTCCTGTTTGATTTTTTGCTGCAACTGAAGAGAGCAGGCTTCGAAAATAGTTTGGTGATTTTGGAAAAGCAAGTCGCAGGATTGAACGACGAAGCGCTGGAGCGCTTCGTCTTGCGCGCCCGGAAGGCTGTGGGCCTGAGGGAGCAAGTGAATGTGCTGGTGACCAGCAGTGCGGCAGTGCGCGCGCTGAACTTCCGCTTTCGGCGGCAGAACAAGGCGACGGACGTGCTGTCGTTCCCCGCAACCTCTTCCTTCTCGGAATCTCCCAGCGGGCGAAAGCTGGCTGGCGAGGTAGCCATCTCCGCCGACATAGCACTCAGAAATTCCTTTCGACTCGGACATCCGGCGGCACAGGAAGTCAAGATTCTGGCGCTGCACGGAATCCTGCATCTGGTGGGCTTCGACCATGAGCGCGATAATGGTGAAATGGCGCGTAAGGAAGGGAAGTTGCGTCGGGCGCTCGGCCTGCCTGCGGCCTTGATCGAACGAGTAAAGATCGAACGAGCGAAGCCGGAAAGAGCGAAAATCCGGCGTAGCACAAACCGCTCTCCCACTGCGCGGAGGATGGCATGAATTACGCTGTCGCCGCCGCGCTTCTACTCTTGCTGGGACTGCTAACCCTGGTCTCTTACGTGGATCGCGTCTATCAGGAAGTCGGGAAATTCCTCTCCCGTGAATTTCAGGACAACATCGATGTCTTCGAGCAGAAGATTGAACCGAAACTGGGCGTAGCCCGCACCCGGGCTGCGCTGTCGATGGCCGTGCTCACGCAGCTCACCATGGGAACGATTGCGCTGCTCATTGGCTTCCTGGTTTTCGGCGACCAGTCCTGGAGCATCTATGAGATCCTGCAGGCGGCGATCAGTCTCATCCTCATGGTCATTGTGTGCAACCGCTTTCTCCCCTTCGTATTTTTCTCGCGCACCAAGGGCGAGTGGCTGGTTCACTGGATCCTGGTTCTGAAGATATTGATCTACACAGTAATGCCGGTGACCATCGTGCTGGGTTTTCTGCAATCGGTGGCCTCGCTGACCAAGCAAAATACCAGCGAGCAGCCGGAGACCTCGGCCGAGGCAGTGGACGCGTTGATCGAAGCCGGCCAGGAAGAGGGCATTATTCAGGAGGGCGACCGCGATTTGATCCAGTCGGTGGTGGAATTCAGCGGCAAGACGGTGCGCGAGGCGATGAAGCCGCGTCCCCAGATGTTTGCCGTGCCCGCCGATACTACGGTCGAGCACTTCATCGAATTGCTGCGTGTGAAGCACTACTCGCGCGTGCCAGTGTATGAAGGCAACATCCATAACATCAAGGGGATCGTTTACGCGCAGGACGTGCTGCAGGTACCCGACAGCGAAGCGCGAGTCCGCACACTGGATTCGATCATGCGGCGCGACGTCTACT
Source organism: uncultured Acidobacteriaceae bacterium (assembly GCA_963832235.1). Lineage (GTDB taxonomy): Bacteria > Acidobacteriota > Terriglobia > Terriglobales > Acidobacteriaceae > Sulfotelmatobacter. The sequence continues at coordinate 26,980 of CAWHTJ010000014.1, read as the reverse complement.
TTGTGCCGGAGAGCAAGTTGGGCAGTGATCTGCTTCGCGAAATGCAAAAGCAGAACATCCGCATGGCGATTGTGGTGGACGAATATGGCGGCGTGGCAGGGCTGGTCACCATCGAGGATCTGGTGGAAGAAATCGTTGGAGAAATCCGCGACGACCACGAGAAACCCGAGATCGTGCGGGAAGGCGAGCGCTCGTTTATCGTTGCCGGCGGAATGGATGTGGACCGTCTCGACGAACTCTTCGGCAGCAAGCCGGAAGGGAGGGAGTCGGCCACCATCGCAGGTCTGGTCAGCGAACTGGCCGGCCGAATTCCCCGCAAGGGCGAGGTAGTGCAGGAAGATGGCCTGCGTTTCGAGATCCTGGAGTCCACAGACCGAAAAGTGGAGCGTGTGAGAGTGAGCGCGGCGCAGCCCCAGCAGCTGAAATTGATCTAAAACAGCTTCTAGCTCCTAGCTTTTAGCTATTAGCTAAGGCCTTTACTGCTGTCCTCTGTGCCCGAAGGAATAATCTCCATCCGTACCTAGAAGGGATGTATTGAAACTTTCGCCAATTGCTTTAGCTAGAAGCTAGTAGCTAGTAGCTAGAAGCTGATTCCTATGCCATTCCGCTCCGGTTTCGTTTGCATTCTCGGCCGCCCCAACGCAGGTAAGTCGACTTTGCTCAATGCGCTCGTGGGGGAGAAATTGGCGATCATCTCGCCGAAGCCGCAAACCACGCGCAACCGCATTCAGGGCGTGGTCCACATTCCAAGAAGTAAAGGCAAGGACGGCGGGCAGATTGTGCTGGTCGATACCCCGGGTGTCCACAAGCCAGATAGTTCTCTTGGTCGCAAGATGATGGTCGAGGTGCGCGAAGGGCTGGAGGGCTGCGACCTGGCGCTGGTAATCATGGACGTGACTCGCAAGTTCGATCCCCGAGACCAGTTTGCGCTCGACTTGCTGAAGCGCCCGCGAACGAAGGCGTTTCTCGTGCTCAACAAGGTCGACCTCATCCGCGAGAAATCGAAGCTGCTGCCGCTCATCGAGCAATACCGCACGCTCTATGACTTCAGCGAAGTGATTCCCATTTCCGCGCTCAAGCGCAAAGGCCTGGACTCGCTTCTGGAGATGGTGATCGCGGCTCTCCCCGCGGGCCCGGCATACTTTCCAGAAGATCAAATCACTGACCAACCGGCGCGGTTCATGGCGGCGGAAATTATCCGCGAGCAGGTGCTGCTGAATACCAGCGAAGAGATTCCCTATGCGACCACCGTGATGGTCGATAACTTCGAGGAGGGCGCGAGGCTCGCACGAATTGCGGCGACCATCTATTGCGAACGCCCGGGGCAGAAGGGGATTCTGGTAGGCAAGGGCGGCAAGATGCTCAAGAAAATCGGGACTTCGGCTCGTTTGCAGATGGAGCGCATGCTGGGAACCAAGGTGTTTCTAGAACTGTACGTAAAAGCAGAACCGGGGTGGCGGGATTCGCGCCGCTTTGTGGAAGAACTGGATTGGCGGCGGCAATTGGAGCACCGAATGTTGGAACATCGCACGCCGAAACATGTTACGCCGAAACATGTTACCACGAAACACAGCGGGGAAGAGCAGCGGGCACAGACGATCGAAATTGCCGCTGACGGCGGAACCCCTACAGAAGACTGAAGTTCTGTTGTGGTAGCGAACGCTGCAAATGGGGCCGCCATTGCGGGATTTGAGACAGGCCGCTAGAATCAAAACAGGCCGCGATCCAAAGGCGGAGTTAGGACGAGCGAGCCAATCATGGACGCTGGAGCTTCTTCCGAGGAACACTTTCCGGAGCACGATTTCGATCCGGAGAAGCTCAGCCTGCGGGTGCGAGTCACGTTCGCGGCTGACCGCAAAGCTGTGGACCGGGTCGTCGCCCAGGTAATGGCTTCGGTGCGCGAGATGAAGTGCGCAGACGGCAAAGAAGAGGCCATTGAACTGGCGCTGCAGGAGGCGCTGACCAACGCCGTGGTTCACGGCGCCAGGGAAGATCCCACTAAAATTGTAGAGTGTTTAGTGGCGTGCGACGAGCAACGGGGCGTTCTCATTATCGTACGTGACCCTGGGCCGGGGTTCGATCCCCAAGCGATTCCAAGCTGCACTGTGGGCGAGAATCTGTATTCTAATCACGGCCGCGGCATTTTTCTCATCAATCAACTGATGGATGAGGTTAAATTCCATAAGAACGGCGCGGAGATTCACATGGTGAAGCGATAGTTTTCTTCGCGGCGGCGCGCCGCCGTCGCAGGCGAACTCTCAGATTAAGGATATTTTTGGATGCGGAAGCAAAGAGGTTTCTCGCTTATCGAACTCTTGATTGTGGTCGCGATTATTCTGATCATTGCCGCGATTGCCATTCCAAACCTCCTGCGCGCCAAGATGGCCGCCAACGAGTCTTCCGCCGTAGTCTCCATCCGCACCATCAACACCGCCGAGATCACATATAGCTCGGCCTACCCCACTGCCGGCTATGCTGCGACTCTGGCGAACCTGGGCGGAGCCTCTCCTTGCACACCCGGCCCCAATAATGCGTGCTTGATCGACAGCGTGCTGTCGGGCGGCAACAAGAGCGGCTATAACTTCACTGCCACCGGCGCGGGAGGCCCTCCGGCCACGCAATATTATGCGACGGCGGTTCCGGTCACGCAAAACCAGACGGGTATCCGCAGCTTCTGTTCATTTGAGGATGCAGTGATTCGCGTGGATCCTACTGGCTCGGCCGTGGCCAGCGAAGCCGCCTGCCAGGCGCTGCAGCCGCTCCCCTAACCTTTCTTTTTTCACACGTTTCCCCTTTCCCGTTTTGATTTGTCCGCAACCGTTTCGTCGCCTGAATTCCGCAGGCCGGGTGATAACCTTGCTGGATGCCTCACGATCCGGATCTACCTCCACCTCCAAGGCCTTCTCGATCCCGCGCGACAGTTGTGTTCGCTCTCGTGCTGGGACTATTCCTCGGTGTGATATTTGTCGGCTCGATGGGATGGCTGATGCTCACGCGAAATTCGGGGCGATCCTTGTTAAGCCACATATGGTCCGCGGTTGCGGGCAGAGCCCTCACGATCGATGTCAGCCAGCCCACAGTGGTCGATCGCATTCAGCGCCTGCAGCGATTGGAGACAGTGGTTTACACCATGGACAAAATCGTGACCGGCGCGAGAGAAAACCCCCTCTTCCCTGATTTCCTGGCGGGAGATCGCCTCCTGATGCTGGTGCATGGTGAAGTTGTGGGTGGGATTGATTTCTCGAATCTAAAGCCCGGCGACGTCAAAGTGGATGGCAAACAGATTCACCTGCATCTTCCCCCTCCGCAAATATTCAGCACTCGGATCGACAGCGCGAAGACCCGGGTCTACTCCAGGCAAACCGGTCTGCTCGTGCCCAGCGACCCGGATCTGGAAACGCAGGTGCGCCAGGAGGCGGAACGTCAGTTGCAAGGCGCCGCCATGGCCGACGGCATTTTGCGAACCGCGCAGCAGAACGCGGCCTCTACCATCACCAGCTTGTTGCAGGGTTTGGGATTTGAACGGATTGAGTTCGAGTAATGGGGGACAACATTCTGATTGACGGAGCTGAGGAGACTGTAGGGCGACCGTCCCCGCAAGATTGCCGGCGCTCGGGGTGATTTCACATGCTGGCGAACTCAAGCATAACGATCTCGGGATTCGATCCCAATCGCATGGGTGGTCCCCACGTTCCCGCTCCGCTCGAAGTGAAAACTTGCATCTTCCCGATTCGACTTAGGCCGTACACAAACTGGCGGTAAATCCGGCGGGCCATCCAACTCCAGGGAATGAACTGCCCAAGGTGCGTATGCCCGGAGAGTTGCAAAGAAACTCCCGCCGCCTCCGCGATTTCCGGGTGATCCGGCGCATGTGTCAATAAAATGCTCGCACGGTCGCGGTCCAAATGAATGTGGCGAAGCGCCGACGCAAAGTGTCCGTGCTGCGTTGCATTTCGGTAGGGCACACCAACAATCTGCAAACCCTCTACTTCCACCTTCTCATTGTTGAGTACGCGCACTCCGGACGCCGCAATGGCACCAAGATATTTGCTGTCGTCACCAAATTGCTCATGATTTCCGGCGACGAAATACACGCCTTGGGGCGCCGTCAGCCGGTTCAACGGCTCCGCGGCTCGCTCCGCGTCAATGGCTGTGCCGTCATACAAATCACCAGCAATAAAAATCGCATCCGGCTCTTCCCGCACAATCTTCGCGATCAAGCGGCGGAGAAACCTGCCATTGCGCACGTGTCCCAGGTGTACGTCGCTGATCAGTGCGGCTCTTCGCCCGCGCCAGGCTGCCGGCAGGTTGGCAAGCCGCACCGTGGTTCGCGTGATTCGCGTCCAGCCGGCGTTGAAGACTGCGTAGAGTCCAACTGCTACTGCGGCGCTGAATAATAACTCCACCGTGCGATGGAAGTTCAGGTTGAACCCGGCGAGGCGCGAGATTCCAAGAATTGTCCAGCTGGCAATTGCTGCGAAGAACAGAAAAGTCAGCAGACCGAGCCAAACCGCCGCAGCCCGGTAAAAAGCTCGTAGCACGGCGTTGGTATACCGAAAAGCCAGAAGGGAAGCGGGGGCGAAGCTCAGCGACAAAAAGCCCAGAATCAGTTTGATCCAAAGCCGGGGAACATCGCTTCCGGTGGACGATAGTGTCCAAGTCTCATAAAGGAAATAGTGCGTCAAGAAAAGCACGGTTTGGAGAACTGCAACGAAACCGATGATTCGCCCGCGCATGGTTCATTAGATTCACTAAACGGATATTCGATCCGACTAGTTTCAACCCAATAGCCAGTCATTCCCCCAACTGTCTCCGGGAGGTCGGCCTCACGTTGCCAAAATGTACCAGCGCGTGCAAGCTGGTACTCATGCCAGAATTGCCCGACATCTCTGCCTATATTGGCGCGCTGGAAACACGTATCGTCGGCCAGCCCCTGGAGCGTGTCCGGCTGAACAGCGCATTTCTCCTGCGAACCGCACAACCGCCGCTGGCGAGTGTGGAGGGCCGTACGGTCCGCGAACTACGCCGAATTGGCAAGCGCATTGTGATTGGAGTGGAGAACGATCTCTGGCTGACGCTTCACCTGATGATTGCCGGCCGATTGCACTGGCAAGCGCCAGGTGCAAAGCTGAGTGGTCGCCGAAATCTAGCGGCCTTCGATTTCCCCAACGGTTCGTTAGTTCTTACCGAAGCCGGCACAAAGCACCGCGCTTCGTTGCATTTGCTACAAGGGGCGGAGAGCTTGCGCTCCATCGATCCTGGCGGAATCGACATCTTCTCCAGCGATCTCAACTCCTTTCGCGCTGCGCTCACGGCCGAAAACCACACACTCAAGCGGGCGCTAACCGATCCTCGCCTGGTGAGTGGGATTGGCAATGCGTATTCCGATGAGATTCTGCACGCGGCACAACTATCTCCCATCACGCTCACGCAAAAACTGGAAGAGCAGGAGTGGGAACGATTATTCGCCGCGACCCGGCACACGATCGAATATTGGGTTGACCATCTCCGCGCCGAAGCGAACACCGGCTTCCCCGAAAAGGTTACTGCGTTTCGCAAGGGGATGGCAGTTCATGGGCGCTACGGCGAGCCGTGTCCGAGATGCGGCGACAAAGTGCTGCGAATTCGTTATGCCGACAAAGAGACGAACTACTGCGCGCGCTGCCAGACTGGCGGGAAAGTTCTGGCGGATCGCAGTTTGTCCCGGCTGTTAGGATCGGACTGGCCACGAACGCTGGAGGAGTTGGAGGCGCTGAAGCGCCGGTGAAAAGCGGCTTCCGGCCTTCGGCTCCCGGCTTCCGGAAGTACCAAAGAGGCTGGAAGTCAAGCCGGAAACCGGAAGCCCGAAGCCGAACGCCGGAAGCCGTCTTTATTCTTTCGCCGCGATGGCCAGAGCTTTCATCTTCCGATAAAGATGGCTGCGTTCCAGGCCCAGCACTTCCGCCGTGCGCGTCACGTTGCCGTGATTCTGATCGAGGGTTTTGAGGATGTAATCGCGCTCATAGGCGTCGCGAGCCTGGTGCAGCGTCGAAAATTCACTCTTGGGCGCGCGCCGGCCGCCTTCGCGGTAAACCAGCGGAGGCAAATGCTTGCTGTCGAAGCGCGTGGTCGTGGGATTCATAATCACGATGCGCTCAATCACGTTGCGCAATTCGCGTACATTGCCCGGCCAGGAGTAACGCATCAGTATGTCGATGGCATCATCGCTGATTTCCCGTGGCCGCCGTCCATAGGTCGCCGCCAGCTCCTTCAAGAAATGCCGCGTAAAAAGCGGAATATCTTCTTTGCGTTCGCGCAAGGGCGGGACAAAGAAGGGAATCACGTTGAGCCGGTAGAAAAGATCTTCCCGGAAGTTGCCGCGCGATATTTCTTCATCCAGATCTTTGTTGGTGGAGGCGATCACGCGAACATCGACCGTGATGGTTTCATCGCTTCCCACGGGCGTGAAGCGCTGTTCCTCGAGCGTGCGCAACACTTTCGATTGCGTCTTCAGGCTCATGTCGCCGACTTCATCGAGGAAAAGCGTTCCGCCGTGAGCTCTTTGAAACTTGCCTTCCTTGTCGGCTGCCGCCCGGGGAAACGATCCCTTGCAGTGTCCAAACAGTTCGCTCTCGATCAGATCTTCCGGAATCGCGGCGCAGTTCACCTCGACGAACGTTTCGTCCTTGCGCAGGCTCTGGCCGTGAATCGCGTGGGCCACGAGTTCCTTGCCGGTGCCGGATTCGCCATAGATCAAAACGCGGCCGTTGGTGGGGGCCATTAGGCCAATCTGCTGGCGCAGAGCCTTCATCGGGATGCTGTCGCCCACGATGATGCTCTTTACCTGCAGCTGCTTTTTCAGGTCAACGTTCTCCCGCTGCAGCTTTTTGGACTCGATGGCGTTTTTTACCAGGATCAGGGTTTTTTCGAGGGAGAGCGGTTTTTCCAGGAAGTCATAGGCGCCGAGTTTCGTCGCGCGCACTGCGGTTTCGATGGTTCCGTGCCCGGAGATCATGATGACCTCGGGAGGATTGTCGAACTCGCGAATCCTCTCCAGAGTCTCGAGCCCGTCCACCCCGGGCAGCCAAACATCGAGCAATACAACGTCAAATGGCGTCTTGCGCAGCAGGTCGAGGCACGCCTCGGCATTCCCCACTGACGAGGTGGAATATCCCTCGTCCGCCAGGATGCCGGCCAGGGAGTCGCGAATTCCGGCTTCATCGTCAACGATGAGAATGTTATGCATTCTAGGCGGTAGCCGCTGTCGGAGTAGGTTCGAGAACAACCGGAAGTTCAACGATGAAACGCGTGCCCACGGGCTGGTTCTCTTCTACACGGATCGAGCCGTGATGATCTTCGACGATGCGGCTCACGATAGCCAGGCCAAGTCCGGTGCCGCGTTTCTTGGTAGAGAAATATGGCAAGAAAAGTTTTTCCTTGAGTTCGCGGGTCACGCCGTGGCCGGAGTCGGCAACCGTGATCTCCACCGCATCGCGGGTCGCCACCAATGCAGTGGAAATTTCAATCTCACGCACCACGGAATCCTGCGACGCCTCTGCCGCATTGTCCACGAGATTGGCAACGGCGCGTTTGATCGCTTCGCTATCCGCCATAACCTTCGGTAGATCGGAGGCCAGCGATTTGTGGACGTCGATTCCATCCAGTCTTCCGTTGAACATCGAAAGCGCGTTCTCGATGACTTCGTTAATGTCGGCTGGTTGTGGTTTGGCCACGGGAAAGCGCGCCAGTGCGGAGAACTCGTCCACCAGCCGGCGCACGGTCTCGACGGCGCCGGCAATGGTTTCCGCGCAGGAACGAACCACGCCGAGCGACGCGGGATCATTGGGCGTGGCACGGTCGAGATGCCGTTGAATGCGCTCCGCCGATAATGCGATAGGCGTGAGAGGATTCTTAATTTCATGCGCTACGCGGCGCGCCACCTCGCGCCATGCCGTCTGTTTCTGGGCTTTCAGGAGATCGGAGAGATCTTCGAACACCACGACATAACCGGATCCCTCGCCCTGATGCCGCAGGGTGGCTACGGTCACTGCGACGTTCAACGATGTGCGCGGCAACTGCATCTGCATCTGGCTGGTCGTCATGCCCATGCGATCGGCGCGCCGCAGCAGGGGTTCAAAATCTTCCAGAACTTCGGCAGGGAACACATCTGTCAGAGCGGCACCGCGGAGAATCTGGGGCCCGCCGTCGTGTCCGGCGTCGGGATGAAACATGCGGAGCAATGCCTGATTGACGTGGGTCACGCGCCGCCCGGCATCCAACGAGAGCACGCCGGTCGGAATACTCTCGAGGATGGTTTCCATTTGACGGCGGCGCTGGTCGAGCTCCGCATTGGCTGCGCTTAGATCGCGGCTGGAAGCCTCGAGCTGGCGCCGGCTGCCCTCGAGGTCCTCCGCCATGCGGTTGAAGGACCGCACCAAATCGCCAATTTCGTCGGCAGCGCTGACGGGCACGCGATAATCGAGTCGTCCGCGCGAGATCTCCTGAGTCGCTTCCGCCAAGGCTGACAGCGGTCGCGTGACGATTTTCGAGAGGAATAAGGCAAGCCAGGTGGTGACGAAGAGCACGATCATGGTGAGCAGCAAAAGCAAGCCCATGTAAGTGCGGCGCACCAGTTTCCGCTCGCGAGCCAGATCGTAGTAGCGTTGCTGGCTGGACTCGACCTGCCGCACGGTTTGCGAAAACTCATGTGGAAGCGGAATCGCCACTAGAATCAGGCCTCCGCCTGCGACCGGAGCGCTGCCCAGCGTGTAATCCATTTGCTGCCAGGTAAATTGAGCGGGATGACCCAAGGCCGCTTCGGCCAGCGGCAGTCTAACCTTCAGAATTGACCACGGGGCGGGGACATTGAAACTCGCCTCTGCGTTGCCGTCTTGAACCGCCAGTGCGAATCCGCCTTGCAAGGTCAATTCGTGATGCTGAAACTCGCTTACTACACCGGAGAACCCGTGTCCCGAAAAGCCCCGCTCGACCTCCGGAGACGCCGCAATGGCAGCGGCTTCGGCGCGCGCGTTCTGCATGGCATAGCTGGCCAACAGCGTAGCCATGGCGTGCGTGTCGGCCCGCACTTCCTCTACCGGAGTCGAGAACCACTTGTCGATCGAGCGGTTCATCAATCCGTACGCAAACCAGTACATGACCATTACTGGTAAGGAAGAGAGCAGAAGTGCACCCGCAACCATGCGCGTACGAAATTTTGATCCCAGCACACCCAGGCGGCGTTCGGCAAAGAGTTTCAGCAGGTTACGCATCAGAACAAAGGTGAGCGCCACAAATAGCAGGAAGATCAGGGCCGAGAGTGCGGCGAAGACCACAATGTCCTGATTGTTTCCGGGACGCAGGAAAGTAAGGTCGAAGGCAGTTTCCGAAACCAGGATGGCGAGCAGCAGAAAGACAGAAATCGCCAGCAGAATCATGACCTGCTTGCGGTGCGAAGTTTTCGCAGGCGGGTTTGAGGTCGACTGTGCCACTTGGATTTCCGCGTCCAGGCGCGTCCCGCACGGGACAAAGCCGGGAACCGCAAGGGATGCGCAAAATCATTATAGATGCAGAGGCATGCATCTAAGTGCCGGGCCATACCACGACTCAGTTCAGTTATCCGCTGCAGTGTGTGAGGGAAATGTGTGGGACCGGGTCTTTGACCCGGTCGCGGCGCGGAGCGCCGCGGGTTCTCTGCCGGGTGAGAGTGTGGTAGGAAGCGCGGCCCTTCGGGCCGCGGCCGGGTCAAATACCCGGCCCCACACGAGCACGGTTTCGCTTGCTGGAAATTTCCTCCAACATGGCGTCGTACGCGGGCTTTGGCTTGTAGGCGCGGTCAAACGGCAGCGCCGCACCGCGCGTCCCGTGAGAGTGAGATCCGATCCACGAGTATTTGTCAGTGAATCCCCAGGTCTGAATCGCGGTGCAGCCGGGACTTTGCAGGCACGTGCGAACCACGCCACGATACACCGTAGCCTGGCGAACGAGATCGTCGTTGCGGGCAGCGCCACTGGAGTCCACGGGCAGGGACACGTCGAGTTCCGTGACGTGTACCTGAATTCCCAAAGCGGTGAGGCGCGTAATATTGGCGGCAACGGCCGCGGTATCGAAGTCGGGCTGCGAGATGTGCAACTGCAGGCCGACTCCATCAATCGGGACGCCGCGCCGTTTGAAATCCTTGACCATTGCGTAGACGGCGTCCGATTTGCGATTCAGCCCCTCGCCCTCAGCCTCGTTATAGAAAAGCAGCGCCTGCGGGTCGGCTGCATGCGCCCAGCGAAATGCCTGCTCGACATAAGCGGTGCCTTTTTCAGACAATCCGATGCCGGGCCGGTTGTACCAGAGAGAATCCTTGACGCGACCTTTTTCATCCAGCGCTTCATTCACGACATCCCACGCGAAGACCTGCCCTGCGTAGTGTTTCACTACTGTGGTGATGTGCTGTTGCAATAAGGCGAATAATTGAGCGGGCGTGAAGTGGCCTTGCACCAGCCAGTGGGGATTGTCATGATCCCATACCAGGCAGTGCCCGCGAACTTTCATGTCATGAACTTGCGCGAAGCGGACCACTTCATCGCCACCGCTGAAGTCGAACGTGCCGGCGTTCCGCCGTATCACCCACCACTTCATCACATCCTCGGGCTCAACCATGTTGAATTCGCGAGCCAGCGTGGCCGAGTAGGCAGCCTCGGAGAACAGAGAGGGCCGCACCGCGGTGCCCACGAGCATGTGAGCCTGGTCGGCGGCTAGCCGCAACGTGGTGGAAGGTGTCACCACGGTTGCGATCACAAACAGCGCGAGGAAAGGAAACGGCCGCAATGGAGTTAGCATCGTCTACTTAGAAGCCATCTCATAATGAACAAGGGAGTAGACTGCGAGACTCCCTCAGGGGCTAAGGCCCCATCATTTACGACTGCGAGCGGCACGGCTGAAGCCGTGCCCTTCCCAAAACGATTTATGAGATAGCTTCTAGTTATCGTTGCCTATGCCCTTGAGTCTTGACCGATCACTTAACAGAAATCATTTCGCAGTAATTACTTAATCGCAGGCAGGAAATGCTGTAAAGGACATTCGTCACATTTAGGATGTGATTTTCCACAATAGTTCTTTCCCACTCCCACGATGAGCCCATGCATCTCGTTATAGACCTGCACGAGGGCAGTGCGCGCGGCGCTGCTCATCGCTGAAGGTGGGTGAGCGGCGCCGCGGAAGCCTGATTCAAGGCGCGGCCCTGCGCTCGCAGGCGTGGCTACCTGAGGTTCAGCGATGGGCGCCAAGACCTGCTGAAATAATTCTCGAATCTCTTCGTAATCCGTTTTCGCGGGCAGGATTCCGTGCCGATCCAGAATGCGACGGGTATAGGCATCCACGACGAACACAGGATGATTCCCCGCGTAGAGCAGAATCGAGTCCGCGGTCTCCGGCCCCACGCCATTCAGGCTGAGCAACTCTTCCCGAAGTCTGTCGGTCGGCTCAGCGAAAAGCTCATCCAGCGAGCCGCTGTACTTCTTGTCGATGAAGGCGATGAACGTCTTGAGCCGCGCGGCTTTTTGCCGGAAATAGCCGGACGGACGAATCAACCGCTCAAGTCGGCCGATAGAAACTTTCCGAATTCCTTCAATGCTCAACATCTGCGCTCTGCGCAGGTTGGCCAACGCAAGTTCCACGTTGGTCCACGCCGTATTCTGCGTCAAGTAGGCGCCCACGATTACTTCGAAGCGCGTTTCGGCCGGCCACCAGTGCTGGGCTCCCCACGCACGATAGAGCGCGCGATAATATTGCAGAACCTCACTGCCTTTTTCTTTGCGGGCTTGCGACAAGTTAAGAATTTCCTTATTCGAAGTGTAATTGACCCAGCACCGGGGTGGTCACCGCATCCGAAACCGGCGATCAAGCCTTACTGAAGTGCATGTACCCCGACAGGCAAACCGCCCATCATTTGCCATAAAAGTGGCATTTGGCGCGGAGTTCAGCGCGAACCCCACCTTGCGACGGAAAATCTTCGTCAGGTCCAAGTACTAAAGTTACTGGTGAAGTAATCCCGTTGCGTTGACAATTTGTGTCAACGCGAATGAGCCGCATCTCTCTCCCAACGATGGGCGGCCTTTTGCGCTGTGCCTGCACAAGTCCGAGGCATCGTTCCATCCTCGTGGATAGGAGATCTGGGTATGTCTCAACGGCTGGGTGACCTTCTCGTCAAAGAGAAGATTATTACCCCAGAGCAGTTGGAACAAGCGAGTAAGGTGCAGAAAGAGCAGAGCTGTCGCCTGGGGTCGGCCCTGGTGAAGCTCGGCTTTCTCACGGACGAAGATGTCACCAATTTTCTCTCCCGGCAATACGGCGTTCCCGCCATCAACCTTTCCTACTTCGAGATTGACCCTGCTGTCGTCAAGCTGATTCCGTTCGAGACCGCAAAACGCTATCAGATTCTTCCGTTGAGCCGCGTGGGCGCCTCGCTCACCATCGCGATGGTCGATCCCACCAACGTCTTCGCGATGGACGATATCAAGTTCATGACCGGCTTCAATATCGAACCGGTGGTCGCCTCGGAAAGCTCCATCCTGGCGGGGATTGAAAAGGCATACGGCGCAACCAGAGAAGAAGATCTCGAGACCGTGATGCAGTCGATGTCGGAAATGAGCGACAGCGACGTTGAATTGCAGTCGGAAGAGCAGCAGATGGAGCTGGCCGAACTGGAAAAGGCCGCCGACGAAGCTCCTGTCGTAAAGCTGGTCAACGTTGTTCTAGGCGATGCGGTAAAGCGGGGCGCCAGCGACATCCACATTGAGCCTTACGAAAAAGAATTCCGCGTCCGGTTCCGTATCGACGGCGTGCTCCAGTCCATCATGTCTCCGCCCCTGAAGTTGAAGGACGCGATCACGTCCCGCCTCAAGATCATGTCGAAGCTCGACATCAGCGAAAAGCGGCTACCGCAGGACGGCCGCATCATGCTGAAGATGAACATCGGCGGCCGCAAGAAACAGCTCGACTTCCGCGTCAGCACCTTACCCACGTTGTGGGGCGAGAAAATTGTGCTCCGGTTGCTCGACAAAGAGAACCTGCGACTCGACATGACCAAGCTCGGTTTCGAGGCCGAGTCGCTGGTGAAATTCGAAAAGGCCATTCTGAAGCCTTACGGCATGGTGCTGGTCACAGGACCGACCGGATCAGGCAAAACGAACACGCTCTATTCGGCGATCTCGCGCCTGAACCAGCCCGACACCAACATCATGACCGCGGAAGATCCGGTCGAGTTCCAACTGGGTGGCGTTAACCAGGTGCAGATGAAGGAGCAGATCGGATTGAACTTTGCCGCTGCTCTGCGATCGTTTCTGCGGCAAGATCCCAACATCATTCTGGTCGGCGAAATCCGCGACTTTGAAACGGCAGAAATCGCCATTAAGGCCGCGCTCACGGGCCACCTTGTGCTGTCCACGCTGCACACCAACGGCGCACCCGAAACCATCACCCGCCTGATGAACATGGGTATTGAACCGTTTCTGGTGGCCACGTCGGTCCATCTCATCTGCGCCCAGCGCCTTGTCCGCCGCATCTGCAAGGACTGCATCGAGGTCATGGATGTACCGGCGCAGACGCTAATTGACGCAGGCTTCACTCCCGAAGAATCCAAGACGGTGAAGATCCAGAAGGGCAAGGGCTGCGGTGTCTGCAACAACACGGGATATAAGGGCCGCTGCGGACTGTACGAGGTCATGGAAGTCGACGACGAGATCCGCGAGCTTGTTCTGGTTGGCGCCTCGGCGGTCGAGTTGAAGAAGAAGGCTATCGAGCGCGGCATGATCACGCTGCGCCGCAGTGGATTGATCAAGGTTGCGGCGGGAATGACGACGCTCGAGGAAGTCGCGCGCGAAACCATTCATTGATCTGGAAGTGAAGTAGCTATCGAAAGGGAAGGAAGCTCAAATGGGTTTGTCGTTAAGCGATCTGCTCAAGAGGATGCTGGAGATGAACGGCAGCGATCTGCATATCACCACCAATTCGCCGCCCCAGATTCGTGTGCATGGCCACCTGGTGCCGCTCGATCTGCCGCAAATGACGCCGGCCGAGACCAAGCAACTGGCCTATAGCGTCATGACCGATTCCCAGAAGCACCGCTTCGAAGAAAGCCTGGAGCTGGACTTCTCGTTCGGACTGAAGGGACTGGCGCGCTTCCGCGCCAACGTTTTCAACCAGCGCGGAGCTACGGCGGCTGTATTTCGTTTGATCCCTTTCGAAATCAAATCGTTCAACCAGCTTGGCCTGGCTCCAGTCGTCAGCAAGCTCTGCGACAAACCCCGCGGCCTAGTGCTGGTCACAGGGCCAACCGGTTCGGGCAAATCCACCACGCTCGCGGCCATGATCGACAAGATCAATAGCGAACGCCACGATCACATTCTCACCATCGAAGACCCGATCGAATTTGTGCATATGAATAAGAATTGTGTGGTCAATCAGCGTGAGCTTCACGCCGATACCAAGAGCTTTACCGACGCGTTGCGGGCCGCCCTTCGTGAAGATCCGGACGTGGTGCTCATCGGCGAAATGCGCGACCTGGAAACCATCGAGTCCGCGCTGAGAATCGCCGAAACCGGACACTTGACCTTTGGCACGCTGCACACAAACTCCGCGACTTCCACCATCAACCGCATCATTGACGTGTTCCCGGCGCACCAGCAGCCGCAGATTCGAGCTCAGCTGTCGCTGGTGCTGGAAGGCATCATGTGCCAAAGCCTGCTGCCGACCATCAACGGCAAAGGCCGAGCCATGATCATGGAGATTCTGATCCCCAACGCCGCCGTGCGCAATCTGATTCGCGAAGACAAAATTCACCAAATCTATTCCTCCATGCAGTCCGGACAGGAAAAATTTGGAATGCAGACGTTTAACCAGTCGCTGGCCACGGCCTATTTCCAGAAACAGATTTCGCTGGAGACGGCGATGGCGCGTACCAGCAACGTGGATGAATTGCAGGAAATGATCAATCGTGGCGCGAGTTTGTTGAACCGGCCGACCACGGCAGGAACCACTCTGGCGAGAGGCGCTGCTCCGGCCAAGCACTAGGGCGGTTGCGGCATAACGTTGCACGAGCATAGTTTTCATCAGGCAGCTACATCAGTGAGGAGAAGCTAAACCATGCCAGTCTTTACATTTTCCGGCAAGGACGCCTCCGGACAGAAGATTTCCGGAGAGCGGATGGCGCCGAACAAGCAGGCGTTGGCGCAGGCGTTGCGGCGCGAGCGCATTACACCCGGCGCGATCCGCGAAAAGGGCAAAGAATTTTCACTACCCACTTTCGGATCTGGCAAGGTCGGGACCAAGGACATTGCGATCTTCTTTCGCCAGTTTTCGGTCATGATCGACGCCGGCCTCCCGCTGGTGCAGTGTCTGGAAATCCTGGCGGCCAACCAGGAAAACCAAGCCTTTCAGAAGGTTTTGACCGGGGTGCGGACGACGGTGGAAGGCGGGGCTACGCTCGCCAATGCCATGCGCGGGTATCCCGTGGTCTTCGACGACCTCACTACCAACATGATTGAGGCGGGCGAAACCGGCGGTATTCTCGACATCATTTTGCAGCGGCTGGCCACGTACGTGGAAAAGGCGGTGCGCTTGAAAGCAGCGGTCAAGTCCGCGCTGATCTACCCCGTCGCCGTCGTCAGCATGGCAGTCTTGATCGTCGGCGCGTTGCTCAAGTGGGTCGTGCCGATCTTCGCCAACCTGTTTGCCGGACTGGGCGTTAATCTGCCTCTGCCCACGCGCATCGTTATGGGCCTAAGCTCGTTCGTGCAGAGTTTCTGGTGGATGTTTTTCGTGGGCGCCATTGCGCTCGTCTTCGGTATTAAGCAAATCCGCAAGCACCCCCGGGGCCGCTACTACTTCGACAAGATGATGCTCCATATTCCCGTGATCGGCTCGCTCCTGCGCAAGATCGCCGTGGGCCGCTTTACCCGTACGTTGGGCACGCTGATTACTTCGGGCGTACCCATCTTGGAAGGTTTGACCATTACGGCGAAGACCTCGGGCAACGCCGTGCTGGAAGAGGCGCTGATGAAAGTACGCAAGGCCATCGAAGAAGGACGCACCATTGTCGACCCGTTGCGGGAGTGCGGTGTGTTTCCGAACATGGTTACGCAGATGATCGGCGTCGGCGAGGCTACTGGCGCCATGGATTCGATGCTGCAGAAGATTGCCGACTTCTACGAAGAGGAAGTGGATGCAGCTACGAAAGACATGCTGGCCATGCTGGAACCGTTCATCATCGGAACCCTGGGCATCATGATCGGCGGCATCGTGATTTCACTGTACATGCCGCTGTTCGCCATGATCGCCAAGCTGGCTGGCTAGGAGAAACTGGTCTTAGGTCTCAGGTGTCGGGTCTTTGGCTCAAAGCCTGACACCTGGAGACTCTGCCCAGACCCAAGACCTAAGACCCGAGATCGCAATGCAATCGACATTCGACGAGCGCAATTGGCTGGTTTGGCTGGTTCGGGTCCGCATTTTCATCCTGACCCTGTTGCTGGGCATTGAACTGGCGGTCGCGCAGTTCACTCCCGCGCCACTGCCCATGCGGCTGTTCGTCAGCACCATTATTTTCTGGTATAGCCTTTCGCTGTTCTATGTGCTCTTGCTCTCCCTGTGGCGGGAGCATCGGCTGCAGGCCTCGCTACAGGTTCTGACCGACCTGATTCTGGTCAGCGTTCTCATCCACGAAACCGGAGGATGGGACAGTTCGCTCAACTTCCTTTATCCCCTGGTCATTATTGTCGCGAGCGTGCTGCTGCCACGCGTGTGGGCGCACCTGGTTGCTGCCCTGGCCTTCATTCTCTACGGAACGGTGCTGGAGCTGAACTACTATGGCGTTGTTCCTTCCTACTGCACAACGCACCCCGGCCTGAAGACGCTGCAGGCAATCATCTTCGTCAATCTCTTTGCTTTCCTGGCGGTGGCTTATCTGGCCGGGTTGCTGACCGCAAAATTGCGGCAAGTTGGCGTGCAATTGAAGCACACCAGCGGCGCGCTCGAAAGTCTGCAGGCGCTGCACGAGAACATCATCCACTCCATCAGCAGCGGGCTGATCACGACGGGTCTGGACGGGAGGATCACGCTGGTGAACGGCGCAGCCCAACGGCTGCTGGAGCGCACACCGGCGGAGCTGGTGGGTGCGCGGGTCGATCAGTTGTTTCTAGATCCTTTACCCACCGTGGAATCGCAACAGTCGCATGGCGAGGTGCGTTTCGATGCCCCTCCTACGAAATTTCGCAAGACGGTCCGGGTACGGGTAGCCGCTTTGACCGTGCCGGAGCGTGGAGAACTGGGATATGTCTACGTTCTCGACGATCTCACCGAGGTTCGACGCCTGGAGCGCGAGGTGCGGATGCAAGACCGGCTGGCGGCTGTCGGCCGATTGGCAGCTGCCATCGCGCACGAAATCCGCAATCCCCTGACTTCCATCGCCGGTTCGGTGAGCATGCTCTCCGGCATCCCCGAGATGAATGAGGACCACCGCCGCCTGCTCGACATTGTGACTCGGGAGTCGCAGCGGCTGAACAGCATCATTACCGACTTCCTGGCCTACTCGCGCACCAAGCAATATCGCTTCGACAGAGTCGACCTCATCCAGCTCGTCGAAGATACCTTGACGCTCGTCGATCACCGCATGACAGCGGAGAAGACCGGCATCACGATCGAGCGCAGATTTCCGGCCGGACAGGCTTGGACGATCGCCGACGGGGACAAGATCAAACAGGTGTTTTGGAATTTCTGTGAGAATGCGGTTCGCGCAATGAAAGGCGTCCAAGGCGCTGGGGTGCTCACGGTGACTGTCGAATCCCTGGGAGAAGATTGGCAGGTGGGATTCACGGACACTGGAACGGGCATGAGCCCGCAGCAAATCGAAAAAATCTTCGAGCCCTTTCAGTCCAATTTCGAGGGCGGCACCGGGCTCGGGCTGGCCATTGTCTACCAGATTGTGCAGGCGCACGGAGGCAAGGTTTGGGCGCGATCCAGGCCTGGGCAGGGAACTACGTTCGTGTTGCGCTTGCACCGCCTCGATGCCGGGCGGCCCGTCTCCATCCACGAGAGCACTCCGGACAAGGCTCGCATGCTGGCCGCAGCCGCAGGGGGTGGGCGTGGCTAACATCCTGGTCTGCGACGACGAACGCTCCATTTGCGAAATGCTCGACATTTCCCTGCGACGGGAGGGACACCGCGTCGAGACGGTGCAAGCCGGGCAGCTGGCGAAAAACAAGATCGACGGGGCGCTTTACGACGTCATCATCACCGACATCAAGATGCCGAATATTGACGGCATCGAAGTGCTGCGCCACGCTCACCGGGTTTCGCCCGACTCCGCCGTCATTCTGATCACCGCGGTTGACGACTACGCGGCTGCTGTCGAAGCTGTAAAAGCGGGAGGCGCCACCGACTACATTCGCAAGGGTCCGGGGCTGATGGATGAAATCAAGCTGGCCATCAACCGCGCGGTCGAGAAACTGAATCTCAGCAAGCAGAATTTCGCGCTGCGCCGAGACGCCGCTACGCGCAACTCGCTCGACAATATCATCGGCTCCAGTGCGGCGATGGAAAAACTCAAGCAGACGGTTCGAACCGTCGCCTCCACGGCCAGCACGGTTTTGATTCACGGCGAGAGTGGCACTGGAAAAGAACTCGTCGCCCGCGCCGTCCACGTCTGTTCCCCCCGCGCTGCCGACGCCTTCGTTTCCGTCAACTGCGGAGCCTTCCCTGAGACTCTGCTGGAGAGTGAACTGTTCGGTTACTTGAAAGGCGCGTTCACGGGCGCAAACCAGAATAAGCGCGGACTGTTTGAAGTCGCCGACGGGGGCACTATCTTCCTCGACGAAATCAGCGAAATGACGCTGGCCATGCAGGTGAAGCTGCTCCGCGTCCTCCAGGAACGCACCGTGCGCCCGGTGGGCAGCACCAGTGAAATCTCGATTGACGTGCGCGTGATCGCCGCCACCAACCGCGATCTCGACAAGGCCGTTGCCGAAAACCTGTTTCGCGAAGATCTTTACTATCGCCTGAATGTCATTCCCATTCGCGTCCCTCCGCTGAGTGAGCGCCGCGAAGACATTCCGCTGCTGGTGAATCACTTCTTGAAAAAGTATGCCAGCGCGGCGGGCCGCAGCATTCTGCGCGTCCACGCGCCGTCGCTAGATTCCTTGTGCGGCTACGAATGGCCGGGGAACGTCCGCCAGTTGGAGAACACCGTGGAACGCGCCGTTGCCCTGGAAACCACGGACGAATTGCACGTCCAGCTTCCCGCCGAACGTCCCAAAGCGCGCGCTGCGGCCGCCTCCGCCGGCGGCGGGACATTCCCGGAAATTGGAGGCGATGTGACTCTTCCCGAGGGACTCGGAATGGAAAGCTACGTAGCCGGCATCGAGCGCTCGCTGCTGCAGAATGCGCTCAACCAAAGCGGCGGCGTGCAAACCAAAGCCGCCGACGTCCTTGGCATCTCCTATCGCTCGTTTCGGCACTTGATGAAGAAGTACGGATTGTAGAGACGTTGCTTGCAACGTCTCCGCTCACCACGAAGCACGACGCTTCCGGCTTTTCGCACTCTGTCCAGGATCGAGGTCGATGCCCTGCACTCGTTCGCTGCACTCGTCCCGCTTCGTGGTGAGAGAGACGTAGCAAGCTACGTCTCTACGGTTGCTTCTTGAGTTGCTGCTTCCATCCCAGTACCCGCGCCTTTGCGCCTTCCGCTTCCGCCTCGGGAATCATCCCTTTCTTCTGATATAGCACCGACAGGCTGGTGTGGGCTAAGACGTCATCCGGCTCGATCTCTGCCAGTCGCTGCGCGACCGCAATGGCCTCATCGTAGCGCTGCAAATCCTGCAAGGCTCGCGCCAACCCGTGCATGGCCTCGGTAAATGTCGGATCTGCGGTTAGAGACTCCTGATAAGCGGCAACGGCTTTTTCCAAGTGACCATCGGCCACCAGGTCGAGCGCGGCATAGTAGTGGTCTTCGGCCTTTTGGCGGGCATTTGCGTCAGGCATGCGGGAATTTCCAGGCAGAGACTGGATTCTAACATGCGCACCTCCAGCATTCTCCTGCGTGCCACCTTGATCTTGCAGGTATGATGGCTGCGTGCGCTACAAAATCCGCTTTCTGTGGAATGCCACCAAGGGCCATCGCCTGGCCCCGTGGCGCAGTCCGTATCTTCTGTGGCGCATCGAAACCTACACCGGCGTGAAAATGACGCAGATCGGCTTCGTGGAATTCTGGGAATTCATGTGGCGCGAGCGCTCCGACCTGTGGCGTTTTCTGAAATGGACGGCCGAGATGGAGCGGTACGTCCATCCCAAACCGAAGGGCTCGTAGTAGCGCCGCCGTCCCGGCGCTACGAAACCAAACCTAAGCGCCCTTGCCCGCCGCTGCCGCTTCGCCCAAAAAGATATTGACTTCGGCGCCCTTGCCGACGCCGGTGACTTGGGCTGCGGCCGCGCGGTTGGCCACGATCTCGAGGTAGCCCATGCTGCCGAGAATGGCGAAGACTTCTCCCGGGCCGCCTTCAGAGAAGGTCTTGCGGATCTCGGTAATCTCGCGGCTTCCTACCACGATCTTGAATTTAGCGGACTCCGCAAACAGCGCCGGAGCGTCTTCCGGAGTCAGATTGGTGATCAGGTTCCCGAAGCGATCAACCTTCAGCACCACGGCGCGCAGACGCCCCTCGCCCGCGGCCTTTGGCTTGGGCGCGGCGAAGCGCACGTAATCTTCAATTTCATCGCCGAATTTGTGAGAATCGACCTGCTTTGCCAGATAGGCCGCCACCGGCGCAAATATGTCGCGTCCGTGAAAAGTATTGCTCACCGGCTGCCGGAAGTAGTGTTCCGAAGTGATGTGCCGGACGTGAATGCGTTCTTCCCTGGCATAAACCATCGAGAGCACGCCATTGTCGGGCGCGACGAAATGATATCCGTCGCTCGAGGCCAGAATCGGCCGCCGCTCGGTGCCCACGCCGGGGTCCACGACCACCAGGTGAATCGTTCCATTCGGGAAGTACGAGTACACCTGGGAAATGGCCAGCGCACCGTCGAGCACATCGAAGGCCTGCACTGCATGGGAAATATCGACGATCTGCGCCTCAGGCACAATGTCGACGATGACGCCCTTCATTGCGCCGACAAAATGATCGTTGGTTCCAAAATCGGTAGTGAGCGTGATGATCGGACGATATGGCAACTTACCCTCGCTGGAAGACGAAATGAGACGAAAAAATCCCTGTGCATGCGAAGTTAATTTGCGGGGAACCTGTGCGTCAAGGCACGGAGGTAATACCGCATAAATTCCAGGTGGTTGCAGTTATCCAGATTTATCCCCTCCCCGCGCCGACCTCTTTGACGCAAGTACCCAATCGGCGTTTCCGCGTAGGAACTTAAGCGTACCGCCCGGTGTCCAACCAGCAAAGGATCAAAGGATGGATTAGCAAAGGATGGATTAGCAAAGGATGGATCAACGTGTCCACTCCCCTTACCAACCGCTCCGTCGCGCTAGGTTTCATGGGGGCGGTTGTGGCGACGATCCTCGGCGCCGCGATTTCCCCGGACCACCCGCTAGCCGCAATTAGCGTGTTTGCGCGGGCGACCACCTACATGTTGGTGGTCTTCGCCACGGCAGCGACTGCAACATACGTTGGATTTCTGATTGCGGGCGAAGGACGGACGATCCGCGCCAGGGAGGTTGCGCTTCGGACTGCGGCAACCACGCTATGGCTGCCGCCATTGCTGATGTTTTCCGGCCAGAGGTCATGGTTCGTGGGTGTCATCTGGGCGGTACTTCTCGTCGAAGTAGCGCGGTTGATCGCATTTCTAAAGAAGGCGTTGCACGACAGCGCAGCGGTGATGCCCCAAACACCGCCCGAGGGACCGTTCTCGGTTCTGAAACAGGATTTCCCGTCCGGAATCAGCATTCTCGCCGCGCTGATGATCCAGGGAGCCATCTTCAGCGCCGTCGACGGCCACGATATTCTGGCGGGACTGCTCTATTTCGCCGGCACGGCGGCGATTGCATACCGCACCTTGCAGATGTTCCAAGATTTGCCCGCCCTCGATAACCGTAACTTGAGGCAGCGGACTCTAGCCGTACTCATTTCCGCGACGTTCCTGATCGTTTTTGCATGGTTACCGTATATCGCTGGGTCGAGGGGGACGGGTGCTGGCGGAGACTCTGCGGCCGGTGGAAGGGCTCGCCGATCGATGCAAACAGCGGAAGCCAACGGAGTTGGTGGTCGCCAAGATCACGACACCTCGTCTGCCCTGGCCCGGCTGCGGGCTTTTTTCGTTCCTGACATCCCCGAGTCACACGGCAACTCCTTTGCAATCGCCAAGCGCATTCTTGACTCAACCTTCCCGACGCAGTCAGATCGAACGGGCACTCGTTTGAAGAGCCGCCAGAACACTAAAGTAGCCGCCGCTGTCTTCGTGGTGGGTCCTGTTTTTCCCGGAATAAAACTCTATCCGGAAGCCGAGCCTCATACCAGGCTCGTGGCCCCGCCTTTGCCGGCAACCGCGGCCTTCGGCGCGGCTCGCTCCGATCCGCTCAGTATTCCTTTTGACGGCGTTTACTGGTTCTGGCGCGGACCATCGGATCGGCCGCCGTCAAATTCGGTGGTTATGCACGGAAGTCCGGCAGCGCGATTCTTCCGTTCCACCGACGGCGACGGCATGTCCATGGAAGCGCGGCAGAACTTGGGATTTATGGTCGATCCCAAACGCTTCGGCGCCATCGAACTCTTTATCGAAAACGCCGACCCTTTTCCGAATACGGTGAGCATCCTGCTGAAAATTCGAGACACGACAGTCCCCGGCAAGCCCCTCCTGTCGCTGGGAATGGAGGGAGTTTCCGCGCCCGCGGCCTCGGCAGCCCGCGGCGCGCCTGCCAGCCAGATGCTGCGATTTCGCATTCCCAGCGCACTCGCAATCGGCCGCTTTGACGAGTTGACGGTCAGCTACTACCTCAAAGGCGCGCGGAGCGACAGGAGCGCGCGGATTGCGATTGAGCGATTTCGACTGGTGCCGAGAGGAGGATAACTGCAGTTTCTTTTTGCGGGACGTGGAGGGCTCAGTCCCTGTGCCTCCTAGGCAAATTTGCGGGAACCTGTGCGTCACAGACAGCCCTATTTCATGGGCGTCATCCTGAGCGAAGCCGTTTTTCAGGCGGAGCGAAGGATCTCGCGCGCAGCGGACAATGCATCCCGGTGACGCCACCAAGCGAAGATTATCCAGGCCGCAAAAGGAAATCACGATCAAAGCGGCGATTCGTAACGCAGCGCCTCAATCGGATTCAGCCGCGACGCCTTCAAAACATGGGAAGAATTTGCGGGAATCTGTGCGTCAAGACACGCAGGTAATAGGTTGAAACCATTCCCTCCGGATTGTGAGCGTAATGGCGATCTTACGCCATCCATTGGTCAGCGTATTATTCGTTCGCGTGTCTACGGTGAGATTTAACCGATTGGAGGGAATTTTGAAGACCATCGCCGCGATCCTTTTTCTGGCGTGCTGTGCGCTTGCCCAAGATAAGAGGCGATATCCCGCGCGGAAGTAGGCTGCGGACCGCAGAACGAGAAGTATGAAGTGAAGACCGACGAATCGCAACATCCGGCACCCACGCCGGAAGATGGCAAGGCGCTAATCTACTTTGTCGCGGACGGCCACCTCACCAGCGTTTTCGGATTTGACGAAAAGTGGGAGGGTGCTGTCGACGGTGGAAGGTATTTCTTCGTGCCAATCGAGCCGGGTGAACACCACATCTGCGCGATGCTGCAATCCTTCATGACCAGAAGGGTGCTCACCATGCTGCCTAGAGTTTCGGTGCACTCATTGAAGGCAGAGCCAGGAGGAACATATTACTTCAGGACTCGCATGGTCGGGATCAGTAGCGGGTTCGTTCTTCAACTAGACCAGTTGGATTCGGACGAGGGACGATGGTTTATTGCTTGGTCGAAGTTCAGTACTTCGCATCCCAAGAACTGACCTGCTGGAATAACCGCTGTCAACAGGCCATAGCACTCAAAACCCCTTCAAAGGTCAATGAGTGCAATGGGGATTTTTCACCAGTTGGCAGTTTCGTGTAAGAGAATACGGGCATGACGACTCTTCCTAATCTGCACGACGGTTTCTTCGATGGTGTCTGGCTTTCGGCAGACAAACGCGCTCTTTTCTTCGTTCGCACAGTGGCGGGAGAACGTTCCACAATTATCTTGACTGACGTTGAGGCTCTAAACATCTGCGGTCTCAGGGCTGGAAATATCATCTTCGACCTTGTGCTCATCGCGCCAGACAAACTGACCGTGCAAGACATTGAACAGGCTTACGACTTGAAAAGTGGCGAAGTCGAAACGGGGCGGCAACTCCTCGGCAAAGCGCAAGAGCGGGGCCTGTCCGGGCTGGCAATCAATCCTTCGTATGGGGCCGAAGGCACGGCGATATTTCGGGCTGTAGCTACTGTCCCGGAGCACGTTCTGGCGTAGGGCCGCTATGCTCAATGAGTGCAATGGGGATGTTTCAACAGCTAAATCAAAAACTGCTTGATTGAAGCACTCGGGTGGCGGTCTCGGCCCAATCTGAATTGCCAAGACACATCACCACTCGAAAACGGCTATCGACCTCAAACCCTTGCGTTGGAACAGCAGAATTGACGAAGAAATCGAGTGCTTCTTCTAAGGTTTCATGCTCGTGCCATGTTGTCATAACTGTGTCATTTGTAGTTGGCCCCGCGAATCTGCGCTCACCAAGTTCGTCGTTGACCACGACCTCGTCCACGATGTCATGAAATTTCTCGCAGCCGCGCCCCCAAGCGCAGAAATAGACCATTCCTCTGCTGAGGGCGGCGGATGCAAACTCGGAAACCGCATCAACACCAACATCGCGGATGTCTGCGGCGACAAACAGCCGAAATCGGTCCCCCGACCACCGGAGCGATGTGGGCCATTTCAACTCGGCCAACTGAATGACTGCGAAGCGCTTCTCCTCTGTCATGAACGAAAGGGTATCACTGCTCTCTTTGCCTAACTGTTGTAAGCAGGCGATTTCGCTCAAAACCCCGGCGGAGGTCAATGCATTATGAAAGAGCGCCCCGCTTCAGAAGGCCGAAGCCGGATGAGGCGCCGCCTCCGCTGCGCTGCGCTGTGCAGGGCTTCGCTCCGCTACGGCGGCGCTAGGGAGTAACGGCAGTAGTGTACCCAGTGCATTATGAAAGAGCGCCCCGCTTCAGAAGGCCGAAGCCGGATGAGGCGCCGCCTCCGCTGCGCTGCGCTGTGCAGGGCTTCGCTCCGCTACGGCGGCGCTAGGGAGTAACGGCAGTAGTGTACCCAGTGCGAAAGGACTATAGGAGAGCCTGGTCAAATTAGCTGGAGAATGGCATTTTACCTTGAGGGAAAGCCAAGCGTCGACACGAATGAGCTTTCCCCCAAGGAGGCAACTCGAATGAGTCACGACGTCAAATATATCGGAATGGATGTGCACAAGGAAGCGATTGTAATCGCTGTCCAGAATGAGAGCGGGAAGCTGGTGATGGAGTCCGTGATCGAAACCAAAGCCAGCAGCATTCTGCAGTTTCTCCACGGTCTACGGGGCGAGCTGCATGTGACCTGGGAAGAAGGCACCTGGGCCGCCTGGCTGTATGATCTGCTGCAGCCGCATGTGCAGCACATTGTGGTGTGCAATCCGCGGCGCAATGCCCTCTTAAAGGAGGGCAACAAGAGCGACAAGGTGGATGCAGGCAAGCTGGCCGACTTGTTACGCACCGGGATGCTGCGACCGGTCTACCACGGAGAAAACGGACTACGGACGCTACGCGAGTTGGGGCGCAGTTATCAGACCATCAGCAAAGATTTGACGCGGGTGATGAATCGACTGAAGGCGCTGTATCGCGGTTGGGGCATTCCTTGTGCCGGCACCCAGGTTTATGCTGCGCGCGCTCGAGAGAAATGGTTGAGCAAGATTCCGCATACCGGCGTGCGCCGCCGGGCGGAGCTGCTCTATCAACAACTGGATGGATTGCAGGCCTTGCGGCGCAACGTCCGACCCGAGTTGTTGGCCGAGAGCCGGAAACATAAGGCCGCGAAACTGCTGCGCCAGATTCCCTGCATCGGTCCGATTCGAGCGGCGCGATTGATCGGGCTGATGCAAACCCCGCACCGGTTTCGCAGCAAGCGGCAACTCTGGACCTACAGTGGGCTGGGCATTGAGACGCACGACAGTGCGCAATACTGCTTTGTGCGTGGACAAGTGCAACGCTCCAAGAAACCCCAGCAGGTTCGTGGGCTGAATCGAAATCACAACCATGAGATGAAAGAGATCTTCAAGAGTGCGGCCACCCGGGCCAGCTGTGGCAGGGGACCGTTCCACGATTTCTACGCGGCTTTGCTGGCCAAGGGCATGAAGCCGGAGATGGCGCGTCTGACACTGGCGCGCAAGATCGCGGCCATCACCTTGACACTTTGGAAAAAGGAGGAACGTTTCGACGTCGAACAACTGAAAACGCAAGCAGCTTGAGCATCGAATAGAACCCAGGTGATCTCCCAAGGTTTTTCATGCCTCGGTGGTAGCCAATCGGTTCTTGCGATGCTCCGGTTCGAGGGAGAGTATCCAAACGCTCATTCAGGCATTGTGTGCTGTAGTCCAGCACCGAGTCTCCGACTCAATCCTATGCCCCCTCGGATAACCGAAAAAAGCTATAGGCCTCGAGCCTCACATAGGATCATGGTTGGCACTTAAGCCAACGCTTAGCTTGCGTAGCTTCGGAACCGAACGGCGTCGTGCGCCACTGACTTCATGAAACCGTCGAGTTGGGACAAGCAACTGGGGTTGGCATCGCTGCGGAAAAATGCGGCGAGCCAAAGCGACCAAACCAATAACCCCTCTAAGAATAAGGTGAGGAATGAGGTAGGGCTGGATGTAAGTCACTACGCCCGCATCTCTCAGAGGGGCGGGGAGAAGCTTTTTTCCTTGACATCCCCTTTCATAGGATGAGCGCTAT
>CAWHTJ010000013.1:0-243244 GCA_963832235.1 uncultured Acidobacteriaceae bacterium | reverse complement strand
CCGAGCACTTCTAGCGCCGCGTCGTACTCTCCAGCTCGTAACAGAATCTCTCCCAACAACACCGCATCATTGATCCGTCTCGGATCCGCTGAAAGCACCTGGTTCAGAAGGCGCTTCGCCTCCTCAGTCTTGCCCATAACGCTGTAGGTTTGAGCGAGTCCGGAGATTCCGTCGAGCGACGACGGTTTCAGGCGTAGACCGCGACTGTAGGCATCCACGGCGAGCTGCGCCTTTCCGTCGAGCCGCTCCGCATATCCCAGAAGAAACCACAACTGGGCATCCTTTGGAGCTGACTGCGCCGCCCGCCGAGCGTAATCCACAGCAGCCGCATGGTTACCGTCTTTCAGCGCTAATTCCGCAGCCCGTGCAAGACGTGCGTTTTCGATATTCGAACCCCAGCCTAACGACTTGTTAGGAGTCGGCGTTGGACCGGCGGGGCTCTGGGGTTTTTCTGAAGTCTGGGGTTTTTCCGAAGAAGCTCCGACCTTATACGTCTGCGCCGAGAGGACGCTGGCAAGCGCGACAACGAGCGCAGTCACGGAGGCGGTCTTCAGGCATCCCAGGACAGAACTCACAACGTCACCATGCTTTGGGCTCTCGTGTGCTAATTGGATTCGGAAAAAGGCTGTGGTTTCGATTTGTAAATCATGTTTTTTGATTCGGAAATTGAGATAAGGGTTGGCGCTAGTGTCTTGTTTTGATACAGAAGCAACCGAAAGTGTCGGCGCGGCCACCCAAGAACGGTCGAGAGAAAAGTGTGGAAAGAAACGCGTCCACCGCGCCTGAAACACGTGCAAGAGCGCCTGTTATCCACGAATTCTGTGGAGCTTATTTTCAGTGTTGGTGCACTTGCCCGCTACCGCTGATGGAGTTGCCTCCTGTAGGAGAATGGGTTTCATACTCAGTACAAAGCTGTATCTCTAAGCCGTACCCGTCAGCCTAAGATAGCAAACAAGCATTCGCCGTAAAGTGCGACACAACAGGGAGGTGTGTCCCTGCAACAAAGAGGTGGTGGTATTTCGTGCCGATCCCAAGGAGAGCTTTCATGATATCCGTCGTGGTCCCGATTTATAACGAAGAGGAGATAGTGAGCGCGTTTCATGCCGCGCTGGCCGGCGCCATGCAGGATATCGGCGAAGACTGGGAAGTGGTGTACGTAAACGACGGCTCCCGGGATTCGTCTTTGCAGCTATTGAAAGAGCTGCAGACGGAAGATTCGCACGTGGTGGTGGTCGAGTTGTCGCGCAACTGGGGACACATGGGGGCGATGACGGCGGGGCTGCAGACCGCGGCGGGCGATGCGGTGGTGTTGATGGATGGGGACTTTCAGGATCCTCCGGAAGTGGTGCCGGAACTGGTTGCCGCGTGGCGCGATGGCGCCGAAGTGGTGACGGCGGTGCGGAGGAGCCGGCAGGAAGGGCGCAAGATTTTAGCGCTGCTGTTTCCGCTGTTCTATCGCGTGCTGGGCGCGCTGTCGGATTATCCCATTCCGCTGAATGCCGGGATTTTTGGTTTGCTCGACCGGCGCGCGGTGAACTCGATCAACGCGTTGCGCGAAGGCAACCGGTATCTGCCCGGACTGCGGGCCTGGGTGGGCTACAAGACCGGCGTGGTGCTCTACGACCGGCAGGACCGACTGGGCGGCGAAGGCAAACTCACGTTTCTCAGCCGGATCAAGTACGCCATGGACGCGATCACCAGCTTCAGCTACAAGCCGCTGCGGATGAGTTTCGCACTGTCGGGGATGGCCCTGTTCGCGGCGGTTGTAATGGCGATTTGCGCGCTGGTATCGAGCAGCCCGATGAAGCCGTTGGGCTTCGGTTTGGCGGCGGCGATTTTTATGACGGGAAGTCTGCTGCTGTTGTGCCTGGGCGTGCTCGGCGAATACCTGGGACGCGTCTATGACGAAGTGCGGCAGCGGCCGCTGTCCATTATCAGCGAGGTGCATTACGCCTCGCAGCTGAACTCCGCCGCCATGGCGGCGGACCGCCGCGGCAGCCGGGAATCGCTGCGGGTCGCTTAGCCGTGCGCGGATACAACTCGCATCGGGGCTACTCGCGTCCCCTCAACATCGCCATGGCGGAAAGTTTCTGGGCCATTTCTGCGTTATTTCTTCTGCTGCTGCAAGGATGCTCGCATCCCGCGCTGCATCCGTCGTTGCGGCAGAGTGCTCCCTCTAGCCCGGTGCCGACCGAACTGCTGGCGGTGTATGAGCCGTGGTTCGGGCATCCCCATCACATCTCGGTCGGCTACTCTTCGCAGGATCCGGCGGTGATCCGCAAGCAGATCCAGAAGGCGAAAGCCCAGGGCATCTCCGGCTTCGTAGTGGACTGGTACGGAGATCGCGAACCGTTTATCGATCATGCTTATGCGCTGATGCAATCGATCGCCGGGGAAAAGAACGCCGCGGAAAAGAATTTTCATGTGGCCATGATGTACGACGAAAGCGACGAAGAAAATGGCGCCACCGACGAGGCCCTGGCGGACTTCAATTACTTCCACCAAACCTATCTTTCCCAGGATGCGCGCGGACGCCAGGCCTATCTCAGCTACAACGGCCGGCCGGTAATTTTTATTTTTCCCAAGGGCCGGCATACCGACTGGAACCGGGTGCGCGAGTCGCTCGACAAGTGGAATCCGGCTCCGCTGCTGATCTATGAGAACGATCCCGGATCTTACCCCGCCGCCTTCGATGGGCTCTATGCGTGGGTCAATCCCGGCAAAGCGGGCTGGGCGGCCGACGGCAGCAACTGGGGAGAACCCTATCTCGAAGACTTCTACCAGAGAATGCAGTCCAAGTATCCCGACAAGATTGCGGTAGGAGCGGCCTGGGCGGGCTTTGACGATCGCAAAGCTTCCTGGAGTCTGAACCGGCACATCGCGCAGCGCTGCGGCCAGACTTTTTCCGACACCATGAAGCTGGGACGGCAGTACGCCGCCCAGCATGCTTTACCTTTCTTGCTGATCGCCACTTGGAACGATTACGAAGAGGGCACGGCGATTGAGCGCGGCCTGGCCAAGTGCGACTCCGGCGGCGGGCAGGCGCGGCCCGGCAACTGACTTAGCTCGCGACTGGCAAAAGCAGCCTGCAGGTGGATTTTGGCATCAGAACTGTGCCGAGCAAAGGGATCATTCTGTCTGTGTGTCTCCGAGTACTGCGCCGCGCTCGGAAAGACGAAGCTGTAAAGATGTAAAGCAACAAAGAAAAGAAAAGAAAAGAAAAAAAAAGAAGATCACGAGATGGGATGGACTCGCCAATCAGTTTTCCCGGTTGAGCCTGGCAAGCTGGAGCCCCAAGACGTGGTGAACGATACGCACGCTTCATCGCAAGCCGTAACGCCTGCGACATCGCCTGCCACAACCAGGACCTTGCAGGCCCGCGTCCTGTCGGGCAGCGTGGTGTTGCTGTCGGGATCGGGGTTCGTCACCGGCATCAATCTGGCCTACAACATTGCGGTGGCGCGCTTCCTTGGCCCGACGGGCTTTGGCCATGCCACCGCGGTGTATACCCTGCTCACGCTGATCTCGGCGGTCACGCTTTCGTTCCAAATCGTTTGCGCCAAGGTGGTGGCGCAACAAAGTACTCTGGAAGGAAAAAGCGCGGTCTATCGCCGCTTCGAGCGCAGCGCCTGGGCGGCGGGCATCGCGGTCGCGCTGGGGTTGCTGCTGTTTCAGACGCAAATTGCCGACTACCTCAACCTGCCCACTCCGCTGCTGGTGGTCCTGCTCGCCATCGGCGCCGCGTTCTACGTTCCGCTGGGCAGCCGGCGTGGTTACATTCAGGGCGCGTATGGTTTCCATCGTCTGGCTATCAATCTCGTCGTCGAAGGATTGGCGCGGCTGGGCGGGTCGCTTCTTCTCATCGCGCTCGGTTACGGCGTGCGCGGCGTAATTGCGGCCAACGCCGCCGCGGTGGCTCTGGCCTATTTTGCCGCCGCCTCGAAACTGGCGCCCCGCGTGCCGAGCGATGTGCGTCTGCCGCATGCTTTTCACGAAGCTCTGCAGGCCATCATCTTTTTTGTCGGCCAGGTGCTGATCAACAACTGCGACATCGTATTAGTGAAGCACTTCTTTCCCGCGACTGAAGCCGGCCTCTATGCAGCCGTCGCTCTCGTCGGCCGCGTGATCTTTGCTTTCTCCTCGGCGGTGGTCAACAGCATGTTCCCCATCGTCGCGGGCACGCGCGAGAAAGAACGAAAAGGCCACGGCGTGCTGGCGACTTCGCTGCTCCTGGTCGCGGCCATCGGCTCGGTTCTGGCGCTCGGACTGCGCCTCACTCCGGCCTGGATCTGGACCACCTTCTTCGGCTCGCAGTTCTCCATCGCCGGCAAATACGGGCTGCCCTACCTGCTCGGCTTATATGCCATCACCACCGTCATCTACTCGTTGAGCGTGGTCATCATCGCCTACGAGATGGCCTACAAGATCTCGAACACCTGGGTGCAGCTGGCCTTCAGCGGCGTGGTGGTGGCCGGCATCTGCCGCTTCCATTCCTCGCTGCAACAGGTGATCTGGATCCAGCTGCTGCTCATGCTGGTTCTGCTGGTGGTCGTCTCGGCGCCCTTCCTGCTGCACTGGTTCGAGGGCGCGGCCCGGCTGCAGTCCGCTGCCGGCTCTCCCGGCATCCGCATCCTGCGCCCGGCTTCCGAAGATGAAGTCATCGCGGAGTTTCTGCGCAGCGACTTCCACAGTCCCGTGTTCGAGCAATATCAGGAAAGTTTGCGCGAGCTGGTGATCCATCCCCACTTCGACCATGCCGGAGAAAACGCCAAGCGCCGCGCCCTGTTCTTCATTCGCCATCTTTCGCTGTGGCGCGAGCTGCCGCGAGGCACGCAATGGTATGAGGTGGAAGTCGGAGCCGAAAATCTCGCTCAGATTCGGGTCTTTCCCCGCGCTCTGTGGCGCAAGTTTGCCCGCGGCAATTTTGCCTTCCCCGTGGTGGCCGAACGCCTGCACAGCTTTCGCGGCCGCAACATCGCGGAAAAAACCTTTGTCGCCAAGCTGGCCTCCATGCGCGAGCAACTCCGCCAGAATAACGATGCCGGCGCCGTGCTGCTCATCGGCCTGAACCAGAGCGAGCCGCTCACCATCCTCGATGGCAATCACCGCCTCATGGCCGCCGCCCTCAGTTCCCCTCAGACCCTGCAAAAGCTGCGCTTCTTCTGCGGACTCTCCCCCCGCATGACCACCTGCTGCTGGTACAAGACCAATGTCTCCACCCTTTTCCGTTATGGCACCAACCTGTTAACTCACGTGGTGCACGATCCCGAGGCCGATCTGGAACGGCTTTTGCAACGTTCCTAGCGTGTTTGCGGCATTTCTGGCATTCCAAGCACCCCTGAGAGCTTGCCATGCTCCTGGGATCGAAAAATCTGCTCCCAAAGACCCAAAAAACGCCTCTCCGTACCTACCGAAAAACCTTTTCCGCTCTACAGGTTGGCCCGGATACACCGCCGCTGCCGCCCCAGCTACAGTCGCTTCAGGGATGAGAAACCATTCGTCCCACAAAGTTAAGACTTAAAGAGTCGAAAGAAAGCATTCCGGGGACCTGGGAAATCATGACGACGATGGCGAGACCCGTAGCGGTGAAGCAACTGCCGGAGAAACTCAGTGGATCGCAGGGCCGGACATTTTTTCGCGAGCTGCAATCTTGTTTGAACTCCGACCGGCCGCGCATCGTGCTCGATGGCTCGCAACTCCAGCACCTGGACAGCGCCGGCATCCATGTCCTGCTGCGCTGCCTGGAAGAAGCCATGAAGCGCAATGGCGACGTCAAACTCGCCGCTCTTTCCACCCGCGCCGCCACCACCCTGGAACTCACCGGCATCCATCGTCTTTTCGAGACTTTTGATAACATCGCCGAAGCCGTCGACAGCTTCCACCAACTCCCCCTCAACGGCTTCCAGCACGCCCTCGGCCTCGCCTACTCCACCCCCCCAAAACAATCCCCTTTCTCCCAATCCCTCCCATCCAAATACCCCGCCACCGCATCCGAAAGTACGGCGTAGTAAGTCTCGTCCCGCACAAATTGTGCCCGTTATTGGTGTCTTATAGACTGCCCCACCGAACTCTTGCGCTCAGGTAGAGTTGATTTGTTCTGGCAGCAGACACGTGGTTTTCTGGTGATCTACTATTTCGAAAGGATGCGCGTTAATTTATATCCGCTAAGAAGCTTAGCTGGCCTTTTTGAGCGCCCCACTCTCGCCAAAGTTATTGGCGTAGAATGGCGCGACCCGTACGGCTGGAACGCTGTTAAAGCTACGCATGGCGTCATCAGAGGTCGCGAACGATTCAAAAACTCGCTTGAGTTCCAGAACCGCATCCGATTCAGCTGACAAAGCCGCCAGCTTCAGATCTCCGTCGCATTTCATCGCCTCTTCAAGACAGTACAGAATCATTGCAACGGCCGCCCTATCGACGTGACGGACTTCGGAACAATCGAATACGATCCGCGGACACGGAGAGTCGAGCAACGGTTCCAACTCCTGCATGAAGGTTCGAGCTTCCACCGAGTTCAGTTGCTCTGGCATCTCCATGACGAGGACTGGCCGATGGCTTAACATTTTCCGTCCCTTTCGTTTTTCAACTCTGACTCGCACGGTCACATCTGGCGGCGCACGACGCAAACCGCCAGAGTGAAACGGTGCATTGTTTTGGGCGCGGACCACCGCGTCTATTGCCGAGCCAGGCTAAGCATTCCCGTGTTCTTTACGGAGCGACGCCGTATCTTCGTTTTGGGAAACAGCAGAGCGCGCATCTTCAGCTTCGCTTTATGCAGTTGCGACTTTGAATTGCCGATGGAGCAGTCGAGCAACTGGGCGATTTCATGGTGTTGGTACCCTTCAACCTCATGCAAGGCGAAAATCGTTCTGCAGCCCTCAGGGAGCTCCTGGAGCGCACGGCGCAGCGCGATGCGATCGACGACACCGGAAAGGTCAGGATCGCTCTTGCCAAAATCGCGATGCAACGAAGGAGATTCAGGATTGACCGGCTCGTCCAGAGAGATGGTGGGCGGCGATTTGCGCCGGCGCAGCTTCATGAGCACGGTATTCACGGCAACGCGATAGAGCCAGGTTGAGAAAGCAGCGTCTCCGCGAAACGAACTGACGGTGCGGAAAACCTGGAGAAAAGCCTCCTGAGTCAGATCCTCGGCCTCGGCGACATCCTTGGTCATGAGCAAGCACACGGAATAGACGCGGTTCTTGTGCTGCTGGAACAAAGTTGCAAAGGCTTGCTCGTCGCCGGCCTGCGCGCGCTTCACCAGGTTAATCTGGGAATCATCGCGGCCTTTGACGCTGGTCGTGGGGATGACATTCGCTTCTGTCGCAGAAATCGCACAAGTTGCCACGTTTGGTCTCCTTTTTCTTTCAGGTACCAGAAAGTTCGCCCGCGGTAACCTCACGAGCATTGACAGAGTAGAAAAAGAACAGACAACCTTCTATCGGGTCACATCTGTAAACGGTTGCCGGAGACGCTGTAAGGCTGTAGTGCGGTCAAGCCAAAAAAGAAGATCCGCGCTGGGCGCGGATCTCAGGGCTATCCTCAGTGTGTAGGGCAAACTACTGATTGACACTCCTATGTGTCAGTAAAGGTGGAATTCGACTTCCACACTAATCTGGACATCTACAGGTTTGCCATCCTTAAGAGCGGGTTGAAAACGCCACTGGCGCACGGCCTCCAGAGCCTTTGCATCCAGCCCCAGTCCCAAACCGCGAACGACTTTAATGTCGCGCGGGCGGCCGGCTGCGTCGACAATCAACCACAGCACGCAGGTTCCCTGCTTCTTGGCTCTACGCGCCTCTTCGGTATAGTCCGGATCGGGAGCAGAAATGGCTTGAGGCGCTGAAATACCACCGCCAACTTTGTAGACTCCACCACCGATGCCGCCACCACTGCCTACGCCGACGCCGGGGCCATGGCCCACGCCGACTCCTCCTCCTGAACCCGAGCCAATGCCGCCACCAGAACCGGTCCCATTCGAAGGCGGGGCCCCTGGCATCACCACCGCAGCAGTCGACGTCCCCAGATTCAGCATTTTATTTTCTGCCACGTGAACCTGAGGAGGAACCACGACCGTGGGCTCTACCGCAAGTTTGGGCTTTGTATTTCTCAGGACAATCGCCGGCGGCGTAATCTGCTGCAACGCAGCCTTTGGCAGACGGCCCTTGGGAGCAGGAAGTGGATCGTGATCACCACCGCCTCCTCCACCGCTGACTTCTTTCTTTGCAGGCGTCATCACGGGGATATCCGGCGAGGGAGCGATCAACGTGACATGCTGCCTCTCGGTAACACGCTGCACAACTTGATGACTGACAAAGGCGCCGCTTATAAGCAGGCCAATCACCGCAATGTGAACAATGGCGGACACCACAACGCCATTGGCGCGATAGTTGTTGTATTGACCCCAGATTTCGTCGGGAGCCTGGCTCCTGACGCTTGGCCTGGAATGCGGGCGCGCCGCTCGCGGACCATAATTGTTTCGGGACAGAGGTGGTGAAATTAGATTCAGTGCAGTCTCCCCGCTAAAGGCAGAATTTTGATGACTCGACATGGCGCTACCTCATAAAGACGAAACGACGTTGAACGTGCGAATAGATGCGGAAAAACAACGCTGGGTTTCTCTGGCGGAGAGGCTCCCGCATTGACGAAAAAGGCGACTTTTGTTTGCGGCACGTCATAATCCGATTGCGAGCTACAAACGATTCATTTGGATCCAAATCATTAAGTGGAAGAACAAATGGTGGGATGAAACTTGTTCCCACCATTTGGGCAAGGCACAGATTCTGTGACTGGCGAACACCGACGACGTAACCTGTTTCATAGCCGGCCGGCAAGCAGCAGGACCAGGACGATTACGACGATGAGTCCCAATCCTCCACTTGGGTAGTATCCCCAAGCGCGACTGTAGGGCCACGTCGGCAACGCGCCCAGCAACATCAAGATCAGCAGTACAAGAAGAATGGTGTACATAAGAACCTCCTGGGTTTCGTTTTTCTACCCCTGCACTTTGCCGCTAGTTGACCGGCACGGCGCTGCCGGATTCGTTCATGCTGGATTCTCTGCTCTGTCTGGAATACTTCCGCACTGCAGCCAGAAATGGTTCGCTGACCGCAGGGGGGCGCACCTTTCCGCTCAGGATCTCGGAGAATGGCACGAAACTGCCGTACAGCACTCGGGTCTCATCCTTATCCTGCGTAATGGCCGAGCCGCTCAAGTCGATGCCGGCGAAAAGGCCGCGCGCACGAGAGTACGTGAGCACTTCCGCATTCATTTTAATGTCAGTGTCGGCTGCTGCATCGCGGCCCACAGGTCCGGCGGCGGCAGAGGCATCAGCACCGAGTTTAAACTTGCTGGAAAGCAGGTGCTGCATTCCCTGATCGTTGGTCACGATCATGACGAGGTCAATTGCCTGTCCGCCAAGTTGTAGACCCCAGCTTCCGCCCGTGATGGTGATGGGCGCCAGTGCGCTCCAACCCGATTCTGTCCGGCAGGACGCGACGCCTTTACCATGATTACCGCCGAAACCGATTGCGATCTTCACCATCGAGGGAATAACGGCGATGCATTTTGCGCTACTCATGACCTTGTCAGGAATTGCTTTGTCAGGAGTTGCCATGATTTCATTCAGAACCTTGGCGGACTCATCGATACGCTTGGCGATGTCGGATTGATCTTTGTCGGCGGCCCAACTCACGCCAATCAAGCTGGAACAAATGCTCAGGGCCAGGAGACATCCGGGCAGTCTTGAAGAAATTCGTCTCATTTTGTTCGTCCTCTTCTGTTTCTGTGCTCCGCACGAGCACTCGCTTTTTATTGTGCGAGGATAAAGTTAACTGTCGGGACGGGGGAGGTTCTATCCAGCGGATGCAGTAAACAAGGCGATATCTTTCCTGAGAAATCTATCCCTGACCGTAACTTAGAGCCTCCGTGAGGTTTTTCCCATGAGGTCATACAGGGTTAACTGTATTGTGGGTTTTGGAGCAGCAAAATAGTCTGCAATCTCTACTCGACACAACGCCCCCCAAGCGGGTGCCGATCCTCTGGGACGGATCGGCACCTGCTCCTTCCAAGGCGTTCAATGGCTACAGGAATAGTGTTTCTGGAATACAGCCACAATCGGATTTCGACAACAGGATTCGTCCATTGAATATTTGGAGTGACTGACTTCAATATAGGAGGAGCCATGCTTTATTGGGCGTTAATATTCCTGCTGGTGGCGCTCGTCGCCGGAGTTTTGGGCTTCACCGGCGTCGCGCTTGCGGCCGCCGGCATTGCCAAGCTGCTATTCGTTATTTTTCTGGTTCTGTTTCTGATTTCCTTAGTGGCCCATCTGGGAAGGGGACGGCGACGGTCGCTTAACTAACGCCAATTGAAAATGCAGAGCGTGGAATAGCCTGTTTCTGTTGTTAGCAAGAGACTGAACAGACTTCTACTGCTTGCGGCAAGACGAATGGGTTATCCAACTTGTCGGCGGTGACCTGCGAGCGCCGCATCCTCGGCTGCATAATCGAACTGCGCGAGAAATTCGACGGCTGGCGGATTTTTCCGCTCCCAGAATATGGTCTGCCGGATTGCCTTTTCAATTGCCACCGGCTCCTCGTATCCCAGCTCGTGACGGATACGCGCCGAACTCGCCGTCCAGTGCTGCGCGGCGTTGCCAGGCTTTAGCAAGTGGCGGGGAGTGTGCTCTACCGGCAGAACGACGAACTCCCCTGCCCACTGCATCTCACCGGCTATTCTCCGCGCCCATTCAAGTTCACTAAAAGATGGTTCCTCGCACACGTTATAGATGCGTCGCGCGGCGCGGTCGTCGGTGGCAGCCAGAGCAATGGCTGCGGCTACATTCTCCACGTAGCCCCGCGGCGAGTGCCAGGCGGCCAGCGTATCAGGGAAAATGATGCGCTGCCGTCCGTCGACGATACGCTTCACCACGGGATAAAAACGATGCAGCGGATCGCCTGGTCCATACACCATGGGCAGCCGGAGCACAGTACCGGGAAGTTCACGGTCGTTCATCACGACGCGCTCGGCCGGGATCTTGTCGTAATCGTCCGTCACCCAGGGGAAGCTATTGCGCATGACCTGCAAGCCCTCCCGTGGGTAGGGATGCAGACTACGTCGCAGCTCCGAATCTTCTGTAAGAGGCACCTCCTGCAGCGGACCACTTTCCGTGCCGTGCGAAATGCCCACCGCGCGATATACATCGATGCTGCTCAGCATGAGCACGCGTCGCGTCGCGCCGCGAAAGATGTTCATCAGCTCTTCTGCCTGCGAACCCGAACTTATGATTAAGTCAATCACCACATCGGGAGAAAAGCGCCGCAGTTCCTGAAAGCTGGCGTTGAATTGGTGACGGTCGCCCCGAATCTCCGTCACGCCGGAGAGTGCAGCCATCGTGCCGCGGTGAAACACCGCCACCGTGTGCCCTTGCCGCTGCAGTGCGGCCACAACGAAACGCCCGATGAAGCCATTGCCACCAATTAGAAGGATGCGCATACGGTTGTCAAATAATCACAAGAAAATGCGCCGTATACCAGAACATTCTCTTGTTCTCTGGGCTTAGCAGAACCTTTTTTTCGGTGGCCGTTTGAGCCTTGCGATCTAGGCTCCGCGCCCGGCATCGTGACGAATGGGATAATGTTGGCTAGCAAGGCTAGACTAAGCCAGCTTCAACTCAACACTGAGCTGGCTGAGCAGGGACTTCATTCTTCTCCAGAGGTGAGTCGGTCGGAATTATTGCTTCTATCACTGACCCAGCACTGGAGGACTCCACATTGATTTGACCTCCAAATTCCGCAAGCCGTTCCCTCATTCCGGCGAGGCCAATGCCGGGGGCAGCTCCACCGCGAAACTTGGCCAGAACATCCTCAGGAATTCCTTTACCGTCGTCTGACACGGTCAGGTGGACATTGCCATTGCGACACATAATTCGAACATCGACGGCCCGAGCTGCGGCGTGACGGTACACGTTGGTCAAGGTCTCCTGCAGAACGCGAAATAAAGCGATCTCGACATCTCTGGGAAGGCGCTCGATTGGTTCATCAATCGATAGGGACACTTTAACCTGACTGCGTTTTCCGTATTCATCCACATACCAGCGGGCCGCCGACAAAAATCCCAGTTCTTCCAGCAGCGGGGGATGTAAGAGATGGGAAATAGTTCGTACCTCCTGGATCGCGTAGTCGGTCAGAACAATGGTTTCGCTAATCAACTTTGGCGCCTCACTGCCATTTGCCGTCTCCAGCTGATTGAGGTTGATCTTGAGTCCGGCGAGAAACTGGCCTACGCTGTCATGGAGTTCGCGGGCAATGCGGCGGCGTTCGGAGTCTTGCAACTCCAGAATTCTTGCGCTCATCAACCGGTAGGAGTCTGCATTTGCGCGCACACGCTTTTCCGTGGCTTTCGTGCGGGCGACTTCGGTACTCAAAAGCCGAAAGTTGTAAGCCAGCATAATAGCCACAACCGCAAAGGCTAATCCGAGCATAAGGACGTTTCGTTTGAATAAATAGTCCCAGTCTTTAAGTCTTTGGTGAAGCAACGCATCCTCTTCATCCTGCATACTATTTACGATGGCATCAATTTGTCGCTCGCGAGCATCGATTTCTTGCTGTCGCATCCGCGCCGGCGGCGACACGTACATGCCGATTCCGGCAGTTCCTCGCGAGCTTTCCATTAGAGAGATCCCCTGTTCCAATAGAGGCCCCAGTCGCGCCAGGCGCTGTTGTTGGCGCGGATTATCGCGAGTCAGTTTACCCAAAGTATCCACCGTTTGCCGCGCCAATTCAGCCTGCTTCTGAGAGTCCGGCTTATCTCCTGGCTGCGGTGCCAGAAGATAGGCTGTTTCATTCGCATGGGCGCGCATGATTTCCAACTGCAAGTCACTCAGTTGGGAGCGTACTTGATAAGTATGAATTACCCAATCCCGGCGGAGTACAATTCCCCGCTCCGTAAAATATGCCACCGCTCCCAGGGCAATAATGGCGACGACAACCAAAACGAGAGAAGCGAAGCGGATAATATTGTGGGAGAACGTAGATCTTCGGGGTCGCACGAGATTCGGATTCTTGGCCATCCCCTGCTTACCCCTCTCCAGAGGCTCAGTATCCTGGTGCGGCTATCCTGGTGCGCCTAATAATGAACACCTCGTAACCCGGGAACCTCAAAATGGCCCGCTCCACGATAATCTTAAAGAAGACGGGCCACCCTCGGCGTGCACGGAACTAGGAAGAAACTACCTCGACGAAGTAGCCCTCTCGTGTTTAACTTCAATTTCATTCACCACTTGCTTCACGTTCGGCACCCGTTCTGCCAGCCTTTCGACGGACGCGCGCTGATCCCGCGAGTTGACGTTCCCTTTAGCGTGACCACACCGTTGTTGACGTCGTATCTCACATCTTTCTTCAGCCGGTGTTGTACCAACATCGCGTCCAGGTTCTTATCGATGCCGGAATCAAGATCGGAATCGACTTTCCTCGCAGTGCCTTCGTCGCCGTGCGGACGAACCCCGATCTCGTTCGATACGACCTGTGTTCCCGCCATGGATCGGGCAATCGATTCCGCTCGCGACTTATCGTCGTCCGTCCTTACCTTTCCCGACAGGGTTACGAGACCCTTGTCCCGGTCTTGACTCACACTCACGTCGTTCAGACCAGCCTGTTCCAGAGCGTGGCGGATGTCGCTTGCAACATCGGGCGCCTTAGATCGATCCGAACATGCCAGCGCTGCTGCGATTGCGATAGTTACCAATACGATAGAAATGTGTTTCAGTGATTTCATAGAGCTCCTTTGCTGACGCCTATCGGTGAAATCGTCTACGACAGATTCACTGTGCATGGGCGCACTTTCGCTGATCACCTCATTGCAGAAACATCTTCCGGTTGCGGCGCGGATTGAGCAATCGACTGGAGCCCGTACAGTTTTGAGGAAATTAGTACAGAGGGCAGAAACCGTAAGGGTGATCAGGTAAGCGGATGCGGCGGCCAAGGATGGCTTCCAAGTCGGTTAAACTGCAAAGTCCCAACGAGGGCCACCGTGTGCAGTCACTCCAAACTCACTCCAGGACATGGCCGCCAACATCCTACGAGCATCAGAATAGGAAGGAAAAGGCCATAGCGGAATCGGTGAAAGCGTGTACTACCGAGGTTTCGATCGTTTATGAAGCGCGGCGTACTTATCCTCCCGGTGGGGTCCTTCAGCGCCGCGATCAACGATTGCCCCTGAACACGCATCCAACTTCGACATCATGGCATTAGGGCTCCAAGTCGCGTGGCTTCTGGTGTTGGGAATTCCGGTCGCTTGTATCGCCTGGACCGTGACGCACGAAGAAGTCTTTCGCGAGCCGCGCCAGTTTTGCCAAAAAGAATGTGTCGAGTCGCGGTCGTTGATCCGCCGTAAATTTTTCTATCTATTTACCTGCGAATATTGCTTCAGCCACTACGTCGCGGCCGGCGTGCTGTTCGTTGCGCGCTACAAGTTGCTTTACGTGGACTGGCGAGGATATTTTGTCGCATTTTTTGCCCTCGTCTGGGTCGCGAACCAGTACATGAGCATTTACAACCGCCTGCGTCTGGACATTAAGCATGAACAGGTTGAAATCAAGGCTGACGAGCAGAAGGTTGGCAATCCGAAGATCGACGATCAGGAAATTAACAACCGCAAGGTTGATCGCAAGATTGGCGACCGCAAGGCTGCCTGAGGTGGGTCAACAAACGCCCAGGCGCAGCATCCCTCAAACCGGAACTGGCATTCGTTTGTCATGGCGCTGGGAAGGAATTACCACCTCAACGATCGTACCGGGATTGGCATTGGCCAACCGCAGACTCCCCCCGAGTTCCGTGACACGTTGTCTCATTCCGCCAATCCCAACTCCCACACTGTCGGGCCGCAGTTGAATGACCTGCTCCTCGATTCCCTTGCCATCGTCGCGGACCGTAACCATGATCCGTCCCTCGTTTTCCGCTAGTCTGATGGATCCGTTCCGTGCGCCGGAGTGCCGGAACATATTCGTTAAAGCCTCCTGGATAATGCGAAAGATCGCAGTTTCCAGTTCCGGCTTGAGTCGGCTTAGATCGGGGGGATCGACTTCCAGACGAATTTCGATTCCACTGCGCTCCGATAACCCCTCGAGGTACCATCGGAGCGCGGAGACCAGGCCGACCTCGTCCAATAGAGGGGGATGCAGAAGATGGGAAATCGTTCGAACCTGCTGGATGGCGCGATCCACCAACTGGCTGGCATCCGCAGACGCCCGCTGCATGTGGGGGGATGAATCCTTGGCGAGGATTCCATCGAGAATCATTTTTGCCGCAGCCAGCTCTTGGCCCAGACCGTCGTGAATCTCGCGGGCGATGCGGCGACGCTCTTCATCCTGCATCGTCATAAGGCGGCTTGAAAGCCGTCGGAGTTCGGCCGTCCTGAGCTCGACCATTCGTTCCAATTCGATCGCACTATCACGGATCGATTGTTCCAGCATCTTGCTGTCATGGATGTCAGAGGAGGTTCCATACCACTTAACGATGCTTCCCCCGGGATCGCGAAGGGGGACCGCACGGGCGCGGAACCAGCGGTATTGCCCGTCAACGCCGCGAATACGGTACTCGGATTCATAGACTTGACCGGATTGCACGCTACGCCTCCACTCCGCCAAACTGCGTTCCTTGTCATCAGGATGCAAATACTCCAGCCACCCAAATCCAACGGCGGAACCTGGGGGAGCGCCCGTATATTCATAAAATCTGCTGCTGATGTAGTCCCTCGTACCATCCGCCCGCCTGCTGAAAATTGTATCGGGGGCCGTTTGTACGATTGCGTCGAGTTCCTGGTTCTTCTGGGCAAGGTCGCTGTTGAGTCTCTGCAATGCCAGCGCCTTCTGTTCTAATTCCAGGGTCCGATCCGCGACCCGCACTTCGAGTTCGTTGTTCAGCCGCTCAAGTTGCAGCTTCTTCCGATGGAGTTCCGC
Source organism: uncultured Acidobacteriaceae bacterium (assembly GCA_963832235.1). Lineage (GTDB taxonomy): Bacteria > Acidobacteriota > Terriglobia > Terriglobales > Acidobacteriaceae > Sulfotelmatobacter. The sequence goes on along the minus strand of CAWHTJ010000013.1, from coordinate 227,286 downwards.
GAATACTCTCACCTTCGCCCGCAGGACTTCAGGCACAATCGGGACCGAAAGATAATCCACGGCCCCCTGCTGGTATCCCTTAAGACGATCAAGGTCGGTCAAATGGACAGCGGAAACGAAGATGATGGCTGTTTTCTGAAAGCGGGGATGCTGGCGGATGATCTCGGCGAGTTCAAAGCCGTCGACCTCCGGCATGCTTACATCCATCAATACGACCGCAACATCAATTTTGAGCAACTTTTCGAGAGCTTCTTTGGCGGATGTGGCCTTGATCAGGTTCTCTCCCAGGTCGGCGAGGATGGCCTCATAGGTGAGCAGTTTGCCCGCCTGGTCGTCGACCATGAGAATATTTACTTCTTCGTGCACGCTCATCATTCTCTCAAGGCGCCACAGTCTTTCCGCCGCACTTCACGTTCTGCTTGCTCGAACCCACACTCACCTGTGCAGCCACATACGTAGCGCCGAGAGCAGTTGCTCGGTGTTGACTGGCTTGGCCAAGTATTCCGAGGCGCCCGCTTCCAAACACTTTTCGCGATCGCCCTTCATAGCTTTCGCGGTTAGTGCAATAATCGGCAGCCTTCGGAACAAAGGATTCTGCCGAATCACTTGCATGGTAGCGTATCCATCCATCTCGGGCATCATGATGTCCATCAAAACGATTGCGACATCCGGAGTTGATTCCAGCATGGAGATGGCTTCGCGGCCGGTTCCGGCGGTCAATACCGCCATTCCACGCCGCTCCAACACGCTGCTGAGAGCGAAGATGTTGCGCATGTCGTCGTCGACCACCAGCACTTTCTTCCCCACGAGCGCTTCATCCGATCGATGCAGCCGGTCAAGCATCTTCTGCTTTGCCTGAGGAAGGTCCGCCACCACCCGATGCAGAAAGAGCGCAGTCTCATCCAGCAATCGCTCCGGAGATTCCACGCCCTTGACTACCACACTGCGAGCCAGCGTGTGCAAGCGCGCGTCTTCTTCGGGCGACAATTCCTTGCCGGTAAAGACGACCACCGGGAGGTCAATCGCCGCGGGAATGTCGCGCATGCGCTCCAGGATGTCGAAGCCGGTCATGTCGGGCAACCGCAAGTCGAGTACAACGCAGTCAAACGACTCCTTGCTCACCCTGTCCAGAGCTTCAGCCCCAGTGTCAGCAACTGTGACATCAATGTCGTCATAACCCAGCAGTTCGCGGATGCTCAATTGTTCCGCTGGATTGTCTTCGACAATTAACAGTCGCTTGCGGCGCGGAGCGGCGTAGTCCTTGATGCGCGACAGTGCCGATTCCAGTTCTTCCGGACTCGTTGGCTTGGTCACGAAAGCGAATGCGCCCCGTGCCAGGCCGTGATGCCGGTCCTCGTCCAGCGTCAGCATTTGCACCGGAATGTGGCGGGTGGCCGGATCCTGTTTCAAGTGATTGAGTACGGTCCAACCCAGCATATCGGGAAGGAACACGTCCAGAGAAACAGCCGTTGGATGGAACTCACGCGCGAGGGCGAGCGCTTCCGCGCCGCGCAACGCGACCAGCACTTTGAATCCTTTATCCCGTGACAAATCGCAAAGCAAACGAGCATAGTGCGGATCGTCTTCCACGATCAGCAGCACCGCGTCGCCTGGCTGCAGGTTATTGCGGTCGTCGGCAATCTGCTCGACCGGTCGTTCTGACACGACGATATTCGACAGTTGAAGCGGCATGGCAGGCGATGAGGTCTTGCCATCCGCCAGCGCCATCTTCGACGCAGTCGGCCCCACATAGGTTAGAGGCAGATAGAGCGTGAACGTGCTGCCCTGGCCGGGTGTGCTGCGAAGCTGAATTTCGCCGCCCAGCAAGCTGGCGAGTTCGCGGCTGATCGCCAGGCCCAATCCGGTTCCTCCGTATTTACGGCTGGTGCTGGCATCTGCTTGTTGGAAGGCCTCGAAGATGATGCGTTGTTTATCAAGGGCGATTCCGATGCCGGAATCGGTGACCTCGAAGGCCACCACCGACGCCGCCCCGCCGAGAATGGGATGATCTTCTGTCCATCCTTTTGTTGCCACTGAGACGGCCAGGCGCACGGAACCGTGCTCGGTGAACTTGAACGCGTTCGACAGCAGATTCTTCAACACCTGTTGCAGACGCTTCGAGTCGGTAACCAGGCTGCGGGTGAGATGTGGATCGGACTGGACATCGAACGTCAGCTTCCGGTTCTCCGCTTCGTGCCGGAAAGGACGAGCCACCATCTCGAGCAGGTTGGCAAAGAAGACTTCCTCGGCCTCGACCGATACCGTGCCGGACTCGATCTTGGAGAGATCGAGAATGTCGCTGATCAGATTCAGCAAGTCGGTGCCCGCGCCGTGAATGGTGCGCGCGAACTCGACCTGCTTCGGTGTCAAATTGTGATCGGGGTTTTCGCTGAGCTGCTGGCCCAGAACCAGAATACTGTTGAGCGGCGTCCGCAGCTCGTGCGACATGTTGGCCAGGAATTCCGACTTGTACTTGGAAGTGAGCGCCAGTTCTTTTGCTTTCTCTTCCAGAGCGCGGCGGGCTTGCTCGATTTCCTGGTTCTTGCGTTCCACTTCGACGTTCTGCTCAGCCAGCTGTTGCGCTTTTTGCGCCAACTGCTCGTTGGTCTGCTGCAGCTCTTTCTGCTGCGTCTGGAGTTCCGCCGCCAGTTGCTGCGACTGTTTGAGGAGGCCTTCGGTCTGCATCGTCGCTTCAATGCTATTCAGCACGATGCCGATGCTGGCGGTGAGCTGTTCGAGGAAGGCCAGGTGAGAAGCAGTGAATGCATTCAACGACGCCAGTTCAATCACGGCCTTGACTCGGTCTTCGAAGAGCACCGGCAGGACAATGACATTGCGTGGAACCGATTCAAACAAACCGGATCGGATTGATACCGTCTTTTCCGGAAGGTCTGAAATCAACATGCGGCGCTTTTCTGCCGCCACCTGGCCAACCAGTCCCTCGCCGATTCTTACCCGCCGCAAGTGCCCGTTTTCACCGTCGTCGGCAAAAGCCGACAACAGTACCATGCCCGCCGATTCTTCGGTTTCCATCTGGTAGATCACGCCCTGCTGCGCATTCACCAGCGGTGCGAGTTCAGAAAGCAACATCCGGCCCACCGTGCTCAGATCGCGCTGGCCCTGCAACATCCCGGTAAAGCGCGCCAGGTTGGTCTTGAGCCAGTCCTGTTCGGTATTGCGATCGGTCGTGAGGCGAAGACTGTCAATCATCGTGTTGAGATTGTCTTTCAACTCCGCCATTTCGCCGCTGGCCTCGACCTGAATCGACCGCGTCAAATCCCCTTTGGTAACAGCTGTCGCAACTTCTGCGATGGCTCGCACCTGGGTGGTCAGGTTATCGGCCAGCAGGTTGACGTTCCCGGTGAGATCCTTCCACGTTCCGGCGGCACCCGGCACGTTTGCCTGGCCACCCAAACGGCCTTCGACGCCGACTTCGCGTGCCACCGTGGTCACCTGATCCGCAAAGGTGGCCAGCGTCCTTGTCATGTTGTTGATGGTTTCCGCCAGGGCAGCGACTTCACCCTTCGCGTTGACAGCCAGCTTCTGCGTGAGATCTCCGTTCGCGACGGCCGTCACGACTTTCACGATGCCGCGAACCTGTTCGGTGAGGTTGGCCGCCATGACGTTGACGTTGTCGGTAAGGTCCTTCCACGTTCCAGCGACGCCAGGTACTTTGGCCTGACCACCTAGCTTGCCGTCAGTGCCGACTTCGCGCGCCACACGAGTCACTTCAGCGGCGAACGCGTTGAGTTGATCCACCATCGTATTGATGGTGTTCTTGAGTTCGAGAATTTCTCCCTTCACGTCGACTGTGATCTTGCGCGACAAATCGCCGCGGGCCACAGCCGTGGTAACTTCGGCAATATTTCGCACCTGGCCCGTCAAGTTGCCGGCCATGGCGTTCACCGAGTCCGTCAAATCCTTCCACGTTCCGGCTACGCCCGGCACGTTCGCCTGTCCGCCCAACCGGCCCTCCGAGCCGACTTCGCGGGCCACGCGGGTCACTTCGGCGGCGAACGAGCGCAACTGCTCGACCATCGTATTCAGCGTCTCTTTGAGCTGTAAGATTTCGCCGCGCACGTCTACCGTGATCTTCTTCGAAAGATCGCCGTTCGCGATGGCGGTCGCCACCTCGGCGATGTTTCGCACCTGGCCCGTCAGGTTGCTGGCCATGAAGTTGACGTTGTCGGTGAGATCCTTCCACGTTCCGGCGACGCCCGGCACCTGCGCCTGACCGCCCAGCTTGCCGTCCGTACCGACTTCGCGAGCCACGCGCGTGACTTCTCCGGCGAAGGCGTTAAGCTGGTCCACCATCGTGTTGATGGTGTTCTTCAGTTCCAGAATTTCACCTTTCACGTCGACCGTAATCTTGCGCGACAAATCGCCGCGAGCTACGGCCGTCGTGACTTCAGCAATGTTTCGGACTTGACCGGTGAGGTTGCCGGCCATCGAGTTAACCGAGTCCGTGAGATCCTTCCACGTTCCGGCGACACCTGGGACGTTTGCTTGTCCGCCCAGTCTTCCTTCGGTACCCACTTCGCGAGCCACGCGCGTGACTTCGCCGGCGAACGCGTTGAGCTGATCGACCATCGTGTTGATGGTTTCTTTGAGCAGCAGAATTTCTCCGCTCACGTTCACCGTAATTTTCTTGGACAAGTCGCCGCTGGCGATAGCCGTCGAGACTTCCGCGATGTTACGCACCTGGCCAGTCAAGTTGCTGGCCATGGAGTTTACCGAGTCGGTGAGATCTTTCCACGTTCCTCCGACGCCGGGCACCAACGCCTGGCCGCCCAGTTTACCGTCGGTTCCGACTTCGCGGGCCACGCGCGTAACTTCTGACGCGAATGACCGCAACTGGTCCACCATCGTGTTGAGAGTGTCTTTGAGTTCGAGAATTTCACCTTTCACGTCGACCGTGATCTTGCGCGATAAATCGCCGCGGGCCACAGCCGTTGCCACTTCAGCGATGTTACGAACCTGGCCGGTAAGGTTGCTGGCCATGAAGTTCACGTTGTCGGTCAGATCCTTCCACGTACCGGCGACGCCCGGAACCTGCGCCTGGCCGCCAAGTTTGCCTTCCGTACCCACTTCGCGAGCCACGCGCGTTACTTCACCGGCGAAAGCATTGAGTTGGTCCACCATCGTGTTGATGGTGTTCTTGAGTTCGAGAATTTCGCCTTTCACGTCAACCGTGATCTTGCGCGACAAATCGCCGCGAGCCACAGCCGTTGTTACTTCGGCGATGTTTCGGACCTGGCCAGTCAGGTTGCCGGCCATGGAGTTGACGGAGTCAGTAAGATCCTTCCACGTTCCGGCGACGCCTGGGACGTTTGCCTGTCCACCCAACCGTCCTTCCGTACCCACTTCGCGAGCCACACGGGTTACTTCGCCAGCGAAACGATTCAGCTGATCGACCATCGTGTTGAGCGTTTCTTTCAGTTGGAGAATTTCGCCACGCACGTCCACCGTGATTTTGCGCGACAAGTCGCCGCTGGCAATCGCCGTTGCAACTTCCGCGATGTTACGCACCTGGCCAGTCAGGTTGCTGGCCATGAAGTTCACGTTGTCGGTAAGATCCTTCCACGTTCCGCCGACGCCGGGCACTTGCGCCTGGCCGCCGAGCTTTACCTTCCGTACCGACTTCGCGAGCCACACGAGTTACTTCACCTGCGAACGCGTTCAATTGGTCCACCATCGTATTGATGGTGTCTTTCAGTTCGAGAATTTCGCCTTTCACGTCGACCGTGATTTTGCGGGAAAGATCGCCGCGGGCCACAGCCGTCGTGACCTCGGCGATGTTACGTACTTGAGCCGTCAGGTTGCCGGCCATGGCGTTCACGGAGTCGGTGAGATCTTTCCACGTTCCGGCGACGCCGGGCACAACGGCCTGTCCGCCGAGTTTGCCGTCCGTACCGACTTCACGAGCCACGCGGGTTACTTCGGAAGCGAACGACCGCAACTGGTCCACCATCGTATTGATGGCTTCTTTCAACTGGAGAATTTCGCCGCGCACATCGACCGTAATCTTGCGGGACAAGTCGCCGCTGGCCACAGCAGTAGCGACTTCCGCGATGTTTCGCACCTGACCGGTCAAGTTGCTGGCCATCAGGTTTACGTTATCGGTTAAATCCTTCCAGGTGCCGGCCACATCAGGCACTTGCGCCTGGCCGCCCAGTTTACCTTCGGTTCCTACTTCGCGCGCCACGCGCGTAACCTCGGCCGTAAACACGCCGAGTTGCTGAATCATCGTGTTAACGAGATTGGCGGAACGTAAGAACTCGCCTTCGAGAGGACGTCCGTCCACATCGAGCCGAACGGTTTGAGTAAGGTCACCCTGCGCCACCGCCGCGATAGCGCGGGTGACCTCGGCCGTCGGACGGAGCAGGTCTTCCACCAGAGTGTTGACCGAAACTTCCATCTCGCCCCAGGCGCCTCGAGACTCGTGGAATCGGGTACGCTCGCGAGTTTTGCCTTGCTTGCCGACGACATGGCCCACGCGCTTGAGTTCCTGGGCCATGTGCTGGTTGGCCGCGACAATCTCGTTAAACGTGTCCGCCACTTTGCCAGCCAGCCCTACCCAGGTTCCGGGGAGCCGCACGGTGAAGTCGCCATCACGCATGCTCTGCAGGCTGGCCAGTATGACGGTCAGGTCCAGGGATCCATCCGAGTCTTTCGGTTTTCCGTTGGCGGATTTCCCGTTGTTCTTCGCCGTTGTGGGCGTAAGGTTCCCAGTATTATTGGGCGCAATTTCGTTGAGCGAGGCTCTTTTCATTGTCTCTCTCGAAAAAAGGAGTAATTCAAGTCAGGGGTCTCCCGGAAATCGGCTTCAACCGAATCGAATCTGTTCGTGGACATAGACTTCATCTACGGCCGGTTCAACGCATAACCGGTTTAACCATAACTAGGGGGAGTGCGAACATCACAGCTAAAGCACCGGGAACGCTCCGGAGGGCGGTTCCCGCCACCTGTTTTTAACTTGAGTATTCGTACCACGAAGACCCGAGGATCACCCTAAGGTATTTCCTGTAGTCAAGATGCTCATGCATGCGATGCCGACCGGACCGTTCTCGATCGGATTCCCGCCTTTTCCCCAGCTCACCCTCTTAAGAAAGGTTCAATCTCTAAAGCAAGGAAAATTGAGCCGGTAGCGGGGTTTGAGGCTGAAACAATTGTGGCCGATGGACACGACAATCGAACCAGGATTAATCCGGTCACGGACGGTTCGCGCAGGGTGGCGGAAATCCTGCGGATTCCGTTGGGCACTCCCTGTGCGGGCAAATCTGCGAGACCTTAGACGTTTCTTCGCCCATGCCCCTAACGGCCAACTTGGCGACCACGAGTTTGGCACGGTCCAAGCGGGAGACTGACTCGAGACGAGTTTAACGCTACAGGTATTCCAGAAATGAACTCCATGCCGGACCTGATACCCAGAGTAACCAACGCGTCTCTATCCTCGATACAGTCGATGCAATCGAAAGAAAATTCACGTATATCAGGGAGCGACGAAATGAAGCGAACGTTCGGATCTCGAAGTTTTCTATGGATGGGTTTGTTACTGCTGAGCTGCGGGACGATGGTAATAGCTCAGGATTCCGCGGGACAGAACCCTCCCGCGTCCGATAACACGAAAATGAATCAGCGTGACCGAAATCCAAACGAACCCACTGCGGATCAGCAACAGAACAATCGTTCCGATCAAGACATCACGCAGCAGATTCGGAAGGCAATCGAGGCCGACAAGAATTTCTCCACGTATGCCCACAACGTGAAGATAATCACCCAAAACGGCCAAGTCACGCTGAAAGGGCCAGTCCGTTCGGAAGAAGAGAAGCGGGCAGTCGAAGCAAAGGCCGCGCAAGTCGCTGGCGACGGCAAAGTCACTAGTGAATTGACGGTCAAACCGAAAAGCTAAAATCCAAAAATATTTCCAAGGAGAGTTCATCATGGCAGGGAAAAACACGGCTGTATTCGGCATTTATCCATCGTACGAAAGTGTGGAAAACGGCGTCGATGCCTTGAGATCAGCGGGGTTCAGAAATGAAGACATTTCCGCGCTGTTCCCGGAGGGCGTCGGCACAAAAGCGTTCGCCCACAAGAAAAACACCAAGGCCCCAGAGGGTGCGACAACCGGCGCCGGTACGGGAATTGTGCTGGGTGGCGCAATGGGATGGTTGCTCGGAATCGGCGCGATCGCGATTCCTGGACTGGGGCCGTTCATTGCCGCTGGTCCGATAATGGCCGCATTGGCTGGAGCCGGCGTTGGCGGGGCCGTCGGCGGAATCACGGGCGCCCTCATTGGAATGGGAATCCCTGAGTACGAGGCCAAGCGCTATGAAGGCCGGGTGAAAGATGGCGGCATCCTGCTTTCCGTGCACTCGGATAATTCTGAATGGACCAAGCGTGCGAAGGAGATCCTGAAGCGAACGGGAGCCCAGGACATTTCGTCGACCGGTGAGGCCGGATCCGACGATAAGTCCGGCGATGTACGGCTGCCTCGGGCAGTGTAGACGTCAGATTGTTTCAAGTGTCGGGGTTGCCGGCAACAGTTCTTACACACTGTTGCTCGGCGCCCCGAATTGCGTGTAGGGAGCCGCGTGCGGCTCATGAATGAAGATTGGAAAGGACGAAACGATGAAAGCTGAAAATAACGCAAAAGCAAAAGACAAGAATTCATTTCTCACCGACATCAGTGAGATCCGCCGGCGCGCCCGCCAGCACATCGAAGACGGGGCGGTCACCGACGGCTACAAAGGCGACCGGAAGGTGGTTCTGCGCGTACTGAATGAGGCCCTGGCCACTGAAATCGTTTGCGTCCTGCGCTACAAGCGTCACCACTACATGGCTAAGGGAATCCACTCGCAAGCGGTGGCGGAGGAGTTCCTCGAACATGCAGCCGAGGAGCAGGAGCACGCCGACCTGATCGCCGAGAGGATCACGCAACTCGACGGCGAACCGAACTTTAATCCGGACGGACTGCTCACGCGCAGCCACTCGGAGTATGTCGAAGGCGAGAGCCTCGTCGATATGATCCGGGAGGATCTGATTGCGGAACGAATCGCGGTGGAATCCTACTCTGAGATCATCCGATACCTCTCCGATAACGATCCAACGAGCCGGCGATTAATGGAAAGCATTCTGGCTAAAGAGGAAGAGCATGCGGAGGAGATGAAGACTTTGCTCGAAACCATTGCAAAAGAGGAAAAGCAGGAGGACAGGAGCAAAGCCAGCTAACCTACCGAAGTCTCAGAGCCATCGAAAATTGGTGCAAGACATGGCTAGGGCAGAGACCGGGCGTTGGCCAGAGCGTGTCAATCTGAAGCTCTGCTCTCAGCTAACCGCTTTCTTAAAAACATAGAAATTTCTTTCGTCAGCCAGAGTCTCAATTTCGAGTCCCTTGGCGGCGGCGCCCCGATGGACGGCGGATCGAACGTTCGCCAGCCCTATGTCAACCCCTTCCAATGGAATTTCCAGCGCTGAACCGACCGGTACCACCTGCAACTCTTGCAAAATCCCTGCTACCAGATCGTGGTGCTTGCCGCGACGGCCTTTCCTTAGGCTGGAGAGTTGAACCTGGCGGTATTTCGATCCGGCCAGTGGGGTTAATTTTCCATTTTTGGGCATCTCTTCCTCCCTTGTACAACAAGCATATCAATTGCAATAATCTTTGTCAATTGAATTATACTATTGTAATATGATTACGATAAGTATGTCGTACTAGCGCAACGTTGAGTCTCAGGAATTATTTCGCTGGTATTTTGGCTCGACAAACGAACTGAGTATTCCTGCCTATTTTTAGTGGAAAGCCTATGCTGGAAGCTAACTCGAATGACTAGCGAGATTTGAGAGGCGGAATATGAAGCGCAAGCATGGCCGCGAAAGTTTACGAGTCAAAGTCATCACGGACCCGAAAAAGTTAGCGTGGCTGAAAGCCGAAATTGAAAGAAGAAGGCCGGGGTCAGGCCCGGACAACATTGAAAAGGACAGCCCTGAACAGTTAGTGAGTTTCCAGCGCGGCGTTTTCGTCTTTAGATCCTGAAAGGCGGGTTAAGTGGAAATGCGACGAATTTCAGCGCCCGAGAATGTGCGCCGGTATGGCGCGGCTGTGCTGGCCGCCATCGCTGCTCTCTTCCTTCGCAAACTGCTCTCCCCGGCTCTCGGAACAGAAAATCCTTTTCACACCGCATGGGCCGCCGTGGTGCTTTCTGCGTGGTATTGCGGAGTTGGCCCCGCCATCTTGGCGATTCTTACAGCTTTAATGGGCGTCTGGTATTGCTTTCTGCCGCCCGCGGGTTCTTTCCAACTTGCAAACCCGAAGGCAGGCATCTCTGGAATGCTCGGCTTCGCGGTCTTTTCCAGTCTTATCGTTGCGCTCGGAGAAGCGAACCGACGCTCTCTGGGCAAGAGCCGTTGGGCCGAAGAACAATTGCGGCGCACCCACGCAGAACTGGAACGTCGGGTGAAGGAACGAACCGCTGAATTAAGTGCCGCCAATGAAAGTTTGAGGGAACTGTCCGGCCAATTACAACAACTGCGAGATGAAGAACGCAAGCAGATCGCGCGTGAATTGCACGACAGTGTCGGACAGTCGCTCGCGGCCCTGAGCATGAATGTTGGAACACTACAATCTCAGTCCCGCAAGCTCGACCTGGCCGGCGCGAACGCAGTGTCTGAAAGTGCCGCCATCATCCAACAAATCGGCAAAGAGATTCGCACGATCTCTTACTTGCTGCACCCGCCCCTGCTCGACGCCGCCGGCCTGGCATCGGCTCTTCGGTGGTATGTCGACGGCTTCTCGGAACGGAGCAAGATCGAAGTCAAGATGGAGATTCCGGCGGAGTTTCAACGGCTCTCCGAGGCGATGGAAATCACGATTTTCCGGCTTGTCCAGGAATGTCTTACTAATATTCATCGTCACTCAGGGAGTGAGAACGCGACAATAGCGATTCGTCAGGACGACCACAGCGTCATCGTGGAGATCAAAGACGCGGGCAAAGGCATATCCCTGGACAAACAACTTGAGTTAAGCTCGGGCCGGACGGGAGTTGGTTTTCGCAGCATGCGAGAGCGGCTGAGGCAGTTTGGCGGTGACTTGAACATTCAGTCGGACAACAGCGGAACACTCGTGATGGCCAGGCTTCCTATTCAATCGGCTGCGGCTTCCAATCTGGAGCGGGAACGAGCCTCTTGATGGGGGACTCTTCCGGGATGAATTCGAGCCAAAACAGCCCCAAATCCAAGCCTATCGAGCCACGGCATACTGGAATCACTGTATATTCTTTCACGTCGCTCAGACCGTGGGGCTGAGAAAGACACCTCTAGCCCGAGACTCAATGATGGTGCGGAACTGATTGCGCTCCGGCTTTTTAGGCCAACCTTGAACTCAGCTTGGCAACTAAGAAAGGCTGGACAGAATCCTGCCATCGCCGGTATACAACGAATTGCAGGACAACACGAGCGGCAACCAAGGTCCTCTTCTTGAGCCACTGGACAGGGGCCGGCGGAGCTTAATGACACGACTTCTCGACCTTTGTCGCGCGATGGTTGGCGTTGGGCTGCTGCTTTTCCTGATCCAGGTTGTCCTGACCCCGGTCTGCGGCGCCTATTCGGTGCTGACGCACGAAGAAGTCGTCGATCTCTTGTGGAAGGATGACATCCAGCCACTGCTCACCAAGCGATTTCCGGATGCGACCGCGGATGATCTAAGAAAAGCACATGCCTTCGCCTATGGCGGCTCGCTAATACAAGATATGGGCTACTATCCCTTCGGCAGCAAGTATTTCAGCGACCTCACTCATTACGTGCGGAGCGGCGACTTCGTCGTCAACTTGATCAATGAAGCCTCTGACCTGAACGAGTATGCTTTTGCTCTGGGCGCGCTGGCGCACTACTCGGCCGACAATATTGGACATCCGACAATCAACCAAGCCGTGGGTTTGCAATTTCCCAAACTGCGGAAGAAATACGGGAACGAAGTGACCTATGCCGATGACCCCAAGGCTCACATTCGCACCGAATTTGGCTTCGACGTAACTCAGGTCGCTAAGAATCGCTACACCTCAGACCGGTATCATGACTTCATCGGATTTGAAGTCTCGAAACCGGTGCTGGAACGCGCTTTCCAGGATACCTATGGCGTCCAGCTAACGGATGTTATTCCCAATGAAGACGTGGCTATCGGAACCTTCCGGCGGGCAATCGGTGGCGTCATTCCCGAGATGACTCGGGTAGCTCTGGTGGCGTACAAAAAAGAACTCGTCAGCGAGACCCCGAATTTCAACTCGAGAAAATTTCGCTACTACCTCTCCCGAGCCAATTATCAGAAAGAGTGGGGCAAAGGATACCGTCGTCCAGGAATCGGCACGCGCATTCTGGCCTTTTTTTTAAGGTTCGTGCCTAAGGTCGGGCCCTTCAAGGCGCTTGCCTTTAAAATCCCGACGCGCAAAACCGAAGATCTATATATCGCCAGCGTTAATCACACTCTCGATAACTACAAAGGTCTTCTTGCCGAAGTCGGAACCAAGAAGCTTCAGCTTGCCAACACAGACTTTGACACTGGAAAAATCACGCATGCCGGCGAGTACGTTCTCACCGACAACGCTTACGCGCATCTTCTGGACCAGTTGGCTCAAAAGAACTTCGATCACGTCACACCAGAACTTCGAGAAAATATTCTTGCGTTCTACAGTGATCTAAGCGCCCCGATCGCAACCAAGAAAAAATCGGCGGCATGGGAGAAGACGCAGGACCAGATAACGCGGTTAAAAGCTTTCGTCCCATCGGAAACTGCTCCTGCCGTGAAAGAATCGCCGGCTCCTTGATCGAGAGTTTTTTCTCGGGGCGTTGTCCGTCATCCTTTTTAGTCCCCAACCTTAGAAAGTTCCTCAGCAACTAAATTGAAAGCAGTGGATTTAACTCATGCGCCGAGACGCGCATTTAAAGGGAGGACTATTTCATGGCAGACGATATGGAGAAAAACAAACAGCAGGGTGGCCAGAGTGGCCAGTCTGGACAGCAGAGCGGACAGTCCGGTCAAAAGGGCGGCCAAACTGGTCAGAGTCAGCAGGGCGGCGGCCAGCAGAGCGGCCAACAGTCCGGCCAGCAGAATCAGCAGAAAAAGGGCGGCCAGGGCCAGAACGAAGAGGACGACAACATCGGACAACGCCGCGCTTCCTAGCTGAATGCCAGTAAATTCAAAGAAGTCCCGGCTCAGTCGCCGGGACTTCTCTTTTTTCCAGGAACTGATGCAACCCCGCAGGTGCACCGTAACTGGGGCGGCTGCGACTCCGAATCTCCCGGAATTTATTCGGTGGTGTAGTTAATTTCCATTCGCCGAACTTGAACACTCGATACATAGAGAGCGACCAACGCGACAGCTAGAACTCCAAACACGGCGATTGGAGCTGCGACGGGATCGGCATTGGAAATCAGCAGAGCCATCACCGGCGGCGTGCCCGGCGGAGTGGGAAAATCCACAGGGCATAGCGATTTCAAATAGTAGATAACGCTGAACTGCTTGAGCACCGCCGGCAAGAATGGATTGATCCCTTCCCAGATCAATATCGCCGCCGCCGGTATGATGGGATTCCGAAAAAGCATTCCCGCCACTAAAAAGAACGCTCCGTAACCAACACAAGCCAGTGCCGTTACTCCCAAATAAACGGCGGCATGTTCCAGACCATGGTTGTGATAGAGGTAAAGGTCCCGCCCGCTCGGAGAGAAGTGCCAAAGAAAGGCAACCGTCTGCAGCAGTTCGCTGGTGACGAATATCGTGCAGGTGGCCAGCAACCCGGCAAGGAATTTTCCCGCCATCAGCACTTCGCGGCGTATCGGCGCAAGGAAATAAAAGTGAAGGCTGCGGTCAAGGATTTCGCCGCGAAACAAGTTCATGAAGATTCCAAGGCATCCGAAAAAGATAGCAAGACGCAGAAAAAAGAATTGAAAAACGCCCGCGAACATGACCGAATCCTGGCCCAGGTTATTACCCTCGTGAATGTGGATGCTGTCGATGCTGGCGACCTTGCCATCCGCCAGGTCTACATACAAATCGTTCTGCCCATCCGAATAGTGATAATTCTCATGCGGAATCTCAACGCTCACGCCATTCTCTTTTTCCGGCGCCCGATTTTCCGTCCAGTGGAAGGTCAGCGGAGGCTTTCCAAGAATTGCAGTCACTTCCTTACTTGTCATGCCAGGCTTAACTGCCAGCAGGTCCTGGTAGGTCAGCGGCCTCTCGCTTTGCCGTGCAATGCTTACTCTTCTGTCCTGCTGGCTGGCAGTTGCTATGGCGAATGCGATGAAAAGCATGACCGGCAAAGCTGCAAGCACGTAGATCCAAAGACCCCGCTTCGCGAAAAACGTCTTCTTCATTTCCAGGCGGATCACCGCCTTGATTTGTTCCCACCAGATACGCTTCAGCATTGGCGTCGTCATTCGTTTCATCGGGCCGCCTCTTCGTTTCCGATCAAATATTCGTAAACGGAAAGCACATCGTCGTCCGCGGGGGCGATCGATTCGATCTCAATCCCATTCAACGCCAGCTCATTGAGCGCCAGATAGAAGCGGTCAGCATCCCGCGTTTTCAGAAGCAGGCCGCGCTCGTCCTTGTGGATGGAAACTTCAATCATGTGCCCGTACTCAAGCATTTTTGCCGCCAGCTCGCGCGGCCGGCTGCAGCGGATCAAAATCTGCGTGGGATGCTCTTGAATTTCGCTGCGAACGTTCTGAATCTGGCCCTCCGCCACTACGTAGCCATTGCTCAACAGGATGACCTGATCGGAAATTACATCGACTTCGTGCAGGATGTGGCTGGAAATGATCACGTAACAACCTTGCGCCGCCGTCGAACGAAACAGCGCAATCATCTCCGAGCGGGCCAGCGGATCAAGTCCGTTCAGCGGTTCGTCGAGCACCAGCACTTTCGGGTCGTGCGACAGCGCCTGCGCCAGCCGGATTCGCTGGCGCATTCCCTTGCTGTAACCTGCAACATTTCTTTTGGCCGCTTCTGACAAATTCACGCGCTCAATGGCTTGCCAGGCCAATCGCTCGGCGGTTCCAGAATCCCGGCCTGAGAGCCGCAAATACGAATACACAAACTGAAATCCCGTAAGACCTTTCGGAAACGCGTCGAATTGCGTCGAGTAGCCTAGAATCCGAAAAAGATTTTCCGGATCGTCCGTCTTGTAGTCGAGCACCTGAATCCGCCCACGCGTGGGCTTCACCAAACCAGTCATCAGATTCATCAGCGTAGTCTTGCCGGAACCGTTCGGGCCCACCAGGCTCGTAATGCCCGGCGGAATCGAAAGATTCACCCGATTCACACCCAGGATTTCTCCATAGAACTTGGAAACATCTTCGAAGACGATGCGATCGTTGACCATGCGGTCGTTAACAAGGGGGTCGTTAACAAGGCGATCGCTCACCGGACTACCTCGTAGGCGCGCACCTTGCGCATCAGCAGCCCGAGGCAGAGGGCACAGTACACGAGCAAAGCGATCCATGCTTGCGAGACCGGAATCGGATGCACGGCATCCACGCGGAACAGGGCATTCCAAACTGTCGTCATCAGATAGGCAACGTTGAAGAAATGGCCTGATTCAGTTTGCAACACTGCGTTAACAGCTTGCGCGAAACCGGCGCCGAAGAACATGACGGCGAGCAGCAGGGCTCCGGCGACGATTCTCCACTTCACCCAAGCCGAGAGAGCCATCGCGAGCAACGACAGGATTGCAATCCAGATCAAGGAAGAAAGCACCAGACTGCCCGCAATCCAAAGGTGAGCCCATGTCCAACTCGCCCCCGCAAGACTGGCTTGCATCACGAAGAGAATCAATCCAGGAATCCACGTGATTTGTGACAGCAGGATGGCCAGCACGGAAGACTTTCCCAGCACGTACTCTGCCCGCGAAAACGGACGGCAGAAGTACAGCGGCAGCGCGCCATTGGCGAGATCCGGTGAAATCAGGCCGGGTCCGACGAAGGCGGTCAAGAGAAACGCAAGTACTCCTTGCACACTCATGAAACGGAAGAAAAACTCGTTGTCGATAGAGAGGATCTCGTTGCGTACACCAATTTGCTCAAGAAAGGTTGCACTATGAACGAGGTAGATTAGCAGCAAGCAGACCAGCGGGTAGAAGAAGCAGACCACAAACAATGCCGTCAGAAACTTCGAGCGAAACAGATTTCGGCGGGAGTAGCGGAAAAGAATAAAACAGCGCGACCATGCCTGAGTCAGCGTCCCCGAATAGGGCTTGTAGTTACGCCTGTAAATGGCCATTCGCACTCCCTAACTTTGGCTTTACCGTCGAGCTCTGCATGTCAGCCTTCCATGGCCTTCAGGAAAATATCTTCCAGCGAGTCGCGCCTGAAGTTCATCCGCCGGATACGTACCTGACGTTCCGCTGCGAGACGGAAGATGTCGCGAGTCTCCACCCCATCGGCCAGAATCATCTTCATGCGGTTTGCGGTTACAGCGCATTCACAACCGAGCTTCTCGATCGCTTCGGTGAAATCGCCGTGATCGCCATCGCCGCCGTAGGTCTCCAGTTCGAGAAATCTTTTGTTCGCGCGGCGCTCTTCGTCCAGATTCGAATAATGGACGATCCGTCCCTGTTTCAGGATCAGGACCTCGTCGCAAGTCTCTTCCACATCGCGCAACAGGTGCGAGCACAGCAGAATCCGCATTTCCTTCCCGTCCCGTATCTCGCGAATCATTCGGATCATGCGCTGTCGGGCCGAGGGATCCAAGCCATTGGTCGGCTCGTCGAGGATGAGCAATTTTGGTCCGTGAACGATTGCCTGGGCCAGCTTTGCCAGTTGTTTCATGCCCAGCGAATAAGTTCCCACCGGGCGGTACCGTGCCTCGGCCAAGCCCACGTAGAACAGCGCCTCGTGCGCCCGCTCCAGCGCCATGTCCGGGGGCAAGCCCGAGAGTTCCCCCATCATCTGAACGAACGAGACCGCGCTCATCTTAGAGATGAAAGCGTCATTCTCGGGCATGTAGCCGACCAGCCCGCGAATCTTTCTCACTTCGGTTCCAATGTCGTACCCAAATACTTTCGCCGAACCCGCAGAGGACTTATAGAAACCGAGGAGGGTATTGATCAGGGTGGATTTGCCGGCGCCGTTCGGACCCAGCAAGCCGATCGAGCGCCCACGCAATGAAGCCGTCAGACCGCGCAGGATCTCCCGGTTGCCGAATTGAACCGAAAGACCCTGCAGTTCGACCAGTGGCGGCAGCGGAGCAGCCGGCGGCATCTGGTCTAGCTCGCCGCTTGCTGCTCCGGGTTGTGTAGTTGTACTCACTGAGTTTGTGGTGCAGAATGCCGTACAGCTCCGCCCAGAAACATCTGCGGCAGGAACGGTCCATTATTGCCCATGGTTAAGAGAGTGCCCAGATCAAAACCCATGAACCCGGTATTGCTGGCCACCACGATCCGGTCGGTTTCCCCATAAGCATAGATCAGGCCCGGCGCCGAGTTTGCCGTGAGCGCATCGATGGACTGTTGCTGCTGACGAGTCAGGGCTCCGCTGGCTTTCACTTGTGCGGCGAGTGGACCCACCACTGGACCCAGGTTGTGATAGAAGATTGCCGAAAAATTGGTATATCCATCGTTCGGCAACAATGCCTGAAAGCCGGCTGAATGGGTCAGCGTGTATCCCGTCTGGCGGGACTGAATCGCTCGCGACAAAGTACCCATATCCGGCGCGGCGATCAGATAGTTGTCGACAAAGGTGTAGTCAATCTCGGAGTTCACCTTGCCCGAACTGCTGATTACGTAATATATCTGCGAACCGACCTCTCGTTGCGTCAACTGCAGCGAGCGGCCTTGCGTATTCGCTTCGCGATTGAAACTGTCGACTAGCTTCGTGATTGTCGATTGCAACGTCGCCGGATCGTACACTTCGACGATCAGCTTCCACCGTGGTGTTGGGATCATCGGACCGTCGAAGGCCATCGTAACTTCGCCGCCGAGTGGGGCGGCCATGTCATTCAGAACATTCACGCCGGTCTTCCCCTCGAACTCCGCCAAGTGCTGCGTGAAGTTCGCGTCGCTGCTTCCGATCATTTTGAAAACTTCTTCCATGATGCTTGTCGGATTCTTGATGACCGCCGACGTCACCATGCTGGCGTCCGGCGAAACGAATTCCAGCGATCCCATGGAGGCCGGCGCAGCCAGCCACGACGCCACTCCTTGCCGCTCGGAAGCGAACATCAAGTCGGCATGACTTTCCGTCTTGCCGCCGATTTCCCGATGTTCCAGAGTCAGATATCGCACATCCCCCATCCCTGGTGGCAGGCCGCCACTGTTAGTACTCACTTCTACGTTATGCGCGACAATTTGTTCCATGTCCGCGGAAAAAAGCCACTCCGCCCCCTGCTGGTAAGAGCTGGCAATCTGCCGGTAAAACGGCGTCGCGGCAAATTGGCTGTTGCTGCTTTGTTGAGCGAGCGTCGCCGCACTCTGCAGCTGCGCAAGATCGGGGCTGGCGATCAACAGATCCTTGCTCACATAAACCAGCAGCGGATGGTTTGCGGCCGGGGTGACGGCCCATGGGTTCTGCACCATTTGCAGAGCCGGTTCCGGCTGGTTCGAGTTCGAGCCCAGCTTGCGGTTCGCAGTCTGCAGAAACGTGTCCAGCCCGGCTTGCCGCACCTTGGCAAGCACGACCGGCGCTGTGTAAGTTTGGCCGTCCTTGGCCACGGCAAACACGATCTCGTCTCCTAGATAGCTACTGAAGGTCTTCACCTGATTTAGCACATCTTCCAGTTTCGGTCCGCTTCCTTTTTGCTGTTGCTTCCACCAGGTGCGTAGCTCCGGGCTCTGCTGCAGCCGATCCTGAAACAGACGGCTGGCTTCGCCAATCGTGTTCGCAAGATTGGGGATCGCGGCATAAATCACGGTGTGATCGGGAACGTAAGGGAGAAGCTCGGAGCTGTAACGCAATCCTGGCCCCGGAATCGCCGCGAACTGTTTCTGCAACACCGCGAAATCTCCCAGCAGCGCCAGATATTTTGCCGAGTTCTTGCTCCATGCAATCTCGTCCTGGATGGGAACCTTCGACACGCTGGAGCTGGAAGTCGCTTCCTGTCCAGCTGTCAGATCGGCAGTATTCTCTCCGAAACTAGTCCGGACCACGCCTTCGATCACGGCCACGCGCGAGCCCTTGGTTCCGTGGTTTACGGAAAAGATCGTGCCCTTCACCGACACCAGCCCGTCATCCGTGGCGACATACAGGCGCCCCGAACGTTGCTTGGCTGCCTGAACTATGACCTGACCGCCATCCAGATGAATAGTCGTACCCTTCCACGCCCGCGATACCGAAAGATCGGAACGCTCCCCCATTTCGACCAAAGAGCCGTCGAGCAGCCGCACCACCGCCCTCGATCCTTTCGCCGTGCGAATCTGGTCTCCATTCCTGATCTGATAGCCTGCCGGGATCAACCGCGTTTCCGCGCCAGAGCCGGTATAGAGCGACCCGTCCACGGTCTGAACGGCGGCGCGAACCGCGTGCTGTCCTGGCAGCAGCCCGATATTAAAGGCGAGCCCAGCAACGGCTACCGCAACAACCGCGGCCGCCCCCATTGCCCACTGCCACGCGGACGAACTCGGGCGCTTGCCTTCCAGCCGCCAAACGGTCTGCAGTTCGCCTTGCCGGGCGCGCTCCAACGCATGACGGCACGCGACGCAGGCGTGCACGTGATCTTCAAACAACAGGCGTCGCGCCGGGGCCAGAGTTTTCTCCAAATATCCCGGGATTAGTGCTTGAAAATCCTCACAACTTCGCAGAGCGCGCGAGCTAAGATCGGCGGAGGAAGGCGCTCCGGCAATCGATTTCCATACCCGCTCGCCAGACTTGGCGACAACCTGGTCATCCACATGTTCATTGCGAATTGCGGACATCAAACCGTCAAACTTCTCATTTTTCATTTTCATGGCCTTGCCTCCTGAATCACGCCGATAAATACGCGCCAAGCTCATTGCGAAGCTGCTGTCGAGTGCGGTGGACAATGACCGCCACCAATATTTGTGAAATGCCAAGCATCCGTGCAATCTGCGGATTGCTGAAGCCCTCAAGGAAACGCAACGCAAAAATTTCGGCGGGTCGCGGCTTGAGTTGAGCCAGCGCTCGCGCCAGCGCATCCCGGAGTTCGCGAGAGTCGTCGTGCCCGGGTTCGGCAGGAAGGTCCGTGAGCTCCACCGTTCGATCCGACTGCCGCGACCGTATCACATCCAGGGCCGCATTGATCGCTGCCCGCCGCAGGTAACTCTCTTCATTTTCGAGATCCTCGAGCACACCCTTCTCGATCACATCCGCGCGCGCCTCCCGCCGGAACAGACGAAAAAACACAGTCTGCGTCACATCCTCGGCATCCGCGGCGTTGCCCGTGATGCGGTACGCGGTGCGGAAAACCAGGCCGTGGTGCGCCCGAAAGACTCGATCGAATTCGCTAGGAATTGCGATTGCCCGTTCCTCGGCCAGTGCGCTTTGCAGAGTACGCCTCCAGTTGCTCAATTTCATAACTAAAGACGGCACGGGGGATTGATTATTACAATTCCATCCGCTTTATTTTTGAACGGGCCTCTGCAGCCTTCCCTGCGGCGCGGGCGATAACCTGTATCATATTCAGATTTGGCGGTTTACCCGGAACATGGCGAAACTGAGGGTCAAGGCAAAACAGCATTGCATGTGGGACCTGGTGAGCCTGGGCGAAGTCATGTTGCGCCTGGATCCCGGCGACGAGCGCATCTCCACCACACGGCACTTCCGGGCCTGGGAAGGTGGCGGGGAATACAACGTTGCGCGCGGACTCAAGCGCTGCTTTGGTCTGGACGCCGCTATTATCACCGTCCTCGCCGACAATCCCATCGGACGGTTGGTCGAAGACCTCATGTTGCAAGGCGGCGTCAGCCAGAAGTACGTTCGCTGGGCGCCCTATGACGGAGTAGGCCGAACTGTGCGCAATGGCTTGAATTTCACCGAGCGCGGCTTCGGCATTCGCGCTGCTCTTGGATGTTCGGATCGCGGGCACACCGCCATCTCTCAAGTGAAACCCGGTGAGATCGATTGGGATCAAATTTTTTCGAAAGACGGCGCCCGCTGGTTTCATACCGGCGGAATCTTCTGCGCGCTCTCTGAAACCACGCCTCTGGTTGCTCAAGAGGCGATGGAAGCAGCCAAGCGAGCCGGAACTGTAATCTCCTACGACTTGAATTACCGGGCCTCTCTCTGGAAGTCGATTGGAGGAAAATCGAAGGCGCAAGAGGTGAACCGCCGTCTCGCTCCGCTGGTCGACGTGATGCTGGGGAATGAGGAGGACTTCACCGCGGCACTGGGCTTTCCCGTCTCCGGCCTCGATGCAGACCATTCTAAACTGGAGACCTCCGGGTTCAAGAAGATGATCGACGCCGTTGTGAAAGGGTATCCAACGCTTTCCGTGATTGCCACGACTCTTCGCCATGCCAAGACGGCCACGGTGAATGATTGGGGCGCTTTGGCTTATTGCGAGGGAAATTTTTATGAGGCGCCGGTGCGTGAGAACCTGGAAATCTTTGACCGTGTCGGCGGCGGCGATTCCTTCGCTTCCGGCTTGATTTATGGCTTTTTGCAAGATAAAGACCCGCAATGGTCGGTCGAATGCGGAGCAGCGCACGGCGCCCTGGCAATGACCACACCCGGGGACACGACCATGGCTACTCTCGCCGAGGTACAGCAGGCAATGAAGTCGCGAACCGCTCGCATCGAGCGATAACAGGCAGGAGGCATGCCGGTACGCGCTTGCCGGTAAGAGCTATGACCATTGATGACGTGATTCGCCGAATCGAAGAAATTGGAATTGTGCCCGTCGTCCGCGCCGCCTCGGTTGACGAGGCAACCCGCGCCGTGGAAGCGATCTGCGCCGGCGGCATCCCAGTTGTTGAAATCACCATGACCGTTCCCAACGCAGTTTCGGTCATCCGGGAGGTCGCAAAGCAATACGGCAACAAGGTGCTGATTGGAGCTGGTACGGTCACCACCGCTGAACAAGCTGAATCGTGCATTCGAGCAGGGGCCGAGTTCCTCGTGAGCCCGGGGTTGGCGGCATCCGTGCTCGCGGTCGCGAAGGTCTCTGAAAAATTGGCGATCCCGGGAGCATTGACGCCCACCGAACTGATGAATGCTCACGAACTCGGTGCACGGCTAGTCAAGATCTTCCCGTGTGGGAACGTGGGAGGAGCGAAGTATTTACGATCGCTCAAAGCTCCGTTCCCCAAAGCCTCATTGATTCCAACCGGAGGCGTGAATGTGGCGAACGCGGCGGAGTTTATCGCTGCCGGCGCGTTTGCGCTCGGGGTTGGAGCAGATCTGGTGGACCCCGCTGCCTTGCGGGCGGGCAATCTCGACAAAATCACTACGGCTGCAAGGGAATTAGTTCAAGCCGTCAACTCCGCCCGAACCGCGCTTCGCGAGAAGAAGAACCTTTAGCTTTGGAGAAGCGCTCACGGTCCTCCCTGTAAGTCGTTGAGCCTTTGTGTAAGTGATTGAATTGTCGTAGAAGGCCCCTGGGAAGCTCAGAGCCTTCTGATTTTCACGGCATGAATCTCTTCCCGGTACTGTGCAACGATCGTCGACGCTAGTGCCCTTTCCGGCCTCGTAAACGGCATTTTAGGCGGCGGGTCAGGCTCGTAATTCAGCCGTTGAAAAGTTCGCGCTAACTGTACGTACATAAATATAACTACAAACCGTGCACATTACGAATTTACTGATTGACGCCGCTCGCCAGAACGCCGCCGTCCACCGGCAAGATCGTACCCGTCACAAAGCTGGCGGCATCGGAGGCCAGAAACACTGCCGCTCCTACCAGTTCTTCGAGTTCGCCAAAACGTTTCATGGGAGTGCGCATTAGCACTTCGTTGCCGCGGCCCGTATCCATCAGGAGCTTTTCAGTGAGCGGGGTGCGGAAATATCCCGGAGCAATCGCATTGACGCATATGCCATGCCGGGCCCACTCGACCGCCAGGGACTTTGTCAGCGATGCCAGGCCTGACTTGCTCGCCGAGTACGCGGCCACTTCAAACAGTCCAAGAAACGAACCCATGGACGCGATGTTGATGATCCGGCCGTAACGGCGCTCGATCATGTGGCGCCCGAATACCTGGCAAGTCCTTAATGTGCCGGTCAAATTCGTATCCATGATTCGATTCCAGTCGGCTTCTGAATAATCCAGCGTCGGAGCGCGTTTGGTAATGCCCGCCGCGCTCACCACAATATCGACCTTGCCGAAAGCCTGCACGCAAGCTTTCAGCAGCTGCTCCAGGGATTCACGATCCGCAACGTCGCAAGTCACGCGCAAGGAGCGGCGGCCGAGAGATTCGATCTCATCGGCCAGCGCATTCACCAACTCGAGGCGCCGCGCACTGGGAACGACATCGGCTCCGGCCTGCGCCAGACCCAGTGCGATCGTCTTGCCAATTCCAGAACTTCCCCCGACGACCACTGCGACCTTACCATTGAGATCCAAGTGCTTGTAACCCATATTTCCTCGAATCGTCCTGAGAAATTGCCCGCTGCCGTTGCGGCTACCAATTGAACATCGTGCCGTCGAGTTTTCGATTCACCGGCAGATAAGCCCGCTCGTAAGGAAACTTCCCGGCTAACTTTTCATCGTAGTCGACGCCCAGCCCGGGGGCGTCACCCGGATGCAGGTAGCCGTTCTTGTATGAATACGAATGCGGAAAAACTTCATCGGTTTCCCGCGTGTGCCGCATATATTCCTGGATTCCGAAATTGTTCACCGAAATATCGAAGTGCAGCGCCGCCGCCATGGCGACTGGAGATAAATCCGTCGCGCCGTGGCAGCCGGTCCGCACATGATAAATCTCAGCCAGCGCAGCAATCTTCTTGAGATGAGTCAATCCACCGCCATGCACGACCGTCATGCGGAGGTAGTCGATCAGCTGTTCCTGGATGAGAATGTGCGCGTCCCAAATCGAATTGAAGACCTCGCCGACCGCGAGTGGCGTTGTCGTGTGCCGGCGAATAATACGAAAACCCTCCTGTAACTCTGCGGTCACCGCATCTTCCAGCCAGAACAAGTGATACGGCTCCAAGCTTTTGCCCAGACGCGCCGCTTCGATCGGAGTCAGCCGGTGGTGAACATCGTGAAGCAGATGAAGGTCGTCACCAAACTTCAGGCGCAAAGCCTCGAACAACTTGGGGACGTGCAGCAGATATTTTTCCGTTGACCAGACGTTTTCCGGAGGCAAGCCCTTTTCCGCCGGCTCGTAGAACAGTTTGTCGCGAGCAACTCCGTAAGTGGAAGGCAGGCCCGGTATGCCAGACTGCGCGCGCACCGCGAGATATCCCATCTCTTTGTACTTCGCGACTTCGTCCGCAGTCTCGGCAATGTCGCGACCATTAGCGTGACCGTACACCAGCACTCCCGTCCTGCTTTGCCCTCCGAGCAGGTTATAGGCCGGCGTCTTCAGCGCTTTGCCCTTGATATCCCACAGGGCCATGTCCACCGCGGCGATCGCCGTCATGGTCACGGGGCCACGACGCCAGTAAGCGCCCCGATAGAGGTACTGCCACACATCTTCGGTCTGGAACGGATCGCGTCCGATGAGGCAGGGAATGAGGTGGTCAGTTAAATAAGATGCGACGGCCAACTCGCGGCCGTTGAGAGTTGCATCCCCGAGCCCGTAAACGCCCTCGTCGGTCGAAATTTTCAAGGTAACGAAATTTCGTCCGGGACACGTGACGAATACCCTTGCATCCGTGATCTTCACAGAGATCTCCTCAACGGTTTTCGTAGAGACGTTGCTTGCAACGTCTCGGGCAGCGGCAAAGAAGACGTAGCAAGCTACGTCTCTACGCTAACTTTACCGAGTGTACCCAAAACTTCAGATTCGGCGCACGAGTCCCTGATTCGTCGCCTCGGTGTTCCGGATCAGCAACAACACCAGAATCATTCCAACCAACGGGACCAATCCCGCCAGAATCACGATGGGATCGAACGAATGCGTTCCGGTAGCCTGGCGAGCGTCCGAAAAATAACCGATTAGTTTAAACGCAACGATTGTCCCAATTCCCGCTCCCGTTCCGCTGAGCCCGCTCACCGACGCCACCGACTCGCTGCCGAACAGGTCCGAAGGCAGCACGTTCGCCATGGTTGTGAAACCGCCATAAGTGAAGGTCACGATTGCGAACAGGAAGGCGATCAAATACAGGTCAGTCGTAAAGATGGTGGGGATAATCAAGGTCATACCAATGCCGCCGTAAATCATTGGCGCCTTGCGCGCGGCGCCCAGCGACCAACCGCGCTTGATCAGATATCCCGAGAGACCTCCCGCAAAGAAGCTTCCCACATCCGCGGCGATGAATGGGATCCACACCGCGATCAGGCCGCTCTTGAGTTCAATCCCCTTCGCGACCAGGTAAATCGGGAACCACTCCGTGATAAAGAAAAAGACTGGATCCGTAAACGTTTTGGCGATGATCGTTCCCCAAGTCTGCGGAAGTTTCAAAAGATCGCGCCAGCGGGGGCGAACCGTCCCTTCTTGAGACGCGTTCGCGGAGTGCTTGTCCGCGACGATCATTTCAAGTTCAGGCTGGCTGATCCGCGTATGCTGCTCCGGGGGATAGTACAACCATCGCCAGGCAATCAGCCAAAGGAAGCCCAGCGTACCCGGGATCATGAACGCCGGGCGCCATCCCCAACGAAAGTAAATTGACAGGACAATGAAGGGCGCAACCGCACCTCCGATCGAGGAGCCACTATCAAAAAGCGCGGTCGCCAGGGCTCGCTCGCGCTTCGGAAACCATTCTGATACCGCCTTCGTTGCGGCTGGCCAGTTGGCCGACTCGCCCGCGCCCAGCAAGAAGCGAAACGTGGAGAAGCTATAAAGCCCGGTGGCCAGCGACGTGAGCATTGAAGTGACCGAATACCAGATCACGGTGAGGGTCAGACCACGCCGCGTGCCGATGCGATCCATGAGTTTGCCGAAGACGGTTTGTCCAATCGAATAAGCGACACGGAATGCGATGGCGATATTGGCGTAGTCGGAATTGGTCCAGCGATATTCGAGTTTGAGATAAGGAGCGAGAAGCGACAGAGTCTGGCGATCGATGTAGTTGATGACCGTGGAAGCGAACAATAGAGCGCCGATCCACCAACGCAACGACGGAATCGGCTTCCGGGCTGTCGCCATTTAGATGGACGCCATCGAGGGCTACGAACTCACCACCGCCGGCGATTCCGCATTCAGCGCTTGCCGCGAGGCCGCACTCAACAGCGAGGCCGAGTTCGTGTCCAAGTAGACAGTAGTATTGGGGTGCCGACGCAGAATCGACGCCGGCGCTATGGGACTTATCGGTCCTTCCAAACATGCCCGCGCTGCCTGCGCCTTGCGCTTGTCGGGGACAACCGCCACTATTTCTGTAGCTTTGAGAATCTGGCGCGGCGACATCGAAATGGCGCGCAGCGGCACCTGAGAAATATCGGCAAACCAGGCTTCGCCCACTTGCTGCTGACGACAAGCCTCGTCGAGATTCACGATGATATATGGCTCTTCGGTGGTGAAATCGGCAGGAGGATCGTTGAATGCGATGTGTCCGTTCTCCCCGATGCCTACAAAGGCAACGTCGATGGGCGCCGACGTCAACTGCTTGCCCACCTCGCGAGCCACCGCCGACGGATCAGCGGCGTCGCCCTCGATCCAGTGATAATTGACAATCCCGCTCTTTTTTACCAACCGCTCCATCAGAAACTTTCGGAAACTTGCGGGATGAGTGGCCGGCAGACCGATGTACTCGTCGAGATGAAAAGTCTCAACCTTGGGCCAATCGATTTCAGGCCAGTCAATGCCCGGAGCCTTGGTCAGCGCGTCCAGGAACTCGAGTTGCGACGCCCCAGTGGCAGCGACGATCCGCGCCTGGCCCCGCTTCGCAATCGCGCAGTGAATTGCAGAGGCAGCCTGATCGGCGGCAGCGCGCGCCAACGAGACTTTATCTTCAAACACTCTAAGCAGCATAAGGATAGTTGCCCGGCCAGACGCGAGTTCACCTCAAATGCGAGCCGGAAGATTATACAAAAGGCTACCACCAGGAAACCGGACTGAAACTTGCGCTGCGATGTGGACGCCCCACAAGGCGATGGACTAGAGACGATCAAACTTGCGCCGGTTGCAGCCGCGGAGCAAGCAGTTGCACAAAACAGAATGCGACCAGATACGCCAAACCCGCCATCACGAAGACGGGGACGTACGAGCCTGTGCGCTGCAAGATGTATCCAACGGTCTTGGAGAGGAACAATCCGCTGACCACCCCAGCCATGGTGGCGAATCCCACGACGGCCCCGACGGCGCTCTTTGGAAACATGTCGGAAGCGATGGTATAGATATTTGCCGACCATCCCTGGTGCGCTCCTGCGGCGATCGCGACAAGGAAAACTGCCAGCCATGCATTCGAGGTGCGCGCCGCAAGGATGATGGGCGTAACGGCAAACGCACAAGCCAAAAGCGCAGTCTTCCGGCTTGCATTCAAAGACCATCCTCTCTTGAGGAGTGAGGAGGAAAACCAGCCTCCAGCAATACTTCCGACGGTGGCGCCCGTATAGATGACGAACAGCGGTAACGCCATGCCCCTCAAGTCCAACCTGAGATTACGGCTCAAAAAATCGGGCATCCAGAACAAATACACGGACCAGATGGGATCGGTAAAAAATTTACCCAACGCCACGGCCCATGCCTGGCGCAGCGTGATCAGGGTCCGTAGCGGAACAATCGTTTCCTGTTCGCGGGCATCGCTCTGTATGTAAGCCAACTCTCTGGCCGAAACCAGCTTATCTTCTTCGGGACGGTGATAGACGGCAAGCCAGCACAAGATCCAGAAGAATCCCAGCGCGCCCGTGATGACGAAAGCCATGCGCCATCCAAAACGGTAAGTAATCCAGGGCACAATGAGCGGCGTCATGATCGCGCCAATGTTGGAGCCGGAATTGAACAGGCCGGTTGCCAGCGCACGCTCCCGCTTAGGGAACCATTCCGCTACCGCTTTGATCGACGCCGGAAAATTGCCTGCTTCCCCAAGCCCCAAACTGAAGCGCGCCAGCGCGAACTGAAATACAGAACTGGCCGCTGAATGCGCCATCGCGGCGATGCTCCACACCAATACGGCGAAGGAAAACCCCTTGCGAGTCCCGAGCTTGTCGATCATCTTTCCGACGAAGAGCAACCCAACTCCGTAGGCGAACAGGAAAGTCAGGACGATGTTGCTGTAGCCGATTTCGGTCCAGCCGAATTGGAGTTGCAGGGTCGGTTTTAGCAATCCGATCACCTGCCGGTCCATGTAATTTACCGAAGTCGCGAAAAACAGCAAGCCACAGATCAACCAGCGCCTGCGGCCGATGGCACTCGCAAGCTGAGTCGGAAGTGCTTCAGGAACTGATGCGCGGTGTAGGTTCACGGGATTGTGCGGGACCGGTGCACGTGCATCACTACACATTGCGCGAGGCGTTTCCGTCAAGCGGTTATTGAACTGATATGATTCTTTGCTGAATCGCTAGATTGACTGCGAGGATGCACCGAAGATCGAAGATAATGACCGGCTTTCTCACTGAAGACTTCCTGCTGTCGAATGATGCAGCACGCCGTCTTTATCATGAATTTGCGGCGTCGCAGCCGATTCTCGACTACCACTGTCATCTTTCGCCCAAGGACATTTCCGAAAATCGGCAATTTGCGAATCTGTTTGAGATCTGGCTGGAGGGAGACCACTACAAATGGCGGGCCATGCGGGCGAATGGGGTCGCGGAAAAATACATTACAGGAGATGCTCCTCCCTACGAGAAATTCGTGGCCTGGGCGCGAACTGTTCCCTACACACTGCGCAATCCGCTCTACCACTGGACGCACCTCGAGTTGCAACGCTATTTCGGCATCACTGAGTTGCTCGATGAGAAGTCGGCCCCAGAGACCTGGGAGCGAGCGAATGCCATGCTGACCGGCGGATTGACCGCGCACGCCATTCTGAAGAAGTTTCGCGTCGAGGTGGTCTGCACCACGGACGATCCCACCGATGACCTTCGCCATCATCAGGCAATGGCGAAATCCAATTTGCCGACGCGAGTTTTTCCGGCGTTCCGGCCTGATAAAGCCCTCGCCATCGGCGACGCCGAGTTCCGTCCCTGGGTTGAAAGGCTGTCGAAGGTGGCTAATGTCGATGTGGGGAATCTAACCAGTTTTCTACATGCTCTACAAAGCCGGCACGATTTCTTTCACTCCTTAGGTTGCCGACTTTCTGACCACGGGCTGGAGCATTGCTATGCGTTGCCATGTTCCGAGCGAGCCGCATCCGCCATTTTTTCGAAGGCGCTCGAAAGGCAGACCATCACCGCGGATGAGCGGATCCAGTTTGCCTCGTTCATGATGCTTTTCTTCGGCCGGCTCGATGCTGAAGAAGGCTGGACCAAGCAGCTGCACCTGGGCGCGCAGCGCAACGTGAATACTCTCGCCCGCCGCACGGTTGGAGCGGATGCCGGCTATGACACCATCGGAGACTTTCCCCAGGAAGCTCATCTCGCCGCTTATCTCGACTTGCTCTCCCAGGAAAACGCCTTGCCGCGGATGATCTTATATAACGTCAACCCCCGCGATACATTTCAGTTCGCGACGCTAATCGGATGTTTTCAGGACGGAGAGACTCCAGGAAAGATTCAGTACGGCAGCGCCTGGTGGTTCCTGGACCAGAAGCAGGGGATCACGGCGCAGATCGACGCTCTTTCCAACACTGGGCTGCTGTCCCGTTTCGTCGGCATGGTGACAGACTCTCGGTCGTTCATGTCCTATCCCCGGCACGAGTATTTCCGGCGCGTTCTCTGCGACCTCATCGGGCAAGATGTGATGCGCGGGGAATTGCCCGATGACGACGCATTGCTCGAACGACTGATTCAAGACGTCTGTTATCGAAACGCGAAGCAATACTTGCGGTTGCCGGCCGATTGACACTCAAATGGCTCGCTGGCATCGAAGGTCTGCTTCCTGTTCATTGAGCGAAGCGAAGGATCGATGCAGTTCTACTGTGCCAGCAGATTAAATGGGTCCTTCGCTTCGCTCACAATGACAAGGCTCGTTTTGACGTAAAGCATCTTCCTGCTTTTCAATGACATACGGGCGATAAACCGTTCCCGGTCACTTCGGGCATCTCGGGCGCTTGTTCTCGCAACTAATCAATTAGTTGACGTTTTAACTTCCACTACGTCAAAATCTACAGCCAGATATCAGGAGGAAGCGTTGGCCCGGAGTAAGTCCCTGACCCTGACAGAAGCCGAGTTGCGCATTATGAATGTGCTCTGGGAGCGGGGTTCGGCTACGGTTCATGAGGTGCTGCAGGCCCTGCCGGCCAAACCGTCTTTGGCCTATAACTCCGTGCTCACGATTGTTCGCATCCTGGAAAAAAAGGGTTATGTGAAGCACCTGAAAGATAAGCGTGCTCACGTGTACTTGCCGCAAGTGGGCCGGAAAGACGCGACGCGGTTCGAAGTGCGGCATCTGGTCAGCCGGTTCTTCGGCAACTCCCATGAATTGCTGGCATTGAACGTTCTCGAAGAGACGAGCATTGACGCCGAGGAACTCAGTCGCTTGCGCCAGTTGCTCGAAAGGAGCAAGTGAATCCACGATGAGCGCTTTCTTCGACTGGAATGCGATCGCCCAAGCGTCAGCGCTTCAGATCGTGGACTGCCTGATTGAGGGCACGCTGATCGCAATTTTCGCTGGTTTGGTGTTGGGAGCGGCCCGCCGGCAGAATTCGAGCACACGATTTGCGGTTTGGTTTTCCGCCCTCGTCGCAATTGCGGCTTTGCCTCTGTTGGGCGCTTCATGGTGGTCGCATGGGGCTGGCGTTCCGGCGGAGGCCGTGCGCCAACCGGCAGTCACCCTGCCGCGCTCCTGGGCGCTCTACTTGTTCGGGGCATGGGCGGCGATCGCGAGCTGGCTCCTGGTCGGCGTCGCGCAAGGGTTGTGGCATCTGCATGTTCTGCGCCGGAGTTGCCTTCCGGTCGATGCGGCGGACTTAGATCCTCTCGTGCGGGAGACTTTCGAGCGCAACCGATGGCCAAGGCCCGCAATCCTTTGCACGTCTCATCTGGTGCAGGTTCCGACCGCCATTGGTGTCATGAAACCCGTGGTCGCAGTTCCTGCCTGGGTGATGAACGAACTGTCTGCGGACGAATTGAACCAGATTCTTTTGCATGAACTCGCCCACCTTCGTCGTTGGGACGACTGGACGAACCTGGCTCAGAAGGTAGTTAGGGCGCTGTTCTTCTTTCATCCTGCGGTGTGGTGGATTGAGAAGCGAGTATCTCTGGAGCGCGAGATGGCATGCGATGATGCGGTGATCGCGGAGACCGCAAGCCCGCGGGCCTATGCGGAATGCCTGACGCACTTGGCCGAGAAAACAATGATTCAGCGCAGCCTGGCGCTCGCACAGGCGGCCTTGGGACGAATTCGGCAGACCTCGCTGCGAGTTGCCCGGATCTTGGACGTGAAGCGCCAGTTTGACGCGGGACGCGTCTGGAAACCCGCTGTTTCGCTGGTGGCAGGGTTCGCTATTGTTTGCGTGCTAGGCATCTCAAGAGAACCCAAATTGCTTGCATTTAGTGGAAACGACCCGAGCCCTGTGGCCGGTGCGATGGCCAGTCCAACGATGGCCAATACAACGATCGCCAGCGCTTTACCTAATATTGGGAGCGCGCGCGTATCGAAGGCGTTGTTCCACAGCGAGGCACCTCGCGTCGTGGCGACAAGCCTGAAGGCACGGCCGGTTCATCACCGATTGCGGACCGATGAACCTATTGCTCATGCTGGCGCGGGCAGTGTAGTTTGGCAAACGAATGTTCGCCTGACGAATGCAACTGCGGTCCCGGTGGCTTTCACTCAGACGTTCTTTGTAGTGGTTGAGGGCAGTGAGAGCGGCTTCCCGGAACAGCCGGTCTATCGGATTCAGTTGTGGCGTGTGACGGTTTTCCATCCCGTCGTCGATCCCGACAGCAATAGAGTTTCCCGGAAGGAAATTTAAGAATGGATGCACGAGAAGCGAGCGAAATTTTAGTTCAAAGAACTAATGAATTAGTTGTACAACTCTCGAAAGGACGTAACTCATATGAATGTAGAGATGTGGTTGAAAGACAGCACTCAGAAATGGACGCGGCGGCTGGCGGTGCCGATGATTGCACTGGTACTGATCGCTTCGTTCGTAACCTATGAATGTGTGAAGCCAGCCGCGGCAAGCGCGGCCAGCGCCGCGCCCTCCGCCGCGCCGCTCGACGTAGACAGCGTGAGCGCACTGCTTGCGCTCGACAAGGCAATGGAAACATTGGCGGCTCGGGTCACCCCAGCCGTCGTCAATGTCACTGTGACCTCGAAAAACAGGGCGGATGCCTCTGGTAAGGAAATGCCGGAAGACATGCAACAGTTTTTCGGCCAGGGCGGCCCGTTTGGTCAGTTCTTTGGACCGCACATGCGGCAAGGCCAACCCCAGATCGAGCACGGGATGGGCAGCGGCGTGGTGATCTCGCCCGACGGCTACATCGTCACGAATAACCACGTGGTCGATGGAGCGGTGGACATCCGCGTGACCACCAGCAATCGCCGGGTTATGAAGGCGAAACTGGTCGGAACTGATCCGCTGACGGACCTGGCGGTGTTGAAAGTGAACGCCACGGATCTGGCAAGCGCTCCATGGGGCGACTCGAAGGAAGTGCGGCCGGGTCAGACCGTGCTGGCCTTCGGCAACCCATACGGATTTCGCTTCACCGTCACGCGCGGAATCGTGAGCGCGGTGAACCGGGCGAACCCCGATCCCACCAATCCCAGCAAGCCGGGCGAATTCATCCAGACGGATGCGGCCATTAATCCTGGCAACTCCGGAGGACCGCTCGTTGATGCTCGCGGCGAAGTAGTTGGCATCAATACTTTTCTGGTCTCGCCTTCGGGAACTTTCTCGGGGATGGGATTTGCGATTCCAAGCCAGATCGTCAGGCCGACGGTGGAAACCCTGATCCGCGACGGCAAAGTCACCCACGGCCACATCGGAATCGGAATCGCGGATGTGACGCCGGAGAACGCGAAGTTCTTTGACAATTCCACGACGGGCGGAGTGGTCACGCAAGTCGAACCGGATTCGCCGGGAGCCAAAGCCGGCCTGCAGGTTGGCGATGTGATCACTGAGATCGACGGCCAGAAGGTGAGCGACGCTGGAGAACTCCAGGTGTCGGTCGCACAGAAACAGCCTGGTACGAAGATCATGCTCAAGGTTCTACGGGACGGCAAGACGATGAGTCTTCCGGTCACATTGGAAGCCCTGGGCAAGCACTCGGCAGAAGGCAGCGATAAGTCAGGCGAAGGTGAAGGCAAAATGCACTGGGGCATCGGCCTCGGGAACCTTACGCCGGAACTGCGAGATCAGATTCAGGCGCCGCGCGATCTGCACGGAGCCGTGATCGAGCAAGTACAACCGGGAAGCTCTGCGGACAATGCCGGGTTGCAGCAGGGAGACATCATCCTTGAGGTCAACCGCCACAAAGTCCAGAGTGCGAGTGACGTGCAGCAAGCCCTCTCGAACGTGAAAAAGGGCGACGATGCATTGCTGCTGGTTTGGTCGAACGGCGGCAGCACGTTCCGGGTGCTGCATTCTCCTGAAGGCGCTTAATTCAGTCAGACAATTCGTTCAATTCGCGCCGCGCTTCCTTCAAAATTCGAAGGGATCGCGGCGCATTATTTTTCCGCGGATGCGCGGGCGCGTGGAAGTTCGGTGAAAGCTCACAGACGTTACTGCTCGGATTTTGCAGGCAGTGCTGGGCCTTTGATATAGCGATCCACGAACGCGAGAAATGTGGGCCAGTTCGGTGCAGGCGTGTGCCCGCCGCTGTGCTGACGGAAACCAATGTCGCCACCGATCAGCGCGGTCTCGATCGGTGGAAACTCACTGGTTCCAAGGTCCTTCTTGCCCAAAAGCTTGTACACCGGGCCGGCGCCAACCGCGGCCAGAAACATGCCCTTCGCATCGGCCCAGCCATCCCCGTTCGTCGCTCCTGAGCCGATAAAGACCGGGCGCGGAGCGCAAAGCGCGATCAACTCGTGCGCGTCGACCGGCAAATCATTCTCGGTCAGCGGTCCCGCGTATTTCAGAAAGTTGCCGGCCATCCAGTGATACTCGCCGGTTCCAGCTACATTGCCGATCTGCTCGCCGAAGTTGTGCCGGAAGAGTTTGGCTCCTGCTTCGCCTGACGAACTAATGTAGGCGATTGCAAACCGTTGATCGTAGGCCATTGCGACCAGTGCCGCTTTGCCGTAACGCGAGTGCCCGGCGACTCCAACTTGCTTTGCGTCGACGGATTTTTCAGTTTCAAAATAATCGAGCGCACGGCTGGCTCCCCAGGCCCAGGCGCGCAAGGCGCCCCAGTCATCAAGCTGGCGAGGCTGACCCTTGTTCACAAGACCGATTACACCTTGCGTTAATTCGTCCCCTTTGTCCGCCTGCACGGTTGTAGGAATATAAACAGCATAGCCCCACCCCTTGGCGAGAAGTTGCTGTTGCCATGTTGGCCCCGAACTCGAAGTATTCATCTCTGGAAAACGTTTGGCCAGAGCCGCCATGACTTCCGGACTCCAGCTGAATTGCATAATTACCCGCACCGGGCCGACTGCATTCGCTGGCGTGGTCAGAGTTAGGTAAATATTCACGGTCACAATTGGATCGCTTGAGTTATCCACGTGTCCGGCCAATTTTTTGGTGATAACCGGAGTTCCGCCGTTCGTTTCCCTGGTGGTGCTGGTCACTTCCCAAGTCACCTTGGGCGCATTCTTCGGGACGCGCCCATAAACTTCGCGATCGAAGTCCTCCAGGAGCTCCGGTCGGCGCTGGTTCCACCACATCTTCTGCGACGTGACTCTCTCGCCATTCTTCAATCGCAGAGGGTCGGGAAGTTTCGGGTACGGATTGGCCTTGGATTCATCGTAGTTCGCGGCATTCGGAGACTTTGGGTCGCCGTCTGCTCCCCGACGCAGCGAGTTTATGTGCAGCAAGTCCATCATGCGTTGATGGTCCTGTTCCGCTGTTAAGCGGGTTGGAGGAGATGTTGCAGGCGTCGCTTGCGCGGCCGCATGCGGCCGAGTGACGACGAATACTGATAAGGACAGGGCGAGCAGGGTTTGAAGCAATCGATGCATCTTGGCGCTCCGGCTCCATGTTGCCACTCGAGGATTCCCGGCTGAGATGACTGCAGCGGGTCTCGACGACAATCATTAAAGCTGGAGTCAAACGATAACACGCCGAGCGCATCCGAGGTTCGTGACAATTTACCGGCGGGCGCGCCTGCACGAGCTATCAGTGGTGTTTGAAATATTGCACCGCTTTCTCGTGCTGCTGTGCGGCGCTCCGGCTGGAGAATGTCCCAAGATTGCGCCGTTTTCCCGTCTTCGAATTTTTTTTGCGCGAGTACAAACGATATTCCCCACTTTTCAGTTTCCGAATCATGTCACCTCCTGGCTAATAAGTATTCTTGGTTCAGGCGTTCTTCCGCCGGGTGCGGCTTGCTCGCATGGCTGATTGGTGACGCGTAGCGGAAGTGCGCTTTTTCGCCGAAGAACGTGCCTGTCTCGACAGAGATCGATGCGACGCGGCACTGTGACCTTCCTTCTTCAAGGCCTCGGTGGTCGCACGAGAGCGCGCGGCGGAAGGCTTTCTGCGCGAATGGCTCTGGCCCTTCCGGTAATCGCGAGTGGCTTGCCTGGTGGTTTTGGCGGAGGCCTTGCCATTGCCGGGTGGCTGGAGCTTCACACCTGCGCGGCGAGCTTTGGAGAGACCGATTGCAATGGCCTGTTTAGCGGAAGCGGCGCCGTGCTTGCCTTCTCGCACATGGTGCATTTCTTCACGTACAAATTCCCCGGCTTGCGTGCTGGGCGATTTTCCTTCCAGGGCATCCTCACGGGCGCGTTCAAGGGTTTCTTTTTCTGGCATACGTACCTCCTTTGTCAGCCTAATCCGGGCGCCGTCGGGTAAGTATCCGAGGATTTCTGTAATCACGCAGGCTGACTACCGTAGGGCACTTCGCGCGATGAACGATCACTAAACGGCACTGGAATCTATTTGCCGGGCAGCCCCAGTCGTTCGAGATGCATAAGCATGTCGGCGGCGTCGGAATAGACTCGAAACGCACCCGCTCGCTCCAATTCTTCTTGCCCGTAACCTCCCGCCAAAAACCCGACGCCTAAGGCTCTCTTGTGCACCACGGCAAGCAACTCCCAGACGCTGTCGCCTACAAAAGGTTGCGGAGCAACACGCGAATTGGTCCCTATGTCTTTTGCGAACAACAGCATTCGCCGAATCGGCCATCTGATAGAACGACATCATCACTGCACGTAAGCGGAGTACAGTCGGATGAAGGGAGAGATTTTTGTTAAAGGGAGTCAAGCGAATGCGGATTGCCCAAGTCGCGCCACTTTATGAAAGCGTTCCTCCCCGCCTTTACGGAGGAACGGAGCGTGTCGTCTCATGGCTCACGGAACAGCTTGCTCTCACTTGGGACACGACGTAACCTTGTTTGCCAGCGGTGATTCGGTGACCAATGCGAGACTCGTTCCCATATGTAAACAGGCACTCCGACTGGATCCGGAATGCATCGATCCGCTGGCGCATCATACTTTGATGGTGGAACGCGTTTTCAGTCAGGCCGAGGAATTCGACCTCATTCACTTTCACATCGATTATCTTCACTTCCCCCTGAGTAGGCGAGTACAAGTCCCGTGTGTCACGACCCTTCATGGAAGGCAGGATTTGCCTGATCTGGTCCCGCTCTACAAGGAGTTCACGGAAGTACCGCTGGTCTCGATCTCCGACGCTCAACGACATCCTTTGCCGTGGGTGAACTGGATGGCAACCGTCCATCATGGTCTACCCGCTGATTCGCTGTCGCTGAACGAAGGCGGCGGAGATTACCTTGCATTTCTTGGACGAGTCTCACCAGAAAAGGGCGTGGATCGCGCCATCGAAATTGCCATTCGGCTCTGGAATGAAGTTGAAAATTGCGGCCAAAGTCGACCGTGGTGATCGCGACTATTTTGAAAGACAGATCAAGCCGTTACTCGACAATCCTTTGATCGAGTTCATCGATGAGATTGGAGCTTCTGAAAAGCAAGACTTTCTGGGTAATGCTGCCGCCCTTCTGTTCCCGATCGAATGGCCTGAACCGTTTGGCCTGGTGATGATTGAGGCTATGGCGTGTGGCACGCCAGTGATCGCGCATCCATTCGGCTCAGTCCCCGAGATTGTTCGCGAGGGCGTCGCAGGGTTTCTGGTTCGTGATGTAGGCGAGGCGGTGAAAGCGGTCAGCCGGCTCGGCGAAATCGACCGGCGCGAGTGCCGCCGCCATTTCGAACTAAACTTCACGGACGAGCGCATGGCAAGCGACTATGTGAAGATCTACAATCGGTTGATTCAACCGAAATCGGCCTCAATCCCGGTCGAAGAGGGAGCACTGAATTGGATGGCAGTGGAATCGCCCACCCCCAGTACTACATAGCGACCACTTCGTCGCCCGCCGATGATCGAGCTCGCGTACTCAAGTACGGCAGAATGTTTTTTGTGTTCGACCGCTTGGGCGACGTGCAGACGTCCGGCTTGGGCGAGGAAGGCCTGTTCTATGACGGCATGCGGCACCTGTCGGCCTTGTCATTGAATCTGTGGAATGCGCGCCCCCTATTATTGAGTTCGACGGTTGCCACCAATAATTTTCTGTTTACCGCCGATCTCGCCAACCTTGACGTGTTCAGCGAGGGGGCAATGGTGATTCATCGCGGCACGCTGCACCTGGTTCGTTCGAGGTTCCTGTGGCGCGATTCCTGCTTCGAGAAACTTCTGTTCGTCAATCACGGACTGGAAAATTTGGATGTTCCGGTTCGCATCGGATTCGATGCCGACTTTACCGACATCTTTGAAGTTCGCGGAATGGTCAGGGAACGGAGAGGGCGTCGACTGGAAGATCAAGTCAACGGCAATTCCGTCATTCTTTCTTATGAAGGGCTGGACCGGATTGTCCGCCAGACTTGCATTCGAAGTGATGCCGCTACTGTGAGGGCATCCGAATCGGGGCTGGACTTCGAACTTACCCTCCGACCAAAAGAACGGGTCTGCGTTCAGCTGGAGATCTGCTGCAATTCCGACGCCGGCAACCACTCCATTGGCTACACAGAGGCCCTCTCGGCGGCCCGCTTCGAGCTGGCGGAAATGTCTCGCGCGTTTCCTCAGATTACAAGTTCGAACTCCCGCTTCAGTGACTGGATAGCCCGCTCGATTTCTGATCTTGAAATGATGATCGCGGGAAACCCTGAGCGTAATTACCCTTACGCGGGAGTTCCCTGGTTCAGCACTGTTTTTGGGCGCGATGGAATCATCACTGCGCTTCAGACTTTATGGCTGAACCCGAGCATCGCGAAAGGGGTGCTGGAATTTCTCGCCGCGTCGCAAGCGGACGAAACTGATTCCGTGGCGGACTCCGAACCCGGCAAAATCCTGCACGAAATGCGCGAGCAGTGAAATGGCAAGTCTCGGAGAAGTTCCGTTCGGCCGTTACTACGGAAGCGTCGATGCCACTCCCCTTTTCATCGTGCTTGCCGGCGCGTATTTCGATCGCACGGCGGATCGCCCTTTCCTGGAAAAATTGTGGCCGCACGTCCAACGGGCACTCACATGGATTGATGAATATGGAGACATGGACGGCGACGGCTTTGTCGAATACGCCCGGCACTCTCACAACGGATTGGTACAGCAAGGCTGGAAGGACTCCAACGATTCCGTATTCCACTCCGATGGAAAGATCGCCGAGCCACCGATCGCTCTCTGCGAGGTCCAAGGCTACGTTTATGCGGCGAAGCTTGCGGCCGCGCGCTTGAGCCGGGTGCTCGGGGACCTAAATGGTTGCTGCGAGCTGGAAGTGCAGGCGGAAGCCTTGCGCACGCACTTTGAAGAGCAATTTTGGTGCGATGATCTCGGCACATACGCCCTGGCGCTCGACGGTCGCAAGCGTCCCTGCCGGGTTCGCGCTTCGAATGCCGGACATTGCCTTTACACCGGCATTGCATCGCCCGAGAGAGCTCGCCGGGTGGCCGAGACGCTGATGGGTGAAGACTCCTTCAGCGGATGGGGAATCCGGACACTCGCCCGGACGGAGGCTCGGTACAACCCGCTCTCCTACCACAATGGTTCCATTTGGCCGCACGACAATTCCATCATTGCGAACGGCATGGCGAAGTATGGGTCCAAGAAGATGGCGGGGCAGGTGCTGCTTGCTTTGCTGGATTTGAGCAGCGAAGTCGAACTGCGCCGGCTTCCTGAACTGTTCTGCGGCCTGCAGCGGCGCCCCACGGAGGGACCGACCCTTTATCCCGTCGCTTGCTCGCCTCAAGCCTGGGCAGCAGCAGCTCCTTTTTTGATTTTGGAAGGCTGCCTCGGAATTTCTGTGCAGGCCGATCGCGGGCGTATCGTTTTCGACCGGCCGTTTCTTCCCGAAGGCATCCCACAGCTGTCCATTCGCGGACTCCGCTGCGGCAAAGTGGCAGTAGATTTGCTTCTGGAACGAAGAAATGACTCCGTGCTTGTTCATCTCGAAAACAAGCAGGAAAACATCGAGATTGTGACCATCGTCTCGTAACGGTTAATCTACCGTCTTTCAGGTATTCTCCCGCCCTGAAAGAAGGAATTATTTTGAGGCTGTGAACCTCGACGGTATTAAGCGAGCCTTCTCGGCCACATACCGCGATCTGCTGCGGCATCACACTTTCCAGGTGTCGGCGGCGCTGTCATATTATTTTGTCCTTTCCGTCTTTCCCGCTTTGATTTTCCTTTCCGCGATCGTGGGCTTCGTTTCTCTTCCCGACCTGTTTAATCATGTCTTATTGCTGATGGGCCGTCTTCTCCCCCCGGAAACCATGAAGATGGTGTACTCGGTTCTGGGCGACGTGCTTGGCTCGCATCGTGGAACTTGGCTTTCCTTCGGAATGCTGGGATTGGTCTGGACGGCATCCGCGGCCTTCGATTCCATGATTGAAGCTCTGGACATTGCTTACGACGTAAATGAGGACCGCCCGTTTTGGAAGACCCGGCTGCTTGCCATCGCTCTGGCCGCGATTATTGGATCACTTCTATTGACGTCGCTGGGCGTGATGGTAGTCGGTCCGCGCTTTGGCGAGTGGGTGGCCAGGCGGGTTGAACTGTCGGCCATGTTCGTTACAGTGTGGCCAGTCCTGCGCTGGCTACTAGCGATTTGCTTTACCATCCTCGCCGTCGAGGTGCTGTACTATCTGGCTCCTAACGTGAAACAGCGATTCGCTGCGACTCTTCCCGGCGCAATTCTGTCGGTGGTGGTCTGGAATGGGCTTTCTTTTTTGCTGGGCTATTATTTTCGTCATTGGGCCAATTTCAATCGGACTTACGGCACACTGGGCGGATTCATCGCTTTCATGACATGGCTCTACTGGACTTCGTTTGTTCTGCTGGTGGGAGCGGAACTCAACGCCGAACTGGCGAAAGAGAGTAAGAAAGGTTGCGTGCCGCCCAAGAGCCTAATCTCCGAGGACAGGGAGCGCATTACACAACCAGCGACTCTCGATCGTGCGGCTTAGCTTCCTTTTAAGTTCCAGTCTAGAACCGCGTGTGGTACCGGCCGTCTACGGATACGCCGCCAAGCTGGTCGCGGGCCATGCTTACCGACCAACGCTTGGTGACCTGATATTCCCCCTGCACCATTTCGCTCCCAGGTTGCGAAACATCCGTCGAGAACGTGAAGAGCAGATTCTTGGTGACACGCTGCTGGATCGCGACGCGGGCCGAAGGATTTTGGTTGTTGCCGCCGATCAATGGGTCGATCTGCAAGCTGGAGATTCCGGCGAGCTTCTGCACGCTGCTGCTGACCTGACTTGCAGCCTGTGAGGCAATCATGGAGTCGGTGCTCTGGCTGGAGGCGGCTGACTCCTGCGTGGTCTTGCCACGAGCAACCAGATTAATGATGTCGGCCGTTGCGAGCGGCGGGTCGGAAACATAGGACGTGGTGAGCTTGTCGAGCGGCCCTCGCATCGTGAGTGTGAGATTGTATTGCTCGACGGTAGTACCCACTGAGACGTTCAGAACAGGATGGGTTTCGTTCGGATCGTCGAACGTGATCACTCCTTTTTGAAGTTGGTAGCGCACATTTCGATAAAACAATTCGCCCGAAGTCAAGGTTGTGCGGCCGGTAATCACCGGATTTGCCGCTGTTCCTCCGACCTGCAGAGCGGCTCGTCCGGCGATGCTGATCTGCGAACTCGTCGCATTTAAATCCGATTGCGACTGCACGCCAATGGCGAGTTTGATGGTATCGGCGAATCCAGGCTGGGACGGGGCGCTCCCGTGCTGAACTGGTCGCCGAAGCTCGCCAGATCGAAGTCGGGGGTGAACGACAGGCTGTCGATCAGAACGCGTCCGTTCAACGTGGAAGCCTGAGTGGTGCCGCTGAATGCAAGATTGGCAGTGAGCAGCGACCGCAAACCCTGGGGATAGCGGAGACGGACCGATTGTCCTTGGAGCGCGAAGTTAAACTGCACAGCCGGCCGGTAAGTTATGGCGCCGCCGACAGAAACTTGGCCGCCTCCGACTTGCGCGGTCATCTTGGACACTTGCACGCGGTCGTTGGCGATATCCAATGTGGCGTTTAGCTTTTCGACGCTAACCGGAGCATCCGCCGTCGTCAGAAATATGTTCTTGAACTCCACCTGCCCTGCGACTGTCGGGCTGGCTGCCGACCCGGAGGCGCGCACATCCAAAGCCAGGGTCCCGGAACTGTCGACGTCCGGCGCGATGATTTGAAGGATCCGCATGTCGACCGATCCATTTGCGGATAGGGTTGGAGAACCGGTCCCGCCAATCGGTAACCGCCCTTGCAGGTGAAGCGATGTTCCGGTGCCTCGAATCTCAGCAGGTTGCAACGTCACGACCGAATTGGAATAGTCCGCATGAATGGGGCTCGCAATCCCGATCTGCAGCGATTGATAGCTGGCGTTCAGGACCGGAATCGTCAGATGCGCTTCAACTTGGGACTTGTCCTTCAGCGGTCCCTTCAGCGTGGCATGCAGCTCGGTCTGCCCTTTGAATCCTGGCGGAACGCTCGGTGCGTAGGTCGCCAGGAGAACGTCTAAAGGAACTGTATTCGTGTCGATGACCGCCTCGGTGTAGTAGTTGCCAGTGAGGGCGACGCGTCCCTGCGCGTGAACCGAGGCCTCCGACACTTTGGAATTCACATTGAAATTGGCGTAATGATGAGCGACATCAAGTTCTGCCTTTAACCCGGAGATGGAGCTTTGCCGGACCTGAAGCTGAGGCAACTGGATCACCGCAGCCAGTTGAGGATCGTCCAGGGTTCCTTCGCCATTCACGGAAGCAGTCAGCGTACCGGTGAGAGGAATATCCTTTGCCTTCACAGTTTGAAGCTTTTCCAGCACGACCGACGGCGCATTGAGGCGAACCTTGTATGCCTTGGTTTTTGGGGTGTAGGAAAGATTTGCGTCAACCGCGCCGGCGGCGACGGCGAGATTCAACGTCGAAACAATGGACCCGTTGGCCGCGTTGAATTTCGCAGCTAAATTCCGAATCGGCTCGTTGTAAGCTCGCGCATTTGTGATCTGCGCCGAGCCTGAGCCTACGGGGTTGACTTGCGAACCACCCAGGGACACCTTGGCCGATAAATCGCCGGAGATCGGGTAGTGCAGATTGGCTAGCCGCTGCAAGATCGACGATCCGAATGTTGTGCGCGTCAAGGTGCGCTTCGATTCGATTCGAGGCCTCATAAGACCAATCCCGCAGTCCAACGCTGGCGCTGAAAGTTGCCTGCCCCTGCTGTGCATTGACGAGTGACCCGCTCTGAACCGTGAACTCTGAGGGATTCGCGCGCATCTCCATTTTAGCCGTCGTCCACTGGCTGCCTTCGACCTGCAAGTTCTGTGCGTTCAGTTGCGCGGCAAC
The DNA here is from genome assembly GCA_963832235.1 of uncultured Acidobacteriaceae bacterium. Classification (GTDB taxonomy): domain Bacteria; phylum Acidobacteriota; class Terriglobia; order Terriglobales; family Acidobacteriaceae; genus Sulfotelmatobacter. Next base: position 184,263 of record CAWHTJ010000013.1, on the reverse strand, counting down.
CGTGGGCTTTTTCATTGAACCGCTCACAACCGCATTCAGTGTTGCGGAACCCGACACCGCGGGGATCGCTGTTTGCGAGGAACGGAACGAGGAAGCCAAGGCTGCAAGCTGATGAAGGTCGTTGGCCGCAACTTGAACCAGCAAGCTGGAATTATTGCTGAGCGTCCCCTGCGCGGTCAGCGTCGCCGAGGGAATTCGCAAGCTTGTATCGCGCAGCGAGATAGTTTGACTACCACCGTCGTAGCTTACGTGGATCGCTCCATTAACCGGAACCCGGCTTTCCAATGGATTAGCTTTGTTGCTGGCGAGAGCTTTGAGGGTCAGATCCGAATGCGCGCGAAGGTTGGAGATACTTCCCTTCCACGCGGCCTCTGCCTTGCCGCCCAGCGTTCCGGAAAGAGTCGCGCCGTTGACTCCAGGCGTTCGCAGCGATCGCTGCAACTCCCTCAGAGAGATGTTCTGCAGCGCAGCCTGAACCCGAGAATCTGGCGTCGTGTCCAGATGCTTGATTTCAGCGTGAGCTGTGATACGTCCACCCAGAGAATCCACGGCGAGATTCGTTACTTTTAAGTCTCCTCCAGCCAACTGGTATGTTCCTTGCAACCTGCGCAACTCCACTCGATTGCCCGAGGCGACGGCCGCAAGCACTTCACTCGCAATTTGGCCGTTGAGGGAAATATTCCGGAGGAGCGACTGAGTCCCGACCGCCTGATAATGCAGCTTGCCGCTCAGCGAAACATCGCCCGCCGGACGGGCCTGAGGCGACATCGCGGCGAAGTCCTGGGTATGAATCTGAATCTGGTAGTCGCCGTCAGCCACGGGATTGGAATAGTTCGAAAGGCCGGCCTGAAGCTCGACAGCGGAAGACCCGATCTTGAGAGTTGCGGATTCCAGGTTGAAGCGGTCGGGCGATGCGCTGAATTTCAACTTCAAATTGTGCGGAAGAGGCGCGTACTGGGCATACTTCACGTGTCCATTGTTGTACGAAATAGCGCCTTCGTAGCTTTTGGCGAGAGAGTGGAAATGAATATCGGTTCCGAGATCGTACAGATCGGCTTCCAAAGGAGTCTTGCGGTCGTTGTAGTTGACCTCGCCTTTCGATAGCTGGACATGTTCGACGGCCAGATCGAAAACGCTGGTATGACTGCTGCTTTGACTGGGAGGAGCAGTCGGAAGATTGTTCTTGCCCTCACGACTGACCTGTAGATGGACAACCGGATGATCGATGAGAAGTTCGCGCAACGCGACTTGGTGATGCAATGCCGACAGAATTTTTAGGCGAACAGTCAGTTCGTCGGCGTGCAGAAGCGGAGGCTGATCGGGGCTTTCGGTGCCGCGCACGGTGATGTTGTAAAGATGCGCGGTCAGCGTCGAAAGATCAAAATCCAATCCGCCGATTTGAGTCCTGCCGCCGGTAGCAAGGTCGGCTTGCTCCACGATTTTGCCCAGCGCATATTGCTGAAAGCTATTGCTGCGCAGATAAAAATATCCTCCGACCGCTGCGATGAGAAGCAGCGCCAGCGAGCCCAGCCAGTGCCCAGCCGATCTTCCGTTTCCACCGTTTCCAATTCATGACTCACCCCTAAAAAGCCTGCCCGACGGTGATGTAGTACTGCAGCGGATTGATTCCCGGCACCGGATTCAGATTGCGGCCAATATCAATGCGCACTGGCCCAATCGGAGTCGCATAACGCAATCCAATTCCCACCGTGTTGCTGTAGTTGTTCACGAAATTGTTGAAGTTGATGGCGCTGTACACATTGCCGCCGTCGTAAAAAACCACGCCGCCCAGTGCTTTCGTAATTCCCAGCGGAAAGCGCGCCTCTGAATTCAGAATGAAAAGCTGCCGCCCTCCCACCGGAACGGTGACATTCACGCATCCGGACTGGCCCTTGAGCACGTTACAGAACGGAACCAGCCGTTGCGGCCCAGCTTCGTCAATGGGAAATCCGCGCAGAGAGGTGCCGCCTCCGGAAAAGAACAACTGGCTGGTGGGAACGAAGCTCCCGGCAAACGGCGTTGCCAATCCGAGACGAATGCTGTTGGCAAATACGAGAGAGTGCACCGGCTTGTAGTAAGCGTATTGGCCAAAGAGTTTGGCGAAGTTCGCACTTGAGCCGAACGCCGTAGGCGTAATTCCGAAGTTGATCGTCGAGAAAGATCCGCGATGCGCGTCGAGCGGCTTGTCGCGCGTGTCGCGGATCAGCGTTGCCGACCAAGTCGACAGCCGCACGTGCCGGTCCTGTGTCAGCACAAGGTCGGGGACGAGCAGATGAGACAGGGTCGGTCTTATTGAAGTCGTAGCGGAACTGCAGCCGGGTGTTCGTTCTTACGGCTGATCAGCCGCTCCACCTGAAAGGAGAGATCGCCCAGGCCGGCCGTGAATAGTGGATTCTCGCTGTTGCGCTCCACCGAAAAGCTGGTCAGCGACTGCCACTGGGAACCGATAAAGTGAGGCTGCGAATAGGTGGTCAAAGCTCGCTGATCGAGCCGCGACAAAAGAATGGACGCGCTCGCGGTCTCTCCCAAACCTCGCATGTTGCGGCGGGTGAATTCGACCGAACCCCGCGGACTGGCGAACGTCGATTGGCTGGGCGCGATCTGATTGCCACCCAATCCAATGGTGCCGCCGCCTCCCGGAAGCGCAACGGTTCCCGGTCGGAATGTTTCCGCCGCGGTGCGACACTTCGAATCCGAATCCATAGGTGATTTCGTTGCGTTTCGCTTCGTGCACCTTCACCAGCGCCATTTCATCAGTCTGGTCGGTGATGGGCTTTCGGGGCCCCACGCTGGACCAGTCAAAGATGCCCAAATCGTAAAGCCGGCTTTCCGCCTCCAACAGCTGATCCCGCCGCATGGGCGTCTCCGGAGGAATCTGCGCCGTCCTCTTTGATGAGCGACAGCCGCGTTTGTTTCTGTCCCAGATAGGCGACTTCACTGATTCGCACCAACTGGTTCTCCGTGATCGCATACGCAACATTCACGCGGTGCGGATCGCCCGGGTTCTGCTTGCACGATCGTCTTGACTTCGGCATTGAGATAGCCCCGGTTCAGATAGGTCGCCGAAATACGATTTCGATCTTCCGCCAGCTTGCGCGGAGAAAATGGCACTCCCGCCCGAAGTTCGAATCCTTTGGGCGCAGTGAGTTGTTCCGGACGGAGATATTTTGGTTTCCGGAGACTTGGACGTCCTCGACCACCGTCTGTGTGCCCTCCTCAATGTCGAAAGCAACGTCGATCTTCGGTTCGCGGTCGACGATCTGCGGCTTCACTTTTACTTCTTCGTAGCCGCGGTCGCGATACAGCGCCTCAATGTTGTTGGCGCTCTGTTTCAGCAATTTCTGGCTGACGCTTCCGTGCGTCCAGATATGCGATCTCTTCACCGTCACCTGGTCCATCAGTTCTTTCGCGGACAGCTCGTAGTTTCCGCGAAAGACAATGCGATCCACCTTGTGCTTCTTCCCGCGATCGATGTTGTAGACGATGACGAATTTGATCCGGTTGTTTCTCGAAATCTGTGGTCACCTTGGCGTCGTAGAATCCTTTTTTCTGGAAGTAGTCGGTTAGGTTACGCTGCCCTTCTTCAACCAAATCCTGATCGATGGTGCCTTCGGAATAAATCGGGATCAGCTTCTTCATCTGCCGCCCGCCAGAAATGGAATGACTGTCAGCCGGGCGCCGACCGTGCGGACGGTGACGACCGGTCCCAGTTCCACCTTGAAAGAGACATCGACCCGGTTGGTCTCGGCGTTGTATTGCGGTGGATTTTCGTGAATGCTGCTGGCCAACCGGTGCTGCTTGGTAAGGGTTCTCTTCATCAGCGTGGTAGCCTCGCTGATTCGTTCCGGGGTATAGGGTTTTCCCGGTTTCAGCAGGCCCCCGGAGAGCCGCGCCCGCAGCGACTTCACGGAGTGCAGCAACTGGGCGCTCTCGGGCTTGTCTGGTCCCTCGACCTTGACTGAAGAGATCCGAGCCTGTTTCCCCATCTCGACCACAAAACTCACGCTGACGAGTTGGCGGTCATCGTCGATCTTAGGTTCGGCATGAACTTTCGCCTGGAAGTATCCGTTTTTGTGCAAGAACTCCGTGAGCGCAGTTTCAGCGATGGGAATTCGCGACGGATCATAGGGATCTTCATCGGGAAGATTTACGACTTGCAGCAGCCGGGTGTAAGCGAAGTACTTTCCGACCCCGGGAAACTCCACGATGCCAAGATAGTAGGCGGGTTCCAACAGAAAGTTGACTCGCAGCCCGCGACTTCGGGCTCGACGCTGACTTTGACGTGTGGGAAGCCGCCCGCCTGCTTTAACGCCTGAGCGGTAGCCTCAATTGTGGCCTGGGAGTAAGGCGTGCCCGCCTTTTGGGCCACCAGCGGAAGCAGTGGTTTCAGATCGCGGTGCGGATTCGCGATCAGCGAAATAGCGCTCACATTCTGGCCGTTATAGGCAGCTTGTGGTCCCACGGGCGCGAGTTGCGCAAACGCAGCTGCGCTCCACAATAAAAACCCGACACTTAACAAGCGCATACGTAACCGCCGAACCGATATGAAACGCTAATTTGCCAGCTCCCGAGAGCCACACTTTGCAATCAAGGCTCACTGCTCGCAACTGGACCAGATGTGATGCGATTGATTCCAAGGTAGTTGTCGTGCAGTGATTCTGGAAAAAGCAGGTTTGGAAAAAGTGGGTTCGGCACCGCACCGGAGGGAAACATTGAGTCGCGAAAAGACGAAGGAAAAACGCACAGTGCGCCCGGAGAGGCTTCCCTCTAGTTAGTCCGTGGGGGCGTAATATCCTGTTTTGGCATGGGCCCGCAAGAACGACAACTTCCTGGGCAATCTCAGCTTCACCTGAATTTTGTGCCATTTTCCATCGCGCGGCAATTGCTCGGGACGGTATCCCGAGCACATACTGGGTACGCAGCGCCCTTCCGATGTGGCGGGCCACCGCTGGCAATTCGGTCTCGTTCTCCAAGGTGAATGCCTGACCGCCGGTAGGCTCGGCAAGGTCCGACAATAAGGCGGGGCCGCGCCTTTCTTCCAGGGTGGGAACGTAGCGGTCAAAAGTCCCGATAGCATAAATCATCACATCCGATTCCTTCGCAACCGCCTTTACGTCCTTTTCCATGTAGATACTGTGATTGTCTCCTCCATCCGAGATAATCAGCAGGGCCTTCTTCCCGTACCTCGCCTGTTTCATCTTGTGCAAACCCATATAGATAGCGTCTAGCAGGGCCGTACGACCCTTCGGTTGCGTGAACAGGAGCTCCTTTTCCAGATCCTCGGGGGCTGACGTAAAATCCGTCACCAGGCGAGGTTGGTCGGCGAAGGCAACCATGAAAAACTCGTCCTGAGGATTGGCTTCTTCACAGAATTGGGTTACGGCATCGCGCACGCGACTCATTTTGTCGCGCATGCTGCCACTGGTATCCAGAATGATGCCAATCGAAACCGGCACATCTTCGCTGGAAAAATGCCGGATCTCTTGCGGTGTCTTGCCCTCAAAAAGCTGGAAGTTTTCTGCCCGAAGGCCGGTCACGAGTCGTTGCATGGGATCGGTTACGCTGACCGGAACCAGTACCAGTTTCACGTCGGCCTTGAGTACATGAAGGATCGATCCTTCCACCAGCTTGCTGGAGGCGACGGCATTCGCCATGGCCGGCGCCATTTGCCTCGGAACAACATGAATGTCGTTTACGGTGGTCTGGGTAAGTGCTTCCGCACCCAGTAGACTGAGCATAAACACTACGCCGGCAACAACTTTCAGACCTGCAATTGCTTCCCGTGGGTTCGGCATCGTTCACCGCCTGGCAAGCCAGCTTTCACTTCCGCAAGGCTTGCACGCGCGCCTCCTTCTTTCTTAGGACAAGTGTTGCGACGGAACCATCATTTCGAATCTGTAGAGCCTACCCAGACTTTCCCGCACAGAACCACACAGTTTCCTTTATCGCGCTCGCTAAGGAGGCCCTAGGCCAGGCTGATGGCCGATCGTCTCCAAGATGGCTCCGCGTAATTGAGTACCCACTCCACATTTGGAAACTGCATCAAAATCAAGAAATCTGTTGTAACAAGGTGGCACCTAGTTAATCGGCTGGGTGGACGAAAACATGAATTCATAAATTCGGAGGACTGAATGACGCGACGCGGCATATCGAGGCGCAAAGTTCGTTACGCTGTGGTGGGCTTGGGACACATTGCGCAGGTGGCTGTCCTGCCCGCATTCAGGAATGCGGCCAATTCGGAACTCTTCGCTCTGGTCTCTGGCAACTCAGAGAAACTCGAGAAGGTCGGCAAAAAGTATGTTCTGGACCACCTCTACTCCTACGAGGATTACAGCCGGGCTCTATCCAACGTGGATGCCGTGTATCTGGCCCTGCCCAATCATTTGCACCGGGAGTATGCCGTTCGAGCTGCTGCAGCCGGAGTCCACGTGCTGTGCGAGAAACCGATGGCCGTGACATCCGAAGACTGCCAGGCCATGATTGAGGCCGCGAAGCAGAACCACGTAAAGCTAATGATTGCCTATCGTCTTCACTTTGAAGCGGGAAATCTTGAAGCAATTCGCCTGGCAAAGGGCGGAAAGCTAGGCGACGTAAGGATCTTCAGTTCAGAGTTTGCACAGCAAGTGGCTGACAATAACGTCCGCGTGACCGAACCCGTTGCGCGCGGAGGCGGCCCTGTTTACGACATGGGGGTCTATTGTATTAATGCGGCCCGATATTTGTTTGGTTCGGAACCGACGGAGGTCTTCGCTGTGACTGCAGACAACGGCGATAAGCGATTCCAGCGCGTGGAAGAAATGACATCGGTAGTGATGCGCTTTCCGGAAGAACGCCTCGCCACCTTTACATGCAGTTTTGGCGCAGCCGATATCGGCAGATACGCGCTGATTGGAACCAAGGGCATACTGCGTTTCGATCCGGCCTATGAATACGCCATGGCCATCAAACAAGAAGTGACCTGGGACGAGAAAACGAAGACAAGAACCTTTCCCAAACGGGATCAGTTCGCAGCCCAGATCGTATACTTCTCGGATTGCATAGTTAAAGATAAGGAGCCAGAACCCTCTGGGCTCGAAGGTCTAGCCGATGTTCGCATTCTAGAGGCAATTTATGAATCGGCTCGAACCAGAAAAGCTGTTCGCATCCCAGAACTGCCTCACAGAAAGCGGCCCGCAATAACTCAGGAGATTCATCGGCCAGCTCACGGGAAACCGGAAGTCATTCAAGCGAAACCGCCATCTCGCGAAGCAGCCTGATCTGCTGGATCATCCAATAAAGAAGCCTAGCCATATTGGCCAGGCTGGTTCATTAAGTTTGCGTGAAACTATTTCGACATGCTGCCATTTTGGCAAGTTTTGGAGATGTGTTTCACGGAGCTGACTTCAAGCGTTTGGGAACTGGCGCTTGCCTGTCCCGTGGTCCCGGCAGCCGTTCCGCCCGCATTCGGCGCTGCCGAGCTCGACGTGCCAGTGACCTTGACTTCGTGACCCACGTGCTCGCTCAGCTTTGCCGTGTCTCCGGTGAGCTGATAGCTCGTGCCATCCTTAGCACTCAGAGTGTAGTTTCCGCTGGAGCCGCTCAAGCAGCCTTCAACGGTGGTCTGTCCGTTCGGGTTCGACGCACCGTCTGACCCGAACTGGAGGCCTCGGGGCTCATTTGACTGGAATCGGTGGTGGATTGGCTCGAAGCCGAGCTTGACTGGCTGCTGCCCGAAGTTGTGGGGGATGAATTGTCCTGAGCTACGGCCCAACACGCGCCAAGTAGCAGCACTGAAACGAGCAATAATAGTTTTCGCATATGCAACCTCCAAAGTGAGCTTAGTTGTCGTTTTCACATAGCTCTTAGATTGGAATGCACACCATTCCTTGAGCGCGATCCATTCGACACAAGAATTTTCTCGCTTTCGATCCCTAGTACCAATACAGCACTTCCCCGAGATCGCTCAGTGCCTTCTCCTCATGTTGATACGCCTCGGCGATATTTTTGGCCGACCACGCGGTCGTAGGAGCCTGATGCGAGCCGCGTAAGCAATACGTGGCCTTCGGGCACGACCAAGCGCCGGATATCCCTTCATTTTTTTTTGGCCGAAGTCGCGAAATTCCTGATTCTGCGGCACTTACTCATCTGAGATATCACCGAAAGCGTGCAAAATCTTGCGAACGCAGGACTTACGGGTAAAATCTTCTGGAATAAGGAGTTAGCGTGTCGTTCGTCGTTCCTTCTTTCTCTTTCCCCGTTCCAGGTCTCCTGCCGAGGTAGTCCTCCGCCCGTAATAGCCAGGTCATTGCTGATTCGGTTGCGCACGCTTCCATTGTGAGCGCTCCGTATCCTCGGTCAAGGTTGTTCGTCACAAGGGAGGGATTTTTTTCTGTGGAAGGTTGTGGAAAAGGCCTTGATAGCTAACGAAATATCTACCTCAAAATCCCGAAAATTCACCGACCGGAAATGACCTGCTCCCCCATCCGGCTCAAACCGGACTGGGAGCGGCAAAAAGTTGTCGTATTCCTTACGTGAACGAAAGCTGGGGGCAGGTCAGGGGGTTGCGCAGGCATTTCCGATGCCCGCCCTTCGCAAAGGCTGAGATCTCATAGGCCGCGCACAGCCCCGCCAAACGAGCTCCGAAAGACGCAAAAATGGGGCACCCCCTGTGTTGCTGGCGCCGGCGAGGTCAAGGGCCACTGCCACCCGTCTGCCACAGGGGCTAAAGCCCGCGCTAGTTCCACCTGCTACGCGGCCCTGAAGGGCCGCTCTTCCACGTTGGCGCACACATTTCGTTACGCCGGCGAGGTCAAGGGTCACTGCCACCCGCCGCCACAGGGGCTAAAAGCCCGCGCTAGTTCCACCTGCTTTACGCGGCCCTGAAGGGCCGCTCTTCCACGGTCGTGCACACATCTGCCTCCACGGTCGTGCACACATCTGCCTCCACGGTCGTGCAGACATTTGCGTCCACGCGCGCGAAGATTGCCGGAGTGTCGAAGGGCAGCCTACCGCCCCGATTCCGAAGATAGCTGAAGCTCCACGTGGAGACTGGCGACCGTGAAGTAAGCAGATTTTTCGCTTCGACCGACCTGGACAACCACCTGGTTCAGATAACGAGACGGCAGCGCGGCGTTGGTTTGGCAGATCCGAGGAACAGACCAGGCGGCACCCGCGAGAACGACCGTCCAAAGCGCGATGGCGGCGCCCTTCACCCAGTACCCGAAGTCTTCTTCGATCACGACTGTGCCGGCACAAATGTCTCCCAGGCGACGACGAAAACTGGAGCAACCTGCAACCACGGCGCCTACCAGGTAGAAGCCGAGCCCGTCCACGACGCGGAGGAGATTGCGGATTGCGAGAATCGCGAGCGGGTTGCGCTCGTCCTCCGTCGTGCGGATAACCCGGATGCCGACCATCGCCTTCCCCAGGGTGGCGCCGAAGCTCGCTTCCAGCAGCCAGAGATAGAGGAAAAAAACCGCGGCATTCAGAGATTCGGCAATGAGGAGTGCGGCGAGGGTCAGCTTCAGTTCTGTTCCGTCGACAATGCCCCAACGCATGAAGGCCCAGGCATCCACAATGGCAAACAGGCCGAAAAGGAAGGTGCTGTCGAGCGAAAATGCGATCAAGCGATCGCCCAGGGTTGCCATTCGGTAAAAGGAGTCGTCTTTCTTCTCTCGCTGTACCGGCTTGGGCGGCGCGCTTGTCGCGGGGACGCGGGCTCGATTACGCCTGTTTCCTCAAGCAAGTACTGAGCGGGCGGAATGACACTGCCGCAGGATCCGCAGTTCGTGGAATGAAGGCTTGTTTGCCTGTGACAGTGTGGGCATTCCATAGTTGGGGCCAAGCCTGCTCGTGAGTGGATTAATGATCACGCTTGGCGTTGGGAACCGCAGCATCACGAAAGGACAGCATCGGAAGGTTGCTTTTGGGACCCTTTTCGGATGCAGGTTGCCGTTCAGTCTCGTCTTTTTGCTTTCCATATCCGTCTTGGGGAAGCGGTTTCTGGGAAAAATTGTTGACGCCGCACGTAGTATTAAGACTGTGATCCGAGCGCCGCGGTCACGAAGGAGCGTTTTATGAAGCCTGCGACGTTGTTATTCGTTCTTTCAGTTGCTCTCCTGCTTGGCATCGCGGCCCATTCTCGCGGGCAGGCACCCGCTCAGCCGCCCCAGGCGCTTACTGGATTCGACGACCAGAGTAACGGGTTTTCCGATCCCGACCGGCGCACGGCCGACCAGAAGTTCTTCGAGGAAATCGAACACATCGCTCCCGATGGACTGGGCCCTCTCTACAACGCCCAATCTTGCCGCGAATGCCACCAGACCCCGGTCAGCGGCGCTGCCAGCCAGGTCACCGAGCTGCGCGTTGGACACCTCGATGCTCACGGGCAGTTTCAGAACCCTCGGATTCCCATCAACCACGGCTCTGAGGTGATCCAGGATAGAACACTAGTAAACGACCGGGCGATCTGTGCTGAGATCCAGGAACACGTCCCGGCAACAGAGACTGTGCGGACTACCCGGCTCGCAACGAACATACTGGGCGACGGCTACGTGGAAGCGATCTCGGACGAGACTCTGTTGAAGATTCGCAAAGATCAATGCCAGGCCTCGCACGGAAAGATCTGCGGGCAAGCCGTGACGGTGCCGGTCCCGGAAAGCGAGGGCCGCGACCGCATCGGACGCTTCGGCTGGAAAGACCAACATGCCAGCCTGCTGGCATTCGCCGCCGACGCATACCTGAACGAGATGGGAATCACGAACCGGCTGCAGAAGACTGAAGTGACCACAATCTGCAATCCACCGGTGACGACATCGGTTCCGAACAACGATCCTACTAAGATTACCGAGCCCAATAGTTTGCCCGACCCGACCGTCAACAATCTGGAAGATATCGACCACTTCGCCAGCTTTATGCGTTCGCTGAAGGCGCCCGTGCGAGATGAAACGGCCGCGACCGATTCAGATGTGAAACACGGAGCGGAGCTGTTCAGCAAGATCGGCTGCACAAGCTGCCACGTTGAAACCATCGTGACCGGAAAAAGCCCGGCGAGTCCTGGAGGCCCCGGCCTGCATCTCGACACGGTTGAGAACCGAACGATTCATCCTTACAGCGACTTTCTTCTACACAACGTCGGCACCGGAGACGGAATCGCGATTGCGCTGGTCGAACATTTTGGCCGTGAGCGAGTCGAGAAGCGCTTCCGCGAAGAGAGAACTGCCGCCGCGGCAGCGACAGATGCACAGGGAAAGACCGAAGACGAGTGCAGCGAAAGCTACCAGACCGCTCTGGCTGAGGGAGAGAAAAAACCCAATCTGTTACGCGACACATTGTGCGCCCGCAACAAGGTCAGGACCGCTCCTCTGTGGGGATTACGGGTACGCTCGCGCCTGATGCATGATGGCAACTCGGTCAAGCTCGACGACGCAATCCGCCGCCACAAGGGAGAATCCACGGAAGTGATTGAGCGGTTTCTGAGGCTGAGGCTGTCGGATCAAAAAGCTTTGGTGGCCTTTCTGAAATCGCTTTAATTTCCTTGGCAAGCCGGGCCGCCTACGGTCGCCTTGGGGCCCTCGACGAACGGACGCAGCTCCGGCATGCCTACTGCAACGTCCATTTGCCCACCGGCTGCGTTATTTGTTGACGCCCACACGGAGCTTGAACCGTTGAATCTTTCCGGTGGCTGTTTTCGGAAGCTCGGGAAGGAATTCTACCCAATGAGGGCGTTTGAAGACAGGCAAGCGACTGAGTACAAATTCCTGCAGTTCACGGGCGAGTTCCGGCGTGCCCGCAGCACCATCGCGCGTCACAATGCAGGCGACCGGTTTGGGCAATTCGTCTTCGTCCTTGCGAAAGACCACCGCCGCTTCCTGCACGGCAGGATGCTCGACCAACGCGCGCTCAATCTCAATCGGGCTGACCCATACGCCGCTCACTTTCAGCATATCGTCGGATCTTCCGGCGTACCAAAAATATCCGTCTTCATCTTGATAGTACTTGTCGCCAGTCCGGATCCAATGTCCCTCAATTGTGTCTTTGGTCTTTTGATGCTGGTTCCAATAGTAAGCACAGGTGGAGTCGGCCTTAACTAAAAGACTGCCGATCTCGCCCTGCGCGACAGGCCGGTTATTGTCGTCTACGATTCTGGCCTCGAAACCGGGGATAATCTTTCCACTGGAGCCCGGTCGCACAGCGCACGGCACATTGGAAATGATCATGTGCAGTGCTTCTGTCGAGCCAATGGCATCCAGAATTTCCACTCCGAATCGTTCTTTGAAGCGATGAAAAACAGCGGCGGGCAGGGCCTCCCCCGCAGAAATCGCATGACGCACAGAAGAAAGGTCGAATTCCCTTCCATCCGCTGCAATGTGAGCGAGAAGCTTGACATAGTTCGATGGAACCGAAAAGAACAACGTCGGCCGGTAGCGTTCGATGACCTCGAACACACTCTGCGGTTTGGGTGGGCCGGGTAATAGGATGCTGGTTGCGCCCACGGCCAAGGGAAAATAGAGTCCGTTTCCCAATCCGTAGGCGAAGAAAAGCTTGGCTACACTGAAGCAGCGATCCTTGTCTGTAATGTTCAGTATGCTTTTGGCATACCGTTCGGAACTCACCACCATGTCATGTTGCAGATGAACGCAAGCCTTCGGCTGCCCCGTACTGCCGGAAGAGTAGAGCCAGAAGGCAGCATCGTCTTTTCCAGTCGATTCCGCCTGCAGCGCGACAAAACCCGTTTGCGCCAGTTTTTCGAATGACAGGGTGCCTGTCCGAGGCTCGCCACCCACCACGATGATGGTTTCGAGATAGCGCAATTGCTGTCTGGGAATTGCCTCAATGCTCGCATATAACGAGTCGCTGACAATCGCCACTCGCGCTCGCGAGTTGTTGAGCAGGTATTCATAGTCCGCGGATTTCAGCAGAGTGTTTACTGGAACTGGGACTGCTCCAATCTTGATGGCACCGAAGAAGCTGGCGGCAAACTCGGGCGAATCCAGCAGGAGCAGGAACACACGCTCCTCAATGCGTACGCCTAACTTTCGCAGTGTATTCCCAACCTGGTTCACGCGCTCAAAAAGCTGGCGATAAGTAACATGAACCTCTCCGCATTCGATGGCTATTTTGTCGGCGCGGCCCTCTTGGATATGACGGTCTACGAAGTAGGAGGCGGCGTTGAATTCATCGGGAAGAAATATCGGGGCAACTGAACTCATAGCCTTATCAGCTCTGCAGAGACCGCAGATCTCATCTCAAAGGCCAATTTCACCACATGCGAGTCTTTGCGTTCATTTGGGACAGGCCGCGCCGCTGTCCGCCCATTGCTTCACTTTTGCGGAAAACTCGTCATGGCTCATCGGGACCGGCAATCTGCCCTCGCCTGGGTCCCAGGCCCACATCACCAGCTTGTCCGAGGTCAAGTGTTCGACGAGTTGATCAAGGTTCCGGTTCTTGTTTTGTTTGGGGTCTTTGATCGACTGGCAGATCTGCGCGTCGGTCAGTCCCTGCCAGATCATAGGAGTCTGCGGAGGAGGCAAGCCCCAGTTGGGTGCGCCGGGTGGCAGATGTGCTTCAGGTAGATTGCGGTCCTGATGACAGGCGCTGCATTTTTCGGCAGTCACTCCGTGACCGTCAGGACCTCGACGCACATTCATGGCGTGCGGATATCCGTCATCGCCCTGCCGCGGAAAGTCTCCCTGCGAATGACAGTTCATGCAGCGCGGGTGCCGTAACACGGGAACAAACGCTGTAAACAGAGCTCCTTCGTCGCCTGCTGCTGGGACCGCATTACTCGTTACCTCACTCGTCGAAGTAGCGGGCTGTTCTGCAGCGGCTATCGGGTGCCTGAGCCAGAGCGCTGCTGCGAACCCGACAAATCCGATTAGGAACACCATTCGAACCAATTGGTGTAAGCCCTTCATACAGCCTCCGTCAGTCGGATGGGTAGCCGCCGGATTCGCTTGCCAGTGACGGCGAACACGGCATTCGCGATCGCCGGCGCTGCACACGGAACCCCCGGCTCTCCGATTCCGCCGGACTTTTCGTTGCTCTCCACAATATGCGTTTCGATCTCCGGACATTCATTGATACGCATTACCGGGAAAGTGTGAAAATTGGTTTGCTGCAAGCGTCCGCTCTCGAAGGTCAACTCCTGAAAGAGTGCTGCCGAAGCCCCGAAGATTGCGCCGCCCTCGGTTTGCGCGGCGATAATGCCTGGGTTCACATACTGTCCGCAGTCTATCGCGCACACCATACGGTGCACCCGAATCTTCCCATCCGTAACCGACACTTCGGCCACGTTCGCCGCGTAGCTGCCAAATGCAAAATGGACGGCGATACCTCTGCCCATCCCTTTGGGCAGCGGCTTATCCCAGCCCGCTTTCTGCGCGGCGAGATCGAGCACGCCAAGGTGACGAGGCTGTTTCAGCAAGAGCTGGCGCCTGAACTGGTAGGGATCTTTTCCTGCCAGGCCTGCGAGTTCGTCAACGAAACACTCAGTCGCAAAAGCTGTATGCGAGTGACCAACGGAACGCAGCCACTGGACCGGAACTTTGATCTCCACCTGGTGCGATTCAACCGCGAGGTTCGGGATCGCGTACGGAAGGTCGTCAACTCCTTCGACGGACGCGGGATCGTATTCCTTTCCCTTCATCATCATGGCTGCGAACGGAGTTCCCGCCATGATCGATTGTCCTACCAGACGAGATCTCCAAACCACCGGATTCCCGCCAGCATCAATCCCACCTTCAATGGCATGCAGAAATGCCGGGCGATACCAACCTCCCGCCATGTCGTCTTCGCGCGTCCAAATTACCTTGACCGGAGCCCCTGCCGCTTTGGCGACGTGGACCGCTTCCACCACAAAGTCCGACTGCGGATTCGCCCGGCGTCCGAAGCCTCCGCCCAGAAAAGTTGTATGGAGCAGAACCTTCTCGTTGGGAAGTCCCGCGACTTTTGCGGCGTTGGCGCGATCGATCGTCTGAAACTGGGAGCCGGTCCAGACCTCGCAAGAATCGGAGCGCAAATCCACTGTGCAGTTCAGCGGCTCCATCATCAGATGGGAAAGGTACGGAACTTCGTAAACTGCGGCGATCTTCTTGGTGGCATTACGCCAGCGCAACCGCGGCATCACCGTCGTTGCGGACGGTCTTACCAGTTGATTTTGCACGTTCGCGGAAGTCCGCCATCATCTGACTGGTGCTGAAGGCCCCCATGCTGCCTTCGTCCCAATCCACGCGAAGAGTATCCCGCGCCATCTTGGCCTGCCAGAAAGAGTCCGCAATCACGGCGACGCCCGCGGGAACAGCGACGATCTTTCGTACTCCAGGCATCGAACGGGCCCGGGAATCGTCGAAGCTCTTCATCGTCGCGCCGAAGATGGGAGGGCGGGCAATGACCGCCGTCAGCATTCCCGGCAATTTGACGTCAATTCCGAAGACAGCCTTACCGTCCAATTTCTCTGGAGTGTCGAGCCGCTTGATCGGTTTGCCGATCAGCTTGAATGTCTTTGGATCTTTCAGTTGCACGTGCGCGGGCGGCATCAGCTTCGCCGCGGCGGCGGCGAGCCGGCCATACGTCAGTTTACGATTGGATCCGTTGAACACTGCCCCTGATTCTGTACGGCAGGCCGTCGCTTCCACGTTCCAATGCTGAGCGGCCGCAGCGATGAGCATCGCGCGTGCCGCTGCCCCGGCTTGCCGGAATTGCTCCAATCCCGACCACACGCTGGAGCTTCCTCCGGTCATCTGCATGCCGAAGGCGGGATGGTTGTACTTGGGGTCGACGGGAGCGGACTCAAAACCAACTTTGGTCCAATCGGCATCGAGTTCTTCGGCCAGCAGCATGGGCAACGACGTGTAAACGCCCTGCCCCATCTCCGAATGGTTCACTATGACCGTCACTCGTTCATCGGTTCCGATCCGAACGAACGCGTTTGGCATGAAAACATTGGCGGACGGCTGCTGCGCTGAAGCCAGCTTGCTCACTCCCGGGAGATACAAGCCAATCAGCAAGCCTCCGCTTGCCGCTACCGAAAACTTCAAAAACTCACGCCGTTCCATTCCCGTGCTCGGCTTTGAACTACTCATCGGGCACCTCCCTTCGCCACCATCTCGGCGGCCCGGTGGATTGCCCTTCGGATGCGGGGATATGTTCCACAACGACAAATATTGCCCGTCATGGCCTGGTCAATATCCTCATCGGTGGGCTTAGGTTTCTCGCGCAAGAGAACGGCCGCACTCATCAGTTGTCCCGATTGGCAGTAGCCACACTGGGGAACGTCTTCTTCGAGCCAGGCGCGTTGCAGTGGGTGGCTTAGATCGGGCGAAAGTCCCTCGATTGTCGTAACGGTCTTTCCTGCCGCTCGCGACACGGGCGCAACACACGAGCGTACCGCCTCGCCATCGATGTGGACAGTGCACGCGCCGCATTGCGCCATGCCGCACCCGTATTTTGTTCCCGTGAGACCGAGATGTTCGCGAATGACCCAGAGCAGTGGAGTGGAAGGATCGACGTCGAGATCGACGCGTTTGCCGTTAACGGAGAATCCGGTCATTGTAGTTCTCCTGGTTTTTCTACTGCATCAAGCGGGCAGCCTAAACTGCCGCGGCGCGATTGATTTTACATCTTTGCTATAAACGTCAGGCAACGGGTCTGCCGCTTACCTCATGGGGCATGCAGCGCCTTTGGTAACCCATTCTTGCACTTTCGCTAGGAACTCGTTCTGAGGCGTCGGTATTGGAGTACGGCCCTCGCCAGGGGACCAACCCCAGAGTACGAGTGGCGTGTGCATATGCTCCACAATCTGCCCTGCTGTACGGTGGCCGTTTTGCTGGGGATTTTTGAATAATTCGCAGAGTTGATGGTCCGTCAGCCCCTCCCAGATCATGGGCATCGTGGGAGATGGCAGATGCCAATCGGGGGCACCCGGCGGCATGTGCAGGCCCACGAGATTGCGGTCCTGGTGACAGGTGCTGCATTTGACAGCATTCACGCCCTGCCCGTCTGGTCCGCGTGGATTTGCATTGTGTGTCGATGGCTGTCGTCTCCCTGACGAGGAAAATCTCCCTTGGAATGGCAATTCATGCAGCGAGGGTGGCGGAGCACCGGGACAAGCACTTCGAAAGCGGCAGCAGCTCCGGTATCGTCGTGCGCCGCCACTTGATGAATGAGCTGCGCTGTGGCACGTTCCGCTCCTTGCACGGCAACCCGCAAGATCAGCAGCGATAGGAAACAATACGTTCCGGCAACAGCAAGGAGGGACGCGATGGATTTTCGATTCTTCATACTCCCGCCCTCTCGTCACTTTGCGCACTCTCCAGCAGCGCAGCTTTCACACGTGCGGGAGTGAACGGCAGGTTCCGGAGACGTGCGCCCGTTGCATCAAAGATAGCGTTTCCGATCGCAGCCGGAGTGACTGTGATTGCCGTCTCTCCCGCGCCAGTTGCGGGCACATCGGCGGGCGTCACAAAGACCGTCTCGACTCTGGGCATCTCATAATCAAGATGCAAGCTCCTATAGGTCTCCCAATCGATAGAGGTCACGCGCTTTTTGTCCCAGGTAACTTCTTCCACCAGGGCGCGGCTCATGCCCTGCAAGATGCCACCTTCGGTCTGATTTCGCAGACCGTCAGGGTTCGAGACCGGACCGCAATCCAACGCAATTACGAAGCGCTTCGGTCGGACCGTTCCTGTTTGTAGATCGACGTCGACCTCGGCAACCAGCGCGGCATAGCCATTGTCTCCTTCATATGCGACGCAGGCGATGCCGCGTCCACTTACCGTTTGTACTCGAGAGATGTCCGCCCTCGGCGAGGGGCGAGGCTGCCAGTCCGCTGCCTTGGCCGCAGCCTTGAGGACGCCGATGACTCGTGAGTTCTGCAAGTGCTGAAGGCGGAAAGTCACAGGATCGGATTTTGCGCGCGCGCAGAGTTCATCCATAAAGCATTCGTTGGCGAATGTATTCTGAATTCGCAGCGGGGAGCGGAGCGGTCCGGTGAAAAACGGCGAACGCACGGTATGAGTCAGGGCCCGTTCACTGCGGATGGTTCCGTCGCCGCCACAGCTGCCAGCAACGCATCCTGCGAAGTAGGATGGCACCGTGTTGCTCTGGTTACGCAACTTGTCTGCGGGTGGCTTGGCTGAGCGTGGCTCAAGCGGCTCGGGTTCATACCCCAACAGCATGCCGGTGATGACGTTCCCGGGCTTATCGTAGCCCGGTCGATTGCCCAACGAAGCGACCCAGTCCTCACGATCCCAGGCGACGATCCGTCCATCGCGTGCAAGGCCCGCACGATGCTCCACCACGCACGCGGCACCGAAGTTCTCCCACATCATTTCGTCCTGGCGGGAGAACTGCAAGCGGACTGGTCTTCCAACCGCCTGCGAGAGTATGGCCGCATCAAAGGACACGGCATCGGCTCCATTCAATCCATAGCAGCCCGAGCCACGCACATAGATCACCCGCACTTTATCGGGCGGCAGATTCAGGAGCTTTGCAATGATGCTCCTGGTGGGATAAGCCGATTGTGTTGCCGACCACACAGTTGCGCTCTCAGGCTTGACGTCGGCCACCGCGCACGAGGCGCCGACTGATCCGTGCATTTGGTAGGGATAGGTATATCTTGCCCGAATGACGCTGCTTGCGGCGGCAAGCTGTGGCTCAATGTCCTGAGAGTCAACGCTGAGAACGTCGTGGCCAGATTGCTTCTGGAGATGCTCGAAGAAGCTCTCCTGCGGCGGCAGTTCCGGGCCGGGATTCCATTGGACCGCCAGCTGACGGGCCGCCAACGCGGCCCCGTGCTGCGTTTCGGCGATGACGCCAACAAAATCTCTGCGAACGACGACCTTCACCACATCCGGAATATTTCGCACTGATTGTTCGTTTACATGCGCGACTGTCGCTCCCATCTCTGGGGGCCGCACGACGCGTCCGTGCAGCATTCCAGGGACTCGGATATGGTGAACGAACTCGAACTGGCCAGTCATCAGGGCAGTTGTGTCTAGAGAAGGAATTGGTTTGCCAAGCACCGTCCAATCTGCAACCGATCGCCGCTTCGCTGTGGCGCTCAACGGCAAATTGAAATGCTGGTTTCCAATAAGCTCTTCGTATCTGACGCGACGTCCTGTTTTGCCTGTGATGACGCCGTCCGCCAATGTCAGCTGCCCAACGGGCTCTCCAAGTTCCTTGGCGGCAAGACTCAACAGGGCTTCGCGAGCTGTGGCTGCGGCAAGTGCGAGATTTTCTGAGTTAAAGTTCGTCGGAGTCGACTGACTTCCCGATGTAGTTCCTTGATCCGGAGTGACAGAGGTATCGCACTGGATGAGCTTGACACGGGCAAGCGGAACGCACAGCTCCTCCGCGACGAGCTGCGATTGAGCTGTAAAAATGCCCTGCCCGAAATCGCATTTCCCTGTATAAGCCGTGATGACTCCATCGGCGCCGACGGCCAACCAGGAATCGAGCTTCTTCGGATCAATGTGGGAGGGGTGGGTGCCGAACCGTCCTTGGCCCTGTGCAGACAGCACACTCAACGGACCAGCACTGAAACTGACGATCAAGGCGCCACAACTTTTCAGAAACTCACGGCGGGACTGAGTCATGCTCGTCTAGTCTCCGCATACTTTCGAATTGCACGCAACATGCGAGTGTGCGCGAAACAGCGACACAAAACGCCGCCCAAGGCCTCCCGAATCTCTTGATCAGAAGCATCTGGTTTTTCGTCGAGAACGGCCTTTGCCGTCAGGATCACGCCACTCAGGCAAAACCCGCATTGGGCGGCTCCTTCCTCAATAAACGCTTGCTGGATTGGGTGAGGCTTTTCAAGGGTGCCCAGGCCCTCCAGAGTCGTAACTTCATCTTGACCAACTGCACTCACAGGCATCACACAAGACCGCACGACTTGGCCGCGCATGATTACAGTGCAGGCTCCGCACTGAGCCATGCCACATCCGAATCGAGGTCCGCGCAATCCGAGCTCGTCATTCAGAACAAACAGCAGGGGCGCTTCTGGATCAACCGCCACGACTTGCTGCCGACCATTCACATTGAGGGTGATCTTCTTCATCCGAATGGGGTTGCTCCTTTGCTCCTTCTTCCGCGCAAAACCGCATCAGTTCTGCGGCAATCATTCGAGAACGCTCCGTAGATATGTTGCGCCATCGTTCGCACCTTCATTCGGGCCCGAGCGATCAAAACAGCCCTTGACCATAGGGTAATCCAGTTGTGATCGCTCTGTCTTATTGCTCGTAAGCGGGTTTATCGGTACTGATCCGACGGACGAACCGATAACTTCCGAGTTGCCAGTCGCTCGCGAACGATGGCCAAGGTGTCAGGAACGGCGCATGCCCCAACGCTCAGACGGCGGAATGTCTTTTGTTGTCTCGTCCAAGAAGAGAAAAGCCCGCTTAGCAGAAGCAGACCGGCTGGCTTCTGTGGCTGACGAGGGTTAGTTCTGCCGCCGCAAACTATCCGCTTCCAGGGCGGGATTAGTTCCTGTGAAGTCGGCTTCTCGCCAGCACCGCGTTGCTTTGGAGTCTCGAACCATTCTGCGCGGTGTGATCGGAGGTCAGATCCGTCGAGCTAGGATTTCCGCATGCGAACCCGCTTGCTTATACTTCTCCTCGTCAGCGCTGTGTGTCTGGTTAGTTCGGCACAAACTTCCAAGTCAGCGAACCTGTTCGCCATGCAGGATGGCTTCGTCGATAGTCACGGTGCCCTGATCTACTACCAGTCTGTGGGACGAGGCACGCCCTTGATGATCGTTCACGGCGGACCCGGGGCCTCGCACGATTACTTCCTTCCTTACTTGTTACCTCTCATCCGCACCAGTCGGCTCGTATTCATCGACGAGCGCGGCTCCGGCAAGTCGTCCAAGTTCGAGGATCCCGGGCAGTACACCATCGCCAACATGGTCGAGGACATCGAAGCCGTCCGGCTGGCGCTTGGCCTGGGCAAGATCAGTCTTCTCGGTCATTCCTTCGGTGGTGCCTATCGTTCCCATGGAACGTAAGGCCCCGGTGCCGGCGTTGATGGCATACATGTCGGACATATCATGTGCGAACACACTGTTTTTCGTCCATCTTGACAGTTGGCATTAGTCTCATGGAACATGCCCCTTGCGCCAAGAATGCACCGATTTCGCTCTACCAAATGGACAGGAGGACCGAGATGTCCAACCAAAGAGGAGTCCATACTGCTCTGCTTGTTGTAGCGTGCCTAATCTCAACCACCGCAGTTTCGATGTTCGGACAAGCCGTAAACGGCACACTGCTTGGAACCTTGACCGATTCTACCGGCGCGGCTGTGGCGGGAGCTAAAGTCACTGCCACCGAGGTAGGTACTGGAATCTCTCGCGTCACAGAAAGCAACCCGAGCGGCAACTATGTATTTCCCGATCTGTCGCCTGGGACCTACAGCGTTCTTGCCGAAGCGAAGGGGTTCAAGAGAGAAACCCGCTCCGATCTCAGTCTCGACGTCAACAGCACTGTGCGGGCCGATTTAACCATGCAGCCCGGCGCGGTGACGGAAATGGTCGAGGTGACGGGCGCCGCTCCGATCTTGCAAACCGACCGCGCTGATGTGGCGCAGAAGATTCAGGAGGCGCAACTGGAGCAGTTACCGGTAGGTGGCGCCAACCGCAACTTCCAAAGCCTGCTCGCGCTGGTTCCCGGTACCGTCCGTCCACACCGCGACCACTCTGAGTTCTTCAATGCGCAGGACACGCTCTCCACAGAGGTCAACGGCCAATCGCGCGAGTACGATCAGTTGTCAATTGAAGGCGTGAATGATGATGAACGCACGGGCCTTCTTCAGATTTATGTGCCGCCCACGGAGGCCATCGAGACTGTGGATGTAAGCACCAGCAACTACGATGCCGAGTTCGGTCGCGCGGGTGGCGCTGTAACCAACGTAGTTCTGAAATCCGGCTCGAATGATTTCCACGGCTCGCTCTACGAATACAATCGCGTGAGCGCCCTGCAAGCGCGCACTTACTTCAATCGCCCACCAGCTAAGCTCGCCCACACGACCTACAACTATTACGGCGGAACCTTCGGCGGGCGAATAATAAAAAACAAGACTTTCTTCTTTGGGGACCTCCTTCGCATCGATGACATCCGTGGCCAGTTCCAACTGACGACACTACCGACCGACTTATTCAGCAGCGGAGATCTGAGAGCAGGCGGCACGAATATCTACGACCCGAGCACCGGCAATCCCGACGGCACTGGTCGCCAGCAGTTCTCGTGTAACGGTGTGGCAAATACGATCTGTCCGAATCGGTTCAGCCCGATTGCGCTTAAGATCCTCGCCCTGGTGCCGCACGCTAATTTGCCGGGTCTGACCAATAACTATCAGCAGAATACGCAGTTCAGAAAGCACAGCACTTCTTTCGACATCAAACTCGACCACAGCTGGACCCAGAAGGACCGCCTATCGTTTCGGTTCAGCCGTGCGGTGCAGAACCCATATCAGCAGCCGATGTTCGGTCTTGCTGGCGGTCCCATCGGATTCCAAGGCCCCGGTAACCAGCACGAACAGAGCGGCGCGTTGAATTGGACGCATGTCTTCTCGTCGAATCTAATCGTAGAGACGCGGGCGGGCATCAGTCACTACCACAATGTGGCACAGACCTCGGATTACGGGTCGACGGACACCGCCGCCCTCGGAATTCCTGGCGTGAATTTGAATGCCTTCACCAGCGGCATGACCCAGATTGAAATCCAGGGAGGCTTCGGCAATCCGTTCGTGGGATACTCGGCTTCGCAGCCCTGGAATCGCGCTGAGACCAATATCGATGTCGTGAACAACTGGACCAAGATCAGCGGCAATCACACCTTCAAATGGGGCGCTGACGTACGCCGGTTGCGCGATGATCTGGTGCAGGCCCAGACCTTTGGACCGCGCGGCCATTTCGTCTTCGGGACTGGAACAACTTCCCTAAACACCGGTTCTGGAAGCTCGAAGACAAGTCTTGCCAATAACTTCGCATCCTTCCTGGTTGACGCGCCGACGCAAATCGGCCGCGACATCTCGATCATCTCCGGTTCATGGCGCGAAACCGAGGCCTTCTTTTACGGGCAAGACACATGGCACGCTACCCGGAAGCTAACCGTTGATGCCGGCCTACGCTGGGAGCTGTATATACCAGCGACACCAAGCCATGCCGGCGGCTATTCAAACTACGATCCCGGAAGAAACCGCCTGGTTCTCGCCGGAATAGACGGAAACCCACTCAACCTCGGCCGCCAGACCTACTACAAATACTTTGCTCCGCGCCTTGGCCTCGCCTATCGCATATCGGAAAAGACCGTGGTGCGCGCCGGCTTCGGCATGAGTTATGAGCCTTTCACCAATAATCAGTACGCGTTCAACTTCCCCATCCGCCAGAATGAGGGCTCGAATCAAACCAACAGCTTTGCCCTTCCCACCATAAACGGGCAGCCAGCAAACATGGCAAATGGATTTCCTGCGCCCATTGCCGTCGCAATCGCATCCGATGGAACGGTCACCCCAAATCCCGCTGAAAACTATAACGTCGTTGACAGGCATTTCCAGCAGCCATATGTCGAATCCTACAATTTCGCCGTGCAGCAATCTCTGCCGGCGAATTTCGTGCTCGATCTGGCCTACGTAGGCAACCACGGGGTGAAGATCCCGGTGTCCTACGACCTGAACGCTGCGACCATTCCAGCACTCAATCCGGATGGCACGCTGGCCAAGAACACTTGTCCCGTTCGCCCACTCTGCGCCGCTTACGGCCGCACCGCAGGCACATCGTTCCTGTTCAAGCCTACGGCCTCGAACTACAACTCGTTGCAAGCAAGGTTGGACCGCAGGTGGAAGAACGGTTTCCTGCTGACCACCTCGTATACCTGGGCGAAAGCCTTAGCCTATCGCTCCGACATGAACGCCGATGACGGCGCGCCGGACAACTACATCGATTTTCAGCGCAATTACAGTCCCACGAGCCGTAATCGAACACACACCTTTGTGCAGAGCTACGTGTACGAATTGCCCTTGGGCCGGAACAAGCCTTTCTTAAAGTCGGGGGTCGCGAGCTGGATCGTAGGCGGATGGGGGGTAAGCGGCGTGCTCACACGCATGAGCGGCACTCCGCTGCACTTCACCGACAGCGGAAACACGCTCAATGCACCGGGTAGCACGCAATATCCACAGCTGGTTGCGCCGTTTCATCGTTTAGGCGGCATCGACAATGCGCTGTGGTTCGATCCCAATTCGTTCGCGCACGTGACGACACCGGGAGTCCTTGGGAACATGAAGCGTTTTGAGTTCACTGGACCCGGGTTCTTCAACTTGGACGCGGCGCTGTTCCGCAATTTCCCAATTCGAGAGAAGATGGGACTGGAATTCCGGGCTGAGGCCTTTAGCGTAACCAACACGCCCCATTTCAGTAACCCCAGCACGAGCTTCACCTCTGCCAGCTTTGGATACATCAAAGGCACAGGAGACCAGAACGGGAGCGTCGGGGACGGAAACCGCGTGATGGAGCTAAGCGCGAAGTTCTCATTCTGAGGACCGACCGCTCGAATATTCAACAAATGCACCAGGCTGTTTCTGACTTGAAACATGGGGACATGACGGGACGTTATCTGGCATTTTCCCGGGGAACGTCTCATCTGCCCCGGTTCTGAGCGAGGGGGGTGACCCAGGCTCTTGATCTTGCCGCCATCCGGGTCACCGCCGAACCGACTCCGTGTCGGACGAGATTGAGCCGCGATTAAAGATGTCAACGGGTTGGTAGTGTGGGGATGAGCGACCCAGAGGTTCGAAACAAGTAGTCCGAAGCTAGATTTCTTCAAATACAATTCTACCCTTGACCACTTTCTCCGACCGAGGAGGTATGGAATGTTTGAGATCCCACAGCCCTCGATGGCGTTGAATGCCCATAATATTCCGCCACCGGACTACCGCATGTGGAATACCCGCAAAGTCAACGCCGATGTCCGAGCGTCTGATCTGATTAACAACATAGCTTCCGTTGCCGATACCGCCAAAGACGGCTATCTGCGATGTGTGGTGTTCCGTTCCCACGGTAGTGCGGGGGTTATGAACATTGGCACCGGAATTGGCCGAGGCGAAACACCGGTATTTTCGGCCCTGGCAGGCAAGGTGCATACCATCATGATCGTAGGTTGCGACGTGGCCGAGATTGGCGAGGCCAACACATGGAGGGATGGAAACCTGTTCTGTGGCGAGATTGCGAGATACGCCAACGCCTTTGTCTTCGCTTCTACTGCGCTGCAGTCCGCCTACGGACACGAGTTCTTCGGCTTACCCGTAAACATGGTCGACGAATATGAAGGAGACCTGTTCCGCTATAACCCCAACGGATCCAACCGGCTCGTCGACAATGGATATCTGCAAAACTGGATGCATAGCTTGAAAATCGGCAAGAAACCCGAACAGAGTACATAGCCAGGTGCCCCACCGCTGCGTCGATTCGGTGGACGACCTTACTCCCAGTGATTCGAGACCAGGGGATTCCGAGAGGCGCGGCCCCGAAACTGAGGACACCCTTTACTTCGCAGAGGTGAAATTTCGATACGCCGGGACAGTAAGTCCAGCGGAGGCGGCTGACAAAAGGGTGCAGTATTCCCGAAGGCAGATCACCGTGAATCCGTAGTTAGCCGGGCGTTAGGAAGGGACCACGAGTAGCGACTACTTCCCCGGGCCTTGCGCCTGCTGTTTTGCTGTGAGACTATCCACAATTTGGCGCTCTTTCGCTCCGTCCTCGGGACGGTGAAGACGATAGTACAAGGTTGCCAGTTCTACGTGCGGCTCGAGCCAGTCCGGATCGTCTTTCACTAACAACTCCAATTCCCGCGCCGCGGTTTCGTAATCTCCCGAAGTGCTCTTCAACATCGCCGATTCATAACGGGCCATCGAGTCGGAAGGCTTCAGGCGGAGGGCGCGATTCAAGTAACCCTTGGCCTCATCAATATCGCGGCGCTTGTAGAGAATAGCTCCAAGATATAGATTGGCTTCAAAGTCGTCAGGGTTAGTCTTCAGGGCCTCTCGAAAGGCGGCCTCGGCGTCCTTAACGTCGCCGGTCTTATCTCTGGCGGTCCCCACCAGCGTATACAGCCCGGGAAGCGTTGGCTTCAGGCGAAGCGCCTGCTCCAAGTCCTGGCGTCCTTGCTCGTAATCGTTCAATTGCAGAAGGGTCGCGCCCGCGATCATATAGGCATCCGCACCCGACGTCACCTCGGCAACTTTTTCCATGCGAGAAACGCCGTCGCGCCTCCGGCCTTTCGTGTTAATCAGCGCCGACGCCAGCACGTATTCGAAATCCATGTTTTGCGAGTATTTTCCTTCCAGCGGTTCAAGCAAGTGGACGGCAGCGTCCGTCTTGCCTAGTCGCACATCGCAGTCGCCTAAGAGAATTATCACCTGCAATGCGTTGGGCTGGGCATCGTGCAGAATTTCAAACTGCTGGCGGGCATTTTCGAAGTCTGCTTTCTTGTAATAGGCAAGGGCAAGATTGAGCAGAACCGGATTCTTGTCCTTTAGCGTCGTGAGAGCAGAGCGGTAAATGGCAATTGCCTCATCGAACTGACCTACATGCGCCAAGGCTGCGCCGAGATTAACCTTGGCCTCAACCTCGTTGGGGCGTAATTCCAATACCTTACGGTAGTCGCGAATCGAGGCGGAAAAATCTCCATGCTGCTGCTCCTCAATCGCATGCTTGAGCAGCAGGTCCGGGTTCGACTCCTGAGCCGCGATTAGCGCAGAGAGGAAGATGCAAATAAAGGCCGCCCGCATGGTGAATAGGATAGCGCAGGAACTGAGCCAAAACCCCGGCAAATTCCCGAAAGCGTGCCGCCAAAACGCTCAAACAGAGCATGCTCCCTGGCAAGTAGAGCCGCCATGGAACGCGTACAATATAGGCAAACAACAATGATGCCAGCGAGGTACGTCATGAAAGAAAGGCTGTCTCTTCCGGCGTTTTCATTCACTTTGCTACTGCTTCTCGTTGCTATACCCGCCGAGCCTTGCGGAGCTCAGACTCACGTCTCGACGCCCGCTCCTCCTTCCACTTTGACGCGGCCAGATTCGATTCAAGACAGCGGATTTTACAATTACTGGGCGAACATGTCCGCTCAGGGTCGCGCCGGCGGCGTGCTGTTAGGCAAGCTCGCGCTCGAGGGTGAACCTCTGCCTTGGCAACCGATTCTGATTGCGGTCGATTGCAAAGGATCGGTGGTCAACTCAACGCAGACCGATCTCCAGGGGCGTTTTGTAATCACATTCGCCACGACCCATGGCACGCCGGGCACTCCAGCCGATGCGCAACGACAGATGGAAACACAGTATGAAGGGTGTCTGGTGCGGGGCTCCGTAGCTGGATTCCGCTCCAGCGCGGTGACGATTACTGCACGAAATCTGCGAGACGAGCCCAACCTTGGAACCATCACACTGTCGCCCGAAGTCCGCGGCGGCGGCACGGAACTCAGTACCACCACCCACGCGGCGCCGTCGAATGCCATGAAAGCTTTCGAAAAGGCGAGAGCGGAATGGCTCAACCAGAACCCCGATGGCGCCGAAAAGAATCTTAAAAAAGCGGTCCAGCTGTATCCAGCATTCGCGCAGGCATGGTTGCAGCTCGGTAAACTTCAGGAGAAGTCCAATCCGCAGGCGGCGCGAGATTACTTTTCCAAGGCTATGGCTGCCGATCCAAAATTCGTTTTACCCTACGAGCAGCTGGCCGCACTGGCCGTCCAGGAAGAAAAATGGCAGGAGGCATTGGATAACACGAGCCATGCGTTGCAGCTCGATCCCACCGGCACGCCCCAGTTGCTGTATTACGATGCCCTGGCAAAATTTCAGCTCGGAAAGACCGACGAAGCGAATGCTAGCGCTTCGAAGTCGATGGCGATTGATCCGCGCCACAGTGTGCCGAACACGGAACAATTGCTGGCTGTGATCCTGGCGCGAAAAGCCGATTATGCGGGCGCTTTACAACATCTGAAGAATTGTTTGACCTACATTCCTGCTGGCCCGGAAGCGGACCTGGTGAAGCAGCAAATTGCGCAGCTGGAATCGAAGGTACCCGCTTCCAAGTAGGCGAAAGTTCAGTAGGCAGCCTCGATCACTTTTAAAACCTGATCGGCCGAAATATTCTGCAAAGTTTGAGTGGTTCCCGAAGGCCAGCGAATCTCGACTAAGGCAACCCGATTTTCGGGGCCAAGTCCGAAGTGCACTGGCCCGTCGCTCGATGAAGCATAGCCCACGCTGGTCGTCATGTGGTTGTATTGTGCGCCGCTCCTGGTCACCAGCTTGATGCGAGCGCCAATACCGTCGCGGTTGCTCTTGGTGCCGCGCAGAGCGATATCGAGCCAATGGCCGGACTTGGCGCTGCGGTTCATCCAGATTTCGGCGTCCTTTCCGATAGCAGTTACGACCACATCGACACGGCCATCCCCGTCCAGATCGCCGAAAGCACAGCCACGATGGCGTGCCGCAGAAGTTGACTTAAATCCTGCTTCCTCGGTCAATGGCGCCCATTTACCACTGGCGCCAAGATTGCGGAACACGGTGTTCGGCTGATCGACGGGCTGCCCCGGCTGATTCAGCGATTCGACATGGCCGCGGCTTACGAAGAGATCTTTCCATCCGTCATTGTCGAAGTCATATAACGCTGCGCCAAAGCCAGACATCTGCCGGCTAGGATCTCGCATGCCGCTCTGGGTAGTAACTTCGTGAAAGTCACCTTTGCCGGTGTTCTGGAAAAGGGGAAAGGTCTGATTGTTCAAAGCCACGAATGCGATGTCGGGATAGCCGTCGTTGTTGAAATCGCGGAAGTCCAGTCCCATGCCCGAGATGAAGCTGCCATCTTCGGTCAGAGCGACTCCGGTCTCGAAGGCGACCTCCTCAAACTTGTTGCCCGCGTTACGGAACAGCGAGTTGTAAGAAGCGTCGTTGGTGACGAACAGGTCCGGACGGCCATCGAGATCGTAATCAGCCATGCCCACACCCATCCCTTTGCCAACGTGGCTTCGGATACCCCATTCCTTCGAAACGTCCTGGAAGGTGCCGTCGCCTTTGTTCAGAAACAACTGGTTGGGCTGGCCTTTATAGAACTTGGGACTACAGTAGTCGGCGACGCCCTGAATCGCACAGAGCGGCTTGTCGGAGTAGGTCCATTGCATGTAGTTGACGACGAAAAGATCGAGCAGGCCATCGTTGTTCACGTCGACCCAGACGGCCGTGATCGCCCACCAAGGACCATATTCGGGATCAGGGCGATTCAAACTGGCGTCCAGTCCCGATTTCACCGTCACGTCGGTGAAGGTTCCGTCCCCGTTGTTGTGGTAGAGCGTGCTGTGGTGGAGACCGGCGACGAACAAATCAGGATGCCCATCGTTGTCGTAGTCAGCGACTGCGACGCCCATGTCGTAGCCGGAACCAGCCAGGCCAGCCGCGTCGGTCACGTCGGTAAACACGCCGTTGCCGTCATTGCGGAACAGGCGGTTGCGGTATTTGGGCGAGTCTTTTTTTAGGTTGGAGATATTGCCGCCGTTGGTGAAGAAGATGTCTGGACGTCCGTCGCCGTTGTAATCGAAGACGGCGACTCCGCCCGGCATAGTTTCCGGCGCGTTCTTCGCGGGCGTCTCGTCATTTTCCAGGCGGAACGGAATCGTCTTCAGTTCGAACCAGATCGGGCTGGAGGCGGGGGAACTGCGGAGCAACGCAACGGCAGCGACAGTCAACAGCGAAGTTGCAAAGATCTGGCGAGCCAGCCGGGGGAAATGCATTCGCGTTCAGGGGTGGCTTTGCGCCACCCCTTGGGATCATTCTAACTTATTAGAAGTGGGAATTTCCTGCAGCTATACCCCAAATCAAAGCTTCGTGGGCATCAT
Source organism: uncultured Acidobacteriaceae bacterium (assembly GCA_963832235.1). Taxonomy (GTDB): domain Bacteria; phylum Acidobacteriota; class Terriglobia; order Terriglobales; family Acidobacteriaceae; genus Sulfotelmatobacter. Next base: position 154,408 of record CAWHTJ010000013.1, on the reverse strand, counting down.
TTGTTCGTCAGACTGAAGTTAGTGGTCAGGGTGTTGCCGCTGGAGACCACAACCATAGCAGTGACGTTATAAGGTCCGCCCGCCTTCGAGTTCGCAGTGAAGATCGCCGCAGTGGCGACACCGCTTCCGTTCGTCCAAGCTGTCGTTGTCACAGTCGTACTGTCGGCAAATGTGCCGCTGGCTGCGCTTGCCGTCCCCGAGGTAACCGTAAACGACGGAGCCGTAAACGTCACGAGCGCATTGCTCACCGGCACCGGCGGGGTGCTGCCATCCATTACCGTCACGGCTAGCGGTATCACAAAGGGCGTGCCTGCTGTCGCGCTTTGCGGTGTTGTTCCGGCCGACGGCGTGATCGTAGCCGGCTTGATGGTGTTCGACAGCGTGAAAGTGGCGGTCGATGAATCCCCATCTACGGTATCTACGGTCGAGGCGATCACGGAGTACTGCCCGCCAACCGTCCCGCTCGCGACGTAGGGCGCCGCCGTGGCTACGCCACTCGCATTGGTCAACGCAGTTGTAGTAAGTTTGTCGGTATCGGTGAAGTAACCGTCGGGAGCTGTAAACGTGACTGGCACGCCTGCTCCCACAGTTGCGCCAGTAGGATCCTTCACCGTTACTGCAAGCGCGTTCGCAAATTGCGTGCTGATTGATGTGCTTTGCGGGGTACCGCCCGCTGTCGAGAGCGCCTCCGCCTCCAAGGTGTTAGCCATATTGAAGAGGGCCGTAGACTGCGTTGATCCAGCCGAGGCGATCACAATATAAGTGCCGACCGTTCCATTGGCGGTGAAGATCGGCGATTTGGCGACGCCGTTAGCGTCGGTAGTCACCGTCGCGAGTCGTCGGTGCCGTTGGGGAAGGTTCCGCCTGCACCCGACCCCGGAGCCGTGAACGTTACCACCGCGCCGGACACGGGCGTTCCGTTTGTTGTCACGGTCGCGGAAAGCGACGACGCAAATGGCTTGTTGATTGCCGTATTCTGCACGAATGGGCTCATGGCTGTGACCGTTGTGACCGCAGCAGGAGTAACAGTCGCCGGGGTCGAACTGCAACCCGTCAGGAAAGCTAGGGCGAGGAAAATTGGGGCTGGGACGAACCAGTAAGCTTTGCGGATCATTCTCCCCCTTCCGTTTTTACGACTCATGCATGCTCTCCTTAGAACCGGTGAGAGGTACGTGTCCATAAATTACGCCCTCCTAGAAGTAATACTTCACGGCGAACAGCAGCGACCGACTGCCAGTCTTGAAAGCGGGCTTGCCGGTTGTGTTGGTATTCGTGTTAGTTTGCGACAAGCCGACCACGGGCACTTGGCACGGTGTGGGCGTGGCAGGCTGGGGAGTACCCGACTGGGGCAACAGAAGGTTGCACTCCGCCTGATTGCCCTCGGTAAATGTGTAGCTGCGCGTGAAGTTGAGCTGATTATCGCTAATGCCCGCCAGCCCAAACTGCGGCAGCGGATGATTTAGCCAGTTTGTCGCCGAGACACGGAACTGAAGCTTTTGCCTCTCAGTGATCTGGAAGTTTTTGTACAGTCCTAAGTCGCTATCAAAATAGGCAGGCCCACGCATATACGGCATGTTGAGAGTTCCCTGTTGCCCTAAGAATTGCGGAGGCGCGAAGCAGTTCGGGTTGAAATACGCCCCAGATGCGTGTTTACGAGGGTCGCAGGTCACCACTGGCTGAAGCAAGTTGTAGGAACTGGACCCGAACCAGGTGGACGGATTCATCGCGTTCGCGTACAGCCCGTTCGGCAAGAGGATAGCGTTGTTCGGCAGATCCGGCGCGCCCACGAGCGGTGTCGTAAGGCCGCCCGGGAAAACCGCGTTCATGTTTCCACCCATGTTCGGTTGAATCACCGCGCCGCTTTGGTACGTGGTGTAGCCCGAGAGTTGCCAGCCATTGACCGCGCCGCCAAGGATCTTGTTGCCGTGAATAAATTTCGGCATGTTCCACACATATGAGAAGTTCAGAATGTGTGTGTGGTCGTACCCCAGGGGACCATAGTTGTTCTTGATGCTAAAAGGATCAACCACAGTACCGTTGCCGGGTCCGTTGTCCGTTTGCCCATCGCGAATGCCTAGCACCTTGCTGAAGGTGTAATTTGTCAGGAAGACGATAGGGCCGGACTGTTTTTGCCACGACACCTGCAAGGAGTTGTAGTTGGCGTAGCTGCCGTGACTCAGGAGATAAATGTCCTGGTAGTTGTTCAGCGGACGGTAATCGTTGCTGTTAAAGGCCGTCGTGTAGTGCGCATTGCAGCCAGTAAAGTTCAACAAGGGATTGGCGGAGGTGCAATTTGGTGAACTCGGCGTAATTTTGAGTCCCTTAATTGGGTCTACGGCGAAAAAACCGCCAGCAGGGATATTGTTGAGGTCACCCAGTTTGCCGTTTGTTCCGTCGATCCATTCATTCTGGCTCTTATTGGCCACATAGGAGACTTCGAGGACCGAACGCCCCGGAAGCGCCTGCGAGATCGTGACGTTCCAGTTCATGGTCAGCGGAGTCTTATTGTCTCCCTGCTGCAAACCATACACAGTCGCGCCATTTTGGGCGACGCTAGACGGCGGCGTGAACCCCGACCCTCCCGAATTGATTTGAGCGTACCCAGTGGTAGTGCCCTGCAGTTGTATATGTAAACGAACCCTCAGGCCCGGTAGCGGCATCGGCCACCTGGGTGGAGATTTGATAATGGAATACGGCAAAGCCGGAGCGAAGCACCGTCTTTCCGTTTCCGAAAATGTCGTAGGCCAAGCCGATGCGAGGTTCGTAATAGAATAATGGGGAGACGAGGCCGGACAGCGGTATTCTGCTGTCGAGAGCGTGCCAGAGCAGACCGGTATTTGCCGGCGCACCCGGACCATTGACATAGCTAGCTGGATTCCAGACTTGGAATCCTTGCGGGGTTCCATACCACTGGCCTACGTGGTCAAAGCGCAATCCGTAATTGAGCGTGAGTTGTCGATTCGCCTTGAAGGAATCCTGGGCGTAAATCGACCACTGATGGAACTTGAGGTCGTTCGTGGGGAAAGAACTGACTTGCTGGTAGCTGCCGGTGCGGCCGAGAAGGAAATCAGCTACCACGTTTCCCGAGCTGTTCGGGCCCCAGCCTAAATTGTAATTGCCGTTGTCGCTGACCCCAAGGCCGCCGCTTGACTGGATATTCTCGCTGGTGTCCCAGTAGAAACCAGCTTTCAGGGTGTGGGAGCCGATCACTTTGGTGAAGTTGTCGTAAAGCGCAGGATCCTTCTTGGTGGCGCCGAAAGCATTGCCGTTGAACCCTCCGTCAAAAGAGAATTCTTCGATGTTCGGGAAAGCTCCGCCCCAAGGACCTTGGAAATTCGGTATCTGGGAAGTGGTATGGCCAAACAGGCCCTTTACGTTGAATCCAAGGGCAGTGCGATCCACGGCCTTCGGATTGGCCAACGTGCTGGGATTGATGTAACGCGCCAATGTAAATACGAATTCATTGGTCGTCGTCGGACTGAAAACGTGCGTCAGGTTCGCCATGACTTCTTGCGAAGTGGTGGCAGCAATCACATTCGACGGATAGGGCAAGGTCCACGGTGGAGTCCACCACACACCGATCGGATGCTGATCGTTTTCGATCTGCCTAGTGTAGGAGACAGACAATTTGGTGTTATCACTGATGGCGTAGTCCACTTTCCCAGTGGCTTCCCAACGGTTTTGAGGAACGGTACTGATGTACTGAAAGTTATTCCAGCCATTTGCCGCAGAGGGACTAATATTTGGCTTCGGCATTGTACCGAGAATTCCGCCGATGTTCGGGTCGTAATTCGCCGGCGTCATCGTATTCTTGTTAGTCGGCAGATTGTACGGAATAGCGTAAGCATACTGCCAAACACTCTGTAACTGCTTCAGAAGTGCGCTTGACGATCCTCCCGGTTGGCCGTTGATTGTGTTTTCGCTGAAGTCGCCCGCTCTCTGTTCCAGCGTAGGCACGTTGTAATTGATCGGGGTCGCGGCAGGATGCTGGTCCATATATTCATAGCCAGCCCAGAAGAAAAGCTTCTTGCGGCTCTTGTTGAAGTCGGTAAACGGGAGCAAGATCGGGCCGCCGATGTTCCCGCCTATGTAGTAGTAGTGCTCGTTGGAGTTGGGGATTCCCTGACTGTGGGCGTACGCATCGTCCGAGTTCAGCGCGCTGTTGCGAGCGTAGAGATAGCCTTCGCCGTGGAACGCATTGCCACCGCTCTTGCTGAACGCCTGAAAAATCACTGGCCCTTTGGCATACTCAGCGCTGTAGGACGACATCAGAACCTTAACTTCGGAGACCATGTCCTGGTTGATGTTCGCGATTTGGGTCCCAGCGTTTCCAGGATCGACCAGGTTGGCGCCATCGAGCATGAAGGCCATGGCACCGTAGGGCTGCGTACCATTGGAAGAATAGGCACCGACGGGGCCATTGTTCGTACCAACGACTTTATCGTTGAATCCGGAACCCTGACTGAGGCCATTGGTCAGCGCCATTCCCGGCATAACCTTCAATAATTCGCCGGCATCGCGACCGAGGATTGGAACGTCTTCGATCAATTCGGTGTTCAGAGTCGCGCTGACTTCGGAGTTATCGGGGATCACCACGTCGGCGCCGGCTTTGATTTCGACGGTCTCGCTAACCTGGCCGACCTCGAGCTTAACGCTCGGCAAAGTGCGGCTGTCGCCTTGGGCGAAGACGATGCCGGTCTGCTGCCAGGTCTTGAAACCCGGGGCCTCAATGGCGATGGAGTAGCTCCCGGGCTGCACTGCCGTCACCGTGAAGTAGCCAGATCCGTTCGACACTGTGGTGCGCACGTCGCCGGATCTCTCGTTCTTCATGGTCACCTTTGCATTCGGCACAACCGCGCCTGCCGCGTCGGTGACCGTGGCGCTCAGCGTCCCGGTTAGCTGTTGAGCGAAACCGGTCGACGCCAGCAGGATGAGAACCAGCAGCAACGCTGCCGCACTGGCAGCCTTCTTCAATCCTGTGAGCTCAATAGTAGAAATCATCGTCCCTCCCCGGATTGCATGGAACTCGTTAAATCGAATTCGTTAAACTATGGGTGCGAATTGCCGAAGTCTGAAATTTTGGCCGCGGCTAGGCCGTAGGCGTTACGTAATGGATTTGTACTATCCCAAGACCGACGCAACTTAACGCCGATTGATAGGCGCTGTCAAGAGAAAAATCGATTTTTTATGAAAAGCGTGCATCCGGGGACTGTTCCGGGTAAACTGTCCGGGTCTTTATCGGCCGGAATCGTGGGGAAAGCCCGCTGACTGGGGACGGAAGGCGGGATCCGTGAGGTGGATGTATGCCTGCACGTGTTCTTCTCGCAGTTGCCTTCATTGCATTGGTTGCTCTTCCTGCATTGCTCTCTCAAACCACTTCTCCTCCTGCAGTTGAGCCGAATCGCCCCGTAATTCACACGACCACGCGGGAAGTTCTTCTCGATCTGGTGGTCCGCGACAAGCACCGCCACGCGCTCGCAGATCTACGGCCCGAAGAAGTGGAAGTCTATGAAGATGGAGTGCGCCAGAACATTCGAGTATTTCGCAACATTCAGGGCAGCGAACAATTGCAAACCGAACGAAGCCTTGCTGGGGCACCCAAGGCGGGATCGCCCAACTCCGCAGCGCGGACCAAGAGCGGCGAAGATCCGCATCCATTGAATTCCATGCGGCAGGTGAACTTTGTTTCGGTTGTGTTTGCGCAGATTGCTCCGCTTAATCTGGAATTCGCGCGGCGAGCAGTGTTGGAATTTCTCAAGAGCGACGATCTGCCGAATACGTATGTAACGATCTACCGCCTGGACCGAAGTTTGCAAGTCATCCAGTCCTATACCGGCGACAAAGATTCGCTGGCAAAAGCGGTCGGCGCCGCGACCAAGGGACTGAGAGGAGGGGGTGCGTTGGACGTCTCGGCAACGGTTGCGAGCAGTGCGGTCGCAACGCTCAACGCGTCGGCTGAGAATATTCTTGCGTCGCCATTCACGGGAGCCGCCACGGAACAGGCTGTCCAAAACGCGCTTGCGAATCCGCTGCTGGGGATATCGAAAGATCCACTATTCGCGGCGAACGCTGCCTCCCAGGATGTTTCGATCCAACTGGGCAACGCCCTCCTCGCTCAGGCGGGCTTGGTTAAGGGGCTGCGGTTCGCCAGCAGCTTGTCCGATGGCATGGACGCTATGGACTCGCTGCGCCAATTGGTGCGAAGCGAGGAAATGTTGCCGGGCCGGAAAGTGGTCCTTTATCTGGCGGACGGGTTGGCATTCCCGGTAAATCGGCGCGATGCCGTGGACAACCTGATCAGCTATGCCAACCGCTCCGGGGTGTCCTTTTACAGCATCGACACTCGCGGGCTGAACGTGGAAGACCCAATGATGCAAGCCTTGGCCGCCCAGCGCCGCACAGGAGCCGAGAGTTCAGCTCAAGCGGTTGACCCCATCAACGGGCATTTCGAAGACGACGACGTCGAACTCACAGCGGTGGCAAGCGGCCAACTGGCGATGCGCGAATTAGCAGAATCAACGGGGGGTTTTGCGGTTACCAACACCAACGAAATCTCCCTGCCCATGCAGCGCATGATGGAGGACATACGTACGCACTATGAGTTGGCGTATTCTCCCACGTCGACCAATTACGATGGACACTTCCGCAAAATCGAAGTGAAAATCAGCCGCCCGAAGGTTACGCTCCAGACAAGAAAGGGATATTACGCGGTGCCGGATCTGAATGGGGAGCCCCTCCAACCCTATGAACTGTTGGCCTTGAATGCGATGAATATGCAGCCCGCCCCGGTGGAATTTCCTTATCAGGTCTCGGCCATGAAGTTCCGGCCACAGGAAAATGGAGTCGAGTATGTGATGACATTTGAAATCCCATTGTCTGGAATCAAAGCCATCGCGGACAAAAAGACCGGCGACCTTCGCGCCCGAACGGCGCTGGTCGCGTTCATCCATGATTCCTCAGGAGCCATCGTGAGGAAGGTGAGCCGGGAACTGGTCCGCAAAGTGCCTAGCGCGGATGCGGCACAACTGCGAAGCGATCACATCCTCTACGCCGAGCCGATCGAATTGCCGCCCGGGCATTACGTGATCGACACGGCGGTGGCTGACGAGCAGACGGGCAAAACGTCTGCCAAGCGCGTCTCGGTTTTCGTCGATTCGGCGAAGAATTTATCCCTGAGTTCTGTGGAATTGGTGCGCCGCTTCGAGCCGCTGACGGGTCCACGCAACCCACTCAGTCCTTTTGAACTCGAGAATGGCCGCATCACTCCGACGCTCTCGGATTCGGTAACGTCGACGAGTCCCGTGAGTCTCTATTTCGTTGTGTACCCCGCCGCGCACACGGACAGTGAACTGCCCAAGGTCACATTGCAACTGATGCGCGATGGCCGGGAGATCGCACGCAAGCCATTGGATCTAGCTCACGCCGAGGCCGACGGCTCGATCCCCATGCTTGTGCAGGTTTCTCCTGGCCCCGGACAGTGTGATGTTCTGGTGACCGCAAAGCAGGGCACGTCCGTGGCAGAATCAAATCTCTCAGTACGGATCGAGTAACGAAGGATCGACCTTTGCGGTCCGTCACGCTCGGCTGAAATCACTGGCCGGGCGGCCGGAGATGTTTCCATGGTGGCCTCCTTTTTGCTCCGAAGTGTCGTTGGTTTGGCGGCCGTTCTGTTTGTGAGCACAGCAAGCGCGCTGAAAGACGCTGCCTCTCAATCACCGGCCGTTCCCGACTCGCAGCAGGTCGACACCAGCGGTCTGGTCGTTCGTCAAAATGTCCGACGCGTCGTCGTCGATGTAGTCGTTTCTGATTCCAATGGAGCACCAGTTTCCGGACTCACCGCCGAGAACTTCTCTATCTCCGAAGATGGCAAGCCGCAGCGCATTCGTTCCTTCGACGTCCACGATTTCGATTCGATTTCAGATTCCCTTCCTAAACTCCCATCGTCCCTGCCGCCAAATACGTTCGTAAACGTTCCCGCCGGACCCGAACGAGGTCCCCTTTATGTCCTACTGTTGGATCTCGTCGACATGGGAGTAGACGATCAGCCTCGAGCGCGAGAACAACTGTTGAAGTTTATCCGAAGCAAGCCGTCAGGGACGCGTTTCGCGATCTTCGTTTTCAGCGATGGCCTTCATCTCGTCCAGGGATTTACTGAGGACCAGAACCTGCTGGCCGCCGCAGTGGACCCGAAGAATCCTCACTCCCACATCCCACGGGTTTTTCTGTATGCCGACAATTATCAACCTTACGCATCCGCTCCTCGGGTCTTGATCAATATCGCGAAATTTCTGGCCGAGCTACCAGGGCATAAAAATGTAATCTGGCTATCTGCTTCGTTCCCTTCTTCGATCATGCCCAGTTCCGAGGCGTCAGTTGAGGGGCTAAGCATCAACGACGAGATTAGGGAAGCTACCGACACGCTGGCCCGCGGACAAATCGCTGTCTATCCGGTCGATGTTCGCGGTCTAGTCGCGACTCACGTGACGGCTCGTCCGAATGGTGAGGCGATGGTGACGACGTCCGACAGTACTGCCCTGAATGCCAGTTACATGACTGAACAAGAAATTGCCGACGCGACCGGAGGCCGAGCCTTTTACGACACGAACGACGTGGCCACCGCGCTCGCCGAGGCCACCGTAACCGGCGGCCATTACTACACACTCACTTATTCTCCCAGCAATCAGAATTACAACGGCCGGTTACGTCACATCAACGTTGAGCTTTCCAAACGCGGTTGTCACTTGTCCTATCGTCGGTCCTACTACGGCAATTACGACCTAGCTGCACCGAAGGAAAAGCATTCGGCATCTGAACTGGAGCCTCTAATGGTAAGCCGACCGGCAGACTCGTTGTATCCCAACATCCAGCACGGCGCTCCTTTGGCGCACCAATTATTATTCCGCGCCCACATCCACGCGCTGGCTCCGCCGGCTAAAGCAACCTCCGAACAGATGGCGAATTTAGAAGACCAGACCACTTCTTCGCGTGAGCGCCGCAAGGATCAACCGGCCAAGCCTCGTCGGCCCATCAAACTGCAAAGTTACGAAATCGAATACGCAGTGGCGGCTCGGTATCCCGCACTAGAGGTCGCTGCCGTCGCCTTCGATGATGACGGGAAAATCCTGAATGTGTCGATCCAAAGAACTGCAAAAGCCAGCGCCGGAATTCCTGCTGGAGAAAGGCGCGACGATATTTATCGTATTCACCAGCAGTTCGATGTACCTGTCGCCGCAACCTCAATTCGGCTCGCGGTTCGAGATGTGGCGACCGACAACGTCGGCGCCTTAGAAATAAACCTCCCGCTTGCGTCCGAGGAAGAGACCCACCACGCTTTCATGCTCCCTGCCGCTAGTACCCGCTCTAACCCTGCCGATCTCCCGAACTCGCACTAGTTGAACTTGGCTGCGCTGAGAGACAGGAACGATGGCCGCCAAGGGCATGGTACGATAATCCTCCAGAAAGCGGTTCCAGCCGGGACGACGGGTCTGAAGCAAATGGCAGCTGTGAGGGCCGCGAACAAGGGGATGGGAACAATTCACAGGCGGCGTCTTCGCAGGCGCGAGAAGTCGCACTTGGCGTTTACGATTTTGATCATCACGCTTTTGGCTAGATTTTGCGCCGCGCAGACCAAACCAGCGAGTTTTTCTGATGTAGCCTCGAAGGCAATAGCCGCTCGCGAGGCAAACGATGTTCCCGGCGCTGTCGAACTCTATCAGCAAGCATTGAAACTGAACTCGCATTGGCCCGACGGGTGGTGGTTTCTGGGATCGCTGCAATACGGGACGGGAGCATACGCCGCGGCCGAGGATACTCTTTCGCATTATCTCGAACTCACTCCCAATGCAGCACCGGCTCTGGCCATACGCGGTCTGTGCGAGTTCGAGACCGCGGAATATCGGAAATCCCTCAGTGATATTCAACGGGCCCTGGCGCTCGGCGCGGCCAATCAATCCCGCAACGAGAAAATCCTCCGTTACCATGAGGCTTTGCTGCTTACTCGAACGGGAAGGTTTGAAGGTGCCCTGCGAAGCTACGCTTTTTTCACCCAGGAAGACCCCGAACCCGGAACTTTTCCTGGCCCTTGGTCTGGCTGGCCTGCGCACGCCTCTCCTTCCGAAAGAATTGAAAGCGGATCAACAGGAGTTATATATCAGCGCAGGCAAGGCGGCGTTCGACTTTATGAAGGGCGACAAAGAAAGCGCTCGCCTGGACTTCCAGCGTCTTTTTCAACGCGTCCCCGCGGTGCCCAATGCACACTATCTTTATGGATACTTGCAGTACGCCACCGATCCAGATGGGGCGGTAGTGGAATTCGAGAAAGAATTGGAAGTGCCTCCCAGCGCCGTCGCAGAGGTCATGTTGGCGTGGATTCCGTTACTTACGAATGATGGTTCCGACGCGCTTACCCACGCTCGGAAGGCCGTGACCGTGGATCCGACGCTCCCCAGCGCCCAGCTTGTACTCGGTCGGGCGCTCACCGAGACGGGCGATACAAAGGGCGCCATCGAACACCTGGAAAAGACCTTGCAACTCCAACCCGATAATCTTGAGGTCCACGTCGCTCTAGCCAAGGCGTACTCCAAGTCCGGACGCAAAGAAGATGCCAGGCGAGAGCGTTTGCTGTGCCTCGAAATGACCAAGAATGATACGGCGCCGGCTACACATCCTTAGTCCCCTTGCGGGTATTCTGCTCTGCGTGGCAGCTCAATATCCACGGGCGAGTGCGCAAGGCAAGACTGAGTTTGCTTGTGTCTCGTGCCATCGCTCGCGCTCTGAGTCCCAACCGCAAACGCCGATGGGCCGAGCGCTGGCGTTTCCGGGCGCAAATCCGTCGCTACGCGAAAATCCCAAGCTGACCGCTCGTAAAGGCGCCTACACTTATACCGTCGAGACCCACGGCGAAGAAAGCAAGTATAACGTGAGTGATGGCACGCGCACGATCTCCATTCCTATCCACTGGAATTTCGGCGTCGGGCGCGCAGACCTGGGTTCTGGAGCGCGAGGGGCGCCGCTATGAGAGCGCGGTGAGTTACTATCCCTCGATTCCGGGTCTCGATTTCACGACCGGAGACGAGGACCTGAAGCCCCGCAGCGTTGAAGAAGCAATCGGGCGCGAGATCGATATCCGCGAAACCAAGGTTTGCTTTGGTTGTCACGCCAGCAACGCGGTGACGAAGGAAAAATGACTCTCGAATCCCTGCGTCCCGGCGTGACCTGCGAGCATTGTCATGCCGGCACAACCACGCATCTCGCCGATTCGCTCAATGGCGATTTCGATTCGGCTCCGCCCGGACCTCCGCAAGTGGTCGTCGGAAGATATCTCAAATTTCTGCGGCCAGTGTCATCGCTCCTGGGAAACGGTGGTACGGAATCACTGGCGCGGCCAACTGACCGTTCGTTTCAACCCTACCGTCTCGCCAACAGCAAGTGCTTCGACGGCGCAGATCCACGCATCAGTTGCATCGCCTGCCACGATCCTCACCATGGATGTCGTCCGCCAGGACTCCTCCTACGATGCCAATTGCCTGGCGTGCCACTGGAGCTTCCTCCGTCGGTTCTCCGCATTCCCCTCAATCCAGCATCGACCGCGATCTCTAACCCATGCGAAAACCTGCCCAACTGCCAAATCGGAGTGCGTGAGCTGTCATATGCCCAAGGTAAAGTTGCCCAACGGACACCTGGCCTTTACCGATCACCAGATTCGGATAGTGAAACCGGGCGAGCCATTTCCCAATTGAGCGGCAAATGGAAAATAGGCGGGCGTGAATACCGATTCCGTCATTGCGCCCACGGAACGGATGTAGAATGGCCGGCGTCTGAAGTTAGAGGAGATCCCGGCTCGGCACCGCCAGCGGGGTAGCCCGTCGACGTATTCTCCCATTCGATCAGGAATTACTTCTATGGTTAAGATCGGGGCCGTTGCACTGCTTGCCCTTGTTCTCCTCGTCCCGGGCGCGGTGACGCCGCAAACCACCGACAACCGCTCAAACGACGCCAGAACCAGCCAGCAGTGAGAAGCCCCACCATCGTTTCAAACGTCGACGAAGTCACGCTCGATCTTTTGGTTCACAACAGAAAAGAACAAACCCATTCTCGATCTCAAGCCCGAAGACATCGCGGTTATCGACAATGGTTCCGCCGTAAAACTCTCCGACCTTCGGCTTGTGACTGCGGCATCCGGCACCGAACATTTGATCACGCTGCTCTTCGATCGTCTCGAACCTTCAGCCACGAAAAGCGCGCGCGATATCGTCACCAAGATTCTCAAGATCGCCCCCGCAAACGGGTTCTCGTTCTCAGTGCTTAACGTTGGAGGACGACTTAGACTTTTTCAGGAATTCACTTCCGACCGCGTTGCACTGGAGGCGGCGATCGGCGCTGCTACCAAAGGGAGCGAAGGAATGACGGACGATGCTGCCGCACTGCCGGAAAAAAACCTCATGGCAGCAGCGCAGACCGGAACAGATTCTTCCGGAATGCGCCTCGGCACGAAGGAACGCAACGCAGCACGGATAATGCTGGCATCGCTCCAGGAATCGCAGCGCATCGTACAAGACCAGCACTGCCTGCCTTCACTCGCGGGTTTGCTGGCGCTGGCACGCACCCAACGCCAGATCGCTGGCCGAAAAGTCGTGATCTTTTTCGAACAGGGGCCGCACGCTTGACTCGAACGCCAAAGACATGCTGCCCACCATTGCCGGATCGGCGAATCGATCCGGTGTAAGCATTTATGCCGTAGACGCGAACGCCATTGACGAGCAAGCCGGTCAGGGACTGTTGGCGACGATGGCCATCGGTGGCGTGATTGCTACGAACCGCATGAATCCAGCGCCGACCGGGGCTGCGACCCGAACGGCAATTCCCTCGGCGCCCGCGGGGTCGATCACGGCGGGGGCTGACTCGTTAAACCGGCTGGAATCCGAAGGTTTGTCGGGGTACAAAAATCCTCTGGCGGAACTGGCGGGGAATACGGGTGGTGCTTATATTGCGGCCTCCGACAGTCTAAAGAAACCTCTGCAGCAGCTGATCGAAGACATGACCACATATTACGAAGCCTCGTATGTTCCGCCGATTCAGGAATATGACGGAAAGTTTCGGCCGGTTGTTGTCCAGCCAGTGCGGACAGGGCTCAAAATACGGTCGATGTCGGGCTACTTTGCGCTGCCTCTGGGTCCCGGTTCCGGAATGAGGCCGTTTGAAGCACCGCTGATGAAAGTCTTGAGCGAATCGCAGCTACCTACAGACCTGAAGTTCCACTCTGCAATCCTGCGGCTCGGGGATTTGCCGGACGGTAACGAAAACGTGCTCGTGATCGAAGTTCCAGTAACCGAACTGGAAACGCGGGACGATCCTAATTCCAACCTCTATTCACTCCATCTGTCCATTGTGGCCCGGATCAAGAACAAGGCTGGCGAAGTGATCGAGCATTTCAGTGAGGATGTTCCACGACACGGCTCGCTCGATTCCAAAGGCAGTGCGCAGTCCGAATTTATCACCATGCAGCGGCATTTCACTGCCGAACCCGGCCAATACATCATGGAGGCCGCCATCCTCGACCGCAACAACGAAAAAGCTGGCGCGCAACGCCTCGAATTCGATATCCCCAGCGAAGTAACCGGCCCAGGCCTCAGTGATGTGGCCATGGTCCAGCGCGTGCTGCCCCTGCCCGCGGAAATGGACTCTGCTGAACCCCTCCGTTACGGAAGTGGCAAGGTAGTACCGAGCATCTCCGGACGTGTGCCTCATGGAGTAAGAGAGATCTCTTTCTTTTTTGTGGTTCATCCCGATCCCAACTCGGCAGAACAGCCCACCTTAGAGATGGAAGTCTTGAAGAGCAACGAGTCCATCGCGCAAGTGCCCTTGCATCTTTCGAAAGCGAGTGGGCCCGCCTCCATCCCATACCTGGCATCGATTCAGGCCTCCTCTCTACCGAGCGGCGATTACCAAGTCATTGAGAAGCTCACGCAGGGTGGCAAAACCTCCGAACGGGGCTTGGCCTTCAGGATCGAGGGACCCGAATTGGCGTCGGCGACCGCTCCCGAGAGCGCAACTGACGACGCCAAACCGCAAAAAGACGATGCCCAAGTCACGACCTCTGGCTTTCAGCCACCCGAGAACGACGGACACACGGGCCGCCGGCTGGTAATTGCCCCATTGCCCGCCGGCACGGTTCCCCCACCCTCGACGGATGAGTTAGAAACGATCATCGCAGGTGCGAGAAAGCGAGCATTGGAGTACAGCAAGTCCCTGCCAAATTTCATTTGCGTCGAAGTCACTAACCGTTCAGTGGACCAAGCCGCGAATGGCAAATGGAAGCACAGGGACTCGATCGCGGAACTTCTGACCTATCACGACAACCAGGAGTCGCGAACCACGCTGGAAGTGAACGGCAAGCGCAGCAGCCTCAAGCGTACTGAAATGAATTCCGCCTGGCCGACTTCAGTCGGAGAGTTTGGCGCCCTGCTGGATCTGGTCTTTGCGCCCTCTTCGAAAACGCGGTTCGAATGGAAAGAAGATGGGTCACTGGGCGACGGAACCTTACACGTGCTTAGTTATCGTGTGGCTCACGAAAATGCCACACTGGACCTGAGCGAGAGTAACAACACAATCGGAGTCGGCTTTCACGGTCTGGTTTATATCGACTCCGCAACCAGCGGAATCCGGCGGATCACCGTTGAAGCCGAAGGCCTGCCTCGTAACTTCTCCATGCATGCAGCGTGGATGACAGTGGACTATGACTACGTCGCAATCTCGGGGCGGGACTATTTGCTTCCGGTGCGGTCCACGGTAAGCCTGCAAAGACATCACAGGCAGATCGAGCTGAACGAAATCGCCTTTCGGAATTACCGGCGCTTCGCTTCACGAGCGAAAATCAAGATGATTCAGTGAGTGCTCCCACCGGCATAAATCCCAATTTGGTGATTTCGTACTCGCGGCTTCAACTTTCGGCTATTCGTGTCGGAGACTAGCATATCTGACTCCTGCAGTGGCATGTGGCAGTCCACGCAGTTGCTGGCGATCCCCTCGCCCAGCTTGGGATACTGGCCACAAGCCTCGACCTTGTGGCAGCTCAAACAATGCTCCGAGAATGCCGCCGCGTAGCGCTGCGGCTTGTGGACCTCATGGCAGGTGCCACAGGTCATGCGACTCGACTGGAAGCAGCGGCTTCTCTCCAGCAGTTGTACCTGGTTTCCATGAACGTCGACGGGGGAGTCTTTGTCGGACAAAGGTATGTAGAGATACTCGTCAATTGCTTCTCCTGGCACAAAGGACAGCGGAGGCGCGATTGCTTCAGCCGCGCCCGCGTGGCATAAGGAGCAGGTGTCAATTTGCCGGTCCCGCGAGAACAAAGCTGGGTTGAGAATGGCCGTTGGTGCTCCGGGATTTGGAGGTGATTTGGAACTGTAACGATTCACATGCTCCCGACCCGGCCCATGACACTTCTCACAACTAATGCCTAGCACCACGCTGGCCTTGTTGAACCGATTTGGCGGCGGCGGTGTCCACTCGAAAAAGGTGGCATGACATTCCAGACATCGCGGAACGACGGGCTTATCGAAGTGGGGTGAGCCATCCGGATATCCCGGACTGTTGATCCAACCGTCCAATTCGGTCCAGTAGCTAACCGGCAGTTCAAAGAGTCTGTCGCCCTTCCAGAAGAGATAGGTCTGGCCCTTCCTCCCCGAGCCGACTACCAAGTCGATGCGTTCCGAATGCGAGATCGTTTTGGAAGGTGCGAGTTCTTCGACGGCGCTCTCGAAGTAGCCATCCTTCGTGGTCTTCATCTCAAAAAACAAATATGGATTAGAGGTGCGAAGAACATTTGAGCCGGGGGCGAACCTGCCGGCGATCGATTTCTTGCTGGGCATGCGCGAAGTGAGGTGGTGGGCCGTCTCAGCGTAGGTTCGGGCTTCTTCCTGATGGCACACACGGCACGCAGCATCACCAACGTACGCCCCGCGCTGAGGAGGCTTCTTCTCTGGAGAAGAGGCGGCGGATTTCTTTGGATCGCTCCGCAACACCGGACCCTGAAGCGGGAAGACGCCCGGCGAAAATAGCCTCAGGGCAAACAGTGCGGCCAACCAAAAAACTGACACTCTTCTGGTTCAAGATGGCGCCACATCCGCCAACTTCTCTCCGTCATCTGCCGCCCCTAGATCACTGAGACCCGCTTGCGGGTCTCCCACTTGCTCCATTATGCTCCATTTCGTGGAAGATGGCATCTGCCGGTTTGCGGAGCCATTCGACGAATGTCAATGCATTCCAGGCTTGCCAAAACCGGTCTAGCGATAGTCGCTTGTCTTTGCGCAAGCTCGTGCGCCGGAGCAAACTGCGCCAGACCACAAGCTCTCGAAACCAAAATACGCACCCAGCCGGACTCGGAGACTTACGTCCAACTGGGCACGTGGTTTGGCGACCGAAAGCAATACGCGTGCGCGGTTGACGCCTATCGGGCCGCTCTTAAGTTGGAGCCGGGCTCCGCGCGGCTTTCTTACCTTCTGGGCTTGGGCCTCTACTATGCAGGCAACCCGCAAGAAGCTGTCAGCTCCCTGCAACAATCCATCCAATTGATGCCCGAGGTATTGAAGCCGCACCTCATACTCGCCGGAGCGCTCGGTCAACTCCACCGCATGGACGAGGCGAAAGCCGAGTGGGAAGCCGCATTAAAGATTGACCCCCGCTCGACGATCGCGCTCGACGGACTCAGTAAATCCTTGATCGCGGCGGGAGACTACCGCTCGGTGATCGAGCTGTTGCATTCCTCTCCGCCCAGCGAGGATCTGACGCTTGATCTGGCTCGAGCCTATGACATGGGCGGAATGCCCGATGAAGCAGCCAAGACGCTGGACCAGGCGGTGCGTGCGCATCCGTCGTCCCTGCGCCTGAGCGAGGCGCTGGTCATGATTTTGGCCAGGCAGGCTCACTTTGAGGAGGCCGCCGCGTTGGCTGCGAAAAGAGTTCGACTGCATCCTCACAATATCGCAGCGCAAGAACTTTATCTGCACGTCCTGGTCCTGAACGATGACATAAAGTCGGCTGAGCCACTCGCTCGCAGGTTGCTGACTGCCGCCCCCCATGATTTTGGGGTTCTATATCTGAATGGCGTCATCGAGCGCGAGTCTGGACAGTACCCCGCGGCGCACAAGCATCTCGAAGAGGCCGTCACTCTCGATCCCTCGCACTACAATTCCCGCTACAACCTTGGCGTGGTGCTGGCCGAACTCGGCGATCCTAAAGGCGCGAGGGAGCAACTTGAAAAGGCCCTCGCACTCGGGGCCACGGAGCCCCAGATCCGCTTCAAGCTGGCCGCGGTTTTGCGTAGCCTCGGAGAAACTCAACTGGCCCAGGATCAACTCAAGCTCTACCAGCAGGAAGAGAAGGCAAAGGCCGATCGCACTCTGGCAGCAAGCAAGTCAGCACAGGCGGCAAAGGAATTCGAGAGCGGGGATCCGGCGAAAGCCGCTGCACTCTATCGTGAGGCTCTTACTGCTTATCCGAAAGATGCGTCGCTCGCGTATAAACTGGCCATGGCTCTGGACCGCACCGGAAATACTGAGGAGGAGCGCACTGCCCTGGAACAGGCTGTTCAAATAGATCCTGACTTCGCTCTTGCGCAGAACCAATTGGGCTATCTGGCGTCGCGCAGCGGCGACACCGCTTCCGCCGAAGAGCATTTCCGGCAGGCGGTGCGTGCCTCTCCGGGTTACACGCAGGCATGGGTCAGCCTCGCCGCGACACTGGGCATGGAGTCTCGTTTTCCTGAGGCTCAGGAAGCCATAGCCAGTGCCTTGCGGCTTGATCCCAACAATGCCGAGGCGCAACAACTCCGCAAGGAGCTCAGTGCTGCGCAGGCCCAACGTTGAGGCGACGAGTTGACGTGCCGAGAAGGATCAAGCCCGAAACGATTGCCGCAAAACCTGGGCAATGGACACGGCGCCGCCTGCTGTCGACACTTCCGGCGATACTCGCGCCCGCGATGGTTCCGGCGAAGCTCCAGGCGATGCTCGCGGCGGCCAAGCCCGCGCCGTTTTCCCGTTTTGTGGATGTTGCCGCGAGCGCGGGCCTGACTCAGACGGTCTTCTACGGCGATTCCACCCACAACACCTATATCATTGAAGTGAACGGCGCCGGTTGCGCCTTCTTGGACTACGACAACGACGGCTGGATGGACGTCTTCATGCTCGGTGGCCGCCGTCTCGAGGGCGTTCCCCCTGGCTCCAGCAATCGCCTCTACCACAACAATCGCGACGGCACTTTCACCGATGTCACCGAGAAAGCCGGACTGCTCGATCCCGCCGGCTGGGCCTGCGGCGTCTGCGTGGGCGACTATAACAACGACGGCTTCGAGGACCTCTTCCTCACCTACTACGGCCAGAATCGCCTGTATCGCAACAACGGCGACGGCACGTTTACCGATGTGACGGCCAGGGCCGGCCTGCTCTATCCTCAAACTCGTTTTGGCTCGGGCTGCACTTTTGTCGACTACAACCGCGACGGCTTGCTCGATCTGTTCGTTTCCAACTATCTCGACGTCGACCTCGCAACCCTCCCCAAGCCCTCCATGCAGGTTCCCAATTGCAACTACGAGGGCGTGCCCACGAACTGCGGCCCGGCGGGCCTGCCCGCGCCTGTTCATTTCCTCTATCGCAACAATGGAGACGGAACCTTCACCGACGTTTCTAAGGAGTCCGGGATTGGCGCAGTCCGGGGATCGTTCGGGTTCACCGCCGTAGCCTTTGACGCCGACGAGGATGGATGGCAGGACATCTTCGTTGCATGTGATTCCACACCAAGCCTGCTGCTGATGAACAATCACGATGGCACATTTCGGGAAGAGGCTCTGGTACGCGGAGTCGCCCTCGGCTCTGGTGGCGAACTGCTGGGTGGAATGGGTGTGGGCATTGGCGACTACGACCTCGATGGCCACATCGACCTGGTGAAGACCCACTTCCAGGGCCAGTCCACCGGCGTTTACCACAACAATGGCAAGGCGGAGTTTGATGACGTCACCGCCAAGGTTGGTCTCAGTCTCGAACGGCGCTTCATAAGCTGGGGTACCGGTCTCGTGGATTTTGACAATGACGGCCACCCGGACATCCTGATCGTCACCGGCACCGTCTACCCGGAACTCGAGGCTGTCTATGCTAAGTACCCTGCGCACAGTCCGCGCCTCATCTTCCGCAATCAAGGCAATGGAACATTCGTAGAGTTGGAGCAGGCGGGCCCCGGCATATCCGCGCGGCACATGAGCCGCGGATGTGCTTTTGGCGACTTCGACAATGACGGCGACCTTGACATTCTCATCATGAACCGCAATGGGCCACCTTCGCTCTTGCGCAATGATGCCCCTCCGGGAAATCGTTGGCTGAAAGTCCGCCTGGAAGGAACGAAGAGCAACCGCAGTGCGATTGGCGCGCGCGTGCTGGCGCGATACGGTGGGAAAGCGCAGGCTCAATGCGTCACCAGCCAATCCAGCTTTCTCTCAGCAAACGATCCGCGTCTCCACTTTGGCCTGGGAGCTGCTTCGAAAGTGAGCGTGGAGGTCCACTGGCCGACCGGCAAATCCGAGACCTACACCGATCTGCCCGCCAATCAGATGGTCACCATCCGCGAGGGCCAGGGAGTCGTCAAAGGACGGCCTTTTCGCTAGGCGGATTCGCAATTTCATAATTTGAACTCGCCAATCCACCGTGTGCTTCACCGTGTGCCGGCACCGAGGAACCTAGAAGCTGATGCCCAAGGAACTACAGCCTCCTGAAATCACAAAGCCGTACTGACCCTTGCGATTCCGACCTTCAACCGAGCCGGGGATCGAACTGGCCAAACTGGCGAGGAGGGACCGGCAGCATTTCGATTGTGTAACCTGGTAGCACAAAGCCCGTCAGATGCCGAAGGAGGACTTCAAAAAGGAGATATGAGAAGGAGCTGAAGGGGCCGGAGACCGAACCGTGGGAGATTATCTACTTCAGACTGTACGAGAGCCAGATGCCGGTCATCGAGAAAGCGATCACCAGTCCCGAGGCTATTGTCTGGAAATGATCTGTGCGGACTTCACTCGCACGCCTGCGCCCGGCACGACTCGCGTTCGCTTGTTGGTGCGGGACAATGACAGCGGGAAAACGGGATCGGTCGACATCCCCTATCGAAGCGTTTCCGTCGCGGATGCTGCGCAACCCACGCCGACCGTCAGGAACAGCGCCGACTCGCCAACGCCGAGGTGAATGAGCCAGTCCTGATTTCAGCGCATGGATCGAACCGTCATCTCTCGATATGAAGCCTTGCGGCTGCTGAATTGTGGTGCGTACATTGTGTTCATTAAGTGCACAACAGCCCTGAGTTGTGCAGGATATGTGAGCTCTGAAAAGGCAGTGTTTCCCTATTAGTTCTGTTTGTTTCTTTCCCGGCGAGACCTACAGAAAACTGCCCTTGGCTGCGACTGTTAAGACTTCATGACGTTGGACTCTGGATCGGCGTAGATAAAAAATCATGGCTCCATTCAGAGAAACAGTAAAAATCTGAACTTCACTGCCTTGTACCCCCGCCGGTCTTCTGACACTGTTCGTCTTCGATAGTCCAACCCTCCGACCCTGTGAAAGAACGCGTTTCCCAACATCTTCAGACTACGTTTCGGAGGCTGATACCGTCTGTTCAAAAGTGCTCGGTACGCCCAATCCGGGTTTCGAGCTGCGTTGAGTTTGTCCTGTTGGGTTGAAGGAGCAAAGTAGTTGTGTACGCTAGCGGGCCAACTTTTCCGGCCCAAGAGAGTAGCCTGAGTGGATCATGGCTAGCGTCAACTTGCCACCGAAAACAATCGGGGAGATCATGGACGACATGGAGCGAATTCGAGAAGAACTGCTCGTGGTTCAAAACGCCTTGGAGAAAATGGAAGGTGTCAGACCCGCCGCCCCTCTGCCAAAAATTCCCAAGTGATCAACACAGAGCAGTCCTGCATTGTGTTTTGACCTACATTACTTGTGACCGTCCAAAGGAGGCATTTATGGGTGGTCACCCTTTCCTAGAAATACCGTGCATACTTTGCAGCAATCCAGTAAATCTAGTTTCCGATTTGTCCGCGGATGAAAACGGCAAGGCCGTTCACGAGGAGTGCTACGTCAAGCGGATCACGGGTTCTTCCAACAATTCTGCTGCGGCGATAATTGCTGATTGATTTCGGCCGCCCGTGCGAGAACAGGCGCAGAATCTATGCACTGGCTGACTTGCCAAGGGGACGAATCTTTTTGCCAACTTTTTTGAGCCAAGGCTGGCGCAGTCTCACACGACCATCGTCATCCCACTTTACAAGCGCGTCGTCGTCATTCGTTTGCTCAACTGTTCCGAATTCTCCCGTCGGCTTTCCAAAATTAGCCAATCCCTCGACGCGATCACCAGGATTAAGTTCCGAATCGGGAGCGGGAGGCTGCGCGAGCGGTGGTCTCTTGGCTCGGTCTGAATCAGCAGGTGCTCCAGCGTATGACAGAGGCGGTTGCGGAGCGTTGCGCAGTTTTGGTACTGGTTTATTGATGGGGCTCATATTCCATCACCTCAGTGGCTTTGCTTCGCCGGTTCATCATTCTCTTCATAAGCATACGGCTGGGGAGATGGCTCCGCTGATCCAAACTGCTCAGTCCTGACGGCTAATTTGGCTGACGAGATAGCTAAAGACCGGAAACGTGAAGCTTCGGACCTGGGGCGCAGAAAGCTAGTCGTGAAGAACGATGTTGAGAAGAGAACTGTGAACCTGTAATTCGTCGCCAGCGTGGTAATCGATGAATCCCAACTTCCTGAACCTGTTCATGAAAAAGCTAACCCGCGAGCGAGTTGTGCCCACCATCTCTGCCAAAGTTTCTTGACTGATTTTGGGAATCAGAACTTCGGCTTTACCTTCCTTGCCGAAATGAGCCAGCAATAGCAATGTTCGGGCCAGTCGCTTCTCACTGGAATTGAAAAGCTGGTCAACCAAGTCCTCTTCGTATCGAATGTTCCGTGTCAGCAAATATGCCACAAACATGTCAGAGAACGTGTGTTCCCGATGAAGCACTTCCATCATGGAATTCTTTTCGATTCGCATCACCGAGCAATCGGTCATAGTGCTTGCGGAGCACAGGCGGAGAGGTTGCCCTGTAAGGCATCCTTCTCCGAAGAAATCGCCCTTGTTGAGAATGCCTATGGTGGCTTCCTTTCCGACCCTTGATACAACGGTGAGTTTTACCTTCCCCTCCTTTACATAAAACACAGCATCGGACGAGTCGCCCTGCGCAAAGATGATCTGCTTTTTGGGAAAAGCTTCGATCTTTCTACCGCCGTTGATGGTCGAGAGGAATGTGTTGGTATCGAATTTGATGGGTTTCTTGGCTACCCGCATGATTGGCCCCCTTGGAGGGTTTCGGAATGCGCAGAAGGCAACTTCCTATGATGAAGAGTGAATGAATGCGTAAGAGGGCGAAAACGTCAACGTCGCCGGCAGAACTGCCGCGCTCGACAAATAAATGATTTCACGGTGGGTGCTGAAAGTCAAACGCGCTGGGCACCTGGCGGTCATCTCACCAGCAGCAGGTGTGACCCACGTCACTGACATAACGTGCTCACCCGCGGTATCTGGTCCTACAGGCTAGAGAAGTTTTCTATACAGTGTTCAGGGTATGCCCCTGGTGAGTGGGGGAATGCAGTAGGTTACGCGGCGGCGATTTCGTCTAGCAGTTGTCGCGCTTTTCCGAGCAGAACTGCAACGGCATCAGATTTGCTAACGACGGCGGATGCCCCTGCCCGTTGAGCCTCCTTCGCCATGAATGAGTCAAGGTGAGCGGAGTACAGGATCACTGGCACGGCTGGCATGAGTTTCTTTAGAGCCCGCGTTTCCTCCAAGCCATTCATGAGCGGCATGTAGAGGTCTGTCACAATGAGGGAGGGTTGAAGCAGTTTTGCTTTTTCGACGCCCTCGCGGCCATTTTCAGCCTCTCCGCAGACTTCAAAGTCTGCCTCGCTCGCGAAGATTTCGCAAACAATCTTGCGAATCGCCGGACTGTCATCGACGACTAGCACTGATCGTACAGGCACTTGCCCTCCCGAATTGCTTTTGGCCAAATGTTTGACGGTCAGATGCCATCGATCTAACAGGTGTTGACTCAATATCGAACAATATAAGGACCTCGATTGGCGCCACGGCTCGCCAAAATTCCGAGCAGCAATCCTGCCGCGGAGCCGAAAGCCAGCAGCTTGATCGCTCGGCCCAACGCTGCCTGTACAACTTCCTTTCGCTGCGTTAGGCTGCGGGGCGAGCCAACTCTTCCTCGTGCTAGGTTGACCACCGAGAACATGTTGCAGACGTCCGACCACAGCACGTCGACGCGCAGGGGTCTTTTGTACAGACGGGAAGAAAGACAAGAAGGCATTAATAAGGCATTAATAATGTTGATTACCCGCGTAACCTGTCGGGCACTGCTGTCCATGTTAACCTCAGTTTCAACCTCAACTTTGGGAAGTTTCTTATGTGTGCTCGTTGGTGCGGGCTGATCCTGCTGTGCCTCTCGGCACTTTTTGCCTATGCCACGGAGCGAAAGCAGCCGCCTGCTTCACAGGCGACCAACATAACCATCACGACATCCCGTCCAGATGCACGCACGCTGTTTGAATCCGGAATGGTGGAATTTGAAAATGAACATATCAACAAGGCGTTAGAAAATTGGCGAAAAGCAATCAGGAAAGATCCCTCCTTTGCGGTGGCACATCTTTTCATCTCGGAAGCGACTTATGACCCCGTAGAGCGGAAGACGGAACGCCGCCGGGCGAAGGCACTGGCTGTGGCAGTCACCTCGGGTGAAAAATTCCTGATCAAATGGATGACGGGAGTGCAGGAGGAGCAGTACGTACCCGCTATCGGGGCAATGAACGATCTATTAGCCAAATATCCCGGAGATAAACGGATAGCTTTTCTCGCAGGCCGGTGGCTGAGCCTGCAAGAACAATATGAACCGGCGGCCAGGTTCCTTGAACGCGCCATAGCTCTAGACGCTTCCTATGCCCCGGCGTGGAACCGGCTAGCATATTGTCATGCGTACAGCGGCGACTACAGCAAAGCATTTGCAGCCATGGAGCGTTACGTCACTCTGCTGCCCAGTGAGCCCAATCCGCAGAACTCTTATGCCGAAATCCTGCGCATGGCTGGCAATTCTCGCGATGCACTGGAGCACTATCGTCACGCATTGAAAATCGATCCTGCATTTCAAGCGTCGCAGATCGGGATCGCCGACACCTATGCACTCATGGGAGAGCAAGCAACAGCTCGTAGTGAATACGACAAGGCCATTCGCGGCGCCAGCGTGCCCGGCGACAAAATTCGATACGCGCTGCAATCCGCCTTGACTTACGTCAGGGAGAAGAAACAGGGAAAAGCTAACACCGCTCTGAACGCAGTTGCGAAACAGGCGCAAGACGCGCACCTCTCTGTCCCGGAAGCCGAGGCTTTTCGCATGCTGGCTCTGAACGAGCGGGAGACCTCACTGGCCCTCAAATATCTCGATACGGCGGAGGCCGCTCTGGCCTCCGACACGGACGCTCCCCGTACTGATCTCCACGACGAGCAGGCACAAATCTTGCGTGTACGCGCCATCCGCGCTGAGGCCGCCGGATTAAAGCCAGCTTCAGATCAGGCCTTGAAGCAAATGGAAGCTCTAATGAACACGACTCATAGCGCTATTCTGCGACGTTCCTACTACGGCGCGTTGGGTTCTGTCCTCCTGGCGGATCACAAGTATGCCGAGGCCATTGCCTATCTTCAGGAGGACGTCGGCAATCCGCTGTCAATCCAAGACCTAATTTTGGCCTTCACACAAACCGGAGCTAACGACAGAGCACATGTCTTGGAGCTTAAATTGGCAGCGATGAATCAGCCAACCATTGAGCAAGCACTGGTTGTTCCCCAGTTGCGCATGAAGCTCGCGGCGACCAAGGAGAAACACAGTTGGTTACAGAATTTTACTAGCCGAACTCAATAGGTTAAGGTGGCTTCCGAGCGCGTGACGAGGTCCAGAGGTTAACCGTAAAATTGCTTCCGCCGCAGCTTTTTGTCGCAGGCAATTTCCCACTGAGCGGGTTCGGTCCCTTGAGCGCTGTGCCAGCGGAGCCTGCATACCAGATCGAATCTTCAAAAACTGCCCCGAGAGAGGAGCGCGCATGGCCGACATCGAACGCACCGAATCGATCTGCACCTTGAGTTGGATCGACGGCAAAACCGGATTGCCCGAAAACGACGCCGAGGGTCCTGCCGATAGGATTCCCGGCGCTCTTCTGACCCGGGAGGATGACGCGCTCAAGTTTCGTTTTGTGAACCTGCTCGAGGTCAAAGTTACTGTGATTGGTTTGGGTTCGAATGGTTCGCTGGCGATCCGCGCGAACGAAGGGTTTTTGTAGATCTTGCTGGCGGGGGTAAAGCCTCCGGACATAATGCGTGCCGGCGAGGATCCCCCACTGCGCGTCGATTGTTGTAATCAGATGGGATGAGAAGGCCGGCCTCCGACGGGATGCTGTAGGCTCCCAAGTTATCGACGTGCTTTGAAGCGCAAGAGGAAAACACTAGCACTGCCAGTCTCAAGGCGGCGCACAATCCGAACGGGGCAATGCCTTAAATGTCTTTACTGGACGGCTGCACCAGGTAGGCATATTTGTCACCCGCGCTACCCCTACAAAGGGACAAATTTTTCAAGGTCGCAGACGGAGCGGAGCAGGCCTGGGCCCACGCATACTCTTTGACGAGACCTAGCGAAAAGGCCATTGCCTCCGGCGTAAAGTAATACTCCCAGGTGGCCAATTTTTCGTCTTTTCGCGAGAACAGAGCGGCCCCATCTTTGGAACCGTGGTACTCAAACTGAGTCTCAAAACTATCTTCCAGCTCCTTTCTCTTGGCTTTATACTCGCCGGAATCCATCGTCACTTTGTACCAACCCGGGGCAATACCTTCATTCACGGCCCGTACCTCCATTCCGACACTGTGTCGCGACTTATGTTCGTAACCCTCGCTAGGCTTCTTTCCTTACTGCAGGGTTTCCGATGAACCGCGTTTCAAAAGAGCGAGCCCTCAAGAAGTTAGTCGCCCTTCAAAACTTGAGACCTCGGATCTGCTACGTATTGTCCCTCCTCAGAATTCACAGCCCAGAGTGCAAGCACTGCATGGCTAGCCTAACCGCCGGAGATGCATTGCGAATACGGCTGAAAGAGTTGAACGGGCCGACGCAGGAGTGTCGCACAAGAATGTGGACCATCGAGAGCCACGGCGAGCCGCGTCAACTGTCGAAGCCAGGCGATGCACTCCGTCGAAAGTCGCGGGGTAACCCGTTTGGAATCAATGAACCTTGGCAGCGCGCTTTCATGGCTATGGGTTGGGTCGCAGGCCCGTGTGAAACTCAAAACCCTCTCAATAAGTGTAATTGATTCCATAACAATGTCGGCTCCCAGGCCCGAGTAGACTTCGGTGGTGCCAACCAACCAAAGGATCTCGGGAGAAAGGAGCCGAACATGCTGATTATAGGATGTGACTATCATCCGGGCTTCCAGCAAATTGCATTCGTGGACACAGAAACAGGTGCGTTCGGGGAACGGCGGCTAACTCACTCCTTGGCCGATGGCTCGGATCCGCCTACTGTGCTAGTCGTCGGTCACTTTCGAACGCGCAAGGCACACCGCTAGCATTCTCTTTAAAACCTCTGGAGTATTAGGGATGCCGCCGAATGGGAGCAAAATCAGGCGGGGAGAAGCTGCGCAAGTCGGAGTGGCCTGCGAGAATCCTTTGCTCGACCTGGAACAGTTTCCTGGCGAGGCTCGGGGAAACAGCAGACCTGGAGCAGCCGCAGCGCGACCGCCCCAGGTTTTGCTGGTTTGTCTTATGGTGAGTTAATTCCAAGAGTGGGGGGAAAAACATCCAACCCACTCCTGGAACTCATCTCAGTTGGTCTTCACGAATTTGATCACGCCGTGGGCGACCAGATCATAGCTCGGATCGACGGAGTGCGTGCAACTGAGGCAGGAGTTACCCCCCGCATCCACGCCCGCTTTCCGCGGCGCTGCCAGCAAAGCCTGCAGGTCGATGACGGCAAGATACGTGGGTTCTCTTGTCGCCCAGTCAGCGATCAGGCCGTACGCCTTTTGGGTGTTCGGACTGACATAGGCTGTGATGGTGTGAGGATCGAAACCGGCGCTGAAGCCGGCTCCATCCGGAGTTGAGGGTATGCTGGCCCCAGCCCAATCTGCAAAGGCGGGCGTGCCGCTGCCGGAAGTGGATGGAAGCGAGAGCACACCGAATTGATTCCCACCGAACTCACCGGTCACGATCCCGAGGTGGGCATTCCCCGGAGCAACCGAGATCCCGTCAGTTCCTGCCGAGAAGCCCTTGAAGTCAGGCATGTCTACGAACTGGTACGGGGCAGTCCAGGTGCCAGGCGTGCCGGAAGTGAATTTGGCCTGGGTCAAGTCGGTGATGAAGACGGTTTCCGTAAACTCGTCCGCGGCCAGGGCAATACCCGTGGAGCAGTCCTCCGCCGCGGAATCCAGTTCGCCTCCAATGTTCATGCCGTATTCCTTCAAGGCGCCGGTCGCTCCGATTTGGAAGAGATCGTAAATCCCTTGCTCGTTGGGCGAGAGGATCAGATTTCGACCCGGGTCAATGGAAATGTTTTCCGAAACGTCATGGGCAGTCGCTGTCGGCGTCGTAAACGTATTGGTATTGAGGTTCAGGGCCTGGATCCCATCGCCGCTGTTGTATCCCATTTCAATATAAGCGGTATTGGTCAGAGCGTCGATGGCGACACCGCAGTTATTACAACTGCCGCCGGAAAAACCGGCCGTAAAGTTACTTCCGCTGGCCAACGTTTTATTGAGTGTCGACCCGGTAATCAGATACACATCGGTATTGTTCGCAGTGCACACCGTCTGGCCTGTCACGGAATTAGAGGAGCACGCATTCACTACCTTGTCGGTAGAGACGGAGGCGTTTGAACCCCCTCCCTCGATGGGCACAAACTGGACGCCCGTCGTGCCCCCTTCCCAGTAGCCGTTGGGGACATAGGCTTGCACCGTCGTGGTGCCCGTGAGCACTCCGATTGAACTCGATGGCAAACAGGACAGCGCCACGGTAGTGGCCGTAATTTTCACCTCGGAGCAAGTGGGACTGCTGGTGAACGAGATGCCCCCCGTTGTCTTCCCGGTGATGGAAACAAAGTAGTTCCCGGTTGTGGTAATGCTGCCCGGAATCAGAAACTCGATGCGGTCGCTGGTGCCCAGAATATGCGTCACTTTGAGTGCCGTGGTTAGGGTTGCCCCTGTGCCCGATAAGCTCGCAGCGCATGTTGTGGCGATCGAAATGTTCACGCTGCCCGGGGCGATGGCCCCGGATGGGAAGGCCGAGCCCACCAGGTTGGTGTTGCTCTGGCCTGCCGCACCCGATGGAGGATTGGTCCACGTGTCCAGTTTGACACTCGCCCTGGCGGCTGGCACTACCGACAAAGCGAGCATCAAACAACACAAGCCCAGGACAATTGTCGTCGCTCCACCCCTGCCCTTCAGCAACCTTTTCAGGCTGACCGCTAGGTACTTGCGCCGGAAAGCCATCAGACTTGCTACGCCAGTTCCCATCAAGGTCAGCGTCTCGGGTTCAGGCACAGTGGCCACGGTCGTGTTTCCATAGATGACCGCGAAGTCTCCATCTTGCAGGTTGCCCGCCGAGTCTGTGATGGTGGCCGTAAAGCCCTGCACCACCGTCACCGAAGTTCCGTCGTTAAGATTGAAAACCGTCGTGCCGAACTTCCCGGTCAGAGTGACGCTGGTTACTGGTACCAGAGTCGACAGGGCATTGCCCGTGAATGAGATCCCGTCCGGCGACAGGGTGAAATACGACGACCCGAAGGTCTCGGTGGTCCCGTTCGAAAGGTTTGCCGTCAAGGCGAGGCTGTTGAGAGAAATCGTGTTCGTAACCGGCCACGTCGGGTCTGGAAAAGTGGAAGAGTTGGGGCCGGTCTGATTTGTGATATCGAACTGAAAGGTGCCCGTCCCAGTCACATCGTAAGAGAAGATGCCTATGGGCACTGAGTTCGCGAAGGCCATAGCGGAAAACAGGGTGAGCGCTACCCCTAAAAGTAGGGCTTTGGCAAATGCTTGACGCATTTTGAATCCTCCAGTGAGAGGAATAGATTTGAACTGTTCGGCTGGGGCCCAGGAAAGTGACCAGACAAGAAACTGCGCGAGGTCCGACTTGGGGGGAGAAAGGACGCTCTGCAATTCCCGAGCACGAGATGGTCCATATTCTGATTAAGTAAAAACAATAGGGTTGTCCTCAATCTCGCTCTCTTTAAAGTGCAAGTTGTTGCGCTTTTCCCGCAATATTGTTGTTCTCGGCAAAGAAAGAAGGTGGAAGTCTTATTCGCGAAACTCAAGCATCAGGTAGGGCTGCGCCGCTTGCGCCTGCGCAGAACTCCGGCGTGTAGGCGCGAAAGTTCCTGTACGCCTCCCACGAGAAGAGTGCAAAATCGCCGTCGTCGCCCTGTGTGTATCCACCCCAGTTGCAGCAGCGGACTTTGTCTCCGATCCGCCAAAGCTCACCCGGCTTGGCCACTGGCAGCGACTTCAATATCACCTGGTGCACCAGCGTAAAGATTGCCGTCGTCGCTCCGATGCCTAAAGCCAGTGTGATCAAACCTGTAGCTGTAAAGCTAGGCGCCTTCCTCAACTGCCGCACAGCGTCACGCAAATCGGTGAGCATTCGTCCCTCGCATGGAGTTTTGACGTAGCACAGGCAAATGGGTTATTACCAAGTTTCATTGTCAAATCGTTAACATGGGGGCCCTATCTGTAATACATCGAGTCATTCCGAAAACACCCTTTTCGGAACACGAACGACCTTCGGACTGGCAAGCCGACTTGTAGAACGTAATTCCCGAGTCATGGGCAAACCGGAAATAACTGTTGTAACCAGATGGAATGAGAAGGCCGGTCTCCGACGGGATGCTGTACGCTCCCAAGTTATCGACGTGCTCGAAGCACAAGAGATAAAGGAGACCGGCAATGAAGAAGATTAGCACTTACAGCTGACGGCAAATCGTTCGTTACCACCCAGGATCGTCCAGCGGCGGTGATATGTGACGTGAGCAGGCCGGAGGGAAGCCAGATTTGGGCTGCGGCGTTTTACTTTCGTAACATCGCCATTTCACCCACGAGGCGATACAGTAGCCGTTGAGGACGATCCACTCGCAGAAGCTATGCGGTTCCTGCTCGATGCACAGTCGAGCGTTCAGGAGGTTTCACGGTGAAGAAGCACCCGACCGCTGTAAAGCTATTCCTGCTGTTGTTCTTGTCCCTGGTCGTCGCCATCGTTTATGGCGTGCGCGGCTTATACGTCGCTCGAGCTCACCGAGCCGCGTGCTACCGCGCCAACCTCGAGAAGCTCAACTCCCTCGAACCTTCGACGGCGACGATCAACACCGAGGTCCAGGAGATCCAACTCGACCAAGATGTGATCGATCAGCTCCCAGAGGGTACAGACGACGACACCGTGATCCAACGTCGGAACCGCATGATCGACGGCGTGAAGCTCAAGCTCACCAAGGTCAACAAGGATCGAGCCGAGGGTCAGCGTCGCACCGAACAGATCCAGGCCGAGCTCTCGAGCTGCCTCGCAGAGGTGAAGTGATGCAGCCTACCAACAAGATCGAGTACGATTTCACTCACTGAGCGGGTTGTGAGTGTAAAGGCCTGGGTGCCGGCACAGGGAATGCCCCAGCCGCGATACAGTGCCTTCAGTCGATTCATGACTCGTGTCAAATCTTTGCTGATGGTCTGATAACTGCGCGCCAACTCGCGCAGCGTTCGTAACCCATTTTCTCCGTGATAGACCGGTCGCAGCATTCCGGTGCGCAGCAAGTCGGCCAGCTTGCGCGCGTCCACCTTGTCGCTCTTGCTGCCCTCCTTTAAGAGAGCATTCCGGCGCGGATTGCAGACCAGAACTTGCTGCACCTGCGGCTGCAGCAGATCGTACAGCCAGGCCGCCCAGGTTCCTTCTTCCCAGGTCACATGCAGTTCGCCCCGTAGTCCGTGGATAAACTGCAGAATGCTGCTGGCTTTGGTTTCGAGGACGCACTCCATCACCAGTTTCCCGCTGCCATTCAGAACGGCGACGACAATCGCTTCCTTGTGCACATCCATGCCGATATACTTGCTGTCGCGACTCATTGCAGTTGCCTCCTTTGGGGGAAGATCATTCGCGTCAACGGGTATCTTCCCTCAAGGTAAGGTGCCATTCTCCAGTCTGATTTGCCTATGCCCTCGTGCAGCGAAGGCGACCTCACCTCGAGTTTCCACCTCTGCAGCGGGGCGCTCTTTCATAATGCATTGACCCTGGCCGCCGATTCTCAGGAGTGGCCTTTTGGGTTCGAGACGCGCCATGTCCGCAGCTCCATTGGTGCTGGACTTGGGCGTTGATCCGTTCCAAGTCACGCTCATCGCGGGTCTTATAGAATGGCCGGAAACATCGAAAGCGAGATTCGATCGCCATGAATCTGACACGTAGAGACTTCGCCAAGCTGAGCACGCTCGCCCTGGTAGCCAGGTTTGTCCAGAATCTGCATGCCGGGACCTCAGCCCCTCGGAAGACCGGCTACTGCGTCATCGGCCTCGGCCGCATTGCCGGCCACTTCATGCCCGCGGTCCGCAATACCACCACTTCCCAGGTCACAGGGCTCGTCAGCGGCCACCGCGACAAGGCAGAGCGGATCGCGGCCCAGTACGGCGTTCCGCCAAGCTCCATCTACAACTACGAAAACTTTGATGAAATCGCACGCAACCCGGCCATTGATGCCGTGTATGTAGCGTTGCCGAACTCGATGCACTCCGAGTACACGATTCGCGCTGCCAAAGCCGGCAAGCATGTACTTTGCGAGAAGCCGATGTCGACCGATGTGGCCACGGCCGAGGCGATGATCGCAGCCTGCAAGGTGGCCCGGGTCAAGCTGATGGTGGCCTATCGCTGCCACTACGAACCCACCAACCTCAAGGCGATCCAGCTGATCCGCCAGGGCGCACTCGGCCAGGTGCAGGCCATCGAGAGTTCCTTCGGCTTCAACATTGCCCCCGGCGAATGGCGGCTCAGCAAGAAACTCGCCGGCGGTGGGCCGCTCTTCGATGTGGGTATCTACTCACTCAACGCATGCCGCTATCTGACCGGCGAAGAGCCGGAGCACATCGCGGCCAACGCCTCTGTCATCGATCAGGACGGCCGCTTCAATGAAGTGGAGGAGAATGTCTCTTGGACAATGAAGTTCCCTTCCGGCATCGTCGCCAGTTGCAACACTACCTACGGGGCCAACATGGAAGGCTTCTATCGCGTCCATGGATCGAAAGGCTGGCTCGAAGTCGATTCGGCGTTCGTCTACGAAGGGCTGCGGCTGCGCGCCGATTATGCAGGCGTACAACTCGACGAACTCAACCCGGCGCGTGACCCCTCGCACTTCCAGGCCGAAGCCGAGCACTTCTCTCAATGCATTGAAAATGGGCTGGAGCCGCGGTCGCCGGGCGAAGAAGGTCTGCGCGACCTGCGCTACATCACTCAGATTTACCGCTCGGCAGGAATTACAATTTAAGGCTCTAACCACATCCAAAAAGAATCGAACCTTCTTCGGTTGTGTTTTCAGGCAATCCCGAGATACGACTCGGCTCATGACGTGACTTCATTGTCGTAACACCACCAGTGCACTCATTGACCGGATCGCTCCGAACCTCAATGAATGTAATCGCCTTGATTTCAACACTTAGTTTGATCTACCAAAGCTGTCGTTGTTTCCTTCGCAACCCGGCTGGCTACTTCTTCGCCGACTCCTGCAGCAACTCGATGAGATAGTTCTTCCAGACGGCTGCCTGGGTGTGGGTGCCGTGGCCGTAGGTCTCCATCGAGGCCGGAATCAGGATGAAACGGGCGTGCGGCATCCGGGTGACCAGCTTTTGCGCGATCTCCAGTTCCGGCGGGTTGATGAAGTCGTCGGCGGAGTTGATCCAGAGGACCGGGGCGATGATGCTGTCGAGCTTCGGCTCAGGGTTATATTCGCGGGACGCGTTGACGTAATAGAGGAAGTCGTTGGCGTCGGTACGGGCAACGATGGCGTTGACGGTGCGGTTTACGTAATCCTCGGCCTGCTGGCGCGTCGGGAAATCCTTCTGCATCTGCTGCGGCGCAGAGCCGGCGATGATCAAGAAGTCGGCGACTCCGCGGAGTCCTTCGACAGGTTCATGAGCGTAGTTGCCATTGTCCCACGCAGGATCGTCGCGGATCGACTGTATAGACATGTAGCGCCACATGCGGTTGCGGCCGGCGATCTCGATGGGCAAGCAGGCGAAGGGCGCCAGCGCGTCAGAAAACTGCGGATAGGTCTCGCCCCAGACGAAGGACTGCATGCAGCCCATCGAGGTGCCGAGTATGAGGCGGAGATGATCGATGTGCAATCCGTTGACAAGCATCTCGTGCTGCGAGCGAACCATGTCGTCGTACGTGTACTGGGGGAACTTCATGCGGAGCCCGTCGGACGGCTTGCTGGACTCGCCGTGGCCAATGTCGTCGGGAAGAATGATGAAATACCTGGTGATGTCGAGCGGCTGGCCGGGGCCAAAGAGGACGTCGGAGAAGACGGGGTTCAGCAGAGAGTGGGCGTTGCCGCCGGTACCGTGGAGGAGCAGGACGACATTGTCGGCGCGGCCATCGGAGTCGCGATGCAGCGTTCCGAGCGTCAGGTAGTGTAGGTGCAGGTCGGGAAGCGTCTCGCCGGTGCCGAAGCGAAAGTCATTTATGTCGAAGCTTCCGTTCTCGATGGGCCAATGAGTCGGCGCGTACTGCGGCTTCGGGGCCTGGGCGGCGACGGTGAGGGCGAAGGCAAAAACGAGAATGCAGGCACGTTGCAGCACGAAGTCCTCCTGAGGAGTTGCACCATCTTACGACCAGAAACAGAATCGATGAGATTCAACAAAGCGGGGAAGCTCACTGAAGCCTATTCCAGTGTAGATAACACCGCAACGCAGGAACTGGCCTAGTTGATGAAAAATCGCCATTTCAACTCATTGACAGAAGGTGTTGGGGGTTCCCAGCGCGATACAACTCCGGTTATAGCGTTGCCGTCCATGGTCACAACGACGCTGAATGGCGTAGTCATGCAGTCTTGGCAGTTGCGTGGCAGAGCCGGTATGAAGGAAACCACGTAAACCCATCGTTCACTCAGCGGGATCAACTTGATTTCTTCGATAGTCCATGCGCTGGCGTTATCGAATAACGTTCTCAGGTAGGCCAGAGCGGCGTTCTGCGCGGTACGAAGGGAGAGGGGCGGATTCGGCTCATCTTCGAGCCATGCGGGAGTGTTTGATAGTTGCTCCCGCGTGAGACGGAAGTCGTAACGATTTCCAGAATAATAGCTGCTGAATTCGGCAGAATACTGACATAGAGCACTGCCGCATAAACTGCCGACCACCAAAACCAACATTGCTATTTGCTTCACGGGTGTATTCTCCGAGACGACCATTCTAGATGGTAAACCTTGATACATCCCCATTTCACTCATTGACCCCGGATCGTGCCGATTCTCAATGAGAGATATGGCCTGTTTGCGTCAGTTGCCTCACCGAAACCTTAGGCTTTAGCCGCCCGGGCCTCACGCCGCACGGACCCGACGGGCCAGATCGGCGGCCGACGCCAACGACGACGCGAGCAGCGCGGTCGGGCCCGTCAGCCGTGTGAGCGTCGACGGGGCACAGACGTTGCCGTCCAGCTTGATTCCATTCGGCGCGCGCAGCGAATTCGTCCACTGAAACAGATCGGCGCGGCGCCAGGGACCGGCGCCGCCCGGCAAGGACGAAGGCATGCTCGCGACCGGCGCGTCCGCTTGCCAGAACGGCATCAACGCGAGCACATCGTGCTGCGCTGAATCTGCGAGCCCAGCAGCCTTGACCCACCAGGAATAGCTATAGAAGCCCATTCCGACGCCGCTGATCTTCGCGTAGTAGCCGACATAGCGGACGATGAAATCGGCGATGAATTCAGCACGCTTCGGCGCAGCTGGGAGCTTCCACCGGTCCCACTCGGAATGATTCGGGAACTCGACGTCGGCCCACGGCAGGAGATCGCCCGGCCGATAGCTCGCGTGGCGGAAATGCGCGAGCGCCTGCTCTTCCGGAGACCGTCCCGGATGGGCCGAGTCATCCGGCAGAACAAACAAGGCGTGATAGGTGCCGACGACCAAGCCGGCGCTCCTCGCCGCGTTGATGTTGTGACGATAGTTCGGATCGGGGGCATTGTTACCGTCGCCGCACTTGATGATGACGAACTGATGGGCACTCTCTAGCGTCTTCCAGTGGGTCGCTGACAGGGACCCCTGCGCCGCTGACACATCGAAGCCGCTGGTTAACGCGTTCGGGAAAAGACGTTCTCGACGCATACCTCCTCCTGCAGGCGATTGACCTCGGCGAGATGGGCTTCAGTGAAGCGTTCTGTCCGGATTATCCGCGTCGGGCAACCGCCGGCGAATCCTACCACGGGGCATCCCGGCGCTCAACCTTCTCGCGGCAGAACGGCGGAATCGAACGTCCAATAGTTGGTGAAAAATCGCCATTACGCTCAAATCCCCACAATGAGTGTAACCGCTGATTTCGTCAATCGACTTGCCAGCCGGTGTAAGTGGTGCGACGATTCCGGGTTGATTTATGAAATGCATGTGCAGGCGCGACGTGATTGCCGGAATGGGTGTTGCTCTGGGGTGTGGGTTCTTTGGGTCGAGAGCTTTTGCTTTTCCCTGTTGGGGTTGCAGGAAGCCCGCAGTGGATATGCCGGTATCCCTTGCGGTAGGCACGGTTAGAACGCCGGAGTTCCCCGTCAAGCCTCAGCCTTATCTAATCATGATCCGAGCAGAGAAGCGCATGCCCTTTGACGACATGAATTGCATGCTGGGCTTAGCGACGCCGATGCCCGAGCCCAAGTGCAACAAAGAACCACTGCTCCAGGCGGACTGGGCCGTCTGGGATGAGGGCCAAGTCGTAGACCATGGTTCGGTTCATCGCAGAGACGGACGAGGAGGTTGGGCAGACGCATCGATAGATAGATTCCTCGGATTTTGTCGGCGAACGCAACAAGAAGTACATATTGGAAGTGAAATTCACCAAAGACGGCAGTGCGCTGAATGCGACTAATCCTCACTTGATCGTGATGATGACCAAGCCCACTGACTTCTAGTGATGTCGTCCTTCTGCGTATCTTGCGCGAGGCTACACTGAACGTGTTCTGCTAGGCAGTTGTCGCACGCCCGCGTTTACGGAAAGTCAATTGGCGTAATATCCCGTGGCTGTTGAAAAACTCCTTCCCGCGAAATTCGCAAAAATAGAATCGCGCTAGGAAGCCCTACAAGCGACTTTCTTAGTTTTCTAGACATTTTCCATCCCTCAAATTTTGACTGTTTGGGAGGAAACCGGAGTTTTTCAACAGCCACTCCCCATTTCACTCATTGACCCCGGATCGTGCCGATTCTCAATGAGCGATATCCCCTGGTTACGTCAATCCTCGCGTAGTAGCATTAGGGGCGCATGTCTGCAAAGAGCTGGTGTCGCGTTTCTCTAGCCCTCAGTCTCTCGGTTTCCTGCGTTTTGGCGACGAGAGTTCTGAGTCAATCGAATGCGAGTGCCCCTCCAAGCAACGCGCCAACAGAGATTGTGGAGTGGCTCCGAACATCTGCGATTCCCTTGAAAACAACCAACCCTGAGGCCGAGCTTAGCGACATTAGTCAACTCGGCTCCGTGGTCGGCAACGCCCGAATTGTTGCTATGGGTGAAGCGACCCATGGCACGCGAGAATTTTTCCTGATGAAGCACCGGATGCTGGAATTCTTAGTGGAAAAAACAGGATTCACAGTATTCGCCATCGAAGCGAACTGGCCGGAGTCACTCGCTGTGAATGACTATGTTCTAAACGGAAAAGGCGATCCCGCGGCGGCTCTCGCCGGGATGTATTTCTGGACGTGGAACACAGAGGAAGTGCTGGACATGATCCGCTGGATGCGAGCGTACAATGAGGATCCCGCGCACGATAAGAAAGTGCAGTTCTTGGGATTCGACATGCAAACGACGCCAGTCGCGGTATCGAATGTCGATGAATACCTGGAGAAAGTCGATCCCCAGGAGCGCCCAACGGCCGAAATTGTCCTCGCACCGTTAGCAGATGAGCGGGAGTACCGACGCCGCCCCCGAAAAGTACACGCTGAAACTGCGGAAGGGATCAAGTCTCTTCTGGATTTCTTCGATGAACACAGGCGCAAGTACGTCGCGGCGTCTTCAGACAAACAGTGGGCTCTCGCTCGTCACAACCTCGAGATCATAAAACAAGCGGCGGAATTGTATTCTCGTTCTCCAGCCCTCCGGGACCGTTATATGGCTGAAAACGTCAAGTGGATTTTGGACAACGAGCCGCCCGGAACAAAGATGATGCTGTGGGCGCACAATGACCATGTCTCAACGGCAAATTCGAGAATGGGCAGTGTTCTGCGAAGGATGTATGGTCAGGAGATGGTAGTTTGCGGCTTCTCTTTTTATGAAGGTTCATTTCAAGCCGTCAGTGGAGTGGGGGATTGGCTGCAAGATTTCGTTGTTGGGCCGGCCCCACCCGATACGCTGGATTCTGCACTCGCGGAAACGGGATTGCCGCTGTTTGCGATAGACGTAAGGCGGGCAAGGAGCAACGATGCGGTTCATCGATGGCTCGGTATTGCTCATCGGATGCGAACCATCGGTGCCGGCTATAACGGGCTGCTTCCGTCAAGTACGTACTTGCTTGAGGTAGTACCAGAGGAATTTGATGTGATCTTTTTTGTGAAACGAACCACGCCTGCGCGACGGAATCCCAACCTCCCCAAGGTCATGGACCCAGAATTGATATCCGTGCCTAGGGGCGGTGTTTGAGCACGAATCCAGTCGGCGCACCTTTGGCGTAACATCCCCATTTCATTGACCCTCCGGGTGGGGTTTTGAGTGCTGACGCTGATTTCAACAAGTGACGCAACTGGCGCTTCCGTCTAAAATCTTCCAGAGTAGAAGCCCAGGTGAGTAACGATTCCTGTTCGCTGCTGCAAAGCTCACCCTGCTTCCCGAACTCCCCCACGGCCGTCGATTCTTGGCTACAGGGCAGTATCATTCGTCATAGGCCGCAGTCACAGCGGTGGCAATTCGCGACGGGAATCGTTTGAATGAGAATTATCTCGGTGTCATGTTCGTGCGTGGACCGGACAAGATGGAACCCGGCGATATGGTCTGCAACTTGCGGCGCAGGCTATAATTACGCGCACCCATGGCCCTTACCTCCGGCACCAGACTCGGCCCCTACGAAATCGTTGCTTCGATCGGCGCAGGCGGAATGGGCGAAGTGTACCGGGCCCGCGACGCCCGCCTCAATCGTGACGTCGCCATCAAGATTCTTCCAGCGTCATTCTCTGCGGATCCAGACCGCCTGCAGCGCTTCGCGCAGGAAGCACGCGCCGCCGCCGCGCTCAACCACCCCAATATTCTTTCAATCTTCGATATTGGCGACGATCACGGCGCGCCCTATGTGGTCTCCGAACTTTTAGAAGGCGAGACGTTGCGCGACCGCCTCCGCAACGGGCCCCTTTCCTCCCGCAAGGCTATCGACTACGCCCGGCAGATCGCAAGCGGCCTCGCCGCAGCCCATGAGAAGGGAATCGTCCATCGCGACCTGAAGCCGGAAAACCTGTTCGTCACCAACGACGGTCGGGTAAAGATCCTGGATTTCGGCCTCGCCAAGCTCACCCGCCCCGAAGCCGGCGATGCCTCCGGTGACGCTCCCACGCAGCAGGTCGGCACCGACGCCGGCACCGTCATGGGCACAGTCGCCTACATGTCACCCGAACAAGTTCGAGGTAAACCCGCCGATCCGCGCTCCGACATCTTCGCCTTCGGCGCCATCCTCTACGAGATGCTTTCCGGCAAGCGCGCTTTCCACGGCGATTCCCCCGCCGACACCATGAGCGCGATACTCAAAGAGGATCCGTCCGAGCTTGCCGAGACCAATCGCAATGTCTCGCTCGCCCTGGAACGCATCGTCCGCCACTGCCTTGAGAAAAGTCCTGCTGAGCGCTTCCAGTCCGCTCGCGACGTGGTCTTCAACCTCGAAGCCCTCACTGACATATCGACCTCCAGCCGTGGCAGCGTGCGTGCCATACCGGAAGAGGCGGCCACTCGTCGCTGGTTACTGCCATTGCTCGGCGGCTTGCTGCTGCTCGCGTCCTGGGTTGCCATCTATCGGTTCGCGCACCGCGGAGCAGCCGCCAACCCGACCTTTCACGAGGTTACCTTCCGCAGCGGCACCATTTGGGCCGCTCGCTTTGGGCCGGATGGCCAGACCATCATCTATGGCGCCGCCTGGGATGGCCAGCCCCAGGAAATCTTCACTACCCGATTCGACAGCACCGACTCCCGGCCTGTCGGCTTGCCCGCCGCCCAGATTCTGTCTATCTCCTCGAAAGGCGAGATGGCAATCTCTTTGCACCCCACGGATACAGCGGCCTTCCTTCAGACCGGAACTCTGGCACGCGTCCCGCTCGCTGGAGGCGCCCCACGTGAGGTACTCGACGACGTGTTTTGGGCGGACTGGGCACCCGATGGCCAGTCCTTGGCGGTTATTCGTTTCAGCCCTACCAGAATCGCTCATCTGGAATTTCCGGCTGGCAGACCGATTTATGAGCCGCAAGGCTGGGTCAGCCATGTGCGTTTTTCCCCATTTGGCGACTGGCTTGCCATCGCGGACCATGTGCCTGGAGGCGACGACGGCCGGGTCGTCATCATCGACCCGCACGGAAATCGCAAGTCCAGTTCTTCCTTTTACTCAAGCGTCGAGGGACTGGCTTGGGCTCCGAATGGCAAGGAAGTCTGGTTCTCCGCTGTCCCCGCCGGAGCCGCACGCTCGATCTATGCTCTGGATCTCTCCGGCAAAGAGCGGCTCATTTACCGTGCGCCCGGCGGGCTGACCATCCACGACATCAGCCGCACTGGCCTTGTGCTCTTGACCGCAGACAAATCTCGCATCAGCATTTCGGCGCTTCCGCCCGGCGAATCGCGCGAGCGCAGCCTCTCCTGGTTTGACTGGTCCCTAGTGAGCGACATGTCTCCCGACGGTAAGAACATCGTCTTCTCGGAGACCGGTGAAGCCGTAGGCACAAACTACAGCGTTTTTCTAAGGAAGACGGACGGCTCCCCTGCGATTCGTCTCGGCGAAGGTGGCCAGGCCGCGCTTTCTCCCGACGGTCAATGGGTGCTCGCCGACGCGGGCTCGCCGCGCAAGCTCGTGCTCCTTCCCACCGGTGTCGGTGAGAGCAGGCAACTCACCGATGACAAAACCGATCACTTCGGCGCTGCCTGGTTGCCCGACGGCAAGTCGGTCATCTTCTCTGTAGCAGAGGAAGCGGGTCACGCGGCCCGTACCTACCTGCAGGATCTGCAAGGTGGTGCGCCGCGCGTGCTGACTCCTGAGGGCATTACGGGAGCTCTCATTACCCCAGACGGCAAATCCCTTCTCGCTATTGACGCCAGGCGCCAGCGTTGGCTCTACCCGATTGCTGGAGGGGAGGCACAAAAATTCAGCCTGGCGGTTAGCCCTGACGAACGCATCGTTGGCTTTTTTGACGGCGGCAAGAGTGTGCTCTTGCGCACTCGCGGTATTCCCCTCAAGATCACGCGCGTCGATCTCGCGACCGGCCACCGTGAGCCCTGGAAGGAAATCCTTCCCGCGGATCCGGCTGGTGCGCAAAGCATTCCCGTCCTCAAATTCAGCGCAGACGGCAAGTCTTATGCCTACTCCACCTTGCGCGTGCTCTCCGACCTCTACGTGGTCGATGGCTTAAAGTAAGCAGGAACTCAACTGTCGGTCTAGTCGAGGTTGAAGGCGAGGTCGAGGTTAATGTTCCTTAGCGTTTTGAGTGTAATGGCCGGTTAATGTCAACTATCATAGGAGTCGTACCCTTAGCGAAACTCGTCGAGGTGCCTTCATGGCCGGAACGCAACCGCCATCCATGGGTTCAGGCCGAGCTCAGCTCGGCGAGCATCCTGAAATGAGTTTTGTTTATTGCAGCCTCGAGACTCTTGCAGCTTCTGACCTATAGCCTTCCTGCCGAAGCAGCTGCTCCAATTGCGTGAGATCTTGGGTACGAAAGACGAAATCTTTGTGGTAAAGAAGTTCCAGGCGAGTAACCATCTGTTTGACGCAATCTTGCGCTTCCATATCCACTTGTCAATTGAAGTAATATCGCCATAGTACTCATTGACCGGGTCGGCCAATTCTCAATGAGTGTAATCGGCGATTACACTCAAACCCCCGGTCGCAACGTCAATGAAACGCAACGGCAACCTGCGGTACACTCGCAGGAGTGGAGTTCTCAGTATGCGTAAAGGGCCTAGGCCTCGGCTCTTACTTCTGTTGCTCTTGTGTGGGTTAATGGCCGCTTGTGGTTACAGTTCCACCGACACGTGCATGATCACTACGCGTATCACTCCGCCGAACGCGACGGCTGACCATAATGCGGCTGAGCCCGGAAATCAGGCACAGTTTTCGCTCGCATCCACAGTGAAGGGAAACTGCCCCCTAACACCGGATTTTGCAGGCGTATGGTCAACCTCCGATCCGGGGAATACCACCATCAGCAACCAAGCTCCAACCCAAGGGCTGGCGACTTGCCTGAATGCGACCCCCACGCCGGCGATGATCGGTAACTCCAGCACTGTCCGCGGACACTCGTTCCCATCGACGACTCTCGTCTGCAAGTAATGCGAAAGCGGCTTTTCCCACCCCGCAGGTCACCCAGCTCTATTGCTGATGTAATCAGAGGCCATTACACTCAAAACCGCAATTGGCAGTGAAAGCACTGTCCGTGTAGTGTGCGCGTCTCTAGCTGGTGCGGCCCCCGAGTTGCTTCTCTTTTTTAGCGCGTGCAAGGCTCAGCTGCTCGATTGCTGATGCCATGCTGTTACGAGCATCCTTCGCATAGTCTTTCAAAAGATCATCCGTCTGGAGCGGTAGAACCTCACCGAGACACTCTTCCAATCGTCCCACCAACCAGTCAATCAGTTGTATTGAACGGTCACCCTGCTGGACCGTGGGATCATCATTAGGAAATGCCATTCTCTGTCCTCCCCTGCAACGATAGCATCCAAGGCCTATCTTTTGCCCAAAGACAGCGCTAAAGAGTCGCAGGGGCGAAGATCAGCAGGGAGGTAGCCGTCTGGATGGCGCACACACTGATACAGGCGCTCAACTGATGTTGTAATCAGATGGGATGAGAAGGCCGGTCTCCGACGGGATGCTGTACGCTCCCAAGTTATCGACGCGCTTGAAGCGCAAGAGATAAAGGAGACCGGCAATGAAGAAGATTAGCACCGCTGCGGCAAAGGCGACGAAGAATTTTTCCCAACAGAAGCTGACGATTGGTTTGGATTTGGGCGATCGATCAAGTTGGTACTGCCTGCTAGACGAAGTGGGTGAAGTGCTGCTG
Organism: uncultured Acidobacteriaceae bacterium; assembly: GCA_963832235.1. Lineage (GTDB taxonomy): Bacteria > Acidobacteriota > Terriglobia > Terriglobales > Acidobacteriaceae > Sulfotelmatobacter. Next base: position 111,860 of record CAWHTJ010000013.1, on the reverse strand, counting down.
GAACAGAAAATGGGCACGACCCCGAAGGCGATGCGAGAGGTGTTCGGAAGCATGCCGCGCTGCCGGATCGCGCTGGAGACCGGAATGCATTCGCCTTGGTTGAGCCGCTTGTTGAGCGAACTGGGACACGAGGTGATCGTGGCCCATGCGCGCAATGTGCGGTTGATCGGGGAACGTCGGAAGAAGGACGATCGGCTGGATGCGCGGACGCTGGCCCGGTTGGCGCGAATCGATCCCCAGTTGTTATGTCCAGTGAAGCATCGTAGCGCAAAAGCGCAAGCCGATCTGACGGTGATCCGAGCGCGAGCCGGACTGGTGCGCTCACGGACGGCGCTGATCAATACGGCACGGGGACTGACCAAGTCTTACGGGGAGCGGTTGCGGGGCTGCAATCCGCGCAACCTGAATCCCGAGAAAGCCCAGGGGCTGAGCCCGGAACTGCAAAGCGCACTGGAGCCGTTGCTGGCGGCCATCGAATCGCTCAGCGAGCGGATTTACCAATACAACCAGCAGATCGAGACGATCGCCAAGGAAAGTTATCCGCAGGTAGCGCGGCTGGAACAGGTGAAGGGAGTGGGCACGCTGATCGCGCTCACCTACCTGCTGACGCTGGAAGATCCACATCGTTTTCGCAAGAGCCGCGACGTGGGCTGCTATGTGGGATTGCAGCCGGGACGGCGGAACTCGGGGCAAAGCGAGCCGCAGCTGCACATCAGCAAAGAAGGCGATCCGTATCTGCGAACCCTGCTAGTGCAGGGAGCGCACCATATTCTGGGACCGTTTGGCGCGGACAGCGATCTGCGGCGCTGGGGTCTGAAACTGGCCGAACGCGGCGGAAAAAATGGGAAGAAACGGGCGGTGATTGCTACGGCGCGAAAGTTAGCCGTGTTGCTGCATCGACTGTGGGTGAGCGGAGAAGCGTACGAACCGTTGCGCAACAGCCACCGGATCGCGATGCCGGTGGCAGCGTAAAGTCAAAATCGTCTTAGGAAGGAAAAAACAAAAGCCCAACGCCGAGTTCCGGTGACTGCGTCTATGGCCTGGCCCAACTTCCATCCTGGAGATGGAAATAGAGGTCGAAAATCAGGTGGCAGCACCGGCTGAAACAAGAACACCCAACTTGCACCGAGCGAACAAAATCGCTCACTGAAGAGTGCGGATGGAAGGGTGGCGACAGTGGCGGCTCGGCCGGAGAAAAACCTTGTCCAATGAAAAACCAAAAGAACCCTCTTGACTCCGACCGGCCTTCTCATGGAAGGCCATAGCACGTTCTGACCGCTGGTCATTGAGTGTAACGGCGATAATGAGATGGTCCGCCGCTGAGTAGCCGAGGCCAATCGGAGTGATGATTGGACTTGGCAACAGCCAGACGGAGGATCGCCATGCAAATTAAGTCCATTGGTATCGATTTGGGCAAGACCACCTTCCACCTAGTCGCTCTGGGCGCCCACTCGCAAGTTGTAATCCGCAAGAAGTTTTCTCGACAACAACTGTTGAACTACACGGCGAATCTGCCTTCCTGCCTGATGGGGAGGGAAGCCGGTGTGGGATCGCATTTTCTGGGGCGAGCGTTGCGCGAACAAGGGCACGAGGTGCGATTGATTCCGGCGCAGTTTGTGCGGCCGTTCGTGAAGTCGAACAAGAACGACTATTGCGATGCAGAAGCGATTGCCGAGGCGGTAGAGCGTGAGAACATGCGTTTCGTGCCCATCAAGACCGAAGACCAACTCGACCTGCAAGCTCTGCATCGGGTGCGGGAGCGGCTGGTTTCGCGACGCACCAGTGTCATCAATCAGATTCGAGCTTTCCTGTTGGAGCGCGGGATCAGCTTCCGGAAAGGACCGGCCAGCCTGCGCCGGCAAATGCCGGAGATTCTGGAGAACGCCGACGAGAGACTGACGGCTCGCATGCGCCGCCTATTGGATTTTCTTTGGCAGGAGTGGAAACATCTGCAGCTGCAGATCGAGAGCTTAAGTGAAGATCTGGAGAAGATCGCGAACAGCGACGCAACCTGCGTTCGGCTGCAGCAGATTCCAGGAGTGGGGCCGCTGGTGGCGACAGCCGTGGTATCGGCGATCGGCAATGGATCCGCCTTTCACAAGGGGCGACAGTTTGCGGCCTGGCTGGGGCTGGTGCCCCGGCAATGGTCCACCGGAGGAAAGCCGAAACTGCTGGGGATCAGTAAGCGTGGCAATCCTTATCTGCGCAAGATGTTCATCCACGGAGCCAGAGCTGCGGTGCTGCGCGTCAAACGCGAAGGATCGTGTCTGGGAAAGTGGATGAGCGGTCTGGAAACGAGAGCAGCCCGCAATGTCGTGATCGTGGCGACCGCCAACAAGTTGGCCAGGATCAGTTGGGCAGTGCTGTCGAGCGGGAACGACTATCGGCCGACGCACCCAGCAGTTCGCTGCTCCAGCTAGACGAAGTGACTTGAAAATTCGCTTCTCGGAAGTCTGCAGAGGAAAGGAAGGACGAAAATACAGTCAAACGACGTGCCTGAGAACCTGGGTCGTAACAAGGTCTTTCGTGACCGTCGCGATTATTAAGGACAGGCACGTGCGGATCATCATCATGCGCCCGGAGACCATTCTCCACTAGAGGCCGGATACATTTTCGCAGACTGCTTATCGTCCCAACCCGATACCACCTGTCAGAAAGTCAATCTTCACTGCTGTCTTGGAGTCGAGTTGAGTACAAGTGCGCCCCCTAAGGATCGGGAGAATCGAGAACGGGTTTGTACTCGCCTGATCTGGTCAGGATGATCATCGCCTGCGCATGTCCGTTGACGACGAAGTCCAAGTCCTTGGCATCTCGGGAGAGACCGTACTCGCGACATGCAGCAGAGCCGACTAGGGTGAAGGGGATCGGTTCCCCGTGGAAGAGTGACTTCAGACGCTCGACGGTTTGGTTTTGCGCTGTTATGGCTCTATGGAGCATCGTTCCGAAGCTACCATGAATACGGCTGCGATTGAGCTGATCATTAAGCCAGAAATGGGCGTCAATGTGGACCACGACTACAATGACGGCATGAAAGACGTAAAGAATCGAGTTGCTCTGATCACTGGCGGCAGTCGAGGCATCGGGGCAGCCATCGCCATCGCGTTGGCTAGGGCTGGAGCCGATATTGCGGTGAACTATCGTGAAAGAGTCGACGCTGCGAAGGCGGTTTGTGCCGAAATCACCGGAACGGGAAGAAAGGCAATCGCGGTTCAGGCCGATGTGTCAGTCGCTGCCGACGTGAAACGCATGATCGCAGATGTTGAGGCCCATCTTGGCGGGATCGACATCCTCGTGAACAATGCGGCAATCGCTCATCCCCGAAGATTTGAGGAGATTGGCGAGTCCGAGTGGGACGAGATGCTCAGTGTGAACCTGAAGTCCGTCTTCCTCGTGACCCAAGCCGTCATCGGGAGAATGCGACAACGGAAGTGGGGTCGCATCATCAACCTGTCTTCAGTGGCCGCACAGACCGGAGGCGCTGTTGGAGCGCACTACGCCGCTTCGAAGGCCGGAATCATCGGACTAACCCATTCCTGCGCTTCAGCATTCGTTCGAGATGGCATCACCGTCAACGCCATCGCTCCCGCACTCATCGAGACGGACATGGTAACCAGCAACCCGAACGCGAGTCCCTCTTTAATCCCAATGTGGGGCACTTTGGGTCGGTGGATGACGTTGCCTCTGTAGCTGTGATGCTGGCGATGAACGAATACATGACGGGGCAGACCCTGTCCGTTAATGGTGGTTGGTACATGAGCTAGTCACGATTTCGCAATAGCGCCGTGCTGCGAGAATACGGTCGTTTTCCTCGTAGATCGAACCGTCCTTAAATCGGAACCGCATGTGGCTTGTAACGCGGTCGCCCCGCGCTACCTGTGTCGAGTCGCCATCGGCGATGGGCTTGCCGTCTTGCGCCCGCAGCACCAGGAAGCCGTGCGACACGCCTTCTTGGTATCGGACCGCCACCGTGTCCGCAGAAGATGCGGCTGGTTGAAGCAGACAAGCGAACAGGAAAACCAATCGGGTCGAAGCTTGGGGACAGTTGCAGAACATCGCGCGCTACTTCCGACAAGAGGCGGTTACCATTTTTACGTTTGTGACCTTCAAATGCCCGTGCTCCGTATTGCTCTTGGTAGCGCCGGTATCCTTGGCCACATCCTTCGCGCCTTCTTTCATGTTGTGCATCATCGCGTGTGAAACAACGCCTGTCACAGTCACCGTATGACCAACGTGCTTTCCGAGGCTCACTCGGCTGCTCTTTACTTCCCACGTACTCCCGTCATCTCCGTTAAGCACGAATTCGCTAGCGCTGTCTCCTTTTGACAAACAACCTGTAACGTCCCTGATGTCACTCTTCGATTTGGCGATTGCGGACGTGCTGAGAACGGCCAGTGCTACACAGAGCAACAGCCAGTTAGGTGATTTCATTTTTCACTCCTCTATTCAAAGGAAAGATGCCTATACATTGAAGTAAAAACAGAGTGGCAGTGAGCTTTAAAATACGAAAAATGCTGTATTTTGGAGAACGCCAGTCGTTAATGAGGGCCACCACCCCATTCTGGCCTTGACGTTGGTGAGAGAATTCGTTCATGGACGTATGGTTGCAAACCGAAGGAGCTGCCAAGAGCGATTCTTTCCGGCTTCGCCTTGTCCGCAGTCCCCAGCAAGCGACCGCAATGAGCCAGAACAATGCCCGTGAGGCAATGCACGGAGCAAAACGAGACTACCCGGAGTACGCATGGGAAATGGAATCCGGATTTAGCAGCGGCGATTTCATATTGCACGGACGGAACAAAGAGAAAAGCTCCCGGAATATTGTGCCTCTGATGCCGCAAAGAGAGACTTCCGATTCGTTACGTAGGCAGATTGATGAATTGCGGGTCGAGGCCGCCCGCTTGCTGTCGGAATCCGAGAAGACCAAACGCGCTGCCGAGAGACTAGCCGAGCGAATCAAGCGCCTCGAAAAACTTGCACCGTGACGCCAGATCGTAACGGTCGGCCGTTTGTTCTCCGGGGATTTAGGGGGCGTCCGGGGTCAGCTGTCTCAGGAGCTTTGTTTCTGGGACTATGCCCCGGTAAAGTGGCCGATGGGCGCGAAAGGCAGCTTCGCACTCAATGGCAATCACGAAATGTACGCTGACGGAAACGGCTACTGGAGAATGGTTCTGCCGCGGATGGGATTGAAACAACGTGGCAGCGAATGGGGAGTGGGACAGTGGGCGAGCTTCTTTTGCCTCGAAAATAAGCACTGGCGCATCATTGGGTTGGACACAGGCTACAATTCCACTCGTTTTGACTGGGGGAAGGTGCCAGTGCTGCGGCGGAGCAAATGGCTGCGCAAGACGACGTGGTTCAAGCCCGGGTGCGCTATTCCCGAGCCCCTGCTCGCCTGGCTGAAAGTCCTCCGTGAATCCGGACGGAGACAAACGCGGATTGATTCTGCTGTCGCATCACGGGCCGCACTCCGCGTTTGAGGCTTGGTATCAAATTCCGGCGAAGCAATTGGCGAAGGTGATTCACCGGCCGGTTATTTGGTTCTGGGGCCACGAGCACAGGCTCGCGATCTATGAGAAGTTCGGCGTCAACGAGGGCGTTGAGGCGTACGGGCGATGTATGGGCCACGGCGGCATGCCCGTCGAGCGCGGCGCGGCTCCGAACATTCTGGATTGTAGATGGCTCGCTTGGGATAACCGGCGCTATCCCAACGACGAGAAAGTTGATGTTGGCTACAACGCGCACGCAAACCTTTCATTGAACGGCCCGGCGCTGCACATCGCATATTACGATTTGAATCAATCGCTGGTCCTGACAGAAGATTGGCATATCGATGTAGAGTCCGGCGGGCTGGAGGGACCCTGCCTGAGGAAAGTCCTTGACGATCCATCGCTGCATTGCCGGGAAGCTTAAGAAAACGGTCACCACAGTGGCAATGTTCGCCGCGGGCGTAGCCACGTTTGTTGTGCGAGACTGGCGGTCTCGCTGCCGTCAAACCCGTACGCTCCACGAATCTCCGCGTCAGCGTTCTGGACCTTCCGCTGCGCTGTTTGCAATCAACCCAGCAACACTGAGCTACGGCATTTAGCCAAAATCAATTGTCAGAACTGTGCAGTTTGGACCAGCCGGACAATTCCTTCCCAGCCTATGCTGTATCTACCGAGGAAATGACAGTCGCAGCGAAGGACGCTGCTTTTGCCTCGTGGAAAGAAACTATGGAATATGACCCATATCACCAAAAAGCCGATGCCCAAACTTCGTAAAGCTCCCCAACCACCCCTGTCACACGCTGGGGCGACCCCTGACTCAGACCGTGCCAAGCGGCCACCACTCTCCCAGTCCTCTGCCACCGGCGAGGAGTTGACTCCCGGTGATCGGGTCGAGGGTTTGGGCAACTTCGGAAAGCCAACTGGAGAAATCGGCACAGTTGAGCGAGCTAACGAAGAGGACGCGGTCGTCAAGTGGGATGACGACGGTCGCACGCGACTCCACCAACCGTCGCTCAAGAAGATCGAAGCGGTCCGATCACATGCGGACTGAATGTTATTCAACAACTGAGGAGAAAACAGATGAACCTAAGTACTCAGAACGAGATTAAAGGCACTGCCCATGAAGTGAAAGGCAAAATCAAAGAGACGGCAGGCAAAGTTACGAACAATTCTAACTTAGAGGCCGAAGGCAACGTCGAAAAAAACACCGGCAAAGTTGAGAAAAAGGTCGGGCAGATCGAAAAAGTGTTCGAGAAGTAAATTAGCCGGACCTCTGCCCGGGAGCGTGTTCATGCGTTTGGTTAGCGGATGTACTTCGATTCTCTGACGTCACTTTGGCACTCGGGGGCGGGCGCTACGTATCAACCCCAAGAACGACCCACTTCGGCGCACGAATCCGCTTCGCTTCCCCCGCCTCCAATCAACGGCGCATTTTGCGCGCCGAAAACATATGCCTGATCAGGTTACGAAAGGCTGACAAATCCTTCCCATGAATTGTCACGAAGTGGCCAAAATTGGACAGCTTCGACGGGGATAGTTCTGCCACACTCCGGCTATGACGACGAAAACGATTCCGGAATACCTTGAGGACGAGCACCAAAAAGATAGAGACGCTCAGCTGCGTGCAGAAGAAGAGGCCGCTCGCATCCAGCCTCTGAATCATGGCCACCATCGACCTTCGAAACAGCCCAAGCTGGAATTGCTATCTTCGGCTAAAGCGGCACCCAAAGCGAGAAAAACTGCGGCAGCATCTCGAAAAAAGCGACGCACCGGGCGAAAGACGGCGACGAAAACGCGCAAGGCGGCGTGACTCAAAGGCAGAAACCGGAGGCACCTGTTTCGGCACAGACGCCATTGCCCAAGCAGGTCATAATTATTGATAGCGCTTCTGGTGGAGACCGCCGCCGCCTCCTCGCAATTTAGTTTCTCGGGTTCGTTTTGCAATTTCATTAGAACTGAACTCCCAAGACAGAATTGCAAAATCATTCTTGGCGCTTTAATGCTAACAAGGCTGCCAGCGCCCGATAGAAGCGACGGTCGTACGCGGTTTCTGCCCGCGAGAATCGATCGCACGTGCCGTCAGCGGGCACAATAGGGGCTGGCGGGTCTTCCGCTCTGTCACGACATATGCGACCGATTCTTGTTGAAAACGCATGAGTTCTTGGGTTCGTTTCGTAAATTCAACCCTGCCGCGGAACGAACCTCTTTCTGCCGTTTCTTCGGGTCAAATGGACACGCGTAGCGGAGGAGGAACGTTTCCCCTTTGCGCCGCCGCTGCAGGCGCTCCAGTCGGTCGTTTGCCCGGTTGAGACTTCGCTCCGTTGCAGCTTCCGCGCGAAGAAGTCTGTCTAACGCCTCCGCTCTTGGTATTGCCTCTAAGTCGTTGGCGAGCTTTGCGGACTCTGCAGCAGCTAATGCTCGCTTTCCGTTTTTGCGGCGTGTCGCATACATAATTAGCGATCGATTTTAGTCTACGACATCTTCACTGTCCTTTTTTCGTGGTTCCTGCCTCAGATGACGTCCCCTTCTGTTTGGCCCATCTCGCTTCTGCTGCCGTCTTTGCAATCTGCCGACGCTGCTCTCCAGTCAATTTTTTCCTGCGCGCTTTCCCGCCCAACCGCCCGAGATATACCGCATGAGGATCTTTTTGTTTCTTCGCCATTGCAATCTTGAACTTAACCCGCCGACTAAAGACAAAGCAAGAACTTGCTTGACAGTGCTTGCCGCTAAGCATATGCTTAGCGGCAAGCACAGAAAGGAGCAACGATGCGCAAGAATCGAAGGTTTCAGCAGGACTTACGATCGGCGAAACTAATGTGGGGAAGCCTAAAAAAACCTTTGCGCGACTGCCTTCTCGAACTTTTGAAACGCCACCGCTTGTCCGTTGCTGCTGGCGATGTTCTGCTCATAGACGGTAGATGGTATGTCAGTAATTCGGGGCTGCTGCGAGTTGCTAACCGCAAACATTGTCAGGGAATGCGAATACAGTCTCTGAAAGAGTTCTGTGATGTTAGCGGGTCGCGTTTTGCATTCCGGGCTACAGTATTTACCTCGCCCACTTGCAAAGGCTTCGTTGGATACTGCGACGCTGATCCCTCCAACGTTTCTTTCCTTGTTCACGGTGCCGAAATGCGCGTGGCGGAAACCCGCGCCGTGAACCGCGCCCTGCGAAAAGCCTACGGGATCGGCATCTGCTCGGTCGAGGAAATCGGGTCGTCCGTCGAGCCGCCGCAATCCTCCGGAGAATCGAACAAGCTTCCACCACAGCCCGCCCGTGGCAACGGAAACCACGGTGGTCCGAAGGTTCGAGATCGCCTCTACCAGCTCATTCGCCAGCACCAGTTGGATGCCACTCTGGTCAAGTCTTATGCGACCGACTTCTGCGGCGTTAAGACGCTTCGCGACGCAACCCGCGAACGGGTAGAAAACTTCGTAACGCACTTGGCGGACTGGGCGGAGAAAGACCGCAATGCCCTGCTCTGTCAGCTCAACAGCTACCCAGCCCAGAAAGAAGGTGCCGCATGAGACGCCAAATTACGGGTCTCCATGCCGCGGATCGCTGCGCCTCGGACCAGATCCCTGACGGAGTCTTCCTGGTTCGCGTCCAACGGGTCCAGTTTCGTCGACAGGCCCAAAAGCCGTACTACACGCTTAATCTGGCCATTCTTGAGCCTAGCCGGTTTTCGGGACACATCTTGTCGAGTCGCCTGTATTGCAGTCCGAAAGCCCTTTGGAAGCTGAACTGGTTCCTGCGCGACTTTGGCTACGACACCGAGTTACTCGGACGAGACGAGGTGGACGAGCGGCAGCTCGTGGGGCTGAAGGGCGTCCTCAAGATCAGCCGCATCGTCTTCAACGGCGCTGCATTGCTCCGATTCGATGGATTTGCTCCCGCCGGGCGTTGGGAAGAACTTTCACCCGCCAATCTGGACAATCCCCAGGTTGCATGACATGACCTACAGCTACACACAGATCAGCCAATACCTCACCTGTCCGCGGCGTTATCGGCATCGCTATCTTGATGGCTGGAGGGAAAAAGACACGCGGGCGGCAATGCTGTTCGGGCGCGCCTTCGAACAGGCACTGGGTGCGCTCTTTCGCCGGGAAGATCCTGGAGCTGTGCTGTTCGCCGAGTGGTCCGGGTGCCAGAGCCAAGGACTGCACTACTCCCACCGAGACTCTTGGGATCGCATGCTGCGGCAAGGAATCACACTATTGACCCGGTTCTGCCAGGATAATCGCGTCCAAGTCTGCCAGCCTCGACGAAATCTGCAGGTCAAATTCATCCGGCCGGTTGCTGGCAGCAACGACTTCGTCGCCTATGTCGACGCTATTGGAAAACTTGATGGCCAGCGTTGTCTGCTGGAGTGGAAAACATCTTCGACACGATATCCGGAACAGCCTGAGGGACTGCTGGCTCTAGATCCCCAACTGGTCTGCTACTCGTGGATGACGGGTATTGCAGAACTTGCCCAGGTGGTTTTTGTCCGCAAGAGTCTGGTCGAGGTTCAATACCTGCGCACCACAATCACTGACGAACAGCGTCAGGAATTCGGTCACTTGGTTGAAAGCACGATCCGCCGCATCGAGTCGGCAGACTTTCTGCCGCACAGTGGCATCCGCTTTCCCCAAAACCCTTGCAGCACCTGTCCGTATGTGGGCCTTTGTCTTGGAAAACAGCAAATGATCGACGCCGCTCTGGTGCGGCGTCCAGGAGCAGACAGTCTTGGTTGGCTTGACGAGCTTAATTACTAGGAACCCGCCCATGCCGCCGAAGTTCAATCGCCGCCGCGCCGTATTCGTGCTGGGCAAGATTGACGAGATTCTGGCGTTGAAACAGCAGAAGGGGACGGAACGCGACACTAAGTTCGTCGAACTGGGAGGCGAATGATGACATTCACAATTGTAGCTTCCCTCTACCTGATATTAGGGCTTGTTTAAGATCAATTGATCGAGACCCAATGCGCACGAGAGATTGGCCACTATTTCGTCTCTTTCCCGTGCGACCCCATCGTACATGCAAATCCTGCCAATAATCGGTCCTGGTCAATGAAGGGTACTCAGTGTTTGCCTGAGCCATCGTTCGTCGCTGTGCAGCACTAGGCCGTGACTCTTCTCGTTAGTCTTTTGTGTTGTGATAGAGAAAATTTCCGACGCTCATTTCCCGACATGGCAAGAACCGCTACGTGCTACGCTGATGACTATGCGGGCCGTCAAAACGCTGCGAATTTTGTGGGCAATCGTGGCGACCTGCCTCGCAGGCCAAACCCAGAGAGACTCGCAGACTCCTCCCAACGTTTTCCTGATAACGATTGATACCCTGCGGGCGGACCATGTTCACTGCTACGGATACGATCGCATCAAAACGCCAGCGCTGGATGCGCTGGCCAAAGAGGGCATCCTTTTTGCGGAAGCTTTCACGCCCAGTCCGATCACTAATACGTCACACACCTCAATCCTGACCGGACTGCTACCGAGCACGCACGGCGTGACGGACTTCGCCGTACCTTTGGCAGGCAAGAATCAGACTCTGGCTGAGTTGCTCAAAAAGCAAGGCTACGAAACGGCAGCATTTATCGGCTCTATCGTTCTAGACAGCAAAGAATTCGCGCCTGGGTTGGACCGAGGATTTGATTTTTATGATAATTTCCCGCACCCGGCCCAGACCAAATCGCGGTGGGGCCGGCTGGAGCGGCGGGGAGAAGATGTCGTTCAACATGCGACTGGCTGGTTGAACACGCATCCCGCGTCCCCGCGTTTCGTTTGGATCCATCTTTACGATCCTCATGATCCTTACGAACCTCCTCCACCTTATTCGGAAATCTACAAAGAGCGCCTTTACGATGGCGAGATCGCTTATGCGGATTCGGTTTTGGCTGGTTTTGTTTCATTCCTGAAAAAACATGCCTGGTATGACGATTCCATCATCGTGGTGGTAGGAGATCACGGCGAGGGACTAGGAGAACATCACGAAAAGACGCACGGCATCTTTCTCTATGATTCGACCACGCACGTGCCTTTGATCTTGAAAGTTCCGAATCAGCGGACTGCGGGGAGGGTCGTGGAAGCGCAAGTGCGGACCTTGGATATCCTTCCGACCGTCCTTGATCTGATGCACGTTTCTCCGCCAACGCGTCTGGACGGCGAGTCGCTGCGACCTTATTTTTCTGCTGGGCAAGACAGCGGCCGGATCGTATTCGGAGAGACCGACTATCCCTTGCGTTTCGGCTGGGCGCCGCTGCGCTCCATTCGCGCGGACGGCCTTAAATTCATCGAAGCACCCCGCCCTGAACTGTATGACCTCGTCCGCGATCCGCACGAAGGAACGAATAGCTACGCGCCCTGGGACACACGTGTCCAGAAGTTCCGCGCTCTGTTGGCGGATCAGCGCACGAAAATCTCCGCGACTTCACCCTTCGCTCGGTCAGTTCCCCAAAGCACGATCGATGAACTGAAGGCGTTGGGCTACTTGACTCGCGCGGACGCTGAAACTTCGACCAACGTGTCGGAACCATCGTTGTTGCCTGATCCGAAGGACAAGGTCGAGGAGCAGAACCTTCTGCACGAGGCGATGATCGCGTCCGAGGACGGGCGATCCGGCGACGCTCGTGCTGCCCTCGAGAAGGTTGTGGATCTCGATCCTCAGTCGGACGCGGCGCTCGGTCAGTTAGGACAACTGGAATTGCAGATGAAAGACTACCCGAAAGCAGCGCGCTATTTAAGTCTGGCGCATCAGTTGCGCCCGAGCGACTCGACGTTTGCCTTCGACGAAGGTAGAGCCAAGGACGGGAATGGAGATCTCGCCGGCGCCAAGGAGGCGTTAGAAGCAAGTCTGACGCTCAATCCCGCCCACTTTGACGCGCGCTTGCTGCTCGGCAAGGTTGATCTCAAGCTGAAGAATCTGAAGGCTGCGGAAGACGAGTTCGAAGCCGCACTGTTGCTTCAACCGGAAAACGGGGAAGCTCAGCTCGGGAAGGCAAAAGTGCAACTTGCGTCGGGGAAAGTCCTCGAAGCCGTAAGGCAGTTAGAGGCGATGGCGACTCCGCAATCCAGCAATCCTGAAATATTCGACCTACTCGCGCAGAGCTATGCTGCCTTGGGAGAGAAGGAAAAAGCAGAACAAGCGGAGAAGCGGGCAAACACTCTGCGGAAAGATTTACGACCGTGAAGCGGTTTATTGCCTGCCAGTGCGGCGGTTATTTCTGCGCGACGTTTTCCTTTGAACCGTCGAAGATCTCCTTCAACACATGCCCGCGCATCTGTTTCGGTTGCTCAATGCCGTAAACGTATAAAACCGTCGGTGCAATGTCGTAAACGGAGGCCTCGAATCCCATCAGGCGCAGGCCGTGCTTGATCCCCGGCCCCATGGCGAAGAACGAACCGGGCACATCATCGCCGTCGGCGAAATCGTGCTTGGCGATCACTGGAGTCGTTTTCTCGTGATCCATGTGCGCGTGAGGATCGGTCTCTTCAAATTCGCGCAACGGCTTGATGCCATGGTCCGAAACGATAAAGACATACGTATTCTCGTCTGCATGCTTCAGGATTGTGCCTAGCACCTTATCGAAGGCGATGTACTGGTTAGGAAAGGCATCGTTCCGAATGCTATTCACCTTGGGGTTATAGCCGACATTGTAGGGCGCGATGGGATAGAGCCAGTGGCCGGTGCGGTCTTCGCAAGATTGCGCCAGCCAGGTGAAATCGGTGGAATGGTTGGTCAATAGGTAGTCGAATAGTTGTGTCTGCTGGTCACGGATCAGCTGTACTTTCTTCAGCCAGGCATCAATGACGTCGGTCTCGTGGCCGTTCAAATCTGCCGCCGAGGGCATGCGCTCGCAATCGATGTAAAAATCGCCGACGTTCTTCAGCAGTTCTGCTTTCATGGCGACGGGATATACCGCATCGCCACCTTGAACTTCTGAAAGCTTCGGAGCGCAGAGAATGCCGTCTTCGCAATTTTTGCCGCGGGTGAGCATACCGCTGATCATGTATCCGTTCACCGACAGGACGGGAAAAGTCGCCGGAACATTGGCCAGGCCGACGGTAACTCCATTCTTCGAAAGAACGGACCAGAAGGGTTCCTGCTTCAACATGTTCGTGTTGGCGGTGATTCCGCCGACCACAAAACCAGTAACGCCGTGCTCGGCCGGCTGCGTGCTCGTGAACATGGTCGAGTAGACCCGGGGGCAGTTGGGTGCGTCGACAGTGCGTAGCTTGCCATGGACGCCATGCTTGATAATCCTTGCCAGGTTCGGAAGGTCGCCCTTCAGGATCAGCGGGCGAATCACGTCCATCTCCATGCCATTGACGCCGACCACGATCACGCGAGGTTTGGCCTGGCCTGTGCTCTGGGCTTGACCGAGGAAAGACCCGGCGAGCAAAGGGAGAAGAAATAGCACGGCTGGAAACCTGTACAATATCATACGAAACCTCGCCATTTCAATCGATGAAAACACTGGCCACCACTTTATCAGGCGGCGGCCAGCACACAGACTTAGTTCAAGACTTCCGTTCAGATCAGAACTCAATTCTCAGCGCGAACTGCCCGACGCGGTTCCCTCCGGCGTCACCGATGCGAGAGGCGAGAACTTCTCCGAATGTGCCTTGGCAAGGCGATCCCGCACACTCAGTCAGATTTTGGCGCGGATCATCGAAATTTGGGTGGTTGGGGAGATTGGTGAAGCTGCTCTCGAACTTCAACTTAAACCTCTCCGTGAGCTGGAAGTCTTTAGCGAGCCCCAGAGAGAGGTTAATGGTTCCGGGGCCAACGAGCGACCCCACGGCGGCGTTGCCAAAACGGCCAACGACGCCGCCGTTGGCGAGGCTTGGGCAATTAAGCGTGTTGTTGGACAAGCCAGTTCCTGGGGCAAAGCCGGGACAGGAGAATAAGTTCGGATTCCACCACTGCGTGCGAGTGTGGGAAACGTTGTTGGGATTGCCCGCAAGGTCAGGCCGGTTAAAGCCATTATTGGCGTTCCCGGAGGAATTAAATTGAATGAACGGAGTCGCGAAGGGGCCAGTCTGCACTAAGAGAATCGTGCTCAGCCGCCAGCCGCCGACGATCCCGTTCAGCACCCCATTGGCGTTGCCCAGGAGGAAGCGCCCTTTCCCAATCGGAAGCTCGTCGACCATGGTCGTGATCCAGCGATGTTTGCGGGTGCCACCGAGATTGCCGTAGTCTCCTCTTAGGTTGTATTGGTTCATCGCGTCGCCCGTAATTTCCCCAGAAAAGCCGGAACCGGGCCACGATTCGGTGTCCGCCAGGTTGCGCGCCCAAGTCCAGGTACTTTGGAAGGTGAGCCCGTGGGAATACTTGTGGATTAGCTCGGTCTGCATCGACTCATAGGTGCTGATGGCGCCGCCGCAACGGCACCTGACATGATTCCAGGCTGGAAATGGTATCGGCCCGGGTGTGCCATTCACAATGGGGGGCTGATTAAGATTCGGGCTCCAGGTGAGCTGATCCCCGCGGTTGGCAATGTACGACACACGCAGAGCGGTGTTGCCGTGGAGCACCCTTTCGACGGACAGGTTCCACTGAATGCTGTACGGGTCCTTTTTGGCCCGCTGATTCGCAGTGAAGAACGATTGCGAACCAAAGCCGGTGTTAGTGGGGTCGGGATTTAGGACGTTGGGGAACTGGAAGAACCCCGCGGAGCCAAACCCAGCATTTGCAAAATTACCCTGGAAGCCGTCGTGGATACCCGCCACGGAGAAAAATACGGCTCCCAAGGTCGTAACGTCGTAGATGCCGCCGCCGCCGCGAATCACCGTCTTATTGTCCGCAAATGGCCGATATGCAAAACCGACGCGAGGAGCCCAGTCTGTGTAAACGTTGCGCAATTGCTTTGGCCACCCCGCCTGTTTAGAGGTCAGGAAGGGAGTGCAGGGATGGGTCGGGTCAGGTTTGGGATTGACGTCGTTTGGTGTGTTGCAGGCATTGACGGCCTCCGCCCACAGAGGCTGGGTTGCCGCCAGGGATCTGGGGTCCGAGGAAATGATCACGCGCCCTGTGATAGGAACGCTGGGATCGAAGTTGGTGAGGTTAATGGGATCGTATAAACCCGGCAACCTCGAAATCCTTAGGCCAACGTCCAACGTCAGTTTCTGAGTGGCTCTGAACGTGTCCGAGGCGTAACCGTAGTAGTGAGTGGTTGTGCCATCGATGTTCCTCGGTGGAGTGTGGGTGACATAGGTGTAGTAGGGAACTCCAAGCAGGAAGTCGGCAAAATTATTTCCTGTGTAAGTGCCATTAAAGAAAAAGTCTCCGTAGTCGTCCGCCGCCGACGACCCAGAGTACCAGGCAGTGGTCAGGTGGAGCTTGCGGAGATCGAAGCCAAACTTCATGGTGTGCTTCCCTTTGGTCCAGGTCAGGTTCTCATTGATCTGGAAGTTTTGGGAAAGCTCCGGATTGGGCCGGGTGTGAACAATGTTGTTGATGTTGCCATTCCTGGGTTCGAAGACAAAGTCGGGGAAACCGCCGGGAGGGAAAGGTCCCAGTTGCTGGGGGTTCAACCCCAATTTTTGCATGAAGGCCGGTCCATCGAGCGGAAAGATTCCGCCATCCTGCCTGCGGCTGATTCCTCCGCGCAACTCATTCACCAGGTTTGGACTAATAGCGTAGTTGTGCGCGAGCACGATCTGATTGTCATGTTCGAAATCTTGTTCCGCAGGAAGGCCCAGGCCAGAAGGGCTCACCTGCCTTTTGTTCTTGTACGTCCAGCGTCCGAACACGGCCTGCTTGGTATTAATGGTGTGGTCGATGCGA
The DNA here is from genome assembly GCA_963832235.1 of uncultured Acidobacteriaceae bacterium. Taxonomy (GTDB): domain Bacteria; phylum Acidobacteriota; class Terriglobia; order Terriglobales; family Acidobacteriaceae; genus Sulfotelmatobacter. The sequence goes on along the minus strand of CAWHTJ010000013.1, from coordinate 95,609 downwards.
ATGTCGAACTGATCGGAAACGATAGGATTGGGAACGTTTAGTGTGTGGTTGAAGGGCGCAAAATTGTTCACGCCCCCCTGGATTGGCAGCGGATAAAACGGGAGAATCGCAGTGGCTCTCGGATCGAACGGATCGGTGATCTTATTCAGGGGATAGGGCTGGCCGGCAAGATTGTGCAGTTGGAGGTGGGGGCGATTTGGATCCGTCTCGTCGCAAAACTGGTTTACGTCATAGTGATCGCAAAATTGGGAAAAATCGCCATTCCGCATGGCCTGGTTGGGTACTGTCTCTTGGCTGAGCGTTTGAGTCCGGTACCGCATGCCTTCGTAGTCGCCAAAGAAGAAGGTGTGATTCTTAAAGATGGGTCCGCCGATGGACCCTCCGAATGTGTTTGCGCTTTTAGCAGCCTTACCCGGAGTCCCAACAACGAATCGCGTAGCATCCAGGGCCGCGTTCTGAAAATACTCAAATACGGATCCATGAAATAGGTTTGTGCCCGACTTGCTGGTCGTCGTAATGTCCGCCGGGCTGCCATATTCTGCTCCGCCGCCCGACCCCTGTACCTTCATTTCTGCAATGTTCTCGGCAGAGGGGAACATTTCTGTTTGCGGGCCCGAAAAGCGGATATTGGTTGTGCTAATACCATCCACCGAATATTCGGCTTCATTGGTCCCTGTTCCCTGGACCGAGATGTCGCCACCCTCGTCGCCTGTGACGCCGGGGAGAAAAGCCAGCAAGGCATACGGGCTTGTGCTTCCAGCCCCGCGGTAGTTGGCCGGTAACCCCAACACCTCGGTGCTGGTGACGCTGGCGGAGATGGCCTGCGTCTCCGTGTTCACCAGTTCGGCGTTCGCTTCTACCGTGACTTTTTCTTGCGCGCTGCCCATCGTCAGCTTCATATCGGCACGCACAACCTGCCTCGCGTCAAGGCGGACGTCCGTCAAAACCGTATCTTTGAAACCGGTGGCTATCGCCGAAACCGTGTAAAGCCCCGCCTTCATGTTTTCCGCCTGGTAATTTCCTTGGGCATCAACTGCGCACTTCGTGCGAGATGTTTTCGCCCTGGTTGGTGACAGTGATCACGGCGTTGGGCACGACAGCGCCGGAGGGATCGGTCACGGTACCGAGGATCGTTCCAAAGATGGACTGCGCGAGCGCAGTTGTGGCCAAACATACAGCACACAGACAATGCTCAAAGCAATGACGAAAGGCTTGAACTTCATTGGAGGTCCCCCAGCCCACAGTCGGCGTGCTCCGATATCCGCACAAAATGAAACCGGTTACATATCCCCAGAAATTGGGCGCAGCATACGCCACGGAGGAAACGATAGTCAAGCCAAAAAACCGTGAGGTGTCAAGAAAAACCGTAAATTCATCGTTGTTCCTGGAGGTAAACTGGCCCTCTGTCATGGGTTTCGCGAGAAGAGCGTTGCCGTGGATCGTATCTGCTGTCGTTCTGGGCGCAAACCACGCCTGCAGCGCCACGCAATTCACGCGCCACGTCCCACCCCAATATTGTTCTGATCACGCTGGATACGACCCGCGCCGACCGCATGGGTTTCCTGGGATCAGAACGCGGACTTACGCCGAATCTGGATGCACTCGCACGTGCAGGCTACCGTCTTTTCTCGCGCCTATGCCCAGGTGCCGCTGACAACGCCCTCTCACGCCACCATTTTTACCGGGACCTATCCACAGTTCAATCACGTCAACTATTTGGGGGATCCGTTGGGCAAGGGCCTTCCGTTGCTTCCTGACATCCTGCACAGAAATGGATACAAAACCGCTGGTTTTGTGGGCGCACTGGTGCTCGACCCACTCAAACTAGCGCCCGGATTTGACCGGGGTTTTGATGTCTATAACGCCGGATTTCATCGTCGACGCCCCGGGGAAGACAACTACCATAGCCTGGAGCGCCGCGGCGAAGAGGTTGTGAGTCGGGCAGTCTCATGGCTGAGCAAAAACCCCGCTGCGCCCTTCTTTTTGTGGGTGCATCTTTACGATCCGCATGATCCCTACAATCCTCCTGAGCCCTATCGAACGCGCTATCAGGCAGAGCCCTACGACGGGGAAATTGCATACACCGATTCCGTCGTCGGAACCCTGATCGGCGAATTGCGGACCCGAGGCCTTTTCGACGGCTCCGTGATTGCCGTCATGGCGGACCATGGCGAGGCCTTCGGGGAACACGGCGAAACGCATCACGGCATTTTTCTTTACGACGAAACCATCCATGTTCCGCTGTTGATCAAGCTTCCGCGACAGCGCACCGCGAGGCAGGTCGAAACCCGTGTCGGTCTCGTGGACGTTGCGCCCTCCATCCTGCGGGCTGCGCATATTCCTGTTCCCGATGCCATGCAGGGCCAGTCGCTTTTGCATTTCATGACGCCGGACAAGGCGCTCCAATCTGGCGAACAGAGGGACTCCAGTTCGACCCGCTCCATTTATTCGGAAAGCGGATACGGTCACCTTTCCTTCGGCTGGAGCATGCTGAAAACCTGGCGGGCGGGGAACTATCTATACGTTGATGCGCCGGAACGGGAACTATACGACCAAACGGTCGACCCCGGGGCAACACATAATCTTGCTCCCGACTCAAAAGCTGTCACGGATACCGCGGCCGCGCAGATGGCGGAGTTCCGTCGCAAGACCGTCGCTGAGAGCACGGAAAAGACGCAGTTGACGGCTGAACAGACCGAAAACTTGCACGCGCTGGGGTACATGGGATCGGATGCCGCGGCTCCCAATGACACGAACGGTGAGGGAGGACCAGATCCCAAGCAAAAGATCGCCATTGCAAATCTCCTGTACGAAGCGATGGTTCACACAGAGAATGCAAGGTATGAGGAAGCGGTGCCGATCCTAGAGGAGGTTGTGAAGCGCGAAACCCATGCCCTGACGGCCTATTTGCTGCTAGGCCGTGCTTACGTGTCGCTCAAGGAATATCAGAAGGCGATCGCGCCGCTTCAGCATGTGGTCGAGACGACGCCCGACAATTCTCTCGCACACTACGAACTGGGATGCGCGCTTGTGAAAACCGGGCGCTGGAACGAAGCCGCGCCGCAGTTTGAAGCTGCCGTTGCCCAGATGAACAGCTCGGCCATGATGCATTTTTATTTGGCCCTCGTGTATCAGCAGACATCGCGCAATGACGAAGCTCTAGCCGAGTTCAAGGACGCGCTGCGCTGGGATCCGAAGAATTTTCCTGCAAATCTCTTGTTGGGACGGATGTACATCAAACAACAGAAAGCCGAGGATGCTATTCCTCTTTTGCAAGAGGCCGCGACGCTTCGCCCGGACGCGATCGACCCGCACCGGCTCCTGGCTGACGCCTATACTCAGTTAGGGCGAGAAGAAAGCGCGGGCCGGGAGCTTTCGGAAGCAGAGCGCATCCAGGCTAACGGGGGATCGAGACTTGGTACGCCGCCTGAAGACCATCCGGAAGACAAGTAATAACCTTCAGGGCTCGAAGTGTTTCCAAACGTCCGCGCAAAGAGCCGGATTTGCGACCCAGGCAAACCGATCGAGGTCCCGAACCGCTTGTTCGTAAAGGGAAGTTCCTCGCACCAAGCCGAGTTCTGAATAGTCTCTGGAGCGCCGCACGGCAAGGCTGGTGCTCTGGTACTGAGGATTGGGCACCCATTCGATTCCGCCGTTTGAGGTGACGATTGGATACCAAGCGAGGCCTTTGCGTTTCCTGATCGCGTCATAATCGAAACTGTATTCGCGGTCGCAAAGGGCGCCCAGAGCCATGAAATCTGAAGCGTCGGCGCTGATTGCTGCGTGGGCCCATGCGGGAGGTACGACCACGATGTCGCCAGGCCTGGCCAAAACTGCATAGCAACGCTCCGGATTCTTAGCCGCGGACTGCTGCATGTAAATGTAGGCTGCTCCCTCCCAAATCTCGTACACCTCAGGTGGAGACCACCCGCTGGCGAGGAGACGTGGTGCACATGTCCTTGGCTGCGCACCGGTTCGTCGCCGAGTTTTCCCGATGAGTAGATCACCGCGCCAAAGAGGAGCATTCTTCGTTCGAGTTCGGCTCGAACCTTATCGCGGCCGATGTCCATTACGATGGCATAAGCAGGATCTGGCCCGGCGCAATTGGGGTCGCGCAGACTTGGCCGAATTGCATCCAGCGAGCGCGTTTCGGGTTTCGGACCAAAGGCGCCGGGTTCATAGCGAAATCCCAGAGGCTTACAGACGGGAACTACCCCGATGCCGGGATCGAATTTCATAGTTTCGTCCTCACTGCGGCTCTTATGGTTGCGCACTTACCCACCCCGTCTGCCGGCCTGACGCTGTACTTCTGTGCCTGCGCCGGCACAATAAATGTTTCGGCATAGTGAACGTGAAACGGCTCGAATGCGGCGGACGGGCTTTCGACGATTGCTTCTTCTCCTTCCACGAGGTTTAGAACGTGCACACCAGCGGATGCGTCGTGTTTCACGGGCGAATTAAACCAGTGCCTTCTGGTTTCGATGAATTCCAGTTCGTGCAACCCGGTCCTTTCTTCGATCCAACCTTTGCCCTCGCCGATCTTCTCGGTACGATTCAACAGATTCTTCCGTACCCATTCCGTATCGCGACTCCACTGAATATTGGCGGCGCCGTGTTCCAGGTGAATCGGGCGGGGGAGGCCATCCAGTCCGGGCCTGCCCCAATCCCATAACTTGAAAGTAAAGATGTATGGCGTCGCGCTGATTTCCAAAACCATGCCGTTGGCGCCAGAACAATGGATGGTGCCGGCTGGAATTAGGAAGTGGTCATGTTTGCGAGCTGGCCATTTGTTTACGTAGTTTGACACCTCGAACGGTGTGCCGTTCTCTTGGGCGTGACGCAGGGCGCTGATCATAGCGCTTTGGTTGATACCCGTCTTTAGCCCCAGGTACACGCTTGCGTCCGGAGCCGCATCGAGCAAGTAATAGCTTTCGTCTTGTGTGTAGGCCATGCCGAAATTGTCGTTGATGTACTGATTCAGGGGATGTACCTGCAGCGACAGATTGCCCCCCTGCATGGTGTCAAGAAAATCGAAGCGGATAGGAAACTCGGCACCGAACCGGGCATACGTGAAATCACCGAGCAGTTCCTGGGGATGCTTGAGGACCAAGTCCATTGCCGGAATCTCGATATTCACGCCGGACATATCTAGGAGAAGGCTGTTTTCTTCCGGAACACAATCAAAGCACCACGCATAGTTTGGCGGGCCATCCGGCAAATCACACACTTCACGCATCCACTGACCGCCCCACGGACCGGGATCGAAAAACGGGACCACACGAAAAGGCCGGTTCAGGGCGCATCGCAGGCCAGCGCGGAAAGCGTCGCCAGTGGTCATCTTCGGCGCCCCTGGATCGTTGGTGTCTAACCGATAATCGATCCGGTCAAGAAGGCAGCAGGTCGGTCCCCGTGCGTTTGTCGTGAAAGACGGCATGATGAAGACCGAAGGCGGGAGGGGCATGAATCGTCGCCGGAGCACAATGTTGCTGGAAACAAAACAAGTAGAATTGGCCGAGTCTCTCCGTTTCGAATGTCAAGAATTCTTTGTCAATTGCGCCGCGCCGGAGCCGTTGACTTGCGCACAACCAGGTCAGTCTCCAGCGTGTAGTTCGATCCCTTGTGATGCTTGAGCTTCAGGATCTTGTTGAGCGCCTCAAACGCCTGCACCCCAAGTCGTTCGCGAGGAACGCGGATGGTTGTAAGCGGAGGCCGTGCCAGAAATGCGAAGAAAATGTCGTCGATCCCGATGACCGAGACATCCTCCGGCACTTTGACTCCCGCTTCTTCGAGAGCGCTCATAGCGCCCATGGCGATCAGATCGTTTCCGCAAAACATTACCGTGGGTGTTTCCCGACGAGACAAGACCTGTCGAACCGCTGAGGCACCGGCGTCAACCCGATAGTTGCTCTCCAGCACGCAGAGCGGTTTCAGTCCGCGAGCCGTCAGCCCGGACACCAGAGCATTCTTGATCGTCGCCGCTGTCCAGTTGTCACTCGGACCGGCAATGACCGCGGCTCTGCGATGGCCAAATTCAACGACGTGCTGAATCGCCTTGTTGATACCGGGTTCATAATCGATGCTGATGTTCCCTACCAGCTTGCCAGCGGGGTCCGAGTTACAGAGCACGAGCGGTATCCCGGCGGCGGTGAGATCTGACGCCATGTTTCGGTCCACCGACGACGTAACAATCGCTGCTCCGCGAACGTCACTTTCTCTCAATTTCCGGATGACCGCTTTGGTCCGTTCACTGTCGTATTCCGTGTTGCAAAGCAGGACGTCAAACCCATGATTCCACGCCGTAGCCTGGAAACCTCGAATGATTTCAGGAAAATAGGGATTGGCAATCTCCGAAATAACCAACCCAAACAGATCGCTGCGTCCGGTCGCCAACCGCTTAGCATGCACGTTCTTGAAATAGTTGAACTCATGCACGGTTTCGAGCACACGCCGCCTGGTTTCTTCAGAAATGTATTGAGTATTGTTGAGTACGCGTGAGACGGTCGCCAGAGATACTCCGGCGCGTCGAGCGACTTCACGCATCGTATGAGCCATCTTAACTGCCGTCTCCGGCACCAGGTTCCGGCAGGGAAAGGATTCTTCACCGGTCGTGCAATCTCAACCTGAACTTGATTTTGAAGCTATCATGACTTGGCCGCAGGCGCCACGCGGCTTGATAAGGAGGTATGGGTTGGATAGTGTAAAAACCCGATTTCTAAAACCGGTTACATCGCCCTTGGTGTACGGAGCCCTAGTTCACTAGCCCCGAACTTCTATGGCCGCGGTTCTGATAGCGCGAAAGATGCCATTGACTAGTTTTGGCCTGCTGTGGTTCTTCCTCCAGCTGCTTCCCACGAACGGCGTAATCCCGCGCTATGACCTCCTCAGCGAACGAAATCTTTATCTTCCCTCGGTCGGCCTGTTCCTGGCCGGCGCCTCATTCTGGATGACCGGCACTGCCAAGCTGGCGTCTTCCAACAACGGACGTCAGCTTCTGCATCCTTCGGTGAAGCACATTACGTTGAAACTGCTTCGATATTTGCCGTTGCTGGCTTGTCTTGTTCTTGCATACTTCACTTTCAACCGGAATGCGATCTATGAAAGCGAGGTTACCTTCTGGCTGGAAGCTGTACACAAGTCCCCGCGCAAAGCCAGGCCTCACAACAATCTCGGGTACGCCTACTTCCTCCGCGGCGATTTCGATCACGCCATCGAGGAGTTCCGCATCGCCGTGTGGCTTGACCCCAACGACCAAGACGTCCAACAGAACCTGCGCAAGGCCTGGTTGCAGCCGAAGAGCGGGGGCTGGCCAGGTCCTTCGGCCCCAAAGTAAATGCGGGATGGAGGCTCACCCGCCGTCTCGGCCCTGAGAAACAATGTGGGATGCTCCAACCTTCGCGCCCTTCGAAGTGTGGGCAACCTGCGACCCGGCAAACGAAGCGACACTTCCCCGATTGCGGCTACTTGGTTGTCGTCACTTTTTCGACCGTGATCGCTGTTACATCGCGAATATCGTGATACTGCGGGGTCGTCCCCTTCATCTCGACCGAGCCGATGTAGGGCCGCTGAACCATGGCCCAATTTGTTGACGTCGAGATATCCTCGGCGCCATCGAAGATGAACCACGTGCGCTTGATCTCCTGCCCGTTGGGCAGCTTTTCGCCCTACTTCATAAAGGGCAACGAGGATTCTTTGCCAAGGCCCTTATAGAAGGCGACGACTTTTTCGAACGAATCATCCGTGAGATAGGAATTTATCTCTGTTCCGGCAGGGAGAGAGGCCAACGCTTCCTTGGACTCTTTCGTCTCAAGTGAGACAAGTTTCTTCGCTTCGGGATAGACCTTGAAACCCTGCGCGGCGACGAGCGTCGTCACCGTCAAGACCACAACTGCCAAGCCTTTGAGTGCGTGTTTTTGCATCGTGCCTCCTGAACAACATTGACATGACTTACCCAAAACTCACTGCTTCACCAGCTCGACGCGGCGATTCTTGGCGCGGCCTTCCTCGTTGTCGTTTGAAGCAACCGGCGCGGAGGGACCATCCCCAAGTGCCTTGAGGCGCGCGGCGGTTACTCCATACTTGCTGGTGAGCGCCAGGATCACCGCGTTGGCGCGCCGCATCGAGAGATCCATATTCGCATCCAGCATGCCCTGATTGTCGGTGTGGCCCACGACGTAGAGCTTGAGTTTCGCGTCCTGCTGAAGCAGTTTGGCGATCTCCTTCAGCGTGGCGTCCGACTCGGGTTTGACGTCGGCCTTTGCCGTGTCAAACAGGATGCCATAGACGGCCGCGTGTCCGGTTTTCGACACGCTGTCGGCCAGGTTGGCGGCGTCCACGAGTTCCTTGTTTTCCATCGGCTTGACTTCAACGACGTCGAGCATCGTCTCTCCGGCACTGCTGGTGTCCTGGGACTGCACCGCGAGACTGACGTACACATCGCCTTCGGGGCGCGACAGTTTGGCAGCCAGAAAGCGGCGTAGATAAGAGGGATCGTGGAGCGTTGGGTGATATGAACAACACGGTTCCGCAGCTCCGCACTCTGTGCCGTTGCAGGCGTAGAGCGTCTGGAACCCGGCTCGGGTCAGGTTCTGTTCATAGTTCCTGTAAATCTCCAGTACCGATCGGTTGTTGGGATTGCGGTAATCGGCGGTGAATATCTTTCCCTCCAAATGTTGCGTCTTGGACGGCTTGCCGTTTTTTGCAATCGGCGCAACGATCAACTCAAACTCGTCGAACTCACGCGTACTGGTTTGTCCGCCCTGGACCTCCGATCCGGGATACATCTTGACCAAGCGATGTTCATCGGGCGATTTTTGTGCGAGTCCCAGGGTCGATGCAAGAAACAGCATTAGTACTGCTACGCAATTGTTCTTCGTCGTGTAGGTCATTGTGAACCTCCCTCGATTAAGAGTTGACGCATTCGCCGAGGCGTTCTTTCGACCGCCCCATTTCCCGCGTTCTTGCACTAGTTCTTCAATTTTTCCCGCAGCCGCTCGGTGGCGCTGCAGAAAGTCGGGTCCTTCGGGGTCAAATCGCACGCCTTGCGATATTCCGCGAGTGCGGCTTGGAGATCGCCTCTCTGCTCCAGCGCCTCGCCGAGGTTGTTGTATGCGTCGGGATTATCCGGCTGGAGGCGGATTGCCTCCCGATACTCCTTGACCGCGCCGTCCAGATCATTCTGCTTCTTAAGTGCGACACCGAGGTTGTCGTGCGCGTTGGCGTAGTCCGGCTGGAGGCGGATTGCCTCGCGAAATTCCTTGGTCGCGCCGCCCCAGTCGTTTTTGTTCGCGAGCTCCCAGCCGAGATTGTAGTGTGCGTAGGGGTTGTCCGGCTTGAGGCGAACGGTTTCGCGATACTCCTCGATCGCGCCGTCCCAGTCTTTCTTCTTCGAGAGGGCGATGCCGAGGCCGTTGTGCGCGTAGGGGTCGTCCGGCTTGAGGCGAATCGCCTCGCGAAATTCGTGGGCCGCGCCGTCCAAGTCACCTTTATTAAGCAACGCGGTACCGAGCTTGTAATGCGAGCTATCCGAGTCGGAGACGTAGGGAGCGAGGAAGCAGAGGAGAAGCCCGATTGGCAGAAAGATCCCGCCAACGATCATGAAAATGGAATATTGTCTTTCTTGGCCCGCGAGCCCCTTTTCGAGCACAGCCCGCCGGGGGTGGCTGGGGTCCGCATAAACCTGGACGCGCGCGCCCACCGGATTGCGCGCCACGAGGGCTTCGGCTTTTTTGCGCGGGTAGTTGACCTCGACGAGGATGATCCGGTCGGAACGGTAGGTTTCTCCCTGAAACTCATACTCGTACTCGATACTCGGCCAGTAGGTATCAATCGCGGTGCGAGGCGAATCCGAACTGGTGTCGGTTCGCACCTCAACTTGTGAGCTGAGCACCCGGCCTTCCGCGGGGAACCAATACTCGCTTCGGCGCGCCTGAGTTCGGGACCACCAGCCGTATAGCAACGCATGAAGACCAACTGCCGCAAACAACCCGCCGAAAAGCCAAAGCAACAACAATATCCGGCCGGTAAAGCCGAGCCAGATAAATCCGCCGAAAAACAGAATGACGATCGGCCACCAGAGCTTGTCATAGGCAGCCCGGAAACGGTCAGTGAGGGATGGCGGTTGATCGTTTTGGGCTGACATGAGGCCAACTTTTAGTCTGCCTTGCAACGACTCCTCACGATTGAATCAGCAAGTCCAAGAAGCTTCCGCGCACAACTATACGCCGACGCAACGCGGCGATTTCCTTGAGGGCAGGGTCGGACTCCGGCTTGACCTCGGCTTTCCCCGTCAACTCGTTCGACTGGGGGGTCTTGACGCGGCTTGTTTCGTTGTCCCACGAAACTCGGCGTCAAAGATGAGATGAAAGCTCGGTTCATTAGCGATTTCCCTCTCTCCAAACGATCGTCTTTCGCCTGCGAACCAATGCCGCTCCGTTTCGCATCACTGGCCAGCTTTGTATCTCTTTTGAGCTTGATCGATCTGATCTTTATACTTCTTCACCAGCTCCATGTCGGCTTCATTCAGCGCCGATTTGGAGTTGGATTTGTTCAGATCATCGATCGTCTTCTGCGCGTTTGCGATCTGATCCTCATCCATCCTCCGCATTTCCGGGCTGAGGTTCGGCTTCTTCAAATCTGCCTGAGCGTCCGTGATCATCTTCTGGAAACTCTGGGTACTTTCCTTCATCATCTCCCCCGCCCAAATCTGCATCTGGCCCGCCATAATGCGGCCCCAAACCGCGCTGTAATCCTGATAATCCTGAAAACCGTACCGGCGCGCGAACGAGTTGAATTCCTCGAGTCGGCTCGCGAAATCGACCGGATTCCGCGTCCCTCCACCCTCTTTGAAGATCACCTCAAACGGGTTGTGCTCTTCCTTCATAGAAGCGAGGAACTGGGTCATCTTTTCGTCTGTGAGGTAGGGCTTGGTGTAGTCGTTCGCCGCGTTCGCTGCATCTGCTCTCGCCGGCGACGAAAACATTCCGGAGGAGTCGTTTTGTTTGCCCTTGCACGAGGTGGTCACCACGCCTGCGAGAAGCAGCAAGAAAACGCTGCAACTGATTATTCGTTCCTTCATACGAGAATCTCCTTTCGCCTCATACCTGCGTTTCCTCTTACCTTCGTTCACCGCGGCTGTTCCCCCGGGGGCGGCGAGCGTGGATCCGCTGATGGTCAGTGCTTCGAGAACAGGCCTCCGAGATCGATCTTCTTGTAGTCCGCGGGCACCTCAAAGAGCGACGGATCCTGCGGGCCCAGGCGGACATTGGAATACTCCTTGCTCCACTCGCCCTTCTCGCCCGCCTGTTTCACTGGAAAACCGTCAAGTTCCTTGGCATCCCACTCGAGGCTTGTGAGGACTTTCCCCTCCCACGTGGTTTGAACGCGGTACTTGTCGCAGTGGTAAGCCCCGACCTGCTCGCTGCCGAGCAATTGGCGCTCAACTTTCGCTCCCTCCGCACTGGTCGCCAACTCCATGGACGCAGCGCCCAGCCCTCCCATGTCCATATAGGTCTTCGAGGCGGGCGTGAGAACCCAGACTGCCTTCTGGTCGGGCCGCAGGATGGTGATGCTCTGCTGCCCCTTGGCGTCCTGGGCCTCTATGCGGACGGCTTTTCCGTTGCTATAAACTCTCCCGGTCTTGGTCCTCTTGCCGGTGGCTTGAACTTGGTCGGCCGAGAACGGAGGGATGGTGGTCTCCGCATGCACGCCCATGCAAGTGAGGATCAGCATTCCGAGAACAGTTGCGTGACAGACCCGGTTAAGCACTGCGAGTGTGAATGATTTCTTTTTCATCGTTTTCTCCTTGTTGACCTCGTCACTTATAAGACAGGGGACGCCGTGCTCTGCTAGCGGATCGAGGCGGTGTGCTTGCTGGCTTTCTGCGCTGCGGCCAGTTGTTCGGTTTGCCGTTGTCATCCTTGGCAATTCCAGAGTACTTGATAAGCCGAGGCACCGGCGCCGACGCGGAAGCCGCTCCCGTGTTGAGGCCCACTTGCTGGGCCACTGCGCAAAGCATCATCGCCAACCATGCAGTGATCACACACCCCACGCGCAGCTTCATGGCAGATCACCTTCGATCGCATTGTGAAGCCAGGATGCGGGAGCCCCCAGCATCGCCGCATCCCGGTCACGCGCACTACGACGCACCTCGACTAATGAACTTGTGGTCTCTGTCTTCACGCTTGCCGCTCCGCCATGTCCCCGATCACCGGCAGCTTGAAGCGTTCCTTGCTGTAGGCCTTGAACATAAGCACCAAGACAACAAGGAAGAGCGCCAACGACACGAGCGAAGAAACCGTGGCGGTCAGGCTCCAGAGGGTCCACGGCAGGAACGACAGCAAGATGACGAACACGAAATGCAGGACGATCCAGGCGACGCTGACGAAAATCGACTGGAAGGCATGGAAGCGCACGAAGGGGTCGCGCTTGTAGGGCTCGGCCATCAGGAAGAAGATCCCAGTGAGGAATCCCAGAACGTAACACAGCAGTCCTGCGATATTCGGCTGCAGCGAGGTCGTCGCAGCGGTTTGCGCGTTCGGCACAACCGCCGCTCCGGTTGCATTCGGCTGGGCCACCATCCCTGCGGTTGCGGTTCCCACCGCCTGCCCGCAGCTCTGGCAAAATCCTTTTGTATCAGTCAGTTGCGCTCCGCAACGCCTGCAATGCATCGGCTTTCTTCCTTTCGAATGAACCCACCTGCCACCACGAAAACAGCCTTCTGATTGCAGTAGCGGGAAACGCCCGCCAAAAAGGTAAAGAGGCAAAAAAAAGAATTTTGGATAGTTGGCCGAGGAGACCCTGAACTCATAGCAAGCTCCAATCGAAATGTGATAACCTCCGCCCCACAGGGGCTCGTCCTGCACCTGCGAGGACTGAATGTCATCCCCTTCTGCCCATGAAGTGACGCAGTTGCTGCGTGCCTGGAGCGGCGGAGATCAGCAGGCGCTGGAGAAGCTCACTCCCCTGGTTTACGAGGAACTGCATCGCAGAGCGCGGCACTACGTCTCGCGGGAACACCCCGGTCACATCATTCAGACAACCGCTCTCATTAATGAGGTCTATTTGCGGCTGGTTGATTTCCGGGGCGTGACCTGGCAGGACCGGGCGCATTTTCTGGCTGTCTGCTCGCGGATGATGCGCCGCATCCTTACCGACTTTGCGCGCTCCCGGCATTACCAGAAGCGCGGCGGCGACGCGCAACAGGTGACGTTCGATGAACAGCTTCTTGTATCCGGCGAGCCCTCCGCCGATTTGGTCGCCCTGGACGATGCCTTGAACGGTCTGGCCGGAGTCGACCAGAGGAAGAGTCAAGTCGTGGAACTTCGTTTCTTTGGCGGACTAAGTGTGAAGGAAACAGCCGAGGTGCTGAAGGTCTCCGAGGAGACAGTGAAGCGTGACTGGCGGTTGGCCAAGCTCTGGTTACTGCGAGAGATGTGCGGTGGTGAAGAGCGCCATGCAACCTGAACGCTGGAAGGAAGTCGAGCACCTGTGCCAGGAGGCGCTGGAGCGCGAGGAAGATCAGCGCGCCGCGTTCATGCAGTCGGCTTGCGCTGGGGACGAGGCCTTGCTCCGCGAGGTCCAGTCGCTGGGGCCCATCAGAAGCAAGCGGATCACTTCATTGAAACTCCCGCACTGGAACAAGCCGCCAAGGCGCTGGCTGAGAGCGATCGTGATTCGCACCCGTCAGACGCGACTCCCCGCCTGATCGGCCGGATGATCGCCCACTACCGCATCGTGGAAAGGCTCGGTTTCCCCGAGCCGTTGAGCCTACCTTCACCGCGATGCGCGTCATGACGCTGGAATATGCCAGCCCGGAGCAAATCCGAGGCGAAGCGATCACAACGGCCAGCGACGTTTACTCGTTTGGCGTCTTGCTTTACTACATCCTGACCGGCCACCTTCCTTACCGCTTGACCACGCGTGCTGCGCAATCAACGGAATTCCGTTCAGGCTGATGCCCACATACCACGCAGAGCTCTGGGTCGTCAGGGGAAAGTCCGCCAGGAGACTGGCGAAGACAGCTGCGACCGCGAGGGTGAGATGTCCTTTCACTAGCGCTATGATTTCATTGCTTCACCAGTTCGACGCGGCGATTCTTGGCGCGACCGTCCTCGCTGTCGTTGGAAGCCACCGGAGCCGTTGGCCCGTCGCCTTGTGCGCTGAGGCGCGTCGCCGGGACATTGTAGGTTGTGGTCAGTATTCTTACCACCGCTTCACCGCGGAGTTTGGAGAGGTCCATGTTGTTCGCCAGCGTTCCGACGTTATCGGTATGGCCCACGACGTAGAGCTTGAGTTTCGTATCGAGTTGCAGAAGCTTGCCAATTTCTTTCAGGGTGGCCTCTGACTCGGGTTTAACTTCGGCTTTTCCTGTGTCGAAATAGATTCCGTAGACCGAAGCGTGGCCGGTTCGAGTAATATCGCTGGCCAGCGATGAAGAGTTCACAGTGATCAGACCCGATTCCATCGGCTTCACTTCGACGACAGCAAGAAATGTCTTGACGTCGAAGCCGCTGTCATACTCCCAGAGTGCGACGTAAACGTCGCCTGCGGCACGAGTCATCTTCGCGGCGAGGTAGCGGGCGTCAGCGGTATAGTTCCCAAACGCACCGTCCAAGGGGTAAAAACCACTGGGCGGCACGTCGCCGCAGGTTTTGGCGCAAATGAAGAGCTCTTGGAATCCAGCGTTCTTTAGAGCCGACTCGTAGTTGCGATAGATCTCCAGCGCACTGCGGCCCTCCGGAGCAATGTAGTAGATTGCGGTGACTTTGCCTTCCAGGTGTTGGGACTTTTCGTACTTTCCGTCGACGACCTTGCTGAGAGGGAGCTCATACTCATCAAACGCCTTTTGTGAGTATTTATCTATGACAGATCCAGGATAGCGGGAGATCAGCGGATGATCTTTGCTGCCCTCAGCATCTTGTGCCTGCGCCGCGAAACGGATGCCAAATAGCACCACTGACACGACGATGACGCTTCTCATGCCAATTCTTTTCATCAGCATTCTCCATTCTTGCGCCTGCCTGCTGAGCCGCGATGTTGATTCTGCACTGCTATCGATTTAGCCCTGTGGTCCTGCACCTCTTCCGATGCCTGCCGAATGTCACCGGTTAGAGAGCAGGCCTCCCAAGCTGATCTTCTGGTAGCCTGACGGCTGCTGTGGGCGAAACTGCCTTCTATTTGCAGTAGCGAGAAGCACGTGCGAAAAGGTTAAGGGCGCGCCCAAAATAGTTTAGGGACATTGGCCCTCAGCAAGGGCTGCACGCATGGAAAGGAACAAGGAAATGTGATAACCTCCGCCCCACCAGGGGTCCTCCTCTGTCTGCGAGGATTGCATGGCAAACTTTTCTGCCCACGATGTAACGCATTTGCTGCGTGCCTGGAGCAGCGGGGACCAGCAGGCTCTGGACAAGCTGACGCCCCTCGTTGACCAAGAATTGCATCGCAGAGCGCAGCATTACGTCGCGCTGGAGCGGCCCGGCCAAATCATTCAGACCACCGCTCTTATTAATGAGGTCTACTTGCGGCTGGTTGATTTCCGTGGCGCGACTTGGCAGGATCGGTCACATTTTCTGGCTGTCTGCGCGCGGATGATGCGCCGCATTCTTACCGACTTTGCGCGCTCCCGGCATTACCAGAAGCGCGGCGGCAACGCGCAACAAATTTCCTTTGATGAGCAGTTATTGATATCCGACAGACCTTCCGCGGACTTAGTAGTTCTGGACAACGCCTTGAAAGGTTTGGCCGGCGTCGACCAAGAAAAGTCAGGTGGTGGAACTTCGTTTCTTTGGGGGACTGAGCGTGCGGGAAACGGCTGAGGTGCTGAGGGTTTCCGAGGAGACGGTGAAGCGCGACTGGCGGCTGGCGAAGCTTTGGTTACTGCGGGAGATGTGCGGCGGTGAAGAGCGCGATGCAACCTGAACGGTGGAAGGAAATCGAGCACCTGTGTCATGAGGCCCTGGAACGCCAAGAAGATCAGCGCGCCGCGTTTCTGCAGTCGGCCTGCGCCGGGGACGAGACCTTGCTTCGCGAGGTCCGGTCGCTACTGATCTATCAGCACCGAGCCGATCATTTCATCGAAACTCCCGCGTTCGACCAAGCTGCGAAGTCGCTGGCCGAAGGCGAGCGCGAATCGCAGTCCCGCGCAACTGCCCATCTGCTCGGAAGAATGATTTCCCATTACCGCATCGTGGAAAGGCTCGGTTACGGCGGCATGGGCGAAGTTTATCGAGCCGTTCGTGCCGATGACCAATATCAGAAGCTGGTTGCTTTGAAGGTGGTCAAAAGCGACTTCGACACGCAGTTCGTCCTTGAGCGCTTTAAGAATGAAAGGCAGATTCTCGCTGGCCTGGAGCACCCGAATATCGCGCGACTGATCGACGGTGGTACCACCGACGAAGGCCTGCCTTACTTTGTCATGGAACTGGTCGAAGGCCAGCCCATCGACCAATATTGTGAATTCCACCGGCTCTCGACGGTGGAGCGGCTGAAGCTATTTCGCAGCGTTTGCTCCGCCGTTCATTACGCTCATCAACACCTCGTCGTCCATCGGGATATCAAGCCCGGTAACATCATGGTTACGAGCGAAGGCGTGCCCAAGTTACTCGACTTCGGGATCGCCAAGATCATGGACGCCGAGCATTTTTCGCGAGTCATAGAGCCGACGTTCACGGCGATGCGTGTCATGACGCTGGAATACGCCAGCCCAGAGCAATTCCGTGGAGGGGCAATTACAACTGCCAGCGATGTCTATTCTCTCGGTGTGTTGCTTTACTGCATTCTGACCGGCCATCTTCCTTACCACTTAGCTACACGTTCGCCGCACGAGATCGCACGGGCAGTCTGCGAAATCGAGCCCGAGAAGCCCAGCACCGCAGTCATTCGCATTGAGGAGGTCCCCGGCTCTGACGGCGACGCCGTGAAACTCACGCCCGAACTGGTCAGCAGCACACGCGATGGTACGCCAGAACGGCTTCGCCGCCGCCTCCGAGGCGACCTTGACTACATCGTGTTAAAGGCAATTCGCAAGGAAAAAGATCGGCGATACAGCTCGGTTGAGCAATTTTCAGAAGACGTCGGTCGCCATCTCGATGGCCGCGCCGTCCTGGCACGAAAAGGAACCGTCCGCTATCGCGTCGCAAAGTTTGTGAACCGCCACAAGGCTGGGGCGCTCGCGGGGGTGCTCGCGTTTCTGACATTGGTCGCTGGCATGGCAGCGATCGTCCGCGAATCCCGACTTGAACGGATCCAACGGGCGCGAGCCGAGCGCCGTTTCAACGACGTGCGCGATCTGGCAAATTCCCTGATGTTCGACATCAACGATTCGATCGCGAATTTGCCCGGTGCAACCGCTGCGAGAAAACTGCTCGTCACCAAAGCTCTAAAATATCTGGACAGCCTTGCCACCGAAGCCACTGGCGACCCTTCGCTGCAACGGGAGCTCGCGACTGCATACCAGAGGGTAGGAGATATTCAAGGTCTGCTGAACAGCCAGCAAAATCTGGGGCATTCCTCGGATGCTCTGGAGAGCTACCACAAGGCATTAGCCGTGCGCGAGACACTGGCTGCCAATGGCGCCTCGAATCCGGCAGACAAACGCGATCTAGCCTTCATTTATCAAAGGATCGGGCAAACCTGCGCGTTGTTGAACGACTTCGCCGGAGCCAGGGAAAACGATCAGAAGGCATTCGCGACCTACGAAGCTTTGCATGCCGCCAGCCCCAATGACGCGAAGCTTACTCTCAGCCTCGCGGGCTCCTATTACGCGTTGGGCCGCCTATTCAGTTTGAATGGAGAATGGGCCAAGGCCGTGCAGAACGACTTAAAAGCCGTTGCACTGTACGAGCAGGTCAACCGCAGCAAGCCGGACGACTCGACGGCTCGCCTCTCGTTGGCGGCTGGTTATCGCGAAGCTTGCTATAACGTCGGCAAGGCTGGGGACCGACCCCAGGCCCTTGCGTTATGCCGCGAGGCGGTGGGCATCAACGAGGCGATGGTAGCCGCCATCCCGAACGAGGTTCGCGGCCATCTGGACATGGCTTCCGCTTACGGAGACCTGGGGATGACTCTGGCGGACGGAGGAGATTTGGTTGGAGCCATCCAGAATTGGCGCAAGTCGCTGGCGAACGCTGAACCAGTATCGGCAGCCGACCCCAACAATGCCCGCGCCCAAGTAGCCCTCGCGTTGGCTGAGAATCAGCTTGGACTTCTGTTGGCAAAAGCCGGCCAGACCAGCGATGTGGATTATGGGCTGAAAGCTTTGGAAATTCGTAAGAAACTATTCAAGGACGACCCAAAGAACAAGGGAAGACAAGAGGCCGTGGCCGTTTCTTATGCAACCCTCGGGGACACGGAAGAGATATTTGCGTCGAGGCCCCATGTGTCCGCGAGCGAGCAGGCACGGCATTGGCGCGAGGCGCGCTCGTGGTACCAGCAAGCGCTGCAAAGCTACCAATCTCTTCGCTCCGAGGCGGCCCTGCGCGGAGAAGAGGCCGGAGAGCCCGATCGAATTGCCCAAGAGCTCGCCAAGTGCGACGCCGTACTGGGAAAGACGCACCGTTCGGTTGCCGTCGCAACCAAGTGAACTCCTTATATCTGGCTCAGAATTCTGTGCGCCTCGGAGGAATTACTGGCTGCGCCGAAGGCATGCCCAAGCATCGCGTATGGGATGATTGAGTGCCGATGCCGCCTGCGCCCCTCGCTGAAAGCGCCAAGGCCAATGGATCTTTAATTACACACTTCCGGATGTCGTCGGCATGGTTAGCGTGCTCCTAGCACAGGCACGGTTTTCGCTGGCCGATACGACGGATTCTTGCTAAGGATGATTAAACTGGTTATCCACAGGGCGAGGGCCGTGCCTCCGGCGTTCGTGGCCAAGCGGAGGGAACCTGGAGGAATCAGGATCGAACGAAGCGAAGACAACAATATTGCCGAGGCGGTGGCGTAATAAAGGGGCAGTTTGAAGAGTTTGCCAAGAGGCAGGAAGTGGAGTCCCACGTCAATCAATCAGTCTTCCTCGACTCGTGAATTGATGACACAATGCTCATCGTTCTAGACTTTTTTCGAGCAGAAAAGAAAAGGAAACCGACGAAATTCATGTATTTTCGAGGATCTTGCAGTCTTTACACGGGACGGCCTGCCCGCCATCGGCTAGCGTCGTTGCTTTCTGAAGAAGGTATTCGACCATCCCACCAGAGATGTCTGTGCCAATTATCAGTTGTGGTGAGGCAAAATAGCAGGGGTTATTGGATTCGAGGAGATATAAGCGTCCGCTTGGATGCTCCAAAATGTCGACTCCACCGAATTCATACCCGAGCGCGCGAACGGCAGCGACGGCGACTTCCTCCAGAGCGGGTGGGGCGAGGGCACGGTAATCCTCCTCTGCATCGCTGCCGGACGTACGGAAGTCGTCCATGTCGGTGACATTGCGGTAGTGCGACACCATGCGATCTCCCACAACGATGGCACGCCAGTGCGTGGCGGGGTGCACATAGGAACAGAGTACCGGACAGCCTCCGCTAGCCAGCACATAGTCGACGACCGAGAAAAGGCTGGGAAGAGAATCGATGCGAGTCACGCCCATGCCGCGAGAGAATCCAGAGAACTTAAGGATCACGGGAAATCCACCCATCCGCTCCACATAGTGACGCAGTAAGCTGCGATCAGGTGTTGTAACGTGCACCCAACGTGGCACCGGAATACCCGCCCGTTGAAAAACGAGCAACGGGCTCGCTTTTCGTGTTAGAGGGCCGTCTGCACTCGAATAGAAAGTAGCCACACCCTCGTTATACAAATGCTCCTCGACAAATCTGGCTGCGGCGGAAGTGCCGGCGCAATACAGCATGTCGCCCCTGCTCGCACAGCGGCCAGGTTCGTAGTCGAAAGTGCTGGCATCGACTTCAACAAATTCAATATCTCGTTGATCACAAGATTCCCGAAGGAGCCGCACCGTCTCTGCGGGCACATTGGCGTTGACGAAATAGAACTTGGGCATATCAGAGAAGCTCAATGTAAGCACAAAATTGTGCACTTACTTCTGTGTCTGCGTGTTGGCGGACCGCCGGCTGCTTAGAAACTGGTACGCAGCTTCCGGATCATAAAACTCCAGATGCAGATTGTCGGGGCTAAGGGCATAGCGCCACTTATCACCAATAGCGGGGCTCGTTACATATTCCAACACCAGGTATGTCTTTTTTTGAGAATCGCCGGGCAGCAAGGGTGGGGTGCTGAGATCGAACACGGGTACCTCAAAGCCCGCGTTAGCATACCGGGTCATGGCGGGGCCAGAATACCTCAGTGTCCGTCCAAAAAATAACCGCTGTGTTTTTTGGAATAGATCCCCATAGTTGTCAGCCCGAAGGTTCGGTGTGGCGCCGATGCTTGCCCTATCCCAAACCTTGCGCAATTCTGGAATTTCCGACAATTTGCGCCCGACAATGTCATAGAGCTTCGGCCATGAGGCCTGCATCTTCCGCGTCACCTGCTCTCTAACAACGGCATGTTTGCGCTCCGATTCGTTGATTTGATCGATTGTCCTTTTGAATTCGCTCTTGCGGCGTTTTTCCGCGTCCTGCTGCCGGTTCCAGTCCTGCTTGTCATCCGCCTTGCGGTCGCGCTCTTTGTCGCTCGCTTCGCGATTGCCCGCCTTGGTGTTACTCTCCTTGTCGCTGGCCTCGCGATTGCCTGCTTTCGTGTTGTACTCCTTGTTGCTGGCCTCGCGATTATCCGCCTTGCGGTTGTACTCCTTGTTGCTGCTCTCCTTGCTGTCGGACTCGTTGTACTGGAACAAACCGCCTGCCCTGGCGGAGCCCCCTGACACGATCCAGGCCGCGGCGCCGACAACCGGCGCAATGCGCGCTAGCAGCGAGCGTCGGGAAACGTTGCCCTCCGCAGCTGGCGGAGCTACGCGTTCCTCAATAAGGCCGATGTCAGCAAGAAAATCCAGAGCGGAAAAAACTTCTTCGTTATGCACAACTCGGTCAAAGGCTCGGCTGGCAGCCTGAACCAGCGCTTCGAGGTTGCGTGAGCCGTCAGAAAGCTCCCAGATGAGTTCAGCCAAAGGATCCAGAATGAACTCCCGGCCAGTATCGACCATCTCCAGTCGCAAGAGTCCATCCTTACCGCGCCTCACGGTGGGCTTGCCAATCGCCTTGGGCTTCATGATCCACCCCCGAAACCAGAAAGAGATTCAACCTAAATTAAGCCCGAACCCCGCCTAATTTCGCACGAAATTAGAGAAAAGGTCAACGGTTCGCAGATCATTCGGCTCACGAGATCGAAGGAACTCAATGATGATCCCGCCGAGTTTGCAGTGGTTTCTACCGGGACCCCAACGACGATCGTTACTTTTCCGTGCTTAAGGATTAGCCTGCGTGGATAAAACGCGGCCGGTGTCGCTCGTCCAGGCTCTGTGGCGTCGTCCTGAACATTCGATGGCCCAGTCCAGCCGAACCCTTGATCCACGTCCCGGCTCCATCCCTGCCTCTATAAGCAATGGCGTCGGTCATCCGATGCAGTGTGTGCGCGTCGATTGGACTACCGTCGGAGATGAACAATTCTGGCGATTCCACTCACTGTTCTTAAGTGTAATATAGCGAGTGTTGTGCCTTTGTTGCGCCCGTACCCGCAATTGTTCAATAGCGGATGGACAGGGATGCATTTAGCGAGGAGAGTCGACCGTCCATCGATCCGGGAAGTGGAACTCATGTTCTGCTGTGCCCGGACGAATAGCCCGCCGCAGAACACACTTCGAATCAATGAAATAGTGCCTCAGGATATTGATTGGCAATTGTTTCTTCAACTTGCCACGTCCCATGGCATACGGCCGCTGGTTTACCAGGCCTTGCATACAACCTGCCGGGAGGCATTGCCCGAAGCGGCGCGCCGCCAACTGAGTCATTTCTATCCTGCAAATTCAGCCAAGAATCGGTTCCTGACCGGCGAACTGCTTCACATACTTCAGCTGTTCGAATCCGAGCATATTCTCGCCGTGCCCTTCAAAGGACTAGTACTGGCCGCTGTTCTTTACGGCGAGTTGGCGATGCGGGAATTCACAGATTTAGACCTCCTCATTCAAGAGCGAGACATTCCGAAAGCCAAAGAGATTTTATCGAAACAAGGACTTGGGCGGTGATATTACGTCAACTATCGCAGCCTCCCGCTACTGATGGACATTGCGGAACGGAACGTAGGCGGCTTCGCCCAAGTTCGCAAATCTTGCTACGCTGCTCCTTTTATTCGGAGGCCCGCCATGTCCTGGCTCTTGCGTTCAGCCCTCGTCACCGTTCTTCTGCTGCTGTCGCTGCAAACCATAGCGTTGGGTGATGACGCCAAACCCCCCGCTATCAATCCGGGACTTGAGGCTGCCGACCAATTCTATCGGGCGGGTAAGTTCGCGGAAGCGGAGACGAGCTATCAGGCGCTACTCAAGAGCGATGCGAAGATCGTGCCCGCGGAATTGCTGGCTGCGCAAGTTGGACTTGTGCGGTCAGTGTTGCGGCAACAGAAGATTGATGAAGCGCTGGACGCCGTGAACACTGCCTTGGCCCCGCAGCCCAATTCGGCGGCATTGCTGGCGGCAAAGGGCGATGTCCAGTTTCGTCGCGGTGAAATGTCCGATGCCGAGGGGGCATATCTTGCGGCAAAAAACTCGACCCGAAGGAAGTGCACGCTTATCTCGGGCTGGCGCGGTTGTACTCGTCCTACTCCCTGTACCGCAAAGCCTATGACCAGCTAGAGAGCGCCCATGAGGTTGCTCCTGACGATATCGAGGTGCAGAGGGCATGGTTACGGATGCTTCCGCGAAAAGAGAGGCTGTCGGCCTTGGAGGCCTACCTCGGTGGCCCCCATCCTGATGATGAAGAAGAAACAAAGTGGATGACCGAGTATTTGGGGTTTCTGAAAGCTACGGTAGACAAGCCCATTCATGCGTGCAGGCTGGTCAGCAAAGTGGAGCAGACCGAAACCAAGCTGGAGACTATCTATGGAGCGGATGCACGTCGGATGCGGGGCATAGGCCTGTCGGTCCGGCTCAACGACCGGAATGCCCATCTCCTGCTGGACACCGGAGCAGGCGGGATCATGGTGAACCGCAAGCTCGCGGAGAAGGCGGGATTGACCCCGATTTCTGCGGTGCACTACGGTGGCATCGGCGACAAAGGCTTGCAAAGCGGCTACACGGCGGTAGCAGACCACATCCGAATCGGTGAACTGGAGTTCCAAGACTGTGTGATCTCCGTAAGCGACAAGGGCTCGGTGGGTGATGAAGACGGATTGATCGGAGCTGATGTTTTCGGAACGTATCTCATTGATATTGATCTTCCGGGAATGCGGCTAAAACTATCTCCGTTGCCCAAGCGCCCCGAAGACGCAGTGGCCCCGGCATCGCTGAACAGCGAGGGAGAGGAGCAGGCGAATTCGGAACAGAAAGAAGATAGCGCGAATGAGGGAACTCCGAAGGATCAGAAATCGCGCCCCCCGACAGTGAAACCCTCACGACGCCTGCCTAGGGATCGTTATATTGCTCCCGAAATGGCGGACTGGACGAAAGTCTTCCGCTTTGGCCACAGCATCTTGGTGCCGACCAGCGTGAACGATTCGAAAGCCATGTTGTTCGGACTCGACACGGGTGCCTTCAGCAATCTTCTCTCGGTGCGTGCCGGGCGGCAGGTCAGCAAGGTCAGTTCCGAAGACCGCGTGCGGGTTCGTGGTGTGAATGGCGCGGTGAATAAGGTCTACAGTTCTGAGAAGGCGACTTTGCGTTTCGGGCACTTTCAGCAGTCGAACTTGGGCATCATCACGCTGGACCTCTCTACCATAAGCCGCCGCGCTGGGACGGAAGTTTCCGGCTTTCTGGGGTTTGCAATGCTGAGGCAGCTTGAAGTGGAGTTAGACTACCGCGACGGCCTTGTGGATTTCAAATACGACCCCAAGCGCGTGAACCCTTTCGCGAGATAGCCACCATTGATTTGGCTGATTGATGCGGGTCCGCCTTGACAGAGTCAAAGAAAGTTACGGGACCCTCGGCGTCGATTCGAAAATCGTGCCGCGGCACAACTCGGTCAATGAGCGCTATGGGGATTTTTCAACAATTGAGAAACTGGGATTTCGTTCCCAGCAAGGGCTGATCCATACTGAAAAGCAGAAAGAACCCGCAGGTCGTTGCACGATCCGATTCTGCATCTCGTTTGCAACGCCTGCGGGAGACAGTTACTAAAAGAAAACCCCGTTTTGTTCGCGACCGACCACTGAGATCAAATTCGCTTTGGGATCGGGCGGCATATCGGACTCGAATCGGAAGCCTGGCTGTTCAGACGACCAGCTGATCGTCGCCCCGGTGCTGAAGAAGGTCCCCTTGAAATGCTGCGAGGCATTTTCAATTTCTGCCATCGCAAGGACCCCGCTCCATCCGATATCGAAGGAAACCTTCGCCCGGACAGGGAAGATCGGCGGGATAGGCGGACTTGGAAGCCCGAGGCCTTGAGTCAGTGAGTTGGCAAGGTCGTGATCGTCGAAGACGTCAAGATCTTGCACGACCAAGCGGGCCTGAGAGCCGTCCATATCAACCGAAACGGCATTGTGCTGTACCGGAATCATCCAGAAAACGTCATACCGATCAACATGGACGTTGTAGTCGTGAATTTGCGCGACGAGGCTGGCCGACCCAACCGGGCCGGTATAGAGGTCCAGTCAAACGAAGGCAAACGTGCCTCTATGTTGTTGGCCGTTCGTCGCGATGAACTTGCCTTGGCTAAAACCCATATCGGCCTGGAATGCCAGCCTCGTGGTGACGCCGGTTGTGGTGTCGGTACCTGTTCCGCCACCTCGGATATGCGTGAGTCCCACGAACCCATCGAAATCCGTAATCTGTGACGGGTCGCTGATATTGGCCAGCGGGGTGGCAGGATTAAGTGGATTGTGGTGGATGAAAATTCCGAAAGGCTTAAGCCCGTTGACGCCTCCCGGAATTGGATTGGGGCCAACGCATGCGGTGCGCTCACCGTGATCGTCGTCCGCGTAGCTCAATCTCGGACCTAATAGACTTGCTCCCAGCGCTGTCCCTGCCGCTGTACGTATGAGAGTGCGCCGGCTAAACCCCTGCTCCTGAACTTTCCAAGGACTGTATTTCCGGTTGTCTTGCTGATTCATTGTCGTCCTCCTTCGAAACATACACGCACACTAGAGAGACAATCTCACCTGCGAGTGACAGCCAAGACCTGCGAGCGGACCGCTGAATAACCATGGGGAGAACCGCCGAGAAACAACGAGGAGAAAACCCACGCCAATCTACTCGCGGGGTATGGCCTTGTCAACGTGTTTTCTTGCCGCCTCTATCGCAACAGGAAGGTCATTTTTTCCGTCTTCCCTGGGAACTACTTCGGGCCATGAAAATTCGGAAGGGTTAGGTTCAATTGTTGTTACCAGGCCATAGCGCTCATTGATAATTGGCCTGAGGTCAATGAGTGTAAAGGGGATGTTTCGCCAGCAACCCAAACGAATCAGTTCTTTAGTACAGGGATCGCTCCCGATGGCAGTATCTAGTGCATTAACACTGAGACAAATGGGAAGCAACATGGCGATACCGAGTCTTTCCTTCCCACTCCTTAGTGTCTATTTCATGACGGCCACGGCTCCGTTTGTGCTTGCTTCTGCCAAAAGTACACGCTGGAACCCAGACCCTGCATTGCCGGGCATGCTTTCTGACGTATCGATACAATAAGTTGCGCATCGATGCACAGGGCCACGTAAATGCACTAGTTAAACAGAGTGAGCATCCTTCTCCTCTTTCAGGTTCCCTGAAACTAAGTCAGCCATCTGAAGTTCGCTCCTCTTAGCGACGACAACTTCAATCGATTTTTCAGGGAGGACACTATGCCTCTAATGCAAAATGCAGAAACAATCGATAGGCTGGTAGCACAGGGCGAAATTCTTCTGAAATCTTTCCACGCCGAGTACGAGAAAAATCCCGCAGGGTACGCGACCTGGTTCCTGCGTGGCGACGTCGCGGGTTGGCGCGATACATTGCACACGCTGTACCACGATTGCGCCGAAGAGATTGTTGACCGCGTTTTCGCCAAGACACGCTTGGCCATGCCCGATAGCTTGGTTCACTCGTCCGCGCCACGAGGATTTCAGAGAGCAGGAATGCGAAATTGATTGTTGACGTGAACGCGATGTGACGACCGATCTGTGGGGGACTTGAGGCATGGCGAAACGCAAGTTTAGGATCGTCAAACGAGAGAATAATATTCCAGTGCTGGGGGTGTGTGAATATTGCAATGCCGAGTTCACGGCAGATCCCGAGACTATATGCCGGCCTAAGGATGGGCACGCCTTCATCCAAAAACAGTTCATCGCACACAAATGCAAGCGGCTGGACGCCAGCCAAAACGCGGTGCGCATTGTGCGCGAAGGCGCCGAAATCGCACTGAGCACGTCCCGTATCTGGGACGCCGCCCAACAACTGTCGCAATCAGGCGTGGCTGTTGAAAAAGTCCTTCGCCCGAAATTCGCAAAAATAAAATTGCTCTACGATGCCCTACAAACGACTTTTTTGATTTTCTAGACATTTTGTATCCCTCAAGTTTTGGCTGTTTGGGCGGAAACTGGAGTTTTTCAACAGCCACAGGCGATTTCACTCAAAACCCTGCCGGGGGATTCTGAGCGTAATGGGGATATTTCGCCAACTGACAGGAGGAATGAACAAGTCGGGTGCGTCGGCAAGAAAAGAGGCCGGACCCAGCGTGAGTCCAGCCGGAGTGTGAACCGGTCGTGAGGGTCGAATGACGTACAGTCGCTAACCCATGACCGTGTTCCGTTTATTGAAACTAAGAGCAGACTACCCGCTGCGCGGTTCTAGTAGCTGGTCAATATTGCACACTTTCCGGGGGAAATGACAGACGACTTCTTCCGACTCACGAAAAATGGATTTGTGCATCCTTCTCGCCCTCATTCCCGCGTCATGGATCCTCAAGGCAGCCACAACACAGCGGCGGCGGTTTTCTCGAAATCTTGATGTAATTAGGCACCCACAATGAGATCAATGAGTGTAAAGGCGATTTAACAACAAGTATGATAATTGCAGGCTATGGGATGGCGGCACACATTGCGACCGTTGGCGCTAACGGCGTCACTGCCGCTGATTGCGCTCGCAGCACTGGCAGCATGGCGCAGCTTGGAACGGTTTTACATAGCGTATCTCTTTAACCACCGGAGTCTGTTTACCGACGACCCCAGTGTGGGCCATATCAATATCGGCTTAGAGGTCGAGGCATGGTGCCTCGTGCTGGGCGTATCTTTTGTGGCGTTCATGCTTCTGAGATTTTGGCGTCGGTCGAAATCTGGTCAATGAGCGTTATGGGGATTTTGCGTCAACTGTTTCCGGTTTGCACATGCGATTCGTACCTGAGTGCGCATTCTGCTCTCTCTGCGCGTCGCAGGGGCCCGAGTCCGCTGCTACAATGCGGCGCATGGCCGTCAACGCCGCCAGGGACGTGACTGGATCCAACCCGTCAACGTGGCGCGAAGCAACCCAGCCAGACCTGTTGACGATCGTTGCTATCGCGATCGCTGCTACGGTGATTGCGGATTTCATCCACGAAGGCGTGGGTCACGGAGGCATGTGTGTAGCCACCGGCGGGCAGCCACTGGCGCTTTCTACTGTGCACTTTGAGTGTAGCGCGGACACTCGTCTGGTGGCCGCGGGCGGGACGCTCGCCAATCTGATCTTCGGGGCGTTGTTCTGGGTCGCCGCACGCGCAGTCAGGCAGACCGCATCCTGGCGCTACTTCTTCTGGCTGCTGATGACCTTTAACCTATTCGATGCAGGCGGGTATTTCCTGTTTTCCGGGGTCGGCAACTTCGGCGACTGGGCCGCGGTGGTGGCGGGATGGCAACCGGCATGGGCGTGGCGCGTGGGCTTGATTGCGCTGGGAATGGTGACCTACTTCCTATTGTTCGTGCCTCTGTGCTTGCGCGAGTTGCGTCCGTTTTTGGGGAGAGATGCGGAGATTCGTGTGCGGCGGGCGCGCCAGCTCACGCTCGCACCTTATCTCACTGCCGGAATCCTCTCCTGCATTGCCGGCACGCTGAATCCCGTGGGGCCGCTACTGATCCTGGTCTCTGCTGCGGCTGCGTCATTTGGCGGGAAATCCGGGCTGGCGTGGATGTGGACGCTGCTCCGCGGCCCGCTCATTCCCAGCAGCGAACTGCAGATGCCGGAGATCGAACGGAGCCGGGGATGGATGGTCGCCGCTCTGATTCTGGCGATAGTGTTTATCGCCCGACTGGGCCCCGGCGTGAAGTTTCATTCGGGCTAGGGGGTTATGACACTCGACGGCCGGAAGCCTGCCCATTCCGCATTGGCGTTGAGAATTGGTCGACTGGGGTCAATGAGCACTATGGCGATGTTGCAACAGTTACCATCTCGACTAGCGGCAGAAGCGTTGTCTTTGGGGTGGCGGGGGTGTGGGGATGTCGCCGAATTCGCCGTTCCATCCCGTGCACCCGTGGGCTGCGACGGAGCGCGTGACGGAATCCTCCAGATCGCGCGCTTTCGCTTTTGCCTGATCGATCTGATCGGGGGACAAGGAGGAATTGAGAGTGCTCAGATCCGTATTGGCGGGATAGCCTGCATCGAGAGCGACGAGAAACCAAATGTAAGCTTGGAAGCGATCTTGGGCTACGCCGCGCCCTTCCGCGAGAGCCTTCGCGTAGAGATATTGCGCCTGTGGTAAGCCTTGCTCTGCCGCGATGCGGAGCCACCGGGGGGCCTTGGTATAGTCGCGGGTGAGCATCAGGCGCCCGAGCAGATAGGCTGCAAACGGATTGTCTTGGCTGGCAGCGGGCGTAAGCCACTTCTCAGCGGCGAGATCGTCTTGGGGGAGCGCCCCATTCAGATACAGGCGGCCGAGCAACCATTGAGCAAGAGAATCGCCCCCAACCGCGGCTTTGCGATACCAACTCGAGGCATCCTCTGGGCTGGCGGGAACAGTTGTCGCCGTGTCGTAGAGAAAACCGAGCACAACCTGCGCTGGCGCGTAGCCTCGATCGGCAGAGCGGCGAAAGTATTCCCTGGCCACGGCATTGTCGCGGGTGTTGGCCTCCCCCGTGAATGCGTTCATTCCTGCGTCGAACAGTTGCTCCGGCGTCGCGTTGAGAGGCGGACCCTGCGCGCGCACGACAGTGACTACACAAAACAGGGACAGGAGCGCAAGAAGCAGCTTTCGCATATGGACATTACGGGCCCAAATGCAGGCTCCGTCAAATAACGAAAGGACAGCGTCATCTCTGTTTCAATCGCAGCACAGTTCCCTCGATCTCCGTTCTGGGCACTTCCCCAACTTAGGTGCTCGTACCCTCAACTGTTGAAATCAGCCATTACACGCATTGACCCTCAATGCGTGTAATGGGGATTTATCGACAGTCATCGCGGTGGCACGCAAGAAATCGTGTCCGGGCCGTTCCCTAGTTACATGCAACCAGAAAGGTGACGCTATGCGGCACACACGATCAGCAGTCTTGTTGCTCGTTGGTTTACTGTGGATTTTCCACGGTAAAGGAAGTGCTCAGAACGCTGCTTCGCAGTCGAGTGTTCCAGGGCATGTACTGTCCCTCGATAACAGGAACAGTGGACAACGCGTGACCGCCACTGTCGGTCAACCGATACAAATAACCCTGCAAACAATTGGTCCAGGGCAATACGTCTCTCCACAAGTATCTTCCCCGGCAATCCGATTCGTGAGTGCCGGGTTCGCCGAGAAGCCGAATCCTGGCGGCCCGAGACAGATTTACCGTTTCCGCGCCGCTTCCGAGGGAGAGGCATATATCTCCATCCCGCATGAGGCCAAGGGCAAGGTCACAACTCCGGATGGTGTCGAGAGCCCGTACAAAGATCTAATCCCTCCTTTTGCGGTCACGATTCGCGTTCGCGAGCAACAAAAACCGTGAAACCGACTCGCGCTAATAAGTTTCATTGTTGTCAACAGGCCATTTCGCTCATTGTGGGGTTCTGAGCGTAATGGGGATTTTTCGCCAACTACGTGGCTGACGGCGGCTGGCCGACTTTGAGCCTGACCTTCCCGCCGTTGGGAACGTCGGCAATCTGTCGATGCAAATCCCCGAGGAAAGCCACTTGTTCATACAGGTCGGCGACGTAAGCGTTGTCAGGGGCACTACGGCTTTCAGCAAAAACAACAGGCGTCTTGAAACCGATACATTGCAGATCATTCGGCTTCATGCCGCGTTCGGCAAATGCCGCCAACTGCTGTTCCGCAAACCAGAGTTCACGCTTTGCCGATTCTGCCAAAGAATGTTCAAAGGCCAATTCCGATTCTGCAATTTCAGTCAGGGTTCCGCCACCCACATTTAGCCACAGTATTTTCCTCTCGTTGGTTCGCAAAAAGAGATCCCCGAAGCCATTCCGGGCTACCAATGTCACAGACTGACAGCACAGCCAGCGCCATTGCTCAAGCAGTCGGCTCACGTCCAGTCGGTCAACGTCAAATACTTGTCCCATCGCGGCGCACGATTGTAATACGAATCAGAGGATTTTGAGCGTAACCGCGATGTTTCAACAACAATTGCGCCGCCTAAATCTATTTTGTTTTGGACTGCAACAGTTATTGGACAACTGAAGTCACCGCAACGGCCACGCCGCCGTATAGCGCCGCATTCAAAGGGGCCAGAACCACGAGGACGCCAAACCAGTTCGGGTCCTCCATAAAAATGTGAATTAGCACCGGAGCCATATGGAGCAACATCGTTGGGGCGTGGACATTCAGGTTCATCTCCAGAAGCCCAATTGCGACGACTATCGCATACCCCAGTGCCGCAAACAGCAGTCCAACCTTGAGCTTTGGATTCATGGCATACATTTAACGACGCGTGAGTAGTTTAGGGCGTTTTGACCCAGAGTGCGGGATTTGAGTGCAATCGAGATGTTTTGTCAGTTGTGGCGGAGGTTAAGCAGCCCGTGCGAAGGAAGTGCGAACATGAATCAATGCGAGTCGGGTGCCGCGTATGAAGTGGATGGGCGAGGCGGACCTTCAGTGTGCGGCCGAGGTATCTTGCGTACCGGGAACATAACAGACTTGCATGGCTTGTTCCTCTCTTACCTTGAGAATGGTGTCTTTCATCCCTTCGGCCCGCATCTGGGTCAGGGCCTTTTGACCGGAAGCATCATCCGGGTGAGCCAGAGTTGCCATGGTGTCGATATGCTTATCCCTGAATTCATAAAAGCGTTTCTTCAGCATATCGGTCTCCAGTTGTTTGACCTTCGCGAAATTCACTTTGCCCGGAGTACGGCAATACTCCTGCTGGACTTCAGAGAGTCGTTGGCTCCAATCGCCCTTCGCTAACTCGTGATGCGCGGCGTCGAAGGCGGTCTGCCACTGCTCGTCGTTTACGCCCGCAAATGACTTGGAATAAATGGTCTGTCTCTTAACGTCCGCTACACAGGCGGCGTTGCATTCCACCGGGTGGCGCCCGGAGCAGGCAGTCAAGATGAGAACGCCCAATATTGCGATTGCCGAGCCGATTCGAAGCGCCGATGCCGACATAGCCCTCCAGGCGGACTTTATCTATTCCCCAGATTTCAACATGGTGCTGGTTAACGCGGATAGATTACTGAAGACACCACACCGGAGCGCTCCGGTATTCCTGCCTGAAACCTGTTTTGCGGTGGTTGGCAGACACGCTTATTTGTTTGGCAAGGATGTGACTGGATCACCGCGCCAGCTGTTGCGACCTCGTCCTTAACTGGGCGAGCCGCAGAAGTGAGTAGCAGAACAGAAATACGCTCCACCCGAAGACCACCCAATGGTCGGCATCCGGGTGGGGATAAGCGCGCCCCATGTTTCGGCGGTGAAACAGCAGGAGCGAAATTGCGAATCCCACGACGGCCTCGGCGATCGTCCAGGCGCGCCCCAAGTCGCGCGCCGCCGCCTTGAGGTCGAATTTCCAGCCTATCCACCACCAGAATGTGAAAACCATCAACTGATACTCCCAGAATAAAAAGCGCGGCCAGTATCCCCTCGTCCAATGCAAATGGGGCAGCTGGTTTTGGAAGGTCATGTTCAGGAATTGTGCGGGGATGGTGTTCAGGCTGTTGAGAACGAAATGCAGGTTGGGGCTATTGGCAAGAAGCCCGCTGTAAAACCAAGGCGACATTCCAATCGTCAGAAGAACAATTGTCACTGAAAGGATGATTCTCCACTTCCAGGCACTGAACCAGCCGACATAACTCTTGCCAATCATGGCGCTCCGCCAGGGCTTATTGTTGTTCGCAGATGTTCGGTGGGGAAGGTAACTGCCGTAACCAGGCCATTTCACGCTTTGAGCCGCAAAGCCGATCCTGAGTGTAATGGGGATTTTTCAACAGTTACCGAGTCAGATGCTACTAACAACCTGGGTCTGCCGATGGTACGATGACGAGCAGCCCCGCAAACCGTTGACAAAATAGTTTTGACACGTGAGCCATTTGCTTCTGTTTTTGCGCGTTTATAGATGAGAGACGCTATGCACCAAAAACTCGCAACGCGCGATTACGCGCGGCGTAACGGCCAACGCGCGGGTGGCCTGTATGTCGACCGGCAGCTGTGGATGGGGTCCGGGGACAATTGGCATAGACTCGTGAAATCAGTTGTCATTGTTCTAAGCCTTCTGGCAGCTGGCATTGCGGCCGCCGCCGTGAATTCAGATTGGCTTTTAACGTACAAGGACAAATCTACTAGCGACGTCATCAACGACGAGCGGGCCACCGACCTCATACACGCAGTGGTGCCTGCAAGCCTGACCGCTAAGGTTTGGCTCGGACTCCATGGACCGCCTGATCCGGTCTTGGTCGACGAAGATCGATTCGTGGTGGTTTCGGCCTGCGTAGCCCACTATTGTCTCGATAAAGGCTTCCTATGGATCGACGTAAAGACCAACGCGGGCGTAGGGGCCTACCTGTCCGGTGCGACGGTGTCAACCACGTCCGACGACGATGATTACTCTAACTCGTTGCTTACGATCGGTTCCAATGCCTTCTCCGATAAGCAAATTCCTGCGAAAGCAATCAACGCGCTGCGCGCCTGGTTGTCCGAACGCGTTCCCGACTTCGGTGCGGTGCGTTTTGTCGGGAAGGACGAACGGCAGGTTGATTTGGACCCCTCGAGATTTGCCCCTGCCCCATACGTTGGTTTTGTGTGGCCGAGCTTCGACTGCAAAAAAGCGACTGGGCGAATTGAAGACGCTGTTTGTGGCGACAAGGATCTTTCCGTTCTGGATCTCGACCTCACCACGTACTACAGCATCATTCGAGGTGGCGTAGGTACGATGAAGGCGAGACGTCAGCTCGTCGAGTTTCAACGCGGTTGGCTAAAGAAACGCAATGCTGCCTGCGAAACCGCCAAGGACTTGAAACAATGTCTGGTTGGTGAGTACACATCTCAGAAGAGTGCGCTTGGACACTGGAAACCGCGGAACTGACGTTTTCAGCGGTGCGGACTTTTTTGGAGTGACAGGGAACGGAGTGTTCGGATTACCACTCAAGGGGATAAGCGAGCCCGGAGCGATGCTCTATGGCGGCGGCGTCAACGATGTAGTGTATCCGGGAAAAACTGATGTGCTTTTCAATGAGCCGCAGCAGGTGGGTCTCAGGAACCTGATCTTCCAGACGGAAGTAATAGAACAGCGCTTCGGAGCGGTCGTGTTGCCCCATCATGATCAGCAGGCCTCCGACGATGAGAATCAAACAGAGCATGGGCAGGATCACTTTCTTCTAACATGCTTCTGCTGAATTCCACCTGCCAAATCTCAGTGCCTTTTTCAACACCCACGCCTGTTCTCAACAGTTACGCGGCTACAATTGGCATCATGGCACTGTTCACAGTTGTACTGGAGTTCGACGGCGGTACTTACATTTCCCAAGTCAGCGCAACATCCGCGCACAATGCAGCCATGAAACATGCTGCTCATTTGATCGGTATCAAGGAAATGGGCACACTCGTAAATCGCAGACGCCTAGCTAATCGTTTATCGGTGGAACAGCCCGTTTCAATTGAGGGGGCTCGCAACGTTTGGTGTTGTTCTGCCTCGGTGGGGGAAGAAGTTCGCACTGGTGAGCATCGTGGCAACCGCTTGATGAGGGGGTTTTGAGTTTCACATGGGCCTACGGCCCACCCATAGGCATGAAAGCGCTTTGCTAAGGTTCATTGATTCCAAACGGGTTACACCGTGACTTTCGACGGAGTAAAATGGCCTGATAGCGTCAACCATCGACACGCTGCCGAGTTTCGGCGTAAAGTGCTGCACATGAAACTGTGGCGGAACAGCTTTGTTGGTGATCTTCGTCGTAGGCGCTGGCTTGTTTGGAGGTGCTACAACCTAAGACCGTTGGGGTGGCTCAGATTAAAATCCCTGTTCAAGCAACGGTCAAGAGGGCAACACGGGTGTAAAATGCTCCCTGTTTTCGAAGTCAAAAAGGAAATGTCCGATAACAATCTTGCGCGAGAATCTCACTTGACGCCCAGGTCCAGTGCCTGTAACTTCCACGGATTAGTTTGACTGTCGGAACCAATCGCGACGGGCCCCGACAGGGAGGGTGGTATGCAATTTCGGCAAGCTAGTCAGTTTCCATTCTGTGATCATTACTTGCAATATTTCCTCTCACCCGACATGTTGAAGAAACGCGAGCAAGTCTGGAATGCACTTTGTGAAATTTGCGAAAGCAAGTTATTGGCCACAGATGGTGTGACCTATGGAAAGGGGCCACTCGTTTTCATCGGGTGTGTCCCGGCCGGCGGACAGGGCAAATACTGGTCAAAGCAGAAAAGCGTTTTCATCCACCCGATGGTCGCACTTCTATATGAAAACCACACGCATCGGCAGCCAAGAATGTGGGAACGTGCAAAGGAAAAGAACCATTGGTTTGACTGGATGCCGTGGGAAGCTACGGTGCTCCACGAAATTGTTCATTGGGCGCGCGATGTCGGAAGTAAACCTGAACTTTATAACGATCAAGAAGCTGGTGATGTATTTGAAAAGAACGCGTTTAGTCGAAAGATCAGTGCTGGCGCGACTTTTGGCGAAGAGTCTCAGTGTCAGTACGAGCCGACTCCACCCTGGAGGTGAAGTTTCATTGGGGATTTGATCACTCCTGACCCTCGATACTTCGCGACCACCCGGCATCCGTCACGAGCGGTCCCGTTTCCCGCCCCAGCACGCCGTCAGCAGCGTGCTGGTTTTTTGTTTGATTGGAACAAACAGTCAATTGGCGAGAAATCGCCATAGTGCTCATTGACCCCAGTCGACCAATTCTCAACGCCAATGCGGAATGGGCAGGCTTCCGGCCGTCGAGTGTCATAACCCCCTAGCCCGAATGAAACTTCACGCCGGGGCCCAGTCGGGCGATAAACACTATCGCCAGAATCAGAGCGGCGACCATCCATCCCCGGCTCCGTTCGATCTCCGGCATCTGCAGTTCGCTGCTGGGAATGAGCGGGCCGCGGAGCAGCGTCCACATCCACGCCAGCCCGGATTTCCCGCCAAATGACGCAGCCGCAGCAGAGACCAGGATCAGTAGCGGCCCCACGGGATTCAGCGTGCCGGCAATGCAGGAGAGGATTCCGGCAGTGAGATAAGGTGTGAGCGTGAGCTGGCGCGCCCGCCGCACACGAATCTCCGCATCTCTCCCCAAAAACGGACGCAACTCGCGCAAGCACAGAGGCACGAACAATAGGAAGTAGGTCACCATTCCCAGCCCAATCAAGCACACGCGCCACGCCCATGCCGGTTGCCATCCCGCCACCACCGCGGCCCAGTCGCCGAAGTTGCCGACCCCGGAAAACAGGAAATACCCGCCTGCATCGAATAGGTTAAAGGTCATCAGCAGCCAGAAGAAGTAGCGCCAGGATGCGGTCTGCCTGACTGCGCGTGCGGCGACCCAGAACAACGCCCCGAAGATCAGATTGGCGAGCGTCCCGCCCGCGGCCACCAGACGAGTGTCCGCGCTACACTCAAAGTGCACCGTAGAAAGCGCCAGTGGCTGCCCGCCGGTGGCTACACACATGCCTCCGTGACCCACGCCTTCGTGGATGAAATCCGCAATCACCGTAGCAGCGATCGCGATAGCAACGATCGTCAACAGGTCTGGCTGGGTTGCTTCGCGCCACGTTGACGGGTTGGATCCAGTCACGTCCCTGGCGGCGTTGACGGCCATGCGCCGCATTGTAGCAGCGGACTCGGGCCCCTGCGACGCGCAGAGAGAGCAGAATGCGCACTCAGGTACGAATCGCATGTGCAAACCGGAAACAGTTGACGCAAAATCCCCATAGCACTCAAAATCCCGGACGCAAAGGTCAAAACGTGAAATGGCCTGTTTACAACAGTTGCCGTGCTTGTCTATTTTTTTCTCTTGTGGATCCGCCCGCCCTTTGAGTTTGATGATGACGTTATCGCCGCAATCGCTGATATTGCATCTGGAGAAAATCTGGGGTATGCTTCGCGGCGCGGAATTGGGTTTCAAGGGTCGATCTTGTTCCGGGAGGTTTTATGTCGTCGTCGACGGGCAGGATTCGCGCAAAGTTCGATACACTCACGTCGAACTATCCAACGTATAATCTGCTGCCCAAATCGTTGCAGGAGTTCATGGATGGTCTGAATAAGGTAATCCCGGCCCACAGGGATGCTCAGGGTAAGGAAATCCCCGCCTACACACCCCACAATACTCCTTGTTGCGTGCAAGTCAGCCATGCGCTGAATTCGGCAGGACTGAGAATTCCACCTCACAGTGTCCGGCGTTTAAACTCCCGGATCGGGCCCTTCTACTACATCCTCGCTGTGGACGAACTGGAGGAGTATCTTGCGGGAGTTCACGGTCGAGGCGAGAACATCAAGAGAGACCCGTCGGGCAAGGTGCGATCCATGAACGAGATGAAGCAATATATCGACGGAAAGCAAGGAATCCTGGTGTTTCGTGATGCTCCTCCCTCGTATGGATTACATACCGAATTGTGGGACAAGACTCACATCTTGCAGGATGGAGTGTCACCGCCGCCCGCGCCCGACGGAAGGAGAGCGGGCATGAGCCAGACAGACATTTTCGGGGCGGCAAAAGTTTGGTTCTGGGAAGTGAGTGAAGAATCCCCTGGCCTGATTCCGGTGCCGAACTGGTTGCAAGGTTGGTGGAGCGTGTACGACGGCAATCAGTACTACTATTATTTTTCCAATGAACACGTCGTCACGTATACTGATGCGAAGCACCCGCCGAAAGACTTGAATTCTCCACCGGTCAGAAGCCCCATGAATGAGGGGGACGTGATGATTACAATCGATGTGCAAAACACGGCCACGATTGAACTCGACTGGAATCCGGCCGATGGCGGGGCTACCATCGAGACATTCAGGAATGTGATCACGAGCAGGGACGGCATGAACGGCACATCGAACCGGTATGCACCACTCTACGCCAAGAAGATGAATTAACTGTCATTTGGGCGCTTCCACGCGTTGGTTGTCAGAGTTCGACCCTCTGACTGTTGTAACATCCCCATTGCACTCACCGACCAGCGGTCAAAACGTGAAATCGCCTTCCATGAGAAGGCCGGTCGGAGTCAAGAGGGTTCTTTTGGTTTTTCATTGGACAAGGTTTTTCTCCGGCCGAGCCGCCACTGTCGCCACCCTTCCATCCGCACTCTTCAGTGAGCGATTTTGTTCGCTCGGTGCAAGTTGGGTGTTCTTGTTTCAGCCGGTGCTGCCACCTGATTTTCGACCTCTATTTCCATCTCCAGGATGGAAGTTGGGCCAGGCCATAGACGCAGTCACCGGAACTCGGCGTTGGGCTTTTGTTTTTTCCTTCCTAAGACGATTTTGACTTTACGCTGCCACCGGCATCGCGATCCGGTGGCTGTTGCGCAACGGTTCGTACGCTTCTCCGCTCACCCACAGTCGATGCAGCAACACGGCTAACTTTCGCGCCGTAGCAATCACCGCCCGTTTCTTCCCATTTTTTCCGCCGCGCTCGGCCAGTTTCAGACCCCAGCGCCGCAGATCGCTGTCCGCGCCAAACGGTCCCAGAATATGGTGCGCTCCCTGCACTAGCAGGGTTCGCAGATACGGATCGCCTTCTTTGCTGATGTGCAGCTGCGGCTCGCTTTGCCCCGAGTTCCGCCGTCCCGGCTGCAGCCCCACATAGCAGCCCACGTCGCGGCTCTTGCGAAAGCGGTGCGGATCTTCCAGCGTCAGCAGGTAGGTGAGTGCGATCAGGGTTCCCACTCCCTTCACCTGTTCCAGCCGCGCCACTTGCGGGTAACTTTCCCTGGCGATCTTCTCGATCTGCTGGTTGTATTGGTGAATCCGCTCGCTGAGCGATTCGATGGCCGCCAGCAACGGCTCCAGTGCGCTTTGCAGTTCCGGACTCAGCCCCTGGGCTTTCTCGGGATTCAGGTTGCGCGGATTGCAGCCCCGCAACCGCTCTCCATACGACTTAGTCAGCCCCCGCGCCGTATTGACCAGCGCCGTCCGTGAACGCACCAGCCCGGCTCGCGCTCGGATCACCGTCAGATCGGCTTGCGCTTTTGCGCTACGATGCTTCACTGGACATAACAACTGGGGATCGATCCGCGCCAACCGCCCCAGCGTTCGCGCATCCAGCCGATCGTCCTTCTTCCGACGTTCCCCGATCAACCGCACATTGCGCGCATGGGCCACGATCACCTCGTGTCCCAGTTCGCTCAACAAGCGGCTCACCCAAGGCGAATGCATTCCGGTCTCCAGCGCGATCCGGCAGCGCGGCATGCTTCCGAACACCTCTCGCATCGCCTTCGGGGTCGTGCCCATTTTCTGTTCCAGCAGCACTTCACCCACTTCGTCTAGCAGGCAGTACCAACTTGATCGATCGCCCAAATCCAAACCAATCGTCAGCTTCTGTTGGGAAAAATTCTTCGTCGCCTTTGCCGCAGCGGTGCTAATCTTCTTCATTGCCGGTCTCCTTTATCTCTTGCGCTTCAAGCGCGTCGATAACTTGGGAGCGTACAGCATCCCGTCGGAGACCGGCCTTCTCATCCCATCTGATTTCGTAAACTGTCCCCCACCCCGTAAGATTAAGCGTGCATGTCCCGCCCTACTGACAAGCTAATTGGATCGTTCGCAGCGATGGTCAAGGGCCACGGTGTGCCCATTCGAGAAGAAGACAATGCGTCACGGCTCCGCACGTTCGAGGAGAAGTTGCCGCAACGACTGCCGCAGTCCTTCGCGTCCTTCCTGGCGCAGTACTCGTTTCCGGCATTCGATGTAGTGGGAATCTCACTGTTTGGATGGGATTCCGACTCAAATGTTTATGCTGAAGCGGCGTCGGCACCGAAGGGTAGTTTGTCCGAGCTACTGCTACCGGCAGGATACGTGCAAATAGGACAACCTGACACGGGCAGCTTTGACGCGGTTTGCTTCGACCTCAATCGGAAAAATCAGAACCGTGAGTACCGAATCGTAGAGATCGATCATGAAGACATCCTCTGCAACTGGAAGGTTCGCGTTTCTGGCGAACTGTGGGGATCATTCATTGAGCTTGTTCATGCAGCCCTTTCGAGTGCCGATCCACGCGTTTACTACGAAGAGCCGAGTGGGTAGTTGTTGAAAAATCGCCATTACACTCAAAATGCCCGGAACAGGGATTCTGAGTGTAATGGCCTGTTAACGACAGTCATGAACGGCTCTATAATTCGGCACTCTGCTCGCAGATCGTGGTTTTCAGCACGTTTTGCCTGCCGTTTTGCACGCTGAGCGTCAAGGCACAGCAAGCGAATTGCCCATCCGACTCAGCGTCTACCCCCGATAGCGACGCGCCTTCCGGCCAGAAGTGTTAATAACTGGGGTGACCTTTTCGGGATTTATTCAGCTTCCGGTTGTGGAACAAGACCAGATTGCGTCTCGGATCAAGCAGGAATCGCACGGAGACTCTGCCGACGGAATAATCGAAGAAGGACTTGAACGGGTTAGAGCAGGGTGGCAGAACCACGGCTATTTTAAGGTGCAAGTCAGTGACCAAGGCTCAACAGTAAGCAGCACCCCCGATGGACAGCGAGTAGTGCTCAGTGTGCATGTTGACGAGGGCTTGCAATACAACTTGGGCGGGATCACGTTCAGGAACAACAGGGCAATCAGCAACGTACACGCTCTACGCGCTCTTTTCCCGGTCAAGGACGGCGCGATCTTCAGCCGAGAAAAAATGGCGGAGGGCCTTGAGAATCTGCGCAAGGCCTACGGCGAACTTGGATACATCAACTACACAGGTGTTCCTGAATCCAGTTTTGACGACGAAAAAAAGCTGGCCTTTCTCGAAGTTGATATTGATGAGGGAAAACAGTTTCATCTCACCCGCGTAGAAATCCTAGGTCTGGATGGTCCCTCGCGGCGGGAACTGTTGAAGGACTTGGGTGTCGGACAAGTCTACAACCAGAGACTGTTCGACTTGGCTCTGAAAAAGCACGCCTCCGAACTCAGGTTCCTGCACGACGACCCTAGGAATGTTGCAAAACGCCTTGATGAAAAAATGGGAACTGTTGAAGTTGCGCTAGACGCACGCCCATGCGCGGTCCATTGAGCCTCTCCACCATCTGTTGAAATATCGCGGTTACACTCATTGACCGGATCGCCCAATTCTCAATGAGTGTAAACGCCTGCGGGTGTTGAAAAAGTCACTGCAATTAGTAGGCAGAGATGGGGCGGAAGCATGTCGGCCCGATTCCCTGATTCGGGGTGCCTTTCGTCACTTGTGAGCCCCCATTAAGCACTGCACAATTGCCGAAGCAGGGAGGCTTTATGAGTAAAGCAATCAGAACTATCCTGAGCCTTGTGATCGGCCTATTGCTGTTGAGCGCGATGACGATGGCCCAGGCTGGCGGGAACAATGCCGAAAAGGATACCAATAAGGAGCACCACAGCCGCCTCGCAAAAGTCGCGTTCTGGCGCCATCACAAAGGCGCCGACGAGAATGCAAAACGAGCCCAGGCCACGCAGGCGCCGTCCAAACAGGCTCAGGGTAAGAGAACGCAGGTAAAACCGGCGGTTGCCAAGCAGGCTGCCGGCAAGAAGGCACCTGCTGAGAACAAGACGAAGCCGCGACAGAAGGCGCAAGACGCCAAGACAACGTCGGTTTTAAAGCAGTAGCTTCGCAAATTCATACCGCCTGTGGACGGCGTGAGTCGATTGTTGTTGGCGTGACATCGCCTCTCTAACAATGTCGGCGGTGTCAAGCATTATCCGCGCACGCGAGTGCATGCACTCGTTGAAGAGCGCCATTTCGCTCTGGTGGGTGGTTTGCGCTTCCCAACCTAGGCTCGACAGCCGCAAGAGTAATAAGAAGGCCGGAGGTGATAGCCCGCAGCGAAATGGGCAACTTCGACCAACGACCGGACCTACGGTCCTGCCTTGTCATGCTAGAGGTCCTCGGAATATTTAGGGACCACATTATGGTTCCCAGCCGTGCAACGGACATCGTGATCGCTTAGACGCCGTGGAAACCGTGCTGGAATGCCTCAAGCGCATGCACCCGACATCGTTCGGCATGAAACAAATGCGGCGTTATGTGGCAAAGGAGATCCTTTGTGATGATCTCCCGCGATCGCGGCGATACCCGGCTCATACGACCACCTTCAGGTATTCCTCGCGGTGGTGATAGCGATCTCCGCGTCCTACGCTGCCCTATCGGGACTTGGTATGACGGATGGCAGGAATTTTAAAAATGACGGATCACCTTCCGCTCGATCTCCGCGATCTGCGAATCGGCTTTTTCGATAAGTGATTCCAGCATTCCTTTCCCAGGCCGTGGCCCCCGTGGGTTTCTAGGTTTACACTCTCTACTAGCATCCGTTGGGTTACGACAGTTGGCTCCGCGCAGACATCGGGGCTTCACCATTTACTCGAATTAAGATTGCCCGATTGCCAATTGAGGCGTTGATGACCGAAGCCGAACTGAAAAACCATCTCGATGCCGCCGAGAAGAGCCCCAAACAAATTGCTGCCGCCGTGTTGGGCCTGCCAGAGAAAACCCTGCGCTATCAACATTCCCCGGACAAATGGTGCATT
Organism: uncultured Acidobacteriaceae bacterium; assembly: GCA_963832235.1. Classification (GTDB taxonomy): domain Bacteria; phylum Acidobacteriota; class Terriglobia; order Terriglobales; family Acidobacteriaceae; genus Sulfotelmatobacter. Next base: position 53,552 of record CAWHTJ010000013.1, on the reverse strand, counting down.
CTGGAGATTCTTGGACATCTGGCCGATATGGAAATCCTGTACGCCTACCGTATTCGGCAAATGCTCGCTGACAAAGACCCGGTGATCGCGCCGATTGATCAAGCTGATTGGGCGAAGAATCTGGGGTATCTGGAATCCTCACCACCGGAGTTAGTGGCACTCTACGGGCTCAACCGCCACGCCAACGTAGGGTTGCTGCGGCGGCTGAAGGCGGAAGACTTGCAGAAATCCGCCCGCCATCCTGAACTCGATCACCGGGTCACTGTTGCAGACTACGTGCAAATGATGTCGAAACACGGGCCGAATCATTTGGAGCAGATCGAGCGGCTGAAGAAAGAAGCAATAGAGAAATAAAATCAGAAATCGGAGGCACCTGTTCGGCACAGACGGTCGGCAGGTCGGGCGTCATGACCCGATCCTTTCGAGAAATCCCTGCGCTTTTCGCAAGCTCGGTTCGTGTTGTACGCAGCCCGCCGTCTTCTAAATCGGCAATCCCGCATTCCGCCATTGCCCCAAGCAGGTCATAATATTGTTAGCGCTTTTGGTGGAGACCGCCGCCTCCTCGCAATTTCGTTTCTCAGGTTCGTTTTGCAATTTCATTTTTACGAACTGAACTCGCAGGCACCGAATTGCCGAACAACCTTGGAATTCGAGGCAGAGTTTTGGAATCATTCTTGGCTCCTTTAACTGCTAACAAGGCTGCCAGCGACCGATAGAAGCGACGGTCGTACGCGGTTTCTGCCCGCGAGAATCGATCGCACGTGCCGTCAGCGGGCAAAACAGGGGCTGGCGGGTCTTCCGCTCTGTCACGACGTATGCGACCGATTTTTGTTGAAAACACACGAGTTCTTGGGTTCGTTTCGTAAATTCGAGTTAGGGTCCACTTCTTCATCGCGCCAAGCCCTTGACCGGCGGAGGAACCGCTTGTTCCTTTCGGCGGAGTTGCCGTTGCACAAGCCGGAATATTGCGCAATTAAGTTGGCGCTCGGCTGCAGCTTCCGCGCGGAGGATTCTGTCGAGAACCTCCGTCTGTAGCACTGCAACGCTGTCGTTGGAGGCCTGAGCGGCGTCGTCAACCATCGTCCTTATTCGGTTGTCAATTCTCGTGATTGCAATCTGGATCTGACGCAGCAGGTGCCTGGCACCGCAATCAGAGTCACCTGGTGCCAGCACCTTGGATGCTGAAGCCTCATCTGCCGACTGGCCGAGTTCTTGGGCGGCTAGTTCTTTCACATGAGCCCACACTTGCTGAAATACCACCACATTCGTTCCCGCCATTTCGGCGTTGAGTTCGTCAGAGATTTTTCCAGTAGCCGCAATTTCCGCCTCTGCCTTCCTGAGCAGATTAAGCGTAATGTAACTGGGCGACAAAGCCGAATCCGCTCCAGCTGCCTTAGGATCCATCAGCCGAAGCCGCCGCTCTTCCAACGGAATATGTTCACGCGCGATCTGGCAGTTTTCATACGCTAAAATACGCTTAAGCCTCAACCAGCACACGGCTATCTACTCCACTTCCAAACGCTCTGCAAGACCGACGGGTTGATAGGTCTCCAGTAGCCCATTCAAAATTTCCTGATGTTGTGTGTTCTCGACCTTGGAAGCAGCAATAGGTAGATTCATGGCGAACAGTCCGTGTCGCAGAGCGTTCCTGCGGCTGTAATTCTTGCCTTCGGAAGTCTTGGGGCCCGTTGATTTTTGAGCGTTTTCGCGGTTTGCTTCGACTTTGCGGGCAGAGACACGGGGGAGTTTTCTTTTCATGGTAATCCGTCCATCTGAGAGTTTCCGATTGCTCGGTGGAATCAAACTTAGCGGATTAGAGTGGACTGCAGCACGTTACTATAGGACGTGCCCATAGCTTCGCGGAGGTCTAGGACGGGGCGGATGGGCCTGAGCCAAGGCCCTAACCGCAAAGCAACGCAAGGAGAGCGCGATTAAAGAGTATAAGGCTGCGGCGAAGGCCCGAACCCAGAAGACGAAAGAGCGAAAGTTCAAAATAGCTGACCGTCGGCTGTTGTTGTGGCTTGAGGTTTCGCGCTATGAATGAACGAATCCGCTTAATCGACCATCGCGGCAAGCAGGTCCTGATGGTCGACTTCTCGAACTGTCCGTGCAGTGAAGTCGAAAAGATCGCGCGAGCGGTTCCCGACTACGTGATCACTCAACCCCGCGACTCTGTGCTGGTGTTTCCGATTTCACTGGGGCCTTGTTGGATCCGGACGCTATTCGGACCATAAAGGAAACCGCAGTTTTCGATAAGCCCTACATCAGAAAATCCGCTTTGGTCGGAGGAGGGAATCTCCCAGAACTATTGCGGCAGAACCTAAAAGACTTCTCTCGGCGCGAATTTCCAACTTTCAAAACCCGGCAGGAGGCCTTGAACTGGCTTGTGGGCGACGAATGACATCGGCGAAGGATCAGTAGATGAATGCAGTTGCCATAAAGAAAGGTCAGACCCGAGAGAAGGCGGAGGGCTTCCGAGAAATGGGCGCCCTACGGACGGTTGCGGCGAGGAATCGTGGGGCGCTCAGCAACAAGCGCATTGGCTCGAAAAGGTCCTCGCCGAGGAACACGAAAGGGATAAGAAACACGACGACCGGATCGAATTGCCGGGGGTCTTTGGACAGACTGTAAGAAAGACAAGAACGCATTAATAATGTTGGTTGGTTACAGAATTTTACTAGCCGAACTCAATAGGTTAAGGTGGCTTCCAAGCGCGTGACGAGGTCCAGAGGTTAACCGTAAAATTGCTTCCGCCGCAGCTTTTTGTCACAGGCAATTTCCCACTGAGCGGGTTCGGTCCCTTGAGCGCTGCGCGCCTTCGACGGAGCTCGCCGAAAGCAACGGCGGCGCCCGCCAGCGGTTCCGTAGGTCGACCTCCAACTGATAATAGAATCGAGGCCAAAGAATGGATTCCCCTGCCCCCGAACTGAAGGTCCTGGTAGTGGATGATTCGCCGATCTATCGCAAACTCGTCGAGCAGTCGCTCTCGCAAGAACATTGCAAAGTTCTAATGGCGAAGAATGGGCGCCAAGCTTTGGACTTGTTTGCCCGACATCGACCTGCCTTGGTAATCACTGACTGGACCATGCCTGACATCAGCGGCCTTGAACTCTGCCGGCGGATACGGGCAGAAGTACAAACTTTCTACGCCTATGTCATTCTCCTCACTGGCAATACCGACAAAGAAGAGGTCATTGAAGGTCTAGCTGCGGGAGCCGATGACTACCTCACCAAGCCCTTCCACCCTGGAGAATTGCACGCCCGCGTGAAAGTGGGCCGCCGTATTGCCGATCTCCACCAACAACTGCAAGCCAAAAATCGTGAGCTCGAAGAGATGGCCCTCACCGACCCTCTCACCGGTCTTCCTAACCGCCGTGCGATTGATGCCTGGGCTACGCATGAAGTGAACGCGGCGGCGCGCCATGATTTCCCTGTCTGGGTTGCCATGGCCGATCTGGACCACTTCAAGAGAATCAACGATACCCACGGACACGACGCCGGAGACATCGTGCTCAAGTATTTCGCTCAAGTTTTGAAGTCCAACACGCGCCGGTCAAACATTTGCGGCCGCTTGGGAGGCGAAGAATTTCTTGTTGTCATCACCCACGTGGAAGAAAGAGAAAATGTTGCAATTGCCATCGAGCGCATCCGCAAACAATTTGAAACTCAAACATTCACCGTGACTGGCTATACTTTCGGTGCCACAGCGAGCTTCGGAATCGCAGGCTTCCGCGGAACCACCCCTCCCAAGTTCAGCAGTCTCGTGGCCCGCGCAGACGCTGCGATGTACTCGGCAAAGCACAAAGGGCGTAACCGTGTCGAATTTGCAGATTAGATTTGGGCGACCTACCGGAGCAGGACACTCCCTCACCGAATCTTCGCTGCCGGGGAGGCTAGCGGAAGACCCGGGAGAATCCAGACTCCGGCGAAGGGATGCTAGCACTGAGCAATCGTAGACTGCGATCTGGTCCTTCATCTTGTCACAAAATTACGGAAACCGTACACCAAGGACATTGGTAGGCCCCCCGGGAGTCTTCCGAGCAACGGAGGGCGGAAAGAGCGGTATCAGAGTACCCCAAAAAGATACTCGTATGTCCACTCTGGAAGGTTGGCGACCGCAGATTCCGCGCTAGGCATTGCGGGGCAAGGACGCGCAAGTGTGCCCGCCGCGGAGGAACATAATCGTAGCCTATTCCCTGAAACAGATGGCAGATTCTGAGGAAGTGCAGTTGCTGCAGCCGCATGACCTACAAGAACGGACGGCAGAGGCAGAGTCGGGTCATCATCCTGCTGGCGGGCCTTTTCATTTTCCGTCTCGGGAGGCAAAAAGAAAACCGCCCGCTCCGCTGGAGTCATTTTTCTGTTGAAGAGTTTTTCAAACCGCTTTTGGATTTCTTTCCGGGTGTAAGTCTCATCGGGTTCTTGTGTCACATCTCAACTATACCCAGAGCAAGGGTTCAGCACTGAGCTAGATTGGCCATAAAGCCTGACCTACGGGGTTGGCACCGGCGTTCTGGGTCTCGGGTCTGGACAACAGAAAGCAAAGGTCAATGAGTGAAATGGCGATTTTGCAACAACTATCGCGCTCGGTGCCCAGGAGTTGCAATCTAGAAGTTTACATACCGCCTAGGGTGGCACTTCATTGCTTCGTCAGCTTGAACCGCGCGAATGGCTTGGCTGCGCCCTTGACTACATTGTCGAGCCGGTTCTCCCAGGTGTTGGTCTTGGGGTCGTAGATGAAAGTGTTGGTGAAGCTGGTCTCGCCGCGCTCATCAGTGAAAACGAAAGCAAGGACATTCTCTTTAGGCGTGGCGAACCCGATGGACTCCGGTGTTGCTCCGCCGTACACATCCATCCACACACAGGCGTATTGCTTGGTCTTCTCATTCCAGCCAACGAAGACCGTTGCTTCGTACTGCGGTTCGCCTTTGTCGTTCTTCTCCCTCGAGACCTCGAAAAAGCGCAGGTAGTGGTGCTGGAGCACCCACTCCGCATCGAAGTCGTGAGTCACAGGTTGCTTGCCCACGGTCCCCTGCAGCAGCCACTTGCCGGCAAGATGGTCGAGCAGAGGTGAACTGACGGGGGCCTGTTGAGCCATCACGGTCAGAGCTGCCGTTATCGTCGCCAGGATGATGAGTTGCTTCATCGCCGGATTTTACATTTTGAAGTCAATGAGTACAATCGCGATGTTACAACAGTTGTCAGCGTAAGAAGTCCGGTTCGATGCCAGGCACGTTACACTACCCTAATCAGTTCTTATCAATATTCCTCGGGGGGCTTGAAACATGCTAGTGCAGGACGCTCAACGCGAAGTGCGTACTGTCTTCATCGGCGGCTTTTGGGGTCAACTGGTCTCGTCGGCAATCTGGCTGGCATCAGCCGCTCTGGGAACTTGGGTTACTCCACGTGCGGCTATCTTGGCATTGGTAGCCGGTGGTTTTTTCATCTTCCCGGTCACGCAACTACTGCTGCGTTTAACAGGCGGCCCTGCAGCTCTTTCGAAAGACAACCCATTGAACAATCTTGGGATGCAGATCGCGTTTACGCTGCCGATGACCATGCTTCTGCTCGTACCTGTAACTACTTTTCGGTTGAACTTGTTTTATCCCGCGTTAATGGTCCTGCTCGGAGCGCACTATCTTCCTTTTACTTTTTTGTATGGCATGCGCATGTTCGTCCCCTTGTGTGCGGTCCTGATCGGTGGCGGCGTTTTCATTGCCCTTTACTTTTCTGGATCATTCAGTTTGGGCGGTTGGATTGGTGGCGTGACCCTTTTCATTTTCGCCTGGATCTTGCGCGCTTCGGTCCAGACTGAACTCCGTGGTGAAGGATAGAAGTGTTCTGCTGCGCCTGCGCCTTGCAATTCTTTTTCAGTTTATGTAATCAGGCCATTTCGCTCATTGAGGGGTTTTGAGCGTAATGGGGATATTACTTCAATTGACAAGTGGATATGGAAGCGCAAGATTGTAGGCAACATGCGTTCTCAACCCTGAAGGCCCTCGATCACGGTAGAATAGGAGCGGGCAGAGACAAGGACTAAGCAATGTTTACATCCAGGTTTCTTGCGGGTGTTTGCCTTGGAGTAACGCTTCTGTCAACCATGGGCTGTGGAGGGTCCGGTTGCGGAGTCAGTGGCTTAAATGTGGGCCCGGCAACAGCCACGGCGGACCATACCGCTGCTGCCCCTGGCAACAGCCAAACCTTCAGCGATTCGTTTCAGTCTAAGAACAACCCCGGCTGCCCGGCAATAACGGCGGCTTTGGTGAATTCCAACTGGACAGTCAGCGATCCGTCAGTCCATCTTTCATCCTCCCCGAGCACAATGGTGACCGCCACTTGCACGACGACGGTCACAAACCCGGTCACCATTACGGCCACTCCCGCCGATGGCGAGATGTTTATCGGACGAGCTTCATTGACCTGCAATTAAACAACGCTTGCCGGAGACATACCCCACCTCTGGTTGTTGACGAAATCGCATTATAAAAGGGCGCCCCTCATGGAGTAGGTTGTGATTGTTCGCAATCACAGCGGATCAATCCCTCACTTTCGGCGTGTATCGGCTCTGTAAACTTGTGGCTGACATTTACACGGTCACGGAGGAGGGAGTCTTCTATGCTGACGATCTGCCCGCCAAAGAACGCAGGGTGCTTGAATCCCACATAAAGACTGCGGTCTCTGACGTGGCATCCTTTCCGCCACGATTCCCCCTGTACTCTCGCTCCGAGTTCATGAAGCGGGTGTTTAAGCCAGCGATCAAGCGCGATGGCGCTTTGGTCTGTGGGCTAAATCTTCCTTTTGATTTGGCGAGGCTCGCGCTAGCGTGGAGCAAAGGTGACGATAACGAATGGTCGCTCACAATGGCGCAATATCCAGACGGAACCGAGAACCGGAATTATCCTCGCATTCTCATCACGCCGATAGACGGCAAGAAGGCGTTCATCAAACTGGCCCCACCGTGGAAGCCGGAAGAATGGAAAAGTACCGGCAAGACGCATTTCTTGGATTTACGCACGCTGGCGTGGGCACTATTTAACAAATCGTTTTCGCTCAAGAGAGCGTGCGAGGAACTCAACACCGAGCATAAGAAACTGGAAGACCATGAACCAACCGGCGAGGTTACGCCCGAAGAAATTGAATATGCTCGACAAGATGCGCGTTGCACCGTGGATGTGCTCAACGCGCTAAAGCAGGAATTCGACAAACACCCCATCGACCTGAAACCCTATAACGCATACTCGCCTGCATCCGTGGCTAAAGCCTATTTGGATCAAATGGGCATCATCAGGCCGGCAGAGAAATTCCGCGTCTCCAATCGGATGCTCGGCATTGCCAAGCAGAGCTATTACGGTGGTCGCTCGGAAACGCGCATACGCTGCGCAGATGTGCCCGTCGTACCAGTGGATTTTACGAGCGAGTATCCAAGCTGCTGCGCTCTCTTCGGTCTTTTCGATGTCCTAACCGCCGAGAGGTTGAGTTTTGATGATGATACGGAGAATATCCGAAGATTCCTTAAACGCATCACCCTCATGCCACAAAAGCAGTTTTGCATGTTTTCTCTTGACAATCGAAGACTAGTAGCTTTGTACTACGGGCTAACCTTGGGGTTGTGAGGCGCTGGCAAACGTTTTGGTTCCCGAAGGCGGGTGTTCCGGTAGCTGGCGCTTCGATGGCAGGCAAGTGCGTGCCGAGACTTCAGGAGGCGCCAAGATGCGCAACATTGGACGGGGAATCCTCGCTGGTTTCCTAGGCTTGATTCTGGTCGGGATGGCGGCAGGGCAATCGGACCGCGGCGCGATCGCCGGTTCAGTGCTGGACACCAGCGGAGCCGCCGTCGGCGGAGCCGCCGTCACGGTCAAAGGCACCGACACTGGCAGCGTTTACAAAACCACGTCTACGCCGGAAGGCGTCTACCGCGTCTCCGATATAGCGGTGGGCCGGTATGACGTTACGGCTGAAGCCGCTGGATTCAAAATGTCGCTGCAAAAAGGTGTCCTGGTGGAGATCAACACGGTCGCGGCCCTGAAAATCACCCTCCAGCCTGGCGACGTGAAAGAGGAAGTCACAGTCCTGGCGGACGCGCCTACGTTGCAAACGGAAAGCTCCGACGTGGGCACGGTGGTCGATAAAAGGCAGATTGAGGAATTGCCCTTGTCGCTGAGTTCCTCCAGCCAGAGCTTCTTGCGATCACCCGAGACTTTTGTGTTTTTGACACCGGGCACGGCCGGGCCGGGAACGAGCGGTTCCGGTGGAACAAACGGTATTTTCACATCGAAGTTGTCCGGAGGCCAAAATTTCGGAACGGAAGTCGTCCTAGACGGTATCAGCATTCAGCGCATGGACACGGTTTCCGCGTTTGACCAGATCGCGCCTTCCGTGGAAGCCATCTCGGAGTTCAAGGTTACAACCTCTACGCCGACAGCCCAGTACGGACGCACATCGGGTGGTATCGAGAGCTTTACCACCAAGTCGGGTACGAATAAGTATCACGGAACAGCGTTCGAACTGTTTCGCAACGAAGCTCTGGATGCGTTTCCTTGGAATGTGGATTTCACGAATGGCCAGGCCAAGACCAACAACATTGCCATAGCGGCAGCCTGTGCGTCCGCAATTCCCCCAACGGTGCCATGCCCACTCATAGCGCTGACGCGCAAACCCAGAGACCGGCAAAACGACTTTGGTGGGTCGCTGGGCGGACCGATACGGATTCCGCATCTCTACAACGGCCACGATAAGACTTTCTTTTTCTTCTCCTGGGAGCAGTACCGCAACACAAGAGGCACGACTAACACCACGACCTTGCCCACCGATGCCGAACGCGGTGGCGACTTCTCCGCGCTGCTAGGGCCGGGCCTTGTCGATAGCAACAAGAACCCCATCATCAATCCTTGTACCGGGCAGCAAGTACTGGAGGGTCAGATTTTCGATCCCTCGACCACCACTTCAGTTGGGGGAGTGCCCTGTCGTTTCCCCTTCGCCGGCAACAAGATCACCAATATCAGTACCGTGGCTCAGAATGTCCTCAACTACCTGCCGCATGCCAACCGACCGGGCACTGATGCTCAAGGGGCTAACAACTACTTCTTCGCCGGTCAATTGCCCACCCGGGACACGACCATGAGCTTCCGGATTGACGAAAACCTGACCGATAAGAATAAGCTGTTTTTCTCCTACAGCAGCCGCGATCAGGAAGTGCTGAATGGCACACCCGCCTTGCCTCCACCTTTAGATGGGAATTTTTTCAATTCCAACTTCAGCCACCTTATCCGTTTCGGCTGGGACTACATCGCCAGTCCCACGGTCTTGAACCATCTTGTCGTGGGCTTCAACCGGCTGTGGAACTCAAGCACGGGCGAGAGCGTCAATGGCAACAATTGGCCCAAGGTGCTGGGCATCAATAACGCGTTTGGACCGGTGTTCCCGCAGATCGGTTTCAATGGCGGGCCATACGGTCTGGGTTACCAAGGCCTGAGTACCCTCGATTATAACCAGAACATTCCCAGCAGCGTAGTGCTGGTGGATAGCGTTTCCTGGACCAGGGGGCGTCACACCATGCGTTTTGGCGGCGAAGTGAGGGGCCTGCAGTTTTCTGTGCTAAACCCGGCCACATCGCCCGGTTACAATTTCTATAACTATCAGACGGCGTTCGACACCAATGACCCTAATCTCACGGGCAATCCAGTTGCCAGCTTTCTGCTTGGCCTGCCGAACCAGGAAAGTTTGACGGTCAGCTCGCACTTCCCACGCTGGAATCAGAAGTACTATGCCCTTTATGTGCAGGACGACTTCAAGTTACGCAGGAACCTTACCCTCAACCTCGGTTTGCGCTGGGATGTGGATACGCCGCGACACGAAGCGACTGGCGCCATGTCCGTGCTTGATCTCACAGCCTCCAATCCGGCGACGCCGGGTTCCCCGGGCGCTTTGGTTTACGGCAAGAACGCTACCGGCGCGAATACGTACTACAAAGACATCGGTCCGCGTTTGGGGTTTGCTTATTCGCCGGATTCTATGCACAATACCGTGTTTCGCGGCGGCTACAGCATCTACTACGCTCCCTTGAACTATTCTGACTTTGGGGCGGATTTGGCTAGCGGAACCACTGTCAATCCGAGTTTCACCTCGTCCGACAACTTCGCGCCAGTGCAGTCGTGGGATGTCGGTTTTCCCGCTTACGCGCCCCCGAGCAACAACAAGTCGCCCACGCTCGTAAACTTCAGCGATTCTGGCAACACGGTGCTGCCGTCCTATAGCAGGCCCGGCATGGTTCAGAACTGGGATTTCGAGATCCAGCATCAGATCACTCAGGATCTCATTTTCACCCTCGGGTACGTGGGGCAGCACGGAACACGCCTGCACTCAAACCTGGCACAGATCAACACGATTAATCCCCGGTTCAATTACTTGGGCAGCGAATTTGGATTTCTTGTCGACGGCTCAGACGGACACAACGGACCGGCAATTCTCGCCCAGCTTGGAGTTACTGTGCCTTCTTGGTTCGTACCGGGTTGGGGCCCCAGCGGCAGGGATACGATCGGGCAGTTGTTGCGGCCCTTCCCCCAGTTTGGCACCATCGGTACCAGTTGCTGCCTGGAAAACGTCGGCCAGTCCACCTACAACGCTCTCGAAGCCAAACTGGAGCGGCGGTTCAGGAATGGCCTGAACTTGCTGGCATCCTACACGTTCTCGAAGACACTGACGGACGCAGACAGCAACTATCCCGTCTTCACGGGGTTCAACTCCGGCGTCTTCGGCGCGCAGAACCCGTACAACCTGAAGGCCGAGAAGGCTGTCAGCTATCAGGATATTCCTCAGACATTCGTACTAAGCTACGTGTACGAGCTTCCGGCCGGGCCGGGAAAGAAGTACATGAACCACGGAGTGGCCAGCAAGGTGTTGGGTGGCTGGCAAATTAGTGGTGTGCAGCGCTACCAGGCTGGTTCGCCAACCGTTATTTCGGCGGGCGCCACAACTCCACCAAACATCTATGGCGGCAACTGGCGCTACAGCCTTATCCCAGGGCAGTCCTTTTTCATTTCAAGCCCTGCTCATTGGACGCCTGCTATGGACGGGGCGCTTTCAGTAAATAACGGACCTGGCTGGCAGAGCGGCTGTACCGGAAATGGCGGCGGAACTTTCAAATTCGTCGGCAATTCTCAGGTTTACAACTGTGCAGCTATCTTGGACCCGAGCGCCGCATCTCTCGCCGCCGGCGGAGGGTATGTGTTCGGGAATTTACCGGTCGCCGAGTCATGGCTGCGAAGTCCGGGTTATCGCAACGAGGACTTCGCGATCATCAAGCGGACCAGGATACGAGAGTCCAGTTCGATCGTGTTCAAACTTGATCTTCCGAACGCCTTCAACCGACACGTTTTCAGTACGATCGACGGGGGCCCGGGCGATCAGTTCTTCGGGGTTCCCGGGGGCAGCGGGCATAGTGTGCTGAATGCTCCAAGGGACATCCAGGCCACCTTGCGCTACGAGTTTTAGAGCGCACAAAACGCGTAGCAAATCAGAATCCTCTTGCCATGGTCTCGGCAGGGGGGATTCTTTCGTCCGGCTCATCTTGCCTAGGAATAGAATTTAGTGGTGTTGGTCACTACTCATCGTTACAGCCTCGTGGAACGAACAATGTCCCAGTTTGGCTGTCGCAGGGTGCAGTGTGCCTGTAGGTCCTTGGTTTTCGTCGCCACCCTGATCGCCTCGACCCTCGTCCACGCGCAGGGCCCGGACGCCGCCGCGGCATTCAATCAGGCGACGCAGGCAATGCGCGAAGGCAAACTCGAAGACGCGGCGACGGGCTTTGCCGCGATCATCAAACAGGCACCCAGCTTCGCCGAGGCGCATTTTAACCTGGGGCTGGTCTTCGAAGAACAAGGCAAGTTCGAGGAATCCATTGGAAGCTTTCAAAAGGCGCTGGCTCTCAAGCCCAAGCTGCGTGGAGCAAGTCTGTTTCTCGGCATCTCCGAATTCCGGCTGAACCATCTGGACGCCGCTGCGGCAGCGGTCAAAAAAGAGACGGAAAACTACCCCAAGGATGCCTCGGCGTGGATGTGGTTAGGCGTCGTGTACTTGGCGGAGGATCGGCCTGAAGAGGCAGCCGTGGCGCTGGACAAGGCCGTGCAACTCAAGCCTGACGATCCGGACATTCTGTACCATCGCGGCCGGGCGCACCTGCTGGTTTCCAACGCGAGCTACGCGAAGATGTTCAAGCTGGACCCTAAGTCCTGGCGCGTACACCGTGTGATGGCTCAAGCCAACGCGGAAGCCGATCGCCACATGGATGCAATCGCAGAGTATGAGGCCGCCATCAAACTGGCTCCCACTCAGCCAGGCTTGCAGGAAGAACTAGGCTCGGAATATCGCAACGCCAATAAGCTCGCGGAGGCGGAGGCAGCCTTCCGGCGCGAGCTGGAGATTGACCCGAACAACGTGCTCGCCACGTACAAGCTAGGCGCAATCGAAGTCGAGAAAGGCGACGGAGCAAAAGGAAAAGAGCTGATTGAAGCGGCACAACGGGAGAAACCTGGGCTCGTGCACCTGGACTACAATCTGGGCCGGGCTGAGATGCTGCTGGGCAACGACGCTGCTGCCGCCATTCACTTCGAACGCGCCGTCAAGATCGATACCGACCCGCAAGTCACGGAACAAGCTTGGTACCAGCTTGGGACCGCCTATCGACGCCTGCACCGCACAGAGGAAGCGCGCAACGCGATGGCCAGGTACCAAGAACTCAAAGATGAAGAGGCCCACAAGTCGCAGAAGGCACTGGAAGACTACCAGGCAGAGCATCCCAGCAATTCCGTGCCGCCGCCTACGGTCCAGAATCCGCAGTAGGGGAACGGTCCTGATTCTAATGATTCGCTGGCTCGGACGTCGCGCTCGCGGCCCGGCTTTCCAACTCGGCGGTGCGTTCAAACTCGGCCTTGGCGCGATCCAGAGCGTGAATCTCCTTATACAGTTTGCCTAGCTGGTAGTGAGCAGCGGCGTTGTCAGGTTCAAGCTGTGTGGCTTTCTCCAGCTCACGCTGTGCACCCTCCAGTCGCCTCGCTCGCAGATAGGCAATGCCGAGCTTGAGGCGGCAAAAAGCGTTGCCTGGGGCCAGCCCGACTGCTTTTTCGAGAGGCCCGATCGCGTCTTCCATGCGGCCCTGCTCCATCAGCAAGCTTCCAAGATTCACGTACGGTTGCTCGCTGGGATGAGGACTCTGTTCCTGCCAGGCGATTGCCGTGCGATAGGCTTCAATTGCGGCCTCGGGCTGTGCGGACGACTCGAAGATCAGGCCCAGATTGTTCTCCGCTTTGGCGTCGTGTGGATCCAGATCGAGAACCGTTAGGAATGCCTTGCGCGCCTCGATGAGACGGGATTTTGTGTAGTAGGCGCGGCCCAGATAGTACCAGGCATCCTTGTTCGTGCTGTTGATTGTTACAGCTTTTTCCAGCCATTTGATAGCATCGGCATAATCATCCAGGAGGACGTAGTCCAGACCAACAATCTTCAGATCATCGGCCGTGGGGCGCGTGATTGCGGCAGCCTTCGTGTAAGAGGCCAGAGACTCAGCCGGCCGGTTCTGGCGGTTCAGAACGAAACCCAGCATATATAGCGCATCGGAAGAATCGGGATGCGACAGAACGTAGCCACGCAGCGCCCGCTCTGCTCCGGCAAAATCTTGAAGGTGCACGAGCGATTTTGCCCGGTAAAGAAGCGCATCCGTGGCACCGGGAGAGGCAGCCTCGGCGTCGGCGAACAGAGCTGCAGCCGACGAATAGTTTCCCGCACGGAATTCAGCCAGGCCACGATCAAAGGTGCCGCTGGATTGCGCGAAACCCCAAAGTCCACAAAGAAACCAAACCATTACCAGCGGAAGCAAAAAGGCCGGATTGGCGCGGCCCTTCATGGTTTCGGTGAGGTAGACGCCGTGACGGTCTCATCGATCTGAAGAATTTGATCGGCAGGTATATCTTTGAGCGTTTGCCTAATGCCGCTGGGCCAGCGAATTTCGATTCTTTGCGCAACGCTTTCCTTCCCCAGCCCGAAATGCACGCGCTTGTCGCTGGCAGAGAGATAGCTGCCAGTCGTCGAAACCGTTTCGTACTGCGGTCCGGAGCCCGTCACCAGTGTGACCTCCGCGCCAATCGCGTCGCGATTGCTCTTGTGTCCAACCAGTTTCAGAAGGATCCAATGGTTCCGTGTCGCCGTTTCGTTGTGGAGAACGTGAACGGAGCCGTCATTGGTGGTTACAATAGCGTCCAGTCGGCCATCGTTATCCAGGTCGCCAATTGCTATTCCACGGGAAACCCAAGCTTGGCGGAAGACGTTGCCAGATTGCGCGGAAACATCCACAAACCCGTGCCCCGTATTGCGGGCCAGCAGCATCGGTTCGCGGTAGTGCAGATTGGGGTAGTTCAGTTCGATAGTATCGAGATCGTGGCCTTGAGCGATGAGAAGATCCTTCCATCCGTCGTTATCGTAGTCGAAGAAGCGCACTCCCCAGCCCGAGTGAGCCATTGTCATCTGGCCAATTCCAGCAGTGTTGCTGGCATAGGTGAAGGAGCCGTCTCCGTTGTTCTGGTAGAGAGCGTAGCGCTGATTCGCCAGGTTGGTCACCACGATGTCTGGCCATCCATCGTTATTGTAATCGGCGAAATCCACGCCCATGCCGGCATAGGTACGCCCATCTATGTCAACAGCGACTTCGGAGGCGAGGCCGACGTCTTCGAACGTGCCGTCTCCCTTGTTGTGATAAAGGAACTCAACCATGGAGTCGTTGGCCACAAAAAGATCGATGTGGCCATCGCGGTCATAGTCGTTGATCGCCACGCCAAGTCCTTTCCCGGCTTTGCCGAGGCCCACCTTTTGCGCGACCTCAGTGAATGTCCCATCCTTATTGTTGTGGTAGACGAGCGGAGATATGGGCTTGAAGTAATCGGGATGACAGTACGCCCGGTAGCCTTGCTTGTGCTCGCCGCACCAGAGATCGTCGAAATCCCAATCCAGATAGCGCAGGACGACCAGATCGAGGAACCCGTCCCCGTCCAGATCGACCCATGCCGCGCTCGTGGACCAGCCGCCTCCTGCAACGCCCGCCTTCTGGCTCACGTCGGTGAACGTGCCATTGCCGTTATTGTGGAAGAGCTTGTTTCCTCCGTAGGCGGTCACATAAAGATCCTCGAATCCATCGTTGTCAAAGTCACCGACGGCGACGCCCATCCCGTATCCCGCTCCCTGCAGGCCGGCCGTCTCGGTAACGTCTTCGAACGTTCCATCCGGTTTTTGATGGTACAGGCGGTTCCAGTATTGCGAATCGGTCTTCTGGGGGACCGTACCTTTCGCAGTCGGATCGCTAAGAGGCGCGCCGTTCACAAGATAAATGTCCAGGCGTCCGTCGTTGTCGTAGTCGAACAATGCAACTCCTGCCCCCATCGTCTCCAGAAGGTATTTCCTGGAGGTATGCGATGCCCGGTATTGAAAGTTGACGCCGAGCCGTTTCGTGGTGTCGACAAAGGCTTCGACAGAACTAGATCCTGATGCCGGTGGTGCACTCTGTCCCTGTACCCTGACCAGCTGGACGGAGGCAGTAAGCAAGAAATAGAACGGCAGCGTCAGAAGTGGACGCAGGTTCCGGAATGCGGGCTGAAGCTTCACGGTTCCACAGCTCCTTTGCCTTCCACCACAGTAACGATCCGGTCGATTGCTGGAATCTTGATTTCTTCCTTTGCTCCGTCTGACCAGACAATCTCCACTTTGTCCACCTTGGTGGCCGTGCCCAGCCCGAAGTGCAGGCGCGGATCGGAGCTGGAAGCGTAGCTGCCTCCGCTGAAAACATCCGCGCGCTGCCGGACCGCGCCCGTGGTGACAAATACCTTCGCTCCGATCGCATCCCGCGGGCTTTTCGGACCGCCGATCAACTTTAGCATCAGCCAATGATTCGAATTCTTGACCACGTTGCGCAAAACCACGGGCGTTGAATCCATGACATTGAGCACCACATCGATGTGGCCGTCGTTGAACAGGTCGCCAAACGCAGCCCCGCGTGCGGAAACAACGACCGCGAGCCCGCTGCCCGTGGCCGGAGCGACCTCTGCGAACTTCGATCCATTCAGATTACGAAAGAGCAACGGGCGCTGCGCCCAGGTTGTGCCCCAATCCTGCTTGTCCACGCCCGGATAAACGTGCCCATTGGCAAAGAAAATGTCGAGCAGACCATCGTTGTCATAATCCAGAAAGCCGGTACCCCAGCCGAGAAACGGAATGGTCACGTTGGCGATGCCGGCCGCATAGCTTACGTCAGTGAAGCTGGCGTCTCCATCGTTGCGGTAGAGCGTGTTGTAATCGTCGGAGAAATTAGTGACGCAGAAATCGACTTTCCCGTCGCGGTTGTAATCGCCGACCGCAATCCCCATGGAAGCTTGTTCGCGCCCCTCGTCATTCAAAGCAAATCCTGAGATGTAACTCGCGTCCTCAAATGTTCCGTCATGCTTGTTGCGATAGAGATACTTAGGTACGGAATCGTTGGCAACCAGCAGGTCGAGCCAGCCATCATCGTCAACGTCCACGAACACTGAAGCCAGTCCGTAGTATCCTCGCGGGTCGGAGACACCTGCCTTGACACTGACATCAGTGAAAGTGCCATCGCCGTTATTGTGAAACAGGTGATCGCTTTCGCCAGGCAAGCCGCGGGGACCGCACATGACGTCGACGCCGCGAAACTGACAATATCCCGGCGGGATGCCGCCTTTGCCCGCGATGGGCGGATTGTCCACATCGAATTTCACATAGCCGGGAACGAATAGATCGAGCCGTCCATCGTGGTCATAATCGCCCCACGTTGCCCCGGTGGACCAGCCTCCCAGCGTGACGCCAGCCTTTTCCGCGACGTCGGTAAAGGTGCCGTCGTGATTGTTATGGTAGAGGCGGTTCTTGCCGAAATTGGAGACATAGATGTCCGGCCAGCCATCGTTGTCGTAATCGGCAACGGCAACGCCAAATCCCCAGCGTTCATTGGCCACTCCGGCCTTCTCCGTCACATCGGTAAAGGTGCCGTCGCGGTTGTTGTGCAGCAGCATGGCCCGAGGCGGGGCCTCCTTGCCTTTCAGCGCAGGTACGGTCGATCCATTCACCAGATAGATGTCCAGCCAGCCGTCGTTATCGTAATCGAGCAGCGCAACGCCGGAACCCGGCGTCTCGAGGATTGTGTGCTTCTCGACAGCACCGGACTTGTGGTGGAACTTGTCGAGACCGGCGGAGTGCGTGATGTCAATAAAAACCACGGGCGCGCCATCCACGAACCCGCCGGCCGTAATCGGGCGGGAGAGTGCGTCCTTGACCGCGGCGTGGGCCATTCCCGTGCTCATTCCGCCCTGTTGTTGCCTGACCTCGCCCTGGGGCGAATTCTGAGCCAAGGCAGTGCCCGAAATGGCGAGCAGACAGGCGGCAAGGACGGCGATGCCATGACGATCAGGGCGCAAGTCGCCAGCCGTTGAACAGGACGCGGAAAGTGTCATGGAGACCGGTATCGCGGCAGTGCTGCATGAATCTTCTCACAAGATAAAGAGGCCCATCCACCCAGCCAACCCCGCTGTAAGCCGGTTGTGAACACTCCCTACTAGTGAGACGAGACACCAGAAATCGCTAGGTAGCGAGACACGAACTGGGCAAACGCTAGTTGCGGGGATATGCTAGGTTTCATAAAGGCAATATCTTGGCGAGGATAGCTCTCCATGTCATCCCGTTGCTCGATCTGTCAACACCCACAACACGACGCGATTGACGTCTCGGTTTTGCGAGACGGTACCAGGGTTACCGCTAGGCGGTTTCAAATCTCCCGGCCATCTCTAGACCGCCACAAAAAGTACCTTTCGCAATCCGTTGCCGCCGCCGATCAGGCTCGAGGGGTCGCGGCAAGCAGTGATGGGGAAACTCCTCTGCTCTCGCAACTCGAGGTTTTGATTCGGCAATGCGAACAAACTCTGATTCGGGCAACATCGACCAAGAACGTTTCACACGTCATGCGTACGCTTAAAGAGATACGTGCTTGTCTTGAGCTGAAAGTCAAACTGGAAACGGAAAAACCGAGGGGCGTGTTATCAGGCTCCAGTAGTCATCAAGGGCCCAGGCTAGGAGATGCCGATATCAGCATAAGAATGCTTCAGAAGATTTGCTGGTACACGAAAGGTTTCCATCCGTTGAAAATCTGGCACTTGAAGCATGGTTGGCACTTTTAGCCAACGCTTCGCTTGCGTAGCTTCGGAACCGAATGGCGTCGAGCGCCACTGCTTCATGAAACCGTCGAGTTGGGACCAGCAACTGGGAATGGCATTGCCGCTAGAACGTGCGGCGGGCCAAAGCAACCAAACCAACAACCCCTCTAACGATGAGGTGTGGCAAGGCGGGGCTGGATGTAAGTCACCCCACCCGCCTCTTCCCCAGGGGCGGGGAGAAGCTTTTCTTTCTTGACATCCTCTTTCATAGGATGAGTGTAACGGCGATTTATCGATAGTAATTGGTCACAGTCTTCCAGTCGGAGGTGGATAGAGCTTTGTGCTGGAGCAGTGATTTCCTAATTCGCCGGAGCAGAAATTCACCTTTCCGCGTAAGGTTGAAACCCGTACACGCTCGAATTACAGGCCGCAGTAAACATCCGCCCGGTAACGGTCCGCCATTAGACTTGACACCCGTTCGTTGGGGCGTAGACTTACCCTGCTCAGCCGTACTCTCCTATATCTCCTTCGTAGTAATTCGACTGAGCCCGGCCCGTCGGTTATATATCTGAGGATGCAACATGAAATCCGGAGCATTGACATCTATTACCGCGATAGTCTTATTCGCTTCGCTTGCGAGCCCGGTTCAAGTTGCCGCGGGCGACAATAAGGACGGCAATGGTTCCACATTTATTACTTTAGACGTTCCGGGAGCAGGCATCGGAGGAACATATGCCTTCAGCATCAACCCAGCTGGAACGATCGCTGGATATTATTTCGACGCAAGTGATGTGGGGCACAGCTATGTGCGCCTACGCAATGGAACCTTGAGTACGTTCGACGCTCCGGGTGCGATCGATGGGACCATCGCCTCCAGCATCAACCCCGCAGGGGCGATCACGGGTCACTACGTGGACGGCAGTATTTCGTTTCACGGGTTTCTTCGGCACCGTGACGGAAGCTTTACAACATTCGACCCTCCGGGTGCCACTGGCTACACCATACCCAGCGCCATCAATCCTGCAGGAGCCATCACCGGCTTGTACCAAGACGCCAGCTTTGTATTGCGCGGTTTCCTGCGCGCCCCTGACGGAAGCTTTACAACGTTCAACGCTCCGGGAGCGGGGACACGGATCGACCAGGGCACCACCCCGCAAAGCATCAACCCTGCAGGTGCTATTGCCGGACGCTACAGTGACGAAGCGTTCGTTGTTCATGGGTTCCTACGCGAACCCGATGGTACCTTCACAACGTTCGATCTTCCTGATTCGGACGCAACTGCCCCCATGGGCATCAACCCGGCAGGGGTAATCACGGGTGCCTACGGGCAAGGAAAATTTCCCAATTTTGCGTTTCACGGATTCGTCCGCGATCGCGACGGCACCTTCACTACCTTCGATGCCCCGGGAGCGGGGACAATCTTCGGCCAGGGTACGGTCCCTGAAAGCATCAACCCGGCGGGAGTAATCACCGGATACTACATTGACTCGAACAATGTGACTCACGGATTTGTGCGGAATCCCGCGCGGGTCAGAAATTAAGACAATTAGGCGTTATCGATTTTATCCACCTCCAGGCCGACAAGTTCCGATCTGCGAAAACCACAACCAAATTAGAAAAAGTTAAGGCTGCGCTCAACACGGTCCGCCTGAAATGCGGATACGCGATCCCGCCTGATAGAATCCGCCGCATCGACTTTGACCAACTCGACGTATAGGAAAATCAAAATCTTGTGTTCGAACTCCGTCGCAATTCTCTGGGGCAAGACAAGAGCGAGATGCGAGGACCTCTGTCCTTAACCGTCGCGAGCAGCGCAGGACAAATTGTGGGCTCGTTCTAGCCTGCACGGATCAAACCGTGAGTTTCTCCAGCCTCCGGCTCGTCCCGATTCCAAGCGCGGAAGATGCCGCGCCCACGCGGAGACCGGGTCTAGGGGATTTTCAGCTCAAGCCCGGACTAGCTGACTGGCTTCGGGGGTAGGCGTCGCGTCCAGTTCATCCTGTTACCGGCCTTGTCTAGAAGCGGATCTTTCTTAAAAGTATGCTTTGTCAACCAGGCCCACGAGAGAGGCTTCGGTCGAGACCTACGCTCCTGTCCGAAAATCGCAAAAATCGCGTTTGTCGTTTGGTTGATTGCTCGCGGAGCAAAGAGCCCGAAAATTCGAACAGAATGCTTGTAGCGTTCCGGGATGTGTTGAGCCCACCTCTCAACGAACTCTTCCAGTGAGCATTGCACTTCAACCTTGCGGTGCAACTTCTTGTCCTTATACCAGAACGTGACAGTTCGGTCCGTGATCAGTGTAATGCGATGTTCCGCGATGGGTGGTCGTCGGGTGTATCGGCCCGCGTACTTGAGGAAATGCGTCTTGTCTTCGAATGACTGACTGTTGATGCACCACCAACGTTTCTCCTGCTGGCTGAGAAGTTCTTCGACCCGCCCATTCGGAATCTTGGTAACCAGCTGACCAGCGTGCGCGGCTGCGCGAAGAATCGCAATTACGGCTCTCTGCCATGACCGCATCACGGCTTCACTCTCGTAAAGGATACTGGAACGCCAAGCTGTGGAGGAGTCGTGCAGCCCTCCCGCTGTCACCATTGTGTGCACGTGGGAGTTGAACTCTAACTTGCCGTTGAACGTGTGCAGAATCGCCAAGACGCCGACACGCAGACCATGCTTTGCAGCCGCCTGTGCCTTGATCACTCCTGCCGCAAGAACCGGGAGAGCCTTGGTCAACGCAGGATTATCGCGGAAAAGGGGCCAGAGCACGTCCGGCATTGTGAACGTGATGCCGTCATAGCTCTGCGTTGGCAGGGCTGCCCACCGCTCGCGCCGCCACTGGATGCTTGCTCGGTTACCGCAACTGGTGCAGGCTCGCGATTTGCAGGTGTGGTATTGAATCAGTTCCTGATTCTCCGACGAGTATACCTCCGCACCCAATTCCGCTGTGCGGCACTTAAGTGCGCTGGTAAAGACCCTGCGAACTATGTCGCGAGTCCCATCGTGATCCCAGCACGAACGTGTTTCGGTCAAGATCCTTCTTAGTGGATTGCGGTATTTCATTTCGGCGGCAGCTCCTTTTGAGAATTGATTTCAGACAGCAAATCTTGGCCGACCAGAATGACCGTGCGTTTGTGGCGAACGATCCGTACCAAAACCGATCCCGCACGTGGTGCTTCGTGCCTGCGTAGTGCTTCAATGACTGCGCCTGGATCGAGACTGAGGTCGCCCTTTCTTGGTGGGGCGAGGCAGTGGCGAATTGCCTTTCTGGTAGCACGATCCTCGCTGTAACGGATGAACTGCTCTAACTGCTCGCCTCGAGGCAACTTGCAAAACTGCATTGCCCGGTAGATCCTGAGTGTGTCATTTCCAAGCGCCTTGATCAGGGTTGGGTGAGCGAGTTTGAGGATGGTTTCCACGTTCCCAACATTGCGCGGGCAAGCCCCTGCTAAGTCGGCAACCTGTTGCCGCACATCAACGTGATGAGCTTCCGGCAAATTTGCCAAAAGGAAGGTGGAGGGGGTTTGGCCGCCGTTAGATCTTCTGGGGGTCGCCATTGCATTGCGCTGATCGGGGCCCGCAACTACAATCGGATCTGCTGCCGCAAAGAGACTCGACCCCACAGGAACACACTATCCTATCCAAGAAGCACTAGCACGGGCCGCAAGGGAGTTGTCCGAGACGTGACTTCGGTGGGCGTCGCAGACTTTGAGATCTCATCATGTGGCCGAGCGGGACGCTGGTTGATTGAGAGGGATCCAGCGGTTCAATTCGAGAAATGAAGTGTTCGGAGGGGATATGGGAATCGAGATCGGCGTAAACATGGAATTCATTCGCTCCGAGGACAAATCATTTGAAGCAGGAGTGGAGCGTGCTGCAGAATTGGGATTCCAGTGGGTTGAACCCATGGTGCACAACGGTCGTGAGTTATTGAGCGAGGCTGGCTATTTTCATTCCTTTTCGATGGATAACGATCCCCTGGAGATGAAAGACATTCTGAATCGGTACGGTGTTCGTGCTTCCGCGCTTTCCGCACATTGCCCATTGATGCGGCCGGAGATAAGCGTGCCGTACCTGGAGAAAGCCGCGCGTTTTGCGGCAGGAATGGGCGTACAGGTCCTGGCTACTGACGAAGGCATCCGGCCGGAATGGTTAGACGACAAGGAATGCTTCGACATAATGAAATACACGCTTAGAAAAGTCTTGCAGGTCGCGGAGCGGCATGGCGTTTATGTCGGGATTGAGCCACATCAGAGCATTAGTAAGACTACCGACGGTTTGCTTCGAATTGCGAATCTGGTGGATTCGCCCATGCTCAAGGTGAACTATGACACCGGCAATGCTTTCCTTGGCGGAGCGGACCCGTACGACGGGTTGCGGTCTGTGCTTCCCAAGTTGGTTCATATGCACGCGAAAGACATCTCGACGGGACTAGCACAAGAGAAGAAGGGCAAGGTAACGGGTACTCCAGTTGGCTGCGCTTGCGGAGAAGGACTCATCGACTGGAAAAGGGTAGCTTCCATTCTCAGCGAAGGCAACTACAATGGCGTGCTATCCGTCGAATGCGGTACCTCAGCACAGGCAGCACAGAGTCTGGTGCATCTGAAGGCTATTCTACAACGGGCGCCGGCAGCATGAATGGAGTAGCGACCTGTCAATGCTCACCGGAGGACAAGAGCAATGTTGAACCGAGAGTATCTCTGTGTCTGTATGCTCTTAGTGGCCACCGCTATTCCGCAGGCTGTAGCCCAAGGCACCGGGCATTCTGACGCTGGACACCCCGGGGTATCAGGCAAAGCTCAAGAATCCGCCGATGATGTTTTCAGCCAGATTTGGCCCAATCTGCCACCGAACCAGAATCGTGCCAGCGTGGCCCGAGGCAAGCTCTTGTTTCGATCCAACTGCGGATTTTGTCACGGACCCGATGCCACCGGCGGAAATAGTGGCCCGGACTTGGTTCGATCTGTGCTAGTTAATCACGATGAGCACGGTGACCTAATCGGCCCTGTGATCCGCGGCGCTGCCCTCGACAAGGGTATGCCTAAGTTCAGCTTGACGAAGGCACAAATTTCGGATGTCGTTGCATTCCTTCATCAGCGAAACCGTGATGCGCGTCTTCGCTTTACCTACAAAGTCGCAAACGTGGCTGTAGGGAGCGTCGTAGCCGGGAAGGCTTACTTCGAGGGACATTGCAGCAACTGCCATTCCCCCAATGGTGATCTTGCTGGTATCGCCGTGAGGTATCCGGGGGATGCGTTGCAGCAACGCTGGATTAATCCGGAACCCAAGTTATTTGGTGGCACGACGCAAACGCCTCCGGTCGAAGTGAGCGTGACCCTGACCAACGGGCAGGAGTATTCAGGCCGGTTGGAGCATCTCGATGGGTTCAACGTATCACTGTATGACACGCAGGGCGATTATCACAGCTTCGCCCTGACCTCGGGGATCCGAATACAAGTAAAAGATCCTCTCGACCCGCACCGCAAGCTCGTGAATCAACTCACCGACGGGGACATGCACGATGTTACAACCTATCTGGAGAGCCTAAAGTGAAGGTCTGGATGCTGGTGATTATTGCTGTCTCGCTTCCCGGCCGGCTGATCGGCCAAGGCCTGGACCCGAGCGACATCTCGAAGCCGCTGGCATCCTCCTGGCCCACGTACAACGGGGACTATTCCGGGCGACGCTTTAGCAAACTGTCACGAATCAATGGGGCGAACGTAAAAAACCTGACCCTGGCCTGGTCCTATGATTCCCGAATCATACCGATCAAGGCGACGCCGCTCATGGTTGGTGGCGTCGTGTACTTTTCTGTTCCGGATCACGCGTGGGCCATTGATGCGCGTACTGGCCGCATGCTCTGGCACTGGCAGACGAAGACGCGCGGTGGCACGCACATCGGGAATCGCGGGATGGCGATGTATCGGAAATGGCTTTTCTTGGTCACGCCTGATGATTACCTGGTATCACTCGAGGCAACGAGCGGCACCGAACGATGGCGAGTAGAAATCGCTGATCTAAAGCTCGACTATTTCTCAACCGTAGCTCCGATAGTTGTCGGAAATCACGTCCTGGTCAGCCCGAGTATCGAATCGACAGATAACCGCGGCTACCTCGATGCCTACGATCCAGAAACCGGAAAGCTGCAATGGCGCTGGTATTCCACGCCAGACGCAGGAAAGCCTGGCTCGGAGACGTGGCCAAACAAAGAAGCGCTTGAACATGGAGGTGGGGCTATTTGGATACCGGGGACCTATGATCCGGAATTGAACCTGTACTATTTTGGTACCGCCAATCCTCAGCCCGTCATGGCAGGGCAGGGGCGGGAAGGCGAAAACCTGTGGACAAATTCCATTGTTGCGTTGAATCCCGATACTGGAAAAATGGCATGGTTCTACCAGACTACACCGCATGACGTTCACGACTGGGATTCCGCTGAAACCCCGGTGCTTTTCGACGTGGAGATCAATGGGCGGGCGCGCAAGTTGCTCGCCCAGGCAAACCGGAATGGTTACGTTTTCGTATTAGATCGCTCCGATGGGGAGCATATCTTCACTGCTCCCTTTGCTCCCAACAATTGGGCAAATGGCCTGGATGCGCAGGGGCGTCCCATTCCGGACAGAAACAAGGATCCCAAACCGGCTGGAGCGCTGGTGATTCCTTCAGAGGCGGGAGCTACGAATTGGTTTCCGCCCAGCCTAAATCCTGACACCGGATACTTGTACGTCAGAGTGACCCGTTCGGCGGCGGTGTTTTACCTCACGGACTCCAGTGCTAAACCGGAGGCGTGGGGTGGAGTAGACAAGGAGGTCTGGAACGGGCCATCGTCGATCGAGGCTATCGAGTGCAGGACCGGGAAGATCGCCTGGGATTACCCCACGGGAGTTGGGGGCGTTTCAGGTCTGCTGACCACCTCGGGCGGAGTGATTTTTGGAGGCGACGGTGCGGGGAATGCCTTGGCGCTCGACGCCACCTCAGGCCGTGCGCTCTGGCATGTGAGCCTTAACGAGATCATGTACAACGGGCCGATCACGTACGAAGTAGAAGGTCAGCAATACTTGCTGGTCGCCGCGGGAGCGAAGCTATTTGCCTTCACCCTGCCGCAACAGTAGCGAAACACGATGCTCCAGTTGTTACAAGTGCTGTCAATCGTTGTTCCGCTCGCTTTAGTGCAAACAGGAGTCTCTGTGAAAAGGACTATTCTGTTTTTGATTTTGGTTACCGCGACTCAGTCGTTACTGTCACAAACTTCGGTTGCGAACAGAGTTCCCTTGTTCCGCAAGGGCGCCATTCGTGTCTTGATACTTTCCGGTCAGAACAATCACGACTGGCGCACTACAACTCCCCTCCTTGAGAAGTTGCTCCTGAACACCGGACGATTCGATGTTCGGATAAACGAAGAGCCCGTGGGCATGACCTCGGACACGTTGGCTGTTTACGATGTTGTGGTGCTCGATTACAACGGTCCGCGATGGGGCCAAACGGCAGAGAATGCCCTGGCAGATTTTGTTCGGTCGGGCAAGGGATTGGTGGCTGTGCATGGCGCCAATTGGGCGTTTAGCGGCTTAGTCGTGTTGGCAGACCATCATGTGCCGACCGGCATCATGGAGCCGGCGTGGCCCGAATACAAGAGCATGATTGGAGGGGTCTGGTCTGATCAGAATCCGGCGTCGGGGCATGGGCAACGCCACACGTTCTTGGTGAAGACCTCAGACGTCCATAACCCAATCACTGCGGGACTTCCCGAGACGTTCGAAGCCGACGACGAGCTCTATCACAATATGCACATGTCTGAGGGCGTCCACATTCTGGCTACTGCGTATGACGACTTGAAGTACGAATTTCCACAGCAAGAAAAACCCGCTAATCCCGCGACAAATTGGCCGCATCTGGATTCCAATCCGACAGGAAAGAATGAGCCCATGCTTTGGACGGTGAACTACGGCCGGGGAAGAACCGTTTACACAACGCTAGGACATGACGTGAAAGCTATGGGAATGCCAGGCTTTTCCACAATATTTGTTCGCTCTGTGGAATGGGCTGCGACTGGGGCAGTGCAAGAACCCGAGCCGGAGTTCCGATCATGGACCGAGCCACCTGCACACCAGCAATAGTCTTAGCTGTAACACGGAGGGCGGATTTCATAGGGACGTCCGCCGATCCTCGGGTTAAAAAACTGATGGAAGAATCTCTTGCCTAAGTTAGCGGCCCGAATGGCCTTAACGATGTGGAGTCTTTTCCAGCTCACTCATCGATCCCCGCCTGCAGGTATTTTCCGCTTTTTCGGTGGTTTGTCGACAATCCGGAAGGAGTCCGTTCCCGTCATCACGAGATTAGTCCTGGGAAGTCGGCTAGTGTTTACCGATGGAGCGCTGGCGATTTCTGGTTCAGCATGAGTGACGCTAGTGCTTTATCGGAGGCGCGCTCAAACACCACCAGAACATCCAATCGACCGCTTTGCAAAACGGCTGTGCTCAGAAATACCGCTGATGCTGTGGACGTGACTACATCGTCCGCCTGCTTGTCGAGTGTCTTAAGGGCGGCTTCGATGTCCGTCGTGGAATTTAGAGCGAGTCCCCGGAGCCGAGGATGTCGTGACAGCCGTTTCTTGAAATCGAGAAGAAATCGGTCGTAGGCCTCGCCATCGGTTGTTTCTGACGGCCGCATCCGTTTCGGCAACCGGAACCAAAGCACAAACGGAGATCGCACGCGGAGAACTGTGGGGCGTGGCTGCGCTCGGCATCATCGGTGTAGCCCTGATCGTGTTGGCTCCGGCGAAATCAGTTGAGCGGGCATCGGCAGCCGTTGTGTCGGCTCCCAGTCTGGAAAACCCTGACATCCCCATCCTTAAAGCAGGCCAAAGCGGAGTGCGCGAAGGTGCAATAGGTCTCTCTTCCTGCGCTTGGGTCGTGATTGACCTTTCCCTCGTGTCCGACCTACCATTCCCGGCATGCGTGAGCATGCAGTCGAGGATATAGCTGAAACGCCTGCCGAGAAGGCCGACGCAAACACGGCCTACCGGGTGCTCTACGACGGGCAGTGCGAAATTTGTCAGGCTTGTGTGTCATGGCTGAAGGTTCTCGACCATGACAACAAGACCGTCTGCCTTCCCATCAGCGCAGAGGTCTTGTCAGCGGTCGATCCCCGGCTCCGGCTGGATGAATGCCTGCGGCAGTTGCATGTCCTCACTCCCGAAGGTGGCATCTATGTCGGCTGGGATGCTGTTGCTTGTTTGGCTCGTTTGTTCCCGTCCACATGGCTCATTGGGACTTTGGGACAGCGGTTCCCCTTTCGCAGCGCGGGACGACAGCTCTACGGGTTCGTCGCCAAGAACAGATACTCCCTGAGCAAGTGTCGTGGCGGTGCTTGCCGTGTTGCAAAACCAGAAGCGGTGCGACGGCAAGCACGGTTAGGCGCGTTCTGGTCGTGTTACACACTGGGCTTCTTCATCCGCTTGCCGCTTGTCCTGTGGGCAGGGATCAAGGCTGCGGCTCAAAGAACGAATATTTTCGCCCGGACGTACCATAAGCGATTCGATTTCTGAACGGCAAGCTGACCATTCTGTTTCTGAACGGCATGTTGCCCAACACAGTACCGCTGCTGTTTGGGGAACTGTTCACGACGGTACTTTACGATGGAATCGCAATCGACCCCGGCTCGCCCAAGATGCGACGTTCGTTAGACCGGCACCTTCGGAGGATGAACCCGAAAATCACGAAAGTCATAGCCACCCATGCCCATGAGGAACACGTCGGAAACCTCAACTGGTTGTCCGACCTTACTGGTGCTCCCGTCTACGTGTCGGAGATGACCGCCCGATTCCTGACGCCCATTCAAGAAGCTTCCGTGGGTACGCGCAGTGATAATAGGGCAACCTCCCAATTTAAGCAGCCGTACCATTTATTGGGCGAGACCGTCGAAACCCGAGTCCGGCTACTTGCAAGTGATCCCAACTCCTGGCCACTGCGACGACCACGTCGTTCTGTATGATCCCAAAGAAAAAGTGCTGCTGGCGGGCGATGCCTTCATGGGGAGCTACTTCGCAACTCCCAATCCCGATGTGGATAGCAGGAAGTGGCTCGTGAGTCTCGAACGGCTGATGGAACTCGACATCGAGATTCTGGTCGAAGGACACGGGCACATCCACACCTTGCGGACTGACATCCCCGATTTCTCTGGAGTCGTGATCCGGCAGGACCCGAAGGTCGCACTATCGGAGAAATTGGATTACCTGCGGTGGCTGCGAGAACAGATCGAGGCCGGGTTTCAAGAAGGGCTTCCGGTGCGTGTCATCGAGGCAAGCTGTTTTCCATGGGGACGGCGCACGTCATGGGAAAGTTGCGCCACCGACGAATGCATCCGCCTTCTCAGCCTCGGACACTTTTCCCGCACCGAACTGGTTCGCAGCTTTGTCCGAACAGATGGCGACCAACTTCCAACCGTCTACGAAGTGCGCATATCGGAAGGGGAGTAACGATCCCCTTGTTCAGACTCTCAGTACCCTCTGAAGATGAGATTCGACGGTTCATTTCGAAGCAGAAGGACTCAAGCTTCTCGTACCCAGAGGTCGGAGCGTCGGCCACCACCGCGCCAACGGGGTACAACGTAGACCACAATCGCATCCAGCTTGGCAAAGGCGAAGATACGTGGCAGCGGGCAACGGAAGCGATTCGTACATGGCAAATGTTCAGCCTGCCTTGGGTAAGCCTCCATTGGCCCAATGCCCCGATACAAGTTGGCACCGACTTAGCGGTTTCCGTACATCACCTCGGGTTCTATTCGCTGAATGCCTGTCGCATCGTCTACGTCGTCGATGAAGAAGGCCCCGTGAAACGGTTTGGCTTTGCCTACGGCACCTTGGCGGAACATGCAGAGAGCGGAGAAGAGCGATTCACGGTTGAATGGAATCGAGACGAGGATAGTGTCTGGTACGACATCCTTGCTTTTTCTCGGCCCCGGCAGATGCTCGCCAGACTGGGGTATCCACTCTCGCGCTTGCTTCAAAAGCGATTTGCCGAGGGTTCAAAGGCGGCAATGCTTCAGGCAACAAGAAACCTATAGTTGATCGGAAGGAAGTCGAGCATGATCATCACCACAGTGGTCATCTCAGTTCTGGCAATCCTGCTGGCTCCCATCCTTCTAATCCGGTTCCGCAAGCAGTGGGACCGTCCGCCGGGACGCGGGTTCCGGGACGGACCAGGACAATGTCGCCCGCGCGCAACTCAGACAGTGGAACGGTTTGAGTCTCCGCCCCGCTTACACGTTCGGCAGTGTCTGGGAGCAGCGCGGCGAGCGCGTTGAGCGCACGAAGGCTACAATCGGGACGACTGTGTATCTGCATTGCGGCTTAGGGAGTGGTTGGAGGACCGGCGGACGGATCATGAGGCGAGTACAGGGTGCGTAATACCCCGGCCGGCAACGAGGTCAGGCAAGCCGGGTTTAGATCTTGCGGCCCAACTAGACGAAGTAAGCGACGTGAAGGACCGCCTAATCTCAAGGCTTCCCGCGGACGAGGCCGAATGGAGCGAAGAACAACGAGCACAGTGGTTGCTTGCTCAAATGCTGGAATGGCACAGACGAGAAGAGAAATCCGTCGCGACAGCCTGCTGCACGTTTTGACCCAGCCATTCCCAGCGGACAAGGGGCACTCCTATGAGACAAACCTAATGTTACAGTCCATGGCTTTGGATAGATGGTCACAAGTGACCATCTACGTGTCGTATGAACGGGGCAAACGCAATCCGGACCTCGCAACCGCGATGTCGTTGTCAGTGCTGTATGACCTGACGCTCAATAAACTATTCCCGCAGCAGGTTGTTGCGCTCAACTCCTGCTTGAAGAAACGGCAGCGGATGCTTGCGGTATGGCGGCGGACCCAGCAACGCTAGCTCGCATCAAGTGTCCGCGGCCTGTAGATTCGGGGTACCTGCCAAGCCGACAGTATGGTCGTTCAAAGCCCTTCGAGAATGACGCCGAGAGTCAACTCACGTAGCAGGCTTCTCCGCCGGATTGTGATAGAAGTAAAGAATCATCGCGTGCCGGTCCGCATAGGACCTGAATGGGATGATGGCTCAACGAAACATGAAAATGCCCGGCTAGTAGCCGAGCACTTTCCTGTTCTTGCAAGGAGTCTTCCTGCGAAACGAAAACCCTGGGAGAGCGAAAACTATCGTATGAGTATGTTCGCTGCCGCGACTCTGGCAATGGCACAACTCCATTTCGCGTGAACGTCTAGGGAAGTTGAGAGGCTATTCGACTTACATTCTCCACATGCGCAACCACTGCCCTGATCACATCCGCAAACCTAGAAATCTCAGAACTCCAGACGACATCGACAGAGAGTTTCCCGTTCTCGCGCGCGCCGAGGATCGTCGGCGTGACGAAGACCCAAGGCTGGTGCTTTGGATAGAAGTCCATCTCCGCGGCAACTGTCACACGGTACTCGCACCCGGCACGCGACACGATGCCTCGAAACCCCATGTGGGGCATGCCCGTAGATTCAGACTTCAGCGGCGCCCCTGACCGCGCGGACGCGGTGTCGTCTTGACCCTGATCCGGCTCGCGTTCCGGCAATCCGTGGATCTCTTCGGCCACGGGTAGTGGGCTACTTTGAAATTGGCCTCTTGAAAAGAATGTAGGACCTATCTCCGCTTCCCCAGCTGGTAACGGCCTCCCAGCCCTCGGCTCCTAGCGTGTTTAGCATCAGAATAATCTCTGGCTTGGGATTGTGACGAGCCGCGTACAGGTCGACAAACTCTATTCGATATTCCCATCGGCTCATTTTTGCGGCTTTTTCTGCCCTCTGCTGCTCGTAGGGTTCCCAGAGGGCTACCAAGTCCTCCACGCTCCACAAACGATCTGTGACGCCAGCGGCCATCGCCGGGGACGTGCGAAGTGTACGATGAATCCTGATGAAGTTGTAGGCGGAATAGTTGAGAGCCGCGCGAAATCTGCTTCAGTGGCCCACTGCCCGGCCACGTCTCAGATGGTGTTCGTGCCGTCTGCGGTGTAAACTGGATTCGACAAGGCGCTCCTAGCCGCCTCCCAAAAGACCTAGAAAAATAAAACTACTCAATCTAACGAATTGTCCGATCAAGGCCCAAATCCCAACAATTCGGGCCTTAACTTTTTCAGAAGAGAGGTGCAGTATGAACGACCACGGTGTTGCTTTGAGCACCCTCGGACATCAGGCTATGTTCGTCAATCTGACTCCCGAACAGGAACAGCGCGTCCTGGAACTGATTGCCGAGATCAGAGCCATATTCGACCAAGCAATCCAGAAGGCTAGTTAACAAACCTTGGGGCTGTTTCGCATTCCAGCGGGCAGCCCTTTGCCCTCTGCCAGCAACGCTGAATTAATAAGTGTGCTATCTCCCTGCGGCGTCCGCCGGGGCCGAGGCTCCTCTGCTCCGGCAATTCCGGGACCTTGGACGTCTCCTTTTTCACCGAAGGCAGGTGCCCAACCGGTTGAACCGCTCGCCACCCACCGATGGCACCCAGACCCGCCGCGAGATTACTTCCAACCCGCCAAGGAGAGTTCCAATCTCCTTTGACCGATCCTCCGCAGTTCCCGCACTCTTCACTGCACCATTCTTAGGTAATTGACCCGGGACGTGTTCAGGCGTAGGTTTGCGCCACAAGGAGGGCTATGCCATGAGCACGGACCTTAGGAAGAAACCGCCGACCGCGGTGACGAGGGAGCCACAAGAGCTCGAACTCGAAAACCAGATCAGCCTACGCGCATACGAACTCTATGAGGCACGCGGCAGGGAGGACGGCCACGAGCAGGAAGACTGGCTCCGCGCCCAAGAGGAGATCACAAGCAAGAAAGGTAGAACCGCAACCGCCTGATTTACCCACACACCACCGAGCAGAGAATGAGGCATGCCCCGGTCCCGATCCGGGGCCTTCTGCATATATGGGGTCTACCCCTGACTTTCGTCGCCATCGCCCTCTTCTCCGCCAAAAAAGGTCATGGCTTCTTCATCTTCTATATCTTACGGGCGATTTACGCCGTTAACCACTTCCCGCCGCGTACAAATGGCCTTGTTCTATGACTATACTCCCCGTTCCCGTAGGTCGTGTCGGCCGCTACCGATTCTGGTTCTCGTCCTTGCCACTGCGTGAAACGAGTGAGCATGTCCCGCGCGGCCACCGTTTCCTGACTCATCCGCGCTGCCGTCGCTTGTACTCCCACGATTACGCAACTGTGGTTGTCGACCAGATAGTTGTCGTAGTACCCCAGCCGAGCCGGCGTCCCGCCCTTGGTGGCGTAAGTCGAGTCCGGGTCGGTGGTCGACACCTGTTCTTGCGTATGCACTGGTTCTTCTGCTGGGTTCTGCTGTTCCAGTTCCTGCAGATACTGACGCACCGTGTGATGGACCTGCGCCGCTTCCCCCAACTGTTCCCGTGGAATGCGACTCTCTTTGGCAGCGTTCGCCTCCACGAAGCTGCCATCCACCGACAGATGCTTCCCCTGCACCAGTCCTACTTCCACACACTGGCGCACGATCTGTTCAAACAGCTCCTCGAACAGCTTCGATTCCTGAAACCGTCCGTGCCGGTTTTTCGAGAACGTGGAGTGATGCGGGATCTCCTGATCGAATCCCAGCCCGCTGAACCAGCGCCACGCCAGATGCATGCGCAGTTCTTCCACCAGCTTGCGTTCGCTGGTGATGCCATACAAATAGCCGATCAGCAGAATGCGCAGCAGGAGTTCGGGATCGATCGAGGGGCGACCGGTGTCGCTGTAGCTGGTTCTCAATCGCTCGCGCACAAACTCAAAACTGATGTGCTTGTCGATCAGGCGCAGCAGATGGTTTTCGGGAACTTGATCTTCCAGACGGAAGTAGTAGAACAACGCTTCAGAGCGGTCGTGTTGCCCCATCATGATCAGCAGGCCTCCGACGATCGGAATCAAACAGAGCATGGGCGAATGCTTTCTTCTAACACGCTTCTGCTGATTCTCATCCTGCTAATCGACGTGACTTTTTCAACACCCACAGGCCATAGCGCTCATTGAGAATCCGCCGACCAGGTCAATGAGTGTAACGGCGATTTTGCAACAGCTAGGGCTTGCAGCGACAAGCAGGTGCGGGGTAGCATCAAGTTATGGCGCGATGTCGCTCAATCTTGGCGTTGAGCTTGGTTGCCGTATGGCTGGCAACGCCCGCACTCGCGTGCCTTCCCAACTCACAGATAACGGCTGTTGAAATGGCATGCTGCAAAAAGATGGCAGGCGACTGTCACATGGGGGTCGGCCAGCATCCTTGTTGCAAAGACTGCTTCAAACGCTCCGCAACCTGTCGCGTCACCACAGTCGATTTCGCAGATTCAGCCCGCCGTCGCAGTCGTCGAGATTGCTGTTGCCTCCATCCCTTCAATAACTGAAGCTGAAGGAACACAGGTAGGTCTCGGTCTCCCTCCACACGCCCCTCCCGGCTTGCAGACAATCCTGAGAATCTGAACTCCGCGTTGCGCTTTTACCACACGGCAATGTCGACGTGTGCCAGCGTCGCGGAGGAAATATGAGATGTTCAGTAGTGCTCGTAGTTGTTGGACTATGTTTGTCCGCTGTTGCTGCGGAGCACGGTCCAGTCTTTGGGCTTGCAACACCCACAAAC
Source organism: uncultured Acidobacteriaceae bacterium (assembly GCA_963832235.1). Taxonomy (GTDB): domain Bacteria; phylum Acidobacteriota; class Terriglobia; order Terriglobales; family Acidobacteriaceae; genus Sulfotelmatobacter. The sequence goes on along the minus strand of CAWHTJ010000013.1, from coordinate 19,732 downwards.
TCGCAAGGGGAGTGGAGCTTCGACGAAGGAGTCTTTGGTCGTGACACGAGCCTCGGTTCGCAAGCGTCGGTCAGAGAACTAGTCGCCTATGGCTTCACGCCTCACCTGACGCTATCCTTTCCGCTGCCTGCCGTCGTTGGCAATACCAGCCTTCCGCCTACGAGGATTCAGCCGGGAGACGACTTTGATTCCACGGTCGCATGGCGCTTTCAGCACAGAGCGACGAAGGTCGGCACTCGCTTTGAAAGCACAGCATTCGCTGGTCTGGCAGTGCCCGGGCCACAGTCCACGTTCAGCGGAATCGCCCACACGACAAACGTTCCCGGAACGATGTTCGGCGTGGTCACTGGAATGGCATCGCTCAGCAACTACGTTTGGCTCGGCACCACCTACACGAAGTTCTACGAGCACAACGGCGACAAGCGCCCCGATGTGCTCGACTACAGTCTGGTCTATGGCTATCGTCCGCTGAAGTGGCGCAGACCGCCGGACAAATGGGACTGGAGGGTGTTCGGTGAGTTGGTTGGAGAACGTTCCGACCGATTCCTTCAAGCGGGTGTTCCGGTCGCCGCCACGCAGGCACACCAAGTATTCCTCGGGCCTACTGCGCTCGGAATCTTTCACAATTACACGGTGAGCTTTGGTGCTCAGTTCCCGGTTTATCAGAATGTCGGGTCTGCGTTTCCAAAGGAACGCGTTCGCTTCGCCGTGAATTTCAGCTACCTACTTTTTCAACACGGAAACTCGCATTAGGAGACTCATGAGAAAACTGTCTGCATTACTCGCGTCGTTCTTGATACTCGCCGCTTCTGCTGCCGCAGAAATCAAGTCCATCGACATCAAGATTTTCGGCATGGATTGAGAGGTCTGTGCACACGCCGTGCGCGTGTCGTTGAAATCAGTATCGGGTGTCGATTCGGTTGATGTCAGCCTCGAAAAAGGACTGGCTGTCGTAAAGATGAAACCGGGCAATACAACCACGCTCAAGCAACTCAATGAAGCCATCACCAAGAACGGATTCACGATGAAAGACTCAAAGGCAACAGTCGTTGGCACGGTCGTCAGCACCGATGGTAGGGCGGCGTTGCGCGTGACCGGTTCCAATGACGCGCTGCAACTCGTTCCTCAATCTGGTGCCGCCGCGCCGACGGTGACCTCGTTGGTCGGTAAGACTGTTGTAGTAGAAGGCACGATTCCCGAGGGCGCGAAAGGCAAGACGCCCGACAGCATTCGGTATCAGTCAATGACGGAAGACACATCAAAATGACCACTGTCACGACGAGCAAACGGTCAGCCGTGCTCAACTACTTCTCCCTGTTCACATCGCTCAGCACTCTTCTGTGCTGTGCTTTGCCATCGTTGCTTGTACTCGTGGGACTCGGTACGTCAGTCGCGTCGGTGCTGTCGTTCATGCCGTGGCTGGCCACACTCTCGCGGCACAAGCAGTGGACGTTCGCCGTGTCCGGCACTCTGATTGCGCTCAGCTTCGTCAACATGTACTACTTTGCTCCCCGTTTTCGTGCTGAGCAATGTAGCGCAGGCGACCCTTCAGCTTGTGCTGGAGCCAGCAAGCTCAGCAGAATTCTCCTATGGGTCTCAGCAATTATTTACGCGGTCGGGATATTCGTCGCCTACGTGCTCGGACCAATCTTGACGAGATTGGACAATGCCTGATGCTTGTCGTCATCCTGAGCGTAAATGTTGTAACCAGATGGGATGAGAAGGCCGGTCTCCGACGGGATGCTGTACGCTCCCAAGTTATCGACGCGCTTGAAGCGCAAGAGATAAAGGAGACCGGCAATGAAGAAGATTAGCACCGCTGCGGCAAAGGCGACGAAGAAGTTTTCCCAACAGAAGCTGACGATTGGTTTGGATTTGGGCGATCGATCAAGTTGGCACTGCCTGCTAGACGAAGTGGGTGAAGTGCTGCTGGAACAGAAAATGGGCACGACCCCGAAGGCGATGCGAGAGGTGTTCGGAAGCATGCCGCGCTGCCGGATCGCGCTGGAGACCGGAATGCATTCGCCTTGGGTGAGCCGCTTGTTGAGCGAACTGGGACACGAAGTGATCGTGGCGCATGCGCGCAATGTGCGGTTGATCGGGGAAAGTCGGAAGAAGGACGATCGGCTGGATGCGCGGACGCTGGCCCGGTTGGCGCGAATCGATCCCCAGTTGCTGTGTCCGGTGAAGCATCGCAGCGCCCAGGCGCAAGCTCATCTGAGCGTGATCCGAGCGCGCGCCGGACTGGTGCGCTCACGGACGGCGCTGATCAATACGGCGCGGGGACTGACCAAGTCTTACGGGGAGCGGTTGCGGGGCTGCAATCCGCGCAACCTGAATCCCGAGAAAGCCCAGGGGCTGAGCCCGGAACTGCAAAGCGCACTGGAGCCGTTGCTGGCGGCCATCGAATCGCTCAGCGAGCGGATTTACCAATACAACCAGCAGATCGAGACGATCGCCAAGGAAAGTTATCCGCAGGTAGCGCGGCTGGAACAGGTGAAGGGAGTGGGCACGCTGATCGCGCTCACCTACCTGCTGACGCTGGAAGATCCACATCGTTTTCGCAAGAGCCGCGACGTGGGCTGCTATGGGATTGCAGCCGGGACGGCGGAACTCGGGGCAAAGCGAGCCGCAGCTGCACATCAGCAAAGAAGGCGATCCGTATCTGCGAACCCTGCTGGTGCAGGGAGCGCACCATATTCTGGGACCGTTTGGCGCGGACAGCGATCTGCGGCGCTGGGGTCTGAAACTGGCCGAGCGCGGCGGAAAAAATGGGAAGAAACGGGCGGTGATTGCTACGGCGCGAAAGTTAGCCGTGTTGCTGCATCGACTGTGGGTGAGCGGAGAAGCGTACGAACCGTTGCGCAACAGCCACCGGATCGCGATGCCGGTGGCAGCGTAAAGTCAAAATCGTCTTAGGAAGGAAAAAACAAAAGCCCAACGCCGAGTTCCGGTGACTGCGTCTATGGCCTGGCCCAACTTCCATCCTGGAGATGGAAATAGAGGTCGAAAATCAGGTGGCAGCACCGGCTGAAACAAGAACACCCAACTTGCACCGAGCGAACAAAATCGCTCACTGAAGAGTGCGGATGGAAGGGTGGCGACAGTGGCGGCTCGGCCGGAGAAAAACCTTGTCCAATGAAAAACCAAAAGAACCCTCTTGACTCCGACCGGCCTTCTCATGGAAGGCCATAACGCTCATCCTATGAAAGGGGATGTCAAGGAAAAAAGCTTCTCCCCGCCCCTCTGAGAGATGCGGGCGTAGTGACTTACATCCAGCCCTACCTCATTCCTCACCTTATTCTTAGAGGGGTTATTGGTTTGGTCGCTTTGGCTCGCCGCATTTTTCCGCAGCGATGCCAACCCCAGTTGCTTGTCCCAACTCGACGGTTTCATGAAGTCAGTGGCGCACGACGCCGTTCGGTTCCGAAGCTACGCAAGCTAAGCGTTGGCTTAAGTGCCAACCATGATCCTATGTGAGGCTCGAGGCCTATAGCTTTTTTCGGTTATCCGAGGGGGCATAGGATTGAGTCGGAGACTCGGTGCTGGACTACAGCACACAATGCCTGAATGAGCGTTTGGATACTCTCCCTCGAACCGGAGCATCGCAAGAACCGATTGGCTACCACCGAGGCATGAAAAACCTTGGGAGATCACCTGGGTTCTATTCGATGCTCAAGCTGCTTGCGTTTTCAGTTGTTCGACGTCGAAACGTTCCTCCTTTTTCCAAAGTGTCAAGGTGATGGCCGCGATCTTGCGCGCCAGTGTCAGACGCGCCATCTCCGGCTTCATGCCCTTGGCCAGCAAAGCCGCGTAGAAATCGTGGAACGGTCCCCTGCCACAGCTGGCCCGGGTGGCCGCACTCTTGAAGATCTCTTTCATCTCATGGTTGTGATTTCGATTCAGCCCACGAACCTGCTGGGGTTTCTTGGAGCGTTGCACTTGTCCACGCACAAAGCAGTATTGCGCACTGTCGTGCGTCTCAATGCCCAGCCCACTGTAGGTCCAGAGTTGCCGCTTGCTGCGAAACCGGTGCGGGGTTTGCATCAGCCCGATCAATCGCGCCGCTCGAATCGGACCGATGCAGGGAATCTGGCGCAGCAGTTTCGCGGCCTTATGTTTCCGGCTCTCGGCCAACAACTCGGGTCGGACGTTGCGCCGCAAGGCCTGCAATCCATCCAGTTGTTGATAGAGCAGCTCCGCCCGGCGGCGCACGCCGGTATGCGGAATCTTGCTCAACCATTTCTCTCGAGGCGCGCAGCATAAACCTGGGTGCCGGCACAAGGAATGCCCCAACCGCGATACAGCGCCTTCAGTCGATTCATCACCCGCGTCAAATCTTTGCTGATGGTCTGATAACTGCGCCCCAACTCGCGTAGCGTCCGTAGTCCGTTTTCTCCGTGGTAGACCGGTCGCAGCATCCCGGTGCGTAACAAGTCGGCCAGCTTGCCTGCATCCACCTTGTCGCTCTTGTTGCCCTCCTTTAAGAGGGCATTGCGCCGCGGATTGCACACCACAATGTGCTGCACATGCGGCTGCAGCAGATCATACAGCCAGGCGGCCCAGGTGCCTTCTTCCCAGGTCACATGCAGCTCGCCCCGTAGACCGTGGAGAAACTGCAGAATGCTGCTGGCTTTGGTTTCGATCACGGACTCCATCACCAGCTTCCCGCTCTCATTCTGGACAGCGATTACAATCGCTTCCTTGTGCACATCCATTCCGATATATTTGACGTCGTGACTCATTCGAGTTGCCTCCTTGGGGGAAAGCTCATTCGTGTCGACGCTTGGCTTTCCCTCAAGGTAAAATGCCATTCTCCAGCTAATTTGACCTAGGCTCTCCTATAGTCCTTTCGCACTGGGTACACTACTGCCGTTACTCCCTAGCGCCGCCGTAGCGGAGCGAAGCCCTGCACAGCGCAGCGCAGCGGAGGCGGCGCCTCATCCGGCTTCGGCCTTCTGAAGCGGGGCGCTCTTTCATAATGTGAGAATTGGCCGACTGGAGTCAATGAGTTCTATAAAAAGGGATGTCAAGAAAAAAGCTCCGCCTCGACCGGAGGGTGCTTTTGAAAGGTTTGGCTTTGGTTGCCGCTCACCCGTTGCAACACGTCATTGTTAGTGTAGGCGTAGGAGTAGGACAGCGTACGCTCATAGACTAGCAAAGTTGTCGGTCTGAGCATCGGTGTACAATCTCACCCATGAGCATTTCAGACCGACTTCCCGGAATTACTGCGGCGGAGGCGTGGTAGTGGTCGTTGTTTGCTGCTCCGTCTTCACCTTCTTGTGATGGTGCTTGTATTTCGTGGTGCTCTCGCTCGTCTGAGTGGTTTGGGTTTGCGGCCGAGTTGCCGGAGTCGTCGTAGTCGTGGTGCTCTCCGTTTGAGCGGGAGGCTGTGTCGTCGTAGTGGTGGTCCTCTCCGTTTGAGCGGGAGGCTGTGTCGTCGTAGTGGTGGTCCTCTCCGTTTGAGCGGGAGGCTGTGTCGTGGTGGTGGTGGTGGATTGCGTGGTGTCCTGTGCCATTACCGGCAGCGACAGTGCAAGCACGACGAGCGACCCGAAGACAACAGCAAATAGCTTCTTGGATTTCATTCGATTCTCCTCCTTAAATGTTCACGCGCAAAACTGCTCTCTTGGAGCATCAATAGGTTTGCTCATTTACGAGCGTAATACTGTGCAGAATGGCTCATGTCGTGAGCTATCAGACAAGCCGTCCGCCCGCGCGCTGCGTTGCGAGAATGGCGGATGTCACCTTCGCCGCTCGGTTTCCAAGCGCGCGCCGCGCCTGTCCCTAGCAAAACTCCGTCCGCATGGAATTGACCTCCGCGTGTAACATTGTTACATCCTCACCATCCTCCCAAGCCATTTTGGAGAGACGGGAATGTTGCGGTTTGGTAAATTACTGATTCGGAAGGTGCCTCGCGAGCGTGGAGTTTTGACGAGGGACAGACGTGGTATCAGGGAAAGGCCCCTGCCTGGATCGTTCGGTGGGTTCGGCGATTTCGCTTCAAGCGAGATTCCTGAAGTACAGGGTTTCGCGAATGCTGCCTCACTCAGTTCGCAATGCCCGCATCGGATCGATCCGCGATGCCCTCCACGCCGGAACTAGGCAGGCCAGCACCGCCACCACCAGCAGGGTTGCAGCCACAGCCGCAAAGATCGCCGGATCGAGCGGCCGGGTTCCATAGAGCATTGACTGGATTAGGCGTACCGCCCCGATGCTGGCGGCGAGGCCAAGCGTCAGTCCATAGAGCGCTGGACGTAGGCCATCGCCCAGCATGAGGCGCAAGACCTCCTGACGTTGTGCACCGAGCGCCATGCGAACGCCGATCTCTCCAGTGCGCTGCGTCGTGAGGTAAGAAAGGACTCCGTACAACCCTACGGACGCCAATATCAAGGACAGCACTGCGAAGCCGAGCACGAGGCTGGCACTCAGGCTGGCGTTACCCAATGACCGTTCAATGATTTGCTGTATGGTGAGTACATCGGAGACCGGCAACTCCGGATCGAACTCCGCAATTTGTTTCTGGATCGGGATGGAAATTGCCAGCGGATCGGACGACGTCCGCACCCCAAGAGTCAATCCCATGTAGTTCCCCCCGTTCAGCACGGGGAAGTACATGGTCGCCCTGGCCGGCTGACCCACCTGATACAGTGTGTCGGCGACAACCCCGACGACCTGGTAATCGCCGTTTTCCTCAGCAGCCAAGCGCAGATGCTCACCCAGCGGGTCTTCGCCCGGGAAATACTGCTCCGCCAACTGGCGGCTGATGATGATCGTCTTCGGCCGGCCAGCGCGGTCATCGCTGGTAAAGAAGCGCCCACTCAGCAGTGGTATCTGCAATGCGCTGAAGTATCCCGGGTCGGTCCACCGGATGAGCGCGTCGGGCATCGCCGTGCCCGGCGCGATCGGCGGATGCTCGGGAATCGTGAAGACATCGTCGCCCCCCGATCCCGCACCAGGCAGCGTCGACCCCAACGTTGCGGCGCGTACTCCCGGCAAGGCGCGTACCTGCTCCATCAGGGTTTCGTTGAATGCGTTCATCTTCTCGGGACTGTCGTATTTCTTTGCAGGCAGGCCGTAGCCCATCGTGAGCACGTTGTCCGTCACACAACCCACATCCGTCGTCCGCAGTCGCCAGAAACTCTTGAGCAGCAGTCCGGCGGCTATTAACAAGACCACAGTCGTCGCGATCTCCACCGTCAGCAGCGTCTTGCGCAATGCCGTGCGCGTCTGACTGCCTGCCACGCTCCGTGACGAGGCCTGTAGCGCCGCGATCCCTTGTTTGCCTATCGATGAGATCGCTGCCAGTAGGCCCGACAGCAGGGCCGCTGAAATGAAGAGCGCGCAGGCAAACGCAAGTACTACGCCGTCAGCGTGGACACTCCGGGCGCTGGGGAGATCCGTCCATGTGGTAACCAGCCACTTCGTTGCCGCAAGCGATAACAGCACGCCGGTGATGCCGCCCGCAAGCGAGACCAGCAGGCTCTCCACCAAATGTTCCCGGATCAGAGTCATCTTCCGAGCCCCCAGTGCGCTCCGGACAGCAATCTCCTTCTGTCGAGCCGCCGCCCGCGCCACCGTTAGGTTGGCCACGTTGAGACATCCGATCAGCAGCATGCATGTGACAGCGCACAGGAGGATGATCAATGGCTTCTTCACATCTTGTGCGAGATCCTGGATGAGAGTCCGCGATGCCACGTCTTCGGCCACCGGCGCATTCAGGTTCTGCGAATGCAGCTGGTACTGCACCGCTTCCACCTGGCTCAGGGCGTTTGCCAGACTGACGTCCGGCTTCAACCGGGCTACCACACGGCTAAAGTGAAAGTCATGATGCTGCAGAATTGCCGGTGGCAACCCCGACGCATACGGGACCCATACCTGGACCTTCGCATCAGGATAGGTAAACCACTCCGGGAGCACACCGATGACCGTGTATGGCTTCCCGTCGAGATGGATCTGCCTGCCGACAATTGATGGATTGCCGCCGAACCGCCGCTCGAAGAGATTCCATGTAAGCATGACGGCATTTCCGTCGGGACGATCTTCGCTCTCGGTAAACGTGCGTCCGATCACCGCGTTCACCCCCAGGAGCGGAAACAGGTTCCAGCTCCCGCCCCTGGCGCTCACCAGTTCCGGCAACTCTCCGCGCTCCCCGGTCAGGGTGAATTGCCAATAGCGCCACGCGGCCATGTCGTCGAAGCCGTGGCTTTGTGTCCGCCAGTCGAAATAGTCGGCGGGAGAAACGGCGTTGTAGTTGAACTGCTGCGCATTCATGCCAGGGTCGCGGAAATGTTCGTAAATCATCACCAGCCCATCCGGATCACGAAAAGGAAGCGGCCTAAGTAGGACCGAACGCACCACGGTGAATAGCGATGTCGTAGCACCGATGCACAACGCCATTACGAGAACGGCAATGATTGAAAACCCAGGCGACCGGAAGAGAGCGCGAACGCTGATCCTTAGATCGCGAAGAAGACTCTCCAGTCCGTTCCAGCTCCAGACAGCGCGAGTTTGCTCGCTAATAAGAGTGGGATTGCCGAAAGAACGTAAGGCGGCGTGGCGCGCCTCTTCTGGTGGCACGCCGTGTTCCCGCTGCTCTTCTTCTTCCAGTTCAAGGTCCGATTGGAGTTCCCGCTCCACGTCGGCATCCCGTTTCCTGATTTGCCACCACGTCATCTCAGCTCTCCTCAGCCGCGGGCCACATTATGCGTGCGACAGCTTCCGCCATTTGCTTCCATTGCGATTCTTCGACCACGAGTTGTTTTCGGCCCTTCTCCGTAAGTCGGTAATACTTGAATTCCCGATTGCGATCCGGAGCCATCTCCCACTTGGAGACAACCCATCCCCGCTTCTCCAGACGATGCAAGGCGGGATAGAGTGAGCCGTGCTGCATCTGCAAGAATTCATTTGTAGTCCTCTGAATGTGCTTCCCGATCTGGTGACCATGAGAAGGCCCGTAGAGAAGTGTCCGCAGGATGAGCATGTCCAGCGTGCCTTGAAGAAGACCAGCGCGTTGCTGTTTTGGATTCGCCATGGAAGACAGTCTACCCCCGATGGCGACGATGGTAGACGTTCGACCACCACTTCGTCAAGAAAACAACAGAAAACAACTGAACATTGAGTTTCGAATAACGCTTTCAGGCCGATTCGCTCATCGAGCCGGAATCTGGGGGCGTTCTGGCTGGTTTGTCGGCCAACCGCAAGCTAGCCAGAAACGGGCTTCGCGGAGATCGCTCCCGCCGCGTCCTTTTGCGATTGACTTGTTTTCGGTAGATCTCCTCGAAGCCGACTTGTGGATCGTCTCGATTTTGGGACTACTGGCGCTTTTCCGGCGCGACGAGCCTACTAGAATGTACGATGAGTAAACTCGTGGGCCGAACACGTAGCACCAGGTTCCAATGCCGGACGATGGACATGGTATCCCAGGTCCGGAGAACGAAGGCTTCATGACCATCCTCACCCGATTGGAGCAATGGAAGGAGCAGAGCACGATATCGCCGGAGCAGCACGCCCACTTGGCAGGCCTCTCCCGTGGAGAACCCTTCTCCCTTTTTCTCGAACTGAACGTTCTCCTCTACGCCGGTGTGCTGGCGTTCGTTGCCGGACTCGGCTGGACTGTCAGCACATGGTCGCAGCAACTCGGTGACGTCCTCGTCCTGACCGTCCTCTCCACCATCCTCGCGGCCTGTTTTTGGTACTGCTTTTCCCGCGCGCCTGCCTGGTCCCCAGCCGAAACCCCTGCGCCGAGTCCGATCTTCGATTACGTGCTTTACCTTGGCAGCCTCATCTGGTCATTAGAGCTCGGTTACATAGAGAACCGTTTCCACGCGCTCTCCGGACAACTGGATCTTTATCTCTTGGCGACCGCCGGCCTCTTCTTCTTCCTCGCTTATCGTTTCGACAATCGCTTCGTGCTGTCGCTCGGTTTGTCCTCACTCGCCGGATGGCTCGGGCTCACCATCTCGCACTGGACGGCCCATCAGGACGCTGCGTATCGCCAATATGCCGTTCTCTACTGCCTGCTGGTCGGTGTCGGCGGGGCACTTCTTCAGCGCCGCGGCCTGAAACCGCATTTCTTCGGCACTTATTTGAACATCGTGGCCAACGTTCTATTTTGGGCAGTGCTCTCCGGTGTGTTCGATCGGGAGGGCTATGGCCTGTGGGTTCTCGCTATGCTTATCGCGTGTGGCGCTTCTCTCGCCTGGGGCCTGGCGCGCCGGCAGTTTGCCTTCGTTGCTTATGCCGCCGTCTACGGTTACGTGGGCGTCAGCTCGCTGTTCCTCCGTAGCGTCACTGATGAATCCGCTGTCCTAAGTTATTTCGTCGTTAGCGGAGTGGCTATGCTCGTGGTGCTGGTCCAGATCGGGCGCCGCTTCGGGAGGCCCGCGTGAGAATCTACAGTGCATCCAGCGAAGAGACTCTGCGCGCCCGCAGACTCCTGACTGACTGGGTCGGCGAAAGCTTCCTCACCAAGGCGCAGCACCAGGTTCTGGAACAGGAAACCGTTTCTGAGCTCCGCACCACCAACGTTTTCCTACGGCTGGTCTTGTTCCTCTTCACCGTGATCATCGTGGGGGCCGCCGCCGCCCTGGTCTTCGTGGTATTTCTTTCGCGGTCATCGGAGCAAACTGCCGGCGTTTTCTTCCTGATTTTCGCCGCCGTCTGCTACGCGGCTGCCGAAGTCGCCGTTTCCCAAGCCAGGCTCTATCGCTACGGTATTGAGGAAGCGCTCGTTGTTTGCTCGGTCGGTTTTCTATGCGCGGGAATGCAGTTCGCTCTTTTCAGCGGCAGTCCGCATTCGCAGGACGCAGTTCAGTGCCTAGTTCCCGCCGCTGGCGCCGTATTTTCGCTCTGGATATGGCGCCGCTTCGGACTCCCATATCTATTTCTCGCCGCGATGATCTTCGTGATCTTTCTGCCCGGCTATTGGACCTCGTCCCGCGAGGCGCAGCATCTGATCGTCGCTGTGTTCTATGCGACGGGGCTAGCAGGTGTAGCCGCGGTACGCTCCCGCCATCGCTTCGACTACCTCGAGGAGGCTTATTCTCTCGTGGAAGCGTTCCTCTGGCTCGGCATCTACCTGACCATCAATCTCCAGCTTTCGTCATTGACCTTGTCCCCGCAGTGGTGGGGCGGCACTCGGGCCGCCTCTGAATTCCCAAGGCCGTTCTACTGGGGAACGTGGGTGCTGATCTGGTGCCTGCCGCCCATCGTACTCGCGCGCGGCGTTCGCCGGAAGGACCGCTTCGTCATCGCGGTGGGTGCGATCGTCGCCGTTTTGACTCTCGCCTCCAATAAGCCTTACCTCGGCTGGCCGCGGCATACCTGGGACCCGATGCTGCTGGGCATATTGTTAACCGGTGTCGCATTCTTCCTCCGACGCTGGCTTGCCCGTGGCCCAGGCGGAATTCGCCACGGCTTTACCGCTGCGCGCCTATCGGGAAAGGACAAACACTGGATTAGCGTCGGGGCGACCGTACTCGGCCCGCTATCGCCCCACTCAATAACGCCAGACCCGCAACCAAGCAGTCCAGACTTCCGCTTCGGTGGGGGACAGTCGGGAGGCGGAGGCGCCAGCAGCGATTTTTGAAGGTCCGCCGGGTGGATGGGGTTTGTCTTGGAGTCTCCGAGTTTCTAAAGTAAACAAAGGCTTTATTGGCTTTGTCCTGCAGAAAGCAGCCGTTTATTAGCTAATAAGATATTATCATGTATACCAACAATAGCTACCGTACAATAATTAAAGAGGGCGAGACGATCGGTGCAAAAAGCCGCATAAAGAACAGTAAGGAACTGTTATTGTTCCCTGATTTCTTCCCTCGTTTTCGCAAGCGCGTTGAAATTTCCAATCGTGGGAAACATGCCCACACACTTACTGAAAAAAATGGCAAGCCGACTATAGACCATCATTTCCCTAAGGTGCAGTGCGCCAAAGATTGTCAGTGAGCCGTGATCGTCAGCGACGCCGTTGAAGTATCTACAGCTACGCCGTTGACCAGAGTCGTAGCTGTAATCGAGTACGTCCCTGGGCATACACCCTTGCTTGGAACCTTGAACGGAAATGATACGGTCTGTGCAGTCTTCGGTGGCAATGGGAACGGCGGAGTTGTGAACATCTCGGATTTCGTGCTGCTGCAACTGTTCGGTTGTGACGGCCCGCTCAACGAGAACTTAACGACGACCATTTGCGTCGTGGTGGAGCACGAAATCACTTTTCCTGAAACTGTGACCGTTCCGCCCACGGGCACACTGGACGGGGACAGACTAATCAAAACGCCGCACTGCACTTGATCACTCACGGCAGAGGAAGAACTCCCGCTGAAATTTGGATCTCCGCCGTAAGAGGCGCTCAAGCTGTGGCTCCCAGCCGCAAGCGAGGATGTGGTGAGCGTGGCTGTATCGGTGCTGCTCAGGGTGCTCGTCCCCAAGGTTGTGCTTCCGTCAAAGAACGTCACCTTACCCGTCGCGGTCCCGGCGCCAGGAGCAACAGGGGCCACTGTCGCTGCGAGCGTGACTGATTGCCCAAAGTTGGAAGGATCGGGTGACGCATTCAATGAGGTCGTTGTCGAAGCCTGAACTACAGTCAACGTGCCATTGATAAAAGTGACTTTGTAATTGCCCAGCTTGCCGGTCGGATCCACCAGCGTGGGCGCGATCGCGTAAGTGCCTACAGGGCTCGCGGAAGTGGTGGCAGTGGTGTAGGTCGCGGTGATATTGTCGCCATTCTGAATGCCCGTGATTGTCCCTGTTAGGGCCGGGTTCGCTGCGCCGTAGACCCGCTGTGCGTTGGCAGCCGTAACCGTCAGAGGTGCCGGTGTGACCGTCAACACACCGGGTGCGTACTTGATCGTGTAGTTCGACGAAGTCAGCCCGGAGCAAGTGATCGCGTACGTACCTATTGGGCTGGTTGGTGCGGCAGGGCTCACGCAGGATAACGTACCCGAAAGTACCGATGGCGTGTCGCCATTCACGAATCCGCTGTACGTCACGTTGTTCAGCGGCGGATTCGTCTGGCCATACTGCCTCGGGACGTTAGGTGCGGTGATCGTCAGCGCGGGCAGCGGCGCAAATAACGCGAACGGCGAAAAGGATGTGACCGTGCCGCAGACAATCATGTTTACCGGATCTATGGACGTGGTGCGGTCCACCCAGACTCCGTTTTCGAGATGGAACAGATGCGGCGGTTGTATGAATGTAATTCCCGAGTAGTGGATGCAGATCGTGACGGTTCCCGTGAACGTCGCAGTGGTAGAAATGTCGTAATACACCGGTGGAACGCCAGGTTGGAAGGCAGGAGGAGGCGGCGCACCCGTAGAACTAGTGGTCAAGCCAGTGGTTCCCGCCTTCGTAACGTTGCTGAAATTCATTGTTACGGGCGTTAGTCCGGTGATTGTATCCAAGGGCGTAACACCGATGTTCGTGCCGACGATGGTGTTCAGCACAAGAATCGTGACGCTGGCTGTCGCTGTCGTGTAATCCGTCGAATCAGTGGGGCTGAAGGTTACCGAGAGCGTATGGCTGCCTGCGCTTAACACCGTTCCCAGTGGCGGAGTGTAGGCAAATGTGCCTGGCACGGACGCTGGTGCAGTGGCATTCAGCTGTACGGCGCTAAGCGCAGTTCCTATCGTAATGGCGGCTGGGTTTGCCCAGGTGATTGTGGGGGTAGCCTGAGTGACGCCCAGCGTCGCCTGAGCTGAGGAACCAGTGAAGTTGCCTTGGGCCGGGAAACTCGCTGCCAGCGCGTGATTGCCTGCCTTTAAGACTCCGGGATTAAACGTCGCGGAACCGCTCGTAAGCATCATCGTGGCCGCAGTTCCGCCGTCCACGCTAAGTGTGACATTTCCCGTTACTGGCGCCGTTGCAGAACCCACCGAGACCACTACGCTCACTGGAGTGCCATAGACACTGCCACCACCAATACTGATCGAAGTGGTGGTCGTATTGAGAACTTGGATCGCCACTTGGTCCGTGACTTTAATCGGTTCGGAATCGAAGACATCCGGGAACGAAGGTGTATCCGTCACATGAATGGTCTCGTTGTCTAGGACAGGAACGACTGCCGGTGGCGGGGGTGGCGGCGCTGTGCTGGTTCCCGCGCCATTCAGGGGGATGGACTGCGTATAATTCGAACCCGCCTGCACGCTGGCGACGTTGCTCAGCGCGGCGTTGTCGGTAAATGTGAGGACATCATTCACCGCAGCGCCAGATGGCGCCGCATAAGCAATCAGGAACGTACAAACGCCGCCTACCTGCAGCGTCGTCGGCAAAGACGTGGCCCCGTTCGAGCACGCAATCTGAGTAACCGAAAACGCAGAGCCCTGGGAAAGCACACCGGAGGAAACCGTGAGTGACGCTTGGCCGATGTCCGACAACGCAATTGATTGCGTGCCTGTTTGTCCTGGGGAGACGTTGCCAAAGCCTAGGCTGCCGGCAGAGTAGTCGACGACTGGAGCCGCAACGTTAATGAGAGGAGTAACGAAGACTGCATCGGCCACGTGAACCACTTCCGCGTCGAAGACGTCGGGGAACGACACGGTGTCTGTAACCGAGATTGTCTCGTTATCCATCACCGGAACCACTGCCGGAGGCGGGGGCGGCGGCGCTGTGCTGGTTCCCGAACCATTCAGCGGAATGGACTGCGCGTAATTCGAACCCGACGCGACCGTCGGAAGATTGCTCAAGGCCGCGTTGTCGGTGAAGGTGAGCAGGCCATTGTCGTTCGCTGGCGTCGCTGAAGCCGTGTAGCCAATCTTGACCGCGCAGACACCGCCAGACGGAAGCACCGTAGATAGAGATGCGGAGCTGTTAGTGCATGAGATCTGCGTAACGGTGAATTGCGAGCTCCCCGAAACCGTCGCGGAAGTGAGAGTCAAAGTCGCCAGACCAATATCAGACACGGTGATGGTTTGGCTTCCGCTCTGCCCGCCAAAACCGAGGCTGCCCGCGGAGAACTCGGCCGCCGGTGCGGATACCTGAATAAGCGGAGTCACAAAGACTGCGTCGGCTACATGAACTGCTTCCGTGTCGTACACGTCCGGGAACGACACTGTGTCCGCGACGTGAATCGTCTCGTTGTCCATCACTGGAATGACCGCGGGCGGTGGAGGCGGTGGCGGTGTACTACTTCCTGAACCGCTGAGTGGAATAGATTGCGTGTAATTCGAACCGGATGCGACGGTCGGAAGATTGCTCAGGGCTGCGTTGTCGGCAAACGTGAGCAAGCCATTGTCGTTCGCCGGCGTCGCTGAAGCGGTGTAGCCAATCGTGACCGCGCAGACGCCGCCAGACGGAAGCACGGTAGAGAGGGATGTGGCGCTATTGGAGCATGCCACCTGCGTAACGGTAAATTGCGAGCTCCCCGAAACCGTCACGGAAGCGAGAGTCAAAGATGCCAGACTAATATCGGACACGGTGATGGTCTGGCTTCCGCTCTGCCCGCTGAAACCGAGGCTGCCAGCGGAGAACTCGGCCACCGGCGCGGATACCTGAATAAGCGGAGTGATAAAAACTGCGTCGGCGACATGAACTGCTTCGGCGTCGAACACGTCCGGGAACGACACGGTGTCTGCAACGAGTATGGTCTCGTTATCCGTCACGGGAACGACCGCGGGCGGTGGCGGCGGTGGCGGTGTACTACTTCCCAAACCGCTGAGTGGAATAGATTGCGTGTAATTCGAACCCGACGCGACGGTCGGAAGATTGCTCAAGGCCGCGTTGTCGGTGAAGGTGAGCAAGCCATTGTCGTTCGTTGGCATCGCTGAAGCGGTGTAGCCAATCGTGACCGCGCAGACGCCTCCCGACGGAAGCACGGTAGACAGGGATGTGGCGCTATTGGAGCATGCCACCTGCGTAACGGTGAATTGCGAGCTCCCATTAACCGTCGCGGAAGTGAGAGTCAAAGACGCCAGACTAATATCGGACACGGTGATGGTCTGGCTTCCGCTCTGCCCGCTGAAACCGAGGCTGCCGACGGAGAACTCGGCCACCGGCGCGGATACCTGAATCAACGGAGTCACAAAGACTGCGTCGGCTACATGAACTGCTTCGGCGTCGAACACGTCCGGGGACGACTCCGCGTCCGTGACGTGAATGGTCTCGTTGTCGGTTATTTGCACCGGCGGCGGTGGCCCTTGCACCGTTACCGTCACATTCGACGAGGCGGCACTCCCGCTGAAATTGGCGTCGCCTCCGTACGTAGCGGTGATGCTGTGGCTCCCGGATGCGAGCGACGAAGTGCTAAAAGTGGCCGTCGCTGCGCCGTTTAGAAGAGCTCTTCCCAGGGTGGTTGTTCCGTCCGAGAAGGTGACTGTGCCTGTAGGGCCTGTTGGCGTAGACGAATCGGGCGCGAATACAGTGACCGTTGCCATTAGCGTAACGGTTTGGCCGAGGTTGGAAGGGTTGGGAGACACAGCCAACGTCGTGTTGGTCGCTGCCTGGTTCACGAATTGGGTGAGTACGGCAGAAGTGCTGGAACCAAAATTATTGTCACCAGCGTAAGAGACAGTGATGCTATGCCTACCCACGGCCAGCCCCGCTGTACTGAAAATGGCTGTGCCGAACGTCAACGCTACTGTTCCGAGAACGGTTTTGCCGTCGCTGAACGTAACGTTCCCCGTAGGCGTCAGCGAGGAAGACTGAGTCGGGGTCACGGTTACAGAGAAGCTCACTTGCTGGCCGAAGACAGAGGGATTGACCGAAGCAGTAACCGCCGTCGTTGTCGGCGTAATGATTGGAGTGAGGAGAAAGCCATGCTCCTGCTGATTCGCATCAATGCCTACTCCAACGATCTGGCCGGCGTCATTGATGGCCCAGGCTGCTTTCAGTTGTCTCCAGTTCGTGCCCGGCGCCAACAGGCTTAAAAGGTCGTACATCTGGCCACCGGTATAAAGAAATGCGCGTCCCCCGTTGCCCTGCGTAACAGCCTGTGTACCGTAGGCGGAGATGCCGACGATATCGCCTTTGGAATTGATTCCCCAGGCAGAACTATTGTTGTCAGTTATGTTGGCGCTGGGGCCAAAGAGCGGATCGATGCCGGGAATCGCACCCAAATCCGTGGCCGTTCCGTTTTGCCATAGGACGGCGTGTATCGTGTAAGGGTCAATTCCGGAATAGCCAACGACATCGCCTTTGCTGTCGATGGCATTGGCTTGGTCATCGAAATAGTTTCCAAGAGAACCGAGGCCTGTGGGCTGGCCATTCGTATCCCACATCACCGCCTGATTGGCGTTGTAGCTGCCGATGGGGCCACTCACGAAAGGCCCAATGCCCCAACCCGCGGCTTGCCCAGAGTCGTTGATGGCCAGGGCTTTGCTCTGGCAATAGGGCGAAAACTGGCACGGCAAAGGCGTCAGCACAGTCAGTCCTGCCGCCGTTCCTCCTTTCCAGATGACTGCTTGGTAGCCAACGCCGGTGTTGGCGTGGTTTATATAGCCTGCCACGTCACCGTTCGTGTTGATGGCAAACGCGGCGCTACCATCACTTGAATTCGTGCTCGGATCGAGCGCGGTTATCGTACCGTTCTGCCAGATAAACGCGCGCTGGTCGCTAAAACCGTTGTTGATGCAGATATCGGCGGCGCCGACGATCTGGCCAGCATTGTTGATCCCGTAGCCGAAACCGGAAGCACCACCAAGCGTGCCCAGCTCCGTATACGTTCCACTCGTTGGAGGAGGCGGGCTACTCGGGTTCCACAGGAACGCCTCGTTTGCGCCCTGTGCCAAGCAGACTGGAGTATTGGGAAAATTCTCGAACCGGAAACCCGTGACTTGCCCCGCAGCATTTAATGCTGTGGCGCCCGAAGGCGCGGCGGTGACGCTCAGGGGACCCAAGTCAGTGAGTGTGTAGGTCGGAGGTGGAGCTGCTTGAGACGGGGGAGGCGACTGTGCCACGAGCAGGCGCACGAGCAGCGGCACAAGCGGCAGTGCTAGCGCTGCACCGAGGGCAACCGCGCGTTTCATGCCGCGCCTCCCGAACGAAAGCTTCTTGATCTCTCGTTACGAGAAGCTGATGTTCACTGTGACCGCGATGTTTTGCCCCGCGCTAACCGGGACTCCTTGGCTTAAGGTTGCACTTGTAAAAGCAGCAGGGATGGGGAAATACAGTGCCGGGCACGTCATGGTGGATGGATTGGGCGGGTTCGTTGTAAGTGCCCCTGCAACACAAGGGCTCAGCACTGTAGCGACCGAAGTAATGCTGGTTGTCGTGGCGGCGGTCGCGCTCCCGTTTAGTACGAGTTGACCTGAACTCGCGGTGACCGTTAGGGTGAAGGCCAGAGCGTCCACTTGGGTTTTACCAAGATGGGGAACGCCATCCACAACGGTATTGCCGGGGACGATGACACATGGCTCAGGTCCTGAGCTGAAGCCATAGGCCGCCCCTGTGACCGGCCAGACGCAGGGTTGTGGGCTGCCAATTAAATCAACTTGCCAAGGACCCAGCAGCTGGTTCCCTGCGAGTAGGGATGCCAGCGCAGCGGTGCCAGAAGACTGAATGGAATTCTCGAACTCGCGGTGCGTGACCAGAGTGCCGTCGGGATTGCGGACTTCAATGGTCCAGTGGCCGTGGACCTTGATGCCTTCGTGGTTGCCGCCGCCTGAGGTGGTTTCCTGAGGCTTCTTTGTTTCCTCAAGCTGGGCGTGTGCGGCAGGAGACTGCTGCTCTCCCGCACGCGCCAAAGCTTGCTGCGGGGAATTGGTCTTGTCCGTGATTTTGGGGTTCTGCCCGGCCAATGCGCTTTGCGACAAAATGAGCACGTAACCCAGCAGCAGTCTCCCCGCAACGTCAATCCAAATCTTGGATTCTTTGTTATTCATGCCCCTCTCCTTTTCTCTCGTTTGACTCTGGAAACTTTATCGATCTGATCCCCGAAACTTCGTTCGACCAGCACCGCACAACTACGAAAATTGCCGAATCGCATCACGCACGGCCGGGTTCAGCCCTAGGGAGATTCCTAGGGCACCTCGTACGCGAACGTCGGAATGAACGCCGTATTCACAGACGTTTCCCCAGCGTCGTTGCCTACGGTCGGCGCCACCGGAACCGGATTCGCATCCGCCGTGAGTGCTGGCGCGGCTTCGGCGGCGAAATCGTAAGTGTTGCCGCCTAGCGGCACAAAGACCGCGCGCTCGGAAGCGTCCTCTTTCTTATCTCTATAAAGTGAAATTCAGACCCAAATTGGCTCAACTTGTTGGGGGGACTGAGCCGCACGCCAAAATCATAGTCTGGAAGATAGACAGAAGCTTCACGGGCCGCAACACGCACTTGCGGCCAAGCATTGAATGACCGCATCTGACCGCTTCGTGTAACGCCGTGTAACAATCTTGCATAACACCATTGCCACTGCACGATTCGCCGGGGTACAATCCTGCTACTTGGTTCCGCCCCCCCGACCCCTGTATTATGGCAATACCGACCGAAAACCTGCGCGACCGTTCTCCATCCGCCCCTGCTCCCCCCGCCCCTGCCCCACGCAACGGCCTTAGCTCCTGGAAGGAAATTGCCGCCTACCTGAACTGCAGCGAACGCACCGTTCGCCGGTGGGAACAAGAAGGCCTTCCCATTCACCGCCACGTCCACAAATCAAAAGCTGCCGTCTACGCCTATAAAGCCGAAATCGATGCCTGGTGGCGCAATGACTATGAGCATTTGAAGCAGTCAGGAGCGACGCCGCAGACCGCCATCACGGATTCAGTCGGCGCAGCAGCTAGCCGTTGGCGCCGGTCAGGGTTGCTGGCAG
>CAWHTJ010000012.1:0-124105 GCA_963832235.1 uncultured Acidobacteriaceae bacterium | reverse complement strand
GTGGTGAGCGCGGAAGGAATCGAACCTTCAACCTACTGATTAAGAGTCAGTTGCTCTGCCAATTGAGCTACGCGCCCACAGTGGGGGATTTGGCTGGTAGGGCGAACGGAGATTATAGCATCTGGTCGGCGCTCCCAGGCAGCGACCCACATCGACAGAAATCGGGCCGGTCTCTCACATAACAGACAGGACGTAAGAGACAGAAAGAGTGCGACGGCGAAACTGAGAAACTCGCCGACACCTGTGCTCGCCAAAAAATCGCCGCCAGGAACGAGAGAACGCGGCCCAACTTCTCGAAGGTTAGCTGCGGCCGTTCCCGATGGTCTCACCAAACGAACTTAGGAACGCTGGCGAACTTCCGCGGCCAGACTCCCCGACTCGCTGGTCACCGGACGCCGTAAGGACAACCCGTCCGTCCCAATCGGAGGACGATGCTCGATGGTGCCGATCACCGGCGCCTCATCCATGCCGTCGGCGTAGGCCATGGAGGCGAAACGCTGCTCGCTGCACATGCGATCGATCATGCGTTGCTGCCGCCCATTGAGCACGGCGTGAGGAAGAGTGGGGAAATTGCGGAACATCCACACCAAATATACCCGCTGAAGAAATGAAGGCATCACATAACGCGGACCGATGGGTGTTCGCACTTGCACCACCCCGGCCGCCAGTTTTTCGATCAACATACCTGGGCCCGCCTCGGAACCTGAAATTGGCCAGAGCAATTCTAGGGGCGCCATTATTGCAGGCGCGCCATGCAATGGGAAGCTCTTTTTTACAGATTTACGAATATATTAATAGAATCGCCGAGATCGTATTCCCCTCGACATAGGCATTTTAGGGGGAATTTGGGTGGCCGAGGGGGCCTGAAAGTGGCCCAGACCAGCGCGGTAACTGCTCAGATGGCAACTTCGGGAAGGATGTCCATGCGGCGAATCTGGGCCGCCACTCCAAATTCCGATCCCTCTTCTTCTACGCGGACGATAGTGGCCTGGCAGCATACCCAGCACTTTTCCCCGGAGGTGAGCTCGGGCGGGAGAATCAAGACCAGTTCGACGTCTGCGCCTTTTTCCAGGCGGGACTTGGTGTAAAGAAAGACTCCGTTGGCGCTCACATCGCGAGTCTCCGCGGTTTGATCGGCGCCATGGGCGGTGCGCAGACGGGTGGCCACACGCGTAGGGATTCTTGTTCCGGAGCGGCGCTCGGTGTCGACCTTCATGCAGGCGAAGTGCCCACCTACTCTACACCAAGGGCGCGAATTGGACGAGAAGTTCCGGGCTCCCGACGCGATTGGGTCCGCGCTCCCTCAGGGGACAAAGCCCGGCATCTTTTGCGGCTCGGGGCGGCAAGGCGAAGCCATACCCTTCCCATACAGCGGTGGCCTTCCCGACACCCTTACTCTTCCCAAAATCATTTATGAGAGAGCGTCTAGATGATTGGGCGCTTGGTGCGGATTGCCGGGACTACCAGGGCTTGCTCCATGGTGGGCAGGTTGGTGCCGCGGAGCTTCGCCTCGGCTTCGTGGAGCTTATCGGTCTGGGCCGTTTGGTAGTAGGCCTGCACCAGCAGTTCCAGAGTCAGGGGATTGTCCTGATCTTCTTCCAGGTGCGTAATCGCGTCCTGATATTTCTTCTGGTCCATCAGCAGCGTGCCAGATGCGCCATGATAGGAACTCTGAATCACGCGATTGCGGTTGCCGTCGGCCAGAGTCTCTAGTTCATGCAGCGACTTATCCGCCAGTTCCTGGTCGCCCGCGTGGGCGGCTCGTACCGCACGATTGCGCAGAATGCGCGACATCTCTTCGCCACGATCCAACACGGAAATCGTAGCGGAGTGACTGAGAGCTTCTTCTGCCAGCTTCAGATTATTCAGGGCAATGTAGTTGTCGCTTTGATACTCCGCCATTTGGCGGAGCGCCTGGGCTTCCTGCAGGTCCTGTTCCTTGGCATGCGCCGTCGCGGCGATCTCGAGGAGATCCTTGTCGGCCTGGGCGTAATTTCCGTCGCGCACAAACGTCATTGCCCTCTGCATGCTGTAAGTAAGGCGGTCGGCTTCGTTGTGGGCGAAGCGGATGGCCTTGTCATATTCGAGGCGGGCCTGCTCCTGACTTCCCATGAGAGCGTAGGTATCGCCGAGGCCGAGTTGCGAGGTCACGAAATCGGGATCGATCTTGAGCGCGGCGCGGTAGTGCGTGAGCGAACCCTCGAAGTTCCCTGCCATGCGCAGCAGTTCTCCGTATGAGTCCTGCGGATTGGGCTCCTTGGGAAGCAACGCGACGTAGCGGTCCATGGCTGCGAAGGCCTTGGCAAATTTCCGGTTGCGCGCGTCAACGTAGGCCAGATCGTTCAGGGCGGCGGGAAAGTTCTTGTCGAGGGCAAGGGCCTTCTCAAAGAAGCGCTGCGCCTGCTCGTCGCCGTTTTCTGCCATCAGCCAATTGCCCGCGAGATAGAGCAGGTGCTTGTCGAGGGGATACATCTCCAGCATGTCGTTCATGGCGGTGATACCGGCGAGGAAGTCGCCTTCCTGCACTTGGGCAATCCAGGACACCATCAGTTGCTCCCCTTGCGTAGCCTTGGGCGCGAATTCCTTGGCTTTGGCGCGAGCCTCACTCACTTCCTTGGGATTGGTGCTGTTGAACGCGATCCATGCCCAGGCTACGGCCAGGGTGGGATCTTCTTTTACGGCCGCGCGCCAATCGTCGTTGCAGCGCTCCAGATAAAGATTCTCGTAATCGGCCATTCCCTTTTCGTAAAGCTCGCGGGCTTTGGGAGACGTGGTGGTGACGGGCAGCGTGGTGGATTCGCCTTTTTTGAGGTGGTGCGCGTAAAGCGGAGCGGCCAGCAACAGACTTGAAGCCAAAAAAGCGCAAATTATGATTCGACCCTTGGTGGAAACAGTGCGCATCCAGATCTCCGAAACAGAGCTGAGTGGGGAGGCGGTTACGAGGTAGAGGGTAACATCGGAGTAATCGGTTCGAGCAGGTGACGAAAGACGTAGATCGGATGCGAGGAGGAGAAGGTGTCGGCCGGCACGGCTGACTGCGGCGGAAATACTTCCCAGCCAGGTTGATGCCCAGCTCGGCGGTTAGAGCCGCTGTTCATTTTGATCTACATGCGGTGCATGAAGCGCCGCCCTTTCAAAGTCCAATACGCTGACATCACGGAACTTCTGGAGGTTTATCCCTATGGCGGGGACAGCCTTCGCCACGTAATAAATAAATGGAGTCAAGCTGCTGGCTAAGCCTGGCGAATTACGGTGGTTGAGGCAGGACGTTCCCCTGCCGAGGGCAGAAAAATCACGAGGTGACCTGCGATGCGATGGAGTCCGGGCGGCAGCAATGACGATGTGGAAGATCGCCGCGATGAAGATGGTGGCGGCGGAATGCAGTTTGGCGGAATTCATCTGGGTCTTGGAGGACTGATTATTGTTTTTATCCTCAGCCTGGTTTTTCATCGAAATTTCTTTGCACTGCTCGGCGTTGGTTCGGGAGGATCTCCCACGGCGGTAACTCAGCGAGACCGGGCCGCGGGATCGGAGGCGAACCGGCAACTCGACGAGTCGGAGAAGCCAGAAGTTCAGTTCGTCACCTTTGTGCTAAATGACACGCAGGCCACGTGGACGAAAATCATGGAGTCGGAAGGAGTGCGCTATCGCCATGCCAAGCTGGTCCTGTTCCGCAATTCGATCGACTCGCGCTGCGGCTTTGCGCAATCGGCTACCGGCCCGTTTTATTGCCCGGAAGATGAGAAGGTCTACATCGATCTGGGTTTTTTTGACGAATTGAAGCGGCGCTTTGCCGCCCCGGGCGAATTTGCGCAGGCCTATGTACTGGCCCACGAAGTCGGACATCACGTGCAGAAGTTACTGGGGATTGAACAAAAGGCGCGGGCGGCGCAGGAGCGCGATTCGCGTTCGGCAAAGGCGATATCGGTACGCCTGGAGTTACAGGCTGATTGTTTTGCCGGCGTATGGGCGCACAGCACGGAGCAACGCCATCTGCTCGACGTAGGTGATATCGATTCGGCCTTGAGGGCCGCGGCTGCAGTGGGTGACGATCGATTGCAGCGGGTGAGCACCGGGCACGTCCATCCTGAAACCTTCACGCATGGAAGTTCGGCGCAAAGAACAGAATGGTTTCAGCGCGGCTTTAGCGGCGGTACCGTCGAATCGTGTAATACATTTCAGAACTGAGGCCGGGGTGGATGGTAGATGCCATCCCAGGGCTGGATCCCGCCTTCTTACTGGTGCGGCGGCAGGGCAGAATGCAATCCCGACCACAGGGCTGAAGCCCGCTCCGATTTTGTGTGCCTTACGCGGCCCTGAAAGGGCCGCTCTTCCACTGCGAAGTACGCGTTGGGCGGCACGGCTGAAGCCATGCCCTTCCCACAACGTGCGCTTTAGTCCGGCTTCGAACTAGAAAGTGATCTTCGCGGCGAACTGCACGCCGCGGGGACCGCCTCCGCCGAGGAAAGGATTGCCGATGCCAACGTCACCGGTCGCGGTGAGCGGCAGGAACGGATTGCCGAAGGAATTGACCGCGCCCCGGCCATTCGCGTCCAGTCCATTGGTCGCTGGATCGGTGATGAAGTTTGGCAGATTGGGATTGGCGAAGTTGGGATGATTGAGCACGTTGAAAAACTCACCCCGGAGTTGCAGGGTTACGTGCTCCGTGATCGCTGTGTCTTTGAAGATTGAGAGGTTAAACTCCTGGAAGGCGGGCCCGCGCAGCGAGTTGCGCCTCATGTTGCCGAAGTGACGCGTGCCAGGAATACAGTTGCTGTCGCCTACACCAGAAGCAGTTGCGCTGAATGTACAGGGCACTTGAAAAGAGGAAAGGTCGACGCCGAACGGACCACTCCCGTAACGAACGGGACCGACCACATCGGGCCGATCGAAGCCCTCGCCTGACCCTGAATAGTCCCCCTCAAAGTTGTAATTAAGCTGATAGGGCTGTCCGTCCTGAAGATTCACGACTCCGTCGATGCCCCAACCGTTCTTCAGCCTGGGCATGCTGCCTGCCATCTTGGGCAACTGATAGCCAAAATTCCAGGTAAAGCGACGTCGAATGTCAAAGTTAGAATTACCTTTTTCCGCTTGAGGCGCGAGGCTGTTGTTAGGCTGGGCCGCGTTGGGAATGAAGTCTTCGCTGTCGCTGGCGTTATCGATGGAGTGCGACCAGACAAAATTCACGGAGGACGTTAGGCCACGCCAGCCGTTGGCCCGCAGGCTGGTCTGCAGCGCGTGATACGTCGAGGATGCGGTGGATTCCTCCTGGTTGACATAGAAAAAGTTTCCAAATGGCCGCGGGGCGTTGCTTAAAAGATCAAAGCCCAAAATGCAATCACAGGCAAGATCGCCGGCAGTAATAGTTGCCTGACTCGGCTGGTTGATGTCACGGAAGCGGAACAGCTTGGTTCCTTTGGCGCCGACGTAGCCGATTTCGAAGACGGCCTTGCCCAGTTGCTGTTGGATATTCAGGTTGAAATTCTGGGTGTAGGGCGTGCGAAGGTGCGGATCTGCGCCAAAAAAATCGCCGAGAGGAGAAACCCCGCCGAAGATCGGGCCAGCACCGAAGGCATTCCCCGAGAGTCCAGCCGACCCGATGGGCGCGGGGCCGGTTCCGGTGAATGCCGCTCCCGGGCAAAACGCACAGTTGTAGGGCGCGTGGCCGATGAAGATATCCTGCGCGAAGGCATCGTAGAACAAGCCCCAGCCGCCGCGAACGACGGTACGTCCCTTTCCGGTCAAATCGTAGGCGAAACCGAAGCGCGGAGCGAAGTTGTTGTAGTCCTTATCGTAGAGTTGGCCAACTGGCACCACGCTTCCCGCGCCTGTGGGAACGAAACGATTGAAAAGATTGTTTTTCTCCTTAACCACTCCGAAATAGTCCCAGCGCATGCCGAAATTGGCCGTCAGTCGCGGGGTTACGCGGAAACTGTCTTGAACGTAAAATCCGTGGTTATTCTCCACGGAGTGCCGCCGGCTGTTGCCCTCTGCCAGTTTGCCGCTGCTGGGTGTGCCCTGAAGAAAGGCAGAAAGGTCGCTGAAACCCAGCTTGCCACGGAACGTATTGTCCTGGATCACTTGAATGGTCGTGCGACGCAACTCGTAGCCAAACTTCACGTCATGGCGACCCGACTTCCACGAGTAGTTGTCGATGAAGTGCCAGTTGGAGTCAACTCGCGAGCGCGGGATCGAGGTAGTTGCTCCGATCACGGAAAATCCTGCGGTTGAGATTTTCGGCAGGCCGAAATCAAACTTAGAAGTGACTCCTGTGTCGAGACCGATCGACGAGGGGTCGAAGCTGTGGTCTTCGGGCACAAACGCTTCGACAAAGCGGTTCCATCCCAAACGCATTTCGTTTACTTGGTTGGCATTCACCACCTTTACGTAAGAGAGAGACACCAGTTGCACGCGCGTCGGAGTCACGGTGTTGAATCCCGGCAACAGTCCGCCCGCGAGCTGGGCGAAGGGAAAACTCTGATCGCTATCGCCGAAGTAGTAACGGCCGGTGAACATGTTGTTCGCATTGAAGCTGTGATCGATCTTGGCAATCAGGCTGTCGACCCGGTTGCTGAAGCGTGTTGAGGTGGCAAGGTTGTTGCCATTGGGACATCCGGTATCGAACGGGGTGCCAGGCCCCAGAGTCTGATCAGCCTGCGGCGCGGCGCTGGCAATGTTGGGAGCGGGCCAGGGATGGCGCGCCAGCAGAGCGGCCGAGACGGGATTCGCGGCTCCGTTTTCCGCGATATCGGCGGCGATTTGCGCAGGATCGGGTACGCAGCTTTGGCCGGCCTGGGCTCCACTCTCGCGCTGCCCTTCGTAATCCACATAAAAGAAGGTTTTGTCTTTGATGATCGGACCGCCTAGCGAACCGCCGAACTGGTTGTTGTGGAACGGGTCTTGACGGCCCGCGGTGTTAAAAAAGTTTCGCGCGCCGCCGATCGAACTGGTGCGGTTGTATTCCAGTAGCGAGCCGTGCCAGTTGTTGGTACCGCTTTTGGTGACGATGTTCACTACCGCGCCGCTATTGCGCCCGTATTCAGCCTCATAGTTGGACAGTACCCGGAGTTCGGCAACGGCATCGATCGGCAGGATGGTCGCGGGATCGCCGAAGACCCCAGCTTCGTTAATGGCAGGATCGTTCCGAAAACCATCATTCATGTCCGTACCATCGAGCAAGAAGTTGTTGGCCCGGCCGCGCGATCCGTTCATAGAAAAGGTGCCGAACGATCCCGGCGAATCCGAAATCTGATCGGGAGAGCCAGCGACGCCGGGGTTCAGGTAGATCAACTTCGTGTAGTCGCGCCCATTGACTGGGACGTTGGCAATGGTGTCGGCGGTCAGTGTCCCGCCGAGTTCTGCGGAGGTCGTCTCCACCTGGGGCAGAAGGTCACCTGCGACTTCGACTCTGGTGGAAATTTCGCCGGTGTTCAGGGACGCATCAACGCGGCGTTCGGTGGCTACATCCACAGTCACGCCGGTCGCCACGAAGGTCTTGAAGCCTGGTTGGGTGACCGTCACGGAATAGGTGCCGATGGGCAGTTCAGGGATGGAATAACTACCGTCTGCGCTGGTTTCGGTCGTACGCTCCAGTCCCGTACCTGCGTTCTTCACCGTCACCTTCGCCCCAGCGATCACGGCGCCAGAAGGGTCGGTCACAGTTCCAAGGATGGTTCCGCGGAAGGTTTGAGCCGACAGGTTCAGTGCAGCCAAAAGAACAAACGCCAGGATGATGCCCGCTTTCATGTGATCTCCTTGAAATGGATCTGTGATTAGAGGAATGATCGTGCCCTGCGGGAGTCAGATTGCGTCAGCCTCTTCTGGGAAGGCTTGCAACTTGTTGCTCACTAAGTCAGATACACCGCGCCACCCGCAAGGATCGGCGAAAGAACAGTATCGAAAGCGGCTCTCAGGAGTCAACCACGGAGTTGTGAATGGTAACGAGAGATTTTATGAATAGGAAGGGAGCTGTCAGTTATCAGCTGTCAGCTTTCCCGCCAACAGCTGCCAACTCCACCCCGACACTCCTGTCCCAAAAAGTCTAAGTTAAGAGGTTGGTTCTACTCTGAGAGCTGAGCTCCACCTAGAAAGTAAACGCGACGCCGCCGCGGACGCACCGGGCGGATTGGACCAGATAGACCGTTTGGCCGTCCCGGCCGAGGACGGGAATGTAGCCTTGCGCCAGGAGATTGCGCACGTCGATGATCGCTTCCATGTGGCCGCCTGAGCTTGGAATCGGCTGGCGGAGGAAGATGTTCAGGAAAGGCTCGCTTTGTCCGGGAGAAGCGTTGAACATGTCAACCGGGGTGACGGCAGGGCCGTTCACCCAGCGGTACGAAGCGATCCAGCGGGTATGGGTGTGAGGGGCGGTTCCGCTGAACTTAGCGGCAATGGCATCGCGGCGCTGGGTGGTGAGAAATTGCTGGGCCTGCTGCAAAGCTACGGCGGGCTTGGATAAATCGACAACCCCGCCAAAAGCGTAGTCGATGGTGGCCGTAAGGTCGTCGGAGAACTTGTGCTGCAGCACGACGCGGAGGCCATTAGTATCGAGCGGCTTGCCCGCATAGGTGAAGGTTCCGGAGGAGATGTCGGGCAAAAGGAATCCGCCGGCAGCGGTCACTTCGCCGGTGCCGAGGAGAGCAGGATCGCCCACGCGATCAGAATAGGCGGCCACCTGGAGCTTGGTCTTGCCGATACGCCGCGACAGGCTCAGTTCGTGATGATGAGCGCTCTCCATCTTGGGAGCGTAGCCGAGCAAGCTGACTCGCGGATTCGATTCGCTCAGATCGGCCGGCGAAGAATCGAAACCCTTCTCGGCGCGCAGGTCCGGGCGGGAGGTGGAGTATTCGTAGGCCAGAACGGTATTGGGAGAAAGATGAAGATGGGCGGAGCCGTAGGGACGAAAGGCGGTTGCGTGGCCAAGGAATTGGACGGTCTGCAACTCGCTGCCGAATTTCAGTTCCAAAACATCGGCGACGGTAATGTCGTCGCTGGCTGAAAGGGCCAGCGCCTGCAGAGCAGCGTTATGCAGATTGGGGTCGGAAGGAGAGAAGCGGCGCACCGTCAGCCCGACCGTGGGCGCAGAGTCGTTCGATAGGCGATGGGAATAGGTGGTGCGCAGCACCCCTGCCGGCAGACTGCTGCCGTAGCCGAGGTCGCCGCTCAAGGAGAGGTGTCCGTCGGAGAAGATCGAGCGCTCCAGCGTGAAACCGGTGCTCATGTCCGAGCCGGTTCCATAGCCGCCGGCGGCTGAGCCCGCCAGAAAAGAGAAAGTGCCGCTCAACTCGTGGGTTTGCTTTTCGGCCCGTGCGGTGATGCCGTTCGAAATGGGATCGTCAAAGACGCGCAGAATGGGTCGGTTCGCAACCGAACGCAGAGTCCACTTCCAGTCATCTTCGTCGGCAAGAGGGCGGGCGGGACCGAGTTGCATGACCCCTAGCAATGTACTCAGGGTGACGTTAACGTTGAGGCTGGCGCCGGCGTGCAGACCGACTTTCTCGCGCAGCGCAGGCAGGAAGGATGGCGCGGTGACTTTAAGTGTGTAGACGCCGGGCAATAGGCCCTTGGCCGTGTAGAATCCCGCTCCGTCCGTAAAGACGGTTAGACTGCGATGGGCCGCGCCCAGGATCTGCACGACGGCTCCCATTTGAGGAATGCCCGAGTTGTTGCGGACGTATCCCGAGATCGCCCCGGGCTGCTCTACGGCCCAAACAGGAAGCGATAGCCCTACCAGGATCGCCCAAGTTCCGAGATTACGCACTCTTAAGTTACGCAGTCTCATTGCACCCCACCCCCTGGGGGAACCGCAGGGAGTTATCAATTTTTTATTCTACGGCAAAAAGAGCCGACGGATTCACCGTTTGCTTCGAGATGTTGTCGTTTACTTTAATTTCGATCCTGTACGTTCCGGGCTGCAGGTTGGCGGCTACGATGGATTTCTGGAGCGTCACCTGTTCGCCGATATTGCCCATGGTGTCGGTGGTTTCGGTCTTCTGGACCACCTGCTTGTTGGTTGCAAGGTTGGTAATGTCGTATTCAAAGGTAGCGGAAGCCTTGTGGGTCTTCTCGTCCACGCCGAGATTATAGACCTGCATCCAGAAATTCAGCTTGGGATCCTTGTCCCTCTTGAACAGAGCCGGCTTCCCATCGGCAGTCGCCACGCGAGGCCGTACCTTGGTGGTGCCGATGACGAAGTTGCCGGTGCCGATATCTTTGGTGGGAACCGGTTCCATCACGTCGGCCACGACCAGACTCGAAGTGGAGAGCTTGTCATCGGAGAATTCCGGCACCTTGATGCTGCGGCTCCAGATACCTTTGCGGTCTCCGTTTACGTCTTTCACTGCGACGTAGAGTTTATACAGGCCGGGGCGCAGCGGTAATGCCTTGGTGTAGAGTTGGGAGTTCTGCGCCGTCCGCGGCAAGAGTTCAGCCGGCACGTCCACTTGTACCGTGTCTTCGAAGGTCTGGACGACTTTGCCGGTCAGGGTGGTCAAGCGGCCGAAGATATTGACCGTTCCGCGTTGAATACCGTCTTTATTAACGAAGGTGATGTCGCGGTTCTTCATCTGCATCGCAATGGGGACCAGCACGGTGTCGCTGGTGACTTTCACGAAGTCGGCGCGCACATCAAACGGCATGGGATTGAGGATCACCTTGGAGTTGACTTCCTCCTCGAGATCGGTGAACTTGACTTTGGGAGCGGCTTGCAGTTTGGCGAACTGCTCCAGGCGATCGAACTCCTTGGTCTGCAGCATGGAGCTCTCAGGCCCCGTACCCAGGCGTTCCAATCCGCCGTTGAAGCGCTGCGCTTTCGTTGACATTCCCATCTGCTCGTAGAGAGTCAAACCGGCGTTCGGAGTCATGAGTAGGGCGTCTTTTTCGGAGCGGTCCATCGTCATGTGGTATTCGCCGCACATGCAGGTGTCGACGAACTCGATGATGACTTCCTGACCGATATCCTTCGATGTAGCGATAGCGCCAGTCTTCAAAAGGAAAAGTGGAGGTCTCGCCGCCGCCTTCTTCCATGGGACGCTGGTAGGTTCCACCCGAGGGATGCGATTCGATCTCATCGGGCTTGCCGAATACGATGTACATGCGTCCGCGATCGGTTTTCCAGCCCGGAACGCCTGCCGCGAAATGCTCGTTGGCGTAGGCAATGCGCTGGTAGTGCTCTTCCTTATATTCGTTCTCTTCGGTGT
Organism: uncultured Acidobacteriaceae bacterium; assembly: GCA_963832235.1. Lineage (GTDB taxonomy): Bacteria > Acidobacteriota > Terriglobia > Terriglobales > Acidobacteriaceae > Sulfotelmatobacter. Next base: position 112,907 of record CAWHTJ010000012.1, on the reverse strand, counting down.
CGGGAGTGGGATCGCGGCGCTGCCAGAAGGCTTCGATGAAATTGTCGCGTTCTTCGTCGTTGGAGAGCTGCTTGAAAGCGGCGCGCTCTTCGTCGGTGATGATCCAGACTACGTCCTCTTCCAGCCACTTCTTATAAGGACGGCTTAATTCCTGCTTCAGCGCCCGCTCATTCTTCTTTTTCTGTTTCTCGTTAGTGGGCCGCTTCAGGGGATCGACGGCATCGGGCGCGGGCTTTGCCGGCGCGGACTCCGCTTGGCGGAGCGGCGGGCTGCGCCTGTGCGGGCTTGTCGGCAGATTTCTGCTCCGGCTGGTCCTGAGCGACTGCGCCAAGAACCAGACCCGCAGATACGAACAGAATTCGGAGAACAGCTTGATACGAAACTACCCGGAACATGAGAGGGACTCCTGCCAGACAACTGGTCTGCCTATTTTAGGCCTGTTCGTCGTGTGAAAGCAAGGTTAAGTCGTGCCCCGAGAACCAATTAAACCCACAGCCGTCTGGTTTAGAAGCGGGGGCGTTGGTCCGAGTTGCCCGAGGACGGTGCAAATGTGCGTATCGATCTTGGCTGCTACTCAGATCATGGCATGCGGCCATAATCTGTGGCTGCCAAAGGGGGCGGCCGGGCTATAATAATCCCGTTCCGGGGGCGGTGGCTAAGGGGTCTCGGGCACTTCTTCTATTCCTATTCCTGATCGGGAACTTTCTCGGCGCCAGGATCGTAACAGATGGTGTGTCTCCGTCACCCCGAGCAGGGGCCATTTTGCGCAAGTATAGGTCATAAGAACAGGCCTGCTGTGGGAGATAAATCACCCGGAGGGTGGCAGGAGTCATGAAACCTTGGAAAAAAATTGCAATTGGCGCCGGCATTGCGGTTTTACTCGCAATCATTGTCGGTTTTACCGTTCATCAGAGCAGCAAGAATGTAGTGACCGTACAGACCGGGAAAGTGCAGCGGCAGGATCTGGCAACCGTGGTCAGCGCTTCCGGTGAGATCAAGCCGAAGAATTACGTCAACGTCGGCGCAAACGCTTTTGGCAAGATCACCCACCTGTTTGTGAAGGAGGGGGATCATGTGAAGAAGGGTCAATTGTTGGCGCAACTGGAGAATGTTCAGTCATCGGCGGACGTGAGCGCCACCGACGCCTCTTTACAGGCGGCGCAGACGGACGCGCTTGCGGCGGATGCGGCGCTGAAGACCTCGCAGGCAGATTTGCAGCGCGCCCAGGCGGACTATGACCGCAACAAGCTGGACTGGGAGCGTGCGCAAAGCCTGTTCAAGGACGGACTGATCTCGAAGTCGGATTTCGACAGCCGGAGGAACGCATGGGCGACTGCCGACTCCGGCCTGGTGCAGGCGCAAGCTCGCGTGGCGCAGGCCAAGGCGCAGACGGATTCCGCCACCAAGCACGTGACCCAGAATCGCGCGAACTTGACTCGCGTGACCGACGTCTTGCAGAAGACGAGTTACAACGCGCCCTACGACGGCGTGGTCACGAACCTGCCGGTGCGCGAGGGCGAGACGGTGGTGATGGGCATTCAGAATGCGCCGGGCAGCACGTTGATGACGATTGCCGATATGTCGATCATTACCGCCGAAGTGAAGGTGGATGAGACCGACATTGTGAATGTGCGTTTGGGACAGCCTGCCGAAGTGACCATTGACGCCATTCCGAAGAAGATTTTTCACGGCACGGTTTCCGAGATCGGGGACAACGCGATCGTCCGTTCTAGCGGAGTATCCACGTCGCAGCAGACGACCGCGAGCGAAGAGGCGAAAGACTTCAAAGTTGTGGTGAACCTGCAGGATGCGCCGATGGATTTGCGGCCGGGACTTTCCACCACGGCGAAGATCACGACGGCGACGCGCAGCAATGCGCTAGCTCTGCCCATACAGGCGCTGACTCTGCGCACCAAGGCGCAGATCGAGCAGCAAAATAATCCGCCGGGCTCGGTACACGCGGCGGCACCTGCGCCCAAAGAAGTCGCATCCAAGGGAAAGAAAGAGGACGACGTGCAGGGAGTGTTCGTCATCCGCAACAAAAAAGCGGTATTCGTTCCCGTTGCGACCGGAATCACCGGCACTACGGATATTGAAGTGGTCGGGGGCCTGAAAGAAGGGGACGAAGTGATTACCGGGAGTTACAAGGTCCTGCGGACATTGCGGCCGGGAAGCAGCGTGAAGATCGACAATTCGGTTCCGAAGAAAGAGGACGAAGAGTCATAACCTTAGCCGGGCTTGTACGTCCAAAGGGAAAGCCGGTAGAGGTCTCGAACCATCGAGTAGAACCACGGAGTGAGAACATAAGAGGTTAGAACATCAGAGGTTAGAACCAGGGAGTCTCGGAAGACGGAGCCTGCAAGCAGAAACGCACTGAATCCAACGATCGGGAGAGGTCAGTGGCACCGGACCAGGAGAGAAAAATGGCAACCGCAGAAGTCATCAGCATGCCCAACATCGCGAACCTAGCGCCGCCCGAATCTTGCATGATTGCGGCTGAAGATCTTTGGAAGACTTACGACATGGGATCGGAGCAGCAGGTGCACGCGCTGCGCGGAGTAAATCTGCGCATCCAGCGCAACGAATATGTCGCCATCATGGGACCGTCGGGTTCGGGCAAGTCGACGCTGATGAATCTGATTGGCTGCCTGGATACGCCTTCGCAGGGAAAGTACTGGCTGAACGGCCAACTGGTCAGCGAACTGGACGACGACGAACTGGCGCGTATCCGCAATAAGGAAATTGGCTTCGTGTTCCAGACCTTCAACCTGCTGGCCCGTGCCACAGCGCTGCATAACGTGGAACTGCCCCTGATCTACGCCGGCATTCCTACCGAGGAGCGGATGGAGCGGGCCAAGGGCTCGCTGGCGGCTGTGGGCATGGAATCGCGCATGAGCCATAAGCCGAACGAACTCTCCGGCGGTCAAAGGCAGCGCGTCGCCATTGCGCGCGCTCTGGTGAACAAACCGTCGATTATTCTGGCCGACGAACCCACAGGAAACCTGGACTCGCAAACCGGTGTGGAAATTATGGCCCTGTTTGACCGGCTGCACGCGGAGGGGAACACCATCATTCTAGTCACGCATGAAGGCGATATCGCTGAATATGCGCACCGGGTCATCCACATTAAAGACGGCGTCATCGCCAGCGATGAGAGCAAAGGACGCGGGCAACGAAGTTGAGAACTAACTGATAAGGCATACGCCCAGCCCACCGGCTGGGCGTTTTACTGTGTAGCACCCCGGCTTATCGTGGGTTTGGCGTGAGCGCTGGATTAAGCAAGTCGGGCTAGTGGTCGACTGTCCCCAGCAGGTTTCTGCGCGGTAACTTCCTAGTAGCCGACCAACCGCCACCGATCACCTCAAGGAGAGCGCTCGCGCTCTCCTCGGCAAAAGCAAGACGAGTGTCGCCGAGAGAAATAATGGGACCCCAGCAAGGGCCAGGCCGGCGTAGAGGTTCCCCGTTCTCATAGCAATCGTCCCGATCATGTAAGGCCCGACAAACCCGCCGAGGTTGCCGACGGAGTTGACCAGGGCAATGCCAGCTGCTGCCGAGAATCCCGTTAGAAACTCGCAGGGCAGCGCCCAGAAAGGACCGTAGAAGCTGTAAATGCCAATCGCAAGAAACGTCAACAGGATTACGGAATAGAATGGCGAACGAGTTGTCCCCAACAGCAAGAGAGCCAGTCCGCCGGTGAGGGCTGGAATTGCCGCATGGTATCGCCGCTCCAGTTTGCGGTCGGAGCTGCGGGAAACAAGGATCATCGTTGCCAGACCCGCCAGATAGGGAATGCTCACCAAAAGTCCGATCATGCTATTCGAATAGCGAGCGGATAGTGATCTCACCAGCTGCGGCGCCCAAGAGGTCAGAGCGTACTGCCCGATCATCATCCCAACATAGATCAAGACCAGATGCCACGCGCGGCCGCCTGCCAAAACCTGGAACACCGAGTATTGGTGCTCTTCCAATTTTTGGTGTTCCTCGCGTCCCAATTCCTATCTAATCTGCGCCTTCTCATCGGCGCTCAGAAACTTGGCTTCGTCGGGGCGATTCGACAGGAGAAAGTAAGTGAGTACACCACAGACTATAGCCGGCGCCCCCTCCAAAATCAGTAGCCAACGCCAACTGCTGACGCCCCAGCCAGTGCACGTGATCCAGGATGAGAGCCGAGACTGGAGCTCCCAGGATCGTGGCAACCGGATTGGCCATGACAAGCAGCGCAAACGCCCGCGCCTGTTCGCGTCGGGGAAACCAGTAGGTCAGATACAACACGATTCCGGGGAAGTAGCCTGCTTCAGCCAACCCCAGAACGAAGCGCACAACGTATAGTTGATGGACACTGCGGACAAAGCCGGTCAGCATCGCCACAATTCCCCAGCTAATCAGTATTCGGGCGATCCAGACTCGCGCCCCGATCTTGTGCAGCAAGAGGTTGCTGGGGATTTCAAAGAGGAAGTAGCCGAAAAAGAAAATCCCGAAGAGCAATCCATATTGCTGGCTACTGATGGCCAGCTCTTTATTCATCGTCAACGCCGCAAATCCAATGTTGTTCCGATCTAGTTGGGCAATGACGAAAAGCAGAAAGACAAACGGAAGAATTCTAAGCCGCATCTTCTGAATTGTGTTCGTTCCGATCGAGATCGAGGAGACTGCGGTGCCAACAGCCATGCTCGCCTCCGTGGAGGGAATCTTAGAAAGCTTCTGATCGGACTTGTGCGCGGACGCAGATATGCGCCGACCGCAGAAACTCTATGCCTCGAAAGGATACGGGTCAAGCGAGCGCTCAGACATCGGGACTCTGAACAGGCTTACGGATCCAACCGATGGGGAGCGGATGACGGGCAACCGGGAAGGAATCTCCTTCAGCCAGCATTTATGTGGGTCTTATCCGCACATGCGCGGGCAAGATGCTCGCGCGACAGCCGGCAGGACGCCAGCGCTATCGTGCCAGCGCTACGTGAGTTTAACTTCGGCGGGCACAGGAGTATCGGCCACCATCACGCGGTCGCGGCCTTCTCTCTTGGCGCAATAGAGCGCAGCGTCGGCGGACTCCAGCAATTCCTTCGAGGAGGTTCCATGCTGAGGAAGTTCGGCCACGCCGATCGAAACAGTAATCGCTCCGAGAGACTGCCCTCGATGCGTCACCGACAACTCTCGAAGCCGGCTACGGATTCGTTCGGCGCGAGCCCGGGTTACGTCCAGGCTTGCCATGGGCAAGACGACGACAAACTCCTCGCCGCCGAAGCGGCAAACTACATCCTCCGCGCGAACGCTCTTCAGCAGGAAGGAAGCGGTCTCGCGTAGCACTGTGTCGCCCGCATCGTGACCGCAGGTGTCGTTGAATTTCTTGAAATGATCGAGGTCGAGCATCAAAAGGCCCAGACCCTGCTCGGAGCGCACCGCCCGCCGCGTTTCCCGCTCCATGATTTCCTCCAGGTAGCGGCGGTTGTAGAGTCCGGTTAAGGGATCACGGACCGACTGGTTTCGCAGAGCTTCGCGCAGCCGGATATTGGCTATGGACAGTACAACCTGCTCGGCGAACGTCGCGGCGACCAACAATACCGGCTCGCTGGGATCGCCCGGCCCGATCAGTTGGAAGTGCAAAATTCCGATGGCCTCGCCGTGCGCCAGCAGCGGCAGGCAGAAGTATGAGGACTGCAGGGTCTCGGCGTGTTGACACTCGACCGTGTGGTTGCCGGCGGAGACAATGTGAGGATGCCCGGTACGTAGAGCCCAGCAATCGCGAGGCTCAAACCCATTTGCCGCCGAGTCGCAATCGGCCCAGTTCGCGGCGACCTCGAGCCTTTCCCGCGAAGAGCTGAACAGCAGCATGGCGCCGCGCAGTTCGGGAAATACTTTCGGGGCCATGCCGGCGACGACCGAGCAAGCATCCGGCACAGTGGCACAGCTCTGCAGCAATTCGGCCATCTTCGCCAGATTGGTCGCCCGATTGGAGCGCTTGGTGAGGTCCGACACCATGCGCTCGCTTTGCTGATTCAATTCCCGCTGAGCCAGGGCCCGCTCGTGCATCTCCGATTGCAAACGGGTATTGGCGTCCATGAGCGCCGTGGTGTGTTCCTTGATCTGCTCCTCCAACACCCGTTGATGGCGCATCTGGTCGTCAATGTTGGTGCAGGATCCGAACCATTTCACGATCGTGCCGGTGAAATCGCGCATGGGAGTTGCACGAACCAAGTGCCAAATAAAGCCCCCCGCAACGTTTCGCAGGCGATATTCCATCTCAAAAGGCTGGCCGGTGAGAAGGACCTCTTCCCAATTGCGCCAAGCCACGAAGCGATCGTCAGGATGGAGTCCATTGGACCAGCCCGATCCCAGGGTTTGTTCTTCGGTGAGGCCGGTCAGCTGGTACCAGCGCTGATTGCAGTAGTCGACATCCCCTTGGGGATTCGCCGTCCACACGATCTGTGGGATCGCCTCGGCCAGCATACGCAAACGGGCCTCTGCGCCTCGCGCGGAGTCGACGACGGCGGCCTGCATCGCCAGTATGCGATCGAGGAGTGCGGTCGCGATGGCCAGCGTCATCACCAGAAAACTGGTCAAGGTGATGGCTACAACGCCCAGAGAAGAAATCCGCACGGTGGATCGGACACTGAAAGGAATGTTGGAAGCGTAAAATTTCACCGCCCACATTCCGGTGTAATGCATAAGCGGGATGGCGCTGCCCATGACCAGGACGCTCAGAAGTTTGCGCGGAGTAGTCTTTTGCTCATGACGAACCCGAAATGCCAGGACCAATGCGGCGAGCGAAATGACGATGGCAAGCCCCACCGAGAGGCCCAAGGCAGCCAGGCGATACTCCATCCTCGCCGGGAGGCGCATGGCAGACATGCCGATGTAATGCATGGCCGCAATGCCTCCGCCCATGACCGAGCCGCCCGCCAGCCAGGAAGCAACTCCCATGCGCTCGCGGCTGACCGTAAAAAGGGCGACTGCGGAGGCCGCGATGGCCGCCAGCAGCGAGAGAACCACGGTGGGATAGTGATAGAGAACCGGAACCGGGAGACTGAAGGCCAACATCCCGATGTAGTGCATGGCCCATATTCCCAGGCCCATCGACGTGGCGCCGCCCGTCAGCCAAAACCATCGCGCATGGCGCGCCGCCGTTACCCGGCCAGCCAGATCAAGCGCGGTATAGGCGGCGGCCATCGCCAGCGTGACGGAAAGCGCGACCAATCTGTAGTCGTAACTTCCGTGAAGTATCGATCCTGACGTAGAGTCCTCCCAGTTGGATTGTTCACGCGCAGACAGGCGGAGACTTCCCGCGTACGCGCACTCCTTCAGAACACATCGGCAGAGCTGGCCTTTCTCGTATTAGACGTCGCTAAGAAACTAGGCGGGAGATTTAACGTTTGAAACACGCTTGAAAACAAAAAAGAGACGTAGCGGAGCTACGTCTCTACGAAGAAAGTGAGAAATAGTTTTACGGAGTGGTGCTGACTGGCTTTACTGCAGCGGCGTCCGAGGACCAGCCGTGGGCGGTGATGAAGAAATTGTGATCGTACAGGTTGCGATACATGCGCCCGGCAATTTCCGCGGCCTTGGGTCCGAAGGTGGGACGTCCGCCTTGCAGGAAGACCACGACCACGACCCGACCGGCGCTTGTGTTGGCATAGGAGGCGAACCAGCCGAAGCGCGTTCCGTCGTGCGAACAGGTTCCGGTCTTGCCCAGAATTTCTTCCTCGTTGAAATTCAGGCGCAAACTGCGGGCAGTGCCGTACTGCACCGCTCCTGCCATGCCGTCGGAAAGTTGGGGAATGACCGGGGCGATATCGAGTTGGCGCTTGATGCGCGGTTGAAAGCTCGCCACCTCGTCCGGGGTGGTGGGATGCTGCAGATAATAGAGAGTGCCACCATTGGCGATTGCGGAAACCATCGCGCCCAGTTGCAGCGGCGTCATGGAGACACCTTCGCCGAAGGAGCACATTTTGCCCACACCGCCGAGCTTTTCGGGAATCGCTTCGTCGGGATAGCTGCCCAATTCTTCGCCGGGAATATCGTATCCTGCCAGTTCGCCCAGGCCGTATTCGTGGGCATAGTAGGCAACTTTTTCAAAACCGAGTTTGCGTCCGAGCGCTTCGAAATAAGCGTTGTTGGAATGCGCGAGCGCGGTCGTCAGATTCATGCGGCTGCGGCGGCCGAGAGCAACTTCAGTTTCCTTCGAAACCAGGCCCTCGCTGAGTGCGGCGAGCGCCACGGAAAGTTTGATGGTGGAGCAGGGTTGCGCGCCGCTCGAAAGAGCCAGCTTCTGGTTGACCATGGCCAGCACGCGTCCGCTGGTCGGTTCGATCGCGACCACTGTGCCGTTCATGTTGCCCAACGCGTCAATCGCGGCTTGACGCACCACCGGGTCTTCGCCGGCGGTAAGGTCACCAGTCGCAATGTCTTCCGCGAACGAACTTATGTGAAAGCGCTCGTAATAGCGATGACGGCGGGTGGACACGGAAGCGTGCGTCAGGGTCGCGCTGCGGCTGCGCGCCAAGTGGTGCATGCGGCGACGAGTGCGCTGGCTCTCGCTGATCTTCCTGGGCTGGTTCTTGGACTTGCTCTGCGGGTGCGTGCTGGTGCTGATGTGCGCCGCCCAACTCATCCCCGCTAACGGCAGACAAGCACCCAGGGCCAGTAACAGACGAAGAAGGCTTTTTCCTGTGAACATCTTGGTTAATATCGCTCCCCGGACGCTTTCCAAATTCTATGCACGAATCGTGCCAACTGGAGGTAACCCGCCTGAACTACTCGACTTCGGTGATACTACGAGACTTAGCCGCTGCTGGCAACGGAAAAGTTTGGCTGCTGAAAAATTCAGGCGCTCCTTTAACTTATTATGAAATAAAGAGATAGCCTAGATTACCGGGGTACAGACCCTTCCGGTAACGCATTACCTAGTTACTGGAAGGATACTTCCTCTTATGTGAAAGACTCCGGCACCACCCAAAGCCTCAACTGGGTTATGCACAAAACTGTTCCACCTACATCACTTCGTTGCGCTTGCGCAGAAACGCGGGCACGTCAAGATCATCTGGTTCGAAGTTCGTGACGATCGCCCCACGCAGGTTGTCGCGCAGGTTGTCGAGCGAAATCACATCGCCCGCATGCGCCATAGGTACTGGGGCCACGTCATGGTAAGCACGGTCGTCCGCCATGCCGCGCTCCGAGAGAGCCGGCTCCATGATGTGCTTCGGCATGGAATCGGACTGGGGATCATGCGATCGCTGGTCCTCGGGAAATTCCATGGCATCCTCATGCGCGGCGGCGAAGGAGGTGCGAGTTTCCTGCGGGCGCGGCCGCGTGGATGGCGCCTCGCGGAAGCCGGTAGCGATAACAGTGATCTTCACCGAGTCTTTCATCTTCTCATCCAGCACTGCGCCGAAGATGATATTGGCGTCTTCATGCGCGGCACCCTGGATGATGGAGCAGGCCTGCTGCACTTCGGACAGCTTAAGCGACGCTGAACCGGTGATGTTGATGAGGATTCCGCGCGCGCCATCGATCGCCCCTGCCTCGAGCAGCGGGGACGCAATCGCCTTTTGGGCGGCTTCGATCGTGCGCTTGGCGCCGTTGGCGGAGGCCGTTCCCATAACGGCGTAACCCATTCGAGCCATGATGGTCTTCACGTCGGCAAAATCGCGGTTGATGATGCCGGGGATGGTGATGATGTCGGAGATTCCCTGCACGCCCTGGCGAAGGATGTCGTCGGCGATGCGGAAGGATTCGAAGAAGCCGGCGTCCTCGGCGACCGCGAGCAATTTTTCGTTAGGGATGACGATGGTGGTGTCGACCGACTCCATCAGTTCGGCGATGCCGCGCTCGGCCTGCTGCATGCGGCGTTTGCCTTCGAACGAGAAAGGCTTGGTGACGACTGCAACGGTGAGAGCGCCCATTTCGCACGCCAGCGACGCGATGATGGGAGCGGCTCCGGTGCCGGTGCCACCGCCGAGGCCGGTGGTGACGAAAACCATGTCGGCGCCTTCGAGGGCCTCGATAATCTTGTCAGAATCTTCGAGCGCGGCTTTGCGGCCGACTTCGGGGTTGGCGCCCGCGCCCAGGCCATTCGTCAGCTTCACGCCGAGTTGCAGTTTGACGGGCGCGTGCGACATGCGCAGCGCCTGCAGGTCGGTGTTGGCGACAATGAACTCGATGCCCTCCACTCCGGCATCGATCATGCGGTTCACCGCGTTTCCGCCGCCGCCTCCTACGCCGATGACCTTAATCTTGGCATCGTTGCGGGCCTCTTCGTTGAAGCTGATACGAATGCCGGAATCGGTTTTCATTTGTGTTCACTCCCTTGGTGATTCGAGTTTCAAGGTTTCAAGGTTTCAAAGTTTCAAGGTCTTTGAAACCCTGAAACGTTGAAACTTTGAAACCTTGCCGTCAAGCTCCCTTTCCTACCAACAGCGCTTTCAATCTTGATCCCCAGCGATCTTCCTGCAGGCCGCGGGCGATGCGGGCGCGCTGGCCGTAATTCACCATGCCCAGGACGGTCGCGAACTCTGGTTCGGATAATGTCGATGGCATCCTGGCGAGCGGGGCTGGCCACGAGAGCCGGACCGACCGGCGCACGACCGACTCGGCAACGTCAAAGATTCCGGGCAGCCGCGACGCACCTCCGGTGAGCACGATGCCGGCGAGGCAGACGTCGAACATGCCGCTTTGGCGCAGGGTCTCGCGCATCATCTCGAAGAGCTCGCGCGCCCGGGGTTCCAGAATCTCGGCGACCAGGCGCTGCGGCAACAGCCGCGACGGACGGTCGCCCACCGACGGGACCTCGACTTCATTGCCTTCGGGAATCAGGGTTACGATCGCGTTGCCGTAAATCTTCTTGATCTTTTCCGCTTCGGCGAGCGGCGTGCAAAGACCTACCGATAGGTCGCTCGTGAAGTGATCACCGCCCACCGGAATCACTGCGGTGTGAATGACGGCGCCCTGCTGAAAAACGATGAGTTCCGTCGAGCCGGCGCCGATGTCTGCCAGACACACTCCCATTTCACGCTCATCGTTGCGCAGCACCGAATCGGCTGCAGCCAGAGGCTCGAACACCGTGTCATCGACATGAACTCCGGCTTTGTTCACCGCGGTGATGACATTTTGGGTGGCGCTGGTCGCCGCCGTCACCATGTGGACGCGGACTTCCAGGCGGGCTGCCATCATGCCCAGCGGATCGTGCACTCCGGCCTGATCGTCGAGAATGAATTCCTGCGGCAGCAAATGCAGGATCTCGCGATCGTTCGGCAGCGGGATGGCGCGAGCCCGGTCAACCGCCTGCTTGATCTCGTCCCGTCCAATTTCCCGCGGACGGTTGCCCAGGGTGATGCCCCCGTGACTATTGATCCCGCGCACGTGGACTCCGCCGATGCCGACAATCGCCTGCTCTACCGCAGCGCCCGCAACGTCTTCAGCGGCCTCGACCGCTTTCTGAATCGCCGCCACCGCTTTGTCGAGTTCCACGATCACGCCCTTGCGCGAGCCGCGCGATTCGGCCACGCCGTGCCCGCGATAACGGAGGCCGCCGTCGGTGAACTCCGCTATCAGCGCGCAAGTCTTGGCGCTGCCCACGTCAATCGCGGTTAGAAAATTTCCCTGCTGGTTCCCCATCGCTTATGAATTCCCCGTTGTCGCTAGACTCATTCTCGATAAAGACCTCAATTAATCTGAACTCGTGTTGGGTTGCTGTTTCGCAATCGCCGCACTCGGTTTCGGGATCGTCGGTTTCGGAATCGTCGCTTTCGGAATCGTGGGTTTCGGAATCGAGGGACGCGCTGCCGCCGACGAAACGGATGGCACAGCATTTTTGGTCTCTGGTTTGTGCCAGCTCCCACGCGTTGTCGTGGCAGCAATCTTCGTCCCCGATGCGGAAGCCTGGGCTGGAGTTTTCTTCGAGATCGCAGCTTTGCCCGTCTTCGTCCTCCTGACGCTGGCTTTCGCTGCCGGCCGTTTCGCAGACGCCGACTCAAGCTTTTTTTCCGTCAATTCAAACGCCGGCTTGGGAAGACTGCGATCATGCGAGACCATTCTCGTGGGGCTCATGCGCGTAATCAGCGCCGCCGGTTTTACCCCCGCGGCGGCCGCGGCCTTCAGTGCCGAGGACGACAGCGCGGACTGCCTGGGTCTTCCTTCCATATCAGGATTGACGATCACCTGATTGTCATATCGCAGGTTCACCGACTCCAGCTTCTGGAATTGCTGCCGCCACTCCCGCACGTGACTGACATATGTTTTGTAGCGCTTCCGATACTCGGAGGAGCCGAGTTCCACCAGCACGTCGCCGGCCGGATCATTCACCCGCACCTTCAGGTTCTCAAGATCTCTGAGATCCACTTCGCTCAGATCCTGCGAGTAGCGAGCCCCTCCGGAATCGAGATCTTGCACCAACTCGTTGTACGCTTTCATGCGCGGAACGCGTGTGGAGAGCGGCTCCCCAGGATTCATCCCCAGAATTACAGGGAAGGAATATTTGCGCTTTTGCGGCAGCTCCATCAGAGTTCCGCCGGCATCGATCAGGGAAATCCGCGGGCCTACGCGGGCGAATGCCACCGGAGTACGCTCGTGCACTTCCACCTTCAGGCGATTGGGGACGAAGCGCATCACGCTGGCTGATTCGACCCAGGGAATCTGTTCCAGTTGCGCTTTCTGCTGGGCCAGCGGGATGAAGAAAATGTTGCGACCGATATCGGCGCCCATCACTTCCATGATTTGCGCCTTGGTCACGTTCTGCATGCCGGTGACTTCAATGTTGTCGCTCGATTCCACGCGAAAACGCCACGAGCGCTCGCCGTATTCGTACAAGGAGGCGGCGACGATGGCAGCGACGAACAGAATCGCCAGGGCAAGGGCCGCCCACAGGAGGTGACTGGCAGTTTTCCTGGGAATTGAACTGCGGCGGGCGGAGACGCGCTTTTGCCCGCGCAGGAAGGGAGATTCCTCGTCGACATCCAGGTCGATCAAACGCGCGTCGTCGAGCTCCTCGCGCGCAGACTGAGCGCCGGGTGGGTACAACTCCTCCTGCAAGATGGTGCCGCTGGACTTCCGCGCCATCAGTTCAGGTCAGTTGTCGCCAAGGAATCGCTGAGCTTTTTCAATATAGCCGCATTTCTCGCATTGAGATAGACAAAAAGTTAGAGGATTTGCACAGAGAGGAACCCGGTTGGGCACCAGCGCCCAAGTGATTTGTCCTCCCCACGCGGCGCCTTGGGATGACAAGGCGCCTTTCCTCTTTGCTAGTGACAAGGCGAGAAAAAGGGCGCGGCTGGTTTTCCGCGCCCTTTTTTATTTCTGAAGCAAACTTTCCGGAGCAAACTTTGATTGATGTTGCTTAGACCGGACCGAGAGATGCGGTCTCGATGTGAATGACCGGAGCGACCGGCATTTTTATCATCGGCACTCGGGGAATGTTCACGCGGACCCGGGGACAAACCGCGGGAGCCGGGAGAACCTTAAACGCGACAGGTGCAAAAGCCGCGCTCGCAATTCGGAAATGAGCCGCCTGGACCGCGATCTGCGCTCCCATTCGCGCCCGATTCGCTTGCAACTTTGCTAACTGGGATTCCTGACGCGCCGACATTGCTTCAAAATGGCCGGATTGCCCGTAGGAGCGGGCTATCGTGGTCTGGACTCGCGCGAGAGTCGTGGCCAACGGGCAAGAAGCAGTCGCAGCATGCGGGGCCAGAACGCGCGCTTCCGTCAGAAACTGCTCGGCTTGTCCCGAGGCCAGGGCCAGCACGGCCGCGGAACTATGCCCGGCTCGCTCCGCGACCCGGTGTGCCCACTGAAATCCGCCATCGTAATAGTTTGCGTTCAGCCCGGCTGCCAGTACTCCCGCCGCCAGCCATCCCCATGCTTGATTTGCTTTCATCGCCTTTAACCCCTTATGGCTGATAGACGAAGGCCATTTCAATCCGTTAGCAAGAGAGAATACGAACCGCAGGGACAAAAAGTTCCCCGGACTAAATTTCAACGAGGGTTAGGCAACGAGGGTTAGGGCACCCAAGCCATCCCTGACAATGCTCGACTAATTACGAAGTCGGAATGCATTGGACAGGTGAAATGGATGCCACAATACTTTGTGGCGCTATGCCAGGAACACTCCTGGGTTCGCTGTCGGTCCATCCAGATGCCCGACGAGTCGCTTCTCCAGTCCCTCACGAGAGGGCTCGAGTTGCTGCCTCAGGCGCTCCTTCTCCTGATCGTTGGCTGGTGAAAAATTACGCGCAGTCTCGACGTTGTGTGCGAGCATTTCCGGGCGTGGCATTCCCACAACCGCAGTTGCTACGGGCAAGCTCATGGAGTACCGGAGCAGAGAGCTCATGTCTGCCTTTCCCGGACCGTCGCCCACAAGATATTCCTGACCGGTCACCTTCATGGCAATCACGCCAAGGTTCTTGCGATTGGCGGCGGGAAGGGCCAGCTCTTCAAAGCGGCCATTACGGGAAGCGTTGAGCGCCATCTGCACGCAGTCCAGGTCGTGTCGCTCGATGGCCTTAGCCATCACCTCTCCGTTGGTATGGCTGGTCATGCCGACAAAACGCGCCATTTTCTGCTCACGGGCTTCCATCAAACCCTTGAGAGCCCCATCGGGGGCCTCGATTTTCGCCAGATCGCTATCCTGGCCCAGACTGTGGATGTGGACCAGGTCCACTCGGTCGGTCTGAAGCCGTTTCAGGCTGGCCTCCAAGCGGCGCAGGAATTCGTCCCGGGTACGATCGGGAATCTTCGTAGCCAGCCAGACTTCCTTGCGGCGCGAAGCCATTACCTTGCCAACGCGAGTTTCGCTCTGGCCATCTCCGTAAGCGTATGCCGTGTCCAGATACGTGATGCCCAGATCAATCGCGCGATTGAGGATCGCGATGGCGCTTTCCTCGTCTTTGTACATAAGGAAGCGACTGCCGCAGCCGAAAGCAAGAATTGAAACCCTTGCGCCGGTTCGCCCTAGAGTCCGCGAGGGAATAAGATCGGTTCCCGGCCGCGCGCTGGAAACATCCTTCAGCAGCAGAAGACTCGTACCGGCCGCAGTTCCAAATCCGATATTTTCAAGAAACTGCCTGCGAGAAATTTCCTTGCTCATGGTGCCTCCTGAATCCTCAAGGTGCATCTTAAAGCTTTTAACGCGACTTTGTTAAGGCAGCGTGACGTCAGACAAACCGGAAATAACTGTACTTGGCTTCGTGGTCGCACGATGTGGCAAATCGGATTTGAAGTTAAGATCAACGCATGCCAAAAACGATCGTTCCGATTGGCGGCGGAGAAATAAGAACAAGAGGAACCGCTCCGATTGACCGAGAGATTATCCGACTCTCGCACACAGTCTGCATGTCATGGAAATGTGAGCGCATGCAGGATTGCACCGTGCAGATTCCGGGCGGATGCCAAGGTCACGGAGTCACTGTTGTTAACGGGAGATGGATTCAAACCCCTTTCAAAGGTTAATGCGTGACATGGCGATTTTGCGACAGTTAGGGTCTTTTGAAGGGGAGCAAGCCGTCGAGTGTGCCGAGCAACTCTAGCTTCATGTTGTTTTCTGCTAAATTAGCAAAAGTGCAATCGCGTCGGTCAATTTTGCAGAGTGTAGCTGGGTATTGGCTGTCTTGAAATAACTGGCAGGCGGCGGGTTGGATCGAGTTCATTCAATTCCCTCACGAGGGCGGAAAACTCCGCCAGGTCCCGCTCGATAGCAATCAGATCGCATAGTTCTTCGAATCGCCGCATTGGGTCACCATTTGCCACTCCACTTGGTTGCGACAGCCCCGGCAGGCAGTTGCTACAGGGAAACCATGAGTAAGTAACTAATTCTCTTGGGCAACCGCCTCCCAATCCCCTGAGCGACCAGGATCGAACTGCAAAACGATTGCTGTTATCGGGGCGTTACACTCAAAACCCCTCATGCGCACGCTCATTTGCGGTTTGGCTTGGGCAATCCTTCGAAGCGCAACGCCACGCGGGCGGGCGGGCCAGTCAGAACCAACCCCAACCCCGGCGGCTGTTGGGCGTATCCACTATCTACGATGGTGTCCGAATCATCCGGAGTTATTTCTTCTGCAGCGCTGCGGTTGGGGAGATTTCGTTTCCTGCCTCATCGACATAGTGCACGGCAAATGGCCCGTCGGTGTAGACGAACAGCGTACATTCGCGAACACAAACAAAATTCATGACATGGTTTGGCGGTACGGACAGAAAGCTGCCCGGCCCAAGCTGTATGGGTTCCTCGCCCTTCACCTGAGTTTTTGCGGTTCCGCTCACCATCATGATGTTTTCCGTGGCTGGATGCCAATGCGGGGGGACGGCACATCCCGCGTTGCCCTTCATCTTCAGGATGGATGCTTCTTTGCCAGGATCTCCCTGTTCGGTCGCCATCACAAAGCAGTCAGGGGTACCCGGCATATGAACCATCGGAGGGGCACCCGTGCGCATCGTTTTTGCTTCCTGCGCGAACGATGGCAGAGCCAAGGGACCAACGAATAAAACGAGCATGAATATACACAACGATTGGATTCTCACTGGAATCTCCTTCATATCTTGGCTGGCAGCGTGTGGGCTGCGTCTCTCGGGCAGGGAGTATACCCGATTTGCCGCACTGAGGAAATCGCGCACCAAAGCCTTGTTATCAACTTTCTCCGAATGCCCGTCACGGCTCTGTTTTGGCCGACCCGTTAGAATGCAGAGCTAGACGACACAACTGGCGTAATCACTTTGCACTCAAAACCCCAGGCATCGGGTCGATGAGTGAGATTGCGATGTTACTCCAATCATCACAATAGCGTCGCCTTATGGTCTTCGTCTGCGTCGTCAATCGGCGCATAATGGAGGGATGATCTCTCAAGGTTCTTGGTTACCGGCAACGAGTCCGATTGGAGTCTCCCCTCGTTTCCGAATGCTCTGGCGAGCGCAGAATCTAGCCGAAATTGTTTCACAATGTCGCGAGCAGTCGAGATGGGATTAAATTGTTGCCGGCTGAAGCCAAGAAGGAAAGTCCGGCCTGGTCGGTAAGACTTGATTGAGCATCGTCCGTTTTGCCCCACTCGATGACTTGGAAGGAAGGGAAAAGATGAAAGCGACAGCCAGTACCGTTTCATCATTGGCTCCCTTAGTGGACCATGTCGTCATCATCGTCAAAGAGAACCACACTTACGACAACTACTTCGGCACCTTCCCAAACTCGGCGGGCGATAACCAATTGGGCAAAGCGCAGAATCCTCCGCCCGGCGATCCCGACCATCGCCACGAAACGTGGATGAAGCGCGATACAGAACAGCGGTATCGGGTGCAATACTCCGAGTCGGATATTCCCGATTATTTTGCTCTGGCGCGCCAATACACGCTCTGTGACCACTTTTTTTCAGAGGTAGCGGGGCCTTCGACTCCCAGCCACCTGATGCTGATCACGGCGGATTCTCCCGTAATCAACAATCCGCCCTTCAGTTCGACGCCGAAGAATTTGTACGATTTGAAATCATTTCCGCTCGCATTGCAGAAAGCGGGACTCACCTGGGGCAATTATGGCGGTTACGCCTTCCACTACATTCGCGAACTGGCCGCACTGCCCGGGAACCACACTCGCGATTTGTTTGCCCATCAGGCAGCGGCCGGACAGCTACCTTCTGTTTCCTGGGTCTATGGGGACGGTAATCCCGCCTATAGCGAACATCCGACGCAAAACATCACTCTCGGTTCGCAATGGACGGCGCAGCAGATTCAGGCCATCGTGGACGGCGGGTTATGGCCGCGCACTGTAGTTTTTATTACATGGGATGATTGGGGCGGATGGTACGACCACATTGTTCCCCCCAATGTTGAACAATGGGACAGCAAGCGAGCGCAGTATCCAGGGGACGCGCACCCGGAGTTTAATGGCCAGCAGTTTCGCTACGGCTCCCGCGTTCCCTGTCTTGTGGTCAGTCCATACGCACGCAAGGGATTTGTCTCGCCGACACAGCGCTCACACATCAGCCTGGTGAAATTCTGCCAAATCTTGCTTGGCATTCAGTCCGTCAACCCGCGGCTCGATACAGCGGATGACATGTCCGATTGTTTCGATCCGAAGCAAACCCCGCTCGCGCCACCGACCTTTCCGACGCCAACCACGCCGGGCGGCGGAGGCGGAGGAACTCCGGTGCCCGCGCCGACACCGCGGAAACCTCCTCGACCCGGACCAAAGCCCCGGCCGAAACCGAAACCACTGCCGAAACCGCGTCGGCCGCATCGGTGATCGACTGCCGTTCCTTAGATTGGACCTAGTCAATGAGTGGCTGCTGCGGTTAGAACCGAAACACAATCCCCGTGGAGATGCGGGCCACGTTATGGTTGAGCCGGTACGACAGTTGATTGTCCACCGTATTGAACCCATTATGCAGCCAGTCTGCCTGGCCGCGAACAGCAAGGTGAGGGGTAAAGCGATAGTCGAGGCCTCCTCCCCCGCCATACGTAAAAGAATTGTTAGCGCTCAAGAAGCTGAAACGCGGGAAGCTTGAGTCGGCTGTATAACTCACATTGGTATCGCCGATCAGGAAGTGGGCAAAGGGAGTAATTTTGTCCAGCGACACCGAAACCTGCGGGCCGAACAAAAAGCTGTGGGCCTTAGCATGACCGAAATCGCTTGGATAGTAGCCCGAGAAATCTGCGACCAATCCGAACCACGAACCGCTTTTGAAATTCATCGATGCATTCCAGCCATTCAAAACCGTCCTGGAAGTTAATGTGAAATCGGCATTAACGAGCGAATAGCCGGCAAAGAGCTCGAAGCGATCGGGAGACTGCCCCAGAGCGAAGCTACCGCACAGCAAAACCGCAAAGACACAGAACAAGAAGCGTGGCATATATTGGCTCCTGAGTCTGGATTCTGTTGGGCGTTGGTGATGGGATGCAACGCCAACTCAGCCGGTTGCAGCTCGAACATCTGGGGCGGGGATTTCCTTTTTTTCCTCGGAAACGACACTATTGTGCGCCCATCTCGCCTGATCACTCCCTTGCGAAACGTGCGGGAGAATGCTCGCTGTTGCTATCGGAGGATTTCACAACAGTTATCAACTGTGGAAGAATCCTTGGAGCGGCTGGCGACGCCCAAACCTCGGACTAGGGAGGAGTTCCACAGATTCACTCATGCCAATCAAACGAGCATCATGTCAGCGATCGGAATCGCTGGAAGGTTTCTATGAGGACTTGGCGGCCTCGACTGATAGCGTCTCCAGCAGCATGGACCGACAAATGCTGGAGCTGCTTCCAATGCTTGCCGAAGCCTGCGCGCCTTTCGGTGTTTGGGGTCTGACTTCCCTTTACCATCTGTGGCTCCTCGCGGCCCGACGTGACGGCGAGGCGCTCATCATGGGCGTCGTTTCAGCATCTCGCTGGCGAGGGTCCTGGCCATGGACAGCCTGAAGGAAAACGGCGTCTCGTCTACCCCGACGATCGCGCGAAGCGTATGCGGGCCGTACAAGACGCTGACGCTGGCGCTGAAAATGGCCCACTCGTCGGCTGTGAACGCGGTGTCGCCGATGCCGGCGAGATCCGACAAATCGTGAATGACGTCCGTCCGTCGCGCGGTCATCTCGCGCTCCACCTGAAACGTCGTGCGCGCTTTCTCCGGAGTGTCGAAGTCGACCAACTCGATCCCGACTTTGACGCGTGGTTCCCCTGGGAAGTCATAGTGGCACATCGAGTAGTCGGGACCCTCCGAAGGCGGCGGTTCTCCCTTCTTGTGCGTCTGCATTGCGAGCGCCGGAGCCACGATCGCCGCGACGTCTCCCAGGGGCATGAGCTCGCAGATCTCCCCTTTGGAACCGCGCGTCGGGACGCCGCCAGGATGACTCTGCGCAGCGGGGCTCGTCGCGGGTTGGGCAGTCGCGCCACTCTGGAGTCCCTTGGCGGTCTCTGCCCTCGCGCCCGACCGGCCGGAGTCGGGGGAACACGCCGAAAGCGTGCACGCTGCACTGAAGAAGAGAACGGCGACCTCACGTCTGACACATCGTCCCGCCTTGATTGATTCCATTCTGGCCATTGTATCCGCGCCTCGGAAGACATTACCAGACCGGATCAAGCCCAAGGCCGTGTTCAGAAATGACGCTATCGGACGATTGGACTCAACGACTGCTGGGATCGTCTCGGTTAAGCGAGGTCGTGTTCGGTTGGCTCTGCCGTTGGCGCGGGTTTCCGCTCGCTCAGCTTCTCGAGGATCATCGGCCCGAATTGCGAGACGCTGCCCGCCCCCAGGGTCAGGATCATGTCGCCATCTTCGGCGACGGCTCGGCTGCATCCGCGGCTTCGACGGGGGAGCTTACGTATCGGCCATTTATCGCGGTTTTCTCCCGGATGCGCGCGCCAGCGTTTCGCCCGTTACGCCTTCAATGGGCTTCTCGCTGGCGGCATAGATATCGAGGACGAAGAGCGAGTCGGCGTCGGCGAAAGCAGTCGTGAATTCCTCCATCAGATCCCGGGTGCGGGTATAGCGGTGGGGCTGGAAGATGACGTGAATCTTGCGGAAGCCGCACTGCCGCGCGGCGGCCAGCGTGGCCCGGATCTCGGTAGGATGGTGGCCGTAGTCGTCGATGACGCTGACGCCCGCCGCGCGTCCGCGCAACTGGAAGCGGCGGTCGACGCCGCGGAACTGGTCGAGAGCGGCGCGGATTGCCTCGACGGCCACATCCAGGCCAATGCCCACGGCAATGGCCGCCGTCGCATTGAGCACGTTGTGCACGCCGGGCACGTGCAGCGCGAACTCGCCGAGATGCTGCTTGCGATAGCTCACGCGGAAGCGGCTCGAGCGGGCGGGAATCACCTGGTGGAATTTCCTTCCTGGTGTCGAGCTTGATCAGAAAGTCTGAGCCGCGCCTCGTTCCGTAAGTCACGGTGCGGCGTTGAACATCGGGCAAAATCCGGCGCAGCAGCGGATCGTCGTTGCAGGCGACGATCATTCCGTAGAACGGCACGCGGTCCATGAATTCGAGGAATGTTTTCTTCACGTCGCGCATGTTGCGGTAGGTTCCATGTGCTCGCGGTCGATGTTGGTCACGACGGAAAGTATTGGGCGACAATTTGAGGAATGACCGGTCACTTTCGTCGGCCTCGGCCACCAGGTATTGCGACTTTGCCCAGGCGTGCATTCGAGCCCAATGCGTCCACGCGGCCGCCGACCACCACGGTGGGATCGAGGCCACCGGAGGCTAACACCGCGGCCACCATGGAGGTCGTGGTCGTCTTGCCGTGCATGCCGGCGATGGCGATGCCGTATTTCAGGCGCATCAGCTCGGCCAGCATTTCCGCGCGCTGAATCACGGGAATGTGCAGGTTGTGGGCTTCCGCGACTTCGGGATTCTCCACGGAAATCGCGGAACTGGTTACAACCACTTCGGCTCCGGCGACGTTTTCAGCGCGATGTCCTTCGAAGATTGACGCGCCCGAGTCCGGCCAGGCGCTGGGTCACCGGCGAACTCTTCAAGTCCGAGCCAGAAACTTTGTAGCCCAGATTGAGCAGCACCTCGGCGATGCCGCTCATGCCGATGCCGCCGATGCCTACGAAATGGATGCGCTGAATTTTGGCAAACATAAATTAACTTCTTGGCCACGGATCGACGCGGATTCACACGGATAAACCCGAAACCTGAGAATGCAAAAAAGAAATATCCGTGGAGATCCGTGTAGATCCGTGGCTAATCGTCCTCGATTCCAGCGACCCGCGCCGCCATCGCCGCGATATCCCGCGCGGCATTGGGATGCGCTAGTGCACGGGCCACATGGCTCATTTGCTGTAAGCGCTGCGAGTCTTGCAGCAGTGCCGCGATCGTTTCGGCCAGCCAGACTCCTTCCAGCTTCGACTCTTCCACCACGACTGCAGCTCCGTGACGCGCCAGGGCTTCGGCATTGACGCGTTGATGATCATCGGCGGCGCGCGGGAAAGGAACAAAGACTGCCGGCTTCCCCGCCGCCGCGATTTCCGCGACTGTGCTCGCCCCCGAGCGGCATACCACTAAATCAGCCCGGGCAAAGGCCGCAGGCATATCTTCGATAAACTTTGATACTTCGGCTGAATCACCCAAAGATTTGTAAGCCACCAGCGCGTCATTATAGTCACGCTCGCCGGTCTGATGAATGATGTGAATACCCGGTGCCTCACGCTGCAACACCGGCAAGCAGCGAATCATCGCATCATTGATGGCGTGCGCGCCTTGGCTGCCGCCGAACACCAGCAGAGTCGGAGTGCCTCCGCGCTTGGGCGCGATTTCAAAAAAGGCGTGGCGCACCGGCACGCCCGTTACCTTGGCGTGACGGAAATATTTCGCCGTTTCCTCGAAGTGCACCGCCGCGCCCGACACAAAACGCGCGACCATGCGATTGGCAAACCCGGGAACGACGTTGGGCTCGAAGGCCAGGGTCGGAATATGTTTGACCACCGCCGCCATCATCGCCGGGCCTGAGGCGTATCCGCCGACGCCGATCACCACGTCGGGCGCGAACTGATTCAGCATGCGGCCGGCATCCCACAGCGCACGCGGCAAATCGAAGGCTGTCTTCAGGCGCGTCGTCAGGCTGACATTTTTCAGGGCGCCGACACGCACCAGTTGCAGCGGAAATCCAGCGGCGGGCACAAGGCGGTTCTCGATGCCGCGCGCGGTCCCAATGAACAGCACCTCGGCGTTGTAACTTTTCTTGAGTTGGTAGGCGATGGCCAGTGCGGGAATAACGTGTCCGCCGGTGCCGCCGCCCGCCAGGATTGCGCGCATGAAGTGACTATAAACCAGAACTAATCGGCCACGGATTTACACGGATAAACCTTTAAGATATGCGAAACAATCCGTGAAGATCCGCGCAAATCCGTGGCAACTTCTTCACTCCGCCTGCTTGGTGATGTTGAGCAGCACGCCGACACATGCCAGCGTTACGAATAAAGACGATCCCCCGTATGACACAAGCGGGAGTGGAATTCCCTTGGTCGGCATCATGCCCAGCACGACACTGATGTTGATGAATGCCTGCAGCAAGACCATGCTGGTGATTCCCACCGCGAGGTAGCGGCCGAAGTCGTCTTCCGTCCGCCAGGAAGCCCGCATCCCGCGCCACAGAAAGACGGCGAACAAAGCGACGACGAATATGGCGCCGAGCAGGCCCAGTTCCTCGGCCGTGACGGCGAAAATAAAATCCGTGTGCGGTTCCGGCAGGTAGAAGAGTTTTTGCTTGCCTTCCATCAGGCCCGTGCCCGTCACGCCGCCTGTGCCTACCGCAATCAGCGACTGAATGATGTGGAAGCCGGTCTTCTGGCTGTCGGCATAGGGATTCAGAAATGCCAGGATGCGGGCGCGACGAAAGCTGACGTGAAAAATCAAAAAATACAGCGGCAGCAGCGACGCCGCAAACGCGTAGGCAAAGTAGCGCATGCGCATACCGGCCACATAGAGGATGCAGGCGGCGATTCCGGCGCAGGCGATAGCGGTGCCGAGATCGGGCTGCAGCACGATGAGCCCCAGAAACACGAGTACGGGCGCGGCTGCGGGCAGCAGCGTGCTGCGCACATCGTCAATGGTCTTGGCCCGACTCTCCAGAAAATACGCGAGAAACAGAATCAATACCGGCTTGGCCAACTCCGAGGGCTGGAACGAAAAACCGCCAGCATGAATCCAGCGGTGCGTGTGGTGCGAGCGGTCAAGAAAAAAAACCGAGATCAGCAGCAGCGTGGTAAATCCCATCAAGGAGAAGACGAGAGCGGGCTGCTTGTAGCGGCGGTAATCCACGCGCATGGCGACGACCATGGCGATAAGCCCCGCGACCGCCCAAATCAACTGCTTCGAAAGGAACGCATAGGGTGAGCCGAAGCGCTCCCGGGCCATCACCGCCGACGCCGAGAACACCATCACCAGCCCGACGAACATCAGCAGCATGGTCGCGGTAAACAGCCATCTATCGACACTCACGCGCTTTGCCATGGGGATTCATTTCACCACGGAGACGCGGAAGCGCGGAGGAGGAATTGTTGATTGTTGAATTTTGATTGTTGATTGTCTTGGTTCGGGAAATGAATTACCGATCGACCGGCTTCCCTGAAAGCAACCCTCGGTGAGCTATCGGAATCCCTATGTGAAGGGAAGCGGGGCGCGCTCATAAATTCCGGCTGGGGCGGGATCGTGAGCGGTAGATGAAGAAGTCAATTCTGGACGGCACTGAAGGGGTCGCGTCCAGAAAGCAAAAGTGGACTCCCGCGCCCCCGTTATTCGCCTTCCTTTTTTTCTTTCATCTTTTCGGCGCAGCGGCGTCAGCGCGGGTGGAAACAGGCGACATGAAAGATTCAACAAGCCACTCTGAGCCAAGCGGCTACGTGGGCAATCAGGCATGCGCCCGCTGTCACGGCGCCATCTACGATTCCTATACCCGCACTCCAATGGCGCACGCCAGTGGCCCAGCGACCGAGGACCTCAGGCCCGCAGATTTTTTGCATGCCAAGTCCGGCGTGCACTATCGGATTTTCACCGAAGCTGGAAACGCTTGGCTAAGCTTCGTTCGTCCCGCCGACCCGGCGGTGAACGGCAACCGCCAATTGTTGTATTTCATTGGTTCGGGACGGCGTGGCCGCACCTATCTATTTGCTGTGGATGGTTTCTTTTTCGAGTCTCCCATCAATTGGTACGCTGACCGGAAGGTTTGGGACATGGCTCCGGCCTACGGGAACGCGCGGGAAATCCCTTTGAATCTGCCAGCCTATGCCAGTTGCCTGGAGTGCCACGCCAGCGGCGTGCAGCCGCCCGTCAAGGGCACGGAGAACGAGTACCCCACACCTCTTTTTGCCCAAGGCGGCGTCGGCTGTGAACGCTGCCACGGACCCGGCGAAGCCCACGTCAAAGGCGGGGAGATCCTCAACCCGACGAAGCTGCCTGCGGATCGGCGGGATTCGGTTTGCATGCAGTATCATCTCGAGGGCAATGTCGCCATCGAGCGTGCCGGGCGGCACGCGGATGAATTCCGTCCGGGCGACATTCTCGACGACTACACGCGCCATTACGTTCTGGCTGAAGAACGGACTTCTGGAATGGGCGCAAATAGCCAGTTTGAAGCTTTGGCGCAAAGCGCCTGCAAGAAGAAATCAGGCAACGCAATGTCTTGCCTCAGTTGTCACGACCCCCATTATTCTCCGCCTCCCGAGGAGCGCATCTCGCACTTCCGGGCAAAGTGCCTTGCCTGTCATGGCTCCGCACTCGGGTCCAGGCACCACCCTGAAAAACCCGATTGTACGGCCTGCCACATGCCTTCTTCGCTGAGCACTGACATCGCTCATACCGAGGTGACCGATCATCACATCCCGCGCCGTTCCGGACTCTTGCCCTCTTTGCTTCAGGACGCGAACGCGCCAGGTTCTTCTCTGAGCCTGGTGCCGTTCCCACCTTCAAAAGAGGCCAAGGACGACATCCGCGATCTAGCCCTGGCGTGGCAGTCTCTGGCGGAAAACGGCATACCGCAGGCCGCGTCCCAGGCGGACCGGTTACTGGCTCTAGCGGTAAAGCAATCGCCAGACGATCCCGCAATCCTCTCGGGATTGGCGTATGTCGAACTGAATCGCGGCGCAGTCGACCACGCCCGAGAGTTGTATCAGAAGGCGCTTGCTCTAGATCCCACTTTGATCGATGCGGCCACGAATCTTGGCGTAATTGAGGCTAAAAGCGGACATCTTCGGACCGCGGTCGTACTGTGGCAAGGAGCGTTCGACCGCGCTCCAGGAAAGAGCAGCATTGGGATGAACCTTGCCCGCACCTTCTGCGAGTCCGGACGGTGGAAGGACGCGCGATCCTTCGTGGCGCGGGTACTTCGTTTCAACCCAGATTTGTCAGAGGCAAGAAAGCTCTTGCAGCGCCTAAATGGAGATCCGCCCAGTTGCGGCTCCTGAACGCCTCGTCATCGGAACAGCCGAACGACCGTGTTCGCGCGTAAACGCCTTCACCGGAATCTGAGGTCACCTTAGCGTTTGCACAATCTCCTTGAACGCCTTTCCCCGGTGCTCGTAGTTTTTGAATTGATCGAAGCTGGCGCAGGCCGGGGCCAGCAGGACCACGTCGCCCGGCTGCGCCACGGCATTCGCCTTGCGAATCGCATTCTCCAGTGTCTCTGCGCGCACGACCTCGACGTTCTTGATTTGCGATTCGATCTTCGCCGCCGCGGCACCGATGGTGTAGACACGCTTCACACGCTGGCGGAGCAGGTCATTGAGCACGGTGTAGTCGCTGCCCTTGTCCTTGCCGCCGAGAATCAGATGAATGTTGGCGGGGAACGACTCCAGCGCCTTGATGGTCGCATCGACGTTGGTGGCCTTGGAATCGTTGTAGTAGTCGACCCCACGAATCGTCGACACAAATTCGAGCCGGTGTTCGACTGCCTTGAAGTCGCGCACCGCCTGGCGAATCTTCTCGTGGGAGCATCCCATAAGCACGCTGGCGCAGACTGCAGCCAGCACGTTTTCCAGATTGTGTGCGCCTTTCAGCGGGATCTCGGAGACTTGCATGACTTCGCGCTGCTGGCTTTTAGGGTCGCGGAATACGATGTTGCCGTTGCGAACCCATGCGCCTTGCTCCACTTCTTTCTGCCGGCTGAACCAAAACACTTGTGCGCGCGTCCGCGCCGCCATTCCTACACATGTCGGGTCGTCGGCGTTAAGCACGGCGAAGTCGCTCGCCTGCTGGTTTTCAAAGATACGCGCCTTGGCATCGACATAAGCCTCGAAGGTTCGATGGCGGTCGAGATGGTCAGGCGTGACATTGAGTACGACTGCAACTTTCGGGCGGAAAGTCTCGAATCGTTTCCAGTTGGAAGCTCGAAATCTCGAGCACAATCACGGTTTCGGGCTGGGCGCGCTCGGCCAGCGAAATGGCGGGCGTTCCAATGTTGCCGCCGACCAGCGCCGGGAAGCCCGCGGCAGTCATGATTTCGCCGGTCAGGGTGGTGGTTGTGGTCTTGCCGTTCGAGCCGGTGATGGCTACGATGGGCCCGGACAGGAACTGCGCGGCCAGTTCGACCTCGCCAATCACGGCCTCGCCGAGGGCGCGCGCCTGCACCAGCGGAGGAGCGTCCACCGGCACGCCGGGGCTAACCACAATAAGATCCTGGCCGCGAAAGGTGCGGTCGCCGTGGCCGCCGGTCTCGACGGTGATGCCGTGATCGAGCAGCACGGGAATCTCATTGCGCAGTTCGTCGCCGCTCTTGGTATCGGAGACGGTCACCTGCGCCCCGTGCGCCTTCAGAAACAACGCCGACGCTACCCCGGACTTGCCCAGGCCGACGACTAGAACGCGTTTTCCGTTGAGTTCCATTGCAAGTCTATTTTTGATTTCTGATTGTTGATTTTTGATTAAAATCTCGATCTACGCGAGCCAGAAGTTCTTCAATCAACAATCAAAAATCAGCAATCAACAATCTCTATCTTAGTTTCAATGTCGTTAGCGCGAACAGGGCGAACACCAGCGACGCGATCCAGAAGCGCACAATGATTTTCGACTCCGACCAGCCCAGCAACTCGAAGTGATGATGAAGCGGCGCCATCTTGAAGATGCGCTTCTTGCGCAGCTTGTAGGATCCTACCTGCAGAATTACCGACACCGCCTCGATCACGAAAATCCCGCCAATGAACGGCAGCAGTAACTCCTGCTTGATGATGACGGCAACCGTGCCGATTGCGCCGCCGAGGGCGAGCGATCCCACGTCGCCCATGAAGACTTCCGCAGGATGTGCGTTGTACCAGAGAAATCCAATGGACGCCCCCACCATGGCTCCGCAGAAGATGGTTAATTCGGCGACTTGCGGCATGCGCTGCAGTTCCAGATAAGTCGCAAAAGTTGCGTGGCCGCTGACGTAGGTGAGCACGGCCAGGGCGGCCGCCGCAATTACGGTGCATCCGATGGCTAGCCCATCAAGGCCGTCGGTGAGATTCACGGCGTTGCTCGCGCCCACAATCACGAAGGCCACGAAAGCGATGAAGGGGAGAAACGCCAGGAACCACAGATGCGGAAAGCGCTCCAGGCTTTGCACCACCAGATCGGGATGGAACTGCTTGAAGAACGGCACGATCAGCTTGGTGGAGTACATGCCGTAGGCCTGCATGGCGATCAGCATGGAGGCAATGACAATGCTGGTGGCGATCTGCAGTCCGAGCTTGGCGCGCGAAGTCAGGCCCAGATTGCGGCGGCGGGTCACTTTGGTGTAATCGTCGGTGAATCCGATAGCCGCGAAAGCGCACGTTGAGAATACCGCAATCCATACGAACCTATTGCTCAGGTCCGCCCACAACAGCGTGGGAACGATGATCGCGATCACAATCAGGAGGCCCCCCATGGTGGGAGTGCCCGCCTTTTTCTGATGGGCCTTCGGGCCCTCTTCGCGAATGTATTGTCCGATCTGGAAGTCGCGCAGGCGTCCGATGACCAGAGGGCCCACGATGAGCGCGGTGAAAAGTGCAGTGAGGCTGGCAAATGCGGTGCGGAAAGTGACGTAGCGAAAGATGCGGAAGGGCGCAACGTAATGTTGCAGCTTGACGAACAACAGCCAGTAGAGCAATCAGCCTCCGTCCCTCGCAATAGTCAGTTTCGGGTGTTGCGCCGAGCCTTCCAGGTCTCGAGCGCCTTCTCGAGTTTCACGCCGCGTGACGCCTTGAGCAGCACCACATCGCCGTCACGCGCCTCCTTCGCCAACCACTCGCCGGCTTCCTCCGGTGTCGCCACGAACTTGGCATCCGCCCCCGCCTGCCGTGCGCCCTCGACCATCGCCTGCGCCAGGCCGCGCACGCCTACCAAAACATCGATCTTCTTCCCGGCTATATGCTCACCGGCGGCGCGATGCATTTGTTCTCCCGCTGGACCGAGTTCAAGCATTTCGCCGGCGACCACAATACGGCGTCCGGCTTTCATCGCTGCCAGGGCATCGACCATGGCGTGCAGCGCCTTCGGATTGGAATTGTAGCAATCGTTGATGACCGTGATGTTACCCAGTTGGAGAACCTCGCCGCGTTTATCCGGAGGCGTGACAGTGGCCAGCGCAGCGACTGCTTCCGAGGGGTTCAGTCCTCGCGCCAGGCCCACGGCTACCGCGGCCAGAGCGTTCAGAATGTTGTGTTCCCCGACCAGCGGCAGACGCGCGTGCTCGCGCCCGCTGGCCATGACCACATCAAACTCCGAGCCTTCCGCGCCACGGGTCTGAATATTTTCCGCCCGCACATCGGCGATCGCACGCGTTCCATAGGTCACGACCCGGCCCTTGAAGTTGCGGCCGAATTGCGAAACATATTCGTCGTCGGCATTGAGCACGGCGGTGCCACTGGCAGGCAGCGATTCAATCAATTCGTATTTTGCCCGCGCAATTCCGGCGAGCGAATCGAAAAACTCCAGGTGTACGGGCGCAACGTTGGTTACCACACCGATCTCTGGCCGCGCAATATTCGCCAACGCGCGAATCTCACCGGCATGCGACATTCCCATCTCGATGACCGCGACGTCGTGCTCCGGTTCCAGCTTCAAGAGCATCAGCGGCAGGCCAAAGTGATTATTGAAGTTGCCTTCGGACTTGAGCACGCGGAAGCGCGCGGCGAGAACATGCGCGACGGCTTCTTTGGTCGTCGTCTTTCCCGCCGAACCGGTAACGCCCACCAGCGGCTTGCCCCAGAGTCTTCGCGTCGCGGTAGCCAGCGTTTGCAGTGCTGCCAGCGTATCGTCGACGGCCAGCAGGCGGGTCTTATCGGAATAACGATGCAGCTGATCTTTCCGGACGACCGCTGCCGCGGCTCCCTTTTCCAGAGCGGCGTTTACGTAGTCGTGGCCGTCGAGCCGTT
This sequence comes from uncultured Acidobacteriaceae bacterium, assembly GCA_963832235.1. Taxonomy (GTDB): domain Bacteria; phylum Acidobacteriota; class Terriglobia; order Terriglobales; family Acidobacteriaceae; genus Sulfotelmatobacter. The sequence continues at coordinate 83,119 of CAWHTJ010000012.1, read as the reverse complement.
CGCCTTTGACGGCGAAGAAAAGTTCTCCCGGGCCAATCGTGCGCGAGTCGATGGAATATCCTTGCGCAATTTCTTCGCGTGGGCGGACAGCCGAGGCGGCTGTCGCTACGTGAGTTGTGACAGAGATAAACTCCGCAATTTTCGAGAGCGGCAGCTTCATGCGTGATTTCCGGCGCTGCGCTCCGATTCACATTGGAAGCCTGACGCTCGCAGAACCTCACGGGCCACTTCGACATCGTCGAAAGGATGAGGACCGTCGCGGGTGACCTGCGCCTTCTCGTGTCCCTTGCCGGCAAGCAGGACAATATCTCCGGGGCGGGCTTGCGCGATCGCCAGCGCAATCGCTTTCCGGCGGTCGGCTTCGACGCTGTACTTTGCACCGGTCTTCTGCAATCCAACCAACGCGTCGTTAATGATCGCGCACGGATCCTCGCTGCGGGGATTATCGGAGGTGAGCACCACAAAATCACTGCCTTGCCCGGCGGCCTCGCCCATGAGGGGACGCTTGGCGCGATCGCGATCGCCTCCGCAACCGAATACGGTCAGGACCCTCGACGTTCCTGCGCCCCGCGACACAAATTCGCGGGCCAAGGCTGTGAGATTGCGTAAAGCATCGTCGGTGTGCGCGTAGTCGACTACTACTGTGAACGGCTGGCCGCAGTCAACGCGCTCAAATCTTCCGGGCACGTGCGTGAGCGACTCGACGCCGCGGGCAATCGCCTGCGAGGCGCAGCCGCGCGCGTAGCAGGCGGCCGCCGCTGCCAGGATGTTATACACATTCACGCGCCCGATGAGCGGAGAGAAGACAGGAATCCTCTCCTGCGGGGTGGCCATGTCGAATCTCGTACCGCGGGGGCTGATGTCTACATTCTCGGCGTGGAAGTCGCCGCGTTCCCAGCCGTAAGTGAGGACGACGGCGCTGCGCTTGCGGCTGAACCTGGCGAGCTTCGCGCCATACTCATCGTCGAGGTTGGTCACCGAGGCACGGGGCGCATCCGTGCCACAGCCTTCGAACAACACTCGCTTGGCGGCAAAATACTCATCCATCGTTTTGTGATAGTCGAGGTGGTCGCGGGTCAGGTTGGTGAATACGGCGACATCGAAGGGCACGCCGAACACGCGTCCCTGCGCCAGCGCATGCGAGGAAACCTCCATGACCGCGTCGGTTGCGCCCAAGCCCAACGCTTCATTGAGAAGGCGGGAAAGTTCGAGCGCCTCCGGCGTGGTATGCGGCGCGGGGTAGATTTGGCCCGCGACGTGATATTCGATTGTCCCGATCAGGGCGCTCTTGCGTCCCGCGGCCGTCAGAATCGACTCGACCAGAAACGCGGTTGTGCTCTTCCCGTTGGTGCCGGTAATTCCAGTGACCGCAATCCGCTCGGCGGGACGTTTATAAAAATTCGCGCTCAAACGCGCCAAAGCTCGTCGCCCATGCGGCACAACCGCCCAAGCCACGCCCCCGCGGGGCTTCTCGGCGGGTGAGTCGGTGACCACCGCGACCGCGCCGGCCTGAATCGCCTGATCGATGAAACGATTGCCGTCGGACGTTTCCCCCCGCGTGGCCACGAATACAGCTCCTGGCTTGACCCGCCGAGAATCGTATTCCACACCACTCACGCTGGGGTCCCCGCTTTGGGCGAGGACCTCCGCGCCATCCAGCAGATGTTGGAAGGTCATTGCTGAGGATTATAGGCCACCGAGAAATCGCTCGTTGCCGGACATAGATTCTTTTTCCAACGCGCCGACGATTACCAAGGTCATTTTTCGCAGGCGGGCGATGCGCGCTACATTAGGTTTATGAGCACGGGAACCAGTCCTGGCAAATATCACTGCGCACAGTGCGACCAGGCCGAAAATTCGTGTGAATGCGAAAAATTCTGCTGCCTGTGCCAGTCCGTAACCGACATCCGCGTGTGCGACGACGGATTGATGTACTGCGAGGACTGCCGCAAGGCCTGCGACTATAAGACCTCGGAGTAGCCCGGCTTGCTTGCGCGTCTTCCGGTACTCCTCCAATTCCGTCTCGGTTTCCTTCCGTCTCCATTTCCATGGGCGTCATCCTGACCGTAGCCGCTTTTCAGGCGGAGGGAAGAGCCTGCCCCGAGCAAAGTCGAAGGGATCTCGCGCGCATCCGATCCACACCCATACGTTGTCACGCATTTGGCAGCGCGATCGCTTTTGAGGGACAATAATATGTTTGTCGTTTGTAATTGTTGTCTGCCCTTCTTGAGGAGTTTTCATGGCGACCACGATGCACGCCAGCGACGTAGCCGAGTTGCTGAGTGAAGGCCGGACGCACTTCAATCTTTCGCCGGCACTGTTGGTGGAGCACTCCATCCGGCGCGATGAGGCGAAGTTGGCGTCTAACGGGGCCATCGTGGGTTATACGAATCGCACCGGCCGGTCTCCCAAAGACAAGTTCATCGTAAAAGACGAGACCACGGCCCACACCGTCGCCTGGGGCGGAGCAAACACGCCGTTTGAGCCCGAGAAGTTTGACGCGCTCTACGCGCGGGTAATGGAGCATCTGCGGGGCCGGGAACTTTTTGTGCAGGATCTTTTTTGCGGCGCCGACCCTGCTTACCGCCTGCCGATTCGCTTGGTGAACGAATTGGCTTGGCACAATCTTTTCGTGCGGCAGTTATTTTTGCGTCCGACGACGGAGGAACTCAAACATCACCGGCCCGAATTCACCGTCATCGCCGCTCCTGAATTCAAAGCCGATCCCCAGCGCGACGGCGTAGCCTCGGAGGTTTTCATCCTGCTGAACTTCACACGCCGCACCGTGCTGATCGGTGGAACGTCGTACGCCGGCGAAATGAAAAAGTCCATCTTCAGCGTCATGAACTTTCTGCTTCCTCCGCGGAACGTCTTTCCCATGCACTGCTCGGCAAACGTTGGACACAATGGAGTGAGCGCATTGTTTTTTGGTCTTTCAGGCACGGGCAAGACCACGCTCTCGGCCGATCCTTCTCGCGATCTGATCGGCGACGACGAGCATGGTTGGAGCGCCGACGGCATCTTCAACTTCGAAGGCGGTTGCTATGCCAAATGCATCAAGCTTTCGAAGCAAAACGAGCCGCAGATCTGGAACGCCCTCCGGTTCGGCTGCGTGTTAGAGAACGTCACCCTCGATCCGCACACGCGCATTCCCGACTATAACGACGATAGTAAGACGGAGAACACTCGCGCCGCTTATCCCGTGGATTTCATCGAAAATGCGGTGATCCCCGGCATTGGAGGTCATCCCAGGAATGTCGTGTTTCTCACTGCGGATGCCTTCGGCGTTCTGCCGCCGATTTCGAAGCTGACACCGGAGCAGGCCATGTATCACTTTCTGTCGGGCTACACGGCTAAAGTTGCTGGAACCGAAGCTGGTGTGAAAGAACCCACGGCAACATTCTCCACCTGTTTCGGATCACCATTTCTTCCGCTGCCGCCGAAGACCTATGCCGAGATGCTCGGCCGCCGTTTGCGGGAGCACCATGCGCAATGCTGGCTGGTCAACACGGGCTGGCAGGGAGGACCGTACGGCGTAGGCAAGCGCATGGCGATTCCTTACACTCGCGCCATGGTCGACGCGGCGGTCGAGGGCGAGCTGATTCGAGAAGAATTCGACGTCGAGCCGGCATTTGGTTTCAGCATTCCCAAGGCATGCGCCGGCGTGCCTCCCTACATTTTGAACCCGCGGAATGCGTGGCCGGATAAAGCCGCCTACGACCAAGCTGCCGAAAACCTGCGCAACCGCTTCGTCAAGAATTTCGAGAATTTCGACGCACCGCCGGAGGTCAAGGCGGCCGGGCCGAAGAAGCAGAGGTAAGCGGGGTCATCTCAAGCGCAGCCTCGGCTGTCTGCCGTGCGGAGCACGGCTGCCTACAGTGTCACCTCCATCTGCAGGGCTTCAATCATTCCATTGAGCGTGCTCTGGGCCGAGTCGCGCTTCTGCTGCATCTCAGCGATTTCGTGTCGCAGCGACTGCACGCGGTCTTCCTGCGCGTTCAGTTCGCGGACATAGCGTTCGACCAGCGCTTTTTCTTCGGCACTTCCCTTCAGCGCCTTCATGTTCTCGCGAACCCTCTGCTGATCGTCAGAGATGCTTGATACCTGAGCACGGCGGCCGGTAATCACCGCATCGATCACGGCGATGTCATTCTTCTGCGCAACCACGCGCCGCAACGCTTTTTCCACTTCCGGATTGATCATCCTTTGTTCGAGAAAGAATTTGATTTCGTCGTCGGTCACATTCGTTAGCTGATAGCTGTTCATAATCGGCCGATATTCCTTGACCACCAGGGTCATGGTCTTCTTTGGTTCCACGGTGAGTCGAAAGCGATGGAAGGAAGCGGAACTCTCGGCCGGCTTCTGGTCGTCCGTTAGTTTCCAGCCCCGGCGCGCCGGATGTTCAATCACCAGCGCTCGCGGCGAAGAGTCGCGATTGCGGATGGCGTACGTGTTCTCCTGCCACTCCTGCGTCGATTGCGTCATCATGCCGTGCGCGATGATGACTTTGGTGACGCGCTGATTGTCGGCTTTCTGTTTGGCATCGACCAGGATGCCGAGGTCGGCGGCATACGACATTAACCGCTTCTCCCCTGGCTTGATCGCGTCCATCAAGCCCTCGCCGGCGAAGGCGTCGCCTTCGAGCACGTTGAAGCTGCCGCCGTCGAGCGTGAGATCGCTGGTATTGTTCACCCAGAGCGCGCGCAGCACAGACCTGTCGGAGGGATTCCAGACCGAAACTTTTTCGGCGTCGATGCGCGCCTGCAGGATGGGCACCAAGGCGGACTGGTTCTTGCGGATAGTGACGCGATCTTTGAGCTTGTACTCGAACAGGTCTCCGAGTTCGCGGCTCTCCCCCACAGTGGTTCCGGCTTCGAGATTCTCGGCTATTGCGGTGGCGTCGGGACGAGGCACACCGCCGCCGACACGAAACACTCCGCCACCCACACCTCCGCCGCCACCTGGGCCGAAGCCTGGACCTCTGCCGGAGCCGACGCCTCCGCCACTGCCGCTGGCGATTCCACCGATGGGTCCGCCGATCACTCCTCCCATCGCTCCGCCAGGCACACCGCCGGGAACTCCACCGATCACGCCCCGTGGAATAACCGCTGGCGCGCCGTTCCTGATTTCGACCTCAGGTTCCATCGTCGCCTCATGCGTTTGCGGCGTGAGCATGGCATTTTCCGGCAGCGCCACGACCGGCCGCCGTGTGTAGTAGGGCTGCGAGAGTTCTTGCACGAACGACTGCGGCGCGCCCGCGACCAGCGACAACTCCACATCTTTCCAGTCCTCGCCAACCGTGTTGTCGACAATCGCCCATCCCTGCAACAGCGGCTTGCCTTCCGCCGGAATCACGATTCTGTAGGTGCTCTTCCACACCGGCACTTCGCTGATGTAGCTGACCAGCAGATTGCGCTCGCCATCCCCGGCAGTGGAGATCGTCATGCGCCGGACATCCTGATCGCGCGTCGAGGCCACCAGCCCCAGATACTTGCCCACCTCTTCATTCACTTCTTTTTCCGCCACGCGAACGCTGGTGGAGGGCGTCAGGTCAAAGATGCGTACTTCGCCGCCGTCACTGACCACGGAGATTTGCGTCAGCGTGATTTTCTGATCGCCCTTTCCCGGTACTTCGCGATCCTCAATGCTCAACAAGCGTCCCGAAGCGCTCTCCGAGCCGTTCCGCACCTCCATCCGCGCTCCACGCAGAGCGTCGAGAAACTGCGCCGTGGTTGGATTTTCTCCGACCGGCAGGCGCAGCGAGCCGAGCCGTCGCTCCAGGGGAGCCGCCGAGTTGTAGCTCACGCCGGTGATGCGTCCTTTCCCCAAGTCGAGAACGGTCAGCGACTTCAGCACGTCGTTCAGTTGCGCGGTGGTGAAATCGACGTTCACGTCCTGGCTGCCGCGAACTTGCCCTGCGTGTTCGAAGTAGCCGACGCCATTCTTGTAAAGAATGACGCGGGTCACCGGCAGGCGAGCAGCCGGGTCGGCCGACGACGCTGGGGTGGAAGATGGGCTGAGAGAGAATTGGCCGAAGGAAGACTGGCCAGATGAGACTGCGGCAAGCGCTAAGCACAACACTGCGGTCTTCGTGGAACGCATGACTCCTCCGTGAAAGCGGGCCTTGGTCAAGAAAGAAGCGCCAGAGAGCGAACGAGTAGCGGCGCAACTCTTGCCTGGGACGCGGACCCTACGTGGGTTAGACACCTGAGAGGCCGCATCTGGAGCCGTGGATGCAAGAGCCGTGTTTGGAGATGGCCGAGAGCCTAAGCCGGCATTTTTCAGGCGAGTTAGGAGCGGCGCGGCCGGGCTTCGCCCCTGCCGGATAGCCGAGGCGGCTGTCGCTACGCGAGCATTTCATAGAGACAGCGGCCTCGGCTGTCAGCCGTGCGCAGCACGGCTGCCGCAGTCGGGGCGGGCGACCGCTCTATCCTTTTTTCAGGCGGCGCGAGAGCCAGATCAGAAATACCGCGCCGATGATTGCGACGATGACGGTACCGATCAAGCCTTCCGCGTGAATTCCGAGAATGCCTAACAGGAGGCCGCCCACCAGGGCACCGACGACGCCCAACACGATGTCGATGACCACGCCATAGCCGGAGCCTTTCATGATCTTGCCCGCGGACCAGCCTGCAATCAGACCGATGACCACCCACAGAATCGGACCTATCAACATGACTGCCTCCCAATGCCACGATCCCGGTGCGAACCAATTTTGTTTAACTGTCAGCTCCAGTCGGCGTGACGACTAAAATGTCGCGACACCAGCGGCGAACATTGAGAGGAGGGTAAGGAGAGGCACGCGGACATGTCAAAGCCGCTCCTGCCTACGCGCTCCACGCCGTTTCATGAGACATGGTTAAATAAACTCATGTTCGCCCGCAAGATTCGCGTGGAGTACGAATCCAACGGCCGCAGGCTTCCCTGCCCGCTGAAGTGGCTCGACAGTTTTTCCATGCGCAATTTCAGCAATGCCAGCGTCTTCGACGACACTCTTCCGCTTTCGGACGGTCAGATGGAGATCGGTTCCAGCGTACCCATGGATCAACTCAGGGAGGCGATGGAGGATTGGTTTCGGCGAAAAGGCTATTTACCCAAGGAGTCGCACCTGTCACTGGTGGAGAATTGAAGCTCCAACCGCCAGGGCCAGCCTCTTTTGGCGCCGCCCTACTTGTCGTAACGCAGCAGAGACATCACATCGTACCCCTTCAACTTGTCGCGGCCCTTCAGGAATTCGAGTTCCACCACAAATCCCAGCCCGGCGATCTCCGCGCCGAGCATGGATGCTAGTTTGGCCGTCGCCTCGGCCGTGCCTCCAGTGGCCAGCAGATCGTCGACGATCAAGACGCGCTGACCTTTCTGAATCGCATCCTTGTGAATCTCCAGCGAGTTAGTTCCGTACTCCAGAGCGTAATCGTATTTCACACATTCGGCGGGAAGCTTGCCGGGCTTGCGCACGGGCACGAACCCTGCATTGAGGCGATAGGCCAGCGCCGGGGCGAAAATAAATCCGCGAGCTTCCATGCCCAGCACCAGATCGATATCTTTCGCAATGTAATGCTCGGAGAGTTTGTCGATCAGCGTGGCGAACCCGGTCTTGTCTTTCAGCAGAGTCGTGATGTCGTAAAACAGAATCCCCTTCTTGGGAAAATCGGGGATCTCCCGAATGAGTCTCTTTAGGTGATCCGCATCCATGGCCGGAACAAGGGACAACGGCATTTACCACGCTCCTTCAATGCGAAATGAATTCAGTCCGGCGACTGGAGATGCTTCGGATACTTCGACCGCATCCACACGAGCCGCGCGTGGCCCTTCGCGCAGGCGGGAATGCAATCCAGAGAGCTGATCGCGAGTGCCCTGGGCAAGAACTTCCACGCTGCCATCGTGATTGTTGCGCACCCATCCGGCGATGCCCAGGATGTGCGCCTCGCGCTCCACAAACCAGCGGAAGCCCGACCCCCTGCACGCGTCCGCGAACGACGAAACGGCGGGCCTCGATAGGCTTTTCAGTGTGAGTCATTTCTGAAAAATATCATCTGAAAATGTCATCCTGAGCGGAGAATCGGTTTCGCGAACGCGAAGGCGATTCGTAGTCGAAGGATCTCTGTAATCGCAAACTTCCACGGACAGTGCGAGGAATTTCAATCGATTCCCTGGAGAATGCCTTGCCGCATTAAAGTGATCTACCCAGCGTAGGGATCCTTCGACTCCGCGAGAGCGTCGCTTTGCGACGTTCTCGCTGCGCTCAGGATGACAATTGTACTTTTACGCGCGGGACAGATAAGCCCCTTCGGAGGTATCCACTTTAATCTTCTCGCCTTCGTTGATGAAGGGCGGCACTTGCACCACGAGTCCGGTCTCAGTCTTCGCCGCCTTGGTCACGCTGGAAGCGGTGGCACTCTTCAGTCCGGGCTCCGTCTCGACGACGGTCAGAATCACGGTCTGCGGGAACTCGATACCGACTGCCTTTCCGTCGAAAAATTCCACTTTGATTTCCAGGTTGGCGATCAGGTAATCCACGGCGTCGCCCAGGATTTCCTTGCTAAGGTGGGTCTGCTCGTAGTTCGTGGTGTCCATGAAGTAATAACTGTCGCCGTCGGCGTAGAGGAACTGCATTTCGACTTCGTCCACGTTGACCTTCTCGATCGGGTCGGGCGAGCGAAAGCGGTGTTCGAACATGGCGCCAGTGCGCAAGTTCCGCAGTTTGGCTTGAATGAAGGCGCGTAGGTTGCCGGGCGTGCGGTGCTCGACGCTGAAGACGGAGTGCAGATCATTGTTGTGCTTGATGATCATGCCTGGACGAAGCTGCGTGGCAGGGATCGACATCGCTTGAAAAACTCTCCTTGTACGATTGCGGTTGTGAAGCCGGCGGAAGGCGGGGGCAGGCCACAAGTTCCGCCGCCACGAGGGCTAGAGCATTATTTTACACTCAGCTACGCCCGAAAAGAAACCTTCTCCCTTCCGAACTCATCGAAGATGCGCGCAATCCATCCCTTCCGTATTGGATTGACCGACGTCCGCGCCGTAGGACTAGAATCAGTTGTGGCCGGATCTTGACGCTACTTTCGCCAACATGCCCGAACAACTCCCGGGCGGAAAAATTGAGGTCTTCATCATGCGAAGTGGAAATTACGAATCCTCCGAGAGTAACAGCCTCGGCACTGCGGTTACCTTTCTTTTAATCGGTCTCGGCGCCGGAGCCTTTGCCGCGCTGCTGCTCGCGCCCAAGACGGGCAAGCAAATGCGCCGCGATCTGCAACGCGGATACAAAGACGCCAGAGACACAATTGAGGATTGGGCGGACGAAGCCAAGGACCGAGTCCGCGTCGCCAGTGACCGAGTCCGCGATGCGGCCGCCCGGGGCGCCGATCTGGCCGACGATCTTCGCGAAAAAGTAGAACCGCTGCGTCGCGTCATCACCCGAAGCTAGGCAAGAACGGGCGTCGGACGTCGGACTTCAGGCCTTGAGCGCCTGACGTCCGAAGTCTGAGTTCAGGAATTCTGTGGTCCGACGTCACGTTCAGTCCCAGTACAGACGAAAATCCACCTGGACCGCGATTTGCGTCGCGACAGGCTGGCCATTCAGCGTGGCCGGACGAAAACGACAGCGGTGGACTGTCCCAATCGCCTTCTCGTCCAGCCCGTTGCGATCGATCATCGTCACCTTGCTGCCGAAGCGGCGCATCGCCTCGGACATCTCCACTCCACTTCTTCTTGCGCCGCCTGCACAGTAAGTTTATCTTTTAGTTACCCTACCCCCTCCCCCCTAGATTTTTTGTTTAAAATATCTAGAATCAGCAACTTACCGACTTCGACCCGTCTTACGTTAGCTTATGGGGCAATGCCCGGGAAGACGCCCCCGCTACGAAATGCCAGCGATCTCTTATCTCTTATCCGAAGATGCCGGAGAAGAAGCCTTTCATCCTCTGGAAGAAGCCCCGGTGCTCAGGCTTCCTTTCCACGGGTGGAGATTCGACCACGGCATCGAGATGAATCTGGCGAGTGGGCGAATCGTCCACCGGTAAATCTTTGGCAGCCTGCAGCGGCGGCGGGGATGCCCTGGCCGCCCGGCTCTTAGGCGTAAATACCAGGGACGTATCGATCTGCACGTGAGTGTCGGTCGGTTGAGAAGGCGGCAGAGGCGCCGTCTCCGGCCCATTGGACAGCCTGGAGTTCAAGGCCGTGTTCGGGGCAGAGTTCGGGGCAGAGTTCGAGGCAATCTTCGAGGCGGTCGTGCCCAAAGAACCGTTTTCCGCGGCTCCAGCCGGAGTCTCGCGGCCGCCGATCTGCGATCTTGCCGGCAATTCCGAGTCAGGCACGTTGGGCGCGAATGGAGCCTGAGCCCGCATGAGCGGTGAAGGCGGAGCGCACCCGCACTCCAGAGGAACGTTAGTGTCAACCTTGTCGATCTGCCCGGAGTGAAATACTGCCTGCTCGGCCGGCTTCACCTGATAAATCCGATCTCCCATCAATTCAGAGACGATCGCCGAAGAAGTGTTGCCTTTCAGCGCGCGAACGCAGGTATTGCCATGCGGGTCGGCGCTGATGGCAAAGTGGAATTCTCCCGGCCCGGCAAACATAATCCGGAAGTCGGGAGTAAGCACGGAATCGGCAGAAGCCCGCAGCGTGTAGTGCGCCTCGAGAGCTCCGGTGCTCAGGCCGAGCATCAGGTCGCGCTTGGTTTGCGAGGGCGTCACCGAAAGCGACGTGCCCGGGCACACGCGCAGTTCTCCTCCGCGGGATAAGCGCAGGACCGCCGTGTCAGAACCGGCCGTCACCGTCGAACCGGAGCCGATGCGGCTTCCCGCCGGCACCAGGGCGCCCTCGCCTCCGGTTACCGGAACCATAGCCGGATCGGCGCCCAGCGACATGCCGGGCACGGTCGGCGGCTGGGATGGCGATGACTTCTTGCTCGCGTTTACATCCTCGGCCGGCTTGAGACGCACCAACAGACGGGTGCCCGCGCCATCCCATGAGTACCCATAAGGAGCGGCCAAATCCAACACGATCCGCGTGACCGGAGGTTTTTGCTGAAATTGATCGACGCGGATGGCGAGGATATTTTCTTTCTGAATTACGATCCGCTTCTGCATTAATCCCAGGCGCGAGTTGGGCAAATCGATGACCAGGCGTGACGGAGAATCGAGTTTCTGTATCTCAGGAATGACCGGGCCGCTGGACAGAATTTCGACTACTGGAACACCGCGTTCATGAATGATGCGAACGCCCTTCACCAGCGGAGGCGGGCCAAAGGTTTGGGCGGCAACCCGAGGGGCGATCAGCGCCGCCAGCATCAGCGAACATACAGATTTGAGCGCAGGTCGCGGCAAAGAATCCTCGTTGGAAGCTTGAAGGAAACATATCACCTGTGGTGGATGCGAGAGAAGTGACTAGGAACGGGCGTCGGACGTCAGACCTCAGCCGGTTCCTATTCAGGATTGAGGTCTGAGGTCGGGAGTCTGAGGTCGGGAGTCTGAGGAGGTCCGAAGCCTGCTTTAGGCTTCCGGCAGAAACTCGTATTCTTCAATAACGGCAGCGACAGCCAGTTTGCCGCTTTCATTTCCGTTCTCCACGCGCACCACGCGGCCTTTGCATTGCACGCGTATGCTTTCCGTAAGCGTGATCTCGGGCGGGAGGGTCAGGGTAAATCCTATGGGCGAGCCCTGGGTGACGGTGGAGTCGAGGTAAAAGCAGATGCCGCGCGCGCTGACGTCGCGAATCTGAGCCGCATGGACGGCGTTTTCATGATCGACGGTGACCGGTACGCGAAGCGGGAAGCGCCGTGCCGCCCGCTTCTCCTGCTGAGACTCAGCCATGCATCCTCCGGTTGGCGCCAAGTATCATCTGCAAATCATTAAAGAGAATGCCCCACAAAGAGAATGCCCTACGAGAGTGCCACCGTCAATACCACCGTTGGGTAGGCGAATGGCCTTTTGGGGGGAGAGTCAAGATTTCAGATTTCAGATTTGAAGCGCGCGGGTCGAAAATCTAAAATCCGGAATCTAAATTCGAAATGCAGCCTGAAATCTTCTCTCCGGTGTAAGCTGATATCAGGAGCCGAAGACTGTTGATTTTCGTACTCGACAACTACGATTCGTTCACCTACAACCTGGTCCAGTACATCGGCGAGTTGGGCGCCAGAGTCGAGGTTCGCCGCAACGATCAGGTTACACTGAGCCAGGTCGAGAACTTGCGGCCCGAACGGATTGTCGTCTCCCCCGGGCCTTGTACGCCGCATGAGGCGGGCATCAGCATCGATTTGATACGCCACTTCGCAGGAAAAATTCCGGTGCTTGGCGTTTGCCTGGGACACCAGGCGATCGGCGAAGCCTTCGGCGGCCGCGTGGTTCGTGCCGCTCATCTCATGCATGGCAAGACCAGCGCGGTGATGCACGATAACAGAACTGTCTTTCAAGGCCTTCCCATGCCCATGACAGCCACTCGCTATCATTCGCTCATCGTCGAGGAAAAAGATTTGCCTGCCGAATTGGAAGTCAGCGCCTGGACCACCGAAAAAGACGGCACCCGCACCATCATGGGCCTGCGCCACCGCGGCTGCGCGGTTGAGGGCGTGCAATTCCATCCTGAAAGCGTCTTGACGGATGCGGGAAAGAAGCTGGTGGCAAATTTCCTAGCGCTGTAAGAGTCTTGGCTGTACGAGTCTTTGAGGTTCGCGCTTTCACCGGGCTTCGCCGGTAGCGAGAGGATTCCCATGGCACGTTCCGCCCGCGATCAACACATCCGTTGCCGAATATTACTTCGCTGCGGTGCTGCTAATCTGCGTTATGACTCTGCTCGGCGGCGCATGGCCCTGGCAATCCGCATCTGCCATAGACCGACCCACCGGCAACCGACCCGCACCATTGACAGGCTCATGGCGCTTCATCGTTTCCGGCGACTCCCGCAACTGCGGAGACGTCGTCATGCCCGCCATCGCCGCCCACAGCACAAAGTTCGCTCCCAGCTTCTTCTGGCATCTGGGCGACCTGCGCGCCATCTACAAGATTGATGAGGACATGGCGTTCGCCTCTGAGAATCAGGGCTACCCCCTGACCTGCGATGTTTATGAAACACGGGCCTGGGACGATTTCCTCGAGAACCAGACTGCCGCGTTTGGCAGTGTTCCCTTCTATGTAGGGATTGGCAATCACGAAGTGGTCCCGCCGAAAACGGAAGACGCATTCAAACTCCAGTTCCATGACCGGCTCGACCAGCCCAGGCTACACGACCAGCGATTGCAGGACAAAGAACCGGCGCAGCCCGAGCCCTACTATCACTGGATTCAAGGCGGCGTCGATTTCATTTCGCTGGACAATGCTACGAATGTTTTTTCCGACGATCAGATCGCCTGGCTGGCGCACCGCCTGCAAACTGCGAAAGCCAATCCCGAAGTGAAGAGTGTCGTCGCCGGAATGCATGAAGCGCTGCCCGACAGCATCGCGAACTACCACAGCATGGGCGACAACCCCGCCGCCCGCCCCAGCGGCGAAAAAGTGTACAAAGCTCTAGTCGATTTTCGCGACCAGAGCCACAAGCCCGTCTACGTGCTCGCCAGCCACTCCCACTTTTACATGGAAAATATCTTCGACACTCCCGCGCTGAAGGCGAACGGCGCGAAGCCACTTCCCGGCTGGATTGTCGGAACCGCTGGAGCGGTGCGTTACAAGCTGCCCGATGGCGCTCCATCCACAGCGAAAAAAGACGTCTACGGATACTTGCTAGCCACAGTCGCCGCGGATGGCACAATCCAGTTTTCGTTTGAGGAAGTGCACGAGTCCGACGTTCCGAAGTATGTTCGGCAGCGCTATCCGGCCACGCTGGTCCCGTGGTGCTTCGCTCACAACTCGCAGAACATAGACCCGGGCGCGCCAGAGCTGACGGCGCGCTGCACGCCGGCACCAGCCAAGGCAGCCATGCCATCGCACTAGCCCGACATTGGCCAGCACACGAAGCCGAGGGCGAGGACGCCGGCGCTCCTGGCGAGCGCTATTCCTTGGCTCGGGCCCTCTCCACCGCACGTAGCACAGCCTGCGCTTTATTCATCGACTCCTCAAATTCGCTGGCCGGGTCGGAGTCTGCCACAATCCCCGCTCCCGCCTGAAGAAATGCTTTCTTGCCCTGCATCAGCAGTGTGCGAATTCCTATGCACGAATCCAGATTGCCGGCGAAATCCGCATACAACACCGATCCCCCATAAATTCCGCGGCGCGTCGGCTCGAGTTCTTCAATGATCTGCATGGCTCGCACCTTGGGCGCTCCGCTGAGCGTTCCTGCGGGAAAGCACGCGGCGAAGGCGTCGAGTGCGTCCAGATCCTTGCGCAACGTGCCTTCCAGCGCCGAGACGAGGTGCATCACGTGCGAGTAGCGTTCCACGTACATCAGATCTTTTACTTTAACGGAGCCGTATTCGCTTACGCGCCCCAGGTCGTTGCGGCCCAGGTCGACCAGCATGACGTGCTCGGCGCGTTCCTTTTCATCAGTACGCATCTGCTGTTCCAGGCGCAGGTCTTCGGCTTCGTCGCGCCCGCGCGGATGCGTCCCCGCGATTGGCCGGTACTCCAGCCTGCGCCCGGTCACCCGCACCAGCATTTCGGGGGAAGAACCGAGAATGTGGGTGTCGCCCATGCGCAAGAAATAAAGATAGGGCGACGGATTCACCTGCCGCAGCGAGCGATACAAATCAAAAGGCGCAACATCAGGAGTAAAGTCGAGCCGCTGCGAGAGCACGACCTGAAAAATGTCGCCGGCGGCAATGTACTCCTTGCATCGTTCCACGCTGCGCAGGAAAGCCTCGCGCCGGGTGCCGGCATGAACCTTGAGCTTGCCCGCCTTCTCCTGGTCGGATTTGTTCCAGAGTGCCGGAGTAAGGCCGCTCGCGAGTTTCCCTTCCAACGTGGCAATGTCGCGAAGAGCGCGGTCATAAGCGCGCCGCGGGCTCTCACGCGCAACGTCGGCGGTGGCGACGATGTGAATCTGGTGCCGCAGGTGATCGAACGCCAGCAGCCGGTCAAAGAACATCAGTTCGGCGTCGGGCAGCGCCAAGTCATCCTTGGCCTGTTCGCCAATCTTTTCCAGCTGCCGGACCACGTCGTAAGCAAAGTATCCGACGGCTCCCGCTGTGAATGGAGGCAGTCCGGGAACACTCGCGGGACGATGCTCCCGCAGCAATCGCTTCACCACCTGAAAGACATTTTCCTGAACGACTTCGCGCTGGCGCCCGCGCTCAATCTCAACCGTTCCCTGCCGGGCCTTCACCCGCATGTAAGGCCGCGCACCCAGAAACGTGTAGCGTCCGATCTGCTCGCCCCGTTCCGCCGACTCCAGCAGAAAGGCGTGCGTCTCTGTTTCAGCGATCGCCAAAAATGCGGAAACGGGTGTGAGCAAATCGGCGCTGACCGATTTCACGACTGGGACGAGCGTAGACTCTCGGGCCAGCCGGGAGAATTGTTTGAAGTCCGGTTGCAGCATCGTGGGGATCAGCCTTGCCGCTTCAGCGCGGCGCTTTCCTGGAACCTGCTCCGCGCACCGACTGCGGGATTTTTTATTATAGGGGAGGCAGATTAGAAGGTAGAACTCTACCGCGATGGGCAAAGCGCCTCTCAACGCTAACCAAAAGCCCAGCCCTTCGTCCAAAGTCTTCGAAAATCGCTCCTCCCGGTGACCCAGGTATCGACGCCTCGACATCGCCCGGAGTCGTAAATCAGCAGGAAAAATCCCAGGGAACCAGACCTCAGAATGGCTCGCCTGAAAGTCCGCCAGCGTACATACCTCCAGCCCGATCCTGTTATACGTTGGCTACGCCACAAATCCATGTCACCAAAGAAAAGCGTCGCGTGTTAGAATTCGGAAACGATTTAAAAGTTGTAGTGCTTCGTCTCCCGGAAAATGAAATCTTCCCCCTTGCAGCTCCGACAGCCGGGTCTCAAGAGCCCTGCCGACAACTCGATCCAGATTCCGACGCTCCCGGAGACTTATGTTCCGATGCCTCAGCGGGAGACCACGATCCGGGACTACTGGTTCATTCTCACCAAACAACGCTGGACAATTATTGCGTTCGCTTCCGTGGTCCTGATTCTGACCACCATCGTCACCTTCAAAACCACCCCGATTTATGACGCCGTTGGGCGAATCGCGATCAACCGTGAAAGCGCGGATGCCTTGCCCTTCAAAGACAGCGCCTCAACACCGGCCGCAGACGAGGATTACACGATCGCCATGGAAACTCAGGTCCGGATTCTCCATAGCGATAACCTGGCCATGCGGGTGATTCGCAAACTCGGACTGGACGCCAATCCCAATTTCACAGGCGTCGCTAAGCCCCAAACCCCCGTCGGCGACTTGGCCACCACCGCCCCTAGTGTCGACACCCGGCAGGAATCAATGCTGATCGATACGTTTCGGACCGGGTTAAAAGTGGCGACGGTGAACAATACCAGGCTCATCGAGATCCACTATTTGAACTCTAATCCTCGCCTGGCCGCGGACATCGTGAACGGAATTGTCAGCTCCTACACCGAGCAGAATTATCAAACCAAGTTCGAATCTGCCATGCAAACCTCGGACTGGCTCTCACGGCAGCTGGCAGATTTAAAGTTGAAAGTGGAGACCTCCCAGGAAAAACTGATTCGCTTCCAACGCGAAAAAGGAATCGTTGGTATTGATGAGAAACAGAACCTTACCACTTCCAAGTTGGACGAATTAAGCAAGGAACTCACCACAACCGAGGCCGACCGTATCCAGAAGGAAGCGAACTACGAACTCGCCGCCAAGGGTGATCCGGAACTCATGGCCCGCTCTCCCAGCGAAATGCTGGCGCACCTCCGGGAACGCGAGAGCGCCCTCAAACAGCAGTATGTTCAATTGAAAACTCAGTTTGGCGCCGGCTATCCCAAAGTGGTTGAGGTCAAGAACCAGCTGGATGAGGTTCAGAGCGATATTGACGCCGAAGTCCGGCGAATGGCCACCCAGATCAAGAATGAATACCTAGCGGCTCAGCAGCGCGAAAATATGGTGCTTGCCCGAATGGAAGCGCAGAAGCGCGAAGCCAACGAACTCAACCAGAATGCGATCGAATTCAACATCTTAAAACGAGATGTGGACGCGAACCGCCAACTCTATGAAGGACTGCTGCAGAAACTGAAAGAAGCTAGCCTGGAGGCTGGCCTACACTCTAATAACATTCGGGTTGTCGATTCGGCGCGCGTACCCCTTTCGCCTTCGTCGCCAGACATTCCGCGCAATCTGGCGATTGGCCTTATCCTGGGACTATGCGGTGGAGTCGGACTTGCCTTCTTGCTGGAGTCCTTGGACAACACTGTGCGCACTCCGGAACAAGCGGAGATGGCATCGGGCTTGCCCTCGCTTGGAGTCGTTCCTCAATTCTTACGGGCCGATGCGCCCCGTTTGCAACCGGCTAAGCTCACTCTGGAGAACGGCGAGACCTCCGCCCGAAGAGCGGAACTAATCGCTCAGCTTCGTCCTAACTCCGAAGCGGCCGAGTGCTATCGATCCCTGCGTACTTCCATCTTGTTGTCCGCCCTGGACAGTCCGCCGAAGGTGCTTCTAGTGACCAGTCCCCTGCCGCAAGAGGGCAAGACGACGACCAGCGTGAACTGTGCAATCGTCCTTGCTCAGCGGGGCTCACGTGTACTGTTAGTGGACGCCGATCTGCGCCGCCCCGGTGTGCATCGGGCCTTTGGCTTCGATCGCAAGACCGGACTGAGCACGGTGCTGGCTGGGACAACTCCCGCAGAATCGGTGATGAGGTCCTACGCGCCAGTACCGAACTTGTCCATTCTGCCTGCCGGCCCACCGCCTCCCCACCCAGCCGAGTTGCTCGACGGCAGCAAGATGAGGTCTCTGATCGCGCAGTGGCGCAAAGATTATGACCACGTCATTATCGACACTCCGCCCGCACTTTCCGTCACCGACCCGGTGATCTTGTCCGTGGAAGCCGATTCTATTATTTTGGTCATTCGTTCGGGAAAAACCACGAAGGATGCCCTGCGCCGGGCAGGCGAACTGCTCTGGCAGGTGAATGCCCATGTGATGGGCGTCGTGGTGAACGGAATTGATCTGGGATCGCCCGACCACTACTACTATTACTATGGAGCCAAAGCCGGCGGTCACTACTACGACATGGAAGCAAACTCGGCGAGTGAAGCCCCTGAAAAAATTGACGCTTAAAAAAATTGATGTGTTGAGGAGGGTTCTGAAATACTTGCCTAAAACATCAGCACTCTCCGCATGATTTCTTCGTAACACTCAGCAGCGCAAATATGAACGAATTTCGCGATCATTCCGAGCCGTCAGACGGGCGGACAAATGACAGACAAATAATGAGCTCATCGTTCATCCCCAAAGCTACGAAATCCGCCTCGCAGGACTTCCTCGCCAGACAATGCGAGCACTTCTTGCGCAGCTGCGCGACGCTGAACAATCGAATACCCGGACGCCTATTCACCCGGTTCACCCAGGTGCTGTTGGATAGTGGTTGCGCCGGCCTGGCATTTTACCTGGCCTTCCAGCTGCGCTTCGACGGCGCCGTACCGTTGCGATATCGCACCATCATGTTGGTATGGCTGGCCGGGATCGTGGTGCTACGGCCGTTCTGTATTTGGATGCTGGGCGCTTATGCCAGCATTTGGCGCTACTTCAATCTGCGCGACATGTTCTCGTTGTCCCTGGCCGCCGCGCTGCCCAGCATGGTGTTATTGTTCGCGCGTATAGCGCTGGCGAAGACCTTCCGGGTGATGGCCATCCCCATCAGTATCGTCCTGATCGATCTGGGTTTATTTTTGCTGCTGGTGGGAACGCTGCGGGCGCTGCGACGAGCCGGTTTCGAATATTGGAGGGTCACGACCTCGCATCGTCACCGTGCCATATTGTTAGGCACAGCTGATACCTTGGCTTCAGGCATACGTCAGGTTAGTTTGCAGAGCGATATCGAGCTTGTGGGCCTGCTCTCGCCCGACAAACATTTGCGAGGACGAAGGATCGCCGGTTTTCCGGTGACTGAACTGAACGACACGCTGCCGGACGTCTTAGTCAACTACTGCGTCGATATCGTGTTCATCGCGGAAGCGAAACTGGATATTGGCGAAATCGTCCAAACCACAACTCAGTTCGGTGCGGAAGTACGCCTCTTGCCTTCGGCAGCCAACATCATGCGGGGCGATGTCCGCATTTCCGCGCAGCTGAACCCAGAGCATGTGCTCAACGGGCGAAACACCTCGCTGGAAAAGCCGCACCACGCTGTAGTTAGCGGATTCGAAGGCAAAGACGTCCTGATCACGGGGGCGGGCGGATCCATCGGTTCTGAGATTAGCCGGCAGGTATCCCGGCTTGGCGTGAACAAAGCCATTCTTTTGGACCGCGACGAGAATTCGATTTTCGAACTGCAGAACCAACTGGCCGCCATCGGCTCTCCATCCCACATCGTGCCCATGGTCGGCGATATTCGCGACCGCCATCAGTTGCAGCATATCTTCGAGCGACACCGTCCCGAGGTTGTGCTCCACGCGGCCGCCTTTAAGCATGTGGGGATCATGGAACAGAATCCCTGCGAGGCCGTGCTGAACAATGTGATGGGCACGCGTTACCTCGCCGAACTCGCGATTGCGTTTGAGGCAAAACGTTTCCTGATGATCTCGACCGACAAAGCTGTCCGGCCAACCAGCGTCATGGGAGCGACGAAGCGCGTAGCCGAACTGCTGGTGCGCAGCCTGGCCACATCAAACGACGGCCATAACACGCAAATCGCTTGCGTCCGTTTCGGAAACGTGGTCGGGAGCCGCGGCAGTGTGGTGCCGATATTTCTGCGGCAGATCGCTGCCGGCGGCCCGGTGACCATCACGCACGAAGAAATGACCCGTTACTTCATGACCATCCCGGAAGCCGTGCAATTAGTGATGCAGGCTTCCACACTGGAATCGAATGGGACTATTTACACTCTGGATCTTGGCGACCCGCTGCGAATCACCCATCTGGCGCACAAGTTGATCGAGATGTCCGGGCTAACGCCCGAGAAAGACATCAAAATTCAGTTCGTAGGAGTCAGGCCGGGCGAGAAGTTGCATGAACAGCTCTGGTACGAAGACTGTCCTGTAACGCCGACTTCCTTCGCACGCGTTATGGCCGTGGAGGGACGCCCGGTTCCGCGCATTGACAAGGAATTAAGAGAGCTCGAGCAACTAGCCTTCGCCCGCCAGGATGAATCAGTCTTGCGACTGCTTCGGGATATGCCCCTCGATTTCCGCGTCGAAAGTCCCTCGGCCATGATCGCCTGAGACATGGTCGCCTGAGAAGACACATTCCCCGCCGGAGTTGCGCCTAAAGCGTCTTGAAAGGACGCGGCTTCCAGCCGGCCGCAAGCCGCCCGGAATGAATGCCGTCTTTAGGCGCTGAGGGAAATTCAGCCTCGCGAAAGGCTTTCTACCGGCCGGCGCTACGAGCGACCCTCACTTTTCCTGCAACCACAGCTTCCAAACCAGCGTCTTACCCCTGGAGAATCGCTCGCTTATTTCTCTGTCCACGTTCGTCGGCGCAGACCGATTTCTCGACACCCTGTTAACGTGAGGCATATCATGAATCGCTCACAAAAGCTTTCCGCAACAGCAGTATCCCTGCTCTCAGGAGCTCTCCTGCTTTTCACGGCGGCGCCGCGGCTTCATGCCGAGGACATCGACCGCTGCCAGCGTCGAATCGTCCACGCCGAACACGAACTTCACGAGGCCATCGAGAAACATGGACGCAACAGCCGCCAGGCAAATCACGAGCGTCGAGAATTGCACGCAGCTCGCGAGCGTTGCTGGCGCGAGCGGCATCGCTGGTGGGACGAGCACGAGCACCGCTGGCGCACCGACCGCGATTGGAACGAGCACGACCACGACTAGCGTCGGAATGGAATTACTTCAGTGGCACCACGTGTACGGCTGCCCCACCTTTCGACGATTTTCGAAAGGTGGGAACCACCCGCGCCGACGCTGATTACATTCCAGCTTTTCGGAAAGAGGCGCTCGGCACTACGCGATTAGCCGCGAAACAGCGCAAGAAGCCCACAGCTTGCCCTGAGCCTGTCGACGGGGCTCAGGCGGTGGGTCAGGTGGCCGACCGTCAGCCAGCCCCCAGCGGGCGAGAGAATAGCTCTTGATGCCTCGCGTAGACACCTAGTCCAATCACGGCTAGCCTGTCGAACGCTGAGCACGCCCCACGGGCGTGAGGACACTAATACAGACTTTCTTCGCGCCCTTCGCGGTTAAAAGCTCTCCCTCTCACAAAAAAGCCGCGACCTAGAGTCGCGGCCCCTGAAACACAACCCTCTACGGCACGTACGCGTAAACCGTCTTCTCCCACTTAGTACCCGCGGTGTTCACGATGTAATAATCGAACCGGTGCGTTCCCGCGGCGAGCGTAAGACTCTTCTTCAAGGTATTCGATCCATACGTAGGCCGCCGCGTCATTCGGCGATGATGTGCTATACACGCCGTACGACTTGAACGGCGACGGAAAGATGGACCGGGCCCCAAGGGGGAAAAGAAAGTTACGACATATCAGGAATCTGATGTCCGCTAGTAAAATACTCGCGAAGTGCCGGCTCCTAAATTGAAAACCGTCAAAACCACGGGACTGCGCTACTGGATGGCACGCGCGCTCGAAGAGTGCGACCACGTCTCCGCCGAGTTCAGCGCGGATCCGGTACACGATCTGCGGGTCGCGCTCCGCCGCTGCCGGTCCATGGCCGACGGCATGATGGCCATGGATCCCGATCCCGACTGGAAGGCGATGAAAAAAGCTGGCAAGCGCTTGTTCCAGCGCCTAGGAACATTGCGCGACGTCCAAATCATGATGGACTGGATCAAAAAACTGGCCAGTGTGGCGCGGGCGCCCTCGCCCGTGCTCCCGCCATCAGCAGCAAATTCTGGGGATTCGTTGAACGCCACTCCTTCAAACGAGTCTGCTGGAAACGATCCACACGATCCCGCAGCCGATACGCTCCTCCAAATTCTGAAAGCCCGCGAATCCGAACAGAAACGCGAAGCACGCGCGGCCCTCGACGAATTCGACCGCAAGCAGTGGCACCAATGGAGCCACTCGCTTCCCCTCCGCGCCGCGCGCGTCCGCCCCGGCAGCGCGGTGTTCAAGCATCTCGCGCTCGAACGCTGGACTGCCGCGCGCGAACTGCACGCTCGCGCCATGCGCAATCGCTCGCAGGTTGCCTTTCATACTCTGCGCATCGGAATCAAACGTTTTCGCTATATCGTCGAGAATTTTCTTCCCGAGCAGCACAAGTCCTGGAGCAACGACCTGAAGCACATGCAGGATTTGCTTGGCGAGGTACACGATCTTGACGTGTTGTGGGCAACAGCGCTCTCGTGCCACATATTCCTCGACGAAGCCTCGCGCCAAATCTGGTACGAACGCATTGCAAAAGAACGCATCAAACGGATGGAAGAATATCGCCAAAGCACGCTTGGTCCGGATTCTCTGTGGAACGTCTGGCGCGCAGGATTACCACAAGGCAAACAAATCCACGAGATTGCGGCACGCCGCATGAAGTTGTGGGCGAAAGCCCTCGATCCCGACTTCCCGCACTCGGAGCGCGTAGCCAGCTTTTCCCTCGAACTCTACGACGGCCTCGAATCTCTAGGCTTGCTAACCACAAAAGTGCGGGTGCCCCATGTCTCGCCTCCTTTGCGAGACATGGGTCTTTCCAAGGTAGACGACGGCGTTTCGCGAAACGGCAATCCGAACCGCGACTCAGCGCGGGCCTGCCTTTATCTCGCCGCCCTATTGCACGACGTTGGGAAATCAAGAGGCAACAAAGGCCATCACAAAACTTCCCTGGAGCTGATCAAAGCTCATGGCGCCCCTCTAGGATGGCAACCTGAAAACATGGCGCGCGCCGCTCTGGTAGCCCGTTTTCACTGCGGCGCCTTGCCCACCCGCAGTCACAAAGCCCTGCGCGACCTGCTGTCCGACGAGCAGAAACTCGTAATTCAGTTGGCGGCAATCCTCCGCTTGTCGAATGCTTTGGACGCCGCGCACGACGGCCACATCCGCCGTGTAACGATCGAAAACGCAGTCCCGCAAGCCAACCATCGCAACCGTCGAACGAATGGATTCCTGCGTAAGCCCGCCAAGCTGGCGGCGAACGAAGCTCTGATCATCGCCGCCGAAGGCTTCGCGCCCGGCAGTTCCACCGCCCAGGCCGTCGCCGCCGAAAGATATCTGCTCGAAACCGTCCTGCATCGTCCGGTAGTAATAAAAGCAATGAAGCCTTCATCACCTCGGCAAATTGCCATTCAACCGGGAAAGATCGCATCGTGAGGAATGAGAATTCGACCGCTCGAAATCTGCAAACGGGGAAACGACCCAGTCACTTTCGCAATTTTGCCTCTCCATATACAACTGTTCTTGTTCTCGGGGTTTGCCGAAAGGCGAGAGCCGAAAGCCGGAAGCCGAATAATGACTCACGCCCAACTGGTGGAACGCGCCGTGCGCTGGCTCCGATGGTATCGCTGCGGCGTAGTGCTGTCCGAACAAGCCTGCGTCAGCGGCGAAATGCCCGACGCGATTGGCTGGAAGCGCGCCAATCATTCCGTCCTTGTGGAGTGCAAAATCACGCGCGCGGATTTTTTAGCCGATCGCGGGAAGCCCTTCCGCCAGAAGCCGGAACAAGGAGTCGGTAGCGAACGCTTTTATCTGACACCTCCGATATTGGTAAAACTCGAGGAATTGCCCGCAGGTTGGGGACTGCTGGAATTGCGCTGCGGAAGAATCGAAGTCGTACAGGCCTCGGCAAAGAATCTTCGCACGGCTCCGGGATTCCGCTATGAAATGAATTTGCTGCTCGCCAGCCTGCGCCGCGTGGAAGTGCGCATTGAACCCCAAAGCATCACGGACTTCCTTAAGTGGAAGAATCGCATGGCCGAATACAATCGCGGTACGTTGCCGGAAGGCTTGACCACCGCTGACGAAGAGCTGAACGTTTTCCTGGAGCCGGAAACGGCGGGTTATTCTTGAGGTCTTTCTGTCCTACATGTCTCGTCGGCCTTCCATCGCTTTCAGCATCGTGATTTCGTCGGTGTATTCGATGTCGCTGCCGACCGGAATGCCCATGGCGATACGAGTGACTTTCACACCAGCGCGCTTCAGTTGCTGAGAGAGATAAGTGGCCGTGGCCTCGCCCTCGACGGTAGGATTCGTTGCGACAATGACTTCGTCAATGTTCCCGGCGTCGACGCGAGTGATGAGATTCGAGATGCGCAACTGCTCAGGGCCGATTCCGTGCAATGGAGAAATGGCTCCGTGCAAAACGTGGAATACGCCGTTGAAGTGCTTGGTCTTTTCGATGGCGGCAATGTTGGTGGGTTCCTCGACCACGCAAACCAGTCGCTGGTTGCGCGTCGCGCTGGTGCAATAAACGCAGGGATCGACGTCGGTGATGTTGTTGCACACTGAGCAGAGTCGCAGGTTGGCCTTTACGTCGCGCACGGCCGTGGCAAGAGCTTCGGCGTCTTCGTCGCTGGCGCGCAGAATGTAGAAGGCCAGCCGCTGCGCACTTTTCGCGCCGACGCCAGGGAGCTTTTTCAGCTCGTCGATCAGGCGCGACATCGGTTCGGCAAATTTGGACATTCTCAATTCACTTTCAGTCGCTGGTCTTCAATCGTGTTCTCATTCTGGAGCAAAGCGGAGAACCCATACGATTTGCCGATGGCGATAAATTGCAGAGGTCCTTCGCTTCGCTCAGGATGACAAGGGCTATCAGGGCGCGACACAAAACATTCAGAGTCCGGGAATGCCGAGGCCGCCGAGCATGCCGCCAACTGTGGATTGCATTTGCGCGTCGATTTTGCGGGCGGCCTCGTTGATGGCCGCGAGAACCATGTCCTGCAGCATCTCGACGTCGCCCGATTTTACGGCTTCGGGATCGATGCGCAGGCTGAGCAACTGTTTGCGGCCATCCATTTTTGCAGTGACGGTTCCACCACCGGATGTAGCTTCGACCACGGTCTCCTGCATTTTCTTCTGCAGCGCGTCATACTGCGATTTGGCCTTCGACATCAGATCTTGCAGATTGAATCCACCCATAGAACCTCGGCTTTCGCGATCCGGCTTTCGGCTTCCGCTGTCCGGCTCTTGGCCCGCTCGAATTCCGGAAGCCGAGAGCCGGAAGCCGCCGTATTAGCGCTTGTCCCGGTAATCGATCACAGTGCGGACCTGGGCGCCGAATTTTTCTTGCATGCGGCGAACCACAGGATCTTGCTCGGCGCGGCCTCGCCCGCCCGGACCTGCGGCGTGAGACGTGCCGTTGCGCTTATTTTCCGGTGGAAGCACTGTCGTCCCGGGGACTACTTTCAGTTTCACGGCGCGTCCGAGAACTCCGCTGGCAGAGGCGATGGCCAGGCGTCTCGCCTCGGAACTGAGAGACATGTCGACTACGGTTTGCGATTCGGCGATCTTGATGACTAATTCGTTGCCCTGGATGCTCCATTCGCCGGCAGAAAGCATGGAGACCAGGATGCGCTGGTTGCCGTCGGTGAGGGCTTGCAGGACGGCGTTTTGCAAATGCTCCATTTGCGATTGCGCTGCGACGGTTACGGCTGTCGCTGGCTGCTTTGGTTGCGATTGCAATTCTGGCTGCGGCCGCGGTTCGGGAGCCGATGGTTTGGCGGCTTCGGCAGAGACGTAGCTAGCTACGTCTCTACGATCGCGGTCCTCTTCTAGTGCGGGCTCGCTCATGGCAACCGCGGAGCCCATGATTACTGGTTCTGGATTGTTAGCTGTTCCTACTATGCGCGGACCGTTGGGCGGCGCGGAATCGGGCTGAGCTTCTTGCCTTGGCGTGCCTTTGCGGGCGGAGTCGGCGGCGAACGGGGAAACGAAATTTGGCCGTGCTGCGGAAGTTGGCTCTGGACGGCGCGCTTCGGCATTCGATGAGTTGCCCACGATGGCCGGTCTTGCTAGAGGCTTTTGCGCAGTGGCGATTGGTGCCGCGGCTACGTCGCTCAGTAATTGTTCAATGGGCAGCAGCTTTTGCGCGTGGGCCATTTTCAGAAGGCCGAGTTCGAGGTGGAAACGTTGTTCCTGTTTGTATCCTAGCTCGCCGTGGGTACGGAGCATGATCTGCAAGTGGCGCGTAAGATCTTCTTCGCCGAACCAATTCAGCGACGCGGGCAACGCGCTCTCGTTCTTCGCTGGAAACCTGCAGCAAGGGGGAATCTTTGCCGGCGACTTTCGCGACGGTCGCGTTGCGCAGGAAACGGACCATCTGACGGGCGAAGTGCGTGGGACTATGGCCTTCACTGATCAGGTGATCAACCTGGCGGAGAATTTCTTCGCTTCGGCCTTCGGACACGGCTTGCATCACTTGTTCGAGAATGTGTGCGGGTGCGGCGCCGACCAGATTACGAACGGACTCAGCCGTAATTTTTCCACTGGAAGAGGCGATGGCTTGGTCGAGGATGGAGAGCGCGTCGCGCATGGAGCCGTCGCCGGCTTCGGCGAGCAGGGCGAGTGCATCGTCATCGGCTTCGATTTTTTCGCGGGTGACCAGGTCGCGGAGCTGGGCAACGATGGCGTCGAACTTTACGGCGCGGAAGCTGAAGTGCTGACAGCGCGAACGGATGGTTTGGGGAATGTCCTCGGGCTGCGTGGTGGCGAGCATGAAGACGATGTGGTCGGGAGGTTCTTCCAGAGTCTTTAGGAGCGCGTTGAAAGCCGCATCGGTGATCTGGTGAGCTTCGTCGAGAATGTAGATTTTAAAGCGATCGCGAGCGGGACGATAGCGGGCGGCTTCGCGGAGTTCGCGAATTTCGTCGATGCCGCGGTTGGTGGCGGCGTCGATTTCAATTACATCGACGGCGTTGCCGGCACGAATTTCGGTGCAGGATTCGCAGATGCCGCAGGGCTCGGGAACGGGCTTATTTTGAGAGCGGCAGTTCAGCGCCATGGCCAGGATTCGCGCGACCGTCGTCTTGCCGATGCCACGGTGGCCACTGAAGATGTAGCCGTGGGCGGAGCGTCCCTGTTCGATGGCGTTTTGGAGGGTGCGGGTGACGTGCTCCTGGCCGATGACCTCGGAGAATTTCTGGGGGCGGTATTTACGGGCCAGGACAGTGTAACTCATGGGCGGAAGAGACGATTATACGTGATCGAGCGGGGTCGGTTGCCGGTTCCACGGACAAAACCTCGGACCGCAGAGAACGCTGAGAAATGCCGCTGAGGGCGCAGAGAAAGGCTTAGGGCGCTTGCTAAGGCGGGGTACACGCGTTAGGCTGGTGCGTCAAGATTTTGGGGTGGCGCTGCGCCAAGGCATGTTTAGGGCAGGGCCGCAAAGGGAGCGTTTATGCAATTGAAATTGACGAAGCGGACGGTGGACGGAATTCTGGCAATTGAATGCAGCGGGCGGATTGTGTTTGGCGAAGAAACTTCCCTGCTGCGGGATGAGGTTAAGAAGGCGATCGCGGACAACATTAAGCGCATCGTGCTCAATCTCGGCCAGGTGAATTATATCGATTCGGGTGGGCTGGGAACGCTGGTGGCGCTGCATACTACCGCACATAATGCTGAGGCGAGTGTGAAACTTGCGAACCTGACGAAGCGTGTGGGCGACCTGCTGCAAGTCACCAAGCTGCTCACGGTGTTTGACGTGTACAACTCGGAGTATGAGGCGCTGGAGTCGTTTCGCACGGCGGCGTAGGACAAAAGCTCAGTTTACTTCCAAACCTCAGGATCGCGGGTAGGGATCCTTCGACTTCGCAGGCCGGTTCGCTGGGGCGAGCCGGCCTACTGCGCTCAGGATGACAAAGTCTAGCGCTTAGGATGACAAAGTCTAGGAGAGTATCCGATCAATCGAACGCAATGCGGGTGCGGATCGAGCGGGCGATTCGCGCGATTCCGCGGGGGAAGGTTTCGACTTATGGCGGGGTCGGGCGGGCGGCGGGGTTTCCGGGGGCTGCGAGACAGGTTGCGGCGGTCTTGCGACGTGGGTTTGAATTGCCGTGGCAGCGGGTGCTGGGAGCGGGCGGCGCGATTAAGTTGACCGGGGATTCGGCGGTGGAGCAGCGTCTAAGGCTGGAGGCGGAGGGGGTGCGGTTTCGCGGACGGAGAGTGGATATGAAGGCGTGTGAGTGGAAGTTTCGGACGGGAAAGTGATGCGCGTAAGCGACTACATCCCTAGACATTGTTCTTAGTAGTTAGCCCTTCTTTCGCCCCTCTGGGGCTTTATAGCCATTTCACTTCGGCCACCCACGGCTTGCGCCCCTTCGGCAAGCTCAGGGCAAGCTGTGGGCTGCATTCTTTCGCCGCTTTGCGGCTGGGCGTCAGTTCTGCATTTTTCCTTCAGGCTGGACAGTCGATGCGGCTGTCGCCAGGTGATTATTTCTTGAATTGGTCATCGATTTCTACCTGGTATCCCGTCACCATTTTGTTGGTTTCGTTGGCCATACCGACGACGGCCATCAGCTCTTTGAACATGGCGTCGGTCATGCCTTTTTTTTGGGCGGAGGCGGTGTGGGAGGCGATGCAGTAGTTGCACTGGTTGGTGACGCTGACGGCGACGTAGATCATTTCTTTAGTGACGGCGTCGAGAGCGCCGGGGACCATGATCTGCTTGATGTCTTCCCAGGTGCGCTTGAGGGTGGCGGGATCGTGGGCGATGGCTTTCCAGAAATTGTTGATCCAGTCGGTTTTGCGGGTGGCCATGATGTCGTCGTAGACGGCGCGGACTTCGGGGGTGGCGTCGTTGTATTCGATTAGGCCGAAGATGGACATAGGGTCTCCAGTTCTTTAATGTTCACCACAGAAACACTGAGCAAAGCAAACCATGAAAACACTTCTGTGTTTGTATGAAATTGCTTGTGAAGTCTGACATCGGTGGCATGGCGCGGGCAGAGACGTAACAAGTTACGTCTCTACGACGGCAATTCACCAGCCAACAACTTTTCCAGATTCGCTGCTTGCACGCGGACGCCGACGTAGAAGTGGCCGAAGAGGGCGTAGACGGCGCTGACCTCGTCGAAGCGCATTTCGTAGATTAGCTTCTTGAACACCAGGGGGTCGTCGGCGAAGAGGTCGACGCCCCACTCCCAATCGTCGAAACCAATGGAGCCGCTGATGATTTGTTTCACTTCTCCGGCGTAGCGGCGGCCGATGAGGCCGTGATCGTTCATCTGGCGGGCGCGTTCTTCGAGTGGGAGCTTGTACCAGTTCTTGTCTTCGCCGCGGCGGCGGTCCATGGGATAGAAGCAGGCATAACGGTGCGACGGGATTTCGGGATAGAGGCGCGGGCGCATGGCTTCTTTGTGACGGTCGAGCTTGCAGACGATTTCGGCTTTCCACTGATCGGAATGGGGCTCGATGCCCTGGTCAGCGAGTTCTTTGTAAATTTTGAGAGTGGATTCGTAGAGGCCGAGTTCGATGATGGAAAGATAGGAGGAGGTGGGCTCGAGATAATCGCTGAGGCGAAGATGCGCGAGCTGGAGCTCGGCCTGGTTGAGATCGGCGAAGGATTCGCGGAAGTGAATCAACATGAGGTCGCCCTTGTGGCCGATGAGCGAGAAGAGGGCGGTCTGGCCGGAAGTGCGTTTTTCCAGTTCCGAGAGCGCGGTGGAGGCTTCTTTGGCGATGGCCGATTTTTCGGCGGCGGGGAGGGCTCGCCATGCGGGCCAGCGCAAGCGCATCATCTGGTGCAGAACGCTGTAGCCTTCGGTGGTCAGCGGGACTGCGGGATTTTCAGCGGCGACTTGGGGGCGAGGAGGGTGCGTGGTCGTCATTCGGGCCTCTTTCCGGATCGTGCTTCAGGGCAAAAGAATATTGTACGCGGTGCCCGCAGTCCGCCGAAAATTATGGCACGACGCTTTCGTGTCGATTCTTCGTGCGTCTTAATATCTGTGTATCATCTTAAGAGGATAGCTATTAGACGGCATCTCATCATCAATCGAGGCAGCGACATCCCTCAGGCGCTAAAGCGCACATCATTTGCGACTCCTAGCGGCACGGCTGAAGCCGTGCCCTTCCCAAACCATTTATGGGACAACTTCTAAGATGAGATAGCTTCTAAAGATCTTGTTTCCTTGCTGAGGGGGTCTCTTCTCTTATGAGCC
The DNA here is from genome assembly GCA_963832235.1 of uncultured Acidobacteriaceae bacterium. GTDB lineage: Bacteria > Acidobacteriota > Terriglobia > Terriglobales > Acidobacteriaceae > Sulfotelmatobacter. Next base: position 53,012 of record CAWHTJ010000012.1, on the reverse strand, counting down.
GAGCTTTTGTAGGACCAACACAATCTACGCGGCGGGAACTGCTGCGGGCTGCGGCTTTGGGATTGGTCACGCTTCCCTTCGCTTCGTTCGCCGCGAGTGAGAAACAAAAAACATTTGTGGAGCCGCCGCGGATTCCTTATGCCGGTTCGGATGACGCGCTGCTCAACGAGATCGAAAGGAAGGCGTTTGATTTTTTCTGGAACGAGGCGAGCGCGACGACGGGGCAGGTGAAGGATCGCGCCACACAGGATGGCAAGGATGCGCGGAAGATTGCCAGCATCGCGGCCACGGGATTTGCGCTCTCGGGGTTTTGCATTGGGCACGCGCGGGGCTTCGGAGACAAACAAGAGATCGTGGAGCGGGTGCGCGCGACTTTGCGGTTCCTGTGGCACACACTTCATCACGAGCACGGTTTCTACTATCACTTTATCGACATGAACAGCGGGGAGCGGCTGTGGAAGTGTGAGATCTCGTCGATCGACACTTCTATCTTGCTGTGCGGGGTGTTGACAGCGCGCCAATATTTTGCAGACGCGGAAATTCAGGATCTGGCGACCAAGATTTACGAACGCATGGACTGGCCATGGATGTTGAACCGCGGGGAGACGTTGTCCATGGGCTGGCATCCGGAAGACGGATTTCTGAATGCACGGTGGGAACACTATTGCGAACTGATGATGATTTATCTGCTGGCGATGGGGTCGCCGACGCATCCGATTTCGGCGGAGACCTGGAATGCGTGGACGCGGCCGAAAGTAAAGTTTTATGGATTGGAATACATCTCAGGGAAAGACCCGCTGTTTACCCATCAATACTCGCATGCCTGGTTCGATTTCCGGGGCAAGCGCGACGCCTATGCGGACTACTTTGAGAACTCGCTGAAGGCCACGAAGGCGCACAAATTATTCTGTCTGTCGTTGCGCGACGAGTTTCCGGATTACAGCGAACATCTTTGGGGAATTACAGCATCGGATTCGTTTGTCGGATATCAGGCGTGGGGCGGGCCTCCGCCACTCGGGAAGCTGGATGGCAGCGTGGTGCCGTGCGCGACAGGCGGGTCGCTGCCGTTCTTATTTGCGGACTGCATGCGGGTTCTGCGCGCGATTCGGGAACGATATGGTTTGGCGTGGGGACGGTATGGGTTTGTGGATGCGTTCAATCCGCTGACGAATTGGTATAACCCGGATGTGCTCGGAATCGATCTGGGGATCACAATGCTGATGGCGGAGAACCGGCGCACGGGATTTGTGTGGAATACGTTCATGAAGAATAAAGAGGCGCAGCGGGGAATGGAGTTGGCGGGGTTTCGGGCGCAGCACACCGTGCCAGGAGCGCATGTCAAGCATACGGCGAAAAAATCGGCGCGCCCCTAAGCGAAGCGCGCCTTGTGAGGGTAGAAGATTAGAAGCTGAACCGCGCCTGCAGTTGCACCGTCCGGCTGCCCAGTGCGCTGCCGGCCACGCCGAAATTCGAGTTCGGAGTCACTGTGCCGTCCGGCGCCACCGAGCCCAGGTTCCCATTGATAGACTGACCGTTGATATTGGTCTTGTTGAACAGGTTGTAAATGTCCGCGCGGATTTCGAACTTCGCGTTCTCGCCCATCCCTGGAACCCTCGGCAGCCCGAAGGCCTTGCCAGGCTGCCATCCAAGTCATTGTAGCCCGGCCCGTTCAAGCTGTTGCGTCGAATTCCAGGGAGCGGCGCAGGGCAGTGGCGGAAAGGCTGCCCCGGAACATAACTGGGAGCCGTAAAAAATCTGGTGCCGTCGCCGCCATAATTCGGGTTGATGGATTGCTGGAATGCGCTGTTGCGGTGCTTGTGCCCGCGCCAGGGATGATCCCCGCGGGCGAAGCTGACCGTAACTGCTGCCTTGGTAATACAAATCATTGGTGTTGTAAAACGGGTTCCAGGGGAAGCCTGAGTGTGCAGGTTCCAGATGCCGCTTAAAGACCAACCACCCGCTATCTTCTCAATCCAGCCATGGCTGCCGCGAAAAAACACGGGCTGCCACAACCCGAAGAGCTTGAACGCATTCTGCACGTTGTAGTCAGACCGTCCATACGCCGCATGGGTATTGAAGGGGTATGGATCCTGGAAATACGGGCCCGAATTCTCGTCCATGGCCTTCGCCCAGGTATATTGCGCTGATGCCTGAAAGCCGCGCGAGAAGTTGTGCGTGAGGCTGGCGATCAGCGCATTGAAATTCGCGCTACCGCTGTTCTGCTAGAAGTCCAGGAAATTGACCTTCGGATTGAACGCCAGCCCATGGCCGCGGCGATTGCGTTCCAGTTATTGTGCACCAACAGGTTGCCGAGTTTGGTTTCCCTGGTAACCGAGCGGAACACCGAGTTATCTGGCAACTGATACTGGAAATCCAGCGAATAGTGGGCGGTGGAAATCGTCTTCGGGTTCGACGGAAAACCCGTCACAAAGATTGGAGATGCGCGCGCCGGTCAGTGGCAGGTTGTTGCTGCCAAATGTGGTTCATCGTGTTTAGGTTGGGTGCATATCCAAAGATCGAGTGAATATCGCCTGGCGGTTTGGTAGAGGATTCCGTTCCCAGCACAGGAGGGATTAGCGGTGAAGGGGTAGGGGCAGGTGAAAGCTTGCCTGGACCGCATTGGGCGGGTTGCCGGTGCCATTCGCGGTGATGGCGATTTCGTTCTGGTTGTAATTGATGCCAAATCCCCCGCGGATCACCAGCTTGCCTCATACTTGTTTGGCTGCCATGCGAACCCAACCATGGGACCAAAATTTACCTTTCTGCGGGGTGTAGAGATTTCCGCCTACGCGAATGTTCAAACCCGTCAGTGGATTCGCGCCCGATCCGAACTGCAGCACGTCCAGGTTGTTCTGCTTGGAGTAAAACGCTCCGAAGTAAGACCAGCGCAGGCCCAGATTGATGGTCAGATTGGAACGGACTTTGAAGTCGTCCTGCACAAAAAAGCCCCATATGTTTTCGCGATCGTCCTGGCGGTTCGCGAAGGGAATACCGGTTGGGATGATCGAACTGGCCGGTCTCTTGCCATAGGGAGCGTCATTGGCAAAATCCCATAGGTTATGGAAATTAAAACCGGGCCGGGCCGCATAGACAGGGTTATTCAAATAAGCACAGGCGGGTGAATTCGCCGCCGACCTTGATGCTGTGACGGCCGATGATTTTGGTGAGGACATCGTTGTAGGTGTAAGTCCACTGGTTGAGGTTGCTCGGTCCGTTGGCGCCGAAGAACCGAGGAGTTGCGGGGGTTGCGCCCACTGAATTGCCGATGGTATCGATATTGGCCTGCGGCAATCCGAAGGGCGCCTGCGGATTGGTGGAAACCTCATTCCAGCTCCAGCCAGCAGCATTGGCGCGCGCCTGATTCAGCAAAGTGGGTGAAAACGTATGAGTTCCAGATCAGCGCGTAGGCGTCGTTGACCTGCGAGTGATGCCACAGATTTTCGCGGACGGATCAGTGCCGTTGTAATTCGTAGTTGTTACTGGCACCCAGTAAATCGTGAAACCTAGCCGGTCCTTCTGAGTGAGATCGGCGTCGACCCGACCGTTGTACTGACTCTGTGATGTTTTCGTCGGGTTCTAGCGAGTTGAAGATACGCTAAGTCGGGTATGCCATCCAATCCGCCGCCTACGCCAGGCGTGTTGGAGTTGCCACCGATAGCTCAGATCTTGCCTGCCCAAGCCGGTCTTCAAGGGCGAACCTAAGTCCAAGCCCGCCGGAGACGTGCGCAGTTCACCCCTTCCATGCAATGCCGACAGATGCACAGGTACGCGCGAATGATTCCGTTGGCAGAAACGCAGCTCCCGGAAAGGAAAGATATTTTGCCGCAATACTGCCTGAGGTTGCGGCCGAGGAATCAAACTGCGAAGTTTCATACCAGCCTTGCGAAGTGGTAGACCGCCTAGAGCGGGCTGGTCTCCCAGCTGAAGAAACCAAATATCTTGTTCTTCCAGATAGGGCCCGCCCAAACTTCCGCCATATTGATTGAACCGGTTTTCGTCGCGGTTCAGCCCACGCGACTGCGGCGTGCCTGGGTTATTCGAATCCGACGCCGTTCCAGCGCTGATAAGCGTTCAGTCCCGGCCGTGACGCCTTGAAGAATGCACTGCCGTGCAGCTGATTGCTGCCGCTCTTGGAGGTGACCTGAATTTGCGCGCCGCTGAACCGGCCGTTCTCCGCGTCGTAGCTATTGGAAACGACCTTCATATCGTCCACGGAGTCTTCACTGGGCGTGATCACCGAGGTGCCACCCCACACCGCACTCACCGTGCTGATGCCGTCGACGGTGATGCTGTTGGTCTCATACTGGCCGCCGCCGTTCTGGATCTGCGGGCCGTTCTCCGTCTGCGAAAATTCCGCCAGCACCGCCGCCGGCCCGCCCGGTCCCTGGTTTCCAGGCAAATCGAAGGACCCACCGCCACTGCCCTGCGAAGCATCTCCGAATACTCCGGGCGCCAATTGCGCCAGCTGAAACACGTCGCGATTGAACGATGGCATGTGCTGGATCTGGTTGCTGGTGATGGTGCCGCTCACAGTGGCCGTTTCCGTGTCGAGCGCTTGGGTTGTGCTCGACACCGTTACGGTCTCGTCAACTTGACCCACCTCCAGCCGCAGGTCCAGCGAATTGAGCTGCTCGGGGATGATCTGCACGTGCTCAAGCACTTTCTTCTTGAACCCCGCGTGCTCCGCGGTGATTCGGTAGGGAGCCGGCGACAGAGCCGTTGAAGTTGTAAATGCCATTGCTGTCGGAGGTCGACACCATGGTGCTATTCGTGTCTGGGTTGACCAGAGTCACGGTCGCGCCGGCAATCGCGGCGCCCTGGGGATCGGTCACGGTTCCGCGGAGGGAAGCGCGATACTGAGCCTGCGCCAGAGATGCGAAAAGGAGAATACAAACAAACATCGAAACGGTGCGGAGTGCAGAAGAAGTGGAACTGCTCATTACGGCCTCCGAGACTTGCTCAAACTTCAGTTGGGTGGAGCTTCATTTACGAAAACGCTAGAAAAGCGTTTTAGTAGCAGTAAGGGCGCTTATAGCACGGGTGATTTTCTACAGTCAAGTACATTGTTTCCGAGGGGCAGATGAGGAGATACCCCGTTAGCGAAACCCTAGTTCTTACGATCGCGTGCCTTAACGATTTTGTTATATGATCTGGCGGCTCGGGTCAGAGCGTGTGGTGTGACTTGCTGGGGATTATTTTTTGGAAACCGTCGGCGAGTGGAGCTTCCCGGAGACGCCTTTTGGACGAATCCTCTATTTGGGATGGACGCGGTCAAGAGCACGGCAGGTGGTTTCGCGGATGATGAGTTTGGGTTCGACCATGGTCTCGCCGCCATGGGAATCTGACGCGGAACGGCGGATGCGGCGGAGTAGGGTTTCGGCGGCGATTCTTCCCATTTCGCGCAGCGGCTGTCGTACCGTGGTCAGCGGCGGATTCTGGTAGGCGGCGCTCTGAATGTCGTCGAAGCCGACGACGGAAACATCGTCGGGAACGCGCAACTTGGCTTCGCGGAGTGCGCGGATGGCGCCCATCGCCGAAATGTCGTTGAAAGCAAACAATGCGGTGAAGGGTTTGTGCGACGCTAGCAGCTTGCGGGTGGCCTCATATCCAAGATGCGGGGAAGGCGAGTCTCCTTTGAGTTGAGAGATGAGCGCGGGAGAGATGGAGAGACCCAACTGGCGGGCAGCCTTCTGTATGTTTGACCAACGAACTTCGGTGTCGGAGCTGAATTCCTGTCCCTTGATGAAAGCGATGTCGCGATGTCCGAGCTGGAACAGATGCTTGAGCGCAACTTCGGCGGCGCGCACGTGGTCGAGCACGATGTTGGTTACACCCTTGACTTGATTGTGACCAGAGACGGTGACTACGGGGACGGAGAGCGAAAGCGTCCAGGGAGTGTCGACCGCGATCAGGCCGTCGACCGAGCGCTCAAGAAAGAGTCGGGGATATTCATCGATCAGGTCGGCGCGGTGGCGATGGCTGACGACGAAATAAAAGTATCCCTCCTGCAGAAGATGATCTTCCACGCCGCTCATGACCGAGGCGGAATAGCCGTCACTGACTTCGGGAACGATGACGCCGATGGTGAAACTGCGCTGGGCGCGCAGGGAGCGGGCGAAAAAATTCGGCCGGTATTTGTATTTGCGGGCGGCGGCAAGAATTCGGTCTTTGGTTTCCTGGGGGATGGAATCGGCGACGGGCGAGCGATTGATGACGAGCGAAACGGTAGCGGGGGAAAGTGCCAGGCGCTCCGCCAGTTCTTTGAGGCTGACCGGTTTGGGCGCCGTGCGCACGGTCCGCGCGGCGCCCTTGGCGCGTTTTTTTGTCGTCACGCTGCGCAGTCTCGCACAAACGAATCGGGGTAGCAAGCGGGATGTTTATGAGATGCACGCGCAATATTGATTGACATTGGCAAGAAAAAAGGTTTTCATACATTGCGATGATGCCCTACTAACCCGATTTAGTAATAGATATGGGAATCGACCCCGAGGGAGGCCCCGCCGTGCCGTTCTTAGCGCCCTGCATGAAAACTCTTTTTTGGTTTCCGGAGAGAACTCGCACGGCTCTGCTGCGAATGATGTTCAGCACATTCTTGTTGGGCGGAATATGCGCGGTCGTGAGCGGAGCTGCGTTGTGCCAGACGGCGCCGCCGAGCCAGGGGGGTGGGATCGCAGACAAAAGTCTCGACGCCCGAGTGGAATCGATTCTGCATGGCATGACGCTGGAAGAAAAAGTGGGGCAGCTAGTGCAGTATTCAGCCGGGCAACCGACCGGGCCGGGAACGGGGCGGACCGACTATGAGGACATGATTGCGCGGGGGCAGATCGGCTCGCTGTTCAATGTGGTCGATCCGCACGAGATCAACAAATATCAGAAGATCGCGATGGAGAAATCGCGGCTGCATATTCCTATTTTGTTTGGGCTCGACGTGATTCACGGATTCAAGACGGAATTTCCCATTCCGCTGGGACTGGCTTCGACTTGGGATCCGTCGATTGTGGAGAAGGCGTCTCACGTCGCGGCGATGGAGGCTGCGGCCGACGGCATCCGCTGGACATTTTCGCCGATGGTGGACATCGCGCGGGATGCGCGCTGGGGGCGGATGGCGGAAGGCGCGGGAGAGGATCCGTTTCTGGGTTCGGCGATGGCGGCAGCTTATGTGAGGGGCTATCAAGGATCGCGTTTGGACGCGCCGGACAGCATCGCAGCTTGTGCCAAGCATTACGTCGGGTACGGCGCGGCCGAGGCTGGGCGCGACTATAACAGCACCGAGATTTCCGAACATACATTGCGACAGTTTTATCTGCCGCCATTTCATGCGGCGGTGGAGGCGGGAACGGCGTCGTTGATGAGCGCATTCAATTCTTTGAATGGAGTGCCGTCGACGGCCAATCCGTTTACGTTGAAACAAGTTTTGCGAAAAGAGTGGGGATTTCGCGGACTGGTGGTCAGCGACTGGAATGCGGTGGGCGAACTGATTCCGCATGGGATTGCGAACGACGGGGCAACGGCGGCGCGGAAGGCTTTCCTGGCGGGCGTGGATATGGATATGGTGAGCAGCCTGTATCACGACAACCTGCAACAGATCGTGAGCTCGGGGCAGGCGACGCAAGCCGAATTGGATGAAGCGGTGCGGCATGTGCTGCGAGTGAAAGTGGCGTTGGGATTATTCGAACATCCTTATGTGGACGAAAGCGCGGCACCGAAAGCGCTGTACCATCCGGAGAGTATTGCCTTGGCGCAGACTGCGGCGGAGCGGTCGTTCGTGCTACTGAAGAATGCGAGTGTGGCGGGCGGCAAGGCGCTGCTGCCGCTCGCGGGTGGAAGTGAGAACATCGCCGTGATTGGACCTTTAGGCGACGATTTTTCGAATCCGGGCGGAGCGCCGCAAGCAGACGCGGGCGGGGGCGCCCGCGCCACACCGCTGGCGGCAGCGCTGGCGCAGCGAGTGGGCGAGAGCCATGTTTCGCGATTCAAGGGCGTGGGCATTCTCGACGGTACCGATGAGGAAATTGCGGCAGCGGTGGCGGGAGCTCAAAAGGCCGATGTCGTTATTCTGGCGCTGGGGGAGGCTCCCGAGATGAGTGGGGAGGCGGCTTCACGCGCACATTTGGGATTGCCAGGCAAACAGCAGCAATTGCTGGAAGCTATTGTTGGTACGGGAAAGCCGGTCGTTTTAATTCTTTTCAGCGGGCGGCCGTTGACTCTTCCCTGGGCGTTTGAACATGTGCCGGCGGTGATAGCGGCGTGGCTGCCGGGAATTGCGGGCGGGCCAGCATTGGTGCGCACGCTTTTCGGCGATGTAAATCCCAGTGGGAAACTGGTGGTCAGTTGGCCGCGCAGCGTGGGTCAGGAGCCGCTTTATTACAACCATCTCAATACTGGACGCCCGGCCGGCGATATGGATCTCACACGTCCTCCGAGCGATGTGGCGAGCAGATATTTATCGCGGTATATCGATGAACAGAACACTCCGCAGTTTCCTTTTGGTTATGGCGGCTCTTATACGAGCTTCTCGTATGGAGGCACGACGATCAGCACGCAACGATTGAAGGCGTCGGCATTGAATAAGGGCTCAGGGCCAGGTGCGGCCGCAGCCATGACTGCCGAGGCAGAGGTAACGAATACTGGATTGCGGCCCGCGGAAGAAGTGGTGCAACTTTATATTCAGCTTCTGGGAACCAGCGTTGCAGAGCCGGTCCGCATGCTGAAAGGATTTAAGACAATTTCTATAGCGGCTAGAGAAACTAAGAAAGTAAAGTTTGAGTTAAAGCCGGAAGATTTTGCGATCTGGAACGATCGCAATCAGTTCGCGGCCGAAGCGGCGAAGGTGAATGTTTGGATCAGCCCGGATTCGGCGCATGGGTCACCGGCGCAAGCGGAAATTGAGCCGTAGACGACGCGGCACTAACGCCACGGAGGTAGCGAGGCATGTACATCGTGAAACAAGGCATGCGTTTTATTCACGCGCCGGGAATCCTTCTTCTCCCTTTCCTGGCGGTGGTTGGTTTCAGCGCGGCCGCGTTGGGCGACACGGAATATTATCGACACGCCGTCTTCGATAATAGTCTGACGTCCGACTCTTATTTCTATAGCCACGGCATGGCCAATGGTTCGAGTTCTCTTGCATTGAAAGACCGGCGCCTTCCGGTCGAGACAAAAACATTTCTGACGCCGCCGAATGCGCTTCGCCTGCAGTGGCAGTCGCGGGTGGGAGGAGGGTGGGAAGCGGAGGTCCGGGTGAATGGCTTTCGTAATCGCTACCCGGAACTTGAAGGGCACAATCTTTATTTCTGGTGTTTCGCGCCGGAGGCGATTGCTGGGGATGATTTGCCGATGCTGGTGCTCTCCAATCGGAGCGAAGGACTGCAGGTGGCTGAATTTCCCGGTGCTTTTAGCGAACCTCTAGCGCTGGGAAGCATTGCGGGAGACATTCCGGCGGGGCGATGGGTTCAGGTGCGAATTCCATTTTCCGACTTTCGTACGGGCTCGATCTATAAATTCCGGCCGCAGGATTTGCAAAACATTATTTTTCATCAGGGGCGCGCTGACGGAGTGCGCCACACGCTGATTATCGATGAAATCCGGGTGGGGGACGACGTGCCCGCGAATGGGGCGTCCCTGCCTGCTCCGGCAAATGTCCGCGCCGTGGGCTACGACCGGCACGTGGAAGTGAGATGGGATCCGGTGGACACTTCCCTGCTCGGCCGGTACGTGATCTATCGGTCGATCGACGGCCGAGAGTTCGACGCAGTCGGGATTCAACTTCCGGGGACGACCCGCTACTCGGACTTCCTGGGAAAGTCTGGGGTCACGGCGCAATACAAAGTCGCCGCTGCGGACTGGCAATATCGACTGTCTCCCCTCTCGACGGCGGCCAGCGCTTCGACTCGTGAATTCAGCGATGACGAATTGTTAACGATGCTGCAGGAAGCCTGCTTCCGTTACTACTGGGAGGGCGCCGATCCTCACTCGGGAATGACGCGGGAAAATATTCCTGGCGATGACCGCATCGTGGCGACGGGCGCAAGCGGCATGGGAATTGCGACGCTGATCGTGGGTGTGGAGCGCGGTTTCATTACGCGCACGCAGGGCGTCGAGCGACTGGGTCGAATCGTCGACTTCCTGGAACACGCGCAACGCTATCACGGCGTGTGGTCTCACTACATGGATGGCAACACGGGCAGGACATTGCCGGTGTTTGGCATGTTCGACAACGGCGGAGATCTGGTAGAAACATCGTTTTTGATGGAAGGCCTGCTGGCCGCGCGGCAATATTTTCGCGGGGAGAGCGATGCGGAGCGCGATCTCTACCGGCGCATCTCGCAACTGTGGGAGACGGTGGAGTGGGATTGGTATCGAGGTCCGGAGCCTGGAGATTTTCTCTACTGGCACTGGTCGGCGGAGTGGGGCTGGCAAATCCAGCATCGGTTGATCGGTTTTAATGAAGTGATGATTACTTATCTGTTAGCAATGTCATCGCCAACCCACGCTGTTCCCGTCGATATGTATTACTCCGGATGGGCGAGTCAGTCTCCTGTCGCGATCAGCTATCGGGCCGGATGGTCCGGCAATGCGGATGGCGATCATTACAGCAACGGACACACTTACTATGGAATCAAACTCGACGTAGGCGTCGGAACCGGCGGTCCGCTGTTCTTCATCCATTATTCGTACTTCGGATTTGATCCGCATCGTTTGCACGACCGGTATACATCTTCTTATTTCGAGAACAACCGGAATATCGCGCTCATCAATCGAGCGTATTGCATCGCCAATCCCAAACACTTTCAAGGATACGGGCCGAATGCGTGGGGCCTGACTGCCAGCGATGGCCCTCAAGGGTACGTGCCGCATGCGCCCGACACGCGTAGTGACGATGGAACTCTGACGCTGACGGGCGCACTCGCGTCTTTTCCGTATACTCCGGAGTACTCGATGGCGGCGCTCAAGCACTACTATCGGGATCTGGGAGCGCAACTCTGGGAAATCTACGGACCGCGGGACGCTTACAACCCTGAGCAGGACTGGGTTTCACCGATTTACATGGGACTGAACCAGGCGCCGATCGCGGTGATGGTTGAGAACTACCGGAGTGGGCTGGTATGGAATCACTTTATGGCGAATCCGGAAATTGGGATGATGCTGCAGAAGCTTGATGCGGCGACGCGCAAATAGGGAGAGTACGCAAGCTTGTCCTGATCCCGTGGGATTTTAGTTTATTTGCGCGTGAAAGAAGGCAACAGGAAAGCCTCGAAATAGAGTATCGACCATAACGCGGTGTTCGCCGGCTTCGTTCTTCGATGGCAAGTTCGTGGGCGCGAGAATGTTGTCCCATTCTGCCGGCGAGTCTGGCGGCAATACTATCCCGGTATCTCCCCAGTCGAACTCTTCCTTTTCTTTTGCGGGGATTTGCGAAAGCCATCGTGGAACGGCGGCCAGCGCCCATGAGTTTTCTTTTCTGCGAAGAAATGCCGTAACGTTGCGGGAATACGAGCCTGCGGATTGCAGTGGGATAAAGTTGCCATCGAGGAAAAGATCGGCGTGATCGCGGCGGAAGCGAACGGCTTTCCAGACCAAGTAGAGTTTGAGGCAGCCGTCGTGCCAATTCTCGACGAGAGTTTGCACTGCCTGGATGGAGTCGGCATGCGCGAGGCTGACGAGCGCGGCCACCCGCTTATTGAAGTCGATTGGGCCTCGATTGTCGGGATCGACAAGGCGCAGGTCCCAGAGTTCCGATCCCTGATAAAAATCCGGCACACCGGGTGAAACAATTTTCAGCAACGTCTGAGAGAGGCCGTTGACCATGCCGAAATATGCGATCTTTTTCTGAAACTGATGGAAATCTTCGAGGAAGTCGCGATTGTCTTGCGCCAGAATTTTGGCGACGAATTGCAGAAGCGCGTCTTCGTGCGGCTGGTTGGGGCGTGTCCAGCGGGTGTGCACCATGGCTTCGCGGGTGGCTTTAATGATGTGATCCTGAACTCTTTTCAGAAGGGTCGCACAAGCCTCGCGATCGAGCGGCCAAACACCGAGCAGCGTCTGGTAAAGAAAATATTCTTCATTGCGGTCGGGGACGGTCTCACTCTTGATGTGTTGTTTGTGCTGGGCGTTTTGATTTCGCCCACAGCTCTAAGTGATCTTTCCACTCGGCCGGCATTTCGGAAAGCGCGTTGAGGCGGGCGCGGACGTCTTCACTTCTCTTGGTATCGTGAGTTGCACTGGCGTTAAGGCTGCCGGGCCAATGAGTTTGCCGACCCTCGAGGAAGGCGTAGAACTCTTCGAGTGACGTCGCGTCCGAGGGGCACGGGTCTCCGCCCACTTCATTTAGCGAGAGCAGAGGATGGTAGACATAGAGTGCAGTATCCTCCAGTCCCTTGGCCACGATAGGACCGGTGAACTGCTGCCATCGCATCACGAAAGCAAGGCGCGCTTCGCGCTGATCGACGAGAACGTGAGGAGGATTCAGGATCAACAACACTTCGCGAACAAAATCAAAACAGGCGGAGCTCATGTTTGGCGCCCTGCGACGCGCCTCGGCGATGGCATCTTCAATATATTTAGTGGCATGCGCAGGTAGGTCCATGCTGCGGATATAGGTTCGGTAGATGGAGAGGCAGGCGGTGACTTCGATCAGAGCGTCGATTAGTTGCTCGCGGTTCAACTCGCGCGCGTAGCGATCCTGGGCAGCGAGTTCGGCCAATTGCCGCCCCAGAGTTCGCATCTCGACTCCGAGAAGCGTGTTCATGACTAGTTTTTTCTTCTGATAGACGACGTCGGCAAAGTTCTGCCGGCGGCCGATGAAAGTGGAATAGATTTCTTCGATGCGGCGCGCGCCTTCGGGCTCGACGAAGATTCCATTTGTCTTCATTCAGATAGTCATAGCCGGTGGTTCCGCTCACCGGCCAGTCGTCGGGCAGACTTTCCTGCGCGGGCAAGGATTTTTTCCACCAGCACGTATGAGGACGCTTCCTTGCGAGTCTCATCGGATAACATGCGCTCTTGCAGCTTGTTGAGATAAGCGAGCGGATCGCGCAGGCCGTCGATGTGATCGATGCGCAATCCGGCGAGCGGATTCTTCGAGACCAAGCGCAGAATATAGCCGTGCGTCGCTTCGAATACAACCGGGTCTTCGACCCGAACACCCACCAGATCGGTGATGGTGAAGAAGCGGCGATAATTGATGCTCTCATTCAGGTTCTGCCAGAACGCCAGCTTGTAATTCTGTTCCGCGAGTAGCCGCTGGAGGAAGCCGAAACTGCCGGCATCGCCTTCTTTGCCGTTGATTTCGCTGACATTTTCTTCGACGAAACGCCGCGATCTCCGTGACTGCTGGTCATGAGCGACCGCAGGCGGTCGCGCGCGGATTCAAATCGCAAACGGCGGTCGGCGGCAGTTTCCGCAGACCGGCGATCCGCGCCGGCAAGCTCGCGCACGGACGCGATGATTCCGGAGTATTCATGGAAGGCGGGCGAATCTTCGCCCAGAATTTCTTTCAGCCGATCGAAGCGATGATTCAGAATCGCGTGATAGGAGCGGGGAGCGAGCGGGAAACAAAGAATCGAAGTACTGAAAAAAGAACCGGCTGTCCTGAAATGTGAGTTTAATTTCGCCGGCATCGAGGGCCTCGCCGAAGGGACGTCCCAGCACGGGAAGAAGAATTCTGCCGTCGAGACTGCGGGAGTGGGGATGCCATTCGATATCGAAGAATGCGGCGAAGGCGGACTGGGCGCCGTTTTCGAGCACATCCATCCACCAGGGATTTTCGGCGCTGGCGGCCATGTGATTGGGAACGGTGTCGAGGAGCAGACCCATGCCGCGATTTTGCAGTTCGCTTTGCAGGGCGGCGAAGTCTTCTTCACTGCCGAGCTCGGGATTGATGCGCGTGGGATCGGTGACGTCGTATCCGTGGCCGCTTCCCTTTCGGCTGGCCAGAACTGGCGATACATACAGATCTGAGATACCGAGATCGTGCAGGTAATCGAGAATCTTGACCGCATCCGCGAAGCGGAAGTCCTGGTTCAGTTGTACCCGGTACGTCGCCGACGGCAAGCGTTTAGGCGGCATCTTTCACTTCCGCTTCAGGCAACAGAATGTGCAGTTGCGAGGCCAAACGGCTTAGCTCTTCGTGACGCCGTACCGCAACCGGATCTGCGCCTGGAGAGTGCCATCCGTTTTGCTGAAACGCGGTGACCAGGGGTCGATAGCAGACGATTTTGTGCTTCCCAAAGCACGACGGGAAATGGAAGCGCAGCGATCAGGTCGAGCAACTTGATGAGCCTCTCGGCGAGCAGCGAGATCGGAGGGATTCGCGGCGAACTCGGCGGCTTCCTTTTCCAGGCGCTTGCGGACTTTGAATTCGAGAGTGGTCGAGTCTAAAGCGATCTTGCTGGCCGCCGCTTCCCGCAGCAGGCCATGAATGCTGTCGGGATCCAAGTCTGGCCGCGTCGAGATATTGCTCCAACTGACTATTCAGAGCGATCTGAGCAGCCGACTTCAGGGCGTTCGGTACCGGTATTTCCAGGCCATTGAGGAAGCGAATTAGAGGAGCATGGCCTTCGAAGACGGTGCGGTACACAGCCGCTGCCGAATTCAGGGACTCGTTCAAAATGAGGTTCGTAATCTTTCTCTGCTCGTCGCGGAAGAGTTGACGTAGAGAGAATACCTTCTTGCCGTATACCTGGTCGAGCAAACGGATTACTTCCGCGGTGTCGGCCTGGGCGAAAGCGGCGACCAGTTTCTTTTGATCTTCTTCGGAAGAGGTCGTCGGCGGAGCGGATGCCGGCGGTCACGTTGTGATCGCCAAGATGGAGCACGGAAAAATCAAGAGCGGCGGATTCCTCGGTGATCGCTGAACGAAATCGCGCGCAGCCGGTGGCCAGGCGGATCTTGCCTTCTGCTTCCACCGAATAGCGTGCGCGTTCCACTTCGTAGCAGTAAATGCGCGTCTTGTCGGGATAGCTCTCGAACAATGAACTGATGGCGTAGTGGCCGCCGACGCGTTCGATGTCGATGACCGCGGGCTTGACCCACTTCTCGTAAATTTTCGCGCCATCGCCATGTTCGGGCAGATTGCTTTTGGCGTTTGCAAGATGCTGCAGAAATTCCGGCTCGATTTTCTCTCCGGAAACTTGTTCGGCGAGTTGCAAGGCTCGTCCGGCGTAATGAATGACCTGTGTCGTTTCCAGGCCGGAGAGTTCATCGAAGAACCATCCGCAACTGGTGTACATGAGCAGAGCGTGACGCTGCATCTCGAGAAGCTTGAGGGCGGTCACTTGCTCGTGAGGCTCAAGCGGGCGGATGGCGTGGTCGGCGAAAAATGCTCTGCGGGTTTCCTCCGAGCGATCGAGGATGACGCGGATGTAATCGTCGCGAGTGGCCCAGGGGTCGCGGACATATTCCTGCAATCGCGACTCGAAGATGGGAGCGAGCCTGTCGCGCAGCCAGTCGAGCGCGGCCCGCAATGGAGCGCGCCATTGTTGGTTCCAGGCGATGTCCGCCGGAGTTGCATCCACAGTCGCTGCGCCAGCGTTCGACGCCGTGGACACAACTCCAGGAGCTATTTTCGACGATTTCGACGAAATGCTTGGGAGGATGTTTTTCCAGAAACTCGCCGTAGTTGGTGAGCTTGGCGATGTTCTCGCCTTTCGATTTCGTCCAAGGCATAAGTGAGCGCCATTTCGCCACGATGGTGATGATGGCCGTAGCTTTCACCGTCAGTGGCAATGTGAACCAGTTGAGGGCCCTGGCGGGAGTCGGAGAAGCCGCTCATCAGGCGGTCGGCAAATCGTTTGCCGTCGTTCAGTACTCCTTCGAAGGCGACGCCTTGGGAGATGGGGCCGTCGTAAAAGAATAAGTTGATGCGCTTTTTCGATGGCAGTTCCGCAAGGTAGGCGCGTGCGGGGTCGATGCGGGATCCGCTCACGTCTTCGAATTTGGAGCTGTTCTTTGGCCGCATACGTTGCGCCTGGCGCGGGGCGAGAATCGTAAATTGAATTCCATTGTCCGCCAGGACTTCGAGAGTTTCCGTATCCACGGCGGTTTCGGGCAGCCACATTCCTTCCGGCTTGCGTCCGAAGCGGCTCACAAAATCGCGGATTCCCCACTTGACCTGGGTCACTTTGTCCCGGCGCTTGGCGAGAGGAAGGATCATGTGGTTGTAGCCCTGCGCCAGAGCGGAGCCATGTCCGGAAAATCGTCTCCGCACTCGTCTGGTCAGCCTCAATCATGCCTGGTAAATGGGGGCAGCCTGGTCTTTCATCCATGACAGAAGAGTTGGGTCCGAAGTTGAAACTGATCTGAGAGTAGTTGTTGAGCAGTTTGGCGATTCGATTCTGGGAATCAAGAATTCGCGAAGCGGCGTTGGGAGCGTAGCATTCGGCGGTGATGCGCTCGTTCCAGTCGTGATAAGGATAGGCGGAATCCTGCAACTCGATGGCTTCGAGATAAGGGTTTTCGCGCGGGGGCTGATAGAAATGCCCATGGATGCAAACGTATTTCACACCGCCTCCGGGTTGCGTTGGATTCGTTCGAGGAGCAGAAATGATTGTGGCGACAGGTGCAGTTCGCCGGCGGCCGATAGTGTTATCTCGGATGCGAGATTTTGTTCAGGGCCATTCCATGTGGCATCGGCCGAGTGAATCACCGTATTCCATTCCCCGACCAAGTCGGGCAAGTTCAAGCTGACCGGAAACTCGGCGAAGTTGCACAGCATCGCCAGTTGTCGTGAAGCGCCTTGGCGCATTAATAGGAGCGCGCACCCTCCGAGTTCGCGAACTATTCGCGCGGCCGACGTGCCCAATTCTTGCTCGTCGCGAATGCGGATGAGTTGCCGGTAGAAGCGCAGGAGCGTGCGGTGGGGTTCCTTTACCTTCAGGGAATGATCGATGCCGGACCGCGAGAATGTTTGTTCGTCCTGGGGATCGGGCACGCTGCCTTCCCAGCCAAACGCGGCGAACTCTTCGCGGCGGCCGCGACGCACGGCCTCGACGAGTTCGGGATCGCCGTGGCTGGTGAAGTATTGAAATGGGGCCGGCTCTCCATATTCTTCGCCCATAAACAGCATGGGCACGAACGGCGAAAGCAAAGTGATTCCGGCGGCTAGCTTGAGCGCTTCGAAACTCACGAGGCTGGCGAGACGTTCGCCGGCGGCGCGGTTGCCGACCTGGTCGTGATTCTGATTGCACACCACAAATTTTGCCGGCGAGAGACCGCGGGGGGAGTTGCCATGGCGGCGCTTGCGGAAGTTGGAGTGCTGTCCGCTGTAATACCAGCCGTCTCGCAGCGTCGAAGCCAGAGGCGTGATGCCTTCGAAGTCAGAGTAGTATCCGAGATTTTCCCGGGTCAGCAAGGTGTGCACGGAGTGATGGAAGTCGTCGCTCCACTGGGCGTCGATGCCGTATCCACCGTGCTCGGGGTCGCGCAGGATGCGAGAATCGTTCAAATCGCTTTCGGCGATCAAATGAAGTTGCCGGCCGAGTCGCTGTGACAAGTCAGCGACCGCAGACTTGAGCTCCGCGAGGAAGTGGCACGCGCCGAAATCAAAGATTCCGTGAATCGCGTCCAGGCGCAGCGCGTCGAAGTGGTAGTCCTCGAGCCAATACAAGGCGTTTTCGATGAAGAATCTCCTCACTTCGTCGCTTTCTACGCCGTCAAAGTTGATGGCCTGACCCCAGGGAGTTTGTAGCGATCGGTAAAGTAGGGCCCGTAAGCACTAAGGTAGTTGCCTTCCGGCCCGAGATGGTTGTAAACCACGTCGAGCGCGACGGAGAGGCCTTGATGGTGGGCCGCGTTGATTAATCCCTGGAGAGCGGCTCGGGCCGCCGTAGGTGTTTTGCGGCGCGAAGAGATAGACGCCGTCATAGCCCCAATTTCGGGGACCGGGAAATTGCGCGACGGGCATCAGTTCGATGGTCGTGATGCCAAGGTCGGCGAGTTCCGGGAGATGGCGGATTACGGCATCGAACGTTCCTTCTGGGGTATAAGTTCCGACATGGAGTTCATAGAAGATGCTGCGCGCCAGCTTCATTCCTTGCCAGTTTTGGTCGGTCCAGTCGAAAGCATCCAGGTCGACGACCTGGGAGGGACCGTGTACCCCTTGCGATTGGTATCGGGAAGCTGGGTCAGGCAAGTCCCGGTCGCCGTCAAGCTGGTAAAAATATTGAGCGCCGGGGTCCAGGGTGTGGAGGACAGCGCGATGGTATCCGTTTGCGAGCCCTTCCATGGGAAGGAATTCACCCCCGCCGCGCAGCAGGTGCAAGCTGACGGAGCGAGCCTGGGGAGCCCATAGAAGGAACTCCCAACTGCCGTCGGACAGCCGGTTGGCGCCCACTCGCGTTTCTTTCGTCAGGGTTTTGGCGGATAGCATGGATAAGTCTTGCGGTGTGTCACCGATTCGGAATCAGAAACTCTGCACAGTCCTTCAGTTTGCAGGAATTGCACGGCGGACGGGTATCCGGCTTATGCAGTAGATATGCTCTAGAGTTTGAGCTGCGGGTTATATGTCGAAGACTCGATATGAAGCGGACGGAGTTTGGGCTTGTAATAAGGTGATCGCGACGTTGTAGACGGGGCTTCCGCCGATGGTTTTTCCTTCCAATTGTCCGTGATGGGCATGGCCGTGCAGCACGAGGTCTGCGCCATGACGATCGACAACTTCGGCCAGACGCGTGGTGCCCATAAATGGGAAAATTTCGGGCGCTTCGCCCTGAACGGTGGCGCAGATGGGCGAGTAATGGACCACGACCACGCGCTTCGGAGTACGGAGTTGCGCCATGGCGCGCTCTAACTTCAAGGCCTCGTCGATGGAGGCCTGCACGAACTGCTTGATTTCCGGTTCACCGAAGGCGGTTAGCAGGCCGCGCCCAAAGCCTCCAATGAAACCTTTGGTGCCGGCGAAGCCTACGCCTTCGCGCTCGTAGGCGGTTCCGTCCAGTACTTTGATTCCGGCGGCTGTCATCATACGCATCAATTCCGCCTGCTTGCCGCTTTCGTAGTCGTGATTTCCGAGGACGGCGATGGTTGGAACTCGAGAGCGGACGACAACATTCAACAGCGGCTCCATTTCTTCGGGCTGGCCATAATTCGTCAGATCTCCCGCCAGCACCAGGACGTCCGCCTCGTCGCGCACCCTGCTCAGTTGATCGTGCAATACGTTGTGCAGGGATGGAGAGAAGTGGATGTCGGCAGTGGCTGCGATTCTCATAGCGTTTTGCAATTCGCCGGCATGGTTTTCAATCGTCGCTCGCGGAACTCTACCATCAGATTTTCCAGACCCCATTCATTCACATCGATGGCGAACTGTTTGTCATCGACCAGGCTGCCGCGAAAGCTGGCCTTCGGGTCCGGCCGGGAAATAGCCTCCTGAAAGCGCCGCAGCAAATCGCTCCAAACATCTTTAGGAACGTAGTGGGTTTGCGCCGGATAGCAATACCTAAACAGTACGAGCGCCCAGAGAAGCATTTCCCAATGTTCGCCCACCCGCCGCAGAATGCGCTGCCAGTTCAGTTTGCCGCGCGTTCCGTAGATTACGTGTACAACGTCGGCGCCATCGAAACGTTCGCGGCGCGCAATAAACAGCTTGGAGGCCACGAGTTCCTCCGCTGCCAACACCCTGGTCTGCACGCCTTGAACGCAGGCCGGTTTCGCGTTTTCGATCCAGGAATCGTCGACCAGGATCGTGGCGTTGCTCATGCCGGTAATGAGATCGACGAAAAACTCATCGCGATGCGCTTTGTACAACCAGACTGGATCACGAACTTCACACTCGAAACCCTTTTCCCGGAGATGCCGAAGGGCCAAAGCAGCATTTGCGGGCGTCAGAAACAGGTCGAGGTCCTTGGTGTCGCGGCAAATGCCGGTGTGCTCGCGAAGCGCGAATGCTCCGGCTACGCAAAACGAAGTGCCCTTCTCCTCCAGGAGTTCAAGGATTTCGCGAAATAGCGACTGCTGATCCTCAGGAATGCTGATCGGTGCCGACGATGTTTCCGGTACGACATGCTCCTGGGGCGGCTGGTGCATGAGAGCTTGGATGTGAAAACCGGGATCGACGGTTGTCGCTTTCCGGGCAGGAATAGCTCGTTGAAACATTAACCCATTCCCGCAGGGCGACGAAAACGAGTGCGGCTGGACGGCACGCGCCAATACCGACTCTCGCCAAACTCTCTCTTGCTCAAAACACCTCTCTACACCAGCTCCCGAACTTTGTCGGAGAGCGCGGTCAGGGCGATTTTGCTGCGGTTCGGCTCGCCACGAACCAACGACTCGGCAAATTTCAAGGCTTGATCTGCGGTCACTTTGGGAGGGAGAGGCGGTTCCAAAGGATCGACTACCGCCTGCAAAATGGCGGGCCCGGGAACATTCAGGAACTGTTCGACGACGCGCCCGCAATCCGCCGGATCTTCCGAAGTGAAACCTTCGCCGCCGCAGGCTCGCGCAATCGCAGCGAAATCTATTGGGTGCAAATCGACGCCAAATTCCGGATTGCCGAGAAATACCATCTGCTCCCACTTGATCTGTCCCAGCGTGCCATTCTTGACGATTACGATCTTGATAGGAAGTTTGTACTTCACTGCTGTCGCGAACTCGGCCATTAGCATGGAAAAGCCGCCATCTCCTACGAAGGCGACGCACTGCCGATTCGGGTAGGCAATCTGCGCGGCGATAGTGTAGGGGAGGCCGTTGGCCATGGAGGCAAGGTTGCCGGAAAGACTGTGCATTTGTCCCGCTTTGACCGGAATATGGCGGGCCCACCAGGTCGCGATGGTTCCACTATCGCAGCTGACGATCGCATTGTCGCTCAATCTTTGGCCGAGTTCGTGGGCGATGACCTGCGGTTTCATCGGCACATCGCGGCGCGTAGCGCGTTCTTTCATGACCTTGCGCCAGTCCTCCATTCCCTTTTTGCGCCTTCTCGAGAAAGCTTCGGTTTTCTTTGCGCTTGAGGCGGGGCAACAATTCACGGAGTACGCGGCGACTGTCGCCCACCAATCCGACGTCAACCGGAAATCGGAGACCGATGCGTTTGGGATCAAGTTCGATCTGGACCCCTTTGGCATCGCCGGGCTTGGGCAAGTATTCGAGATAGGGGAAAGAGGTTCCCACCATGAGCAGAGTGTCGCAACTTTCCATTGCTTCCTGGGACGGACGCGTGCCCAGCAAGCCGATGGTTCCGGTGGTGTATGGACTGTCGTCGGGAACGGCGTCGCGACCGAGCAGAGCCTTCACAATAGGAGCACCCAACATCTCTGCAGTCTGTTCGAGTTCCACGGTGGCATGCTGAGCGCCGCGACCGGCAAGGATGGCAATCTTCTTGCCGGCATTCAGGATTTCTGCAGCGCTGTCGAGATCCGACGGGTCAGCCAACATGGCGCCTTCGGCTTCGGCGCGGGAAGTGTGGTGAGGAATGTTGCGCTTGGAGCGTTGCCGCTTCTTCACCTCCATTTCCTGGAAGTCGACCGGAAACGTAATGTGACTTACGTTACGGTAGGAAAGAGCGATGCGTACGGCGAGATCGACTATATTTTCGACATGAGTCGGCCCCATGATGCGTTCATTGCAGGTGGCCACGTCCATGTAGAGGCGGTCGAGGGCGACATCTTGTTGGGTGTAGGTTCCGATCAGGTCGTGGAATTGGAGGCCAGTGATCGCGAGCACGGGTTGGCCATCCATTTTGGCGTCGTAGAGGCCGTTCAGCAGGTGAATTCCGCCGGGGCCCGAGGTTGCCAGACATACGCCGAGTCTGCCGGTGAACTTCGCATATCCGCATGCCATAAACGCGGCGGATTCTTCGTGCCTGACCTGGACGAAGCGAATTTGGTCTTTATGGGTGCGGAGCGATTCCATCAGCCCATTGATGCCGTCGCCGGGCAATCCAAACACGACGTCGACACCCCAGTCGATTAAAGTTTCGATGAGAACATCCGCGGCTTTCATTGCCATGCTCCGTTTTCCTCGATTCTTGAAAGCGTGATTTGAAAGAGCGATCTTAAAGAGCGGGAGGATCGTCGGGTGTTGAGATGAAACACGCGAGAGCGGTTGGCGTGTCAGTCTTTTGCCTTCATGTGGCCGGCGTATTTTGCTACCGTCTCCAAAAACGGATGGCTGCCGGCTGGAGGTTGCACCTTGCCACCCAGTATGTCGGCAAGCGAAACAGGGTTGTTACCGTAGAGCGCGGACGTCGGCTTGATCCTCAGTAATCGATGAGCCGGCGAGATTGAATCCTGCGAACGCGCCCTTGGCTCGGGCGTAGGTCAATATATCTTCATTCATTTTCCATTCTTGATTCCCGGTAGGACCGGCAGTGACGGAGGTCTCGGTGCCCAGATTCATCTTGCCCGACACGAGTTGCTTAATCCCCTTGTCGTTGATGACGACCAAAACCAGATCGACTTCCTGGCCTCCGAGCTGGGCTCCCCAACTCCCACCTGCGACCGTGAGCGGGGCCGGAGCGCTCCAACCATTTGCAGTGCGGCAAGTGGCAAAGCCTTTTCCGTGCTTGGCGCCGACGAGGACAGCAACTTGGACAATTGCCGGAAAAACGGCGACGCATTGCGCGCGCTCGATGACGCCTTTTGGAATCGATTTGTTCGGCGTAGCCATGACGTCATCGAGCACCTTCGCGGACGCCTCAAGACGTTTAGCAATATCAGACTGGTCATCGGCCCAACCCAAATTGATGGTGACAAAAACCATCAACATTAAACCCAGGGTCAACATCTGTCGTGACAACCTAGAACTGGTTGAGTTCATTTCGTGCTGCTCGCTTTCTGTGGTCACACGACTGCTTGAGGACGCATATAGATGACGCTAGAGTCCGTAAATTCGGAAGTCCATCCGGTATTGCCTGTAACTCTGCTTCAGTCTTAGGGGTAAGACGAGTTTCGGCGGGAAGGAGGGAGCGCGGAGAGTGGGTTTAGTCGAGAGTGGGACTCTCCTCGTCATCCCCGGTCTGAATACCCCGGTCTGACTTCGAAGTTGTACGATGATTTCGACCGAGATGACGATGGAGCTACATCTGAAAGAAGGTTGGATATGCGCGATCGCATTTTCAAAGGCAAAGTCGTACTCCTTGTTTTTATTCTTACCTGGTTCGCAGAAATTCCCAGAATTGCCGCGCAGCAAGATGGGGAATTAACGGCATTAGAACGGACATTTGCGAATCCTCCGGATGACTGCCGAATCATGGTGCGGTGGTGGTGGTTTGGGCCGGCGGTCTCGAAGCCCGAGTTACAGCACGAGTTGGAACAGATGAAGGCGGAGGGCATTGGAGGAGTTGAAATCGCCACGCTGTATCCACTTGCGCTCGATGATTCCACGCCGGGCGATCCGGCGCTCGAGGATCTGATGCCCGGCGATCTAATGCCTCGCGATCAAGCGTCCGGCGATCGAACCACTGGCTTCCACAATCAGCGATTTCTGTCGGACGAACATCTCGCTGCGATTCGCTTTGCCGCCAAGGCAGCCAAAGACCTTGGATTGCGCGTTGACGTCACTCTAGGTAGCGGCTGGCCTTTTGGAGGCCCTCATATACCCGTGACCCAAGCCGCGGGCGCGCTGCGGTTGGAAACGATTCCTGTTGCGAAGGGGACAGACTCGATCGCGGTTCCCGACATCGAGATGGGCGAGCGCCTGATCGCTGTTTTTCTGGCTCCAGTGAGAGATGGCGACGCTTCATTGCGCGACGCGAGACAAGTTTCGGCCATCGCAAACGGCCGTTTGCAAATATTTCCGCCAGTGGAAGTTGAGCACGATGCGGTTTTCTTTATAGCAAGTCGCACCGGAATGACGGTGAAACGTGCGGCGATTGGCGCGGAGGGTTTCGTGCTCGACCACTATGATCGAAACGCGATTGAGACTCATCTGCACGCCGTGGGAGATCGATTGATGCGGGCTTTTGGCGACCAGCCGCCCTACGCAGTCTTCAGCGACAGCCTGGAGGATTACGGATCGAACTGGACCGGGGACCTGATGGAGCAGTTTCGGGCGCGACGCGGCTACGATCTAACTCCTTATTTGCCGGCGCTGATCGGCGACGTTGGACCGGTAACTGCATCCGTTCGCCATGATTGGGGTAGAACGCTGACCGATCTGGCCAATGAGCGCTTTCTTGTGCCGATCCATGATTGGGCGCGTCAGCACAAAACATTATTTCGGTCGCAGACCTATGGATATCCTCCGGTCACGCTCTCGAGCAACCGGTACCAGGATCTTCCGGAAGGTGAGGGCAAGGCATCATTGATGATGTGGCGGGAGTTTTCCGATGTGCGGTGGGCGGCGTCGGCAGGGCATCTTTTTGGCAGACCCGTCATCTCATCGGAAACCTGGACGTGGTTGCACTCGCCCGCATTTCGAGGGACGCCTCTGGACTTGAAGGCAGAAGCCGATCTGCATTTCCTGCAGGGCATCAACCAGTTGGTGGGGCACGGTTGGCCCTATTCACCCCAAGAAGCGGGCGAGCCGGGATGGCGAATGTACGCTGCGGCCGCGCTCAACGCGCACAACCCCTGGTCGTTTGCGATGCCGGATCTGGCTCGTTACCTGCAACGGGTTAGCTTCGCGCTTCGGCAAGGAAAGCCTGCGAATGATGTGGCATTGCTGCTGCCTAATGATGATATTTGGTCGACGTTTTCAGTGAAAAGCAATTCCACGAAACCAGTGATTAGCAAAGGCGGATTCAACACGGCGGGTTCGAATTTCAGCATGGATGAAGCGCTCGACAAAAATTCATTGGTGAGCAGGCTGATTCCACAGGTACTGGACTCGGGATTCAATCTTGACTTTATCGACGCAGATGCGATCGATAGCGTGGGCATCCCATATGCAGTGTTGATTCTGCCAGGCATTGACCGGCTTCCATCCGCGACCTATCAGAAGATCGAAGAATATGCGCGGCACGGAGGAATTGTGATTGCCGCTCATAGCTTGCCCTCCACGGCGCCAGGTTTCGTGGACGCAGACGCAGCCAGCCGACGAATTCGGGAGATTTCACAACACTTGTTCCGCGCGAACGGGGCGGCGGGACATTTTATTTCTGATGAGACGCAGGTTGGGGCTGCGCTCGCGAGCTATCTCGCTCCGGATGTGGTTCTTTCTCCCAGGACTCCACGCATCGGATTCATTCATCGCAGGCTCGAAGCCGGGGATTTGTATTTCATTGCCAATACCAGCAATCAGGCACATCACGTGCATGCGACATTTCGTGGTACTGCCAAAACTGCTGAATGGTGGGACCCGTTCAGTGGCAGCGTCTCTCCGTTGGAGAACCCGTCTGCCATCGACCTGGACTTGCAACCCTACGAGTCACGACTGATCGTATTCAGCGGTCTTGCGACTCGGCCTGAAGGAAGGAAAAGACCTCGCATCATGGGTGCTGCTTCAAAAACGATCGATCTCACGAGGGATTGGAAGATTACATTCAAGGAAACGAATCAAACCGTCGCCATGCCCCAACTTCATTCCTGGAGCGACGATCCGGCTTTCAAATACTATTCGGGTCGGGTCAGCTACGAAAGGACCTTCGATGTGTCGGCCCAGGACCTGGGCGACGGAAGTGAAGGTGTTCTTGATTTCGGAGTCGGCACGGCGATTCAAGAACCGGATCCGCTACCGCAGTTCAGCATGAAAGCATATTTTGAAGGACCCATTCGAGAAGCCGCCGAGGTGTATGTCAACGGTGAACGCGCAGGCTGGGTGTGGCGTCCGCCGTATACGATTGACGTTACTCGATTTCTGACTGCGGGAAAAAACAGCCTGCGTATCATTGTTGGTAATACGGCGATCAACTCGTTGGCTGGCCGCGCGGCTCCGACTTATCGTTTACTCAATGAGAGATATGGCGAACGATTCACCCCGCAAGACATGGGAAACCTGCAGCCCCTGCCATCCGGAATTCTGGGAGAGCTGAAGCTGAACTTGGCAAAGCCAGGTCAGTCGGGACATGCGCCACGATAAGAGGCGCCACGCTCGAAGCGATAAGTCGCGGGTGACATCAGTAAGGCTGCATTTGCGCCTAAAATTTCTTAATACTCGCGAGACTTCTTCTCTCATTGCACTTCTCTCATCGCATTGCCGCAAGTGACGTAAGCATTTCTTCTATGGGAAACCTCGACCGCCTTCCATTAAAGTTTTTTTGAGCCGGACCGATGGCAGAGGTAGCGATCCACAAATCGCGGGGCGTTCCAGTGGGCAGCCGCAAGCTCGCGCTCGGACGCACGGGATTCAACACGAACGGACGAAAGAGCCAAGTTGCGCCCGGTGTCGGTGTCCCAACTCCCTGTCTGTGGAGTGTGGCCGCAAGGAGGCGACTGCTATGCCGGCTCATCTTGATTTTACTATCAAGCCGCACGATGCGAACGATCATTTCCGACGACATGCCAGAACCTTGTTCAGCGTTCCGCTCACGCTCCGTCACCTAAGCCGTAGTGGCGTGCGGGCAACGCGAGGCATCAGCCTCGATATTGGGGAAGGCGGTTTGGGAGCTATCGTTCAAGGCGATGTGCATGTCGGGGACACGCTCTCGATTGATCTGCGCCTGTGGGAAAAGTCGCTTACCGCGGTCGCCGTCGTGCGGCACACGAACATCCGCTCCGGATTCGAGTTCGTAGGGCTGACACCGGAAGAACGGCTGCAGATCGCGAACGTGATTCCGGACGCCTAGAATCAACCCTGCTCAGGAGGAACTACTGTGCTCACTTCCCTCTGAATGGCTTGGCCTGGGCCTTGGGCGCAGTGCGCAGAGCAGGCTAGGGTAGCCCCGAATCATGCGTCTTGACAATAGTCGTTATAACGACTAGTATTGCAACAGATGACGGGCGTTGATCAAAAACCAGGCAAGCGGCGGCTGAACTGTCCCGAGGAGGCCGTATTCCTCGACCTGCTGCGCACGACCGACATGCTGACGCGGGGTCTAGTATCGCTTCTCAAGAACGAGGACCTCTCGGCGAACCAATACAATGTGCTCCGTATCCTGCGGGGGTCGCCGGACGGCCTTCCGTGCGGAGAGATTGCCAGCCGCATGATTACGCGCGATCCGGACATTACCCGCCTGCTAGACCGCCTGGAGAAGCGCAACCTGATCTCTCGCTGCCGTGAAACCAAAGACCGGCGAATGGTGATGGCACGGATTACGCCGGATGGACTTAAGCTTCTGGGTCGTCTCGATGAACCGGTGCAGGAAGCCCACCGCAGGCAACTGGGCCATCTGGGCCGGGAACGGCTTCGAGCGCTGACCGAACTCCTGCACGCGGCCCGCAGTGCAGTGCAGTGACTTGATTTCTTGGGCTTTATATCTGTTGCAACGATTATCGTCGTAACGCATCTAAAACAGGAGAAAGGATTACCCCCATGAGCACATTGACTACACCGCAGACTTCCACCGCCACGACCACCTGGCACATTGACCCAGTTCACTCGGTCGCCGAGTTCAAGGTCAAACACATGATGATCTCGAATGTGAAGGGGCAGTTCCCCAAGGTCACAGGAGCGTTGACGCTGGATCAATCCGACCTCACCAAATCGCATGTGGAGGCCACGATCGAAGCGGCTTCGATCGAAACCCGCGATCCACAGCGCGATGCGCATCTAAAGAGCGCCGACTTCTTCGACGTCGAGAAGTTCCCCACTTTGTCTTTCAAGTCAACCGGCATCCGTCGTGTCCGAGACGGCGAACTGGCCGTCGAAGGCAATCTGACGATTCATGGAATCACGCGCAAGGTGGTCTTCTCTGTCGAAGGGCCGACTCCGTCGGCGAAGGATCCTTGGGGCAATACCCGAGTGGCGGTATCGGCGACTACTAAGATTAATCGCAAGGATTTTGGTCTGACCTGGAATGCGGCGCTTGAAACCGGCGGCATCCTCGTCGGAGATGAGGTGACCATCACCTTGGACGTTCAGTTCGTAAAGGCCTAACAGATTCGCGCGGGGCACGAAATTGCTCCGGCGCAACAAGAAAGAGGAAGGAGAGTTATGTCACTCCGCCCAGTAAAACAGATTATTCAACCGAAGCCCACGATTGAGGGCGCCGGCGTCAAGCTGCAAAGGGCTTTCGGGTTCGGCAAGACGAAGGATTTCGATCCTTTTCTCCTGCTGGATGATTTTCGCAACGACAACCCGAACGACTACAAGGCGGGATTCCCCTGGCACCCTCACCGAGGAATAGAAACGATCACTTATGTGCTTGCTGGCTCGGTCGAACACGGCGACAGCCTGGGCAACAAAGGCAAAATGGCCGCGGGAGACGTGCAATGGATGACAGCCGGCAGCGGCATTCTGCACCAGGAGATGCCGAAAGGCGACCCCCAGGGGCGCATGCACGGCTTTCAGCTGTGGGCGAACCTGCCCGCGTCGCTGAAGATGACTGATCCGCGCTATCAAGACATTCCGGCGAGTGCGATCCCTGAGGTCACCGACGATGACGGCACTCGCGTACGCGTCATATGCGGCGAGTTCTGGGGTAAGAGAGGGCCGGTAGAAGGCGTGGCCGCCGATCCAAATTATCTCGACGTCTCGGTTGCCCCGGGACAGCGGAAGCGGCTGAAGGTCGAGACCACGCGAAATGCTTTCGCATACGTGTTCGCGGGCTCCGGCACCTTCCGCGATTCCTCGAGCCCCCGCGCGGTTCTGATCGAGCACGTTGAGAAGCCCGATGCGCCGCCGGTGTACGACGTTGGAAATCACTCGCTGGTGCTGTTCGACCGTGGCGACGAGATCACTGTCCAGGCCGGAGACGCGGGGATTCGTTTCCTACTGGTATCGGGCAAGCCGATCGAAGAGCCGGTGGCATGGTATGGACCGATCGTTATGAACACGCAGGAGCAGCTACGGCAGGCCATGGCCGAGTTGCAAACCGGAGACTTCATCAAGCATCGCTGAAATGGCTCGAAACAAGAGCTCCGTGCAGACCGCCTGCACGGAGCGTATCCTTGGTTGATCCCGCACCGGGATGCTGTAGGACCAAAGCGGTTAACTCGGAAGGAGCTTTTCGTGAAACGTGCTTTGAATCTCCTTCTGGACCTGGCTGTGGTTGGCCCGCTTTTTCTTTCCATCGCATTCTCCTCGACGGCTTATGGTGCGCAGCTGAGAAATATAACTGCGAACAGACCTGGGTCCGTTTTGCCGTGACGCAGGCACCGGTGCTAGACTCACGCGCATGACTACTAGGAATAAGAAGAAGACCAGGAAGACATCCGCGAAGCCGAAGAAAACTGCCCGCAAGAGGGCAATAACGACGAAGGCAGTGAAACCTCCTAAGAAATTGGCAAAAAAGAAATCTGCCCCGAAGGGAGCGGAGAAACGCCAGGCCGCAGGCAAGAATAGGAAAAAGACCCTGAAGAAAACAGGGCGCACCGGTTCGCCGGCCTTTTCGCCGCAAGGTCCGGGATCGCGTTCGGGCGAACAGTCCGGGGATTTGCAGGGCCTGTCTCGCCTGCCAACCGCGGATTCGGAGAGCGTCGACGAGTTAATCGAGGAAGGAAATGCGTTCGAGGCCGACGCCGTGATCGGCGTGGAACAGGCAGGGAATTCCGACGAAAAGGAAGTTCGCACGCACGAGGTGCCGCAAGATGATGTGCCCGGTGAATATCTTGACAAAGAGTAGCGTCCGAAAGGATGAACGCAATCATCTTAGGCATGATGCCATCGACATTCGTCGTGCAGCTATCGATCAGCCTGGCAGGGATCGCATCAGCTTCCCCTAGGGTGAGTGGCGGGGCATACTATCTCTTGGAAGCTCTGAACCCGCCTGTCACGCGACGGTGGGACAGCGGGCGGTGATCAAAGGAAGAGAAGCGATGAGGAAAGAGGAACCGAAGGCTCGCTTTCGCTCCTCCCGGATTGTTGCTGTTGCTGTCTTCTTCGGCATCGCCGCGACCTGGTGGATGGCCCACTACGCGGCGACCACATTCAGTCCCAGAAGATTGTCGTTCAATGCGACTATCCAACCGATTCTTTCGGAAAACTGCTATGCCTGCCACGGGCCCGATCCAGGAGCACGGAAGGCCGGGTTGCGCCTGGACCGTCGGGAATTCGCCTTCGCGCCCCACGAAAAATTTGGTCCGGCGATCGTCCGGGGAAATCCAGACAAGAGTCCACTGGTGCGGCGAATTGAGTCGAGCAATCCGAAAGAGCGGATGCCTCCTCCTGAAGCACACCGAACCCTCAAGCCGGAGCAGATCGCGCTGCTGCGCCGATGGGTGAAAGAAGGT
Organism: uncultured Acidobacteriaceae bacterium; assembly: GCA_963832235.1. Classification (GTDB taxonomy): domain Bacteria; phylum Acidobacteriota; class Terriglobia; order Terriglobales; family Acidobacteriaceae; genus Sulfotelmatobacter. The sequence goes on along the minus strand of CAWHTJ010000012.1, from coordinate 22,812 downwards.
GCGGCCTACGAGGAACACTGGTCTTTCATTGCACCGAAACGCCCGGAGATTCCAGCCACAAAGAATCATCGCTGGGCGCGAAGCCCGATTGATGGTTTCATCCTCAGCCGCCTGGAGAAAGAAGGGCTGACGCCCTCGGACGAGGCCGACCGGCCAGCGCTGATTCGACGCGTCACCTACGACCTTACGGGCCTTCCTCCCACTCCTGAAGAGGTGCAAGCGTTCGTGACGGACGGATCCGGGAATGCGTACGAGAAAGTAGTAGACCGGCTGCTGGCGAGCCCGCGGTACGGCGAGCATCGCGCCCACTACTGGCTGGATGTCGCGCGTTATGGCGACACTCACGGCCTGCACCTGGATAATTTCCGCAGCATTTGGCCCTATCGCGATTATGTGATCAAGTCCTTTAACCAGAACAAGCCGTTCGACCAATTCGTGAAGGAACAGATCGCTGGAGATATGCTGCCCACAAAGAACCTGGACACGCTGGTCGCTTCGGCGTTTCTGCGTGCCGGCATCAGTTCGGGGGAGGGGGGAGCGCTGATCGAAGAGCTGCGCGTGAATAACAAGCGCGAACGCGCGGAGGCGTTTGGAGCGGCGTTTCTAGGTCTCACCACGGGCTGTGCGGTCTGCCACGATCACAAGTTTGATCCCACCACGCGGGAGGATTTCTATCGGCTCACCGCGTTCTTCAACAATCTGACGGAAAATCCATCGAATGATGACCGGCAGGACTGGCCTCCGTTCATTCGTGTGCCAAAGGAAAACAATCGCGCGGCCTACGAGCAGATTCTGGCAAAGCGTTCTGCGCTGGAAAATCAGATCAGTCAGCGTCGCGCACGGGCGCGCGAGCTTGTGGCCACCTGGCTGAAGGAATCCAAGTCACGGCCGCTGCCGGCCAGCACCGAGGGATTGCAGGCACGCTTTCGTTTCGACGAACAAAAGGGGGTGACCTTCGTCAACTCGGCGCCCGCTGCCAAGCTACAAAATATTTCTGCGACTGAGAGTCCGGTGATCTGGGGCGAGGGAATCTGGCTCTGGCCTTATATGAGAATGGACACGACCACCCGGCTCGATTTGCCGGATGTCGGCGACGTCGAACGACCCCAGCCATTCACCGTCGCTTTCTGGCTGCGTCCCGACTTGCGGCCGCTCGAATCCAAAGACAAAAAAAAGCCCGACGGCGTAATTCTGGCGCGTGCCAATGCCAAAGAGGACTCGCGGGGCTGGCAGCTTCGGATCCGCGAGGGCAAACTTGCATTCACGCTCGCCCACAAGTTTCCGCAGAGCGCCATCACGGTTGAGACAAAAGAGAAGGTTCTGATCGAGGGGCGCTGGAACCACATCACTGCGTCCTACTCGGGCTCAGGCAAAGCCAGTGGCATGAAACTTTACATCGACGGCCAGGCGCAGGAGTTGAAGGTAGTCAAAGACAAGCTTGAGGGCACGGTGCGCACGTCAGCGCCCATGACCTTCGGACGGATGTTTCCGGACGCCGACCCGCTGCGGCAGTCGGCGTTTCAGGACTTTCGCTTCTATGCTCGCGAGCTGGCTTCCGACGAAGCGGCACGCGTCCCGTTCGAGGACTATGCGGCGGAGATTGTCCAAAAGCCGCTTTCCGCTTGGTCGGACGATGAATTCAAAGTTGTAAGCGATTTTTATTTTGCGCAGCGCGATGAACTCACGCGCTCGCTGACGGCGCAACTGCCCGCACTTAACAGCGAACTGGATAGGCTTTCAAAAGATGGCGATGTCACGTTAGTCAGCGAGGAGGCTCCCGGACTCGCCTATGCCGATATGTTGACCCGCGGAGTCTACAACGCGCGCACGGAGCGAGTGCGTCCCGGAGTGCCGCATTTTCTGCCACCGCTGCCTGCGGGTGCACCCCCGAACCGGCTTGGGCTGGCAGAGTGGGCGGTGAGCTCCGCCAACCCGCTGACCGCGCGGGTAACGGTGAACCGCATGTGGCAGGAAATATTCGGCACGGGGATCGTGGAAACTACCGAGGATTTCGGCGTCATGGGCGCACGCCCAAGTCATCCGGAACTTCTCGACTGGCTGGCGGTGGATTTCCGGGATAGCGGCTGGGATGTGAAACGCTTTTACCGGCAACTGGTTCTCTCTGCGACATACCGGCAGTCGGCGCGTGTAACTCCGCAGCTTGTCGAAAAGGATCCGAAGAACCGTCTCCTCGCCCGGGGACCACGATTCCGCATGGATAGCGAGATGCTGCGCGATAGCGTCCTGGCGGCCAGCGGCCTGCTAGTGGAGAAGCTCGGCGGGCCCAGTGTGAAACCCTATCAGCCACCCGGAATCTGGGACGGAAGCCACGACGCCAGCAACACGCGAAAATATGTGCAGGACCACGGCGACGCACTCTACAGAAGGAGCCTCTACACATTCTGGAAGCGCATGGCCACTATGCCCGACATGGACACTTTCGATTCTCCGATGCGTGACGCAGCATGCACTCGCCGCCAGCGAACGGATACTCCGTTACAGGCACTGGTGGCGATGAACGAACCGTTGCGGCTGGAGGCATCGCGCAAGCTGGCGGAACGCGTGATTCACGAATCTTCAACGGTGGATGCCCGGCTGGACTACCTGGGTCAGGTATTGCTCGCGCGTGACTGGAGTTCCAAAGAAAAAACTGTTCTCGAAAGCGCGCTCACAAGATTCCGGGCGACCTACTCCAAGGACCCAGCGGCCGCGGTGCGGCTGTTGAATGTGGGCGAGAGTAAAGTGGATAGGGCCATTCCGGCGCCAGAACTGGCAGCCTGGATGGTGGTTTCCAGCGCGGCTCTGAATCTGGATTCGGTGGTGAACAAATGAGTACGAAGAAACCGTTGCCGGGACATGTTTGTTGCGACAATCATGGCGAAGGCCCGTCGGTTTACGATCTGCCCGTACCGAAGTCGCTGCGGGATGAATGGCTTCGTCTCGCAAGCCGCAGGCATTTTCTTGGCCGGATGGGCAAAACGCTGGGATGGGCGGGACTAGCTGTGCTGATGGGCGACCGACTGCTCGGCGGTGTGGCGAGTGCCGCTGAACCCGCGCTGCCCGGGCCTGAATCGTTGCGTTTGCCGAACTTTCCGCCCGCTGCGAAGCGCTGCATCTACCTCTTCATGTCGGGCGCGCCTCCGCAGATGGACATGTGGGATTACAAGCCCGGGCTCGGCGCGCTTTACGACAAAGATCTGCCCGATTCCGTTCGTGGCAATCAGGCGCTCACCGGCATGACGGCCGGCCAGGCCCGCTTTCCTATTGCCCCGTCTCATTGGGGCTTCACGCAGCGAGGTAAAGCGGGGCGTTGGGTGGGCGACCTGCTTCCGTGGACCGGGAAAATGGTGGATGACCTTGCGCTCGTGTATTCTTTGAAGACTGACGCGATCAACCACGAGCCCGCCATCCTTCTGATGAACACGGGCAATATGGTTCCCGGCAAACCTTCCTTGGGCGCATGGCTGTCCTATGGCCTGGGCAGTATGAATGAAAATCTTCCAACCTTTGTGGTGCTCAACTCCGCTTTGATTCCGCATTCCAATCAGCAACCGATTTCTCCGAAATTGTGGAGCAGCGGGTTCCTCTCCAACGAGTATTCCGGCGTGGCTTTTCGGTCGGAAGGCTCTCCGGTGCTGTATCTCGACAACCCTGACGGCATGAGCAGCGCGACGCGGCGTGCGTTGGTGGACAGCGTGAACGCCATCAACCAGCTTACTTACGAGGATCTCGGGGACCCGGAAACTCACGCCCGTATCCGGGAGTACGAGATGGCGTTCCGCATGCAAACATCGGTGCCCGAACTGGTGGACATGCGCGACGAACCTGCGAGCACCTGGACCCTCTACGGCGAAGAGGCAAAGAAGGCGGGCACGTTCGCTCACAATTGCCTTCTTGCCCGGCGAATGGCAGAACGCGGAGTTCGGTTCACGCAGATCTATCAGCGCGGCTGGGATGTGCATGGCGATTGTGTTGGCATGTTACCCAAACTATGCGCGGCTACCGATCGTGGCTCCTATGCGCTCGTCACCGATTTGAAACGCCGTGGAATGCTTGACGACACGCTGGTCATTTGGGGTGGGGAATTCGGGCGCACGGTTTATAGTCAGGGCGGCCTTTCGAAAGAAAACTACGGGCGCGATCATCATCCGCGCTGCTTCACCGTTTGGCTGGCAGGCGGCGGCGTGAAGCCGGGGATCGCCTATGGGGAGACGGACGAATACTGCTACAACATTGTTCGCGACCCGGTGCATGTGCGTGACTTTAACGCCACACTGCTCCACCTCTTGGGCATTGACCATGAGAAGCTCACGTTCAAGTTTCAAGGATTGGATCAGAAATTCACCGGAGTGATTCCGGCGAAGATCGTACCCGGTCTTTTGAGTTAGTCTGTTCTGCCGCTATGAAAAAACAAACTCGCCGATCGTTTCTGACTGCATGTTCCGCTGCCGGCCTGGCGGCCACGCTGCCACCTTTCTACATTCAAGCTTCTGACAAATCCGGCACTCGCCTGTCCGTGCTTGGTTCCGGACCGCATACTTACGAATGTGTCCACGACTGGCTGGTGCCGCCCGAAGGAATGGTTTGGGGAGACACGCACGGACTCTGCCAGGATGCGCAGGGTCAAATTTACGTTGGTCACACCGTGCACAAGTCGAGTATGCGCGGCGAGGCGATCGTCGTATACGACGAGAAAGGCCGCTTCGTTCGTGCCTTTGGGGAGGAGTTTCGTGGTGGAGCGCATGGGCTGAAACTGCGCCGCGAGGGGAAGACAGAATTTCTTTATCATTGCGACATCAACCGTTGCAAGGTGGTAAAAACCACGCTCACGGGTGAAGTGACTTGGGTGCATGGCTATCCCCGAGAAGACGCGAGTTATATGGAGCGGCCGATTGATTTCGTGCCCACCAATGTCGCTTTCGCTCCGAATGGTGATTTTTATGTGGGCGACGGCTACGGCTCGAGCCACATGCTGCGCTTTTCCCTTGCGGGGAAATTTCTGGGCGAGGTCGGCAAGCCTGGACATGGCGATGGAGAACTGGACACTCCACACGGTCTCTGGCTGGACCCACGCGGAGAAAAGCCACTGCTCGTCGTGGCCGACCGGGGAAACCGCCGCATTCAGACTTTCACACTCGACGGCACTCATCTGCGAACGATCAAAGACGAGGCGCACCTGCGAATGCCCTGCAATTTCCACACTCAGGGTGAGTGGATGGTGTGCCCCGATCTGGATAGCCAGGTGTGCATTCTCGATCGCGAGTTCAACGTGGTTGCCCAACTGGGGATGGCAAGGCCGAGAATGGCGAAGTGGGATCACGCCGCAGCCAGTTGCGTGCGCAATTTACGCCGGGAAAGTTCATCACGCCGCATGACGCCATCTTTCTGCACAATGGCGACATCCTTGTAGCCGAGTGGTTGCCGATCGGGCGAATCACGCTCCTGCGCAGGACGTAACGGAACCCGCATGCCACTTCGAGTCCGCGCGTGGATCCTGGGCGTCGGTGTTGCCGCGATTTTTCCCTTGCTGATCCTGTTGATCTACGCCCCGCCCGACGGCCAGCAGCGAGCCGAACTGGCGCAGTTCCTGGGCCGCTTCCATCCTCTGGCAGTGCACATCCCGATTGCGCTGCTCTTGCTTGTGCCCCTGCTCGAAGTCGCCGCCTTGGCTCGAGAGCGCCGGCACCTCCGTCAAGCAGCGGGGTTTGTGTTGGGACTGGCAACGCTTGCGGCCATCGCATCCGCCTGGCTGGACTGGCTACTGGCCTGGAGTGGAGGCTATGAAGGCCCACTCGTCACGCGGCACATGTGGGGCGGCGTGTCGCTTGCGGCGGCGAGCCTCGCCTGCTGGGTTTTCTATCATTGGAAGCGAAGTGCTTATGCGGTCGCCTTGTTGGCAACGGTCGGCTTGATGATCTGGACCAGCGATCAGGGCGGCAAATTGACTCACGGCGAGACTTTCCTGACCGAACATTTGCCTGAGCCTCTGCGTCGCTGGCTGGGTGAAGAGAAACCAACCGAGGTTGACCCGACCAGTTTTTATGCAATGCGGGTGCAGCCGATTTTCGAAGATAAATGCGTTCTCTGTCACAATGCCGGGAAGTTCAAGGGCAAGCTGCGACTGGATAGTTACGAGCATGTAATGCGAGGAGGCAAGGATGGTCCGGTCATCCGTCGCTGGCGAACCCGGCAAGAGTGAACTCTTTCGGCGGGTAACGCTGCCGTCAGACACACAAGGACTTCATGCCCGCCGAGGGAAAGCCCGCATTGAGTGCGGCGGAAACAAAGATCATCGAACTGTGGATTACAGCGGGAGCGACGACGCAGATTGCTGAGTCAGCGATCCAGGGCTTGCCGCCGTTACCGGAGCGAAAATGCGGTTTCAGCAGCGCCGCTCACTGCTGACTACCGCCCGCAATTGAAGACGATTGCAGGGCTTGAAGCTTCCTTGAGCGTACGTCTTGTGCCCGCGCTCGCAGAATCCGACAGACGGACTGATCCTTCGCACAGCGAGCGCGCCGGAGCGTTGCAACGACGCGACTTTAGCGCAGCTTGCGCCCGTCGCCAACCTGATTGTGGATGCGGAACTCGCCCGCACGAAGGTGACCGACAAGGGAATGCAAGCGATCGCAAACTTCCCCAATCTGAGATTCCTCGATCTTTCCAGTACGGCAGTGACTTCAGCGGCAGTGAAGGAACTCATGAAGCTCGAGAAGTTGGAATCACTGAATCTGACTCAAACAAGGGTTACGCACAATGCCGCCGCCGAATTGCAAGCCAAACCCGGTCTGAAGAGGCTCTATTCATTCGAAACCCGCTGACCCTTTCATTCCGACCCAGCGCGAGAACAGATTTTTGGGGGACAGCGCCCCCCTGTCCGGGCGAGCGAAGCTCGCCGGCGCCGGGCATCACAGATCCAGGAGACACTCAGAATACAATCTTGCCGGTCAGAGGTTGGGGGACGGCGATCCCGGTTGGAATCGCGGTTTGACCGACGTAACAGTGCGCCAACTTGGGCAGCCTCGCGATTGTCGGCAAGGCTGCAGGTGTGACCGGCGTGTCGAAAACGTTCAATGATTCGAGTTGATCCAGCGCGCCTAGGCCTTGCACGGTCGGTTCGGTAATCCCGGTATGCATGAGCCGCAGAACGCGCAGTCGCTTCATAGCCGCGATCGCGGTCGCAGAGCGGTCAGTAATTGCAGTACGGGAGAAGTCGGCGACCGTTATATGTTCAGCCAGCGGGGCCAAGGCTTCTAAATCGCTGTCTCCAAACTTGGCCCCCAGGATGGAAGCATTCAGAATACAAATTGGCGGAGCCACGTGACTCGTAGTCCAAAATATTCGGATATTGCTTTTGCAGTTGAGTAACCGCAGGATGCGATCCCCGCTCTCAGTTTTGTAACCGCGGCATTGTCAATTTCCTCGAAGGTCACTTCGGCAACCGACAGGGACGCGGAACCAGCGGGCGCATCTTTGATGGCATTTGCAGGCAGCGTGCCAGAGGCGCCGGCGCCAATCCACAGTTCGATCACTTTTACTTGGTCCGCGATAAAGGCCGCTTGCCTTCCTTGGGCATGAAGTCGTCGTGGCCGGGAGGCAACGTAATTCGACGAAAGAGATCGCTGCCTTGAACGTTGCCGGCCCGCATGACGGGCCCATTCTTGCCGCCTCGCATCACACCCCGGTAACTGTCGAGCCGCAAGTTTGCTCTATGTTTGCTTGGGCCGTGGCAGGTGACGCAACGTACCTCGAAGATGGGTTCAACCCGCGCACCATAAAATGTGTTTGGCCCGGCATTCGCCGCGATGCTGGGCCGCCATTCGACACTCCAAGAGCGTGACGCAATCCGCCGGGCATGTGCTCGGTAAGGTGATCTTCGCCCAAAGACAATTGCCCACCGCGGTAGCCCGTCCAAGCCACAAGACCAACCCCGGCCGCAAGCACAACTCCGTACATTAATCCCGATCTCGCCTTCGCTGCTGCGCCGAGCGCAAGATCCAGCACGCCCAGCAGACTGCCGCAAGTGATATCCCGCCCCACATGTGTTGTGTCAACAGCGGCCCGGAATAACCGCCGCTGCGCGCCAGACACCATCCTAGACTCGCAGCCACCGTGGCTCCGAGCGTCGCGAGGCCAAGCACAAAACCTGCAGAGAGACGTAGATAGGAAAACCGGGAGTTTAACCCCGCCAATTCTAAAATCGGAACCAGCAAGATGAGAGCAATAGGAAAGTGGACCGCCAAAGGATGAAAACGCCCGATGAATTGTACCCACGCCGCGCGTTCGTTTCCGTCGGGAGGAAAAAGCGCCAACAGGACTGCCACGATCAAAATGGGTGCCAGCGCGAGCAGGCCTAAACGAAACCGCCGGGAGACGCTGTGCCCCCACAATGTCATGAGCGCAAATACCCTTGGAAGCTGAACGGACGAAGGCTCAGCAAGTCGCTCATGCCAAAATCTCAGCCACGACGCGCGCCGGTTTCACGCTGGTCAACTTCTGCTCCAGACCCTGAAAAGAATAATGGAGCTTGTGATGGTCGAAGCCGAGCAAGTAAAGCATGGTCGCATGCAGGTCGCGAACCTCGACCGGGTCTTTTACGATCTCGTATCCCATCTCGTCGGTTTGGCCGTGAGTTATTCCTGGCTTGATGCCGCCGCCCGCCATCCAAATCGTGAACGCGCCGGGGTTATGGTCGCGGCCAATATACTTCATTTCCTGACCATTGCGATTTTCGCGCATGGGCGTCCGGCCAAATTCTCCTCCCCAGACGACGAGAGTGTCCTCGAGCATGCCACGCTCTTTGAGATCCGCTAACAGCGCCGCAGTCGGTTGATCCACTTCACGGCAACGGTCGATGAAACCTAGATTCAATGCTTCCTTGGCATCTGCCCCGTGAGAATCCCATCCCCAGTGATAGAGCTGAATAAATCGCACGCCTCGCTCGGCCAGGCGCCGCGCCACCAAACAATTGTTTGCGAAACTCGACTCTCCCGGCTTTGCTCCGTAATTCGCGAGGACCGAAGCGGGCTCCTTGCGGATGTCCATGGCGTCAGTGGCATCCATTTGCATGCGAAAAGCCAATTCGTATTGGGCGATGCGCGTGATGGTCTCGGGATTCCCGAACGCCGCATAGGTTTGCTGATTGATCTGGTCGATCGCGTCTAACATGCTGCGACGCAACGGGCGGCTTACTCCCGGCGGATTGTCAAGATACAGTACCGGCTCGCCATGCGAGCGGCATTGCACACCCTGGTAAACGCTAGGCAGGAAGCCGGAACTCCACAATTGCTTCCCGCCGTCGGGCGACTTGCCTCCCGAAAGCAATACGATGAACCCAGGCAAATTCTGATTCTCCGTGCCAAGCCCGTAGAGTACCCAGGAACCGATGGAAGCGTATCCAAGTCGCGCATTGCCGGTGTGTACCAACAGTTGCGCGGGCGCGTGATTGAACTGGTCGGTATGCATCGACTTGATGAAGCACAGATCGTCAATGTGCTCTTCCAGGTGAGGCAGGCGGTCGGAAATCCAGTGGCCGCTTTGTCCGACCTGGTGAAACGGATACTGCGACCCCAGAAGCTTGGGAACGCCGCTGATGAATGCGAAACGCTTGCCCGCCAAAAACGACGCGGGACAATCCTGGCCATCGAGCCGCTTCAAGTCGGGCTTGTGCTCGAAAAGTTCCAATTGGCTGGGCGCTCCGGCCATGTGCAAATAAATGACCCGCCGCACTTTGGCGGGAAACTGAGGCGGCAACGCGGCAAGCGGGCTGGATGCGTCGCGCGTGAAGTCGAGACTGGTGGTTTCGGAACGGCCAGTCTCATACGCGGCGCTGGCATACTTTGCCATCGACGTTCCCACGAACAGAGTTCCCAAGCCGCTGCCCAGGGTGCGCAGAAAATGACGGCGAGTTTGTGCCTTCAGCAAAGCCGTCTGCAAATCATTCAGCCGATTTTTGGAGCTTAACATCAGGATCACCTGGTCATAGCGGCGTCGAGATTGAACAAAACGCTGGCCACCGCCGTCAATGCCGCCAGTTCTTTCCCCGATCTGTTCTTAGCGCTCGCACTCGCGCGACCTTCACTATGCGAGGCGCACTCGGCGCAGTGAGAGCCTCGTCATACAACCTGCGCAAAGTCGCGAGCTCACTATCTGTCGGATCGCGCGATAAAACTAAGCGTGCGCCGTATCTCAGCCGTCCGTCAAGAGCATCTGTCTCTTGGATCATCCGCATGGCAAGCGCTTCAGAAGCCTCCTGATAGACCGGATCGTTCAGCGTGACCAGGGCCTGCAGCGGTGTGTTTGTCGGTATCCGCCGTGCCAGACTCACATCGTGCTCCGAGGCATCGAAGGTGAGAAAGCTGGGATATCCGCTCGTGCGTTTGATATACGTGTAAATCGCGCGCCGATAACGATTCGGACCGGTCGCATCCACCCACTTGCTGTCGTTATAAACGGAGTTCCATACGCCTTCGGGCTGCGGCGGCATGACCGGAGGCCCGCCCATGGTGTCGCTTAACAGTCCGCTAGCCATCAGAGCCTGATCCCGAACCATTTCCGCCGTGAGCCTTTGCTGCGGACCGCGCGCCAGCAAACGATTGCGCGGATCTCTCTGGATAAGTGCGGGCGTAGCCTTAGCGCTCTGGCGATACGTTGCGCTGGTAACCAGTTCGCGCAACAGCGCCTTCATGTCCCAATGGAGGTCGTTCTGAAAATGAAGCGCCAACCAATCGAGCAAATCAGGATGACTCGGCTCTTCCCCGACACTCCCAAAATTTTCTAGCGTCTCGACAATTCCTGTTCCGAACAGTTGCTCCCAGTACCGATTCACCGCGGTGCGCGCAGTTAAAGGCTGCTCTGGCTGAAAGAACCATTTTGCCAGCGTCAAACGATTGCGCGGCGCTCCAGCCGGAAGTTTCGGAAATAATCCGGGGACATCCGGAGTGAGAGCGGGCCCAGTCTTAGTCAGAAAATTTCCTCGCTCGAACTCCAGTGTATCTCGTTTTTCGTATGCCGCCTGCTCCACCATCACGGGAGTTTCGAAGCTGCGAATCTTCTGTAATTGGCGAGTCAGGTTCGTAAGCTGTGCAAGTCTGGCGTCGAAGTCACGCTGCTGCATCAGCGCTGACCAATGCGAATCCGCACTGGCTGCTATGCGCGCACGCCTGACGAGGGCAGGCTTGTCGCTGACGTTCTCCGTCTGTGTCAGGTGCACTTTCAGGCGGCTGCCTGGGGATAGCCGCAGTGGCGAAACGGGAATTCCTATCGTCCATCGGGGGAGAAAAAGATTTGGATTTGCCGCAAAGCCACCCGTTTCCGGGTCTGCCTTGGAGTTTCGCCTCAATTTGGCAGCTCGTCCCACTGCCGCTTCCAGATTGTCTTCGGAATCAGAAATGAAATAGCGGAATCCGATCTTATCCCGGTGGCCGTTCGGCTGTACGATCCAGGCGTCGACCTGGTCGACTATGAAACCAACTTCGGGTGTATGGCGGGCAGCGTCGGGATTCGCTGGCAATATCTCGATGCGCAATGCTGTCATGATCGGCGCATCAACTGTCGCGGTTAGCTCGTAAACCGATTTGCCCGGGGTGTTGGCCGCAGCCCGCATTTCGCCGTCATGAATCTGGAAGGCTACGGGCTTCTCTCCTGCTTTGGAAAGCGCCAGCTTCCTTGTTTCGGCAATGGCCTTAACAAAATACTTCCGTTTGTCCTCTTTCTTTTTGGCCGATATTTTTTCGTCCGGTAAACGCGCAAGCTGCCGCTCCAATTCATCCGCCTCCCAACGCAAGGCGGGTGCCTCGCTGGCGGACGCTGAAGTGATCGGCAATGGCATCCACTGTGCGTGGTCCTGCAACTGTCGCCCCTGATCCACCACCGAGTGCGTCAGCGCTGCGATCTGCTGCTGAAGACTCGCGGCTTCTGCGTATCTGGCCTTATCTTTTGGAACGTACAAGACGGGCGTGTCCTCGGGAAGGTCGGCATCCCGTGAGGTATTGAAGAAGGCCAGGGACTTATAGTATTCGGCATGCCGGATCGGATCGTAAGGGTGGGAGTGGCACTGCACGCAATTCATGGTGACGCCGTTCAGCACGGACCACGTAGTCGCCGAGCGATCCATCGCAGCCACCAACCGGAACTCCTCGTCGTCGGTGCCACCCTCATCGTTGTTGGGAGTCTGGCGGTGAAACGAAGTCGCGATCCGATCATCAAAGGTGGCGTTAGGCAGCAAATCACCGGCCAATTGCGTGATCACAAATTGATCGTAGGGAAGATTGCGGTTAAAAGCATCAATGACCCAATCGCGATACGGCCAGACGCCAGGCCGATCTCTGTCGGCTTCATACCCTTTGCTGTCCGCGTACCGTGCCAGGTCCAGCCACAATGCCGCCCAGCGTTCGCCATAACGCGGCAAGGCGAGCAGACGATCGACTTGTTTTTCGTACGCGTTGGACGAGGAATCGGCCAGATACGTTGCCTGTTCCTCCGGAGTAGGCGGCAGTCCGGTTAGATCCAGGGAAACTCGCCGCAGCAGAGCGGATTTGTCCGTTTCAGGCGAGGGCGCGAGCCCTTCCTTCTCCAGCCGGGCAAGAATGAATCGGTCCAGCGGTTGACGCGGCCACTCCGACCGCCTCACTGCGGGCAAGGGTTGTGGCTTGGGCGCAACGAAGGCCCAATGGTCCTCCCACTTGGCGCCCTCTTTAATCCACCGGCGAAGCAATGCGACCTGCCCAGGAGAAAGAGGCGGCGCATGGTACGGCATGCGCGCTTCAGGATCTTTCGAAGTTATCCGCGCGATCAGTTCCGATGCATCGGGCTTGCCCGGTACAATCGTCCTACGTCCGGATTTCCCGACGCCCAGTGCATCCTCTCGGAAGATGAACGACACCCCGTTCTTCTGCCGCACCCCACCGTGACAGAGGACGCAGTTCTGATTCAGGATCGGCCGGATATCATGGCTGAAGCTTACCTGATCCCCGAATCGCCTAGAACGAAACGGACCCACGCCTCGCCATGCCGCCAGCCCGATACCAATCATGGCGACCAAGGCAAGCGCTGCGGTCAAGGGTCGGCGATGGAATACGGGGCGGCTGAACATAGTTACCTTATAAGTAGCACAAAGGCTGGCCCAGGAACATCCGCGAGCTGCAGAATTTCATTGAGTGCACCGTACTTCCTGAGACCCGGTAACGCACTCCGACTGCGAAGACTCAGATGCTAGCGGTGGCCGCGGATTGATATCAGTGTGAAGAGCCGCCGACGTAGTTTCCGTAACCTACAATGACGGTCGAGCTGACCAGCACAAATAGGCTGAGCGCCACCAGCAACTTGGTTCTTCCGCCCGCGCCCTTCCACTCATTCAGAGCGATACCCCACAACGTGCTGAAAATGATGATGCTGGCCATGTGTAACGTCCAGCTGGAAAACTTGTATCTTCCCATCTGGGTCTCGCCCATGGTGTAGAAGAAAAACTGCATATACCAGGTCGTGCCCGCGAGAGCCGAGAACAAGTAGTTGGCAAGCATCGGGGCTCGAACAGCCGTGTTTTGCGCAACGGCGACGGCAACCGCCATCTCCTCGCCGGGGGCATCGGTGGCAGTTTCAAGAATGTGCTCCTCGCCACGTTCGGGGACTTTGCCGCGAATCTCGGAGTCGAAGTACTGGTAACCAGTACGGTTGCGAATGTTCAGGATGAGGCACCAGATAAAGTTTGTCGTGAAGCCACCGGCGAGTACTACGATCAGCACGGGAAGGCCCTGCCACAATACCGGCGTGCCATGTTGAATGGTGATGGCCTTGATCGGATCGCCCGCCGCGAGTCCGTAAGCGAAACAGGCGCTCATGACGCCAGAAAAAGTGGCGACGAGCAATCCCTTCTTCAAGTCGAATTCCTTGATGGAGGCGCGCTTCTGCTCGGTCGACATCTCCCGTTCTTTGGATACTCCTGCTGCGCCCGCGATCGCGATACCGAGAAGACAGACGGCAACACCGCCAAGAATCACCAACCCGGAGTGAGTGCCGAGGACTTCGGATGCGAAGACTCCTCGAAAAATCGGAGGCATCAGCGTCCCGAATGCGGCGGTGTATCCGAGGACCATGGCCATGCCGAGCGACATCCCCAGATACCGCATGGTCAGGCCGAAGGTGAGGCCGCCGAGTCCCCACAAGACTCCGAAAACATACGCCCAAACGAGGCTGCTAGCAGGCGCTTCGTGCAGCACTTGCATCAGGTCATGAGTCATCGTAAGGGCGAGGATCCACGGGGCAATGATCCAACTGAAGAATCCCCCAACCAGCCAGTAGGTTTCCCATGCCCAATTCTTTACCCCGCGATAGGGAACGTAGAAGCTGGCAGAGGCGAGACCGCCGAGCCAGTGAAAAAACACTCCTAGTGCTGGGTTCATGGAATCCTCGTGTGAAACTTACAGGTGAAAGACTTCTTCCAGCGGCTGCATGGCGCGATCGGGCAACACGCCGTCGGGCTGAACGAAAAAATTACCCATCTCGCGCTGCCAGCGTTCGTTCACTTCGCGTCTAGCCATCCCCGCTCGGGCGCGTTCAAAGTTTTCCGTCTCCAGATAGCCGACAAGAAGGCCGTCGTCTCGCAGGAACAACGAGTAATTGCCCCATCCAGTTTCACGCAAGGCGGCCTGCATCTCCGGCCACACGCTGCGATGGCGCTCTTTGTATTCCTCGAGCCGCTCCGGCTTGACCTGCAACACAAAGCAGACACGCTGCATATTGGCTCCTTAACGCAGGAAAGCTTCGGAGAGACCGCCGTCAACGGGAATAACGTGCCCGGTCGTCTTCGCGCTCTGATCACCGGCCAGCCACACGATTGCGGCCGCGCAATCCTGGGGGAGGATGGGCCGTTTCGTCAGTGTGCGCTGAGCATAGAAATCGGCGAGCTTGGATCGTAGTTCCTCGGTCGACTCTGATTCCGAGAAGCTGATCTTGTATTTCCGCAGCCCTTGAATTACGCGATCCCGCGGGAACATGGTCGAACCGGCAACCACGGTCGCGGGAGCAATTCCGTTGACGCGCACATGCGGACCGAGCTTGATCGAGAGCTCCCGGATTAAGTGGTTGAGAGCCGTCTTGCTGGTGTCGTAGGCCTCGCTGCCTTTCTTGGGAACCACAGCGTTGGCCGAACTGGTTAGCACCATGGCGGCTGGCAGGCCTTGGTCCTCGAATACCCACTCCGTCTGCCGGGCAAGAAGATAGTTGCCGGTGACATTGACCAGGAATGTCAGCGCCCATTGTGCGTCGGCGAGTTCGCCGTCAGCGCCGGGGACGGGATAAATCGCCGCCGTGTTAACGATGATGTCGAGGCCGCCGAACTGAGAGATTGTAAAATTCGCAACCTCCGCAAGGGACGCAGCGGAACTGAGATCGACACGAGCGTGAGAGACAAACTCGGGAGATGCTATCGCACCGGCCTCGTCGGCGACCCTCTTGGCGCCTTGTTGATCGAAATCTGCCACAACGATGTGGGCGCCCTTGCGCGCTAGCAGTAGGGCGACTTCACGACCGATCCCGCTGGCGCCTCCGATGATCAGTGCGATCTTGCGGCTGAACTCCGCTTCTGCGGGCATGCGTTGCAGCTTGGCTTCTTCGAGCGCCCAATACTCGATGCGGAACGCCTCTGATCGGGGCAGCGCCACATAGTTATGGAATTGCGTGAACTGCTGCGACTGCCCGGGTTGACGGGCCTGCGGCAGAGTCTGAGGAATCACTCCATCTTCCAAGGCATTCGCGCCGGCCATAACGTGAATAGCATTGATAAAAAACTCGGTTGTGAACCGCGCTTCTTTCTTATTCTTGCCGAAGCCGAACAAGCCCAGGCCGGGAACGACGACAACAGAGGGGTTCGAATCCCGCAACTTAGGTGAGTTGCTGGTAGCCCACGCGTCGTAATATTTCTTGTAGGTAGCGCGATACTCGACAGCCAGAGTCTGGATGCGAGCCTTCAGAACTCCAATATCCTCTTTCGCGGAATCCCAAGAAAGAAATAGAGGACAGACTCGTGTTCTCAAAAAATGGTCCGGACAACTGGTGCCGAGCGAACCTAATTCCTTTGCCCACTTCGAGCCGGCAAACGCCAAGGCGTCATTATCGTCGGCATAGTGGGCTATCACTCTGCGATTCGACGACAATATTCCACGGAGAACAGGTAGGATTTTGGTGGCTATGTTCTTGCGATCCTGAGCGGGACCGTATTCGACTCCTCCGAATAAGGCACCCTTCTTCGACTGATGTTTGAGAATGAACTCACCCATCTGATCGATGGTGTGAATGCTATTCAAATAGCAATCGCGTTGCGTCATTCCCCAAGTGAACAGTCCGTGTCCACCAAGAATGAGGCCTTCCGCGCCGGGATTATCCCGGACTGCCCGTTCAATCATTAGAGCCAGTTCGAACCCGGGCCGCTGCCAGGGTACCCACACGATCTTGCGATCAAATTCTTTGTTGAATTCGTCGAGCTTTCGTTTGCCGTTGGCGCTCGCGGCCAAGGCGATGGCCCAGTCCGGGTGCAAATGATCCACGTGGTCAAAAGGCAGGAATGCATGAAGGGGAGTGTCGATTGAAGCTGCCACGCGATTCTCGCCAAATGCCGAGAGCGGATAGTAGCCCACCATCTCATCTTCGTACTGTTCGCCGCGATATAACTCTTTCAGTTGCTCCAGACGATCGAGGTAGAGCAGGGCAAATCCGGCATCGGTGATAGAGCCGAGATCCCCGCCACTGCCTTTTACGGCTAACACGCGGACGGGCCGGCCAGTAAACGGGTCGGGAAGTTCGAACTTTGAGCTGGTGTTGCCCCCTCCGAAATTGGTGATGCGCAAGTCGGCGCCTAACAGGTTCGAGCGATAGCGCAATAGCGCCAACTGATTGCCGGACATCTTCTGAGCGTCGGCTTCGTTCCACAAGTCTTTTAGGTGAGTGGTCTCTTTGATTTCAGGCATAGATACTCCCGCAATAGTTCTCAAATCGTTCCGCGTGCTGATCCCACGTGTCGGTTTCAAGCGGTTCGAAAATTTCCGTTGGGAAAGACCGGTCTACAATGGCCCGAACTTCCGGGAGGGAAGACGCACCTCCAGTCGCGAGAATTTGTATCGCTACATTTCCCAATGCCGTAGCCTCGGCCGGGCCGGCAAGGACCTTTCTTCCGGTGGCGTTTGCGGTCAGTTGATTCAACAATCGATTCTTCGATCCGCCGCCGATGATACGAATCTGCTCGATGCGCTTCCCACTCACGTGTTCCAGATTCCGAAGAACTATGCGGTATTTGAACGCGAGACTCTCCAGAACGGCTCGTACATATGCGCCGGGATCCTTGGGCACTGGCTGGTGGGTGCGGGTGCAGAAGTTGTCGATGGCCATGAGCATATCCGGTGGGCGCAAGAACGAGTCGTCATCCGGATCGATGAGGTGACGGAACGAGATCTCACGGACGGCCAGTTCGATCAATTCGCGATAGTCATAGCGATGGCCCTGCGCGGTCCAGGATTGACGGCATCCCTGCAACATCCACAGGCCCATGACATTCTTCAACAGTCTCGTAGTTCCATTCACGCCACCTTCGTTAGTGAAGTTCAGACGCAACGCTTCAGGTGTGATCACCGGGGAATCCAGTTCGGTGCCGAGCAGCGACCAGGTTCCGGAACTAAGAAAGGCGGTGCCGTCGCGAGCTGAAATGGCGGCCACCGCGGAGCCTGTATCGTGACAGGCCGGAGCGATCACGGTGGTGCCCGCAAGGGAGGAATGACCCGCTATCTCTGGCAGAAGCGTTCCAATAATCGAGCCCGGCTCAACGATAGGCGCGGGCAAATGAGCCGGCAGTTCCAGTCGCTGCATCAGTCCGACGGCCCACGCGCGTTTCAGTGGGTCCACCATTTGGGTGGTCGTTGCGTTGGTGAATTCACAGACTGCATTTCCGGTGAGCCAGTAGTTGAACAGATCTGGGATCGTGAGCAGATATTTGGCAGCTTCAAGAAGCTTCGGAGTTTGACGTCGAGCGGCGAAAAGTTGATAAAGGGTATTGATCGGCATGAACTGAATGCCCGTCGCCTGGTAAATCTCCCCTTTGTCGACCCTTTTCAGGATTTCCTCCATCACTCCTTCGGTGCGTGGGTCGCGATAGTGGTAGGGATTCTGGAGCAACTCACCGCGCTCTCCCAACAGGGCGTAGTCCACCCCCCAGGCGTCGACTCCGATGCCTGCGAGTTCCACTTCGTCTAACCGCGAGAGCGCGTTCCTGACTTCGAACCAGAGCCTGGGCACGTCCCAGTGAAGGGATCCGCCGTATTCGACCGGTTCGTTGGCGAAGCGATGCACCTCCTCGGTCGTGAGAATGCCTGACTGAAGATGCGCCAAAACCGCACGTCCACTTTGGGCGCCAAAGTCGAAGGCTAAATAAGGCTTCTGCCGACACTCGTGCATAAAAGATGACACTACGCTAATGCAAAAAGCTCATTACGTTTTCGCGTGAACACTTTCGCACCATTTATGGCAACCATCAGGATTAATCTTCTGCCATAATGTGGGAAATTTGCATGGTCATCATGAAGACCGAGGGGTCCTCACGCGTATGAGGTAATACTCTGTGAGTTTCGCGCGGCCCGTTCTTTCGTGATTCGCTCCATGTAGCCACTTTCCAGAAATGCTTTCAGCGGATCGCGAGGCAGTCCTTTGGAATCACGCCACTCCTGAATTGCGGGGCGGACGTCTATGTTGAAAGCGTCCTGTAACAATGATTCTGCACCGACGAGATCGCAGTTAGTCTGCGCAAGCGATAGTTCCTCGTGATCGACCAGCGCGCCTTTCGCAAATAATTGTTGTGCCATTGTTACCGTTTGGATCGCCTCTTCGATTTTTCCCTTCAGATTGTGACTCTGGTCGACCATGTATGCGATATCGGCCCGTTTGCCCGTCTCCCACTCGAAGTTGCGAATCTCGTGGAAGATCCGAAAGACCTGATACGGATCGATCGACCCGAGGGTCAAGTCATCGTCGGCGTACCGGCGATCGTTGAAGTGAAAGCCGCCGAGCATGTCTTCTGACAGCAGCCACGCAACAATTTGCTCGATATTCTGAGCTGCATAGTGATGTCCGGTATCGACTAAGACTTTCGCTTGTGGGCCGGCAGCACGAGAGAGCAGCAGGGACATGCCCCAGTCAGCGATATCGGTGTGGTAGAAGGCGGGCTCAAATGGCTTGTACTCAACCAGAAGTCGTTGCCCAGGCGACAATGCGGCATGGGAGTCTTTTAGCGCCTCCGTAAACCACTGCTTGCGTTGCCGGATGTTCGCAGTTCCGGGGTAGTTTGATCCGTCCGCAAACCACATAGAGATATCGCGGCTGTGAAGGCGCCGGGCAATCTCAATGCTGTCTTTTGTATGTTGCAACGCGCGGCGCCGAATAGCGGGATCAGGATTGCCGAAGGATCCAAACTTGTATTCCTGGTCTTGAAACAGATTAGGGTTGATCGAACCGGGGAGAACTCCGTAGTGATCGGCGAACTTCTTGATGTCGTCTGTGCTGCGTACTCCATCCGGGCAATCCCAAAGGACATGCAACGCTACGGTAGGGCACACTCCAGTGAGCAGATGTACCTGCCCAGCGTCGCTAAACTTCTCCTCAGTAGTGGTGGCTGCGGCTGGTTGGATAAATTTTCCGAATCTTGTGCCCGTATTGGCGAAGCCCCAGGATGGTAGCTCGATGCGGAAGGACTCGAGCGCATCAAAAATTCTCTCAGTCTTGTGTGCGTCCATACGGGACCTCAATCTTCGGATTCGAAGAGTACAATCCTTGCCTTAACAAGGTCACGACTTTCTTTCGGAGAACTTGCGGTTTCGCATTGCAGAACGCATAGCATAACACTCCGAAGAGTCAAACGCGTCAGAGGCCGAGACATTGGAAGCGCCGAATCGCCGGAATCCGCCGGGAGCCGAGCCTGGATTAGAGCGACAATTCTGCCATGCAGAATCGTTCCATCGGTCCCCCGGTCCGATGGGCGACGGCCAGGGAACGGAAACCGGGCCAAATTCCGCCCATTTACGATGATCAGCCGGGTCAGGATTGCGCACTCAAGATAACCTTGGCGGTTCGCCTAAGAATTGCGATTAAGCGTAACTTGATTGGCTCTGGTTCTTCGAGACGCCATTGACAACAGGTCTGAAGCCCCTCGCCCTGGGCAACCCCGCTTCATGACCAGCATCACAAATTTTGCTTTGCAAAATAGAAAAAACAGATATTATCCATACTCTATGAGCCCCAACGTTCTTTCCCGGGATCGTTACCTGGTGAAGTCCATCGTTCACTCCTCGCAGTTGTTGACTGCTTTCCGCTCTCCTGGCGAGGCTCTGCCGCTGAAAGAAATTGCGGCGCGCTGCGGGTTGCCGAAGACCATGGTCTTTCGTCTTCTCTATACGCTCGAGAAATGCGGGATGGTGGACAAACTGGGGCAGAACCTCTATCAGTCTCGAGTACGTCCGTGGAAACAGAGACTGTATCGGCTGGGATATGCAGCGCAAGGTACAGACTACCAGTTTTCCCGAGAGATCTCAGAGAGCCTGCAGCGTGCTGCGGTTGCCGAGGGAATCGAACTCATTTGCGTCGACAATCGGTACAGCGCAAAAATTGCCCAGCGCAGCGCGGATCTGTTGGTCCGCGAAAAAGTCGACCTCGCGATTGAATTCCAGACCGATGAAGAAGTGGCACCGATCGTGGCGGCTAAGTATCGGGAGGCGAACATCCCGATGATCGCGATTGATATACCCCATCCTGGCGCAACCTATTACGGCGCCAATAACTATGAGGCGGGTCTGATCGGCGGGTCGATATCTCGGCCGATGGGTCAAAGAGCACTGGCAGTCTGAAGTGGACGAGATCATCCTGCTTGAGTTGAAGCGGGCTGGGAACCTGCCACGCATGCGTTTGTCAGGATTGCTGGTAGGCATCAACCTCGTGCTTCCGAGCGCCGCGCATTGCCGGGTGACGTATTTGGACGGGGATGGAGAACTCGGCCCCAGCTTTGAGGCCGTGCGAAAACATCTGCGATCGTCTCATTCCAGACATGTCGTGGTCGGCGGAATCAATGATCCTAGTGCGCTGGGAGCGCTGCGCGCTTTTCAGGAGGCGGGTCGAGCCGAGAACTGTGTCGTCATGGGACAGAACGCTTCGCCCGAGGGAAGAGCAGAACTGCGCGAGCCCAAGACTCGTCTTGCTGGATCCGTCGCTTTCTTTCCAGAACGGTATGGAGAAAACATCATTCGAGTCAGCCTCGATATCTTGAACCAACGTCCGGTACCTCCGGCCGTTTTCGTGGAACACAAGTTAGTCACACCTACGACCGTTGACCACTATTATCCGAATGATGGCTTGGCACAGATGGCGCGATCCGAGACCACAGTAATGCAGCGCGACCATCGCACCGCATAAAGGGTTTGGCGCTCGGTCACCCGCCGCGCTCTGCCAGACGTTGTTGTTCCGAACAAGATTGACGCCTCGCGCCCTCCACGTCCATTTGTCTTACCCTTTTTCGAATCCAAACGAACCGCAAGCCTCAGACAGAATCATTTTGCAATGCAGAATCATGCCCTTCCCTTCAAACCCCGGCACATTCAGACCTGCGGTGCCTTCATTTCGACCGGAGTTCACTGTTGCGTAAGCTGTTTGACCACCCCCTTCAAGCGAGTAGTGCTTGTTTCTCACCGCGAAACGCGGGTCGATTGCTACTTGCGGGTTGACGGTGTGCAACGACCGGTGTGAGCATCCCGCCACGGTTTGACAGATGTGTGGGGCGGGTCCAGCAAGTTTCTTCGTCACCAGAGAGGGGAAATCAACATGTCCACGATGACACGTAATTCCTTGCTGTTCTTATTGGTCGTTTCGTCAACGGGTCTGCTGTACGCTCAGGGCGGCGCCTACGGAACCATCGTTGGAACCGTCACGGACAACTCTGGCGCAGTGATGGCCAAAGCGAGTGTCGACGTTAACAACGTCGCCACCAATGTGTCCAAGCACACGGAAACGAGCTCCTCCGGCGACTTCACCGTACCCTACCTGACGCCCGGAACCTACCGCGTGACAGTCCAGTCGCAGGGGTTTCAGAAGTCAGTCGTGGACAAAATTAGCCTAGAGGTGGGTCAGGAGGCTCGTGCCGATGTCAGTATGAAGCCCGGCGCAGTGACCGAGAGCGTGCAGGTTGAGGCCAGCGCCGTGGCCCTCGATACTGACAGCTCCGCGATCTCACAACTCGTCAGTCAGAGGCAAGTAGAAGAGCTTCCGTTGAACGGGCGCAACTTCATGCAATTGATGCTGATAGGCGCCGGCGCGGTCACAGTGGGCGGCGAACAGGGCACCATGCGCCAAGGCGAAGGCAACGCCGTGAGTATCAACGGCGGCCGGCCCGAAGGCAACAACTACACGTTAGACGGATTGGTCAACACCGATACGGCGCTGGTTACTCCGGCCGTGATTTTGTCCCAGGACGCGATCCAGGAATTCAAGGTGGAGAGCGGCACGTACTCGGCCGAGTACGGATACAGCGCCAGCCAGATCAACATCGTTAGCAAGAGCGGCGGGAACCAACTCCACGGCGCAGTATTCGAGTTCAATCGCAACGATGCGTTCGACGCAGCACCATTCCCCACCTCTACCGATTTCAATCGTGGTATAAAACCGAGAACCCGGTTCTGCGCCAGAACCAGTTCGGATTTGTGGTGAACGGACCGGTCTACATTCCCAAGGTCTATGATGGCCGCAACAAGACCTTCTTCATGGCCAACTACGAGGGCTGGCGCATCATCAACG
>CAWHTJ010000011.1:0-88227 GCA_963832235.1 uncultured Acidobacteriaceae bacterium | reverse complement strand
GTTCTATGCCGCTACCGAAGGTGGAGTTTCGTTATTCAACGCCGAAGGTAAATGCGGCTCGATCGGCCGCGTCCCCTCCTACCTCGCGCATCGATTCTCGCCGGCATTGGTACAGTACGACGTCGAAAAGGCCGAGCCGGTCCGGAACGAGTACGGATTCTGCAATCGTTGCGCTCCGAACGAAATCGGGGAAGCGATCGGCCAAATTCGGGACGACCCGTCGAATGCTCGGCAGCCGATTCGAAGGCTACACCAGCCAGGAGGCTTCCGAAAAGAAGATCCTCCGCAAAGTCTTCGATCCCGGAGATGCCTGGGTCCGCACCGGCGACCTGATGCGCAAGGACGAGAAGGGCTTTTTCTATTTCGTGGATCGCGTGGGCGACACGTTCCGCTGGAAGGGGGAGAACGTCGCGACCTCCGAGATCTCAGAGGCGATCTGTGCATTTCCAGGAGTCAAGGAGGCCAATGTCTACGGTGTGACCATTCCCGGCGCCGACGGCCGGGCCGGCATGGCTACGCTCGTCACCGGACATGATTTCGACTTGCCGAGTTCCGCGCGCACCTGATTAGCCGTCTTCCCCACTACGCGCGCCCTTTGTTCCTGCGCATCCGGAATGAGATGGAAGCCACCGGCACTTTCAAATACACGAAGACCGATCTGTTGCGCCAAGGATACGACCCCGCCGCGACGGATGACGTTCTCTATTTCCAACCACCCGGAACACAAGTCGTTCCGTTCGGCTTCGACCAGGCGCTCTACGAGCGCATCCAAGCCGGTCAGATCCGGCCATAATATGGTTCTTAACGAAATCGAGGACTGTCGTCGCGACGGTACAGTCCGGAATCGCGAGCGGCCCCATTGTCCCGAACGTCACACCGGAAGAGATTCGAAGCTACCTGACGTCTCGCTATGACTTCAAACGAACAGTGCCTCTCGATGAAGTCGTTGCGCGATGTAGAACAGATGTTACGGATGTGGCAGGTGCAGGTGACCCATCCGCGTTATTTCGGCCTCTTCAACCCCAGCGTCACGCTTGCGTCCATCGTTGCGGACACACTCGTCGCCATGTATAACCCTCAACTGGCGACTTGGCGCACCTCGCCGGCAGCGAACGAGATCGAACGGCACACTCTGGCTTGGCTCGCTCGAAATTCGGCTTCCCCGAAGATGCCATCGCGACCTTCACGAGTGGCGGATCGGAGGCTAATCTCACGGCTGTTATTGTCGCTCTGACCCGGGCTTTCCCCGAATATGGCGAACTCGGCCTGCGGGGCATTGCGGCAACGCCAACGATCTACCTGACGGCAGAGGCCAATCACTCCTGGAACAAGATCGCGCATATGACGGGACTGGGGCGGCAGATGCTTCGCGCCGTCGCAACGGACCGCGATCTGAAGATGGATGTAGAGGATCTCGCAAGACAAGTGGCCGAGGATCGCAAGAACGGGTTCGCGCCGTTCATGGTGGCCGGTACCGCTGGAACAACGGCCGCCGGCGTGATCGATCCCCTGCCAGATCTAGCGCGTTTTTGCCGGCGGGAGAACCTATGGTTTCATGTGGACGCGGCCTGGGGCGGCGCTGCCGCGATCTCGCCGGCTCTCAGGCATCACCTCGCCGGAATCGAGTGCAGCCGACTCGATCACGTGCGATGCCCACAAATGGTTCTCCGTCCCGATGGGAGCCGGGATGTTCTTCTGCCGGCACGCCGATGCCGTTGCTGAGGCCTTTCACGCCGAGACTACCTACATGCCAGAGAAAACAGCCGGGCCAGTAGCCGATCCGTACACCACTTCAGTACAGTGGTCGCGCCGGTTTATCGGCCTGAAGCTCTTCCTTGCGCTGGCGCAGCACGGCGAATCGGGATATGTCGAAATGATCGAGCACCAGACCTCGCATGGGCGACGTGCTGCGGGAATCGCTCAGAGTGCGCTGGCTGGCGGATCGTCAACACGACGCCGCTGCCGGTGGTGTGCTTCACCCGCGACGGGCTCGACACCGCGAAGTTCTTGGCAACCCTGCATGAACGGCAGATCGCGTGGATGTCGGAAGTCCGGCTCGGCGAAACGGCGCTCCGGCTGTGCGGGCATGCATCACCAGTTTTCGGACAACGGAGTCGGACATCGAACACGTGGTGAGCGAGATGAGCCGGCTCACCTAACAGGAGACATATGAGAAGAGAGACGATCGCTATTCATGGCGGCTACGAGGTCGATCCAACGACCAAAGCCGTGGCTGTCCCGATCTATCAGACTGTCGCGTATGCGTTCGACAACGCCGATCATGGCGCGGCGTTGTTCAATCTCGAAGCCGAGGGATATCGCTACAGCCGTATCAGCAACCCGACCACGGCAGTGCTGGAGCGGCGCGTTGCCGAGCTCGAGGGCGGACTGGAGGCGCTATGCGTGAGCACCGGACAGTTTGTGCAGAAATTGGGGCCGGTTAGTCGAGACTCCGGCGAAGGATGCGAATCTCCCAATCCCTGAATTGGTCCTGCTGAAGTCACCGTTTCGATTTGTAGTTAAGCCTATCGTGGAATATGCGTTGAAATTGGAAAACGACAACATCGATAAACATGTCGCAGTTGTGTTGCCGGAATTGATGGAACGGCGATGGTATTACCTGCTGTTGCACAATCAGCGATCTTCGGCGCTGAAAGCGCTCTTGTATTTTCAAGGCAGTCAGCGAATCACGGTCATCAACGTTCCCTGGTACCTCAGCTGATCGGATTTGCGGCTACATCGCACATTGCGTCGGAGGATCATGAACGAACAGGAGTTATTGCTGGTGGCTCTCGAACAGGCGAAGAAGGGATTGGCCGAGGGAGGTCTGCCGATCGGTTCGGTTCTCGCAGACAAGGGAGGTCAGATTGTGGCCAAGGGCCATAATTTGCGAGTTCAGAGCGGAGATCCGACAGCGCATGCCGAAACCGTTTGCCTTCGCAATGCCGGCCGCAGACGAGACTGGTCGGAATTAACTCTGGTCAGCACTCTGAGTCCCTGCATCATGTGCACGGGCACGGCATTGCTGTTTCGTATTCCCCGCGTCATCATCGGAGAGAATCGCAACTTCAAGGGCTCCGAGGATCTCTTCCGCCAAAACGGAACCAGCGTTATCGTAATCGACGACGCTGAATGTATCGCTATGATGCGCGAATTTATCGGCGTGCATGCAGACCTGTGGAACGAGGATATTGGGAAGTGACGGACGGTTCAGGCAATCAGCGCGTAGAAGGCGTCTGCTGCTCCGGCTTCGAGGACGTAACCGCCTCGCTGGCGGGAAGGGCGTTCTTCAAATCCCACCTGCACAATGGACAGCGCGTCGCCACCGAGTAGACGATACGTCCAAAGGTTACGCATTTAGGATTGGGACACGCTCTCATACTTGACCTCCAAGCCGCCGCGACATAGAACCTGCTTCCTGAAATGCGCATCGGCCAGTCAGCATGTCACCGTAGCACGAAGTTCACAACTCCATGCACTTCTTTTCGTTTGTCACGAATTGATTTTTTTTCTAGCTGGGTTTGAGCGCGTGCCGCGTTGTCCACAAACTCCACCGCACGTGGTTGCATTAAGACATTTCGCGGTGTTGTACAATCCGACCCCAATCGTGGTTGAACGACGCAGGAGCGTCCCGTTAATGGAACCAGCACCGCCAGAGCATTCCCCCGCCGCCGACTTCGGTTTGCGGCGAGGAATTCTTTCTCCCATGGAGACTCTGGCGCAGTCTGTCTCCACCATGGCACCGACCACAACCCCCGCAGCGACAATTCCGCTGGTCTGCGCGCTCGCGGGCAATGGGACATGGCTTGCCTATGTGCTCGCTACCGTCGCCATCTTTCTTGTCGCTTTGTGTATTGCGCGCTACGCCCGCCACTCAGCTTCGCCTGGCTCCCTCTATACCTACGCATCGATGACGCTGCCGCCCTGGCTCTCCGCGACTGTCGCCTGGAGCCTGCTGCTGGCCTACGTGGCCACAGGATCCAGCGTAATTGGCGGCTTCTATCACTATGCGAATTTGTTGTTGCGCGATGCCACAGGGCACGTTTTCTCCGCGGTGTTGTTGTCGCTGCTGGTGACGGGCATTTCGATCTGGATTGCCTGGCGCGACGTGAAGATTTCCGCGCGGCTGATGCTGTGGATTGAAGCAGCCTCGGTTTCGGTGATCGTGATCGTGGTGGCGCTCCTGCTTTTTCGCCACGGCTGGCACTTGGACGGGCAGGAACTTCATCTGCGTGGCATGACGGGAAGCGGCCTCCGCCTGGGACTGGTCTTGGCGCTGTTTAGCTTTGTCGGTTTTGAAAGCGCGACCACGCTGGGGACGGAGGCTCGCAATCCTCTGAAGACGATTCCTCGCGCGGTGATTCAGAGTTCGGTACTTGCAGGAGCGTTCTTCACGGTCTGCGCCTATTCGGAAGTGTTGGGATTTCACACCGTCGGTCAGGATCTGGGGACCAGCCAGGCTCCGATGTACGTGCTGGCACAAGTGGGCGGCGTGCCAGTGCTGGGACTGCTGATCGACATTGGGGCATTGGTGAGTTTGTTTGCCGGCACCTTGGCCTGCATCACAGCCGCAGCTCGGGTGCTTTTGCGGATGGCGCACGATGGCCTCGCGCATGAATCGCTGGGTGCGACTCATGCACGCAACCACACCCCGGGCCACGCCGTGATCATCACTGGTATAGCTGCTGTAGCGCCGGTCGCTGGGCTGGCTGCCCGAGGCGCCAGCGGGCTCGACGTCTATGGGTGGTTGGGCTCACTGGCGACCTACGGCTTCATCGTAGCCTACGCATTGGTCTGCATTGCTCTGCCGCGCTATTTGCGGCAGCATGGTGCATTCGATTCCGGAGCGCAAATCGTTCCCATCCTGGCTGCGGCGGCCATGCTGCTGGCCTTGGTCGGCAATCTCTATCCCGTGCCCGAAGGGCCTTATGGGAAGCTGCCTTACATCTATCTCGCGTATCTGATTGCCGGCCTGGGATGGTTCACGGTTCGAGCCCGAAGCAGGAAGATCCCACTGCCGGCGGCAATTGAATCCTCTGAGCCATAAATCTGGTGCCATAAAAATTAATGATTCCAGCCAAAAGAATTTTCACTGGAACTGTACCTTCCCCTTTCCCTGGAGTTCGCGTACATTTGGCGGCATAGTTTTCCAGCCCGCTAGTCCCGGAGCAAGTGCAGAGTAAACCGGCTCTGCGGCCACGAACGTACAAAGTCACAGACGCATTGTGCGGTTCGTTGTTGGCCGCTCTGGAATAGTGTTTCTGGAAAGCGTTTTCTCCCCGACGAGGTTCACATTCATGGCGAAGAAGATGAAGCTTGGCATTTTCTTACTGGCGGTCCTGTTTCAGCTTTCTGTGTGCGTACTGGCGCAACAGACCCTGGGCGGCATCACCGGAACGGTAACCGACCCGAGCGGCAGCGTGCTGCCAGAGACCGCGGTGACCATCGTCGGCGATCAGACCAAGCTGACGCGCACCCAAAAGACGAATGGAAATGGAGCTTACGATTTCGTCAACCTGCCCATCGGCACCTACACGGTCACTGTCGCTCATGAGGGATTCCAAACACAAAAACTGCCCTCGATCCTGGTACAGGCCAATCGCACCGTCACGCTGAATGTTGCATTGAAAGTCGGCTCAGTTGGCACGACGATCGAAGTCGAGGCCGCGCCTGCCATGAACGCGGTCGACACCACCAACGGCTACGTGCTGGAACAGGAGCAGATACAGGCAGTACCTCTACCCGACCGGAAGTTTCACTGGACTGGCGATTCTCTCACCTGGCGTGAATGCAGAACTGTCAAATGGCACCGGCGCAAATGCCGGCCTGGGCAATCAGCCCATTTGGGCCAACGGCCAGCGGGACACCAGCAACACGTTTCTTCTAAATGGCGTCGATGCCAGCAACCTCTTCAACGGCAAAAGCACAAGCATGGTGGCTTCGGCTCGCATTGTGAACAACACCGGGGTCGCCGGTGCCGGCAGCACCACCGCGGAAATCATCCAAAGCACGGCGTCGCCCTATCTGGCCATCGGCCAAGCTCTGCCGACGCCGGCGCCGGAGACCGTTCAAGAATTCCGTGTAAACACGTCCATGTACGACGCACAGCAGGGTTCGACCAGTGGCGCTCACATCGACATGAGCACCGCCTCCGGCACCAACTCGGTTCACGGCATCGCTTATGTTCACCGGGGAACGGATGCCCTGAATGCAGCTCCCTACTTCTACAAGCAGGATGCGAACATTCCCAGCAACCAGAAAGTGCCACAGTTGCACCGCTACACGGCGGGAGGAGCGATTGGCGGACCGCTGATCAAGGATAAACTCTTCGGATACGCCGCTTACCAGCACGTTCACGTTTCCGACCTGGAGATCGGGACTTCGCGGACCGCAGTACCGTTCGGGCTTAGCGATGATCGCAGCGCGGCGACACTGGCTACCATCGATAACCAGAATTTTCGCCCAGGTTGCGGCGGTCCCCCTCCCGCCCCGTCTTGTCTTACGGCCAGCCAGGTCGATCCGGTCGCGCTTTCGTTGTTGAACTATAAGCTGCCGAACGGCCAATTTCTGTTCCCGTCGGCGAATCCTAACTTCTCGCCCACCCTCAACTTTCCCGGAGAATGTTTTTCTCACGCAGCCGGCTTATTTCATATCCGACCAAGCTGTTGCGGATCTCGACTACCTGCCAACTTCCAAAGACACTTTGTCGTTGAAGTATTACTACCAGCACGATCCCACCACGGCGCCTTTCGGGTTTTCTTCGGTCAAGGGTTTCAGCCAGCACCTGGACGCCGGTAGCCAGGTCGCGTCCATCACGAACAGCCAGTCCATTCGGCCCAACTTCAGTGTTTCGGAAGTCTTCGGCTTCATTCGCGAAAAGATCTACAGCACAATCGGCCAGCCCTTCACTCCTCAAGCGATGAACATCAACGCGTTCGGCTCCGGCGTTTTCCCTGGCATTACGATTGTCGATGACCTGGGAAATTTTTCTCCCAATAATACGGGCGGGGTTTTCAACGCCGGCATGAATATTGGCTCCACGGCGGCTTCGCAAGGCGCCTTCACCGGCATCTTTCAGAACCGCTGGATGCCCTCGGTGAATGCCGTTTGGACCCGCGGTAGACACACGGTTACATTCGGCGGAAGTTTCTCATACACACAACTCAATGCGCGCGACGAACGAACCAACATGGGCATGATCGGTTTCACCAATTTCGAAGATTTCCTTACCGGCTCACCGATCACCTATACCGCAAACGGATTCATCACGACTTCCTTCCTGCAAGGCAATGCCAACCGCTACTATCGCTCGAACGAGACGGGCTGGTATCTGCAGGACAAGTTTCAGGTGCGGCCCAATCTCAGCTTCAGCGCCGGCCTCCGCTTCGACTATCACGGAGGTCTCAGGGAAAAGAACGGCCGCATTTTCAATTTCGATCCGTCGAAATACAGCTACGACGCCGACTTCGGACACGATCACTTCCAACGGCTTTATTGTGGCGGGCAACAATCCTGACTTTCCCACCAAGGGCGTCAGCGATTCGACTCTAACCGGACGCCAGTGGGGCCTCGCACCGCGCGTCGGTTTGGCTTGGAGTCCCAGGAAGTTCAACGACAAGGTCGTGGTTCGCGCGGGCTGGGGCTTGTACTACGATCGTGGAGAACTTTTCACGTATCTTTCGCCGGGCTTTGCATCCGGCGTAATCGCCGGCGGCCCGTTCGGTGTGAACCAGTCTCCGCCATGGGTGAATTCGCAGAAATGCAGCCCGTACGGATATACCGTTTGCAGCAACTTTGAAAATCCCTGGGGGACGTCACTTGGTCCGCCTCCCAGCGGCAATCCTGCAAAGTTAGTTCTACCTAATGCAACCGATATCTCAACCGGAATCCCGCTTTTCGCTTTTGCGGATTACAACCGGGCGAACAAGCTTCCGTACACGATGAATCAAACCCTCGATATTCAGTGGCAACCGCGGAATGATTTGACCATTGAAATTGGATACGTTGGAAACCTGGGGCGCCATGCCGTCGTTCCTTTGCCGTTCAATCAGGCGAAGATCGCTTCGCCGACCAGCCCCCTTTTGGCCGGGTCTGCTAACTTTCAGCAGAATTATACCTACGGCTATTCGATTCTCACCGACGCCGCTACCTTCGCGCCGGCGACGCTTCCGAACGGTCAGCCTTATCTGCAGACCTTCGAAGGCGGGAACGTCGACCTGCGCGTTCCTTATATCGGATACTCATCCGAGTCGGAGTCCTATACCGCAGCCGGGATCTCTGCCTACCATGCCCTGCAAACGCATGTGGAGAAACGAATGAGTCACGGCCTGCAGGTCGGCTTCTCCTACACCTACTCGCACGCAACCGACGAGCAGAGCGCGATGGGCCTGTTCTACAACGGCAACAATCCTCTGAATCTGCGATCGGGTTACGGACTCTCGGACTACGACCGCAAGCATGTGATCAATTTCAGCTACACCTATGAACTGCCCAAGTTTTTCTCGGCTGTCTTCCTTCAAGGGCAAACTTGCCGACGGATGGGCAATATCGGGTTTAACCGTTATCCAGAGTGGTCAGCCGTACAGTGTGGTCGATTACTCGGGCGCAGTTGGCAGCATCTTCTACGGCGTGAACGATGGCATCACGAACCCAATCGTTCCCTTTCCGGTTGCTCGCCCAAGCAGGCGCTCACCGGCGCCTCCGGCGCCCACGCCAATCCAAATGACCCCAATACATTTGCTCTGAAGGCGTCCTGTTTTGGACTGCCGTTGCTAAGTCCAGGAGGGTTAAACGGCGCCATTCCAAGCAACGATCCTTACGAGACGAACTTCATTGATCACGGCGAGCGCAATATTTTCCGGCAATCCTGGCAGCGGCGCGCGGATATCTCGATTGCCAAGAACACGCAGATCACCGAACGCTACTCTCTGACTTACAAACTGGATATCTTTAATGTGACCAACACTGCCAGCTTCGATATTCCAATTGACGATGTTACCCAGAATATCAACTTCAACGGCTTTCCTGTCGTCGGCCAGCCAGCGACGATCGGTAAGTGCGACACAACATTTACGGCCTTATACGTGTGTCCAACACTGAGCGGCCTGGGGATAACCAACAAGACGATTAGCAGTCCGCGGCAAATTCAAATGTCGCTGCGGCTTACTTTCTAGACGCGAGAGACTTTAGGAAAAACCAAGATTGGCTGCCGCAGTATCGACAATCGTCTTACCGATGGCCAACGAGGCCGTAGCCGCCGGCGAGGGGACGTTCAGCACATGCAGCACTTTGCCCGACGGTACGAATTGAAAATCGTCCACTAAAGCGCCGTCGGGCTTAAGGGCCTGCGCGCGCACTCCGGAGCCGCCGGGAACCAGATCCTGCTCACCAACCTCAGGAACCAACCGCTGCAAGGCTCGAACAAAAATCGGTTTCGAGAACGAGCGACGGAATTCATCGAAACCATTCCGCCAATTCTGCCGCACCATCCGCCAAAAACCAGGAAAGGCGAGGGAGGAAGCCAAATCGCGCAGGCTGATGTCGGAGTGACGGTAGCCCTCCCGCGCCAGGGCGAAAACGGCATTCGGGCCAGCGTCCACTTTGCCGGAAATTCGCCGCGTGAAGTGCAGGCCGAGAAATGGAAACTGCGGATCGGGCACAGGATAGATCAGCGCACGCACCAGTGAAGCGCGCTCTGGCACCAGATCGTAATATTCGCCGCGGAACGGAACGACCATCACGCCGGGATCATCGCCGGCCATGCGGCTGATGCGGTCGCTGAACAGACCAGCGCAGTTGATGAGTGAAGTCGTGGAAAACGTTCCGCGCGAAGTCTCGACTACGATTTCGTTCGCCAAACGCCGAATGCCGGTGGCCGCAGCCGAAGTGAGAACGGTGCCATCGCGTGCGGAAACTAACTCCGCGTATTTCTCGCACACTTTGGCATAGTCGGTGATTCCAGTTGAGGGCACGACCAACGCCCGCAGGCCGGTGACGTGCGGCTCAATCTCGCGCAACTCCTCCGGCCCAATCATGCGCAGTCCCGTAAGGCCGTTGGCCTCTCCGCGCCTGCGCAACTCTTCCAGCCGGGGAAGTTCGTCCGCGTCCGTCGCAACAATGACCTTCCCGCAGACTTCGTGGGCAATCCCATGCTCGCGGCAAAATTCGACCATCGCCGCAGCTCCGCTGACGCAAAGACGAGCCTTCATGGAGCCCGGCTTGTAGTAGACGCCGGAATGAATCACGCCACTGTTGTGCCCGCTCTGGTGGCGGGCGACGCGGTCTTCTTTCTCGAGGAGCAACAAATGTACATGCGGGAAGCGCCGCGTGATTTCGAGCGCGACTGCCAACCCTACAATACCACCCCCGATGATGACTACGTTGTAGCGAGAATCGGTCATTGAAAGGTAGACTAAGCTTGCTGATTGCTGGTCGTTGTTTGTTCGGATTCATCGTGGGTCGCAAGCATGTTTTGCCAGCTACCAACGACGGATGAGGAACGGCACTCTCCTAAGCATCGCGCGCAGCGTGTGAAGAAGTGTATTACAGCGCGCAACATCCTAACGCAACGCTCCTAGTCTACGACCAGAGTCACGACCGCACTCTGTCCAGCATCGGGGGTTGTTCCGGCAGATGTGCCGGTCACCGTAATTTGATAAACGACGGGTTTGTGCGGTGGGGTTGTATTCGCGGCGGAACTGACGCCGCCACAAGAGAGCAAAGACAATGTCGGCAGAAGCAGCATCGTCACTCCTAACAACGTGGCTTTGCATTTCGGCGAGCCAGCGCCGACCGCAGTCCAACCGATCACAATTCCCGGCAACAGCAGCGACAGCGCATAGAGGACCGGAGTGTGAGTGGAAAGGGGCCATACAACCATCTTGTCCGCTGCGGTGGAGATGCTCATGACCACCGCCGCTGAACTACTCCCAAGCGTTACAGGTGCGGCCGGTGCGAAGATGCAGTGTGCTGCTGCAGGAAGTCCACTACTACACGAAAGTGTCACCGCGCCAGCAAACGACGAACCCGTTGGGTTCGGGGCAACCGTAAGTTGATAGGGGCCGGTGGTCGTTTGCCCGACGCCGAGAGTCTGGCTGGGAGTCGCAGAAGTAACGGAGAAATCTTGGATCACTGTCAGCGGAAGTTGCTGAGTATGGCTTGGCATGCCGGAGGAGTCGGCAACCGTGACGTTGATGTTGTAGGTGGCGGCAGCCATGGTGTTAGGTATGTTGACGGTCACCGCCAGTGTTACCGGCACGCTCGCGCTGATCGTGACCGACTTTGTCGGTGTCACCACGCATTGCCCCGAAATCGCGCTCGCATCGCAACTGGCGTTCACCGAGCCGGCATAATTCGACGTTACCGACACCTTAGCCTGTACTTGCGACCCAGCGGCCACTCCGTTCGGGAAGGTTTGGACCACCGCGAGCTGAAAATCACCGGCGCTGACAATAGGATTCGTCACAATGAGCGACACGGCTGCGGAGTGTGTCAGCGAACCAGACGTTGCGGTCACAGTCACAGTCGAAGTCCCCGCACTGGTCGTCGAGGAAGTGAGGATCGTCATTGCCACGGCGACTGGCGCGCTGCCAGGCGTGATCGGTGCAGAAGGTTGAAAATTGCATTGGGCCCCTGAGGGCAGTCCTCCGGAGCACGACAGTGATACTGGGTTGGTGAAAGATGTTCCTATGGGCTGAACGGTCAGGTTGTACGCGCCCGTGGTTCCTCCAGCAGTCACGGTTTGGCTCGCGGTAGAAGAGCTCAGAGCGAAGTCCTGAACGGTGAGGGGGAACGCAAGGCTGTGACTGGGTATACCCGAGCTGTCTTGAAAGTGGACACTTACGTTGTATGTCCCGGGCACCGCATTGTTCGGCACATTGACGGTTGCCACAAGTGGCACCGTGGATCCGGCGCTCACTGTCGCCGGACTCGGGGTCACGGAGCAATTTGCGCCCGGTAGTAAGTTAACGATGCAAGTCGAGGTGATGTTTCCGCCGTAGTAGGTCGATGCCGTAACCGTGAGGTTTACCGTCCCCTGGGCCCCCGGCCCAAGCGTGAGCGATGGGGGCCCTGAAACTTGGAAATCGCCGACATCAAAAGGAATAAGCAGGGCGTGCGTTGTCGATCCGGAGGTTCCCTGCACAACCAGCTGATAGCTGCCCGCATCCAGAGTCGTGGCATTGACGGTGACCGACGCCGTGGTCGGGATTGAGGTCACCGTCGCCGGACTTACGCTGCAACTCCCAGTTCCAGAGGTGAGAGAACAAGTCAGGTTGATTGTGCCGGTAAATCCATTCGACGCGGTAACACTGATGGGTCCGCTCGTCGTGCTGCTGCCCGCGTTTACCGTGGGGAAGGGACTGGGTTCACTCAGCGCGAAGCTCCCCAGAATATGCAATTCGGCACCAGCCATGTGCGTCGTGTGGGTTGTGTCGGAACCCACGCCTTGAACGTTGAAGTAGTAGTCGCCGGGGGCTCCACCCGCAGTGACAGTAAAAGAGGTGGTGATTCCCAGAGTCAGCGGAGATTGCGCGGAATTGCAGGTGCTGGGCGCAACCGTAGCGCCGGCTGAGCAGCCTAACGTCACAGTGCCGGCATACCCGTTCAGTGCCGCCGCCGTTCCGGTAAAGGTCGCGTCCCCTCCAGCGGCAATCGTCAGCGGCGAATTCGTCACGGAAATCTGGAAGTCCGGTACTGCGGCAAGATTGAACTGCCACATTCCGCGGCCATAGGTGGAGGCGCGCAACAGCTGCTGCCCGGCGGAAGCGAAGATTCCCAGAGCCGTGACGGCGACGTTAGGCAGAAATCCTGGCTGATTAGGAGCGGGGTTCGGCCCGACTTCAGTCCAATTAGGAGCAGAAATCGAACTGGCGAAAACTCCGACATCGGTCGCCACATACACGCGCGACAACGCGGGATAGACAACCACCGCGTTGACCGGCGAATCGGGAAGATTCCCAGTGAAATCGGTCCAGGTTGCGCCAGCGTTCGTCGTCTTCCAGACATGCCCGGGGCCCCCGGTAAATCCCATCACGGTAAGGTAGGCCGTATGTCCAGTTACATCCGATGTGTCGATGGCAACGCTCGATACAGGGAATTGATTCGGATTGATATTGCCTTGCGGACCATTGCCGGTGACATCGGCGAAGGCCGAAACTCCAGCCGAGGCGTCAGTGGTGGCCCAAACGCGACCGCCCGCAGGCGTGGACGCAGGTCCGTCCCGCGGGCCAAAGCCGCTTGTGGTGGCGTAGATCACGCTGGACCCATTGCTGTCCGTCGGGCCTCCCAGAACCAGGGCGCGAACCTGATTGACCTCGCCTCCCGAGCACGTTCCTGAACCCAGGGTGTCAAAGTTCGGGCTGAGCACCGTATAGGCGCCGCCGGCCCGAGGCCCGCGCCATACCCTGCAAGTGCCGACTAGCATTGCCGTCGGTGAACTCGGATCGAGAATGTACGGAAAATAAAAAGCCCCGTCATCGCCGCCCACCCCGCTGCTGGTGACCACAAAATTGAAGCCGCTGTTGTTGCAGTTCACGCCGCTTGCACAAAGTTGAACTCCAAGGCCGCCCGGAGGAATGTCAGGATTGGATGCATACCAATTTAATGGGACGAGGGGATCGATAGCGTTGTAGCCGCCATCGCCGCCGAGAACATTCTCCCAGCTCAAGCTCGTGGTGGCCGCGGGAGTCGCGGGGGAACCGTTATCCTGCGTTCCACCAAGCAACGTGTTCGGGTCAGTCGGATGTTGCGAAAAAGTGACGAATTGCGTCATCGAACCCAGATTCTGATTGAGATCGTCAAACTGATTCGTCCCCGAGCACGAACCTGTATTCAGTCCCGCAAATCCATTGAGCGCGCGGTAAATGCCCCCATCGTTGGCGAAATATAGCAGCGCGTTGCCCGAATCGGTGCCAGACGTCGGAATGGCATAGGCCAGCGCGTGCTGGTCCGGATGCACGTGGGCAGGCGCGCCAATTGGGTCGCATCCGTAGACGTGAGTGAGGTTCATGAACGGCGTGGCGGAGCAGCTGGGATTCTGCGTCGTGATGCCACACTTATAAAGATTGATTGCTCCGGCGTACAAGTCCGTGGCAGCTCCGTTCGGAACCGCCAGCAGTTCTAAATTGTAGGAACCCTGCTGTACCCCACAACCATAAACGTCTCCGCAGTTCGTGATCGCAGAGTCAGGAATCGCCGTCCACGATGCACCTCCGTTAAGACTCTGCCAAATGCCGCCATCAACGGGGCTGCCATTCGAAGACAGCGAAATCAACCAGACATACATCTCGTTGCGTCCCGGGACGACGGTTATTTCTGCGCGATAGATGGGGCACGCGTAATTATTCGACG
This sequence comes from uncultured Acidobacteriaceae bacterium, assembly GCA_963832235.1. Lineage (GTDB taxonomy): Bacteria > Acidobacteriota > Terriglobia > Terriglobales > Acidobacteriaceae > Sulfotelmatobacter. The sequence continues at coordinate 73,878 of CAWHTJ010000011.1, read as the reverse complement.
TGGATTGGGGCGGGCAGGCTGCGGTGCTTAACGACGCTCCGCCGGGTTGGATTGCGAGACGAGTCCAGTGAACGCCGTCGGGCGAAGAATAAAAGCCGTGGTAACGAACTGCGGCAAAGAACAGACCCGCCGCGGAATTGTAGACGACAGATGTCGCCGAAGTAGCATCGGTCGGGCCGCCGGAATCGACCAGGGCGTCATAGTTCCATGTTTGACCGGCATCGAGCGACGTATAAAGGCCACGTGTGGTGTTGGCCGTGACGGCGCCATCTATAACCCCTTCCGACGTGGTGGCCATGGCAGCGACCACAGTATTCGTTTGCCCGCTGCCCGTGCTGAATGCCATGCGCGTTCCACCCAGACCGCTGAAGGACAGCGCGCCGCCATTCGAGGTAGGAGTTAGAGCCCACGTGGTTCCAGCATCAGCCGAGCGCAGGATGCCGAGTCCGAAATACGAGTCACCAGAATTATCCGCTTCCCCAGTCGCAGCGAGAATTATGGTCTTTGTGGGGTCGGTGTTGCCGGGCTGGATCGCGATCGCACCGGTCGACAGAGTGGCTTGATCGTCGGTGAGCGGACTCCAATTCACATTACTGGCACCGTTACTGGCCGCATTGGTCGACTTCCATACTCCGCTTTGCGCTCCGCCAATGTATACCGTATTGCCGGTCGGATCCGCAGGATCGATGGCAATGGCGGTCGCGCGCCCGGAGACCTGATGGTAGTCTTGGGTACCATTGCCACTGGCATCGGAGGCCAATGGCACCGGGCCCAATGGTGTCCACGGGACGGACGAAGATGCCGCTTGTCCATTACCGCGAGCGAGCATCGCAGCGTGCCGCGCGCGCATCTGCAGCTTGGCCTGATAAGCGCGGTGGCGAAGTTCAGCGGAAGATTTCCCGTGAACCAGACGCCCACGAAAAAACCACTCGTTGCGCTCTTTAATGTGATCGGCGTCGGTCTCGGGGATAGGATTCTGCGGAACAGTCTGTTTCGAGCCTTGCGCGAGCATGATTGAAACTGCAGAGCAACAACTCAGAGCGGGCGCCAGCACTCGCAACCAACCAAACAAACGACGGCTTGACATCGTGATCTCGCTCACCCGCCAGTATCGGGAGGAGCCGCCGGCGAAGCAACGCAAAAGCGCGGTCCCAAGCCGGCACAGGACCACTTTGGGAAACCTGCTGCCGTCGGGTGGGAACACGAAATGCTCTGGGCCTGTACAATCGGCTGTCTATGCTTCGCTTTCGCTGGCTGTTTAAGAGCGGGCAGTCCATCCTCTGCATATTTTTGGGCGTATGCCTCGCCCTCGTCGCAAATTCGGGATGGGCTCAGGTCAATAAAGCCGCTCCGGAAGTGGCAGTGGCCGCGGCGGCCGACTTGAGCGCCGCGCTAAAGGAAATCGGGGATGGTTACCACCAAAAAACCGGCGTGACGGTGAAGCTTTCGTTCGGAGCATCGGGGGCGCTCACGCAGCAGATTCAGAACGGGGCTCCCTTCGATGTGTTTTTCTCGGCAGACATGGACTATCCTCGCCAGCTTATCGCTGCTGGCGCAGCCGACGGCGCCAGCCTGTATCAGTACGCAGTGGGAAGACTCGTGCTGTGGGTTCCGGCGGATTCGCCGCTCGACGTTGCACACCAGGGCATGAAGGCTCTGCTCGACGCCTCGGTCCAGAAGGTTGCGATTGCCAATCCGCAGCACGCGCCGTATGGCCGCGCCGCAGTGGCGGCTTTGAAACATGCCGGCATGTACGATCGCGTGGCAGACCGCCTGGTGTTGGGCGAGAACGTCTCCCAGGCGGCGCAATTCGTGGAGTCAGGCAATGCGCAGGCAGGGTTCGTGGCGCTGGCCCATGCCGTCGCGCCAGCAATGCGCGGCAAAGGAAAATATTGGGAGGTTCCGGCAGACACCTACCCTCCGCTGGCGCAAGGTGTGGTGCTGCTCTCGCACTCCCAGCATAGAAAGGAAGCAGCGCAGTTCCTGGAATACATCAAGACAAAAGAGGCGGCCGAGCTGTTTCGGAAGTACGGCTTCAAGCTGCAGTAAGCAGGGGATTTTTCCGGACTCGACATCGAACCATCATGGCAATCGACTGGCAGGCATTCTGGCTGACGTTGCAACTGGCACTCACTGTATCGGCCGTATTGCTGGTGCTGGGTCTTCCAATCGCCTGGTGGATTGCCTTCTCCCCCCGGCGCTGGAAGTTCTTCGTGGAAGCAGTCGTGGCGCTGCCCATCGTGCTTCCGCCAACCGTGCTGGGATTCTACGTGCTGGTGGCGCTCGGACCGCGCAGTCCGCTGGGCCGCTGGTGGATCTCCTTCACTGGGCACACCTTGGCCTTTACTTTTGGCGGACTAGTGATTGGCTCGATCCTTTACAGCCTGCCCTTCGCGGTGCAGCCCTTTGCCACGTCGTTCGCCAGCGTAGATCAGAAACTGATCGCGGCTTCGGCCACTCTGGGCGTTTCCCCGCTCCGCACTTTTTTTCGCGTGATCGCCCCGCTCTCCGTTCCCGGTTTGATCACCGGGGCGGCCCTGAGCTTTGCCCACACCATGGGAGAGTTCGGAGTCGTGCTCATGGTAGGCGGAAATATTCCCGGCGTGACGCGCACCATCTCCATCGATATCTTCGACCGGGTCCAGGCCTCCGACTACGCCGCCGCCAATCAAACCGCCCTGCTGCTTCTCGCGTTCTGCTTTGTCGTGCTAGCGCTCGTGTATGGCGTCAATCGGAAGGCGTGGGCAGTTGGACCTATAAAATAGGCTGCAATGGACACTCCCCGTACCGACGAATCGGCAGCCGTTGCCATCGCGTTGACCGTTTCCGCTCAAGACAAAATTACAGGCGCGCTGCTCGATGCCAAATTCCGTAAGCGATTCGCCGCGCAAGCACGGGAGTTTATTCTGGAAGCCGAGTTTCGTGCCGCGCCGGGCTTCACCATCCTGTTCGGCCCATCCGGAGCCGGGAAAACCACTGTACTCGATTGCATCGCTGGATTAGCCAAGCCGGATTCGGGGCGAATTGCCATCGACGACCGCGTCCTGTTCGACGCCGCGCAGGGCACCAATCTTCCGGTAGCCAAACGCCGCGTCGGATACGTATTTCAGAACCTTGCTTTATTTCCGCATTTGACTGTAGAGAAGAACGTCCAATTCGGCCTCGCGAATTTTCCGCAGGCGGAACGTAGAGGGCGAGCGTCCGCGATCCTGCAGGCATTTCGCATTTCCCATCTGGCGCAGCGTTACCCTCGTGAAATCTCTGGCGGAGAGAGTCAGCGCACAGCACTAGCCCGAACTTTGGTGACCGACCCGGCCATGCTGCTTTTGGACGAACCCCTGGCCGCGCTGGACGCGGCCACAAAGGGGAAGATCATTGACGACCTGCGCCAGTGGAACCAGGAGCACCGCATTCCCATCCTTTACGTCACCCACAGCCGCGAGGAGGTCTTTGCTCTGGGCGAACTCGTGATTGTGCTCGATGCGGGACACATCGTGTCCCAAGGCACTCCACACGAGGTGATCGAAGCGCCGCAGCAGGAGACCGTCGCACAGTTGGTGGGTTTCGAAAATATCTTCGACGTTGTGGTGGAAGCGGTCAGTCCCCAGCGCGGCACCATGACTTGCCGCATAGCGGGAGACGGCGGCCCGGTGTTACTCGAAACTCCGCTGGTTCGAAGAGGCATGGGCTCGGCTCTGCGGGTGGGAATCCGTGCGGGCGACATTCTGCTGGCAACAGCGCCCCCGGTAGGTTTGAGCGCCCGCAATGTGATTCCGGCACGCATCATCTCACTTGAACAACGGGATGTCATGGTTTCTGCCCGAGTGAAGTACAGGATCGAAATGGAAGTACACCTTACGCTGGCAGCCCGTGACTCGCTGCAACTAGCTCCCGGCCGCGAGGTGTGGCTGGTGATCAAGACGCACTCGTGTCACTTGATGCAGCGATAGGCAAGTGCATCACTGAACGTTTATTGCGGCACTCTGCACTTTATTCTGCTCCATCTCGATCACTGCAACCCACTGTCCTTTACGCTCCTCGAAAAACGCCATCTGCCCGCCAAGAATCAGCCCCGCGGCTGCCGGCGGCAAGTCCCGATGGAAGCCGAAGAATTTGCGCTTCAAATCTTCCCAAACTTTCCATCGATCCAGCAGCGGATGCGCCGGCTCATATTTCGTGGAGAACACCAGCGCGACCTCGAAGTGCGAACGGAACTCGGCAGCCGAGAGCACCTCCTCCAGCGAGAAGTCTTCGATGCGCACCACCTGTACCGGACGCGTGATGTAACCCAGCCAGGGCCGGGTCAGCTCGTCCGAAGCCGGCCAGGCTGTAAGCGCGTGCGCCATGGGATAACGGGCTTCGAGAAAGCGCTCTCCATCTTCATGCAAAACGACGTAATCCCGATAGGCAAGATTATCCTCCAGCGAGAATCCGTACGGCGGATTCCAGAAACATGCTGCCACGAACGCAACCGCCACCACAGCGACGGCCACACGCCAATAGCGCAGCCGCCTGCGCAGCGTGGAAACTGCGACGATGATCACCAGCGGTACTGCCGTCAGCATATAGCGAGCCAGCACCGCGCCCCCAATCAACGCCATCGCAACCACGTAGGCCGCTATTATCACCAGAAATATCATCTGCACTGGAATTGCAATGCGCGAGCGTCTGCCCCCAGAATCTTTCACAGGGGGCAGAAGCATGGCCAGCAACATGGCCACAGTCAGCACCCACAAATGCAAATATCCAAAGGCCTGCCAAATGCGCAAAGCAAGAGCCAGCAGGAATCGCAACGGACTAATAGTGGCTGCGACGTTATAGCGAAAAAATTCCGGATTGCCGAAGACGTATCCCGTTCGGGCGTAGTGATACGCGTACCACAGCGCGAGCGGGAGCACGGGAATCAGGAGCGACAGAACACGCCGTGCGGGCCGCGTCCCATACTCTGGATCCGCTTCGTGCGCATCTTGCCAGAGTCCTCTCAGCGCGTCCCCCTTCGGCATCATGAGACGCAGAACTTCCCACCCAGCCAGAGCTAGGGGCGCGAGAATCGCGGTTTCTTTAGCGAGAGCGCCAAGCGAGAACCAGATCGCGACCGCAATCGGACGATCCTCAAGATAGGCACACAAACCCCAAAACGTGAGCCCCGCCGCAGCCAGATCCACCTGAGCCAGCGAGCTTTGCACAAAGAAAACCGGGTACAACGCCGTGCACAACGTGGAGGCAATCGCCACCTGCGTATTAGCCGCGCGCTCCGCCAGTCGAAAAACTCCCAGCAGCGAGAATGCAGCCACCATCAACATGGCCGATCGCGTTACGAGCGGCGCGTAGCCCACGCCTTTCCACCACAGAGCAATCCAGGCCAACACCAGCGGCGGATGGGCATTCGAAACCGTGGTGTGCGGAATCAGACTGCCGCTGAGCAACAGGTCGCGCGCCGCGGGAACGTAGTATCCAGCTTCATCCCAGAAGTAAGGAAGCTGCAGTAGAGGAACATGCAGCAGAAAAATCGCAACAAAAATCGCCGCGAACACCACTGCTGGATACGCACTGGAAGAACGCACGGGAGAGTTCATTCTATCCGTGAAACATTGCGATCGAGACGCCCTATTCGTAGAGACGTTGCTTGCAACGTCTCTCTTCCATCATCCGCAACGCTGGCGGCCGAGACGTAGCAATCTATGTCTCTACACACCGCGAGAGCTAATGCACCGGCGCTTGCGGACCCATCCGCGGGTCAAGCTTAATCTCCCCGAAAGCGTTTTCGTAACCCACCACGTTCTGCTGCAGAAGTCCGAGCAGTGCCTTAGCCTGCTGGGGGCTCAAATAAATGCCCTGGAAGTTCTTGATCTCAACGTGGGTCTCGGTCTGTTGCTGCAGTGTGCCGAAGATCAGGAAGAAGTCCCAGATATTGACGCGCATCTGCACACTGTTGGCGTAATTTTCGCGGTAATCGGTATCGTTCGTTAATTTCACGTTGGGTTGCGTCGGATTATTCATAGGCTGGAAGTGTAAATGAGTTACAGGCTGGGAAGGAACCGCCCGGCTCTAATCGCCACAATTCGGCGCAACTGACGAAAACTGTCATGCCTTGATAGTGTGTGACGGGTCGCAGATTATCCGAATCTCATGCCATGCCCGACTTCCGTGTAGCTCCTGACTGAAAACACAGGACTTACAAGAGCCCCCTCCATTACTTTCGGAAGTACCTTCTGGCGGACAAAGTGCGATACAGTCTAGGTTGCGCTACGGAAACGGAGACGGTGCGGCTATGGCCCAGAAGGATCCCGAGCTGACGGAAGAGATTGTACTTCCTGAGAATCTTCTCCCCCTAGAATCCGTCCTGGGCGAGGGCGTGTCGGCACTGGATCTGTGCAAGGTCCTGGCCAAGATTTTTCGCGTGCAACATAACGAAGTCGCGCTGTTGCGGCTGGAGGGCGGGCTACTGCATTTTCTGTTTCCGGAATACCTGCGCACCTCGGGCGCGATTCCGTTGTCCAGCAAAGCAGTAGCGGCGCACACTGCTCTGAGCAAGAAAGCGGAGATTTTTAATAACTTTGCGCGGGTGAAGCACGCCAGTATCTTTGAAACCATCAAGCCGAACGCGAGCGATTCGGATGAACCGGCTCCGCCGGCGCCTATTCAGAAGCTCATGTCGGTACCGATCATGGATCGCGATTCAGTCGTAGTAGGAGTAATTCAGATTTCACGTAAGGGCCTCGATTTGAAGTTTGCGCAAGATTTCAGCCGCGAGGACCTGCACGACCTGGAGTTAGTGGCCGGCCTGCTGGCCACCGCTCCCGCCCTGCTGACAAATTAGCCGTCCCACAAACAATTAGTCAAGATGGCTGTCCGGCGTGTGTCTTGCCTTTGCGCCCTTCGCGGCGTCTTGGCGCTCTTCGCGGTCAAAGGCTTTCATTCCCTGTGACGGCGGAGCAGCTTCGTTCAGCCTTTCACGGGCACTCGCAGATCCGTCCCTGTCATCTCTTTCGGTTCGTCGACCCCGAGCATTCCCAGCAAGGTTGGCGAAATATCCCGCAGCGATCCGTTGGGCTTCAGCGTGAACTGTTTCCCGTTTTCCGAGACCACAATAAACGGCACTGGATTGGTCGTATGCGCGGTATGCGGCCCGCCGGTCGCCGGATCGATCATCATCTCCGCATTGCCATGGTCGGCGGTAATCAGCATGGCACCGCCTTTTGCCCGAACCGCGGTCTCAATGCGTCCAAGACAAGCGTCGACGGTTTCGACCGCTTTGATCGTGGGTTCAATTTTGCCCGAGTGTCCCACCATGTCGGCATTGGCAAAGTTCACGATCATCACGTCGAACGCCCCTTCCTCCGTAGCCTTTACCACCGCGTCGGCAATGCCCGCCGCGCTCATCTCCGGCTTCAGGTCGTAAGTCGCGACCTTGGGCGATTGCACCATCACACGCTCTTCCCCGGGGAACGGCTGTTCCACGCCTCCATTGAAAAAATACGTGACGTGAGCATACTTCTCGGTTTCCGCTACGCGCAGGTTGCGCATATTCATTCCACCCATCACGTTGGCCAGTAAGTTCGCCATCGATTCCGGTGGGATCACTACAGGCAGGCTGAAATTTTTGTCATAGCGCGTCATGCAGACATACCGCAGATTCTTCGGTACGCGGTCGCGCGGAATGGTCGCATCGAGATCGGCCGCGCCGGGCAAATCTGCGCCGCCTTTGTTATTCAGTCCGCTGTTGCGGGCAAGCGCCCGCGTAATCTGACGAACACGGTCAGCGCGAAAGTTAAAACAAATGCACGAATCTTCATCGCGAATGGTCGCCAGCGCCTGCCCGCGGCTATCCGTGCAGACGAACGGAATCACAAATTCGTCGGTCACTCCTTTGTTGTAGGAGTCTTTCATCCCCTGCACTGGATCGGCGCACTTGCCGCCTTCCGCGTCGGCAAACACCATCGCGTTGTAAGCCTTGGCAATGCGCTCCCAGCGCCGATCGCGGTCCATGGCATAGTAGCGGCCGTTCACCGTGGCGATCTTGCCGCAGTTGTACTCGCGCATTTTTTGCTGCAGCTGTTCCAGATAACCGGCGCCATTGGTCGGCAAAGTATCGCGACCGTCCATAAAGGCGTGCACGAAGACACGCGCCAGGCCATTCTCCTTTGCCATTTTTAGCAGCGCATAAAGATGCGCCTGCTGCGAGTGCACACCTCCGTCCGAGACGAGCCCGAACAAATGCAGACGCCGCTCGCCCTCGCGCGCGTTCCTCATCGCATCGAGCAGCACGGGATGCTCGAACAATTCCCCGTTCTGAATCATCAGATCGATGCGCGTAATGTCCATGTGCACGATGCGTCCGGCGCCCATGTTTAAGTGCCCAACCTCGCTATTGCCCATCTGACCCTCGGGCAATCCCACGAACGGCCCGCTGGTATGAATAAGTGTGTTGGGATACTCGCGCAGCAACCGGTCGTATGTAGGCTTGCGCGCAAGGGCGATGGCGTTCGCCTTGGTCTCGGCTCGATAACCCCAGCCGTCGAGGATAATCAGAACAAGTGGTTTAGGGCGGGACATGAATCAGCTGCTAGCTACCGCTCGAGCCTCGTAGCCGCCCTCGAGAGACGATTGAAAGGAAAAAAAGATTTCAGTTTCAGCCATAGCCTCAAAGGATTATACGATGTAATTCACTGGCGCCAGCGGGACTCAATGGATTCGATCTGCACCAGGGCCAAATCTTGTTTCGGAATCGGCGAGGATGGTTATACTCGGATTGACGGAGGAATTATGCCTATTAGCGCCCTACTGCTGCCCGAACTCGATCAGGAAATGAAGAACACTCGTAAGACCCTGGAACGTGTTCCCACCGATAAACCGGACTTCGCGCCGCATGCCAAATCGATGCCCTTGGGCAAACTCGCGCCGCACGTCGCGCAGCTTGCCGGCTTCGGCTTAACCATCCTGACCACCCCGGAACTGGACTTCTCCAAAAGCAGTTACAAACCGCTGCCTTTCGAATCTGTTCCTCAACTGCTGCAGGCTTTCGACGAGGGTGCAGCCAAAGTTCGTAGCGCCCTGCAGGCCACGCCGGACGAAGCCTGGACGGAAAACTGGAAGCTCAGCTTCCAGGGCAAAGCAATTTTCGAAGGGCAACGTTTTCTGGCTTACCGCGAAATGTTCCTGAATCACCTGGTCCACCACCGCGCCCAGCTCGGCGTTTATCTGCGATTGAACGGCAAGCCGGTGCCGGGAATCTATGGGCCATCAGCGGATGAAGCGCTGTGATTGAAACATTTTTCTCATAAGCTCGGTTAGTCGAAAGCCCGGCTAGCCCCGGTAATTCAGGGCCTTCAGCCCCAAGAACCGCGCCGTCCCACCCAGCTCTTCCTCAATCCGCAACAGTTGGTTGTACTTCGCGATGCGGTCGGTGCGCGAGGCCGACCCAGTTTTAATCTGTCCCGCCCCGGTCGCCACCGCAAGGTCGGCAATGAACGTGTCTTCCGTTTCCCCCGAGCGATGCGAAATCACCGACGTATATCCATTCCTTCGCGCCAGATCAATTGCATCCAGCGTCTCGCTCACCGTCCCGATCTGATTGACCTTCACCAGAATCGAGTTGGCCACGCCCTTTTCTATGCCCTCCTGAAGGAACTGAACATTCGTGACGAACAGGTCATCCCCCACAAGCTGAATTTTTCCACCCAACTCTTTCGTCAGGTTTCTCCAGCCGTCCCAGTCATTCTCCGCCAAGCCGTCTTCAAGCGACACAATCGGATAATCATTCACCCACTTCGCCCAGAACTTCACCATCTCGTCGGAACTCTTGGCCGACTTGTCCGACTTTTTAAACACGTACTTGCCGTCCTGATAAAACTCGCTGGCCGCCGGATCGAGCGCGATCGCGATTTCTTCTCCCGGCTTGTAACCGGCCTTCGAGATCGCCTCTAGCACGACTTCGATCGCCTCCACATTCGACTTCACCGATGGAGCAAACCCACCCTCGTCTCCCACCGCAGTGTTGTAGCCGCGCTTTTTCAGCACACCCTTGAGCGTATGGAAGACTTCCACGCCCCAGCGCAGCGCTTCAGAGAACGAAGGCGCGCCCACCGGCATCACCATGAACTCCTGGAAGTCCACGTTATTATCCGCGTGCGCCCCACCGTTCAAAATGTTCATCATCGGCGTAGGCAACGTGTTGGCCCCCGCACCGCCGAGGTACCTATACAGCGGCATATCCAGACTGCGCGCCGACGCGCGCGCTGCGGCCATCGATACTGCCAGAATGGCATTCGCCCCCAGCCGCCCTTTGTTCTCGGTGCCGTCCAGTTCGATCATCTTGCCATCGAGCCCGCGCTGATCGAAACCATCCCAGTTCCCCAGCGCATCGGCGATCTCGCCATTGACGTTCTCAACCGCCTTAAGCACGCCCTTGCCCAGGAACCGGTTCGTGTCCTCGTCGCGCAATTCGACCGCCTCGTGCTCGCCGGTCGACGCCCCGCTTGGGACGATTGCCCGTCCCATAGCGCCGTCCACAAGAAACACCTCCGCTTCAATCGTGGGATTGCCGCGGGAATCTAGAACTTCTCGCGCATGAATGGCTGCAATATTTGACATGCCCTGCTTCCCTTTCTGCTCCGAGTACGCAATACGTGAATCGTCATCGACCTTAATGGCAGACGACGGGGCATCTGAATGAAAACTCAGACGCCGGCCAGTCAAGTATCCAAACCCCCTGTAACTCTTGCTCATGCTGTTTTGCGAAACCACCGATTATATCGGATGGTCATGATCGCACAGTGACTTCGGATACACTCGGCAGTGGCGGTTTTCCACTTGTAGAACGTCCGTTTGGCCATCCAACTTGCGCCCTTATCTCCGCTGGTTCCCTGTCTGTCCGAGCATTGTCCGCGCCTTGCACAAGGACTAGAGTGAAGAGATACAATAATGCTCGGAAATTTGAGGAGGCACCGCCGTGAAAAACTGGATCGCTCTACCTTCCATCCTGATGTTGGCGGCTACGCTGGCAGCCCAGTCTGATTCATCCGCACCCGCAGATTCGTCCGCGCCAGCAGGAACGGCCCAGACAGATTCGTCTGCACCCGCAGTGACTCCCCAGACGGAACCGCCCGTACCTGCAGCAAATGCGCAGCGTGCGTTAGCGTCGCCCACAGTAACCGCGCAACCTGCAGTACCTGTACCGGCAGGAACGGCCCTCATGGTGCAGCTCGATACGACTCTCGCAACCTTCAGCAACCGCATCGGCGATCCCTTCCAAGCAAAAGTAACCCAGCCGGTCGTGGTCAATGGCGCGACGGTGATTCCTGTGGGTTCGACGGTCGAAGGCCGCGTCACCAAGGTGAGTGAGCCCCGACGCATTTCCGGCAGGCCCACCATCGGGATTCTTCCCGAGGCAGTGATTCTTCCATCCGGCGAGCGCTACTACCTGGATGCAACGCTCACCGACACCAATATTCGCGGCACTGACGTTGATCAGGAAGGCCAGTTCAAAGGACAAACCCACGACCGTCGCGACACTCTTGAGGCCGGCGGCGGCGCCGCCGGCGGTATGCTCATCGGCGGACTGATCGGCGGCGGTCCCGGTATTCTGATCGGCGGCGCCGTCGGAGCGGGTTCAGCCACAGCACACTGGCTGGCCAAACACCGCTCCGCGATTTTGCCGGCTGGCACCCAGCTCACTCTAGAACTGAACCGCCCCATGGGCAGCGCAACTGCGAGTGGCGGCAGCAGATGAGAGAATGATTGTGTGAGAATCAATGTCGAGATTCCGGATGAGATCTACTCCGGCCTAAAAAGCGCGCGCGTCTCGAACGCCGGACCCTCAACGATCTAATTGTCCAATCCATTCGCTCCGCGCTACAGAAAAAACCTGCGAATCCGCGGCGGCAGCGCAAGCCCCCAATAATCGAATCCGACAGACCGGGGGGCTCCGTTTGGATAATGCGAAGATCTACGAACTCATAGATTTTCCTTGAGGCGCTTGAACAATTCGTCACGCCCCAAAAATCAAATCTCCCTCGCTCAGCACCTGCAACTCGATCCATCCTTCTAGCGGCAGCGAATCCACCGGCAGCCGGTTCTGCCACAGGCTGAAGCGCAGCCGCAGCTTGCTGGTGGACGCTACAGCGACCGCCCCCGCCTTGTGCTCCGCCGATCGTTCCGCCGGGACTGTGCTGGGCGTCGCCAGCAGCCACACCAGCGGCAGCTTGAATTCAAAGTTTCGCAGCAGCGCCAGCTTCACGTGCTCTTCGGGTTGAGACGATGAGGCCATCACTCGATCTTCCGATCTATTTTCGATCTTCCAGCCCTTGATCTTCCGCTCGCGCACCGAGGCCTCGATCCGAAGCGCGCGCCGCGGACGCGGCTCACCGCTGGCCCACGACTCCACGTTCACTACCAGTTCAAACTCTTCCTCGGGAATCTTATCTGCGAAGTCCAGTCGCCCATATACATGAGTGGAATCGATGCCGGCGTGTACCGAGTCCAGCAAAAACTGTTTGCCGTGCATCGCTCCCGCGCGCTGATCGGCCGTGTATGCCGCCGCTCCCATCCATTCGAAGTAGCGCACCTTGTCGCCCGTGACTCGGGGATGAATATAGGCCGTCTGCGGCACAAACGATGGACGCACCTCCGCCCCGGTTATAGGCTGTGCCAGATAATCCGGCGGCGCTGCTCCCAACGCCTGATACACGTTCGAAAGATGCTTGCGGTAGAGTTCGTCAAAATCGCGATCGTTGGCAGAGTGATGCTCCGGCCCATACCACCAGTTCCAGTCGCTGCCTTCTGCGATCAGAATCTCTTCGAAGGCCAGTTTGCGCTGCGCCACGGTGGCGCGCGCCGCATTCTGCGCGTAAAACTCACGCGCCTGATACAGATAATCCCAGGCGCGATTGTCCTCAGGAGCGCCAATCCATACATTAAAGTTCGCATTGATCCACGACCCGGGGACCAGCGACGTCATTGTGCCGAAATCCTTGTGCCGCGCAATCGCCTCGGAAACCGTCACTGCCTCCACGCCCGGCTCGCGCTGCAGCCCATCGTAGAAGCGCCGCAAAAATTCGCGGCCCGACTGCGGGTAGTATTCCCAAGCATTCTCGCCATCGAGGATAATCGACACCACCGCATCGCGCCCCCTGGCCAGCACCGGCTTGGCCGCTTCCTTGATGTTGCCAATCAAATGCCGCGCCGCTTCCGCCGGAGGCATACCCGAATACACGAAGCCAATGAGATCGGAAATCGTGTGGTCGCGAAACACCAGATGCATCGCCGCCGAGCCGTTCTCGTAGCGATGGATGTTGTAGAGCTGCTCTGCGAGATTTCCCGCTAAACGCCCGTTACCGTCCCGCGCAAAGAACAATCCGGCGCTCCGTCCCAGCACACCTTCGTCTGTGGCCATCCATTGAATGCCCACGCTATGCGCAATCGCCAGCACTTCCTCCGAGACGCTGCCTTCCGATGGCCATACCCCCCGCGGCCGCAGCCCAAAAACTTTCTCGTGCAAATCGAGTCCGCGCGTCAGCTGCTCGCGTGCGTCTTCGGGATGTCGGTACCGGTGCTGCGGCAACGGCAGCCCCGGAGACGACACTGCCCCAGCGCTCGTATCGCACACCAGCGGCAGGATGGGGTGATAAAACGGCGTAGCCGAGAGCTCAATCGATCCCTTCTTTGCCGCCTCGGCATGCGCCGGCAGCACTTTCCCCAGCAGTTCCCTTTCCCTCCCAATCACGAACTGCTGATCTTCGAGCGAGTAGTGGCGGCCCTTCGCAACCAGAGCAGCCACGTCCTTCTCTTCCAGAAAAAATTCATCGAACCAGGCAATCTGCGACAACACCTGCAGGTCCGTAAAATCCTGCGTCTGAAAATACCGCTCCGCGCGATCCGGATGATCTCCATGCTCGCGAAACCGTTCCCACAATTCGCGGTACCGCGGATAGCGCCCAATCAAGTTCTGCGGATTCGCCTGAAACAAATATTTCAGCGCAAACCGGCGCTCTTCCGGAGACAGATCTCCAGCCGGCTTGGCCGCTACGCTGAGAAATGGATCCTGCGCCGTCCCATCAACATAATCTTGAATCTGCACCATCAGCGACGGCACCAGGTTGAAGTTCTGGTGAACATTGGGAAACTCGTCCAGCAACTTCACCATCCCGTAATAGTCCTTGAGCGCGTGCAACCGCGTCCACGGCAAGCGATATTCGCCCGTGACCAGGTCCTTATAAAACGGCTGGTGCTGATGCCAGAGAAGAATGACGCGCAAGGCAGGCATGAATTGAAGAAGTCAGTCTAGCATGGAGATTTGGACCCTCCGCCCATGTGGGGACAGCCGCCCTCGGCTGTCCGGTCGAGCGCAAGTTCGCCTGCCGAACTGCGCGGCATCGCCCCGCAGGGCCGTAGGGGTTGCCCATCCCCCCACAAGTCCGTGCGAATAAGCAGCCACTTCTGTAAACTAAAGCGCACGCATTCCGTCGAAACGCATGAGCCCTCAACTCACCACCGTCACTCCTCAGCTTCTCACCGACCAGGATCTCTACCTCTTCAACGAAGGCAGCAACTACCGCATGTACGAAAAGATGGGAGCCCATCTCATCACACACAACGGCGAACCCGGCGCCGTCTTCAGCGTATGGGCCCCGAATGCGCGCTCCGTCTCGGTTGTCGGCAGCTTCAATGAGTGGGCTTCCAAATCGAACCCCCTCAGCCCGCGGGGCTCATCGGGCATCTGGGAAGGCTTTCTTCCGGGCGTAACCCGCGGCTCGCTTTACAAGTTCCACATCGAATCGCAGCGCCACGGATTCCGCGTCGATAAAGCCGACCCGCTCGGCCTGCTGCACGAGAAACCGCCTCGCACCGCCTCGGTCGTCTGGGATCTCGACTACCAGTGGGGCGACCACGACTGGATGGCAACCCGGGCTGCCCGCAACTCTCTGCGCGCACCCCATTCGATTTACGAAGTCCATCTGGGCTCGTGGATGCGCGTCCCCGAAGATCACAACCGCCCTCTGACCTACCGGGAAACCGCTCCCCGTCTCGCCGAATACGTCGGCCAAATGGGCTTCACCCATGTCGAGTTCCTGCCCGTCATGGAGCACCCCTTCTACGGTTCCTGGGGATATCAGACCACCGGATACTTCGCGCCCACGTCCCGCTACGGCACGCCGCAGGACTTCATGTATCTGGTCGATTATCTGCATCAGCACGGCATCGCCGTCATCCTCGACTGGGTTCCCTCGCACTTCCCTTCCGACGCGCACGGTCTCGCCTACTTCGACGGAACACACCTCTACGAGCACGCCGACTCGCGCCAGGGATTTCATCCTGACTGGAAGACTCACATCTTCAACTACGGCCGCGCCGAGGTGCGCAGCTTTCTGATGTCGAGCGCCATGTTCTGGCTCGACAAATATCACATCGACGGGTTGCGCGTGGATGCCGTCGCGTCCATGCTTTATCTCGATTACTCGCGCAAGGAAGGCGAGTGGATCCCCAACAAGTTCGGCGGCCGCGAAAACCTCGACGCCATCGACTTCCTTCGCCGTTTTAACCAGGAAGCCTACAAAGAACATCCCGACATTCAGACCACGGCCGAAGAATCCACTTCGTGGCCCATGGTCTCAAAGCCGGTCTACGTCGGCGGCCTCGGCTTCGGCCTGAAGTGGGACATGGGCTGGATGCACGACACGCTCAAGTATTTCCAGAACGATCCCATCCATCGCAAATATCACCACAACGATCTGACCTTCCGCAGTCTCTATTCCTTTCACGAAAATTTCGTGCTACCGCTCTCGCACGACGAGGTCGTTCACGGCAAAGGATCGCTGATCGGCAAGATGCCCGGGGACGAATGGCAGCGCTTCGCCAATCTGCGTCTTCTCTTCGCCTACATGTACGCCCAGCCCGGCAAGAAGTTGCTCTTCATGGGCTGCGAATTCGGCCAGGTGCGCGAATGGGCGCACGACACCAGCCTCGAATGGCACGTAGTGCAGTATCCGGTGCATCGCGGTGTGCAGGCCTGGATGGAACAGCTCAACCGCTTCTACCGCAGCGAGCCCGCCATGCACGTCTTCGACAACAATCCCGCCGGCATCGAGTGGGTCGACTGCAACGACAACGCCACCAGCACGATTTCCCTGCTGCGCAAAAGCGAATCGCCGCAGGATACTATCCTCATCATCTGCAACTTCACCCCCGTGCCCCGTCTCGGATACCGCGTCGGCGTCCCCCACGGCGGCTACTGGCGCGAAATGCTCAACAGCGACGCCCGCGAATACGCCGGCAGCGGCATGGGTAATCTGGGCGGAGTGCACGCCGAAGAAATTCCGATGCACGCCCGTCCGTTTTCCCTACGGCTAACCCTCCCCCCCCTAGGCGCGTTATTCCTCAAAGCCTAATAAACTCACGTAGCGGCAGCCGCCCTTCGGCAAGCTCAGGGCAGGCTCTCGGCTGTCAGGATTTTTTATCCAAATGCCTGGTATTCCTTCCAGAACTCAGGCCAAGGCAGCCGCGGCCCGCCACAGACGAAAATGTCAGGATGATCCTCGCTCTCCTCATTGTGAATGCCTAGAGTATTGCCGTTGTGACCGGCCACACGGCACGCCGTGAACATTCGCTCCGCATATCGACGCGAGGCGCCGATTACGATCAGAGTCGATGGCGGGGGCACAGGATATCCGCGCAGCCAGGCTGAGTTCGTTCCGCTAATCGGCGGAGGCAATTGATAGGCGGGCCCCAGCATCTCAATCGCTCCCTGTTCCCCATAATTCCCCACCACCACACCAACATTCTCCCGCTGTTCTGCCGGCAAAGAATCCCGAATCCCCGCAACCGTCTTGACCAGTTCGTCCCAGCCGATCTCTTCGCGCAGATCCCCATTGTTTTTAAGAGCGAAGTCCATCAGCTTCCCGCCGGATGCGACCGGAATGACAATCCCACCCACGTAGAACCCGCTGGCCACCAGCCCCGTGAAGAACACAAACTCCACGGCCCGCCGCGGAACCTTCGTCAGTGAGGCGACCCAGCGTTCCCCCACGACCCCGCCCATCGCCATCAGCATTGGATACGCCCCAGCTAGGTAGTATCCTCGCCCCTTGCCCACCAGGAAGAGCGCCAACGGGATCAGATACATCCACGCCAGCAATCGATAGCGCCGATCCCGCAAATAACCCAGCAGCCCGGCGATCCACAACGGCGCCGAGAAAAGATTCGTGCAGATCCAAAATTGCTGGCTCAGAAATCCGTCGGCCCTCCCCTCGCCGACATCGCGAGTATGAATGTGCTGGAGAAAATGCAGCGAGATGAATCCATGCTTCACCTGCCATACCAGGTTCGGCAGACAAATGACCAGCCCCAACGCCATCCCGCCCCAGAACCACGCACTCCCCAAATAGCGCCGCGCTCGCGTCAGCAGAATCCCGCCCAGAATCCCGCAGAGATAAAACCCCATCGTGTACTTCGTCAGGAAACCAACACCTATAGTCGCGCCGATCGCCAGCCACCACCGCGGATTCTCTGTTTTCAGGAGACGAATCACAAAGTAGGCAATCAGCACCCACCACAAGTAATCAAAAGTCGTGTATTGAAATTCCGTCCCCTCGAACAACGGCAGCGGAGAAAGCGCAATCGCCGCCGCAGCCGCCACCTGGGCGAGACGTCCCCCACCCAGCTCCCGCGTCATCAGTCCCGTAAAGAAGATGGCCAACGCCTGCGAGATCACGGAAAACAGCCTCAGACCCACCATCGACAATCCGAAGATGGAAAGCCCAATCCGCTCCACAAACGGCGTCAGCGGCGGATAAGGCACGAATCCCCAGTCAAGATGCCGCGCATCGCTCAAAACCTGCAACTCGTCTCGATGAAATCCGTAGCGCCCATTCGTGAGCACATGAACCAGCGCCACGACCGCCGCAATCCCTACCAGCGCAAACGTATCAGCCCGAGAGCGCCGATCGATCTCCCCCAGACTCTGCCCCTCAGTCATCCCATCCCCTCGCTCACGCAACTTCTATGGATACGAACGCTAGCCTGCCCCGGTTCCGACTTCCACCTTAATCGTAGACACGTAGCTGGCTACGTCTCATCTTTCCACGAGCTCAAATACATGCGCCTGTGCGTCCTGCCCACGCCCCTATGCTATCCTCGCGTAAAGCACGTCTCTCATGCGGATTCTAACCCGCTACATCCTACGCGAAGTGACCGCGCACGCGCTGATCGGCGCGGGCATCTTCACCTTCGTTCTCTTCACTCGCGACCTGGGACGCATTCTCGAACTGGTCGTTCGCGCCAGCGCTCCGCTGCCCAGCGTCGCCGAAATTTTCTTCTTCACGGTGCCGCTCGCCCTCACTTACACGCTGCCCATGAGCGTGCTGCTCGGAATCCTGATTGGACTGAGCCGTCTTGCCGCCGACAGCGAAATCACCGCCATGCGCGCCAGCGGCATGGGCGTGTGGAGCTTCCTCCGCACTCTCTCGATTTTCGTCATCGCTGCCTGGCTCCTGGCGCTCTTCAACGGTCTTTACATTGCCCCGCGCGCCCAAGCCGCGCTCGGCCATTTGGAAGACCGCCTCAAAGGTTCGCAGGTCTCCTTCGAGGTCCAGCCCCGAGTTTTCTATGAAGGATTCCCCAAAGTCGTCCTCTATGTGCAAGATGTAAAACACGCCCAGGGTGCGGCTGTCTGGAAGGGCGTGTTCATGGCGAACCTCAGTGACGCTTCCAATCCCAAAATCACCCTCGCCGGGGAAGGGATTGTAATCAGTGAAGGCCAGGATCGGCTGCACCTGCACTTGATCGACGGGTCGGAGCACGAGACCGACCCCAAAGATGTCAGCCACTACCAGATTTCCACCTTCCAGCAGACTGATATCCCACTCGATCTGCCCTCCACCGAAAGCAAGCCCGATGAGTCGCTTCCCGCCGACGTGATGAATACCTGGACGCTGTGGCAGAAAGCCAACCGCGTCGATCCTGTCTCGGCCCGCTGGTATCTCATCGCATTCCACAAGCGCCTGGCGCTGCCCACCGCCTGCCTTGTTCTGGCGCTGGTCGGGATTCCTCTGGGCTTGTCTTCGAAAAAAAGCGGCAAGTCCGGCGGATTTGTGCTGACCATCCTGCTGGTATTCACTTACTACGTGATCTCACTGATTGGCGTTTCTCTGGCTCGGCAAGGCAAGGTCGCGCCCTGGTTTGGAACATGGTTGGCGGATATCATCTTTCTCGCCTTAGCGGTTTTTCTGTTATCGCGGGCCGAGAAGCGTCCCTTTGAACTGGCCTCGTTCCGGGCCTTCTGGAAGCGGGATCCCTCCGGACCACATCCTGCGATCGCCCGCGGCCGCCGCGAAAACGCCTTCGAACGCGCTTCGACTCGCCGCCGCATGTTCAGCGCCAGTTTTCCCACTCTGCTCGACGACTACGTGTTGCGCGACTTCTTCGTGTACTTGGGACTCATCCTTTCCACCTTCTTGGTGCTGGTGATTGTTTTTACTCTGTTTGAGTTGCTGGGAGACATTCTTCGCAACCAGATTCCAGCCACGGTCGTCGCGGAGTATCTGCTCAACGTGGCGCCCTATCTGCTCTACAACGTGGCTCCGCTAGTGATGTTGCTAGCCGTGCTGGTCACCTTCGGCCTAATGCAACGGTCCAACGAAATCACCGCGATCAAGGCTACTGGAACCAGCATTTACCGCATCGTTCTGCCCGTGGTCGTCGCCGCTGCGTTCTTGGCAGTCGGACTGTTTTTCGCCGACCAGTTTTACCTGCCCCACACCAACCAGCGTCAGGAAGCGTTGCACAACCAGATTAAGGGCAAGCCTCCGCAAACCTACCTGCGCCCCGATCGCAAATGGATTTTCGGCCAGAACAACGACATCTACTACTACCAGTTTTTCGATCCCGATCGCGATCAGTTCGGCAACGTCACGGTCTTCCAGCTCGACCCCGCCAGTTTCTCGATTACGCGCCGCATCCACGCCGACCGCGCCCATTGGGCAGAAAATCTGAATCGCTGGGTTTACGAACAAGGATGGGAGCGTTCGCTCCGCATCTCAGCCATGGCCAACTATCGCCCGTTCGAGGTTTCGACATTCCCCGATCTCCCGGAGACGCCGTCGTACTTCAAAAAGGAGGTGAAGCAATACACCGAGATGAACTACGAAGAGCTGCGGCGCTACATCCGCGACCTGCAGCAGAGCGGATTCGACGTAGTGCGCTTGCGTGTGCAGTTACACAAGAAGCTGTCGTATCCCCTCATCACGCTGATCATGGCCGTGCTCGCCATTCCCTTCTCCGTTTCGACCGGAAAAAAAGGAGCGATCACCGGAGTCGCCGTCGCCGTGGGAATTGCCGTGTTCTACACCGTCGTGTCCCGGCTGTTCGAAGCCATGGGCGACCTAAGCCAGCTCCCTCCGGCCTTGGCAGCCTGGTCCCCAGACCTGATCTTCGTCCTGGTGGGCGGCTATTTAATCCTGAAAGTACCAACGTAAAGGCAGTGGGACAGTGAACAGTGCTCATTGACTAGTTGGATGATTGGATCGCAGACTCAACAATTGCAGAATCGGGAAGGGCACGACTTCAGTCGTGACGCTAAAGATCTCGACTGATGCCGGGCTTTAGCTCCTGAGGTTCGCTCACGAGCCACTGACCACTGCTTCACTTCACCGCCACGCCCCACGGATAATTATCCGTCGGAAATGCCGGTCCCACCGACAACGCGCCCGTCGCCGGCGTGATCGAGTATTGAGAGACGCTCGCCGCGTTATAGTTCGTCACGAAAAGCCAGTTATCGTCTGCGCGAATCGCCATCGACATCGGCTGCAAGCCCGTAGCCACGGTCGCCGGACTCAATGCCGCCAGGCTCCCGGAGACCGGGCTGATTTTCAGCAGCGAGACCGTGTTCGAGAGCAGGCCCAACACGTAGACGTTATTCCCATAGGGATCCACCAGAATGGGTCCCGGACTACTCGCGCTCCCCGACAGACTGAACGGTGAACCCGAAACCTGTACCAAGGTGCCATCCGGAGTCTGAGGGCAAGTTGACGATTGAGAATTAGAGCCATTGCACATGGTGTAGGCGCTGACTTTGTTGGTCAGGCTGTCACTCACGTATACGAATCGATTGCAGGGATCGACTGCTACCCCGGCCGGGGTCTGATCGGTAGGAAAAGATGGCGGCTGAGTATGATTTGGGGGATTCGAAAGCACACCCGATGACGTATTTACCGAAAATTCAAACACCTGGTTTCCCACTCCATCGACCGCATACAGATACTGGGTTGTCGGCGGAGTGAGGCCCGGCGCAGAACACACCGAGTTCTGCACTCCGTTCACTCCAATCGCGGGAAAGACGGTTGGGGTCGGCGCCACGCTGACAATATCTAGGCTCGGTTGAGGGACGGTGATCGGAGGAAGAGAAAGGTGAGCCCGGCACTTCCATCACGCTCCCGCCAGTTCCGATGGAAAACACTGAAACCGAACCCGCTTGGTTGGTGGTTGCCCGGTCCGCCACGAATAAAAACTTTCCAGCGGGGTCCATCACCATCATGGCGGGAACTACGGCCGCTGGGCCGGGATTGAACGGAACTGGACTTCCTACCGGCGTGGTGTTCCCGCTGGAACTGACTTTGAACGTTAGGATGCCGGTCGTACTTCCCGGACACGAGGAATTCGACATTAAGGATCGCGTAAGCGAATGTACCCGCCCGGTTCACCACAATCGACGTGGGCACACCGTTCAGAACGCACACTTTACTCGACGTGTCGGTTGGGGTGTTGCTGATGGCGGAGAGGTGGCCGCTAAATAGATTAAAGCTGAACGTCTCGATGAGTCCCGACCCTTGACTGCCCACCAGCACCAGCCCATCCGACGACGGGTTATAGTTGCTCCCGCACGCCACCAGCAGTCCGATCGTGACCAGAACCACCACCCCGAGCAGCCACCCGAATCGTTTCGACATTCTCTCGTTGATCTCCATGTAGACGTGAGGTTTAAGGGTGCACAGACCTGCGGCGGCCCCGGCCGGGTTCAACAGTCTGGAAAAAGCGGGAAAATCTCAACCCATTTGTGTATCAGGAAAGCGTGGGAAGAGCAAACTCCCACACCGGCTATTGGAACCCTGGGATCGCCGCGGAGTTGCCCCGCTTTCCCAGCAGTTCCAGTATACCGAGCGATACAGGTGCCGACCACAGAAGTCAGACCCTGGACCTTAGACCTCAGACCTCAGGCGTCCGGCTTCAGGCTTTCGGCTTCCGGTTCAAGTTTATTTCTGGGCTGGGATGAAGGTAGGATGGTTAAGGTCCGGGGTCTGAGGTCTGACGTCCGAGGTCAGCCTCAAGCCTCTCGTCCCGCCGAAACCACCTCAACTATTTCCTTACCCACCAACCCACTGCCGCTCAACGGAAGCCGAATCTCCACCATCAGCCCGCCCTTCGCTCGATTGGATGCCGAAACTTTCCCTCCATGGAAGCGCACCGCTCTCTCGGTAATAGCCAAGCCCAACCCAACGCCCCCGGTCAACCTTCCCCGAGCATCATCCAGGCGATAGAACGGCTCGAACAACTTTCCCAAAGCATTCTCCGGAACTCCCGGCCCCGAATCGCTCACCCGAAGCACAGCGTCAACCCCGCCGCCCCGTTTCTCGCTCCTCAGTTCGATCTCGACCGATGTCCCCTCCTGCGTATAGCGGATCGCATTGCGCACCACGTTCTCGACCGCACTGTGCAAAAGGGAATCGTTCCCCCGCACGCCCCAGTTGCCCTCGGGGATCACCGCATGCACGTGGCAATTCCGCGCCTGCGCTTCGAACTCCGCATCTTCGGCAATTCTCGCCACCAACTCGCCCAGCGGCACTGGCGTCTGCGGCACGCGCTGTTCACCATCCTCCAGCCGGGCCAGAGTCAAAAGCCTGCCGATCAATTCGTTCAGCCGGCTGGCCTCGAGTTCAATTCGATCCAGCATGTCGGCACTTTCCACTCCCGCACGCTGCCGCGCCAGTCCCAGTGCAACGTTCAATCGCGCCAGCGGCGAACGCAGTTCATGCGAAATGTCATTCAGCAACCGCGATTGCGCCTTCACCAGCATCTCCAGCCGTTCCGCCATCGCGTCAAAGTCCCGCATCAGTCCCGCGACTTCATCTCGCCGCTTGCTGATCGGAGCGCCGCTGCGTGCCGTCAAATCGCCCGCCGCCAATTGTCGCGTTGCCGCGCGCAGCCGCACGATCGGCTTGGTCATATACCACGACAGGATGTAGCACACCAACCCGGAAGAGATAATAGCGATGATCAGCCCCGGAACCGGCAATCCGCGCGGACCAAAAAATACCCTCGGGCCCGGCGGCAATCCTAACACCAGCGTGTAGCGGTGCTTGCCGTCGGAAGAAGCCCGCGAGTCGCGTTGCACCGGAGGCGCCGGAATGATGAACCCGTCCCGCGGGCCGCGCGGGCCGCCCGCCGCCACGCGCATTGCCCAGTCCGGGGCTCCACGATGCGAAACCTCGTTCCCGCGCTCGTCAAACAGATAGGCCCGCACATGCTGCGACCCTTCCAGCCCCTCCATGTAGTGCCGCAGTTGACGTTCGCCACCTTCTTCGTAAGCGCTGACCGCATCATTCAGGACCGTGGTGCGCAGAGCTTCCCAGGTCGACGTTCGCGGACGAAACACCAGCGTCACCAGAATGGCGAGCACCACAAATAACGCCTGCGCCATCCAGAACGACAAAAAAATTCTCAGGAACAGACTCTTCATAATGGACTCTTCAATTTATCCGAACACTTTCCTGCTCATGCGGGCAAGACTGGGAAGGCCACGGCTTCAGGCGTGCCGCCAGCAGTCCGCGACGAATCGCGGCTTCAGCCGCTGCGGGACGCAGTCTTTTATCCAACGCCACACTTTCCAGACTCTAAACCTTCGATTTCTCTCTCGGACGCGCAAAAATGTAGCCGACCCCGCGCACCGTCTTGATGTGTTCGTCGCTCTCCGTATCCCCCAGTTTCTTGCGCACTTTGCTGACGTGCATGTCGATGCTGCGGTCAAATGGCGAGAACTTCCGGCTGAGCACCGCGTTCACCAGCCGTTCGCGTGGCACCACGCGCCCGGCCTCGCGCAAAAGCACCTCCAGCAAATTGAACTCAACCGACGTCAGATCCACCGGCTTCCCCTCCAGCCGCACTATCCGCGTCGCCGGATCCAGTTCCACGTCCCCCACGCTGACCACTTCCGGCGCCGCAGCCGAACCGCTGCCATCCCCCCGCGTCCGCCGCAGCACCGCCCGAATCCGCGCCACCAGTTCTCGCGGATTAAACGGCTTCGGAAGATAATCGTCGGCCCCAATTTCCAGCCCCACAATTCGGTCCACGTCCTCGCCCCGCGCCGTCAACAACAACACCGGCAGCCGCGAAGTCGCGCGAATCCTGCGCAGCACCTCAAATCCGTTGATCCCCGGCAACATCACATCGAGCACCGCCAGCAGATATTCGCCCGCAGTCGCTTTCCTCAGCCCGCTCTCGCCATCATGCACGCACTCCACGGTGAATCCCTCCGCCCGCAAATATTCCCCCACCAAATGGCAGAGTTCCACATCATCGTCAATCACCAGAATCCGTTCCATATCAGCCCTAATTGTGCACCTGTAGACAGAAGTCCGCAGTAAAGAATTGTCAAACTCCCGTGTAGCGCCGGCAGCCCTGCCGGCTGTCCCAGGGGCGTCACGCCCTGGTCCGTCAAGCGCCTCTAACCTCGACCCTTTTCTCCAAGATTCCAACCACCCTCCTCCCCTCACCTTGACAAAACTTTACTCCGGTTGACCGACTCTTTACCGCTTTTTCCCCGCGAACCGTGTTCCTATCTTTGTAAGCAAAGCGCCGGGGCATTCCCCGGATCAACGTCAGGAGTGACACATGAAATCATTTCGTTTTCGTTTGCTGGTCGCCGCCTTAGCTATTCTCCTGGGCAGCGCCATCGCCAAGTCCCAAACCGCCGATGCTCCGGCACCACCACCCATGCACGAACACGGTCACGGATTCGGCATGGCAAGGCCACCGCATGGGATTCTTCGCCAAGCAACTGAACCTGACCGACGACCAGAAGGCGCAGATGAAGACCGTCATGCAAAAAGAGCATCCCACCATGAAGCCGCTGTTCCAGCAGGAACACCAGATCGATCAACAGCTTCGCGCACTATGTAGAAGGTCCCTTACGATGAAGACAAGGTGCGCTTCCTGGCCGCCCAGAAGGCTCAGATCGACATCGAACGGACAGTGGCCGAAACCCGCATTCACAGCGAGCTATACCAGTTGCTGACTGCCGACCAGCAAGCCAAGCTGAAGCAAATGGAGGCTAACCACGAAGCCCGCATGCAAAAGCACATGAACCAGGCCCCGCCCGCTGCTCCTCCGCAGTAATAGCACGCGGGATCAGAACTCTCCGTTGCGATAACGGAAAGTGATTGCCCGGAGCAAGGCCCGTTTGGCCCGAGCCGCAGAGCGGCGAAAGAATACAGCCCACAGCTTGCCCTGAGCTTGTCGAAGGGCGCAAGCCGTCGGTGGCAAAGTGAACATGGACCGAGCCCCGAAGGGGCGGCAGATGAAAACCCCGGACGGAAGTCCGGGCAGCCATCAATGAGGGAACAAGCCCCGCAGTGACAGCACAAGTATCCGAGGAACGGTCATGACGCTAGACTCTCTAATCTTCAACGCCGGAGCGCTTTTCTTCGCCCTGTGGACTGCGGCTGTCGCCGCCGTAACCATCACTGCCTTCGGCCGCGACCTGCTGCCTTGGCGGGCGGAACTCGATCCAGCTGATGAGTCTCATCCCGCAGATCATCTCCGCCCACCCTCACGAACCGTACTCTAGCTAAGACTTCCTCAAGGGTGCGGCGTCAGGCTGAGCTGGCCACCGATCCTGCGGAATTCGCCGATGTATGCTGCATCTTCCCCAAGTAATACTGAAGTATTTGCTTGACAATTGAAACGCCTTGCTCGATACTGAAGCAGTTACTTCAGTGTAAAGTATCGGAGGAGGATTCCCATGCAAGAGCCATCCGTCATCCACAACACATTCGTCATCGAGCGCAGCTTCCCCAAGCCGCCAGAACGCGTTTTCTCCGCTTTCGCGGATCCCACCAAGAAACGCCGCTGGTTTGCCGAAGGGGAAGGCCACGAAATCGAGGAGTTCGAGTCGGATTTTCGCGTTGGCGGCGCCGAGCGTCTCCGCTATCGCTTCAAACAAGGCACGCCGTTTCCAGGTGCCGCCCTCACCAACGACGCACGGTTCCAGGACATCGTGCCCAACCGCCGCATCGTCAGCGCCTCAACTATGGACCTCGCCGATAAGCGCATCTCAGCCTCTCTAGTCACCTTTGAGTTCTTGCAGACCGACAAAGGAACCGACCTGATCTTCACGCATCAGGGGACCTTCTTCGAGGGCTCTGGAGGTCCCCAGATGCGAGACGCGGGATGGCGCAAGTTATTCGACAACCTGGCGACGGAACTGGCGCGCTAGTCAGCGAAGCACGACAGAGGAGCGCTCACATGAACAACCTGTCACAACCAGTTTCGGCCCGGGAGATCGGCGTATTGGCAAGCCTCGGCAACCCACAACCACGCACAGCGCCTTCGCTGAGCTCTGGCATCCAAAATACCCTTGTTCCGCCGCTTACATATCGGGGCGCACGCGTAGAAGCTCGCGGGCAAAGCATTCCCAAGGGCGATGTGGGCGGAGACCTGGTGGACTTAGTGGCGGACGGCCAGGACGTGATGACCTACGTGGCGGACGTTTCCGGTCACGGCCTGCGCGCCGGTGTTCTGATGGGGATGATCAAAACCGCCGTGCGTTATGGTCTGCTGCTGCGGCAGCCCGTAGCCAAGGTCCTGCAAGATCTCAACCGCGTGCTGCCGTCCATCAAAGAACCGCACATGTTTGCAACTCTGGCAGCCTTGCGCTTCGACCGCTCGAATGTCGCCGGGAATGTTGTCGAGCATCTTGCCGAAAATGAAGTCGAGTACGTCTCTGCTGGACACGTTCCCCTACTGCACTACAGGCGGCGAAGTCGCGATGTCGTCCGCTACTGCACCCCCCAATTTCCGCTAGGCCTGTTCGCAGGCGCTGATTACGTGAGCCGGCGTATCCGCTATGAGGCGGGAGACATCTTCGCCCTAGTGACGGACGGCGTTGTAGAAGTTGGCGAGGACCGCGATGCAGACCTGGGATTCGAACGCCTGGCCCAGATCCTCCTCCAACTTCCTGAACGTCCTTTGTCAGAGATTGTCGAGGCGATCTTCACCGACCTCAAACAACACGAAATCCAGCAGGACGACCAGACAATTCTGCTGGTGCGAGCGGTCGCAGAGCACGATGCCCATCAGCATGACAGCGCGCCCACCCATCAGAATCAGCGTGCTGACAGCCCAGAGCCGCTGGCAGCGAGATGGCGGAAACTACTCGACGACCTGGCCGCAGAGTTGGCCCGCAATTGAGCGAGTGCGCCCGAAGGGGTCGAGGATAGGGAGATCAACCCAGAGGAGGCTCGACCAATGGAAAAGCCGCAAGTCGACATGCAAGTCGACATCGACCAAGTGTTTCACGCTCTCGGCGACCCAACTCGTCGCGCCATTGTGGAGAGGCTCAGCGAGAGACCCCACTCGGTCTCCAGCTTGGCAGCGCCCCTGGGGATCACTCTGACGGCGGTGGGCCAACACCTGCAGATCCTGGAGGAGAGCAGGCTGGTGGGCACGGAAAAGATCGGGCGAGTGCGGACCTGTCATCTCGAAGCCGCTGGTTTGTCTGCTCTGGAGCAGTGGATTCGGGATCGCCGCTCGACGTGGGAACGAAGACTTGATCGCCTGGGTGATGTGCTTGCTGAAACGGAGGAAGATTAATCCAGGAGGTACACGACAGGCTGTGCCACCCTTTAAACCGATTAGACCTAGGTTGCGAGAGTGCCCACCGTTCGCGGTCTTCGAAGAGTGAAGGTTGAGCACGCTTGTACGCCGTCTGGATTTTTGGCAGCTTTCGCGTCCTATCCGACGAAGGCCAACACGTGGCCCATCCTCGATTCACAACGATAGAGTTCTCAGCATCCTCGTCGCCGGCGTCTACGTGGCCGACCGTGACAATAGTGGGAATGAAGTTCATCCTGTTACACGCATCGGAATTCTCTGCTAAAGGCGAAGAGTCCGCTTTTCGCGCCCTCCGCCTTGGTGTAGAATTCACGCCGCTTCCAACTCACGAATCCTGACGCACCCATGGTTGGACTCACTCAGATCGCCACGCGAGTCATTGAAAAACCCGGCGCGGAAGTTGAAGTCCATGCCTCAGCGGGGGCCGCTATCATGCAGAACAGGGAAAACAGCGAACAGAGCATACGGAAACCGTGGACTGGTTTGCGGGCGTTCGCCTCACTCATGTTGTTCGTCGCAGGTGCCTCGGGCGTGTTGCAGGCGCAGGGGCAAGGGGCGCGTCGGCCGGAGCCGTGCGGCGGCACGGCCGCGACGCGCGATTACTGGAGGCCCGACGGACAAGCCGGGGATCTTCAGTTCAATATCCCGGGCGGCTGGCGGCGCATCGATGAACGAGGATTCCTTGCGTTGACCCCCACCGGACTTCAGCCCCGCCAAATGAGCCGCATCGGCTTTCTCCCTCCTCAGACGTTGACGACCGACGTTCGCCGCTATTTCGAGGGTATCTGGGCGCAGTGGCGAACGCAATTCAACATGATTGACAACGGGGATCCCGAGACGGCGCACAATGTCAAGGGCTTCGACGTTCTCAGCAGGTACTCGCGTATTTACAGTCCGTCACTGGGAAACGGAACCTTCAGGTTTGCCGTCGCGTTCATGGGCAACCGGGCGGAGGCATACTATTTTATCGACAACACCGGCAACATCGACTATGAGGAGGCTTTTCGAGGGTTCGAGTCTTCAGTGCAGTTTGTGAATCTGCAAAAGCCCAGTTTGCCTGAGCCCGGAGTTCCCTGCGGCCTGAATGGGTTATACACAGGCTGGAAAAAAACCACTGGATATAGAAATGGCGTCATCCACGAGGGTCTGCTAGAAATTGAAATCCTTGTATTTTTTCCCGATGGCAATGTCATCCGGCATCTCCCCGAACAGGGCCTGAAAAACTTCGACTTTGGCGTGGAACTTAAGAACTCCCGCGCCTCCTGCGGCCGCTATCGCATGATCGCCGACCAGGTCAGGATGACCTGGGCGGACGACAGCACCGAGACGGGAAACGTTGAAGGTCAGAACCTGCGGATCCAGGGATGGAGTTACATTCCCGCTGCGAATTCCGATGGATGGAAGCTCAACGCCACGTATCGTACCTCGTGGGCGCCGTCCGGACCACGCATCCGGTTCACCCCCGATGGGCGCTTCATCGAGAACGGTATCCTCGACTCGGTGGATTACCACGGGCCCGATAAATCACGGGGCGCCGGAGCTTATAACATCGAACATAATACAGTGGAACTGCATTATGCCAACGGCCACACCGTTCCGCTTAGTTTCTTCGTCTTTGCCACCGACCAGGCGGGAGAAAGTCCGAAGCTGATTCATTTGAATGGCAAGGATTTCGTGCTCACGCAATAGCTGGATGCCCAGCACAAAGCGCGGCTGTAAACCGGGCCAGGGTCTCCAGCTCATTATGGTCACAGTTCCGCCAACAGGTTCGCTAGCTGTGGCTTAATGCGGTTCTATTTCTTGTTCAGCCCCTCGACCGGCAAGTCTGTATTCTTTTCCGTGAACTCCAAGGAAGCCTGAGTATTCTCCCAGTTCATGCGCATCATGCAGCTTCCGCCGGTGTGATCGAATGAAATCGTAAAATTTTCGACGGGTGAGGGAAGTTTCGTAACCGACATGGGCACGCGGGCCAGTTCGTCAGATTCATACTTGTAAGGCGTGGCCGGCTCCGCGGTACGTTTGTTAATGATCAACGTCCACTTGTCAGGATCGGGAACCGCGAAGATCGTGTAACTACCAGCGGGGATGTTTGTCCCTTTAACCGTGATGAGGTTTTCATTGGTAACGAAAGTGGTGGCCTCATTTGCGCCGGTCCGCCAAACCTCTCCAAAGGGCACGAGTCCGCCAAAGATTTTGCGGCCCTTCATGCGCGGGCTGGAGTAATCGACCGTGATTGTTTTTCCGCCGGAAAATTTGCATTGGGCCTGCGCCGCCGGGCTAGGGCGTTTGCTTTTATCCTGTTGAGCGCGGGAAATGACACAGATGGCGACGACGAGCAGAACTACAAAAGCCTTCTTTTTCATTATGAAGATCCTCCTTTACCAGTGCCCAGCCTGCAATTTTACCTTGGCTTTGGGACCCCCGCATTGGATTTCTGGGAACAGGCCATTGCAACTCACTGAGGAATATCACGTGCTTTCACAAGCGGACCTGCCACGTGCTAAACGACCGGAGCTTTCGGTTTCCGTACTCCCTTCGAGCGCGTCGGAATTGTTATTGATCCTCTTTACATCTCGCTCGGCAGGGTGTAATTTCCTGAAACCCAAGTCCCGGCCCGGGGTTTCGCTTTCACCGGAATTCTCCATCGTACTGTTTCACGCGGCCACCAAGCGCGCACGACAGCATTGACGAGGCGGTTTGTTGAAAAGCGAAGTAAAGGGGTTCGAGGAGACAGGAAGGTATGAGAAAACTGAAATACTTGATGCTTTGTGCGTTTGTTATCTGTGGATGCGCAGTGCTCGTTGGCGCTTCGGCAGATGATGCAGTAAACCCTACCGCTGCGGATCGAGATGCCGCTCGCTCAGCGAAGATCGTCCGCCATGCCCTGCCGGCCAAAACCGAACGCGGAGATTCCTTCCGTTCGGCGCCATCCCCGGGCCAGCGCGCGTCGCAAGAATCGCGCGATGGCAGTCCGGCGGACAGCCAAAGCCTGCGCTACCCAGGCGATCTGCAATATCACGGCGGCGCCGTTCTCGAATCGACGGAGTCGCATGCGATCTACATGCTTCCGAATGGAGTTTGTCCCATCGCGACCTGTTGGGGCAATCCGGAAGGCTTTCTGGGGGACCTTGGGGACAGCGACTTCATCCACGTTGTGGATCAGTATATCGGGCTGAACTCAGATGATCGCTATACCGTTGGGAGACGAGCCCACGTGAATTTCCCGCCACCGAGAAACTTCACGAGCACGCCGTTCACCGACAGTGATATCGTCAGCATCGTGCATGCGGTGGCGGCAAAGACGGGGCAGACCGGATATGGGCACATGTACCACGTCTTCCTTCCACAGGGCACCGACGAGTGTTTTGACTCAACGTTCAGCGTCTGTTACTCGCCGGATAACTTCAATACATGGTTCTTCTGCGCCTACCACGGTTCGGCCGACTTCGCCGACATCGGTCACGTTATTTACTCGGTTGAACCCTATCAGAATGTGGGGGGCTGTAGCGTGAGACCAGGCACTCCAAACGGACAGTTGGTCGATTCCACGAACAACGTGCTGTCGCACGAATTAATCGAGGCAATTACCGATCCCGATGGATTGAGTTGGTGGAACAGCGCCGATAACGGCCTATTTGGGCAGGAGATTGGGGACGAATGCAGTTTCGTGGTTCCCGGATTCTTCGACCCATCGACGGTTAGGTTGGGTCGAAATAAGTACGCAATACAGCCTGAGTATTCGAATTCGGTTCATGCCTGTGCTACCGGACCTTGATGATCCAGAATGCTCATACCATGAACCTGCGGGTGTGAGGGAACTTTGACAGAGGCGGCGCTGGTGCGCTTAGGGCAGTGCACCAGTGCCCAACGTGAGACTCAGTATCTAGAAAACAATTACGCTCGGCGCGTTTGGCGCTCGTCAATCTTGCGCAGAGGGAGTGAAGTCCCGAGCAGGAGTCTCTACTCGCCGCCTTTTTCTTCAGGCGTTTTTCTTGGCTTAGCTCGCTGTCGACGCGATTCGGTAGAACTGCCTGTCGAACCCTTCTCTCGGCTGCGGTAGGGCTGATGAGCCTCATCCTGGGGCGTATCTGTTTCGGGCTCTTTGGTCCACTGGAGTCGCTGCTCGGCCTGCGCAGACCGCGGACTCTTTTTAGCGACTGCGCTCGCGTGAATTTGGCTTTCCAGTTCGTAAATCCGCTCTGACTTTCGGTCGTATGCGTCTCGTTCTGCGGGCGACAGACCCCCAAACACTTCATCTCGCCGAGTCTGGTTTTGCTCCTTGCGCAGCCGCTTCAATTCGGACTCGGGTTTTTCCTTTGCCATGAGGAATCAACTTTGGACGGAGAATAGATAAACTTTAACCTGAACTGGCTGCCCTTCTCAATACCGTCTACCCCGTACTGCTGGACCCCTCGCGTGGCGGAAGCAATTCAATCGGCAAGTTGGTTCGATATCGAACGGAAATTCCTTTTCGACTTCCTGCTCCAAATGCACAACCGGAATGCGCTTCCCTTGATCCCACTCTCTCCTCGTTGATGAAATCAGCGAATCGAGTCAGAGCGCAGTCAATGTGATAGGGCGATGTTACGCCAACAACGGACAAAAGATGACTTTGGTAATTACGGCTGTAGATCAAGTTCGGCTAGATTGGAGCGAAGAATGGATTGCTCCATGTGGCGTCGGCGCCTTGTTGTGATTCTGGTGCTGCTGACGACAGCAGCTAGTTCTGCCTTCGCTCAGGATTCGGACCCTTCCTCCCGGGCACGTGAAATCGTGCGTAAAGTGGCTCCGATCTATCCCGATCTAGCGCGGCGGCTGCAGATTTCCGGTGTGGTGAAGGTTCGGGCTACAGTGGCTCCGAACGGTTCGGTGTAATTCATTGAGCCGTTGGGCGGAAATCCGGTTTTGATGAAGGCCGCGCAAGACGCCGTAGGGAGCTGGAAGTATGCTCCCGCTCCCGATGAAACACGGGAGTTGATCGAACTCCGCTTCAAGGCGCCGCGTTAAATAACCAACAATCCTCCACATCATTTTCTTTGCCGCCGCAGTCGTAAAGTAGGATAATCCCACCGAATACAATCTCGCCTACCCGAAGACAACCGATGCTGCCAACCGGGCGGGGAGAACGGGACAGTTTTGGAGACGTTGGTACGGCTAACGGTAGACCGGTGTGTGGGCGCCTGCACCCCAGCCGTGGCGTCAGGCTCCCATAGGGCTTCCAAGAGTTTTCAAGCAAGAATTTTCAAGCAAGAGTTTCAAGCAAGAGTTTTCAAGCACTCCTGGCGCAGGAGCGGACTGCGGTGCCGCAATCGCGATAGCCTTAGCGTGGCGGCTGCCTGGGTTGGAAGGAGGAATTAGTTATGAGCGACGATTTACTGCTGATGCGGGTCACTCCCACGCAAGTACTCCGGGACTGGCTGTTGAAGAATACCGACAGCCTGCGGCTGCGTCCCGAGCGCGACATCATTCTGATGGCACGTCTGGAATTGGCCTCCCAAATATCGGAGATGGATAATGGCGACATAGCCTGGGAAATCCACAAATGGGCCGAGACTCACAGCCTATTGCCTGTGAACTGGCAGGGCACTCCCGGTTTTCTGGTTCCGGGCAACCCCGGGGCCGCTCCGGTGCGGGCTGGCGACCCCGAGATTCTGGATCGCTTAAAGGCTCTCCTGAAAACGCTCGGCTCCATCCCCACAGAACTCAAGTGGGTCGGAGATGGCGCCAGCGCCGGCATCTCATTTAGTGGGTTGACAGTCACCTCGGGTAAGGGTAATGCGAAGGCACAACTGACGGCGGGGTGGGATCGGACACTCGAGTTGAAGACCGACGTCTCGGGCATGACATTCTCCGCCAAGATCGATCCTGTCAATCAGAACTGGAACATGACTTTCACCATCGGGCGCCAGGCGCCCAACCTTTCCAACGTCGCTGACGTGTTTCAACAGGGTGAGAGCGCGATCCATGGTGTTCTGTCGAATGCGAACAAGGTCGACTTCAGCAATCCGGGAAAGACCGCGCAGCTGTTCACTCCGTACGTGACCCCGATTAAAGCGGCCATCGATGCAGCCGGCAAGATCGCCGCGCAGCGCCCTGGGGACATCAGCTTTGGAGTATCACTAAAAGGTGGCCTGCCTGGAGCGCCGGCAGCGTCCGGAGGCGTCACCGGAATGGCTTTGTTTACCGTCGTTTTTTGAGAAGCAGTCCCAACGCGGAGGTGGGCCATTCCGGCTGAGCAGACAGCCTCAATGAGCGCATCTTTGTAGGTGCATGCCCTGCAGATGCGGGGCTCGACACGCGATGGCAATTATGTATTGGAAACGAACTAGGGCGATCCTGTGGCTCCTTGTGGGCGGAGAACTTTGCTGTAGTCTGGCTCATGCGCGATCTCTGGCTCCCATTTTACGTTGAAACGAGTGCAACTAGTGGGTTTCGAGATCGAGGGAATAGATGTCGGCGTATCCTCGATCCAGTCTGGCAATGAGGGAACCGTCCGGAGCTTGGCCAATAAGCGCCGCCCTGTGGATGCCGCCGCGAAGGACGGTTTCGAAACTCGTAACCAATTCCCGTTTGTGGTCGCTAAGCCGGATTTGGTAGATCGGTTGGTTCGTGTCTAGCAGATCCTGATAGTACAGTTCCTTTCCATCTTGCGACCAAGTGAGCTCGCCATTAAGTAACGTTGCGTTGGCGAGTTCAGTCCACTTCTGCGTCCTGATATCGAGGAGCATCAGCTTTTGGAGGTTTTCGGTAACAGCGGCTACGAACTGTCCGTTCGGTGACCACACCGGACTGCGCAGGCCGGCTGAGCCGGGCAGAAAGGAAACCTGATTTGTTCCAAGCGTGAAAACTCGGATTGAGACTGATGGTGTTTTGGACCCCGCAGAGTCATCAAAGCGGGTGAACGCAATGAATCTTCCGTCGGGAGACCACGAAGGTTCCCCCTGCTTGTGACCCTCCTCGAACAGTTCTTTGGGGCTTCCGCCTTCAGCGGAGGCGAGGAAAATCCTGAAAGAACCATCAGGCTTCAGACCCGCGAACACAAGTTGTTTCCCATCGGGCGACCAGCGCGGAGCCCAGGCGCGGAGCCCGGGCGGGGTAAGAATGAGTCCCTCAGTCCCGTCCGATTTGACGCGCACGAGAGTCGAATCTAGCGAAGAAGTGTAGGCCAGCCATATGCCGTCCCTGGAATAAGCCATGGAAAATGCGTTGACATTCGTAATCAAGGGGGCGAATTGGCGGGACTGCAAATCATAGCGCACAAGCTCGTACTTTCCGCTCAGCCCGAGGACAAAGAGCGTGCGACCGTCCGTACTCGCCATAGGGACGCCAAAATCGATAGGGCCGTCGGTCAGCCGCACGGGTTCTGCTGGGCGATGTTGAAACAAAGTCGTTTTCTCTCGGATAGCCCAGATATCCAAGGTCTTGGCATGTCTTGACTGAAAAAGGAAATACTTGCCGTCTCGGCTCCAGGAGCCGCAGCATTCCTCCGGCACACTGTCCCAACCCGGCAGTAGACGATGGAAATTGGTTCCATCGGAATCGACTTGCCAGATCGCCGAACCGAAGTGCGGGGAGTCCAAGGTGAATCGCAACAGGTGGCTGTCGGGGGACCAGGAGAAAAACCACGGGTGCCCGTCGGTGGTCAGGAACTTGTGCGCATTCGTTCCATCCACGTCGATCTGGTAGATTCCGTCATCTTCAGAGTAGAGGATCTGGCGACCGTTAGGGCACCAGGATCCAGCATACGCGGTGATTTCACCCAAACGTTTGGGAGGACCACCTTGCACGGGCCAAATCCATAGAGGCATTCTCGGGCCGCGGCTCGTAAAGCTGGCGATGAGCAGGCTCGAATGGTCGGGGGAGACGTCCAACACCCTCGTATTGCGGAAGGGTGCAGGTACCAACTGCGATTCGCCGCCGGACACAGAAGTTTGGCGAAGATTCCAGTGATCTCCTTCTCGCTCGAGAAAGAAAATTCGGGGACCGTCGCTCGCCATTAGTCCCCAGGGATCGACCTTGCCAGAGGTGGTGATCTGTCGTGAACGGCTGATTCGGAGAATCGGAGCCGGAGACAGCAACCAGAAGGTTAGCAATCCGGCCAGACAACCCAGCCCAAGCACGAGAATGAGAAAGGCGACCCGCTGCCGCCATGAACGAACGAAAGGTGTTTCGCGAGGGCGGGAGTCAAGCAGCGTGGACTTGTCGTCGCTAATCGGTTGACTGGTTGCAGGGGGTTGGTACTGCGATTCTCTTTCGCCGACTGAATCTTGCCCTTCCGAAACCAGAGCAGGCTGGACAAGTCTCTCCTCTGTCGCTGGTTGCTCTCTCCGACTGAGGTGACGGACCGTCGCTACGAAGCGGTAACCACGGCGCGGCAGAGTTTCGATAAAGCGCGGTTGCTCGGCGGAATCGTCTAACGCTTCGCGCAACCGCTTGATGACACGGTTTAGGCTGTGCTCGAAATCGACGAACGTATCGGCCGGCCAGAGCCTCTTGGTCAATTCCTCGCGGGTGACTAGTTCGCCCGGCCTTTGCAACAGCAGGGACAGTACCTGGAATGGCTGTTCCTGCAGGTCAAACTTCCTGCCGTCGACAAGAAGTTCTCTGGTCCGAAGGTCGAGTTCGAACTTTCCGAAGCCGACGTAGTGAGAAGACTCCACCGGATTTCCCATTTGCCCCACCTGGGATACTTCCGAAGGCTTACTTTCTATCCCAGCCCAAACGGAAAAGGATAAATGCTCGGTCCGTGAAACAAGTCACTTACATCAGGTCATCAACAAGTCATCGTCGTGTCACTGCCGCGCCATTGCAGTCCAATGCTGCGCTGTTTGACACTTGCGCTGCGTAAATCGTAACTGGGAATTGGTCCCACCCAGGACGCGTCGATTGCTAAACAAGCCATCACGGGCGCCGGATACAGAATCCGTGAGGTTGACCATGATAACCCACAACCCCGGCGGCGAGGAATGAATATCAGGACCTCGGTGACGGAGCGGAATTGGCTCATCGTAATCCTCGCGGCAGTTATAGCCCTGGGAATTCTGGTGGGCGCGATCGCAGCAGGACGGATGCGGTTTCTGTTTCCCGGATAATTCCATGAGAGGCAACCATGAACAAGTCTTTTTCACTCGTAGTTTGCGGCGTGCTCCTTTTGAGCGCTTGTGGTGGCGGATCGCCAACTGCTACTTTGTCAGTCACTAGCCTGTCTTTTGGCAATCAGGCTGTCGACGCAATCAGCGCTGAGGAAGCCATCACGTTGAGCAATACTGGTTCGGGAAGACTCAACATTGATGGGATTGCTGTGGCAGCCCCTTTTGACCAGACCAATACGTGTGGTTCCGGTCTTGCAAACGGTACAACATGCACGATCAACGTGACGTTTGCTCCTACTACCGAGGGTGACTTCACTAGTAACGTTTCCATTACCGACAACGCGAAAGGCAGCCCGCAGACGATAGCGCTCACCGGGACTGGTGTTGCTCCGCCGCCCATGTGCACTCCTGTGGGGGGCACTTGCGGCCCCGGTCTACCCCGTTGTTGCCCTGTCGCTTTCCCCCATCATTCGTACTGCAGTAGCCCAAGCCATGGGACTTGCACGATGAATTAGCTAGATCCCAGTGAATCGTTAAGTTCTGCTTAACTGTTGTTAACCGGAAAGTACACTGTCCCCAGATTGTTGTCGAATCGGCATAACACTCACAATCTGGGAGAAAAAACAGCGTTGCGCGTTAGGAGGCGCGACGCCGATCCGGAATCTTCAGGTTTCCTCATTGCCCTGTGACGTCCAACCTTGACTTCGAAATTCAAAAAGCAGATCATCGTCAGGCGGAGGCAGTGTAACGCAAAAGCTGCGAGCAGGCCCATAACTCTTTTATTATCAATATTTTGACCTCTAAGTCTCAGGGGCTCAAGATTTTGCAGAGCTTTTTTGCAGAGCCCGTGCCAGTCAAGCCTTTTCAAGGTAGAGGGGGGAGGGGTACCCCTTCGAAGCCGAAATTTTCCCGAATTGGCCTTTGCCAAAAACGCGCTATAGAGCATCGCTGGCCAATTTTTTTCACCTAGATTTCCACAACGCAAAGCCACGCAAACGGACCACCGGAATGAAGTCATGCGCCGCCGATGTCGCACCGCCAGTAGAGTCCGAAACCTGCACGCCCCTGTTAAAATCTCATCTACTGGATTTGCATGCTGCTGAAAAGTTTGCGCCCGCTGCTGCCGTATCTGAAGCGCTACCGCTGGGGTTACGCCGCTGGCACGCTCTGCGTCTTTCTCACCAACGGCATCTGGATCCTGTTTCCCCTGGTGCTCGGCAAAGCCGCCGACGATCTCCACGAAGGCGTAACCAGACACAAGCTCTTGCTCTACGCGGCACTGTTGCTCGCCATCGCCGTCAGCAAGGGGATATTCCAGTTCCTCACCCGCTGGATCGTAATCGGCATCTCGCGCGACATGGAGTTCGACCTGCGCAACGATCTGTTCGCGCGTCTGGAAATTCTTTCCTACTCCTACTATCAGCGCCACCGCACCGGCGACATCATGGCCCGCGCCACCAACGACCTGAATGCGGTCCGCGCGCTGCTCGGCCCCGCCATCATGTACTCGGCCAACACCATCGTCTACACCGCGGGCGCGCTTGCCTTCATGGTTTCCATCAGTCCGTGGCTCACGCTCTACACGTTCCTGCCGCTGCCCGCGGTGAGCATCGTGATCCAAACTTTCGGCCGGCGGATTCACGAGCGCTTCGAGAGAATTCAGGCCATGTTCTCCGACATCTCCGCCCGCGCACAGGAGAATTTTTCGGGCGCGCGCCTGATCCGCGCCTACGTGCAGGAAGACGCCGAGATTCGAGCCTTCGAAGCCGAAAACCAGGAATACATCCGCCGCAGCCTTCGCCTGGTACGCCTCATGGGCATGCTCTGGCCCACGCTCGAACTCATGCTGGGTTGCGCTGTAGTGCTCGTGTTGTGGCTCGGCGGACGCGAAGTCATTCACGGACTCTCGCGCGTGACTCTGGTTTCAAATCTCGGAATTCCGCATCCCGGAATCTCAACTCCTGCAGTTCCAACCACTCTGTCTCTCTCCGGCTCGATGAGTGTTGGGCAATTCGTTTCGTTCAGCACCTACATGATGCAGCTCACGTGGCCGATCATCGCCCTGGGCTGGGTCATCAATATTTTCCAGCGCGGCACGGCGTCGCTCATCCGCATCAACGAAATCATGCACGAACAACCTGATATTCAGGACGCTCCGGGCGCGCAAGATCGCGAGATCGCGGGCGAGATCGAGTTCCGAGGGCTCAACTTCAGCTACGAAGGCAAACAGGTTCTGCATGATGTGAACCTGCGCGTGCCCGCAGGGCAGCAGTCTGGCGATCGTCGGCCCCACAGGCTCTGGAAAAACAACGTTGGTGAGTTTGATCCCGCGCATCTACGACGCAGAGCCAGGCATGGTTCTAATCGACGGACGTCCCATCCGCGAATATCTTCTCGCGTCGCTGCGCAGAAATATTGGATTCGTCCCGCAGGAAACTTTTCTCTTCAGCGACCGCATCCGCGAAAACATCGCGTTAGGCGTGGAGTCAGCGACCGATCAGGAAATTCACAACGCAGCCGGCGCGGCAAACATCGCGGCCGACATTGAGAGCTTTCCCGAAGGCTACGACACGATGGTCGGAGAACGCGGCATCACGCTCTCCGGCGGCCAGAAACAGCGCACAGCCATCGCCCGTGCCCTGATCCGCAATCCGAAGATTCTGATCCTCGACGACGCGCTCTCCAGCGTCGACACGCACACCGAAGATAAGATTCTCAATCACCTGCGCGACGTCATGCGCGGCCGCACAACGATCTTCATCTCGCACCGCGTCTCCACCGTGCGCAACGCGGACCGCATTGCCGTGTTGCACGGCGGACGCATCGTCGAGTTCGGCACCCACGACGAACTGCTAGCCTTGAACGGCTACTACTGCGACCTGTATAACAAGCAGTTGCTGGAAGAAGAACTGGCCGAAGTCTAGTGCCTCTTCAACTTGTAGCGCCGGCATCTTGAGGCTGTCGCGAGTTCCAGCACGCCCACGCCCAATGCAGCGGATCAGCCAAGAAGAGATCCTCGATTCCGACGCTTGCCCGCCGCTCGAGGTTGAAACTTCGCTACGGGATCTCTGCCGCATCAACCGATGGTTCGGCGGAGTTGCCACCACGCGCTCCATGATCGAGCGCGTAGCGTCCGCGACCCGAAACAAGCATTTTTCCGTACTGGAAATAGCCGCCGGATTTGGCGAAGTGTCCAGGATTGCGGGTCGCCAACTTGCGGGTAAGGGTATTACGCTACAAGTGACTGACCTCGATCGCGTGCGCACGCACCTTCTCCGCGGGAACCGCGCCGTAGTCGCCGATGCCCTCGTGCTTCCTTTTCCAGACTCCAGTTTCGATCTTGTGAGTTGTAGTCTGTTCGCGCATCACCTGGAGCCCTCCGACTTGGCGCACTTTGCCAGCGAGGCCTTGCGAGTAAGCCGCTGCGCGATCCTGATCAACGACCTCGTTCGGCATCCCCTGCATCTCGCGCTGGTCTATGCGGGCTTTCCGCTGATGCGAAGCTATGTATCGCGGGTTGACGGTCTGGCGTCGGTACGCCGAGCCTACGTTCCTGAAGAGATGCGGCAGATTCTTTCGTCGACTGCAAAGCCTGCTCCGCGGGTCGAGATCTCGCGCCACTTTCTGTTTCGCATGGGAGCGATTGCGTGGAAGGAAAGCAATTGACAATTGCTAATTTTTGATTGTTGGTGGAAAACCAAGCAGCAATTTTTTGATTCTTCAATCAGCAATCAAAAATCAGCAATCAAAAATTCCAACCTCACCGCACGACCAGCACTTCCCGCACATTGTCGCGGGCGAGGAAGAATTTGATGGAGGCGAAGTCGCGGAACAGAGTTTCGATGTGGCGGTTGTTGAAGACACGCTGCAAGCGGAAGCCGTCGGTAACGGCATTGTGGACGGCTGCGGTGGATCCGCGGCGCGCTTCCCGGCGCAGCACAATGGGCTGCATTTCGAGCGTATCTTTTCCCACAATGTGAAAACGATAGCAAGGCGAATCCGGACCTGCATCCTTGGTATGGAAAAACGCCAGCATCATTCCCCCGGGCTTCAGCACCGACCACACGCGTCCCATAACTGGCCGCACGAGACTTTCGTCCAGATAATCCGGCAAGTTCCAGCACAGCACGGCGTCGAAATGCGCCGCGGGATAGACGAGGTTGTCGGCCAGAAATCGGCGGCTGTCGAGGATTCGATTTCCCTGTTCATCTTTCGTAGCCAGATTCGGATCGGTGGAAGCGACGAGGAGATCTTCACTGTAAATCTTGTGACTACGTTCTGTGAAGAATCGGATGTTGGCCGCTGACGTGGAACCGAGATCGAGTACGCACAGTGGAGGGTCGGCTTCCCACAAGCGGGACAGTTCGCCGAGACTGCTGGAACGGCGGATGAGTTTTGGCGCGGCCTGTGGTGTGGTCGCCTCTGTCCCGCCCGAAGAGCCGCGAAAGAGCTTCATGAAGTTATGAGTGACTGATGCCATTCAGACCGACGGTCCCCTTAGCCAAGGCGACTGGTGCCGCAAGACTTTGAATCTACCCTAAAACTAACACTTTAACTCATTGCGCGGAGCGGGCAAAAGTTACTTTCCCGCCGCCTTCTCCGCTCTACCTTGTATGTCAATCTTGCCCTTTAGATAGGCGCCTTCCTCGATCGAAATCCTCTGCGTGGAAATATCCCCTGTAACCACGGCAGATTTGCGCAATTCGACGCGGTCGCTGGCCTGCACATTGCCCTCGAGCTTGCCTTGCACCACCAGACCCTTAGCCTCAACCGAGGCTTTGACCTGGCCGTGAGGCCCCACGGTCAAGCTATTGTTTTTGAGGGAGATGCTGCCTTCGACCTGACCGTCAACGTAAAGGTCTTCGCTGCCCGACAATTCGCCTTTGATCACTACGGACTTGCCAATCTGCGCCAAATCTGCCGACAACGGAGCGCTCATAATTTGTTCTCCTTAAGGAAGCGGGGATGCTGCTCTACCATGAAACAAGTAAGGGACGGCCGCGTCGCTTCCCTCGACTATACCCAACTCAGAGAGCATGCGGCAAGAGCGGTACTTCGGTAATGCAAGAAAAGACACGCTTAAGTGAAATGGTGAATACACCCTGCAACCCGGCGCGAGGATTGCTACACTAATTGTTTAAGATGAATTACGCGGAGCCAAGGCAAATGACGGGCCGGATTCTAAGGTGGGTCGTGGCATTGACCACAGTCACCAGCGCGATGGCGGCTCAAGAAGCGACGACACCTGAGATGCCTCCCGGGGAATTGGTGCGGGTTACGGTGGCGAACGAGGTCGCGGCAGCGAACCATCCTGAACTCCATCACATGTTCCGTTCGCGCAGACAAACCTCAAAAGGGTCGCAAACCCGAGTGTACGTCGAAACCAATCAGGCGCTGGCGGGGATGCTTATTGCTATCAATGACCAGCCGCTGACGGCCGAGCAGCAAAAGACGGAATTCGACCATCTGGCCTCGCTGGTGAACAATCCGGAGCAGCTTCGCAAGAAAGAGGCGCGGGAAAAGGAAGATGAAGATCGCACTATGCGGATTGTGAAGGCATTGCCGGACGCATTTTGCTACGAATATGCAGGCACGGAGAACAGCGCAGCGGGACTGGGCAAATCCGGAGATGAGTTATTGAAGTTGAAGTTCAAGCCCAATCCAGCTTACAACCCGCCGTCCCACGTAGAA
The DNA here is from genome assembly GCA_963832235.1 of uncultured Acidobacteriaceae bacterium. Lineage (GTDB taxonomy): Bacteria > Acidobacteriota > Terriglobia > Terriglobales > Acidobacteriaceae > Sulfotelmatobacter. The sequence goes on along the minus strand of CAWHTJ010000011.1, from coordinate 31,219 downwards.
CAGGTTCTGAGGGGAATGGAGGGGGAGTTGCTGATCGACGCGAAAACTCGTCGGCTGGCTCGGATCGATGGCAGGCTGTTTCAAGAGGTAACGTTCGGATGGGGAATTCTCGGACATCTCAACAAGGGCGGACACTTCCGCGTTCAGCAGGCCGACCTGGGCTTGGGCGATGGAGCGTGGGGCATCACGGAGATGAAGTTGAATATGACCGGGAAAATCCTGATGTTCAAGGGGCTCAACATTGTGTCGGAGGAAGTATTGAGCGACTTTCAGCGAATGCCCGAAAAGCTCACGTTTGCCCAGGGAGTAGAGAACTTGAAGACGGAAGAGGAGAAACTGGCGCACAACAACCGCTCTCCGGAAGCTACCGAAGCCAAGAAGGATCAAAGCAATAAAGCAGAAAGTAATTAAGCTGGAGCTCCCGCTCGCAGCGTTTCTTTTCTCACCGTAAGCTTTTCGATCAACTCCCGTTTGACGCAATAGCCAGTTCCCGGCTGGTCGCTGATGGCGATCATTCCCTGGGGTGAGACTTCCACTTCTGGGTCGATGATGTCTTCTTTCCAGTAACGTTTTGAAGCGGAAACGTCCCCCGGCAGGCTAAAGTTTTCCCTGGTGGAAAGAGCAATGTTGTGGGCGCGCCCGATACCGGTTTCGAGCATCCCGCCGCACCACACGGGGATTTTTTGATCCGCGCAAACGTCGTGGATTTTCAGAGCTTCGGAAAATCCGCCGACGCGGCCAACTTTGATATTGACGATGCGGCAAGCGCCGGTTTCGACGGCGAAGGCGGCGCTGCGCGCGTTGATGATCGACTCGTCCAGGCAAATTGAGGTGCGCAGTTCCTTCTGCAGGCGTGAGTGATAGTAAATGTCGTCGTTCCAGAGCGGCTGCTCGATCATGAGAAGATTGAACTGATCGAACTTTCGCAAATGCTCGACCTGATCGAGTGTATAGGCGGAATTCGCATCGCAGCTCAAGGTGATGTCAGCCCAGCGCGAGCGGATCTTTTCGAGCACGTTCACGTCCCACCCCGGTTTGACTTTAATCTTAATGCGGCGGTATCCGGCGGCTAGTTCGATTTGAATTTTTTCCAGCAGTTGCTCGACCGAATCCTGGATGCCGATGGAAACTCCGCAGGGAATCTCGTGGCGCTTCCCGCCCAGCAACTTCCACAAAGGCTGCCGCTTCCGCGTGGCTTCGGCGTCCCACAACGCGTTTTCGAGCGCGGCCTTGGCCATGCGGTGGGCACGCACCTTGGCGAAGAGTGCCGGGCCGTCACGGGCGGATTCGATGCGCTTTCCGAGAAGCGCGGGAATCAGATAATGCTTCATGGTCGGCCAGGCGCTTTCGATCCATTCGCTGCTGTAGAAGGGATCTTCGCCGGCGACGCACTCGCCCCAGCCATCAACGCCTTCGGTGTGAACCGTGACCAGCAGAATGCGGCGGCTGTAGGTGCGGCCAAAGCTCGTCTCGAAGAAATGGACGAGCGGCATGTGAATCTCGCGGAGCGTGATGGCTTCAATTTTCATGGGGGACGAAACCTTATTTCACCACAGAGACACAGAGACAGAGAGAATCCGCAAAACCATAAAATAAATCTTGATCAATCACGTTGTAGCCCGTTGGAATGGCGGTAGCCGAGCTCCGACGTCCGGGTACCAGAACCCCAAAGTTCTGTGCTTCGAAATGAAACGTCGGACCTCATCTTCAGAGGGTGCTGAGAATCTTAACAAGTGATTGTCACTCCCTATCCCGACATGCGCACTTCGTAGCCAGTCGGAGTCGGAGTTGGACCAGGCCATGTTCGCCTGAATGCCGGAGGGCGTAGAACTTCGCAAACAACCCAAAACAGGCTGCCCGTCGCACATCGCTAAAGCTTCGCGGTACTGGCCCTAAAAATTGAAGGCTTCCTTTTTGACCCGGAATTCATCCTAGATTCGTCCCAGATCTTGATTTTGGGACAGTCATTTATAAGCTCGCCGATCTCCCCCACAGGGCACAAGGGTAATAGCGGTCCCCTGGTCGGTGCAACTCTTGATTAGGCTTTCAGCGCTCAAATTGCTGCAATGAGAAGACATCAAGATCGCACCTCCTTTCGATTGCTGTTATTCGTTGTTTCAGTATTGGCCACCGGTTTATTGAACGGGTGCGGAACCTCGGCTGCCAAGTCCCCGCAATTGCCCACTGTTTCGCTGACGGCTTCGCCAACGGCGATTACAGCTGGGGCGAGTACGACATTAGCGTGGACGTCGACCAACGGGGCCGCCGCGTCTATCAGCAATGGCGTTGGGTCCGTCGCACTGAGCGGTAGCACCAGCGTCACTCCCGCTCAAACCACCACTTACACCATAACAGTCACAGGAAGCGGAACCATGACGGCCACGGCCCAGGTGACGGTCACCGTGACCGCTGCCGCACCCACGGTCACGATAAGCGCGAATCCTACGTCGATCACGGCCGGGCAATCGAGCACATTGGCGGTGAGCGCCACGAATGCGAATACAGTCGTAATTACCGACAATGTGGATTCGAAGAGCTATCCGCTGGCAGCGAACGGCGGAACGCAGATCGTCAGTCCTTCAGCCGACACAACTTACACGGCGACCGCAACAGGCACGAATAATCAGACGGTTACAGCCCAGGTTAAAGTCACGGTGACTCCTGTGGTTGCGGCACCGACGGTATCGATAAGCGCGAACCCTCCGTCGATCACTGCTGGTCAGTCGACCACTCTCACCGTGAGCGCTACGAATGCGAACACAGTCGTCATTACCGACAACGTGGATTCGAATAGCTATTCGCTGCCTGCGACTGGCGGGACCCAGAAGGTGAGCCCCACTGCTACGACAGCTTATACGGCAACTGCGACGGGCGCGAATAATCAAACGGTCACGGACACCGCGACTGTGACCGTCAGTTCAGGAAATGGCAGCGTCACTTCCATCAACCACGTCATCTTTATGCTGCAGGAGAACCGGAGCTTCGATACTTATTTCGGCATGCTGAATCCCTACCGCCATTTGAAGGGCTGGTATATCGGCGACGACGTCAAAGACTATGAAGTAGACGGCATCGACGACAAGCTAAGCACGTACAACTTGGACGATGAAAATGACAAATATTACCTCTTCAAGTTTGCGACTACCTGCATCGACGAAGAAAGCTCTGCGTGGTTGGAGAGCTACGGCGATGTCAATCGCTACGATTTTGCCGCCAACCGGCCGATCCTAATGGATGGGTTCGTTCACAATGCGGAAGGCTTGGCGAAGAGTTGTGCGGCTTCCGGAACTTGTTCGGGAGATTACAGCGATCTGACCGGGCGGCGCGCGATGGGGTACTACGACCAGGGCTTCCTCAACTATTACTACTTCATGGCTTCACAATTCGCATTGTCTGATCGTTGGTTTTCGACGGTATCGAGTAAGAGCGCTCCAAACCGTGTTGCAACCTTCACCGGCGGTACGACGCAGGGTCTGGTCCGAGATTCGGGCAATGACGATCACCTGAGCCAGTTGAATATTCCTTCCATTTTCCAGGAACTGGACCAGGCGAAAGTAACGTGGAAGGTGTACTACACGGTCACCGATAACTCTTGTTTCGCCAGCGCTCCCTGCTCTGGGCCCGCGGCCGGAAACTTTCCGGCAACTACTTTGGCGTACCTAAGCTATTCGTATCAATACTTGTACGAAAATCTTAATGGCGCTGCCTGCACGGGAACCACCCAGCCGTCCAGCGCGGAGGGCGACACCACAAATTCATTCTGCGTCGACCCGAACCACGTGGTTCCGCTGTCTTATTTTTATAACGATCTCACCAAGGGCACGCTGCCCAGTTTCGCCTTTATTGAGGCGGGCTTCGGTCGCAATGACGAGCATCCCGGGTCCTCACAATCGATCTTGGACGGCCAAGCGCAGATCGCATTCATTGTGAACTCTTTCATGAACAGCCCTTCCTGGAAGGATTCCGTATTTTTTCTCAGTTACGATGAAGGCGGCGGGCCATACGATCATGTGCCGCCGGTGCCGGGCCACTCTAACGATTACACCGACTCCGCTCTGGCTGGAACGATTCCGGATATTTCACAAATCGCCGTCAACCCCGACACTCCCGTCCCATACTTCCCCTGTGTGCCCAGTGGCGGTACGCCGACGCTTCATTGTGACCTGGCTACGAATGATCCCGGAGCCAAGTCCAACGATGCCCCAGCCGTGCAAGGGTTCGCCGCACAACTCGGCTTCCGGGTGCCTAACATGATCGTCTCGCCTTTCACGCGGCGGCATTATGTCTCGCACACGCCGATGGACCACACGGCGATAATCAAGTTCGTAGAGAACCGGTTCCTCGGCAGCTCCGCCCACTTAACTCCGCGCGATGCCGCACAGCCCAACCTGCTGGAATTTTTTGATTTCAATGCCGTGCCCTGGGCCACCCCGCCCTCCCCGCCGGCTCCGTTTACTTCGACGACATCGTGCACCCCGACGAGCATGGGCCCATGATCCTGTGAACCGCCCGACGGGCGAGGAAGTGGCCAACTCTTCGTTGCATAGACTTCTCCTCAGCCTGCCTAACCGCACGGTCGCTTCCTCTTTCCCAACACGCGTAAATGTCAAACGATAAGTGAACTGCAGTCTGATTGGTACGGCATTAGCCTGAGAATCTCGTATTTCAGTTTTTCCAACTTGTCGATGGACATTTTTGACCTGAGAAGCTATTTTTCTGTTTACTCTATGTACCACTAGGCGGTGCTTCTATGCCGGCAGATTCAACCCCAGGTGGACAACGCCATCTCGGCGACACAATGCGGCGGGATGCGTGGTGGCTTGAGTTGTTGCCCGTTATTGCGCTGCTCGGTGCATTCGGAGTTTATGCTACCCTGCGTGCCTTCGAAGGGACTCATTACGAATGGGGACCTTACCTCTCCCCGCTTTATTCGCCTCTCATTGACCCCCATCATCGATGGTGGCCGTTCTCTCCGGCGCTACTGATCCTGGTTTGGCCTTTGGGATTCCGCGTCACGTGCTACTACTACCGCAAGGCTTATTATCGGGCTTTTTTTCTCGATCCACCCGCCTGCGCCGTTAGCGAGAGCGGCAAACACCGCTATCGAGGTGAGGCTGCGTTTCCGTTTATTCTGCAAAATCTTCATCGTTACTTCCTGTATGTGGGGTTCATCTTCCTCATCTTTCTTTGGCGCGACGCGTTCCGAGCTTTCTTTTTTGATGGACGAATTGGAGTTGGAGTCGGCAGTCTCGTCTTGTTGTTCAACGTAATCTTGCTGACGACTTATGCCTTGTCCTGCCATTCGCTCCGCCACATCGTAGGGGGGAAGCTCGACTGCTTTTCCTGTGCAGCCTTCGGGGGCCCTCGTCATAGCGGGTGGAACTGGTTGAGCCTTTTGAATGAACGCCACATGCTTTATGCCTGGATCAGCTTGATTACAGTGGGCCTTACGGATCTGTACGTTCGGCTGGTGGCTAGCGGCGCAATCACCGACTTGAGACTCTTGTGACCACAGAATACGAAACTCACGACCACGATGTGTTGATCATCGGCGCCGGCGGTGCGGGCCTGCGAGCAGCTCTCGGAGCTTTAGCGCAGGGCGCGAAAGTGGGAGTGGTTTGCAAATCGCTCCTCGGGAAAGCGCATACGGTCATGGCGGAGGGAGGAATCGCGGCGGCGATGGCCAACGTGGACTCGGCCGACGACTGGCGGACTCATTTTCGCGACACCATGCGCGGCGGCAAGCTGCTCAATAACTGGCGCATGGCGCAGATCCACGCCCAGGAAGCTCCCGAGCGAGTGCGGGAACTGGAACAGTGGGGGGCGCTTTTTGATCGCACCGAAGACGGACAGATTCTGCAGCGCGCCTTCGGTGGTCATACCTTCCGCAGGCTGTGCCACGTGGGTGACCGTACAGGGCTGGAAATGATCCGCACTCTGCAAGACCGCGGCGTTCAACTGGGGATCGACGTCTACATGGAATGCACGATCAGCCGACTGCTGAAAGATGGCGACCGCATCGCCGGGGCGTTCGGTTACTGGCGCGAGCAGGGCCGGTTCGTGGTGTTTCGAGCCAAGTCGGTTGTCATGGCTACGGGCGGCATTGGCAAGGCGTGGAAAATTACGTCGAATTCGTGGGAGTACACCGGCGACGGAATGGCGCTGGCCTACGGCGCTGGCGCTGAGTTGATGGATATGGAATTTGTGCAGTTCCATCCCACAGGCATGGTGTGGCCTCCGGGCGTGCAGGGGATTCTGGTCACCGAGGCGGTGCGCGGCGAAGGAGGCGTTCTCCGCAACAAACTGGGCGAGCGCTTCATGGAGAAGTACGACCCCAAGAAGATGGAGCTTTCCACTCGGGACGTGGTGGCGCGCGCAATCTATACGGAGGTACGCGAGGGCCGCGGCACGGAACATGGGGGAGCCTATCTCGATATTTCGCAAAAGTCCGCCGACTATGTGAAGAAAAAGCTGCCCAGTATGTATCACCAGTTTAAGGAACTCGCGGATGTAGACATCACGAAGGGGCCGATGGAAGTGGGACCAACCTGCCATTACATGATGGGAGGCATTCGCGTCGATGCGGAAACTGCGAAATCGTCCGTGCCAGGACTCTTTGCCGCGGGGGAGGCCGCGGCGGGGCTGCATGGCGCAAATCGGCTAGGCGGAAATTCCCTTTCGGACCTGCTCGTTTTCGGCCGCCGTGCGGGGTTGGCTGCCGCCGAGCACGCGAACAAAACACCAGCCGGTTCTGTCGACTCGGGGCAGATCGACGAGGCTGCGCGCGAGATGCTGGCTCCCTTCGAGCGCAACGATGGTGAGGGTCCTTATACGATTCATCGAGATTTGCAGGAAACCATGCAGAATCTGGTTGGCATCTTTCGTAATAAAGAGGATCTGATTCGCGCGTTGGAGGAGCTTGAGAAATTGAAAGAGCGCGCCGGACGATTGAGTGTTGAAGGCTCGCGGTTGTTCAATCCGGGCTGGCATCTGGCGCAGGACCTGAAGGCGATGCTGACCGTTTCCGAGGCCGTGACTCGCAGCGCGCTGGCGCGTGAAGAGAGCCGCGGAGCTCATAGCCGGATTGATCATCCTGGCCTGGACGCCGCGTGGGGAACGAAAAACAACGTCATCGCCCGCGAGGGTGGCGCGATGATGCTGCACCAATCACCGGTGCCCGAATTGCCCGGTGACTTGAAGCACCTGGTTGCGGAAGACAAATAACAGGGAGGTAGTGGAGGCGCGATGGCGGAAGCAATCTTTGAGGTGTTCCGGGGAGACCGCGAAGGCGGGCAGCCTGTCACGTACCGCGTCCCCATTGCCCCGGGGATGGTCGTGCTGGATGCGCTGCACCACATTCAGGCTCATCAGGCGCCCGATTTGGCTGTGCGCTGGAATTGCAAGGCTGGCAAGTGCGGCTCTTGTTCGGCGGAGGTCAACGGACGACCGCGGCTCACTTGCAAAACTCGTATGGACGCCCTTCCCCTCGATAAGCCCATCACCGTTCAACCCATGAAAGCGTTTCCGGTGATCAAAGACCTGGTCACCGACGTTTCCTGGAATTACCGGGTGAACAAGAAAATTCAGCCATTCGAGGCCCGCCCTGGCACGGACTGGAAAATGTACCAGGACGATGTGGATCGGGTACAGGAGTTTCGTAAGTGCATTGAATGCTTCCTATGCCAGAATGTGTGCCACGTTCTCCGTGACCACGAGAAGATGGAGCAGTTCGGGGGACCGAGGTTTTTCGTCCGCGTGGCGGCGCTCGAAATGCATCCTCTCGATTCGAAGTCGCGCACTCGAATGCTCAAGGATGAGCTCGGCCTCGGCCTGTGCAACATCACTAAGTGCTGCACCGAAGTGTGCCCCGAGGAGATCCACATCACGGACAATGCAATTATCCCATTGAAGGAGCGCGTGGTGGACGACTTTTATGATCCCGTGCTCATGCTGGTGCGGAAGATTCGAGGGGCGAAGTAAGTATAGGAGTGAAACAAGAATCGGGCTGACCGTAAGGAGGCTCTCATGGAGTTCAAGCTGAAGACCATCTCGAAGGCAGGTATTCCGGAAGCAATCTCGAAAGCAGAACTCTACCGCTCGCTTAATGAACCGGAAGAGGCGGAATCGATCTGCCGCGACATTCTAGCAGTCGAGCCTGAACATCAACTCGGGCGCCGCCTGTTGGGGCTGGCGATTACCGACCAGTTCTGTGGAGACGCATCAGATCGCTGCGCAGAAGTAGAAAATCTTTTCCAGAAACTGGCCGAGCCCTACGAACGCCTCTACTACACCGGCCTGCTGCATGAACGGCGGGCGAAAGCGCAAATGCACGCGGGGCGCACGCCACACACTGTCGCCCCACTTTTCGCGGAGGCGATGCACTGCTTCGCGGAAGCCGAAGCGATTCGGCCCACCGGGAACGACGACGCTATTCTTCGCTGGAACCGTTGCGCACGGCTGCTGCAAAGCCATCCCGGCTTCGTTGAAGAGAAAGAGTCCGAAGCCTTCGACGCTTTTGATAGTTCACCAGTCTGACGGTACTTAATCAACCTCCAGCTGGTCGAGATGTCATTCTGTCCTCGGTTGGCTTGTGCGCCAATCCGGCTTGGCGAGTGATATCGGTAAAGACAGGCAGGCGAGTGGAGCAGGCCCCTGTCGGTGAACATCACTTCAACTCCCGCAGCCGACTGACCACGGTCCGTTTCTCTTGGGGAGCGAGCAACGCCACAATCCCACTACCTTCCCGGATCGTGAGTATCTGGTTGGCCTTCACCTCGGTGAAGCGTTCGATCTTGCCCGTGGTCGGCCACTTTACTTCCACCACATCCACGGACTGGACTCTGCCGATACCGAAGTGCAGGCGCAGATCACTCTGGGACATGACGCTCGATCCGCTGTGGACTTCGTCCATCTGGACATGCTTGCCGGTTATGACGCGCACGCGCGCGCCGATAGCGGTGCGATTGCACTTGGTTCCGATGAGTTTGATCTTAATCCAATTCTGTTTATTGCCGCCATCATTGCGCAGAAGTGAAGGCAGGTCGTTCATGTTTAGGACCAGAACGTCGACGTCACCGTCGTTGTCATAATCTCCAAATGCTGCACCCCGGCTGGAGAAGCGCTCGCTGATTCCTGGTCCCATCATCGCTGAAACATCTTTGAATTGACCATTGCCCAGGTTCTGGTAGACGATGCGCGGATTCTTATAAGTCTGGCCGACGTCGTGACCGGCAATCTCCGGATAAACGTGGCCATTGATCTGCATCAGGTCTGGCCATCCATCGTTGTCATAGTCGAGAAAGCCGCAGCCCCATGCTACGTATCGGCTGTTGATCGCGATTCCTGAAGAGAAGCCCATGTCAATGAATGTCCCATCGCCGTTGTTGCGGTACAGATTGCTAGTATCGTCGGCGAAGTTAGTCTTGAAAATATCGAACCAGCCATCACAGTCATAATCGCCCACTGCCACGCCCATCCCGGCTTGTTCATGACCATCTTCGCTATAGGCGCAGCCGGCCATTACGGCGACATCGGTGAACGTGCCATCGTGATTGTTGTGGAAGAGGATGCTCGGCTGCGAATCAACGGCGACGTAAATGTCGGGCCAGCCATCGTTATCGAAGTCATACGAAACAGCGGTGATCGAATACCGAGGACCCGGCTTCAGGATGCCCGCCTTCTCGGACACATCGGTGAACGTGCCATCGCCGTTGTTGTGCAACAGAACATTGGTGTCGCCCGTGAGTCCGCGGGGACCGCACATCACTGGAATGCCTTTCCATTGGCAAGTTGCAGTTTCGCCCGAGGTGGTCTGCGCCGGGTCAAGCTTGATGTAATTGCATACGAATAAGTCGAGGTTCCCGTCACGGTCGTAATCGAGGAAGGTGCAGCCTGCGCCCCAGCGAACCGGTTCATTGTAGAGGCCGGCTTTGCGAGTCACGTCCATGAAAGTGCCGTCCCCGTTGTTATGGAACAGAATGTTGTGTCCCCAAAAACAGCAAAACAGGTCATCCCAGCCATCGTTGTTGTAGTCGCCGACGCAAACGCCGGTCTGCCAACCGGTTCGAGCAAGGCCGGACTTTTCCGTAACATTTGTAAAAGTTCCGTCGCGATTATTTTTGAACAACTGCGAAGTCGGCGCTTTCCCCGGGGGCCACTTCTCGCCCAATCGAGTTCCGTTCGTCAAATAGATGTCGAGCCAGCCGTCGTTGTCATAATCAAAGAACGCCAAGCCGCTGCCTTTGGCCTCGATGATGTAGCGCTTGTGATCGGCGCCGCCCCAGACGTTAGGAATGTTCAGGCCAGCTTCCCGGGCCACGTCGACGAACTGCACAGGAAACGTTGGATTCGCGGTTGCGCTCGATTGCAGCGCCAAGCCATTTCTCCAGCGCCAAACCGGAGTTGTGAGCGCGTCCATGAGCGAGCTGCCCAGAAGAACCAGAGAAGAACCAAGGAAGCGCCGTCGTGGAAAATTCATACTGGTGATAGTTTATTGTTTGTTACTTGCCGCCCACAATTTTTGGGAATTTACGCGGCACGATTCCTTTGCCCTCTTGAACCGCAATGATCTCATCGATGGGAACGCTGCTTAGGCGATCTACCTGGCCGCTCGGCCAAGTGATCACCAAAGAGTCAATTCTTGTTCTCTTCCCCAAACCAAAATGAATGCGCGGATCGCTGGCGGACATGTAGCCCATGCCGCCCTTGGCCTGTTCCACTTGCGCGGTTCCTTCCGACGTAAGCTTCAGCGAAGCCCCGGTCCCGTCGCGGTTCGATTTCGTCCCGATCAACAAAACGGTTAGCCAGTGGTTCGCATTCCCGCCGTCATTCCGCAGCAGGGAAGGATAGTCGTCTCGATTGTTAGTCACGATATCGATATCGCCGTCATTGTCGTAGTCGGCAGTCGCCAGGCCGCGACCGACGATGGGCCGCACGAAATCAGCGCCCAGCGAATCTGAGACTTTATCGAACTGGCCCTTGCCTAGGTTTCGCAGCATCAACAGCGGCTCTTTGTACAGCACCTGGTTGTGATACAGCTGAATATTGTCGAGCATGGCGCCATTCAACTGTAAGATGTCAGGCCATCCGTCGTTGTCGTAGTCGAGAAATTTCATCGACACGCCGCTGAGCAGAATCGCCCTGTTGCCGATCCCTGAACGAAATGTATCATCGGTGAAAGTCCCATCGTGGTTGTTGTGATAGAGACGGTTCAGTTCGAAATCCAGATGGGTGATATAAACGTCGAGCCAACCATCGCCGTCGACGTCGGCGGCATCGATGCCCATCCCCGCCTCGTATCGCCCGTCTTCGCTGGCCGCGATTCCGGAAAATAGCGAAACATCTTCGAAAGTGCCGTCGTGTTTGTTGATGAAAAGAAAATTCGGCCAGGAGTCGTTCGCGATGGCAATATCGGGCCAGCCGTCATTATTGAAATCGGCCAGTACCACGCCCATGCCCTTCGATTCGGGCTTTCCGACACCCGAGGCATCGCTCACGTCTGTGAACGTGCCGTCGTGATTATTGTGATAGAGCCTGGTCTTTTGACCCTTGTAATTTCCCGGATGACAGTAGGAGCGATAGCCCGGCTTGTGTTCACCACACCAGATGTTGGTTTTGGGAGTCCATTCGATGTAGTTTGTAACGAGTAGGTCAAGCCACCCGTCCTTGTCGTAATCAAACCATCCCGCACTGGTCGACCAGCCACCTTGATCTGCAACGCCGGCTTTAGCTGTCACGTCGGTAAACGTGCCATCCCCGTTGTTGTGATAAAGGATGGCGTGGTCATAGCCAGTTACGTAAAGATCTGGATAGCCATCATTGTCGAAGTCACCGACGGCCACGCCTTGACCATAGTGTCCTTCGCCACCGAGGCCGGCTTTCTCGGTGACATCGGTGAACGTTCCATCGCCGTTGTTGTGGTAAAGGGCGCAGCGCAGGAGATGCGCTGGCTTGTAAATATCGGTGGGCGCAGACTGGACGAAGAACAGATCCATCAGCCCGTCCTGATCATAGTCGAGCCAGGCTACGCCAGTACCCATGGTTTCGAGATAATACTTTTGGTCCGTCGCCGTGCCGTCCTGTTTAAATTTCAGTCCAGCCGCCTTGGTGACGTCGGTATATGTGACAGGAATTCCCCCCGATGAAGAGGCGGCGATCTTGGGTGCGGCCCCAGCGCTGCTGAGAACCAGAATTTCCGAACTCATGACGATTAAAACGACCAGTGCGAGAATGCCCGTTGTGGAGCGCGCCGGGACTGAAACAAACGTCCTCTTCAACCTATCCTCCGTGGTTGCCAGAGAAGACTCCTGGGACCACCGTTTTCGTCCTCGCGGCGGGAGCAGCAGCCGGAAATTGCTGGATCCAGGCGAAAAAATGAAACCGTTTACCTCCTGTCGATGAGCGCTTTGCCCAGCCCCCGGATTTTAGTCGCTATGGTAGCATAGGAAATTCTAGAGCGAATACTTCCACCAAGGCCGGATGTGAGTACGATCGTGACGTCTCTCCCCTCAGCCCAATTGGGCTGGCGGGGAGTTCAGTTTCGAGGCAGGCGCGAGTCGAAACGCTGAATAGCGATAGCCTGATGACCTCCAACGACTTCACCCAACCTGATTCCGTACATGTGTCGACCAGGCAGATTGAGTCCGCTCCTAGCTTCATGGTTACGCTCCCCGCGCACTCGGTGTCGGTGATTACACTGGAGGTCGAACGATGACAATTTCGGCAGACGTTCGATCCAATGTCTCTGCGATTCGGACTGCGGGGCCAACCGCTCATCCAGGAAAGCTCTTTGAACAAATCTTCGGAGGCCCGTCACGACTGTATCGGGCACCGGGTCGGGTGAACCTGATTGGGGAACATACTGACTATAACCAAGGATTCGTGATGCCGGCTGCGATTGGTTTGTATTGTTGGGTGGCGATCGCGGCGCGGGCGGACCGGAGACTTCAAGTCTATTCCTCAGAATTCGAAGCCACGGTTTCTGTTGAATTAGACGACAAGACGCTTGCGCGCCGTGGCGACTGGAGCGATTACGTCGTCGGAACAGCATTAGCTCTGGAGAACAGCGGTCACAAACTCAGTGGCGCCAATATCGTGGTTCGTGGGCAGGTTCCTATCGGATCGGGACTGAGTTCATCGGCAGCGATCGAGGTTTCCACCGGATACGCGCTGCTGGATGTTAGTGGAGCAAGAATTGACCTAAAACAGCTTGCCTTGGACTGCCGCCAGGCAGAGAACGAGTTCGTGGGCGCTCGCGTAGGCATCATGGACCAGTTCATTGCTGCGCACGGGCGTGCCGATCATGCGCTTTTGCTGGATTGTCGTTCCCTGGAGTCCAAGGCTTTGCCGATTCCACCGGGCGTCCTGCTGGGAATTTGCAACACGGGAGTGAAACACCAACTAGCGGGGGGAGAGTACAACGTGCGTCGCGCGCAATGCGAGGAAGGAGTGCGGAGGCTTTCATCCGTTCTGCCAGGAATCCAGGCTTTGCGTGATGTCACCCTATCCCAACTCGAGCAGCATAAGGGGGTGCTGCCGGACGTGATTTATCGGCGCTGCCGTCACGTTGTGACCGAGAACGAGCGTGCTCGGCAGGCCGCCAAATCTCTGCTCCAGGAAAACCTTCCGGCGCTTGGGACGCTCATGGCGGAATCGCATCGCAGCCTGCGCGACGACTACGAGGTTAGTTGTGCCGAACTGGACATCATGGTCGAAATTGCGGGTGCCCAGCCGGGAGTGATCGGAGCACGGATGACTGGCGGGGGATTTGGCGGATGCACCATCAATCTCGTTCATGCCGATGCCGCGGAAGCATTCAAACTTTCGGTAGCGACTGAGTATGAAAAACGCACACGCATTCGTCCAGAGATTTACGTCTTAAGCGCCACCGATGGAGTGCACCCCGTCGCTGCTGGCGATTGCGCAGGCTGAGAGGCCAACGATTTTCTCTGTTCTCCGCTCGAGCTGACTGAATTTTTGCCTACCAGCGCCTCCATTGTTCGGATACTGCGTTACTCCTGCTAGCAAGATCGCTGCTGTTTCCTCGATTTCGTTTCCCGGAACGAAAGTAAGTAATCCCAAAAAACGTAGGCATGTCGACGTCGCCTACGATTTCGAGAATAATCGGCCTACTTCTACCTTGAACTTGAACCGCAGCACGCCGGTTCCGCAGTACGCATAACATCTGCCAGCTGCGCTTTATCCCTCCTCTCCGTTCGAACGTCCCAAAGGCTGGCCCGAACATTCCTTCCGGACCTCCGGATGTAGGCGACTCATGTGATCTGTATTTGGCGCGTAAGGAGAATGTCCTGCGATCATCGCCAGGGAACCCTTGAACTGTTCCCTTTTGCACAGATAACCTGCGTGCCACCTGTTATGACTACAGCAGGGATACGACTTTAGTCGGATCTTGCCAGCACGACTGGAGCCCACCATGTTAAGAAAGAGCCAGTCAGCGGTTGCCTTGCTTGTTCTTCTGGCCCCGACAATTGCCTTATGCCAGGCGACGCCGATTGAGCCGTCTCCCCAAGCGTCACAGTCCACCCAAATCCAAGATCAAACTGAAATCCAAACTCAGACCCCGATCCACATCCAGAACCAGAGCCAACCACTCCCCCCGCCGAAAAGCCCAGCAACTCCCCAGAAGTCGCTCCCTGAGGAGCCCAGTTCCTCGGTGATTGACCCGAATGCTGAAATCCTGCATCAAACTCCGCGGATTATGGGAATCCTTCCCAACTTCACCGCCGTCGACTCCAACATCCGTCTCCCGCGCCTTTCCACCGGCGACAAATTCTTGATGGCCATGCACGATAGCGTCGACTACTCGTCTTTCCTGCTTGTCGCGGCCCTCGCCGGTAAAGGACTCTCTTCCAAGGCAATTCCCGCGTTCGGTACGGGTGCCGCCGGCTTCAGCCGTTATTACTGGCGACAGTTCACCGACCAAGCCTCCGGCACCTTCTTCACAGAAGCTATCCTCCCCACTCTCACCCACGAGGACCCTCGCTACTATACCTTCGGCAAGAACGGATTCTTTAAGCGTGCCGGGTACGCCATGAGCCGCACCTTCATTACCAAGAACGACCGTGGCACTAACGAGTTCAACATCTCTGAGATTGGAGGTAACGCCTCCGAAGCAGCCCTCTCGAACCTCTACTACCCCGCCTCCGAACGCGGCTTCAGCAAATCCGCCAAGAACTTCGCCACACAAACCGTTATCACCGCGGGCGCCAACATCCTCAAGGAGTTCTGGCCTGACATCCGCAAAAATGTGTTCCGCATGAAAGATCCAGCCCAACCGAAAATCCCATTTTGATCGGAGTTACAACCGGCAGGTTAGCTGCGCGAAGGTCGAGGGATGTTTAATTCACTCCGAGTAGCCGCTGCCGTCGTCGCCATCGTCGGATTCTTTGCCGTCGTCTTCGTCCGCCTCTTCGTCCTCGTCTGGCTCTTCTCGAACGAAGACATCAGCTACCGAGCGATGAGAAGCATCCGAAGTGTGGCATTGTAGATGTAATCTGCTCATGTCCCAATGGTACGCCTCGCCACCTCTTGGCAACGCCAGATTGCGAGAGGACCCTTATCTGCTATGATAGTTATTGGGGCGGTTACGTTTTTCTCCTCTTTCAGGTCTTCTGACCTAAGCCAGTCCATCTGAAGTTCTCCCATCTTAGGCTTTTCAGCGAGAACGCGGTCTATCCATCCCGTTTGCACCGATCCTGCTCGTGGTCGATCAAATCTGCGATGTCAGCATGCCACTTGAGTGACCGGGATCGATGCAGAACTCGCCAAGAAGGGTCGCCTTTATGAACGCTATTGCCTTCGGTCTGCTTATCGTGCTCTTCACGATTCTGCTGCTCCACTGGATGCGCAAGCTGAAACCACAGATTACCGGGTTCAGATCACAAAGGATGTGCCCATCTTGCGGATTGATCACATCTCGACTGAAAGCCCGTTGCTTGGAGTGCGGCGTAGCCAGCGTCTCCAAGCGGTAGTGCGACAGTGGAGAAATGCATTGTTCTTTTACTGTTCTCCTACCTGTTTCTCACAAAGGACATAAATATATGAAAACCATCAAATTTGTCGTGAAAGTGAAGCGTGGGGGTACTCGCGCTCCCGAATACGTGCAGCGAGTTGATCCGGCTCGAATCCACATGACAACCAACCGTAAGCTGGCACTCGTGATGGGCAGATTGACGGCGGAAGACGCTGTCGAATCTCTGCAAAACTCCCGGTGCAGTCCGGAATTGGAGTCTGTTCGGGTCGGTCCTGAAGTCGTGGGAGTATAACAATGCCTTGCCTGTAACTGCGATATTCGCCAGTAATTGCGTGCGCCTTGCGAGCGCGATTCCATGGACCTGCAGATGATCATAGATCCAGTCCCGTACCTCCCCTGCGGGTACCGGTTTTGCCTTCAGAGAGCACGACCGGGGTCTGATCCCGCCTCAGTTCGCCGGCCTTCAGGACTTGCGGGAATCGCCACTCTGTTGAAGCAGCTTAGTCACCAAGGCTGTCCAGCCAGTCTGATGGCTCGCCCCGAGGCCCTGTCCGGTGTCGCCGTGAAAATACTCATAGAAGAGAATGAGATCGCTCCAGTTGGGATCGATGCGAAACTTTGGCATGCCACAGTACACCGGACGGTGTCCTTGTTCGTCCCGCAGGAAGATACGCGTCAGCCGCCGCGAGATTTCCGCAGCAACTTCGGAAAGAGTGAGCATTTTGCCAGAACGCGAAGGGAATTCTACTTTGAAGCTGTCACCAAAATAATGATGGAACTTCTGCAGAGACTCGATTAACAAATAGTTCACCGGAAACCACACAGGCCCGCGCCAATTTGAGTTGCCACCAAACAGGCCGGTTGTGGACTCGCCGGGTTCATAGTCCACGCGGTGCTCCTCGCCATCGAAAGAAATGGTGAAGGGATGATCGCGGTGATACAGCGAGAGTGCGCGAATGCCATGGGGCGAGAGAAACTCCTCTTGGTCCAACATGATTTGCAGCATGCGCCGGAGCTGCTCAGCATCCACGATCGAGAGCAGCCTTCTTTCCGCCATCCCGGACCTCCGCATGGAAGCGACGTTCACGGTAAGGTCCGGACGGTTGTCGATGAACCACTCCATGCGGCGCTTGAACCCGGGGAGACGTTGCAGCAGGCCCGGCTCCAAAGTTTCGACGGCGAATAGAGGGATCAACCCCACCATGGAGCGGATCCTTACAGGAAAGTGCCCGCCATCGGGAAACTTCAGCACATCGTAGAAAAACCCGTCCTTCGTGTCCCACAGCCCCATACCTTCCTGGCCCAGATGATTCATGGCGTAGGCGATGTAGATGAAGTGCTCCCAGAACTTGCTGGCGACATCCTCGTAAGCGGGGTCTTGCGTGGCCAACTCCATGGCAATGGCCAACAAGTTCAGCGTGTACATGGCCATCCAACTGGTCCCGTCGGATTGTTCGATGTGTCCGCCCGTCGGGAGGGGATCGCTACGGTTGAATACTCCGATGTTGTCGAGCCCCAAAAAGCCGCCCTGAAAAATGTTCATGCCGTCGGCATCTTTGCGGTTCACCCACCAGGTGAAATTCAACAGCAGTTTATGGAAGACGCGTTTTAGAAATGCGCGGTCACCTTTGCCATTCCGCTTCTTGTCAATCTTGTACACGCGCCACGCGGCCCAAGCGTGGACCGGCGGGTTCACATCTCCCAAGGCCCATTCATAAGCTGGGAACTGGCCGTTGGGATGCATGTACCACTCACGAAGCAGAAGCACGAGTTGCTCTTTAGCGAAATCAGGATCAATCAAGGCCAGAGAAACGCAGTGAAATGCCAGATCCCACGCTGCATACCAGGGATATTCCCACTTGTCCGGCATTGAGATCACATCGGCATTGTAGAGGTGCGGCCAATCATGGTTCCGCCCTCTGGTCCGTTCTGCCGGCGGAGGGGGACTGCCGGGGTCTCCCTGCAGCCACTCTTTGACGACATAGTGATAGAACTGTTTGGACCATAACAGCCCGGCGAAGCCCTGCCGCATCACGCTCTGTGCGTCAGGAGACAGATCCCTTGGGATAATCGTCGCGTAGAAATCATCCGCTTCACGTTTACGGGCGGCAAACACGCCATCGAAAGTGCTGAAGGCGGCAGTTGGCTGGTGCGTGAACTCGATATTCGTGAGACGCAGCCGGACACTCACAGTCTTTCCAGCGGCGATGTCCATTACGTAATGAGCAGCCGCCTTAGTGCCGATGGATTCAGCCGAAACCGCTTGTTTTGTCCCGTGTACGATGTAGTCGTTGATTCCGTCTTTCTTGCACAGTCCGCTCTCGGGCGCGTCGAAGAGCCGCTGAGTGTTGGTTTCGTTTTCGGTGAACAGGAGCTCCGCCGAACCGTCGTAGTACAACCAACGATTCCCGCAGGCAGGATGGTTCAGTTCGATTGCGCCCGGCACCCGACGCAGGTTAGGACGAGCCTCGGTGCTGTCCCACGACCAGGTGTTGCGGAACCAGACGGTCGGAAGCAGCCGTAGACAAGCTGATTCCGGACCGCGGTTCGTAGCCGTGATCTTAATGAGGATGTCTTCGACATCACCTTTCGCATACTCGACAAAAACATCGAAATACCGGTCTTCGCCGAATACTCCGGTGTCCAACAGTTCATACTCAGGATCGCTCTTCCCTCGGCGACGATTCTCTTCCACCAGTTGCGCATACGGGAAGGCGGCCTGAGGATACTTGTATAAATACTTCATGTAAGAATGCGTCGGAGTACTGTCGAGGTAGAAGTAACACTCCTTTACATCCTCGCCGTGATTGCCCTCGTTGCCGGTGAGGCCGAAGAGCCGCTCCTTGATAATCGGGTCGCGCTCGTTCCACAGCGCCAGAGCGAAACAGATCAACTGACGGCGATCACAGATGCCGGCAATGCCGTCTTCGTTCCAGCGGTAGGCCCGTGACCGGGCGTGATCGTGCGGAAAATAGTCCCAGGCATTGCCATCGGCACTGTAGTCCTCTCGCACCGTGCCCCAAGCCCGTTCGCTCAGATAGGGTCCCCAGCGCTTCCAATGTCGCTTACGGTCGCGGGCTTCGCAGAGCCTGATCTCCTCGTTCGTCATAGGGGAACGCTGGTGGGGCGTTAGAGCTTGTTCAGTCCGTCCAAAGCCGCAACTTTATAGGCCTCGGCCAGGGTCGGATAATTGAAGACAGTATCGCGGAAGTATTCTAGTGTGCCTCCCATGGTAAGGACTGCCTGTCCGATGTGCACAATCTCGGCCGCCCGGTCTCCAATTACGTGCACGCCGAGAAGCTTAAGACTCTCGGGGTCGAAGAGAAGTTTCAACAATCCCTGCTCATCCCCCAGCATCTGCCCTTTTGCTAACTCGGCGTAGCGCGCCAGGCCGACTTCATAGGGAATCTTCTTCTGCGTGAGCTGTTCTTCTGTATAGCCCACCATGGAAATCTCAGGGATTGTGTAGATGCCGTAGGGAATCAGATTTTGCTGCATTTTCCCCGGCTTTCCAAACATGTGGCAACTGGCGAGCCGGCCTTGCTCCATGGACGTACTGGCGAGCGCCGGGAAACCGATGACATCTCCGGCTGCGTAGATATGCTGCACGGTGGTTTGAAAGTTCTCATTGACCACCAGTTTGCCACGGCCATCCGAATTCAATCCCGCAGCTTCGATGTTCAACTGATCGCTATTGGCTTGGCGCCCGACGGTGTACAGAAGTCCTTGCCCATGGACGGTCTTTCCGCTTTCTAGTTTGGCGAAAACCCGGTCCCGTTCCGAATCGAATCCCACCGAGACCACTTTCTCACCCAGACGGAAAACGGTCCCAAGCTGACGCAACTGAAAACCGAGGCTCTCCACAATTTCGCGGTCCACGAAATCCAGCAGGATTGGCCGCTGATCAAGCAGAGTGACTTTCACTCCCAGGGCGGCGAACATGGATGCGAATTCGAGCCCAATAATGCCGGCCCCAACGACCAACAGGTCTCGCGGGACCTCCTCCAAACAGTGCACCTCGTCGGAGTCGAAGATGCGCTTCCCGTCCATGGGAATATCGGCACTGTGGGCTGGACGCGTGCCACAGGCAATCAGGACGTGACGACTCCGCAGAAGCTGCGATCCCTCCTCCGTCTTCACCTCGATGGTATGGGGGTCCATGAAACGGGCGTCGCCCTCAAAGGTCACGACCTGATTGCGGCGAAGCTGGGCTTTGATGACTTCAATTTCCCGTGCGATCACAGCCTGTGCCCGAAAAACCAGATCGGACATTGCGATGCGATCCTTCAGGACGTAGCCGCGGCCGTAGAAACTTCGCTGCCGAAAGCCGCTCAGGTAGAGGACGGCTTCGCGCAAAGTTTTGCTGGGGATGGTTCCGGTGTGGACACAAACGCCCCCAATGGTTCGCTTTCGGTCAATGATGGCAACTTTCTTCCGGAGTTTGGCGGCGCAGATCGCGCCTTTCTGTCCCGCCGGGCCGCTGCCAATTACTACCAAGTCGTACTCGTTGACGTCCATTAGCTGAAGTTTCCTTCTAATCTCGAAACCGGCACGATTGTATGCCCATCTCCCCCGTTTCCGACACCGTGAAAACAATTGTTCATGGAATAGCCGTTGGTATGTTGACCGATTCGCGACGCGTGGCGGGATTAAATCCTAGCTCTCTCGGTCGCCTGCGCCTCAACAAGGCGACGGAACTTGCGTTGCTCCGGCTTTTGCATGAGAGCCGTACCAACGTCTGAGGCATTCAGGAAGGTCCCCGCGGGGTTCGAAACTCTTTTGTTGAGTTTGATTTCGCGGTTCGCCATACAATGACCTTTCCTGATTCTGGTATCAGTCCAGGTATCACCACGACGTGAGTGCGAGATAACAAAAGTTATGGCGGAGCACCCAGTCCGGCGCTAACTCTTCTCCGGCCAAATTCCCCTGCCTAACAGGGAAAAATACAGGGAATTTGCGATATTTTGCTCTCGAAAATGCACTCATCTTTCTCTAAGCTGCACATTTTACTGGAGAAATCAGCGCGTTCAGTCTCAAATCGGAACAGGGACCTATCAGGGAATTAACAGGGAGGTATCAGGGAATCTATTTTCCTGATCAGGGATCTATTGCAAGACGGACTTGGCTTGACGCGGATTTTGCGGAAACCCAAACTGCTCACGCTGCACAGCCCAACTCAGAGGGATGTGCTTGTATAGATGTTCGAACTTCAGCGTGAGCGGCTGGCGTCCTTCCAGGATGGCCTCAACAATATCCGGCGCGAGGAAAGCGCAGGCAAAGACGTTCCGGACATAGTGGGGCGTGAGCCCGGTCTCTCGGGCCAGCGATCTCATGTCAGCGATTTTGCCTTCAAGGACTTTTTCGTACCAAGCATGACCGCGCGCAACCGCTTTTATCAATGCAGGCCTGGGATGCCGGACCGGCATGCTGGAGCTTGGGGGAACCACCAGGTGAATTTCGCCACCGTACCGCTTCCGCTTCGCTTCGATGGCCAAACAGAGTAGCTCGGCTAGCTCGGTTGGCTTTCGCAAGCCCACCAGACTGGCGGCGACGATCTGGTCGCCGTGTTCCAACAGCTCACGAAGATCGCTTTTCCTGATCATCACCTGAATGTTGTTCTCTTGGACGATGACCCTATGCAGGATGCAAGCGAGCAAGTCTCGAAGGTCATCTGCAGGAAGCGACGACAACCTCGTGGCCAGTTTCTTGGCCCCGGCTACGAGCTGATGCAGGACGGCTGGACTCTCCGCGGTTGCACTCAGTTCGTCAAATACCTGCGCATCCGATCTGAGCAAAGCCTGAAGTCGTTCCGTGACCCGACTCTCAATCTCGTGCGCCGGCAAACGAGTCGGTCCCGACTGCTGGCTTGCAGGATTCTGGATAATGGCCTGTGAGACGTAATACCGATATCGCCTTCCCCTCTTGATTGTGAACGAAGGGGTGAAGCGATTCCCCTCCCCATCTTCGATCAGACCGGTCAACAGACTTGAAGACTGCTCTCTGGCACGCTTACGTTGCGTCCGAAGATTACTGTCTAGTTGCGCTTGGACCTTGTCCCACAACTCTTGCGGCACGATGCCAGGGTGCGCTCCCGGATACCAGCGTTCACGGTGGCGGATTTCGCCGATGTAAAGACGATTGCGCAGAAGGTAATAGAGGTGGCCACGGGCAAAGGAGACCCCTCCAAGCCGAATCCCCTTTTTGGTCACCCAGGTCTTTGTCTTGACGTTCTCGCGCTTAAGTTGAGCCAGCAGTTTCAGCACACAGCCGAGTTTGAGGTAGAGAGCAAAGATGTTGCGGACGAGCCCGGCTTCGGTGGGATGCGGAATCAGCTTGCGCGCTTCGAGGTCGTATCCGAGCGGCACTGGCCCGCCCATCCACATTCCTTTCTTCTTCGAGGCGGCGATTTTGTCCCGAATCCGCTCTCCCGTAACCTCTCTTTCGAACTGTGCGAATGAGAGCAGGATGTTGAGGGTGAGCCGGCCCATGGAGGTTGTTGTATTGAACTGTTGGGTGACCGAGACGAAGGAAACTCCTTTTGCGTCAAGCGTTTCCACAATCTTGGCAAAGTCCGACAAGCTGCGTGTGAGACGATCCACCTTATATACGACGACAACGTTGACTTTGTTGGCCTGGACATCTTCGAGCAGTTGCTTCAATCCTGGTCGCTCCATGGTTCCGCCGGAGTATCCGCCGTCGTCGTAGCGAGCGGGCAGCGTCCGCCAGCCTTCGTGCCGCTGGCTCAGGACAAAAGCCTCGCCGGCTTCTCGCTGGGCATCAAGCGAGTTGAAAGATTGTTCGAGACCTTCCTCCGAGGACTTTCGAGTGTAAATCGCACAGCGCATGACAGGTTTGGACTCGGTGCTCATCGGGCCTCCTCAGATTTGCTGCTCGTTTGGTCGCTTTTGATTCCGAAGAAGAGAGGGCCGGACCAGCGAGTGCCGGTGATCAGGCGTGCGATCTCCGAGAGACTCTGGTAACGGGCCCCCTGATACTCATAGGCATTGGCTTCCACATTCACGAGATGAACCTGATCGCCCCACTGGCGAACCAGGCGCGTTCCCGGTTTGACGCTGGGAATGGAAGAAACCGTGGCGTCTGAGTTGTTCTCAAATGCTCGTGCCAACTGACGAAGACGGCCACGGCTTGCTGCGCGTAGTGATCCGAACGCTTGCTCTTGCAGCCGATAAGCAAGAATTGGGATCATTAGATGTCTGCGCAGTTGGGGCGGTGGGGGCGCGTTGAAGAGTTGTTTCCATAATTCGCGGAGCGCAGTTTTGGTGAGTTTTGGCAACGCGGTAAGACGCTGGTCAATCGGGTCCGGCATAATACCTCCAGTACACTCAGCAACATTGACGCTTCCTTACCCGTAATAATCAAGTCAATTTGTGCGTCTGCATGGCGTGCTATTGGCATTAATGACGTAGTGGTTTCCCACCTGTAGTTATGCCTTGAACGGGGCGAACGTTTGCCGCATATTCCCACCATCCCCTCACAATCAAACTACTGGAGATTTCAAATGCTGACTCCTGCTCAAGAAGCAAATAGCAGAGCTAGAGTCCAGATTCTGCGTGATATCTCGATCTGGAAGAGCTTTGACGACTATTTCTACAACGACTGGCAACGAAAGGAACTTTTGAAAAAGCTAGCCCATGCTGATGTTGATCTCCAGCTCGTGGGAGAGTGGGCGATGTGGTCTTTCCACGAATTGACAAAAGAAGAGGCGAAATGGAAGCGCGAGAGAGGGGAGGAATTCAAGCTGGCGCAGAGGATCTCTATTGAATCGTGCAATCGAGCCGCAAGTGCCTACAGCATCTATGCCTCTTTGCCGAACTTCGCTCCTGGCATTGCCTCAGTTAATGAGGCGTTTAGTGGTTTGGTCGAACAGAGTGTCACCCAGGCCGAAAAGGCTCGCCACCTCTTGGATAGGGCTGAGAACAGCGCCATTTTTGATGTGAGACGTCTCGGCTCAAACTGGAATTGTCTGTATCTCGTGCTGTTGAAGTATTACCTCGCCGCAAAAACAGGTTGGAACAAGACGGAGATCACGGGTGCCGTCAACCATTTGGTCGGCGCTGCCCATGACGCTTTAAGACGAAGGCGTCCGGAGAACCTTCGAGCTCTCTTGCAAAAAGCAGTCCGCCATTTCGAGCAAAATTCAAACAATGGTACCCTCATTTTCCTAGTGAAGAGTGTCGTGTTGAATCCGCAGCAGCTTTATCAAGAATTCCCTAGAGTTCGCATTTCCACTCAATCGGCTGCCTAAAAATAACCGGAAACGAAAGAGGCGTAAAACGCTCCATTCGTTTCCGTATCTTTCCACAAGTTTGTTCTGCCATATTCCCCTTGCAATCGAGCTTTGTGGAGGGGACTTGTGGCGAAGAAATCGACAGCTCATTCAGCGGCGCGCGCTGTTAAACTTGCCCAACCTGATTTAAAGCAGCTTACCCGCCTTGCCATCCAACATTGTCCAATAGACATTCTTCACCCGGATCCCCTGAATCCGCGTCAGCACAACAACAAGCAAGTCCATCAGATCGCCGACAGCATCACTATCTTTGGCTTCAACGTACCCGTGCTCGTTGACCAGCACTTGAACGTCATCGCCGGACACGGCCGTCTCTTGGCCGCCAGATTACTTGGCATGACCGAAGTGCCGACCATCCGCCTGGATCACCTCTCACCCCAACAGGTCCGGGCGTTCATGATCGCCGATAACAAACTCAGTGAGAACTCCAGTTGGGACGACGCACTGCTCGCTGAACAGCTGAAGACCCTAACGGCGGCCGATCTGGATTTCAGCCTTGAAACGATTGGTTTCGAAATGGGGGAGATCGACGCCATCCTTGAAGGGGTTGCACCGGTTCGGGATGTCTCAAAAGACCCCGCCGATTCGATTCCCGAGGACGCAAAGAGTCGAGTCGCAACTGTTAGAGATCTATGGCTGCTCGGGAAAAATCGAGTTCTGTGTGGCGATGCCTTGGATCCTGCTGAGTATTCCCGGCTGATGAGCGATCAACGAGCGGCGGTTGTCTTTACCGATCCTCCGTACAACGTCCCTATCTATGGTCATGCTTCGGGCCTGGGCAAGAAACAGCACCACGATTTCGTGATGGGCTCAGGCGAAATGAGCGAGCCCCAGTTCACAACTTTCCTTAGCAACGTGTGCAATCTGTTGGCTCGATATACCCATCAAGGATCCATTCACTTCATCTGCATGGACTGGCGTCACATGCGTGAACTGCTCACCGCTGGTCGAGAGGCGTACACGCAGTTGAAGAACATATGCGTGTGGACCAAAGACAATGCAGGGATGGGTTGCTTTACCGCAGCCAACACGAATTCGTATTTGTGTTCAAAAGCGGCAAATGCCCTCATCGGAACAACGTGCAGCTTGGACAGTATGGCAGGTACCGGACGAATGTCTGGCGCTACGCAGGTGTGAATTCATTTTCGCGGAATACCGAAGAAGGCAATCTGCTGGAGCTTCATCCCACCGTCAAGCCAGTAGCGCTCGTGGCCGACGCGATCATGGATGTTTCTGACAGAGGTGATGTCGTCCTAGATCCTTTTCTGGGCAGTGGCACAACCCTCATCGCCTGCGAACGTACGGGTCGCACGTGCTACGGAATTGAACTGGACCCACTGTACGTCGACACCATCGTTCGCCGCTGGCAAAAGTTCACTGGGCTGTCGGCTACACATGCTGCCTCTGGGCGTAGTTTCAACGAACTCGAAAAGGAGGTCGCTGATGAACAACGGCAATGACGAAGCACACGTAACGATAGAGCCCACGGAGAATGAAAAAACTGGCGAATTGCCCGCGGCAACCACGCGAGTAGGTTTTCGCAGACCACCCGAAGCCACGCGCTTCAAAAAGGGTGTCTCTGGAAACCCCAGAGGACGTCCGAAGGGCAGCCTGAACGTGGCCACCGCGTTCATGAAGGCGTTGCGCGAAAAAGTAGTGATCAACGAACACGGCCAGCGGAAGACGGTCACGAAGCTCGAGGCTGCACTGAAGCAACTTGTCAATAAGGGAGCCTCCGGCGACCTGCGAGCCCTTGCTCAATTGCTCGCTCTAGCCCAAGACGCCGAAGCCAAACAGAGCACTCTGGGGATTCAAGAACCAGGCATTTCTGAACTTGATCAGGAGGTCATGGACGGCATCCTGAAACGATTCCTGAAACCGAACGAAGAAGATCAAGAACAACAACCTGAAGAACGACAAGAAGCACAGGAGGGTAACAGTGGCGACAATGAGCGCAGCTGAATTTCAGATCTTTGCACGTAACGACTTCTATACGTTCATGCATCGAGCTTTTCGCGAACTTAATCCGAGAAGCACGTTCCTTCACAACTGGCACAATGAGTTGATCGCATCGAAACTGGAAGCGTGTCGGCGCGGCGAGATTAACAGGCTGATCGGCAACGTGCCGCCCCGCTCGCTCAAATCTCACGCCGCCGCGGTGGCTTTCCCGGCTTTTATTCTTGGCCATAATCCCAGCGCACAGATCATCTGTGCCAGCTACGGTCAGGATCTGGCTAACAAGCACTCCTTGGACTGCCGGACCTTGATGACGAGTGAATGGTACCGCAGCTTATTTCCGACCCGGCTCGCGCCTCAGAAGCAATCTGTGCAGGAGTTTCTGACGACCCAAAACGGCTTCCGGCTGGCTACCTCGGTTGGAGGTGTGCTGACTGGTCGAGGAGCGGACTTCATCATCATTGACGATCCTTTGAAACCAGACGAGGCCCTCTCTGAAACCCAACGCAAAGCCGTCAACGAGTGGTATGACCACACTCTCTACAGTCGGCTGAATGATAAGCACCAATCTGGTGGGGAAGAAAGTTTCGCACTACCGCGTGCTGGAGATCCTCGGTGGCGGCGGCATGGGGCTGGTGTACAAGGCCGAGGATCTCAAGCTGGGCCGCCGTGTCGCACTGAAGTTTCTTCCGGAAGAGCTCGGAAATGAGCCGAAGGCTCTAGAGCGGTTTGAGCGGGAAGCGCGGGCCGCCTCCTCTCTGGACCATCCCAACATCTGCGCCATCTACGAATTCGGAGAGCACGAAGGCCAGCCGTTCCTGGTCATGCCGTTGCTGGAAGGCGAAACCCTGCGCGACCGCGTTGCCGAAGAAGCGCACCGTTGCCGACCGATACCCTGCTCGACATCGCCATTCAAATCGCCGACGGATTAGATGCCGCGCATCAGAAGGGCATCATTCATCGCGACATTAAACCGGCGAACATCTTTATCACCGAGCGCGGGGCAAGTCAAGATTCTGGATTTCGGACTGGCGAAGCTTGTTCCGGGAATGACAATGCAGACCCTGCCCGCGGACTTGACCGCTAGCGACGACGAAGCACTCGGGGCGACACGAGAGACCCCGCTCGCGAGGCCCCATTTGCTCCTCAGTCATACCGGAGTGGCGATGGGAACAGCTGGTTACATGTCGCCGGAGCAGGTCGCGGGGCGAGAAGTTGGACGCACGGACCGACCTGTTTTCCTTTGGATTGGTGCTCTACGAAATGGCGACGGGCCAGGGAGCATTCAGCGGAGAGACCGCGCCGATGCTCCACGATGCGATCCTGAATCGCATGCCGGTCGCGGTGCACGATCTGAATTCCACAGCTTCCGTCCAAGCTGGAGGAGATCATCACGAAAGCGTTGGAGAAGGACCGTCAGAAGCGGTACCAGTCAGCCACAGAAATGCGCACCGACCTGGAGACGGTCAGAGCTGTACCACTCGTGAGCCACAGGCGGGAACGATTAATCGCTGCAGCCGTTGTGGTCCTCATCGCACTCGTAGCCGGCGGCCTGGAGTGGCGCTCGGGCTGGACTTCGGGGATGTACAACATCGCGATTCCGCATTTCCCTCCCTCGCATCAGGAGCCGACTTTGCGGCCGCTCACTTCTTTGGCGGGTAACGTAAGTACACCTGCGCTTTCGCCGGACGGCAAGCAGGTCGCGTTCGGGTGGGACGGTGACACTGCAGCGGGAAGGGACCTCTACGTCAAAGCGATAGGAACGGACAAGCCCTTGCGCCTGACTGATCATCCCGCGTCCAGGCTTTCTGCGGCCTGGTCTCCGGACGGACGTAACATCGCGATTTCCAGGATGGCAGGCGAAAGTGATACGGGACTGTACCTGGTACCGGCGGCAGGCGGACCTGAGCGGCAGCTCGCCACCATATCCTTCGGAGTTGGTACGGCAACGATATAAGTTGGTCCCCGGATGGAAAACAACTTGCCTTCACCGACCAACCAACTGCATCTCCTTTAGGGACTCAACTGCTCTTCCTGTTGTCTCTGGACACGGTGGAACGGAAACCCGTCAACACCGGCTGCAAACTCACGGCGACGCCGGCGTTTTCGCCGCTCGGGGATCTGCTCGCATGGGTTTGTGTGGACACGTGGAGCAGCGTCTCGTTGCACGTGTCGCGAATGAGCGACGGCCACAGCGAAAGGCTATTGCAGGGGCTTGACGGCATCCCTGGAATTGCGTGGTCGGAAGACGGACGTCGGATCGTGTTCAGTTCTCCGTGGAATGGCGATCTCTGGGAGACTTCGCTCTCTCGGCCGGGCTACGCAGAGAAGCTGCCCTTTGGCCATGATGCAACTCGATGTAACCGTGAGCCGGAAGGGGCATCGACTGGCGTACGTACAAGCAGTGAGGAACGTAAATATATGGCGTCTGGACTTGTCGGGGTCGCCAGTGCAGGCTCAAAAACTCATTAGCTCATCTCGCGAGCAGATAGCGCCCAGTTTCTCGCCAGATGGGAGCAAGATTGCCTTTTCGGCCAATCGGTCTGGAGCCGTTGAGGTGTGGGTTTGCGACGCCGATGGCTCCAATGCGGTACAGTTAACCTCCTACGGGGTTCGGGCGACCGGCATGCCACGCTGGTCTCCCGATGGCAAGCTGCTTGCTTTTGACTCGCGTGCTGGCGGCGAATCCAACATATACGTCATCGACCCGAACGTTGGCGTTGCGCGTAAATTAAGTATCGACATCATGGCAACAACTTGCCTAGTTGGTCTCGCGATGGCCGCTGGATATACTTCGTCAATGGAGAGGATGCTCGCATTCCGACAATCTGGAAAGTATTCCGCGAGGGCGGTCGCGCCGTAAGAATTACTGCGACTGAATCTACCTATCCGCAGGAATCAGCCGACGGGAGATATTTGTATTTTGCTCGCCAGAGGAGGTTGTGGCGCGTCAACACTGATGGTTCCGCGGAGCAGCAAGTGGAAGGAATGCCGGAGCTGCAATCCAACGGAGATACCTGGGAGCCAACTGGATCGGGCATCTACTTCATGGCCGACATAAAACATCAGGCCCAGAACGCAACCCACCAGGCCGACGTTGTTTTTTTTGATTTCAACAGCCGGAAGGTAAGGAAGATCTTCACTCTAGATAAATTCCAGCCAGGCTGGAGCGGCGGGATATCTATTTCAAGGGACGGCAAATGGCTGCTCTACCCCCAAGTGGATGGCCTGTTCGAGCGACCTGATGATGCTCGAGAACTGGAAATAGGGGGCTGTCTCGGACGCCGTTCTTGGAGCAACGCCATTGCACTCATCAAACCTTCAATCGAGGGTTTGAGTGGAATCGCCTACCAAGCACGCCAGAGTCCAACACGATCACAAATG
The DNA here is from genome assembly GCA_963832235.1 of uncultured Acidobacteriaceae bacterium. GTDB lineage: Bacteria > Acidobacteriota > Terriglobia > Terriglobales > Acidobacteriaceae > Sulfotelmatobacter. The sequence goes on along the minus strand of CAWHTJ010000011.1, from coordinate 1,580 downwards.
GAGGTGTGTACATCTCGACATCACATACACATATACCCCCCAACCGTTGGGCGGCGGAATTTCTCTGCAGTTAAGACTTGCTGGCGGAGAGAGTGGGATTCGAATCCTACGTTGAATCCAAAGCTACTTGGCACTGACTTCAAACGACTTGCTCAGAGTACCTAGCGATTTTGCCATCGTTGATGGCGAAACAAATATACGCCTGTCCGTAGCTTTCTTGTAGCTTTCGTGTAGCTTTCTTAGCTCTCTGGAGGAGAGGAATGTCCTCGAATCCACTGGAGGAGAGGGGATCATTCTAACCCAACGCTCCACCGCTCATAAGCTACACTTTAGCTACATTTCGGTGCCCCAGAGCGACTCTGAAACGTCTCGGCTGGAGGAACGAACTGTGTCCATCCCGACAAGGGCAACGGGGCGGACTCTCCAAGTGAGTGCTGCCGTCCAATGTGGACCGCCCATCCAATCTGCAATAATCTCTCCGTGTGCGGGCGCTACCGACTGTCGCGGCATGCCAAATGTTTGCCCACGGGGCATCGTTGAATTGAACCAGAGTTTGGGACGAAGCGGAGGCGGCATTGTCCGGGTTCGATTTCGATCCTTCTGGCGCGATTTTGGCGGGGGTTGGGTTTAATCGTTAAAACACGTGATGCAAGTCTGCAAATAAAAAAAGGCGCGCAGCCTATCCTCCACGCGCCCCAAAAATCATCTCGACCAATTCTTACTTCGCAGCCGGCGCCGCCACCACCTTCGTAAACGTCGATTCCAGATCGGATGTCCAGGTGTTGCCGCCATCTGTGGACGATTCATATTTGAGTGTGTATTGCGTCTTGGAAACTTCCTTCTCGGTCAAGCGCGTCTTCATCGGCTTACCTTGCATCATCGTCTCGGTTATCCAAGTCCAAGTGTCTCCGCTGACATTTCCTTTGGCCGTGATCAGTTCGCCCCAACTGTCGAATGCGTTGTAGGTGTACATTTTTGTTTCCGGGTCATATCCCAATACGGCCATGATCTTAAAGTCGCCCACCGGTGACTTGTTGTCCGAATGACCCACAATAAAAAATCCTCCGGACACCCATTCCCACTTTTGAGTTGAAGACACCGGTCCGGTCATACCGTGCGCAGTAGATTTGCCCTCTTCTTTCCAGTTGCCCACAAAATATGCGAGCCGCTTCACCTCTGGTCCTGGTTTCGGCGGTCCTTGCGGAGCCTGCGCCTGAATCGAAACTCCCAGCAACAAAACACAAATCGCAACCGACCCGATTATCCGTTTCATGTGAGATCTCCTTGCAAATTTGCACTGCACCCGACAGCCTTTATTATTGGCCCACCCGCGCTCCATCGACATTGTTACTTTTCAATGTCGAAGTAAATCTTTGTTGTGGCGCGGTACTTGGCTATCTTCTTGCCGTCCAGTTCCATTTCTAGTTCCGCCACTCGCGCCCACTTCATGCCCCGAACCGTCTTTGCGGCTTCAGCCACAGCGTTTTCCGCAGCCTTTGCAAAGCTCTCTTTGGACGTTCCGACTACCTCAATAATCTTTTGCGTCATTGCGGTTCTCCTTTGATTTTGATTTCTCACTG
>CAWHTJ010000010.1:0-638092 GCA_963832235.1 uncultured Acidobacteriaceae bacterium | reverse complement strand
TCCCAACCCGGGTTATATTGTGTACGCTGCAGCGAGGACTATGGTCGGAGGTGCGGATCGTATCGTATCGTGGGTATGACTTACTGTGCGTTCTGGCTTTTGCGCCGAATTTATCACAAGCAATATATCCATGTCACTCACTCCATTCGCAAGTCGTCCCCACGGAATCTTCCACAACCAGTTTCCACGGTGCGTGGCCATCATTCGAAGAGTCGGCAGCTAGAACCGAGGGCGGAAAATAGGTAGCTCAGCATGCGATTGGATGTCATTCTGCCGACCTACAACCGGCACCAACTCCTAAAGCTCATGCTGGATAGCTTGCTGGCTGCTGAAATCCCAGCCGATTTGACCGTGTCCGTAACTGTGGTGGACAACAACTCCAGCGATGCCACACGCGAGACGGTGGAAGCTTACCAGGTGAAATTTGGGGAGAGGCTTCATTATGTCTGTGAGAAGAAGCAGGGAAGGTCGCATGCTTTGAACGCCGGCATTACGTCCACGAGTGGCGATCTTGTCGGTATGATCGATGATGATGAACAGATCGATAAGATCCTGGTTTCGCCGTATTGACGAAATGTTTTCCACTGGCGATGTGGATTTCATTGGGGGACCCTGTAAGCCCCAGTGGGTTTGCACCCCGCCTTCATGGCTGCCGCCCAGTAAAGTGGGAGTGATTGGAGTTGTAGATGCGGGCTCGACACGTTTATGGAACAAGCCAGGCTATGTTGATGGGCGGAAATGCTGTCATCTCACGAGCGGTGCTGCAAAAAGTCGGCCTCTATGCGACCGACCTGGGGCGCAAGGGGATCGGCCGTTGGCCGACGAAGATACCGACATGTACATGCGTCCGCCGGCGGCGGGAGCAAGAGGAATATATGTGCCCGATCTTGTTATTTATCACTATATCCATCCCGACCGGCTGACCAAACGCTATTTTCGTACTTGGCACTTTTGGCGCGGCATATCCTCCGGGTTTCTGGATCGCACGCATCCCCAGCCAACGCCATATTTGCTTGGCGTTCCCCGTCATCTTTTCGGAAGAGCGGCGCGAGGATTGGTGCACATGTTACGGAGATTTGCGGCACTGAAGAAAGAGCCCGCGGAAATGTTCTGTGATGAACTCAAGATTGTCGATCTGATTGGGTTCTTCTGCGGGAAACATTTTTACAAGCCTTCAGACACCTAATCGCGCGGCCGCGGTTTAACGGTAATAGGTTGTTCACTCGATCGCCGTCCGGAAAGGAAATCCTGCCAGCGCCGGCGGAAAAAGCCGCCAAAGTAGTGGAGCTGGACTTCATGCGCAAAAGCCAGGTCTGGCCGGTTCCGGATGTTCCCAAGCGTCCATCCTAGGGCGTCTTTGAACGCGCGCCGGTAGAGATGGGCGGGTACACCGAAAATTTTGCCGATCTTCGTTCGCTCGACTTCGTCTGAGCGCAGGGCAGCGTAGAAGCGGCCGTGACCTGCATGCCATCTGCGGTGATACTGCTTTTCCAGTCGCTCCGGTTCAATTTCCGCGGTGACTACAAGTTCCGGCAAATAGAGTCCGCAGCTGTTTGCATGCCACAAGCGCAATAGCATCTCGTGATCTTCCAGGGAGCCAATCCCATTCTTGACGCGCTGAAAGTCAGTCTTGAATAGTCCCACTTTTTCAAAAGCTCGCCGGCGGAAAGCAAAATTTGCGCCAATTAAGCAGAACTGCTTGCTGGAATCCACAAAGAAGCGCTCGTCGCCATAATCCAGCAAGGCTAGCGGCGCCCAGTGCGCTGCCGTCAGCCAGGAGGGAGGCTCCGTCTGCCATCGTGGCACGACTTTACCTCCCAGAAAGTCAATCTCGGGATTTGCCTCAAAGCCGGCTTTAATCTGGTAAACCCAGTCCCGAGCGACGCGAACATCATCGTCGGTAAAGGCTATGATCGAAGCTTTGGCATGCGCAATTCCTGTATTGCGACCGTGGGACACTCCCTGCTTCGGTTCAAAAAAATATTTCAGTTTTTCCGGGTTCTGCGCTGCCAAGGATTGCACGAGGGAGCGTGTCTGGTCGGAGGAATTGTTGTCTACCACAAGCACCTCAAAGTTCAAGTGCGCAGACGTTTGCGAAAACAGCACTTGCAACGCCCTCTCTAAAAGCTCGCAACGGTTATACGTGCTGATAACGATCGATACGTCCATGCTTACCCTCAATCCGGATTCTAGCCGGTTCAGCCGAAGCTCTTATCGATTGTGTACCAGAATGGCTACGTTCCTTTCAGCCAGCGGCCAGAGAGCGAGCGAAACCTCGCTCCACGCCACGGCACAGCCGTGCCGTGGGAAAGAATCCCAAACTTTGGTCCCCGGCAGGGTGGTGACCTCAGTAATATTGGAGGCTATTGTCTACGTTATCCTGAGGTAAGTTTTCATCGGCGGTGGAAGTTCTGAGTTTCAGGTGTGGGAAAAACATTTCCTATTTTCCCTTGGTAGGATAGAAGCGAACACAATCCAGAATCTGGGCAGCGGCCTTCCCTCGTTGCGCTAACCGAGGTCCAAGCTATTGAAAACAGGCGCCATGGGAGACTCCAAAGATTTGAGGGTGCTGGCTACGTCCTTCGGCAATCATCGTGCTCATATGGGTGTGTCCAGGGAGTCTGGGGAAATATCAGGTCGATGGACAAAAGCGCAAAAATGGGCAAACATTTGCCTAACACGGGAGATGTCTGTAGCGAAAACATTCCCGAAGATCTGGCTCGTTCTTTCGTCGAAGGTGCGAGCGCCAGCATGCAACCGGTGGAAGCCGTCATCCGGGAGCTTTCGCAGAGAGACGTGCCCGTCCTCCTGCTGGCCGAGGCTGGAGCGGGCAAACATGCCACTGCACGACGGATTCACGAAATGTCACGGCGGAGCGCACAACCGTTCCGCCGGTTTCAATGTTCGACCCTGAAGCCCGAGGATTTGAACTTTACTGAGTTAGAAGAGGACGCCCCGGTAGGGGCGGGAACGATTTTTCTGGAAGAACTCGCCGAACTGAGTGCCAGTTCCCAGTCTTGCTTCAGGGATGCATTGCTGCAAGCTTCGAGCAACGGTCTTCCCAGCGGGTCTTCCGCAAGATTTATTTGCGGTAGTGCCCGCGATCTGGAGGTTGAGGTCAAAGCGGGGCGGCTTCGTGAAGATCTGTATTACCGCATTAGTGGAGTGTGTTTGCGACTACCCCCGCTGCGGCAGCGAAAAGAGGACATTCCGTTGCTCATGGCGCACTTTATGCGCAAGTATGCGGAAGAGTTTCATCGCTCGATTCCGGAGCTCAGCACCGAGATGCAGCGTCTTTTTGAGGAGTACTCTTGGCCTGGAAATTTACGCGAACTGGACAATGCAGCCCGCGTGCTAGTGGCACTCGGAGACGAGCACCTGGCAATGGGTGGTCTGCGGGCGTTGTTGCACAAGCCGTCCGCCGGAGGCAACGGAAGCGGAATTTCGTTGAAGGCCGCGTCCAGAGCAGCGTCGCAAGAGGCCGAGAAGGAGCTGATCCTAAAAGTGTTGACTCGCACGCGATGGAACCGGCGGCGGGCCGCCGAGCAGTTGCAGATCAGCTACAAGGCATTGCTCTACAAGTTGAAGCAGATCGGATACGAAGATTACGGAGCGTAGTAACTCCGCCGGAGAAAGTATGAAGAACGTGAAGAGACTGGCGTTGCTGCTGTCGGTGCTGTTCGTTGCGGCAGCAATGCTGGCCCAGTCGAGCGATCCATCCAAGGCTGGTGATGCCAAGGCCGGGGAAGCGAGAACCGGTAAGCCTGCGGATACGGTTCAGGAAACGGGTGCGTCGTCCGATTATGTAATTGGAGCCGACGATGTGCTCCACATTTCGGTGTGGAAAGAGCCGGAACTTTCCGAGCAACTCCCAGTGCGGCCGGATGGCAAGATCTCGATGCCGCTGCTCAATGACATTCCGGCAGCCGGACTGACTCCGCTGGCATTGAAGGATTCGATCACCGAGAAACTGAAGAAGTATATTGCTGACCCGCGCGTGACCGTTGTCGTGACGGCCATGAACAGCCAGCGGATCTTTGTGACCGGGGAAGTTCAGCATAGTGGACCCATGACATTGCTGCCGCAAATGACAGTGTTGCAGGCGCTGGCCCAGGCTGGTTTCACACAATTTGCCAATCTCAAGGCAATTTACCTGTTGCGGACGCAGAACGGCAAGCAGCAGAAGTTGCCCTTCAATTACAAAGAAGTAGTCAAAGGGAATCATCCGGAACAAAACATTCTTCTGAAGCCGGGCGATACGGTGGTGGTCCCATAAGGAACGCAATGAGGAAACCTCAGACCCTTTGGACTTTGGGCATGCTGCTGGCACTAACGCTGAGTGAAGCGTGGGCCCAAGACAGTTCCACGCCGCCGTCGACCGGGGATGCGCCGCAGAGCGCTTCGCAGCCAGCGCCCGCTTACGGCCAGGACAATGCGCCGCCTTCAGTCACCGAAAATCCACCACTCTCGGGGCTGGATTTGCCGTCGCTGGAGCCGCACGCGGCGCCGTTAAGTTATCTGCAACCTGGAGCGACGTTCAGTGAGTCGATCGGATCGAACGCGACCGGCAATCTCGGGGGCGGAGGAGTGAGTTCCATTACGCGCGGGCTGGGAAGCATAGTCCTGAAGCGGCTGTGGAGTAATTACGACTTGGCGATGGATTACATCGGCGGCGTCGCTTACTACGCTCGGACGGGACAAGGCTTCCAGTCCTTGCAACAGATGGATGTCGACCAGAAGATTATGTGGAAGCGGGGAGAATTGTCCGTGCGCGACAGCTTCAGCTACCTGCCCGAGGGTAACTTCGGTGGTTCTTATGGGTCGATGGGTTCGCAGGGGATTGCGTCGCTGGGGAACAGTGCTTTTGGCGGTTTTTGGGGAGGCAATAGTCTGGGGAACCTCGGATTAGCCCCGCGCATCCTGAACGTGAGCTTGGCGGATATCTCCGAAAGCCTTTCCCCCAAGTCGACGGTCACAGTGGCCGGCGGATATGCCTTCACGCATTATTACAGAACCGACACGACGGGCAACTCTTTCATCGGCAGTTCGCAGGTTTCGGTCCAAGTGGGATACAACCGTATTTTAACGCCGAAAACTCAGATTGCCCTGGTGTATGGATATCAGGGGTTCGATTTTTCGGTCGCGGGAACGGCATTTCATACTCACATCATCCAGGGAATATACGGACACCGCGTTACAGGTCGGCTGGATTTCCTGATCGGCGCAGGGCCGCAGATCGCCTTCATCGACACACAAACGGCCACTTGCAGCCTGACCATCGTTTCGCCGTTCTATTGTTCGCTTTTCGGGGGCACATTGATCCCCGCAACCGACAAGAGCACAAAACTCGGTGTATCGGCTCAGGCTCGTCTGCGCTACATGTTTCCGAAAACATCAATGTATCTGGACTTTAAGCGCTTCGATACCAGCGGGTCGGGCTTCCTTGCGGGAGCGCAGAGCAACATTGTGAACCTCGGTGCGGAGCGACCGTTGTCGCGAGTTTGGGACGCCTTTGTCAATATAGGATACTCGACCAACGACCGCCTGCAGCCCCTGTCACAGTTTCAATTGATCCAGTGCGGGAACCCCCAGACGTCGCAAACGGCGTGTCCGGCCAATAACGCAGGTTCTTACAACTACGGTTTCGCCGGGGCAGGGGTGCACCGTGCGTTTGGACGAGAGTTACACGCTTATTTCAGCTACCAGTTCAATCGGCTGTCGTTTCCCAATTCGTTCTGCGGAGCCGGGGCCTGCAACCGCATTTCGAACCAGAGCCTGGCAACAGTTGGGTTGGATTGGACCCCGCGGCCGATCCGGATAGACTGATTTTCGGGGCCCGACGGGTTCCCGTTCTTGCCTACAGCAAGGATGGTGCACGCGGGCAGAAGGAAAACGAGCATGATTCAGAGTCGCGAATTAACGATGGACGATTATCTGGCGATGTTGCGCCGCCGGGCGAAGGTAATTCTGATTCCGGCGCTGCTCGCACCGTTGGTGGGGTTCCTAGTCTCGTACGCTTTCGCGCCGAAGTACACATCTCAGGCGTTGATCCTGGTGGAGGGACAGAAGGTTCCGGAGACTATGGTGCAGCCGGTGGTTTCCCAGGATTTGACCGCTCGCGTGGCGACCCTGCAGCAGCAGGTACTGAGTCAAACCCAGCTGGAACCTGTGGTCAACAAGGTCTACCCGCACAAGAACAGTCAGGAAGTGGCAGAAGTCATCGACAGCATCCGGGCAAACATGACCGTAGAGCCTGTGGTCACCGACTTGTCGCAAATCGGCAGGAAGAAGCCGGGACAGCAGACCAGTTCGGTGCCGGGGTTTTATGTGAACTATTCGGCTCCCAGCCCTCGCGAGGCACAACAGATATGTAACGAACTGACGTCGCTCATCGTGAACGAGAACTTGAAGCAGGTTGCTGCGGCCGCTAGCGGCACCAGTGAGGTTCTGAACCGGGGCATTGAAGACGCCAAGAATAATCTGGAGAGTCTCGGTGCCAACCTGGCGGCGTTTAAGAAGCAGTATGTGGGACAGCTTCCGGAAGACCAAGGGAACAATCTGAAGATTCTGATGGGCCTGAACTCGCAGTTGGATGCGAACACTCAATCGCTGAACCGGGCGCAGCAGGACAAATCGTACACCGAGTCGATGCTGGCGCAACAGCTGGCAGCATGGCAGACTTCGGGGAACTCCACCAATCCGCAAACGCTGGAAAAGCAGCTTTCGGATCTACAGTCCCAACTCCTTCAGTTGCAGGCGAACTATACGGGCGATCACCCAGATGTGATCAAAGCGAAGGCCGACATCGCGGAAGTAAAGAAGAAACTGGCCGAAGTCAACAAGGCATCTTCGGATGCCCCCGGTGCCAACAGCGACAAGGCGTCCGCGTCCGAACCAGCGGAGATCAAACAGTTGCGGCTGCTGGTCCATCAATACTCGGAACTGATCTCGGCGGCTACGCGAGATCAGAAAAGGCTGCAACAGGAAATTGGTGCGTACCAGGGACGAGTTTCGCTGAGTCCGGCGATCGAGGAACAATACAAGCAATTGACACGCGATTATGACAATGCCCAGAAAACCTATCAGGACTTGCTGGGCAAGAAGAGCACAGCCGATCTGACGGTGAAAATGAACAACCAATCGGAGGGGGAGCGGATGTTTCCCCTGAACCCAGCCAATCTGCCGGATACGCCAAGTTTTCCTAACCGCTTGCTCTTTGCCGCCGGCGGTCTGGGCGCCGGCTTGGCCTTAGGGCTGGGGTTGACCATGTGGCTGGAACTGCGTGACAACTCCATTCGGACGGAAGCGGACGCCGAAGCCGCGCTAGAGTTACCCATGCTGGTGGCGGTGCCCTGGGTTGGGGTTGCGGCTCTGGAAGACAAAAATGGCAAGTTCTGGCACAGAAACAAAAAACCGGACCTGCAGAAAGACACACTAACGGTCTAGGCGGAACTGGCCACGGAAACGACCATGTACAAAGAGTTCTACGGACTACGGGCAAACCCGTTCAACGTCAATCCGGACCCGCGTTATCTGTTTTTGACGCGCCATACAGAGGAGGCGCTGGCCTGCTTGACATACGGAATCCAGAGCAGGAAGGGTTTTGTCCTGCTCACGGGGGAAGTGGGTACGGGCAAAACCACGCTCATCAACAAGTTGTTGGAGTGGCTGCGTCTGCAGCAGGTCGCTACGGCGTTCATTTTCAATTCGCGGATGAACGTGCCGCAGTTCCTGGATTACATGATGGCGGACTTCGGCATTCCGTGCGATTCGCGAGCCAAGAGCCAGATTCTGCTGCGACTCTATAACTGGCTGCTCGATCGCTACCGGGCGGGAGAGACTGCGGTGCTCATCGTCGACGAGGCCCAGAATCTTTCGGACGAAGTGCTGGAAGAGATCCGCATGCTCACCAATCTCGAGACCTTTACCGAGAAGCTCCTCCAGATTGTTCTGGTGGGGCAGCCGGAGCTGGAACAGAAACTAAAGCAGCCGCAGTTGCGTCAACTGCGGCAACGTCTGACGCTGCGGGCGAAGACGTACCCATTGACCCTCGATGAAACCAAAGCTTACGTACAGCAGCGACTGCGCATCGCAGGGTCCAACGGGCAACAGATTTTCGAGCCCGAGGCCCTGGTCGCGATCCATCGTTACGCCTCAGGAATTCCGCGCGTGATCAACCTGCTGTGTGAGCACTGCCTGGTGAGTGCGTTTGTGGATCAACAGAAGATTATTGGGCCGGCGGCTGTGTATGGGGTAGCACGGGATTTCGATCTAGGAGACAACACTACGTCTGGCATGGTGCCGGTTCCCGCCCCCGCTCCGGGACGGGAAAAGTTTGATTTAGTAGAGGCGTTGCGTTCGCTGGCGACCCTGGCTGACCGCCTACGCCAGGAAGACAAGGACCTCCCCGACGAAAGGAAATTATGAGCCGAATTCACGAAGCGTTAAAGAAAGCCGAACAGGAGCGGGCTGCGAACCCGGGAAGCACGGCGCAACCGAGCTTCGCCACGGCTCCGGTGGCTGATCCGCCGGTATTCCCGGTCGAGTCGGCGGGGACCATGCCGGCGGCTGCTCCAGGGACCCCAATGCCTACTTTTGGAAGCCCCTTCAGCTTGGATGGGTTGCTGGCTCGGTGCCCGCAGATGGAGTGGAAACCGGACCTGCGGACCATGCTGTTCATGAATGGCGACGACAGGGGGCGAGGCACCGAGGAATACCGCACTCTGCGTTCCCGGCTTTACCACCTCCGCGAGAAAATGACCTTGAAGACTCTGCTGGTGACCAGCGCACTGCCCAAGGAAGGCAAATCGTTCACGGCTTCGAACCTGGCGCAGGTCATGGTGCGGCAGCACGGACGACGCGTGTTGTTGATCGATGCCGATCTTCGCGGACCACGGTTGCACTTGATGCTGGGTACGACGCCCGGACCCGGTCTCTCCGACTATCTGCAGGCGAAAAACGACGAGTTCTCCATCATGCAACGAGGCCCGATGGAAAACCTGTTCTTCATTCCGAGCGGCACCGGAATCGAGGATCCTTCCGAATTGCTCGGTAACAGTCGGCTGAAGATGCTGTTGCAGCGAGTCGAACCGCTCTTTGACTGGATCATTATCGATTCCTCACCGGCCATCCTGGTTTCCGATGCCAGCGTCCTCGCTAAATCTTGTGATGGAGTGTTGATGGTGGTGCGTTCGGACTCTACGCCGTCGGATGTCGCCCGCAAGGCGCGTCAGGAATTTCCCGACCGGTCATTGATCGGGATTGTGTTGAATGGAACCAGCGAAGATGCAGCACCCTACGCGCGTTACTACTACGACGCATACGAGAAAAAGGGAACCACGATCAAGTCCTGAGGGGGGGAAGTGATTCGGCTCTTCAATGTCTACTACCCGGTACGGACCCTGGTGCTTCTGGTCGGTGAAGCGCTGATCGTGGGGGTTTCTTTTGCGCTGGGAGCGCTGTGGAACAGCGATAGCATGCTGCGCCTCAATAACGAAATGTTCATTGAGGGCGGCTACCTGAGAATCCTCGGCGTCGTCGGCATTGTTTTACTGGTATCCCACGGGTTCGATCTCTACGATTCATCCCATTCGGCGGCCAAGCTCGAGGAGGCCTTCCGGATGCTCTTTGCCTTGGGCCTCGTAGCGCTGGTGCTGGCCAGTGTGACTTACTTCTCGCCAGGTTTTCTGCCTGGTAAGAACTCCGCGGTCTTCGGAGTAGTGATCTTAGCAGTCGCGATGTTCTGCTGGCGCTCGGCCTATGGCTGGTTGGTGTGCCAGCCGTTTTTGTGTGAGCGGGTCTACGTGGTGGGCACGGGAGATCGAGCGCAACGACTGCTGAATGGATTGCGCCAGGAGGGCCTCGGAATCGAAGTGGTGGGATGGACGGGAAACATCGAAGGCGAACTTACCCGCGAGACGGTGGCAAACCATCTGGTCGGCTTGGCTCGCGATAAGGGAGTGCATCGCGTGATTGTGGCCATGCCGGACCGGCGTGGAACGTTGCCTGTAGAAGAGTTGCTGGCTTTGCGGTTGGCGGGAGTGAAGGTAGAGGAAGCCACGTCATGGTTGGAAAAGATTACCGGACGAATCGAAGTTGAGCAGTTGTATCCCAGCTGGTTAATTTTTGCTGAGGGATTCCGGTTCAGCATTCTTAACCGGGGGCTGAGGCGGCTGTTGAATGTTATCGCCGCCCTGTTCGGGCTGGTCCTCTCGCTGCCGTTGCTGCCGTTTATTGCACTCGCTGTGAAACTGGGCTCAGCGGGGCCGGTATTGTACCGTCAGAAGCGCGTGGGCCAGGGTGGGAAAGTTTTTTATTGTTACAAGTTCCGCACGATGCGTAAGGACGCCGAAGCCGACACGGGCGCGACCTGGGCCACCGATGATGATCCGCGCATTACGCGGGTTGGCAAACTTCTACGATCGTCCCGGCTGGATGAAATTCCGCAGTTGTGGTGTGTGCTGAAGGGCGACATGAGTTTCGTAGGACCGCGGCCGGAACGGCCGGAGTTTGTGGAATGGCTGAGCCGCGAGATTCCGTATTACGGAGTGCGCCACGCGGTGCGTCCCGGCATTACGGGATGGGCTCAAATAGGGTACAAATACGGCAACACGGTGGGAGATGCGCGCGAGAAACTGCAGTACGACCTCTTTTACATAAAGAACGCTTCGGTGGGGCTGGATTTGCTGATCCTCTTTCAGACCATTAAGATCGTCCTGCTCGGACGGGGAGCGCAATGAGGTGGCTTTTCTGGAGTGCTGCTTTTCTGATTGCCTATACCTACGCGGGTTATGCGGGATGGTTGTGGTTGCGAGCGCGCCTCTTGCCTTGGCCAGTAGTGCGCTCGCTGCAGGAACCCTACGTTTCCATCGTGATGATCGTGCGCAATGAAGAGCAACGGCTTGAAAGCAAGATGCGAAATCTGCTGGAGTTGGATTATCCGCCGCCGCGTTGCCAGATCGTTGTGGTCTCGGATGGATCGACGGACGGCACCAATGCCATTCTGCGCCAGTATGCCAGCGATCAGCGAGTGCAGGTATTGATGAACCAGTTGTCGCGCGGAAAAGCATCCGGTTTGAACGATGCGATCCACTTGGCTGCAGGAGAGGTGGTTGTTCTTACCGATGCTCGCCAGAAAATTGAGCCTCGCGCGATACGCTTACTGATGGAGAACTTCGTAGATCCGGAAGTAGGTTGCGTGAGCGGTGCGTTGATGTTGGGTGACCCGGAGTCAGGCGAGGCGGGCAAGGGTATGGGGCTGTATTGGAGGATCGAAAAAAAGATCCGCGAACTGGAGTCGGAGTCGGGATCAGTCGTCGGTGCGACGGGAGCGCTCTACGCCGTACGGCGGGAGTTGCTGTCGGATGTGCCCGAAGGAACCATTCTGGACGACGTGTACCTTCCCATCCAGGTCGCGCGGCAGGGGAGGCGCGTAGTATTCGACGACAGGGCGCGAGCTTGGGATAGTCCGGACTTGGGCGGTGGATTGGAGTTCGCGCGCAAGGTGCGGACCCTGAGCGGAAACTATCAACTGCTGCAACTGGCGCCGTGGATTCTGAGCGGCCGTAATCCGCTGCTCGCACGGTTCGTGAGTCACAAATTACTGCGTTTGGCGGTTCCGTTTGCCCTGGCTGCGATGCTCGTCGCCTCTTTATGGCTGAAGGCTCCTCTGTACCGGGTGGCATTGGGTTTTCAACTGGCGTTCTACGGACTCGGCCTTTTGTCCCTGGCACGTGTGCCGAAGGCGGGAATAATCGGACGTGCGGCTGATGCGGCTGCCACTTTTATGCTGTTGAATACCGCGGCAGTCGTTGCCTTCGCCAATTTTGTGGCCGGAAGGAAGACCGCATGGAGTCGATAAGATCACGAGTGAACCAGCGACCTCGACCTCGAGCGATCGAACGATTCCGGAGCTTCGCGGCGGATACCAAAGCTAGGAGCAGCTTGGCCTACCGCTTTCTGGTTCTTTTTTCCCTCGTCTATTTCGTCCGTCCCGAAGATTTCATTCCCGGGCTCGATATGATTCCCATCGGGAAAATCGCGGGCGGGATGGCTTTGTTTGCGTTGATCTTTATCGTTCCTGTCGGCGGCCGCCACAAGCTCACCATCGAACTTAAAGTTCTTCTCTTGCTTTTGGGACAAATGATTTTGTGCATCCCGTTTGCGGCGTGGCGGGGCGGCGCTTACGACACCGTGATAAATAAGTTTTCAAAAGGGGTGATCGTCGCGATCCTCATCTACATGGTCTCGACCTCGGTGAATGAAGTGCGCAAGCTTCTGGCCATTCAGGCCGGAACAATCGCCGCCGTGACCGTTGTGTCGGTGTTTATTCACCATACCGAATACGGCCGGTTAACGGGCATCCAGAAGGGCATTCTGGAGAATCCCAACGACTTAGCCATCAACATTGCCATTAATTTCCCTCTCTGTGTCGCCTTTTTCTTCGCAGCAAAAAAACCTTTGGCCAAGGTTTTTTGGGGAGTGAGTCTCATCTTCATGTTGTGGGGCGTCGTCGCTACCTATTCCCGCAGCGGTCTAATCGCGATGGTGGTGACGGTGGCAATTTGCATATGGGAATTTGGGATCAGGGGGAAGCGCACGGCCCTGTTGGTAAGCGCGGTGCTTATAGGGATGATCGGAATCGGTGTCGTAGTTGTCACGCCAAACTATCTGATCCGCATCGAGAGTATGGCCCTTGGCAACATTGAAGGCTCCGGCGATAGGGGTTCGCTGGAGGCCCGTAAGGAACTGCTCAGGGAGAGCGTGAGGCTCATGGTCAGGCACCCCATTTTTGGGGTCGGGCCGGGCAACTTCTCCAGCTACACGCTCACGTGGCGCGTCGCACACAACACTTACACCGAGTTGGGAGCTGAGGCAGGTGTTCCGGCTGTTTTTCTCTTTCTGTTGATGCTGGGTCTTACTCTTCGCAAAATAAGGCGCGTTCGCAAACTGCCCGGGTATGAATCCAGCGAAGACATACGCTTGTGGACCAGCGCGTTATGGGCGGCGATGGCGGCTTACATGGCCGGGGCTCTATTTGCTTCTACGGAATACAACCTGTTCCCGTATTTCATGGTCGGCTACATCTGTGCCGTTTATCAGATCGCGAGCGTTCCACAGAGTGCGAGCAATTCCCCGCAGGACGAAACCCTCGGCGGAGGCAAAGGGAAGTATGGAAATGGTGCAAAACGCGACCGGGAACTGGCCTGGAGTCGATAGCGAACTCCTGGCTATCCTGCGGTGCTTGAGGTGTCAAGACCGGCTGGATCAGGGTGCTGATGGACTCGTATGTCCCGGCTGTGGAAAGCAGTATCCCGCGCTGAACGGCGTAGTCCGCTTTGTGGATGCGCAGAATTACGCTGGTAGTTTCGGATTTCAATGGAAGACGCACGCGCGCACGCAGCTGGATGATGCCAACAACCACCGATCTGAGATTGCATTTCGCCGGCGAACGGGATTCCGCCCTGAGGACCTGGCAGGAAAACTGGTTCTGGATGTCGGTTGCGGCATGGGCCGATTCGCGGAGGTGGCAACTCGCTGGGGTGCTCACGTAGTTGGCATCGACCTGAGCGTGGCCTCCGAGGTCGCAGCCCAGAATCTGGCGGAGCGCAATGCCGCCATCTTTCAGGCGGATGTATTTCAACTGCCCTTTGCCGAACGCAGTTTCGATTTCATCTACAGCATTGGAGTGCTGCACCATACTCCCAGCTGTGAGCAGGCCGTCAAGGTTCTGCCGAAGCTGCTGAAACCGGGAGGCCGCCTCGCCGTCTGGTTGTACAGTTCCTATAACCCTTGGTATCGGATGAGCGACGTTTACCGCAAAGTTACGCGGCGCATGCCGCAGAAGCTCTTATACAAACTCTGCTATGGTGTGGTTCCGCTGTACGGAGTGCACCAGGTTTTGCGGAGAATTCCTCTGGTTGGCAGGCCCGCCAGCGGTGTGATCGCGTGGCTGGTCCCCATGTCTTTTAATAAAGACCCTGAATGGCGAGTGCTGGATACGTTCGACTGGTACTCACCCTGGTATCAGTCTAAGCACTCCTACGAAGAAGTTTTTCGATGGTTCGAGAGCTGCGGGCTGGAGGACTTGCGGGTTGCGGAGGAACCAATCTCCGTGCACGGCCGAAGGCCTTGCGGTGATTTTGTCGTGTTGACGCTGCCGGCTCCCGTTGGAATGCATCGAACAAGCTGCGATGAGCAAAAAGAGAAATCGAATGGTACGGGTAGCTGCGGGAGCGGATAAGCCTGGTTTCGGAAAATGCCCAGTAAGTAAACTCTCGTACGGGCGATGGCTGCCGAGCTATGCCTGGCAAAGGCTAACTCGATCCGCCCCGCGTGGCGAGGCGCATCTGATTGTTGCTCTTGCCGATCATTTCGAGCCGGCCATTGTGCCCGAAAACGGTCGATCCCGTGCACCGTTTTCTGAACAGGAGCGCCGGGTAGAACACTGGTGCTCCCAGTATCCGCAAGCCGTGAATTCATGGCGTGACCAGGAAGGGCGGCCGCTGGTACATACTTACTTTTATCCTGCCGAGCAATACGACCGCGGTTTGGTTGACCGGGTTGCCGAGCACTGTCACGGAGGGTGGGGAGAAATTGAAATTCATTTGCATCACGGGATGGATGCACCCGACACGGCGGAAAATACTCGCCGCCGGCTGGTGGAATTTCGAGATACCCTCGTGGCCATTCATGGATCGCTTTGTTTCATGGACGGTTCCAACGGGCCGCGCTACGCATTTGTGCACGGCAATTTTGCGTTGGCGAATGCAGCCGGAGGCTATGCTTGCGGCGTTGACAATGAGATGCAGATTCTCGCGGATACTGGCTGCTATGCCGATTTCACCTTGCCGGCTGCCCCATTTCACCCGGCACAGATTGGGAAGGTCAACTCGCTGTACGAGTGCAGCCTTCCACTTGGCGCTCAAGCTCCGCACCGCAAGGGGCGGGATCTGGCGGTGGGTCGCGCTCCGCAGATATTTCCTCTCAATGTACAGGGTCCGCTGATGTTCGATTTTGATAGGCACGCGCGCAACGGACTTGGCCGCTTCGAGAATGCGGCTTTGACTGGGACGAATCCTCCAGGTTTGCGCCGGCTCGGGCTCTGGAAGAAAGCTGCGATTTCTGTTCAGCACCGACCAGACTGGCTTTTCATCAAGCTCCATACTCACAGTATGGATCCCACCCAACGAGAGGCTGTGATGGGAACCCCGATGCAACGATTCCTCGCCGAGTTCGTTGAGGGAGCGCGGGACAGGAACGAGGTGATTCATTTCGTCACCGCGCGAGAAATGGTGAACATAATCCTGGCGGCCTGCGACGGTCGCGAAGGCAATCCCGGAGAATACCGCGATTACCGCTTGAAGCTGACCGGGGACGCCGCGGTTCAGTTCCGCAAGAGCACGAATCCCCAAGTGAGCGTGAGAGGATAGCCTATGTGTGGGATCGCGGGGATCGTTAGCACGGCAGCCGGCCAGCGAATTGAGTCCGCTACGATTCATCGCATGTGTCAGGCGATTGTGCATCGCGGTCCGGATGAGGAAGGTATCTTTGTTAAGGATGGGACTGGCCTGGGGATGCGGCGTCTGAGCATCATCGACTTGGCTGGGGGCCAGCAGCCGGTGTTCAACGAAGATCGGACCGCTTGGATCGTTTTCAACGGGGAGATCTATAACTTCCTGGAACTGCGCGAGGATTTGCTGAAGCGCGGGCACCGTTTCTCCACTCACTCCGATACCGAAGTGATAGTCCATCTTTACGAAGAGATGGGCCCGGATTGCGTAAACAAGCTCCGCGGTATGTTTGCATTTGCGCTGTATGACGAGCGGCGCCAAAAGTTGCTGATAGCACGCGACCGGCTGGGTAAGAAGCCGCTGCACTACGCTTTGCAGGGCCAACGCCTGCTGTTCGGCTCCGAGATCAAAGCGATTCTGGCCGTGGCGCCTGAACTGGCGACGGTCAACAACGAAGCTCTCCTGCAGTACATGTATTTCGGGTACGTTCCCGATCCGCTTACGGCATTCACGACGATTCAGAAGCTGCCGCCGGGACATCTGCTGGAATTCGAGAACGGAGAGATCAACGTACG
The DNA here is from genome assembly GCA_963832235.1 of uncultured Acidobacteriaceae bacterium. Lineage (GTDB taxonomy): Bacteria > Acidobacteriota > Terriglobia > Terriglobales > Acidobacteriaceae > Sulfotelmatobacter. Next base: position 622,005 of record CAWHTJ010000010.1, on the reverse strand, counting down.
TCAATATTGGGATTTGCCGCAATACAGTACGCATCCCCCGCGAAGTGAAGAAGAATGTCTGGAGGAAATGGAGCACCGGCTGGCAGAGGCGGTCCGCATCCGGTTGATCTCGGACGTGCCCCTGGGCGCTCTGTTGAGTGGAGGCACGGATTCCTCCACCGTAGTGGCCCTGATGGCGCGGGCAAGTTCGAGTCCGGTCAAGACGTTCGCGATTGGTTTTCGCAACCAGGAATTCAACGAAGCGCCCTATGCCCGGATGGTCGCCGAGAAATTTGGAACCGACCACCACGAATTAATCGTCGAGCCCGATGTATTTGAAACCGTGGAGACTCTGACGAGTTCACTGGAGGAGCCGTTTGGCGACTCTTCGATGTTGCCGACGTACTACGTGTCGCAGATGGCGCGGAAGCACGTGACGGTGGCGCTGTCGGGCGATGGTGGCGACGAAATCTTTGCGGGATATGACCGCTACGCAATCCATCTGCGGCGGCGGGTCTTTGAGCGTATTCCGAGTGGCGCACGGCGCTTTTATCGGGAGAAGATCTATCCTCTGCTGCCTGGAGAAATGCGGGGCAAGAAGTTTTCGTACCACGTCTCTCTGCCGTGGCGGGAACGCTATGTGGATGCAATTTCCCTCGTGCCGGCGTTTGAAAGGGACATACCACTGCTGTCGGATGAGTTTCGAGCGGTGGGCCGCGAGAGTGGCGATCCCGAGGATGTGATGTACCGTTATTTCGAGCAGGCTCCGGCGAAAGATCCAGTAAGCCAGATGTTGTATGTTGACACGAAGACGTACATGGTGGGCGACATACTTACCAAAGTGGATCGAATGAGCATGGCGACGTCGCTGGAGGTGCGCGTTCCGATTCTCGATCATGAGTTTGTGGAATGGGCAACAAGATTGCCGCTGGATTGGAAAATACGCGGAGGGACGCAAAAGTACATTCTGCGAAAACTTGCCGAGCGGGTCGGGGTGCCGCGCGAAGTGCTCTACCGGCCGAAGCAGGGCTTCGCACTGCCGCTTGTGCACTGGTTGAAGTACGAGCTGAAAGAACTGATCCTGTCGGTCCTGCTCGATCCACGAACCCTGCAACGAGGATATTTTGAGGCTCGGGGTGTTAGGCAACTCTTGGACGAGCATTTCCGTGGACGACGCAGTCATTCTGGCCAGATCTGGCGCCTTCTGATGTTTGAGCTGTGGCATCGCAACTACCTGGAGAGGATCCGCGCAAGGGAGGCGAACGACGAGCCCTACCGCGTCACGCCGGCGGCTGGGACCCTGGGATGAGTTCGCTGACTGACCAAGAAACCGGACCTGTCCAGCATCTCGCGGCGGAAGGGCGCTCTTTCACACCTTCCGCGGTCTTCTCTGATCCCGTTTTTCTTATGGTTAATAGCCTGGAAACAGGTGGCACGGAGCGGCAATTCGTCGAAATGGCGCGCGCGTTCCGGGCCAACGGAACTCCGTTGCACCTCGGGTGCTTGATCAAAAAGGGACCCTTCGCGTATGGCTTGGACGAACTCTGCGAATTTTCCATGGGCGGCAGCCTGTACGGATTGCAGTCGATGCGAAGCCGCTGGCAGGTGTGCCGCTATTTGCGGGAGACAGGCGTCGCTGTGGCGCATGCCTTCGACTTCTATGCGAATCTGACATTAATTCCAGCAGCCCGGATGGCGGGAATCCCCGTGATCGGCAGCCACCGTCAGATTGGAGACCTGCTCACGCCGGCGCAATTCTGGACACAATTGGCAACTTTCTGGTTGTGTGATCGCGTGGTGTGCAATTCGCGCGCTGCTGCGGAGCGACTGTTGCAGGCGGGTTTGCCGAGGCGGAAGGTGGCTGTGATCGGCAATGCTTTGCCCCCGGAAGCGTTTGCCGAGACCACTCCCGCGTTGGCTCGGGCCGAGGGAACTCTTCGAATCGGCATGATCGCCCGGATGAACGCAGAGTACAAGAATCATCGCGGATTTCTACGAGCCGCGAAGCTACTGAGGGAAAAAATTTCCAATGCGCAATTTGTGCTGGTTGGGGACGGTCCGCTCCGGGCAGGGCTCGAAGGAGAAGCAGCAAAGCTGGGACTGCAGGAAAGCATTCAGTTCCTGGGCGATCGCCGCGATGTGTCCGCCGTGCTGCATTCGCTCGACGTGTGCGTGGTGCCTTCGGCTTCCGAGAGCTTATCAAACGTAATGCTGGAATCGATGGCCGCCGGGGTTCCTGTTGTCGCAACTTCAGTGGGAGGAAACACCGAGATCGGTGGCCATGGGCGGGCCATGCTGATACCGGCCAATGATGAGCGAGCGTTGGCGCAAGGGCTAGCCCGCTTGTTGGAGAACGGGGCTTTGCGATCAGAGATGGCGCGGGAGGCGCGCGATTTCGTGCTTTCGAATTACAGCGTGCAGCGCATCTGCCGGCAGTATGAGGAACTCTATGCCGAGGTGATTGCGCAGAAAGAGCGTCCGGGGTCCGTGCGTACCTCCCGCTCGTGGCCAGACTACGGTTCGGCGATTCGAGTTGCGTTGGTAGGTCCTTCAATGCGTTATGTTGGCGGTCAGTCGGTACAGGCTGACCTGTTGATGAAGAATTGGAAGGATGATCCAGATGTCGCAGCAAGTTTTGCGGCTGTGGACCCACCATTTCCTTTTGGCCTGCGCTGGGCTGAGCGTGTGCCGGTGCTCCGGACAGTCGTCCGAGAGCCACTTTACTTGTGGAAGTTGTGGCGAAGTCTGAAAGACGTGGATGTGGCTCACATTTACTCCGCATCGTATACGTCATTTCTGCTGGCGCCGCTCCCGGCATGGTGCGTGGCACGAGCGCGCGGCAAGAAGACTCTGATCAACTACCACAGTGGGGAGGCGAGGGATCATCTGCAGCAGTCGCGAATTGCGCGACGCGTACTTCAGAAGGCCGACAGGCTAGTGGTTCCCTCCGGGTATCTCGAGACGGTTTTCCGGGAATTCGGGCTGGAAGCGCAGGCGGTTCCAAACATCGTCGACCTTTCACAGTTCCATTACCGTAGGCGAGCGCCAGTGCGGCCACATCTCGTGTCTACTCGCGGCTTCCATCCTTACTACGGCATTGATGTTGTGGTGCGAGCGTTCGCCGAGGTGCAGAAGCTGTATCCGGAGGCGCAGCTTGATCTCGTGGGCGGGGGGGAGCTGGAGCAAAGCATTCGCGATCTGGTGAGACGGTTGAACTTGTCGAATGTGAATTTTGCAGGTATGGCATCGCGCCAGGAAATCGGTAGATTCTACGATCGTGCGGACATTTTCGTGAATGCTTCTAACCTGGATAACATGCCGGTTTCTGTACTTGAAGCCTTCGCGGCTGGAACTCCGGTGGTGACTACCGAACCCGAAGGCATGAAATACATCGTTTCTCACGAACGAACAGGACTGCTCTCGCAGCCGGAGGATGCAACCGCTCTTGCGCAAAACATTCTAAGAGTTCTGAAAGAACCGGATCTAGCTGCCCGGCTGGCGCAGAATGCGTTTGAGGAATCGAGCCGCTATCGCTGGGCCGCGGTTCGCGAGCAGTGGCTAAAAGTGTATGCCGATCTGACGTCGCGCTCCGAAAAATCGGAGAGAACTGTGGCCACGATTACCTGAACTTGGCGCGCGAGTGACTGGTGTAACCAAAGGAATGATTCAGTCGGAGAAGAAACGGGACGTTGAGAGCCCGCCTGGAGTGAGCGGCCGGAAAACGGCTCCGGTATTTGTGCTGGGCTGCCCTCGTTCGGGCACCACGGTGCTGTACCACATGCTGTTGTCGGCGGGGAACTTCGCGGTTTATCGGGCAGAATCAAACGTCTTCAATCTGCTGGTGCCGCGATTTCGTGGAATGCGTTCTTCAGCCGCCCGGAAGGAACTTCTGGATGTGTGGTTACGGAGCAAGCTATTTCGGGTTTCAGGGTTGGACGCTGGTGAGATCAGCGCCAGGATCATGAAGGATTGCCGCAGCGGAGGAGATTTTCTTCGAATCCTAATGCAGGAGATGGCCCGCCAGCAAGCCGTTGCACGATGGGCGGACTGCACCCCCGAGCATCTTCTATACATGGAGCAAATCAAGCGTCAGATACCGGACGCGCTGTTCATCCACATTATTCGTGATGGACGCGATGTTGCGCTGTCCTATGCCAAGCAAGGGTGGTCCTTTCCCCTGCCGTGGGATCGAAACGATCGCCTCGCGGTTGCGGGATTGTATTGGGAGTGGCTGGTAAACAAGGGGCGGGAGCAGGGCAAACGCTTAGGCGCAGACTATCAGGAAGTACGCTTTGAGGACCTCGTCGCAAGGCCACAGGAGACATTGTCTCGACTGGGCTCGTTCATCGACCACGACCTCGATTACGAGCGAATTCAGCGCGCCGGCATTGGATCGGTCAGCGAACCGAATTCGTCGTTTGCGGAAGAATCGCGAGGAGCCTTCAATCCGGTAGCTCGGTGGAAGACCAAACTGTCGGCCGCGCAGATCGCTGACTTCGAGCAACTCATTGGGGACTGCTTACTGAAACTGGGATATAGCTTAACTTCAGAAGTTAAACCGGGGACCAGCCTCCGAGCGGTTCGCATGCGCGCAACTTATCTTGCCATGTTCGGGACGAAGCATTGGATGAGAAGCAACACGCCGTTGGGCCGGTTTGTCGACCTGGACCGCATCGAGACGGAGCCGGGGATTCCTGCCTGAGTGGCTCCCATACCTGTGACCTTGTCAACGAGATGTCAGTCCGTCAAGCGGTGGGAACCGATCTGACTTCGGAAGATCGTCTCGCCCAATCGTGAGATTCTCCTTCCAGGCAGACCCGGTGCCACAGTTCCAGGTTGAGCAGGCGCCAGATGCGATCATAGTGATCTCGGTATTCGGCTCGATGTTCGCGGAAGAGCTTTTCTACGGCGGCACGCTTCAGGAATCCGCGGTCCATGCTGCGAGGTTCCAAGAGCAAACGTTCGATCTCGTCCCGTTGAGCGCCTCCCAGCCAGCCACTCCAAGGCGTAGGAAATCCTAATTTCCGCCGGTAAATGATTGAGTGAGGAAGGAGCTCCTCCATCGCTTTCTTCAGGATCCACTTACCTGAGGAGCCGTGTATCTGGATTCCAGCGGGAACGCGCGTTGCCCATTCTACGAGAACATGATCCAAGAACGGCACACGGCTCTCGATTGACGCCGCCATACTCATGTTGTCCTGCTTCATTAAAAGCTCAACCAGATAGGTCTTGATGTCGGTGTAAAGCAGTCGCTGCAGAAGATCTCCGGAAGACTTTTCCCAGTATCCCAGGACGTTGCGATAAGCCGAACCAGCCAAGATCTCGTCGCGGAAGTCTTCCACCAGCAAATCGCCCTGATCGTTTTGGTTGAAAGCAGAAAAGAAATTATCGAAGTAAAAAGACGCCCACGATTCTCCGTCGAGGCCAAGGAAGGTATGCGAAAGTTTTCGGCGAGTGCTGGCGTTGATCCAGGACGAATCGGCAATGGAATCGCGGAGACGGCGCCGAATACCACGCGGGACGAGGCCCCGGTAGACACGATCGAAAGCCCGGTTCTTCAGCGTGAATGCGTAACGTGAATATCCGGCCAGCGTTTCATCGCTTCCTTCGCCGGTGAGAACCACTTTAACGCGGTCGCGGGCCAATTGGGCAACGAAGAATAGTGAAACGCTGGAAGGCCACGCGATTGGTTCGTCTTCATGCCAGATAAGGCTTGGAAGCGCGGCGAAAAAATCCTCGCGGCTTACGAGCACCTCGTGGTGCACCGAGCTGAGATGCTGAGCCACAGTCCTGGCGTAGGGCAATTCGCTGTAGGTTTGTTCTGAGTACCCGACCGAAAATGTCTCGACGGGCTCGCGCCTGATTTTCGTCATGAGGGCAGCGACGGCGCTTGAGTCGAGGCCGCCGCTGAGAAATACTCCGAGCGGAACATCGCTCATCAGGTGGCTATCGACTGCTCCTTCGAGCAAGTCGCGATAACTTTCGACGTAGTAGCGCTCATCACGAGATTTCTCTTCGGGGGCCAGCGCCAAGTCCCAGTATTGCTCGACGCGTAGATCGCCCTGCTCGTCGATTTCCAGCCGGTGTCCGGGCATTAGCTTGCGTACGTCGTTGTAGAAGCTTTCGTCGCCCGAAAGATAGCCGAAGGTCAGAAATTCAGGAAGGGCGCCGCGATTAAATTCCGGACGCACGCCTGGATACTCCAGCAGGACTTTAATCTCCGACCCGAAAATAAAACTCCTCGGCGTGAGCCGATAGTAAAGGGGCTTGATGCCCAGCCGGTCGCGAGCCACAAAAAGCGATTGCCGTTTTGCATCCCAGATCGCGAAGGCAAACATTCCTCGCAAGTGCTGGACGCAGTCCTTCCCGTATTCTTCATAAAGGTGAATTATGGTTTCGGTATCGCTTTGGGTGCGATAGCGGTGGCCCCGAGCAATTAACTGCTCACGCAGCGAGCGATGGTTGTAGATCTCCCCGTTGAAGACGATCCAGATGGAACCGTCTTCGTTGCTGATGGGCTGATGGCCGGTAGAAAGGTCGACGATGCTGAGGCGACGCATGCCAAGCCCGACCTTACCCTGGGTGAAGAACCCGTCGTCGTCGGGGCCGCGATGGGCTATCACGTCGCACATACGTCGCAGAACGCCAGAATCGACTCGTGCGTCCGCACCGAACTCAAGTATTCCAGCAATCCCACACATTTCGTTTTTCTACTCCAATTAACTTCCAATGAAGCGCTTGCCGGCACCAGGTCGCCAAAACTGCTAGAAACCATAATAACGTGGACGAATCGGTCCCGCTCCAGTTTGCGGAGAGCGACTAGGAATCGCTAACCCATGGGCGCATACCCGATTTGCTTATTGTTCCTTAAGGACATGTCTTAAGACTCAGGCCAATCCTGGTAAGTCATTGGGAAAAAAGACGATAACATGCGTGCCCCGGAGTGACTTCAGTTTACGACCAAACCGTGCGTTGCGATGCCCGTCATTGCTATAGTGAAAGAGGCTAGGCTGCTATGACTTGCAATGCAGCCGCGCCTGCCGCAGGCGATAATCGTGGGACGGAGGAGCTTCGAGCGTGAGCTTGGCGATCAGTGTGTTCGGATTGGGCTACGTAGGGTCGGTGTCAGCAGCATGCTTCGCTTCCCTGGGCCATCGGGTCATAGGCGTGGACGTAAATCCAGCCAAGGTCGATATGGTGGAAAGCGGCCGGAGTCCCATCATCGAGGCGAGTATGAACGAGCTTGTGGCCGAAGGCAGTCGAGCTTGCCGGCTTCATGCCACTACGGATTCGACTGCTGCGGTCCTTGAGTCCGACGTTTCTTTTGTATGCGTCGGCACTCCCAGCCTGCGCAATGGCAAGCTGGATTTGAGCCATATCGAGAACGTAACGCGGGAAATTGGCGCCGCACTGAAGCAGAAAAAATCCCCGCACATCTTCGTTTTGCGCAGCACGGTCTTGCCGGGGACCACCGAGCTGATGGTTCGGCCAGATTCTTGAGCAGGCGAGCGGACGGCGTGCCGGAACTGATTTTACCGTCGCCTACAATCCGGAATTCATGCGCGAGGGAAGCGCGGTGGCTGACTTCCTGCAGCCGCCATACACAATCCTAGGTGCCCAGGACCCTTCTCATCTTGGGCCGTTGCGTGAACTTTATAAACAGACGCCAGGGAAGGTGTATGAGACTAGCATCGGCGTTGCCGAGATGGTGAAATATCTTTCCAATGCGTTTCATGCCGTAAAGGTCACCTTTGCGAATGAGGTTGGAACTCTGTGCAAGCACTTGGGAGTGGATGCCCAGGCCGTGACCGAGATCTTCACCTCGGATACGCGGTTGAATATCTCGCCGGCGTACTTGTCCCCTGGTTTTGCTTTCGGCGGGTCGTGCTTGCCGAAGGACGTGCGAGCATTGACCTACAAAGCCAAGGAACTCGACCTGAAGCTGCCCATGCTCGAATCGCTATTGCCCAGCAACTCTGAACACGTGGAACGGGCCGTCGAAGCCGTGATGCGCACGAACAAGAGAAAGATTGCGCAGCTCGGATTGAGCTTTAAGGCGGGTACGGATGACCTGCGAGAGAGTCCTCAGGTCCAACTGGTAAAACGATTACTCGGCGAGGGATACGAAGTGAAAGTTTGGGACGAAGATGTGAGTCTCGGCCGCCTTGCCGGCTCGAATCGGCAATATATCGAGGAAGTGATTCCACATATTGGTTCGCTATTGTCAGCCGATCTGCAGGACGTTTTGAACTGGGGTGACGTCGTCATCATTGGAAGCAAATCGGCAAAAAAAGATGTACTCAGCAAATATCTTCGCAAAGATCAAATTGTGATCGATCTGGTCAACCTCGACAAAGTGCGTCGGCCCCACAGCACCTCTTCCTACGAAGGGATTTGCTGGTAGTCCGGGCATACTGCTTCCGCGGCACCTCCGTACGGCTCGCCGCAAAAGATTGAATGTTATCTTTTATTGGAAGGACGTTCTCTCTCGGCCATGAGACTGTGTTGGGTTAAAGCGGGCGGTTTTGTTCCTCTCGACTTCGGCGGGAGGATCCGCAGCTTTCAAATGGTCAAAGAATTGGCACGCCGGCATCCCGTGACGGTTCTCACTTTCTATCCCGCAGTCGAAAATGATCCTCACCAAGAGATTGCGCCTCTGTTTGAGGAGTTGATCACCGTGCCCTTGCAACTGCCAGAGAAGAGATCCACCGGGGAGTACCTGGATTATCTGCGGCTGCTTCCCGCGAGACACGCGTACTCGATGCAGAAGTATTACCGGCCAGAACTCCGCAGGGCTGTGGCGGAACTGTTCTCGCGGAAGTCCTTCGATGCAATCATTTGTGACTTCATTTATCCCGCAGGTGTTTTGGATTGGAAATCAGAAACGCCAATCGTTTTGTTCACTCACAATGTCGAGGCGGAAGTGTGGGAGCGGCAATACCGAGTTTCCAAAGATCCAATCAGCAAACTCATGTTCGGGCTCGAGTATGTGCGTCTGAAACGCGCCGAGCGATATTACGCCGAACGTGCGGCGCGCGTGTTGGCCGTTTCCGAAAGCAATCGCCGTTTTTTTGGGCGTTACGTAGGCGGCGCGGAACAAGTAACGCTAGTGCCAACCGGCGTGGATACAGATTACTTCCGGCCTGCTCCGAAGGCTTCGCGCGACCGGCATTTGGTTTTTACAGGTTCGATGGATTGGGCGCCGAACCACGATGCCATGGAGTACTTTGACAGGGAAATCCTGCCGCTGATACGGGTCGAGGAGCCGGAAGTGGAGATCTGGATGGTGGGCCGAAACCCTCCAGCGTCGCTCAGCAGGCTGGTGAAAGGCGATTCGAAGGTGCATCTTACCGGCCGCGTGGAAGATGTGCGGCCTTTCATTGACCAGAGCAGCGTCTACGTGCTTCCCATGCGCACAGGCAGCGGAACCCGGCTAAAGGTTTTTGAAGCCATGGCCTCGGGCAAAGCGATCGTCTCCACTCCAGTTGGGGCCGAGGGACTCCCAGTGACCCACGGCGAGAATCTGATGCTCGCCGCAGAGCCCGCGGAATTTGCCAAAGCCGTGATCCAACTGATCCGAGATGCCGAGTTGCGCCGGCATGTCGAGGTAGGCGCTCGGGCCCTCGTCGAGCGTGGCTTCAGTTGGCGAGCAGCCACCGACCGGCTGGAGGAAGCCGTCACAACAGCGGTGAAGAGGTCCACGGACCTAAAAGTAGAGGCCTATTAAACCCTGGGGCTCGCTCGTGTTCAACCGGCGCAGCAGAAATCATAAGCACGGAGGTCTCACAGATTGTTTCCGGTTTCTGGAGATCCGGAAGCAACTGGGGAAGGGGCGCTGCTCGAAAGGCGCTCCAAAACCGCGAGAAATGCTGTAACTGTCGGAAGGCTCAGCAAAGGTCGCTCTGCGGCGTTGGCTATTCCTTCCCAAACGCCCTCGACCTTGCGCTCCAGCCCGAGACACTCGCCCCCAATACTAGCTTTCGAACCTCCGCTGATCAGGGCATGGCGAATCGTCGTTCCCGAAAACTCGATTACCAGCAATTCCGCGTCGCTTTCTATTGTTTCGAAAACCCAGACTCCAGGCTTCTCGGCGAAGACGACAAGGCGCCGCGACTCGCCCGCGATACAGAGATAAACATTCGCGCCGTCGGCTCGCACGCCTCGAAGAGAAACGCTGGCGATCGGATTGAGGGCGAGGACTGTTACACACTCAGCTGGTAAAGAACCCTCACGGGAGAAGCGCAGGACCGGAGCAGGAATTACCGCCCCGTACGATGGCGACAAGCTACCGCATTCGCAAGCTGCACTCCACACTCCGCCCGCCGGAATCATCATTTCCATCGTCTCTCGACCGGCGGCGAGGTGCCAGGTGTTCGCCGAATCCCCATGCGTAACAGTGCACTCGGGATGAACATGCCAGCGCAGATCGAGACTATGCACACCGTCACCGGAGGCGCGGTCCGCCACCATCCACACGTCATCTTGCCAGGCGATTACCCACCGCTGGTGGATCACTGGCGGAGTCAGACGGGCGTAACCATCGTGAGCGCCACAGAAAAGCGAGAGCGTTTCTCCCGTGTACCAGCGTCGGACGCTCGTCACCGGATGCGAACCCCACGCAAATGCGTGGACAGGATCGGCCTGACTTCTGCCATCCACCTCAAGAGTGTTGTGGGCTGCGGTGCCGCGGAAAAGGTCGCGCTCCAGTTTTTCCTGGGGATAGGATCCAGTTCCAGGATCTGTCAACCACGCTCGCCCTTCCGCAATTAGTTGCAGACTAAGCGCGTCCGCATGCCCATGACCTCCTCTGCCCCAGCCGTGTGGTCCGGCATCGACAACAGCCATCCCGTTCGCGGAAGCCATCGTGTGGTAGCCGCTGGCGGTGAAGGCGCGGCTGCGGGGAATGTGGGGGACGGGAGCCAGCTGATCGAACGAGCCAACACCATCTACGCCCAGCAGCCATATCGTTTCTTCACTCACCTCGGCCGCGCTGACTCTCCAATCGCCGCGACCATAGATGATCGCCGCCGCAGCGATCGGATCGAGCATGTGCTCAGCACGGTTGCGGCGGCCGTCAAATAACCGGCCGCCGTCATCATCGCCGAATCGTGGCGCTTGGCCGGCTGCGCCGATGGCCAGGAGCCCCTCGGCCATGAGACGCAGCGTTCGTTCATAGGACTCCGGAATCACCAGGCCGTTTCGAGCCGCAAGGATGCGTGCGTGGAGAAACATATCGAGCGCATAGACGTGGTAGTACACAGACTGCTCGAAATGAAACCCGTCCTCTCGCACCTGCCGCGATGACTCCTGAAGGAGCATTCTCCATGCATATTCACGCCAGTATTGCGCCCTCTCGAATCCAGGATAGAGAACACCCACGAAGAACAGTGCCAGCACTTCGCCGAGCAGATGCGTGTTTGGCGCGAAATACGTCGAGAGATATCGCTCGGTATAAACGGCGCACTCGCCGATTCCATCACGCAACCTCTTGCGGAAACTCTTGGGAAAATCCGCCGCGGCGAGGGTGAGATGATCGACCCAAATCCAAGATAAGCAGCGGAACGCCACTTCCAGTGTGCTCGCCCAATTGATCCCCATTGGGTAGGGATTCGTTTTGCGCCAATCTTCCCACAGGTTTTGAAGCGTGTCGAGAAACTGCCGATCTCCTGTATACAGCCAGGCGCGCGCAAGCAACACGAGATGCTGATGGCGGCTGAGTTCCCAAGCGATCTTGTGATCGCCAACTTGACTGAAATCGAGGTAGGGAACGCGGAACCAAGGCACTAGCGGCGCGCTAATCCCATGTACAGGATCGCACTGCCATTCGATGTTTGGATCGCCGAACGAAAGGCCGCGATAGCCTAGCAGGTCGAAGTGGTGCGCCCGAATCTGTTGTGCGCTCTCGATTACGCTTTCACACGCTGAAGGCAATCGGCGCCGGATCTCCGCCGCGACGATGGCGGCTTCACCCGTGTCAAAAAAGAATCGTGGAAGGACCCCGGTCCCACCCGAATACCGTGCTTCAAGAGGATTCTTGCCCCGCCGATACTCCCAGACATCCAGTCGTTGGCGAATCGCCATTTGGGCGCGAGTCCGGATCTCGTCGGGACTCATTGCCGAAATTCGCCGCGCCACCGCCAGCGCCCTGGGCAGGCCAGCCATTAAGCCTTTAGCCAAAGTATCCTCATACGGATGTTCGGAGTCTATTCCACGCCGCCGATAGCCGAATGGATTGCATCCACATCCGCTCCCAGGTCCTTGCCGTCCGTTCCCTTATTTTTGTAGGGGCTGGAGGGTTGAAGACGATAATCGCCGCCAATGCCGCCGTTGTAATTGATGAATTTGACGGCCTCTGACGATGCCGGGAAGAAGTTTTTTCCCGGCCAACTCCCCGCAGAATACGTCGCCGGAGCAGCGATAATTGCATTCCCGGCAAACGTATAGTTGCTAAAGCAAGCATCGAAGGAAATGACGGGATTGTCGTGGAAAGCACAGTTTTGCGGACCACCACCGGTGGACCACACGGGATAGGTGCCTGCGCTCACGATGCTGTTGGTGAAGACAAAGTTCTTCATCGGGTGAGTGATTTGGACCATGTCGCCGATCACGAGCAGCATTTTCGGGGGGAACGCCGTAACGTGATTAATGTGCACATTCTGCAGAAGTGGAGCGCCCGCATTTACCGAGACCTGTGCGAATTGACCTGGCCCCTCATATTTCGCACCGTCGATGTCGTCGATCACGATGTCGTGGATGCTGTAGCGCTGTCCATCGAGTGGGGCAGCGGAGGTGTCTGCCAGGGCGTTTGAGATCTGCAGCCCAGCCCCCACGTGGCTGATTGAGTTATAGCGGATGGTCACATCCGTGAGTTGGCAAACCGGGCAACTATGCGGATTCTTTGGGGTTAGCAGAATGGCAAAACCCACTTGACTAAAACCGCCCCAGCTATTTTCTAGAATGTTCCCGTCGAGCAAAACACGCTGCGCATTTTTTAGTTCGAACAGGTTCTTGACAACAAATGGATTGCCATTTCTTCCCCCAATGTACCCAGGTTGGCCTTTCATCCAAGCCATTGGCTTGAACAGGTGATTGTGGCGGACTTCAATGTCCTGCGGCGTCGCCGTGCCTCGCCCGCCACCAAACATAATATTTTCGCCCGAAGCCTCGAGAAAATTGTTCACGATCTTGTAGGGTCCCATCGGGCCTTCGCCGATACCCCCACAAATGGCTTGCGTGTCCCCACACACCCCCGTTTTCGATACGCAGTGAAAATCAGTAAGAAATGAATCGACAACCGCGATATAACGGCTTTGGCCTAGCAGGATGCCTCGCACGGATTCATCTTGGGCAGTACCGTGTATCCAAAGACGATCGAACACAATATGATCTGCGGGACCTGAGAACTCGACTAAGTCGTAAACCACAGCCGAAGATGCGGTCCGCGTCACTTCCAAACCGATCAACCTGTAATGGTTGGCTCCAGAAGAAAATGAGACTGGTCCGGAACCACCGTTTCCATTGAATTCAATCTTCGCCAGAACATTTATGGTGGAGGAGCAATTCAATCGAGGCCTGCCAGCCAGGGACGAAACGCCTGCGTAGCAAGGAGTGAGGCGAGTGCCTTCCGGAGGAAGACTGGAATCAGGGGTGCTGGTGCGGAGGATAATCCAGTGCGAATCATCGCAACTCTTGGCCGGTATCTCAACATTGCCGCTAAAAGTAGCGCCAGCCTCCAGCTTAATGATGTCGCCGCAAGAGGCCTTACCCAAAACCTGTTGGAGATTGTCCCCGGCGCGCACTATCCAGGTTTTCCCCGTGGCAGGAGTATCTTTCAATGAACTCTTCATATACTCTCTTGGCAGTTCTGCGGGACCATCAAAATTCTTGCCGCCGGAAGCAGAGGCTTGGCCCCATGCCGTGACAGGAAGGAGAAAAGCCAGGATCGCTAGCGACAAAACACTGGTCACCGCATTCCAACCTCGGCTGGAAAGCTTCATGGAATCGACTCCGCTTCAGAACGGTCTACACCAGCCGTGATGATCAGAGATTCCATTTCCAACGCGAGACCGGCCTGGGAATCGGGCCAAAGGGGGACTGAAGGGAAGTTTATCAGGCGGGCACTTCCCGGGCAAAATGAGGCAGGCACCAGCAGGCGGATACTTCCTCCGCCTGCTGGTCAGAACGGAATGATCTTCTACTCCGCGGTGCCGATTGCCGAACTCACAGCATCGATATCCGCGCCCAAGTCCTTGCCGTCGCTTCCTTTGTTCTTGTAGGGGCTCGAGACTTGAAGGTGATAATCGCCGCCGATGCCGCCGTTGTAGTTGACGAACATGACATTCGTTGCTGAAGCCGGAAAGTAGTTACTGGAAGGCCATTTCGCCGACGGATACGTCGAAGACGCGCCGATGATTGCGTTAGGAGCAAAGACTGAGTTGGAAAAACATGCGGTAAAGGTGGTCAGCGGTACATCGTGGAACGCACAATTCGTCGGACCACCACCTGTAGACCATATTGGGTTAGCGCCGGAATTCACGATGCTATTGGCGAAGACAACGTTTTTCATCGGCGTGCCCATCGCTCCAATAACGAATAGCATGCTCGACGGGAACGCCGTAATGTGATTGATGTGTACGTTTTGCAGAAGCGGTGCGCCTGCACTGACTGAGACCTGAGCGAACTCACCCGGGCCGGCGTACTTTGCTCCGTTGATATCGTCAATAATGATGTCGTGAATGCTGTAGCGCTGTCCGTCGAGAGCGGCGCCGACGCCTGCCATGGCATTGGCGATCTGAAGTCCCCCTCCCACATGGCTAATGGAGTTATAACGGATCGTAACGTCTGTGACTAAGCAGATCGGGCAGAGATTCGTGCCAATGGAGGTCCCCTGATTCTTAGGGGTTAACAGGATTCCAAAACCCACTTGGCTGAAACCACCCCAGCTATTCTCCATGATATTGCCCTCGAGCAAAACACGCTGCGCGTTTTTCAGCTCGAAGAGATTCTTGACGGTAAACGGATTACCGTTTGCCCCGCCCACGTATCCTGGTTGTCCCTTCATCCAAGTCAAGGGTTTGAACATGTGATTCTGGCTGACTTGAATGTCAGTGGGTGAGCTGCTCGCGGCGCCTCCACCGAATAGAATGTTCTCTCCTGCCGCCTCAAGAAAGTTGTTTGTGATCTTGTAGGGTCCCATCGGGCCATCCCCAATACCACCGGAAATCGCCTGCGAATCCCCACAACCTCCGGTGAGTGAGACGCAGTGAAAATCTGTAAAGAATGAATCGACGACGGATATGTAGGTGCCGCCTCCGAGCCATACGCCACGGTTCGTATCATCTTGAGCCGTGCCGTGCATCCACATTCGGTCAAGAATCACATTATTAACCGTGCCGCTACTGACCGCGGACGCCAGCGCGTAGACGAGCCCGCTTGTGGCTGCGCGTGTAATCTCCAAACCCATCAGGCGATAGTGGTTTGCGCCCGAAGCAAAGACGACTGGGCCGCTGCCCGGCGTGGCCATCACGAGCTTGGCCAGAACGTTCTCGGTGGAAACGCAGTGAAGAGCGGGACGCCCGGGAAGCGAGGAAACTCCCGCATAGCAGGGGGTAAGCCGGCTGCCTTCTGCCGGCAGTACGGAATCGTCGGCACTGGTTCGGACTACGATCCAATGATTGTCATCGCAGCTCTTGGCTGGAAATGTGAATGGCCCGACAAAAGTTGCGCCTGCTTGCAGCTCGATGGTTTCTCCACAGCTAGCGCTGTTTAGCGCGGATTGCAAATTTCCTCCGGAGTTGACGGTGATCGTGGTCCCGGAAGCCGGCGTATTCGCCATCGCCGTCTGGATGTAAACACGAGGCAGTTCGGCCGGACCATCGAAGCCACTGGCAGAGGCCGAAGAGACGGAAAGCGTGAACGCATGAGTCGAACTGTTTCCGGCGGAATCGGTGACCTTCGCCGTGAAGAGGTAGGAACCGCTCAAAGGAGGCGTACCCGAGAGTACGCCGGTAGCATACAACTGGATTCCTGAAGGCAACGATCCATTGGCGAGGCTCCATTGGTAGGGCGATGTACCGCCATTGGCGGAGAGGGAAGTGCTGTAAGGCCTTCCCGCGTTGGCCTCGGTCAGAGCAGACGTTGTGATGGCCAATGAAGGTGCCGGCGGGGTCACGCTAACTGTGGCCGCAGCGCGCAGGGTTCCATCCGTCGTGCTGGTCGCGGTGATTGTAACCGACGTAGTGCTGCTCACCTGAGGCGCGGTGAACATGCCTCTGCCGGAAATGGTTCCAGCGCTTGCGGACCAACTGACCGCCGTATTCGAGGTTCCAGTGATAATGGCGCTAAATTGCTGAATTCCCTTGGAGACGACCATACTGTTGCTGGGGGAGATTGTGATGCCGGGATGTTGTTTGGCGGCAGCGACGACAATGCGGGCCGACCCTGTGCCCCGGTCAAACCCCGTGGAATCGGTGACCGTCAAGATGAAGTAGTACTCGCCAACAACCGAAGGAACGCCCATGATCGAACCGGTATGAGAATTTAACAGGACTCCGGGCGGTAGACTCCCGTTCTCCAGGGCGAAGGTGTAGGGCGCGATTCCGCCACTTACGGAGGGAACGGCATTGTACTTGACTCCCACCGTAGCCGCTGTTACCGGGACGGAAACTACAATCTTGCTCGTGTCCTGCGGGGCCACATGCGATGTCGAACCGCAGCCGACAGTTACACCGCAAAGTGCAACTAAGACAGCTAGAGCCAGCAGTTTTGAGGATTGGGTTGACTGGGTCGGCAAACTAGTTGCGACTTCAACGTGCGGGGGAATGCACTGCATTTAGATCACCTCGGAACGGAGTTGGGGGACCGTCGTTCGAGTCCTGAGGAGACTCTAGCGAGGCGACCACGAAGTGGGCAGATTACGCAGGGTCAGGGCCGATCAGTCCACCCTAGTACATCTCGGACGTCCTATACACCTTTGGGTGTGAAACTCGAGGTTTGAAAAAGAGGAAGAGAACCGGCGATGGAAATCGGCGTGGGAGGCTGCATTCCACGCCGCAAGCGGCGATGCCTCCTATCCGGATAATTTTGGAACCCGCGGAGTTTCCTAGGGGCCTGGCCGGTACGTTTTCCCCATCAGCAATCGTTTGATCGTTCGCTTCAGGCCTTGGTAAGAGCGCAATGGGCGCCTACGATGGCGAAATTCCGAAGCGTGCGCCGAAAATAGATCTCGCGCACACAGCGAACGCAGTGCGTGGAAAAAAATGATTTGCACCCCTGCGTGGCCTCTCCGAGGTCGAGGCGCCCGTGGCGATGTTCGGCAAACAAAAGCTGCAAAAGGAGGTAGAGCAAGACCGTGCCTGGCGACCACTTTGCATATCTTTGGTCATAGCCCGACGTGTGTGTAGGTAAGTTGTTTGTGATTGCCGCGGCAAAAGGCGTACGCTACAGGTTTCTGCTCGTGAAACAGAACATAGCCTCGCGCCAGGCCGGTTTCTGCGAGACGAAGCGCTTCGGCTTCCGGGACGGTGCCGCTCAATCCCGGGCCGCCAACCCCTTCCTTCCAGGAATTCGCAAAGATCTGGTTCCCGTGCCGATAAAACTCCTTCATTTCATCGACAGATTGCAGCGTTCGGCAATCGAGCCGGCCTCCAGAGAATTCCGTAAATTTCCGCACTTCACGCGTCAAGTTGTGACGTTGCTTCGCATTAAACTTTTGGAGATATTCCGCGAAGGTACCTCGAAGATCGATATAGTAGCGGCTGGTTGGCGAACCCGTATATCGCACCATGGCCGGCAGTAAGGTCACGCGCGGCGGGGACGCCTCGATCGGCTGCGCAGGGACCACTGCGGCTTCGACGCCAAGGGGAAACACTCTCCAACAGGGTGCGGCATCGTTCAGGTTGGTTCCCAGGCGGACGAACGGAACCTCGAGCGTCAATGTCTTTAGATGAATTGTCGCCAGCGTTCTGCCACCAAAGGAAAAACAAAGTTCTTCCAACCCCGGAATCCATTGACCCAGCACGGGGGTCGTTCGACCCGCTACAGCCATGGAGCCTCTTTCCTGCCGAAGCGGCACAATTGTACTGCTATTTCCTGCTCGTGGGGTAAGCTTTCGAAATACGTCCCGGCCCAATCCGCGGGAAAGCAAAGTACCTAGTACGATGGAAATCAGATTAAAGCCCGATGCTGGGCAGGCCTATGAGGCAGGCAATGGAGGCGGAAAGCGTGACGGTGCCAGTTCAAGGTAATCATTCTCTAGAAGAGGCTCGCTTTCTCATCCTGCATGATTTCCCACGACCGGAAATCGAGGTACTGTGGAGGGATTTTCTAAGCCGGGTTGAGTTTCCCGCGCACTACGATACCCCAGAGTTTTTCCTGGAGCCGTATTGGATGGGGAAGCGTATTTTTGCCGTTCTGGCCTTCACTGACTCGAAAATTGTCGGAGTACTGACCGGGCTTCACGAGGGCGGCGAAGTTGTTTCTGGCCTGCAGTCCCGACCGCAGATCTGCCTTGATCCAAGGGCTGACGCGCTTATAACCACGGAGATTTTGGCAGAAGGTCTCCTTTGTGAGGCCAAGGGAGCCAACTTGATCACACTCTACAGCTGGGCTTCCACTCCATTGCCAGCCTTTCAGCGGCTTGGCTTCTGTGTTCGAGAGCTCGAAGGAAATGTCGTTCTCGACCTGAGCGCTGGAGCGCAAGCACTGTTCGACAATTTTGCCAAGAATCGGAGGAGAGATGTCCGGCTTGCAATCCGAAACGGCATCGCAGTGTCGGAAGAGACCACGGTTGAAGACTTGCAAGCCTATTGGGAAGTCTATTCCGCATGGCGGAAAACTGAGCGCAAGCAAATCCATCACAACCGAAGCTTTGCCAGCCTCGAAAAAGTTCACTCCATGCGGGGGAATCACCGCCGATTTCTCGCCCGGTATCAAGGCAAGGTAGTTGCTGCCGCAGGCATTCGTTTCTGTCCCGGCGGTGTAATCGAATACGCGAATAACTGTTCGTTGGATGAATTCATGAAACTCCTGCCCAACGACCTCCTGCTCTGGCGAACCATCGAGTGGGCATGTCAGCATGGGTTAAAAAGATACTCTCTGGGTGGTGCACATCCATTCCTGCGAAAATGGGGCGGAACTGTAAACCCGATTTATCGATACCGGTTGGATCGCACCCTTTTCCGCCGGCATAATCTGAGGGAGAACATCGCCGCGATGGCTAGAAACCTGGCGGGCCGCATCCCCCCTCTGCAGGGAAGAATCAGGAACGTGTTGGGGAAACGACAGTCAAACCTTAGCCCTGCGATAGGAAAAGCAGACGAGCGGTAGCCAGTGAATTCCAAGGCGAGTGAATCGCTTCGAATTGAATCAAATGTGCCGTTTCATCGGGGATCAAAGCCAGACCCTGAAGGCGTTTCAGCCTCGGCCGCAGGGACTGGGAGCAGACTGAAAACGACCCCGATTCCGTGTGGTTCCGTTTCGATTACCTGTTCGCATGTCCCGTTCTCAAGATCATAGAGGGCCAGGTGGGAGGCTTTGTGCGGGTCCGTATAGCGATTCTTGATCCACGCTACGTTCTCCATGAACTTGGTGGGACGGACCCTCGTGAAACCCGCCCACAACCAGCGCTCATCGATGGGAAGCAAGCCCCGGCACCAGCCCAGGACCTGACCAGATTGCCCGCTCATCTGGTTCAGGTCAATCGTCTCTTCGACCTGCAAAGTCTTCCGGTTGGCAATGACCACGTGGCCATCGACGGTGGTGAAATAAATTCTGTCACAAAAAAGGTATCCATCGTGAGGTCTCTCGATCGCAATATCGATGCGGGGGCCGGGGGTACTCAGGCAGACTGCATCTCGTTGCTGGAGGCGCGTAACCCAGACGTCACCGTCGAGCTCGAACACATGATTGGGGTGCGAGAGGTGAGGCTTGGTCGTGGCGACCTTACGATAATCCGTCTGGCGCGAGAAGCGTGTCCAGGGATCTTCACCTAACACATTCCATTCGCGCAGCAGGCTTCCTGTTGTGGTGATCTCGACTACCATGTCGAGCCCGGTCACTGCCACTAGAAGAGTTCCCCGTTGTGTGGGACAAACATGATGAACGTCATTGAAGCAGGGCAGAGAAATGTAGTGTAGGAGCCTAAATGATGGGTGTTCGTACACCAGCACCTCGGTGGATGTGCAGGCATAAAGCTTATTCCCTTGGAGGGAGGCTGACTTGAACAAAATAGCCGGCAATTCCTCAGCGCAGACTTCCGGTGGTGAAACGTATTCCACACACGCGCTCGATTGATTCTTTGCTGGGTCGAGCTCGATCAGGAGAGCTTGCTCGGACGATTGCCATTCTTCCAGCTTACGGAATACCGTGTTTCGCTGCCGGCCTCCAGAAATATAGAGCCTGTTCGTTGGCAGGATGGAACTGACGCCAGTATTCTCCTTCATTTTCGCCGGACTGCCCGCCTTGATCTCGGAGTCTGACTGCAAAGCTCTACCCAAGCCTTTTGATCAAACATTGAGAATAATGAAGCTAACAAACAATAGTCAGGCATATCTAAAAAGGAGGCAAGTGCCCGTTGGTACTTGACAGTTGTCATTTGGGGGTCGCACCTGGCTTTGGTCCGTTCCGAAGTGCTTTCAAGGCAATGGTTCGATTCGAACTGAAAGAAAATCGCCAAGAGAATCGCAGGCTGGCCATATTTGGGTGCTCGCCCACTACCTTGTACAACGGCTGAAATCATTGGCTCAAACCGGTCCGGACTCGGATTCTCGGGTCTGCCCAAAGAAACGATACACCTTCGCCTTCAGGCGGGCGCCAATCGGCTCACGAGTCACCACAAACCATGCAACAGCGATCCCATATGCGGTAACCCCAGCCAGCAGATTTAGAAACAACTGCGGATAACGATGAGCATAGAAAGAATGCTGCATTACGAGCAAGACCAGAGTCATGGGGATGCAAAGGACCACCGGATAGAAGTATGCATCCACCAGAAACTTGCGGATTGGAATATCAAGCTGTCGGCACATGTGGCGGGGCAAAAAGAACACCGAAGTACACAAAAGCGGGATGGCTGTGCCGATCGCATCGCCAGCAATTCCCAGAGGGCGAACCAGGGTGACGCTGAGAATCAGATTGGCAACGCCTTCCATAAGCACCACATAGGCCAGAGATTTATGCAGGCTCATTCCGAATAAGATCCGGTTCGAACTGGCCTGGGCTTCGTAGAGCGCGGACGGGATCAAAAGAATCAGAAGCACAACATAGCTCGACACATAACGCGGCCCTACCCAAGCTTCGATGATCGACTTGCCCAATACAATCAGAATGACGGTTATGGGAAACATAACCAGAGCGCAGGCGCGGTTTCCGGAAATGAAGATCGCGCGCAGCCGGGCATAGTTCCCGGTTGCATGAAACTGGCTGGACATGGGAGTGAAAATGTTTGCCAGGCTGCTCACGACCTGGCTGGCGTAATCGACCAGGCGCGCGCCAATAGAGAAATACGTAATTGCTGCCGCCGAAAGGAAACTGCCAATGACCACTGCGTCCGTTTTAAACCGCAACTGGAGGGCGAGAATGATCATGAACGTGACCGAGCCGTAGTTGGCGATCTGCTTAAAAGAATGCCGGTCCACATATTTCCATCCGTAGGGAATGGCCAGGAGCCGGTGAGCCATCGCGGTTCGAACTGCTGATGCGAACAAAGGCAGAGACACAGTAATCAGAGCGATGGTCAGAAGCCCAAACCCGTGCCGGAGAACATAAACGATCAAAACTGCCCGCACGAACGTCGAGAGAATATTAGTGCCGTTAATGAGGTAGAACTTTTGCAGACCCTCAAGAATTCCCCCAGAGATTCCCAGGGGGAAACCGAGAGACAAGGAGCATCCCACCATCAGAAATAAGATGCGTGCCTCGCGAAGAAATCCGGTTGGAATGTTGAAGAGCCGGTCCACATAAATTCCGCCCAGCACAGTCGGCACCAGCAAGATCACTGCGATAAGACTGTAGACAAAAAGGCTGGTATTGACGACGTGCGCGAGTTGGTCATTGTCACCGACAGCCTGGAACTTGGAAACATAGCGAATGAGAGAAGAGCGGATTCCGAAGTCGAAGATGCCGTAGTAGCCCGTCAGCGAGAAGATTAGTACCCACAACCCAAAGGCCTCGTCTCCCAAATGATGCAGGATGAAGGGCGAAAGAAAAAAGCCGACCGCAATATTGACGGCTAGCCCAGCCCAGTTCGACGCCACGTTTTTGAGAGCTAGAATCTTAAGGCTCATCTACCCCGATCCGATCCGGTAGAATCCGTAGCACGAAATACGGATCGCGATCCGCCCCGGCCCCATGTCATTGAGAATCGGTGCTGCTCCCTCGATCCATTTTTCAGGTTTGCACAAAGCGCCAACACTGTCTAGACTACCAGCCGCAGCCGATTAGATAACAAACATCGATGACGTGGGGAGTGCATCAGAAAAGAAAGGAAACCGAATCACAATGCAGTCCGGCGAGCACGTCAGACGACAGTGGCGGCGTGTTATCACTTTCGAGTTGCTGCTTCCACAATAAACCTTTCGCCGACCGGGCCGGGTTCGCGCTTGAAGGAAGGATTGACGAAGCCGGCGCGATTCAGTGCAATCCTCATGCCCCGCTCAGTCTGAAAGGACTCCATCCTTCGCTTGAAGAATCCAACACTCTTGCCGGTGAGATGGAACCATACCCCGTTCGCCAGCACATACAGACGAAAGATTGTGGGAATTGGTCTTGGGAACGCATGGTGGCGAAGTTCGGCCAGCGTAAAACTTGGGAGATGCAGGCTCAGCGATACGACACCGCCAGGAACGAGGATGCGGTGAATTTCTGCGAGCGCTTTCTGAATGTTCATGTAAGGGAGCGCAACCGCAGAAATTACACGATCGAAACTCGCATCCCCGAATGGCAACCGTTCCCCCGCGCCATGCAGATACGTTCGGTTTGGAAATCGGACTCTGGCAATAGCCAGACGGGTTTCGTCGATGTCGAGGCCGGTGACCTCATCCGAAGCGGTCACGCCCCATGACGCCAGGTCCAGTCCCGATCCGCAACCCAAGTCGAGGATTCGCATCCCTTGTCTCCAGGCTTAGCCAAGGGTTTCGGCCTTGGGTCCGGCCAACCATATTTTATACTGCGTTTCTGTTTCGGCCTGTGGTTCGCTTGCAAACCGTCGGATAGGGAGTGCGTCTTCGCTGCGAGCATGAACGAAAGCGGCCGCTCGCCGGAGGCTCGCGAGCAGCGGATCGCCGCGGTTGCGGTTCAGATTAATTCTCTCCACGTACCAACAACGCCACTGCGCTTTGCACCAGGGCCGCTCCGTCAATTCCTTGTCAGCCGGTACCATACACGAGCCGCCCGCAGCGTCAGGCGCGGCATCCTCTGCAGGCCGGCCAACAGAAGGCGAAGCTTCAAGGTAGGAGACGAAGCATTGGCGCGACTCAAGAAGTCATATGCTTTTTGCGAGTCATTGGCGAAGAGGCTTCTCTTTCCCTGAATGATATCTAGTAGCGCCTCCGCTTTGCGCAACTTGCTCGCCAGTAAAGCACTGACTTCGGGCGGTAGAACGAGTTCCCGCTCCAATTTCTTCAGAACTTCGATCTCTCCAGCAAGTAGGTCTCCGGGAGGAGAGCCCAAGCTGTCAGGGCGTACGAGGCGGCGAACCAGCACTTTGCGATGGTATGCGATTTTGCCTCCGTGATACGCAATACGTAGCCAGAGGTCATGATCCTCAGCGCATCGAAACCGTTCGTCAAAAAGACCTGCCGCAATCACACACAGCCGGCGAGCCACCGTCCCCGAGGTGGGCACCTGAGTTTCCTCTACCAAAAGGCTCTCAAAAGTTACCGGCCCGTTGGAGGGGCAGATTTGCATGAATGTCTTGCCGGCCGCAGCGGGGTCCCCCACTAAGAATGCGTCACAATAGATCAGGTCCAGCGAAGGGGAAGCCTGTAGCAATTTGGTTTGTTCGGAGAGGTACTCGGGAAGCCAAGTGTCGTCACTGTCGAGAAAAGCAAGCAGTTCCCCCTGTGCTCGCCGAATTGCCAGGTTTCTTGCTGCGCTCGGCCCTCGGTTCTCCTGGCTCATGTAGACGATGCGAGACAGGTACGGGCGAAGGGCGCGTTGCAGGGACTCATTATTTGGCGATCCGTCATTAACGACGATTACTTCAAGATTCTTGAAACTCTGGGCAAATACCGATTCAAGTGCGGCACCAATGTGATCGTCTGCGTTGTAGAAAGGAATGATCACGCTCACCAGAGGTAAATTCGCATTCAGTAGTGAATCGGTATGAGGCATGGAAGAAAGGCCAGAGATCGGAAAGTTGCGCCCCGGCTGACACAGCTAGAATATCTCACCTTCCTGCGATGGCCGCAATTTTGATTATTAAAACGATACCGTCGAGCAGTCATCAGGAAAGCAGCACGAACAGGGGGTAGCAGCACGAACAGGGGGTAGCAGCACGAACAGGGGATGGTTGTTTATCCTGCGGGGTAGCGAGCTGGATAAGTTTTTGAGTTAACTGGAAACCTGCAATCTCTGTACAAAAGGCTTGACCAGCCGAAGATTGCCGGAGAGTTCCCTCCGAGCGTGTTTACAGGTCTTGACGATCGTTAGATAACTGCGGGCTCGGTCCAGCAACATTCGCACGCCCGTTTCGCCATGTTAGACCCGGCTTGAGTTGATTGCCGCGCAACAGATCCGACAGGGTTGCGGGGGTCGATCCGATTACTCTTGTTTCCGTCTTTGAGTAATGCGTTCTCGCAGCGCAGACCCTCATTGAGGGCCACGGCTTGCAATTGGTTCATGATCCGGGTGCGCGCCTGCACCATGCGGTGCCGGTGCCAGAGCAGTTGCCGCAGATCACGGTTTTCCCAGCTGGGCACCCAGATCTGCGGGAAACGATCCTCAAGCAGCAAGCGCAAGATTAACTGCGCATCTTGCCGATCCGTCTTTTGCTTGCGTACCCGCCTCGTACGGACGTCTTGGATGGATCGCAGAAGTTGGAGACAATCTCGGCGTGCATTCCCGAACAGCCACGTCGAGATGACAACCGTAACAAGCCCAGCGTGGGTAACATACCAGCGCCCATCTATGCAGATAATGTCGCCCCGCCCGATCGAAAGACCATACGTCGACGTTAGGCCTCTCAGTGAGGCCAAGAGTTGCGGCGAGAGTCTACCCCAAAGTTGCTCCGCCATTCGTTTGTTAATTCGAAAAGCTCCCGACCCTCGTTTCATGCATCGCTCCTTCGTTGGCTCGAATAGCTCTTAATTTGTGACGCTATAGTGACGTCACTATTGTAGCGCTATTAAAGTTACGCAGTCAATATTTTCTTTGCCTATTCAGATCGTTTTTGAGGGTTGATTTTTCGGGCTTCTCTGAGGGCGGCGGAGGCGACAAAGGAACTCAGGCTGACCCCTTGGCTGGCGGCAGCGGCTGCGATTTCCTTTTGCTCGCTCTCGATGTAGTACGAGGTGATCCTCTTCCTGATCGACCTGGTCAATCTTCGGCGGCGCAAGATTTCTTTCTCCCGCATAGGTGCATCTTAACTCCGCCTCCGACCGAGCCTGTTTAAAAAAAAGGTCGACAAGAGTTCATTGCCATTTCTAGAAGTCGACGGGGGCTTGAACATACTGAGTGCAACGGGGCGCGGGATCCCTCGCTTCCTCAGGATAGACCAAAGTGGATTAAAAAGGGAAAATGCTAACAAAGCGGTCAATGCGATTTCGGTTTTTGGCCTTTGATGCGTGGTCGTTTTCTGCTCTGCTGCGGCTCCGTCTTCTGGGCGCCATGCACCGCTAGCACGGGGCGACTAGAGAAATTGACATCAGGCGGGGGGAATAGTAGAGTTCGCCCATTAATTCCTTCCCCCAGAAGGAAGGTTATCGAGATTGGCCGCTCTCGAACCTGCTGTGCAGGCCGCATCGGGCCGAGTACTGGATCGACCCGCCTCAGTAGCCCGCCGCTTGGGCACCGCACTGTCGATATTGGATTCCCTCATCCGGCGGCAGGAAAATCTTGTCTTGTCAGTCTCGCTCATCTTTATTACTGCGTTCTCCTTGCTGTTTGCATGGCGTCGGCCGTTCTGGATGGATGAATACCTTGTCCTTCAGACCGCCCTGGCCGGTTCGCCCAGTGCGCTGTGGAATTTGATGAAGCGAGCTCCGCTCTCAGTGGATCCCCCTCTTTTTCACTTTCTGGTCCTGTACTTCCTGCGCATCTTTGGGCCGACGGAATTCGTTACTCGGCTACCGTCTGTGCTCGCTTACACGCTCATGAGCCTCCTGCTCTATCGCTTCGTCCGCAAGTACGCAGATGTTTATACGGGGCTGGCCGTTCTGGCGCTTTGCCTTGCATGTGGAACCTTCCACTATGCTTATGAAGCGCGCCCATACGCGCTCGTATTGGCCGCAGACACCCTGGCTCTCTTGTGTTGGTCAAATATCGTTGACACCCAGCCCACCCGAAAGCTGGCACTATCGGGGCTGTTTTTGGGAGTTGCAATTGCCGTTGGGAGCCACTGGTTCGGTGGCCTGGTGCTGGTTCCGCTCGTCTTTGGAGAGGTTGTTCGGACCTGGCAGACGCGCAAAATTGATGTCGGAGTCTGGGCCGCGTTGGTCGCGGGCGGAACGACGCTAGTTGCTTACCTTCCCTTGTTGAAGGCCGCTTCGGAGTATCAGTCCTTGCCTTGGAGGGGAGCATACATCTGGGATATCTTTAACACATTCCAACTAGTAATGCAGCCGTGCCTCGTACCGTTGACCGTCTTGATGGTCATCTTAGCCCTGGCCCGGTTTATGTTCGGCACGCCGCCATCCGAACTGGAGCACCCTTCAATTCCCTCGTCGGTCTTTATATGCGTGGTCCTTCTCGCTCTCACACCTTTCCCCGGATTTCTCGTCGGAAGGTTTGTCTCCCACAGTTTTAAACCGCGCTATGTACTACTTTGCACCATCGGGCTCCTTTTTCTGGTGTCGCTCACAATTCGCAAGGCCGTGGGCCGAAGCGCCGCTTGGATGGGCTTGTCAGTGTTAATAATTGGTGGGTGTGCGGCGCTTCTACAATACCGCCAGCTGTCATCTTTACCCCTTGGGGGCGATGCATCAATATTGGCGGACGTAAGCATCTTCTCGTCACAACCATCGTTGCCAATCGTACCGAGCGATATCGAACTTCTTTTGCGCGTAGAAGCGCACGGCCCAGCATCTTTACGTACACGCTGTGTATATGCAACCGACCCAAGTTCTGTCCGCATACTCCACCACAACACTGAGCTTCTGTGCACTAGGGCGCTTCGTCGCTGGACGCGTCTTCCAATCCGTGATCTGTCGTCTCTCCTGAGCGTCTATCCGCGCTTCTATGTCATCGGTCCAATCAATGGAACCCGCGACTGGGTGGTTCGGCGAATGCTAGAAGAACACGCAGACATCGCGCTTCAAGGGGCCTTTGCGGGTGAACCTGTGTATCTTGTCACAGGGAATCATGCCCAACCCTAACCCACTGTTCCCGCTCCCCGCGCCCGCGCTCTACGCGCGATCCCGAGCTACGCGTACACTCCAAAGGTCAGGGGGTGTAGCATTTTCCCCTCAACCAGGTATTACCCCGTCAAACGGTTGGGGGGAGAAGGGAAAGAGATGGTCTCAGAGCCCCCCTTTGTGTGTGAAGAGAGAGGTTGCTTTCCGTCCCAAATACCCAAAATTGGGGGATAGAAAATGTCTAGGAAAACCAGAACCTCGTTTGTACGGCATCCTAGCGCGATTTTATTTTCGCGAATTTCGTGGGAAGGAGTTTTTCAACAGCCACAGGCCCCCGGTGCTCAGCTTACATTTCTCACCGGGAACAACACTACAAGTCGGACAACGGACGGAGAGTGCTTGCTTTGTAGACTCTCCCTTTCGTCATGCCAGGCAGTTTCCCAATCTACCGACGAACTACGCAATCCGCAAAATCCTGTAAGAAGTCAAAATCACCACCATCGAGCGCGCCAAGGCTGCCGTGTCAAAGTCCCGATCCGCTAAGAAGAAGGCCTCCCGCAAAGCTGAACTCCGGGCAGCGAAAGCGCAGAGAATCGACGAGGCAGGAGAGTAGGGTCGCACTTGTTGACTGACGGGTTATTCGTAGCGCAGCGCCACCATCGGATCGATCTGGGCCGCACGCCGTGCGGGAATGAACCCCGCGACTGCTGCAACCATTCCCAGCAGCAAAACAACGGCGATCAAAGAGAGTGGGTCTGTACTCTTAATAGGAAGCTGTGCAGAAGGCGAGTGCTAGCAAGCGCCAAGGGGATTCCGGCCAAGAGGCCGCGATAAACATTTTTGACCGTTACAGCTCAATCGCTTGACGACACCAGATTGTCGAGGTTTTTGGAACAAAGTGGACAACAGCTTTCGCACAAGTGGAGTGCGTAGCGGAGGTGGGACATTCCGGCTCGAATGGCTCGCAGCCCTGTACATAAAGCGCCAGTAGGAGACAAACCTTTTACAAGCCGCCGACGCTTCCATGACACAGTCATCGGGCTCGCAACCTAAACTCGGTCCGCGTTGATTTGAAGTCCCCTGCCTCGATCGCGCTACCTCACCCTGAGAAGAATTGGAGCGTAGCATTATGAACAAGGAGAAATCCTCGCTCACCCTTCCGCCACCCAAAACCAGTCAACCCACGAAAGACGAAGAAAACCTTGACTCATCGCGCAAGATCCGGCGACGCTCTTTCCTGAAAGGCCTAGGTGTTTCCGGCGCAGCCATCTCCGCAAGTGGATTCCTGGGCACCATTTCCTTAGGAGAAGCGCACGCCGAAGACGAACGCAGCGGCTCTCTCACCAAAGGCGACGCCGCGATTCTGCGCTTCCTCGCCGCCGCGGAAATCATCGAAAGCGACCTCTGGCTGCAGTATCAAGAACTCGGAGGGAGCCAGGACGATGAAGTCTCCAAGCTCGCCAGTAAGCTGATTCCCGGCTATCCCGCAAAGCCAACCGGCGGGAACCCCGTGTACATGCAGGACCTTATACCGCTCGACGCCGACATGTCACAGTACATTCACGACAACACTGAAGACGAGTTGACCCACGAAGTCTTCATCAATGCCTATCTGAAGTCGAAGGGTGCCGACACGGTCAACCTCGATCGCTTCCGGACTTTGCCCAGCAGCAAAGCGACCGGCGCGAATCAGTTCGGCCGCATCACAAACCTGACGCAGCTCACCGTCGATACCACCTGGTGGACTCGCTACCGCAGTCGTACCAAGAATCCTGACTTCGGGAACAAGACTGCTCCAGCCATCCCGACGCTGGAAGTTGGTCAGCATACCGCGATTCCTAGAACGAATGCTGACACTGCCGATGCCAACTTCATTCAGGCCGTCGTCAACACTGCGGGATTTCACTTTGCTTTTATCGAGCAAGGTGGAACCAGTCTCTACCCAAAACTGGCGCAGAGGGTCACCAATGTGGAAGTTCTGCGTATCGTTCTGGCCATTGGGGGAACAGAGATCTGCCACTTCCAGACCTGGCACGATAAGGCAGGCAACGCACCGCATCTGATGGACGTGGTCGATCCCGTAACCGGGGTCAAGGTAACCTTCCCCGATCTAAATTCCCCGCCCTTTGGTGGCGAAGATTTTCAGACGAACCTGATCATGCCCGAACCGACGGTATTCCTCAAACACTTCCCGCCGGTTTCAATCATTCGTCCCACGGCCACTGAAGGCGCGGCCATGGGTGCACTGAAGGGGCTTACGGACGACGGACTTTTCATCGGTCAATCGCCGGAGTTCTTCCAGTTTATGCGTGATCTGGCCGAAGATGCGGACGAAGCCAAACGCTAGTGCCATTGACATAGAGCCGTGATTTCCAAGAAGGCCGCCGCCACTGTGAGGCGGCTGCCTTCGTTGGCATAATTTGTCTCATGCGCAAAGGGACCACACGAAGACGATTGTCAGAGAAGCGGCCCTCCACAGACCTGAGCATATATCTCGTCAATGTCAGCCAGGGTGGAATTGACGATCCGCTTCACAATTCGCTGCCGTTCATCACGGAACAGCGACTTTAGCGAGTACGTAGCGCCTCGAAACTGCCGGTCAATTAGGAGTGAGCACCTGGCAAGATCTCCAGCCGAAAACGTCACGCTGGCCTGCTCAACAAATGATCGAAATCCATCGCTGCCACGTCGCGGGCGAATGCCCGCAACAAGCTTGTGATCTCCCAAATACAGTGCCGCAAAGTTAAACTTCAGTTGGCCGCGCGTGGTACGGGAGGTGATCCGGGCACATCCAATCGCAAGTTTAGTCCTGCCCTTCTCCAACAGATGCACTTCCTGCAGGCGCGCATGATAGCAGTACATCGAATTCGAATCACGGTAGCCGTCGAGAAGTGAGCTGACGGCGTAGTGCGCGGCCACGCCGCAAAGGTCCAACATCGCAAGTCTGACAAACTTCTCGTAGATACTTCGGCCATTGCCGAACTCGGGAATGTTGCTCCAAACTTTCTCCAGCCGGATCAGGAACTGCTCCTCGCGCTCGCCACCGAATAACTGCTCGCTCAACTGCACGGCTCGGCCGGCATATTGAAGGACTTGGACCGTTTCTGGTCCCGTCGGCTCATCGAAGAACCATCCGCAACTGGTGTACATCAGCATGAGATGCCGCTGCATTTCGAGCAGCCTCAATGCCTGCACTGCCTCCTCAGCAGACAAATCTCGCACCGCATGCTCGCCCAGGAAACTGTCCACCGTGCCGGCTGAACGATCAAAGACAGCCCTGGCCCCTTGGCGCGCAGGTGAGTGTACACCGAATCAACGTCGGGAGCACCGAAATAGAGTGCAGTGTTCTCGAAGAATAAGACGTTCGCTTAGTTCGGCAGTAGTCCGTATACATCAATGCGGGTGCGCGTGCCCACGTATACCTTGCCATTTGCCACCGTTGGGGGAACGAACTTCACGGCCTTGCCAGCCTGATCGCGATTGTTCGCGGCCATTGAGCTGTTCCAGTATTCAACGGCCAGATTGGTCGCGTCATAAGCATGGAGAATTGCAGGCCCGGTGCATGCCGAAGGCACAGGCACGGCAGAGCAGTTAACGCCGGCGTTAGGGCTGGCATAACCGTACAAGCTGGCATCAATGGCCCACACAATGCCATGAGCTCCTGCTCTCGAGGACACTGACGGGATAGTTCCGGGATAGCCGAAAACCTGCGCGGACTGCGAAGCAACCGTTGGATTGAACAATTCCGTGGCTGGATTGAAGGTGAACTCCTTCAGAGAATCTCGCTGTCCACCGGTATACAAATTGTTTCGCCAAAACGCGGGAGTGCCCCACAAACCATTCGCCGGGCCGGGAAAGCTCTGCACAATCTGATTGTTGTTCGTGGGATTGAATTGCCCCATGTTGTCGCGGTCGATGAGATAAACGATCCCTTCTTTGCCAGTCTGCACCAACAGATGTTTAGGGCCGGCGCCCGAGGTTTGAAGCGGCAGAAGGACCGCTGCGCCCGAACCCAAGTCACCGTCGAACTGGTTCAGCGTCGCCTGGTCATAGGGAGTGAACCACCCGGCCACGCTCAAATTAGAGCCATTCAGCGTGCCCCCGTTCACCGAGTGCAGCCGCAGGATACTGTCTCCGTAGTCGCTATTCGGCAGCAGAGGAGCCTCGTCAAAAACTCCGTTCCCGGTCGTAACGTAGATGTCTCCGCCGCTATCGATCGCAGGCGCGCCGCCTCCGGCCCAGATGCCGCCATCGGCCCCGTTCAGTCCGTTCGGCGTGGTGTTGAACACTGCGCTTTGCTGCTGCACGTCCGACGCTTTGTAGCCGATGACCCAACCGTGATAAGGAGTCGCATCCTCGTGTGCGGCAAAAGTCACAAATATTTTTCCTCCGCCTTGCGCCAGTCCCGACCGCTGGTGGTGCAGTTGAGAGTTGAAACTCACCATGCCTCCCGACGATCCGTCACCGGTTCCGGGAACGGACGCGGCAATGGTTACCGGAGCGTTGAATTTTTCGTTTCCCGTGGCTAAATCCAGGGCATGCAGACGGTGATAAAACGTGGCCGACGAACCCGAACAGTTTCCCGAACTGATGCGGTTCTTTTCGGACGCGCTAACCAGATAGACCGTGCTCGTGATGTGATCAATCACCGGCGTACCCGTCACCCCAACCTCGGGATAAATATCCCCGAAGCAGTTGCCCACATCGTTCCAGGCAACGGGGGTCTCATTACCGGTTCCCCCATGCAATGTATCCAGCAAGTTGACGTGCCAATAGTTCACACACGGACGGGCGTCGGCGTCGAAGGCGTAAACGCTGTCATGTTGCGTGGCCACAAAGATTATGTTGTGAATCCCGCCGCCGATGCTCAATCCCCGCATCCACAGCGGCTGCCCATAAACTGCGCCATCCACCGCGCAGGAAAACAGCTTGCCGAAAGTTGCCGTGGTGACCGTCGAGGGGGCTAGTGCATACTCACGGGCATTGCTTCCGTCGCGTGCCAGGTCGTTGTGGTAGGTGAGGACGGCCGCCAGGTCAGTAACAGCGATGATGGCAGAGCCCGCCGAGGTGCCGCTGGTCGCCCTGACGATATGAGTACCCGCAGTCGCCGGCGGCGTATAGAGACCACTGGCGCTGATCGTTCCATGGGTTGCGTTTCCTCCCACCACGCCGTCCACGCTCCAGGAGGAATTCACGACCGAGGAGGTGAACTGCTGCGTCTGGGTAGTCACCGTTACCGCGGCACGCTTGGGAGAGACCGTGACCGTAACGCTGGGAGGCGTCGCGCTCGGCTCGACGGGCGTCGTTGGAATTCGGCTTGTGGCACTCACGGTCGATGCGCCGCTACTTCTCTCGCTGTACGGATTGGACGACGTCGATATGCCAATTGACTGCGCCAAAGCGGCGGCTGTAGCGATCATGTAAGTTACGCAAAGCCAGGCAATCCTTCTGGGGTTCTTCATACGGAATTCCCTTTCGGCTTCACAAGCGGCACCACTATACAGCCAAACGTGCCGAGAGGTTCTGTATTTCGAATAGATTGCACCCCACCGTCGTTTGACGGGGAGTCTACAACCACAGGCTTTACCGACCAGTGATGGAGAGACTTGACACGCTCGAATCGTTCCGCTAGGTTCGAAATCCTATGTCGCAATACCTAGTTTGCCTGATCTTCCAAACTCCGTCAGCCCCGCGACCGCCCAGCCCCTGGGACAAATCCGCCGAAGCGGTAGCCTCTAACAGCTCTAACAATTCTTTTCATCAAACCCATCGGCGCCAGGCGGGCACGAGATGCCCTTTGCATGTTTTGCGGACCGACAGGAGTCTGCCATTCAGACTGCTGTAACATCGCCTCTCTGACAATGTCGGCGGTGTGAAGCAGTTTTCGAGCGCACTGCTGCATGCACTCCGTGAAGAGCACCATTTCGCTCTCGATGAAAATTGCTGTTCCAACCACGGCTCGCTCGTAATCCATTCAGGTCAGGACATTCGGTCCGACCCATGCATCTCTTCGGTCTGCAACTGCGATCATGATTACTACTTCGAACTCCTCAGTTATAGAGGAGCGGGACGCTCAATCAATAACTCGGTGTTCTACTGCACACCATGGCGATTTCCGGGCTGTCCCGCGTGGGAACCGAGCTTGCTCCACTGCTGAAAGTCCCATTCCTGACGCATCATCCAGTACAGGCGAACCGCCAGCTTGCGGGCCATCGCTACCTTGGCGGTTTTCCGTCCGCGTCGCATCATCAGGTGGAGAGCATCCTGACGCGTTTTTATTTTTGCGAATTTCGCAGGAAGGAGTTTTTCAACAGCCACTCGCGATTACACTCAATGACCCCGCAATCGATGATGTAGAACTATTCAGGCCGAGTCATCCAGACTTCCGTTTTCTCTCCGACGTTTCCTGCGCTGGCACCAACCGAATTTCTCGGGACTCTTGTTGCCTGGAGCGCCGCTCCAGCCGCAACCTATTCTTCGCGTTTGGCGAAGTTCGTGCCCGCGATAGCGTTTCTGACGCGCTCGACGTGTTCACGGAGCGCTGCCCTGAGATCTGCGATGATTGCCAATTCGTCTTCTCGCGCTGTGATGCTCCGGGTGCAGAGTTCGCGGATTTTGTCTTCGAGCCGCCGGTGCATACAGGTATCACCTAAGGCTGCTACAGATGCAACGAAGGTTCGATACCCTACATCATGTATTTTGGACGGAAGCGCTAGGATTGGCATATGACCATCCTGAAATGGATTGCGCGCTTCTGGCCTTACATCTTCATCGCCATCGCGCTGATCGGTCTCGCGTACAGGATTTGGGCTGGCCGCTTCTGATCGTTTTCGTTTGAACCTATGCCACCGGCGCGCGGCGCTGACGGAGGTCTAGGTGAATACGCCCCTACGCACACCGCGCTAAACATCGGAGCTGCCATAGTGGCCGTTCTTGTATTGGTTCTTGGAACCATTTCGGTTGCCCGCCAAGCCCGCAGTATCTACAGCTCCATGCGGGAAACTAGAACGGGCGACCACCGCGCGAGGCGCTCACCCGCAGCGTAGTTGTTGAAATATCGCCTGTGGCTGTTGAAAAACTCCTTCCCGCGAAATTCGCAAAAATAGAAAAGCGTCAGGATGCCCTACAAACGACTTTCTCGGTTTGCGTAGACATTTTCTATCCCCCAAATTTTGGCTGTTTTCAGAAAAATGGGGTTTTTCAACAGCCCTTTACACTCATTGAGGAGAGTGCACGCGAACCGTTGGCGGAGCACAGTGGTAGCCGCCCGCAACAGGCACAGGCTTGTACCTATGTCGCCACAAGAGCAATGTCGGCAGTACGGATAAAGGTGAGACACTGATCCCACTGGAATTCCCGCCTCGAAACGCGGCGGCAAATATGAACGCGTCAAGTTCGCTCCCGCAAAGAAAGATCTTCGGCCGCCTTTCGATCGTTGTCGGAAACATGGTGCAGATCGCGGGAATCGTAGCCGCGTGTGCCGCTCTCGCTGTGGCGCGATCCGCCCACTCAAAGCCTGCCGCCATCGGCACACCAACGATGATTGCCGCCTGGCTCCTCCTCTATTTCTTCTGCCACGGTATCGCGCACTGGACAGTCGGGCGCCTTCTCGGCATTCGCTTCGCGTTTTACACCGTCGGAGGAACCGGCAATCCCGGAGGCTACCCCGCTGGCATGCGTTGGGCGTTCGAGCATCTCCCATTCTTTGGTGTGCAGACTGACAAAGCCTCGATGCAGAAAGCCAGTCCGACGGCCCAGGCCATCATGTGGTCGGCAGGAGTGACGTCCTCGGCAGTAGTTCCGACCCTGAGTACCGTCTGCGCATGGAGACTAGGCATTCCCGGCAGCAAGCTATTTCTGATCTTCGCGGTGTTCTGGGCAATCGGAACGCTCTCGAGCAACTGGAGGAGCCATACCGGAGACTATGCCAAAGCTAGACGCGCCCTTCGCACGTCGCGGCCTGGATTCTCCGCGAACTAAGCGTAGTTGGTGATAACAGGCGTGGCTGTTGAAAAACTCCTTCCCGCGAAATTCGCAAAAATAAAATCGCGCTAGGAAGCCCTACAAGCGACTTTCTTAGAAGTGTCGCAAAAGTGGGCCGCAAATGACGGATTTTCGGCTGCTCTGGTTCGGAATCTCGTATCGGAGGGGGCGATCAGGATAAAAACTCTTTCGCATTGACGCTAACCGGGAGGGGGGGATAATCACAGCCGTTAATGGGCTAAGAAGGAAATTCCGGCCCGAAATGATGAGTTTTCACCGCAGGGCCGCTCTGCTGTGGGACGACTCCCCAGGAGGCGAGCAAACCCCAATCTCTTACGAACGCGCAGTACCCCAACCGCAATGAGGAGAAGCTACGAATGAAACGTGCAACTGTGTTCACCGCTGTCGCTCTACTGATCTTGGGCACTGCCATTTCCACGCCCGCGCAGGAAGAACCGTCATTAGCCCACAAGGGCAGAGTGGTCATCCCTGAGTCCGCTATCGAGCGCCCTGAGGACGTCGGGATTCGTGCGCACACACCCTACCAAATTTTTGTGCCCGCAGATCGGATGAAATTTGGGGCTGAACCGAATGGCTATGCCTTGCCCGAGGCCGCTTTGATGACTCCATCTGGGCCTCCTTTCCCCGGTTATGCCTTCGAGACACCAGCTTCGATTGCCTGTCTTTATCACTCGGTGACCCCGGCAACGGGCTGCAATCCGAACACCTTCAAAACCAATCCCAGCGGCGGCAGCAAGGCCATCGGGATCGTTGACGCGTATGACTACCCAACCGCGATGGCTGATCTGAATGCATTCTCTGCGCAGTTCGGTCTTCCCACAGTGACCTCAACTACCTTCAAGGTAATTTTCGCCGGCGGCACTGGCGGTTGTGCAGGCTCCGATCCAGGAAACAACGCAGGATGGGAGGGAGAGCAGGCGCTGGATATTGAATGGGCCCACGCGATGGCGCCCAAGGCCAAAATCTTCTTGGTGGAGGCGGCTTCGAATTCGTTTACTGATCTGTTAGTCGCCGAGGACTGCGCCAGCAAACAGGTTGCAGCGGCTGGCGGCGGAGAAATTTCCAACAGCTGGGGTGGGTCCGAGTTCTCCGGCGAAACCGCATATGACTCGCACTTCAAGACGACAGGGATCGTTTACTTTGCATCGACTGGCGATTCGGCTGGGACCGAATATCCCAGCGTTTCCACGAGCGTTGTTGCCGTCGGCGGCACCACCACTAGCAGAGTTAATCGTGGCACCACATTCGGCAACTTCATCGGCGAAGCTGCGTGGGAGAATGGCGGCGGGGGCTTGAGCGCATACGAACCACGCCCAAGCTACCAGAGCGTCTTGCCGAGTGCGACACATCGCCTTGTGCCCGACGTCTCCTCCGATGCCAACCCCCACACCGGGGTCTGGGTCTATGACCACAATGCCACCACTGGCTGCTGCTGGTATGTATTCGGCGGCACCAGTGTTTCGTCGCCTAGCTGGGCCGGCATCGTGAATGGGGCCGGTCACTTTGCCACCTCAAGCAGTGCCGAACTCACCACCATCTACAATGCCTACGCATCGTCGACGAACTATGCTGCAGACTATAATGACATCTCTTATGGCCTCTGCGGCTTCTATGATGGTTACATTGCCTCAACCAAGTGGGATCCCTGCACGGGTGTCGGCAGTCCCAAAGGATATGTTGGGAAGTGAGCCTTGTCACAGCATGTGACACGGCCACCCTGTGCTTAGGCCTTGCCGGAATGGCAGGGCCTTTTTTCAGCACTTGTGGGACGCTCAGCAGATCAGGGACTTAGCTGGGTGGCAGGTTTTCCTACCGCTATCTCTGCCGGATCAAGAAGAAGCCCTAAAACTGAGGCTGTTTCGACCTTCCCGAGCCCGATTCCGAGCGAGTGACAGGCAGACAGGAAGCAATCTCTGGTTGACGTTATCAGAGCGATAGCACTCAAAACCCCGAGCCCAGGGTCAATGAGTAATAAGGCGATGTTACGTCAATTATGCGACGCATCTGGCCTGCGCTGTCGATACCGTTGCCACAACTGCCAAATCTCCGAAGCAATCCCCGCCTACCGTTCCTCTGGACCAGCGTTCCCTGCGCGTCGAACTACCGAACAAACTCCTCATGCACGACGCGGTGCACATCGTAGGCAGATTCGCAGGCTCGGAGTCGGATCAAGATGGTACTAGCCTCAGGTTCGTATTCATCGGTATTCTCGTTCTCAAACGCGATTCCAATCGGATCGTGCCGAAAGAGGAGTTGTTGGAGCGGGGGACCTGGATCGAACCGGCGACATCTAGCTTGGGAAGCTGCAGGCATAGCGTTGGTCAATGCAGAATATCCGGGGCAGAAAGTGGCACTAGTGGCGCTTATTGAACACACTATTGAACACAACTTTTCGACCTCCGGTACATCAGGGTCGCGAGTTTGACTCGTTTGATTCCATCGCTAATTCCAAAACGGAGGTATAACCGATTGAAGTGCGCCTTCACCGTTCTAGGCGGCATCTCCAATTCGCGTGCAATTTCGGCGTTGCCGCAACCTTGCAAGAGCAGTTCAACGATCTGCTGTTCGCGCGGACCTAGCGAACCGGGCTGGTTTTTCATGAGTCGCCTTCTTTTGCCTAGGAGAGTGCACGGTCCCCACGTAGCTGTCGTTGATCTTCCGCAATGATCAGGATGAAAGCTAGTTCCGGTGGCGCTCTGTTTCCGATCCTGCCCGATAGAGTCCGTCGCATCGACTTTCAGTAGGTGGAGTGTCCGAGTGCGGCCAGCGGTTTACCCTGCAGTCAGTACGCTAGGAACCCCGCCCCTGATTTTGCAATAAGTAGACGACGTGGCGCTAGGTATCCGATGAAATTTCATCTTATCCTCTGTCCCTACCACCCTTTTTCGTTGCTCTAATCATCGGTGCCGAATACAAACCAGAAGTTCTGTGGGAATCGCCGCCGAATGCTGTTGTGCGCCGTGAATAGCTCTCATGTTCCGCCTTCTGTGCTCGGTTTTGTGCTCTGAAAACAGATTGCGGGACTTGGCGGCAGGGCTTACGGTTATCGGAGGCTGAACACCGAACTGATGGCTGGAGGTACGACCCTAGGCCTCTGTTGAGTGTTCCCTGGGGCCGTGCGGACAAAGGGCGAGTGAATCACTGGTGGACGGCCGTCCCTGCTTCTGTGTTTTCGCGCCCCGGCGCAGCTCCCGAGGACGGAGAGGATAAGAATAATCCCGAAGGCTTCCAAGAATCGTCAGGAAAGATCGCTCGATAATATTCTTCGATAAAGAGCGTTATTGAACGATTACGTTGACGCTCGTGGAAAACTGACTGGATCCGGAACTCCCATTAATCGTGACGGCGTAGGTCACGGGAGTGGGAGTCGGAGCGGCAACCGGCGTGGCCTTGGTCGCAGAACTAACCCCAGCGCAAGACGTCGCGACTATTCCCATGCCTATCACGGCACAAATGGCGAGCGCCCGGACCTTGCGCCTGCCTTGTGGAATGCCCATAAAAGCAAACCCAGCTATCCCCAGGGACAGCAGCCACGTGGCGTAGAGCGGCATCGATTTTCGCGAGGAGGGTAAATTCATTACTGTGGCGGAACCGGCAGCAATCGTGAGACTGGAATTCACCGGAGTCGAGCCCATGGTCATACTGGCTGGCGAGAACGAGCAACCCCATCCCGTTGGCAGGCCAGCGCAAGAGAGCGAGACCGGGCTGCTGAACGTTCCGGACTGTAGACTCGCAGTGACCGTCAAATTTCCCGATTGCCCGGCGAGAATGGTAACGGACGATGGAGATGCGCTTAGAGACAGACTTGGGGGCGTCGGTGGTGGCGTCGGCTGCGGTGGCGGTGGTGGCGGTGGAGTCGGTGGCGGTGGAGTCGGCGGTGGTGGAGTCGGCGGCGGTGGAGTCGGCGGCGGTGGAGTCGGCGGCGGTGGAGTCGGCGGCGGTGGAGTTGGCGGTGGTGGAGTCGGCGGTGGTGGAGTCGGCGGTGGCGGGGGCGGCGGAGGAGGAGGCGGCGGGGCGCACGAAGGACTGTAACTGAGGGCGCCGCTCATCTGATTCGCCATACTCGCCTTGCCCGTGGCTTGTACGAAGAGAGTGTAGCTATCCGCGGGTATCGGAAAACCGCACAAATTGAGGGAGCGGAGCCCGACCGCCATATCTGTCAACGACATCAAATTCTGACCATCGGTGCTGATGTAGACCGTATAGTGATCGACCGTGCTTTCATCTCCGCTAATGGCCCACTGCAGGTTGTTTCCGGCTACTGAGCCCGACAGCGTTACACAATTGTCGATCCCGGATTCAATCTCCGTGCCCTCTTCATAGTCATTCCAGGTCACCAGTTGCAGGTTGGGTAACTGCTTCCCGGCGCTGTAAAGACCATTGAGTTCGGAAAATGTTTTTACCCAGGTCTGGCCGCATTGCTGTCCCATTATGCGTTTGGAACCCCAGGAGGCCAGCGTGTCGTTGAATCCTTTATAGGTTGCTCCTACGGTCTGTTCAGTGGGAAACGACATTCCCGTGCCATAAAAGCTGGAGAGGTAAGAGGCTCCGTAGTCGGCCGTAGTCGGCATCACCCAGGAATAGCTGCCCCCGCTCAGAACGTGGCTGAAACCGCTACCGTTTTGAAATAGAAACAGAGGGTGCGTGCTTAAGACGGCGTTCAGCGCATTCCAGTCGATGGTGTAGTTGAGATCGATATCGAAATCTGTGACAACCGGCACACCTCCCTCAGTCATGTATGCCGTCGAATGAAAATATGTTTGTTCCAGATACTGCATTTGCGCGGTCAATGCCTGTTGCGGAGTGCAGCCCGCGCAGGAATCCCACAGGATCGCACCGTGATCGATCATGATTGCGAAGGTGAAGCCGGGATGATTCTCGGCTTCCGCCATGAGCAGTTTCGTAGCCTGATCGATGGCGTTGTTCGGACCGTACCAGGCAATGATCACTCCGTTGATGCCGCGGCTGATCATGTCCTCAACTTGAAGCTTGATTTGGGCCGGATCGGTAGAACTGTACCCGATATTGATGTGGCTCGACTGTCCCCACCACATCATGAGGGCGGCGTAAACCTTCGTCGTCGCTCCCGCATAAAGCAGCGAGTGTACGTCCATCTTGCTTATGTTGCCGGGCCCACGGTTGCCATTCGTCTGGCTCGTGAATCCGCTTGCGGTACTCGTGTTGTTGGAGGTTTGTGCCGCCAGAGTTGTGGTGGGCACGACATAGGAGGTAGCCGAAACGAACATCGGAACCGCAAGCAGGATCACTGCAAGCGCACAACGCTGCACGCGCATCTGCCCTCGACGCAACTAGAGCCGAACGATCCAGTCGAGCTGGGACTTGGGACCTGGAAGAGGAAAAGGCATGCCTGCCTGTAGGTTTTCCTCTTTTTATCGTCGGGTCTGTCTGGAACGCGCCTAGCTTATGCTTAGAGGCCGGGTACGAAAAGGTATCTCTAATCGGGGACCGAGGAGTTGGGTTACCAAAGTAACGTAGTTCTGTTATTTATTGACAAGACAAACGGCAAGGTCTTCGTTAAACTAAAAAATTTTCGCCAGAGCCGTAGTTTCGTTTAACGAGAATTTTCATTCACGGTTATGTTCTGAGCCACATAAGTTTTACCGAGACGTGCGTAACGGAACTTGGCCTGAATCTCTGCCCCGCGCCAATGAAGTCATCCAGTATGACACGCTGGTGCTCAAGCCGTTTCGCCGTCGCGGCCTGCAGTTCGCAGTCGCCAAGCCGGTTCTGGACTACACTCAGCAACATGGCTACTCCCGTGCTTTGGCGTGGGTCAATGTGCTGAATCGCGCCTCCTGCAAGAATCAGCGGAAGTGGGGCACGCGAGTCCCTGCTGACTGCCGTCTCCCTGAAGCTTCCTCGCACCAAGCATAGCTGGATTTTTTCGCTCGGGACTCCTCTGTTCTCTGTTGTTCTCTGTGTTTTCAAAAGTACCAACCCCATTTGAGCGGACCCCGCCTGAGGACCAAGCTCGTTGACGATGGAATTTATCCCTGCTCTAGCATGCACCGCACGACAACAACTCCCGCAATTAAAGCGCTCCTCCTGATCTGGCGACCAGAAAAATCGGCGCTGACGGGTTAATGACGGTCGAAGGAGGAGCTCAGTTGTGGGAGGACAGTTATATTGTCGAAGGTCCTCTGAACAAATTGCGAATTGCGGCTCGTCCGCAGAAGTGACAGCAGGAAAATGGAAGATATCGTCCCTGTATGGAGGTTATGAACGATTTCTTTGCTTGACTTCAAAAGCTGGAGGGGAAAATGACAACACGAAAATTGAGACTTACCAAAACCGAGGATCAACAACACCGTGCCCGCCTGTTGCGGCTTGAACAGATGGGCATTCCGATCGGGTGCGCCGACGATGCTTCGCCCGAACCCGACAGGCTTATCTTAGAGCAAATCCAGCATGGCTTCGCCAGGATTTACGAGTTGCCTTCGGGTGCGGTCGCAGTTGTCGTGCCAGCCAAGATGACGGTTCTGAACGCTGGGATTTTGATTACGGACCTCGAAATGACAACAAGTTTGGATGATTACCCGCTCGATTTGAGTGATCCCACGGAGTGGCCATACTATCAGGATGTGGTTGCTGGGTTGCCTTGCTTGCCACCCACGATTCTGAACCATCAGCTGACAGGCGCGCTCCCTCTACGTCCTTGCCGAGTGGAGGGAGTGATCTTCGCGAACGGTTGGAGTTCTGTTCCACCCGAATGCCACGACGAGACGATTGTAAGGATGGAACTATTCCTCTGGGATGAGAGGCGCAACGAAATCTGCGTCGACTTCGGGGCCCGGGTGGACCGCAGCCTCAAACGCAAGTACGAATGGCTCCGAGAACGTCGTGAAGTTGCGCCCTTGACTAAACGACGTGGCCTATACGAGCGGAGGGAGGACAACTTGGAGATCAGAAGAGTGTTTCGCCGGAAGAAGCCTTCAAGTCTTGACACGATAGCGGTGACGATGACACAGAACTCCAGAAACCAAATTAGGAGACCGGCAGTGTTTACCCAATAATATATCGTTCAACGATATAGATGCACTCTGGGTGGGACACCTGTGGCTCGGTTGATCGCGGAC
This sequence comes from uncultured Acidobacteriaceae bacterium, assembly GCA_963832235.1. Classification (GTDB taxonomy): domain Bacteria; phylum Acidobacteriota; class Terriglobia; order Terriglobales; family Acidobacteriaceae; genus Sulfotelmatobacter. Next base: position 579,416 of record CAWHTJ010000010.1, on the reverse strand, counting down.
GTTTACTCGGACAAGCAGGGTCGCCTGTGGCCTGCCCCCTTTTGAAGTTGCGGCGGCGCGCGATCAAGACAACAGATCTGAAGCAGCAAGTCGCGACGTTGAAAAGGAAGTTGGCTAAGGCGGAGGGTAGACTCCGGCAAATGGTCCAAATTCTGCTGAGGCGCGGGCGTTTCGGGAAGTCGAGAAGAAACCAGGCTAGCTCCGCAGATACTGCGGCACGAAAAGCTATTAGGCATATGGCTACCTGGATGGCTAATGTTTTAATGGCCGAGTATATCAAACGGATAGAAGGATCGATGGACCATGGAGACGGCTTGCCTCACAAATCATGGGTTCGAGGAGCTAGCGAGCCTGTTCGCCCACCGGGATATGTGGCTCAACCAAAGCAAGTAGTGGATCTTTCAGGTAAGGCCCGCTGGCCAGCAGACCCGATAAGAGCGGATCGCGGCGGTTGGCGACAAGCTCAGTTTTCTCAAGAGTGCTCACGAAGCCGCCTGCGCTTTTCACCAAAGCCGCCCCCGCGACTACGTCCCACTCGTTCTTGGGCGTTAAAGTGAAAGTAACATCGGCGAGGCCCGCGGACACCAGCGCAAGCTTATAGGCCACCGAACCCATCGCTTGAACCTTGAAGGGACCGCTCTCGAACTGTTTCCACTCGCCGCGCTTTACCTCGCTGCGGCTGGCGAGGATCAGGGCGCCATCGAGTGTGTTGCGCTGGCTGGGACGGGAGGGTCGCCCATTGTAGAGCACACCTCTGTCCACCGCTCCGACAAATGTCTCTTTGGTCGCGGGATTGTAAATTCCTCCCCCTACCGGCACACCATTCTCAACGAAACCGATCGAGACACAGAACTCCGGTAGACCCATCACAAATTCGCGCGTGCCATCCAAAGGATCCACGATCCACACTCGTTCTTTGTCGAGGCGGGAAGGATTATCCGCGGTTTCCTCCGAGAGCCAGCCTTCGCCGTCGCGTAGCAAGTTCTGTCGCAGCACCGCATCCACGGCGCGATCCGCCTCCGTCACCGGATCATGCCCGATCTTGTACTCGGTCTCGATGGCGCCCGGCGTAAAACGTGCGAACACTATGCGCGCGGCGTCCAAGGCCGCATGGATGCGCTGCACAATATCGGAGTAAGAAGATGGGTTCATTTTCCCTGAATCATATCGGCAGAACCATGGCGGGCAGAATCAAGTACAGCAGAATCAAGTCCGGCAGAATCAAGTCGCCGGAATACCTTCGTCACGCCCACAACATCCGGGCTCCAGTAATCAACAACAACGCGCAGAGAAGCCGGCGCAACCAGAGCATGGGAACACGAGTAGCCAGATGCGAGCCCAGCAACCCGCCGGGAATGGAACCAATCAGCAGCGAGGCCACGAGTCCCGGATCGACGTTGCCCAGCCGGAAGTGAAGCAACCCGGTCACGCCCGTGAGAATGACTGCGTGTACGATGTCGGTTCCGACGTTCACCTTGGGCGGGAAACTGTAGAACAGCAGCAGCAACATCATGATGATGCTGCCCGAACCCACCGAGGTCATGCCCACCAGAAATCCGGCAACCAGACCAATCACTGCCATCCCCAGGAAACCCTTTGCCGTGGGTGGGCGATTAGCGACCCGCTCTTCGATTTTTTTCTGCAACAGCAGAAGTATGGGAATCACGATGAGCAGCACGCCAACCGCGGTTTTGATGAAGCTGTTCACTCCATCTCCGTAGAGATGGCGAATGTGCATTAGCAGCTTCACGCCACCGACGGAACCCGGAATGCTCCCGACCGCCAGCGCGATCACAACCTTCCGGCGCACCGTGTCTTTCTTAAAGTGCAACAGCCCGGCGGGGATTTTCGTGAAGAAATTGAAAAGCGCGTCGGAGCCGACGGCCACGAGCGGCGGCACCCTCAAGCCAAAGATCAGAACTGGAAGCAGCAGAACGCCGCCGCCGACGCCTGTCATGCCGATGAGCACGCCGACGACAAAGCCAACCAGAATTTTGGCAGCAAGCAGTGGCATAATCAGTCCAACTTTATTCTCCCGCCCTGTTAACTCCGACGAAGCCTTCGCGCTCCAGGTGCAGAATTATTTCTTGGGCGGCTTCTTCAGGTGCCAGTTCGGCGGTGTTGATCGTGACTTCGGCATCCGCCGGAGCTTCGTAGGGATCGGAGATCCCAGTGAATTCCTTCAGAATGCCCGCACGCGCCTTGGCATAAAGTCCCTTACGGTCGCGCTGCTCGCAGACTTCGACCGTCGTGGCAATGTGAACGAGAATGAACCCTCCGAAGGGCTCGATCAATTGGCGCACGTGCTTACGCGTCGCGTCGTAAGGAGCGATGGGCGCGCAAATCGCGATCCCTCCATTTTTGGTGATTTCCGATGCCACATATCCGATGCGGCGGATGTTAATGTCACGATGCTCTTTGGAGAATCCCAGTTCCGAGGAGAGATGCTTGCGCACCAGGTCTCCGTCGAGCAAAGTCACCGGGCGTCCTCCAACTTCCAGGAACTTCGTCATCAGGACATTCGCAATGGTGGACTTGCCCGAACCCGACAGCCCGGTGAAGAAAATGGTCACGCCCTGCTTCGCCCGCGGCGGAAAACTCCGCCGCAGTTCCTGAACAACTTCCGGATAGGTGAACCACGCGGGAATGTCGCGGCCTTCGTTCAGCCGATCCCGCAGTTCCGTGCCGGAGATATTCAGAACCTTCTCGCCCTTCTTTACTTCGTCGTCAGGAACGTAGCGATCCTCATCCTCGAGATAGACCATCATGCTGAAAGGCACCATGGTCACGCCGATCTCGGGTTCGTACTCCCTGAAAGTCTGCTGCGCTTCATAGGCGCCATAGAAGGGCTTGCCGTCGGTATCTCTACCCGGCCCAGCGTGATCGCGGCCGACGATGAAATGAGTGCAGCCGTGGTTCTTGCGAATCAGCGCGTGCCAGATCGCCTCGCGCGGACCGCCCATGCGCATGGCAAGAGGCAGCAGCGAGAGCTTCTGGGTTCCCTGCGGATATTTCGAACTCAGCAACTGGTAGCAGCGCACTCGCGTGTAGTAATCCACGTCGCCCGGCTTAGTCATGCCGACTACCGGATGAATCAACAGGTTGGCTTCCACTTGCTTGGCCGCACGGAACGTGAGTTCGACGTGAGCGCGGTGCATGGGATTGCGCGTCTGAAAAGCCACGACACGTCGCCATCCCAACCGTGCGAACTCAGCCCGCAGCTCCGCCGGCGTGAAGCGCAGCGTGCGAAAGTCATAATGTGACGGCGCCTGCAGGCCCTCGACGTGTCCGCCGACGTACCACGGATTCGACTGGTTCATCGTGTAGTCCGCGCCAGGGTGAGCTTTGCTGGTGCTGTTAAAAACCGCTTTAGCTTCGGCCGCGCGGTCGGCTTGCCAGATTTCCTCCACGCGCAGGACCGCCAGCATCACGCCCTCGGCGTCGCGCAACGCGATTTTGCTGCTGCCGGCCGTGAGCTTCCTGGCAAACTCCTCGCTGACGTCGAGCGTGATCGGCATGGGCCACAGAATTCCGCTCGCCAGGCGCATCTTGTGGCACACACTCTCGTAGTCGGCTTTGGTCATAAAACCGCGCAGCGGAGAGAAGCCTCCACTCATCAGCAGCTCGAGATCGCAAACTTGCCGCGCCGTAAGATCCCACGACGGCCACTCGCGCGACTGAGCTTTCAGCTCGCCGGCTTTTTCCGGGGAAACCATCAGATTGACCAATTCGCCCCCGTGCGGAGCAATCAAATGACTAGTCGAAGCGGACAAGAGCGTGAAACCTCCAAGGTTCGTTGATTTTTGATTTATTAATGTAGATTCGACGCCTGGCAGAAGGAGTCAATCTTTATTGCTCGCAAGTGCCATGCCGTCTTGGTTTTAGCCATTGTACTGTAAATTGATAAGGATAAAGGTGAAACTTTGGTTGCAAAGGTTTTTTGTCCCGCTAATGTGCAACTCATTGCGTAGTCTCGAAGCAAAAAGTAATACTTCACTTAAAAACAAACCACCCGACATCAGCCATTACCTGATGTCCGTTGGTCATCTCAGGTAAACTAGCCGGGTCCTCTTGTCCCCGCAGAATGATTAACGGCAAGCGTATCGCGGTCGTCATGCCCGCCTATAACGCGGAGAAGACTCTGCAGGTCACGGTGGGGGAATTGCCCGACCTGGTGGACATCCGCATTTTGGTGGACGACCACAGCTCCGATCACACCGTGGATCTCGCCCGGCGCTTTGGCTTGTTCGTTTTCCAGCACGACCGCAACTACGGCTACGGTCGAAACCAGCAAACTTGCTATCGCGAGGCTTTGGCCGCGGGCGCGGATGTCGTCATCATGCTTCACCCCGACTATCAGTACACGCCGCTGCTGATCACGGCCATGGCAAGCATGATCGCCTACGATGTATATGATGTCGTCCTGGCATCGCGCATCATCGGGGGGCGCGCCTTGCGCGGCGGCATGCCGGTTTACAAATACATTGCCAACCGTCTCCTTAGCGCGTTCGAGAATCTTTTTCTGGGCGCGAAGCTCTCCGAGTACCACACCGGATACCGTGCCTTCAGTCGCAAGGTCTTGACCAATCTGCCGCTGCTGGAAAACTCCGACGACTTTGTCTTCGACAATCAGATGCTGGCCCAGTGCGTGTATTTCGGCTTCCGCATTGGCGAAGTCTCCTGCCCCACCAAGTATTTCGAAGAAGCCTCATCCATCAATTTTCGCCGCAGCGTGAAGTACGGCTTCGGCGTACTGGCCACGACCTTGCAGTTTGCCCTGCAGAGAATCGGCTTGGCTCATTTGCCGCGCTTCAGCGATCAAGGGCGCAAACTGGAAGCGGGTCACGAACCTTATTACGCCGCCCGCTCGGAAACCATGCGCGACGTTTAGCGGCGTGCGGGAAAGCGTCCCGAGAAACCTTGTAAGAGCCGCCCTTCAGGCTTGAGAAAAGTGTGAAAAGAGCGGCCCTTGAGGGCCGCGTAAGACATAAAGCATCAACAGGGGCTTTAGCCCCTGCCCGGCTCTACCGCTTTCTCTTCGATTATCAGAACTTTGAATGTCCGAACCTCCGCAAAATTCGTCTTGGTCCTCCCTCGAAAAGCGCGATTCATCCATCACGAATCTGTCCCTGCTTGCCATGCTAACGGTATTCGCCGTGCTCATCATGGGCTACCACCCGGGATTGGAGGACGATGCCTTTTATCTCGCCGCCATCAAGAGAAATCTGAATCCGGCTCTGTTTCCACATGATGCGGAATTCTTCCGCCTGCAGTTCCAGGCCACCGTTTTCGATAAGCTCATCGCCCTCTCCGTCCGCCTCACTCATCTACCCCTGGCGTGGACCGTCTTGCTCTGGCAGTGCGCCGCTATTTTTCTGCTCCTCCACGGTTGCTGGCGGATCAGCCGCCGCTGCTTCATCGAGCCTGCCGCGCAGTGGGCTTCGGTGACCACGATCGCCACCCTGCTTACGCTTCCCCTGCCCGGCATCGCCATATCGCTCGCCGATCAATATCTTCATCCCCGCACCTTGGCAACGGCTGCGATTCTTGCCGCCATCGTCGCCGTCATCGACCGCCGCCCTTGGTTGGCGGGAATTCTGCTCGCTATCGCCTTCGTCATCCACGCCATCATGGCCAGCTTCGGAATTTCTTTTTGCGCCTTTTTGTTCTGGAATCAGCGTGTTCCCTTGCCACGAGGTACGCCTGGGCCCCTGGCCGCGCTCCTTCCTCTGGGATGGATTTTTGAACCCGCCTCCGATGCCTGGCGTCAGGCCGCTGCTACTCGCGGCTTTTACTTCCCGACCCGCTGGCACTGGTATGAGTGGCTGGGAGTGATCGCTCCGCTGATTCTTTTGTATAGCTATTGGACCCTCCTGAGGCGCGGCGAAAGATCCGCTGGCAATGCAGCAGGGCTGCCGTTGCTGGTTTCAAGTCTGCTTTATTATGGCGCCTTCCAAACCGCCGTCGGGCTGCTTGTCATGCTTCCTCCGAAGCTCGAGCGCCTGCGCCCGTTTGAGCCTATGCGCTACCTGCACTTGCTCTACCTTTTGTTCTTCCTGATCGTGGGCGGCCTTCTCGGCCGCTATCTACTGGACCGCCGCGTGTATCGCTGGCTGCTACTTTTCTTTCCTCTCAGTGTGGGCATGTTCTATGCGCAGCGCCAGATATACCCTGCATCCGCGCATCTGGAATTGCCCGGCCTCGCGCCGCAGAACGGCTGGCTGCAAGCCTTCGCCTGGACCAGGCAAAACACTCCGGTCGACAGCCTCTTCGCGCTTGATCCCCATTACATGACGTTGCCGGGCGAGGACTATCACGGCTTCCGTGCGCTCGCCGAACGCAGCGCCCTCGCCGACTACGAAAAAGATGCCGGCATGGCCGCCCGCGTTCCGCGTCTAGCCCCGCGCTGGCTGAGAGAAGTGAATGCACAAAACGGCTGGCAGGATTTTCAAGCCGCAGATTTTCAACGCCTCAAGCAAGAATTTGGTGTGACCTGGGTCATCCTCTACGCACAAGAGGAACCGCGCGAGACAATGACCTGCCCATATCAAAACGGTCCGCTTCAAGTCTGCCGTCTATACTGACAATGTAGCGCCGAAAAAGTAAAAGCGCCAAAGAAAGGCGCAGCAAAAAAGCGCCGGCGCCCCGCCGGCTGTCGCGGGGGCGTCTCGCCCGCGCTTGCGGCGCCACAAACTCATGTCCACAGAATTTCCCGCCCAAAGCCGCGTCCCACCCTACGTTCTAATGGTTCTCATCGCCCTGGCAGTCCGCCTCGCAGTCATCCCTTTCCTCTACCACGATTGGATGGATCCCTTCGTGCTCGAGCATTGGGCCTTCGGAAGGATCGCGCGCTCCATCGCCACCGGTCACGGCTTCGGCAGCCCTTTTGCCGACACGGGACCGTCCGCACTCCTGCCGCCCGCGTACTCCTATCTGCTGGCAGGCATTTTCACAATCTTCGGAATCGAGACCAAGGCCTCGGTGCTCGCCGCGCTCTCGTTGAACAGCGTATTTTCCGCATTAACCTGCGTGCCGGTATTTCTTTTGGCGCGCCAGGCTTTCAGTCAACGCGTAGCCAAATGGGCGGGATGGGGATGGGCATTTTCTCCCTACGGCGTCTACTACGGAGCCGACTGGGCATGGTCGACTTGCCTGGTCACACTCGAACTGTGCTGGCTGTTTCTCTTTGCGTGGCGCTTGGAAGACTCCTCGCGCACGCGCGACTGGCTGTTGTTCGGCTTCTTCGGCGGCGTTACCGCGCTCACGGAACCGGTTGTGCTGGCCGTTGTTCCACTGCTCGGGCTTTGGACGCTTTACCGTCGCTACCGCAATAACCAGCCGTGGAAGTCGCCCCTGCTGGCCGCTGCTTTGGCCTCCATCGCCGTGCTCTCGCCCTGGTTCGTGCGCAACTACGAAATCTTCCACCGGTTTATTCCTGTACGCAGCGGCTTCGGGCTCGAACTCTATATCGGCAACAGCGGGTACTCCGAGCACTGGGTGAACCGTGCCCTCCATCCCAACCATAACGACGCAGAACTACAGGAATACGAACGCGCGGGGGAGATTACCTATATGGATCACAAACTTCAGCAAGCGAAGGATTACATCCGCAGCCATCCCGCCTGGTTCGTGTGGATGACCTTTCGCCGCATCGTCTACATGTGGACGGGCTACTGGAGTTTCGACCGCGCCTATCTAAAAGACGAGCCGCTCGATCCGCCAAACATTTTCGTGAACACAACCATGACGATTCTCGGGCTATTGGGACTGCGCCGCGTCTTTCAACGCGATGCCGCGCTCGGCGTGCGTTTTGCCATCGTTCTCTTATTTTTTCCCCTGACCTATTACATCTCGCATCCGGAAACCTATTATTTCCGTCCGGTCGATCCACTCATCGTCATCCTGGCAGCCGTGGCGTTGACTAGCGGACGCCGGGTTCGTAGTATGAACCGACCCGAAAGCCACACGCCTTCTAATGATCGGCCAAACCATCTCGCATTACCGCGTCATTGAAAAGCTGGGCGGCGGCGGTATGGGTGTGGTTTACAAAGCCGAAGACACCCGGCTGCATCGCCTGGTCGCGCTCAAATTCCTGCCCGACGATGTCGCCAAAGATCCGCAAGCCCTGGCACGCTTCCAGCGCGAAGCGCAGGCGGCGTCCGCATTAAACCATCCTAATATCTGCACTATCTATGACATCGGTGAGGCCGAGGGGCAGGCCTTCATCGCGATGGAATTTCTCGACGGCCTCACCTTGAAGCATCGCATCGCAGGCCGTCCGCTCGAAATGGAGACTTTGCTATCGGTCGCTACCGAGATTGCCGACGCACTGGATGCGGCACATTCCTCCGGCATCATTCACCGGGATATCAAGCCCGCGAACATTTTCGTGACGAAACGTGGACACGCCAAGATTCTGGACTTCGGCTTGGCCAAGGTGGCAGCGTCCGCGAGTTCGGAGCACGAGGCGACTCTCACGGGGGATGTCGACGACCACCTCACCAGTCCGGGTACAGCCGTGGGCACGATTGCGTACATGTCCCCGGAGCAGGCAAGGGGCAAGGAACTCGACGTCCGTAGCGACCTTTTTTCGTTCGGCGCAGTCCTCTACGAAATGGCTACGGGCCGGCTGCCCTTTGGCGGAGATACGTCCGCAGTGATTTTCGACGCCATCCTGAATCGGGATCCGGTGCCAGCGTTGGAAGTGAACCCGGGGCTCCCGCCGAAGTTGGAAGACTTGATCCGCACGGCACTGGAGAAGGATCGAGACCTGCGATATCAGGGTGCGAATGAGATGCTGGCGGAACTGAAACGGCTGAAACGAGATACCAGTTCCGGCAGAGTTCGCCGAGTAGCGAGTGATTCGGGCGACGCGGTGGGTACGCCTGGGTCCGCATCATCCGTAGCTGCCTCCTCAAGTGGTCAAGTTGCGGCGGTGCGAGCGCCCGGCGGGACCCGCAAGGCTATGCTGGCGGCCGCAGTGGTTGTTCTGTTAGCGGTTGTCGGGTTCGGAATCTACAAGTACACCACGCGCAGCCGGGGTTTCAACCTGCAGAACATGCAGATCGCGCCCCTTACCAATAATGGCAAGGCGGAGCGTCTGGCGATTTCGCCTGACGGCAGATATGTCGCGTGGGTCGTCCGCGACGGCGAGAAGCAGAGCCTGTGGGTGCGTCAGGTTGCAACGGGAAGTGACGCGCAGGTGTTGGCGCCCGAGGAAGTCAGCTTCCAGGGAGTGACGTTTTCTCCCGATGGGAACTATCTGTACTTCGTTCGCAGCGAGAAAGCGACGTTCAACTTCTCGAACCTGTACCAGATGGCGTCGTTGGGAGGGGCGGCGACCCAAATCGCAAAGGACGTAGACACGGCCGCGAGCTTCTCCCCGGACGGGAAGCAGATTACATACGTCCGTGGTACTCCTGACAAGGGGTTATGGGGCCTGATGATCGCGTCGAGCGATGGCAGTGGCGAACATACGCTGGCCAGCTTTCACAGCTTTATCGGGCGGCTCTTTGTGGCGTCGCCAGCATGGTCCCCCGATGGAAAGAGCATTGCGTTCCCATTCATGGAGGCCGGCAGCGGTGCCCACCCGGTGCTCAAGATCGTATCCGTTGCGGATGGGACAGGCCGTGACCTGTATCTTCCCGAAGTCGGATCATCTCTGGGGCCCCCGGTGTGGCTGCCGGACGGAGATGGCCTGCTACTGACGGTCCGCGACAGCACGCCAGGCGCGCGAGGCCAGATCTGGTTCGTAAGTTTCCCGGGCGGAGAAGCGCGCCGTTTCACGAATGATCCCACGGATTATTCGATCTGTTGTCTGGACCTGACACGCGACGGAAAGACGCTGGCAGTGATGCAGGACAATTGGAGTTCAGATCTGTGGGTCGCCGCGGCGGGCAATCTCGACGAGGCCCGGCAGGTGACCTCGGGGGAACAATATCCGGCTGTGTTTTGGACCGCGGACGGGAGATTGCTCACCCGCGGCTCGGGGCCGGTCGTGACCATGGGAGCGGGCGGCGGCTCTCCCACACGAGTGCCGCTTCGTGAGGCCACCACGTTCTTGCCGTCGGTTTGTGGAGACGGGCGTTACCTCGTTTACGTGGCTCGAAAGGGCACGGCTTCCGACGTGTGGCGAGTAGAGGCGGCTGATGGGGCGAATTCGACGCAACTCACCCAGGTTGGTTCTGTGATTCGACCCGTCTGCTCTCCGGATGGGAAATGGGTAGCGTACACCTCGGGCAGTCCGAATACGTTTGCCAGCGCCTGGCGGGTTTCGATTGATGGAGATTCACCCAGCAAATTGGTGGCGAATCTCGATCGCCCGGGGCTGCCGATTTCTCCCGATAGCCGAATGGTGGCGGTCCGCCAATGGGGCAAGACGCCAACCAGTCCCTCGGTTCTTTCAGTTGTGTCGGCAGAGAGCGGGAAAATCCTTCATGCGTTCGAGGCTCCGGCGGGGATGCAAGTATTCGGCTGGTCCGGTGATGGGCGTGCTCTTCACTACGTATTGACGCGCGGGGGCGTGGGCAACATCTGGGAGCAATCGCTGACCGGAGGCCCAGCGAAGCAGATCACCCACTTCAAGAGCGAACTGATTCGGGATTTCGACTGGTCCCACGACGGCAAGCAACTGGCGGTTGCCCGCGGGCACCTGAACAGCAACGTTGTGCTGATCTCGAATTTCCACTAGAGAGTGGCACTGTCTTAAGCATAACCAACTCAAGTCCTCGCTACGTTGTCTCTCGGGCGGCCGGTAAACTGTCCGCACTACGATTGCCAACGTCTCCGTGCGTTGCAGCCGGCCTCAACTGAGGTTTAACATCTAACTGCGATGGCGCATGCAACCTCCATACCCTTGACGACGCAGCGCAGCTTCACGATCGGCGCCAGCGAGACGATGAATTTCGCCTTCGACGCCTTCTGCAGCAATAAGCTTCAGTTCACGCTCACCGCTTTGGCTATGGCGGTGGGCACCGCGTCGGTGATCCTGGTGGCCACAATTGGCCTGACCGGGAAACAGTACATCCTGCGCCAGCTTCAATCCATCGGCACCAACATGATCTATGCCGACTATCAGGGCGGTGCGCAACGCATCGATTCCACGCCCGATCCCATGACCGTGGAAGATGTGCAGGCGGTTCGGGAGCAGGTGCCGAGCGTCGTGGCCGCTTCCCCCACGGTAGCTTTGGGAGATCGCATCAGTGTTGGGGCGGGAAAGCAGAGCGACATTCTCGTCCTTGGCGTGGACCCTGATTACACGCGGGTGCGCAATCTTAAAGTTCTTGCCGGCAGATTTTTCGATTCTGAAGATTCTTTCGGACGCAACAAGGTTGGCGTCATTACCGAGAAACTCGGGCAGAAACTTTTTGGGACCGACCAGGCGGCGGTCGGACAAGTCATCAAGCTGAGCGGCGGGCTTCCGTTCACCATCGTGGGCGTGTTCAAGGAAAGCGTGGACACCTTCGGACAGTCGGACATTCAAGAAGAGACTATGCTGATCCCCTACACGGTCAGCCGCTTCTTCACGCCCACGGCTGCGGTGTATCAGATTTATTTTTCGGTGGCGACTCCGCAGGATGTGATTCCGGCGACTGCCGCAATCAAGCGGGTGCTGCAGTCGCGGCACCGGTCCGAGTCCGTCTATAGTGTTCAGAATCTGACTCAACTTCTCACCGTGGCGGGACGCATTGCGGACGCGCTCACTCTGATCCTGATGCTGGTCGCCTTCGTGACTCTTCTGGTGAGCGGCATTGGCATTATGAACATCATGCTGGCTACGGTGACCTCGCGTATTCGCGAGATTGGAATTCGAAAAGCCATTGGCGCGACCAACCGCGAAATCCGCTTCCAGTTTTTGGCGGAAGCGATTTTGATTTCGCTTGGGGGAGGCATCGCCGGCATCGTGGTGGGCCTCGCCATCCCCTACTCGGTGCGTTTTCTGACCGACTTCCGCATGCCGATTTCCGGCCTGTCGGCCATCATCGCTATCATCGTGTCGTCGATTGTCGGAATCATTTTCGGCACTGTCCCCGCCACCCGCGCTTCGCAGCTCGATCCGGTTGAGAGTTTGCGCTACGAGTAAGCCGGTTGGCTCGCCGTCCTTGCGGGATATCGGTATCAATTTTTTTGTACCCTTCTGAATAAAATATTTGTTTTGTTAGGGATGCGGGCTGGTGATATCGACCCTTGCTCGCAAAATCTTGAGATGAAAGGAGTTGGAGGCAAAATCTTGAGATGAAAGAAGTTAGCGCGGCTGTTCATAGCCGGAATTGATTTGCCGTCGGTTCCTAGGAGGATCTTGCGCACGATTCAAGTCTGCGCTTTCTGCATCCTCGGTAAAGGTTGTTCGTCACACGATTGAGGATTATTTCTGTGGAAGCCTGTGGAAAAAGGAGGGCGGATGGTCAACTTTTAATCTCGTGGGCGTCACCGAACACTGGGTGCCCCGTCCCTTCGACTGCGCTCAGGGCAGGCTTCGGGGATGCTGGCGCAAGTTTCTTGATCACGCCGCGGTATATCACAAATCAAGTAGCACCGGCAGCATCGCCTCCCAACCCTTCGACAAGCTCAGGGCAGGCCCTTGCAAAGTACGCAAGGATGGGGTCGTGTGACCAATCCCATTTGCGCAGGCAGTCCCGACTCCCGCCCTTCGCAAAGGGCGCGAAGGACGGGGCACCCACTTTGTTGGCGATGCCGTGCAAAGCCTGGGCCACCCGCCCTGCTATCGTCCGTGAAATGATTGGAATTTGCTTGTGGTGCGGAACAATATCCAACAAGCGGGTGGGCGATTTCATCAATCGCCCACCTATGGTATACCAATTACTGCGTAACCGTATTTTGTTGAAGAGTGACTTGGGTCTGCGCTAACAGCTGACCGTTCACAGATGCTCCCGTTTTCAGGTTGATGGATGTTTGAGACAAAATAACACCATTGAACTGAGCGTTTGCCTGAATGGTTACATCTCCGAAGGACTGCCAGAATATATTCTTAGCTTGTGCGCCGCCGCTTAAGACTACCTTCGTTGCGCTGGCCTGATCCAAGGTTTGAGCTATCTGGAATATCCAGACATCATTCGGACCGCCGGACAGTGTCACGTCCGTTGATATGCTTACACCAGTACCCCATTTGTAAAGACCCGGAGCGATAGTTAGCCCTCCGATCTCACCAGCTCCCAGGTTGGTGGCTGTTGGAAGTGTACGCCCCGCCGCGTTGGTGTATGCAGTCATCATGTCTTTGACGGCGGCCGTCAGTAAAGTAGCGTTAGTTATCCGGCACGGTAGTGGGCCTGCTGCGTCGACAGAGTAACTCTTACCGGTTATCTCCGCGCAGGTCAGGTTGATAGATGCTCCTGTGATCGGGCTTGCCCCTACATCTCCCGTAATTACCGATGATGGAACATCCGTTACTCCCGACTTGGTTAGGACAGCAAAGGAAGACGCTGACTTAAGGTCTACCGGCGCAGGACCTTTTCCGTTAGGGTTTGAGGGATGGGTTGAGGTTGAGATTCCGCCGCAGGCGACCATAGCTCCAAGTAACATCACAACTAGTATTTTGTTCATTTATCAATCTCCTAGTGTAGTTCATGGCGAGTTTATTCCTACTTACAGGCGTCCCCACCATTCAAAGGCGTTGTGACAAGACTGGCAAGTACCGTAACTAAGGTATTTGTAACCTGCTTATCGCAACCCTCATATTGTTCCCTTTGATCTAGATCGAACCTAGATCGAATTGACGAGAAACTCTAGACTCGCTGATTTCCTTCGGCACTGCTGTGCAGAAGTGCTCACTAGCTCCGTGACGCTGTAACTCTTGACTCACGAGAGGGTCAAATGGGATCAGTGTTCCGAAACGGGAAGGTCGATACTGACAACTCTTCATGGTTACGCGACCACATAGGGAAACTAAGAGGAATAACATCACATGGTGTGACTTAAGTGTCAGAGAGCCTGAAGGGGAGAAGCAATGCTCACTCGATTTGACTGGTGCACTTTAACTAGTGCACTTGTGTGGCCCTTAGCATCGGCGGGCGGGTGGCCCAGCCTTCCATGTTTTTCGTTCCCGTTCCGGAACTGTGGGTGCCCTGCTCTTGCGTTCTGTGCAAGGGGGGTGCGATGCTGCCGGTACCATGGGGGTTGTCATGCCCAGCGGACTGCATCGCACTTATGGCGCTCATCACCTGCACTTTATCACCTGCTCCTGCTACCGGCGATTACCTTTTCTGAGCACCGCGCGCAGTCGCGACCTCTTCCTCTCGATTCTGGAACAGACGCGCGCGCGCTATCGGTTCGTGGTTGTGGGGTATGTCGTTATAAAAACCGGGGACAGACGGAACGTTCGCCAGTTTTTCGACGAGTGGGATTGGTAAACATTCGGCTGTCTCCAGTCTCCCCGGAAACAGAAAATGGACTAGCTGTCGATTTTCGGTCTCCCGAACGACTATTTGATAACAGGCGATGAGCTGCGGCTCTCTTAGTCACAGAAGGCAAGGCAGTGGTGCAGTTTGGCGTACGCATTAGGCCGGTTAAGCGGGAGATCCTTCGCTACGCCTGAAAAACGGCTACGCTCAGGATGACAAAGTCGTGTAAAGGCCAAACTCCACAACTACCGCAAACAAGGAGGAATGGCATCGCAAACCCGGTAAAGCGCGGACCGGGCAAAGCCTGCGCCACCCGCCAGCTCTCAAATCGTCATGGTCATGCGTTACGTGAGGGGCTCCTAGCCCTGAAGCGGGCTAACCTTTGCTAGCCTGCCCCATCGGCGGTACTCTTGCGTAATGCGACCCCTTCGGTATTCCATCAACGTCACATTGGACGGGTGCTGCGATCATCGTGCAATTTCCCCGGACGAAGACTTGCATCGTCACGCGGCGGAAAACCTCGACCAGGCCGATGCCCTCCTCTTTGGCCGGGTGACTTACGAAATGATGGAGGCAGCGTTTCGGCCGCCGGCGCGGACAGGAGCGAGGCCCGATTGGATGGAACCCTTCGCCCGGACGATCGACGCGGCGAAGAAGTATGTCGTGTCGAGCACCCTGGACCGGGTTGATTGGAACGCGGAGCTCGTGCGCGGGGATCTGGGGAAGGCCGTTCAGCAGCTGAAGCGGGAGTCGGGTAAGGGACTGCTCGTGGGAGGCGTGAGGCTCCCGCTGGCGTTGGCGGAGCTGGGATTGATCGATGAGTATGAGTTCATGGTGCATCCCAAGCTGGTGGGCCACGGGCCGACGTTGTTCGCGGGGCTATCGAAGCGTGTCGACTTGAGGCTGGTGAGCCGACTGGAGTTCGGCTCGGGGGCGGTGGCGATGCGGTATGAGCCGAGAAAGTAGCCATTGGGCTGGTTAAGCCCGAGCCGGCCGCATCGTCTGCCTCAACATGGAGCAACTCGGGGCGGGCCTTCCAAATTCTCGACCAGCCTGACCATCGCCAGCGCATCCCGGTGACAGTAGTCGAGCAGGTCTCGCCCGACTCGGGCGGGAGTCGGAAACACCGACGCACGCTTGTTGATCACGCCGAAGTACATCGTAAATCATGTAGCAGCGGCAGCATCGCGTCCCACCCCTTCGACAAGCTCAGCGCAGGCTCTTGCAAAGTACGCAAGGATGGGGCACCCACTTTGTTGGTGATGGCAGGCAGATCAAAAGCCTGGGCCACCCGCCCTCTGGAAACGGTGCACACGAAGATCATTATAGGGTGTGCAACGCGCCCACCCTCTCTGAAAATGGTGCGACGTGCGACGTATCTCAACAACAATAGCCACCCCCACGCTTCTAAGTTGTAACCTCATTTACTTTCAGTCTACTGAGACGGATAGCTCACTGACACTGTGCAGTATAGATCATAGATAGTGAGCAAAATAGCTCACCTCCAAAATCCAAAATGGGAACTTAATCCTGAAACATAGACCTCCGTGTCATTCGACATCCTTGTGCTTAGCCACTACTTAGATTAATTTGCGAAAAGAGTCAGGCGTTAGTTGAGCCGAGAGGAAAACAAATGACGGTTATGTCTGGATACAGGAATTACAAGATTTGCGTCATAACATTCTTACTGCTGATGGTCGGGGCTGGATGCAGCGATCCGGACAAGCAGACCGGCGCAACTTCAGGTGTAACCGCACCCACGGTCGCCTCTGTCACTCCCACGGCCGGCGCTGCGGCCTGGTGTCCCAACACGATCGTGACTGCGACCTTCAGAGAGGCAATGAATCCTACCTCGATTGACGGCTCGACTTTTACGGTGACCGCGGCGGGCACCGCCGTGGCAGGACAGGTCACTTACGACGCAGCCGACGATACCGCGATTTTTACGCCGGCGAACAGCCTGGCGTTTAGCACTGTATACACGGCCACTGTTACCACCGGCGCTCACGATATGTTCGGGAATTCTCTGGCCAGTAATTTCGTGTGGACCTTTACTACGGGGGCCGCGCTTTGTTTACCGCCAGCTCCGCCAGTGTCTGTAAGTCCGCCGAATGGCTCCGCCGGGATATGTCCTAACACCGTGGTCGCCGCCACTTTCCCCCAGGCAATGGATCCGAACACGATTACAACCGCAACGTTTACGGTGTCGCCAGGCGTGACGGGAACGGTGACACACGACGCAACTAATAAGATTTTCACGTTTACTCCATCCGCCAATCTCGGACTGAGCAAACTCTATACCGCCACGATCACGACCGGCGCGAAGGACCCGTCCGGCAATGCGCTGGCGAGTAATTATGTGTGGACCTTCACGACCGCAGCGGCGGCATGTGCGGCGGCTCCGCCACCTACGGTAATTTCTGTCACGCCTCCCAATGGTGCGGTTGGAGTGTGTCCCAACATCGTGGTCACCGCCACGTTCAGCGAAGCCATGAACCCTGTGACCATCAACACCACGACCTTCACCGTGGCCGGCGTGACTGGGACGGTGACGCTCGATGGCACCGGCAAAATTGCGGCGTTCACTCCGTCCAGCAATCTTGCCCTCAACCAAACCTACATCGCCACCATCACGACCGGAGCGCAGGATGGGGCTGGCAATGCGCTGGCCGCTAACTATGTCTGGAGCTTCACGACCGCTACGCAGGCGTGTCAAACGGCGGTGCCTCTGGCATCGGCTGCGAACTTTGTAATTCTGGCCGGCTCTACCGTCACCAATACCGGCCCAACCATCATTACGGGTGGAAATCTGGGACTAAGCCCGGGAAGCGCAGTCACCGGGTTTCCTCCGGGAACACTGATTTCCCCGGCTGTGATGCACGTAACCGATCCCACAGCGGCGCAGGCTCAACTGGATTTGACCACGGCTTATAACTATGCGGCGGGTTTGCCGAATGCCGCCGTTCTGCCCGGAGATATGAGCGGCCTCACCTTCACTCCTGGCCTTTACAAGACCTCGAGCACGGTCATGCTCTCGGCGGGTAACGTCACGCTGGACGCGCAGGGCAATGCAAACGC
Organism: uncultured Acidobacteriaceae bacterium; assembly: GCA_963832235.1. Taxonomy (GTDB): domain Bacteria; phylum Acidobacteriota; class Terriglobia; order Terriglobales; family Acidobacteriaceae; genus Sulfotelmatobacter. The sequence continues at coordinate 561,981 of CAWHTJ010000010.1, read as the reverse complement.
GGTCTTCATCTTCCAGGTCGGGTCGACACTTACGACCTTGGGAAGCACGCAAGTCATTCTGGCCGGCGGCGCTCAAGCTAAGAACGTCTTTTGGCAGGTGAGCAGCTCGGCCACCCTGGGCACCAACTCGATATTCAAGGGGACCATTATGTCGCTGCAAGCGATCACCCTGGATACGGGCGCAACCCTTACGGGCAGGGCGTTGGCGCGCAACGCCGCAGTCACTTTGGACAGCAATTCCGTTACAGCTCCCTGAGCTCAGCGGCTCTCGAATAGTGGACCAGCTGGTCGCTGGTCCGCTACCGGGTTGGGCTGAAAGTGGGAGTCAGTTCATTAAGTTCGGAGGAGCATTTCGAATGTCATCTCTTTTAAAGCGTCATCCTGGTGTTTTGGCAATCCTGCCGGCAACGATTGCTTTCCTGTACATCTTTAGCACCTTGGCGGCGGCGCAAGATCAACCCCGTCCCAAGTGGGAGGTTTTCGGCGGATATTCTTTCCTCTATCCCGATGCCGATCTGCATGGAATGCTTCCGGGAGGAGTGCTGCCGGTGAGCAGCCCGCTGGAATCGAATCCGCGCGGCGTGGGCGGCAGTGTCACCTATGGCTTCAAGCCATGGTTCGGCCTGACGCTCGATGGCAGCATGCATTGGGGCAGCGGCGAATCTGCGTTGGGCAATAAGATTGACGACGCCAAGTTTACCAACATCTCATTGGGTCCCAAATTTACCTTCCGTACAACTCATGTCGCTCCCTTTCTTGAGGCGCTGGTGGGCGATCACCGGCTGACGCCGGACGCCTTTCACACCATCAACAGATTGGGTTTCATGTTCGGCGGCGGCCTTGATTTTAAGGTGAGCAAGCATATGGCTTTGCGCTTGCCGAGAGTCGATTACGTTATGTCCAGTTATCGCTATGGTCCTTCAGCCACGACCCGCAGCACCGATCTCGGGGGCATGCGGGCGCAGGCTGGCATCGTGTTTACATGGGGCGGAGAACACAAGGTTACACCGCCTCGGGCTGCCTGCTCGGTGCAGCCGGGCACCGTTTTTGCCGGCGAACCGGTAAGCGCGACGGCGGAAGGCTCGAATTTCAATCCGCAACGCACCGTCACATACAGCTGGAGCGGTTCGGGAGTGAGGACTGGCGAAACTGGCAGCTCCACGCAAATTAACACCAACGGCTTGCGATCCGGTTCCTATGAGGTGACGGCCAGGATGGGAGACGGCACTCCAGACGGCGTCGCCTCCTGCACGGCCAGATTCAAGGTAAAAGAAGCGAGTCCGCCCGTGATTTCATGCTCGTCCGATCCGGCGAACCTGCCAATGGGAGCAACGTCAACCATCACAGCGGTGGCCAGCAGCCCGGACGGCCGCAGGCTGTCCTATAGCTATAGCACCAGCGCCGGAAATATTAGCGGTCAGACTTCGAACGCCACTCTGGAGACTGCGGGCGCGCCGTCGGGGACCATTACCGTAACCTGCAACGTGGCCGATGACCGCTATCAACCGCTCACAGCTTCTTCTTCCACCACGGTGAACCTGCAGACTCCGCCGCCGCCGCCGATTGACGTTGTCGCCATCGAAAAGAGGCTTGCCCTGCACAGCGTTTATTTTGCGACCGCCAAGCCCCGGATTGAAAATCCCGAAGCCGGGCTGCTGGGCAGCCAGGAGAAAACTCTGACGGCTCTGGCCAGTGATTTCCTGCTTTATCTCCAAGTTAAGCCGGACGCCCGCCTGACCCTGGAGGGCCATGCGGACCCGCGCGGATCCATACAATATAATCAGGCGCTATCGCAACGGCGTGTTGACCGCGTAAAGAGCTTCCTGAGCGACCTTGGTGTTCCCGCGGCTAACATCCAAACCGAGGGGTTGGGCAAACAGGAAAACCTCACCGACAAGCAGGTGAAAGCCGCCGTGGAACGGAACGCCGAGTTAAGCTCGGAGGATCGGCAGAAGGTGCTCGATCACATGAGAACGATTATCCTGGCCAGTAACCGCCGCGTGGATATCACGCTGAGCAATTGGGGGCAGGCTTCGCAAAACTCTGTGCGGGAATTCCCCTTCAACGCGGCGGATTCGCTAACCCTTCTCCAGGAGGAAGGTACCAAGAAGGTGACCGACCCGGACGCCCTCAGAAAGGCAAAATTTAAATCTCGACGGTAAACCACATCGAGGAGGCTGGCTGCGATCACTCTTGCGCAATACTCGAGCCAGCCAGCCTTTTCATGTGCTACCTCAAAACCGCGTCGAGCATGGCTTTCACTTGGGCGCTCTGGTCGGCGGGTGCGAGCAATCGGCCAATCAACTCGCCTCCGTTGACGACTATGGCAAAAACCAACAGATGGTCTCCGGTGGAATAGTCGGGGCCCGGCGGGAACCAGCACCCCTCAAACACGACCGTGGCGTGTTCGATTTTCTTTCCAGCTAAGACTTCTTCAACATCAAAGTTGGTACGAAACGTCGCCATCTCTTTGGGAATGCAAAGAACCCGGGGCCGAGGGGGAGGAACGGGACTGACGAGCTTTCCGGCAAAGACCAGAATGCTGACTCGTTGCTCGTGAGCGGAGCGCACAAAGTTGCGAATTTTCTCGCGCAGTGATTTTTCAGCGGTGCTCTCAGTGGCGCCGAGACGCGTCCCAGCTGCCTCCAGAGCGGCTTTAGCCTGGGACAGTTGTTGGGAGGGAAGGAGCAATTCTCCGCGCAGTACTGGCGGCTGGGATCCCACTACGAGGGCCAAGACAACGACGCGCTGGCCTGCACGATACGGCGAATTCAGCAGGGGCCCGCAGGCCGCGAAGAGAACAGTTGCTTGCCTCTCCCTCCAACTGCCTTGCAGAATCGGTCCGACATCGAACTTGAGCGGGAACATGGGCGGCAGGGTGGAAGAGCACGGCTCGGTGCGCGGTGTTCCCCGGTCAACGATAGTTCCTTCAAATACTAGTGACGACCTGTCAGGCCCTCCTCTTAGCGGCCGCATCAGTTCCGTGACCTTGCGCCTCAGGTATCCATCCATAGCTCTGGAAGCAACCAGCAGATTTGCACCCGTCGCGGGAACGACCGATTCCTTCATTCCAATCCAGAGGTCTCGATATCCCGGATACGCAATCACCAGCATTTCGGACTTGCTTGAAAATTCCGCCTCGACCCCTCCGCAACTCGGAAAACCAACATGGACCTGTTCGCCGGGATCAAATCCGTAGAGCACTTTGCTAACGGACCAGGTTGTGTAGCGGGTGTTCATTACCGTGCAGGGCAAGGGGTTCGAATCCACCGTCAGAATCCTTCCCACGAATAAGACGGGCGACTCGGTCGACTGTAGAAAGAGTTGGACCCTGTTGGAATAGCTCCGAGAATTCTTCGCGGTTGTGCTGATCGCTACGGATGAGCCCACTGCTAGAACAGCAAAACACACAACGTGGACGAGTCTGACGCAGCACATGATGTCTTAGACACCGGCCAGGTCGCAGTGGTCCCGGTTCAGGCAGGGTCCGAGACCATCAAAGACTAAGGGAAAAACAACAAAGCCGGGCTGGTTGACCCGGCTTTCCGTCGTAGAACTGATTCGTCCGATCTTGTTTCGATGGCCGACTCAGTATGTCGATCTACCAAACTTCGTTTTCTCACCCTCGAATGTACGTCGCGGGGTCACCGGCCCGCTACGCTCGTGCAACTTTACATCACCATTGCCAGGTTCTCTAACTCATGCATGAGAACGGGCAAGGCGCACCCAGCCATCTCGACGCGGCCAGCAGCGTCCAGCGCCGCCTTCGGCGAAACTCCATAGCCACGGCCCATGAGAAACACCTGAAGCAGTTCGGCCGCTTCGTAGGAATCGAGCATGCCACCCTGCAGCAGATCGTTCCTCAGCGCCGCCAGCTCGGTCATCGTGAATCTGTCTTTATCGTTCATGAGCTTGTCGTTCATTCTCTCGTTTGTCATGGCCGTCATCACCTCCGACTCCGACCTTTTGCTTTCTTGCCTACTTAGACTCATCGGCACTTGTGGAAGTTGCATGCAATTCTTTTGCCGTACTAATGCAGGCTTTCCTGTACGCTCCCCACCTGTCCCTCTAATTAGATTTAACCCGTGTGGATGGCGAAAGTTGCGGGCAAACTCGACCGGTCATGTCCGCCGGGCCACGTGACTTTTGCACCCCTTCGTACCCATAAGTAATCTCAAGACTGACACTATGTGTCATTTTTTGACGGCTTCTGGTCACCACAAACAGACAGAACATCTCTTTTTCGCCGCGGTGGGTTCGGGAGGAAGGGCCTTGAATACAATGTTGGTGCGCTATTCTTTGAGCTTCGCCAAGAAACTGCTGAGGCAAGATTCCAACGATTTCCACCCTGAGCCGGCATGAAAGCTTTGAAAGCATTTCTTTTCGCACTTCTGGTAATCGTTGTCGTTGGAGCGGCCTGTGGCCTCCTCTTGATCCGGCGAGGCTTCCGCGCTACCACGATGCCTTCGGCTTGGGAGTCCGTCCTGACCCGAACCATGCGAGGTCTTTCCGTTCCCGGACGCGAACGGAACGAGAAAAACCCGATTGCGTCGACTTCGGATACTCTGCAACAAGGCCGAGAAGGGTTTCTTACCCATTGCGCGGTTTGTCATGGAGTCGACGGGAGCGGGAATACGCAGATGGGGCTGAATCTCTATCCTCGAGTGCCCGACCTGCGCGCTGCCGCAACCCAAAATCTCAGCGATGGCGAGATTCACTACATCATCGAGAACGGTGTGCAGCTCACCGGCATGCCGGCCTGGGGCAATCCGCATGTGGAATCGTCGGGCGACAGTTGGAAACTTGTTCTCTTTATTCGAAGCTTTCGGCCACTCAGCAAGGCAGAACAGGCGCAACAGGCGAGCACCGCTGGGTCGGCACATTACGTCGGCTCACAGGCCTGCCAGAAATGCCATGCCGAGATCTACACCCGCTGGAAGAAGACGCCGATGGCGAATGTGGTGCGCGATCCGCGTACTCATCCTGACGCTATCATTCCGAACCTCGACACCAACAACGTAGCCAAGTTCACTGTGGATCAAGTGGCCTTCGTTTACGGCAGTATCTGGAAACAGCGCTACTTCACGAAGATTGGCGACGATTATTTTCCTCTGCCGGTGCAGTGGGTGGTCGGCAACCATACTTGGCGTCCTTATATAGTTCCGGCGAAGGGCGGTGATTGGTGGGGAGCGGTGTATCCGCCGGACAACATGCAGCGGCCCACCGGCCCTCTGTGTGATGGCTGCCACTCGGTGGATTACAACATCCAGACCAAGCAGGTCGCGGAGTGGAATGTGGGATGTGAGCGCTGCCATGGACCGGGGAGCGAGCACGTCGCGCATCCCACCCGCGGCAATGTTCTCAATCCGGCGCAACTGGACACGGTGGCCGCCACCGACACTTGCATTTCATGCCATTCTCAGGGGCAGCCCGTGGCCAACCCGATCGAAGGAAAATATTACGACTGGCCGGTCGGCTACCGCATCGGCCTAAGACTGCAGGACTACTGGAAGCTCGAAGATTGTACGCTCGGGGAAACCACTTTTTATTATTTCCCGGACTGCACGGCGCACAAGAACCGCATGCAGGGAAACGACTTTGCGCAGAGCGTCATGTACCAGCACGGCATTACCTGTGCTTCGTGCCATGACGCGCATGGGACGGCGAACTACGCTCAACTAAGGAAGCCGGCAAACCAGATCTGCCTGGAGTGCCATGGACCTGCGTCGGCGAACGGACCGCTCACGGCTACGCTCACAGAACACACGCACCATAAAGACGGCAGCACCGGAAGCGAGTGCGTTGCCTGCCACATGCCGGCCATCGAAAGCGAGGGCGTTCCGGGCACGTTTGTTCACGCGCACACGTTCCGGTTCATCCCGCCTGCCGCGACGGAGAAGTATGGGATTCCGAGTCCGTGTACTTCCTGTCACACGGGGAAATCCACCGCTTGGGCGGAAGATGCGATGAGTCATTGGCCGGAGCGCTCGCCTTGGCGGCGGTAGGGAAATTGTTGATTGAAACCCGGCACCAGCTCAGTTTCAGTTTTCAATCAGCAATCAACAATTCTCCTAAGGCTCGACGGTCGCCTCATCGATCAGCATGATAGGAATCTCGTCCTTCACCGCATAGACGCGGTGGCATTGCTTGCACTTCAAGCTCTCAGGGGTCTGGCGGTATTCGAGCGCCTGCTTGCAGGCCGGACAAACCAGAATTTCCAGTAATTCTTTGGAAAGCATAACTAGGGCATTGTACGATACGGGGCCCGGCTCCCGGTTTTCGTCCGTCCTCCTGAAGAGTGCTCATCGTGGCAGTTACGATAGAATTTATTCGGAGCCTGAATGGCCGCTACCATCCTCGACGGGAGCAAAATCGCGCAAGACATTCGACGCGAAGTTTCGGCGGACGTATCAGCCATGGCGGCCGCTGGAGTGCGTCCGGGGCTGGCAGTCGTCCTGGTCGGACACAACCCCGCGTCCGAAATTTACGTGCGGGGCAAAGTCAAGGCCTGTGAAGAAGTGGGAGTCTACAGCGAGAAGCTTACTCCGGCTGAGTCAGTGACGACTACCGAACTGCTGACGCTGATTGAAGATCTCAACCGGCGCGACGATGTCGATGGAATACTGGTGCAGTTGCCGCTGCCTGCCCATGTTGATGCCAAGAAAGTCCTGATGGCGGTCGATCCCGCCAAGGACGTCGACGGATTCCATCCCGTCAACGTCGGGTTTCTCTCGACGCAGCGTCCTGGGCTGGTTCCATGCACGCCCGCAGGCGTTATGGAAATCCTCAAGCGCAGTAACATTCCCGTCGCGGGACGCGAAGCCGTAGTCGTGGGACGCAGCGACATTGTGGGCAAGCCCGCGGCCATGCTGCTGCTGAATGCCAATGCTACCGTAACCGTGTGCCATTCGAAAACGCATGACTTGCCGGGAGTTTGCCGGCGCGGCGACATTCTGGTGGCCGCGATCGGTCGAGCCGGGATGATTACGCGGGATTTCGTCAAGCCGGGCGCGACGGTGATTGACGTAGGCATGAATACCGTTACCGATCCGGCGGAATTTCAGCGGTTTTTTGCCGGCAACGAGAAACGGGAAGAGAGCTTTCGCAAAAAGGGATCGACGCTGATGGGCGACGTGCATCCTGCAGTTGCCGAGGTTGCAGGCGCCCTAACCCTGGTACCGGGCGGCGTCGGCCCGCTGACGATTGCGATGCTGATGTTCAACACGGTGAAGGCGGCGAAGATGCGGCGAGGAGAGCGTGCGCCAGCGTTCTCGCGCGCCTAGCGATTCAATGCGAATTCACCACAGAGACACCGAGTCACGGAGAAACCCTTGTTCTTTTCTTCGTTTCTCTCTGTGCCTCTGGGTCTCGGTGGTGAAGGCTTTTCGTGCGGAGGCCGTTTGCTGAAAGTGGGACTGACCGGGGGTATCGCCGCCGGAAAGTCGGTTGTCGGAGAGGGCTTCGTGGCGCTGGGCGCGCGTCTGGTGCAGGCGGATCGCATTGCGCATTCGCTCATGCGGCCCGGCGAAGCAGTCTATAACGAAGTCGTGCGCCACTTCGGGCGCGAGATTCTCAATCCCGATGGCAGCGTCAATCGCGAGAAACTGGCCGAAGCCGCTTTTGGTTCGGCTAAGCCTGCCGAAGACAAGCGCGACTCACGCATCCAGCCATCGAGAATCGAGGAACTCAACCGCATCGTGCATCCCGTGGTCATTCGCAGTCAGGATGCGTGGATGGAGGAGATGGGCCGGCTGGATCCTTACGTGGTCGCCATTGTCGAAGCGGCGTTGATTCTTGAAGCGGGAGCTGGTGGGCATTTCGATCGCCTTATCGTGGTTACTTGCAATGAAGAGCAGCGCGTGGCCCGCTTCGCCGCCAGACAAAAGATCGACCTCGAGACTGCGCGCAAAGAAGTAACACGCCGCATGGCTGCGCAACTTCGTGATGAAGAAAAGGTCAAGGCCGCCGATTATGTGATTGACAATTCTGGGTCGCTTGATCGCACGCATGAGCAAGTGCGCGCGGTGTGGCTGGAGTTGAGCACTCTTTCAAGTGCGTTTTGAGTAATTCTAATTGCGGCCGAGCTTCGCTCAGGCCGGACAGCCCAGGCGGCTATCGCTACGGCGCGGGGTATTGTTTAGAATCGATTCATGGACCTTTTTACTCCAACACATCGTACTTACCTTCGGATGGTTTGAAATTATGAGAGTCCTAAGGCCTTTGATCTTTGCGCTGGGCCTGGCCGGCGCCTTCTTTTACTTCACGACCTGGCGTTCGAACTCGCAGGCGGGCGGACTGCATCCTTCGAACTGGCTGAGCCATCCCGCGCAGGTAGAGATCACGGAGGCGGCGCCGAATGAATCGCTGGACGGCGAAGAGCAGAACAATATTTCCGTCTACAAGAGAAATATTCCCTCGGTGGTGAATGTCACGTCGCGCGCCATGGCATACGATTTTTTCTACGGTCTGGTGCCGCAGGAGGGGCAAGGTTCGGGATTCGTGATCGACAAGGAAGGGCACATTCTCACCAACTATCACGTGATTGCCGAGGCGCGGCAGGTGGAAGTGACGATGCACAACCGCAAGAAGTATAAGGCGACGGTGGTGGGCACCGATCCCCCGCACGATCTGGCGGTGATCCAGATCAAAGCGCCGGACTTGGTTCCGGCTGTGCTGGGCGATTCACGCAATCTGCAGGTGGGGCAGAAAGTGTATGCCATTGGCAATCCGTTTGGCTTGGCAGGAACGATGACGCGCGGAATCGTGAGTTCCATTCGGCCGGTGCGCGAACCCAACGGCGCGATGATTGACGAAGCCATTCAGACGGACGCCGCGATCAATCCCGGAAACTCTGGCGGGCCGCTGATGAACTGGCGCGGAGAGGTCATCGGAATCAACACCATGATTCTCTCCAGTGTTGGCCAGAACGCGGGCATCGGCTTTGCCATTCCCATCAATACCGCAAAGGCGGTGCTGAATGATCTGATGACGCTGGGGCGGGTGCGCCGGCCCGCGCTCGGAGTACGCACGATTGCGATCACCCCCGAACTGGCGGATGAAATCCGCTTACCTGTCGACTATGGATTGCTCATCATCCAGGTAACCCCGGGCGGATCCGCCGATCAGTCTGGACTTCGCGCCGGGACCGAGCGGGCCTACCTGGGGAATACTGCCATCATGCTGGGTGGCGACCTGATTGTCGCGATCGACGATCAGAAAGTAGAGGACGAGCAGGACCTCTCGCAGATGATGAATAACCATCGCGCCGGAGACACGGTAAAGATAACCGTCTACCGCAACAAGAAAAAGATGGACGTGAGCGTACCGCTGGGCGAAGCGCGACAGCAGGTGTGAGAAAAACCGCCGTCACCTCTCAGTTCTTAGCTAAATCGCTCAGCGTGGCACTACCGAACGGCAATGGAGCGAAAATCGTTGCTCGTCATCACCGGTACTATGGGCGCGGGCAAGACCAGCGTTCTGGGCGAAGCGTCAGACCTCCTGGCACTGCAGAACATTGCCCATGCAGCGCTAGACCTTGACGCATTCGGGCTTGCACACTTGCCGTCCGGCGCCAGCAATGATGTCGTGATGTATCGCAATCTAAAGTGTGTCTGCAAAAACTACGCTGCGTTCGGGATACGGCGATTCCTGGTGGCGCGCGCGATCGAGGACCGTGTCACCTTGGAATGTTGCCGCAGGGCTGTTTCTGCTAAGAATACGATCGTTTGCCGTCTCACTGCGAATATGGGAACCATGCGGCAGCGGGTCAAGATGCGCGAGTTGGGAGTCTCGCAGGAGCAATATATTGCTCGGGTCGCAGAGTTGAACTCCATTCTGGATCGTGCGCGACTGGAGGATTTTAGCGTTGCCAGCGACAATTGTTCGGTGACTCTGACGGCTCATGAAATGCTCATCAAAGCAGGATGGATTTCCAAGTAGACAGGAACGCAGCTTCCACTTGAAAACTTGATGGTTCCACGATAGTCTTTGGCCCTGCCTATGACTGCTGTCCTTTAATCTGCGGGCTGTGACTCTTGAGCGAAAAGTGCGCGGATGCGCGCGCGCGGCGCTCCTTTCTTGAACCACTTCCAAATCAGAAAGGATTCTCACATGCAATTCGTGGATAAGGCACTTGCTCGCCGTTTGGAGTCGGTCGAGGAGATGCCGCAGGTATTGTACGCGCGAATGTTTCAGAAGACCCGGCCCGAGATTGGGGCAGCGGCGGAGGAAATTTGCGGCGGACACATGATCTTTGCCGGGCTGGGTTCGCCCATTGGACGGGCGACGGGGGTGGGGCTCGATCGTCCGTTTACGACCCAGGATCTGAACCGCATGGAAGAGTTTTATCGCGCGCATCAGGCGCCGTCGCAAGTGGATTTGTGTCCCATGCACGAAGCGGCGGTATTTGAATTGTTCAAGGAACGCGGATACGCGATCGCGGAGTTGAATAACGTTCTGTACCGGAGGCTGAATGTGGAGGAGATGTTTCCGCCGGCTCCTCCCGGGTGTGAGATTCGGCGGAGCCGGCTGCAGGAAGCCGAAGCCGCGGGCGCGATTGTGGAGACTGCATTCTTTCCGAATGGCGCGCCAGAGGCGTTTCGCGAACTGATTGCACCGTTCTATCAGATGGACGGCGCGTTGCCTTTCGTGGCCAGCGTTGCTGGCAAATTGGTGGCGTGCGGCACGGGTTTGGTCATCCCGGAGCATAGAGTTTTTGCTCTGTGCGGCGCCGGTACGCTGGCTGAGTTTCGCGGACGCGGATTGCAGACAGCGCTGCTGCGCGCCCGCATGGCGGCGGCGGTCGAGGCCGGATGCGAGTACGCGGTGGTGGTCACGCAGGGCGGCACAACCTCGCAGCGCAACGCGGAGCGGCTGGGCTTTCGCGTGGCGTACAGCAAAGTTACGGTGATCAAGCAGCTGGAGGCGTGAGTGTGGCGCGGGCGCCCTCGCCCGCGCTACAAACAGTGTATTCGCGCCCACGCGGGCGGGGCGCCCGCGCCACATACGCGGACAGGCGAGGCGCCTGTGGCTACGCAATTGTCTTCGGTTCCAGGCCGTATGCAGCCACCCACGAATCATGGGTTTGTTGTGTGGCCGGCCACTGGAAGCAGAGGCCGTAGCCGTCGGGATCATGGAACCAAACCTGCTTCATGCCGTATGGCGCAACTTTCGGTTCTCTCACATTGAGCCCGTGAGCGCGCAGGTGTTGGTACGCGGCATCCAGATCTTTGCAACCGAAGAACAGGCAAGTGTCGTCGTGTGCGGCCACGCGCGGGGAATCGGGAGCGGCGGGACGGTGGTCAGATTCGTAGGCAGTATTGAGCATTAGCTCCGCACCATTCAGCTTCAGCAACGCCCAGTTGCAGTTGTCTCCTGGCTCAGATGTTGCGGAAACTTTGAAACCCAAAACGTCGCGGTAGAAATGAATGGCGGTCGGCATGTCGAAGACTTGCAGCAGCGGAGCGATACCATGAATGTCCATAGGGCATGCGATCCTCCTGTTGGCGATAAAATATAACAGACGCCTGGAATCCCTGGCGATTGGACGCGGTGGATAGCGGCGTCCGAGAGAAAGCAGTTTCTTCAGAGAGAATCGGCGATGAATGTAGATGGAATTCGCAAGTATTGTCTGACTTTTGCGCAGGCGACTGAGAATTTGCAGTGGGGGGATGACCTCTGCTTCAAGATTCGCGGGAAGATCTTTGTCACTCTCGCCCTGACTTCCGTGCCCCCGAAGCTGTGCTTCAAATGCACTCCCGAGACATTTGCGGAGTTGTTGGAGCGCGAGGGCATTCGTCCGGCGCCGTATGTCGGGCGCTACAAATGGGTGATCCTCGACCGGCTTGACGCACTGCCTACCGATGAGTTGCAGCATTTTATCCGGCAATCGTATGAGATGGTGGCCGCGAAGGCGCCGGGGAGGGCCAGTTCGCGAAGCCATGGAGGAAAGAAGAAAGTGGCGAGGAGGAAATCTGCTGGATCAGGTCGCAGGAGGAATCGTTAGTTACCGTCTACGCGAGATCCCTTCGACTTCGCTCAGGGCAGGCTCTTACTTTCGCCTGAAGTACGGCTCCAGTTAGGATGACGCCCCGTAAGAGCGGATACGGTTGAAACTCAAAATGAGCAACTACTTAAGCCCAACTGATTTGACTCGGCTTGCTGCCGTCGGCTAGCCTCAGAGTTCGCGCTTGAACGTTAAGTCTGCAACCTGAATGCGATCTCCACACAATAAATTATTGATTTTACTTTTGCCGGGGCTGCTGGCGGCGGGGGCTGTGTCTTCCGCCACTGCCTCCACACGTCCGGTTCATGCCGCGCACGCGATGGTGGTTAGCGTGCACGAACTGGCGTCTCATGTCGGCGTTGAAATCATGCACGGCGGCGGGAATGCCGTCGATGCCGCGGTGGCGACCGGATTCGCGCTGGCCGTGGTGCATCCTGCGGCGGGAAATATTGGTGGCGGTGGTTTCATGCTGATCCGCATGGCGGATGGCAAGGCGCATTTTCTTGACTACCGCGAAAAGGCTCCGGCGGCAGCGACTCGCGATATGTATTTGGACCCGCAGGGCAACGTGATTGAGGGCGCCAGCGAAATTGGCTACAAAGCAATCGGCGTGCCGGGATCGGTGGCCGGAATGGTCTATGCCGAACAGAAATATGGCAAGCTGACGCTCAAGCAGGTGATGGCTCCGGCCATTCAACTGGCGCGCGACGGTTATGCCTTGTCTTGGGAAGAGGCGGCCGATATGCATGACCGGCATCTCGCCGAGTTCCCCGAATCGCACCGGGTGTTTCAACGCAACGGCGACTACTACAAGCCAGGAGAGATTTTCCGCCAACCCGATTTGGCGCGCACGCTGGAGCGAATTGCGGAGAAGCCGGGCGATTTCTACCACGGCGCTCTTGCCCGGGAACTTGCCGCGGCCATGCAGAAGGGCGGAGGTCTGATGACCGCCGACGATCTGGCGCGCTATGAGGTGAAAGAGCGCGAACCGGTGCGCGGAACCTACCGCGGGTATGAGGTGATCAGCGCTCCGCCGCCCTCCTCAGGTGGAACCGTGCTGATTGAATCGCTTAATATTCTGGAAGGCTACGATCTGGGCAAGATGGGAGACCGGTCGGCGCAGTCGATTCATATCAGCATCGAGGCATTCCGGCGGGCGTTTTTCGATCGCGCCGAGTTTATGGGTGATCCGGACTTCGCGAAGATCCCTGTGGCACAGCTGATTGATAAAAAATACGCGGTGGCCTGGCAGGAAACCATCGATCCGACGCGCGCTACTCCGAGCAAAGATTTGAAGCGGCCGGCGATTTTCAGTGAACTCGAACAGTATGCCGCAGGACATTCGCCGGCGATGGCGCCGCAGGAGTCGAATCACACCACGCACTATTCCGTGATGGACGCGGACGGAAATGCAGTCGCGGTGACCACGACCATCAATGATTGGTTCGGATCGCGGGTCACGGCCGACGGCCTCGGTTTCTTGCTCAACGATGAGATGGACGATTTTTCGTCCAAGCCGGGCGTGCCCAACTCCGACGGTTTGATTCAGAGCAGCGTAAATGCGATCGGGCCATGGAAGCGGCCGCTGTCTTCGATGACTCCGACGATTGTGGCGCGCGATGGCAAGACTGTAATGGTGCTGGGTTCGCCGGGCAGTTCCAAGATCATCACTACTGTGGCCAATGTTTTAATGGGTGTGGTGGACTACGGAATGAACCTTCAGGAATCGGTGAACGCGCCCCGCTTTCATAATCAATGGATGCCCGACGTGGTGAACGTAGAACAATGGTTTTCGCCGGATACCGTGAACCTGCTGCGAAACATGGGATACAAGGTTGAGATAGGGCTCCACTACGGAAGGGATGTCGCTCCCTACTGGAGCGACGCTGAGTGCATCGCCGTCGACGCCAAAACCGGCGACCGGCTGGGCGCCAGCGATGTGCGAGATGGCGGAAAAGCAGTAGGGTACTGAAGGCAATTGTTGATTGATGATTGTTGATTGAAAATCTATAGCGGGCTGGTGTTTTTTCAATCAACAATCAAAAATCATCAATCAACAATGTTCTGAAGAGACGCATATGCAGAAAGCGGTTTCCACCTATCTGTTCGTAAAAGAGCGGCTGCATCCAGGCATTCTGGACGGGCTGGCCCGCAGTGGAGTGCAGGCGGTCGAGATTTTTGCGGCGCGCCAGCACATCGACTATGCCAACCGCAAGGCACACGTCAAAGAAATTGCCGACTGGTTTCGCGGCAGTGGCGTTCCGCTCAATTCGGTGCACTCCCCGCTATACTCCGACTACGAATGGGGCCGCGCCGGCGCTCCACCCGTCAACGTTGCTTCGATTGACCGCGCCGCGCGGATCGAGGCGATGGATGAGATCAAGCGCGCTCTCGAAATTGCTGAGCAGATTCCATTCCGCTTTCTGGTGCAGCACCTGGGAACGCCGAATGAGAGTTTCAGTGACAAAAAATTCGAGGCGGCAATGACCTCCATCGAGCACTTGCGCGCATTTGCCAAGCCGCTCGGCGTACGCATCCTGCTGGAAAATATCCCCAACGAGCTCTCGACGCCCGACCGGCTGGTGGAAATGATCCGGAGCGCGCACTTCGACGACGTCGGCGTGTGTTTCGATTTCGGACACGCCCACATGGAGGGCTCGGTGCGCGAGGGATTCGAGATTTTGCGAAATCACATTCGCTCCACCCACGTTCACGACAATGCGAAAGATAAAGATTCGCACCTGTGGCCGGGGCAGGGCACCATCGACTGGAAAGAAGCCATGGAACTGCTGCGTTCGGCTCCGCAAACCCCGCCCCTGCTGCTGGAACTCGCCGAGGACGAGAAGGTAAACGCGCTGGAGAAGCTTGGGCCGGCATTCGAGAAACTCGAGGCAATGGGTAATTGAGTAATTTTGTAATTGGGTAATTTCAAACCAGCATGAAGTTAGTGGGTTTTCAATTTCACAATTACTAAATTCCCTAATTACAAGATCAGCTTATGACCTCACCTGTTACCACGATTGCAGAAATCGGCAAGCATGAAGGTCAGGCGGTCACCATCCGTGGCTGGCTCTACAATCTGCGCGAGAGCGGGAAGCTGCTGTTCCCGCAGTTTCGCGACGGCTCGGGAGTCATTCAAGGCGTTGTACCCAAGAACGCGGTTTCGCCGGAAGTGTTCGAGGCGATCAAGACGCTGACTCAGGAGTCGAGCGTGATCGTCGAAGGCAAAGTTCGCGCCGATAAGCGCGCCCACGGCGGCTACGAGCTCGATGTTGCCAATGTGCAGGTCGTGCAGCGCGTGCCCGAGTCTTCGCCGTACCCGATCACTCCGAAGGAACACGGGACTGACTTCCTGATGGAGCACCGCCATCTTTGGGTGCGGTCACAGCGGCAGGCGGCGATTTTGCGAGTTCGGGCGGAGATCATCAAAGCCGCCCGCGACTTTTTTGACGAACGCGGCTTCACTTTGACCGATCCTCCGATTATTACTCCGGCAGCGTGCGAGGGTACGAGTACGCTGTTCCCGGTCGACTACTTCGACGAGCAGGCATTTCTCACGCAGTCGGGCCAGCTGTATGGGGAAGCGACCGCGATGGCGCTGGGCAAAGTCTATTCGTTCGGTCCCACGTTTCGCGCGGAGAAATCGAAGACCCGCCGTCATCTCACCGAGTTCTGGATGGTCGAACCCGAAGTCGCCTACGCCGAACTCGATGATGTGATGGAGCTGGCCGAGGGGCTGATCAGTTTCATAGTGAAGCGTTGCCTGGAAAAGCGGCGCGTCGATTTGCAGACCATCGGCCGCGACATTTCTAAACTCGAAAAGATCGAAGCGCCGTTCCCGCGAATCAGCTACGACGATGCGGTGCAGAATCTGCAGGAAGGCCATGCTAAAGGCGCGTTGGAATCGAAGTTCGAGTGGGGCGGCGACCTGGGTTCGCCCGACGAGACTTACCTGTCGGCGCAATTCGACAAGCCGGTGATGGTGCATCGTTACCCGGCGAAAGTGAAAGCGTTTTACATGGAGCCTGACCCGCAGCGGCCGGAACTGGCGCTGTGTGTCGATGTGCTCGCGCCCGAAGGCTACGGCGAAATTATCGGGGGATCGCAACGCATGGCGTCGCACGATTTGCTGCTGCAGCGCATCCATGAACACAACCTGCCGGAAGAAGCCTTCAAGTGGTATCTCGATCTGCGCAAGTTCGGCAGCGTGCCGCATGGCGGTTTCGGCATGGGCATCGAGCGCGCCGTGGCTTGGATCTGCGGCCTGGAGCACGTGCGCGAAACCATTCCGTTTCCCAGAATGCTGTATAGACTCTACCCATAAAAATTTTGTAATTGGAGAATTTGGTAATGTGTAATTTGAAAATCGGCCTCGTTTGCTTCTCAATTACCCAATCACTCAATTACAAAATTGCACAATCGGTTCCATGATGACCACATCCGCCGCCTCCACCAACCTAACTGCCAGACAAATTCGAGTGATTGGCGTGCCCCTTGATCTGGGCCAGTCTCGCCGCGGCGTCGATATGGGACCGTCCGCCGTCCGTGTAGCCGGCCTTGAGGCGCGCCTCGAAGCGCTGGGGCACGAGGTGGAAGATGGCGGGAACGTGGCCGTTGCCCTGCCTGAACAGAAAAAAGAAGGTGACACCCACGCAAAATATTTGAAAGAAATTACGGCCACCTGCACGAAACATGCGGAGTTGGTGGTCAAGACGCTCGAGGCCGGAAAAGTCCCGCTGGCGCTGGGCGGAGATCATTCTATGGCGGCCGGCACGGTATCGGGCGTTGCCGAGTTCTACCGTCGCCAGAATCAGCATGTCGGCTTGATCTGGATCGACGCCCATACCGACATCAACACGCCCGAATCGTCTCCGAGCGGCAACGTGCATGGCATGCCACTGGCTGCTTTGATGGGCCTGTGGCCTTCGGACCTGGCGAATATCTTCGGCTTTTCCCCCAAGGTGAAACCGCAGAACTGCGTGCTGGTCGGGGTGCGCGACATTGACGCGGTGGAGAAAGAAAATGTGCGACGTGCCGGCATCGGCGTCTTCACCATGCGCGACATTGACGAGCGCGGCATGCGCACGGTGATGGAAGAAGCCCTGCGTATGGCTGGTCGCGGCACCGCGGGCTATCACATTTCCCTCGACATGGACTGGGTGGACCCGGAAGACGCTCCGGGCGTGGGCACCCCCGTGCGCGGCGGCGCTACCTATCGCGAGGCTCACCTTGCCATGGAGATCATCGCCGATCACGGCCGCATGTTAAGTTTCGAGATTGTCGAAGTGAATCCCGTGATCGACGAGCACAACAAAACGGCCGATCTGGCGGTGGAATTGGCGCTCTCGGCGTTCGGAAAGAAAATTCTGTGACGTGTGCTGGCGTTTCTCCTCGGCAAAGTTCAATGTATCAATCGTGCGATTGACGCGGAACTCAAGCTGCGTCCACACTGGAAGACGATGGAAAAGCTTCGGGTCGGTATCTTGTTTGGCGGGCGCAGTGGCGAGCACGAGGTTTCGCTGCTTTCGGCCGCGTCCGTTCTCAATGCAATTGATAAAGAGAAGTATGAGGTCGTGCCCATCGGCATCACCAAAGATGGGCGCTGGCTGACGGCCGAGCACGCTGAAAACCTTCTGCAAGGCAAGCTCCTGCTCGAGTCCCGGAACCTCCGCGCCGGTGATCCGGAGACTACTTCGTCGGCAGCCGTCCTGGCGCGGGGCGAAGCGGTTGTCGTGCCGCCGGAGCCGATGCACCGCCGGAGTGGTTTGGTGCCTTTTCAAAGCGATGCAGCAATGCTGCGGCGCGCGAGCGACCGCGCCATCAATGTGGATGTAATTTTTCCGGTGCTGCATGGCACCTTTGGCGAGGATGGCACAATCCAGGGCCTGCTGGAGCTCGCGGACATTCCCTACGTAGGCGCAGGCGTGCTCGGCTCGGCTGCCGGCATGGACAAGGACATCATGAAATCGTTGTTCATCGCGGCCGGAATCCCCATCGTGAAGCACGTCACGATCCTGCGCGGCGCCTGGGAGAAGGACCCGAAAAAAGTTCAGAAGCTGATGGAGAGCAAGCTGACGTATCCGGTGTTCGTGAAACCCGCGAATCTGGGATCGTCGGTGGGCATCAGCAAGGCGCACAATCGCAAAGAGCTCGGTCCAGCCATTGAAGAGGCTGCTAAGTTCGACCGCAAGATTGTGATCGAGCAAGGTGTGGGCGGCAAGAAGGAAAAAGCCCGGGAGATCGAGTGCTCCGTGCTGGGCAATGACGAGCCGATCCCTTCAGTTCCCGGAGAGATCGTCCCGGGCAAGGAGTTCTACGACTACACCGCGAAGTACGTCGACGAAGGTTCGCAGCTGATCATCCCCGCCAAGCTCACTAAGGCCGAGACGAAAAAAGTTCAGGACCTGGCGGTGGCGGCCTTCCAGGCGGTGGACTGTTCCGGTCTGGCGCGCGTGGATTTCTTGATGGATCCAAAGACGCGGAAAATTTATTTGAATGAGATCAACACCATGCCAGGATTCACTGCGATCAGCATGTATCCCAAGCTGTGGGCCGCCTCAGGGCTGGCGTACGCCGACCTGATCGACCGGCTGATTCAACTTGGCATGGAACGTCACGACGATAAAAAGAAGAACCAGTACAGCCGGTGAACGGGATGGATGATTGTTGATTGTTGATAATGGATTGAAAACTGTTGCACTTCGTTTACTTCTGTCCTCTCGAACACGGAGGCTCGGATTCCCCCGCATGGAGTCGGAAGTGAGCTTCACAATTTCCCCTTGACGCCGCCCCCCACATTTTGTAGCATCGTAGCAACAAGTTCGTTCTTCCACTCAAGTGGGGAGCGGACCTGAATTTCATGCAGAGTGGCTGAGGGACGAGCCCTGTGACGCCACGGCAACCGATCCGGGATCATATATCCCGGGTGCCTGGTGCCAACTCTCTCCTGGAAACAGGGAACATGGGATTCGGCATGCGAGCTGTAATTGCATTCCGATAGCCTCTTTTCCTTTTCCTGGAAAAAGAGGCCTTTGCTTTTTAGGCCGCTTTTTCAGGCTCGTCCTCAGCTATTCGCGGGTGCCCAACCCTTCGCGGTTTTCGAAGGGTTGGCGCTACAAAAGAAAGCGAGTAGCTCCATGTCTCACTACGAATTGCGGTGCCGGGAATGCGGACGGACCTGGGGAAACCAGCCCCGCTCTATCTGCGACGACTGTTTCTCTCCTCTGGAAGTTGCTTACGACTACGACGCGCTGCGCGCCTCCATTAGCCGTGAGCGCATTTCCCAGCGGCCGCCGAACATGTGGCGCTACTCCGAACTTTTACCTCTCCCCGAGGGCTATGAACCGCGGCTGCCGGTCGGCTTCACCCCATTGCTTCAGGCTCCGCGTCTCGCTGAGCAGTTGAGCGGGACGACCGCCGCCGCGAAAAACGTCTATCTCAAAAACGATGCGGTCTGCCTTCCCACGCTCAGTTTCAAAGATCGCGTGGTTGCGGTCGCTCTGTCACAGGCGAAGGCCTTCGGATTCGACACGGTGTCGTGTTCTTCAACCGGAAACCTGGCCAACGCCGTTGCTGCGCACGCCGCTCGCGAAGGACTCAAGGCTTGGATATTTATTCCGTCAGACCTCGAGCCCGCTAAAGTTCTGGGCACTAACGTCTTCGGCGCGAAAGTTGTGCGCATTGCGGGCAACTACGATCAGGTCAACCGCTTGTGCTCGCAGATTGCCGACGAGCATCGCTGGGGTTTCGTGAACGTAAACCTGCGGCCTTACTACGCTGAGGGATCGAAGACGGTCGGCTTCGAAATCGCCGAGCAACTGGGCTGGCGACTGCCAGATAACGTAGTCTGCCCCATGGCCGGCGGCTCGCTCATCGTCAAGATCAAGAAAGCGTTCGATGAACTGGTCAAGCTGGGCCTGGTTGAAGCCAGGGAAGTGAAATTCTTCGGCGCGCAAGCGACCGGCTGCTCTCCGATTTCGACCGCGGTCAAGACCGGCAGCTCTGAAATCGAGCCGCAAAAGCCTTCCACCATCGCGCGCTCACTCGCCATCGGCAATCCAGCGGACGGACACTACGCCATCAAAGTGATCAAGGGCAGCGGCGGATGGAGCGAAGATGTCAGCGATCCCGAAGTGATCAACTCGATCAAACTGTTGGCCGAAACCGAAGGCGTCTTCACTGAGACTGCGGGCGGCGTTACCGTGGGCACAGCGGGCAAGCTCTATCGTCAGGACCGCATTCTGCCCGAGGAAACGACTGTGCTATGCATCACAGGCAACGGCTTAAAGACAACCGACGCGCTGGCCGGCGTCTACCAGACCGAACAGGCGATCGCGCCGAAGTTGGCGGAGTTCGAACGCTATCTGAAGCAGACGTTGAGCCCTTCCGATATCCCCGGCGTGATTGCCGAAGCCGAGGCTGTGGGAGCGTAGCCATGCCGATCACCGTACAAATTCCGACTGCATTGCGCCGCCACACCGCAGGCGTCGGTTCCATCTCCTGCGCGGCCGCGAACCTCGGCGAACTGTTCTTGGTTCTGGATGAAAAATTTCCCGAGTTGAAGCCGCATCTGCGCGACGACAAGGGCCAGGTCCGCCGCTTTCTCAATATTTACGTGAATGAAGAGGATATCCGCTTCCTCGGCGGACCCACCTACTCTTTTCAGGAAGGCGACGAAGTTTTGCTGGTGCCATCTATCGCCGGTGGCGCCACGTAGCTCCTGAGGTCGCTTCATTGCAGCATCTATTCCGAGAAGAGTGAGTCGTCCCGCGCCTGTCCTAATGTCGCCCGGGATGCCAGATCCAGACTGCCGGTATGCCAACCGCTATCAAAAATTTGCATTTGCGTCTCGCCATTGTGTAATCTAACTAACTGGTTAATTAATGGCGAAGCTTTTCAATTTGCGTAACGTCCTGCCGCGCCGGATGGGTTCGCGCGGCCAGCCGGAAGAGAGCCGTGCCGCGATTCTGCAGGCGGCCGCCAAAGAGTTTGCCGAGCACGGAATTGCGGGCGCCCGCACCGATGCTATCGCCCGCGAGGCTCGCGTCAACAAGGCACTACTGTATTACTACTTCAAGGACAAGGAGACTCTTTACGGTGCCGTGCTCGATGATACATTTTCCGGGCTGAAAACAAGGGTTTTCCGCGTGCTCGACAGCAACCTGCCGCCACGCGAAAAGATGATGGCCTACGCCGGCGCATATTTCGACTTCATCGCTTCCAACCAGATTTATCCGCGACTCATGCAGCGCGAGATGATGCGGGCGCGCGAAGGCCAATCGCAGCACATCGACAAAGTAATCAAGACCTATATCCAGCCCATTTTCGCCCGCGTCAGCGAACTGTTGCGCCAGGGAATCGCGGACGGCGAATTTCGTCCCGTCAATCCCGCTCATTTCGTCCCTTCAATCGTTGCGATGATCGTTTTCTATTTCAGCAGCGCCCCCATGATGCAGAAAATCGTGGGATTTAATCCGCTGACTCGGGGTCGGATCGCGGAGAGGCGCGCCGCGGTGCTGGATTTCATTTCCGCCGCCTTGTTCCGCCCAGAACACAACGCTAGACCACGCAAGGAGCACGCTCATGAGCGCGCGTAACCGTTTTGCCATTCTCCTCGGAATCATCTTGGCAATTGCCGCGATCTATTATTTTCTTTCCACCGACCACTCGCGCGACCTGGTGCTGATCGGCACCGTCGACGCCAACCAGGTGATCGTGAGCGCGCAGGTCGCAGGCCGCATCCAGAAGTTGCTCGTGGATGAAGGCACTCCGGTGAAAGCAGGAGATCTGATTGCCGTGCTCGATCCCTCCGAGTTGCAAGCGCAGGAGGCCGCAGCCACCGCGACCATCGCCAGCCTGCAACATAAAGTCGCTGAAATGCAACACACCGAAAAATCGACTTCGGGTTCCACGTCGAGCGACGTTGCGAACGCGCGAGCCAAGCTGTCATCCGCGAAGGCGCAATTGCTGCAGGCCAAAGCGACGCTCGAGCGCACGGAAAGCGACAGCCGTCGTGCTATTGCACTGGCCAAAGCCGGAATTGCTTCCGATCAGGAGCGCGTACAGGCCGAGACCAATTTACAAGCTGCGCAGGCCACAGTTCAGGCGCAGCAGGAGCTGGTCAGGGCCGCGGAAGCCGACCTGAATGCCGCCATTGCGCGCACGCAGCAGGCGAATGCTGCAAAAAGCACCGTCGCTTCCACCGAGGCTGACGTGAAGAGTGCGATTGCACAGAAAAATCAGGCCGCCGTGCGATTGGGTTATACCAATGTATACGCGCCGGTGAGCGGAACCGTTTCTGTGCGCGCCGCGCGCCAGGGAGAAGTCGTCAACATTGGCGCGCCCATCGTTACGATCGTCGATCTCAACGATACCTGGGCGCGAGTGGCGATTCCGGAAACCTATGCCGATCACATCGGATACGGCGACGTGCTTCGCGTTCGCTTGCCGGGCGGAACTGTGACGAGTGGCAAAGTCTTCTTCAAAGGCGTGGAAGGCGACTTCGCCACGCAGCGCGATGTCAGCCGCCGCAAACGTGACATCAAAACCATCGTACTGAAAGTCCGCATGGACAATCCTAAGGGCGCATTTGTGCCCGGCATGACAGCCGAAGTGCTGGTTTCACCGGAGCAATTAAAAGGGGGCAGTACACAGAGTGCCGCCGCGGGGCAACGATGAGGCCCGACGGAAATCCCAAAGACGCCGCCGCTACATTTGGCTCCGTGCTAGAGAAGCCGGTCTACGATCCCACCGCGCCCTCGGCCATCGAAGTCGAGCACATCGTCAAAAAGTACGGCGACTTCACTGCGGTCGATGATGTTTCCTTCACCGTAAAGGAGGGAGAAATTTTCGGGTTGCTCGGTCCCAACGGAGCTGGAAAGTCGACGCTGATTCGCATGATGACCACGCTGATCCCGATCACCTCGGGCAAAGCGCGGATCGGCGGACAAGATGTGGCCAAGGAACCGAACGCGGCGCGGCGCATGATTGGTGTGATTCCGCAGGCGCTGACCAGCGATCTCGATCTCACCGTCGAAGAGAACATGAATATTTACGCCAAGCTCTACGACGTTCCGGCGAAAGAACGCAGGAAGTCAATCGATGAACTTCTGCAATTGGTCGACCTAACGAAGTGGCGCAATGCGGCAACGAAAACACTCTCCGGCGGTATGCGGCGGCGGCTCGAAATAGCCCGCGGACTGGTGCACCATCCCCGAATCTTTTTTCTGGACGAACCGACCACCGGTCTCGATCCGGTATCCCGCGTCGCGGTTTGGGAAATGCTGGGAAACATCAAGGAACACCGCCAACTCACCATTCTGATTACGACGCACTACATGGACGAAGCCGACCGCTTATGCGATCGCATCGCCATTGTCGATCACGGCAAGCTGGTGGCGCTCGACGCACCGATGGCGCTGAAAGCAAGCGTTCCAGGCTCGAACGTGATCGAAGCACAGTTCGAGAATGCTCCCCCCGACTGGGAGCAGCGCTTGCACACGCTCAACGCGGTCACGTCGGTGCAGCATGAAGGTGCAGGTATGTATCGGGTTCTGACTGGCGATGGCTCGCGTACCACGACCGAACTGGTTGAAATGGCAGTACACAGCGGAGTGCAGATGAAGTCGCTCTCGGTGCAGAACACCACGCTCGACGATGTATTCGTGCATTACACCGGAAGGCAACTGCGCGACGAATTGCAAAAAGCCTATGCTTTCGTCATGCCGCAGCGGCCGGGATTGCAGCCATGAGTTTACGAATATGAATCGGATGATGGCCATCGTCGAGCGCGAGATGCGTAAATTTTTCCGCTCGCCCGCGCTTATGCTGGCGTCGATGATTTTTCCGCTGGTGCAGCTGATTATCCTGGGCAACGCCTTCGGCGGAAAAATTCACGATGCCCGCGTCGCCATCGTCGATCAGGACGGCGGCCCTCAGGCTCTGCGGATCCGCGAGGCATTCGACTCCGTTCGCTCCAACATTCGCACCTTCGTTCCCATTTACTACGACAGCGATAAGCAAGCGATGGAGGATGTGCGCAACGGAAAGCTGGAAGGCGCAGTAATTATCCCGCCGCAGTTTTCCCGGCGCGTCTACGAGGAAAACCACCCGCGCATCGCACTGGTCGTCGACAACAGCGACAACTTCATGAGCTCGGCAGTCGAATCGGAACTGTCGGAGCTGACCAACTCGCTCAACCAGCCCGCCGTCTCGCCCCGCATTCTGCAGCAAACCGCGCTCGATATCGTCGAACTCTACCCCTACATCGAATACATGAAGTTCCTGCTGCCCGGTTCGCTGGCGCTGGCCATGTTCGTCTCGGTCATGATCGGTGGCGGCATGCTCTACATCGATGACAAGGCGCGCGGCGTGCATGAGGGCTATCTGGTCACGCCAATCACGAAACTAGAACTTGTCTTGGGATTGAATCTGGCAGGCGCCATTAAGGCCGTAATGACGGGCGTGATCATCGTGGTGATCGGCTCGCTGCTGGCCGGCGTCGGCACAATCTTCAATCCCGTCACTATTCTTGGATTGCTGATCATGATCGTGCTGACTTCATTGGCCTTCAATACGATGATGTTTTTGCTCATGGTACGCATCGAAGATCCACTGGTGCCGCGCGCCATGTTTGGCATACTCAACACACTCCTCTTCTTCCCCAGCGGATCGGTGTATCCCATTCAGGCTTTTCCTCCATGGCTGCGGGTGATTGCGAAGTGCGATCCATTCACCTATGCGGTAGACGGGTTCAAGTGCCTGCTGCTAAAAGAAACGACTCTCGCCGCGGTCTGGGGAGACATGCTCTTCCTCTCGATCTTCGCCGCAATCACGCTGGGCATCGCCATTCCGTTGTTCAAACGAACCCTCTAGGAAATTGAGTAATTGGGTAATTTGGAAGTTGAGTAATTTAGGAACATAGGCATTTCTCTTCAATTTCCCAATCACCAAATTTCCCGATTACTCAATCCCCCGAGTTCCCGGGAACTTTTAACTTGCCCGCCGTGTCCGTTATGCTAGAGAGGTATGACACTCCTGGACGCCCAAGAGTACGATCCGGAAAAAGCGCGAAAACGCAGGAAGCAAATCATCTCGGTGGTCGCGATCCTGGTGCTCATCCTCGCTCTAGGCTGGTCGTTTCGTTATTGGCCGGAGGAACGCATCGTCGGCCACTTCTTTGATGCCTTGCAGAAGCAGGATTACAAAACGGCGTACGGCATCTGGATGCACGACCCGCAGTGGCAGCAGCATCCCAACGAGCATCCCAAATATCCCTTCAATGATTTCTACCGGGATTGGGGACCGGGCGGGGAGTGGGGGCTGATCAAGACCGAAAAAGTCTACGGTGCGAGCACATGCCCCGGCGGCGGCAGCGGCGTGGTAGTGGATGTGATCGTGAACGACCGCGCCGAACACGCGCAAGTGTGGGTGGAAAAGTCGGACCATACCCTCAGCTATCCGCCGTGTGAACTGATCTTTCGCTAGCAGCTATCCCATGAATGGTTTGGGAAGGGCGGTCTTGGGAAGAGCACGGCTTCAGCCGTGCCGCTCGGAGTCCCAAATGATCCGGGCTTCAGTCCCGAGGGAACTCGTAGTCAATCTTTCCGGTCTAATCTTGGACGCGCGTCCGCGTGAGGGATTCCAAAGTTTTCGTCAGGCCAGCATCATCGCCGACATTCAGGCAGGTCTTCGAACGATCGATCTGCCGCATCAGCCCGCACAACACTTTTCCCGGTCCAACCTCAATGAACGTCTGCACGCCTTGCGCAATCAAAAGACGCATGCATGGATCCCACTTCACCGATCCCGTGACCTGCCGGACGAGAGTGTCGCGGGCGCGCAAGTCATCTGTCACCAACTCGGCGTCCACGTTGCAAACGACAGGATAGATAGGCTTTTGCACGGTCAGATTCCTCAGATCGCCTTCCAACCGGTCCTGCGCCGGTTTCATCAGTGAACAATGGAAAGGTGCGCTGACTGGCAACAGCTTGGCGCGTTTGGCGCCGCGTTCGTCCGCCAGTTTCGCGGCGCGCTCCACCGCCGCCGTATTGCCCGAGATGACGATCTGCTCCGGCGAATTGATGTTGGCAGGTTCACAAACTTCCCCCTGGGCCGCGTCCTGGCAGACCGCCGTGACTTTCCCGGCATCCATGCCGAGGATGGCCGCCATCGCTCCCACCCCCACGGGCACGGCCTCCTGCATATATTTGCCGCGATTGCGCACGGTGCGGACAGCATCAGCAAAACTGAACGTCCCCGCAGCCACGTGCGCGGAATATTCACCCAGACTGTGGCCTGCGACGTAGGTAGGTTTCGGAATGCGATTCTCGATCACACGCATTGCCGCAATCGACACAGTCAGGATCGCCGGCTGCGTAATCTCGGTCAGACGAAGCTGGTCTTCCGGTCCCTCGAAGCAAATGGCGGAGAGCTTGTAGCCGAGCGCCTCGTCAGCCTCTTCGAAGGTCTGGCGGGCGATCGGATACTTCTCGGCCAAATCCTTGCCCATCCCGACGGCCTGCGAGCCCTGCCCGGGGAACAACAATGCAATTGTGGTCTCAGCCATGAGTGTAATTCAGAGATGTCATCCTGAGCGCGCCTTTTGCGCGAAGGACCTGTGCATCTTGCTGGCGATTGCATAGCTTCCCCTTCGACTTCGCTCAGGGCAGGCTTTCGCCTCGCTGCGGATGACAAAGGGAAATTGACAGCGAATCTGTTGGGAATTCATAGACTACCGACTGCAGGCCGCACCGCCGCCAGTCCCCGCTCAATCGATCCGTTAATCCCGCGTTCGGAAAATTCGGCCGCTACGCGTACTGCATTCTTGATCGCGTTCGCGTTCGACGAGCCATGCGTAATAATGCACGCGCCCTTTACCCCCAGCAACGGTGCGCCGCCGTATTCCGTGTGGTCGAGCCGCTTCTTGAAATCGGTGAAGGCGCTGCGCGAGAGCAGCGCTCCCACTTGCCGCGTGATGGTCGCCTTCAGCGATTCTTTCAGCGCAGTGCGCACCAGGTTCGCCACGCCCTCAGAAATCTTTAGCGCAACGTTGCCCACAAATCCGTCGGCCACGATCACGTCGACCTGCCCGTTGTAAAGATCGCGCCCCTCCACGTTGCCTACAAAGTTCAGCGGAAGCTGTTTGAGTAACTGAAAGGATTGGCGAGTGAGTTCGTTCCCTTTGCTTTCCTCTTCGCCGATGGAAAGCAACCCTACTCGCGGTCCCGATGTCCCAGCCTTCTTCCCAAACATGGCACGAAAATAAATATCGCCCATCACCGCAAATTGTTCGAGATTTTGCGGCGTGCAATCGACGTTGGCGCCTACGTCGAGCAGCATGGCAGGATTCCCCGGCGCGGTCGGGAACACCGCAGCCAGGGCGGGACGATCCACGCCGGGAACGGCGCCCAGCACGACTTTCGCGGTCGCCATCGCAGCGCCGGTGTTGCCGGCGGTAACGAACCCCGCCGCCTGTCCCTCGCGCACCATGCGCAATCCCACGCGCATGGAGGAATCGCGCTTGGCGCGAACCGCCTCCACTTTATCTTCCATGGTGATGAATTCGCTGGCGTGGATGACTTCAATGGGCAGGCGCGCGGCCGCCCGGTGGCGGTCCAGTTCCGCCTTGACCACGGTTTCCGGACCGACCAAAAGCACCCGCAGGCCGTATTGACGCGCCGCCTGTATGGCGCCTTCAATCTCAGGTTTCGGAGCGCGGTCCGAACCCATCGCATCCAGCGCGATCACGCTAGGCATGGTCTCTTTTGAGCTAGCTGGCCTCTTTAATGTCCAGAACTTCGCGTCCCTTATAGTAACCGCACTTGGGGCAGGCGCGATGCGGCATTTTTTTCTCGTGACAGTTGGGGCACTCGGCAAGGCTATGGCCCTTGAGTGCGTCGTGGGCGCGCCTTGTCGAGGTGCGCTTCTGGGAGTGTCGCCGTTTTGGATTAGGCATGGTTAAAATTCCTCTCGAAAAAGCTGGCAGCTCTCAGCTGTCAGCTTTCGGTTCTCGAACCCTATGATGACTGCCGATTGCTTAAGCACGAAAACCCCACTTCACTCAGGACGCGCTCAGGCGTAGTCGGAGCGGCATCGGCTGAAGCTGACAGCTGATAGCTGTTTTCAGTGTTCCAGTTTGCTGCGAATCTCGCGCAACGCCGTCCACCGCGGATCTTCGATCACAGTCGTGCAGCCACACTGTCCTTCGTTTAGATTCTTGCCGCAATGCACGCACAGGCCCTTGCAATCTTCGCGGCACGTGACTTTCAACGGCAACGCCAGCAGCACCTGCTCGCGCAAAACGTCTTCCAGCAGAATCCCGTCGCCTTGATAATAGCCGATTTCAGCTTCCGCGTCGGTCACCGAAAGCTCGTCGCGACCCGCGTCGGTCCCGAGCGGGCGATACAGCAACTCAAACTCGCGCGTTATATTCTGTGCGACCGGTTCAACACAGCGCGCGCATTCCAATTCCAAGCCCGCCGTGAGCCGTCCCCGCAGACGTATGTCTTTAAGTATCTGATGCTTGCCGTGATGTTCTTCGACAATCTCGGCGTGCCCGGACGCCTTCAGCGGCGTGCGCTGCTGCGCGTCCCCTCCCAAGTCAATGACCTCGGGCTGAAACTCCTCTTCAAAATCCAGAGGGTGGCGTTCCAATTCATGAATGTCCAGAAACATTGCGAGACCTCCGCGCCAATGTTGCCAATCCAGTTCCGCGGAAGCACGCCAAGAGGCGTAAGTACCGCAAGGAGCAAGACTTAGGATAAAGGGGAAGGCCCGAAGGTGTCAAGAAATGCGGCTTCCAATAACCTTGGTATATGCTAGACTTACACTAGGAATTAACTATGGCGACCCTCTACGTCGAGAACGTCCCTGAGGATATTTACAAGGCCCTCCGCAAACGCGCCCGCGCGAACCGCAAATCGATTGCGGCCGAAGTAATCTCGCTTTTGCAGCAGAACATTCCGACTGAGGCGGAATTAAAGCGCCGTCGGGAGTTTTACGACCGTTTGGCCGAACTCCGAGCTAGGCCTCCGCTGACGCCCGGCCCATTTCCCTCGGCTGAGGAGATGATTCGCGAGGACCGAGACCGTTGACGACGTTGGTGCTCGATGCCAGCGTTGCAATAAAGTGGGCGATGCCGATAGCACGGGAGCCGCTCACCGATGAGTCCCTGCGATTGCTGAAGCGCTACGTCGCCAGCGAAGTCGAGTTCATTGTGCCCGATGTTTTCTGGGCTGAAGTCGGCAATGTCTTGTGGAAGGGTACTCGCCAGCGAAGGTGGCGCCAAGACCAAGCTGAAGCAGTCGCGGCGGAATTGAAGGCACGCGATTTCGCTACCGTCTCCTCCGTCATATTGCTGCCAGAAGCTTTACGAATTGCTTTTGCCTACGACCGATCCGTCTACGATTGCCTGTACGTGGCCCTGGCGGTTCAATCCAAGACGAATGTGATCACCGCCGACGAACGCCTGGCCAGCGCTCTCGCGGCGCACTTGCCGGTGAAGTGGTTGGGCGCATTTTAGACCGACCGGCCGATATCAAGCCAGGGAGTTTTCTGGCGGCCCGTATCCCTTGGCATAGACCTGGTTGCAACTTTTAGTCGCCAAGCTGCAGCACCTCGATCGCGCGGGTGGGAGCTTCCTCGAAAATCAACGCCTTTTCGACGTCCATGGCGTTGTGCCGAATGTGGTGAGGAACGTACCACGCTACCGCGGCCAGAGGAATAAACATGATCATCCGCACCGGTTCGACCAACGCCCACGATTCCATCTGCGGCGTTACCACGGCGAACAGGAAGAATCCGAAGAAGCATCCCAACAGCGTCACAATGGAATGTTGCTGGAACAGCGGAAACGAACAGGTGAAAGGAAGTTTCCGGAAACCGATCAACACCGCATCCGTCAGTACCAGCGACCCGGCTACGACGATCAGCGTGTGCAGGCATCCCGCCAGCCAGCCTGCCAAATAGACGTAGATCGGAAATGAGATCAGCAGGACCCACGGCAGCACTGACACCAGTATCACTTTTCTCGCCAGCGGTTCGCACTCGTGCTTTTCGCCGTTGAGCATAAGACGAAAGATCCAGTTGGAGCGCAGCTCGACGGGAATCTCAAAGACCATACGCAGGCCGACAATGATGAAGAAAGCCAGCACCAGCGGAATCGAGAGGCCATCAGCCGATACCATCGCCTTTCCTGCGGGCTCCCCATTCTCGAAGGCACTCATCAGAGCCTGGGACGCAACAACCAAACCGATCCCACCAATTCCGGCCAAAACCAAACGATGAGATTCGCTGCGGAACAAAGTCTTCCAGACAAAGTGAAAGCATCCTTTTTGGAACGCGGTCGGCAGCGCCCACCGGTCGAACCATGCGCTCAACTCAGATTTTTTGGCCGCGCGCTCGGTCGATGTCCCCTCGGTTATCTCCGCAATACGAACGAAGTGCCGT
This sequence comes from uncultured Acidobacteriaceae bacterium, assembly GCA_963832235.1. Classification (GTDB taxonomy): domain Bacteria; phylum Acidobacteriota; class Terriglobia; order Terriglobales; family Acidobacteriaceae; genus Sulfotelmatobacter. The sequence goes on along the minus strand of CAWHTJ010000010.1, from coordinate 531,530 downwards.
TGGTAGCCCACAGCGTAGACGCAGAGCACAATCACAATTACAGCCCCGAACCCTGGCAGAGCCATACGCCCGAGCGCCGACAATTCCGGATCCGCGTGACCCCGCAACGACTGGCACAGACCCAGAAACCAGCACGAGGGCAGCAAACGCGTCCACGTGGGGGGAGATCCCGGCAGCCTGCGCAAGAAATCCGGCAGGGCGAAGCTGGTGCAGAGCAGAGTCACCAAGTAAACAACAACCAGCGCGCGAACATAAGGCGAGATCTTCTCAAATGCGCGTGCCGGCAGCAACGCCATCCCCAAGCCCAACACCGAGAACACAGCAAAGAAGGCGAACACGCTTGCCAGCACCACTCCCAGCGCATGGACCGCTGCGAATTGCAGGAAGAAGAGGAACGCGTTCTGCGTAGCTCCTACCACTGCTGGGAACAGAATGGACGATGCCGCATTTACATCGACCGCAATCAAGCCCACCAGAAACAGCACTGCGACCAGATTGGCGAAAAAGATGGTCCGCATCGAGATGGGCAGCGGAACCAGATTCATATAGTCGCGGCGATCGGGAAAGATGGCGTCCCATCGCCACACCGCTACTGCGCCCGTGACCGCCATCGAAAGCGTGATAAAGAAGTATTCGTCGGGAAGGGTGCTGGCAAACGGGTCAATGTTCGTTGCTCCCCGCATCCATTGCAGCAGCGTGCCGTACTTTTCGAACAAAAGAATGGATACGAATCCTCCGGGCAGCGCAAGCAGCGTGAGTACTAGCCCAATGCCGAGATCAAGCCCCTCGGTATCGGAGTCGCCTCCTCCGCGAAAGATGCGGGCAATGAAGAGCCGAACCATCCACCAGAACGGACGCTGGCGGTGCTCCTCCCACCGGGCGAAGATTGCGTCAATCGCCTCCGTAATCATGCGGCCTTCATCTTCATCACCGTAACAATGTCGCGGGCCACGCTCATTGTGTCCACATCGTCGACCAAATGCAGAAAAGTATTCTCCAGCGACTGACCCAGAATCTGCCCGATGTTCTCCACCGAATCCTGCGCGATCACCACGCCCTTCCGCAGAATGAGCACGTCGGAGCAAACTTTTTCGACAACCTCCAGCACATGCGAGCAATAAAAGACCAGTTTCCCCTGTTGTCCGAGCGCATGAACCAGGTTCTTGAAGATCAAGGCCGAGGTCACGTCCAGCCCGGAAAGCGGTTCATCGAAGATAAAGATCTCAGGATCGTCCATGATCGCGGCGATCAGCAGAATGCGCTGCCGCATTCCCTTCGAATAGGAGCCAATGCTGGCGTGCCGGTGCGGATGCAGGAAGAAGAGTTGCAGCAGGGAATCGATCTTATTTTCGAGATCGCGGCGCGACATCCCGCGCAGCGTTCCAATCAGCTCCAAATATTCCCAGCCAGTCAAGTACGGATACAAATTGGGCTCCTCGGGAGCGTAGCCCAGGCGCTTGCGATATGCCTCGAGATTGTCTTGAATATTGTGACCGTCGAACTTCACAACGCCGCGCGTCGGCTGCAACAATCCGGTAAGCATCTTCACCGTCGTGCTCTTGCCCGAACCGTTGGGGCCGAGACATCCCAGCACTTGTCCGGGCTGCAACGAAAACGACAGGTCCTGCACCGCAGGCAACGACGCGTATCGCTTGGTCAGATGCACAGCTTCGAGCATGGACCACCTCGCGACAGCAGAGAGACTACAGGCGGCGGAGCGGAGAGGGAACCCCTATAATGCTAGGTTAGACACCAACGGCGCGCGATCGGTTCCGTGAAAGAGTTATTGTCCCGTTGGCATCTTCAAGCCGAGCGCACGCAGCGTAACTTCGTCCAGCCTGGCTTTCGTCTCTCGATTCGTAACTACCCCAAAGCTGCCGGAATAATCCCACATGGCCCAGCCGATTTTATGGCGTTCAAGCGAAGTTCGTACATCTGTGATCCACCGCGCGCGGTCTTGCGGATCGGCGAAATTCCGAAACACGCCGAATTCATTGCAGATCAGCGGTACCCCGCGCTGCTTGGCCCAGTCGGCCGCCTGATCGATTTCCGCCTCGATGCGCGATGCGTCCCAGTGATCCTGACCGTAACGAATCACCTGCATGCGATCGCGCGCCTCGGGGACAAGCGGCGCCACCTGCGCGGCATTCTCCGGCGATGATGGATAGTGCAATCCCTTCAGCCAGTGCCAGTAATACGCGCCCCAGGTTGCGCCCTGATGCGTAAAGATATGCGGCTCGTAGAAATGGAAAACGTAGACGACGTTGGCATCGGGGAGCGGCTCGAGAAAAACCAGATCGTCATCATCGTCCCAGCGCGCACCGGCGGCGATGATGGTGTTTGCGGGCGCGCCTCGCCGAATGGACGCGGCCAGCTTCGCCTCCACTCCGTACCAGCGGTAGGCGTCGCGCATCTCCGGCTCGTTGAGAATTTCGAAGAAGATGCGATCCGGGTCCCACGAAGCATAACGCTGCGCCACGGTACTCCAGAAATCGGCGAAGCGTTCGACAAAGTCGTCTTCCTTGGCAAGACGCGTCTTGAAATCGGAATCGGGATGCATGTCGATCTCAACCGCGAGACCTGTATCCAGAATCATTCTCACGGCAGCGTCGAGATAGCCGAAATACTCCGTGCCGCCATTGTGGCGGCGTGCGGCGTCCATCAGCGGTTGCGGGTTCACGCTAAGCCGCACGTGGTCGAAGCCGGCAGACTTGATCAGCGCGATGTCTGACGCAGTCGTCCAGCTTTCAAAATGCTCTTTGGTGTATCCCTTGGGATCGTAGACTTGCGCGAACCATTCGCTCAGGTTAATGCCGTGGCGAATGTGCGCCAGACGCGAAGCAGGAACCGAGGACGTCGCGGGTATTGCAGGGTGCACCTGCGCCAACGATACAGAACTCAGCAATAGAAAGACAGAGACCCACTTCCTCATGATGGATGACTCCCGGACAAATATTTCAGCTAAGAATGGGCAGCGCTCGAATTCTCTTCTTCGTCGCTGCATAGATTGCATTGCACAGCGCCGGCGCAATTGGCGGCACCGACGGTTCGCCAATTCCAGTCGGAGCCTCGGCGCTCGGAACCGCATAGACCTCGACTGCCGGAGTTTCTTCCATCCGCAGCGGAGCGTAGTCGTCGAAGTTGCCCTGCACCACGCGGCCCTTATCGATCGTGATCTTCGCTCGCAGCGCGTTGCCCAGTGCGTACACGATTCCACCCTGAATCTGCTGTTCCATGATGCTTGGGTTTACCACTTGTCCGCAGTCGACCACGGCGACGACGCGATGTACTCGAGGCTGGTCCTTCTCCATAGTGATCTCGACCACCTCCGCCATGTACGACGCAAAGCAGCCGAAACAAGCGATGCCGCGGTAGTGGCCCGCGGGAAGCGGCGTGTTCCATCCAGCTTTTTCGGCGGTAAGCTGCAGCACCGCGCGCATGCGAGCCGTGTGCCATGTCGTCGTGAAATACTGCAAGTCCTGATCCTTCGCCAGGAGATGCAACCGGAACTGCAGCGGATCTTTCCCCGCCGCAACCGCGAGTTCGTCGATGAAGCTCTCCAGCGCAAACCCTGCTTGCAGCGCGTAGACCGACCGCATCCAGCCCAGCGGCACGGGCGTCTCCGTCAGCACATATTCAATCGAGTAGTTGGGCAGTCCATAGACGGGACCGGCTTCGTCGGGAAGATCGGGATCCACTCCGTTCGGCACCGGCTGGCCTTTTTGCCCGCTGATCGAGGGCGATATGATGCGATGCGTCAGCGCGACCGGAAATCCCGATCCGTCGACGGTCGCGGTAAGTTGATGCAAGCTCGCCGGACGGTAAGTGGAGAACCGCATGTCATCTTCGCGCGTCCAGACAACTTTCACCGGAGCATTGATCGCCTTCGAAACCAGTGCGGCTTCAACCGCGTAGTCGTGTTCCAGACGCCGGCCAAATCCTCCGCCCATGAGCGTGACGTTGACTTTGACCTGTTCCGGGTCGAGCCCGATGCCGGTCGCCACCGAGTCGCGACAATCCTGCGGAACCTGCGTAGGCGCCCACAGTTCGCACTTTGATCCTTGATAATGCGCGGTACAATTGCCCGGTTCCATGGGCGCGTGCGCCATAAAGGGCAATTCGTATTGGGCAGAGATGTGCCGTCCGGAAACTTTGGCGGGCTCTCCGGCCGAATAGAGGCTCACACCCTTCTTCGATGTGGCCTGCTTCAGCGACGCCATGACGGTTGCCATATTCAGATCTTTGTTCGGCCCCTCGTCCCACGTGACGTTGAGCACGCGGCGGCCTTCCATCGCTCCCCAAACGCTGTCGGCGACCACTGCAACCGCGGAGTCGCCGATTTTGCCGACATAGTTTACGCCGGAGATTTTCTTTGATTCTTTGTCATCGAAGCTCGAAACTTTTCCGGCAATCGTAGGACATCGCGAGAGCACCGCGAACTTCATTCCTGGCATTCGGAAATCGAGACCGAACACTGCTTCACCTTTGACCTTAGCGGGCGAGTCGAGGCGCGGCAAGCGTTGTCCCACGATCTTGTAATCTTTGCTCTGCTTGAACGGCACGTCAGTGGGAACCGGCAGCGTCGCTGCCTTGCTGGCCAGTTCTCCATAACTCAGGCTGCGGTTGGTTGCCGCGTGCTTGATGCGGCCGCTCTCGGCTGTGCATGAAGATCGCGGAACGTTCCACGTCAGGGCTGCGGCTGTAATCAGCATCTCGCGCGCCGCAGCTCCCGCTTTGCGCATCGGATCCCACGTGGTGCGGACGCTCGCGCTGCCTCCCGTGGTCTGATCGCCAAAGAGCGTGCTGGCTCCTGCCTGCTCGATTGCGATCTGCTTCCAATCGGCTTCGAGTTCTTCGGCCAGGATCATGGGCAGCGCGGTGCGCACGCCTTGTCCCATCTCCGAGCGGGCGACCACGATCGTAACTTTGTTGTCGGGCGTAATGCGCAAATAGGCGTTGGGCGAGAAGGACTCCTTATTCGAAGAAGCCTTGTGCGGGAGGTAGAAGCCGATCACCAAGCCCGCGCCAGCAGCGACTCCAGCGGTGACGAATTCACGGCGGGAGAGAGGACTCATCGCGAGCCTCCGTTCCCGGCGGCGCGACGCACGGCCTTGCGAATTCGTTCGTAGGTTCCGCAGCGGCAGAGGTTGCCGTTCATCGCCTGGGTGATCTGCTCGTCCGTTGGATTGGGTATTTTCGCCAGCAGCGCTGCGGCGGACATGATCTGTCCCGTCTGGCAATAACCGCATTGCGGGACTTCTTCCGCGATCCAGGCCTGCTGCAGTACGTGCAGTCCGTTGGCTCCCAAGCCTTCAATGGTTGTGACGTTCTTGCCCGTGACTTGCGAAACCGGAGTCGAGCAGGAACGAATCGCATTGCCGTCGACGTGGACGGTGCAGGCGCCGCACAATCCAGCGCCGCATCCGAATTTGGTTCCGGTAAGTTCGAGGGTATCGCGGAGAACCCAGAGTAGAGGCGTCTCGGGAGAGACGCTGACTCTCTTTTCACTGCCGTTAACGCGGAGTGTGATGTCTGCCATGGGTGTCCAGTTGTGGATTTGGGAAGCCGCACAACATGGTACTCAACTAGCGGAAAAAGTGGAAATGGCCAGGCGAAATTTCCGAAGCGAGCAGCGGTTTTGCAGATTACTTCAGCTCTGCCAATTTTTGCGTGGCCAGCTGGCCGGCTTCGGCGCCGGGATTTTCTTTCTTGATCTGCTCGTAGAGTCTCTTGGCTTCGAGCGGCTGGTTGGAGTTCTGGTAGAGTTCGGCCAACTGCAGTTGCGCCGTTACCTTGCTGACGGATGCGGTCGGCTTGTTGATCAATTCCTGATAAAGCGCGACGGCTTCTTTCGTACGGTGAGTTTGGCCGTAGAGCGAGGCGAGGGCAGACTTGGCTACGGCCGCGACCTCGCGGTTGCCGGCGGAAGCGACCAGCTTGAAGTTGCGCTCGGCGCTTGCGTTGTCATTTAAGTTCGCGGCGGTCACGCCGAGAAAGTAATGGGCCATGTCGGCGGTGCGGGTGTGGGGATACTTGTCGACGATCGCCTGAAACTGCTTCTGAGCTGTTTGAGCGCGCTCTTTGGCGGAAGTGAAGCTGGGGACGTCAGGCTGGGCTGGGCTTCCCTCGGGGCGCAGCGGGGTGTCCATGGTGCGAACCGCCTGCGAGAGTTCGAAGCTGGCCTTTTCGTCTTGGGCGCTCAGGTAATACCATCCGCCAATGACGGCTGCGAGAACGATGGCGATGGCGACTGCGGAAATGAGCAGCGTGGTGCGGTGGGCGACTGTCCAATCGGCCGTTTTTTCGGCGGCGTCGAAGGTGACGCGGCTGAAGGCATCCTGTTTCAGTTGATGGCGGGTTTCTGCGCGCACGGACTTCCCTTCTGATTAGAACGGTGGGCTGGTTGAACTAATTATGACAAACTAAAAGTTTAACAGGGGCAAATCGGGGCGTCAAAAAGCTCCAGCGCATGCCGACGACTATCCGCAAGAAGCAGGCTGTGGGAAAAAGCGCGAAGCTTCCGTGGGTCCTGAATGGATTGCAGGGATCCTTCGGCCGGCAAAGGACGCTGGCCTCAGGATGACAGGGTTAATCCGGGATTGCAATTGTGGCGACCAACTTTCGCTACGCTGCCGCGGGGGAAGTGTCGGTGACCTCAACGGGGTTGGCGGGCGAGGAAGTTTCGGCATGGGCAAGCGGGCCGCGATGACGGTGCCGGCGCCGTTGGAGTTAATTTCCAGCGTTCCGCCAAGCTGGCGGAGTCTTTCGCGCATGCCTCGGATTCCGACACCGGGCGTGCCGGAGGAGGACATTTCCTCTCGCTTATCGGGCGGGATGCCTTTGCCCTTGTCTTCGATCTCGACGATCACCTGATGGTCGAGCTGACGAAGGCGAATCTTCGCGATCGGACTTCCAGAATGGCGGTGAATATTCGTGAGGCATTCCTGTACCACGCGAAAAATGGCGGTCTCGGACTCACGCGGCAGGCGGCCGAAGTCCTTGGGAAGATCGAGATCGACCTTGATGTTGCTGCGGACCGCGAAACCATCCACATACCAACGAAGGGCCGACGAAAGGCCGGCTTCATCGAGCAAGGGGGGATGAAGTAGATGAGAAATCGTGCGGACCTCGGACGTCATTTCATGGACCAGACTTTCGCTGTCGGCCAGGGCATTGGCGGTCTTGGCCAGGCGCTCGATGTCGCCGCGTACGGCAGACAAATTCATGTTCAAAGCCGCCAACATCTGTCCGACGCTGTCGTGGAGTTCGCGAGCGATACGGCGTCGCTCTTCATCCTGTAACTGGAGCAGCCGTGCGGAGAGTTCTCGCAGATTCTGATTCGCGGTGTCCAGGTCCGCGGTACGTTCCTGGACGCAAGCTTCGAGTTCTCGCTGGTCCCTGCGGAGTTTTTCATGGTTGCGCCGACGGAATTCGGCCATGGCCACGATAACGCTGGAGGAAAAGAGAAACGCCAGCAAGGGAACGATCTCGGCAGGGGTGAGAATGCGAAAGGCGTGAGTGGGAGGAATGAATCCGTAAAGCGCATTTCCGAGCGCTAATCCGATCGCGACTAGAGATGGTCCGATGCCGCAGTACCAGGCGGAGACGGCGATCGCCGGGAGGAGCAGGACATAGGCCACCCGGTCGCCGGCCCACGGAGTCAACGCGCTGCTCACCAGGGATGCGGTGATCACCGTGGTGATTGCAATTGCGTATTGCAGCAGGGTGGTTCCTAAGATTCGCCTCGAGAGCGAAGGATTGGTCCCCATGGTCACATCCTCAGATGTCGAATCCACATAAAAGCTTGCGAAAAGGCAGGTTGCCAGACTAACGCAGCGATAAGAACGCCAATGATAACAGGACCGATGGGATCGGAAAAGACGTAAAAGCAAGTTATTGGCCACATGCGAGCGACTGGAAGTGATCTCGCCGAGCGGATAGGCCGCGAGCCAGGGGCTAGAGCCCGCATCGTTTGCGGGATCCGGGCGGCACGGCTGAAGCCGTGCACTTCCCCAAAACTACTCCTTCCCAGAACGTCTTTCGCAATGCCTCGGGTATCTGCTACTCTGCGTTTTCGTTTCGGAGAGGAAACAAGAAAATGCCATCTCGCAAGATGTTGTTCTCGAGCTTTGCCGTGTTGTTGTGCCTCAGCTTTGCGGTATCGGCGGCGGACAAGAAATCCAAAGATGCGAAAGCCGACGAGGCGAACAAACCTTCGTATGAGCTGGCTCAGCCCGCGACCGAGAATCTGGATTACACGATATATCAACGCATACGCGACGAGGGGCTTTCGCACTCGCATGTCATGGAGTTTGCCTCGGCGCTGACGGATGGGATTGGGCCGCGGCTGACAGGGTCTCCGAACCTGAAGCGGGCGAATGAGTGGACGCGCGATCAGTTCACCGCCATGGGCTGCAGCAATGCGCACCTTGAAGATTGGGGCGAGTTTGGCATGGGCTGGCGGCAACTCAATACCTGGGTGCGCATGTCGGCGCCAGACACCGCGGTGTTTATTGCGCAGGCCGCTGCCCTGGTCGCCGTCGAGCAAAGGGCCGATCAATGGGCGCGCGGTTTGGGTGAATGCGAAGGACGAGAAGGATCTGGAGAAGTACAAGGGCAAGCTGGAGGGCAAGATTGTTTTCTTCGGCGAGATGCGCGAGGTGAAGCCGGTCGACAAGCCGCTGTTCGAGCGGCGAGACGACGCCAATCTGAAGGAGACTGCCGAATATCCGGTTCACGTCGGCGAGCAGGAGGACTTTTTCCAGACGTTTATCAAGCGGCTGGAATTCCGCGAGAAGGCGGGACAGTTCTTTGCCGCCGAGCATGCGGCCGGGATCGTGGTTCCGAGCCGCGATGGGCGCAACAACGGCGGATCGGGCGGAACGATTTTTGACGATGGCGGATCGGGGATGGGCTGGTTCACCTATCAGCGCGAGCATGCCGAAGCTCTGCCGATTGTGGTGATGGCGATTGAGAATTACGGGCGCGTGTACCGGCTGCTGAAGGCGAACGTCCCGGTCACGGTCGAGATGGATGTGGAAACGGAATTTACCGGCGATCACGAGCACGGCTTCGACACGATCGCGGAAATTCCCGGCACCGATCCCAAATTGAAAGATGAAGTGGTGATGGTGGGCGGACACCTGGATTCGTGGGCTTCCGCGACCGGCGCGACCGACAACGGCGCGGGAACCGTGGTGGCGATGGAAGTGATGCGCATTCTGAACGCGTTGCATGTGCAGCCGCGACGCACCATCCGCGTCGGGTTGTGGACCGGGGAAGAGCAAGGCGAATTTGGTTCGTATGGATATGTCAAGCAGCATTTCGGATATGTCCCGCTCTCGACCGCGCCGGAACAGATGAAGCTGCCGGACTTTTTGCGCAAGCCCGCGGGGCCGCTGCAGGTAAAGCCGGAGCAGCAGAAAATTTCTGGATATTTCAACGTGGACAATGGCACGGGAAAAATTCGCGGCGTTTATTTGCAGGAGAACGCGGCGGTTGGCCCGATCTTCCAGCAGTGGATCGCGCCCTTGCAGGACCTGGGCGTGAGCACGCTCACTATGCGGAATACGCGGCGGCACCGATCATGAAGCGTTCGACTCGGTGGGCGTGCCGGGATTCCAGTTCATTCAGGACATGCTCGATTACGGATCGCGCACGCATCATTCCAACATGGATACGTACGAGCGGCTGCAGCCCGACGATCTGGCGCAGGCGGCTGTGGTGGAGGCGATCTTTGTTTACAACACGGCGATGCGGGACCTGATGTTGCCGCGGAAGCCGTTGCCGCGTCCCGAACTCGAAGAGCAGCGCAAGGCTCCGCTGAAGAATGTGATGCCAGGGGCGGAGGCGGCGGCAGAGGAGATGAAGAAGGCGGCGAATTAGTAGCGCTTCGAAGTGAGTGGGAAAGGTTACTCTAGCGGCGTCTCAACCGGGTTTTCCGTAGAGACTTGCTTGCAACGTCTCTTGCCGACCGAGGCTGGCCTCGCGTGGCGAGGGAGACGTAGCACAGCTACGTCTCTACCGAATCTTTATAGCGGAAAGGGCCAGATCTTTGCAGCAGGCAAACGTTCTTGCAGGTAGCCTCGTCTAACGTTTTATCCTCCGCTGCTGGAGTCTTCCATGGCTGCGATTCATCTTGGTGATCAACAACAGTCCGCACGAGGTTGACGTCGCTCCCGACACGCCTCTGTTGTGGGTTCTGCGCGACAAACTCAATTTGACCGGCACGAAGTATGGCTGCGGCATGGGACTGTGCGGGGCGTGCACGGTCCATCTGGATGGCGAGGCTGTGCGCGCGTGCCGGACTCCCGTCTCTTCCGTGGGAACGAAGAAAATTACGACGATCGAAGGACTGTCGGCCGACAACTACCATCCGGTGCAGCGGGCATGGATCGCCGAGCAGGTGCCGCAGTGCGGATACTGCCAGCCGGGGCAGATCATGTCGGCGGCGGCGCTGCTGGCGAAAACTCCGCAAGCCTACCGACGATCAGATCGATGCGGCGATGGGCGGGAACTTGTGCCGGTGCGGCATGTATCAGCGGATTCGGCGAGCGATTCATCGTGCGAGTGGTCCGCGGCAGCCGTGTCTGGCTGCCGGGAAAGGAGCATAACCATGGCCATCAGCCGCCGACAATTCGTGGTGGGAGGAGCGGTCGCCGGTGCGGGAGCTCTGGTGATCGGCGTGCGGCTCTCGGGACGGTTGGTGCGCGCGCAGGAGTCCGATCCGGGAGCGAAGAAAGCTGCGCCGAATCCCTTTGACGCTTATGTGCATGTGAAGCCGGACGGGCACATTTCGCTGATCGTCGCAAAGTCGGAGATGGGGCAGGGAATCAAGACCGGGCTGGCGATGATTCTCGCGGAGGAGGCGGATGTCGATTTTAATTCGGTGAGCGTGGAGCAGGCCGAGACGCGGCCGGATATTTATGCGCACCTGGGGACGGGCGGAAGCGGCAGCACGATGGAGAATTTCACCCCGCTGCGACGCGCCGGGGCGACGGTGCGCGAGTTGATGATCACGGCGGCGGCGGCGAATTGGAATGTGCCAGCGGCGGAATGCGAAGCGAAGAAGGGAAGCGGTGCGGCACGAGAAATCATCGCGTCAGGCCAGCTACGGGGAATTGGTGGAGGCTGCACGGAAGTTGCCGCTGCCCGATCCGGAGAAGGTGCAGCTTAAAGATGAAGCGGATTTTGAATTGATTGGGCATCCGACGGCCCGCGTGGATATGCCCTCGAAGGTGAATGGCAGCGCGCAGTTTGGGATCGATGTGCGGGTGCCGGAGATGGTGTTTGCGGTGGTGGCGCGGTGTCCGACATTTGGCGGAAAGCCAGCGCACTTCGATGCAGGCAAGGCGAAGGCGGTGGCGGGGGTGCACGACGTTTTTGAAATTCCTGCGCTGGGCGCGGACAAGTTCACGGCTGGAGGAATTGTGGTAGTGGCCGACTCCACCTGGGCCGCGATGAAGGGGCGCGACGCGCTGCAGATTACGTGGGAGCACGGGGCGGCAGTTTCGGAATCGAGCGAGGGCATGCGCGAGGCCTTGCGAGGCGCGGCGGGAAAACCGGGCAAGCGCGTCCGAAACGACGGCGATGTCGATGCCGCGCTTGTCGAATGGAGCGAAAAAAGTCGAGGCGGTGTACGAGATGCCGCTCTTGGCGCACGCGACCATGGAGCCGATGAATATCACAGCGCATGTGCGCGGCGGCGATGCGGAAGTCTGGGCGCCGACGCAATCGCCGGATTGGGTGCAGGGCACGGTTGCTCCAGTGCTGGGGCTCAAGCCCGACAAGGTTATCGTGCATACGACGTTAATGGGTGGAGGATTTGGTCGCCGCTATATGGCCGACTTTCCGGCCGAAGCAGCGCAGATCGCCAAGATCGTCGGCAAGCCGGTGCAGTTGGTGTGGACGCGGGAAGATGATATGACGCACGACTTCTACCGGCCGGCGACGTGCCATCGCATGCAGGGCGCGGTCGATGCGAATCGGCGTCCCGTGGCGTGGTTTCATACGCTGGCCTCAACGTCGATTCGCGGGTATTGGGATCCGAAGGCCGATCCCGCTGAGGGCGAATCGGGCGGTGCAAGGCAAATGCCATACGCCATTCCCAATGTGCGGCTCGAGTTCAACGGCGTGGCGAGTGCGGTGCCGAGGGCGTGGTGGCGGTCGGTGGAGAATTCATTTAACGGCTTCGCGGTGGAAAGTTTTATCGATGAACTGGCGGCGGCTGCGGAACAGGATCCGGTGCAGTTCCGCAAATCGCTATTGGTGAAGCCGGCGAACTGGAAGGCGAAGAGCGAGGATGATCCGGACCCGGCACGGCTGCGCGGAGTGCTGGAGTTGGCGGCGGAGAAAGGCGATTGGGGCAAGCCGCTTCCAAAAGGCCGGGGGCGCGGGATTGCGGCATTCGCGTCGTTCGGCAGCTATTTTGCCGAAGTGGCGGAAGTGACGGTCAAGGGCAGCGAGTTCAAGATCGATCGCATTGTGGCCGCGGTGGATTGCGGGCAGATTGTGAATCCGGAGTCGGTTCGTTCACAAACTGAAGGCGCGATTATTTTTGGATTGAGCGCGGCGCTGAAGAATGAGATCACGATCAAGAATGGGGCGGTGGAGCAGACTAATTTTGATGGATACGATCCGATCCGGATTAACGAGGCTCCGCCGATCGAAGTGCATTTAGTTAGCAGCAAGGAAGATCCGGGAGGGATGGGGGAGCCGGCGCTGCCGCCAGCGGCACCGGCGGTGGCGAATGCGATTTTTGCGGCGTCGGGACAGCGACTGCGGAAGCTGCCGTTTCAGTTGAAGGTGGCGTGAGACCACCGGACAGCTAGACGCACGTTACGGGTAGGGCGTTACTTGACCGCAACCGAAGTAGCTGGATCCAGTTCGATTTTCAGCCAATAACCTGGGTGGGGTGGCGCCGTAAACGGGGTTTCGTTTTTCACGTGAGAGTCGTAAAGGTGCTTTAACAGACAGTTGCCAATCGCTGTGGGGTGAGGCATCCATGCGTCTTGTGGACCGCCATCTGCCATCACTTGGAGCATTAGATCGAATTTCGTTCGATCAGTGTTGTCCTGCGCGCACTGCGTCATCCATTTTGAAATGGATTGCTCGACTTCTTTTTGGTACTGCAATCCTCCGGCCATCTGCAGATTCGCCTCAGCCTCCTCGACCAGGGCGCGCGAACGAGCCTGAAGCGGTCCCATCTGTGCGGCGATCGCTTTGTTCTGATTGAAGAAGGCTTCGTTGCTCCACGTATCCGGGTCCCAGTTGTCGCCAATGCGCTTGAACGCGGCGTCTGCCACCACCGAATCGCGATTTTTCGTGGCCATCAGAGCGAGCAGGTTCAAATTGCTAAGAGACGTGCCATATTGTTTCTCCAATAAAGCGTAGCCTTTTTGCAGACGGGGCCATGACATGCGCTGAAACTCGTCTTCCTGGCAGGGGCAGACGATTTCGCTGGCAATCTGGAAGTAGAGCATGTCGCCACGGTCGCCGCCGACGCGGTCCGCGTTGGTCTTGGCGAAATTAGAAGCGTCTCCGTCCGATCCACTCCACTTGGTGAGAAGGTGTTCTGCGTGCATGGAGTAGAAGTAGTAGTAGTCCGGCGCGAAGGCGGTCGCCTGTTTCAGAAGCTGGTCGTGCTGAGTCGGATCCCACCCCTGAGCCAAGGCCACGCTTTGCATCACGATATACCATCCCGGACATTTGGTGGGAAGGGCGGAGGCCTGCTCGAGGATGGTCTTGGCTTTTTCCAGGCGCTGACCAAAGAGCTTCCATCCGCTGCCAGTGACGGAATCGCTCATGCCGTCCCCGCGCGCCGCCCACGCATACTTCACGTAAAACTTGGCCAGAGCCACGTTAGCTGTGATCGATTGCGGTTTCTCGGCTACCCATCGATCCAAGTGCGATTGGCGGTCTTTCCAGTCTTCCTCGGTGGCGTGACCCTGCACTCCGGAAGCACCGCTATAGAAAATGTGCAGTTGCCATATTCCACCCGCGAACCGCATCTTCTTTGACCGGATTGTGTCAGCGATGCACTCCAGTTGCTGGAAGTCCTCTTTCTGCAAGAGCTGGCCGATGGCGGCCCTGTAATGGTCGAACGCGTGGATGTCGGCTCCATCGTCAAAGGCATTGCCAAAGCTGGCGCATGAGTTTGCGAGGCCCTGCCGGCTGTCTTTGGCGGGAAGCACTTGGGCATAACAGGAGGCTGCGGCCAGCAGCACTGCTCCACAGAAGTAGAACGCTCTTACAACAGGTTTAAGTTGGTGACGCGGTTGAGGCGAGGCAGATGCGATAAGAGTCATGGCGGCTTCCATCGAATGCTAGGTTGAGAACGCCTGATCGTAGCCTGCCACGGGAAGCGAACCTAGATTACGTCAGTGTCAATCGGCAGATGCAGGCTGGCCGGCGATCCACCGCCAAAAACCAACGCCGCCGAAAGATCGGCGGCGTTTCGCAGGCGCAAAAATCCCATTTCTACCGCGGCGCTTCCTCCAGCAATCCCTGCTCCAGTTTCTCCTGGCATTCGATGCAGTGGCGGGTCCAGGGGACGGCTTCGAGGCGTTTGGCATTGATCTCTTTGCCGCAGTGGATGCATTCGCCGAAGCTGCCTTCGCGGATGCGGATGAGAGCCCGGTCCACCATTTGCAAGAGCTGACGTTCGTTGTTGCTCTGGCTGAACAGGAATTCCTTGGTATAGGAACTGGCGGCGCGGTCGGCGATGTCCTGCGCGGTGTCTTCATCGGCGGAGCGGCCGTCAGCCTGGGTGCGATTCACGGTGCGACGCAATTCCTGCTGCCGGGTCTCCAGGCGTTTCTTGAATGCTTCCAGCTTCTTCTTATCCATAGGTCACTTCTACCCGATTCATCCTCAAAAAATTGGCAGATCAAACTTCGAGGACGCCCCCTCCGGGGCGTCCCTGGCAATAAGGCCAAACGAAGATTCTAAGCGCCAAAATTAAGATGCGTCAACCGCTCCAAGGGCTGTAGCGGGAGTCAACAATCGCCCGCGTAGGGCACAGCAAACCTTTTCTTAAAACCCAGTAATGCCCGTCCTCGCCTGCGTAATTGCGAGCGAGGGACATGAAGCGCGATGTCGTAGAGATGTAGCTCGCTCCGTCTTGCTGGAGGCATTCCGAACATTGGGGAGAGAGACGTTGCAAGCAACGTCTCTACAGATGCTCCGATGGATTTTATCTCGGCAGCGGATCCTTCATGCTGGCCAGGGCATATCCCATAACGGCCATGGCCGCCGCATTCTCGCGCAATTCGGCGGGAACAATTTTATCGAGCGTGTCCGCGGCGCTGTGGTGATAGTTGAAGTACGTGCGGCCATCCTGCAGGATGCCGAGCGCAGGCACGCCAGCCTCTGACATGGCGGATATGTCGGCGCCCGGCGGGTAGCTGGTGGGCATCATGGCGTTGCCTCCGAAGCTTTGCAGAATGGCGAGCGCGGGACGTAAAAGTTCTGCGGCGTGCGGAGTCATCCTCACGTCGAAGCCCAGGGGGTGGGCGGCGCCGGCGTCGCTTTCGATGGCGGCCACGTGGTTCGGGAATTCGGCGGAATGATCCTTGGTGTAGGCTTGGCTGCCGGCGCCGCCATTTTCTTCATCCATCCAGGCAATCACGCGCAGCGTGCGCTTGGGGCGCAGGTGGAGTTTCTGCAGAATCTCGGCCGCTTCCATCGCGACCACAACTCCGGCGGCATCGTCGATGGCGCCCGTGCCCAGGTCCCACGAATCGAGGTGTCCGGAGACAACGACGAACTGCTCGGGTTGTTCGCTTCCCTTCAGGTCGGCGATGACGTTGTAGCTGGTGGCGTCGGGCAATTTCTGAGGCGTGAGCGTGAGATGCATGCGGACTTTACCTTGCATCGAAAGATAGGAGATCAAGTCGGCATCTTCCGCCGTTACGGCCCCCGCGGGAATTCCTGCGGGAACACTGAAGCCGGTATGCGGGAGGCGGAAGTCGGCGCTGCCGACTGAGCGGACCAGAGCGGCCACGGCACCAAGATCAGCCGCGGCCTTGGGGCCGGCTCCCCGATAACGCACAGCCTCGCCGTAGGCCACGAACGACATACCTGCGGCGGCTTTCTTTTTGTCGAACAGTTCGTTGAAGAGAACGATCTTGCCGGCGACTCTGTCGTGGCCGAGAGCTTTGAGTTCATCGAAAGAGTTGACGACGACCACATCGGCCGTGATGCCCGCGGCCGGCGTCGATGTGCTTCCGCCTAACGCCGTTAGAACTATCTTCTGTGTGGTGCCGGCGGCCTGGCTGGCGTATTCGATCAGCTCCGCGGTTTCCGCGCCGCGAACCCAGTGGGGAACTCTTACTTCCTCGAGATGGACGTCCAAACCGAGCTCACGCATCTCGGACGCGACATAATCGACTGCGGCTTTGCCCTGCACAGATCCGCTGGGACGCGGGCCGATGTTTTCGGTCAGATAGGCAACCTGGCGGTAGGCGTAATCGTCGGACAAAGCGGCGGTCTTGATCGCGGACAGTTCTTCGAGCAATTGCGGAGGGAAGTTTGCTTGCTCCGCCGGGGATACTTGCGGCTGCGCCGCGAACGGCATGGGCGCCGGCTTGGATTGCTGGTTCTGGGCGTGGGCGGCGCTGAAAAGAAAAAGTAAAACGACAAAGCAAAGTTTCGCCGGAATGAGTTTGGAGGCAGAATGGGGTTGGGTCATGGCCGTTCGGTAGTGTATCCGACAGCGGCGTGAGAACGAAACATAGATTGGCTGTCTTTGATTTCACCGGGATACTCCAGTTCGACCGGTGCCATCCCGTAGAATCACACGCTATCTTCACAACTTTCTAGTAGCTCGTCACTCGGGCACAATCGCGCAAAAGCAGAGATCACGATTATCGGGAAGCGATTGCATTTACGAGCGGGGGCTCAACCGCACAGGGCTCCTGCCCTCATGCTCGATGCTAGGTTGTGATAAATCTTGAGAAAGAGGCTCGGCAGATACAGCCCTTACGACGCAACGCTATTTTCGCCATTCTCGTCCTTCTGTGCTATTACGAGCTTTACCGCTGGGTCCCAACAGGTCACTGCAACGGTCAATTCCATTGGCCTGTGAAGAATGACCAGGTTTACCCAGACATCGTGATTGGGGTTGTGCTGATCACCATCGCTTGGGCTGTTGCTCAAACAAGACCGTTTCTTATAGTAATTGGCGCCGCTCTGCTGGCATTGTGGACAATCGTTCATGTCTTTGATTGGTGGCTTCCACACATCCGCGGAACCGGGCCCGGGCATCCTGGCTACTATCACTACATCCACGGCTACACCCAAATTCTGCCAATAGCTGGCAATCATTATCCTCCCGACGGCGGGCACGCTGTTCTTGATTTTCTTATTTGGATTGCTTTGATCGGCATTCTGACAGTTGTGATAAACGACAAACGTGGCACGCTGAACCAGGCGTGATTGAATTAATCACCGGATGACCGCAGCTCAGGCCGTTGCCCCGATCAATTCGAAGATAGCTTCCGGATCGTCGACAACCCGGAAGGAATCCCGGTCGCCTTGCCGGCACTCCGAGTGTTGGCCAGTCGGCCTAATAGCACTGGAATCAGACTGCGACGGAGCTAGTCAGCAGCCAATAAAAATGGCCCCATTGCTGGGGCCACGTTTCAAGAGGCTACGGATTGGTGGGTGATGTCAGGAAAGGCGATGCAAGATGCCGTTCTGCCAGCCGGAACGGTTCGGGAAGTGACGCGGAGAAAGAGTGAAGGTCATGGTGCTGAGTTTGCGGCCTCTTTGTTGCCCACAAAAAGTGCACTTGCCGCGCCAAAGTAGGATGGTCGTGTGATCTTGCACGCTAGATGTCATAAATAGCTGATGATTAACCACTTAGTTTGAACACGGGAGTCAGAGACATGGCGGGCGTGGGAAGCGTCGCTAATTTGGAAGTGCAGAACAATGCATATTCCGTGCACTCCCGTACCAGAGCCCTGGAAACCGCTCGGGGTCCAAACAGAAGATGTTTGCGATCGAGTTTCTGATTTAGCTATTGCCGGCGACGGTGCGCAGCTTCCCGGGTAGAAAGTGATAGGGAGGCCAGGGACCGCTGATCGCGACTTCGCAGTTCTTCAACTGCTTGGCGGCCGTGGTGTAGCGATTCTGATACTTTTCCACGCTCTTGGAGTCGATCAGGTGGGCGATGTCGATCAACATGCCCTCGGGCGCGACCTTCTTGCAACTGACTTCTTCCTCGAGTGGGTTGAATAGCTTGTGCACCTGGACCGAGAGAGCCCGCGCCTTGGTTTGACGCTCCCGCTCGCGAGAGGCCTTCACCTTCAGCTTGGACAAGTAGTCGCCGCCGACGGTATCGGGTAGTTCGATGTCGATCATGGCTTCGCGCAGGGAGCCATCACGAACGACCAGTTTGATGTGCATTTCGGATTTTCCGCGCAGCTTGGCGACGCTCACGCCAAAAGCGCGCCGGTTCACCCGGACGGCCTGACGTAGAGCATCATCGCTGTCGAAAATTGTGCCGAACTTGAAAGGTAGGACTGTGGAATTACGGAAACAGTTGCTGACCACGCGAGCGTGCTCAATCGCGGATTTCTGGTCAAGTTCCCCTGCTGTGTGGTCGTATTCGCTGACAATCACTGCGAATTCACCACTGGGGTAGCTCAGAACCGCTGCGCCGTTCACTCCTTGAACGCCTTCTAACAGGAAGGGGCGGCGAGTGCGGGTTCCATTGGGAAGGGTTTGATGCTCAGTCAGACAATACGCGTACCACGCCATAGTGAACTCTCCGAACCGGGATAGAGGCGGACCGGGCCACCTCTCGTCGAGTTGTTAGCCAAAGCTTATGTTGCAGTGGTTGGAACGGGCGGTACTGGGTCTTTTCGGGAAATACTGAAAGTCCGCATTCCCTAAATGCATATTACTTTGTGCACCGATAAAAATGCAACTTTTTCTTTGAGGGGCGCATCGTGGGCCCTCATTTTCCGGCTGCGGAGCGGTTCGCGCGCCCCTGCAAAGCTAGAAGGACAACGCGCAGCATTTCGTCCCAGGGGGCGGGCTTACCAGTCCAGATTTCGAACTGCCGGGCGGCTTGGTGTACGAACATTTCGATTCCGGGGATGATCTGGGTGCCACGCTCTTTGGCGAGTCTCAGAAAACGGGTTTCGGGGGGATCATAAATCATATCAAAGACATAGCGGGCATTGATCTCGTGCTCTTGCAGCGGGGACTCGCGAGTATTGCCCATTCCAATCGGGGTGGCGTTGATGATCACGTCGAAGGCCAGCTTCTTCAGATCGGGACGTTTAACGATTCGGGCTCGAGCCTGGTGAGCCAGTTTCTTGGCGGGCGCAGGAGTTCGGTTCAAAATATAAACTTCCGAACCTCTTTCCTTCAGGCCAAAGACGGCCGCGCGGGCGGCTCCCCCAGCTCCAATCACTAAAATGCGAGCACCTTCCAGCGTACTCAGACGGCGTTCTAAAGGGCGGACGATTCCAGCGGCGTCTGTATTAAAGCCGTAGAGCTTACTGTCTTGCGCTCGCACCACGGTGTTGCAGGCGCCGATCTTCGTAGTGTGGGCATCCGTGTTGTCGAGATGCGAAAGGATTGCCTCTTTGTAGGGCATGGTCACGCTGATGCCGTGGATGGGAATCTCGCGCACACAAGTGAGGAGATCTTTCAGCGTCTTAGCGTGGAGCGCGAGGTAGACGGCATTCACATTCTCGCGACGGAACGCCGCATTCATGATCGCGGGGGAGAGCGAGTGAGCGATGGGATCGCCTGCGACGGCGTAGACTCGTGTGGCCACGTCTACCTGCTCGATGCGGTAGACATTGCGTAATTCCTGCGCGGTCACCTGCCCGGGGGCGGTTTCTTCGCCGGCAACAGCGGAGGCGAAGGTGAACACGCTGCCGGCGCGCACGCCCAGAACCCGGCTGATAATTCCTTGTTCGCCCATACACATGCCGACGAGGGAGTGCCGGTCTCCCTCTCGCGCCAGAAACTTGATCATGGTGACGTTGTCAGCAAGAGTAGTGGCCGTACTCACGATCTTGTAGAAGTCGGCGGAATGGACGAGCATCTTTTCCAGAGTTTCATCCAGCTTCTTGGTCGCCCGGAAATCGTGGAACGAAAGTATCAGCGCAGCCCGGGTGCGTAGCTTCTGCAGTTGTTCGGGCTTGCATTTGCTGGCGGTTTGCAGTTCCACGTCGACCAACTGGCAGCCCGCGGCCGCCGCCTTGCCGAGAACGTCCAACTGGGAGGCCATTGAGCCCCGGAATTTCCCTCCGCTGGCCACACGACGGCAAGTGGCGATCACAAATGTCCCGGGATGGGATTCCATGAAGCGTTTAATTCGGGGAAGCGCCAGGGCAGGTTTGGCAAGATAGTCTAACCTGAACTCCAGAAACGAGTTATCTCGGGCCAGGAGTTCGGCCTTTTCGGCCATCTGGTTGGGGTCCGAGCCAATTACGGCCACGCAGACTCGCGGCAATCGCAGGGGTAGGAGACGCGGCGCGTAAGGGGGAGCGGAGTTCATCTTTCCAGGTCAAACAGCCAAGTTAAAACAGCCAAGTTTAAAGACAAGACAAACTCAGCAAACGGGACACACTCAATGACGGCGAATTATTACAGGCCCCTAATTACTTATGCAACAGCGGATTCATGGTCCTTTCAGAAAAAGCTGACAAAAACCTCTGCTCCAGGGTGCCCAACACCCTCGTAACCTTGACCCACTCTTACCTGCTTGTTACCTTCCGGCTGAAGCCTTTTCTTTTCCGGCATTTAACTAGATTTCGCTATGGGGGGACGCATGGCAGTCCTCACCCGGAGGTAACATGAAGAAAACAGGACTGTTTGTATTACTGCTCACGACGGCAGTTTGGGCACAAACCGGCCCGGACGCTAATTCCATCGAGGCGCCACAGGGAACCTCGCCGACTACGCTCAGCTTCCCGACCCAGCGCGTTCAGACGCCCACCTACGCCGACCTGTATTGCGCCGGATTCATTAGCAAACAGACCCTGCCTGACGCAAACTACGTGGCGGGAGGCTTACAGACGCCCACCACTACGAAGTTCACGCGTGGCGACGTTATCTATCTCCAGGGCACCGGGTATACCGCCGGCGCGGAGTACGAAATCGTGCGAGCCTTACGTGACGTCAACGAATATGAGGCTTATCCCGGGCAAAAGAAGCTGCTGAAAGAAACTGGCCAGCCGTACGAGGAAGTGGGCCGGGTGAAGATCATCGACACGCGGAACAGGACCGCGATCGGGCAGATCGAGTATGCCTGTGACGGCGCTAATCCTGGCGATACGACCATCCCATTTGCCGAAAAGCAGGCCGTGACTTTCCATGCGCCGCTGCATTTCGATCGCTTCCTGCCGCCCGCCAGTAGGCTCTCGGGCCGCATCGTGATGGGAAAGGATTTCGATTCCGTACTGGGTACCGGGCACAAGGTCTATCTCAACGTCGGGGCGAACCAGGGTGTGAAGATTGGGGACTTCTTCCGCGCGGTGCGTGGCTATGAGGCGGACCTGAAAGATCCGGTGGATTCCCTGTCGTTCAGAGCTGCGATCGCCGAGGACAGTCAGAAAAAGACAGCTTCGGTCGATCCCGTCATGTTTACCAAGGGCAACGGTCCGGTGATTCACGTGCGTGACCTGCCACGAAGAGCCGTGGGCGAGATAGAGATCATCGGTGTGACCAACACGACTGCGACCGGCATGGTCGTCTTCGCACTGGAAGATGTGCACGCGGGGGACGGCGTGGAATTGGATCAGGTCCAGTAGATTTTTTCTTTCGTTCGATAGTGCTGGGGACGGGAAACCGTCCCCTTTTTTTTGGCGTTAACCGACCCTCGTCTTTCGGCCGCGATGTTAGTCGGGCGTGTGCTTCTCTCCGAAAACCTCGGCGGTGAAAGCCTCAATGGTCGCGCCGTTTTTCCATGCATCCAGGGGCAAGCCGGCTTTGCGGCAGGTTTGTTCCAGGAACGTCGTGCGGTCCCAGTTGTGCTCCACGGGCACTTGGGGCAGAAGCAGGCCATGATATCCCGCCATGCTGATGAGCAGCCCATGGCGTCCGATTTCGACGGCCTCGGCAGGAATCGGCTGCGGAGGCGAGAGGATGCTGAGTTGGATTTCCAGGCGGGTCGCTTCCGGCAGCGTGACAGGAGGGAAGCGCGTATCTTCGAAAGCCGCAGCCCGCGCGGTGTCTGCCACCGCACGATACACGGGACTTACCGGGAAAACATAACCCACGCAGCCTCGCAACTCACCTTGCAGGTAAAGGGATGTGAATGCGCCGCGAGGTTGGGCGAGATGGTCGGTCGGCGGATCGAGTGCGATCTCGCGATCTTGGAGCGCGGAGAGAATGGAGTCGTGGGCGAGGCGCAGAAGTATAGTGCGTTCGACTTGCGAAAACTCACCTGCTGAAGGTTGACCGGCAATTACGGCAACCGGACTAGATGGTAGTAGCGACATCGCGATCCGCCTGCGGCGGGGTTACCGGCTTTCTGCGCCGGCTTAGGATGAAGGCGCGGCGGCGGCGCTTGACCACACGCCGGTCGATCTTCGACCAGAAGGCGACAAAGTAGTCGATCGCCGACACCAGGGAGACAGATACCATAAACCAGATCGCAACATATGCGATCCAGTGGATGGGTAAGATGTAGTGGCTGTAAATGGTTAATTCTTTCCAGCGGTGATCGAGGATAACCGCAACCACGGAAACGATCTGCACTACCATTTTGAGCTTGCCCAGGTCACTGGCTTCGATGGTGAAACCCTCAGAGGCGGCGATGGAGCGCAGACCGCTCACTAGAAACTCACGTCCAATCACGATCACGGCAATCCAAGCTGGAACCAGGCTGGGATTCAACTGCACGAGCGTAATGAATGCTGCCGCAATCAGAAGCTTGTCGGCCAGCGGGTCCAGCAGGATTCCCATGGTGGTGATTTGGCCACGCTTGCGGGCGAGATAGCCGTCAATCCCGTCAGTCATAGAAGCGACGATGAAGAGCGCCGAGGCTAGTAATTCCTTCTCGCCGTTTACGCTGCTGAAGCGGCCGCTGGCAAGAATCCACATCAGCAGAGGGATGCTGAGGATGCGGACGAGCGTGATGGAGTTGGGCAGGTTCACACTTCGGGGCGGCTCCGGAGGCCAGCCGGGATCCAATTTTGATTATCCTCCACCGCAAGAGGGAACGCAATGGAGGACGAACCAGCTTTGTAGAGACGTAGCTTGCTACGTCTCTGCCGAAAGCGGCAACCGTCATGGTGTCGGCAGAGACGTTGCAAGCAACGTCTCAACGCGAAGATTATTTTGCGGAAACAAAGGTTATTTCTTGGCCGGCGCCATCTTATCGGCTTTGGGCTGCTTCGCGATGATCAGGTCCTTGACCTTGTCGTAGGTGGCCTGGGGAATAATCTTTTTGCTCACGAGATCGGTTTTGACGCGGTAGGGGCGGCCGTCGATGATCTTCTGCGAATAGGCGTCGCCGATTCCGGGAAGTTCTTTGAGTTGATCTTTGGTGGCGCTGTTGATGTCGAGTTTGTCGGCCGCGGGTTTCGCTGCCTCCGCGAACATGGCGGAAGTAGCCGCTTTGGCGGTCGCTGGCCGCGCGAAGCTCGATGCGTTCAGCGCGAAGATTGCGAGAAGGAATACTAGAACACGGGTTGCCGACTGCCTGGTGGTAGATTTCATAAATTCTCCTTTGCGCGCGAACCTCAGGGGCTAAAGCCCGGCTCCTCATCGGCGCTTGCGGCACGGCTGAAGCCGTGCCCTTCCCGACACCATTAAAGCCGTTCCTTTACCAAAACCGTCTAGGCGTAAATACCGCGCTGGCGGATAGTGTACGCCACCCGGTCAATCGCCAGCATGTAGGCGGCGATGCGATTGTTGACACGGTGAGTCTCGGCATAACGGACCACATCGTCGAAGGAGGACTTCATGATGGCATCGAGCTGTTCGTTGACCACCGACTCTTTCCAGAAGTAACCCTGGCGGTCCTGCACCCACTCGAAATAGGAAGTGGTCACGCCACCGGCATTGGCCAGAATGTCGGGGATCACGAAGACGCCCTTGTCGGTGAGGATATCGTCCGCGGCGGAGGTGGTAGGTCCGTTGGCGCCTTCCGCCAGGATGCGGCACTTCACGCGGTCGGCGTTACGGCTCGTAATGACATTTTCGGTGGCGGCGGGAATGAGAATTTCGCAGTCGGTGACGAGCAGTTCGGCGCTCTCGCACTTCTCCGCGCCGGCGAATCCGTGGACGGTGCCGCTCTTCTGGCGAAAGTCCACCAGAGCTTTCACGTCGATTCCATTTTTGTTGTACAGACCGCCGCCAACCTCAGCAATGCCGATCACTTTATAGCCAGCCTGATGCATGAGCAGAGCGGCATTGGAGCCCACGTTGCCAAAGCCTTGAATGATGACGCGGGAGGTTTCGCGGTTCAGGCCAAGTTTCTGGCAGGCCTCATCGCAGACGATCATCACGCCGCGGCCGGTAGCTTCGCGGCGTCCGCGAGAGCCGCCTATGTTGATGGGCTTTCCGGTCACGCACGCGGTCACGGTCTGGCGCATGTGCATGGAGTAGGTGTCCATCATCCAGGCCATGATCTGTTCGTTGGTGTTCACGTCCGGGGCAGGAACATCTTTTTCGGGGCCGATGAATTCGATCAGTTCAGAGGTATAGCGGCGGGTCATGCGTTCGATCTCGCCCATCGACATCTTGTGCGGATCGCAGATCACGCCACCCTTGGCGCCGCCGAAGGGGATATTGACGACGGCGCATTTCCAGGTCATCCAGCTGGCGAGGGCTCGAACTTCGTCGAGCGTAACGTCAGGAGCGTAGCGGATGCCGCCCTTGCCGGGGCCGCGCGCGATCGAGTGCTGCACCCGGAAGCCGGTGAAAACTTCGAGGTGGCCGTCATCCATCTGCACCGGGATGTAGACGGTAAGTTCGCGGTTGGGATAGCGCAGAACCCGCCACAAACCCTCGTCCAGATTGAGTTTTTGGGCAGCCAGGTCAAAACGCGCCCGCTGCGACTCCCATGGATTGCTTTCTTTATCCACCTGCGGGGGCGTCAGAATCGTCGTCATAAAAGATAGTCTCCGGAATGATTGCAGGCGCTGCTGGCCGGTCGCCGGGAGGCTCCCGGTCGGGGGCGGGCAAACGTTCAGAGTATATGA
This sequence comes from uncultured Acidobacteriaceae bacterium, assembly GCA_963832235.1. Classification (GTDB taxonomy): domain Bacteria; phylum Acidobacteriota; class Terriglobia; order Terriglobales; family Acidobacteriaceae; genus Sulfotelmatobacter. The sequence continues at coordinate 506,355 of CAWHTJ010000010.1, read as the reverse complement.
GGGGCGATGGGGGGGAAGCAAGGCGCGGAGGTATCAGGAGTGGGTCAACTTCCTAAATAGCCACCGCCACCGCGTTCGGAGATTGAAGTCTTAGCGAAAGAAGACCACCCCGTGCGACCGATCGGACCCAAGGAGTGGCCAGTTCGCTTTTCGCGCTCACCGTGATGGACTGCAAACGTCATAGGTGAGGGGAACACCGAATGACTGGAGATGCTGCGGTTTGGCGAACCCGAAAAAAGAGCGCCGTATTGGCAATCGCGGTGGGGGGCCTCACTGCCGGGACTGAGGTCCCTACGAACTTCATGACCTGATTCTCGGGCTGGTTGTACACATGATCGTAATCGGGCTGCCGATCGCCTATAGTGTTCGCCGGTTTGCGAAATGAGGCGGGATCGCGCAAACAACATTGAAACCCCAGGTACTGTCCGCGCATCTGTAAATGCTCTCAGGACTGAGGCTTGGTCAAAGAGAAATGACTCCGCCACCGGCACGCAGCGGCTCCGCCTCGAGCGGAGGCAATCCCTGGCTGGTCGCGATCGCGGTCATGCTGGCGACGTTCATGGAAGTGCTGGACACTTCCATCGCCGCTGTCGCGCTGCCTTACATCGCAGGCAGTTTGTCGGCGACCAACGACGAAGCTACGTGGGTGCTCACTAGCTATCTCGTCGCCAACGCTATTATTTTGCCGGCCAGTTCGTGGCTTGCGCTGCGCTTTGGGCGAAAAAGATTTCTCATCACCTGCATCGTCATCTTCACGATTTCGTCGTTCGCCTGCGGCGCATCTACCAGCCTGGCCTGGATTCTGATTGCGCGCGCGGTGCAGGGGGCAGGCGGAGGAGCGCTGCAACCGCTGTCGCAGTCGATTCTGCTGGAAACGTTTCCTCCGCAAAAACGCGGGCTGGCCATGGCCGCGTTCGGCCTGGGCGTGGTGGTCGCGCCGGTGTTGGGGCCTACGCTCGGAGGATGGCTCACCGATGCCTACTCGTGGCGCTGGGCCTTCTACATCAACATTCCCGTCGGCGTGTTCGCCATATTCATGATCTCGCGCTATGTGGTGGATCCTCCCTATATCAAAGAGGCGCATCCCGGCAAATTTGATGGGATTGGGCTGGGACTGCTGGCGGTGTGGCTGGGCTGTCTGCAGATCATTCTCGACAAGGGACAAGAAGATGACTGGTTTGGCGCAACCTGGATTCGCTGGGCGGCGGCGATTCTGTTGACCAGCTTCGTGTCGTTTCTGATTCGAGAGTTTCGCCACAAGCAGCCGCTGGTGAATTTGCGCGTCTTCCGGCATCGCAACTTCACCATAGGATGCATCCTGATTGGGCTGTTTGGCGCGGGGATTTACGCGTTGGTGACGTTGCTACCGCTCTTTTATCAGGAACTGATGGGCTACACCGCGCTGCAGGCGGGGTGGGCGGTGAGTCCGCGCGGCATTGGGGCGATTCTCGCTATGCCGATCATCGGATATTTGACGGCGAAGATCGATAACCGCTATCTGATTGCATTCGGATTCACTCTGTTCGGCGTGGCCAGTTTATGGTTTGGCACACTAAATCTTTCCATTGGGCAATGGACATTTTTGTGGGCCATTCTGATTAGCGGCTTCGGATCGGGATGCGTGTTCGTCCCGTTATCGACGACCACCATGGCGTTTCTGAAGAACGAAGAAATCGGCAATGCCAGCGGCCTCTACAATTTGTTGCGCAACATTGGAGGCAGCATCGGAATTTCGGTGGTGAACACGATCGTAGCTCGCCACGAACAACTGCATCGCAATGAACTGTCGGCTTCCTTATCTCCGGGACGCGCCACGGTTCAAGGAGCACTAGGGGGAATGCAGCATTATTTGAGCGCGCAGGGAGCATCTTCGACCACGGCAGTGCGACAATCCTATGGGCTGATCAATCAGGCGCTCGACGCACAGGCGCGGTTGTGGTCTTACGTGGATGACTTTCGCTATCTGGCGTTAGTCTGCTTCGGTTGCGTGCCGATTGTTTTCGCTCTGAAGAAGGCCGTGGCAAGAAAGGGGGCGGTCAGCGCGGCGCATTAGAGCATGTACTTCGAGTTGCTCATAGTCAAAGGTACTTCAACAAGATGAAATTCCTCACGCGAGATCCTTCGCTCCGCCTGAAGAACGGCTACGCTCAGGATGACGCCAATTAAGCATTAAGGAACAAGAGGCTACAGAACAATCTCCATGCCTTCGGCGGCGGCACGGATTTTGGGATAGTAGTTGCGGGCGTCCTTGACCACTTGGTCGACGATGGCGTCGGTGTGGTCGGGGTCGTGATGGTAGAGGATTAGTTCTTTGGCGCCGCTTTCCATCACTACGTTGACGGCCTCGCGCCAGTGGCTATGTCCCCAGCCGCGGCGGCGGGCTTCGTATTCTTCGGGAAGATATTGCGCGTCGTAGATGAGAATGTCGGCGCCCTCGGCCAGCTTGCGCACGGCCTTGTCGAACTTTGCATCGCCGGGCTCGTTGTCGGTGGCGTAGACCAGCACACCTTCTTTGGTCTCGACGCGAAATCCCATGCAGCCTTGCGGATGATTCAGCCAGGCTGTCTTGATCTGAATGCCGTCGCCCATGGGCAGGCAGCCATTTTCGATGCTGTAGAAGTCGCGCTTCGCGCCCTTCATGTGGTCCACGCCGACGGGAAAATACGGAGAAGCCATCTGCTCGCCAAACACCTGTTCCAAACTTCGGGTACGGCTGGAGGAGTGGAAGGAAAACTGACTGTTGGCACTGGTATAGAGCGGGCGGAAAAACGGCATGCCCTGAATGTGGTCCCAGTGAAAATGCGAAACGAAAACATGCGCGGAGAACGGCCGGTTGCCGAACTCGCGTTCCAGTTCGTGCCCGAGCACGCGGAATCCGGTGCCGCAATCGAAGATGTAAATTTGATCTCCCAGGCGCACTTCGACGCAGGAGGTGTTGCCTCCATAGCGCAGGTTCTCGGCCTGTGGAGTGGGCGTGGAGCCGCGTACGCCCCAAAACTTGACTCGCATTCAACTCCCGGTGCTGCTTAGTTCGCAGTATTGAACCGCAAGAATCCCCCGTCAATTTCGAGTGCTCGCCCTCTCAGTCGGTACTCTGAGTGCGCGCAGTAACACTCAATCTTGCCAGTCGAAAATGTTCATAATACTCGGGATATTAACGATTCTAGCGATTACCCAGAGTCCAACAAGTGACTAAAGTGTCGCCGATCTCAGTCAATGTGTGGCTAGTAATCTCGGCTGGGACGGCGGCCCGAGAAAAAAAGCGCAGGCGCACTGCGCAACAAGGTGGCCAAACGCAGCAGAGGGTAAAAAGCGAAAAGAGAATCGGGAAGGCGAACCGTCTGCCACTCGCGCGGGCCGGAGCTGAGGGCAAAGCGGGCTGCGCCGCGCATTCCGTCCCATCGGCTGTCGGCGAGTTGCAACAGCGTTAACCAGCGTCCCCCGGCCTGTTCGATGCCGGCTTTATCGCTCTTATCCGTGTCTTTCAACAATTTTCTGGCGATGCTTGCGGCGGTAGTCTGCACAACATTGTCGTCCCTGATCGCGGCGGAAAATTCAGAAGGGATTTGGACTTGGATTATATCCTCGGCCAATGCCAAGGCGAGCAACAGCATTCGTTCGGCCCGCGCTTCGCGGGCTCTCAACTTCAGCGTGCGCCAGTCCAGGTTCTGGAGCAGGCTCTCGGCGAAGTCGGCCAGCCAGCCTAATCGCTGCCACAGATGCTTGCCACCATGGACGCCGAGCACCAATGCAGTGTCCTCGGCAGAAAAAGTCGGAACAGACTTTTGTCCTAGTGTCACCATGCGGCGGCGATCCCAAAGCTCATCGAAGCTGAAGCGTTGCGCGAGATGGGGCGCGGTGATCTGCCAGTGCAAGTCCACGAGTATTTTGCCGTGAGCGGAGAAGAACTCGCATTCGCAGTCGGAACGCAGGCGGGCTTCCTGCTGTTTGGGACTGAGCTCGGACGCGGGTTGATACCCCAGTCCCGCGAGCACTTCGCGCGCCGCCGGGAAGCTGGCGCGATGGATTAGGATGTCGAGATCTGACATCTCGCGCCACGTGACATCGCCGTAGAGTAACGCGGCCAAAGCTGGTCCTTTGTAGGCGAGAGCGCGGATTCCCGCGGTCTGCAAGGTGTCCAGGATGTTTAGCAGAGCGCCCGATAAGAAAAGATTGTGCGCGCCGGCCTCCACGGCCTTCAGTCGCTGTTGCTGCATGTTGGGAACAACGAGCGGAAAGTTCCGTTCTAAATGAGAGTAGAGAAGGGGCAACAGGCCGTGATCCCGGGCATGCCGGTCCAGCACATTCCAGTCGAGCCCTGCGGAGATGGCGGAGCGGGCCTGGTTGAGTTGCTGCGGGGTTAGAACCTTGCGCGCGCAGATCAGCAACAGCCGGTACTCGTTCGTCAGCTCTTCGGGGATGAGTCTTGTTGCCTGCAAAGGAACCTGAGGAATAAGGCGATTGTTAGCAGGACTGCGATCGTGCTTTGATTCTGAGGAAACGCTGTGCTCTATGGGACGGACTCTCATGCCAACCCAAAATCACGCGGTAGCGTTCAAGGTTTTCTCCGAGTCGAAAACGGACCTGTTACGCACCGCGCAGGCGAAGGAGTGCCCAGGATTGTATACCAATTTGCCGCTGATTTGTGGTAGTTTCCTGATTACAAGATGTTCGCGCAGTCGTTACGGAACGTCTGTGATTCGCCGTCGCAAGTCCATTTCCCTATGATTGAGAGAAAAGACGAAGCCGACGATAAGAACGCACAGGAGAGCCCAGGCCTGCCGAAGAAGGTTTATCAAGAACCGGCATTTCGGCACGAGCGCGTTTTCGAAACGATGGCATTGTCTTGCGGCAAACTCGACACCACCGAAGCTCAGTGCAAATTCCACCGGAACGCCTCGTAGTCGGCTGCCATCTATGCCCTCTATGTCGAAAACTCGCGAGGACCCTAAGCTTGATCTTGTGGCCGAGATTCTTCGGCGTCGCGGCAGCATTCGGCTGAAGGTGTTGGGAACGAGCATGCTGCCCTCGTTGTGGCCGGGCGATCTGCTCACGATTCAAGGCCTAGCGTACGATGAGGCCGTTCCGGGAGACCTCGTGCTAGTTCTGCGCAACAACCGCTTTTTTGTTCATCGGCTGATCGAAAGGCAACGAGGGCCGGATTGCCTGTGGTGGATCACAAAGGGTGATGCCCTGCGCGACTGCGATCCGCCAGCAGCGGCGTCGGAGCTGCTGGGCCGAGTGGCGGGCATTCGCCGTGGCAATCGAAGTTTCGTTCCGCGCCCGCGGGTCTCGCAGCCTCATTCCGCTCTGGCGTGGACGCTATTCCGCTGGGACAGACTCCGGAATCTCACGATGCGTATGCATGCGGCGCGCCTAAGGGTAAGTCCCAGGCGCGCAGGGCAGGTTTTGCGCCGCGCGTGCAGCGCAGTGCGCTGGATACCCGGCATCTCTCCCTCCCCTACTTCTCGTCAATGACGACTGACCCCGCCATGACCGCGCAAGAGGCCGTATCCATCGAGATCGGCGGAATGACGATTGCCCTGCGCACGCCCGACCCGTCGTTTCGCCGGCTGATCGAGAATCGCTACGCGGGTTTCGTGGGGACTTCGCCGAGGTCGCATTTCGAGTTTGACATCGACCTTTACGAGCCGTCGGAATCCGCTCCCGCAGACGATGAACTGGAGGTGAAGCTCGAAGCGGGAGAATGGTTGCTGAAGAGGGGCGATTTCCGTGCGCGCTGGAATCCCGAGGCCAGCCATGGTCAGATCCGTCAATCGTGCAGTCCCTACGCCATCGATTGCGTCTTGCGCATCGTTCACACTCTCATCCTCGCGAGGCAAGGGGGCTTCCTGGTTCATGCCGCGAGTGCGATTCGCGGCGGAAAGGCCTTTCTGTTTTCCGGGATTTCCGGCGCGGGGAAAACAACGATTTCCCGCCTTGCGCCGCCCGATGTGACGTTGCTTACCGACGAAATCTCATACGTGCGGCGCGAAGGCAATCAGTATCTGGCCTGCGGGACGCCTTTTGCAGGTGAGTTAGCGCGGGTTGGCGAGAATCAATCTGCCCCCCTTAGCGCCGTCTTTTTGCTGGAGAAAGGCTTGCAGAACAGGATCGAACCGGTCGGCGCCACCGAAGCCGTCCAGCGGCTGCTGAGAAACATCTTGTTTTTCTCGGATGATCCTGAGCTGGTGGAAGTCGTTTTTCAGGCGGCATGCGAGTTTGCTAGTTTGGTTCCCATCCACCGCTTAGTATTTGCGCCCGACCAGCGGGTTTGGGAGATGATACGTTAAGTTACCGGAGAACGATGGTGGCCGAGATATACATTGCGCGTAGCTCGGCGATTGCCGCCCGCCTGCTGGGCAGCGAAATGATGGTGATGTCGATCGCAGATTCGACTTTTTTTACTCTCAATGAAGTGGCTTCCGCGATCTGGCAGGCAGCGGACGGGCGCACGCCGCTATCAGAAATCGTGGCAGGCAAGATCTGCCAGGAATTCGATGTCAGTCAGGAACAAGCGCAGCGCGACGCCAGCCGCTTCGTCGACGAACTCTCACAACACGGAATTCTGCTGGTGTCGGAACAGCCACTCATGGATTCCTCCCAATCCCTGGAGAGCCGATGACCCTTCTGGCCGAGATGAATCAAAAAGCGCTGACGTTGGGCCTGCCCATCAGCGTTCACCTCGACATCACCTATCGCTGCAATGAGCGCTGCGTACATTGCTACCTGGACCATGAGGATCGTGGCGAGATGACCACGGCGGAGATCGCCGATGTGCTTACCCAGCTCGCTGACGCCGGCGTTTTTTTTCTTTCTCTCAGCGGGGGCGAAGTTCTGATGCGCCGGGACTTTTTTGAAATTGTGGAACGGGCGCGCCAACTGTCGTTCAACGTAAAGGTGAAGACCAACGGGGTAATGATCCGCGAGAAGGAAGCGGCCAGACTTCGCCAGCTCGGGGTCGAGCAGATACAGATCAGTGTCTACTCCCATCGGCCGGAAGTTCACGATGGCATTACAAAACTGCCGGGATCCCTGCAGAAAACCATCCGAGCGATTCGATTCTTGAAGTCGCACGGACTGAAGGTGACCATCGCCAACGTTCTCATGGCCGGCAATTTCTCCGACCAGCCCGGCGTGATCGAGTTGGCGAAAGAGTTAGAAGTTTTCTACACCATCGACCCCACCATCACTCCAAAGATGGATGGAGACACATCCACGCTTGCCCTGCGGATTCCCGGTTCTGAACTCAAGCAGGTCTTTCATAACCAGGAACTGGTGGGCAACGTGGAAGAATTCTGCGCGCCTCCGCCTGCACCTGCCGAAGACATCATGAACGGGTTCCCGTGTAGCGCCGGTCACACCGCTTGCTACATTTCTCCCTACGGCGATGTCTTTCCCTGCGTGCAATTTCCTCTTCCCAGCGGCAATGTGCGCCGGCAGAAATTCCTCGACATCTGGCGAGATTCCCCTCAGTTGAAGGAGGTCCGCTCGATCCGTGCCCGGGACCTTCCGACTTGTTCGACTTGCGCCCACGTGGGAACGTGCACACGCTGCCCGGGCTTGGCCTACATGGAGGGAAACATGCGAGGACCGTCCACGGCAGATTGCGAGAAGTCTTTCCAGAGGACTGGCATCCCCTCGGCGAACATGCTAGCCGGGGTGCAAGGAAGTTTCAGGGGTCAGTTAATCCAAATTCAGGCGGCCGGGTGAGTCAACTCTGGACGCTGGCCAAGGCTTGTCCTCTGGTTCTGTCAAATGCTTTCGCGTCTAGTTTAAGCCGGCCTGCGTCACTTTGACCGCGCAACCCACGCCTACTGTCGCACCGCAAGGGACGCCGGCAGTGCTGTTTCCCTGGCTCGAAAAATAGAGGCTCGACGCCTGCGGGAACGATGTGGTATCTGCAACATTGTCCACAATGATTCCGCTAGGGCCGTTAATTTCCGCGATGGAATTTGCAATGGCCAGGGTTGCCGGAGTTCCCGTCACATTCACCGACATGACGCAGCCGGCCCCGCCGCAGTTCGTTCCGCTGCCCAAACTTCGAACGCCGAAAAAAATCTGATCCCTGGAACCCGCGGGTGCATTTGCGTTGTAAAGCTCCGTTACTGGAGCGCATTCCGTACTGCCTGTTGCGACCGTCAGAGTCGCAGCATCCACGGCGGCATTCATCGTTCCCACAGGATTTGCAAAAGGGCTGGGAGGAATTCTACCCGAATTCGTGAAGCCGATGCGCTGGATGGTAGGGGCGCTGGTGGCTGACGATGCGCACATGTACAGCGATCCGGCGCTACCGTTCCCTGTCAAATAGGTGTTGTCAAAGGCCCCGGAATGGAGATGGTGGCCCGTCCCCGTCCCAAGAGTGGCGGTGACCGAGGCGCTCAAGGTGACGTCCGACTGAATTACGGCTGCGGTCGTTCCGCTATTACCGAAGAACACGAAAACCTTTTCCGTGGTCGAGTCCACTATGGGGGCGTCCGCAATTACATGGATAGTAGGATTGATGTTGGTCGAGCCGAGACACGGGGGTGAACCCGCGGCACAGGTTCCCGTCGTGCTGAATGTTTCGCGAACATAGCTAAGACGCCCGCCGGAGTCTCCCGTAAAAATATTCCCCGATACGGGATCTAAAGTGGGAGAGGTTAGAATTCGTCCTGTATTCACCGTGATCGGCCAAGTACCCGTAGTCACCTCGCTGGGGGTGGTTCCGGCAACACCAAAGGCATTGATGATCTTGTGGAGCACACCGTTATCATCGCCAACATAGATGGCGTCACGCGCATAGTCGTAAAAAGGAGACGATCCGGTGTCGGCCTGAGGGCCGTTCAGCACAATGCTGATCATGCACGCGCCGGCAACGGGGCAATGCCCGGCAAGTCCATCCGCGGTCCAGACCGTCGCGGTCGCAGGCGCCGCCGCGGTGTTGATCGCGCCGCCATCGAGAGCGTGCCACTTAAGAAGATGAAGAATGGCGCCGCCGTTGGCGGCGGTCCGCGTCTCGACGAACGCTACTTTGGTGCCGTCCATCGAGAGTACTGGAGAAGTTTGCACCGTGCCATTTGTGGCCGTGCCTACACCGTCGAAATTAGTGTTGTACGACCAATAAACCGTAGGATTGGCGACGCTGCAAAATGGGCTGCCAGTTCCGGCGTATAGGTTTCTGTAGGCAATTACGCTGGCTTGCCCAGCTGTCGCACCAGCCAAATTCGTGGGAAAAATCACGTAGTCCTGGTTACAGTTCGGAGTGGCTTTGACGTCAAATGTATATTTCGCGGGCCACACGGGATACCAGTTCACGCCGGCCAGGGGTGCGCCGGTTGAACCGTTTGCCCCTAATGACTGCCCCCAGTCCCTGCGAAACGCCTTCCTGGGTTTCCTCCGGTGCCGCATAAATTCGTTTAAGTCGTTTCGTTTATCTTCAGATTCGTCAACCCGCTCGAGGCTCCTTGCATTGCGTCTGAGTGCTTGCAACCGAATAACGGGGTTCCGTCCCGAGTGTCTCGACGCGTCGCTCAAAGGAATCCGGACGCGAAAAAACCACGTGCCGGTCGCTCCAATCGGAGGCGATCGGAATCCGCTCACCCGAGCTTTGCGCGTTCGCAGCCTGAACCATTGCGAAAATTAGAAGCAGCGCTCCCGCGACGCCAAGCGCAGACTTGCTAGTCGATGATGTTGTTAGTTTCATAAGTCCCCGTGCCCTGTAACCGGCTCTGTTTCATCTCGTTGCGAAGGTAACAACGTGGCCGAGATTTCCTCTGACTCAACTGCAAAATTCTACACCCGGTTTGACCCCTGCACGTTGTTGAACCATGTTCCACTTGGGCCGTCCAATCCAACCATCACAAGATTTACTCGCTCCCGCGCGTTTTCGTTTCGAACGCATTCATTCTGGACATGAATGACGTTCGTTCACGCGAGGTGAATCCGGCTTCCAATTCCCCTGATCCCTAGAGGTGAAAAAAGTGCCGATTCCCGAGTTCTATCGGAATGATTTGAATTGCCGATGGGGGCACGAGTAAGATTCTTTCTCCGCGGCGAAATGCACTGGCCCAGGAAAGGTGACTCGATGAAAGTCCTCGCTCCCCTGCTGCTACTCCTTCATGTTTGCCAGCGTCTTCATTGGAAGTGGAGCTGCACAATCCAGCGCGCAATCCGGCTACGACTTGCGTTCGCCGGACGGACGAATCGAAATCAGAATTCGAACCGCAGGACAGATCCAGTACGACGTGATCCTAAAGGGTCGCGCAGTGCTGGAGAATTCCACGCTTGCTCTCGACGTCGAACATAAAAAACTTGGAGTGCAGCCGGCAGTGGTTGATGCCAAGCCGCGTTCTTCCGATCAGCTCATAGAACCTGTGGTCCGCCAGAAGTTCGCGAAGATTCACGACCATTACAACGAACTGCGGCTGGACATGGAGGGCGGATACGCAGTGGTGTTCCGCGCCTACAACGAAGGTGCGGCTTATCGATTCGAGACCGCGATGCCGCAGGAAAAGGTGAAGATCTACGGGGAGGAAGCGAACTTCAATTTTCCGGCGAACGACGTTGTCTATTACCCACAGGAGGACAGCTTCTTCTCGCACAATGAACGAAAATACCTTCCACAGCACTTGCGCGAAATTGACCCGGCTTTCCTCGCGACGCTGCCCGCGGTGGTGGACGTGGGAGAGGGCGCAAAGGTTGCGATTGCGGAATCGGACCTAGAATCTTATCCCGGCCTGTGGCTGAAAGGCACAGGCGGAAATGGGTTGGCGGCTACTTTTCCGCCTTATCCGCTGAAAGAAAGCTTGACGGGTGATCGTGATTACAAAGTGGTGGAGAGCGCCGACTACATTGCAGTCACTGCCGGAACGCGCACCTTCCCGTGGCGCGTGATTGGGATTGCCGACCGGGATGGCGACTTGATCACCAACCAAATCGTCTATCTTCTGGAAAAGCCCTCGCAAGTGCAAGACACTTCGTGGATCAAGCCAGGGAAAGTGGCCTGGGACTGGTGGAACGCAAACAATATTTATGGCGTGGATTTCAAGGCGGGAATCAACACGGAAACTTATAAATACTATATCGACTTCGCAGCGAAGTATGGTCTTGCCTACATCGTTCTCGATGAAGGCTGGTACAAGTTGGGGAACGTGCTGGAAGTGGTTCCCGAAATCAACATGGAGGAGCTGACGGCTTACGCGAAACAGAAAAATGTCGGGATTATTTTATGGGTGGTATGGAAGACATTGGACGACCAACTGATTCCGGCTCTCGATCAGTTTCAGAAGTGGGGCGTGAAGGGAATCAAAGTGGACTTCATGCAGCGCAGCGATCAGATCTTGATCGATTACTATCACCGGGTCAGCAGGGAGTGCGCCAAGCGCAAAATGCTGGTCGACTTTCACGGCGACCAGAAACCCGCGACCATGACTCGCACTTGGCCTAATCTGATCAGCACCGAAGGGGTACGCGGGATGGAGTGGAGCAAATGGAGCGCAGACTCTGAACCGAAGCACAATGTGACGCTTCCCTTCACGCGGATGTTTCTTGGTCCAATGGATTACACGCCGGGTGCGATGCGGAACGCAACTAAGACAACCTTCGCGCCGATTCACGGGCAGCCGATGGCATTGGGGACGCGTTGTCAGCAACTCGCAATGTATGTAGTTTTCGAAAGTCCGCTGCAGATGTTGTCCGACAGCCCGTCAAACTACATGCGCGAGCCAGAAATCATGGCGTTCCTCGCTCCAGTCCCGACTGAGTGGGACGAAACCAGAGTGCTCGATGGGCGCATCGCCGAGTATGTGGTCCTCGCCAGGAGGAATGGCCGGGATTGGTACGTGGGGGCGATGACGGATTGGACGCCGCGCAATCTGGAAATTGATCTGTCGTTCCTGCCTGAAGGAAACTTCACGATGGAAGCCTACCAGGACGGCATCAATGCTGATCGCAACGCGAGCGACTATAAGAAGATAACCATGCAGGTGAACCGAACTACCAAAGTGAAGCTGCCGCTGGCGAGCGGCGGGGGCTGGGCCGCAAGAATTCATCAGTAAGTAGCTCTGAAATCGGCGAGCAGGAGGTCAGCGAGCTCTAGTTTAACGAGCAGTCGGCAGGGCGCGCATCGCGCCGGTGGAGATTCCGCCGTCTACAAGTAAAGTCTGTCCGGTGATGTAGCGGCTCGATTCTGAAGCCAGGAAGACCACTGCAGCATCCAGATCATGAGGTTCTCCGGGGCGCTTGAGCGGAATGCGGTCACAAAGATATTCCACCCATTCTTTGTCTTCGTAGAGAATCTTGTTCTGCTGGGTGCGGAACCATCCTGGAGCGAGACAATTGACGGTGATTCCGTGTTGCCCCCAATCGTCCGCCAGGCTCATGGTGAGCTGGCGAATGCCGCCGCGACTGGCTCCGTAGGGGGCTAGACCGGCATAACCGGCGACACTGGTGACTGAGCCGATGTTGATGATTCGTCCGTAGCGGCGCGGGATCATGCGGCGGGCAACCGCCTGGGCGACAAAAAAACTTCCACGCAGGTTGGTGTCAAGGATCAGATTCCAGTCATCCCAAGTCACGTCCAGTGCGGGCTTGCGGACGTTGCATCCCGCGTTATTTACGAGAATGTCGAGATGGCCGAATTTGTCTTCCGCGGCCGACGCCATTCTTTCAATGCTTTTTGGATCGCGCACATCGAGCTCAAGCGAGATCGCGTGACGGCCCAGGGCTTTGATCTCCGATTCAAATGCCGAAAGGGAAGCGCGATTACGGCTGGTCAGGACCAGGTCGGCGCCAGCCCGCGCGAGCGCGCGGGCGAAAATCTGGCCAAGTCCGCGGCTTGTCCCCGTGACGACGGCGACTCGTCCGGTCAGATCGAAAAGTTCTTGATTGGGCAGTGTCTCGCTCACGAAGTCAGTTCCCGGCGTGAGCACGACTTTCATCAAGTTAGGCTCGCGCGCGTACAGCCGTTCAAACCATTGTGGACCTTCTTCGAGAGGCGCAATGGCAGTGATGAGAGGTTTCACTTGAATCGCCCCGCTCGATACGAGTTCGATGGCCTTGGGATATTCGCCGGCGGAGGCGCACGATCCCTGCAGGAGAATCTGTCGCGTAACTACTTTTTGAAGCGGCAACGTGACTTCGGGGGAAATGTTTCCCACAAGAATGACACTGCCGCCTTTCCGGACGCTGCCAATCGCGGCGTTTACAGATTCGGTCTTGCCGACAGCTTCGACAGCGATATCGACGCCAGCTCCATTGGTAAGTTGCAATATCTGCTCAGTGAGATCTTTTTCAGCGGATAACGCGTCGGTGGCACGGAGCTGCAGGCTTAGTTTGAGACGCGTCGGATCGACATCAGCGACGAAAACGCGCGAACAGCCTGCCACCCGGAGAGCCTGTTGCAACAGGAGTCCGATGGTGCCAGCGCCCACGACCAGAGCCGTACTGTCAGCGGCGACGGGAACAAGTGAAACGGCATGAAGCGCCACCGCAACGGCTTCCAGCAATGCGGCTTCGGGGAAAGAAAGACTTTCCGGCAGGCGATGAATGATGCGTGCAGGCACCACGACAAACTCGGCAAACGCTCCCGCGCGACGGTAGTCGCCACAGGAAACGCCCAGAACCTCGCGGCGATCGCAGAGATTAATGTTTCCGTGATGGCAGGGCGGGCACTCGCCACAATAGATCGTCGAATCAAAGGTGACGCGATCACTCTTGGACCAGCCGCGCACGTTCTCGCCGACGGCTGCGATTGTTCCCGCGGCTTCGTGTCCCATCACGATCGGGGGAATGCGACGTCCCGAAGAGCCGTCGTAGCCGTGGACATCACTGCCGCAGATTCCGCATGCTGCCACGCGAATCAGAACTTCATCTCGCCCGGGTGCCGGAACGGCGAGATCGGTTAATTCCAGGCGACGATATTGCGACAGCAGCAGAGCTTTCATTTCGCTGATTTCGTTTGTGCGACGACGGGGCTGACAATCACGCCACCATTAGGGATATTGCCGGTCGTCACGGAGAGCACGAGGATCGCGCCATTTCTTATGGTTAGGGCGAGGCGCGGACTGAACGTCTTTTCCATTTCCATTCGTAAAGCAGTCACAGACTGCGATCCGCAATCAGCAGCGCTAATTGCAGCAGTTGGTGGCGGGCGGCCATTGGGATCGTCTGGCCGGCCGCTGAAGAGATCGCTGGAGCTCTGGAAAGAGCTTCTTCGATCCGGCCGACATCCAAACCACCGGCATTGCTACCCTTGAAACGGTTGAGGACTTCACGCGCCTTCTCAATTTGCCCGGTCTGATAATAAAAAATACCCAGAGTGGAATAACTACCGGCCCACTCCGGCAGCAAGTCTACGGCCCGCTCCAACCGCTCGGAAGCCTGGGCTGTGTTACCTCGCAGTACGGATATGAGGCCCATGCCCCACACAATTTTCCCCGAACCGGGAATTCGGGCGAGACCTTTCTTTAGGGTCTGGTCGGCGCTGGTGAGATCGTTCTGGCGAAGCTGGACCAAGGTTAGGGAGAGATAGTACTGGTCGTTGTCGGGGTTCCGGCTGATGGCATTGCGAAAAATTTCCATCGCCTTGGCGGTCTCGCCAACATGAGCTTCGATGTCTCCCAGCAGTGCGAGGAAAGCGTCGTCCTGCTGCCCCGCCGGAGAGACTTTCTGTGCGGCATCGAGGGCCTCGGCGTATGAGCCCTTGCGGAAATAGGCATCCGCCAGATCGAATTTAACGTCGTCAGAGTCCGGATTGGCGCGCAACGCGGCTTGGAAATGCTGGATGGCGTCATCGTATAGGCGGTAACGCGCCAGCAACACTCCGACGCCGGTCTGGGTGCGATAGTCATCCGCAGTTACTTGATCGAGTTGTCCGATGGTTTCCCGGGCCGGGCCTGCCTGGCCAAGCTTCAAATAAGTTTCGGCCAGCAAATACAGATCCTGGGGCTGGCCGGGATGCTTCTTGATCTGATCGTTCAATTCGGCGACATCCAGCTGGGTGCGCGCTTGCGGAGACAGTTGCGAGCGGCTGTCGAGGTAATCAAAAAGATGCTGATAGGGATATGGTCCGGTTGCTGAATTCTTCGAGAGCGTCTGGAAGACATTCAAATCTCTTTGCGCGGCGGCAGTCTGATGGAGACTCCGCTCCGCCATCGCCAGTCTGTAGTAGCCGTCGGCGGGATCGCGGCTTACTTTCACGAATCTGCGAAGGAGATCGATGGCTTCGAGAAATTTCTTATCTTTAACGCGCAAATTCGCCAACTCCAAAAGGGCCTCGGGAAAATCCGGGTTCGAATGGAGCGCTTGCTGGAGGAAGTCTTCCGCCCGCGCATAATTTCCCTGGCGCTCTTCGATAAAGCCAATGTTGAAAAGGCATGACGTGTTGTGTGGATCCAGTTTCAGCCCTTCCTCGAAATACTTCAGGGCCTCGTCGAATCGGCCCAGGTGCCGGTAAGAAAGTCCCATAAAACCGTAAGAGCGCGCTGACGGGTCTAATTCGATGAGCTTCTGAAACTCCGCGATAGCTTTTTCCGTTTTGCCGGACATGAAGTAACTTTCGCCCAGGGCGGCGTGGAGATCGGCGCGCTGCGGCGCAATTTTCAAGCCGGATTCGAGCAGGGGAATTGCGTCTTCAAAATAGTTCTGGGTCATGCTGACGCGGGCCATCAAAAAAATCACGTCGGGATTCTGCGGCGCCAGCTTACGGGCCCGCACCAGGAGATCGAGCGCGTCGGAGGGCTTGGCCTGTTCGGAGTAAACCTGCGCCAGCAGATAAAGGGTTTCAACAGAGTCGGGTTTCAGCTTCAGCGCCCGGTTGAGGGTGAAGTCGGCATTTGCGTACTCATGCCCTCGGAGATACACCTGCCCGAGGTCATGAAGAATCTCGAACGTTTCCGGCTGCAAGGCGTTTGCCTGTTCGAGTTCGAGTTGCGCGGGTTTGTACTGCTTGGCGGTGGCCAGGAGCACGCCAAGCGTAAAGTGCAACTGCGCATCCGGCTTGTGCGCTGCGGAAAGTTCGCGGGCTGTCTTCACGGCCTCGGTGGTTTTTCCCGCCTGAAGATAGGCACGCACTAAATTGAACTGAGTTTCGACGGTCAGGGCGTGAATCCGCTGAAAATGTTGAATGGCGGCGAGGGGCGCTCCTTTTGCGAGGAGGACCAACCCCAGGTTGTAGTTTGCATCGCGATTCGCAGGAGAGAGGCTCAGGACTTTTCTGAACTCTTTTTCTGCGAGGTCGAATTTCTGTTGAGCGACATATAGATTGCCCAGGTTGTTGCGAGTTTTTGTAGAGTTGGGCGCCAGTTGGAGCGCACGTTGGAAAGCGTCGAGCGCGTGGGCGTAATCTTTTTCGCCGGTGTATGCGATTCCCAGGACGTTGTAAGCATCAACGCTGGAAGGATCCTGCCTGAGTTGCTCGCCTATGATTTCCCTCGCCTGCTCGAAAAGGCCTTGCTGAATCAGTTCCTCGGCTCTCTGCAAATCGGCTTTCTGTGAAGGTGAAGCGGAGGCGGCCGATTGGCTGCCGCCTTTGTGGCGAAGCTGGGGAGATGCCTGCCCAAGGCCGGGAATCGCAAGGACGGTCAGAGTGAGGACGCCGAGCACTCTTGGTCCGCGACTGGATTTGTGGATCTGAACCGAAGCACAACCCAACATCTGCACGTGCCTCTCCGAAGGCCTCAATATAGCAGTTTGAGCATCTGCTGAGCCATTTTGTGTTGCGGCTGTATTTGCAGCAGAGACTGCAGAGTGGTTCGCGCCTTTTCTTTGTCGTTCAAAACGAGGTACAGGCGCGCCAGATTGAGATACGCCTGATCAAAATTAGGGGCTTCCTGGATGCTGGCCTTAAATCTCTTTTCTGCTTCGGGATAGCGCTGTTGCTGAACAAACAATACCCCCAGATTGTTAAGCGCGTCAGCATAATCTGGCCGCAGCTTTATCGCATTCTCCAAATATTGCTCGGCCTGCGCGCTTTGATTGTGGCGGGCGTAGAGCATTCCCAGGCCGTAGCTCACGTCGGGGTTTTTGGGTTCGCTGGCGTAGGCGCGTTTCAGGAGCGACTCCGCTTCCTCAAGATTTCCCTGTCGCCGGTAAACGTTCCCGAGATTCAAGAGCGCGGTTGCGTAGGAAGGCCTCAATTGCAGGGACTGCTGGAAGTTTCGAATCGCTTCCTCATTATTTCCTCCTTGTGCGGCGATCATTCCTAGATTGTTCCAGGCCTCGGGATAATTTGGACGCAACTGCACGGCTTGCTCAAGATAGTGTTGCGCCTCCTGCAGAGAGTTGCGCCGCAGGTAAAGCGTCCCAAGGTTGTAGTAGGCATCGGGATCATCCGCCTTCGCGGCAATGACCTGTTTAAAGGATTGTTCAGCCTGATCGAGAAAACCATGCTGAAAGAAAGCCACGCCATAGGTGAAAGCGTTGCGTTGAAACGATTCCTGATGCAGCGTTCCGGGGAAGGGAAGCGCTTTGCGAATGCGGTCCGCTGGAGTTTTCGGCACGGATGCCAGGTCTTGCAATAAATCCTCGGGGGCTACGGGTCCCTGGTAAACCTTCACGATGTTCCCGTCCTCATCGATTAGAAAAGATGTTGGGAGCGAGAGATTTCTGTGACGGTCGAAGAGATATCGATACAGGATGTTGTAACCGCCCGCGATTTCCTGCGTCGCTAGGAGAATGGGGAATGACAGGTCTTCCTTGCTCGCGAATGACTTCAGCCCGCGAGCGTCGGATGGATCATCGACATTGATGGCAGCGATTTTCAGCCCTCTGGAGGCAAGCACCGACTGGGACTCGCGCAGACGTTGCAGTTGATCGCGGCAGGCGGGCGAAGCGGTTGTCCAGAAATTGAGCAAGAGGAAGCCGCCCAGGAACGAGCGAAGATCGCGCAAGTTGCGCGCGAGGTCGGGGAGAGAGAAATCCAGGGCTCTAACGGGCTCGATTAGCCAAGTGCCCGCGGACGCCGGCAGGGTTTCCCCAGTCGACGTTACGGAATCGCCGGTGTGAGCCCATAATTGCGGGGAAGCCGGGAACGGTCTGGCTGTGAAGTCGCGCGCACCTTCCTCGATTTCAATGCGATGGTTGATGGGCAAGCCGTCGAACCTCTGCGTGAGGCCGCTGGGCCATCGTACTGTCGCTTGGATCGGACCCTCGTTTTTTCCCAAGCCGAAGGAAAGTTCTTTGGTGTGTTGGGACAAAAATCCGGAGCCGGCCTGGAGATACTTAGTCTGGCGAAGTTCTCCGACTTCGACGGTTACTGCAGTGCCGATGGCGTCACGGTTGCTTTTCCTTCCGCGCAAACGTAGGGCAATCGAATCGCCAATGCCATCCATTGCGAGGCGCAAGATGCGGATCTGTGGCGAATTTCGATTCTTGAGGATGATTTCGAGTCGGCCGTCGCCATCGAGATCGGCAAGCGCGAAGGCTCGGCTGTCGTCGCGAAAATCTAGTCCCGTCACGCCGGAGATATCGAAAAAGGTGCCATCGCGATTATTGGCAAAGAAAACGTTCCTCTCGTGGCCGTTCCAGGTTGAGTCAGAACGAATGAGTTCGTTGATGGCGCTCCATCCGCGCTCATAACTGGGCGAGGGACTGGAATCCTGCGGCGATTGCGCGACCACCTGGCGCCAGAAAAAACTTGATACGTCCCGCCGATCGATATCCCCCCGGTCGTTATCCTGGCGATCGATACCGGAAATATAGCCGTTGGCGACGTAGAGGTCGGGGTAGCCGTCGTGATCAAAGTCCCACGCGTCGGTCGACCACGACCAGCGGCCCATTTCGACTCCCGCATTTGCGGCTACATTTTGAAATCTGCCGTTTCCTTGATTCCGGTACAGCGAATTGCCGGTCATGTGACGGCGGTAGAGAGCGCGAATCTTCTCCGGCTCTCCCGCATGAAAATGCGAGTCTTCAAAAACTCGCAGGCCTGGGGCGACCCACATTCCCGCCGCATAGATATCCTGCTTTCCGTCGTTGTCGAAATCCAGCCAGCATGCGCTCATGCCGGCGCCAGCCTCGTCCACCTGGGCTTCGCCCGAAACGGCAGCGAATGTGCCGTCGCCATTGTTGCGGTAGAGATTATTGCGGCCAAAGTCATTGACGACGTACAAGTCTGGCCAGAAGTTTCCGTTGCTGTCGCCCCAGGAACAGGCGAAGCTGTATCGATCATTATCGATATTCAGTCCGGCGGCTGCCGTGCGGTCCTGGAAGACTCCGTTGCCTTCGTTGTGGAAGAGATAGTTGGGAGGGCCGTTGCGCGCGTCGAAATAGGGCACGGGATAGCGATACTGATCAAGTCCCTGATAGTAGCTGTAGAGACAGAAATAAATATCGAGGCGGCCGTCATGATCGTAGTCCGCGGCGGCGGCGTGCGTGAACGCGCCCTCGGGAGGGCGAGCGAAACGGAAGGCGTCGGCCTTGAGAGAGAACTGGCCGTCGCCGGTGTTGCGGAAGAGCAGAGGTCCGGTCGCGCAGACCACCAGTAAATCTTGAAGCCCTCGATTCTCGAAATCCGCGAACAGAGCGCACGCCGTAAAATCAAGAACGCCGACTCCTGCCTTCTCGGTCACGTCGTCAAATATCCCATCCCCACGATTGCGATAGAGCCGGTTGGGAAGGCCTGCGGGCTGGCAGACATATAAATCATCGTGGCCGTCGTTGTCGAAGTCGCCGACGGCCAGTCCGTTATTTCCGTAAACGTCGACTCCGACTGCGTCCGTCGAGAACTGTCCGCCAATAATCTGCTCCGCGAAGCAGTTGGTTTTTGTAAGAGTCGGTTTGACCCAGAACCTGGGCAGTGATGTCAACGAAGATCGGTCCGGCGGCACGGCTGATCGTTTCCCCGGCCGCGTTCCACTTCAGAGCTCGCCATGCACCGAAGTCATTGCGCGACCATTGAGTGAGCCAGGATCCGATTCGTTCTTCGCGCGACTGGTCGCCGTGCCTGCCGACAAAGTCATATCGAATACTGGCTTCGACGATCAGTGGTGAGTCCGCAACCTGCTTGCACTCGTAAATCTCGAAGTCTGCAGTTTCGATTCGCTTTAGCGGGGCCAAGTAGTACTTGATCTCCTCAAGGAATCGCTCGCGGCCGGGAAGCAGGACCGCAGGGAATTCTGTACGAAGGACTTCGATATGATCGCCCGAACGCAACGGGGATTCGCGAATAGGACGGAACGCAGTCGATTGAATCGAGGAGTCCACAAACTTGCTTAGCACTGCGGTTGCGGGAGGATCTGCTTTCAAATGCTGGCTCCACTTCTCCAGCAGCGCGGCCAGCTCAAATGCGTATCCTTCGAGAACGTACTCATCGGTGCCGGGGTTGGCCAGGCGAAGCACATCGTCCAGCGCGGATTTCGCCGGATAGTGCGGCGTGAAAGGAACTTCAGCGAAAGGGAGTTGGGACGCCTTGGCGGCGGCGAATTGGTGCAGTCCTGAACGAATGAGTGGAGTGCGAATCGGCGCAGGAAAGAAGAGCACGGGCGCCCACCGCATCTGCTTTAGAAAAGTTCTGCGTGACGCATTTTGCTTTCCGTCTTTTGAATCCGGCATCCCCAAGGTGTCCGCTTAAGGAGTTTATCAACGAAGCGATCGTTCCATGGGCGCCGGGCCCGAAGAATTCCCGATCACCAACTCCGACCCGATCTGGTATTCCTTGCCCTGAGGACTGGCGGTGCTGGAGAGTTCGTGCAAGGCGTCAGCTGCCAACTGGCCAAGAGTCTCGCGATGAATGTCGACGGTAGTGATCGATGGGTTGCTGTAGTCGGCGAGGCGAGTTTTGTCGAATCCGGTAACGGAGATATCGTTGGGCACGCGGCAGCCGCCATTCAACAGGCCCTTGATGACGCCCACAGCCGTTAGATCGTTCACGGCCATCACGGCGGTGGGTCGTGGAGACAACTTCGCAATCGCCACGCCCGCAGCCAAGCCGCCCTCGAAGCGCAAATTACCCGGAAGCACGGGCCCGGGTTCAAGTCCCAGGCTTCGCATTGATTTTTCGTAAGCTTCCAACCGGACAAGATTGGACTTAAGACCCGGCCTGCCAGCCACGAAGGCAATGCGCCGGTGTCCGTTTTTGTAGAGGTAGTTCACAATCTGTTCGATTCCGGATAAATAATCGATACGTAGATTGCTGGTGTAGCCGCGCACGGGCGCCAGATCGAGGAACGTCACGGCGATCTCTCTTCTGGCAAGTTCGTGGACCAGGCGCAGGCTGATCTCGGATGTCATGATCGCGACGCCGCGGACTTTATGTTCCATCATTCTCTCGGCAGCCTCACGAGTTCTGCGGGGATCGTAGTTGGTGTCGCTGAGTATGACGTCGTAGCCGAGTTGGCGGGCGCGAATTTCGAAACTCTTGATCACTTCCGGAAAAAAAGGATTCTCAATGTCGGAGACAATGATCCCAAGTGTCCGGCGATCGCGCGAGGCCAGATGGCGGGCGTGAACATCGCGAATATATCCCAGCCTTTTGACGGTCGAGAGCACGAGTCGACGGGTTTCACGCCCGACTTTCCCAGTTTTATTTAAGACATTGGAGACGGTTGCGGTTGAGACCTCGGCCGCCTTCGCGACGTCGCGAATGGTTACGCTCATGGTCGATATTCTCAGCCGAATCCAAGCGGTAAGAATGTTCCGTTGAGACAGCGCGGAGTATAGACGACAAGAAAATTCTTGACAACGCCGCGGAGGCCATGTTATCCCCAACAGCAACGAAATAGTAGATTTGGATTAGGCTTATTTAGGTTAAGCGGTTAATTCACCGAGTATGTCGAGTGAGTTAAGTGTTTGACCCGCCATTTCGAGTCATCGACTGTTCGCGTTTGTGGGCCTTTAGTTTGTTGTGGCATTGGGATGTGAGGCGAGGCTTGCCGGGTTGCAAGCCGGAGACGCTCAAAGGAGAGCTCATGAACCGATACGCATTGGCTTGGATCCTGCGCAGCACGTTGGCAGTTTCGGTTTTCGCTACCCTTAGCGCCAGGCCGCTTCAGGCCCAAGTGGACACCGGTTCGATCACGGGCACTGTCACGGATCCTTCTGGAGCAGTCGTCAGCGGCGCAAAAGTCACCCTGACGAACGAAGGCACTGGCGCGGTCCTCTCCACGACGACCGGAAATGATGGAAACTACACATTTAGCCCAGTAAGAATCGGGGTCTACAGGCTCGACGCCACCGCGCAAGGTTTTAAGACAGTTAGTCAAGCTCACGTCACAGTTGACGTAGGCGGGAGTGTCTTAGCCAATTTTAAGCTTCAGACCGGAAGCGTGAGCGAAACCGTAGAAGTCACATCGGCCGCTCCTGTGCTCCAGACGCAAGACGCGTCCGTAGGGCAGGTGATGGATACTCGCAACGTCAACAACCTTCCGTTAAACGGACGGAATTTCACCTTCCTGGCGCAGTTGTCTGCGGGCGTGAACTCGCCGCAAGCAGATACTCGTGGCAATGCCGCCAGTGGCGCTTTCTCAGCCAACGGTCTTCGCCCGGCGCAGAACAATTACATGCTGGATGGAATTGACAACAATTCCGATACGGTGGACTTCCTGAACGGCACGAACTTCGTCGTTCTTCCGCCAGTCGATGCGATTCAAGAGTTCAAGGTCCAGACCTCGGATTTCAGTGCGGAGTTCGGCCGCTCGGGCGCCGCCGTTCTCAATGCCACGATCAAGTCCGGTACGAACCAGTTCCATGGCGCGGTCTGGGAGTTCTTCCGAAACGATAAGCTCGACGCTGCCGACTACTTTGAAGACGCCAACCATGTGCCGAAAGGCGAACTTCGACAGAACCAGTTCGGGATCTCCGGCGGGGGGCCGATTATAAAAAACAAGATCTTTTTCTTCGGCGATTTTGAGGGTCTGCGGCGGATTCAGGGCACGATCTTGAGCGGGTCGGTTCCTACTGTTGCAGAGCGCAGCAGCGGTTACACCAATCTCTCTGACTTGATTACCGGACAAACCGGCACGGAGATTGACGCTTTGGGGCGGACGATTCCAGTCGGCACGATTCTTGATCCCGCCACAACCCGGGCCGTCACGAAAGGAGTAGCCGATCCGGTTTCGGGCCTGGTCGCGACCAGTACGGGGTATGCACGCGATCCTTTCGGCACGTGCGCGGCCAGCACCGTGACCTTTAGCCTCGCAGGTTGCGGCTTGAATCAGCTTCCCGCGGGGCGCTTGGATGCCAACGCGATCGCCCTCTTGAATCTGTATCCCAATCCAACCGGTACCTCGCTCTTCTCCAACTTCGCCAATTCGCCGAAGCTCAGTGAGCACCGCAATGCATTTGATACTCGGCTGGACGTCAACCTGACAGGAAAAGATCAAGTGTTCTTCCGGTTCAGCTATGTCGACGACCCGCAGTTCATTCCGGGCATTTTCGGCGGAGTGGCGGACGGCGGCGGGTTCCAGCAGGGTAACCAGACGGCGCTCGCGCAGCAGAGCGCTTTGGCGTGGACCCACGTCTTCTCTCCCAGTACGGTCAACGTAGCCCGCGCGGGATTGAATTACCTGCACACCACACGGGTTTCTCCCCAGGCCACCAATTTGACCGACCTCCCCGGTAAGTACGGCATTCAGGGTATACCCCAGCAGAAGGAAAATGGCGGACTTCCTGCCTTTGGAATCAACGGTTTGGCCACTCTTGGCAGCAACGCATTTCTGCCTTCCGATGAAGTCAGCTCAACCATCCAGGTTACCGATGACTTCACCAAGATCTACGGGAAACATACCTTCAAGGCGGGGGTCGAGTATCAGCACGTGAAGTTCTCGACGCTTCAACCTCCCTGGTCTCGAGGCGAGTTCGATTTCGGCAGTGCATACACAGACGTCCCGAATCTTCGAAATGGCAATACAGGTCGTGCGCAGTTCTTGCTGACCCCGATTCCTGCACATAACGGAGGAACGATTGATTATGTCGGAGGTCCCTCGACGGGATCCGGCAATAACAGTGTGTTCGTCTCCAATATTTCGCTGACAGACAATGGCAAAAATTATTATGGCAGTTACATCCAGGATGACTGGAAAGTATCGTCCAAACTTACACTGAATCTCGGGTTGCGATGGGATTTCTTCGGGCTGGTTTATGAACACCACGCCAACCAGGCAAACTTTGTTCCTAGCGGGCCCCCGACCGGTTCGCCGATGTACCTTATTCCGTCCGGGCCAAACGCGAATAATCTTTCCGCGAGCTTCACCAGCTTGCTCGCGAAAGACGGTATTGCGCTAGACATCACCAACAAGTACGGCAAGGGACTGGGGAAATCGCAGAAAACAAATTTTGCACCGCGTTTCGGCTTCGCTTACCAAGTCACGCCAAAGTTGGTTGCACGCGGAGGATTTGGACTTTTCTATAATGGTTTTGAAAACCGCGGTTTCTCACCGAACTTGGGCGAGAATTATCCATTCCAGTTCAACTTCCAGTTCGCTCCGGCGGACGATGGGCACCCGATCACTTACTCGGGATGCACGAGCCCCAGCGCCACTCCCATTGGAAGTGCGACTCTGGAGACCGGCTTCACCTGTACCCCGCTCAGTCCGCTCTTGGTCAATGCCAGCGGTTTGGCCCTTCGCGGAATCCAGTTTGATTACATCACTCCCTATTCTATGGGCGGCAACTTAACCGTGCAGTATCAGTTGACGCCAACGCTGAGCCTGCAAGCCGGCTACGTAACGTCTCTAGCGCGTCATTTGGAGTCCTTTCCCAACTCAAACAACGTCACTCGGATTCTGGACACCACGCAATCCACCTCCTCGGCTGTTCCGTTTCCCGATTTCGGGCATGGCTCGAGTTACGCCATCACCGAAGGCAGCAGCCATTACCATGGCCTGCAGACCAAAGTCGAAAAGCGATTCGCTGGCGGGCTCAGTCTCTTAGGCACCTACACATGGTCTCAGTCTCGAACTGACGCTGGTGACCTCCTGAATGGCGGGAGTTTAGCCGGCTACCGGGCTCCAAGCGTTCCAGGCGCCGGAATTCATTTTGATTACGGTCTTGCCAATTTCGACATCCGAAACGTTCTCCACTTCAGCGGCACGTATGAGCTTCCTTTTGGCAAGGGTAAGGCCTACTTGGCTAATTCGGGAGGGATCGCAAAAGTGTTTGGAGGCTGGAGTGTGAATTGGGCCGCAGTTCTCCAGGGAGGCCAGCCCATCACGCTAAGTTGCCCATCTAGCACCACCAGCGGGACCGGCTGTTACGACCTGACGGTCAACGGGCAGGATCCGAAGAGAGGGCTGCACAGTGATTCCAACGGGAAATTGAGTTTCTTCGGCAACCCTAAGGCATTCAACCAGCCTTGCGTTTTAGGAGCCGGCGGGGTGCCTGACCCAACGAAGGTGCCGGGATGCGTTCCGTTAACCGGCCTTGCTGCTCTCGGTGGCCCTCCGGCTCAGATTGCCGGGCCGTCGTTCCATCGGCTGGACTTCTCGACCTTTAAGGACATACCGCTCGGCGAGCGGTTCACCCTGCAGTTCCGCGCGGAGTTCTTTAACATCCTCAATCACCCGAACTTCAATGCCCCTGGGTTTGGCGGCAACGGCGTGGTCGCCGTCTCCGGTGCGACGAATTTCACAAGTTCGAATTTCGGAGAAATCGGATCCACGCGGGATGCTCCGTACGATCCGAGGCAGATTCAGTTCGCTTTAAAGCTCTATTACTGAGCCATATTTCCACTTCACGCGGAAGGCGTTCGTACAGAGCGCCTTCCTTCGAAGCTTTCTCATGCAACGCCGCGGCAGCGTGTCGACCGCAGTGGCAGTGGTAAGATACAAACCCGGTGACCTTCCGACGTTGGCTCATGTGCATGTTTCTGCCGTTCTCCTCACGTGCTCGCCGGTTCTAGCTGTCGTTACGCAGCAGGATGAGAATGCTGCCCGGCAGCTTGATAGCAGGTTTCAGGCCGCCTCTGCGGAGTACGAGTCGGGCCACCTCGCCGACGCCGCTTCACACTTGGAAGCGTTGCTTCGTGAGATCCCGGAAACCTTCGAGGTTCACGAACTCCTGGGATTGGTCTATGCGGGGGAATCGCAGGACGCTCTGGCGAATCAGCACCTGGAGAAAGCGGTGCGTTTGAAGCCGGACTCAGCTGCGGCCAGAACCAACCTGGCCACCAACCTGGTCCGCATGGGAAAGCTGGAACCTGCGCAAGAACAGTTGAAGCGAGCGATCGCACTCGAGCCGCGGAACTTTGATGCTAATCACAATCTGGGCGAGCTCTACGTGCGGATGAGCAAGCTTCCCGAGGCTGTGCCCTTTCTCAAGGAGGCACAGCGAGTCCGGCCTTCCTCCTACGATAATGGCTACGATTTGGCGCTGGCATATTTATTCACTGGACATCAGTCTCAGGCCCGGCAGCTTGTGCAGAGCCTTCTAAACGGAAAAAACACCGCCGAACTGCACAACTTGTTGGGGCAGATTGAAGAAAAAGATGGAAAGTTCGTGGCTGCGGCGAATGAATTCGAAATCGCAGCTCACCAGGAACCGAGCGAGAGCAACCTTTTCGACTGGGCCAGCGAGCTTCTGCTGCACCGAACGCTCGAACCCGCGATTGAAGTTTTCCGGAACAGTGCGGAGCGGTATCCGAACTCGCCTCGAATCGCGATTGGTCTTGGCATTGCGCTGTACTCGCGCGGCAATTATGACGAGGCCGTGAAATCCCTGCTCCGGGCGTCCGATCTCAGCCCTTCGGACCCGAGGTCTTATTTTTTCCTGTCGAAGGCCTACGATAGTTCGCCGAGCCAGGCGGATGAGGTCATCCGGCGGTTTGCCCGGTTTTCGGAGTTGCAGCCGAAGGACGCGCGGGCGTCTTATTACTATGCGATGAGCCTGTGGAAGGGGAAACGGGCACAGGATCCCAGCCTTGATCTTCATCAGATCGAATCATTACTCACCAAGGCGATCACGTTGGATCCCAACCTCGCCGATGCCCATTTGCACTTGGGGAATCTTTACTCAGATCAGGGTCAATATGCCGCGTCTATTCCTGAGTATGTGAAGGCCCTGGAAAACAATCCTGATCTTGCGGATGCGCGCTACCGGCTTGGCCAGGCCTATGTGCATACCGGCGAAAAGGACAAGGCGCAGGCGCAATTCCAGGTTTATCAGCGGTTACGGGCAGAGCATTTGGCTGATCTGGACAAACAGAGAGCGGAAATTCGGCAGTTCGTTTACTCGGAGAAAAACGAGTTGCCGGCCAAGCCGTGACCGATGCCACGATTCAGTTCTGCACATGGATTCAGGA
Source organism: uncultured Acidobacteriaceae bacterium (assembly GCA_963832235.1). Lineage (GTDB taxonomy): Bacteria > Acidobacteriota > Terriglobia > Terriglobales > Acidobacteriaceae > Sulfotelmatobacter. Next base: position 479,141 of record CAWHTJ010000010.1, on the reverse strand, counting down.
TTATCGATGACCGGAATACCAAGTCGACGGAGCGCATCGCACCTTCGCGAAGTTAGCGGCGTTGTTGCCCGCACTCGCAGAGATTTCTTGCGAGAAGCTGCGGGAGTGACACTAGGAAGCACTTTGCTGCGCTCCTCATGGGCTCGAGCCGTAACTTCCTCTTCAAGAAAAAAAGTCGTGGTGGTCACTTTTGGCGGTGGGGCACGCGATCAGGAAACGTTCGCGCCAGAAGGCCAGGAAAACATTCCACACCTGATGAGTGAACTCATTCCGCAAGCGAGTTTTTTCACGCAGGTGGTGAATCGCGGAATTCTGGGTCACTACGTGGCCACCGCGAGTCTTGCCACCGGCGTTTATGAAACGTTCAATAATTTTGCCGCAACGCCGCCACAATCGCCAACCGTGTTCGAATATTTCCGCAAAGACCTGAAGCGTCCGCCCTCCGATGCATGGGTGGTGGCTCCCAGCAACGGCTTCAACCGTATTGGCGAGAGCAGTCATCGGTCCTACGGGCCCGGGTTGGGCGCGCGTGTGATTCTGCCGAAGCGTCTGTTGACGGCGGCCACTTCTGGCCGCGGCAACGATTACCAGCATTTGCTGCGCGACAACTACGAAACTCCTTATTTCGCTCCGGAGTTGGCGGGCAGTGAGTTTGAACTGCAACAACTCGAAATGATTTTGAAACTGTCGGTCGACGACTTCAAGGATCATGCGCAGACCTTGTCGAGTCCGGATGAGCTTTCGTTGTACGTTGCTCGCCAGTTGATGCGGCAGGTTGCGCCGACTCTGTTGTGGATCACCATGCATGACATCGACATTGCGCATGCCGGAGCTTACTCGCTCTATGTTGAGGGAATTCGGCGCACCGACCGTCTTTGCTCCGATTTATGGAAGACGATCCAGAGCGAGCCGGAGTATGCGGGCAAGACAACTCTATTTATTCTGCCCGACTTCGGCCGCGACTCGGACGAAGATGCGGGAGGAAACGGCTTCCAGCATCATCGCACCGGCGACGCTTTGTCACGGACAACGTGGATGCTCGCCGCAGGTCCGGGTATTCGCGAAGGGGTGGTCTTCGACCGGGCAGTCGATTCCACAGATCTGGTGCCAACGTTGGGATCGATGCTGGGATTTGTTCCGTCGTTCGCTCAGGGCAAGTCGATCGGCGAATTGTTGTAGCTTCCATGCTTCCACGCGAACTCAAACCCGGGCAGTTTGCTGGCTATCCGCCAGAGGCGCGGAAAGTGGTCACCAACTATTTGGCGACACTGCAGCAACTTCCGCCCAGTTTTGTTCCGGGTTTGCTGCGGGAACTCATCGAATACGATTTCAAGTTTCCCGCGGAGCGCAAAGCGCGCGACAGAGAACTGACGTATCTAAGTTCACTTTCCGCCGCCCAGCTGGAAGAGTTGTTTCAAGGCTTCGCGCGGATTCGCCTTTCGCCACAGCTGGAACAATTTGATTGGGCGAAAGCGCCCGCGCAGTTTGTCGAACAGCTGTCTGCACACCTTTGGAGCACGCACCAACTCGACGCATTTCGCCAGGCCTCGAACGACTACGCCGATCATTTGCGCGCGGCGGTGCCGCCGGAGGCTCCTCCGGTTCCAAGGTTGGGGATTACCGTGGTCGGCCAGGGAGTGGCCTCGTACGACGAACCTTTATTTCGAAAGTTGCGTCCCCAGGGCGCGTTTTTCAGCCGCATTAAGCCTGAAGATGGACTGAAGCGCTTGCTGGACGCGGCTGCTGCGCGAGCCCAAGCGCATCCGGCTCCCTACGCACACTGGTACATCGATGGAGGTGAAGGAGCCGATCATGATTCGGCGCTCACCTGCGTCTCCTATAAGGCTCTCGAACCGGCGCGGGCGGCTTTGTTGCGCAGGATGCAATCGGAGATCGACCGGCCGGGCATGGGTCCCGAAGCGCTGCGCACGGTGCTCGCGCAGCTGCGTCCCGCAGATCTGGGTATGGACAAAGAGAGCAATAATAAATCAAGAGACGAAGTGCTGAAGCGCTTCGAAGTGAGCTTGCTGACCGAGGGTTCGGGAACTCAAATCTTCAGCACCAGTTTTGCCCAGTGGGCCGCGCGCGAATGCCTGCGGCGTGCTCAGCCGCTGACCCTACTGGTGCGATTTGCGGCACGACAGCGGCAGAAGCCGATGAATGAACTGCTCACCGCAGCTTCGGCGCGCCCGGAGTTCGACCCCGTCGGTTCGCTGGTCGATGCCGACTTGGGCGCATATTACAACTGGCTGAATCAGCAGCGCCTTCCGGGGGCTGAGCAGTCGTCCTTTCTGGTGTGGTTTGAAGGGCATAGTCAGGCGCTGGCGATTGGTCCGTCCATGCCACGGGGAACCGAATCCACGTCAGTAGCCGATTTGGATCAAGTGCTGGGGTGGACAGTGTGAATCGGCTGTCGAGCTTTCCGGGCGTAGGAACGATATCGATAATCAAGGGAGAGAGTAGATAAATGGATCGACGCAGGTTTCTAAAACAAACTGGCACTCTAATCGCTGGAGCTGCTCTCGCACCCTACGCGCTTCCGGAAGCGACGCAATCTGCCGTCTCAACGGCCCATGGACGACTCATTCTTCCCATGAATCGAAAGTGGCGTTATAGCCGAACTTTTGTCGAAGGCGGCCACTCCAAAGATTTCGACGACTCCAAGTTTGACCCGGTCGTGATCCCGCACACGAACGTCCCGCTCCCATGGCATGGTTTCGATGAAAAGACTTACGAACTTGTCTCTCTCTACCGCCGCCGCTTCAAGCTTCCGCCCGAAGCGCGAGGTAAACGCGTCTTTGTCGACTTCGAGGGCGTGATGACCGCTTCCACAGTCTGGCTCAACGGAGTGCGATTGGGAGAGTACAAAGGCGGCTACACGCCATTCTCGTTTGAGCTGACATCCCACCTCGACTTTGACGGAGAAAACGTGATCGCCGTCGATGTGGACTCCACCGAGCGCCCTGACATTCCGCCCTTTGGATATGAAATTGACTATCTTACCTTCGGCGGCATATACCGTGAAGTCTCCTTGCGTGTCGTGCCGGCGACATTTATCGAGAACATCTTTGTGCGGCCGAAGAATGCGTTGACGGCGAGTCCAGTGGTTGACGTGGATTGTTTCATTCAACATTTGGAGCCGTCGCATGATGCTTTGACCCTCGAAGTTGAATTACTCGATGGCGACCGCGTTCTCGCGAAGTCTTCGCAGCAGTTGCCGTCATCGGGCGCGGCGAGTGAGCCAGTCGCGCACTCGGTACACCTGGAAGGCCTGAGCGGAATCAAATTGTGGGACCTGACGAATGCGGAATCTTTATGCCGCTCATGTGCGGCTTGCATCGTGGCGCGCAACTGCTCGACGAAGACTCCCGCAGTTTCGGTTTTCGCGAGGCACAATTCACCGATCACGGTTTCGAGCTGAATGGCAAGGTGATCAAGCTGCGCGGGCTCGACCGTCATCAGACGTTCCCGTTTGTCGGACAAGCCATGCCGGCCGGGTTCAGCGCCGCGACGCGCAGATTCTGCGGAACAAACTGAAATGCAATATCGTCCGCACCTCGCACTATCCGCAGTCGCGCCATTTTCTGGATGCCTGCGACGAAGTCGGCCTGCTGGTTCTGGAAGAAATCCCCGGGCTGGCAGCACATCGGCGACGAAGCCTGGAAGGAGATTTCCGTCGACAACGTGCGGCGCATGATCCGGCGCGACTGGAACCATCCCTCGCATCATTCTGTGGGGCGTGCGCATCAACGAATCGAAAGACGATCATGATTTCTACACGCGCACGAACGCGCTGGCGCATCAAGCTCGACCCGACGCGCCAGACGGGCGGCATCCGCTACTTCCAGGAATCCGAATTCCTGGAAGACGTTTTCACCATGAACGATTTCGGCTTTCCGTTGAAGCCGCCGAATCATCCGCGGTACCTGAACACGGAGTTTGTCGGGCACACGTATCCCACGAAAACGATCGACAAGGTGGAGCGGCTCACCGAGCATGCGTCCGCCATGCCCGCATCCACGACCAACTGGCGTCCAATCCGCAGTATGCCGGCGGCATCGGCTGGTGCGCCTTCGACTACAACACGCACGGCAATTTCGGTTCCGGCGACCGCATCTGCTATCACGGCGTGACCGACATTTTCCGCGAACCCAAGCCCGCGGCGGGATTCTACAAATCGCAATGTGATCCGGCGGAGGAGATCGTGCTGGAGCCGGCGTTTCATTGGGCGCGGGGCGACGCATCGATCGGATTCTCGAAAGCGGTGGTGTGCTCCAATTGCGATCACCTGAAGTTTTACATCGACGACAAGTTGATTGCGGAGGTCGATCCCGACCGAAAACAGTTTGCGCATCTCCGTTACGCGCCCTTCGTCCTCGAAATGGGAGAGTTGTTTCACAAGTGGGGGGACCTGCGGATTGAGGGATATATTCAGGGAAAAGAAGTGATCTCGAAGCGTCTCTCGGGTACGGGTGTCGACGCGAAATTCCTGCTTCTCCCCGACGACGCAGAGTTGATGGCCGATGGCGCGGACTCCACCCGAGTGGTTCTGCGCGTCACCGATGAGTTCGGAGCGGTTCGGCCATTTGCGAATGACGCGATTCAGTTCGAGTTGGAAGGCCCAGCCCAGATTGTCGGTGACAATCCATTTTCTCTAATCGGCGGAACCGGCGCAGTGTGGATTCGAGCCCAGGAAAAACCCGGCAAGGTGCGCCTCAAAGCCCTTCATCCGCGCTTGGGAGCGCAGCAGGCGGAAATTGAAATTGTCGCTAGCGCCGAGGAAGCCGCGTAAGTCTGAGCTGCCCAAGCGCGGCCGGCGAGAATGCCGGGAAACGAGCTGCGGTGGTGGCGAAAGTTGTTTATCCTGTTCATCGACTGGGATAAGCCGGTGGGTCCTATTGGAAAGTTTACTTCGCACGCGCCAACAGATTAGCCTCTTCGGCTACAAGGTCCCAAGCAAGCGGCGTGCCTTTGAGAATATCCCGAGTAGCGGCGCGCCCTAATATATCCGGAAGATGGCGCGGATGCAGACCTGTGGCCGGCCGAATCGAGCGCACGTTACTGTTGGTGAAAATCTCTCCCTTATGGACGTCCGCGACGACGAACAGGGAGCGGCGGAACTTTAAAGTGTTGATCTCGAGCTGAGTCGGTCCGTAGTGTGCTCGGCCCAAAGCCCGCTCGGCACTCCTGACTGCGCATACCATTTGACTGAACTCATGAGGTTCCAACGAGAAGGCACTGTCAGGACCGGAATTAGAACGGCTATCCGTTAGATGTTTTTCAATGATGCAGGCGCCGAGGGCAACGGCGGCGACGGGCACCGCAAGTCCCATGGTGTGATCCGAAAGGCCAACATGGATCCCGAAGCGCTGAGTGAGGTCGATAATGGTCCTGAGGTTGGCTTCCTCTGGAGGGGCAGGGTAGGCACTAGTGCACTTAAGCAAGCAAAGCTGGGTAGCGCCTTCCTGGCGCGCCGCCGCTACTGCTTCATCGATCTCTTCAAGCGATGCCATGCCAGTTGACATCAGCAGTGGCTTACCAGTCCGAGCCATCTTGCGTATCAAAGGAATGTCAACTAGTTCGGGAGAGGCTATTTTGTGAGCGGCGACGTTGATCGATTCCAAAAAATCCACGGAAGTGGAGTCGAAAGCCGAGCTAAAGAACTCGAGGCCCAACTTCGATCGCGACGGCCCTCAGCTTCGGTTGCCAATCCCAAGGAGTGTGTGCTTCCTCGTATAAATCGTGAAGAGTTTGCCCATCCCACAGGGTGCCTCCCTTGATTACGAACTCATCGCGATTGGAGCGAATGGTGATAGTGTCCGCGGTATAAGTTTGGAGCTTGACAGCATCGGCCCCGGATTGCTTGGCAAGCTGGACAAGTTCCACGGCTTTGTCGAAGCTCTGGCGATGGTTGGCCGACAGTTCCGCCACGATGAAGGCAGGGTGACCGCAACCGATGAGCCGCGTGCCAAATCGAATTGGAGCGCGGTCCGATGTCATACCGATGCCTCCTGGTTCATAATCTTTCGCTTCTGTTCCGCGCTTATGTGACCCTGATGCCCCGAACGAAGGATCTCGACCGCACGAGGCCCTTCGTTAAATAGAAGATCGAGGGCGCAGGCGTGTGGGATGAACGGCGGAAAGCATTGCGCGTATTGTGGAAAATTGTAATTGTGGAACGAGACGCTGATGCACTGTTGTGAAAACAGATGCAGGTCGGAGAGCAAATAGTCGGCGGAGCCGGCTGCTGCAAGGTACTCGGTCGCATTGAGTCGTTTGCAGATGTTGACCAGCAGGGAACTTCGCTTTCCTTCGCAAGGCAGGCTCGATGCGCGGATGATCGAAAAATGAATTCCGAGGACTTCCATAAGCCAGTCGATTACCTCGGAGTTCAGGTCTGCTAGGCGCATGCCCTGGCCAAACCTTTGCAACAGAGCACTAAGTGCAGGAAAGTATCGGTCGAGATACGGAGCACGTCTGTAATTCAATTCGATGGCTCGAAGGTGTTGGGCTGCGAAATCTTCACGAATTTCAACCTCGTTGATGTGCTGGCCGAAACGGCCCTTGAAGATTACTGGAACCGAAAGCCACTGAAGACCGGTTGGGGTCTTGATACGATTCCGCTGCTGCCAAGTTTGCTTTTCAAATTGCACGTTATCTAGAAGTACGAAGGTGTCAACGGAGTCGATCTGATCGAGGTAGCCAATCCACGGAAGATATGTTGGTTGTGAAATCGCGATGCGTTGGTTGGTTGGGCGATGCAGAATGTACTCGTAGCTCGGCAGCGAATGTACCATCGTCGGGTCTGACTTTTTGTACCCACATTTCTCAAAAACGCGCATCGAAGATGTATTTATGTCGCGGATATGAGCACGAATGAACCGGACATCGCTCGTGGCAAACAGGATAATACCCGACTGTCGGATGAGCCGAGAGCCAAGGCCGCGACCGCGCCACTCAGACCCAATGCTGACAGATATCGTAGCCTCGTCGTCCTCTATCTCATAGCGCACCTGGCCAATGGGACGATGTTGGAGGTCCATGGCTACTTGCATGCGTACACCGGCTGCGTTGAGGTTTTGCTGGAACCAAGTGACGTGCTCTTCCCAGGGAACTGTTTCAGGATGGAAGGAGACATTTCGAGCGCTTTGTTCATTTCTCCAATCCCAAAACATCCTGCAGTCTTCTTGGCCCGCATTGCGTAACGTAATCAAAACTCAGCCTCCTTCAACATCGGCCAGAGGGCGGACTGGCGGGACTCGACGAGCAACTGGATTTCGGAAGGATCGTAAATAAGACGCTTAATACAGGCTACGACGCGGCTCACCGGAACGCGCCAGGTTAGCTGCACATCAGTCTCGTGGGGTTGGGAGGCGGCCGCGCTGGGCATCTCCCAGCTCTCGCTGTACAGACTGCGTTCCTGGAAGAAGTATAACGAAGTTTTTAGGTCAATGCCGCAGAGCACGACGCGCTTATATCCGAGCTTCACCGCGAAAGACTAACAGGGATGTGAGACTAGCGGCGTGTTTCAGCAGGTGAGAAAAGCGTCCGGCGCGATTGAAAGATCCGGCGCGCTGCAGGTAGCGGAACGCGCAGGCGAGCTCGTTTTCATCACGTGCGGGAACGGCAACAGAGTGCGCGGCAAAAAGGTTCTGCTTGAATCCGCTGTCGAGCGCCAATACGGTTTGCGTCCCGGGCTTGTGCAGCTCCATCGCAATTTTGATCGTACCGGCATAGTCGGCCGCGCGCGCGCGAGCAAGGCTCAAGTAGCATTCGAAGTGCTCTGGAGCCGCCTCGCGTTCGAACGATTCGAGGAAGTAAAACTTCGGAATCAGGGGATGATATAACCACCAATTGAATCCCACGGTGTCGTGGCGTTTGATCTCGCTCCAGCGCGCGTCGGAAATACGATTGATGGAGGGGCCACTTCCGAGAATAAACAGCGAGTCGCTGCCCTTGAACTGCCGAAGGTCGACTTCTTCGAGTAGGGGGATGCCGGCACTACGTCGAACAAACTCAGCGCGAGGAGCCAGACAAAATCGTTCCCAGCCGTAGTATAGGCGTAAGAACACGGGGTAGGGCAGCGACTTCGCGATCGATTTGACGGCGCTGCTCATTTCATTCCCCCGGTATAACTCTCTGGCTCGATCCAAACTGTGCTAGCTTGTCATGGCCTCGACCACGCGCCGCCCACCGTACCCATCGAGCAGCGCGCGGCCGCGCGCGCTCATACTCTGTCGAGATGCCGTATCTCCTCCCAATTGGCACAAGGCTTGCGCGATTCCTTCTGGCGGAATCTGGTGGTGCCAACCTAAACTGATGGCGATGCCATGACGATGAAGGTAATCGGCAGTGCCACATTGATTGGCGGCTTGCACGAGAAGCGCTGCAGGAACACCCATGAATGCTAGTTCCCAAGTGGTGCTGCCGCCGGCCGAGATGGCCAGATCAGCCCAAGCCATTTCGTCGGCCATTCGAGTGGTCTCGGTTCGGAGCTCCACACGGTGTTGCAGCGATGTCGCGAGCAACTGCAGCTCGTGCTGATGAGGATTGCTCGATCCTACCAGCACACGGACGTTCCAACCAGGTATGAGTTGCAAGGCTCGAAGAGCTTTGGCAGTTACATTTTCGGAATCGCCCCCGCCGAAAGTGACCAGCACGTTAGAAACCTCGCTCGCAACCTCCCGAGTGCGACCGCGCCAAGCCCAGAACTCGCGACGAAGAAGGGTGAAGCGGGAGCCCACTAAGAGCCTGCCGTTAATGGGGCGGCCGTCGTACATTTCACGTCTGGCATAAGCGTTCTGATTGAGGATAAGGTCGGCGCAAGCGCAATCCGCGTCCCCAAGATCATCGAATAAAAGGAGCTTGGCTATTTCCGGTCGAAGAGCGTCGCAGTAGGCGGAGGAGAAGTGGTATCCATCTAACGCGAGCCAGGCCGGATCTTGCCTGCGAGCCAGACTGCCGGTTTCGGCTGCGTCGCCCAGGCTGCCCGGCTCGGCGTGCAGCCGCTCAACCTCGAACCCTTCGGAACGAAGACGCGATTCAAGTGCCGGCACTCCGGGGGCCATTAGGAACATCGCCCTGCCGCCAAATTCCTCCCAGGCTTGGGCCAGAGCAAGGCAGCGCATCAATATGCCCGCTTCCCATCTGGGCATTGGCGTCTGCGCGAACCACGAGCATGGCCCCCCGGTTCATCAGACGGTCCTCTGCACAACATGTCGATTGATTTCCATCCATTCGGGATGTTGCTGAACGCGGTCGAGAGCTTCCCGCCAGGAAAAATCCAGGCGACCGAAACTTTCGAAGAGAGAACGGACAAATTTCAAGTCCTCGGCGGTATCGACTGTCCAACGCATGAAGGAGTAGTCAGCATCAGCGTGTAGTAGGCAGGTTGGAAAGCGGTGCGGGTGTTCTCGAATAAACGGAGTCACGTGCTCGCGCATGTGCGGCGAACGATCCTCTCGCCAGGCAACTTGAAGCGCGGAATAAGAAAATATCTCTAAGGAGAGTCCTAGCGGGAAAGTATTGCTGGAGCTCGAATCCATGTACTCAGTCTCAGACGACGAGCCGAGAAATTGTTCGAGAGACCAATCCACGAACGAAGCCTCTACCAAGGGATTGTCGCCGGTAATCCTTACAATTACATCGGCGCCGGCCTGCCGGGAGGCCTGGTAGTATCGATCAAGACAATCATTCTCGGAGCCGCGGAAGCAGCCTACTCCGAGGCGGCTGGTCAATTCCGCGATCGGATCGTCAATGGGTAGCGCCGAAGTGGCGACCATCCATTCACTGACTCGCTGCGCCGATTTCACTCGCTCGAGTAGCACGGCAAGCATGGGGCGGCCCATCAGTGGGGCCATGGACTTGCCTGGGAGCCGCGTGGATCCCATGCGTGCCTGAACAATCCCTACAACTTTGCGGATAGAGCCCATGGTCAAACTCAGAGGTACTGGCCTGCATCGATCTTGATGACCTGCCCGGTAATGTGGCGAGCATCGTCACTGGCCAGGAAGGCGACGCATGGACTGATGTCCTCGGGTTGACCAAACCGCTTGATAGCGCACTCCTTGAGTACTAGGTCGCGGATCAATTCCGGCGTATGGGTCTGCGTCGAGGTCTCAATGAAGCCGGGGGCGATCAAGTTGACGTTGATATTGTGGCGGCCCAGTTCGGAGGCGGCAGTTTTGACCAGCCCCAGCAATCCAGCCTTGGCGGTATTATAGCTCGCTGTCCCCATGCGCCCGCGCAGACCGTTAATGGAACCGATGCACACGATTTTTCCGTACGCCTGCTCAACCATGAACGGAGCAGCAGCGCGAATGTAGTTGAACGCGCCCTTGAGGGAAACCGCCATGACCTCGTCCCACTCGTCTTCCGACATGCGGGTGATGGGCGCGGAGCTGGCAATGCCGGCGTTGCAAACGACAATGTGCAGGCCGCCGAGCTGGCTGCGCGCCTCCGTGACAATTTGCTGCGCGCGATTGTAGTCGCTGACGCAACCTGGCAGGCCTATGCAACGACGGCCCAGAGCACGGATGTCAACTTCGAGCAGCGCAGCAGCTTTGCTGTCGGACTTGTATGTGAAGGCAACCTCGGCGCCCTGCCTGGCGAGCTGCCTAACGATGGCTGCTCCCAGGCCCTTGGCGGCTCCGGTGACGAGGGCTACACGGTTTTGCAGGTCAACCAAGGACGCCGCTCCAGGCCTGAATTGCCGCCGCCCCTTTGGCGGCCAGCGCCCATTCCAGTACTCGCGCGGCTTGCTCGACATCCACTAATGGTTGCCGCTGTTCCTGGATGCAGGCGAGGAAGTCTTTCACTTCAGCCACGTACATATCGTTGGCGTCAAAGTCGAACTCCCAGGATTGCGGTTCGGAGTCGGCTAAAAGCAGCTTGACGGTTTGCGGGGTCGTATTCTCCCAGACCGCGGTGCCGAGCTCGCCAACCAGCTTGCAAGAGCGCGAGGGAACGCGCTGTAGAAAATCGAGGTGGACGTCGGCGTGGGCGCCAGAAGGAAAGTGCAGGAGGATGGTGGCGGAATCCTCGACATCGACTTCGAGGCGACTGACGGTGCCCGCCATGCAAAGCACGCCGTCGGGCTCACCGAGCAACCACAGAAGATAATCCAGCTCATGCGAGCCGTCGAGAATGATGCCGCCCCCGAGATCGCGGCGGGCGGTGTAGCTCTGGCGATAATCCTGCCAGGGGCGCCAGTCGGGCAGGTATTGGGCGACTTCCAAGCGGGCAAACAGAATACGCCCAATGGCGTTTTCGTTCACGATCTGCTTCAGCTTACGGATGGCCGGGTGGAAACGAAGATTGTAGCCAACCTGGACAATGCGGCCCGTGCCTCGAATCTCCGCACGTAATTGGCGCACCCCGTCCATACTGTGGGAGAGCGGCTTCTCGATAAACACGTCGGCACCGACAGCCAGGGCCTGTCGGGCCTGGGTCACATGGAATACCGGAGGAGTGCAGACAAATACCACGTCAGGTTGGAACTTCTCAAGCGCATGATCAAAACTCACGAAAGCCTGTACTTGCAAATCGCTGACCATAGGCTCGAGTCGCTCTGGGTTCGGATCGCAAGCGGCGATGTTGCGGACCCCCAGTCCGCGCAAATTGCGCATGTGGCGCCGGCCAATAGAGCCGGACCCCGACGCGAGCACTCTCATTTCCGCCACAGATTTGTTCACCGCGAAAACTCCGAAAGCACCTTGTGCAGGGCTTCGACAACGTCATCCACATCGCTGTCGCTCATCCGAGGGAACAGGGGCAGGCTCAAAAGCCGCTCATAAGCTGCCTCGGCACGCGGCAGGGAACCAGCTGCGGCGAACCCGCGCTCGCGATAAAATGGATGCAAGTGCACCGGAATGTAGTGCACGTTCACGCCTATGCCCTCCGCTCGGAGCGCAGCGAAAATCTCGGACCGCTCCGCGTTCAGGTTTTCTAAATCCAACTGGACCACGTACAGGTGGTAGGCGTGTTCCACGTCCGCGCGAACCGCCAGTGGACGAAGTGCGGGGAGCTGCTGCAAGGCCAAGTCGTACCGGTGAGCGAGTTCCCTCCGGCGCGCTAACCACCGATCCAGCTTGCGAAGTTGGCTCAATCCCAAGGCACACTGAAGGTCGGTGAGACGGTAGTTGTAGCCCATCTCCACCATCTCATAGAACCATGAACCCCTTGTCTCCCGTTCGCGGTGATCGCTGTCAATTCCATGATTGCGAAAGCGGCGCAATTTGTCGGCCAGCCCACGGTCGTTAGTGGTAACCATGCCGCCTTCCGCGGTGGTGATGTGCTTGACGGGATGAAAACTAAAGGCGGTGAGGGTGCTGAGGCTGCCCACAGGCCAACCATTCGACCTGGCCCCGAGTGCGTGACAGGCATCCTCGATGACCGCCAGCCCATGCTTCTTCGCCAGCTCGAGGATCTGGTGCAATGCGACTGGCTGGCCAGCGTAGTCCACCACCACGAGAGCCCGGGTTTGGGGAGTGATGCGTCGCTCTATTTCTGCGGGATCGATCAGCAGAGTGTCGGACTCGACATCGGCGAAAACCGGCCGCGCGCCGCAATAGAGCAGGCAGTTTGCAGTGGCGCAGAACGTAATGGGAGTTGTGATCGCCTCTTCGCCGGGGCGGAACCCGACTATAGCAGCTGCTCCATGCAGGGCGGCTGTTCCGGAGCTGAAACTTACAGCGTACCTTGCTCCGGTGGCCGCCGCGAAGGCAGTTTCAAACTCCGCAATCTTGGGTCCGGTGGTCAACCACTCCGAGCGCAATACATCCACGACCGCCGTTATATCCTCTTCGTCAATCCACTGTTTGCCATAGGGCAATGGAGTTGAGCGTACGGGAGTACCGCCTCTGATGGCTAGCTTTGTAGTTCGGGTAAGCATGCGGTTATGCCCAGCAGTCTCTCGAGTTCCTCGCTGCTGAGCCAATCAGAGTTGCCGTCGCTAGTATACCGAAAGCCATCCAGCAGGGGCTTAGCTTCGGACCAATTGCCGTTACGGCGCGCATGATGAGGATAAATAATGAACATCTCAGGCGTTTCCAGTGTGTAGCGTGCTTCGTCTTCCGACACCAAAACCTCGTGCAGTTTCTCTCCGGGACGGATGCCGACGTACTCGATGTCCGCGTCTGGCGCTACTGCCTTGGCTAACTGCAGGATGCCCATGCTGGGAACCTTGGGGACAAAAATTTCTCCCCCCTTCATCTTGCCAATGCAGTCAATCACGAAACGGACGCCTTGCTCCAGAGTCAGCCAGAAACGGGTCATGCGCTGGTCGGTGACCGCGACGCGCCCGCGTTTGGCTTGTTCCTGGAAAAGGGGAATCACACTTCCCCTGCTGCCGATAACGTTGCCATATCGCGAGCAACTGAATGCGGTCCGGCAACTGCCCGAATAGGAGTTACCATGCACGAACAGCTTCTCCGCGCACAGTTTAGAAGCCCCATAGAGGTTCACCGGGTTCACTGCCTTATCGGTGCTAATGGCGAGCACCTTCTTGACGTCGCGGTCGATAGCGGCGCCGATAACATTTTTGGCGCCGACTACGTTGGTCAGGATGGCCTCAAACGGGTTGTACTCGCAGGCCGGGACCTGCTTGAGGGCAGCGGCGTGAACAACGATATCTACGTCGACGAAGGCCCGCAGGAGGCGCTCGGAGTCGCGCACGTCGCCCAGGAAGTAGCGCATCGGCGACCCTGCGCCATCGGGAAATTTCTGGCGCATGTCATGCTGTTTTAGTTCGTCGCGACTGAAAACAATGAGCCGTTTGGGGCGGTATTCGCGGAGCACGATGTCCACGAATCTCTTGCCAAAAGAGCCCGTGCCACCCGTGATGAGAATGCTTTGACCATCCAATGTCATAGGCCGACCGAGAATACTTTCCTGTTGTTGTGATCTTTCACTTCTCACCAGATCTCATATGCTCAATGAAAAATGCGGCAGCATTGCAGCGCCGCAAACGCGTAGGATAGCACATTCACAATGGCAATGGCAGCGCGCCGTCGGTAGGGTGTAAATTGCCTTATGAAGCAATCATCGGCAGCCGATCCAATGTGGGAAGAGTCCATCTATCAGAGTGGAAAGTTCCCGCGATGCCCGTACGACTACATAGCGTCGTTCGTCTTCCGCAACGCTCCCCCGAAGGCTCGGAACGAGGTCCGGATCTTGGAGGTTGGGTGCGGAGCGGGAAACAACTCCTGGTTCCTCTCTCAGGAGGGATTTGCTTGTTGTGGAACAGACGGGGCTCCGTCTGCGATAAATTATGCCAAGGCAAGATGCGGTCCGGCGTGCGACTTGCGTTTGGCCGAGTTTCCTCACATTCCTTTTCCCGACGACCATTTCGATCTGGCGTTCGATCGGGCGGCCATTTGCTACGCAAGTTTCGAAGTTGCCAGGTCAACCATCGAGAACATCAGGCGTGCTTTGCGCAAGGGGGGGAAGTTCCTGTTCACGCCATACTCATTTCATAGCACCGCGGGAATGACAGGTTTGGGGTATACGGCGGAGATGATCCGCGAGATTCTTTCCGGCTGGCGGATCATGGAAATCCAAAAAGCAAGTTTCGAAGATTTCGAGCGAAAACAGGAGCTGTGGAGCGAGTGGAGAGTGGTGGCGGAAAAAGTGTGAGGCGCAGCGGCCGGGACTGGAAGAGTGCCGTTGATTCAACCAAGAGGATTCCGCTCGGTACGAGTCACTAAGTTCTCGCACCAATCGCATGTTTCCCTTGCCATTTCAACTGAACTACCTTGTGGGGCCGACAAAAGGAAAACAGCGCCTTTGTGGCCTCGCGAATGTGTTGTAGGATAGCCGCATTGCATTCGAAATCAGCGACTAGAGCCAAAACCGCGAGCCGAACCGATCAGGGATCCGTGACAATCACCGAGCAATCTCAGTGTGCGGAGACCTCCGCGGATGGCGGGCCATCCTCCCGCACCCCATCTCCGGGCCGTCGCTTGCTCGTGGGTTCCGGCGCTTACGCGACCACGAATTTTGCGCTGAAGGCAGTCAACTTTCTCCTGATCACGTTGTTTACCCGGTATCTGAGTCCCGGCGACTACGGCACGATCACCCTGGCGGAAGTCACGGCGACGACGTTGGCGGCGTTTTGCGGATTGGGACTAGACTCGGCGGTACGACGTCTTTACTTCCACTACGCGGATGACCTGGCAGTCCAGCGGCGTTACGTGAGCAGCGTACTGCGTTTTGGCGCTGTCTTGACGATCGCTGTGGTGGCCTTGGTCTTCGCGATCGGACCGCAGGTTCTGGGACGAATTGCACCCCACTTCGCCGTGCCATTCTTTCCCTACATCGCCCTGGCGATTGGCACGGCGGCAGCCAACCAGCTGGTGGACTACCGGCTGGGGCTGTACCAGAGCGAGCAGCGGCCCTTGGCGTTTTCATTGATGGCGTCGTCTTCGTTCCTGATGACCGCGGGTTCGGCGCTGATTTTCGTCGTGTTGTTACGCCGGGGCGCCGCGGGGATGCTGAGCGGAAAACTGCTGGGCGCCGCCGGATCGTTGCTGGTGGCCGTCGTGGTTTCCCATAAATGGTGGGCGGGGGGCTTCGAATGGAAGTTCGTGCGTGAATCGTTGCCCATTGCACTGCCGATCCTGCCGCACTTACTCCTGGCGCTGGGGCTGGTGGTAGCTGACCGCTTCATCCTCGAGCACTACAGGAACCTGGAGGAAGTGGGCGTTTACTCCATCGCGTACACGTTCGGCATGGTGATGTACCTGGTGACCGCCTCCATCTCTCAAGCTTGGTCACCACTCTTTTATGACATCGCGCGCAGTGGGCGGAAGGACAGCGGATACTGGGGCGGCTTTTCTCCGGGCTTAGCCTGCTGCTGGTGACGATTGCGGTCTTTGGATCGCTAATTGCGCAAGACGTCGTGAGCCACTTTCTAGATAAGCGTTACTCTTCCGCCGGGCGGTTGATTCCCTGGATCATCGCCGGTTATCTGTTCCACGCGCTCTATAGCATCTTGCAGCCTTCACTCTTCCAGGCGCGACGCGTCGGTTTTCTCTGGGTAGTGAGCGGCGTAGCCTTGGTGGCCAATCTTGGCCTCAACGTACTGTGGATCCCGCGCTGGGGCATGTATCGGCGCCGCGTATGCGACCACGGCGGCCTATGTGATCGAAGCGACCCTGATGTATATTTTCGCTCAGCGGGTTTACCCTCTAGCGTTTTCAAAGAGCCGATTGGCGGCGGCGTTGGCCATCTTCAGTGGAGTGCTTTTGGTCACGCAAGTTCACTGGCAAAACTGGCGTCTGCCGATCCTGGGCTTGACCCTTCTAAGTTCTCTCTCCGTGATATGGGTGATTGGACGGAACGAATTCGCGGCTCTTCTTGGACCATTGCGGCGGAAAACGTTTGGCGCAACGGCAGGCGGACCGGACGACGAGAGCTTCGCCAATACGCTGGGGCAACCGGCTCCTACGACTGCCGAATCATTCGGCCTAAAGAGCTACTCAAAGAATCCCTGACGCTGAATACGAATTTTTTTCTCAACTCTCCCGGAGGTGTAGAGCATGAATTTGAATACTCGAGTCGGACGCATGTGGAGATCCATGCCACCGGGTATAAGAAATCTCTATCATCGTATGCCCATGCCGATAAGGCGACTGATCAATCGTGCGGTTTTCGAAGATCAACAGCAGGTTGTCGAGGTACAGACAGGTCTGATGCGAGGAACGAAGCTCCGGCTGTTCCCACGCAGCGAGAGCGGATATTACCTGGGAACGCATGAGCCGGATCTGCAAGAGGGCTTGCCGCGCTATATAAAGCCGGGCATGACGGTTTTCGATATTGGCGCCAACATCGGGTTCTTCGCAATAGCGGCAGCCAATCTAGTCGGCCAGACCGGTAAGGTGGTGGCATTTGAGCCTAATCCGACAGTTGTTGCGCGGCTTCAAGAAAATGTCCAGCTGAATGGATTAGCAGATCGCCTGAAAATCGAACAGAGCGCGGTGGGCGACTTCGACGGTACTGCCGAATTCTGTTTTACCCTGACGCACCTTCAAGGGCGCTTCGCTGATTTGCCCTACGTACCGCAGGGTGCAGAATCTACGCCGGTTCCCTGCCGCACGATCGATTCATACGTGGCCTCTGCTGAACTTGTGCCGGATATCGTTGTCATGGACGTTGAGCATGCCGAGGGTCGTGCACTTCGAGGAATGAGGGAGGTGCTGCGGCGCTACAAGCCGTTGGTTTTTATTGAAATGCACGGGCCTGAGGCTATCCGCGAGGCGTTTGGCGAGATCGTGAATGCCGACTACCGGCTATTCAAGTTGCCCGCGCTGGATCAAGTGAGGGATCTGAGTGAAATTGAACCCCTGTCGCACTTTTTGGCGATGCCAGCCTCCAATGCCAAGCTCGTCGCGGACGGTGCGGCCTAGAGCCAATGCGCGACCTGCAAGATCGCTTGTGCGGTCTTTCGCCAATCGAATTTTTGTGCCTGCAACAGCCCGCGACGGATGAGATCAGTCTGGGTATCGGGTTCTTCCCTCAACCTCCGAATCGCGTCTCCAATCCCACCCGGATCGCGTGGGTCTACGTACAAGCAAGCTTCGCCGCAAACTTCCGGAAGGCTGGCTTTTCGCGTGGTAATGACAGGGCAACCGCAGGCCATCGCCTCTAACGGCGGCCATCCGAATCCCTCGTGCAAGGAAGGGAATACCAGCATGTCGGCGATGCTGTACAGGCACATGAGTTGCTCATCGTCTGCCCCGCGGATGTGAAGGAAGCGGTGGGCGATGCCCAACTGCTGAATCAGTTGTTGGTTAGCAGCGCCACAATCGCCTACCTTGACCAGGATTAGCTTAGGGTCGTCCACCGCGGCGAAGGCGCGCAACAGCGTTGCGACGTTCTTGTACCAGTTGTCGTTACCGACGTGCAGGACAACTGTTTTTCCCTCGAGGCCATAAGTGCGACGAACCTCTCGTAGCCGTGTCTCGTCCTGCACGCGCTTCCACTTTCGCTCCAAGCCATTGTGGATGGCGAACACTTTTTCGGACGGAATGAAGGGACAATACTTGCGCAGGTCTTTCTTGGTATGTTCGGAGACAGCGATGATGGCGCGGGCGCGCCGCATGAGACGGAGGTTCAGTTTGTAGCGCAGCCGATACGTCCCAGACCAGCCGCGAAAGATAAGAGGATGCAGATCGTGACAGACGACCAGAGTGCGCTCAGGCGGCAACCCAAGAAGGAGAAAAGAGTAACTTTCGCTGGTGATGATGTGGTAGTCGGCCCGAATCTGTCGCGCGACCCGCAGGTATTTTAGGTATCGATCATACAACGCCCCTTTTAGCCCGGGGGACTTGCGGAGGCGGACAACTTCGACATCGATGCCAGTAGGGATATTCGCAGCTAGTTCGCGCGCATAGCGGTCGATGCTGGCGTTGCCCTCCACGCCCGGAAATATGGCGATTTTCATCGGTGAGAAGGTATTGTTTTAGCGGGAAAGAACCGACCTATACAGATCGAGGTATGCGGCAACGGTGTTTTCAATGCTAAACGTCCGACCGCGTTCGACGGCGGCTCGCGAGAGTTGTTGGCGGCGATCAGGAGAACTTATCAGGTTGCACACCTCCGTTGCTAGTGTCGCCGGATCGGCTGGCGGCACCAGAATGCCAGCGTCGCCGACCACCTGTGCTAGTCCCGGAACGTTGCTTGCGACCACCGGTTTGCCAGCAGCCATGGCCTCAGCGGCGGCAATACCAAAACCCTCATACGCTGCCGGATGCACATAAATGTCCGCCATCTTCAGCAATGCCGCTACATCTTTGCGGCGACCAAGGAAGTGAACCCGGCGCGCCAGACCCAGCATTTCGGCTTGGGCTTCCAGTTCTGCGCGCAGGCTGCCGTCGCCCGCAAGCACCAGGTCCGCATCCGGTATTTGGGATAGGGCGCGTAGCAGGCTGGCATGATCTTTTTGCGGCTCCAGGCGGGCGACATAAAGGAGCACGAAGTTGCCATTATTTATCCCCACAGATGAACGTGACACCGGGGTGGCCCGCTCAAACGTCTGGACATCAATTCCGTTGGGAATGACGGTGATTCTACCGCTGACTCCTGGTACCCAGGCCTTAAGACTGGCAGCGATCCCATCACTGGCGCAGGCGATTGCCGCGTAACGCCCATACATCCAGGTCTCCAACGGGTGCAGCCACAGTTTCTGTCTTCGGTTATGCGTGTTCTGCTCCGAAAGCACAAGAGGAACTTTGTTCCCCGCCAGCATGACCGCTAGAGGGGCGAAAAGCTGTGCTGGAAAAAGGTAAGTCTGAATCAGGTCAAATTTGTGAATATGGCGTCTCAGGGAGAGCACATGCGTGGGCGAATAGATGCCTCCCCGTGCAGTGGGCAAGAACGCAATGTTCTTCTCGCGCAATTCTCGCTCAAAGGGACAGTTCAGTTCCTTCAGCACCGCGACGGTAACGTCCGCTCCGGCCGCCCGCATGCGAGGAACCATGTCTTTGACCAAGGCCTCCGCCCCGGCCTGGATCAGACTGTCAATGACATGTAGGACCCGCAATCCCAACCTCCACATGCTCTAACCAAAATCTTAAACCCAATCGAATCGGGCGGCGCAATCATTTCCGCTGAATACAGCATGTTATCCTAGTGCAGGTATTTTTGGATCGCCTCTCGGGAACCTCAATATGAAGACGTTGAGGGGTCGTTGACGCAATCTGGACTGGAAAACTGGGCTAGCTCCGAGGCTCCGGTTGGCGGCTTAGGGGGAAAGTGCCCTCGTTTTCGACACCGGCCAGAGCAATGGTTTCGTAGGGCCAAGAATTTGTTTCCACCACGGTAAATGTTCAACTCCTTCCAGATTTCGCGCGTACCGGAAAGCGGCCCATGGCGGCTTGCGCCCCGGCTCGGCGCAATCGTTAACCTAGCCGGTGTTTTACTCCTGGTCTCTGCCCCTTTTTGGCTTTACGAACTCTTCGGGATTTATGAAGAGGATATGTCGATTTCTTCGTTTGTCGCGGCATCCACAGTGGCGCTGATCGCGATCTTCAATTTCGTTCTTATTTTGCATTGCACGCGCCAACATCCCTCGCTGCGGCGCCTGATGGCGGTGGGCCTGCTGGCCAAGATGGCTGCTGCCGGGCTATACGTCACCATGGTCGTGCGTTTGTATAACTATGCCGCCGACATGCCCCACTACTTCTACGCCGCCCAGGGTCTGGCCACGAGCTATGCGCAAACGGGCATTCTGACCGTCCCGAATCCGCTGTGGGGTACAAACTTTCCGTCATTTCTGGCGCAATGCATCTTTGTTGTGACCGGCATCTCGTTACCGGTGGCGATGGTAATTTTTGCCTCGCTGTCGTTTTGGGGAGCGTACTTCATTTACCGGGCATTCTGCATTGGATTTCCTGATGCGACACGATTCGACCTGCTGGCTGCCGTGGCGTTTTTGCTTCCGAGCTGCGTTTTTTGGACGGCAAGCATCAGCAAGGACGCAGTCGTCATGCTGGGGGCAGGGATAGCAACTTACGGATTCGCGCGGGTTCATCACCGCGTAGGTCTCCAAGGATACGTCCTTTTGGCAACCGGGCTAGGAGTCATCATGACCGTGCGCCCGCACATGGCCGGCATACTAGCCATCGCCTTCTTCTTCCCCTATTTGTTCGGTGCGAACCGTACGGGTATGAGCGGATTGGCTTTGAAGGTCCTCGGTATTCCCGCCCTGGTGGCTTTGACCTGGGTTTTCGTTTCGCGAGCTCAGACCTACGTCGAGATGCGGGATTTCTCCGAAGGCAAGTCGGCCGTCATGCAGGTTGCGAAGAACAACTCGGGCATGGGTGCTTCAACTTATGGCGAGTCGCTGGGTTCGCGGATGGCGCTGGCGCCATTTCTACTCATCCGGCCCTTCCCGTTCGAAGTTCGTAATTTTCAGGCTGTGTTTGCCTCGATCGAAGGACTGTGGGTATTAGTCATGTTCGTGAGGCGAAGAAAAGTGCTCTATCGGACGCTGACGCGGATCAGATCGAACGCATTTGCCATGTTTCTAGTGCTGTACACGATAGAGTTCACGGTCATCTATGCCGCGGCTACGACGAATTTTGGACTGTTGAACCGGCAGCGAGTGATGCTGATGCCGTTTACATTAATGCTTTTTCTGGGGGATTCGCGAAGGGACCCGCAGCCTGCGTCGCTGCCGGTTCGAACTCTCAGGTTGAGGCGTCGAGCGCTGGTGGTGGCCCGTGGACCGGGACTGGGGTCGCCCACTGCAGGAGATTGATCATGATTTGTATCGCTGACTTCGGAAGAGTGTCCTGAATGTGTGGTCTGGCTGGATTTGTCGAGACGCGGGGCGGCAGCGAGCAGTCGGAGCTGGAAGGTCTGGCCAGCCGGGTGGCCGATGCGCTGCGACACCGTGGACCGAATGACAAGAATGTCTGGGCAGATCCGGAGGCAGGAGTCGCACTTGTTCACCGGGGCCTTTCTGTTCTGGACCTTTCGCCACCGGCAGCAGCCCTGTTTTCGCCCAGCGGGCGATTCGTGATTGGTTATAAGAGACAAATTTACAATCGCGAGGGGGACCATCAAAATTCAACAGCGAAGCCACAGCCCCGAGTCGAACCGATCCAGGTAGGAGCTTAACCTTGCCGGTCGGCGAACAAGCTCCTGGCACCTTCATCATCTCCCTTGATTTCGAATTGCACTGGGGGATTCGCGATGTCAAGACCGTGGAGCAGTATCGCGAGAATCTGATTGGCGTGCGCCGCGCGGTGCCCGCGATGCTGGCTACCTTCGCCGAATATGACATTCATGCAACCTGGGCGACAGTGGGATTCCTTTTTTTCAGTCGTCGAGACGAACTGCTGCGTGCTTTGCCGACGGAGCTGCCACGGTACGATGACACGCGTCTCTCGCCCTATGCCGAGATAGGAACGATCGGCCAGGATGAGAACGACGACCCATTCCATTTTGCCCGCAGTCTACTGGAGCAGATCCGGTCAAGTCCGGCACAGGAGATCGGCACCCATACTTTTTCTCATTATTACTGCCTGGAGCCGACGCAGTGCATTGCTGCATTCCGCGCTGACTTGCAGGCGGCGATGGCGGCGGCTGCGGATTTCGGTGTTGTTCTGAAGTCAATCGTGTTTCCGCGAAACCAATATGATGATGACCATCTACGAATCTGCGCGGAAGTTGGTTTGAAGGCATTTCGCGGCAACCCGCAAACATGGCTATACCGTCCGCGGATTCTGGCTCACGAGACACGCTGGCTGCGGGCGGCACGGCTGATTGATTCGTACTGCAATCTTTCGTCGCACAATTGCTATTCGCTGACGGAGACTGCCGGCGATGTCCCGATGAATCTGCCGGCTAGCCGTTTTCTTCGGCCCCTACACGCCAAAGTACCCACGGCTCAGGCATTGCAGGAGCGGCGTATCAAGGACGACCTGACCTACGCGGCCCAGCAAGGTCTGGCGTACCACCTGTGGTGGCATCCGCATAATTTCGGCGCGCACCTGGAGGAGAATATCGGAATGCTGCGGCGTATTCTCGACCACTTCCAGGGCCTGCGCCAACGTTATGGCATGCAGAGCAGGAATATGGCGGAGAGTACACTCAATCATTCCGAGTTTCAGGATCATGTTGTCATCCAAGAAGATCGTTTTGCTCGGCAGAGAAGATAGTCAGACGGCGATACGTCTACAACTCGCTCCGAAGCGAATTTCCGCTTGCGGGAGTCATTGTGGAGGAAGGGGAGTCGCGTCTGAAATTCGTGAAGCGGAGGGCAAAAAAACTAGGGCTGGGCAAAGCTCTGGGCCAAATTGCGTTCCGCCTTGCGCGTCGTTCCCTGGCTGAGAGCGACGTCGCGGCGCAGAGTCGAGGAAATTCTCCAGCAGTTCGAACTCGATGCATCGCCGATGCCAGCGGCAAAATTGACGAAAGTCGCATCAGTGAATTCCGACGAGACCATTCGAGTTCTACAGGAATTACAACCTAGCGTGGTCGTAGTGAGCGGAACACGGATTATTGCCGCTCGAGTCCTGAATTGTGTCCCCGCAGTATTCATCAACATGCACGCCGGTATTACCCCGATGTATCGCGGGGTTCACGGCGGATATTGGGCGCTCGTGGAAAATAATAAAGACGGCGTGCGGAGTCACGGTGCATGAGGTCGACACGGGAGTGGATACGGGCCGCATTCTGGGCCAGACTCGTATCATGCCAAATGGCGCAGATAACTTCGTCACCTACGGTTTTCTCCAGTTAGCTGCTGGATTGCCTTTGCTGAAAAGAGCGATTCGCGACGCCTGCGACGGCCAGTTACAGCCGCTGGCTGCGCCCGGTGGGGAATCGCGGCTATGGACGCATCCCTACGTTGGGGGAATACGTCTATCATCGCGTGAAGTCGGGGGTGAAATAGAATGGGGCTAAGAATCGCTCAGGTCGCGACCTCCGACGTGTCGGTACGGCTGCTGCTGCTGGATCAGATCAAGGCGCTTGAGGCGGACGGCCACCATGTGGTGGCGGTGTGTGCTCCCGGGCCTTGGGTCGAAAGCGTGCGCCGCGCGGGCGTGAACGTGGAGACGGTCCCGATGGAGCGCGAGATCGCGCCGCTGCGCGATCTCCGTTCGACGGGAGCTCTGGCTCGTTTGTTTCGCCAGCATAAATTCGACGTAGTGCATACGCACACTCCCAAGGCGGGCCTGATCGGGCCGCTAGCGGCCCGAATGGCGAAAGTCCCGCATATCGTCCACACGATTCATGGGCTGTTATTCCACGACCGTATGCCGCGATTGCGCCAGGCGTTCTTCTGGGTTCCGGAAAAGATTACGGCGACATTTTGCGATCGTCTTTTGTCGCAGAGCCGCGAAGACATGGAACGGGCGGTCCGCAGCCGGCTATGCTCTCGGAAGAACATTGCCTACCTCGGGAATGGAATTGATGTTGCGCATTTTGCACCGCAAGCTAAATTCACGACCGAGCAGGGATATTAGGAGAAGTGGGTTTGCACGCCGAGTGACTTTGTGGTGGGCTGCGTGGGGCGACTGGTCAAAGAGAAGGGGTTTATGGAATTGTTCGCGGCGGCGGAAACCTTGACCGCACGCTGCCCGCAGATCAAGTTCGTGGTGATTGGCCCGCGAGAATCGGACCAGAACGATGCCGTGGATACCGCCTACATGGACGATTTGCAACGTCGCGGCGTCGTTCACTTCGTCAACTGGTGTGAGGACATGAGGTCGTGGTACGCCGCGATGGATATTTTTGTGCTGCCATCGTACCGGGAAGGCGTTCCGCGCGCTTGTATGGAGGCGGCCGCGATGATGCGTCCGGTAATCGCCAGTGACATTCGAGGCTGCCGCGAGGTGGTGCTCGATGGCGATACCGGGCTGCTTGTGCCACCTCGGGATGTCCCTCGGCTTGTGGAAGCGATCGAGCGGCTTCATGAGGATCGCAAGCTGGCTGCGCGGCTGGGCGAGCGTGCCCGGCAGCATATCGTCCAAAACTTCAACAACAAAGATGTATGCAGCCGCCTTTGCGATTTCTATGCCCAGCTCGGCGGTGCGGAAAAGACGGCTTCGAATCGTGAAGAACCTGCTTACCATCGATCTTGAGGACTGGCACCAGCTGGCCTATCGCCGGCTGACTGGCGAGACACCACCGCCGCTGGACCACGTCTTCCGGCAAACGGATCTCCTGCTGGAACTGCTGGAGCGGCACCGTGTGCACGCAACCTTTTTTACATTGGGGAGCTTGGCGGAGCGTTGCCCTGAACTGCCGCGCAGAGTGGCATCCATGGGACATGAAATTGCTTCGCACGGGTATGCTCACTTACTCGTTCACCGGTTGACGCGGCAGCAGTTTGAGGAAGACACGCGCCGCAGCAAGCAGGTGCTGGAAGACGTCGTTGGGAAGCCGGTTCGAGGATACAGAGCCGCTGAATTTTCCATTCGCGCGGATTCATTGTGGGCGTTGGAGGTTCTCGCTGAGTTGGGATTCGAGTATGACTCCAGCATCTTTCCGATCCATCACCGGCGATACGGAATTCCCGGATTTTTTCCGCTGGCCGCAGAGTACCGGCTTCCCAACAATCTTTGCATCAAAGAAGTTCCATTGGCGACTCTGTCATGGGGGAAGATGCGGCTGCCGGTGGCGGGCGGAGGAAGTTTTCGCGTGCTGCCGCAATGGCTCCTTTCTCGCGCCGTGCGGCGGTTGAACGATTCGGGAAAACCCCTGGTAACCTATTTTCATCCCTACGAATTCGATTCGAAGCGGCTCGACGTGTTCGTTTCTGGCCGGCCGAAGCACTTGCGACATCGCTTGCGCGGACGGCAGTGGAACTTTCATCAGAACCTCGGGCGTCATACAATGACTCCCAAGCTTTCAACTCTGCTCCAGCAATATTCATTTACCACCATCGCCGACTTTCTTCAGGAGGAACGAGTTCTTGAGCGTAAAAACCTATTTTGAACGGACCGCGGACAACTTCGATGCTCTCTACGAAAACCGCCGCAATTTGAGTTATCGTTTCAATCAGCTCTTTCGCAAAGGACTGTTTCAGCGGATCGAGAAGACCACGAAGGCCTTCGCGGGAATGGAGGACTTCACGGTGCTCGACGTAGGGTGCGGTTCGGGCCGGAACAGCGCGCTGTTCGCGGAGCAGGGGGCCCGTCGAGTAGTTGGGATTGATTTCTCCGCACCCATGCTGGAACTCGCCCGCGAATACACTCGTATGAAACACGTTGCCGATCGGTGCGAATTCATCCAGGCGGATTTCCTGGAGTATCCATTTCACGAGACTTTCGACGTGGTGGTGGCATTGGGAGTCTTCGACTACGTTGCGGATCCCGTGCGCGTGCTGAAGAGAATGCGTGAGCTCGCCAACCATAAAGTGGTGGCAAGCTTTCCGGGGGTGTCTCCGGTTCGTGCGCCACTGCGCAAAATGCGCTATGCCCTGAGGGGTTGCCCGGTGTACTTCTATACCGGGACGAAGTTGCGTCAGATCTGCCACGAAGCAGGGCTGGCAAATTTCCGTATCGAAAAATTGGCTTCCTCCGGCTACATGCTGGTGGGGAAAATCCGTGCCGCCGATGAACGAGCCGTTGCGAATGCTTGAACCAGGTCCGATGCGCGCGTTGAAGCGCGCGTTGGATGTCGTGGTGTCGGCGGTCGTTCTGCTAGTGATCTCACCATTGCTGGTCGCAGTCACCGTCATAATATGGCTGCACATGGGCCGTCCCGCTCTGTTTCGCCAGCAACGTCCGGGCTATATGGGCGTTCCTTTTTTTGCGCTCAAATTCCGCAGCATGACCGACCAGCGGGACGAGCAAGCCCGGCTTCTGCCCGATGAAGGTCGCATCACGCGGCTGGGAGCTTTTCTGCGGCGGTCAAGCCTCGATGAGTTGCCCCAGTTTTGGAATGTGCTCCGCGGAGACATGAGTCTGGTCGGACCTCGGCCGCTGCTCATGCAGTATCTGGATCGCTATACGCCAGAGCAAGCCCGCCGGCACTCAGTCCCTCCCGGGATCACCGGCTGGACGCAGGTAAACGGGCGGAACGACCTGCCCTGGGAAAAAAAGCTCGCGCTAGACATCTGGTACGTGGACCACTGGAGCTTTTGGCTCGACCTGCGCATCCTGGGAATCACAGTATGGAAAGTGTTGAAGGGGGAAGGAATTTCGGCGGACGGCTCGGCAACAATGCCCGAGTTCATGGGTACCGGGACCAGTTCTTCGGAGGAACGAGCACGGGTGCGTTAATCGAAACGGCGGAATCGAGCGGACCGAGCCGTCACTTCCTCAACGCTGATTTTGTACAGCGTCTACGTCCGTATCGCCCTTGCCCTTGGAGAATACGGGGCTGTCGATCGTTCCACCGATCCGAAAGGGGAACTGCAACTTACCGTCTTTCAATGTGGCTCCCGAGAGGCGGGCTACAGTGTTGGTGAAAAAGCTCTCTTTAGTTGTAATCTCCGCCAACCCTCGATAGTTCAACTCGTCAGAGCCCGACACGCTCACGCTGCCCGAGCCATCCACGTCGACCCCGTAGCCGTCAACGTCTATCACCCGGCTCGAAATCCGCTGATTGGCTAGCTCTAGATCGGTGGTGATCACGTTAAATGAGGAGGGATCGTTTTTGGCTGGGCCAAGATCGTTGAAATGTGCCAGCTTCATCAGATTCGCGTTGAGCTTGAGACTCGGGACCTGACCATTACGCACCGTCAGGTGTCCGGCGCCGCGGATTCCTGCCAGCGGGCGTAGCGAATGCGTGATATCTCCCGTTAGCCTGACGTCTCCTTCCATTTTCCCGGTCATCTTTCCGCCGCCGCTGAGGAAGGCCGCCAGAAGCTGGGCCAGATTGATTCCGCTCAATCGCGCATTAGTCTCGAAGCTTGGGTTTTTCTCCGACAAATCGAACGACAAGGCACCCACAGCCCGCCCGCCATAGACTTCCGCCTTAATATCGGTGAAGAAAACGTGCCTCGACCCCAACCGCAGTTTGGAATCCAGGTTTCTTGCCTCGACAGAGCCGAAGCGCAGAAGACCCGCCTTCAGGCTGCCCTCGCCGTCCATCGAGGAAGAAGAAGCAGGATTGATAATTGCCATCAGGTTGACCTGCTGTAGTTCGCAGGAGATCTCGTGAGCTTCGAAAAAAATGGGACCCGCTGCGTCGGATGGCAAAAGATTCGAAGCGATCACCAGTCCCCGCTTAATTTTAACGCTCGAAATGGGAGCGAGCGGAAAGGTGTTCGCCGAAACCTTAGATTGAGGATTCTCGAAGTTCCACGGACCGTCGGGATCCGAAGTCAGATTCAAGACCGGGTCCTCAAGCAGGAGCGACGTGATGACCACTTGCCGATGCAGAAGCGCTCCAACGCTAAGCTCGGCATCGATTCGGGCCACCTGAACCACGTAACCAGCCGGAAATATCGGAGGGTTCTTCACGCCGATATGATCGATGTGAATCGTTACAGGAAAAAACGTGAGCGCCAGCCGGCCGATTTCGACCTGCTTTCCAGTTTTTTCCTGAAGATATGAGATCACCTGGGACCGGTAGCGATCCACGTGAATGAGAGCAGGTACAACGAAAATGAGCGCGAGTAGGAGTATCGCAGCGATTCCCACAACGATCAGAGTTGTTCGACGCCGGATGGGCATAGCGACCTTCAGGCAAATAAAATGAAAGCCGACGGAGCGACTCTTCCACTAGCATGCCGTAAACGCGGTCGCCAAACAGTTCAATTGTGACCACGTTTGGCGACGTCTTGGCAATGTGCCCGGAGACGGGCTATCTGAAAGTAATCTCGCTTTTGAGAAAGACGTCTTCGCCGGAATCTGAAACATCCCACGTGCCAGCAGCCCGCCTTCGGGAAGTTGAAAATTCCAACCGCGGGCATCGCCTAATGGGGCGGGCTTCCAGTTCGAATCACGGATCCGTCCGGCACGTCTTTCATAATGTGGGAGCCGTTGGAAATGACAACGTTGCTTCCGATTCGCACCCCCAGGTAGATGGTAACGCCCATCCCGACCAGAGTGTTTTCACCGACTTCAACGCCACCCGCCAGGATGGCGCCCGGAGACAAGTGAGTGTGCGATGCGATGACGCAATCGTGAGAGACAATGGTTCCACTGTTAATAATTGTGTTGTCGCCAAGTTTTGCCGCTGACCCGACCACTGCCCCGGCAAAGATCTGGTTGCCCACTCCCATCACCACCGAGGGCTCAACCATGGCGCGGGGGTGAATCAGGTTAGGGATATCGAATCCCACTGCGACCAGCCGTTCGTAAAGCTTCGCTCGCGCGCGATGATTGGTCACGCTGCCAATTCCTAACACGGCATACTGAAGGCCGTCAGCTTTCAACTGCGCAAGCAGGGAAGAAGTCCCAATCATGGGAACGCCCATCACTTCCGCGTCTGAGGGGCCGTCATCCACCGCGGCGACAGGGAAAAGTCCCCCGGCCAAACGCATCAGGTCGATAAGCACGCGTGCATGGCCGCTGGCACCGTACACCACGACTGGTTCTCCTGCTCCGGGCGGGACCGGCAGGGGTTCCCGCTTGCGAGCGGCGACCGCGGACGCCGTTGCCTGCGTTTTCAAAAGTCGCTCCACATCCGATTCCTTGATAATTCCGGTCAGCCCCAGGCTGGACACGTCCAAACCGTGGCGCTCCGCCAGTTCCTGGGCTTTGCGCGTGATGCGGAACGGACGCTCTGCGCTCAACGCCGATTCGTGCAACGCAGCTTCGGAAACGGAAACCGGCTCGTCGGGAGAGGCAGTAAGCACGCACAGCAAGGAATTGACTCGAACCCGCTGTCCTTTTTCGACCCGTAGATTGCGAACGTAACCCGAGCACGGCGCTTCGACGTCTAACGCGGCCTTGGTTGACTCCACGACGAACAGGACGTCGCCACTGCGTACCTCGGCGCCTTCCTGTGCGCGAACGTCGACGATAGCGACCTCATCCTCGTTCGCGTTCAGGAGCGGCACGCGTAAGACCTGCATTCTTCGCACCTCACTTAACAATGGAAACTGGAATGTATGGAAATCAGTGCCGGTTGGAACGCTAACGTGTTATCACGCGACGGCTATTGGCACACACGCGCAAAACTGCCTGGTCTATGTCTTCCAATTGGGGCAGTATCGCCGTCTCTAACGTGCTGGTGTTCGCAATCGGAAGATCCTTCGCCGCCACCCGCAGGGGTGGCGCGTGGAGCAGCTCGAATGCTCGATCGCTGACTGCCGCGACAAGTTCCGCTCCCCATCCTGCCGTTTGAGTTCCTTCCTCACAAACCACCAGCTTTCCTGTGCGCCGCAGAGATTCGAGAATCGGTTCCAGATGGATTGGGCTGAGGCTGGACGGTACTACGACTTCGCAAAATATCTCCTCCCGCATCAGTAATTGTTCGGCTGCCGTTTCCGCCAACTCCGCCATTCCACCGTAAGCCACCAGGGTTACGTCGGCTCGAGAGAACGAGTCAAATGACAAAGTGACCGTGGGATATCTGCCGGTCGTGGTCCGCGCATGGAAATCTCCCAAGCGGCCTTCGGATGGCGCTTCCCGGACGGGACGAGCATACATGGCTTTGTTCTCGATGAAGAGCACGGGATCATCATCCTCGATCACTGCTCGGTACAGCAATGCCCCCGGATCGTGGACTGGGCTGGGAGCAACTACGTGCCATCCCGGCGCGCCGATGAAGTGCTTCTCCAGTGTCTGACTGTGCGTTGGCCCATAGCCCCGCCGTCCGCCCATCGGGGTGCGAATCACCAGCGGCACTCGCACTTTGTCGTTGTACATCCAGCGATATTTGCCGATGTGATTGATGATCTGGTCGGCCGCCAGCATCAGAAAATCGCCAAACATGATTTCGACAACCGGACGCAGGCCGCGAATGGCCATGCCCGCCGCGAGCGCGGTAAATCCAGCTTCGCTCAACGGCGTCGTCAGTACTCGTTCAGGAAACTTGGTGGAGAGTCCCTTCGTCACTTTGAAGGCGCCGCCGTAAGGGTCCAGCAAATCTTCGCCCACAACAACGACACGCGGATTTTCGCTGAGCATCTTATGCAAAGCCGCGTTGAGCGAATTGAGAACGTTCGTTGCCATTACGCCTGCGGCGCAGTCCGAGGACTTTCCGCCGGGTCGAAGCTCCCAGCCATGGCGCCGACGCCGAGAGTTGATGCGCTGGGAAACGGTTGCTGTCGTGCCCAGGTAACAGCTTGCTCCACTTTCGCGCGGGATTCCTCCTCAAGGCGCTCGGCGACTTCTGGACTCAGGCGGGATCGCAACTTGGGCAGCGGCTCGTTCTGCCGGTGGCGTTCGATCTCCTCCGCCGGACGCATGTCGTCACTTTTGGAGTGGTGGCAAAGGCGGTAGGTTTGGATGATCTCGAGGTGGGGCCGCTGTTCCTGCCGAACCTTTTTTATGACCGGCTCAAAATGCTCATAAAGTTCTTCCGCATCGGTGGACTCAATTTCCCCGCTGTCGATTCCGAAGGCCTGGCCACGAGCCAGTATGCTTCCGGCCAGCTGCTTCTCGACCGGAGTGCTCTGGGACCAGCGATTGTTCTCCAGTACGAACAGAATGGGAGCGCTCCATAACGAGGCCAAATTGAAAGCCTCATACACCAATCCTTCTCCCAGCGTGCCGTCTCCCATAAACACGGTCGCGATGGCGCCTGTGCGCAGCATCTTCTCTGCTAAGGCCATGCCTGTGGCGGTGGGCACAATTCCGCCCTGCACGCCGTTGGAGTAGAAATTCTCGTAACAAATGTGTTGGCTGCCGCCGCGCCCTCCCACCAGTCCGGTGGCGCGCCCCATTAACTCGGCCATCAGGAGATCCGCTTTGCCGGTCCGTGCCAGGAAATGTCCATGGCAGCGGTGACTGCTGAAAATGATGTCCCGTTGCGCGAGATGATTGATGATGCCGACGGCGTTGGCTTCCTGGCCAATGTAGCAGTGGGTCGTCCCGAAGAGTTCCCCGGCGGCAAACAGCTCCAGAACTCGTTCTTCGAATCGGCGGATCAACACCATTTGGGCGTACAGCCGCTCACGAATCAATTCCTTATTATTTGAGCGCGGTGAGTTCAGCTGTGCCTCTTCAGGGGTTGGCATGTCGAAAGAAATGCGAGTTACAGTAAAAATATCGGAGCGACACTCGGGTGTCAAACGGTGGCCACCCGCGCTCTCAATCCAATTCGCTAGCGGGCGCCACGTCTGTAGGCTTAGAAGACATGGTCTTCTGAAACGGCAAACCCAGTTCCGAGGCACAAAGGCCTAGTTCAACAATTACTTCCGAGTAGCCCGTCATTCGCTCGCAATTGGCTGCACGAGGTCCCAGGGTATGCGCAGAGTCTTGCAGACAAATGGTAAGGGGCTAGTACGAAATCGGAAAAATAGCTAGCTAAGGCCTTTGTTTCCCGTGGGTCTGAGTTGGCGACTGGATTGCTCTGAACGGGGGTGAGGACGGGTATGCACTTCCGCTCTCACAATCGGTTCCAGTCGGAACATGCGAAAATGGGGATTTTAAAAATGCGCACATCGCCTAAGATATTTGCTGCGTTGCCAGTACTCTTTTTGCTGCTAACGGGCGCCCAGAACCTGTATGCGAACTCAGTAACGTTTAACTTTTCGTTTAGCGGAACAGGCATATCGGCTAGCGGGACTTTTGCGGCTACCCTCGTGTCGGGGAGCGAATATCTCGTTACCTCGATATCCGGGATGCAAAACGGTTTCGCTATGACTCTTCTGGCCCCGGGCGCGTTCGCTGGTAACGATAATAAAATATTCTCGTCAGGCCCATCTCTGGACGGGTCCGGTCTGGGCTTCGTTCTGTCCAATGGGACTGCAGACTACAATATATATTACGACTCCAGCACGAAAGCTTATCTCGAATGTATTAGTACCGCGCCTTGCAACAGGGGCGACGGCACACTCATAACAAGCTTCACGCTAACACAAGTCCCTGAGCCGGGCACACTGATGTTATTGGGCTCTGGTTTGGTTGGGTTAGCCGGCGTAGCCCGCCGCAAGCTGTTTCGTCCGTAAGAAATCTTCAACGGCCCGTGCGTTGACGCGCGGGCTGCCCCCACATTTTCGACGGTGCCTCCCGGTGTGTCTTCAAGAGTGGTTCCTAGCGTCTCATTGATGCGAAGCAGCTGGCCCCGGGCCCATATCCGCTCGTACCGCTAGCATCCAGCTTCGTCGCAATTGCCTCAGTCCGTGTTTCCGGCTTCACCTTGAGCATGTCCGCTATCACCTCCTTGAACTGAACGGAGTGCGAGAAGACTTCACGTTGGCAATATTTATCTGTTGATCCTCCTGCCATTGGCTCTTTACCGTTCATTCCGTGGGAAGCAGATGGGAATGCTGATGGTGGCGATCGAAGAACGGTCCTGACCTGCAATGGTCGAGCTGTCGATTGTCATGAACCAGTTTGTGACAACGGTCGCATAGAGTAACGAGGTTTTCTTCCGAGTCGTTGCCTGAGTGGCTGCGGAACTGCTGGTGGTGGACCTCAAGGTGATGCGTCGCTCCACAGGCTTGACACCTCCAACCGTCGCGCTCGAGAATCTCGCGGCATAGTTGTCGGTAGGCGTCACCGTCTGACCTTGGACGCGGTTGCTTTCGTCGAATTCGGTTCATGCCGCCTCGGACAGAACCTGTTGCAGGAAGACTTGCTGCTGCGGCTGTGGCAGAAATTTGAAGAATCGCGTCATTGAGAACAGCAGCGTCTCTGGATTTTCGTTGTCCAGGTTGGCTCCGGCCAGGAAGTCCGCACAGATCATCTCCAGACAATAGCCGCGAGATTTGTCCGTTCCGAGCATCAGGGCTGCCGTCTCGATCGCTTTCTCAATGACCGGCGTCTGGCTCTGGTACAGCTTGAAGTAAATAATCTCCCACGCTTCAGTTTCCCGCCCGGTCAGTTCCTTCTCAACTTCCCTCTTGAACTCCTCCTTCGGCAGCTGACGGGCTTTGTGCAACCAGGTTGCACAATCGAAGTGCTGCCTGTCCCGCCTAGCCAGTTTGGCTAGTTCGATCCCCTTCGCCCAGCCCACTTCCTTCAGCTGCTTTCTCGCCTGCGGTGGCAAGTATTCGTGGATCGACATCAGGTAGTATGCCTTCCGTCTCGATTCCGGAAAACGCCGCTCCAGAAATTCGTCGAAGCATTTCAGACGCTCTAGCCTCCAATGCTGCCCCGCCCGCACCTCGCACAGATATCGTCCCAGTTCGACGAATTTGGTGTCGCGCTCGGTCTCCTTCCGCTGCTCCCAGGCCAGAATCTCGTCAATCTTGCCCAGCACAAATACGGCGCGGCGACGATTGAACTTCGGCGGCATGGGCAGATTCTTAGTAAGTAAGCTCGTCAAGCCAACCAAGACTGTCTGCTCCTGGACGCCGCACCAGCGCGGCATCTGCCAACTCCTGCTTTCCCAAACAC
Source organism: uncultured Acidobacteriaceae bacterium (assembly GCA_963832235.1). Lineage (GTDB taxonomy): Bacteria > Acidobacteriota > Terriglobia > Terriglobales > Acidobacteriaceae > Sulfotelmatobacter. The sequence goes on along the minus strand of CAWHTJ010000010.1, from coordinate 445,224 downwards.
AGCCCCACATACGGACAACTGCTACAGGGATTCTGCGGAAAGCGAATGCCGCTGTGCGGTAGAAAGTCTGCCGACTCGATGCGGCGGATCGTGCCTTCAACCAGATGGCCAAATTCCTGGCGTTGCTCGTCGGTTATGGTTGTGCGCAGGTACTGAACCTCGACTAGTCGCTTGCGGACGAACACGACTTGCGCGACTTCAGCAATGGCAGGGGCCAAAAAACTCGCCAACGACGTAGAGGCAATTCCACGGCCGGAAGCTCTAGACAGAGTTCTTCGCGCGGAAGCTGCAACGGAGAGAAACCTGAACCGGGCGATGGACCGCCTGGAGCGCCTGCAGCGGCGCCGCAAAGGGGAAGCTGTTCCTCCTCCGCTCAGCGTCCATTTGACCCGATGAAGCGGCAGGAAGAAATTCTCGTAAGCCAGTCACGAATTTACGAAACGAACCCAAGAACTTATGTGTTTTCAACAAAAATCAGTCGCACACGCCGGACAAACCAGCATACTTAAGCAGCGCGAGGGTGGACGTTCTGTGGTTGCTTGGCGGTTCGCTGCCGCAGTAGCTTCCCGAATCGCAGGAAACAGTTCAGCGTCCACCGAGCTTTTCAGAATGGCCATATTAAGCGTGCAGTAAGGCTTCTGTGCCTGGCGCCGAAACTGAACTCGTTGTGGCTCCTGGTACGACTGCGATGATGCGGCAAGAGAACCGATCCGCGGTTTGGATCGGATCCATGCTCTTACTCACCAATGGTTGGCCCCTTCTCGCGGTTACCAGCGTTACTCCCAACGCGCGAATCCTGTTGTCTGAGCGACTTCAACCCCAGTTCAATAGGTTGGGGGCACTATGAAAAAACACTATTGGCTCGGGGTTGCGGTACTGTCCTTCGCGGCTCTTGCGGCGGCGCAACAGGAAAAGGCTTTCGATTGGGTTCGCGACACGGATGAAGCGGCGCAACTCGATCCTATGGATTATCACGCGGGCCGCGTATACCGCCCGGGCAGCCAGGGCGGGAACCTGCACGTCGACATTCAATCGTCGCTGCCCGTCACGATTTCGCTGGCGCCCAATGACGAGTGGACTGGAGCGCTGCAGACTCCGGGCGTGGCTCCACGTCTGGAGATGTTCTGCATGCGCGAGCACGTGGTCGACACGACTTACGAATGCCATCTGCCGAACGACCGGCCCATGGTTCTCCTGGTTCGCGACGAGCGCAGGCCCGACCGCGCCGTCATGCAGGGCATTGGAGCGGTGATGAACCATGGCATGCGCCGGTTTGTTTCGCCCAACGATCTCAAGATCACGTATTACCGTTGGGACTGCGTGCAGAATTGCATCCAGCCCGAGTTTCGCTGGTCGGTGCTGCTGAAGGAGAAGTATGAACTGTCCGCCGCGCCGAAAGTTTACAGCCTGGTGAGCCCGGAGCGCGACGGCCAGCCGGTCTGGATCCGCGTGAAGGCGCCCGTCCCCATGACGATCGCTCTGCTGCCGACCGATGTCGCGGACAAGATCTACGACGATCCGTCGACATTAGCCAGGGCTCTGGAGAGCACTTCCTGCAAGCAGCGCGGGGTGCAGTCGCTCAACTTCAGTTGCAAAGTAAATCTCGCGGACGGCCGGCAGGCCCTGGTGGCGGTGCCGGAAGCTCGCGGAAACGTTCCCCACAAAAAAGCCGAAATTGAAATGCAATCGCTGCAATGTAACGAGAATTGCAACCTGCTGAACAAACAGTAGAGTTTCTCTAAGTGTAGAGTACGGCGATCGTCCCAGCACCCGCGAAAGCCCTCCGCGGGTGCGTTGTTTTCTGCCGAAGACTTCTGAGCGCGACAGCTAAAAGCCGCGAAAGCCTGCCCTGAGCCAAGTCGAAGGGCGGCGAAAGAATACAGCCCATAGCCTGCCCTGAGCTTGTCGAAGGGGCGCAAGCCGTGGGTCCACGCCGGCGGAATTAAACCGCCCCGAAGGGCGGAAGACGGACCATTCATTCAGCGCTCGACTTCGCGCTGGCTGCCCCCGAGTCGAATTCTTCCGCCATCCAGTGCTGAAGCGCAACCATGTTTTGTGGCCGCCCCAGGAAGTTCTTGACCAAATCGTTGGCCGACATCGAGCCGCCGGGTTCGAGGACGACGCGGCGGTAGCGCATGGGAGCGTCGCCGCCCAGCAGATTCTTGCGATCGAATTGCAGGAAGAAATCTTCGGCGATCACCTTGTCCCAAAGGTAAGTGTAATAAGCCGACGAATAGCCGCCAAGGTGGCCAAATGAGGCCCACATGTGGGTTTCGGGCAGCGGCGTGAATAAAGTGTACTTCCGGTTGTCGTCGAACGTGACTTTGTCGAGATCGACATTCTCGGGCTTAGTTTTGTAGATGTCATATGACATGGCGCTGAAGGAATTCTGGCGGGCTACCCAGAAGCCGCGTCCGAAGGCGGCAGCCCGGTTCGCGCGCGTCACGAGTTCCGCGGGAATCGGTTCGCCAGTCTTGTAATGGCGGGCAAACTTGGCCAGAACCTGCGGACTGCGAATCCACTCTTCGAGCATCTGCGAAGGTGCTTCCACAAAATCAGACTCCATGCTGATGCCCGCGACGCCGGCCCACTGCTGCTGGCCGCCGAGGATGTGGTGCATCAGGTGTCCAAATTCGTGAAAGAAAGTTTCTACGTCGCCATAGTCCATCAGCCCAGCATCCGTGGAGGTGGGCACCGGAAAATTACAGACAAGAATAGCTTCCGGCAACTGCTTGCCGCGAATGCCGTCAAGCACGGGAGCCATTTCGGCGTGGCTGTACTTTCCCGGACGCGGGTGCATGTCGAGATAGAAACGGCCGATCGGCTTACCGCTGTCGATGACGATCCAGGTTTCGATCGAAGGATCCCACGACGGTACGTTTTGTTCCTGCTGGAAGCTGACGTGAAAGAGATCGGCGGCTGCGTCGAGAATCCCCTGCTTCACCTGCATGAATGGAAAATAGGGCCGCACCGACTGAGAATCGAAGTCATACTTGGATCGGCGAACCAATTCCGAGAGATAGCTTCGTTCGTAGTCCCAGATTTCCTTGGCGCCGGGATGAGTCTTCTGCTTCTCGGCGAGCAGCATATCGAATTCCCGCTTGGCCAGCGGCCGCGAAGCATCGTCCACCTGCTGGATAAAGTCAGCGATGGTCTGGCCTTTGACCGCCATCTTGTCGGCGGCGTTATAGTCCGCCCAGTTGGAAAAGCCGAGAAGCGTTGCGATCTCGTACCGCGTCTTCATTAAGCTGGATAGGACTTCCTGGTTCTTCGGATAGGCACGGGTATTGAAAGCGATGTTCAACCGCTGGCGCAGACGAATCACTCTTGGCGAAGTTAAAAACCGGCAACGCGTCGGGATAGTCGGTCGTAATAACAATCTTCCCGTCGGCGCCGGGCTTGTGCCGCTCGATGTAATCCTGCGGCAGACCATCGAGTTCGGAGACTTCGGCCTCAACGGTCTTCTTTCCGTCGGAAATATTCCGATCGAACATCGATTGTTCTTCGGTGGACTGGTCGTTCAGATTCTTGAGACGCGCACGGGTGGCGTCGTCTTTGTCCACGCCGGCCAGCCGGAATTCAAGAAGCTGTCGTTGCACGTAATAGCGCGTGGCGCCATCGGCCTTCGAAAGATCGAGCGCGGCCAGCGCGTTGTAGACGTCATGATTCAGGGCGATGGCGGTTTGCGCGGCGCTGGCTTTGGTGAGCATCGCTGTAGCATGATCGCGGAAGGTGGCGTCGGGATGCACCTGCTCCATCAGTCCCGCAAAATAACCGGCGGAGTTGTTTTGGCGTACCGCCTCGTCGTAGGGCACAAGCGTGTTTTCGATAGTGCGCGGGCCTTTCACCGCGATCAAAGTATCGATCGCCTGTTGGCCGGCAGCGAGGCGGTCGTTCTCGATCTTCTCAAAGGCCGTCACGTCCGGCTTGGAAGCCCACATCGTGGGTTGAGATACCGTGATACTTTGGGCGGAAAGAACGGCAGCGAGAAGAAACGGCAGGCACAAAACAAGTGCCAGGCGTGCGGCGAACACCATGGAATACCTCGTGGGAAATTGAGTAAGGCGCAACGATTTGGACCGATGATTGAAGCGCAAAAATAATTGTTGATGACGCCGTCTTGCAATGTCAAGTAATGATGTCAAGTGATGATGCCAAGTGATCCCGTGATTTAGGGGCATCAACAAGACCAATGCGACGTGTCTTGTACTTCCAAAGTCTGGACGGGCGGATTGGCCAACCTTGCAGCACCTCCGAAGAGGGCCCGTCCTTGGCGCAGTTTGCGTGAAGAACCTGCCCGGAGCGGAACTGAAGCGGGCGGGACTCGGAAATGCCTGCGCGATGGGTCGATCACGCGGCAGACGCGCGAAACGAAATCTCGCTCCAGCCCTCATTCACTCGCAACAGCCAGGTGGCCGCTCTTACTTCGAAGCCCCTTCGGACGCAATCGCCTTCATCAGGTCGCGGATCTTCTCTAAGCGCTGGTTCTTGTCCAGGTCGTTGTACCATTCCCAAATCTCGCTTCTCTTCAGTCCATACTCCACGACCAGTCGGGCCTTGCTTTCGTCTGGCTTGGAAGCGCGCTCGGGTTCTCGTTGTTCCCAGGCTTTTTCTTGCAAAAGTAGCCGCACCAGCTTGAGTATGCCATCCCGCGAAACTGGCGTTGGCGTTCTTGCCTCTACCTTCACGGCCTTTTGCTTCACATGGCCGTTTCCGTGGATTGTCAGCGTCAACCCGCCCCAGAGTCCGTGCATGTCATCGTAGGTGACGCTCAGCGGATTAGGATCGAGTCCGCCCTCAGCAATCAGGTCGAGCGATTGGCGGATCTCTGCTCCCGTCTCCGCCCGTGCCTTGATTTGATCCAGCATCGCGACAATTCGGAACCAGCCGTCCGGTGGTTTGGGACTACTCTCTGGATTCCGCCAGACCACACGTCTCTCTGGACCGTTCCACCGGTACACAACTGAGACCTCACCTTGGTCACTGGTTCTCCCGCTGCCATAACTCGGCAGAAGAACTGCCATTTCGTCCTTCATCCCTTGTGACAGCCAGGCAACCTCGTCGCACGTCAGGTAAGTGCCTCTCGGCTTGCTCTCCTGACAGCAGAGTGGAAGACCATCGGCTCCAAACGAAAGCGTTCCTAAGGTCGCTGAGCGACGACGGATGTAGAGAAAGGTGTCGGTCTCGCCCGCCGGTCCTGAGTGCACCTCGTGAAACTCCACCCACGGTGGCTCGGTGCCTGGACCTACTGGACTCAATGCTCGAGTCGATGTTAGGGGCGACCGCCGGCTGTGGCGATAGGCAATCCAGCCCGCGACTCCAATGAGCGCCGCCAACATTACCAAAGCGGCTAGTTTGATTGAACGCATGGCAACCTCCCCAGGTCACTTCCCCGTATAGCTAACTCTCCACACCGAGTTTGATCCATCGTCGCTTACCAAAAACTACTTCGGCTTCGCTGCCCACATACAGCCATTGCGGATCGGGACGCGGAGGATAGAAAGCCAGGCCATACGGATGTTTCAGGCCGCTGACAAGGATCGGCGACTGTTCAGACTTGCCGCCAGCCGTGAGCCCGCGAAACACCCGGATGCGTCCGGGATCGGTTTCCACAAGAAAAATGTCGCCGTTCGGAGCCGTCCGCAACGTCCGGGATTGTCGAGACCAGCCTCATACAACTCCACCTTGAATCCAGCGGGCGCTGCGGGCCACACATTCTCCCGCCGGGGAACCGGTGTGGGAAACTTGTACGCCGACTTGGTCGCGTACGGTTGCGGTAGATCGTTCACCGTAACCTTGTGCACCCCAGGCGGGGATTCTAGCAAGCCCCGCAGGGGCGAAAGAAAATAGCCCGGCGCTTCCAGCGCCGGGTAGCGTTACAGCCGACCGGAAACGCGTCCCGGGACGCCTGAGCTTTGTACGTTCGACATCCTACGGTTGGCGCGGGTTAGACCTCACAGATTTACCACGTAGGTACCGTGTGCAATTGTGTATGACCCTTATTGACCAGCCAAACCAGATTCCCGAGGCCTATGATTTATTTTTTCTAAAGGGCGTACTCCCAGAGGACGCTACTCCCAAGTGAATTGATCGTGTCAAGGAGGCAGATGGCGAATCAAGCTCCCGGTTTCAGTTCCACAGTTTTCCGCAAAAAGTTCCGTTCTGCGATGACTGTGCAGAGCTACCGGGACAACGAGATCATTTTTTCGCAAGGGGACAAAGCCGACGCAGTTTTCTATATCCAGAGCGGTACGGTGAAGCTCACGATGGCCGCTACGCGTCGCAAAAAAGCGATCATCGCCGTCCTGCTGCGGGGTAGCTTTTTTGGCGAAGGCTGTCTGGGAGGGCAGTCTCTGCGGATGTACACGGCGAGATCGATTGGGCCCGCCAATATCACTCGCTTGCAGAAGGAGAGCACGCTTCGCAAGCTCAAGCGCGACCCGCAGTTTGCGGCGTTGCTGAATGCATATCTGCTTTCCCGAGTGATTCGAGTCGAGGAAGACCTGGCCGATCAATTCTTCAATTTCAGCGAAAAGCGGCTGGCACGAGTTCTGTTGTTGTTTGGGGAAATAACCAAGGAATCCAAGTCGGAGAACCCCCTGAAAGTGAGCCAGGGAACTCTAGCGGAGATGGTTGGTACCACCCGCGCAAGGGTAAGTAAATTTATGAGTGCGTTCAAGAAGAAAGGCCTCGTCCAGTACAACGGCGGCTTGCAAATAAATAGCACACTGATCAATGCCTTTCTGCAAAGTCGGCCCATGTCCGTTATCACGAAAGGGCAGGCCCCTGGGTGACATGACTTCCCGGCGCTCCGACGCTGGTCAATAAATCGTTCTTGTGGCATTGGGAGTTTTTTGTTTTTGATGATATGACAAGAAAACTCGTCCTCAAACAGATACTCGTCATCCGATGTCCGACCTGCGGGGCCGCTCCGGGACGGAAGTGCGAACTCAGCACTGGGCAACCGCGGACGACTCCGCATCTCAGCCGCCGATTGATCGCAAAAGATCGACCCTAGGGCACCGCCTATTATCCGCCAAAGGGCGGACCAAAAGCCGCAAAGCGGCGAAAGAATGCAGCCCACGGCGCAAGCCGTGGGTTCCGAGCCGGAATTTCTAGCAAGCCCCGTAGGGGCGGAAGAAAATAGCCCGGCGCTTCCAGCGCCGGGTAGCTTCCGCCAAGATTGGAAACGCGTCCCGCAGGGACGCCTGAGCTCCTGACGTTGCCAGCACTACCAGCGCGACCGAATTCAGACTAGGAAATCGCAGCAAGGCCTGCATCTTTAAGTTCGTCTATCGCATGTGTTACCAAGAAGTCTTGGGATTGGGGTTCGATCCAAAACAAAGCGTGCGTCGGATGGCCGATTGGGAAGACCAAGTAAGCCGAACGGAGTTTGTCGATGTCAGCTAGATTTTGAACGTGATTGTGTGCGGTGCCATTTCGGATCGCCTGGATAGCCTTCGCACATGGGGACCCCGATGAGAAGGCAGCGAGCATCTTCGCAAAATTTGCCGGGCGCAAGAGCGAAATTATCTTCGATAGAACGTCGACATCGCCCCATGTGGGCTCCAATCGGAGAATTGCGTTCGGCGGTCCCCAGCAGGGCATCCTTCCGTGCTTCGCGCGGAGGGCTGCGCCTGAAACATGGTCGGCGCTAATTGCATCGGGAAGCCCAACAATAGCGACGCCTGCTCCGTCGGTGGTCCCCACGCACGACTCAATAACGCACGTTCGGCAGAAAAGGCTCCATGCCTGCCATGCCCGCGATAACAAACCCTCGAGAAGGCATTCGTCAAGGAAGGTGAAATCAGACGAGCGGACAAGCGGTTTCGTCGAAGCAAAATTCCTTAGGCTCGTCGTCAGAAGATTGAGGTCACCCTCGAGTCGTGTCCATGCCGCATGAAGCGCCATAACTGCTACGCAAACTGGCCGCGAAGAGCCCGGCAGAGCCACCTAACCCGCACGGCGCGCTGAGCGGCCCGGTTCCCACCCTCCGAAGCGGCATTCACGTACTCCCCAAATTCGCTAACGTCCTTCTCTTCGTGGGCGGCCGCTAGGCGCTTCAGCGAAATTAGCGCCCGTTCGGGATCGGTAAGGTATGTCCCATTGGAGGCTATGCCGGTGACCTGCTCAGCTCCAACTAAGCCAAACCGGTTGTGAAGAAGCGCACTGATGAGCGAGTGAAAGATGTGAGGTTTAGTTATATAAGTCCCTTGCACTCCCGAAAGTTCTGTAAGGACGGCACTAAAAGCTCCGCCGATTTGTTCATTCCAGGTCGCCCGCAGAGCAAAGGCTTCGTCATACTTTCGGTAAAGAGCGATTAACTTTGCCGGGCTGGTACTGACGATACCCTCTTCGAGGGCTAGCGCTATGTCTGCAACGAATTCGGCGTCGGCCATTCGGACTATCTGCCGGCTCGTAAAAACGTTCCAGGCGATGAGGACTGAACCGTATTCATCCAGCACAGCGTTGACCCAATTCTTAAACTCGCCGAAAAACCCACTATGGCGCTTTTCGGCCGCGTTCAACGGCAGGGTGAAAGCATTCATCCGTCGAAACATCTGTAAGATCTCTGAACGATCTGCATTCCGGATGACGTCCACGGATACTGTATAGGAATAGAACGAATCCTGTTGTTCGCCTGACAAGTCACTGAAACTCAGTCCCCGCAGTTCCCCGGCATCCGCCCCTAAGGCGAACTTACCGTCAACGAAATCGATTATTGTGGTAAGCCTCTGTTGTCCATCGACTATCTCTCTCTTCGGTCTCTTCGTGTCCTTGTCGACCCGCTCGTGGAAGTACACCTTGGGGAAAGGGAACTCCTTCAGAATCGTGTCTATGAAGTAGCTCTTGGCCGAAGTGGGCCAAAGCCCGCCGCCGCGCTGATACTCGGTGTTGACGATCAACTCGCGTCGCCGAAGCCAATCGACAAGCTCGGCGATTGAGTATTTCCCTTCTTCAACTTTCATATGTTTACGAGGCCCTGTCGGCTAGTGCATCTAAATCTTTGAGAACAATGTTCGTCCCGAATTATACTTCCTTCGTGGAAATCGACCGGTGGCCAGGCTCTTGCCGGTAACACCGAAACGGCCGAGTGGTCCTTCATTCGCGCACTCTTGCGAAGAGCAGGGGCAAGCAGAGTCGTACTCGCTAAGGCCGACAACACCGCATCCTAGAGATCCCCTCATTCTTTTCCACAGCCTTCCACACAAAAAAACCACAATCTTGTGACGAACAACCTTGACCGAGAATTCAGAACGCTCACAATGGAATCGTGTCCGCAATTTTCGACAGCTCCGCGGCAAGCCCTACCTTCGTAGTTCGCGGTGCACTCCGGGCCGCTAACTCCTTTGTCCGCAAGATTTTACCCGCAAGTACTTACGAATCAAGATTTTGCCAGCGCACCCCCATATCTCATCTGCGCAACTACAACCGAATCAAGATTTTGCCCAGATCGATAGCAAAAAAAATATTGATCCATACCTACCCTCTTCCAAGAACGTTGGGAAAGGGACGCCGCTCCCAAGCTGCTCCAAACGCATTGTTTATAATCTCCCTTCCATCGCCAGCACTTCAAAGGACTCCATTGGCACTCGACGACAAAATTTATGAGCTGCGGCGCGAGAAGTTGAAGCAGATTGAGGCGCTGGGGCAGCCGACGTACCGCAGCAAGTACGAATTCACGCATACGGTGGAGGAGATCCTCGCCAAGTACACGGAGAAGAGCGGCGAGGAGTTGGAGAAGGAGCGGGTCAACGTGCGCGTGGCGGGACGCATCATGGCGATTCGCCTGATGGGCAAGGCCGGGTTTGCGCATCTGCAGCAGGACGGGAAGAGGCTGCAGATTTATGTCAAGAAAGACGCGGTCGGAGAAAAGGGTTTCGAGTTGTACAAGCTGCTCGACCTGGGCGACCACATCGGGGTGAGCGGATATCTGTTTCGCACGCGCACTGGCGAGCTGAGCGTACACGTCGAAGAGATCACATTTCTCAGCAAAGACCTTCTGCCGCTGCCGGAGAAGTGGCACGGGCTGACTGACGTGGAACTGCGCTATCGGCAGCGCTATGTCGATCTGGTGATGAATCCTGAAGTCCGCGAAGTTTTTTTGAAGCGGACCAAGTTGGTGCAGTCGATGCGGCGCACGCTGGATGCGCATGGCTTCATCGAAGTGGAGACGCCGATGATGCAGCCCATCGCTGGCGGAGCGGTGGCGAAGCCGTTCATCACCCATCACAACACGCTCGACATGGACCTTTATCTGCGCATCGCGCCGGAACTTTATTTGAAGCGGCTGGTGGTGGGCGGGCTGGATCGCGTGTATGAGATCAATCGCAACTTCCGCAACGAGGGACTGGGATGGCGCTGGAATCCCGAGTTCACCATGCTGGAGTTTTATCAGGCGTACACCGACTATCAGGGCGTGATGGATCTGACGCAGGAAATTATTACGCAGGCGGCGAAAGACGTGACCGGCGGGACGAAGACGAAGTGGGGCGACCAGGAAATCGATTGGGCCAACTGGCAGCGCATGACCATGCGGGAGGCCATCATTCATTACTGGCCGGAGTCGGCGGGCGCGAAGCCGGCGATGGGCGACTTTGCCAGCGCCGAGGGCGTGAAGAAGCTGGTCGAGCGCTTTAATGCGGGGCATGCGCACATGGCTTACGAGCCGAATGCTCCGGCAGGGAAGACGATTGCCGGGCTTTTCGAGGCGGTGGCGGAGGAGCATCTCACGCAGCCGACGATCATTTACGAATTTCCCACGGCCGTTTCGCCGCTTTCGAAGCAGAAGCCCGATGAGCCGGAGTGGACCGAACGCTGGGAAATCTTCGTCGGCGGAATGGAAATTTCCAACGGCTTCAGCGAACTCAACGATCCCGAAGACCAGCGGCGGCGATTCGAAGCGCAATTGCAGGAGCGCGAGCGTGGCGACGAGGAAGCGCACCAGATGGATGAAGACTACATCCGGGCGCTGTCGTACGGAATGCCGCCGGCGGGCGGGGTGGGTGTGGGCGTGGACCGGCTGTGCATGCTTCTGACGGACTCGCATACCATCCGGGATGTCATTTTGTTTCCTTTGTTACGGCCGGAGAAAACATCAACGGCGGATGAGGCGGGCGAAAAGCAGTAGGCAGCCCTAAGGGGCTAAAGCCCGATCAATTTTGTGCTGGGGCGGCACGGCTAGCCGTGCCCTTCCCGCCAAGGGTACCTAGTTAAATACTGTGATTAGTGTATGGACGGTTTTTATAATTCTTTGTCTAATGTTTTTGCGCGTTTTGGGCTCTGAAATTGGCAGCGCTACCGTAGTGTTCCGGGTTTCCGGACACTGGGTCGGTAGCGCTTTGCTTTTGTGCCCTTGTTTCAGAAGATGTAAACCGTGTCGAACTGCAAGCGCGTGAGCCAGGGCTCGGTAGTCCCCAGGGGACGACCGATCAAAGCAGTAAATCCCAACTGGACGCTCCGGTCAAATTGGTAGAAGGCGTCGACCCGATGTTCGGTGACATTCGTGCCCTGACGAATCTCGCTGTAATTGAAGTTCCCCAGCACGGCTTCGCGCTCGATGAAAATGCGCGTGTATCCGATCTGCAAGTCTCCCTTTTCCTGGAGACGTCCGACTCGTCCTTCTGCCCAGTATCCGCGGCGTTGATGCGAGTTGCAAGGAGTATTGAGCGCCCGTTTGAAAGTCTGCGTCGAGGTGTTCGCCGGAGCCGCGGCGATGTTGACCAGGTTGCCGCAGGCCTCGGTATTCTGCACGTAGTCTCCGATAAAACTTAGCGGCCAACGGGAGTGGCCGGTATCGATGTCGAGGCGCGCAACGTTGTCGAATAACGCGAACTTCGAGGCGAACTGCGCGTTGGTGACGGATGTGACTCCGGTCGGATAAGCTGTCCCGCCGATCGTGATGATGGTGGTCGCAGTGGTGGTGTAGGTTGAGTCCTGAACTGGATTCCCGGAAGTCAACGGCAACGCGCCTGAGAACGGAGTCTGCGGATTCTTGGTGCTGGCACGCGCCAGGGCCAGGGCGATCGAGTCGGCACCGCGGAAGTTATAGTATCCCGAGTAGGCGTTCAGGATGACGTGCGGCGCAAGCTGCCATGACGTTTGGAGTTGTCCGCCTAGAGTGATTTGTTGGGTAATTCTTTTGTTGGTGGGCGCGGTGCCGGCGATTTCGGCGAAGGGTAATTCAAAGCCGACCAGCGCGACGCGCTTCAGGACCGGCGTATGCAGGTTGAACGCCAAAGTCTGGCCGGCACCCTCGGGGTTCAGGTCTTTATCCCATGTGAGTTCGGTGTTGTACCAGGGATAGCGAAATTTACCGCCTACAAGGGTCAAGGGTTTGAACTGTTTTGGTTTGAATTCCACGAACGCCTGGTCGAGTGCGAATGCCTTGCGCGTGTAGAAACCCGTAAGGTTCGCGTTCGTGGAGGTGGGATCGTTTACGTCACCGCTGGCGAGAGTGATGCCCGCGCGGAATTGCTCCCCGAGATCGGCGGTCACATTGAAGCGCGCACGCAAGCGGCCGCGTATACGTTGGAGCGATTGATCCGAGGGGCCACCGAGGAAGGGTTCTCCGCGAAGGCGGATGTCGCCGCTGAAAGAGAGGGGGCCGATGCCTTTGATCTGTCGCTCAAGATTCCGAATCCGTTCATCGGAACTGCCCGCGTGCTGGTTATTCTTGTCAGCCGTTGTGTCTTGAAGGTTGGCCGCGACGGTTGCCAGCGGTTGCGATGCTTCAACAGCGGCAGGTCGCGGCGCGGAAATAGCGGCGGACTGAACTGTCTGGGGCAGTTGATCTTTCTCGCGGCTGCGCAATTGCGCCTGCAACGCCTGAATTTGCTGCTGCTGGGCGGCGAGTGCGTCTTTCAACGCTTGGATATCGGCGGCGGTCACAGGCGCCGCGGCCGGCGCCGCGGCTGGGGATCCATTGGCTGGAGCCGCGTTGGACGCTGACTCGGTTTGTGCCCAGGCTCCGGAAGTAAGTGCCGCCAGAATCAGAGCCGCGAGAAACAGGTTCTTGCTGGATTTCATGGCAGTAGATTTTCTCCTTTTAAATTCGTTCTGCGCCGTTACTTTTTTGCGTCGGTTCCTGGTATAAAAGCATGTCCATAAACTTACTAGAGATAGTGGCAAATAGGCAACGTCCTTTTTGGTTGCAGAGGTTATGAAGTTCCGGGAAATTCGGTGAACATTCCGAAGTTTCTAGGTGGCGGAGGTCAGCCCCCACTTATTTTGCAAATGGCGTTCCATCCCTTTGAACACGACTCCATCGACAACATAGCCGATGGCAATGATCAAAATCATGACGGCGATGACCGCGCTCATGTCGTTCAGATCGCGGCCCATCATCAGGACCTGGCCGAGGCCGAGGCTCAGGTAGAGCATCTCGGCGGTGATCAGCGAGCGCCAGGCGAAGGCCCAGCCTTGCTTGAGACCGGAAACGATAAATGGCAGGCTGGCGGGCAACAAGACATACCAGAACAAATTGAATCCCTTGGCGCCGAGGTTGCGTGCCGCCTGGCCGAAGATTTTGGGCATCTGCTTGCGGCCGTCCTCCATGGCAAGAGTCACAGAAAGCAGCGAGCCCATGATCACCACGAAGAGGATGGCGTTCTGATTGAGGCCGAACCAGAGCAGGGCGAGAGGCCACCAGCAGATGCTGGGCAAGCTCTGCAGGCTGACCAGCAAACCGCCCATGGTTTCTTCGAGGAATTTATTGCTGGCGACGCCCAGTCCGAGGATCATGCCGAGAATTACGGAAATCCCGTAACCGATCAGGACACGCTGCAGGCTGACGCGGATCGCAATCCAATAAGTGTGATCCTGGAATCCGGCATAGAGTGCTTCGGCGACCCCCCATGGTGTGGGAAAAAGATACGGCGGCCAGATTTTCAATTCGGCGAGAAGCGTCCATAACCCGAAGAGCGCGGAATAAAAGACGAGGTAGCGGGCAGCGCGTTTCATGCTTGGAAACCCCCTTCGACTGCCGTTTTTACGTGAGGTTTCACGCCATCGTTGTATTCGGCTTCGAGGGACTGATTGATCTCGTCGCGCAACTCGTCAAGAATTTGGCGGGCGGCGCGGGCGACGTTGGGATCCTCCAGGTGACGCGGGCGGGGTAACTCGACAGGGAATTCGCTCTTGACGCGGCCGGGGCGGAAGGTCAGAAGAACCACGCGATCCCCGAGGCGGATCGCTTCACGGACATTGTGCGTTACGAAAATGATGGTGCGTCCGGTTTCGCTCCAGATGCGTTCCAACTCATCGTGCAGCAGGTCACGAGTCTGAGCATCGAGCGCGGCGAAGGGTTCGTCCATCAGGAGCACGTCGGGTTCGGTGGCCAGAGCACGCGCGATGGCTACGCGCTGGCGCATGCCGCCGGAGAGCTGATGGATGTAGCTCTTTTCGAATTTTGCCAGATGTACGAGGCGCAGATAATAGCGAGTTTTTTCCTCGCGCTCGGCCCTGGGGACGCCCTTCATCTTCATGCCGAATTCGACGTTCTGGCCGACCGTGAGCCACGGGAACAGGCCGTGTTCCTGGAAGATCAGGATGCGGTCGGTGCCGGGACCTTCGACAGCGTTGCCGTCGATCAGTATTTGCCCCGAGGTTTGCGGCTGCAGGCCCGCGATCAAATGCAGCAATGTAGATTTACCGCAACCCGACGGACCGACGATGCAGACGAACTCGCCAGCACGCACCTGAAGATTGATGTGGTCGAGAGCCAGCAAGCGCTCTCCGCTCTGGTTGCGATAACTGAGGCATATCTCGCTGAGGCCGACCTTGGCAGTCGCCGGTGAAATAGAAGGCGTCGCACGGTCAACCGAAACTGATCTTTCGTCACGACTGCGGGAGTGCGCGGGGAAGTGAGGCTCGACAGGAATCGGAAATTGACTGGGGAGATTCTGAATGTTCGTATTCATTGGATAGCCTTCCGCCCTTTTTCGGTGAGAACCTGGTTGAGGAGTGAGAGATCGTACAGGCTGGAGAGGTCGGGTTTTTGGCGGCCGAGAAATCCGCCGTCGAACGCTTGCTGGGCGGCGATAGTCAGCGCGCTGTGCAGCGGGTCGTACGTGACTTGCATCCGGGAAAACGCTTCTTCGAGAACCGCGGGAGGAAGGGCCTTGCCGGTTTCGCTGCCGATCTGCTTGTTCAACAGGGTCTTGGCTTCGAGCTGGTGAGCGTTGATCCAATCGGTCAGCTCGACGTGGGCACGGATCCAATTTTTCACCAGGTCGGGATGAGCCTGGAGGAACTTGGTGTTCACGACGAGCAGGCCGATCACGAATTGTCCGTTTGGCCAAAGGCTGCGTTCGTCCACGAAGAGGCGGCTGTTGCCCTCATGGATGAGGCGCGTAGCCCAGGGTTCAGGGGCCCAGGCCGCATCAAGATCCTTCTTGAGGACCAGAGTCAGCTGATCCGGATTCGCCATAGGCACGATCTGCACGTCTCCGCCCTTGTCGTTGCTTTTCATGCCATGATTCTTGAGCCAGTTGCGGAGCGCCACGTCTTGAGTGTTGCCGAATTGCGGAGAGGCGACGCGCTTGCCGTGGAAATCTTCTGGTTTGTTAATTCCGGAATCGTTGCGCACGACGAGCGAAGCGCCGCCGCTAGCGGCTCCCGCGACCACGCGTAGGGCTTCGCCGTTGGAGCGGACATAGCCGTTGATCGCCGGGTTGGGGCCGACGTAGGTGAGGTCGATAGCCCCCGCAAACAAAGCTTCAATGGCCGAAGGGCCGGCGTTGAAGCTGGTCCACTGAACCTTGACCTGCGGACCCATGGCCTTGTCGAACCAGCCATTGGCCTTGCCCACCATCGCCTGGGCATGCGTGATGTTGGGGAAAGCGCCGACACGGATGGTGTGCGCGCTGCTCTGGGCCCATCCTGAAATCGCCGTTGCCAGCCAAAGCCAGAACGGAAGCAGAAATCGTCTATTCATAGGCGTATTAGTCCATAAACTAGATTGGTATAATAGACTTTATAGACGTTAATGACAACGCAAGCAGTCCTCCATTTCTGAGAAAATGCTAACGGCCGACTTCAGCCTGTGAAATCAATATGTTAGCTATAGGGCCGGAGGAGGACGATCAGCTGTTTGTGCAGAAGATTGCAGTTTGGAGGCAGGAATAGTCTTCCGCGGCGGGACGAAATCGGCCGTCCCAGGATTGATTAAGCTTAGGCCGAAACTCGCAGCACCAACACGGTAATGTTGTCCGGACCGCCGCGATCCAGCGCCATTTTTACTAATTTTGAGCAGGCTTCCGTCGGCGGGTTCGCTTGCGAAGCGAGCGCGAGTTCCTGATCGCCAACCAGGCCCCACAGGCCGTCGGTACAGAGGAGAAGTGTGTCGCCTTCCTCCAAGCAGACGGGACGATCGGGAACGTGAGGGGCTATGTCGCGGCCCGAGCCAAGGGCAGCGGTAAGAACGTGGCGCTGGGGATGGGTCTCAGCGTCTTCGGAGCGCACAATGCCATTCTCGACCAGCCTGCCGACGTAGGAATGATCGCGTGTAAGCCGGGAAATGGATTGGGCGCGAATATGGTAGAGGCGACTGTCGCCCACGTGGGCGAAGTGGAGTTGGCGATCGACGATGGCGACAGCGGTGCAAGTGGTTCCCATTCCGTGGAATTGCGGATTCTCCGTGGCGTAACGCTGAATACTCCGGTGAGCCGATGCGAATGCTTCGAGCAGCGTATCCTGCGGATTGGCGCCGAAGGCACGGTCGTAGATTCGGTGCACGGTCTCGACTGCGATGCGACTGGCTTCTTGTCCGCCTTCGTATCCGCCCATGCCGTCAGCGACGACGGCGAGGCGGCCCTTGCGAAGGAATTCCTCGTCGGAGTCGGGCTCCCAGTAGAGATGGGAATCCTCATTGTTGCTGCGCTGGCGGCCGACGTCGGTCAGGCTTGCGGCTACGATTCCGGGCTTGGGAGTTTTGCAGTCGACTGCCATAACTGTGTAGCGCGTTTTGGTGGAACGGTAGTGCGATGAATTCCTGACTGAGAAGCCGTTTTGGCTCCGGTCATTATAAGGGAAGCTCAAAAGCTGTTGCGCAGCATATCACTGCAACGTTCAACGTGAATCACTGAGTTTGCTTTTGTTAAATGGAAAAAGCCTCTGATTTGGCAATGCGCGCCTGGACCAGCTACTATTTCGTTACTCCAATGATACTTTTCAGGAAACGAATCTCTTGCGGTCATTCCCTGTGTGGGTTCCCGTTGTTCCTAGCCGGCCTGCTCTTGTTGGGATCTTCCGTTGCTCAAACGCCTGCGTCGAATGCGCAGTTGCCGAGCGAAACTCCGGCCAAAATCGATGCGCTGACGGACAGCTTCGACTACGTCAAGCGGGAGGTGATGATCACGATGCGCGATGGGGTGAAGCTGCATACGGTGATCGTGATTCCCAAGGGCGCGAAGAACGCGCCGATTCTGTTGACGCGCACGCCGTATAACGCCAGCGCGCAAGTCAGTCATGCGCAGAGCTCCCATCTCGGTCCGATTTTGAACGGCTACGACAACGCTGTGGAAGTGATTGTCGAGGGTGGGTACATCCGCGTGGTGCAGGACGTGCGCGGGAAGTATGGGTCGGAGGGCGATTATGTGATGACGCGTCCGCTGCATGGGCCTCTCAATCCGACAGCGGTCGATCATTCGACGGACACTTATGACACGATCGACTGGCTGGTGAAGAATGTGCCGGAGAGCAATGGGAAGGTGGGCATCCTCGGGATCTCGTATGACGGTTTTCTGCCCTTGATGGCGCTGGTGAATCCGCATCCCGCACTGAAGGTGGCGGTGCCAATGAATCCCATGGTCGATGGCTGGAGGGGCGACGACTGGTTTCACAACGGGGCGTTTCGAGAACAGAATATGCCTTACATCTACGAGCAGGAGGCGACGCGCAACAACAGCGCGCTGTGGTGGACGGATCACTTCGACGACTACGACGTGTACATGGAAGCGGGATCCGCGGGAGAGCTCGGGCGGCGGCATGGGTTGGAGCAAGTTGGGTTCTGGCGCAAACTGCTGGAGCACCCGAGCTACGACGCGTGGTGGCAGGAGCAGGCCATGGACAGGATTCTTGCGGCGCAGCCTCTGAAAGTGCCGGTGATGCTGGTCGACAGCTTGTGGGATCAGGAAGACATTTACGGCGCGCCGGCGGTTTACAAGGCGATCAAACCGAAGGACACCGGCAACGACAAAGTATTTCTGGTGATGGGGCCGTGGCATCACGGGCAGGAGATTGGCGATGGCAGCACACTGGGGGCATTGAAATTCAACAGCGACACCGGGCTGTATTTTCGGGAGAACATTCTGCGTCCGTTTCTGGATCAATATTTGAAGGACGGGGCGCCGAAGGCGGACGTTGCGCCCGTCACGACGTTTGAAACGGGGACAAATACGTGGCGGCGCTTGCCATCGTGGCCCGCGGGATGCGCCAGCGGATGCTCGATTCATGCGACGCGGCTTTATCTTGAGGCGGGATTGAAGGTGGGTTTCGATGCTCCTAAGCCTGGGGACGCGGCGTACGACGAATATGTTTCCGATCCAGCGAAGCCGGTGACGTTTCGTTCGCGGCCGATTCAGCCCGTGGGGTACGGCGAGGGATTCACGTGGGCGGAATGGCTGGTGGACGATCAGCGGGAGGCGTCGGGGCGGCCGGATGTGTTGGCCTTTACGTCGGAGGTGTTGAAGGAACCGGTAAAGATCAGCGGGCAGCCGGCGGCGAACTTGATTGCGTCCACCAGCGGAACGGATTCCGACTGGGTGGTGAAAGTGATTGATGTTTATCCTGACGAGGTCGCGAGCCAGCCCGGCATGGGCGGATATCAGCTGATGATTTCCGCGGACATTTTCCGCGGGCGCTATCGGGAGAGTCTGGAGACGGCGAAGGCGGTCGCGGCGGATCAGCCTTTGCTCTATCACTTGTTGCTGCCGACGGCGAACCATGTTTTTCTGCCGGGACATCGCATTATGGTGCAGGTGCAGTCGAGTTGGTTTCCGCTGTACGACCGCAATCCGCAGACATTTGTGCCGAATATTTTCTGGGCCAAGCCGGGGGATTATAAGAAGGCGGTGCAGAGGGTTTTTCATTCCGCAGAGCAGGCGAGTTTTGTGGAGTTGCCGATTGTCGAGATGAAATGAGTAACACGTGGTTCAGGCGTCCCCACCGGACGCAGTGCACGGAGGCCGGACTGAACCCGGCGTTTGAAACGCCGGGCTATTTTCAGGCGTCCTTGCGGACGCGTCGTGGCGAACGCCGGCAGGATTCTAGTTGTCCACGGCTCTATTTGCCCATGAGAAGACTTTGGCGATTGATCGCAGGGCTGCTGCTAACGACAACGCCGTTGCTGGGGCAAGGGAAGCGGCTATGGGTGATGCGGGCGCCAGGAGAGATGGTCGAGTACGATCCGGCGACGTTTGCGGTGAAGCAGACGGTGAAGGTTCCGGCCGAGGCGGTGCAATCGCCGGGCAGCGTTTCGGTCAATCGCTTGGGTCAAATTCTGTTTGCGGCTGCAGTGCCGCTCCCCCTTTCCGAGGAAGATGTTGCGTCGCCGCACAAGGCGTGGTTTTGGAACGGGCACGCCGCCACCACGCTCGATCTAGGTGTGACGCGAGAGGTCAAGGCAATCGGATCGAATCAGGCGGTCACAGAGTCGGCTCCGGTTCCATTTCTTTCGGCCGACGGCGCGCGTTTGTTCTGGTTCGCCAATCAGGCGCGGCGGTTGCAGCGAGAGGGAGTGGATCTTTCAACCGCTACCACGTGGCAAGGTTGGCAGACGGATTTGCAGGGAGCGGGACGGCAGGAGTTAGCCACTGCGAAGTTTCCGGAGTGCCGCTGTGCGACCGGGACGTGCGACGACAGTTGTCCGTACGGCACGTTCTGGGCGCCGGAAAGCGGAGTGGACAAGTTTTTTCTGATGTCGCAGTTTGTCGCGGGACAGACGCAGCCTGTGTACAAAGCGAGCACGCGGTATGAGGAAACGGGTGGGAAGTGGACGGCCGATCCGCTGGCTGAGCCGTTGCAGCGTGTGCTGGATGCGGCTGGCGGGGAGATGATTATCGAAGCGATTCCGGATACCGGATGCTGCGGGTGGTCGAATCAGAGTGACGATCAGACGCTGGTGTTGAGCCATGGCAAGAAACGAACGGTGTTTGACGAGCGGGCGGCGTACCAGAATCCCGACTACGATGTGAGTTTCTATACCCCGAACGCGCAGCTGTCGCCAGAGTTGGGCTATGTGGCGATGACGATTGTTTCGACGGCGCAATCCAACAAACCATTTCAACTGGCGCAGGAGGGAGACGCGAATCCCGAGGAGTCGCAGCGGATTCGCAAGGCGCTGGCGGAATTGCCGGCAGTGGAAGTGAAGAGCCTGGAGGACTCGCCGCGGCGGGTTGCGTTTGTGCCGCACGCGACGTTGGTGGGATGGATGAGCGAGAAACAGATTCTGATTGTCGAAGATCAGGTGCTTGTGGTTTACAGCGTGGCAACTGGGGCGCGGCGGAAGTCGAGTGTGCGGGTGGAGGATGCAGGGCGGGTGTTTTTGCGGTAGGTCAGGAGTATGTCCTGAGGCGGGGCACTGATGGATGCACATGGTCATCTGCGCGCGAGATCCTTCACTCCGCCTGACAAACGGCTCCGTTCAGGATGACGCCATCGGATAGGTGCACGCGTTAGCTTAAGCGCTCCGGAGTTTCCGCTGACCTGCGCGATAGATTATCCAACCCAGAAGATTCACTCCCAGGACTACCAGTGCAATCTTCAGAGAGTATTCCCATTTGCTGGCAACCGGAACGACGGGCAATACCGAGAGCAGAACAAAGAGTAAGGTGACCGCGAATGCGGCTGCCGCTCCCACGCGTAACCACAGGGCGGGCCGGATGCCTTTCTGTTTTGGCGCGAATAAAGGAATGGCAAACAGAGCCAGATAGGCGAGTCCATAGAACGTCCAGGCCCAGATCTGCAGCAGAGTAAACGCCTCCTGGTTCTTGGCTCCGATCAATACGGCTGTGCTGGATGCAAGCGCTACGCCGCCCATGAAGAGAATCGAATTAACCGGCGTACGGTATTTCGCATGGAGAACCGAAAACCAGCTGGGCAGCAGGTAGTCCCAGCCCGCGACCAGCGGCAGCCGAGTGTTGCTGGAAAAATAGAGGGTGTAGCTGCAGAGATAATTCAACAGCAAAAGTAGAATCGCGATAGACACGAACGGACCGGCCAGCCCGAAGACACTGAATCCGCGACGGAGCGCCTGAGGAATGGGGCCGATGACGTCGATTGCGTCGGGCGAAACGAAAGCCAGTATCGCGCTCGTCCCGAGGATGTAGAGGAGGGCGATGAGCGGAGCCGTGAAAAGAATGGAACGCGCAAGATTGCGTCCCGGGTTGCGAGACTCGCCGGCGAAAATCGCGACGATCTCGAAGCCTGACAGGGCTCCAAATGTCATCTTGCTGAACACGCTGAGGCTGAAAAGAGTGAGCGGCGGCATAACCAGCGGGAGCGGGTTGTAGTGAGGCAGGGTGCCGTGCCGCACGTGAAAAAAAGGCATCACGATCAGCACTCCCAGGATGAGGACGGTGAAGATGCTTCCGGTATTGCTCACCCACTTGCCCACGCTGAGGCCAAGGCGGGCGACCAGCATCATGCCCGCGATAAGAAGGATGGACGCGCCCACGAGCAGGCCCGGGCTCGCTGCAATCCACGCCGCGTTGGGTCCAAAGGCGTACGCGATGTAGGTGGTCGTCACCAGCGCGATTTGTGACACTTGCACAGTGGTGTCGAGCCAGATGTTCCATGCCACCAGGAAGCCCATGCCGTCACCGAAGGCAAGACGAGCCCACTCGTAGAGGCCACCCTCGAGCGGCATCAGGCGGTTGAGATGCGCAACCACCAGCGCCTGCGGGACAAAAAACAAGAGAATCGCCAGCAGCCACAGCACGACATGGGATGGGCCGGCTTTCACCGCCGTACCGAAGAACTCGGGGACGATGACGATCAGAATCTGGGCCAGCGCCAGGTCGGCAATGCCGAGCTCCCTACGCAGAGCTGTGCTGTGGGGTTGGATGGCCTCGGCGGTTTTGAGGGACGGGTTTGGGGCGGTGGCCACGGGTTTAGGAATTTAAAATCTAAGATCTCATCTGTTGCGCTCGACAACCGAGATTCCTCCGCCCCTCGCGTTCGCTCGGGGGTCGGAATGACAAGCGTTCAATTCGTTCGCTGAAAGCTGAGAGTTGACAGCTGAGAGCTGAACGCTGAGAGCTGTTCTCCCTTTATTTTTTGGCCGCTGGTTTCAGCAGCAGGTCCTGATAATCGAAACTGAAATCCGCGAGCGGAGAGACGGCGGCCATTTTTGCGTTATCGATGCTGCCATCTGGATTCAGGGCGAAGGTTACGAAGGCGTCTTCGATGTTGCGGTCGCGCCAGTGGGCTTTGAAGGTGTCGTGCTGCCAGGGTTGCAGGTCGCCGATCATGGTGGGAGTGTGGTCGAAGGTGATGACCAGGCTGGCATTGGCATTTTCCATGCGGATGGTGATTGGGCCGTACCAGGCGTCGTTGTAGGCGCCGGCATATTTTTCGAGAGGCAGGGAAGGTTTGGAATCGGCGGCGCGGGCGGCTTCGGCTTTCTTCATGGTCTCGGCGGCTTCTTTCTCCGCTTTCTCGTCGACCGCTTTGTAGGCGGCAATCCAGTCGGTGGCGGGAAGTCCGAAATAGTGATCGAGCACGTGGAAGAGAATGGAATCGAAGGCGCCGTCCTCTTCGGCGTTGGTGAGCACGACGACGCCTAGATTTTCCTCGGGCACCAGCATGACGCGGGAGACGAATCCGCCGACGCCGCCGGTGTGGCCGACGAGTTTGCGGCCGTGGTAGTCGCGCAATCCCCACCCTAGAGCGTAGTCAGCGAAATACGCTTTCAGGCCGGCCAGCTGTGGCGGAGGATCGTTGGTGGGGAGAATCGTCTGCGGCGACCACATTTCTTTGGAGCGCTGCTCGCTGAAGAGTCGGCCGTCGCGGTCCGGTGAACTTGCCTCGGTTCAACTGCAACTCCAACCACTTGGCCATGTCGGCGGCACAGGAATTGATGGAGCCGGCCGGGCCGGCGTTATCCAGGATTTCGAAGGGGATAACTTGCAGTTTGCCAGCCAATCGCGAATGGGGAAAGGCAACGTCGTCGCCGGGCTTGATGTTGGCGTTGCTGACGTTGGAATGCGTCATACCGAGCGGAGTGAAAATGCGCTGGCGAATGTAGTCATCCCAGGAGATGCCGGTCACGGCGGGGACGATTTGTCCCGCGGTCATGTAGAGAAGATTGTCGTAGGCGTAATGGCTGCGAAAACTGGAGGCGGGCTTCATGAAGCGCAGCTTGTAGATAATTTCTTCGCGCGTGTAAGTCGTGTGCGGCCAGAACAGGAGGTCGCCTTCGCCGAGCCCCATGCCGCTGCGATGCGTGAGCAGGTCGCGGATGGTCATTTCGTGCGAGACATAAGGGTCGTACATCACGAAGCCAGGGAGGCGCTGGTAGACGGGATCGTCCCAGGATAGTTTGCCTTCGTCGACCAGCGTA
Source organism: uncultured Acidobacteriaceae bacterium (assembly GCA_963832235.1). Taxonomy (GTDB): domain Bacteria; phylum Acidobacteriota; class Terriglobia; order Terriglobales; family Acidobacteriaceae; genus Sulfotelmatobacter. Next base: position 421,661 of record CAWHTJ010000010.1, on the reverse strand, counting down.
GCTAGGGCGGCGGTGGTGAATGCTTTGGTGTTCGAGCCGATGCCGAACAGAGTGAATTCATCGACGGGAGTGGGATCGCCCAGTTTGCGCACACCGTATCCTTTTGCGACGATGATCTTGCCGTCTTTTACGATGGCGACCGCCATGCCGGGGACGTCGAAGGTTTTCATGGACGAGGCGACGTAGGCGTCGAGATCGGCACGCAGGGCAGTTGGGGACTGGGCCTCAACAATACTTACAAGAATTATTGCAACGAATGCGATTGCGGACCGTTTCAGGCGAGTGAGCGCCATGCATGTCTCCGGTTGGGATTACGTGCGAGAATTGGGACGCGGAGATTAGAACATAGAAGCGGCGGATGTTTCGAGAGATCGGAAGAAATCATTGGAGCGATTGGATTCGGAGTAGCTTTTAGATGCGAGGGCGAGACGCCCCTTCGGCAGGCTCAGGGCAGGCTCTCGCGACAGCAGGCGGGACGCCGGCGCTACTTAAGCCGGGAACGTCGACGTTGCGATGCGGATTGCACCTTGGTTGGAAGGGAAAGCATGGTTTCGCGGGACTTCATATTCTGGGAAGTGGATGCGCAGCGTGACTTTATGCTGCCGGGCGGGAAACTATACGTGCCGGGGGCGGAGAAGTTGTTGCCGAACATCCGGCTTCTCACCGATGCGGCGCGACGGGGGCGGGTATTTTTGGTTTCGCATGGATGTTTTCATGCGCCGGACGATCCTGAGTTCAAAATCTTTCCGCCACATTGTGTGAAGGGAACGCCGGGAGCGGAATTGGTTCCGGAAGCGCTGGCGGAAAAAATTGCGCGGGTGCCGAATGACGCGGAAGCGAAACTGCCGGAAGATTTATCCCAGTACCAGCAAATCCTGCTGGAAAAGCAGACGCTGAATATTTTTGAGAGCCGGCACGCGGACGCTCTCCTTCAGCGGCTGGGAAGTCAGGCAGAGTTTGTAGTGTTTGGAGTGGTGACGGAATATTGCGTGAGCTTGGCCGCGAGAGGTCTGTTGGAACGCGGGCGCCGCGTGGCCGTGGTGCGAGATGCGATCGAAACCCTGAAGCAGGAAGACGGGGAGAAAACGATTGCAGAGTTAGAGCGATTGGGCGCGAGGCTGATCAATACGGAACAGGCTCTCAGGGCGCTTGGCCACGGATAGCGATGAAACGCAGAACCTCAGGGGCTAAAGCCCGCATCATTTGTGACTCTGGGCGGCACGGCTGAAGCCGTGCCCTTCCCAAAACCATTCGTGAGTAGCTGCTAGTGACGGTCGTTGTGGTTGTGACGCCAGGTCCAGTATTCCTTTTGCTCTTCAGGAGGAAGTTTACGGAATTCGCGATGCGCGTCGCGGTGGCTTTCACGCGCCCAGCGATTGTAATAACCAATTTCCTCGTCGTTCCACACATGGTAATCCGTATAGTAGGGATCATAGACTCGATAGTAATGATGACCGCCGCAGGCGACTCCCGCCAACGACGAAGCCAGGGCCGCCGCCAGGAGCAGCGAATTCAACGGGTGCGAACCACGGGTCATTGTCTTTCTCCTTTGCAAGGGAAACCCCTGTCAGCCTGATTAGTTGCTGAAAACTGGTTGGTGGTTTCAGAAAAGTGCGGCCATATCGTTGACTGCCGGATGCTATTCCCTTTTCTTCGGGCGATTTTTTGACTGAATCGGATTGTAATAGACTAAAGAGTCTTTAAGGAGATTCGACATTGGCCGACGCATTGCGTACGCTGCTGGACTTGCCGGAGCAGGAAAAAATCGAACGCGGGCTGGAGCACACGCCGCGCGAAATCTGGCAGCAGCCCGACACGTGGAGCAAGACCTACGGGCGCTGCAAGGAGCGGCGCGCCGAATTGAACGATGTTTTGAGGCGCGCCGGAATCGGCCGCGGCAATACTTCTTCACCCACCGTATATCTGGTGGGCGCGGGGACATCGGATTATACGGGCCGGGCGCTGGCTCCGCTGCTGCGGCGGCGTTGGAGTTGTGAGGTTTGGCCCATTCCCAGCACCACGCTGCTGACTGAATTTGAAGAGTTCCATCGACCGGGCAGGGAGTATCTGTGGATTTCGTTTTCACGCTCGGGGCAGAGTCCGGAGGGTGTAGCACTGCTCGAGCAGGCGCTGCATCGGCATCGCGAAATCCGGCATCTGGTGATTACCTGCAATCAGGAAGGACCCATGGCACAACTTTGTCTGCGCCATGCGGACCGTGCTCTGGCGCTGGTGCTGGACGAAGCGGTGAATGACCGCGGCCTGGCTATGACCAGTTCGTTCACGAACATGGTTCTGGCGGGGCAGTGCGTGGGGCATCTGGAAGATTTTGCCCGGTTCGGGGATGTGGTCGCAGAGATGGGCGAGATTGGCCGGCGGTTTCTTCCGGTGGCGGCCGAAGCTGCGGCGGCGGTTGCGTTGCTGGGTGGTACGCGCGCCTGTTTTGTGGGAGCGGGAGTTCTGCGCGCAGTGGCCGACGAATCGGGGCTGAAAGTGATGGAGCTGAGCGCCGGCAAAGTGACCACGCTGGCGGAAACGCCGCTCGGGCTGCGTCACGGACCGCTGTCGAGCGTCGACGGGCAGACGCTCTTTGTGGCTTTCTTATCGAGCGAAGCGCGCCGTCGGGGATACGAGCTCGACCTGCTGCGGGAGATTGATCGCAAGCGTCTGGGGCGGGTGCGGGTGGCGGTTACTGCGGCCGCAGTTGAGGACGTGGCGCCGCTGGTCGACCACTGTTTATCGTTGGAGAGTGCCGCGAATTTTCCCGACCACTATCGGCCGGTGCTGGATGTGATGCTGGGGCAGTTGATTGGTCTGTTCGCGTCCATGCGATGCGGGCTGAAGCCGGATCAGCCTAGTCCTAGTGGCACCATTACGCGGGTGGTCGCGTCCATCAAGTTGTATTCCTGAAATCTCCTCCGTCTTGTCCGATCCGTCTTGGTGGATAAAGAGAAGCACTTGGACAGTTAAGACATTTGTAACTTGGTCTGCCTTTCTCAAGTATTGGCGACGCCTGTGCCGCGCGAAACATGCATTTGGAGCTTTCCGCCCATTCCCGCAGTCGAATTGGGAATCTTGTTGGCGAATAAGGGAATCCTTACCTCTGGCCCCATGAAGTGTTTTGAGTTCCCGCCGACGAGTAGGATATGCAACTGCAATTACCAGAATTAGCAGCTACGTCCGCCCGCCGGAGAAGCGAACGCGTGTCCATTGCCTTTCCCGTAGAAGTTGCGGGAATCGATCTGATGGGAGCGCGCTTTTCGGAGAGAACCAAGACCACCACCGTTAGCCGGTATGGCTGCTGCCTTTCCCTGCCGCGGATGCTGCAATCGGACCAGGCGATTGAGGTCCGCAGGATTGGTACCAACGAGACGGCGGTGGCTCGCGTGGTTGCGCCCATGGGCTTGCAGGCCGAAGGACGCCTATATGGCGTGGAGACACGCGAGTCGTGCGAAGGGCTATGGGGCATTCGTTTCTCGTCCTCGTTTTACGAGAAGCTGCTCGTCAAGATGCAGGACGGCGTGTCGTTGTTCAAGCGGGAGCGCAAGATGACGTACTCGAATTATGGAGCCACGCGGTTGGCTGCTTATACCGCCGGTTATGCCGGCGATTATCCGGGAGAAGAAGTGCTTGAAAAGGAATGCGAGGAGTCGATCCTGGCATGCGTGAACGAAGCCGGCAAAGCTCTGGGCGAGTCTGAGTGTGGGGTGGACGGCATCCTCCAGGACCAAGAGACTAGCGTGGCGGAATTCTATCTTCGGCACAAACGAGGCTACCGATCTCCAGTTTCGGTGCGCGCGCTGCCCATACGGAACAGTGCCGGCATTATTGTGGGCGCGGTCGAAGTCTTCAGTGATTCCACGGTGAAGTTAAAATTCGACAAGAGGGTTCCCGAACTGGAGCGACTGGCATTCCGTGATGCCCTGACAGGGTTGCCGAATCGCCGGTATATCGAACTGAAAGTCGAGCATGGACTGCAGGATCATCAGCGTCTGGGGCGGCTCTATGGCCTGCTGATGTTCGATCTTGACCACTTCAAGCAATTGAAAGACTCTCATGGGCACGGGGCGGGAGACTCGATGCTGAAGGCGATCGCGGCGAGCGTGTCGCGGGGCCTCCGGCCCGACGATATTGTGGGACGCTGGGGAGGGGAAGAGTTTCTGGTGCTGGCGCCCGATGTCGATGCCCTTACCCTGGGCGATCTTGCCGAGCGCTGTCGAGTTTTGATCGCTGAGTCTGCCGTGGCACTGGGTTTGTCCCGAGTGTCGGTGACCGCGTCCATTGGCGCTACGGTGCTGATCCATTCCGACACCGCGAATTCAGTCATTAGCAGAGCCAATGAACTGATGGAGCAGAGTAGGCATTCGGGCGGCGACCGAACCACTGCTGGATAAGGAATCGCTACTTGGCCTGTGTTTGCCGCCTCCAAACTTTGCGCGAAGCGAGGTTCTAGCGAATCCCCAACAGTACGCCGAGGTAAGCGCGCACCTTCGCCAGAAGCGCGGCATCGGCTTTGGAGTGAAAGGTGGCTTTGCGCGCCTTCCAGTCCAGGCTCTTTAGATGATTTGCAGCCGCCTTACCAGATGCGCACGCGGTCCGGCGGAGCAAGATAAAGTTTCTCTCCCGGCTTCACGTCGAAAGCCGCATACCAGGCATCGATATTGCGCACCGTGGCGGCACGGTACTCAGCGGGAGCATGCGGGTCTGTCATCACCTCCTGACGCAGCGCCGCTTCCCGCGTCTTCGATCCCCAGTTCTGGCCGAAGGCGATGAAAAACTGCTGATCGCTCGAGAAGCCATCCTGCGTAGGCGCCGTTTTGCCGGAGAGAGAAGCCTTATAACCATCGTAGGCAGCGGCAATGCCGGCGACGTCGGCAATGTTCTCTCCTAGCGTCTGCTTGCCATTGAGCGAGAGATCAGGAAACGGCTTGTAAGTGTCATACTGCGCGGCCAGTTGTGCGGTTGCGGCTTCGAAGTGCTTCAGATCGGCGGGAGTCCACCAATTCCGCACGCGGCCTTTTGAGTCGAATGCGCTGCCTTCCGTATCGAAAGTGTGGCTGATTTCATGCCCGATTACAGTGCCGATGGCGCCATAGTTGGCTGCGGCCGGCGCAAGCGGATCGAAGAACGGCGGTTGCAAAATCGCAGCGGGAAAATTGAGCCCATTTTGCAGCGGCAGATTCACCGCATTCACCGTCTGCGGCGTCATCGACCACTCTTTCCGGTCCACCGGCTTGCCCAGGCGCGCCACCTCGCGCCGATAATCGGATAGGCGACCCCGCCGGATGTTGCCAAAAATATCGTCGAGCTTGACTTCAAAACTGGAATAGTCGTGCCAGGTTTCCGGATACCCGACTCCTACATACAGAGTAGAGAGCTTGGCCTGGGCTTCGGCCTTGGTCGCCGGATCCATCCATGACAGAGCTTCGATGCGTTTGCGAAAAGCGGCAATCAAGTTTGCCACCATCGCCTGGGCCTGCGCCTTAGCTCCGGGCGAAAAATATCGCTGGGCGTAGACTTGCCCGACGGCGTCACCCAAGAGTCCGTCCACCAGAAACACACCGCGCTGCCAGCGCGGACGCTGCTCGGTCGTGCCAGACATCACCTTGCCGAAAAAAGCAAAGCGTTCGTCCGCAAAACGCTTTTGGAAGCACTCCTGCATAGGCCTCGATCAGGTGAAACGCCAGCCAGTCCTTCCATGTGTCGAGCGGAGTGGAGGCGACCAAGGCCGACTCGCCCGTGAAGGCTTCGGGCTGCCAGACCATGAAGCTGTCGACGTCGCTGATGCCGGCTCCCCGAAAATATTCGGACCAGTCCAGGCCAGCGGCTTTGGCCGAAAAGTCAGCCTGAGTCCAGGTGTTGTTGGCTTTGTGGATGTCTTCGTTGTCGGCCAGGCTGCGATGAGCCTGTGCTATGGCGTGCTCGAGTTCAATGATTCGCGTCGCGCGAGCCTCCGTATCGGTGAATGCGGCCAACTTCAGAATCGCGGAGATGTGGGTCTGGTATTGGGCGCGAAGCTTGCGCATCGGCTCGCTGTCGCTCAGGTAATATTCGCGATCCGGAAATTGCAGGCCGCCCTGCATCAGATAGGCTTTATAGTGCTCCGAATCATTGAAGCCGGGAGCGACCCAAAGTCCAAAAAGATTCGGGGTATGAAAGTTCGTGTTGTTGAGCGCGTCAACGTCGGCGCGGAGGGTTTCACCCAGGGCACGAGCCAGTTCCCGCTTGTCATGGATGGCGGCGATGGCATCCAGGTGCGGTCGAAGCGGCGCCAGGCCTTTGGCCTCGATGCCGGCTTCGTCCATGTAAGAGTTGTAAAGGTCGGCAACTTTGCGGGCGCCTGAGCCTGCGGGTGGTTTGGACTTGGATATCTCTTCAATCAAATCGGCGGTGCGCTTGTTGCTCAGGTCCGCAAGCTTCGAAAAGACGTCCACCTCGGCGCGATCCGGAGGAATCTCGGTGCGCTTGATCCAATTGCCGTTGCAAAATCGATAAAAATCGTCGCCCGGCTTGACCGAGCGATCGATGTTGGCGATGGCGATGCCGTGGGTTTCGGGGGCGGGCGCATTCTGCGCGGAGACGGCGAGAGTGAAGGTGAGGAGACAGAGTACTGCGAACTTCAGCGACTGAAGGATCACGTTCATCCAAGGCTCCAAAGTACAGCTAAACTAAACGTCTCTCTAGTTTACCCCGCCTGCCCGGATGAGATCTGGAAAGTAAGAAAGGTCGGTTGGGCCGAATATGAAAGCAGCGCGGCGGCACGACGCCGCGCCGCCTCTCTCTTATCTCCTACGACTGTTTTTCCATCGTGAAGCTGGTCTTGGTCCCGTGCTCTTTATCGTTGTATTCAGCCTGGATGGACTTACCATCCTTCGACACCGTCATGCGGTAAATACCGACTACTTTGCCCTCGCGTTTGTCGGTTTCCTCAATCGTGTCGTCTCCGATCCGCTTCAGCGAAACCATCGTCTTTCCAGGGTCTCCCTGAATGGGATAGTCTTTGCCATCAAACTTCGCGTCATAGCTGTTGCCATTCTGATCCGACATCTTCAGTCCCTCGGCGGTTCCCTGATAGGTTACGGTCAGTCCATTGTTCGACATATTCTCGATCTTCGAGGCGCGCCACGACCCTGAAAGTGCGTGCGAACCGGCTTTTCCCGGTTTAACCCGCATTGCGATAACTTCCCCAGTCACGGGTTGAGTTCCAGTCTGATCGGAAAATTTGTCGTTCAGCGTATTTCCGTCAGCCGAGACAGTTTCGGTGTCAGTCAACATGACTTTCCCGTCTTTCTTTCGGATGATGTCGACCGAGCTGGCATTTTGCACCTTCACCGCGACGGTGTCGTAGTATGGGTGACCGGTGACCTTCTGATCGGTCCCGTCGGCTTTGACCGCGACTTTGGGAACGCAGGTCAGGCATTCATACATGTTGTCACTGAGAGAATATTGCTCCGGCTTGGTGGGCAACTTGGCAGTGTCCAGTTTAGTCATCCAGGTTCCATCGAACGGACTTTGCGCAAAAAGTGTCGCCGATGCGAGCAGCACCAGCGTCATCAGCAGTTTCTTCATAGTCATGCCTCCGTTGGAAAATTTGGGCAGCCCAGCAGGAAGGTTCGGCCCGGATCATATTCCTACGTCATGGGCTGGGCGGTCGTGAGACGGCGCAATTGTAGCAATGGTATCTGGTGCGGTCCAGAAGATCGTTGACGTGCAGAGTCGTCAGCTAAGTGAAGCTGACTTCCGTATACGTTCCGTAGACCTGCCGCAAGGCTTCGCAGATTTCGCCGACCGTGGCGTAGGCGCGGACAGCGTCCACAATGTAAGGCATGGTATTGGCGGAGGAGACGTTGCCGTTGGTTCCGGCATTGGGCTGCTGCGCCGCAGCTTTCTTCAGCGCGTCGAGCGTCCGGCGTACCTCATCATTTGAACGCCGCGCGCGCAGAGTCTTCAGTTTTGCCGATTGCTGGCGGGCCACGGTCTCATCGATGTAGAGAATGTGCGGCGACTCCTCCTCGATGACGAATTCGTTGACGCCGACGATCACCTTTTCTCGCGCCTCGACCGCGCGCTGGTATTGGTAAGAAGCTTCGGCAATTTCTTTCTGCGGATAGCCGCGCTCGATGGCCTTGACCATGCCGCCCATGGCGTCGAGCTTGCCGAAATAATCGAACGCGCCGTTCTCCATTTGCAGCGTTAAGTTCTCCAAGAAATACGATCCGCCCAGGGGATCGACCGTCTGCGTAACCCCGGATTCGTAGGCGATGATCTGCTGCGTGCGCAGCGCGATGCGCGCAGCCTCTTCGGTTGGCAGCGCCAGAGCTTCGTCGTACGAATCCGTGTGCAGCGACTGCGTTCCGCCCAGAACGGCTGCCAGCGCCTGCACGGCCACGCGCGCAATATTGTTCATGGGCTGCTGCGCCGGCAGCGATACTCCCGCCGTCTGCGTGTGGAAGCGCATCAGCCAGGTGCGCTGGTTCTTCGCGCCAAAGCGGTCCTTCATCACGCGATACCAGATCTTGCGCGACGCGCGATACTTGGCGATCTCCTCGAAGAAGTCGTTGTGCGCGTTGAAGAAGAAACTCAGCCGCGGGCCGAACTCGTCCACATCGAGGCCGCGGCGGCGCGCCCACTCCACGTACTCGACGCCGTCGTAGAGCGTGAACGCCAGTTCCTGCAGCGCGGTCGAGCCCGCCTCGCGAATGTGATATCCGCTGATGGAAATCGTGTTGAAGCGCGGCGTGAATTTCGATCCGAACTCGAACGTGTCGATCACCAGCCGCATCGACGGCGCGGGAGGATAGATGTATTCCTTCTGCGCGATGTATTCCTTGAGAATGTCGTTCTGAATCGTGCCGGAGATTTTCTTCCAGTCGGCGCCCTGCTTTTCGGCGACGACCAGATACATGGCCCACAGCACCGACGCCGGCGAATTGATGGTCATCGAGACGGTGGTCTTTTCCAGATCGATGCCACCGAAAAGAATTTCCATGTCTTCGAGCGAATCGATGGCCACGCCGCACTTGCCGACTTCGCCTTCGCTGGCGGGATGGTCGGAGTCGTAGCCCATCAGCGTGGGCAGATCGAAGGCGACGGAAAGTCCGCTGCCGCCGTGTTCGAGCAAATATTTGTAGCGCTGGTTGGTCTCCTCGGGCGAGGCGAAGCCGGAGAACTGCCGCATGGTGAAAAGCTTGCCGCGATATCCGGTAGCATGAATGCCGCGCGTGAAGGGCGCTTGGCCGGGATAGCCGAGATATTTTTCTTCGCTCCAGTCCTCTGGCAGGTCGGCTTGCGTGTAGAGCCGGCGAATGGGCACACCGGAAATCGTGGTGAAGCGCGCGTGGCCTTGCTCGTCGAGATTCACGCCGGTGGGCGCGCCGATCGGGCGCTCGGGAGATTTTTCAAGCGTGGGCGCGAGCGTTTTCTCGGCCCAGTTCTTTTCGGCCTCGGAAGGATGGCGGTTCTCAAAAACGTCGGCGATCGGACTCTCGGCAACTTGCGGCTTCGACGGCTTCTTTTCCATGCGAACCCCAGTGTTCTGCTTTGATGATAGGGAAGCGCAGGCATGGGAGCAAGGCGAGTAGGCGCGGCACGACGGTCGCAGTCGGGTTAGACGCGAACTCGGCGCATGACGACCGGTCGGTGAGTCAACGAATTAACCATCAGAGGACCTTGAGGAGCACGGTGATCCGCTTGGAACACAATCACTGTGCCTCGGTGCTGCTTGCGCGACAGTTCCCAGGCCTTGGCGTACTTCCACGAAACATAAACCGCGTGGTAGAGATGCAGCAGCAAGCCTTCGCGGCCGTCGAGAAAGCCGAGGCGGAAGAAATAGTTGTAGATGAAGGTCAGCAGCGGGCGCAGGACGATGTTGATGAAACTGAATCGGACTTTGCCTTTGCTTGCCACGACCATCTCCGCGCCCAGCGACGAGTAGCGGTTCATGTGGTCGATGTAGTCGGAGAGCGTGGGGTAGGAGTGGTGGATGAGAGCGCCGAATGGCAATCCGTCGAGTTCGTCCCGCTTGACCCTCATGGACATCTTCGTGACTGCACGATTTTCGAATCGGCCCTGTCCTCGGCGAAACAGGCGCAGCTTCGGATCGGGACAGAAGCCGCCGTGCCTGATCCATCGGCCCAAGAAAAAGTTCTTCGGCGGAGAAATCCACCGATATCCCCTTCGGCACATCAAGGTTCGAAGGTCATGTGCAGTCAGGCACCACTCGCAGAGGACGTTCTTCGAGATTGTCGTTTCGAAACTCCTGAGTGATTGCCTCGTCAATCGGAATCCACTTCCTCGTCCGCATCCAAACTCAGAATCCAATCGTCCCGTCGGCCTTGTCGATGGCCGAATTTTTCTGCGCGGCGTAGCCCTTCCATTCTTCGACGAAACTTTCGCGCCGAATGATTTCGCGATCTCAACCGTGCGGTCGGTCGAGCCGGAGTCGACGACGATGATTTCTCCTTTGCCATCGGCCACCAGCGGCTTCACGCTTTGCGAGCGTGCGGCCGATGTTGGCTTCTTCGTTGAAGGTGATGATGACGACGGAGAGATTCATAGGTGGAATGCGGCAATTCCGGTTCGCGATTCGTTGCGGACTCGAAATTGTCTCACACGCCACGGTGCTGAGCCCAGATGTTTCCGCCTAACGAGGCACTGAAGGTACCGCTCTCCATGACGGTAACGCGGCCCTGACGGGACGCTCGTCACTGATCGCGTCGACCGCCCCCTGACTTCCGACAACAGGAAGACGATCAGGATCAGCAACTCGGGTTCGATGGGATGACGGTAGCGGGCGTGGGGAAAGACGAAGTAGTAGACGGCGGGGTAGGTCAGCACCAGTCCCGCGAAAAGCCATGCCCCGGGCCGCTTCTGGCGCAGCGCGCGTCCCAGTCCCCAGATGGCCAGCACCGATGTTGCCAGAAATGCCGAGTTGCGGAAGTCTACGGGGCAACGGCTGCCGGTCGGTCGGGGCACTCCGTTCCAGTAGTAGAAGAAGCGCTTCAGGCTGATCACCGCGAAGCGCGCGGGGTGCTGCGCGGATCCAGTCAAACGCCATTCGTTTGCAGCGTCCGCATAGGCGAGCTCGCCCATCTGCTGAAACTTTTCAAGTTCCAGCTTGTTCAGGTTGGGCTGGAGGTAGGGCATCAGCATGCCGTCGGCGGAAGGGCCGTTGCCCAGGCGGAACTGCAGTCCGAAATCATCGCGGAGAAAGACAAAGCGCCCGAAACACCTCATAGTTGCGTATCAGCCAGGGCGATAGAACGAGAAAAAAAGTGAGTGAAGAAAGCACAACGCCTGCCAGAGAAGGCAGACCGCGCCGGATCTCCGCCACCAGATCCATAGGCCGCAGAAGGGCAGAAAGGCCAGCATGGTGGGATTCGCCAGCGCGCCCAACGCCATACAATGCGCCAAACAGAATCCAGCCGCGCACAGCCCGGCCAGTCGCTCCAACTCGAAGGCCAGCAGGAACAGCAGGCCAGGACGAGCGGCGTGAAGGTCGTATCCCATATCCAGTGGATCGACCAATACCAGACGTAGGGACAGAGCGCCCACGTTCCACGCCGACCATAGCGCGACGCGTTCTCCGAAAGTTCTTGTGCGCGATCAGAAAAATCGGAATGCGTAGTGAGGGTGGCGAACAGACTGTTGATGCTCAGCAGTACCCAGGCTGACGCGTGGGTGTAGATGCCGAAGATCTTGAACACTCCGCCGATCAGGTAGGGATAGAGCGGCGGTTCCCAGGCGGTCGGGCCGGTGTTGCCTTCGTAGGGATTGCTGAAGCCCTGGCCCAGCGCGATGGAGCGGCCGACGCGGCCCATCTCCCAGCCGAATGCGAAGTTGTCATCGCCGGGGCGGGTGCGATATTGATGGAAGGCTGCGATGGCCGCCAGCTGCAGCGCGAACGACAGAGGCAAGAGCCAGAGGAAAAAGCGGGGAAGAGCCGGGCGGGAGGATCTCGCCATCGGGCGTAGTTTATCAGGCGTCGCTGCGTGGTGCTGAAGAGGACAGCAGGTCTCTCGACTTCGCATTGCGATTGGTGAGGCCAATCGCAATGCTACGCTCGGGATGACAATTTGTTTTTAGTGCGAATAATTGCGGGGGCGCTACATTTGCCCTCCTGGCGGCTGAGCGGGCTGTGCAGAGGTCGGAGATGGCGGAACAGCGGGGACTTCATCCTGGCGCGGCGCGACATAAGGCACGTTGGGCAAGTGCGTGACCTGGCCGCGGGCGGCGTCGTCGACGTCGATGCCGGCGTGATCGAGCAGCAATCCGGTGGCGCGATCGAGTTCGATGCGCGACTTCTCATAGGCTGCCTTCGCCGAAACCAGATTCGATTCGCCGGTCGTCAACGTGGCGGCATCCTGCAGGATCGCGGTCTGCGTGGTGAGTCCGACTTTCAATTTCTGCTGATCGGCATCCAGTGTCTGGCGCGCCAGGTCGACAGCGGATTGCGCCGCCTGCACTGCGGCGCGGTTCTGTCGCACGTCGAATTGCGCGTTGCGAACTTCGATGCGCACCTGATTTTCAAGCTGGTGCTGACGCACTTGCGCCTGGCGGTATTCGAGTTCGGCGCGTACCTGGTTGGATTGCGCCAGACGGTTGCGCAGCGGAATGTTGAGCGCCAGGCCGACGCCTTTGTCAGGCGCGGTCGAATTGACACAGTTGGTTCAAGGTGCCGCCATAACCGACGGAGTTGGTGGTCTGGAACGGTGGCGGGGCTTTCGCGGGATTGAAACAGAAACTGCCCGTGGTGGCGGAACAAGTTGGGGACAAGCGGATTCACGTCTCCGCCGACGCCGGATCCGCCGTAATAGGCAAACGCCTGAGCGTGGGGAGCATGGCATTGCGCACGGCTTTGGTGTTGATGTCGCGCGATTGAGATCGATGCGCGACTCAACCAGTTCGGCGCGATGGCGCAGCGCGTCGTTGATCAGGTCTTGTATGGGAGTGACTGGCTCCTGCTTGCGGGACCAGCATGGTGGAAGTGGGAATCACGTCGGCCTCGGCCAGCACCGGATCTTCGATGCTGCGGCTGAGCGCGTTCTTCATGAGCAGTTGCTGCAGTTGCAGGTTGTTCTGGGCCACGATCAGGTTCTGCTGATCGGTGGCGACGGTGCTCTGCGCGCTCACGACCTGAATGGGAGGCACGGTGCCGACCTGGGCCTGGCGTTTGGAGTCTTCGAGCGCTTTCTGCGCGTAAGTCAGCGCTTCCTGCTGCACGCGAACGTTCTCGTAGGCAAAGACCAAATCCCAATACATATTTTCGATCTGGTCGACGGTGGTGATGATCTGCAGGCGGAAAGCGACGTCGGAAATCTCGCGGTTGTTCTTGGCGATGCGGATGAAGCGTGTGTTGGGCAGGAAGCCGAAGCCTTGCAGCAGGTTCTGGGTGAAGCGAAACTGAAAATTCGAGCCCAGTTGCGGGGTGAGCAGGCTGGTGGGGTTGTTGGTGGTGAGGTGGGTATTGTTGAAGCCGCCGGTGAGCGCGCCGCCCCAGTGGAAGCCCTGGGTGTAGCCGAAGTTCGCGGTGTAGGTGTTCTGGGCCACGACCGGTACGGGGCTGAAGACGCTGACCGACTCGGTGTTGTTTTTGTCGAGTTGGAGCGTGCCGGTCAGTGCGGATCGAAGCTGGTGATGGGCGATCCGATGCCGAGAGTCGAACTGACCAAGCCGTTGGTGCCGGTGCCGGCGCCGCCCGCGGCGACGGTGGTGCCGCCGGTGCCCGAGCCGACCGTGCTCGCCGAGTCCGCCGACGCCGCCGCCGGGCGTGTTCTGCACGATGCCGGTATTGACGCCGAGAATATTGGCGCCGGATTTTGCGCGCAGCAGATCGGCATCGGCAATGTTCAGGTTGTAGCGGGCGATGTCGAGATCGAGATTGTTCTCCAGCGCCAGCGCGATGGCATCGTCGATCGAGAGATAGATTTTGCCATCCCGCATCAGCGAGTCGATGCGCGGGGAGTTGCCCAAGTTCGGCTGCGCGAGTTCTTGCGGCGTGTAGGGCTGCAGCACGTGTAGGAAATGCCGAGCGCGGGATGGAATAGTCCTTCAGATGAACGGGCTGCGGCTGTGCCGGCTGTGCGGCGCCGCGGGCGGAGTTGATGTGCTGCGGCGCAGGCGGGGCTCCTGCGCCCGAAGCGCGGCCGGACTCATCGCTAAAGATAGGTAGAAGCGTAGGCACAGCGGCAGCAGCCGGACGGCGGAAATCAAACGCGGAAAGAGCATCTGTTTTCTCCTTGCATGAGATGAGACAGCGGGCATTCTCTTACCATCAGATATCTGACAATGCCAAGCTTGGATGCAGGACACAAAAATATGTCACCTCATCTTAGCGGGAGAAGTTCAGGGAACAGGGCGGGGATTGTAAAGAATTGTGAGCGGGATAGACCGGGAACAAAAGGCTTAGCCGCAGAGGGCACAGGGTTGCACAGAGCGAAGCGAGAGACAGGAGGCATCGGAGCCGCTGTCGGGAACAGCGGCTCGGTGCAGGTCAGGGCTGAGCCGGTGGCGGCGTTTCCTGAATCGATGGCAGCGTCGAGGGCAGGTCTTTGCGCGGCGCAATGTAGGGCACGTTGGGCATGCGCGTGACCTGGCCGCGCGCGGCATCGTCGATGCTGATGCCGTTGTGATCGAGCAGTTGTGCCGGCGGCGCGATCCAGTTCGACTCGCGACTTTTCATAGGCGACCGTGGCCGACACAGCGTCGACTCGGCCGTAGCCAACTGGCTCTGGTTTTGCAGCACCAGCGTCGTGGTCGAGGTGCCGAACTGATATTTCTTCTGCTCGGCATCCAGCGACTGCCGCGCGTAGTCCGAGGGCGGCCTTGGCGGAGTCCACGCTGGCGCGGTTCTGTTGCACGGCCATACTGGGCATTGCGGACTTCGACGCGTGACCTGGTTTTCAGTCTGCTGCAAACGCATCTGGGCCTGGCGGTATTCCAGTTCGGAGCGGATCTGCACCGCCTGGGCTGCGCGGTTGCGCAGGGAATGTTGAGTTGCATACCCGACACCCTTGTCCGGATGCGGTGGAGTTGATAAGCTGGTTCAGTGGTGCCACCGTAGCCTGACGGTGGCGCATAGGACTCTGGCCGAGCTTGTCGGTTTGGGGTAGCCGAAGCAGCAACCGAATTGAGTCGGGGTGACGCAGATGTTGGCTGGGTTTTGTGCGCCGCCCAAGGCCGTAGCCGCCGTAGTAGGCATACAGGTCCAGAGTCGGCAACAGGGCGCTGCGCACGGCCTTGTTGCTGAGTTCCTGGCTGTTCAACTCGATGCGTGACTCGACCAATTCTGCGCCGGTGCCGAATGGCCTCGTTCACCAAGTCTTCCGTCGGCCGGATTTCTTCGTTGGCCGGAACTTCCATGGTGGAAGTCGGCACCACTTCGGCGCTCGCCAGGGCTGGATCATGCAAGCGTGCGGCTGAGCGCGTTCTTCATCAGCAACTGCTGCAACTGAAGATTGGTCTTGGCCGCCGTGACGAGCTGCTGGTCCTGCGCGACGGTGCTTTGGGCGCGCACCGACTTCGATTGGCGCCAGGCTGCCGATCTCCACCTGCTTCTTGGTGTCGGAAAGAGTCTTCTGCGGAAATGTCAGCGATTCGTTCTTGCACGCGAACGATTCTCGTAGGCGTAGACGAGATCCCAATACATATTCTCGATCTGATCGACGCGTCTGGTGATCTGCAGGCGGAAGGCCACGTCGGAAAGTTCACGGTTGTTCTTGGCGATGCGAATGAATCGCGTGTTGGGCGCGAAACCGAAACCCTGGAGCAGATGCTGGGTGAGTTGGAACCTGAAATTCGAGTTGAGCTGGACGGGCTCAAACGTAGTGAAAGGCTGATTCCCGGAGGTCACACGGGTATTGTTGAAGCCGACCGACAAGTTGGTGCCCCTGGTGAATCCCTGCTGGTAGGCGAAGTTGCCGGTAGTGGTGTTCTGAGGAGAGGCCGGGCTGAAGGGGCTGGTGGGAAGGATGTGGAAGTGATCTTCCTGGAGCGTGCCCGTCAGGACCGGGTCAAAGCTGGTGATGTTCGGTCCGAAACCCAAGGTGGAACTGACCAGACCGTTGGTGCCGGCGCCAGTGCCGCCCGCGCCCAGGCGTGGTCCCTCCCGTGGCTGCGCCCGACTGCGCGCCGATGCCGCCGACGCCGCCACCGGGTGTGTTCAATACGATGCCGAGCGGACGCCGAGGATGGTCGGCGCCGGCTCTTGGCGCGCAGTATGTCAGTGTCGGCGATATTGAGGTTGTAACGCGCGATGGCGATGTCGAGGTTGTTTTCCAGCGCCGAGCGCGATCGCGTCATTCAACGAGAGATAGAGTTTGCCATCGTGCATCAGCTGAATCGATGCGGGCGGTGTTTGCCAGATTCGGCGCCGCCAAGTGCCGCGCGCGTGTAAGGACCGATCGGATTCGGAAAATGCGACGCCGGCTTGGAGTAATTCAGGACAGGCACCGGCCGCGTTTCCGGCGTGGTTCTGCGGGTGGGCGGCGCCGCGGGCGGTTCCTGGCCCCAGCAGGCGATGGTCAGCGTTGCGGATAGGATTGCAGCGGCGGCGAGCCGGACGGCGGGGAAATGAAACGTGCGAATGGCATCTACTCATCTCCGTTCGTTTAAGAACCTACTAAATAAGACCACTCGATTAAGACCTTGGGTGCGAAAATTTCAGTCTTGAGACAGCTAAACTGCCAACAATAAAGCTTCTACTCAAATCATTGTTACGCAAAGGACCGCCGGAGGTTCCGGAAAGCTGGAAGAAAAACGAACTGTCCTGCCCCCGTGCCCTGTTTCGTTCTAGTCCTCTGTGCTCCTGCTCACCGGTTTCCTGGGACACAGAGTGGCAGAGAGATCCCATCCGGGAGACCGGAATTCCGCGGAAACCATTCAGTATATCCGACCAGAATGCGGCTTACAGTTACGCCGCGCTTAAGGAACTGATAAATTGCTGGCGAAGCCGGAAACTGATTCGATGATTCAACCGAGACCTGGGACTCGAAAGATCGAAGAACAAAAAATCGGCCGACAACGATCGACTAACAAAAGATCGACTACAAAAGATCGCCGCATGCGCAATCTCAAAGTGATTCTCTCCTATGACGGGGCGGAGTTCTCCGGCTGGCAGGTGCAGCCCGACGCGATTACCGTGCAGGGGACACTTGCCTCAGCCATTGGACGGATTACCGGGGAAAAGGTATTGCCGCAAGGCTCGGGACGAACCGACGCGGGAGTGCATGCGCTGGCGCAGGTGATGACATTTGTCACGGAGTCTTCCAGTCCCGACGGGGAATTTCGTGAAGGCGCTGAATGATATTTTGCCGGCGCCGGTGCGCGTGCTGGAAGTGACGGAGGCGCCGGCCGATTTTCATGCGCGGCATTCAGCACGGGCGAAAACTTATCGCTATCGAATTTACCGGGAGGCGATTTGTCCGCCGTTTCTGGCGCGCTATGTGTGGCACTATCCGTATCCGCTGCGGGAGGGGGAGATGGCGCGGGCGGCAGCGCTGGTGGTCGGGGAGCATGATTTCACTTCGTTTGCCGCAGTCGACCCGGAGCGGGGGAGCGGGGAGGCGGCGGGCCTGCGGCCCGCGACCGGATCAGAAATCCGGTCCTACACGAACGCCGGAATGGCGGCTGCCTCTAATGTGCGAAAGCTATTTTCATCCTCGTGGGAGCGACTGGGGGAAGAGCTTGTCTACACGGTTCGGGGCTCGGGGTTCCTGCACCACATGGTGAGGAATCTGGTGGGCACGTTCATTCTGCTGGGCAAGGGGACGTTGCGGGTTGAGGATTTGACGCGCATTTTGGAGGCGCGGAATCGCTCGGCGGCGGGAGCAACCGCGCCTGCGAGTGGATTATATCTGGTCAGTGTTGAGTATTAGGAATGTGGAGTTCTCTGTGCCCGAGCTACAAGCCCCGCCGAGGAATTCACTACACTGGCGTCGCCGTTTTTCTGGGAGGATTGAAGAATGGGAGCGTCGTAACTTTCACGTTTGTTTTGAGACGCATCGCTTCGATCGTGATTTCCATCTGCAGCGAAGTTCCGGGCTTTGAATATTCAGTCTCGACGCTGGCCAGGGCGATCAACTTTTTCAGGATCGGCGACCAGCTGGTGGTGGTCGCTTTGCCGGCTTGCTTGTCGCCCGAATACACGGGGACCGCGACACGCGAGGCCTGCGTGGGCGCGGCGGGAGTGAGGCCGTAGCGCTCGTAGAGTTGCTCGACATCGGTCCAATCGACTTCAAGGCCAACGAGTTGCCGCGGCACGCCCTGCTTCGCATCCTGCTGAAGCGCGCGTTTGCCGATGAAGTTTTCTTTTTCGAGGTGAACCATCTTTGCGAAACCCAGTTCGTAGGGTGAGAATTTCTGCGACGGAATCAGCGCCTTCTTCGAACTGGTGTAGTCGACTTCGATAAGCAGCAGGCCGGCTTCAACCCGGGCCACGTCAAGCGCCAGCATGCCCGCGGCGTGCAGATCGAACTGCTTGCCTTTCTCTGCAAGCGCGTCCCAAACTTTCACAGCCTCACTCCATGGCATCCAGATCTCGTAGCCGAGATCGCCGGTGTAACCCGTGCGGGAAATGTCGACAGGCACGCCGGCGATTTTGCCGCGAGTGACGCGGAAATATTTCAGGTTGGCGATATCGGCTTCGGCAACGGTCTTGAGCAGCTTGGCTGATGTGGGGCCTTGCAGTGCAAGCGCCGCCACCTTCTCGGAAATGTCTTCGATCTGCACATCCAGGTTCAGGCCGTTCTGGCGAAACCAGCGCAGGCTGGGATCGGCTGCCGTCCAGCGATAGACATTTTCTTCGAGGCGCGAGATGGTTCCGTCGTCGATGACCTTGCCTTCTTCGTCGCACCAGCAGCAATAAATCACCTGGCCCACTTTGACCTTGTTGATGTCGCGTGTAATGACGCGGTTCACCAGTCGGGTCGCGTCTTTGCCAGTGATCAGATACTTGTAGAGCGGCGAAATATCGATGAGCGCAGCCGCGTTGCGGATGGCGTTGTATTCATGCTCGTGATGAACCTCATAGACGCTGACCGTGTAGTAGCCCGACCACTCGCGGTAGTTCAGGCTGTGGCACAAGGGGAATGTTCTCTCGTGAAATGCGGTTCCGATGGGCACAGTGATAGTCTCGACAAAGATTAGATTCGAAGCCGGATTATACGATGGAACCCTTGTCGAAGGCGTCATCCCGAAGCCCCGCGTTAGCTGAGATCCCTTGTGCAGGACAAGACGGCACGTTCCCGATAGAATGTCGCTTCGAGTTCCGGTCAGCTATGCGCACATTCATGCCAAAGTTGTGGAGTATCCTCAGAAGCTGGACGGTCCTTCCCAGCGGACTCTAGTCTGCCCGCTGCGCCTCGCGGTTGCGTGTGTTCTTCGAAAAACAAGTCAAATTAACTAAGGCTAAGAGCGAATGGCTAACTCATACGACGTAATCGTCATTGGCGGCGGCCACAACGGCCTGGTCAACGCCGCTTATCTGGCGCGCGCGGGCAAGAAGGTGCTGGTGCTCGAACGGCGGCACGTGCTGGGCGGCGCGGCGTGCACAGAAGAAATTGTGCCGGGATTCAAGTTCTCAGTCTGCTCCTACGTCGTGTCGCTGCTGCGGCCGGAGATTATTCGCGATCTCGATCTTCCCCGGCACGGGCTGGAGATTCTTCCGCTCGATGGCACGTTTACGCCCATGCCCAGTGGCGATTATCTGTGGCGCGTCAACGATCACGGCAAGACGCATCGCGAGATCGCGCGCCATTCGCGGGTTGACGCCGAAGCCTACGACGAGTTCGGCAAGGCGATGCAGGCGATGTGCCGCTTCGTGAAACCGATTCTCAGCATGGTGCCGCCGGACCCGACGACGCTGAATCCGCGCGAACTGATGAAGCTGCTTGTTCATCGGGCGGCGTTTTCAGGGAATGTCGAGCTACGACAAGTACAACCAGGTGCAGCTCATGACCATGAGCGCCATTGATTTTCTCGATCAATGGTTTGAGACCGACGTGCTCAAAGCGACGATGTCGGCTTCGGGAATTATTGGGACATTCCTTGGAGTGCGCTCTCCGGGAACGGCGTATGTATTGCTGCACCACTACATGGGGGAGATCGACGGGGCGTTTCGCGCCTGGGGATTTGCGCGCGGGGGTACGGGAGCGATTTCGAATGCCATCGCCGATGCGGCCCGCGAGGCCGGCGTCGAGATCCGCACTCAGTCGGGAATTTCGCAGATCATCGTAAAAAATGGCAAGGCCAAGGGCGTGGTGCTCGCCAATGGCGATGAAGTCTACGCGGACGTGATTTCTTCCAGTGTCGATCCGCGGCTGACATTCACGAAGTTCATCGAAGCCCAGCATCTTCCCGGCGACTTTCTGGAAGATGTCAACCGCTTCAAGTTTCGCGGCTCGTCGGGCAAGGTAAACATGGCGCTGGATGGCCTTCCCGATTTCAAATGCATGCCGGGACCGGGCGCGCATTTGCGGGGCGCGATTTCCATCTCGCCTTCGGTCGAGTATATGGAGCGGGCATATGACGACGCGAAGTATGGGAACTTCTCGCGGCATCCGTACATCGATATGGTGATTCCATCGCTGACCGATCCTTCGGTTGCGCCGCCGGGAAAACATGTGATGTCGTGCTTCGTGCAGTATGCGCCCTACAAGCTGCGGCCCGGGCTGAATTGGGATGATCAGAAAGAAGCCTTCGGCGACACCGTGGTGAACACGATTGCCGAGTACGCGCCGAACATCAAAGACATCATCATTCATAAGCAAGTGATCACGCCGCTCGATCTGGAGCGCGAGTGGGGACTGAGCGAGGGAAACATTTTCCAGGGCGAGCTTTCGCTGGAGCAACTTTTCTTTCTGCGTCCCGTGCCGGGCTGGGCACAATATCGAACTCCCATTAAGAACCTCTACATGTGCGGATCGGCGACGCATCCGGGCGGCGGCATCATGGGCGCGAACGGGCGATTGGCGGCGCTGGAAATTCTGAAGGACATCAAGGGAGCGGCCTAACCATGCCAGCGCCCACGCAAAGCAAGTCGCGCGACATCGTCATCATTGGCGGCGGCCACAACGGGCTGGTCACCGCATTCTATCTGGCAAGGCGGGCTACAAACCGCTCGTGCTCGAGCGCAGCGCGCAGGTCGGCGGGGCCGCCGTTACCGATGAATTTCATCCCGGCTTTCGGTGCTCGACCCTGGCGCACACGGCGGGACCGATTCGACCGCAAATCGTCCGCGACATGCAACTGGAAAAGCACGGGCTGAAGTGGATCACGCCCGAAGTTTGCGTGACGGCGCTTTCGCCGGATGGTCGCGCGCTATCGCTTTATCAGGATGCGAAGAGGTCGGCGCAGGAGATCGCGGCGTTCTCGCAGAAAGATGCGGCGAAGTATCCCGAATTCCAGCACTCGCTGGAGAAAATCAGCAAGGTCATTGGCGAAGCGCTGGCGACCACGCCGCCCGACATCGACCATCCCAGCCGCGGCGATTTGTGGAGCATGCTGCAAACGGGGCGCGCGATCCGCAAACTGGGCAAGAGAGATATGTTTCGCCTGCTGCGCTGGGGACCGATGGCGGTGGCCGATCTGGCGTCGGAATATTTTGAAACCGAACTGCTGCGGGCGGTGATCGCGGCTCGCGGCGTGTTTGGAACATTTCTTGGGCCGTGGTCGGCGGGAAGCGCGCTGGTCTTGCTGATCCGCGCGGCGGGAGACCCTCATCCCGCGGGCTCGGCATGGTTTGCCGCGGGAGGCATGGGCGCGGTTACGCAAGCCATGGCATCGGCGGCAAAGGCGGCGGGCGCGGAGATTCGCACCGGCGCCGAGGTCATCGAGATTCTGCGTGAAGGACGGTGCAGCCACGGGTGTGCTGCTTTCCACCGGCGAAGAAATTCAGGCGAAGGCAGTCATTTCCAACGCTGACCCAAAACGCACTCTGCTCAAGCTGACCGACCCTACGCATCTTTCGCCGGACTTCGTGCAGAAATTGCAGCACTATCGCGGCAATGGGACGGTCGCGAAAGTGAACCTTGCGCTCTCCGGGCTCCCAAAATTTACGGCGCTAAAAAACGGCGACGCCAGCGCGCTCAAGGGACGCATTCACATTGGCAACGAGATCGACTATCTGGAGCGCGCCTTCGACGAATCGAAGTACGGCAACTTCTCACGCCAGCCGTATCTTGAGGCCACGATTCCGTCGCTGACCGACCCGACGCTTGCGCCCGAAGGCAAGCATGTGATGTCGGTTTACATGCAGTATGCTCCGTATCAGCTGAAGGGCGATTGGCGAAACTGGAGCGCAACGCGCTGGGTCAGACCGTGGTGCAGACCCTCGCGCAATATGCGCCGAATCTGCCGGAACTGATTCTGACCCACCAGATCATTACGCCGCGCGACCTGGAAGAAAACTATGGGCTGACGGGCGGACAAATTTTTCACGGCGAGCTTGCGCTCGACCAGTTCTTCACCATGCGTCCGCTGCTGGATTGGGCGCGCTACCGAACGCCGATTCAGAATTTGTATTTGTGTGGGAGCGGAACGCATCCCGGGGCGGGGCTTACCGGTGGTTCGGGCGCGAATGCGGCACGCGAGATCTTGAAGGAACTGAAGAAGTAGTGGCGCAGGCAGAGACGTAGCAAGCTATGTCTCTACGGGAGTTTGACGCCGGACTTCGGTCAACCATTCGGGCGCGAAAGGTCATGTCCTTCCGAGGAATCGTCCTTCCTTCATGACGACGTCGCTCCGGTAGTAACTTGCACCTGAAGTTACTTTTCATTTTTACTTGAGACATCGTAAAAGTTTAGAGGGAATTTCTCACTCTCGGGGGCAGGTTTGGCCGAAGATCTTCGGTTTGAATTGGCTATTTTGGCGACGGTTCAGGGCTTCTACCAGAAGCTGATGCGGGACGCGCTCGGCGGGGATGTGCCCATTCCGAGCGGTCTGGATGAGGACGCGCTTCGCCACTCCGACCGGGAATTGCCGACCACGCTGTCGCGGATGTACCGCTGGCTGCATTTGCTGGATATGGCGATTACCCCGGCGATGGTGCGGCAGGCGCTCACTCCGGAAACGGATTCTGAAGTGGCGGAGGCTTTGCTGCGGTATTTTGTGCGGCGGCGCGAACCTAGCGACGTCAACCGCGACAAGACCGACCTGATTTCGACATTTCTCTATCGTCATCCTCGTGTGCCGGGGCAGTGGCAGCAAAGCGGCTACGGGCTGGATGGCGCATTGCCGCTTTCGCCCTTTGAAATCGCACTGATTGAGATCCTGGCCGACACCGATGTGCCGTCGCTGCCTGAGGAGCACGTGCAATTGCTGCGGCGTTTCGATCCGTTGCGCGAAGAAATTGGCCAGCTTTCGGGACTTCAACTCGCTCATGGATTCCGGCATTATTGGGCGGGTGCGAGAACTGAAGCAGTGGCTGGATGCGTCGTTCTATCATCCCGGAGTGCTGGCGACGGTTTCGGCTTATAACGCAACTTTCGGCAAGAAGTTTGACGAACTGTTCGTCAAGGCGCTGGGCGAGATCAAAAACTTTGGGCAGGCGCTGGAAGAAATGGGCGGCACGATTCTGACTACGGTCGATGGGGTGGAAGTCACGGTGGAGCATGTGGCGGCGATTGAAGAGAAGCAACTGCTGCAGGCCGATTACGGCGGCGCGTTGGAAAAGTTTCGCCGGGTTTCGAAGCTGAAAAAGGAATTGGACCGGCGACCTCCCATCCGGCGCGCGCTGCTGACGCCCGCTGGGCAAACAGCGCGCGCAGCGGGCGGTGCGGCGGCGGCGGCCAAAGCTGCAAAAGCGGCTGCGGCGAAGGCTCCGGCTGCGGCTCCGGTGTTCCAGCCGCCTGTGGTTACCGCGCAGCAGATCTCGGCGGAGGAAAGCAAACTGCGACGGGTGGAGGAATCGATTCGGGTGTTTGTGCGCGTCGCCGATCCGAAATACCGGCAGGTTGTTCCCATGCGATTCTTCAACCTGACATTAACGTATAGCGGAGGCCGACGCATACGGAGCGGCGTTCCTGGAAGAAAAAACCCTGCGCGCGGACGTAGCCCGCACGCTGATCCGGATGGTGTCGATTTCCGCGCGCATCAGCACCGAACTGGAAGAACTGAAGCGCAGTTCGAAAATGTCATCTCTATGGAAGTTGCATGCCGACGCCGTGGTCGTGTTACTGGATATGGCGAGTTCATCCACAGAGGATGCAGGCAGCGTGGCGCAGATGGCCGAGCAGAGCGGCTCAGGCGCAGCCGCGCGGGCGATCCACGAGTCCGTCCAAAAGCTGCGCAACCAGGCGGATGTCGCGGTGAAAACCCTCGCCAACGTGAGCTAGAGGAGCCGCCGCTGCGGGGATTGTCGGGCGCGCTCAGGCTATTCAATATGCAGCCTGCGATCTCTCTCGGAAACAAAATTGTTCACGGCACTTCTTCGCGGCGGAGAGCTTGGCGTGGCCGCGTTCGATGACGAACAGATTCGCAGGCTTGATGTCGCGGTGAACGATACCTTTCGAATGAGCAGCGTCAAGTGCGTCAGCAATCTCAATCGCTAGATTGAGCAAGACCTCCGTCTCCAGAGGCTTGCCCGAAATGCGATGTTTCAGCGTTGCCCCGTCAATGGAGGCCCTGCGTAGCAATTGATGTTGAAGCCCACTGTCAGGGCGAGTTCTGCATTCCGAGGCGCGGGCAGGGACGGGCTTTGCCCGGCGGACAGCCGAGGGCGGCTGTCCCCACATGTGCGATGGCTGACGACTTAGTTGATATCGAATTGCTGCTGATGCACTGCCGGGTCGCTCTTTACGATGATGGTGCGCTTGGTTAGTTCTTCCATCTCGTTCAGCAAGCGGCCGTTGTTGGCTTTCAACTCCTTCGCCACATCGGGATGCACGCGCAGCATCACGTCTTCGTGTTCGAGGTGCTTGGCGATCTTGCGCATCTCCACGTAAATCTCGTTGCAAACCGTGGTGACGGACTTCACATATCCGGTCGACTCGCAGTACGGGCAAGGCGCGCCGATGGTGCGTTCCAGCGACTGCTTCACGCGCTTGCGGGTGATGGCGACCAGGCCGAAATCATTGAACTGCAGTGTTTTTGAGGGAGCGCGGTCGTGGCGGAGCTCTTCTTCGAGAGCCTGCATCACGCGCTGGCGGTTGCGGCGTTCATCCATGTCGATGAAGTCGATGATGATGATGCCGCCCAGATCGCGCAGGCGGATCTGGCGGACAATCTCCTTAATTGCATCCACGTTTGTTTTAACGATCGTGTCTTCAAGACGCTGGGTCTTGCCGACATATTTGCCGGTGTTGATGTCGATGGCGACCAGCGCTTCGGTCTGATTGATGACGATGTAGCCGCCGCTCTTGAGCCAGACTTTCGACTTGAGCGCCTTGTTCATTTCTTCGGCGAGGCCGAATTGTTCGAACAGTGGCGTTTCTTTAGTGTAGAGCTTCACTCGTTTGACCATCGCGGGCTGAAAGCGGTTGAAGAAGCGGAGAACGCGCTCATACTCTGGTTCGGTGTCGACCCAGATCACGCTGAACTCAGAGGTGACCTGATCGCGCAGCACGCGCTCCACGACGTTAAGATCGTGGTAAATCAGCGCGGGCGGCTTGGAACTCTCGGCGCGATTCTTAATGTCCTGCCACAAGCCTTTTAGGAAGCGGATGTCAGCGCGGAGTTCTTCTTCGCTGGCGCTCTGCGCGGCCGTGCGGACGATGAAGCCTCCGTGGCCGTTTTCGCGCTCGCTCATGATGATTCGCTTCAGGCGCTGGCGTTCTTCGTCGGAGGAAATCTTGCGCGAGACGCCGGTATGGTTCACCGTGGGCATGTAGACCAGGAACCGCCCGGGAAGCGCGATGTGGCTGGTGATGCGCGCGCCTTTCTTGCCGATGGGTTCCTTGGCGATCTGGACCAGAATTTCCTGGCCTTCCTTGAGCAAGTCGCTGATGAGGGGGACAGGAGAATTCTCGCGGCGACGGAAGCGGCGGCCGCCTCCACCGCGGCGTTGCCGGTCGCGCGGGCCGCCCTGGCGATCGCGATCGTAACCGGGACGCGGGCGCTGGGTGCGCTGCGTATAACCGGCAGTGCCGGACGGGGCACGTACTTCGACTCGGGCATCGACGGTGCCATTGCCGCGGGCCTCCGCGTCAAGGGCGGCTTCCGCCTCGGCCTGGGCCTCTTCGAGTTCCAGTTCCTCGCTATCTTCCTCGCCTTCAGCGGCAGTACCTTCCGCGGGATGCGCCTCGCCGGACTCCGTGATCGCCGCCATGTGTATTTCAGAAACGACTTCGCGGGCGACACCGTTCAGGTACGCGGGCTGGCCGGCAGCGTGGGTCTCCTCTTCGAATTCTTCGTAACCTTCATCGGACGAAGATTCATAGTGGACCGCGTCGGCTTCTTCTTCGTCGATGGTCTCTTCTTCCAGGGTGCCCGGGGCCGCGAAAACCGGGGCGGGCTCTTCGCGCGATGAACGCACGGGCTGGTCGCTCTGTTCGGAGACGACCGCACCTCGTTCGTTCTCCGGGTTCCGGTTTTCTTCTTGGCGAACTTCTTCCTGTTCAACAGTAACGCGTGACTCTCCGGGCCAGCCGAGAGCCGGAAGGCTGGCTGCTTCGGGATTGCGGAATTCCTCATTCCATTCTGCCGAAGTCGAGGCCGATTCCACCTGTTCTGCCTGTTCCGCCTGCTCTTCGTGGTTTGCTCGAGTGTGTTCGTGCTGCTCATGCAGAGGTTCGGCAACGGACTCGGTAGCGGCAGTCGAAAAGATGGGCTCATCCTCCGGGAATGTCGCGGCTACAGGTACGACAGATGGCGAGCTTTCAGATGCGCCTCCATGGATCTCTTCCCGAGCCGAAGGTTGCTGCGCGGGCGGCTGCTGCGCCATGCGCTGGTACTTGGATATCGACTCCCCGGGCAGGAGGATCGGCTGGTATCCAGCTGGGGGGCCCGAGGGCTGGGTTCTGCCGGAATCCGCCGGGCGGGAAGGCGCGGCAGGACGTGAATAGCGCGGCTCAGTTCCGCGGTCCGAAGCTTGATCGGAACCTCGATCGGAACCGCGATCTGGGGACCGATCCGATCCACGATCACGACCGTCGTTCCGGCCATCGCGACGTCCGCCACGACGGCGCCGGCGTCCACGCCAGCCTCCGCCTTCGCGGTTTTGAGAATCGCCTGCTGGTTCAGCGGCAGAACCGGCCAACTGTGCTGGCTGGGCGTCGCTCTGATCTTCGGCCTCGAGTGGCCCTTCGTCCGTTTCCGAATGTAAGTTGGATTCTGCCGCGTCTGCGGACTCCGGCGCTGCGAGGGCGCTCGGGGCACTCTCCGCCCGGGCCGGCTGCGGACGCAGATCCTGCACGTTGCGGGTCGCCGGGACAACGTCGGTCAGATCGTCATCATGCTCTTCCAACTCCATGAAGTCGGAGACGTAGAGGAAGGCGTCGCGTTCCAGGCCGATGTCGACGAATGCCGACTGCATGCCAGGGAGCACGCGCGTGACGCGGCCCTTATAGATGGATCCAGCTAGTGTGTATTCGTTCTCGCGCTCAAGATAGACTTCCGCGAGCAGATCGTCCTCCACCAAGCCCACTTTGGTTTCGTGAGGTGTGGAAGAGACAAATAGTTCCTTGTTCATCGAACACTCCGGTTCCGCCCCGGCTTAATTGAGAAGCCGGACGGCGGTTCACCGGGGTGGAGTCAGTAGAGGTGCGGGAGGATTGAGGGTCGCGATGCCGCCCCGAACCGGGGACAGACTGGGCCAGAGAGTTTTCCTCTGAGTCGAGTCCGTTGCGCAAGCTTGGGAATCTTTTGCACTTATCGCTTAACTTCTGCCGGGGTTTGTGACCGCACTCTCAGACCCATTGGGGTCGGGGGGCCGTTCCCTGCCCGGCTGACTTCTCAACTTCAATCCTGCCCGGCCTTCGACTGCTCGACCGGCCGGTGAAATGCCCCCTTTACGCGAGGGCGATCGATATTTTTGGGGCTGCGCCTCCAAGCGCAGCAAACTGCTACCTGCCGCCTTCCCCGTTCCTGAACCTGTTTGCTTCTGAATCTTGTTTGCCCTAACTGGATCAGCCTTATCGGCGCCCAGTTAGTTTACGAAGCGGCGCATACGAACATTCATAACCATCCCCAGCGCCAGGAACATGAACAACACGGAAGACCCACCGTAACTCATCAACGGCAGGGGTATTCCGGTGACCGGCATAAAGCCAACCACCATGCCGACATTGACCAGGATATGGAAGCTAAGCACAGCCACCACACCCATCACCACGAACGTTCCAGCGCGGTCGGGCGCTGTTTGCGCGTTCTGGGTCAAACGCATCAGCACAATGAAGTATAGCAGCAGAATCCCCAGCGCGCCCACGAATCCATGTTCCTCCGCGAAGGCGGCGAAAATGAAGTCCGTTTGCGGAACGGGGAGGAAAGCACCGTGTGTTTGCGAGCCTTTGCCGCCCCAAAGGCCCCCCGAACCGACAGCGATCTTGGATTGCTCAACTTGGTACCCCGACCCCTGGGGATCGAGCTCAGGGTCGACAAAACTGGTCAAGCGTTGCTTCTGATACGACTTCAGAACATGCACCCTGGGAACGAAAAAAACCGCACCTACCGCTACGGTCGCGAGCAGGGCAACGGCCAGCCCCTGTTTCCACTGCAGTCCGCCCAGAAACACGCCCATGGCTGCAATGGGAAGGTACGTAAGAGCGGTGCCCAAGTCCGGTTGTTTGAGCACCATGAGCATGGGGATGCCGACGATCGCCCCCGCCTTCATAAAGTCGGCCCAGGAAAGCTCCCGCTGGCGCATGTCAGCAAAATACTTGGCAATTGCGAGAATCAGAATCAGTTTCACCCATTCCGATGGCTGGAAGTGATTCCCCCCGGGCATTTTGATCCACCGTTTCGCTCCCAGATACGTCTGGCCAAAGACTAATACCGCCATCAGAGCCGTAACCGCGGCAATGTAGAACCAGTGAATCTGGTCGAGCAGAGCCTGGTAGTTGACCAGGCTCATCACGAACATTGCGCCCACGCCGGCCATGATCCAGTAAACCTGCCGGACTTGCGCCCCGGCAAACTTGGTATGAGTGGTGGCGCTGTGAATCTCCGTTACGCCCAGGCAGCAAATAATGAGCACGAAGATCAGGAGGATCCAGTCGAAGTCGCGATATGAAACGTAGCGTGACATAAAAGCAGCTTCTAGCTTTTAGCTCTTAGCTCCTAGCTTTTCCGTGGTAGCGCCGGCGTCCCGCGGGCTGTCGCGAGGGCGTTCCCGCCCTCGCACTCGTACCAACATCACTTCACCGAGATTCCTGGAGCCGCCGTTGCCAGCGCCAGCGGCTTCCTTGTCACATCAAGGAAGAAGTGGCCGCTCTGTAACCGATCTTTGTCGCGATCCAAATCAGGCATCGTCCAAACCGCGCCAATCTCGACCTTTCCGACCGGTTGCGGCTTCCCCGCCATTTTTTGCGGATTGCGGCGCTGTTTATCTACGAAGGCCTTGATCACTTGCGCAACCACGCGTGCGGTTTTGTCTCCGTGCTCACCTTCCTCGTAGAGTCCGCAAACGACAATCTCCGGATTTCGCCTGGGCTCGACCCCGACAAACCAGCCGTTATCCTTGTGCAGTGCCTTCTCACTGGCGCTCATCTTGGCCTTTAACATGTTGCTGATGGTCTGGGCGCTCCCCGTCTTGCCCGCCATATCAACATCTTTGATTTGAGACAATGCGGCAGTTCCAACCGGGCTGACCACCTGCGCCATAGCATCGGTGATGATTTCCCAATTCTTGGGATCGAGTGGGACGGTAACCTCATCTGGGACATCCGACGCTTGCACAACCCCAGGGGGCAACTCCGTTGGATTGGTGACGTGAGGCCGAACCATGTGGCCGCCGGTGGCAATAGCGGCAAAGGCGCGGGCCATCTGGATGGGCGTAACCGCTACTGCACCCTGTCCAATGCCCACCGAGATGGTTTCGCCGGCAAACCATTTCTGCTTGAAATTCCGAAGCTTCCATTCTTCGGAGGGCATTATGCCGCTAGCTTCCTGTGGCAGATCAATTCCCGTCTTTTGGCCCAACCCAAGCATGGTCGCATATTTCGCAATGCGCTCAATCCCAAGCTTTTCCGCGAGCGTGTAGAAAAAAACATCGCAAGACTGATAAACCCCTTTGGCTAGATCGACAACACCGTGGGTCTGGTGCCGCGCTGAAATCCAGCACTTAAAGTAGCGGCCATAAAACTCAGCCCCGCCATTGCAGATCACGTGCATATCCTGCGCGATGCCCTCTTGCAATCCGGCCGTGCCCATGATGATCTTGAACGTCGACCCGGGCGCAAGCTGCGCCTGAATCGCTTTGTTCAGCAGCGGCTTGTCCGGGTCCGTGACCAGCTTGTTCCATTGATCGCGCGACACATGTACGGCAAAGTCGTTGGGGTCAAATGTGGGGCCGCTCACCATGGCGAGGATCTCGCCGGTGCGCGGGTCCATGGCCACGATGGCTCCATTCTTCCCGGCCAGAGCTTGTTCAGCCGCGATCTGCAAATCGATATCAATGGTCAGCCGAAGTTGTTTGCCGGGGACCGCTTCGGTCTCGCCAAGCCGTCCCACTTCGCGGCCATGGCTATCAACCAGAGCCTGGCGAGATCCGTTCTGTCCCATCAGCATCGTGTTGTACTGGCGTTCCACTCCGGAAATTCCCACGACATCGCCCGCGTTGTACAGCTCGAACTGCGGCTGGTTCAGCATGTCTTCGCTGACTTCGCCCACGTAGCCGATCAGATGCGCCATGAATCCGTTGCGGGGATACAGGCGGCGGTGGGCCATGATGGTGTCCAGCTCCGGCAACTCGTTGCGATGCGCCTCAATGAACTGCAATTCGTCTGGAGTGATGTCTTCTTTCAGAAAAATCGGCTGGTATTGCGGCATCGAGGCGAAGCGCCGGATGCGAGCCCGCACCTCGTTCGGGTCAAGGTGCAGCCCCTGGGCGATCAGGTCCGCATCGCCAGCCAGATCGCGCGAGGAATCACGCATCATCAAGGCGGAAAACGACGGATAGTTATCGACAACGGTGCGCCCTTCGCGATCGAGGATCTTGCCGCGAGGCGCCAGCACGGGGACGTTGCGAATGCGATTTTTTTCCGCAGCCAGCGAGTAGAAATCGCTTTGCATCACCTGCAGGCGCCACAGCCCGTAGGCCAGCACCAGGAAGATGCCGAGGATGCTGTATTGCGCCGCCGTCAGGCGGATCGGGGAAACTTTGTCGTCGCGGCCGAACATCAGTTCAGTCCTTATTCGTTTGTTGTTTGTCGTTGGTCGTTGGCTTGGTGCGTTACCCTCATTGTATGCCGGAACGAATTAACCGGACTATGGAATGAGGTGACCGAGGTCATCATCGGTAGCCGCGACCTTGGCGTGACTGCCCAACGACCATCGACCTGCAACCATCGACCTCGGTTTCAGGTTCTCTGCTTGAACTTATCTAGCACAAAGTACAACATGACCCCCAAAAAAGCGTTTGCCAAGCCTGCCAGAACGCCATGGGCCCAACTAAAGGTCTGGGTCATGTTGACGAGTCCGTGGGCTACGGTGAAGTAGACTGCAGCGTGCACGAAATAAAACCCCAACGTCACCAGCAGTCTCGCTCCAGCGTTTTCCACGTCGAGTTTTACACCCAGCGACGAAGCTCCATAGCCGACGACAGTTTTCGCGATTCCGTAAATTCCGATTGGATTGTGGCCCAGCATGTCCTGCGCCAGGCCGATGACGGCTCCAGTGAGCAGACCCGAAATTGGATTGCGGCGCGCCATGGCAAAGAAGATCGTCACTAGCAAGGGCAGGTCGATGTAAACCGCGAAACGGGGAAACCGCAGTGGCACAAACGCCTGCACAAAGAGCGCCAGCAAGGGAACGCCGATCGTTACCGGGATACTGAATCGGTAGACCTCAACCTGCTCCCCGGATGTGTAGGTAATGGGCACGCTATTGTGGGTTACTCTCAACGGCCGGAGGGTGAGAGTCGGCCTGCGGCGGTGTGGACGGTGTAGTCGGTTTCGGCTGCGCACTTGGCCGATTGGCCTGGGAGGCGTCCGGCTGCCCTCCGTTGACTGGAACAACGGCGCTATCCGGCGTCTTCGGCATGACGGAACCGGGGTCAGCCAGCTTCATCGGCTGCTCCGGCAGTGCGGTGATATGAACGCCGGTAGCAGCTTGGTTTTTGGCGGGTCTGGCAACCGCTGTGGCAGGCGACCCTTGGATTCCGGCTTTCGCAGCGGACGCCGGCTTGGCCGAATCTGACAGACCTTGGGGCTTCGTCACGGTTCCCGGCTGCTGCTTGATTTGCGCCTTGGTTTGCGTCGCCGCAGAGCCGACAGCAGTAATCCCCGGAGCGCCGGCGGCAGCTTTTGCATCCGCGGCGGCCTTGGCGGGCACGGACGGCAGTCGTTGCGCCAGGATATCCGAAGCACGCATTCGAACCGCGTCTTCTGCCGGAGCCTGCCGCTCCTGTTTCTCCACCAGCACCAGAACTTCTTCCAGTTTGCTGAGGTCGGCGGCGGGCTTGATTTTGATATTCAGAAACAAATCCCTGCCGCTTCCCACCTTCATCACCGTTCCGATAGGAAGGCCCTTGGGGAAGATCTGATCGCCGCCGCTAGTCAGCAGGGTTTCGCCGGGCGAAACCTGCTCGTCGCTCATCACTCGCTCCAGCACGACCTCGCCATTCGCAGTGCCGCGGAGCACGCCCTGCAGGCGCGTTTTTTCGAGCAGGGCGCCCACGCCGCTGCTTTGATCGTTGATTAGCAACACTTGCGCGACCGATGGATAAACCAGCAGCACCTTCCCCACAATGCCGTCGGAGGTCATGACGGCCATGTCACGTTGTATGCCTGCCTTCTCTCCTTTGTCGATATAGATGATGCGGGAAAGATCGCTGCCGCTGGAGCCGATCACCTGCGCGGCCACGGTGTGCGAGATGAATTGTTCTTTGAATGCGAGAAGGGTTTGCAGGCGCCGTGCCTGGGCGGCGTCGTCGGCAAGGCGAACCTGTTGCAGGCGCATTTGCTCAATCTGATCCTTCAGCTGCCGGTTCTCGGCGCGCACTCCGCGCAGATAAAAGTAGTTGTGCCAGAGATCGCCGCTGCCGTTCTGAGTCCACACCAGAGCGCGCTCGAAAGGAGTAATCGTGTCCACGACCCAAATGCGAATCAGACGTGTTTTCTCCTCATCAGTACCGTTTTTCTTCACCTGCATCGCCAGCCCGAGCACTTGCAGAAACAACACTCCCACAAGAATGATCAGGTTGCGGTAACGGCCGAGGACAGATTCCATAAAAAACCAGTTTCAAAGTTTCAAGGTTTCAAAGTTGCAAGGTTTCAAAACATTCGCGCCGACGCTCGACGTGAAACCTTGAAACTCTGAAACCTTGAAACCCTCACCCCGAAACATCTACTCGATCGAGATCTTCCTTAACAGCTTGAAATCGCTGAGCATTTTGCCCGTGCCCAGCACCACGCTGCACAAGGGGTCGTCGGCGATCGAAACCGGCAACCCGGTTTCTTCGCGGATGCGCTTGTCGAGGTTCTTGAGCAGCGCGCCGCCGCCGGTAAGCACGATGCCGCGGTCACTGATGTCGGCCGAAAGCTCGGGGGGCGTCCGCTCCAGGGCCACGCGGATCGCGTTCATGATGGTCGAAACGCATTCGCTGAGGGCCTCTCGGATTTCGCCGTCGTCGACCGTAATCGTTTTGGGCACGCCTTCGATCAGGTTGCGGCCCTTGATCTCCATAGTCATGGGCTTGTCGAGTTGGTGTGCCGAACCGATTTCCATTTTGATCTGCTCGGCGGTGCGTTCGCCGATCAGCAAGTTGTATTTCCGCTTCAGATAATTCATGACGGCTTCGTCCATCTGGTTGCCCGCCATGCGCACGGAACGCGAATACACGATGCCGCTCAGCGAGATCACCGCGATGTCGGTGGTGCCGCCGCCGATGTCGACGACCATGTTGCCACTGGGCTCGGTGATGGGTAAGCCCGCCCCAATCGCCGCAACCATGGCCTGCTCGACCAGATGCACTTCGCTGGCCTTGGCGCGATATGCGGAATCCATGACCGCGCGCTTTTCCACCTGCGTAATCTCCGAGGGCACGCCGATCACAATGCGCGGATGCACCAGCATCTTGCGATTGTGGGCCTTCTGGATGAAGTAATTCAGCATCTTCTCGGTAACTTTGAAGTCGGCGATCACTCCATCCTTCATGGGCTTGATGGCGACGATGTTGCCGGGGGTGCGTCCCAGCATCTCTTTCGCCTCTTTGCCGACGGCCTCAACTTCACCCGTATTCTTGTTGATGGCGACGATCGAGGGCTCGTTCACGACAATGCCCTTGCCGCGCGCATACACCAGCGTGTTGGCAGTGCCGAGGTCGATGGCCAGATCGCTGGAGAATATGCTGAACAGCGACCGGAGGTTGTGACTGCGCGACGAGCCTGAATGAAATCCGTTCTTTGACATGACGAAATATTCCCGCGTCTTTCGACGTGCTGCTTTCCGGGGATATACCCCGGAATCCTATTTTTTCTGTCGGGTGCGGGCTATCATCATTCTACGGGATGCCAGGCACCCCTGCCCCGACCGAAAGTTCCTGCCCAACAGGCCTTCTCCAAGACGCGCCGCGAGGCTCCCTATTGGATAATGATCTTTTGCTGCTGCGTATTCACCCCGCCCTGCGCCGTTTGCGCGGTCACCGTAATTACAGCTTCTCCGGTGGGCAGAGGCGGCGTGAAGTAATGGAAACCGCCGTCTGGGTTGACCATCGGCACTTCGCTGCCATTCACCATGACCCGCGCCCCGGTCTGGGTCTTGCCCGTCACTTCAATCACGTGCCCGTGCTGGACGAACGGATCCAGTTCCAGTTCGATGGCCTCCGTCTGCTTGCCTTTGGAGATAATGGTGAAGCGGTTTTTTTCACTTTCGACCGATTCTTTCCCGGCCGGGTCATAGGACTGCACCATCCAGTAATAGGCCCCTTCTCCCAGGCTGGTGACGGTTACCGCCGCTGTATTAACCCTCTTGTCAACCAGTGTAGAAGAAAAATAAGGGTTGCGGGAGAGGCGCAGACGGTAACCAACTGCATTCGCCATCGGGGTCCAGGAAAATGCCACGTCTTTGGTGGCCTCGCCCGCGGAAAACAGTGGCGCCATGTTGGCTGGCGCGATGGGCGTGGGTGGACCAGTCTCCTTGGCCTTCTCGAGGTGCGATTGCTTGCCCTGGAAGCTGACTTTCTCCCAGTTGGCCAGTTTCACGGTTTCGCCATTGCGCGTGACCTCGCCCGATCCTTTTTTCATCAGGATTTCGTGCTGGTCCGACTTGGGATCGTTATGCACTTGCGCCGTCGACTCTGGAGAGAGCGAAGCCGTGGCACCCGCCACGATCACCTGCGACCTCGAACCCTGACTATAGGTCGCGGTCGAGAGGTCCACCGTTCCTGTGCTGACCGCCACCGCCACATTGGTCTGCTGCTGGTCATTGGCGGAGTTCTCTTCGATCACAATCAGCGAATCTTGCTTCACGGTGTAACTGGTGCCGTCGTTGAAGACGACCTTCGCCATACCTTCCGAGCCGGTCTGCACCACGTCGCCTTTTTCCAGAGGGATGCTATAGTCGGCCTTTACCCAGCTGTTTCCGTTGCCCTTCTTCACGCGCACCGTGCCGTCCAGAGCAGTGAAGTGCGCCTGCTGCGCCGTCAAAACTCCTGAACCGGTCACCGGAGCCATACCTGCCACGCGCTCCAGCACCTTACTGGCTACGTTTTGCCCCGACTTCAGGCTGTTCTCGGTGAACTGCGGAAATGCTACGCGCATCACAATGAAGAACACCGCGACGACAGCCAGAATCAGCAGCACGACGCTGCGGTATGTGACCGTCGTCCAGGCAACGTGGATCCCCGGTTTGCGATTGTCAGAAGACACGTGGACCGAAAACCTCAGTAAATATGGGGTAGATCAAACGTTAGCACAAGCAAAACGGAGGAAAGAATACGTAATCAGTTTGGGACGTTACCTTGGTGTGGGGGCAATTCCACCTTTCGGCGGCTCGCGGCGGCTCTGCTTCCGACAACTCAACCGAGAATGGCACCGACCGGAAGCCCGTTCCCTTGCCGCACCTTCGTTGCGGGTTGTAGCATCAAGTTCTT
This sequence comes from uncultured Acidobacteriaceae bacterium, assembly GCA_963832235.1. GTDB lineage: Bacteria > Acidobacteriota > Terriglobia > Terriglobales > Acidobacteriaceae > Sulfotelmatobacter. The sequence goes on along the minus strand of CAWHTJ010000010.1, from coordinate 385,480 downwards.
AGGCATTTATGAGGAGAAGTTATGGCAACCGATACTTTGACCACTCCGGCTACCCTCAGCTACGGTCCGACTAAAGTTTTTAAGAACTTCATTGACGGTGAATGGGTCGAGGCATCGACGGGCGAAACCTTCGAAAACCGCAATCCCGCCGACACTCGTGATCTGGTCGGTATCTTCCAGAAATCGGCCAAGGCCGACGTGGATGCCGCAGTCGCCGCCGCCAAGCGCGCCTTCATCAAGTGGCGGCTGGTTCCCGCCCCCCGTCGCGCCGAAATAGTGTTCCGCGTAGCCGAGATTTTGATCGAGCGGAAGGAGGACTATGCCCGCGAGATGACCCGTGAAATGGGGAAGGTTCTCGCCGAAACTCGCGGCGACGTGCAGGAAGCCATTGACGCCGCCTACTACAACGCCGGCGAAGGCCGCCGCATGTTCGGTCCTACCGTGCCGTCGGAGATGCCCAACAAATTTGCCATGGCCGTGCGGCAGCCGATCGGCGTCTGCGGCATGATCACGCCGTGGAACTTTCCTATGGCGATTTCGTCGTGGAAGCTTTTGCCGGCGATTGTCTGCGGCAACACCTGCGTCATTAAGCCTGCGCAGGATACCCCGCTCTCTACGTTTAACCTGGTGCGTGCTCTCACTGACGCCGGCCTGCCCAAGGGCGTGATCAATGTGGTCAGCGGATTTGGCGCTGAAGTCGGCACCCCGCTCGCCGAGCATGCCGACGTTAGCGCCATTTCGCTGACGGGATCGTCTGCCGTGGGACGCATTATCGGCGGCATCGCGGCGAAGAGTTTCAAGCATTGCTCGCTCGAACTGGGCGGCAAGAATCCCATGATCGTGCTCGCTGACGCGAACCTCGACCTCGCCATCGAAGGCGGCCTCTGGGGCGGCTTCGGCACCACCGGACAGCGCTGCACCGCGACCAGCCGGATCATCGTGCAGAAAGGCGTGTACCGTGAATTCGTGGAGCGCTACGTTGATCGCGCGAAGAAGCTGAAAGTTGGCAATGGCCTGGATGAAACCGTGCAGATGGGCCCCGCCATCAACGAAAAACAGCTTCAGACCGACCTGAGCTACGTGGACATTGGCAAGAACGAAGGCGCGAAGCTGGAATGCGGCGGCAATCGCCTCGACCAGGACGAGTACCGGTATGGCTGGTTCATGGAGCCGACGGTCTTTACTGACGTTGATCCCAAAATGCGGATCGCGCAGGAAGAAATCTTTGGCCCCGTCGTCTCGATCATCCCGTGTGAAGATTTAGAAGACGCTATCGAAATCGCCAACGGGATTGAATATGGACTGTCGTCCGCGCTCTACACCAAAGACGTGAACAAAGCTTTCTCCGCGATTCGCGACCTGTATGCCGGCATCACCTACATCAACGCGCCTACGATCGGCGCCGAAGTACATCTTCCCTTCGGCGGCACGAAGGCAACGGGGAACGGTCATCGCGAAGGCGGAATCGGCGCGATTGATTTTTATACGGAATGGAAGTCGGTCTATGTGGATTATTCGGACAAACTGCAGAAAGCGCAGATCGACCGGGAAGACTAAATTCATAACCACAGAGGACACAGAGACACCCAGAGGATTCTGAATCAGGGTTCCTCTGTGATCCCTCTGCCCTCTGTGGTTAAAGTTTTGTCGCTCGTTATTTCTCTGCGTCCTCCGCGTACTCTGCGGTTAGAATTTGATTGATGCCCTCCACCCAAGTCCGCGAGATATCCGCCGCCGCCCGTCTCGACAATGTCCGCTACGCCATCCGCGACCTGGCCTGCGTGGCCGACGAAGTCATTCAACAGGGACACAAAGTTCTGCCGCTCAACGTCGGCGACCCGCTAAACTTCGATTTCCAAACTCCGGCGCACATCATCGAAGCCGTCTACAAGGCCATGCGCGACGGCAAGAACGGATACGCGCCATCCCCCGGCATTCCGGAAGCGCTCGAAGCAATTCGCGGTGAGGCCGAGCGCAAAGGCATCGCGACCGTGCGCGATGTTTTCGTCACCTCCGGCGTCAGCGAAACGGTCGATCTCTGCATCTCCGCGCTGGTCAATCCCGGCGAAGACATCCTTACGCCGAAGCCCGACTATCCGCTCTACTCCGCGGTGCTGTGCAAGCTTGGCATCGAGATCAACGCCTACGACCTGAACGAAGATGACGACTGGCAGCCCGAACTGGCCGACATTGAACGCAAGCTCACGCCGCGCACCCGCGGCATCGTACTCATTAACCCCAACAATCCTACCGGCTCGCTGTGCACGCGCGAGATGCTGGAGCGAATTGCCGATCTCGCGCGCCGTCACAACCTGATCGTCTTTTCCGACGAGATCTACGACAAGTTAATTCTCGACGGCACCCCGCACATCGCCTTCGCCTCGGTCGCGCCCGACGTGCCCTGCGTAACTTTCGGCGGAATGTCGAAGAACTATCTCGTTCCCGGATGGCGCATCGGATGGGGCATCGTTTCCGGCGACGCCGCTGCGGTAAAGACCTACACCGAGGGCGTGCACCGGCTGCTGCGAGCGCGCCTCTGCGCCAACCATCCCGAGCAGTACGCAATCAAGCCCGCACTCGAAGGTCCGCAGGACCATCTCGTCGAAGTGCAACGCAAACTGCGCTCCCGTCGCGATCTCACTCAGAAATGGTGCGAGGCAACCCCGCGCGTAAGCTGCGTCGCCCCGCGCGGCGCGTTCTACGCTTTCCCTAGCATCGACATTCCCGAGAGCGACGAGATTTTTGTCAAAGAACTCATCCGCCAGAAGCACGTCATGGTCGTCCATGGTTCCGGATTCGGCCAGAAACCCGGGACGCAGCACTTCCGCATAGTGTTTTTGCCGGATGAAAAGACGCTGCGCACAGCCTATGGCGGAATTGCGGATTTCATCCGCGACAGATACGGAAATGCTGGATGAATATGACTCCGGATGAAGCCCGCGAACCCCTTGTCGAGGGAATCAACCGCGCCGCCTATCGGGAGACAGAATCCTCACTGCACGACTCCGATAAGAACCGCCTTTTCGGTTCCGAACATTAAAAATCAGGTCGAGTCATCGTCAGGTCAAGTCCGTGGGGCGACGGCGATTTTGAGGAAAAGATGGCAATACTGCTCCGGTGGGCATGCGAGCTCAACCGGTCGGTTCCTGCCTTCGAGGAAGCGCAAAGACTGCTACAGAATGAGAACTCGCTGATCGGGAGTATTATCCGGCGAGCACAAGGCACATGACCATGGTATAATGACCATGGTCGAAAGGGTATCGATCGATGAAAAAGATGGCAGCTGGGGTGTTCAAAATCCATTGTCTGGCGGTCATGGATGAAGTCCAGTCGAAGCGCCAAGCCGTGCTCATTACCAAGCGAGGCAAGCCCGTGGCAAAGCTCGTCCCCGTCGGCAAGGAAAAGGACGACATCTTCGGCTTCTTCAAGGGGAAAGGCAAAATTGAAATCAAGGGGGACATTGTCTCCCCGGCACTCACACCCGAAGAGTGGGGCAATCTTTATTGATCCTGCTGGACACCCACGTAGTGATTTGGCTCGCCCAAGATTACAGTCGGATAACTCCAAGGGCGCATGCTGCGATTGGGGAAGCACGTACGAAAGACGACGGCCTGGCCGTTTCCGCCATCACTCTCTTCGAAATCGCGTTGCTTGCGAGTCGTGGACGAATTCGCTTGACGCCTGGCCTTGAGACTTTTCTGCCCGAAGTGGAGCGCCATTTCGTCGTGTTTCCGATCACGGGCAACATTGCATTGCAAGCGTTCGAACTACCCGCGGGCTATCCGAACGATCCTGCCGACCGCATCATCGGAGCCACCGCTCTCGTGGAAGATATTCCGCTTCTCACCGCCGACCGCGAAATCCGGAATTCACGTGCACTCTCGACTATCTGGTGAGGGAAGCAAACCCACTGCTGAATCACACTAGTGCTGCACCGCAAACCTCAGGCCATCGATTCCTTCACATTGATTGAGCATCTTCTACGCGCGCAGACCTCAGAAAATCCCCGGCAGCACCGCCGGGACTCGCCCCGCGTAATCGTCGAATTCTTTGCCAAACTCGCTGCGTAGTAACTTCTCTTCGCTGCGTACCCGAATCACCGTGCCCACAGCAAAAAACACGATTGCTGCTATGAGAGCGGTCCAGTGTTCCATCGCCAGCCCGGTTGCGATCAGCATCCCGAACATGCCCGTGTAAATCGGATTCCGAACGTGGGCGTAAGGGCCCACCGTGATTAGCTCATGGCCTTCGACCAGCCGCGCCCGCAGTGCCCACTGCTTCCCCAGCGTGCGGATTGCGGTTTCAACCAGCCAACCCGATCCGGCCGCGATGGCCACGGCAAACACAGCGAATACGATTCCACGGACTCCTGAGAGAAATCCAACCGGCGGCAGGAAAGGCTCCCAGGGAGGTTGGAAAAACGCCAGAAAATAACCGAACATTTGCAGGATAATGCCCAAGTTTGCGATCTGGGCTCGCTTCGCCTCAGGTGCTTTCGGAGGGCGTTTGCGGAGCAGAAAAATGCCGACGAAAAAGAGCCAGCACAGAGTCACTCCAACCAAAGTAGCGATCGCAATCGGAGTTGGGCTCGACATCACTTCTAAGCTCGGGGATGACAATAATCTACCAGCTGCCGCGCCCTCTTGGACTTTCCGTGCGAATCTGCTTAAATCAAGTCAGACGCAACCGTGGGCGGGGCTTGGGTTCTACAATTGTGGTCGACATTCATTCCCACATCCTTCCAGAAGTAGACGACGGCCCGAAATCATGGGACGTCTCGGTCGCCATGTGCCGCGCCGCGGCCGCCGACGGCATCACTCACATGGTCGCCACGCCCCACGCCAACGATCGTTATCACTATGATCGGGAGTACCTGCAGGGGTTGCTCTCACATCTTCAACAACTCATCGGCGACGCGCCAAAACTCAGCCTGGGCTGCGACTTTCACCTGTCCTACGACAACCTGCAGGACGCAAAAGCTCATCCCACCCGTTACGTTATCGAAGGCACGCGCTACCTGCTGGTTGAGTTCAGCAACTACAGTGTTCCCCAGCAGACCACCGATTCATTTCTAAAACAATTGGCGGACCTGGGAATTACGCCCATCATCACTCATCCGGAGCGCAATCCAATTCTGCGCGAGAGCCTGCAGCGGGTGGCGGAATGGGCCGAGCAGGGCTGCGTCGTTCAGATGACGGGCTCGGCACTGACTGGGTTCTGGGGCGAACAGACGCGCCGCGCCGCGCTATGGCTGCTCGAACACCGGGCCGTCCACGTGCTCTCTACCGATGCGCATGACACGGAAAAGCGAGTCCCGGTTCTCTCCACGGCGCGCGACGCCGCTGCCAAAGTCTGCGGCCAAGAAACTGCCGAGGCCATGGTCGAAGGCAATCCCCGCGCCATCATCGGCAACCAGCCACTGCCATACTTCCCGCGGCCAGTGATCACGAGCTACCGGAAGAACTAGTGCTGCTTGCTGCTTGTCCGGTTACTGAAATTCAGTGAGAACTCCTTCACAAGCCATCAATGGCGCGAAGTACAAGGGGTCCTTCGACTCCGTGCCCGCTTCGCTTTGCGAAGTGGGCGCTACGCTCAGGATGACAATCGGATGCTTAAACCTGATTCTTACTGCGGGCGGGACGTATCATTCGGATTGGAACTCGGAGGGGGCGCGGGGTCCGAGGTGGGAGCCGCAGTGTGCGAGGCCGTGGGCATGGGCTCGGCTCGTGGCGGGTCCGGCGCGGTGGTCATGGCGCTCTCAGGATTTAACAGATGGTCCTTACTTGGCCCCAGACCCAGTTTGATCAGCGCCCGCGAGTCAGGCACCGTCTTGCTCTGCCATCCATTGTCAGCCTGATAGCGGCGCATGGCCGCCTCGCTGGCCTGATTCCAGGTGCCGGTAGCTTCTCCGCTCAGGTAATGCTGGCGGATCAGGGCTTCCTGAATGGCCTGCGCTCTCTCGGAATCAATTTTTTGCTGGCCGCGGACACGCTTTCTGCGTGAGCGTTTTCCTTTCGAGGCTGTATGCGTGCTGGTCGTCGGCTTCGTTCCGCTGGCAGAACTCGTCGGGCTCTTGTTATTCTTGTGGACGACGGTTTTTGTAGTAACAGGCTTAGTCGCGTCGGTATCGCCGGGCGAACTTGCGCGCGCATTCACTGCCGAGAAAGCGCAAGCCCCCAGCATGCAAATTGCCGTGAATCCGACTCTCCGGATTTCAGTCCAAACTCTCAACGCGAAAACCTTTGACTTCAAAATGAAAAGCCCAACCACGCTGGCCCTGTAATCATCCTCGATTGGACGTTGCAATGCCAGTGTTCGTTGGGCTTGTTTCAGTTACGGAAGTGTACCCGCCAGAAAGATGGTTCCATCCTGCCGCGATGAACCTCGGGACCGCACCAGGAACACGACGTCCTGGCCGCTCTTCATGCTCGACTCGATCCGGGCGAATTCTTCCTCGCTATTGACCGGCTGCTTATTCACTTCCAGGACGATGTCGCCGCGTCCCAGGTTCACATCTTCGGCAAAAGACCCGGGCTTCACGTCCTGTACGATCACGCCCCTGCCTGCGGCCATGTCGAGGCGATCGGCCATTTCCGGCGTCACTTTGCGGACGGTCACGCCGAATTTGCTTTGCTTGGGAGTGCTTTCATCCTCGTTTCCCTGCTCATCCCCGAGGCGAGCGGCAAACAGCTTGGCGCGGTCGGCGATGGTCACGGATGTTTCCTGTGATTTGCCATTGCGCAGGAAGCTCAGATTCACCTTCGACCCCGGCTTTCGCGAGGCGATGTCGGCCACCAGTTCAGAACCCTTGCTGACTTTCTTGCCGTCCACGCTGATAATCGTGTCGCCCACTTTCAACCCTGCCTGGTCGGCCGGACTACCCGCCACCACGCTGGAGACGGTCACACCGCTTCCTGAACCATATACGCGGGCAATGGCCGGGTTCTCAACCGCGTCAAACATGATGCCGATCGAACCGCGCGAGACCTTGTGCTCCGGCCCGGTCAACTGGTTGTAAACCTCCACCACGGTTTTCGAGGGGAGCGCAAAACCCACACCCGCGTAGGCGTTGGTCTCGCTCAGAATTGCGGTGTTGATGCCGATCACTTCGCCGTTCATATTCACCAGCGGTCCGCCCGAATTGCCGGGATTGATCGCGGCATCGGTCTGGATGAAAGTCTGGAACTGACGCCCCGGGACGATGTCACGCCCTTTGGCCGAAACGATTCCCGCCGTGACCGTCTCCGATAATCCGAACGGGCTGCCCACAGCCAGAACCCAGTCGCCCACCTGCATACTGTCGGAATTGCCCATCTTCGCGGACGGCAGGATGCGGTTCACTTCAACCTTGATCACCGCCAGGTCCGTTTCCTGATCGGTGCCGATGACTTTGGCATCATGCTGCACGCCCGGCGGATCATCTTCGAGACGGACCCGAATGCGATCCGCCTTCTCCACTACGTGGCGGTTGGTAACGATGTATCCCTTAGGATCGACGATCACGCCTGAACCCAGGGATCGTTCGCGAATCGCCCCTTCGCCCCGGTCCACCGGGCACTGCCTGGCCGCCGGGACCGCCGAAAAAGTGGTTGAAAAAGTCGTCCAAGCCGCCGCCACCGCCGCTGTCATCGTCGTCGGGATTCTGTCCACGGCGGCGCCGCATGTTCTTGATGGTCGATTCCGTATTGATGTTGACCACGCTCGGCTCCAGCTGCTTCGCAATCTGCGAAAACGTGTTCGACATCTGCTGCGGCGAGGGCAGACTGAGCGGTGTTGCATCGCTCTTTTGCCCTTCTTTTCCTTTAACCCCGTAGGAAACGACCGTCCCAATCAGAATGCCCACCGAAAGCGTTGCCAGAATACTGAGCGTGTAGGCCCAGCGATGAGCCTTCATGCGCATCCACATTGCGCCCGAATCCATGTCTACTTCCTCCGAAACTGTTTAAACCTTTATAGTATACCCATTTGAAGCATGTGGCCGAACGCGCGTCCGCGGGTAGTTCACGCTGCGGCCTACGGCTATTAGACGCAGAAACCTGCAAAACCGTTTTATGCGCTGGGGATTTAGCTTACGTAGAGACGTTGCTTGCAACGTCTCGCCCTCGCCATCAGCAGAAGACGTTGCAAGCAAGGTCTCTACGCAGGGTTTTCACTTCGCTTCGTACACCGTTTTCCCACCCACCACCGTACGCAGCACCTTGGTGGTGAGTATCTTTTCTGGCGAGGCCGCCGTCACATCGCGGTCGAGTATGACAAAATCCGCCAGCATTCCCGGATCCAGTTTGCCTTTTTCTTTCTCTTCGAATTCGGCAAAGGCCGAACCCGTAGTGTAGGCGGCAATTGCCTGATCCATGGTGAGCCGCTGCTCGGGAAAATACTCCTGCTTGCCATCTGCGCTCTTGCGTGTGACGGCAGCGTAAAGTCCCCGGAACGGCGTGACCGGTTCCATGGATAGTCCGTCCCAAAGGCCAGCGTCACGCCTTTATTCACGAAAGCCAGCCAGGCATAGGAAGTTGCCGCTCGTCTCGGTCCCAGCCGATCCTGCGCCCAACGCATGTCGGAGAGCAAATGACTCGGCTGCATGGAAGCAATCACTTTCATTCCTTTGAATAGGCCGATCTGTACAGGAGTAGTCACCTGAGCGTGCTCGATCCGCAGACGAAAATCGTCGCCTCCATTGGGCGCTTTGGCGTGCGCATCGCGCGCAGCCTTTTCCGCTTCGGCAAAGGCATCGAGCGCCATCTGCACGCCTTTGTCGCCGATCGCATGAAAGCCAATCTGGTAGCCCGCCAGCACGCGCTCTTTGGTCATCTCGTTCAGCTTGGCCGCTTCGTATCGCGGCAAGCCGGAGTTCTTAGGATCGTCCGCATAAGGCTCCAGCAGCGCCGCCGTGTGCGATCCCAGAGAGCCGTCCATGAATCCTTTCAACATTCCGGTGTGCAGCATCAAGTCCGACTGCGGATGCGAGTCGCGCTTCCGGTTCAACTCTTGCACCGGATCGTCAAATGGCAACCATTCCGAGATCCGCGCCGTCAACTTGCCTTCTTTTTCCAGTTCTTCGTAAATCTGAAAATTTTCCCACACTGGCGAATAATCCTGCGCGGAAGTTACGCCATGCTCGGCGAGATCGGCGAGCGCGAGCTCAAGGCCCTCCCGGCGCAGCCGATGGCTTGGCTTCGGAATCACTTCCAGAATCGCAGCCTGCGCCGTTTCCCGCAGAATGCCTGTGGGTTCTCCGTTCTGATTTCGGTCGATCTGCCCGCCCTGGGGATTGCGGCTGGCTAGTGTGAGGCTGCCCAACTGCAAAGCGCGGGTGTTAGCGACTGCAATGTGCCCGTCGATCCGTACCAGGAATACAGGATGGCCATCCGATACTTCGTCCAGGTCCCATCGCGTGGGCGTGACTTTGACCGGCCAAAGCGTTTCGTCCCAGCCCGATCCCAGTATCCAGTCTCCCGCCTTCGACCCCTCCACTTTTTTCGCGAGACGCGCACGCAACTCATCCAGAGACTTCACGCCCGTTAGATCGACACTCATCTTCGTCATACCCGCATCGTCCAGATGGAGGTGAGCGTCATTAAATCCGGGCATGACGAAGTGTCCACCCAGGTCGACCACCTGAGTCTGCGGCCCCTTCAGCTTCTCGATATCGGCGTTCTTGCCCACCGCCTGGATACGATCGCCGCGCACCGCAATGGCTTCCTCGCGCAGAATCGAACTGAACTGTGCATTGGCCGGCACGCCCGTATAAATATTCCCGTGCTCAAAAATGATGTCCGCCTTAATAGTGTCTGCCGGAGTAAGGTCCGCCCTCGGCCTGCCCTCGGTGGTTGCGTTGTCAGCGGGACTCTGCGCCTCACATGTCACGCCGAGTATCACGAGCGAACACAGCAAAAAAGCGGATGCCAGGACTTGAGTCGGCAAGATCGGGAAGGCTGGAAATCGGCCAGCGAATCGCAGGAATTGCCTTGGGAAGGGCACGGCTTCAGCCGTGCCGATAAGCACGCTAAAAATTCTGGGCTTTAGCCCCTGAGGCTAACCGGACATGCCGTTTCAACATTATTATGAAGACCCCCTGGCCTCAGAGTCACTCCCCACCCCACCCAGCGCGAGCATGGTCAGCAAAATCCGCTTCAAACCGAGCTCGCGGCCGTTGCAGTCAAACCACTCCTGCAAAGTATGTGCCCCGCCGCCCGACCCGCCGCCACCAATGGCAACCGCTTCCTGCCCCAGGGATAGCGGAACGTTCGCATCGGTCGAGGCCCGCTGCACCTGCGCCGCGTTCGACAGCTGCGCATCCACCGCCCGCACAACCTGCAAAATCCGCGCTCCCGCCCGCAACTCGCCCGCCGGCCGGTTTCCGATCACCAGCACTTCGCAACTCACGCCGGCCGGCCGCTTCTGTACGGAAGATCGCATCTCCGCGGCCACGGTTTCGTCTTCGACAGCGCGGTTCAACGACAGGCGGAGCGACTGCTCCAATCGCTCCATCTCCGTCATCGAGGTCGAGCGGATATCCACCTTCATGCTGGCTGACTCGGGAATCGAATTCACCGAGGTTCCGCCACGAATCACTCCTATGTTGAACGTCGTTTTGGGCGCGGTCGGAACCGGCGTCGCGGTGAAAGCTTCGATCGCCTTGGCCAGAATCACAATTGGGTTGGGCGCGCCAAAATCGCTCCACGAGTGCCCGCCTGGCCCGCGCACGATCACTTCAAAACGCCGACTCCCCAACGCTTCGGCCACGATCGTGTCAGATCCCGCCCCGTCGAGCACCAGGCTGTAGGCAATCGAATCCTTCCAGCGCGGCGTCGAAAAAATGTGCCGCATGCCGCGCAGGTCGCCCTCGCCCTCTTCGCCAACATTCCCGATAAACACAAAGGGCAGCGCGTGCCGGATGCGAACCGTCCGCAGCAGCGCCGCAATTCCCAGCAGCGCCGCCACGCCGGCGCCATTGTCGGAAACTCCCGGCCCGTAGATGCGGCTTCCTTGCTGACGGATATTCAGCGGCGTGTTCGCCGGGAACACTGTATCGATGTGCGCACTTAGCGCCACGTAGCGCCGGCCAAATCCGGGATGCGCGCCGAACACATTGCCCACATCGTCGATGCGAACATCGTCCAAACCGATTTCACGAAAGCGTTCCGCCAGCCACGCCGCGCGCGCCGACTCGCCAAACGGAGGCGCCGGGATCCGCGCCATCTCCATCTGCCAGTGCGCCAGTTGCGGTTCCTGGGTGCGAAACCAGTTGAATGCCGACCGCACTTCCGGCGATGCCGCCAGACGCGCCACCTCCTGCTGCACAGAAGCAGCAAGGTCCGGCAAGTCCGGGCGCGGGGGAGTCGGGCTCATGATGAGTATTTTCTAAGTCTACAATGCGCGGATCAGAATGGGGATTGGCTAGTGGGGAAACGGTGGATTACGGGAGGGAGGTAACTGCCTAGGTCGGAGAGTCGTACCTTTGGTTACGCCGTGCGTCACGGCATGCTAAGCATCAAATCAGCTTCGTCATCCTGAGCGAAGCTGGTGCTTCGCGAACGCGAAGCAGCGGCGTAGTCGAAGGATCACTGCAATTTGGCGGCAACTGCCGGCCTCGCGGGGAATTCTCTTTACGACTCCACCCTCGCCCTACCACCTGAACTGGACAAGAACTCCTGACGTGCCGCGAATAGCGCACAATTGAAGGGGTCCTTCGACTCCACAGCATCTTCGCTTTGCGAAGACGCTACTGCGATCAGGATGACAAAGAGACCGCTCTGCGCTCGACCGCCGCCACTAGCTTCTTCGTCGTCGGCACTTCGATCCCGTGTCGCGCAGCGGCGCGCAGGATGGGGCCTGCGATCGCGTCGAGTTCCGGCGGATTACCGCGCTCGACATCTTTCTGCATGGAGCTGCGCATATTTGCCGGCGTCTTCGCTACCCAGGCGAGGACCGATTCCGCATCTACTTTGGCGCCCTCCGCCAGGGCCACCGCGCATGCCTCGCGCACACAAGCCTCGCCCTGACGCCGCCAATGCGGATCGGACAAAATCTCGCCGACAGTCCTGTTCGCAGCGGTCGTGCTCAGCGCAAACGGCGCCAGGAACACAATCTTGCCCCACATCAGAGTTGGCTCGTCCTCGATGAAGCGGCACTCGAATCCCATTTTCTGAAAGTCATCGAGAGTGCCGCCGAGCAGACCTCGCCCACGCGAAGACACATTCAAACGGGCAAACGGAGAGCGGTGCACGATGCGGCCGGGCGCAACACGTTCAGTCTCGACAGCAATCGTCGCGGCAATGACTTTCTCTGTGCCATACTTCGCGCGCAACACCGCAAGATGGTCGATGCCGTTCAAAAGAGGAACGATCGCCCTCAACGATTCGGGCTTCGTGAGCGCGGCAAGAGCCCCGTCCAGTTGCGTTGCCTTCACGGTGATCCAGAGGACGTCGACAGCCGGAACCTCAGCGGAGCGCGAAACCGGAACGCTGAAGTTTCCGAAAGGGCTTTCTAGATGAAGCTGTTCGGGATACCGGTCCAGCGATTCCGGCCTCACGACCACCGTAACGGGCGCGCCGCACTTCGCCAGGCAAGCGCCGATCAAGCCGCCAACTCCACCCGCCCCGAGAATCGCATGTCGCAGAGGAGGCACGTGCCTTACTTCTTCTGCGCCGCTGCCGGCACGCATTCCAAAATTTCCGCCTCGTTTAGCGTGTGATCGCTCTGCTTGGCCCGCTGATAGATGCGGTCGACGACTTCATCCGTGGCCGGAATACCGCGCCGCTCAAGCCACCACAGCACATTCGATTTCCCGCTCATCGGACCGATGTCAATGATCTGCTCCATCCCGAACACATGAGAGGGAACGCCCGAATACACCGTATTGGCCAGCGTGACATCGTCTTTGTGATAGGCCTTGATAATCGCGGAAGCGTGAACGCCGGTCGCCGTGCGGAAGGCATCGTCTCCCACTACGGGATAATTCGCCGGAATCGGCACGCCCGTCGCTCGCGACACCGCCTGGCAATACTGCTTCAATTTGGTCAGGTCCTGTTCCTCCCAAGGCGGAACTCCCATGAGCTTCAGGTTGACCAGCATCTGGTCGATCTGCGTATTGCCGACGCGCTCGCCCAGGCCAATGGCGCAACCATGCACGCAATTCGCGCCGGCAATGAGCGCCGCCATCGAATTCGCAATCGCCAGGCCGCGGTCGCTATGTCCGTGCCAGTCCACACGAATCTTCTCACCTGACGGCTTCACCACTTCTTCAATCACGAATCGCACCAGCGCCAGCGCACCCATGGGCGTCGCGTGCCCCGCCGTATCGCAGATGCATATCGCCCGTGCCCCGCAGTTGATCGCCGTCGCATACAACCGCTTCACCGTCTCCGGATCGCAGCGGCTTGTATCTTCGGTGACATACATGACATCGAGTCCCAGCGAGACCGCATACCGTACGGCCTTCTCCGTGGTGTGCAGGAGAAAATCGTCGGTCCATCCTTCGGTGAATCTTCGAATCGGGCTCGATCCGATAAAGGTTGCAGCCTCGATGCGCAGCCCGGTTTTCTGAACGATCTCGGCAATTGGGCGAATGTCGTTCTCATGCGTGCGCGCCGCGCAGTTGGCGAGAATCTTCATCTTGTGCGCGACAATCTCACGCGCCAGCGCAGTCACGGCCTCAACGGCGCGAGGCCCAGCTCCCGGCAACCCAAGATCGAGCGAATCAATCCCCAGCGCCTCCATTAAATGAAGGATCTCTATCTTTTCCGCAATCGAAGGATCGCGCACCGAAGGGGACTGCAGTCCATCGCGCAGGGTCTCGTCATTAATCAACACCGGCCCATGCGGTTTCAAGCCCGGCGGGTAGATCCTGTTCCAATCGTAGATGAGGTCGGGAGTGTGCATGAAAGACGGCTTCTAGCTGCTAGCCTCCTAGCAAAACTCATGTGGAGACAGCCACCCTCGGCTGTCCGGCCGAGCAACGCTCGGCTGCGCTCTGTCTGGGTAATCACGGAACAGGTGACGCAAGCACTCTCTCACAGTTCCCAGGGCATCACCAAAATGCCGGAGAAGATCGCAATAGCTAGCAGCTAGAAGCTAGTAGCTAGAAGCTTCCTCACTTCTCCTTCGGCGGCAGCGTCAACCCGAACACAGAAATCATTCCCTGCCCGGCCACGTTAACCTTCGCTTCCGCGGGATTCGGCAGATAAAGAGTCTTGCAGTGCTCGCACCGGTAGACCTCCGCGTCGGGGCCCCAGGCTTTTTCCGCGTCGCCGCAAGTTTGTTCCAGAACGTCCGTGGTATAGAACCAGCGCTTCAAATGCCCGCCGCAGAATTTGCCTTTTTCGTTTTTCTCGTTGCAGGCGCGCTGCCCCGCCTTCTTGACCTTAACCTTGTGGTTGGGAAGCTGCGGAATATTCTGCGAGCCAGAAGCGGTCACTTCGCCAGTCGCCAATGACGTACCCCTCGTTCGAGCGGCCCAAACGCCGCCAAATTGGCCTTACGCGCTCATTGTATCGAAACTTTGCAGGTGAAACATATGCGGCAGCGAGGCCGATTCCGGCGCGCCGATGGCTAGAACTCACGTTTCGGCTTCGCCTGATCGGCGCCCACTCGCCCCACCGCGATTTCAGCCTCATAATAACTCTCGCCCTTCACCGGAGCGCGGGCACTCCTTCGCAGGAGTGCGATCTGCCCGACATGGGTCAGCGCATCGGCAATCGGGCCTTGAAATAATTTCTCGGGCGAAGCCTGCAGCGGCTCTCTCGAAGCCAAAAAATCGTCGAACTTCCTGAGGTTGGCGAAAAATCTACCAACTTCCTGGTCCCACGGCAAAGGTTTCGAATCGTGCCATTTCCGCTGCCCCATGGCAATCGACAATGCCCAGTCAAGCAGATCTCCCACATGCGCCAGAATCTGGCCCGGCCTCCGCACTCCTTCGCCTGCCTGAAATTCGGCAAAGCCGTCGGGTGCATTTCGCACCACTTTCCCACCTCGATAGGCCATCGTAGCCAGCGTATGCCGCAACAGTTCCCGCTTTGGATCGCCGGCCAAGTTCGCCTCGGTACGATTGTTCATGGCGACAAGACTACACTGGACGCTAGGAGACGAAAAGTATGGCGAGGAAAGCCCGCATCGATTTCTCTGATTCAGTTCCTAATCAGGCAGGCTCAGTCGAGCCAGATTCTATTCGCGCTTCAGTTCACGCAGGTCCGCCCAAACCGGCGATGGTCAGCCGCGACAACGCCGAGCATTATCGATGGGGCGTCGATTGCGACGCCTGGTATCTGGTCAAAGATAAGCAACTAAGCGTGATTGAGGAGCTCATGCCCCCGGGCGCGGCCGAGATTCGCCACCACCACGAGCGCTCTCAGCAATTCTTCTACATTCTGACCGGCGAAGTTTTGATGGAAATCAATGGTGAAAACATGCTGATTCACGCGGGCAGCGGAGTACGAATCCTGCCTGGCACGCGCCATCAAATCCGTAACCCGTCCTCCAGTCCCGTGCGTTTCCTGGTCGTCTCGCAGCCCCCAAGCCGCGGCGATCGCGTCGACGACTGAGTGGCGATTGCTCATGTGGAGACAGCCGCCTTCGGCTGTCCGGCCAGGGCGAAGCGCCGAGCCATCTACAACTGCTTCCGTCTCACCACTCCCGCTGCTCTCACCGCACCACGCAGCCGCGCTCCTATGCCGCGCGCGAACTGCATATCCAAAAAGCCTTCCATCTGCCGACCGAAGCTTTCGCCATACCGATGCCACCAGACTTTCTTCATCCCCGGCATGCGGTCGATATCCAGATATTTCACCCTCACCATTTCGTCCAGCCCGAAGCGCCCGTGCGTGCGGCCTACACCGCTGGCCTTCACGCCGCCGTGCGGAGCCTCGCTGATGCCAAAGCACGAAATCACATCGTTCACCATGACAGTGCCCGCATGGATCCTCCGTGCCACACGTTCACCGCGCTTTCGGTCCCGCGTCCACACGCTCGCCGCTAGCCCGTATTCCGAATCGTTAGCCAGCCGAATCGCCTCATCGTCGCTGTCGAATGCCATCACCGGCAGCACCGGACCAAAAGTTTCTTCGCGCATGATGCGCATGTCCTGCGTCACATCGGCCAGCACCGTGGGAGCATAGAAATTTACTCCGAGTTCCGGCAACCGCGCCCCGCCCGCCAGAACCCGCGCTCCACGCGCCTTCGCGTCTTCCACGTGAGATTCCACAATCCGCAGCTGGCGCTCATGGATCATCGGACCCACATCGGTCTGAGCATCCATCCCATTGCCTACGCGCAACTGCTTCGTCTTCTCCGCACACGATTTGGAAAAAGATTCGTACAGACTGCGATGCACGTAGCAGCGTTCCACCGACAGGCACGCCTGTCCCGCATTGACGAACGCTCCCCACACCGCCGCGCTCGAAGCCACATCCACGTCGGCATCCTCGAGGACGAGCATCGGATCCTTTCCACCCAGCTCCAGCACCACTGGGAGCAAGCGCTCCGCCGCCGCAGCCCCGATACGCGTCCCGGTCGCAACGCTGCCCGTGAAGACCAACTTATCGATCGGCGCACGCAGAAGCGCCGCCCCGGCCGCGCCCTCGCCGACTACCACCTGAAACACGTCCCTGGGCACTCCCGCCGCGTGCAGCAACGATGCCAGTTCCAGAGCTACCAGCGGCGTCAACTCTGATGGCTTCAGCACCACGGCGTTCCCCGCCACCAGCGCAGCCAAAGTTTCCGTCGCCGGAATCGAAAAAGGATAATTCCATGGTGAGATGATTCCGATCACACCGTGGGGTTCGCGTACCAACCAGCCGCTTTTGAGCTTGGTAGCAAGATTGCCATGCGGCACCCGCTCATCGCGCAGCAGCGCCCAAGCGTTGTCGATCAGAAATCGCGCCGCATCCAGCACCACCAGCACTTCGGTGACCAGCGCCTCCACCAGCGGTTTGCCCGCTTCGCGCGTGATGGCGGCCGCGATCCCGGATTTACTCTCGTGCAGCTTCGCCTGAAACTCGCACAGCACGGCAATCCTCCGCCGCAGGCCCAGTTCAGCCCATGCCGCCTGCGCCGCGCGCGCCCGCGCCACGGCCGCCTCGACCTCGGCTTCGCCTGCACACTCCAGTTGGCGCAGAACTTCGCCGGTGGCCGGATTCACCGGCACAATCTTCTGCTCAGCGATCTGGACATTCGTAGTCATGCGGAACTCGGCAAGCCGAACGGGCGCCCCGCGTACCTCGCGAAGAAAATTACCCTTCGCACTTTCTCCGTATACCGCTCAAACATCGTTTACTCCACTGCTGCAACCTTTCGGTTGCTGCGTTTCCAATACAAATATCCCGGCACGCCAACCAGGACGATCGTCGTGCCCCAGAACGCCTGTGTGGGCCGTGTGATGATGGTGTTCAGCGTCCACGCCGAGCCGATCAGCACGTAGATCGCGGGCAGCCACGGATATCCCGTGCAACGATAAGGACGCGGAATCTCCGGCCGCTTCCAGCGCAACAGAAACATGCCGATTACCGTAAGCGTGTAGGACAGCACCATGCCATAAATAACATAGGTATAAAGCTGGTCGTAGCGCCCGCTGAGCGTGAGCGCCCCCGCCCAGATGCCTTGTCCAATCAGGCTGAACGCTGGCGTTCGCCATTTCGGATGGATCGCAGCCATGCGCTTGAAAAAGACGCCATCCCGCGCCATGGCGAGATAAACGCGCCCGCCCGAAAGCGTGCAGGTTGCCGCCGCGCTGAAGCAGGAGATCGCGATCATCAGCGACAGCCACACCGCGGCTCCCGGCGAGAACAATGCAGCGGCTGCCGCATGCGCAATGGTCTCGCGGGCGGCGATTTCTCTTAACGGCAGCGCATATATGTAAGTCAGATTCATCGCAATGTAAATCACGCCCACCGCGATCACTCCCAGCACCATGGCCAGCGGCACGTTTCGTCGAGGGTCCTTTACTTCGCCGGCGACCCACGTGATGTATACCCAGCCGTCATACGCCCAGAACACCGCGATCATTCCCACACCGAGCGCCGAGATTAACTGCGCCGGCCCGAGCCCCATGGTAAGGCCAACTCCGTGCGACTGGAAGTTCGACCAGTGACCCTTGCCGATGGCAAAGCCCAAAATTACGAACACCGCCATGGCCGTGAACTTCGTCCCGCTAGAAACATTCTGCAACAATGCGCCCCAGCGGAGTCCGAGCACATTGACGAGGGTGAGAACCGCGATCAGCAGCAATCCCAGCAGATGTGCGCGGGTTATCACGATGCCGGCGAATGCCATGACCACATGATGGCGTGAGACCCCCGGAAAAATCTCCCCAAAGTAAGCGGCCGATGCGACTGAGAGTGCGGCGATGCTACCCCCATTGGCCACGCTGAACAGCATCCAGCCGTAAAGAAAAGCGATCAGATCGCCGTAGGCCTCGCGCAGATAGATATACTGCCCGCCGGAATCGGGGAACATCGAGCCCAGCTCGGCAAACGCGAAGCAGGCGCAGAGCGAGATCAGAGCGCCCAACACCCATACCAGCAGGAACAGCACAGGGTGCGGCAACGGGCCCGCGATGTCTTTGGCCGTAAGAAAAATCGACGACCCGATGACGCCGCTGATCAGCAGCAGCACCGAATCGAGCAGCCCGAGTCCGCGAACCAGCGTGGGCTTTGAATCGGACGGCTTTGCGTTGGGAGTTTCTGAATTTGAGACACTTGCTTCGATAGCCGGCAAGTCTGGGACCGGTTCCATTTATCCGATTCCCAGTTCGTCTGACGATTCGAGTGCGGTTCCGCAACGCCGGCAGATCACCGAAGAGCAGTCCCCGCAGGTCAGCGGATCAGTCACCTCTTCCGCGCAATTCGGGCAATAGAGCGATGCGGGATCGGCGTCCGGCGATGGATTCTGAGGACGTGTCGCCATGAGGAGAAAAACTGTAGCATATACGTAGCGCCGCCGTCCCGGGGGCTGTCGTGGCGGCGAGGCGCCGGCGCTACGGGAAACCCAATGTCTGACAAACCCCAAACTCCCGACGAGAAGTTGCAATCCGAGTTCAATCGCTGGGCGACCGCCGGTGAAGGCGCCAAGATGGAGCGCCATCATCTCGACATCGCCGAGAAGACGATTCGACTGATGAATCTGCGCCCCGGCGAGCGCGCGCTCGATCTGGGCTGCGGTTCCGGATGGGCCACGCGTCTGCTGGCACGGCTCGTGGGAGAAGGCCCGGAAGGGTTCGGGCAAGTCGTCGGTCTCGACGTGTCTGACGAAATGGTCCGCCAGGCCCGCGAAGCCTCGAGAGACTTCGAAAATATCCTGTACGTATGGGGATCTGCCCAGCAGATTCCATGGGAAGAGAACTTCTTCGACAAGGTCTTGTCGGTGGAGTCGTTCTACTACTATCCCGACCAGGATCGTGCGCTGATGGAGTTATTCCGTGTGATGGCGCCGCGGGGGCGGCTATTTATTCTCATCAATCTCTACAAAGACAATGTCTACTCACCGCAGTGGGTCGACAAGCTGAAGGTCCCGGTACAGGTGCGCTCCACGGCCGAGTATGTCGAACTGCTTAAAAAGCACGCGTTCGAAGACGTGGAGGCGCGCCGTATTCCCGACGACACGCCTACCCCGGATGATTACAAAACCAAGTCGTTCAATAGTCTCGACGATCTGCGCGCGTTCAAACGCGAGGGAGCTTTGCTGCTCATGGCTTCGAAGCCCGACCTGCGCACGCCCCTTCCGGGTTACACGATTTATTAACCGCTAAATGCTGTCGTCATCGCCATCGCGATGGCTGAGATCCTTCACCGGGCTAAGAGCGCGGCCATCCTGCGCGTGACGAATCTCGATTCTTCCATTCACATCTGACAGCTTGATGCGGGTTCCGCCGCTGCCCAGCTCTCCGCGCAGATTGTGGCCCACGAACTGGTGATGGTTCACATGCAGCCCGAAATCGTTGTTGATTCCGCCAGAAACCGTGCTGGCCTCGATCTCCGCTTTCGAGTCCGAGGGTATGGTCAGTTCCACCGAACCGTTGACTGAGTTCAGTTCCACTGAAGAGCCTGCAAGCTGGTCGAAGCGTGCGTCCAAGTGCCCATTGATCGTGGATAATCTGGCGCGCCCAGCCAGATTGTGGGCTTCCAGATGCCCGTTAATGCATGAGGCATTTACTTCTCCACTCACACCGTTGATGTCGAGGGCTCCGTTAATCAGCTTGATCTCATCCAGGCGGGCGGTGCGCGGCACCGTCAACGTGTATTCAACGCTGGCAGGATTGTTGCGCGAGCCCCAATTCCAGCTCTGGTTGTGATCGGGATACTTAGTCCGAATCGAAAGGGAATTGTTTCTGGAGTCGATCTCGATCTTGGCCTCGTCCAGGCGCTCTTTCGTATCGGCGTACTTTACGGCATCCACTTTCACTTGATTCTGGTCCCAACTGGAGATGTGGACGTCGCCGTTGATATTGTCGAGTTCAATCCGGCCGTCGGCGGTCAGGGCGTACGTCTGATGGAATTCCTCAGTCAGCGCGCCGCGATGGTCGGAGGCATGAGCTCCAAGGGCGAGAATGAACAGGGCGCAGACCGTTCCCAGGGCAACTCCCAACCAGGTGGCAGATTGGCGATGACGGTTCATGATTACCTCCATTTCAGTGTCTTAGACGGGACCGATCGAGATTGGTGAGAAGCCAAATTGGGAAGGGTTCGTTCCGGCGCCTCTCTTCATACTGAGGATACGAAAGTTACTTCCGTGATGTTCCCCTCGGCTTATTCGTAAAAGACAATCGCTTCAAAGGGCTTAACTGGCTTTTTTGTGTCGTATCTCTATTCAAAAATCGGTCGCCGCGGGCAGGCAATCGCTCTGTCGAGCCTGGGGTCGCTACTGCTTCTGCTTCTGGCGCCGGCTTGGATCGCGGCCCAGACGCCGGATACGGAGAAACCCGTCCCAATCCTCACCGGCAACATGGGCGCGTTTAGCTTTGTCACCGGCGGCCATAACTTGATCGATACCCAAATTAACCCCATTCTCCTGATTCCTTTGGGAGACCGATGGTTGATCGAGTCGCGGGCGGAATTCGAGGGCAAGTTTCAACGCCCGCCCAATGGGGGACCTTACGGCGGTCCCGTTAACAAGCACGTGGACTATGCCCAGGTCGACTTCATCGCTAACCCTTACATGACGGTCACCGCGGGCCGATTTCTTACGCCTTTCGGCATTTTCAATGAGCGTCTCTATCCCGTGTGGATTCGTGCCCTGCAGCCTGACCCCCTGATTCTTCCTATCAACACTGCTCCCAGCGACGGCGCGATGTTGCGCGGAGGATTCCCGATCAGCGCGAAAGCGAACATGAACTACGCCGCCTACGTCTCCGTCACCAGCATTGGCATCGGGAGTGTGGATTCCGAGCGCCACGTCGGCGGACGCATGGGATTCTTTTTTCCCGGCCCGCGCCTGGAGGTTGGTGGCTCCTTTCAGAGGACCCTGCAGGATGACCGCAAGAACGCGTTCGGTTTCCACATGGGTTGGCAACCGGCGAAGGTTGCGTTGAACCTGCGCTCCGAATTCGCTCATTCGTTTGAAGGCAGCGGATACTGGATCGAAGGCGCGTACCGGCTCAGCCAGGCACACTTCTGGCAAAAGGCAATGCGCCACACCGAGGTCGTGGCACGCGTCCAGCAGTTCTACACCGGAGAAATCAGCCCTGATGGCGCGGCCGCACTTGGCCTGCCGGGCGCAAATACCCGGGAAGCTGATTTTGGAGTCAACTACTTTCTTCGCGACGGGATGAAAGGCATCGCCAGCTATGGCCGCCAATTCAGTTCGGCTGGGAACTTCAACCAATGGAGTTTTGGGATGGCATACCGCTTCGCTGTTCCCCTCGGTCGCGTGGGGGCGCCATGAGAAGAGGCATGACAAGAGAAATGAGAAGGGGATTGAATACTCTCAAGACGAAGAGTTTTGTTGCGGCCGCTCTCTGCAGTCTCGCACTCGCGTCGTCCCTCTTCGCGGGAGCCCCATCGAGCAAGAAAGACGAAGCTGGCACATTGATTGTGCGTAGTACAGAGGCTGACACCATGCGATTCCAGGGTGAGCAGCGTTTTCGCGTCAATTGTGGCCGCTGCCACGCCGCTCCGCAGAAATTTCCGCCGCGCATGATGGCGACCATTCTGCGCCATATGCGGGTTCGCGCCACCATCACGGCCGAAGACAGGCGTCTGATCCTGTTTTATATGACGCAATAACCGCTAGGATAACCCGATCCAAACGATGCCAAGTCCATCCAAAATTCAGCGTATGCTTGTGTGGATCGTGGCGGCGAGCGCTTTGCCAGTCGGGTTGTCACGTGCCAGCCCGCAACTCCACATCGTCGAAATAACTGCGGATAGCGACAGTCGATACAAAATCGCCGGTCAGCGTACTCCGGAGATTACGGTCAAGGCGGGCGAGCAAGTGCTTCTGCGAGTGACGGCGCACAGAGGCAAAACGTGGAATCGCGATGGTTCGATCCATGGCTTCACTTTGCTTCGAGCCAAGGACCGCACCAAGGTGGACGGCTGGGAACTGCTCTTCAAACCGGGGAAGCAGGAATTCCTCCTTACCGTTCCCAACGAGCCGGGCTCGTACGAAGTGGTCTGCACGGTAATTTGCAGCGAAGATCATGAAGGCATGCATATGAAGTTTATAGTGCTGCCGTAAGGCAACCGAACCAGGGAGTTTTTATGAATGCGACCAGATTTCGAATCATAATCTGTTGCGCAGCCGCACTGCTGGCATTGACGAGCACTGCCCATGGGCAGAACTCTAAAATCTTTCACGGAGAGGTCTCCGACAGCCAGTGCGCGTTGAACATTCACTCTCTTACGCGGTCTCATCTGGAGATGCTCAAGTCGAAGTCGATGGGCGGCACGTCGAATACTTGTTCGGTGTATTGCATCGAGCACCTAGGCGGCTATCTGGTGCTGTCCGTCGGAAATAACGTCTACCGCCTCGACCGGTCCGATCTGGTGCATGGTTTCGAAGGCCAGCGAGTGGCCGTCACCGGCACTCTCGACACCAAGCTCAAGCAGATTCATGTTCTGAGAATTGCTCTGGACGACAAGCGCTAAGTTTTCTTTGCCGCCTCGGTTAAGAGAAACACTGCCAGGATCGTCATCTCCGGCTCAAGGGGATGGCGATAGCGCGGTGCCGGGAACACGACGTAATAGATTGCCGGGTAGAGAAGAATCAGCCAGAACAGCAGCCATGCGCCCGGTTTGCGCAAGCGCAGCGCGCGGGCTAGACCCCAGAAAGTTAGTACCGATGACGCCAGGAAGAGCGAGTTCTTGGCATCGTCCATCCACCAGGGCTGCATGGCTTTCGGCGGCCCGGCCCAGAAATAAATGAATCGCTTCACGCAGAGGCCGGCGAAGCGAGCATAGTCGGCCCTGATGTAATCGATCGCTTGCCGCTTGCGCATCGCGACATAGGCCAGCTCACCCATAGCCTGGTATTGCCGCATCGCGTAGACATTTTGGGTTGGGTGAAGATACTCCATCCACGTTCCATCCGCGCCCGGGCCGTTGCCCAGGCGGAGTTCCGCGCCAAAATTATCTCGAACAAAAATGAACTTGCCGAATGTCTGGTAGTTGCGGATCAGCCAGGGCGTAATGCACGCAAGAAAAACGACGGACGAAAGCGCGACTCCGGCCAACGAGCCCTTGCCGCGCTGCGCGCGCCGGTACCAGCCCCACAATCCCGCCGCCGGCAAAAACGATAGCAGGGAAGTGCTGCTCAATGCGGCGAAGCCCCAGAGCAATCCGAATTGAAGCCAGGGCATCCAGCCGTCAGTATCTTCGAGAGTCAGACTCACCCAGAAGATCGTAGTCAGCAACAGCGCCGCCAGGCTCGTCTCCCAGACCGCGCGCGTACACCAGAATATGACGTTGGGCAGAAGGGCCCACGCCCACGCCGAGCCGACCGCGACCTTTTCCGAGAAAATCTTGCGTGCGATCAGAAAAATCGGAATGCAGGTCAGTGCCGAAAAAATGCTGTTTAACGTCAGCAGCACAAATGCTGATGTCTTGGAATAGATCCCGAAGACAAGAAAGACGCCTGCGGTCAGATAGGGGTATAGCGGAGGCTCCCACGCGGTGGGGCCGGTCGCAGGTCCAAATGGATTGCTGAAACCGTGCCCGGAAGCGAGCGACGCGGCGATGCGTCCCATCTCCCAGCCGAAGCTGAAGTTGTCGTCCGCGCTCTTGAACTTGTAGGTGTGGCCAATGACGATCCAGCCGACACGCAGAAGCAAGGCAATCGCGACGATCCAGCTGGGCGAGGCGCGGATGCGCTCCCATGCATGCCGAATACGAGCGGAGTTCGGGACAGGATTCGCCTCCGTCGCTGATCTGGATTCCATGAATGGTTCTATTTGTAGCTGACGCACGCGTAGTGGGCAACTTCGCTCTTGAATTACCCGAATCCGGTAAAATGGAAGTTTTCAGCGGACTCTCCATAGATGTCTGATCTCCTACTCAATGCGGCGCTGGCTGTGTGGGCCGCCCCCCGGGGCATTGGGCCTTATATCCGGCAGCATTTTCTGGATACTACATTTCGCGGGCTTTATCGCGCGAATGCATTTGATGTGGCGCTGTTGGTCCCGTATTTCATCGTCCTGATTCTGCTGGCTGGCTATGGAATGCACCGGTACCGGCTGGTGTATCTCTATTACAAGCATCGGGACAAGCGCACGACCGAGCCTGCGGCGTATTTTGAGGACCTGCCGCGGGTGACCGTGCAGTTGCCCATTTTCAACGAACAGTACGTGGTAGACAGGCTGCTCGAGTCGATCTGCAAGCTGAAGTATCCGCGGGAAAAGATCGACATCCAGGTGTTAGACGATTCGACCGACGAGACCGCCGCCGTAGCTCGCGGGCTGGTCGAGCGGTACGCGGCTTTAGGCAATCCCATCAGCTACCATCAACGAACGAATCGCGCGGGCTTTAAGGCGGGCGCGCTGGCTGAAGGGATGAAGACGGCCAAGGGCGAGTTCGTCGCGATTTTCGATGCCGACTTCACTCCGCCGGAAGATTTTCTTCTTCGCACCATTCATCATTTCACCGATCCGAAGATCGGCATGGTGCAGACGCGCTGGACGCATCTCAACCGGCATTATTCGTTTTTGACCGAGGTGGAGGCGATTCTGCTGGATGGGCACTTTGTGCTCGAACACTCGGGGCGCGCTCGCACGGGACTTTTCTTCAACTTCAATGGCACGGCGGGCATGTGGCGGCGCGCGGCGATCGACGAAGCCGGAGGCTGGCAGCACGACACATTAACCGAAGACACCGACCTTTCGTATCGTGCCCAGCTTAAAGGGTGGAAGTTCATCTACCTGCAAGATGTGGAATGTCCGGCTGAGCTGCCCGTAGAGATGACTGCGTTTAAGACCCAGCAGGCGCGTTGGGCGAAAGGATTAATCCAGACGGGTAAGAAGATTTTGCCGCGGGTGCTGCGCAGCGATGCCTCAGTGCACACCAAGGTCGAGGCCTGGTATCACCTGACGGCGAATCTGAGCTATCCGCTGATGATTATGCTTTCGGTGTTGCTGCTGCCAGCCATGGTCATTCGGTCTTATCAGGGGTGGTTTCAAATGCTGTACATCGACTTGCCGCTGTTCATGGCGTCGACGTTTTCGATTTCAAGTTTCTATCTGGTTTCGCAGCGCGAATTGTTTCCGCGCCGATGGCCGCGGGCGCTCTTGTATCTGCCGTTCCTGATGGCGTTGGGGATTGGATTGACTATCACAAATACCAAAGCGGTCATCGAGGCGCTCATCGGCAAGGAGAGCGCGTTTGCGCGAACGCCGAAATACAGCGTCATCTCGAAGCAAGACAAAGTCGGCGCCAAGAAATATCGCAAGCGGTTGGGATGGGTGCCGTGGCTGGAGTTGCTGGTGGGAACATACTTCGCGCTCACGGTTTACTATGCGGTGGAGAATGAGAATTACATTACGGTGCCGTTCCTGATGCTGTTCGTCGTGGGGTACTGGTACACGGGATTAATGTCGCTGCTGCAGGGGCGTTTCGGAAGCGCCTCGGTGAAGACCACCGCGCACACCAAGCCGTTCCCGGTTGGGGTTTAGAGATTACTCGCTGGAGGCGATAGGAACGACCTTCGTTCGACGTACCGCCGAGTGGGGATGTTCTCAGACGGCATGTCCGCGAGCTGAGACACCAGCCATCTCGGGTCTTCTTGACGAAGCGCTCTTTTGACTTCTGGTCTTCGCTTGACTGCTCGTTTACAATCCAGTCGTTTACAATCCAGTGGCTGAACGTTCTCTATCCGCCGAGACTCCGTGTGTCGAGGGTGGGAAACTGTTCGAAAGGAGGATGCGATGCTCCGTTTGCGCAGGATTCTCCACACCGTCGCCGTCGCAGTCCTGTTGGTACTGATTCTGAGTTGTGGGGGCGCCCATGACTCCGACGAATATTTTGTTCTGGTATCGGCAAATCTGCAGGTTCCTTACTGGAAGGCCGCAGGCGCGGGATTTTCGAACGCCGCCGCGCAGATGAAAGTACGCTCCGACTTCATGGGGCCGCAGAATTATGATCCAAAGGCCGAGCGCGATGCCTTGGATCAGGCGGTGCAGAAAAAAGCCACGGGCATCTTGCTGGCCGTAACCGATCCGGCGTTGCTGAAGGACAGCATCGATAAAGCGGTGGCCGCAGGCGTGCCGGTGATTACGATCGATTCGGACGCGCCGTCGAGTAAGCGGCTGTTTTTTATCGGAACCAATAATTACCAGGCGGGATTCACCGGCGGGAACGGTTAGCCCAGGAACTCAAGGGTAAAGGCAATGTCGTCGTGTTCAGCATGCCGGATCAGTCGAATCTGCAGGAACGGCTGCGCGGCTACAAAGAAGCGCTGGCCAAAACGCCGGGGATCAAGATTACTCGCGTCGTCGATATCCAGGGCGATCCCGCGCATCGCATTCGATACGCCACCCAGATCGTCGGCAAGGAACGAGACAAGGTAGACGCCTTTGTGTGCCTGGAGGCGCAATCGGGAAAAGAAGTGGCGGGCGTGCTCAACAGCTATCACGTAACGGGAAAAGTGGTCATGGCGATGGATACCGACCAGGAGACGCTGGATTGGATTCAGAAAGGCGTGATTGCGGCCACCATCGCGCAGAAACCTTACACCATGGCTTTTGTCGGCATGCAGATGCTCGACAATCTTATATCACCACAAGCCGCCGTCGCTCGATCAGGACTGGTCGAAGGACAGCTTTGCGCCGATTCCCAGCTTCGTGGACACGGGTTCCGGGCTGATCGATAAGAGCAATGTGGATGCCGTTCATGCAGGCCGGGAAGAACCTCAGCTCGGCGCCGAAGTAAGGCTAACGGATTGAGAAATTGGGCAATTTGGTAATTGAGAAATTCAGTAAGTTGAGAACCAGTCTTTCCGTGTTCAATTTACTCAATTACAATATAAATTACCCAATTTCTCAATTTCTTCAATTTCCTTACGAAATATATTCGCGGATATATTCGTCTTTGGTGTGCACCAGTTGGCGAATGTCCCCTTCGAAAATAACTTTGCCCTCGCGAAGAATCAGGAAACTCATCGGCACGTCGCAATATTGGCCGCGCGGAAGGGATACGCATCTGGTTGGTCTGTTTGTCGAACTGATGCGTAGCCATAGTGAACGCGTCCTGCAAGCGATGAGTCACAAGCAGGGAACTGGTCTTGTAAACGTCACGTTGCTTCATGATCAGTTCGACGATTGTGTTGGAAGTGACCGGATCGAGACCGCCCGTAGGCGAATCGTAGAGGATCACCTCGGGTTGCGTAATGATAGCTCGGGCGATAGCCACGCGCCGACGCATGCCTCCCGAAAGCTCAGAAGGAAACTTCTCGATGGTCTGTTCTAACTCGACAAACTGCAGCGTTTCCCGCACGCGGTGTTCAATTTCGGGGTTCTCAACGCCGTGTTCTTCAATCAGCCGGTAGGCTACGTTTTCTCGGACCGTTGAGCGAGTCGAAGAGTGCGCTTTCCTGAAAGACGATTCCGACCCTGGCGCGCAGGGCGAATAAATCTTCCTCACGCGTCTGGGTTACGTCGTTGCCAAGCACCAAAATTCTTCCGGAGTCGGGCTTGAGCAGGCCGAGAGCAAGTTTCAGGATCGTACTCTTGCCCGATCCTGCAACACCGAACAAGGCTTTAGTCTCGCCGAAGGGCAGGCAAAAGGATACACCGCGGAGCACCTGATTCTCTTCGAACGCAAGATGCACATCCTGAAACTCGATGGCGTGCGCGGCCGATTCGTGGCCGGCGTCAGAAGCGGAGTCGAGAGGCAAGGTCGGTGCGGACATGACGGCTATTTGTACGACAGCACATTCATCAGGAACTGAGTGACAAACAAGTCGGTCACGACGATCAAAACCGAGGCGGCCACTACGGCTTGCGTGGTCGCGCGGCCTACTCCTTGCGTGCCTCCGCGCGCCGTCATGCCGTAGAAGCAGCCCACGGTAGCGATGATGAACCCGAACAGGACAGGCTTGACCAGACCCATGAAGACGTCTTGATTCACCAGTGACTGCCAGGCGTTGCTCCAGTACTGGCGGGCGTCGAGGTTGAGAAGAATCTTGGACACAAATAATCCGCCGGCCAGTCCGACGAAGTCCGAAATTATGGTCAGGAAAAACAACATGAAAACCGTGGCTGCTACCCGCGGCGCAACCAGTTTTTTCATCGGGTCGGTGCCCAAGGCGCGCATGGCATCGATCTGTTCAGTCACGACCATGGAGCCGAGTTCGCTGGCCATTCCCGACGCGTTGCGGCCGGCAACCATCAAGCCGGTGAGTACCGGCCCCAGTTCTCGCACCATGGAGAGAGACACCAACTGCCCGATGAGAGTGATTGATCCGAAGCGCTGCAACGTGTTTGCGCTTTGGACCGCCAGCACGGCGCCCGTGAAAAACCCGCTCAGGACAACGATCGGCAGGGAGCCGACTCCGATGAGGTCCGCCTGCTGGATCATATCCGCGAAATACACCGGCTTGCGAAACAGGTTGGCGATCGACTGCGCCGTCATCACGGTGTAATCCTGAACCGCCAGGACTTTCTGCTTGGCGTACTCCGTGGGCGAAGTCAGTTCCATGCGATTCGGAAGGCCGGGACGTCGCGGACGCGAGGCACTGGCTTGACCGAACTATAACAGAGAAAGCTGTCAGCGATCAGCTGTCAGCTCTCAGCTTCAGGCTCTCAGTTCTAAGTTTCAACATTCCTAAGGCTGGAGAGAGGCGCACAAGAAAGAAACGCACCAATAAAGAAACGTACCAGATAAAGAAACATACCAGATAAAGAAACGTACGCGAACGAAACGCCCCAACTGATGTCATCCCGAGCAACGCGAGGGATCTTGGTTTTGACTGATAGCTGAAAGCTGACAGCTCTCAGCCGCTCTAAGCGATCCGCCCCTTCTTTTTTATCTCAATATTCAGCCGCCGGATTTTCTGGTTCAGGGTAGAGAGTGGGACATGGAAGCGTTCGGCGGCTTCGGTCTGGTTCCAGTTGCAACGTTCGAGCATGTCAGTGATGACGCGGCGCTCCACCTCTTCGACGATTTCGAACAGCGATGCGTCGGCTGGTGGATCGTGCAGGGTGAGTGACGAGCCGCGACCCATCATCGAGTCGGGCAGCAAATCCATGCTGATTTCCAGCCCGGAAGAGAGTACGACGGCGCGCTCGATTACATTTTCAAGTTCGCGCACATTGCCCGGCCAGGAGTAGGCCATCAGAGGACGCAGCGCTTCCGGAGTGATGCGCGGGGCAGGGCGCTCGTTTTCTTCGGCATACTTTTTCAGAAAGAATTCCACCAGGAGCGGGATGTCTTCCTTGCGCTGGCGCAGTGGCGGAAGTTCGACGGTGATCACATTCAGGCGGTAGAAAAGGTCTTCTCGGAAGCGGCCTTCGCGCACCATGTGGCGCAAGTCGATGTTGGTGGCGGCAATAATGCGCACATCCACCTGGATCTCCGAGATGCCCCCGAGATGCATGAAGCGGCGGTCTTGCAGGACACGCAGGATTTTAGCCTGAGTCTCCAGCCCCATGGTTGCGATTTCGTCGAGGAAGAGTGTGCCTTTGTCGGCGACTTCAAATAAACCCTTTTTTGAAGCGATAGCGCTGGTGAACGCTCCCTTCACGTGGCCGAAGAGTGTCGATTCCAGCAAATCCGTGGGCATGGAGCCGGTGTTGACGGGAACGAAGGGTTTGTCGCGCCGCGGAGAGTTCAGGTGGATGGCTTTCGCGATCACTTCTTTGCCGGTGCCGCTTTCGCCCTGCAAGAGCACGGTGGAGCGGCTGTTGGCGACCTGCGCGACCAGATCGAAAATCTTGAGCATGGGCTCGCTCTTGCCCACGATATTTTCGAAGTTGTAGCGCTGTTTAAGAGCGCGCTTCAGCTGGACATTTTCTTCTTCTGCGCGGCGCCAGCCGACTGCGGCGCGAACATCGGCCAGAAGTTTTTCGTTGTCCCAGGGCTTCTGCACGAAATTAGCCGCGCCCGACTGCATGGCGCGAACAGCATTTTCCACCGTGCCAAAGGCGGTGATCATGATGACGGGTAGGCGCGAGTCGTGGGAACGAATCTCGGAAAGAATCTCCATCCCGTTGCGGCCGGGTAAGGTTAAATCGAGCAATACGAGATCAAACGGGCGGTCCGCCATTTGCGAGAGACCGTCTTCGCCCGTGATCGCAGTCTCGACTTCGAAGCCTTCCATCTCGAGCAGAGTCTGCAAAGATTCGCGGATCTCAGCTTCATCATCGATGATGAGCACGGAACCTGTCGGCGACGGATTGCCGTTTACCGTCCCGCTGGTGATGACTGCTGCTTCAGACATGCACTGCCTTCCTGCTCATGGGAAAGTCCAGAGCAAAGGTCGTCCCCGATCCCGGATTGCTTTCTACCGCGTATCTTGCCGGCATGTTCTTGAATGATGCCGTAGGTGACGGAAAGGCCTAATCCCGTGCCGCGCTTTTGCCCTTCTTTGGGAGCCGTCTTGGTGGTAAAGAACGGATCGTAAATGCGTTGGATATGCTCCGGTGCAATGCCCGAGCCGGTATCGGAGACGCGTACGCTGACCATGTCGCCATTAGTGGTGGCTACGTTCAGTGTGCCGCCGCCGGGCATGGCGTCTTTGGCGTTGAGAAAAAGGTTCAGGAACACCTGTTGCAGTCTTCCGGGATTTCCCTGGATGGCGGAGATTCCAGAGCTCAAATCGGAGTGCACCTGAACTTTCGCCGTCTTGAGTTGATGTTCGAGGAGCGCCAGCGTGTCGGTGATGACCTTGTTGATGTTGACATCGGCGAACTCGGTGCCGCTGGTGCGCGAGAAGTTCAGCAGATTGTTGACGATTTCCGAAGCGCGGAAGGTTTGGCGCGTAATCTTTTCGAGCAATCCTGATTTTTGGGGATCGCCCTGCAGTTGCTTGGCGAGCATCTGTGTGTAGGACGAAATCACCGCGAGCGGCGTGTTCACTTCATGGGCCACGCCGGCCGCCAGCAAACCGATGGAGGAAAGCTTGTCGGCTTGCGACAGCTGGCCCTCGAGCTCGACGCGTTCGGTAATATCGTCCATGATCACGAGGCGTCCGATCACCTGAAAGGTGCGCGTGACCAGCGGTGCGATCGCCACGTTGACGGTGCGGGTCTCGCCCGCGGGAGTCTGCAGACGGAACTTGTATAAGTTGTTGATGCCGCCGTTCTGGCGCACCCGGTAAAACTCCTCGACGAATTCCGCCGGGAAGACGCTGCGCACGGTTTGCGTGAGAGCCTGCCATCGCGGAAGGGCGTACATGACCTCCATCTGCGCGTTCCAGCTCTCGATGCGGTCCTCCATGTCGAGCGCCATGATGCCCACGTTGATGGATTCCACGATGTTTTCGTTGAAGTCCTTGAGGCGCTCGTACTCTGCCACCTTCTGCTGCAGCGACGCATAGAGGCGGCTGTTTTGAATGGCGATGCCAAGATAGCCGCCAAGAGTCTCAAGCAATTCCATGTCTTCGCTCGAAAGGTAGTCGCCCTTGGTGGTTTTTCCCAAACCAAGGACGGCAACGGTTTTCTGCTGGGCTCGGCAGGGAATGTAGTAATTCAAATCGAGACGGGCAATGGCATCCTGCGATCCCGCAGTCTCACGTGGCACCTGATGAGTATTCTCGAAGAACATGTGTCCCGCGGGCTCGGGCCGCGGCGCGCTCAGGAAAGTGAGATCGAGCTTGCCCATAGGATTCATGCCTACGGACTTGGAGAGGACGAATTGCTCGGCCTCCTCGTCGGCGCGCAGGAAAATCGCAATGCGGTCCACCGCCAGAGTGCGTGACAGGCGGTCGAGCACGGCCGAGAGCAAAGCGTTCAAGTCCATCTCAGAGCCGAGCTCGCGGCCGAATTCGATTAACGTGCGGCGGTAGTCATAAACCGCGCGGTAGAAGGTCTGGTCGACGCGGTCCTGAATCCACTTGCGAACCGGGTCAAACAACAGCGCCGTCACAACCACGGCCAGGATTAGCCCCACCGGTCCTCTGCCCGGCTGCCGCATCTGGACCAGCGTGGCCACGCCTGCGACCAGGGCAAAATACATTCCTACGACAGCCGCGGCGGCCAACGTGTAAACCACGCCACGCTTGAAGATCAGGTCGACGTCCATCAGGCGGTAGCGGAAGATGGCGTAGCCGAACGTGAGCGGCAGCAATCCGAGCGATAGTACGGATAGCTTCATTCCCGTGGCTGGGAGCGAACCCATCAGATAAGGAACCACGTAAAACAGAGTGTAGGGAACAATCGCTAGAATCGTGCCGCGCGTCACCCACTTCAGTTGCTGGCGGAGGATGGTCGTGCTGGCAAGACGATAGCTGTACCAGAGGACCGCCGCTGCCGCTATGAATAGCAACGCACCATAAGCCATTTCCTGGCGGTCCATATCCCACCGCAGATGCCCGCTTGCCTGCGCCAGTCGCAGGGCCATGATGTGCCGGCCGAGAAGCGCGGCGCCGGGCAAGTATGCCAGCGCCAACAACCACGGACGCTGTCGAACGAATTGCCGCTTTTCCGGAAACGTCAGAACAAAGTGCAGGAACAACGCCGGCTGCAAGACCCAGGCGACGATGTTGCTCCAGTAGATCGTCCAATCAAAGTCATTCAGCTTGCCGGTGTATTTGAAGGAATACGCGACGAACGACACCAGGCAGAAAATGTAGAAGTGCGTGGAGCCGGGTGCGGTCCAGCGTCGCAGTAAAACGTAGACGCCGATGCCTAGATAAATCAGGGCAATGAGGCGCAGCCAATTATTCAGCGAGCGATCCGCGGGAACCAAAAGGACTCTCGCATCTAGTGCGTACGGAGTTGCGGATCAACGAGTAGGTCGCCGTGGACCATACACCAGTGTTGTAGAGTTGGCGTACCAGTCCGGGTGTGCTTTTGATCTCCTGCCCGTTGACCGCGACCAACTGGTCGCCTGCCTTAATGCCGCCTTCCTCGCCGCGGCCTTTAGGATCCACGCGGTCGGCCACCAGGCGGCCGTTGTGCTCCACCCACCAGACGCCGTCATCGGGCACGGCGGAGTCGCGCTCCTTCTCGAAATTGAAGCCGGCGAATACCACCGCGGCAACCGTCAGCAGAAACAGGAGGACTGCGACAAATCGAGCTTGGCTTTCCCGATTCATGGTTTTCGACACTGGCCCCGGACCCTTGAGAGGTTGCGAAGGCGTGGGAGAAACACCCCGTTGATCCTCAATGAGCAACTTCGCTGCCACGTCAAAGCCCCATTCTGGGACGGCTAAATCCCCTAGATAACGCTACTTCCAAAATTATAGATGCATTTTAGAACGGTAACTATGTCTTTTTGGATGTTTCTGTGGGATTCCGTAGGTGCTGGACATGCCTTTTTCCAAGGCTGCCACCCCGTCCAAATCCGCCAAAAAGAAATCACCGATAGACCTGACAGTTGTTGGGGGCTTTGAGTGGCCGCCTTTGTTGCGCGACCGTACCAGAAATCCACAAGCGGCGACGGAGACCCTTGAGCGGGAGTTGAAACTTCATTTGAACGAAAACCTCTGATCCTAGCGCGACCAAACTTTCGAAGAATTGTCACTTGGTGGGTGGCATTTCCCACGTTTGTGCTCGCAAAATTTGTCGAATCAAGGAGCTTTTCAATGTCGAAGATGTCGCACTTTGTATTTTCTGTTGTGCTGGCAATGAGCGCGGTTTTGCCAGTCCACAGCAACGCCGAAACCACCAAGGACGCAGCCGGCGCGGTATTCGTCATGACGAATGCGGCCGACAAGAATGAAATTATTGCTTACAAGAGAAGTGCAGATGGATCACTTGGAACAGGGTCGCCGTTTCCGGACGGTCTGGCAGGGGAAGTTACGGCTCAGCAATCGGCCGAGAGACTCAAATTCTAGCCAGATCCCCTTCAGCTAACGCTTATCGGGGACCCTTCTGGTTGCGCTAGCCTGCCTTTCGCTCAGTGTTCTTCGGAGTCTCAGTTAAGGGATCTTCGTCCCACTCAAACGAAAGCGCGCGGGATGTAGTCTCGATGGGCTCGAGCTCCGGAATGTCTTCCGCCACCGCAGCTCCTAACTCGGCGAACTTGCGCGCTGAAACCAGCACGCGGTTTTCCAGCGATCCGACGGCTTGGTTGTAGGCTTCGACAGCGCGATCAAGATTTGCGCCGACCCCGGTGATGTGTCCTGCGAGCTTCCGCAGGCGGTCGTGAAGTTCTTTGCCGAGAACGCTGATCTGTTGCGCGTTGCGCGCCAGTTTTTCCTGGTTCCAGCCATAGGCAACGGCCTTCAGCAGCGCGATCAGTGTAGTTGGCGACGCCGGAATCACGCGCTGCAGAACGCCCTGTTCGATTAGGCCGGGATCCTGCTCCAGCGCGGCGCTGAAAAATGTTTCACCGGGGAGGAACATGACCACGAACTCCGGCGTGGCTTCGAATTGCTCCCAATAATTTTTGCCACTCAGCGTCTTCATGTGATCGCGCACCTGGCGGGCGTGATTGGCGAGGTAGGCGCGACGCGTTTCTTCGTCGGTAGTCTCAAAGGCGTCAAGAAAAGCTTGCAACGGCGTTTTAGCATCCACCACGACGTGCTTGCCTCCAGGCAGCTTCACGACCAGATCAGGGCGGAGACGGCCGCTTTCGCCGGTTATGGTTTCCTGTTCGGTGAAGTCGCAATAGGAAAGCATGCCGGCGATCTCGACCACGCGGCGGAGTTGGATCTCTCCCCATCGTCCCCGGACGTTGGGAGTGCGCAGCGCGCGCACTAGGTTGCCGGTTTCCGATTGCAATTCTTTCTGCGTGGTGATCAGGGATTGAACTTGAGCTTTGAGGTCGCCGTAGGCCTCGCCACGCGCGACCTCCATCTGTTGGATCTGCGCGTCCACCTTGCTTAAAGATTCACGCACGGGCGTGACAAGGTCGGCAACCGCTTTCTGGCGGGCGTCGAGATCGCCCTTGGCCTCGCTCTGAAAACGCTTCAGGGTCTCCTGCGCGATTTGCAGGAAGGAAGAATTGTTGCTTTTCAACGCGTCCGCGGCAAGCGCCTTGAAGGCATTTTGCAAATCCGCGGCGGCGCGATCGCTGCTTTTAGACAGCAAGTCGATCTTTTCGTTGCTGGTCTTTCGTTCCGATTCCAGAGCGGATTCTAATCGGGCGCGGCTCTCCACAAGTTCCCGTTGATCCTGCAAAAGCCGCGCCAGATCCGCCTTTACGGCCGCTAATTCCTTGTCCGTCAAGGACAAACGAGCCTGTAGCGCCGCCGGGCGCGAACGCAGCGCCAGCCAAGCAAGAAGCACACCGAACAACAGGCCAATGGCCCCACTGATCCCTAGTTCCATAGACACCGGTAACTTCTCGCCGTCAGGTCCCGCTCCTAGCCTAGCACCAGCAGCAAAGTTTGCGCCTTAACGATGTAAGTCCAAAACGGCATGAGCAAGAACGATTCTTCCCAGGATCTTCGTTGAATAGGCCAGATTAATGCAAAGAGCCACCAGATTGTTGTTGGCTTTCGTGCTCGTCGTGGGCACCGCGACCGTGCGGCACGCGACTCGCCTGATGGCTTCCCCTGTTGAAGAACCCGCGGCGCCGAGTTCGGCGGCCCAGCGTGCCACTGTGAAGGCTGCAGCAGCTAAGGCTTCCAACACCCCAGTTGACGATCAGGAATTTCAGGCCGAACAGCGGCTGCTGGCACTAGCCAACCAATCGCGCCAGCAAGCTGGAGCGCCTCCGCTCGCGCTGGATGCAGGACTCTCGCGAGCGGCCCGCATTCACGCGCAGGCCATGCTCCAGGCGCGACGACTTTCGCATCAGTTCGACGGCGAGCCCTCGCTGCCGCAACGTCTCGCGGCGACCACGCAACTCCAGCTGGAACAGGAGGGAGAAAACGTTGCGCTCGACTATGACGCCGAACATGGGCATGAACATCTGATGCTTTCCCTCCCTCACCGCGCGAACCTGCTCAACCCGGCCTACAACGTGGTCGGGCTGGGCGTGGTTCGCAGCGGAGACCGGATCTATATTGTGCAGGACTTCGGTAGCGCCCTCCCCAAATATTCTCTTGCAGAACTGAAAGAACACGTTGCGGCCGCCGTGAATCAAATGCGTCGCCAGGTTCGTCAGCCCGAATTGCAACGACGCGACTGGCTGGGTGCCGACGACGGTGCCTGCTCCATGGCGCAAGCCGACAAGCTCGGAACCTCGTCTTTTCGCAGGGTCGCTGAAAGTTTCAACGTTGTCACCTACACCAGCTTGCATCCGGAAACGCTGCCTGACGGAGCGGCCGGTGCCGTCGCAGGCCGCAACCTCAGCAGCTTTTCGATCGGCGCCTGCTACGGCCGCACTCCCACCTATCCCACGGGCATTTATTGGGTTGTGCTATCTCTGGAATAGGAGGGGATCTGTTCGCGATACGGCTACAGCACGCCCGCCAGGGAGATGCCTACTTCAACCGGAACTCCGCCGCTTCTCGAACCAGGAATCCCATCTTCGGATGGGTCGGCTCCAGTGTGACTGGGATGCCGTATTCGCGCAATGCCTCGGATGTCACCGGACCGATCGAAGCGATCTTTATATTGAGTTTTCGCAGCGCTGAAATCAGAGATTCTCTCGAGCCCATCTCCTCGGCTACTTGGACCAGATGATGCACCTGGATGGCGGCGGTGAATAAAACAACATCGACATCGGATCCGAGTACGGCCTTAATTGCATCTCGCAGAGGCGTAACGTCCTCAGGCAGAGCCCAGTTGTAGACATGAACGGCAAGCACCTCGGCGCCGCGCTTCTTCAGGCCATCCATCAAGTCTTTGCTGGGAATGCCGTATTCCTGCACTGCGACTCGTCGGCGCTGCAGAGGAACCTTGTTGACATCAAGCAGCTGCAGGATCTCACGCCACGTATTCGGCTCAGGCACGTTCCAGGCGATCGGCACTCCAAGCTCCTTCAGAGCGGCGACCGGCTTGGGACCGCGGGCGACAACCGGAACTTTGCTCAGGGAGCAAGAGGAACTGATCGCGCGAACAGAACGGTTCGACGGCGCGAGCCAACGCTCGAGTGCCCACGCCGGTCAGAAAAATAACGAGATCGATTCTGCCTTCCAGAAGGGCGGTGACAAAGCGCGAGACGTCTGCATCGCTGGCCGCCGGGACTTCTCTGGTAGCCGGTGCGACCATCGCGCGACCGCCATACGTCTCAATCAGTTTTGCAATTTCAGCCGACCGGCGGCTTTCAAAAGACAGCACGGTGCGCCCCTCGAAGCCGCCCGCGGTTCGACCTGGTTCAAGCGCGACATTGCCTGCCATGGAGAAATCGTACCATTAGGTGTTGTCGAGCCGTGGATGGACGTGTGCTACTCTTGGGCTGCCTTCGTCTGCGGCTCCACGCATGGGATCCACAGCACAAGTTCGCCTGCCTGAGATCCGCCCCAATAGCATCCGCTTCGGTACGGCCGGGTGGTCTTACAAGGATTGGGAAGGCATCTTCTATCCGTCCGGCATGCGGCACCGCAAGGTGCATCCTCTGGAATATCTGGCGCGCTTCTTCGATACCACCGAAATCAATACGTCGTTTTACGGACCGATCAAGGCTCAGCTGGCCAAGCTCTGGTGCCGCAAAGTGGCGGCGGTAAATCCGGGGTTCTTGTTCACGGCGAAGCTCTATCGTGCGTTTACCCACTCGCCGAATGCAGTGATGGAGCCCACGTCCGCGGCCAGCATTCGTCCAACCGACGAAGACGAATCCCGCACCCGGGAAGGTCTCGACGTCCTGGCCACCGAGGGACGGCTGGGCGCGCTGCTCATTCAGTTCCCGGTCTCGTTCAAGAACACTTCGCTCAACCGGGAATATCTAGACCGCCTGCTGCGGCAGTTCATTGAATACCCCTGCGTGGTCGAAGTGCGCGACTCCAGTTGGGACAACGCAGAGACGCTGCGCGGCGTTCGCGCAAAAAAATGTCGCCTTTTGCAATATCGATCAGCCGGTAATGGGACGTTCGCTCGCCCCGACCGAATACGTCACCGCCCCAATTGCGTATGTGCGATTGCATGGTCGCAACTACGATCAGTGGTTCGACTCGGACAATCGGAATGACCGCTACAACTATCTCTACAACGAGAAGGAACTCGCGGGCTGGAAGGAACGAATCGAAAACGTAGCCGAAAAAGCGCAGACCACTTACGTGATCACCAATAACCATTTCGAGAGCAAAGCCGGAGTCAATGCGCTGGAATTGAAAGCCATGGTGACCGGCAAGCGAGTGGCAGCACCCGCCGACACTGGTGAAAAAATATCCGGAACTCAGAAGGTTTGCCGATCCCGCTGAAGACTCCGATGGTGCGGGCCCCGGCAATCAGTTCTCTTTGCTCGCGTGACAGTGTGCGGAAGAACCAGAGTCGCGGAGAACCACAAATGTGTGCACCACCGTGGAAGAGCGGCCCTTCCAGGCCGCGTTAAAGCACGTGGAACCAGCGCGGGCTTCAGCCCGAGGGACACTCACAATCAGTGGGCTGGATCTCGAGAAACAATCTTCCCGGCCTCCGGTCGAGGCGGAGCTTTTTTCTTGACATCCCTTTTTATAGAACTCATTGACCCAGCGGTCACAAAGGCCGTCAGGCTAAGGTTCCGCGCTCTCTCAAGCCAAAGCGCAACCATCCCTCACCTGAGAATCAGGATCGCCACTGCGCTCCCGTTCAAACAGTTCTTCGCGTCCGGCCACTGCAAGATGCCAAGAAGACTCACTATCAGTCTGCGGGAGTTACAGGATAGCCTAATCGTCGAAGGCTTTCAGGTGTTCCGGGCTCGACGCGAACATTTACCTCTGTCCCGTGTGGCAGAGGAACTTTGCAAAGTTGACAAGTCATTTTCTGGCAATTGATGACCTGATTTATCGACGTAGGATCAGGGCGGTCCGTACTCAATGCCAACTGTTCGGCGCTTGTCCGATGACAAGCGGGACAGGCAAAATGAATCGAGACGCCGAACCAATAAAGGTCAGGCATTTTGGTTTTCTCAGTGTGCAGCAAACGATGCGCCCCACCACTCGAAAGAGTTTTGGGGCGCTTTCGTTCCTTTAGAACGAAATTCTAAGCGACGACGGTCTTATGTTGAGTCACTTCCGACTCCGCTCGCAACCAATCGTCTAGTTCGTGGCCACGACGGGGCTTTACGCAGCCTTGCTCTGAACCTTGGCTTCGAGGGTTTTCTCGCTGCCAACATTAACCTTGATTTGCTTGGGCTTGGCTTCCGCCTTCTTGGCGAGTTTGATCTTCAACACACCCTTGTCATAGTGGGCGCTCACTTGCCCGGAATCGATGGAACTGGGCAGCGTGAACGACCGGGTGAAGCTTCCGTACTGCCGCTCGACGCGACGGAAGTTCTCCTCTTTCTCCTCCTTCTCGATCTTGCGCTCGCCATGGACGGTGAGGGTGGTGTTCTCGATGCGGACATCGATGTCTTTCTCGTCAATGCCTGGGACTTCGAGCTTCAGGGTTATGTTGTGCTCGTCTTCGTAGATGTCCACGGGCGGTGCGAAGCTGGTGGTTGTTAACGCTTCGTCTGGGCTTTCGGGGCTGTACGACTCACGGAAAAGACGGTTCATGC
The DNA here is from genome assembly GCA_963832235.1 of uncultured Acidobacteriaceae bacterium. Lineage (GTDB taxonomy): Bacteria > Acidobacteriota > Terriglobia > Terriglobales > Acidobacteriaceae > Sulfotelmatobacter. Next base: position 345,374 of record CAWHTJ010000010.1, on the reverse strand, counting down.
GGTTCATGCGGTCTTGCGTGATCGAGAATTCACGGAAAGGCTCCCAACGGGTTAATAGGGTCATAGCAATTCCTCCTTGGGTAATCTAAGGGGAGAGGCTTCAGATGGGCTGACTTAGTTCAGAGGACCTGAAAGAGTAAGGAGAGGTAGCTTGCTCAACTACAAGGCTAGGCTTCTGCGCGACCGTTGTCAAACTGCGGCTGATCTGATTCACCTCTGCAATTCCTTCTTTCGTTGCTCCCAGTATCAGGTGAAAATCGATTGGCGAATCAACGCCACACGAATAAGATTTATACATCTTGAGTCTTAAAGGCGCGTATTATCTCGATTGAATTGCCATTTTGGGGTGCTGAATGAGCGACGAGTGGATCAAAACGCTTGCAGATCACAGAAGAGTGAAATTCACCAACCAAGAGTTGGACGAGAGGGCGTTTCTCACCGCTCAGGTCGAAGGCAACAAAGTCGTCTATTCCATCGTATTGAGCGACGCGAAAAACCCGCTTAGTCGCGAAGAAGTTGAAACTCATTTCGACGGTGAGCTTTCAAAGCGGTCGCCGAAATCGAATTGAGCCTACGAGCCAGCCGTCAGCGCCATGGTTTCGGCAACCGCGCTGATTGCGACACTAGGGAACGGTCACAGAATCTGGGGGAAGCGAATCTGGGGGAAGCATGGCGATCAACGTTCTGCGGAAACGTGACGGAAGGGACGAATCCTTAAACTTTCAACCAATAGAGCGTGTAAAAGTATATTTATTCGGGGCAACTATATTGTTTGCTTCGTTTGGGATGGGTGAAGCGGTCTATCGACTCTTGTTTTCAGAGTTTGACGGCATGACTGATCGCATTCCGGTCGAGGTGCTGTTCGGTTTGGTATTTGCCTGGTTCGCCACTAAGTTCGTCGGAGGAGTTTACAGAGATCGCAAGGAACGCAGCGCGAGGCTCACGTTCATTTGGGCGCGGAATCATCAAATACGAGGCGCGCTGGAAGGAATCACTCCGTTGGCTCACCCATCGAAAAACCAACAATCGATCAGAGTAATCCGCGAAGAAGTCGATAGGATTGAGTGGGCACTTAAGGAGATCCTGCCGCGCTAACCTTCAATGTCACATGCATAAAGGCTCTTTGACCGGACGGAGGTTTGCCCTTTCCGATGCTCACGGCTTCCTGTTCCGTTTGGAGCTGTCTCGATTCAGATAGGAAATTTGCTTTTTCAGTTCCGCCGACTTTTCCAATAGTCTTCGCGTGCTCTATCAACTTTATCGCGGTCTCGCGCAGCTTTTCGGCTTTGCCGCGAATCTGTTCGGAGGTCGGCTTGTCCGGCACGTAACCATCATGCCACCGATTCACAGTTCCTGCAGATGTTGCGTAGGCCAAAGCGGAATGCAGGACTGATCTATTTTGATCACTTGGGAATTTTTGGAAGACGCGTGGCGGGTCTGACATCTTCCATTTTCTGGCGTGACAGTGCGCGGGGGAGAACTAGAGTCGCGGAGAACTACAAATGTGTGCACCACAGTGGAAGAGCGGCCCTTCAAGGCCGCGTAAGACAGATGAAATCAGCGCGGGCTTCAGCCCCAATCGACCTTTAGGCGTGCCGGTGGCGATCCTTTGCATCTTTTGAAGGGTGGGCATCCCGATTGTGAATCGCCCGGGATTTTGACGATAGCCGTCTCCTCATGCGGAGTGATAGAACGCCTCACCGCATCCGAATCCGAAAGACGCGCCAACAATTTTCTCAATCCCAGAATTAGATAGCTGTGGAAATCATACTGACCCACTACCCAAGATTCTTTCGCATTGACGAGAGTAGGGATTGGGAGGACAATAACTGCCATTTTTGGGGGTCAAGGAATAGCGGGAAGGGACAGAGCACTACCAGCGGCAGAGATGTGCTAACAATTCTTACCCCGCCAGGAGCAGATCGATGCAGATTCCAGTCGCGATAGTACAAGCGGCGACAGCCGATCCAGGTTCAGGTTTAGACTCTTCGCTGCGATCTATGATGGAGGACGGTTTCGGCGTGAACCTTCATCATGTTCGCGTCCATAGCACGCCGGAAAGCCTGGCGGCCAACCGAGCGCTCCGATCGCTCGCCTTTGTGGTCGATGGTCACATCTGCCTTCGTCCCGGCTTCGACGCGAGCTTGGGTCCAATCTTCCCTTGTGTTCTGGCCCACGAACTCGCTCACGTGATGCAGAAAGAGCGTGCCAAGATCTGCGAACAATCCTTTGCCGAACAGGATATTAGTGCAGTTCTGGAGGCAGAGGCGGATGAGGTCGCAAGCCAGATTCTCTCCGGAAGACGAATTTCCAAAATCACGCCCGATCCGTCTCCGGAGCCGCGGTGCTGGGGACCTGCCGGCCACTATTACACGGTCTTTCTCGCATCCAATATGGCAGGGCTGTCGTTGGAGGACTGTAAGAGCAACGCCTTCTACGCGCAAATGCCAGATCAAGTGACCGAACTGGACGCGATCCCTGCGGGGACAGAGTGGGGAAAGAGGCTCTTCCACCGCGGAAATACCTATAACACCGACCGAATGGTCGTCGATCGCAATGTCCAGGTAGGCTTGCACGCTCTCAGTGGTTGGGCCGCGGAGTCGGAGACAAGTTATCGCAAGAAGATTCTCGACCGGTTGGATCCGGGCAGCTTTGAATTCGGGCTGGCCCTGCATCCGTTTGGAGACAGTTATGCGCACCGAATCCTCAATGGCGGAGCGAGGATGTATATGGCTCCCGTTGGTCATCTTGTGGAGGCCGATGTCCAGGATGCCACCATCCGCCACCTACTTAGTGGAGCCCACCGGCCCGACAGAATGGAGCTGCGCCCCAAGCTCTATCGAGAGTACGGCCTTGCCCTTTATGACATGTTCATAGAACGGTGGAAGATCAACCTGAGCCCGGATATGAAGCAGGAAAGGAGGCGGAGGTTCGAGGCATTCCTCGACGCGATCTCGAGTCTGACTAGCGAGGATAGCCAGATCGGCAAAATCGGTGAAATCAAGGACTTCGACGGGGGTATGGAACTCCGCATCCTCAACGCTTATTTTCCTGAGATGGAGGATGAGGTGCCGTGGGAGCAGTTTCATTTGACGGCCCGTTTGAACTCTCAGGGGCTGGGCCCGGATCTGCTGGATCGAGCACTCGGCTGCGCCGAGGATTGGTCCCGGGGAATTAGCTTTTAGAATAGACGGCATACCCGCGGGTGACTCATCCTTTGCGTTCTTCGCAAAGGGTGGGCATTCCAATTGTGAATTGCTCGGGATTTTGACTTGAATATCGTCTGGCGATCAGGCCCTTTTCCACAGCCTTCCACAGAAAAAAATCCATCCCTTGTGACGAACAACCTTGACCGAGGATAGGGAACGCTCACAATGGAGTCGTGCGCAACCGCATCAGCAAGGACGTGGCAGTTACGGGCGGAAGACTAGCTCGGCAGGATGCCGAGGGGAAGGACCACTAACTCCTTATTCCGGAATATTTTACCCGTAAGTCGTGCGTTCGCAATATTTTGCGCGCTTCGGGTGATATCTCAGATGACTAAGTGCAGCAGAATCAGGAATTTCGCGGCTTCGGCCAAAAAAAATAATGAACGGGATATCCGCCGCTTGGCCGTGCCCGAGGGCCGGCGTATTGTTTACGCGACTGGCATCAGGCTCCAACGGCCGCATGATCGGCCATCCGCCGCCGGTTGTAGCGCAGAGCAACATTCATGTAGACGTGGCCGAGGGAGGTTTCAAAGCAAATCATCAATGCTTCCATGTCCTCGCTGGTCTTGTCGCCCTCCTGAGCAGTGAGAAGGAGCGGGGGATGGACGCGGAAATGGAAACCCTGGTCGTTGAGGGCGGAGATGGCGTTGCCCACGACCTGGTTCGCCAGTTCGAAGATGGTTTCCTTGATCAGGCCGTCGGACTCGGGCAGTTCGGCGCCTGCGTAGTGGCTGGCTACGCGCACCGCCGTCTGCGGCTCGAGATCGAGAATGATCCGGCCCTCGATGTCGCCCGTCAGCGCGATCATGCCGGCCACGCCCTTGCGGCGGTAGGCGTCTTCTTCCATGGTGAGGTTCCCCACCTTGGTGGCGCCCTGCAAACCTTGCGACAACACGGCGTCCGCCGCATTGATGAAAGGCTGGATCAGTTCCATCTTCATGGGAATTAGGCTCCCGCTCCGGCGGCGGCTGTCACGGCTCCATCGTCGCCCAGGACGTACTTGATGACTTCATACAGCACTTCCGGCTTCACCGGCTTCTGCACGAAATGGCGCGCCCCCCGTTGCAGCGCCGCCACAATGTTCTCCTGGTACCCGACCGAGGAGACCATCACGATGCGCGCTTCCGGATGTTGTTGGACAATCCGTTCGGCAGCCTCGATCCCTTCCATCTGCGGCATGGTGATGTCCATGAGCACGATGTCAGGATGCGTGCGGTCGAACTCGCTGATGGCGGTCAAGCCGTCCCCGGCCTCAGCCGCCACCTGCCCGCCGAATGTTTCGATCATGCGGGCCAGATTCTTGCGGGCAAACACGGAGTCGTCCACGATCAAATAGCGGACCGGCTGGCCGTCTTTGCTGCGTTTTACGGGTGCAAACTGCTCCATACAGACCTCCCTCTTTCTACTGCATATCATGCCCGGCTGGTCCCGCACCAGATCACGCTGGTCACGGGTACCCGCCGATGCCCGATTTTAGTTTCCGGCGCGCACTGCCCGGCCGGTCGATCCCGTCGATCCCGCGCTCCGTCCGCACAGCGACTGCAAGGTTGCGCCCATGACATCCAAACCGACTACACGAATGGCGTAACCTCGTTCGATCGCCGCTTTGGGCATTCCGTATACCACGCAGGACTCTTCGCTCTGCGCGATGGTCATGCCGCCTTCTTTTTTCACCGCTCCCAGGCCCTCGGCGCCGTCATCGCCCATGCCAGTCATCAGTACGCCGACCGCCTGGGTTTTGAATTCTTCGGCCACGCTGCGCAGCAGCACGTCCGCGCTGGGACGATGACCATTCACTCGCGGCTCTTCACTGAGGACTACGACGTCGCCCAGCGGCAGCCGCTTCACTTTCATGTGGCGGCTTCCAGGACAGATCAGCACTCGTCCGGGCTGCAAGAGGTCTCCCGACTGCGCTTCTTTTACTCGCAAGGGGCATACTTCATCCAGCCGGCGGGCGAACATGTCGGTGAATCCCTCGGGCATGTGCTGCACCACGGTGATCGTGCCCGGAAAATCTCCGGGCAATTGCGACAACACAAATTCCAGAGCCTGCGGCCCTCCCGTGGAAACACCGATGGCGACTACCTTATTCGGTGCGGCGGAGGACGCCGGCACTTTCTCCGGCTTGGGAGGAATACGTGGCAGCATGCGCGGCTTTAGCTTCGATTCGGCCGCCGCCTTGATCTTCGCAATCAATTCCCGGGCAGTTTCCGCCATATGCGCGGTGGCGTCTTTGGGCTTGGGAACAAAGTCGAATGCACCCAGTCCCAGCGCCTTCATGGTGACCGACGCACCTTCGGTGCTGTGGGAACTGAAGACGATTACCGGCAGCGGTTGCCGCCGCATGATCTCCTTCAGCGCCTCGATTCCGTTCATCCCCGGCATTTCCAGATCGAGCGTGACGACGTCGGGCTGCAACTCTTCGATTTTTTTCAGGCAGAAGGATCCATCCACCGCCGTTCCGACCACTTCGATGGATTCGTCTGCGGCCAGCATCTGCGGAATCAACTTGCGCATGAGAGCCGAATCGTCGACCACGAGCACGCGTATGCGATTTTTCTTCATGCCTGCCCTCCCACAGCCGAGGCCGAGCCCGGGGCTATGGCCAGCCGCATGCGGTCGGTGGAGGTGAGCAACAAACCAGAATTGGACTCGCCGGTTTGCTGCGGCCGCCAGCGCGCTACGTGCTCCACGACGGCGGGCAGGTTCAGAATCAGCACCACTCGGCCGTTGCCCAGAATGGAGGCGCCGGAAACCAGATCGGTCGAAAATGTCTGGTCATCCAATGCTTTGATCACCAGTTCTTCTTCGCCTTCCAGGGCATCGACAATCAATCCGTATTTCCTCTCTCCTGCAGTAATGACGAGCACAAAAAGCTTGGCTTTTCGATCTCCATCGGCCAGCGGACGGCCCAATCGCAGCAACGGCAGCACCTGGTTGCGCAACTGCAGCACCTCGTAGTTGTCGACCTGGTGCACTTCGGTTTCGAAGGTGCGCGCAATTTCGAGCACCGCATTCAGTGGGATGGCATATAACCGCTTCTCCACCCAGAACAGCAGCGCCTTAATGATGGCCAGGGTCAGCGGGAGCTTCATTCGGAACGTTGTGCCCTTCCCGGGGCGCGTCTCCACGCTGATCGAGGCCTTCAGGCGGTGCAACACGCTTTGAACCACGTCCATGCCAACGCCACGTCCGGAAACTTCGGTTACTTCGTCGGCGGTGCTGAATCCCGGGCGGAAAATGAAGTCGAAAACCTCGGCGTCGTTCAAACGGGCGACTTCCTCGGCCGTTGCGAGTCCCAGTTCGATGGCCTTTACCCGAATTTTTTCGGCGTCGATGCCGCGGCCGTCATCGGTGACTTCGACGACGACCTGATTGCCCTGGTGATATGCGTTCAGCCGGATGACTCCCTGCGCAGCCTTGCCTAGTTTGCGGCGTTCCTCGGCAGGCTCAATGCCATGGCTCACCGCATTGCGGACGAGGTGGGTGAGCGGCTCGGCGATGGCGTCGAGAATTCCTTTGTCAAGGTCGGTGTCCTGCCCGCTGATATCAAGCTCGACGTCGCGCCCGCATTGCCGCGCCACATCGCGCACCATCCGCGGGAAAGCGGCGAAACAATTGATCGACCGGCACCATGCGAATCTTCATGACCGAGCGTTGCAGATCGCTGAGCACCCGGGCCTGGAGGGCCATGGCGTCGGCAAACTTACCGCGCAACGCCTCTTTCGGAAAGCGCCTGGCGAATTCGCTGAGCGCCTGCTGCAACATTGATTTGCCGATAATCAGCTCGCCCACCAGGTTGAGCACATTGTCGATGCGACCGGCATCGACGCGCAGAATGTTTTCGAGCATGTTCGAGGCTGCGGCCGGCTCGGGGGCTGCGGTGGCAGCCGCGGCGTCCAACGGAAGAGCTTGCGGCGGCGTCACGGTGGTCGGAGCATGAAGGGCAGCCTCGCGCGTAACGTTGGTCGTAACCCCGTTCGTAAGACTATTCGTAACACCGTCCCTACTCTCGCTCAAAGGCTTCTTCAACGCTGCCGCATCCAACATCACCTCGACCGTGACCTCAGCCGTGATCGTCGGAATCCTGCACTTGGCCGCAATCTGCTCTGCTGTCTGCACGCTGGCGAGCACGAACTCCACTTGCTTGCAGGCTGCTGGGGACTTGGCGTCAGGCCGCACCGCAAGGACCGGGCCCATAACACCGATGGCGTTGTGCACCAGCTGGCGTCCAGCAATGGGCATGGCGCAATGCGGGTCGATCTTCACCACCACGTGATACACATCCTGGCCACCGCCCTGGGCCCGGGTCATGGCGAGCTTCTCGTACTCAGTCCAATGGGTTGCCGCCTTGATGAAGGTTCGGGGCGCCGGTGGTGCGGTTGCGGGCGTCTTGCCCGTGGATTTCCTGGCGCGCCGGGTTTTACCAACTGCCGCTAAGGCCGTCAGTTCCTCGATTTTCTTGCTCAAATTCTGGGTGGAGGGCAACTTCTTTCCGCGGCGATAGGCCGCGATCATCTCCGCAAAAACGTCGGCAGCGGCAAAGGCGATCTCCGCCACGGCCGCCTGGGTCGACGTACCTTCGAGCGACAGAGCATCCTCGAACTGATGAGCCAGTTCGCTCAACTCACGCAGCCCGCACGCCGCCGAATCACCTTTCAACGTATGCACCGTGCGCCGGATCACGCGCACAATCTCCTCGTCGCCGGGTTTCTTCTCCAGCTTCAGTGCTTCGTCGTTCAGCGCCTGCAAAAGCTCCTGCGAGGTCTCGAAGAAGAGCTCCCGCAGTTCCGCGCCACGCTCATCGGGAGAATCTGTCATGCGTTAATCCCTCACCTCAATCCGCTGATACGCCGTTCCGCTATCCTTGTGGACCATCTGAAACTTTTTAGTGAGGCCGAGAAGGCTTTCCGCGTGTCCCACAAACAGATATCCCCCGGGGTTCAAGCAGCGGTAGAACTTCTCGATCAGGCGCTTCTGCTCGGCCTCGTCGAAGTACATCATCACATTGCGGCAGAAGATTATGTCGTTGCGCTGCGGCAAGTACTCCGTCTTTAGATTGTGAAAGTCGAAATGCACCATCTCTTTCAGGGTTTTCTTGATGGCGTAGCGTTCCCCCACTTTGTCGAAATAGCGCAGCCGGTAACCGTAATCGACCATCGCCATCTGGTTCTGGCTATAGGCGCCGTCCTGCCCGGTTCGCAGTACGGAGTAGCTGATGTCGCTGGCCAGGACTTCCAGCCGCCACGGGGGCGGCACCAGCGGTTTGGGCAGTGGCAAGTCCAGAGGAAGGGGATTGCGCAGGTAGTAATAAGCCAGCGCGTCGGTTACCAGCATGGCCAGCGTGTAGGCTTCCTGACCGGTCGAACATCCCGCGCTCCAAATGCGGATAGAGTACTCACGCCGCGAACTCTTGTGCTTGAACAGCTCCTCGAGCACGGTTTTCTGAAACAGATCCAGTTGTGCCTTGTGCCGGAAGAAGCTGGTCTCGTTGACCGTCAGGTTTTCCAGCAGCTTGGCCAGTTCGTCCTTCCCCTGGTTGCTGATCAGCAGGCGGTAGTAGGAATAAAAGGAATCGAGCCGGCATTCCTTCAGGCGGCGCAGCAGCCGATCTTGAAGAAAGTGCGTGCGGCGCTCGTCGAAGTGCATGCCGCACTCTTGATAGACGAGCGCCTGCAACAACTTCAATTCCGCGTCCGTTAATATGGGAGCAGGTGCGGCTCCGGGTGCGCTCATGCGTTCTCTCGTTCTCGCCTTACGCGGAAAATCAAAACCTGGTACTGCTCGCCTGGCTTACCGTGCCGCCGCGCCCCGCGTTTCGGCCTTTGCGGACGTCTTTTTTTCGCCCGTTTGAGCCTTGATTTGCAGGCTGCCCGGCGCCAGCAGTTTGCTCATGTCGAGCAGTACGACCAGGCGTCCGGAAACCTTGCCCAGTCCCGTGACGCAGTTCAAACCGCCTTCCTGAAAGACCGCCGGCGGAGCTTCCACGGCGTCGACGGGAATCTTTAATACCTCGGAGGCCGAATCCACGATCAGCCCCGCGAGACGGCCCGCATGTTCGACCACAAGGATTCGATTCTGCTTGCCCAGCGTGGCCTGCCTTTCCCCGAATCGCTTGCGCAGGTCCATGACAGAGACGATCCTGCCGCGAAGGTTGATCACGCCCTCCAGATAGTCGGGCGCATCCGGCACGGCCGTAATCTCGGGTACGCGCACGATCTCGTGCAGGGAAGTGATGGGGACCCCATAAGTCTCACGGCCTACCTTGAAGCCCACGATATGAAGTTCACGGCTCATGTTTTTAAGCTCTAGGTGACGGCTCAGAACTGCGTTCCCGCCGCAGCACGGCGCGCGGTGGTGCGGCCCGCATCTACGGGGGTTTGCGCCCGCGAAGTCTCCGCCAGGGCGAAGCGGTCGATGAATTCCAGCAGGCCGCGCGACATCTTCGACATCTGCTCTGACGACGCCGCCAGCTCGGTCGAACCAGAGGTAGATTGCTGCACCAGTTCGCGCATGCGCTCCATGGCCTTGACCACAGCTTGGGCTCCCGAGGCTTGCTCCTCCACAGCCGAGTTGATTTCGTGGGTGATTTCGTTCAAACGGGTCGTGGCGCGTGCAATCTGCGACGAGCCGTGGGACTGTTCGTTGGTGGCCGCGCCGATTTCCTGCGCGAACTTGTAGACTTCGGTGACCACGTTGGAAATCTTGCGCAGCGCCGCGTTCAGCTCTCCGCCCAATTCCAGGCCTTCGTTGACGATGCTGGTGGAGCGATCCATGTTTTCGACGGCCTTGCGGGCTTCTTTTTGAATGCTCTGGATCAGTTCGGAGATTTCCTTGGTGGATTGCGCCGATTTCTCAGCCAGCTTGCGCACTTCGTCGGCGACCACGGCAAACCCCAGGCCATGTTCTCCTGCCCGCGCCGCTTCAATGGCGGCGTTCAAGGCCAGCAGGTTGGTCTGCTCGGCAAGATCGTCGATGACTTCGATAATCTTGCCAATGTCGTCCGCGCGTTGTCCCAGGGCGCCAATGATCTGTCCCGAAGAGGTGATCGTGGTGTTGATGCGGTTAAGGCCGTCGGTGGCCTTCTCCATGGTTCCGATGCCGTTGTGAACTTCCTCGCGCGAACGGTTGGAGATGTCGAGCAGCACCTTGGCGGTGTCGGCGACGCGCTGAATCGAAGCTACCATCTGATCGATGGAGGCGGAAGTTTCGCTGACGCTGGAGGCCTGCACCTGGGTGCTCTTCACCATGTTCTGCACGTTGACGCTCATCTCGTGCATGGTGCTGGTTACTTCGTCAATCGCGGAGGAGGCCTGCAATCCGACTTTGGCGGCATCGTCGGACGCGCCCGCGACTTGGTTTGACGCACTGGCCACTTGCGAGGAGGCATCGCGAACGCTGCGCACCAGCCCGGCCAAACCTTCCACCATGCGGGCGAAGGCGTTGCCCAGCGTGTCGTGCGAGGACCGCGGTTTCACTTCCAGGGTCAGGTCGCCTCCGGCAATGGATTCGGATACGCCTGCCATCTCCTTGAGGTAAGTGATCATTTTGTGGAAGGTGCGGGCAAGTTCGCCAATCTCATCGTCGCGGCCCAAGTCGATGTTGTGCTCCAGATCGCCGGTGTTGCCGATTCCGCGAGCCACGTTCATCAGGTCGTCAAGCGGCCGGGTGATGGATTTGGCGGTACGATAGGCAATGACGACGCCCAAAGACAACGCCAACAGGGTGCTGAGCAGTGACACGAGGATGGTCGCCGTTGCCGCGGTCTCATCCGACTTGCGGCGTTCCTCGACCAGTTTGCGGTTCTCGAGGTCGGCGACATCGAGCGAGTCGGTTGAATTCTTAACCCAGGAAGAAGCGTCCTTTTGCAGATAGTAGATCTGCAATTCAGCCACAGTGGCATTGCCCGAGTCCACGTCTTTTCGCTTTTCGATCAGGGGCTGTGCAAATTCCTTGCTCCAGGCCTGTTCCAGTTGTTGTACCTTGGCGAGCGCGGTCTTGACCTGGTCGGAGCTCGCCAGGTTTTTGCCCCGTTCGAGCTTCTCGTTGAGAAGGCGGAGGCCTTCATTCATCCGATCCACCTCGCGCGTGTCGCCGCTTAACAGATAGTTGCTCAGGTAGAGGCGGTTCTGCATCATCTGGAAGCGGACGGCATTGGTGCTGTCGGCCAATTCCAGCGAGGCCCCCGCCGCAGCTTTGGCGGCATGCTCGCGCTGCACCGCGGACAAGTTCACCAGGAACAGCACCACCACCATGATGAGAATGATGCCGAAACTTGTATATAACTTCTTGCCAATTGTCATCCCTATCTCCTCCGCGGCCGAGTAGCTGCCGCGGCCCAAACTTGCGGTCGATTACTTCTGAAGTCTCCGCCCCTGCCGGTTCAACCGCGGCTTTTTTGCGGGATCCAATGCAGTATTGGCAGCCCTTACCGCCTCGACCTCAAACTTCACTGTGCCCGCGAGGTTCATCTTCCCGTGCCAAAGACCGTCGTAGCTCTTTGAGACACAAATCTTCCTGGCTTGCGAGAAGCTGACGACCCCAGCCGTGCAATGGCTGGGCCACCCGAAGCTGATTGAGAAAACGAAAGTAATGGCCTGCAAGTCTTAGTAAATAAAATCCTTACCTAGGATTTGCCGGCAGGCCAAAGATGGGGTCAAGGTTAGAAGCGTCTCACTACGGGCAAGCCGCCAGCCGTTTCTCACTCTGAGACAAAATCTCATGCTGTCTCGGGATTTCATACCAAGGCACCCCATCCTCCATTTCTCTTGACTCAAATTGAGATGACAGGTAATTTCCCAATAGATTCAAGCACTTGTGAATCACGAAGAGTATTCCTCCAGTTTCGGCGAAGGATTGAGCATGTCTGGACGCAGTCCGGCCATTCCCCTGGAAAACAGCTTTGTTCCGGGATCGGACGAAGTCTTTCAGAAGGCTCTGCTCCGTGTTGGCACAAAAGCAACTGAACGGCCCGGCGGAGATGCCCTGATCCAGTTTTTCTGTCAAGTGGCACGGGAGTTTTTTCAAGTGTCCGGGGTTTATTTCTGGCGCTGCCACTTTGCCCACGAACTGGTGGGAGAGACAGCGGACGGAAAACTGGCAGAGCGCTTTGTAGGACTCCGGCTACGTCCGGACCAGAATGCCGTAACTTCCGAAGCCGTGCGGCAGCGCCGTACTATCTTCGCCAATCACGTGAACTCCGCGGCATTCTCGGTTGCGATGGAGTTTAACGCGTGTTCACTCATGGCGACACCGCTCATGGTTTTCAACGAAGTGATCGGGGCGGTCACATTCTTGCATGACTCCCGCGCCGACTTTTTCAATGAAGATATGGCTGCCAAGGCCGCGACTCTGGCGGGCCAATTGGGGAGCCTGCTGGAGGCGGCGCGGTTGAGTGAGACTTCGCGAGAGGAGTATCGTCGCGCCGAAATCCTGGCAGATGTTGCCCATGTTCTGCATGGCGCACCCGATGTCTCCGCCGTGATCGAAGCACTAGCGGACCGTTTGCGATTGCTCTTGCAGACCAAGCTGGTTTGCGTCCTGTTGCGCCGCGAAGGACCTTTTGAATTGAAGGCGGTTTCCGCGGAAACGCCCCAACTGGCGACTTCGGCCCGCGCCCGGCACGACCGGCAAACGCTGCGCTTCGCGGCAGACTTGGCTCAGCGCGCGGTGGCGGCCGGTGAGCCCATTACTCTTTCGATCGGTGCCGATGTGCACTCGCTGGGCAACCTCGTTTCTCCTGGAATGCTGATTGCGGCTCCGTTTCGCACCTCGCGAACCCAGGGCGCGATTTTGATCTACCCGCGCCAAGAAGCCCTATTCACCGGAGAGGAAAAGGCGCTGGTGGCGGCGATTGCCGGTTTCGGCGCGGTTGCCGTGGCCCATGCGGAACTCCACGCCACAGCTCATGCGCAGGCCCACGAGCTCCACCAGTTGCTCGAGATTTCCTCGGAACTCAGTTCCAGCAGCGATCTCGATCATTTTCTGCAGGCGTTTGTCGTCCGCGCCTCCGATTTTCTTGGGTTTGGGCGGTGCTTCATCGCGCTTCTCGAAGACGGCCAGTTCCGGGTCCGTTACGGGGTCGAAAAGGGGGAACCGCGCCGGGTGGAGACGCCCTTCCCGGAAGGTGTGGCCACTCGCGCATTGCGCGCCAAGGAAGTTTTCTGGACCGACGAGGCCAGCCGGACTCCTGGAATCAACCTGGACGCAGTAACGAAATATAAGGTGCGCCAATTCCTCGCCGTGCCGCTGCTGGGCACGAGCGGCCGGGTGCAAGGGATGTTCGGGGTTCTCGATCGTCTGGACGGCACCGGAATTTCGCAGGAGGATATTCGACGCGCCCGCGCACTGTCCAACCAAGCAGCGGTCGTGCTGGAAGCGACCAGCAATCTGCATCTTTCGGAACAACACCGGCGCCGCGCCGAGGCGTTGATCGAACTGGCCCACGAAATTGACGGCGCACTGCACTTGCCCGAGTTCGCCCGGCGTTTTGTGAACCGGACGACCGAACTCACGGGCTTCCGCGCTGGTTTGCTCGCCCTTTGGCAGGACGGACACTGGCAGATAGCCGCATCGCAGAACCATATATCGCAGAATCAAGAGAGAACTTCCGTAGAGGTGTCGCCCGCGCTCTCATCTGCCGCAGTTCAAGGACTGGCAGGTGAGCGTCTGGCGCAAGGGGTCCAATCGTTGCCGGGCAAACCCGATACCGGTTCGATTCTGGAACACGGGCTGGAGCGCCTGCTAGGTGCGGCGCTCGAGGAGTTTGTGAATCGCCACACCGAGACCGTGGTCTACGGTTCCGCAGAAGAAATGCTCGGCGTGGAGACAGCGTCAAGCCTGCACTGGTCGGATTGCACCCTGCTGCGGCTGGCCGGGGCCAATGGGGAATTGGCGGGATTGCTTTGTCTTTCGGGGCGTTCGGCTCCTTTGGGACTGGAAGATCGCGTGCTGCTGGAAACCATGGCGGGTCATGCCGCGATGGCGCTCGCGAATGCCCGGCACTTCACGCGGATCGAGCAGGCGAGTCGCCACTGGATGGAAATCTTCGACGCCATCACCGACTTTATTGTGGTGCACGACCAGACGGATAGAGTTCTAAGAGTGAACCGTTCGCTGGCTGAGATGATCGGCGTGCCGGCAAAGGAATTGATTGGCGTGAATATGCGGGCTCTGATGGCGCTGACCAGTGACTCTGCGTCCTATTCATGTCCTTTTTGCAGGGCGATGGCAGACGCTTCGGACGAATTCGCGCACCCGGTGTTCGATCGCACCTACCTGGTTTCGACCTCGCGCGTGCATGGGCCCGCGGACGAGGGCATGCAAACGATTCACGTGTTGAAAGACATTTCCGACCGCCGCGAGGCCGAGCGCCGTTACCGCGAACTCTTCGACAACATTCAGGAAGGCCTGTTCTTCAGCACGCCGGCCGGGCGCTTCATAGAAGTTAACGATGCCATGGTGCGGATGCTTGGCTATAGCAGCCGCGAGGAATTGCTGCAGATCGACATTCCCACGCAACTTTACTTGTCCGTGGAACAGCGAGAGCACTACACGGAAGTGATGAAAGAAAATGGTTCCTTGCGCAATTTCGAGGCGTCGCTCAGGCGCAAGGACGGATCTCCCATTCACGTGCTGATCAATGCTTTCGGGCTGTACGACAATCTGGGCCGCCTGCTGCAGATGCGTGGCTTGATGCTCGATGTGACGGGGCTGCGTACCTACCAGTCCGAACTGCACCGGGAGCGGGATTTTTCCGGCAAGATTCTCAGCAATACGCAAAGCCTGATTCTGGTGGCGGACACGGCCGGCCTCATCAGCTATGCCAATCGCCGCTGGTACGACGCGGGTTTTGAGCAGCGGGACTTGCTGGGACATCCCTTGCTCGAACTGGCTGCCCCCGGGTATGTCCGGCCCTTGGCCGAGGCGCTGCAGCGCACCCTGAACAGCCAGCAGGTCGACAACCTGGAATTACAACTCGTCCGTGGCCATGGCGCAGCCGGAAAATTCTCGGCCAATCTAAGCCCCATGCGCGATGAGCAGGGGACGGTCACCAGCATTGTGTTGGTGCTTACTGATATCACGGACTCCGCAGTACTACGAGACAAGTTGGTGCACACCGAGAAAATGGCAGCGGTAGGACAACTCGTCTCCGGCGTTGCGCACGAGGTCAATAACCCGCTCACGGCGATTCTTGGCTTCGCCGACTTGCTGATGGAGAATCCCGACCTGCCCGAAACGGCACGCAAAGACATGCGGGTGATTCTGCAAGAGGCGCAGCGAACCAAGCAGATCGTGCAGAACCTGCTCAGCTTCGCCCGACAGATGCCGCCCCAGCGCAGCGCCGTGCAATTGAACTCGATCCTGCGGCGGACCGTCCAGTTGCGTTCCTATGACTTCAACAGCCACGGCGTCGACATCATTGAACATCTCGATGAGGGACTGCCCGAGGTCATGGGCGATGCGCACCAGTTGCAGCAGGTTTTTCTCAACATTCTGAACAATGCCTACGATGCTGTGCACGAGGTCGGGCGTGCCCCGCGGATCGAAATCATGTCGACCAAAGCCGGCGACGCGGTGGAAGTTTCGTTCCGCGACAACGGCAACGGAATCACCGACCCCGACAGGATTTTCGACCCGTTCTTCACCACGAAAGAGATCGGGAAAGGCACCGGCCTCGGTCTGAGTATTTGTTATGGAATTCTGAAAGAGCACGGTGGCGAGATTCTTTGCCACAACAACGCTGGCGGACATGGCGCCACATTCATTGTCCGCCTGCCCGCAGCGCCCCACACCGCTTCCTTGAGCGTGGCCGCAGGAGTGATACAACCATGAGCCAACCAGCCTTGAAACCCCAACCCTTGCCCGTGCTGCTGATCGAAGATGAGCCCGCGGTCATGGCCTATGTGCAAGCCGCGCTGGAGCGCAGCGGATATCCCGTGGTTTGCTGCGAGTCCGGCGTAGATGCTCTCCGCCTGCTGGAACACGGCGAATTTCTAGGCGTGGTCTCTGACATGCGCACGCCCGGAGGAGTGGACGGAGGGCAGGTGCATGCCTGGGTGGCCCGCCACCGCCCTGATCTCGCTTCGCGAATCATTTTCATTACCGGCGATATTGCCAACGAGGAGACGGTCGCCACGTTGCATCAAACCGGCGCTCCCTGCGTGGAGAAACCTTTCCGCGTGCAGCAATTCATCGATGTAGTTTCGAAGACTTTTGGGAAGGTCGAGTGAATACCCCGAGCGGTAAAGAAGATTTCCGCATTCGAGTGCTGATCGTCGATGACGAGCAGAGCATCCGCAAACTCTGCGTCACCGTCGGCGAGGCTCTCGGCTTCATCTGCCTGGAAGCGGAGAGCGGAGAGTCGGCGCTGGCGCTGCTCGAAGAGCAGTCCGTACATATGGTCCTGAGCGACATGGTGATGCCGCACATGTCCGGCCTCGAGTTCCTGGAGAAAGTGAAAAAGCTTCTGCCCCGCACCGAGATTGCGCTCATGACCGGCCACGGTTCCATCGAAACCGCCGTGCAGGCCATGAAGCTGGGCGCCTACGACTACATCACTAAACCGTTCTCGCCGCTGGAAGAGTTGCGGTTGTTCCTGCGACGGATGGCGGACAAAGTTCGCCTGGTGGAAGAGAACGAATTTCTGCGCCAGCGGATGGATTCGGAGACCGCGGTGCATGGCATCATCGGCTCCTCCACACGAATCCAGGAGGTGCTGCGCATGGTCGCACGCCTGAAGGACACCCGAACTCCGGTCCTGATCTACGGCGAAAGCGGGACGGGCAAAGAATTGGTGGCTCGCGCCATGCATTTCCGCGGCGCTTTTGGCGGCCGTCCTTTTGTCGCCGTCGACTGCGGCTCGCTGGTGCCCACGCTGATCGAAAGCGAGCTCTTCGGATACGAAAAGGGCGCATTCACCGGAGCGCTGAAATCGAAGCAGGGATTGTTTCAGGCGGCCGACGGGGGGACGATTTTTCTGGACGAAGTCGGCGAACTGCCTTTGGAATTGCAGGCCAAGCTGCTGCGCGTATTACAGGAAAAAGAAGTTCGGCCGGTGGGCAGTAATCAGCGGATGAAGGTGGACGTTCGCGTGATTGCGGCCACGAATCGCGATCTGGAGGCTGCCTACAAGAACGGAACCTTCCGCAAAGATCTGTATTTTCGGCTCAATGTCGTAACCCTGTATGTTCCTGCATTGCGCGAGCGCCGCAGCGATACGCCCATGCTGGTGCATTGGTTTTTGGAACGCTATGCCCCGGGTTCGGAGTTGCACGTCACCAGCGCTGCGATGAAGGCTCTGATGGAATACGACTGGCCCGGCAACGTGCGCGAGCTCGAAAACTGCGTGGAGCGCGCGGTCGCGCTGGGCAACGGACAGATCATCGATCTCAGTGATCTGCCTCCAGCGATTGCTTCGGGCGCCGGCGTAGTGGAAAGCATTCCTGCCGAGGGTTCAACGGTGCAGGATCGTGATCTCGCTGCGGCCCGGGCGCTTCCCGAATCGTCGCGAGCTCCGCTGACTACCACCGACCTCGAGGACATCGAACGCGCCACTATCCAGCGCGTCTTCCAGCAGGTGAACGGGGACAAAGCCCTTGCCGGACGCATGCTCGGCATCAGCCGGGCGACGCTGTATCGCAAGCTAAAACGCTACAACATTGGCATGGGATCGTCCGGCTCGGGGTCGTCGAGCCATACGCTGCAGTAGTCCTCGCGAGGCTCCACTTCCGAGACTCGACCATAGACAAGGCTCGACAAACAAGGCTCGACGGATCGGACCGAACGCAAATTTCCTCCACCTTTGCAAACGGAACTTCCTCGGACACGTCAACGTATTGAAGAGTAATCTCACCGGAGAAACCACTGCTGTTCTTTACAACGAGGATTGTCCATGACTGCTTTAAGGCAATACTTCAAATTTGCAGTGCGTCAATTGTGGCGTAATCCCGGTTTCACGGCGACAATGATTCTTACGCTGGCGCTCTCCATCGGCGCAACCACCGCGATCTTTTCCATCGTCAATGCGCTCATGTTGACGAGCCTGCCATATTCGCATCCCGAACGGATGGGCACGATTTACACACGGGTCACCGGCCCCAGTGGCTGGGAGGGGCGGCACAACCTGACTGGTGAGCAATGGGAGTTGCTGCGTGACAATGTCCCTTCCCTGATATCGGCGGTTTCGGCTCGGAGACCTTCCGGCATCAATCTTCAAGCGGGATCGCGGGTGCAATACCTTCAAGCGGGGCGCATCTCCGAGCACTACCTCGATGTGCTGGCAATCCATCCCATCCTCGGACGCAATTTCTCGGAGATGGAGGATCGTGCTCACGGGCCAACGACCGCCATCCTGAGTTACAGTCTGTGGCGGAATACTTTCGGCTCTGACTCCAATATTCTGGGGCAGGCGATTCGGTTGAAAGGCGAGCCGCACACCGTAATCGCCGTGCTCCCTGAGGGCGCGACGACTCCATTGAATGCCGACCTGTACACGGCGCTTCAGCTCAGCCGCGAGGGCGAAGGGTCGGGAACGAACTCTGAGGCCATCACGCGGCTGCGCAATGGCGCGACCTGGCAGCAGGCGGATGCTGAGCTCAACCGCGCCTGGTCCCGGCGTGCCCATCGCTATGAATTGAAGGACAGCCCTGGCGCGCAAGTGACCTACTATTCGGTGCCTCTGCAAGAGGGTGAGACGGCCACGCTGCGTCCGCAGGTTTTGACGCTGATGCTGGCGGCGGGATTCATCCTGCTGATCGCATGCGCCAATCTTGCCGGTCTAACGCTGGTGCGTGTTCTGCGGCGCACGCCTGAAGTGGCAACTCGACTGGCACTCGGTGCTTCGCGCTGGCAGATTCAAAAGCAACTGTGGATCGAAAATCTCTTGCTGGCCTTCGTGGGCGGCGCGGCTGGCGTAGCCGTAGGTTTCGTCGCTTTGCGCGGATTGCTCGTGCTTTTGCCCGAGCACTTCCTGCCGGTGTCGGGCGTTCCCCTCGATGGTCGCGTACTGGCATTTACGCTTCTCATCTCGGTCCTGACCAGCGTTCTTTTTGGCGTGCTTCATGCTCTGGCAACGCGCAAGTTCGATCTGCGCACTGCCATCGCCAGTCGAGCAGCAACCAGCGGCGACCGTCTGCGCTTGCGGCAAGCGCTGATTGTGAGCGAGGTTGCCCTGAGCGTAGTGTTGCTAGCGGGTTCGGGGCTGCTCATTCGTACTCTGATCCATCTGGAGACTTTGCCGGCGGGATTTAACCCAACAGGAGTGATGACTGCCAGGGCCTCCCTGGATGATGTGCGATATCACGACGCGGCAGCTTTCCGAAAGCTGCTCAGTGCAAGTACCTCCGCCATGCTGCAGATCCCCGGCGTGCAACATGCTGCTGTCGGCCTGAGCCTGCCGTATGAGCGCGCCCTGAATGATGGAGTCACACTCAGCGATGGCAAAGAAGCCGGACAACAAGTGATGACGGCGGAGGTATACGTAACACCTGACTATTTCGCTACATTGCAGATTCCAGTCTTGGAAGGACGCACTTTCACCGACGCGGACGGTCCGGATACTCAGCCCGTGGCCATGGTTAACCAAACATTCGCGCGCAAATTTTTTCACGGGACAAATCCGGTGGGACGGTACGTGAATAAGAACACGATGATTGTCGGGGTGGTCGAAGACGTGGCCATCGCGCCGGGACTGGAGGTCGCCGCGCCTCTTGCCGGCGAAGAGTCGATGTATATTCCCGCCGCGCAAGTCGGCGCTCAATTTCTCCCGCTGCTTCACATCTGGTTCCAGCCGAGTTGGGTCGTCCGCGCCGCCGGTCCGGTCGAAGGATTGACCGCGCAGATGCAACGCGCGCTGGCGAGTGTAGACTCCAACCTGCCCTTCTCCGGCTTCTACAATATGCGCGACATTCAGGCGAAGACTCTGGCAACACAGCGGGTCGAAGTGGCGCTCTTGAGCTCAATGGCAGCTCTGGCTCTGCTGCTGAGTGCGGTCGGAATTTTCGCACTGGTGGCTAATATCGTGGCGCAGAGAACCCGCGAGATCGGCATCCGCATTGCTCTGGGTTCCTCCATTCGCCAAGCTATGGTTCATATTGGAGCGCCGGGGATGCGAGCGTCGGCACTGGGAATCATCCTGGGACTGATCTTATCCGCGGGAGCATTGCGGGTAATTCGCGGTGTGCTCTATGGAGTCGATGTTTATGACGTGCCAACAGTCCTTGCAGTCGTATTGGTACTCGCATCAGTAACAATTATTGCTACGACTGTGCCGACTCTGCGAATTGCGAGAATCGATCCTGCAAAAACGTTGCGAGATGTATAGATGCAGTCGCGCAGCTTGCGGAAAATGTGTTCCCTTTGAGGGCGAAATCTAGCTGGGAATGAACTTTATTCTAAGGGGCCCGCCGCTGCTTCTGAGACGGCAGTCTCATCCTGAGACCCAAACCAGTTGCGCTCTTACGTAACAAGCCCAAGAATGGTCCTAAGCCGCTGAAAATGCATTCACCTGAGTACTAGTCCTTCCGTTCTCAGCGATGGCTCCCGTGTTGCTCCTCCTTTCCTGAACCGCGGATTCTGGCTCCCCACGGCTCTTCCTAACCGGGAAGAGGGGAGCCCAACCGCATTTCAACGAACGAAAAGCTTGATTGGGAGATTCTCATCGTTTGACGCAACAAGGCACAGCAACGGCACGCAGTGCGCAGGAAGCCAGCCCCGTGGCGGGACTCGCTCGTTTTTTTCCGGAAGCGTCGCCGGTCCGGATGCGGCTTCAACTGGCCCGGATCATACCGGGCTGCGCTCCCTCCGCAGCCCGGTTCAGCGAAAGTATCGCCGTTGAATTCGGCACGCCCCGCGAAGTTCTCTTTGAGTGCAACACCGCCCTGGAGTTCGGCGATGAGCTTCGCCTGCGAAATGCTGATGGTTCGCTCGATGTCAATGTGTCCGTCGTCGCGGTGCAGTATCGCCCGGGCAAGACCGTGGTGGCCGCCCGCTTTCGAGAAGAAGTGCCCAACTGGATCGTGAAATCATGACGCCTTCAACGCCCGTACAGGATCTTGCAGCGCAATGGAAGTCCGCCCGCCAGGTATACCCAATTTATTTCGAACTCGCGCGCGAATTTGCCATCGAGGTGAAACCGTTTCCCGACCTTGAAGCCGGAGTCGACACGCCCGGGAAAGAGACGGTCGAACAGGCCCAATGCTGGCTGGAGGAAATGGACCAGCTCATCCCGGTACATCAGTTGCGCCAGTTCCTGCAAACCAATTCCCTGGTGAATCAGGAGCGACTGGTGGCCCTGGTGCAACACTTCCTGACGAGCACGGTCAAAACCGACGCCATGCGGGACAAGATTGACTTTCTGCTGGTGCAGTATTTTAGCCAACTGGCGCCCACCGGTGTGAGTGACGCGGAGGTGGACCTCGCCTATGTGGCTCAGTCGCTGGAGCCTGTATTAGGCGAAGTCGATCTGAAGCCCCCAGTCTGGTTGAACGCTCTGGACCGCGTACTGGACTCGGCACGACGCTGCCGTTCGCTCGATGATCTTCTGCACGGCGGTGTTTTGGAACAAGGCCGCAAGGCCAAGGGTCTGGCAGGAGACTTATTCTACCTGCCGGTCGCGCTAGCGGCGTTCACCCGCTTTGGCTACCTCATGCGGCGGTCTTTTTTCCGCCTCATGTTGGGCGACCTCAACACCATTCTCGAAGGCCTGACCCAGCTCGAGGACAAAGGTGTCGTGACCATCGATTGCCGGCGAGCTCAGTTTTCCGAGAAAGAGCCGATTATTCGCCTCCGCATGATCTGCCAGTCGTGGAAGGTGATGTTTCAGGCAGAGTATTCTTCCGGACAACCGTTGCGCATGCTGGTGGACCTCCGCGCTTCGGTGGACCAGGCTCTCGGCCGTGGCAAAATTAACGAACCGGAAGTCCACGCCAAAGCTGAACCGAAGTCTGCACCCGCAGCAAAGCCAGCGGCGATACCTGCACGTCCAATCAAGGCCGGACGCGCTACGGCAAAAGCGGTTGCATCGGCCGCAGCCGCGGGCGCTAGCAAAGCAGTGGGAAAAACTGCGGCCGCAGCGTCTGCCGCGAAGCCGAAGGACGAGCTCGCCCCAACTTCGGACTCTCCTGAGTTTGAAATTTCAAGTGCATCCGGCTGGGAACCGGAATCCGAATCGCAGGCTGGCGAGAAGAGTTGAACCGTTCGCAGCAGAGCTAGTTATCCCCAAGTACAAACAGAGACGCCGCAGGGCAAAAGAGGACAGTAGAAGTGGAAGCACCGACCGTTCTGATCATCTCCGACGACGTCGATTTTGCACGCCGCATCACGGCCCGCTGGCAGACGGAGCGGAGTGCCCCCGCGTTCACAGTCCTTAGCGGGGACTTGTGGCCGCGCTTCGCAGTGGATGTGTTTGACGTGGCGATTGTTGGGGAGTTGCGGCGCGAACTTCTCTCAGTAGTTCTGGAGCCCTTGCATTCCACGGGTCAGCCGATTTTCTGTGTCTGCCACGACGGCCCCACGGCGCAGTTGGTGCACGAGCGTTGGCCCCGAATTTCCGTACTTCGCCGCACGGAATACTGGCTGGAGACCCTGGTGTTGGCCGGTAGAGAGGCAGTGCACCGTTCGCGCGCGGAATCCCGTGCTCGCGCCGCCGAGCTCTCTTGCGCCACTCTCGACCGTCAGGCGACGCTGGGCCATTACATGCTTGAAATGCGTCACAATCTGAACGACGCTCTTACGTCGGTGCTGGGGAACTCGGATTTGCTGCTGCTGGAGCCCGGCAGCCTCTCCGCACACACGCGGGCCCAGATCGAAACGATTCGCAACATGACGCTGCGCATCCACGAAATCATGCAGCGGTTCTCCTCCTTAGAAAAGGAAATGAATGTGGTGGCGCAACAGGCAGAACGAGATTCAGGCAAGTCATTCGCGGCTACGGCCGCTGGCGCCTAGTATGAGAACGAACCCTTCCCCGGACCAGGCCAATCCAACAAAAGTGGGACATGAATGTTTGCGCGTCCCAGTGGGGGCAAGGAAATATGCATAGATTGATGGCGGGCGTTACGATTCTCGAGCACGAACTCTCCGAACTGCGCCTGCTGGTGGAGCGCCAGACGGGAATCCTGCTCGACTGTCCCAACAGCGCTTTGGCCGCACACGTGGCAGACTATCTGGAGAGTCAGGAACTGGAATCTCCGGCTGGGTTAATGGACCGGCTTCGGGCGTCGGATCAGGATCCCTCTGCGCTGCCCACATTCCTCGACGGCGTGCTCAACGTCAACACCGGTTTTTTCCGGCATCCCGGAGCGATGAATGCGCTGGCCCGGCAGGTAATCCCGCAACTCTACGCCCGCAAATCGGATGACGGATTTTGCACTCTTCGCATCTGGAGTGCGGGTTGCTCGACGGGCGAAGAAGCTTATTCGATTGCGATGGCCCTGTGCGAAGCGCTACCTGCCGGAAACGGCAACAGCAACAGTGCGGGCAATGGGAACGCAAAAGAAAAGAGCGTGGCTAGCCGCAATTGCGGCATTGTTGAGAATGGCGTGGCGGCTTGCGCAGGCCAGACCATGAAAGACTGGTCGATTCACATTGTCGGCAGCGATCTGTTGCCTTCCGCGATCGAAGTGGCCGAGCGCGGGCTCTATCCGCAGTCCGCTTTGACCGGCTTGCCGCCGGCGGCGATTCGCGCCTGCTTCTCGAAAATTGGAAGCCCGAGCGGCGCCCAGCACGGTTCTCCGGAGGGGTCGCAAAACCCAGCCAGCAATGGGTCGGTCAATATCTCCGTCAACGGCTCGGTAAATGGTGCGTCTGCTCCCACCAACGGCGCGCATCTGCTGGTTAAGCCGCGCCTGCGCAGCCTGGTCACCTTCAACACCATGAACCTGACTAAGCCGGTTTACATTGGCCGCTTCGACTGCATCTTCTGCATGGACGTGCTGCCCCATCTCTCGCGCGCCCAACGCGCCGCGCTGCTGGACCGCCTGCATCTTTATCTTGAGCCCGGCGGATATCTTTTTCTCAGTCAGACCGAAAAGCTCTGCGCCCCCAATCTGAATTTCCGCTCCGAAACTTTCGACGGCTACACGTTCCACCGCAAGCCGCTGGCAGCCAGCGCGGCTTACGGGCGATAGCAACAACCACAAAGGAAACCGAGGCTCTCAGAGAAGTCCTAGCTCCTCTGTGCGCCCCTGTGGTTCGCTCTTTATCTATCTCTATGCGAACAAAAACTCTTTCGTTCGCAATTCCTTGATCGTGTCCCTCAGCTTCGCCGCCTTCTCGAACTCGAAGCGCTTGGCGGCCTCGCGCATGTCACTTTCCAGTTTGCCGATGTAGGCATCCACTTCTTCCTGCGTTTTGAACTCCGGCATGCCCTCGGACTCGCCGGCGGTCAGGTCGGCATAATCCGCGGCGACGATGCCGGCCAGCGTCATGTCCAGCGGACGCACGATCGATTCAGGGGTGATTCCGTTTTCCTCGTTGTAGGCCGTCTGAATGGCGCGGCGGCGCAGAGTCTCGTCAATCGCCCGCTTCATCGAATCGGTCATGCGGTCAGCATAAAGAATGGCCCGCCCATTCAAATGGCGTGCGCATCGGCCGATAGTCTGGATCAGTGACCCTACCGACCGCAGGAATCCTTCCTTATCCGCGTCCAGAATCGCTACCAGCGACACTTCGGGCAGATCCAGCCCCTCGCGCAAGAGGTTAATGCCGATCAACACGTCGAATTCACCTTTGCGCAGATCGCGCAGAATCTTCACCCGCTCCAGAGTTTCGATCTCGGAATGCATGTAGCGGCACTTCACGCCCACTTCGGCATAGTACTCGGCCAGATCTTCAGACATACGTTTGGTCAAGGTGGTTACCAGCACTCGCTGCCCGAGTTCCACGCGCGCGCGAATCTCGTGCAAGAGATCGTCAATCTGTCCCTTCACCGGACGCACCTCTACCTCAGGATCGATCAGGCCGGTCGGCCGGATGATCTGCTCGACCACCACGCCCGCCGACTTCGTCAGCTCATACGGCCCCGGCGTTGCCGAAACGTAGACGAGCTGATTTGTGCGATGCTCAAATTCCTCGAACGTGAGCGGACGGTTATCCAGCGCCGACGGCATGCGAAAGCCATACTCGACCAGAGTTTCCTTGCGGGAGCGGTCGCCCGCGTACATGCCGCGCAACTGCGGCACCGTCTGGTGCGACTCGTCGATGAACATCAGAAAATCGCGCGGAAAATAATCCAGCAGCGTTGGCGGAGGCTCGCCCGGCAAACGCCCGGTAAAATGCCGCGAATAATTCTCGATGCCGTGGCAGAAGCCCATGGCCCTGATCATTTCCAGATCGAACATGGTGCGCTGATGAATGCGCTGAGCCTCCACCAGCCGTCCCTGCTTCTCCATCTCGACTTCCCACCACGCCAGTTCTTTCTTGATCGAATCCACGGCCGAGGCGCGCGTCTCTTCCTTCATCACGTAATGCGTCTTGGGATAAATCGGCAGCCGCATGTATTTCTGCTTCACCGTGCCAAACAGCGGATCGACCTGCGTCAGCGACGAAATCTCATCGCCCCACAACTCGATGCGGTACGCCATGTCGTCGTAAGTAGGAAAGACCTCGATCACATCGCCGCGCACGCGAAACGTGCCGCGCCGGAAGTCGCCGTTAGTGCGTTCGTAGAGAATGTCGACCAGCCGGCGGGTGATGTCCTCGCGCTTGATCTTCTGGCCCTTTTCGAGAAACATCATCATTCCGTAATAAGCTTCCGGAGAGCCGAGGCCGTAAATGCAGCTCACCGATGCCACGATCAGCGCGTCGCGGCGCTCAAACAGCGACCGCGTGGCCGACAGCCGCAGCTTGTCGAGTTCATCGTTGATCGTCGCTTCTTTTTCGATGTAGAGATCGGCGGCCGGAACGTAGGCCTCCGGCTGGTAGTAGTCGTAATACGAGACGAAATATTCGACCGCATTGTGCGGGAAAAAATTCTTGAACTCGTGATAGAGCTGCGCCGCGAGCGTCTTGTTATGCGCCATGACGAAAGTCGGACGGTTCGCCGCTTCAATCACCTTGGCCATGGTGAAGGTCTTGCCCGACCCGGTGACGCCGAGCAAAACCTGATGCTGCTCGCGGTCAAACACTCCGCGCAGCAGCGTCTCGATGGCGCGGCCCTGGTCGCCCTTGCGGCTTGTAATCAGAAACGAGTTTGAAGTCCATGGAAGAATGCTCTTAGCTTTTAGCTCTTGGCTCTTAGCTATAACTTGGTATTGCCGGCAACGTTCAGGGGGCAGCCGCCCTCGACCGTCCGGTCGAGCCAGGCTCGGCTTGCGTTTCCAGCCTGGCCCACCACAGAAGCCAATTTTGCCAACAGACAATCCCTCTATTATAAATGCTCTAGCGGGATGAAAGGTCACGCCGAGCGGGGACACCAGCAGAGAAACAACGCTATGCAAGGCTGAGCTAGTTAAGTGGCCACTGAGTCTTACTCCACCGTCGCCCGCAAATCGACTTTCTTCGTTGTGATGGTCACATGGGCGGCAGGCAACTTCGGAGGCGGCCAGTCTTCCGTGTAGGCCTCGATGGTGATCGTCCCTGGAATCTTGCTGGCCTGCACGATCACTTGCGCCAGACCATTGAACAGGCTGCGCTTCGGCGCTTTGTCGGACTCCTGGCAGTTGGGGTCGCCATTGCCGACGCCGATCAACGCGCCTTCGCCGGTGACTTTGAAACTGATCAGGTTATCTGCCGTGGGAACGGCGCGGCCTTCCTTGTCGAGCACTTCCACGCGCAGCACGGCCACGTCCTCGCCGTCGGCGTTAATCTCAGTTCGATCGGGCGTCAGCCGGATCGACTCCGGCTGGCCGGTAGTCTCGCGCTTTTCCGTGAGCACGACTTTGCCATCTTTCGTGCCGCGCGCTTCCAGCACGCCGGGCTCGTACTTCACCTTCCATTCCAGATGCGTCAGCGGCAGCACTTTTTGCGAGCCGTAGCTTTTGCCGTTCAGGAAAAGCTCCACCGAATCCAGGTTCGAGTGCACCCATACCGAGATCGGTTCGCCTTCGCGCTGCTCCCAGTTCCAGTGCGGAAACAGATGCAGCACGGGCTCCGAGCCCCACCACGCCTTGTAGTAATAAAAATTGTCCTTGGGAAAGCCGCACATGTCCACAATGCCAAACTGCGAATTGATGGAAGGCCAGCCGTAGGGCGTGGGCTCGCCGCGATAGTCGAAGCCGGTCCAGGCAAATCCGCCCGACAGCCATTCCCGCGCGGCATAAAACTTCCACCACTCCTCCGCCAGTTCGGACCACGACGTGTGATTCAGGTCGTAGGCGCTCACCCAGTTGCGCAACTTGTCGGTCGAATAAATGCCGCGCGTGGAAACCGTGCTGGCCGTCTCCGAGCCCACGCAGGGCTTTTTCGGATGCGCCTTGTGCCAGGCGTCGGGCACGTTCAGGTTGTAGTTAAAACCCATCACATCGAGCGCGTCGGGGAAGTGCGTATCGAAGCTTCGATTCACCGCGGCGGTGCAAAGCCGCGTGGGATCGAGTTCATGCGTGCGCGCGACCATGTCGGCGATCACCCGCGGGCCCTGCGGAGTGCTTTGCAGCACCCACTCTTCGTTGCCCATCGACCACAGAATGATCGACGGCGAGTTGCGGTAGCGCTTCACCATCAGCTCCAGCTGCGCCATCCCTTCCGCATTGGAACTCATCAGGCGAGTTTCGCACATCATCATCATGCCCAGGCGGTCGCAGGCTTCCACCCACTCCGGCGTAGGCATGTTGTGCGACGTGCGCACGGCGTTGCCGCCCATATCTTTCAGTACGCCGACGCGATACCACTGCAAGCGGTCGGGAAGCGCGGCGCCTACGCCGGCGTGATCCTGATGATTGCAGGTGCCTTTGATCTTCACCGACTTGCCGTTGAGGAAAAATCCTTTGTCCGCATCGAAAGCGATCGTGCGCACGCCGAAACTGCACGCGCTCCGCATCGCGCGGTTTCCCGCCGGACTCGACGGTCACGACCGCCGAATAAAGGTACGGAGTCTCCGGCGACCAGAGTGCGGGATTCGCCAAGTTCGCGGTTGCGGTGAAAGTCGCAGAGCCATCCGCGAGCGACCGACTGCGGAGCGGCCTCGGCCGCGGCAACCGGCTTTCCCGCAGCGTCGAAAATCTGCCAGCGCACGCGGCAGACTCTCCGCCTGCGGGCCTTCGTTTTGCACGATTGTCCCCAGAGTCAGCGTGGCCGCGGCGCCCTTGACCGCAGGCTCGAACATAGCTGTCCCAATGTCCGAGGTGCAGCGCGTCGGTCTTGGTCAGCCACACATGGCGGTAGATGCCGGCGCCTTCATAAAACCAGCCATCGCCGAAGCTGGCGTCCATGCGGACGACCAGATAGTTCTTGCCGCCATAATTCAGAAAGTCGGTCAGGTCGAAGCGGAAGGGCGCGTAGCCATTGTCGTTGCGACCCATGAACGAGCCGTTCAGGAACACCAGCGCGTCGCGGAAGGCTCCGTCGAACTCGATCGCCACGCGCCGTCCGGCGTCTTCCTTGGGAACATCGAAGACGCGCCG
This sequence comes from uncultured Acidobacteriaceae bacterium, assembly GCA_963832235.1. Lineage (GTDB taxonomy): Bacteria > Acidobacteriota > Terriglobia > Terriglobales > Acidobacteriaceae > Sulfotelmatobacter. The sequence continues at coordinate 316,606 of CAWHTJ010000010.1, read as the reverse complement.
GTACCAGCCCACGCTGGTCTCGGGATAGCGGCGGCCCAGCGGCTTGTAGCCGTGCCCCTGCTGTTCTTCATCGCGAACGAACGGCAACTCGACCGCCCAGTCGTGCGGCAGGTTCAGTGGCCGCCATTTGGAGTCGTCGAATTTCTCCGGAGCAAATTTGAACTCGCCCGTCTTGGCGAAATCGCCCTGCCCCATGCCGAATCCCAGATCGCGCCGCGGATCGCTGCCATGTCCCGGAAAAAACTTCCAGCCAAAATCGAACAGCAGACGCTCGCGCGGAGCCACCGCGGCCAGAGCCTCCGCCGACGCTGCGCCGGGATAGGCCGCAAGCAACGCATGGGCGCGGCCCACGGAGCCTGCGACCAGCGTCGAGGCGGAAAGGGCAAGGCTGGACGAAGCAGATCGCGACGGGTGAGAGAATTCATTCATTACCTCGCGCAGCAGATCAGATTGACACCCACATACGGATAGACCAGGAAAATTAGGAAAGCTGCATTATAGCGGCAAGAGGAAATCTCATCCTTGACGTTCCTGCAGCTTGAGATCCTCCAGACGGCCGTGGTGAATCAGCGCGCTCTATGCCTGCGCCCGGAAGCCGTGGCCGCGCAGGCGCACGCGCAGAGCCGAACTCACCAGCGCAATCGCGCCGCAGACATCGACGAACAGCTTCCCACCGTCCAGCAAATCGACTTTGTTATGCGAAAGTTGAGGATCCGAGAACATGCTGTGGATGAACATAAGATACGAACGCGGGAAAAACCAGTAAATGCAGCTTCTTCCACAATGGGCGAGCCATGCGCAGGCGAAAGAATGAGGTGACGATTACGATCAACAGCCCGTAAAGACCAACCGCGCCCTACGGTGTTAAGCATGGGTTGCACTGGCGACCAGAATCGGAAGCAAAACATCGATCCTAATCCGAACTGAATGGAGTCCCGTAGCAGCAGTACGCAGGGATGTAGAACGATGAGTAGAAAAACCAAGTATGCAGTCCATTGGTGGAGTACGGAAAATGTTGATACGGCGATGGGGCCACAATCGCACAGGACTGTAGCGCAGCGCGATGAGAAGTCCCAAGACCATGTTCACCGTAGCCGTGCCCACGGCGGCCAGTCCCAGGTAGGCGCACACGTCGAGGATATTCATCGATGGTTGGACGACATTAAAACATGAATGTCCGGCGATCAAGCCGGAAATCTGATGCCACGGCCGCAGCGCGACAACTCTATTGTTCTACGGTTTCACTTCGCCCATGCCCACAATTTTCGACGAGGTACGGAACTTCTTATAATCGCGGAAGGTGCCGGCATCTTCTTCGTTGTCGCTCTTGAACAACGCCAGCCGCACGTCAACCTTGGCCTCATAGTGCTGCGGCAGCCAGACTTCATCATTTACCCGAGTCTGCTCGTACACAAAGCGCGTGCCCTTGTGAATGCGCGCCAGCACCCAGCCAAACGCAACCGTGTCGATGGCCTCAACCTCCATCTTCGCCAGCTGCATCTCGCTCTTGTCGATCCACAGCCGGCCGTGGAACTTGGAAAGCATTTGGGCTTCTTTCAACTGCGCATGAAAGTCCGGGCGCGGCTCGCCATCAATCACCCAAGTGTCGCGTCCGTTGAGGACTTCGCTTCCCACCAGGCGGAAGTTGTAGGCGTCGGCCACTTCGCTCACAAACTCCCGCCCTTTTTGCCGGGCCTTTTCTTTTTCCGCTTGCCGTTTTCTTCTGCTCTCCTCCGACTCGTTCTTGCGCTTGTCGGCGAGCTTCTGAATCCTTTCCTCTTCCTTGGCTGCATCTTTCCCGTCGAGCGGCTTGTCGTCTTTTTCGATCAGCCGCGCCACCGGCTCGCCGTAGAGCTCCATGATTTCGTAGGTCTTGGTTTCGGTGGACTTGATTTGGCCTTTACCATCCAGTTTGTGCGTGACTTCGCGATCGATGTAAGTGTAGTCACGAAGTTTCTTATAGTTCTCGCGATAGTTTTGCGCCACGACGCGAGTCAACTCCCGCATCTGCTCCTGCGAGAGCTCGCCATTCGCATCCGGGGTCAAATCGGGCAGGGAAGTTGTTTTGGAGAACCGCCGAGTCAGAGTCGCTATTTGCAGGGGCAGGCGGACGAGTTGGATCGCTCCTGCTGGCAGAACGCCAGGACGCCGAAAAGAAGAGACGAACCAACTCAGATGCAACACTCGCATGCCTTTACCTTAACGCATTCGAGCGCGAGAAGTTTCGGTGATAGCGGAAGGCGCGTGCCGATTGTTTGTAACGGATGGGTGAAGGCTAGGCTCGCAGCGGGTTCGTGGAAAGTGGCGATCCCGCCAGCGAACGTTCCACTGAAAGCTGGCGGCAAGTGCGCCCAATGACGTCCTGGGCCGAACTGGTTTCCACAAACTGGAAGCCGTAGCGGAACGCGTTCCTTTGGCGCACTACCGCGAGAATCTCCACATCCCCGAGTAATGGCGCGAACTCCAGGCGAACCACTTCGCCCATGGGAACTTCCAGGCGCAGTATGGCAGAAATCCCCGATTCGCTGAGGTCCACAGTGTGCCCTCGAACCACGAGACAGTCGCGCGGATAGATGCGTATATCCACTTCCAGCTTGAACCGAGGACGGCGGCGAGCGTCCACGAATTCGCCAGTCGGCCCAGTTCCGAATTGCCTGCTTACTTCCACTCTGCCTCCGGAACCTGAAATGATGCCTCGCCCCGCGCAGGACCACACTTCGAGTGAGTCCAGTGCGCGTAGCAGAGCAAGCACAAAGGTCCTGATTTAGGAATCGGCAGCCTTCCACAAAAACTTTAAAGATGCTTGAATTCAGTCCTTCTTCTTGTGGGCTTTCCCTAAACACTCCGCCTGGAACAGGCGCTCGTCGACGCGATGCAGTCGCTTCTCTTGGGATTTGGTCAGCAGCGAATAGTGTTTGATATCGAACAGGTGATAAACGATGAACCACACGGGTTGGTCGGTGGTCATCCAGTTCTGACGGTCGAAGCGCTTCAGATTGACGGGAAGCGAGTAGCGCCGCAGGGTGCGCTCGCGCCGCAGATTGAAGTAGGCGTTGAAATAGCTCAGCGCCAATTCGCGCAGCGTGCGATAGACCGGTTCGCGCCAGCGGCATCCTGTGTAATTCGACTTGGCCACCGCGCCCCAGCAGCCGTCGTCGCGGTAAATGGCGATGACGTGGTCGGTATCATGATCGGCTTCGAAATCCAGCAGCAGCGGAGGATATCCGTTCGCCCGCAGCGCCGCCGCCCCGAAAATCGCGCCCTCCAGGCAGTGGGAGGTCTCTTCGGCCAGCACTTTGCGCGGAGACCATGCCGTGTCTTCCAAGTGATAGGGCATGGCATCGAGAAACTTCTGAATGCCGTAGGGATTTTTCATGCTGCGCAGCTTGCGCAGTTCTTTTTTTGTGAAGCCGAATTCTGAGCCAGAGGTGTCGGAGGTCATGGTTTGGAGTTCAGCGTGTTGGGTTGTGCAGAAGAGTGTAGCGAACGCCGGTCCGCAGCCAGGTGTCTATCGGTGGTCTCAGCGCTTTTTCTCTGCGTCCTCCGCGATTCAAGCTTTGGATCTGCCATCGGAAAAAACCGCGCCTAATTCTGGTGCTGAGTCCACCAGTACGTCTGGCGCTTCGGCCTCCAGCGTGTGAGGAGCGAATCCGTAGGTGACACCGACGGTCCACAACCCGGCATTGCGGCCGGTACGCACGTCGACATGAGAGTCCCCCACAATTGCCGCCTCCTCCGCCTTCACCCCGCTCTCCTCGAGCAGTTTGCGCGCCCCTTCCGGATCAGGCTTCTTTGTGGCGAAGCTGTTGCCGCCATAGATCTGCGAGAAGAACTGTCCCAGCCCGAGGGCTTCGACGATCGCCCGCGACGGATTCACCGGCTTGTTGGTGAGCACGGCCAGCTTGCGCGGAGCTCTGCTCGGACTTCCGTTCGGAGTTCCGTCCGGAGTTCCGGAAGGTGACCGCTGGATCTCCGCGAGCGCCTGTGCAATTCCCGGATACACGGTCGTGTGATCCAGTTTGTGCTCCCGATAATAGGAAAGAAAGAACTCCAGCCCTCGGCGGACCAGCGCCTCGTCTGCAGCCTCCGCGCCGAGCGCACGCTGAATCAAAATCGGCGCGCCATCGCCCACATAGCTGGCGATCACATCGTCTGGCAACTCCGGCCGCGCGATGTGCCGCAACGCTGCGTTGACGGAATGCACCAAGTCGAGGCGTGAATCGATCAGCGTGCCGTCAAGGTCGAAGATCACCAGCTTGATCGAGTGCGGATCGAAGTCGCGGCGGGTCAGAATCATCAGCTGCCAGAATAAAGCACGCAGCGTTCAGGCGTCAGCATGCAGGGGCTAGGGGTGCGGCCTGACACGAACAGACTGGGCAAACCTCGCGTGGCGCTTGACCATGTTCTATGTTTCTAGTAATATCGAAATATAACATGACAGGTACCCAAAGCCATTCCACGTGCCAAGGCCACCGAACGCGTCGCCAAGTACGCCGACATGTTCTCCGCCATGGGCACTGAGCCCCGGTTGCGCATCATGCAATTACTGCTCACCGCGCATCCCGAGGGACTTGTCGTTACCGATATCCAGGAAGAACTCGAAATTCCCAACTCGACTCTCTCTCATCATTTAGACAAGTTGAGAACCGAAGACCTGGTCCAAGTGCAGCGGGAAGGGACTTTTCTGCGTTACACAGCGAACACCGGCGCTCTGCAGGAGTTATTGCAATTTCTCTATGCCGAGTGCTGCACCCGCAACAAAGCGGTCGAACCGGAACAGATCGTGCGAATTTGCAGATAGGAGATTGGAACATGAGTGCAAGCCTAAAGGACGTTTCGTCCGAAGAAAAAACCCCGCAGGGGCTAAAGTCCACATCTTTCATGGCGCTGGGCGGCACGGCTGAAAGCCGTGCCCTTCCCAAATCCGACTCTGTCGATATCAAAGAAGTCGTCAAACAGAAATATGGCGAAGCCGCCCTGCGGGTGAAGTCCGGAGCCAGTTCCTGCTGCGGCGCCGCTGCGGCGACCAGTGGCTGCGATCCCATCACTACCAACCTTTACGACGCGTCGCAGGCGGGACAAATTCCGGAAGAGGCGCTGCTGGCCTCGCTCGGCTGCGGCAACCCGACTGCGCTGGCGCAGTTGAATCCCGGCGAGATCGTCCTCGACCTCGGCTCCGGCGGCGGCATCGACGTGCTGCTTTCCGCGCGCCGCGTCGGACTGACTGGCAAGGCCTACGGTCTGGACATGACCGACGAGATGCTCGCACTGGCGAACGAAAACAAGCGCAAGGCGGGGGTTGAGAACATTGAATTCCTGAAGGGAGAGATTGAGAAAATCCCGCTGCCCGACAACTCGGTCGACGTCATCATCTCCAACTGCGTGATTAATCTTTCGGCGGACAAAGACAAAGTTCTGCGCGAAGCCTTCCGCGTTTTGAAGCCCGGCGGCCGCTTCGCCGTGTCCGATGTCGTCACCCGCGGAGAGATGCTTCCCGAAATTCGTCAGAGCGTCTTGGCGTGGGTAGGTTGCATCGCCGGCGCGCTCGAAGAGAGCGATTACCGCAGTAAGCTGGCTGGCGCGGGCTTCACGCAGATTGAAGTCGAGCCCACGCGCATCTATCGCGCCGAGGACGCTCGCGAATTTCTGGCGGGGCAGGGAATCGACGTCGACGCTCTTGCCCCACAGGTGGACGGAAAGTTTCTCAGCGCGTTTCTCCGTGCAGTCAAGCCAACCCGCGCACCCGAGCCGTGCTGTGGTCCGACGTGCTGCAACTGATAAGGACGAGGAGGATGAAGGCACACTACAATGTTCTGTTTCTATGTACCGGCAACTCGGCCCGCTCGATCATGGCTGAGGCCATCATGAATCAGAAAGGTCAGCCGCACTTCACCGCCTACAGCGCCGGCAGCCATCCCACGGGCGCGGTTCGGCCCGAGGCACTTCGTCAACTCGAGTCAGCTCACCTGCCCAGCACTGGTTTTCGCAGCAAGATCTGGGACGAGTTCGCTAAGCCTGACGCTCCCAAGCTCGATTTCGTTTTCACCGTCTGTGACAACGCCGCGAACGAAGTCTGTCCGCTCTGGCCGGGCCAGCCGCTGACTGCACACTGGGGCGTGCCCGATCCGGCGGCGGCGCAGGGACCCGCGGAGCAGGTTGAGAAAGCCTTTCGCGACGCTTTCTTTCTGCTGGATCGAAGGATCAGCCTGTTCCTCAGTCTCCCGCTCTCGACTCTGGACCGGTTCTCGCTCAAGAAAGAGATCGACAACATCGGGCGGCAATGAATTCGGATCGAGCCCTGATGCTATCGGTCACGTGGTCCAACCGCACTCTTCCGACGCTGAAAACTTCCGTACTTTTCCAACCCGTAGTTACCATTTACAATCCAACAGGTTCCATCAGCTTCGCGGAATCCGAGCGCGGCTGAGAGGAATCTAACTGAGCTAGGACCCAGGATCCGGATGGCCACGACCAAAACCGACCCCAAGCTGGCCGTAACGGCCAATGGCGCGAAGAAGAGCAAGCTGTATGAAGGACTTACGCGGGACCAGCTCATCCAGGCTTACCGCCTTATTTACACCTCCCGGCGGATTGACGACAAAGAAATTACTCTCAAACGCCAGCAAAAGATCTATTTCCAGATGTCCGGAGCAGGGCATGAGGGCATTGGTGCAGCCGCCGGCCTGGCCCTGAAACCGGGCTACGACTGGTTCTATCCCTATTATCGGGATCGCGCGTTATGTCTAGCGCTCGGGGTCAAGCCCTACGACATGTTCCTGCAGGGCGTCGGCGCGGCCGACGACCCCAGTTCCGGTGGACGCCAGATGCCTTCGCACTGGAGCTATCCGGAGCTGCACATTGTGACCCAGTCATCGCCCACCGGTTCGCAAATTCTGCAGGCCGTGGGTTGCGCCGAAGCTGGACGCTATCTGGCACGGCATCCCAAGGCCGCGGAAGTTCCAGATTCCAGTTTCAAAGACTATCGTCAGTTCAAGAACATTAGCTTCCAGGGCGATGAAGTCACCTACGTTTCTCTTGGTGATGGCACTTCCAGCGAAGGGGAATTCTGGGAGGCGATGAATGCCGCCGCACTGGGCAAGCTTCCACTAATCTTCTGCGTCGAGGATAACGGCTATGCGATCTCTGTGCCCGTCGAAGTCCAGACCGCGGGTGGAAGCATTTCGCGCCTGGTCTCCGGATTTCCCAACTTTCATTTCGAGGAAGTCGACGGCACCGATCCTGTGGCGAGCTATGCAGCGTTCCAGCGCGCGGTGCGTTATTGCCGTGAAGGACACGGGCCCGCCTTTGTTCACGCGCATGTCATCCGTCCGTATTCACACTCGCTGTCGGATGATGAACGCCTATACCGTCCCGATGCCGAGCGCGAGCGGGACGCCCAACGCGATCCTGTCACACGTACTCAAATGTTCCTATTGCGCGAAGGCATCCTCGACGAGAAAGGAATCAACCAGCTCGAAAAAGAAGTTGAGGCCGAACTGCAGATCGCCGTCGACAAAGCGCTGGAAGCGCTTCCGCCTGCGCCTGAAAGCGTCACCAAGTTTGTATATTCACCCGATCTCGATCCTGCATCGTCCGCATTTGATACTCAGGCAGTCGCGCCGGAAGCCCCGGCCGACGGCAAAAAGCCCGCCGGCAAAACTATGGCCGACCTGATCACCATGACTCTGCGCGATGAAATGCAGCGCGACGAGGGCATCGTGATCTTTGGCGAAGATGTCGCCGATTGCAGCCGCGAGGAATATTTGAAGCGCAAGCTGGTCAAAGGCAAGGGCGGAGTTTTCAAACTTACTTTCGGCTTGCAATGTGAGTTCGGCAACGATCGCGTATTTAACACTCCGCTCGCCGAGGCAGCGATCGTAGGGCGCGCCACCGGAATGGCCACGCGCGGCCTCAAGCCGGTCGTCGAAATTCAGTTCTTCGACTATATCTGGCCCGCGATGATGCAGATTCGCGATGAACTCAGCGTGATCCGCTGGCGCTCCAACAACGGATTCTCCTGCCCCGTGGTAATTCGCGCAGCCATCGGCGGATACCTGACCGGGGGCGCCATCTACCATTCGCAATGCGGCGAGAGCATCTTCACTCACATACCCGGCCTGCGCGTGGTGTTCCCGTCGAACTCGCAAGATGCCGCGGGATTATTGCGCACCGCCATCCGCTGCGACGATCCAGTGTTGTTTCTCGAACACAAGCGCCTCTATCGCGAATCTTTCGGCCGCGCCGCTTACCCCGGTCCCGATTACATGATTCCGTTCGGCAAGGCGAAAGTCGTCCAGCCCGGCACCGACCTCACCGTAATCACCTACGGCGCAGTCGTGCCCCGGGCACTCCAAGCGGCGCAGAAGCTGGAGCGCGAGCAGGGAGTCAAGGTCGAGCTGATTGACCTGCGTTGCCTCAATCCCTTCGACTGGGACGCCATCGCCGCCTCCGTCGCCAAGACGAATCGAGCTCTCGTGGCCTACGAAGACACGCTGAGCTGGGGCTACGGCGCCGAGATCGCTGCCCGAATCGCCGACCAGCTCTTCGACAAGCTCGATGCTCCTGTCCGCCGCGTAGCCGCCAAAGACGTCTTCGTCGCCTACCAGCCAATCCTTGAAGACGCGATTCTTCCCCAACCCAATGACCTATTCCTAGCTATGAAGGAACTGGCGGAGTACTGAAAGGCCGCGTTCGAGCCACGGATTCTCACGGATTTCCACGGATCAAGAAGAAACATTTTGAGTTATCCGTGATGATCTGTGTAAATCCGTGGCGAAGTCGGGTTAAGCAGCTTCGGTTACGATCGCTTTTCCCGCAGACGAATCATGATTGTCCGTTCTCGCAGAGAATGCTAGGCTCGAAACAGGTGGGTTCTGCCTACGCCAATCCGTTGAAATCCAGCCCGTCTGCGTCTAACCGCCTGGCGCAATGGCTTCAATCCGCCTCAGCTGAAGTCTGGCTCAAATTCCTGCTCTCGCTGCTGGGTCTGGGCTTGGCATTCGCCACAGCGCTTTTCTCGACTGTCTCACGCGATGCCGGCAACCTCTGGGCCACGGTGATTCTGGCCTCAACTTCGCTGGTGCTTGCCACACTAGTCGGCCTCGTCACCGTCCCATATCTTGCGCGCCGTGTGGCTGTCGAGCGTCTGCGCGAATCTTTCGATTATGAGGTGACGCGTGCCGGTATCGTATACGCTCTTGTGACCCTGGTGATAGGCATCGCCGCGCTCAATACCGGCAACAATCTTCTCTATATCGTGGTCGCGGCCATGCTGGCGGCGATTTTGGTTTCTGGAGTTGTCTCCGCCTGGGTACTGCGCTGGCTGGAGCTCGATGTCCGCCTGCCCGAGCACGTCTTCGCAGGCCGCCCCGTGGCAGGACGCATCGTGCTACGAAACCCGCGCAGATTCCTCCCGTCGTTTTCGATCCGCGTGGTTTCAACGCGCAGAAAGAGAAAAAAGCAGTCCAAGCAATGGCGATGGGAAGCGACCACCTTCGCCTTCCCTTTCAACCGCCCGTCAGAGCAGCAATGGCTGCGCCTGCCGGACCGCCGGCTACGCCGCGTGACCGTAGTTCCACCGCCGCCGGGAATTTTTCAGGGAATGGCTTACTTTCCTTTCCTGCCGCCGCAAGCGGAGTTGTCCGCCGATCTGGAATTAAGATTCGACCAGCGCGGCCGTTATCGCGAAGACAGCTTCGGTCTGGCCACGCGCTTTCCTTTCGCCTTCCTCACCAAGACGCGCCACGTGTCGCTGCCCAGGGAAGTGCTCGTTTATCCGCGTATCGAGCCCACCGACGAAGTCTACGAAATCCTGCCGCTGGTCCGCGGCGAGTGGGAGAGCTTTGTGCGCGGCCGTGGCTCCGACCTCTATCGCATCCGCGAATATATGCCGGAAGACTCGGCCCGCCATGTCGACTGGAAAGCGACCGCGAAATCCGGCTCCCTGAAGGTCCGCGAGTTTGCTCGCGAAGACGAGCGCAAACTGTGTATCGCCTTAGACAATCCAGAACCCGGCCTGATTTCCGAACGAGCCTACGAAAAGGCAGTCGATCTTACCGCCTCGCTGGCCTGGCACTTCTCCACGCAAGAGGCGGAGTTGTCTTTCGTCGTTCCCGGACGTCCCCGCACCCGCGATCTTCATGAGTTTCTGGCGTGGCTGGCCGTGATTGAACCCGGATTAGGTGAGGTGGATTCCGGCGCGCCGGAAACAGGCAAAGAGAGAGGAGCCGATTCCGCAGATGCACTGCGAGGAATGAACCTGGGGAGCTCGGATGCGTACAACATTGTGGTCACGGCTCGGCCCCGTGGAAGCCTGCCCACGGCTCTGTGGAACTGCTCATACTTTATTTTCGCCGGCGACGCATCGCCCACGAAGGCCGCGCCAAAGAAGGCTTCCCGATAGCGACCCTGCTTTCTCGAAGCCGCCCGATTCGGGCGGGATTTCTACCACCTCCAAGCTTTTCCCCTTTCCCAACACCTCCTTTCCGGCATATACTCGCGCCGCGGTCGATGCTTTGGACGGCTCGAAACCTCTATCCCCTGGGAGGTATCAAATGCGTATCTGCGATCTGATCAAGGATCAAAACACGCTTCAAGCGGAATTGGGCCACACCGTGCTCGAAACGGTCCGTCTCATGGTAGAACACAATATTGGCGCCGTGCCCGTCCTGCACAACGGCAGGCTGGTCGGTATTTTTTCCGAACGCGACCTGATGAAGCGCGTAGTCGCCGAAGGGCGGGATCCTCGCAGCACCTGCATGGCTGAGGTCATGACGGACGACCCTCTTACCGTCAGCATGAATGAAGATCTGGAAAACTGTATGGCCCTGATGCGGCGCCACAGTTTCCGGCACCTGCCGGTTTGCCACGAGGGACAGCTGCTAGGCATGGTTTCTCTGCGCGACATCCTGCTGCACGATTTGAACGAGAAGGATGACGAGGTGCGCATGATGAGAGCCTACATCCACTCCATGCCAGACGCCTAACCCCTTGGCGAACCTTCACTCCCAGCTCACCTGCCCAACCTGCGCCGGGTGTGCACTGCCATTGCCCTTGCATCCTGCGCCATTTCATCTCTACCTGGGGACAAAGGTTTGCTCGGATCCCTTCGTACCCTAGCACGAAGGTAACCTTGCGCCCGCGGTACCTACAAGGTAACGTTACTTACAATTACCGCAGTACATTGAGCATCGGGTTGGAAAAAGCTAACGTTGCTGATGCCGAAGACCGTGGCCGTCCGGTCCGCCCATTTAAGGTAGCCTTGCCGACGAGCGACAGAAGATGAACGAGAAAATCAAAGTTCTCTATTACGCGCTCTGGATCGCGCATCCCGTCCTCCAGATGGGAATCGCTGCGGTCATGCTCAGGCGCGGGTTGCACCGCAAGTTCAAGTTCTTCTTTGGCTACATTCTCACGCAGTTCGTCACTTTTGCCGTAGTATTCCCAGCCAGTCTTGGCATAGTTATTCCGCATTGTTCTATCTCTACTGGGCTTGCGACGCCCTCAGCGTGGCTTTTGGCTTTGCCGTGATTCACGAAGTCTTCGTGGACGTTTTCCGGTTTTTCCATACCTTGCGCGATCTGGGCACCGTGCTCTTCAAGTGGGCGGGCCTGGTCATGCTGCTGGTAGCCGGAGTGGTTTCGGTTTCCACCAATTCGTCGGAGATCGCGCCCTGGATGCAGGCCATCGTTACTTCGCAAAGATGCGTGCGCATCATTCAGATCGGGATGGTTCTGTTCCTGCTCTTCTTCGCTCACTATGTGGGCGTCAGCCGGCGCCAGCACAGCTTTGGCATCGCATTGGGCTTTGGCTCCTTTGCCGTGATCGAACTGGTGCTGATCTGCTCCTGGGTGGGGAATCATCTGGGTGGCACCTGGGTGAGCCTGCTGAACATGGCCGCCTACAACGGCAGTTTGCTGGTTTGGCTTGGCTATGTCGCCGTGACGAAGTCCGGCGCGCGATGCCTCGTTGTCTCTTTTGCAACCGCAGCGCTGGGAGCAGAGCCTTGACCGATATCCATCACCCGCTTCCCGCCGACTCTCTAATCCCAATGTTTGAAGGCATGGTGGACCGCGCTCTTTCCCGTACCCACCCGGACGCACATCCCACCCACGAGACGGCGGACGCAAGTGCTGTCACCCGCGGTGCAGCAGCCGCAGGCAGTGGCTTCCCGCTTCCTGCAGTACACGTAGGCTCCAAACCTTAAGCGCCTTTTGGACGGTTCGACTCCTGCGTTTACCCTGGGTATTCAACGTTCTGCCGTGTCTGTTCGGAAATCGTAAACTCTTCCCGACGATGCAATCCCCTGTATCACCGTGCTGCCCAGGCGAAAAAAGCACCTCATGGACAGCTCGTAAGTAGGTGTAAATAAAGGAGTATTGTTTGACGCCTTGCGAGGTGGCATGGCCGCGGGGGACGGTCGGTCCCGCCGGGGTGAAAATTCTTGCACATGCTGCTTGACACGTGTCCTATAATGCGGCTCCGCGAAAAAGTTTCCTTTCCGGGAAACTTTACGTGGATAGGAGACGAACCCATGAAACGCGCAATCAGGATTTCGATCCTGATGATAGGACTAGTGGGCACATTCATCGCAGCTGCCGTCCAACAGGTTCCAGCCGCTGACGGCGGCCCGCTACTCTTGTGCCCACCTAGACAACCAAACTGCTCAACAACTATCCCACCGCAGTAGAACTCGGGACAACCTGTGACCGCAAGGTCACTAAAGTAACCTGTCGTAACTGTGACCTGGGCCAAGAAAGGCAAGCAATCTTTGGGCTGACGGGACTGATAACCCGCCAGCCCCACTTTTTTGGTCGAGCTGCTGATAGTTGATCGGTGATAAGTGGACTAACTTTTCTGCAGTGCCGCTTCTAAGACTCTCCGCAACTCCGGTGCATCTTCAACGGGCGGTTGGCAGGCGAAGCCCGAGCACAGCACCGCAAAGGATTTTCGTGAGCTCAGGTTGGGAAGATTGGGAATCGTGGCCGCCAATGCGGGCGGAAGATTTTTCGCGACCGCCTGATTAGCCCCTAAGCGCAGGGTGCTCTTGTTGAAGGCGAAAGGCACAACCGCCTCCGCATACAGTTCCGCAGCCGCGTCCTCATCTCCGTCTTCGGCAATCACGACCACCTGCACCGGGCTCTCCAAGAAATGGGCCACCGCAATCCCGTACGTCGCAGCAAAGATTCCAAATTGCTCCGCCACGCCCGCGAAAGTCTCCAGCGTAAGCTCCGCCTTGTCCCGGTAACCGGGGTCGCCGGTGTAATGATGAATTCGGATCAGCGCAATCGCCGCCATGGGATTGCCCGCCGGCGTCGGCGAGTCCTGCAGGGGCTTGCGCCGCGTTGCCAGCACGCCCAGGCTCTTGCCCTCCGCGACCGGCTCGCTGTCGAAGAATCCTCCGGAAGTCGCGTCGTAAAACCGGGTAATCATCGCATCCGTGACCGCGTGCGCAAACTTAAAGTAACTGAAGTCGCCGGTTGCCTCGTACGCATCCAGACACGCCAGTGCCGTGAATGCATAATCATCGAGCATTCCAGAAACCTCGCGGTGCGAAGCCGCAGGATCAGAATAAGCAACCACGTGCAGGAGCGTGCCCCGTCTGGCCGCGGGCGACTCGCCCGCGGTTTCTCCTTTTTCCGAACCCTTCCAAGCCTCCCCCAGCACTCGATCCAGCGACCGCAGCGCAAACCGACGCGCATCCCCAAGATTCAATACCTTCGCCGCCTCCAGATAAGCCGAAACGCACAAGCTGTTCCATCCCACGTACACGGTCTTATCCACATAAGGCGTCGGCCGCTGCAGCCGCGCCGCATACATTTTCTTCTTGGCCGAGGCCAGCAGTTCGCGAACGCGTTCTGTCCCAAGGTTCATGCGCTGCGCGATCTCTTCCACTGAAGCTCGCACGTATAACACATTCTTCGCCGGATTGTGATGCATCTCCCCGACTTCGTTGATGTCATAATGCAGCGCCGCGACCTGCGCTTCTTCTTCCGTCAACACGGCGCGCGCTTCATCGAGCGTCCAGGTGAAGTAATCGCCATCATCCTCCATGGAAATGTCGGCATCCTGCGATGCATAGAATCCGCCCCGCTCCCGGTCGCTCAGCCACTCGTCCATCCAGCGAATCATGTCGCGCGCCACGTCCGCAAAAAACTCCTCGCCCGTAGCCTGATAAGCGTGCACATAGTTCTTCAGTAATTCGGAATTGTCGTAGCACATCTTCTCGAAGTGCGGCACCACCCACCGTCTCATCCACCGAGTAGCGATGAAACCCGCCCGCCAGCTGGTCGTAAACCCCGCCCCGAGCCATGTGCTCAAGCGTAGTAACGATGACATCGCGAAGATCTAGGTGCCCCATCCTATCGCGCTCTTTGCGATAGGGTGGGGACTTTGATTCGTCGCGTCCGCTACTCCGCGCATACCGCTCAATCAACAAATCCAACGCCGACGGATGCGGAAATTTCGGCGCCTGCCCAAACCCGCCATGCTGCGGATCAAACATCTTGAATGCCGATTCCTGAATCGCCGCAATCACTCCCGCCGACACCCGCCCGCTCCGCCCCGCAAACGATTCCGATTGCGCAATCGCACTCTCCACCATCTTCGCCTGCTCCACTACGTCGCCATGCTTCTCCGCATACGCGTTGGCAATGCTCAACAGCACGCGACGAAAGCTGGGACGCCCATAGCCATCGCTCGGCGGAAAATAAGTTCCGCCATAAAAGGGCTTGCCATCCGGCGTAAGAAACGCCGTCAGCGGCCACCCGCCTTGCCCGCTCACCGCCTGTACCGCCGCCTGATACCGGCTGTCAATGTCCGGACGCTCGTCCCGATCCACCTTCACCGCAATGAAATGCTGATTCACAATCGCCGCAATCTCCGGATTCGTCATACGACTCCCGGTCCATCACATGGCACCAGTGGCACCACACCGCCCCAATATCCAGCAGCATCGGCTTGTTCTCCGGCTGCGCCGCGGCAAACGCCTCCGCGCCCCACTCATGCCACTGAATGGGCTGATGCATCGCAGATCGAAGGTAAGCAGAAGAGGCGTGGGCGAGAGAATTGAGGGTGGTGGTGGTCATGGTTCAAGTTTATACGGAAGAACCCACGAGAGGATGGCAGTGGCCAGGCTCATGGCTGATGGCTCATCGATCATCGAGACTTTGTCATTCCGAGCCGCTCGGAGCCGGTGAAGCCGGCGAGAGTGAGCGAGGAATCTGCTTTTCATGACCGGCGTTACGTAACGCATTGCGATGAAATGTGATTCGGTCGATCCGCCACAAGGGCCTGAAACGACTCTATTGGAGGAGCTTTAACTATGCCGATGAAGAACCCACCGCACCCCGGCGGCTTCGTACTGCGCCAGTGCATTGAACCGCTGGGCTTGACCATCACCCAAGCCGCCGCTGCCCTCGGAGTCACGCGTACCACCTTGTCAGAATTAGTCAACGAAAAGCGTGGGATCTCCCCCGAAATGGCGGTGCGCCTCTCCAAGGTCTTCGGCGGCAGCGCGGCCACTTGGCTCACCCAGCAGGCCCATTACGATCTAGCCCAAGTTCGCGCCGACCGCATCAAGCTCAAGCGCCTCGAATTCGCTTAGCCACTCCAACAGTTAGCGTATCCCTACTACGAATAGTCCGCGCCGACCCATCTTCCGGTCCCCAGAAGACGATTCGAAGGAGCAGACATCTCTTGCCCCACTTGCGGCATCTTTCGGACATAAAGTACTCTGTGGTCTCGATCAGCCGAGAGGAAACTTGCAATGAATCCGAAAACGGCAACGCTCTTCTTTGGAGTCGTACTGATCTGTCTAACCAGCGCCCAGCTTCCCGGGCAAGACGCCCAATCCACGCTGTCCGGCACAGTCACCGATTCTGCCGGAAAAGTCCTCCCCAACGCCAAGGTCACCCTGAAGAATTTATCCACGGGCCAGTCGACCGAAACGCTGGCCGATGCCGCCGGCCTCTACAGTGTTTCGAATCTTGCCGCAGGCGACTACGAAGTTTCTGCGGCAGTCGAGGGCATAGGCACTGGTGCCGACAGAGTTTCGCTCAACGCCGGAAGCCCGCAGACGCTAAATCTGACATTAAGGTCCACGCCCAGTCCGCAATCGCCAACCACTCCACCGTCCGAAAATCTGCCGAATGCCCCGTCCAGCAGTAAGACCGAGCCGTCGCTGGAAGATCTGGGATTTTCCAAGACGGACACGCAAGCCAATGCCGCGCGGCAGGCCTTGCTCGACAAGCGCACCCACATGCTGAAAGTGCACCAGCGCATGGGCTTGATCACGACCGTCCCTCTGCTAGCCACAATGATTACCTCGCTCAACGCCAAGGGCAAGAGCACCGGAACGGCATCTCGCGATCTCCATGTCGCGCTGGGCGCAGTTACGGGCGACCTGTATGGAATTACCGCATACTACGCCATCCGCGCGCCCAAGATTGCCGGGACCGAGACCCGCGGCCCCATCCGTCTGCACAAGGCTTTGGCTTGGATTCATGGTCCGGGTATGATCCTGACCCCGATTCTGGGCACTATGGCTTTCAACCAATTGAGCAACGGTCAAAAGGTTCATGGCATCGCCGCGGCACACGGCCCGGTAGCCATCGTCACCGCCGGAGCCTTCGCAGCCGCGCTGTTGTCGGTGTCGGTAAAATTCTGAAACGATCTTATGAACAAGAAAATGCTCCTGTTGTTTCTCCTGCTGGCTCTGCCCAATCTTTTCGCGGCGGAACACCAGTGGGTGCTCAAACAAAGCACGCTGACCTACCACGTCTCGCACCCCCTGCATCAAACCGAGGGAGTGAGCCATGCCGCCCGCGGCAAAGGACTTTGCCACGAGGGACAGTGCGATTTCCTGATCGCCGTTCCGGTCAAGTCATTTGATTCGGGCGACAGCAACCGCGACCTGCACATGATCCAGGTCACGCGCGGCGCAGAATTTCCCATGGTCACAGTCCGCACCCGTCTTCCCGAGTCCGCGTCTGCATCAGCTACCATCAAAGCGGATCTCGATATTCAGTTTGCGGGCCAGACCGCCAAGTACCAGCAAGTTCCCTTCCAAGTGGTGATGCAGGGAACTGAAACCCGGCTCATCGGAACCATTCCCGCAACCCTCGCCGACTTCAAGATCGACCCGCCATCCCTGCTCACGCTTCCAGTGAAAAATGAGATCCCAGTTCGCGTGGAGATGACTTGGACTTCTTCACAGTAGTCATGACAACTGCTTCATCTAAACTCTTGATTTTGCTGGCAAACTCAGTCCAGATTACCCAAAAGGTGCTTCGCGATCCGACAGTACAAGTCAACCGCCTGCGCCAGTTGTCTTTTCTCGATGTACTCGCCCTCGGTATGCGCGACGTGAATCGATCCTGGCCCGATCAGCAGCGGTTCGCCCCAGTTGGTGAGCTTTGGGATGTCTGTAGTAAACGCCGCGATCATGGCGGGCAATCCGTCCACTGTGCGCAAGCGAAGAAAAGGAAGCTCCAGCGGAAACGTAACCTGCACTTCACTGCCCGCAGTGGCAAGAATCTGTCGCCGCAAATCGTCCGACGGACCAACCAGCCGGTAGAGCAAATCCGCGTGCGCATAGTCAGGAATTACGTTAGGGGCTCGTCCGCCTTCCATCAACCCAATATTCAGCGTGCACGGACCAATCTCCGGATCGGAAGGCAGCGGCATCGCGCGCAGCCGCGTGAGCGCCGGAATCAACTTGTCGATGGCCGACTCACCCAACTCCGGATAAGCGGAGTGCGCCATGCGTCCGGTTGCCGTGACCTCAACGCGTAACGTGCCCTTCGATGCTAGCGCGAGATGATTCTCCGTCGGTTCACCGTTAATTAGAAAGCGGGATCGCGCGCCTTTTCCGTTCGCCGCATAGTCATTCGCCACTTGCGCGCCCAGGCTGTCACGCTCTTCTCCCACCACAAACAGCAGCCCAACATGAATACTCTGCTGGCGCAATCGTTCCGCGGCCGCGACCTGCGCCGCGAGGATGCCCTTGGCGTCGCACGATCCGCGCCCGTAAATGCGTCCCTCATCTTCCGAAGATGGAATGAAAGGAGGAACTGTATCCATGTGCGTGGAAAAAACCACCGCAGGATTCGGATGTTCCTGCGACGTCGCATAGACATTGAAGCGGTCGCCCTCGACCGGCATTTTCTTGGTTTGATAACCGAGACGGCAAAGTTCCCCGTACAGATAATTGCCGACCGCGGCTTCGTTGCCGCTGATGGACTCGATGTCCACCAGTTGCCGCGTAAGAGTTACGACGTCCATGGAGAAGAGAATAGCAGAGAGGGAGATCGACTTCTGACCTCAGACCGAAGACCTCAGACCGAAGACCCAAGACCCAACGCCTCGCCTACTGTAATCTGGAATGTGACCTCTCCCGGCTCATCGATTCGTTCCCTGTTTCTCGACGGCCCTGCTGGACGCCTGGAAGCTCTGCTCAACGCTGGCGCAGCGAATGCAACGCATGCAGCTGTGGTTTGCCATCCGCATCCGCTGTTTGGCGGAACGCTGCACAACAAAGTCGTCTTCCATACGATGAAGGCCCTGAACAGCTTTGGCTTTCCCGTGTTGCGCTTCAACTTCCGTGGAACCGGATTGAGTCAGGGCGAACACGATCAAGGCAACGGGGAAGTCGAGGATGTCCGCACCGCGCTCGACTGGCTCGATTACGAATATCACTTGCCGCTGATATTTTCCGGATTCTCCTTCGGAGCAGCAATCGGACTGCGCGCGGCTTGCGCTGACGTTCGGGTTCGTGCGGTCATCGGTATTGGAACGCCCGTAGGTCCGGTTGCGGCCGATACCGAAGAGCCGCGCGTGTACACATTTGAGTTCATGCAGGATTGCGCCAAGCCCAAGTTGTTCGTCAGCGGAGCCCGCGATCAGTTTGGTCCGCGCGCGAAGTTGGAAGCGCTGCTTGCGTCCGTGCCCGAGCCGAAAAAGCTGGTGTTGATCGAAGGCGCGGATCATTTCTTCGAAGGACGTTTGCGCGAACTGCGGGAAGCGATTGAAACGTGGGTGAAGGAAGCGATCTGAAGCAGCTCTCAGCTATCAGCTATCAGCTCTCAGCTAGATCCCGGCGTGCAAGCGCCCGTTGTCAGGCATCCGGCTTTTCGCTGAGAGCTAAGAGATGAAGGCTGACAGCTGAGAGCGATCTCTATAATTCACATCATGTCTGACGACGCCCGCGAAACCAAGTTCCGCAGCATGCGCGAGGCCGCCCGCAAGATCTTCCAGCATGCACTGGCAGAAGCGTCGATTGCCAAGGGCTTTGCGCGGCACGTGCATTATGAACGGGGAGTTTTGCGCGTCTGCGAGGATCTTTATCACCTACACTCTTATTCGCACGTGTTCGTAGTGTCCCTAGGCAAGGCTGGACACACGATGGTCGAGGCGTTGTCCAATCAAGTCGGCGCCTCGCTCGAAGGAATCGTCGCCAGTTCAGTGCAGCCTGCAACGCAGCTGCATGGGTTCCGGTATTTTCGCGGCGGGCATCCGACGCCGAATGCGGAATCCATTCAGGCGGCGAGCGCGATATTGCGTGCGCTAGAAGGGCAGCCGGTTTCGGCACTTGTCATCTTCCTGATCAGCGGAGGAGGATCGTCGATTGTCGAGAAGCCGATCGACGACGAGATTTCGCTGGAAGATCTGATTGCGACGTATCGCGCGCTGGTGCTTTCCGGCGCGCCCATCGCGGAAATCAATGCCGTGCGCAAACATCTGTCTGCGGTTAAAGGAGGACGTTTGGCGCAGGCCGCGTTTCCTGCGCAGCACGTATCGTTGCTGGTCTCCGACGTTCCTGACAGCACGCTGGACGCACTGGCTTCCGGACCGACGATGCCTGATTCGACCTCCGTTGAAGACTGTTATCGCATCGCAGAGAAGTACGAACTGCTCAAACAGTTTCCGCAATCGACGCGGGAACTGTTCGAGCGCCACGCGCTGGAGGAGACGCCGAAATCGGACGATCCGGCGTTTCAGCGCGCGCGCTGGTGGCCGGTGCTGACGAATCAGACGGCGATTGAAGAGGCAATTGTCGCAGCGGAGCGCGCGGGCTTCATCGTGTACGTGGACAACTCTTGTGACGATTGGGACTACGAGCGTGCCGCGAAATATTTGCTGCAGCGAGTTCGCGAGTTGAGGCGGCAGTTTTCGCCAGTGTGTTTGATTTCTGGAGGGGAAGTGACGGTGAAGGTCGCGAATGGGGGAACGGGCGGACGCAATCAGCAGTTCGCGCTGGCGTGCGCGGAAAAGATTGCGGGAGAAAATATCACGGTGCTCAGCGCGGGAACGGACGGAGTCGACGGAAACAGCTCAGCAGCGGGTGCAGTTGTGGATGGTACGACTCTTGAGCGCGCGCGAGCTCGTGGTTTGGACGTTCGAGCCGCGCTCAACAAGTTTGATGCGTTTCCGTTTTTCAAAGCGCTTGGCGATGCGATCGAGACTGGACCGACGGGGAACAATCTGCGCGATCTGAGAATCCTGCTGGCCTGACGGACCCTGGCAGAGCAGCCGGGCTTCGCCCATGTGGAGACGGCCCAGGCGGCTGTCTCCACGTGGGCATTTTTAGCGTTGGCGTTTCAACGAGTGTATTTCGAACGTTGCAGTGCTACGCGGTTTTCTGCATTTCTGGCTTCATCTTTGACATGGCTTCGTCCATACTGCGCTTCATTTCGTCGCTCGACATGTCCTTGGTGTGAGTGGCGATCGACCATTTGTGGCCGAAGGGATCCTTCAACTTGCCGTAACGGTCGCCCCAGAACTGATCTGATACAGGCATTTCGACCTGGGCTCCGGCCTTCACGGCACGGTCGAATGCGGCGTCAACGCCGTCTACATAGATGTGCAAGCCCATGCCTGCGCCGCCGCTGCTTAGTGGAGAGAGCGCCCCGAACTCAGGGAATTCGTCGCTCAGCATGATGACGGAGTCACCAATCTTCAACTCGGCGTGCATGACTTTGCCGTCCGGACCTTTCGCGACGCCTCGTTCTTCCGCGCCGAACGCTTCTTTGTAGAATTCGATGGCGCGAACCGCGTCGCGGACTGTGAGAAATGGAGTGAGAGTGTGATAGCCCTCGGGAATTGGTTTAACGGACATTAATAACCTCCTAGGCTGGAATTCAAGGCAGGAAGTTTACACCAAAACCCCACGCCAGTTGTTAAGTGAACATTACAGCCAAAACGCCTGCGAACTTTTCGAGTACAGTAACCGCTCAGTCCCTTACCCGTCTTTATTAAGGTATTTTGGAACAGCCTGAAACTTGATTTGAGTCGAACTAAGCACCTCGTCCGACGACTCGAGGAGAAATACGTGAAGCGGACATTCTTGTGGCTCGCGATGGGGATGGCAAGTGCGTCGATCGTCGTGGGACAACGGTCACCAGTTACGCGACTGGATGGCAGCACAATGTCCACGGCGGAAGTGGATGGGGCGATGACACGGTTGATGAAGGCAGCAGAAGTCACCGGCGCGGGAATTGCGATCTTCCATAACGGCAAAATCGCCGACCTCAGGGGCTAAAGCCCGCGTCATTTGTGGCTTGGTGCGGCACGGCTGAAGCCGAGCCCTTCCCCACGTCGCCTCAAAAACTTATTTTCCAAAATTATTTTTCCAAAATTTATTTATGAAGTGGCTAAGTGCGATGCTAGAAGAATCTGGTCACGCCTTCTTCCATCACAACCACGCGGTCTTTGGCGCCGGCGGCGCGGGCTTCCTGGTCGAGCAGTTGCAGCGGTTCGTCGACAGGTTCGTGCGAGAGGCGAAAGGTGCCATAGTGCATTGGGACCATCCAGCGGGATTTCAGGTCTAGAAAAGCGCGCATGGCGTCGGCTGGGTTGGTGTGCACGTTGCGGAACTGCGGCGGATTGTAAGCGCCGATGGGCAGTAAGGCGACTTCGGGCGCGAGGCGGCGTCCGATCTCGCTGAAGCCCGCGAAGTAAGCGGTATCGCCGGCGTGATAGACGGAGTGTTTGCCCGCTTTCAGGACAAAGCCGCCGTAACCGCGATGCGAATCTTTGAGAATGCGAGCGCCCCAGTGCCGCGAAGGGACATGCGTGATCGATAGGTTGCCCTGGCGCGAAGTCTTCCACCAATCGAGTTCTATGATTTCGGAAAAGCCAAGGTCGGAAACCAGGTCGGAAACATGAGCTGGAATGATGATGGCTGGCGCAACACCGCGCGTCCGCAGGTTGTTCTGCACGAGGGCGCGCAGCGACGGACGATGCAGATGATCGAAGTGGGCGTGCGAAACCAGGACCGCGTCGATGGCCGGAAGATCAGCGACGCGTAGGCCCGGACGGCGCAGGCGCTTCAACACGAACAGCCAGCGCGCGAAGTTTGGATCGATTACGACACTCTTCCCGCCAATTTGCACGAAGAAGCTAGCGTGGCCGATGAAGGTGACGCCGAGTTCTCCATTAGTGGCAAGTCGCGGCTTGTGAGTTTCACCGCGGCGTGGAGTGACTGCGGAGTGGCGCACCAAACGACCGAACTGGGTGGCGCGCTTGCGGAGGGCCGGATTGCGAAGCGTTTGCTTAATCATTCTGCGACAGAGCCTGGTGGGCTGCATCGGAAGCAGCTCAAATTTTTATTCTAGTCCTGATTTATTCTAGTCCTGACCGGACGCGGCAACAGAGTAATTCGAGCGATGCCGCGAATTTATTTACCGGCGGTTCATCTTAGATGGAAGGCAGAATACCGCTCGCGTCCTTGCTTGACCTTGATCGAGTTGGTCATATCTAATCCGAAAGCGTGCCTTTTGCGCTGTTTTTCAGGACGAAGGAGAAGTCCGCATGCGAGTTGCGTTTGTGGGGTTGGGAATTATGGGACACGCCATGGCGACGAATCTGGTCAAGGCGGGGCACGAGGTAACGGTGTGGAACCGCACGCCTGGCAAACTGGTGGAAGGCGCGGGAGTCGCTCCCACTCCGGCGGCGGCGGCGCAGGGCGCGGAAGTGGTATGGATGTGTGTCTCGGACACAGACGCAGTCGAAAGCGTGATTTTCGGGGGGAGTGGCGTGGAGGCGTCCCTGACAGAGGGCATGATTATCGCGGATTCGAGCACGATTTCTCCATCGGGTACGGTGAAGTTCGCCGAGCGCGTCGGGACGAAGGGCGTGACCTGGGTGGATGCGCCCATGACGGGATCGAAGATTGGAGCGCGGGACGGGACGCTGGTATTTATTGTGGGTGGAAGCGAAGCTGCGGTGGAGCGGCTTAAGCCCCTTTTCGCGGCGATGGGGAAGAAAATTTTCCGCATGGGCGAGACCGGGAAGGGACAGGCCACCAAACTCGCCATGAATTTGCAGATCGCGCTGATTTTTGAAGGATTCGCGGAGGCGCTGACGTTGGCCACCAAGCTCGGAGTGGATACGCAACAACTGCTTTCGCTGATTGAGGCCACGATGGTGCGATCAGGCGTGGTGGATTACAAAGGGCCGTTTATTCTGCAGCGCGACTTCACGCCAAACTTTCCGCTGCGCCTGATGCATAAGGATATCCGCCTGACGCTGGAGGCGGCGAAGGAAGCGCGGGTGAAATTGCCGGCCCTGGAAACCGTGGAAGAGATTTATGAGATGGCGTCGGAAGAGGGAAATCAGGACTTGGATTACGCCGCTACGCTGATGCTGCTGGAAAAGTGGGCTGGCGTGCAGGTGAAGGGCAGGGCCGCGTAGTTGCGACGTTCAAAGTCTGCGTCAGGCATCGCATCTTTTCCGTGTGTGCATGTCCCCAGACGGAAGATAAGTTCTCTCCATGTCAAAACCCTATCCGAAAAGCATGGTTCACGTTTCGCGGGCGGACGAGGCTCTATTCGCGGAACTTAAAGACTTGACGACGGCTGATTGAGTACTACAGGGCCAAGAAATGCCTGTAAAATTTGCACGAAATTGCCAGTTCGTTACCGCCGTAATCCCCTAAACCCGCTATTACACAAGTATTACAGTCACTCCATCCCTTCCCTTGGTACGGTAGACGTAGGGCTGATTCAACTCAAACGACCACGAAATGGGGACCTTCCTTGGATATGGAACTGCAGGATTTGGAACGACCACAAGCGGCAAGAGATGAAGTGAATTGGATCACGGCGGCTTTCATGGCGGCATTTCACGTCGGGGCCATTGCTGCACTGTTCTTTTTCACATGGAAGGCATTGTTTGTCGCGATGTTTTTGTGGTGGGTTTCGGGCAGTCTGGGGATTGGAATGAGTTATCACCGGCTGCTGACGCACCGGGGTTACAAGACACCGAAGTGGGTGGAATATTTCCTGACCGTGTGCGCGACGCTCGCTTTGGAAGGCGGACCGATTTTCTGGGTGGCGACGCATCGCATCCATCATCAGCATTCGGATCAGGAAGGCGACCCGCATTCGCCGATCGACGGCAAATGGTGGGCGCACATGGGATGGATTCTCATGGGCAAGTCGATGCATCATGACACGACAACGTTGGCGCGCTACGTCCCCGATCTCGCCAAAGATAAGTTTCACGTGTGGATTACCAAATATCATTATGTTCCCATGATTGTGCTGGGCGTGGTTTTGCTCGCCCTCGGCGGGCTGCCATTCCTGATGTGGGGAATTTTTATGCGGACCGTGGTAGGGCTCCACGCGACGTGGCTGGTCAACTCGGCGACGCATTCCTGGGGTTCGCGGCGCTTCGCAACTCGCGATCTTTCGACCAACAGCTGGTGGGTGGCGCTGCTGACGTTCGGCGAAGGCTGGCACAACAATCATCACGCGCATCCCACGGCGGCGCAGCACGGCTTCAAGTGGTATGAAGTTGACGTGAACTGGTACGGGATTTGGGCACTGAAGACTCTGGGCTTGGCCTGGGACATCAAGCGCGTGAACCTGGCGGAAGTGGAACGCGGGATGGTGCCGACGCCGAATGGGCGCTTGATCACGGCGACCATGCCGGAAGCTTCGGTCGCGGGAGATTGAGTTAAGATTTAAATCTGTGTTGAGTACCCGCCCGGTAATTCCGTGGCGGGTTTTTTATTGAGGGACGCAAACGCAGAGTAGCTCCTCTCGAATTTATACGCGGAGGATCATCACTTCGGTGGCCTTGATCAGGGCTGCTGCCGTTTGCCCCTTCTTCAATTGCATTTCACGCACGGCGCTTGAGGTAATAAGGGAAGTAATCAGTTGACCTCCCACGGATAACGTAACTTGAGCTACCAGTCCGCTGACGCGGACATCGACGATGCGGCCCACCAGCTGGTTGCGCCCGCTGATGCGCTTGTAGGTGACGCGCCGCTCATCGGCGTTGCGGCCACGAGTGCGGTAGAGCAGGCGGTCGACTTCCGTTTGGGGGATGCGGTAATGGCCGCCAGGGGTTTTGACGGCGCGCAGTTTGCGGTGGTAGATCCACTGCTTGATCGTGGGATAACTGATTTGCAATTGCACGGCAGCATCGCGCGGGCGAAGCAGAGTTTCCTGCGCGCTGGTACGACCAGCATTCTTTTCGACCATGAGACTGCCACTCCTCTAGCCGCAACTCTCGGATGAGACAACTTCAGAACGGAAAGCGGATCGAAAGCGTCGGCGCATGATTGTACTGGTGGAAGTGCGTAACCGCGATTTGCTCGCCCGCGCCGACGCTGAACCCCAGGCGCTTCCATAAATGGAAACGCCCCGCCACCAGGCCGGGAGAGAGAAAAACCTGTTTCTCTCCGACGAGTTTGCCGTTCGGCCACAGCGTCACGTTAGCTTCCACCTCGGGCCACAGCTTGCGAAACACTCGATATTGAAACGCAGTATTGTACGCCACAGGCGTGCCGCTTTTCTGGCGGCCTCCGGTCGGAATGGTCCAGCCAAACGTGCTTTGAAAGTCGAAGTTTCGGTAGCCCTTACCGAAGGCGATCGTGGGCGTGATGGATGCATAAGGCGTAGCGAAGCGGCCGTAGGGAATGCTGCCGGCAAGAAACGCCGTGACGATGTAGTTGTCATGCTCCTCATTGCCGGCGAATAGGCGATATTTGAGGGTCAACGGAATGTTGCCGAAGCCGTCAGACCCCGTAACTGGGACTTGGTGCGGGGGCAGGCCGAGGATAATTTCCGTGTGTTCGGTGGGGATCAACTCCAGGCCCTTACCGCCGAAATAATTCAGATTGTCGCCGCCGATGGCGGGCGTCCAGGTGATGTCGGCGCGGAATTCTTCTTCCAGGCGAGGTGTAGTAGTGAACAGCGGAGTAATCCAATGCGGCTGCTCAGCCTGGGTTTTGCTGACACGGGGAAACCAGTCTGCCAAATAGTCTTTGGCAGAAGCATCCTGGCCCCCGGCGGAGGAGAGCAGGCAAGCACAAACGAACAAAGCAAGAACAATCGAAGTGGGATTCTTTCTCAATGGCGCTGTCGTTAGATGGAATATATGATACGTATATCTACATACAATCAATACGATATCATACGTGTTTAGATTAACTGGTTGCGCATCTCCGAATATTGGGAAAGCCTTTAACCGCGAAGGTCTGCGAAGGTTCGCTCAGGGGAAAGGAAGATTTCTACTCCGTCAAAGGTTAAAACTTACTCTGGCTGGCTTCCGCAACACGAGTGTATTAGCGGGGCCGTGAACGCGGTAGAATCGGGGCGAATCGGCCATGCGCATATCGAGCCGCCGCGGAACTATCGTTTTCTTTCTCTGCCTGGGCGTTGGCCTGGTGGCCCTGGCTATTGCCCTCAACGTCGGCTGGATCATTCTCAACTGGCGCGAGGGCGTGCTGCTGTTTTTCGGGATCGTCTTTTTTGCTCTGATCATTGCGGGAATGGTGGTGAACACCATTTTTCTGGTGCGGGAGCTTCGGCGCAGTGAGCAGCACGACAGCTTTATCAATGCTGTCACCCATGAATTGAAGACGCCCGTGGCTTCGATCCGGCTGCACCTGGAGACCTTGCAGCGCCGCGAACTGCCGGAACACCAGAAGCAGGAATTCTACCGGCTGATGCTGAGCGACACGGACCGTCTGACCGAGACGGTGGAGCAGGTACTTCGCGCCGGGCGGGCGGGTGACAAGAAAACGGGCCGGGAAAAAATTGAAATCGATTTCGGCCAACTAGTGCGCGAGTGCATGGACGCCACTCGATTGCGGCACCACCTGCAACCTGAGGCGCTCCGTTACCAGGAGGCATCGAGCAACGGGAGCGAATTGCGGGTGCGAGGCAACGCCGAGGATTTGCGCACCGCGGTTTTCAATGTGCTCGACAATGCCGTGAAATACTCCGGGGACAACGTCGACGTGCGGGTGCAGTTGGAAACGCCGGACGAAAAACGCATCGTGCTTCGCGTACAGGATCAAGGTGTGGGAATTCCTCCCGAGGACGTAAAGCGAATCTTCAGGCGTTTCTATCGTGTCACGCACCGGTCGCTGGCGCACGTGAAGGGGACTGGGTTGGGCCTGTTTATTGTGAAAGCGATTGCGCTGAAGCATGGAGGAAATGTTTTTGCCGAAAGCGCTGGGGAAGGTCAGGGGACGACGGTCGTGCTGGAACTGCCAAGGTGGGCGGCATGAGCCGCGTTCTGGTGGTGGAAGACGAAGAGCATCTGGCACAGGGGTTGCGTTTCAATCTCGAAGCCGAAGGGTATGCGGCGGAGGTGGTGGGAGATGGGGAAGCGGCCACCGATCGTCTGCTGGAGAAGAAAGAGAATTTTGATGTCGTGGTGCTCGACATCATGTTGCCCGGGAAAGATGGGTTCAGCGTGGTGTCGGAGCTGCGCGCCGCGCGTAATTATGTGCCGGTGCTCATGCTCACGGCGCGAGGACGCCCGGAGGATGTGCTGAAGGGCTTTGCCTCCGGAGCGGACGATTATCTCGCGAAGCCGTTCGATCTTTCAATCCTGTTGGCGCGGTTGCAGGGGCTGTTGCGACGAAGCCAGTGGATGCGCGGCGGGCGGGTACCGCAAGCGGGCGAAAGGCCGGCAGATTCTAACGGCAGCGAAGATTTCGGAACATTTTCATTCGACGGGAAGACCATCGACTTCGGTGCGTTGGAACTGCGATCCGGAGATAGCACGATTCACCTGACGCTAATGGAGTCCGAACTCCTGCGGCACTTGGTGCGCAACGATGGCCGCATTGTCTCGCGCAAGCAGATTTTGGAAGAAGTTTGGGGCCTGCACGAGGACACCGACACGCGCGCCATCGACAATTTTGTGGTGCGGCTACGGCGCTATATCGAAGACGATCCGGGCACTCCGCGCCACTTGCTTACCGTGCGGGGGGTGGGATATCGGTTTCTGGCTTCCCCTGAAAAAGAATAGAAAGTAAACGGCGCAGCTTACGCGTGGCATAGTTCAGCCACCAGCGTTTCCCGACGTGTAGCGTCGCCGGTCTGCACGCGAGATCCTTCCCTGCGCCTGAAGAACGGCTCCGGTCAGGATGACGCCGATGAGGCGGAGGCTAACGAGACTTAAGTGCGTCGCAGTTTACTACTGTTTCGGCGCTTCTTTTTTCTCCGGCGGCTTCCTCTGTGTATCTTCGGTCCAGGGCGGGATAATGCCGACGACGCGCGCGTAAGCGATCGACTGTCCGAGATGCTCGGCGGCGTGGCGGACGATGAAGAGCAGAATGCCGCGCTGCGTATTTTTCCCACCGAACCAGTCGAGGCTTTTCTCGAGATCGGCGTCGGGCATGGCCGTGATTGCCTTTTTGGCGTGGGCGAAGGAATCCTTCAACGTGGCGATGACTTTGGCTTTGTCGGTGGTCGACTTTTCCAACCCTTTCAAGTCGAAGCCGGTGGGCGGAGGGGTACCGACTAGTTTGTACAGGTTGAAGTTGGCTGCGCTGACGTGGAGGAAGACTTCGGAGAAAGAGCGCACATCGGGCGCGGGACGCCAGGTGTATTTGTCGGCGGGAATGGCTTCGGCGAGGCGCGTGAACTTGTCTTCTTGAACCATGACCTCGGCCAGCACTTCGGAACGATAGCCGGTAACTCCGGGAGTGCCTTCTTTGTAGGGATTAACTTGCGCTGTAAGGCGAGCTGCGCTGGCCATGGACACGAACAAACAAAAGGCCGCGAGAATGGGTTTCATGGAGGAGTCTCCTCTTTGATCGCCATCAGTCTAGCGTGTCGCAAAAATATGTCTAGAACGAAATCAACGTTCGAACTGCACGCAAGATCCTTCTCTCCGCCTGAAAAACGGCTGCGGTCAGGATAACGCCGATGGTGAAGCTGATGGAAATCCTTGCACTCAGCGGAAGCGGGTAGTCCGCCAGAGAGCGATTCCGCAGGTTGCAAGTAGAGCGAGCATTGCGATGGTAAGAGCAGCGGCCCAACCTACGGCGACGTCAACGTGGGGAAACCTTGCGAGCACCGCAAGCACTGCGAACAGTCCGGTGGTGACGAGAATGAGCAGCCAATCTAGAAATGTTCTGCGATTCGGGCTGCCGCTGAGGACCTCGCCTGGAAGGGCTTGAACCTTTATTTCTCGGCCTTCCATGCCGGCGCGGACATACTCGCCTTCGACGCCGTAGCGCTGGCCTTCGCGCTGAGCGGCGTCCTGCCAGGAGGAATGTTCGCGCTCCGTCGCCGATGATAAGGCGATTGCGACCGCTCCCAATGCCATGAGCAGCGATCCTCCGGCCACTTGCGCGTAGATGGCTTGGCTCGCACCGCGAAGTTCATGAAAGACCAGAATGCCCCACAGCAGTCCCCAGAGTTGATTGGTGTTGGAGAGGGGAATGCCGCGGCTGATGCCGACGTACTTGGTGGCATATTGCTGGAACAAATCTCCCATCACCCAGACGAAGCCGCCGAACATCAGCCAGAACAGAATAGTGCGCGCCCCCACCAGTTCATGCCAGAGCGGAGTTGCGCCGCGGTAGGCGACTGCCAGAACGGTCATGGTCCCAAGTTCTCCGACAGTGAAAAACGTAATGAAGGAAAGAGGATTCATGCCGGTGAGATACGCCTTGCGATAAGGGATATACATGGTTCCCCACAAAATGCCGGCCCCCAGGGCCGCGAATATGCCCAGCGCAGCTTTACCGGGTGCTGCCTGATGCGAGGATGCAATCGCCAGCAGCGTGGCTCCTCCGAACATGCAGACGGCGCCGCCCAGCACGCCGAGCCAGCGCTTCCATCCGGCGTAATGCAATTCGTTGAAGAGTAGGAAGCCCCAGAAGATGCCGAGCAGGCTGTTAGTGTTCCACAGAGGGAATGCAATGCTGAGGCCAACATTGCGAATGGCGTAAATGGTGAGCGTGTTGGCGACGGCCCACATGCATCCGGCGAGCACCGCCCACACCACCAGGTGAGGGGCTTGGCGCACATCATTGCGAACGTGCGATGTGCCACGGATAAGGGCGGGGACGCTCCAGCGGGCCAGGAAAACTCCGAACACCATGATGAGGGAAACGGTGATTGGAGAGATGTCTGGGTTGACGAGCTTGATGGGGGCTTCGGCGCCGCCCAGCCACGCCCCGGCGGCGAAACCGCAAAAGATGCCGAGGGCCTGCAGGGAACGCAGGCGGGTGGCGTGCATGGGGCTCGGAACGATGGGCGCTACGGTTTGCACGCTTGTTGGAGATGAGTTCAACGGAGCTTATCCAGGAGGAAAAGTCCGCCGATGAGGACGATGAGCGGAATCCAGAAATGGATGTCGGTGGCGATGGCGCGAAACAGCGTCTGGGAAGCCGTGCGTTCGGTTTGCGTTGACATGGACATCTCAGAATGACCTGCTGGATGATTGCTGAACCTGGGGTGTCATCTTAAGGATACGCAGGTTGGGAGTCAACGCTGGCCGTCCCCTAAGTTTTGGCACGTGAGTGTAATCGCGATATCTCGCCACACTAAAGTAGGCCCTTAGACGCATTATTTGTGATGTCTGTGAACTCGATCCCATTCCATTCAAAAACCTTCTCAACCCACCAGTCCACAAGACGCGGGCGCTTGTTCATGACGTTGATCACCGACGAGAGGCGGACATGAAAACGCCCCGGCTTTTGACCGGGGCGTTTGGCAGAACGTACAGCAATCTAGAAAAGATTCCAGAGGAACTGGTTGTAGACCTCGTGGTGGAATTGGACCTCCTGGGCTTTTATGAAAGTTCCGAGGGCGCGGGGGCAACGATCGGCGGACGCCTGCTTCAGGTCTGCGTACCGGCCCTTGACGTCTTCCCCGAGCAGAGTGCTGATCCACTCGGCTTTGCGGTAATTGTCGAGGGCGTCGTAGATGTTGTCGGGCAAGTAGCGTTCGGCCTGGCGCAGGTTCTTGATCTTCGCGGTCTCGCCGTCGAGGCCGGTTTTGAAGATTGAATACATCACGAGATAGGGATTCGCGTCGGGAGCGACGGAGCGAACTTCGACGCGCATGCTCTTTTCGTTGCCGATGGGAATGCGGATCATGGAGCCGCGATCAACGGGTGAGGCCTTGAGCTGATTGGGAGCTTCAAAGTGGGGATCGAGGCGGCGATAGGCGTTCACGCTGGCATTGAGCAGCAGGCAAATGTCGTTGCCATGCGTGAGGATGCGGTCGAGGAATGCCCATCCCATCTTGCTGAGCTTTTCTTCGCCCTTGGCGTCCCAGAACAGGTTCTTGCCGTTTTCGCTGATGGAGACGTTGGTGTGCATGCCGCTGCCGTTCACGCCGATGACCGGCTTGGGCAGGAAGGACGCGGTGAGTCCCATGTTGGTCGCGACCTGGCGGCAGATCAGCTTATACAGTTGGATCTGGTCCGCGGCGGCCACGACTTCGCCATAGCCATAGTTGATTTCAAACTGCGAGGGCGCGACTTCCGGATGATCTTTCTCGTTTTGGAAACCCATCGCGCGCTGCACTTCGGCTGTGGTGTCAATGAAAGTGCGCAGCGGGTCACCGGGCAAAGAGTGGTAGTACCCGCCGGTGTTGACGTATTCGAACTTGCCGGTTTCGTGATAACTACGCTCGGCATCGGGGCCTTTGAAGAGGAAGCCTTCAATTTCGTTGGCGGCGTTGAGAGTGTAACCTTTTTTCTTGTGAAGCTCTTCGGCATATCCCTTGAGCACGCCGCGAATGTCGCCGGCATAGGATGTTCCGCCCTTGTCAATGACCTCGCCGAAGACCAGCACTTTGCCGGAGCCGAAAACATCTGAGGGGGCCCAGTAGAATGCGCCCCAATCGATCCCCAGGCGGAGGTCGCTTTCGCGCTGGGCGGTGAAGCCGCGGATTGAGGAACCGTCGAAAGTGAGATTGTCCCAGCTCTTGAGCAGGAACTTTTTGTCGTAGTCGAGCATGTGCAACCGGCCTTCAAGATCGCTAAACAGCACGGTCACGGCCTTGATGCGCTTCTCGTCCGTCAAATATTTGAGGCGATCCTCCTGGACCTTGTGAGATGCGACGCGGTTCCTGCGCTGCTCCTTCGCCTTAATGTTGAGGTCTTCCAGTTCGTCGTATGAGAGTGCCAGGAAATTGCGCAGTTCGTTGGGCATGGACGTCCTTCTGTCTCCTTCGTAGAAAATTTATGATTTGGTCAAACCACAGCACTGATACGGGGAGTTGAAATGGCTGGTTTCAACACGCTGAGTTTGGAACACCGAAGAATAGCGCGGGAAACGGATACCCGCCAATCGAAAAAGCTGATGAGAGGCATAAAAGAGATCTATTCGGAATGGATTTGAAGCGCTTTACCCGTGCGCGGCCCGGGGCAGGCTCACCGCTGAAGTCGCAGCTACAGGTGCGAAGTCACGAGTGAGGCGACCATCCAGTCGTTCATAGGACTGAGCGCTCCGCAGTTCAGACACTTCGTCAGGGGAAACTGGGTTGCGCAGTGGGGACAAACGGCCCGGGTTTGGAACGTGTCGAATTGCTGGCCGCAATTTGCACATTTCCAGAACTCCCCGACCGGCGGGGCTGTCTTGCAACTCGGGCAGGCGAAGCCATCGCGACGCGGGAGCTTGGCGAAACGTGACAGCGCCATCGCGTGTTTGAGCCCGCCCCAACAGCTCATCAGCATGAAGAGAGCGATCGCACCCAGCCATACGTCTTGCCTCCACACCGCGATACCGACAAAACCGACGGCTCCGATAAGTCCGACGATGGCGGCTATCATCAAGCTGCGAGCGCGGCCTAGCACAAACCACAATAAAGAGCGAAGGATCTGGCCGCCATCGAGAGGATAGATGGGCAAGATATTGAAAACCAGCAGGCCCAAGTTGATGAATGAGATGGCTCGGACTAACCGGTACACATCGGGCATTGTTTCCGCCCATCCAGAAGACCGGCCCACCGCGACAACTACAAATAAGATTGGCACGAGTGCTACATTAACCAGCGGTCCCGCCGCGATGCTCCAGAGAGTAGCGCCGGGCCGCGGAGGAGGGTCTACATAGGCCACGCCGCCGAGGGGCCATAGTACGATCCGGTCGGCTCGTCCTCCGACTTGGCGGCAAGCCAGGGCGTGGCCGAACTCATGAATCATCACAATCAAAAATAGCGCCAGATACTCCAGGACGTTCCAGGTGACTGAGGAGTAGCTTCCTTTTCGCGTCTGGATTTCATATGCGGCCACCAGAAACCACGACCA
This sequence comes from uncultured Acidobacteriaceae bacterium, assembly GCA_963832235.1. Classification (GTDB taxonomy): domain Bacteria; phylum Acidobacteriota; class Terriglobia; order Terriglobales; family Acidobacteriaceae; genus Sulfotelmatobacter. The sequence goes on along the minus strand of CAWHTJ010000010.1, from coordinate 283,093 downwards.
GTGGAGGAACACATCAATCCTGCTGAAGCGGAACAGGCGGATCGATCCTTGGCTTGCGCTGGGCATGTGGGCAGTCTACTTCATACATAGAGCGCTGTGAATGAGGGCATTCCGAGAGGTGGCCGACATTCCCACTTCTCGCAAAGGATGCGAGAAATGGGGCCCCCGGCGAGAAATAGGCACCCCGTTTCCCGTGCTGCTGGTGATTACTGGCGATGGGCGGAGGCGCCGGCGGCTAGCTCGCGCAGAGTGGTAAGGAAGCCCGCGGCGGTTCTTGGATCATAGAGCGAATCGAGCGAGATGGTGGCGGAGAACTGCGGAGATTCAGGGCGGAAGCGTACTTGCAGCACGTCTTGCTGACGCACGGTCATCAGAGTATTGAGTTCGGGAGTGGAATCCTGCTTCCAATGAGTGCGGGTGGTGAGAACGACGGGGCCGGGCTCATACACGTCCCACTCTCGTTCGTCGCGGCGGAGGGCGGTCACGCCACGGCTGTGAGCGCACCAGCGATGGCGGACGACCTCAAGATGAAAGTTGGGCGACCCGCCCAGATCAGCCTCGAAGGTTAAGGTCTCTTTCTGTTTGTGCCAGCAACTCAGCAGCCAATGAACCGGCAAAGCGCGCGGGCGGAACTTCATGGTGACGTTGGCGTTTTCGAAACTGCGCGAGGGAAACTGCAGGCGGGCATGGAGGCGGTGGCTGTTGAGCCAGCGCCAGTCGAGAATGCGTCCTTTGCCGGCGCACGCTGACTGTACCCAGCGCAGGGCCTCGGTTCCTTTGCGACGGTTGTAGGCGGTAAAGAGGAAGTACCAGATTCCCAGGACCGCAACCGCGCCGACGACGTCGATGACTAGCAGGCGTCCCACCACGTCACACAGTCCTCTGATGCCGATGGTACGTCCGAGGTTGCGACTCAGGCAAGGGGGCAATCGGCCCGGGCATACCATTTCCTCGATTGGGCGTTAGGGGCTGTGGAAATCAGGGACGCTATGAATGTGAAGGGAACATGTCGAAATCAAGTGCGTTGGGTTGGTCGGGTTTATTTTTTGCGCGGCCCACATAGGGCTCCGAGAATGCGCGGAAGCTTGCGCTTTACGGCGGGCTTCGCGAACCGCTTCGGCGGGTTTGGAAACTTATGCGGGCTCGCCCGCTACAATGTCGGCGTGGCTTTTGACGTCCGAGACTTCGAGCCTGAAGACTTTGAAACGCTTTGGCGTTTGGACCAGAATTGTTTTCCGCCGGGAATCGCGTATTCGAAGCATGAGTTGAAGTCTTACATGAGTCGACGAGGCGCATTCACGCTGGTGGCTGACGACGCCGATGGCAACGCTGCCGGTTTCGTCGTGGTGCACGACGGCCCGACCGGACACATCATCACTATCGACGTGGATCATGGGGCGCGCCGCTTGGGCGTGGGTTCATTGCTGTTGCGGGCAGCGGAGGATCGCTTGCGGGCCCAGGGATCGCGCGCCGCGGGACTGGAAACCGCGGTCGACAACCTCGCTGCCTTGGCGTTCTACAAACGGCACGGCTACAACGTGATCAGAACCTGGCCGCGCTACTATTCCAACGGCGTGGACGCGCTGGTGATGCGGAAAGAATTGTAGCGCCGGCATCTTGCCGGCTGTCGCGAGAGCCGCTTTCCTTCGCGCGCGCGCGGGCGGGACGCCTCGCCACAGCCGCCGGGACGGCGGTGCTACAAGTTGCGCTGACACGCCTTCTGCGGATAACTTGCTCTATCCAGGAAAGCCGACATGAGGATTGCGATTCAGGGGGAATTCGGGTCATTCAGTCACGAAGCGGCGGAGCGGATGCTGCCGAGGTGCAAGGTCGTTCCTTGCGCGCGATCGGTGGAGGTCTTTGATCGGGTCGAGCAGGGATCCGTGGGGGCGGCGGTCATCCCCATCGAGAATACACTGGCCGGAACTGTGGCGGAGCACGCCGACCTTATGCTGACGCGAGGGGTTTTTATCCAGGGCGAGTATCTACTGCGAATCGTACACAACGTGATCGCCATGCCTGGAACGCGGCTCGGGTCGCTACGGCGCGTGCTGTCGCATCCAGTGGCGCTCGATCAATGCCGCGATTTTTTTCAACGGCATCCAAAAATCGCAGCGGTCCCGTTCTACGACACGGCGGGCAGCGTGAAGCACGTGATTGCTAATCAGTTGAAAGATGCCGCGGGAATCGCCGGACGCCAGGCCGCGCGCGAATATTCAGGCAGTATCGTCAAATCCAGCATCGAAGACGACAAGCGTAATTTCACTCGTTTTTTTTTGATTCGCAAACTCGGCGGCGCCCCCCGAAGCCGAGGTGCCGGGACGAAAAAGGGAAGTGCGGACTATCACCGCCTGATTCCTCGCGGCGCGAACAAGACTTCGATCGTTTTCCAGGTGAAGAATGTGCCGGGCGCGCTCTTCAAGTCGCTGAGTGTGTTTGCCCTGCGGGATATCAGCTTGAGCAAGATCGAATCGCGACCCATGAGGGGGCGCCCTTGGGAGTATGTTTTCTACGTAGACTTTCTGCGCGCCGACGACGATCCGGCACGAAACGCTCTGCGACATCTTGGCGAAGTTGCCGAGTTCGTGAAAGTGCTGGGAATTTATCGGGCGGCCTGAATTGTGTAATCGTTTTATTCAGTGAACCTTTCGTGGCGCGTTGCCGTCAAGGAGGCAGCTAGCCCGCTCCGCATCCCCGATCAAGGAGAGACGCATGCCCGACTCGCCCTCAACTCGCCGCAATTTTCTTCGCAACAGTTCGATTGCTGGATCTGGCCTTTTTCTCCCGGCCTTGGCTGTGACCCAGGCAGCTCCGAAGAAGGAGAAGGAAAAGGACAATAAGGGCGAGGACATCTCCCCTGCCGAAGACTTGATGCGCGAACACGGCCTGCTCAACCGCCTCCTGCTTATTTATGACGAACACTTGCGCATGCTGTCGGCGAAGCGCTCCTTTGATGGGTCGGTCCTGGTCAATGCCGCCGACATCATCCGCCACTTTGTGGAGGAGTACCACGAGAAGCTCGAAGAAGATTTTCTCTTTCCGCGATTCCGCAAAGCGGGAAAGTTGGTCAACCTGGTGGACACTCTGCAAACGCAGCATAAGGCAGGGCGCGAGTTAACCGCCAAAATCAGAGAACTGGCCGCGACAGCCACGCTCAGATATGTGTCGTCGGACAGCGAGCAGCTGGCTGACGCCCTGCGCGCCTTTCTGCGTATGTATCGTCCGCACGAGGCTCGAGAAGACACGGTTCTTTTTCCCGCTTTCCGCAAGATTGTTTCTCCGCAAGAATATGAGTCGCTGGGCGATGACTTCGAAAAGAAGGAAGACGAATTGTTCGGCGAAGAGGGCTTCTTCAAAGTGGTCGATCAGGTTGCCCAGCTCGAAAAGAAGCTGGGGATTTACGAACTGGCTCAGTTCACGCCAAAATAAAGCGTGCGGGTTCAAGAAACAAAGAAACAAAGGATTGAGAGACCCAGGCGGTAGAAATGTCTGTTTCGGAGCTGCGTCTTCATTCATCATTTTCCCGATTTAGGGCTTGGCAAGGATGACCCTCCGCGTTAGCCTCGGCACCTTAGGTACGTTCCACGTACGACCAAAGAGAATAGAATGGAAGATCTCGCGGGAATCCTTTGGGCTTCTGAAACCTTTCCCGGAGGAGTAACATCTAAAACTTGAGCGAGTTACACTCAAGGAGACATAATGAGTCAGCAGCCGCTAGTCGAGCGCACTCCTAAGAATAACGAAATAAAAGAACAAAAGGCTCTTCCGGTGCTCCCGGTACGGGATACAGTCTTGTTCCCGCACGCGGTTTTGCCGCTGACGGTAGGGCGGGAAAGTTCCGTTCAACTGATTAATTCTCTTGGGGAAGACAAGACCATCATCGTTGTGGCGCAGCGCGAAGCTCGAGTGGATTCTCCGCAGCCGAGCGATCTTTACACTGTGGGAACGTCCGCTGTGGTGCACAAAGTAGTGAAAATGCCCAATCAGAGCCTGTTCGTTTTTGCCGAAGGCCTGGAGCGGGTGAAACTGGGCGAGTTTACACAATTGACGCCGTTCATGAATGCGCACTATTCCGTGTTGCCCGAGGGCACCACGCCGGTCGCCACCTCGGAGATTGAAGCTCTGCAGCGCAATGTGCTGACGTTGTTTCAGCAGATTGTTGCCGGTTCACCGACGCTATCGGACGAGCTCTCGACCGTGGCCATGAACATCGACGAACCGGGACGCCTGGTGGACTTCATCGCATCGTCGTTGCCGTCGCTGTCAACGCCCGACAAGCAGGACACGCTGGAGACTCTCGACGTCCACGCTCGTCTGGAAAAAATCAATCAACACCTTGCCAAGGAGTTGGAAGTCCAGCAACTGCGCAACAAGATCCAGAGCGAAGTGCAGGACCGCGTGCAGCAAACCCAGCGCGAGTATTACCTGCGTGAGCAGATGAAAGCGATTCAGAAAGAACTGGGCGAGCAGGATGAGGGCCAGCGCGACGTCGAAGATCTGAAGAAGAAAATTGAAGAAGCGGGCATGCCCGATGAGGTTAAGAAAGAAGCGCTCAAGGAATTGGGGCGGCTCTCGCGGATGTCCCCGATGGCAGCCGACTATTCTTTAACGCGCAATTACATTGAGTGGCTTGCAGTTTTGCCCTGGGCGAAAACTTCCGGGCAGGAAATTGAGATTCCCAAGGCCAAGGAAATTCTGGATGCGGATCACTACGATCTGGAGAAAGTCAAAGACCGCATTCTGGACTATCTTTCTGTACGGCGTTTGAAGCCTAATATGAAAGGTCCGATTCTGTGTTTCGTCGGACCTCCGGGCGTGGGAAAAACTTCGCTGGGCAAGTCGATTGCGCGAGCCTTAGGCCGCAAGTTTGTGCGGCTTTCGCTGGGCGGCGTGCACGACGAAGCCGAGATCCGCGGACATCGCCGGACTTATATTGGAGCGTTGCCGGGGCAGATCATCCAGGGCATTCGGCGCGCCGAGACGAAAGATCCAGTCTTCATGCTCGACGAAATCGACAAGGTCGGGCGCGATTTCCGTGGCGATCCGGCTTCGGCGCTGCTGGAGGCGCTCGATCCGGAGCAGAACTCGACTTTCCGCGACAACTATCTGGACGTCACGTTTGATTTGTCGAAGGTGCTGTTCATCACCACGGCCAACATGCTCGATCCCATTGCGGAGCCTTTGCGCGACCGCATGGAGATCATCGAGCTGCAGGGCTACACGGAAGAAGAAAAAGTTCACATCGCGTTCCGGTACTTGATTCCGCGGCAGATTGATGAGAATGGCATCACCGCGGAGCAGATTGAATTTCCCGAAGCAGGCGTGCGCTACGTGATCCGACACTACACACGCGAAGCCGGCGTGCGCAGCCTGGAACGCACTATTGGTACTATCTGCCGTAAACAAGCGAGACGATTGGCTGAGGGCAAGACTGCAAAACTTATCGTCACCAAGGAAGTCATTCAGGAGTTTCTGGGTGGCATCAAGATTCGCAGCGAAGGCGAAATCGCGGAACGTACGGAGCGGCCGGGTGTGGCAGTGGGCTTGGCCTGGACTCCATCGGGTGGCGATGTGCTGTTCGTTGAAGCCAATGCCATGAAGGGCAAGGGCGGATTCACCATGACTGGGCAGATTGGCCAGGTCATGCAGGAATCGATGCAGGCGGCTCTGACCTGGGTCCGATCCAACGCGGACCGGCTCGGTGTGCCGGAAGACTTTTTCGCCAGTCACGATCTGCACATCCATGTACCGGCCGGGGCGATTCCTAAAGATGGTCCTTCGGCAGGAGTGACAATGGCCACGGCTCTGGTGTCGCTGCTGACCAAGCAACGCATCACGCCACTGCTGGCGATGACTGGAGAAATCACGTTGAGTGGGAACGTTCTTCCGGTTGGCGGGATTAAAGAAAAAGTGCTCGCCGCAAAACGTGCCGGGGTGCGCGACGTGATTCTGCCAGCCGAAAATAAGATGAACGTCGAGGAGGATCTCTCGCCAGAACAATTGCAGAACCTTACGGTGCACTACGTCAAGACCATCGACGAGGCTTTGCAGGTCTCGCTGCCTGAGGTGGCGGAGGGCCCGGCTGCGAAGATACTCTCGACGCCCCCGAAAGATCCTGCGCAGGATTACAATCCGACGCAGCCGGTGAAAGAACCGGAGGGAGTTCACGATAAGGTGTTCACGCAGGCGTGAGTCGAGGGTAAGTGTCAGTCTTGTCGCCAGCTCCCCGCGAGGGGCTGGCATTTTTGTTGCAACCCGGAGCTTTCGATTGACGAGGGCTATTTCAATATCGTGATGCACTTCACCCGGTTCTGCGATGAAATCCGGCTTACGTATCCGACGGCGCCTGGGGTGGCGGCTACGTATTCGATCAGAGCCGATTCCGAATCGAATCCTCTGGGCATAGCGCCCTGTCCGGTAAAAACCGCCTTGCGCCATTGTGCGCGGAAATGGTCAGGACTTTCGCCGAGATGGTTTCTTAAGAAGACTTCGTGTGCCGGTCCGCCCTTTAAGGTGACTGGCACGGCGTGGGATCCATCGGAGAATTTGGTTTTCTCTCCCGTAAATATAGCGCGCAAATCGGTATCTTTGATCTCTGAAACCTGCACGCCCAGGTTGGCGATCAACACGACATCCTGAGCTCTCGCTGCGGAACAGCAACTGACTAGACCCAGCACGATTATCCAGCGAATTTGGCTCATCGCTCCCCTCTCTGACCCCAGCAAGCTAAAAGCTGAAACCGATCTTGGCGGCCAAAATGTTCGAATTTGGCTTCAGGCCATTGGGGTTGGTGCTGTCGTAGTAACCAAGTCCTGTTCCGTGTAGGAAGTGGTCCTCGACCTTGACGTAAGAATAGGCGTTGAAGTCATAACGCCCAGAGACCACCCAGTCTGTCGAGTAATTTGAGGGCTGAGTCGTGTCCAGCGCTTTATTGACGTAGTGGCTGTAATAACTTCCCACCTGAAACTTTTCCGAGAGGCGATAACTCCCCATCGCGAACCAGGCACGGGTATCCACAGGAATTGGAACTACTGCCGGCCCAAACGTCGCAATCGGATTGACTGGCGTTCTCCTGTATTCGCCTGCGAAGTAGAACTTTCCTTTTTCGAACTGGGCATATTCTGCGTTTATGAGAAATGGAGATATGTGTAGAGTGCCCCCTGGCGCTCTCCCGTCGAAGGCTTGAGCGGATGCGCTACCGCCAAGAGTCAATCCCCTCAAAGGGGCTTCCCATCGCAGATCACCGCCGTAAGTCTTGCCAGACGGAGAAGTCGAAAACGCGAGTCCTTCGTCAGCGATCAGCTTCAGGTATCCGCCATTCAAGTCGAGGGTGACTTGTCCCGCATACCCGCTATACCGCAGTTTTCCGGCGCGGCTGCCAAGGGGCAGAACGCCGTACACTTCACCCCCCAGGTGCGACAAGAAGAGACTCTTATTGTCGATCGGATAAGCGGACTGCGGCAGCAGTATCCAGAGGAAGATGGCGTCCACATCCTGGGAATCGTTGAATAAACCCAGGACTGTCTTGACCTTACCGGCTCGAAATCCCAAACGATCGTTGACTTTGTAGTCTCCCGATGCCCAATCGACTTGAACATTGGGGCCGCCGAGTTGTCCAAGTTGGTAGATGTGCAGCTGGATTCCGACACGCAGGTTATCGGTAAGGGAATCGGTGAAGCTTATGGCGCCGTCGGTCCACTGCAAGCTGCCCGAGTTCGATTGCATTGTTAAATAATTGTTATGGGAACTGAAGAGGAAACCCTGGGTGGCAAACCCATGGATCTCAACACCCGCCAAATCCTGCGCGTGCAAGCTGCCAGCGAAGAGGCAGACAACAAGAAGTAACCGAATTCGTCGCGACATATGAGGTTTTCTTGACATGTCGTCCATCGGCTGTTGGGTCCAATCGCTTTAGCTCCCTGGATTTGAAATCCTTCACTTGTGGCGAACTGCCTCGCGTTAAACTGGCATCTGTTCCCATGAGAGTGCACATTCTATTTTTCGGCATGTTGAAGGATCTCGTTGACAAAACCAACGATTCGCTGGAATTGCCCGAGGGCGCCACGGTTGGCGACATGCTGGCGCATTATGCGCGGATTCCGCGGCTGAAGGATTCGCTGCCTTCCTTGGCGGTAGCGGTAAATCGGCAGTATGCCGGCCCGGACACACAGCTGAAACATGACGATGAGGTAGCGCTCCTGCCGCCGGTGAGTGGCGGCCGGGGGGAAGGGGAGCGTGAGCACTACGCTCGCATCGTCCGCGACGCGATCGACACATCGCAAATACTCGTTCACCTCAAGCATGGCGAGGATGGGGCAGCCGTTGCTTTTGAGGGGGTAGTCCGTAACCAGACCCGCGGACGCAAAACCCACTACCTGGACTATGAAGCCTACGAAGAGATGGCGCTGGCTCAGATGGAGTCGTTGGCCAAACACGCGATGCAGCGGTTTCAGATTCGCGACGTTGCCATTGTCCACCGGCTGGGGCGGCTCGAAATCGGTGAAACCAGCGTGTTAATCGCAGTTGCGTCGGCCCATCGCGCGGCTGCCTTCGACGCCTGCCGATGGCTTATCGACACGCTCAAGCGCACGGTACCGATCTGGAAGAAAGAGTACTTCGCCGACGGCGCGGTTTGGGCCGATGGGGAACCGTTCCCGGCGGAAATTCCCCGCGCAAATTCCTGAGGCAGGCAGCCCCTTACCGCAGGCCGCATCTAACTGCACGAGTCTTAAGGCTGTTTCACCGAGAATTGGAAAATCTTTCGCCGCAGACTTCGCCGAGAAGAGCCGCAAAGCACGCAAAGAAAAAGCAGCTTCGCGATGTTCTTCGCGAGCTTGGCGGCCGTTCGCGCGCTTTGCGGTTAAGGGCGTTAGTCGGCGAGTGGCCGCTGCCCGGGCAACGATATAATTCGATCACTCGATGAGAAAACTCGCTACGATTCTGCTCCTGATCGGCTCGCTTGTTCTGCTCTGCGGTCTGGCGGCGCAGGACACGACGAGCCGGCAAAATTCCAGCCAACAGAATCCCACCTCGCAAAATCCCGCTCATTCCGAGCGCCAGTCCGAACCGACCACGACGCTTCGGGTCGACGTTAACCTGGTCAACATTTTCGTGACCGTGACTGATGCGCGCGGTGCTCCCGTGGGCGGCCTCAAGAAGGAGAATTTCGCCCTAAAGGAGGACGATCACGAGCAGAAAATCGCGGTCTTCGATAAGGAGTCCGCCCTGCCCCTTTCGATCGCGCTGACCATTGACACGAGCTTGAGCACGCGGCACGACTTGCCACTGGAGCAGGCATCGGCCAAGCGCTTCGCGCACGCCATCCTGCGCCCAGTCGACGCACTCTGCGTCTACGGCTTTAGCGAAGTGGTGAACGAATCCACCCGTGGATATACGTCGGATCTCAAACGCATTGACGAGGGCATCGACCATATTCGAGTGGGCGCAGCCACGGCGCTCTATGACGCGATGTATCTAGTCTCGCGCGCTCTGGAACACCGCAAGGGACGAAAAGTGGTTGTACTGATTACCGATGGCGGAGACACGGCCAGCAAGATCGACTACAAAGAAGCGGTACGCGCCGCGGAGGAAGCGGAAGCAATTGTCTACTCGATCATTATCGTTCCCATCGAGAGCAGTGCCGGACGTGAAACCGGCGGCGAGCATGCCTTGATCCAACTCTCTGACGATACTGGCGGCAAGTATTACTACGCGACCTCGACGGGCGATCTCGACGAGGCGTTTCGCAAGATCAGTGACGAACTGCGCACGCAATATCTACTGGCGTATTATCCGTCGCAGCGCGCGTCGTTCTCTGAGTTCCGTCGCATTGAGGTCAAAGTGGCAGGTCTGCCCGAGGCTGCGGCGTACCGTGTGCGGCATCGCGCGGGCTATTACACTGTGAAGTCAGATTTCTAAAGCGGAGGCAGCCCACAGGTTGGGGTGTGGCGAAGTGCACAAATAGTCAAGACATAACACGGAAGACTTTGCTGTAATAACAACGCATGTAACTATATGTAAACCCGAGAGCCAGCATGGATTCCTGCGTATTCCGGGAGTTGGAATACACTTTTTGGAATGCAGCGGACTCATCTAGACGGCCAGCAGCTTTCCTTCACCTTTTGCCAGAGCCTGCAAGTAACTGAGTGCAGTAGCAAACATTGAAATCTCCACAATGTATCTTCAGCTGGCGGGCGAATTGCACTCACATCGCGCAGTCGCACTCTTTAGTTTGTCGGATGATCGCAACATTCAGGCAGCAGTGTTGTGGACGCTTCATATCCTGCGTCCATTTCGGCAGTCGATGTTTATCTGCAGTGAGAGAGAGAGTTTTCGTAGCTGATTTGAAGCGCAATTCTGTCGACACTTCTCTAGGAAACAAAGGAAGGTGGATGATGCTGAACCCTAAGTCTCCGCGCGCGAGCGCCCAGTTGTGCTTCTTTACTCTGGTTATCCTGTTGTTATCGTCGTCGCTTGCGTTGGCTCAGACGACGATCAGCACGGGCAGCATCGTCGGCACGGTGACCGACCCTGCGGGTGCGGTTGTCAGCGGGGCCAAGGTTCAGATAACCAATAAAGGGACTGGTCAGGTTATTGCGACGACGACCACGTCGTCGGGTGCTTATGCCTCGGGCGCCCTTACTCCCGGAGAGTACACGGTTCGGGTCGAGGCGCCTGGATTTCAGACTTCCGAACTCGGGGTAATCGTGCAGGTGAACACTACCGCTTCGGCCAACTTGAAGCTTGCTGTGGGGCAGGCTTCGCAGGTTGTTGAAGTGCAAGCGTCCGAACTCGCCGTGAACACCGAGCAGGCCACGGTGCAGGGCGTTCTCACGTCGGAGCAGATCGAGAACTTGCCCATCAACGGGCGCAACTTCCTCGATCTTGCGCAGTTGGAACCTGGCGTCCAGATTCAGGATGGCGGTACTTTCGATCCCACCAAGAACGGATTTTCTTCGGTGTCATTTGGCGGCCGTTTCGGACGCACCGCTCGCATTGAGGTCGATGGCGTTGACGTCAGCGACGAAACCGTGGGAACGACAACCCAAAACGTTCCCTTGGGCGCAATTCAGGAATCCTCGCTGCAGCAATCTTCGCTCGACCTTTCCACCGAATTGACTTCTTCGGGTTCGGTGAACATCACCACGAAGTCAGGAACCAACGCCCTGCACGGCGAGGGCTTCTACTATTTTCGCGACCAAAGCCTAAACGCCGCTCTCCCCGGAGGGTCGAAGAATTACTTCCAGCGAAATCAATTTGGTGGCGACGTGGGCGGTCCCATCCTGAAGGACAAGCTTTTCTTTTTCGCTGATGCAGAGCGTAACAAGCAGGCCCTGGTCGATCCGGTTATCCCAGGAGGAGCCTTCTCTGGTCTTGCGAGCAACTTCGTTTCGGCTTTTCCGGATACAGAACTGCTGGGAAGAGTTGACTACAATATTGGCAAGGTCAGAACGTTCTATCGCTTCTCGTTTGAACAAAACCGCAGTGTACTTCCATTCATTCCCAATTCGTTTCAACCTTTCGCCAACGTCAACCACTCGCGGAATCACATTATCGGCGCGGATTTCAATACTGGAAGCTTTAGCCATAGCATCCGCTTCGGATACTCGAAATTCCAGAACGGGATTACTGACGCCGTCATTGGCTCAAGCATCTTTAATCCGGGAGGCAAGATCGAACTGGCGATTGGCGCCGATCCGTTCTGCCTAACTGCAGGACTCGACGATTTCTGCTCCGGGCCGAACTTCCTGGCTCCGCAGGCGACCCTCCAGTCCGACCACCAGATCAAATATGACGGCAGCAAGCCCTTGAAGAACCACATCTTTCGCTTCGGCGCAGGCTTGAACCATCTTCAAGGTGGCGGCTTCGCCGCGCTTCCTCGGATCGGGCGCTGCGGTTGGCTCGCCGACGCACTGCCACCCCGACTAACACTTTTCCCGGGGGGGCTGGAAATCCGTTGAACTATCCAGTCTCGACCGTGTCTTGGGCAATGGCGAGGGTTTCTCTTCGGCGAAGAGCGCCTTTGGTTTTCCCGGCGGCGGGCTGGGTCCGGATAATCGCTTGTCTTTGTACTTCGGAGACTCCTGGAAAGTAAGACCCAACTTCACGTTAACTCTCGGACTCCGCTATGTGCGCGACACGGGGCGAACCGACAGCGAACTAGGCGCTACTCCGGCGCTGAATGTGTTCGACAACCAGTTTTATTCTGGCCTGGAAAATCGCGTGAATCAACCCAATCTCAACTTTGCTCCGCAGTTGGGATTTGCCTGGGATCCGAGCCGCAACGGAAAAACCGTGCTCCGCGGCGGGATCGGACTCTTCTACGAGAACTCGATCTGGAACAATATTTTGTTTGATCCGGCGGGACGACTGCAGAAGGGATTCTTCCTGGCGACGACGGGTGTTTGCTCGGGCGGCAAAGCCCCTTCCGGTGGCGTGACTTTCCCCGATGGTACGGTAATTACGCAGGCGTTCCTGAACGCGAACGTTTGCGGACAGCCCATCGGCAGCGCGACAACGGAAATCCAATCTCTGCAGCAGCAGTACCAGGCGGCCACGAAGGCGGCGGGAGCCGCGGTTAACCCCAGCTATGTCGGTATCGACGCTTCCCAGATGGAATTGATATCAATACCACCAGCCTGCTTGCTCCCGACTACAAGTCGACACGGTCGGTACAAATGAACATCGGCATCCAGCGTGAGATTCGGCGCGGAATGGTACTGACTGTGGACTATCTGCGTAACGTCTCCACTCACAATCTTCTTAGCATTGACACCAACCATGTGGGCGACGCGCGCTTCCTGAATCTACCAGCGGCGCAAGCTGCAATTTCAGCCACAAACAAGGCGTTCGGTTGTGGGTCCGGTTTTGATCAAGGCTCCAGTGCCTGCGCCATCGGTAAAGGCGCAACCATCGCCGACTATTCCGCCATCGGTCTCGATTCCGGCTATGTGGTCTGCGGCGGAGCCTCATGCCCGAACGCAGCGTTCGGTGGCGTCAACCTCGGCGCAACGGGCGCCAACCAGATGCTGTTTCCTATCGGGCGCTCCGTATATAACGGCCTGCAAATGTCTCTGAAAGATGATGTCCACAATCCGTTTCGGGGCATCAAGTACATGAACCTGCAGGTCTCTTACTCGTTCTCCCGCTATGTCGCGACTGCAAGGGACAGTGACTTCATTAACTTTCCCACGGACTACGCTCACCCGCTGGCAGCGATGGGGCCTAACGGGCTTGATCGTACCCATCAGTTGTCGTTCGGCGGTGTCATGGATCTGCCGGCGAACTTCCGGTTGAGCCTGATCGGCCACTTCGACAGTCCGCTGGCCTCCAATGTCACTTTGCCCGTGGGCGCCACTGCCGGCGGCGGCATCTTCCAAACTGACATCACCGGGGACGGTACGGGAGACGGAAGCTTTCCTTCGAACGGAGGCCTGGGCGATCTCCTGCCGGGCACCAAACTTGGTTCTTTCGGCCGCGATTTCGGCGTTGGCGGTTTGAACCAGCTGATTAATCGCTTTAACACCACCATGGTCGGCACGGCGACTCCAGCCGGCCAGAAGCTGATTGATGCTAATTTATTTAGCTTGACGCAATTGCAGAGCTTGCAAGCAGTGATTGGCCCAGGGCCCTTGCAAGTGGCGCCGCTCGGCGCCATCGGACAGGCTTGGCTGAAGACTTTCGACCTTGGCCTCAACTGGGGCTACAAGATCAAAGAGAGAGTTGAGATTCGACCGGGAGTCACCTTCTACAATGTGTTCAATTTCGCTAATTTCGATGGTCCGGCATCTCCCTTCACTTCTGTGTTGAACGGGGGCCCGGGCTCTCCCAACGGCACGACTTCTCCCCAGCCTGCCGCCCTGCGTCTTGGGTTAGGCTCGGGCGTGAACGCGCTGGGCGCACCGCGTGTCGTTGAGTTTGAGTTGAAGCTCTTATTTTAGCGGCGAAACCGATTCTCCAGCAGCCACCGTTCTTCGGAGCGGTGGCTTTTTTCTTCCTTGGAATGCACGGCTTCAGGATCTCTGACCTGGAGCAGTCGGAGTGGCAAATACTTCACGTCCCACGAGACTTGTACTCTCATGTGGGTCAGGGGTTCAGTTCCGTTCGCAGATGCTTCGAAAGCTTCTCGATCTGTTTCAGTTTCTCAATCACGTCCTTGGGCAGCATGCCTTTGCGGATGCTGGCTACGTCGGATGGAATGGTTTGCGCCGCACGCGCGAGGTCGTCCGCTTCTTTCTGCAGTTGCGCGAGGTCGACGCGACGGGAAGGTCCGGAAGGCTGCTTCGCGGGAGTTTCGGGATCAAGAGGCTCCGGCGGCGTCGGGAAATGATGCCCGGTGGTTTGCGGAGCAGTCGGGGGAGCGAGCAATCCCAGCAACAAAGGGAGTGACAGCCAAGCCGATTTCTTCATGGTGCGCCTCCCGCCAGAAGAGCGAAGGTTTTTCTGGCATTGTACGCCGATAGCGCACCACTTCTCAGCTTCGCAAGTCCCGCGGCCAGAGCGCTTTGTGTACAATGCGATCATGTCGTTCCGCGGTCCGCAAGGAAATCCCAATGCCGCCAAGCGAAGCCGCACCCCACCTCCGGAAGACACATTTGAAGAGGCTGCTTTCCTGAAAGGGCTCGGGGAGAAGCAGAACGCCGTCTCAGTCAAACTTATGGATGGCCAGGTTTTCCACGGATGGATCGAGTATTACGATAGGAACATGGTGCGGTTGACGCGCGAGGGCGTGCCCAATCTGTTCATTTTCAAGCATGAAATCATGTACATCGCGGAAGATGCGGGAAAGAGAAAATGAGCCAGCTCTGGTGTTAGGTGTTGGTCTTGGGCCTTCAGCGCATTTTCGAATCCCGGCTCGAATGCCCAGCAACCTATGACCTAACACCTAAGACCCAATCCCAAGACCGAAACCTGTGCCCAATACTCACAACCACACCTTCCTTCCTGCCATGTCAGCCATCGCCCGCGAAGCGGGCGCGCTGCTACTGTCTTATTTTCACCAGGGACTCAAGATTGAATACAAGGGCGATGCCGATCTGGTGACTGCGGCGGACCGGGCTGCGGAAGCGCTGATCCGCGAGCGGATTACGCAGCAGTTTCCATCGCATGACGTTCTGGGCGAAGAGCAGGGGCTGAACGATCAGGGCGGAGATTACCGGTGGTACGTTGATCCGCTCGATGGCACTACGAATTTTGCCCACGGATATCCAGTGTTCGCAGTTTCCATGGCGCTGGAGCATCGTGACTCGCAGCAGGCACGACGGATTGCAGGCGTGGTGTACGATCCCACGCGCGATGAGCTCTTTACGGCGGAGCAGGGAAAGGGCGCCCATCTAAACGGCAAGCCCATTCACGTGTCCAAGATTGCGCAGTTGAAGGAATGCCTGGTGGCGACCGGTTTTCCCAGCCACAAGCGGCATAAGAATCCGAATATTCATTTCTATCACCAGATCACGCTACGCACGCATGGAGTGCGTCGGGCCGGGTCGGCGGCGCTCGACTTGTGCAACGTGGCAAGCGGGCGCTTCGACGGCTTCTGGGAATTCAGTCTCAATCCGTGGGACACCGCCGCGGGCGTGCTCATTGTGGAGGAAGCTGGCGGGACGGTTAGCCGCTTCGACGGCTCTCCGTTTGAACTGAACAGCAGCGAGACGCTGGCATCCAATGGCTTAGTGCATGATGCTCTGGTGCATGAGTTCCAGGAAATCTTTGCGGGACGAGGGCTGGTTCCACTGCCTGAACCCAGCGAATACAAGCGCCTGATCGACAGCGGCCGGAACGCCGGGAACAAGGAGGAACGACGAAGATGAATCGCAATACCAAGTTCCCGCTAGCAATGGCGATGGTTGTGGCAATGGCTGCATTACTCGCAGTGGGCGCAGCAAAACCGGAGCCGCCCGACGCGGCGTATGTGCAATCCTTCGAGAAATGGAAGGCCGAGCAGACCGCCGATCTGAAGGAGAACTGGTTATCGCTGGCTGGCCTCTTCTGGCTCAAGCCGGGCACGAACGCCTTCGGCAGCGATGCATCCAACCCGATCGTATTTCCCAAAGGTCCGGCGCACGCGGGGGAATTTGATCTGGCCGGGAAAGAGGTTACGCTGAAACTGCTGCCCGGTGCGACCGCCACAATTGGCGGCAAGCCGATAAGCACAGCCAAGCTTGATCCGGACACTTCTGCGCACGTTACGCGCGTCGAGATGGGGACGTTGCGACTTCACGTTATTGTGCGCGGCGAGCGAGTGGGAATTCGCCTGCTGGATACCGACAGTGCGGTCGCGCGCAATTTCAAGGGGATGACGTTTTTCCCCTTGGACATGACTTACCGGGTTACAGGGACATGGCTTCCCGCAGATGGCAAAAAGACGATTGAAGTTCCGAATGTGCTGGGCGACGTCACGGCGCAGCCGGTGCCGGGAGTCGTAGTCTTCAATGTGAACGGCGAAGCGTTCAAACTCACTGCCCTGGGGGGAGACGCGAAGAACGGTCTGTTCTTCGTGTTCAGCGACCTGACTGCGAAAAACGATACTTATCCTGGGGGCCGTTTTCTTGATACTGGGCCGATCATCGACGGACACGTCGCCCTCGATTTCAACCGCGCTTACAATCCTCCGTGCGCGGTGACTCCGTATGCCACCTGTCCTTTGGCGCCGAAGGATAACCGTCTGGCAATCGCTATTCCGGCGGGCGAGAAGTTCGACAAGGCGGCGCACGCTCACCATTAGAGCACGCAACGAGTTGGCGTGATGCCGCTTCCCCGCTACTTGTGCCTTGTTACAATAAACCTGTGGGACGCCGATCGCTCCGTTGCTCCGCTCCAAGCGCCGGCCAATTCTGGAACACTCAGGTTTACCGTGATTAACTCACTTTTGGAACGCAAAATCGAAAAGCGGCCGGACAAAGTCCGACTTCAGGGACGCATTCTTTTTCTCACCGAAGATCCGGAACTCATCCGGCGGCAGCTTGCGGGCGAAGATTTGCCTTGGGATACGAAGAATCCAGCCAACAATCCAAAACTGCGCGACGACATTTCGACCGACGAGATTACCCCGGCGCACTATTGTTTTTATTTTGACGAGACGCTGGGCGAGATTCCTTATCTCGGATTGAAATGCGGCAGCGTGACGCCGATTGGCCGTGGCGACGTGAAGCACGGCGGATTCGTCTGTGCGGTAAGCGGCAAGCGGCGGGGCAAGGGGTCAAGCCGCGAGCAGTCTCCCTATGCCGAGATGTGCGCGGGAATACGCCTCGTGATTGCCGAGAATATCGAACGCATCTACAAACAGAATTGCCAGAACCTGGGACTGCTGACCTCGACGAACTTTTCGTTGATCGACCGCATTCGGGGCGGGGAAGAAATTGCACTCAGTGACTTCACGGCCGGTGAAGACGAGATTACGCGGCAGGTCATCGAATATGGGGGGCTGTTTCCGTTCAATGTGGCGCGTATGCAGGGGAAAGTGTTTTTACCGCCGATCAAAGGCGCGGGCGAGTCGCCCGCGTCCACACGGGGGATGACCCTCGCGGAAAAGATTTTTGCGCGGCACATGATCCGAACCAGTGTGGGTACGGGCGCTCCCGCCCGTCCAGGCGAGCGCAGCTCGGCGGCTCCCGAGGTCGGCGTGCCGTCGGTCAAGCCGGGCGACACCGGTTTCGCGCGAGCCGATCTCCGCTTCAGCCACGAGTACGTCACGCCCATGGCGGCGATATTCTTCGAGCGCTACGTAGGCAAGGACGCCAAAGTCAATGATCCTTCGAGCATCATCTTTTTCCGCGACCACCTCACATTCCTCGACGAAGTGATCTCCGAAGAGAAGAAGAAACTCGGCCTGCTCGACCTGGCGACGCAACTCAAACTGAAGCAGCAGGATTTCGCGGCCAAGCAGGGAATCAAGTTGCATGGCGAATTGACCGACCGCAAGGGTTCGGAGGGCATCTGCCACTCGATTGTGCTCGAAAGCTATGCGCTACCGGGGCAGTTGAATATCGGCTCCGACTCACACACACCGCACGTGGGCGCGATCGGCTGCGTCGCCTTCGGCATCGGCACCACCGACGTGTTCAATTCGTGGATCACGAAAGACGTTCGAGTGAAAGTGCCCGAATCGGTAAGAATCGTGATTCGTGGCAAGAAACATCCCAATGTGGCCGCGAAAGATCTCATTCTGAAGATTCTGAGCCTGGATTACGTGCGAAGCGGCAAGGCGCTCGCCAAGGTCATGGAGTATGCGGGCGAGGCGATTGAGGCCTTGAGCGTGGACGAGCGCGCCACCATGACCAATATGGCGGCAGAGATTGGCGGATTCACCGGTATCGTCGCGCCCGACCAGAAGGCGGTCGATTTCCTGGTCGAGCGCCGCGACATGGGTCCAAACAAAATCGATCGCAAGAAGGCCGAGGCGATGATCGAAGGCTTGTATAGCGACCCCGGCGCGCAGTACGCGCATGTGATCGAACTCGACGCGGCCGAGATCACGCCGATGGTCGCCACGCCGGGCGATCCGGGAAATGGAAAGTATGTTCGCGAATTGAATACGCCTGTGCCGGTTGAGATTGCCTACGGCGGCACCTGCACCGCCGGCAAGAATGAAGACATGGACATGTACGCCGCTGTGCTTGCCGACGCGCTCAAGCACGGAAAGCGCGTGGCTGATTCGGTGAAGTTTTACATTCAATTCGGATCGCAGGAGACGCGCGAGTATTGTTTGCGCAAGGGCTACATCGACATTTTCCAGAAGGCTGGTGCGCAGGTGATCGAACCCAGTTGCGGCGCGTGCATCAATGCTGGTCCTGGAGTTTCGACGCGGCCCGATCAAATCGTGATCAGCGCGCAAAACCGAAACTTTCCTGGCCGCAGCGGCCCAGGACAGATGTACCTTGCTTCGCCCTTCACCGTGGCCGCGAGTGCCGTTGCAGGATACATCGTCGAATACGAGCCCAGCGAGAAGAAGGAGTTGGTGGGAGCCTAGCTGCACTGCCAGTGTAATTGTCAGGCTACGAGAATTCGTGCCTTCTAACCCTTATGTCAGCGCTAAACGGCGCTTCGACGGAGGGATTCAATGCAGAAATCATCCAGGAAACCGTGCAGAAATTTACGATCCACACACCGGCAAGTTCACAGCGGCGGCGTCAATGAACGACAGCCGTTTCAAACTGCCGGATGAAGCAGTGCAATTGCCTTCCGGCAAGCTGTTGATTGCAGGCGGAAGCGAGGAAGTGGAAGTCTTTGACCCTGCCAGCGGAAAGGTCCTGGTGGCCGCCGGCCAGATGAGCGACCCATGGCATTTCATGACCGAAACCAAGCTGCATGATGGCAGCGTGCTCTTGGCAGGCGGATACCCGAACGGTCCGCAAGCGACCACGAAAACATGGATTTACCGCCCGTAAGCGATCTTGTTTCACAAACTCCTCGTGGTCTCCGTAAGTGGTTGAATTCAACCGGGATGGTTGAAATGAGCCAGTGCCGGAACAGCAACTTTTCTACTCCTTCCGCGTTCAAATAAGTAGAGACCAGTGGCCAGTGGGAAGCTTAGGAAAGCCCACCAGAGACCACGGTTTTGGAAGGCTTCCGGATCCGATCAGATTCTCGGCGAACTGGAGCCAAGGGAGTTTATATGCGTTATCTGAGATACGTTGCGTTACTGGCAATTCTGATGTTGCCGCTGGCTTACTCGCAGGCGCAGGTGAGTGTGGGAGTTGGCGTGGGAGTCGATCCGGGCTATGCAGACCCGGGATATGCTGACGGACCTCCGGTGTGTCCTTATGGATACTATTCGTATTATCCGTATGCCTGCGCACCGTATGGCTTCTATGGTCCGCAGTGGTTTGCGGGAGGAGTGTTTATCGGTGCAGGCCCCTGGTATCACTGGGGGTGGGGACACGGCGGATACTATGGTCGGGCCGGCTACTACGGACACGGCTACTATGGCCGCGGCTTCGTCGGCGGACGAGACTACAACCGGGGTTATGGGCGCGGCAGCTATGGGCGCGGATACTCCAGTAATTACGCCCGCGGAGGTTACGCCCGCAGCTACGCTGGAGGCGGTGGATTCCATGGCGGAGGCGAAGCGCGAGGCGGCGGTGGCTTCCACGGAGGCGGCGGTCACGGTGGCGGACGCCGGTAACGGACTGTAAGTTAAAAGCGTGACGCGGGCTGGCAGCCATTCGCTGCCGGCCCTTTTTCTTTCTTCTCACTCTTCATTCTTCATTTATTGCGCCTTTAATTCGCCCAGGTGCGGCCCGGACGCAATTTTCGCGGCGTCTCGTCGCGCCTGAGGTTGTCTTTAATTCCTTTAAAACGGTCGAGCCCGCGCCCTGTACCAGCCGCCTGCATTCTTGCTAGAATGTCCGGTCACAATACTGTCGCGGTAGTAAAATAAGTGCAGAGATTCTCAGGAGACTGACACCTTTATGACCTACGTGATTGCTGAGCCGTGCATCGGGACTAAAGACACCGCATGCGTGGACGCGTGTCCGGTAGACTGCATTCATCCGAAGAAGGACGAACCCGCTTACGCGACCGAGGAGTTGCTCTATATCGACCCGGTGGAGTGCATTGATTGCGGCGCTTGCGTGCCAGTGTGTCCGGTTTCGGCTATCTTCGCTCTCGACGATCTGCCGGAGAAGTGGAATGCTTTTACCGAGCGCAACGCCAAGTACTTCGGGCGGTAGTGCAGGTTTTTGGCCGGCTAGCTTTTAGCTCTTGGTTTTCGCATTATAGGCGCGCGTCCTCAAATGGACCGCGCCTTTCTTGCGTCCAATGCGTAGTTGATCTTCTGCGATGCGCGTTAGCGCTTATCTGCGTTTCCTAGAACCTCAGCATCTTTACCGGTATGCGCCTTCACGGCGTCCAGGATGCGCAGGTATTCGTGCTTGTCCATGCGCAAAAAGAATGATTTGGGGACGTCGCCCTCGCGATAGTCAATTTCCAGCCAATGGCTTTTGGACTTGGTTAACATGACGATGGCACCCACTCCGACCGGGGCGGTAAAGATGGACTCCTCGTTGACGCGGTGCTTCTTGGTGTATTGGTACGAGCACTTGTAGATCTCATCGTAAGGAATGCTGACGGCGGGCCCCCTCACCGGGTGCACTTCGATTGCCTTTTGGTTGTCGCTAAAAGTCAGGACTGCCTTGCTGAGTCTGCCTTTCGAGTCGGGCGCGGCGACGCGGCTGAAAGAAGTCTCCTCGGCAAGGTCTAAGGTCAGGAGGCCGAGGATCACCAGAAGAATAGCACTGATTCTTTTCACGTTCTTGAAAGTATATCGAAAGGTAAACTCAATCGCAGAGAATCGCTCGGTGCCCCATTTCTCGCCCGTTTTGCGAGAAATGGGAATTCCTACCGCGCTTACATCTCCTGACAGCTAGAGCGCCACTTCCACTAAAATCAAACGTTCCACGTCGAATTCCATGGCCCTGCGAGAGTCGGAAGCGATCGTGCTGCGCAGCTATCCGCTGCGGGAGGCGGACCTGCTGGTCACGCTGTTCACGCGCGCTGAGGGCAAAGTCCGTGGCGTGGCGCGTTCGGCGAAAAAGTCGAAGAGACGATTCGGCGGAGCCCTCGAGCCGCTCACATATGTGCGCGCCTTTTACGATGTCCGCGAGCGCCAGGAGTTGGCGCGACTCGACGCCTGCGAAGTGCTGGAATCGCCCATGGCCTCGGAGGTTAGCTATGCGCGGGCGGTGGCGCTGGGCCACATCGCCGAATTGCTCGACGAATTGCTACCCGATCACGAGGCGAACGACGCCATCTTCCGCCTGACGCTTTCCGTGCTGCATGTGCTGACGGGACCGGAGGTGTGGATGCCGATTACGTACTTTGAGTTATGGTTGACGCGGCTGGTCGGCTTTCTCCCGGAACTAACGGAGTGCATCGTCTGCGGCCGCAGCCTGAACGGCAGCCGCGCCTATTTTCATGCGCTGGCCGACGGGCTGATGTGTCCCGAGGACAAGCGCCTGGCATCGTCCGAGATTTCAAGTGAATCGCGGACGCTGGCTGCACGGATATTTCGCGCTCCCGTGGATAGTTTTGCAGGAATGCCGTGGCCCAAGTCGCAAGCCGCCGACCTGCGGAAATTTCTGATCCAAATTCTGCAGCGACACATCGAGAAGAAGCTGGTCACTGCGGGAATGCTGGAGAAGGGCGGATTCTAGCGTCGAAATCAAAACCGTCAAGTCTACTTTGGTTGAATTTCCGGGCCAAAAACGTCCTCGAAAGTAGACGTGTTTTCCACAATCTAACTTCAGGCCCTTCAACGCGTGCCGAAAAAATCAACGACTTGCAGCCTTTTTCTTTGTCATTATTCACAGTGTTCTTGAAGGAACGTTCCAACCGCAAAGGCTGACGGCTGCCGCCCGCTTCCATTACAATCGAGAATTAACCTGCTGAGCTCCGGCTGCGGTGTAGGAGTTCCAACGAACACTCGCACCTGGGGTTTTGAGCTAAGAGCCAAAAGCTAAGAGCCAAGAGCCAAGAGCTGAATCCGTGAATCCATCCACGTCCAACCCGCTTACGTTTCAGGAGCTCATCCTGCGCCTGCAGACTTTTTGGGCGGAGCGCGGATGTGTGCTTCAGCAGCCGTATGACGTAGAGGTTGGGGCGGGAACCATGGCACCGGAGACGTTTCTGCGTGTGCTCGGGCCGAAGCCCTACAAGGTCGCGTATGTGCAACCGTCGCGGCGTCCTGCGGACGGGCGCTATGGGGAAAATCCAAACCGCCTGTTCAAGCACATGCAATTGCAGGTGATCCTGAAGCCTCCGCCGGAAAACGTGCAGGAGTTGTACCTGGAATCGCTGGGCGCGATTGGCATTGACCTGCGCCAGCACGACATCAAGTTCGAAGAAGATAACTGGGAAGCTCCGACGTTGAGCGCTTGGGGCGTGGGCTGGCAGGTCATGCTCGATGGCCTCGAGATCACGCAATTTACTTACTTCCAGCAGTGCGGCGGCGTGGACCTGTTTCCGATTTCGGCCGAGCTGACGTATGGGCTGGAGCGCATTGCCGCCTTTCTGCAGGACGTGGATTCCATCTACGACATCGTGTGGGCGCGCGATCCGGAGAGTGGCGGCGTGGTGAAGTACGGCGATGTGCGGCTGGCCGACGAGCTGCAGTTTTCGGTTTACAACTTCGAGGGCGCGGACGTCGAGAAGGCTTGGAAGCACTTTGAGTTGTGCGAGGCGGAATGCAATGCGTTGATTGAAAAATATGGTGTGTTAAAGAAAGATTTAGCCTTGAGCTCACGGATCGGTCATGGCACCGGCGAAGGATACGTACGAGCGATGAAACGCTTCCCATTGCTGGCGGCTTATGATCTTTGTCTCAAGTGCTCGCACTTTTTTAACATTCTCGACGCTCGCGGTGCGATCTCAGTGACCGAGCGTGTGGGCGTGATTGCGCGGGTGCGGGTATTGGCTGTGGGGATCGCGAAGTTGTGGGTCGATCAACAGAAGGGTGAATTCGCCGCCTCGTCGGAAAAATCCGACGAATCCGAAACTGCCGGCCAGAAGAAACTGAAAGCGAAAAAAGAGACGTTATCTCCGGTCGGGTAGCGCGAGCTGCCCCATTGTGGATTTGTATGCGCGAATTGTGATCTCAGTCACAGGCCGACCAAGACAATCTTTTGAAACGCTAGATGATTTAAAGACATGCCAGACTTTTTATTAGAGATCGGTTGCGAAGAGATTCCGGCGCGGATGATTGACGCGGCGTCCGCGGAACTGCGCGAGCGTGTGGGGGCGCTGCTGAGCCGCGAGCGTTTGTCTGGCGGTGGGATCACGTACTTCGATACGCCACGGCGACTTGCAGTGATGGCGGCCGGTATCGCCGCTTCGCAGGCCGATGTGACCGAGCAGGTCAGCGGACCGTCGGTGAACGTGGCTTATAAAGATGGGCAGCCGACCGCGGCGGCTCATGCCTTTGCCAAGAAGGCCGGCGTCGATGTATCGAAGCTGGAAAAGGTTTCTACTCCCAAGGGTGAGTACGTGGCGGCAAAGGTGACAAAAAAGGGCCGAAGCGCTGCGGAAATTCTTGCCGAGGGCCTGCCCAAGGAGCTCACCGGTATCTACTGGCCCAAGAATATGTACTGGCGCAAGCCGAATGAGCGCTTCGTGCGTCCGGTGCGCTGGCTGGTCGCGATGCTCGACGGGGACGCAATTCCGCTGGAATTTGACGGCATTCACGCTGGAAACTGTTCGCGCGGACATCGGATTCTTTCACCAGGCGCAGTTACCATCCCCCGCGCAGGCTCGGCATATGTGAATTCTCTCCGCGCGGCAAGAGTATTGGGACGCGCCGAGCGCGAGCATCAGATTCGTAAGGCCCTCGATGCGGCGACGCGCACCATTCCAGGCGCGCGCTGGCGTGAGGACAAGACGCTGCTCGACACTGTGGTGAACCTGACGGAATTTCCGTCTGCAGTTCTGGGCGCGTTCGATCCGCAGTTCCTGGCGCTGCCCGAAGAAGTTCTGGTCACAGTGATGCGCGATCACCAGAAATATTTTGCGGTGGAAGATGCGAGCGGCAAACTGGCGCCCTATTTTCTGGCCGTGCTCAATACCGATAGCGACCCGCAGGGGTTGATCCGTCACGGCAATGAGCGCGTGTTGCGGGCACGCTTCAACGACGCGCGTTTCTTCTGGGATACCGATCAGAACAAATCGCTGCTGGAGCGCTTGGATTCGCTGAAGCATGTGACCTTCCAGAAAGATCTGGGCAGTTATTTCGACAAGACGCAGCGCGTACAACGGTTGTGCAGTTGGTTGAGCGAGATTCTGAAGCAAGGCGGGATTACTGTGCGGCCGGGAGTGATTCACAAGGCGGCTTGCTTATCGAAGACGGACTTGACCACCGAACTGGTGAAAGAATTCACGGAGTTGCAGGGGATTGTGGGTGGGCTGTACGCGCGGGCGCAGCAACTGGATCCGACGCTGCCAGAAGCGACGCGGCTGGCCATTGCCGACGCGATTTACGATCACTACAAGCCGGAGTCGACCGACGATGATGTGCCGCGGTCGATCGAGGGCGCGGTGCTTTCGATCGGCGACAAGGCGGATACGATTGCGGGGATGTTTGCGCTAGGGTTGGTCCCGAGCGGGTCGAAGGATCCGTTTGCGCTGCGTCGGCAGGCCAATGGGATCGTGAAGGTTATCGCTGAGAAGAAGTTGCCGTTGCGCCTGAGCGAACTGATGCGCGATGCGCGGGCGGGGTATCAGGGTTCTGAGGCGGAAAAGAAGTTCCTTGCGGAGGAAAGGTTTTCCGAGTCGGTCGCGATGTTTTTCCGTGAACGCTTGGAGTTCTATCTGAAGGACGTGTGCGGTTATGCGTATGATGTCGTGAAAGCCGTTCTGGCAGCGGACGCCGAGGATGTGGTGGACGCCGCACGGCGGGCAGAGGCCCTTACGAAAGCTAGAAACTCGGAGGAGGCGAAGGACCTGGAAATGGTTTGTTTCTCCTTCAAGAGGATTAAAAACATCCTTAAGCAAGCGGACGAAAAGAAAATATCGATTCCAGAACGTCCCGCTGAGGCACTGATGGCTTCTGCTGCAGAGACTAATCTTTGGATAAACGGCCATGTAAAGACTGGGGCTCTCTATGAGACTCGACGTGAAGAGGGCGATTACGATTCCGCTCTTTCGGATGCTGCCTCTCTACGTCCGTTGCTGGACAGGTTCTTTGACGAAGTGATGGTCATGGTGGATGACGAACAGCTTCGGGCAAATCGACTGGCAATTCTGAAGACGATTTACGCAAGTTTCTCCACCATCGCAGATTTTTCCGAGATCGTGACGGAAAAAAGTGTAGAAATTTAAAGTCCCCAGGGGCTGAAGGCCTTGCTTTCCTCCCGGGAACTTATCGCAGCGCTAAAAGCGCTGCGCCACCCAACATCGAGACTGACGTTTAGATTTGATTGCAAATCTTGAAGCAAAGGACTCATAGTCATGGCGACGATTACTCTCCCCGAAGTTGAACCGCAGGAAACAAAGAAGAGTGCAACCCAGTACGTATATTTTTTCGGCGGTGGCAAGGCCGACGGTAACGGGAAGATGAAGGACGTTCTCGGTGGCAAAGGCGCCGGACTGGCCGAGATGACCAACGCCGGGCTACCAGTGCCTCCGGGATTCACGATTCAGACCGAGGCTTGCCGAGAGTACATGCGGACCGGCGCCGTCTCGAAAGAGGTTGACCAGCAAATGGACGAGGCGCTGGCAAAATTGGAAGCGCTGCAGGGGCAGAAGCTGGGAACCGGCGAGAATCCACTGCTGGTGAGCGTGCGCTCGGGCGCGAAATTTTCCATGCCCGGGATGATGGACACGATTCTGAACCTCGGGCTGAACGACAAAAGTGTCGACGCGCTGGCCAAACGCAGCAACAATCCGCGATTTGCAGCCGACTCCTACCGCCGGCTGATTCAGATGTTCGGCAACGTGGTGCTCGACATCGAGAAGTCGGCGTTCGATGAAGTGTTCGACGCCAAGAAGAAACAGAAGAAGACCAAGCTCGACACCGATCTGGACGCCAAGGCTCTGCAGGAAGTGATTGTCGAGTACAAGAAAGTCGTGAAGAAGCACGCCAAGCGTGACTTCCCGCAGGATCCGCGCGAACAACTGGTGATGGCTCGCGACGCCGTGTTCCGCTCCTGGCAGAACGATCGCGCCAAACACTATCGCCGCATCAATAACATCGATGACATGCTGGGCACCGCGGTCAACGTGCAGGCCATGGTCTATGGCAACCTCGGCGACACGAGCGGTACCGGCGTGGGTTTCACGCGCAATCCAGCGACCGGCACGAAAGAGTTCTACGGCGAATTCCTGATGAACGCGCAGGGCGAGGATGTGGTTTCGGGTGTGCGCACTCCCGTACCGATTCTCGAACTGCAAAAGATCATGCCGGATGTCTATGACCAGCTTCGCGAAATCACCACGCGGCTGGAAAAGCATTACAAAGACATGCAGGACTTCGAGTTCACCATTCAGGACGGCAAGCTCTACATGCTGCAGACCCGTAACGGCAAGCGCACGGGGCTGGCTGCGGTACGCGTAGCAATACAGATGGTGGAGGAAGGGTTGATCACCAAGGAAGAAGCAATCTTCCGAGTCGAACCGAATCAGTTGTATGACTTTTTGGTCCCGCGGCTCGATGAGAAGAGCACGAAGGTGGAAGTCCTGGCGACTGGATTGCCTGCCTCCCCCGGCGCAGCCGTGGGGCGAATTGTGTTCACCGCCGATGAAGCGGTCAAGATGGCGGGGCACGATACTGCGAAGAATCCTGTGATTCTGGTGCGTGCCGAAACGACACCCGAAGACATTCACGGCATGGAAGTCGCGAAGGGCATTTTGACTTCCCGCGGCGGCATGACCAGTCACGCGGCAGTCGTAACACGCGGCATGGGCAAGTGCTGCGTCGCAGGTGCTGGCGATATTGACGTCAACGAGAAAGCTCGCGAGATGCACGTGAAAGGCCAGACATTCAAAGAAGGAGACTGGATTTCTCTGGATGGAACTACCGGCCGCGTAATCAAAGGAAAGCTGGGTACGCTGGATCCCTCACCGGATGATCCAGAGCTGCAGAAGTTCATGCAGTGGGCCGATCCACATCGGAAAATGAAAGTGCGCGCCAATGCGGATATTCCTCGCGACGCCATTCAGGCGCGGGCGTTCGGGGCGGAAGGAATTGGGCTATGCCGCACCGAGCACATGTTTTTTGGCGAAGACAAAATTCGTCACATGCGCGCCATGATTCTGGCGGATAACGAGAAAGATCGGCGCTCCGCGCTGAAAAAATTGTTGCCTCTGCAGCGCACCGATTTTGTGGGTGTCTTCAAGGCAATGGATGGTTTGCCGGTTACGATCCGCACGCTCGATCCGCCGCTGCACGAGTTTCTTCCCCGCCGCGAGGACTTAATGGTAGAAATCGCCACGCTCCCTCACGCCGATGCGAAAGAGAAGAAGGCGCTGGTGGAGAGATATTCCGACTACGGTGCGAAGAGTGTCGGCGATCTGAAGAAATTGCTGCCTACGCTGCTGGCCCGCGTGGAGCAGTTGCACGAATTCAATCCCATGCTCGGACACCGCGGATGCCGGCTTGGAATCACCTATCCCGAAATTACGGAGATGCAGGCTCGCGCCATTTTCGAAGCGGCGGTCGAAGTCGCGAAGAAGGGGGTGAAGGTGCTTCCTGAAGTCATGATTCCCCTGGTTGCCACGGTGAAGGAAATGGCCAACCAGGCCGCCATCGTGCGGCGCGTGGCGGACGAAGTTTTCAAAGAGAAAGGAACGAAGGTCGAATACATGGTTGGCACGATGATCGAGTTGCCACGCGCGGCGCTGGTCGCGGACGAGATTGCGAAAGAGGCGGAGTTTTTCTCGTTCGGCACGAACGATCTGACGCAGACCACGTTCGGCTTCTCGCGCGACGACGTGAACAAGGTGCTTCCGACATATTTGGCGGAAGGCATACTGAAGCAAGATCCGTTCGCGGCGCTCGATCAGGAGGGCGTCGGACAGCTGGTGAAGATGGCGACCGAGCGGGGGCGCAAAACCCGGCCTACGTTGAAAGTTGGAATCTGCGGAGAGCATGGGGGCGAGCCGTCATCGGTGGAATTCTGCTATCGCACCGGTTTGAATTATGTGTCGTGCTCACCGTTCCGGGTCCTGACTGCACGATTGGCGGCGGCCCAAGCTGCTGCGGTTGAGACGCTCAAGGTCGAGGGCGGAAGAACGAAATAAAATTGTTAACCACAGAGGGCGCAGAGGTTCACAGGGTAAATCTGAATCCTCTGTGCTCTCTCTCTGGTTTATTGCACCTTCTGCAGGCGTGCGATCAGCTTCTGAGGAAGACTCTCTTCCGATTCCGACCACAGCCGGCGCGAGGTGGCGTGGGTATTCATCTCCGCCTTCT
Source organism: uncultured Acidobacteriaceae bacterium (assembly GCA_963832235.1). Classification (GTDB taxonomy): domain Bacteria; phylum Acidobacteriota; class Terriglobia; order Terriglobales; family Acidobacteriaceae; genus Sulfotelmatobacter. The sequence goes on along the minus strand of CAWHTJ010000010.1, from coordinate 254,196 downwards.
TGGTAAACTCGACCAGTTTGCTGACATTGTCGCGAATTTTTGCCTGAGTTTCGTCGGTGAGCTCGACATTTTCCTGCACGAAAAGTGAGTCGAGACCAAAATCAATTTCAAGGTGGCCGGTCTCGTGATGAGTTCCGTCTTCGAATTCTTCCCCCTGCACAATGAACTTAACCAGGCTGGGAATGAGACTCCACTGATGGCCGGCTTCGTCTGGCGTCCAAAGATCCCAATATGCGTCGAATACGTAAGCGTAGTCGTCATGAATGAGATCGGCGGCGACAACGACCGCTTCTTCTGGAGTGATTCCGGGCGAGAAGCGGCGTTCCAGGACACTGGCTTCATTCCAGGAGACAGGTTGCACAGCGGCGTAGGTAATACCGGGACGCTGCACCGAGAAAGGGAATTGCTGCAGGACGGCGAACATGTGAGGCAGCATCGCCGGACCGGAGAAGTCGGGAAACCAGAGACTGAGATATAACGGATCAGACATACGCAAGCGGAGGCCGCGCAGCCTCACGTCATCGATTGTAATGCGCCATAGAGGGATCCGGCGCGCAGAGCCAGAACCAAAGGTCTTTAATTTAAGTGAATCGCGCAGTCAACGTGTTAGGGCGGGCTTTTTTGACACTCCGTGAAGCGGCTGCTAACATCAGGAGTCCACGGCACTCCTGCCTCAGAGTCGTCCCCGTCGTCTAGCCTGGCCTAGGACATCGCCCTTTCACGGCGGTAACACGGGTTCAAATCCCGTCGGGGACGCCAACGGTTCGGCTACGCGCGGCTTTTCATCGGCTTGCTAATCATGGGCTTCGCGCATACTCTCAGAGAAGAGTTTCTGTGACAAGTGACAAGGAGAATATTTGGCAAATGATGAACTCAAGGCATCCTACGTTGTCATTCGCCACAACGTCCGCACTTATGAGTCCGCGGGAGTGGTCGAGGTAGTGAAAGGAAGAACGAATGCGGAGTCCGCCTTGAAAAAGTTCGAAAACGAGCAAAGCTCGTCGGATCGGCATGAGGGTTGGCGCTACTTTCTTGAGAAAACACCCTAAAGGCGGGAACTGACCCGGCAGAGGCCACGGAGCTTCGTCAAGCGGAGTTGGAAAGTCGAGAATCTAAAGCTACGCAAGATGGTGGTGGGCCTAACGACGGCGGGATGTCGAGGTGATTGAGAGCGCCGTCAACCGTCGTCCCTCGATCGCAGCAATTCGCTTGCTAACCGGCGGCGTGCGAGCGTAGCATCACCCTGTGCGTTAGACCGAATCGGTCGTAAGCAGTTCTCGCCTAAACAGCCAGCACTCGCCGGCAGTACCTCCGAATCTCTCCAGCGTAAATTGAGTGAAAGGAACACCAGTATCAACATGGCAGAACAAGGAACAGTAAAGTGGTTCAATGACGCCAAAGGCTATGGCTTCATCAGCCGTCAAAATGGCGAAGATGTTTTTGTGCACTTCTCAGCGATCCAGGCGGGCGGCTTCAAAAGCCTGCAGGAGGGCCAGACGGTGCAATTCGACGTAACCAAAGGCCCCAAGGGCTGGCAGGCTGAGAACGTCCAGCCGCTCTAACCTTTTTCCATGATTCGGAAGGCGATCTTTCCCGGAGATCGCCTTTTCAGTTTTTGGGAACGTTTTAAAAGGGGCATGGTCCCGGCCTCGAGCACGCGGCGCCCCTTACTTGGAATGCTCTTCTGCCCAGTGAAGTCTGCGGTTCCGATCTTGACGATTGTGCCTCGAGGCTGTGGCTTCGCGTCCTTGCTTCTTGTCCTCGTAGCTTTGTCTTTCCCTTCCGGTTTGTCCTTCCGTCAGCCGGGTCTCTGGCTTCGGGCGCGGTTGCGGGTTTCTCCGTCCATATGCCATAGACACGCCCGCCATAAGCCGCAATCCGCTGTAATCGCCGAAGAAAGACGCCACTGGCTTCGAATGGATTATCGGTCCAGGTGTAGTTGCTGAAGCTGCGTCCGCCGTCGGTGGAACGCGCCAAAACTACGATCTGCTTACGGTTCTGGGGATCGCCGCGGCGGTCGTAAAAGATAACGTTGATGGAACCGTCGGTCGGATCCACGGCCAGCCATTGGAAGAATTGTTCCGCTCCGTTGTGTACTGGGTCATTGTTCACCCGAACCGGTGCGCTCCAGTGTTTACCCCCGCTGTCGGAGGCCGCAATGAAAACATCAAGATCGCCGTTGCGGTAATCGCTCCAGGTCACGTACAGGCGCTTGCTATTCGGGTCGATGGCAATTTGCGGGAACCCGTTTGCTCGTTCGAGCGTCTGTATGGCGAACATGATCGGCGCCGTATGAATGACCGGACTTGCATGAGAGAACGTCCTACCTCCGTCGCGGGAGGTAGTAAGCATAATCGCGTTATCCTGGCTCCATATGGCATAGAGCTTGCCATCTGGCCCGACTACACCGTCAAATCCTTCGGCAGCGCCGTTGTCATCACGCGGCAATCCAGGGTGGGCATCGATCTCAATCGGCTGTGACCAGGTCTTCCCGTCGTCGGTGGATCGGGAAAGTACCATCTGCGAGTCGGCCAACCTCCAGCGCGTCCAGCCGATGTAGAGATTGCCTGCATATTTGCTTTTTGTATTGTCCGCAACAATATACGGTTTATCTTCAAACGGAATCCCTGGCGAGCTTGTTTGTTCGGCGACGGGAATGTGGTCTGCTTCCCAGGTTTTTCCGCCGTCGAGCGACCGCCGCACGAAGATGCCGTTGCGCGTCGCGCCATGCGCCCAGTAGTTGAAAGCTCCCCAGCTTGTCGAAGGCGATGTAGCAGACGAAGGCGTGGCCCTGATTATCGAAGGTGGCCGAGACGTCGCCGGAGATCCGGTAGTTCTTAGGATCAACGTCCTTGGCCAGTTGCCAAGTATGGCCGGCATCTTGCGAGTAGGCCGCGTGCACGTTGTCCTGGAAGACGCCGACGACCTGCTGCGGATTCGAGGGATTCACTGCTATGGCCGGCTCGGTGAAAAATCCCGGCGCCGGCGTCAGAGTGAAGACCTGGGCGCTGGGGGCCTTTGGAAGGTCCTGACTCTGCAAGAGCACGGGTGCGCTGAAAAAGAGAATGGCGATAGACGGTGAATGTGACGCGAAAGAAATATTGAGAGACGACCATTCGAGTCCTCTAATTTGCGATCAAGTTTGCGGGCTACGGAAGGTTCTCTGAACACAGGGCTGCGCCGCCGGCAATTCCTGCGTCGGCCCCGTAGTGCGCCATCAGCAGCGGAATTGCGGCGGAGTGGGGATTTACGCAACAACTTGGGAGGCGGGTTTTGATTTCATCGAAAAACGGTTTCAGCATTGCGGCCACGCCGCCACCCACGACCAGAACGTCGGGATCGAGCAGATCGACGATGTTGCCGAGCCACGGTGTTAAGACCTCGACCGTCTCGAGAAGAATTTCGCGGGCCAGCGGATCGTCAGCGGCATAAGCCCTGCCCACCATTTCGCTGGTCACGGCGGCCATGCTTCCTTTCGCGAGCTCAAGAATCGCGGAATGCTTCGCTGATTCGGCGCTGAGCTTGGCCCGTGCGCGTGCGCCGATCGCAGGACCGGCCGCCAGCACTTCGATGCATCCGCGTTTGCCGCAGCTGCAAAGGGGGCCGCGGTAGTCAATGCTGACATGGCCGCCTTCTCCTGCGGAACCGGTACTGCCGTGGTAGATCTGGCCATCGAGAACAATGCCAGTTCCAATCCCGGTTCCGATCGTGGCATAAAAAACATAGCGAAATCCGCGGGCCGCGCCCCAGCGGGTCTCGGCGAGGGCGGCGGCATTCGCGTCGTTGTCAACATGCACGGGCACGCGATACAGCGCAGCGATTTTCTTGGCTAGCGGAAAATTCCGCCAGCATGTCAGATTGGGAGGATTAAGAACTACACCCGTCTTCGGATCCAGAGGGCCGGGGGCACAGATTCCGATACTCTGGATGCCATCCGCGGTCGACGTGGAAATTAACGAATCAATCGCGCCACTGACCGCCTGCAATGCAGCCTCCGGCGTGCCATTCGCGATCATAGGCTGTCGGCCCTGCGAAAGTATCTTGCCTTCGCTGTCCACAAGTCCGACGGCTACCTTTGTGCCGCCGATGTCGACGCCAAGGAATGGACCGCTCTGCTTGGAGGCTGCAGTCATGGTTTTGGCGTCGCTGCCATTTGGGGCATGCTGGAGAATTGCACCTTAATGATTTTGATCTCGTACGGCTTGGTCTGCAACGTAACTTTGCAATCGTGCGATGCCGCGTCGCCCATTGGTTTTTCCATAAGATCAGCGTCCACTGCCGATTGCGCCCCGGCAGGAAGTTGTAGCGTGATCTCACCATCCTTGCCCGCCCATTCGTAAAACCGCACAACCAGGGCATTTTCGTCTTCGGCTTTTTTCACCGCGGTCATCAGCGAACGCACTTTTCAGGGCAAGGAAGCCTGCAAGAACGTTTGTCGAGTAGTCAAAGACTATCACTCAACAAATGTTCGAGATCCTAAGTGGTTGATTCTACAGCGCGGGCACGGTCGTCCGTCTCGCAGCCACAAAGATTTTGATTCTTTCCATTCGAATTATGAATCCAAGCTTTTAGGTAAGATCATTGACGGCGAAAGCGATTCAACCTAGAATCTAAACTCGAATGCCAGAGAACTGCAATCTTCGCGCTATGTGCTGCTGCACTTGTTGTTGTTGTGCATGCGTGCGCGCTGGCGCGGGGAGGTTGCTGACCTAAGGATTCTTTCTTAATATCGGCACTCACAGACCCATCGCCAGTTGCATCTGGCGGTGGGTTTTTCGTTTTCCGGACCGTTTTCTTTATGACGACGACAGCCAAAGAAACCAAAGCGCAAAAAGTCGAACGCCTGAAGCGGACGATGAATCCGTGGGAGGGGCTTGAAGAAATCCGGCGCTTTGCCCGCGAGGGATTCGACTCCATCCCGCCCGAATGGATCGGAACGTATTTCCGCTGGTGGGGCGTTTACACCCAGGGTGACGGAGCGGGAGTGACCGGAGGAAAGGGAGGAGAAGGACAGGCACTGCAGCGATTTATGGTGCGCATCCGCATTCCCAACGGCATGATGAGTTCTCAGCAACTACGCGCCATCGCCGATCTTACTCGCCGCCACGCCAATGGAATCGCCGACCTCACCGTACGTCAGAACATTCAACTGCACTGGGTCACAATCGAATCTCTGCCGGAAGTGCTCGACGACCTCTGGCGGGTAGGACTGAATACCACCGGTGCTTGCGGCGATGTCGTGCGCAACGTTACAGGATGCCCGGTCGCCGGCGTAGATGGCGACGAAGTCGTGGACGCTTCTCCGCTCGTGCTGGAAGCATCGCAACTGCTGGCAGGGAATGCCGATTTTTATAACCTGCCGCGCAAGTTCAAAATTTCAATCACCGGATGCCGGGTGTGGTGTCCTTATCCCGAAATTAACGACATTGGCCTGACAGCCCTGACTCGTGTGGTTGGCGGGAAGCCGGAAGTCGGCTTCTCCTTGCGGGTTGCCGGGGGGCTTTCGACAGAACCTTATCTCGGAGCGCGGCTGAATGCGTTTGTTCGCTGGAACCAGGTTCTGCCGGTGATCAAGGGCATTGCGGAATTGTTTCGCGATTCCGAGGTGTTGCGCGAACACCGCGAACGCGCGCGGCTGAAATTTCTGTTTTTGCGGCACGGATGGACCGCCGACCGTTTCCTCGGCGAACTGCACGAGCGCATCGGATTTCACCTCGATCCCGCAGTCGAAGAGCATCCGCCCGATGACGTTTACCGGGACCATGTCGGCATTCATGCGCAGAAGAAGCCTGGGTTCTCTTACGTGGGAGCGGTGGCCCTGCGCGGCCGAATCACCGCGGAACAGATGCAGGCAGCGGCCGACCTCGCCGACCGCTTCGCGGGCGGCGAATTGCGTGCCACCAACATGCAGAACCTGCTGGTTGTGAACGTGCCCACCCTCAACACTGAACCTCTAGCCAAAGAGTTGGACGCAATCGGGCTGAAAGTTGGCGGATCCGCTTTCCGGCGTGGAACCATCGCGTGCAGCGGAACGGAATTCTGCAAGCTGGCCATTACCGAAACCAAGAGCTTCTCGCGCTGGCTTGTGGAAGAACTCGAAGAACGCTTGCCGGGGTTCGATCAGCACTTGAAGTTGCACGTTACCGGATGTCCTAACAGTTGCGGGCAGCACTGGATCGCCGACATAGGCATTGAGGGCAAGAAAATCAAAGTCCAGGATCGCATGGTCGACGCCTACTACTTCTGCGTGGGCGGGGCTCTAGGTTTGCATCAGGGCACGGCTCGGCCAGTTGGATATCGCTGCGCGGCGACCGAAGTGCCGGATGCGCTCGAACGTCTGTTGGGCCGTTACCTGGCGCAGCGCGAACCGGGCGAAAATCTGCGCCGCTTTTTTGTCCGCCACAGCGACACGGAGTTGCGAGAATTCCTCGCCGGAGAAATCGTGCCCCCGGAAGCTCGCGACTTGCCGGATTCGACGCGAAGTCTGGCATCCGCAGGAGGCATCGGTGACTAGCTTGTTTCCTATGTTTCTAAAGCTGGAAGGCAGGCAATGCCTGGTCGTAGGCGCGGGGAAGGTCGGCGAGCCCAAGATCGGCGGTCTGCTTGAGACGGGAGCGCGCATCCGCGTGGTTGCCTTGGCCGCAAGTCCTGCGGTCCGTAACTGGGCGCGCGCGGGAAAGATCGAACTCGAATTGCGACCCTTCTCGGCGGAAGACTTGGACGGCGCGTTCCTGGCCGTCGTAGCGACCAATTCGCGCGGCTTGAATGAGCGGGTCTATCACGAGGCGCAGAGACGCGGCGTGCTGTGCAATGTAGTCGACGTTCCCGATCTTTGCGATTTCTTCTATCCCGCGGTCGTGCGTCGCGGCGACCTACAAATTGCAGTTTCAACAGCCGGGCAGAGTCCGTCGCTGGCCCAGACAATTCGGCAGCAGCTTGAGAAACAATTTGGCCCAGGATACGCGGACTGGGTTGCGGAGCTTGGCGAGACCCGGAAACTCGTTCTTGCCAGCGATCTGGACAAGGAGCGCAAACTCGATCTGCTGCACTCATTAGCCAGCAGGGAAGCGGTGGAAGCGGCCTTGTCCGAAACCGCCCAGCTGGCCGCAAGAGGAGAAGAAGTATGACGGGAAAAGTTTATCTGGTGGGCGCGGGGCCGGGCGACCCGGAGTTGCTCACCTTGAAGGCACTGCGTCTGCTGAGAACGGCTGATGCTGTGCTGCACGACGACTTGGTCGCCCCGGAGATTCTGAAACTCATCCCTCCAACGGCGCAGGTGCTCAATGTCGGCAAGCGCTGCGGGAAAAAGAAGATTCAGCAGGAGGAGATCAACTTTCTGATGGTTGGGCTCGCCGATTCCGGAATGAATGTGATCCGGCTGAAGAGCGGTGATCCGTTGATCTTCGGCCGAGCCGGAGAGGAAATCGAATCGTTGCGCCGCGCTGGGATTTCGTACGAGATTGTGCCGGGCGTGACTTCAGCCCTGGGCGCGGCGGCGGCGGCCGAGATTCCGCTGACCCACCGAAAGGAATCATCCGCGCTGGTGTTTATCACGGCGCATCAGGCTTCTGGAAGCGAAGCTGCGAACTGGAGCAAGCTGGCGGGAAGCGGGACGACGCTGGTGATCTACATGCCTGGCGAGACGTATTCCGCGGTCGCCGCGAAGCTGAGGGCGGCTGGACTCGCTGGCGCCACACCCTGTGCGGTCATCTCTCGCGCTACAACCATGCAGCAGCAAACACATCTCACGACAATCGCTGAACTTGCGGGCGCGCCGCACCTCGCGACTCCCACGCTGTTGGTTGTGGGTGAGGTAGTGCGCTTTGCCGATCCTCGATTGTTTGCGGAAGGATTCAGGATGGCAAATTCTGCAGACGGCGACAGTGCGGTTGCAGTCGCGCTAATGCCGGATTCCGGACCTGTTTTGGACGTCGTAACAAAATGAGGAGCCAACTCGCGTGAAAGATCAGAAAGAGAAAGATCAGAAAGAGAAAGAGAAGAAAAGCATTCAAGAGCGGATCGCAGACGCGCAGGCTAGCGCGGAGAATTGGACTCCGCAGCGAACTCTGACCTGGGCGTTCGAGACGTTTGGAAACCGTGTGGCCATTTCCTCGGCATTTGGCGCTGAGGGCATGGCGCTGATCGATATGGCTTCCCGGGTGCGGAAAGATTTCCGGCTCTTCACCATCGACACCGAATTCCTTTTCCCTGAGACCTACAACCTGATGGATCGCATTGAAGGAAAATACGGAATCACGATCGAGAAAGTATATTCAGTTCTCTCGCCCGAAGAGCAGGAGCGTATTCACGGATCGGCGCTGTGGAGCCACGATCCCGACCAGTGCTGCAACCTGCGAAAAGTGGAGCCGCTGCGCCGGAAGCTTAGCGAGTTGAACGCATGGATTACGAGTATTCGCCACGACCAGACGTCGGCCCGATCGACCGCTCGAAGAGTAGAGTGGGATGCCAAGTTCGGCCTGGCAAAAATCAATCCGATTGTCGATTGGACATCCAAGCAAGTCTGGCGCTACATCCACGATCACGATGTGCCCTACAATCAGCTTCATGACCAGGCCTATCCCAGCATTGGATGCACGCATTGCACGCGGGCGGTAAGGCCAGGAGAAGATCCGCGCGCCGGGCGTTGGCCGGGATTCGCGAAGACGGAATGCGGCCTGCACATCATCGAACCGGCGGCGAGTTCGTCTGCCGTGGATGCGGTGAAAGCTGCCGGGTCTGGGAACTGAGATTAGGTTCGACGCGACATTCGAGATATTCTGCAGCGTCCGTTTAATCGTCGGTCTTTTTCATTTGAGTGGCGAACTGGCGCAACAGAGCGACGAACGCGGTGGAGGCTACGGAGAGCGTCCGGTCACGGCGGTAGGCAAGGCCAAGTTCGCGATAGACCGGGTCCTCGAGATCAACCAACTTGACGCGGCCGGCGTCGACCTCGTCGCGGGCGAATGACGCGCTGATAAGCGACACCCCTAGATCCGCCGCCACGAAGCTCTTAATCATACCTATGCTGGGTAGTTCCATTCGCACCTGGAGGTCGGCGCTATGGGGACGAAAGAGCTTATCCAGCAGCCTTCTAGTGTGGCCCGTTTTCGGGAAAAGAAGCGGCTGTTTAACGATCTCGCTGACCGGCACCACTTTGAACTTGGCCAATGGATTTTTGGGACTCACCATCAACATCAGCTTGTCGCGAAAAATGGGTTGGATCTTCAAGCTCGGAGACTGGATGGGCAAGGTGAGAATGCCAACCTCGACCTGGCCGTTTTCCAGCTTTTCCACGATTTTGTAGCTGAAGTTGCGATAGATGCTGATCTGCACCGGTGGATAACGCCGGCAATATTCGGCGAAAACCTCGGGTAGAACATACAGGCATGTAGCCTCATTGGCGCCTACTCGCAGAGTGCCACGTGGGGTGCCGCTGTGGTCGGCGACCGCCGTTAAAGATTCATCGCGCAGAGCCTTTAGGCGCTCGGCGTATTCGAAGAACACCTGGCCGGCGGGGGTCAGTTTTACCGTTTTGCCCGACCGATCAAGCAGTCGGTCGCCGTACTCCTGCTCCAGTTGGCGAATCTGTGCGCTGACCGCCGATTGAGACCGGAAAACCTTCTCTCCGGCGCGCGAAAAACTACCCTGCCGGGCAACTTCCAGGAACGTAATGAGCTGATCAAAGTCCATTGGGATGGTCCCGAAATTATAGCGGAGTCAGCGCAGTTCGCAATGAATTACCCCGAATCCATCGACTAATGATGCACCCCGAAATTTGCATGGATTGCATCGAAATTCTGCATTGTACTTGCTTGCCGCCAGGCACGAGAATAAGAAAGTCTGTTCCTGAGCAGAGGGTGCGACGCTCTGTCGCCGGCCCAAGCTACGCCCAAGAACGAATGATTCGAAAGGAATTCAGTCCACCGGACGAAGTCCATGACGACGCGTCTAAACCCGAAGAATGGCCTGCCACCCGCCCAGGGTCTATACGATCCTGCGCACGAGCACGACGCCTGCGGGATCGGGTTTGTCGCCAGTATCGGTGGCCATAAGAGCCACGAGATCATTCGCAAGGGAATTCAAGTACTGCTCAATCTGGCGCATCGTGGCGCTTGCGGCTGCGATCCGGAAACCGGCGACGGCGCGGGTGTGCTTATCCAGATTCCCCACAAGTTTTTCGCACGCGAATGCGAAAAGCTGGGATTCTCGCTGCCCAAGCCCGGGACCTACGGGGTGGGCATGACCTTCCTGCCAGTGGAGAAGCACCAGCGGCTGCAGTGCGAGGGAATTCTGGAGCGCATCGTGCGCGAAGAAGGCCTGACCTTACTCGGCTGGCGAGATACGCCTGTCTATGCCTCCGCGATTGGCCGCGTGGCGCGGGCTTCGCAGCCCTACATCCAGCAGATTTTCGTGCGCTGCGCATCCGGGATGGAAGAGGACGCATTCGAGCGCAAGCTCTACGTTGTGCGCAAGCGGGCGGAGAATGAGATCCGGGAGTCCGGCATCGAAGATGCGGAGATGTTCTACGTCCCGTCGCTATCTTGTCGCACAATCGTTTACAAAGGTTTATTGCTGGCGCCGCAGATCGCGAATTTCTATCGCGAACTCTCCGACCCTGACGCGGTCAGCGCGTTGTGCCTGGTGCACCAGCGCTTCTCGACGAATACTTTTCCTAGTTGGCAGCGAGCGCATCCCTATCGCTATATCGCGCACAACGGCGAAATTAACACACTCCGCGGAAACGTGAACTGGATGCAAGCCCGCCAGTCGTTGCTGCAGTCGCCGCTTTTTGGCGATGACCTTAAGAAACTGTTTCCCATCATCGCTCCCGACGGGAGTGACTCGGCGAATTTCGATAACGCGGTGGAGTTGCTGTTGCAGGCGGGGCGCAGCTTGCCGCACGTGATGGCCATGCTGATTCCTGAAGCATGGTCGGGAAATCCGCACATGAAGCCGGAGAAGCGCGCTTTCTACGAGTATCACGCTTGTCTGATGGAGCCTTGGGATGGGCCCGCGGCAATTGCGTTTACAGACGGGCGCGTCATTGGAGCGACGCTCGACCGTAACGGCCTGCGGCCTGGACGATACGTTGTGACTCACGATGACCTGGTTGTAATGGCCTCGGAAGCGGGAGTGCTTGACATTGCGCCCGAGCAGGTCAAGAGCAAGGGGCGCCTACAACCAGGGAAGATGTTCCTGGTGGATACGGTCGAAGGCCGCATCATCTCGGACAAAGAGATCAAGCAGAAACTTTCGTCGCGGCAGCCTTACGCTGAGTGGGTAAAAGAAAATCAGATCACGATCGATCAACTTCCCGAGCCCTCGCGCATGCACTATGCGGACGCCGATACCCTGCTTCGCCGCCAGCGTGCTTTCGGTTACAGCGATGAAGATCTGCGGATGATTTTGGCGCCGATGGCGTCGCAGGGAGAAGAGCCGATTGGGTCGATGGGTACGGATACGCCGCTGGCGTGTCTCTCCGATAAACCGCAATCGCTGTTCAACTACTTTAAGCAGCTCTTCGCGCAGGTGACCAATCCTCCCATCGATCCCATTCGCGAAGAGATGGTGATGTCGCTGATCAGCTACATCGGCAGCGAGCGCAACATTCTGGAGGAAGCGCCGGAGAACTGCCACATGTTGAAACTGGCGCATCCGCTGCTATCGAATCGGGAATTGGAAAAGCTGCGTCGAGTATCGAATCGCGATTTGCTTGCGACCACGCTGCCCGCGCTGTTCCGCGCGAAAGACGGCGAAGAGGGACTGAAGCGTGCACTGGACGAGCTGTGCCAGAGAGCTTCGCTGGCAGTGAAGGCCGGATACTCGCTGATGATTCTTTCCGATCGCGGCGTGGACAAAGACTACGCACCTATTCCTTGCCTGCTCGCCCTCGCCGCCGTGCACAATCTGCTGGTGCGAGAAGAAACGCGAACACAGGTTGCGCTGATTACCGAATCTGGCGAGCCGCGTGAAGTTATGCATTTTGCGCTGCTGAGTGGCTACGGTGCGAGCGCGATTAATCCGTATCTGGCGCTGGAGAGTGTGGAGAACCTGGTTTGGCGCGGCGAGTTGGGCGAAGGAATTACGCCGGAACTCGCGGTCAAGCACTTCATGAAGGCGATCAAGAAAGGATTGCTGAAGACCTTCTCCAAGATGGGTATTTCAACTCTTCAAAGCTATCAGGGAGCGCAGGTTTTCGAAGCCATCGGGCTCAACAAGGAACTGATTGACGCGTACTTTGCCGGTACAACTTCGCGCCTGGAAGGAGTTGGACTCTCCGTCCTCGCTGCTGAGGCGCAGATGAAACACGAATACGCCTTTCGTCCGCTGACCGATTTCGAAACTGAGCTTTCGGTGGGTGGCAGCTATCACCAGCGGGTGAACGGCGAATATCATCTGTTGAATCCCGAGACCATCAGCAAACTACAGCAGGCGGTGCGGCAGGACAGCTTCAAGACATTTCAGGAATACACCGATCTCATCGACAAACAAAGCGCCAACCTTTGCACGCTGCGCGGCCTGATGAAGTTGAAGAAAAGCGACGTGCCGGTGCCGCTCGAAGAAGTTGAGCCTGCGAAAGAAATTGTGAAGCGCTTCACCACCGGCGCCATGTCGTTCGGATCGATCAGCAAGGAAGCTCACGAAACTCTTGCCATCGCCATGAACCGCATCGGCGGCAAGTCCAACACCGGCGAGGGTGGAGAAGACGAGAAGCGCTTCACGGCTGACGCGAACGGCGATCTACGGCGAAGCGCGGTCAAGCAGGTCGCCTCGGCACGTTTCGGGGTGACCGCGAACTACCTGGTCAATGCCGATGAATTACAAATCAAGATGGCGCAGGGTGCGAAGCCCGGAGAGGGCGGCCAACTCCCTGGGCACAAAGTCGACGAAGTGATCGCCCGTTTGCGGCACTCCATCCCAGGAGTTGGTCTGATCTCGCCGCCACCGCATCACGATATTTATTCGATCGAGGATCTGGCGCAACTGATTTACGACCTGAAGAATGTGAACCCGCAAGCCCGCATCGCAGTGAAGTTGGTGGCCGAGATCGGCGTTGGTACAGTTGCCGCAGGTGTGGCGAAGGCGCACGCCGACGTTGTCCTAATCAGCGGTGATACGGGCGGTACCGGGGCATCGCCTTTAAGTTCCATCAAACATGCAGGCATTCCCTGGGAGCTGGGGTTGGCGGAGACGCAGCAGGTTTTGCTGCTGAACGATTTGCGGAGCCGCATTCGCGTGCAAACTGACGGCAAGTTGCAGACTGGCCGCGATGTGGCTATTGCCGCCCTGTTGGGCGCGGAAGAATTCGGTTTTGCCACCACTCCCTTGATCGCCATGGGCTGCATAATGATGCGCAAATGCCATCTCAACACTTGTTCGGTGGGAATTGCCACGCAAGATCCTGTACTGCGCAAACAATTCCAGGGGCAGCCTGAACATGTGATCAATTTCTTTTTCTTCATTGCGGAACAGCTTCGGCAGTACATGGCTGACTTGGGATTCCGCACCATGGACGAGATGGTGGGCCGTGTCGATATGCTTGACGTGGAACCTGCCGTGGATTTCTGGAAAGATCACTGGAAAGCGCGAGGACTCGACTTTTCGGCGATTCTCTATAACCCACCTGTGCCTTCGCGAGTTGGCAGGCGCAGGGTGCAGGCGCAGGATCACGGCCTGGAGCAGGCACTCGATCACAAAATTCTGGGGCAGGTTCACGACGCGCTCGAAACGCTTTCGCCGATCGAAGTGAATCTGCCGGTGCGGAATATACACCGCTCGGTCGGAAGCATGCTGAGTGGCGAAATCGCGCGCCGTTTTGGTTCTGAGGGGCTGCCCGACGACACGGTGCGAGTTCAGCTGACGGGTTCAGCCGGGCAGAGCCTGGGTGCATTCCTGGCGAAAGGCGTCACGCTCACGCTCGAAGGCGAAGCCAACGACTATGTCGGCAAGGGCCTGTCCGGCGGTCGAATCGTCGTCTATCCGCCGCGCGCATCCGGCTTCGCCCCCGAAGAAAATATTCTGATCGGCAATGTGGCCTTGTACGGCGCAACCAGCGGCGAAGCGTTCTTCAATGGAGTCGCAGGCGAACGTTTTGCGGTCCGAAATTCCGGAGCGACCGCCGTCGTAGAGGGCGTGGGCGACCACGGGTGCGAGTACATGACGAATGGGCTTGTGCTAGTACTGGGCTCTTGCGGAAGGAATTTTGCGGCTGGCATGAGCGGGGGCATCGCCTACGTTGTTGACGAGCGCATGGATTTCACGGAAAAACGCTGCAACCTTGACTCTGTCGATCTGGAGCCGTTGCTCGAAGTTCAAGATGTGCAAATCGTGCGGGATCTTGTTACGCGCCACGTGGCCTTGACAGGAAGCCCCCGTGGGCAGTGGATTCTCAACAACTGGCAAGAGATGGTTTCGCGGTTCATCAAAATCTTTCCGCGAGAATTCAAGCGCGTGCTGGGAGTGGGCCGCAGTGAACGAGCCTATATCCCGAGCCAGCCCGTCGCGGTTTTAGCCCATGCCGAGCAGGTGCAACATGGGTAAGACGACCGGATTCATCGACTACTCGCGTGAACTGGCTCCGCGCCGGCCCGTCTTGGAGCGCGTGAATGATTGGTTCGAAATCTATCAGGATTTCCCGGAAGAGAAGCTTCGCAAGCAAGGCGCTCGCTGCATGGATTGCGGCGTTCCATTTTGCCAAACGGGATGTCCCGTCAGCAATCTTATCCCTGACTGGAACGATCTGGTTTATCGCGGACGCTGGAAGGAAGCTGTTCGACAGTTACACGCTACCAATAATTTTCCCGAGTTCACCGGCCGAATCTGTCCGGCTCCTTGCGAGGCTTCGTGCGTATTGGGAATCAATCAGCCTCCGGTCACGATCAAGCAAAACGAGAAAAATATTGTGGAACGCGGCTTTCTCGAGGGTTGGATCCGTCCGGAACCCGCGAAGGTTCGTAGTGGAAAAAAAGTAGCGATCGTAGGTTCTGGTCCGGCGGGGCTAGCTGCAGCGCAACAGTTGTGTCGAGCCGGACATGGGGTCACGGTCTACGAAAAGGCGGACCGCATTGGCGGATTGCTGCGTTACGGCATTCCCGAGTTCAAAATGGAGAAGCATATTATTGATCGCCGCCTCGAGCAGATGTCCGCTGAGGGTGTGAAGTTCGTCCCAAATGCGAAGTCGGCAAGAACGTGGAAGTCGAAAATCTGCGGCGTGAGTTCGATGCCATAGTGCTGGCCGGTGGCTCTGAACATCCGCGAGATTTGAAAGTTCCAGGACGCGAGCTAAAGGGAATTCATTACGCGATGGAGTTCCTGCCACAGCAGAACAAGCGTTGCCTCGGCGACACGATCGACTCTGCAGTTGAGATTCTTGCAACCGGCAAACGCGTGGTCATCATCGGCGGCGGCGATACCGGGGCTGACTGCCTGGGCACGGTCCACCGTCAAAAGCCGCTTTCGGTTCATCAATTTGAAATCATGCCGAAACCGCCCGACGAGCGTTCGCCGCTTACACCGTGGCCGATGTGGCCCATGCAGCTGCGCGTTGAAGGAGCTCACGAAGAAGGCGGCGTGCGCGACTGGAGCATCGCAACTGTAAAATTTACGGGCGACGAAAGCGGTAACGTGCGGCAACTTCACGCCGCGCGGGTCGGCCCTCCCCCGAAGTTCGAATCGATCGCCGGCACCGAATTTACGATGGAAGCCGATCTGGTCCTGATCGCCATGGGCTTCCTTGGCCCGGTCCGCAATGGCATGATTGAGCAGTTAGGAGTTCAACTTGACAATCGCGGCAATGTGGCGACGGACCAGAATTACATGTCGTCGGTCGCGGGAGTATTCGCGGCGGGCGACATGCGCCGCGGACAGTCGCTGGTAGTCTGGGCAATCTCCGAAGGTCGCAAGGCCGCCGCTTCTGTCGATGCTTATTTGAAGGCGCTGCCCATTCGGCCGGTTATCCCTCTGGCCTCCACCGCACGGCAAATCGCTTCGTAACATGACGACCGAGCCGCGGACCAACTTAGTGTGGAGCGGGCTAAGGCGAAGCGGCGTAAGATGACTGCGCCAGCGTCATGATCCAACTTCCGGACATCCAATCCGCTCTCGACAGAATTCGCGCCGACATCCGCATTTCTCCCTGCACTCACTCGGAGACATTTTCCGGCCTCACCGACAACTCCATCTTTCTCAAGCTCGATAACCAACAACGAACGGGAGCTTTCAAAGAGCGCGGAGCCCTGAACAAGCTGCTCACTCTCACTCAGGATGAGAGAACACGCGGCGTGATCGCCGCCTCCGCCGGCAATCATGCGCAAGGCGTTGCTTACCACGCGGGACGGCACAAGGTTCGGGCCCGCATCGTCATGCCGCTGCCCACTCCGCTCACCAAAGTTTCGGCGACCCGGGCTTATGGCGCGGAAGTCGTCCTGCACGGCGCCAATTACGACGAAGCCTACGAAAAGGCGGTCGAGCAAAGTGAGTTGGAACGCCTGACTCTGATTCATGCTTTCGATGACGATGCAGTCATCGCCGGTCAGGGAACTCTTGGCCTGGAAATTCTGCAACAACATCCCGATATCGAGGTCATCGTCGCGCCAATTGGGGGCGGCGGGCTTATCGGCGGAATCGCCTGCGCCGTCAAAGAAACCAACTCCCGAGTGCAGGTGTTCGGCGTTCAACCTTCCAGAATTCCTTCCATGAAAGCCGCCGTGGCTGCGGGCAAGCCGGTCACGCTGAAATCCGCCAAGACTATCGCCGACGGAATCGCAGTGCGCCGCGCCGGAGAACGAACGCTTCCTCTGGTTCAAAAATACGTGGACGACATTGTCACAGTCGAAGAAGAAGAGATCGCGAACGCGATTCTACTGCTGCTGGAACGCGAGAAAACGCTGGCTGAAGGCGCAGGTGCGGCCGCTATCGCGGCTGTGCTGAATCGCAAGCTGCCTTTGCGGGGCAAACGAGTGGCAGTCCTCGTCTGCGGCGGCAATATCGATGTCACGTTACTCGCGCGCATCATTGAGCGCGGCTTGGTGAAGGACGGACGTCTGGTTCGCCTGCGCGTCCATCTGCCCGATTATCCCGGCGCGCTGCACCGGCTAACTGGCATTCTGGCCGATCACCGGGCGAACATCGTGGAGACCGCGTACGATCGCGCTTATCACGGAGTCAATCTTGGAGATACTGCCATTGACATCACAATGGAGACGCGAGGTCCCGACCACATCGCCGAGCTTCTTTCCGCGTTGGTGTCCGCCGGTTATACGCACGAAAGAATTCTGTGACCGAATTCCATCAACAGCGAGGTAAGATCCCTTATGGCCGCTGTCAAGGCAGCGGCTTATAAATCAGCAAGCCTCCGCCTTGGCCCCTCCCTTCGCAATCAAAGCAACGCTAAGATACAAAAGACGTCGGCATCGTAGATAGATATTTGTAATACTTCGTTTGTCTGGGTAAAACTTTGTAAACCAGCGAGTTCCAGGGTTCGCAGCGATGTAAATTAGAAGGTGGAGAGCATGAAGGCTAAGCAGGCAACAATCGGCGGGATTATTTTTTCCGTCATCAGTATCGTCAGTCCAGCCTTGCGTCCGGAATGTCTTGGAGCTGCAGCGGGACCGGCGCAGGCTGCTGGCCAGGCAGCGGTCGCCAGGCGAATTGGCGCCATCAAAACAATTCAAGGGAATGCCCTGACACTGACGCCGGACTCCGGGCCCGACGTCGCCGTGACGGTGCAGTCGAATGCGCGGATTTTGCGAATTGCTCCGGGTGAAAAGGATCTCAAGAACGCGACGCCAGTGCAGTTACAGGACCTGCAAGTGGGGGATAGAGTTCGTGTGCGCGGGCAAGCGTCGGCGGACGGAGCTTCTATAGCTGCCCTAGAAGTGATCGTGATCCCGCATTCGGATCTCGAGGCGCGTCATGAAAAGGAACAGCAGGACTGGCAGAAGCGCGGCCTGGGAGGTCTGGTGAGTGCGGTCGACCCAGCCACCGGCACGGTGACAATTTCAGTGACCGGCGTCGGCGGAAAAAAAGAAATTGCCGTCCACTCGACGAAGAACACTGTGTTTCGCCGGTACGCTCCGGACTCTGTAAAATTCGACGACGCCAAGCCCAGCACGGTTGCAGGAAATCCAACCGGGCGATCAACTTCGGGCGCGCGGAGATCGCAGCACTGATGGTTCCGAGTTGACGGCAGACGAAATTGTTACGGGAACCTTCCGCAATGTCGCGGGCTTAGTGAATTCGGTGGATGCAAGCGCCGGAACAATCACCGTTCAAGATTTATTGAGCAAGAAGCCCGTTCAGGTGAAGATCACGTCGGAATCGCAGCTTCACAAGCTACCTCCGGAGATGGCGCAGCGTATTGCGATGCGGTTGAAAGGATACATGCCTCCAGGAACACCCGGCGCAACAAGCACTCCGAATCCGGGATCTTCGCCGGCAGGGAATGGGCAGCAATCGGGTGCTCGGCCGGAAGCGATGGCTTCGGGCGGAAGCGGAGCGGGTGGTGGAGGGATGCGCCAGGGCGGAGCGCCCGACTTGCAGCAAATGTTGAGCCGCATGCCCGCGGTTACGATTGCCGATCTGCACAAAGGAGATGCTGTGCTGATGGTCACGACCCAGGGCACGTCGAGCATTGGCGGCACTGCAATCACGCTGCTCAGTGGAGTGGAGCCGATCCTACAGGCCGCTCCCAGTGGCAGTCAGGCAATGATGTTGGCGCCGTGGAGCTTGGGGGGGGCGCCCACTGGAGACGCGAGTCCATAGCACTGCCAGCCTTGGCAAAGAACCAACTTATTTATAGCCCTGTAATTTATAGAGCGGCTAGTGACAAAGAATAGGACGATCAAATGAGGGTTGAGAGGTACGCGCGTTGTTTCGTCGTCGTGTTTTTGCTTTTCCTGTCAGTAAGTGCGGTGGTGGCGCAATCCGCCTCGGGATCTCTCCGCGGACAAGTCGCCGATCCCTCTGGGGCTGCCATTTCTGGCGCAAGTGTGATCCTGACCCCGGCCACCGGGTCCCCAATTGTGGTCCAGAGCAATGACCAGGGGATGTATGAATTTAAGAACTTGCCGGCAGGGAAGTACATCCTTACTGTCGCAGCTCCGGGATTTACGCTCTATGAAAACGACAATGTCATGATCGCCGATCAGCCTCTCCGGCTCAGCGTCTCGATGGCGATTGAAGTGGAGCAACAAAAAGTTCAGGTTTCCGATACGACCCCGACCATCGATGTCAACCCCTCGAACAATGCCGGTGCGATCGTGATTTCCGGCAAAGAGCTCGAAGCTCTGCCCGACGATCCCGACGAACTGCAGGCGGATCTTGAAGCGCTTGCCGGGCCTTCCGCAGGTCCCAGCGGTGGACAGATGTATATCGACGGTTTTACTGCTGGCCAGCTACCGCCGAAGTCGTCCATCCGTGAAATTCGCATCAACCAGAATCCATTTTCCTCCGAGTACGACAAGCTGGGTTACGGCCGTATCGAAATTTTCACCAAACCCGGAACCGACAAATATCACGGGCAATTCTTCGTGTTAGGCAACGATTCGGCATTCAACTCACGAAATCCTTTTGCCGGATCGGAGCCCCCGTACGATTCCACCCAATACAACGGAAACATCGGCGGCCCGTTGGGCAAGAAGGCCTCATTCTTTTTCAATCTGGAGCGCCGGAACATCAATGAACTGTCGGCGGTCAATGCGTTCGTCCTCGACCCGACACTAGCCGCAGTCCCGCTAGTCGAGTCGATTCCCAATCCGCGCCAGCGAACCAATCTCAGCCCTCGGCTGGATTGGGCGCTGAACAAGAACAACACGTTGACGGCGCGTTACCAGTACTTTCGCGACACAGAAACCAACAAAGGAGTCGGAGTGTTCAGTCTTCCATCGCAGGGTTATTACTCCAAGGAAATCGAACACACGGTTCAGGTAAGCGATACGCAGATCATTGGTTCCAGGATCATCAACGAGACGCGATTCCAATATCATCGCAACGGCAGTCTTCAAACTCCGACGGACACAAATCCGGCGGTCAACGTGATCGGCAATTTCTCGGGCGGCGGTTCCGGTCAGGGCAACTTCAATGACCGCGAGAACAGTTACGAACTGCAGAACTATACCTCGCTGATTCGCGGCAACCATATTTTCAAATTTGGGGCGCGCGTCCGCGCAACTCAGGACACGAATTACTCCACTGCGGGCTTTAACGGTACTTTTACGTTTTCCTCGTTAAACGGAGCGACCGACGTGCCCTCGGGATGCCGAGGGCTCGGCCAGAACCCAGCGTGCCCCATCTCCTTGCTCTATGCCAAGCAGCAGCTGAAAAATGGCAGCCGAACTACCTACGCCACGCAGCTGACCTACAGTACTGGCATCCCCACTGCGTCGGTCACCTATTACGATGTCGAGCCATATGTGCAGGACGATTGGAAAATAAAGCCCAACTTCACGCTCAGCACGGGTCTGCGCTTTGAAACTCAAAACGCCATTCATGACCACGGAGACTGGGCCCCGCGCCTGGGTTTTGCATGGGGCGTCGGCGGAAGAAATGCCGTTCCTAAGGTTGTGATTCGCGGCGGCTATGGAATTTTTTACGACCGTTTTCAGAGCGGACAAATCCTGCAGTCGGATCGATTAAACGGCGTCACCGAGCAGCAGTTCATTATCAACAACCCGACTTGCTTTCCCGGGCGTCGACGTCGCTCTCACAAGCTTCTCCAATTGCGGCGCAGTCAGTTCTTCCACTTCCAACACTTATCAGATCGGTCCCAGATTGCGCGCCCCCTACACTCTGCAAGGGGCGCTCGGGGTGGAACGTCAGATCACGAAATCAGCGACCCTATCCGTCATTTACATGAACTCACGTGGCTTCGACCAGTTGCTTACTATCAACGCCAGTGCTCCATATCCCGGAACTCCATGTGCTCCGAATTGTCCCGCGATCACCGGCGGGAATGAATACCGTTACGTCTCCGAAGGCAATTTTAAGCAAAACCAGCTGATGATGAACACCAATGTTCGCGTCGGCGCCAAGGTCCAGCTGTTTGGCTACTATTCGTTGAGCTATGCCAACAGCGACACTTCCGGTGTTTCCAGCTTTCCGTCAAATTCCTACAACATCAGCGCGGACTACGGTCGGGCCTCATTTGACGTAAGAAATCGGTTCTTTCTCGGCGGCAGCATTGCCTTGCCTTACCTATTTCGTCTAAGTCCGTTCATGGTGGTCAGTTCCGGTTCTCCATTCAACATCACGACGCCCATCGACGTGAACGGTGACCAGATTTACAACGATCGTCCGGGCCTGGTTTCAGCCTCGACTTGCCCCGGTCCCACGCCCACCATTTCGGGCCCGCAGAACAACATTTACTGCACGACCTTGGGTACGTTTGACGCTCTGGGTGGTGGAAAACTTCTGCCGATCAACTATGAGACCGGCCCGGCGCACTTCGTGTTGAACTTACGCTTCACTAAAACCTTTGGATTTGGCCCTAAGGCGAAATCCAGCTCCGGCCCTGGCCAGGGCGGAGGGGAAGTTCGGCGTGGAGGAGGAGGCGGTGGCCACGGCGGTCCGATATTCGGTGGCGGACCAACGATGATGTCCGCCAACTCCGACCGGCGTTACAATCTAACGCTTGGAGTGAATGCCCGTAACGTTTTCAATAACGTGAATGCCTCGAATCCGAACGCAGTTCTCGGCTCCAGGTTGTTTGACGTTTCTAATTCCCTTCAAGGCGGACCGTTCTCGCAAGGTACTGCCGCCAACCGACGAATCGAGTTGCAAGCTACTTTCAGTTTCTGATCTCGCTCTCGCCATATCGCGGTTTCGCGCACTTAAGTTATGCTGGAAGGGCAGAGTGCGTGCCGCGCACGCGTAAGGTCCCGAACCCGATTGCCTTTTCTCCCTACGACCAGACGAAAATTTATCCGCATCGCAGCAACCGCTAGGCGTGGCCGGCCTCGCTGGCGAAAGCACGCTAGTTGAGCCCAACCGTCCGCGAATCGTTCGCCAGGAGATTGCGCTTCGGCGATGGCCGGCCCGGCTGGAAGGCTTCAGCATCGCGTTACTCAGCGACTTTCATTACGATCCTTATTTTTCCGTCCATCCTCTTCGATCCTCAATCAGCCTGGTCAACGATCTGTATCCCGATATGATCGTGCTTACTGGAGATTTCGTTTCAGAGCCATTCTTCGGACACGATCGCGCGAAGGCTGCGTCCGCCGCGGAACCTTGTGCCCAGCTGTTGCGGCAAATGCAGGCGCCCTATGGGCTTTGGGCGGTGTTGGGAAACCATGACGTCGTAACCGATCCGGATCGAGTTACAAACTCGCTTCGCAGTCAGGGAATTCACGTCCTGATCAATCAATCGGTTCCGATCGAAAGAAACGGAGCCCGCTTCTGGCTCGGCGGTGTGGACGACGCGCTGGAACGGGCCGCCGACCTCAGCGCAACTCTGCACAATATTCCCTCCGATGAACCAGTGGTCCTGTTGGCGCATGAGCCCGACTATGCCGACTTTGTCGCGCACTATCCCGTGGATCTTCAACTCTCGGGACACACGCATGGAGGCCAGGTGCGGGTGCCTTTCGTCCGCCCTCTTTATTTGCCTCCTTTGGGTAGAAAATATGTTTGGGGTTTGTACAACATCGGCGGGCTCGCACTCTACACCAACCGAGGCTTGGGTACAGTGAATCTACCGGTCCGCATAAACTGCCCTCCCGAAATCACTTTGTTGACTTTACGGCGCCCCGCGACAGGGTAACGTCGGCGAAGTAATCGCCACTGGTGTTGTTGCTCCCTGCCAGCGGCTCCGTCGTGCAACTCCTTGCACCCGGGGCTACTCCGACGGTCGAAGTCTCGTCTGTAACCCATTACAAAATAAGTGAATACTCGTTATCGTAAGTGGTCATGCATTTGCTCTGTCCGGCGAAGAGCGGGGCACAAAGCTGACAGGCAATTTCATGGGTCTTCGCAGTTGGCTGACGGTTTTCTGGTTGGTGATGCCCACAGCAGCTTGGGCGGCGATGCCTGCGCCTTGCCCGGGTTTGCATGTGACAACTTTCGAGCGGCGCGAAAACCAGGTTGCAAGAACGCTGATCCGCGCTTCCCAATTTGTCAACGTACCCCACCTCAGCTCGCGAACGGCCTGCGAACAGATTCAGCCGCCTGAGGCCCTGACCACGCCCGATCCACTGCTGACTCGTATTATGGGCCCCGGCCAGAAAATAAAAGTCAGCTTCATCATTGGAATCGATGGGCGCGTTTACAGTCCGCTCATTCTTGAAAGCGTGGGGATCGCCGGTGATCGCCATGTTCTACAAACAGTGCGTACGTGGAGATATCGTCCAGCGATTTGCAACGGCGTGCCAACGGAAACCGAAGGCAAGATTGAGTTTTCCAGCCGATAGCACTGGTCTAAGCCGCTAGGCTAGAATGGCCCCAGCAATGGAGTAATTCGATTCGTGGACGAAGATAAAAGAAATCCTGGAACTTCCGGTTTACCTTCTGAATCGCACCTGCGCGACTCCGAACTGGAAGACCTGTTCCGTGGCCTGCAACCTGAGATGCGCCGACCCAAGCCCAGTCCAGAAGCGCTGGCGGCGGCGTTGGAGGCCGCACAGCGTCTGGCTGCCGAAGCCGACGCGGAGCAAACTGCGGACGGCACCGCAGGGGAACTTACGAGCGATTCCGTTACTATTATTTGCAGCCTGTGCGGATACTACAATCGCAGAGGGAATAAGTTCTGCGGCATGTGCGGGTTTACCATCAGGCAGCCGGGGGAGCCAGGATTTGGAGTTCCTGAAGAACAAGAGCGTCCGCCCGCCCGTGGCGTTACGCTGCGTCGCAATCCATTTACAGATCAAGACCTCGAGGTAGGGCCAATGCCATCCCGTACAGGAGCACAAGAAACGCATCACTACCATCACCATTATCATCATCACTATTTTCCTGGCGGACAAGAATCGACAGCTCCACGTCCTGCTGAGCCAAGTCGCCTAGACGCGGGCCGCGCGAGCCGGCGCGAGAGCCGCGACCGACCGCGGCGCTGAGAGGCGACATGAGCCGCGCCGAGGCCGCGGTTCGACGCATCACCCACGAGTGGGTGATGGCCTGCAATACTAAACACCTGGATGATCTGCTCGACCTTTACGTTGCCGACCCGTTGGTGTTGCGATCCAACTGTCCTCCGATCCGGGGTGCCGCGGCAGTCCGCGAGTTTTTCTTTGGGGCGCTGGACGCGGGACTGGGAGAAGTGGAAGTGGAACCTTTGCGAGTGGAAGTAGTGGGCGATCTGGCTTACGAGGCAGGACGCTGCAAGGCTTTGATTCCCGGCGGAACCGGCAAGCGCCGCGAGGAACGCGGCAAGTACCTGTGGGTGTGTGCGCGCCAGAGCAATGGCGAATGGAAGCTGGCGGCCGATTGCTGGTCGAGCGATTTGACCCTCAGCACGCTGGAATCCGATGTTCCGCAGAGTGCCGGGGTGAAGACCAGCCAGCCGCGCAAGATCCTGTAGGACCTCTGCGCTCTTATAGAGTCACATCGAATTTCGCCAGTTCCGCCCGCAACTGCTCCAATTGCTTCATCTCGATAGTGTTCATGCCCAGCTTCGCAGCACATTCCAGGTTGATAGCACGATCGTCGATGAAGCAGCATTGCTCCGCGGGAATCTGCGTCGTCTCCAGCGCGAGCCGATAAATGTCGCACTCCGGCTTGCGGAGCCCAACAAAGCACGAGCTTATAAACAGTCGGAAGATTGTTCGTAATCCATACTTTTCGATCCGGTAATAATTGAGTTCTCGCGATTCGTTGTTGATCGTGCCCATGAAGTATTTGTTGGAGTCTGCCAGAGCATGCGCGAATCCCAGAACCTCGGGAAATGGCTGGGTCAGCGAGAACATGTATTCGCGGAACACGTCGCGCGTGAATGGACGCGGGCGATAGAACAGCGTGCGGTCCAGATATTCGTCGAGCGTAATCTTTCCGCGCTCGAATGACGAGACGACCATCTCGTGACGCTCCTGAAATTCTTTTTGGTCGAGCTGAAAATGCTCAAGCGCTGCAGCGCGTTCAGTGTGGTCCCAGGCATTGCTCAGGAGCACACCGCCGACGTCCCAGAAGACAGCGCGAATGGCAGACAGAGTCGTTTCTCCTTTGTGCGCGGTTCAGAGAAGTGTAGATGAAGCCGGGGCGGATTTCCCGCGCACGCTTATTTTCTAGCGAAGACGTCTTTCAGCAGCGCGGTGGTTTGGGCTGCAGGGTTGGTACGGATTCGGATCTCTTCTTGTCCGAGCTCGTAGAAGAGGCCATCGAGAGTTTTGCCGACGACGTACTTGTCGAGGTCGAATTCGTTGGCAATCGCGTTTCCGCCGGGCGCGGTCTTGATGACCCGGTCATACTTCTTGATCACGCCGACCCGTTGCAGGGAACTGTGGACGATGGGAGTGAAAGCAGTAGCCAGATCGGCGGAGCAACTTTTCTGAAAGTATTCGGTAGCCGCGGTGTCGCCGCTGGCGAGGATGTGGCGAGCGTCGCGAAACGTCATTCTCTTGAGGGCATCGAGAAATATCTGTTTGGCCTGAGGCGTGGAGCGTTCGGCGGCCCGGTTCATGCCGACTTCGAGTTCGTCCACCGTGTCGCCCTCGCCGATCAGACGCATGGCTTTGCCGACGGACTGGAGTTTCGTGGGCAGCAGGATGCGAATGGCCTCGTTATCCAGGAATCCGTCGGGCTTGCCGGTGACGGCGACGGCCTTGCTGGTAGCCAGTTCGAGAGCTTGCTTGAGAGCGGCAACAATGTGGTCGTCCGCGGCGACTGAGGCGTCGCGTTGGTCTGGGGTTCCATCGGCCGGCGTGTGACTGTCGCTAAGTTGGGCCGCGGCGCAGGCGCAGAGACAAATTGCCAGCGCAATTGTGAGCGGAGAGGGACGCATGGGATTTTTCATGGAAGGGTGAAGGAATGATTTTATCAAGAGCGGCTGCGCTCGAGGATTTTTGTATTGATCAGGCAATCGCCGAATGCGTCCTGCAGGAAATGTACAAATTTGTGACATGGAGCTGACAATGTCGCGTTGCGATAGGGCCTAGGATTTGCATGCCCAGTCAGTGAACTGTGATTTGTGTGCGAGAAGCGCTGCACCGTCACTCTCCTGCACTGAACGGCATCACAAAGGAGATTTACATGCAACGTCGCATGCTTCCGCTCACACTCGGCCTGGGACTCGCGCTTATGTTCGTTTCGAGCGCGGCCCTGGCGCAGTATCGACTCACGAATTTATCTTCGAACCAGGTCAAGAAGGCACAGCACGACGATCCCTTGCTGGTGAATGGATGGGGTCTCGCGCATGCTAAAGGCTCGCCATGGTGGCTGAGCGACAACGGCTCAGGGTGGTCGACTTTGTACGATAATCTGGGAAACCTGAATGCGGGACTGAAGGTACTGATCCCGACGGCGGGAAACGGCCCGGATTCAACTAAGGGCTTAAATGGGCCGGGTTCGCCGACTGGCATTGTGTTTAATGGATCGAAGGAATTTAAAGTTCAGGGATCGACGGCGGTGTTCTTATTTGCCACATTAGATGGGACAATCAGCGGGTGGGCGCCGTCGGTCAACTTTAACCAGGCAATTATCGGGGTGGACACCACGGCGAAAAGCAATCCACATCCTGCGGTCTATACCGGGCTGGCTATTACGAGCAAGCCCTCCGGAAACTTCTTGTACGCCGCTGACATGGCGAATGGCAGGGTCGATGTATACGACGGCACCTTCACTCCTGTGACGCTGGCGTCCGGCACCTTTTCCGATCCTTTGATTCCCGCAGACTTTGTGCCGTTCGGCATCCAGGACATCAATGGACTGGTCTACGTGGCATTTGCCAGCGCAAGCGGGGCGAGCGGCGGATTCGTCGAAGTGTTTAAAGAGGACGGAACGCCGGCACCAGGAGTACCGAGGCCCTTGATCCACGGGCTGCCCCTGGATCAGCCTTGGGGAATCGCCATAGCACCCGGCAATTTCGGGAAGCTGAGCAACACACTATTGATTTCGAACAACACCAACCATGGAACGATCAACGGCTTCAACGCCGCTACCGGACAGTTCGTGGATGCGGTGGAGACCGAACACGGGAAGGCGATCGTGATCGACCAACTGTGGGGCACCTCATTCGGCGATGGCCTCGGCAAAAACGGGGCGACGAACCAGTTGTTCTTCACGGCTGGACCAGCGAACAATGTTGCGGGGACGTTTGGTGTGATTGCCGTGGACACGGATGACGACAAGTAAGCATCCAAGCTTTGCCTAAGTAATTGAAGAAACACGGGGCCGCCTGACGGCGGCCTTTGTGTTTGCGAAATCGACCTCCCGCTGGCAGAAGGACGAGGACAGAATTCGCCTTGGCGATCCGCCGTCGCGGCTACGAGCCGTCAATGTGTTAAATTTGAAGGACTGGGGGCGCGTAGCTCAGTTGGTAGAGCAATGCCCTTTTAAGGCATGGGTCGCAGGTTCGAGTCCTGCCGCGCTCACCATGATTCTCAACGATTAATCTCCCATAAAAACGGCAGTGGCGTCTTGGGACGCCACTGCCGGTAATTTTTGTGGACTCGGTTACAGGCCGCGGCCCAGCATGTAGTTGTTCGTACGCATGAACCAGCCTGCCTCGGCGTTGTAGAACGGCCAGGGGAAGTTGGAATTTACGTACTTACTCTGCAGGCTGTTGAGGTAGCTAGTGACGCGGCTCTTATCTCCCATGGCGGCCGCGCCTTGCGCAATCAGAACCCACGGAAAGGGATCCTGGGAATTAAACGAGAGCGCCGGCCATTCAGGCCAGGCAGCGTTCAAAGCCGCATAGGCTTGCTGCGCGCGCGGATCGGAGGAACTCACCACGCCCATCAGCGCGGGAAAGACTTGGGCGCTCGCGTCGGCATACCAGGTGTTCAGGTTGGGTGCTGCCAGGTTGCCGATTGCATCCTTGTAGACGGCCCAAGTTCCGTTCATCCACATGCCGAGAATGCCCTTCAGCATGGCATCTGCGGCGGCATTGTAGTATGCGGCCTTGGTCGAGTCGCCAAACGCATTCTGGTAAACGGACGCGAGGTCACGCAAGCCACGGTAGGCCTCGCAATTGTCCATCAAATACTTGATCTGATAGTCAGGCTTGGCCCAAGTGAGGCCGTCGCTCTGCTGCGTCTGGACGATCACTCCACCGATGACATCGAGTTGGTAAGAGAGACCCTGAATCGTCGACCGCGCGTTCGAATCGCCACTCTGCCAGGCATGCCATACCAGCGACAGGAACGTAGCCGCGTAAGAGTCGGTCGAATCGGCGTTGTTGGTCGCGGTGGCCACCCCGTTGTTCACGGTGTAGTCGTAAGTTGTGCCGTAGAGACCCCACTTGTCGGGCCAGTTGAGGTGGTTGATGTACCAGTTGATCCAACCCACAACTTGCGGCATCCGATTTGGATCCTTAGTCATGCCGATCGCGGCAATGTTGGAGTAATACGGATTAATCGCTTGCGGGGTGTACAGAAGCGCGCCATCCCCCTGAGAGAACTGTGAAACCCACTTCGACGCGGCATTGAGATTACTCTGGTATTGCGAATTCGATGTCGATGAGCGGACGGTAATACTCATGGTCTTGATGTAGACCGCGCCAGTATTGTCCCATGCTTGCATATTGATGCTATGGACGCCAGCCGGCAAAGCCAAGGCGGTGTTGAGGCTAGGGGCGTAGACAGTGTAGGCGGTGGCGCTATCGACATAGATGCGCATGGAGTCGATTACCCGCCCGGCCGGTGCTGAGGCTGAGGCCACGAATTGCACCGGCGAAGCGACGGTGGCGCTGGCGGACGGAGACTTGATGGCGACACCCACGTTCGAGCTGACACTAATATTCAGCGACTGAGTAACGACCTGCCCGATGGAGTTCCAGGCATTGGTCACCACATGGTGCGATCCTGCGGCTAGTGACAGATAAGTATTCACCGAAGCGCTCGTGGTCTTGATCAAGGGCTGGTTGTCTACATAAACCCAAATCGCGCTAACGGGATGACTGCCGCCATTTGCGGTTGCCGCGATATGGACTGGAGAGACCACGGTTGCGCCGTTCGAGGGCGAACTCACGTTAACACTCTGTGCCAAGGCGACGGTCGCGAGAATTATTGCAGTGGTCGCGTAACAAAAGAGAGATTTAGAACCCGATTTCAGCTGGGGGGCAGAAATTAGAGAAGATTTCGAGGAGCCGATAAGAGAAGTGTCTGAAAATAAACGGTCATACGTATTTTGCAAAACCAACCTCCCATATGCATCGTGGAATAACCCAAAAAGAAAGCAGCTGGTGACTCAGAGGACATCAGGGTTTCTACTGGGATTTGCGGTCTAAAATACATGAATCGCTGTATTGACGCAAAATCGGAAGTTCATGACGTTGTACTGGGATAGGCAGATTGGAATCCCGCGGACCGTCCTAAATAACAGATTCGATAGGCATTTAGAACAAGCTGACCCGGCGGTTCTGATGCTCACAGATACTTCCCACAGCTAAAAAGCTGATCGAGAGGATAAAAACCTCCTTAGCGTCAGCGACATTCTTGAATACACGAATTGCTGTATGGACGCAAGAATAGGAAGTTCATACCAATTCCTAAAAGCGGGGTGTTCTGAAAGGTTTAGAGCCGTGGAGTGACTTTAAAGAACAGAATCGGCAGTAGTTACGTGTCCAACGGTTCCGGTGCTCTCCAGCTCATTCCCCACGAATAAAAGCCAATGAAGGCGAGGATGTCCAGGAAAGGGCCGAACACAAAATAGAGGACGGGCATAAAGAGCACGGACGCATGGACCAGGTAGATGTGCAGCATGTATTGCTGGGGCACAAAAAGCACCAGGTGGACTACGGTCGCCAAGGTCAGAAAGAGCTTCTGGGCCAGGCTAAAGTTCAGAAGATAAAAGGTAAAGGCGTGCAGCACGGGGACCAGCCCGATGAGGATGCAGCTGAATACCAGCATACTGACGGTATACCCGGGCAAATCGTGGGGAAAGCGGGCGGACGCTATGGCAAAGTATCCCAACGCAGTCGCCTGGAGAAGGCAGAACGCGCGGATGAGGTAGGCCCAGGGCAAGGCTTCCTCGCTTAGCAAGAAGCTTGCGATAAGTGCTAAAGCGGTGACTCCTGTGGTTATCCACCAGGCGGTACCACTTGCGGGACCGGCAGCTAGACCGAAACAGGGCAGCGCAAAGTGAATGTGCCTTCCCCACCCCTGCGGGACGAGAATAACCTCGCTTTTTAGTCCCAGATGCGAGCCCCAGAATGCCAAGACGTGGCCCCAAAAACGGCCCACGGCAGGCAAGACAGCAATCCAGAGGGCCGTCCCCACGAAGGCAAGTGCTGCGCTTTCAAGAAATCGCCTACGGCTCAGACGCAGTCGGACGAAAGCCCGGTGCGGGGTAATCAGACCTCCACGCCAACCCCTTACGCGGATGGCTTGGAGCTCCGGTGGTAGCCGCCGGTCTTCTCTTCGGGATCGTGGGGGCCTAGAAATCGAGGAATACACCGATGGTGCCTCCTAGACGGTGGTAGGCGGGTTCCTGGTGTTGTTCCAGGTTGAAGTTGAGTCCCCAGTTCGGCCCGATCCATTGCCTCCAAGTTCCGCTGATGGTTCGTACAGGAAAATCGAAGAGTACATTGGCCGGGGCCGCAACTATGCGTCGGCCGATGACCGGAGTGAAAGTTGTGGGTCGGCTGATGACCTCGTAGCCTTCGCGGCCCCACTCGTAGCGAAGGGAAACGAAGTGTTCCTTGTCGTGACCCTGGCTGGCGGCTATGTATTGGGTGCGGGCGAGGATGTTTCCGGGCGTGGCGTGAGTCCACATCAAGCCGCCTTGAAGCACGACCGGATAGTTGAAATAGTAGGCGCCTTCGACTAGGGCGCGCCAGTCATGGGCGATTGTCCTGCTCTGATCGTAACCTCCGCCCACGCTCGCTACAAGCTGCCGGCGGCGGAGCAGCTTGCGGCTGATGAGCGCGTCGCTGCGAAACTTGGGCAGAAAAAATCCCCCGGCGCTGCCACCGGCCGAGAGTTGCGCATACCAGTTCTCCGACAGAGTGCGAGTCAGGCCGAGATCCCCAAACCAGCCGCTGTCCCCGAAACG
This sequence comes from uncultured Acidobacteriaceae bacterium, assembly GCA_963832235.1. Lineage (GTDB taxonomy): Bacteria > Acidobacteriota > Terriglobia > Terriglobales > Acidobacteriaceae > Sulfotelmatobacter. The sequence continues at coordinate 223,062 of CAWHTJ010000010.1, read as the reverse complement.
GGCTTCACGCGTGAGTTCTCCGGTGAAGATATTGCGGCCGCCCGAGAGCATTGCCCGGGCATAGAAGTCGTTCCAGTCAGAATTGCCGGCGGTGAGCGAGCTGTGGCTGCCGCCAACTTCAATATATCCAGGACCGTCCATAACCATGCCAAGGGCGCCTAATCCAGGAAGACTTGATCCCGGTGCGACGCTATTACTGCGATTCACCTGTGCGCTGCCCAATGCGCAGGACAGCAGGCATGCGAATAAGACGATCACTGCTCTGAGCATCAGTGTGGTCTTCATCGTTTGGCCTCAATGGCTTCAGGTTTCAAGCGACTCGGATCGCGCCGTAAGAGGTCTACGCTGAGGTCGCGCCCATCGCTGGCGTCGATCAGGACCATGCCATCCTGAACTCGGACCGCCGCTTTGCCTTTTGTCACTCGTGGGTCGCCGTAGGATTCCTGAGGAAAGATCCAGGTTTGGTGAGCAAGTGTCTTAGGATGAGAGGCGCGCAGAGTGACCCTGTCCGCTGAGGTGCGGAGCAAAGTCCACTGCACCGCGTCGCGTTGATTGAGAAACCCTGCCAGCTCGGTCATGGTGTACCAGCGGAAGCGACCTTCGGCCTGCAGGGAGTCGGCATTGTCCAGCCAGGCCCGTATTGTGGGGAAGAAACGCTCGGCTCCAAAGGGATGCGCATACACCAGGCGGGCCGCGTGTCGGCGCACCGTAAAGTCCGTCACTGCCAGCATCCAGTCGCGCACAGCGCCGATGGGCACGTCGTCGAAGCCCATCTCTTCCAAGCTAGCCTCCTTGCCCATGTGAAGCACGGGGAAGCCCCAGATGTCGGAGCCGTCGCGCTCGGTGCCGCGATAGACCCGCGTCGGTCCCAGGCCGGCATCGCCGGTGAAGTAGTAGGCCACAATGCCGTTGCGCTCAAGCCAGCGCGTCACCCATGCAGGATGGTTGCCGACCGGCGCGGAGTACTCGGTCATACGAGTGCCGGAAACGCGTTCTAAAGCATCCTTGTTCATCTCCAGGTACTTCTCGAATTCACTTTCGTTGGTGTCGCTCACGTTGTTGCCGAAGTAGTTGTGGATCCACCCGCCATGACTGCCAATCGCATTTCCGCGGGCAAGCAAGTACCGGATCCACTTCTGGGCTTCGGCATCGTGGGCTATGTCGAGCCCCTTGTGGTCGCCAAAGGCATCGACGTCAGGTCCAGCGGTGAAGTGAACGGAGAACTTGCCGCGGTCAAAAACGCCCGCATCGGCCAGTGTCTTGAGAGGTTTCAACGACGAGTGCGAATCGATATGCCAATTGAATATCAGTCCGCCCACACCGTCGGGGACCGAGCCCAGATAGGGTAGGCCGATCATTTGAACGCCAAAAAAATGAAGGAACGAATGCAGCAGTAGTCCGTCCGTGCGCGACGCCAGATATCCTAGCGGCAGATTCACGAACAGCACACGCCCCAGTTCCTCTTGTCGATAACCGGCAGCCATGGCCCGCTTGGATTTCAGCAGGACTGTGCCGTCGAAATCGCCAACCGTCCGGAAGACCGGGTAGTTGACATCACCGTACTGATAGGCCGAGAAGGCGAATCTGCTACTTGCTTCATCCCGCGCCGCCACTGGACGCGAGAGCGCCAACTTGCCGCGCCCATCAACCGGGACGAAACTTCCCGGAGGTATGCCGATTTCACGCATGGCAGCGCCGGTCCCGGTGACTTGGGCCGGCTCCATCGTAGAAGTGAGATAGAGGTCGTAGAGAGCGTAGCGCACACCCACGAGAGATGAGAGACGGGAATCACCTGGGGGAAAACGTCCGTTCAGGTCCCAGGTGCAGGCATCATAGACCACCATGAGATTCCCGCCCGCGCGGACATAGCGATACAGTTCACCGATCAACACATCGTTGGCGGAACGATGGAGCTGATCCGGAAGGATCACACCGGTGGGATGGATGGGCGTCAGTGGGTCGAGGAAATCGGAATCATGAATCGGCTCTACGTGAAGGCCTTCTTCGCTAGCGGCGTCCAGCCACTCCCGCACGGCTGGCATGCTGAAGTCGACTCCGTCAGGAAGGAGCAGAACCAGAGAGTCCGCTCCCGTCCCCGGAGTTGTTCCGTCATGGCGATGCACGTAACTCAAGCGGGCAAAAATCAGCAGCGGCGCGAGGGCCGCGATGCACGCGTACTTGAGGCCTTTTTTCATGGTTGCGCCACTAAAGCCGCACAAGCTTGGGGATCGAGCAACCGCGGCTGCGCGAAACGCGCCTGCAGAGACTGCCACACCGCTTCTTCCAGCACGTTCCATGAACTACTGCCGCGCAACGAACCGGATTGCGAAGTCCAGCAAGCCGCCGACGTCGCATCTCCCAGTTTCTCAGCCGCCAGCGCGACCAAGCCCCAGGGATGAGTGTCGTAGCGCCGCTCAATCCACCCCGCTCCAAATGCCTGCTTCCACCGTTCCCATGCCTGGCGTGGATTTTGGCCGGGACCGCTCACGTCCGCGAGCCAGGGGTAAACCTGGGCGACACTGTCGGGGTAAAACGCGGGACGATTCTTCTGCATCGAAGGACGAAATCGTCCGGCGCGACGATCCCAGAAGATTCGCTGGATGGCGACCGCGAGATGCTCGGCTTGAGCGTCGGTGGCAGACGCTGCCGGATCGTGCAGACGCAACTGCGCTCGGGCTACATCCTTCAACGCGGCGTAGACTTCGATATTGTCCATGAGTAGTGCTACGTGGTTACGGGTTGAGATGTGGTATACACCCAGCCGCTGGTTGCGCAACTTCGCCAACTGCTCCGCGGACAGTGCGAGGCTGCGCTGCCATTCCGCGGGCATGCCAGTGGCAGGGGCCATACGATAGAGCAGCTGCATCCATAGCGCGAGCATGGAATCATCCGCATCCGCAGGGGCGCAATCGCGCCACTCCCCATTAACGCGGCAGAAGCGGCGGAAGAGGCCGTCGGGGCGCTGTCGCGGTAAAACCCACTTAATCCAGGCGTTCGCGGCCTCGTGGACATCCAACCCTCCATCCTGAGCCACAATCAACGCCTTCGTAGCGAAGTATGGCTCCACATAGTTGCCTCCTGAGTTCAGCGTCATCGCGCCATCGGGTGACTGCAGTGTTTCTGGATAAAAAGCCGTTCCTCCGGCCGGCAGCAGTGCGCAGCAGAGTACTACGACGATCATTCCCAGCCGAGCCGTTTGGGTGCGCATCACGCCTCAACGCTTCCGCGCATTCGCGCCCAAACTGTGCCGTGCAACTGGCATCCGGCTGCGATCTGGACGCCACCTGACGAAATGGTGGTGAGCGCATCGGGTCCGCCGATCCGGCTGCCACGCGCGATCAGCACCTCACCTTCCGCCATGAGAGGGCCGGCCACAAAGCAACACCGGCCGAGGCGGATGGTTCTCCCGCTGACGATGCTGCCGTGCACGCAGCCTTCTTCGTCGACCACAGTGTCCTTGTAACTCTTGGCGCTGCCGAAAAGACGCGCGCCGGGACCCACGTGCAATTCGCCCGTGGCAATGACGTTTGCGTTCAAAGTCTCGCCGGCAGGGAGAACAAAATCGCCCTGAACGCGAAGCCGCGGACGGGAGGACGTGAACATGTCGCGCACATCGAGGTGGGGTTCTGACTCGCATGCACTGTGCGCAGGTGGAATGGTGTCTCCCTGATCAGGGTCGACGGTGATTATTTGCGGAGCGGACATGCGCTCGAATCCGCATCCAGGCTCCAGCCGCAGCGATCGACCGGCCGAAAGCCGGCCGTATGCGATACTTCCCCGACGCAGAAAAATGCTGCCATCAGCATGCAGCCAGCGAAGCACTGCGCTGTTTTCCCCCAGGATGATGTCACCTTCGCACAACGCAGCACGAAGCGCGGCGCGTTCCCCTAAGTCTAACCCGATGCTGGTGTACACGTCGGCTTCTACGACATAGCCGGGAGGGATCAGTGCGGCCTCGCTCAACATCACGGCAGCTATGCCGTCAGTTAAGCGCGGATCAAAATCGAAATCGTCACGGCCAACCAGCAATACTTCCATGCCCTCAATGCTGGTTCGGAATATCTCGCGCAGGTTGCGGCACACCTCCAACTGCGGAAGGAGAGGCTGTAGTTTCGAGCGGAATACTTCGGCAAAGTTCGCAATTCTCCCGTCGTGGCGGGAAGTAGGCAAGGGAGTGGCATCGGCGCGTTTCCACAACTCGTACAACGCGGGCGTGACCGGCAATGCCAATAGAGCCGCAGTTAGACTAGTCAACGCAAGCGGGGCCCAAGACGACATTTATACAGACTCCTCGAATATGGGCAGAGGATCCTCGAGCACGGGCGCGACGCGGGAGCGCTCGGTCTTGTGCCACACCAGTTCCTTGGTGCCGAAGAGACTCTCCTCCACTTGTTGCCAGGCTGCTTGCGAAACACTGATGAGACTGACGATGAATCCGAAGAGAGTAAGCGGCAAAAGACGGATGCGCTGCCGCGAGCCGTCCAGCCGGGCCGCCGCAGCGATCTCGAAGAAAGCGGCAAAATTCCCTAGCGTGGTAAATGCGCCAAGTGCTAGAACCGTCAGGCCGCCGCCGATCTGCGCCCCGTTGTAGAAAAGAACGACAGCCAGCAGCCATCCCAACAACAACACCGGCCCCATGACATACACACCCAGCAGAAGCGTTCCGTCAACGCGCTCCAGCCAGCTCAGCTCGGAACACTTTGCGGTCTCGATGAGATAGCGAACCATGGCCTGGTTATGCCCTTTGGCCCAGCGCTTGATCTGACGCACCCGTACCGGCCAGCGCTCCGGTACCTCCTCGTAGCACTCGGCGCGGTTTTCATACATCGTCTTCCAGCCTGCACAGAGCAGGCGGTATGTGAGGTCGGTGTCCTCGGCTAGCGCGTCCTCGTTCCATCCCCCGATTTCATCTAGCGCGCACTTGCGGACCCCAGCCACGGTTCCGCCGTACTGCGGCACTAAGCGCAGATTCATGCGAGCTTGCTGGTCGACTTGGTATCCGCCGGAGCGCTCGAGGTCAAGCAAACGCGTCAGGGACTTTTTGCCCACATTCAGCGGCACGACACGGCCCATGACGGCGCCGACTTCGGGATCGAAGAACGGCGCAACCAATTGCCGAATCAGCGCCTTCCCGGGAATGTAGTCCGCATCGAAGATGAGCACGATCTCGGTATTGACCAGCTCCATGGCGTCCTTTAACGCGGCCGCCTTGCCTGGCTTTCCTCCCGTGCGGTGAAATGGTTCGATGAAGGGATGCTCCTCGACGAACTCGTCGATGATCTCCCGCGTGCGGTCGGTCGAGCGGTCGTTGACCGGGATAATTGTGAGCTGTTCTCGCGGGTAGTCCACCTCGAGCAGCGCTTTCAAGATGTCGGCGACTACGGCTTCCTCGTTGTGGGCGGCGATGAGAACAGTGACCGCCGGCCAGGCGGCATTCTCCACGTCGACATAGGGATGACGTTGCCGGCCGAACAAACGGTTCAGCGTGAACCAATAATGGCGGACCGTATAGATGCCAATCAGGAATAGAGTCAGACGAAACAGCAGCATTAACATAGGTCACCAAAACATCTTTGCCTGGTGCAGCCGAAGCGTGGGGTCATATGGCAACCTGCGCCCTGCTCACCGTTCCCTGGAACTGTTCCGAGTCATGCAGAACGGGCTGTTCACCGTCCAGCCAACGCGACAATGCAGTAGCGATCCTAGCGGCGGCGCGCCCGTCGCCGTAGGGGCAATCCCCCGCAGCCATAGTTTTGTAGGCAAATTCGTTACTCAAAAGCCGTGAGGCCTCGCGGACGATCACATGTCGGGCGGTACCGACCACCTTTGCCATGCCCATCTGCGAAGCCTCGGGCCTTTCCGTCAACTTGCGCAATACCAGCACCGGTTTGTTGAAAATGGGTGCCTCTTCCTGCACTCCGCCAGAATCGGTGAGTACCAGGTAACTCCGTCGAAGCAGCGAAAGGAATTGGAAATAATCGATGGGCGGAACCAAATGCACTCGCTCGCGATTGCCCAGTCGGGATTCGACAGTGCTACTGACATTCGGGTTTAAATGCACTGGATAAACGACGCGGATTTCAGGAAAACGTTGAACGAGTTCCAGGATTGAATCGCAAATGTTCTCCAGTTCAGTACCCCAGGATTCGCGCCGGTGAGAAGTCACCAACACTAACCTTGATCCGTCATCCGGAACCCCTTCGGGAAGCGGATGCTCGATAGTTTGCATTTCCAGCAGTCTTTCGACGGCATCGACGATCGTATTGCCAGTGACGACAACATCCCTGCTGGGGACCGCCTCAGCCAGGAGGTTTTCGCGAGACAGCGATGTGGGGGCAAAATGCAGATGGGTAACAACAGCAGCCAGCTTGCGGTTTGCCTCTTCCGGCCATGGCTGAAAAAGGTCATGGCTGCGTAAACCGGCCTCGACGTGCGCGACCGGAACTTTTCTATAGAAGGCAGCCAGCGCGGCCGCGAAGGCTGTCGTGGTATCACCCTGAACCAGCAGACAATCCAACGGGGTCTCGGCTAGCAACGTGTCCATCGCTTCCAGGATTCGCCGAGTCAAGCCATTCAGCGTCTGGTTGTGACGCATGAGATCGAGCTCGATATCGGTATTCACATCGAATACTTCCAGAACTTGATCCAGCATCTGGCGGTGTTGGCCGGTTGAGATCACGACCGGCTCGAATTCGTCTGGACGGTTCATCAGTTCCAGGACGACGGGGGCCATTTTGATCGCGTCTGGGCGAGTCCCGAAAACGATTCCGATACGTTTCCTCATGAAATCTCCTGCAGGCACACGTTAGAGTCCCGGTTGCCTGTTGGGGTTGGCGTACGGGTATTCAGCTGTAGGCGAATGCGGCGAAAATAATTGCAAATGCAGGTGTTTGCTGTAGATCACCCTCCGCAAAATGAATGCAAAATGAATTTGCAAGGACCTGCGGCAACCCCTGCTGCGGCAGGCTTCATCAATAGCGCCGTACTCTGTCAATTGCTATGAGTTTCTCGTCGGAATTCGGAATGATCCCGGCCCCGGAAGTAGGATCTCGTCGATCACAGTTTCTCGAATGCCTTCCGGTGGCGTGTTACGCCTGTGATCGCACGGGCAGCATCACCGATTACAACCGCCGCTCGGTCGCGCTATGGGGACGCGAGCCGCAAGTGACAGACCGGTTCACTGGGGCACATAAGGTTCTGGATGCGCGAGGTGATGTGCTCTCACGGGAAGCCACCGGGACTGCCTTCCTGCTGCGGTCAGGTTTGCCGCAGCTCAACAGGGAACTTGTGATCGAGAAGCCAGACGGCAAACGCGTAACCGTGTTAAGCAATGTTGCGCCGCTGCTCGACGAAGGAGGCGCGGTGGTCGGCGCTCTCGATGTGTTGCAAGACATTACGGATCGTCGCTGGTCAGAGGATGCGCGCCGCCTGGCCGAGCGCGTGAGTGCTTCGGCGCGCGTCGCCGCTGAAGTAGTGCAGCTCAAACCGGCCCTGCTTTCCATGGTGAGTTTGCTCGACCTTCTTGGTCGGGACGCCACACTGAGTGTTCAAGCGCGCGGCTACGCGGAGGTCGTGCGGCTGGAACTGGTTCGTTTCGATGCGCTAATGAGACATATGGCACATCTCTCTGGCGCAGCCTAGGAATTAGGGATGGCTCTGAGCACTCTCACCTACGAAGTTCCCCCCGCCCGCAGATGGAATACGTTCGTTGCGGGATTGGCTATCGATGTCCTCGGGGTGCTGTTGCTGATTGCGGTGGGATCGCACCTCGGCAGTCAAGTGTTAGTGCAGCCCATGGCCAATTATCACGTCACGCTGATTGCTCCGAACATTGAGCCGGCGCGGCGGCCTGAACCGGCGCGCATCGTCCCGCCTCCACCGCAGGAAATCGCCGAGTTGGAAACGCCCAGGCTCGTGCCTACACCAACGGTGCGGATAGAGCCGCCAAAGCAGCCGAAGGTCGAGCCTCCGAAACAAGAACTTCCGCGACCCGAACCTCCGAAGCCGGAGCTTCCGAAGATTGCAGCATTCGCGCCAACTGCCGCTGTTCCCGCTCCCGCGAAACCGATGCAGGAAATAAAGACGAACGTCTTCGAGCCCGCGAAATCGGCAACTGCGACGGTGCACCAGCCGGCGCGTGAAGTCCAGACGGGTGGTTTCGGAGATCCCAACGGCGTGAGCGGCCAAGGCGATCCGAAGCGCCATACCGTAACCGTCGCCAGCGTCGGTTCCTTCGACTTACCGTCCGGGCTGGGCAAAGGCAACGGCACGGGCGGAACGCACGGCGTCAGCGGCACCATCCGCTCCACCGGATTCGGTGATGGGGTGGCTTCGTCAGTTCCACGCGGACGCAGCGCTGGAACTGTGATGCCCGGCGGATTTGGTGAAGTGGTCGCGAAGAGCGGGGACTCAGCTCCGCAGCGGATCGAGAAAAAGCCGGATATACAGCCGGTTGAGATCGTTTTCAAGCCGCGTCCGCAATACACGCCGGAGGCACGCCAGCTGCGATTGGAAGGGGAAGTGTTGCTCGAGGTCGTGTTCACCGCTTCGGGCGAGTTGCACATCAACCGCGTGGTGAAAGGGCTGGGACATGGTTTGGACGATTCCGCCCTGGCCGCCGCGCAGCGCATTCAGTTTCACCCGGCACGCCGCGACGGTCAGCCGTACGACTGCGCCGCGCTCGTTCATATGGTTTTCGAGTTGGCAGAGTGAGCTTTTAATCGGAGGGTTTCTCAATGGGCACACACCGCATGCAAGCGATCGCATTATCACTTCTACTCCTGTCCGCCGTGGGACTCCAGGCTGCGAACCACAAGCGCACGGACTCCACCACGGTTCAGGATCCGCAGGCATCGCAGAAGACCAAAGAGATGGCCGACCGTATTTTCTATCGCGAAGCCAAGTTCGTGCAGGATTTGAAATCCTACAGCCCGATGGCCGAGACCTACATCCAGAATTTCAAGGGCGATCAGGAACTCGGGCAGGTGCCTACCAGTGACAAATATTTCATTGGTCGCCTGATGATGAAGAATGGCGTCGAGAACATCTCATTCCAGAATAGCCCGAAGTCCCCGTCGAAGTTCATTTTGGAGAAACTAAACAACTTCTACAAGATGAACTACGTGGCCTTGGGTTTCATGCAGATGGTGTACATTCCCGGCCTCGACCAGCAGAACTATGACCTGAAATTTCTGCACCAGGAATTTCTCGGCGAGGTGCGCACCCTGGTTTTTGATGTTATGCCCAAGCCGAAGGTAAAGGGACCGCACTTCCTGGGACGGATCTGGGTAGAGGATCAGGACTATACGATTGTCCGTTTCAACGGGACCTATCTGCCGCAGCGTCGTATGAACTTCTACTTCCACTTTGACGCCTGGCGTACCAACATGCGGCCCGGAATCTGGCTCCCGGCATTCATCTACACAGAAGAATCGGACGCCAAATATGCTTTATTTCGCAAATTGTCCATGCGCGGCCAGACGCGGCTGTGGGGATACAACTTGAGGTTGCCGTCGGATGGTGATGAGTTTACCTCTGTGCGGGTGGATTCAGCCTCGGACGTCTCCGATCAAACCGACAGCGCCAACGAAGTCAGTCCCATGGAGAGCACACATAAGTGGGAGCGCGAGGCCGAAGACGACGTTCTCGATCGCTTGCAGCGCGCTGGCGTTCTCGCGCCGGATGGCGAGGTTTCGAAAGTGTTGCAGACCGTGCTGAATAACCTGGAAATCACCAACAAGCTCGACATTCAGCCGGAAGTGCGCGCTCGCGTACTGCTGACTACCCCGCTGGAGTCGTTCACCGTGGGGCACACGGTCGTGATCAGTCGCGGCCTGCTGGATGTGTTGCCGGACGAGGCTTCGCTGGCTATGGTGCTGGCGCATGAACTGGGACACATTGCCCTCGGCCATCGTCTCGACACTAAGTACGCATTCGGAGATCGTATGGCCTTCCCCGATGAGGAAACATTCCAGCGCATCCAGTTGGCGCATGATGCGCACGAAGAAGAAACCGCCGACAAGAAGGCCCTCGAGTTCTTGCAGAACTCACCATACAAAGACAAGCTGGCGAACGCGGGCCTGTTCCTGCGGGAACTCGAGGTACGCTCGAGGGAATTGCCCGCCCTGATTACTCCTCAGTTCGGCACCCGTATGGCGAAGAAAGACAGCGTATTGCGCATGAGTGCGCTGCTTCAGTCCGCGCCAGCGCTGCAGCAGAACGACGTGAGCCAGGTCGCGGCTCTGCCTTTGGGCAGCCGTATCAAGCTCAACCCGTGGGACGACACTGTCGAATTGAAGAAGAGCAAGGCGGTTGCTTTGCTCTCGGCGCGCGAAAAAATGGCGTTGGAAGTAACGCCCATGATTCCGCATCTTGCCCGCTATAACGGCGCGCAGGTCGCCAATGCGGCTGGTACCGGCAAGTGAACAGGTACGAGGGTTTAGCCTATGCGCCCTGCCCAGCCGAAGGGTCAGCGCTCGGCGGACCGGTAAAACTGCTTTTTGAATTCAAAGACGCGGACATATGTGGCGCGTCGGCAGGAAAGTTACAGATTTTCGGAGGTCTAGAATGAAACCGCGCGCCACGCTACGCTTCTTTCCCCCGTTGCTCCTTTTGTTAATACTGGCAGCCCTGGTCGGATGTGGTGCTATTGGTAAACCTACATCCGTTACCACGCCGACTCCGACTCCGACTCCAAACTTGAGCGCGGTCAAGCATATTATTTTCCTGGCAGAGGAAAATCGCAGCTTCGATCACTACTTCGGGAAGTTGAACGACTACCGAAGCGCTGCGCCATTTAATCTGACGCGCAACATCAACGGACTGCCCGATGACTGCAGCAGCTCGAATTCCAACTGGAATGTTTCCTGCGGCGCCATGAATCTGTCACCGAATTCAAGTGGCGTGCCTACTACACCGATCTATGCGTTCCACCTGCACACCGCCTGTATTGATGGACTGAGCCCTGATTGGATTGCGGCCCACTGGGCCTTCAATGAGGAGAACCCGAGTTCGGACGCGGCGGGAATGATGGGCAGTCCCGCGCCCGCGCCCGATGGCTTCGTCATTGGCGGCGCTAGCGCTGCCAATGCCAACGGCGAAAATGACACCCAGGGCATTCGCGTCATGGGCTTCTACACCGGCGCTGATCTGCCCTATCACTACTGGCTGGCGACGAATTTCGCGACTTCCGACAGCTGGTTCAGTCCTGTCCCTACGCGAACTCAGCCCAATCGCTATTACATGATGGCGGCCACCTCAGGAGGCCATGCCTATGTGTTAAGCGGCAATGAGCCACTCATTCAAGCGAAAACCATTTTTGATCTTCTGCAAGCCGCCGGCATTTCCTGGAAGATTTACACCCAACTCCCGAACGGATACACCTATGCCTCTTCATTCGCCGGCTTCATGAACAAGTATGGCAGCACGGGGAACATCGTCGCCGATCCCACGTTTTCGCAGTTTATCGCCGATGCCCAAAGCGGTAACCTGCCAGCCGTAACTTTCCTGGACAAGCCGCTGGCGGATGAGAAACCAGACGGGATCGCTGCCAACGTTCAGGACGGCGTCGCCGAGTCGCGCCAGTTAATTAATGCCGTTATGTATGGCCCCTCATGGAAGGATTCCGTATTTATCTTCACCTTCGACGAAGGCGGCGGGATGTACGATCATGTGGCACCCCCGACGAACGTTCCCAGCCCGGACGGCATTAAGCCAGTGGACATCTGCACCGGCGCTTCGGATCCTAATTGCGCCAACGCCGCTCTCAGTCACAGCACACCGCCCTACGATCCACCCGGCGATTTCACCCGTTACGGTTTTCGCGTCCCGCTGGTGGTGATCTCGCCATTCACCAAGGCGAATTACGTTTCTCACGTCACCACCGACTACACGGCTTGGCTGAAATTCGTGGAAAAACGCTTCAACCTGCCGGCGTTGACTGCCCGCGACGGATGGGCCAACACCAGCGACATGACCGATTTTTTTGATTTCCAGAATCCGCCTTGGGCCACGCCCCCCCAAAGCCCGCCCTCCGACCCCGCGGGGACGTGCGTAGGTACGTTGCCCTAGCGGGCGGTTCTGGGGCCGTGGTTGACAGACCCGCGGCTCCGTACATCGTCGTGGGAGTGACTTATTCTTTCACTCCACTTTCATGGAATCGGGATTCCACTTGACCACGGCACCGTGATCGAGGCTGAGATTGCTGAGCAATGCTGCTCCCGCTGCACGGAAGCCGAACACCGCATCCTCCACGACGGGCTGCCGCGTGCGAACGGCCGCAAAGAAATTCTTGAAGTGATCATAGCTGTCGCGGTAGCCGTCAGGAGCTACGTATTTCTCGTATCCCGCTGATGGTGGTCCTGATGGGTGTGAAACAGGATACTTCTGACGGTAGCTTTCGAGAATGCGCTTTTGCATGGCTTCCGTGAAGGTACCAATTGTGTAGCCTGGTTCCTTTTTCAACGGCGTGCGGCTTATGCTGACCGCGTTGCCGGCAATCTCCATCGTGCCTTCGGAGCCCGTGAAGATCAGCCCTTCGCTCTCCTCGCCTCCATCCACGAAGTTCACGCGCAGGCTGAGGTTGAAGCCTTCGCGATAGTCGAAAAGACCGAGCATTACGTCGGGGGCATCTCGCCCATCTTTCCAGAAGCGAAGTCCTCCGGTTGCCATAGCTCGTGTTGGACCATTTGTGCCGGTAATGAAATGGGTTCCGCTGAACAGGTGTACGAAGAGGTCTCCGGCCACGCCGGTTCCATAGGCCTTCCACTTGCGCCACTGGAAAAAATGCTCTGCGTTAAAGGGAATTTTGGGCGCAGTTCCCAGGAAGCCCGGCCAATCACAGGTTTCCGGCGAGGCATCCAGAGGAAGGGTGTAATTCCACGCGCCCATCGATGAATTGCGATCCCAGTGTGCCGTCACCATGTTGAGCTGACCGATGTCCCCCGAAGCGAGCAGTTCCTTCGCCTTGGCATAAATGATCGAGCTCACGCGCTGGCTTCCGATCTGGATGATGCGGTTCGTGGAGCGAGCGGTTTCGATCATCGCCGGCCCATCGGCATACAGATGGATCATCGGCTTCTCGCAATAGACGTCCTTGCCCGCTTTCATCGCATCGACGGAGACTTGTTTATGCCAATGGTCCGGCGTACCGATGATGACGGCGTCGATATCGTTACGCGCCAGAATCTCTCTGTAGTCACGGGTCGTAAAAATGTCGTTGCCCCAGAGTTCCTTGCTGTGCTCGAGCCGGCCGTCGTAACAGTCCGCCACGGCGACGAGCTTTACGCCGGGAACCTGCACCGCAACCTTCGTGTCTCCCTGGCCCTGACCACCAGCCCCGATCAGCGCGATCTGAATGTGATCGTTAACTGTAAGCGGCGCGGAAGGTTCAGACTGAACCGCGGCCAGTGCATGCATCTTGCCTGCGAGGAACGTCTCTGCGGTTGCAGTGCCCGCCACTTTCAGAAAGCTCCTACGATTCAGCACGGGTACAAATCCCCCAACCTAGAAGTTGACCGCCGTCTGCAACCATAGTCTCTTTCGAGGGATTTTGTCTCGTTCAGGTACTCGTATTCCACCCTATTGGCCGGGGAATTATTCGAAATCGGCGTGAACGTGTGATCCATCTTCTCAGTCACTGCAGGGTTGAGTTCCTTGACAATGGGGAGCGAGTCGCCTAGCATCGCTGGCCAGACGTAAAGACGTTGCCGCGGGGCACAGATTTGTGTCGTGCAGTGAAGCGCAACTCACAATAGTACGACCAGCAGTAAAACCTTCCTGGTACCGGGTGAAGCGGCATGAAGTTGCTGTCGAGAGTAGTGTGGGCGGAAGGCATGTATCTGGCGCCACAGCATTTTCAGGCGCAGAACCGCTACTTCGAAGAAGCCGTCCACTTTGCCACAGCCAGTCTGTGGAGAGACTCGTACGGATTGGCGGCCTGCCAACTCGATGCGGATGCGTTGCGCAACGGGACGGTGAGCCTATTAAACGCGCGCGGAATGTTTCAAGACGGCCTGCCTTTTGATATTCCTGAGTGTGATCCTCGTCCCGATCCGCGCAACATCGTTGAACAATTTCTGCCCGCGACCGATAGCTTGACGGTGGCCTTGGCGGTTCCGCGCTGGGTGCAGGGCCACCAGAACTGCGATTTGGACCCCATTCCATCGGGAAACGCCCGTTACACGAGCACGGTCGAGATGGTGCACGACGAGAACACGGGACTGGACGTCAAGCCGGTACAAATGGGGCGCAAGAATATCCGGCTGGTCGTGCTGCCCACGGGCGAAGAAAATCTGTTGACCATTCCCGTTGCCAGAGTGATGCGGAACCAGTCGGGCCATTTCGTCTACGATCCCACACATGTTGCGCCCTGCTTGCGGCTAAGTTCCAGCGAGCGGTTGTCAACGATGCTGCAGCGGATGGTGGAAATTCTGGAAGAGAAAAGCACCGTGGTCACGCAGGAGCAGCAGACCGGCGGAACGTTTCAGACGGGGATGTCGGCCCGCCAGGTCGCCCAATTCTGGTTTCTGCATGCGATCAACTCGAGCCTGACACCTTTGCGGCATATTCTGCTGGCGAAACACCGGCATCCCGAGGAAATGTTTCGCGAAATGTCGCGGCTTGCGGGGGCACTATGCACCTTCAGTCTGGACAGCAGCCCGCGTTCGCTGCCCGCTTACAACCATTATGATCCAGGGCCGGGCTTTGACTACCTTGAGGAACACATTATTCGTCACTTGGAAATTATCGTTCCGTCACAGGCCGTGGTGATTCCGCTGAAGCCGGCAGCGCGTTACTTCTACGAGGGGGAAATCCGGGACCAACGCTGCATGGGGCGTTCGCGTTGGATACTCGGGCTGCGATCGCCGGTGGGAGAGGCGGACGTCATCTCAAAAACCTTGCAGTTCGTGAAGGTGTGTTCCGCACAATTTGTTCCGGAATTGGTGAAACGGGCGCTGCCCGGTCTGACACTAAGCCATATGCAGGTGCCGCCGGCGGCGATCTCGGCGAAAGTGGACAGCCAGTACTTCACCATTACCCGCAGTGGACCTTGCTGGGAGCACCTCATGCGGACGCGGAACGTTGGCGTGTATGTGCCAGGGGAACTGCCGTCTCCTGAGATTGAACTGATTGTTTTGCTCGAGAGTTGACATGGGATCATCCGCACAAGTTACACCGCTGGGAACCTATCGAGGATCGAGTCCCGCCATGGACCGTCGCGGCTGGAACCTGGCGCTGGGATTCCAGGAGATTTTTACCGCCGTCGTGCGACTGAGGTACAACCGACAAGCCGTACAGGACGCTGAAGCATTCCGGGCACAAATGCGGCAGGCACTTCGCGTTGCTGAACAGGAAGCGCGCAGCCGAGGATGTAGCCCAGAGGATGTGAAACAGGTCATTTTCGCAGTAGTGGCGTTTCTGGACGAATCGGTGCTGAGTTCAGGGAACCCGGTGTTCGCGAATTGGCCGCGATTGCCCTTGCAGGCGGAGCTGTTTGGGAATCAGCTGGCCGGCGAAATTTTCTTCCAGGAACTGCAGAAGACGTTAAGCCGGAACGATTCCCAGGAAGCAGCCGATTTGCTGGAAGTGTATTACCTGTGTCTGTTGCTGGGTTTCAAAGGGCGCTACGCGGCAGGCGGAGACTTGCGCTCCATCACCGCGGCGATTGAGGAAAAGATCCGGCGAGTGCGCGGCCCGACAGGCCCCTTGTCGCCGCGCGGCGCGATTCCCGCGGACGCGGTCCGCCTGGGGCAATCGGATCGCTGGAGCAGCATTTTGGGGAAGAGCGCGCTCATCACTGCGGGAGTCGCTGTGGTGCTCTTTGTGGTTTTCAAAGTTCTCCTGATGTCGGGTGCGTCGTCACTTTCCGCCCTGGTGGGCGGACTCTAGTAACAGGGGGCTGGAATGTTGTACTGGGTGACCACTCTAGTACTGTTCATTTATCTGGTGCTGATTTGGCTTTCGGGCAGGTGGCTGCCTCTGCACGGCTCCGACGTGTGGATATTTCGCGGCGTGCTTGCCCTGCTTGGAATCATTGGAGCCGCGGTCGCGTATTTCTATGTCTACAAAGTAAACAAGTCGAAAGAGACGTCAGGGGAAGACGACTCGCAACCCGGTGGCACCGACGATCTGGATGCCCTAGTGCGCGAAGCTGTTCGGCGATTGAAGCACTCGACGTTGGGGCGCGGGACCAACCTGGGCGGCCTTCCGCTGGTGTTTGTCCTGGGGGATTCAGGTTCGACCAAGACAACGGTCCTCATTCATTCCGCGCTCGATCCCGAACTGCTGGCGGGACAAGTTTATCGGGACAACGAGGTGCTGCCCACCTCTTCCGCGAACATCTGGTACACACGTCAGGCGATTTTTGTGGACCCCGCTGGTTCGATGATGGGGCAAGCGGATCGTTGGAGGCGTCTGGTAAGGCTGCTGCAGCCGGGTCGATTTTCTGCGGCCATCGGAAAACGTGCGCAAGCTCCCAGAGCGGCGATTGTGTGCTTCGATTGCGAAACTTTTTTGCAGACGGGGGCGAGCGAAACTGCCGTTTCCGCGGCACGACGGTTGTCGGTAAGGCTGCAGGAAGTTTCACAGTTGTTGGGCATCAGCTTTCCTGTGTACGTTTTGTTCACGAAGCTGGACCGGATTTCGTTCTTCACGGACTTCGTCCGTGGAATGAGCAAAGATGAAGCGGCCGAAGTGCTGGGAGCTACTTTACCTCTGCGCTCGCTGAGCGCCGGTGTCTATGCAGACGAGGAAACGAAGCGGCTCACGAAGGCGTTTGACGAGATCTTTTACTCGCTGGCGGAGAGACGCATTCTGCTTCTTCCGCGCGAACACGAAGGGAACAAGCTTCCTGCCATTTACGAGTTTCCCAGGGAACTGCGGAAACTGCGAACGCTGCTGGTGCAGTTTCTCGTAGACCTGGCGCGTCCCAGCCACTTGGGGACGAATCCTTTCTTGCGAGGCTTTTACTTTACGGGTGTCAGGCCCGTGGTGGTGGACGATGTGGCTGCGGCGCGGGCAGTTCCGGTGGAAGTGGCAGAAGCAGCGTTCGATGCCGGCGCGACCCAAATTTTCCGCGGCGGCGGGGGGGCGCAGGTGCAGGCGCCCGTGGCTGTGAGAGGCGGGGGATCGCGGAGAATGCCGCAGTGGGTTTTCCTGACCAGCCTGTTCAACGATGTTCTGGTGAAAGACCGCGTGGCGTTGGCGGCCAGCGGCTCCAGTTCCCGCGTTAACCTGCTGCGTCGAATCGTGCTCGGAGCCGTCGTTCTAGCCGGAATTATCTGCCTGACCGGTTTCTCCGTGTCGTTTTTTCGCAACCGTGCCCTGGAGACGCGAGTGCATGATGCAGTTGCCGACTTGCGCACTTTGCAAACCGGAAGCAACCAGGTGGCGAGTGTAGGCGATCTCCAAAAACTCGACAATTTGCGGAAAGAACTGGTCGATATTTCCGACTATGACGCCAACGGCGCACCGCTGAGTCTGCGTTGGGGTTTGTATGTTGGCGATGAGATTTATCCGGATGCAAAGCGAGTTTATTTCCAGCGCTTCCGGCAGCTGTTGTTTGCTGAAACGCTAAAGCGGCTGACCGATAGTTTGGAGGCCGTATCCGGCAAGTCCGCGGCGAATGCGCCGAACGACGCGTACGAGAAAATTTACAACCAGTTGAAAGCCTACCTCATAACGACGGAACCGGTGGATCACGACAAGAGCACAAAAGAATTTCTTACTCCCGTTTTGATGAGTCATTGGATTTCCGACCGCGACATCGACAAGGACCGGAAAGATTTAGCGGCGTTGCAGTTCGACTTCTACGCCACGGAACTGGCCAAGGAGAATCCGTTTGCCACCGGCAATTCCAAGTTGATGATTGAGCAAACGCGCGCCTATCTGGCTCAGTTCGCGGGAATCGATCGCTACTACGTGCAGCTCTTGTCCAAGGCTTCCGAGAAGAATCCTGACCTGAGTTTTAACGAACTGTATAAAGATTCTGCCGGTGTTGTGGTGAGCAGCCACAAAGTGAAAGGAGCGTTCACGCGCGGCGGTTTCTTGTTTGTACAAGAAGCTCTGAAAAATCCTTCCTTGTACATGAGCGGGGAAGAATGGGTGTTGGGCAAAACGGCCACCCAGGCGATTGACCTGGGAATGGTGCAGCAGAAACTGACCGAACGCTACGATCACGATTTTGTGAACGAGTGGAATACGGTGTTGAAAAGTTCGTCGGTTGCGGAGTATTCGAGCAACGCCGACGCAGACAAGAAGCTGGAAAAACTTACGGGACCGACCTCACCTCTATTAGAGTTGCTGTACTTCATTTCGCACAATACTGACGTGGCGCCGGCGGACGCGAAAACGCATTTTGCGCCGGTGCAGGCGGTCGAACCACCGGGTCCGGCGGACAAGGCCCCAGATCATTACGTGCTTCCGCCGAACAAGGAATATATTGAGGCTTTGGGCAAACTGGGGTCGGACATTCACGTTCTTGCGCAAAGTCCGGGCTCGCCGGATCCCGCCCAACTGGCGCAAGCCGGCACCTCTGCGGAGGCGGCTTCCACCAGCGTAACGAAAATCATCGCTTCGGTGCCGGTGGATCAGCAGTTTGGCAATCAGGACCAAGTACGGCGATTGTTGCAAGAGCCGATCAAAAACGCTGAAGCGTTGTTGAGACGAGGACCGATCGACATTGCCAATGGTTCCGGCAAGGGTTACTGCTCCCAGTTCGCGGGAGTAATCAATAAATATCCTTTCGATCCCAATGCACCGCAGGACGCCTCGGTGGATCAGCTTTACGCCCTATTTGGCCCGACGGGCGATGCGTGGAAGAAGCTGAACGATGATGTGAAGCCGTTTGTGCTTAAGGTAGGGTCCCGGTATGACGCGAATCCTTCCGCGACCGTGAAACCCTCGCCGTCGTTCGTATCCTTCTTGAATCGCGTCGGACGCTTGAGCGAGACCCTATACCCTTCGGGATCGCCCCCTCCCCATTTTTCTTACACGCTGAAACAGATGCCGAGCAATCTGGAGGGAGTGGAGGTGAAGATCGGAAGCGAAAAGCTCGCCGGGGATGGTGCGCAGAAAACATTTGTATGGACCGGCGCGCCCGAAGATATTCAAGTTACAACCAAAAACGGGGACACTCTCGATTCGGCGAGCGGAAGTTGGGCGGTATTCAAGTTCCTGGCGCGAGCGCACCAGCTCGGTTCAAACAACCTGGAATGGGTCATCGAAAACAATGGGAAGCCGGTGATGTTACCGAACGGAAAGGTTAAGTCCTACGTCTACCAGTTGCAGGTCAGTGGCAGCGCGAATCCATTCTTCGATCTGCACGGCATGAGGTGTGTCAGTCAGGTGGCAGGCCGTTAACGCTGGGTGCACTCTTGACGACTAGCTGTCCTTGACGTATTATCGCCCGCCAAGAGCAAGAAGAAGATCGCTCAAATCCCCCAACTCAAACTCTACCTTGGGAGGGTTAGGAGCATTTTATGCCTATTGTAAAGGAACCCAAACCTCTTCCGTCTCCTCTCGACTATGTTCCGGCAAACGGCGTGCCGTACCCAGTTTCGTCGCGGGATAGCTTTGATTCGCTGGCGCAGCGGCCAGATATGCAGAATGCGGGCGTATCCTCGTACGACTTGTGCTACTTCAACTTCAAGACTCGTACTCCGGCTGAAATTAACTGGTATCTTTACCACAAAGTGGGATGCCGGCATGTGACACGCGATCATGCCAACTACATGTTCTCCATGGCGGATGACCCTGGAGTTGTGTACCTGCCCAAGGCAGGCGTGGTTTTGCCCGTACATGAGACGCAAGAGGAACCGCGCCTGAATGCCTGGTTAGGCATCGTCGGCAAGGCGGGGACCATGTTCGTTGTCGCTGGAATCGAAACGGTGGCGGGAGCTGTAGTTTCTCTGGATGACCCAGCCAAGTGGATGGCAATCGGCGCTTCCGTTAATCGAGTTGGACTCGGTTGGGGAGCAACCGGCGGGTTCGCTTTTGTTTTCATTACTGGCGTAAGCGAGCCCATGAAACTAAATGGATGGCAGCAAGCGGACCCGGACTTCAACCTGGCCCTTGGAGAAAACTGGGGGAAAATGGCGAAGTCGGCTTCGAAATTAAAAAAGATAGAGCCCGTGCTCGAAGCCATGGCTAAACTGGGCGCTAAAACTCCAGGAACCTTAAAGAAACTACTCAAAACTGAACCGAACAAATACATCGATCTGGTGAAGGCTGTGAAGTCCGTGCGGGACTACCGGAAACTCAAAAGGGGCGAAGAGCCAGAGGTTTTCATGTGGGATGTTCCCTGGGGCAGCGGGGGGGTGGAAGCATCAGCATTTTATGGCTTGTCCAACTTTAACGCGATGTGGGATGGGACCCAATAAGTACTAGGACAGAAAAGGAGAACATTTCAAGTCGAACTTTTCTGGCCGGGCTGGCTGGGATGCCGTCCGAACAATCGATCTTTCCAGGAAGGGTGCAGGGCGCGCACCAGAAGGCAGGTAATGTTGTCATCGCTGCCGCCGCTTTTCGCCGCTTCAATCAGGTCGCTGCAGGCTTGTTCCAGCGATCCCTGATTCACGGCCTCGGCTAACTTCTCGTTTTTGACATAACGCGACATGCCGTCGCTGCACAGCAGCAGCACGTCGTCGGAATGGAACTCGTGATCGGCCAAGTCGGGTTCGACGCTGTCGTCGGTCCCCAGAGCGCGAACAATCACGTTCTGCATTTTAGAGTGTTCTGCTTCTTCCAAAGTCATAATGCCGCGTCTGACCTGCTCCATCACCAGGGAGTGATCGTTGGTCAGTTGCACGACATCGTTGTTACGGATCAGGTAAATTCGACTGTCGCCGACGTTGGCGATGGAAAAGAGATCGCCCTCAACCGCGACGGCCACAATTGTGGAACCCATGCCCGCATGTTGAAGATCCTTTGCTCCGGATTCGTGAATCACCTGATTCGCCAATTGAATGGCACTGGCTAAGGTCACCGCTCGTGCGGAGACGCCTTCGAACCTGGCTGCGCCCACGGGGGCGACGTTTCGATTCTGGCGAAAGTAGTCGAGCACTGTATCCACTGCAATCTTGCTTGCCAGTTCTCCGGCTTGCTGGCCACCCATTCCATCGCAGACGACGAAAATTCCGTCGCGCAGATCGTAACCGAAATTGTCCTCGTTGTTCTTGCGCACGAGGCCAATGTCGGTGTTTCCGGCGGCTTGAATGAGGAAGCTCATGGTGCGATTGTAAGCGCTAAATCCTACCGCACATGAAGCCTTGGGTAAACAACGAACGCGCGTGGAGTATTGAGAAGCTAAAAATGCCCACGGAGCAAACGGAAGATTGAACGTGGTCCTACTTCTGGCCTAGTCGACCAAGCACTTTACCTTTTTCGGCTTCTCGACTCAGAGCCTGCCACTCATTCTGCAAATTGCTGCTTGCGTATTCGGCGAAAGTTTTCGCGGCCTTGAGGGCACGGGCTGCCTGCTTTTTGTCGCCCGCCTCCATCGCCAACCGTGCTTGCTCCAATGCTGAGGACAATTGGCGATCAGCCACGGATTTGCGCCGGGAGGTGAAGACCGGGACGATGCGCGTCAACAGCGTCGATTGGGCGTTTCCCGCCGGATTCTGCAAAGCGCCGGCGCTGATGTCGGAACGGTCCAGTGTCGCGTAAGCTTTGCCCACAGCCTGCAGAACGGCTAGTTCATTGTCGTTGGCTTCGCGCAAGCGCTTCAGTGCGGTCTGAACCGGATCGGAATGCAGAACTGACGGCGGCTGCGATTCCAGGAATTTAATCCCTTCCGCATACTGTTCCTGCGTATTGAGGAGGTCGACGATCTGCAGGGAGGCGTCGATATCGTGTCGGAGCGATTGGAGTCGGTTGCGCGCATCTTCCAGGAGGAAAAGAAGAGAGGCCGCTCCCGGTTCTTCGGCGACCGGGGCGAGCAGTTCGACCACAGCGCCATAAGATTCCCGCGCCATTAACTCTTGCGCCTGCTTGAGCAAACCCTGGAGATGGCGATTGTTGAGTCGGCGATCGGCTTCCTGCCGCGCAAGGTCCATCAGTTCGGTGATTTCCGGCGAAGAAATACCTGCTTTCCGGCAAGAATCGAGAAGGCGCAAAGCCTCCACGTACCGGCCGCTGCTCAGGGCTTCGTGGGCCCGAGTCAAATACTGGGCGCGGGCTTGCTCCAGACGTTGCTGCGAGACTTGATCGGCGATGCTGGATTGCAGCGCCAACAAGCGCTCATTTCCCGGAGCTTGCAGCAGTTCCTCGCGCACCAGCCGCAACGCTTCCTCTGGCGAACTCTCCATCAAACTACGGCACTGCAATGCCAGCTGGTCCACGCGGCGGCGCATCTCCGCTTCGCGCAGTTGCCCTTTGAATTTGATGAGCATCGGCTCTGTGGGCATGCGTTCCAGGGCCTGGTCTACGAGTTGCGCAGCGCGGGCAACCTCCTCAGGCGTGGAAGCGAGCGAAACCTCATTTTGCAGTTCTTCCAATATTCTGCGCCGATGTTCCTGGTCGCGGCCGGACTTGGCTGCGGCCTGCAACTTGATCAGTTCGGGATTCGATGGATCGACGCGCTCCGCCTCGGCTAGCACTTCCATGGCAGTGGTAAAGTGGCGAGCGCCGATTTCTTTGCGCGCATTCTCCAACAACTCTGCCGCTTTCGCCTGACGCGCGGCGTCTTCCATCAGACGCACCAGCGAAACATGCGCGGCTCGAACCCGTGAATCCTCGCTGTCGACCCCGCTAGCCTTCGCGATTCCTGCCTGGGCTGCTTCCATATCGCCGCGATCGCGAGCCGTCGCCGCCTGCCGCAAGTATCCGTCGACCAGTTCTCTGCGTAGCTTCTTCTGGCGAACCGCTTCCAGCAGCTGAGACAGTTCCGAGTTTGCTGGATCGAGACGGCACGCCTCCTGCAAATCGAGGAAGGCTTCTTCATATCGCTTGGCGCTGCTTGCTTCTTCGGCTTGATTCCGCAATTGGCGGATCTGTTCGTCGCGCTGTCGCGAAGCCAGGCTCTGTTGCACTTGCGCAATCAGTTGGCGCGCCCTGGTATGCTGGCCATCGACCTTCAACAGCCGCAATAGGACCTCTCGCGCCGTGGTGTATTGGTCCTGTTGCACCAGGCGCTCTGCGCGCTGTATCCAATCCGCGACTTGTTCTTTCTTCAATTCGTCAGCTAGCAAAGCGACTTCGGCGGCCATGTCGTCGGCTGTGGAATAACGGTCCGCTGGATTTTTTGCCAGAGCACGGTCCAGAATGTCATCCAGAGCGGGAGGATAATCGCGCAGGAATTGGCCCAAGGAAGGATGCTTTTCCGTCAGGATTTTCTGCACGATACTGTAGTCGCCGGTGAAGGGCAGTTGCCCGGTCAACACCTGAAACAACATGATGCCAACGGAAAAAATGTCGGAACGGCCGTCGAAGGCCGCATCTTTCAGGCGTTCGGGCGCCATGTATTGGATGGTGCCGATTACACTCCCCGTGCGGGTAAGTCGCCCGTCGTTTTTCTCCTGCCGCGCGATGCCGAAGTCTAACAGCTTGGCAACACCGTCCGGCTGCACGATCACGTTGGCGGGTTTGACGTCGCGGTGAATCATGTCATTGCGGTGGGCATATCCCAGCGCACAACACACCTGCTCAATGATCTTCAACTTGAAGGAAAGGGGCTGAGGCTCGCTGGACTGAATGAGACGGTCCAAGGGATCGCCAGACAGATATTCCATCACAATGTAGGGAAAGCCATCCTGCTCGCCTAAATCGTAAACAATGACAATGTTTGGATGTCGGAGAGCAGCGGTTTTGGCAGCCTCCCGATAGAAGCGCTGCAGCATTTCCTGGTCGCCGGTGAAGCCCTCGGTGACGGTCTTGATCGCTACCTCGCGATTCAGTTGGCGGTCAAACGCGCGATAGACCAGACCCATGCCGCCGCGACCGACAAGGTCGATCACCTCGTACTTTCCGATACGCTTTATAGTTGGAGCACTCACTGGAAATCAGTCTGACTTTGCGAAGGTGCGGGGGCGCCTTCCTCGGCATGAATGACGACGGAGTCGCCAAGGCCGAAACAACCCAACAAGTTTACTACTGCCGGCCTGGCTGGGCCAGCCCGAAGTTAGTCCCCAATCAGGCGGGGCTGCCCGGCCAGTTCATATTGAATTGTTCCCGCAAGAACTTCTTAGCTTCATCGCGTTCCGCGGTTTGAGCGTCTGGAGTGGAATTCAAGTAGAGAATATAGGCTTCAGCCGTGCCTTCCGTATCCCCGTCCATCAGTTTCTTGCGCGCTTGATCCAGAATCTTGCTGGGGAGTAGCTCGACCTTGTCTCTTACATCTTTGATCAAGGCGATACGGGCGGCGATTTCCACATCGGTCAGGAACTGAGCCTCATCGGGTGGCGCACCGGCTTGTTTGACGTTCTTGGTATCCTCCGGTTTCACGTTCTCCAGTACCACGAACTGCTTCTGCGCCGCGTTTTTGACCGACGGCGTCATGGCGATGGTGTTGCCGTTGGAATCCACAATGCGGAATCCAACATCGACGACAACGCTCAAGTCGATCGTCTTCCGGGTATACCGATAAGGTTTAACGACGTCACTCTGCGTTGTCTTGGGAATGGAGTCGAGTTTGCGATGGTATTCCTCGACTCTCTTCTGAGCATCTTCGACGACAGTGTTTGCGACTGACATTTCTTTCTTTTTCCCGTGCGCCTGAGCTCCTTCCAGGACCTTTTGCGCTTTCTGCAATTCGAGGTTCGCGGCTTCGTAGTCGCGGTTTGCCTGGTTCCATTCTTCGTTTGGTATTTCTCTCTCGCCGGCACGGTACTCCGAGTCGACGGACTCCACGCCGACTTTCGTAACCGGGCGATGTTCCAGCACGTCTCCGATGAGTTGGAAATTGGGTTCGACGGGCGTGGCATCGGCTGCGCGGACGATTCTGACGGGCAGGTTTGTCGTCTCCAGACCGGTGGCAATTGCGTCGGAAAGTTGATCGGCGAAACCCGCGCTATCTCGCCGCGAGGTCTGGTCCCGGAACACTACTTTGATGGAAAGCGTGGAACGGACGTTGTGGATGGCGGAGTTCTTGGTGCGTTCGTCGCGGATGTCGTCGCGGTTCGACTGGTACTGCTGGGCCTCGTTCAAGTACAGCCATGCGAGGCCGACTCCCGATCCCAGCGGCTTATCAAGATATCGCTTCGCTTGCGCGACATAGTAGTCGCTGAGTGTTTGAGCAATTAGGTCGAGACGGAGCTTCAGGTCCTGATCGTCAGGCTGGAGGCTGTTGACGCGCCGCAGATAGTCATATGCCTTCAGCACGCCGACCTCATCGGCTCGCCCTTGAATCGGGGTGTGAGCGTCTTTCAGTTTTTTCGCTTCGTCCGAGGCACTGGTGACGTAATTCACCTGAAGCGCCTGCATCTGATCTTTCACCAAGGCGCGCTGGGCATCGGGAAGGTTGGCGAGAACTTCGTAAGCTTCAATGTAGCGTTTGTCCTGCTCGAAGGCTGAGCTCTTCTGTAGGGCCGCAGTCGCTGCAGCCTGGTTCGTGGAGGTTTGAAATTCTGCTTGCGCCTGCTTGAGCGCAGATATTGATTCGGATGTGGGCTTGAGTTCGGAGGCTTTCTGATATTCCTGCACGGCGTCCTGCCACTTCTGTTCGCTTGCGCCGGCCTTGCCGCGGTCGAAGTGATATTTGTACGCGCCGTCGATGATGGCCGCTATGCGCGGTTCTTCATCGGCGAAGGCTCGAAACTCCGCCACAGCGGTTACCGCTTGATCGTAGTGCTGAGTAGAAATCATCGATTCCGCACTGCGCAAGGCGGCGTCGACTCGCTTGCTCTCCGCTGCGATCCCGCTCTGTAGGCTCGGACTCTGGTCAAAATGCGGGTCGACTTCCGACGCGTGGTCGGCCAGTTGGCGGGCATTGGCTAGATGGATATATCCGGCTGTGTGCCCGGCTAACGCTTGCTTGTAGGCTTGTAGTTCAGCGCGGGCTTTATCGGCAATGAGCACCAACTCTGTGTGAACGTTATCTCGGAGTTTGGTTGCCTCTTCATTGGCGGGGAGCAGTTCGTGCGCCTGATTGGCTCGCGACTGCGCTGTCTTGAGGTCAGCATAATTCGGCGAACTGGTGGAGACGGAACTGCGGTACGAGGCTAATCCGTCTTCGCCTTCTTTCAAAAAGAGAGCGGCAAGCGACTGCTTGGCGAGATCAATATGCGCGGCTTTTGGATAGCGTGAGAGGTAGTCCTGCCACTGGGCAACCGAATGAGCCCGCGTGGCGCGAAGAAACTCGGCGAATTCCGTATCAGGAGCCGGAACGAATACGATCTTTACGGTCGGTTTGAACGGGGGGACAGCCGTGGTTCCCGCCGGCGAAGAACCGACCACCTGTCCGGTCAGTACTGCACGCTCGGCCAGTTGTGCGGGCGTCAGCGACTCGTCTTTGTCGAATTTCAAATTGGATGGGACCACGCACTCCGCTGCGGAACCGCGGGTCAGATTCATGGTTCCCTTGGCGTCGCGTTCCAACGACGTTACCGCGGAATTCAGTTGAATCTTTGCAAGCTTGCCATAGGTGGACTTGTTGATCTCTGTCGCTCCTCCGCAGGAACGAACCTCGGCTTTGCCGTTGATCAAAAGTCCGGTTACCTGCACGAAGGCGGCCCCGTTTGGTCCGTCGAATAGCTCGATGGCGGTGAGCGGAACTTCCTTGGAGTGAACTGCTAAACCCGTGAACGCAATGAATATAAGGGCTATTGCAGCCCTTTTCACAAAAGATAGCAGACACAGCTGTACATCGAATAGAAGACGTTGCGGCATAAAAACCCCGGGGTGACGGCGTACGCCATAGATTCGCCTACGCAAGTGTCCCGTATCATACTCACTGTTTGCGCGAAGTCAAGCCCGCGTAAGTGGTGGATGCAGCGCCCAAGAGTGCCATTCGTCCACACCCTAAACATTTGCGTCGCCCGGCGTTTTGCAGTAACCTACATCCCGACATGGAGACGGTTGGTAGTGCAGAGCATGCCGCAGTACGAGCAGAAAACCGATAGCCGGGAATTCGAAATTGCAAATCCTGACCAATCCCCAGATGCAACCGATCTAGTGCTCCGATTGTGGGGGCCGGAACGGTCGGAGCCTAGGGCCTGCCTGTCGTGGAAAACCGACAGCGTTCTGGTGTACATGATTGCGGACCTGGTGGGTGCGAGCCATGGCCGGATTGCGGAGGAATCGCCCGCAATCATGGGCGCGCACTTCAAGAGTTCCAGGCAAGCAATTGTTGCTGCCAAGCGGATTCAAACATCGATGCTGGAGTTTCTGGCATGCCGCCCAGGCGAACGCATTGGGGCAGCAATTCTGCTTTATGGGCCAAGGACAAAAACAGGCGAGTCCGCCGGTTTTAGCGCCGACACAGCCCAGCAGGCGCTCCGGCAAGCAAAGCCGGGTCAGATACTGCTGGCTCAGAATATCTCGGACCATCAGAGCGATTTTCCGGGTGTTGAGTTTCGCACTGTCCCTGCCCTCTCAACTGTCATGGGAGGCCGGCAGACTGAATTGAAGGAATTAGTGTGGACGGCCCCGGAAAAAATCGCTCTTTTCCAGGATTCATTAGGCGATGAGGCCGAACCGCAAAACGGTGACGCACCGCTGGTGGGGGCGACCGTAATCGTTCATTCGCCCTTAGCCCGGGGAGGACCAAACAGCGAAGGCGTCCCGCCAGCCGTGGATGCTCCGGCGCCGGAAGAATTGCAGGAAAGCTCGGGCAGTTCCTCAGAGCTAAGACTAGAGGAGTTCGGAGAGCTGCCCTTCCTCACGCGCACGCGAGTGATTCTTGGGGCCGTCGTGCTGGTCCTGGTGGGGGCGCTGATTGCAGTGCTTAATCATCCGGTGCACGTTTCGAAACTTCCAATTCCAGTGCAGCAAGAGCAGGTGGGTGCAACGGAAGTCCCGGACAAACAGCCGCCTCCCAAGACCGAACCGGACGCCACGCAGACGCAGCTGGAATCGAAGACTGTCAAAACAGAAATTGCGAAACCGCAGATTGTCAAACCGCCGATTATTAAATCAGCGGCTAAGCCGTCCGTGGCGGCTCCGCCTCAAATGCCCGACAAGGCGTCGGTCGACACTCGCGCGAAGAAAGATGTTCCGGAGACGACTACTCCCTATTCTGAGGAGTCCGGAGGTGTGTCGCAGAAGGAAATTCCCACCCTCCTCAAAATGGCCCAAGCGGACGCCGGAGCGGGGAACTACGATAAGGCGCGCATAGAGTTTCGCAAGATCCAGGGGTTGCAGCCTGGTAATCAGGACGCAAAAGAAGGGCTGCACAAGCTTGATCTAATTCAGAAAGGTCGACAATGAAAGACCAGGAATGACGGCGAGCTGTCGTGCGTTCGAGGCTGG
Organism: uncultured Acidobacteriaceae bacterium; assembly: GCA_963832235.1. GTDB lineage: Bacteria > Acidobacteriota > Terriglobia > Terriglobales > Acidobacteriaceae > Sulfotelmatobacter. The sequence continues at coordinate 194,661 of CAWHTJ010000010.1, read as the reverse complement.
TCAGTGTGAGTTCTAACTTGCTGCAGTAGGTCTTAAATCAAAGAAGCGTTCCTCCCCAAGGAGTCGTCCATGCCGAAACCATTCGACTTCGGTGGCATCAACCTGACGGCCGGTGGAGACAGTTGGGGCGCCCGCCCGTCTCCCGAAACTCCCTTCCGCATCGCGATTCTGGGTGACTTCAGCGGGCGTGCTAACCGTGGGATCTCCGAAGCAAAGACGATTGGCAAGCGACGCGCCGTGCTAGTGGATCGGGACAACTTCGACGACGTGTTATCCCGCACTGGGGCTGAAATTCAGCTGGCGATTGGGGATGGCTCGTTACGTTTGCATTTTTCTGAGCTCGAGGAGTTCCATCCGGATCGGATTTTTCAGCATCTCGAGGCTTTCGGAAAATTGCGGGACTTGCGAGGCCGCCTGCAAGATCCGTCGACATTTCAGCAAGCGGCGGATGAACTGGGGCTGCGTGCTCGCCGATCGGTTTCGGAGACGCGGAAGACCGATACATCGCCCGCCGTTGCGCCCAGCGCCACTCGGCTGGCTTCCGGCAGCTTGCTGGACGAAATGATCGAGCAGACGGAATCTCGCGTCGCCCAAGATAGGTACAGTCGCAAGCCCGACGAAGTCCGCGAGTTCGCGCAACGTGTCGCCGCGGAGCATGTGGTGAGCACGCCCGATGCCCGGCAGCCGGAGATCCTAAGCGTGATCGATCGCGGTGTTAGCGCATTGATGAGGGCGGTTCTCCATAACCGGGATTTCCAGGCCTTGGAGGCGATTTGGCGAGCGATTTTTCTTCTCGTGCGGCAACTTGAAACCGATTCAAACCTCAAGCTTTATGTGATCGATATTTCGAAGGAGGAGTTAGCTGCCGACCTGAAGTCCGCCAAGGACTTGCAGGATACGGGAATCTATCGCCTGCTGGTGGAGCAAAGCGTTGAGACCCAAGGGGCCGAGCCTTGGGCGCTCATCGTGGGGAATTACACCTTCCGATCGGCGATCGAAGATGCCGAACTCCTATCCCGTATGGCGCAGATCGCGCATCGGGCGCGCGCACCCTTCGTTGCCGAAGCCGGCGCTAGCTTGCTAGGCTGCTCTTCTCTGGCCTTCAACCCGCATCCCCGAGACTGGAAAATGCCTCAGGAGGTAGCCGGTGGTTGGGCCGAACTCCGGCGCCGACCCGAGGCCGACTCAGTTGGATTAGCGCTGCCGCGGTTCCTGCTGCGTCTGCCCTACGGAAAGCATACAGTTCCGCTAGAATCGTTCGATTTCGAGGAATTCCCAGAGCTGCCGGTGCACGAAGACTATTTATGGGGGAATCCCGCGTGTGCCGTCGCAATGGTGCTGGCCCAGTCTTTCAGCCAGGCAGGATGGCAAATGAGGCCCGACGCGGTGACCGAAATCGATAGGCTACCTCTCCACATCTATCAAAAAGATGGTGAGTCCGAGTCAAAGCCTTGCGCCGAGATACTGATCACCGAAGATGCGGCGGAGCGCCTTCTCGATGAGGGCTTGATTCCGTTGGTTTCGTTCAAGGATCGAGATCGGGTGCGAGTCATGAGATTTCAATCGATTGCCGAGCCGCTGCGGGAGCTTGCGGGACGGTGGCAAGAGTAGTCGCAAAGCAATGTAGCCGGCTACCTCGAAGAAGTTTTGCCCTCCGAGGCGGTGAATAGCGGGGTTTCACCCCGTCCAATGCCGGGGCCTATGCTACTAGCGCCCCATTCCCCGTGGGAATCAAAAACAATGCATCAGAGGTGGCTGTCCTTCGCGGTGTTGGCGACTGAGGCAATTTTGGATATCAGATATGTGCCAGACATCTATGTGCCAGACATCTTGGTCGTCTGCAAGGGGCACATGCCGGCAAGCCGGACGCTGGTTTTGTAACGTTTGACCCGTCAGAAACACCATCCTTTCGTGGTAATACGCCCGTTGAGTATCGATTTTCCCTGGGGGAAGCGCGTATTCAAAAAAAAACTTGGTTCATGCTTGACTGCGATTGGGGCTTGTGATAAACCGTTACCCCACGACCCGAACGGTCAGATGGCGAGAGGTCTGGCCACTTTCCCGTAGGGGTGGATCGCCTGACCGTCACGTCCCCCGGTTTGACTGCCAGTTCGGAATACTAGAGCTAAACACAGCACTTCCTCGAAAACTCGAAGAGGTAGGGAGATAATATGGCAAAACCTAGCACACAGCACAAATTGGACCGGGTGCGTCCGCCCCGCGTTCAGATTACCTATGATGTCGAGACCGGAGGCGCAATTGAAATCAAAGAACTGCCCTTCGTGGTCGGCGTCCTTGGAGACTTCACCGGGCAGCCGGAGCAACCGCTACCGAAGCTCAAAGAGCGCCGCTTTGTCGAGGTGACACCCGACAATTTCGATTCCGTCCTAGAAAGCATGAAGCCGCACTTATCGTTCGCGGTCGAAAACAAACTGAGCGAAGATTCCAGCGCCGGACAACTCAAGGTTGATCTGAGGTTCAAGAGCCTCGAGGACTTCGAGCCGGAGCAGGTGGCGCGGCAAGTGAAGCCTCTCAAGGAATTGCTCGACCTGCGCACGCGGCTCAACGATTTGAAGGGCACGCTGCAAACCAACGAGAAGTTGGACGACGCGTTGCTCGACGCGGTCAGCAAGACCGATAAGCTCGACAAACTCAAGTCCGAAGTCGGGAAGGGAGAACCCAATGCCTGAGACCCAAAAAGTTGCTGGTGGTGCGGCTGTTGTAGAGCAGGCCGCGGAGTCGAGTATTCTCGACCAGATTGTTGAACAAGGGCGGTTTGGCGATCCGAGCGCGCGCGAACGCGGCAAGAGCCTGATCAAGGAATTCGTTGCCCAGGTGCTCGAAGGGTCGATGACTCTCGGGCGCGACGCCGATCAGATGATAACCGCGCGAGTAGCGCAGATCGACCATCTGATTTCGCTTCAGTTGAATGAGGTCTTACACCACGCTCAATTCCAAAAACTGGAATCCACCTGGCGCGGACTCAAGTATCTGCTGGACCAATCGGAAACCGGCACGCAACTGAAAATTCGCATTCTGAATGCGTCGAAGAAGGACTTGCTGCGGGATCTGCAGCGGGCTCCGGAATTCGATCAGAGCGCGGCGTTCAAGAAAGTGTACGAGGAAGAGTACGGCCTCTTCGGCGGCGAGCCATATGGCGCCCTCGTCGGCGATTATGAATTCAGCAAACATCCGGAAGACCTGGAATTGCTGGAGAAAGTCTCGCAGGTTGCGGCCGCCGCCCACGCTCCATTCCTTTCGGCAGCGTCGTCGGAATTGTTGAACATGGACAGCTTTACCAGCCTCGACCAGCCTCGCGATATCGGGAAGATTTTCGACAGCACCGAATACGCCAAGTGGAAGGGTTTCCGCGAGAGCGAGGATTCGAAGTATGTCTGCCTGACTTGCCCGCGCGTCCTGATGCGTCTGCCCTACGGCCGGGACACCGCTCCGGTGGAGGGTTTCAACTTCGAAGAGGGAGTCGATGGCACGGATCACTCCAAGTACCTATGGGGCAACTCCGCCTATGCACTCGCCTCCAAAATGACGCAGGCATTCGCTACTTACGGGTGGTGCGTGGCGATTCGTGGAGTCGAAGGCGGCGGCCTGGTCGACGGGCTTCCTTCCCACACCTTCCGCACCGACGAAGGCGATGTGGCGCTGAAGTGCCCAACCGAGATCGCTATCACCGACCGCCGCGAAAAAGAGCTGGCGGATCAGGGACTGGTTTCACTGGTGCACTGCAAGGGCACCGACAAGGCTGCATTCTTCAGCATCCAGTCCTGCAACAAGCCGAAGCTGTACGACAGCGATGCGGCCACGGCCAATGCGCGCATTTCGGCGCAGCTGCCGTACATGATGGCTACGTGCCGGTTCGCGCATTATCTGAAGGCGATGATGCGCGACAAGATCGGCGGCTTTATGTCGCGCGATGAGTGCTGGAGGTTCCTCAACCGCTGGATCAGCCAGTACGTTACTCAGGATGACAAGGCGAACCAAGCGACTAAAGCCAAATATCCGTTGCGGGAAGCGCGTATAGATGTCGAAGAAGTGAAGGGCAAGCCTGGGGTGTACCGTGCGGTTGCGTATCTCCGGCCACATTTTCAACTGGACGAGCTCAATGTATCGCTTCGCCTGGTTGCAGAGTTGCCGGCGTCTGCGAAGAAATAACCCCGTGTGGTCTGCGGGTGCGGCAAACAAGGATTCGAATGGATCTTTGATTCTCGAATTGTATGAACTGAGGAGGAATTGCACATGGCAAGTGATTATTATCTGCTGATCGATGGGGTTAACGGTGAATCGCAAAACCCTAACATGCCCAAAAACATTGAGTTGGACAGCTATTCGTTTGGCGCGAGCAATCCGGCAGACGTCGGCGGCCAGGGATTGGCCGCGGGCAAGTGCTCGTTGTCGGATTTCAGTTTTACCTGCGCGCTGGACTCCTCCAGCTGGCAGATTGTGAAGGATCTGTACAGCGGCACTCACGTCGCGTCGACCGTCTTCACAGGAATGAAGGCTGGAGGTGGAGGCAGCACGTACAAATACATCGTGATTACCATGACAAACTGCTTCATCACAAGTCACAGCACAGGCGGGGGCGCTGAAGGCGTGCCCTCCCAGAGTGTCAGCATCGCGTACGAGCAGATCGTGTACGAATACTTTACTCAGGACACTTCTACCGGCTCGACGACCTCAGCTGGAACGGCAACCTACAACATCGGAACTGGTGTCGCGTCCTAAGACCGGCAGCATTCGATGTTGAGGTAAATCTGGAGGCATCTCCGTGGCAGGCGAAGTGCCGGGTCTCGGGGGTGCCTCCGTATGATGTTGGCCTGTTAAACAAAGACAGTGTCGCGCCCTTTCGGAGCAGGGATCTCCCTCCGGGTGCGGGTTTTTTTCCAAGCGTGAGCGCCTCATGAATCCTCTAGAACTCTATAAAGCCGGACGCCTCGACGAAGCCATCAAGGCCTTGGGTGCGGAGTTGCGAGACAACCCGACCGATACGAAACGCCGCACATTTCTGTTCGAACTGCTGTGCTTCGGCGGGGAATACGAACGCGCTGACAAACAACTCGAAGTACTGGGACAGGCCGGACCGACCAGCGAGATGGGTGTGCTTCTGTACCGCAGCGCGCTCTATGCTGAGCGCCAGCGCCACGATCTTTTTTCTCGCGGCGAGTTTCCCGAACCGAAGGATGAGGCCGAGTCGGGCCGGGGGGGCATGATCAACGGGAAACAGTTCTCCGCCTTCTCCGATACCGATCCAAGAATTGGCCCTCGCCTCGAACTGTTTGCGGCGGGAAATTATCTGCTGCTTCCACTGGAGCACGTGGCCTCGATCCAGATTGAACCTCCCAAGCGGCTGCGTGATTTGTTGTGGACGCCGGCAGCGGTCCGGACCACGCCTTCGTTTAAGGGGACCGAACTCGGAGAGGTGCTGCTTCCAGTTCTTGCGCCCTTCTCCTGGCGGAACCCGGATCAGGCGGTGCGCCTGGGGCGTGCCACGGTATGGGAGAAGCCCGAGGGCTACGAGTACCAAGTTCCGTTCGGCCAAAAGATGTGGCTGGTGGACGAAGAGGAAATCCCATTGCTTGAACTGCGCGCGCTCGAGTTCAATCCAGCGTCCGTGGCCGCCTGACCTATCATGCCTTTTCCCGACGATCTGCTGAACCCTATTGAAGGGCCCAATCCCAGTGGCGCCAACCTGCGTTACGACCCGGTCTACGACAAGATCAAAGAAGCGCGGCGCGAAGAAGACCAGCCGCCGCCAGGAATGACCGAGCGCGACCGCAAGGTTGCCGAGAACCCCCTGGTGATCAAGCTTGCAACCGAATCGCTCACCAAGCGAACCAAAGATCTGCAACTTGCCGCCTGGCTTACAGAAGCGATGCTCAAACAAAAGGGCTTCGGGGGGCTAAAGGATGGTCTCGCGCTGTGCTTTGGCTTCGTCGATAAGTTCTGGGACACGGTACACCCGGAACTCGAAGATGGTGATGCCCAATCGCGAGGAGCGCCTTTGGGATTTGTTGGAACCAAGCTGGATCTCCCGCTGAAGCTCGTCCCGGTGGTAGAGAAGGCTTCCTTCAGCCTGCTGGATTACCAACAGTCCCGCGACGTCGGCTACGAGGACCAGGCAAAAACGGACGAGGCCAAGAAGAAGCGGGCCGCGTTAGTCAAAGAGAACAAGCTTACGCCGGAGGCTTTCGATAAGGCTTTTGAAGAGACTCCCAAGAAGTTTTACGCGCAAGCTGAACAGGATCTTGACGCCTGCCTGGTAACGCTCACTCAGCTCAAGAAAACCTGCGACGAGAAGTTCGGCGGCGATGGACCCGCATTTGGTCCGCTACAGTCTGCCCTGGAAGCAACCCGGCATCTGATCCACGGCTTTTTGCAAAAGAAGCGGGAGAAGGAACCCGATCCGGTGGAAGTCGTCGCGACCGCGGAGAATGCTGCTGCCCAAGGCGAAGCTCAGGCAGATGCAGCAGGTCCGGTGCGCACCGGGGTACTGATTTCAGTTGAAACGTCGTCGGAACCAGCCGACCGCGTCGATGCAATTCGCAAGGTGGCAGAGGCGGCGGCTTTTCTGCGGCGGCGTGAGCCCACCAGTCCAGCTTCGTATCTAATGTTGCGCGGGCTGCGTTGGGGAGAGTTGCGCGCGGCTATCGACCTGGCGGATCCTACGCGGCTCGAAGCTCCGCCCACCGACCTTCGCCGGCATTTGAAACGGCTGCTGCTCGACAAGAAGTACGAACAGCTGCTGGAAGCAGCCGAGAGCGCCATGGCGCTGCCTTGCAGCCGCGCATGGCTTGATTTGCAGCGCTTTGTAGTCGAAGCTTGCGACGGCCTGGGTGGGGGATACGAAGCGATTTCCCGAGCGATCCGTTCCGAACTAAAGGCCCTAATCACCGACATTCCACAACTGCTCGATGCCACGCTGATGGACGAAACGCCAGCCGCCAACGCTGAGACACGCGCCTGGCTTGTGTCGTTGAGCCAGGGAGCTCCGGAGCAAAGCCCTTCCGCAGAACCGCCGCTTCGGGTCTCGGCAAGTGCAAACGGCGTGGGGTCGCGGTGGCCGGGGCAGGCGACAGATGCTTACACATCGGCGTTGCAAGCGTTGCGTGATGGCCAGGAACGGAAGGCGTTCGAAATCCTGCAGCAGGACATAACACGCAAGCGCTCGGGACGAGAGCGCTTTCGCCGTCGGATGCAACTGGTAGAGATCTGCGCCTCGACCAATAAAGGGAACGTCGCGCAGCCCATTCTGGACGATCTGGCCGCAGCAATCGAAAACCACAAGCTGGATGACTGGGAAGATCCGGGTGTAGTGGCAGGCGCCCTGGCTACCATCATGAAAATGAGTACGAAGATCCAGGCAGATAAGGCCCAGCAGCAAAAGTTATTTGAGCGCATCTGCCGACTTGATCCAGCGCAGGCGCTGGGAGACGGGAAGTAAGTCATGGCCAGGCGAGATGCCACCGGTCCGGTTACGCTCTCAGTGCTGGACCGGCTGATCGACCGGGATCCGAAAACCCGTTCCGAAATCCCTTTTACTCGTGCGCAATCCTTGCGTGAACTGAAGCTGGCTTTGAAGCGTGATCTGGAATGGCTGCTCAATACCAGAAAGACCATTGATCCTGTTCCTGACTCGGCGCGTGAAACTGTCCGCTCTGTTTACCACTACGGATTTGCGGACATATCTTCCAAATCGGTGCTGTCCAGCCGCGACCATGGCGACCTGATACGGGAAATGGAAGCGGCCATTGCCGTTTTCGAACCCCGATTGAAGCGCGCCAGAGTGCGAATGGAAATGGCGGAAGGCAATTATCGATCAGTGAACTTCGTGATCGAAGGGCTGCTTTGCATGGACCCGGCTCCGGAGCCTGTGCGCTTCGACACGGTTCTCGAACTGGGCAAGGGCGAGTACGAAATCAAGGGAGCCGACCTTGCGCAATGAGCTGAGAAATTATTACGAGAGCGAGCTCACATTCCTGCGCCAGACCGGGGCGGAGTTCGCCGACAAATATCCCAAGATCGCCTCGCGGCTGTTGCTGGAGCCAGATCGCTGCGAAGATCCTCACGTCGAGCGGATGCTGGAGGCCTTTGCCCTGCTGGCCGCGCGAGTTCACCTGCGGATCGACGACGATTTTCCTCAGATCACCGAAGCGCTGCTCAATATCCTTTACCCGCACTACATGCGGCCAGTGCCCTCCATGTCCGTGGCGCAGTTGCATACCGATATGGAGCAGGGCAAGATGACCAGTAGTCTCAGGATTCCGAAGGGAACGGTGCTCTATTCGCGCCCAGTGGAGGGAGTGCCGTGCAAGTTCCGGACCTCTTACGACGTCACCTTGTGGCCTTTCAAGGTTTCCCAGGCACAATGGATGACGCCCGATCGCATTCGCCCCGCCTTGCGCGCGTCCGAGGCCGCTGTCCTGCGAGTCGAATTGGAATGCTTCCCGGATGTTTCCTTTGACAAGCTCGACCTGGAGACGCTGTCCTTTTATCTGAACGGCGAAAGTGCAGTCGTCCACGGTCTGTACGAACTGCTGTGCAGAAATTGTGTCCGGATCCTGGTACGCGATCCCGCGAATCCCAAAGCGCCTGTGCGCGAACTTCCTGTGCGCAATCTTCAGCCCATGGGGTTCGGCCAGGCTGAAGACGTGTTGCCGTATCCCAGGCGTTCTTTTGTTGGATACCGCCTGTTACAGGAGTACTTCGCGTTTCCAGAAAAGTTCTTCTTCATGAGTCTCAAAGGACTGTCGCAGTTGCAGCAATCTGGCCTCAAGTCGAAAGCCGAGATTTTATTCCTGATCTCGCCCTTTGAGCAGGACGGTCGCCATCAGCGCCTGGAAGTCGCGGTGAATGCCAAGACGCTGCGCTTGGGATGCACCCCCATTATCAACTTATTTGCCCAGACCGCGGAACCCATCCTGGTCGATCAGACGCGCTATCAGTATCCGATCGTTCCCGACGCCCGGCGCCGGCAGACCATGGAAATCTATTCTGTGAATGAAGTGGTCAGCACCGACGCGGAAACTCATGCGACCGTTACCTATCATCCGCTCTATTCGGAGGGGCACGCCGTGCAGGGAACGACTCCGGCGTACTGGTACATTAGCCGGTCGCCTTCGACGCGTAAGGGCGATGAAGGAACAGATGTTTTCCTTTCTCTGGTCGATCTTTCGGCGCGCCCGATGCAACTCGACTATGACACGGTGACGGTGCGCTGTAACTGCACCAATCGCGATTTGGTTACGCGCTTGCCCTTTGGCAGCGAGAACGGTGATTTCGAAATGACCGGGACAGCGGCGATCAAGCGCATCGTCGCGCTGCACAAGCCCACCCGCACGCTGCGCCCTCCGCTGGACGGAAAGACTCTGTGGTCGTTGATCTCCCAATTGTCACTGAACTATCTTTCCATCGTGGAGGAAGGCAAAGAAGCGCTGCAGAAAATTCTTGAGCTATACGATTTTTCCGACTCCCCGGAAACCATGAAGCAGATCAGCGGAATCACGTCGGTCGACGCGCGGCGGCATTTTACGCGGGTGATCTCCGAACATGGGATCGGTTTTGCGCGAGGCACGCGCGTGGAAATTGAATTCGACGAAGAGCAGTTCAGCGGAGGCGGGGCTTACCTGTTCGCTAGCGTACTCGAAAAGTTCCTGGGTCTTTATGTGTCGATGAACAGTTTCAGCCAACTGGTGGCGCGAAGCCGCCAACGGAAGGAGCCGTTAGAAGAGTGGGCACCGAGAGCGGGACAATCCATTCTGATCTAGCCGCTACCGAAGTCGGTGAGAAGCTCCGGCGTGAGCCTTTCTCCTTCGACTTCTTTCAGGCGGTGCGTCTGCTCGAAAGATTTCTTCCCGAGCGGACGTCGGTGGGCCGGTTCGCGCACCCGGAAACCGAGGTCGCCCGTTTTGCCGTGCAACCCTCGCTTGCATTCCCGGCCAGCCAGATCCAGGCCATGGACTGGCCGGAAAATCAGCCGGTGCAAATGACCGTCAATTTCATGGGGCTGACCGGCCCCCAGGGAGTTCTTCCCAACCCTTACACGTCGCTGATCATCGAGAGGCTGCGAGCTTCTGACTCCTCGCCGCGAGACTTCCTGGATATTTTCAATCACCGGATCATTTCGCTCTTCTATCGGGCGTGGAGAAAATACCGCTTCGATGTTGCTTACGAGCAGGGCGAGCGCGATCTGTTTTCCCGGCATCTGCTCAGCTTGCTGGGATTGGGCACCGAGGGCTTGCGCGACCGCCAGGCTGTGTCTGACGATACCCTGATTTATTATGCGGGCCTGCTGGCGCAGCACCCGCGCTCGGCCCAGGCTTTGCAGCAGATTCTGGCTGACTACTTTGACGTGCCGGTCGAAGATCGAGCAATTTGCCGGAGGCTGGTATCGCCTGGATCGTGAAACCCAGTGCCGCTTATCGGAGGAAAGCAGCGAGAGCGAAGAACTCGGTTTCGGCGCCGTCGTGGGCGACGAGGTGTGGAACCAGCAATCCAAGGTGCGCATCGTTCTGGGTCCATTGACGCTGGAACGCTATGTGGATTTCCTGCCCGACGGGCAATCATGGGAGCCGCTGCGGGCATGGGTGCGGTTCTTTTCGAACGACGAATGGGATTTCGAGGTCAAACTGATTCTCGAGCGCGAGCAGGTTCCGGCTTGCACTTTGGGAGCGGAAGGCGCATCCGGCCCGCAATTAGGCTGGGTGTCGTGGGTAAAGTCAGCACCCTTCTGCCGGGATCCGGACGATACCGTGCTGGCGCTCGATACAGCACAAGGGGGACAACATGAATCTGAAATCTCTGATCGGCAAACTTAACGATTCGACCCGCGGTGCACTGGAAGCGGCGGCAGGACTGTGTCTGGCACGCACGCACTATGACATCGAGGTGGAGCACTATCTGACGAAGCTGCTCGACTCCACTGACAACGATGTGGCCGCGATTTTCAAACACTTCGAGATCGATACTTCCAGACTTACCGGAGAACTGGCGCGGGCTCTGGACAGGCTGAAGACGGGCAACGCGCGAACGCCCGCACTGAGCCCAACGCTCATGCGGATGCTGATCGAAGCGTGGACCGTGGGCTCGATCGATTTCAACGCCGGACAAGTGCGCACTGGCTTCACCATTCTTGCCTTGGCGACGAATGACGAACTGGTACGGCTCATGCGCGATGTTAGCCGTGAGTTTCAGAAGATCCAGGCCGACGCGTTGCGCAAGGACTTTGCCTCGATCGTGGGCAATTCGAGCGAAGAGGCCCAGGCGGCCGTTGCGGCGGCGGCAGCGGCACCGGGCGCGCCGTCTGCGGGTGCCACGTCCTGGCGGCAAGACTCCCAACCTCGACCAGTTCACGATCAATCTCACGGAGAAGGCTAAGACCGGCAAGGTCGATCCCGTGCTGGGCCGCGACTTTGAAATTCGCCAGGTAGTCGACATTCTGATGAGACGCCGCCAGAATAATCCGATCCTCACCGGCGAGGCTGGCGTCGGAAAAACGGCCGTGGTGGAAGGCTTCGCCTTGCGCGTAGCGCAGGGCGATGTGCCTCCGCCGTTGCGCAATGTCACGGTGCGAACACTGGACCTGGCTTTGCTGCAAGCGGGAGCGGGCATCAAAGGTGAATTTGAGAATCGGCTTGAAAGGCCTGATCGAGGAAGTGAAAGCCTCGCCAATTCCCATCATTTTATTCATCGACGAAGCTCACACCATGATTGGTGCCGGCGGACAAGCCGGGCAGGGCGATGCCGCGAACCTTCTGAAGCCAGCTTTGGCGCGCGGCGAGTTGCGCACCATTGCGGCCACGACCTGGTCGGAATACAAGAAATATTTTGAAAAAGATCCGGCGCTGGCCCGCCGCTTCCAGGTCGTGAAGGTGGAAGAGCCCATTGAGACGCAGTGCATGACCATGCTGCGAGGCATCGTTCCGTCGCTGGAGAAGCATCATAAAGTTCGCATTCTAGATGAGGGATTGACGGCTGCCGTACATCTTTCCCATCGCTATCTCGCCGGGCGCCAGTTGCCCGACAAAGCCGTCAGTGTGCTGGATACGGCTTGTGCGCGGCTGGCGCTGGGACAAAGCGCCACTCCCCCTGCCATTGAAGACAGCGTCCGGCAGATCGATGATTTCGCGGTGCAGCAAGCGGATTCTGGAACGCGAATCGGTGGTGGGCGCGGACCATCGCGAGAGGCTGCAAGAAATCGCCACGAAGAGCGCGGACATCGAATCCCGTCTGGCTGGTTTGCGGACGCGGTTTGAAAAGGAACGCGACCTGGTGACGACGATTCGGGACCTCCGGACGCAGCTGGAAAGTGCGGCGGGCTTCGCAGGAACGGCAATGCGCAGGGACGCGCACTGGTAGTACCAGATATACCTAGCGTCGCCGGCGCAGTGCTCCAGCGGCACGGCCACGTCAGCCGCAACTGCTCCGGCTGCTGCAGCCTCGTCCGCTACAGCGTCGGCAGTCGAAGAAGCCCCGAAGCCTCTGGATGTGGCCGCGGTGCGGGCTCAACTGGCGCAGGCCGAGGCGGATCTGGCGGCGCTGCAGGGCGAAGCGCCGATGATCCGCGTCGCGGTCGATGCTCAGATTGTCGGCGAGGTGATCTCCGCCTGGACGGGAATTCCGGTCGGGAAAATGATGAAGGACGAAATCTCCACGGTCCTTTCTCTGCCGTCATTCCTGGGCCAGCGCGTGATCGGGCAGTCGCACGCACTGGAAATCATCAGCCAGCGCATCTCGACGGCGCGGGCGCGTCTCGACGATCCGAACAAGCCCAGTCGGCGTTTTCATGCTGGTGGGGCCGAGCGGCGTCGGCAAGACGGAAACCGCGCTGGCGCTGCGGATCTGCTTTACGGCGGTGAACGCAACCTGATCACGATCAATATGTCGGAGTTCCAGGAAGCGCACACCGTTTCCACTTTGAAAGGTTCGCCTCCGGGCTATGTCGGTTACGGCGAAGGCGGTGTGCTGACCGAGGCAGTCCGGCGCCGGCCTTATTCGGTTGTGCTGCTCGACGAAGTCGAGAAGGCGCATCCCGATGTGCTGGAACTTTTCTACCAGGTTTTCGACAAGGGAACGATGGAAGACGGCGAAGGTCGCGAGATCGACTTCAAGAACACCATCATCATTCTCACCACCAATGCGGGCACCGACACCATGGCGAAACTGTGTGCCGACCCGGAGACAATGCCGAGTCCCGAAGGTCTGGTGAAAGCGCTGAAACCGGAGCTCAACAAGATCTTCAAACCCGCATTTCTGGGGCGCATGGTGCTGATTCCTTACCTGCCCATTCGCGACGAGAATCTGAAGCAGATTATCCGGCTGAAGCTGGGCAAGATCCAGCGCCGCATTCAGGAGAATCACAAGATCGAACTGACTTTACGACCCTGCCCTGGTCGATGAGGTGGCGCGACGGTGCACCGAAGTGGAGAGCGGGGCCCGCAACGTGGATAACATTCTGACCAACACGCTGCTGCCCGATATTTCGCGACAGTTGTTGGGACGCATGGCGTCGAATGAACCCATGGAGCGAATTCACGTGGGCATCGGCGCAGACGGGGCATTCGTATATCAGTAGGGTCGGGTGGCCGCGCAAGACCGATACGTGCAGGTGGGCCAGACCTCGTGCGCCGTTGACAGGGCAAGGGAAGGACAGGTTCGTGCCAGACGAAAGCTACAGTCAAGATCACCGGCTGATTGCGGTGGATACTCCGCTGGGGAAAGATGTACTGCTGTTGCAGGAGTTGACGGGATACGAAGGAATTTCGCGTTTCTTCAGCTACGAACTGGATCTGCTGGCCTTTGAGAACCACTTCCGTTGCCTTTGAGCGATGTCGTCGGGAAGAAAGTCATCGATCACTCATTCATCTTCCTGACGGCACGCCGCGCTACATCAATGGGTACGTGAGCCGGTTTACCCAGGGAGAAACCGACGAGCGGTTATTCACCCACTACCATGTCCAATTGGTGCCCTGGCTGTGGTTTCTGACTCGCCAGGCCGATTGCCGTATTTTTCAGAACCTGGCAGTGCCTGACATCATCAGTCAGGTATTCAATCTCTTCGACTTCAAGGATTTTCGGCTCAGTCTGAAGGGCAGTTATCCCCAGCTCGAATATTGCGTGCAGTATCGCGAAACATCGTTCAACTTCGTCTCGCGGCTGATGGAAGAGTTCGGCATCTTCTACTACTTCGATCATTCAACCCAGGGAAAGCACACGATGGTGCTGGCCGATCAGTCCAGTACGCTTCCGGCGTGTCCAAGTTCTCCGGTGAGCTATGACCTGAAGGTCGGCGGCCTCGACGATCCCGAGGTGATCAACAACTGGCATGTCGGACAGGAAGTCCGCACCGGCAAGTACACCGTAACCGACTACAATTTCACGACGCCGTCCACCAGTTTGCTTGCCAATGATCCGACGGTGGTGGCTCTCGCGGCAAGCCAGCCCCTGGAGCTTTTTGACTACCCCGGGCTGCACACCACCAAAGATCAGGGCGACACGGTGGCCAAGGTCCGCATGCAGGAAGAGGAGGCGGATTACATGGTTGTGTCGGGTGCGGGCAACTGCCGCGGCCTGATGTCCGGCTACTCCTTTGAGTTGAAGAATCATTATCGTGGAGACCAGAACACGAATTATGTGGTCACCGAGGTCCGGCACTTTGCTTCGGCGGGACAGAGTTACACGACCGCCGGCCCGCAGGGTGGGGAGACCTACTCTAACAATCTCACATGCATCCCAGCCTCGGTTACGTACCGCCCGGCGCGGGTGACGCCGAAGCCTTTCGTGCAGGGTCCCCAGCCTGCGTTGGTGGTCGGCAAATCAGGCGAAGAAATCTGGGTAGACAAATACGGACGAGTCATCGTGCAGTTTTATTGGGACCGCCTCGGACAACAGAACGAAAACAGTTCCTGCTGGATTCGCACCTCTCAACCTTGGGCAGGCGGAAACTGGGGGGCGATGTGGATTCCCCGCATCGGTCAGGAAGTGCTGGTAAGTTTTCTGGAAGGCGATCCCGACCGGCCGGTCATTACGGGCCGCGTCTATAACGCCGACCAGATGCCTCCATACACACTTCCCGATTACCAGACGCGGAGTACTTTCATGTCACGTAGTTCCAAGGGCGGAGGCGCTTCAAACTATAACGAACTTCGTTTTGAAGATCTGAAAGGTCAGGAACAGATCTTCATGAATGCCGAAAAGGATATGGATCTGCGAGTCGAGAATGATTCGCGCGAATTCATTGGCGCCAACCGCCATCTCATCGTCACCACGAACCAGGTGGAGCAAATCCAGACGGACAAGCATTTGCATGTCCAGGGAAAGCATTTCGAGAAGATCGACTCCGACATGTCGCTGCAAGTTGGCGGCAATCAGATGGAGAGTGTCACGGGCAACAAGTCACTCAACGTTACCGGCAATCAGAAGGAGAGCGTCACCGGCAACGTCTCGCTCAGTGTCACTGGGAACCAGAGCGAGAGCGTGACTGGCAACGTCTCGCTCTCGGTCACTCAGGGAAAGGCCGACTCGATCACGATGGGGTACATGATGAGCGCCATGAGCATTCATCTCAGCGCGGAGACGGGCATAGTGATTGAATGTCCCCTGGGAATCACGCTCAGTTCGGGAGCCAATTCCATTGATTTAGGCCCCACCGGCGTGTATATCACGGGAACTCCCTTTGCATACCTCAACAGCGGTAGTTCTCCTGCCAGCACTTCGGACCCCAGCGGAGGATCGCCAGATAGTCCTGATTCTCCCAACGATCCGAAGGATCCAGACACGGCCGATGATGGGAGCAAGGGAACGAAGTTATAGGTGTTCGGAAAGAGCCCTGGTTCGAACTACTGTGGACTGCGATCCTTCAGTTCGCTTTGCTGAAAGCAAAACGAGACGAAATGGAATCACAGTCATAAAATCGTCCTGAATGTCCATCAAAGGAGTCCGCTGGAGATGGCACTCGTTATCAATATCAAAGGGAAATACCATGGTTTAGTTCCCAACGTTCTGAGTCAATTTTACCGATTCCGTCCGTTCGAGGACGAGGTGCTCACGGCACAATTCAAGGGAGGGGCTTCGAAGAGTGTCAATGTAAGTCAGCAGCTACAGGATGCGTGGGGCTTTATCACGCAACGCGCCAACATTCCAGGCGGCAAGTGCAACGCCTACTTTAAGACGCTGCCCCGCAGAAAAACGCTCAAGGAAGTCCTGCTGGAGGATGACATCGTCGTGCACTGCCTGGAGCCGAAGGGTAGTCATTCCTACGATGACCTGCCATACGCCGACACCGCGGGGCGCGATATCGGGCTCGACCCCACGCTCCTTTTCGAGACGAGCCGTGTGCTCGCCTGTACTTTGATCCACGAACTTGCTCACGTCGCGGGAGCAACAACCAACAAATCCGATCCCGACGCCGGCGCCGCCGAGGAATCATTGCGCCATTGTTTGTGCGAGTCGCACTTTCATCTGGGCACACTGGGGACCATTGAGACCGTACAGGAAAGCGCTTCCCGAGTCGTCTGACACAGGGCCAGAAGGCGTACTCTTGGTCCGTCTACGGCACCATCACCGTGAACTCTCCCGGCGTGACAAAGCTAATGGTGCCGGCCCACATGCACATGTTCGTAGACGTATTATCAAGGGTGGGCATGTCGCCAAGCATGACAGTCGGAGCTCCCGGAACCCACGGGGCGACCGTCATGGGAATGCAGGGCATCGGAGTCAGCACGCCCATCGCGGCAGCGGTCGCGGCGGCGACCATCGGGTTCGCGGGCGACATGCACATGCCGAAGGTCATAATATTCACCATGGGAATGTAGTCCATGATGTTGGCGTCTGGAACTTCGTCGGTCATGACCCGGTTGATCGGCAGAACTACGAGCGAACTCGGCGCCATCCCCATGGTGCACATCATGCTCGCTCCCATGCAAACTTGCATTGGCATATGAGACCCCCAGCCGGTTGGCTGCACGGCATTTTAGCAAAGGTGGTAAGGAATGCAACTGACGCAACCCAATCAGCTTCGCTCCGCTTATCTATTTAGAGCTGAATGGGGGGGACTCAAAAGCGGAACTTGGGAGTTTTCGCCGGAACGATTCATCCAGTAGGCGTTGCAATTTGGCGTTCGCTCATTGACGACTGCGTCCTCCGTATACAGCATTTTTGGTATTTTCAAGCTCACAGCTACTCTGATTTACTTCAATAAATTCGCATCTTTCCTTTGAAGGAGGACTAGAAAAATGAAATCACCTAACTGGCTGCTGCTCGGTCTGGCACTGGCCGTTCTCAGCACGTCCGCAATCGCCAAATCGAAGAGTGACATCAGGGACATTACGGGTTGTTTGTCAAAAGGAGACAGCGCTAACGAATTCGTGCTCAACGGAGATGACGGGAGCATGTGGGAAGTAAAAAGCAGCCGAGTCGATCTCGGAAAGCACGTGGGTCATACGGTGACTTTGACGGGCGTTGTTTCACACGCGATGATGCACAACATGAAGGAAGACGCGAAGGATGTGGCCAAGGACACCGGCGCTACCAAACGCAATACGGAGCATGGACATCTGAAGGTCACAAACGTAAAAATGGTAAGCCCCTCTTGCCGGAAGTAAGATGATGTTCAGTAAACTGCCCAAGGCAGGACGCCTCCTTGGAAAGCATGAACGGCCGGTTGCGCGATGAATGCTGGAACCCGAACTGGTTCACAATCTGAGCGGTGAGCAGCGAAAAATCGAGACCGGGCGGCGGGATTACAAATCAGCACACAGTTCCCTCGCTATTTGCCGCCCGCAGAATTTGTACGAATACGCGCGAAGATGAAGGTACGAGGAACGCTTCGAAAGATCTGCTGAAACCCTTTGTCGATCGGATGTGAGCGGGCTCTTTCTGCTGAACCAGGCGGGCTGCCAGCCATAGAACGGCAAGGGTCGCGCCGTTTCCCTGGAAAATGAAGGTCCTCTGCCCCTTACGGGGAATCCCGCCCGTTACCCCCCGAAGAACCTTAGTAACCTTGCTGTTAGCTGCGGCATCTTACACTATTGATGAAGAGATATACAGAAGGGGCACCTTCTGAAGGGGTCGCACGATGGCGAAAACCAAGTTGACTTCGGGCATGTGGCGCATCGATCCGCAGAAGTGGTCGCGTGTGATCGATCGCTGTGGGCAGCCGGTGGCGTCCCTGGAAGCCGATGTGGATTCCACTAATGCCAGTCTCATTGCGGCTGCGCCCGATATGTTCGAGTTGCTGGAGATGCTGGAGAGCGATGCCTCCATTCCAGAAGCGGTTCACGAAGAGATTCTGTTGGTTCTTCGCCGCGCCCGCGGCGATTTTGGTTTCGCAGTTTTTTCTCGCGCCGCGGCCCGTCACTTCCGTTCCAGAACTCAGGATTGGCTGAAGTTTATGGAAGGTTTGTGGAAGTCTGACAATACCTCGGAATAATAGCAGTCGCGCCTGATCGAGCCGATGCTAGTTCGCTCATTGTGCCGCGCAAACTGACCGGCTGTTGCCTGCGCTGTTTCCCAAACGATTTGCCTTTGCTTCCTGGCTCAGGAATTGCTATTGTGGGCACCCGTGCTGATGAGGGCTTGCAACACATTTCCATGCCCCCGGTCGGCGATCCGCGCCACGATCCTATGAAGCAGCTAAAACCAGTTCTCTGGACTAAGGGTACGTTCCTGACTCCCCAGCATCTCCAGCTGCAGGATCGCTTCATTGAGGATGCGCTTAACTTCCGATTGCAGGCCCTCAAATTTTGTCCTTGGGGTTTTCGCGAACTGGCGATTAATGCGGAACTGCTGGCTGAAGGACAGTTTGCGGTTACCCGCGCCACCGGAATTTTTCCGGACGGGCTGCTGTTCGAGATTCCGGAAGCCGATCCCGCCTCCGCCGTCGAAGTCCCTGGAAGAATTCTTCGAGCCCGGCGCGAAGAGTCTGGACGTTTACCTGGCGATTCCCGACTACCGCCAACGCGGCCTCAATGTCTCCACGGGCAAAGACGGAGGTACCCGCTACTTGGCGGAAGTGGCTGCGTTTCGCGATGAGAATACGGGTACAAGCGAGAAGCCGATCCAGGTGGCGCGAAAGAATATGCGCCTATTGGCGGAGTCTGAGAACCGCGAAGGTTCTTCTGTAATTCGAGTCGCCAATGTGGAGCGGACCGCCGCGGGCACGTTTCAGCTCAATCCCCGGTTCATTCCGCCCCTCATCGAGATCGGCGCAAGCGAGTACTTAGTGGGATTGCTGCGCGGTTTAGTCGAACTGCTCTCCGCCAGAAGCACGCAGCTTTCCGCCGGGCGCGCCGACAGAAGAATCAAAGCCTGGCGGACTTCACCGCCTCTGACATTGCGAATTTCTGGCTGCTTTATACCGTGAACTCAAACTTTCCGGTATTTTCCCATCTCTACGAAAGCAAGATGGGCCATCCCGAAGAGCTGTACTCCGCAATGGTTGGACTTGCCGGATCGCTCACCACGTTTTCTCAAAAAATGCGGCCGCGCGATCTGCCGCTTTACGTGCATGATTCTCTCGGGCCAATTTTTTCAGAGCTGGATGAGAAGCTGCGTTCTCTGCTGGAAACCGTCGTGCCCACCAACCTGGTGTCGCTCCCGTTGAAGCTGGTGCAGAATTCGATTTATGCCACCGCCATCGACCACGACAAATATCTTCAGAACACGCGCATGTACCTGGCGGTGAGCGCGGAAACCAGTGAAGAGACCATCATCCAGAAAGTGCCGCAACTGGTGAAGGTCTGTTCAGCCACTCACATCGATCATCTGGTGCGGCAGGCCTTGCCCGGAATTCAGCTCCGGCATCTGACCAGTCCACCCAGCGCGATCCCGGTAAAGCTGAAGTATCAATATTTCGCTCTGAACCAGTCTGGGCCCGCATGGGAAGCCGTGAACCGCGCCCGCAACTTCGCGGCTTACGTCCCTGGAGAGCTCGCGAATCCCACGCTCGAACTGCTCATCCTTCTGCCGCAAGCGAACTGAAGGTTTTAAGTTTCGATGGCGCATCAGAAAAGCTGCGATCTTCTTCAATCGGCAATTGCGAGCCAAGCATCGCCGCTCCGCTTCCCACTAGTGTTTCAGCGCGAAGTAAAGCACGAGTAAAGCTGCAATAAAGAAAAGCACTGTCAAGGTCAGAATAAGCGGCCAATACGAGACGGACGGCTCCGGAAGCCCCGCTTTGGGAGGCTTCGGCGCCGGGGGGGCCGCAATCTTGGGCATCTTAGGCGCGGCCGGCATCGGTGGCGGAGCGATTGCGGGAAGAGACGGCATGGGGGGAAACGAGGGCGGCGGCCCCGAGCTTGGCGCCGCGTCTTTTTGCGCGCCTGCAGAGCCTGCTGGTCTTTTCACGGAAATGACTTGCGTATACGCGCTGGGACCGCTTGGCGGCGTCGGTGGGATGGGAGGAGCTTCGCGGACTGGGTGATTAAACGCGTTCGTTGCGCCCTCGGAAGGAGAAACAGACGGCGGCGTCACAGGATGCATTTCTATCGCCGGAGTGGGCAGTGGGGGAATCGAGAAAACCGGCGGTATCGGAACCGGGACAATGGGCGGCGTTGGACTGACATACGCCGCAGGTTGGGGCGAAATGAAAGAATCCTTTCGAGGTGCCGGGAAAGCAGATGAGTCCTCGACAAGGGATGGCTCACTGGAGACCGGTGGCCCCGCCGTGCCGGATGTTCGCGACGCAATATTCGGGTTGTTGAACCAACCTGTGAATCCCGCGCCCGGAGATTCGTTGCCCGCCACGCCCGCTGCCGGCGATGGCTCTTCCTGACGAGGCGAGTTAAACATAGCTGTAAATTCTCCAACGGATTTTCGCGGGGGCTCGACTTGCCGCGGCGATACGGCAGGCACATTCAACGGCTCTTCCGCGCGGAATGGCCCCTGAAAAAAGTTCGTGAACTCGCCCGGATTTGGGTCTTCCTTGATTGGTGGTGAGGCTGCTTCGGGAGGAAAGCTGCGAGGCGAGAAGGCGGAACTGAATGAGCTTGCCGGACTGTTGACATTAGGCTCAGCTTTCGCCGGCGAAATCGGTGGGGCAAATGCATTCCAATCGGGTTCCGCAGGAACAGCAGACCGATTCGCGGCGGACTTCACACTCGCTGAAGGCTGGGGAGGCTGCTGTGGCTCTCTCGATGGAACGCTCGACGCGGCCGGTTTCGCCGCCGCGTCAAACTCCCGGAACAATTGAGTCACCGAACCAGGGACTCGCGAAGGTTCCTTCGCTGTTATGTCTGCGGTCGGAGACTCGCTCTCCGGCGTCGGCTTGGCAGGAGGCGCTGGAGCGTCTTGAGTATCGCGCCCTTGAGCTCTATACAGCTGAACCCACTTCTGCAGAGCGGCTTCGTCCGGCATTTTGGTGACGAGGTAGGCATACAGCGTGCCACTGTAGCGGCCCGTCTCCAGGACGAGTCCAGCGGGTTCCGGGGCAATATGGCGAAATTGCTCAAGAACCCATTGCACCGTAGGTTGATTCGGCTTTTGTGCTTCGCATTCCAAAATATGCACCAGAACGCGCTCGCCCCTGACTTTGTCATTGGCGACAAAAGTTTCTACCCCACCGGTAGTCAGCGACTCCAAAAGCTCGTATTTTTCTCCGAATTTCATTCTTGGTCTACAAATCCCCCGGAATTGAATGGGTTCTCGGAATCCCCCGACCCCAATCAGACCTCTCTGCCCAATCAGACCTCTCTGAAAGATGCGCCACTGGCCGCCTATTTCAAAGAATCCTGCGCCTTGAGGCAGGATTATACCGCGCAGGGATAGCTCAGCCGCGAAGAATACTTAAAGGTCGATGCGTGGCAGAAGTTGACCCCTAGAACGCAGTCGGGGAGGCGGCAGAGGACGTTCCGCCGACGCTCCCTCGTTCTCTATGCCGGAATTCCTCTTGACTTGCCGGGTCGCGCGGATCAAAATTGCCAACGCTTCCCGTAGTCAGTGACAGGGATCCCCCACAGGTTAGGCGAAGTCCGAGTCGCTGCGCCTGATGTAACAGTCCATGGATTTAGGGACCGTCGGAATCTCCTCAGCGAGGCTGGGAACGGCGGAATCTACATCCGCATGTTCTGGAGTGTCATCGCGCCGCCACCGTGGATCCGGGGTCACGTGAAAGTTGTTTTGAGGTGAAACGTTTCCGTTCGAAAAGTCACTACTTAAAGAGCATTTGATCGCTAGGAGTTCGCGATGAACAGTTTTTCCACGAGTAAAGAGATTCTGCGGAAATCAGTACTGCTTCTTCTGTTACTGGCCGGCCCAATGACGGCCATGAGCGCAGCACAGCAGAAGCCGAAGACTCTCCCACCCCCGCCAAAACCGAGCACCCCCCACGTCATTACTCCGGCGGTACGACCTTCGACCAGCAGGCCGCCGATTCCCACCCACACGACCACAACTGCTATCAGGCCCGGGAATTCACGGCCTGTTACGACCGCTGGCACCTCTATTGGCAAGACTGGAAGCGCCACGGTCGGCAAAACTGGAACGGCAATCACCGGCAACACCGGAGCGGGCATAACCGGCAAAACGGGAGCTGGAACCATGGGCAGGAATGGAAACATTCCCATGGGGAGGCCTGGCACTTCCGCGACGAACACTAGCGGCGGCAACATGGGCAGGGGTGGCAACGGCGTTATGGCTAGGAGCGTTAACCGTCCCGTTCCCGGAAGACAGGTATCGCTCAGGGGCGGCGGAATGGCGAACATCCGGCCGAATGGACAGATTCGCTCCATCAATCGGAACGGCATGCACATTGAACACGGCCTCAACGGAAGCCGGAGGATTGAGAGCACGCACAACGGAGCCCGTATTGTCACCACCGGCAGGAATTCGGGATATGTCCAGCGCGCCTACGTCTCGCGCAACGGGAACACCTACGTCTCTCGGACTGTCGTCGTCAATCGAGTAACCTACACCACCGTTTACCGTTCCTATTCCTATCACGGCTATTGCTGCTATTACGGTTACCATCCCGCGTACTATTACGCACCCGCGTATTACGGTTGGGCCTACAACCCCTGGCCGGCGCCGGTTTATTACGGATGGGGCTGGGGTGGCGCTCCCTGGTACGGATATTACGGCGGATATTTTGCGCCCTATCCGGTCTATCCCTCGGCTGCGTTCTGGCTGACAGACTACGTGATCGCTGCAACCTTACAAGCGGCGTATCAGGCCCACGAGGCTCACGAGGCCCACAACGCTGCTGCCGCGAACGCCGCTGCCGCGAATACGGCTGCGAACAATGCTGCTGCGGAGCAACTTGACGGGAAAGAAAGCACCGATGTCTCGGCAGCCAATTCCGGGAACGTGACTTTGAGTCCCGAAGTTAAGGCAGCCATTGCGGAAGAAGTGAAAGCGCAACTCGCCGCCGAACAGGCTGCGGCGAAACCGGCGCCCTCAGGAGTGCAGCCGGCATCAGCGAGCAACGAACAAGTGCCGCCTGCTCTCGATCCTGCCAGACGCACCTTCGTGGTTGCATCCGATCTTGCGGTATCGGGCGACGGCCAGGAATGCCAGCTCACTGCAGGAGATGTGATCACAAGGCTCTCCGATACGCCTGACGACGACAGGAAGGTGACGGTGAGCGTTGCCGCCAGTAAGAACTCGGATTGCTCGGCGGGCAAACAAGTGGCTGTATCGGTAGACGATCTGCAAGAAATGCACAATCACCTCCAGGAGCAAATTGACAAAGGTATGAAGGACTTGGCCACCAAACAGGGGACGAGCGGGATGCCGAAAGCTCCCGAGACCGTTCCTGTCGCCTCGGACGTTCCCCCTCCACCCCCGGATACGAGCGCCGAGAAGGCCCTGCAAGAGCAGCAGACGGCAGCCGACCAAGCGGAGGCGCAAGTTGTGAAGGAGGCATTCAGCCAAGGGTCGTGACGTTAAGCGGCGTCTATCGCCGCTTTTTCAGCAATTCCTCTTCAGTCCGCTGTGCACGCTGCGCCCGGTCCAACAGTTCTTGAGCCCCTTTATTGTTGGGATCCGCTGCAGCTTTACGGAAGCAATCGATGGCAGCGGGATAATCCCCGGCATCGAGGAGTGCAATGCCCTTTTGAATGAGGGACTCGCCAGATTCGGTTGGAGTTCCGGCTCGAACCGTGCCTGGAACTACCGCAGGAATCACCCTGACTCGGTTTGTCACACTAGTAACGCCGGGAACGGACGCAGCCAAAGTTTCTGCTGACGTGAAGTCCTCTCTGCTCGACACATTTCCGTCGAGTACTACCTCCCGTGTGTCGGACACGAATACTCTGAGCGCTGCCTGGCGTAAGGTTCGTGATGGAGCGGTGTTCAGCTTCTCCGTAACTGCGCTTTCGATTCTCAAGCGCCGAAGCGATTGGTACTTCAGATATCCGAAGCCCACAACCAGCACGGACGCCAAGCCAAGAACCATAAGCATCAGAAAATGTTTCAGCCGGAAGGTCCGCGGCTGAAGAAGCAAATGTTGCGCGGCGCTCTTTACCATCACCGAGTCTGCGGGCAGAGCGGCGCTTACGCTGCCTGCCGCCTCTGTCTGGGCCGCAATCGGCACTTTTAAGGGCGCGCGGGTTGAAAGTGAAGGCGTCACCGCGTTCGCGGCCACCGACGGTCCAGTTTTGATTGGAACCGCCGTTGCCTGGGAGCTACGGAACAGAGATGTGGCGCCTATGTTCGGGGTCGGATCGTTCAAAAGCTCCGGCGCCGCGTCGCTCGCCACTTGATCATTTGCCACCTCATTGAGTGCAGCCACAAGCTCGTCGGCGGTTTGAAATCGTTGCTCCCGCGATTTGTCGATCGCTTTCAGAATCACCCGCGACAGGGACTCTGGAATGTGCAACTCCGGAGCAAGTTCGTGCGGAGGCCGCACCGTCCCTTCCATGTGCTGCATCATCAGGGAATACAGCGTGTCTCCTTCAAATGGCAGCTGCGCCGTTACCATCTGATAAAGCACAACCCCCAGCGAATAAAGATCGGTACGGCCGTCAATTTCCCCATCCGTCTTCTTCCCCATAAACTGCTCCGGGGACATGTAAAGCGGCGTGCCCACTACCATGCCCGTCATTGTCATTCCTGGATTGGCGTCACCCACAGCTTCGCGAAGCTTGGCGATCCCAAAATCGAGAACCTTAGCGGCTTCCTCGCCCTGCTCATCAGTAGTGAGGAGAATGTTGCCGGGTTTAATATCCCGGTGGACGATTCCTAGCTTGTGTGCCACCCCCAACGCCCGTGCCACTTGCATCGTAATGCGAACCGCACGCAGAACGCGGAATAGCCCTTGCTCCCGAAGAATCTCGCCAATATCCTTGCCTTCCACCAGTTCCATCACAATGAAGGGCCGGCCGTCGTCGGTGTAGTCGAAGTCGTCCACTCGGACCGCATTCGGATGCCGGAGCTTTCGAGTGACTACTGCTTCCTTCTGAAAGCGTTGCAGGAAATTGGCGTCCCCGGCAATCACGTCGTTGACGATCTTGATCGCGCATACCTCGTTGAAGGTGAGGTGCCTCGCTTTGTAAACAACGCCCATGCCACCAACGCCGATCCGCGCCAGGATCTGGTACTTATTGCGAATGATCATCCCCGGCTGAAGTTCGTGAGCGCTTTGCAGACCGGTCTGGTCCGCGGGGCACACATTGTAGTCAGGCGGATAAGTCTTTTGACAGGTAGGACAATATTTCATCGCATCACGCCCGAGGCCAGAAAGCGGAGAATCCAGGCTGGCCGGCACAGAACTGCATAGCAGGGAATGCTGAGGCAGAAACCTTCAACTGTCAAGCTCCTTTCCCCAATTGCGGACGTCTTAACCGGACCTAGGCCCGCAATTGACTTCGCCCATGAGCATCCTTAAAATCGGCAGCCAGACATGATCCTGGCGAAGGCAGGATAGTGTTGTCGCCATGACTTTCCGCGCCCAAATATTCACACTGGTCATATCCTGCGCGATCGCGGTCGCGACTGTGTCGGCTCAGGATAAGGATTTTGCCACACTCCAGCGGAAAGCCGAGTCGGGAGAACCGATAGCCGAATACGATTTGGCTAAAGCGTATCTCGAAGGGAAAATAGTCACGAAGGATGCGGCGCAAGGGCTAGCATGGTTACAAAAATCTGCAGATCAACGCTACGTTGGTGCTGAATTTGCATTAGCCTACATGTATCAGAACGGCGCAGCAAAACTTCCGAAAGATCCGCATAAGGCGGCGGATTGGTATCGCAAAGCGGCAAAGCAACAAAATAAAGCTTCCCAGGATGCGCTGGCCACGATGCTAGCCCAGGGATTGATATCGGCGGAGGAAGCCAACTGGCGCACCGCCGAGCCAACGGTCTCCCAAACGCCGCCCCAACCGCTTCCGCACTCTCCGCCCAACCGTGCGAGAGACGTACAAGGCAAACCGGCGCCCTTCTCTCTCGCCGAGGTCGAGACCGGAATCACAGGCGGGATTACGAGCAAGCGAATGGCTACCCTCGTTCAGAAATTCGGTGTGGACTTCAAGTTAAGCTCCGGCGCCCGAAAACGTCTGGTGGATGAAGGCGCGGACGATAATTTGCTGGCTACGATCTCCGCCTCCAAGCGGTCATTGTGATGGTGTCGTTCGATCTCAGGCCCGTCATGAGCAGAGCGATTCGGTGAGGCGGTCTTTTGAGATCGGAGTCATTTGCCAGGTGTCGAACTTCGTGAGTTCGGCGTCACCTTCTATTCTCAGTCGCAAGCGGCCAGATGGGATTTGATAGATCCTCGCAGTGAGCGCGGTGATTCCATTGGCGAAAACCTCCAGCACCGACCCGTCAAGGAACAGGTGCAAGTGCAAAGGGGATCCCGGGGCTCCGGATAGGGGTGCCGTCACGGTGTTTACGCGAAGTTCTCGTCCTCCCGGGTTTGTTGGGGCAGGAAATAGTTGCGAAGTTCTCTCCGGTTTCGGATTGTAGGTAAATGGAAAACGAATCTGCCTTGGCACTGATTTCCAGGCTCAGCTCGGCGGCCAGATCGTGGATGCGGAGAGTATCGAGAACCTTCTGGCGTAAAGCGGGAGGGGCGTTGGGAGCAATGTCGGCGTGCGCGGTTCGGAGTTGATAGGCAGCGGGCGCGACCTTCATTTCTAACTCATTTTCTGAATTCAGCGACAAAACGCGAGGGAGCGACATGGCGCCCGCCCATCCGGCGGCGATCAAGTCAGCGTCTGGCCTCGTTTCGGTAATCCATCCCCAGAGAATTCGATTGCCGTCTGCATCGGGCATGGTCTTCGCTGCATAATAAGCGCCCCAATCGACGACGCCCTCTTTTTCCGGCGCGAACCGCAAGTGGGCGTAGGTGCCGACCTTCCATCGAACTTTGCCCATCGTGGAAATCAGCAACACGTGCTTGTCTCCCAGTGGGAAGAAGTCTGGGCACTCCCACATCTCTCCGCTGTCGACCGGGTTGACGCTCTTATCGTTGGTGGGTGAGCCCTCGACCAGCGTATGCAGGTACGTCCAGTGGCGCAGATCGGGCGAGCTGTAGAGAAGGATGGCGCCGCCCTTGTGCCGGATGCCGGAGCCAAGAATGAGCATCCAGTCATTTCCTTCCCTCCAGACGCAGGGATCGCGGAAGCCAGTCACCACGACTCCCGCAGGAGGAGCTGCGATCACCGGTTCGGCGCGCTTCTTCCAAGTGCGCAGGCTGTCGTCCTGCGCGACAGCGAGACATTGCACTTCACGCCACGTGTGCACGCCGTCGCGCAAAGTGGCTTCGCCGTCGGAAGCCGGCGGAGCGATGCCGGTGTAAATCACCGTTGGCTTGCCCTTGTCGACGACGGCGCTGCCGCTGAAAACGCCGTCGCGGTCAGGGCCGCCGGGAGTGGGGGAAAGAGCAATCGGTTCGTGATGCCAGTGAATCATGTCGGGGCTGGTGGCATGCGCCCAATTCATGTTGCCCCAGACTGCTGCTTGCGGATTGTATTGGTAAAACATGTGATAGCGGCCACGGAAGAAGAGAGGGCCGTTGGGATCGTTCATCCAATTGTGCCCGGGAAGCAAATGGTACTGGGGACGAAGGGGGTCGGAGGCCAGCTTGTGACACAGGGCCGCCTTGTCCGGGTCGGCGGAGAACGGCGAGAAGCGAGTCCACGCCGGAGCGAGTGCGATGGCGCCGGAGAGTTGCAAGAAAGCTCGTCGCGATATTGGCATGGTGAAGGCCCCTCCCGGTCGCAGAGGCTCGCGAAGCGGGCCCGCCCTATGTCATACCACACGAATGCTCGCATCGGTGTTGGATATAATGCGGAGACGACAGCATTTTCCATTCATTGTGTTCCGGCCCCCTTCCAGCATCGCTTATTGTTTCATCGCGGTGATTTTTGCCGCCAGCTTTGCCTCGCTGGCGCAGACGGTGGCTGCTCCCGCGAAATCCGCTGAGCGGCTGGCGCTTCAGCACGGTCAGGAAGCCCTGAAGGGCGGGGACGTTGCGCGTGCGAGGGTCGAATTCGAGAAGGCGGTGCGGCTCGCACCGAATGACGCGGAGGCGCAATCGGCGTTGGGATGGGTGCTGGCCCAGCAAGGGCAAGCGGATGCCGCGGTTGTGCACCTTCGGGCCGCTCTTAAAGCGAAACCCGGCTTCGTCGACGCACGGCTGACGCTGGCGAGCGTGCTATGGCAGCAGGGAAAGGCTGCGGACGGCGAACAGGAGGCGCGAGCAGCACTCAAGATTGCGCCAAATAACGCAGAGCCTCACCGCACGCTCGCGAAGATTCTGAGTCAACGTTCCGGAGATGAGGCTTTGTCGGAGATGCGGCGTGCCGTAGAGCTGGCTCCGGAGCGCGCCGACTTGCGCGATGACCTGGGAACAATCCTGGCGCAGCGAAATCAATTTGCCGACGCGGAAGTTGCGTTCAAAGATGCGCTTCGTTTGCAACCGAATCTGGAGCAGGGGCATTTTCATCTGGGTGTGGTGCGCTTGCAGGCGCAGCAACTGGATGAAGCCGCGACTGAATTAGGAAAGGCCGTTGAACTGGCTCCGCAGGATGCCGCGGCTCATTACTACTTAGCGAAGACTCTAACTGCTCAATCCAAAGGTGCAGATGCGCTGCAGGAATTGCGAAAGGCTGTGGCGTTGAGGCCAGACTGGTTTGAATTGCAGATTGACCTGGGGCTGGCCAGCCAGCGCGCCGGAGATGGTGATGCAGCGGTTACGGCGTTCGGGGAGGCGGTCAAATTGCGGCCAAGCGATCCGGAGGCGTACAACGATCTGGGGCTGGCGCTCATTCAGAAGGGAGACGCCGAAGCGTCGATAACGCAATTCAAAACCGCGATGCAACTGCGTCCAGAAGACGGCACGTTCCGCGGAAATCTAGCCATCGGCTACATGCAGCGCGCGGACTTTGATGCGGCCATCACAGAACTGCAGGCCGCGATCAAGCTTGCGCCCGAAAGATGCTTCTCTGCACTACAACCTGGGCCTGGCTTACAAGCTGAAGGATCAACTCGACAAGGCGGTTCCCGAGTTCCAGAACGCGATCCGGTTGCAGCCAGACTTGGCGGATGCGCACTATACGCTCGGAGTTCTGTTCTGGCAAAGAGGCGAATTTGACAAGGCGACCGAAGAGCTGCAAACGGCGATTCAGCATCAGCCCAACTACGCGGAAGCGCATTACACGCTGGGCACGGTCTTGAAGCAGCGGGGGAAACTGCCGGAAGCCGCGGCCGCGTTGCGCGAGGCCATTCGGTTGCAGCCTGACTTTGCCGGGGCGCATACCACACTGGCTTCGGTGCTGCGCCAGTTGGGCGACGAACAGGGCGCGGCGGAGGAAGCGAAGGCGGGAGCGAGAATCGCCGCCGTCACCAACAATCTGCAAGCCGCCATGTTTTCGACGAATTCAGGAAAAAGACTGCTCGGCGCCGGCGACGTGGACGGGGCGATTGCGCAATTCCGGTCGGCCATCAACTCGGAGCCGAATTATGCGGCGGCTCATTATCAGCTCGGCTTGGCCCTGAGCCGGCAGGGTCACAACGACGAAGCCAAAAAGGAATTTCTGAAGGCCGGAGACTTGGATCCGCATTTGGCGGCTCCCCGGTAGCGGGATGCCGCTAGTTGCTGCGATCGCGAACCGATACCAACTCCGTCATGACCGGAACTCCGTGCGCGATCCTAACGCGCAGCAGCGCTTCAAAAGGCTTCAACTCGCTCGGCTTCGATGCTTTGATTCGTTGCAGCAATTCCTTCACTGAGTCTTCCCGGCAAACATACTCCACGGCGGCCTGAGTGCCGAATGTCGTATCACCGGCCAGGATCAGGATGGAACGTGACGGATCCATCCCGGGCAGAAGGCTGACGACCGCATAGTCCTCTGTAGTTGGCTGATTCGCCGGCGTTCCCAGGAATGTTTTTGGCTCACCAGGCTGGGGATGAACGTTCAATACGGCCAGATCCCCTTTTCGAGGTCCTGAATCAAGGCGGCGGAACACGAATTCCTGAGTACCCGGAATATCGAGCAGGGTGAGATTTTCTGACGGCGAGCCAACGAAAATGAGATCGTTATTCTTGGCGTCGTCGAGCGAGAAGAGGGCGCCGCGCTTGACCCGAATTGGCCGATTGAGCAGAGCGAAAACGTGGTCAAGTTCATGAATGGCCAGCACCTCTCCTACGCCGGTGTAGTGGTCGAGAATGAAACCCTGTTTGTCGGATGATGGATTGAAATATCGCATCCCCGTTTCGGGCCTTCCGACGAAGCTGCCGTTGCTGAAGATCA
Source organism: uncultured Acidobacteriaceae bacterium (assembly GCA_963832235.1). GTDB lineage: Bacteria > Acidobacteriota > Terriglobia > Terriglobales > Acidobacteriaceae > Sulfotelmatobacter. The sequence goes on along the minus strand of CAWHTJ010000010.1, from coordinate 163,963 downwards.
CCCAGGGCTGCTGTGGGCCGGTCAAGAAACGATTCCAGAAAATCTGATAGGCGGCAGGAATGGGCTGGGTGGCCGTCGACTGCAGACGTGAGCGCTGGAAAAGCAGGATGGCAGTCGTCGACAACGAGGCGGCAAGCAGAACGGAAAAACCTGCAAAACCCATCACCCACCCGCGAGAGAAGGGATGAGGCTCGTCTTTTTTCGCTCTTCGTTCGAAACCCAAAGCGGCCGCAGGTTGAACTCCTGCATTGGGAGCGCGCAGGTGGAACGTGAGTGCGTAGGACCCTTTCGGGACCTCAACCACGATGGGGTCGTCGGGCCCCTCGTTCGCATAGTATTCGGCCAGTTTTACTCGCAGGCGACCGGCTTGGACGCGAACCGTGGAGTCACTCTGGGGATCGAATCCGGCGGGACGGCCCAGAACTTCGGTGGCAATCTGATACTCCTTGAGCGCGATGCCGGGGTGGTCGAGGGAATGCTCCGCGAGGTAGCGAAGCAATTTGCACAGGGATTCAGAGCTGTGCAGGCTATGACTTTTAATAAGTTTATCTATTTGCTGGAAGCATTCCTGCCGGTCGAGTGCGAAAGTGTGAGTCACGGCCATATCACAGAGAAGTAACAGATCGACGTATCTTACTGTAACACTGGGACTTTACACCGTGTAACGGTATCAAACTTAGTGAAACTTAATCCAGTTAATTGTTTTGTACTACGACTGCACGCTGTGTCGTCAAGTCTCTCTCTGCATTTCCGGGGCACATTCGTGGGGCAACGTCTGAGGAGGAAGTTCATGAAAAGATCAGTGTGGATCTTAGTGGCTGTGTTCAGTCTACTGTGCGTTCTGTGGGTGCCGAGCGCCCTCGGCCAAGCTGTCTACGGCAGCATCTTGGGTTCAGTGACGGACCCGTCCGGGGCCGCCGTGAATGGAGCCAAGATCACAGTCACGAGCCAGACCAAGAATGTTTCCACCGAGGCCACGAGCAACGACAGTGGTAACTACGACGTTACTCACTTGATCCCAGACGTCTACCTAGTGCGCATCGAAGCGCACAGGTTTTAAGACTCTGGAATATAAGAACATCCAAGTGTCGGCGGACACCGGGTCGCGCGTCGACGGCAAGTTTCAGGTCGGCGGGTCCTCGGAGACGGTAGAAGTCACCAGCGAAGCGCCGCAGCTCAAAACCGACCGCGCCGATGTCTCGATCGAGTTTAGCGGAAAACAGTTGGCGGAACTTCCAGTATTCAACCGAAACTTCCAGAGCCTGGAACTGCTTTCGCCGGGAACCCAGATCCTGGGCTGGGGCCACGCAGCCACGGAGAATCCTCAGGGCAGCAAACAGATCTTCGTAAACGGACAGCACTTCAGCGGTACCGGATATGAATTGGACGGCACTGACAATCAAGATCCGATTCTGGGGATCATCATCGTCAACCCGAGTCTGGACTCGGTGACGGAAACCAAAATCACGACCCAGAACTACGACGCGGAATTCGGCAAGGCTCTGGGCTGGGATCATGACGGCGCAGACCAAGTCGGGGAGCAACTAGCTTCCACGGCAGTGGATATTTCTACGATTTGGATCCGGTCGGTCCGGCAAAGAATCCGTTTTCCGGCTCGCCCTCGCCGAATAACTGGAAACAATTTGGCGGCGCGGTGGGTGGTCCCATCATCAAGAACAAACTGTTCTTTTTCGGCAACTACGAAGGAACGCGGCGAGTCTCGGGCGTGTCGCTGCAGATCTCCGTTCCGACAGCTTTGGTTCGCTCAACTTGTCTTACCGCGGGCAGCGCGAACTGCAACCTGAGCGAATACCTGAATGCAGGCCTGGGCGGCGGCGCTGGCCAAGTATACAACCCGTGGCAACCTCAGGGGACGCGGACCTCAGTACGCCAGGCAACATCATTCCCATGAGCGCGCTGCAAGACCTACGACCCCAGCTGGAACGGCGGAGAAAATTCTAGGTCTGTTGCCGGCGCCCAATGCAACGGGTGTTAATAACGGCACGGTCGACAACTATACGGCCAGCGGAAGCGGCAGCTTCAACGACTACCAATACACGGGGCGCGTTGATTACTCCGCGAACCAAAAGCTTCAGATTTTTGGCCGCTACACGCACGCCCACTTCCTGCTCTCCGGTAAACCTGTCTTTGGAACCCAAATTGGCGGACCGGGACTGGGCTACCTGGGGTTGGCGGGCCAGTCGTTGATCCAAAACTACAGCTTGGCGACGGGCTTCAACTATACGTTGAGCAGCAGCCTGCTGACAGACTTCCGCTTCGGATACTTCCGCTACAACCCGCATTCCACAAAGTTCGACCAAGGCAATTCGACAGCAGCATCGGCCTTGGGACTGCCCGGCTTGAATACTTCGGACGCTTCGACGGACGGACTGCCCGCCCTGGTTTTTGACCAGACGGTTGGCGTCAACACCGCCGGTGCGAATGGCATAGGAGAAGGCCTTAACATCGGCCGCTGCAATTGCCCCCTGACCGAGAAAGAGCAGGGTATTCAGTTCGTAAACAACTGGACGAAGATAAAGGGCAACCACCAGTTCAAGTTTGGTGTCGATTTGCGGCACGCGACGAACCTGCGAATTCCTTCGGACGCGAACCGTACTGGCATCCTCAACTTTAACCACCTCGGAACGTCCGACACTCTTCCCGTAGTCGGAACGGTTGGAGGTGTTGATCTGGCTACTTTCCTCTTTGGGGAGGTAACCGCCTTCAACCGATATGTTGGTTCGCCCACGGAACAGAATTCGATCGAGACGCAAAACCGCTATTTCTTTTACGCGCAGGACACGTGGCGCGCAACTCAAAAACTGACTGTGAACTACGGTCTGCGCTGGGAGTTCTACACTCCGGAGTACGTCAACGGCAAGGGTAATGGCGGCTTCGCCGTGCTTCCGGAAGGCGTCATTCGAGTGGCAGGTTACGGCGGCATCAGCATGAACGGAAATACAGCCAACAACTACAAGCTTTTCGCGCCGCGGATTGGAATCGCCTATGAGGTGAACCCCAAGACGGTGGTTCGCATGGGGTACGGGCGCAGCTTTGACGTCGGCGTCTTTGGGTCGCTGTTTGGACACACCGTGACGCAGAACCTGCCGGTTTTGGCCAACCAGAACATCAACGGGCCTACCAATGACAACAAGACGCCTGCGTTCAACTTTAGTACCACCGGGCCGGCGCCAAACCAGTTCCCTGTAGTCCCCTCCAACGGGATACTTCCGTTATTTGGGCCTTGCGCGGCTGGATCGACTGGCACGTGCTTGGCGCTCAACGTGGGGCCGCACATTCGGCCAGACAAGCTCGTACCGCCGACGGTGGATGCGTGGAACGTTACTGTCCAGCGGCAGCTTACCAACAAGACCAGCATCGATATTGCCTACGTGGCCAACCACGGAAGCCACGTCTTCAAGGGCGATAGTCCGACCTACAACCCGAACCAAGCGACGGTTGTGGGTTTCGGAACCCTGTCCTACAACCAACGGTCACCCTATAACAATGCCTTTTCGACTCCGTATACCGATCAGAATGGTGTAACGACTACCGTGACGTGCTGCTCGGGGTACGGCTTTGGCTATGCCGGCGACGACGGAGTCAACGCTTACAGGGCGTTGCAGATCAAGCTGGACCATCGTACCTCCATGGGCTTGACGGTCAACGGGTCGTACACTCATTCCCGAGCCACTGACCAGGGTGGCAACGATGGCGTGTATCAGCCGGATCTGAGGCAGTTTCAAGGACGCGGAGACTACAACCGCGACAGCGTCTTGATTCTGACCTCGCTCTACGAATTGCCGTTCGGCAAGGGCAAGCATTTCCTGGGCAACATTGGCCGCGGAGCGGATATGGTGCTGGGGGGATGGCAGTGGAACGCAACCATGGTCATCGGCAGCGGTCTGCCGTTCACCCCGAGCTACAACCAATGCAATTCCGACCGCGATACTGGACCCTGCCGTCCCAACCAGGTCGGGAGCTTCCACATGGGGTCGAGCAGCTTCAACAACCAAACGAGGCAGGTGGTCTACTTCACACCAGTGGTGGACCCTAGCAACATCGTCGGTGTCCCCAACTGCCCATCACCTGGCGTGAAACTTAACGGATACAGCTGTGACGGAGCGCTGCTCCACGGTGACTCCGTCGGTGGCTGGGCGCGTCCCAATATTGCAACTTTCGGCAACATCCAGCGGAACTCATTCACCGGGCCGGGCGAGTTCCTGTCTGACATGTCCATCTTTAAGAACTTCACGATCACTGAGCAGGTCAAAGCTCAGTTCCAGGCGGAGTTCTTCAATGTGTTCAACCATCCCGTTTATGCCAATCCCAACAACTGCATTGACTGCAGCGGGAACGGCATTATCAATAGCCTGGAGGCCAACAGCCAGATGCGGCAGTTCCAGGTAGGCTTCCGGGTTACCTTCTAGTCGGCAGTAGTCAACTACGAACCAACCTGGGGGGAGCCAACGGCTCCCCCAGATTTTCTATAGGCACGTACGATCCTTCCTCCCTCGTTTCCGCTTCGAACTGAGAAGGTTTTCCAGGACGCGCACTCCCGGTATGGAACGATGAAGAAAAAAGTCGTAGGGCTGGGCGAAGTGCTCTGGGACCATCTGCCCGAACGAATCTGCCTAGGTGGTGCGCCAGCCAATTTCGCCTACATTACGACACTCATGGGCGATCACGGAATTGTGGCCAGCCGCATCGGCGAGGACTCGCTGGGGCTGGAAGCGCTTCGGCGCATGGAGGAACTCGGGCTCAACATCGATTACGTACAGACGGACCAGCATCGTCCGACGGGAACAGTGAAAGTGGAACTCGACCGCAAGGGGCTGGCGCGATTCGAGATTGCGGTTCCGGTGGCCTGGGATTCTCTGGAGTGGACAATAGAGTGGCAGCAGCTCGCCGAAAGTGCGGTGAGAATGGACCTATACTGTGTTAGGCAAAACGTGATTTGCTCTGGTTGGCGGGAGTGGCCCGCGGTGGGATTGCTTTTCCTCGTTGTGTGGTCAGCCGCCGCCTCAGCGGCGCAGAATCCAACCCCAAGTGACGCGACGCCAGCAAAAGTCTCCGACCGAGACGCTTACGTTGGCAACCAAGCCTGCGCCTGGTGTCATTCCGCGATCTACGAGTCTTACCAGCGTACCTCGATGGCGCGCGCCAGCGGCCCTGCAATTGACGGCTTCATGCCAGCCGAGTTCACGCACAAGAGCTCCAGAGTACACTATCGCATCTATAGCGAGAATGGACGCGCCTGGTTAAGCTTCGACCGGCCGGGCGATCCGGAACTTCGCGGTACGCGCGAGTTGCTGTACTACATCGGCTCAGGACGCCGCGGCCTCACCTACCTGTTTGAGACCGACGGGTTTCTGTTCGAGTCTCCGGTGAACTGGTACGCGAACAAGCAGATCTGGGACACGGCTCCGGCCTATCAGGCCGCGCGCGAAATCCCGTTAAACCTTCCCGCTTACACCAGCTGCCTGCGTTGCCATGTGAGTGGAATGCAGCCTCCCGCGAAGGGCACGGACAACCGCTATCCCGAGCCTCCGTTCAGTCACAATGGCGTGGCCTGCGAGCGCTGCCATGGTTCCGGTCGTGCGCACGTCAATGGCGGTGCGATTGTCAATCCCGCGAAGCTGACGCCGGCGCGGCGCGATGACATCTGTATGCAGTGCCACTTGGAAGGCAAGGCTGCCGTTGAACGCCCAGGGCGTCATGCCTACGAATTCCAGCCCGGTGACGCGCTCTCCGACTACATTCGGTACTTCCTCCTCGTCGACACAAAGGGGTCGGGACTGGGCGCCGTCAGCCACGTGGAGGCCTTTGCGCAGAGCCAGTGCAAGAAGAAATCGGGCGACGCCATGTCTTGTACGAGCTGCCACGATCCGCATCGGTCGTCCTCGGCGGACGAGCGAGTCGCATTCTATCGAGGCAGGTGCCTCGCTTGCCATGGCGCCGCTTTCGGAGGCAAACACCATCCGGATCATCCAGACTGCACCGCGTGCCACATGCCTGCATCGCCGAGCACTGATGTGGCGCATACGGAAGTCACCGACCATCGCATACCGCGGCGGCCGCAAATCTCCCCGCAGCTGCTGCAGAATCCCGACGCGACTTCTTCTTTTTCTTTACCGCACCTGGTGCCGTTCCCAGATACAAAAACGGAGCCCGATTCGCGAGACCTTGCCCTCGCCTGGAACTCAGTCGTGGGAAACGGAATGTCAGTGGCTGAGCCACAAGCGCGAGAGTTGCTTTCCAAAGCAGTGAAGCAATCGCCGGACGATCCTGCGCTTCTTTCCGCGCTGGCTTATTCCGAACATCGCAGGGGATCGACCGAGCATGCCCGCGAGCTTTACCAGAGGGCACTCGCCCAGGATCCGACTCTGGTCGATGCTGCCACGAATCTCGGGGTGATCGAAGCCCAAACCGGCGATCTGCAGAGCGCGATGCAGCTCTGGCGGAATGCATTCCAACGCACGCCCGCCAAAAGCACCATTGGCCTGAACATTGCGCGTGCTTGCTGCGCGGCGGGAAAGTTCAGCGAGGCTCGCACTTTCACGCTTCGTGTGCTGGAGTTTAATCCCGATCTGCCTGCGGCAAGAAAGTTGCTGCAGTTTTTGAACCGCTCCCCGGCAAGCTGCGGCAACTGACGATGTGCTCGAGAACAAGTCTGAGACCATGAACTGCGAGTTGCGCTCACCTCAAGAAGCCGATCCAGGTGAATCAACGATGAAGAAAAAAGTCGTAGGGCTAGGCGAAGTACTCTGGGATCATCTGCCCGAACGAACCTGCTTGGGCGGTGCGCCGGCAAACTTCGCCTACATTACGACGCTCATGGGCGATCAGGGAATTGTGGCCAGCCGCGTCGGCGAGGATTCGCCGGGGCTGGAGGCGCTGCGTCGCATGGAGGACCTCGGTCTGAACATCGATCATGTGCAGACGGATCGGCAGCGTCCTACAGGCACGGTGAAAGTGGAACTCGACAGCAAGGGGCTGGCCCGATTTGAGATTGCCCATCCCGTGGCCTGGGATGCCTTGGAGTGGACATCAGATTGGCAGGATCTGGCGGAAAAGGCGGATGCTGTTTGTTTCGGATCGCTGGCGCAACGGGCGGATGAAAGCCGCGCTACCATTCGGCAATTTCTCAATTCCACCTCGCCGCGCACGGTGAAAATCTTCGACGTCAATCTCAGGCAGTCCTATTACTCGCAGGAAGTACTTTCGGAATCGATGAGGCTGGCGGATATCGTCAAACTGAACGACGAGGAACTGCCGAAGATCATGAACCTGAACAAGGTTCCGCACAAGGATGAGCTGTCGTCGGCGCAATGGTTGATCCGCACCCATGATTTGAAGCTGGTCTGCATCACCAGGGGCGGACGAGGAAGTCTGCTGGTGCGCGGCAGAGATTGGAGCGAGCATCCCGGATTTCGAGTCCAGGTGGCGGATACCGTGGGATCGGGAGACGCATTCACTGCGGGACTGGTGCACGAGTATCTCCAAAGCGCGTCTCTAGGTCTGATGAACGAAGTGGCAAATCTGGTGGGAGCATGGGTCGCCAGCGAAGTCGGCGCCATGCCTGCGCCGAAGCGAGGGGCGCTGGAGCACTCGCTGGCTGAGATTCGATGAAGCAGTTGATGCACTTTAATCCGTAAACATCCAGGCGTCCGTTCTACGACAATCGGTAAACATCCAGGCGTCCGTTCTACGACGCAGCCGTCACGGGAGCGGGCAGGCTGGCAGTCCGCCGCAGCGGCTCCGCCAATGCCCGCATCACCTTGCCGAATCCCGCAAAGTCCAGCGACTGAGGACCATCGGAGAGGGCGCGTTCCGGGCACGGGTGCACCTCAATAATCAGACCGTCGGCGCCGACTGCAACTGCCGCACGGGAGACCGCCGCAATCAGGCTCTGTTTACCGGTACCATGGGATGGATCGGCGATCACCGGCAGGTGTGACAAATCGCGGGCCAGGGCGATGGCCGCTAAGTCCATGGTGTTGCGCATTTCAGTTTCAAAGGTCTTAATTCCTCGCTCGCACAGGACAACCTGTTGGTTGCCTCCAGAGAGCAGGTACTCGGCCGCCAGCAACCACTCCTTTACGGTGGCGGACGGGCCGCGCTTCAGCAGAATGGGCTTGTTCACGGTCGCAAGACGGCGGAGCAGGGCGAAATTCTGCATGTTGCGCGCCCCCACTTGCAACATGTCGACATGCTCGCAGATGACGTCGACATCCTCGGTGCTCATCACCTCGGTGACGACCGGCAGACCGGTTTCTTCGCGTGCTTCCCGCAGAATTTTGAGCGCCTCCAGACCAAGTCCCTGAAAGTCATAGGGGGAAGTGCGTGGCTTGTAGGCTCCGCCGCGCAACATGGCGGCTCCGGCGCGCTTTACAGCATGGGCCGTGTCCATTAATTGTGTGCGCGACTCCACGGAGCACGGCCCCGCGATGATCACCACTTCGGGGCCGCCGATTGCGACTCCATTTATTTTCACGACCGAGCGCTCCGGCTTGACCTGGCGGCTCACCAGTTTGAAAGGCTGAGCAATGGCGACCACATTGTCCACTCCAGGAGCGACCTGAAGTGCTTCGATCTCGTGGCGGCGTCCGCTGCCCACCGCAGCGACAATGGTCCGCTCGGTGCCGCGCGTTACATGCGGCTGGTATCCGGCTTCGCGGATACGCTCAATCACATGGTTGATTTCCTGCTCGCTGGCTTTTTCTGACATGTTGACAATCATCGGTGCTCTCCTTGGGCAACTCCGTTGCGTTCTTCCGAAAAACAAAAACCGCGATCTCCGGGATCGCGGCTGCGGCTGAAGCTTGTTTAGTTTAGGTGGCCGTCAGTGGCTCAACCTCACCCCAAGCTTCTCCGCAGCCGCCGCTCCCGGAAACCAGAAGTAAGCGGTAAACGCGGTGCTTGGAGTAAATCGAGTCATAAGAGTTCCTGTCGCAATACAAATCAGACGAAATGGACGCGAATAGTTGAAAAAGCCGGCTTACTGGATCGAACTGGCTGCGTTTGAAAATACATTGTTGGCATGCGATCCGATCAGGCGAACCGTGCCCACCACCAAAACCAGAATAACGGCCAACATTACCGCATACTCGGCGATGTCCTGACCCGCATCTTCCGCCCAAAGGCTTTTCATCAATTTAGGCATTTGCTCTCCTCCAACCGCGTCAGTTTTTGAGAGGGAACGACTGAACCAAACTTTGTGGAGACCATGATGCACGCTGGCGAAGGTCCTTGTCAATGCGCGTTTCACCTTTTTTCACCCGAAAATCAGTGCTGCGGAACGGGCGCTGGAGGCCGCGTTTCGAACGTATTTGCCGAGACTGCAGCAGGCTGTTGCGGCAGCAACCCCTGGGCAGACTGCTGGGTATATTGCAGAACCCGGTTCGGAAGGATGCCCAGATAAAGTGTAGCCGCGATGCTAACCGCGAGCGCGACTCCCAATGCAAACGGGATCGAAGTGACGGGGACTTCCTTGCGCGATTCACGCATATACATCACAACGATGATGCGGAGGTAATAGTAAGCGCCGATGGCGCTATTGATTACGCCGATGAGCGTGAGCCAGATCAGGTGGGCTTTCACTGCGGCACTGAAGACGTAGAATTTGGCGAAAAACCCGCCTGTCATGGGAATACCGATTAGCGAAAGCAAGAAAATCGTCAGCATGGCCGCCAGCAGCGGCGAACTGCGGCCCAGACCTTCGTAGTCTTCCAGGGTCACGTAACGTTCCCCGGCATTGCCGAAATGGCTGACCACGGCGAAAGCGCCCACGTTCATGGCCGCATAGGCTGCCGTATAAAACATTGCGGCGGAAATCCCGGCGGCGGAGTCCTCCGAACTGGTAATGGCGAACGCCATCAGCAGATATCCGGCATGGGCAATAGAAGAGTAGGCAAGCAGTCGCTTCACGTTGCTCTGGACGAGAGCTCCCAGGTTGCCCAAGGTCATTGATAGAGCTGCAGCCACCCACAGAAGCCCGAAACGTCCGGGGGCGTTGATCGTGAACGCAACTCGCAGCAGCACCGCGAACGCCGCCGCTTTCGGCGCTGTCGACATGAAACCCACGACCGGCGCGGGTGCGCCCTCGTAGACGTCCGGAGTCCAAATATGGAAGGGAGCAGCAGCAACTTTGAATCCGAGGCCCACAAACATCAGGGCCATGGCCACATACACCAGTAACTGGACCGGGCCGGCCTGCAGCTTTTGGCTGATCTGGTCGATGTTCGTGAATCCGGTAGCGCCGAACATCAGTGCCACGCCATACAGGAAAAATGCGGTCGCGAACGATCCCAGAAGGAAATACTTGAGTGACGACTCGCTGCTCGAAGCTTCGTTGCGGCGGAATCCCGTCAGGATATAAGTGGAGATCGAGGAAATTTCAAGCGCGATGAAAATCAACACCAATTCGACGGCCGACGACATCAGCGCCATGCCGACCACACCGAAAAGAATGAGCGCGTAATACTCTCCAGCGCGAATCCGCTGCACCGCCATGTACTCGAACGAACTAAGGATCACGACCGCCGCAATGCCGATCACCAGAAAATGAAAAAACACGCTGAAGCTGTCCACCTTCACCATGTTGGAGAAGGCTAAACCGGGCGATTCCGCCATATACCAGGTAGCGAGAAGTCCGGCGACAGCGCCGCCGAGCCCGATAAAGCCGAGCAATTTCTGGCTCTTCTCCTCGTCCACCAGAGGATCGAGCACCATGACCAGGATGCCGAAGGCGGACAACACAAGTTCAGGCAGGATACGAACGTAATCCACGCCCTGCGGAATCGTCTGCAACAATGCCGCTGGCAAGAGGGAGTTCGTCACTGTCCCACCACCGTGCCAACGACTTGCGTGAATGGAGCGAGGGCAGCCTGCACCGCGGGATCAATTGCGCCCAACCAAAGAATCGGAGCCACCCCCATCACCAGGGCAGCGATGGCGCAGGGCCACACCGCCGCTTTTTCAAACGGAAAAAGATCGTGCAGCGAGTTGTTCGCCGGCTTCGTCACTTTGCCGTAGAACACTCTCTGGTACATCCACAAAAGATAACCAGCGCTCCAGATCACGCCCGTCGCGGCGAGAATTCCGTAGATTGCGCGTGCCTGGAACGCACCGCTCAGAACCAGAAACTCGCCAATAAATCCGTTGAGCAGCGGAAGTCCAACCGAGGCGAGCACGATGAACAGATACGAGGCAGCATAAACGGGCATGGGAGCGGCGAGACCACCGAACTCCGAGATCTCGTAGGTGTGGCGTCGTTCGTGAAGAATTCCTGCCAGCATGAACAGCGCACCCGTGGAAACTCCGTGAGCCAGCATCACGAACATTGCACCGTTCAATCCCGCTTGGGTGAAGCTGAAGATTCCCAGCACCACAAACCCCAAGTGGCTGACCGATGAGTAGGCGATCAACTTCTTCATATTGGGCTGCACCATCGCAACCAGCGCGCCGTAAATAATCCCAATCAGCGCCAGCGTCATGATCCAGGGGGCATTGTGTCGGGCTTGTTCGGGGAACAATCCCAGATTGAAGCGCAGCATCCCGTACGTACCCATCTTGAGCAGCACGCCTGCAAGCAAGACGGATCCCGCGGTCGGTGCTTCCACGTGTGCGTCAGGCAACCACGTGTGGAATGGAAACAGCGGAACCTTGACTGCGAAAGCCAGAAAGAAGCCGAGGAAGAGCCACTGCGCTGCAGCCGAAAAGTTCGGTACGTCGCCGCGCGCGATCTGGTCACGAATTACAACAAAATCAAAACTGCCCGTGTGCGCGTACAGCCACAGAATCGCCGCCAGCATAAACACCGAAGCGATCATGGTGTACATGAAGAATTTCACGGCCGCGTAGACTTTCCGCTCGTGCCCAAAGACTCCGATCAGCAGCGCCATCGGGATCAGCGTGGCCTCCCAGAAGAAATAAAAGAGGAAAAGGTCCAACGACGTGAAGACGCCGATTAGCCCGGTCTCCATAACCAGCAGCAAAATGAAAAATTCCTTAACCCGGTCGTGGATGGACGTCCAGGAAATCAGGACACACAGAGGCGTCAAAAACGTCGTCAGAACCACCAGCCAGAGTGAGATCCCGTCCATGCCCATGTGGTAGTGAATGTTGGGCGTCGAGACCCAGGGGCGGTCGATTTCGTATTGGAATCCAGCCTGGGATCGATGGAAGTGTACGGGCAAGTGAAGCGACAGCAGAAAAGTAAGCAGCGAAACGACGAGAGCGAAGATGCGGATGTCACGATCGCGGCGGGGAAAGACTACCAGCAGCAACGCTCCCACCAGCGGTCCGAACGCCACGAACGTGAGAATGTACGGGCTCCAGCTATCGCTGCTCATCGCACTCCCATCCAAATCATGTAGGCAATTACTACGGCGGAGCCTGCCGCGATCCAGCCCGCATAGGACCGCAAGTTACCGGATTGCATGTGGCGAACTTCGTCAGAAACGTGCCGCGCACCATCGGCGGCCTTGTTTACAGTATCGTCGATGACCTTGCGATCGACACCCCGCCACAGGATGTTGGTCGACCCATCCACCAGGGGCTTGACGAAAAGCTTGGCGTAAAATTCGTCCACGTAGTACTTGTTCAAAACGGCCGTGTAGAACCCATTCAGGGAGCTAGCGATCCTCTGCGGCAAATACGGCTTGCTTACGTAGAGCACGTACGCGAGGATCACGCCCAGAAGCGCGACGCCCACCGAAATCCCCATCAACACATATTCCGTCAGGCTGCCCGCCGTTTCTCCAGCCGCTTCTGAGACCGCTCCCGAACCAAACACGGGCGCTAGGAAATGCTCGAAGCGATTGCCGATGCCGACCAGTCCTCCGACGACCGAAAGAAACGCGAGAATCATCAGCGGGACCAGCATAACCACCGGACTCTCGTGTGGTTCGCCGTGCCCGTGGTCATCGTGACCGTGCACGGGACGAGCTTGCCCATGAAGGTCCACTTGAGCGCCGTGATAGTCGCCAAAAAATGTCATGAACAGTAACCGAAACATGTAGAACGAAGTGATGAAAGCAGTGATGACACCGATCAGCCAGAACACCCAACTCCCGTGGTCGCTGGAGTAGGCCTTCCAAAGAATCTCGTCCTTGCTCCAAAATCCGGCGAACGGCGGAATTCCAGCGATAGCCAGGGTGGCGATACCCATGGTCAGAAACGTCCACGGAATAAAAGAACGCAGTCCGCCCATCTTGCGCATGTCTTGCTCGCCGCCCACGGCGTGGATCACCGACCCTGCGGCCAGGAAGAGCAGGCCTTTGAAGAACGCGTGGGTCATGAGGTGAAAAATTCCGGCGGAAAAGGCCCCAACGCCGCAGGCCATGAACATGTAGCCGAGTTGCGAAATAGTGGAGTAAGCCAGAACCTTCTTAATATCTGTTTGCGTGATGCCAATCGTTGCCGCGAAAAGTGCGGTGAGCGTTCCGATCACCGCAACCACCATCAGCGCCGTCGGCGCGCGCTCAAAAATCACATGGGAGCGCGACACCATATACACGCCCGCAGTTACCATCGTCGCCGCATGGATCAGCGCGGAAACAGGAGTCGGGCCTTCCATGGCGTCGGGGAGCCAGACGTAAAGCGGGATCTGCGCCGATTTGCCGCAGGCGCCCACCATCAGCAGAATTCCAATCGCAGTGAGAAGTCCGGCGCTGCCGGTTTCTGGGGCGATTGGCGGGACTTGAGCAAAGACCTGAGTGAAGTTCAGCGACCCAAAGTGTTGGATGATCAGGAAAAGGGCGATGAGAAATCCGAAGTCGCCAATACGGTTGACGATGAATGCTTTCTTTCCGGCGGACGCTGCGGAGTCTCTCGTGAACCAGAATCCGATCAGCAGATACGACGCCAGCCCCACGCCCTCCCACCCGATGAACATCAGCAGGTAGTTGTTGGCGAGGATCAGCGTCAGCATGAAAAACATGAACAGGTTCAGGTACGCGAAGAAGCGGTAGTAGCTGGGGTCGTCCCACATGTAGCCGACGGAGTAGATGTGAATCAGGAATCCCACTCCGGTGACCACCAGCAGCATGACCAACGAGAGTTGATCGAGGTACAAAGCAAAGTCTGCGCTGAAACTTCCGGACCGAATCCAGTGAGCGATGTACTCCTGGTAGGGAAGATCAATGGATGAAAGGCGCAGGGCGACGGACAACGCCCACGCGAAAGCTGCGCCAGAGAATACCAGCCCCACCGTGCTCACAGCGCTTCGCGAAGATTTCTTTCCTAAGAAACCGTTGATCGCGGCGCCCGCCAGCGGCAGAATCGGGATCAGCCAGAGATTGAGATTCGCCGTCATAGTTTGAGCAGGTTCACCTGATCCACATTCAAAGTCTCACGGGTACGGTAGACGGCGATGATGATCGCCAGGCCCACGGCGGCTTCGGCCGCCGCCACCACCATGACGAAGAAGACGAACACTTGTCCAGCCAGAACATGCCAATGGGCAGCGAAGGCGACAAACGAAAGATTCACGCCGTTGAGCATCAGCTCAATCGACATGAAAATGGTGATGATATTGCGCTTGATCAGGAATCCGGCCACACCGCACGCGAAGAGGAATCCGCTGAGCACCAGGTAGTACGAGAGAGGAACCATTCACTCCACCTTCCTGGCTGGGGAAGTTGCCGGCTTGCTCGCCAACACCACCGCGCCCATGATCGCGATGAGGATCAGGACAGAAGTAATTTCAAAGGGCAGCAGAAATTCGTGAAACAGTAGTTGTCCGATGATCTTCGGATCGCCCGGCAGAGCGCCCGCGACGACGGCCTCCGTCCCCGAATGCCGCAGGACGACCCAGCCCACCAGAATGCTTCCCAGCAACATGCCAGGAATGCCGAATGAAATAGCAACGCGGCTCCCCTTGGTTCGCTCTTCGACTCCCGCATTCAAGAGCATGATGGTGAACACGAACAGCACCATGATGGCGCCGGCATACACGATCACCTGGACAGCCGCGACGAACTCCGCCCCCAACAGCAGGTATTCGCCCGCCAGCGCGGCCATCACTGCGATTAACGAGAGCGCACTGTTGATGGGATGATTCTGCGCCAGCAGGTTGACCGCGCCCGCCACACAGACGCCCCCGAAGGCCAGAAACAGAATCAGATGTACGCTAAACATTGAATTTTCGTTTTCGACTACCAGGCTACTGCGATCGCCGTGGCGATGAGATTCACTAGCGCCAGCGGTAGCAGGAATTTCCAGCCAAACGCCATCAACTGGTCGTAACGGAAGCGTGGCAGCGTGCCGCGCACCCAGATATACAAAAAGAGGAATGCAAAAATCTTTGCCGCGAACCAGAGCACCGGTAGAATCATCCTAAGAATTGGCGGGCCGAACAGTGGTCCGTGCCATCCGCCAAAAAACAGAAGTGTCGCCAGACAAGCGACCGTGATCATGTTGGCGTATTCCGCCATGAAAAACATGGCAAACTTCATGGCGCTGTACTCGGTGTGATAGCCGGCGACGAGCTCAGTTTCTGCTTCCGGCAAGTCAAACGGGATGCGGTTCGTCTCCGCATAAGCTGCCATCAGGTAGCAGAAGAATCCGATGAACTGCGGAAAAATGTTCCAGCGCGGAATGAATCCCCAGAAATATCCGGCCTGCGCGCTCACAATTTCGCGCAAACTGAAACTGCCCGACATGATAAGCACGCCCACCAGTGAGAGACCCAGAGAAATCTCGTAGCTCACCATCTGCGCGCTGGCACGCAACCCGCCGAGCAGAGAATACTTGTTGTTCGAGGACCAGCCGGCGAGTGCGACGCCGTAAACCCCGATCGACGTCACCCCAAGTATCAGCAGCAGGCCAGTATTCACGTCGGTGATCTGAAGCGGAATCCTGTATCCGCTAATGGTAATGTCGTTGCCGAACGGAATGACCGAGATCGATGTAAGCGCGAAGATGACGGCAATCAACGGCGCCGCAATGAAGAGCGGCTTGTAGACGTGCGCCGGAGTCAGATCTTCCTTGAACAGAAATTTGATTCCATCGGCCGCAGGCTGCAGCAGGCCAAACGGGCCGACCCGCGTCGGTCCCCACCGATTCTGCATATGGCCCACGACCTTGCGCTCCAGCCAGACGGTATAGGCGACCGCGGTGAGCAGCACGATCAAAACAATTGCCGACTTGATCACCGACGCGAGTATGAATAGCCAGATTGGCAACGCCACGCCTTGCTTCCTCTCTTGCTCAAAGAACGTACTAATAGATGCTCAATCCGCCGCGACTTCCGCCGGTTTGACCTGGTGACTCTCCATCACCGACCTCAATGTGCGCGAGTATCGTCCCAGCGTGCCGGAAGTGAACAGTCCGTCATTGGCCGGCGAAATCGATTCCGGCTTGTGCGCCGCGCCGGGTCCGCTCTTAGTGAGCGACGTATGCTCGCTGTTTCCAGCGAGAAGATTCATGCGGGAGATGTCGTAGCCGGGGACGAGACGCTGGATTTCGTCGAGAATCGCCATCGGATCGAGCGGACTCAACTTGGGCTCCAGCCCTTGCATCTCAAGCCAAACGGCGTGACGGTCGGCCTCTCCGGACTGAGCGCCACGCGACTGCCCCATATCCGCCCGGATGCCGCCACCGAACGGAACCAGTTTGCGAACATCGAAACCCATGGCGTCGGCGATGCGGACAATCATTTCAAAATCAGCTTTCGTTCCCGAAACTTCGCCCGCCTTCTTCACCAGTTGCACGTCGCCGCAGGTATTGGTCATCGTGCCCGCCTTCTCGTAAGCATTGGCGGCAGGAAGTACTACGTCGGCCATGACCGCAGTCTCGGTCAGAAACATATCTTGCACGACAACGAAGCTCTTCGAGAATGAGAACGGATCAATGTTGAGGCGTCCCACCGGATTCGATCCGACAACGTAAAGCGCTTTTAACTTGCCGCTCTTGCCCGCTTCCACCATACCCGCGAGGTCGAGTCCGGCGGTTGGCGGAATAGCCCATTCCTGACGGAATCTGCTCCCTTCCGCCGCGGGGTGATAGCCGGGCAGTAGGTCGGGATAGAGGCCCATATCCGCCGCGCCCCGCGAATTGGCATAATCGGCGAGGCCGATGAACTTGGCTCCGGAAATCCCTGAGCCCCACGCCACAAGCGAAGCAACGTCATTGCCACGGATTTCCGAGCCGAAAATAACGATGAGACTCTGTTCGCCGCGAAGTTTGTCGCGCAGCGCGGCCCAGTCTTGCGTGGGCGAGTCGCCCGCGCCCACACGGGTTGTTATGGCGTCCAGTGCTGCCTCGTTGCCCGACAAAAAGCTCGCAATCTTACCTTCCGCTCCCGCAGGGATTTCCATGAAGCTCGTGGCCTGCCGCCGCACCTTGATCGGCTCCGAGTTCACCACGTAAAGCCTGGCCCGGTGCAGCCGCACGTTATTGCGAATCTGCCAAGCCAGCAACGGATGTTGCTCGGTGGGATCGTTGCCGATCAGCAGAATCGCGGGCGCCTTGAAAACGTCTGCCATGCTGGCAGTCGCGTCCGGCTTGCCGCGCAGCGCCGCCGATAGAGCAGGGAAGTCGGCGGTGCGGTGATGATCGATGTTATTCGTCTTCAACACTACGCGAGCAAATTTTGAAAGCAGGTACGCTTCTTCGTTCGTGGTGCGCGTCGAGCCGATCACGCCGATCGCCGATCCGCCATCTTTATCGCGAACTTCGGCGAACTTCTTTCCGATCAACTCGAACGCCTCTTCCCACGTCGCCGGAGTCAGCTTGCCATTCTTTCGAATCAACGGCTGCGTAAGCCGCTCTTCATGATTCGCGAAATCGAAAGCGTAGCGGCCCTTAATGCAGAGGAAGTCGCCGTTGGTGCCGCTTTTGTCGCGGTTGTCCCCGCGAACGATTTCCATCCCAGTGTCAGACCGCCGCACACCCAGCGTAGTCTTGCACCCGTCGCCGCAATGCGTGCACACCGTACCCACGTGCGTCATCTCCCACGGCCGCGTCTTGTAGCGATATGCGCCCGAGGTGAGCGCGCCCACCGGACAAATGTCGATGCACATGCCGCATTCTTCGCATTCTAGATGATCCTCTTTGTTCGGAGCGATCAGCGAACTCACGCCGCGGTTCTGCACTCCGAGCGCCCACACGTCCATGCCCTCGCCGCAAATACGCACACAGCGGTAACACAAAATGCAGCGCGGCCGGTCAAAGAACACTATCGGAGACCACTGTTGCTCATCCTTGTGATTCTTCGCCTCCATGAATTTCGATTCGGCGGCGCCGTACGAGAATGTCATGTCCTGCAATTCGCACTCGCCCCCGGCATCGCACACCGGGCAATCCAGAGGATGGTTGCCGAGCAGCATCTCCAGCATCGACTTGCGCGCCTGCTTGATTTCCGGACTGTCGCTGATAACGACCATGCCCTCGCTGACCACCGTTGTACAGGCAGTCTGCAGCTTGGGCATCTTCTCGACTTTCACCAGGCACATCCGGCACGCGCCCTGCAGAGAGAGGTTGGGGTAATAACAAAACGAAGGCACTTCGATGCCCATGCTCTTGCAGGCCTCGATCAGCAGGGTCCCCGCAGGGGCCGTGATCTTCTTGCCGTCGACAGTGAGATTTACGTCAGCCATACGAATTTAGTAATTGAGAAATTTGGTAATTGAGTAATTGAAAACCTACGCTGATTGTTTTGCCGTTTGTCTTGATGCCGTCAGGATTGCCGCCAGCTCCTTTGCTTCATTTAACAGCGCGACCGTCATCTCGGACTTTATGATTCCGGACTCAATTAACAGTTCCAGCCAAAGCACCGCCTCGTCTGCTTCCTCAGCCACGATCGCAATCCGAGCAATGAATTCTGCTTTGGATCGCGCGCGGCACGCGGCTCGATAGTTGGCGGCGACCGAAGTTCCACAACGCAACAGTTGTTTGCCTAAAACCTGCGTGTCCGTTCGATACGGCAACGATCGAAACAAGCGAATCACCCGAAGAGCACAGGCTTTGGTTCGATCCCGCAATTCCTCGGGCCTGGAACTCATTCCGTCACCTCAATTACTCAATTACCAAATTTCCCAATTACTCAATCTCTTCAGTGCGCGAATACCGGCTCCGCCACGACTTCCTTCTCGAACGGGCACGGCCTTCCTTCCAGGTGATCTTCAAATTCCTTGCGGAATTTCTTCACGAACGCGATCATCGGCATCGCCGCCGCATCGCCCAGCGGACAAAACGTCCGCCCCAGCATGTTCTCGGACAAATACTGCATGTTATCGATATCTTTCTTTACGCCGTCGCCCGCATGAAATCGAATCAGCGTCTTCTTCAGCCAATCCGTTCCCTCGCGGCAGGGAATACACCAGCCGCAACTTTCATGTTGGTAAAACTTCATGGTGCGCAACGCAAATTTCACAATGCACTGCGCGTCGTCGACGATCACGACACCGCCCGAACCCAACATAGAGCCAGCCTTCTGCACGGAATCGAAGTCCATTGCAACGTCGATCTCATCCGCTGTCAGACATGGACAAGAAGATCCGCCCGGCACCACCGCCTTCAGAGTGCGGCCGTTGGGAATGCCACCGCCGACCTCGTAAATCATTTTCTTCAGGTTGTAACCCATGGGCAGCTCATACACACCGGGCTTGGCGATATTGCCGCTCAGGCAGAACAACCGCGTGCCGCCATTTTTCGGCGTGCCCAGCTTGGCGTACCAATCCCCGCCAGCAAGAATAATGTGAGGAACGTTAGCTAGCGTCTCCGCATTGTTGATGACCGTCGGCCCGCCCCACAGGCCAACCACGGCAGGGAAGGGAGGCCGGATACGCGGGATTCCGCGCTTGCCTTCGAGCGACTCCATCAGTGCCGACTCTTCTCCGACTTCGTAGGCTCCCGCGCCGCCGTGCCAGTAAATGTCGATGTCGCGCCCGCTGCCGAAAATGTTCTTGCCAATAAAACCCTTGGCATAGGCGTCGCGAATCGCCTTCTGCATGATGACCGAGAGATACCGGTACTCGCCGCGAATATAGATGTAGCCGCTGCGAGCGCCCACCGCCAGCGCGCCGATCATGACGCCCTCGATCACCGCGTGCGGATCGTGCTCGAAGATCAACCGGTCTTTGCAGGTTCCGGGTTCGCTTTCGTCCCCATTGCACAACACGTACTTCGGCTTGGCCGACTGCTTGGGCACGAACGACCACTTCATTCCGGTAGAGAATCCCGCCCCGCCGCGCCCGCGCAACCCGGAATTCTTGACCTCATTCGTAATGGCGTCCGGTTCCATGGCGAGCGCCTTCTGCACGGCCTTGTAGCCGTCGAGTTCGAGATAGCGGTCGATATTCGTCGCACCCATGCCGAAGCGCCGGGAGACGACTTTTACCTCGTCGGGATGGGAGACCAAATCAGCCATTGTGCAATTGGGGAGAGTTTGTAATTTTGTAATTGAGTAATTGAAAATCCCGCGGCCGGCGTCATTTCAATTTCTCAATGACCAAATCTACACATTTACTCAATCTCACTCACTGCGTTCCTCTTCTTCTTATACTCGTCGAGAATCCTGTCCATCTTCTCCGGCGTCAGGTTCTCATGAAAGTCGTAGTTCACCTGTGCCGCCGGAGCCCAGCTGCAGGCGCCGATGCACTCCACTTCTTCCAGCGTAAACAATCCGTCGGGCGTCGTTTGCTTGTGCCCGATGCCCAGTTTCTTCGCACAGTGATGCAGAATTTCTTCTCCCCGCGCACCATGCAGCTGATGTTGGTGCAGACCTGGACGTTGAACTTGCCGCGGGGCTTGGTGGTCAGCATCGAGTAGTAGCTGATCACGTTGCGCACTTCGAGTTCGGTCAGGTCGAGACGGGCGGCGATTTCCGTGATGACCTCGTCCGACAGGAAGCCGACCTCATCCTGGGCGTACAACAGAGTCGGCACGAGCGCCGAGCGTTTGGTCGGATAGTGCGGGACCATCTCCGCGAAACGCGTCTCGAATTCCTCTGAGAACTTCATACGATTTTGTAATTGAGAGATTTGGTAATTGTGAATTGAAAATCTCCGAGAACTCAATTTCCCAATTACCAAATTACACAATTACTCAATTTCACCGATCAATTTCCCCCAGCACGATATCGATTCTCCCGATCGCCGCGACCACGTCCGCCAGCAGTCGTCCCTCGCACATCTTCGGCAAGCGTCTGCAGATTCGCCAAGCAGGCGCCCGCATGTGGACGCGGTAGGGTTTGGCCGTGCCGTCGCTGACGATGTAGTAGCCCATCTCGCCGCGCGGCGATTCGACTGCCTGGTACACCTCGCCCGCCGGCACCGCGAATCCCTCCGTGATGATCTTGAAGTGATAGATGAGCGCTTCCATCTGCGTCTTCATTTTTTCCCGGTCGGGAAGCACCACCTCGGGAGCGTCCGCCTTGATCGGGCCTTCCGGCATGCCGTCGAGCGCCTGCCTCACGATCCCGATCGACTCGCGCAGTTCCTGCACTCGGCACATGTAACGGGCGAAGACGTCGCCTTCTTGCGAGACCGGCACTTTGAACTTGAAATTCTCGTAACCCGAGTAAGGCATGTCGCGGCGCAGGTCGAAATCCACGCCGCTCCCACGCAAGGTCGGGCCGGTCGCGCCCATGGCGATGGCATCTTCCGCCGTCATCCTGGCCACGCCCTTGGTGCGCATCATCCAGATCGGATTGCCGGTCAGCAGATTTTCGTACTCGTCGACCTTCTCAGGAAAATATCCGGCAAAGTCGCGCACGCGATCGAAGAATCCCAGCGGCGGTTCCAGCGCGATTCCGCCCACGCGGAAATACGAGGTCATCATGCGCTGCCCGCTGACCATCTCGAACAATTTCAGGATTTCTTCGCGCTCGCGGAAGCAGTATAAGAAGACCGTCATCGCGCCAATATCCATGGCGTGCGTGCCCAGCCAGACCAGATGCGAGTTGATGCGCGTCAGTTCGTTCAGCAGCACGCGCAGCCACTGTGCCTTCGGAGGAATCTCCAGCCCCAGCAATTTCTCCACCGCCAGCACGTAGCAGAGATTGTTGGTCATAGGGCACAGATAGTCGATGCGGTCGGTCAGCGGCACGACCTGCTGGTAGAACTTCGCCTCACAAGTCTTTTCGATTCCGGTGTGCAGGAAGCCGATGTCGGGCATCATGCGGACGACGTTTTCGCCATCGATCTCCAGCATCACGCGCAGCACGCCGTGGGTCGACGGATGCTGCGGCCCCATGTTCAGGATCATGGTGCGATCCTGGCCAGGTTCCAGGACCGGAGTTGGATTCATGGGCCATTATTTGTGCCACTCAGCGGTAGCCCTCCACGGGATAGTCTTTGCGCAGAGGATGACCTTCCCAATCTTCCGGCATCAGAATGCGGCGCAGATAAGGATGCCCGGTGAAGCGCACGCCGAACAGATCGAAAATCTCGCGCTCGAAATAATTGGCGCCCGGCCAGACCGCGGTCAGCGACTCGACGGCCGGACTGGCACTATTCAGGCGCACTTTCAGCCGCACCCGTTCTTTCTTTGGAATCGACAGCAGGTGATAGACGACCTCAAACCTGGGCTCGGACGGATACCAGTCGACGCAGGTGACGTCGGAAAGAAAATCGAAGGCGCACGCGGGATCTTCTCGCAGAATGGCGCAGGCCTCGCGAATGATGATCGCGTCCACGTAAATCGTCATCTCATCGCGATCGAACTTCACTCCCTGACCGCCGTCGGATTCCAAGCCACCAGACGAGCGACAGCGGGATGGTCTTTCAGTTGCTCAACATCGGTAATGGCGGTGCCAGAGGCATTAGAAATTCCCCCGTTTGGCGGAGGTTTCGCCCCAGTCCAGCACGCCCTTCTTCCA
Source organism: uncultured Acidobacteriaceae bacterium (assembly GCA_963832235.1). Taxonomy (GTDB): domain Bacteria; phylum Acidobacteriota; class Terriglobia; order Terriglobales; family Acidobacteriaceae; genus Sulfotelmatobacter. Next base: position 141,135 of record CAWHTJ010000010.1, on the reverse strand, counting down.
GATATAGAAGAAGCCCACCAGGAAAATCCCGATATAGACCAGCATCTCCCACAAGCCGAAGCGTTTGAGATCGCGCAGAATTACAGCCCAGGGATAGATGAAGACGGCCTCAACGTCGAACAGAATGAACAGCATCGCGACCAGGTAAAACTTGACCGAAAAGCGCTGGCGGGAGTCGCCAACCGGAGTCATGCCGCATTCGTAAGGAGAAAGTTTGGCGCGGGTGGGTTTACGTTGCCCGATCAGCCAGGAAAGCAAGACAATCGCGGTCGCGATCCCGCCAGCCAGCAGAATATGGATCAAAAACGGCAGGTAGCGAGCGAAATAATTGTCGGGCATAGGACGAGGTATATATAATTCGCGCCAAGCGTTACTTAAACGTTCCAGATTATGGGGTTACACTCAACAGTGTCAAGCGAAGCGAGGATAAGATTTTGTAATTGTGCAATCGGAGAATTTTGTAATTGAGAATCCGGTTAAGAGCGGCGCGAAGTTTCGGCGATCAAATTACTCAATTACTCGATTACCAAATTAAACAATCCCTATGATTTTTGGCTTTAATACCGACGTTAAGCACGGCGACACGATCTACCACGTGCAGAGCGAGGCGCGTGAGAGCGAACTTCTGCTGCAGACCCAGGTCTTCGTGCGCGGGCGCTGCATCGGCAAGAAGGCCACTTCCTACGCCGCCACAGCCGCAGAAGCGCAGTTCGGCGACGCCAGAAGGAGCAACAGCTCCGCGAGCAGCATCGCCAGGTGCTGGACGCGATCCGCGAAGGCAAGCTGGACAACGTTCTCGACCATCCGGAACCGGAGCCCTGGCCGCGGTGAAAGAACTGGACGTGCAATGGCTGAATGCCGACTCGGTTCATGCCAACCGCAGCCTTACCATGCAGTTGCGCGTCACCGAAGGAGGCTCGGCCGCGCCGGTGCGCGCCTCACCTTTCGTTTTGCCCGTCCCGGTGCTGCGCCGTTCTACACGCAGGCAGTGACCGACTCCGGCGGCGGCGCGGAGATCAAGATTGAGGTCGAGGAAGCTGCGCTGCCGGATTCGTCGGTGCTGGTGCAGGCCAATTACGAAGGCCGCACCGCGACGCGGAAATTTGCTCTGCGCAAAGCGGACTAGCCCGTTCAAACGCTACAATCTCTTCTGGCGGAGTGTCGTTTCCAACGGAGTTGTGGGTCCAAGCCGCGAAGCGGCGAAAGTGTGTAGCCCACGCCCTAAGGCGTCGGTGAGAAGGCAAAAATTATCCGAGCCCCGAAGGGGGCGTCAGAATCGCTACAGTGCCGCCTGCGTGCATCAAAGTCTCATCCCTTATGAAACTTCATATCAATGGAGAAGAGAGACTTTCGATTCCCCGCTCCTTTACCCTCGCCGCGCTCGTGGAAATCCTCGGCATGAAAGCCGACCGCGTAGCTGTGGAGCTGAATCGCGACATTGTGCCACGGGATCGCTGGTCTGAGACGCTGCTCAACGAAGGCGACCGGCTTGAAGTCGTCCACTTCGTCGGCGGCGGTTCCGAGCTGCGATCCCCGCCAGGAACTCTCTTAGTCACCCCTTCTCCACCGATTCTTTGCTTGACCCCGCCGACCCTTGCCTAAAATGTTTGAAACATTTTGATCGGATATTGTTTCAAACATAGTTTTTGAGAACGCCGAGGATCATGCAGGACCGTTTCACATCGCAAGAAGTGATTGCCCTGACCGGAATCACGCCACGCCAGCTTCAGTGGTGGGATGAGCGCGGCGTGGTCAAGCCGGAGCGGCGAAGGCCATCGCCGCCTGTACTCGATGAATCATCTGACCGAAGTGGCCGTGATCTGCGAACTGCGGCGCAAGGGATTCTCGCTGCAGGGCGTGCGCAAGGTCATGCGCTTTCTCGACCGCGAATTCGGCAAGGGATTGGCGGAGATCGTCAACCGCAACTCCGACTATCACCTGCTTACCGACGGCACTCATCTTTATCTGGAGACTTCGGCGCGGCAAATTGTCGACATTCTGAAGAATTCGAGCCAGCCGATTCTGGCGGATTTGTTTGAGCGATGCGGTGCGGCAGGTGCGCGCGGAGGTCATCTCCCGAAAGGCGAATACTTCAGTAACTTCGCCGGATCAGCGCAGGCGTGCTAGAAAGGCTTCGTAGGCAAGCCTGGGGGCAGCACGAACGAGCACAGTTTCGAGCATCAGCACAGGAGGAACACATGGTCGGCGAACTGGACCTTCTGAATGAATGGATCCCGGAGCAGATGGATCCCGGCACCGTTTTCGTGCTGGAAAATGCCGGCGAAGTCGGCGAAAAGGAAGATCCTTACTGGGCCGTGCTCTCCTGCCCTTCGTGCGGCATGCTGGGCCTGATCACGCGCAAACAGATCAACGGCCTCCTGCCTGTGATTTGCGGCTCCGAGACCTGCTCGGCGCAGTTCTTTATTCGCGACAGCGAAGTCGTGGTGCGCAAACCGTTCTAGAATTCCCTCGTCATTTGCGTAGAGACGTAGCTTGCTACGCTCTCTCGCCACAAGATCCCAAGCCTTTCTCGCCTGAGTCTCGACCACCACTTGTTCCGCTGCTGGCAGAGACGTTGCGAGCAACGTTTCTATCCGTTTTGACCCTTCGTCAACTCCACCGGAACCTGCTCGACGATTTCGATGCCAAATCCTTCCAGCGCAGCTACTTTCTTTGGACGGTTCGTGAGCAGGCGGATTCTGCGCAGATTCAGGTCGGAAAGAATCTGCGCGCCGATGCCGATTTCGCGCTGAATCTGTTTTTCGTTGTCGTACAAAGCCGGAAGTCTCTGCCCGCGATGGAAACTCAGCGCCGTGCGGTCGCCGATCTTCTCGACGGAAAATCCTTGCGACGTCTGGTGCAGATAAATCAGCGCGCCGCGACCTTCTTGCGAAATCCGGCGCAGCGCGCCTTCCAGCGTGGCGTGGCATTCGCATCCGGTTGCGCCGAAGACATCGCCCATCAGGCAGTGCGCGTGCATGCGCACCAGAACCGGCGCGTCGCTGTGCTCGATGTCCCCGCGAACCAGCGCCACGTGCGACTCGCCGCCGTCGACTTCGCTCTCGTAGGCGATCAGGCGGAATTCGCCGAAGCGCGTGTCCATCAGCGCTTCGCCCACGCGATGCACATAGCGCTCGTGCGCCATGCGATAGCGAATCAGTTCGGCGACGGTGAGCATCTTCATCTGGTGCTCGCGGCAGAACTCGATCAAGTCGGGCACGCGCGCCATGCTGCCATCGTCTTTCATGATCTCGCAGATGATTCCCGCCGGAACCATTCCGGCCAGCCGCGCCAGATCGACCGAGGCTTCGGTTTGGCCCGCGCGGACCAGCACTCCGCCTTTGCGGGCGCGAAGCGGGAAGACGTGGCCGGGACGTGCCAGGTCAGCAGGCCTGGTCGCGGGATCGATCGCAACCTGAATCGTGCGCGCACGGTCGTAGGCGGAAATGCCAGTTGTAACTCCGATACGCGCGTCGATCGCCTCACAAAATGCGGTGCCGTACTGCGACGTGTTCTCCGCGGTCATGGGACCGATGCGAGGTGTTCGAGGCGCTCCTCGGTCATCGCCAGGCAGACCAGGCCGCGTCCGTACTTGGCCATGAAGTTGATGGCTTCGGGGGTGACTTTTTCGGCCGCGAGGGTAAGATCGCCTTCGTTCTCGCGGTCTTCGTCGTCGACGACCACGATCATCCGGCCGGCGCGGATCTCCTCGATCGCATCGGGAACATCGGTGAATGTGGTCTGCGGACTCATATTGACGCGATTTTAGCAGAGGCACTCAGGCTCCAAGTTGTGACGATCGAGTCCGGGGTGGGTGCGCGGAGGACGACGGGCATATCTAAACTATTTTTTCCAAATCGAGTAAGATCCCTGCCTTCTTTGGTTTAGGGAGAAGAGATATCAATGTTTGATCGTAAAATATTGATAACGAATAACTTAAACGCAAAATATTAAGGGCTAAGCAGTTAGAAGGATGAACGGGCTGACACAGCGTCAGTACTGGCCGACGGTTGGATCTCTTTTCAGAATACTTTGCGCGCACAATGTTATTGTGCGCTTTCTGTATCCTCGGTCAAGGTTATTCGTCACAGTCCGGAGCTGTGGAAAAGTGAAATGCTGTTTTTTGCGCGCGCCGAAGGCTCAAGGTTGACATCGTCTCGATGTTGCACGTAATATTGTGCTGCACGTAAATATGTGTCGCCTATGAAGACTAACATCACACTCAAACTGGACGCCGATCTGCTGCGCGAGGTCCGGGTGCTTGCGGCGGAAGAAGACACGTCAATCAGCGCGATGCTGGCGGCGCGTCTGGAGCAGATCGTGCGTGAGCGCAAGAATTATCATCGTGCGCGACAGCGGGCGCTGGCACGATTGCGTGAGGGAATGGATCTGCGGTGGACCCCGCCTCGCTCACGCGACGAGATTCATGAACGCTGAACATGCTTCGGGGGCAAAGCCCTATATTCTGGCCGCTTTTCGCGGCGCTGGAGCCGCTTTTCCAGGTGGGGTTGCGTGGGCAAAGTCGTGAGCCATGGCCGAGAAATATTTTGTCGACACCAACATCCTGATTTATGCGCATGATCGTTCGACCGACATCAAGCACGAGCGCGCGCGCCAGTTGATCGAGTGTTTGTGGACGAGCGGGGAGGGCGTGTTGAGCACGCAAGTTTTGCAGGAGCTTTGCGTGAACCTCCGCCGCAAGGTGGCTAAACCTGTTCCCGTGGACGAACTCCGCGGGCTGATCCGCGACTATCTGAGTTGGGAGATCGTGGTCAACACTCCGGAGGCGGTACTCCGGGCTTTTGAGATTGAAGTGCGATACAAGACTTCCTTTTGGGATGCGCTCATCCTGCAGGCGGCCGAGCAATCCGGGGCAGCGGTTCTTTACTCCGAGGACTTGGCAGGGAAGCAGAGTTACGGGGCAGTGCGGGTGGTGAACCCGCTGCTGGGTTAGTAGATCGATCGAAAGTCCTCCTCCTCTCAACGAAAACGGGGCGATGTCCGTGTTGCCTTTGCCCACTTTCAAAAACTGCGAAGAGTGGGTAGTCCACGGGAAAGCAGGTTCCTGGACTTTCAGCCCGATTCGGAATGACAAAACGGCTGGTGCGGCACTTACTCCGCTAATTCGTGCTCGGCGCCGCGGAATAGGGCGCGCATGGCGCGGAGTACCCAGCGCGTCAGGAGGATGATGATTACGATGAAGATTGTGGCTAGGGTGCCGGCTACATAGGGATGCCGCGTGGCTAGCCAGGTCAGGGCGATGGCCAGGACGTCTTCGCCCAGGCTTAGAGTGATGTTCGAGAATGGTTCGGGGGAAGGCGTTACGGCGGCACGGGCTGCCGTTTTGCCACTGTGGGCGATCAGGGCTACCGCTGCGCCTAACAGCGTGGCCAGGAGTTGGCGCTCGGGAGAAAGTTGGCTGGTTGCCTGGTAGGCCAGCAATCCGGCTACGGGGACGCGGATGAAGGTGTGCAGGGCGTTCCAGATCAGGTCGAAAGCGGGGATTTTGTCGGCGAAGAATTCGAGGATGAAGAGTGCCAGGCTGGCGGCGATTACGGGCCACCCTGCCAGCAAGAGCAGTCCCGGCGGCAGGGGGAGATGGCCGAAGCGGGCCAGCAGGCCAAGGACAGCGACCGTGGCGTAGAGGTTCAGGCCGGCGGCGAAGCCGATTGCGACCAGCAGCGAGAAGAGTTCCGCGGGCGGGATTTGGAGGACGTTCAGCATGCGGTCGGCAAGACATTATCACGGAACGCGGAGGAGAGGTGGGGTGTCTCGGTTGTATTTCTCTTTCGCCCCTTCGGGCTTGAGTTCTGGGAGTAGACTTTTATCGGCTGGTTTAGTGCTTCAATATCGTTGGGGCTGCGGCACCGGGCTGCGCCCGGCGGACAGCCGAGGGCGGCTGTCGCTACGTGGGACCAAACACAGGAATGCCGCTCCTCGATCTCGTCAAGGTGCGCCCTTCAAACTACTGCCACCTCTGCTTTACAGCGTGGACTCGATTTCGAAGCCCCAGGCTTCTAGAAGAGGCTCGGGGATGTATTTCGAATTCTTGTTGCGGCGGGCCCACTCGCGCAGGCGGGTGGAACGCAGATACTGGTCTGGAGAGAGTTTGTACTCGCGCACGACTTGTTCGAATTCGGTGATGGTCGGGGTGATGGGACCGATGGGCTCAGGCTTGCCCCAGTTTGGATTTCCGCGTCGCTTCGCCATGAAAAATGCCTTTCCACGTAAAGGGGATGAAACCGCAAATTTCTGTCTAACTATATGATTCTCCGCGTCGCCTACAGGATGCAACTTGGAACGCGGGCTTCGCGTGGACAAAACTGGACCTAAGACTGATCCGAACGCAAAGCTAATCGGAGACTCAGTATGTTATAGCTATTTTTCCTGGAAAGTCAACGCGAATTTTAGCCGTCGAAACACGAGGAAACGCGGACAAGCCTATGGATATTAAGGTACTTATATTGGTCCGATTTGGCTCCTCGGGCGCCGCGACGATCCAAAATGGGCAACGGATTAGTATAGATTTCTCGGGTCATTGATCTCCTGTCAGTTTCCTCACCGGGTCAGTGACTTGGGCATTACGACCGTAACACTTTATGCGGGAGAGACATTGATCGTCCTAGCCGATAGACATAGAGTGCAGAGAGGGGAGTCCCGTAGAGCGGTCCCCAGGCTGCCGCGGGTGCCCATGGAAAGACATTTGCCTTGCGATCGGAACCCTGAGTTGACGGCAAAGAGACAGGTTCAGCCATGAGTCTGAAAGCGCTGTTGCTGTGTTCGGACGAAAAGATTGTGAGGGTATTGCGCCGGGTGCTGGGCGATTTGGATATTGCCGTGGAGCTGTGCGCGAATGCCGACGCCGGGTTGCGCAAGCTGACGCGTGAGCGGTTTGAGGCGATCATAGTCGACTGCGCCGATGACGGTGCCAATGAGGTGCTGCGCAGTGCCCGCAGCGCCCCGTGCAACAAGCAAGCGGTCGCAGTCGCCATAGTCGAACCCATTATTGGCCTGAAGGCCGTGTTTGATGTGGGAGCGCACTTCGTGCTTTACAAGCCGGTGTCGAGTGAACGGGCGAAGTCGAGTTTCCGGGCGGCGCGGGCTCTAATGAAGAGCGAGCGGCGGCGCTGGGCACGGGTCGCGGTGCAGATTCCTATCGTCATTCGCAGCGCGGGATCGGGTGGGAATGTGAAGGTGAACACCGTCGATCTGAGCGAAGGGGGAATGGCGGTCAAGATCGGGCGCGGCAAGCGGCTTTCGGGACGGTGGCAGATCGCCTTTACCTTGCCGGGGACACAGATTTCTCTGGAGCTTCCGGCTGAGTTTGCGTGGGAAGGGACGAGCGACCAAGCGGGATTGCGCTTTCAGCAGATCTCGCCGGAAGCGACGCAGCAACTGCGGGAATGGCTCAAACAGAATTCTCCCGAAGCTGAACAGGACGATCCGCCGATCCGTTGTCAGCTTACTGATCTAAGCGTGGGCGGATGCTATTTGGAGATTTCGTCCCCGTTTCCTGTGTTGAGTCGTGTGGCGTTGTCCATGCGCGCCGGCGCTGTGCAAGTGAGGGCACAAGGCGTGGTGCGGATTATGCATCCGGACAAGGGCATGGGGATCGAATTCACGCAAGCGACGCCGGAACATCGCGCGGCGGTGGAAAAATTCCTAGGCCTGCTCAGCGAGACCCCCACGTTGTTGCCGGAGTTGCTGGTCGAACCTGAGGGATTGGAATCGGAACCCAGCATCTCTCAATCGCCGTCTGTGAAAACGGATCCATTACTTCAGTTGTTCTATGGAGATCCACTGACGGCAGAAGAATTTCACCAAGCGCTGCGCAAGCAGCGAGGGGTCTCGCCGGCGGTCAGCGGCAGCGCATCGGCTGCTGCTCACGCCTAGTCCGCGGGCGCAGTCGCACTCGTTTCTCGCCTATCTTCTAAAGACCTCCAGAGCGTTTTCGGAATGACAAAGAGACGGGAATCGGTTCGAGCGCCGACGTGTTCTCCGGCGACATCCCTAAGCTAAAATGAACGCCAGCCGGGATGGCGAAATTGGCAGACGCAGCGGACTTAAAATCCGCAGGTCCGAAAGGACTGTGGGGGTTCGATTCCCCCTCCCGGCACCAGTGAAGCAGGCAGAGAGATCCTTCGCATGCGCTCAGGATTTCGCCTGCGGGCTCCCGTCCGCAAAAGCGCGGACTCACGCCCGCAAAGCGGCTCAACTTAAAATCCGCAGGTCCGAAAGGACTGTGGGGGTTCGATTCCCCCTCCCGGCACCAGTGAAGCAGGCAGAGAGATCCTTCGCATGCGCTCAGGATTTCGCCTGCGGGCTCCCGTCCGCAAAAGCGCGGACTCACGCCCGCAAAGCGGCTCAACTTAAAATCCGCAGGTCCGAAAGGACTGTGGGAGTTCGATTCCCCCTCCCGGCACCAAGGATCTAGGGGCGCAGTTGCCGGTTCAACAGGAAACCATGAAGGATTACCGGAAGTTCTACATTGATGGAGAGTGGGTCGATCCCACTGAGAGCCACGACTTCACGGTCGTCAACCCAGCGAACGAAGAGGCCATTGCCATGATCTCGTTCGGAAGCGCCAAGGATGTTGACCGTGCCGTTGCGGCAGCCAAACGCGGCTTAGAATCGTATTCGGAAGTAAGCGTCGAGGAGCGCCTGGCGCTGTTGCGCCGGATCATCGAAGTTTATAAGTCACAGATGGAGAAAATGGCCACGACCATTTCGCAGGAAATGGGTGCTCCCATCTCGCTTTCGCGAAAGGCTCAGGCTCCCGCCGGTCTCGGACACCTGTTGGAAATTGCAAAAGTAGTGGAGCATTTCAAGTTCGAAGAGCTGAAGGGTTCGAGCCTGATGCGAAAAGAGCCAATTGGAGTGTGCGGGCTTATCACTCCGTGGAATTGGCCCATGAACCAGGTCGTGGCCAAGGTGGCGCCCGCGCTTGCGGCGGGATGCACCATGGTTCTTAAGCCCAGTGAATTTGCGCCACTTTCCTCTTATTTGTTGGCGGAGATTTTGCATGAAGCTGGTGTACCTGCCGGTGTTTTCAACCTGGTAAGCGGCGATGGGTCTACGGTTGGACATGCGGTTGCATCGCATCCTGATGTAGCCATGGTGTCGTTCACGGGATCGACGCGAGCTGGTATCGCCGTCGCCCAGGCCGCCGCCCCCACCGTGAAGCGGGTGACGCAGGAGCTGGGCGGGAAGTCGGCCAACATCATTCTGGATGATGCTGACCTGGAGAAAGCGGTCAAGCAGGGCGTGCGGGAATGTTTTGTCAACACCGGACAATCCTGCAACGCGCCGACCCGCATGCTGATTCCTCGATCCAAGATGGCTGAGGCGGTGGCGGCGGCGAAGCAGGCGGCCGAGTCTACTAAAGTCGGGGACCCATTTGCAGCAGACACCGGCATGGGTCCGCTGGCGAACAAGGGACAATTCGACAAAGTGCAGCGCCTGATCCACCAGGGGATTGAAGAGGGAGCGAAATTAGTAGCCGGAGGACTTGGCCGTCCGGATGGTCTTACGAAGGGCTACTTTGTTAAGCCGACGGTGTTCGCGGAAGTGCGAAATGACATGACGATCGCGCGGGAAGAAATCTTCGGGCCTGTCCTTTGCATGATTCCTTTCGGGGACGAAGATGATGCGGTTCGAATGGCGAATGACTCGCCTTATGGCTTGTCAGGCTTTGTTACGTCGGGAAACCTGGAGCGGGCCCATCGAATTGCGAAGCGAATTCGGGCGGGTAATGTTCACATCAATGGCGCCAGAGTCGACTTCGCCGGGTGCTTTGGCGGCTACAAACAGTCGGGGAACGGCCGGGAATGGGGCGAGGCAGGCTTGGAGGAATTCCTTGAACTGAAAACCATCTTCGGTTATGCGAGCGTTGCAAAATAGCTTCGTAGGGAGTGTGGGCGGCTGGCACTTTCTTAAATTGGTGGCGCTGCCGATTCTGCTCCCCAGCGCCTCGTTGCTTGCGCAACACAAAAACTATATGGTAAAGAAATAGTGGTGCTGTAAGTCTGGAATGCTACGGCTGACACATCTCGAAGGTCGATGGCGCAGGAGTTGCTGCGCGATCGTCGTATTTCTTGCGGTGACTGCGCTCGCTGTCAGCGTGGCTACTCGTTACTGTTCTCTTCAGAGTTCATCCTATTCCGTAAGAACCTTGCACAAAAATGGGTGCCCGGAGCAGGGCCGGCAGCGGCTGACAAAGAATGCGGCCAACTGGATGCCGCAGGTGGTGCAAACCGGCGTCCTGCAGGCGACAACTACATATCCTCGCATCGCGCCCGCTGGACCTCCGATGCCCAGCATCCTTTGTGAAACACAGCTGTACAACCGTCCTCCTCCTTCCTGCTGATCCTTCTCTCTTTCTCTTCTCCGTCGTCCTATCCGTTACTAGTAGTGAATTCTTCCTCATGATGGAATGAGGAGGCCGACATTTTCCGTGTTGCGTTCGCAGCAACCTGCCGAGCACTCGTGCTTGTGAAACGGGAGGGCAAGAGAGGTGGGTCAGGTCATCAATGGCCTGAGCGAATCTCCCCGCTTAAACATGCAGCGGCGCACCTATGGCGTGGACGCGAAATCGACTTCTGAAAGGAATCGTAGATGGGGTTGCACCCGTGTTGATTGATGAGGAGTTGGATGCTCTTCGGCAGTTCGATACCTGTATGGTCGCGAATGCCGTCGAGACTTTTAACGTTCGACTGCACAACACAGGATTCACCGACGCCAGCATTCATTGCATATTTGACGATGCGCCTCGGATGGTGGGTTATGCGGCAACGGCGCGACTGCGCAGCGGCGAACCCCCCATGGTGGGCAGCACGTTTCGCGATCGGGCAGATTTCTGGAACAGCATTCTGGAGGTTCCCGCGCCGCGCATTCTGGTATTGGAAGACAAGGATAATCCGGCAGGCCGAGGAGCTTTTGTAGGAGACATGCACTCCGCAATCCTCAAGGCGCTCGGCTGCATCGGCTATGTGACCAACGGCGCGGTGCGAGAACTGCCTTCAGTTCGCGCGAGGGGGATTCAGTTGTTCGCCGGAAGCGTTGCCGTCTCGCATGCGTATGCCCACATCTTCGACGTTGGCGCTTCCATCACCGTGGGCGGGATGGATGTGCGACCGGGAGATCTGCTGCACGGCGACCGTCATGGCGTTCTCACAATACCCGCAGAGATTGCAGCGGCGATTCCAGCGGTTGCGGCGGAAATGCAACGGGCCGAGCAGAACGTAATCGACTTTTGCCGGTCCAGCGCATTTTCCGTCGCGAAGCTAGGTGAAGTTATGAAGAAAAGGGGCTAGGGTGGAAACGGCTCCCAGAAATATCGAGAGGCTGGCCCAAAAAAGATGACTTCAAAGCGCACTGGCTCCATCACACGAACTCATGGGCGCATGGCAACGATTTCGTTTTCGTGTGCGGCTTTTATCGTCACGTTGGTAATCAGTTTGTCATCTTGTTCAGGAGGCCGGGGCGATCATGTTCAAGCGAACGGTCCTGCCGTTACGGTTGGGGTGACCAAGGTGGTGAAGAAGTCGCTCGGGCGGCAAATCACGCTCTCTTCCGAGTTGGTGCCCTTTCAAGAGATTGACGTGTATGCGAAGGAATCCGGCTACGTCAAAAAGCTAATGGTGGATTACGGAACCCACGTGAAGGCAGGCCAGGTCATGGCCATTCTCGAGATTCCCGAGCTAGAGGCACAACTGCAAGAGGACCAGGCCGAAATCAAGAACGCATCGAATCAGGTAACGAGGGCACTGCACGAACTGGAGCGTTACCAGGCGCAGTACAAGGCGCTGCATCTCCAGTACACACGCTTGAACTCCGTCTTTCAGAGCCAGCCGGGTATCGTGGCCCAGCAGGAAGTAGATGACGCTCAGGGAAAAGACCTGGCGGCATCCTCGCAAGTCGACGCCGGCCAGGCGGCTCTGGAGTCTGCCCAGAGCCAGCTTTCCGTCTCCAAGGCGAAACTCGCGCACGATCAGAGTCTCTTTGATTATTCCAGAATCACCGCGCCTTTTGCCGGCGTCGTCACCGAACGGTACGCGAACCTCGGGACGCTCGTGCAGGCAGGCACGACTTCGAGCACGCAGGCCATGCCGATCGTGAAGCTTTCGCAGGATGACCTGTTCCGGCTTGTGATCCCTGTTCCGGAATCTTATGTTCGATACATCCACGTCGGAGATCCCGTGGATGTTCGCGTGCCTTCGCTGAACAAAACGTTTCCCGGAAAGGTGGCGCGCTTCTCGGTGGACGTGAAAGCGGCGACGCGCACCATGCACACCGAAGTCGATGTTCCAAATCGAGATCGAGTGCTGATGCCAGGTCTCTACGCCGACGCCGATGTGGCTCTTGAACATCGCGACGATATTCCGACCATACCTTTACAGGCCGTAAATCATGAGGGCAACAAGGCCACAGTTTTTGTCGTGGGTAAGAACAGTGAAATTGAAGACCGGCCAATCGAGTTAGGCCTTCAGACTGCCAATGATGCGGAAGTGGTTTCAGGATTGGCAGAAGGCGAAGAAGTTGTTGTGAGCGACCGCAGCGGCCTGAAGTCCGGGGACACGGTTCATCCCCAGGTGGTGCAGATTATGCAATACCAAGAGGGCAGCCAGCAGTGAACAGCGCTTTGCGCAGATTTGAAGAGTGAGAGTAAATGACACGTTTCTCAATTCGTAATCCGTATTTCGTTATCGTCGTCTGTCTCGTACTCACCGTGATCGGTGTGACCAGTCTGGCGCGGATGCCGGTGGATTTATTCCCGACCATCAACCTGCCGGAAGTTGTCGTGGCAACGTTCTACTCTGGTATGCCTCCGGAAGACATTGAGACCGACATCACCGACCCTCTCGAGCGGTTCTTTACGTTAGCCAGCGGCATTGATCACATGGAGTCCCGCTCCCTGCTAGGCGTGAGCATTATCAAGGTTTACTTTCAGCCGGGGACCAATGCTGATGCGGATGTGACGGAGTTGTCGAACCTAGCGATGGCGGATCTGAAGCGCTTGCCGCCGGGAACGTTGCCGCCCGTGGTGCTGAAGTTCGATGCGTCCAGTTTGCCCGTCTGCCTGGTCACACTTAAAGGAGAGGGGTTGAACCAGACGGAGCTTCACGATATCGGGCAATTTACGATTCGAAATCAGATCGCTGTGGTGCAGGGGGCCGAAATTCCACCGCCGTTTGGAGGCAAGTATCGACAGATCATGGTTTATGTCGATCCTTTTAAGCTCGCGTCGCGCCAATTAAGCCCGATGGATGTCGTGAATGCGGTGAATAATTCGAATCTGATTCTTCCTGCCGGCGACGTCAAGATGGGGCCATTCGACTACTACGTTTATTCCAACAGTCTGGTCGACGACATGGACCAACTGTCAAAGGTTCCGGTTAAGACGGTGGGGAACTCGTGGGTTTCGGTGAATGACATCGGCAAAGCCGAGGATGCGAATCAAATCCAATACAACATCGTGCGCGTAGACGGTCAGCGGTCGGTCTATTTGCCGATCATGAAGCAAGGCGGAGATACCAATACCATCGCAGTGGTGCAGGGCATTCGCGACGCAATTCAACATCTTTATGACATTCCGAAACAATTGAAGTCCGCGGTCGTATTCGATCAATCGGCGTTCGTGAAGGAAGCGATTAAAACGCTGCTGCATGAAGGCGTCATCGGGCTGGCGCTAACGAGCCTGATGATTCTGATCTTTCTGGGAAGCTTTCGCGCAACGTCGGCGGTATTTCTTTCGATTCCGCTTTCCGCGCTCGCAACTTTCGTAGTGCTTTACATGGTGGGCAGCACCATCAACACGATGATCCTGGGAGGGCTGGCGCTGGCCTTTTCGCGCATTATTGACAACTCGGTCATCTCGTTGGAGAACATTCATCGCCATCTGGAACACGGCGCCGCGCCCATGGCCGCTGCTGAGGCGGGAGGTTCGGAAGTGAGCATGGCCGTGCTGGCTGCAACCCTGACCACAGTCGTTGTCTTTTTCCCGGTAACTTTTCTTTTTGGGGTCAGTAAATTCCTATTTTCGGCGCTGGCGCTGGCGGTGGTGATTTCACTATTCGCGTCGTATCTCATAGCGATGACCGTGATTCCCCTGTTCTGCTCACGATTTTTGCAAACTGTGCCTGCCGCCAGCGTCAATACGGCGCCTGAGTACGAAGTTGAGCCTACGGCGGCCGCCGGAAAATCCTGGTGGGAAAGATTCACTGCAGGATTCAATCGTCAATTCAACCGGACGCTGGATTCCTACGAGTATTGGGTGAATCGGGCGCTGGTGCGTCCGGGCCTTACTGTGGCGATCCTAACCGGCGTTTTTCTGGTCAGTCTGGTGATCTATCCATTTCTAGGTCTGGCATTTTTCCCGAGCACGGACGCCGGGCAATTCACCATCAACATGAAGGTTCCGACCGGAACGCGCCTGGAAGTGACCGAGCAGTATGTAGCCAAAGTTGAAGACCTGATCCGCAATGTTGTGGGCTCGAAAGATTTGAAGATGGTGGTGTCGAACATCGGAGTGGTTCCCGACTTTTCCTCGCTCTATACGACCAACGCCGGGCCTTATACGGCGACCATCCAAGTGGCGCTGCAGGACGAACATCGGCTGAGCAGCTTCGAATATATGGATCGGGTCAAGAAAGAAATGGCGAACCAACACCCGGACATTCGGACCTTCTTTTCGAGCGGTTCCATGGTCGATGCAATCCTAAACACAGGAATGCCGGCTCCCATCGACGTACAGGTGAGCAGTCGCAGCCTGAAGCAATCGTATAGCGTGGCTCAGGACCTGGCGAGTCGCATCCGGCAACTGCCCGGGGTGGGCGAAGTTTACATTCCGCAGGACATGAATTACCCCGGAATACGGCTGAACGTCGACCGGGTGCACGCCGGCGAACTAGGGCTGACGCAGAAGGAAGTGGTCGATAACGTCATCACGGCGCTGAACTCGAATTCGATGATTGCTCCCAACTACTGGGTCGATCGCAAGAGCGGCAACGACTATTTCCTGACGGTTCAGTATTTCGAGAAGGGCCGGGCCGCAATTCATAACTTGGCCGACCTGACCAACATTCCGATCCGCGCTCCCAACCTGAAGCAGCCCACAACACTCGATGCGGTTGTGAAGCTTCAGGACATCCGCACGCCGACAGAAGTGGATCACTACCAGATTCAACGGGTCACGGACGTGTATGTAACGCCGGTTGGCGAAGGCCTGGGGAAGATCGCAAACGAAGTGCAGAGGACCGTCGATGAAACAAAACTTCCCGAGAACGTGCGAGTGGATCTGCGAGGGATGGTGAAGGGCATGAATGCCTCATTCCGCAGTTTCGCGATCGGGCTGTCGATGTCGGTCATTCTTCTTTACCTGATTCTGGTCGCGCAGTTTAAGTCTTTCAAGGATCCTTTGCTTATCATGTTGGCGATTCCGATGGGCTTCATTGGTGTGTTAATCATTCTGCCTCTGACGGGAACAACGCTGAATGTGATGTCGCTGATGGGGGTGCTCATGCTGGTCGGCATCTCCGCATCGAACAGCATCTTGATTGTGGAATTTGCGCACCGTCTGGAGGACCAAGGTAGTTCGGTCAAAGATGCGATCGTTACTTCGTGCCGCGTGCGGTTGCGCCCGATTTTGATGACGTCGCTCGCCACCATCATCGGAATGGTGCCCATGGCGCTGAAGCTGGGTACTGGAAGTGAACAGTATGCGCCCCTTGCTCGCGCGATCATTGGGGGGCTGACTTCCTCGGTGGTGTTGACCATCTTCATTGTGCCGGCGGCCTATCTGCTGGTCTATGGAAAGCGGAAAGAAACGAATCCACCTGCGCTGGTCGGGGAGACTCGAGGATGAGGGAGCGGAAGAGTCTTCGATCGAGGAAATCGCGCAGGGTGACAAATCTTGTAATGGGCTTGGTGACGTTTGTATTGCCAGTTAGCGGGCTCGCGCAGCGGGTTCGTGTTGCGACGGTCTCGACTCTGCCTTCGGCTCCGATGCCTCAAACAGCGACGCAGCCAGTGGGATCCAGCGCCCAGCAGCAGCCGGTTTTGCCCGTGCCCGGTCCGGGAAGTCCGACACTCTTGTCAGTGCAGAACGCGCAGGCCCTTGCACTGAAGAACAACCCGCAGATTTCATTCGCGCGGCTGACTGCCTTGGCGTCGCAGCAAGTCACACGAGAAGTGCGGTCAAATCTGTGGCCAACTGCGCGGATTGATCTCACGGCAGTCGATACCAATCCCGGGAACCGCATTACGGCCGGAGCGCTGAATAATCCAGTCATCTACCAGCGCGCTGCTGCCGGCGCGACGGTCAGCCAACTCATTACCGACTTCGGGCGCACTACGAACCTGGTCGCGAGCGCGAATCTGGCTGCCAAAGCGGAGAACCAGAATGCATTGGCCACGAAGGAGCAGATCCTGCTTGCGGTGGATCAGGCTTTCTACAATTCTCTGCAAGCGCAGGCGGTGCTGACCGTCGCCGAGCAAACCGTGAAAGATCGCCAGACGGTCTCTGACCAGGTGGGCGCACTGTTTAAAAGCAAGCTGAAATCGGAACTCGACTTCAGTTTTGCCAATGTGAATCTGGCACAGGCAAAATTGTTGCTGCTCGATGCGCAGAACAACGTAAATTCCGCGGAGGCAACGCTCTCTGCGGTTCTAGGTTTTCAGAGCCTGCAGAACTTTCAACTGGCCGAGGATACAACCCCCACTGCCGCGCCGCCGGACAACGTGGATGATCTGATCTCCAATGCGTTCACCATGCGGCCGGAAATTCTGGCGCTTGAATTTCAATCAGAGTCCGCCCAGAAGTTTCAAAAGGCAGAACGCGATCTGCTTTTTCCCGAAATCCGCGCCCTGGGTGCGGTGGGAGACACGCCGGTGCGCAACCCAGTTATTTCCAGCTGGTACGGCGCGGTGGGAGTGAATGTGGACATCCCCATATTCAATGGGTTTCTTTTTAGTGCGAGGGCGCGCGAGGCGGCGCTACGGGCCCAGGCTGCTCAGGAGCGGCTGCGCGATATTCGTGCCCGCATCGCGCGCGACGTGCGCACCAGTTGGTTGAATGCCAAGACCGCATACGAGCGTCTCGCGGTGAGCCAACAATTGCTCGATCAAGCGAATCTGGCCCTCAATCTTTCGCAGGCACGTTACAAACTGGGATTGGGTTCGATCGTCGAACTCAGTCAGGCCCAACTGCAGTTGACCCAGGCGCAGATCAGCAGTGTGGCCGCAGGGTATGACTATCGGCTGGCTCTGGCGGTCTTGCAATATCAAACAACGGGAATCTAGGTGAGTCAAATCCGTGACTCGCGACTCCAAAAAAAACGGCGGCGCGTGCGAGGAAGCCGGCGCCACCGTTTCGTTAAGTCCGCTTCTATCGAACCGCTTACGCCCCTGCACCCATTGCTTTGACACCAGATTCAGGAGTCAGGGCCTGCACCATCCGTCCGAAGTACACGCGGTACGAACGGTGGATGCCGTACATGATGGGGAAGACCGCGAGCGCCAGTCCCCAGCCCATGTGAGAACTTACCGCTTGCACCATGGTCGTGACTCCCGCGCTGACCACGTAGTAGGGAAACGAGAGGTGCGCCAGGCTCCACCAGATCTGGCCCGCCGCTTTACCCTCGCTCACCGCCACGATCGCGGCCACTGGAGCGGTCTGTCCCAGGAACAGGGTTGCTGTGGCCAGCACCAATCCAAGCGTGCTGGAACTCAGATGCATTCCGCGCAGCCATTCGGCATGGAACATAAGGCTCGCCAGGCAGCTGGCGAAGGCCATCATGCTGAAGTTGAACGCCATCTGCTGCGGATTGAATTTCGCACTTTTTCGCGGCCAGCATTGCACCGCCGTGGAAACGCAGGTGACCACCACTGCTTCGGCAGCACTTAGACTCACCACCGCAGTCAGCAGGAATGGCAGGTTAACCGACATGTTGCCGTTGATTCCCGGCAGCTTGACCTTCATTCGCGAAGTCACAGCCGCAAGTACGAGAACCGCCAGGGCAAAGTACGTGTGCAAGGCATGGCTCATCAATCCCGCATATCCTGCGGTGATTACGGCCGCTGCGATCATTGCGCCGATGAACGTCTTGATTTGCCGTGTGTTGTTCATGATTCTTCTCCTTTCCGTGGATTCACACGGCTGCTATTGTTCGTCGTCACCAGCATCAGTAAACGCGCTGTTAGTATCGGACACCGAGGCACCCCAGACCACGCTGGTGGCCGTAGTGTTCAAGCCGACGCTCGCACCCCAGACCACGCTGAAAGCATTCAGGGAGTTATCGTTCCAGGGCAGTGAGGCGCCCCAGACCACCGACGTTCCGTTCACCAGCGAAGCTCCCCAGACCACTGAAGCTCCCCAGACCACCGATGATCCCCACACCACGGAGGTGGAAGCAACGGTCGAGTTGCCCTGCGTCAGTGTAACCGTATGTGTCAGAGGGTTGTAGACCGCGGAAGGCGAAAGAGCGGACCCAATCGTGGCTGGAGCCAGGTCACTGTTCGCAATCGCGGACTGTACGTTCAACACTCCCGCACCGACCGAGAACAGGTCGTAGAAGTTGACGAACGACTGATAGAGATGCGGCACCCAAGCCGACGTAGAAAAGAAATTCATCTTGTACGCCGTCTTCATCAGCCGCGCCTTCACCTGATCGGGCGTCAGCGTGTTTTGTTCTTGCAGCAACAAGGCCGCCGCGCCTGCGACCGCGGGCGTCGCCATGCTGGTGCCGCTCAGTTTGAAGTAATCGTTGTTACCGTCGGTCCCGCTAATTACGTCTCGCGGATAGGAGCCCTCGAGCGTGGCCCCTGGCGCCGCCAAAGAGACGATGGCATTGCCTGGCGCCACGAGGTCGGGCTTGACGACGTGATCGTAAGTCGTCGGCCCCTTCGAGCTGTAGCTTGCGATGGTCTGAGCCGACGAGTAGGTTGATCCGTTACTCTTGGTCGCGCCCACTGTCAGCACGAAAGGATCGTTGCCGGGCGCGGTCACGGTTCCATAGCCGTTGCTTCCATTGAGGCTCAAGCGGCCATAGTTGCCGGCGGCCACTACTACCACAATCCCGCTGTTCCATGCCGCTTCGACCGCCTGGCAGAGAGGATCCTGCATGTAGCTTACCGGGATGCCGCGGCCGAGCGACAGGTTGATGACCCGGATGTTGTAGGTGTTCTGCAAGGCAATGGCCTGCTGGATTGCCGCGATGACAGTGCTGTCGGAGCCCGCGCCGTTCGCGTCCAGGGCTCGAAGATCGATCAGACTGACGCCGGGCGCCACCCCCGCATATTGGCCACCAGATAAGGAGCCGTTGCCGCCGATGATTCCGGCCACGTGGGTGCCGTGACCGTACAAGTCGTACTGCGCTCCGTTGGAGTTGGTGGTCGGAGTTCCGGTAAAGTCCTGGTGATAGACCACGCGCGATGTCCCGTCCGCATTCTGGAGATCGGGATGGCTATCGTTGATGCCGCTATCAATTACGGCGACGCCGATGCCCGAGCCGTTATAGCCGGCGTTCCAGGCTGCCGTCGCGCCGGTCGATTCATTCGTCAGATCGTCCATCACGTTCATCGGATGGTCGATGCTAACGGAGACGACCTCGGGATCGGCCTCCAAAGCCGCCAGAGCGCTGACCGGAATGGTAAATGCCGCACTGTTAATCATGTGCAGCTTCGCCTGCAGGCGTCCGCCGCGGCCGCGCATCGTAGCGTAGTGCGCTGACCGTGGCACCTGCCGGTACTGCACAATGACCTTCACGGTCTGGCCACGACCCTTGCCTTGGTGGGCCTTTGCCAGAAGGTCGGAGAGTTCGGAGGAGACCCGGCCGGTTCTGTCGGCAGCTGGGTTGCTCCAGGGCTGTCCGAACGCCATTCCCGTTACCAGGAGCAGCATTATGCTCAGGCGCTTACCCCAGGCGGCGCTGTGTCGCTCACCGCGCCCCGGGGGTTTCCGTAGTTCCTGCTTGTGCCTCATGAATCTCACCCTTCTTTCTTGAATGGGGGAAAGATCGCACTTGTACCCACACGGTGTGTTGCACGGGAGCAGCCAATCGAACCCCTGTAAGTGATTGGTTCTATTGAGGATGTTGGCGGTTTATTAGAGCGGTCTGAGCCAGTGTGTCCCGCCAAAGCGGGCGTGGGACAGTTTGTCCCGCGTGGGCTAGTGTGCACGTGCCTTTCGGTCAGGTGGGTCTCGGTTACGAGAAGGATTAATTCGATGCTGCTTTGCCCGCTGCAATCTGAAGCGGCATCTTCGGCATTGCTGCCATCAGTCGCTGCGTGTATTCGTGACGCGGGTTTGTCAAGATCTGTTCGGTAGTTCCGCTCTCCACGATCTGTCCTTCGTGCAGAATCGCAATCCGGTCGCAAATTCCGGCCACCGACGCGAGGTCATGCGAGATGTAGAGGATCGCCATTCCTGAACTGCGGTTGAGTCCGCGAAACAGGGCTAGAATCTCGGATTGCGTAATTACATCGAGGGCGCTGGTTGCCTCATCGGCAATCAGCAGAGCCGGACGATGCATCACCGCCATCGCAATCAGCACGCGCTGGGCCTGACCAACGCTCATTTGGGAAGGATACTTGCGCAGAAAGTCGTTACTCGAGGGGAGGCTGACGCTCTCCAGCGCCGCCCGGATCGCAGCATCACAATCGGAACTTGGGCCCGCGGCATGCGCCCGCCAGGTTTCTTTCAATTGGGTACGGATCTTGAGAGCGGGATTCAGCGACGACAGCGGACTCTGCAACACAAGCGCAATTTTTCGTCCGCGTAGATCACGCAGTTCTCGTTCGCGAAGCTGCAGCAGATCGCAACCTTCAAACTCGATCGCCCCTTCCGACCGCGCGCTCTTCCGGCCGAGCAAGCCTAGAATCGCCATCGCCAGCGTGCTCTTGCCCGACCCGCTCTGTCCCACCAACCCGAGAACCTCGCCCCGGCGGATTCCCAGTGTCACGTCGCGCAACACAGCAGACTTATCTCCATAGCGCACGGAAACGCGTGCAGACAAAAGAACGTCGGCTGTGCTGTCCGGAATCCTCTGTGAGGTCATTATTGTCTGTTGCTGGAGATCTTGTTGTCCTTCAGCGAAAGCTGCTCCACGTTCCAGTATGTCTGCGGCACCAGGATTACCGGACTTGCGCCGTGCACGCTCAACCCCACAGCCGACAGCGCATTCCGGTTCACCAGATAAATAAACGGCGCCTGCTCAACGGCAATCTCCTGCACGCGGTCGAAACTTTCCTTTCGCTTCTTCGTGTCGGTGGCAGAAGCCTGCGCCCGCATTAGCCGGTCAATCTCCGCCTCCCACGCCGTTTCCGGCGCTTTTTCCTGCGGATTCCACTGGTGATTTTCCGAAGAACTTAGCCAAACGTTCATTTGCTCGTTAGGATCGAGCCCCACATTCGTCAGTCCCAGTAGGATCGCCTCGTAGTCAAACGACTGCGTCATGCGCTCGATCAGGGAAGGGAAGTCGAGCGTCACGACATTGACGTGGATGCCGATCTTCTGCAGGTCTTCCTGAATCATGGTGGCCATGCGCTCGCGATATTTGTTTCCGGAGTTGGTAATGATGGAAAAAACCACTGCGTTTCCATCCTTGTCTTTCAGCGTCTCATTTTCGAGCCGGAAACCGTCGCCCTGCAGCGCCTTCAGCGCCGCGTTTGGTGCATAAGCCTCGGGCTTAAGCTTGGCGTCGAACCAGAACTTGTTCGCGGGCGACACCGGACCCACCGCCGCCTCTGCGTGTCCGCGAAAGACAACCCGGCTCAAGTCCTCCCGATTGATCGCTTCGGAAATCGCCCGCCGGAAAGTCGCTGACCGGAACCAGTTCTTCTTGTAATCCGGCAAGGGAGACTTCACCACCTCGTTGAACCACATCTGCTCACTGTCGAGCGACGGTCCCGCGTCATGCACGAGTTGCGGGGAAGTGGCCGCCAGTTTGTCGAAATACTCGCTGTCGAGCGAGTTGATCAGATCGATTTCGCCGCGCTTAAAGCGCAGCATCTCCACGTCGCGGTTCGGCTGAATGTCCAGCTGGATCGAATCCAGGTAAGGCAGTTTCCGCCCTTGCGCATCCGTCTTCCAGTAATTCGGATTGCGCTTTAGCAGGACGGTTGAGCCCGGCTTGTAATCCGCCACCATGAACGGGCCGAGCACCGCCATTTCCTTCCTGGCGGAGTGTACCGAGAGAATCGCGACCTGATCGAACTGCCGGTCGAGTCCTGCCACAGCCGCCGGAAACGTAATGGAAATCTGGCTGGGGGAAATGATTTTCGTCTCCACATTGCCCGCTCCCGAACGGAATGCGTCTCCCGTCGGCGAATGCAAGGCCGGGTCCATTAACTGCTTCACGGTGTACGCGACGTCTTCAGCGGAAAACGGCGTTCCATCGGAAAACGAAACTCCGCTGCGTAATTTGAAGGTGATCTGCTTCCCGTCCTTCGATACTTTCCACGACTGCGCCAGTTCCGGCTCCAGAGCCTGCGTCTGCCGGTTCATCCGCAGCAACACGCCGCCGGTCAAATAGCGGATCGCCACCGACGCGTCATCTTCTACCTTTAACGGATCGAACGTCTTCGGTTCGGAGCGCAGGCAAAATCTCAGCTCGCCCTGCGCTGCAGCCGAGCCTGCCAGAATTCCCAGGCAGAGCATCGAGAAGACTATCGAGAGCACGATTGCTTTTCTGAACGTTGTTCCCATCGCGGGTAACCTTCCCTGGAGCTCCGTCACGCAGCCATCTCCTCTTGCTTCGAAAGTACAAGTTGAAACGATGTCACCACGACCACCAGTAAAATCAGTGGCACGAACTTCCACGGCTCTTCGCCCACCGACACCAGCCCTTCCAATTCTTTCAACAGACTTCCCCACGAAGGCATCGGCTCGGCCACGCCCAGCCCCAAGATTCCCAAATTCGCCTCGCTCAAGATGAACACTGGAATCGAAATCCAGAACTGCGCGTACAGTACGGGCTTTAAATTCGGCAACACATGTACCCAGAAGAGCCGCGCTCCGCGAACTCCCGAAGCTCTCGCCTGCCGCACAAAATCCGAGTCCCGCAGTGATCCTGCGGTCGAGCACAACACGCGTGCCGCACTCGTCCAACCCAACAGCCCCAACATCAGAAATGTGACTAACACCGAAGCCAAAGGCGAGACGTTCAGCGGCATGAGCGCACGGACCGTAATCAGCAAGAACAGCCACGGCAGCGACAGAAACAGATCCGTCACCGCCATCGCATACCGCGCCCAGCGCCCGCCCAAATATCCGCCGAGTCCGCCCACCAGCGCCGCCATTAACGTCGAGAGCAGTGCCGCAGCCGGCGCCAGCAGCAGCGAAATCCGCGTCCCATACAGCACGCGCGCAAACCGGTCCCGCCCAATCTCATCGGTTCCCAGCCAGTGATCTCGCGTCGGAGGCGCCCCCACCGCCTCACGATACTGCTTGGCATAACCCGCCGGGGCCAGCCAGTTCGCCGCCAGCGACATGCCCACAACCGTAAGCAAAACCGCACATGCCAGGCTTCGCCAAACATTTCTGCGCCAAGCGTTTATCCGCGAGATCTTCATGCTTCCTGACCTCGAAGCATATGTCCGATTACATCGGCCCCGGAGTTGGCCAGCAAGGTTACGAGCGTCACCAGAATCGTCAGATTTGTCAGCAATGGCAGATCGCGTGCCAGCGCCGCTTGCCAAGCTAACTGTCCAATTCCCGCCAGCCCGCACAGGGCTTCCACTGGGATTGCCGCTCCCATCGCGACGCTTACCGAAACTCCGGCCACCGCTAACAACTGAGGGCCCGCGACCGGAATCACATGCCAAAACAGAATTCGCATCTCGCTCAATCCTTTTGCCCGCGCCGTAACAATGTGGGGCAGAGAATACGCTTTCGCCAGCAGATTGCGCGCGTAGCGATACACTCGCGGAAACACGATCAGCCCGATAGCCAGCGCTCCCGGTACGTTCCACAGCACCGACAACAGCGCCAGCACCGCAGCCGGAATACAAAGAAACGTTCCGCTAATTATTGTCGTCAGCGCGTCATAAGCCGATACGCGCAGCCCCGCCGCGCTGAGGGCCAAAGCCAAAGCCGCGGCCCAGCTCAACAGCAGCCCCGTCCCCACCAACCGAAGCGTCAGCGGAGCCCGCTCCCGCAGCAGCATGCTTACCGGTTGCCCCAGCGAGAGAGACGTCCCCAGGTCCCCATGGACCGAGCGTTCCAGGGAGTGAAAATAGAAGCGAAAAATGTTGCGCTGTTCCAGCCGCGCCTGGCGCACTGCGCGAACACTTTCTGAGTTCAGATGCGGATCCAGTTGCGCCTCATCGACGTCAAACCCCGGCGCCAGCCGTACCAGCGCCGCCGAGAGCAGTCCGCCCAACAAAACCGTTGCGGCAAGGGCGAATCCATGTCGCGCAATTTTCCGCGTCATTTTCCGCCCCCGCATGGTCAAAGCCTCCTAATTCGCCGGCGCACCGGTGGTTTTGCTATCGCGGGCGACCGCCGCCGCGTGATGGATCTGCTTCATGGAATACATCCTGCGGTCCGCTTCGGACAGCAAACGTTCTACGTCGAACCCATCTTCTGGACAAAAAGCCGTCCCCACGCTGAGCATAATCACATTCCGGCCGCACACATGCCGTCCGGCCTCGATGGCCGCCTGATTCAAGCGCTCGGCCTTCACCGACGCCGCTTCGGAAGTCAGCCCGGGAGCGGTAATCACGAATTCGTCGCCGCCCATGCGTGCCACATAGTCGTATTCGCGGCACACATCCTTCAGCCGCGTCGTAAACTCGCGCAGGAGCCTGTCACCCTCCAGGTGCCCGAACGAATCATTGATTTGCTTGAATCCATCGATGTCGCACACCAGCACTGCCAGTGTTGTCTTCATGCGGCGGCAGCGCGCCACTTCCTGCGCCAGATGCATAAATAGCGAGCGCGCATTGGGCAGCCCAGTCAGAAAATCGGTGGTTGCCGAACTTTCCGCCTGCTGGTACTTCAAGGCATTCTCCACCGACAGAGCTACCTTCGACGCCACAGCCAGCAGAATTCTCAAATGATCCTGCGTGAATGCGTCCCGATTCGCCTGATACATCGCCAGCACCCCCACCACACCATTCAGTCCATCGAGAGGCACCACCAGCGCCGACTGCAGCGTGGTATGCTTTCCGGGATCGACCACGTATCCGGCCTCTACCTGCGGATTTCCATTCACGATCGGTTTGCAATTCTCCGCCACCCACCCGCAGAGTCCCTGCCCGACTTTAATTTTCAGCGACGACAACATGCGGAAGTTCTCGCCGCTGACCAACTCCGGCAGCAGCCAACCGTTCCGGTTCACGAACACGGCAATCGAATCGTACGGAATCATGCGCCGCAGCCGCATCGAAAGTACCGACAGCGTTTCGCTCAAACTTAGAGAGATACCCAGATCCTGGCTCAACTCAAACATCGTCTGGGCCTCTTGCCGCGCCGACGCAATCGAAGTCAGGAAGTCCGCGTTGTCGGTCATCCCGTGGGTGGGCTCGGTTCGTTCAAATCCGGTGGCTGGAGCCAGTCCTCGCTCCACGCGCACGCTCTTGGAAAGCCCGTGGGGGGTGAGCGCGCCGTCCTCCGACATTTCGGCTACTGACATCTGCGCCTTGCGCTCCAGTTCCACGTAACGGCTCTCCAGAATCTCGACCACTTTCGGATCGAACCAGCTTCCCGCCATCTCTTTTACTTTTGCCATCGCCTCACCTAGCGGCAAGGCTGGCCGGTACTGGCGGTGGGAAGCGAGCGCGTCCAGACAATCCACGGCAGCCAGAATTCGTGCGCCAATGGGAATCTGTTCTCCGCTCAACCCCTCGGGATATCCCGTTCCGTCCCAGCGCTCGTGGTGCGACCGCACGATTGGCGCCACCGGATACGGAAACGCCACCCGCTCCAGAATTTCCGCTCCTACGAGCGGATGCACCTTCATTTTTTCGAATTCTTCCGCCGTCAGCTTCCCCGGCTTGTTAATGATTTGCTCCGGCACGGCCAGTTTCCCGATGTCGTGCAACAGAGCGGCCGCGCGCAGCGCCTCGATCTCGCCCTCCGCCAGATTCAAATCGGTGGCTACCGCGACGGCATACGTTCGCACCCGCTGCAAATGAGTGTGCGTGGTGTGGTCCTTGGCCTCGATTGCTAACGCCAGGGCCTCGATCGTCCGCATGTTCAACGACGCGATTTGTTCCACGTGCCGCTTCTCTACCTCGACACGCTCTTTCTCCGCTTCCAATCGCCCCAGATACAGGCGGTAGGATCGATACACCCAATAAATGAGCGGCAGAACCAGTAGCGAAGTTTCCCATCCTGCCGACCGGTTCACAATTCCGACCAGACCAACCGCCGCCGCTCCTACCAGGTAATAGGGGAACGACCAGAAGTAGCACTCCGACCATACTTTACGGCTCGATTTCCCCTCCGTCAGCGAAATCACAATCGAGATGGGCAGGGTATTCGCGAAGAAAAACACCAGCGCCGCCACCATCAGGAGAATCGGTTTGTTCGATCCAAACCTATCCGCCAGCCAGTGATAGCTCAGGTAAGTGAGAGTGCAGGCATTGGCCATCATGCCAGCTACGTTGAACAGCACTTTGACCGGATCCAGCCGGTTGCGGGCTTGCCATACGCTTTGCACCAGCGTCGCAGTGCAGCCAATCAACAGCGTTTCGGGAAAGCTCAACTCCAGCACGCCGAGCAGGATGAACAGGAAATTCACTGACATCGTGCCGTCGATCCCGGGCAACTGCACTTTCAGCCCCGAAGCCAGCACGGCCACAGCCAGGTAACAGAAAAACCGCAACAGATCATGCGATTGCCAATGCGACAAGGCAAATGCCAGCGCCACCACGCCCAGCGACGCAGTGATGCCGACAAACATCTTCGTCTGCATCGACAATCGTTCCGTCTCTGCTTGCATCGACAACCTTGCTGGGGCCCGTCATGGCCCCGGATGCATCGTCCCCGGTGACGTCCTCGCGATGCCCAGCGAAGACGCAACAGTGCGCCTGCTCCTGGCCCGCTCGCGAACCGTCGAGGCACACGTCGGTCCCACTTCGAGCCTTGCCGGAATCCTATTGCAACGACTAGGTCTTCAGAAGCTTACTGAAGTAACCAGCGGGAGATTCCTGCCCCTGTTTCTGCAATGCGCTCAAAAGCGAAGATTTTCTCCAAGCCGGTATCCTGCAGACGAAAAATTTATTACCTCCGTAATGCAATGCGGAACATGCTTCTCGGTCGAACTCGCCAGCGTGTGTCAACATCGTCCCAAACGCACAATATGCCGACCCCGCACCACAGTTCGGAACAAAGCCCGGAGCAAAGTTCGGAGCAGCAGGAGCCGCTCACCAGCTCTCGGACCAATGGTCTCGGATCCAGCGAGTGCACACAGCCTCAGATGGCCGTTGTTTCCCTCGATCTGCGGGGAGAATTCCGCGCCTGCAACGCTGCCTTTACTGGACTTCTGGGCTATTCGCCTCAGGATCTCCGCGGGCGCGATTTCTCGACGCTATTCGCCTCGACGGAGAAGATAAACGGCAACGATCCGTCTCTATTGCGCAAAGAAATTCTCACAGTCACTTCCGCGCGAGGGGACTATCACTGCCGCTTGCTGGCTCAACCCAAGTCCGGCGCCCGCTTTGCCGTGCAGTTTTCCGCCACGCTTCTTCGCGATTCCGCTACTAAAGCTACGGCGGTGATTGCTGTCGTCGTGCCGCAGGCAAACGCCAATGTCGCCGCCACAAGCGCCACTTCGCCAGAGGCTTCCGCCACGCCCGGCGTGATTTCGCGCAAGATCGATAACACGCACTTCATCCTTGCCAGCCCCGTTATGCACAAGTTCATGGGCCTGGTCGACCGCGTCGCGGGTCACACGGAAACAGTCCTGATCACCGGCGAGACCGGCACCGGCAAGGAACTCATCGCTCGCACCATTCACCAATCCTCCCATCGCCGCAACCGTCCCTGGGTCGACATCAACTGCGCCGCGCTACCCGAAAACCTCGTGGAAAGCGAACTCTTCGGATACGAAAAAGGCGCTTTCAGCGGCGCCGACGCCTCCAAGCCCGGCCTTTTCGAATTGGCCGACAAAGGCACCCTTTTCCTCGATGAAATCGGCGAATTGCAATTACAGACCCAAGTGAAACTGCTGCGCGTTCTCGATGGCCAGCCTTTCTACCGTCTCGGCGGCCACCGCAAGATTCACGTCGATGTTCGCATCGTCGCGGCCACCAACCAGGATTTCGAATCCGCCGTCAAGGAGGGCCGCTTCCGCCAGGATCTGTTTCACCGCCTCGGCCAATTCCAGCTCCGCGTTCCGCCGCTGCGTGAGCGCCCCGAAGACATTGTTGCCCTCGCAGAACATTTCCTGCGATTGAAAGCCCCGCGCAAGAATTTTTCCTCGCAGGCCATTTCCGCTCTTTTGTCTCATGCCTGGCCCGGCAACATTCGCGAGCTGCGCAACTTGGTCGGCCGGATGGCCATGGAATCTTCCGGCTCCGAAATTGACTTCTCCCGCCTCAGCGTCGCGCTCACCGGAGAGCCTGCTGCACTCCGTCAGACCGCCTCCATGCCGGTCAGCAATCTCGACAGTATGGAAGAGCAAATGATCATCAAAGCGCTCGAACGCACCGGCGGCCAGCGCACTCAAGCCGCCGAGCAGCTCGGCATCTCCCGCCGCACCCTCAGCCGCAAGCTGAAGGAATACAACATCAACTTCGCTCCCGGAGAGAGCGCTGCCTCACTCGGCTTCATCAGCAACGAACAGCAGAAATTTTTCCGCGCCCGCGTCCAGATCGCTGTCACTATCAGAAATTCTCAAGGGGAAGAAGTCCGCGTGCAGGGAGTTAACCTGAGCACCGGCGGCATGGGCCTGGACGGTATCAAAGATCCGCTGCGTTTCGCGGGATTGCTCGATGTGAGTTTCGTCCTGCCGGAAAGTGAAATCGTGTTCCAGGCCAAAGCCCGCCTGATGTGGATCGGCGACGAAGGCCGCGTCGGCATCCGCTTCGCCGTAATCGAACCCGCCCTCTTCGAGCAACTCCAGCATTGGTCGAATCGAAAGATGAAAGAAGAAGGCTGGGAATTCCCCACCTAGAGCCCCGCACGCTCCATTCTTTCTCTTAGCGCGGGCGTCTCGCCCAGGCGTAAGAATTGCTATGTCACAACCTGATTTGTCAATTCGCGAAGCCGCTCAGCCGCACTCTCAGGGGTGATGTCGCGTTGCGGAGTGCCGAGCATCTCAAAACCAACCATGAATTTGCGGATGGTCGCTGAGCGCAGCAGCGGCGGATAAAAGTGCGCGTGGAAATGACATTCGGGATGATCGATTTTCGGATGATCAAGGCCATCGGTCGGCGACTGATGAAAGCCCATCGAGTAAGGGAAGGGAACTCCGAAGACTTTGTCGTAAGTAGAAGTCACGCGGTGAAGAATGTCACTCAAAGATCCGACTTCATCGGCCGCGAAGTCCCTCATGCTTCCGAAGTGTCGGCGACTGCAAATCAGAACCTCAAATGGCCAGATCGCCCAGAAGGGCACGAGCGCGAGGAAATCATCGTTTTCATAAACAACTCGGACGCGCTGCCTCCGTTCCAAGCCAACGTAGTCGCAGAGAAGACAGCGGCCGTGTGACTTCAAGTAGGCGCGCTGGGCAACCAACTCTTTGGAAGGAACCTCAGGAATGGAAAGAGTTGACCAGATCTGGCAGTGCGGATGGGGATTGCTGGCGCCCATCATGGCGCCGCGGTTTTCGAATATCTGGACGTGGTTGATATTTTCGAGGCCGCCCAACTCGCGGAATTGCTCTACCCATGCGCGGACGACCGGTTCAATTTCTGGCAGTCCCATGGTGGCAAGCGTCAGATCGTGGCGCGGAGAGAAACAAATCACGCGGCAAATCCCAGGTTCAGTTTCGGCGACGAGCAGGCCCAAGTTCTCGACGTCAAGTCGGGCGTGTGTTGTTTCAGGTTTCAAAGCGGCGAAGTCATTGTCGAAGACGAAAGTTGAAGAGTACACGGGGTTTCGAATTCCGCCCGCCCGCAGGTTGCCGGGGCAAAGATAGCAGTTCGGATCGTACGAAGGCTCGGACGAACTAGGAAGTTGCGCGACTTCGCCTTGCCAGGGTCGCGTCGTGCGATGCGGCGAAACCAGCACCCATTCGTTGGTCAAGGCATTGAGCCGGCGATGCGGATCTTCCGTGAGTTTCAAATTGCGGCCTCGGGGCATTTTACGATGAGTGAGGGCGCGAAGTGCGGAGGACTTCTTAATTATGCAATTGATGATGAGCTAACACGGGATAGCAACGGTTCCGCTGGGCTTCGCCCCTTCGACTTCGCTCAGGGCAGGCTATCGCGGGACAGCCGAGGCGGCCGTCGCTACGTGAGTTGGCTTAGCTTATGGCTTTAGGGAGTTGCCCATCATCAGAGCGAATAATAGCGGAAGATAGATCACGGTCGCCTGCAGGACGTGACGCGCGCGCATCTTCGACGGTGCGCTGGCCAGCGGTAAATTCAAAAACGCCAGACGAATCCCGAAATAGAGAAGGGCGAATCCGAGGACGGCTGCCCCGACCAAGTAGATTCGGCCGGCCATGCCCATGAAGCTGGGCAGAAGGCTGATGGGGATCAGAGCGACCGAGTAAATGAGAATGCGGCGGGCGGTCGAGCGGCCATCTTCTTCCACGACCGGCAGCATCTTGACTCCGCCCTTGGCGTAGTCCTCGCGATATAACCAGGCGATAGAAAAAAAGTGGGGAAACTGCCACACGAAGAGAATCGCGAACAATACCAGAGTGCCCCATTCCAGGCGGCCGCGAGCGGCAGTCCAGCCCAGAACTCCGGGCATCGCGCCAGGAAAAGCTCCAACGAAAGTGCAAATCGGGGACACGCGTTTGAGCGGGGTGTAAGCGGCGAGGTAGACAACGGAGGTCAGAAGGGTGAGCAATCCGGTTAGAGGATTGGTAAATACCGCCAAATAAATCGAGCCGCCAATCGTTGCCAGCAGCCCAACTGTTGAAGCGTGTACCAAGCTCATGCGGCCGGCCGGCAGCGGGCGAAGAGCAGTGCGGCGCATGTGGGCGTCAACGTCGCGCTCCATCACCTCATTCAGCGCCGCGGTGCCGCTCGAAACGAGACCGATTCCCAATAGAGAATGAAATAGCCCCCAGCTAATCCAAGAAATGCCCGCCTGGTGCGCGCCGAAGAAATAACCGCACCAAGCGGTCATTACGATCAGGGACGTGACCCGGAGCTTACTCAATTCAGCATAGTCTCGGAAAAGGGAAGTCGCCCGAATGCGGAGCGCAGAGAGAGGCAGTGTCATCGTACTCATGGTTTGGCCGTTGAAAGCGTCGTGAAAAACTCGTCCTGATTGTACCGAAAACCTCGTACGGACCCCGCTCCGTTACGTTGCCCCAAGGACTGCATAGGTACTCTGATCAATTTCGAAAGTCAAGCGAAAATGAAATCGGCAACTCTGAAAGAGGCTAACACACGCGGCACCGTCGGCGCGAAACATGACTACTGGCTCGCCGAAGAGCCCGAGGACTCAAAGGTTTCGGGTGGATCGAAAAAACATTTGTGCCAGAGTGCCGCGTCCGACAACGCGCCCGCTCGCCATTGCTGAAGCGCAGCCATGGTGGCGGCGATCATGCCGCCGTCTGCGGAATCAAAAATTACAACGATACCCGCCGGCGCCGAGGAAGTCTGCGCCATTTCCTTATAATTTTTTTCGAGTAGAAATTTTGTGTATTCGAGCCGCGCTTTCGATCCCGCGTCTTTCGCATTGTCGTCGGTCTTCTGCACCGAGATGATTTTTACGCTTTTGCTGCGGAGCGGCTCCCAATCTCCCGGGAACGGCGCGGTTTCTTCCCGTTCGACGCGAAATAAATCCGCAACCGGCGTCAGGGCAGAGGCCGCGGGCGCACCGGCCTCTGCGATGCCATCGGGCATCTCGACACTGGTGCGCCAGATCCATCCCCGCGATAGGCCGGAAATGCGAACGTGCACCCAGTCCGGGTTGAAGTCGAGCAGTTCGAATTCGTCATGCATGCTAGCCAGAAACTGCGGCTTCGCATTCAGGCTGGGAGTGGAAACCACCGGCGTGCCGGATTTCTTGACGGCCACCAGATTCTTGGGATGAGCCTGGTTCTTGAGAATTTCCTCCAGGCTGTCGGCTTCGGCCTGCAACGCATTGTCAGGCTTTACGGCGCTCGGTGCGTCGGCAACTCGGCCACGTTCCTGAGCTGCCAGCCCTTGGCTCAATGAGGACGAGAAGGTTCGTTCAGTATCAGGAAATTTGGGAGCGGGAGCTGAGATCGTTGGCTCAACACTTGTTGCGGGCTCGGCGGATGACTTCGGGGTCGCGACTGATGCGGTTCGGCTGCTGCTCTCGGTCGAGATTTTCGCGAGCTGCTCAGTCAATTGATCCAGAAGGTCGGCTTCGAGCCGGCCATTGGAAGTCAGCAATTGATATCCCGAGCGAGAAGCCACCGGATCGGCGTACCAGGCTGTCACTTTTGTGCTCACCCGTACGAGCGATCCGCCTGACGGCACGGAACTTACTTGGACTCTGGATTGGTAGAAGGCGCGCTGGTAACGCTCAAGTGGGTGTTCGCCGGGCTGGGCGAATCCGTCCAACACTGGAAGGCGGCCAGCCAAGTTCCCCTGCAACGCGGTCAGCGCCTTTTCAACCGTTGCCTTGGACTGAGGGAAGGCGCGTTCGTTCGGATTGGTTTGCGCCGGCAGATATGCGGCGAGGAAAAAGGCAAGGAAAGTTCCCGACGATAGTGCCAGTCGCAACCATGCGTTCAGCTGAGACTTCATGGAACCTGCTCCAATTCGTCACGCAGGATCCATCCGTGTTGGCCTTCGTGCGTTTCCACTCCAAACCAGTAAGGCGTAGAGATCACGATCAGGACCTCGGAGCCAGCGGGCAGGGATTGCAGCGTGGTTGCCGTGTGGAAGGGTGCGGAACGAAGCGGCGCTCCCGGCGCTTTCACCAGCCGTTCGACCTGACGCCTGAGTTCCTGGACGTGTTGCTCGAGAGTCTGAGGAAGAATCTGGGAAGAGGATCGTCCGTCCCCGGTGGTTGACGCATCGGAACTGTTGGAGCTTGCAGGGACTGGCTGGGAAACGCTAGTCGACATTCCGTCAATCAGAGCGGGGCTTGTTGTCTTCGTAGAATGCTCCTGTTTTTCCCTTTCGGCCTCTACGGTCTGGGCTTTCATTAGCTCCAGGGCGTCTAGATGGTCGTGGACGGTCTTGTACTCGGCACTTTCGACAGAACCATTGGAGGCGTGTCCGACGTGACGGAAATCCTCCACAAAACGCGCATCAATGCGAAGGATTGTGTTTTTGTCGCCCTGGGCCTGCACGACGTAACGAACCGCCAAGGTTCCCACGTCACTGCTGTCCTTGAAATTCCGAGGGTCCAGCGCCTTCAAGCGGACTTTGTAGAAGACCTTGCCTCCTTCGGTCCATTCGGGAAATACCCGTGTGGAAGTTACCGGCGTCGCGCCGGCAATGTATTCGTCCTTGTTGTATTCCTTGGATCCGCGAATGATTCCATTCTGAATGACGTCCTGTACGACCTGAGTGACTTCGCTTTCGGGAAATGGGACGTTGACGATGAACCCCATGCCATATTGGGTGCCGTCTTTTTCCCGAGCGGGGAGGGGTAGTATGGCGAGCAAACAGAACAGGATTATGCCGATTTTCCAAACCCTCAGGCCTGACGTTGCCCCGAAACCCGGGTGCGGTTGGGCATGATTCCTTGGGATGAGCACAAGAATGTTCCTCTGCTGGCAAAGAGTCTCAACTATGCCGTATCGCTGTCAACTCGAGTCAGATTTTTTTGGCACTTTGAATGCCGGAACGAATCGAACGAGATTTTACTTTGTAAAAAAATTGTAAAAATAATTTGGCAAACCTCTTGAAAAAGACTTGGACGGCGTTGTAGGATTCCGTTCCGGTACGGTGGTAGGACCTTTTCAAGGAAAATCGATTTAGATTTTGCTTGAAACGGCATGCGACGAGGAAGAGGACGAGGAATCCTCCCTGACCTTGTCAGGGTTTCGGCGGGACTCTAGTTTTGTTTTGGTGAACGGGTGGGGAACAAGGATTGGTTCAAAAGCAAGAAACGCTAGGAGTCGGCATGCGAATGGGGAAGAAGTCTCGCCTTTGTGGGACGGCACCGTGGGCAAAACATTTCCTGGTGGCGGTGTTGGTTCCGGTTTTCCTGTTTCTTAGCGGCAGCCAGAGTGCGAACGCTCTTCCGGCCTTCGCCCGCAAATATGGCCTTCGCTGCTCGGCCTGTCATGAGTCTTGGCCGATGCTGAACTATTTTGGCCAAAAGTTCAAAGATAACGGCTACCAGCTCATGAACGACCGGGATGCTCCGATCTGGCAGAATCCGGGGTACTGGCCGGTCACGTTCCGCATCACGCCAATCTGGCATCGCGTAAGCACCGGCAAAGTGTTATACGATGCTTCCGGCGGAGTCAGCACGGGCATCACGCGGACCACCGTTTCAGGATTCGATTTGAGCGGACTCGATTTTCACACTGGCGGCACTTTGGAAAAGAACGTGTCGTTTTACGTGCTACCCTCTGCCAACAATGCTGCTTCATTCCATTTTGAAACGGTCATGGCACGGCTGGACAATCTGTTCGGCAGTTCTTGGCTCAACATTAAGCTGGGTAAGTTCGAACTGGACAATCTGTTGTCGGAAAAGCGCATCCTGACGCTTACCGGGAATGGCGGGATTTACCAGCTTTACCACTTCCGGCCGCAGGGTGACGGCAACATCTTTGGCCAGATGGGCGATAACCAGCTGGGCATTGAGCTAATGGGCCATTCGTATAACGACCGCACACGGTATTCCGCTTCCTTGTTGAGTTCGGTCGACGGCCAACCTGGTTTGCAGTACGGACGTAACGCTTACACCGGATTTTTCACGGTCAGTCAGGCATTTGACGCCGGGAAAGCGGGAGTACAACGCCTCGGGGCATACGCCATGATTGGGCAAGCGCCCACGACGTGGCTAACCAACGGCGGGCCGACGGGCTACCTCCCGGGTACTGGAGCCGGAAATAAGAGCTTTCACCGCGAAGGCTTTATCGGTCAGTTTTACCTTGGCCAACACTTTGACCTCCAGGTCGTAACCCAGCACGGTTGGGATAACGCCTGGTTCGGTCAAGGATTCGGAGATGTGCTTGGCGGCAGTGCTTCGAACAACAATACGCCCGGCACGACGCTCCCTGTGGGATCGCAGGCTCCGACCTGGAACGGCGTTCTTTTCGAGCCTCACTACGTTTACAGTCCGCAACTGATTTTCATCGGTCGCTATGAGACGATTCGAATGTCGCGTCAGGCGAACGGATCCGCGTCGGCTACGCCGAATCCCTCCAACTTTGGCAATATCTCCACCTACACAGTGGGTTATCGTTACAACCCCTTCATGACCAGCCGCGCCGGGTTCGCGTGGCATAACGAGTACAACTGGCTGCACCAGGACGGGACCGGGCCGAGCCTTGGCCTGCCCAATACGGTGAATCTAAATACCAGCGAGTTGTTGGCCGGATTTGACTTCGATTTTTAGCGAGGGATAGACATGCGGACGAGATTGCGGAAGTGGTCGCTGTTACTGGGCGCAGCTGCGGCCTTGGCGCTCCCGATGCCTTCCTGGGCGCAGCTAACGCAGTACGATTTGGAGTCGCGCATGGGCATGGAAAGCCACGTCGGACACATTACCGGTCATGCCAAGGATGCAAAGTCCGGCTATCGCCGCTACTGCGTAGGCTGTCACGGCGAACTCGGCGATGGAAATGGCGAAAACTTTCCTTGGGTCGACCCCAAGCCCCGCGACTTCCAATTGGGCATCTTTAAGTGCCGCTCCACTCCGACGGGAACCTTGCCGACCGACCAGGATCTTTTCGACACCATCGCTCGCGGTCTCGACCGCTCGAACATGCCGCAATGGAGCACCTTCACCAAACAGGAACGTGCCGACCTCGTTGCCTGGGTGAAGCACTTCTCTCCGCGCTGGGTAAATGAAAAACCGGGAACTCCAATCCAGATTCCTCCCGAGCCGGAAGTCACAGCAGAGCGCATCAAGGCGGGCCGTGATGTATTTGCTAGGGTGCAGTGCTGGAAGTGCCACGGTGTACTGGGCCAGGCCAATGGCCCGTCCGCCGCAACCCTTCAGGATGATCTCGGACGCCCGATCGCCGCCTTCAACTTTACCGAGGGGGCCCGGCCAAAATGCGGCGACACGGATCGCGATATTTACCGGATTTTCATGACCGGTTTGGACGGCACTCCCATGCCGTCATTTGCCGACAACATTAAGCCTGATGAGGCATGGGATCTGGTCTTCTACCTGCGAACATTCATGTCTCAGCCCAGCAAAGAGAAAGAGATGGCGAAAAAACTGGACCTGAAGCCGGTCAATCCCAATGCGCCAGTGGGCCAACAGTAGAGGCCATGATGTCATCGCAAGATGATGTCAACTCTGCGGTACTGTAAGGAGAGATTTTCAATGACGAAGCGAAATAAATTCGTAGTTGTACTATCGGCGGTGATTCTTATCTCCTGTGGCGCGCTATTTCTGGGCCAGCGAGTCAACGCTGCTGGGGAGGGCAAAATTACCGGGACGGTCAAACTGGACGGCGCTGCTCCGCACATGAAGGGCATCGACATGTCGAAGGACCCTTACTGCGTTAAGGCCCACGCGAACGATACACCTCACCTCGAAACCGTCGTCGTTGGCGCCAACGGAGGACTGCAGAATGTGGTTCTCTATATCTCCGACGGCCTGACTGGCAGTGCGCTGACCGATGTGCCAACGACCGTGCCAGTATTCAATCAAAAGAATTGTATGTATACGCCGCACGTGTTGGCGCTGGACGTCAACCAGAAATTCAATGTCGTCACCAGCGATCAGACAACCCACAACATTCACCCGCTGCCCAACCCGATGACCGGCAATATCCCGTGGAATCAGTCTCAGCCCCCTGGTGCCGCGCCGGTCGAGAAGAGTTGGAAAGCCGTGGAAGTGATCCCCGTAAAGTGCAACATCCATCCCTGGATGAACGGTTGGCATGTTGTGGTAAAAGGTCCATACGCAACCACCGACGAGAACGGCAATTACACGATCAACAACGTCCCGCCGGGAAATTACACAGTGACCGCTTGGCACGAACCCGATCAAACGCAGACGCAAAAGGTTACGGTTGCGGCCGGTAAGCCCGGGACTGCCGATTTTACATTTAAGGCGAAGTAGGTAGTTGAATCAATCGGAGAGCGCGGCAGGACAGTTCTGACGCGGCTTTGAAGCAAGCTACTGAGGCCGGATGGCAAGTCGGGCCGGAGGGCGAAGCATCATGGCGAAATTCTTTGCGATCACCATTCTCGTAATCGCGATTCTTTCCGCGATTCCCATCATCCGCAACACATGGCATCCGGTCGAGGACATCTCGACCCACGGTCAAGCCATTGACAATCAGTTGTCGGATACGATGTGGGAGGCCGGAATTTCTTTCCTCGCCTCCCAGATTATCCTGGCGTGGTTCATCTGGAGGTTCTCCGGCGACCGACCGGGCGAGAAGTCGAAGAGTTTTCCCGGCGGCGCAACTGGGTTGGTTGCTGCCGCGATTATTCTTGTCGGCGTGGAGGTGTTCGCTCTGGGAATTTTCGGGGTAAAAGCCTGGGCCGCCATCTACTTCACCCCACCCGGCGCGGACGCCATGCCCATTCAAGTCCAGGCCGGGCAGTTTGCCTTCTATTTCCGCTATCCGGGGCCGGATGGATCGTTCGGCCCAATTCATCCAGATCAGATCAGTGAGGCCAACGCGAACTTCTTTGGTCTCGATACCACTCATGACCAGGATTCGAAAGACGACATCGTAACTGCCGAGATGGCAATTCCAGTGAATCGTGAGGTCCGATTGCTGATGCACGCCAAAGACGTTAGCCACTCGTTCTATGTTCCAGCGTTGCGGATTCATCAGGATTTTGTGCCGGGATTGGACCTCCAAATTCACTTCACGGCAACGAAAGTTGGCAAGTATGAAATTGTATGCAGCCAGCTCTGTGGCCTGGGTCATTACAACATGAAGGCATACCTTACCGTGCTGTCTCAGCAGGATTTTGCCGACTGGCTGAAAAAGGAACAAGCCCTGCAGTAGTAGTAAGGGAGGACCGTCCGCACTGGTTGCGGCGGAGAGATCTCTTTTTCGA
Source organism: uncultured Acidobacteriaceae bacterium (assembly GCA_963832235.1). Taxonomy (GTDB): domain Bacteria; phylum Acidobacteriota; class Terriglobia; order Terriglobales; family Acidobacteriaceae; genus Sulfotelmatobacter. The sequence goes on along the minus strand of CAWHTJ010000010.1, from coordinate 102,876 downwards.
GGTGAAGCACATGCATGACACGTCAGCACACGCGGTGGCACACCACGGGCCTCCGACGAGTTTCATCCGGAAGCACATTTTCAGCCTGGATCACAAGGTAATCGGCAAGCAGTATTACGGTCTGGGCCTAGTCGCCGTGATCATCGGCATGGTGCTTTCCTGGCTCATGCGTATCCACTTGGCCTGGACGAGTTATGCGATTCCGGGGCTGCATTTGCTCTCCAAAACCGGTGCTCCCGGGGATGTAATGACGCCAGAGCTCTACTTGCAACTTATGACCATGCACGCCACCTTCATGGTCTTTTTTGTACTGACTGTTGCGCCCTTCGCGGCCTTCGGCAACTTCTTCATACCCATCCACACGGGCGCAGAGGACATGCCGTTCCCGCATTTCAATATGATGTCGTTCTGGACCACGTTCGTGGCCTTCTGCGTGATGCTTTTGTCGTTCTTCGTCGGAGATGGGCCAACCTTGGGCGGTTGGACCCAATATGCGCCGCTCAGTGCACTCGGGTCCGTGGCAGGTCCCGGCCAGGGCGCAGGCGTGGTGATCTGGGCAACCTCCATCGCTATCTTCTGCGTGGGCCAGTTGTTCGGAGCGTTGAATTTTATTCCGAATATTCTGGACCTGCGCTGTAAAGGCATGAGCATGTGGCGCTTGCCGCTTCCTACCTGGGCCTGGTTCATCACCTCCTGCATGGGCCTGACGTCGTTCTCCGTGCTAATGCCGGCCGTCATCCTGCTCATTCTGGACCACGTGGCCGGGACCAGTTTCTTCGTGGCATCCAATCTGGTGATAAACGACCAGTTGCAGCCGCACTCGGGCGGGTCGACTCTCTTATGGCAGCACCTTTTCTGGTTCTTCGGACACCCGGAGGTGTACATCGCCATCGTGCCCGGGATGGGCATCGTGTCCCATGTTCTGATCACTAACATGCGCAAGCCGATGCTGAGCCATCGCGTGATGGTTTACAGCATGGGTGCGTTGGCCGTTCTCAGTTACATGGTGTATGGCCACCACATGTTCGTCAGCGGAATGAATCCCTTCTCCTCGGTAGTGTTCTCTTTCCCGACGCTGTTGATTACGATCCCGTCCACTATTATTGTCCTGATTTGGATTGGGAGTCTTTACGGCGCGAAGTTGCGCATTAACGCAGCCTCGCTGTTTGCGCTGGGCTTTATTTCGCTGTTTATCACCGGCGGTGTAAGCGGCTTCTTCCTGGCGCAGCCCTCGATCCAGATTCTTCTCCACGCGACCTACTTCGTGGTGGCTCATTTCCATTTCACGATGGCCATCGCGGCGATCTTCGGCATCTTCTCTGGAACTTACTTTTGGTTCCCCAAGATGTGGGGACGAATGATGAACGACACCCTGGGCAAGATTCACTTCTGGCTCTCATTTGTCGGCGTCTACGCCATTTTCATGCCGATGCACTACCTGGGACTGGCTGGAAATGTGCGGCGTTACCAGGCATTTGTGGTGGATTACATGCAGCCACTTATCGGCGTGCACCAGTTCATCACGATAGCCGCGCTCTTCACCGGCGCAGTTCAGTTGATTTTCATTTACAACTTCATTCACAGCCGCTTCTGGGGAGAGCCCGCGCCAGACAATCCGTGGCAAGGCACTTCGCTTGAGTGGTCAATCCCCTCGCCTCCGCCCCACGATAATTTCGGGGGCAGGCATGTGGTGGTTTATCACGATCCATACCAGTATGGCGTGCAGAGTTCAACGGGCGATTACGTGATGCAAGATTCACCCGAGCAGGTGAAGACCATAAACGAAGAGTCGTAAACGAAGACGATCCGCATTTTGGTTTAAGGAGTTCAGTACCCTATGGCAACTACGGTCCACGAACCGCCGAAGGTTAATCCCCGTCGCTCACCGGAACCAGGACATCACGGGAACGGAGGCTTCAGGAATTTGGTTCCGAACGATGGAGACTTGCGCGTGGTCCAGGATTACGCGCCCGCTCCCTCAAAGACTGGGATTTGGGTAGCGCTGGCTGCGATCACCATGAGCTTTGCCGCCTTCACCAGTGCCTTGTTCGTCCGCCAAGGGGCGGCACCGGACTGGCACCACCTTACCCTTCCCAATATTCTTTTCTGGAATACCTTGGTGCTGCTGGCCAGCAGCGTAACCTTGGAACTCGCGCGCCGCCGGGTTGCGGTTTTCATGGGCGGTCCAAGAACTGTCGACCTAAGCCCCGCCCGCTGGTTGTACGTTACAGCGTTCCTCGGCGCGGTTTTTGTGGTTGGCCAATACGCGGCCTGGATACAGTTACGTGCCCAAGGGCTATATCTTGCCACCAATCCCAACAGTTCCTTCTTCTATTTGCTGACAGCGATACACGGGCTGCACGTGCTGGGTGGGCTGGCTGGATTGACCTACGTGATACGTAAACTGAACCGGGTTGTCCTCAGGCGCAGCACGCTGGATAGTTTCTCCTATTACTGGCACTTCATGGGCATTCTTTGGGTGTATTTGCTTTTGCTGCTTTGGATGAAGCTGTAATCCATACCACACAGGAGGCACTGTGAGCGAAGCACATTTGACCATGGGAGCACATTCGGCTCCCCCAATGGAAGCACCGCCGTTTGCGATGCTTTCCAAGAAGCTGGCGATGTGGCTGTTCATCATGTCAGACGTGATGACGTTCGCTGCCTGTGTGGCAGCCTACGCATTCCTCCGCAATGCCACACCCGAGTGGCCACGGCCTTTCCACGGCGTAACCAACGTAGCGGTCATGACGGTCATCATGCTAACCAGCAGCTTGACTATGCTCATGGCGCTCGGGGCTGCCAAAGTGACCGACAAGGCGAAAGCTTTCCGGTGGATGATGATCACGGCCGTCGGGGGCGTTCTCTTTACCTTGCTGCACATCCGCGACTGGATGGGCATGATGGACCAGGGCGTCGGCCTGTTTAAGAATCCATGGGGGCCAGCAGCCTTTGGGGCTGCGTTTTATAGCATCACCGGGTTTAGCCTGGCTCACATCTCGGTCGGTACGATCGCTCTGATCATCGTGGCGATCCGCTATAAGGGAGGGCGCTATAACGCCGACGATGTCGAACTATTTAATCTCTTCTGGCAATTCATTGGTCTGGTTTGGCTGTTTATCGTTCCACTCGTCTATCTGATGAACCTGGCGCGCTAGACGGAAGAAATGTAAGGAGCGAAATATATGACGACAGCTGAAGCAAGTGGAATGAAGAAATACGTGGCCGTATACCTCGTCCTGCTGGTCGTTATGGCGCTGGAGTTCGTCATCGGCTATCAGAACATCGAGGGGTCGCGGTTGGCCGTGCGCTTTCTGACCTTTGCGGCCATCGACACCATCCTCGTGGTGCTATTCTTTATGAACCTGGGCTCGGAAAAGCCCGGGTTCGTCAAGTTTTTTGCTTGTTTCATGGTTTTCGTGCTCGCAACCATGAACTATATTTGGACCGACAGCTTTCGGCTGCTCGTGTTCCGCCTTACAGGCTTCGGGCCAAGCTAATTCAAGGGAGTAATCAATGCGTGAATCGCGTCTTCGGCTTACCTGGCTTGCGCTGGCAGGGTTGATCCTGTTGCTGACCGCCGTGCCCGCTTTTTCCCAACAGTGCGCGCTCTGCTACACGCAAGCGGCTTCTTCCGGCTCGCGAATGATCCAGGCATTGAAAAGCGGGATTCTGATCCTTATCGTTCCTCCCACCCTCGGATCCATCGGGATGATTTTTGTTGTGTATCACAAGCGCAATCAGGTTCGGCGGACGGAGTCCGGTGCGGAATCCCGGCAAGACTGGTAAAGATGGCGACCACACAACTGATAGCTAATCCGGTTTCCCTGCAAACATTCAAGTGCAAGCTCCGCGAAGAAGTGAAGTTAGGTTTCCCATGCAGTATTCCTGCTTGTGTCACACCGGAAATCATTATTCGCTGTGTCGTCCTCACTCTGGGATAGGCTGCGCCCGCTAACGCTGGCCGTTTGGGTGGCGGCAACGCTATTCGCAGCGAGGACGGCTTACGCGCAGGTGCAGGCGTCGGCTCCCGAAAGACGTTCGGAGGTTTTGCACGGCCTGCCGATTACAAAGTTCTATGACACTCCTGATCCATTACCCGCCGGCAAACCAGGGGCTTTGATCCGCTCGGAAGAGTTTGACGAATACGAACTACCCTTCTCAGTATCCGCAGTTCGCATCCTGTACCACTCACAATCCGCAACCGGCAACGATGTAGCCGCGTCCGGAGTCGTGTTGTTCCCCTACGATAAAAAACCGCCCCCAGGGGGCTGGCCGCTGATTGCGTGGGCACACAGTCCAGCCGGCGTCGCACGTGCGTGTGCTCCATCTCTAATGCGGAATGTAGGGCATGGGCCCGTCCTCGCGATGTATGTGAACCTTGGGTACGCTGTGGTCGTCCCAGATTACACGGGGTTGGGAACCAACTTCCGCAATGCGTTTTTGGACGGTCCTTCCAACGCGACCGATGTCATCGATTCCGTCCCGGCGGCCCGCGCCGCGGTCCCACAGCTGGGCGCGAGATGGGTAGTTATGGGAGAGTCGGAGGGAGGCTTAACGGCTCTGGCAGTCGCGGAAAGGGAGAACGAAATTCGCGATTCAGGTTACCTCGGGGGTATCGCGATTTCGGATGTAGTCAGCGCAAAAGAAATCTACGGTTACGCCACTCCTGGTCCTTCCAGCCTGATGCTTACCTCCTTGGCGTATGGGATTAAGACAGTTTATCCGCAGTTTGAAATAACTGACATGCTTACAGAAAAGGCGCTCGCCCTCTATCGCGACATCGAGCAGAGGTGCTCGCAGGCAAGAACGATTCCCGAGTTGTCCCCTATGCAAACGGTGAAGCCACGCTGGGGAAGCAATGCCTTCGTCCGGCAGTACTTTGTCCGAAATGATCCTGGTCAGACGCGAGCTTACGGTCCAGTCCTGGTAATAAGCGGCAACGCTGATCAATCGAAGATGGCAACGACGACTCAAGCTATTACCCGTATGTGCAAACAGGGTGATCAGGTTCAGTGGGAACAATATCCCGATCCCGACCCGGGGAGCGTGCTTGGCGACTCTGTGAGGGACCAGATTGGATGGATTGAAGGTCGGTTTGGCGGTCGCCCGTCTACGACGAACTGTCGTTGAACTAGCGTCAATCTACATCGCCAATCATCATTTTCGGTTTGTTTTCGGATCGAAAAACATCTCTGACGATTTCCTCTCCGCGTGGCATAATCTTCGGCAATATTTTCCATCGGGTGGCAAATGATGCGTAAAGTGCTGGTTGCTGTTCTCTTCCTCTGTGTCGTGCTGGATCTGCCTTGTGCCGGAGCCGCAACTCCCAGCGGCAAACCGCTGCAGATTTACTTCATCGACGTGGAAGGCGGGCAGTCGACTTTGGTAGTCAGCCCGTCGGGAGAGTCGCTGCTCGTCGACGCCGGTTGGCCGGGATATGAAGGCCGCGACGCCGACCGGATTTTGGCTGCCGCCCATCAGGCTGGCATCACGCAGCTCGATTATGTTCTGATTACCCACTACCATCGCGATCACGTGGGTGGCGTTCCGCAGTTGGTGGATGGAATCAAGGTAGGCACGTTTGTCGACCATGGGCCAAACCTGGAAGACTCGGCAGTAACGCGTACGGATTATGCCGCGTACGAGAAGGCAATTGCCGGCCACGCCCACGTCATCGTCAAGCCAGGATGGGGGCTTCCGATTAAAGGCATCGTAGTAAAGGTACTGAGCGCCGCTGGAGATCACATCACAAGTCCGTTGCCGGGGGCCGGAGAAGCGAATTCTTACTGTGGTTCCGAGCCTGCTGCCGACGTGGACAGCACCGAGAATGCACGTTCCGTGGGCGTTCTGATCACATACGGGCACTTCCGCTTTCTGGACCTCGGCGACCTCACCAAGAAGAAGGAGATTGAGTTGGCGTGTCCCAACAACCTGCTGGGCAAAGTCGATCTTTTTTTGGTGACGCATCACGGGGCGGACCTTTCGAATCCAAAAGCCCTGGTATGGGCGCTGCATCCGCGAGTGGCGATTATCGACAATGGGCCTCGCAAGGGATCGAGTCCGGCGGCGTGGCAGATCGTCCACGATTCTCCGGGGTTGGAGGATTTGTGGCAGCTTCACTACGCTGAGGAATCGGATAAGGAACACAACGTCCCGCCGGAGCGCATCGCAAACGTGAAAGAGAACTGCGAAGGTAAGTACATCAAAGTGACGGCGGAAACGGACGGGACGTTCACGGTCACCAATGGCCGGACCGGGGTTGAGAAGACTTACTCCAAGAAATAGTAGCGCCGCCATCCCGGCCGCTGTCCCTGCGGAGAGCTCGGAAACCTTTGGCAGCGCCTCTCCGACTGCGAAGGCAAGATGCCGGCGCTACCATTAAAATCCTCCTCCATGATCTTGATCGTGATGGGAGTCGTCGGGGCCGGCAAGACGACGATTGGCCGGCTGCTGGCCGAGCGACTTGTTTGGGATTTCGCCGATGCAGATGACTTTCATCCCCTGTCGAATGTGGAAAAGATTCGGCATGGCATCGCCCTCAGCGACGAGGATCGAAAGCCATGGCTGGAAGCTCTTCGCCAGGCGATTACAGGTTGGATTGCTGAGGGGCGCAATGTCGTGCTGGCGTGCTCGGCCCTAAAGCGTAGCTACCGGCAGCAACTCCAAGTCGGCCCGCAGGTGCGGTTTGTGTACCTGAAAGGAAGTGCGGATTTGATCGCCGAGCGCTTGCGCTCCCGCCACGGACACTTTGCCGACGAGCAGATTCTGGCCAGCCAGTTGGCCGACCTGGAAGAACCCGAGGCGGCGATCGCTGTCGATATAGGAGCGACGCCGGACGATATTGTGGCCCAGATTCGAAAGCAGCTCGGCTTGGCGTAGAATCCTCGCACCACATAGCAGCCGAACTATCTGGAACGTAACTTGGAAATTGCTCCTGACCGCCTGGAATCCGCCGTCGTTTCCCGACTCATGTGGCGGCTGATGCCGTTTCTCTTTCTGCTCTACATTGTTGCCTACCTCGATCGCATCAACGTCAGCTTCGCAGTGTTGCAGATGCGAGGCGAACTTGGACTTAGCGACCGCGTTTATGGCCGCGCGGCGGGAATGTTTTTCGCAGGATATTTTTTCTTTCAGCTTCCCAGCAACCTGGTCCTAGAGAAGTTCGGAGTCCGGCGGTGGATTTCAGGCCTGATGATTACCTGGGGCGTGATTTCCTGCCTGATGATTTTCATCCGCGGTCCCGTCAGTTTCTACGGGATGCGTTTCCTCCTGGGCGCCGCTGAGGCCGGATTCTTCCCGGGCATGATCCTTTACATGAAGCGCTGGTTTCCCGCCAATGCGCGAGCCCGTGCTGTGGCCTGGTTCATGACCGCGAATCCCATCGCGGGCATTGTGGGTAGTCCAGTATCCGGAGCATTGCTCGGGCTCAGCGGCAAGGGACTCTCAGGCTGGCAATGGATGTTTCTCATGGAGGGGGTTCCAGCGATTCTTCTTGGGGTCATGGTGTTCTGGGCTTTGTCGGATAACCCGCGAGAAGCAAGGTGGCTGAAGGGCGAGGAGCGGGCCTGGCTGCTGGAGAGGCTGGCTCTCGAACAGCAGGCGGAGGCGAGTCTAAGGAAGGAAAATCTTTGGCAGGTTCTGGTCAGCCCCAGAATCTGGATGTTGTCCATCGTGTATTTTGGGGTCTCGACCACGATGTACGGAGTTACTTTGTGGCTCCCCAGCGTGATCCGATCGCTGTCGGGCCTCAGCTACTTCTTGACGGGGCTGGTGTCGGCTCTTCCCTTCGTAGTGACCGCGATTGTGATGGTTCTGATAGGAATGCACTCGGACCGCAAAGCGGAGCGACGCTGGCACACGGCGATTCCTGCATTCGTCGGAGCGGTTGCTCTGGTAGCGGCGGGTTATGGCAGATTCAACGGTCGTCGTGGTGGCCTGCATCGGTCTTGGTCTAGTGTTCGCGGAGTCGATGGTGGGGCCTTTCTGGGCTATGGCAACTTCGCGGATGGCAGGTCTTTCGGCAGCCGCCGGGATTGCGGTGATCAACTCGCTGGCGAATCTGGGAGGGTATTTCGGTCCCGACATTATTGGATTCTTTCGCAAGGCCAGCGGCGGGTTTCGCGGAGGATTGCTGGCGATCGGCGCAACCCTGGCTCTAAGCGGGGGAATCGCGTTGATCGTAGGGCGACAGCCGAATGCGGAGAGAGCCGGCAAATCCCTATAGAGATCTGTGAGGCCGACCTCCTCTCGGGCCGGCCTGAGCCGGTCTTAACCAACTGGCAGTGAACGGATAGCTTCCGCTTCGCTCCATTGGGTCAATTGTTTACAATAGAAACTTCGCCTGACTGCCGTTGAAGGCTCTGTAGAGAAACGAACAGCAATCTTGGAATCGACAAACCACAATTCCAGCACGGGCCCCACCGTCTACTGGCGGGTCGAGGGCAGCCTGCTCGATCTGACCGTGGTCAGGCCGGTGGCATTCTTTACCTGGAATGCGCAGACGTTTGCCGAGCGCTTTCGGCGACGCGGCCTGATCTTCCTTATGGCGCTGCTGCGCCCGTTTCTTTATTCCACGAATCGAAAGTTTGCTACGCGGGCAATCCACACGGTTTTGCGCGGTGTGACCCGGGACCGGCTGGATCTGCTCGGCGAAGAGTTCTTTCTTTATAAGTTGAAGCCGCGCTTGAAAGAGCGAGGCGTGCAGAAAGTGCGGGAGCTGGTGCAGGCTGGTGCGGATGTCGTGCTGGTAAGCCAGGGGTTGGAGCACGTCATGCGTCCGCTGGCGCAACATCTCGGGGTTAAGCGCATTGTCGCAAACCGCCTGGAGTTTCGCGAGGGTACGGCAACGGGACGCTTGTTGCATCCGGTGATCCGGCCGCGCGGGGCGTTCGCCCGCATCCGGGAGGAAAATCCAGATGGCCGCAGGGCCCCAAAAACCCTCGCGCGCCAATTGAACATTTCCCTGGAAGAGCTGAGGGCTGCTGTGATTCCGGCCCGGCGGCCGGATCTGTCGCCGACCCGGCCTATTGTTCATTTTGAGGGGCAGCGGCAGGCTGCGGGTTTTTCCGTTCGCAGGACATTCTCGGGCAAGCATGTGATGCTCATCGGCGTGACCGGATTCATTGGCAAGGTCTGGCTGGCGAACACGCTTCTGGATATACCCGACGTGAAAAAAATCTATCTGCTGATTCGCCGGCAGAAGTCGAATCCGGCGGAGCGGCGCTTCGAGAAGATGGTGGAAGACTCGCCGGTGTTCGATCCTCTGTTTGAGCGGCATGGGGACAGGCTACCCGATTTTCTGCGCGACAAGATTGAGGTCGTCGAAGGGGACGTGACCCAGCCAGGCCTCGGGCTCAAATTCGAGACCGCACGTCACTTGCAGAAGAACCTGGACCTGATCATCAACAGTTCGGGCTTGACCGACTTCAATCCTGAATTGCGCGACGCACTCACGACCAACACGGATGCTGCAGTCAATATCCTCGAGTTCATACGGTCGGCGGATCACGCTGGGCTTCTGCATCTCTCTACGTGCTATGTGGCTGGAGAGCAGGATGGCCGAGTCAGTGAAAAGCTGACTCCGAACTATAATCCGCGCGGGCTCGCCGGGTTCGATGCCGAGCAGGAATGGCGTTCGCTCCATGAATTTGTGAAGCTGGCCGAGGCACAAGCCGCAAGCGATGAGGTCACAGCAGATTTGCGCGTGCAGGCACGGTCCAGGGAACACGCGGCGAAAGACTTGCACGGTGCCGCCCTCGAGAATCAGATTCGCAAAAACCGCGTCCGCTGGCTGAAGAATTATCTGACCGAAGCAGGGACGCGGCGCGCCAAGGAACTGGGCTGGCCCAATACGTATACGCTTACCAAAAGCCTGGCCGAGTCGCTCATCGCCAAACACGGCGCCGGACTGCCGGTTGCCGTAGTGCGTCCCGCGATTGTGGAGACCTCGGTCACCAAACCCTTCCCCGGGTGGAATGAAGGCATCAACACTTCTGCGTCGCTGTCGTATCTGCTGGGAACGTATTTCCGCCAGTTGCCTTCGAACAAAAGCAAGCGGCTCGACATTGTACCTGTGGACGCGGTCTGCAACGGAATGACCCTGATTGCCGCCGCGGTCATGGAACGCAGGCATGATCCGCTCTATCAGCTCGCGACTTCCGTGACCAATCCCTGCGACATGGGCCGGTCGATCGAGTTGACGTCTCTGGCGCACCGCAAGCACTACCGCGCGCAGGAAGGGCTGGAATCATGGCTCCGCCTGCGGTTTGATGCGATTCCGGTTTCTAAGACGCGCTATAACCGCATGTCGGCGCCGGCGCAGAAGGCGATTGTGAAATCCATTCAACGAATCATGTCGCCGCTGCCGCTAAAGAAGGCGCCGCTGGTGAAGACCGAGCGAAATCTGGAGCGCCTGGAAAAACTTATCGAGCTCTTCGAACCGTTCATTCTGTTGAACGAACATGATTTCGCGGCGGAGAATATCGAGAAACTATCCTATGCTCTCGTACCAGAAGAAAAAGATATTTTCGGATACGACACGTGCTCGCTGGATTGGTGGGACTATTGGATCAACATTCACATCCCGGCACTGCGTCGCTGGACGTATCCTTTGATCGAAGGCAGGCCTCTCGAAGCACGGCCTCCTCGCAGCTTTCAACTTGCGTCCGCTAACGGAGTTGCAGTGAAGACCGGGACCGACGGAGCCACGTGGCGATATTCCTGACCGGCTCGACCGGATACATCGGCGCGCACGTTGCCGCCAATCTGCTGGAAGGGCATGGCGCCGCCTTGAACGTGCTGGTGCGGGCGCGCGATCCGCAGGAAGCGCAGTTGCGGCTGTGGCGAGCCCTGCAGTTGCATCTGGATTTCCCTCATTTTTATGAGCACCTGCAAACCAAGGTTCGAATCTTTTGCGGAGACCTGACTGCCGGCGGATTTGGTCTGGGTCGCGATGAATATGATCGGCTGGTGCACACCACGGATTCCGTGATTCACTGCGCGGCGTCGTTGAACCGCAAGTCGGAGAAAAGCTGCCTGAACGTGAACCTGCGCGGCACGCTGGAAGTGCTTACTCTGGCGCGCCACGCCGAGCATTATCATGGCCTGCGCCGTTTCAGCGAGGTGAGCACTGTCGCCGTAGCGGGCAAGCGCAGCAACGAGGTTGTGACTGAGGATCGGTCCATCGAGTGGGACCGTTCCGACTACGATCCCTACGCGCGGACGAAGAAGTTTTGTGAGCACATGACGCGTATGCTGCTGCCGGATACGCCCACGACTGTCTTCCGCCCGAGCATCGTGCTTGGCGACAGCCGGCATGCGGAGACCACCCAGTTCGACATGGTGAAGGCGTTCGTATTTCTGGCGGGCCTGCCGGTGTTGCCGTTTCGGGCCACAGACAAGATCGACATTGTGAATGTGGATTTTGTCGCTGACGCGATTGCCACCTTGCACCAGAAAGACCAGCCACGGTACGACACTTATCATCTTTCTTCGGGCAACGGATCGCAAACATTTCGAGAATTGACGACCGCGTTAGCTGCCGCACAGCAAAAGCGCAAGCCCGGTATTCCTACCGTTTGCGGAGAAACCGTTCGCCGGTTCGGTCAACTTTCTCTCGAATCGGAAAGGTTCCGTCGCGCATCGCGCTTCGTTGCTGAAGGTGTTCATGCCGTATCTGGTGTGGAACACAGTGTTCGACAACACGCGGGTAACCTCGGAGTTAGGACGGAAGCCGGTTCCGTTTTCGCAGTACAGCTTTCCACTTTTGAAGTTCAGCCGCGAGACTAACTTCCAATACGATTACCAACCCTGGCCCGCGGCCCGCGGAGGAACAGCCGCATGATGGACTTCATTCTAGAAGCGTGGGTCAGCACCAACATCGAGCGAGCGAAAGCGAGATGGATGCTCGGTGGAGGGCATCCGTGGCAGCCGGGCGAAAAACTGAAGCTGCTTTTCGCCGGTTACAACGGCACGCGCAACATGGGCTCAGACGTACGCGTCGACGAAATGCTGCGCCAGATGCGGCATATCCTGGGTGCGGAACGGGTCGAGTTCAGCGTGATGAGTCAGAACTTCGAGTTCTCGAAAGGCTACTTTGACGGCACGAAGCAGGTGCATCTGCCGGATATTTTCCCGCCATTTTTGTCAGATGAAGTTCCACGGCATCACGGCGTTGTGGCCTGCGAAGGGTCCATGTTCAAGAGCAAATTCGCGAATGCCCTGACCACGATGATGATCGGTTCGCTCGGGATCGCCGCAGTGGAAAACAAACTCTCCGTCGCATACGGGGCAGAAGCCGGCCACATGGATCCTCTTCTCGCCAAGATGTGCGGACGCTATTGCAAGAATTCTCTGGTCATCACACGCAATGAAGAGTCACGCACAGTGTTGCGCGATTTGGGGGTGCCTACCGAACTGGGCACGGATACGGCTTGGACGTTTGAGCCGCGGCCGGCTGAATATGGACAAAATGTCTTGCGGCAAGTCGGCTGGGACGGGCAAACTCCCGTTCTGGTGGTGTGCCCGATCAATCCGTTTGAGTGGCCGGTGAAGGCGTCGGTCGCCAAAGCGGCCCTGCACAGCCTGACCGGCGCCTACAAGACAAGCCATTATCGCGGGCCTTACTTTCACAGCTCGGGCCCGGCCGCCGATCGCGCGTACGAGCATTACCTAACCTCGATTTCCAACGCGGTGGATGCATTTCGCAAGCAGCGGAATGTTTTCGTCATTCTAGTGGCGACGGAGCGCTTGGACGCTCGTCCGGCAAACCGCATCTCAGAAAAACTCGGAGGAGTGCCGGTTCTGACATCGGATCAATACAACATGTACGAACTGGTCAGCATTCTGCGCGCCTGCCACATGATGGCCTCATCCCGCTATCACGGCATCGTAACCTCCATGCCGGCGCTGGTTCCTTCGGCCGGGATTACGATGGATGAGCGCATTCGCAATCTGATGCGGGAGCGCGGCCATCCAGAGTTGCTGATGAATGTGGACGATCCGGATTTAGAGCAGAAGTTGCTGGCGGCGCTCGAAACTCTAGCCACACACGGCGAGCGCATAGCCGATGGCATTGCGCGCACGGTGGTAAAGAATCTGAAAGTGATGGCGCGGATGGGAGTGTTGTTCGAAGAAGAAGTCCAGCGGCGATATCCCGAATTCCCGACGCGCGCCGGCGAATGCAGCTGGGAGGATTATCTGCCGCCGATGAGCGAGTCGCTTCGTCAGCTTGTGGCGGCTATAGCTAACGCCGTCGCGTTTCGGAAAACCCATGCCATTTCTCGCGGTTATATTTTCGCAACTCAAAGCGGCAGCGGATACTAGAGTGTTACAAGAAATCCGAGACGGCCAGGTTCCCGGAGTCACGGGGAGCGAACTGCTCGAGTTGATTCGCAAGGCGCGGACGTTTCTCGCGGCAAAGGGGCTGAAGAAGGGCGACCGCTGCGCCCTTTTGGCTGCGAACAGCATTCGTTGGATGGCGATCGATTTGGCGGCGATGGCCGAGGGATTGATGGTTGTTCCGCTTGTACCCCCGCCAGTCTCCCGCAGAATTGATCGCGATCTTGAAAGACAGTACTCCGTCTCTGGTCTGCTGTGGCGATGCGACGTTGCGCGACGGAATTCAGCAGAACTGGCCGGGGAGCAACGGGCCTGAAGCGCCGCCGCATTTTCTATTTGACGACATTCTTGGGGGAGTAGAGGGAACCGCGCCGGATCGGCCGCAGGTGCGCGATGCCGATGCTGTGACCATCATCTACACCTCCGGCACTTCCGGCGAAGCTAAAGGTGTGGTGCTGACTGCGGCAAACGTCGGGTTCATGCTGGGCTGTACGGCGGCGCGGCTTGACTTGCTCATGGCAGGGCGATTGGGACAAGACCGTATTTTTCATTATCTGCCCTTTAATTTTTGCGCGTCGTGGATTGCGATGCTGACTTTCCTGCTGCGTGGGAGCCTGGTTACGCTGAACACTGACTTGACGAAGATACCCAGCGACATGCCGGCGACGGCTCCGCATTATTTCCTGAATGTGCCGCAGTTGCTCGAGCGTATGAAGCGCGGTGTAGATGAACAGATTGCGCTGAAGGGCGGCATCGCCCAGGCGATTTACACACGCGCCAAGGCTGCGTGGATACGGAAAAAGGAAAAGCGGTCGGGCGCAGGCGACGCCATCTGGCTGTGGCTGGCCAATGCCGTGGTCTTTCCCGCGATCCGCAAACAAATGGTGGGCGAGAACCTGCGAGCCCTGATCTGTGGATCGGCGCCCCTTATTCCCGAGACCCAGGACTATTTCAGTATGCTCGGGATTCCCGTGTTGCAGGTATATGGACTAACGGAAACCACGGGGATCTGTACGATGGACGATCCGAACCACGTTACACCCGGCCGCGTCGGGCCAGCCATCCCCGGCATTGAGATGAAGATCGGCGACCACGATGAAATCATCGTGCGAGGACCAAATGTTTTTCCGGGTTACTGGAACCGCCCGCAGCAGACGGCGGAAGTGCTGCGCGACCAATGGTTTCATACCGGTGATCAGGGCGAGATGGATGCTTCGGGAAACTGGCGGATCGTGGGGCGGATCAAGAATCTGATTGTTTTGGGTTCGGGTCACAAGATTGCTCCGGAGACTGTTGAAGAAGAAATCGCCCGCTGCTTGCCGAGCGCGCAACAAGTGGTCGTCGTGGGGAACAGCCGCGGGTATCTTTCGGCGATTGTCACAGGCAACGTTACCGGAGAACAGGCGCAGGCAGCCCTGGATTCAATCAATCCGCAACTTCCGCACTATAAGCAAGTGCGGGCATTTTGTTTGCGGCACGAGCCATTTTCCATTGAAAATGGCATGCTGACGGCCAACGGGAAGTTGAAGCGCGACTTGATCTCCGCCCGTATGAAGAATGAGATCGAGGAAATGTATCAGGTGAAGCAGGCCGTATAGAGTTGGCGAGAGGGAAATTTGGGCGTGAACCGATTCAAAGGGCAAGCTCTATCGTGGCAGCTCCAGAGCGGAGTGATCGAATTGGCGCTCCACCGCGAACCTTGCAACGAACTGGGATCGTTGTCCCTACTCGAGTTGGAAAAGTTCGCCTCTGCGCTCGACGATTTGGAGAAAGACGCGCATACCCTCATTCTCTACAGCGAGCTGAAGTGCGGTTTCTGCGCCGGCGCCGACCTGCGGGAACTTTACGAGCGGTCGCAGACCATGGACAAGTCCCAGGCGGCTCGGGGCGTGCGCGACTTTCTGGAGCGCATTCACCGCGTTTTGAATCGGATCGACGCAGCGCCCCTGACCACGCTGGCCGCCGTGCACGGCGTCACGTTTGGCGGTGGATTTGAACTGGCATTGGTTTGCGATTTGATTATCGCCGACAAGATGGCGCGCTTTTGCTTTCCGGAACTGAGGCTGGGGTTGATTCCGGGGTTCGGCGGAATCCCACGCCTGAAGCGGGATTTGGGGAATGCCGTCGTACGCGACCTGCTGTTGACCGGGCGCAGTTTCAACGCGACCAAGGCACAGCAGATCGGTCTGGTGAGCCAGGTCGTATCGGAAGGGGAAGCGTTGCGCGCAGCACGGGCCACAGCGGCGCAGATCGGGAAGTTTGACCGTCGAACCGCGGTGGCGGCCAAGCAATTTATCAAGCCGGTTCCGAAAGACGAGTTACGGAAGGAAATCGATATTTTTTGCGAGCTGTTCTGCGCGGCCCGCCGTGCAAGCGGGATTAAAGAAATTTGTGGAGAGCACCGACGCGCAACCTTACTTGCCATAGCCCAAACTGGATTAGAATGATGCCTATGGAAACAGCGGAAAAAACTCTCGACGAGATCCTCACGCTGGCCGCGGCGCACTTCAAAGTGCCGCGCGAAAAACTCTCTCCCGACGAAGACTTCTTCAAAGCGCTCGGTATCGACAGCCTGCAGACGCTCGACCTGCTGACGAAGTTGGAAAATCACTTTCAGGTGGAGTTGCCGGACTACGAACTACAGGGCGTGACCGACTTTCGCACCCTGGCGACCAAGATTCAAGCACGACTGTAGGAATCCCATGGTTGTGCTGGGTTGATTGCCGGGGAACCTGCCGCGCATATTCCGGTCAGGTCAGTAATCAGCAATCTACAATCAACAATCAACAATTCCTTATGCTCGATCTCCGGCAATACACTTGTCTGGGCGCTGCGTTGCGCGATGCGCTCGACCGCTTTTCCTCGAAGTCTGCCTGATCGAAGCGGATCGCGATCGCGAGAAAGTTCGCCTGACGTATTCCGATTTCAAAGAGACCGCGCTGCCGCTGGCGCGCGCTCTGGAGGACGCCGATTACGATGCCGGCGACCGCGCCGCCATCATCATGACGAATCAGTCGAAATGGCTGATCTCGGCGTATGCGATTTTTTATTGCGGCGGCGTGCTGGTGCCGCTGGATTACAAGCTGACCGCGACCGAGCACCTGCAACTGCTCGCGCATTCCAAAGCCAAGGTGCTCATCGTCGAGTACCACCTTTGGCGGGCGATTTGCAATCGCCCGATTTCCAAGCAATCGGCACAAAGATCGTCCTCGTGACCGAAGCCCCGCTCGGCGCGGAGTTGGCAGGCGCGTTTCGCTGGGAAGATTTCAAGCGCAAAGGCGCTCCCGACTTCGTCATGCGCCAGAAGGACGATGTTGCCTGCATCGTCTATTCCTCGGGAACGGGCGGACGCCCCAAGGGATGCGTTCTCACCCACGAAAACTATCTGGAACAGTGCCGCGCGCTGACCGCGTGGTATCCCTTTTGGCCGGGGGTGCGGTATTTGAGCATTCTCCCTACCAATCACGCGATCGATTTCATGGTGGGTTTTATCGGACCGTTCGTATGCGGAGCTTGTGTGGTGCATCTGCGCACGCTGCGTCCCGAGTTCGTGCGCGATGCATTTGTGCGTTATCGCATCACCTATGTATCGCTGGTTCCGATGATTGTAAAGAATCTGGAACGCGGCCTGCGGGCGAAATTCGACGAACTGCCGTCGTGGAAGCGGGCGCTTCTGAATGCCATGATTGCGACCAATCGGGTCCTGACGCGCCGCCGGCCGAATGTGAAGCTCAGCCGTATGTTGCTTTCCAACGTGCACCGGGGATTTGGAGGAGAGTTGCTGGCGTTGATTACCGGCGGGGCATTCATGGAGCCCTCGACCATGCAGTTCTTCTACGATCTCGGCATTCCCGTGGTCAACGGCTACGGTCTCACCGAAGCGGGCACCTCCCTCACGCTCAACGACCTCAAACCGTTCCGCGCCGATACGGTTGGCAAGCCGCTGCCCGGAGTCGAACTGCGCATTCTGAATCCGGATGCGGAAGGTGTGGGGGAAGTGGCCGCGCGCAGCAAGACGGTGATGTCGCACTATTTGGATGATCCGGAACTCACCCTGGAGACCATCGTCGATGGCTGGCTTCTGACGGGCGATCTCGGCCGGTTTGAGAGCGGCGGCCATTTGCAGCTTTTCGGACGCAAGAAAAATATGATCGTCACTGCGGGCGGGAAAAATATTTACCCCGAAGATATTGAAACTGCTTTCGAGGGGTTGCCGGTGAAAGAGTACGCCGTATTTGCGGCGAATTATATCTGGCCGAAGAAAGAACTCGGACGCGAAACGCTGGTTCTCGTGCTGCGGCTGGAACAGAACCAGAAACTGTGATAGCAAGTTGCTCGAAGAAATCTCCGCTCGAAATCGCGGGCTGCCCGATTTCAAACGGGTGGACGGGTATCGGATCTGGGAGAAAGATTTTCCCCGGACGGCCTCGATGAAAATCAAGCGACAGGTGCTGGCTGAGGAAATCGGCAAGTCGGTGGAGCGGGGAGCAATGGCAGAATTGTAACCGGACCGCGGTTGGAATTCGCCGCGCGAATCTTGCCACGCACCTTCCGGCAAAATGGATTTGAACCTTGGGGCAAAAATTTCTTGCGATCGTGAACCCGGCGGCGGGAGGCGGACGCAGCCGCAAACTGCTGGGCCCGGCGCTGGAACGCTTGCAGGCTGGGGGTATCGAGGTAAAGGTTGCGGAGACGCGCACTGCCGGGAGAAGCGACGAGATTGCGCGCGAGGCTTATGGGCGCGGGCGTCCGGAACTTTATCGCAGTCGGTGGCGACGGAACTTCTTACGAAATCGTGAATGGCCTGTACCCGCAGCCCCTGGCGGTGAGCGTCCCAACGCTGGCATTTCTGCCGTTGGGCACCGGCAATTCTTTTCTGCGCGACTTCAGTCATCAGGGCGTGGAATATGGGATCGAATCTCTGCTTGCTCACAGAAGCCGACCTTGCGACGTGCTGCGCCTGCGCCATCGTACCGGGAGTGATCCATTACATCAATTTGTTGAGTATGGGCTTTACCGCGGACGTCGCTACGCTGCGCGCCCGGCGCTTCAGCGGTTGGGGGGAGTTGGGCTACATCACGCTCAATTTTTCTGACTCTCGCGCGATTCAAGCGCCGTCCTTTTCCGGTCCGAGTCGAAGGCGCAGCAGGGTTCGACCGCCGGCGCTGCCTATTTCTGACTTTCAACAACAGCAAGTACACCGGCGGAACGATGATGATTGCTCCCCAGGCTGAAATCGACGACGGCCTGGTGGAATACGTTCGTTGGGGGCCGATTGGGCGATTGGGACTGATTCGCAATCTGCCGGGCCTTTATGACGGCACGCATGTCGAGCATCCACTGGCCGAGCGTAAGGCGCTGCGGCGTATCGAGTTTAATCTTGAGGCTCCCGCCGATGTGATGGTCGACGGAGAAGTGCTGACCCTGCATTGTGAGGAACTGGATGTGCTCCCTGGAGCGCTCAACATCGTAGCCTGATCGTCGCCTCTTCGAGCAGCGTGATATAAGGATGAATCATGTCTGAGGAACGACGGAAAAAGCAAGAAGAGCGCGCCGGTGGTGGTTCAAGAGGATCCGAAGACGAAGAAGCTCGTTATTTATGCAGTCATCCTGATCCTGCTGGCTGGCGCTTTCATAGGTGGCCGTTACTACCGCAATCACAAGTATGACTCGTTCGCGAAATGCCTGGCGACAAAGCAGGCCAAGATGTACGGCCTTTATTGGTGCCCGCACTGCATCGAACAGAAACAGATGTTTGGCGAAGCGTTCCACTACGTACCGTATGTGGAGTGCGCGATCAAGGGTTCAAGAGAAGAGGCGCCCGAATGTAAGGTCGCCGGAGTCAAGTTGTTTCCCAGTTGGCAGTTTGGGATGGAGCCGCCGAGGGAGGGAGTTTTGTCGCTGGAAGCCTTGAGCGACAAAACGGGATGCAGCCTGCCATGACGGATTCGGTTCGGGTCGACCTTTGGAGGCACCTGTAGTGGCAGGTGCCAACCGAGTTCTGTTTGGAGTCATCGCGGTTCTAGCGCTGGCGGGTGTGATCGTCTCGGCAGTTTCGCTGCAGCGCCATTATGCAAAGTCGGCGACCGCATACTGCGATTTCAACCAAAAGTTCAGTTGCGACATTGTGAACCGCAGCGAGTACTCGACTCTCATGGGAATTCCAGTTGCGGCGATTGGGGTTGCCGGGTACGCTGCTCTGTTTCTCCTATCCACTCTATGGAGAGCGCGTGTGGAGACGCCTAACCGCCTCCTCGGGGCGGCTATCGCGGGATTAGCCTTTGCGCTCTACTTGACGTATATCGAAGCATACGAACTGATGACCTGGTGCATTTTGTGCCTGACTTCCCTCGTGCTGATTTCTCTGATCAGTGTCCTCGCAACTGCGAGTGAAACTCCGAGCCCCGAAAGCGTAAAGCGGGTCCGCCGTTGTATTCTGATAGTGCCTCCTGATGGACGAAATCCAGCAAACTGAAAGCGCTACTCCCGGCACTGTTCCCGGCGTAATCCGCGTGCAAGCGGCGACCGGCGATTTACGCCTGCACGAATTTCCCAGTCGTATTTTCCATAACACGCGATTCCTGCGGGTCTGGCTGCCTCCCGGATATGACGATCCAACAAATGCAAGCCGGCATTATCCGGTCCTCTATCTGAATGATGGGCAGAATTTGTTCGAAGCTGCGACCTCTTTTACAGGAGTTGAATGGCAGGTGGATGAGACTAGCGATCGGTTGATCCGCGAGCGGGACAGTTCCGCCTTTGATGATTGTTGGCATCGACAACGACAGTAAAGAACGGCATCGCGAGTACATGCCCCACCGCTCGCTGCACCCGATGATGTTGCGGGTGCAGGGCAGTCGCTATCCTAGGTTTCTCATTAAGGAAGTAATGCCGTTTGTGGCCCGCAACTACCGTGTAGCTGCTGGAGCCGAGAACACCGGGCTGGGAGGATCTTCGCTGGGGGCGCTGATTGCGCTTTACACCGCGACTGTGCGCCCGAACGTGATTGGACGACTTCTTCTGGAAAGCCCGTCGTTGTGGGCGTCGAACCGGCAGATCATCCGGCGAGAGCCGCGCAATCAAACGCTGGCCGGAACGGGTTTTCCTGGCAACCGGAACTGCCGAAGCGGGGCGGAAAGATCAAGATCAGAGCATGGTCGATGACGTGCGAGAATTGGCTGCGATCCTGCGTCGCGCGGGGTTGGATCATAGACGTCTTAGGTTCGTGGTCGACGAGGGTGCTTCGCACCATGAGTCGGCATGGGCGAAGCGGTTTCCTCGAAGCGCTGACATTTCTGTTCGGCAAATCGGGATAGGTATTTTTCGATGCGAGCTCTCTACCTACCGGAGATCGCTGTCTGCATCCATTGTGGTTAGTGCAGCGGTGGCGGTCGGCCTGCCTTCGCGACCGATCTGCCACGAGCAAGTACAGCGTAGCCGCCATCGCGATCACCGACAGCTGCACATGTGTCCATCGAGCAAAAGGTCCGATCAGTGGGAGCATATACACCAGGTAAAGAAGAATTCCCATCCGCCTACTCGAGGCCGTGAGCGGCTGCGTAACCAGCCAGTCCGCTAGCAGTAGAAACGCGGGCGCCAAAATTACTAAATCGTAAACCGTGAGATGCGGCGCCACCAGCACGCTCGCGAAAAGCAGCGCTGAATACCGCAGCGGGAGAGCCCGGTCGCGTCTCCAACATGCGATCGTCAGTCCGATTACGAAGGCTGCGCTCAAAAAATAAAGAGCAGAGGAAAGTGCTGCCCACGGCACGAGCATGGACCAAAATGTACGCAACGAGTGAGTTTGATAAAGCTTGGGCTCGAGCAGTGGCAACACGGTGCGCACATTCCACAGCACGCGCATCCACTGACGGAATGGTTCGACTCCGTAATAGAGAACTCCCACCGAGAGTTGACCGGCCGCTGAAAGCGCCGCACCTAACACCGTCTTCCACGCGCCGATCGAGACGAACACAATGGCCGCCGCAAGTCCCAACTGCGGCTTGAAAATCAGACAGCCGAGGACCAGACCGGCGAGGAACTCCCGCCGTTTACCGCAGCAGAATAAATGTCAGCGTGAAGCAGGCCAGCGCAACGGCAGAGGTCTGACCCCAGGCGATCAAGTGAAAGAAAGCGGGAAACGCCACCGCGAGAATGACAACGGTTTGTCCGTAATCGCGCAGACTCGGGCATGCGCGCCAAACGGCGTAGCAGCAAATGCCATAAATAACTGCGCTGGATCCCCACCACAAAACCAGAGCCCAGCCGTAAGAGAAATGAGCCAGTGGGGCGAAGAACATAGAAACCTGTGGCGGATACAAAGGCAAGTACCGCATACCCCCAGCTTCAGGCACGCGTTGAGCAGCCAGCGCTGCCTGAGCATTCATGTCGTACAAGTCGGCGCCACGATGCGCGGCTGCGAGCGAGCCCAGCATGTAGAGATGCAGAAAGTCGGTGCCCTTGAGATTTCCATTGCGGTCGCGCAGACCCGGAGTTGCGAGGTTCCACACATAGAGCGACCACAAACACAGCGCAAGGATCGTCCCGTGCGCGCGCAAGCGCTTGGCCGTCAGCCACCCGCCCGGTTTGGTCCCAGTCACCATAGGAAATGCCTTGAAATCGCTTCACGGTGGAACGATTGATAGCGGGATTTAATTAGCAGAGAGGCCAGCGGGATAAGGGTTCAAGCTTGGGAGAGGATTCATCGGCTTGACCCGCCACTTCTGGCGGTCTTTGAAATAGAGCAGCAGTTCCTGGTTCTGGCGGTCCCCCATATCGCGGGCCCAGACTACTTTTGGCCGCGTCAATATCAGCGCGGTTAACGATCCAGTCGATGTGCGGGCCATGTTCGGGGACCATAGTGCACGATGACCAGATGTTTGCCCGGCATGTTCCGCAATTCGCGTACGATCGCATTTCTCTTCAGATTTCCCCGTTGCCACTGGGGTTCGATCTGTGTGCCAGTCACCACTGCGGCGAGACGGAGTACCACCATCGCAATGCAAACTAAAGGAATCGCCCGGGCTAGTGCATGACCAATCGGCCGGTCGCGCCATCGGTACAAACGCAAGTGCCGAATGCATTGTACGAGTAGGAGATAGAACAGCCCAAGGCTGGAGCAAGATAATGAGCGAGTGTCCAGGTCTCTATTAACACGCCAACCGCCACGACTGCCGCGAGCAGCAACGGAAACCTCATCTTGCGATCACGAAAAAGACAGGGGAAGGCGAGAAAAGGCACGGTGAAAGACGGGACCAATGTAAAACGTCCAGAGCATGCGGAACTTGTGCCGGAGCCGGCGCGCAAAACCAAGAGGGTCCTACCGGATAGAAAGTCGCGCAGTTCCCAGTTGAGGTAAAAGTCTCTCATCTCGGCATGATGGTAGACGGGCTCCGGCCGCGGGTTCTGCCACACGAAGTAAGGCGCCATGGCATAGGTCTCCCGGTTCACCTGGTACGGCATGACGAATGCACTGCCCGTGACCCGCCAGAAGTAATAGCCCATTGCGGTCCCGGTCGCACCGAGAATGAGAATAAGTGGCAGGACCACGCGGCGGAGGACAGTGCGGCAGGAATCCGTTTTGGTTTCATCAACCAAACGAGCATCGCTACGGCGATCGGCAAACTGAACACAAAGCCTTCAAACGGACGGGTGTTCGCGAGAATTGCGAGGCCGAATCCCATTAGCACGGCATCGCGCATACGTGCATGGCGCTGGATGCGAGGCAACGCACCCAGCACCAGCGCTCCCCCAACGCCGGCAGCGAAGTGCCAAAATAGCTGTTCATCCAGTAGCTGAGAAGTCCCACCCGCAGCACCGCCAGGGATGCTCCCAACAACGCCCACGACGGCGGAAGCCATGCCTGAAGCATCCAGCACAGGGCGGCACACATCACCGCTGTGGTCAGCAGTTGGCCGATCCAGGGATGCCCGAGCAGTTGACCAGCCGCGAGCATCAGTCCTTGGGCAGGCGGATACATTGACATGTAAGTGGGATGCTGGATGATGTGGAAGCTTTCGAAGTGGACCCACATGGGTGGGTCGGGTTGGTGAGCCTGCCGTGGGCGAAGGTGTCGGCCGCCAGCAGAAAACTGAACTCGTCGTGCCACATGGCTTGAGGAATGCCCCATAAAGGAATCAGCGCCACGCGCAAAACGACCGTACACGCTCCTACTGCGAACATTGCCAGAGTCTTTCGTCGCGCAAACCGTGAAAAAGCGCTGTTTAGCGACAAAAAAATTGGAGTCTTAGACCGGGGCTTGCTGGCTCGCTGCGACAGGAAGGTGAGCGCCACTGCCGCGATTACGAGAAGCGATTCAAGGATCATGAGCAGCCACGGCGCAAGTACGAGGAAGATTCTGTCCGATAGGCCGTTCGGCATGCTTTGGAGTGACCGTTCGTCGAGCGAGTAGAGCAGGCTACGTCGACAAGAGACGACACCCACCGGACTAGAAACCGTGGCGATCCAGCTCTGACGCCCTACTTACTCGCGGCTTCCTTGACGCCGATCTCTTCGAACAGACCGTCTACGATCTGAATCATTTCGTTGTCGACGACGCGATTCTTGGAGATCGCCTCTTTCAGCGGGATGGAGACAATCTTGTTCGACCGCAGCGCTGCCATGCAGCCAAATTCGCCGCGATGCACCATGTCGATCGCGCCCAGGCCGTATCGCGTCGCCAGGACCCGGTCGAAGGCGCTGGGGGAGCCGCCGCGCTGAATGTGCCCCAGCACGACCGCGCGGGTTTCAAAGCCCGTCCGATTTTCAATTTCACGAGCGAGAATGTTGGCAATGCCACCCAGTTTGGCGTGGCCAAATTCATCTTTTCCCATGTCCTGCAGAATAGGAGCGCCAGAGCCGGTATTGGAAGAAAACTTTGCGCCCTCCGCGACAACGACAATCGAAAAGTAACGCCCGCGCTCATGGCGCTGGCGAATCGATTCGCGCCACCTTGTCGATGTCGAACGGCCGCTCGGGAATCAGAATCACATCGGCGCCGCCGGCGATGCCGCTGTATAAGGCAATCCAGCCCGCATCGCGTCCCATCACTTCCACCACCATCACGCGGTTGTGAGCCTCGGCGGTGGTATGGAGGCGGTCGATCGCTTCACACACGACGTTGCAGGCGGTATCAAATCCGAAAGTGTAGTCAGTTCCACCCAGATCGTTGTCGATGGTCTTTGGGACGCCAACCACGTGGAGCGCCTTTTTCGTGAAGCTTCTGCGCGACCGACAACGTGTCATCGCCCGCCAATCGCGACCAGAGCATCGATTTTGTGCTTGTCAATCGGCGGCGATGCAACGGTCGATGCCGTCGGGACGCTTGGAGGGATTGGTGCGCGACGTGCGCAGAATCGTTCCGCCACGGGGCAGAATTCCGCCCACCGCGTCCAGATTGAGTGGCATGCTCTTGTCTTCGATCAGACCGCGCCAGCCCTCCATGAAGCCTACAAACTCGTCGTGATAGTGAAACACTCCTTTACGCACGACGGCGCGGATGACCGCATTCAGCCCCGGGCAATCGCCTCCGCCAGTTAACATGCCAATTTTCATCGTGTGCTCCTATTCCACTTATGAGTTCAGAATGAAGTCCTCCGAATGCACCCCGGGTGCAGCGCTGTGAAGAATGCCCAAGAGCAAGGGTGAAAATCGGTTGGAAAAGATAGAGTAACACTAAATCGACAGACGCCAAAGCAGAGTCCCAGAGAAAATCGTTCCGGTGCGGCCATGCCGCGCCGGTTCACATTAGCGTTGCGCTGAGGCGCAAGATTCGACACAATGCTCGACGGACATGAAAACAAAACAGCGTCGATTCTTGCCTGGGGAGCGGTGGGCCTGCTCGGCGCAGCGGCCATTGGCGTGGTGGCGGTTCATCGCGGAGAACCGATTAACGCGCTGTGGCTGGTCGTGGCCGCGACTTGCTGCTATGCCCTAGGATATCGCTTTTACAGCAAATTCATTGCGGCGAAAATCCTTGCGCTGGATGCCCTGCGCGCCACCCCCGCCGAGCGACTGGAGAACGGTCGCGATTTTCTGGTGACGAACAAGTGGGTCGTGTTCGGCCATCATTTTGCCGCCATTGCCGGACCCGGCCCCTTGGTCGGGCCGGTGCTGGCCGCGCAGTTCGGCTATCTTCCCGGAACGCTCTGGGTGCTGGCAGGCGCTGTCTTTGCCGGTTGCGTGCAGGACTTCGTGATTCTGCTTTTCTCGGTTCGGCGTGACGGCAAGTCGCTCACCGAAATGGCCAAAGAAGAGATCGGGCGCGTCGGCGGCTTTGTGGCCTACGCCGCCGTGATCGCGATTCTCGTCATTCTGCTCGGCGTGGTTGCATTGATCGTGGTCAATGCGCTGAAAGATAGTCCCTGGGGCACGTTCACGATTGCGATGACGATCCCCATCGCGCTGCTGATGGGACTCTACCTGCGGCGGATTCGTCCCGGCAAAGTGCTGGAGGTCTCAGCGCTCGGATTCATCCTCGTACTGCTGGCGATCTGGGGCGGGCAGTGGGCTTCGCAAAATCCGGCGATGGCGGGCGTGTTCACGCTGCGCGCACCCACTCTGGCGATTCTCATCATCGTGTACGGATTCGCGGCCTCGGCTCTTCCGGTTTGGTTGCTGCTGGCGCCGCGCGACTATCTGAGCACGTTCGTGAAGCTGGGGACGATTGCACTTCTCGCCATCGGCATCGTCGCGTTGCATCCCACGCTGCACATGCCCGCGCTCACGCGCTTTGTAGACGGCTCCGGGCCGGTGTTTGCGGGGAAGATTTTTCCCTTCGCCTTCATCACGATCGCTTGCGGAGCCATTAGCGGCTTTCATGCTCTAATCTCGAGCGGAACCACGCCGAAACTGATCGCGCGCGAGACCCAGACCCGCATGGTGGGCTACGGCGCCATGATGGCCGAGTCCGCCGTTGCGGTCATGGCGATCATTGCCGCCTGCGTGCTTCAACCCGGCGTTTACTTTGCGATTAACAGTCCTGCAGGGGTCGTCGGACAGACGGCGGCCGCCGCAACCGCGACCATCTCCTCGTGGGGATTTCCCGTGACCGCCGC
Organism: uncultured Acidobacteriaceae bacterium; assembly: GCA_963832235.1. GTDB lineage: Bacteria > Acidobacteriota > Terriglobia > Terriglobales > Acidobacteriaceae > Sulfotelmatobacter. The sequence goes on along the minus strand of CAWHTJ010000010.1, from coordinate 76,480 downwards.
CGACATGCAGGCGCTCGCCCAAGCCGTGGGCGAGCAGACTCTTTTCAATCGTACCGGCGGCGCGCCCGCATTCGCCGTCGGCATGGCGCACATCTTTTCGCAGAGCCTGGGCGGAGCTGCGGTGATGGCACTGTGGTATCACTTCGCCGTCATGTTCGAGGCTTTATTCATCCTGACCATCCTCGACGCCGGCACCCGCGTCGCCCGCTTCATGATTCAGGATGCGCTGGGGCATATCTACAAACCCCTGGGCCGGACCAGTTGGTATCCCTCGATTCTGGCCACCAGCGCTCTCATTGTCGGCGCCTGGGGATTTTTCCTGTGGCAAGGCGTGAAAGATCCGCTGGGCGGCATCAATTCGCTGTGGCCGCTGTTCGGTATCGCCAATCAGTTGCTGGCTACGGTGGCTTTATGCGTGGCCACGACTATCATCATCAAGATGCACCGCGCCCGTTATGCCGCTGTCACGCTCGTGCCATTGGCCTGGCTGGTCGCGGTTACGTTCACGGCATCGTGGCAGAAGATTTTAGATCCCAACCCGCGAGTCGGATTTCTGGCACAGGCACGGGCTTTGGCGTCAGGTCCCGCCACCAGTGCAACCGCTCGCCTCATCTTCAACAACCGCCTGGATGCCGCGGTGACCGCCATTCTCGTCGTGATGGTCGCGCTGGTTCTGATCGAATCCGTGCGCCAGTGGATTGGGGTGTTGAGCGGAAGGGAAGAGGCGCGCGTGAAGGAAGCCCCATTCGTGATGACCCGCGTGGCGGAGGAGAGAGGATGAACCGCCTCGTAAAAGCCGCCCAAATTTTGCTGGCCACTCTCCGTGAAATTTTCGATGAGGGAGCCTACGAGCGCTTTTTGCGCCGCACCCAGACGGCATCGTCCGCCAAGGCGTACGGCGCCTTCCGCCAAGAATTTGAAGAGTCTAAAGCCCGTCGTCCAAAGTGTTGTTAGCCGCAAAATTGAAAGATTTGTGTGGGCGGACACTCCTGTCCGCCGCCTTTGATTTTGTTTATGAACTAGAGGAATGCCTTGGGAGGTTTGACGGCTGAGTTCCCAAAGAATCCGAGAAGGGAATGCGGGAAGGGCACGGCTTCAGTCGTGCCGCAACAATAGCTGAATATCGCGGCTGAGCCGCTGAGTCTCGCTTCCAAGGCATACTTCAGTGGCTGAAGCCGCTCCCTAACCAACCGTCGCATCGGCACGAGTGGAACTCGTGCCCTTCCCCGGTCGCGGTCTATCAGGGGTATCCGCGACCCGCATAGCATCTGCGCCACTTCCGCGATACACTGCACTCACATGCGAGTCCTGGGCATCGATTGTGGCGGCGCATACACCGGCTACGGCGTGGTCGAGATGCACGAAACTGGCAAGCTTCAGCTGCCTGACGTGCGGTGCGATCAAGCTCTCGCCGCGCGAAGCGTTGCCGCAGCGCCTGTCCCGAATCTTCACGCAACTCGGAGAGATCATCGCCCAGCACCAGCCCGATGAGGTTGCCATTGAAGATGTCTTCTACGCTCTCAACATAAAGTCGGCGCTCAAACTGGGACAGGTTCGAGGAGTCGCCATGTTGGCTGCCTCTACTGCTGGGCTGGAAGTCGCCGAATACTCGCCGCTGACCATAAAGTCGTCGGTCGTGGGCTATGGCCGCGCCGAAAAGCAGCAGGTGCAGCACATGGTGACGCGGCTGCTCGATCTTTCCCTTCCGCCCGAGCCCATGGATGCGTCCGACGCGCTGGCCATTGCCATCTGCCATCTGCATACCGCCGGGACTCTTAGCCGGCAGCGTGCCCTGGCACCGTGAAGTTTCATCACCCTCCATTTCTGGCATAATTTCTTTTGCTGACCAGTGCGTGAACTCATTACGAAACCGAATCTAAGACTGGCGATCGGAACCCGGCAGGCAAGAGCGCGCCGTGTGAGACACCTCCGGCGTTTCGGCCGCAGGTCGCTGGCCTTGCTCGGTTGCATCGCCTTGCTTTGGGTTCTTCGGCTTCGCGCAGCCGAACTCGCCACCGTCACCTTCTCGCTGGATTTTCCCGGATCGGATCCAGACCACTATTCCATCGCCGTTCAGACCGATGGTCGCGCTCACTACGAATGTTCAGGGAAGATCGCAACGGACTCGGAAGACCGCGACACGTACCAAACCGAATTCAACTTTTCGGCTGCGACGCGCGCCCGCATCTTCGATCTGGCCGCACAGGCCCATTATTTTTCCGGCAAAATCGATTCCGGCAATCACCGGCTGGCCAATACCGGCGCCAAGAAATTGTCCTACAAAGATGGACAGCGGGAATCCATCGCGACTTACAATTTTTCGCAGCAACCCGCGGTCCAGCAGTTGACTACGCTGTTTCAGAGCGTTTCGGCGACGCTGGAGTTTGGCCGGCATCTCGCCTACTTTCACCGTTACCAAAAGCTTGCCCTCGACGATGAGTTGAAGCGGATGGAAGATCAGGCCAGACGAGGCGAGCTCGTCGAACTGCAGGCCGTAAAACCGATTTTGCAAGAGATCTACGACGATAGTTCGGTGATCAATGTGGTGCGGGCACGGGCTCAGCGGATCATGGAGATGGTCCCAGGGCAACAGCACGCTAACTAAGACTGCCACGGTTCTGGCCAACTCCGATATTCACGCCTACAACCCATTCGATCGACCAGATTGCGTTGCCGCCGTATCCCAGAAGGTACCGGGATCGGGGGAGATCCGTCCGCCATGTGTTCGCTCCGGCACCGGTCACCAGCTACCGATGACCTTGGGCAGCCAAGTTTCCGCACTGGAGACCCAATTTTTACAATTGCCGACCCAAAACCGTGTTCTAATAGGCATCGGTGATCTTTGGAGGTTGCGATGTCCAAGCCCTCTCTGTCCAGATCCAACATGGTTCTTCTATCGGTCGCTGCCTGCGCGCTCCTGGCGCTGCCCGCTCTGGCCGATTCGCAGGCACGCATCGTTCGTCTGAGTGACGTGCAGGGTTCGGTTCAAATCGACAAAAATACAGGTTTGGGTTTTGAGAACGCGTTCCTGAATCTCCCAATTACGCAGGGGGCGCAGGTCAGAACGCACGACCGTGGCCGCGCGGAAATCGAGTTCGAAGACGGCAGTACGCTGCGCTTGACTCCGAACACAACAGTCGAGTTCAGCTCGCTCGGCTTGAAAGATTCGGGCAAGCGGATCTCGGTAATCAATCTCGCCGAGGGCATGGCTTACGTGAACTGGCTGGGCAAGAGCGGAGACGAATTCAGCATGAATTTCTCCCACGAGAAAATCTCACTCGACCATCCCGCTCATTTCCGAGTGCAGGCCTCGCCGGAGATCGCCAAGCTGGCAGTCTTTAAAGGCAATGTCGACGTAGACGCTCCGACCGGCAAAGTGATGGTCGAGAAAAAGAAGACGGCGACCTTCGACGCGGCCGACAACGACAAGTACACGCTCGCCAAGAATGTTGAAGAAGGTCCGCTCGATTCCTGGGATAAAGAGGCCAGCTCCTACCACGATCAGTACGCGAAAAACAATTCGTCTCCGTACGGATACGGTGTGAGCGACTTGAATTACTACGGCGCCTATTCCAACGTCCCGGGCTACGGCATGATGTGGCAGCCCTACTTTACTGGGGTCGGCTGGGATCCGTTCATGAACGGGGCCTGGTCATTTTATTCCGGCTACGGTTACATGTTTGCCTCGGCTTATCCTTGGGGATGGATGCCCTATCATTATGGGAATTGGATGTTCGTCCCGAGCATGGGCTGGATGTGGCAGCCCGGCGGATTTAATAACTGGCTCACCGTGCCGCGTTTTGCCGGCACAATGCCGGCGACTTTCCACCCACTTGTGGCGCCAGCCGTAGGAACCGCGAGAACGGTAGTGGTGGGAAGGGCTGGAACGACCTCAGCTTTGCCACCCGGCCGCGTCATGCTGAATGCCGGTTCGGCTGGCATGGGGATTCCCCGCGGTTCGATCGAGAATCTCCACCAACTGAATCACCAGGTTGCCAGGTCCGGATTTGCTGAGGTGCGGCCAGCGCCCCAGTTCTCCGCGACTTCGGCTGCTAGAGGTTCGGCTATGACCTCAGGCAATAGTCCATCACGGAGTTCGATGTCGTCTCCGGCGGCGGCGGCCCCACACAGCAGCGCGTCGTCCCCGCACGCCTCAGGTGGAACGCATCGCTAGAATCGGCTGTCAATGAATAGGGCGGCCCCTGGGCCGCCTTTTTTATTGAATCTGTGAAAGGCGATCAGCTGGACGGCGTTCAGCGCCGTACACTCACGGAAGTGATCACCCTCTCGCATAGCGACTGCAATTGTGGCGAAGAAGCGTGATCCGAGCTGCAACTGACGGGCACAACCTTTCCCCAAGGCGTCAGCACCAATCCCAGCACGCCATGAATGTCAGCGAGATCGCGTTGCGTGGCGCTGAAATCGGTAATTAGTCCTGGATATCCGTCGAGCGTAGCACTGTTGAGCTTGTTCCAATCCCAGGTTTAGCCGCCAACCACACATAGTTTTCCAAATAATAGTTCGCCTGTTTCTTTAGCTATTCGTCCTCCGTTAATGGCAACGCCTACGCCCAAGCGGACCAGCACCCAAAACCAGTAACGATTGTCGATGATCGATCTCTCCCGAGGAACCCTCCGGGGTTAGGTTAATCGGCGTATCACACAGCAGAAAGTTACCGACGTACTGAATCGAACGCCGCGGTTTTACCGGTTATTTGTAGGGTTTCAGCGGGTTTTATCAAAATTGTCAACCCGCACTTGGAAAGGTCAGCTCCAACAAATTGTCATCCTGAGTGGCGGTTTGTGCCGCGCAGGACCTGTGCACCTGTTTGGGATTGCATAGGTCCTTCGCTTCGCTCAAGAGAACAGGGTCGTGGCCCGTCTAGCTCAGACCACCACAACCCCCGCATATCCCACGACCGTCTCCCGATCGCCGGAAATATCACCCGAGGTTGCATACTTCACCAGTTCCGCAGACTTCGCACCCTGCTGTCGAGCCGCTGTCAGCATCGCTACCGCCGGCCCGAAGCCGCACATGCTGATGTTCTGTTGCGTGACCACGTCGAAAAGGCCCCGCGGATCGAGGCTCAGAATTCGCTCGAGGGCCCGGTGGTCTTTCGCCCGCGTCACAGCATCCGACTCGTAATGATTCATGTCGCTTGAGGCGACGATCAGTACCGGATCGTTCTGCGCTGCGATGACATCAGCCAGCGCTTTGCCGAGTTGTTCCAGCACTTCGAATTGTCCTGTTCCGAGAGCGATAGGCACAAACTTGAGTCCTGGCTGACGCAGCATGAGGAAGGGAAGCTCGACTTCGGCAGCATGCTCAGCACGATGTGCCGCGGAGTCTTCTTGCAGGGCCGGGAATCGAGCCTTCAAAGCCTCGGCGAGTTCAGTATCAATCGCAACCTCGCCCAACGGCGTTTGCCACGCGCCTTCACTCATGATGGCCAGGGGGCGACCCATCCCCGTATGGTTGGGACACATCACGATGCAGCGCTCGGGCACTTCCACCCGCGCAAAGACCGCGCCCGCAACGTGCCCGGAATAGATGTATCCCGCATGCGGGGCGATGCACCCCACGGCTCGAACCGGAGTTTGATTGATTGCGCTCGCCTGCGATAGATAGGCAAGCGCTTCGGCACGCAGGTCGTCCTGATTGTCAGGATAGAAGCGCCCCGCAACGGCGGGAGGACGCAAGATGGTCGTGGCCATGGCCGCTCCTTGAAATTCTCGCCCACACCGGGCTGACGAGATAAGGCCGACAAGATAGGGCTAGTGAAGATAGGACCGACAACGTAATGCTATGACTCCGTCTCCGCCTTGCGCAAGGCGCGGAAAATCCTCGCACTCTCTTCCAGACTCAGCGTCTCCGCCCGTGCCGTGGGCTTCACCTTGGAATCGGCCAAAGCGCGCTTCAACACTGGTCCGTCATATTTCGCCTTCAAGTTATTCCACAGCGTTTTGCGCTTTTGCCCAAACGAGAGTCGCAGAAAATCGATGAACCCATCCCCCGCCACTCCCAATTTTTCCTGCTGTGGGTCGATGGTCAATCGCAGGACCGCCGAGTGCACCTTGGGCGGCGGCACAAAGGCTCCCGGCGGCAAAGTGAACAGCTTTTCCACCCGGGCATAAAGCTGGGCTGTTGCCGATAGCATTCCGTAATCGCGGCCTCCCGGCTTCGCCGCGATCCGGTCAGCGACCTCGCGCTGCACCATGATCACAATGCTGTCGAAGTACTTTGCAAACTCAAACAGCCGGAGCAAAATGTCGGAAGTAATGTAATAGGGAAGATTGCCCACTACCTTCACCGGCTCAGGCTTGAGTTCAATGCCAGGTTGGCTCAGCCCTGGCTTCGGTCCAAAGAGAGAATCGAAATCGATCGCCAAAACATCGGCCTCAATAATTTCGACATTCCGCGCCATACCAAACTTCAGCCGAAGCTGCGCCGCCAGCACCCGGTCGAGTTCCACTGCAATCAAACGCCGCGCCCGCTTTGCCAGCAACGACGTCAGCACGCCCCGTCCCGGCCCGATCTCCAGGACCGTGCTCTGCGACACGTCTCCCAAAGTGTCCACTACACGGGCGGCGAACTCGTCGCTGGCCAGAAAATGCTGTCCCAATTTAGGCTTGCTCTGCGGACGACGAGTAGAGGCGACCTTTGGCACGTTGACCCTCACTGCCTCGGGAAGTAGACTTGCTGGTTGGTCCTCGCATCCTAAATGTCGGACCCTTTGGGCCCCGAGTCATACTCATAATAGCGTGCGGCGCAAGAACCGTCCGCGCTTCTGGAGGTTCCGCACTCATGAACATCGTATTCGCCGCTTCGGAGGGCGTTCCATTTTCCAAGACTGGTGGGCTGGCTGATGTAGTCGGCGCCTTGCCCCGCGCTCTTGCGGCCTTGGGCCATCAGGTCAGCGTTTACCTGCCGCGCTATCGCCAGACCAAGCTGACCGAGCCCGCCACGGTGGTTCGCAGCGTCACCGTCCCGTTCGACGATCAATACCGCTTCGCTTCGGTGGTCAGCGGAGGCAGTCAGAACGGAGTGCGCTTCTATTTTGTTGAATATCCTCCATACTTCGACCGCGACGCTCTCTACGGTACTCCGGCTGGCGATTATCCGGACAATGCTGAGCGCTTCGCCTTGTTTTCCCGTACTGTGCTGGAAGCTTCAAAGATTCTTGGCGTCCCACATATTTTTCACTGTCACGACTGGCAATCGGCCTTGATCCCCGTTCTACTGCGCACCGTCTACGCCGAGGACCCCGCCTTCCGCGATGCAGGCACGGTCTTCACCATCCACAACATGGGCTACCAGGGCTTGTTTCCGCCCGATACGCTACCGCTACTGATGCTGCCCTGGGATCTATTTACCATGTCAAAGATGGAATTCTTCGGCCAGGTGAACTTCCTCAAGGGCGCATTAACGTATTCCGACTTCATCACCACCGTCAGCCGCAAGTACAGCCAGGAGATTCAAACCGCCGAGTACGGCTTCGGCCTGGAAGGCGTGCTCCGCGACCGCGCGTCGACCGTGACGGGAATTCTGAATGGAGTCGACTACGACGAGTGGAGCCCGCAAACCGACAAGTTCATCGTAGCCAAATATTCGCCACAGGATCTTTCTGGCAAAGCCAAATGCAAACAAGATCTGTTGACGACGTTTGGCATTCCCACAGCCGATGTCAAATTGCCCGTGATCGGAATCGTCTCCCGTTTCGCCGCTCAAAAAGGTTTCGATCTGATCGCGCAGATCGCGGACCGGCTGGCGCGGGAAGAGATGATCGTGGTCGCTCTCGGCACCGGCGACAAGCCATACGAAGAGATGTTCGTTCGCCTCAACAAACAGTTCCCCAACAAGATTGCCGTCAAGGTCGCCTACGACAACGCGATCGCCCACAAGATCGAAGCCGGCGCCGACATGTTCCTGATGCCCTCGCGCTACGAGCCCTGCGGCCTAAACCAGATTTACAGCCTGAAATACGGCACCGTCCCCATCGTCCGCGCCACCGGTGGCCTCGACGACACGATCGAGCCTTGGGATGCTCGTACCGGCAAGGGAACCGGCTTCAAGTTCACTGAATACAACGGCGAATCGCTCTTGCTCACGATCAAGCAAGCGCTGACGGCGTATCGAGACCAGACGTCGTGGCAAGCGCTAATGCGCAACGGCATGAACAAGGATTTTTCCTGGAACGCGTCTGCGCGTGAATATGGCAAGATTTACGAGAGGGTAAAACAAATGCGCGGAGCGGCCCCGGTTCCAGAAAAAGTGCTGGTGTAGTTACGGCTGTTTCTGCAGGTCAAAGATCGTTACAATCTCGCCGCCTTCGTTTTTGAAAACAACGTGGATCGATTTTCCCCCAGGCGTAATTGACATTTGCTTAATCGCAATGACTTTCCCGTTGCGCTTGGAAGTTAGCTCAACTTCGTCTGGGCTCAATAGCCTCGCGGAGACCATTGTGTGACCAGGATCGTCCTCGACGGGATAATCCTTTCCGTCGAACTTTGCGCTGAACTTTTCACCAAGGGGAGTCTCCGCACTAAACGCGTCTGCCGTGCACTTGTATTGGGTGATTGAACCGTTTCTGGAACGATTGGTTCGGTACGCGCGCCAAGAACCCGAAACTGCGTGAGAGCCCGGTGGTGCTTTGGCGATTCGTCGATTGCGAGTCTCGACCGTGACCGTCTCTGCTTCTGTCGTGTCTTTTATGAGTTGGGTCAGTGTAGCTCCGTCCGGAGAAACAGCATCGACCTCTGTGAACATCGTCTTCCCGGCCTTTTTGGCGATGAACACAACCGTGTGGGCATCCACTATTTGAAGGTTCACCGTGTCCCAATAAGCCGCCTCCGCAACCTTGTGGTCGTTCCCGTCGGCCTCGAGTTCCATGTTCGGCAAGCAACCCGAGCAGCGAAACATTCCTTTGGCAAGCAGGTAGACTGCTGGTTCTGTTGGAAGCTGCGCAGTGAAAAACCAGGTGCCATCGAACGGACTTTGGCTAAACGAAAATGCAGGCGACAAGAGCAACAGAATGATGAGCCTTTTCATATACTGGCCTCGCGGGTGCAAGAACCACCGCCACAATTCGGGAATCATGTCTAACTTGATGTTCGTTTACGAAACGCCAACCATGCAAATCCCAAGGTGGTCCCGAGTGCGCCGTACACCGCCGCGTTCATGGGAGCAAGCAGGAAAAAGGTGGCCACGAGCGAGGGATCGAACATCATCCTCACGAAATACATTGGACACAGCGAAAGCATGAGTTGGGGATTGAGATTCCAGCGGTGCGGAGCGAGATAGGCGACGAGCGCCACGACATATGAAATTGCCGCGAAGCCACCCATCAGTTTGAGGGGCGCTGAAAACAACTGTTCATCGTCCCGATCTTTCTTGCATGTTTTCGCGATCCACGAGCGGGGCAGCACCGCAACCGTCACGCTGAAAACGCCCACCAGTGCCAGAGCAACCGCAAATATGACCCATTCGCTCTGAACCGGCAGGCCGTTGCCTCGCAGCGCCACGTAAGGAACGCCTGTGAAAAGAGAAATCAGTCCGCAAAGAAGAAACGCAACACGAGCTGTAAACCTGACAGCGCGTCCGGGCATGAGGCGGATTCTAACAGCGGTTCCGAGATTGAGCACACTTGATTGCTCTACACGGACGATTGAAAGCGCCGCTGCTAAAATTCTTCCAGCATGGTTGTCACGCGCCAGCCCGCCTTCACCCGCACCATCTTCCACGTCGACATGGATGCTTTCTTTGTCTCCGTGGAAGAACTCTACGATCCCTCGCTGAAAGGAAAAGCCGTCGTCGTCGGCGGCCAGCGCGACGAGCGCGGAGTCGTCTCTGCCGCGTCCTATGCCGCGCGAAAATTCGGAGTGCATTCCGCGATGCCGCTACGAACTGCGGCCAAACTCTGCCCGCAAGCGATCTTCGTCGATGGCCATCCGGACCGCTACCGCGAGTTTTCGGAAAAAGCTCACGCGGTCCTCGGAACTTTTTCTCCCCAAGTCGAAATGGCCTCGATCGACGAGGCCTACCTCGACATGACGGGCACAGAACGTCTGCACGGTCCTCCACTCAAAGCCGCGCACGCTTTGCACCAGCGGATGAAAGTCGATACCGGTCTGAACTGCTCCATCGGAATCGGAACTTCCCGCCTGATCGCCAAAGTTTCCTCAGCGAAGGCCAAGCCGAACGGCCTGCTGTACATCGTCCCCGGCGAGGAAGCCAAATTCCTTGCTCCGCTCGACGTGCGCGAAATTCCCGGCGTCGGTAAAGTGATGGAGTCTCACCTGCACGCCCTCGGCATCAAGAGAGTTGGAGACCTTGCGCGACTCGACGAATCTGAATTAAGTGACCGCTTCGGAAAATGGGGCTTGGCCCTGGCCGGCAAAGCTCGCGGCGAGGACGCCGGCGGCTGGTTCGACTCCGAAGTGGGAGCCGATGCCGACGCCAAGTCCATTAGCCACGAGCACACATATAACGAAGACACTGCGGACCCTAGCCAGCTCGAAGCCACGCTGATGCGTCTTTCTGAAATGGTGGGACGCCGCCTGCGCGAATCCCGGTTTTACGCTCGCACCATTCAACTCAAATTGCGCTACAAAGATTTCACCACGTTCACCCGCGCCCATACTCTCGCGTCCCCGACTCAGCTCGATACTGACATCTTCGAGGAAGTCCGCGCGCTGTTTCGCAGGAATTGGAAAAAAGGCGTGCCAATCCGCCTTCTGGGCGTGCATGCATCCTCGTTCACCTCGCAGCCCGATCAGATCAACCTTTTGGATGGGAATCGCCAGCAGCGCTGGAAAGACGCGCTGGCCGCCGCCGACCGCTTGCGGGACAAATTCGGCGAGTCCAGCGTAAGCCTGGCCTCGGGCCTGCGCGGCAGCTTCCGAGAACGGGTTCACGAAAATCCCGCGGGCCTGCCAGGAAAAAACAAGAAATCGTGAGTCCGGACGTATCTGTAGAGTTTTGATCCCCGAAGACACCGCATTTGCCGTTCGTGAAACCCCACCTATTCAAAACCACTCACTTCCGGGGTGTTCACTCTTGGACAGCGGTTTTCGAATTCGGACAAAAAGCAAACTCAAGCTAATCCCTGCGGGCCCTAGTCCTTTGCAAACAAACTATTCAGTCCGTGACAAGTGGTAGGGAACGTGCGTCCTTTGAGAAGACGCTCCCTCTTTTTGGAGGCTTCATGGAGACCTTGTTTCAGGATCTGCGCTATGCCTTGAGCCAGTTGCGCAAGGCGCCGGGGTTCACCGTAACGGCAGTCGTTACTCTGGCTCTGGGCATCGGGGCGACTACGGCCATCTTCACGCTGGTGCAGGGTATATTGCTGCGCTCATTGCCGGTGGCCGACCCGGCGCAGCTCTACCGCATCGGCGACACCGATGATTGCTGCGTGAATGGCGGTTTTGTGGGGGACAATGGCGATTTCGACATATTCTCCTACGATTTATATCTACACCTGAAGAATTCCGCTCCGGAGTTCGAGCAACTGGCGGCGATGCAGGCCGGGCAGAACGGGTTCAGCGTTCGTCGTGGAAGTGCCCTGGCGAAGTTGCTGCAAGGCGAATTTGTCTCCGGCAACTATTTCTCTACGCTCGGTCTGGGAGCGTTCGCGGGGCGGCCGCTGAGCGAGAGCGACGACACTCCATCGGCCGCACCCGCAACCGTGGTCAGCTACCGCGCATGGCAAACCGAGTTTGCGGCCGATCCCTCGCTCGTCGGATCGACGATCTCCATTGAGACTAAGCCATTCACGGTCGTGGGCATCGCTCCTGCCGGTTTCTTCGGCGATCGAGTGACGGACAATCCGCCCGATTTATGGATGCCGCTGCAGAGTGAGCCCTATGTTCACGGACCAAACTCCATCCTGCATCATGCCGACTCCAACTGGCTTTATCCACTGGGCAGGGTGCGTCCCGGGACCAACGTAGGCGCATTGCAAGCCAAGCTCTCGGTCGCCCTTCGGAATTGGTTGGGCAGCCGAAAGGCGTATACCGAACACGGTGGCGCAGCCGAGATTCCCAAACAGCATGTATCGATTGTGCCCGCCGGCGGCGGTATTCAGAACCTGCAACAGGAAGCGGGGAAGGGCTTGAAGATGTTGATGACCCTTTCGGTGTTCGTATTATTGATTGCCTGTGCCAACATCGCCAACCTGTTGCTGGCGCGCGCAACGATGAGGCGCGCGGATATGGCGCTGCGCACGGCCTTGGGTGCGGGGCGGCGACGGTTGATCCGCCAGGTTCTTACCGAGAGCATCTTGCTGAGCTGCATTGGCGGGCTGGCTGGACTCGCCGTTGCCTACGCCGGTTCACACACAATTCTGCTTCTCGCGTTCCCCGATGCAAAGAATCTTACCGTCGACGCAAGGCCTTCGCTCACCGTGCTGGGATTCGCGTTTCTAGTCTCGTTGCTCACCGGCGTCCTGTTTGGAACCGCTCCCGCGTGGTTGCTCTCTCACACCCAACCTGCGGAGGCGCTGCGCGGTGTGAACCGTTCCACGCGTGATCGCTCTTCGCTGCCGCAGAAGGCCCTGGTGGTGATTCAGGCGTCATTGTCGCTGGTGTTGCTGGCGGGAGCAATCCTGATGAGCAAATCTCTGGCGAACCTGGAGCATCAGAACTTTGGCGTCGCCACCGCGAACCGTTACGTGCTGCAGTTCGATCCGGAAGGCGCCGGGTATACAGTCGAACGGCTGCCTGCGCTTTATAAGGAGATGGAAGCTCGTTTTGCGGCGCTGCCCGGCGTTGCCAATGCCGCGCTGGCGCTTTACAGCCCGCTGCAAGGCAACAACTGGGGCGATTGCGTCATTCAACAGGGATATCCCGCTCCTGGGCCGAATTCAAAGTGCGGCGCCACCTGGGATCGCGTCAGCCCACACTTTCTCGATGCCGTGGGCGTGCCCGTCGTGCGCGGCCGCGGACTCACCGAGCAGGACACAGCAACTTCGCAGCTGGTCGTCGTGGTGAACCAGGCCTTCGTCAAGCGCTTCTACCCGAACGAAGATCCGATCGGGAAACATTTCGGCATCGACTTTCCGCAGTATTCGGGGACTTTTGAGATTGTGGGGGTGTTTTCCGATTTCAAGATGAACAATCCGCGCGATCCGATCCGGCCCGTCTACCTGCGGCCGCTGGTCCAGCGGTTCACTGGCTTTCAGGAACCGGAGATGATTACGGGTGAGACGCGATCCATGTTCGTCAATTCAGTGATTCTCAACTTCAACGGGCCACAGCAGAATGTCGAGGCGCTCATTCGCCGCACGCTGGCAGGCGTCGATCCTAATTTGACGGTGGCCGATCTTCGCTCGTTCGATGCGCAAGTAGTCGGCAACTTCAACCAGGAGCGGCTCATCGCGCGGCTCACGAGTCTGTTCGGCATTGTGGCGCTCATCCTGGCTTCGGTGGGACTCTATGGTGTGACGTCCTACTTCGTGGCCCGACGCACCAGCGAAATCGGCGTCCGCATGGCGCTGGGAGCTTCACGATCCAGCGTGTTGACGATGGTGCTGGGCGGCGCGCTCTGGCAGATTCTCCTCGGACTCGGACTTGGAATTCCCGCCGCTCTTTTGGCCGGCCATCTGATGGCCAGCCAGCTTTATGGGGTCGGCAGCTACGACCCGTTGGCACTGGTCAGCGCGACATTCGTGCTCGGGTTTTGCGCCGCTATTGCAGGATTCGTCCCGGCGCGCCGTGCGGCTTCGATCGAACCGATGCAGGCGCTGCGCACGGAATAGATTGGTTGTTGCGTGCTGCGCTGTGAAGAACGAAAGCCGGAATCCCGGAAGACTGTTCGGGATCCCGGCCTGCGTCTTACTTCAACTTGGATTAGAAATCGAGCTTCCGAGCCAGGTGACAATTCGCCGGTGACGTGACTATCGGTTCCTTAGGACGCAAAAGCCCGCCCCTTTTCCGGCTTGGGCGGCACGGCCAAAGCCGTGCCGTCCTGAGCGTTGAGAGTTTAGTTGCCCGTGTTTGAGTTGGCAGCAGCGGTAGTTGGCGCGGCGTTTGCACCGTAGCGAGCCAATCGCGGGAAGAAGGGCGTGACCTCAAATGGCATTTTGTCACGCGCCGACGTGATGGCGACCGGAGCCGTCTTCACGATTTCCGCTTTGTCGTCCCAGGGATTGATCTTTACGCGGCCGCCCAAGGGCAGAGCTGCGATCTGATCGAGTTTGGTATTGTCCAGCGACGGGCCTTGCGTGGCCAGAGCCGACAAGCGATTTACGGTTCCATTTTCCGCCAGAGGATTGCCCAGGTGCGTGGTCAGCAGGGCGCTCAGTTGCGGAGCCCGCAGCTGCAATGCCCTCAGGAAAAGGCCTACGTTGTCCAGTTTCTGTGCGTAGGGCGAGTTCTTCAGAAGTTCGATCGCCTTCTTATCAGCGGCCTGTTCTTCTTCCGGAATGTGTTTGAATCCCAGATTCTGATAGGTAGAGGCATCGTTGAACAACATGCGATCGTTGAAGGCGAACTTGCTGCCCAGGTTGTGACCCAGCACGATGTGCGCCAGTTCATGCGCGAGCATTGCAGCCAGGCTGGCCTCGTCGGGAAGCACGTCCACCAAGCCGCGGCTGATCACGATGGTGTTGCCTACGCTGAAGGTTTCCAGTGGAGCAGTCAGCAGGACACGCGTACGCACCGGCCGTGGCAGATCAATGTTGTTGGTGACTTCCAGATTGTTCACTACTGTCTGCAGAATCCGGTCCACGTCGCCTGCGGGCGCGAGCAAGCCGCCGTTGGTCAGGCGATCGACAACGTTATCCTCCGCCTGCTGCTGCCATACACGCTCAGCCTGTAGCGGGGACGCATCCTGCGCGGTCGCACTCTCGTCGGTCACGCTGTCCACGCGAATCTGCGTCAGTTCGTCGTCCTTGCCACCCTTCTTCAGGTCATAGCCCCAGATGCGGGTCTGCGCCTTGAAAGCTTCTTTATTCTTCACGCCGGCACTGAAGTCACCTTCCTCACTGTAGATGTAGGAGGGCACCCAATAGCCGGGAATCAGGTTCAAGCGCCAGCTGTCCATGTGGAAGAACATCGCGTTGCGCGGCGCCGGAGAGTACGTGCCGTTCAGGCGCACGATGTTGAATCCCTGATCCTCCACCCAGATGCGGCCCAGGAAGCGTCCCTTGCCGGCGCTCTTCTTCGGGGTGACGTCAAACACGAGGCAGCGCACGTCGCCCAGGAATTCGCGGCGCACGTAGGTAAAGCCATAATGTTCGCGATCGAACTCAGTGCGGTCGGCATAGACCATCCACGAGAAGCCCAGGGGCTGATACTGCACCTTGAAGAGTTTCTGGAAGCCACCCATCAAGCGGCCCTGCATGCCCCTGTCGTCTTCCTTCAGATAATCCTTGCGGTCGACGGTCTCGCCCATATCCATACGGCCGAGGAAATAGTGATCGGCGCTGGGCACGGAGCCGAGTTGGGGGTCGGCCGTCAGGTTCTGCAGATAGGTCTCGACGATCGGCGTGCGGGTCGAGAGCATCTTGATGAGAGCGTGTTCGCGCTCAATGAAGAGCGTCACGACCTGATCCATGGTGGTTGGAGCAGGCGCAGCGGGTTGTGAGGCCGTCGTTTCTGCCGGTGCGGCCGTGGATGGAGCAGTCGGCTGAGACGGTTGTGCCATCTGCGTCGCGTCGGGCGCAGCGGACTGTGCCGACGGCTGTGAATCGGCCGTTTGCTGTGCGGCTGCGCTCAGCGGAGCCAGTAAAGCGGCCAGTAGTGCCGCGGCAAACATCGCTTTCCAAGTACGCATGACTCTTTCTCCAATTTTCTTCGACCCAGTTTCTTCGACCCAGTTTTCGTGACTCGAGTTTCTATTTGCTGCCAAATTGCCAAGGCACTTCGCCAAGACTTTTAGTACGCCATCTGGAACGTCACATGCACAACCGCGGTGGAATCGATGGGCTGGCCGCTGCGCAAAGCCGGCTTGAAACGAATCTTGTTGGCGGCAGCGACGGCGGCCTCGTCCAATCCGTGGCCCAGGCCGCGCACTACGCGATTTACGTGCAAAGTACCGTTTGCCGAGAAACTTACTTCGAGAAGCACTTCGCCTTGGAGTTTCATACTGCGGGCCTCATCGGTATAAAGCGGGTTCGGCTTGAACGTAATTTCCACCGGAGTGCTGGCCGCTGCGGAATCGGGCTGTACGATCTTGGGTCCGCCGCCATGCACCACCTGCTCCGATCCAAATCCGCCGGTTGCGATTTTGCCGTTGCTGCGGCCGTCGCCTTTGCCGGCGCTCGCGATGCCGCTGCCGAAATCCGCGCTGGCGACCGTTCCCTTGATTCCCTTGGTTCCGCCCGATCCGTTGCCCTGTCCTCGCCCTGCGGGCAGGTCAAACGATCCGGTCGAGGCGGTATATAATTTTGCGCCCTGCCTGCCTGTACCGGGCAGACCATTGGGATCGCCGAACCCGCCGGTCTGCACTTTCTGTACGGCAGCGTTGACTGTCGGCTTCTGCGAACTGCCGCCGAAATCTCCGGTGTGCACCAGTTGCGGACGCGCTCCGCCCACTGCCAGCTTCAACTGTGGAGCCGCGAATTGATTGACGACAACTTTGGGTGCCTCTAGCGGCTTCTCAGCTTGGCGTCGAAGTTCGTGCGGGACCACCAGCTTAGGCTGTTCAAACACCGGCAGCTTCGCGACGGGGAGCAGCTTGACCTTGACAGGCTTGGGCGCGATTGGTGCGGGCTCAGGCCGCAACGACGGCATCGGAATCATCTCGGTTACGTGATACTGGGTGAGTTGCAACGTTTCCGGCAGAATCAGCCCCAGGTTGATGACGATGAGCAACAGCAACGTCACCAGTGCATAGCTGGTCACCATTGCCCGTTTGTTGATCTTGCGCTCGGGCAGTAGCCCTAATTGAAATCCGCGGTAAGCCGTCGTCATGCAATGTCACTCCATTGGGGACCGGCTGGGGAGAGGCGCCGGAACTTGGAGTTTTAAAAATACGGGAGATAGGACAGGGGGTAAACGTGTCAACGGCTCCTGACCTTAGGTAACTTTAATTGTGGTGCCTTGAGTGACCAGTTCGAATTGCTTCTAGGGATTGGCCGGAAATACGCGAGATTTCCGCTGCCGAGAGAAATAGGCAAACACAGGAATGCCGGCCAGAATGACAAGGACTCCGTAGCCGGAGTTTGGCCAGTCGTTCTTGAAGGTGTAGCACAGAAGGGCAGCCGCCACAGCCACAAAAATGAGCGGCACGAAAGGATAGCCCCACATGCGGTAGGGACGCACCGCCTGAGGCTCGCGCCGCCGGAATATGAAGATGGTGCTGCCCGCGATCATGTAGAACAGCCACTCGGCAAAAATTGTTAGAGAAAAAAGCTGCCGGAAATTTGCCCCGATCAGCAGCAGAAGAATCGACACAATGGCCTGCACCACAATTGCCATCGACGGTGTGTGAAAACGGGGATGCACTTCAGCCAGAAAGCGGAAAAAATATCCGTCGCGAGCGACTGCGAACGGAATGCGCGCACCGCTCATGATGGTGCCGTTGAGCGTGACCAGCATCGAGAGGGCCATGCCGGCTGAAACAATGCTCGCTCCCATGCGACCCATGACCAGCGCCACGGCGTCCGATGCCGGACGCGGCGAGATCGCGATCGTGCCGGCAGGAAGCACATACTGGACACCGGCGTTGACCAGTACATAGAGCACGCCCACCGCAGCCACGCCCGCTATCAACGCGATCGGAATATTCCGCTCCGGGCGTTTGACCTCTCCCGCCACCATATTCAGATCATTCCATCCGTCGTAGGCCCAGAGCGCCGCCACCAGCGCTGCCATGAATCCGGCGACGCCGCCCTTCGCGCCCGCGAAGGTACCAGCGAAGTTGCTCCACCCGCGTCCCTGGACATTGCCGACGCCACTGAAACAAATGACCACGATTCCCAGAATGATTGCCACTTTCAGCAGCGTGAATACCAGCTGGAACTCACCCGCTTTTTTGACGCCAACATAGTTCAGCAGCGAGATCAAGATGGCGGCGGCGATGGCGAACAGTTGGCCACAATTTACGGTGAACGGAGCGCGCATGACGACGATGGAAAAAAAAGAGAAAACGGGAAAGGTCCCCAGAATCCGGACCAAACCGGTTACCACGGTCGCGATGGAACCCGGCTTCGCGATAACGAACCAAGTCCACGCGTAAAGAAACCCTGCGAGTGGCCCATATCCGTCGCGAACATAAACATATTCCCCGCCCGCCTGCGGCTTCATGGCGCCAAGTTCGGCATACGTCAGCGCGCCGAAAAATGACAGCAGGCCGCCCACCACCCACGCCAGATAGACAAGCTTGGCCGAGCCGACGGCCTGCATCATCTCGGTAGGCACAAGAAAAATTCCGCTGCCGATAATGGTTCCGACGACCACTGCCGAGGCGTGGCTGACTCCGAGATCGCGGCAAAGCTCGGGACGGGACGGCGCAGTGACATTCGCCATGTTGGAGTTGGAGTATACGCGAGGATGTGGTTATTGGTGGAATGAGGGAAACAGAATGCGCACAGCGGAACTATCGACGAAGCTGCACTTAGTGGATGGGCGCCATCGCTTGGCCTACCTGTTCACGTGCTAGCGGCAAGGGTACCTCGAGTGTCCCCATACGGTCGGTAAGCCGGTCGCGCACGCCAACTCGTATTGACCTGGCACTTAGCGGGACTATCAGTGCCTGGTGCAACCGGAACAATCCAGCCTTGTTTTCTGGCGGCTGGCTCGAGGGCTCGGGCACGCCGTCATTCACTGTCCCGTTCAGCACCTTGCCATCGTCATCAAATGCAGCCACGGCAAACTCGAGTGTTGGTTGTTTTCCGCTGCGTCCCGCCTGAGCTTTGAACTGCGGGTCGAGCACTCGATAATCGATGGTGTAGCTTTGAATCTTGACTGCGGGAAGAGGCTTTACCGGCCTGTTCCTGCGGTGCGTGCGAAAGAAGGCGGCCTGCTCCTGCAGTTGCTCCATTTGCGCCGGTGTCGCCAGCACTGCCCCGCTTTCGGTGCGCACGTGCGCTGAGAAGACCAGATCGTGGACCATGGGCGCACCCTGCCTCATGTTTGCTTGCAGAACGTCGCCCGCCTGCATAGGAACTGCCAAGGCGGAAAGCCCGGAATTTTCTGCGCTTTCCGCCGCAGCAGTTGAGACCAGCGGAACGCGGCAATAGTTGCGGCGGTACGAGAGTTGGTAGTTGCCCTTGTCCAGCGTTACCGAGATGTTGTGACATTTTCCGTCGTCCATCGGAGCCGAAGGCGAATAAGTGAGTGTGTAGTAGTTTCCGCCATCTTCCGTGGCTGCGTTGAGCGCATCCGTCAGGTCGTTGGTGCTGAAAAAGGCGCGGCCCCCAGTCATGGAAGCAATCGCTTCCTCCGTGGCGTAATCCGCGTTAAGAGAGCCGCCTTGACCCTCGAAGCGCATGGCCTGCAGCACCATGTTGTCGGTTGGGGAGCTCAGCGCATTCGAGCTGGCCGGACCGCCGGTTGAAGCGGAGAGGTTAGCGGCTCCGCCGTTCGGCGTGGCTCCGGTTAGGGCGCCCGCAGGATTCACGATCACGCCGCGAACATCGACGGGAAATACCGCTACCTGAGCTTGCGCCAACGCATTAATCTCGCCCTTGATGTCGGCCTGCATATCCACTGGATCCCCGTCGCGGGGAAAAATGTTCACGTCGAAAGATCCTGCCACCCAGATAAGATTCTTACGCCCAGGAATGCCATCGAGATATTGGCCTATGTGCGTGAGCATATCCAGCGCGGTGAAGGGATCGCCGCGTCCGTAATTCCGGCCCATTAGAAAAATCTTCGGCACATGGGGTTTGGGACTCTTCGGATCCAAGGCGGCGTACAAAAGGTCTTTGTCTTCGGTGAAACCCTGCACCAGGTAAAGTTTGTCGGAAGTGACGAAGATGGCAAACCTGGTCCCCGCCGGTTTGTTACGGATGAACTTCAGGATTTGCTGCCGGGCGGTCATCTGGTCTTCGACCTCGGTGTTGACCAGGTCGCACAGCATCACATAGAGCGGTCCTCGCTCTGGAACCGATGGAACGTTGACAAAGACATTTGGTGACAGAGGGGGTGCATTCGCTCCGCGGGAGATCGACGGTTTATCGAAATCATAGACATCGAACGAAAGAACGCGTTGCGACTGCTTATCCTCGGCGATAGAAAAATCGCTGGACGTCAGCCCGTGTACTGGCTTGCCATTGGAGTCGCGCACCATCACGTCCACGATGACGCGCCGAACGGTCTCACGAATGGTCACGCTGGGCGCCTGCGTCTCCGCGTTGGCCGGTTGCTGCGCCTGCTGGGCTGGCTTGGACTGCGCGGGACTGGCGTCTTGAATCGATGAAGTATTTTGAGATTGAGATCGCGGTGCGTCCGACTGCGCGGTCAGGTGTCCGCTGAAAAAACAGGACAAGGCAAGAGACGCCCATACCCTCCGCGCAGGAAACTTCCTCATTATGTTGTACCGCCGATACCGCTCATCACTAATTGTATGAACACCGCCGATACCCTCTTGTTTCTGCCATCCGCAATTATTTCGAAGTTCGTCGCCAGGATCAACCGGGAACCTTCGTTTCCTGGCCAGCAGACTGGCCAATCAGGGCGCTGAGGATCCGACCGACGCCAAAGGTCACCGCGGTGCCGATCATGACCCACCAGGTCCAAGGTACCTGCGTCCAGCGCCACAGATACAACTCCGCGGCGAACCCAAACAGCATCCCCAACATAGCGCCGCGCTGATTTGTGCGGCGCGTCAGCACCCCCAGCAGGAACACGCCGAGCAGGGCCCCGTAGGCGACGGAGGCGATCTGCAGCCCCACTTCCACGACTCGGCCCACTTTGTGCAGCGCGATTACTGCCAGCCCAAATAACACCAGCGCCCAAGCCAGGGTCGCCAGGCGGGAGAGGCGCATCTTTGTTTTCTCATCGGCCTGCGGCCGGAGACGCGCATAGAAATCCATGATCGCGCTCGAGGACAGAGAGTTCAAAGCGGCGCTCAAGTTCGACATCGCCGCCGCCAGGATTGCCGCAATCAGCAACCCGGAGATTCCATGCGGCATGCGGGTGACAATGAAGGTCGGATAAATTCGGTCTGACTTTCCGAAGACTGCCGATGGCGCATGGTAATAAGCCCACAGCATAATGCCCACAATCAAAAACAGCGCAAATTGAAACAGAACGGCGAGGCCGCTTGAAACCAGGGCCGTCGCCGATTGTTTCTGCCCGCGCGCCGCCAGCAAGCGCTGCACGATAAGCTGATCGGTTCCGTGACTGGCCAGCGTAAAGAAGGCGCCGCCAACCACTCCCGACCAGAAGGTGTAAGGAACCGAGAAGCTCGCGCTGAAATCGAACACTCGCAGCTTACCTGCTCCAGCTGCAGCAGCATGAATTGCGCTCCATCCGCCGGGTACGAGATGCACGATCGTGACTAGCCCCACCAGCGTTCCGCCCACATAGATCGCGGTCTGCACCACATCGGTCCATATCACCGCCGCGAGCCCGCCTTCGAATGTATAGATCACCGTCAATGCAGTGATGATGGCGATCGATGCCACCTCGCCCGTGCCCAGCGCAATCGACACCACGATGGACACCGCATAAACACGTACCCCTTCGGCCGCGGCCCGGGTCAGTAAGAATAAACCTGCGGTCAGGGAGCGCAGCCGGCGCCCGAAGCGGCGTTCGATCAACTCGTAAGCGGTATAGAGATCGCCGCGGAAATAGTGCGGCAGCAGCACAAAGCTAATAACTACGCGGCCCACCACATATCCCATCACCACTTGCAGGAACGTGAGATTGGTATCGTAAGCGAGCCCGGGAATGCTGATGATGGTGAGCGTGCTGGTTTCCGCCGCAACAATGGATAAAGCGATTGCCCACCAGGGGATATCGCGTCCCGCAAGGAAGTAATCGCGCAGAGTCCGCTGCTTCTTTCGGAAGCGCAGGCCAAACAGAGTGATTCCTGCCAGGTAAAGCGCGATGATCGCGAAATCGAGACGGTTCAGGCCCATGGTTTCTTTGTCGGAGCAATCTCCAATTATGGGAGCAAGCGCTCGTTTCCGCGAGTGAGACTTTGTAGTCCTATCGCATGATGCCAAAATTGGCATCTGTCACGGCGAACGGCGATGGCACTGTGTTAAAAATAACCCGTGCCCTACTACCTCGGCATTGACGGCGGCGGTACTAAAACCACTTGCGCGGTGGGCGACGAATCGCATCTTGTGGCCATGGCGACCGCAGGTCCGAGTAACATCGTCCGCGTTGGAGAATCGCAGGCCCGGCAGTCACTGCAGCAGTCTGTGCGCCAGGCATGTGCCGCCGCCGGAATCGCGCCCGCAGAAGTTTCGCATACTTGCGTAGGAGGTTCCGGCGCTGCCCGCCCCGAGTTGGCTGAAATCGTGCGTCGGTCTCTTGCCGAAATTCTGTCCACGCCCATTGACGTGGTTGGCGATATGCAGATTGCGCTCGAAGCCGCCTTCGATGCAGGCCCGGGCGTTATCGTGATTGCCGGCACGGGATCAATCGCTTACGGCCGAGACCGGCACGGAGCGACGGCCCGCGCCGGAGGGTGGGGATTCGCTATCGGCGACGAAGGCTCCGCCCACTGGATCGGGCGGGCTGCGGTTAGCGCCGTGCTGCGCGCCAGTGATCGGACGGGCGAAACTTCGGAAGGCCGAGCGTCATGGGCATTTGCCGCGGCTCTGGGTAGAGCCTGGGGAGTGAACTCACTGGCCGATCTGGCCCGCGCCGCCAACTCGGTTCCCCCTCCAGATTTCGCAGCTCTATTTTCGGCCGTCATCGCCAGTCCTGATGCGTTGGCAATCCAGGTTCTGACCACTGCGGGCAGCGAACTGTCTCAGGTGGCGGCGACCGTAATCCAACGCCTCTTCGCGAAGGACCCGGTCGCCTCCGTCCCGGTGGCCATCACGGGAGGCGTCTTTCGTCATGCACCGCTGGTCCGCCAGGTTTTTTACAATGAACTGCGCACGGTGCAGCCGCGCGTAGATGTGAATCTGCAGCTCGTGGAACCGGTTGAAGGAGCGCTGCGGTTGGCGCGAAGAGCCCCATCGTATGGAGCGGATACTCCTCTCCGCCGTTGAGAGTAGAAGTTGATCTTGATTTGTTTCGTGACCCGGCCGGCACCTATGAGTTCCGAAACACAGAATTCGATCGAGTCATCCGTCGCGCCGGAATCGGCTTCCGGCCATGCATTCCCAGAGCCCGAAACAGCGGCTGTAACCGCCGATCTCGCCCTTGCTGCACTGAAAGATCGAAACCTGCCCTCTGAGGTCATCGAACAAATCAGCAGGAATATCGCGGTGATGAAGTCGCGCAAGGTTCGAGTTGCGGTTGCGGCTCATCCCCGCGCCCCGCGCCGCATCGCTCTGCGTCTGATTCGCGAACTATACACATTTGATCTGATGCTGTTTGCGCTGCTTCCGGCTGTCGCGGCTGATCTGAAGCGTGTTGCCGATGAGCTGCTTGTGGCGCGGATTGCTTCCATTACGCTGGGCGAGCGCATTGCCCTCGCGCGCCGCTCCTCCGGCATGGTGGCCGCTGCGCTGCTGCTCGATCGCGAATCGCGTGTCTGGCAGACGGCTCTGGAGAATCCGCGCCTTGCTGAATCTGGCGTTGTGAAGGCATTGCTGCGAACGAAAGCATTGCCGGCTTTTGTCAAAGCCGTGTGCCACCACAGCAGATGGTCGGTGCGGCCTGAGATTCGCCTGGCCCTATTGCGTAACGAATACACGCCTCTCGCGCGGGCTCTCGAATTCGCCCGTCGTCTTCCGCCCGCCCAACTGCGCGATGTGCTGCATTCTTCCCGCTTGCCAGAAAAAATAAAGAGGTACTTGCGGAGAGATTTGGAGACCAGAAAGTAATTTACCGCTTGGGATTGAAGCCAGAGTTCTGTGAAAGCTAAAGTTAAAAATTTAAGCTTTGAATCTCAAATCGGACGCCTAAAGTCCGAGGTTCCGCATCCTCATCGCCCGCCGCCAATCTGCAGAATCGCTCCGGTCGTGTACGCCGCCGCCGGCGACAACAGCCACAGCACTCCTTCCGCCATTTCGCGTGGCGTGCCGGCCCTTCCCATCGGGATGGTGCCCATCAGACGTTGCAGCCGGCCCGGGTCGCCGTTGGCCGCATGCAGTCCGGTGTCCACCAACCCCGGTGCTACTGCGTTCACTCGAATTCCTTCCATGGCCACTTCCCGCGCCAGACCGATGGTGAAACTGTCGATGGCGCCCTTCGATGCTGCGTAATGAACCCATTCCCCGGCCGCTCCTGTGTGTGCCGCGCGAGAAGAAATATTGACGATGGCGCCGCCGGTTCCGCCGTGCCGCGTCGACATGCGCCGCACCGCCTCGCGCGAACACAACATAGTTCCGTTGACATTGACGGCGAAGACCTTTGCGATGGCCGCCTGCGATACTTCTTCGACTCGCGCGAATCCGCCAGTTACTGCCGCATTGTTCACCAGTGCCTTGATCGGGCCCAGCTTCTGCTCCGCCTTCTCGAACATGCCAATGATCTGTTGTTCTCGGGAGACGTCGGCCTGGATCGCGACGGCGCGACCCCCGCCTTTCACAACCTTCTCTACGACTTGCGCCGCCTCAGCCTCACCGGTGGCGAAGTTGACCGCAACTGCGTAGCCGCGCTCGCCCGCCAGCGTCGCTACCGCTGCGCCAATTCCTCGACTGGCGCCAGTGACAATAACTGTGCCCAAGTCTTCTTTGTCGTTCATAGATTAGTGGGAAATGAAGTCGCGGACGATTAGAGCGATCGGCCGTGAAGCAAAAAGCTAAAGGCCTAAAACCAGAAGCTAGAAGCTCTATTGCTTCACCGCTTCGCGCTGTCCGTGCATCAACTTCACCACCGCCTCATAAAGCTTCTTGCGCATCTCGTGCCGCTCGTAGGCTCGCGTGATGTAGCGGATTTGCACCTCAACGCCATCGACGGACGGCATCACATTCAGCGCCGGTGCGGCTGAAAACGCCTGAACACGGTAGTGGTTCGTCGTGTTATGCCATTCCTCTTCCGCCTTGCGCGCGCTGGCTTCAGTCTCTTTCGCAACCAGTTTCTGGATTCCATCAATGACTGCGTATGGATCCTGGTTCGCCGGAATTGTGATTTTCAGCTCGTCCCACATCCACTGGCCCGATGTCGTGAAGTTGAAGAAATGTCCCTCGAGGGCGAAATTATTCATGAATGAGACTTTTCGTCCGGTGGGATGTCCCGCGTCCGTCCAGTTGCCAGTTTCGAGCAGAACCGTTTTCATCAACCCAATTTCAACCACTTCGCCGGCCACACCGTTGATCTCAACCCAGTCCCCCACGTGTATGCCGTTGCGTCCCATCAGTGAAAACCATCCGAGGAAGGCCATGATGAAGTCTTTCATCGCGACCGTCAGGCCGGCACCTGCGAGCCCGAGAATGGTGGTGGTCTGG
The DNA here is from genome assembly GCA_963832235.1 of uncultured Acidobacteriaceae bacterium. Taxonomy (GTDB): domain Bacteria; phylum Acidobacteriota; class Terriglobia; order Terriglobales; family Acidobacteriaceae; genus Sulfotelmatobacter. The sequence continues at coordinate 51,018 of CAWHTJ010000010.1, read as the reverse complement.
TTGGGCAGCCCCAGGATCAGAAATAGAATTGCGATCACTCCCACCGCCTGCGCGGAGAACTTAAGCACCGCGCGCAGGGTGTCCGCCCTTTTGTTCTCGGTCTTCAAATTCGTGGTAAAGCGCTCAATCACACGGTTGGCCAGATACACGATGAGTGTCACAATCAGGATCCAGAACAGGATCTCGATCATGTTGTGAAGGGCAGCACGCTGGCGCGCCTCAACCAGGTCAATCCATCGGCCATAAATGTCGGTGAGTTTCTGTTCGTCAGCGATTCTCCTGGCCAAATCCGCCAGATTTTTCTGGTCCTGCCGATGGTGTTGGAGTGAATCCAGTGCGGATTGGGCCGCCGCTTTCGATTCATCGCGGCTCGAGGTATTGCCGTTGTTCGCGAACCCTTTGGCCTGCTGCTTGGCGGATTCCCGGCTTTCCCTATGTTGCTGGACCTGCGCAATCAGTGCGCCGTGCTGCCTAGCCAGAGTCTCCTGATCGTCGGTGGCATCTTGCTGCGCTTCCAAAAGCTTCAGTTTTTTATCCCGCAGTGCCTTCCAGGCGCGGAAAACTTCCAGCAAAGTGTGACCCTGGTAGTAGCCCTCAGCCGGATTCGCCGCCGAACCCGGGTGCGTCGACAAGTGAGCTTCCTCGTCGTCATGAGCCTGTTTAAGGCGCTGGACTTCAGCCTGCGGATCGCCTCCAGCCTCCACCAGACCTTCCGTGGCGTCGTCGAGTTCATCCTGATCAAGTTCCAGTTGGGCCTGCGCCACATTGAGCTGATCCTGCAAGTTTTCCTTCTGTGATTCGGGGGCGGCAGCGACTCGATGCGTCAGTTCGGTGACATTATCCTGATCTTCCTTTAGCGCCTGCTGTTCCTGGCTTTTCCTGTCGGCTAACTTTTTGAGCGCGGGCGTGAGCGCAGGCGGATTTTCCTGCGCGGCGCGAAAGGCATCGAAGAACGCCAGGTCGACCTCATGGTCTGCGACCTTCTCTGCCTGCTGGGCAAGATCCTTTTCTTCCTGCGTATATGCCAGAGTCCCAACACGCCGGGCGGTTTGCAGTGGGCGCTGATCTACCCATGCATGCTGACCCAGGCGCTGGGGGTTGCCGGTGGACTGAGTTCCGGGTGCTGCGGCGACATCCTCGCTTGTGCCACGACGCTGCTGCGTACGGACCATTCCCACGATGGCCGCGGCCACCAGCACTAGCAGCACGCCCGCGGTAATCCAATGCCTAACTTTCATTGACGAACTCTTATCCCCAAACTCTGATCAAGGCTCCAAAAATCATTCCGTAGAGACGTAGCTTGCTACGTCTCTCTAACCATAGCGGCAGCGCCATCCTTCAAGATGGATCCGACCACTGTAACAAGAAACGCCTTCTCCCGGCGACCGCCACACATTGGTAACCTACGCATGTGAATCCGTTGCCCTAGAATCGTCGTAAGCGCGCATGATGGAGTCACTCCAATCGATTCTGGACGAACCCTGGAAGCCGGTCTCTCGGCTGGAGCTCATCGCCTGGTTGATTTTTTACGTCGGGTTCCTGGGGTACGCTTTCTCGGCTCATGGCGCAGCTCTTTTCATCGACTGCGCCAATCTCGTCGTCCATGAGGGCGGGCATAATCTGTTCGGCTGGTTCGGACCAACGCTCGGGTTGTGGGGAGGGACGCTGCTGCAGTGGCTGGTGCCGTTTCTGCTGGCCGCATACTTCTTTACCCAGCGTCAAACTGCTGGCTTTGTTTTCTGCCTATTTTTCTTTTTCGAGAACTGGCTCTATACCGCGACCTACATGGCGGACGCTCGCGCGCAGGTGCTTCCGCTGGTCACGACCGGCGATCCGGACTTCGTGGAACATGACTTTTACGCCATCTTCTCCAGTCTCGGGGTGTTGAATCATGACACGCAAATCGCTGCGGCTGTCCGACTGCTAGGGTGGTGTGGGATGGTCGCGCTGGTTGTGTGGCTGGCTAGTCGAACGGTCGGCAATCAAGAGAGCGCAAATCTGCTACTTCGGTCACAATTCAAAATCAAGAAAGAATCTTAAGCCGCAGAGTTCGCCAAGAGCAGCCGCGAAGAACGCGAAGAAGATAATTTATTTTCGGAAGTGATTGCGAATCGCCTCGGCCTGTGTTCGCGTCACGACGGCGGACAACGCCGCCGGGTCCGCCTGCCGGACTGCCTGCACGCTGCCAAAGTGTTCCAGCAGTCTCCGCGTCGTGCTCGCGCCCACGCCGGGAATTTCCAGCAGTTCGGTCGAACGGTCCCGCATCTGCCGGCGCTTGCGGTGGAAGGTCACGGCAAAGCGGTGGGCCTCATCACGAATGAGTTGAATCAGGTGAAGCACCGGCGAGTGATGGTCCAGGGCAATCGGGTCTTTCTCCTGGCCGTAAACGTAAAGAATCTCTTCGCGCTTGGCGATGGCAGCCAGCGGCTGGTTGATGATCTCCACTGCGTCCAGCGCTTCCGCAGCCGCGTGCAGTTGTCCTAGACCACCGTCGATCAGCACCAGGCTGGGCATGGGCTTGTTTTCGTCCTGCAGACGTTTGTAGCGCCGCGTAACGACCTCGCGCATCGAAGCAAAATCGTCCACGCCTTCCACGGTGCGAATGATGAACTTGCGGTAGTCCGACTTCTTCATCTTGCCGTCTTCCCAGACCACCATGGAAGCGACCGTTTCCGCACCCTGAATGTGCGAGATGTCGAAGCACTCAATCCGCTTCGGGAGTTCCGGCAAACTGATCGCCTCCTGCAACTCTTCCTGAATCTTCTGCGCGTTGGGCTTAAGTACGCGGAAGCGCTGGTCGTAGGACTGCTTCGCGTTGTTCCCGGCGAGGTCGATCAGCGAGCGTTTGTCCCCGCGCTGCGGAATGAGAATATGCACCCGTGTGGCACGGGCGCCCTCGCCCGCACTTTGCTCGGAGAGTAACTCTTCTAGAGCTTCGCGATCCTCGAAATCGACGGGGACGTAAAGGTTGCGGGGGACATAGGGCTGGCCGATATAGAGCTGCTTCAGCAGGGCGGAGAAGAATTCGCCGGGAACAAATTCCGTAGTGACGTTGCTTGCAACGTCTCGGTTTGTCGCTCCGGTGCTCTGGTCGGTTTCGGTTATGCTGTTGGCAGAGACGTTGCGAACAACGTCTCTACGAACAGAGCTTTCCGGCGATGCGAATTCCGGCAAGTCTTCCCAGAAGAACTCCCTCCGGTCGACCATCTTTCCGCCGCGCATATGAAACAAATTCACCGCCAGCATGCCATTTTCGTAGTGATAACCGAAGACATCGGCATCGTCGCCTTCAGCCGCGGCGATGCGCTGACGCTCCTGCAACTGTTCAACCGTCGAAATCAAATCGCGATAGCGGGCCGCGCGCTCATACTCCTGGGCGGCGGCGGCTTGTTCCATGCGCGTATGCAGCGAGCGGCTTAGATCGGTGGGACGGCCTTCCAGGAACAGCTTCACGTCACGCACGGCTTCCTGGTATGTGTCTGGCGTAGTCAGTTCCTGCACGCACGGCCCCAGGCAACGCCGGATGTAGTACTGCAGACAGGGCCGCGGATGAAAACGCGTGAGATCGACCTTGCACGACGGAATCAGAAAATTGCGGTGGATGAGGTCAACAATTCGGTACGCGAGATTGGCAGGGAAGTACGGACCGTAGTAGGCACTGCCGTCTTTGCGCAGTCGCCGTGTGACATAGACCCGCGGCCAGCGCTCGCTGAGCGTGAGCTTTACGTAAGGGTAGGTCTTGTCATCGCGAAGCAGGATGTTGAATCGCGGCTTGCGCTGCTTGATCAGATTATTTTCGAGGGCCAGCGCTTCTTTGTTGTTTGCAACCACGATGTAATCAACGTCGACGGCCTCGCGCACCAGGGTTCCGGTCTTGGCATCTTCCCACCGTCCTTCGTGGAAATAGCTGGCCACCCGGCTGCGCAGGTTCTTCGCCTTGCCCACATAAATGATGTCGCCCTCGGCGTTCTTGTAGAGATAGACGCCGGGTTCCATAGGAATGGTGCGGATTTTGGCCTGCAAGTCCATGCTGAGAGATCTATTCTATTGGATGGGAAATATGGGCATTGTGGTACAAAAAGGCTAATGACACCTTCTTGCGTGGTTCGGATGTTCTTTCTACAAAGGCTACTGGCAGCCATTCTCTTTTTGCACTTTCCCCTGAGTATCGGTTCGAGCTCGGCCTGGGCGCAAAGCATTACCCAGTTGCCGGCGGACCAGTCCAATCAACCCCAATTGACGAAGTCTCCGCAGGGGAAACAGGACGAGGCGGCGCGGGCTGCGGCCCGGGCTCCCGCTCACCATTTCGACCGCGTGCTGATCATCGTCCTCGAAAACGTCGATTACGAGGTCGCGAGCAAGGACAAGAATCTGGCCGATCTGGCGGCCCAGGGCGCGAGCTTTACCAACTTCCACGCCCTGTTTCATCCCTCGTACCCGAACTATCTGGCAATGGTCGCGGGAACCGACTTCGGTATCCATCGTCGCGGGCGTCTTCTCGCCGATAATCAAGTGAACATTCCCAACGACGCCGAGCATCATTCGATCGCGGATCGTCTGATCGCCGCCGGCCTCGACTTCAAACAATATGCGGAGGAATTGCCCAGCGAGACTTGCCCGTGGAACTTTTCGACGCAGCACGTTTCGGACAAGAGAGGTAATTACGCACGCCGCCATGTACCGTTCCTCAGCTTTCGAGAGGTGCAACAGAAATGGTGTGATCGGGTGATTCGTGTGGATTCCAGCAAATCCGACAATTACTTCGCGCAGGACGCAAAAAAAGGTCTGGTCGCCTACTCGATCTACACCCCCAACATGAACCATGACGGGCACGACACCAACGTGCAGACCGCCGGCGCGTGGGTGAAGAAGTTCCTCGACGACAGCCTCCCGCAAAAGCTGCGGCAGGGAACGCTAGTGGTTGTCACCTTCGATGAATCGGGCGGGAATGCCGACAATCGCATCTACACGTTGTTTCTCGGCGACATGGTGAAACCGGCGAATCAGCAGGATCCTAAAGCACTCGGCAAACCTTACAACCATTACAGCGTCCTACGCACAATCGAAGACAACTTCGGCCTGGAACCCTTGACCGCGAATGACCGCAATGCGGCGCCCATTACGGACATCTGGAAGTGATGGCGTCGGCTGGTTTCGGATGTGGCGTCGAAATCAGCCTTCGGAACCCAGCGGTTGCTGCGTCACGCCGAGCAATCACTGTAGGTCCTGCTGATGTTTCTTCTCGCAAAGTGTTTTCAGACTCCGGTTTTCAGACTTCTGAGGATCCAGTTCAGGACCGTCCAAATCTGAGCCAAACCATATAAAATTTCCACTCGCGGGTGTGGGCTTTGCGTTCCGGCGACCTTGGTGGGGCGGTTGGACCTGGCATGCTACTTCCGCAAGCCATTGAAAACCTATATACTTACGGCGTCTTAAGGCAGTGGGTAAAACTGGCACTTCTCGTGCAGAAGCAAGTCTGGAATATAAGCAACAAGTAGTTATACCCAGGGCATCAAATTTGCTAATTTGCGCGCGGGATTAGCCAGGCGCGCTAAACAAGATTGATCGATAAAGGAGTTCCACCCTATGACCCGCACTTCGTTAGTAATTTGTCTAGCAGCCAGCATGGTAGCCACCGTGGGCTGCGCCAGCAAGAACTATGTCAAACAGCAGACTACCCCGCTGATCAACAAAACCAACGAACTCGACGATCTGGCCGCCAAGAATTCGAAGGACATCAAGGACGTTGACGCGCGCTCTCAATCCGGCATTCAGGCCGTGAACGCAAAAACCGCCGAAGTGGAGCAAAAGGCGCAGACCGCCGGACAGACGGCAGCTTCCGCCCAGCAGATGGCGGACGCCGCCAACAGCCGCGTGGGCCTGCTGACCAACACGGTCGCTAACCTTGATAATTATCATGCAGTCGCCGAGACGTCGGTGAAATTCGGCTTCAACAAAGATAATCTGACGCCTAGGGCGCAGGAAGCGCTCGATCAGCTCGCGGCCGGCATTTCTTCGACCAAGGGCTATATCATCGCGCTCGAAGGCGGAACGGATTCGGTGGGCTCGGCTGATTACAACTACGATCTTAGCCAGCGCCGCGCCAATTCCGTGATCCAGTACCTGGCCACCAAATACAACGTTCCCGCGCACAAGATTTACGTGATTGGGCTCGGCAAAGACAAGCCGGTGGAGTCGAATAAGACATCAACTGGCCGGGCAGACAACCGCCGCGTGGATGTGCGGTTGATGACCAATACCGTGGGTGACAGCAACCATCCGGCGTCCACGCCGACCACGGGCCAGAACAATCCGTCGATGTAAAGGTCAGGATGTAACGAAAAAGTTTACCCTCCTCCCCGGAGGACTTCGCCAACCAGGCCGCTCAATGCCTCCCCCCTGAGCGGCCTGTTTTTTTGGCTCTTAGCTCTTGGCCTTTGGCTCTTGGCTGAGTAGGATTGCGTTCATGCCATCCACGTCATCTGTTTCCCGGCGGTCGTTTCTCGCGATGTCGGCAATGTTGCCGTGGGCTTTCAAGAGCGCGGCGGCTGCCCGTTCCATTCCGGTCGGACTGGAACTCTACTCCGTCCGTGATGCACTCAAGCAGGATCCCGAAGGCACGGTGCGAGCGGTCGCCCAGATGGGATATCAGGCTGTAGAGTTCTATGCCCCATACTTCGAGTGGACTGACACTCAGGCTAAGCAGATGCGAAAGTTGCTGGATGATTTAGGCATTCGTTGCTACTCGACGCACAACGATGCGGATTATTTCAGCTCGAAGAACATCAACCACGCGCGCGACTTGAATTTGATTCTGGGCTGTAAGTATGTTGTGCTGGCCTGGTCCGATCCGAAGGCGGGTCCTGACGGCTGGAAGGCGATTGCCGACCAACTGAATTCAGTCGCTGAGACACTGGAACCCTCTGGTCTGAAGCCTGGATACCACAACCATCAGGCTGAGTTCACTGGCGCCGTGGGGCAGCGTCCGATCGATCTGTTGGCCAAGCATACGAAACCTACGGTGATGTTGCAGCTGGACGTCGGGACTTGCGTGGAAGCGGGTTCCGACCCGGTGGCCTGGATCCGAGCCAACCCGGGGCGCATCCGGTCCATCCATTGTAAAGAGTGGTCGCCTGATGCCAATAAGGGCTATAGGGTCCTTTTTGGAGAAGGTGCGGTTGACTGGAAGGGTATCTTTCAGGCGGCCGAGAGCGTTGGCGGCACTGAATATTATCTCATCGAGCAGGAGGGAAGCCGGTTCTCCGAGTTGGAGACGGCGCGCAAATGCCTTCAGGCATTCCGCGCAACTCACGGATAGCGGTAAAATAATTGTTATGCGCAGTTTGCTTTTGGTGGTATTTCTCGGATGCGGCGTGGTGGTATGGGCGCAGGGTTCTAGTCCGCGGAATTCGAGCTCTCAGAACCCGAGCCCTGCCAATCCTGTGCCCTCGCCTTCGCAATCGCCAGATTCCGCCTCTTCCAAACCCGCCGCAGCTCGAACCCCCAATCTGGCCCCGCCGAGGTCCGATAGCGTCAATGCCGAGGCGCTGGGCGACGGACAGAGCTCGAGCAAGGACACGCTCATCGACCTAAGTCCGCCGGAGGACGACGCCAAAGCTCATCCCCAAAGCTCAGAGATCTTGATGGACGCCGAGGGTGGCTCAGGGAACGCGGACATCGGCGAGTTTCACCGCTGGAATCCGCACAAGGCGGCAAAAGATGTTGAGGTGGGAGACTTCTACTTCAAACGCAAAAACTATCGCGCCGCCGAGGACCGCTACCGCGAGGCGCTCTTCTACAAAGACAACGATGCGGTCGCCACCTTCCGGCTGGCTGTCTGCCTGGAAAAAATGGATCAGCCGGACGATGCGCGCAAGGAATACGAAAGCTACTTGAAGATCCTGCCCCACGGCCCGCAAGCGGAAGAAGCCCGCAAAGCGATCGACCGGTTGAAGGGTCCGGGCGCCAGCGCAAAGGCCGTCCGCTGAAGTTCCTGACTCCTCCCCGCATGGCTCTGCGCGATCCGAGACGTAGCCGGCTGGGTCTCTACGATTCGTGCCCGCGCTAACTCGCAGGCTTGGGAACGTTCACCTGTGTGCTTTCCTGCCGCTGGATTTTTTCTTATCACCGTGGACGTCCCCATTTCCCGCGCTGCTCTGCCTACCCTCGCCTAGAATCAGATTGGAAGGCCATTTTGGCCCTGAATGTTCGCGTCCCTTGGAGCGCGCCGCCGCCTGTAGTATTCCATTAAAGGCTTCCAGGCATGCATAAATGGTTTGAGTGCGCAGCGCGCCCTCGAAATTGCCGCGAATGATGAGCATGGCCGTGCCATGCATCAGCGACCACACCGCCAGCATGAGACGCGTATGTTGCCGTGGCGTTCCCCCCAGCCGTTTTGCCAGACGCTCGCGGATGAGATTGAAAGAGGGCCAGGGTTCGTGCAGGGAAGGAGGCGTGCCCACACCATCGAAAAGCACTTCGTAGGCATGACTATGTTCGAGGGCAAATTCGAGGTGACGCTCGAAGGCCTCGCGGAGCGTATGCGTCCGGCTCAGTGCGGCAAACAGTTCGCGCCGGGTTTCGAGGCGCAGAGCACGCAGAATATCTCCGCGGTCGCGATAGCGCTCATATAGGGTGGGCGTGGTAGTTCCGGCCGCCCTGGCTACGGCGCGCATGGTGAGCGCCTTTTCGCCGCCGCGCGCCCACAGACGCGAAGCCGCGCCGAGAATTCGCTGTTCCAGCTCAGGATCGGGATGCCGTGGCACGTCGCCTCCGGTGATCGCAGTTAATTACTGGATAATTACTTGTACGGCGTATAACTAACACCGTATATGATATTTGAGTGCGCAATGCGCCACAGATCGAGACGCACCATCAACCAGCAGGATAACGCGAATCCATAAACTGCAATTTTCGATTCCCAACGATTCTTCTGCGCCAAACTCGGCGGCAAGCCCTTGACCTACCTACTTTTCTACCCGGATGAATTCCCCCGTGGAGGCGTTGACCGCCACCGTCAGCTTGGCTCCATCGCGGCTGGCGCCGTAAATCACGTGCCAGACCAGTTCATTCGTATTGTGGTTCCAATCGCAAACATAAATGACCGGCGTTTCGGGCGCCTTCTCCAGAACTTTGTCGCCGCCGTGTTTCTGCGCCGTGCCGAAAGCCTGGTCCGAATCGATTTTGAGAAAGGCAATGTCAAATACTTGCGTGTTTGAGTTGGACGGATTGTAGCTGTCTTCGATTCCGGGATTCACGCCGCGCGCCGGTGCGCCATCGGCAGCACTCCCCGACCAGGTGTAAGACTTTACGGAACGTTGCGATGCCGAAGCGAAGCTGCCACGCCAAACGGCCCACTTGCCATCGTGACCGTTCCCATCGCTGGTCGCGGTGGATTCCAGTCGGTAAGGCTTCGCATCGGGCTTCCACCCCCGCGCCGCGATATAGACTTTTTGGAAAGCGGAACGCCCAGTGATGAGCTCGGGACCTTTCGTTTCGGGTTTCTCCGACTCCGCCGGTTTGCTGGATTCCGATGAGCACGCACCGAGGAGCGCCAGCAGCGCCACGAGCAGCGCGGCACATGAAAGCCTGCATAGAGTCCCGCGCTCATCGAGCCTTCGACGCTGAAACCGATTATGGTTTCGCAGAATCCGATTCGTTGAGAAAGCCCTTTCCAACACCTCCGCTGAGCTCGCGCTAGGCTCCCTGTGGGCGAGGCTGGCCGTCTTCATGGGCATCCTTCCTGTGATAACGTGGATGGGTTTTGTTGTCGCAACATTCTAACTGAAAGAGCTGAAAAGGTAAGTAATACTCGTGGACCCTCATCTTGGGAGATTGCAACAGGAGATTGCCGCCGCGATCGCCGGGATGTCAGCGGAGCAGTTTAGCCGGCATGCGCCCGGAAAATGGTGTGCCGCCGAAGTCCTGGAGCATCTGTATTTGACCTACACCGGAACGCTAAAGGGATTTCAGCGCGTGGTCCAAGACGGCAAGCCGCGGACTACTAGGCAAAACTGGAAGCAACGAGGACGGACGCTGGTGGTCGTGGCATTCGGACACATGCCCACAGGCAGGGAAGCGCCTCCTGTGTCCCGTCCGCGCGGACTGTCGCCAGACAAAGTGCTGGCCGAGATTGGGCCGAAAATCAGCGAAATGGATGAAAGCATCGCATGCTGTGAACAACGTTTTGGTGCGAGCCGCAAACTGCTGGACCATCCTATCCTCGGACCTCTCACCGGGTCGCAATGGAGAAAGTTTCATCTGGTGCACGGCCTGCATCACCTGAGACAAATTAGACGATTGCTAGAGGGCGGAGATCGCTAGGAGCAATGCCGGCATCCCCTGCTTTCCCGGGAGCGTCTCGTGCGCTGAGACAGATCGAGCGCCGGAGCCAACCCCGGCGCTCGTCTTCTTGTTCTTGCGGTGCTGACGCTCACTGCTCGCTGACCGAGGCTGGGGCGCCGGCCTTGCGCGCGTCTTCCTGCAGGTCGTCCAGCTTCTGCTTGGCGTCGTCTAAAGCTTTTTGCTTGTCGGCGATTTGCTGCTTGTACTGGGCGTCCTGCTTATCCCAGTCGCCGGAGTTGCGCAATCGGTTGCCCGCGTCGGCGTACATGGCGGCGGCTCGAATCTGGTATTCGCGCTGCAGCACGTCGAGTTCGCGCGCCAGCAAATCAATCTGCTCCTTCTGCGCCGCAATCTTGTCGGCCCATTGCTTCGTCGCGGCTTGCTTGGTCGCCTCGTCGGCGGGAGCATTGGCGTTGCCCGTCCCAGTCTTGCCCGCCCCAGACTTGGCTTCGTTCCCAGCTTTGTTGTCGCTAGCAGCCGTAGACGCATTTCCCGTCTCAGCCGCTGTCGTCTTGGTAGCATCGTCGCTGGCTGGTGCCGGCTTCTGGCCTACGATCGAGAGCTTGTCTTCCGTCGGCAGATTGTCGTTATCGAAAACCTTCGGCGTAGTCTTGGCCCCGGGATCCTTGCGGATTTGCCGGGCATAATCGCCTAAGGACGCGCCGGAGGGCGACTTTTGCGAGGTCGAAGGTGCCTGATTTTGGGCGCCGGCCGGAACCCCCGCTAACACAAGACCCAACACGAGTCCAACTCCACTGCATGCGATATGTTTCATAACTCCCCTTTTCCCTTAGCTTTAATCTGTCCGCTTACTCTGATCAATTCCCGCGACTGCCCACCGCCGCCGCTCCCTGCGCGGCCCGCTTTTTGGTCAAAAATCCTCCAAGGCTGTGATCCAGTTGCGCCGCTTCGTGTGCAATGTCGGTGGCGAGTTGCTTCGACAGTTCGGCATCGCGGCTGCTGGCGAGTTGCGCTGCGTAACCGGAAATCGTAGTCAACGATGTGCGCAACTGCAGCGCCATCTCTGCTGAAAGATCGCCTTGCAATTCCTGCTGGCAGCGCATCTCTTCCATTTCGCTGCGGTCGTTGATGAGGCAGGCGACGCCGAGAAGGCCGCCATCCACGGCCGGCACCGCGGAAACCGTGACTGCGATAAAGCGCTTCTCTCCCGCCGGGGTCTCATATTCGGCTTCGACCTCCCGCCGCTTGCTGCCTTCGCGCAACACGGCACTGATTTCATCGGTCAGAAGAACGGATTCGGCGTCGTCGCTGCTTTCATGCGCCAAAACGCCGGACGCTGCCGATCTGGCAGAACGCACGACGGCAGAGCGGAAAATATCTTCTGCTCCCATTCCTGTCGTAGAAGCGAAACCCAGGATCGCCTTCGCCGCGGGATTCGATGTCTTCACCAATCCGTTCGTTCCGAAGACCAGCACGCCACAGAAAAGATTGGAAAGTACCGCATGACTGAAATTTTCGCTGGTGCGGGCGCGATGCTGCTCGGCTTGCGATTGCACGTGCAGCTCATGCTTCTGCTGCTTGAGTTGTTGGATCACGGTGTTGTACAGGTGCAGGGGCAGAGTCTCGAGCGAGGGCGAAGCATTCGCGGACGGATTGCCCTCTTCGACAATGTTTTTTCGTAACCGGCGAATTAAGAGCAATCCAAACAAAAAGGCACCCGCGGCGCATACCAGCACCACCATCGCTCGCAGCAGCACCGGGTTGGCCAAAATCCTCACCAGAGTCCCCCATACCAGTGCAGGAATCGGTCGCCGAAGAAAAACGCGACCAGAGCCATGCTTCCAAGAAATACGCCAAACGGCATCTGATAGTGGCGGTAAACCAATTGCGCCGATTGCCAGCCGCGCCGCCGTGCGGCCTGCGCATTGGCCAGCCGCTTCATGAAGCGGTGCGTGCGCTTCATCCAGACCACGAATACCGTGGTTAACCCACAGACCGATCCCGCCAACGACGCGGTAAAAATCGTAAAGATGGTCAGCTTCATTCCCAGAAACGCGCCCACCATTGCCATCAGCTTGACATCGCCAAACCCCATGCCTTCGGCGCCGCGCCAGCGCAAGTAAATCGCTCCGGCTCCGTAAATGAACGCCGCTCCCACTGCCGCGCCCAGCAGGGAATCGAGCAAAGACAGAAGCCGCAAAGAAACATCGCCGCTGAAGGGCAGATTCACCACTCCGGGAAGGAATTGAGATGCCAGATCATTCACCGGAACCAGCAGACTGAAAATCAGGCCCAGCGCAAGTCCGGGCAGCGTCATCTTGTCCGGGAGCAGTTTGGTTTCGGCATCCGTGAAAATCAGCCCCAGCAGCAAAAACGCCAACGTGCAATACTTCAAGGTGGAAAGCGTTGGCCCGAAAAACCAATAGCAGGCAAGAAACAGCAGGGCTGTCAACAATTCGACCATCCAATAGCGTGGCGAAATTTTTCCTTTGCAGTGTCGGCAACGCCCGCCCAGGATCAGCCAGCTCAATACCGGAAGGTTGTCATAAAAAGCGATTGGCTGCTTGCACTCGGGGCACGCCGAACGCGGCGTTACCACCGACAATCCCTGCGGCAGCCGATGGATACACACATTCAGAAAGCTGCCGACGGCCAGCCCGAAGAGAAAAATCGCCGATGCGAATACAGGATCCACGTGGTCTCTTTAGTTTGCAGCGAGTGCCCGCGCCTTCGGCGCAAGCCTCTCCTGAAGAACCCTGGCTCTCTTGGTTCTTGGTTGGATTATAAGTCGATAAGATCAGCCGGACTAAGGTACTGAAGTCACTGGCCCAACGGCCATGGGGCGGTAAGATATTGACCACCAGGGAAATCCCGCCCTGAAAAAATCAGTCGCGCAGCATACCCTTCGTTTCCATACACGACAACAAAGCTCTTGACCGTGGAGGTCGCAGAGTAAAATCCGCGAAGGTCGCAAAGAAAAGCGAGATTCCTGAGCACCTTTGTCTTTCTCTGCGTCCTCGGCGCCTTCCTCAGCGAACTTCAAGGCCGAAAGCTTTGTGTCAACACAATCTTCCAACGCCGGAAGCAAGGCGGATAGGCGTCGCGCGCCTTACGGGAAAACGAAACGCAGCAATTCTCCCTCCAGCGCACGCGCAGAACGTTCTCGGGCCGGAAACCTTCCTTTCCACACTCTCCAGCTTAAAGGAACGAGGCGTGTCTGTGCTCCGGAGACTTCCATCCAGCCATGTGCTGTTTCTTCGCGCAGAAAGACGGAAAAAGCGGGAGCAGAGTTCCAGGCCTGAAATGACTCCGACTTCCACTCAAACAAGCTCGCCGCCAGTTTTTCCGTCAGCGATTCGCACGGATCAAGATTCAGGATCCATCCCGCGCGCGCGAATCGAAGATATTCTTGCGATGAAAATCCAGCTGTGGCGTTCACCACTCTTGCGCCATATTCGCGGGCGACGCGCACGGTGGAGTCCCGCGAGCCATGGTCCACAATCAGGACATCGTCGCAAGCGTAGAGCGTCTCCAGAGCGCGCCCCAGTCGCAGAGCATCATTTTCCGTGTGCAGTAGCGCCGTAATCGAAGGCATGCGTTGAAGTCCGCGACAGAGAGTGTACAGGGAAGAAAGATCTCGTAGAGACCTAACTTGTCACATCTCTCTTTGCTAAAGAGGAACTGCCGCCTGCGATTGTGCCGGTGTCACTGCTGCGAATCCCCTAGCTTCGGCCGGTTCGCATCTGGACTGGAAACTTGCACCACCGTGATCGGTGCCTGCAGGGTGAAGTTCAGCACGGTTTCGGAAGGAAGTTTGATTTGCTGGCTCTTGGAAGCCGCCTGTACGCCGCCTCCAACTCCCGCTCCGGCCGCGGTGCCGATTGCCGCTCCTTTGCCGCCGCCCGCAATCGCGCCAATGATGCCGCCAATAATAGCGCCTCCGCCCACCTTCTCCGCCGTGTTCTTGCCCCGCGACTTCCCTTCTTTTCGATATTGGTCCGTCTGCAGGCTGTAGGTCTTACCGCCAGACGAAAGGCTGTCCAGTTGCAGCACCACCACCGACTGCCCCGCAAACTTGCCCGCACTCTTCACTTCGACCAGATGGCCCATGATTTCTGTACCTGCGGGCACAGCTTCTTCTCCATCCGAGGTGAGGGGAGCGTTAAGGGTCGCATGAAATCTGTCTCCAGTCTGGTTTTTCTCGCTGTCAATCGGATCAATGAGGCGAACCGACAGTTGCGTTCCCTGATCGATGATTAGCCTCTTCGGCGCCGGCGGAGGTGGAGGTGCTTGGGCAGACGCCGCATTGCTCCGGGGAATCTCCGTGATCTGGGGCGCTGCTTCTGAACCAGGCTGGCTATTCGCACTCATCTGGCTCGAATTTGAGTCATTCGCCGAATTGCCAGCAGTGTCAGAATCCTCAGAAACACGAGTCCTGCGGCTCTTTCTACCAACGCTCGCCGCTCTGTCGGCGCGTGCACGGGCAGGGATCGGGCCGCTGGAAATCTGCGCTGCAACCGGTGCCGCAACCGCAGGGGCCTGAGGTGCATTCCGCACCTGCAAATTGTTAACGACCTCCCGAACCCCCGCTACGGATGCTGCCTGACGGCTCGCCGCTTCCCGCTGGGCTTCATCATCGACCGTGCCCCCAAGCGTGACCACGCCGTTATTGGCCTGCACCGTGAGTTGCTTGTTCGAGAGCCCGGAATCCTGACCGAATTTGCCTTGAATGGCACTGGAAATCGTTGCGTCATTGGGCTTTTTGCCGCAGCCGACTCCCACCGCCAAAGCAATGGCCAGCACCAACGAGGAAAATAAAAGGGACCTTCTCTTCATTACTCGACTCCCGA
The DNA here is from genome assembly GCA_963832235.1 of uncultured Acidobacteriaceae bacterium. Taxonomy (GTDB): domain Bacteria; phylum Acidobacteriota; class Terriglobia; order Terriglobales; family Acidobacteriaceae; genus Sulfotelmatobacter. Next base: position 35,863 of record CAWHTJ010000010.1, on the reverse strand, counting down.
TAGGACTGCTGAACCGTTGTCGCGGTAGCGCGGCGCCGAAATTCAGATACAGTTTAGATGCTTGGAGGCACTCACGCAGAAGTAAATGCGAGGCGGATTAGAGTTAGCGCTTGGGAGAAGTCGAATTGTTGGCGGACCCGTTAGTGGATGAACTTGTAGTCCACGATTGACGCTGCCAGCTCACCATTTTGATCGGCGGGCAGGGTAGCATCTTTGGCGCGCATCACGCGCCCCTGACAGATCACGTTGCTGTTCTTCTGTCCGGAAATTTCTTCCGGCATTTCAAACACCATCTCGATCAGCGCGTTGACCGGCAGCTGTGCCGGCCCATTGAACAGCACTCCGCTTTGGCTGATGTTTTCGATAATGCCTTCGTACCATGTACTGGTCTTGTTGACTCGGTAACGCAACGGAATGTCGAGTTTCAGGCGACGCGCGCGCGGCACCCAGGAAGGCCGTCTCTCGCGCGCATGGCTGCGGCGAATGCCCGTCTCTGGCTTGGCATGCTCCACCCGTTCGGTGCGGCGCATGGTTGCCCAGTCGTATTTGTACTCAGCGGCGCACAGCAGGCAGACCTGGTAATAGTTGCCATCGCCACCACGGCGCGGCCAGGAAAATTCGTGAGAGCAGCGCCCCAGCATAATCACATCCATGAATTTTTGCGGCATTTTATAACGTCCGGGTTAACGAACCTTCGGATGCAGGCCCATCATCTCGCGTAGATTAGGCTTTGGGTAGGTTACTTTCGTGCAAAGTTTGGCCCGCGACCGCAGTAAATGAAATAGATACAAGCGGTTAGCCTGTGGAAAGCCAAAGAACCGAATCCCGGTCTGCGGAGTTACTCCGGCTTTTCATAGCGTCCCCAGCGTCGAGAGAGTCGGGTTCCCGCCATGCTCTACCCCCGCTTGTTCGGTGTAGCCTGGTCAGAAATCGATACCGCTCTCCGGCGGATGCTGTAATTGTGACCCCGTTCAGCTACGGCCAGTTTCGGTCAAGAGCCAAGGCGTTAGATCAGCAGCACACCAAGACGGCGACAACTGCAGCGGACGGAAATCGCCAGTTGAGGCTCTCTGCCTAGACACACAGAAAATCACGTACGAGAGCCGCTGTAAATTCAACCTAGAAAGGTCAAAGAGAGCAGTGTGATCTACCCCCAAGTGTGGTCGCAACCGGGTGGTCGACCACACGGAAGTTACCGCCGAGAAGTCCGGCGGGTTAAGTTAGTCGCTTATGGGAGTTCATCCCCGTCCGTGTATCATCGCCCCATGGACAGCACTTCAACCGGCGTCACTGCGTTCATTCTCGCCGGCGGCAAAAGCACGCGTATGGGGTCCGACAAGGCTTTCGTTACGCTGAATGGCCGCACGCTGCTGGCGCGAGCGATGGAGCTGGCCGGTTCCGTGACTCGAGACGTGCGCATCGTCGGTGATCCGGCGAAGTTTACGCCTTTCGCTCCGACAGTCGAAGATCTGTTCCGGAACTGTGGCCCGCTGGGAGGAATCCACGCTGCGCTTCGGGGTTCGCAGACTGATCTGAACCTGATTCTGGCGGTCGATGTGCCCTTCGTGTCGGCGGCGCTGCTACAGTACTTGATCACGCGTGCAAGAGATTTTCCTGCTGCGGTGGTGACCGCAGCATGCGCCAATGGAGGCTGGCAGCCGTTGTGCGCGGTGTATCGCCCGCAGTTCGCCGACGCCGCGGAAGCAGCTCTGGGCGCGGGGCGCTACAAGATTGACGCACTGTTCGATGCGGAGCGGACGCAAGCGGTCAGTGAAAACGAGTTGGAATCCGCCGGCTTTTCCCCGAAAATGTTTCGCAATCTGAATACGCGTGAAGAACTGGAAGCAGCAGAGCAAGGAAACAACCACGAGCTAAGAGCTGAAGGCCAGCAGCTACGCATGCCCGACGATCCCAAACCCGCGGCCTACGTCGAGTTCAAAGAGGTCTCCAAGGCGTTTGGCGACAATGTCGTTCTCGATCGTGTGAGCTTCAACGTGCTCCCGGCCGAAACCGTCTGCATTCTGGGCCGCAGCGGCGTGGGCAAATCAGTGTCCTTGCATCACATCATGGGATTTCTAAAACCTGACTCGGGTCGCGTCATCGTTGCCGGACAGGACATCACCGACTATACCGAGGAACAACTGGAACTGATCCGCAAAAAAGTCACCATGGTGTTTCAGAACGGAGCGTTGTTCGACTCGCTCACCGTCGGCGAGAACGTAGCTTTTCCCCTGCGCGAAAGCCGCGAACTGGATGAAGAGCAGACTTATCAAATCGTGGATGGATTGTTGCAGATGGTTGGTGTGCAGGAAATGCGCGACTTGCTTCCCTCTGATCTTTCCACTGGCATGAAGCGCTCCGTCGCCATTGCCCGCGCCCTGGCCGCGCGCCCGGAATGCGTTCTCTACGATGAACCCACCACAATGGTCGATCCGCTGATGGCGCAATTGCTCGGCGATCTCATCAAACGCCTCAAGATTCAACTCAATCTCACCAGCATCGTGGTCACCCATGACATGCGTTTAGCCAAGAAACTCGCCGAACGCGTCGTATTTCTGCACGAAGGCAAAGCGATCTTCTTCGGCCCATACGCCGAAATGGAAAAGTCCCCCGAGCCCATTATTCAAGAATTTCTAGAGCTCGATGAACTGAAGCTGGAAGCGTAAATGCTCACATAGCAACAGCCGCCCTTCGACAGCGCTGAGGGCAGGCTCTCGGCTGTCTGGGCAGGGCAAAGAGGCGTAGCAGAGTCCTGCTTCCTAGAACCCTTGCTCCACCAACTCTTCAATACTCAGCGAACGGCTAGCCTCGCGTTGCATCATCTTCTCGACGTATTTCGCAATCAGGTCGGCTTCCAAGTTGACCGGATCGCCGGGCTTGAGAGAATGCAGATTCGTCATCTCCACCGTATGCGGAATGATGGCGATGGTGCAGCGATTGTTTTCCAATTGCGCAACCGTCAGGCTGATTCCTTCGATCGAAATTGAGCCTTTGTACACGGTATATTTCTCAACGTCCTCGGGCAGTTCGATGTGCAGCCACCAGTTCTCCGAATCGGCGATGCGCTCCAAAGCGACCAACTTGCCGACTCCGTCGACGTGGCCCTGCATGATGTGGCCGCCGAAGCGGCCGTCGGCCTTCATGGGAAGTTCAATATTTACCAGCGCTCCTTCGTGAATTCGAGAGAACGACGTTCGCAACCAGGTTTCCGGTGCAAGATCGGCGCAGAACGAACCCGCCTTGATGTCGATAGCGGTGAGGCAGACTCCGCTTACGGCAACACTATCGCCAGCACGCAACTCTTTCGGAGCATGCTCAGCCGCAATCGCGATCCGCCGATTTTCGCCGCGCTGCTCGATGCGAGAAACGCGTCCCACTTCTTCCACGATGCCCGTAAACATAAGTGACCTCTCAGCATGAACACAACATCTTAAACCCCTCACCACAGAGTCACAGAGACACAGAGTCACAGAGAAAACCACGTCATGATTTGTTCTTCTCGGCGTCTCTGTGACTCTGTGACTCAGGGGTGAAGGAATTCATTCCCCATAGGGATCGCGCATATAGCCTTCCACCGCAAAGTCTTCGCCGAAGCGATGTAGATGAATATGCTTGACCCGCGCGGCTTGGCTCAAGTGGAAGCCCGCTCCGGTCGCGAACGGAATCGATCCGGAGCCCGCAAGGATCTTGGGCGCGTAATACAAGAAGACTTTGTCCACGATGTTGGCGGCCAGCGCGTTCCAGTTCACCGTGGCTCCGCCTTCGATCATCACCGACGTAATTTCCAGGTGTCCCAGACGACGCAGAATCGTAGGCAGGTCGGGTCGTCCGTCGGACTCGATCGCAGGAATGGTCTCGATGCGGATTCCCAGTTCTTCAAGTTGCGCTTTCTTTCGTTCGTCTGCCGAGGAGCAGAAGATCAGCACGTCGTTCTTTCGATCGGCCGCCGCGTTTTGCACCAGCCGCGACTCAAGCGGCAGGCGCAGGCGCGAGTCGAGAATCACGCGCAGCAGAGGACGTCGCCGCGGACGGCCGCTGCGGTCGGTGAGTAACGGATTGTCAGAAAGAATTGTTCCTGCACCGACCATCAGGGCATCGTTCTGATGACGCAACTCCTGCACGTGCGCGCGGGCGACTTCGCTAGTCACCCAACCTCCAGGAGGAATTCCGTCGTGCCGTTCCAGCACCTCGGTTGGCGGCGGAGCGATCTTGCCGTCGAGCGTCATGGCGGCTTTCAGCGTTACCAGCGGCGTGCCGTGGCGGATGTAGCGCGCGAACGCTTCATTCAGGCGGCGAGCCTGCTCTTGCAGTAGGCCCGACCTCGACATGTACTCCTGCGGAGCGCAGCTTCTCGAATCCTTGGCTGCTTACTTTGGGATTGGGATCGGGCATCGAAGCGACCACGCGGATGAATTCCCGCGGCAATTAGCGCGTCGGTGCATGGAGGCGTGCGTCCTTGATGGGCGTGCGGTTCGAGGTTGATGTAAAGAGTTGCGCCGCGTGCTTTGTTGCCAGCTGCTTCGAGGGCGAGAATCTCGGCGTGCTTCACGCCGCTGTAGGTGTAGGTTCCGGTTCCAACAACGTTGCCTTTAGCGTCCGCAATGACCGCGCCGACGTACGGATTGGGCGAGGCCAAGCCCAATACCCAGGCGTGCTAGTTCAAGAGCGCGCTGCAGGAGTTGTTCGTCTGCGGAGTGGGCGGACATTGAGGGAGACATCTTCGGCAGCAACGACTAATGCACAGGTCCTTCGCTTCGCTCAGGATGACAAAATAGTTTTGAGCTCCCGCCTCAATTGCGCGGAGGAAAGCTCTGGTAAGAATCTTCTTCGATCTCGGCCACGGCGGCGCCGCTGCGTCCCTTCGGACCGCGACGCAAAGGGGCCATTGCATAGGCGTAGGGATCACCAGGAGGCGCGGGCTTTTTGCCTAGCAGTCGCTTCAGGAAGTCGACTGACGGCTTTGAATCGCGGACGGTTTCTCACCGCATCTCGCATAGTACGCTCCTATTCAAACAACGAATCCACAAATTCCTTTGGGTCGAAGGGCAGCAAGTCGCCTGCCTTTTCGCCGACTCCGACATATCGCACGGGCAATCCAAGTTCGCGCGAGATTGCAACCACAACGCCGCCTTTCGCGGTGCCATCCAGTTTCGTCAGAACAATGCCAGTAACTCCGGCGGACTCGGTGAACATGCGCGCCTGCTGCAGACCATTTTGCCCGGTGGTTGCGTCCATTACCAGCAGAGTTTCGTGGGGCGCTCCAGGAATGATGCGCTGCGCGGTTCGCCGCATTTTTTCGAGCTCCGACATCAGGCTGGTCTTGGTATGCAGGCGGCCTGCGGTGTCGACCACGACGTAGTCGGCCTTGCGCGCTACGGCGGCTTGAAGGCGTCGAACAACACCGCTGAGGGATCGCCTCCCGGCTTCGTCTTGATCACTTCGGTTCCGGTGCGCGATCCCCAGATTTCAAGTTGGTCGATGGCGGCGGCGCGGAAAGTGTCGGCGGCACAGAGCAGAACGTTCTTTCCCTGCGAGCGAAAGACTTGAGACAGTTTGCCGATCGTTGTGGTCTTGCCGGTGCCGTTTACTCCGACTACCAGAATCACTTCAGGCATTCCGTCGACTTTGCTGACGGGCCGCGTGTTGGCCGCATTCAGAATCGCTAGCAACTCTTCTTTCAGCAGGCGCTTGAGTTCCTGGACGTCTTTGATCTGCTTGTGGTTGGCTTTTTCGCGGAGCTTGCCGAGGACTTCTTGTGTGGTTGTGCTGCCCAGATCGGCGGCGATGAGCGTGGCCTCGAGATCGTCGAGCGTGCTCGCGTCGATCTCCTTGCCGAAGGAGATGACCTCGTCGATGCGCTCCGCGAGATTTTCGCGGGTGCGCGTGACCGCCTGCTTCATGCGGTCCATGAAGCTGGGCTTCTGTTCTTCCGTAAGGCTGCCGAACAGGGTCTGAATCATAAAGGAGCTAACGTCGATTATACGGGCTGCGGCGCGAGCGAGGACGCTCTCGCGACAGACGGCGAGGACGCCGGCGCATGACGCCGTTGCAGCTTGGGCGAGCCCGAGCGCATGTGCGCCTGTCGACAACTGCCGACCACCGCCTGCTCCGGTTCGGATCGTCCGGCTCATGCCTGTTCATACTCAAAGACAAACCGTACCCGCTCTTCCATCACAGTGCTCGGCTTTCCAAGGCATGTCAGTGTCTTCTACACGTCTGCGCATATCGATCACAGTGTCAGGGATGCGCCCGGTCTGTTGCTGTCAGGGATCGCCCCAGTCTGTGACCCAATTCGAGGGTATCGCCCCTCCCCCGTGAATCTTCAGGAACTGGGCAACACGGCAATCGGCGTTAGCTCACATGAACGTATTCCGCGATGCAGAAATCCCGCGATCATCGCCGGATTGAAAAGAAGTCAGACTGATCAAAATCCGTGAAACAAAGGATTTAGAGGCGGACGGTTTGGTTTCGTGACCAGACTGTCGCGCCGCTGGGCCGATAATGTCGCGATTGAAATCCTCAGTCAAGGTTGGGCGTCACATGCGGGGCTGTGAATAAAAAATGGCCATGATCGCCCCGTGGCAGCTGTAGCGGGGGAGACACAATTGCTGGAGGTTACAAGGGCGTTGAGTTTGCGTGATCACGCTTGAGTTAACCTGCCGATCACATCGGGGGAACCTGAGCGTCTAACAGAGGAAATCGTTTAACCCGTTTACTCAAGAGGCAGTGGAAGCGTGGCGTGCGAAGATACAATGCGAATAGCAGTCCGCCCGGAGCACATGGCAACTTCGACGCTGCGCAGAATCTTCAAGGCATTTCAATATCGAGATTTTCGTCTGATGTGGTTCGGCGCCTGTACGTCGAGTATTGGCACCTGGATGCAGATCGTGGCGCAAGGCTGGCTGATCTATCGGCTGAGCCATTCGGCGTTTCTGTTGGCGCTGGATCAATTTCTCGGCGGCATTCCCATCTTCCTGTTCTCGCTGATCGGCGGAGTGGTGGCCGACCGGACGGAGCGGCGGAAGATTCTGCTGCTCTCGCAGTATGTGCAAATGGCGAGTGCTGCGGTGCTCACGGTGCTGGTGGCGACCGGATGGGTGCATGTTTGGCACATTCTGTGTCTCTCGTTCGTTTCCGGGCTGGCGCAGGCGTTTGGCGGCCCGGCATATCAGGCGCTGATTCCTACGCTGGTCGATCGCGAGGACATGCCGAATGCGATCGCGCTGAACTCGATCCAGTTCAACATGGCGGTGACGATTGGTCCGGCGCTGGCGGGGCAGGCGCTGGCGAAGTTGGGGGAGAAGTGGTGCTTTGGGCTGAATGCGGTTTCGTTTCTGGCGCCGATCATTTCGCTCTCGATGATCGCGGCGCGATATCTGCCGGCAACTACCACGGAATCGATGTTCGGCAGCTTGAAGCAGGGCATCAAGTTCGTTCGCAAGCAGGGTTCGATGGAGGCGCTGACGCTGCTGGCATTCTGCATGACGGCGTTGAGCATGCCGATGCGAACCTATATTCCGGTGTTCGTGAAAGACATTTTTCGCCGAGGCCCGGAAACCTACGGCAACCTGCTGTCGCTGATGGGGGTAGGTTCGATTTGCGGATCGCTGGCGGTGGCTGGAATCGGCAACATGCGCAAGAAAGGACGGTTCGCTCTGACTATGCTGATCTGTCTGGGCGCAGCGATTTCGGGATTTTCGCTTTCGAAATCGCTGCCATTAAGCTATGCCATGCTAGTGCTGGTGGGGGCATCGATGATGGCGGTGTTCGCCACGGTGACTTCGCTGGTGCAGTTGATCACAACCAACGAAATGCGCGGTCGGGTCATGAGCGTCTATAACTGCGCGTTCCGCGGTGGAATGCCGATGGGGAATCTGGTGTCGGGATGGCTGGTTCCCATGTTTACGGCGCCGGTCGTTTTAGGTGTCAACGGGCTGCTGCTGGTGCTGGTCGCGGTTTATTTTTTGCTGGTGCAACGGCGGGTGGCGGCGTTGTGAGCGGTTGAGTGAAAGGTGACCACTCCATGCCAGATCCCTCGCCCCGCTGGACAGAACGCGGGGCTTCGGGACGATGCCGCCAAGGGATTGCGCGAGAATCCATTGCGACGGCTATCGAACTGATGGTTGTCAGGTATTTTCTAAACGCGCGTTCTTTCCAGAGTCGCGATTTCGCCAGACACTGTGCCAGCATTGGCTGCCGCGATGGCGGGAGCCTCCGTGGGTTGGGGGGCGATGGGGCGCCGGATGGTGAAGCGCTGGAGCTTGATCTCGCCACGCGCGAACACTGCGAGCAGAGCCTCCACGGCTTGGGGATCGAGCCGCTTGCCCGCGAGGTTCTTGATAATCTGCAGCGTCTGCTCTGACGTGTGAGCCTGCTGGTATGGACGAGTAGTGGTCAGCGCGTCGAAAGTGTCGGCTACGGAGATTACGCGCGCCAGCAACGGAATCTGATCGCCCTGAAGTCCGTAAGGATATCCGCTGCCGTTGAGCGCCTCGTGGTGCAACTCAATGCCGGGAAGCATTTCCGCAAGCTGCGTGACCGGGCGCAAAATGTTGGCGCCTTTGGTGGTGTGTGTCTTCATGACTTCGAATTCTTCTTCGGTCAGGGCGCCGGGCTTCTTCAGGATGTGATCTTCGATGCCGATCTTGCCTACGTCGTGCAGTTGGGCGGAGATGCGCAGCGTCTCCAGGAACTCATCTGACAGGTTCATTTCCTTGGCGATGAGCAGGGAATAGCGCGTGACACGGTCGGAGTGGCCGCGGGTGTAGGGATCCTTTTCGTCGACTGCCCCGGCCAGCATTTGGATGGAGCCCATGAAGAGCTCGCGATTTTCTTCGGCGGCGCGTTTCAGATCTGCGACGAAACGTTCGAGTTCATCCGACATCGTATTAAAAGTGTGGGCGAGTTCGCCAATTTCGGTGCGGCTGGACAGTTTCACACGCTGGGAGAAGTCGCCACGCGCCAGCGCCCGGCTTGACTGGGTCAGCACCTGCAGGGGATTGGTGATGCGGCGCGCGGCAAAGATGCTGACGCCGATGCTCAACAGCACCGCCAAAAGGGCCAGCAGGCGGCCCGTGCGCTGCATTTCAAGAATGCCGCGGTAGGCTTCGCGTCGCGGTTTTTGCACCACCACGGCCCACTCGAGGGAAGTTACCGGACTGTAGGTGCCGAGCATATCCACGTGCTCGGACCCGGTGGTGACGGTGAATTCCCGGGTCTCAAGTAATTGTGCCTTATTGCCGCTCCCCACGAAGTTGCGGACTATCTCGAGGTTCTTCATGTCCTGGCCGGTGGCAAACTCGGGGGTGGCCGCGGCGACCAAGCGACCTTGGGCATCGACCACGTAGGGAGTCAGGCCGCCGCCGCTGACTTCCTGCAGACGGCGGATCAAGAATTGAAGATCGACGACGGAGCCGATCATTCCCAGGAAACGCGACCCATAGTTCACGGGATAACTTACGAGGAACACGGTGTGCGCGGTCTTTCCTTCACCGATGACGAGGGCCTGGCCGTTATAGGCGCGGCCGTCGCGGGCGGCGGCGTAAGCGCGTTCCAATTCGCGGTTGAGAAAGGCGTCGGGAGCGATGCGTCCTGCCGAAATTCCCTTGCCATCCGAGTTCAGCAGGGTTGCGTAGGCGAGCTCGTCGGATGAGGAAACGAAGTTTTCCAGCAGGGCTCGAAGTTCAGGAGACTGAATATTGGTTTCACCGATGTCGCCGCCGCTGGCGACTTGAATGGCCGAAGACAAATTGGCCAACATCATGTGCAGCGAGCGTTCGTGCTGGGAAAGATCGTCGGCGAGCGAGCGCGTCACCGTATTCTGCAGCAGCATCTCGTTGGTCTTCAGACGGTCGCCGTTAATGGCCTCGACCTGGGAGGAGTAGAAATACATCGGCACGATGCTGATGACCAGTAGCACACCGAGAATTACATAAAGAATCGGGATGCGTGCGAGGTTCGGAGCGCTGGCGGACAAGTCTCTCCCTTCACTTATCGCAGTCGCCGCACGGCGAAGTGGCGGCAGCTTTCAAAGGTCTCCTTAAAATTCTAGCGGGGAATGGTGCAGGCTGGACGGAAAGCTGATTCAACGGCATTACCAAAGTACTTGGGGAAAGTGGTCCGGGCGGAGGGTTTGGCAAGGAAAAGCGGAGCGATGGACTTCTTCGACCTCGGACCTCAGATCCCTCGGACTTCGATCAGGATGACTTGATCGAGGATCCATGCGCGCAGGACGGCAGCGCTACTAGAGCTAAGAGCTAAGAGCTAAGAGCTGCCGCCCTCGCTCTTGCCGCTTCGGGACATCAGTTCCTGGATCGCTTCGCGCGGAGATTTGCCGTGATGGAGGATGGCGTGCATCTGCTCGGTGATCGGCATTTCAACGCTGCGGGCCTGGGCCAGTCCAACCGCGGCGGTAGTGGTGAAGACTCCTTCAGCGACCATGCCGTGCATACCGGCGATGATGTCAGGAAGTTTTCGTCCGCGGCCGAGTTCAACGCCCACGCTGCGATTTCTCGACAAGCCACCGGTGCAGGTAAGGACGAGGTCGCCTAGGCCGGCCAGGCCGGCCATGGTTTCGGCGCGGCCTCCGCAAGCCACGACCAAGCGAGTCATCTCTGCCAACCCGCGCGTGATGAGGGCTGCGACTGAGTTGTGGCCGAAGCCCAGGCCATCGCAGATTCCGGCGGCGATGGCGACGATGTTCTTCAAGGCGCCGCCCAGCTCGACGCCGATCACATCGCTGTTGGTGTAGATGCGGAAACTCGAATCGCTAAATTCCTGCTGCACGGTGCGCAAGAGCGTACTATCCTGCGAGGCGATGGTGATCGCCGTGGGGTCGCCGCGCGCAACTTCCTGAGCGAAAGAAGGACCGCTGAGCGCTCCCACGGCGGAAGCAGGTCCGTCGCCGCGCGACAGCACTTGGGTGATCACCTCGGTCATGCGCTGCAGGGAGTTTTCTTCAAGGCCCTTGGTTGCGCTGACAATCAAGGTTTGCGCCTGGATCAGCGGGCGCATGCGCTCGAACAGGGCGCGGCAATGTTGAGAGGGCATGACGCTGACGACGATTTGCGCGCCCTGAAGGGTTGTGGCCAGATCGTTGCTGGCGGTAACGCTATCCGGGATGCGGCGGCCAGGCAGAAATTTCTCGTTGATTCGCTTCTGTGTTATCGATTCGCAGACATCGGATTCGTGCGCCCAAAGACGTACGCGGTGCGTGCCCTTGCGCCCGAGTACGATGGCGATGCCCGTGCCCCACGCGCCCGCGCCGATGACGGCGATCTCGCTCATGCGTGCCTCGATCCAAAGCGGTTTTCTGTGCCGGCCAGCAGACGCCGGATGTTGGCTGCATGCTTTACCACGATGAGCACCGATGCCATTGCCATCAATGCCAGCGCCAGAGGAGCGTTGCCGTATTCGTGCAGAAGCAATGCGAAGTGGGGAAAGGCGGCGACTGCGGCGATCGAACCCAGAGAAACGTAACGGAAGACGAGCACGAGAATCAGAAAGATGCCGGCGGAAAGGAGCACGGCTTTGGGAGCGATCAGGACGAATGCGCCGAGCGCCGTTGCCGACTCCTTTTCCGCCGCGAAAGTTCAGCCAGATCGGAAAGATGTGACCGGCGACCGCGAAAAGCGCGGCTAACGCAGCGCAGGTGGAGAAGTCAGGCGATGCGGCGGGGAAGAGCGCTCGCCAGGGAATATGGAAAAGCGTGATGTGCCCAAGAATCGTGGGACTTAAGATGATGCCGGTTGCCACGGCGGTCGATCCTTTCAATGCGTCCAGCAGCAGAGTCAAGACGCCGAGGAGCGGAGATTTGCGAGCTACGTTGGTCGCGCCGATATTGCCGCTGCCGGAACGGCGCACGTCCTCGCCGCGAAATATGCGCACGAGAAGATAGCCGAAGGGGATGGAGCCCAGCAGGTAACTTGCGGCCGCGATGAGGATAAATCTCGGCATATTTGAATTGTCGTCGACTTTTGCGATCGCCCGGGACGGCGGCGCTACTCTAGATCGAACGCCGCTAACTTTGTGTACTTCGATCCTTTCGGTGATAGCTGGCTTTGGTACAAAAAGAACTCGCGGGCCGTCATGGTACCAAACTCCGGCGTGGAGAGGGCCTCGAGTTTGTCCTGTAGAAGGTGAAATGAGCGATTGGGGCCGTGGTCCTTGTGGCGCCGCGGCGAACCGGAGCCGCCTCGGCCGCGCGCCAATGTCAGGTGCGGGCTGAAGGGCCGATGCTTCTTTTGGAATTCCGAGTGACGCCATTTTTTCGTCGATGGCGGTTGCCAAGGCGGCGAGTTGAGGGCTGGCCTTCAGGCCGATCCAGAAGACGCGCGCCGAATTTGCCGTCGGAAAAAATCCGTATCCTCGGAAGTGAATTTCGGCGGGGCTGGCGACGACTGTGGCCAGCGCCTGTTTGATCCGCTCGACCGCGGGTTCGGGTTGCTCGCCGATGAACTTCAGAGTCACGTGGAGCGACTCCGGCTTTGCCCATCGCGCCTCCGGGGCAAACCCGGCAACGCCCTCCACGAAGCGGGCAATGCGCTCGCGGATGACGTCGTCGATGTCGAGAGCGATGAAAAGGCGCATGAAGCAGCTTCTAACTCCTACCGTCTAGCTAATAGCTTAAACAATGGAACAGCGGAAGGAGGGGATTCCTGTCAACTGTCTTTGCCGATCGGAAAGGGACACGGTAGAGCCATAGGTCAGAGGCTACGAGCTAGAAGCTACTAGAAGTAGAAGCTCTCTTTCACATTAGCTTCTTTCTCAGCATGTCCAACGCCATGGTGGAGGCGAAGCGGCGGATGTGTTTGCGGTCGCCGGGGAAATTGCGGTGGACCACTTCGGTTCCGCGGTCGCTGGATACTGCGTGGAACACCAGCCCTACAGGCTTTTCCGGAGTGCCTCCGTTGGGCCCGGCTACGCCGGTAATGCCTACGCCGAAGGTTGACTCGCAGCGGTAGCGGATGCCTTCGGCGAGAGCAGCGGCGACTTCGCGGCTGACTGCTCCATGGCGGTCGATCATTTCCGTGGGGACGCCGGCGAGTTCGGTTTTCAAGGCGTTGGAGTACACAACCGCGCCGCCCAGAAAATAACGAGAGCTGCCGCTGATCGACGTGAGGCGCTCCGACAGCAGACCTCCGGTGCAAGACTCCGCTACGGCCACCGTCGCGTTGCGCATCTGGAGCCAGTAGCCGACGATTTGCTCGAGCGACTCGCCGTCGCGCGAGTAGACTGAATCGTCCAATTCATCTTCGACCACTCCCGCGACTTCGTCGACGAGGCGTTGCGCGGCGTCGAGCGTCGCGGCGCGGGTTTTGAAGTGCAGTTCGATTTCTCCGGCGCCGGCCAGGATGGTGGTTTCGACGTCGGGGTAGCGCTTGTAGATAGGCGCGACGCGGGCATCGACCGCCGATTCGCCCAGCATGGCAACCTTCAGAGTGCGAACGGCCAGAGATGCCTGGGGAACCTTGGCGCGAAGGCGGTCACGCACTTCGCTCTCAAACAGTGCTTTTAGTTCGTGGGGAGGGCCGGGCAGCAGCACGATGATGTGTTCGCGGCCGTCGAACTGTCCACTCAGCCACTGCCCGGGAGCGGTGCCATTCGGATTCGGAAGCACGGTGGCGCCGTCGAGAACGTCGGCCTGCTTGGAGTTGTTCGAGGCCATCTTCCAGCCGCGCTCGGCGAAGCGCTGCTCCAGGCGAGCGAGGATTTCCGGATCGCGCTGTAGGCTTAGGCCCAGCGCCTCGGCAACCGCCTCTCGGGTGAGATCGTCTTCTGTGGGTCCGAGGCCGCCGCTGAAGATCAGAATGTCGGAGCGGAAGAGGCCATGCTGCGCGGCGGCTACCAGGCGGCGCAGATCGTCGCCCACGATGCTTTTGAAAATTACGTCCACGCCCAGCAGGTTGAGCTGTTCGGTGAGGTACAGCGAGTTGGTGTCCATGCGGAAGGGCGTGAGCATCTCGGAACCCACCGCGATGATTTCGGCGTTCACTGGGTAGAAGTTTAAATGAAAAGGGCTAGCGAACGAGGTGGCGAGACAAAAAGCGGACTCCTCACTTCGTTCGGAATGACAAGGGAGAGGCGTTCGGAATGCAATTAAATTATTCGGGCGGGAGCGACAGGCCCTGAATGTCCCACGAAAGATGATGCACGCTGTTTGTGGTCGCGAGAATCACGGAACGTCCTGGGGCGAACGCCAGGCCGACCAATCCCTGGCCGGCGACTTCGAGATTAGCCAGTCCATCCGGGGCGATCTTCACGATCCCGCGCGTGCCGGAGAGAGAGGACGCGACGTAGAGATTGCCGTTCACGTCGAAGGCCAGTCCTTGCGGTCGTCCCAAACCTTTATAGAAAGTGCTGACGCTTCCGTTGGGATCGATTTTGTAGACGCGGTCGGTGGGGCCGGTCACGAACAGGTCGCCTTGCGGGCTGAAGGCCAGGTGATAGGCGGAAACGCTCACCTCGAGCGTAGCGAAGACGAAAACCTGCTGGTCGCGCGCGATCTTGAAGATCGTTCCGTTGCGGTCACCGACGTAGAGACTCTGCTCGCGATCGAACGCGATGCCTGTCGCCACACCCATGCCTTCGGCGTAAGTGGTCATGGTTCCGTTAGGCGCTACGCGATAGACCGCGCCGTCGTAGCGCGAGGAAACATACATATGTCCCTCGCGATCGAATGCGATGGCGGTGGCATTCATCATTTCGGACACGAAGGGCTTGACGGTGTAGTCGGTATCGATCTTGAAGATGGCGACCGGAACTTTCTGGCCGCGCGAACCGGAGACGGTGGCGTAGATGTTGCCTTCGGGGTCCAGGGCGGGGCTGGTTACAGGGTGAAGATTGTCGGCGATGGGTACGGCCACTTTCACGGTATGGGGATTGCTGACGTGGCCGTTGGTAGCCACGACCACCGGACCGGAAATCGCGCCCTCCGGAACGCGGGCGATCAGAAATCCATCGGAGCTGACGATGACGGACGCTTCGAACTCTCCGAATTTAACTTTTGGACGGTGCAGTTCGTGCGGTCTCAGACCGGAGCCGATGATCCGAAGTTCGCCTCCGGCCAGCGCCAGCGATGGCGCCACCGTATCAATGCGCGGTCCGCCGTTAACGTTTTTCTTGCCGAGAATGCGGTTGGAAAATCCCATGACGAACACCGGGCAACGAGTGCCGAGAACGAGCTTTTTTCGCTCGACAGGACTCGATACTAAGTTAGTAGCCCAAAATGCAGCAAGAGATGCATTATTACTAAGGCGAAAATTCCTGCCGCAATATCATCGAGGACGATTCCGGCGCCCTCTGGAAGTCGCTCCAGTTGGCGCACCGGCGGCGGCTTGATCATATCGAAGAATCTAAAAAGTATAAAACTTGCAAGAAAAGTCTTCCAGGCGAGGGGGACCGCGACGAGTGCGATCAACTGTCCGGCGACCTCGTCGATAACGACGAACTGAGGGTCTTTGGTGGCGGACGCCCGGGCAACGCGCGTGGCGGCGGGGATGCCGATGAGTGTGACCAGTGCCGCCAGAGTGACGCCAACTGGTGTCCGCAGCGAGGGCGGTAATTCAGTACGCGGCCGTGGCCCAGATCGCGACGGTGGCGGCGGATGCCCAGGTGCCCGGTCCGGGGCGCAGGCGACCAATTCCGAAGAAGGTCGCGATCAGGGTTGCCCACAGCGGCGCCCGCGGGCGGGACGCCCCTTCGCCAAGCTCCGGAAAGGCTCCCGCGACAGCCAGCGGGACGTCGGCGCTACGTTCGGGCGCGGGACTCGCTTCGTCGGAGGCTAGATCGGGCTTCAAGATTCCTCCTCTTGGTCTTCTGGATTGCTATCGCGGATCGAGTCTTCGGCATCGGTCACTGGAGACGAGATCACATACTGGCCGCTTGCCCATTTGCCGAGATCGATGAGGCGGCATCGGTCGCTGCAGAAAGGGAAGTCCGGGTCGGTGCTCTTGACTGACTTTTTGCAGATCGGGCAGCGGAGTTTGACGGTGCGCTTGCGCGGCATACATTCGTGTTGCAGAGAGAAGACCGCTACAGAATTCTTGCGACTAAGTCGTAGTCATGGGTCTCGGTGATCTGGCAACGGTAGAACTGGCCGGACTGTGGGGCCACTTCCTCGGGAAAATCATTGACGAAGACTTTGCCGTCGATCTCGGGGGCGTGCATGGCGGTGCGGCCTTCGAGCAGCAGATCCGTTTCCTCCGACTCACCTTCGAGCAGCAGATCGAACTCCCGGCCGATCAGCGCCTTCTTTTTCTTCTTGCTGATTTGGCGCTGGATTCCCATGAGATGCTTGCGTCTCCGCTCGATCTCCCGCGCGGAAAGTTTATTTTCCAGAGCGTAGGCTGCTGCGCCATCCTGATCGGAGTAGGCGAAGGCGCCCATCCAATCGAACTGCGCCTCGCAGACGAAATCACAGAGCTCTTCGAATTCTTTCTCGGTTTCTCCGGGGAAGCCCACAATGAACGACGTGCGGAGTGTCAGGTCAGGAATCGTGCGGCGCATTTTGGCGATCGAACGCAGAAAGACATCCGCTCCCCCGCCACGCTTCATGCGCTTCAGCACGGAGGCTGAGGCGTGCTGCAGAGGAACATCCATGTAGGCGCAGATTTTGTCGTGGCGAGCGATCGTGTCCAAAAGCTTGCCGGTGATCTTATTGGGATAGGCATAGAGAAAACGGACCCAGCGTAGATCCTCGATGGCGGCGAGTTTCTCCAGCAACAGGGCCAAGCCGTCTTTCAGGCCGAAGTCTTCGCCGTAGCAGGTCGTGTCCTGGCCGATCAGGGTAATCTCGCGGACGCCGCTTTGCGCCAGGCGTTCGGCTTCGGCGATCACCGATTCAAAGCGACGCGAACGGAACTTTCCGCGCAGCTGGGGAATGATGCAGAAGTTGCAGGGATGATCACAGCCCTCGGCAATCTTGATGTACGCCATATGCCCCGGCGTGGCGAGAATGCGAGGCGTGGCGTCGTCGTAAAGATAGTTCGGGAGGTCGCTGATGGCTCCGTCCCACGACTGGCGGGAGAAGCGGCCTTGTGCGGCGCGGGCATCTCCTTCGGGCCGCGATGGCAACACCACGAATGGGGAATTACCCGGACTACTACCCGCGAGCGGCGCCGGCGCCAGGCCTGTGGCAGAGAGAATCTTTTCCAATTCGCCCGTACCCACAACGGCGTCGACTTCGGGAATATCCCGGCGAATCTGGTCGCGAAAGCGCTCGACCAGGCATCCTGCTACCACCAGTTTCTTCGCCTTGCCGCCGGTTTTGTGGGCGGCCATTTCGAGGATCGAATTGACCGACTCCTGCTGGGCGCTCTCGATAAACGAGCAAGTATTTACCACGATCACGTCGGCGTCTTCCGCTCGGCGGGTCAGCTCGGCTCCCGCCCGCGCCAGCAGGCCCATCATGACTTCGCTGTCCACGAGATTCTTGGGGCAGCCGAGGCTAACGAAACCCACCTTCTGTGGGCGTTCGAGGCGCCGATTCTCCGGAGATTTCTCTTCCTTGAAATCTGGCTTGAGATCAGGGGAACCGCTAACGGTGAGGTCTTTTACGGGCATGCAATCTGTCTATTTTAGCATCTCGGGGACGCGGTGCCGGTCTTCGCGCGAGATCCCTTCGACTTCGCTCAGGGCAGGCTCTTCCGTCCGCCTGAAAAGCGGCTCCCGTTAGGATGACGCCGGAGGAATGGGGGAAACGTCAGCGGCTGCGGGTGGCGGACTCGACCTCTTCGTATAGTTCCGGCAAACGCTGTACATCCTCAGTGGAATTCCCAAAGCGCGCGGACTCGTAGACTTGGGTAAAGCGCGCGACCGGCTCGCGAAGGCGGCTGTCCTCAATTTTCCTCACAAACTCCTGGGGTGTCTGCGCCGCTGGCTTTGCCACGCCGCGCCGGGCCAACGCACGAGCCATTCGCTGGTACCACATAGCTGCGGCCTGTTCGGGAGATCGCTCGGGATGGGCCTGCAACCACTTTTCGTGCAACAGGCGGGCGATTCGGCTCAGGTTGCCCAGTAGCACAAGTCCGAGGGTGATCGCTGCGCCGAAAATGGCCCAGCGTCCGGGAGAATGTTCGACGCGATCCTGACTGCGCCGCGCCCACGTCAGCATGGACTCATAGTCAATGCGGGCCCAGTTGCGGGCGCTTTCCCACACAGCCCGACTGTTGCCGATAGCCGTCTGGCCGAGCAGGTACTGGTGAGAACTGTCGTAGCTGACCACCCAATCGCGCCAGAACGATGCCATGGCATCGATGTAAAGGGCGACCCGGCCCCAGCCTTGAGGACTCCCGCCGTTGCCGGCAGGGGTGGGATCGAAGGTCTCCCAGCCGTAGCCGGGGAAGTAAGCTTCCACCCAGGCATGCGCATTCTTGGCGCGCACCACGTAGTTGCCGGTGAGGTCGTTGAACTCGTCGCTGCGAAATCCGTTGACCACGCGCGAGGGAATTCCCACGGTGCGCAACATGACCGCCATGGCGGAAGCGAAGTACTCGCAGTGTCCCTGCTTGCGTTCGAAAAGAAAATTTGCGATGGGATCCTTCTCCTTGCTGCGGGGCAACTGCAAGGTATAGCCGAAGCGTGTCCTGAGATAGTTCTCGATGGCGGATGCTTTGTCGAAATCAGTGCGGGCCAAACTTGTGATCTGAGCTGCCAGTCGGGGAACTCGAGGATCGAGCGTGGGGACGCGCAGATACGCGAATGGGATCTGGCCCGGATAGTTCCGTCCTGCCGCACGCAGTTCGGCCGGCGTCGCCGCCGCAATGTCCGATTCCGCTTCATAACTGCTGATTCCGTGCTGCGTATCGAAGTTATAGACCGCTCCGACGGAATCAGCGGCCAGCATCCGATAATCGCCACTGACGCTGCGGGCCCAGGGTGCCAGGAAAAAAACATTGGTGCCGATCGGTTCCATGAGGACGCGATAGCGGATGATGTGCTCCCGTGCCAGAGTGGGAGTCCCGTAGGATCGCAGAGCGGCATTGACGCTGGGTACGCGATAGCTGCGGTCGGGCTGGCGCTGCAAAATGAACTGCTCCCGCGGATTCGACCATGTAGTGCCATCGAAATTCGACAGGGCGACGCCGCGCCAATGAAGGGAGTAGCGGCCGATTTTGTCGCCATCGATCTGGATGTGCATGACGACTGCATTCGATTGCTGAATCTGCCCGATCTGCCCCAACTGGACGCGATCGCTGAATCCGGTGGAGAGATCGGTGCCGAATGAATAGTCGCCCAGGTATCCCGCCGCCGACATGCGTGGCATCACGAAAAATACGGCCGTGCCCCCGAAGAGAATCATCAGCATCAGCGCGGGTGCGACTCGTGCCAGCGAGAAGGCAAGGTGCCGGTGTTCCTGGGGATCGTTCGAATGTTTTGCCTGAATATTCGCGGCATGCCCGGAACGCCGCATTTCCATCAAGACAAACGTTCCCACCGCCATCATCATGAACGCCGCGAAGGAGAACAGGAAAATGCTGTCGACTGTCAGCACCGCCGCCGCCAGCACCATCAAAAAAGCGAGGATGGCAAGAGTGACGTGGTCGCGTTCGCGGCGCAGTGAGAACATCCGCACCACAACGCCGAACAAGGCCAAGTGCACGGTGGAGGGCAAGAACGCTCGCGAAAACAGGAAGTAATCGGCGGCGAAAAAAATGAAGTAGGCGATTGAGAGCGGCGTGGTCCAGCGCTCAGAAATCACGAACTGACGCCGCTTGGCGAGCAGATATCCACGAATCGCGAGTGCGATTGCTACCAGCATAATTGAGGGGAGGTCGAGACCACCGGTGCTGGCCAAAGTACCAAATCCCGTACAAACGAGAAGATAAAGGGAAAGATCGAAGTAATGGTCGATGGCCCGGGCCATGGGGATCACGCCGGCGAGTGGTGAGTGGGACGACATTTTTGTTAGGGAGAGGTGTCGGATCCTCTGCCAATATTACTGAGCTTCGATAATAACCATTGTTCGACAACCCTGGGTAGAAGGGAAGGGTTTGCGGAATAATTCTTGCACCGAAAGTCACATGCCCTTGGTGGAGACGTCGACAAGTTTAGAGAAAAGGGCGGGTGCGAGGCCAAGATGGCCTCGCGACAGCCGGCGGGACGCTGGCGGTACGGTGCCGGGGAGCCAAGTTCCAGAATGCTAGAATGATTTAGGTCAGGCATCGGTCTCACGCGACGTATTCCCGCCAACCCCGCCAGGTCCGGAAGGAAGCAACGGTAACGGGCTCTTGCGTGTGCAGTGAGTTCCCGGTGCCTGGCTTATTTTCTGGCCTCGGTTCCTGTTCCTCCGATTACCAAGATTTACGCTCCCTTTACGACTCTTTTCGCAAGAAAAGCTCTCCTCGAGCAGCCTGCCCTGAGCGAAGTCGAATGGGCGGCTCTCGCTACGTGAGCCGGCGTGGCTGCGCGAAAAGAAATTGGGAAGGACACGGCTTCAGCCGTCCCGCACAGTGCAAAAAGATTTGGGCTTTAGCCCCTGAGGCTCCAGTTCAAGTCGGTTAGACATTCTGCTCCTGATGGTTGAGAATACTGAGTTTCATATTTCAGGAGCCTCGCATTGACGAAACCGATCCGCGCCAAAATCAGCGCTCTGGGCACGCACGTTCCGCCTCGCCTGCTCACCAATGCCGATCTGGAAAAGATGGTCGACACCAATAATGATTGGATCATGGCACGGGTCGGCATCCGCGAGCGCCACATTGTGGATAAGGGCGTTGCCACCAGTGACCTCGCCGTCGCGGCCGCCAGGAAGGCGCTGGCGCAACGTGGGATTGCCGCCACCGACCTCGATGCCATCATTGTCGGCACAGTCACTCCGGACATGTTTTTTCCCTCCACCGCCTGCGTGGTGCAAAACAAACTGGGCGCGAAGGGAGCATGGGGATTCGATCTCTCCGCCGCCTGCTCGGCCTTTCTTTATTCCATGCAGGTAGGCGCTCAGTTCATTGGTACCGGAGTTCACCGCAAAGTGCTGGTGATTGGCGCGGATGTGATGTCGTCCATCATCGATTATGCCGACCGTGCCACTTGCGTGATTTTCGGGGATGGGGCGGGGGCGGCGCTGTTGGAACCAGCCGAAGATGATTCGGTCGGGTTGATCGACTTTATTCACGAAGTGGATGGTTCAGGAGGCCAGTTTCTCTACATGCCTGGCGGAGGCAGTCTGAATCCAACGAGCAAAGACACCATTGCAAAGAGAATGCATTACGTCCATCAGGATGGCCAGCAGGTCTTTAAGTTTGCCGTCCGCAAGCAGACCGAACTGTGCCAGAAACTGCTCGAACGAAACGGGCTGAAGGGCTCGGACATTGACGCGTTCATTCCCCACCAGGCCAACCTGCGCATCATCAATGCCACCGCGGATCGCCTGGGCCTGCGGCCTGAGGCTGTGGTGATCAACATCGAACGCTACGGCAACACCACGGCGGGGACGATCCCACTGGCGATGAATACGGCGATTGAAGAGGGCAAGCTTAAGAAGGGAAGCCTGGTGATGCTGGCGTCGGTGGGCGCTGGATTCACAGTAGGCGCGACGCTGCTGCGCTGGGCCTTCTGAGGCAGACTCTGGATCTTAGACCTCGGACGTCAGGCCGAAAAACTAATGACATTCGTAACGCTCAGTCGTGCATTTCGATGGCACGGGCGTAGTCTGCTCGGTTATGGTTTTGGCACGTTCGCCCCACGTGGGGATGCCGGCGAACGTGTAAGAAATGATTCGTACTCTGTGCGGCTGTCTTCTTCTCGCTATTGGCTCCATCGGACTGGCCGCCCAGCAGGCTGATCCACGCGAGGGCAAACTTCTGGTCCTGGAGCACCTGTGGAATGAGGCTCAGGTCAACCGCGATGCGGCTGCGCTCGAGGCCCTGGTTTCTAGCCGGTTCGTCAACACCGAGTGGGACGGCGAGCTCACTAACAAGCAGAAATTTCTTGCCGAGATCAAAGACCCTCGTTTCAAACCCACTGCTCTCAACATCCAGGATGTGAAGATGAACTTCTTCGGAGAGACCGCGGTGGTCACGGGTATCTATCACACTCAGGGCACCTATCAGGGCAAGCCTTATGACCATGTCGGGCGCTTCACCGATACCTGGGTTCAGGACCTTGGTAAATGGCAGTGTGTTGCCAGCCATACCAGTCTGCTGAAGAAGTAACGCGTTACGCCTCGCGAATCCCTCAGCTTATAGCCCCATAAAATGTTTTTATGCAGGAAATCTGCGTCCCAGAATTCGGGCCGGTGATCTAATCGGGTCTTAGGTGTTAGGTCGTAGGTGTTGGTCAAACCGAATGCGTGAGACGACCGCCCAAGACCTAATGCCCAGAGCAACCTAACACCGCCGTCGCGTTCCTTTGTGAGAGTGAAGAAGTTTCCATGGATGCTGTTTCTCCACCGCGGGCATGGAAGGTGTTTTTGGCCTTCGCCATTATCTATTTTGTCTGGGGCTCGACGTTCCTGGCGATTCGGGTAGGGGTGCGCGAAGTTCCGCCGTTTCTTCTGGCAGGCATGCGATTCCTGGTTGCCGGAATTGTTCTTTACTGTTGGATGCGCGCCCGGGGCACAGCGTCTCCGACCGCACGCGAATGGGGCGCGGCTTCGCTTTTGGCGGTTCTGATTTTTGTTCTCGACTACGGCTTGCTCTTCTGGGCGGAACGTCGAGTCCCCTCGGGCATCGCGGCGGTCATGATGGCGACGATTCCCGTGTTCATGGCGATCGCGGAGATCGTTTTTCTTCGAACCCAACGCCTCACGTTGCGGCTGGGGCTTGCGCTTCTCATTGGGCTCGGCGGCGTAGCCGTCCTTGTCGGACACTCAATGAAGCTGGGCGAGGCTCCCGTCGATACCGCTGGCGCCTGCGCTTTGATTGTCGCGGCCATCAGTTGGTCGGTGGCGGCTTCTCTGACACGCAAGATGCCGCTACCGGCGGCCAAAGCCATGAGCTCCGGAGCCCAGATGCTGGCGGGAGGCGTGTGGCTCTTGCTGGCCGCAGCGCTGCTGGGAGAATTCCGTGGTTTCCAGGTGCGGGCTGTTTCGCGAGGCGCATGGCTCGCATTGGCGTATCTGATTGTGGCGGGATCCATTGTCGCCTTCACGGCGTATGTGTGGCTCATTCATCATGAGTCGCCTACGAAGGTTGGGACCTACGCGTATGTGAATCCGGTGGTCGCGGTGATCGCTCGGATATTTTCTCGGAGGAGAGGCAATTGGGCCACGCACGATAGTCGGAACGTTGCTGGTTTTGGTGAGTGTGGTCGTCATCACGACCACTCCAAAGAGAGTTGAACTCAAACCTTTGGTGAGAGAAGCAGACGCATAAGTCAACCCACTGCGAAAAAGGATCATCCCGAAACTCGGCGCACTTCAGCCGAGTGAGGGATCTCGCGCGGAGTTAGGTAAGGTTTCCGTTTCTATCAGGGAAGCCGATTCCAGTGACGAACGAACACTGTGCATCGTGGATAGAAGAGGGCTGCTACCCGCGAGATCCCTCGCTCCGCTGGTGAAAACGCGGCGCTTCGGGATGACGCCGTTGGGAAGAGGTGAATGGGAATTACGGATGCGTCATCTTCTCAGGTTTCACCAACTGGTCGAACTCTTCTCCGGTGAGGTAGCCTAACTTCAGCGCCGCCTCGCGCAGGCTGCTGTGTTCGACGTGCGCCGTATGGGCGATCTGTGCTGCCTTGTCGTAGCCCACTTTCGGGGCCAGCGCCGTGACCAACATCAGCGAATTTTTAACGTACCAGTCCACTTTGGCGCGATCGACTTCGATACCCTTGAGCATATATTCGACGTATCCGTGGCAGGCATCGGTGATGAGTGTGACCGAGTGCAGGAAGTTGTAGATGATGACGGGCTTGTATACGTTGAGTTCGAAGTTGCCTTGCGATCCGGCGAATCCCACGGCGGCGGTCGCTCCGTGCACCTGCACGCAAACCATGGTCATGGCCTCGCACTGTGTCGGGTTCACTTTCCCCGGCATGATGGACGATCCCGGCTCGTTCTCGGGAATCGACAGTTCGCCTAAGCCGCAACGCGGGCCCGAAGCCAGCCAGCGAATGTCGTTGGAAATCTTCATCAGGGAGGCGGCCAGCGTTTCCATCGCGCCCTGGGCGAAGACGATTTCATCATGGGCCGAGAGCGCGGCGAACTTGTTGCCGTGGGATCGGAAGGGAAGGCCGGTAAGTTCCGCAATCTTCTTCGCCGCGCGCTCGGCAAATTCTGGATGGGTGTTCAATCCGGTTCCGACTGCGGTGCCGCCGATGGCGAGATCGTAAAGTCCTTCCAGGACCTGCTCAAGACGATGAATGTCGCGGTCGAGCAGGCTTGCCCAGCCGCCGAATTCCTGTCCAATAGTCAGAGGGACGGCGTCCTGCAGGTGAGTGCGTCCAATTTTCACTACGCTATCGAATTGCCTGGCCTTGGCCGTGATCGCGTCACGCACGGTTTTGATCGCAGGAATCAGCGCATTCTTTACGCGGTCGGCTGCGGCGATGTGCATTGCGGCAGGAAATGTATCGTTCGAAGACTGCGACATGTTGACGTCATCGTTGGGATGAACCGGCTTTTTCGATCCCATCTCTCCGCCCGCGATTTCGATGGCGCGGTTCGAGATCACTTCGTTCACGTTCATATTTGTCTGGGTGCCGCTCCCGGTCTGCCAGATGCGCAGCGGGAACTGGTCGTTGAGCTTGCCGGCGATTACTTGGTCGGCGGCTTGCACGATTAGCTTTGCTTTGTCTGGAGGAAGCTTGCCTAAATCCTGATTCACCAGGGCGCACGCTTTTTTTAGAATGCCGAAGGCGCGGATGAGCTCCGGCGGCATTTTGTCGCGGCCAATATTGAAGTGCAGCAGCGAACGCTGCGTCTGCGCGCCCCAATAGACATTGGCCGGGACTTCGATCTTTCCCATACTGTCGGATTCGAGGCGGGTGCGGGTAGCAGGTTCCGCGGAAATGGCCATGACCCTTTCCTGACGAGTGCTTGGGGGTGAAGTTAACCGTAAATTATAGCGCGCTCGTATGCCGCGCAACCGACGCCGAGGGGTAGCGCCGGCATCCTTTCGACTTCGCGCTGGCTATCTTCCGCGCCTTGCCTCGGCGCGGCCTGGGGAGGCCGGCCCTACGGCTTCGCTCAGGGCAGGCTTCCAGCCGCCGGGACGGCGGCGCTACTTGTAATTCCCGCGTGCTAGAATCTCGGTTTCCGAGTTGTGCTCGAACCCTCGTCGCCTCGACCGACTCTGCCGCCAATCCCATGCCGCAATCCCTTGCAGGTGAAGAACTCGTTACCCTCCCTAGAGCGAAGGCCAAGTCTGGTCCGGAGATGCAGACGGACGTTCTCGTCATCGGAGCGGGACCTACCGGGCTGGCTTGTGCTATCGAAGCGCTGAAGATTGGCCTCAAGGTCATCCTCCTCGACAAGGGATGCCTCGTAAACTCGCTGTTCCACTATCCGGTGAACATGTCTTTCTTCACTACTCCGGAGCTGCTGGAAATCGGCGACATTCCGTTCACTACCGCCCAGCAGAAGCCGACGCGCGAAGAGGCGCTGGAGTATTACCGCAAAGTGGCCGAACATTATCACCTGGACCTTCGCCAGTACGAGTGGGTCAAGACCGTGATGGGCAAGGATGGAAACTTTGCCGTCACGGCGACGGACCGTGCGGGACGGCCCCATGATTACCGCACAAAAAAGGTCATCGTTTCCACGGGCTATTACGATCTGGCAAATCAGCTTTGCATTCCGGGCGAAGACCTGCCTAAGGTTTCGCACTATTATGGGGAGCCTCATCCTTATTACGACACCGACGTGTTGGTGATTGGCGGCAAGAATTCCGCCGCGATTGCCTCGCTTGATTTATGGCGGCACGGAGCCCGCGTCACATTGGTACACCGCGACGCGCAGCTCCATAGTCACGTGAAGTACTGGATCAAGCCCGACATTGAGAACCGCATCAAGAACGGAGAGATCGAGGCTTACTTCAAGAGTTCGGTGCAGGAAATCGGCATCGACTACGTGGTGCTCAATACGCCAGGCGGCCCGATGCGGCTGAAGAACGACTTCGTGCTCGCCCTGATCGGCTACCATCCCGACTATGATTTTTTGCGTAGCATGGGAATCGAGTTGTCCGCCGATCAATGCCGCCCCGTGTGCGATCCGGTTTCACTGGAGAGCAATGTTCCCGGAATTTATGTGGCGGGTGTGATCGTGGCGGGATCGCGGACGAATGAAATTTTCATCGAAAATGGCCGCTTCCACGGCAAGCAAATCGCCGAGGACCTGAAGAAAAACTTGCGGCCGGGTTTCCGGCGGGATAGTCTCGCTCCCTCGCAGTAGGTCCTTTCCTGAACCTCTTCGCAAGAGACCGAATCCACTCGACCGTCCGCGCGGCCTTCACGGAAACGAACAAAACAAAAACCCGGACCAGTTGCAGTTTCCCGATTCGCGGGCCTACGCTGTACGGAGCCGGTCAATCTTCGCTGCCATGATGAAGTCGCTCTCGGTCAGGCCGTCAATTTTGTGGGTCCACAAGGTAATGTCGGCCTTGCCCCAGGCCAGCAGAATGTCAGGATGATGTCCTTGCTCCTCGGCGAGTGCGCCGACAAGGTTGACGAACTCCAGCGCCTGCTTGAAGTCGGGGAACTTGAACTCGCGGTGAAGGTGATGTTCGTCGTAGACCATCCACTTGGGGACGCTCTGCTGTAACTTCTCCAGTTCCTTCCCTTTGAGCGGCGGAACGCCACCGCGGCAAGGCACGCATTTCTTATCGGCTAGTTGCTCGGTCATAAAGTTCCCCAGAATTGCGAACCGAAATCTTCAACTTCGTGGAGCGAAGGTTTCAGCCAAATCTTAGCAGGCAGGCAGGCAAAGAGGGATAGCCGAGTTGCGAGCCTGCGTGCTGTACGCGTCTCGGGAGCCCGTATAATTCGCTGTGGCACAATCATTCTCTGCTTTCCTCCGGTTCGGCACCTTTGTCGGCGGCCAGGAGGCCACTTGGAATCGGCAGGTAGACGCCAATGCTTGATGCGCCACTGAACCTTTACGAAGTCATTGCGAGAAAACGATTGAAAGGAACATGAACATGGTCGTTTTGGTGATAGGTGGTGCTGGATATATCGGCAGCCACGCCGCCCGGGCGCTGAGGCGCGCGGGCCATGAAGTGATAATTTTCGACAATCTGAGCACCGGATATGAATTTCTGGCAGCCGGATTTGAATTGGTGAAGGGCGACGTGCTGGACGCGGCCGCGCTAGGGCGGGTGCTGCCGCGGGCCGATGCCATTATGCACTTCGCGGCGCATGCCTATGTCGGGGAGTCGGTGACGAACCCGAAAAAGTATTTTCATAATAATGTCGAGGGTGGGCTATCTCTGCTGAATGCGGCTCTCGATGCGGGAGTCAAGAAGATCATTTTTTCTTCGACCTGTGCGGTGTACGGCGAACCGGCGAAAGTTCCGATCGAGGAGAACACACCCCGGCAGCCGGTGAACCCTTACGGTGTTTCTAAGTTGTTCTTTGAGCAGGCGCTGGAGGCGTATGACCGCGCCTACGGCTTCCGCTTCGCCAGCCTGCGCTATTTCAACGCGGCCGGAGCGGATGATGGCGGAGAGATCGGAGAATTGCACGATCCGGAGACGCACTTGATTCCGGTGGCTTTGCGCGCGGCGGCGGGGCTGGGTCCGGAGTTGCAGGTGTTTGGGTCGGATTATCCGACGCCCGATGGAACCTGCATTCGCGACTACATCCACGTAAACGATCTGGCAGACGCGCATATAAAGGCGCTGAATCACCTGGCGGCAGGGAAGCAAAGTTTTGCGGTTAACGTTGGGACCGGAACCGGAGCAAGCGTTCAGGAAGTGATCTCCGCAGTCGAGCAGGTGACGGGAAAGCCCGTGCCTCGCAAGATGGTGCCGCGACGCCCGGGAGATCCTCCGAGGTTGGTGGCGAATCCGGCGAAAGCGGAGGCGCTGTTGCACTGGAAGGCGAACCGTGGATTGCGCGACGTGGTGAAGACCGCGTGGAATTGGATGGAGCGGCGAACCGCGGGCGGCGTCAAGCAGAGCGTTCGGTAAGCCTGAGAGATACTTGAATCGAAGAGGAAATCCGTATTTCTTCCTCCGTGAAACTCTGTGTCCTCTGTGGTTAAGTCATCCGTAGTGTCATTGAATGTAAGAGGAAAATTATGGCAAGTGATCTGGCAGGAAAGAAAGTAGCGTTCCTAGGCGCCGGCAAAATGGGGGGCATTATTTTGCAGGCGTTGTTGAAGAACGGTTCGCTTTCGCCGAAGTCAACTCGCGCCACCGTAGCTCATGAAGAGCGGGCAAAATCATTGGCTGCGAAACTGAATGTGAGGGTCGGCACGGACAACGTTGAAGCGGTCAAAGGCGCCGACATTATTGTGATTGGAGTCAAGCCGCAGGTGGTGGAGGAAGTCGTGCGCGAGATCAGTGGCCACATTTCGCCCAAGCAGATGATTGTTTCGGTGGCAGCATCCGTGCCGACTTCGATGATCGAAAAGAATCTGCCACCGGGCGTTCCCGTGATTCGTGCCATGCCGAACACTCCGTGCCAACAGGGAGCCGGGATGACGGCAATCTGCAAAGGCAAGCACGCCAGCGCCGAAGACGTGGCCACGACTTGCCACATGTTCGATGTGGTGGGACGGACGGTGGTGGTCGATGAGAAACACATGGACGCAGTTACGGCACTTTCGGCCAGCGGTCCCGCTTATATCTACATCATTCTCGAATCGTTGGCGGAGGCAGGGGTGAAAGTGGGCCTGCCGCGTGACGTTGCCACTCTCCTGGCTGCGCAGACCACGATGGGGGCTGCCCGCGTGGTGCTTGAGACGGGAGATCATCCGGCGTTACTGAAGGACGCGGTCACCACCCCTGCAGGCTGCACCATTGACGCCATTATGGAACTCGAAGAAGGGAAGCTGCGCGTCACCCTGATCAAAGCGGTGGTAAAGGCGGCGCAGCGGGCGAAGGAATTGGCATACGGGTAGAGAATTTGGAATGGCGAGTCTTAGTCTTGGCCATTGGTTACGGCCGCCCCTGTATTCAGTACCTGTCCTCGACTGAAGCAGGCTGAGCTTTTCCCCCCCGTCGCGAATCTTAGTGTTCCGGATTCGTCGGAGCAAAAAATTTTAAGGCCGGAGTCCGAGTCAACGGGGGCGGCGGTGAGACGATACTTGGTCGCCGGACTTCCATTGCAGCCGGTGAGTGCGAAGTGATATCCGTTCGACTCCGCATTGCCTTGCCCGGGATCGGATAA
The DNA here is from genome assembly GCA_963832235.1 of uncultured Acidobacteriaceae bacterium. Lineage (GTDB taxonomy): Bacteria > Acidobacteriota > Terriglobia > Terriglobales > Acidobacteriaceae > Sulfotelmatobacter. Next base: position 6,598 of record CAWHTJ010000010.1, on the reverse strand, counting down.
TCCCCCACTTTCTCCGGCAGCGTCCGCCGCGTCTGCTGCGAACAGAGTCGACAAGGTGCAGGTGTACCCGCGATCCGGATGCCTGGCTGCGTAACCAGTCTCGGCGCCGGCAATCATCGTGGCCCGCATTTGCGCTGCAGATTCGTTGGCTGCGTCCTGCTCCTTGCGCAGTTCCTTGAGATAGTCGGGATCGGTCAACGGCGCGTGCGCCGCGACAGTCACTTCGGTCAGCCGCCAGATATCTTCTTCCTGTTTCATCGTGAAGATGAGACGCGGCACCACCGGCAGCGATTCCGCTTGACCGCCTTTGTAAATATGCACCGATAGTTCGATTTCATCCGCCTCACCCATCAGGCTGTCATGCTCCACGGCGATCTCGATTCTTTCCTGGCCGTTGCTCTGCTCGATGACCAGGAGATTAGGGCCGACGTCAAAAGTTTCAATGTGCTCGCCCTGCGCAACCATTTCGCGCCCAATTGTGGAGATGCGGAGCACCACGGAAGTCTCCGGGGTCTCGCCTTTGTGAATCAACGCTTGGTGGGCGGCGTCGGGCAGATGTTTGGCAAAGTCATCGGCGCCTTTGCCCAGGAACATCTCAATCAACGCCTGGCGGGCGGACTGTGGCGGAGGTGGCACGGAAAGTTGGGCCGGAAGCGAAAGGCTGCCCGCGAAAGTCACTGCCAGAGCCAACCAGATGTGCCGCATGTTTGTCCCTCCGGTGAAATTGCTTTGCCGAGCAACGGTACATTTTACAATTCTTAAGACTCCGAACGCTGTATCAAGGTTCCGAATGCCTAAGGTGTATCGCCCACCGCGCACCTTTTCAGCTTCTGAGCTGGTCTGTGGTTAAATTCTCACAGCCATGAAGCTGCTCATTGTTGTGCATCACAGGTTTGATCTATGGAAGGTGCCGGCGTGGTTTGGGGAACGCTTGTTGCGAGAGTTTCCGCGACTGCAGGTCGCACAACGCGACAACTACGAGGGCATCGAAGATGATTTGCGCGAGACGGAAATCCTGTTCACCATCTCGCTGCGGCCGCAGCAATTTGCCGTGGCCAGGAAGCTGCGCTGGATTCACGCGCCCACCGCGGCCGTGCATCAACTGCTGTTTCCCGAGCTGGTAAAAAGCGAAGTCGTGGTGACCAATTCGCGGGAAGTCCACGGCCCCGTAGTAGCTGAACACGTGATGGCGTTGATCTTCGCGCTGGCGAAGAAGATTCCCCAGGCCGCGTTATTGCAGCAGAAACGCGTTTGGGGCCAGGACGCGATCTGGAACGAGGGAGCGCGCCCTCGCGAACTGGCCGGCTCAACCCTGGGTCTGATTGGGGTGGGAAGCATTGGACGCCGGGTGGCGCAGATGGCTTCGGCTATGGGCATGCGCGTGATCGCGGTGCGCGAGCACATCGAGAAAGGGAACCCGGAAGGTGTGGAAGCCGTCTTCGCTCCACTGGCGCTCGACGAGATGCTCAAGCAATCCGACTACGTCGCGCTGGCCGCGCCGCTGATTGCGGCGACTCACGGAATGATCAATGCTGAGCACCTGGCCGTTATGAAACCCGGAGCGTGCCTTATCAATGTTGGGCGCGGACCGCAGGTGGACGAGGCCGCATTGGTCGAGGCCCTTCGCACGCGGCACTTGGCTGGGGCGGCGCTTGACGTGTTTGAGCGGGAGCCGCTGCCCGCGGATTCGCCGCTGTGGGGCGTCGAGAACCTGCTGATTACGCCGCATACTGCCGGCATGACTGAGAAGCTCTGGGACCGGCATTACGAATTGTTCTCCGGCAATCTTCGCCGTTACCTGGCGGGGCAGCCTTTGCAGTTTGTGGTCGACAAGCGTAAGGGATATTGAGCGCCCGGCTTCGTGCTACAGTTTTCTAGTCGCCACTGATCGTTGCAGATGGATCCTGGCAACGTTGTTCCGGGAGTTCACGAAACCAATCTTATGGCACCGCGGCTCGTCCTTATTAATTTGCTCCTCAGGCTGGGCGTAGCTGCAGCTGTATCGAGCAGCCTGGTGCGTGCCAAGGAATTCAAGTCTTTGCTGTTTCGCGAAGAGCGCACATTCAAGCAGAAAGCGTACCTGGTGCTGTGGTTTGGCCTGCCGATCATGATTGGCGTCGCCATCAGAATTTCTCAGAAAAATTTTCTTGCCGGCGACTTGAGTTTCGAGACCGCCCTGCTGCTGGGAATGATTGGCGGACGCCTGACAGGATCTCTGGGTGGCGTACTGATGGGCCTTCCTGCTCTACTGCACGGAGAGTGGGCGGCGATGCCGTTCGACGTTCTCTCCGGTTTTCTGGCAGGCCAGTTGCGTACCATGGCTGCCGATAAGGACGACATCTGGTCGTTCTCACCGTTCGTCGATCAAAGCATCATTCGCATCATTCGACGCAATCTGCCGCGACCCCGCTTGTTCGACTGGCAGATCATGTTTTTCTGGACCGTGATTGGCTTGCGTTTTCTGCAAACAGAATTGTCGCAATATTTCCCGCGCTCCATTTTCAGCCTCGAGAGTCCCGACAACTACTGGGTATATAGCGCAATCTACGCCGCGAGTGTGGCGGCGGTTGGCATTGAGCTCAAGATTTTTAATAGCGTGCGCATCCAGATCAAGCTGGAAGAACAGGAGCGACTGCTGCTGCACGCGCGCATGGAGGCGCTACAGAATCAGATCAACCCGCACTTTTTGTTCAACACGCTGAACTCGATCTCGTCGCTCGTGCGCTTCGATCCTGATATGGCGAGGGATGTGATCTTCAAGCTGGCAACGATTTTGCGGCGTCTGCTCAGCAGCGGTGAGGCCTTCGCGCCGCTGCGGGAGGAATTCGAATTCATCGACAACTATCTCGACATTGAGGTCGTACGGTTTGGCCGGGACAAACTGCGGGTGGTTAGGGAATTCGATCCTGCATCGCTCGATGTGGTGGTTCCCAGCATGTTGCTGCAGCCGCTGGTCGAAAACTCCATTAAGCACGGACTGTCGCCGAAAGTGGAGGGCGGCAGTGTTTATCTGCGCAGCCGCGTCGTGGATTCGCGCCTGATCATTGAAGTGGAAGACGACGGTGTTGGAATGGGCGGGGCTCAACTGCAAGAAAGCAGCAGCTGGGCGGGGATGGGCATCGGCATGGCAAACATCTCCGAGCGCTTGCAGGTGCTCTACGGTGACACCGCGCGCATGACCATCGACAGTCACGCGGGGAAGGGGACGTTGATCCGGATTCGGCTGCCCCTGGTGGAGGCCGCGAGTTCCGTTCCCGAGGGGTTCTACGCCGAGCGTTCGAGCACGCGCCGGTAGAAATCTTCGTACTGCTTCACGATTTTTGTCGAACAGAAACGCTCCATCGCGGCCGCCCGCGCTTGCTTTCCAATTTGCCGCAACTGCTGCTCGTTGCTGAGCAATTCAATCGCGTAACGCGCCATGGTTTCTACATCTCCGACGTCGGCGAGGTAGCCAGATTTGCCGTGGTCGATGACCTCCGGCACGCCGCCCGCTCGGGTAGCAATGGGAACCACTTCGCAGGCCATAGCCTCCAGCGCGGCGAGCCCAAACGATTCCAGTTCACTCGGAAGCAGCATAATGTCGGCGATGGCCAGCTTCTCCTGGATCTGATCCTGCTTGCCAAGAAACAGAACATCTTTATGAATTCCCTTTTGCACGGCCAGCCACTCGGCGACGGAGCGGTCGGGACCATCGCCGATCAGCAGCAGCTTCGAGGGAAATTGCTTGTGCACGCGGTCGAAAATTTCAATCACGTCGGTAAGACGCTTTACCGGCCGGAAGTTCGAGAGATGCACCAGCACGCGCTCACCGTTGGGCGCATACTCTGCGCGCATCTGGGCGTTGGTTGCCTGGTTGCGGGAGTAGACGTCGCAATTGACCGAGTTGTAAATTACCTCAATGCTGTTCTTCACGTCGAACACGCGCTGCGTGCGGTCGCGCAGATAATTCGAAATCGCGGTGACGCCGTCGCTCTGCTCAATCGAGTAACGCGTGATCGGCAGGTAAGAGCGGTCAAGCCCGACCAGCGTAATGTCGGTGCCATGCAGGGTCGTAACAAACGGAAGCCGGCGCCCTCGCGGTCCCTCGGCAAGCATCTGCCGCGCCAGCAGCGCGCTCACCGAATGCGGGATGGCGTAGTGCACGTGCAGCAGGTCAAGATCGTAAAGCTGCGCGACCTCAGCCATCCGGGTCGCCAACGCCAGATCGTACGGAGGATAGTCGAACAGCGGATAACGCGAGACTTCCACTTCGTGATAGTGAATGTTCGGTTCCTCGCCCCGCAACCGGATGGGCTGCGCGTAGGAAATGAAATGAATTTCGTGTCCGCGCTGAGCCAGTTCCAGGCCCAGTTCCGTGGCGACGACTCCGCTACCGCCGTACGTCGGATAACAGGTGATTCCGATCTTCATGTGCGAGGGGCCGCCTTCTCGTTGCTCTGTCATTCGATGGCTGGAATGCGCAGTGGTTGCAGATTTTACACGAGCGGGTCATGGGAATATGCGAGACGGCTGGTTATTGGCCTTCTTTGGGGCCGAACGACATGCCGGGGTCGAGCTTATCGAGATGAGCCTGGAATCGCTTCTTTGGATTCTTCCGGCAAGCCCGTAAACTCGATGCCCATGCCAACACCGGGTCGCGAGTGCGAACCATGGCGGTGTGGCGAGAGTGCGTTCGTCCTCGATCCATAGGTCCACCCGAAGCGCAGTACCGACGGCCAGCGGCATCACGGTCTCCACATAACAGCCGTTTCCACTGATGTCGGTGGCATTCACGCGCAAGGGAGTATTCACGCGCTCGTCGCGCAGTTCCAGCGGATAGGAAATCTTATGCCGCATGAATTTTCTGCGGTTGTCGTGGCGCTGCTGGGTGCGCTCGTCCACCTTCATGTCCGCCGGAAGCACCAGCGCCCACGGACAATCCTGGTCGGCCACGAGCTGCACTCCGACCTGGGTTTTCTTCAGCGCTCCGGCATCGACCACCCAGATCACCCTGCAGCGTGCTTTCTTGCCTTCGTACTGCACGCCGATGACGTCGCCCACCTTCAATTCGGGTTCGATGCCGTAGATGCAGGCGCCCGTCGCGCTGATATTCTGCGCCATGGCATTCTGAAAGAATGGCTGGTTGTTGGCGCCCATGCCCCACACCCGGACCTTTAAGTCCAGAGTCGCGCGCGGAGCTGACCCTTGGGCCGACATGAGCGGAGAACCTCCCATAGAAAAGGGCGGTCTGCAAAACATCATACTACTTGCAGTTTAGGCGGCAGGTTACGAGAGTACCGAGTTGTAAGGCCTGGCGCGCGGGGCGAGGGGAATGGCGAAAAGGATCTCGCGCTTACGCTAGCGCGAACAGGTTTGGCCACCAGTTCGCGATACGATATCAACTCAATGCCTTCCTGCGAAAGCACCTCGCGGGCAGCCGGCAGAGTCAGGACACGAAGTTCCGTCTCTCGCGATTCGCGCAGACGGGTCTCGGCCGCCTGCAGATCCGCGTCGTTATAGCCGGGATGGCAAACGAATTCCCAGGTGCCTGGCGGAATGCTGCGGGCAATCGCCTGGAACAGCGTTTCGTCGAGAGCTCCAGTGACTACAATGCCGAGCGTGCCGTCCGGCGTAGCGAAGCCTTCGCGGTCTACGGCCTCGCGAAACTTGCCTGCGAAGCGGCTCAGACGCGAAGTTCGGCGTAGCGACGCCCAAAGTCCCGGGCGCGACAGAAGTCGGCTCGATCGCAGTGGCAGGCGAGGTCCAAAGGGATTGCGCAGAGCGCGAACCCCGCAAGTCCGCCGCCGCGCGCAGCAGCGGCCGCAGAATCTTGGGAAACAAGTGGGTGTGTTTGTGAGTGTCGATGTGAGAAACCGCGATTCCGGCCGATTGAATCTTGCGAATCTGCGCGGTGGCTTCGGCAATAATTTCTTCGGCGTCGATGCGGCCGGCGATCGCGCGCGCCGCGAAAGTCATCATGCCATCGCGAAAGTGTGCGCGCTGGTAAGAGTGGGAAGTTGCTGGGCGTCCAGAACCGGCTGGCCATCGATCAGCACCACATGGCAGCCGATGCTCAGAGTTCGGGATCGTCTTTGCCAGTTGAGCCGCCTCTGCGAAAGCCGGACCGTTGGCCATCAGCGTCGAAGAAGTCACGACGCCGCGCGAGTGAGCCTCAACGATGCGCCCGGTTCACGCCCGAAGTGAAGCCAAAATCATCTGCGTTGACGATCAAACGCCGCACGCAGCCAGTCTAGCAGGGCGACGCGAATGGGGGCGTTGCAGGCATTTCGTTAGCTGGCGATGCGCGTTGGTTCAAGTTACGGCAACTTGGTTTGACCGTTTTTTCCTGGCTCGCGTATACTCGTGAAGGCGCGGTTCGCGCGGATGCCCCTCAATCGAGTTCCGACCAGCGCGCCTGTCTGGTCGCGCGAAGGTACGAGGGGCGGTTAGCTCAGCTGGTTAGAGCGCCTGCCTTACAAGCAGGAGGTCGCAGGTTCGAGTCCTGCACTGCCCACCATCTGGCATTCCGTACAGAAACCGGGGACGTAGTTCAGTTGGTTAGAACGCTGCCCTGTCACGGCAGAGGCCGCGGGTTCGAGTCCCGTCGACCCCGCCAATT
>CAWHTJ010000009.1:0-696023 GCA_963832235.1 uncultured Acidobacteriaceae bacterium | reverse complement strand
AATGTTGATGCGAATGTCGCGCCAGGTGCAGGTCGTTGCCGCGGACGTGATTGTGATGCCGCGTTCCTGCTCCTGCTCCATCCAGTCCATGGTCGCAGTGCCTTCGGTCACCTCTCCGATGCGGTGCGTCCGTCCCGTATAAAACAGGATGCGCTCCGTCGTAGTGGTCTTCCCGGCATCGATGTGGGCCATGATGCCGATGTTTCTGCAGCGCTCTAATGGAACTGTTCTGGGCACGACAATTAACTCTTTCTAGGGCTCCAATTTTTTGTTTCTGATTGGGTAATTGGGAAATTGAGGGAATTTGGTAATTGAAAACCAAGAAACCGAAATCCTCGCCTTGTCAATTACCCAATTACTAAATTGCCCAATTGCTCAATCGTTCCTACCACCGGTAATGCGCAAACGCCTTATTCGCTTCCGCCATGCGATGCACATCTTCCTTCTTCTTGATTGCCGCGCCCTTACCAGCGGCGGCGTCCAACAACTCGTTGGTCAACTTGTCGACCATTCCCTTTTCGCCGCGGGACCGGGCATAAGTAATCAGCCAGCGAATCCCCAGCGACGTCCGGCGGTCGGCATTCACCTCGACCGGCACCTGATAGTTGGCGCCACCCACACGGCGGGTCTTCACCTCGAGCAGCGGCTTGGCGTTCTCGACGGCCTTCTTGAAGAGCTTCAACGCTTCGTCGCCGCCCTTTTCCTGCACTTTCGCCAACGCTTCATAGAAGATGCCCTCGGCGGTCGAGCGCTTGCCCTGCCACATCATCGAGTTAATAAACTTCGTCACCAGATCCGATTGATAAACGGCATCGGCCGGAACGGTCCGCTTTGCGATATGTCCTTTTCGTGGCATCAGCTGTTAAGCTCCCTAGTTTTCTTGCTGAGGTTCAAAGTTTCAAAGTTTCAAGGTTTCAAGGTTTAGACGATCCGTCGCAGGGTCGTGACATTGAAACCTTGAAACTCTGAAACATTGAAACCCTGTCTTAGGTCTTAGCCTTTCTTCGGCCGCTTCGCTCCGTACTTCGAACGCCCTTGCATGCGGCCGGCAACGCCCACCGCATCCAGCGTTCCGCGAATCACGTGATAACGCACACCCGGCAGATCTTTCACACGGCCACCGCGAATCAGCACAATCGAGTGCTCCTGCAAGTTATGGCCGACGCCGGGAATATACGTCGTCACTTCTATTCCATTCGTCAGGCGGACGCGCGCAACCTTACGCAAAGCCGAGTTGGGCTTCTTAGGCGTCTGCGTATACACGCGGGTACACACACCGCGCTTTTGCGGACATCCCTGCAAGGCAGGGCTGGCCGTCTTATAACGGGGCCGCTTGCGACCCTGAGCCACCAACTGGTTAAACGTGGGCACTCTTTGCCACTCCTAGCCGCGCAGCATCCTGCCTTATCGCGCAGGCGGCACAGTTCAATCCTGCTTCAAATCCTGTTCTAGACGCGCATCCGTGGGCATGGCCAGCTTAATGCCAACCATTACTTCTCACCGCGCAACTTCGTTCGTGCCGCTGGCGCCGAGAGATTCTGGATTCCCTTAAGACTTTCGCTGCCGACGGTGGCGCCGGCCAAACTCCGGGGGCACTCCGTTTCGTCAGCCCTGCCCTGCATATCCTTCCACAATAGGGCGGAAGGCACCGCAGGAACGTTTCAGCGAGGAAAGTTTCCGAAATAGAACTTCATCCGGAAACGCATTTCTCAACAGCTTCACTGCAGGTTCTCTGCCCACGCGGCAGCAAAACCCACAGTACACAACAAGCTTGGATGAACTCGCGGAACCAAACCACTATAGCAAGTGCGTGCAAACATCGTCAACCCGTGTTTTTGCATCCCACTCACCGGACGATCGGAATCCGCCTCGCTGCGCGCCGGATTCGTGCCGCGCTTGCTGATTCCGCCTCTAGCCTCTACACTACAAGTTTTCCAATTCATTCGACGGCTCGTTCTTGAGCAATTTCAGAACGCAGAGCCAGAGCAATGTTTAAGAGGGTGCATGGGTCGGTCGCTTTCTAAGATTTTGCGGTTGGCGGTTGCAATCCTATCTTTATGGAGCATTACCGGCTGCGGCAAGGGCACCAAAGCTGGCCCTCCGCTCTTTCCCGGAAGGGTCAATCTCACTCCCAGCAGCAACACCTCGGTCGACCTCGGTGCCAGTTTCGCTTTCAGCGCATCGGCGCAAACAGCGACCGGCACTAACCTCAACGTTCCTATTACCTATTCGTCCAGCGATACGGCGATTTTGAATATCGCGCCCAACGGCGTCGCTTGTGCCGGACACTGGGACGTCGCTTTCACTACCTGTACCCCCGGAGGTACGGGTGTGGCGCTAGTAACCGCCTCCGCTCTCGGTGAATCCAGCGTTCCTACTTACGTATTCGTGCATCCGGCGATCGACAACATCACCGTCAATGGAGTTCTGCTCGATGGCGTCCCGGTTCAGGAGCCTTGTCTTTCTCAAGGTCAATCCATGACGTTGGAGGCGCATGCTTTCAGTCAAGGTTCGGACGTTACCGCGTCGGTCGGTCCTTTCACCTTCTCGGCCCAAAATCCAGCGGTGGTGAACCTGGCCGGACTCGTCAATACTGCCTACAACTTTCCCACCAATCAGGGTACAGCGATAGCCTTCGCTCCGGGAATGACTCAGGTCTTCGCATCTGCCAGCGGAGTTTCCAGTTCGTCGTTCCATCAGCCGCAGTACCGGAATTCACAAGGGACGACCTCGCCAGTCCTCGATTTCTTTGAGACTTGCCCCATTCAAAGCATCGCCCTCGAAGTGGGCCTCCCAGGGTCTCAGCAAACCGGGCAAACCACCTTCGTCACATCCTCCTCCACAACAAGCTCGCAAACTGCCACAGCTGTCCTCACCGATATAATGGGCAACACCTCCCTGCCGAACACGAACAATGGAATCGTTCTCAGCAGAGTTCCTTTGACGTGGAGCGCATCCCAACCCAATGTAGTGGGCGCCGGAGCCGCGGGATGTCTGCAGTCCTGTACGCTCAAAACCCCATTGCCGGGCTCCGGGTCCATAACTGCTTCTTGTTCTCCGCCGACCTGCAACATCGGATATCCGCTCGTACCCGCGTCACTTTCCACACCGGCTGCCATCGCAGCCTGCACCCAGTTCTTTCACGCGCAGTTTCCTCAACTGATCAGTTGCCAGCAGCTTATCCCTGTCCCGGTATACGCCGAGACCCCCATCTCTGGCCTGGTCACTGGCCCCCCTGCCACAGCATCCTTGCTTGCAACCAGTACCGGATGTGCCCATCTGCCTCCAACAACCTGCAGCACATCCATCTATAGCCTCTCAACCGCTAGGGCGACGCCGGGTGCGGAAAATCCCATCCCTACTTCGCCAAATTCACTGCTCTTCGATCCCGCCGGCGATAAGGCTTTTATGGGAAGCGACTTCGGAGCGCTGATCATCAATCCGGCGAATTTCGGCACCAATAACAACCCCTTTACCGGACTCGGAACAGTGACCGGAAAGGTGCTGGCCACCTCCAACGACGGAAGCACAGCGGTCTTCTCCGACACCCTGCACACCCCGAATCAGGTTTACATCGTCAATGCCGCCAGTGCGAATTCGCTGTCAGCCAGTGCGCTGAATATTTCTCAAGCCGTCGCGGCTGCGTTCTCGCCAGACGGATTGAAGGCATTCATCTTCGGAAACGGTGGCAGCTCGCTTTATGTCTACTCGCCGCTGCAAGCCTTGCAGGGACCGATTTCTCTTGCCGGGCCAGCCAACGCGAACAGCGTCGCCTTCTCCCCGAATGGCGCATTCGCCTTTGTAGCAGAGGCCGCCGCCAATGGCGGTCCGGCGAATCTTACCGCCTTCAACACCTGTAATACTCAGGTCTCGGCTGCCGCCGTGCCCTTGCCCGCCAATCCCTTATTCATGAAAGTACTGCCGGGCGTACACCTTGAAGGCAGAGACTCCTACGGAAACACGATTCCCGATGGGACGCATGTGTTCGTGCTGGATGCGACCGGGTTCGACATCATTACGTCCACAATCTCTCCGGCAGTGCCGGGAACCCTCTGCCCCCAAATACTGACGTTTGTTAGCGGCGACCCCAACCGCCTGGCGCAACGCGTCGAACTGGGCCAGGGGCCAATCCAGCCCGTCAACTTCTTCGCCTCAGCGGACGGCTCGCAACTCTACGTTCTCGCCGCGGGTAATGCCAGCATCCTCGTCTATAATTTTGCTGCAGGTGCCGTGACCAGCGGCATTGAACTCACAGGCAACGCCACTCCTCTCAGCGCGGATATGAGCGTGGATGCCGGCACAATTCTAGTCGCAGGCAGCGATGGCCTGCTCCACGAGGTCAGCACCGGACTCGGGGGCAGCGATCAGGTCCAACTCTCATTTCCCAACCTGCCGGACTACCTGAATCCCTTTTGCACCCACACACCCACCTCGACCCCGTGCACCTTAAACTTAATCGCCGCCAGACCGTAAACCAATTGTCAGTTCTCAGTCCGCGCTGCAATATAGCGCCGGCATCCTGCCGGCCGTCGGGAACCGCGTGGAGAAAAAGAAAAATCCTCGATAGAGAGGAACTGAGGAATGAGAACCACCTACTGGCAACTACCCTGCAACTCTTTCCCCACACTGTCCAGCACTCCGTTCACGAAGTGCACGGACTCCGGACTGGAAAACTTCCGCGCAATTTCCAGCGCTTCATTGATCACTACCGCCCGTGGCGTCTCCGGATAGGCCATCATCTCCGCCACCGCCGCTCGCAGGAGATTGCGATCCACCGCAGCCATGCGCTCCATCCGCCAATGCTCCGCATGCCGCTCAATCAGACCGTCAATCTCCCCGCTCCGATCGACAGCCACCCGAAAAAGATCGTCCGCAAATCCCCGCACCTCAGCGCTGGCCGTCCCATGCTCCGCCCAGAACGTGCGCCGGACCTGCTCCGCATCCTGTTTCCCCATGTCCGATTGAAACAACATCTGCAACGCCATTTCCCGAGATTTGCGGCGAGTCCCCATAGAGGTAGTTGTCAGCAGTCAGTTGCCAGTTTACTGTAGAGGACGGTCTACTGCAGGAAGGTTATTTGCGTCCCTTAGTCTTCGACGCCTTCTTCGTAGGTTTGTCATTCCGACGCCTCGCGGAGCGAGAACGAGGAGCCTGCTTTTGGCTGACAGCTGAGAGCTGAGAGCTGAGAGCTTGCTTCAACGACGCCATCTCCACCGCCGCCAGCGCCGCCTCAAACCCCTTGTTCCCCATCTTCAGCCCGGCCCGATCAATCGCCTGCTCGAGATATTCACAAGTCAGCACCCCAAACGCATGCGGCACTCCAGTCTCCTGCGCCGACTGCCCAATCCCTCGCGTGACCTCGTTGACGATCACGTCGTAATGCGCCGTTTCCCCCCGCAGCAGACATCCGAGACAAATGACGGCATCATATTTCCCAGTAAGCGCCAAAGTCCGTGCCGCCGACGGAATCTCGAAAGCTCCCGGAACACGAACGATCTCAATATCCTTGCGCAATGCCCCGGACCGTAGCAGCCCGTCGCAAGCACTCTGCAAAAGCCGTTCCGTTATGAATGCATTGAATCGTGCGACCACGATCGCGAAGCGAAGCCCGCTCGCGTCCAGCTTTCCTTCAAGCGCAGGGAATTTGGCCTTGGGAGGATTTTCCACTTTCAATGTTTTTTTCTTCTTCGTGATTTTCTCTGTGCCTCTGTGTCTCTGCGGTGACCTGTTTGATCCGTGCAAATCCGCGCCAATCCGTGGCTACAGAAGTTACTTCCCCTTAAACCCCGCCGCCCGTTTCTCCAGAAACGCCATAGTCCCCTCCTTCTTATCTTCCGTGGCGCAGCACACGCCAAACAGAGTTGCCTCCAAATAAAGCCCCTCGGCCAGCGTCATTTCCAACCCCTTATTGACGGCCTCCATCGCATACTGCACGGCCAGCGGAGCGTTCGCAATAATCTTCACCGCAATCGCCTCCGCCCGCGCAATCAACTCGCCCGCCGAGACAACTTCATTCACCAGCCCAATGCGATGCGCTTCCTGCGCCGTAATCATCTCCCCCGCCAGCACCATTTGCATCGCCAGCCCCTTGCCCACCAGCCGCGGCAGCCGCTGCGATCCTCCATACCCCGGAATAATCCCCAGCTTCACCTCCGGCTGCCCCAATTTCGCATTCTCACTGGCGAGCCGAATGGTACAAGCCATCGCAATCTCGCATCCCCCGCCCAGCGCGAATCCATTGATGCAGGCAATCACCGGCTTCCCCAGATTCTCAATCAAATTCAGTACCGACTGCCCGCGATGCGTATACTCTTTCCCCGAAACTGCATCATGCTTGGCCAGTTCGCCGATGTCCGCCCCCGCAATAAACGCCTTCTCCCCCGCGCCGGTAAAAATCACCACGCGAATATTCTTGTCATTCTTGATATCGTGGAACGCCGATCGCAACTCCTCCATGGTGGCCATGTTGAGTGCATTGAGCACCTTAGGCCGGTTGACGGTGACGTAAGCGATCGCGTTTTTCTTTTCCAAAAGTATGTTTTCAAAGTTCATAAATTCACCACCCAGAACGCCCTGTCATCCTGAGCGCAGCAAACCGATTCGCAAAGCGAATTGGTTTGCGGAGTCGAAGGATCCCTATCAGCTTCACTAACCGACGGCTTGAATAGGAGTTCTCTCAAAATACGCGTGATAAAAATGCCACTCCGCGTCCATCGTCACAAGTAGCTGAAAGGGATCCTTCGACAGCGCAAGAACTTCGCTTCGCGAAGTTCCTGCTCCGCTCAGGATGACAGAACGCTACAGCTTATTCGCCTTCGGCTTCTCCGGATCCGCATAATCATAAAACCCGCGCCCCGACTTCCGGCCGTACCACCCTGCCATCACCATCCGCTTCAGTAGCGGAGGCGATGCAAACCGCCGTTCCTTGAACTCGTCATACATCACATGCGTGATGTAATAAGTCGTATCCAGCCCCACAAAATCCAGCAGCGTGAACGGCCCCATCGGATACCCGCATCCCAGCTTCATTGCGCTATCAATATCCTCGATCGACCCCACACCCTCTTCATACGCGCGAATCGCGTCGAGCAAATAAGGCACCAGCAGCCGGTTCACAATGAATCCCGTCTTGTCCGAAGTCCGCACTGGAACCTTGCCCAGCTTTTTTCCGAACTCGTAGGCCGTCTCGTAAACTTCGTCGGAAGTAGCAATCGTCCGCACCACTTCGACCAGCTTCATCAACGGTACCGGATTAAAAAAATGCAGCCCAATAAATCTCTCCGGACGCTTCACCGCGGTCAACAACTCCGTCACCGAAATGGAAGAAGTGTTCGAAGCAAAAATCGCATCCTTCTTCACAATCGCGTCGATCGACGCATACATCTTCTTCTTCTCTTCCACGTTCTCGATGATGGCCTCAATCACAATGTCGCAATCCGCCAAGTCGGCTTTCTTGGTCGTCCCCTGGAGTCGCGCTCTAATCGCGTCCTTCTGCTGCGCCGTGATCCCGCCCTTCTCCACCGGCCGCTCGGCAAACTTCGTCAGCGACTTATCAATCCCGACAAATCCTTTTTCCAGAAACTTCTGATCAACCTCAAGCACCGTGACGTCAAATCCAGCCATCGCGCAAACCTGCGCAATGCCGGAACCCATCAACCCACAACCGAGGACACCGACTTTCTTAATCTCCATAGTTAATGCCCCGAAAAATTAGCGTTGTCATGCTGAGCGAAGCGAAGGACCTATGTATCTTGCTGGCAGTGCCGGACTTTTTCATCCGCGCGAATCCGTAAAAACCCGTGGCTAAAAATTCAGCAGCGTCTCCACAATCATCGCAATCCCCTGCCCGCCGCCGATGCACGCCGTTGCCAGCCCATACTTCTTCTTCCGCCGCCGCAACTCGTACAGCAGCGTGATCACCAGCCGCGTCCCGGTCGCGCCCAGCGGATGCCCCAGCGCAATCGCCCCGCCATTCACATTTACTTTCTCGCGGTCTAACCCCAATTCTTTCTCCACCGCCAGATACTGCGCCGCAAACGCCTCATTTACTTCAATCAAATCCATATACTCCAGCGACATCCCCGCCTTCTGCAGTGCGATCTTCGACGCCGGCACCGGACCGCGCCCCATCAACTTCGGCTCCACTCCGGCAATCCCCCAACTGACGATCCGTCCCAGTGGCATCAGATTCCGCTTGCGCGCTTCCTCCATCGACATCAATACCACCGCCGCCGCGCCATCCACGATGCCGCTCGCGTTCCCTGCGGTCACAGTCCCATTTTTTCCGAACGCCGCCCGCAACTTTCCTAGCCCTTCCATTGTGGTCTGCGGACGCCGGTGATCATCCTCGGTCAGCGACTCCCCGGTCGCCTCGCCCTTATGATTTCGCAGCGGCACCGGCACCAATTCTTCCTGAAGTCTTCCCGCCTTATACGCATCCTCTGCGCACTTCTGCGAGCGCAGCGCAAACTCATCCTGCGCCTGCCGCGCGATCCCTTGCTCCTCGCCGTAAAGCTCCGCTGTATTCGCCATATAAAGCCCGCAGTACGTATCCAGCAGCGCCACCATCAGCGAATCTTCCAGCTTCCCACCGGGCGCCAGCGTAAATCCATCGCGCCCGCGAATCACAAACGGCGCTTGCGACATGGCCTCCATCCCGCCCGCCACCACCACCTTCGCCTCTTCCAACTGAATCATCTGCGCCGCATTCACAATCGATTGCATGCCCGATCCGCACAACCGGTTCACTGTCAACGCCGGAGTCTCAATCGGCAGCCCGGCACGCAATCCCACGTGCCGCGCCCCATACAGAGCATCGCCAGAGGTCTGCTGCGCGTTGCCAAACACCACGTGATCGACCTCCTTAGGATCGACCTGCGCCCGCTCCATCGCGCCCTTGGCGGCAATCGCGCCCAACTCCTGCGCGGTAAAGTCCTTCAACTTGCCACAATACCGGCCAAAGGGCGTACGCGCCCCACTCACAATCGCAATGTCACCTGGCTTCAACATGATTTTTCCCGAAGAACTCGACCAGACCGATCAGAATCGACCATCCAAACGTGTCAGTTTAGCAGCGTGAGAAGGAACTTGGCCAGAACGTAAGGGGCATGTGGGGACAGCCGCCCTCGGCTGTCCGTTTGAGCGCAGCTCCACCAAGATTCGTTAAGACGTCAAACGGAGGCACTAACAGAAGTGACCGGGGATCCTATGCTGCTCGCGCTTGAACCAAAGCGTCATATTCCTGTTCCGAGCGCGTAGGTAGCAACACCCACATCGTGTAAATGCCGAGCGCCGTTCCAAACGGAATGTTAGTAAACAAAGAGAGGAATGCCAGAACGAGAGCCACTACTCGCGCCCAGGGCTCATGCTGCAACAAACCCCATCCGGCAATGAATCCGAGTCCGGCCTTCACCAACACCAACATAGCGACTACGCTGAGAAGAGGTCTAAGGAAAGAAGTTGGCGCTTCGGGCGCTCCCAACTCACGCATATGAGCGAACAACGTGTTGGCAATGACATAAAGAATGACGCTGGCAATGGTGTTGAACGCCGACAGTGCCAGCCAGAACAGTCCCAGCAGCCGAACATGCTCCTGCACGCGACCCGGCCGCGGCTGGACTAGCGAGATTGGGCCGACGATCTGTTTGCCGCAGTTGCTGCAAAACGCCTGACCCGGTTGCATCGCAGTGCCGCATCCATCGCAGAACATGAATTCCCCCTCGACGGGTTTGCCAACCTACGCGTTAAATACCCACAACAGATGATACGCAGAAAACTTGAAAGAGTTCCCGTCTCGCGCGTCCGAACGGTTCCTCTTTCCGCGCAGTCTCGAACTTCACTCCGCGCAAAGAACTGCAAAACGAAAAGGCCACCCGGCAACAGGGCGGCCTCTTCTTCAAGGGAGAATAGTTCCAACGGAGCATTAAAATCCGTCAAAACTTTCTGCGACAAATCTTATGAGTCCAAAAACGGGGGTGTCAAGGGATTTTTGTGAAATAAATGTCTTTGTTTTCAACGATTTATAGAATTAATCAATACTTCCTGCGAGTGTAGCAAATTGAGACGAAAACTCCACTCGGCCCCTGTAAGACGATCTATTTAAAGCTACTTACTCGTCGTCACGCGGGGTTTTGGGGTGCCTGCCGACCCGCATCCGTGCCGCTTTGAGAGGCCCCCTTCACCGCAGCTTCTGTGAGATGAAGCGAGATGAATTCCATCTGCTCCGGCCGGTCGAAAACCTTGTCAGGATACCAACGCTTCATCAGAATCCGGATTCCACCAAACGCCACCCCTGCCACAATCGCAAGTCCGCCCACAATCGCACAAAGAATCACGATGTTAAGAATCAACATGTACAGATCGCGCGCTTGCGGATTATCGCTCGGAGTATTCCAAGTGACGCTGGCCTCGTAATTCACCATGCCCAGCAGAGACTTCGCGTCGCTATCGGAGATAGGTCCCGTCGCAATCGCGAGAATGGGTCCCGAACGCTTGTCGAAGAACGGACCCGCATTTTCAACGCTCGAAACTCCGTTTTGCGGCTGCGTCATGTGATGTGCCGCATCAATTCGGCGCAGATGTTCCGCAGCTAGTTGCGGCGTTGGATAAGAAATCAACATCAACGTCGCTTCTCCGCTGGATGTGTCGTAGCGGGCCAAAGTCACTTCTGAACTCGCATTGAAGTCAACGAAGTCGGCGGAGACCGGCGGCGCCAACGCTGCCAATGCTGCGGGCCCCATTACGTACTTCTGCGTGTTCGCAACGTACCCCCGCCGCGGCAAGAATTCGATAAACGTCGGCAAGTTGGCGGCATTTCCGTTGGGATGGGGCAGCACTCCGGCTAGCTCACGTAACTCCGCTCCCGACATGGCAGATTCTTTGCTGAAATGCGCGTCCACCACCACATTCCCTCGGTAAAAGAGCACGCGCTGTCCCGAAGATGCTCCCTGATCGCCGATCTGCTCTTTTGTCATCTCCGGCTGCAGATAAAACGTGTAAGCGCCAAACGCCCCTGAGGCGTCGGCGAAACGCGCGGCCCTGATTTTCAACGTTCGCCCATCGTCACGCGTGTACGTTGACGAAGCCAAGTCCGTGAAGCGGTATTCCTTGAGAACCGCGACATCGGTAGGATCCGCGGCTGCGGGGTCCGTGCTCGTCTGTGGAGAGCCCTGCATCTCCCATCCCCCAAATTGTTGCGGCAGCAGAGCCGGTTCCGGGTTTGAAGAACGGATGTTTGAAGGACGCGCCTGCGTCTGGCCCAATAACGGGTCGGCCGCAAGGGCCAGACCCAGCAGAAATGCAAGAGCAATAACATTACCGACAGAACGGGAAAAACTCATGAATGGCCCCGCAGCGCAGAACTCTTCTTCCAATTAGACCACACCGCGGCCGGAAAGGTTTCACAATGCTGGCCACTCTAAGTGATGCAGTAATAGTGATGCAGTTCGAATATCGCGCTACAAGTGCCGACAGGCCTACTCCAGTAGGAGTCATCCGGAACGGAGCCGCTCCTCAAGCGAAGTGAAGAGCCTGCCCTTAGCGAAGTCGAAAGATCTCGCGGGCAGGTCGATGACGGTCTCCCGCGGAATCTCATGGCCGGGTGCCCCAAAAGAAAAGCTCAGAAAGGTCCGCAACCCCTTTATTTTGCCGTAAGTTAGCATGTTACCTTCGTGCCTCCGGCCTACACATCGGGGCCATTTTCATAAGGACACTCCTGCGGCAAACTATCTTTGGGTAACAGAATGGGGTCAGTCAGTATGGACACGGATCAGCGGCGGGGGGCTCGCACCAAGGCAGTTCTTCCCGTTCGAGTAAAAGGCACAGATAGCGCCGGGAACACTTTTGATGACCTCGTGCACACGCTGGACGTCACCCCGGATGGAGTGCGATTGGGCTCGGTGCGGCATCAATTAAACGCTCTCGATGAGATTGCAGTTTTCTATCGACAGCGAAAAATTCTGTTTCGCGTCGTTTGGACGAGAAAACTGGAGGGTACATCCGAGTTTCAAGTCGGGCTGCGGGCGGTAACTCAGGACAGTGAGGCGTGGGGACTGAATTTTGCCGACTACAAACGCCAACTTGCTTCACTGTCGGCGGTTGCCAGGGCAGCAACTGCATACTGAAGAGAGGAAAAACTATGCGATATTCATTGCGCAATCTTTGGTCAGATGAAGAAGGTCAGGACATCGCCGAGTACTCTGTAATGCTGGCGGTGATCCTGGTGATCGTGGTAGGCACCGTTCGGCTAATCGGTTCGAACGCATCCAGCGTCTTTTCGCAAGTTGGAAGCTCGATTCAGTAGGCGGCAGCACTTATTGGCCGGCGGCTTTGTCCAGCTTGCTGGCCATTTTCACTCCGCTCAACCCATCAACATACTTCGCGATCCCACGATAAAGCGACTCGGCGATGCGCTGCCGGTATTCGCTCGTCTCCAGGCGATGTTCGTCTGTGGGATTGCTCACAAACGAAATTTCCGCCAGGATTGACGGCATGTTGGCGCCAATGAGGACGATGAACGGCGCCTTCTTCACTCCGCGGTCGCGGATCGCAGGACTCTTGACCGCCAGCCCGCTGTGCAGCGACTCCTGAACATCCCCGGCAAATTCTCGCGACTCTTCAATTTTTTCCTTCATCGCGATTTTCTTCACCAGATCCTGCAGCTCGTAAATGGATTTCTCCGAAACCGCATTTTCCCGCGCCGCCACTTCCAGTGCTTCCGGCGAGGAAGTGAAGTTCAGGTAATAGGTTTCCACGCCCCGTGCCTCAGAATCATTGCTTGAGTTGGCGTGAATCGAGATGAACAGATCGGCGCGCTCCTGGTTGGCGATTGCGGTGCGAGTCTCAAGCGGAATGAACGTGTCGTTCTTGCGCGTATAAACCACTTCGGCCCCGAGCCGCGTCTGTAGCAGCTTGCCCAGTCGACGGCCGACCTCCAGCACCAGATCTTTTTCTTTCAACCCATCGGGACCGATGGTCCCGGTATCGTGGCCGCCGTGCCCAGGATCGATCACGATCTTGCCGATCTTCAGTCCCAGGGCGCGAATCAGCGAGCGGTCGCCACTGGCCGTAGGTTTCGCTTCCCGCATGTCCAGCTCTTTTGCCCGACTCGAAGCTATTCGCGACGAAGCCTTGCTTCTCCCATGGCTCGGTGCCGGAGGAACTTCATCATCCTCGTCCGCATCGACCACAACCTTGGTGACGGCCGGCGTCGTGCTCTTATCTTTCGCATCTCTCGCAGAAGCGCGCTTAGTCGGAGCCGATGAATGCGCCTTGGAACCGGCGTCGACCCCCTTAGGAGTAATCTTCGCCTCGTCGCCCACGTCTAATCTGTTGACTGGAGCCTTTCCTGCCTCGGCGCGTAACTCCCCCTTCACCCGAGCCTCGGCTTGCTTCAATGCCTCTTCGGGGGTCAATTCTTCCGCCGTTTGACCATCGGCGTGGGATCCACCAGTCGGCGGAGCTTCCACGTCAGCCATGGCCGCGCTGTCTTGCAGCAACTTCGCGTGCATGTTCTTGCGATTATTCTTGCCGTGAATATCAATGATCAGACGGTAGGGGTCAGGCAGCAAAAAAGCTTCGTAATCGGAAAGATTGTCGACCTCAAGCACCACCCGCGAGCGCCCGGGTTGAAACTGCGCCACCCGGATCTTCTTCAGGAATCCATCATCCACGTCAAAGCTTTTGCCTACCAGCGTGGAGGCCAGCTTGGTGCCGCGCAGATCGAAGAAGATGCGGTCGGGATGGGAAATGCGCTGCGAACCGAACTTGATCTCGCTCTCCAAATCAATGGCGACGCGGGTATAGTCCGGCGTGGACCAATGCCGGATTCCGGTCACGCGCGCCGGGTGTCCGGAGCGCGGCTCAGCGACTGCGTCGGCCTTAAGCGCGGCTTTGGAATCGGATTTGGAACCAATAGCAGAATTAACGTCCTTGCCTGCGGCATCGTCGGCACTTTTATTCTTGTCGGCAATCTCTTTGCCGTCCCTTTTCTGCCTCCGTGCCTCAGCCTTTTTCTCGCGATCTGCTTCCCGATCGAGATCCGCGACCTCCCGCTGCGCGTCTTCAACCAGCCGGTTCTGCGGATAGCGGTGCAGAAACTCCTCAAAAGTGGCGCGGGCCTGACGGGAATCGTTCAGATCGTCTTTGTAGATTTCACCGATGGTGAACAAGGCGTCGCAACGATATTTGCTGCCCGGATACTCCCGCCGCAAAAACTTATATTGCGCAATCGCCTCATTCAGAATCTTGTCGTCGTCGAAGCGGCGTCCCATCTCCACCAGCGTCTCCGCCACGGCCACCACGCTGGGGTCCGCCTTAGTAGAGGTAGGCGCCCCGTAATAAATGTTGCGATAGGCGTCGAGGACGCGCTGGTAATCACGCCGCGTGCGCTCAGCTGGAGGGCGTCCGTTAAGCGCTTCCCGCATCCTCTCTGCATTGACAAAGCGCCCGCGAGCCCAGGCTTCGCTATGATGAGCACGAGTCCGGGCATAGGCCGGCACTCCGGAGAGGGCCATCAGCAACAGCAGCGCTCCCCAGCGCCGACCGCGCTGGCTCCATGTCATCTTCAAAGTCGTCGGTCCGTAACTGTCTCGATCCGCCGTTGCAGTGGAACTGCCTTGGTACCTGAGAGTAACGAAATAGATAACGAGATAAAGACTTCTTAAACAGATGCCGTAATTTTAATCCGTGTTGCTGATGTAAAGCACGCCTCGCGCATCTCGTTGAACCCGCACGGGATCGCGCCTGGAACCCGACGGAGAAAGGTCAAATCCGCCGTAATAGAGGTTGGTAATCCGCCGCACATAATTTTGCGTTTCCGCGAAGCGCGGGATTCCCGCACTGCGCGCCACCGCGCCCGAGCCCGCGTTATATGCGGCCAGAGTCAAATCGACGTTGCCGCCATAGTTTTCAAGAAGTTGCTTGAGATGCCGCACCCCCGCATCCACGTTCTGGTCGGGATCAAATGGATTCTTCACCTTCAACGACCGCGCCGTCGACGGCATCAACTGCATCAGGCCCATCGCTCCCTTGCGCGAAACCGCATTGGAGTTGAAGTTCGATTCCACCTTGACCACCGCGCGCACCAGGTTAGGATCCACATTGTGCCGGGCAGCAGCCATCACGATTGACGAATTGATTTCCTCCTGCGAGGCCTGATGTTCGCGGGCATTGGCAGCCACGATCTTCGCATTGGCCGATTGCACCGACTCGTGCCCGAAGTACTGGGTGACTTCAGCCGCCGCCGAACGCGCGGCCCTCATCGAGGCCGTGCCCGCCGAAGGCACCGGCTTCCACCGGCTATCTTTGCTGCTCCAATACACCAGCGACGACCGCCTGGACTCAGCACCCTGCGTTGCATGTTTTGGAACCGGCACAGCCTCGTTCACATAAATCTTGCGCCCGTGCTCCTCCGTGGGCGTAATCGTCTCAGACGACCGGTCGCCTTCCGCCGCCCACACCACGGGCGCTGCAAAAAATACGCATATAGAGAGGGAGGTCGCGATTGCCGTATTGGCCGTCAGCATGAATGCGAGTTGCAGGCGCTTTCGCATAATCCGGGCGTTTTCCTTTCACCGAATCTTGCTCGAAGGGCATACAGACAAACTTCGCCCTCCTGATGTTCTACCCGGAACCTGACGGAGAATTCTGAACCAGAGTAAGACGATTATAGGCGGGTAGACTGGGTCCGGCAATCTATCCGAAGGGAGTAGAACCACCAGAGTAATCGAGCCAACTTACTGAATATAAGTATGTTAACAGTTCTCTGGATGATCACAGCCCGAATCAACCGTAACCGGCGAGGAGTTACCAACAGGCAACATCATCGAAGGATCGCGTAGTGCTCCGCTGCAAAACCGAAGTCTGAATGACGCGAGTGAGCCCAGTCGAAGCTCACCCGAAAACTTCCTTTGCCGCGACGACCGTATTGCTATGAATGGTGACAGTGTCTTCCATTTTCTGTGCATAGCCGCCGGCGTAGGTCACCATGACGGGAATACCGCGGGCGCGGGCCACGCGGAACACGAGTGCATCGCGCCTCTTCAATCCTTCAATAGTTAAATCGAGGCCGCCCAATTGATCTTCGCGATAGGCATCGGCGCCGGCGACATAGCACAGCAGATCAGGTTCAAACTGGCGCAGGCCGGAACTAAGGGCGTTGTCGAGCCAGGCCAGGTAATCGTCGTCGCCAGTGCCATCCGGCAAGTCCACATCAATCGACGACGGCGGCTTCCATAGCGGATAGTTGTTGTGCTGGTGCAGCGAGATGGTGAACACGTCACCGGCGTGAGCCCCGCGCATTCTGCTTTTTGCCGCCCATTCTTGATTCAGCATCGGGGTCGAAACCGACGGCAAAGGCACGCTCTCGGTGCGCGTTCCCGCAAAAATCGCGGCCGTGCCGTTACCGTGATGCACGTCGCAATCCACGGTCATTGCGGTACGAATCTTATCGTCGCGCTGCAGCCGTCGGATGGCCACGGCAACGTCATGAATCATGCAGAATCCCTCGCCGTGGTCGGGAAAGGCATGGTGAAAGCCGCCGCCAATGCTGATGCACACGCGGTCGGTTAAGGATTGGCGCGCTGCCAGGATCGAGCCCCCCGCGGCCAGCCAGAACGCCTCCACTAGCTCGCGTGAGTAGGGAACTTCCATCTCCATTTCTTCGCGAGGGCTGAGCGTGCCGGTCTTCAGTTTGTGCACGTACTCCGGCGTGTGCACGAGAAGAATGTCCTGATCCGTCGCACGCTGCGGCTCCAGGAAGTCTGTAGCATCGGCGACGCCACTCGCAATCAGCCGATCGTGAACCCGCTTGTATTTTTCAGCAGGGAAAACATGATCCCCAATCGGCAGGTAATAAGCATCGCTATAGACGAGTTTGAAGGGGAGCATGGTGACCCTAGATGATACCTCTGCCGGAGTGGAGGATGACGGTGCGGAGGACGGAGCGAGCCTGAACGACGCAGGTTGGAAAACTATCGCCTCTTTGCTGACGGGACGGTCGGCATTACAATCGCCCTTCTCACCGGCACAATCGCCCCCTTCGAGGGATCGGCGGCGGCGTTGGCACGGGTCAGAACCTCCTGCTGGATGTATTGCACGAACTCCTGAATCTGCCGCTGCATTTCTTCCATGCGCTCGCGCATTTGCAGGATGATGGCCATGCCGCTGATATTGACCCCCAGGTCGCGGGCCAGCGACAAAATGAATTCCAACCGCTGCAAGTCTTCGTCAGTGTAGAGGCGCGTGTTACCTTCAGTCCGCGACGGCTTGAGCAGACCTTCGCGCTCGTAGAGCCGCAGCGTCTGAGGATGAATCCCATACATTTCCGCTACTGAGGAAATCATGTACGCACCCTTCGATTTCCGTTTCGTCATGGTTCTCCCAACACGTTTTCTCTCGATTTGATTTTAGAGCACGACTACTTCTCTTCCTAATTCTACGGGGAGAATGCCGCCAAACCCCGATTGCCAGACTGCATCCAAAATTCAGGAGGCTATTATGGACGAAAATAACGTGGTTAGTGTGCTGGAAAAACTGATTGAAGTCTGCAAGGACGGACAAAAGGGCTACCTGGAGGCCGCGACGCACGTGAAGCGAAGTGACCTGAAGACTTTTTTCAACGAGCAGAGCCTGGAGCGTGCGCGCTTTGCCGGGGAACTCGAAGCGGAGTTGATCCGGTTAGGCAAGCCGGACAAGAAAGTTTCCGGCTCGGTGGTCGGAGCCCTGCATCGCGCCTGGGTTGACACGAAAGTCGGCTTGGGTGGCGGCGATAAGACAATCCTGGATTGGCTGGAACACGGTGAGGACACCGCCAAAGATGCCTATCAGAAAGCAGTGACTGGAGATTTGCCGGAAAATATCGCACAGATTGTCCGCCGGCAGGCTGCCAGCGTGCTGGCTGCGCATGACAAGGTAAAGAGCCTGCGAGACACGGCAGAAGCCGCGGCATAGCCAATGTGGGGACAGCCGCCCTCGGCCGTCCCCACATAAATCTTCTCGAACGCAAAAAGAGGACCGGGATTTCCCCGGTCCTCTTTTTGATTCGGATCAGGCTGCCGGTTGCGGCTTTTCTTCTGGTCGCGCCGTCCATCCCGCCGGCTTCAGCGCGTGATTGATGAAATACACTACAAAGCCTGCTGCAATCAGAATCATCCCGAAAGCAAACGAACTCATACCCAGAATCGACTCATGCTCGCTGCGGATCACCGAAAAGCCCAGCAGCAGCATGGGCGGAATGCCGATGGCAATGGCCCCAAACAAGCCGCCCGGCACGCGAAACGGACGCGCCAGCTCCGGCTCGCGAAAGCGCAGCACGGCCAGCGCCATGAATTCCAGCAGCAGGCTGGCGCCATAGAGAAGGATGTCGAGCGTGACCAGGCGGGCGAAGCCCAAGCCCAGGCACATTCCCCATCCGATGGCCAGCGCAGTAATCGCAACCCAGGGAGCCCGCGATTTTTTCTGCAGCTTGCCGAAGACGCCGGGGAGCATGCCATCCTGCGCCATCGCCAACGGAAGACGCGAGTAGCTCATGACCAGCGCGTTGAACATGCCGAAGGCGCTCATCATGCCGCCGAGAACTATTCCGATTCGCAGCAACGGGCCGCCGATCAAAGAAGCGATGTCCGCCCATGAGCCGGTCTCCCAGGCCGTAGCCTTCAGCCCGGTCATCCACATCGCGCCGAACGGCAGGACGTAGGTCGCCGCGACAATGCAGACGGCGACCAGCATCGCACGCGGATAAGTCCGCTGCGGACGTTCGACTTCCGTCGCAATGGTCGAGGCATTATCCCATCCCATGTAATTCCACATGCAGATGAGCAGTCCGCCCAGGATGTCGACGGTTGAGGTCGTCGGCTTGGTGACGGCATTAGCCAAGGCCCCAAGTTTGAAGGGCGCCATCAGTACAATCACCGCGAACGGCGCCGACAGGGCCACGAACAGCCACAGCGAAGTGAGCGAAACAACTTTCACTCCAGCAATGTTCAGCAGAGCGCATGCGATCACAACTGCCAGCGCAACCCACCATCCCCGATTGCCCTGCTGAAACCACGGAAACATCCGGGTCAGATAGGCCACAAACAGCGTGGGATAGATCGCCATGTCGAAAATGGACGCAACCAGCGAAAGCCAGGCTTCCTGGAATCCCCAGAAGTTACCCATGGCGCGGCGCACCCAGGCATAGTACCCGCCTTCGTACGGCAGCGCGCTCGACAGCTCACCGATCATGAAGGCTGTGGGCAGGCTCCAGAGCAGCGGCGTGAGCAGCAGAATCAGAATCGCGCGTCCGTAGCCCGCGCCGTGCACGATGTCTTCCGTGCCATAGGTTCCGCCCGACACCATAAAGAAGGTGGCGGCGACCAGTGGCCATAACGTGAGGCGAACGAATTTTCTCGGATTACGGCCGGGTACAGAGGTGAGTTGCTGGGGATTTCCGGGTTGTTGACGCGGGGCGCTAGCTGTTGCCAATTTCTAGGGCTTCCTCCTCAAGCGACTCACTCTTACCACCGCGTCTCCCTTGTGTCTTTCTGAAAAAATTCCTTCTGAAAGACGTGCTGCTCGCGGCTCCCGGGTCACTGCGATTCCCGGGCATTTCGGCGAAGTTAGTTCGCATTTGTGAGATTACGGGAAATTTCCACAGATGCAAGAATTTTTTGAGGATTTCTTAAAAATTTAGTAAGCAACCAGTGCGGTACGGACGTAACGGGCTCGGTGCTTCTGCTCCTGAGCCTCACCGACCGAATCGGCACAGCTCCGCTCTCCTTGTTCGCTCGGCTGTAGCGCGGACTGGCGCCGACCTAATTGCCGCTTGCTGTTCGTTCGAACTCTGTTTATCATCCGCCCCATGTTTTGGAGGAGTTCAATGAGACTACCGTTTCTCGTCGTTGCTCTTTCCCTAGCCGCGCTTTTTGTGGCACAGCCGTTGCAGGCGCAGAACGCCTTCACTCCCGATCAGGTGAAATTCGGCCCGGCTCCGCCATTCCTGCCGCCCGGAGCACAATTGGCCGTGCTCGAAGGCGACCCCATGGCTTCTTCCGGCGATTTCACCATTCGTCTGAAGATGCCCGATGGCTACCAGATCGCGCCGCACACCCATCCCCGCCGGGAGAATGTGACTGTTCTCTCGGGCACGCTGAAAGTCGGGATGGGAGATAAGGTCGACGCGGGCAAGATGACAAGTTTCGGGGCCGGCAGCTTCGCCTACCTCGATCCCAGCATGCATCATTACGCTGGGGCTTCTGGGGAAACCGTCATCCAGATTCACGGGATGTCGCCGGTAAAGTTCAATTACATCAACCCGGCCGACGATCCCACTCCGAAGAAGTAAGAGGGATTCACAACGATGCTGTCATCCTGAGGCCCGTGTTCTTTGCGGGCCGAAGGACCTATGCAACTTGCCGGCAGCGCCTCGCCACAGAAAGCAAGTCTTAGACTTTTGTCCACAGCTCTTCTCGCGGATCTTCCGGATTCAACTTCGACAGTTCGCGCAGCAGTTCTTTCGTCCGTTCGTCGCGGGGCATCGGTACCGTGATCGTGATCTCGACGATCTCATCGCCGCGCACGCCTTCCTTTGTCGCCGACGGCACGCCCTTCTCCCGCAGCCGCAGCTTCTGCCCCGACTGCGTTCCCGGGGGAATCTTCAGCAGAGCCCGCCCGTCGATCGTCGGCACCTCGATCTTTGCCCCCAGCGCGGCCTCAGTGGCGCTCACTGGGACGGTCAGGTAGATGTCGTCGCCGTCGCGCCGGAAGATGGGATGCTCCTCGGTCCGGATGATCACATAAAGATCGCCCGGCGCGCCGCCGTGAGCACCGGCGTTGCCCTTGCCAGGGATGCGAATGCGCTGTCCGTCGCGCGTACCTGCCTTGATGCGAACCTCGAGCGGCTCCGTTTTCGACACAGTGCCTTCGCCGTGGCAGGTAGGACAGGTCGTCAGATTCTTGCCGGTACCGTGACACCGCGGGCACTGCACATTGAACTTCATCCGTCCGCCGGTCTGCGTGATCTGTCCCGTCCCGTTGCATTCGGGACATTTGCCCGGCGCCTCAAGCGAACCCTGACCATGACAATTCGAGCACACGTCATGGCGCGAAATGTTCAGACGCATCACGCCGCCGCGGATCGCCGTCCAGAAAGGAACGTTGACTTGATATTCGAGATCGGTCCCGGGTTCTGGCCCTTCTTCGGCGGAAGCCGCTCCTCGCCCTCCGCCGAAGATCGAACCGAAAATGTCGCGGAAGCCGCCACCACCTCCGCTCCTTCGTCCTCGCCCCGCGCTGTCGACGAGGTCGGAAAAATCGAAGCCGCCAAAATCGAAGGGAACGCCTTGGCCGCCATCCTGCGTTCCGCCGCCCGAGAATCCGCCAGGAAATCCGCCGGCTGCTCCCGCGCCTCCAGCACCGCCTCCCGCCCGCGCATAAGCCTCCGCGGTCGCGGGATCAATGTTGTCGGAGTAGAACCCAACCTGATCGTAGATTTTGCGTTTCTTGGGATCGCTGAGTACGTCGTTGGCTTCGGAAAGCGCCTTAAACTTCTCCTCCGCGGACTTGTCCCCAGGATTGACGTCGGGATGATATTTGCGCGCCAGCTTGCGGAACGCCTTGCGGATCTCGTCGGCAGAGGCCGACTTCTTCACGCCGAGAATCTCGTAATAGTCCTTTTTTGCGGTGGTGGCCATGGCGCGCCATTAGAAATCGGATCCGGCTAACTTTAGTTCGGAATTCTGTGCTTTTTTTTATCTTCTACCACGACCGCGAAATTCTTGAACTCCGGCACGTCCTCATAAACCGGAAGCGGCCGCGTCCCGGTATCAGTCTCCAAAAATACAAGCCATCGCCTTTCGTCCTCGGCGAGGCTCAGAAAATATGTTTCCCCATTCACTTGAAAATCCATTTGCCCCCTTTAAAAACCAGCCACGGATCACACGGATTTTCACGGATTAATCTTTTTTCTTTATCCGTGTCGATCCGCGAGAATCCGTGGCCAATTCTTTTCTTACTTCTTGTCCTCTACGTCCACATATTCGGCGTCGATCACGCCTTCGTCTTTCTTCTGGCCCAGACCGTTGCCGCTGCCTTGGCTCCCTGTGGTCGCACCCGGCGTTGGACCACCCGGCCCAGCTCCCGGAGTCGGCTGCGCGGCCTTGTACATCTGTTCAGCCAGCTTGTGCGAAGCCTGGGTCAGCGTCTCGCGGGCTTTGTCCATGGTCGCCTTGTCGTTGGATTCCAAGGCTTTCTTGGCGTCGGCCACTGCGTTCTCGACATCTCCGCGATCGGAGCCGGAGATCTTGTCGCCCTGCTCGCGCAGCATTTTCTCGATGTTGTAGACCATGCTGTCGAGCTGGTTTTTGGCATCGATCAAATCGCGCTGCGCCTTGTCCTCGGCCGCGTGCGCGTCGGCTTCCTTGGCCATGCGCTCGACTTCTTCCTTCGACAAACCGGAAGACGACGTGATCGTAATCTTCTGGTCCTTTTGCGTAGCCGTATCTTTCGCGGTCACGTTGAGGATGCCGTTGGCATCGATGTCGAACGTCACTTCAATCTGGGGTACGCCCCGCGGAGCCGGTGGAATTCCGGTCAGATGGAACTTACCCAGAGTCCTGTTCTGCGCTGCCATAGGACGCTCACCCTGCAGCACATGGACTTCAACCGACGTCTGGTTATCGGCCGCGGTTGAGAACGTCTCCGTCTTCTTCGTCGGAATCGTCGTGTTGCGCGGGATCATCGGCGTCGCCACGCCGCCCAGCGTCTCAATCGCCAGCGAAAGCGGAGTCACGTCGAGCAGCAGCAGATCCTTCACTTCGCCGCCCAGTACGCCACCCTGAATCGCCGCACCGATTGCGACGACTTCGTCAGGATTCACGCCCTTATGGCCTTCGCGTCCAAATAACTCTTTCACCAGTTGCTGAATGCGCGGCATGCGCGTCTGTCCGCCAACCAGCACGACCTCGTTGATCTTGTTGGCCTCGATGCCCGCATCCTTCATGCACTGCTTGCACGGACCGACCGAGCGCTGAATGATGTCTTCGACCATGCCCTCGAGTTTCGCACGCGTCAGCTTCTGCACTAGGTGCTTGGGGCCGCTGGCATCCGCCGTAATAAACGGCAGATTGATCTCCGTCTCCATCGTCGTGGAGAGTTCGATCTTCGCCCGCTCCGCCGCGTCGCGCAGACGCTGCAGGGCCATCTCGTTACCTTTGCCGCGTAGATCGAGCCCTTCGTTTTTCTTAAATTCGTCAATGAGCCAGTCAACGATACGCTGGTCGAGGTTGTCGCCGCCCAGGTGCGTGTCGCCGTTGGTGGCTTTGACTTCAATCACGCCTTCGCCGACTTCCAGAATCGAAATATCAAACGTGCCACCGCCGAAGTCGTATACCGCGATAGTCTCGTCTTTCCCTTTATCGAGCCCGTACGCCAGCGCTGCCGCCGTCGGTTCGTTGATGATGCGCTTCACTTCCAGGCCGGCAATCTGACCTGCGTCCTTAGTCGCCTGGCGCTGTGCGTCATTGAAATACGCAGGCACCGTGATCACGGCCTCGGTCACTTTTTCTCCGAGATAGTCTTCCGCCGCCTTCTTCAATTTTTGCAGAATGAGCGCCGAGATCTGGGGCGGCGTATATTCCTTGCCCTGCGCCAGCACCGCCACGTGGTCGCCCGACTGCACCACCTTGTAGGGCACCATCTTGATCTCTTCCGAGACTTCGTTGTAGCGGCGTCCCATGAAGCGTTTGATCGAATAAACCGTGTTCTCCGGATTAGTGATGGCCTGCCGCTTCGCCACCTGCCCCACCAGTCGCTCGCCTGTTTTGGTGAAGCCGACCACCGAGGGTGTCGTTCGCCCTCCCTCTTCGTTAGGGATCACTTTGGGCTCGCCGCCCTCCATGACTGCCACGCAGGAATTGGTAGTTCCCAGGTCAATTCCAATAATCTTTCCCATAGACCCTTCCTCCTAAGCTGATTAAGTTCTTTATAATCAATATCAATTTGATTGCGCCACGTTCATGCTAAGACTTGAGTGGATCGTTGTCAATCTTTAGATGACGTGAATAAAGAAGAGGATGCGAGGGATTTTCTGTTCCGGGAATTCCCAGAGTCCGGTCTCTGGCCCGGACAAGGTTGGAGTACTGGCGTAGGCTATCTCGACGACGGCCATCAGCAGACGGCGTCAAAACGACCTTTTGCACGACCTGGCTTGCCAGCGCTAGGTTTGATAAGAAAGGGCTCCGCCCGTGCGGGAAGATAAACCGCGCGTGCGAAAGTTGCTGTTGACAGCCACAATATCCGCGAACATAATGTCCGGCAGTTTTTGGGGCCACGGCAATCCTCTCCGCGTTTCCGTTTATCTCTGGAATTTTTCTACTGCAAGGAGAACACATTTATGCGTCCCACTCAGTTTCGCCTTTTCCTGCTCTTTGGTTGCGTCGCCCTGATTGCGGCATTGCCTCAGGCCGCCGCGGCCAAGACCCTTTGTGTCAACCCCGCGGGTACGGATGGTTGTTACGCCAAGATTCAGTCAGCCGTGAACCACGCCTCCGCCAATGACGTGATCAGGGTCGGGCATGGCACCTATGCGGAAGACGTGACGATCGGGAAGCCGCTTTCGCTGCTTGGCGCCGGAGCCGAGCGGACCATCATTGACGCCACAGGCCTCGCGCATGGCATCTTTGTAGATGGTTACGACCATCCTGGCCTCAATAATGTGACGCTTGCCGGATTCACGGTGCGGAACGCTTTATTTGAAGGAGTTTTGGTCGTGAGCGCTTCGGACGTTACCATCCGCGACAATACCATCGAGGACAACGACAAGAGCCCGGGCTTGTTGTTCACGATGGCGCCCACTGCCTGTCCTGACCAGCCCGGCAACGGAATTTATGAAACCGATGAAACCGGCGACTGCGGTGGAGCGCTTCACCTGGTGGGAACCACCAATTCGATTGTGTCCGGCAACCTTATCACCGGCAATGCCGACGGTGTCCTGATCAGCGACGAGACTGCGGAAAGCCGCGACAATCTGCTCATCCGCAACATCATCACGAACAACCCGTTGGAGTGCGGCATCGTTCTTGCCTCCCATCCACCCTCGGGTAAGACTTCACCTCCTTTCGCTCCTCATCACGGGGTGAACCACAATACCGTGGCCGAGAACGTCTCGTCTGACAACGGCGTGCAAATTGGGGGCGCGGGAGTAGGCATGTTTTCCGACGGCGCTGGCCAAGGCCGTGTCTCGGGCAATGTGATCATTCGGAATAAGCTGACGGGCAACGGCCTGGGCGGTGTCGCCCTCCACACCCACGTGGGCCCTGCTTTTGGCCGTCCGCCCGACGATATGTCCGGAAACAAGATCATCGGCAACTTCATTGCCGGAAATCTCGCAGACCAGTTCGACACCGCCACTCCCGGCAAAGTAGGAATCAACATCAATAGCGGCGATGGCGGATCGCCCGTTCTTGGAACCGTCATTTCGCAGAACATCATCCGCGACGAAGACGTCGACGTTGCGGTCAACACTCCTGCCGAGGTCGATATCCATCTCAATGACCTGCGGGGCGGAAAAATTGGCGTGGCTGATGTCTGTGCCCTGGACGGCGCGAGTATCTGCACCGGCACCATCGATGCGACCGAGAACTTCTGGGGATGTGATGACGGCCCGGGACACAAGGGCTGCTCCTCAACGAGCGGAGCCAACATTCGTTCGACACCATGGCTCGAAAAGCCAATCGACGATGAGGACGAGGGCCATCGCGATTAACTCATCAGCCGACTGCAACCAGACTCAGGCGTCATAAGACAACGCCCGTGTCGCAGAACTGCCGAACAGAGAACTGAGAACGAGAGACTGAGAGACTGAGAGCTGCTACTTCAGGCTGCCGTCAGTTTAATGCGAAATCGGCGCGTTTTTTCTCTGATCGTTCACCGTGTAGCCCGCCGGCAGTTCGAACATTTGTGGGTCCGGTTCCGCAGCCGTGATCTCGGTGATGGTGAAGGTTTGTTTGCCGAACATTGGGCTCGTGCGAATCGACAGCAGATTAATTCCTAGCTGATCCGAGTGCCAGTATTCCCTCATGCTGATGAGCGGTTGGTCGTTGCCCATGGTTCCAGCATTCATGGTCGTGGTCTCGCGCGTGCCGTCAGTGTCAATCCCGGCGATATTCCGGTTCCCGAGATCTTCCCAGGCTACACTTCCATCCCCCCGCGGCAGAGTACGCGAAGTGCCCTTGCGCGGCGACGCAGCCGAAAGATCGCTCGCCGGGTCGTACACCAGGAGATCGCAAATGTGCTTCTGCGGGCTGCAGTTGTAGAGCGTGCGCTGTTTCGGGTCAGCGATCTGAATCCAATTCATCCAGGACTTGACGTTGGAGTTCTTGGGCACCAATAGCCACCGCTCTTCGTAAATGCGGCCTTGCCCGTCTCGGGCAATGTGGCGCTCATTGACAAACGTCATGCTGGCGCCATCGGCCGTATATTTGGTCGCTTCTGTGGCCAGCGTCGCGAAGAACGGCGCGTGTGGAATGGGCGGGA
This sequence comes from uncultured Acidobacteriaceae bacterium, assembly GCA_963832235.1. GTDB lineage: Bacteria > Acidobacteriota > Terriglobia > Terriglobales > Acidobacteriaceae > Sulfotelmatobacter. Next base: position 669,512 of record CAWHTJ010000009.1, on the reverse strand, counting down.
TGACAATGCTCTCCAGGACCTCCCGCACCCCGCCATCCTGCGCTGCCGGATATGGCCTTTGCTGCTGAGCTTGAGGAGCCTGTGCCATACACGGCAGGCTGATTAGTAGGAGGATTCCCGCGATCGAAATTCGCATGATCGAGATTCGCATCGGTAACCTCTACCCGCTGTCGGAATGCTATGTCGGCGGGCTCCCCCGGGTCAATGCAGACCTCTGACCTCGGGCACTTCGTGGGCTGTGCGGGAGGTAGGTCCGAGGCCCGGGCGCCCCTTTTGTTACCATCCAAAGCGATGACTTCACGCTTGGGGCTGAAGTTTCACGATCCTGTATTTCTTTTGTGTCTGACGGCGGGATTGCTCGCCTTCGTGGTGCAATCCGGCGAACTCGGCACCGCCGATACCATGCACCGCCTGCAGACCACGCACTGGCTCTGGACTTCACAACCCCAGGTTTTTCCCAGCGAGTATCCCGAGTTCGGTCTCCACGGCCGCGATGGCCGAATTTACAGTTGGTACGGCATCGGCCAATCGTTGCTCATGCTGCCTGCGGACTTGCTGGGTACGTGGATCTCGCACTGGCAAATATTCTCTGAATACGAAGATGACCCCGCGGTGCGCAGTATTGTCGTCAGCTACAGCACCAATATCCTGGTCAATGTGCTCACGGCGCTGATCGTTTTCCGCCTGCTGCGCCAATTGCGCTTTAGCGTGAACGAAGCTGTCGCCGGAGTGCTGGCTCTGCTCTTTTGTACGACGCACCTGCATTACACCCAGAACATGCAGGAGAACAACTACATCATGCTCCTGACTCTGACTGGATTTTCCTTCCAGTACGAATGGCTGCGTAGCGGAAGCGCTCGCGCACTTTTCATTGGCTCAGCAGCGCTTGGGCTGAACCTGCTGACTCGCGTGACGACCGGCCTCGACCTGATGGCAGCCGGCATCTTCCTGTTCGCTCTACTCGGGTTCGAGCAGGTACGCGGTCACGCCTTGTGGACGCGCGTGGCGACTTACTGCAAGATTGCCGTGCCCGTCTACGCTTTCTTTGCGCTCGTCGAGCGTCTCTACAGCTTTTATCGCTTCGGATCGCTGACCCAGACCTATCTCCCAATCTTCGCGCGCGAGTCGCGCCTGCACGATCCAACCTTGCCCGCAAACTTTCCCTGGAGCACTCCCTTTCATGAGGGAATTCTAGGCGCGCTGTTCAAGCCCGAGAAATCGATCTTCCTGTTCGATCCTCTCTTACTGCTCGCGATCGTGCTTCTTGCACTCTTGTGGAAACGTCTTGCCGCCGAAGTCCGCGCTTACGCGATGACTTCGCTGCTTCTCCTCGTGGGCTACATCTTCTTCTACGCACGCTACACGTATTGGGCGGGCGACTTCGCCTGGGGAGATCGCTACGTTTCGAACGCCGTAGAGATGGTGGCGATCATCGCAGTCCCACTCCTATTGCGTTATCGGGTGCATCTAAGCCCCTGGATGTGGCGCAGCAGTATCGTCCTAGTCGCGGCCAGTCTCATCATTCAGGTATCGTCGATAGCCTTCTGGCTGCCGCTCGAGATCTACCAGACGGAGACGCTGGGTCATCCCACCTTCGTGATCGCGTTGCGCTTCAAGAACATCGTCGCCTTCGCGCTGGGCAAAATGGACGCGTGGGGATTAAACACTGAAGCCATGAGCGAAGACCCGTGGGATTATGTCCACCTCACAACCTGGAATTTTCTCCCGTTCCTGCTGCGCCGAGTGGGCGCCGCGCCAGCGTTGGTGGTGGAAACGGCCTTCGCAGTCTGGGGAGCCGCACTTGCGGCACTGGCCGGAGTTTTGTGGCGGCTGAGAGAGACGCTGCGTCGACAACAGGCGATTCCAATTTCGCCGTCGCTGAAACCAGAAGACCGTGCCAACGAAGCCGGGGATTGAACTCACGCGGCTTTTTCTCCGGCGTTCTCGCTCGTTCTCTCGTTTTCGTTCTTAACCTCATTCTCATTCTCCCGGCCTGGCTGATTCCGGTTCTTCTCGGCACTCGGACGGCCGTCATTTCCTTCAGGTTTTTGGCTCGAAATAACTTGCTTCGTGTCTTGAACTTCTTTCTCGCCTTGGTTTGTGCCAGATGTTTGGCCGCCAGTGCTTGAAGACTCCTTGCCATCTTCCCTGGGCTTCGGCAACTCCTTCTTCGCTTCCCGCTCTGCAGCCGCTATTGCGGAAGATATCAAGTGATCGATCCGCACCCGCGCACCCCGCCATCGCACGCTGCTTGCGTTTCCCGACTGCTCGAGATAAGGTGCAAGTTCCTCATCATTGGCTAAACCTTTGTCCTTCAAGAATTGCAGAATTGCAGCGCTCTGGGTCTCTAACGATTCCAGAGACGAAAACAACTCGTGGACTATCTCCTGCATAATGTTCTCGTTCACATTCCATCTCCTCGGCATCTTTGATGCAAAAAGACCAATAACGAGACGGAACTAAAGTGAACCGCGGTTGTCTTTCCGGCAGGTTTTACAAGCCAGCCTGCTGCGTGTATCGTGATCCCGCAAAGCCGGTATCTTCTCTGTTGGGGGGACTTGAATGTCCACACATCGAACCACTGTATTTCGGACTCCTTTGGTTATTTGCCTCGCCTTTAACGTGTTTGCGGGCTTCAGCCGCGCCGCGTCGCCGCAGGCCGCGGAAACCAAACCAGCCATCGAGCGCGTGACGGCTGATACTCCGCGCGTAACCTCAGCCGGAGCCACTTTCAAAGTGCCGACCGGCTGGTCGATCGAGACCGAAAAAGACTTTGTCATTCTTACGCCGCCCGAGACCGACACGCACATCGCCATTGTCGACTCGCAGGCCGCCGATGCCAAGGCCGCGGTCGCTGCCGCCTGGGCGGCCTATAAGCCCGACTCCAAGCGGCCGATTAAGCTGGTCACGCCGCGCCCCGCGCGCGAGGGCTGGGATGAGCGCCAGGTGTTTGACTACGAGACTTCTCCCAACGAGCGTGCGGCCGTGCAGGCTCTGGCTCTACGCGCCGGCAAACACTGGACGGTGGTCATCCTGGATGGAACCGATCCGACGGTGGAAAAACGCTCCGCTCCGATCGGCCTGGTCTTCGAGAGCCTGCGTCCCAAGGACTACCATCGCGAGTCGTTCGCCGGCCGTACGCCACATCGGCTGGATGAAGCGCACATGGCACTGCTCAAAGCGTTCGTGGAAAGTTCCATGCAGCAACTCGGAATTCCCGGCGCTTCCGTGGCGCTCATCGATGGCGGCAAGATCGTCTATCAGGGTGGATTCGGGGTCCGCGAACTAGGAAAGCCGGAGAAGGTCGATGAAAACACGGTGTTCATGGCGGCGTCCAACACCAAGGGAATGACAACGCTGCTCCTCGCCGAGTTGGTCGACGAGAAAAAATTGAGGTGGGACGAGCCGGTGATCGAAGCCTACCCGGCCTTTAAGCTGGGCGACGCCGAAACCACGAAAAAGGTCCTGGTCAAGAATCTGATCTGCGCCTGCACCGGAGTTCCGCGACAGGATCTGGAATGGTTATTCGAATTCAAGAATGCCACGCCGGAAACCGAGCTGGCTCTGCTCGGTACCATGCAGCCGACCAGCAAGTTCGGCGAAGTCTTCCAGTACAGCAACATGATGGCCGCCGCAGCCGGATACATTGGCGCGCATCTCGTCTATCCAAACCTGGAACTTGGCGCCGCCTATGACAAAGCGATGCAGGAGAAGATTTTCGATCCGCTCGGGATGAAGTCGACTACGTTCGATTATGCGCGCGCTCTCGCCGGCAACCATGCCACCCCGCACGGCGACGATATCGATGGCAAGCCTACCGTGGCCAGCATGGCAATTAATTATTCGATCGTGCCGGCTCGTCCCGCAGGCGCCGTGTGGACTTCATCTGCCGACCTGATCCGCTACGTGCAAGACGAACTCGCGCTGGGCAAGCTGCCCAGCGGTAAGCAACTGGTTTCGGCGGAAAATCTGCTCATGCGCCGCGCGCCCCAAATTTCTCTCGGCGAAGACGCCAGTTATGGCATGGGCTTGGTCGTCGACCACACTTATGGCGTTCCGGTCGTGAGCCACGGCGGTAGCATGTCGGGCTTCAAAAGCAACCTTTACTTTATGCCGGACTCCGGCATCGGCGCGGTGCTGCTCACGAACTCGGACAATGGCGGAATGCTCTTGGGTCCGTTCGGACGTCGCTTGCTGGAGGTCGTCTTCGACGGCAAGCCCGAAGCTGTCGCCGAAGTTGCGTCCCGCGCCGCGTCCCACAAAGCTGAGCTCGCCAAAGACCGCGAACGCCTGGTAGTGCCGGCTGCTCCGGACTTGGTCTCCGGCTTGGCCATGCACTATTCCAGCAAAGAGCTCGGCGACTTGGCCGTGCTGACCGACAACGGAGTCACCAGCTTCGATCTGGGCGAGTGGAAGAGTACCGTGGCGTCCCGAAAGAATGATGATGGCACCATCTCATTCATCACGATCGATCCTGGCACCGATGGATTCGAATTCGTCGTAGGCAATCGTGCCGGCAAGCGCGTGCTGATCATCCGCGACGGCCAGCATGAATACACTTTCACGGAGGCCGCCTGACCGCATTCGACCAGGTGGTTAGCAATTCGAATAGCTAGATTGCCTGGTGTGGTAGAATGGTAGATATGAGTGGTAGAAAGGTACCGTCCTATGGGACTGAATATCAAGAACGAAGAAGCCCACCGTTTGGCACGGGAATTAGCGCGCGCCACTGGTGAAAGCATGACCGCGGCGGTAAGCGAAGCCATCCGGGAGCGTTTAGAGCGTGTTCGTGGAAACTCTAGGAAAAGCCAAGTGGAGCGCATCCTGGAAATTGGAAGAGACTGCGCCGCCCACCTGAAAGAACCTTTCAAATCTGTGGACCATGGCGATTTGCTGTATGACGAGAAGGGTTTGCCGAAGTGATTCTCGACTCATCTGCGGTCATCGCCATATTGCGCGCCGAACCGGAGGCCCCATATTTGGCACAGGCGATTATGTCGGCTGAAGAACGCCGCGTGTCCGCGGTCAATTACGTGGAAGCTGCAGTCGTCATAGATGGCGCAAGAGACGCCGTCGCCAGCAGACGATTCGACGAGTTCTTTCGTGTCTCGAGCGTTGCAGTGGAAACGGTGACCCCTCGGCAAGCGGAAACCGCCAGGCAAGCTTACCGGGATTTCGGTAAGGGACGCTACAAGGCGGGCCTTAACTTCGGGGATTGTTTCGCTTATGCGCTGGCGAAAGAAATGGACGAGCCATTACTGTTTAAGGGAAATGACTTTCGCCGCACCGACGTCGAAGCCGCAGAATTCTAGCCCTATTCCACCGTCACCGACTTCGCCAGATTCCTCGGCTGATCCACATCGCAGCCGCGCCGCACCGCAATGTGATACGCCAGCAACTGCAGAGGGACGATCTCCAGAATCGGCGACAACTCCTCCGGCGCCGCCGGAACGTAGAGAATGTGATCCGCCGCTTCCTTGATCTCTTCATCCCCCTCGGTGGCCAATGCAATCACAACTCCCGACCGCGCTTTCACTTCCTTCAGGTTGGAAATGGTCTTTTCATAGCGCAGCACCGATCCAGGATTATTCACGTCCCGGGTCGCAATCACCACCACCGGTAGGTTTTCATCAATCAGCGCATTCGGCCCATGCTTCATCTCGCCCGCGGGATATCCCTCGGCATGAATGTAGGAAATCTCTTTCAGCTTGAGCGCCCCTTCGAGCGCGATCGGATAATGAATTCCCCGCCCCAGAAACAAGAAATCACGCACCTTCTGATACCGCTTCGCCAGATCGTCGCAAGCTTCATCATGGGTAAGAATAGTCTCGAGCTTTGCCGGAATCTTCGTCAGTTCCAGCATCGCAGCCCGCGCCTGCTCGGCACTCATGACGCCCCGCACCTGCGCCAGATACATCGCGAAGATATACAGCGCGGTGAGTTGTCCGGTAAAAGCCTTTGTCGAGGCCACTCCGATCTCAGGCCCCGCATGCGTGTAAATCGTGCCTTGGGCTTCGCGGGTGATCATCGATCCCACGACATTGCAAATGGCCAGAGTTTTTGATCCCCGAGCTTTGGCCTCACGCTGGGCCGCAATTGTGTCCGCCGTCTCGCCCGACTGCGAAATCACCAGCGTGATCGTCTCCGGATCCACGATCGGATTTCGGTAGCGCCATTCGCTGGCGTAGTCCACTTCCACCGGCACACGCGCCAGCGTCTCGATCATGAACTTGCCAGCCTGTCCGGCGTGCCAGCTGGTTCCGCAAGCGATAATGTTAATCTTGCTCGCGGACCGGAACTCGGCCTCAGTGATTTCCATCTGGTCGAGAAAAATGTGCCCCGTCTCCTGCGAGACTCGCCCCAGAGTTGTATCGCGAACGGCGCGCGGCTGCTCATAGATTTCCTTGAGCATGAAATGTTTGAAGCCGCCTTTTTCCGCCAGAATGGGATCCCACGTCACGTGCTGAATTTGGCGCTTTACCGGTTTGCCGTCGAAGTCTGTCAGCTGCACTCCGTCGGCGGTGACGATCGCCATATCCCCGTCGGCCAAAAAGAAAATGTCACGCGTGTGATACAGAATGGCAGGGACATCCGACGCCACGAAGTACTCATCGTTCCCCAGCCCAATCACCGCGGGCGGTCCATTTCGCGCCGCGACAATCTTGTTAGGTTCGTCGGTCGAAATCACGGCCAGCGCAAAAACTCCGGTAAGCTGTTTTACCGCCTGCCGCACCGCATCTTCCAGGGAAGGACGATGGCCGTTTCCCGAGACGGAATATTTCTCGATCAGATGGGCAATGATTTCAGTATCAGTCTCGGTGGTGAATTTGTGCCCTTCCTCAGTTAGCTTCTTCTTCAAGCTGAGGTAGTTTTCGACGATCCCGTTGTGTACCACCACGATCTTTCCCGTGCAGTCGCGGTGGGGATGTGCGTTTTCTTCGGTAGGACGTCCATGAGTGGCCCAGCGAGTATGCCCAATGCCATAGCTGCCATCGAGAGGTTTGAGTCGAATGGCCTCTTCCAGATTACGCAGTTTGCCCTCAGCACGCCGAAGCTGCAGCCCGGTACCGTTCCCGGCCACCGCGATCCCGGCGGAGTCATAGCCGCGGTATTCCAGCCGTCGCAGACCCTCGATGATGATTGGAACCACGCTTTTCTTGCCGACGTACCCGACAATGCCACACATAGGAAGACCTCAAAGCACCCCGGCCCTACTCGGCCAGGGAGAAACGAAACTCTTCAATGACCGGATTGGTCAACACTTCGCGGGCGATGCGCTCCACCTCGGCCTGCGCCTCTTCGCGCGAGAGCCCTCCGTCCAGTGTCAGCTCAAAATACTTGCCCTGACGGACGCTCTCCAGGCCTTTGTACCCCATCTTTTTGAGCGCGCCCTGAATGGTTTTGCCCTGAGGGTCGAGAACGCTTTTCTTCAGAGAGACGTAGACGTAAGCTGTCATAAAAAGTTCATTATACGTGACGTACCTGAGCCCCGACCTCAGACCTCGGACCTCAGACGTTGGACCTCAGCCCAGGGTCGAACCTCGAGTCGTCAACCCCTAACCGCTTCTAGGCTGAAGCCTGACATCTGTGGTCCGAAGTCCGAGGTCCGGGGTCGGCCTTTCACTCCTTCAGCTTTTGATCCAGATCCGCCAACGAATCTTGCAGTAGCTTGCGATGTCGAGGATTGCTACTCGCTTCCAGTTGCTGAATCACGGTTTGGCGCGTGAGACGAAGACTTTCTTTTTTCCGCCAGCGGGCCGCTTCTTCTGGACTCATCGGCGGACCAGGCTTCGCTGACTTTTCGCTCGTCTCGGCCTGCTGCGCTTCCACGGATTTGCTCTCCCAGCCCCGCGCCATCAAGCAATCATATCGGAATAACCTAGTTGACCGGTTGTTCGGAGTTCGTAACAAAAACCACGAAAGCGTTAAAGATAAATTGAAACTATGACAGGCTTTGGGTTGGAGATCACAAAGTCATGGAATCCGGACCCCAGGACAAGAAGAAAAAGCCATATGTCCCTCCCAACCTCTCACCGTTGACCCGCGAGCAAGCGGTGAAGCTCACGGCAGACCGTACCAATCGCAGCCACCAGGAAGCCGCGGAGTTTTTGGAGTCGCTCCGCCACGAAAAGCCACCTCACGAAGAAAAACGCCCACAAGACGGAGAAAAACACCCGCCGAACCAGGCCGTGGACGAAAAACGGAAGCGCTCTGCCTAGGCGCCAAAAACCGCAGTCCGAACCAACAGGAAAAGCTTGTTTACCGGCCACGCACTAAACCGCTGAGCTGGCGGGATCCAGTGTGTGTCTTCGTCTTCCTTCTCACTTGCGCGCTCCTGCCAACGCGAATACCGTTGCATTCGCCCAGTGCTTTCCCGCGCCCCCTATCCCGCTCGCTCCACGCCCAGAAACTGTCCACAGATCGATGCCGACGACGAAAGGCGAAAGCGTTTCGCCGAATCGTATGCAGAGCACCGGGGCCTGACTATTTGTCCGTCGTGGTCTGCCCACCCGATTGTCTGTCCGCCTCAGACATACTCGCTTGGTTTTGAAACCTGAATGTGGGCACGTTTGTTTGGCGAGTGCAATTACGAAAACCAGTCAGCCAGGAAATAAGCGTTGACCCACTTGATTCCGTGGCTATAATACTTCCGCATTTCGTCATCAGTACATCCGCCTTTGAGGGGGAGGCAGCGGGGGAGTCGTTTGTCCATGGGCCCCTCAGGCGAGCTACGCTCGAAATTTGGGCTGTCTGACCGCTCTTCACTTTTGCGCGTGGTTGAAGGCGTGTCTCTCCCCGATCACCCGCGCCATCATTGCTGCATTGTCCAGCCACGTTCCCTTCGCAAACTCCTGCGCGCCCCGGTCGCTTTCACCGTCTCCCCGCCTGTTTCGAATCGGATCAATACCGAATTCCGACGAATTGACTTTCGTACCGTGAAGGAGAGAACAGGGACCGACGAGAGCCCAAACAGCCATTTTGCGGCATACGCCGCAAGGCCGATCCCCGGGATTGAGGACTCCTGCCATGCCGAATGACCTTTCCGGCGCAGGCGATTCGATTCCCTTCGCCCATCCCGAAGCCCTCACTGAACCGGAGAAGTTGCTCGCTGCTTACTTCAGTTCGTCCGCGCTCGGGCTCTGCATCCTGGACTCAGAGATGCACTATCTCGCAGTCAACAACACTCTGGCCGCAATGAACGGCGTGCCTGCAGAAGACCACATCGGAAAAAGGATACAAGAGGTACTGGGAGACGCCGCCAGCGTTATCGAAGCCGAGTTTCGACGCGCGTTCTCGACCGGGGAGCCGGTTGCCAATATCGAAATTTCCGTCAAGCTCCCCACCAGAACTGAAGAAGGCCATTGGATTGAACACTACTTTCCCATCAAAGATGGATCCGGAGCAGTCCAGCGGATCGCCGTCGTCGTCATCGAAATTACTGAGCAAAAAAAGCTGGAACGATCGCTCCAGGACGTCGGCGGCAAGCTGCGCAACGAAATGGAGCGGCTGCAGATGCTGTTAGACGTGTGTACCATCGTAGCCTCGAACGCGGACTTGCAGCAGGCTTTCCCGCGCATCTCCGCGCGCATTCGCCGCGTCTTGCGCCACGAATACGCCGGCTTCGAGCTGCACGACGCCAATACCGGATTGCTGGTCCGCCAGGTCGAAGACTTCCCGTTGGGCAAAGGATTACTTTCATCTCTCCCCATCAGCCCTCTCAACAGTCCAAGCGGCCGCTCTTTGCAGGAGGGCGGCCCCGTGATTTTCTCGAAAAAGCAGTTGCAGGGCTTTGAAGCCGAGATCACAAAGAATTTTCTTGCGGAAGGACTCCGCTCTCTGTGTTGCGTGCCGCTTCTGCGGCCTAAGGGCCCGGTCGGTGTTCTTGTGCTGGGGAGCACGCGCAGAGACGCATTTCAACCGGACGACCTGGGACTGCTCAACCAGATCGCCGCCCAGTTTGCGGTGGCTCTGGAAAACCGTAGAGCCGCTGCCGAGATCGAATTGCTGAGACAACGACTCGGCGAAGAGAAGAAATACCTTGAAGGCGATCTCGGCTCCGAAGGCCTGTTCGAAGAAATCATCGGCGACAGTCCGGCACTCAGACAGGTGCTCGATCAGGTAGCCATCGTCGCTCTCAGCGACGCCACGGTTCTAATCCAGGGAGAGACCGGCACCGGCAAGGAATTGATCGCCCGCGCTATCCACCGCCTCAGCCGCCGCAAGAACGCTTCCTTCGTTAAGCTCAACTGTGCCGCCATCCCCACCGGCTTGCTCGAGAGCGAATTGTTCGGCCATGAAAGAGGCGCTTTTACCGGCGCCGTCAGGTCGAAAGTAGGCCGCCTCGAACTGGCTGACGGCGGAACTTTATTTCTCGATGAAGTCGGTGAAATTGCCCTGGAAATGCAACCCAAACTGTTGCGTGTTCTTCAAGATCATGAGTTTGAACGGCTCGGCAGCAACCGTACCGTCGAAGTGGACCTGCGCCTGATCGCGGCCACGAATCGGGACTTGGCCGAGGATATGGCGCAGCATCAGTTTCGTAGCGATCTGTTCTACCGTCTCAGCGTTTTTCCTATCCGCGTGCCTCCTCTGCGCGAGCGCCGTGAAGATATCCCTGTGCTGGTCCGCTACTTCGTCCGCAAGTTTGCCGCGCGCATGGGCCGCCATATCGAAACTATTCCCACGGAGACCATGCAACTCCTGACTGCACTACCTTGGCCAGGAAACATTCGCCAACTTGAGAATTTAATGGAACGATCGGTAATCCTCAGCGAGGGCAGTGCACTCCTTGTTCCATTATCAGAACTGCAGACGGAACATAACTCTCTCCAACCGGATCAGAGCTTGGATAGCGCCGAGCGCGAACATATCATCCGCGTCCTCCGCGAAACCAGGGGCGTGCTTTCCGGGCCCGCCGGCGCTGCCCGCCGCCTCGGATTGAAACGCACCACCCTGCAATCCAAGATGCAGCGCTTAAAAATCACGCGCCAGGATTACTCGCCGCCTCGACGAAAATAGTCTCCTCCTGTCGAAACTGTTCTGTTCGGAGACCCTGCACCAAGAATAGGGCGACGACTAATCGGCAGATTGCCGACGTTTCGGCATTCTTCCACCGAACAGTTTCTCTTTTCTCTTTCGGAACTCGTTCCAAATAAGGACTTTCCGGTTTCCTCCTCACGTCCCACTTGCGGAACATGACGTGCACGGTACGCTTGCGTACTCTGCTCCGGGCCGTCCTAGATTTTGTTCCCGGCCTGGCAGACGGAAGCTTGCTCCTCCTGAGAAATGCCAGCCCCCGGCATACTCAGCGGGCATGTTGGAGGCGCAGCAGTGTTGTTGACGAATAAGTATCAGCGCGTGAGCCCGTGCCCGGCAGACTGTGATCTGGAGACGGTAACGCCCGTGCCCCAGCCACATCTCGTGGATCATGCGAATATGACCACCGGATGGAACCCAACGCCGAGTGAGCGGTCTTCGATGGCGCGGCCAATGATGGCGCGGCCGTTGCTCGGCCCCGATCTTCAGCCCAGCCCCCAAACTGACCCGCACGAGGTCGATTTTCTTTACCTGTTCGCCCGCCACATCGAGTGGGTACAGCAGGAAGAGCCGAGCGCCGCATGGGACCTGCTTGCCGCCGCCCAGAGTTCACACGCCGACACCCGGGCTCATGCCCGTTCCCTGCTCGCCAGTTCGCACCATTTGGGCGGTCTCAGTCACGGCTCCGCCTCGAGTCGCCTTACCAAACAAATGCGGTCCACCACGAGGGAGAAAAATATGAAGGTGCAGGACGAGCTGGAAATCGCCGACGATTGTGCTCTGAGCACGAATATTTATCCCGGCTTCTTTTCCGGGTTCTCCGTGTCCACCTTGCAGTCGCTGAACGATGTTAGCCATCAGAGCTTCCTTCCTGCCGGCGCCATTCTGTTTGTGGAGGGGCAGAACCCGCGCGGCATGTTTATCCTCTGCACGGGCAAGGTAAATCTGTCCACCACCTCGCGCGAAGGCAAGATTCTGATTCTCAAAACCGCAGCCGCCGGAGATGCCCTCGGCCTCAGTGCGGCAATCCTAGGCCTGGGGTATGAGCTGACCGCTGAGACCGCTACTTCCTGCGAGTTGAGCTTTGTGGACCGAAAGCACTTTCTGGGACTGATGCAGTCGGACAGCGACGTCGCCCTGCACACCGCGCAGTCCCTGAGCCGGGATTTCCAGTCCGCCTATCGCGACATTCATGACCTGGTGCTTACTCGATCTTCCGCAGGCAAGCTGGCGAGGCTCCTGCTATCGCACTCACCCAGCCAGGGAATAGAAGCTGCCGAGACTCGCCTCCACTCCTCGATGACCCATGAGGAAATGGCGCAGCGCATTGGCTCGTCGCGCGAAACCGTAACTCGTCTTTTAGGCGATTTGAAAAAGAAGCAGCTGATTCGTCTGGATGGACCGACGCTGGTCATTCGCGACCGCACTGCGTTGGAGGCCCTTGCAGTCTAGCCTTCCCCCGTGTAACCGGAGGACGGCGGCTGGTTCAGCCGTCCTCCGGAGTTGTTCCGAACAGCGCTCCGCCAATTTTTGTCGGGCCGAGACGCTGAATGCTTTCGGGCACGCTGATCGAAGACCTGTTCGCCCTGGTGGAAGGTCACCAAGGATTCGTGCTCCCCGCGTGCGGAACCGCAGGTTGATCTCGGTCAATGCTCCAGGGAAAGCTCAGAGGCCGAACAGTTCCCGCAGCCGCTTCGTCTGAGCCCGGCTGACCGGTATCTCGGTCTGCTTTTTATCATCCATGCGCAATTGGTAAGAGCTCTTGAACCAGGGAACGACTTCGCGGATCCGATTGATGTTCACCAGATAGGAGCGATGCGCACGCCAAAAAAGATTCGTGTCTAAACTGTCCAGCAGTTCCTCCAGCGTGCGGCAGTTGGATTGCCCTTCCATGCCCGCCGCGCCTCCAGTCACCACCGTGATCACGCCGTCTTCAATCCACGCATAACAAATGTCTTTCTGGTCCACCAGGAACATGCGCCCAACCGTCTTCAGCAGAATTTTCGAGGCTGCCTGCTTCTGCGATTCGATCATCCGCACCAGTGTCTCGATCTTCTCCGCAGGCAGGCCACCCGCGTCCTGCTTGGCCCGCGCTTTCTGAATCGCCTGTGCCACCCGCTTCTTGTCAAATGGCTTCAACAAATAGTCGACCGCATTCACTTCGAACGCCTTCACTGCATATTGATCAAACGCGGTGGCGAACACGATCTTCGGCAGAGGGATTTTCTTGTCGAGCAACTTCTTGATGACCCCGAAGCCGTCCAACCCGGGCATTTGCACATCCAAAAACAGCAAATCCGGATTGTGTTCCTTAATCAGGTTGAGGGCTTCGAGTCCGTTCTTGCCCTGCGCCACAACGTTCACATCGTCGGCGTTTTTCAGCAGGTAAGCGAGTTCGTCACGGGCGAGCTGCTCATCGTCCACGATCACAGCGGATAAAGCCATTCGTTGCTCCGGGAAAACGCCAGAAGACCGCTGAGTTGAGTATAGTGTCCCAATTGTTGACAGCGCAATGCACAGAAAAAGTGGCGATAACGTTAGGACGCGAGTGGTGACTTACGGCTATCTCCATTCCGATTGCGTCATCCTGACGGAGCCGTTCTTCAGGCGGAGGAAGAGCCTGCCCTGAGCGAAGTCGAAGGGATCTCTCGTGCAGTCAGTCGCCGCGTCCAATCGAGACAGAGTCTTGGGCATGGAACATCCACATCTGCGCTTACTGCGGCCGCTGCTTCATCATCGCGCCCATATCGAACTTGGTGTAGCCCGCGGGAACTTCGAACAGGCTCGCCGCCTGCGATCCTTCCTGAATGTTTCGCAGCTCTCCTGCATCGTTCTTTTCCTGCCACTTTACCGGGAATCGCAGCTTGGGATCGATCCAGAACTCGACGCTCTCACCCTTGGAAGTCGTGCCTTCGTACTTCACCGTAGAGCGGCCATTCACCGTTTCACTGCCGACCTTATGGCAACTCCCTCCCTTGTTCCTGGGCTGTCCAAGCCAGTCCCCGCACGCACTCTCCACGTCGCCGGTGCGGAAGAAGTTGTACATGGTTCGCTGCCCAGCCGTCTCGCCCGGCATCTCCATGTACATATGCTGCTTGTCCATCAATATGGTGGAAGTATGGGTAGCCAAGTTCATGATGAATGCCCCACCCCCATCCCTGGCATTAGCCGCCACTGGCTCGATTCGTACCTTGTCCTTAGCCATATAAATTTTTGCCTGAGTCGGAGTGCCGGCCTTCTGTGTGTCCACCATCTCGGCGGAAAATTCAGTCTGCGCCAAGCAGAAACTTGCGCCAAGCAGAAAGGCGATCAAGCACGATGTGCGGAAAGGCGCTCCGAACATTACTCGGATCATCAGTCGATGCATTGGAGGATTCTCCTTAGGTGTGTATGCGCCGGTGTTCCGACGCGAGGTGGAATTCCCGGGGGCTGAGCGGAAAGAGCATAGCAGAAGTCAGCAGCTCCTTCCCAGAATCTTCTCTGCGGCCTTCGCCCCAACTTTGCGGCCTTCGCGGTCTAAGATTCTGTTCCCCCCTCCCAAAAAACGCTAGGGACTCCAAAAAAGCGCTCTCTCTTTCAGTATCCGTTCCGGCCCTGCGGCTTGGAATAATTCTGCGCAACCCATTTCGAAAGGAAGGTGCTGTCGTGCTCCACGAACCCGAGTTTCCGATACACCTCCAGCGCCGCCGTGTTTGTTCGCACCACTTCCAGGTGAAGCGTGCGAACTCCCGCTGCCCGTGCCGCCTCTTCCACAAATTCCATCGTCTTGCGGCCCCAACCGCGCCTGCGATACTCCTCCAGCATATAGAACTCGTCGACAAAGGCATCTCGCCCCAGCCACTCCAGGCTGTATCCAAAGCACAGCACGACGTATCCCACCGCTCCCGGGCCATCCAGAATCAGCCACGCGCGGCCCATACTCTGGTCGCGCAACAGCGCCATCAGCGCCACATGCGCCTTCGGCTCGTCAAAGCCATGTCCATCAAAGGCGTAATACTCCCGCATGAATCGCAGCAAAGTGCCCGCATCCGATTCCACCGCCATCCGAAATTGCGGCTCATTCCTCATCCTGGGATATTCTCTGCGATCTCAGCGACTCCTCGGCGGACTTCGCGGTTAAAAGCCTTTTTCCTTAACCTCACACCACATTTTCCAGCGCCATTGCCATCCCCATGCCGCCGCTCACGCATAGGGTTGCGACCCCAAGCTTGCTATTCCGTTTCAGCATCTCATGCAGCAGCGTCACCGTGATGCGCGTGCCCGTACACCCGATGGGATGCCCAAGCGCAATCGCCCCGCCATTCACATTGAGCCGCTCGCGATTCAGATTTAATGACCGGTCGCAAGCCAGCACCTGCGCCGCAAACGCTTCGTTCAACTCGACCAGCCCGAACTCGTGCGTCCTGAGATTATGTTTCTCCTCCAGTTTCCGCAGCGCCGGCACCGGACCAATCCCCATCGTCCGCGGATCCACCCCCGCCGAAGTCACTGCCGCAATCCGCGCCAGCGGCTTCAGGTTATTCCGCTTGACGAAATTCTCGCCGGCCACCACCACGGCCGCTGCCCCGTCGGTGATGCCTGAAGAATTTCCCGCCGTGATCGTCCCCGGCGTTTTTCTGGACTCGGAAAACACAGGAGGCAGCTTCGCCAACTTCTCCATGCTAGCGTCCGGAAACGGATGCTCGTCGCGCGCAAACGTCGTCGTTCCCTTCTTTCCCTCAATGGTGACGGGAACAATCTCCGCATCAAACCTTCCCGCCGCAATCGCCCGCCCCGCCCGCGTCTGCGACTGGAGCGCATACTCATCCTGCTCCTCGCGCGTAATCTTGTACTGCTCGACCAACACCTCCGCCGTCTCGCCCATCACCATCTCCGCCAGCGGACAAAAAAATCCGTCGCGATACATTCCGTCTACCACTTCCTGATTGCCCAGCCGATAGCCCCATCGCGCCCCATCAAGATAATAAGGAACGCGCGACATCGACTCCGTGCCTCCAGCCAGAATGCAGTTCGCATCGCCCAGCAGAATCGCCTGATAAGCCAGCGCAATCGACTTCATCCCCGACGCGCAAGCCTTGTTCACCGTAAACGCCGGGACTTCCTGCGGCACCCCGCTGCGTACCGAAATCTGTCGCGCCACATTCGGCCCGCCCCCAGCCTGCCGCGCATTGCCAAAGATCGACTCCTCAATCTGCGCCGGCTCGATCCCAGCCCGTTCCATCGCCGCCTTCGCCGCCACCACGCCCATATCCGCGGCGGTCAATGATGCCAGCGACCCGCCAAACTTCCCAATCGGCGTCCGCACCGCGGAAAGAATATAAACACCCTGCAAACCGCACCTCCAAACCCTTGAGTCTAGCAGGGTGATGTATCCTCTGTTGATGGCGAAAATCAAAGTCAGCTCTCCCCTCCGGCAAAGGCGGAAAGACCAGGAATCACTCGACCAAGCGGCCCAAGTCGACGCGCGCGAAGGAATTCGTCAAGGACTGGAAGAAGCAAGAAAAGGTCTGGGCCAACCTGCTCGCGAGTTCTTCGAGGAATTCGAGGCCGAATCGTCTGTTTCGATAGTTGGTGTGGGCCATCCCCTGGTGGTCCGAAGAGTTGGGGATTTTGCTTATGGAATCGCCGTCGATGTGAATCCTAAGCGCCGGTTTACATCTAAAACTCACAGCCAACACTTCACCAACTTTCATCTTCACGAAAATCCAATCTTTCCTTTAGGAGGATCTATGCCGCATGTTGAAGTGGGAAAAGAAAATTCCGGCGCCATCAGTCTCTACTACGAGGACCACGGTTCCGGTAAGCCCGTAGTTCTCATTCATGGATACCCGCTCAGCAGCTCGTCGTGGGAAAAGCAGGTTCCAGTGCTGCTCGCCGCCGGACACCGGGTCATCGCCTACGACCGCCGCGGCTTCGGGCAATCCAGCCAGCCCACCACAGGCTATAACTACGACACCTTCGCCCAGGATCTGCAGAAACTCGTCACGCATTTGAAGTTGCGCGATTTTGCCCTGGTCGGTTTCTCCATGGGCGGCGGCGAAGTGGCGCGTTACATCGGAAAATACGGTTCGAAGGACGTAAGCCAGGCCGTCATCATCGGAGGCATCCCGCCCTTCCTGCTGAAGACGGCGGACAATCCCGAAGGCGTCGACGGCAGCGTATTCGAAGGCATTCAGAAGGCCGTGGCCGCCGATCGTTACGCGTTCTTCACCGAGTTCTTCAAAAACTTCTACAACACCGACGTTAACCTTGGAAAGCGCATCAGCGAGCAGGCGGTCCAGGCAAGCTGGAACGTGGCCGCTACAGCTTCCGCCACCGCCAGCCTGGCCTGTGTGCCCACCTGGCACGAAGACTTCCGCAAGGACGTGGCAAAGATCGACGTCCCCACACTCGTCATCCACGGCGACGCCGACCGCATCGTTCCCATCTCCGCCGCCGGACATCGCACCGCCAAACTGATCCACGGCGCCGAACTGGTCGTCATCAAAGATGGCCCCCACAACGTGGCCTGGACCCATGCCGACGAAGTCAACAACGCCCTGACGACTTTCCTGGCGAAGCCGTCCGCCAAACCCCAGGCATCGACCCCGAAAAGAAAAGCGGTAGCGTAAATCGAAGCTGGAAGTTTTTCAGCTGCGGGTGCCCCATCCTTGCGCGTTCTGTGCGCAAGGGTGGAGATTTTAGGCGATGAGCGATCGGGCTCAGATGGTCGCGATCAGTTGATAGGTCTTGGCCCTCGATTCCACAATCCTCCGCCGTCCATGTCCGGGATTGGCGACGTAGCGGGTGCGCAGAAGCCCGAAAGATTCCAGCAGATTGATGTCACGGCTGACCGCTCGTGCATTGCGTTTCAGCGCATCAGCCAGAACGGATACTGGAGTCGCTTTCTTGCTGGCGCGGAGCACGCGCAAACGCTCCGCGGACAATACCTTCATCATTTCGCTTGCGTCCTCGAAAGCGATCACCAGTTCGGGCTCCAGCTTTTCGCCGCGATCCATCTTGCGAGCATGCTCGCGGGCGCGATTGAAGAACCCGTCGATCCCGTCTGTCACCACGCGCACTTTAGTTTCCTTGCTCATCTTCGTTTCTCCAGAGTTCGGTGACTTCCCGTTGAAACCGGTCCAGGAGCGCCTCGTATCCAGGAAAATCCACGGAAGAAACCTTCCCCATAGATGGCGATGGAGGTGCCCATGGCTGTTGTCGTACCCGAGTACCCGGCCATTGTCGGGTCCGCAAATACGCGGATTGATATAAGCCAGACTGTACTTCACCACTTCGGCGCCGCTGGACGATCTCTTCTTTCACAATCGCCCCTCGCCGCGTACCCGTCAAATGACTGACGTTACGGTCGATCGGACTGGTACGGGGCTCTTGGGCCTCTTCCCCACAGAGTCATTCTATCACATAGGACATTGCATGTTCACTCTGGGTCAGTTCCCTTGCCATTCCACCTAACCTCCGGCATAATAAGAGTTTGCCTCGATCTCACCGGACTCTTCCGGAACAAGGATATAAGACCTGTGTTAATGATTCGTCTGGCGCGCCGTGGTGCGCGCAAACAACCGCACTATCGCATTGTGGTGATTGAGAAGGAGCGCGCCCGCAACGGCCGTCCGGTGGAAGTGGTCGGGACCTACAATCCCCGCACCAATCCCGCCAGCGTCGAACTGAAGCGCGATCGCGTCGACTACTGGGTGTCGAAGGGCGCCCAGATGTCGGACCGGGTGAACAAACTGTTCTCCAAGCCCCCGGCCCCGGCCACCGCCAGCTCCGCCGCTTAGAGTTGTGGGTGCTCTCGAAGTCGCTGGGTAGCGCCTATCGGGAAGGGCACGATTTAGTCGTGCCGAAGCCATCCTGGATCGCGGCATTTTGCCGCTGAGGGGTTGGCGGGATGTTGACATTGCCACCGCGAGAACTGAAGATTTATGACCGAGTCCACTGGAGATGTGCGCGCTCTCGTTGAGCTGATTGCGAAATCGCTGGTCGATACTCCCGAGGAAGTCTTCGTCGAAAAATTCGACGATGACGTGATCGAACTGGAAGTCGCCGAAAGCGATGTAGGCAAGGTCATCGGCCGCCAGGGACGCACCGCTCGCGCCCTACGCGCCCTGCTGAGCGCCGCCGGCCACCGGGCGCACAAGCGCTATACGCTCGAAATCATCGAGTAGTCCGGAGAGCGATGCGAGCCGCGAAGCGGCGAAAGATTACAGCCCACAGCTTGCCCTGAGCTTGTCGAAGGGGCGTAAGCCGTGGGGTAAGCAGGAGAGAACGTGCAAGCCCCGAAGGGGCGAAAGAAGATTGCCGATTCTGTCGCATGCGCAAATGAACCCAAAACGCCGCTGTGAACTCTGAAACAAACGGCGAGTTCATAACCCTGGCCCGCGTGGTCAAGACGCAAGGCCGCCACGGCGAAGTCGCCGCGGAGATTCATAGCGGCGTCCCCGAACGCTTCGCCGAGGGCATGAAGTTATTCGCTCTGCCCAAGTCGCAAGATTCGCGGCGCGAACTGGAAGTCGAGGATCTGTGGCCGCACAAGGGCCTGCTGGTTTTGAAGTTTCGCGGTGTGGATTCGATGTCCGATGCCGAGCTGCTTATCGGATCTGAATTGCAGGTTCCGAGTGCGGAACGGGCAGCACTAGAACCAGGCTGGAATTACGTCAGCGACCTGATCGGCTGCATAGTTTTCGACCGGGGCCAAGAGATCGGCCGTATCGAAGATGTTCAGTTCGGAGCCGGTGAAGCGCCGCTGCTGGTGATTACAAACGAAGCCGGCGGCGAGAAGTTTGAAGTGCCCTTCGCGGAAGCATACTTGGAAGGCGTAGACCTGGAGCAACACCAGGTGCGGATGAATCTTCCCGAGGGCATGTTGGAAATCAACGCTCCAATGACGGCAGAGGAGAAGCAGGAACAGGCAAGCCCGAAGAAACGCAAGAACAAGGATGAGTAGTGATGTGATTACGTTTGGGAGTTGTTTTGGGAAGGGCACGGCTTCAGCCGTGCCGCTAAAAGGTCCAGAGATGTTGGGCTTTAGCCCCTGCGGTTCGCTTTAGGTTCGAGATGAGAGCCGACATTCTCACGATCTTCCCCGGCTTCTTCAGCGGACCACTGGATCACGGCATCACCCGCCGCGCCCGCGAGATGGGCCTGGCGAAAATCGAAGTCCACGATTTGCGGCAGTTCACGCACGACAAGCACCGCACCGTGGATGACCGCCCTTTCGGCGGCGGCGAGGGCATGGTGCTCAAGCCGGAACCGCTCTTTGAATGTTTGGAGTCATTGCACGTTGTTTCGCGCGAAGAACGTGTAACGGGGCGAGCGAAGGAGTCGGTAATCTTGCTTTCCGCGCAGGGCCGACGGTTCACGCAGCAGATGGCCGCGGAACTGGCGGTGCTCGATCGCATCGTGCTGGTCTGCGGCCGTTACGAAGGCGTGGACGAGCGCGTGGCGGATTTTCTTGCCGACCGTGAGCTTTCGATCGGCGACTACGTGCTGAGTGGCGGCGAATTGGCCGCAGCCGTGATCATCGAAGCGGTCGCACGCTTGTTACCGGGCGCTGTAGGCAATGAAGCCTCCACGCGGCAGGAATCATTTACCGCGCACGCGGCCACAGAAGCGGGCGCAGCGGATTCAACCTGCGGCTCCGGCGGACTGCTGGATTATCCGCACTACACGCGCCCCGCGGATTTTCGCGGGATGGCTGTACCGGAAGTTTTGCTGAACGGGGATCACCAGGAAATCCGTCGCTGGCGCCGCCAGCGGGCCCTGGAAAAAACGTTGCGCAACCGCCCGGATTTACTCGAGGGCGCGCAACTCAGCGACGAAGACAGCAACCTTTTGGCCCGCATCAGGCGCGGCGGAGATTAGAGTGCGAAACCGGTTCCAAGTTCTAAAGCCGCGAAGCGGCGAAAGAATGCAGCCCACGGCGCAAGCCGTGGGTGGGCGTGAAAGCGACGGTAAGCCCCGCCGGGGCGAAAGAAAAGGTTTGCGATTCACGCCGTCGGCGCCGATCGGAAACTCGATACGAATTTAAGAGATTCAACAACGAAGGATAAACGACATGTCAAATCTAATCATCGAAAAACTGCTGGCCAAGTCTCAACGCACCGACATCCCCGCATTCCATCCCGGCGACACCGTCCGTGTGCACGTGAAGATTAAGGAAGGCGACAAGGAACGCGTGCAGGCCTTCGAAGGCGTCGTCATCAAGCGCGACAACGGACCGCAAGCCAGCTTCACGGTGCGCAAAATCAGCTTTGGCCAGGGTGTGGAACGCATCTTCCCAGTTCACTCCAAAGTGATCGACAAAGTCGAACTGTTGCGCTCGTCCAAAGTTCGCCGCGCCCGTCTGTTCTATTTGCGCGGACTCCGTGGCAAAGCCGCCCGCCTGCGCGACGTGGAAAAGGCCTAAGCTCTTTGGTTGTGTGGACCGGATCTTTGACCCGGTCAGGCCGCGATAGCGGCCTAGCGGCCGCCGACCGGGTCCGAGACCCGGTCCCACACGATCCACCCTCGGCGGTCATTTCATGCCCCGCGCAATCGGTTCCGCCGTGGTTGAAAATCCTCCGGAACGATTCTTCTTGCCCCATTCCGCGCTCGCCGCAATCAGAAAAACGGAACAAGTCACGGACGGCCAGAACTTCCGCTTCATCCTTTCACCTCGTGCATTCTGGGCGGAGCAACTTGCTGCGTGGGTCTCTTGCGGACGGGCACTCGTACAACAATCTCAGTTCCGCTCGCGCCGGAATTAATTTCCAGCTCGCCTCCGATTTCCCGAATGCGCTCGGTCATGCCCGCCAGGCCAACCCCGCCGCCGGAACCGTCTTCCCGAAGGCTTTGCACCACTGCCGCAGGCATACCGTTGCCGTAGTCTCGCACGCGCAAAATCACCTGGTTGCCTGCCGTTTGCAGACTGACATCGGCTCGTTTCGCTCCGGAATGCCGATGCACATTGGTCAGGCTTTCCTGCAGCACGCGAAATAATACCAGTTCGGTCGCTTCGGGCAATCGGGCGGCTCCGTCGTGAATATCCAGGTTGACATCGATGCCGCTGCGCTTTCCGAAGCCCTCCACAAACCAGCGCGAAGCCGAGTTCAGCCCCGCTTCATCGAGCAGCGGTGGATGCAACAAATGAGAAATCGTTCGCGTTTCCGAGATGGAATCGTCGAGCAGTTTTATACAGTCGTGCAATGAAGTATCGCTCGGAAACTTAGCCTGAAGCACCGCGATGGCCATTTTCATCGCTGCCAGGTGCTGGCCGACGGAATCGTGCAGTTCGCGGGCAAACTTTCGCCGTTCTTCATCCTGCAGCGTCAGCACCTTGGCGCTGAGTGCCCGCTGCGCCAGTTCGGCCCGGGAGCGCCCCATCACCTGATCCATCAGCAGCCGGTGATGCACCAGGAACAACACCAGAGCCAGGAAGAGGCTGGTGATCAGAATTGCCGCCGTCAGCCATGCGAAGCGGCTCGCCCGTACCTGGCGCTCCGCCAGTAATTGTTCCTCGGTGTCATACATGCGCTGCAAGAGCCGGTCGGTGCCTTCCGCGATAGCCAAGCTCTGCCTGCTGATGGCCGATTGAGCCGCCGGGGTCGACTTCCCGGATTTCTTGAGTTCGATGGCCCGTTCCAGCAGAGCAATCCGCTGTTCCTTCAGCTCCGCAAGCTTTGCGAAATTCATCTGCTGCTGCACGTTGTCGACGGTCAATCGCTGAATCGCCGCCGCCGTATTTCTGATCTGGCCCACCACCTCGGCTTGCTGCTGCAACAGCGAATCGTCGCCGGAATCCAGGTATTCGGAACGTAGCCGGCCGGCCCGGGCGGTAGCCATGGCAAATTGGGACAGAGCGCTTTGTGCGTCGCGCGTATGGCGAACCCAGCCTTGACTGGCGTCCATGTTGCTAAATGCGAAGTATGCGGAGCCACTGCTGACGAGAAGGAAGACTACCGCGGCGGCCAGGGCGGCATTCACCTTTCCAATGGAGGACATTCTCGAACCCGAGACCCTGGAATATTGTAAATCAGCCGTTGTGGAAATGTTGATGCGCGCCGAACTATACCGCGGCGGAAGCCAACGGCTGCCCCATCGCTTCCACCCCCACGAACTCTGCGACTTTTCTGGTTCGCAGCTTGCTCAGGACATAGCTGAGCAGCGGACGGTCTCCGCGGCGGATTTCCTGAAACTCGACGCCCATCGCAAGATTGTTCACCAGATATTTCACCTGCGCCTTGACCGCCACGCTCACGTCAAACATGTTCAACATCAGGCGGAAGTCGGTCCCGGGTCGCAGGATTTCCGCGGCCGCGATGCGCGCCCCAAATTCCGAAATCTGCTGCACCTCGCCTTCGACCCGCTGCACCCCGTCGATCACCCGCGCCTGGCCCTCAACGTGAAATCGCGGACGCCGACGCCGATTGCTCTCCATGTCACCGAAGCCGCGAGGCAGCGCGCGGCGCTCCATGCTATCGAGATCCATGGGCTGGTACTGCTCTTCCAATTGCATCTGCATCTGCCGCAATTCTTCGTCCCACGGCGTCTTTGCCTCGACGCATTGCACCGTGAATTGCCCGCGCAAGGCGGAAGCGGCATCCCCGGCCCAGACCACCTGGCAAACGGCTTTGTTGCGCCCACGTTCCACCATCACCAGGTCTCCAATGTTCACCCCACGCGAACTGAGCAGTCGCGCGCCGTGCGGGTGGATATCATAAGTGCACGCCATTTCCGCTGGCCCGCGTCCTTCCTGACCAATCAGACTCCAGCGCACCGGAAGCGCCAGATGGACCAGTTTTGCGGTCATCAGGCCGTCTTCGGGCGACGGATTGGTTTTGCTCTGCAAGAATTCCTCTCAGATTGAGCGCGACTGAGGCCAAGTTACCAGCTCATATCCGAAGGGGCAATGTACGTGCGTAATCCCGGTCATGGTTACGTTAGCGTTTGCAAGGGAGGTTGTGAATGCGGAGGGTTGCCATTCCGGGCGAAGCGGGGAACCTGCTTTGCTTTGCGTGAGCGCGAAACTTTGCTTGCAGGAATTTCTGCTGTCGACGAAGATCGTGGACAACTTCCTGGTTGTCTAAGGTGAAGTCTTCGTGATGAAGTTATCGTCCGCACGAACGATCTCGGCGTCCGCGGCCAAGCTGCGGCTGTTGAAGAAGTTGCGCTGCACCCTGCGCTATGAAAAGAAGGCGTGGGCAGGGGGCGCAAGGCTGGTTGCGGGAGTTGACGAAGTGGGTCGGGGCTCACTGTTCGGTTGCGTGGTGGCCGCCGCCGTGATCCTCGACCCGGCCTACCGGGTGCGCGGGTTGCGCGATTCAAAGTTGCTGCCGGCAGAGCGGCGGGAAGTGCTGGCGGAGCGTATCCGCGAGCACGCTGTCGCGTGGGCCATCGCGGCTGTGGACGCGGCCCGCATCGATCAGATCAATATTTATCAGGCGTCGCGGCTGGCCATGCGCGAAGCGGTGATGCGCCTGGCGCCTGCTGCGGACCACTTGCTCATCGACGCGTTGCGCATCGACTGCGAGCAGCCGCAAGTTCCCATCATTCATGGCGACGCGCTTTCCGCCTCGATCGCGGCGGCTTCCATTCTCGCCAAGGTGGAACGCGATCGCATCATGTGTGAATGGGACGCGGTGTTTCCTGGCTACGGCCTCGCATCGCACAAGGGATACAGCACTCCCCGACATCTGGCCGCGCTGCGCGAGTACGGGCCGACCCCGCTGCACCGCCAGTCGTTCGCGCCGGTGTGGCAGAATCCGGTGCCGCAGGAAGTCTTCGGGTTCATGGATGAAGACGTGGTGCTGGAAGAAACCATCGCAGGATGAAGGGGTTGGCGGGCTCGCGGCAGAGATTTCCACAGTGTTCCTGCAGGAACACTTTTAGGGCAATTGTGTACGTACAATAATATAAGTATAGTGTGATACATGAAACATAAGAAACGAGTTGCGAAAAGCGGCAAGAGTGGCCGGCATGGGGCCGGATCATCCTTTAGCGGAACGCGGGGAAAGAGTGGCAAGCGGAAAGTCTTGAGCTTGACGGCGTCGGTGGAAGAGCCGAGGCGGCCTTCGGTTTCGATGCGGGAGGTGATGGAGTTTTACAAGCCGATCAAGAAGCCGGTCACCCTGCGGCTGGATGCCGATGTACTGGCCTGGTTCCGGAGGGATGGGCGACGCTATCAGACGCGAATCAATGGCGCGTTGCGCAGGGTGATGGAGCGGGAGATGGAAGAGTCGGAGTGAAGTGGGATCGTCGCTCGACTCTCTCAACGCGATTCGAACTCTCACGTCTCGCAAAGAAAGCGAGACGTGGGGCACCTGGCACCCATGAGAAAGCAGATTCCTCCCCACTCTCGCTTTTACCCGCTCCGAGTGGCTCGGAATGACAAGATCACGGCTCAAGTTATGGCTTGAGGACGGAATTGAGTTGATTGAGTAGTGTGGTGTTGATCTCCAGAGCGCGCTGCAGGATTTCTGCCTGCTGTTTGGCGGCAGGCCAGTCTTGCGCTTCGACTGCTTCGGTTAGGCCGGGTAGTTCCAGGTGGGCGTAGGTGAAGCGGGCGCCGTAGAGGATGTGTTTGAACCAGGGGCGGCCGGGGATGCCATCGGGATTAAGCCAGTTGCGTTCGACTTGCATCATGCCGTGGTTCAGGGTGGAAGCGAGTTTGGGATCGACTGTGCCGGATGCGAGTTTGCGTTTTAACGAATCGTTCAGGCGCGTGCCGGCGGCTTCGAAGGCGTCGATTTCTTTTCTGACTCCACTCAAGTCCAGAGGACTTTGGTCGCTGGACTGCGTCGGAAAGCTAGAAACAAATCCCTGGTGGAAACTCCCTGAGGGCCCGCAGGCGGTGCAGGCCGGTCCGGGGTCCTTCGACTTCGTAGCGGCTTCGCTTCGTGAACCCGCCACTGCGCTCAGGATGACAGGAGATATGTTCGGCAGATTATTCTTGCCGGCAAGTTCATTCACGAATTGGCGGATGTTGCCGGCATAACTGGCGAAATCGAAGGGGAGCAGGTCGGCGTTGGCCAGCCGCAACGCGGTGACGCCCCAGAGTTGCGACATGAGCGTGTGGTAGCGATAGCCGGGATCGCCGAAGTGGTTCATCCAGTAGAAATCGTCGTATGCGGAGTGATAGACGCCGTAGTCTCCGTCGAACTGCAGGCCGATGACGGGCATGCCGACGAAATTCAGGAAGACGGTGTGATCCGAGCCGCTGCCGATGCGGGTATCGGCCAGACCTGAATCGGCGGCGCCGGAATCGTTCATTTGTCCGGATTGATGGCCTTCATCTTTTTCGCGCGCCGCGGTTTCCTTCCACGCTTCGTAAAGACTTTTGCCGGACGGATCTTGCAGCGAGCGAGTCGTCTCCACGAGCATCGGCGCCAGCGACGCGACAGCCTGGCCGTGAAACTTCGCGCCGGAGGTGGCCTCGTCGACGTTGATGTAAGCCACGGCCTTCGCGCGGAGTTCGTCGGCGAACTGCTCTCCCCACTCGGTGGAGCCGGTGAGGCCGATTTCTTCGCCGTCCCAACTGCAGATCACGAGCGTGCGGCGGGGGCGTATGCCTTCTTTCGTGAGTTTCCCGAAGGCGCGCGTCAGTTCCATCATCGACGCGGTGCCACTCGAGGGGTCCACGCCGCCGAAGGCCCAGGCGTCGCGGTGGTTGCCGAGCACAACCCATTCGTCGGGTAATTCGGCCCCACGGATGCGGCCTTCGACCACATAGTAGGGTTGCGTGCCGTTGTCCATCTCAATTTTCAGATGAACTTTCACCCGCTCGCCACCGAGGCGATACTGGATCGGCAATCCGCCTTGCCAATTTCCTGGGGCCGGCGGGCCGTCCATGTTTTCGAGCAGAGGCTTGGCGTCGTGCCAGGAGAGCGGGAGCGCCATAATCTTGGGCGCTGATTGAGCCTGCTCAATCGGAATGCGCTTCGCGCCGGGCACCGAAGCCCAACCCGGGGTGAGCGGATCACCGGGGACGATGAAGTCGTAGGTGATGGCGCCGCGCTGAATGTGATATTCCGGACCCCAGGGGCCGTCGGGATCGACTTTGCCTTTTTTGTAGCCGTCTTCGGCGGGATCGCTGTAAATCAAGATCGCGGCCGCGCCTTCGCGCTGCGCGGTCAGAGCTTTGAATCCGCGGTAGCTATAAGGATTGGAGTAACGCACGAGCACGATTTTGCCTTTGACGCTGATGCCGTTCGCGCGCAGCAGGTCGTAGTCTTCGGGATTGCCGCTGTGGGCGTAGACCACGGGCGCTGTGACTTCGCCCGAGATCGACATGCCGCTCCAGGCGCCGCTGATGGCGGGATTTTTCGAGTCGGGATCGGCATCGAGCGGGGATTCGCGGAGGGTGGCTTGATAGTGCGTGGGGGCGATCATTTCCAGCGAGGCGCTTTTTGGATTCGTGCCATAGACGTCGTAGCGTCGGATGATGACGTCTTCGAGTCCCTGCTTGCGCCATTCTGCGGCGATGTAGTCAGCCAGTTCGTTGTTGCGCTTCGATCCGGCGACATGGAGTTCGGAGGTGAAGACGCGATGCTGGCGGCGTTCTTCGTCTGGGTTGGGGATAGATTTGAATTTGGTTTCAACTTCGGTCTGGCGGGCAGAGGAGGAGGGACTGAAGCCGAGGATGGAGGTTTGGGCGTGCGCGACTGGGAACGTGAAGACGAGTGAAAGAACTTCAGCGGCGAATACGCAGACTGCTGCCAACGTTCTGGAGAGTTTCATTCTTTCCGGGCTCCATCTCCCCCGATTGCTCTGAGGTCTGGCATAAGGATTCCTGTTGAAGCCATTGCCGGAATTCTACAGCCGGGGTAAGTGAACGGCGGACGCCCGTTCTCCGCAGATTGGGCTAGCAGGTTCCGCTGGGACGACTGGGCGTTCCGGACTCCTGAGTAGGAAGGGTCTGCGTGGCTGGCACTGGGTAGGGTACCATTCCCGCCAGGTTCGCCTCGCATTGCAAGATCGCCTGCTGATTGCCGGGCAGTGGGGATGGCAGAGTCGGCGTCGACTGGTCGGGTTTCTTGAAGTTCAGCGCGCTGGTTAGGTCTCCCACTGTCGCCCGGCGCCAGGCGCTCAAGTTGGGCACTTCGGCGCCGAATCGAGTCTCGAGGAATCGCAACACCGAAGTGTGATCGAAGAGGTCCGATGACACGTACCCGCCACGACTGAACGGCGAGATGATCAGCATGGGTACGCGAAAACCCAATCCAATCGGGCCGGTAATCGCCGGACTGCCAATTACGGTCGGGTCCGGGGTTGCGGGCGCGGTGACATATTCCCCCGGCGTGCCGGGAGGCGCCGTCACCGGCGCAACATGATCAAAAAATCCACCGTTTTCATCGTAGGTCACGAGCAAAAGCGTCTTCGCCCACAGAATTGGGTTTGCGCTCAGAGCATCGACAACGAGGGAAAGAATACTCTCGCCAAAGAGCGACGGCGCAGGCGGGTGATCGGAAGTTAGGATCGACCCGATCAGCCAGGAGACTTGGGGCAAGTTTCCAAACGCTATATCGGACAGGAAGTCAGCCGGAAACTGAGGCCCGAAGGCATTCTGATGCAGCACCGAGGCGGGATCCTGAAAATTCTTGAAGTAAGAGAGAACATTGTCCGAAAGAATCCCGCCCAGAATAGTCTCATCCGGCGAGGAGTAAACCTTCCAGGAGATTCCCCGTGCCTGAAGTTGCTCCGGCATGGTCGTAAAAGTCAGACGCCCATAAAAAGCGGCGCGATTGGTGACGATTGTCTGCAAAACCGGTCCACCGTTTTTTCCATCCGGGTCGAGCGATGCCGCCATCGTGTACAGGCGATTGGGATCGGTCGGGCCCATCGCCGAGCAAAAATAGTTGTCGCAGATCGTGAAGGCGTCGGCCAGGCCGTAGTAATAGGGGATGTCGGCGCGTGTGTAGTAGCCCATGCTAAGTGCGGCATCGTTGGAATTAATCGCTAGACGCGAACTCACGAAACCGTCCATCGCGCCGTTGTCCCAGCTTTGATGCTGTGGCACCCAGTCGTGGCTAATGTCGTGCGTGCAGGCCGCGTTCGCTTGGGAGGTATCCAGATGGAATGGCAGGAGCTTCCCCACCGGAGAGTTCGTGGTATTCGCGGGATCGGGTTGCTGGAACGCCGCGCTGTGCTCGGAAAATCCACGGACGCCGCGGTAGCTTCCAAAGTAATGATCGAAAGACCGGTTTTCCTGAATCAGAATCACCACATGTTCGATGTCGGTTAACTTTGAGCAACCGGAGCCAACGGATGGAATGAACTTGGAAACGTTGCAACCCTGCAAACCCAAAGACGCCAGCTCCGCCGCAGCGGCGGCGCCTCCGAGTTTAAGTAACTCCCGGCGATTGAATTTCTGCATAGGACCGAAATCTTAGATGCGCTCTGCGTATTAAAGGTAGGACCAAACGCACGCCTTTCTTAGGCAGCAGGGTCGGAAGAGGCCGTTTCTGAGGCCTTAAACCTTGTTCTTAAGCGACGCCATTACCGGGGATTTTTTCGAAATCCACAGGGCTTTTGTGACATCTGTCACAGCTTTTGTCTTCTAGTGCGACTAGCCTGACCCTGTTTCCCGGTTTCCCTCCGAGCAGACGTCACAATGAGGTCTTCCCATGTATGGGAGTGGTTCCCTATGTCTGCTCGCGATTTCGATTTTGATTCTGGCGCCCGTTATGCTGAATAGCCAGTCTAACCGCTCCAATCCTGGACGCGATTTCGCGCTTCCTCTTCCGCCCCGTGTATTTCAACCTCCGACGGTTGACCCGTTCCGGCCCCGCCTGCCGATAATGCCGCCGGGGACGATCGGCTTCCCACTGCTGGCTCGCACCGCCGGCATTATTTTTTCCGGTACCGTCACTGCAGTGGCGCGCCGTCCCGCTAGCGGCGGCCAGTCGCTAGAAACGGTCGCGATCACATTCCACGTTGAAAACGCGATTCGCGGAGCCACTCCTGGCGAAGACTTGACCATTACGCAATGGATCGGCCTGTGGGCGGGCGGTCAGCGTTACCGCCGCGGCGAACGCGTACTCCTTTTCCTATATCCCCCCAGCAAGCTAGGCCTCACCAGCAGCGTTAGCGGCGGAATGGGACGTTTCGCCGTCGATCCCTGGGGCCGGGTCTTGCTCTCGGCACAGCATCTTTCAGCTTTTGGAGTGGATCCTGTCCTGGGCGGGAAGTCGCGTGCAACCTTCAGCGACTTCGCCCTGGCCGTACGTCGAGCCAGTCTGGAGGAGTGAGTGCAATCCGAACAGGTGGCCATTCGAAGCCGGATGGCATTTACCACTCGCTCATTTCTCATCAGGCTGGCCCTGGCGGTGGCGATAATTTTGTTGTGCGTCGTGATTTCCCGTGCCGGTGGCCCCAAGTTTGTCGCCGGCACCGCTTACTTCGACCCGAGTGCCGCCGGGCAGCCCCTGATTTGGCCGCAGGGACTGATCATCTATTACACCGATCAGGGCGATCTCAGTCCGATCCTGCCCAACGCTTCCGCCAACAGCTTCGTCGCCAGTGCCTTTGTTCCATGGACTTCAGTCTCGACAGCGGCGGTTGCAGCCAACCGCGGCGGCCAACTCGCTGAAGATGTGAATGGCACCAACGTCATCGTGAATTCGGACGGGACCATCTCCATGCCCGCTGACATTCAAGCGACGGCGACCGGCACGCCCATTGGCATCGTCTACGACTATGACGGCTCCGTGACCGATGCCTTGATCGGAAGCGGAGCGGGAGCTTCCAGCCAATGCTTCTCCAATGCCGTGTTCGGCGGCAACGATAACTACGGCACCTTCGACACCTATCAGCATGCACTCATCGTGATCAACGGACAGTGCGCCCTGCAATCGTCCCAACTTACCGACGTCGAATACCGTCTGGTGCGCGTCATTGGCAGCGTGCTGGGCGTCGGCTGGTCTCAGCTCAATCCAAACGTGATCACCACTCCGCATCCCACGTCTGACGATTACGCAGGATTTCCCGTGATGCACTTCACCGATCCTTTCAATTGCGTGCCCATCACGCGTTGTTATCCCAATCCGTATCAGTTGGCAATGGACGACGCGGCGGCGCTCTCACGGGTCTACCCGGTCACCGCGCAGAATCAGTCGAACTTCCCCAGCAAACAGATTTTTTTAGCAGTCACGGCGCGCATCCATGGGTCGGTGTGGTTCACCGACACGCATGGAAATCGGACTCAGCCCATGCAGGGCGTTAACGTTGTGGCCCGCTGGATTGACCCGAATACCGGTCTGCCATCGCGCAGGTATGCCACTGCTTCAGTCTCCGGCTTCTTGTTCACGGGCAACGCCGGCAATCCGATTACGGGCTTCAACGATGCGACGGGAGACCCTTTTGCCAAATGGGGCTCGGGCAGCGAAGCCCTCGAGGGCTTCTTCGATCTCGCGGGACTGCAACCGCCCAACAGCGGAGCGCAATATCAGTTAAGCGTGGAGGCGCTCAATCCGACCTGGTCCGCAGGCGTGGGTCCGTACTCGCCGGGTCCGGTCGTGCCTTCGGGTTTGGTCCAGCCAATCGTGGTGACCGTTCCCGCCGGCAGCGATATCGAGCAAGACATTTTGATGGCCGGCAGCGCGCAACCA
Organism: uncultured Acidobacteriaceae bacterium; assembly: GCA_963832235.1. Lineage (GTDB taxonomy): Bacteria > Acidobacteriota > Terriglobia > Terriglobales > Acidobacteriaceae > Sulfotelmatobacter. Next base: position 637,890 of record CAWHTJ010000009.1, on the reverse strand, counting down.
GTGCCGCAGCCGCAGTCCAGTTGGTCCCAGCCCGCAGCCGTGCCTCTCGGAGGCGACTGGATCGGATCGCTCAGCGGCTACGGCGACGTGGCGTACCTGATTCTGCCGGCCCAAGCCAATCGCACGTTGTCGGTAGCGGTGACTGCGCTCGATGAAAGCGGAAACGCGAGTCAACTCAAAATCCAGCCGGTCATTGGCATGTGGGCCGCCTCCGATCCGCAAGGTACTCCCCCGCCGGCCTTCACGACTTCTCCGTTCAATCAGATCGTTGCGGGCATGACGCGGCTGGATGCGCAAATCGCCGCGTCCACCAACTTTCTAATCGGGATCTCGGATGTGCGCGGCGACGGCCGTCCCGACTACCATTATCATTCCCACGTTCTGTACGCCGACTCCGTCTCTCCGGCGCGCCTCGGGGTGAATGGCGGCATAGTCACCGTGCAAGGGACCGGCTTCGCTTCCGGCCTCAGCGCAGCGGTGGGCAGCACCACAGCCCCCCAGCTCGCGGTAAGCGCCGGTCGGATGTTGCTGGCCGCGCCTCCACACAGCGACGGGCTGCAGAACATCACCATCACCGATCCGGTAAGCGGCGCCTCTTCCGTCATGACTAACGCGCTGTTGTACGGAGCTGCCGCCAGTGACAACATCGTTCTGCTCGGCAACGGACTAAATCCGTCCACCCCGGTGGGCACGCAGGCAACGAACCCGGTGACCGTACGCGTGGTTGCAGCCGATGGCGTGACTCCGGTCAGCGGCGCGACCGTCGCCTGGAGCGCGACCAACGGCGTGCAGCTTTCGGCCTGTGGCAGCGCAGCGTCCTGCTCGGTCACGAGCGATCAGACGGGAGATGCGGTCACGTGGCTTACCCCGGCCGCCGTCGGCGTAGCAACCATCACGGCGACCCTCGCACCGGCATCCTATGGTTCCTCGAAGGCGGTGAGCGCGACGCTTTATGCGACTGAGTCGGCCTCCGATATCGGGGTTTTGACACCGTATCTTTGGATTGCCCAAGGGGCCACCGTCAGCCTGCCGCTGACCGCGCGCGTACTGAGCAATGGCGCACCACAGAACAACGTGAAAGTGAACTTTACCGTGGTCAATGGCTCCGGAGCGCTGAGCGCCGGCAGCGCGCAAAGCAATTCCCTGGGATACGCCACGGTGACATTGACCGTCACGCAACTCGCGGCATTGGTACAGGTGAGCGCATGCGTCGCTCCAGGCAATGTCCCCTGCCAGGCGATTCACGCCAATCCGGTACCGCTCTCCAACCAGATTTTGCAGCCAGTGGCCGGAAGCGGGCAGGTGTCCATCGGCCAGGCGCTGCAGCCTGTCACGGTGCGGGTCACGGATTCTTCGGTGCCGCCAAATTCCGTAATCGCCGCCAGTGTGTCGTTTCTAACCACGGTCCTGCGGCCCGGCGGAGCATCTCCCGGAGGCGGTGACGGCGAGACCAACCCCACCAATCCTGCCATGCCCGTGATCCTGCAGGTAAGCCAGACCAGTGCCACCACCGACATTAACGGCCTGGCAAGCGTCGCGCCCTCGGCCGGCGGATTCAGCGCTCCACTGGAAGTTGACGTCGCGGTCACCGCGGGAATCAGTGGCTTCCTCGACTATCCGCTGGAATTACTTCCCCCGGTCTCGACGGGAACAGCCCCGCCCCCGGTCGGGAGGCTTCCGGTACGCATAGTCCGACCGATCCGGATCGAGGAAAACAGGACAGAACGACCACGGGCGGAGGAACCCTGAGCTCTGATTACGCGCTCGCGAATCCCGCGCTCGAACGGGCGGCTATTCTCGCCGATCCCTCTCCGGAGTTTCTGTCGTAGTTGCGGGTGTCCGGAAAAGTGGAAAGCACGATGCGTTCAGCCGCGAAGCGGCGAAAGAGTGCAGCCCACGGCGCAAGCCGTGGGTAGCAAGTGGAAAATGGGCAAGCCCTGACGGGGCGAAAGAAAAGCTACGACACAGACTCCTTCGGGCGTGTGACTCGCTGCAGCTTCGTAATCAAAATCTTGCCGAGCTTTGCTCGGCGGACAGCCGAGGGCGGCTGTCCCCACATAAACCAACGAGCCCGACGCACGCTACTTCTTCACCCACTGATCCACCCAGGCATTCACCGTCTCATACCAGAGCCGCGAATTCTGCGGCTTCAGCACCCAGTGGCCTTCATCCGGGAAATACAGCATCTTCGACGGCACACCTTCCATCTGCAGCGTGGTGAAAAGCTGGAAGCCCTCGCTCACGTCGAGCCGGTAATCGCGCTGGCCGTGGACGACCAGCGTCGGCGTCTTGAAATTCTTCGCGTACTGATGCGGCGACCACTTCTGATACATCTCTCGATTGTCGTAAGGCGTGCCTTTGAACTCCCAGTCATTGAACCAGAGTTCTTCGGTCGTGCCCCAGGCCGACTCGGCATTGAACATGCCGTCGTGCGACACGATGCACTTGAAGCGGTCGGTGTGGCCGAGAATCCAGTTGGCCATGTATCCGCCGTAGCTGGCGCCCAGCGCGCATTCCCGGGACTTATCAATAAAACCATAATGCTCTTCTGCGTAGTCGAGCCCCTTCATTAAATCTTCAAACGGAGCGCCGCCCCAGTCGCCATTGATGGCGTCGACGAACTTCTGCCCGTAGCCAGTCGAGCCGTGGAAGTTGATCATGATAACGACGTATCCGTTGGCTGCAAACAGCTCGGGATTCCAGCGGTAACTCCAGTCGTCTCCCCAGGCGCCCTGCGGCCCGCCGTGGATGAGGAACTTCACGGGATACTTCTTGCTGGGGTCGAAGTTTGGCGGCTTGACGAGCGAAGCCTCGACATCGTCCGCGTGAGCACCCTTGAACCAGAAGGGCTCGACCTCAGACATGTCGATTTGCGATAGCAGTTTGTCGTTCACGTGAGTGAGCGGCCAGTCTTTGCTCAACGAGCAATTCTCTTTTCCCTTATCAACGTCTCCGGTTCTTGCCGGACACCCTTTGGCACTGGCGTCGGCCCCGAAAATTTCGATTGGAGCCTTGATCGACATGCGAGTGAACAGCAGCGTCTTCGAGTCGGGAGTGACTGCAACATCATCGTCATAGCCACCCACAAGAGCGCGTATCGACGACTCGTCAGTCGAAATCGGTCCCACAGCATAGATAAGGGAGTGACGCTCGTGCTCTGCGCTGAAATAGATCGCGGTTGAGTCGGGCGCCCAGGCAAATGATCCAACCCAATGATCGAAACCTCCGGTCAGATCCTTCTTCTCACCCGTCTTGCGGTCGTAGAGCATCAGGCGGAAGCGGTCGCTCTCGTATCCCGGACGCTGCTGGGCGCGATAGGCGATGTAGCGGCCATCGGGCGAATAGAGCGGCGTCGAGTCGCTGGCAGGATTGTCGGCGGTGATGTTCTTAGTTTTGGCTAAAACCTGAGCGGGCGAGTCGCCCGCTCCCACACTGTCCTTGCCTACATTGACCGGGACGATCCAGAGATCGTTGTTGGTGGAAGCCGCTTCGTTCTTGTCGTGATTCGAGGTGTAGCAAATCTCCTGCCCGTCGGGCGAGAAGGCGTAGTTGTCCTGTCCGCCGAGCGAGAAGACGGGCGCGTCGTAATCGCCAGGAGTCAAATCGCGGGCTACGCCCGCGGGACAGCCGGGGGCGGCTGTCCCCACACAAGGATCTGCGGCAACGACGAATATGTGGCTGCGCTTGCCCTCTTTGTAAGCATTCCAGTGCCGGAACAGCAGGCGATCAAAGATCAGCGCCTTAACTTTCGACTTCTCCGCGGCTTCGAGTTTCTTGGCATTGCATGCTTCGTCCGTGCATTCGGGATAAACATCAGAGGTGAAAAGAATGTTTTTCCCATCGGGCGACCATAGTTCGCCGCCAGCCTCTGTCGCGATCGAGGTCAACTTGCGCGCGCCGGTAACTCTTCCTGCCGTGCCATCGAAATCCGCGATCCACACCTGTGAACCGCCTTCTGTCGTCGACAGAAAGGCGAACCGCTTCCCATCCGGCGCCCAGCGGGGACGGTCTCCATCCTGGTCCGCGATGAGTTCGCGTTCCGTGCCTCCCACGTCTCGCAAATTCGGCGAGACATGGGGCACTCCCATTTTTGTCCACCCCACTTTTTTCTTCCGTCATTCCGACCGGAGCTGAATGCTTCGACGAAGGCGAAGCATTCTGCGGAGTGGAGGAACCTGCTTTTTCTTTTGCACCGAGTGGCACGATCCAGATGTGCGGCGTCTTCGTGTTCGCTTCGAGATCGACATCCAGCACGCTGAAGATCACCCACTTGCCATCCGGCGAAACTTCCGGCTCGCCCACGCGCTTCAGTTTCATCATGTCTTCAAAGGTAAAGGGATGCTTGGCCTGGGCGAGCGCCGGAAGCGCAACGGCTAAAACAAGAAGCGATAGAAAAAGACACCGCATAAGCACTCCTTGAAATCAATTCGTAGGGACGTAGCTCGCTACGTCTCTGCCGGCAGCACCGGCGCTGCCCGACGTTGCAAGCAACGTCTCTACGGCAAATGGATGAGTGTAGCAGGGGCAGAGGCGCCGAGCGTTCTAGTGTTAACCTGGCCGTAACCTGGTCCGAACCTGCCGCTTAGACGAGATTGCATTTTGTGTTAACCCCCACGACTGGCCCCAAAGGCTTTCTTTCCGAACCAACCTCTTTTCCCTGAAGGCATCCAAATGAGTGGCAGAACTGCAGCACCCTTCCCTCCGGCCTCACTGAGCGGAGAGGGGTTGGAGGGCGGGGTCGCCGCGGTGGCTGTCGAAAGATTCGTTTGCCACACTACCCGGCAGGGGGGCGCAGCACCTCCGGCGTTCTTGCCTGAGATTCGCTAAAATATACATATGAAATCTGTCCTTGCTCATTTGCTATTTTGTGCGACTGTGCTGGCCTGCGGACTGGCGGCTTTGCCCGCCCGCGCTCAGGAGGGTCCGCTGGAGAACAGTCCGCCGGCGGGCACGACGCCTGAGGACATCATCAAACGCTTCGCCGCCAAAGAGACGGAATTTGCCAAGGCGCGCGACCAGTACACCTACCGCCAGGATGTAAAAGTTGAAACCCTCGACGGAGAAACAGTCGACGGCCAGTATCACGAAGTCTTCGACGTGATGTTCAATGATAAGGGCCAACGCATCGAAAACGTTGTGTTCGCGCCGCAATCGAGTCTGACCAAGATCTTCATGTCGCAGGAAGACTTCGAAGATATCCGCCACCGCCTGCCGTTTGTGCTGACCACTGCGGATCTCGCGGAATACAACATTCTTTACGTCGGCCAGCAGAAAGAGGACGAACTCGAGTGCTATGTGTTCGACATCGCACCTAAAAAGATTGAAGGCAAGAAGCGTTACTTCCAGGGACGCGTCTGGGTCGACAACCACGATTTCCAGATCGTGAAGACCTACGGTAAAACGGTCCCCGACATCCGCGAGAAACACGGCAGCCAGGAGAATTTATTTCCTAAGTTCACCACCTGGCGGCAACAGATCGACGGCCAGTACTGGTTTCCGGTCTACACCAAGGCGGACGATCAACTGCACTTCAAGCTGGAAGATGTGCACATCAAGGAAATCGTGAAGTACGAGGACTACAAACGCTTCGGCGCCAATTCCAAGATTTTGTACGAGGGCAAGGTAATTCCCAAGAGCGATCAGAAGCCGGAGCAGAAGCCGGACGAGAAGAAGCCGCAGTAGGCATGTTTCAAGGTTTCAGACTTTCAAGGTTTCAAAGGCTTCTTGCGCAGGGATTCGATCAGGCGATTCAAGAGACCGAGGACTTGATAGGCATCATGGTCCAAGATCTCGTGTTGGTCTGCTCTGAGGTAGTTCAGATCTAAGGCGATCGCGAGTTGAGTGTCGAGTTCCAGCAGCGAACCACGGGCTTGTCCAAGAAAGTGCAGAAACTCGCCTGACGTAAGTCTGCCCTGACCTTCCGCGATGTTTGACGCCACCGAAACGGCGGCCCTTCTGATCTGAGATGTTAAGCCGTAGGTCTCAGGCCTGGGAAATTGTTCCGTGGCTCGATAAACCTGCACGGCAAATGCTTTGGCTTTTTGCCAAACCAAGAGTTCGCGATAGGAGCGAGCCTCACATCAAGACTAGGTTTCAAGGTTGCAAAGTTTCAAGGTTTCTACGCAAAAAAGCGATCATGGTTCTCACTTTGAAACCTTGAACCTCTGAAACCTTGAAACCTTAATAAAATAAATACTTCCTCCACTTATCATCCGACCGCCCCATCAATCGCATGATGTGACGGCTGGTATGCAAGTTGAAGGCGCGGGGTTCGCGCATCAGGTTCATGCCGGCTTCGGTGGGATGCTGGTTGCCTTTGCGGCGATTGCAAGAGTGGCAGCAGGCCACCAGATTTTCCCAGGTGGAGGAGCCTCCGCGCGAGCGCGGGACTACGTGGTCGAGCGTCAGTTCACTCGAGGGCAGCACGGTGGCGCAATACTGGCAAGTATTGCGATCCCGCAGCAGGATGTTCTTGCGCGAAAGCGCCCGGCTCTGGTGCGGAATGCGGCGATACTCCAGCAGCCGGATCACCGACGGCAGGCGCATGGCCACGCGGGCCGAATGCAGAAAGTGCCCGTTCTCTTCCTCGGTCATAGCCACGCCCTTGAGCACCAGCACCAGGGCGCGGCGCGCGGCGCAAACGTTGATGGGCTCATAGGACGCGTTCAGCACGAGAACGGGCGCGAGCAGAGCATGGCCGTCACCGGGCCGGTGTGTGGCCGCCGGCGAGAACAGGCCGACGGCATGCCGGGAGCCTGCATCGTGATCCATCCTCAGTGACATAGTCTAAAGTTTCAACGTTTCAAAGGTTTCAAGGTCGAACTCGAAGCTCAATGTCGTTTGGTTTCAACTTTGAAACGTTGAAACCTTGAAACTCTGAAACCCGTATTCCTAGCTCTCCGCGGCTTTTGCCAAGACTTCTTCCGGCTCCTCAACCACTTGATCGGCCGAATCCTCGTCCGCGTCCGCCTGAAAGTTTCGATAGTTAGATGCCAGTTTCAGCGTGCGCGCCACCGTCGCGACCCACACCTTCGCGGCTCCCGCGCGGCGCAGCACCTGCGCGCATTCTGTCGCGGTAGAGCCGGTCGTGTAAACATCATCCACCAGAATTACCTCGCGGCCAGTGACTTCTGCGGCACGCTTCACGGCAAAGGCTCCGCGCAGGTTGGCACGGCGCTGGTGAGTGCTCAAACCGATCTGAGAAGCCGTGTCGCGAGTGCGTAGCAGAAGGTTGGGGACGAGCCGCAAACGCTCACGCGCCGGATAAAATTTCAGCGCGGCCCGCGCGATCAGTTCCGCCTGATTGTAGCCGCGCTGGCGGCGCTTGGACTTATACAGCGGCACTGGGATCACCAGGATCGCTTCCTGCTCAAATGTCAACCGCTCAAATGCCGGATCCAGAGCGGTCAAGGCCTCAGCCAGCATGCCTCCTAGAACGTTGGCCGCCGGACGCACGTCGTTGTACTTCAGCAGGTGAACCAGTTCGCGCAGCGTACCCTCATAACTACCGTAGGCCACGGCCTGCCCAAAAGGACGGCGGGCGCGACGGCACATGGGACATCGCCTCAGACCCTGCGCATCCCTTTCGGCGTAAGCGAAAAGCACGCGCTCGCCACAAATAGAACAAACTTTGCCGCGGATCGGCTCGGCACTGGCGATGCAATGGGGGCACACCGGCAGGCGGGAGATATTCAGCAGCGGCTCGCCGCAAATGCGGCAATCGGAAGGAAAGAAAACAGAGAAGAGACTTTCAGCGACTCGGCCTGACAACAATCGGCCGGCCAAGAATCGGCTTGCCCATCCTGCTCCACGGCCGCCAAACGGCGCTTGCGAAACAATAGAATGCCCTGCTACTGCAATACTGGCTTGGCTAGCCCGGATTCGGTCCTCACTACTGCTGAAGACGGCCTCCTCGTAATCCCCGCGCACAAACGCCACGCGATCAAATCTTTGCTGCAACTCTTTGCCACAACCTCTGCAGTATAACGGCGACCGCTGCGGCTAGGCAACGTTACGGTTGGAGGTCGGTGCCACTTTACCCGGCGCGATCTTCGGAGTCTCCGACAATCGCTCGCGCACCGGAGTGGAAAGCAGCCGGTAGTCCCGCCGGAAACATTCTCCGCAGCGCACCGGCTTCAAAAGAAACAGCGGCAGGATATAGCGTTCGGTCAATGTCCGGCGCCGCGAGCGAAATCCAACTTCGCTGCCACAATCGCGGCAACAGTACGGCCGAGCCCAGGGCCGATCGGAGGAGTCGTTCATACTCGCACCTCAGAAAATACCGACTACGAAGAATACCAATTGCTTATTTTACACCAGGAATCAAGCCCGTCGACCACTGCCGGAAATTAACCTTTATGCAGCCACCAGTGCTCTGCCCGTCAGCCGGAGCAGCTAATCTCATTGCTATATAAAACGACGAAGTGAGCGATTGTGAACAGACAATCTAGGTTAGAACCGCTTAATCTAAAAAACGAAAATGCGGAAGGCACACGCCTCGGGTGAGCCCCGAGTTTTTGTTTGCACGCTTGCTTCGTCTCCAATTGTGCCCTGTACAAGCGTGGGCTCTGGCGACTCGGTATTTCTTTGCCCGAATTCGCTATAGCTCGGGAGAGATCCCTTCAATAATTACTTTCATTGCCGCAGCCTATCTTGCTGTTCCGGCATCTCATCGGAGCTTCAAACCCGTCCGCACGTCGCAACAAGGGTTCTGTGAAAGGAATCGTAATGTCACTCCGCCAGTTCTCCAGGATCTCAACCGCCTTTCTGGTCGCATTTTTTCTCATTAGCTGTGGCAGCGTTGGCAACCCACCAGCTTCGATGGTTTCCGATGCTCCCGCCGTATCGATGGTGGTCCCTCAAAGCAACGGAGTGGGCACGAACCGTGAGATTGCGGTGGTGTTCAGCAAGCCCATGGATCCGGCAAGCATTAACGCGAGTACCTTCTTGATTGCAGGTGCTACCGGCACAGTTACCTACGACACAACCAACAAGATTGCCGGCTTCAGGCCCTCCCCTGACCTCGCCGCCAATGCAATGTATAACGCGAGCATTACCGTGGGCGCCAAAGACTTGAGCGGAACTCCGCTCGCCGCGCCCTTCGATTTCTCCTTCACTACCCGCTCTACCACGGACACTTCTGCCCCGAACATTATTGCCGTCAATCTTGTGCCGAACGCCACTTGCGTGCCCCAAGACCAGAAGATTGTGGTCACTTTTGACGAGCAAATGGACTCACTCACCATCAACCCCAGCACATTTTTCGTTGTAGGTGTGGCCGCCACCGTGACCTACGACGTGGTTAATCAGAAAGCCACTCTCACGCCCTCGGCTAACCTCGCAGCGAATACGAAGTACACGATTATGGTCACCGCCGGAGCCAAGGACATGGGCGCAGTGCCGGTTGGGCCCATTCAGCAGAGTTTTACGACCGGTCCGTGCCAAGGCCAAGGCAATGGACCACAGCCAGTAGCTCTTTGTCCTAACATAGGAGATTTCTCGGTCCTGGCTGGGAGCACCGTCACTAACACCGGTTCTACCGTTGTATCTGGCGATGTTGGAGTCTCTCCAGGTACGGCCGTGACTGGATTTCCGCCGGGACTGGCAGGCGGGACGATCCATAAAGCGGACGGTGCCGCCTCCCTGGCTCAGGCCGCCTTGACCGCTGGCTATATCGATGCTGCCGGACGATCGGGCAGCACTTCTGTGGCCGGAGATTTGGTTGGACAAACATTCACCGCCGGTATCTACAAATCGACGTCGTCGCTCGCAGTCACCGGGGACGTCACTCTGGACGCTCAGGGCAATTCAGCCGCGGTGTTCATTTTCCAGATCGCGTCCACGCTCACCACGGGGAGCGGCAGCCATGTAGTCCTGGCGAACGGCGCCAAGGCATGCAACGTCTTCTGGCAGGTCGGCAGCTCAGCGACCCTGGGTACAAACTCTGTATTCAAGGGAAACATCCTGGCGCTGACTTCAATCACAATAACCACCGGCGTGAATCTGGAAGGCAGGGCGCTAGCCCGGAATGGCGCGGTCACGCTGGACACCGATGTCATTACCGGCTGTTCCTGTCACTGAGGCGTTGATAATCACATGCGCAAAAAAGGGCCGATGGCTTGACCGCCTCGGCCCTAACTTTGGCAACAAACGGGCTCCATCACGCGCTCGGCGGAGCGAGCTTTTGAACTTCGGGTACATCCCCGCCCAGCCAGTCTGGATGCTTGGCGGTCGAGTCGAAGTGCGAGGAAGTCTTGAATAGTTCGTATTTTCCGGCCATCGCCACTTCTTTCGTTTTGGCCAGCAGTTGCGCAATTTGCTGACGATTCATAGGCTGAAACGTCTTAGCCGCCTCAAAGGCCTGATCCAGAATTTCAGGCTTATCAATCCCCGTGATCACCACCGACGTGGAAAGGCTCAACGCATAGTGCAGGCACTCAATCGGCGACACCGTCTTGCTCTTTAAAATCACGCCATCTCCCATCGACTTCATACCCAGTACGCCGATTTCTTCCTTCACCAATTCGGGTAAAACCATTTGCCCGAAACTGCGGAAGTGCGCATCCATCACGTTCAAAGGCATCTGCACGGTGTCGAAGTGGAAGCCGTGTTCGGCGGCCACCTTCAACATGTACAAATGAATGTGCGGATCTTTGTGGCCGGTGAATCCGATGTAGCGAATCTTGCCCGCTTTCTTGGCGGCCACGACCGCTTCGTTTGCTCCGCCTTCGGCAAAGATGCGATCGGGATCGTCGAAGCGGATGATTTCATGATGCTGCACCAGATCGATGTGATCGGTCTGCAGGCGCTCCAGACAAGTTTCGATCTGCCGCTCCGCCACCTCTTTGGTGCGGCCATCAATTTTCGTCATGAGAAATACCTTCTGGCGATATCCCTCTTTCAAGGCCTTCCCCATGCGTATTTCGCTCTGGCCTTCGTTGTAGTCCCAGCTGTTATCCATGAAAGTAATGCCGCGATCGATGGCAGCGCGTATCAGGCGAATACTGTCATCGTCGCTGAGCCCATGTTGCCCAAGGTGGAATCCGCCCATTCCAATTGCCGAGACTTTTTCGCCGGTGCGGCCCAGCGTGCGGTAAAGCATGTCTCCCTTTCGAGTACCTGTAGATGAGGCGAGCGGAATTTGATTCATGGAGCCATTCTCCCGTGGTGCACTGGATTTTTCTTGAGACAGGGCGGTAGGAAGCGTGCTTGCAGCGCCGCAAATGGCGGCGGCTTTGAAAAATTCCCGGCGTTTCATGGTCAGACCTTTAGTTAACTCTGGAGTCTAATCAGGCTTGAGATGACGGGCAATAGGTTGGGCGTTGCCGTTTATCTTTTGCCCTAAAAATTCGCCCGGGCATTGCGCTATACTGGCACCCGGCGTTCAGGACGCCGCCCGTCCGCGGAGAGGACCGAGTCCACCTGAGCGACACGCTGATTAAGGTTCTTACGAACCTCCTTTTCGCCCGCTGCAGCGGACCCCGGGCATCACCACGAAGGAGGTCCGTGCATGTCTGGCAAGTCCGCTCGCAAGTTTACCGATCGTCACTTTCCCGTTCATCCCAACCTCGATCAACTCAAGCACCAGGCCAAGGATTTTCTGCGTGAAGTGAAGCAGGGCGATCGGGCCGCAATCGCAGAACTGCACAAGCATCATCCCAGAAGGATTGAGGCGGGCGACGCCAAGCTTGCCGACGTGCAGGCCGCGCTGGCGCGCAGCTACGGGCTTGCGAACTGGCCGCGGCTGGTTACCGCCTGCCGCATGACGGATGCGATCTGGCGCGGAGACGTCGACACCGTCCGCAAATTGATCGTGAAAGATCCGCGACTGTTACACGAGAGCGCGCGCGGCGTGGCCGACAGTAATTGGGGTCCGCCCATGTCCTACGCGGCGAACGTTGGGCAGGATGAGATCATCGCGATGCTGCGCGAGTTAGGCGCTGAAGATCTGCAGCACGCTTTCGACCGCGCGTGCCTGCAGGGCCAGCTCGAAACCGCTCGGCGCCTGCACGCGATGGGCGCGCGCGTGGTGCCGGGATTGGTCATGGGCCCGTGTGAAACCTTGAATGCAGATGGTCTCGCGCTGCTGTTCGAGCTCGGAGCCGAACTTGCGGACGCGCAGGGCGACCGCTTGACGCCCGTAGCGTTGCTTCTTCAAACCTATAGCCGATGGCCGGCGGGGAAACATCGCTGCCTCGATCTGGTGGCCGAGCGTGGTATCACCGTTCCCGACACTCCGGCGATGGCGGTGCATCGCGGCCGCATCGATCTGCTCGAAGCGCACCTGCGCCGCGACCCACACCTATGCAGTCGAACTTTTTCGCATGAGGAAATCTATCCGCCCGAGTTGGGATGCCACGCCGACCACTCCCTCGCATTGCACGGCACGCCGCTGGCGGGCACTACATTGATGCACATGTGCGTCGACTACGACGAGATCGAAATCGCTCGCTGGCTGATCAAGCACGGCGCCGATGTGAACGCGCGTGCCGAGGTCGACGCCGACGGCTTCGGCGGCCATACACCACTGTTCGGCTGCGTCGTGTCGCAAAGTTATCTCTGCGGCCGGCAACAGGACGCCGAGTTCGCCCGCCTTCTCCTCGATCACGGCGCCGATCCCAACGCCCGTGCGTCATTGCGCAAGCGCCTGCGTTTCGTCCCCGACGAGTCCATGCACGAATACCGCGACGTCACGCCTCTGTCCTGGGGCGAGCGCTTCTACAACCCCGGCTCCCACGGCCACTCGTGGGTGAGCAAGCCAGCAATGCAAATGATCGCAGAACGCGGCGGACATGGATGATCCTTAACCTTTGCGACTAACAGTAGCCATTCCAACGGCGTCGTTCTGAACGAAGGTGCTCTTTAGGCGAATTGAAGAGCCTGCCCTGAGCGAAGCCGAAGGGACCTCGCGCGCCTCAGTAGCACGGCGGGCAAGCTTCGCGCGAGATCCCTCCCCCGGCTGAACTGCGCCGGGTTTCGGGATGACGCCTCACACGAGCCACAAACAACGAACCACCTGAATTTGCCCGCACTTGTCATGCAGCCTTGCCGCGTGCTAACGTGCGCCGTTCCGTTGTTTCTGTTTCGTACAGTTCAACCAAACAATGCAGCCGAATTCTTTCCATCCCGCGCGCTAAAAGGATCCCCTCTATGAGCAGCCCCGCGACCAACGTGCCCGGCAAAAAGCACGTGCCGTTTGTTCCAGAAACCATGGAGATGAAGGAGTTCACGCTGCGGGCAATCTTGCTCGGACTGTTCATGACGGTCGTGCTGGGTGCGGCCAATGCTTACCTCGGCTTGCGAGCCGGCATCACGATCGCGGCGACGTACCCGGCCGCTGTAATTGCCATGGCGGCGATGCGGGCGTGGAAGGGATCGCTGCTCGAAGAAAATATCGCCCGAACCGCGGGGTCGATTGGAGAGTCCGTCGCAGCGGGCGCAATCTTCACCCTGCCCGCGTTCCTGCTGGCTAAAGCGTGGCCGTCCTTCCGCCCCGCCGACGCTTACTGGAAGTCGACGGCGCTGATCATGGTGGGAAGCATTCTGGGTGTTCTCTTCATTTCTCTGGTTCGGCGCGGCATGGTGGAGGATCCAGAGCTGCCCTTCCCTGAATCCCTGGCGGCATCGGAGATTCACAAGGCAGGGCAGCGCGGCGCGCAAGCCGCGAAATATCTTTTCTGGAACATTGGCGTCGGAGGAGTGGTCTACATCCTCGGAAAATTCGGCCTGTTCGCCGCGGATACCGACCTGCACGTGGGCGTCGGTAGTCTTGGCAGCAGTCAGGTTCGTCTCGGCACCACTGGCAGCACTCACGTCGTTGCCACCGGAGGGACCACGGTGTTCGCAGCCCCGAGCGTGAGTCCCGCTTATCTCGGAGTCGGATACATCATTGGCGTCAAGCTGGCATCGATTCAGTTCGCGGGCAGCGTGCTGGCCTGGGGATTGCTGGTTCCACTGTTCATTTTTTTTCTGGGCCCGCAACTCAAGGCATACATTCCCGCGGACACTCCCGACAACTGGGCGACCATGGCGGATGCGGTATGGCGATATATCGTACGTCCCATTGCCGTCGGCGGAATGCTGGTCGGGGCCGCGTACACTCTCTTCAAAATGCGTGCCAGCCTCACCGCAGGGCTGGGCAAGGCATTTGCCGACTTGCGCCAAACCTCCGCAGAGCAGGCGAAGATGGCGCGCACGGAACGCTATATGAGTTCGAAAATCGTCTTCGGCTTAATCGCCGGAATGTTTGTTCTGATGTGCCTGCTTTACATCAAAATTTCAGGATTGTTTTGGCCCGCCATTCTGGCAGCGGTGGTGATGATTCTAGTGGGATTTTTCTTTGCTACAGTTTCGGGCAATCTGGTTGGATTCATCGGCTCGTCCAACAATCCGATCTCCGGCCTGACTTTGTCGACCCTGCTGATCGCGGCGCTGCTGATGGTTGCGCTCGGAGTCTCCGGCACCGCAGGAGTAGCGGCTGTCTTGGGGGTGGCGGCAGTGGTCTGCGTTTCGTCGGCAGTGGCAGGCGAGCTCTTGCAGGACTTCAAGGTCGGTTACATTTTAGGGGGCACTCCCCAGAAAATTCAGACTGCGGAACTGATCGCGGTAGTGGTGGCTAGCCTGGTCATGTATTTCCCGCTAATGCTGCTGCATGAGGGCAGCATCAAGGCAGGCGGCGTTGGGTTTGGCGGCCCGGAGCTCCCAGCACCGCAAGCGGGCCTGATGGCAACTTTGGCATTGGGCATCGTGGGCCACGATATGGCGTGGCCACTCGTCGTGGTGGGAATCCTGTTCGGGATTGCGATGATCATGATGCAGGTGAAGAGTCCCATGCTGGTGGCGGTTGGGATGTATTTGCCGTTCGGCACCACCTTCGCCATTTTTGTCGGCGGCGTCTTTCGTTCACTCGGCGACTGGCTCGCCGACCGTCGCGGCTTCAACAGCGCCCAGAAAGCTCGCGTGGAAAATGCCGGCGTGCTAGTCGCTTCCGGCCTGATTGCCGGCGAAGCGTTATTGGGGCTGGTATGGGCAGGATTGCAGTTCGTCCCCAGCTGGGGAGCGCCGAACCATCCCCCCCAAATCTTCAGCGATCCCTCCTATCTGGTGGGAGGCATGATCGTACTTGCCGGACTGGCAGCTCTCATGATGTTCTTGCCGATTTCAGCCGCCGGAGATCCCAACGAGCCAGCCCCTCCAACGGCGATCATGTAGCAGCTCGTTTGGAGGCGGGCCCCTTCGCCTTTGAAAAAGTCTCATCAAGATCTAAATGCCGGCGCAAGAATATAGATAGCTATCCTTCAGCGTCTCGCCCCCACTGAACCGCCAATTCATCCCGTCCACGTCCGCAATTCAGCTATTGAATCCCTCTCCCGGCAGCTAGGGCAAAAATCGTTGCGTGCCCCAAGGGCCTCTGATAGCCTTATCTAGGACTTCTTCTCGATGTGTCGCCCCGCAGCGACCCGTGGATTTCCGGTCCCCCCCAGACATAGAGTCACAGCTTTTCTGCACTAGACGTGCACGAAGGAGACATACAACTTGGCATCAAAGAACCGTTATTTGTTTACCTCTGAATCCGTGACTGAAGGCCATCCTGATAAGATCGCCGACCAGATTTCCGATGCTATCCTCGACGCCTGCCTCACCGAGGATTCGTTCAGCCGCGTCGCCTGCGAAACCCTTACCGCTACCGGCTTGGTCGTCATCGCTGGCGAAATTACGACTAAAGCCTACGTCGATTTCCAACAAGTCGTTCGCGGCACGGTCCAATCCATCGGATACGACAACGCCCTCCACGGCTTCGACTGCAACACCTGCGCCGTCATCTCCAGCATCAACAAACAGTCCGGCGACATCGCCATGGGCGTAGACACCGGCGGCGCCGGCGACCAGGGAATGATGTTCGGCTATGCCGTCGATGAGAATGCGGAGTTGATGCCGACCCCTATCTCATTGGCCCACAAGCTTACTATGCGGCTCTCGCAGGTTCGCAAAAACGGAACGCTTCCCTTCCTTCGTCCTGATGGAAAATCCCAAGTTACAGTTGAATACGATGCCAAGGGCAAAGTGCTGCGCGTCGATGCCGTCGTCATCTCGACGCAGCACTCGGAGACGATCGCGAATGACGAATTACGCGCGGGGATTCTGAAGCACGTGATTCAGGCTGTGATTCCGGCTCACTTGCTGGATGAAGATACGAAGTATCACATCAATCCCACTGGACGGTTTGTGATTGGCGGGCCCATGGGCGACACGGGACTGACCGGTCGCAAGATCATCGTCGACACCTACGGCGGAATGGGACGCCACGGCGGCGGCGCTTTCAGCGGAAAAGATCCGACGAAGGTCGACCGCTCCGCGGCTTACATGGCGCGTCACATCGCGAAGAACGTGGTCGCGGGCGGTTTGGCTGGGCGCTGTGAAGTGCAACTGGCCTATGCGATCGGCGTTGCCGATCCGGTCAGCATTCTGGTCGAAACCTTTGGTACGGAGAAGGTGGATCCGGCGATCATGCCGGATTTGATCCGCTCCCACTTCAAACTGACGCCGCGCGGAATCATCGATTCGCTCAACCTACGGCGGCCGATTTACAAGAAGACCGCGGCTTATGGGCACTTCGGACGCAGCGACGCCGACTTCACCTGGGAGGCGACCGACAAGGCAGCGAAACTAGCCAGCGATGCTGGCTTGCGGGAACCGGTCGGAGCAGTTCGCAAGTAAAGTTCAAAATCCCCATCCTATCGCAAAGTGCGCGATAGGATGGGGCACCCGGCAAACAGAGACGTTGCCAGCAACGTCTCTACAAAATTCATTTGTCATCAAGTTATTTTTTTCTGCGCACATAGGAGAAGCATGTCAACAGCAGCAGTGAATTGCGATATCAAGAACGTGGAACTGGCCGAGTTGGGCAAGAAGCGCATTGAGTGGGCGAACCAGTCCATGAAAGTGCTGCAGATTATCCGCAAGGAATTCATCAAGAATCAGCCCCTGAAGGGCATCCGGATTTCGGCTTGCCTGCACGTCACGGCCGAGACCGCGAATCTGGGCATCTGCCTGCGCGACGGCGGCGCTGAAGTTGTTCTATGCGCCTCGAATCCCTTGTCCACTCAAGATGACGTCGCCGCGAGCCTGGTGCGGGATCACAACATTCCCGTCTACGCCATCAAGGGCGAGGACAATGACACGTATTACAACCACATTCTCGCCGCCATCGACCACAAGCCGCACATCACCATGGATGATGGCGCCGACTTGGTCACGATTCTGCACACAAAGCGCACCGACGCGCTTGAAGACGTGATCGGCGGCACTGAAGAGACCACCACCGGCGTGATCCGGCTGCGCGCGATGGCGAAAGAAGGCGTGCTGAAGTTCCCCATCGTCGCCGTCAATGACGCGGACACCAAGCATTTGTTCGACAACCGCTACGGCACTGGACAGTCAACGATCGACGGCATCATCCGCGCCACCAATTTTCTGCTGGCGGGATCGAAGTTCGTGGTCGCCGGCTATGGCTGGTGCGGCCGTGGACTGGCCAGCCGCGCGCGCGGCAACGGCGCGGAAGTGATCATCACCGAAGTCGATCCCACCAAAGCGCTCGAAGCCGTGATGGACGGCTTCCGCGTGATGTCGATGACCGAAGCTGCGAAGCTGGGCGATGTGTTCTGCACCGTCACCGGCAACAAGAGCGTGCTCACGAAAGAACATTTCGACCTGATGAAGGATGGCGCGATCATCTCGAACTCGGGCCACTTCAACGTGGAGATCGACATCCCTGCTCTTGAAAAGATGTCGTCCTCCAAGCGCACCACCCGCGCCTTCGTGGAAGAGTATTCCTTGAAAGACGGCCGCAAGATTAACCTACTGGGCGAAGGCCGCCTCATCAACCTCGCCGCGGCGGAAGGGCATCCCGCGTCGGTGATGGATATGAGCTTTGCCGACCAGGCGCTCTCGGTCGAATACATGGTGAAGAACAGCAAGAAGTTGGAGAAGACGGTCTACAAAGTTCCCGACGAACTCGACAAGCGTGTGGCGAAGCTGAAGCTGGAGTCGATGGGAATTAAGATCGACCGGCTGACGCCGGAGCAGGAGGAGTATCTGGCAGGGTGGAGCGAGGGAACGTAGTTAGTGTGGCGCGGGCGCCCTCGCCCGCGGCTTTTGAGCTGAATGGGGCGGTCTCCGATGGCTCTCACATCGCGACAATCCCGGGAGAACTCCCTGAGAAGGCTAAGGGCACGAGCATGGTACAGGGGTCCTTCGACTGCGCATGCGGATTCAAAAGACGAATCCACATGCTTCGCTCAGGATGACAGGGCGTTTTGTATGGTTTACCGCAGCGGCTAAAGCCGCGTCTGGAGCGGGATGATTGCGGCACGAGTGAACTCGTGCCCTTCCCGAATCGCCGCACGACTGAAGTCGTGCCCTTCCCGATTTCAGCAGCGACTCGCAGCTGAAAATCTGCGAAAGAGCTACGCCGCTTTCTTCTTGGTTCCTGCCTGCCGGTGTTTCTTTACGTAAGACAAACCGCGGCGCAGTTCGGAACTTAGGTCGGAGGATTCGGTTGCGATGTGGACGGGTTCGGAGGTCTCGCGGCCCATCCAGCGATTGAGTTCATCCGGCGAGGCCTGCACGCGGCGGCCTTCGCGGGTGACGGGCATGCCGGATCTTGCCCAGCGTTGCGCGGCAGAAATTGGCAGGCCCAGGAAGGTGGCGATTTGGTGCCAGCCTTTTAGGGGACTGGGAGAGGGTTCGGTCTTCGGCGTGGATGATTTTGGCATATTCGCCTAATCCTCCTTTTTCGATGCCGAGGAAGATTTCTGGGCTGCAGACAAAATTAGCTCGGGGCCTGCCGGACGGCCGCCGGGGGGCGGAGGCGCTACGTTGCGCGCCGTCTCGTGGCTAGTGCTGCCGCCGCGCCCAGAGCGATCCAGATGGCAAGAGCCAGCCATTCGTAGACCGTGAAATGGCCGGGGATCAGCGGAATCAGCTTCATCAGCGCCATGGCGATTCCCACTGCCAAACCGAACCATGCCACGGCGCGTTCCGCCGCCGACAGCATCATCACATCCGGCCGGGCGCGCGCCAGCGCCAGGCACGAAGCACAAGTAGCCGACCATCCGATGGCGCAGGCTACGGATCCGACCTCGGTGACCGGAACTAGAATCGCGTCGCCTAACAGCATACAGGCGGCGGTGGCGAGGCCGATGCAGAGAACCGCGGCCGACGGAGTTTGGTAACGTGGGTGAATCGTCCCGACGCGCGAATCGACCATGCCGCTGCGTCCCAGCGCGAACAGCAAGCGGCTGGCAGCCACGAAATTTCCGTTGAAGCATTTGAACAGCGATAGCAAGGCGGCGGCTAGAATGATTTGGACAATCCATCTGGAAGCTACCGCCTGCTGGAAGGCCACCGCGGTCATGAATTTTTCGCCGGTCAGTTTCCGCCAGGGGGAAACAAAAGCTACCGCCGCGACGATGCTGGCATAGAAAAGAATCCCGATGGCGATTGCCATCCAGATGGCGCGAAGGAAGCCTCGGCCGCCGAAATCGGGACTCGCTTCCTCGGCGGCCTTGCCCACCGATTCGAAGCCGGTCATGAAATAAGGCACGATCTGAATCACGAGCAGAATCGAGATCAATGGGGTGTGCGTGAACAGCGGCTGGAGATTGGCCGGAGAGCCCCTGCTCACGCCGAGAGCCACAAAGACGACAAACAGAGCCAGCGTGCCGAAGCTGGTCCAATTCTGAAATGTGGCACTGAGGCGGATGCCGCGGTAGTTCAGCAGCGTGAGCAGCGCGGTTAGAGCCAGCCCGATGAAGAGGTGTGGAAGATACACGGGGCGGCCCGCGATGCGATAGAGTTCCGTGGAATCGAGGCCGGGAACGATGTAGCCGGCGATGCGGCCGACGGCGACGGCCTCCCATGGGCACACGATGAAATAGGCCAACGTCATCATCCAACCGGTGGCAAAACTGATGCGGCGCGAAAACACGGCGGAGGTGTAGGCGATCTCTCCCGCAGCATCGGGCATGGCAACCACCAGCTTGCCGTACACCCATCCGATGGGAAGCAAGAGCGCGCCGCCGATTACGAAGCCGAGCAGAGCCCCGAGCGCGCCCCCGCGGAGCAGCCAGTCATCCATAATGACCAGCCAGCCCACCCCCACCATGGTCCCCCAACCCAGCGTGAAGTAGTCGGTAGCGCGAAGTTGGCGGGCGAGAGTATTCACGGGCTCTAAGATATTCCCTGAGAGGAGCGCCGCGAATTATAAAGTATTGCGTGGGGCTACGGCCGGGCGTCCGGCGCCACGCTGGCAATTTCAAAAGAGAGATAGTCCGAAAGCCTAAAAATTGACAGCTTGTGATACGCTAACGCGGAAATCGGAAGCGCACTGGATGTCCCGGGTTAGCCGCTCAAGGGAATCGCCGCATGCTCACCATACAAAAAAGTCAGATGGATGCCATGTCCGCTGCATCTGGACAGCCTGCCGTGATGCCCTGTGGGAAGACCTGGGTCGAAATCCGCCTCCTCGATGGTCAGAAAGATGCTGTCCCCGACATACAATATCGCGTGCAGTTGCCGGATGCCTCGGTGCGCGAGGGCAAACTCGACAGCAACGGATGTGCCCGATTCGACGGCATCGTGGCTGGCCAATGTGTCGTGACGTTCCCCGAACTCGATGAGCAATCGTGGTGGTACGACTCCAGCGACGCGGGAGGTTCAAAGTGAGACAGGCGTCAACCCGGGATCCGCATGGCAGATAAGCCTTACAAGGTCCAAACCGGCAAGCGGCACATTTTCCTCCTCGATTTTCGCATGACCATTTCGTTTCTTCTCGACGAGAGCGGTCACGTGGACGGCGAGTACCCGATCTATATTCTCGAAAGCACCGACGGCAGCTACTACCAGAAACTCTCCGCTGGCAGCGACCTCGTCCCTGAAGGGGATTACATGCAGCTTCAGTTTAAGAAACTGGGACGGGGGAAGAACTACAAGCTTACCCGCCAATTGAGCGAAGATTTGACGGAAGTCGTATTCGATGACATTCCCTTCGCCACGATCGTCGACCAGAATCGCGATGTGCATCAGGTCCTCGAGGACCACAAATACGGCGAACTGGATGTCGACCCTGGCTCGACGGTGGACGCCATATGTTGGCAGCCAGCGCAGGACGATGATGCATCGGCCGAAGCGACGCAAGGAGTCTGACCTCCCATGGGGCTGAAAAAAAACCAGTCGGCCATCACTCACATCGAAGTCGCGTTCCGCGAGATTGACCGTTTCTTCGATGTCCATGGATCAATGAAACCAGGATTGGCCATGCGCATTCCCGCCGTGGACACGAAAGGCGAACCGCGGATTGTCTTTCGAGATCGAGTGGGAATCCTGGCGCGCGTTCCGGGCACCTTGTGCGATGAAAATGGCGAGCCAATCAACACCGAAATGCGCGAGTTGCCGGGCGTCTACCGGACCCTTCGCACGTACGGGGAGGAGGCCTTCATGCGCACGTTTGCGCGCTGGAAATCCCGGCCGGTCGACGGAAAGTACGTTTATGTCTGGGCCGCTGACGATAAGAACGGCGGCGGAATGCGCCTCGTCCGCGAGTTGTTCTTTAAGACAGGCAAATTTCAACTCATTGACTTCAATTCCAAGAAGCGACGGCCAAAGGGCTCATCTCGCGAAAGACTCGTACTCGACCTTATCAGTTTCCAGGATGCTCAGCCCAAGCAGGTTTATTACTTCTTCTTGCTGGCACGCTACCAGGTTCCCCGCAAGAGTCTCGATGACAAGATGGCCGACCTGCCGGCGCGGGGCATGCGGCTATGGGACGAGTTCTTCACGGACTATTGTCCCCAGGGCGACCTCAGCCAGGCCGGACCGGTTGACGGTCCTCCGCGCGCGGGCCAGCCACTGCCCTCTAAGCTGACCTATCTGGTTCACCTTGTGGACCCTTTTAAAGAAGCGCTTCACCGCTCCGAACGCTACAAGAACGCCCTTCACCGCTGGCAGCAGGCCGAAGCGGACCTGTCCAAGGACCCGGACTATAACTTGGCCAAGGGTATCGACTTTCTGCGCGGGACTAGTGCCGGCCAGGTCTGTCCGGACAGCCTAACTTATGCATTCACTCACTACCTGCTCGAGCGCGAAAAGGAGGCCACGCGTTGCCTGTTCGTCATGTGCAGCCTAGCCGACGACCTCGTCCAGTGGATCGGCAGGGCCGAAAAGCGTGAGTCGCTCCTCATCAACGGCGTCCAAAGCGATACATGGTTCGGCAACAGCTCGAACCGCATCCCTTCCAAAGAGGACAAGGGAGCCGACCAGTGGCACAGCCACTATTGCCAGGCATTGCTGGATTACGCGACGCCAGCCGGGGACTTAACCGCCGACAAGAACGTGGCACATAAGATTGGCGGCCTGATTTGCGCCGTCGTCGATGAACTGGACCAGAGCGCGTTCGGCGAACAGTGGATCAAGGCGGTATTCCAGAAGGGTGTCGATGGCACGCTCGACAAATTTGCGTCCGCCGGTTTCGAGTTCTTTTTCGAGTCCAGCCTTAAACCCAAGGGCGGGGAGGGCGACCAGAAGAAGGAGGAAGGCGGCGAATCGGGTGAAGGCAGGGAATCCGAAGGCGGCGAAGGCGTCACCTGGCCCGATGCCGCCCGCAAAGGGAATGAGGCCGCCAAGTGCGTCGTGGTCCTTCTGTTGAGGACTGTGGGAAAGCACTGGGTAGCCCACAACCGCGAGAAGGCGCTGTCTACTCTTAAGAGCTGGTACGAGGAAAAGCACGGAATCACGCTGAACGAAAAACGGTGGGGGAAAGAGCTCGAAAAGCGGTCGCGCCTGACCCATAGCGAGCACCGGGCCCTGCGCAGGGACCTCAAGAAGCTCGAGCTCGAGCCTGGGTTCGCCCAACTGTGGAAACTCGGGATTCAGGAGGTCAAGTTTTTGCAGTTCGGCCTCGAGGTGGTCAACCTCTGCTACGCCCTCGACGAAGCCCACAAGAGCAAGGACAATTGGGCGCGCCTCGAGGCGTTCGAATCAGCACTGGATACTACCAAAGCCCTGTTCGAGATGGTCCATGAGGAAGAGTACTTAAGCGAAGTCGAAGAAGCGGGCAGCCTGGCCAGCCGGGGCTTCAAGTTTGTAGGCTTCGCTGCGGCGGGCATCGAAGTGATCTTGGGATTTCACGGCATCTACGAGTCCCAGTCCGTGTCTGAGCAGGTAGCCGAAGGCATGAAAACGCTGGGCTCCCTCCTCGTGTTTGGCGGTCAGTTCGGAGAGGAAAGCCCCGTCGGCATTGGCGTGATAGTCGTGGGCGCCGCGCTCCAGAGTCTCGGCTCTTACTGGAAGGCCCAGGCCGGTCCGGTTTGCGAGTTCCTGCGGAACTGCCGCTGGGGCTCGGGTCCCAGCGCCACGGATTTCATCGGATCCGAACTCAAGGACGAGAACTCATATTGGTATCGCGGCCCGCTCAGCGCCCTGAAGGACAATCGAGACGAACAGCTCCGCTGCGTCGACCGCTTCAAGTACCACTACGAGCCGGAGCTCGAATTTGAAGCGAAGGAGTCCTCCTGCAAACTCAAGATCAGAATGAAAGGCGCGAGCCAGTCACTCGGACCGCCAGCCGTCTGGGACGTTCGTGTCGAGCTGATTAAAACAAACAACATAAACGACGATTCCGGAAAGCACACCGTCACTCTTCGACCCGACTCCGACATTGACAATTTGGATTGGACCGCTGAGGAGGTGATTTCGTATGAGGCTCTGACGCCGGACGAAATCGTCGGCCCCCAAGGAAAGCGCCCCACATGGTGGATGCAGGCCAAAGTGCACGCCCAAGTCGACGCTGCTGGCGACGGAAAGCACAAGGTCGAGCAGGAGGAGG
Organism: uncultured Acidobacteriaceae bacterium; assembly: GCA_963832235.1. Classification (GTDB taxonomy): domain Bacteria; phylum Acidobacteriota; class Terriglobia; order Terriglobales; family Acidobacteriaceae; genus Sulfotelmatobacter. Next base: position 614,009 of record CAWHTJ010000009.1, on the reverse strand, counting down.
AGCAGTCCTATGTCTACAACATTTCTGCCTCGACCCCACCCCCCCAACCGGAGTATGAATACGGTACTCCCCAGCCCCAGCCTGCCCCTACACCGACGCCGCAGCCTCAGACGTACCCTCCTGGGTCCAGCGTCGAGCCTCCCGATGCGGGAACGCCACCCGGTTCCACGGGCGCGGACGACTCCGAATAATCGTCGTTGGCCCCGATCACTAGATTGTCTGTGTCTTCTGCTTATTTGGGATCCAGCGTTGTCTCTGGATTGGCGCAGTCAATGCCGGTCAGCGGAAACTCCAGAATCTCAACCAGCGCACCATTGATCGGCCTCTTCTCGCCAGCTTAACTTATCGCTCAACCTTCGCCCACCCGAGCGACAACGACCGCTGTTGCAAACCACCATCCCGGAGACAAAACTCCCGGATACTTTCCGGACCATCTGACTCCATCCAGAAGCTCTCGATCGGACCGAACATCATCCGCAACTCTCCCGCATGGCACGTCGGCAGGTAAACTCTCAGGACTCGCGGATCGTAATACCGGAAAACCAGCCGCCTGCCATTCGTATCTTGCACCACCAGCAATTCCCTGAGATGTCGCCTGAGCCTTTTGAGGGAAGTGCCGCTCTTGAGAAAAACTCCCCAACTGTTGCCCCATGCCCGCTGGATCAAGCGATGGGTGTCGCGATAGCCATGATCCAACTGTATTAAATAGGGGGCGGCCATCTCCAGGTCGGGGGACAGCGGCCCACTGTACAAGCACGCATACTCCAGGTGGCACTCGATGAGCATGCGGAAGACTTCCACGCTACGAGCGCCGTCGACGATCATGAAGACATCCTGACTGGCGCCGTCGCCCCACAGGACCTCTTCAATCCGAGCTACCCATTGCTCCGTCATACCTCTTTAATTGGAGGCGGCGACCGCCGCCTTCTTGTCCTTCTGTCACTCTAAGCAAAAAGGTGTGCCTTGGGCCGCCGCCGCCACTAGAGCGGCAGCCTGCGCTGAAAGGTCGGCCTTGGGGGAAAAACTGGGTGGCTCGATCACCGGGGGTGGAGCGGCAGAGTCCTTGGGCCGATACGTCGAAATCGGAAAGGCTGCGGGGTCTTCCGCTGCCCTGGGACCTCCGACCGCATACATCTCCATCTTTCTTGTGTGAATATGCAATCGATCGGAATTCAACAGCTCAGCGATCTGCTCCACCACCGTGTTATCTGTCACCCGCGAAGGGGGCAGCGAAATTTGGTTGGCGAGCAAGTCCCGCAGGGTACGCATCTGAAACGGATCACCCTTGAGTTGCTGCAGCCATAAGCGACCCCACAGTCGAGCCTCCAACTCATAAACCCGGTCGGGATTGTTGCAGTTGGCTTGTTGGCAAAACCACCAATCGTGTTGGACCAGCGCAGACAATTTCAGTACCAATTCCAAGAGGAACTGACGCGTTGTGGCGCATCATTTGACCAAACGTGCGATGCGCTGTCAAGGTGATTTTCACCGAGTTGAACTGCTGGAAGATCTGGTTGATGGCATCGCGTCCCTGGTGTGATCTTATTGCAACTTGGTGGACCCTTGGCGACTGGAGACTCATAACGCGCAACTGCGTGTTAGTATCGAATTCAACCCTGCATGACACTTCAAGATCTGATTCGCACAGGCAGCCGCACAGCCTTCGGCCGCGTTTCGGGCATCCTATAAATGAGCCCTTCCTCCAAATCCCGCAAACGCGTGCTCAGTGGCATGCGCTCGACCGGCAAGCTGCACCTGGGCAATTATGTGGGCGCGCTGCAAAACTGGGTCCGCATGCAGGACGAGTACGAATGTTTTTTTTGTGTGGCGGACTGGCATGCGTTGACCACCGATTACGCCGACACCTCGTGCGTGAAGGAGAATTCTCTCGAGGTCGTGCTCGACTGGCTGGCCGCCGGGCTCGATCCGGATAAGTCGATCATCTTCATCCAGTCGCATGTTCCGGCGCACGCCGAGTTGCACCTGCTGTTTTCCATGATCACGCCTCTGGGATGGCTGGAACGGGTGCCGACCTACAAGGAGCAGCGTGAAAACATCAAAGATAAAGATCTGGGAACGTACGGATTTTTGGGATATCCGGTGCTGCAGGCGGCGGACATTTTGATTTACAAGGCTGATTGCGTTCCTGTAGGTGAGGATCAAGTCGCGCATGTGGAGCTGACGCGGGAGATTGCGCGGAGGTTCAACGGGTTCTATGGGGCACGGAAGGAAGTGTTTCCCGAGCCGCAGGCGCTGCTCACTCCGGCGGCGAAGTTGCCGGGCACCGACGGTCGCAAAATGTCGAAGTCGTACGGGAACGTGGTGCTGCTGTCCGATCCCGAGCCGGTGGTGCGGCAGAAGCTCAAGACAATGGTCACCGATCCGGCGCGTGTGCGCCGATCGGACCCAGGAAATCCCGACGTCTGTCCGGTGGGCGATCTGCACAAAATTTTCAGCAGCAAAGAGACGATGGCCAAGGTGTATGAGGGCTGCCGGTCGGCCGGCATCGGTTGTATCGAGTGCAAAGGCTGGGCCGCGGATGCAGTAGTCAAGCTGCTGAATCCGATGCAGCAACGGCGCAGAAAATTCGAGGAGAATCCGCGCCTCGCCTGGGATATTCTGGAAGCAGGCACGGAGCGGGCTCGCAAGGCGGCCGGCGAAACGATGGACGATGTGCGCGCGGCGATGGGGATGTCGCTCGAGTATGAGGCGCCGAAGTAGTTTGGCGTGTCCGCACCGTTGTCGACAACGAGGGAGCATCCGTAGCGGAAGAAGAAGAAATTAGGCACCGCAACCGAGTGCATGGGTCCTTCGCTTCGCTCAGGATGACAAGGCACAAAAGTAATGACGGAAACCACAAAACTCGTTTCGGCGAATCGGACCTTAGCGTCAGTTTCCTCTGCAATCTTCGTGGACCCGTCTGGCGCAAAATCCGGCAAGGATGCGGCGAAAAAGGAAGAGAGCGATTCGCCGTTTGCGGTGGCGGTCACTGATGTTTACGAAGGGCCGCTGGACCTGCTGCTGGACCTGATACGCAAGCAGGACATCGATATCTACGACATTCCCATTGCGCGCATCACGGCGCAGTATCTGGCGTATGTGGAAAAGATTCGCGAACTCGATGTGAATGTAGCGGCCGAATTTATTTACATGGCTGCGGTGCTGATTCACATCAAGTCGAAGATGCTGCTGCCGCGCGATCCGGATGCGGCGGCGGAAGAACAGGAAGATCCGCGGAACGAACTGGTCAACCGTCTGTTGGAGCACGAGAAATTCAAGTCAGCAGCGCAAATGCTGTTCCAGAAGCAGCAGATCGAAGATGCGGTTTTGTCCAATCCGTCGCTGAAAGAGTTCATGGAGGCGGAAGGCACCGAGCCGGAAATTGCCGCGGACGTGATCGACCTGGTCAAGACGTTTCAGCAAGTGCTGGAGCGGGTGCGAACGCGTGCAGTGCTCAATATCGATGAGGAAACGGTGACCGTGGGACAGATGATCGATTATCTGCGGCGCCGCCTCTCGCTTGAAGATCGGCCGATTCGGCTCAAGCAACTGCTCATGCGGATTCCGTCGCGGCACGCGCTGGTCTGCATGTTCCTGGCGCTGCTGGAGATGGTGCGTCTGCAGGCTATCCAGGTACGGCAGGAAAAGATGTTTGGAGAGATTGCGATCCGCAAGCACACGCACTTCGACGAAATCATGAACGAACAGTCGGCCGTGCGCGACGACTGGAGATGAGGTAAGAACCGACGTGACAGTCGCCAAGTAATTTTATGGCCCTAAAAGCTCAACTCGAAGCCATCATTTATGCCGCGGAGACGCCGATTACTGTGGAGCAGATGACCCAGCTCGTGAAGGAGACGGTCATCGCCGAGGGCGCCGCGGACGAGGCGGAGATGAAAGCGCGCGTTCGCTCGTGCCTGGAAGAACTTGTCGGAGAATACAGCGCTACTGATCATGGCATCGAGATTCGCCAGGTCGCGGGCGGCTACCGCATGTCTACCAAACCTGAGCAGCACGAGGTGGTGCGGGCATTCGCTAAGAGCCTGAAGCCGCCGATCCGGCTCTCGCTGCCCGCGCTGGAAACTTTAGCCGTGATTGCCTACAAGCAGCCGGTCACCGTGCCCGAGATTAACGACATTCGCGGTGTCGATTCCGGGGGCGTGATTGGGACGCTGCTCGATCGCAAGCTGATCACGACTGCGGGGCGCAAGCAGGTGATTGGGCGACCGATCCTTTACAAGACGACCAAGGAATTCCTGATGCGATTCGGGCTGAAAGATGTGAACGAATTGCCCAGCATGGAGGAGTTCGAGAAGCTAGTGGCGGAATCGTTTCAGTCGGAGCTGATCCCGGCAGAAAGCGCGGCGTCCGAAGTTGAGATTCAACGGTCCAGCGGTGAAGCGCCCGACCCCGAGCTGGCGAGCGAAGACGTATCGGAAGCCAAAAAGGCGGGCTGACGACGCTGTTTGATCCGTCCCAATCCCTTAGCCGCGAAGCGGAGTAAGAATGCAGCCCATGGCGCAAGCCGTGGGTGGTTTAATCGAAAATGAGCGAGCCCCGGTGGGCGAAAGAACCCCGCCCGCTCCTGAGAAGAACTGTTTTAGCCCTGCGGGCTCGAACTTCCTTATGCCGATGGAACGCCTGCAAAAAATTATCGCTGCTGCTGGAGTCACTTCCCGCCGCAAGGCGGAGGAGCTGATCTCTTCCGGCCACGTGCAGGTGAACGGAACAGTGGTCACCGAACTGGGCAGCAAGGCCGATCCCGAAATCGACCACGTGCGCGTGAACGGAAAACTTCTGCACGGTGCGCAGCGGCATGTGTACCTCTTGTTGAACAAGCCCAAAGGCTACGTCACCACTATGAGCGATCCCGAAAAGCGGCCGACGGTCATGGATTTGATTCGCGGCGTCAAGGGCCGCGTGTATCCCATCGGGCGCCTGGACTACGCCAGCGAAGGTTTGCTGCTGCTGACCAACGATGGCGAACTGGCGCACAGCTTGATGAAAGCCGCCTCGCATGTGGCCAAGACATATGTTGTAAAGGTCGCAGGCACGCCCAAGGAAGAGGCCATCGCAAAGCTGCGGGCGGGAGTTTCCATTGCGACAGACGATGGGAAACGCGTGAAGACTGGTCCGGCTTTGGTGCGAGTGGTGAAAGAAGCGGCGAATCCCTGGTACGAGATCACGCTGGTCGAGGGCCGCAATCGCCAGATTCGGCGAATGTTTGAGGCGGTTGGCCATCATGTGGAAAAAATCAAGCGCGTTCGCTATGGACCGCTGAACGCTCGATGTTCCGCCGGGCAAGTTTCGATCGCTGACGTTGAAAGAAGTGGAACGCTTGAAATCCGCCAGCAAAACCGGCGCGACGGTCAGTAAGAAATCCACGTCATGATGTGCGGCGAGCATGAGCCGATTGTCTGATCTGGTTTCGAAGCCGGCGCGCGACATGGCCAGCTACTTTCCGGCGCCGCCCCAAAGCAACGCTCCCACGGAACCTCAGCCGACACTCATCAAGCTTGACTCCAACGAAAATCCTTTTGGTCCGTCGCCTCGTGCAATCGAGGCCATGCAGTCGGCGCTGGCTGCCGTGCACAACTATCCTGATGACGACAGCATTGAGTTGCGCCGCAAGCTAGCCGCTTTCCACTCTGTGCCAACAGAACAAGTTCTGGTGACGGCGGGCTCGACTGAGATGCTCGCGTTGTTATGCCAGACGATGCTCGCCCCAGGCCTGAACGCCGTGACCAGCGAACGGTCGTTCATCATTTATACGATGGCCGTGCATGCCACTGGAGCGCAGTTGATCCAGACTCCCATGTGCAAAGATACGGGTGACTTCGATCTCGACGCGATTCTGGCCGCGATCAACCAGCATACGCGCCTCGTGTTCCTGGCGAATCCCAACAATCCGACCGGCACCATGCTCGAAGCCGCGGCTGTCGACCAGTTCCTCGCCAAAGTTCCCGGGCATGTGGTGGTCGTTCTGGACGAGGCATACTACGACTTCGCCGTGCACTTCGCCGCCCTGCGGAAGGTTGATTACTCACGTTCGCTCGAATACCTGCAGCGCGGAGCCAGGGTGGTGGTGTTGCGAACTTTTTCAAAAGCACATGGACTGGCCGGGCTGCGCGTGGGATACGGTTTGGGGCCGGCCGAACTGCTGGCTTACTGCGCGCGCATGCGCAATACATTCTCAGTTTCGTCCGTGGCCCAGGCTGCCGCGCTGGCTGCGGTCGACGACCACGAACACATCGCGCGAGTGGTTTCGAACAATGCGTCGCAAGCCCTGGTTCTGACGGAAGGATTATCAAAGCTCGCGTATCGTGTTGTCCCGACTTCGGCGAACTTCCTCTATTGCGATGTCGGCGAAGACGCCTCCAGCGTCGTGTCCCGCCTGCGCGGGGAAGGAATCAGCGTGCGCCCCTTGAGTGCCTGGGGCGCGCCGACTTCGATCCGAGTGACCATTGGAACGCCGGAGCAGAACGAGTCGTTTCTATGCGCCATGCGTAAGATCGCCGCGATATCCCACCGGCCTGCGTCCCGCTAATCTTTCGACCCAATCACTGGTAACATCCGGGAGATGACTGCCCTGCTCTCGCCCCGTTTCAGGTGTCGCGGGGAGTCTTTCCATTCCTATATCAGTTTCCTCCCTTGCTGAAAATAAATCACTTAGCAGCGGGAACCCTAGGCACCCCGCTGGAGTCTATGTTGTGTGAGAGTCACGGCTCCGCTCATAGTTTGCCGGACTTCGGCCAGGCAGCAAATTTTCAAGGCGCAGTCGGGTGGAAAATCCTATAATCAGGGGACGCCATCATGGCGGGAGCAACCACCTTGGGTGATCTGGCAAGTGCAATCGGAGCACGCTCGCAGGAAGAAGCGGCGATCGTAGCGGATCTGAAGGCCGGCTCAGAAGCGGCATACGCCTGGCTAATTGGAGAGTTTCAGCAGCCGGTGTATGGGCTGGTCTACCGAATCGTGAACGATCCGGCGGACGCCGCCGATACCACGCAGGACGTCTTTCTGAAAGTGTTTCGTGGGATGAAGCATTTTCACGGCGGGTCGAGCCTGAAGACGTGGATTTACCGCATCGCGCTGCACGAAGCGGCGAACCGGCGGCGGTGGTGGTTCCGGCACAAGGCGCGAGAGACATCGATTGAGCCGGCGGAATCCGACGGGCCGAGCGCGGGCGAAAACGCGATGCAAGTGGCGCTGACCGATCATGCCGATTCTCCTTTTGACAGTGTGGCGCATCACGAAGTGCAGCACCGGGTGGAGGAAGAATTGAGGCACGTTCCGGAACCCTACCGCACGACGCTGATCCTGCGCGACCTGGAGGAGATGTCCTACGAAGAGATTGCCGAGGTGCTGGAGATTTCGCTGGGAACGGTGAAATCGCGGCTGACGCGCGGCAGAGACGCACTGCGGCAACGGCTGGCGCCCTACGTGCGCGAGGTTGGAGATGAACTGGGATTGACCGCTCCGATGTCGGACTGTAAAGGACATAATAAAGAGCAGCGGAGTTTGCGGTCGCAGGTGGCTGGAGGGGGTAGAAGGGTCGAGGTGATGCCATGAAGGGCCCAGGCGAAATTCTGGAACTGCAGTGCCCCCAGGCGAAGCGGTTATTCTCGCCATATTTGGATGGGGCGGTGACGGGCACGGAGATGCTCGCGTTGCAGGCACACTTGTCGGATTGCGCGGCTTGCAACGACGAGTATCAGGGCTTGCGGCAGACGCAGCAGTTGCTGGTGAACATGGCCCGGCCGAAAGCTCCGGCGGATTTAGGACTGAAGTTGCGGCTGGCGATCTCTCGCGAAGCGGCCCGCGCCCGGCGACCCGCGTTCGAGGCGCTGCAGGTACGGTTGGAGAATGCTTTCCAGGCCTTCATGGTTCCGGCGACCGCAGGATTTCTGAGCGCGCTGATTATTTTCGGAATCGCGATGGTATATTTCGTGGCGCCGTCCTCGCTGCAGGCGGGCAACGATGTGCCGCTGGTCATGGTCAACACCGCGCCACAATTGGAGCAGAGCGCGTTTGGCATGACTCTGGACACGATCGACTCGGATTCGCTGGTGATTGAGGCTTACGTGGACGCGAACGGGCGCGTGCAGGATTACCGTATTCTTTCCGACACGCAAGATTCGAGGGAAGTATTGCCGCAAGTGAAGCGGATGCTGATCTTCACTACATTTCGTCCGGCGCTTTCGATGGGCCGTCCGACGCCGAGCCGGGCAGTGATGTCGTTTTCGAAGATCAGCGTGCGTGGCTAGTTTTGTGATATCCCAGCTTTTTGTAATATCCCACTTGAGAGACGTTGCTGGTAACGTCTCTCTCCCCATCGTCTGAAATGCCCTAAAACCACCGGCTATTCTATGTTGGAGCCGGAAACGCGCGTTGTTCTATGAAAGTGTCGCTGGGCCACACCGATATTGAACTGGTTAGAGGCAATATTATTCGGCAAGCCGTAGACGCCATTGTGACCGCCGCCAATAAGCACCTGGCTGGCGGAGGCGGGGTGGATTGGGCGATCCACGATGCGGGCGGACCGACCATCATGGAGGAACTAAGGCGCAGGTTCCCGGCGGGTTGTTCCACGGGGGACGCCGTGGTTACCGGCGCCGGCAAATTGCGGGCCAAGTTTGTGATCCACGCGGTTGGGCCGAGCTTCACACCCCAGGAGAAAGAATGGTGCGCCGACCGGCTTCGCCATGCCTATCAAAATTCATTTCAACGTGCGGTTGAGCAGGGATGTTGCAGCATCGCTTTTCCTTCGATCTCCACAGGCATCTTCCATTATCCGACGGCCGATGCAGCCCGAATTGCGCTTGCTACCGCTCGCGACTTCCTGCTTACGGCTGGACCACTCAAGCTGGTTCGCTGGGTACTTTTCGACGACAGGACTTACCAAGCATACGTCGACGCCGCGGAAGAGGTGTTCGCAGATTTTCCCCGCGAGGAATAAAGCGCTGAGTATCTGCGATAGGAGTAGGGCGACGGCGGGATTTTCTGCACGCGCGCCTCTACTTCGTCAGCGCCGCGGCGGGAACCTCCAGCTTCAACGTCCGCATGATGCGCGCCAGCGCCACCAGCAACGCTTCAGACCCTTTGTCCAGCCCCAATGAAGCTTTATCCAGAAATGCGCAGGCCCCATCCTGCTCCAGACGGATCGCGTTTTTCTGCGAGAGGCTGGTGAATGCCACGACCGCGATTCCCGCCGTCGCCGGGTCGTTCTTCAGCGCCTTTAACACGTCTGGTCCCGCCATCTTCGGCAGAAGCATATCCAGCAGGATCAGGTCGGGGTTCTGTTCGCGCGCAATCTTTAGGGCATCCTCCCCGTCAATCGCCGTGCTCACCTGATAACCCGCCCGCGTCAGCGCCCGCTCCGTTGCAAGCCGCAGAAACTTGCTGTCGTCTACCAGCAGAATCTTCGTCATCTAGCCACATCCTCCTCAACTCGTACCGAATCCGCCCACTTGTCCGCGTCACTGTGGACGAAACATGGTTCTCATTTCGACAGCCTTCACATTTCTTATCGGCAAATTTCTGAAACGAACCAGCAGGACGAATCAGGAGCATTGAAACAGATGAGAGTTTTCTCAGATTTCGCCGCGGCATTCGAGATTCATACCGCGTTTCAAACTACACTTTCTACGGTTTCAGCTTCGCTTGGGTTTCTGAAGAAGTTAACCGAATCACACGCGGTTCAGTCACGGTTCCGGTAATCGTGTATCCCGCGGCGGCCCCGGTCGGAGTTCCGGTCAGCTTGAAATCGAGCTCGCCCTTCAGGGACGCGGCGCCGCTCAACTGATACTTTCCGCCCGCAGAGTCTAGCTTCGCGTCTTTCATCTCGATCTTTCCGGCGTGCAAATGCGCCTGGCCCACGAAACGCGTAATTTTGATCGGGTCCACACCGTCTGGGAGCGAAACGTGCGGCAAGGTTCCATCCCGCATATCAAACTGCAGCGTGCCTTCGGCCGACGTCCAGAATGACCTCCAGAGCTCCGTCGGGCATGGTCCTTTCACCTCGTAACTCGTGTTCGCAGTTCCGGCGATCCAGCCGTCCTTCATCGCATCCGCGAGATCCGCAAGGGACATTCCGGTCACCCGTCCGCTACCTTTGCAAACCGCCGGCTTCTCACTGAAGTCCGCCTGCCATTCGCCGCGATGCTGGCCCCCGAGAAAATCTGCGGTCAACTCAGTGACCTGCAGTTTCCCTGTTTCCAGGCTTACCTTCGCGGAAACACCCGTCGCCTCCAGACGTTGCACCTGCAAGCGGTCAGTCGTCAGTTCCCCGGAGGCTCGCACATCCGCCAGGAACGATGGCCTGGTTTTCGCGTTCGACCCCAGTACCAGATACCACGGTCGCTCCTCGGGGCTCGGATTGACCCACTCATGCAATTCGCCGAGTGCAATCTGATTGGCGTTCAGCGTGAAGTGCACCTGACATGCGTCGGGAGTTCCGCAGCCGCGCGGCATCATGAGCGACCCTGTCCACACCGTGCCTGCGGCGGTCGCGTTCAACTTCGCGATGCGGACCTCGTCGGGCAAAAGCTGCATATCCGCCGAGACAATCTCGACTGGACCGCCGACGCCACGAACGGCGATGCGCACTGCGCGCAACTTCGCCGTCCCAGTCACTTGCGGGGCGGAGACTCCCGACGAAGTGGCATCGCTTGGCCGCGCCCACGATCCGGCGATTTGCAGATCAACCTGCGCGGCGCCTTCGGTGGTGGCCAACTGCAACGTCGGAAGCCCGAACATTCGTGCCACTCGCAACGCCTTCGGAATTTCTGCTTCTCCTGCAACCGAAATGTTGTAACCCCCGCGGTTGACCCATCCCCGCGCCGTCGCAGGCACTCCTCGTCCCATGGCGACCTGGAAAGGTCCGAACTGCACCTGCGCGGGAGCCGCCGCCGCTCCGCTTCTGTAAAGCGTCTGCCCTCGCCGCCCTGCGTTTCCTGATGAATCGCCGCCTGTCACCAGAAACGGAAACGTCTCCGCCCCAATCTCTGCCTTGTTCGCAGCCGAGGCCAGTCGGAAGCCGGCAATCTCTCCCCGCCCTTCGATTTGCGAAACCGCGTCACTCCCGGCCTTCTGCTCGATTCGGAGACTTCCGCGCAGCGTTCCGCCCGCAACCAGATCCTCCGGCAGATCTTTCTTTGCTCGCTCGATCAACCCGGCCGCCGCACTCGCCGGCACGTCCTCCGCTGTGAGCAAGAGCCCATAGTTATGACTTCCAGGAAGACCCATGCTCCCCTTCAATGAAATGAGCCCACCTCCTACCGGAGCGCTGCAAAGAATTTCATGAAACGCATGATCGAGCGAGTTGTAGTCCGCGGCGCAGTGGGCCGCCAGGCGCAGCGCCGTGCCGGTTGCAATGTCGTAGCGCCGAAAATCCTGAATTGAGCCATTGCCGGTAATCTGCAGCTCCGCCGGCGTTCCAGCCAGCGTCATATCGAGCAAAATTTCTCCTCGCCAGCCTTGGTCGTTCCCTGTAAAGAATTTCGTGAACTGCCCGAGCTGTGCCCGGCTCCACTCCAGGCTGAGGCGCAATGGTGTATCGCGCACGGCGTCCGCGCGCTGCCACGTGCCGCCGACCTGCAGCAGGCCCATATCGTTCAAGTTCAAATCGGTGCGAAAGGGTTGCGCCTTCAACCGCACTCCCCAGCTGTTCTCAGAATCCTGCCACAAGGAAAAATCCGCATTGGTTAGGGCGTAGGGTTTTTTTTCGGCGCCGCTCTTGAAATTGATGCGCGCCGACGAGGCCTCAATGTAGGGAAATCCCGGACGCGGTTCGGACTTCGCTTTTCCTGTCGGCGCCAGTGGAATGTGGGCCGCGCGTTCCAGCAGCGCTTCCAGGTTCCAGCGCCCGTTCTCCGCGTGTACCAGATTCAGACTGGGCTCTGTCAAGTCAAGGCGCGCGACTTCCAGCCGTCCGCGCAGCAATGAAGTCAGCCGAAGCGAGGCCGTCACTTCGCTGGCCCGCAGCATAGGTTCGGCGCCGAACGCCGGATCGTCGTATACCACCAGGTTCCGGAGATTGAATCCGGGCCATGGCAGCAGCCGCAGGTGAACCGAGCTAATGTCCACCGGGCGGCCCAATGCGGCACTGATGGAGAAAGTAATCCGCGATTTCAAACGGGAACCGCCGGGCCGAAGCAGAAAAAGCGCCAGCACGATCAATGCTGCCGCCACAACCATTCGCCGCTTGGAGGAGAAGAGCTTCACCGCGCCCTTGTTGAAGCCTGGAGGGACCTCAGCTTCATCTTACGAAATTCATTCGACAAACTTGAGCGTACGCTTCCACCGTGTCTCGTCCAAAAAGTGCAGCACAACTTTGCCCAGAAACAAAATACGATCACCCCAGGCAGTCTTCCGATATTGATCATCCGGCGTCTCAAACGACCAGTAGATAAACATAGGGCGCCCGATGATGTTTTGCTTCGGGATGAAACCCCAGTAGCGGCTATCCAAGCTTACTCTGCGATGGTCTCCCATGGCGAAGTAGTGGCCCGGCGGAACGACAACGTCGTCCCCGTGAATGTACGACGGCAAATCCACCATCCAATTGGGATACACATTCGGGTCATCCGTGGGCGGAACCGCAGGGAAGTTATTGCGGTAGGGATCTACAGTAGTTTTTTCCAGCGGATCGTGCCACACATACGGTTCGTCCAGGGCCTCGCCATTACGATACACCACGCCATTGCGCAGGTGGATGCGATCTCCGGGCAATCCGATAATTCTCTTCACGACATACAGTCCCGGCTCCGCGGGCGACAGAAATACCACGATATCCCGAAAACGCACGTCCCGATAGGGAAGCAGCGGCCCCACCCACGAACTCCGCGGGGCAAACTGGATGCGGTTCACGAAAACGTGGTCACCGATGAGCAGCGTGTTCTCCATCGAACTCGATGGAATCTCGAACGCCTGGACCACAAAGGTGATGATGAACAGCCCGGTCACCAACACCGCCGCCAGCGAAGAGAGAAACTCGACGGTAGATTCCTTGGGCTTTTCTTTCTCTTGGTCTTTCTCTTTCGCCGCCTGGTCTTCGACGACAACTTCTTTCTTCGCCAATTTTTTTTCTGTAATCACTTGGACTTTCGAACTGAACCGAATTTCGGGTCCGGGCCAGATTCGCCCGCCGATGGAATTAATCAGTGTACCAGCCGGAGCGTGCGGTTCCAGCGCGTGAGCTGAAAGATGTGAGTGATCGCATACGCCAGGTGGTACAGCCTGCCTTGGACCGACCCCGATGGATACCTATCCCAGTCCCGCACCGACCAGTAAATGACCAGCGGTTTCCCGATAATGTTTTCCCGAGGCACGAATCCCCAATAGCGACTATCCTGGCTGTCGTCGCGGTTGTCTCCCAGCACAAAGTAATGCCCTTGCGGAACTATCAACTGGCCATCTTCCACTAGTTTCCGCATCTCCAACCACCACTTTCCTTCCAAACCGAAGGCTGGGATATCGGTGCGCGGGAAATTATCGCGGAACATATTATTCGGCGGTTCCAGAAACCGCACATACGGTTCATCCAGAAGCTTGCCGTTGATCCAGACCCTCTTACTGATCATTCTCAGATGATCTCCCGGCACCCCGATCACTCGCTTCACAAAATGCTGCTGCGGATCGACCGGATAGTGGAACACGATGATATCTCCGCGCGCGATCTTGTCGTACGGCATCACATGGTCGCCCAGCCCCTGTGCCCCATAACACACCTTATTCACCAGCAGGTAGTCGCCCACCAGCAGCGTGTTCTCCATGGATTCCGAAGGGATCTGGAACGCCTGCACAATAAAAGTAATCACAAAGATCGCAATCACTACCGTGCCCAGCAACGACTGCATCGAGCTGATCACGTCGGTGCCCAGGTTAGTCACAATGCGGCGGCGAGGCGCGGCAACCGGGACGCTGGCCGGCGAAGCGATGGGTACCGCTGCCGGAGCGATAGGGCCATCGGGCGCAACCACTGGACGCTCCGGCGAAACAATAGGCTGGTTTGACAAATCCATGAAATCTAGTTATCCATCCGCTACTTATCAAGCGACTACTTATTGATCGGCTGCGAGTTCTTTGGCGGATCAGCTCGCGCCGTCACTTTCGCTTCGCCAGCTTTCGAGCGGGAGGCCAGAAAGGTCAGCAGTTGCCGGGCTGCATCCTGTTCAGCTGTCTTCTTCGTCGAGCCCTGAGCTCGTCCCACAAACTCTGCGTCTTTGCCGTTCTTCGTGTGCAAACGGGCCTCCACCGTAAACGTCTTGCTGTGTTCCGGGCCCGCCTGTTCCACCAGCATGTACGTAGCCTGCGGCAAACCCAGGCTCTGCACCGCTTCCTGTAGTGCCGACTTAAAATCCGTAACCGGCAGTGTGCCGCCTCCACGCTCCATGCGCTGAAGTTCCGGCGCGATCACGTTGCGCAGAACAAAGCTTCGCGCAACCTCCAACCCGCCATCCAGATAAATGGCCGCCAGAATTGCTTCGAGCGCATCCACCAGCAGCGCGGTTTTGCCCCGCCCTCCGCTTTTTTCTTCGCCGCGGCCAAGCCGAAGATAGTGGCCTAATTCCAGTTGCTGCGCCACTCGGATTAGATGCCGCTCGCTGACCAGGTGCGCCCGCAACTTCGAAAGCTCACCTTCCCGAAAATGTGGGAAGCGCTGGAAAAGTTCTTCGCTGGTCACCAGCTGCAGCACCGCATCTCCCAGAAACTCCAACTGCTCATTGTCACTGACCTTGTACTTGCTCTCCCCAGCCTGTTGCGCTTCCTGTTCTCTGGCCTGTGAACTGTGCGTGACTGCTTGTTCAATGACCGCCCGGCGCCGGAAATGGTAGCCCAGCCCTTCTTCCAGCGCCGTGATTTCCCGTTCCTTCATGGCCCCGTTCCTTCATGCCAAAGGCCTGGCGGACAAAAATATGTGGGCCGTCCGCAACCTAATTCTTCGGAGGCGCCGCCGTCTGGGTCTGCCCCGGAGCCGCGCCCACATTCAACTTAGTCAGCCGATCTTTTTCATCTCGCGCCGCTTTGCCCGCTCCCGAGTCTGGCCGGTCCTTGGTCAGCTCCACCGCTTGATCGGCATACTTCAAAGCCTCCGGAATCCTGTTCTGCATGTCGAGGGCGACCGCCAGCCGCAGCACCGCGATCGAGTCCACCTGCTGCGGAAATGCGTCGATCGACTTCCGCAGTTCCGCCTCCGCATCCGCCCAGTTCTTTGCATCGGACGACAGCTTCCCCAGAACCGCGTAAGCTTCCGACCGCAAGTAACCTTTATAGGAAGCCAATTGCTCCGGCGGATAACCTGAAGTCGGAATGTCGGTGTCAACCGTCAGCAGCGCGCGTTCGGCGTTTTTGCGTGATTCGGCAAGACGCTGATCTCGATCCAGATCGGTGTCGCGCGTCCGTTCCGCCAGCACTTGCGAAATGCTCACCAGCGCCTCCGGGTCATCAGGGTCGATTGCCAGCACCTTCCTCGCCATCTCCAACATCTTGTCGGCATTGTTGACCAGTTGATAGCGCTGCATCGCCGATCGGTAGAGCAGCGGTCGCAACTCGCTGTCGGGATATTTCGTAGCGAAGTCGTCCGCCGCTTTTTCCAGCGCGGCCGCATCCGTCAACGCTGCCGCCGTCTTGTAAGCCGCAAATTCCTCTTGACTATTGACCTTAGGTGGACGCTTCCCCGCCGGCGCGGCCGCTTGTCCCGCAGGTTGCGTAGCCTGCCCAGCCGGCGCGCTCTGTCCCGCCGGTTTGGTATTGCCCTGCCCGAAACTCCAGACACACACTCCCAGCACTGCGATCACGATCGCTGCTCGCTTCATGCCTTCTCCTCAAACTGCAACTTTTCTAATTTCAATCAGCCCGCAATGGATGCAACCGTGCATTTTATCGTAGCAACCTGGAACCTCAGCAGGTTTTGCTGAAAGCCGCAGGCTTAAAGCAGATGGCTCTACTGCGGCTTTGCCGGCGGCTCGTACGCTTGCTGCAGTCCGCGCTCCGCCGCCGCCTTTACCTCCGGCAATTCCGCCCCCACCGTCAAGGCCGCTCGGTACTCATTCATCGCCGCTTCGCGATCCTCTTTCATATCCAGAATCCTTCCCAGGTACACATGCGACCACGCCACCACCTTCGGATCTTTCGTGGCCTGGATCGCCTTCTGGAAATTCTCCAGCGCCCCTTCCCGATTCTTGTTGGCGACTGCCACCTGCGCCAGGATGAACAGCGCCCGCCCCTGATCTCCGATCTTTCGATCCAGAGCCTGCTGCGCCAGGTCCTGCGCCCCCTTGGGATCGTTCGCCGCCAGCCGCTTCTCTGCGGTTACCAGCATCCGCCGGTCCTCCATCCGCGACAGTTGCACCAACTCCGGCGCTGAGACCCGGGCAAACTGCAGGTCATTCGCCGCCTTCTGCTGCGCCCTCACATCAATATTGTCCAGCATCTCCGAATACGCGCTCCGCAGCCCCGCCGGATCTTTTTCGAACGCCAGCAGCGAAGTGTAGAAATATTTCGTCAGGATGTACCCTTGTTTCACGGCATCATCCACTGCCTGCAGGCGCATTGCCTCCGCCGTTTGTTTGGTGCCAGTAGTCCGAATCTCAATCGCCCGCACCAGGCACTCCGTCACCAGCAGCGAAATATCACTCTTAAAGCTGTCTTCCAGCGGCGCCCGCTTCACCGACTGGAGCAAGGGATCAAGCCGCTTGATCGCGCTGAAATGTTTTTCCGCCATCGGATCCAGCAGGTAGTGCAGGTACGTGTGCCGGATCTGCGGCATCTTCAGCGGATCCACCGATGTCGGATCCGGCGACGGAAACAGCACTACGTAATAATCGCTACCGTAATTGCGGGCGTTGGCCTCAGTCGGATTGCCCATGAAATCCAGGTAAATCGTAAACGAGCGCCCCAGATATCCGCCCGACTGCAGTCGCAGGTAGATATCCGTGTCGAACACCATCTTCGACAGTGGTACGTGATAGCGCTCCATCAATGCGGCATAGTTCGCCCGGTGCCGCTCCCAGATCGTATGCAACTGGGCCTTTTCGTAAAACTGCTCCAGCAGCGCGCCGAAGGGCGCAAGCGGGGCCGCATCCGGAGGCATTTCGTCCTCCTTCACGCGTGGAAGAAAATGCGGAGGCCCCTGCAGGTACAGCGCCAGCGACACATACTGCGACAGATCATGCGCCGGATCCTTTCCCCGGTGCGCCAGGTACCACTCGCACATCGTAGTCATGCTGGTCTGCGCGTCCTCCGAGTTCCGGAGATTCTTCTCCACCTCGGCCCGGATGTTGAGCCGCTGCGCATCGGAAATATTCAGGTCCACGTTGTAACCGCATGTATTCATCGCGGTCAGCACGGCAAACAGCGTCTCGCTCGTATCCAGCGTGATCCTATTATTGTTATCCGCCGCACACAGCGACGCCGTCAGCCCTAAAAGGGCCGCCACAGTCAAACCTCGAAGCCCAGCTCGAAGCCCACAACCCAGGAAACGACTCAGGAATCCCTCCCGCAGGATGGCCAGTCAAAATTGGCGGAGAACTTCCTTAAGTTTAAGGGCTCGTGACCAGAGGGTCAAACCAGCCCCGGGATAGGAGGTAGAGATGTTTTGGAATGACCATTGATGTTGATTAGATGATAAACATGTGGAGATTTGGTGGATGATGTGACGCGCTGGTCGTTGATTTGGTGCGGTGCGCGCGTGTGGGCGCGGGCCTGTTGCACCGGGCGTCAGGACGGGTGTACCATCGCGACCGGCGCGAATGACCCCCTGGGCGATGCGAGAACCCGAACATGGCATCAAATCAATACCCGAAGATCTGGAACTGGGCTCATGAAGCACATGCAAGACCGCTAGTTAACTGGACACAAGCGCCGGATGAGACTGGTTTCTATGAACTTGGGTACATGAACAATGGCTTCAAGCCAATGTATTGCGGGAGAGCGGCTGGGGTAACTCTTAGAGCTCGACTTCGCACTCACTATCTCGGAAGCCATAACGACAATGTCAGAAAGCATCGTGCAAAACTCTGGTTCCGATGCAAGACTTTCAAGACGTTCGAATTAGCCTGCTATGTGGAGGCGGTACACATCATAGCGCTGGACTACCCTTGGAATAACCGCAATGAGTGGGCTAAGCACTGGGCTTTGGAACACTGATCCGAGGACTCAGCGGGGGCGCTGGGGCTGGACGCGGGGGAAGTCGGACCTGCGGGCGGGGGCGCGGCGGGTCACGTGGCCCGGTCTCGCGCGGAGATAGGGACAACTGCAATCGGGAACACTACATTGCCCATTTCATTCCCTGGCTTGCGTAGTTCACCCTCAGATCAAAGACGTTATTGCAGGCCTCGTGCTCCGGAAGGAATTCACTCCTCCTGTTGGAGCAAGCAAGGTTCGAATCGCGGTTTATGATCCTTCGACCGGCCGAATAGGGTCGATTTCCATTACGTTAGATCTGGCGAAATGAGAATCTCTTAGGATTCGTATTTCAAGCTTCGCAAGCCCACTTCTCGAGGTCGCCGGTGCGGCCTCCGCGCTTCGATGGTACGCGGATGGATTTTCGGAACGTAGCAAGATCAAAGTCGATCTAGAGATCCCCTCTGATTTTGGACGGCTGGCAAGCAACACGGAACTCGCTATCCTCCGGATCGTTCAAGAATGTCTGACCAACATCCTTCGCCATTCCGGGAGCTCCACTGCGCTACGCATCCAGGAGGAAAGCAACTGTCTCATGGTGCAAGTTCGAGATGATGGGAAAGGTATACCCTTGGAGAAGCGGCGAGAAATAATGGAGCGCGGCCGGGGCGGTGTCGGATTTCGTGGGATCCGAGAGCAGCTGAGGCAACTCGGTGGCACTTTCGAGATACGATGTGGGGGAACTGGAACTGTAGTCAGCGCGACGCTGCCGGTAGGATAGCGCGTCGCCCTCATTTTTCTTCACTCACTGGCTCTCATCAGGTGATCGGCGTGAGCGTAGTTCGGCCAGCGGAACGTTTAGAATCGGACCCGGGCTACGAATCACCGATCTCTCAATGACGTTTTCCAGTTCCCTCACGTTCCCCGGCCAATCCCAGCTGGCCAATGCATTCATGGTCTCGGCGGGGATAATATCGACTTGCTTGTTCAATCGCCCCCCAAACTTCTGAACCAGATGGCGCACAAGCAGCGGAATGTCCTCTTTCCGCTCACGCAAGGCTGGCACGCGAATGGGAAATACGTTTAGGCGGTAGTACAGATCACTGCGGAACTGCTTTTCGCTTACCCTTTTTTTCAGGTCCCGGTTGGTTGCGGCGATTAGTCGCATATTGACCCGGATGGTACGGGTGCTACCCAGTCGCTCGAACTCCTTGTCCTCTAGCACTCGCAATAGCTTCGGTTGCAGGGGTACCGGGAACTCTCCAAGTTCATCCAGGAAGAGCGTTCCCTTATCGGCCAATTCCAGGCGTCCGATCTTTCGCGCGACGGCACCCGTAAATGCGCCCTTCTCATGCCCAAATAGTTCGCTTTCCAGCAGTTCGCCCGGGATCGCAGCACAGTTAAGTTTAATGAAGCTGGCCTGCTTGCGAGAACTTGTCCGGTGGATGGCACGCGCGATCAGCTCCTTGCCCGTGCCCGTCTCCCCCAAGACCAGCACGGTGGCATCGGTGCGAGCCACGATTTTGGTTTGGTTTAATACCTCCTTGAGAGCTGCGCTCTCACCGATGATCTCTTCAAAATAGGGTTCAGGGCGGACTTCGTCTTCCAAATGCAGTGTTTCCTTTCGCCATTCCAGCAGGACCGGCTCCTCGGCAGGGATTGGGCAACTCGCCCTCAGCTGTTCAGTCCCGAAAGTAGCATTCCGACGAGCTCGAGTCTATTGTGCGTTGGTACAAGGGAGCTGTACGAAGGTTTAGTGTGTTTTCATGCGAAGCCTAATCCGCAGCCTGCCTCAGTCATCCTCACCGAGTCAGCTACTCTCATCCCTCGCCAATTTGCCGGTGGTCAATGTAGAGAA
The DNA here is from genome assembly GCA_963832235.1 of uncultured Acidobacteriaceae bacterium. Taxonomy (GTDB): domain Bacteria; phylum Acidobacteriota; class Terriglobia; order Terriglobales; family Acidobacteriaceae; genus Sulfotelmatobacter. The sequence continues at coordinate 594,025 of CAWHTJ010000009.1, read as the reverse complement.
GCGATTCGTGTGCCCTGCGAATTTTCTTCCTGCGCTTGGATTTCGGGTCTATATTGTCTCCATCGTTTACAGGGTTCGTTTTGTTATCCGGTTGAACCGAGCTTTAGGTTCAGTTGGGGACACAAAGTTGAACTCGTCTAGTACGGCCCGGACGGCCAGGGGGCGGCAATGGCTCCGGAAAAGTGCTTGCATCCCAATCGGGTGACAGGTGTGGTGGCGTTAGACTTTTCGCGCCTGGAGGCTCCAGATCACCTCGCTTACTCAGGGTCGGTCTCAGTCGGCGTTTGCGAAGAGTGCGGACACGTCGAACTATACGCGCAGTTCCACCATGCGCTCTGCGATTGGCTAAGAACAAAGACCGGAAAGCGGTCGAGCCGGAGTTCCTCCAAGCCGCCAAAGGTTTGAGTGTGGCTATGACACAGGTTTCAATCGCTCGGTGTAAGCTCCGTTCAATCTCGTATTTCCGACCCTTCAGCTGATTCCTGCAGGGAAGTTTTGGACCTCACTCACCCTGGGAAGTAGATCCTTTGTGATGATCTCCGCTAACGCGGCGCTTGCCGGCTCCTACGACTACGGCGAGGTGGCGCGCTCGGTGTTGATCGCCATCGCCGCATCCTATGCGGCGCTCGACCTTACGGGACGGGTGACCGCCGCAAGTGGCTGGGTTCGCCTGGCTTGGTTAGGCGGCGGCGCAACCACGATGGGCATTGGCATCTGGGCGATGCACTTCAAGGGGATGCTGGCTTTTCACCTGCCAGTATCCGTCGAGTACGACTGGCTAACAGTTCTCGCGTCGCTCTTGGTGGCCATCTTCGCGTCTTCGGTTGCGCTGTACCTGTCCAGCCGCCGAAAAATGGGCCTGGTTGAAGCTTTGGCCGGCAGCGTCATCATGGGCGCCGCCATCGCTGGCCTGCACTATATATGCATGGCTGCAATGAGGCTGCCGGCCGTCACCCGGTATTCTCCGCTGCTGGTGGCGTGCTCCATCTTGCTCGCAATCTTGTTTTCTCTAATCGCGTTATTGATGGCGTTTGATCTACGCGAGGAGACCCGATGGAGTGTTCCGCGAAGGCTGGGCAGCGCCACAGTGATGGGAGTGGCTGTCTCCGCAATGCATTACACCGGAATGGCTGCCGCAAGTTTCATCCCCGCTTCGCCTGCGTACCTTTCTCATGCGGTGACTATCTCTCCCCTCGCCAACGATGGAATTGCCACTGTGACCTTGATCGTGATTGTGGCCGCCATCACAACATCATCTGTGGACAGACGGGCGAGCACCGAAGTTGAACGGCGTGCCGACGAGGCCTTGCAGGAAGCGCAGGCCAAACTCGCCCGCGTCACCCGTGTACATGCGATGGGAGAACTGGCGGCGGCCATCGCCCACGAGGTCAACCAGCCTCTCACTGCGATCGTCACAAACGGAAATTTCTGCTTGCGTGAATTAGCTGGTGGAGGGCGGAATCTTGAGGAGCTGCGGGAGGCAATTGCAGAGATTGTGAACGACGGAACGCGCGCCAGCACCGTCATTTCACGAATTCGCACTCTGCTCGTGAAGGGCGCTCCTGAGAGAGCGGAACTGGACATCAATGAGGTCATTCAAGAAGTCACTGGTCTCATTCGCAGCGAGTTGGCCCGAAACCGTATTTCCCTGCTGACTGATTTAACCGCTGATCTTCGCGTACGAGGCGACCGCGTGCAACTGCAGCAGGTCTTGATTAACCTGATTATGAACGCTGTTGAAGCAATGCGTACCTCGACAGGCAGGACGCGGGAACTTCTGATTAGGTCCGCAAAGAACCCGGATGGTGTTTTGGTCCAAGTTCAAGATTCTGGACCAGGAATGGAGCCGGAGGTGGCAGACCGCATCTTCGAACCATTCTTTACCACAAGAGCCGAGGGAATCGGGATGGGGCTGTCGATCAGCCGTTCCATTGTCGAGTCCCACGGGGGACGTTTGTGGGCCGTAGCAGGGTCCAATGGTGCGGTCTTCGAATTTACCCTGCCCGCCCAGGATTGACAGCGTTTTCATGAGAGATGCGGCACCCATCGTTTTTGTAGTCGATGACGATCCGTCGGTTCGTCGTGCGATCAAGCGCCTCATTGGATCGGTAGGATTGCAAGTGGAGCTGTTTGGATCGGCACAAGAGTTCCTTCAGGCCGGGCATTCAGCTGTGCCCGGTTGTCTTGTGCTGGATATCAGGCTACCCGGAATCAGTGGCCTCGATTTCCAGCGGGAATTGGCCCAGGCTAACATTCACATTCCAATCATTTTTATCAGTGCTCACGGCGACATCCCCATGACCGTGCGAGCTATGAAGGCCGGGGCGGTCGAGTTCTTGACCAAACCGTTTCGCGATCAGGACTTGCTGGACGCAATTCACCTGGCTTTGGAGCGGGACAGCACCAGACGAGAGCAAGAGGCGGAAATTGCGACGCTTCGAAAGCGTCTGGAATCGCTAACCCCTCGGGAACGGGAAGTGCTGCCTCTGGTGGTCTCCGGTTTGCCGAACAAACGAATCGCGGCGGAAATTGGAACGAGTGAGAATACGGTGAAAGTCCATCGCAGCCAGCTGATGCGAAAGATGGGCGCCGATTCGTTAGCGGAGTTGGTAAGGCTGGCCGAAAGAATCGGAATTCCTAACAAGCCCTTACCCCCGCCGAGTTTGACAAGGCCCTGAAGCTCTGGCATAGCGGTGCCCGTGGAGGAGCAAACCCGCGCGCTTTAATTCAAAAGCGGCCTCCGGAATCCAACTCTCGGAAACCAATTGATTCGTGATTCTGGCGAGTGAGAATTTGAACTGGAATTCAGCACACCGTTAAGGGACTGGCCCCGGATGACAGCCCAGATGGGCCAGTCTCCACCGTAGCATTCCATCTTCCGTCTTTCGTGCCCGCCATCCTGCGCGCACGTTAGGTCTACCCTGGTAGTAATGTGGCCCACGCTACCCCTTGCCCCCATACTTTTGCAATGGCCATCAGTCAACTTTTCCTCGGCTTTCTGCAGCCAGTCGCATTCGGATCCGCCACGGTCTTGGCTCTGCTCTTTTTCGTTGGCATTAGGACCCCACGCCGCTCGTCGGCTCTGACCAACCGCGAGCCATCCCGCTAACTCGCCCGGTTTGCCTACTTCCTGCCACGCATGAGATATTACTCTGCTCTTGGTCTTCACACCGCCTTGTCTCCAAGAGTCAGAGTGAATTGCTCAAATGCGTCTAATCCCGCGCGACACCAAGTTTTTCGATCTTTTCGCCGAACTCTCCGGCAACCTGACCGAAGGCGCCAAACTCCTCCGCACTATCCTGTCCGATCCTCGGGACTTGGCCATGCGCGTCAGTCAAGTGCAGGCCATCGAGCACAAAGGCGATAAGGCCACGCACGCCATCATCACCAAGCTGAACCAGAGCTTCATCACGCCCTTCGATCGCGAGGACATCCATCGCCTGGCTTCCTCGCTCGACGACGTGCTCGATTTCGTAAACTCCGCCGCCGTGCGCCTCGTGATGTATAAGATCGTTGCGCCTCCTCCCGTCTCCACGGAGCTGGCGGGACTGATCGTCCTGCAATGCGAGGAATTGGCTAAGGGCGTTTCGCTCCTGGAAAAAAACGGCCACGTCATGGAGCACTGCGAGGAAGTCAACCGGCTCGAGGACATGGCCGACCATGTCAGCCGCCGAGCCATCGCCGATCTCTTCGAAAACGAAAAGGATCCGATCCAGCTGATCAAGTTGAAGGAGCTCTACGAAGTGCTGGAAACCGCCACCGACAAAGCGGAGGACGCCGCTAACGTGCTCGAAGGCATTGTCGTGAAGAGCACCTAGTTGTCGTCAAGAGCACCTGGCAGGATTTCCGCAAGCAGAGTTTCAGAAAATAAGACTTCGCGAGCAGACCGGAGAGACTCCCGTTGAACAAAGATGTGGCGCTGGTCCTGATCACGATCCTTGTCGCCTTAGTCTTCGATTTCCTCAATGGTTTTCACGACTCCGCCAATAGTATCGCGACCGTGGTTTCTACCCGCGTCCTGTCGCCGAGACTCGCCGTACTTTGGGCCGCCACCTTCAACTTTCTAGCGGCCTTCTTCCTGGGTACGGCGGTCGCCAAAACTATTGGCAAAGGAATGATTCGGCTGGAGGACGTCGATCAATACGTCGTCTTGGCGGCACTGTTCGGAGCCATCGTCTGGGATGTCCTGACATGGTGGTGGGGACTTCCAACGTCCTCTTCCCACGCACTCATCGGTGGCTACGCGGGCGCTGCCATGATGCATGCCGCCCTTCACACTGGAACGGCAACCATGTTTTCCGTCATCATTCCGGAAGGCTGGTACAAAACTCTCATCTTCATTGTGGTTGCCCCCGTCATGGGCATGGTTCTCGGCCTAAGTTTCATGGTAGCCGCTCACTGGATTCTTCAGCACAAGCCTCCACAAGTGGTTGACAAATGGTTTCGCAAGCTGCAACTTCTCTCCGCCGCGGCCTATAGTCTTGGCCACGGCGGCAACGACGCGCAGAAAACCATGGGCATTGTTGCCGGCGCACTCTACACCGCCGGCTTCATGAGCAAATCTGACATGCTGGCGAATTGGGGACATTTTCGCTGGCCCATCATCCTGGCCGCGCATGCCGCCATCGCCGCCGGAACCTATTTTGGCGGCTGGCGCATCGTTCACACCATGGGCCAGAGGATCACCAAGCTCAAACCCCTGGGCGGTTTCTGCGCCGAAAGCGCCGGAGCCATCACTCTTTTCGGTACCGCGCTGGCCGGAATTCCGGTCAGCACTACTCACACCATCACCGGCGCCATTGTCGGCGTAGGCTCCTTGCACCGCTTGTCCGCCGTCCGCTGGGGCGTAGCAGGAAGAATCGTCTGGGCTTGGATGCTGACCATCCCCGCCTCCGCTATAGTCGCGGCCGGCACCTTCCTTCTGATCCATATGATCCATCCCCCAGCCTAACTGTGGCGCGGGCTCCCCCGCCCGCGGCCTGGGGAGCGGCGATGCCGTGGCTGCATGGACCGCTTTTCGTATTAGCGGCAACTCCCCTTCAGGAAATCGCAACTTATCATCGAAACAACGTCTCGTATACCCCTCGATGAAACTCAGGGGGTTCTATAAAGGAGCAACTGGATGACGAACAAATGGAGTCGTTTGCTGTTGTGCGTGGTTCTCGCAGGTCTGACCTCGGCTTGGGCCATTGCGCAAGACACAGACGCCAAGTCGAAGGGCGAGGTGAGAAGCATCACCGGATGCCTGAGTAAGGGCGATAGCAACAATGAGTTCGTATTGACTGGTAATGACGGAAGCACTTGGGAAGTGCGCTCCAATAATTCAGTCGATCTCGCGAGTCATGTGGGCCATACCATTGAAGCCAAAGGTGTGGTGTCGCATGCCAAGATGCACAACATGAAGGAAGACGCAAAAGATGCTGCGAAAGACAGCGGCATGAAGAAGAATTCCAGTGAACATGGCCATCTCAAGGTCACCGACGTCCGCATGGTCGGCGAGTCCTGTCAATAGTAGCGGTCCTCTAGAATGTACGACGCAGCGGGCGGCACTTTTAAGTTCCGCCCGTTGCCACTTTTTTCGGCGGTTCGGCCACCACCTCTCGCAATCCCTTCATCTTTGTTAATACTAAGACGCCGGAATTCTGGCGGCGCCGTATAGCCCGGCGTCACTTCCCAGCAGGGCGCGGGTAATGATTGTCTTCTTGCGCGTATAGGCGGCGATTTGGGCCGACGCCCCTTCTTTTTTTCCTATCGGCTCGTCCGGCGCGGTGGCCGCATATACCAGCGAGCGCTCGCGCAGCTCGGCGAACATCGGCGGAGCGAACGCGTCCCATGCGCTGACCACGCCCCCGCCAATCACGAACATGTCGAGATTTAGTACATTCACCAGATCGGCCAGCAGCATTCCCAACGCCACTCCGAAGCGGCGGAAGATGCGTTGCGCATCCTCATTCCCCTGAAGCGCCAGATTGTAAATCGACTTCGCGCTGAACTCTGCGTCGGAACTGGCGGCCTTCGCGAGCTCGGGCGCCTGCCCGGATTCAATCGCCTCGCGTGCCATGCGCACAACCGCAGTCGCGGAAGCGTACCGTTCAGCGCAACCGTGGTTGCCACAGCCGCAAGGTACGCCGTTGGGTTCGACGGTGACATGTCCGAACTCGCCGGCCATGCCATTCATCCCGTAGAAAATCTTTCCGTTGAGGATGATCGCGCCGCCAATGCCGGTACCCAGCGTGACCATTGCCATATTTTCGACATCGCGGGCTGCCCCTAGCCATTTTTCGCCGAGTGCGGCGACATTGGCATCGTTCTCGATAAAAACGCGAGCTCCCAGGCGCCGCTCGATTTCATCGCGCACCGGATAGTCGGACCAGCCGGGAAGATTCGCCGACTTGCGCATCATCCCAGTTTCCATGTCGATGATGCCGGGAACGCCGATGCCCGCTCCAACGAACCTGCCGCTGCCGCGGTATTGATCCGACAGGCGCTTAATTGCGTCGCACATTTCGCCAATCACGTGGTCGCGGCCGAGCGCAACCTTTACCCCGAGTGTAATTTTCTCCAAAAGCTGGCCTTCGGTGCTGATGGCGGCAATCCGGAGGTTGGTCCCGCCGAGATCGACTCCGATCGAAAAATCAGGCATGCGCAGAAGGGTAGCAGAAAATCATTGCTGATTGATGATTGTAGATTGTTGATTGAAAATCCCGAGCGTTGAGTCTCAGGCAGCTCTTCAATCAACAAACAGAATTCAACAATCAACAATTGCCTTATTTCTGGCACTTTGGGCAGTAGTGGCTGCTGCGCCCCGCAATCACGACCCGCTTGATCAAAGTCTGGCACACGAGACAAGCCTCCGCTTCGCGGCCGTAGACACGATGCTGGAGTTGGAAAAATCCTTCTTCGCCATCGGCATTTACGTAATCAGAGACGGAAGAGCCGCCAAGAGCGATCGCCTCTTGCAGCACTTCTTTCACCGCCCGGAAGAGTCCACTCAATTGCTCGCGCGGGATGCTCGCAGCCCGCCGGCGCGGACGAATGCCGGCCCGGAACAAAGATTCATCGGCGTAAATGTTGCCCACCCCGCGCAGCAGTTTCTGATTGAGCAGCGCGCTCTTGATCGGCGTCTTCCGTCCGCGAAACAACGTCAAAAAGCGATCGAGATCCACTTCCAGCGGCTCGACGCCAGTCGCATCGAAATCCCCCGCCTTAGCGACGCTGAGTCGCCCGAACCGCCGGGGATCCACGAACCGCAGTTCCCTGCCCGACGCCAGCTTGAGGATGGCATGAGTATGCTTCGCAATCTCGGCTTCCGGCTCACAAACCTGCAGCCGCCCCGTCATCCCGAGATGAACGACGAATTGGGCTTTGATGTGAGAGGTGTGTGTGGAGCGGGCGCCCCCGCCCGCTTCTTGCGTCTTCCGATCCGGTCTCCGGCTTTTCGCGGGCGAGAACCTACCCTGAGCCTGTCGAAGGGGCACCCGCGCCAGACGATCAAGATCGAAAACAATGTGCTTGCCCATCCGCCTCACTCTCGTGATGCGGCTATGTTCCAGCGTCGCCGCAATCTCAGACGCGGAAGACTTCAGCGGCTCTTTTTTCTGCCCCAGCCACACGGATTCCACGACCTCTCCCGTCACTCTCTTGGCAAGACCGCGCGCAATGGTTTCGACTTCGGGCAGTTCAGGCATGAGTGTCTTTACGATCCAGCTGTTCGCGGGAATCGCGTTCGAAAGTCTATTTCCTCAAGGACGTTCTTAGTTGGCGTGGAATTGGATGCCCTGGATGCCCTCCAGGACGCAGACGAGGTCGCGGCCACTCCGTCTCGAAACAAAATAAGCTGGGGTTCTAGTCTTTGAGTGGGACGACCGCGCTGCCGTCGCGGCAGAAGGTCGCGACTCTCTGCAGGTCGCCGTTGGCGCGGGGCAAAGTCATTACCGGACCGTAGCAATAAACGGCATGACCGGAGGCCGCGAAGTACCAGCGGCCGCCCTTGGAATGTTTCGTGATCTGGCTGGAAGGCTGCCGCAAGGGTTTTTGCGGCGCCCACGGGGCAACCGGCAAACTCAACAACAAGGCTAGGGTCAGGACCTTCATCACTTTCCTCGACTTTCCGCTTACTACTGGCTACTCACAGAAACGAAAGTGGTGCAATGTTCAGGGTTGCTCTCAACATGCGTTCCTAAATCGTAATCAGTGTCCGGCCATCGTCCACCAAGTCTGACGCTGGTTTAGACGGTTTCCGGAACTGCGGTTTCTGCGTCGCTGCCGCATTCTGCGCGCGATGTTGCGGTCCTGCCTGGGAAGACGGGGTCTGACTGTTTGGAGCCTGATCTGGGTGGGTCGACGGAATCTGGGTCGCCGGGATCTGCGACCTCGGGGCCTGGGTCCTGGCCGATGGCGACTGAGCACGCTCGCTGGCCGTCTTCATCTTCATGCTGGACAATTCCGTGCTGTCGCGGAAAAGGTCACGAATCAAGGCGCGCTGCGACTCGATGGTTTGACCCTGCTCCACGATCAGCATGGTCATCAGACCGTAGGAGATCAGAAATAGCACGGTCAACAGCGGCATCCAGCCGTGCTTCCTGGGAGCAGCGGGAGTGTCTGTCACCGATACTGTCGATACGGCGTGGTTTCCGAATAAGTCGTCAAGTGGCACCCCGATCCTTGCCCAAAGCCCGGCAGGCACCTAGCGAATTGCATCCACGAAGCCAATCGGGACTTTCAGCTTAAACGGATGACATTAAGGGGTTTATCTCGAGCTGCAATTCGGGACGAAGGGCCGGGATGTGCAACTCGGTGCACATTATGAGTAAGTCAAATTTGTTACCGAGTCATCTGCGGCAGGGTGGAAGCCGCGCCGGGCGACGGTTTCAAACTAGATGGGACTTCGCAAAGCCTGTAAATCGCTTGGTGAGGCGCAAGGTCTATTCCCACTCAACACCAGCTTGGCAATGGTCGCCAACTGCATGTTGGACGTGCCCTCGTAGATCTTGCCGATCTTGGCGTCGCGCCAGTATTTCTCGACGGGATAATCCTTGGTGAATCCGTAGCCGCCGTAGATCTCGATGGCCAGCGATGTCACGCGCTCGGCTACCTGCGAGGCGAACAGCTTGGTCATGGCCGCTTCCTTCACGAAGTTCACGCCCGCATCCTTCATGCGGGCGCAGTTGTAGACCATCAGGCGCGCGGCCTCAATCTCTGTCGCCATTTGCGCGATCTGGAACTGGATGCCCTGGAACTCGGAGATGGCTTTGCCGAACTGCTTGCGCTCACCGGGCGTATTTGCAGGCAAATTCCCAGGCGCCGCGAGCCAGGCCGATCATCTGCGCGCCGATGCCGATGCGGCCTTCGTTCAACGTCTCGATCGCGATCTTGTAGCCCTTGCCAGGCTCGCCCAGCACATTCTCCTTGGGCACGCGGCAGTCTTCCAGAATCAACTCGCAGGTGGATGAAGCGCGGATGCCGAGCTTGTCTTCCTTCTTGCCTACGGTGAATCCGGGAAATCTTTCTCGACCAGGAAGGCGGTGATGCCTTTGTATCCAGCGCTGGGATCGATCGTGGCAAACAGCACGAACAATCCCGCCTCCTTGCCGTTGGTGATCCACAGCTTGCGGCCGTTGAGCACGTACTCGCTGCCTTTGAGCTGCGGCGCGGGTCTGCAGAGCAAATGCATCCGAGCCCGATCCCGCCTCGCTCAGGGCGTAAGCGCCGACCGTCTCGGCCGCCATCTTCGGCAGATAGCGCTTCTTCTGCTCCTCATTGCCCCAGCGCAGCAGGGCGTTGTTGACCAGCGTGTTCTGCACGTCGACGATCACGCCGGAAGATGCATCCACGCGCGACAATTCCTCGACGGCTAGAATCGCTTCGAAGAACTTAGCTCCGCCTCCGCCGTACTGCTCGGGAATCTCGATGCCCATCAGGCCGAGCTGAAAAAAATCGTGGATGAGGTCTTTGTCGAAGACGCCCTTCTCGTCCATCTCTTTCACCAGAGGACGAATTTTCTCGTCGGCGAACTGGCGGATGTTGTCGCGGAAAAGAATTTCGTCTTCGGTGAGAGTGGTCAGCGGGGCGGGAGAAGCGGCCTGCAGCGTAGTTTCGGGCATCGCAACACCTTCAAAGGTCTAGATGGCAAACCGGTAATTTTAGCACTCGAGGACGAAAGGGGCCCGAAGCCTGCGTTAACAGTCCCGTTCCTTTGGAGGGCGTCATCCCGAAGCGCGGCGCCTTTCAGCCGCGGGAGGGATCTTGCGCGGCCTGCTCGCAGATCCTTCATTCCGACTGAAAAACGGCTCCGTTCGGATGACTCCAATGGGATTTGGGGAGCGGCTAGCGGGGGCGGGAATGAACCAGCTTCAGCGTGTCCGCTTGCAGGATGCGCTTGATCTGGCTGCGGGCATGCACCGACCACGGGCCGGCGGTGTCGAGCCTGATATAGGCCTGCCAGTGTTTCAGCGCCTTGCGCGGTTCGCGGATCTTTTCGTAGGCCAGCGCCAGATTGTAATGGGCGTCGGCGTAGGTGGGAGCGAGTTGTAACGCGGTCTTGTAGGTAAGAATGGCTTCCTGCACGCGCCCGGTTTCGTCCAGCACGTTGCCCAGATCGAAGTAAGCCAGCGAATAGCGCGGATCGGCTTGAATGGCCTGGCGGTAATGTTTTTCGGCGAAGCCGAACTCCTGGCGGTTGTAGTAGAGCGTGCCCAGGTTGATGTGCGCGGCCGCGTGCGCCGGTTCGATTTCGAGCACTTGGTGATAGGCGGAAATCGCGTCGGGCTGCGTGTTGGGATCTTCTTCCAGCGCGATGCCCCGCGCAAACCACGCCGCCACCTCGTTCTCGCGCGGGCTGGGCTCAGACTTTGGCACCGGCGTGCTGGTCACGACTTTTTCGCGCTCGGAAAAATCCATCAGGAACTGTCCCGCGATCGGCTCCAGCAGTTTGCCCTGATGGCGAAAGGCCACGCGGTGCTTCGCGGTCGACCACGCTCCGGCTTCGAGCAGGGGCTTTTCCACACCCGCAGCCTGCTTGCGCATGGCATCGAGCGACTGGCGAATCACCGCCGGCCGCACGCTCATGGCGCACAGGTCGCGAACCTTCTTGACTTCCAGGAGATCGGAAAAAGAGTAGGCTTCCGCGAACGCTGACCAGTCCGACCCGCTCCCAGTTGATCAACTGGCGCGGTGTGATGTGAAGAATCCTGAGTAAATCAGCTCGACTGTACACAGGAATACACAACGCCCTGCAAACAACGCTCGCGGACATTATCTGCAACTTGGGGCAGGAAACGCAACTGGAAATGCTGTGAAACGCTGTGGAGAACCTGGTTGATTTACATGCAGCGAAAATGGTGCAACGTGTGGCGCGGGCGCCCTCGCCGGCGTTTGCAACCACCTCGACAAGAGCTCGCGGGCGAGGGCGCACGCGCCACACGAGCTAAACCGCGACCGCCGCCTGGTAGTCCTCGTAGGTACCCTTGAAGTCGGTAATCTTGTGGTCGCTCTCGAAGTGCCAGATTCGGGTCGCGACCTCGTCGATCAAATCATGATCGTGCGTGACCAGAAACACCGTCCCATGATAGCGCTGCAGGGAAATGTTCAGGGCATTGATGGACTCCAGGTCCAGGTGGTTGGTGGGTTCGTCGAGCACCAGCACATTCGGCTTCTGCAGCATCAATTTGCAAAACAGCAGCCGCGCCGCTTCGCCCCCGGAAAGGACGCTGGTGGACTTCGTGGCTTCCTCGCGAGCAAACAACATCTGACCCAGAATTCCGCGTAGCTCCTCGGTGACAGCCGCGCCGTCCCATTGATGCAGCCACTCGATCGCGGTCATGCCCCCCTCGATCAGGCTGCGATGATCTTGCGCGAAGTAGCCAATCGAGGCTTCGTGCCCCCAAATGACTTTGCCCGAGTCGACGAATGGCCCGTCATAACCGCTGGTCTTCCGGAGTTCGGCCTCAGGCGTAGTGGGAGAATTCGCCAGCAGCGCATTCAGCAGCGTGGTCTTGCCTGCACCGTTGCGTCCCATGAGCGCAATGCGCTCGCCCCGCGTAATGCTGGCCGTGAAATTCTTGATCACCTGCTTGTCGCCATACGCTTTGGACAGGTGCTCAACTTCCAGAATGTGCTTGCCCGAAGGCCGCTTCTGCTCAAACTTGATGAATGGGCGCTGGATGTTTGACCTAGCCAACTCCGTAACCTGCAACCGCTCCACTTCCTTGCGCCGCGACTGCACCTGGCTCGACCGCGTGCCCGCCGCGAAACGCGCAATGAATTCGTTCAACTGCGAAATCTTTTTCTCGCGTTGCGCATTTTGTGACTCAATCTGCGACCGCACCTGCGTCTTGGCCACGACCATATCGTCATAGCTGCCGGTGTAGGTGATGATGGTTTCGTAATCGATGTCGGCGATGTGCGTGCAGATGCTGTTGAGGAAATGCCGGTCGTGCGAGATCGCGATCACTACCCCGTCATATACATTCAGAAATCCCTGCAGCCAGTGGATCGAATCCAAGTCAAGGTGGTTCGTAGGCTCGTCCAGCAGCAATGCCTGCGGATGTCCAAACAACGCCTGCGCCAGCAGAACTCGCACTTTTTGTCCGCCCTGCAGCTCGCCCATTTTGCGATGTGAAGCTCGTCGGGAATGTCGAGCCCCTGCAGCAAAATGGCCGCGTCGCTCTCGGCTGTGTAACCATCCTCTTCGCCGACAATGCCTTCGAGTTCGCCCAGCTTCATGCCATCGGCATCGGTAATCTCCGGCTTCTCGTAAATGGCGTCGCGCTCCTGCATGGCAGCCCACAGCCGCTTGTTGCCCATAATCACGGTGTCGATCGCCGAATACGCATCGAAGGCGAACTGATCCTGGCTCAGCACTCCCAGTTTGCGCGGACGGACGACCGTCCCTTTTTGCGGCTCCAATTCGCCGCTCAGCAGCTTCATGAACGTGGATTTGCCCGCGCCATTAGGCCCGGTCAGGCCATAGCGCTTGCCCGGCGTGAACGCCGTGGAGACTTCATCGAACAGAATTTTGGCGCCGTAGCGCATCGACACATTACTGACTGAGAGCATGTTTTCTTTGTAACTTCTTCAGGACCTGCGAGGAATTCCGCTTAAGACGGTGCGCAGCTGGAGTTAATAGAATACCACGCGTAGCCGCATTCTCACACGTCCCAAGGGTTGACGACAGTCGCGGAGATGTCGGCGAAATGCGTAACATTACGAGTCGCAAGGCTGGCGTGATGCGACAAGACGATACCGGCGATCATCGTATCCCGCAGCTCTCCTGCTCGTCCTTTCTTCTGTCGCAAACCAGTGAGCTCTGCGGCAAATCGAGCGGCCGGCTCGTCGAAGGCCGCGATTCGGTGGTCCATCCGATCAAGCAGCCGTTCGAAATCTTCCGACAACGAAGCTCTCCTCTTCCCGGCCGGCATGACTTGCAATCCCGTCTGGATTTCAAGGATGGTGATCGAGTTCGTCCAGATGGAACTCTGAGGCTGCCGGTCCATCCACGACGAGACGCTGCAATCAGGCGCATCACGCATTAGCGCGGAGAGAACGTTGGTGTCAAGAATAATCACACTCAACTATTCGTCTATTCGTCGAACTTTGCCGGGAGCACGGGATGCCCACGCAATTCCTCAACTTCGAAATCGTAGCCTTTTCCTTTGAATAGAGCCGCAATTTGCGTCCCCAATCCTATGGCTGGCTTCTCAGCCTCGTTGGCCGCGTTCCGGAGAATGTCACGCACCTCCGCTTCCATGCTCCGGCCGTTTCGGCGAGCGCGGCGCTGCAGGCGGGTTTTCACGCCCTCTTCGATATTCCGGACCACAAGTTGCGCCACATCTCACCTCACGCTCACTAGTGATATCATGATATCACATGCGGCAGTATTACGCAAGCTGACATTCTCCACCTATGTCTGGCATATACCTCAGTTGTGCGGCCCTTGTCCCGCGCTCGCCTCCACCAGTTGCTGCACCGGCGCAACCACCATCAGCAGCATATCGGCCTGCCGCGCCTTGGCTTGATCGATCGCTGTCATCTGCTGCGCCTTCCAAGCATCCGGCGCAACCTGACCTTTGTCGAGATAGTCGAGCGCCTGCAAACCGACCGTGCCCAGCGCCGACAGATTCTGTGACAAAGGCGCGGCTTCCTGCAGAAAAAAAGAGTGCTCGAGCAAGGGATGCAGCCGGGCATCATTATCCCGCCAAGTAGAGAGGTAACCCCGGATCCGCCCTTCTGCCGCCTGATCTTTGTATCCGCTCTGCAGGAAAGTCTGCACCAGATCGCTGAAGTGGAGTGCCGTATCGCTCTCCGGGTTGACTGCATCGATCAGGCGAGCCAGAGGCGCATGAAAATCGATGGGCCCCTTCTGCTCGCTCCAGCGATCGTAGTCCTTAACCGGCTCGACCACAGCGGCGAGAACGCGCAACGCCTCAATGTCCCCATTCCCCGCCATGCGTTGTAGCATCTGCGTGCGCGCGGAATTGTGAGTCAGGCCCAACCATTCGAGTTCATAACTCACGGCATTCATCCTGCGGTACATCGAGCCGACATCCTTCACTTCCTGCGGCGACCACAGTCGCTCCGCAATCACCGCGTTGCGCGGCCAGATGTGCGAATCGATGTTTTCGGGAGTCACCCACTCCGCCCACTGGCAGGACTCGCCGCCGAGGATGCGGCTCCTCTCTTCAGGCGTCAAAGACGCCGCGGCATCTGCCAGGGGATCGACCGCATAGTGCCGCGCCGCCGGCCACATCAAGTCCAGATAGTATCCATGCGAAAGCAGGCCCCGGTAGCCCTGTTTCGCCGCCGCCGCCAGAGATGCCTGCCCACGCCACGACTGCACGATCACCGTCTTGGGCAAGTCGGGATGCAGAATTTCATCCCAGCCGACCATAGTTTTGTGATTCTTAGCCACGATCTTCTCCAGTCGCTGGTTGAAGTAAGCCTGCAGATCCTGATTGTTCTTCATGCCGTGCGCTTTGATGAACTCTTGAATCTTCGGATTCGCATCCCACTGCTTGCCGTTGACCTCGTCGCCGCCAATATGAAAATAAGGATCGGGAAAAAGTTTGGCCATTTCCGAAATGAACTTTTCCAAAAACTTGTAAGTCGACTCTCGCGTTGGATCCATGATCGGATCGACGCCTCCACCTTCCAGCGTGTAAGGCCCCGCCCCGCTGGAAAGTTCGGGATATCCCAGGAACCAAGAGCGACTGTGGCCGGGGATGTCGAACTCCGGCATCACGCGAATGCCGCGATCATGCGCGTAGGCGATAAACTCGCGAATCTCCGCTTGCGTATAAAACATTCCATCTGATCCCATCCCGGTCAGCTTGGGGAATTTCTTGCTCTCGACGCGAAATCCCTGATCATCCGATAAATGCCAGTGCAGCACGTTCATCTTCACCGCGGCCATTCCATCGATGTTTCGCTTGAGCACTTCGAGAGGAATGAAGTGGCGGCTCACGTCAATGAGCAAGCCGCGCCACGGAAAGCGTGGCTGATCTTTGATGGTGACGGCGGGGGAAGCGAATCCAGTCGGAGTGATTTGCACCAGCTGAAGAAATGTCTGCAATCCGCTCAGGACGCCGAGTGTGGTCGGCGCCGTAAGCTTCGCATCCGAGTCGGTAACAGTAAGGTCGTACGATTCATCCTCTCCGAGTTTCTGCACAGCCTGCCGCCCATGGTCAGCATGAATCTGCAGTGTAGGCGTAGCGCCAGCCTTCGGACGGAACGGAATTCCGGTCTGCCGCGAAAGTTGCGTCACAAACCGCTTGAGTTCTCTGTCGAGCGAAGCATCGTGAGCACCGGTAGCGGCGACGGAGAACGATTGGTTGATCGCCAACTGCCCGCTGCCAGGCTGAACAGAAGCTGGCATGGGCATCAGGTTGAGCTGAGGTTGAGTTTGAGCAACGGCAAACGAGGCAAGGAAAGATAGAATTAGGACAGTCATCACCTGCGGCGTTTTCATCGGATCACCTCGACACTATTTCAGGGCCAATCTTGCGCACCGTGGTAGACGCGCAGCAGTTCTAGGATTTGATCTTGAATCCTGTAGACAACGATGTAAGGCAGGCCGGAGAAAACCAGTTCACGGGTACCTTCAATCCGCCCCTTGCGACCGCGACGTGGAAAATCTCTCAGACCGCTGCATCCATCGTACAGAGTGGCAGCCACTTCAGCGGCGGCGGCGGGATTATCTTTTCGAATATGCTGGACGATATTGTACAGATCGTCGGCGGCGGGTGTGGTCCAGCGCAAGCGCATCTAAGAGCGCAGTATCTGCTTCAGCTTTTTTCCTACCTCGTCGTGCTCTACGAAGTCTCCCCGCTCGGCCGCTGCCAATCCGAGGTTGACGGCCTCGATAAAACGAGTGTCGTCTTCCAGGTAATGACTCAGCACCTGTTGCGCGAGTTCGTCTGTCTTCAGGCCCCGCTGCGCAGCGATCTGCGCCAACTGCGCCTCTTTTTCGGGGTGTAGGTGGATTTCCATGGAATCAGTCTAGGAAGGTTAATTCGGCCTGTCAAATTGTTTGCGACGGCTGCCTCGCTCCTGAGGCAGTTCAGTGTCCCCCGCTCAACTCCCGCACAATCCCGCCCACAAACTGCTTCGCGTCGCCGAACAGCATGAGAGTCCGGTCAAGATAATAAAGAGGGTTGTCGATGCCGGCGAAGCCCGGGCTCATGCCGCGCTTGATGACCATGACCGTGTGCGCTTTGTCCACGTCAAGGATCGGCATGCCGAAGATGGGGCTCGATTGATCGGTGCGCGCCGCAGGATTAGTCACATCATTAGCGCCAATGATCAGCGCAACGTCGGTCTGCGGGAAGTCGCCGTTGATCTCGTCCATTTCGATGAGCCGGTCGTAGGGAATGTCGGCTTCGGCCAGCAACACGTTCATGTGCCCCGGCATGCGTCCGGCGACCGGATGGATGGCGAATCGAACCTCTACTCCCTTCTTGGTGAGCGCATCATAAAGTTCGCGAACTTTGTGCTGCGCCTGCGCCACGGCCATTCCATAGCCGGGGACGATGACCACCTTATTCGCTGCCAAAAGAATTGCGGCGGCTTCTTCCGCCGTGGCGCTGCGCACCGGCTTCGCTTCCTCTCCTGCTGCAGCAGGCGCCTGCACTTGACCGAAGGCTCCGAAAAGCACGTTCGTGAACGACCGGTTCATCGCCTTCGACATGATGATCGAAAGAATCAGGCCCGAGGATCCGTCGAGAGCGCCCGCAATGATCAGGAGCTTGGAGTCGAGCACGAATCCCATCGCGGCGGCGGAAAGCCCCGCGTAAGAATTCAGCAACGAGATCACGGTCGGCATGTCGGCGCCGCCGATGGGAATCACCAGCAGCACTCCGAAGATCAGAGACACGCCGACGATGACGGGGAAGAAGATTTTGGCTCCGGGATGCAGCACGAGATAAACCGCGCTTCCGACAGCCACGATGAACAACAGCAAGTTGACGAGGTTCTGTCCTTTGTAAGTGATGGGTCGCTGCGGCAGAATCTCCTGCAATTTTCCCGCAGCCATCAAGCTGCCCGTAAAGGTCAGGCCGCCGAGAATCACTTCCATCGACAGCACCGACATCATGAACTTGGGTACGTCGGGCGAGCGTAAATAAAACTCAGCCGTGCCAACCAGCGTAACGCACAGCGCGCCGAAAGCGTGACTGAGCGCGGTTCGTTGCGGGACCGCCGTCATCTGCACCATGCCAAGCGGAACGCCGATGCCCGAGCCCAGCACCAGTGCGATGATGATCCACTTGTAGTCGACGATACCGTGATGCAGCAGCGTACCCGCAATCGCCAGCACCATGCCTACTTCGCCGGCCAGAATACCGTGACGCGCAGTAGCGGGCGAACTCATCCACTTCAGCGAAAGAATGAAAAGGGCGCTGGCGACGAGGTAGATGATTTCGATGAGGTACTGGCTTCCGGCAAACTCGGTCATATTAGGGCTTCGTCTTATGTCTTTGTTACTTGCGGCTTGCTGGGACGGCTGGTTTTGAACATTCTGAGCATGCGGTCGGTGATGAGGAATCCGCCGACCACATTGCTGGTGGCGGCGATGATGGCGATCACGCCCAGCACTAAGGCGAAGGTACTTTTTTTCTCGCCGACGAGGACGATGGCGCCGACTACGGCGATGGCGTCTAATGCGTTGGTCAGCGACATGAGCGGAGTATGCAGCAAGGGCGAAACGTGGCGGATGACTTCGAATCCGATGAAGGCCGCCAGCATGAAAACGAAAAGCGCGTCGATCAGGTTGTTATTCATTTGTTTCCTAGTTCTTCCTGTCATCCTGAGCGCAGTGAGTGCTTCGCGAAGCGGAGCACTCACGGAGTCGAGGATCCCTATCCATTCAGCAGAACTGGACAGTCAAAGGCGTTCTCACGGAATGGTGCCCGCAACGGAGACTCCCCGCAACCTCGCGAATACACGAAAGATTACAGGGATCCTTCGACTGCGCAAGAGTTCGCTTTGCGAACTCTTGCTACGCTCAGGATGACAATTCATCATTAATGAACACTCATCGGGATGACGACTCATCGACCCGCCGTTGCAGCGGCCGGCATTTTGAAAAACTCCCGCACGCGGCCGTTCACTACTTCGCCGCCGTTGGTGATCATGGTCTCGCGAATAATTTCATCCTGCAGGTTCAGTTGCAGTTTGCCCTCTTTTATCATGTACAGAAGAAACGTGGTGACGTTCCGGGCGTACATCTGGCTGGCATGATACGGAACGCTGGTGGCGAGGTTGATGGCGCCGATGATGGTGACTCCCCCTACCTCTACGGTCTCTCCCGTGCGCGTCAATTCGCAATTGCCGCCGCGCTCTGCGGCGAGATCGACGATCACCGAGCCCGGCGCCATCCCCTTCACCATCTCCGCTGTGATCAGTACCGGCGATTTCTTGCCAGGAATGACGGCCGCAGTAATGACAACGTCACTTTCCGCGACCACGCGGGTCAGCAATTCCCGCTGGCGGGCGTAAAAAGTCTCGTCCTGCGCGGTACCATAGCCACGGGCGTCCTGCGCATTCTGCGCCTCAATGGGAAGTTCGACGAAACGGCCGCCCAGGCTCTGCACCTGCTCTTTAGCAGCGGGACGCATGTCGTAAGCAGAGGCTACGGCGCCGAGCCGACGTGCCGTTGAGATCGCTTGCAGTCCGGCAACGCCCGCGCCGATCACGAACACGCGCGCCGGCGTGATCGTACCGGCGGCGGTCGTCATCATGGGAAAAATTCGCGGCGAGGTTTCAGCGGCCAGCAAAACTGCCTTGTACCCACAGCAGGTAGCCATCGAGGAAAGCGCGTCCATGCTCTGCGCGCGCGTGGTGCGAGGCATCAACTCCACGGAAAAAGCGGTAACGCCTGCCTGCGCGATCTCCTGAACAATTTCCGCAGAACCCAGAGGCCGCAGGAACCCGATAAGGGTTTGGCCCCGGCGCATCAGGGGAAGGTCGGCTTTACCCGTAACGTCATTCGAGCCGTAACACAGCACCTGCATCACGATGTCTGCGGCTCCGAATACGGCGGCACGATCAGACACAATCTTCGCGCCCTTTTCGGAATAGATCGCATCCGGATAGCCGGCCTGCGCGCCCGCCCCGGCTTCTACAATCACCTCGAGTCCCGCCTTGACAAGATTGGGAATCACTACGGGAACGAGCGCCACCCGGCGTTCCCCCGGATAACTTTCTTTCGGAACTCCAACGATCACGCGGCTCTAATCCTTTCCCACATCGCTCAGCAAAAAGCGAACTGAAAACACTAACAGATCAAGAAAGGAGTTGAAAGGAGCGAGGCACGGCGCAGAGTAGCGCCGGCATCTTGCCGGCTGTCCGGCGGGCGTCCCCGCCCGCCGCGCCGAGGCTCGGATGCCCTCGCCACGGCGTTACTTGCCAACCCGATAGTGCCACACTCTCGCCGCACCGATCAGGTTGGTATCTTCTCCCAAAGAAGCAAGCATGAGTTGCGTCTTCTCCGCTGGAACAAACCGGCAGCCGCTGCGAATTACCGCTCGGATGCGATCCAGAAAAAGCTCCGCACTCTTCATCACGCTGCCGCTCAGCACGATCGCGTCCGGAGTAAAAAGGTTGATCAGATTGGCGAGCCCCAGGCCGAGATAGTAGGCCTCATGCTCCACCGCCCGCAGCCCGACTTCATCCCCCTGCTGCGCAAGCTCGCAAATTCTCTTGGCAGTGATGCCGTCCCGTTCCGGATAACCCGCAGGATCGTGCCCCTCAAACCACGCCACCATCGCTGGACCAGCGGCCAGCGACTCCCAACACCCGTGGAATCCGCACGAGCAAGCCGGTCCCGCGGGATCGACCACGTGATGTCCAACCTCCGGATGAGCGCCATCGACTCCCCGATAAAGTTTCCCATCGAGCACGATCCCGCCACCAATCCCCGTGCCGACGGTCACATAGATCAACCGCGAGCGATTCCGGCCTGCGCCCCATCCTGCTTCCGCGAGCGCAGCTGCGTCGCCGTCATTCTCCAACGCAACTCCCACATTAAAAATTGCCGCCAGATCCTCGCACCGGACTTTTTCCGCGCCAGCCCGGAAGAAAATCAACATCGCCAAACTCCCCCCGCATTGGGTCAACTGGCCCTGTGGATCCAATCCCGATGCCAATGAACTCGACTCCGGCTCTCTGCGCAGTCTTGCGCAGCATGTGCGCGATCAGTTCGATCCCATCGGAGTAGCGGTTCGGATCGGTCGGCGCTTCCATTCTGGAAAGTACCTTACCGTTGTTATCGACCATGCCGACCGCAATTTTCGTTCCCCCGATATCGACCGCGCCGATCATGAGTACTCCGGCGTCATCCCCTTCGCTTCCTCCAGCGTAATTCGCCGCTTGTTTTTATAAGACAAGTTCGACATATGCACCGCAATCGCCGACCGGTAACCGATCTCGGGCGGCGCGTTTGGAGTGCCTCGGCTGCGCACGCAGTCGATCCAATTTTGCATATGCTGCTGGTCATGCGTCTTGCCGCGCGTGGACTCTCCCTCCGGACGGTTCGTCTTCTCCGGCCAGTATTGCAGTGGCTCGTCGAAATGGTGCTCTAGGGTGCCGTCGCTGCCCAGAATGCGGTCACCCAATTCATAGTGTTTATTACTGAAGGAAGACTGCCACGTCACCATAATGTCTTTGGGAAAATCAAGAGTCACCGCGATCGTGTCCGGCACCTCGCGCCCGTCTTTCTCCGAGAACACACCGCCCGACATGTAAGCCGCCGACGGTAGAGGCAAATCGAGCGCGCCCATAATCCAGGCAATCTGGTGCACCATGTTCTCGGCGCAATTCCCGCCGGAAAATTCCCAGAACAGCCGCCAGTTGATGAACCGGAATCCATCGAAGGAACGCTCTGGCCGCCCATTGAGAAACGCTCCCCAATTCACATTCTGCGCGGTGCAATCCGACGGAACCGGCCGCACCCACTGCCCTTTGCCATGCGGAGTATTGCGGCTCATCCACGATTCCACCTGCGTAACCTTGCCGACCCATCCATCTTTGATCCACTGTTTCGCATCGGCCAGCGCGCCCGAACTCTGATGCTGCAATCCAATCTGAATCACGCGGTTCGATTCTTTTGCCGCCGCCAGGCATTTGTCCGCTTCCGGAATCGACCAGGTCATCGTCTTCTCGGAATAAAGATCTTTCCCCGCCGCCAGCGTGTCGAGAAAATGGCGCGCGTGAATATGCAGCGGACTCGCCACGATCACGCCATCGATATCCTTCATATCCAGGAGCCGGCGATGATCGTCGACAGCCTGAATACCGGGCACTCTACTTTTCGCCTGATCGCGACGACGGCTATAAACATCCGCCATCGCCACCACCTCCACACCATGGACCGAGAGAATCTGTCCCAGCAAATCATGCCCCCGATCGCCCACGCCAATCATGCCGACGCGAATCCGGTCATTCGCCCCCAGCACGCGCGAAGTCGGATACGCCAGCACCGCCGCTGTCCCCAATGCAGCCTGCTTCAGAAAAGTGCGTCTCGTCTGATCGGTCATAAATCTCCCTCTTCGAGGTCTACGAAATACTTACATCTGGCTTCGGCTACGAAAAAAGTCACCATTCCTTACCTTCGTCGTGGAAGAGCGGCCCTTTGAGGGCCGCGTAAGGCGTGAAATGGACTTCCGGCTTTAGCCGCTGCGCCGTTCCTCACAGCGCCCCCGCCTGCTGCAAAACTTTCTTCATCCCCGCCCAACTCTTGCGCGACGATTCCTCGGGCGAGCCGCCGCCGTTCCAATGCGTCTCCAGACTCACCGCATAGTGGTACCCGTCGCGCTTCAGCGCCTTGAACTGTCCCGCCCAGTCGATGATCCCGCCGCCCATCGGCGCCCAGTCATATTTCGTCCCTTTCTTAACCGCATCTTTACAGTGGCAGTGACCGATACGCTCTTTGGGCAACCGATTGTAGCCGTCGGGATAAGGAATCTCGCCGCTGGCCGCGGCATTTCCCGGATCCCAGTTCAACATCAGCGACGGAGTCTGCACCGCGCTCAAAACTTTCGCAGCCTCAGCCCCAGTGGCCGTGTTGCAGGCGCATTTCATTTTCCAGCACGAGAATGATTCCCTTTTTCGCCGCCTTCTCCGCGGCATCCCGCAACTTGTCGTTGATGGCGGCGCGATACGGCGCCTGATCTTCCAGCCGCCAAAAGTCGAAGCAGCGCACGCGGTCCGTCTGAAATGCTTTCGCCATCTCTATGGCGCGCTCCAGAACTTCGTCCTGCTGCGCCAGAGTGAAGTTCGCCCCGAAACTCTTGGCCTCGCTGAACTTTGATTTCGGCGCGCCCTGGCCAGTCAACTTTAAACAGCGGGCTGGCAATGTCGGTCACTTTGAGTTGATATTTTTCCAGAATCCGCCGCGCCTCGGCGACTTCCTTCTCGTCGAGATTGACGATATTTTTCTTCCACATGCCGCGCAGTTCGATCCAGCTCATGCCGAATTCGCGCGACGCCACCTCGCACGCGTGCCCAAAGTCCTGAGAGATTTCATCGTTGATGACGGAAACACGAAACGGCGAGCCGGCATCACTCGCCACAAATCGCGACGCGGCCTTTGCCGCCGTCACGGCAACCATTCCGGCGAGAAATTCCCGCCGCGCAATCGGAACCGGCATAATCTGCTCCTCGAACTTCATGGAATTAAGGGAAAAAAGGCGCAAACAAATCTACCACCATCGAAACATGAGTGGATAGCAGGCACGCGAACAGGCGAGATGTAAGACCGTACAAGTCGCAGAAAGGAAGAGTAGAGAAAGGAGGAGGGGAGAGCTGATCTTTCAGCGCAAAACAAAACGCCTCGGACTCGATTTGAGTCCCCGAGGCGTCTGTTGATCAGCCCTCCCCCAAGTGCTGCTCAAGAACAACTCTAACCCCCAGCCCAAGCCCGGTAAATGGCTCACCAGTGCCATATATGGCACGAACGTGGGGGTGGACATCAGGGGGCAAGTGCTTGAAGAATAAGGACCGCCGAGGCAGTAGCTCGATCACGTGCCCCGGGGCTCAAGTACCGGGGCTCGGTGAAGTTCTGAAGACCCAAGCGATCAGGATTGCGTAGCGCACCCCGCTCCGGCGCGTCAGGTGATCGACGAAGTCTAGACTTGATAACGCCTGTCATGAAAGTTGGTATGATGTTTCCGCTGAGCCCCGCACGATTCGCAGGAGGTCAGATGGAACCCACTATTTCCACGAAAGACCTGAAAGCCAGGCTGGACCGCAAAGATGGCGTCAAAGTGGTCGAGACGCTAGCCCCTGAACGCTACCGCGAAGCCCATATTCCCGGAGCCTTGAACATTCCGCCGGACAAAATCAAAGAACTTGCACCCCAGTTGTTGCCCAATAAGGACGCTGAGATCGTGACCTACTGCTCTAACACGCATTGACACGCCAGCGAATACGCCGCCCGTGAATTGGCGGCCATGGGCTACACCAAAGTTGCGCACTATCCCGAGGGCAAACAGGGATGGATGGAAGCAGGGCTTCCAGTGGAGAAGGCTGCTTAGCGGGATTGAGGCCTGCGCTTATTTCTTCTCTCGACAGCCCAATATCGACAGCTCAAGGCGGCCGTCTCGCATCTACTATTCGACCCCATTGAAGGAGGTCCCTTATGGCGGATGCTCCGCGAATCACGGTTGACGAATTGAAGCGACGAATGGACGCGGGAGAAGACTTCACGCTGATCGATGTTCGTAATCCTCAGGCTTGGGCGGAGTCAGACAGCGTGCTGCCTGGAGCGATCCGTGTGACGCCGGACACGCTCGAAGAAAGCCTTCCCAGAATCCCCAAGAACAGACCTGTCGTGGCGTACTGCACTTGACCGGACGAAGGCTCCAGCGCCAGGTTGGCGCGGAAACTTCAGGAAAAAGGCTACCAGAACGTGTGGGCTCTTCGAGGCGGACTCCAGGCATGGCAGGACGCCGGATTTCCCGTTGCGCCAAAACGGCAGGCAGCTTAGTGGCGTTCCATTTTAATTGTCATAGGTGAACGTGCAAACCGGAAACGCCCACCGGCAGTCGGACTGGGCGGAGACGCCCGTAAACAGCGGATTGGCGCGGGGTCGCTCGAGACGTTTTGGGCACACTTGGCAGCGAAGAATAATTTCCCATCCAAGCGCCGATGACGCCATCCTTGATTCGAAGAACTTGCCAGTCGTCACGAAAGGGTGCTCCGAAGTTTGCGATGAGAACTTCCCCGGTCGGCGAAAGATGAGCGCGGTACTGGAATACGGAACCGGACACCCTTTCCACTCCGTCGCGCAGCGAGCAGATAGGATGCAAGGTCGGTGTCATGGGTTCCATTGTGCACCCAGTCAATTCCCCGCTTGCGCGGCCTTCGCCGTCACCGACCTCCGTGCTTTCGCAGCCTTCCTGTTCAGTTCCACCTTCAACGAGTCCAGAGCAGCAGCCACATCGCTCCCCAGTTGCACCCACTTCCCGTTTGGTACAGTCACTCCATCGAACGCGTCCGCACATGCGCTCTTTATTCTTTCCTCGGTTTTCTCAATCAACGTATCAAGCTCAAAGGTGGTCATCCCAGCCATCGTGTTTCCTCCGCCTCCTGTTTTACGTGAGCGGGCGGGGGCTGGGGAAGGTTACCGTGGTGCGGGTGGTACACTTTTTCCTTCCCCGGAGAAGGAACCTGTAGCTGTTCGCTACGAGGTGTACTCCTGACAGTGCGGAGCGGGAAGAAGGAATGGAATCTGAAATCATCGAACCCGAACCGGAGCTACGGTTGATTCTCATCCCCTCGCCGGATGACGCTCCTTTGTCCAGTAACGAATATCAGAAGGTGTTGCGCGACTTCTCTGAGGCTTTGAAATCGCAGGGTCTGGGGGTTTCCAGTCGCTGGCATACCAACGACGCCGTTGGTGCGGGAGGCGGCTTCGTCGGCGAATTTGTTCTTGCCGCTGCCGTGCTTGGGACTTCTATCCAGCAGATTCGGAAGCTCATCGAAACAGTCCTTGACGCATGTCATGGGCGAAAAGTTAAGCTACAACTTGGCAATTTAAAATTGGAAGGCGGCGCGCGTGATGTCGAGAAAATATTGGAGCAGTTAACGTCCAGTGAGCGGTTCCAACAACTGGTGGAGTCGCAGAAGCTCAAGAAAAGGACCCGTCCGCTTTCCTCGTGAAGACGCGAGCATCACCGTGCGCCTTACCTGCGCTCTGGCCGCAGGTCCTTCCGCGCGTAGTAGCCACGCCCGTGTCCGGTCTCTATGTACACCGGTACCGGAAAATCCCCGTAGAGTTCATACATATACCCTCGGTCGATTTGGACTTGGTCGTAGGCCAACGTCCACGAATACGCTTTACCAGCCTCAAGATTGATGCAGTCTGACCGACCAAGTGGCTGGCCAGCATTTTCGCAAAGCAGGACCGTCCGATAGGTCGTGGGTTGCGTCTTCCACTCCGCTGCTTCGGTGATAGTGAAATGTCCATAGGCAACATTACACTCCCGCACAATCGCAGCGTCGTTTGTGCAACGGCGGTTATTTTCGACGAAGTCAATCGTGAGTTTGCTGTATTGCGCCTGCGCGCAGATGGAGAGCAGAAAAACCAGTACGGAGTGTTTTATCATCTTCATTCTCCCAGCGGGTGCCGAAAGATGCCAGTAATCCTGATTACTTTATTCAGGCTGTTAGGAGAACGAGGATATAAGCAAAAATTCGCTGCCTCCACAACGTGCAGCTTTCAATCTTACTCTATTATGCTTCAAGTCCAACGGGCGTGTTTCCGAAAGGGCACGCCCACCCCTTTCAGTTTCCCATCATCGACCACATCGGAAACGGCATGGGAGCGTTTCCCAACCGTTCGTTGGTCTTTAGATGCTCGGCGTAGCCCTTTCCGTTTCCCGAGTCCAGCGCGTCTTCCATCGAAACGCCGAAGCCATTCTTCGCTTTTGGGGACGTCCGGGTCAGGATGCTGGAATCGCTCCTTGCAAGCTGGGGAACAGAATGCGGGCTTCGGAATTCGTTTCGCGGGCCAAACGCGGACCAGCCCAGACCAGCAAGAAAAGGAAAAAGTCGCTCTCACCCGCATGAACAGCGGGCTAAATGATGGAGCCGACGAGCGGACTTGAACCGCTGACCTGCCGATTACGAAATGGCCGTTAACTGTCGGCCCCGTGCGTAGTCAACGAGATAGCCCGTGCTGGCAATAGCATTCTAGGGCTATTTGGGCGCTGTGGGCAAGGTTTTAAGGGGCAAATTAAGGGGCAGCTACCGGCCCGCGCCCGCTGCGGCTGCGCAAGCCTTGCATGGAACCATTTCCTTTTCACGCTTGCGGACGTACTCACTAAAAACCTCGGGATGCTGTTTCAAAAGCTCGTACGCCAAAGGCGGCATCGTTGTTCTTCTTATCAACGTCACGTAGCATCCGTCGTTCATGATCAAGTCGTCCTCTGTCCCCCAACAATACTTTTCCGCGTCCCCGTAATAGTGGCTAGTCACCCGCCAAAGTTCTTCAAGGAATTCTTTGCCGTGCACTTCCATTTCCAGAGGTATCTCGCCGCGTGCGTCGCCGTATTTCAAGGACTGCAAATGGTGGGCGAATTCGTGGAGGACGGTATCTATAGTGAAGCCTCGAATTCTCAGGGAGATGACCGGTGGGGTCGTGTAGTACCGGTAATAGCCCAGATAGTCAGGGTTCCTGCCAATCTGCCCGCAAGCACGTACTTCGGGGCATGGGGATGCGGACTTGCAGCACTTTGCTAGTTGCTGGACGAGAGGCTCCGCTATCGCGAGAACTTCTTTCTTGGTCATGTTCTGGCAGCAGTGTGCCAGCCCGGCGCGCCGCACGCCAAGTTACCGTGGTGTCTCTGTGCTAGAGTTTTCTGTCCGGTTTGAGGGGGCACGGCGCGGTACCGGATGCGGGCAGTGCAGTAAGCTGTGCGCGGCCCGCAGCGCCCATCATCTAGCACGATTGGTCCCGGTGCCCCATTCGCTATTTTTTCGCCTAGGCGCTGTGTGGTAAAACTGCACATAGCATATCCACAAACAAGCGCGGTTTTGCAAAGGATTCACAGTTGCTAGGGCGTGCTGCGACAGTGTAGAAGAAAGCGGGGACCGCATCGACCCGTTTAAATCCTTGCGCGAAGGGCCACACAAGGGAATGACTGTGATTGCAGTAAAGGCAAACGGGAACGGGCGGCCAAAACCTGTCAACCGTCTCAATGATTTATCAGCGAAGGAATGGATACCGGAAACTGTTTCGGTTTGGATTCAGCGCGGCTTGGGCCAAGGGCACGCCCACGCGCAGATTGAGCGGCAGCACCCTGCGCCATTTTCATTCCAAGACGTTGCCCGGCTAGTCAGGTTCTTTACGAAATCAGGCGAACTGGTTCTAGACCCGTTCGTGGGTGTCGGCTCTACGCTGAAGGCTGCTGCGGTTGAAGGCCGTAAGGGCATTGGCGTTGAGCTAAACAAGAAATACGTGCAGCTTGCCCGGCAGCGGCTGAAGGTGGAGTTGAATGGCGAACCGTCCACATGCCACGACCAAAAAGTGATTCAGGGTGATGCGCGCCGTGTCATTCCTACCCTACCTGCTGGCTCCGTGAAACTAGTCGTTACCAGCCCTCCGTATTGGAACATCCTTCACAAGCGGGACCACAAAGCGAAGCAAGAGCGCGTGGCGCACGGGTTAGATACGCAGTACAGCGATGACCCCAAGGACCTTGGCAACATCGAAACATATCCAGAATTCTTAAAAGCAATGGCGGACACCCTAGCGCTTACCCGCCCTGCACTGGCGGACGGCGGACACCTGTGCGTTATCGTTGGCGATTTTCGCCACGGCTCCAAATACTTCATGCTACACGCCGACCTTGCTCGGGAAATGGAAAGCAGAGGCTTCACGCTGAAAGGCATCAAGGTGCTCTATCAGCGGCACAAACGTGTATTCCCATACGGGTTTCCCTACAGCTACGTGCCAAACCTGCACCATCAATATATTGTCATCCTCCGCAAAATGATTCAGACCGATTCCATCTATGCAGGGGACGCCCTCGAATTTATCGGCGGCTTGCCGGACGCCAGCGCCGACCTCATCATCGCGGACCCGCCATACAGCCTTGAAAAGGACAAGGAGTTTGGCGAAGGAGCTTTTTTCAATTCGCGGGAAGAATGGCTCGTGTGGTGCAAGCGCTGGCTGACAGAAGCAAACCGGATCCTTAAGCCTACTGGAAATCTTTTCGTTTACTGCATCCACCACAACGCCTGCTTTCTTCAGTGCTACATGTACGAGTTGGGACTGGAATACCGACGACAGATTATCTGGCACTACGAAAACGGATTCTCCAAGCATTCCAACGCCCCAGCGTGCCATTACGAACCTATACTGTGGTTTGCCAAACAGCAGGATTTCGACGTTTCACGTCATTCGGGAGCCCTACAAAAGTCAGGAGCGTTTGCAGCACGTTATCACCAAGAACGGCAAGGTGTGGAAACCGCATCCGGACGGAAGGCAAGCGGGTGAATGTTTGGAGATTTCCGACACTGGCCGGGCGACGCTTCGCCGACGAGCGCACAGCGCACCCCACACAAAAACCTTTAGCACTTTCCAGAAGGCTCGTTGAGCATTTCTCGAATGTGGGGGACTTAGTGGTCGTACCATTCGTCGGGTCTGGCTCTGAGTGCGTTGCTGCCGTCGAAACTGGCCGCCACTTTGTTGGGGCCGAAATCAATCCTGCTTACGTGGCTATTGCAGAGAACCGGCTGGCAGATTCATCACCGCAGCTCTTCCAAGTACCTGCCCAGAAAATTTGCGGCTAAAGCATCCCCTGCAAAGCCCTGTCCATCTTCCCAGATCACAGCAATGTTCTGCTGGTTTAGCCACTGCATGTGGGCGTTGGTGATGCGCCGCTCGAAACACGCAACCATCCGAACAGATGCTTGGCCAGCGGCGGGAGGCAGAAGAAATGCTTGGTAGTACAGCAATTGCGCAAGCGCTTCCCATACTCGGTCGCGCTCATCCGCTTCGGTGCCGTCGAGTGTCTTAACTTCTACCAGCACGCCAACGTTGCGAATAAGCGCAAGCAAATCGAAGGGGTTCTCGAACAGTTCCCCACCTGCTTGGCCAGCCTTGCTGCTAATTTCTGGACCAAGAAGTTGTGCCGTCGAAGTCGAAGGCGGCGGTTCCTTATACCTGCCGCAGCAGCAGCTTGGTCAACTTCCCCTCGGGATGCGAATTCGTCGAAATCTTCAGCGGTTGCGGCCCTGCCGATATTCTGCGGCGTGACTGCACGCGATGTACGGGGAGCACGGACAGCCGCAGGGGCACGCCTTTGCGGGGCGGGGCCAGCGTCAGCCCTGCCGGGCGCGTCAGCTATGGTGAACGAATCCCCATCACGGATTACATCACCCAATTGCTCGGCAAACTTCGGCAAGACCTTCTTGGCATTGTCCCAATTTGACTTGGTAATGCCGATGGTCGTTATGATTTCGTCCTCGTCCAGGTCGGCCAATTCGGCGATGCGGTCAAGTTCAGCAGATGAATCATCCACTGCTTCTAGCGCAAAGCGCGCATTTAGCGCGCGTAATACCGGGTTTCCGCGCAACAAGTCGCAGAAGAACCTGATAGGGGTGGGATTCAGAATCATCCTTTCCTGCGTGGGTCATGTTGCGGATGACTCTGCGCCAAAATGACAATTGTTCGGGGCTCATATCTCGGCCCGCGAAACCGGCTGCCTGCCGCCCGGTGTCTGTTACCAGAACATCTTCCCCAGAATCATCTATGAAGCCAAGCAGCCGGAAAAGTTCCCGCAGGCCACGCGCAGTGGTGCGGAAACTTTGGCCGCTCTTGGGTTTCTGGAGCTGGGCTTCGAGATACTCTTCAATCGGCATTGGAACATGCCCGGTGCCCGCTACACCGGCACGAACCAGCGCTTCCCCGAAAACGCCGTCATCTCTTGCTTGTTCGCCGTGGCGCGTAAGGCGCACGATGCAACGCATGGCTGTTGCCAGCTTACTTAACTCAGCAACTTGGTTTGGGAAACCCTTCATGGCGCGCCATACAGTCTCTCACCTTTTTGCGATCCCGAGTAGTCCACTCAGAAAGTGCCACTCTGGCAAATAGACGGGCTTTGCCACGCGGGCGAATAACCCCACGCAGCATAACTCGCGAGCAACCTTCTGTAGTAGTGAAGGTTAGCTGAGTCGCACTTTCGTGCCTCGGAATATTCGACACATTCCGGCAGAGTCTCGTTCAGCCCCAGCTAGGGGCCGGGGGTTAAAGACATGGTTAAAAAATCGCTGGGGCCGAAGGATGCGCTGCCCAAGGCGCAAGTGGTGCGGATGTGGCGTACGGGAAAATCGCTGACAGACATTGCGCGGAAGATTGGCACAGGCGCACGGCCCAACGGTACCGGGCTTCGCGTCGGTCGCATACGCGCCCTGCTGACCAAGGCCGGGCTGTATCCGCGCAAGGCAGGTAAGTAAACCAAAACCGGGCCACGGCACTGTTCTAGCAGCGCCGCAGCCCTAACCAAACAACCTAAATAGGAGGCTGTAGTGGCTGTTCAAAAGCATACCGCACCGCAATCCCACGCCGCGCACTTCGCGGCATCGCTGTCCAAATCACAACGCAATCACCTGCGCGTGTTGCTGCATCACGAGCACGCCTGCCGCGACCTGCGCCGGGCGCTGGGGATCGAAAAGCAGGCTGCTGTTGTTTCCCATGCCGCGCGGGCAATTGGCCTAGCAAAAGTCGGGCGCACGATAGAGCTTTTTGCGCAGGCGAAGCCCAGCGCTGCCAACCTGCGGGAGGTGCGCTAATGACGACAACCTGCCCCGGCTGCGGCCAGCCGGTTGACTTATCGCGGCGCGGATACTGCGCGCGGTGCGGAACGAACGTTGCTTGCGTGCCAGAAGGAGGACTGATGACGAGGTTCCTACGCTACTTTTGTTTTTATTGCGCCAGCAGGTTGTTGTTTGGCTGGGCGCGCACGGCTCTGCGGCAAAAGCCTGTACCGGCCAAGCCCTGCACGAGACATGGGCATGGCGTGGCCCTTACCCTGTTTGTGTTGCTGCCCTTCGCTGGTGTCGTGTTCTTAATCGTGCTGGGATTTGTCCTGCGCTGAATTAGCAAGTCGGAAACACAAAGGCCAGCCGAGGAGGCTGGCCTTGTTGTGTCTTGGCAGCTTAGTGGAGGTCGATGTAATTGATTTGGAAAATCCGCGTGGCTGGCGAACACTGTGCCCTTCGGCAGCGCTTCTGCTTCGTCCAATTCCAGCTTCAACCATGCGCCGTGAATTTCTGTTTGCCCGGCGGCCATCGTGCCGTCCATACCCAGCACAGCGTCGATGATTGCCTGCGCGAGCGCCTTGGCCTGTTTGTATGTGCTGCCGTAAGCAGTGAAGCGCCAGCGCACCGTATTCAACCGGCCTGTGCCCTGCATGGGATTCCTGCAAAGGATTGCCGCTGACTTGCTGGAATACGACCCACGGGACAAGGGGTTCGTCCGGGGATTGAACCGGCCAGATGCCGGTCGTCTTGTCCGCGCGCGGGTTTCCAAGCTGTGCGCGTACGCCAGCGTCAGCGGCTAAGTAGGTTTTGAAGTGATTCTGCCAGCATGAACAGGCAGGCGCGTGTTAGGGAGTAATGTCAGCCTTGAGCGCCCGGCATTCACCGCAGCCCGGCTTCAATCATCAAGCGCTTTACCATGCCGTAGCCGTCATTGCTGTTCGTGGCCCAGCCCAGCGCGCGCCGGATTTCGTTCTTAGTGGCCCCCCATTTTGTGCATCTTGATAACCAGCGGTAGTCTCTCGGCGCTGGGTATCAGACAGGTGTCGGTATGTTTGGGGATATAAATACGCCTGCCGCGCCGTAGGGACACACGAGACATTTGTATGCGTTTCGGGCGGCTTTTCCTTCTTCTTAGTGGCGGCCCGTATCCCAGCTCACCGGCTGTGCAGCGCATTCGCCAGCAAAGCGCACGCACCAGCGGGGGTTTTATCCCTAGCGCCGCGCCCACTTCGACTGAGTTTTTGCCCACACGCCAATAACGGTAGGCCACGCCCAACAAAAGCAGTTCGGGTTTTTCATTGGCGATAAGTTGCGTATCCTGCTCTTCGACCTTTTGCGCCGCCAGCCGTACAGCCGGAGCATCGCCGCACTTTTTCAACGTACGGTGTATGTCAAGGAGGCAGTCCAAGATTTCAATTTGGTTTTGCTTGCGCGCCGCGATTATCTGTTTCGCCTGCGCCAGCCTTTCGGTATCCGTGCCTTTGGGATGATACTGGTTCACCCTGTTCATGTACGCACGGCGCTCGACACACCGAGTGACGACCGCACGTAGCTGTTCGTCGTTCATTGCCCACGGCGGAGGAGCAAGTCTGCGGTACGAGAAAGGTTTATGGGTTTCGGTGTGCATCCGCTGGTAGTCGTCGAAAGCAATGTTTGTTGATTCGGTTTCGCTGCCCGCGCGGTGCTCGACATGTACGGCGCGCAGCCGGGGGTTGTGCCCAGCAAACTGGTGCGTGTCAAATTGCGGTTGGTTGCTCACAGTGACGTATCAGGCAAATGTGCCGGTAATAAAAATGGGCCGCTGGTTGGCGGCCCCGCCCAAGGAGGAAGCTTGGGGCTTTACGCGTCACGTGTGTCCAGCACGCGGCGTGCAATTCTTTGTTAGCTGTGCAAACGCGCGGTAACTATTGGCGGCAGGCTTCCCGCTGTGGGGTCTTGCACTGCCGTATCCTGCCATGACGAGGCCAGTGAACAGCGTCTTTGCCATTTTCGATGTATCCCGGAACCTGCAACCGGCGGCGCAGGTACATCTGTGCTTACGTGAACCGTGAAGTGCGACATATCGCCAAACACGCAGAACGAACCGGCGGCCTGCGTACCCAGCGATGCGTTGTAGGCGGGCAGGCTCGGCGCAACGTAATCCGGCTTGCCAAGTATTTGCGTAATGCCGTCAACCACAGGGAACAGTGGGCGGTGCTGGTCGTCAACGCAGTTGGAAATCATCTTCGCAACGGCATCGTTTACCAACCACGCGGCCTTATCGGACTCGCGATAGGCTTTGTTCACGCTGTAGAACACGTCCGTGAAATCGCCCAGCACGAGCTTGCCCTGATTGGCGGTGGTCACGCCCGAGTCAGTATGCGGTGGTCACGATAACTGCGGCGCCAGTGCTGCTGTTGCCAAGCACAAGGTCAGCGCCGATGCCACATGGAAAAGCCTACGCCGAACGCGCGGCCCATTGCAGCCATTGCGCTGTCGAAGGCGCGCTGGTTTTCTTCCCACTCCAGCGATGCGCCAAGGGAAAACCTGTATGTCCATTTGTTCCAATAGCTGTTGCGTAATGCCGGGGGCAACGGACGTGCCCTGCTGCGAGGCTTCACCAACCTTGATGGTCGCAACGCCCGACAAATCCCAGCCCGGCAGTTGCAGCGGGCGCAGGGTAAAGTCATATTCCTGCACGACATTGCAGATTGCGGGGTCTGAGTAGCGGATCGACAGCGGCTAAGCCTTCAGCAACGTTGTTCTGGAAGCTCGTCGGGACCAGAAAGCAACCAGACAGCCCTTGCGTAAACCGAGGTGTTGCTCTCCCCGCTTGGAAGTCGCGGTTTTCAGCAATGGCTGAAGCAATCTCGCTCTGCGCTTTGCCGCGCAGGTACATGCGGAAAATCTGTTCGTGTGCTTCGCGGGCACTGTATGGCGCTGCCGTTAATTTCGAGGTCGAGTGCTTCTGCCTGCGCACGGTCGTAGTCGAGGTCAGTGATAACAGCGTCGCGGATGGCAGCCATGCGCGCGATGATTACGTCCGCACGTTTGGAGTCGCTGCGCGTGAGGCTGGGCCGGGACATGAGGGTTTGCAATTCTTTGTCAAGCGTGCGTAATTCCAGCACGGCAGTTGGGGAAATGTTCTTGAACTGACGGGTGAGAGACATTGTGGTAGTTCCTTTTCTGCGACTGCTTGCACCGTCGCCGCGCTCATTTTGTTACTGCTTAGAAATTCGGGTCGCCTTGCTCGTAATGTAACTCGCCGTCAAAACCAGTGGCGAGAGCTTTGCGACGGTCGTCTTCTTTTTGCTGCTTCTTTTTCTGCGCAATGGCTTTCTCGCGCGCAGCGTGGTCGCGGATTGTTTGCGGCAGCGCAGCTTGCACTATCTGCTCGATTACTCCGCCAAGCGGAACGTCGGGGGCTTGCGCTGGTAGTACGCGGGCCGGGCGTTTCTGCATTGCCTGAAGTTCTGCTTCCATAAGCTGTCCAAGGTTCATAAACGTTCCCTTTCAAAACATGGGCACGGCCTGCGCCGTGGTTATTTGCTGATTTTGGTTTCGTGTTCGGCAACACGCGCAGCAAGAGCGGCCTGCGCGGCCTGCTGCTCGGCAACTTGCGCAGCGAGGGCGTCGTACTGCTCGGCTCTTCGTGAACATGTCGGTCAAGTACGCGGCCAAGTCTGCACGCGACGGGATACCGTTGTGCTCGTCCTTCTTCAGCGCGTCGTGGCTGGTAAGCATTGCAATTACTTTTTCTTTCATGGCAAAAGCTCCTTTCCAAAGTGTCCGGTCTGGCTGTTACGCGCCGGTATTCTGCGTTGCTTCCAGCGCGGCGGCTCTGTTCCTGTAGCTCAACAATTACGTGCGCCAGCACACTGGCCGCAGCAGCGGAAAAAAAAAAAAAAAAAAAAAAAAAAAAAAAAAAAAAAAAAAAAAAAAAAAAAAAAAAAAAAAAAAAAAAAAAAAAAAAAAAAAAAAAAAAAAAAAAAAAAAAAAAAAAAAAAAAAAAAAAAAAAAAAAAAAAAAAAAAAAAAAAAAAAAAAAAAAAAAAAAAAAAAAAAAAAAAAAAAAAAAAAAAAAAAAAAAAAAAAAAAAAAAAAAAAAAAAAAAAAAAAAAAAAAAAAAAAAAAAAAAAAAAAAAAAAAAAAAAAAAAAAAAAAAAAAAAAAAAAAAAAAAAAAAAAAAAAAAAAAAAAAAAAAAAAAAAAAAAAAAAAAAAAAAAAAAAAAAAAAAAAAAAAAAAAAAAAAAAAAAAAAAAAAAAAAAAAAAAAAAAAAAAAAAAAAAAAAAAAAAAAAAAAAAAAAAAAAAAAAAAAAAAAAAAAAAAAAAAAAAAAAAAAAAAAAAAAAAAAAAAAAAAAAAAAAAAAAAAAAAAAAAAAAAAAAAAAAAAAAAAAAAAAAAAAAAAAAAAAAAAAAAAAAAAAAAAAAAAAAAAAAAAAAAAAAAAAAAAAAAAAAAAAAAAAAAAAAAAAAAAAAAAAAAAAAAAAAAAAAAAAAAAAAAAAAAAAAAAAAAAAAAAAAAAAAATATTTCTTCTAAGCTCTGTTCTGGCTCCGCAGGTTGTGCGTCGCCCGTGGGTTTCACCTTTGCACGCGCGTTGGGCGTCAAGCCCAACCTGTC
Source organism: uncultured Acidobacteriaceae bacterium (assembly GCA_963832235.1). Taxonomy (GTDB): domain Bacteria; phylum Acidobacteriota; class Terriglobia; order Terriglobales; family Acidobacteriaceae; genus Sulfotelmatobacter. The sequence continues at coordinate 558,165 of CAWHTJ010000009.1, read as the reverse complement.
AAGGCAGGCGACCATTCGCTGTGCGGAGGATTCAGCAACCTTCAACCACAAGTTCGGCTTCACTTGGTTGTGCGGCTGGCCGTTGCTATCCAGCCGAATGTAAGTGCAGATTTCGCCCTCGACGGCCAGCTTGGCCTTCGCGCGTTCCCAGCGCGCGCGTTCCGTGGCGTAGATGTAAATCAGTTCGCCGTCGCCAGCGGACAAGTGCCTGCGTTCTTCCAATTGCGCGCACAGGCTCTCTAAAATGCGCCGTTCCTCGCGCGACAATCCCTTGGGGAATCGTGGACGGCCCGGCTGTACCGATGCGCCTTCCACTTTGGGCGTGGGCTTCGTCCCTTGGAGCTTGTGCAGGTCGTCAGATTTTTTGTTGTGCCCGCCCTGCATTATTCAGCCTCCCTGCGCGGCTGCGAAATCAGGACGGCCGCGCGCTGCGGCTCCGGGGCCGGTAGTGCGCTGGGGAAATAATGCTGGCCCCCGGCTTCGTTAAAGGCCTCCTGCGCACGCTTCTGGAAACCGTTCCGTTTTCTGGCGGCCTGCTGCGCTGGCGTGTTCCTGCTGCCGCCCTTGCGCCCGGCCACTGCTGGGTCTGCTGGCATCGTTTTCCCCTTATCGCTTTGTGTTTAGTGCTGAATGTTGCGCGTTACATGCTGGGCGGTTTGTGTTACGGGAGCGAATAAGATTATTTCGGCGGGTTTGCCCCCTGCACACGCATTCAGGCGGCAAGCGCACGCCAGCAGACGGGAAAATTCAAAAATGCCTCCCCCTCGGGAAGTTTCCGCGCAGCCCGGCCAAGCTATCGGCACAGCACGTGATGAACAGCGGGTCGTAAGCATCCGCGTGCAGCAGCCTGTGCCCGATACTTACAACTACTTGCAAGCTGTGGGTTGGTTGGGTCACTGCGCCGCGCTGCCAGATACCGGGCCAGATGGCACGCTAATCGCGTCGGAGTCGCAGGAGTCTTGGCGTCTGCTGCACGTCAAAGCGCTATGTGCTGGCCAGTGTGCTGGGCGTTTTCTCTTGTGCTGTGGGGGCTGGGGTGTGTGTTGTAGGGGTTGCCAATCTCTGCCGGGTTGTATCTGACGTGGCCTGCTGGTTATCGCGCAACACTTCCTCGCGGTACCCGTAGAACCGTCCGATTGCATTGTCGTTTTCTTCTGGTGGCTGTTCGCCCCAGCAGACGCAGTGGCAAGCATCACGGTAGAGTGAGTAGTCGATGCGCACGCTGGGAAAACCCGGCCTGCCTTCCAATTGGAAATACGCGGCCTTTGCCCGCCGAATGCTACAGCAGGAAACGTATCCGCCACGGCGAGTTCCGCCCACTGGAACTGCAAGGTCAATGAACCGCCTCTCAGCACGTATTGCAACTGCACCGTCAAGCAACGTTGCATCTGCGAGGCGTTCGCGGTACCACTCCCGTTGACTACGTTCGAACTTCGTCATTGGTTCGTCCCATGAATCCACTTTACGCCCACTCGCCTAACGCTCGGTCAATCGCTGCATCGCCTACTGCTGTGGAGATGGTACCGGCCAGCGCTGCGACTGTGGCAGTGGCAGGCTTGACGTAATCCTTGTGCCATTCAGGAAGCACATGGACGTTGCCGTGGAAATGGATAGCGAGCGGTCCGCAGGTTGCGACGTATTTGTAACCTTGGGTTTCGCCGCGTTGACCGCCCGGATGGCAGCGCGCGCATGTGGCCACTAAGTTCGCCCAGTCGTGTGCCTTCTCTCGCGCATCCTTTGGGTCGATTAAATGGTGGACCACGTCGCTCTTGTTTTTGCATTGGCTGCCGTCATCGAACAGCCGTTGGCAAATGGGGTTATAGCTGCGCACGTTTTTGCTCGTGCGGTCTCGCCAATCGCGCGTGTCGTAAATGGGTAGCCTGCTCATGCACGCCATCGCGATAACAGGTATTCAACCCACGTGCGACCAACCGGCCCAAGCTCCGCAGCTTCGAGAAGATCACGTCTGCAACGTCAGCAGGTATCGCCAAAGCCCAGCGCCGCCGTATTGCCAGCGGAATGAGCAAAGCGTAAATGAATGCGCGGAGGTAAATCATTTTCCGGCGCGCTCCAGCTTGGCTTGAATGACGCTGATAATCCTGTCCAGAATGGTTTGCTGGCTCGAATCAAAAGCCGAAGTCATGAATTGAGTAACGCTGGCCAGTATAGTTTCCGCCTCCGCTGCCAAGCTCCATCAGCTTTACCAAATAGGCGAGCGAACGATGATAGATTTTGCCCTTGGGCTGGATACCGCGACCCGTGCCCTTGTGCTCCTCTGACAGCGTGCCCGTTGCACTGATTTTGACGTGACGTGTGAAAGCGTTACGTATGTACTTGTAGCGCATCTTCCACGACTTCGTATTGCGCAGCAGGTCGCCCGGTTCGCCATGCACGCCGCCAGCAGACTGCACGAACGCCTCACGGCAGCTTTGCCCCCGGCGCGCGTGGCATCGCGCACTATTGCCTTTGCCTGCTTGTCGCCCAAGCTTCTTCAAGAGCGGCCTGCAACTGGTCTAGCCCTTTTACTTCGCAAGTAATCGCGTCGTTGCTCACCGTGCTTCTCCAATCGTGCGCCGCACTTTGCGTACGTGCGCGCGGCGCATCCGGTTAATGTCATTTGCCCGCATGTGCAGGACCGCGTTTAGTGCCTTTCCGTCGTGGCCCAGAGCTGCCGCGAGATCCTCGGCGGCTTGTTGGCTTGGCGTCGGCCCCACGCGCTCGACGTGGTATCCGTCGCATTCGCACGGGTAGGCTAGGAACTTCGCTCCTACCTTGCTTGTCAGTTTTTCCGCTTCGGCGTGTGCCTCCGCCCTGCTGCTGTAGTACGTCAGCGCTTGGCACTTGTTGTCCTCGCGCGTGCTAATCCCATTCCACCCCATCAAACAAAATGTCCGAAGGCAACCACATGCCTGTCGTGTGGCCCTTACGTGTGCCGTCGTTTTTCTTCACTACTCCCGCTCCATTAACGCCGCGATATTTCCAAACGTTTTGTTGTTTCTATTCCGCGTTGGCTCATCCAGTTTTCGTAGCAAGTGCCATCTGCCCTCGCGCGCAATCATGTGACTGCAATGTTGGCCGCAACGCTCTTGCTGAAATCACTGCGGCTTCCAGCGGCGACGTGACCAGACGACCTTCCGGTTGCACTGGCAGACTACTGCGATGCGACCAGCGCCGGAGACTTCATAGCCGTGCCAACGCAGTTGTGCTGTCGCTCTGTCTATAGACGATGCCATTTCACTATTCCAATTCCGTGTTAAGCCACAGCGCGGCCAATAGCGGCGCTTCTTCCGGTTCGGCATACCAACCACTGCGCGCCAGCCCTTCTGCCTGCGCCTGCCGTATTGCGGCATGTATCGTCGTGCGAACCCGTCCTATGTGTGCAGCAATTTCATCCAATGTCCAGCCATTCGTTCACAAAGTGTAAGCACAGCCTGCGTGTCAATCTTTAGGCTTGGCAGGTTTGTGAGTAGATGTATAGTATTTGTTACCTTAACCATTATGCAGAGGTTTTGTGTTGTTATAAACTGAGAGCTTGTAGAGCCAGCTCCGGTCCCTCTTCTTCTCTCTCTGCATCTCTTTCTGCATCTTCATCTGCATCTCCATCTCAGTCTCCCGCGCGCCGCGCTGATTTTGCCCGTCTTAGGTACTGCTGGCCGCGCCGTAAATTGCTTGCCCGGCGGGCTGCCAGCTACAGAGTGGCTCGTGAGCCACTCGGGAGTTACTCAGTAGGTCGCAGGCCGCCACTGGCACGCGCCTTTTTCTGTTTGCGCGCCGTCCACTCGTCCTGCATGGTGCTAAAGCCGGGTACTTCGATTGTGTCAAACAGGTATTCGCCTTCTATCCACTGGCCGTCCACTTTTTGCCTGCCCGGCTGCTTCACCGTGCCCAGCGCCACAAGCCCGGCCTCCATACACGTCTCCAGCAGCGAGTCCAAATCGTCCTCGTCCACACAGGGCATTTCGTTTGGTCCGTGGCTGCGCGGCGTGCATATCTCTTGGGCCAGCCATTCCTTCGACTTCGCCCCCGCCAGCGTCAGCACGGGGTTAAAGTGTTCGCCGCCCCCACACTGCTCCGTCATCACTTCCAACAGGCGCATCACTGCGGCGTAGCCCCAGTCACCATGCTGGGCCTGTACCAGTTTCATGGCGGGCGTGTTCCTAAAGTTTGTCGTGCTTAAACCATTGCATTGGCGGCCTCCAACTCGGTTGTTTCTTCGATCAGGCCGCGTTCAATTAACCGCGCTATCCGCGCGCGCACTTGTTTCTTCGCTTTCGCCAAGCACCGCGCACAGCTCTAAAATCAAGTGTGGTTGTTCGTCCACTGGTCTACCTTCCTTCCGGCGGGCATGTTTGGCGCGCGCGCGGCTGCACATGCTGCCCGGTAGCTGTTAAGGGGCGTGTATTGTACGGGTCCAGCCCCTATCAAGCTCCGCCGGTTGCCGCCGGTAAGTGGCCCGGCTCTGGCACGTAAGCACTTAACCGCAATTTGTCCCTTGGCCTTTGTTCCATCTTGTAATAAACCCCAAGGCTCCATTACACTGGAAGCATGAACAGGAAACTGGCAGCCACATACGGAATGGAAGGCGGTTGGTCGTGCAGCCCGGCCAAGCGAGCAGCGGCGCGGGCGAATGGCCGCAAGTCGAAGGGCGCGGAAAACAACGGACGGCCACGCAGCCGCACGCTGGGTGAGGTCATAATGCGCCGCACGCTGGCCGCTGGGGGCTATGCCGCGCTGGCCGAAGCGTGGCAGCAGTTGACGCTTTCGGAAAAAGACTGGTTTGCAATGCGGTATGGCTTCGCGCCGGGCGGATACCGGAAATGTGCCCGATCTTCGCACGCGCGACTATCGCGCAACAGGCAAGCCCAGCGCCGCCATGCGACACATCTTGCGCAAGCTGCGGCTGGTAGCAAACTATGAGCTGGGGAAAAAGTAAGGCGCGGGTTGTGCGGCCCGCGCCCATTCCGAAGGGTAGCACAACAGGTAACTGGCGTTACCCACACTGACATATTGCTGTTACGCCGCCCAATGTCACGCTTCACCCGCTGGCGGCGAGTGATGCCGAAAACTCAGCTCCCTTTTGCTCGGCAGCGCCCTTAATGATGTCGCATATTTGCCGTGCTACCTCGTCGCCGTAAAGCAGGGCCGTCATGCGAACAAAAGCTGCCCAGCAGGCGCAATAGCCTTCTATCGCGCTGTGTTCGTTGGCTTCAATTACGCGCAGGATTTCAAGCTTCAGCGCGTGGATGCGTTCGCTATGAGGTGCGCTCAATGGGCCGCCCCTTTTCTGCGCGTGCCCGGCGCGGGCGTTGCTTGCGCTGAAAACCACGCAAAAACCTCATCGCGGTAGTAACGCAAATACCTGCCAATTCTGTGTACTGGAATTGGGTTGCGTTGACGACGGCGTGATTTTTCGTAGACGAAAGACAGCTCGACGCGCAGCAGTTGCGCCACTTCCTCAGGCGTAAGGATGACGGGCACACTTTGGGCGTGCTGCTCTTGCTTTGCCTGCATTTGGGAAAGCCCCCGGTTGTGTATTACCGTGAGCCACTAAGGTAGGCACTTACCATTTGGAAGGGTACAACGCCCCTGCGCCGGGGCCGCCTTTGGTGTGCTGCACGCAGCGGTTAACCGCGCCAGCAAACATTAGTTTACCAAAGTACCGTCTGGCATCTCAAGATAAAATCTCGGGTCTCGTTGGGGTCGTCCGGCATAATTCAGTGATGCAGCAAGGCACGCTTCGTAAAAATCACGGCGGTTGGTACCTGCGGTACTACCAAAATGAGATCGGGCCGAACGGACAACCACGTCGTCAGTCAGGTTGAAAAGCTACTGGCGCACGTGGACGACGACCATCAGGTCGCCCAAGGATTTAGATGATCTCGTTGCCAAGGAGTTGGCGAAGGTCACGCATGGGGGCACTGCACAAGGCAGCCTTACGCTTGTCGCAATTCGCGGATACTTATTGGCTCCCGACCGTCAAGGTGAAGCGCCGGGCTTGCACGTACAAGTTTTACAAGCGAGTTGTTCGACAACCATTTGCGCGACCGCGTGGGCAACGTACGCCTGCGCGATTTCCAAACCGTACACGCACAGCGCGTGCTCGATGACATTGACTTGTCGCACAAAAGTCTACGGGGCATCAAGGTCGGTATGTCCGCATTGTTCAGCCACGCGCTGCGGCTGGGGTTTGTCAGCGGCCACAACCCTGTTCATGAGGCGCGCCCGGAGGGCAGGCGCAGCGAGTTTGAAGGCGCGGCATACACAGCGGCAGACGTTGAGTACATGCTGGGCAAGCTAACCGGCCTGCCACGCGTCGTCGTGGGCGTTGCAGCCTTCACAGGTTTGAGACTTGCAGAACTGCGGGGTCTCCAATGGGCCGATTACGACGGTCTCAACTCTCTACGTGCGCCGCAGCGTGTGGCGCAAGAACGTGGGGCAAACCAAGACGCCGGAATCCAAGGCCAGCGTGCCGGTAATAGCGCCGTTGCGCAAACTGCTGGACGCGCACAAGGAAAGCAGCAACTGGGCCGTGTGGATGTTCCAAGGCACGAAAAATAAATTCAGTTTGAATCTGGACAACCTGACGGGCCGCGAAATACGGCCAGTGCTGGGCGACCGCTGGCAAGGTTGGCACGCCTTCCGGCGCGGCATTGCCACTGTGCTGTTCGGGCTGGGCGTGGACGCGGAAGTGGCTGCAATGATCCTGCGGCATAGCGACAGCGCGGTTACACGCCGCCACTATATCAAGCTCCAGTCCCAAAAAGAGGGCGCAGCAGCCATGCAGCGCCTTGAGAAATCGCTGGCCGGTAAGGGGCAAGTAAGGGGCAAAGAAAAACGCCCCAAACCAGTCGAGGCGCGTAAAACCCGCATAAACACTGGATGAAAACTGGAGCCGACGAGCGGACTTGAACCGCTGACCTGCCGATTACGAATCGGCTGCTCTACCAACTGAGCTACGTCGGCCCGTCCTCGATTCTAAATGGGAGAGAAGAAGGCGTAAAGCAGAGCCGCCGCAGGATAAATAAATGAAGTGACAGGCGCAGCAATGCGCGCTCGTGAATTAAGAAACTGGTTGTCTCGGACCTGTCGGATAGTGTCGGTTATCTTTCGGATGGTGGACGCTACTAAGAACTGATAATGAACTACGCCGCCGGACGAATGCGTCCGGGGCTACGTGGTTCGTGGCGAAACAATCCTCATCTCCACTGCCAAATGAACTACGCTACCGCTCCCGCGGCCAGCGCCGCACCCAGCGCGACCACCTTCCCGGGCCCCTGCGCCATTGCCTGCGCCAGGGCATGCTCGGCGCGATTGATCACTTCCGTGACCACATCCACCGGATCGTATTCCGTGCGAATCACCGCTTGCGCCAGTCCCGCGGAGAACAGCGCCGGCGGCCCCTTCTTGGCCTCCTCTTTCGCCGGCAGCCGCACTTCGGCCACAATCTTTCTTAGCTTTTCCACCGCCAGCAACGCTTCTTTCTCCGCCGTCTCGCCCAGCAGGAGCGCGATCGTGGTCGTGTCATAGCGGAATGCCAGATCGTTCGTGCGGATGTTGTCCGAGATCAGTTGTCCCGCTTTCTCCATCACGCCCTGCACCCCTGCCTCGCCATACTCCTTGATCATGGCCCCGCTCTTCCCAAATTTCAACAACAGCACCGAAAGCGCCGACGCATTTTGAATGGCCCGTTTACTCTCCGCCAGCAACAGATCAATGTAGGAAGACCGCTTCAACAGTCCCGACTTTTCGTCCGTTACCGAAAGATTTTTCACCAGGCGCCGCAACCCCGCGTTGTTCAGCGCGATCACCATCTGCTCCGCCAGCGTCTTGAGTACAACCATGTCCGCCTGCTGCCAAACTCGCGCCCGGTTGTGCATCAGCACCAGCATGCCGACGATTTCTTCCCCGTCGCTCAGCGGGATCGCCAGCACCGCTGCCGCCCCCATATCCGTCACTACTTTCCGCGCGGACTGCAATACCGCGGCTTTCGGCGCGCCCTCAATCGCCAACGGATCATGCCCATTCACCGCCTGATGCAGGCACGCGATCAGTTCGGCAATCGCCGATGCCCCGGCTTTCTTGAATCCCTCGGCGCAAAACTCTTCCAAGGCGGTGGGAAACGAACCCGCCTTGCCCATGGCAGCGATACAGCGGGTCGCTTCCCAATGCGTTCCAATCTCTCTCACCGCGGTGCTCAGCACAGCAGGAGCTGTGCCCTGGTGGTACAACTTGCGGGAAATTTCAGCCACGCGAGTGAAGCTGCGCACGTCGGTCGAAGGATCGGGCGCCGCTGTGGCAACCGGCGTAACCGCCGCCCCCGCCCCCGCCGGTGGAAGCGGCGCCGACCCCGCATAGCGCGGAGTGACTCCCGCCGACAGATATAACCGCTGCAAATCTTCGTTCCGTTCTTCCTCCCGCGGAAACAGTTCCTGAATTCTTTGCAACCGTTCGACCGCCTTATTGCGCATTCCGTACTGCACTAGAATTTCCGCCTGCAGCATCAAATCCTGCAGCGTCGATGCGCCCAAAGTCGGCCCTTGCTCCTGCGCAGGCTCTTCGACTGCGGTGGTGACCGTGGAAAATCTCGCAGCCAGCGATTTGAAGCGCGCGTCGTCCAGCTTCCCCTTTAGCATTTCAAGCCGCTTCATGTGACCCGGCTCGTACGGATCCACGTCCGCGGCGCGGTCCAGGCACTCCGCGGCCTTGGCGAACTCGCCGGTACCGTGATAGACATCGAACAACTTCAGCAGCGTCTGGCAGTAATCGCTTTCCCGGTTGGCGGCGTTATACAGTTCGCTCAAGAACTCCAGAATTTGCGGCGATGTGTGGTGTGCCGCGGTCAAATCCTCCATGATGGCGATGAACTGTCGCCGCTCCCCACGTCGTCGCTGAAATTGTTCCAGCTTCCGCGCCAGCTCTACCGCAGCCTCATGCTGCTCGGCATCCAGCAAACTTCCTATCAACCCAATCACCTGCTGCACTCGCGCCGGATTCGCCTCAAACAGCTGCCACACCAGCGGCTCGGCGTCGGCATAACGTCCCGCCGCCACCAGCGCGTCGGCGTAAGTCTCGCGCAGCGCGGGCGTCACCTCTCCGGCATTCATCTGGGGTTCAAGAATAAAGATGGCCGCGCCCGTCTGTGCCTTCGCCAGCAAGCTCTTTGCATAGGCCAAAGCGATGTCCTGGTCCGAAGCGTCTTCTTGATAAGCGCGCTCGTACCACGGCGCCGTATCGCCGCCCTCGGCCGCCGCCAACTGCGCCACCCGCTGGTATGCCGACGCTGCCGCTTTACGATTTCCCAGCTCCGAGGTTAGTTCCGCCATCCGTAACAGGTTGGCTTGAGTGGGTTCCATTGCCACAATGCGGTCCATGATCTGAACCGATTCCTTGTTCTTGGTGACCTTTCCCAGGTCCAACAGCGCTGTCTCATACGTGCTCACGGCCAACTTCTTGTTCGACCCTTCCAGCAACTGCCCAAAGCGGAATTTCTGCTGCCAGGTCGGGCTCCCGTGCCGCGCCAGCTTCTTGTAGGTCAGACTGGCCCGGGTGGCGTCTGCCGCTCCTACCTGCCGTTCAAAAAGCTCGCCCAGCAGCCGGACAGCGTCCGTATTGCGGTTTACCGAAAGACAAAGATCGGCCGACAATTGCCGCACCACATCGTTCTCCGGATCGTCCCGCAGCACCATCAAATACTCATCCAGAGCCTCCACGGTCTTGCCCTTTTGCAAGAGCTTCTCCGCGCGCTCCACGCGCTTCCCTAATTCGGCTCGGTCCAGTCGTCTTGTGATCTCAGGCATGCGAAGTTAGGCGCAGAAAGCCCTGCTCCGATTCTAGGAGCGCCCTCCGCCAGCAGCAATGCGGTAGCGCCCCCGCCCGATTACGAAGGTCACTCCCCGCTCCCGCCGCGGTCGTCCCTGCGTTCTGCTCTTCAGTCTGCGAAGCACAGGCTCGTTATTCCGAACCAAGTGAGGAATCTCGTTAACGCTCGAAAAGCTCTTTCACGGCCCGGTTACAAGGCGTCTGGCAACCCAGTTAATTATTGAGAAGGTTTAATGATGATCAAAAGGGTCGCATCCGGGTCGCGGCTGGAGGTGCGGTGAAGGCCCAGCCGATTTGGGCAATCCCTGCCTTTTTGCTATGGTGCTGCATGCCGTCGGCGCCCTCCATCCACGAAGAAGGCCTCCGCCACCAGCTCTCCGCCGGACAAATGGCCATGGTCGCCGTCGGCGGCTCCATCGGCACCGGCCTTCTCCTCGGTTCTGGCGCGGCCATGGAAGTCGCCGGCCCCGCAGCGATCCTCAGTTTCTTAGTCGCAGCCTTCATCAACTGGACCGTCGCCATGGCGCTCGGTGAACTGGCCTGCGCGCATCCCGCCGCCGGCAGTTTCGGCGTCTACGGCGACCTCTATCTCAACCCCTTCGCCGGATTCATCGCCCGCGCCGGATACTGGATCGGCCTCGCCCTCGCCATCGGCGCTGAAATGATCGCCGCCGCCACTTACATGTCCGCCTGGTTTCCCAGCGTGAGCGCCTACGTTTGGATCGTGGTCTTCGCCGCTGCGCTGCTCGCAATCAACCTGCGCAGCGTCGGCTCCTACGGACGCGTCGAGTTCTGGCTCTCCATGATCAAGCTCACGACCATCGCCGCCTTCATCGTGATCGGCGCAGCCCTGCTGCTCACCGGCCGCATCGCTCCCCAATACAACGCGCAAGGCGGATTCTTTCCCAAAGGCCTCTGGTCTCCGCTGGTAGCCATGACCTTCGCCGTCTACAGTTTCGGCGGAGTCGAAATGGTCGCAGTCACCACCGGCGAATCGCGCTCCACCAAAGAAACCCCTCGCGCCATCTGGCTCACCTTTCTGATTTTGACTTTCGTCTATGTCGGCGCCATTACCATCCTGCTGGGCGTCATGCCCTGGAACCACGCCGGCGTCACCGAAAGCCCCTTCGTCACCACCTTCCGCACCGTCAAGATCCCCCACGCTTCAACTGTGATGAACTTCGTCGTACTCACCGCCGCGCTCTCCGGAGCCAACGCCACCCTCTATGTAGCCTCCCGCATGATATTTTCGCTGGCCCGCACCGGATGGGCTCCCGCCCGCCTGGGCCGCCTCAATCCAGAAGGCTCCCCGCAATACGCTGTGCTGCTCTCCTCCTTCGGAATCCTCTTCGCGCTCGCGCTAGTCCTCTGGGCTCCACAAAACGCCTTCCGCTACATCGTCGGCGCCGCCTTCACCGGAATGATTCTCTCCTGGCTAGTCTCCCTCGCTGCCCACATCAGCTTCCGCCGGCGCCGCAAGCCCGAAGACCTGGCAGCTCTTCCCCTCCGCTCCCCCCTGGGTAAATGGGGATCAATCCTGGGGTTCGTCTTGGTGGCGATCGCCCTAATCCAAACCTGGCTATATCCGATCATGAACCTCTGGAGCGCCCTAGCCTGCCTTGGAATGCTAACCCTCTCCTACGCGCTAATCAAAAAGCACCGCAAAGAAAATCCGTAGCCACCATCCGTGCCCACGTGGCGACAGCCGCCTCGGCTGTCAAGGTTTGGATTCATGTGGGGACAGCCGCCCCCGGCTATCCGTCCGGGCAAAGCCCGGCAACGCACTCAGCCAACAGCCCTGAGAACCAGAAGGAAAAACTCAGCCCACCCTTCACGGCTTACACTCCCCCCGCTCCTCGCCCAAATGCGCCAGCAACTGCTTCCCCTTCACATAGTCCGGATTAAATTCCAGCACCCGCTGCACATACTGCCGCGCCACGTCCTTCTGCCCCGCCACGCAAAACGCCATTGCCAGATTCAACCCAATCCCACTGCGATACGGCGCTCTCTTGAAAGCGCCCTGCCACAACTCCACCGCCCGCCGCAAATTTCCCGACCGTGCCTCCAATATCCCCAAATCCATCGCCGCCTCATTAGCCAACGGATCGATCTGCAACGCCCGCTCATAAAGTTCCCGCGCCTCTTTGTCCCGCCCATGCTTCTGCTCCACAAAGCCTAACGCCCCGAGCAGCATCGGATCATCCCCCCGCTCCTTCACCGCCTTCCGCAGATACTCCTCCGCCCGTTGCGCTGCCCCGTCCACATTTCGCTGCGCCAGCGCCTCCCATGCCAGCGCAAAGTCCCGCGTGGTCGCCAGCGACGCATCGTGATTGGGAAATGAAACCAGAGGAGCTCCCTCCGTCCCTCGCACTTGCAAACGCGGCAGGGGCAGAGTATTGGGATACCGCAAAATGCGATGGTCCGTGCTCTCCGTATGCGTAACTTCCCTGGTCCCCAAAGCCGGCATGTGGCATTGCGTGCAATCCGGTTTCTCCGGATGATGCTTCGCCGCGAACGCCTCACCATGACAGTTCAAACATTTGCCACGGTAGAACGCCGCCTTCTCCGCCGCCGCCGGCTCCGCGTGCGGATCATGACAGCTCCCGCACCACATCTTGTCTCCCGACCTCCGCTTGCACTCGCTGAGGGACAGCGCCTCAACCTGGCTCAGCCCCCGCGCCGTCTCCGGCTGGTTTCCGCTGAGCAAAAAATAATGGATGTAATCGGAAAGTCGCTCTCCCGGCTGAAACTGATAAAGATGCTTGCCCGGCTGATTCACCGCCACGGTCCCCTCGAAGTGGCACTCCATGCAAATCGCATCCCGCCGATCCGCCGCCAACTTCGCGGGATTCACGATTGTCGAGTTGACGATCGACGCCGTGATACCCGGCACCTTACCCGCGCCGTGTCCGACATCCGTACCATGACACCGTTCACAACTGATCCCCGCATGCAGAAACGGCGGCCCGGAGAATTTATTTTCCGTACCCGGCAGCGGCGGCTGCAGCCCGCTGCCGTGACAATTCACGCAATCCGGCAGCGCCGGCAGATTCATGGGAATTTCCCTCGCCTCCGCGTAACCCGGCGCCATTCCCCATCGGCCTTCCTGCGAATACCAAAAGATTGGAGTCTGAAACAGGAACCTCTGCTCCGAAAACAAATACCTCCGCCCCTTTCGGCCCGACCCAAGGAAATACAAAAGTTCGTTCTGTCCCCGAAACTTCTCGCTCTCTCGCTCGTAGCTCATCCAGACTATGTGGGTCCGGGTCTCTGACCCGGACGGGCCGAGCGAAGCTCGGCTCGGTTCGTCCCGTGTGTACACTCGATAACGGACCCCGGACGTCTTGTCGTTAAACTCGCCGGGGACCACTCCATCGCCCGCCACGCCGCTGCTCCTCGCCATCCCCGTCTTGCGGTATGACTCGTAAATTGCTGAATGACACCCCGAGCAAGCCTGGCTCCCGGTCTCGCCCTTCGCTTGTGTCTGCGAAGGAGTCGGGACGCAGATGAGAGCGGTGAGCGACAACGCCGCCAATATCTTCCCAATCCGCATGATCGATGTGATTTTATTCGATGCCTGTCCAGACTCGGACGAAGGTAGGAGTGCGCGGGTGCCCCATCCTAACGTTCTTTGCGGTCCCCAGCGGGGCGAAAGAATATCGGCACGGCTTCAACCCTGCCGCATGGTTTGGAAGGGCACAGTTTCGTGTGTGCGCATGTTTTGGGAAGGGCACGGCTTCAGCCGTGCCGCAAGCTGTCCAACGAATCCGGGCTTTTAGCCCCTGAGGCATCTCGCAGCGTACTCCTTCGTTTCACTCTGAGATGAGTCGAGCGCAGCTCGACTGCAACAGGTCCACTAGTTTTGGGAAGGGCGCGGCTTTATAGCCGCTGAGGGGGAAGGGCGCCGCTTTAGCCCCTGAGGCCCCGCGCGTTCACTGCCTCGGCTGATTATCAGGCGGTTGCGTGTCGGAAGCGGAACAAAAGGCAGACTCCGTAGGATAAACGGCGAATTTCACGTTTCCTTCAACATCCGCCTAGCGTCATCCGGCTCGATGCCCGCCAGTTTCCAGAAATACCATCCCGCAGGTGGGCCAGCTATCTTTCCCATCGTAATCAAGCAGTCGGCCGGAGGCTTCTGCAGGCCCCGTTCCCAGCGAGAGACCACCATCGAGGAACACTTCAGCCGCTTTCCAAAATCGAACTGGTTCAGACTGATACCTGCTCGCAGTGCTCGAATCCGCCGCGCCCAGCCGGGCAAGGGCGCCGCCACGAATTGACGGGGACGGGCCATTTCTGTTTGTAGGATAACAAACGCTTGGGCTATTACGATACGCAAACCTTGCGCCTCAACAGGTTGCGGTGGGCCCCCGCTCCTTTACCAATTCACGAAAGCTCGCGGAACACAACGGCTTCCAGTTTACCGTTTGTGGTACAGCGGAATGGTCGGCGCTCTCAGGTTGGTCGGAGCTTAGGCGAATCCTGAATGAGCCGACCCCTCTGACCCCGGGGCGAAACACCGCAAACCCCTCATCCCCCTAACCTAACGCCGGACCCTTAGGAGATTTCCCTAGAGGCTATACCCTAACTAACGTACATCTATTCGCAGCAAAGTCTGCCAGGGTAGTGAGTCGGTAATTTATCGTGTCCTCCTCATCGGAAGAGCGCGTAAGAGAACTGTGCGCCGTGATTGCGGCGACGACTGGCCCGGAACAGGATCTCGCCTTCGAAGAACTGAAATCCGCACTCACCGCCTTGATCTTTGAGGTCGAGAACATCTCTAAATACAACCTGCTGCACTTTCCCGCTGCCATCGAGAGACGGAAAGTTAACTAGCGAACAGTTCGTTAGCAAAGATTCCGTATTCAATTTTAAATTTTCTCCGCGCCCTGCTCCCTGGGATTCGAGACCGTACAGTTCAGACACGTGCATTGATAATCTGGATTCGCCGGAACGGTGACGTGGCTGCAACGCCCGCACATGAACCGTTGTCCCTCCGCGCTCCCCATCATGGCTTTGAAATTATTTCCCTCAACGCAATATGGGCAGCGGACAATGTCGCTCATAAGGTAGTTTGTTCTTTCGGATCATATAACATAACCGGTAAACGGCATGCAAATACCTGCGCCTACAGGGTCACCGCGGGAGCTTCTTCATAATCGCACGAAGCAGCGTCCACAGCTTCTCCGGAAAGCAGCGGCCGTCCAGTCCGCAAAATGTACGCCAGCCACGCCCCCGCGGCCTGACTGGTCAGAATGGCAACCAGTACAAGAGTCGTATAAAACATCGCGTTGATAATGCCCGCGTCAAAGGCCACGCTGGCCAGCACGATCCCTGGACCACCTCGCGCATTCAAGGCGCTGGCCAGGTTCATCGAATCTCTCATCCCGAAGCCCGCCATCCGCGCTCCCAGCCCTGCCGACGCGAATTTCACCACCGAGGAAATAACCAGAAACGTCAACAGCATCGAAAGCGAGAAACTCCGGCTCAAGTCCAGCTTGTACCCCACCACCGCGAAGTAGATCGGGATGAATATGGCAAACGAAAATTCTGAAACCGCAGCAACGGCCGGCGCCAGCAATTCCCGCTCGGATACAATCGCGTAGCCCGCCAGAAAGGCCGCAAACACAAGGCTGATGTCCAACAGCGACGCAACCGCCGAGTAAGCCAGCAGCACCACGACAACGTATGCAATCGGCGAGGTCACAGCCAGCACATTCCACCGCGATCGGGTCAGCCTCGCCAGAAGCTTGGGCGCAACCAATAATCCAAATCCAAAATAAACCAACGTGAGTCCGATATGCGTGGCGATCATGCCATTCGGCACGTTGCCCGACGCCGCCAGCGCCGTCGCCACCGCCAGCACCGCCCACAACACAATGTCCTCAATTACGGCTACGCCCAACACCAGCCGCGCAAACCGCGTGTGCAGAATTTGGAGGTCGTACAGGATCTTCGAGATCACAGGAATGGAAGTCACCGCCACCGCAATGCTGACGACCAACATCAGGGGTAGCCGCGCGCTCGAAGGTCCAGCAATCAGGCCAAGAGGCAGGAACCATACCGCGCACAGCGCAGCCACAAACGGCAATCCCGTGCCCAAAGCTCCCAGCCACGCCACTTGCCGCCGGTCTTCTCGATTAAACAACCCCTTGGTTTCAGCCCCCGAAGCAAACATCAGCAACAGCAACCCAAAGTTGTAAAGAAACGACAGCACCGCCGCATACTGCGCGCTCGCAGCAGCGCCCTGATGGAGCGGCAGAATCGCCGCCGATACCGTCGGCGCAAATCGCCCCAGTAACGACGGCCCCAGCAACACGCCGGCTAGAATCTCCCCGATCACCTTGGGCTGCCCCAGCCGCGTGAATGCATACCCCAACACCCGAGCTGCGGCGAGCAGCAGAAACAGAAAAATCGTCAGCGATCCGAAATCACCAGTAGACATGGGCCAGAAGAGTGGCGAGCACAAAAACGCTCCCCTCCTACTCTCGTCTATTGTTCCGCGCCCACACCACTGGTTAAACCCAGTAGAGAAGCGGCCTTAAATCCTGAGCCAAGCCAGGAATTTCCCAAGTTGCCGGCACACCAATCTTAGGAAGAGATTTTATTCGCAGCTCAAATCGCACGCGAAAAGCATGAGAGACGCTCCCTAAGCCGCGTAGCGGCGAAACAATGTAGCCCACAGCTTGCCCTGAGCTTGTCGAAGGGGCGCAAGCCGTGGGTAAGCAAGCCGGAAAATAAGCAAGCCCCGAAGGGGCGAAAGACAAGCTCCGTCTCATGCTCCAAATGTGGGGACAGCCGCCCCCGGCTGTCCGCCGAGCGCTGCTCGGCTCCTGGCTTTTTGAGCCGGAAATTGGCTCCGAAAAAAAAGGCGCCGGAAGGGTTCCGGCGCCACCGAGTGAAACAACTCGCGAGATGCGTTCCAGCGAGAAGATTTTTAAGCCAAAAGCAAAAAGTAAAAGCTAAGAGCTCCCTTATTTACTCTCCGCCACCGACGGACTCGTCCCAAAGTCCCGGCGATTATTCACCGCCGTCCGCGCCGCCTTCGCACTGGGCTGGTTCACCGCCGCGGCTCCGTAGCGCTCCAGCAGCACCGGCGCCATCGTGTTTTCGGCTTCCTTCACAAAGATCAGCTTGTTTTCCGAAGCCATGTCCACGCGCACAAAATCTCCCAGCTTCACCTGACCCGTCGCCACCAGGTTCGCCAGCGGAAACACCAGATTACGCTCGATCGCCCGCTTCAAATGACGCGCGCCATACCGCGGGTCCGTACCCTCTTTCAGCAGATATTCCTTCACCGCCGACGTGCAATTAAACACAAACTGATTCGTCCCCGCCGCCATCAGTACGCGCTGTTGCACCATTCCCAGTTCAATGTCCAGAATCTGCGCCAAGTGCTCGTCGCGCAGCGTCTTGAACACCACCGTCTTATCGATCCGGTTCATGAACTCCGGCGTAAACTTGCGTCGCGCCGCTTCCACCGCCGTGCGCTGAATCTTGTCATCGAACGATTCATCCACCTCGACCGCCTTCGGCGCAAATCCAAACCCGCCGTCCACCAGCAGCGTCATCTCCCCCGCGCCCAAATTCGACGTCATGATGATGATGCACTGCGACAGATCCACCCGCCGATTGTCGCCCAGCGTCAGCGTGGCCTTGTCCAAAATCCCCAGCAATAGCTGCCACAGCGAATCCGACGCCTTCTCGATTTCGTCAAACAGCAGAATCGAGAGCTTCAACTTCTCCGTATACCACTGATTCAACGCTTCCTGGGTCAGCAGCGGATGCGTCTCCCGATGCCCCAAATATCCCGGAGGCGATCCAATCAGCTTGGCAATCTCATGCGAATGCTGAAACTCCGCGCAATCAATCTTGATGCAGGCCCGCGCGTCGCCAAACAACGCCTCGGCCATCGCCTCGACCACGCGCGTCTTTCCCGACCCCGTCGGCCCCAGAAACAGCAGATTCCCCACCGGACGCCCCGGCGCATTCAGCCCCGCCAGAAACATCTGATAGATTTCAACGACCTTCTCGACCGCCTGCTCCTGCCCCACAATCCGGCGGCGGAGGGCGCCCATCAAACTCTCCAGCATCGTTGCTGCGACGGTTCGGATCGAGCACTGTTGCAAGGTTCGTTCTCATAAAATCGCTGCCCAATACTTCCGGACATTTCCCTTTCGAGGCCGATTTCTTCTGCTTTTGTCTATCTTATTCTCGGATCCCGTAGGCCCATTCCGTTTTTTTGGCCCGTTCCCTGGAAGCCCGAAATATTCCCCGGTCGCCGTCGCCGGTTGCCCAGTGATATAAGCAACCCGCTGGCCATGCCCCCGCTAAACTCCACACGTTCTGGAACCCCCACATCTGCCAAGGTTTAACGCCAATCCCGCCCTATTCCACACTAAGAAATCCGCACCCCCCCAAAGGCGAAGAGAAATACTTTGCACCATCGCGGAAAGGAACCTACACCACCCCTCCCGTAGAGACGTAGCTTGCTACGTCTCTCTTTCCCGCTCCTCGGCACTCGCAACTCCGATCCCGGTGCTCGCTTCTCGGATACGCAAACCGTCAACCGTGTTGCTCCCCCCGTAACTAGCGGCCCGCATCACTCCCATCTACTATCCCATCCGATATACTTTTTCGGAGGATCGCTTGCGCCTTTCGTCGATTCGCATCATCACCGGAGTTTCCTGTCTCTTCGTGGCCGCGGCCGCCTGGCAGATCGCGTCCCGCTCTTCCTCCGACTTCACCGCAGAAGCTCAAACAGTGAAGCCCTCCGCCGCCACGGCAGCGCAACTGCATCCCGTCAGCGCGTCGATCCCCATCACCACAAAGCCCGTGCCCATCGCAGCACCAGGCACGGAACTATACACCGCGAAGCGTGGCGAAGCCATCCCCACCATCGCCCGCCGCTATCTTGGCCGCACATCTTATTTGACGTCCTCCCAACTAGCCGACGCCATCCGCCAAAGCAACGGAGATCGCACCGCCAACATCCTCAAAGCCAACGAAAATATCATCATCCCCGGAATCCTCTCCGCGCCCGTCACCGAGAAGACCATCCCCGTCGCCAAAGACTTCGAAGTCCGCGCCATCTACCTGACCGGCATCATGGCCGGCCAGCGACCACGGACTCCGCATCATCCGCCACTGGCGCGAAGTCGGCGGCAACGCCGTGGTCTTCGACATCAAAGACTCCGACGGCAGCGTCAACATTCCCTTCGAGCACCCGCTGCTAGGCCAGCACCAGGTCTACATTCACGACGTCCCGAAACTAGTCCACTTCCTGCACCAGCAAAACATGCACGCCATCGCGCGCATCGCCATCTTCCGCGACGAGCGCCTGGTCAAGGAGCACCCCGAACTAGCCGTCCAATCCCGCACGCAACCACCAAGCCTGGCGCGAAAACGGCAAACTGGTCTGGACCGATCCCAGCCAGCCCAAAGTCCAGGACTACAACATCGCCCTGGCCAAACACGTAGCCCAACTAGGCGCCGACGAAATCCAATTCGACTACGTCCGCTTCCCCGCCGAAGGCGACCAAAAAGACGCCGCCTTCGTCTACCAATCCGGAGTCCCGGAGCTAAATACCGATGTCATCCCGACGGAAGCGCCAGCTCCCGGAGGGACCTCGGTTTCGCCGATAGCAGCTGAAGAAACCGCGGCACCATGCACGGCCCCAGCCGCGAAGCGGCGCAAGAATGCAGCCCACGGCGCAAGCCGTGGGACAGACGCACAAACCCAACCAGCCCCGGAGGGGCGAAAGACAACCGGCTGTAAAGCAGCCGCGAAGCCCGCCGCCCCCCGCGGCCCGCAACGCTCCGACGTAATCACCTCCTTCCTGAAGAAAGCCTACGCCGAACTGCATCCGACTGGCGTATTGCTGAGCCTCGACGTCTTCGGCGTGATGGCCTGGCAACGCCAGGTTGACCTCTCCCACACCGGCCAGGACATCGTCGGCATGGCCCACTACTGCGACGTGCTCAGCCCCATGATCTATCCCTCGCACTTCTTCGGCATGGACAACATCGCCCGCCCCGGCGACGAACCCGCCCACTTCATCGGCGAATCCATGGACCGCTTCGAACTAATCACAAAAGGCAGCGGCGTAGTCATCCGCCCCTGGCTGCAAGCCTTCCGCTGGCGCACCAGGACCTACTCGCCCGAATACATAAAAGTTCAGGTGGAGACCGCGAAACAAAAAGGCGGCATCGGATTCCTGTTCTGGAACGCCGCCAACGATTACTCGAAGCCCTACGAAGCCATGCCGGGAATGAAGTCGGCCAACGCCGCCTCAAAAGACAATCCCAAATACTTCCGCGGCGACGAACTCCCGACTGCCACGCAGGCCGTGCTAGCGCCAGCAAACTAAGCACGAACCGTCCGCCTAGCAAGAACCATGTGGGGACGGGCGCCCTCGCCCGTCCAGGCGGCCCAGGTTCATCGGGCCGCACGCTTTTGATTCCCGTCACTTTATTAGCCGCCTTTTTGAATGGCGGCTTTTTCTCTTTCAGGCGGGAGTCCGGCTCGGGCTGGGGGTTTGCGTTGGTTGGGATTGGCTTCGGCGGCTTCGACTGTCAGCGTGGCCCAGGTTTGGAGCGGGGTCTGCGGTGCGGGGTTGATTTCGACTGGAGGCTCGGGGGCGGGTTGCACGGCGTTCGGTGGGGCGGGATAGTTGGGGACTTCGCGGACCATTTCGTTTCCGCCGAGGTTGAAGCGAACGCGGCGGGCGTTGCGGACGGCGATGTGCATGGCCCATGTGGGGACGGGCGCCCTCGCCCGTCCATGCGGCCCAGCCTCATCGGGCCCCAGGCCTCATGCACTTCCAATCCCAAGCCATCCCAAAATCCTTGTCATTCCGAACCGGGCGCCACGCCCGGTGAGGAATCTGCTTTCCCGGACACCACCATCACCGCCGCCTCACCCCACGCCTCCGCCAAATCCTCCCACGTCGGATTTCTCTCCACAATGAGCGCCACCTTCTTCTCCCGCCGCCACGTCTTGATCTGCGTCTCGCGCGCAATCGCGTCCCCAACATTCCGAAACGACGCGAAGTAAACCAGCCGCTGCACCTGATACCTCCGCGTGAACTCCCCACCCTCCCCCGCCCGATGCCGCAACACCCGTGCCATCAAAAATCCCGTCACGCCCACGTAGAGCACATGCCCCTTGCTAGCCATGATGTAAACGTAATAAGTCCGCTCCCGCCCCATAAGCCCTCCCCCCGCCCCATGCGCCATCCTCATCTCTTGTCATTCCGACGCCTGAGCGAAGCGAAGCAGGAGGAATCTGCTGGAAGCCGGTAGCCGAAAGCCGAGTGGGGGCTCGGGATATAATTGTTGGGGCGACGTAATTCTTAAGGAGTTGGCATGGCGATTCAGAAGACCGACAAGATCTGGCATAACGGGAAGCTGATTAACTGGGACGACGCGACCATTCATGTGATGTCGCATGTCATCCATTACGGGTCTTCTGTGTTTGAAGGCATTCGCTGCTACGAGCTGCCTACCGGGCCTGCGATTTTCCGGGCCGACGAACACATGCAGCGGCTGCTGAATTCGGCCAAGGTCTATCGCATCGACGTGGACTTTACCCGCGAACAACTGGTCAAGGGCATGCTCGACACTGTCGCGCATAATGGCGCGTGGCCGTGCTACGTGCGTCCGATTGTGCTGCGCGGATATGGCGAGGCGGGGGTGAATCCGTTCAACTCGCCGACCGAGGTCTACATCATCAATTATCCGTGGGGAAAATATTTGAGCGGCGAGGGCGAAGGCTGCGACGTTTGCGTCTCGTCGTGGACGCGGCTGGCGCCCAACACGCTGCCCGCGATGGCCAAGGCTGGCGCGAACTACATGAACTCGCAGCTCATCAAGATGGAAGCCATTGTCAACGGATACGCGGAGGGGATCGCGCTCGATGCCAGCGGATTCGTCAGCGAGGGCTCGGGCGAGAATCTGTTCCTGGTGCATAACGACAAGCTGATCACGGCGCCACTGGGGAATTCGGTGCTGCCGGGGATCACGCGCGACTCGGTGCTGCAGATTGCCCGCGACTTGAACATTCCGGTGATCGAGCAGATGATTCCGCGGGAGATGCTCTACATCGCCGACGAAGTGTTCTTCACCGGCACGGCCGCGGAGATCACCGCGATCCGCTCCGTCGACAAGATCAAGGTCGGCAAGGGCGGCATCGGCCCGGTCACCAAGGCGCTGCAGAAAGAGTTTTACGCCATCGTGCGCGGCGAGAAGAGCGACCGCCACCGCTGGCTGACGCCGGTCCCGGTCGGAAGCAAGGTGCGCAGCAAGCAGCCGGTCGGCGTATAATTCGGGCGCGTTCGGATCGATCATTTGGATTGAAGCTCGGATCGATCGCGTAGCCCCGGACGCATTCGTCCGGGAAAGTCGTACGATCAGGTTCGTAGGAATTTGAATTCGGAGGCGCGTGACGCGCCTCTTTCCATCCCTGTCGAGAAACGAAGCACCTCAACGTAGCATGTCAACCCAGGAGGAACAATGTCCCAGCAAGGTCTAACTCCAGAATTTGTCCTTGGCTATCGCGCCATGATGCTCGACGGCATCACGCGCGAAGCGGAAATCACCAAGAAAGTTATTGCTGCCGTGCCCGACGCGGCTTCGAGTTACAAGCCCGACCCGAACGCCCGCACCGCGAAAGAATTGGCGTGGCACATTGCGAACACCGACGTTCAGTTTCTAGACGGAATTGCCGACCTGAAATTCAACATGGAATCGCCCGAGAATAAGCCGCAGACGTCGGCCGAGGTGGTCGCCTGGTACGACAAGAATATCCAGCGCGGCGTGGCGAAAGTTGCAGCGATGTCGGCGGAGCAACTGCTGACGCCGATCGAGTTCTTCGGCGTGTTCAATCTGCCGGCGGCGCTGTATCTTGGCTTCCTCAACAACCACAGCATCCATCACCGCGGTGAGCTGGCGACGTATCTGCGGCCGATGGGATCGAAGTGTCCGTCGATCTACGGTGGCAGTTACGACGAGCCGTTCCGGCCAGCCGTGCCCGAAGCGGTCGAGACCGCTGCGTAGGCCGCCGTCAATCCGACAATAGAAAGCCGCCCGCCATGGGCGGCTTATTTACTTCCGGCGGCTGTCGAGGCTCCAGGGTCCCGCGCCGAGCTGCGTGATCAGGAGCGCGCCGCCCAGCATGGCGAGGTTCTTCATGAACATGATCATCTGCAACTGGTGCATCATGGGGTCGGGAATACCCCAGAACTTGTGCATCGTGGGAGTGACTGCGACCAGAAACAGGACGATGAGCCATGCGCCAATTCTGGCGCGGTAGCCGAGTAGGATCGACAGTCCTCCGAGGAGGGCGAGCGCGCCGGAGAGCGGAACCGCGATCGAAGCCAGCGGCACGCCTTGCGCCGCGGCATAGCCAATCACCTGGCTGGTGAAGTGCCTTGGACCGGACATCACGAAAATCAACACGAAGAACAGGCGGCCGAGCAGCACAATCGGCCCCGCGATGGCGGGGGCTTGGGTTAGGGAACGGGAAGGTAATGCAGCAGCACTTGCCATAGTTTCCTCCTTAAGGACTAGACAGCCAAAGGCTTGCGGCACGGCTAAAGGCCGCGCCCTTTCAAAGCGCCGTAAATCATCATCGTGGTTGGGCGGCGGAAAGCGCACCGTCAGTTGCGAGTTCCCGAAGCTGCGCGATGGCGGCCGTTTTGGCGATTTCGGCTTGAGCGCCGGGCTTTTGGTTTTCCGCATGGACGAAGGTCACATCGGTCAGTCCGATGAAAGCCAGAATGTGACGGAGATAAGGCTCCTGATGGTCGAAGCGCTCCGCCGGAGTTCCGGGACGGAAGGCGCCGCCGCGGGATGTGACGACGTAGACTTTCTTGCTCTTTAGAAGTCCTTGCGGACCGGAGGCGGCGAACAAAACTGTCTTGCCCACGCGGACAACCTGATCGATCCACGCCTTCAAGGGCGCGGGAATCGCGAAGTTGTACATCGGCGCGCCGATCACAATCGTATCCGCCTGCACCAGTTCTTCGACCAGAGCGTCGGAAAGTTGGAGCACCTGTTTCTGCTCGGGGCTCAGGCTTTCGGGACTGGTATGGATGGCTTGCACCCACTCATCGGTGATATGCGGAAGCGGGGTAGCGGCCAAGTCGCGCTCAACTACCGTTCCGTCCGGATGTTCCTGTTGCCAGGCTTCCGCGAAGCGGGCGGTCAACTGCCGGGAAACCGAGTTGCGGCGTGCGCTGGAGTCGACCCGAAGTAATTTCATGAGGCCCTCCTGTTTCAGTTCCGTTAGATGGCAGGATTCCCGAGCTGGTTACAATAAATAACTATGAGGATTTTACAAAGCAGGCACGTTGAAGTAACCTAGTAATGAGATAATACCTATGAGAGGTCATGTTGCGACTCCATCTCCGTGCGCGATTGGGAGCCTGCTGGAACTGCTCGCCCGGCCCTGGACCCTGCACATCTTGTGGTCCTTGAGTACGAATGGCCCGATGCGCTTTGGCGTGTTGCGGAAGAACGTCGCCGGAATTTCGTCGCGCGTGCTGACGGAACGGCTGAGAACCTTGGAAGAGAAGGGATTTGTGTTCCGCGATTACCAGCCGACGATTCCGCCTGCGGTGACCTATGGGATTACAAACCGCATGAAGGACATTGAAAAGGTGCTGGCACTACTGGAAGGGCTATCGCGCAAATGGCAGATGCAAGCGCCGTTGCCCCGGGGGGCCAGGCCCCAGGCGTAGAGCGGTTTCACAAATCCATAATCGATTGCCCCAACCAATGCGATTGAAAAATCAGTCCCTCGTGTTTTCTAATCTTGACCAGCAACTGTGAACCAGACGCTGGGCTTCAGGATGAGAACACATGCACGCACTCGCACAGGAATTCCGATTTGCATTTCGCCGGTTGACGAAAGCTCCCGGCGTCAGCCTGACAGTGGTTTTCACGCTAGCTCTAACAAGGCGGGCCGCTTCGGCGGAACCGGTCGCGGCTCTGCGCTCGATTTAGTTGTTCGGCTACTGCGGGTGTTCGGGAACGGACATTCGATTTCGCTTTCGGATAGGTGGTACGGCTGCTGGAAACGAGGGCGAAGGCTTAAACCAAGCTTTTTCAGTGAGACCTGCTGCACCGCGATTGGAAGCGAGAGTGTAGTCAGTGCCGCATGGGTGCAGTGTATCCGGCTGTGCCAAAACGCGAGAGTTGAGGTGGCGGCGAGACGTAGCTTGCTACGTCTCTACGTGGTGTTTTGTTGAGAGTCGCGGGGACGAGGTGGCGCGTGCGGACTTTGATGGGGAATCTTCGTTATAGCTGGCGGATGTTGCGGAAGAATCCGGATTGACGGCGGCCTTCCCGTTGATGCTGACACAGTTTGCGGCGTGGGGCCTTGGAACCCTGGCGGTCAAGAAGAACACCGCAAACTTTAGGCTGTGTCCCACCGCCAGCCAGAGGCCATTACCTAGGTCATCTTGGGGAAGGTGACGATTCGAGGGATCATGCTTGAGAACCTCATGGCAAGAAGTTCCCAGGGGAAAAGTCCGCATGAATATTGATGACCTGCTTCGGATTGCGACGGAACGGCGAGCCTCCGACTTGCATTTGAAGGTGGGGAACTATCCTCACCTGCGCATTGACGGCGAACTGTCGCCGTTGACCGAACAACCCCGCATCAGCGCCGAAGACATGCTGAACATGGCGTTCAGCATGATGTCGGCGCGGCAGAAACAAAAGTTCAAAGAGACCACGGAAATCGATATGGCGTACGGCGTGGCCGGCCTGGGACGCTTCCGTGTGAACATTTTCCAGCAGCGCGGCAACGTGGGACTGGTGCTGCGCGTTATTCCAACCAAGATTCGCGCGCTCGACGAACTGTTCCTGCCGAAAGTTGTGGAGCAGATTTGCGACATGCCGCGGGGACTGGTACTGGTAACGGGAGTTACGGGTTCCGGTAAGTCGACGACGCTGGCCGCGATGGTGGATCGCGTGAACTCGTCGCGCGCAGAACACATCGTTACCATCGAAGATCCGATCGAATTTCTGCACCGCGACAAGAAAGGATACGTCAACCAGCGCGAGATTGGTGTGGATACGCCCTCGTTCGGCGCGGCGTTGCGCGCATCTCTGCGTCAGGATCCGGACGTGATTCTGGTGGGCGAAATGCGCGACCTGGAAACGATTTCGACCGCGCTGCATGCGGCTGAAACCGGCCACATGGTGTTCTCGACTCTGCACACGCTGGACGCGGTCGAAACCATTAACCGCGTCATTTCCATCTTCCCTCCGCCGGAGCAGAAACAGATACGCATGCAGCTTGCGGCCGTGCTGCGAGCTATTGTGAGCCAGCGCCTGGTGCGGCGCTGCGATTCCGAGGGCCGGGTGCCGGCGGTGGAAGTGATGATCAATACCGCTTACATCCGTGAATGCGTGCTGGTGCCGGAAAAGACGCGGTCGATTCGCGACGCGATCGCGGCGGGCACATCGCAGTATGGCATGCAGACCTTTGACCAATCGCTGTGGGATTTGTTTCAGGCGGGCCTGGTGAACTACGAAACCGCGCTGGAAAACGCTTCCAACGCCGACGACTTCAAGCTGCGCATGGCGGGCATTGCGTCGACGGCGGACATTTCGCGGCAGTCGATGCAGTCGGCGGGGTTTGGGGGACGGTAGGGACGGCTTCCGGCCTCCGGCTTTCGGCTCTCGGATTTTAGATTTGCTTTTTCGTTGGGTTGCCTTTTTGAAAGGGCGCGCGCGGGCGGGCCCTTTTTCTTTTTCTCGGGACTTGGGACTGGGTACGCGGTGTGTTTTGCGCTATCGTTAGGGTCTATGGCGTTTCCGCGGCCCAAGCGAAGAACTTATTCCGAAGATGAGTTGTATGAATACGCGGTGGGGGCGTTGGCGCGGCGCATGCGGACGGTCGCTGAGTTGAAGCGCTTGATGCGGGCGCGCATCGAAGAGGCAGAGTCGGAGTACGGGCAGACGCTGGTGGAGCTGGTGATCCGGCGGCTGAAGGATCAGGGATATCTTAACGACTCGCAGTATGCCGCGTCGTACTCTTCGCTGCGGCGCGATAATCAAAAACTTGGGCGGATGCGCGTGATTACGGAGTTGAAGACACGCGGCGTGCATGGGGCCGTCATCGAAAAGGCCGTGGAGGCCGCGTATGAGGGCGTGAGCGACGAAAAGCAGGCTCGCGAATTTCTCCGCAAGAAGCGGCTGCAAAAACCGAAAGATCAGAAACACGCGGCGCGAATCTTCCGGCAACTGGCGCGGGCTGGATTCGGAATGAAGACCATCTTTACTATCCTGAAGAAATGGGATGTGGATGATGAGACGCTTAGCGCGCTGGAAGGTGAGGGCGGTTAGCGCGCGTTTGGTGGCGGTGCACCCAGGGCACCATCGGTCTGCACGCGAGATCCCTTCGCTTCGCCTGAGAAACGGCTCCGGTCAGGATGACGCCGGCGGAGCAACGTGTTTCTAAGGATTCGAACTGCGCCAATACCTCGGCGGTCGTGCAAGCCAGTGCGGACTGGCTTTCATTTAGAATTACTTCTTCATGCTGACTGGCTCTCAAATCCGCCGCAAATTTCTGGACTTCTTTGTGCAAAAGGGGCACAAGGAGGTGCATTCGTCGTCGCTTGTGCCGGCGAACGATCCTACGCTGCTGTTCACCAATGCGGGGATGAATCAGTTCAAAGACGTTTTCTTGGGTCTGGAGAAGCGCGATTACTCGCGGGCGACTTCTTCGCAGAAGTGTGTGCGCGCTGGGGGGAAGCACAACGATCTGGAGAACGTCGGGTTCACCAACCGGCATCACACGTTCTTTGAGATGCTGGGGAATTTTTCCTTTGGGGATTATTTCAAGAAAGACGCCATCGCTTACGCGTGGGAGCTGATTACTTCGCCGGAGTGGTTTGGGATTGCGAAGGAGAAGCTGTACGTGACCGTATTCAAGGGGGAAGGCGGCGTGGCGCGCGATGCGGAGGCTTATGAGTTGTGGGCAGCGCAGGGCGTGCCGAAAGATCGCATCTTCGAGATGGGGCTGAAAGACAATTTCTGGCAGATGGGCGACACCGGGCCCTGCGGGCCATGCAGCGAGATTTACTACGACATGGGTCCGGGGGCGTCGGATCAGGGGCATGCCGATTGTGCGTTTCCGTGTGACTGCGGGCGGTATGTGGAGATTTGGAATCTGGTGTTCATGCAGTTTGATCGCGATGCCTCGGGCAAGCTGACGCCGTTGCCCAAGCCGTCGATTGATACGGGGATGGGGCTGGAACGGATGACGGCGGCGCTGCAGGGGGTTATTTCGAATTATGAGACGGATTTGTTTACGCCGCTGATTAAGCGGGCGGCGGAGTTGACTGAGACTTCTCTCAGTAAGGAATTGAGCAAGGAAGCTCACACTAAGTCGGCAGCCTCGCTGCGTGTGATTGCGGATCATTCGCGAGCGGCCACGTTTCTGATTTCTGATGGAGTGCTTCCTGCAAATGATGGCCGCGGCTATGTGCTGCGCAAAATCATTCGGCGGGCAATCACGCATGGACGGCTGCTGGGGCAGACTAAGCCCTTCCTCTATCAACTGGTTTTTTCGGTTCGTAACATAATGCAGGACGCATATCCGGAATTGAACGAAACGTCGGAGCGAGCGTCAAAGGCGATTCGTTCTGAGGAAACGCGATTTGCGCATACGCTTGATGTTGGACTGAAGAAGCTCGAGGATGATCTCTCGCGGATCAGGGCAAAGCGCGATGTTGATTTAGACACTCTTACGGCGGGTGTCCGCAGCCAAGGGGAAGGACGACCGGCAGACGAAAAATGGTATAGGGCCCAAGAAGCCTTACTAGGCGAACCTCCTTACTACCCCGGCGCAGAAGCCTTCAAACTCTATGACACATTCGGACTGCCATGGGACTTTATCGAAGATGCGTGTCGCGACTTGGGCATAGTTTTCGACGGTGAGGGTTTCCAGGCAGCCATGGCTGAGCAACGTGATCGCGCTCGGGCTTCCTGGAAGGGCGCGGCGAAGCAGACGGCGAATCCGGCTTATCAGCAGCTCCCGAAATCGGAGTTTGAAGGGTATCGGCAGACGCGGTCGGATGGGTGCGAAGTGCTGGCTATTATTCACAACCGACAAGGTGTGCAGGAACTGAAGCCTGGGGAGACTGGCGAGGTCATTCTTGATCACACGCCGTTTTATGCGGAGGCGGGCGGGCAGGTTGGGGATCGAGGATGGTTTTATTCGGATGATCACAACACCGTCGTCGCTGAGGTGACGGGGTGTTATTACCCGATTCAGGGGGTGCGGGCGCATCAGGTGGTTGTGAAGTCCCTACCGAAATCCCCACCCTACGAAAACCGCGTAGGGTGGGGCACCCTCAAGGTTGGGGATCGCGTTGACGCTGTCGTCAATACTGACATCCGGCAAGCCACCATGCGGAATCATACGGCTACGCATTTGTTGCATGCGGGGCTGCGGGAAGTTTTGGGCAAGCATGTGAAGCAGGCGGGGTCGCTGGTGGCGCCGGATCATTTGCGGTTTGATTTTTCGCACTTCACTGGTGTTGAAGATGAAGAGTTGCAGGACATTGAAGACCTGATCAATAAGGAATTGCTGCGCAATCAGAAGGTGGAGACCATTGTTGATGTGCCAATTGACGTTGCGGTGAATGAGTATCATGCGATGGCGCTGTTTGGGGAGAAGTATGGCGACAAGGTGCGCGTGGTTAAGATTGGCGATTTTTCAACGGAGCTTTGCGGTGGGACGCACACGGCGGCTACCGGGGAGATTGGGCTGATCAAGATTCTGAAGGAGGGTAGCGTGTCGTCGGGGGTGCGGCGGGTGGAGGCGGTTACCGGTGAGGGATCGTTGCGACATTTCAGAACGGATCATCAGTTAGAGACCATGGTGTCGAGGTTCGTAGTTCCCACCTTTGCGCAAAAACCGCGCAAAGATGGGGCACCCTCTGCCGTTGAGATCCACGCACAATCGGAGACGGTATCTCCTGCCGAGGCTTTGAAATCTGAGTTCGAAAAGAAAGACGCGGAGATCAAGCGGCTGACGCGAGAACTGGATCAGGTGCGGATGAAGTCGGCGTCGTCGAGTACGGCGAACATCGGAGAGCGGGTGAAGGAAGTGAAGGGCGTGAAAGTTCTGGCGCATCGCGTCGATAATCTGGAGCGGGCGCAGTTGCGTACGCTGGTCGATCAGTTGCGCGAGAAGATTGGGTCGGGAGTGGTAATTCTCGGATCGGCATCGAATGGCAACGTGGCGCTGATCGTGGGTGTGACCAAAGATTTGACCGGGCGGGTCCAGGCTGGCAAGGTGATTGGCCCGGTGGCGCAGAAAGTTGGGGGCAAGGGTGGAGGGCGTCCCGACCTGGCGGAGGCCGGGGGAAAAGATGCTTCGGCACTGGATGCCGCCCTGGACGGGGCTTATGGCGTGGTGGAGGGGCTGCTGGCGTGAGCTCCGGCGAACTGCTCGACGAGCGACTGCGCTTTGTGAAGCACAAGGGGCAGGCCATTTTGGCGCTGGACTTCACCCACTGCAGCGCAGAGGAAGCTCTTTTATTGCTCGACATGATTCGGGCGACTGTGGCTCGGCAAGCGCGGGGATCGGTGCTCATTCTGGCGGACTTCGCGGGCGCGGAGATCGACAAGCGAGTGGCTCGGCGGGCACAAGAGGTTTTGGTGCTCGATCGGCCGTACGTGAAGAGAGCTGCCTGGATTGGCACGGAGAGTCTGCCGAACGTTTTCTACGAACACTTCAAGAGCTTTTCGCAGCGGGAGTTGCCTACGTTTAAGACGCGGGAAGAGGCGATGGACTGGCTGGTGGCGGAGTAGGACTGGCAGGCATTTTCTTTCGCCCCTTCGGGGCTGATTCTCTTGGTCGTATTCGACCCACGGCTTGCGCCCCTTCGGCAAGCTCAGGGCGGGCTGTGGGCTGCTTCTTTCGCCGCTTCGCGGCTGCGCGGGCGAGTCGCCCGCGGCCACACAATCTTTAACTCCTCCACTTCAGCGTGACTGGGCCTGACATGGGATGCTTCAGGGCGCTGCCGGTGCGCTTGGCTTCCAGATGCGCGGCTTTCAATTGGAAGTACCATTTTGCGGGGCGGTCGGCATCGTCGATCAGCATCAGGTGAGGGTTGTGTTTCAAACCGTCGGCCTGCAGTTCCATGGTGCGGCGGTCTTGTTCGACGAATTTCGCGAAGACGAATTTCAGCAGTTCGGGGACGAAGGGGACCCAGCGAAACAGATTCCACGCCGCCACCACATCGATGCGGCAATGATTGTGCGTAATCGGCGTGACCGTGGTCAGGCTGGAGAACCAGTATTTGCCGGCGCGAATGGTTTCGGTACGGACGTTGGGCAGAACGAAATCGATAGTGGTGGTGATGGAATCGGCGTCGGCGTAGAGGCGCAGAAACTTGTAGGGCGCGGAGTTCGAACTGGGGGTGTGCGCGCTCATGCGAAACCCATTGGGAATCGGCTCGAAGTTTTTTTTCTTCTCGTGAATGCTGTGCCGGCTACGCCACCACCAAGCCTGGTGAACGAACGGGCCGTGAGCGGGATCCATGAGGCCGATGATGCCGTGATCGATGCTGACCGGCATTTCAGCTTGCAGGTAGGCGAGTTTGTATTTCGAACTGAACTTCTCGATTTGGGGAGCGGCCTCGGGAGCTTCTGCTCGCGGGGCGAATCCCGCACCGGGCGGCGGGGTGTCGGGAATGAAAACCCAAATAAAACTGTCTTGTTCTTCGCATTCATAGCTGCCGGCATAGATGCGATCCACTTTGAGATTTTGCTCGGCTGTGAGCGAAGGGATCAGCTGACACTGGCCGTTGTGGACGTCGAACGTCCAGCCGTGGTATCCACACTCGAGATTTTCTCCGTCGAATCGGCCGCAGTTCAAGGGCATTCCGCGATGAGGGCACGCGTCGCGCAGCGCGAAGGGCTGTCCCACGCGGTCACGGCCGAGGACCAGCGGGATCTCCAGCAGCGTCGCCTTATGCAGTTGGTTGCGATGGACGCGATTGGCGGGCAGAGCGCGATACCAGAAGCCGGTGAGCATGAGCGAGTCGGGCGACTGGCGGTGCGGGAGGTCAAGTTCGGGCATGGAGAATTGTCGATTGCTGATTTTTGATTGTTGATTGAAGACATATGCTAGCATCCGCGGGACTTTAGGGGAGGTGGCGAAGGCCTCGGGCTGAAGCCCGGTCTTATTTCACACGACTTACGCGGCCCCTTCGGCAAGCTCAGGGCAGGCTCTGAAAGGGCCGCTCTTCCACGGTGAGGCACGGGCACGACGAGGCGCGCGTTTATGAGTGTTTCCGCAAGCTCCGAAGTCGCGCGCTTTCCGGAGACTTGGAACGACATATGGAATTCATTGGGCACTTTCGCAGGTTGACTCCGGTACAACGGAATACGTTTATCGCCTGTTTCTTGGGATGGTCGCTGGACGCGTTCGATTTCTTTATTCTTACTTTCTGTGTCAGCGCGATCGCGGCGCAGTTTCAGGCCAGGGTTTCGGCGGTGCTGGAAGCAGTCTTCATCACCCTGGTTTTTCGTCCGGTGGGCGCGTTTCTTTTCGGGCTGATGGCGGATCGGTTCGGACGGCGGCCAACGTTGATGCTCGATATCATCCTGTACTCGGTTTTTGAGTTGTCGTCAGCATTCGCTCCTTCGTTGAAAGTTTTCCTGATCACGCGGGCACTGTTCGGAGTGGCCATGGGAGGAGAATGGGGCGTGGGCGCGGCGCTGACGTTCGAGACGCTGCCGGCGGAGGGACGCGGATTTTTTTCCGGCCTGCTGCAGGAAGGTTATGCGGTGGGTTATCTGATGGCGGCTCTGGCTTACGGGACGGCATTCCGCTTCGTTGGTTGGCGTGGAATGTTTGTAATCGGGGCACTGCCCGCGTTTCTGGTGATTTACATTCGCACGAAAGTGGAGGAATCCCCGGCCTGGCTGCAAGGGCAGGTATCGGGAAAGGCGGAGACCAGACTAGGTAAGGGCATCCTGACGTATCTGGGGACGTTCGCTTTTCTGGTTGTGCTGATGTTTGCCTTCAATTCTTTCAGCCATGGCAGTCAGGACCTTTATCCGACATTCCTGCAGAAGGACCATAAGTTTACGCCGCAGACCGTAGGATTGATTGCCATCATCGCGAACATTGGCGCGCTTCTGGGAGGAATTCTTTTTGGAACATGGTCAGAAAAGATTGGCCGCCGGAAGGCGATCGTGATCGCTGCGCTGCTTTCGATTCCACTGATACCACTGTGGGCGTATTCGCGGACAGTTCCCATGCTGGCGGTGGGCGGCTTTCTGATGCAATTCATGGTGCAGGGCGCGTGGGGAGTGATTCCGGCCCACCTGAATGAACTTTCGCCGCCGGCGGTGCGGGGAACGTTTCCGGGTTTCGCCTATCAACTGGGGAATCTCCTGTCCTCGTGGAATGGGGTAAAGCAAGCAAGGCTCGCCGAGCAGCGCTATGGCGGAGTGTTTGCGCCCGTGATGGCGTGGACGGTGCTCCTCGTGGCCAGTCTGGTGGCGATGGTCACGTGGAGCGGCAGGGAACGCCGCGGCGCGGACCTGTCGAACACAGAATAATAGCGGAACAAATCGATATTCTAGGGGATGCAAGATTTGGCACATGGGGTCGAGTGGCACTAAGGAAGGATTGTCAGGGGCGGCTTCCTGTGGTACGGTAGGTAAAATTTCACGCCTGTAAATACATTCAGAGGGTCCCAACGTGTGGTGCTTTGCGTGAATGAGTGTATTCGAGGTCTGCCACGATGAAAGAAACTATGGATCCTGTCCCAGCCGGAGTTTCCGAGAAGGAAAACTTCGCCAACCGCAAGCTGATTCGGCCGACTCTGCCCAGGATCGAGAATCACAACAATCACAATTCCGGTCCGATGCAGGGGGCGGAACGACGCGAGCGACCGGAACGGCATGATCGCGGAGAACGCATGGATCGAGGAGATCGAGGGGATCGAGGAATGGGAGGCGGCGCGGGGAAAAAGCTGACGCCTCCGGAGCAAACCAACGCCGAGAATTTTTATTACCAGAAGCAGATGCAGACGCGGACGCCGATGGTGATCGTTCTGCGCGACGGCGAGGAAGTGCGCGGGATCATCGAATGGTACGACCGGAACTGCATCAAGGTAATCCGCGAGAATGGCGAGCCCAATCTGATGATCTACAAGCCCGCGATCAAGTATATGTTTAAAGAAGGGGAGAATCAGCGATAGAACGCCCCACTTCTCGCGCAAAGGACGCGCGAGAAATGGGCACCCCAACTCGTGTGGACCCATTCCCGAAAGTTGGGAGGAAGAATGTCTCCCTCAGGCAGAATTTCCCGCAGAAAGTTCGTGCAGTCGGCCGCATTGGCGTCCGCCGCGAGTGTGATTCCCGGCTTGCGGAGGTCGGGTCTGCCGTTCACCACCGCTTCGGCGAGATCTGGTCCAGATTCAGCCGTTCCACTTGACGAATTCAGCTACGGCGATGTGACACTCGACAGCGCCCTCCACGAGCAACAGCTGCAGCAGACGCATGCGGTGCTCATGGACCTGAGTGATGACGCCTTGCTCAAACCGTTTCGGCAGATGATTGGACAGACTGCGCCGGGGGAGGATTTGGGAGGATGGTACCGGTACGATCCGAATTACGACTGGCACACGTTTGACGCGGGCTTCGCGCCCTCGGCCACGTTCGGGCAGTGGGTGTCGGCGCTGGCCCGCATGCATGCGATTAGGGGATCGCAGGCGGCGCGCGAAAGAGTGCTGCGCCTGAATCGGCTGTACGCGCAGACCATTGACGGACAGTTTTACGAGAACAATCGCTTCCCTGCCTATTGTTACGACAAGCTGGTGTGCGGGCTGATCGATTCGCACAAGTACGCGGGCGATCCTGACGCTTTCGCGATTCTGCAAAAAACTACCGAGACGGCGCTGCCGCATTTGCCGCCGCACGCGATTGAGCATGGCCAGAGTTGGCGGCCGGGCAAAGACGAATCCTATACGTGGGATGAGTCATACACCATGCCGGAAAATCTTTTCCTGGCGTACCAGCGCGGGGCGGGGGAGCGGTATCGCGCGATGGGAGTGCAGTATTTGAATGACGTGTTTTTTGACCGGCTGGCGGCCGGGCAAAATGACCTGGCCGGACGGCATGCCTACAGCCATGTGAACTCTCTTTGCTCAGCGATGCAGGCCTATCTGACGATCGGAAGCGAAAAGCATTTGCGGGCGGCGAAAAACGGATTCGACATGCTGGCGGCGCAGAGCTTCGCCTCGGGCGGGTGGGGGCCAGATGAGACGTTGCGCGCCACCGGTAGTGCCGATGTATACGACAGTCTTACCAAGACGCATAGCGGCTTCGAAACGCCTTGCGGCTCCTATGCGCATTTCAAGCTGACGCGCTATCTGCTCCGGGTAACGCGCGATTCGCGTTATGGAGACAGCATGGAGCGCGTGATGTACAACACGATCCTGGGTGCAAAACCGCTCGAGCGCGATGGGCGGACATTTTATTATTCAGATTACAATTTCAAGGGCAGCAAAGTTTATTCGCCGCACCGCTGGCCATGCTGCTCGGGGACAATGCCGCAGGTGGCGGCCGATTATCGGATCAATACTTATTTTCGCGATGCACGCGGCGTGTATGTAAATCTCTACATCCCTTCGACGCTGCGATGGACGCAGGGCGCAACGCAGATTGTCCTGACGCAGAAAAGCGGGTATCCCTTCGACGGGCACGTGCAGTTTGAGGTCAAGGTATCGCAGCCGGCGGAGTTTGCGCTGTATCTGCGGATTCCGATTTGGGCCGACGGAGCCTCGGTATCAGTCAATGGCAAACGCGAGTCAGTGCAGGCTGGGACGTTCGCGCGGGTGCAACGCTTGTGGAAGACTGGGGACCGCGTTGATCTTGAGCTTCCGATGAAGACTCGGCTGGAGGCAGTGGATTCGCAGCACGCGGACACGGTGGCGCTCATCGTCGGGCCGGTTGTGCTGTTTGCAGTTACAGACGCGGAGCCCCATGTGACGCGGGCGCAGTTGCTGGGGGCGAAAAAAATCGGGACGCGAAGCTGGCAGGTGGAGACGGCGAGTGGATTGCTGAAGATGATCCCTTTTACGGAGATTGGGGATACGCAGTATTCGACTTACGTACGTGTTAGCTAGAGTCCGAGGACATTCATGGAGTAAGGAGCGAAAGAATGCGCACGATTGAATATCAGACCAGCCATTCAGGACGGATCCTCACAAACTGGCTATCTGAGTATCCAGACTGACCCTCTGCTTCTAGGGCGTAGTAGTCCCGCTGATGTGCAATCTCATCGGGCAATGATCGACGCGGCGGTCGCCCGACGTCGTAAACCCATAGATATCGCGAGTAATCAGTGAAATACGACAGATAAAACTGTGGAACGTGATGTTGGCGACGATTCTCGCTGGCCATGGGGAGAAATGCCCTGCGGAGCCAGTTTTTATTGGGGACCGCAAGAGATCCTTCGACTGCGCGTGATCGTCCTTTGGACGATCACACTCCGCTCAGGATGACAGCCATTCGCTTGAGTGCCGACACAAATGCCAGTTTACGGGGCTGATGCTCCCGTTGACAATCTTACTTATCTCCCATAGCATCAATCACTTGAAGGATCATCTTGACCCTGCACGCGGGAGCCGCTTGTGATCAAGCTCGACATCATCAATGAAGTGGTGGCCAAAACCGGCATCACCAAGACCAAAGCTGAGCTGGCCGTGGAAACTGTCTTCGAGAGCATGAAGAAGGCGCTGGCCGGCGGCAATCGCATTGAACTGCGGGGATTTGGGGTGTTCAACGTGCGTCCGCGCAAAACCGGAATCGGGCGCAACCCGCGCACCGGAGCCGAAGTATCCATTCCGCCGGGAAGAGCCGTGCGCTTCAAGCCGGGGAAAGAATTGCAGTCGATCGACTGAGCGGCAACGGCCTCGCAGCGAAGGAGACTACTCCAGCGCGGCATGTCCTCATAACGCAGGACGACCCTCGTTTTCTCCGCTCGTAGTAGCATCAAGGAAGGGTCCCCGACTTCGGGTCCCCCGAAGAATCATGTCGGAACTGAATTCCACGATTCCTAGTTCCACTCTCGATTACTACCGTCCGCTGCCGAGCCCGCTAGGGCGGAGGCCGCGGGAACGGTACTGGCTGCACGCCTTGCTGCTGGTTGCAACCGCTTTCACGACACTGGTAGTGGGAGCGCGGATGGAGTTCAACTTTTTGCACAATTTGCCGCCGTTTGCCGACGGAGGGGAATGGATTCCGTTTTTTCCTCTGGGATGGGTGGTCGCGCAACCGTCGCGATTGTTGCTTGGCATTCCTTTTTCAGCGACCCTGCTATTCATTTTGCTGGCGCATGAGATGGGGCACTATGTGTTTTGCCGTTACTATGGGGTGCGCGCGACGCTTCCCTTTTTCATTCCGGCGCCGACCTTGATTGGAACTTTGGGCGCGGTAATCCGCATCAAGGCGCCGATCCGTTCGCGTGCCGCATTGTTCGATATTGGCATTGCAGGGCCGATCGCGGGATTTGTCGTGGCGGTCGTCACACTGGCGGTCGCGCTGACGCTCTCGAAGCCGGTCGCGCCCGGCATGGGCCCGTCGGATTTGCAATTAGGATTTCCGGCGATCTTTCACGTTGTGCATGACATGCTGCACGTGGTTGCTCCGCATCATCCCGTTGCCACGTTGCCTCTGAGCCGGATCTATCTTCATCCGATCGCCGTGGCGGCATGGGTCGGTATGTTTGCGACCGCGCTGAATTTGCTGCCCAGCAGCCAGTTGGACGGCGGACACATCGTGTATGCGTTGGCGCCGCGGGTGCACCGTGCGGTTTCGTGGATCACCGTCATCGGGCTCGTTTACCTGGGACATCGCTATGTGGGGTGGCGCGTGTGGGCAGGTTTGCTGGTGGTGATGAATGTGCTCACGTACCGACAGCGGCAAGCACCGGAATATCCTTTGGTTCCTGCCAGCCGCTGGGCACTGGCGTTGCTCGCGCTGATGATGCTGGTGCTGACCTTCACCATTTCGCCATTCCAGATGAGCTGGAGATAGGGCGGAGCTGCGCTCCGCGGACGGCCGGGGGGCGGCTGTCCCCACATGGCCTTGGGAGGCGGTGATTTTCACGCGAGAGTGAACTTCCGAGTCGACAAGCCAAAAGGTAGGAGCCAACAGCCAAAAGCTGCTTTTCACATTAACCAGAGGGCATCGACGTCGACAATCACCTGCGTGCGCGGAATTTTCTGTTGCGCGGCATGCGCCAGCATTGCGCGCAGCGTGGTGTTGAGTTTTTCGCGACTAGGGGACTTGAGCACGAAGTGATAGCGATAATCGCGCTTCAGGCGCATGAGGGGGGCGGGCGCGGGACCGAGGACGCGCACGCCTTCGTGGCGAGTCGCGTCGAACCACTTCCCCAACGTTCCCGACCATTGCAGGGCATCGTCGAGTTTATCGCTGCGCACCAGCACATTGGCCAGCGCGGAGTAGGGCGGGTAATGCATCCAGCTGCGGAATTGCAGCTCTTTCTCATAGAAGCCGATGAAGTCGTGGCGGGCGGCGAACTGCACAGCATAGTGATCCTGGAAGTAGGTCTGCAGAATAACTTTGCCGGGAGTCTGTCCACGTCCGGCGCGTCCGGCGACCTGGGTCAGCAACTGAAACGTGCGCTCGGCGGCGCGGAAGTCTGGAAGGCCCAGTGCAACGTCGGCTCCCACTACGCCCACCAGCGTCACCCCGTGAATGTCGTGGCCTTTGGCGATCATCTGCGTGCCGACGAGAAGATCTAGTTCGCCTTCGTTCAGGGCGTTTAACGCTCGCTCAAAATCCTCCTGGCTGCGAACGGTGTCGCGGTCCAGGCGGGCGATGCGGGCGAGCGGGAACATGCCGTGCAGCAACTCCTCGAGTTTTTCCGAGCCGGTCCCGAGGAAATAGACGTACTCACTTCCGCAGTGCGCACACGTTTTCGGCACGGGCGCAGTGTAGCCGCAGTAGTGGCAAATCATTTTGTGCTCGCGCTTATGATGGGTGAGCGCGATGGCGCAATTCTGGCATTCGAGCTTCTTGCCGCAGGTGCGGCAAAGGACGACGGGCGAATATCCCCGGCGGTTAAGCAGGACCATTACTTGTTCTTTGCGGTCGAGCCGTTCCTTGATCTCAGCGGCCAGCGTACGCGAGATTACCTGCTCGTGGCCGGTCTCCTGGAATTCCTGGCGCATGTCGATGATGTCAACCTCAGGCAACGGGCGCCGCTCTACACGATCGGGCAACTCGACCAGCGCGTACTTGTTTTTCTTCGCATTGAAATAAGATTCCAGCGAGGGCGTCGCCGACCCCATCACAACGACGGCGTTCGCCATCTTAGCGCGCATCACGGCAACGTCGCGAGCGTTGTAGCGCGGCGTCTCCTCCTGCTTGTACGAAGAGTCATGCTCTTCGTCGACAATCATTAGCGCGAGGTCAGCAACCGGGGCAAAGACCGCCGACCGCGTACCCACCACCATGCGCGCGTCGCCGCGCTTGATGCGGTGCCACTGCTCGGCGCGTTCCCGGTCGGAGAGCGCCGAGTGCAGGATGGCGACTTCATCGCCAAAGATTTGATGCAGGTCGGCCGCGACCGCGGGAGTCAGGCCGATTTCAGGCACCAGCAAGATGGCAGAGCGTCCGGCTTCGAGCACGGCGCGCATCGCGGCCAGATAGACTGCGGTCTTGCCCGATCCGGTAATGCCGTGCAGCAGCATGCCGAAGAATTTGCGTAACGTCACACCGTCTTTTATCCGCTTGAGTGCGGATTGTTGCGCGAGGTTCAAATCGAAGTCGAAGAGAGACGGCCGTGGCTTGGAGCGGGAGACGGTGAACTCGGCGGGTTCTTCCAGAATTTCGACAAGTCCGCGCCGAACCAGCGTGGCGAGGGTAGTTCGCGGCACGTCGAGCGATTGTAGCGTGGTCACCGGAACTGTTCCTCCGGAAGCAGCCAATGTATCGACCAGCGTTCGCTGGTTGGGGTTCAGTTTGCCTTCGACGGACTTCAGCAGTGCGATCTTTATGGTGCGAGTGGCATCCCGAGGAGCGGATACATCTTCGCGCGCCAGCCATTTCTTGCGGACCATTCCTGCGAGGATTGATTTTGAGACTCGCGTGGCAGGCCGCAGCGTTTCCTCGCGAATCAGAAGCGACCCCTCAGGGGCTAAAGCCCTGTTTACAGCAGACCCTAACGGCACGGCTGAAGCCGTGCCCTTCCCAACGCCGTACTTTTCAATCTTGTTCTCTCGAACTCCGTTCGTTTTAACTCCGCCATTCACCGCGGAGTCGTTTTCAGAAAGGCGCCCTGCCAGATAATCGAGAACGCGGAACTCTGCGGCCTGCTCTTCGGGAGTACGGCGTGAACGAGCCGAAGATCCAGAAAGTCCCGCCAGATGCAGCGCCATCTCGCCATCTTCGGTGAGGCGGTAACCGATTGAGCGTTTGAACTCGGCATTGAGCGGCAACATCGCGCGGAATACTTCCCCAAGCGGGGCAAGATAGTAATTCGCAATCCAGCGGCCGAGACGCAGCAACTGCTCGTCGAGGACAGGAGTGGCGTCGAGCACAGTGAGAATGTTCCTGGTGGCGACGGAAGGCTTGCGGTCGTGCAGTTCGACGACAATGCCCGCCATTCTCTGTTGGCGAAACGGCACCAGCACCCGACCGCCGACGACTGGCGTGGCGTCCCCGGGAACGCGGTAGGTGAATACCATGTCCAGCGGCACGGGCACAGCAACGTCACAGAATTCGGGCATCTTTTGCAAGGATAAATCAGAAGAGTCGGCAGCGGTCCGAGGCCTCGCAGCACAGAAAAAGTTTTCCGCAAGTCGAGATGGCGCTTGAATTACTCATCCTTTTTCGGAGGCTCGAGTCCGAGATACTTCATGACCATCTGCAAGTCTTTCCAGGCTTCGCCTTTCTGGCGCGGATCACGCAGAAGAAACGCCGGATGGTAGGTAACGGCAAGTTTCGTTCCCTGCCAGGAGGGATCGCTGCTGTGCGCGCGGGCGGGCATGAAGTCGTAGAAGCGGCCGCGAAGCTCGGACATCGGCGCGTTGATGGCGAGCAAGTTTTTTGCCGCTACTGCGCCCAGCGCTACCACGACCCTGGGCTTGACCACCGCGATCTGCCGCATGAGAAATGGCGAGCAGGTTTCGCATTCGTCGCGCTCCGGCGTGCGATTTCCCGGCGGACGGCACTTCACAATGTTGGCAATGTAGACATCCTCGCGGCGGATGCCCATCGCTTTGATCATGTTGTTGAGCAACTGTCCGGCCCGGCCCACAAAGGGCTCGCCCTGCGTGTCTTCGTCGGCGCCCGGGCCCTCGCCCACGAACATCAAGTCGGCGCGCGGATTGCCTACGCCGAAGACGATCTGCTTCCGGCCCTGTTTGTGCAGCTTGCAGCGTGTGCAGTCGCCGAGATCCTCACGAATAAGTTTAAGCGCGGCCACGGGATCGGCAACGCCTTGCTCCGAATGAGAAGTCAGCACCTGCAGAATGTTTTTGTCGGCGGCCTTTGCAACGACGGCGGATTTTCTTGCGGCCATTTCCTCTCGCAGTTCCTCAGGTGTTAGAGACAGATCGTCAACTTCGGCGCCGGCGGCGATCGCAGCTCGCGGCGGTAAAAATCATAGATGCCCATTTCGTGGCAGTAGCGAACGCGCTCGGCGAGCGCTCGCCTCAGTTCCGGGTCAAGAGTGCGGGGCATTGGCCTCTAGATTGTAATGCAGGTGCAGGCAGAGGGGTTCGTGGTGACGGCGGAGACAGCAGAATCCCCATCGCTGTGCTCCTCGGAATGACAAAGTAATCTAGAGACGTAAGAATTCAGGCTTTCACCGGGGACTTACGATGCTGGCGTAGGTGCACGACCTGGTCGAGGACGCGCTGGGCGACTTCCCACTTGGTAGTTTCGGGAACTTCCACAACTTCATCGCGGCTGATGATTGTCACGGCGTTGCGGTCGGAATCAAAACCTACGCCTTCGCGCGAAACGTCGTTGACTACGATGGCGTCGAGATTTTTCGATACCAGCTTCTGGCGCGCGTTCTCCAGAACATTTTCCGTTTCGGCGGCGAATCCAACAATTATCTGCGCGCCCTTCTTGAGAGAAAGCTCCTTCAGAATGTCGGGAGTAGCTTCGAGTTCGAGAGTCATTGCGGCCTTACCCTTGATCTTTTGGCCCACCGTTGCTCTTGGGCGATAGTCGGAAACAGCAGCGGTCTTGATTACAACGCTCGCCTGAGGAAGCAGCTTGAGCACCGCGTCGCGCATTTCGTCGGTCGACTCCACTCGAGTTACCTCGGCGGCGCCGGGCGGGGTGAGCGATGTTGGCCCACTGACGAGAAGAACACGCGCGCCGCGACGCGACGCAGCCTCGGCAAGAGCATAGCCCATGCGCCCGCTGGAGCGGTTGGTGAGATAGCGCACGGGATCGATTTTTTCGCGCGTCGGCCCGGCGGTGATCAGCAGGGTTTCACCGCTGAAATCCTGCGATGCGCCCAGCGCCTCCATCACCGCAGTAAGGATGGCTTCATTTTCCGCAAGCCGTCCCGGGCCAGTCATTCCGCAAGCCAGATAGCCAGCGCCCGGTTCCACAATCTTCACGCCGCGCTGCCGCAGAATTTGCAGATTCGCCTGGGTGGCCTCGTGATTCCACATGTTGACGTTCATTGCGGGGGCCACGACAACCGGCGCGGTGGTCGCGAGGTAAAGCGTGGTTAGGAAGTCGTTGGCGATTCCCTGTGCAAAGTGGGCCAGAACATCCGCCGTCGCAGGCGCAACCACCAGCGCATCGATGGATTGCGCAACCGCGATGTGCTCGATCGCGGAATCGATATTGGGTTCCTGCCCGTGTTGTTCGCCCGGCGCGAACATGCTGGTAATAACTTTTTCTCCGGAGAGTGCGGCGAAGGTGAGGGGACGTACAAACTCCTGGGCGGCACGAGTCATCACGACTTGCACACGGATGCCGCGGTCCTGCAGCAGGCGAACAATTTCCGCTGCTTTATAGGCCGCGATTCCACCGGTGACGCCGAGAGCGATTTTCATGGATTGTTGATTGTTGATTGTTGACTGTCGATTCAAAACCATTCGAGCCTGGTTTCGCAATCTGCAATCAAAAGATCAACAATTTCCTTAATCCTGGCCTAGCGCCTTGTCGAGCGCTTCTTCGGCTCGCTCGGCGGCGCTGCGGGTTTCCGGAATTTCCCACTTCACCTTGCCGGCGCGAATTTCATCCTGCGCGATGCGGCATGGCTTGCGGGAATTTGTGTCGACCACCGGCGGCGCACCCGACTGGAGTTGCCGCGCCCGCCTCGCTGCCACCAAAATATATCGGTAGTTGCTGTCAAAGCCTTCGATCAACTTCATTGGGACTCTCCCTTGAAAACAGGTTCGAAGTTTAACCACTGCCGAGCGTCGAACTTTGCATTCCAAACAATGCGTTCCACAGAACACGGCCAACTCTCAGGCGGTCCCGTTCGATTCTATAGGCGCCCTCCAACGCCGTTTCCGGCGTCTCTGAAATGATACCGCGAAATCTAAGGATGTGCTGGAGGCGGAGGGTTACCAAAGGAGTCGAGGATCGGCCCTATCCGGTCGCGGACATTTGCCAGCCGATGACGGTCCGCCGATTCCACGATTTTCTGTTCTTCGACGGAAAGAGGCCGCCCCGATCGGCGTAAACGTTCCGCAAGAACAATCGCCTGCAGGCTCTCGATCGATTCCTCCAGATCGTCATTGACCAAAATATAGTCGTACTTGT
This sequence comes from uncultured Acidobacteriaceae bacterium, assembly GCA_963832235.1. GTDB lineage: Bacteria > Acidobacteriota > Terriglobia > Terriglobales > Acidobacteriaceae > Sulfotelmatobacter. Next base: position 514,536 of record CAWHTJ010000009.1, on the reverse strand, counting down.
TATAGTTTCCAATCTCACGAGTGGCCGTGACCAACCGGCGCGCAATGACCTCTTCCGCGTCTTCACTGCGCTTGCGCAAACGCCACTCCAGAGTCTTGCGGTCCGGAGGCAACACAAAGATACTGACGGCTTCCGGCAACTTACGTTTCATCTGCTCGGCGCCCTGCACGTCGATATCCAGCAAGAGATCGTGCTTCTTCTTTTCTGCTTCGCGCAGGAAGCGCTTTGCCGTACCGTAATAATTCCCGAAAACGTTGGCGTGTTCCAGGAACTCATCGTTGCGAATCATCTGCTCAAATTCTTCGCGGGACACGAAGTGATACTGCTTGCCGTTTTGCTCGCTGCCCCGGGAAGGACGCGTGGTGTAGGAGATCGAAAAATCAAGATTGGGAACCAGCTTCAGCAGTTCGTTAACGAGAGTTGACTTGCCCGAGCCAGAGGGCGCCGAAATAATGCAAATGAGAGGCCTGTAGATTGCGCTCATTCCAGGTTTTGCACCTGCTCGCGCGATTTTTCGATTTCCGATTTCATGGCCAGGCCGGCCTCCGTGATCTTCAACGCTTCGCCGGCCAAGCCCGAAGTCTTCGAAAGCAGCGTGTTGGCCTCGCGGTTCATTTCCTGCAATAGAAAATCCAGCTTCTTGCCGATCTCGCCCCCTTTTTCGAGCAATCCAAGAAAATGTTGCACGTGATTTTCAAGGCGCACGATTTCTTCCTGAATATCGCTGCGATCCACCAGCAGCGCGGCCTCCTGCAGCACGCGCTCTTTGTCCACGTTGGCGGCCAGCAACTCCTGAAGCCGGGACTGAAGCCGCTCGCTGTAGTTCTGCAGAACGGCCCGGCGATGCTGCTGCACGCTCTTTCCCGCATCGACCAGGTGGTCCATGCGTTCGCGCAGTTCGCGCGCAATGCCGCGCCCCTCTTCCTCACGCATCTGATTCAGGCGATCCAGAGCCTCGTTTACCTTTGCCATGACTGCGGCTTCAATCTCGCCGTCGGCACTGCCGTTGGCTGAGTCCAGCGCGCCTGGCATGCGCAGAACAGCATTGAGGTCGGGCTCCGCGGCCAGGGAAAACTCGGCGGCGGCGGCTCGGAACGCCGCGATATAACCGCCGACAATCTCGCGGTTGAGCGAAAACGTCTCACTGCTCGTGCGCTCCAGGCTCAAAGAGACTTCCACGTGGCCGCGAGCCATCTTTTCCTTCAGCAGTCGCCGCAGTTGCATTTCAAGAGCATCGGTTCCCGAGGGAAGGCGAAAATGCAGATCCAGAAAACGATGGTTGACCGATTTCAACGACAGAGAGAAAGCGAGTCGCCCCTTAGACGCATCCGGGGCAGCGCGAAGAGATGCGCCGCCATCCGGGCGCTGGATTTCACCTCTTACTTGCGCAAAACCTGTCATCGAGCGTATGGGCATAGGGCCGAGCTCTCAAGTCTCCGCGACTGCCTTCGGCGAATCTGCGTGGGCGAATTGCAATTCGTAGAGACGCCGGTACGTGCCTAGCTTTTGCATTAAGTCTTCGTGGCGGCCGATGTCGGCAATCGTCCCATTTTCAATGACCACGATTCGATCGGCGCGGCGCACGGTCGACAGCCGGTGCGCGATTACGAATACGGTGCGACCGCTCATCAAATTGTGCAGTGCGGATTGCACCAGAGCTTCAGACTCGCTGTCGAGCGCCGACGTAGCCTCATCCAGAATCAGGACGGGCGCGTTCTTCAGCAACGCCCGTGCAATCGCCAATCGCTGGCGCTCACCGCCGGACAGCCGCACGCCGCGCTCTCCGATCACAGTATCGTAACCTGCGGGAAGGCCCACAATGAAATCATGCGCCAGCGCTGCGCGAGCCGCAGCCTCGACTTGTTTCTGCGCCACGTGGGGCTGGCCGTAGGCGATGTTGTTGCGCACCGTATCGTTGAAAAGCACCGTTTCCTGCGTAACGATGCCAACCTGTGCCCGCAGCGAGGCCAGGGTAACGTCGCGCACGTCGTGACCATCGATGAGCAGGCGCCCGGCAGTCACATCGAAGAAGCGCGGAATTAGATGGACCAGGGTGCTCTTGCCCGCACCGCTGGAGCCGACGACAGCCAGCACTTCTCCACGACGCACCTCCAGATTGATATCGTGCAGAACTTCATGGCTCTCCTCCCCGTCGGTGGCATAGGCGAAGCTGACCTGCTCGAAGCGAACGCTGCTCGAAAACTTAGCCAAACTCTTGGCGCCTGGTTTCTCACGGACGTCGTCTTCGAAATCCATGAACCGGAAGATTTCGGAGGAGGCACCCAGAGCCTGCTGAAAGTTGTTATAAAACAGTGCGAACTTGCGGACCGGATTGTAGAGACTGAAGACAGCCGTGATAAAGGCGACAAAAACCCCGGGCGTCATTTGATTGTGCGCGATGCGGTCGCGGCCAATGAGGATCAGCAGGGCGATTCCGACTACCCCAAATACATCCATCAACGGAGAACTGATCGCAGTGGCCGCCACCGAGCGGAGATTCGCGCGAAAAAGGCGGCGAGCCGCGTTGCGAAACCTGGAAATCTCCCAGTCCTCCATACTGAAAGCCTTCACAATGCGATTGCCAGTGATGGTTTCGTGCAGAATATTCTGAATTTCCGCCAGCTTGTCCTGGCCGTGCCGAGTGGTGTGGCGCACCCGGGTACCGATTTTGCGCGACGAAAAGATAATCACGGGCACAAACAACAGCAACACCCAGGAAAGGTTTCCGCCCAGGATCACCACCACGATCGCCACTGAAACAAAAGTGAAGAACTGCTGCAAAAGTTCTGACAGCACCGTGGACATAGCGTACTGCACGCGCTCGATGTCGTTGATGATGGTGGAGAGCAAGGTTCCGGTGGTGTGTTTCGAAAAAAATGCGGCGGAGCGCCGCAGCAGGGCGGTGTAAAGATCGTCGCGCAGATCGGTGATCATGCCGAAGCCGGCGTGATTCACCAGATACGTGCCGGAATAGTCGCAGATTCCCTTCAGAATTGTGGACGCAACCAGGGCAAAAGCCACGATGGTCCAGGCGTTCGTGAAATGCGGAGGAACGAACTGCTGCAGGTAGATGGGATGATGCGTGCCGGGAATGACAAACAACTGAATGTTCTGCGATCCGGTCGCGGGATTCAGAACGCGATCAAATACCGGACGGACCAGCAAGTACTTGAAAGCATCAAGCCCGCCCACCGCGGCCATGAGCAACACGGAAGACAGAATCTGCCACCAGTAGGGGAGCGCATAGCGGATCAGCCGCGTCAGTTGCGACATGAGACTCCCGCGCGCTGCACGCCGAAAGCAATGGCTGCCGGTCGAATGGGCATGGAATGCAAGGCCCTATTCTACTTGAGTCATGCGCCGAAGAATCGTGTTTTAGCTCGCCGGAACTTAGATGGGAACCACGTTCCTGGTCCTCGAAACTCTTGTTTGGCGGCTATTTCGACGGCCATTGGTTCTCTGTCGTGCGGCTAGCACGTCAGGATTCTGCAAAGCACCCTTTCGGCGTCGAGATGATGATGCCCGTACCGGGATGTCGCGGTGCACAACTTTCACACGATATCCGGCGCTGCGAAGATGTTTGCCGACTTCCTCGGCGATCATGACGGAACGGTGCTGCCCGCCGGTGCAGCCGAAGGCAATGGTCAAATAGCTTTTACCTTCATGGATGTAATGCGGGAGCAGGTAGACCAGCAGATCGGAGATGCGGGAAATGAACTCCCGGGTTTGCGGAAACGAGCGAATGTACTTGGCCAGGCGCGGATCGCGCCCCGTCAGGGGACGGAACTCGGGCACGAAGTGGGGATTGGGCAGGAAGCGGACGTCAAAAAGCAGATCGGCGTCCTCGGGAACTCCATGACGGAACCCGAAACTTACGCAGGACACCAGAATGCCTTTTTCCGAAGACTGTTGCTTGAAGCGTTCGGTGACGTGAGCGCGAAGCTCATGAACGTTGAACTTCGAAGTGTCGATGACGAGATCGGCCACCGCCCGAATGGCGCTCAGGTGACGGCGTTCCGCCTTCAGCGCAGACTTCACGGGCGAGTCAGTGCCGAGAGGATGCGGCCGGCGGGTTTCGCTGAAGCGGCGCATCAGGACTGAGTCGGACGCTTCCAGAAAAACTACCTTGGTTGGAATCATGCGCCTGACCGACTTCAAAATCCGCGGAAGATCTTCCAGCCTGGAACCTTCACGCACGTCGACGACCAGGGCGGTGCGGCGAATCTCGCTGGACTGCACTGCCAGGTCAGCAAATTGTGGAATGAGTTGGACCGGCAGATTATCGACAGAGTAGTAACCCAGATCTTCGAAAGCCTTCAACACCGAGGCCTTCCCCGAACCGCTCATCCCGGTAATGATGACAAGTTCCGGCGCATGCTGCGGGCTGCGGGGTGCCTTTTTCCCTTTGTCCTTCGACTTTCTCGATGTCTGGCCAGGAGACCTGCGGGCCTTCATGAACTGGATAGTAGCATTTAGGCAAGATCCGCGCTTCTCTTAGGATTATCACCGGGGATTCTCACCGCGATATTGCATGCTGCCGATAAATCAAGATTGTCTCCAGACTGCGCGGGCAGGTAAGCTAGGGCTCCATGAAAAAATTCGAGGATCTTACGGAACGCGAAGTGCTTGCTTTGGCCATTGGTCTGGAAGAAGAAGACGAACGGGTATATGCCGACTTCGCTGAAGGGTTGCGGCAGGACTATCCCGCAACCGCAGCGATGTTTGAGGGCATGCGCGAAGAGGAGTCGGGACACCGGCGGCGGTTGATCGAGCTCTTCCAGCAAAAATTTGGCGAGCATATTCCGCTGATTCGCCGGCAGGACGTGCGTGGTTTTGTCGAGCGGCCTGCCTTGTGGCTGGTGCGTCCTCTGCGCATCGAAGCCGTGCGGAAAGAGGCCAGCACCATGGAGGTGGAGACTCGCAGGTTTTATGAAAAGGCGTCGGCGCGCACGCAGGATGCGAGCATTCGGCAACTGCTGGATGACCTGGCCAACGAAGAGCGCGAACACGAAGAACGCGCCCAGGAACTAGACAAGCAGAAACTACCGGACAACGTGAAGGCCGACGAAGAGGTCGCGCAGCGGCGGTTGTTCGTTCTGCAGATCGTGCAGCCTGGATTGGCGGGACTGATGGACGGGTCGGTGTCGACGCTGGCGCCGGTATTTGCCGCGGCTTTTGCCACCAAGAATAGTCACGAGGCATTTCTTGTGGGCTTGGCTGCATCGGCGGGCGCGGGCATCAGTATGGGATTTGCGGAGGCGCTCTCGGATGACGGCAGTCTGACTGGCCGCGGCCACCCGTGGGTACGAGGCGTAATCTGCGGAGCGATGACGGCTCTGGGAGGAATCGGACATACGCTGCCGTTTCTGCTGCGCGATTTCCGCGTGGCGCTTTGGGCGGCGGGAGCCGTGGTGGTGGCGGAACTTGCAGTGATCACCTGGGTTCGCAGGCGTTACATGGATACACCCTGGGTGTCCGCGGCTCTGCAGGTGGGGCTTGGTGGTGCGCTGGTGTTTATCACCGGCGTGCTCATAGGAAAGTCGTAGTGCTGCACGCAGAGACGTAGCAAGCTACGTCTCTACGGCTGCGTGTCCGGGGCACGCGGACTATTTCAGGAAAATCTCTTGCATGAGTTCTGAGCTGATGATTTCTCTGATCTCGGCGCGCTTTTCGCCGAGCTGCTGCGCGGCCTGTTTTCCGCCCATGATTTTGTCGCGAACGGCTTCTCCCTTTGCGGCCACGCCATCCAGTGCGGCATGGTTCTTGTACTGGATCGCTACGCAGATGTCCCAATCTTCGGGATTGTTCTTGGTTTCTTTCAGAAAGACTTTGTAGTCCACGATCATGCCCTGACGCTTCTGTTCTTCGATCACCGGCTTGGTGGACTGGCGGAGGCTGGTGAGGTAGGCATCCATTTGCGTGGGTTTCACGCGAATCAGCTGAATACGCCAGATCGGACCTTCGGTATAGTGTTCCTGCGCAAGCAGGGCGGGCGCGAACAACAACAGGAATGCAGCGAGCCCATAGAGCTTCTTCATAGTGATCTCCTAGTTTTTTAGTTGGAATGAAACGGCGGGAGGATCATACGCTGAGTTGCGATCGCATGATAGAGGAGAGGTTCGGGATTGCACTTTTGCTTCACATGATGCGGGCCTTACGCGCTGAAGCGCCGCCCTTCCACAGCGGCACTCCAACGCTGCGGCCCGATACGGCTGGGCCGCCGGACAGCCGAGGGCGGCTCTTCCCACATGAGTTAGCTTCTCCGCTGAGGGCTTGCTGAAGCCGGAAAGCGGAAGCCAGAAGCCGGTCTTAAGGGGCTTCGATCAGTTCCATTTTCCCGTCGCGATTGCGGTGCAGGATCATGAGTTTGCCTTTGGGATCGCGGAAGACGAAGACATCGCGGTCGCGGAAGTGCGCTTCTTTGATGGCCTCTTCGAGCGTCATAGGGCGCATGGCTACGGCGTCGTCGGACCGGACCAGGTGGACCTCGGTGGTTTTGGCCACGGCGGGGTATTTGTGCACCATGACAGGGACGGCCGTCGTCTCGGAAAGGCCGATTACGGTCTGTAGATCAGTCTGCTCGTCGCTCCCGTCGCCCCGCGGCGAGTGGCCGTTCCACTTTTTGACTTCCTCGCTCTTGCGGGCTGAGCGTTTCTTCGATTGCCAGCGGGTTTTGTATTTGACCGCCTGTTTCTCGAGGTGGTCGAGAGCCTCGTTGACTGCGATGCTCATGTCCTTGGCTTGAGCCAGGCCGACCAGGGGGCCGTTACGCGGGCTGATTGTGATTTCCGCTTTGTGTCGGTGCTTTTCGACGGCGAGGATGACCTTGGTTTCGAAGCGGTCACCTAGAATTTTGCGGATTCTTGTGAGGCCGGTTTCTACCTCTTTGCGGATGACAGGGGTGATGACGTAGTGTCTGCCGGTGTATTCCACGTTCATGAAGCGCCCCTCCTGAGTATTAAATCGATGAGCTAAATCGGGCACTGCATTCGGAAATTTGTAGTCGAAAACCTCAGGGGCTAAAGCCCGGTCGCTTTATTGCAGCTTTAGCGGCACGGCTGAAGCCGTGCCCTTCCCGTTTCATTTTTTTACCCGCCGCTGGTGCGTGCTGGGAATGCGCATGTCTTCGCGGTATTTGGCTACTGTGCGGCGGGTCACCTGGATGCCTTGGGATTGCAGGATGCGGGTGATCTGCTCGTCGGTCAACGGACGGCTGGGGTCTTCTTCTTCGATCAGCTTTTTAACCCGGCGTTTGAGGATGAGCAGTGACGTGCCGCCGCCCTCCGGGCCTTGAACACTCTCGCTGAAGAAGTATCGCAGCTCGAATACGCCTTGTTGTGTGTGGGCGTATTTATTGGCCACGGCACGGCTAACCGTGGAAGGATGCACGCCGATTTCTTCGGCCACCTCCTTGATCATCATGGGTTTCAGTTGATCGATGCCTCGTTCGAGGAATTCCTGCTGGCGAGCAACGATGCAATAGCAGACTTTGGTGATGGTCTGCTTGCGCTGCTCGATGTTCTTGATGAGCTGAATGGCGCTCTTGTAGCGCTCTTTGACGTAGTCGCGGGTGCTTTTTTCGTTGGTGCCGTCGCGGGTGACTAGCTTCTTGTAAGCGGGATTCAGTCGAAGCTGTGGGAGGTCTTCGTCGTTCATGATAACCAGCCACTCGTCGCCATGCTTGACGAAGGCCACGTCGGGCTCGATGAGGCGCGCCTGGACTTTGTTGTAGCGCAGGCCGGGGCGGGGATCGAGGGTGCGGATGTAGTCGAACGCCTGCTGCACGGCTTCGATGGGACGGCTGATCGCCTTAGCAATCTCTTTGTGCTGCTTGTTCTGCAGTCCGCGCAGATGCTGGTCGACTACCGCCGTGGAATCTTTCAGAACTTGCTCCGTGCCGTTGCCATTCTTGTGGAGTGCCAGCTGCGCCTGGTGGTAGCGGAGCTGGTTGAGCAGGCACCCCCGAAGGTCGCGGCACGCGACGCCGGGCGGATCGAGCTGACGCACTACTTCTAAAGCTTCCTGCAAATCGGAAGGAGTGAATCCTGGCTTATAGATCGGGACTGGCTGGGGCGCTGCCTGTCGTGCAGGGGCAACAGCGGCGGCGGAATCGGCTGAGCGAGAGGAGAAGGACGCTTCCGGGCGTGGCTCAGCGGCCGGCTCGGCGTTTTCGGTGTCGGCAGAATCGCTTGGGTTTTGTTCGCCGGGATTCTCAACCCCTGCTGATCCATAGATTCCTCCGAGGGAAGAATCTTCCACGTCCGGGGCCGACGCAGTAGTCACCTCCGCCAAGCCCAGAGCTTGTGCCTCATTCACGATGTTCTTGGCGGTTTGAGCGTCGGCTTCGGGTGGAGCAGGGGGCGCGATGCCAAGCAGCTCGTCGTCGCTGGCGATCAGGTATCCGTCTTCGTTCAAATTGCCGATAATCAGGTCCGCCGCTTCGCGGACCTCGCGGCGCAGGCTGAGCGCCCCTAACTGCCAGGACAAGTGGTCGGTGAGATTCGTCGGCTTGGAAAGAAAATTCTCAAATGACGGGCGCTCGATATCCTCCATCTCGCTGTGGGTGCGGTAGCCAGGATCGAGATAATCCTGGAAGAAAGAACCGAAATCGATCTCTTCAAATGGATCTTTCTTTTCAACCGCCGTGATGGGATTTTCTTCGTTGCTGGCGACAGCGGCGCGCTCGCGATCTTCTTCCTTTTTGCCGACTTCGTCGAGCAGGGGAACTGAGTCTTCCAACTCTTCTAGAACCGGATTCTCGACCATCTCGGCGTTGATCATGTCCTTGAGCTCAAGCTTGTTGAGGGCGAGGACGGAGACCATCTGCACCAGGCCAGGGGTGAGGATCTGGCGCTGCGAGAGCTTTACGCTGAGTTTGTGCTGCAGTAAGACCATGGGTTCGGCCGATTCCTTTTCCCACTCGTTGTCATTCCGACCCCTGAGCGAACGCGAGGGGCGGGGGAATCTGCGCTGCACGCCAACAGCAGATTCCTCACCGGCAAAGAGCGCCGGTTCGGAATGACAAAACCAATATTTTCACTTCATACCAGCGAAAAACTTTCGCCCAGGTACACGCGGCGGACTTCTGGATCGTTTGCCAACTGCTCTGGCTGGCCGTGACGGAAAATTCTGCCGTCGTCGATAATATAGGCCCGATCGGTCACCGAAAGCGTCTCGCGGACGTTGTGATCCGTGATCAGAACTCCGATGCCGCTGGCGCGCAGACTGCTGATGATTTTTTGCAAGTCGAGCACGGCAATCGGATCGATCCCGGAAAACGGTTCATCCAACAAAATGAAAGTGGGATTGATGCACAGACAGCGGGCAATTTCCACGCGCCGTCGCTCCCCACCGGACAGGGCGTATCCGCGATTCTGGCGGATGTGCTCCAGCCCCAACTCGTCGATAAACTTTTCCATCTTCTCGCGGCGCTCATGCCATGACATGGGCTGCGCCTCCAGGACCGCGAGGATGTTTTCTTCAACCGTTAGTTTGCGAAAGACCGAAGCTTCTTGAGGGAGATAACTGATGCCATACTGACGAGCCCGCAAATACATGGGAACGTCAGTAATGTCCTGACCGTCGTACAACACGCGGCCAGTATCGGGAGGGATCAGGCCAACGATGGCGTAAAAAGTGGTGGTTTTGCCTGCGCCGTTCGGGCCAAGCAATCCAACCACTTCGCCCTGGTCGACCCGCAGGCTGACCCCATTTACAACGCGGCGGCCACGATACGATTTGCCAATTTCTTCAGTGGCCAGAGTACGCATTTATCGTGCCACTCGCGTCTGAGTTACCACAGGAGTACTTGCTGCGCCTTCTACGAGCACCCTATCATCGCGTCTGAAGAAAGTCAACGAAACCCCGGTAATCTTGCCTTGTTCGGCATCAAAAATGCTAGGCGGTCCGCCGGTGAGGACGAGCTTGTCGTCGGCGGCGGTATAGACGAGCTTTTGGCCTTCAGCTCGGCGCTGCGGCTGCTGGATGACGACGTCGTCTTGGGCGATCATGCGGTCGAGTTGGCCGGGGCCGGCAAAGGATTGATTATTCGAGGTTTGACTGCGCGGGAGGAGATAGGCATCGACGGTCCGCGCCGAGGCGGTGAAATCGGCGCTCTTGGCGATCACCCCGCCTTCGTAGTGGATTCGGCGCTCGGAATCGGCGTATGTCAGTTTGGCGGCGCTGATGGAAATCGGGGTCGATGCGGATAGCGAACTGCCTTTGGCGGCTATTCTGCCTGTTTTTTCGGCTGGGGCCGCCGTTTCGGCTCGGGATTTTTCCGCTTGTACCAAAATCGTTTGCACAGGATGGGCTGGCGTTCCTAGAGCGGTGACGAATCGGCGGTCACGGTCGAACTGGATGGTGGGCGCCTCGATGATGTTGGCGTCCTGCCAGAGGCGCGCCGCACCGGTATAGAGAGCGATGCCGGGATCGTGGTGGGCGGTCATGCTGTGAGCCGTGACATGAATCGGCGAAGAAGACGCCAGCAGGGCGCCGTTTGGTTGTTCTTTTAGCTCGCTGTAAGTGCTTTTGACGGCGCCCTGGGCCAGAGCTTCGCCGGTCGCTCGGTTGATGCGGATGGTGTTGGCGGTCGTCGCCATCCCGCCGTTGGCTACGCGGGGATTGCCGGTGAGAATGAGCATCTGGTCGGCAGGGGTGTAGCGTCCGGAATTGGCCCAGGCTTGCATGCGCTTGTCAGGCTGCTGCCCGTCTGCGTAGGCGACGTTGCCTTGCTGCGTTATGGAATCGATGCCGCCCTGGGGAAGGAAGGAGGCGTCGATTGATTCGCTGGTACTGACGCGGTCAGGCTGGCCGGGAGTCGAGTTGACGATGCGGGCGTTAGGCGCGCCGTGGACACTGGCGAGGTGGTTTTGTCCATCGGAAGAGGAGAATTGCGCCCGGAACTGGCCGGCCGTCACAACTGTACGCTGCGCTCCGGCAACCTGCGCCCTAAAAGCCTGCGTCGGCGCTGCAGCGGCTTGCCCGCCTTGTGTTTGCTCGGCCTGAGCGTGTTCGGTTTGGACTTGTTCGGTTTGAGCTTGTTCGGTTTGAGCAATCGTGATCTGCGCCGCGCCTGACGTGACGGCATGCTCCAGAATGTGTCCCTGGCCCACGGTGAAGTCGATGGCGGGAGCGGTGAGTTCGAAATCCTGTGGGCCCGCTGCTATGCCTTTTGCCGCCGGCTTGTTCTCAGCAACCGCATTCTGCGTCAGGCGGACTCCATCGAGGGCGTGCACCTTCTGCAACTCATTCTGACCCGCGAAGTCGAAGATCACGCGGCCGGCTTGGCCGTGCAGGGGCTGAGGTCCGCTTTGCTCGACATGGACATTGCCACTCATGATTGCTGTACGCAGCAGGGTCTGCTTTCCTTGCAGTAGAAACTCAGCCTGATCGGCGCGACTGCGCATTTCGGAAGATGGCGATCGAAGTGCGGCTTTCTGGGGAGCGGAATTCTGATTTGCATGTGAGGCTGATCGCTTCGGCTCTTCCGTTCGCGTCTCGGTGGTGACGTTTCCCCTGGCCAGAACTCTCTCGATCTGATTTTCCCGCCCCAGGTAGAACACCGCTTGATCCGATTGCACTGTTCCACTCTCGCGGCTTCCATCTATGCGGGTGAGACGAGGATGGTCGAGGGTAATCTCGCGCGGATCGTTCGTGATGATGCCGTGCTCCGCCTCAATGATTGCTGCATTCGGACCGTTTACCACCACATGAATTTGGGACGATAAGGTTAGCGTGTTGCTCTTGCCCGCATACTTCACGCCCACGGCCCAGCCCGTGGCTTGCGGGGTTCGAAACTCCACACGGGCAGCGGTCATCGCGTTCCCGCTGTCTTTGTTGAATACCAGATCATGGGTCTTCAGATGAATTGGATTCTTAAGCTCCTTGGGAGTGGTTTGATCGGGACTGGCGAGGCCCGCCGGGTTGGCGACGAGATCGATCTGCACGTCGCCCTTGGCGGTGACGTCGCCGGTTTTCTGGTTGAAAGCAAACTCGTCGCCGTAGATCTGGTCGAATCGCGAGGAATCGCGGCCATAAAGCACGATGCTGACGTTGTGCAACTCGGCATTGCCGTCAAGCTTGAACTGTTTGACGTCGCTGGCCTGGACGGTGAAGAGCGTACGCTTGCCATCGGACTTTGAAAATTGGAAGCCGCTGGCGGTCTGCTTGATGTCATATCCGATTTTGCCAGGGATTTGTTTCAACACGTTGGTCGCCCTAGAACGCGCGTAGAAATACATTCCAGCCACGACCAGCGTGAGCAGCACGGCAGTCGCAGCCAGCAGGCGGCGCAGACGGTAGACTTGGAGCGGCATCTGGGTTCAGTGTAATCGAAGCCGCCCGATGTCGGCTGGAAGACGGCTTCTCCTCTAAACTTAGATGCGGATATCCCCATGAACACCTCAGCCGAAAAGTTACCCCTGCTGGAGCTTCGCAACATACGGGTGATGAGGGGACAGAAAATCGCGCTCGACGACTTCAGCTTGCGTATTGGCGCGGAGGAGCACGTCGCGATCCTCGGACCCAACGGATGCGGTAAGTCGACGTTGATCAAGACTATTACGCGCGAGTGTTATCCCGTGGCTCGGCCGGATTCGTCCATGTCGATTGTGGGAGAAGAAAGCTGGGATGTGTTCGCGTTGCGGGCACGCCTGGGTATCGTGTCGAATGACCTTATGCTCTCGTGTACTGGAGACGCTTGCGGGCGGGACGTGGTGCTGTCGGGTTTCTTCAGCAGCATCAGTATTTTTTCGAATCACAGCGTCGATGCCAGACACCGCGAGTTGGCGGACGCTGCTCTCGCCCAGCTGAAAATATCGCATCTGGCGGAGCGCCCGGTTTGTGAGATGTCTTCGGGAGAGGCTCGGCGCGTTCTGATAGCCAGGGCTCTGGTGCACAAACCTGGCGCGCTGCTATTCGATGAGCCATGCAACTCACTCGACCTCTCGGCCCAACAGGGCTTGCGGCAGACCATGCGGGCGCTGGCCAACTCGGGAACGGCCATCATCCTGGTGACGCATGAACTGGCCGACATCGTCCCGGAGATTCAACGCGTGGTCCTGATGAGCCACGGACGAGTGGCCGCCGACGGCCCCAAAGAAGAGATCCTGCAGGTCGAGCGGCTGGCGGCGCTGTTCGGCGTCAATGTTGAGATGGCGCGGCGCGACGGGCACTACCACTTGTGGTAACCAGCGTGGGAAAGCTCATCTCACAAACATCCGATATTTATCGGGACGACGAGACCGCCGCGTCAGCGCCCGGCACACGGTTCTGAGGCGCAATGTCGATATTTCGAGAACAAACGCTGACAGTTCAGTGCTATACTTGCCGCCCGTCGAGAGAACGGTTTTTCCCTTCCTTTCGAACTCGAAAGGAGGTTGGGCACTCGCTTACAGCAATTGGGAGCATGAACTGTGCGATCCCTTTCGGAACGGCTGAAAGCTGCCACGGATGAGCTGCAAGAATTGGAGCAGCTTGTTGTCTCCGGCGATTTGTCCCCCCGTGTTCTGAGCGAATTCCGCAGTGCGGTCGACAGTATTCGCCAAACCGCATGGGCCGTCCAACAGTGGATTGAACTCCAAAAGCAGAATCGCGATCCGTACACAGTATTGGGAATACTATCGGTGGAACGTGTCCGTCGCGCCACGCAAATCACGAAGGATTTGACGATCGATCTGGAGTCATTGGAGCTGAGCCTGGAAACCAAGGGGATGACGAACCTCTTTCATGCCATCGAAGGTCTACACGAGCGGCTAACACCACTATTTAAGAAAAAGTGATTTTAGCAACAAGCCGAGGCATCTCTCTATTCACGCCTTCAGGAGCCCCTAAGGATGTAGGCGCCCTGCGCCGGCAGCAGGATTGCGCTCTTAGAGGCCGGGGATTCGAAAATCTCGCAGCGAAAGCTCGAGCCCGCCGTATTCGGGATGATCGTTGTTGCCGATCGTGAAGGCGACATCGACCGTATCGCCCGCCAGGAGGGGCGTCTGCTGCAGGCGCTCAGCCATGTGCCAGCCAAGTGCGTCGAAAGTGATTCTAGTTCTCAGTTCTCGTTTCTCAATTGGCAATGGGACACCGCTGCTATAGGCCTGGGCTGCGGCCTTTTCATCGCGACGGATCGCGGCTCCGTCGGGATGGCAGCGCGGAGTCGCCAGCACGGCCGCCGCGGAGAGCTGCTCCGCCTCAGCGGGCGACCGCGGCGGACTGTTTCCGATTGCGCCCGCCCTGAGCTTCAGCTTAACGTGTTTGTCTTTCAGAATCCGCGGAGGCGCGGTCAGCTGTACGGCGCGAGCTGCGAATATCGGCTCCGGATTTCCCATGCCGTAGGGTTCCAGCAGCTGGAGTGCCCGAAAAAGTTCGGGCGTGACGTCCGCCAAGTCCAGTTCCGCATCCAGATCGAGAATCGGATCGAAATCCGGCAGGGTGAGGCGCGCTCGGGCAAATGTATCCAGCTTCGCACGCAGCTCGGCGACATTGGCCGAGGGCATGGCAAATCCGCAGGCATGGGAGTGGCCGCCGTAGCGCGAGAAAAGAGCGCTGCACGACTCGATTGCGTCCAGCAAATGGAACGCACGAATGGAACGGCCCGAGCCGAATGCCTCCGCGCCGTCGCGCGTAATCACGACTGTGGGACGGTTGTAGCGCTCGACGATCCGCGTCGCGGTGATGCCGATGACGCCACGATGCCAGCCCTCGCCGTCGATGACGATACAGTAGGCATCGGAGAGGGTGGGATCGCCGGTGAAGCGTTCTTCCACCGCGCGCAGAATCCTCCGCTCCTCCTCCTGACGGTCGGAGTTGAGATGGTCGAGTTTGGCGGCCAGTTCGCGGGCGCGAGCCGCGTCTTTCACGCTGAAGAGCTCAATCACGTCGCGAGCCACGTCCATGCGGCCGGCCGCGTTGATGCGAGGCGCGATACGGAAGCCAACTTCGCCGGACGTGGGCGGACACTTGACGGAAATTTGTGCGACTTCGAGCAGCGCCTTGAGCCCAGGATTAACCGCGCGGCGTAGCGCGTCCAACCCCAACGAAGCGAAGACGCGATTCTCGCCGGTCAATGGGACAGCATCGGCGATGGTAGCAATCGCCACGACTTTCATAAAAGACATCAGCAGTTTGGTCTGAACGTTCGCATCCAGGCGTCGTTGCATCAAGCCCTGGGCAAGCTTGAATGCAACACCCGCGCCGCAAAGCTGCTTGTAGGGATATTCGCAACCCTTCTGATTGGGGTTCAGAACCGCCAGCGCAATGGGTACGCCGTCAGGACCGGGCAGATGATGGTCCGTCAAGATCAGGTCGACCCCCAGTCGCTGCGCAGTTTCGGCGGGCGCAAAGGCGCGGATGCCCATGTCGACGCTGACGATCAGGCGAATGCCCGACGCTGCTGCACGCTCGATCACATCGTCACGCATGTCGTAGCCTTCGCGAATGCGGTGCGGCACGTGAAAATCGGCTGCGCCTCCGCAGAGTTCGATCGCGGTTTTCAAGATGATGACTGCCATCGTGCCATCCACGTCGTAGTCGCCGTAGATGAGGATGGGCTCCTTGCGCTCGATGGCGGCGTCGATGCGATCGACGGCCACGCGAAGGCCTGTCATGAGCTCTGGGTCGTGCAGATGAGAGAGTGAAGGAGAGAGAAAACTGGCGGCTGCTTCCGGGTCGGTAATGCCGCGGCGCACCAGCAGTGGCGCGAGGATATGGGCTCCGTGGGCGACGCCGCGAAGCGCGGGATCGGTGCGCAGCGTTGCCGTTAGGGAAGCGACTAGGAATTTATCGGATGCTTTTTGAACCCACTGCATAGGAGGGCGTTGTCATCCTGAGCGCGCTTTCCGCGCGAAGGATCTCTGCACCTCGCCGGCACTTGCACAGATCCTTCGCTTCGCTCAGGGCAGGCTTCGCTTCGCTCAGGATGACAGCAGTTTACTACGTGAGGACGCTCTAGTTTTCTTCGTCCTGATCGGGCTCATCGAGAGTGAGGCCGCCGAATTCGTCGGAGACTTCGAGCAGATGTTGGTAACGCTCGTACCACTCGGTGCTGACCTCGCACAGGAACATCGATCCCTGGTAGGCCCAGCCCAATTGCAGAAATCCTACGCGGCCGACGTGGGCACGCAGCCAGCGGGCATCTTCCACATCGTCGCCGTCTGTGAACTCCGAGTTGGTCAGGCGCTGCACCATGTCATCCAATTCGGTGCGCTCGAGTGTCCAGGAGTGCATGGTCAGAAAGGGAGCGGCCGAAGCCTTGGCCAATTCCACGAAATCCTTCCAGCCGTCAGGATTGCCGCCCATCTCCCACATGACGCATTGCACCTCGTCAAAATCCACGTAGCCGTGGAAGCGGCGCATGCCATGGCCCTCGATGAAGGCAACCATGTCATCTTTTACTGTGGTGAGATCGTCTGGGGTGGCAGACATATGGGGAAAAGCTCGCAAGGAAGTATTGTATGCCGTCCGCAACTTCGGTGCCAAATATCGCACTTTGCAATGGCAGTCCTACTCTCAGGAAGACAAAGGGAGACTGAGTTGATCCAGTCTGCCTGGACCTCGGTTGGCCGACAGCCCTAGAACCTCAGCTTCAGCCCAAACTGAATCAAGCGCGCGTTGTTTACCGTGTTGTTTATGACCCCGAAGGTTGACGACGCATTGATGTCCTGCTCGCCGTTACCAGCCGCACCTGCCAGGTAAAATTGCGGATGGTTGAAGAGGTTGAAGAACTCAGCCCGGAATTGCAGATCTGTGCCTTCGCGGAAGCTCAAGGGGAAGTCCTTGATGATAGAAAAATCCGTGTTGACGAAACGAGGGCCGTAGACTGGCGCACGGGCAGCCGTGCCAAGTTCTCCTGCAGGAGCCTGGGCAAAGGCACAAGGATTGAACCAATTCTGAATAGTATGAATCCGCGACGGCGCGGTGCAGGTTGGATTGCCCGCGACCGGACCTGCCTTGTTCGGATCGCCGACCTGATTTGGCCGCTGGTAAGTGCCTCCGTTGTAAGAGAAAAATACTCCTGAACCGTCACCGCTATCCACCACGAAAAGCGGAAACCCAGATGTGGCCCTTTCAATCAGGTCCAACTGCCAGTTCCCGAAGACCGCATTGGTCGCTCCTCCCCAGGTGCTGCCGAAGTGCTTACCCTTCCCGAATGGAAGGTCATACAAGATACTGGCCGTGAAGCTGTCATTCAGATTCAGCTGCGACAAGCCCCAATCGAGTTTCGAACTCCCCGGGAGCGGATAATAGATCGCGCCCGGATTCGTACCAAGACCATCCGGCATGCCGGAGTCGAACGTTCGAGACCAGGTATAGCCCAACAGCGCGTAAAGCCCGTGGCGCGTGCTCTTGGTTTCCGCCTTTATTTCGAGCGAGTCGTAACGAGCCCTTCCCACACTATTGTTGGCATTTACGCTCTGAAATGGTGCTGCATAGGGAAAGCTGGGAAACCCACATCCAACCGTGTAGCCAGGGACCACGCCACATGCGCTCGGCGAGCTCAAATTCTCATTCGACTGGCCGACCAGAATGTGCGTGCTACGGGTACCTGCATATCCAGCGGTCAACACCACGTTGCCCGGCAACTGATGCTCCACATTCAAATTGAACTGCTGAACCATGCCCTGCCGGAAATTTCGATTCATCGACTGAATGGTGCCCGTGTAATCGGCGGGATTGACAGGCGAAGACAAAACAGCGCCTCCTGTGACTGGAGTGCTCGAAGGAGTGCCCACAGGAACCAGGAAGCCTCCCGAGAGTGTGCTGCCGAAGGCAAAACAGAAATCGCTTGGGCAGGGATTCACCTCGGCATAGTATGGCGGGTTCTGCCACAAGCCTTGTCCGCCCTGGTTCCAGGAGGAATCGTGGAGAATTCCGTAGCCAGCGCGAATTACCGTCTTGTCGCTGCCCATCGCTTTCCAACTCAACCCAATACGCGGCTCAATTGCTTTTTTGTCGAATTGAATACCCGCCCGCCCGTCGGTTGGCACACAGATAGTGCAACTCGCCAAGGTCGGGCTGCCCTTCGGCACGTACCACTTCAGCGTCTGGATGTCGAAATTCGCCTGCCGGTTATGCACTTCTGTCGTAGGCGTCGCCAAAGCCCACGCTACCCCGAGGTTGATTGTCAGGTTGTTGGTCACCCTCCAATCGTCCTGCACGAAGGGGCGAAACAACTTCCAGCGGCGTCCTGTCGTCCCACCCAGAAAGGTCTGATCGTGGGCCGCGAATACGCCTGTACCGCCGAGTAAGATGTCGGCCGCGTCATCCCCGGTGAGCCCCGCATTTTCGACCACAAACCCGTCCTGAAAGGCATTGTTTCTGACGTTCATCTGACTGGCGCGGAAGGTCGCGCCGAACCGGATATTGTGCTTCCCGCGAATTAGGTCCAGCGTGTCAGAAACCGAATAGACGTTTGTCCCGCCCTGGTACGGCGCATAGCCTCGGTCGCCAATGGAGAAATAGTTCGACATCAGGAACGACGTCATGCCGCAACTGATGCAGTCCTTTTTGGACTGATTCAGGCTCGCGGGATAGCCTGTAATCGAATCGCACTTCGCTCCCAGGTCAGCGCCGGGAATTCCGATAACTGCAGCTTCACAACTGCCCGTCCCGAAAGAAAGGATGTGGTTGAAGATGCGGTTGTAGCCGAAGGTTACCTGATTGATGGTGTTCGCCGAGAACACGTGCGTTTCTGAGAGGGCTGCGTTGCGGCCATGATTATCGATGTACTGGTTGCTGCCGAAAGCATTTTGCTCAGTCCATGTCGGCGAACCGCCCGGGATAAAGTTTGTCGCCTGATCGTAACTGAACCGCGCAAAGATCGAGTCTTTGCTGGAAATGTTGTGGTCGACGCGGATGTCCCACGTGCCTTCATTCAGTCTCCGCACCGGTTCGTTAATGTAGTTGAACCCGGTGCCACTCGCGTTGGGAGTCGGATAGAGCTGAAGCACCTGTAGACCAATCGGGTTGACCACAGCGCCCGGAACAATCGGGCAAGCTTGAGTAACGCCCAGCACAAATGGCTGGCTTCCGTTGACGGGAGTTTCCGGTCTCCCGGTCGCAATGTTGCACTGGAAAGGAACTGGAACTGGAGAGGTTCCCTGACCGGGAAGGACTTGCTTCGGAGTGTAAGGGTTAATAAGTTGCTTTCCACCCAGCACGGTCGGAGCGCCACTGAAATTGTAATTCCCGTTCGCATCGGCCGTCGTCATTCCGGTGGTCGGAACGAAGCCAGTGAAAGGTACTCCAAGCCGCTGCATCTTAGCCTGATAATCCAGGAAGAAGAATGTCTTGTCTTTTTTGATTGGACCGCCGAACGCGGCGCCAAACTGGTTGAGATTGAACTTCTCTACTGACGTTGCGAAGTGACTGCGCGCGTCAAGCTTCGTGTTGCGAAAAAACTCAAATAATGAACCGTGATATTTATTGGTTCCCGACTTGGTCGTCACTAACACGGTCGGGCCCGCGCGCTCGCCGTATTCCGCGGAATAGTTGTAGGTCAGAACTTTAAATTCCTGGATGTCGTCGATATCGGAGAAAATTGCGATTCCGCCCTCATCCAATTGATTGTTATCGTTGCCATCGAGCAACCAGTCGGTACTCTGCTCGCGAGAACCCCCAACGGAAAGCGAGAATGCCCCTCGAGTGGCAGCTTCGCTGCTGGCGGACTTGGTAAAGAAACTGTTCGGATTTGTCGACTGTGTGGTGCCTGGCGTCAGAGTCGCCAACTGCACGAAATTGCGCCCGTTCAGAGGAAGCTCGGCAACTTCTTCGGCAGTGATGACCTGCCCGAGGGCTGGTGTCGAGGTCTCGACCGCAACTTCTGTCGCATTCACCTCGACGCTGGTGCTGACCGATGCGGGCTGGAGGCTGAAATTCAATTCGCGCTGTTCGTCCACTTGCAGCCGAACGTCCCTCTGTTCCACGGGGCCGAAACCCTGGGCTTCAACGTGAAGGGTATAGAAGCCGACAGGAAGCAGCGGAATGAGATAGTGTCCGGAATCGTCCGTTTTCGCTTCGCGCGTAAGCCCTGTGCCTTGCGACGTAATCCTCACGCTTGCTCCGGCGATCACTGCGCCTGCCTTGTCGGAGACCGTACCCGAAAAACTCCCGGTGGCTTGACCGTGCAGGAACGCGCTGCATAGGCAGAGCAGCGAACCGAGATACACTGCGAGACGCGCCTTTTGGCTCGACATTTCTTGAACCCCTTTCGGTGGTAGCACCGCGAAAAGAAAAAACCCTCCCGCTTCGAGCGAAGGTGGAAGGCGCCGGGACTGCAGACAGCGCTTATAAATTGCCGCTTGCTGCTAAGTCAAGAATTTTCGCGGTGGAAAACAATTAACCTCGTTCATTCTTTCGCATCGGCGGATGAAGGAAACTGATCCTCTCAGAAACAGACGACGGGGGACTTAGGGCCTCGCTGCCCAGTCGGCATCAAATCGCGCGCGATCGTAAAAAGACTTCTGCGTTCCCACGCCGGTGGTGGACAAAGCTGCGTACAGGTTGGCGCGGCGAACGGCTTCCTTTTCGGGAACACCTTCGGCAAGAAATACGGCAAAGCTTCCAATGAAGGCGTCGCCGGCGCCGGTGCTGTCGATGCTGTTCACCACGAACGGCATCATATGTTCGCTTCCGTCCCCGCCGGCAAGAAGAGAACCGTTCGCTCCCAACGTGATGATCACGCGCCGAATGCCGCCAGCCAATAGCTTCTCAGCGCACTTCTTCGCGTCCGCAACATTTTTTACCGCGCTTCCGGTGATGGTCTCGGCTTCACTTTCGTTGGGAACAAAGTAGTCCAGGTCCTTTAAGGCACTCAAGTCGACGGGTTGCGCGGGCGCGGGATTAAGGATGCAGCGGATTCTGTGCCGGCGCGCAAAACCAATCGTGTAATAAACGGTTTCCAGCGGAATCTCAAATTGAAGCACGATGCAATCGACAGCCTTCAACATTTCGGCGGCGGCATCAACGTCTGCCGGCTTCAGCGCATCGTTAGCTCCTTTTACAACCAGAATTCGGTTCTGTCCGTTCGGTTCCACGAAAATGGGTGCTACGCCGCTCGACAGTCCTTCAACCTGTTTCACATGAGCGGCATCAATTCCCTGCTTCTTGAAGTTTTCAATTGTCGCCGGACCGAAAAGATCGCTGCCGACTCGCGCGACCATAAAAACTTCAGCTCCACAAAGACGCGCCGCCACGGCTTGATTCGCGCCTTTGCCACCGAAACCCAGATCGAATCTCTGACCGAAGATGGTCTCGCCCGGCTTGGGAAATTGATTCGTAAATGTAGTCAGATCGATATTGGCGCTGCCGACCACCGCGATCTTCGGACGCTTCGCCATAGTGTTGTCGATTTCTCCGAGCTTGCGAAACGCAGAGTCTATTCAGCCTGGACAGAATGTGTCAACCAGGCGCCCTCACGGAACTGGGGGATGATGCAGCCGCTGTTTCTGCTATAGTTTCGTTCCTCGACAGTTAGCTTTGGAGGACGCAATGCCCCGCAATGTCCGCTGTGCCTTGATTCAAGCCAGCAACGCGCTCCCGACGGAACGTCCGCTCGCGCAGATCAGAAAGGCGATGATCGACAAGCACCTGAAGCTGATCGAGCAGGCCGCGCGCAAGAAGGCGCAGATTCTTTGCCTGCAGGAGCTTTTCTACGGTCCCTATTTTTGTGCAGAGCAAAATGCCCGGTGGTATGAACTGACCGAGCGCGTCCCCGGCGGACCGACCACGCAGCTGATGCAGAAAGTTGCAGCCAAGCACAGGATGGTAATGGTGGTCCCCGTGTACGAAGAGCAGATGCCGGGCGTCTATTTCAACACCGCTGCAGTGATCGACGCCGATGGACGCTATCTGGGCAAGTACCGAAAGCATCACATTCCGCATTGCCATCCGGGATTCTGGGAGAAGTTTTATTTCACGCCCGGCGATCTCGGCTATCCCGTCTTTGAAACCAAGTATGCTCGCGTGGGTGTATACATCTGCTACGATCGACATTTTCCCGAGGGCGCGCGAATTCTCGGGCTCAACGGGGCCGAGATCGTGTTCAATCCTTCGGCGACTGTTGCCGGGCTTTCAGAATATTTGTGGGAACTCGAGCAGCCCGCTCATGCCGTTGCCAACGGCTACTTTGTGGGAGCGATCAACCGCGTTGGGACCGAGAAGCCGTGGAGCATCGGCGAATTCTACGGGAAGAGTTATTTCTGCAATCCGCGGGGCAAGATCATCGCCCAGGCAAGCCGCGATAAGGACGAAGTCGTGGTTGCGGACCTCGATCTCGATATGATCGCCGAAGTTCGCAAAGTCTGGCAGTTCTTCCGCGACCGCAGACCGGAAAGCTACGGCCCGCTGACGACGCAGAGTGGAACATCACATGGAAGCTCCGCCGCTGCTGACTGATGCAACAACCCGCACGCCGATGACGACTACTTCCCCACTGCGGTCTCGAATTGAATCCAGCCCTCTTTACAACGAAGATCTCGCGCCGGCCAGTGCCGAGCGCCGGCACTGGGGCACGTACAACTTCGCGGCGCTGTGGATTTCGATGTCGGTCAACATCCTCACCTATATGCTGGCCGCGAGTTTGATACAGGGAGGGATGAACTGGAAGCAGGCGGTCGCCACCATTTTTATTGGCAACGTAATTGTGTTGGCGCCGATGCTGCTGAATTCGCATCCCGGCGCGAAGTATGGAATTCCTTTTCCTGTTCTGGCTCGTGCATCGTTCGGAGTGCTCGGTGCGAACATCGCCGCAGTTTTGCGCGCTCTGGTCGCTTGCGGATGGTTCGGCATCCAGACTTGGATCGGGGGCGAAACCATCAGCACATTGCTGGCAACGCTCGCTCCCGGGTGGAAAAACCTTTCCTACGGACCCGCTCTCTGCTTTTTAATTTTCTGGATGATCAACCTCGCCGTCGTCCTCAAAGGAATCGAATACATCCGGATCTTGCAAGGTATCAGCGCGCCGGTTTTACTAGGCGTTGGGTTGTTGCTGTTGGGTTGGGCGTATCGTGCGGCGGGTGGCTTCGGCCCTATGTTCTCGGTGCCGTCACGGTTCAATACTTTTCCTGACTTTTTAAAGTTCTTGATTCCCGCACTAAATGGAACCGTCGGCTTTTGGGCCACGGTATCGTTGAACATCCCGGACTTCACGCGCTTTGCGCGCAATCAACGGGAGCAGGTGATTGGTCAGGCCCTGGCCTTGCCCGCGACTATGACGCTCTACGCCTTCGTCGGAATTGTTGTGACTTCGGCTACGGTAGTGATCTACGGAACTGCGATTTGGGATCCGGTACAACTGCTTAGCCGCTTTCACTCTCCCGTGGCAGTGGTGATCTCGCTGGTTGCGATTCTGCTGGCTACACTTAACGTCAATATCGGCGCAAATGTGGTTTCGCCAGCGAACGACTTTTCTAATCTGTGGCCGCGTGGCATTAGTTTTCGCACCGGGGGAGTTATCACGTGCTTCATGGGCATCGCCCTCATGCCGTGGAAGCTGCTCGCCAATTACCGGACATTTATTCTGGGGTGGTTGGGCGGCTACGCCGCCTTTCTCGGGCCGGTGGCGGGAATCATGATCTGCGATTATTTCGTCATCCGGCGAAGGGTGTTGCGGGTGGACGACTTGTACCTGCGCGGCGGGCTGTACGAATATTCGCGGGGATTCAACTGGCGCGCCGTAATCGCGCTGGCGCTAGGAGCGGGAACCGCCCTCGCCGGGCTTGCCATTCCGACGGCACGGGCGCTGTACGACTATTCCTGGTTCGTTGGCTTCGCGGTTTCTTTCATGGCCTATTACGCGCTGATGAAGTTTCAGCATCAGGCAGGGCTTGCTCCTCAGCAAGCTGCTTAACGTGGGAGGGCTATGTCTTCCTCACTTTCAGAAATTCGGGCAGCACGTCACGCTGGTAAATGTCGAGCGTCTGCTCTTCATCCCCGCACATGAGGTAAATGTTGAACTGGGTGACGCCAACGTCCGCGAGTTCGCGCAACTTCTTTCGGTGAGCCTCAGCCGCACCAACCAGGCAAAAACGGTCCACAACTTCATCGGACACAAAGTTTGCGTTGTCGCTTTCGACTTCGCAGTGATGCTGATAATCATAAGTTCCTCGATCCTGCACAAATGAAGTTAGCGCAGGCGGCAGATCTTCGGGCTTGTATTGCCGGATCAGATCCATCACATGATTCGAAACCAACGCCGGAAACCACCGGACTCGTTCGCGAGCGACCTTCAAATCATTCGAGACCCACACGGGCGCGGCCGCCATCACTTCGATCTTTCTCACGTCTCGTCCCGCGGCGCGAGCGCCATCTTTCACGAAACCCATGCACCAGGCGATTAGCGCGGGATCGGCAAACTGTAGAATGATTCCGTCGGCTACTCGCCCCGCCATGTGCAACACTTTGGGCCCGTAGCCGGCGATCCAAACTCGCGGAGAATCCTTTGCCCAACTGAGGCGCGTCGGTTGACCGTCGTGCCGTACCTCCTTGCCGGAAGTCAGATCGCGGAATTCCGCTACGGCAGCTTCCAGCTGCGACCAGCTTACGGGCTTTTTGCCCATCACCCGCCGCGAACTGTCGCCGCGGCCGATGCCGAGTTCCATCCGTCCGCCGGAAATCAGATTGAGCGTTGCGAACAGGCTGGCGGTCACAGTAAGGTCGCGAGTCGCAGGATTCGTTACACATGTACCTAATCGCATGCGTTTGGTGTTGGTCGCCATCAACGTCAGCAGCGGATAGGGTTCCTTCCACAAAACGTGAGAGTCGAAAATCCAGCCGTATTCAAATCCCGCAGCCTCCGCCTGACGCGTCAGGCCTACGATCCGTTCGATGGAGATGTCAGGTTTTAGTGCGATGCCGAACTGCATGCCGGTCCTTTCGATGCGAAGTATGAATAACTGATGGCAACAGGTAAAGTGCGGCAGTGTAGCATAGAATTCTTGCTCGCATCCCGGGCAGGGACGCGCCCGGCACAGCGGAGGAGTCAATGGGTTTCGACACGATCATCAGAAACGGTTCCGTAGTGACGGCAACGGATACCTACCCGGCTGACGTTGCCATTGCGAACGGCAAGATCACGGCCATAGGAACTGATCTTCCGGCGCAGAACACAACGAGTATCCTCGACGCTTCGGGAAAACTCGTGCTACCTGGGGGCATCGACGTACACACTCATCTCGATATGCCCTTCGGCGGAACAACCAGCGCTGATGACTTTGAAACCGGCACGCGCGCAGCGGCTTTCGGCGGCACGACTACGTTGATCGACTTCGCGATTCAATACAAGGGCCAGGCGTTGCGTCAGGCCTTCGACACCTGGATGAGCAAAGCTTCGAGCAAGGCTACCTGCGATTATGCGTTCCATTGCATTGTGACCGACGTATCGGGCGGGCAGCTTTCGGAGATGAACGATCTGGTGCACGAAGGCGTGACCAGCTTCAAACTTTTCATGGCGTATCCAGGCGTGTTTATGCTCGACGATGGCAGCATCTTCAAGGCGCTGCAGACTACTTCGAAGAACGGCGGGATGGTTTGCATGCACGCCGAAAACGGCAGTGCCATTGATGTCATCGTGCAGCAGGCCTTGGCGGAAGGAAAACGCGCGCCGAAGTATCACGCCCTGACTCGTCCCACAACCGCGGAGGCCGAGGCTGTGGGACGCGCCATCGCGCTCGCTGAGATGGCGGGCGCGCCCATCTACATCGTCCACTTGAGTTGTAACGACGCGCTCGAAAAAGTGCGCGAGGCCCGGGATCGCGGACTTCCGGTTTACGCCGAGACCTGTCCGCAATACTTATATCTCTCGCTCGATAACATGGATGCGCCGGGTTTTGAAGCGGCGAAGTACGTTTTCACTCCGCCGCTGCGCGAGAAATGGAACCAGGAAAAATTGTGGAACGGCCTCAAGCAAGATCATCTGCAAGTTGTGTCCACCGACCACTGCCCATTTTGTTTCAAGGAACAAAAAGAATTGGGCCGCGACGACTTCACGAAAATCCCCAACGGCGGTCCCGGCGTAGAGCATCGCATGAGCCTGATCTATTCCGGCGGTGTAGCCAGCGGACGCTTCAGCGCAAACCGCTTTGTGGAATTGGTGTCGACCACTCCCGCGAAATTGTTTGGGCTATATCCGCGCAAGGGCACGATCGCTGTCGGCAGCGATGCCGACCTGGTGATTTTTGATCCCAAACGCAAGCATACGATCAGCGTGAAGACTCACCACATGCGCGTCGATTATTCGATGTTCGAGGGCATTCAGGTCACTGGCATGCCCGATACAGTTCTTTCGCGGGGCAGGGTGGTTGTGGAAGGCGAAAAGTTCATGGGGCGTGCTGGGCAGGGAGAATTCTTACGGCGCGCAACCTATACGCAAGTAAACAGCTAGGTATTCTAGCGGAGGGCGGCGTAGAGCGCCTCTTTCCAGCGCCTGTTATCGATGCTCCAGCACACTTTGGATTTTCGCCCGTTGAGCACTTGTCCCCACACGGTCCGATTGCGCTCATCGGCCGCGACATTCAGGCGATCCACCACCGTCATCCCCCGCGTTAGTTCGCTGTGAATCTCCACATCGACATGGTGCTCGCTCCATTCAGTTCCTACCGTGGGGTCCAGGGCGAGACACATCGCAACCGGGTCAGGCAGGCAGATTCCATCTTCACCAGTTTGAATTTTGTAAGCCTGCCGCGCGCGGCTGTTGCACTCGATGGCGAAGTGAGCGAGTTTGGTATGGAATGCCTCGACGAGCTCGATGTCAGGTTCGCGGAGCACGGCATCTCCGCGACAGAGTTGCCATCCGATGAGCTCGATCGGAAGTCCACTGTGCATCACGATGCGGGCTGCCTCCGGGTCGACCCAGATGTTGTACTCTGCCGCTGGCGTCACGTTGCCTTCACAACACGGTGCGCCTCCCATGACCACGCAGCGGCTGACACTTGCAGCAATTTCGGGGTGCTTCGAAAGCGCCATGGCAATGTTGGTCAGCGGGCCGAGCGTAACGAGAACAAGACCAGGGTTGGCCGCGATCGTCTCGATAATGGCGTCGACCGCGTGCAGTCCCTCCGCAGCCTGTCGCGGTGCAGGATAGTTATGATCGCCGAGCCCGTCGCACCCGTGAAACCAGGTCGCGTTCTCATACGTACGAAGCAGAGGTTTTTCCGCGCCCGAGTAGACCGGAACTTTTGCGCCGCACAGCTCGACCGTGTAGAGAGCGTTGCGAGTCGCCTGTTGCACGTCCACGTTTCCGGCCACGACGGTGATTGCGGCTACGCGAACGTCTCGCGCACGCAAAGCCATGATGAGTGCGACGGCGTCATCCGAAGCCGTGTCGGTGTCGATGAGAAACGTGCGAGCCACGGGCGTAGCATAGCAGAGCGGCGAGAACCTCCTGCGCCACCTCTGACTTGTGACTCGCGACCAAGAAGAGTACAGTTACACACCTTCCCAGGGAGATCAACGATGTTCACGCCGCCGAGTCTAACGATTGCGTTGTTGATGATGATCACCAGCGCAATCTGCTGGGGTTCATGGGCCAACACCTACAAAGGCGTCAAGAATTATCGTTTCGAGCTTTTTTATTGGGACTACGCGATTGGCATTTTTTTGATTTCTTTGATTCTCGCTTTCACCATGGGCAGCACCGGTCACGACTCCAGCAGTTTCGTGAATAACGTTCAGGCCGCAGATACCTCAAACATTATTTCCACGCTTGTCGGCGGAGCCATTTTCAATCTGGCAAATCTGTTGCTGGTGGCTGCAATCGACATGGCGGGACTGGCGGTAGCCTTCCCGGTTTCGATTGGAATCGCGCTGGTGGTCGGAGTGGTGTTGAGCTATGCGCTGCAGCCCAAGGGCAACGCCATGTTCCTGGCAATCGGTGTCGGGTGCGCGTTGGTGGCGGTGATCCTCGATGGCAAGGCCTATGGAAGTCTCGCCAGCGCCGGCCGCTCCGTGTCGCGCAAGAGCATCGTCACCTGCGTGGTCTCCGGTGTGCTGATGGGCCTGTGGGCGCCGTTCGTGACTCGTTCGATGACGCACGTCACCAAGAACGGTACTACGCTCGGACCTTACAGTGTTGCTGTTTTTCTCACGCTCGGGGCTCTGCTTTCGTGTTTTTTGTGGAACATCTATTTCATGAAAAAGCCATTGGTCGGGGAACCGGTCAATTTCAGCGGCTTCTTCAGCGCGCCGCCATCAGGCCATTTGCTCGGCCTGGCTGGCGGAGTCATCTGGGGCACTGGAATGGTTTTCAACCTGGTGGCGGCAAGTTTCACGGGAGTTGCGATTTCCTATGCTATCGGCCAATCGGCGCCGATGGTCGCGGCGCTGTGGGGAGTGTTGGTCTGGAAGGAATTTGCGGGTTCGGGTACTCGCGCGAAGGTTTACCTTGCGCTCATGTTTGTCTTTTACGCGCTGGCAATTCTGCTGGTAGCGCGCGCCAACGGCTGAGCGCGGAGGTCTGCGGCCTAAAGCAACATGCCCGCAATTGAAGCCGACATCAGGTTGGCCATTGTTCCTGCCAGCATGGCACGCACGCCAAGACGAGCCAGTTCGCCTCTCTTGTTTGGCGCAAGAGCGCCAATGCCGCCGATCTGGATTCCGATCGAACTGAGATTGGCGAAACCGCAGAGGGCAAACGTGGCAATCGTGACCGAGCGCGGGTCGAGCGCTGCTTTCTGCGCTCCCAGCATCGAAAATGCGACCAATTCATTTAAGACCATGCGCGTGCCTAAGAGGTTGCCGATCATCAGGCAATCGTGTTTCGGAATGCCAATCACCCAGGCTATGGGGGCAAAGATCACTCCGAAAATTTGTTCCAGGCTCTCTGGGAACCAGCCCAAATGATTATGGATGCCGCCGAAGATTCCGTTGACCAGCGCAATCAATGCGAGAAACGAAATCAGCATTGCGGCAATGTTTAGCGCCAAATGCAAGCCATCCGTCGTTCCTCGGGAAATTGCGCCGAGCAGGTTCTCTTCCTTCTCGGTTCTTTCCTCCTCGGCACTCATCACAACCTGTCCGGCAGTTTTTGCCTGCTCAGTTTCCGGCACCAGCATCTTCGCCATCAGTAGCGTTCCCGGCGCGGTCATGATTACCGCGCTCAACAGATGTTTCGGATCAATGCCGAAGGATATATACGCCGCCATAATTCCGCCGGAAACGTGGGCCATGCCGCTGGTCATTACCGTCATAAGTTCCGACCGCGTCAGGTCTGGCAAAAACGGACGGATTGTCAGCGGCGCTTCGGTTTGTCCCATAAAAATGCTGGCGGCCACATTTAGCGACTCGGCGCCGCTCGCTCCCATCACGCGAGTCATGACCCAGGCAAAAAGTTTGATGATGATTTGCATGATCCCGAAGTGATAGAGCACGGCGAAAAAAGCGGCGATGAAGATAACGGTGGGCAACACTCCGAATGCAAAGTATCCAAGTTGGGATCCCGGCTTAGCCAGGTCGCCAAAGACGAAGTGGGAACCGGCGTACGAGTAACTCAACAGCTTCGTTACGCCATCTCCGGCTTTCTGGAAGACAATTCGCCCCGCGTCGATTCTCAACACGAAAATCGCGAACACGAACTGCAGGCCCAAGCCCCAAGCGACGGTTTTCAGACGAATGGCGCGGCGATTCGTGGAGAAGATATAGGCGAACCCCAGCATCGTCAGCAGGCCAAGAATTCCTGTGAATCGTCCCATTCAGTTTTTCTCCGCGGACTTTTCGATGACTCTATGGATGAGCGGCCGTTTCGTCGATTGCGCTGCATCGGTTATTTCGCAACTCGCCTCAATCAATTGCCGAGCCCGTGCTGCTTTCGATTCGGAATTGTAGTAAATCGTTGCGAGCGGCTCGCCGGGAGCGACTCGCCCTCCAACTTTTTTGTGCAGCACAATTCCGACGGCAGGATCCACGGAATCTTCTTTGCGCTCGCGTCCGCCACCGAGAATCACGCAAGCAGTGCCGATCTGCTCGCACTGCATCGATGTGAGATACCCAGCCTTTGCGCTTGGAACTTGCAGAGTGTGCTGTGCCTGAGGCAGCCTCTTGGCATCGTCGATGATCCGCGCATCACCGCCCTGCAGTTCAACCATCTCCCGGAATTTTTCCAGTGCCTTGCCGGATGAAATTAGTTTGGCGCTCTGCTGCTTTCCTTCGGCAACCGTGTGGGAGACACCGCCGAGATGCAACATCCACGCGGCCAACTCCAGGCAGAGTTCCCGCGAGTCTTCTGGCCCGCCGCCGCGCAAGACTTCAATGACCTCGATTATTTCGAGCGCGTTTCCGATCTTATTGCCCAAGGGCTGATCCATATCCGTGATGAGCGCGACTATCTTTTTGCCCATTCGCTCTCCGGTTTCGACCATTAGCTCGGCGAGAAAGGCTGCGTCTTTCTCGTTCTTCATGAACGCACCGGATCCAGTTTTTACGTCGAGCACCAGCGCATCGATACCTTCTGCCAGTTTCTTGCTCATGATGGACGCGCAAATCAGGTAGGGACTTTCTACAGTGCCGGTAACGTCTCGCAATGCGTAAAGCTTTCGATCGGCGGGAGCAATCTCTGCGGTCTGGCCAATCATTGCGCAGCCGCATTTCTCGAGCACCCTCCGGAACTTTGCCACCGAAAGATTCACGTTGAAGCCGGGAATGGCCTCCAGCTTGTCGAGCGTTCCGCCGGTGTGGCCCAGACCGCGTCCGCTGATCATGGGAACCGCAATTCCAGCGGCGGCGGCCAGAGGGGCCAGAACCAAAGATGTTTTGTCGCCGACTCCGCCGGTAGAGTGCTTGTCGACTTTCTTGGCCGGCAGCGACGAAAGATCGAGCACATCGCCCGAATGCAGCATCGCATCCGTAAGCGCCGCCGTCTCCGGCCGCGTCATGCCTTTCAGCACAACCGCCATCAGCCACGCTGACACCTGATAGTCAGGAATTTCCCCACTCGTGTACCCGTTTACTAACCCTTCGATCTCGTCTCGCGATAACTCAACCCCCTCCCGCTTTTTGCGGATGACATCAATTGCACGAAACGTTTCCGGCGGAGAGATCTTCTGGCTCACTGTAATCGGAATCCTTCCGGCAGAAGTTGAGTGATATGCGCCTGCTTCGGGCCAGTGGCGCCCTGGAAAAAAATGGTGGCGTCGGGACCGAATTCGTAAATCACCTGCCTGCAGGCCCCGCATGGCGAACAGGCGACCCCATGATCGTTGGCGACCGCTACAGCTTGAATCTCAATCTTCGGACCCAACTGCGCGACCGCGGAGAAAATTGCGGTTCGTTCCGCACAATTGGTCATTCCATAGGAGGCATTTTCAACATTGCAGCCGGAAAAGATTTTGCCGTTCGTTAGCAGGATCGCCGCGCCAACGTGGAATTTCGAGTACGGAGCATGCGCGTTCTTCATCACCTTAGCGGCTGCTTGCTCCAACTTTTTTCGCAGGTTGGCGGATACTCTCTTCTTGCGCATAGAGGATGAATGCACCGGGCAGATGAAGGGACACGCTGCAATCGCCGGATCGTGCGTCATTGTAAACCCTCCCTGATAATTCCCTGTATTTTCCTTGCCGCTGGCTTTACATGCCACTACCCAGGGCTATCGAACTCGCGTTGTAAGATTGCCTGCCGTACAATTGCTAATTCAAGGATTCCCCTGTGTTTCATGGCTCGCACGATCGTGTTTTCCGCAACGATATAAGGTAAGCTGCAATGTCTGCTAACCATGAATATCCCAATCTTGCGCGAAAGTCTGAAAGCGCACTCGCGTCGCCAGAGGCTCACGCGTCGAACACGATTGCCGTGCTCGAGGGACGTGCGCTTCTTCCGAACGTCGGTATTCCTCTCGATCTGAATTGGCTGCAAGAAGTTCGGGTCAACACCAGCGCGGTGGAACGCCGCGTCCAGACGCAGGTGGCTCGGCGAACGGTAAAGAAAGAATGGCAGGCTGCGTGGCTTCTGCGTGCGATTACTTGCATGGACTTGACCACACTCTCTGGCGATGACACTGATGAGCGCGTGCGACGTTTGTGCGCGAAGGCGCGTCAGCCCATTCAGCATGATCTAGTACAGAAACTGGGGATCGAGGAACTCGGCATCAAGGTGGGCGCCGTGTGCGTCTACCACGCATTCATTGAAACCGCGCTGAATGCATTGGAGGGAAGCGGGATTCGCGTCGCGGTAGTCTCCACCGGATTTCCTGCCGGCCTGTCGCCGCTCACCGAACGCGTCGCGGAAATTCGCCGGTCGGTGGAAGCGGGAGCGCATGAGATCGATGTCGTAATCACACGTGCTCATGTCTTCGGCGGACGCTGGCAGGCGCTCTACGATGAGGTCGCGGCTTTCAAGCAGGCTTGTGGTGCGACTCACATGAAAGTCATTCTGGGCACTGGCGATCTGCTGACGTTCCGCAATGTGGCGCGCGCCAGCTTCGTCGCAATGATGGCGGGCGCGGACTTCATCAAGACTTCGACGGGCAAGGAACCGACCAATGCCACGCTGCCGGTAAGCTTGGTCATGGTTCGCGCCATTCGCGAATACGCTCATCAAACCGGAATGGCGGTAGGTTTCAAGCCGGCTGGGGGGATCCGCACGGCAAAGCAGTCGATCGACTGGCTGGCCATGATGAAAGAAGAGCTCGGCCCGTCGTGGATGCGTGCAGAGCTCTTTCGCTTCGGCGCCAGCAGTTTGCTGGGAGACATCGAGCGGCAATTGGAGCATTACGCCACCGGACGCTATTCCGCCGAGTATCGTCATCCGATTGCGTAGTTGGAAATTGTGCGGCCGAATGGTCGTGGTCTAACGAAAACAAATGAGCAGAGCCCAATGAGCATTGCCGAAAAGTTCGTCACGATGGAATATGGACCCGCTCCTGAGGATCCGAAAGAGGCAGTCGCATGGCTCGAGCGCCACGGCAGGCGCTTTGGACTGTTCATCGGCGGTGTGTGGCAACCGCCGGCAGCCGGAAAATATTTCGACACGGTTGATCCCTCGAATAGCGAGACGTTGGCCGCCGTCGCTCAGGGGGGCGTTGAGGACATCGATGCTGCTGTCGATGCCGCACGCGCCGCGTCTTCGAAATGGCGGGCGTTAACATCGCATGCTCGGGCACGTTATCTTTACGCACTCGCGCGCCTCGTACAAAAACATTCGCGGCTTCTTGCGGTTCTCGAAACCATGGATAACGGGAAACCGATTCGCGAGAGCCGCGACATCGATATTCCGCTTGTGGCGCGGCACTTTTACTACCATGCCGGCTGGGCGCAATTGCTCGAGCAAGAGTTCCCGGGTTATGAGCCTTGTGGCGTAGTAGGTCAGATTATTCCGTGGAATTTTCCGCTGCTCATGTTGGCGTGGAAGATCGCGCCGGCGCTGGCCACCGGAAATACGGTAGTCTTGAAACCCGCGGAGTTTACTCCGCTCACGGCGCTCATGTTCGCGGAACTATGCCAGGAAGCGGAATTGCCTGCCGGTGTCGTGAACATCGTGACCGGAGATGGCTCGACCGGCGAGGCGCTGGTCAAGCATCCCGATGTCGACAAGATTGCGTTCACCGGATCGACGGAAGTCGGACGCGCGATTCGCAGCGCGACTGCCGCGAGCCACAAGCGCCTCTCACTCGAACTGGGAGGAAAGTCTCCATTCATCATCTTCGAAGATGCGGACTTGGATAGTGCGGTCGAGGGTCTCGTCGACGGAATCTGGTTCAACCAGGGACAAGTATGCTGCGCGGGCTCGCGCCTGTTGATGCAGGAGAGCATCGCGGAGACATTGATGTCCAAGATTCGCGACCGCATGAGCACTCTGCGCATCGGTCCGCCGCTCGACAAGGCGATTGACATCGGCGCCATTGTCGCTCGCGTGCAACTGGATCGCATCCAGAGCATGGTGGCCCAAGGCATTGCAGAAGGAGCAACCTGCTGGCAACCGCAAGTTGTCTTGCCGTCGCGAGGTTTTTATTTTCCGCCGACACTGCTGAGCAATGTGCATCCTGCGTCGATCGTCGCGCAGCAAGAAATCTTTGGTCCCGTTCTCGCGGCGATGACTTTCCGCACTCCGAAGGAAGCCGTTGAGTTGGCCAACAATACGGTCTACGGCCTGGCGTCGTGTGTGTGGAGCGAGAACATCAACGTAGCCCTGCATGTGGCCGCGCAAATCAAGGCCGGCGTTGTGTGGGTGAATTGCACGAATCTATTCGACGCGGCCTGCGGCTTTGGGGGATACCGCGAGAGCGGATACGGCCGGGAAGGCGGCAAAGAAGGCTTGCTCGAATACATGGAGCCCTCGTGGTTCAAGCACTCTCCGGCACTGCCAGCCGCGAAATCTCTGGCCGCAGCACAAGTCGCCGGACAAACGGAAGAGAAGCCCGATGCCAGCACGCCTGCCATCGACCGCACTGTAAAGCTCTACATCGGCGGCAAGCAGACACGTCCCGATTCTGGCTACAGTATGGAAGTGCGTTCGCCGGATGGCAGCCTGTTGGGCGAAGCTCCATTAGGCAATCGGAAAGATATTCGCAACGCGGTGGAAGCGGCTCGTAAGGCCGACACATGGGCAAAGGCTACGGCGCACAATCGCGCGCAGGTTCTGTATTATTGCGCGGAGAACCTCGCCCTGCGCCATAGTGAGATCGCCAAGCGACTGGCTGCGGCGGTCGGAGAGAGGCAAGCCGCCGCGGAAGTCGAACTTGGCGTCGAGCGTATCTTTTCCTATGCTGCTTGGGCCGACAAGTTCGACGGCGCCGTACATAATCCCCCGTTCCGCAATATCGCAATCGCAATGAACGAGGCGATCGGAACTGTCGGGGTGCTCTGCCCCACGGAGGCTCCGTTGTTGGGCTTCCTGTCGCTTGTGATGCCGCTGCTCGCCGCAGGCAACACCGTGATTGCCGTTCCGTCGGAGAGATATCCGCTTATTACCGGCGATCTCTACCAGCTTTTCGACACAAGTGATCTGCCCGGCGGCGCGGTGAATATCGTGACGGGCTATGCCTCGCAGCTCCTGAAAACGCTCGCGGAACACGATGACATCGATGGGCTTTGGTGTTACGGAGACGAAGCTACTGTGGCTGCCGCGAAGGCGATGACGACTGGAAACTTGAAGCAGGTCTGGACCAACGAGGGTCGCGCCATAGATTGGTTCAACTCAAAGCTGGCGGAGGGCCGCTGGTTCCTGGAGCACGCCACCCAGGTTAAGAACATCTGGGTCCCGTACGGCGAATAATTCAGCGGCGAATAATCCAGCGCCGGATCGCCATTGCATTTCTCCGGGCTCGGCGCTAGCATACCCCGGTCCGCTTCGCCGCTTCAATCTGGTTGCCGTTCGTTTTGACCAAGGAGGACATTATGGGCATCGCAGTTTCCCCTCAAATTCATCCGCAAGTCGCGGAGTTCATCGACAAACCACGGAAAATGTTGATCAATGGCAAGTGGGTGAATGCCGCATCAGGCAAGACTTTTCCCACATACAATCCCGCTACCGGCGAAGTTTTGGCCCAGGTCGCGGAAGGTGATCGCGAAGACATCAATCAAGCGGTAAAGGCTGCTCGCAAGGCGTTCGACAACGGCCCCTGGCGTCGAATGACCGCATCCCAGCGCGGCCGCCTGATCTGGAAACTCGGCGACTTGCTCGAACAGCATACCGAGGAGTTCGGTTACATCGAGAGCCTCGATAACGGAAAGCCTCTCAACATCGCCAAGGCCGCCGATGTCCCGCTCGCAGTGGACCTGTTCCGCTACATGGCGGGTTGGGCAACTAAGATCGAAGGCAACACAATTCCGCTCTCGGTCCCTTATACGCCCGGCGCAAAGTATCTCGCGTACACGCTGCGAGAACCGGTCGGAGTTGTCGGCCAAATTATTCCGTGGAATTTTCCACTGCTCATGGCAGCGTGGAAACTGGGTCCGGCGTTGGCTACGGGATGCACCGTGGTCTTAAAGCCCGCTGAGCAAACCCCGCTTTCCGCGCTGCGTCTCGGCGAACTGATCATGGAAGCCGGCTTCCCTGAAGGCGTGGTCAATGTTGTCCCAGGTTACGGCGAGACCGCAGGTGCTGCGCTAGCCGCTCATCCCGATGTTGACAAAATCGCCTTCACCGGGTCCACCGAAGTGGGTAAGTTGATCGTCCACGCAGCCACGGGAAATCTTAAGAAAGTTTCTCTGGAGTTGGGCGGCAAATCTCCCAACGTGGTCTTTAAGGACGCCGATCTCGAAATCGCCATCCCGGGATCCGCCAGCGCCATTTTCTTCAATCACGGGCAGTGCTGCTGCGCGGGTTCACGGCTGTACGTCGAGAAACCGATTTACGATCAGGTCGTGGAAGGAGTCGCGGAGCATGCCCGAAAAATTAAAGTCGGCTCGGGTCTTGATCCCGATACGCAGATGGGCCCTCTGGTCTCAGAAGAACAACTGAATCGCGTTTGCGGATATCTTGAGGCCGGATTCTCCGAAGGCGCAAAGGCTGTCGCCGGAGGCCACAAGGCTGGAGACCGCGGCTACTTTGTTGAACCCACGGTACTGGTGAACACGCAAGAAAGCATGAAAGTCGTACAGGAAGAAATCTTCGGACCAGTCGTGGCGGCGATGCCGTTTACGGACCCGGAGGAAATCATTCCGCGCGCCAACGACAGCGACTACGGCTTGGCCGCTGCGGTGTGGACACGCGATATCGGCAAGGCACACCGTATGGCGGAGCAGCTTCGCGCTGGCACCGTCTGGATCAACTGCTACAACATCTTCGATGCAGCGCTGCCCTTCGGCGGCTACAAACAGTCCGGCTGGGGACGCGAGATGGGACACGACGCCCTCAGCCTCTATACCCAAACCAAGGCAGTCTGCGCCAGAATCGCTTAGCAAGTTGCTCTTGCCAAACAAGAGGACGGTGGGTCAATCCACCGTCCTTAGTTTTTTTCTGCGATCGATTCGCGTGATAAGTCATTTTTCCATCAGCAGCACCTTTTCCGCGTCATCGACCTCCGTCAGCTTCACCTCAATCACTTCGTTCATGGTGGTCTGCACATTGCGGCCCACGAACGTCGCCTCGACAGGAATCTCGCGATGCCCGCGGTCGATCAGCACGCACAGTTGCACCCGCCGCGGCCTGCCGTGAGAAAAAAGTGCGTCGAGCGCAGCGCGAGTCGTGCGTCCCGTGAACAGAACGTCATCGACCAGCACAATATTTTTATCCTCAATCTCAAATCCAATCTCCTTCTCCTGCACCACCGGCTTTGGTCCCAGTGTTGAGAGATCATCGCGGTAAAAGGTAATATCCAAAGTTCCAACGGGAACCTTCGCGTTCTCAATGCGCGTGATGATCTTGCCCAATCGTTCGGCGATTGGAACTCCACGACGGCGAATTCCGACTAGCCCCAGGCCATCGATCCCGCCATTCTTCTCGACGATTTCGTAAGCCAGACGCACCAGCGTGCGCTCGATTTCGGAGGCGGACATGAGTTGTGCCTTCTGGCGAAGGCCCGTCTTGCGCGAAGGATTTTTTACATTCATTAGTAGTTATGCCTCAGCAGCCGTGAAGGCGGCTACTCAATGTAGTCAACGCGCTCTCAACAGGTCAAGCACCTGAGGAACCTTCCTGGCACAGCAGAGAATTTAAAGGCTGGACTTCTTGATAGATTCCGGGGGTTCACCAAGCTCTTGCGGGAACATCTCTCGATGGGGACATTCCGTTCTTATAACACGTGCGAGCGGAGGACTTCCCTCTCGTACTGTCTCTAGACTAATGGCCTCGGGATTCTTGCTGGCGGCATCCGTCGCCACAATTCCCACACCCTGATTTCTGCCCAGAGCCTTGGCTCGATAAAGAGCCGCGTCCGCCAATGCAATGGATTCCTCGGCACAAATCGCTTCGAAGGCGCCGCGGCTCCAAGGATACGCGGCCCATCCCACGGAACAAGTCTTTTTCACCAGGATTCCCTGGCCAAGGTCGAAGGGTTCCGACGCCATCACCTCCAGAATGCGGTTACAGAATGCTGGAATGCCCGCGGGATCGGCCGAACGGCTCATGATCAGAAACTCTTCTCCCCCCAGCGCACCAGCACGTCGGACTTGCGAACGACCATGGAGAGCCTTTGCGCGACGAGTTGCAGCAATCTGTCTCCTGCGCCATGGCCATGCCGATCGTTTACTTCTTTGAAAAAATCCATGTCAACCATGATGAAGACGAGATCGCGATGATCCATCTTGCGAACTTCACTTTCCCGCGCGCGCTGGTAATTTCGCAATACCTGCCCCGCTTCGGCCGGAAGGATCTCCTCGAGATAGCGTCGGTTCCATACTCCAGTCAGTACGTCAGTGAAAGAGATCTCCTGCAGTTCCAGGTTCTTCCGCTGCAACTCCGAACTATGCCAACGCAGCGAATGTTCCTTGTTCTCCAATTCATCCTTGAGCCGGCACATCTCATCCAGGTTTTGCTTCGATAATCGCAGCAGACTGAGTAATTCCTGATCCAATAAATGTTGCCTGACGAAAACCAGTGCGCCCATTACGAGCATGACACCCACGGTCAGCAGCAGCCGATAAGTGCGAACACTCTGCGGCGCATCTCCGCCGAATTGTGCCCACGCCATCATTAATGGAGTGATGAATACCGCCACCATCGCTAGACGCGCTTTCCAAATTTCGTAACCGCGGCTTGGGACTTCCTCGAATGAATTCGGTGCCGTGATCTCGCGTGGCAAAAGGCCAATCCGCACAAACCAGACCATTCCGGCTACCAGAGGCACATCGAACAGACTCCCCGTGTAATAGAGATGCAGGTCAATCGCCTCGCTGGCCATCAGTGAGCCGACACAATAGAGGAGCGATGCCACGAACAGATGGAAGTAAAGGCTGCGCCAGGCTCCGCGGCTTCTTCGCCATACCAGCATCAAGCCCGTCGCCAGTACCAGTTCTTCGCCAACGTAGAGCAGGTCAAAGCTTCTGCCGTACACCAATTCCGCCGGGTACACATACTGCCACGGAATCAAGACGAACAGATACAGGAAAAGCCACCAGGTAAACAAAAGTGCGAAATCGAGCGTTCCGACTCGCAGCGAGCGGTCATCCTGTTTAACATGCGGTTGGACTGCCACGGCGGCCATCATCGGTACAATGTGCAGAAAAAGAATCACGTCCCCGACAAATGGATTTGGCGCCTCATGCCGCACCCAGACTTCCAGGTAAGTCCACATGAGTTGCGAGGCCAGCCACATTGCCAAACCTAGCCCCAAAAGCGCCCAGAATAGGCGGGCTTTCGGGGACGGCGTCCTCACGTTGGCAAGAACGGCCAATGTTGCACATACAAGAATGATGTTTTGAAGAATGTCGCCAAAAGCTGTGAGAACAAATCCGCGCGGTGCAAGCACCGACAAAAGAACGTGAACGCAGACCACCATGCACACGATGGCCGTCCACCTGCGGGCGTGCTGAAGCGGAGTTTTCCCCACATTCAGGATTGTACGGTCGCGGAAACTCTCGTATTTATTACCGAGGTAACTGAAGTCGCCGGCGGCATAAAGATTTACGATAGTGCGGCAGTAAAACGTTGCACAAAATCGTAAACGTCCTGATAAGAGTTGTACAACGGTACTGCGGCGACGCGAAAGATGTCTGGTTCCCGCCAGTCCCCGATTACTCCCGCGGCGGCTAACTGGTCGCACACTGTGCGGCCAAAAGCTGACAACCTAATGGAAAGCTGGGCGCCTCTTCGCTCTTTCTCACGTGGCGTGATGATGGAAAACTTAGGCGAAGATTGTTGGTCGAGCAGAAATTGCATATATTCCGTGAGCGATACACTCTTGGCACGCACGCGCTCTATGTCAGCTTCAGAGAAAATTTCCAGGGAAGCACGCAAGGCGGCGAGCGCCAGAATCGGAGGATTGCTCACCTGCCAGCCTTCCGCGCCCACCATCGGATGAAAGTCTGGCCCCATCTGAAACCGAGTCTTTTCATCGTGGCCCCACCAGCCTGCGAAGCGCGGCAATTCCCACGCACGCGCATGCCGCTCATGGACGAAGCATCCTCCAACGCATCCCGGGCCGCCGTTTAAATATTTATAATTGCACCATACTGCGAAATCCGGCCCCCAGTCGTGAAGCTGCAGCGGGATATTTCCAGCAGCATGGGCCAAATCAAATCCGACGACGCATCCCCTGCGCTGTGCTGCCTTCGTAATTCCTGCCATGTCGAATGCTTGGCCCGTGACATAGTTGACTCCTCCGACGAAGATCAGCGCAATTGAGTCCCCTTCGCGTTCGATCAGACCTTCAATATCTTCATCGCGCATCCAAGACTCGCCCTCGCGAGGCGTGAGCTCGAGCAGCGACGAAGCGGGATCAAACCCATGGAATCGGATTTGTGACTCTATCG
The DNA here is from genome assembly GCA_963832235.1 of uncultured Acidobacteriaceae bacterium. GTDB lineage: Bacteria > Acidobacteriota > Terriglobia > Terriglobales > Acidobacteriaceae > Sulfotelmatobacter. Next base: position 474,211 of record CAWHTJ010000009.1, on the reverse strand, counting down.
CATACTGATCCGAGGGGAAAGCTCCGCGTTCAACGAGAATCTTGTGCCTGGCGCTCGTGGGCCGAAAGAACGACGCCATCATCAAGTGCAGGTTCACCGTCAACGAGTTCATCACCACAACTTCCGCCGGTTTTGCTCCGACCAGTGTTGCTGTCTGTTGCGTGAGCATCCGGTGATAAGGCATCCATGGGTGACTTGCCCGGAAGTGCCCCTCCACCCCGAGTTGTGCCCAGTCGCGCAGTTCCTGCTCAAGATAGGCGCTCGCGGTTTTCGGCTGCAGCCCGAGCGAGTGCCCGCACAGATAAACGCAGTCGGCGCCAGTCTTGGTTTTTGGAATGTGGAAGCGATCCCGGAATGACGCCAAAGGATCGTTGGCATCCATCGCAGCCGCAAACTCTTCACCGTTCTGAAACCGGGGGCCGGACACTAAGCCAGCTCCAGAGGCTTTAGTTGGCCGCGGATCAACCTGTCGGCCTTTTTCCAGTCGAGTTCTTCGATTCGCTCGATCGGGTCACAGAGTTCCGTCAGCATGCGGTCCTGTAGCTGCCCGCGTTTCAAAGCCGTCACGTACGGAATGCGATGAAAGGTCACCATCGCGTACTTGGGAACAAAAAGCTGAGGGTACTTTGCTTCCAGTGCCAGCTCAACCTTCTTGCGAAACAAAAATCGCGGGTCGGCAACGCGATCTCTCATCTCCACAAAGTTCTCGACTGCGAGGTCGGCGATAGCATCGGTGTTGATTTTCCGTGCCCCTTCGAACTCTTTGAAGACTTGCGGCCAGTCCGCTGCGTACCGGTCGATTAATTCCAACAGGCAAGTGCAGTCTTCCAAGCCGCAATTAATTCCCTGCCCGAAGAAAGGAACAATCGCATGTGCAGAATCGCCGAGCAAAAGCACTCGACCTTCCACGTGCCAGGGCGAGCATTTGATCGTCACCATCGCGCCGGTGGGATTGGCAAAAAAGTTGTCGGCCAGTTCCGGCATAAGCGGTACCGCATCGGGAAACCGCGACTGAAAAAACTCGATCACGGCAGACGGCGTGGCCAATTGGGCAAAGCTGTCGGGGCCCTCGAACGGCAGAAAGAGAATGCACGCAAACGTCCCATCGACGTTTGGCAATGCAATCAGCATGTAGTTGCCGCGTGGCCAGATGTGAAGAGCGTTCGTCACCAGGACATGCTTTCCGTTTGGGCCCGCCGGAATTGTGAGTTCCTTATACCCATAGTCGAGATACTGCTGTGAAAAGTTGAAGCGGCTTAGTTTCAGCATTTCGCCGCGGATCGCCGACGACGACCCATCACAACCAATGACGACCCTCGACCCAAGCGTTCGTTCCTCGCCGCTGCCCTCGTCTCTCAACTGCAGCGTGCCCGTCTTGAGGTCGATTCCGGTGCAACGTTGTTGAAAGTGAATCTTTACACCCTGCTTTTCGGCCGCATTCATCAGCGAAATATTCAATTCGGCACGGGAAATCGAATTGATGACTTCCCCTTCGTCCTTCCCATACGGCTGAAATGTGAGCTCGGAAATGGCCGAGTGCATCATTCGTCCCTTCATGGGGATGATGATTGTTCGCATCTCGTCCCACAACCCAGCTTCGGTAAGCGCGTGGATTCCACGCGTGGACAGGGCCAGATTGATTGACCGGCCGGCGCTGATTTGAACGCGCCGCATATCCGGACGTCGTTCGTAGATCTCAACGCGGAAACCGCGCTTGCGCAAGCCAAGAGCCAGCAGCGGTCCGGTGAGCCCGGCGCCGATCAGCGAAATCGTCTCGGCTTTAACAGTCATGACCAAACGAGGATGAATTGAGATTTCGTGGGAAAACCACACGCTATTCCGTCAATAGCGTTCGCGCTTCCCACAATTCCGGGAAAAACTTCTTGTCTAGCGTGTGCTTCAAATAAGACGAGCCCGCGCTCCCGCCAGTTCCCATGCGCACGCCAATTACGCGCTCCACTAATTGAATGTGTCGAAGCCTCCAGCTCACCACAAGTTCGTCGAACTCCGTGAGCCGTTCGCATACGTCAATCCAGTCGCGGTGGCTGCGTTCGTCCCGGTAGAGTGAGAGGATCGCCTGGGCCCGTGCGTCGAAACGCTCACGTTCGGTGGCGTTGTCATCGAAGTGCAGCTTGCCCATCGCGCGCAACGCATCAAAGAACACATCGTGCAGGGAAGGCTCGCGCAATCTCCGTTCCAGCAGCGCATGGGCCTCGGGAGTCGGCCGGTGATAGTGCAACATTTTCTCGTCCTTCAGGCCGCACAGGAACTCCAGTTCGCGAAACTGTTCCGACTGAAATCCGCTGGCCGGCTCCAGCTTGCCCCGGAATGCCAAAAAATGTGTGGGGAGCATCGTCTCCAGAATCGTAAACTGCTCCACCAGCACTCGCGTAATTTCTGTGCATCGCCGCAGGAGTCGTGCGGCCTCATACACTTCGTCGCGCGATTTTGGGTTCGTCCCCGCCGCCCGCAAATTTGCGACCACCGCATCCAGATCGTGCAGCAATTCCCTGAACCACAACTCGTACGTCTGATGCACGATGATGAACAGCAACTCATCGTGATGTTGCGGCGAAGACTGTGGATGTTGGAGCTGCAATAGCTCCGGAACCTTGAGATACGAACTGTAAGTAAGCTGCTCGCCGTGCGGCACAATCGGCGCTCCCTGCCTTGAAGCTCTGACTTCCTCGGCGGTCGCCGCATCCTTTTGTCCGAAACCAAGGAACGAACCTGCATTCCCTCCCAGCAAAAGAGACTTTGCATGTTCCGGCAACTTACTAGTTCGAATCAACGAACCGACGCGATGTTCGCCCAGCGGAAACGGATAATCCGAGCCGAGCATCACGCGTTCGGCTCCCATGGTCCCCACCAGAAACTGCAGAGAGCGCTCGTCGAACACTGCCGAATCCACATGGAAGCGATTCAAATAGCGGCTGGGTGGCAACTCGCAAACTCCCTTCGCCACCGGATGATGCTGCCAGGCGTTTTCCAGTCGGCCCAACAGAAACGCGAAACTTCCCCCGCCGTGCGCGAAGCAGATACGCAGTTTCGCCGGCAACTTGTCGAACGCTCCGCCCAGAATCATCGCAACAATACCAAGCTGCGTCTCCGCGGGCATGCCTACGGTCCACGGCATCATGTAGTTCGGCATGCGCTGCGGCGCCAGCATGTCCCACGGATGAACTAGCACCGCCGCCCCTTCATCCGCGCAGTGATGCAGAAAGCGTCACAATGCCGGGATCGTCGAGATTTTTGTCTCCGACGTGATTGCCGATCTCCACGCCGAGATGGCCAGCCCGGATACACCGGCTTAGCTCTTTGCACGACGCGTCTATATCCTGCAGAGGCACCTGGCAGAACGACTTCAGCCGGCCATTCCCCTGCGCGCACAGTTCTAGAGCGGCATCGTTAAACAGGCGCGCACAATCCAGCGCATGCTCCGCCGGACGCTGGTATGCGAACAGCACCGGCGTAGCCGACAGCACTTGCATCTCCACGCCGTCCCGATCCATTTCGTTGAGCCGACCTCGGCATCCCAGCACGCGGAATTAATCTGGCGGAAGAATCGATTCCCCACCATGATTTCGGCCTTACCTGCCTCAGTGTGCTTGATCCAAGGCCAATCGGGCGTGCCGTAGCGCTCCGCCAGATCCGGCCAAGTGCGCGGAAAGAAATGATTGTGGATGTCGATGACTCGCATCTTTACTGTTTGCCGGGATGAACCCCGCCACAGTGTTTGCACTTGCGCAGATTCTCGTTGCTGTAGAACTGCTCAAACAAAGGCGGCAAATCGCGCACGATACTCTTCAGCTTTACTTCCGCGCGATGCAACAGATGATGACAGTTCTGGCAATACCATTCGAATCCATCCAGCGCGCCCTCGGGGCGTGGCATCTCCACGACCACGCCGATGCTGCCTGCCGGCCGCTGTGGCGAATGCCGCATGTGCTTGGGCAGCAGAAAAATCTCGCCCTCTTTGATAGGAATCTCGATCGGAGGCTTGCCCGGAGTCTCCATGATGCGAATAAAAATGTTGCCCTTCAACTGGTAGAAAAACTCTTCGGTCGGATCATCGTGATAATCGCGGCGCTGGTTCGGACCTCCGACCACGGTCACCATCATCTCGCCGTCCTCCCACACCTGCGCATTGCCCACAGGTGGCTTGAACTTTTCTTTGTTCTCTTCGATCCAGGCCTGAAAGTTGAACGCCTTGAGGTTCTTGATGGACGGCATAAGTAACTCCTATTTCTCAGGCTTGTACGCCATGACCCGGATTTCGATCAGCAAATGCGGATGCGGCAACTGGTGAACCGCCACCGTCGTTCGAGCGGGCCCATCGTAGTCAAAGTATTCACCATAGACTTCGTTGTATCCGGCGAAGTCGTTCATGTTGACGAGGTAGGTCGTCACTTCGACGACATCTTCGAGTTGCGCGCCCACGGCTTCCAGGATGTCGCGCATATTTTCCATGACTGCCTTCGTCTGCGCTCGGATATCGAGATGCGTCGTTCCAAATTCGTCGACCTCCGCGCCAGCAATGGTGTTATCGGCGCGGCGGGCGCTCGTCCCGGAAACAAACAGAAAATCGCCCGCGCGCTTGACGTGCGGATATTTGCCGCGCGGCTTGGCTTTCCCCTCAATAATTTTGCTTTCCACTTTCCCCATGCGCTTCTGCAGTGGCAGTCAAGCATCACAAGCCGAACGCAAATATTGTTCAGTTCCGAATAAAAATTCAGCGAATGGACGCCGCCTTCGCGTCCGATTCCAGAAAGCCCCATGCCACCAAAGGGCGTCCGCAAGTCACGCAAGAACCAGCAATTCACCCACGTGATTCCGGCATTCATCTGCTGCGCCACTCGGTGCCCGCGCTTCAAGTTCGTCGTCCAGATCGAGGCCGCCAGTCCGTACTTCGTATCATTCGCCATGACTGACCGCTTCCTCCTCCGTATCGAAAGGAGCGACATGGCACACCGGCCCGAAAATTTCTTCCTTCACGCAGCGCGCCGATTCCGGCAACCCAGTATAGATCGTCGGTTGCACGTAGAAGCCGTTGTCGAGCACATTGCCGAACTCGGGAATACCGCCTCCGGCTACCAGCGTCGCTCCTTCTTCGCGTGCGAGTCGGTAATAGGAAAGCACTTTCTCGCGATGCTGCGATGAAATCAGCGGCCCAAGATCCGTGGTCTTTTCCAACGGGGACCCAACGCGGAGACTTTCCGACTGGCGATGAAGCGCCTCGACGAACCGTTCAAAAATTGCGCGCTCGACGTAGACCCGCTCGGCACACAAACAAACCTGCCCAGTGTTGAGAAATACAGCTTCGCTGATCCCATTCACCGCTTCTTCGAAATCGCAGTCGGCAAATACGATCGCTGCATTCTTGCCGCCAAGCTCAAAAGAAACAGGCTTCACCGACGCTGCCACGGTCTTCATAATGGCGGCGCCAGTGTGCGACTCGCCGGTGAAGGTCACTGCATTCACATCATTATGCTGCGTTAAAAACTCTCCCGCAGAGTTTGGCCCGAAGCCGTGGACTACGTTGTACACCCCGTCGGGAATTCCGGCTTCCTTTATCACCTCGGCGAGAAGCGTTGCGGTCGCGGGAGTTTCCTCGGAAGGTTTCACGACCACGGTATTGCCGCACGCCAGCGCCGGAGCAACCTTCCAGGTCAGCAATAAGAGAGGAAGATTCCAGGGAGTGATGACTCCAATGACACCGAGCGGCTTGCGCACAGCATAGTTGAGCGCGCTCTTGCCGTCTGGCGTTTCCGTCTGAAAGGATTCCAGGCCCGCCATCTTGATCAGGTCGGCAAAAACGCGAAAATTCGCCGCCGCGCGCGGAACATCCAGCCTTGAAGCCAGTGCCACGGGCTTGCCCGTATCCGCAACCTCGGCGGCGACGAAGCAGTCGAAACGCGCTTCGATCGCGTCGGCCATTTTATGCAGGCGGGCAGCGCGCGCGGGAATCGACAACCGGCCCCACTCGCCTCGCAAGGCTTTGCGAGCGGCTTGTACCGCATCATCGACAAGACCGTGATCCGCTTCGCTGACCTGCGCGATCACGCTTCCATCCGCCGGGTTCACGTCGGGGAACTCCCGCTTTCCGCGTACAAACTGCCCGTCGATGTAATTCAGGATGGATTTCAATGACACGAACCCTGCCGCATCGTATCAGCCTCGCATCAGACGAATCAACGGTCGAAGAACGTCAGTTCTTGCGTTCCCGCAAATATCTCTCTAATGCATCCTGCCACGCAGGCATGGTAATTCCATATCGTTGCAGGCTCTTCGGCGACAGAACCGAATACGCCGGACGCGGCGCCGGACACGCCATCTGCTCGGTGCTGACCGGGTGAACTTCGGTGGCGAGGCCAGCGCGCTTCACGATCTCACGCGCAAATTCGAACCACGAACAATCCCCGGCGTTCGTCGCATGCACGATCCCGCTCGCCTGGTGGCGACATAACTCAATGATCGCCCTAGCCAGGTCCGCGGCGTAGGTCGGACATCCACGCTGGTCATTCACCACATCCAAAGCCGCCCGGGTCGCCGCCAGTTTCAGAATCGTGTCCGGAAAGCACTTGCCGCCCGTCCCAAACAACCAGGAAGTGCGAGCGATGCAGCACTCCGGCAACACTTCCTGCAACCGGATTTCCGCCTCGGCCTTGGAACGCCCGTAAACGCTCTGCGGATTGCGCGAATCTCCCGTTTCGTAGGGCGAGATTTTCTTTCCATCGAACACGTAATCGGAACTGAGAAACAACAGCTTTGCACGCGTCTGTTTTGCCGCCTTCGCGACGTTCACCGCCCCATCGCGGTTCACCGCAAACGCCAGATCGGGATGACTCTCGCACTCGTCCACATTGGTGTACGCCGCCGCCAGCACAATCCATTCCGGGCGAACCTTCTGCACGACTTCCCGCACCTTGTCCGAATCGCGGATGTCGACATCGCGCGAGCCGAGGCCGACAATCTCATCTCCAGTCCATTCGCGCATGAGCGCCTTGCCTAGGAGACCAGAGGCGCCAAGAATCATTGCTTTCATTTGGTAGTGTGCGCCTATTCGAAAGTCTCGGCATCTCGAAGAGGAGTGCCACGCTGGTCTTTCGCAGAGACGATCGGTTCGTCTTCCAATTCCCAGTCAATCTTCAAATCCGAATCATTCCACGCAAGAGTTCGCTCGTACTCGGGAGCATAATAGTCGGTCGCCTTATACAGCACCTGGGCTTTTTCCGAAATCACTCGGAATCCATGCGCGAAGCCCCGCGGGATCCATAGCATGCGTTTGTTCTCGCTCGAAAGGCGCACCGCCTCCCATCCGCCGAACATCGGAGAACTCCGGCGCAAGTCCACAGCGACATCGAGAATCTCTCCCTCCACCGCACGCACCAATTTTCCCTGGGCATGTTTAATCTGATAATGCAGCCCGCGCACGACGTTCCGTCGCGAACTGGAATGGTTGTCCTGAACAAAACGTTCCTCGATCCCCAAGCTCGCGAACGTCTTCTCGTTATAGCTCTCCAGAAAAAATCCGCGCTCGTCGCCAAAGAAGCGCGGTTCCAGGATGACGACACCCGGCAAAGATGTCGGGATTTTCTTGATCGCCTCCATGGCTTGCTGAGTCTCCGGAACGGCATTCACCTCAGAACACCTTCTCCCGCAAAAGCTGCAGCAGATACGCTCCATAGCTGCTGTTTTTCATCGCGCTTCCGATCTTTTCGACGTCCGCCGCTGTGATGTAGCCGGAACGATAAGCGATCTCCTCCGGGCACGCGACCATCAGTCCCTGTCGTTTTTCGATTGCCTGAATGTAGAGCGCCGCATCCATCAACGATTCATGCGTGCCCGTATCCAGCCACGCCATGCCCCGACCCATTACCACAACATCCAGTTGCCCTTTTTTCAAGTAGGCCCGGTTGACGTCGGTGATCTCAAGCTCGCCGCGCGCACTCGGTTTCAGCGATTTCGCAATTTCGACAACCTGGTTATCATAGAAATAGAGGCCAGTAATCGCGTAGCGCGATTTTGGCCGCTCCGGCTTTTCCTCGATGCTCAACGCGCGTCCGTCGGTATCAAATTCCACCACGCCGTAGCGCTCCGGGTCATGCACCGGATAGGCGAACACTCGAGCTCCATCAACTTTGCTCGCCGCCTCGCGCAGATCTTTCGCCAGATCATGGCCGTAAAAAATATTGTCCCCCAGAACCAGGGCGCAGGGCTTGCCGTCCAGAAATTTTTCTCCCAACAGAAGCGCTTGCGCAATTCCCTCGGGTTTGGGTTGCACCAGGTACCGCAGACGAATTCCATACTGACTCCCATCCCGCAGGACGGTCTGGAACTTGGGCACGTCCTCGGGAGTCGAGATCAGCAGAATGTCGCGGATTCCCGCCAGCATTAGCGTGCACAGCGGGTAATAAATCATGGGTTTGTTGTACACGGGAAGCAAGCTCTTTCCCATGGCCTGCGTCACCGGATACAGACGCGTGCCAGAGCCGCCCGCCAGAATGATCCCTTTATGCCGCGTGCCTTCCGTCATGATTTGATCGGTCTTTCGAATCGCGAATGGCGTCGTCCTGCGCAACTAACTGGAATAGTGAGTAGCGACCCATTGCCGGTAGCTTCCGCTAGTCACATCTCGCACCCATTCCTCATTCTCAAGATACCAACGAACCGTCTTGCGAATGCCGCTTTCAAATGTCGCTTTCGGCTTCCATCCCAGTTCGCGTTCGATCTTGCACGCGTCCAAGGCATAGCGCCGATCGTGTCCCGGCCGGTCCTTCACAAAGGTAATCAGATTACGGCGAGAGACCGCCGCGCGCGGCGCCATCTCGTCCACAAGGTCGCAGATGGTCTCGACGATTTCGATGTTCGGCCTCTCATTCCAACCGCCGATGTTGTAGGTCTCTCCGGGTCGCCCGCTTCGCAGCACGGTCGCGATCGCCTCGCAGTGATCCTCCACGTAAAGCCAGTCGCGGACATTTTTCCCATCCCCGTAAACCGGCAACGGCTTCCCCTCGTGCGCGTTAAGGATCATCAGCGGAATCAGCTTTTCCGGAAACTGAAAGCGCCCATAATTGTTTGAGCAGTTCGTAGTGAGCGTCGGCAGCCCGTATGTGTGGTGGTAGGCGCGCACCAGGTGATCGGATGCGGCTTTCGACGCGGCATAAGGATTGTTCGGAGCGTACGGTGTGGTTTCGCTAGAGGGTGGGTCGTCCGGCCCCAGCGAGCCATATACTTCGTCGGTAGAAACGTGCAGAAATCGAAAGCGCTTGCCCCCCTCATCCGAAAGCGTTCCCCAGTAGGCTCGCGTCTCTTCCAGCAACGCGAATGTGCCGTCGACGTTCGTGCGAATGAAATCCTCGGGCCCACGGATGGATCGGTCCACGTGGCTTTCCGCCGCGAAATGCACAATCGCGCCCGGCTGGTGCTTTTGCAGTAGGTGCCCGACAAGGCCGCGATCGCCAATATCGCCGTGAACGAATTCATACCGTCGGTCCGGCGCAATGCTGTCCAGATTGTGCAGGTTCCCCGCATAAGTCAGTTTGTCCAGATTTACCATCGAGACAGATTCGTCCTGCATCTGCTGCAGGATAAAGTTGGACCCGATGAAGCCCGCGCCGCCAGTGACTAGAATCATATTCGCATTCGACATTCCGCTCGCATCAAGTCCGCCGCCCGCACCTCTGTCCGTTGCAAGGCAAGAACTTGATTGTAATAAAAAAAGGACGGGGCTGGCTCCGTCCTCTGCTCGGATGTTGAGATTTCTTTTTGTCTGCGATTGTCTATGCAACGGCAACGACGGAGGTCAATGATTTCTTCGTCTCTAGCAATGGGAGGGCCGCCGCTACCCCGCCCTCTGTTCCGGCCCCGCGCTCCCGGCCACCGCTGCAGCCCTCGCGGCGGGTTTTCTCTCCGGCGCAGGCAGCCATTCCCATCCCATAACTTGAAAGTACGTTTTCTCAATGTCCCCGGCAATCTTCTGCCATTGATACTGTTCCTCGACGCGCTTTTTTGCCATCCTGCCTGCGGCATCGCGCAGCTGAGGATTCGCAATCAGGAAGCGCAACCGGCCTGCCAGATCTGTCGCACTCCCGGCCTGGAAAGTAAATCCCGCTCCGTCCACCACTTCGCAATTTTCTGGGACATCACTGGTTAGCACGCAAAGTCCCGCTCCCATCGCATCCAGCAGCGCCAACGACATCCCTTCCAAATCCGAGGGCAGCACAAACAACATGGCATTAGTGAGAAGTTCGTCCAGGGTCTCGCCCGACGCGCAGGCGAGCATTCGGATGCGATCACTGGCATGTGTCTGCAACTGCCGAGTGTATTTGTCGCAGTAACTCGAGGCTCCGGCCATAACCAGCTTCACATCTGTATCGATGTGCTCAAAAGCTTCGACCAGCAGATGGCAGCCCTTCTCCGGTGAAAATCTTCCCAAAAACAAAACATACTTTCCCGGCTCGAGTCCCCACTCGAGAATCTTCCTGGGCTCACTCCGTTCTCGCAGCACCCCCCCGTTCGCCACATGGAACGCTTCAATCCCGTGGACCTCGCGGTAACGTCGTTGCAGAGCCTGCGAAACCACCATCGTCCCATCGGGAAGATACCCCGACGCTCGCTCTCCTAGCCGCAGCACCGCGGATGCGAGCCGTCCCCATTTCTTTCGTTGCCAGTCCAGCCCCTGCACGGTAACGGCGGTCTTTTTCCCCAGTAACCGTGGAAGAGACGAAAACAGCGCCGGCCCGAGCGCATGATAGTGAACGATGTCATATTGCTGGGTTATTGCATGGGCGGTGCTCAACAAGGTGTGAACCAGCGTTTCCAAATGCTTTGACCGGATCGTCGGAAGCCGCACCAGCCGCATGCCCTTGTGTTCCGCCAGCGCCGGTGTGAAGTAATTGCGGCAATACACCGTAACTTCATGTCCCATCTCCACCAGCCGCTTTCCCACCTCTTCGTAATAGGTCTCAATCCCGCTATATTTCGAGATCACTCCGCGCCCGCCGATAAACGCTACCCGCAGTGCATTTCTCTGCTTCGATGTGATCGGAATCTGGGTCGGCCCTGAGGACGCCGGGTGCGACAATGGCGCGATCTCTTCCAAGGTTTGGGATCTCGTCGGGTTTCGAGTCCTCTTTCGTGTGACGAGGCCTTCATATAAACTCAACAGCTTCTGATAGTGCTCCTCAGGTGTGTGGCGTTGTCTCACCATCTCCCATCCCGCGAGTCCCATCTTCTCCGCCAACTCCGGCTTCGACGCAAGAGAGTGAATCGCGCCGGCGAGTTGATCCACGTCGCCCGTACGATACAGAAGTCCTGTCTCACCGTGCTGAACTAACTCCCGCCTCGAACCCAGATCCGAGGCGACTACCGTGCGTCCCTCCGCATAGGACTCAAGGATGGTCTTTCCCAGAGTCTCGTACGCGTGGGAAGGCAGGACGGTGAACCGCGACTTGGCAATCAGCGAATCCCGTTCCTCCCGACCCACGTGTCCTATAAACTCAAGGTTGGACAAATCCGGCGAACCCGCCAATTTCTGCAGCTCTTCGCGCTGCGGTCCGTCTCCGGCCACGATCAAGCGCAGATGCGGAAGTTTTTGCATGGCTCGCAGCAGATCAGCGATGCCTTTTTCCACTGACAGCCTTCCGAAGTAGAGCAGCGGCCCATCGTTCTTCGCCTTCGACTCCCGCAAGGTGTGAGCCTTCTGAAAATGCGCCAGCACTTCAAACTGACCCCCATCCCATCCGTGTTCCACGAATTTGTCGCGCACAAACTGGCTGGGTGCCAGGAACAGGTCCACGCACTTCTGATATGTACCCAGCCAGCGCTGTGCGTAGGCCTCTGCCGTCAACGCCACGAGCGCGCCTGTCCCGGGATGACAACGTTTCTTCAGCGCATGCCAGAACTCACCGCCCTTGCACGCCTCGCACGTCTCCCCCTGCGCGACCAGGTTGTAGCTTGGACATAGCAGTTTAAAGTCATTCAAGTGATACACGACTGGAACGTTCTGCGCCTTCAATTCCCATAATATTGACGGCGACAAATGATGATAGATATTGCGCACATGCGCCACATCCGGCCGGAATTCCTCGATCATCGCCCGAATCCGCGTGCGCGCGTCCGTCGAATAGATTGCATGTCCTACCTGCCGCGGCTTGTTCCACCAACCCGACTTAGCCTTGAAGTCGATGTGCGTCGCGAAGTGCTGATCGAACGCAGTCGGCTCTCCGCGGGGATCGGCCATTGAAAACAGCGCGACCTGGTGGCCTTGCTCTCGCATCAACTCCATGAGTTCGAACAGGTAGACTTCGGTTCCGCTGAAGGGATAGTTATATTTGTTGCAGTACAAAATTCTCATGAGGAACGCTTTCTGCTTGCGCGGCGACCCGCTGGAGAAACAAGTCGCCGAATAATTCCAGACTCTTCCTGCGGTTAAAGTTGTGGAGAATATGTGCTTGGGCCGCATGCCGTACCCGATCGAGTTGTCTGGCCGCCGAGAAAATGTAAGGGCTAAGCTGGGGATCATCCGGCGCCTGCATCAACGAACGAATGAAGAGCAGCCGAGCCACAAACTTATTGAGCGATCCGGCTTCGTACAGAAATCCCGTCTTGCCTGCAGTCACGAGTTCAGGAATGCCAGTAATATCCGGCGCCAGCACAATCTTGCCTCGTGCCATTGCCTCCATCAGCACCAGCGGGATGCCCTCGCTTCGGCTCGTGAGTACCACCACGTCGGCCCGGTCATACCACGAATTCACGTACCGGCGCGACACATGCCCCAGAAGCGTGACCCGGTCTTCCAGTCCGTATTCTCGAATCAGGGATCGGAGATTGCACCACTCAGGCCCGTCGCCTGCAATGAAACACTCGAAGGGCAAACCGCGACGCCGAAGTTGCGCGCAAGCCTTCACCAGAAACGCGTGATCCTTCACCACATGCAAACGTCCCATCGCCAGGATCGTGAACGGGGTACCCTTCGTATTCAGCTTCGGGGCGGGGAGGGTCGCGGGCTGAGACACTTCCACCCCCAGCCGCGCCACGATCACCTTTTCCGCATCCACCTTGGGATAACGTTCTAGAATGTAGCGCCGGTTGTATTCCGAAACGGTAAGGCAAAACGCACAGCTCTCAAGTTTCACGTCGAGATAAGTTCCATGTAGCAGCAGGTCCGACCCGTGGAGCGTCATACTGAATTCCACGCCAAGCAGATGAGCCGCGACCATTGCGATCCACGATCCAAAATATCCGTGATGGACATGGATGTGCTCGACCCCTTGTCCTTCCAGTAGCGCCGCGTAGCAGGCCCCCAACCCCGTATGTACCAGCGCTTTCATCCGCTTCAGCGGTCTTTCAGCGCTGTGAAAAAGGACGCGCGCGATGAGCGGTGAAATCCTTTTCCACTGCCGCATGCAGAGCGAGATTGCCTGCAGCAGAACAATTCCCTTGAGTGGCTGCAACACGATCTCAGGCGCGCACTTGCGAGCGGAACCTTCATCCGTTACGGGCCTCCGCACACTGCCCGCAATCACACGAATTCCGCGCCCACGCAACTCCTCGATCTCTTCAGCAACGTAAGGTTCGACCGCGGAGGGAAACTGATTGGCGAGATAAGCCACCGTCAGCATGACCGACAAGCCTCCGCTCTTCGGCGCTGCGCGGCCAGCATGCCAGCCATCGTGAAAACCAGGGCATTCACGAATTGATAGCTCATTACAACCATGGCTGCGTTCACCCAATAAACGGCTAGCAAAATAGGCCACATACGATGAAACTGCGAATCGATAAAACCGTGCTTCTCTCCAGCCGGCATCGCCCCTCGCCCCAGCCGCCACAACTCCCACATCAGCCACAAATAAAGCGCCAGCCCCATCATCCCATGCTCCACCAGCACTTCCAGGTACGTGTTGTGCGGATACAAAACTCTTTCCTCGTATCCACTGACATGCCGGGGCAACTCCCCTGGCATCTGGTGAAAGCCCCATCCGGTCAGTGGACGCTCCAAGAACATGTCCCAGCCGCCCGCATAAACAGCCGCGCGAAATGCCACGGGCCCGCGCTCCTCCAGGCGGTCGCTTAACGCGCTGCGCGTCTCGTGCGAGCTTAAAACCACAGCCAGCCCTGCTGCTGCCATCAAAACAAGGCCGAGGCACGCGCGCAGCAGAGCGCGATTCTCCGAAAGAAAAATCAATACGATGACGGTCCCGGCGAAAGACAGCCAGACCGCTCGCGTCATTGTGGCCAGGATTGCGATCGGCACCGAGGCCAACAAAACCGCAATCTTTACGCCGCGTACGCTTCCTCGCTGGTAGGCATGCAAAGCCAACAACCCCAGTATGTTCAACGTGACGCCATTGGCCACCGCCTGCAAAAGAGGCCCTCGCGCCCGATCGGCGTGAAACCCCAGGCTTTCGTCCAGAATGAACCGAGGAAAGATGAGCGAGTGCGCACCCGACAAGAACGCGATTGCGGTTAAGCTCAGATAGCCCAGCACCACCAGGGCGAACACTTCAAATTGCCGAAACTTCTTTTCCTGCGTGAACACCAGCCCCGCCAAATGAAAAAGCACGAAAGGAACAATGAACTTCGAAGCAAGCAGGCTCCAGGTCTCGGGATTGAACGGTTGTCGAACCACACTGGCAAGGGCCAGCCCAGTCAGGCCGATCATCGGCCACATGGCCCGCTCTACCACGAACAGCCGTTGCCGCTGGACAATCGCCCGACCCATCACCCCTAGAAAGAGGAGCCCGAACGCCACGCGATCAATCTCATAGAACGCGACATCCGGATGCCGCAGCAGCATGGCCGTGAGCGCCGCCAGAAATAGCAGCGAAGGCGCCGCCATCAACAGCTGCATGGGACGCAGAACTGCCCTCATTGCCCAAACCGGGAAATCGCCTCCGATCCCCGGCCGTGGCGGTTTTAGCGAGATCGATTCCGTCACTCTCCACTCCCCCTCGCTACAGCCAAGAAAGTTCTCAGCAGAATTCGCATGTCCGATTTCATGCTCCAGGTCCGGATGTACTCTCGATCCAGTTCCATGGCTCGCTGAAAAGATGGATCGCGACGCGCCGAGACCTGCCATAGCCCCGTGATTCCGGGGGGCACGTCGAGCCTCGCCAGATGCTCGATCTCATAAGCGGCAAAATCGTCCAGCGGATGCGGACGGGGACCCACTAAGCTCATGTCCCCCTTCAGCACGTTCCCCAGTTGCGGGAGTTCATCCAGGCTGTAGCGCCGCAGGAAACGTCCCAGGCGCGTAATTCGCGGATCATCCGCCATTTTGAAGAATGGCCCGGACCTCTGATTGCCCTCCCGAAGTTGGTCTTTTAACGCATCCGCATTGCTCACCATGGTGCGAAATTTGTAGCAGCGGAACAATCGCCCCTTCCGTCCCGCCCGCCTTGCGCAATATAGAACTGCGCCCCGCGATTCCAACTTGATCAACCCCGCGATCGCCACCAGTGCCGGCGACAGTAGCATCAGTGCCAGCCCAGCCCCCACCACGTCCAACACCCGTTTTAGGGCCAGCCCGCCCACGGGCAAGCGTTCCGCGTGCAGGCAAATCATCCGCAAATCTCCGACGCGCTTGACTTCCAACCCCGCCGGCTTGCAGCCGAACAAATCGGGAACAATTTCCACGTCCAACCGCAAACGACGCGCTTCGCGCAGTACTTGCAGTATCAGGCCCCGATCGTGCGGCGCCGCCAGGATGACCTCATCCACAAATCCCATCCGCGCCAATCGAGCTAGATCGTGCACGCGCCCGATCACTTTGTCGCTCAGCGGCCTGTCGTTATCCAGGAAACCGCACACCGCGCGTCCCGCGGGATGGCCCTCCAAATACGAAGCTACGCTCCGGCCTACGCTCCCCGCTCCCACAATTAAAACGTTACGCACTTCGCCCGACGTTGGCTCGCTATGGTCATGGCTCTCGCTCTGCCACCGCCACGCCCACAGCGCGCCGAAGTGCAACAAACCGGCGCCGCAGAACAATCCGCTCGCCGTCCACGGCGCCCCCTGCAAGCAGTAGGCGAAGCACGCCAGAGTAGTGACCCACAAAATGGATTTGCCTAGAATGCGAGCCTGAACTCGCAGATCGTTGTCTTCAATATCGAGTCCTTCGGCATAACCCATCAGAGTGAGCAGCGCGGCGTGAAGTAAAGCAATACCCAGCAGAGAGGCCGGCGCGCCCGCAGCGTAACCGAAGAGCCTTACATGGGGAAATAGCCCTCGCAGCGGGACTTGGACCGCTCCAATTAAAAGCCAATTCAGCGCGATTAAGGCGAAGTCGGCCGCCATTGAACGCAATCGTCTCCCTTCGATGCGGCTCTGCAGCAAGCCCGGCAGGAATAATGTGCGCACGTCCTCCGGCGCGCCTGCCACCACCTCGACCGTGATCTCCGACACTTTTTCGGATGCCAACGGTCTGACTGACCGAGCCGGCTTCTTTTTTCCGGCACGAAAATCCGGACTTCCTCCGGGAATCAAGCGGGCCCAGTCCACAACCTGGGGTTGTTGCCGCCCGGAATTAATAAAAGGAGAAGACACTTACAGACCCATTTCACTTGTAGCCCTGAATTCCCACCGCCTGTCCCTTACAATCTCCGGTAAATCCGTTCCGGAATGGGAAAGACCCGATCGCCCAAAACCGTTCCCAGAAGGCGCGCCCGCGCCGCCTCCAGGTTCTCCTTGATTTTGCGTGCCGTGATCCGCCGCGTGTGATGCGCCGACAGCACAAGAACGATCCCGTCTGCAGCTTGCGCCATCGCCCTAGCGTTCGTCTCCGCGGCGGATGGTCCGACAACGATCGAGTACTCGAACTGCGTGCGCAGTGCGCCCAGGTACGAATGCAACACGGCAGTAGTAGCTTGATCTCCCCTGTTTCCTGCCGGCGGCACCAGCCACAGATTGGCTCTCAATCGGATTGCAGCCCGCCGCAGTCCGCTACTACTCTCTTCAGCCAGTGGGTTCGCCATTTCAGTCGCAGTCGTTTCAGTCGCAGTCATTTCAGTCGCATAGCCCTCTGCGTCCTGCACAGCATGCGGATAATCTCCGACCAGGGCGATGCTTCCCATGGTCTCTAGCGCCAGTGCTTCACTGACTCGCCAGCAGAGATTCTGCACCTCCGTCTCTGGTCCCGCCGCGCTGAATACGATCTGCCGCACCGGCCGTTCGGCGTTCGAAAAGAATACCTGGCGCACCAGCCCTCGGATCTGCTCCCGGGCAAAGTCTTCCGGACTCCAGCCATCCACCTGCTTTAAGTTCCTGTCTTCTGGGCGCACGCGCTCCCGCTCGACCGTCCGCGCAACAAATAGCCCGGAACTCATGAGCACTTCTCTCATGCCGGGAGCCTTCCTCGCGGCCTTCGCGGCAGCGATGCCAAAACCGGGGAATTCAAGTACGCCAAGACATCCTCCGGTGTGTGGAAGGCAGGATCCAGATAGTCCGTGGAAAATGCCGCGCCCGTGCCCGCCGCGCCCGCCGCGGCCAATCCAATCGCCAGCACCGTCCATGGAGACCACAACGGCAAAGCAGGAGCGACCGGCTGCTCCGCGATCGCCACATTGACAATCCCTCCCTCGTCCAGCGCATCATCCATCCGCGTCTCTTCCCGCTTCTTCATATAAAGAAGATAGTTGTCCTGTGCAGCCTTCTCCGAACTGAGCAGATCATCCTGCGTAATAGCGTCCTCGCCCAGCCGCCGCGCCACCGATCGGTACGCGTCTTCCTGCTGACTGGTCGCGGCCTCCCGGGCTTGCAGTGCCCTTAACTGGACCTGGGCCGCCTGCAATTGTGACTTCGCCCATTCATAATGTGCGTTCTTATCAGTGACTTCGTCTCGTACCGGCAAGGCATTCTCCGATGCGATGGTCGCCTGCGCCTGCGCAATCTGCTGCTCCACTTCCTGCACCAGGCGATGGCTCGGCTCGAATTTTGTCAGCAACGCGGTCCGCTTCAATTGCAGATCCAACACACTCGACTTCAACGCCTTCAGCAGCTCCGGATTGTCTGCCATGCGAACCTGAGTGGTTGTGCGCTCCGGTAGCTTCTGCAACTGAGCCTCCAGTTCCCATACACGCTGCTGCGTCTCCGCCAGATCGATTCGCGTCTGGCGGTAACTGGCATCCACATCGCTCAACTTTTGCAGCGCCAGATCACGTTGCTCCGCCGCCGCCACGGCTCCCCGCGTCGCCGTAAAATCCAGCAATTTTCGTTTGGCCTCTTCCAATTGCCGCCGCGATTCGGTTGTCTGCTGCTCGAAAAAGCGATGCCCCCCGTTGGGGCGATGCACCTCCATATGCTTTTCCAGATAAGCTTTTTCCACGGACTGCAGCACCTTCGCCGCGGTTTGCGGATCGTCCGCCGCATAGCGGACTGCAATCAGGTTGGTTTTCTTTACCGGCTCCACTTCCAGCTTCGCCGCCAGCCGCCGCCCCGCCCGCTCGATCCGTTCTGCATTGCCCTCGCCCATCCGCAGAAAGTGCAACCAATCCCGCCCTCCCAAACCGGTCTCCTGCACCACCCTGCGGAGGACCTCATCGTCCCGCAGCAACTCCACTTCTGAATTCAATTCCTCTTCGGTGATCACCATTCGCGTCAAGTCTAGGGGTGCGTTCTCCTCCGCGGTCATCGGAGCATTGGCACGCCCTCGTCGCACCAGCACTTTCATCTTGGCCTCATATTTCGTCCCCGCAAACGCATACAGAACCGCAGCTGTCAACACGAAACCCGAGACCCAAAGGAAGACCCGTCGCCGGCGGAACAGGACCATCGCCAATTCCCGAAGGGTCGGCGTGGGTCTCAACTCTCGCGCGCGAATTAGGTCTTCGTCTGACATGCGAGCAAATCGTTTTCTAAAACTGCGTCGAGTTCATGTACATGCTTACGGAAGGCTTGCTCAGGAAGCGCGCGATTTTCGAAATCGAGTTTTGCGGAACAAAAATCAAATCTCCGGCCCGAAGATGTGCATCCTCTTTAAGGCTGCGGTCCTTCAGCATCTTTTTGAGATTGAGCAGACGAGTTTCCATCAGATCGTTATTCACGCGCCGAAAAAGCACCACCTGGGAATGCTTCGACTGTTGGGTTAGCCCTCCAGCAATCTGTACCGCCTCGACCACGGTCGTGTCCGAGCGCAATTCGTATTTGCCGGGCTTTCCGACTTCTCCTCCCACAATGAAATAAGGCCGCTCAAAATCCTTCAGCGTTACTGCCGCTTTCGGATCGTGCAGATAGCCGCGGTACGCCTTCTGCACCGCTTCGCTGAACTCCTCCAGATTTAGTCCCTGCACTTCCACCATGCCTGCATCTTTCAACATGACGTAACCGTCCGGTTGTATGGTGAGAGTCTGGTTGAACTCGGGTGCGACAACGAAATCTATCTCCACTACGTCGCTGGGTTGCAACCGGTAAAGCGGATGGCGCCCTCCGAGTAAAGGGTTTCCCAAGCCATCCGCTCCTCCGGGTTTTTCGGCCGTTGTACTAATGCCTCCCGCTCCTGCCCCGGTTAGGCCGGTTCGGGAAGTATCTTTGTTTCCGCCGAAGTCATTTTTCTCACCCTGCGCAAAAGCGGCCGAACAACACTGCAAAAAAAGCACCAAGATCGCTATAGATCGGACAAATTTAGAAAGGCGCTTCATCTGTGCTTCTCTGAACCTTAGGCGGGAGCCTCGCGCTAGTGGCTCCTTAGTGCGCAAGTTAAGCTCACTGGCCCTTAGCGGCAAGACTTGGGAAGTTCCGTCTACTAAAGTGGAACGATCTCCTCTTTCGGTAGACAATCGCCGTCGTGCCAGTACTCGTATCAACTCAAGGACTTGTAGAACCTCGCCCCTATGCTAGAGAGCTAAAACAATTTCCCGCCGTGGCTCTGGAAGGAGTACCTACAAAAGTAGACTTGCATGTTTGCCATGTCACACGCTGGGGCCGAAATCCCCAATACTTTCCCGCATCAAGAACCATGGCACTGGTGTTCATTCATAAGAAACGGCAAGCCGGCGTGCTTGGTTCGTACTTCCATGGGTAAGTTCGTGCCAGGTCGTGTTGACCGGACTTTCCACAGGCAAGACTCCCCGCCACGAAGTCTCTACCGCACGGGAATCGCAATTCCCGTTTTGAGAGCGGCACCGACATTTTGTGACGCAGGTCCTTGTGGACTCTAATTCCTCTCCCTAGAATCGCCGCATCGTTGCTCTCGAGTTTCTAGGAGACCTGCTTGACTAGTCCGATGTCCGCCGCCACTTCCCACGCCGTTGGTGTCCTCATCGCGGATTCCAATCGCATGCAAGCTCAGTTGCTGACCAGCGCACTGCGCCGCCACGCTGAATTTCACATCAGCACTTGTCAGATGGACACTGCCTCCGTCCTCCAGGCCATTGCCGCAAAAGTTCCGCGGATCGCCGTCCTTTCGTCGAACCAGCCCGGCGGCGCGCTCGAAACCATGACCACCCTCCGCAGATTTCATTTTTCCCATCCCGAAATTCCGAAGGTTCTGCTAGTCGCTGAATGTGATCGTGAACTCGTGGTCAGCGCATTCCGTTCCGGCGTCCGCGGCATATTTTCCATCACCGACGCTAACCTTCGAATGCTGTGCAAGTGTCTTCTTCGCGTGGCCTCGGGACAAGTCTGGGCCAACACTGAGCAACTCAACTATTTGATGGACCTGATCTCCGAAGTGCCGTCGCTACGCGTGCTCAACTCCCGCGGCACCAGCCTGCTCACGCCGCGCGAGGAACAAGTCGTGGCACTGGTCGCGGAAGGCTTGAGCAACCGCCTGATCGCCGGCGAACTCAACCTCAGCGAGCACACCATCAAGAAATATCTTTTTCGTATCTTCGAGAAACTCGGCGTGTCGACCCGCGTCGAACTCGTTCTTTACGCGGTCAATAACGGAGATCCCCGCCAAGCCGAGTGGCTGGCCGGCGCCAGCCGTATCCTGCCCGGCGCCCGAGACAATGGTTCCTAAAAACGAGTTCTTGGGAATGAAGTCTCCGGCGCTTTCCGACCGATTCTCACAGCACGCCTATTTGAAAACCCTTGCCCCGCCCTGTATAACTTGGGACGGAACTCCATGCCCGATGCCGGTTCCACCCCCGTCCCCGCGCTCAAACCTCGCCGCTGGAGCATCATGGCCGCTGGTCTGCTCCTCGTCGCCCTGGCTCTGGTGGTGATCTACACCAGCGGTGCCGCGTTCTTCAGTCCGCTCGCGCTGGTCGTCGTCGCTGCTATTGGATTGGCCGCTCTCCTGCTGCAGCTACGTCTGCGCAGAGATCTAAGCAATGACGTGGGCCCTCCGGTTCGGGCGCCACTGTGGCTCAACGTAGTGGGACTCATCTGCGCCATCGCCGCCGTCTTCGCCGATGTCCTCCACCTTAGCCCCAACCGCCTGCTGATTGCCGCGCTGGGAGCCGTTTTCTGCTTCGCCGCCAGCGGCGCCACCGTCCTGCACGCCCTGCGCAGAAAAAGAATCTGAACGGCTTCCGGCCATCGGCTTTCGCCATTGGCTATTCCTATCCTCAACCGCGAAGTGCACGCATCGTCCGCAAGGTATATCAGGCACTCGCGACTGCCCAGACGGCTCAGATTCCAGGAATCCTTGGGAGTGTCGAGTCCTGGAGAACCGAAGTCCGGAAGCCGGAAGCCGAGAGCCGGAAGCCCTATCTTTTAAACTCCACAGCCACCGTCGTCTCCACCACCGCCGGCTCCCCATTCACGCGATATGGCTCAAACTTCCACCAGCGCAAAGCGTCCATGGCGGCCCGCGCCAGGACCTCCGGACCATTCAGCGCATGCACGTTTACCACCGATCCATCCCTACCCACCACAATGTCCAGCGCCACAATTCCCTGCAGATTTGCCTTGCGCGCCGCCGCGGGATAAGTCGGCTCCACACGGTGGACCAGCAACTTTTCCATCACTTCCGCCGGAACCCGAGCCTGCGGCTTTTGCGCGTACGCCGTCTCCGGACTCCCTGTTTCCAACTTTTCCCATCCTCGGTTCCAGCGCCACCAGAACACAGCCGCAGCGAACGCCACAAAGACAACAAAGATCGTCCATCCCAACCCGAATCGTTTCTTCTTGGGGCGCTGCACTACGCTGCTTAAGGTTTTCGGATTTCTTCCACTCGCAGCCCCACTCTTTGTCGCAATCGCAAGAACCGGACTCGCGCTGACCTGCGTCTCCGCCTTCGCCTCTTTGGCCCAATTCCGAATGGCGGCGCGCTGGTCGGCCGACATCCCCACAAACTCGAGCCCACTCCGGAGTTTGTCCTGATACCGCACGATCGCCCGCGCTCGCAAGGGAGCCGTTATCAGCGGCAGTTGCACTTCGACCGCCACAGCCTCTCCAGGCACCAGTTCCTGCGCCAGCATTGCCCCAATCCCATGCTCGCACATATTCACGGAACGTCCTGGAACAGTATCGGGAATCCCAGACCGCAACACGGTCACATCCAGGATCGCCTGCAGCGGAAACCGCGGCTCCCGCCTCCGCGACACCCCACTCCAGTTGTGTGCTTGCGCTCCTGCGGCCATAACTCCAATACCTCTTCCCAACTTGTCATTCCGACCCTGAGCGAAAGCGAAGGGGAGGAATCCGCTTTTGCTTGTGTGGGTCCGGGTCTCAGACCCGGGCGGGCCGAGCGCACGCTAGGCTGGCTCTCCTCGCTATCTCCTCAGCTCCACAATCTCGGTCCCGCGCGCAAACAACGCCACGCTCGCCATCCCAATAAACAATCCATGCTCGACCACCCCCGGCATGTCGCTTAACTGCCGAGCTAACCCGTCCGCATCCGGAATCTGCCCAAACCGGCAATCAAGAATGTGATTGTTCTCGTCGGTGACGTAAGGCTTGCCGTCGGCGCCATTCCTGACAGTCACATCCGCACCGAGCGCCGCAATCCGCTTCGCCACCAACGTCTGCGCAAAGCGAATCACCTCGACCGGTAAAGGAAACTTCCCCAGCACCGGCACCTGCTTCGAAGCGTCCGCCACAATGACAAGCTTTTTCGTCGCGGACGCCACAATCTTCTCCCGCAACATCGCCCCGCCCCCGCCCTTGATCAGCCGCAGTTGCGGGTCCACCTCATCCGCCCCGTCTACCGTGACGGCAATCTCCTGGCACTCGTCCAGCGTGGTCAGCGGAATCCCCAAACTCAGCGCCAGTTCTTGTGATCGCAACGAGGTCGGGATCCCCCGAATTCGCAATCCCTTCTTCACCTTCTCGGCCAGCAGCTTGATAAAGTACGCTGCCGTCGATCCCGTCCCCAGCCCCACCACGTGCCCGTCTTTCACGAATTGCAGGCTCGCCCGCGCAGCAGCCTGTTTTTCCAGATCGTTTTTTCCTTGAACGTTCGTCATGGTTAAGGCTGCCGCGTTCTCCATCCTATGTTTTCGTTCGGACCTATCCTGAGCGGAGGAATCTGCTGATCCTGTCCCAGCCAGGTCTATCCCAAAATCCTCTCCGTATAAATCAAATACCCAGCCAGCACCAACCCGAATACCACCGTCAAAATCGTAATTAGATCCAGCGCAAACCCCGCCGGCTGAAACGTCCGCGCATCCAGTTGCGCCCGCGTCTTACGATACCGCGCCAACCCCGCGACTACGAGCGCTACGCCCGCAACAATCGTGAAGGATCCCATCCAGACCGAAATCCCCGCCGTGCGCACTGCATGCCCCTGCAGAGCCGTTAACTGCCGCATCGCAATCGAGAACCGCCCAATGGCGAACCCAAACACCACAATCGCCGCGCCGGTCCGCACCCACGCCAGAAAAGTCCGCTCATTCGCAAGATGATCGCGCGCCCGATTGGAGTTCGCATTCTCCGCCCCGACATTCTGCGTCACAAACGCCGCTCCAATGCCGCCTGCATTATTCCACAGCTTTCCCGATCACAACTCCTGCGCCCGCAAGATTCTTGATTAATTGAGCGGGCACATGATGCCGTTCTTGCAAGTATTCCGGGCTGTTGTAGATGACTGACACCTTGCCGTCCGCATCCTCCGTTACCAGCGCCTTCAAGGGCAAATCAATCGCCAGGCTCGGAGCAGCTACCATCAACGGCGTGCCCGCCTTCGGACTCCCGAAAATCACAACCTTCGTCGGACGCATCGTTAGCCCGGCCTTTTCGGCCTCGCCACTGTGATCCACTACGGCGAACACCTGAAGTCCCTTCGCTGCAAGAGCCGCTTGCAGTCGCCGGACTGTCTCTTCTACTGAATAGGAACTGGCCACCTGAACTAGTCCGTTCTCGCGCGGCATCGTTCACCTCCTAAAAGCCAAGCCGGGACCGCTCGATTGTATGGAAATCCTCTGAGTACTCCAAGGACCGCACTCTGGGTATCTTCACCTTCTAGCGCCGTTCCTCTCGGCCTTTGCATGAACAGGCCCGGCGCGACGGCGAACCGGGGCCTTTTGATATCTAAAGTGTCGCCTGCCGTAGGCCGATGGTGGTTGTAAGGACCCCCTCCCTTTCCTGTCGATTATGACTCTATCCAGCAAAGCGATTGCATTGTGCGCCCTGATCATCCTGATTTGCATCGGAGCGCTTTCCTTCTGGAGCGAGTCCCGCAACGAGGACGACCGCGAGTGGGTCACCCACACGCTGCTCGTCGATGAGAAGCTGCAGGGGGTCCGTATCGACATCACCCAGGCGGAAACCGGCCAGCGAGGCTTCATCCTCACTGGAAAAGACAGATACCTGGAACTGTACGAGGCGGGTGTCAACCAGGTACGCCAGGACATGAATGAACTGCCGGATCTGGCCGCCGATAATTCCAGAGAGCGGGAAGCAATCAAGCGACTGGATCCGCTCGTCGCTTTCCGGCTGGCGGAACTAGGGGACGGAATTGAGGTTCGGAAACGAAGCGGACTGATTGCCGGCGCTGAAGCTGTGACCCATGGCGATAACGGTGAAAAGTGCATGGAACAAATTGCCGCCCAGATTGGCAAGATGCGACAAACGGAAGCGAGGCTGTTGGGCGTTCGCCTGAAAACTGCGGCCGCCAGCGCCCGGAAAATGAAGGTTGTCATTGCCTGTGGAAATTCCCTGGCCATTCTTATTCTTCTTATAAAGGGCGTTGTGATTCATCGGCAGACCTGCCGGCGCAATCTGGCAGAACAGAATCTGCAGCAGGCGAATGAAAAGCTGGAACGCCGGACGGCAGAACTGTCAGAGGCAAATATTGAGCTAGAGAGTTTCGCCTATTCCGTTGCTCACGATCTGCGGGCGCCGCTGCGTCACATCGCCGGATATTCCGGCATCCTCACCCAGGACTACGGTTCTCGCCTGGACGGGGAGGGTCTCCGCTGCCTGGGTAAAATCGCGGACTGCGCCCGCCAAATGGGACATCTCGTGGATGACTTACTTGGCTTGTCACAGATCGGGCGGCAGAAACTTTCCTTTCAAAACACGGCGCTCAGCTTGCTGGTGGCGCAAGCGGTCGAGGACCTTGCTCCGGAGTTTGCAGGCCGCCAGGTGGAGTGGCAGATCGCAAAATTGTTCCACGCGCAATGCGATCCCGGATTGATGAGGCAGGTATTCACCAATCTGCTCTCGAATGCGGTGAAGTATACCCGCAGGCGGGAATGTGCCGTGATTCAAGTGGGACAGACAATGCAGAACAACGAGCGCGTTGTATTCGTCCGCGACAACGGCGTGGGCTTCGATATGCGACACGCAGAGAAGCTTTTTGGAGTTTTTCAGCGGTTACACAAGGCTCGCGATTTCGAAGGCACTGGTGTCGGCCTGGCCATTGTGCAGCGCATCATTCGCAAGCATGGTGGCCGGACTTGGGCGGAAGCGGAACTCGATCACGGAGCGACGTTTTACTTCACCCTCGGTACCCCCGAAAACAAAACGCGCGCGCAACCAGATTCGATTCACGAAGAGGCCATGTATGTCGCAACAAGTTGAGATTCTGCTCATTGAGGATAGCCCTGAGGACGCGGAACTGACCATCCGCGCCTTACGTCGCAACAAACTTGCCAATGAAATTCAGGTCGTCGAGGACGGAGCCGAGGCCCTGGACTTCCTCTTCTGTCGCGGTTCGTTCAAGGATCGGACACTTTCGGAGCACCCAAAACTGGTGCTGCTCGACCTGAAACTTCCCAAAGTCAGCGGCATGGAAGTTTTGCGCGCGATCCGGGACGACGAACGAACCAAGGCGATCCCAGTCGTGGTTTTGACTTCATCCAAAGAGGAAAGGGACTTGATGGAGGGTTACAAGTTAGGAGTGAACGCCTACGCTCAGAAGCCGGTGGACTTCGAGCAATTTGCCGAGACCGTGCGCCAGATCGGGATGTTTTGGATGCTGATCAACAAGTTACCTCGACCAGGAGAAGGTGCGACGACCCAAGCGCAGGGAGCGTGAACCCGGCCAGCTTTTTACGGGCTGACCACGCCTTCCTGGATGGCGCGACTGAGCCAAGCCGCTACCTTGCGCCCTATCAGCGGTTTGACACTCCCGCCACATAAGACTAGGCTTGTAGTTGAGGTGGTTTCCACCTTCTCCTCATTTCAGGTTTCCTGAACTAAGTCAGCCCATCTGAAGTAGTTTCTCTTAGCAACCCCAACCCTAAGGAGGTTGCCTATGTATGCACGCCATGTTTCATTTCAACTGAAATCTAATACGCTGTCCGATTACACGCGGTCTTTTGAGAAGGATATCCTTCCCTTGCTTCGTAGACAGAATGGATTCAAGGACGAAATCACACTCGCTGGTCCCGGCGGAGTCGATGTGACTGCAATCAGCCTGTGGGACAACAAGAAAGATGCCGACACTTACAACACGAATACCTACCCGCAAGTGTTGAAGACGCTGGCAAGATTCATCGAGGGAACGCCCCAGGTTCGCACCTTTGACGTTGTCACCTCGACCTTCCAGAAACACGATGTTCTCGCAGCAGCGTAAAGGACACTCTGAGCTGCTTGGTCCGGGGAGGCGGAGTAAACATCCGCCTTCTCAGACTCATAAAAGGGCACGAATTTGACCGCGCCCAGGAGGTATCCATGCACCTTGCCCTTCAAAACGCCGAGACTATTAGTCGTCTGGTGGAACAAGGCGAATTGCTTTTGAAGACCTTCCATGCTGAGAGCGAGAAAGATCCCGCGGGGGTGGAAACTGAGTTCGCGCGTGGAGAACTGAAAGGCTGGCGCAGCACGTTACACACTTTGTATCGGGATTGCGCCGAGGACATCGTCAACCGCGTTATCACCAGGACCCACTTGATCATTCCCAACAGCGAAGTCCCGGTTGGTGCCACCCATGCCTATTGAGGCCATCCTGCACGAAGTCGAGCAACTCCATTACGTCAGCGAGCGTCTTGCGATACTGGCGGATCAACATCCGCCTGTGTCCGAGGCGATCATGACGATCTCGGGAAGCATTCGTAACACAGCTACGCTCTTGGGAGTGCTGGTAGCGACAAAAATGACAAGGCCGATTTGACGAGGCGTGTACCGGACTAGGCGGGGGTAGCGACAACAACAGATTGACCGTACATTGACCGTACAAGGGTACGGCTCAGGGTCGGGTAGACTAGGCGGGGAGAAATGATCATGCCAAACCCGCGGCAGCACGCTATCGCAAGGCGCACTCTGGCAATCGTCATTGCAGCCATCACCATTTTCGCGCCACACAACGCCCCCGCCCAGTCCGATTACCAGCCCTCGCCGGAGAACCTTCAAGCGCGCCGTGAATTTCAGGACATGAAGTTCGGAATGTTCATCCATTGGGGCGTCTACAGCGTTCTCGGCGACGGCGAATGGGTCTTCCACGACCGCAAACTAACCCTCGACGGATACAATCGCCTGCCTTCATTCTTCGATCCCGAGAAATTCGATGCCCCGACCTGGGTCGCCCTCGCGAAGGCCGCCGGCATGAAGTACATCACCATCACGTCCCGCCACCACGATGGCTTCGCCATGTTCGACTCGAAAGTGTCCGACTGGAACATCGTGCAGCGGACGCCTTACAAGAAGGACCCGCTGAAAATGCTTGCCGACGAATGCCACCGCCAGGGCATCAAGCTCTTCTTCTATTATTCGCAACTGGATTGGCACAATCCCGACTACTATCCGCGCGGCGCAACCAACTGGCCGAACGGCCGCCCCGATCACGGCGACTGGAATACCTACCTCGACACCTACATGGACGGCCAGCTCCGCGAGCTACTCACCAACTACGGCCCCATCGGCGGCATCTGGTTCGACGGCATGTGGGACAAGCCGGACGCCGACTGGCATCTCCCCAAAACCTACGCCCTCATCCATCAGTTGCAACCCGCCACGCTGATTATTCCCAATCATCATCAAACTCCCAAGCCCGGCGAAGATGTCCAAACTTTCGAGCGCGATCTCCCCGGACAAAATACCGCCGGCTTCAACACCAACTACGTAAGCAATCAGCTTCCGCTCGAAAGTTCCGATACCCTCAACGGCTCCTGGGGATTCAATATCGGAGACGTCAATTACAAAAGTCCGGCCGACCTGGAACGAAGACTGGTACGAGCCGCAGGCAATAATTCCAATCTGCTGCTGAATATCGGGCCCATGCCAAACGGAGTGATCCAGGAAGAATTTGTCGCGCGCCTGCACGCCGTAGGCGAGTGGCTCTCAAAATATGGGGATTCTGATCTACGGCACGCGTGGAGGCCCAATTGCGCCCGGAGACTGGGGAGTCACCACTCAAAAGGAAAACAGAATTTATGTTCACGTACTGAACTGGAATGCCCCGCTGCTGGCGCTTCCGCCGATTCCGGGCAAGGTGGCGTCAGCTCATTTGCTGCTCGATAACTCAGCGACGGAATTTACGCAAAACTCAAACGGCCTGATCCTGAAACTTCCGGCGGGAACAGCTGACCAAACCGACCGTGTAATTGTGTTAACCCTGGCCAAGCAAGCACCGGAACGAGGCTAGTGACTAAGCACCGCAACGAGGCTAGTGACTATTCCTGGCAGTTTTGGTTTGCTCCGTAGGGCTTAATCGAATCACCGCCGCGGCAGCGCTGTAACGCACTTTGGGATTCTTGTCCGAGAACCTCTGCTGCACCTTCGGAAGTAAGGAAGGATCGCCCCGCTGGGCAATCGCTTCCACAGCGGCCGCCCGAACAATCCAATCCTTATCCTTCGTTGCATTCACCAGCGCCCGAGAGGTCGCCGGGTCGGGATCGTGCGCCAGAAGTGTCGCGGCCACGGCTCGTACCGGATTGGGGTCTTTCTTGTGCACGGTGCGATAGGCATCCCATCCAATGCCCGCAAACGGGATATACCCAATTCCCCGGGCAAAACCGATCTTGGCCAATTCCCTGGGGTTCTTCAGGGTTTCCAGTTGCTGTGCGATCAGCCCGTCCCCACTCTTGCGTCCGCCCGTGAGCAGGTCGTAGTAGACGGCATACGCCGACTTCTCATCTTGCAGCTCGCGCAAAGAGTTAGCCGCAGCCATCACCACAGAAAGTTTAGTGTCGGAAAGCGCGTGCTGCAGCTTCGGAATCGATTCGCTGGCGTGCATCTGGCCCAGCGCAGTGGCCGCTGCGGCACGCACTTCCGGCTTAAGATCTTTCAAAGCGTTCTCCGCCAATTCCCGTGCGCGAGCATTGTCGCGAAGCAAGCCCAGAGCGCGAATACCGTTCGTCCGCTCGGTCGTCACTTTGGAGAACGCCGCGGTTAGCAGCATATCCCACGCTTTGTGTTTGGGACTCTCAACGTCGGTAGAGGCTTGCGCGAACGACGAAACCACGCTAGCGCAACCCAACACCAGGCAGCTTACGAATTGTAAAAGCGGTCGCATAGGGCGCCTAGGCCGTCATGTCTGCCGCAAGACGCATCGTAAGATGCACTTCAGCCCGGAACGGTATACCGCCGTTATGCACCCAAACTGAGCCGCAGCCGCGTAATTTAAGTAGCGCGGCCGTCCCTGCAGCTGTCGTGGGGGCGTCCCCGCCCCCACACCCATACCCCAAACGGCACGCCACGGCCAACCGCTTAGACCTGAACCCACCGCCGTTCTCGTGCGCTCCTGGCAATCGCCTCGCACAGCACAAGTTCATCATGTCCAGTCTGAAACGTCGGGAAGTCCGCCCGCGAGTCTGTGCCCTTCTCGATGTGCGAATAGAAATCCTTAAACAGTTGCAGGAACGTGTCCGGATAGCCTTCGATATGTCCTCCTGGATACGCAGCATAGTCCCGCGCAGCGGGCATCATCAACGAAGGATCTTTCAAAAGATTCCTGGTTCGCCTGATTGCGGTGCCCAATCCAAAGCTGATTAGGGGCTTCGGAGCTCCACGCCAGCGTTCCCTCCGAACCGTCGATTTCGAAAGACAAAGCCGCCTTCCGGCCGGCGCTAACCTGTGAAACCGTCATCACGCCGCGCAGGTTCGCCTCAAAGCGCAGCAGCACCGAAGCGTAATCGTCGGTTGAGATTTTGACCGGATCGCTTGCAGCAGCCGCCGCAGCCTGAAACGTCTCCACCCGCCCTCGTGGCCGCTGCCGCACCGGAATTACGGTCGCAAGATCGCCGCAGACTTCAACAATCTTCCGCCCAGTAAGCCACATCGCGAGATCGAGCCAGTGCGTCCCAATATCGGAGACGGCACGCAAGTCGCCTCCGAGCTCAGTCTCCAGCCGCCAGTTCCAATCCGTCGGATAAAACAGCCAGTCCTGCAGAAAATTTCCATGCACCAGCCGCGGCTCGCCGATCGCCCCGCTGGCCACCCGGGCGCGTGCCTCCTGACACAGGGGATAGTAACGGAGGTTGTAGCAGACGCCGCCCATGCGCCCGTGCTCGCGGGCCAGATCGATTAAGGCGGCGCTCTCACGCGTCGTCATGGCCACCGGCTTCTCGCACATTACATGCTTGCCGGCGCGCAGCAGAGTTGACGCCTGCTCGAAATGAAGATGGTTCGGCGTACAAATGTGAACTACGTTGACTGCAGAATCGCCCGCCAGTTCGTCCAGCGAGCGGTAGGCGCGCTGAAGCTTCAGCGCGGAGCGCGACGCCTCCGACCGCTCCGGCGAACTTCCCAGCACCCCGACCACCGGCACACCAAGCCGCCGAAGAGCATCAATGTGGGCGCGCCCAACAAATCCGGCGCCAATGATCGCAGCTTGTAGTTGTGACAAACGATATCCCTCCTTATAGCTACTAGCTACTAGCTACTAGCTTCTAGCTACTAGGTTCTAGCCCCCGATCTGATAAATGGTTTTGGGAAGGGCCTGGCTTCAGCCGTGCCGTCGGCGTCGCAAATGATGCCGGGCTTTAGCCCCTGAGGCACGCACCTTACCCCTTCCATGAGATGGCTTCGTAGCTACTAGCTTCTGGCTTTCTCAAGAGCTCTTTTCAAGATTGAAGGATCAAAGCTAGGAGCTAGAAGCTAGAAGCTGATTTCCTACGGCCCCACCGTAACCTGCAGCGCCGACGGCGTCTGCATGCGCTCCCGGTAAATCAGTTTCTTCAGGGCCACTTCGCCCACCGCATCCGCGTGGACCACATATCCCCCATGCGGCAAAGTTTCGCCAAAGGGCAACTCCTTCGCGATTGTCCCCCGCCGCAGCACAAAATGCTGATATCCGATGGCCGTTGCCCGGCCATTCTCCGCAACCGCCAGCACGATAAAGGTCAAATCCATATCGTTGGGCGTGGTGTTGGAAACTTCTACGCTGCCTTCAATTCGACTCCCATTCACCCGCGCCGGCGCCTTCCAATTCAGAGTCAACGCCGAGCGCACCCGCAGCACAAAGGCCTTCTGCACTGCCCGTTCAGGCCGGCCATCCGAAACCGAAACCGTAAACTGAAATTCTCCTGCGCGCTCCGCCTGCCCGTGGAGCAAGCCATCGTCTTCCAGCTTTATCCCCGGCGGTAAGCTTCCTTTCTGCAGCCGCCAGTGCAATACCGAGATACCCCCGTGCGCTCGAAATCGAAGTTCATACGGGCCGCGCGGATACGTATCTGGCAGTTCCGAATCGTTCTCAATGACCAATCCAGTGTCGCCCTGCGGCCCCGCCTGCGTTTCGGGCTGCTGCTTTTCCGTTGTGGATAATCCCAGCTGACATGCCGCCAACCCCGCGGCGCACGCCAGCAGGAGGACTACATCGACCACTCGCCGCGGTCGTTGCTCATTGGTCATCTCATCCCACCTTGGAAATCAGCATTATCGAAAGATTTGTCCGCCTGGGCGCGCTTCTAGTTTGTCATCCTGAGCGCGTTTCTGGCGCGAAGGATCCCTGCAATTAGCCCGGGCCTGACCGATCCTCACCTCGTTCGGCTGACCCACGCCGTCTCCCACAATTTTCCCGTGGTTTAAGAATGCCCTTTATGTGCAATCTTGCGCGCCGCATCCCGGCTCGGTCACCGAAGTCACATTGACTTAAATTTGATATTTCTGAAAAACTAGGCACTCGGGAATACTCTTGTAATAACTCTATCGTTTTAATGGAACTACTGCTCAATCTCGCTTGGCTGCTCTTGGCGCTGCCCGCATTCTGGTTGTGGCGCGACTCCCGCTCGGCTCCGCGTGGCCCCAAGTTCACCGCTTTGCAGTGCTTGCTGGCTTTGGGGTGCATGCTGGTCGTCCTCTTCCCGATTGTGTCGGCCACTGACGACCTGCGCGCCATGCGCAACGAGATGGAGGAATCGCCGGCCAGCAAGCGTACCATTCGTCAGGCCAACCACGACAAAGGTTTGGCCTGGAAGTGGCAAAATCCGCCAGCATTGGCCGCGATCGCAGCTTCTTTTCTCGTAAGTGACCAGGGCCGCCACCCCTTGCCCCTCCCTGGATTGTCCGTATTTTCGGCGCCTGCCGTCTCGCGGCCGGGCCGCGCTCCTCCCCTTTCCTTCCTCGGCTAGTGCCTTGAGTCGCCCTTCGTTTACAAAAAAAGGCGACACTCTCTACGAAATTATTAGGTGGAAAGCGTGACAGTGGTCTGGCCGGTTCCGTCGCCGACGGAACACGACCGCCGATGCCGAATCGTTTTCTGGCATCGGGCAATCGGATTCCACATGGAGTTCTTCATGCGCTGGATATTACTCAGTGTAGGAGCGGTCCTCGCGCTCGGCGCGGCGGATTTCTCCGCCCAGACCGCCCCGCAGGCGTTGCCGCCGGGGCCTGCTCAGGTTTGGACTTGGGACACGGTCAAAGACCACTTTGAGCTGAACAACACGACCCTGCAGGCCAGCCGGCTGAATATTGACGAACTGAAGGCGCAAGAAATCACCGCCCACCTCCGTCCCAATCCCGACTTCACATTATCAGCCGACGGCACTCAGATTTCCCCCAGCAATGGCGTGTGGAGACCGTTTGCCGGGACTCTTATCTCTCCGAGCGTCAGTTATCTGTTCGAGCGCCGCAATAAGCGTGGACTGCGCTACGAGGCCGCCAAGCAAGGCACGGCAATCGGCGCCGCCCAGCAGTTCGATTCCGAACGAACTCTCCTCTTCAATCTTCGAACCGCTTTCGTCGGCGTCCTCCAGGCTAAGGCTGTACTCCGACTGGCGCAAGATAATCTCGACCGCTACGACAAGATTCTGAAAGTCAGCCGCGACCGCTTCCAGGCCGGTGACATCGCCCGCATCGATCTTGACCGGCTCGAGTTGCAGCGCCTGCAGTACGAATCGGACCTGCAAACCGCCGCAGTGAATCTGCGAACCAACAAGATCAATCTGCTCGCGCTGCTCGATGACCGCAGGCCGGTCGATAGCTATGACGTCGAAGGCACCTATGATTTCAGCGAGAACATCCAATCGCTCGAGGACTACAGAAAAGAAGCGCTGAGTGCGCGCCCCGACCTTCGCGCCGCGGCCCTTTCCGTCCAGCAGGCGGAAACCAACCATCAACTGGCGGAGGCCAACGGCTCGACCGATCCCACAATAGCCGCCTGGTTCACCCACAATGGCTCATTCAACAATCCTGACGCGTTGAACACGCTCGGACTAAGCGTCAGCGTTCCCCTGCGGATCTTCGATCGCAACCAGGGCGAGAAGCTACGCACAAAAATTGACATCAATCGCAATGAGAAGCTGCGTGACGGCGTCGAGACTCAGGTCTACAGCGACGTGGATTCCGCCTACGCCACGCTCAGCAGCAACATCAATCTTCTGAAGCCCTACAAACGCCAATATCTGGAAGAGGCGGTTCGCGTGCGCGACACGGTTTTATTTTCCTACCAGCACGGGGGCGCGGCTTTGTTGGATTTCCTGAATGCTCAGAGCGAATATCGCGCGGTCGAATTGAATTACGTAAATCTAATCGGTTCCTATCTAACGGCGGCAGCCCAGTTGAATCAGGCGGTAGGGCGCGAGGTAATCCAATGAGAATTAATTTTCCATCCCGGATTCTAGTGCTGGCCTTGTGCTCGATCCTGGCGCTCTGGCTCGCCGCCTGCAACAGCGGGAAGGCAGACCCCAAAGCGGAGGCCCCGCCCAAGCCCGTGGTCGAGCCCGACCTCGACGCCAACAACTTCAAAGTGGACCACGCCGAACAGTTCCCGCTGGTTCGGGCCGTGGAATACAAGTCAGTTTCCGCGCTGAATGTGACCGGGGTCGTGCAACCCGACATCTCCCGTGCCGTGCCCGTGGTTTCCCTGGCCGCCGGACGAGTTGTAGCGATCAAAGCCAAGCTGGGCGATGTGGTGAAGAAAGGCCAGGTCTTGCTAAGGGTTCAAAGCAACGACGTCTCCGGGGCCTACCAAATATATTTGAAGGCCGTAAATGATGAGCGGCTGGCTCATATTCAGCTCGAGCGTGCCCAGATTCTTTATGAAAAAGGTGCAGTAGCCAAGAGCGCGCTCGAACAGGCCGAAGCCGCCGAACAGGACGCCAAGACGGACCTGGAGCACGCTGCCCAAGGCCTGCGAGTTCTCGGCATCGATAAAGACCACCCCTCCGAGATCATAAACATCGTCGCTCCCATATCCGGCATCATTTCTGACCAGCAAGTTACTAACGCCTCCGGTGTGCAGGGATTGGGTTCTCCGAATCCCTTCACCATCTCGGACCTTTCCTACCTCTGGATTGTCTGCGACGTATACGAGAATGATCTCGACGCGGTTCGTGTCGGCGACTCCGCGGACATCCATCTCAACGCCTATCGCAATCAGGTCTTCAAGGGTCGAGTCGATAACATTCTGCCGGTTCTCGATCCCAACCTCCACACCGCCAAGGTGCGTATCGGGGTGAAAAATCCCGGCCTGATCCGTATCGGAATGTTCGTCACAGCAACGTTCTACGGCAAACAACCGGAAGCACATTCCGCAATTCCCGCCGGCGCGATTTTGCATCTGCACGACCGCGACTGGGTCTACACGCCGCTGGGCAATGGTCATTTCAAGCGCGCGGAAGTAATCACCGGAAACATGTTGGCGGACAAGCAGCAGGAGATCGTTTCCGGCATCAAGCCCGGCGATCAAGTCGTATCGAACGCGCTCGATCTGCAGAACACGGTGGAGCAGTAGTGAGCAATCAGGGTGAAAGACTGGGTCCAGGACTAAGATGATTCGCCGCGTCGTCGATTTCGCGCTGGGCAATCGCCTGCTGATATTGGGGCTCGCCTTCGTGCTGTTCGTGTGGGGCATCATTTCGTTTCACAACCTGCCAATTGAAGCCTATCCCGACGTGGCCGACAACTACGTCGAAATCATCACCCAGTGGCCTGGAATTTCCGCCGAACAGATTGAGCAGCAGGTCACCATACCTCTGGAAACTGCGATGAACGGCATCCCCGGCGTGGTGCATCTGCGCTCCTTCTCGCTGTTCGGCCTCTCCGATTTAAAGCTTGTCTTCGAGGATGGTACGGATAATGCCTGGAATCGCGAGCGAGTTCTAGAGCGTCTCAGCCAGGTAACTTTGCCTACCGGTGTTGTCGCGCAGATGGGCACGGACTGGAGCCCGGTCGGCCAGATTTATTTCTTCACCCTGCACAGCACCAATCCCAAGTATGACCCGATGGAACTCAAGTCCATCGAAGACTGGGTCGTGGAAAAGAATCTCAAATCCGTTCCCGACATCGTCGACGTTGCCAGCTTCGGCGGTCCTACGCGCGAATACCAGGTTCGCATCGATCCCAACAAGCTTGTGGCCTACGGGCTAAATCTCGCCCAGGTCGAGCAACAACTCACCAACAACAACGCCAATGCCGGCGGCAGTTTCATCCAGGAGGGCCTGCAACAGATCAACGTCCGCGAAGTGGGACTGGTCGACAAAGTTCGCGACATCGAGCAGACCGTCATTCTCACCAAGAACGGCACTCCGCTTCGCGTGAAAGACATTGCGGTCGTTTCGCAAGGTCCGAAGATCAGACTCGGCCAGTTCGCCCGCGCCATTCATCGCGAAAACGGAAAGATCATCGACAACGACGACGTAGTGTCCGGCATTGCGCTCTTAAGGAAAGGCGCCGCGGCAGACCCAGCTCTTAAAGCTCTCCACGAAAAAATCCAGGAGATGAACGATCACATCCTGCCGCCAGGCGTGAAGATCGTTCCTTTCATCGATCGCAGCGACCTCGTCCATTTCACCAGTCACACGGTACTGCATAACCTTACCGAAGGAATGATTCTGGTTTCGATCATCCTTTTCCTGTTCCTCGGCAACATCCGGGGCGGGCTCATCGTCGCGGCCACAATTCCGTTCTCCTTATTATTCGCATCGATCTGTTTGGATTTGAAACAGATTCCCGCGAATCTTCTTTCCCTCGGCGCTCTGGATTTCGGCATGGTCGTCGATGGCGCGGTGGTCATGATTGAAAACATTGTGCGCCATATGGGTTTCGCCAATGGCACGGAAACAGCG
The DNA here is from genome assembly GCA_963832235.1 of uncultured Acidobacteriaceae bacterium. Taxonomy (GTDB): domain Bacteria; phylum Acidobacteriota; class Terriglobia; order Terriglobales; family Acidobacteriaceae; genus Sulfotelmatobacter. Next base: position 437,438 of record CAWHTJ010000009.1, on the reverse strand, counting down.
ACGGAGCGAATTGGCGCAGCCTCGCATGAGGTCCAGCGACCGGTGTTTTATGCGATCGCCATCATCATCACGGCCTATCTGCCCATCTTCACCCTGCAACGAGTGGAAGGCCGGTTGTTTCAGCCCATGGCCTGGACAGTTGCTTTTGCTCTGCTCGGCGCTCTCCTTTTCTCCATCCTGATTGCTCCCGTGCTCGCCAGTTTCGCGTTCGCCAAGGGAGCGAAGGAGTGGCATAACCCCGTTATGGCCTACCTGACGGACCGCTACCGCGAAGCAGTTCGTTGGGCGATTCGTCATCGCGCCATCACCGTCGGTGTTTGCCTTGTCGGAGTGGCGGTTGCAAGTTATCTTGGCTTCAGCGGCGCCATCGGTTCCGAATTTCTGCCTCATCTGGACGAGGGCGCTCTCTGGGTCCGCGGTACGCTCGCACCCAGCACCGGCCCGGACGAAGGGATCCGCGTCGCCAACCAGGCCCGAATCATTCTCTGTTCTTTTCCCGAAGTTCCCCAATGCACCAGCCAGGTGGGCCGCCCGGACGACGGCACCGATACTACCGGCTTCTTTAATACCGAATTCTTTGTCGACCTGAAACCCAAGGAAGAGTGGCGTCCGGTCTTTCACGAAAACAAAGACGAATTGATTGCGGCCATGCAGCGCGAACTCGACAAGATGCCCGGCGTCCTCTGGGGATTTTCCCAGCCCATCGAAGACAACATGGAAGAGGCGGTCAGCGGCGTCAAGGGCGAACTTGCCACCAAGGTTTATGGCGACGACTTAAAAACCCTGGAAGAAAAAGCAGATCAGATCGTCGGTATCATGCGCCAAATTTCCGGAATCGAAGATCTGGGAGTGTTTCGCGTACTAGGCCAGCCTAATCTGAACGTAACCGTGGACCGCAGTGCCGCCGCACGCTACCAGATCAACGTCGCTGACGTGCAGGACGCGATTCAAACCGCGGTCGGCGGCAACGCTGTCACCCAGGTGCTGCAACAGGAGGCGCGCTACGACCTGGTAATGCGCTATCTGCCGCAATACCGCGACACCAAAGAGGCGATCGAGAACATTCGCCTGCTCTCGCCCACCGGAGAGCGAGTGTCGCTTGCGCAACTCTGCAAGATTCAGGTGGCGGATGGCGCGTCGGAAGTCTATCGGGAAGGAAACCAGCGCTACATTGCGATCAAATACAGCGTTCGCGGCCGCGATCTCGGTAGCACCGTCGAAGAGTCCATCAAAAAGGTGAACGAGCAGGTGAAACTGCCCACTGGCTATCACCTCAAATGGGAGGGCGAATATGCGAGTCAAAAACGAGCAAATGCGCGCTTACTAATCGTCCTGCCAATCACGATCATGATCATCTTCATCATTCTCTACACCATGTTCAAATCGTTTAAATGGACAATGCTGATCATGGCCAACATCGCCATTGCGCCAGTCGGCGGCCTGCTGGCGCTTCTCTTTACCGGCACGAACTTCAGCGTTTCCTCCGGGGTTGGATTCCTGGCACTCTTCGGCGTGTCCGTACAAACCGGCGTCATCATGCTGGAATACATCAACCAGTTGCGGGTTCGGCGCCTTACCGTTGAGGATGCCGCGGTCGAAGGGGCAGTATTGAGGCTGCGCCCCATCATGATGACGATGCTGGTAGCGACTCTGGGCCTACTGCCGGCTGCGATGTCGCACGCCATCGGCTCCGACTCGCAACGTCCGTTTGCGATCGTAATTGTCGGCGGACTGATGGCGGCCCTGGTCATGAGCGTCTTCCTGCTGCCCACGCTCTACGTCTGGATCGCCCGCGATCACCGACGTCCTGCCCGCGGCCGAATCCGGCTTCTCCGAAGGGGAGCACGTTGATTAGGGCGCAATTGGCAAACGTTTCGTAGAGACGTTGCTTGCAACGTCTCTGCCGGCACGACGACGGACTCATGCCGGCACCCGAGACGTAGCGAGCTACGTCTGACGACTAAGATCGCCGGATACGATTGCGGTAGGCGTGAGGAAACCGGCAGCTGATAGCCAAAATAAAGAGAGTTCCGAGGTGGTGTAGGGTCCATTCGTCTCGGCCAGTAGCTCGCGTTTGACCCTTGCTCGACCTGCTCTCGCCGCTTCCCTTGCGGGGCGCTGCGCGCGATCTTCGCTTGGGCTCCGGGCTCACCGCCAACCGGATAAACCTACCCTACGCCTCGGAACTCTATCCTGCCTTCAACATTTCTTCTCCGTTCTCCTCGACCAGCGCTTTGCTATAGACCCTTGCTCACCCTCCTTCCCAATCTTGCGATCAGGAAAGTGACTCCGCTCGAGCCCCGGACGCCGCACCAACCGGAAAAACCTAAGAAGCTGTCAAAGAACAATCTTGTTGTACTCCTTCTATTTTTTCAGTCAATGAAAAATCGCACGTTGTAACTGCATGTGTTTTCAATCGAGTGCAGCCAGTTCACAGGCCGGTGACCGGAAATTGTGCAGCCGCCCAAAGCATTCTCGCGCAGAACCCGCGCCGGACGCGGCTTTCCGCGCGCGATCATAGTTCGAATCAATAGAGAGGCCGCGCGAATGCCTGGTTACTCCGCTGTGAATATCCCGCCCTTCCCGCGCCAGGCAAGAGGTTGCGAGATTGTGCTTGGAAAGCGGCTTCGTGAAGAAGGCGGCCTGCAGAATGAAGCACGGGGCGTCGAACACAAGCCAACTTCGCACGCAGGGCTATGAGTGCTAGCGGGTTGATCGCACCTGGAAAATTGGAAGACAGCTTGCTCTCAGCCGCGAAGCGGCGACAGAATGCAGCCCACAGCCTGCCCTGAGCCTGTCGAAGGGGCGCAAGCCGTGGGTGGAGAAGTGGAAAATGGCAAGCCCTGAAAGCGCGAAAGAAAGCTACAACATAGAATCCCAACGCAGGCTACGCCCCGGTGGCTTTTTTCTTACCTAATCCCGCGCTGCTTTTCGCCGCGGCACCCTTGTTGCCCTTCCCGCGTCCCACAATGTCGGCAATCGTCGTATGCTCCAAAATCTTCGCCGCCGCATCCCGCACCGCCAGAAACACCTCATACAGTGCCCGATGGTCGCCACCCTTCGCGATCAACCCCCGCAACTGCTCCGCATCGCCCATCGGCGCCAGCGGTCCATCCACCAGCCGGATGATGTCGCTCAACGGAAGCTCCGCCGGATCGCGCCTCAGCCGGTAGCCGCCCCTCGCGCCGCGCACGCTGTCCACAATGCGCGCGTTCTTCAGTTCCAGCAGAATCAACTCCAAAAACTTCTCCGGTAAATCGCTTTCCGCCGCGATGTCCCGAATCTTGATCGCGCCCTGATTGTGCCGACGGGCCAGCGTCATCATCGCCTGCAGCGCGTACAGTCCTTTTTGCGAGATCTTCAAACGAAGCCTACCCTCCGTCGCGCCCTCGATTGTGAACCATTTCGAGCCCCTTGCCTAGCGACTTTCTGAGATCGACGGCAAGCCTCACGCCGCCGTAAGCCGCAAACAAGTGCCCCTTTAATTGTGAAGGGCGTCGCATCACCCGCGCCGCTCGAATCGGGAAGGGCACGGCTTCAGCCGCTCTGGCCTGAATGATGCGGGCTTTAGCCCGTGAGGGGGACTGGCCTGATTTCCCTCATTGCCAGAGGGCTTTCAAGCAGAACACAGTAGTACGCAGGAATCACGTGGTGGCCACATCGAGGACGCTATGGCTCGCGACAGTTACGGGAGAGAGGCAGCTCCCATAAGCTTCATACATTCCCTCGAAAATGCGATCCCACGAAGTAGTCAGCGCCTGTTCACGCGCAGCTAAACGCATGGTCGAGAGCACCTCCGGATGGGACATCAACTTCGCCGTATAGGCCGCGAACTCACCGAAGTTCTGCGCCACGAATCCCGAACTCCCATGGCGCACGGTATATTGCGGCCCGCCGCGATCGGTGACCACCGCCGGAACTCCCGAAGCAAAGGCCTCAAGCACAACCAGCCCGAACGTGTCAGTCTCCGACGGGAAAGCCAGCACATCGAAATTTGCAAACGTGCGTGACAGTTCGGGCCCGGTCAGCACGCCGGTGAACTCCGCCTGCCGCATATTCTTCCGCAGCCATTCCTGCTCCGCGCCTTCGCCCACCACCACGAAACGAAAATCGCGATGTCCCATGTCGAGCAACGCCTGCTCCAATCGCGCGAGCGCTCGGACATTTTTCTCGGCTGTGAGCCTTCCCACGTAGCCAATGCAAAACTTCGCATCATCTCCATCATGAAGCTGCCTATCACGCAGCTCCGGACGGAATGCTGTGGTGTCCACGGCGTGCGACATCAAATAACAAGACTTGCCCGTCGCCTCCTCCAGCACCCGGATCATCTCTTGATTTGGCGCGAACAGCAGCCGCGGAATTTTATAGAAGCGCGCGGAGGCCCGGAAACTCGAACGTTCCGCCGCGCCGGCAAGTTTCTCACTGACAGTTTTCGGCAAGAACGACATAGCGGCCGCCACCCGCCTGCGCGCGTACTGATGAAGGTTAGTCTGCCACGAAGCCGCCAGCGGAATTCCCATCTTATAAGCGACGTATGCTCCCAGCGTGCCCACATCGCTCGGCCCGGTAATTTGCACCACATCCGGACGAAACTCTCGCAACAAGGGCTCCAGCTTTCGATAGTGTCTGAGGAAGAGGAGGTCGTAGTCGTGAGCCCGATCCAGGGGAAACTTCACCGAACCGCGTCGCCTTTGGACGCGAGTAACGGGCCCCGCCGTTGTGACCTCGTCAAGCGGGCCGGCATGCACCATGAAGAATGGAATTTCGTGGCGCACGGCGAACGCCTCGAATTCACGGCTGGTTTTCGCCACACCGTCCACTTCATGGTAGACGCACGGAAAAAACGCGACTCGCGGACGATCCTTCTTCACCACAGCGCCTCGGACGAAACCGCCTCCGTCGAAACCACCTCAGTCGGGACAACTTCAGTCAAAACCTCAGCGGACACTTCGGAAACGACGGTCGTCCTGAAAACGCGTTCCGCCGCCCGCTGCACGAGCGCGCCCTCCAGCAGCCGGATACAGGCCAGAATTCGTTCCACAAATGCAGGCGGAGCCTTCCACAGCGTGGAGATCGGCCGGTCAGCGCCGCCGTTCTCATCCGGATGGAAGATGCGATCATCCCACCTTCGTGAGCCCATCGGATAATCCGGGTAGTTGCGGATCACGTCGAGCAAGGTCCGCGTGGTGCGGATGCTCACCGGCTCCGTATACTGCGGCATCAGCAGCACATGGCTGCGCTGCTCTCGACGAATCTCGCTGACAAACTCACAAAATGTTTCAGCACCAGTCAAATTCAATGCGCCGCTGGCCGCGCATCCATGCCGGTCTCCGCCGGAAACGAGAGGACGCTGCCACTGATCGGCCAGTTCCCGGACCAGATTATTTTCCTTGGCGCTGCGCGTGGCATTGATTTCGAGCGCGTGCAGGAACGGCACCGCGCAGGCCAGGAATCGATCGAGATCGTCACTGCCCCGTTTTACGCCTACGCACGACTGCGTCCACAGCGGGTGGTTGAACACCACCAGAACATACGGGAACCCATCCAGCATGGCCAGCAACTCGTACAAGCGCCGGTCGCTCGGATTTCGTGTATACGCAGCCAGATCATCCATGATGCTCTGCGCCCGGCTGCTCGGCAGATTGTGCACACCAAGGTGAAAGATGGTTCCAGCGAACGGGACACTCCATTCCAGCGATACCGGCGTGTGCGCCGTTTCCGGCACCGTTCGCAGCCACACGGGAGCTTCAATGTTGTCGTGGTCCGTGAGCGAGATCACCGCTTTGAGTCCGAGGGTGTTCTCGATCTGATCCCTTTCCGTCTCGTAGGCCAGCTTGGGCGTGAGCGGCGGAGTCCAATAGGCCCGCGAAAAATCTACGGGAATCCTCGACTTGCGGCATTGCTTTTCCAGAGCCTCATGCAGCATCGGGCCCTTGCGGGCTAGCTGCGGGATGAGCTGAAGGCTTTCTTTCGAGCGGTTCGTGTGCCCGTGAAGCGAAACCGCGGCCCGTGTTTCCCGGCCAAGGTCCGGTCCATGCCAGAAGCAAGAGAGTTTTGTTTCGGCCATTCGCAATTGTTTGTCTTACGGGAACTTAGATTCTAGCCCAGGATTGCTTCCTTAGCGACCATTCTTTACAGAGTGGTTCCAAATCAGTTAGATGCATGCTCCCATCCTTTTCAGGTGAGCGGCAACCAAAATCTTCTCCCACGGCCATCCCCTGTAGTACGAACGTAACTCTCCACTCCCATTCCCTGTGCTATACTTTTCTTGACGCTTTTTCCACGGTTTGCTCGTGACGCGGTGGTCCCTCGTTGGATCAGATTCATCTCCGCCTTTCCTGCCCGCCGTTTAGTTCCAGCGTTTAATCAAAAATTGAATGTGAGCGGCATGGAAGCTTCACGTGTGTCCTGGTGGACACAAATATCGACGTGTATATCGACAGGCCCCTCCAGAAAGAACAATCTAGAATGACCACATTTTCAGAACTGCCCTTGTCTGCTGCCTTGCAGCAGAAGCTCGCGGCAGCTCAATTCATCACCTTAACGCCGATTCAGGAGCGCGCGATCCAGCCTGCTCTTGAAGGAAAAGACGTAATCGGCACTGCCCAGACCGGGACTGGTAAAACTCTCGCATTTCTAATCCCGGTAATCGAAATGCTCCGCCGTGAACCATCGGCCCAAGCCAGCGCCCTGGTCCTCTTGCCCACTCGCGAGCTCGCCATGCAGGTTCACGAACAATATGAACAGCTGCGCGCCAGGAGCATGCCAAAAGCCGCTCTGGTGATCGGCGGTGTTTCTGAAAAATCGCAAATCCAGGGCCTGCGTGCCGGCTCATCTCTGATCATCGCCACTCCCGGACGCCTGCAGGATCTCACCGATCGCCGATTCGCCGATCTTCGCCATATCAAAGTGCTCGTCCTCGACGAGGCCGACCGCATGCTCGATATGGGCTTTCTCCCGGCCATCCGCCGCATCCTGGCGCTGTTGCCCAAAACCCGTCAGACTCTCTGTTTCTCCGCCACGCTCGAGCAGTCCGTCGCCGGCCTGGTTCACGAGAACATGCGCGATCCCGTGCGGGTCGCTTTGGGTTCCGTCCTGAAGCCGGCTGAAAGCGTGGAACTGAAAGCTTATGAAGTCCGTCCCGGCGAAAAGCTTGACGTTCTCCGCCAGCTTCTCTACGCGGAAAAGGGACAGACTCTCATCTTCACTCGCACCAAGCGCGGCGCCCAACGCCTCGCGCAAGAACTGGCCCGCGACGGCTTCACCGCCACCATGATTCACGGCGACCGCTCCCAGTCACAGCGCAATGGCGCCCTCAGCGGATTTCAAGAAGGCCGGTTCCAGGTGTTAGTCGCAACCGACATTGCGTCCCGCGGCCTGCATTGCGACGACGTCGCCCACGTCATCAACTACGACTTGCCAAAAATGGCCGAGGATTTCATTCACCGTGTCGGCCGTACCGGCCGCGCTGGATTGACCGGCCGCGCTACCACGCTGGCCGCTGGAGTCGAAATCGTAGAGCTCCGCAACATCGAGCGTACCCTGAAGTTGCGCATCGAACGCATGCAAATGGATCCGTCCGGTGCAGCTCAGCCCAGGCGTTTCGTCCAAAATACCCTGGCTTCACGCACGCTTACGGCTCTGCCCGGCGAAGTCTTTGTCTAAAGTAGTTTGTGTCGAAAGTACGAAGAGAAACGGAAGTAGATCGGAAAGTAGAATTAGTTAGATAGAAAAGTAAAATAAAAGGGAAAGTGGGGTGCCCCATTTCTAGCTGACTTTGCGAGAAGTGGGGCTTTTCCCTCGAATCCTGCTAGCGGCCGGTCTTGCCGCTCTCGGGTGAAAACGCTTCCCCCGAACCCGGTTCGTCCTCGGATCCAATACGGAACAACGCTGCCTGTGCCTGGGCGTGCTCGCGCATTTCCTGCATCTCGTCGACGACAACACCTTCCGGCTTGTCCTGCTTACGCTGCACCCTGCGCTCTGCCTTCTCGCGCTGTTTTTGCTGCCGCGTCTGCTCTTTCTGGCGTTTATTAAAAGTGGATCGTCCTCGTGGCATTCACAATTCCTCCTTAGTTTTTTGCTAGCGGTGCCGGCTCGCATCTCTACGCGTCCGGCTGCTTCCAGGAAACAAGAAAACTACCAGCGCGGTTCGCGCGGCTGGCGCGCGTGCCCCTGATAATCATCGCGCCCACGTCCTCCGCCACCACCGCTTCCCCCACCGCCAAAACGCTTTCCACCGCCACCACCGCCGCCCTTGGGCCGGTCGGTCTTGGGTTGCGCCTCGTTGATCTTCAACGCGCGTCCGCCCAGTTCCGTGCCGTTCAGCGCCGCCACGGCCTTATCGGCCTCGGCGGGGTTGGTCATTTCTACAAATCCGAAACCGCGGGCCCGGCCCGTTTCCCGATCGGTCACTATGCTGACTTTTTCCACCGCACCATGAGCCTCGAACACTGTTCGGAGCTCGGACTCGGTTGTGCTGTGGGGCAAATTACCTACATAAAGATTCTTCATTTGCAGTTCCTCTCTCAGTAAATCATCTAAAGTTCGGGATTCCCGCCGCGCTTATTTTTCAGCTTGGTAAGTCGCGCAGAAAAGCGCAACCCAGCGCCGATACGTCTAAGCCCCGGCCGGTTTCTTCACAGAACTCGATATCGCCGCCTTGCCTTGCGAGGCGGCGTTCTTCAGCAGTTGGCGGTTTCGTATGCGACGCGCCAGCTTCTGCCTCCGTACTCGGTTGAACCGCGATTTGTCGCCGTTAACACTGGACATAGTGAACTCCTGTCGTTCGTTTCCTATCGTTCGTTCCTTCGTTCGACCGGGTGGGCGACCGGTCATTCGGCTGCCACTATTCCCTGTGGGACTGCGAGTGAACGTGATCGCGGCAATCCTGTTCGCACGATTTCGTCAGTCTTTGTATTGAGCAGCCGCGCCGTGCCCGGCACAGAATATTTGTTCAGGCACAGACGTTGGTACAGAAAGACGCCTCTCGATCTCTCAATCGCGAAGGCGCAAATGGGACGTGGTCTTCGAGGTTAAGTTCTCCAAGTATACTTGAAAGCTTGCTAATTTTCACTTCTACGCGTACCATAGAAATGTACGTTGTCCGAATCGGACGTGAGCAGTTCTCGCCTCAACAGCCAGTAACCTCTCGCAGTACTTCCGAATCTCTCCAGCGTAAATTGAATAAACAAAGGAACACCTAACACCATGGCAGAACAAGGAACAGTAAAGTGGTTTAATGACGCCAAAGGCTACGGCTTTATCAGCCGCCAGTCCGGCGAAGATGTTTTCGTCCATTTCTCTGCGATTCAAGCAGGCGGCTTCCGCAGCCTGCAAGAGGGCCAGACCGTGCAGTTCGACGTGACCAAGGGCCCCAAGGGCTGGCAAGCTGAGAACGTCCAGCCGCTGTAACCCATCCCCTTATTGCAAAAAGGCGATCTCCAACCAGAGATCGCCTTTTTCACGTTTCAGGAACAATTTTCGTAGGTCGTATCTGAACTCGCGGAAGGATCCATGTGGGGACAGCCGCCCTCGGCCTGTCCGTCGAGCGAAGCTCGACAGCCGTGAGCCGCGAAGCGGCGCAAGAATGCAGCCCACGGCGCGAGCCGTGGGTCGGTCAGCAGAGAAATGACTCAGCCCCGGAAAGGGGCGAAAGAAAGATCATTGGTGCCATCGAAGGGACTCGAACCCCCACACCCTTGCGAGTACATGGACCTGAACCATGCGCGTCTGCCAATTCCGCCACGATGGCAAGTGGACCTACATTGCAGCGGCGGCCACAGGCCGCCGAGTCAGGAAGACCTACCCTTTCATTCTACAGACACGACGCCACGTGTCAAACATCGGAGAGGAGTTGATCTGTTTTGAATTGTTCAAGGAAGTTGAGAATTTGATCTGCGCCTAAGTAGTGGCCTCGTGCCGAAGATCAAAAGGACTATCCAGCCAAGCAGGAAAACAAACCATAGCAAAATGGAAATCGGAGTTCCAAGAGCGGGCGGCAACTTGTCCAAGAATTCAGCCATCCCGCCGATGGGACGAATCTCTCGTGCAATTCCATTGGAAATGATTAGCCACAGAACTGCGCTGAGCCAGACCAAGCCACCAGCTACCATTGCATAATGGACTCGCTTCACGCTGCTTTCCACTCCTTCCATCCAAGGCGGCCCCGAAATTCCCGGAAGCCGATCGCCGGAAGCCCGAAGCCTCTCACCCCAGCTTCGCACTCATAGTAATCTTCGCATTCAACACCTTCGACACCGGGCACCCCTTCTCCGCCGCCTCCGCGTATTTCTGAAACGTCGCCGCATCCGCCCCCGGAACTTTTCCTACCACATCGATATGGCTCGCCGTAATCGCCCACCCCGAATCCAGCTTATCGAGCGAAAGCGTCACCGTGGTCGAAATGCTCTCGGCAGTCAGATTCGCCCCGCCTAACTGCCCTGACAGCGCCATCGAGAAACATCCCGCATGCGCCGCCGCGATCAGTTCCTCGGGATTGGTTCCCTGACCGTTCTCAAATCGTGTTGAAAACGAATACTGCGTCTCCTTCAGCACTCCGCTCGGAGCCGAGATCGTCCCCTTTCCATCTTTCAACCCGCCCTTCCAGACCGCACTTGCCTTGCGTTGCATGATCTTCTCCTAATCTATGATTTCGAAGCTCGCCCTCATTGTAGTCGGAACCCCGCAAACCTGTCAGGACGGACAAATCTCCAAAAACGAGTTGTCAGGAAACGAAGAATGGCGGGCTGAACCAATCTTGAAGTAGCTGAAAGCTGAGAGCCGACAGCTGCCCTAGTAAAAATCCGAGCAACTCAAATAGAACCCGCACTGCGGACACTTCAACTTGCAACCGCTCTCCCGCAATTTCGTCGAGCAGTTCGGACAATACTGCCCCGGATCAGCCTTCGCTCCCGCCTCAGACCCGCGCTCACTCCCAGAAAAAGTAGCGCCAGCGTCCCGCCCGCTGGGAGCCTGCCCTGAGCTAATCCGAAAGGACGGGCTTTCCCGCCCGCCGGTCTGTCCAATATCCACAGCCCCAACCCCCCACGCGGAACTCGTTCACGCGCGCACGCGCCGCGTGAAACTCCAGCCTCACTCCCCATCACGCCGCGTGACCACTAGCCGCCTGTTGCGTACGGCTCCAACAGTCGGCCACGATCTGCCATATTCCCAATCTTCGCCACACTTTCACATATTTCCCGCGATCCGCCGCCGTCGTTCCGTCCGCCCTCGGCGCCATCGCGTAAAATTGTCCGATCTCCATCGCCATCTCGCCGGAATGCTCCACTCGCGTGGTTTCCAGACGCAGGCCGCCGTATTCCGCCTCACCTAACTGGCGCAGCAATCGCTCTACCGGTTCTCGCCCGTATACTGCCTCGTGCCCCGGGACCATCAACACGCCGTCGCTCGCGAACATGCCCGCCGCCTGATCGTAATTTCCCGTGTTAAAAGCGGTTGCGAAATCCTGGGTAAGGTCGCGGATTTGAGTCTCCGCGTCCCGGAACGGACGCACGTCCGACCGGGCACTCGAATAGGGCCCGTACATCGACAACCTCCTGGGGGAAGGCACACCGCAACTCGCCATCGCTGCAGGCGAGTCCGCCGCCAAATTCTAGCGCAATCCCACGTGTGCAAGGAGAAAAGTTTATTTCGCTGGAGCTTCTAAACTGGAAATTCAAAACCGGAGCTTCAAAGGAGATCGAAAGGCCCTTCCGTGCGGTTATCTCTCAAACGGAGCCGAGCGGCTGGGAAGCCGAATCACCCCCGCACTCTCCGCCCTCACCGCCGACTTAGGCCTTTTCGCGTTCAGTTCTGGATTCTCCTGTTCCGCGATCTGCCGCTTGACGCGATCGATCAGCACCAGCAGTTTTTTCGACTCCAGGTCTCTCTCGGCCTGCTTGCACATCTTCTGGAAGTCTTGCGGAGCGTACGCAACACGATTCGTCATGGGGGAATAATCCTTGTCGAGGAGAAGTCCTAGCCTACCCGATTGGCCGCCGACTGCCAAGCCCTCGGAATCCAGGCCGAAGTCTGAAGAGGAATTCTTCCCGCAACCAGTCAACCGGCTGTCAGCCATTAACCCCAAAGGTACATGACCTTCGTGACTGTTGAGCGCCCGCTCAATTTCCTCGAAAATCAATGAAAGGCGGATTCCGCCTTGCTGGAGAGGGCTCTGTTCTACCGTCAAATTCTAAGCGTCTGTCTCTTTCTCGCGGCTAGCGTTTCGCTGGCAGCCGCGCGCGACCTCGCATTAGTCTCCAATAAGGCCAATTCCGTCTCCGCCATTACTTTTCCGGACCTCGTGAAGGTCTCCAGGGGCCAGACCAACCGCTGGCCTGATGGAAAGTCGGTCACCCTCATCATGCGCTCCCCTTCCACCCCCGAAATGAAGTTATTTCTCGAGAAAGTCTATGCACTTCCGGAGTCCCGGGTGAAAGAGATCATTGCTTCTGCCAATCACGGGCGCATGGGTCATCCTGCGCTGATGATCGTCGATTCCGATGAAGACCTGCTGAACAGGGTCGCATCCATCCCCGGCGCCATTGGCATCGTGGACGTCTACGCCATTAACAGCAGCGTCGCAGTCGTTAAACTCGCCGGCAAACTACCGCTTGAGCCGGGATACCTGCTGCATGGTAATTAGCGGACTGTGCCGCGGCCGACTTACGCCGCATCAATCATGAGTACAGCCAAGAAAGCTAACGCCGCCGCCGCTTCCGCCGACACAGGATCTGGCACTCGTGCGCCCGGTAACGCGCCTGCTGCCCGAGTCGCCTATACTCGCCGCTTCCCCCGCTTCACCATCGACATGCGCTTGCAAGTCAAAATGTTTCAAGCCGGAGAGTTCCGCACTTGCTGGGGACGTTCCACCGAAATGGGCCAGGATGGCATCGGCGCCACCCTCACTGGAAGCCTCGAACCCGGCGAAATCGTCACCCTCGAAATTCCGCTGCCCTTGTCGCCCTATCCCATCAAAGTCCGCGCCATTGTCCGCTACCGTCAGGGGCTACGCTACGGATTCGAATTCCTCACCCTCAACGACAGTCAGCGGGACACCATCCAGCGCGTCTGCCAATACCTGGCCACCAAAACGTAAAGGTCGCAGACCTGTTCTTATGGGTTGGATTGTGTGGGTTGGATTGTGTGGCTTGGATTGTGTGGGTCCGGATCGGAGTCTGCCCTGAGCGCAGTCGAAGGGACCCGGACGGGCCGAGCGAAGCTCGGCTGCCTTTGCGCCGCCTCCTCAGCCCTCACCGCCCCACCCTCGGGCCACGAATCCTATAGATCAAATAACCCACAATCCCCAGGTTAATCACCAGTACCGCCGCCTTAACCCAACTCGGATGCCGGTATATCTCATAAATCTCCACCGGTACCAGGCTGCTCGTGATGATCACCGTAAGCCACTCCCCCCACCGTTTCTCCAGCCATAACCCTGTTCCCTCGGCCAAAAACAACGCCGCATACAGAAAGCTTCCCAATCCCAGCTTCTTGATCTGTTCAGGACGCAGGCGGGACGCCTTGGCCAGCGCAGCATCAACCAACCGATTTCCAGGATCAAGCCGTAACGCTTCCGCCCAGTGTTCAGCCATCGCGCCCACGTCTTTGTGCAGTAATTTAAATGCCCCCACACCGAGGGCAATCAACATTGCGCATTTAAGAAACTTAAATACCGCAATCAACCGCAACAGGCTGTCGCTGGATTTTTTCATATCATGCAGGGGACCGCCGCCGAATAAAATGTGGGGCAGCCGCCCTCGGCTAGCCTGCCCTAAGCCAGCCGAAGGGTCGAGCGCAGCTCGTCCCCTTGTACTCATAAGCGGCAAACTACCACCCTGGAAAAAGACTATATTCCCTAAATAAGTTTGGTGTGTACTGTTACTGAGGCTGGTTCAAGCCACGACGAACGTGGCGCGGCGAAGATTTGTGGCAAGAACTGGGCGAACTTCTTCGTCCAGGGCGAGCACGCGAGCCTTCAAAAATGCAACGCGGCTCGCGGTTTCGTAAAGATCGGCCTTGCTCTGAAAATCGGCCGCGTCATCGGCCCGCATTCTCTCTGCTTTGAGGGCAAAGTCAGCAGCAAGTTGCAGCGCTTCGTGACTGGTGAGATGAGCCATCTAGGAATCCTCCGAAGCGGAGTTCAACAATTATAACGCACGATTCGGATTTTTGAAATACCCTCCATCCTCGTAAAACCCTCGGAAAAGTGGGTACGCTGCCGAACGTAGACTCTGATATTGCCCCGCGCAGTCGAAGCATCCGTACCAACACCAAGACTCCCACAGCCCCCGAACCGCCAGCGATGTAATCAAATAACCCTTGCATCGAAACCCCGCCCAACGTCATCAGAAAAGCTTGGAGGACCAATCATGGCTCACGAACTACCAGCTCTCCCCTATGCATACGACGCCCTCGAACCCATCATCGATAAGCAGACGATGACCCTGCACCACGACATGCACCACGGCGCCTACGTAAAAAATCTGAACGCCGCCATCGAGAAGCATCCCGACCTGGCCAGCAAGTCCGCCGAAGATTTAATCCGCAACCTCAACGCCATTCCCGAAGACATCCGCGCCGCTGTCCGCAACAACGGCGGAGGCCATGTCAACCACAGCATGTTCTGGAAGATCATGAAGCCCAAAGGCGGAGGCGACCCCAACGGCGAGATTGCCGACGTAATTAAGAAAACCTTTGGCAGCTTCAAAGATTTTCAGACCAAGTTCAACGACGCCGGCGTAAAGCAATTCGGCAGCGGATGGGTCTGGCTCGCGGGCAAATCCGGCGGCGAAGTGCAAATCATCAGCACCCCGAATCAGGACAACCCAATCTCGCAAGGCCTCTACCCCATCTTCGGCAACGACGTCTGGGAGCACGCCTACTACCTGAAATACAACAACCGCCGCCCCGAATATCTCGCGGCCTGGTGGAACGTCGTCAACTGGGACGAAATTAACAAACGCTACGCCGCCTTCAAGTCGGGAAAATCAGTACACGAACCGGAATTAGCCCACCGCTAAACCCACGTAGGGGCGGACGCAGCCTGCCCTGAGCGGAGCCGAAGGGTCCGCCCCGCGAGCAGAGCGAGCGCTCCGCCCGCACGGTCTGAGAAACAAAGGGCCCTTGCCTAGCAAGGGCCTTCTTCATTGTTGCAAGTCGATCTAAGCGGCCGACCGCGCGTACTGCTCCGGCTGCTTATCGAATTCTTTCTTGCATTGCTCCGAGCAGAAGCTAAATTCTTTTCCACCATACTGCGCCTGATATTGAGAATTTTTCTCGTCCACATTCATTCCGCAAACCGGGTCTTTGGTCATAAGTTTCACTCTCCCGTATGAATTTTCTTTGTCAATTCTCTCCCCGTTCCGACGAAAAAGCGCTCAGGTAATTCCCGTAATCAAAACACGTACCCCCGGACGCGTTCGTCCGGGGCCAAAAATGAACCGGGTGCCCCACCCTAGTTTCTGCGTTCTGTGCAGAAACTAGAGTGGGAATTTTGATTTTCCCCTCTGATGTCCGGCGCCGATAGCGATTTCCCAGTAACCGCACATTCGCAGCGAAGAAAATATTGATTTCTGGTTGTTGACTGCAAATCTTGCGCTTCAAAAAACCCTGCCAACAGTGAACCCGAACACCTACGACCTAACACCTAAGCCCCAGCCGCAGGAACTCTCGAACCGGCAACTAGCCCCTGGCTTTCTGCATTTCCTGTGCACACGCTGTGGACAATCCGCTGTCCCGCTGTAGTAGATTTTTCTCATCCGAACCTAGCCCACGCGAAAACCACCACCATCCAGAGGCGGAATCAGACACCGCCAATGTTCAGCTCCATCCGCGTTGATCCGCGCAAATCCTTGCCTGCCTTTTTCCTCAACTGCACCAAAAATACTGAATTGACCCGCGCCTATTTCGCCCGTACAGTCACTTCGCTCTCATAAAAATTTCATATTCATTCCGGCCACGTAAGCCGGTTTCTGATCGCATTCAGCATTTTCAATCTGTAAGACAAGCACTCGGGGCGCTGCCACATGAAATCGGAAGAATGGAAGTCCTATCGCACTCGTTTCTTAGTCAATGCCAAACAACTCAATTCCACTCTCAGCTTCGTCGATCATCTTGGCCGGCAGCATCGCGGTCGCAAAGGTGACTACCTGGTCGAATCTTCCGACGGCGTAATCAGCATCGCCCCGCGCCGCATCTTCGAGGATATTTACGTCCCCATGCCCCAGCCGCAAGTCTCCGAGATCCCGGAACTCGAGTTTCAGAAAATTGGGATCGAGCAACTGGCGCTCCGCAAACCCTCCGTCGGCCGACAGTCAATCAACGACGCACGAATGGTCGCCCCCAGTCACACCGCCCGCGCCCAGCGCAAATTGCCACAGCCCTGTCGCGATCCTCGCTCCTCCCCGAATCGAATCGGGCTGATGTGACCTTCCCGCTACCACGAAGGCCCGATTTGCAGTTCAGCCGCAGCGCGGCGAAAAAATGCAGCCCACAACCTGCCCTGAGCTTGTCGAAGGGGCGCAAGCTGTGGGTTGTTAGAGCGGGGAAATCAGCCAGCCCCGCAGGGGCGACAGAAATAAACTCAGACTCGCTCGGCGAAAAGGATCTGAAGATTACGCTGACTCGAGAATCAAAATCGTTCCAGGCTCGCCCCAGCTCCAATAGGACGCAGACCACCGTTCTAACCGCCTGCGGCCCCTATAGTTCGCCATCTGTAGAATCTGGATGTGGAAAAGTAGGCAGCCCACCCCGCATCAAGCCCGTCATTGCTAGGGATACAACCTGTAGTGTTTCCCTCTTGACAGGCACAATCTGCGGGAGTAACTTTGCAATCCCAAGCACGAATTTCCGCCTCACGGGAATGAGACGGAATTATCAGGCAGCAAACGCAACCATGCGGGAGAGCCCAGCCAGAGGTGACTCGGCTCTCTCTGCAGATAGCAGGCTCAGGCGCCCGGGCTTCCAGATCCGTAAGCCCGGCGCCCGAGCCAAAACACCAGGCACTCAACGCCGGAAGCCAGAAGCCGAATGCAAAAACAACAAAAAGTGCGGTGGCCGTTCCCCGGTCCTCCCCCGGGGGTTCGACGAACGAAGTGCGACGAATGACAACTTAGCAAGCCAATCATCCGTAACCTGCCCGATGGATGCGCGCCAACGCCCGCCGGGTGGCAGCAAGAAGCAGGAGCCCTGAAATGGAAGGTCTAACTCGACTAGTCTCCGAATCGATGGCACGCCACGGCTTCGATCGTCCCTTGGACTATCGCCGCCTTCAGTGGTCGCGCTGGTTCCGCTGCGAATCCCATCACAGCCTCCTGTTCGTCCCTAGCAAACCCGGCGTCTTCGCCCTAGCCGAAGAAATCATGGACTTAGGCGATGCTCACGTAGCGGCGGACGCAGCTTGCCCTGAGCCCAGTCGAAGGGTCCGCCCGCCAACGCGAAGCGAGGCGGAGTCCCTGTGGGACCGGGTCGGTGCCTGTCCCGAGCAAAGCCGAGGGAACCCGGTCAAGCCGAGCGAAGCTCGGCACGCCTTCGCCGACAGCACCACGAACCCAACCCCCCGCATGCTCGCCGTAACCCAGTTCTTCGAAGATGACGACATGGCCTTCGTCCTCGACCGCATGCTCTCTCGTCAGAACCCAATGCGCGCCCGCCTGATCTCCGGCAGCTACTTCGTTCGCTATGTAGTCATCGAAGACCAAACCCAGCGCCGCACCATCTGCAACGCCCTCAATCAATGGATGGTCACCGCCGCCGAAAAAGCCAGCGGCATCGGCTCCCACTTCGCCACTTCGCTGGAGCTAAGCCCCGCCACCGAATATGCCCCCCCAGCCAATGACGCGCAGCAGACTCTGTTCGTAGGCGATGATCCTGTGGAGCGAACACTCCCGGCCGCCACAGCCGGCACCACCGACACTCATGTGGCGCGGACCTGCCCTGAGCGAGAGTCGAAGGGGCCCTCGCCCGCGCCTGTCCCGCACACGACGGCCCCGCAGCTAGAGTCCGGAGCCGCCACCAACATTCACTGTCCATCCCCACTCCCCTCCGGTTTCTGACCGAGGGCGCTTTGGGAAGGGCCCCACTTTAGTAGTGCCGTAAATGAGCGACTTGAAACGCGCCTTTAGCCGCTGAGGTCAGCCGCGAAGCGGCGCAAGAATGCAGCCCACAGCCTGCCCTGAGCTTGTCGAAGGGGCGCAAGCCGTGGGTCGTCGAAGGAAAGATGAACCAGCCCCGAAGGGGCGAAAGAAACGCTCTTTGAAAGACCGCCCGTACCACCCCGATTCCCCGCCCCCTGGCCGGACGCCCTGAATCGGCGCAACACCGCAAAGAATCTAATCAATGGAGAGCCCAATGCCAGAACTCAAGACCGAATTCACCATCCCAGCAACCCAGACTGCCTCCAAGAAGAAGCCCTCCGGCCTCTCCTTCCGCCGCTTCTTCACCAAGCCCGGCGTCTCTCCCTACTCCGAGGTTGAATGGGATCTCCGCCTAGCTCAGATCACCGATGCCCAGGGAAACGTGATCTTTGAGCAGAAAGACGTCGAAGTCCCCAAAGATTGGTCCATGACCGCCACCAACATCGTGGCCTCGAAATACTTGCACGGCAAAATCGGCACTCCCGAGCGTGAAACCGGAGTCCGCCAGCTGGTAGCCCGCGTCGCCGAAACCATCCGCGACTGGGGCATGGCCCAAGGCTACTTCCGCACTCCCGAAGACAGCGCCACTTTTCACGACGAGCTAGTCCACATCCTCGTCCGCCAGTACGCCGCCTTCAATTCGCCCGTCTGGTTCAACGTAGGATGCGACCGCATCGAGCCCAACTCCGACGGCCGCAGCTGGCACTGGAACCCGCAAACCCAGCAAGTCGAATTCGGCGTCACGGGATACTCCAAGCCCCAGTGCTCCGCCTGCTTCATCAACTCAGTCAAAGACTCGCTGGACTCGATCCTCACTCTGGCCAAGACCGAAGGCATGCTCTTCAAGTGGGGCAGCGGCACCGGCACGAATCTCTCCCCGTTGCGCGGATCGACCGAAACTCTCTCTGGCGGCGGCACCGCCAGCGGCCCGCTCAGCTTCATGAAAGGTTTCGACGCCTTCGCCGGCGTCATCAAGTCCGGCGGCAAGACCCGCCGCGCCGCCAAGATGGTCATCCTCAATGCCGACCATCCCGACATCATCGAATTCATCGAGTGCAAGCAGAAAGAAGAAGCCAAGGCCCACGCCCTGGTCTCCCTGGGATACGACGGGTCTTCTCCCGATGCGGAGGCCTACTCCTCCATCTTCTTCCAGAACGCGAATAACTCCGTCCGCGTCACCGACGACTTCATGTACGCCGTCGTCCGCGACACCGACTTCTCCACTAAAACCGTCACCGACGGTTCGGCAGCAAAAACTTTCAAAGCCAAAGACCTGCTCCACAAAATTTCCGAAGCGACCTGGCACTGCGGCGATCCCGGCATGCAATACGACACCACGGTCAACCGCTGGCACACCTCGAAGAACACGGCAAGAATCAACGCCAGCAATCCCTGCAGCGAATACATGTTCCTCGATGACTCCGCCTGCAACCTGGCCAGCCTGAACCTGCTGAAGTTCGCCCCCAACGGCACGTTCGACGTCGAAGCCTACCGTCACGCCGTAGACGTGTTAATCACCGCCCAGGAAATCCTGGTCGACAACGCGGGATATCCCACAGAAATGATCATGCGCAACTCGCATGACTACCGTCCCTTGGGCCTGGGCTACGCAAATCTGGGCGCGCTCCTCATGGCCGCGGGCCTCCCCTACGACAGCGACGCCGGCCGCGACTACGCCTCCTGCGTGACGGCAATCATGTGCGGCGAAGCCTATTTGCAATCCTCGCGCATAGCTGAACAGTGCCAGCCGTTAGTTCCCGCAACGGAAGCCACAAGAAAGAACCTAACCGAAACAAATCTAGGCGCAGGCATCGCCACGACCCACGTAGGGACAGCCGCCTCGGCTGTCCAGCGAAGCGAAGCGAGCGCCCCGGCACAGACCATGCCCGGCGGAGCCTGCCCCGGCTGGTACATCAACCGCGAACCCTTCCTAGACGTAATCCGCATGCACCGCGCCAGCGTAAATGGCATAAACAAAACCAACGTCCCCACTACCATCTACGAGTCCAGCAAACAATGCTGGGACGAGGCCCTGGCCCACGGCGAAAAACACGGCTACAGAAATAGCCAGGTAACAGTCCTCGCCCCCACCGGCACCATCGGCTTCATGATGGACTGCGACACTACAGGAATCGAGCCCGATCTCGCCCTGATCAAATACAAGAAGCTTGTTGGCGGCGGCATGATCAAAATCGTGAACAACACCGTGCCGACGGCCCTGTTCAAGCTGGGCTACAACCACGATCAGGCGGACGCCATCGTCAGCTACATTGACGCTACCGGCACCATCGAAGGCGCGCCGCATATCAAGGACGAGCATCTGGCTGTGTTTGATTGCTCGTTCAAACCGGCAAAGGGGACGCGCTCCATCGCTTACATGGGACATCTGCGGATGATGGCCGCGGCGCAGCCGTTTATCTCTGGAGCCATCTCGAAGACCGTTAATCTGCCAGAGAACGCTACCGTCGAAGACATCATGGAGGCTTATCTGCAGGCGTGGAAGTTGGGCCTGAAAGCCGTGGCCGTCTATCGCGACGGATGCAAGAAATCGCAACCGCTTTCGGCTGCTGGGACGAAGACTGCGAACTCCAGCAAAGAGGACTCGCGGACGGGGGCGTCCGCGCCACACGTTGAGGAAGAAAATCTCAACGCTCCGCCGCGTGCCGTCCGGCACAAGCTGCAGGAAGAGCGCGCCTCTATCACCCACAAATTCAAAGTGGGAGACCACGAAGGCTACATCACCGTCGGGCTCTATCCCAACGGCGAGCCCGGCGAACTCTTCATCACCATGGCGAAAGAAGGATCCACCGTCAGCGGACTCATGGACAGCTTCGCGCTGGCCGTCTCCATCGCCCTGCAACACGGCGTCCCGCTGAAACTGTTCTGCGAAAAGTTCGCCCACACCAGATTTGAGCCGAGTGGATGGTCCGGCAATCCCGACCTGGGCTACGCCAAATCGATCATGGACTACATCTTCCGCTGGCTCCAATTGCGTTTCCTAACCGGCCAGCAGCAAATGCTGTTCGAGAATTTAAGACTGCGGCCCTCCGGCGTCGGACCTCAGACGGAAGGCACCGGTAGTCAGGACACGGCGTCCGCCATCCGCCGTGCGGACGCCGGAAGCCGAGAGCCGGGAGCCGGTTCCATCCACGCCGCCGACGCCCTAGCCGGCCTAATCGACCTAGGCGACGCCCCAAGCTGCAGCTTCTGCGGCAGCATCATGACCCGCAACGGCAGCTGCTACCGCTGCGGAAGCTGCGGCAGCACCAGCGGGTGCAGCTAGATTTTGTTTATGTGGGGCGCGCGCCCTCGCCCCGCCGCTGATGTTGACTGACATGAAACGCGAAGCCCAATTCGTCATCTGCATCGCCAACAAGGGCTATCCAGCTTCGCTGGAATTGCGCAAGATTTATCAGATCATTCCGGACAAAGCCGCAACCCGACTTCATCAGCTTCGCATTATTGATGAGTCCGGCGAAGACTACTTGCACCCGAAGGACTACTTCGCTCCGGTCGCTCTTCAATAAAACTGACAAATAGTCATTTTTGTTGACAACTAATTGTTGGGTTGTATATTGATCTTGGGTCGCCGTCAACGGCGATTCGTAGGTTCTTTGAAAAGTTCTCTGGCTAAGAGTCGCTTCTAGTACCGAGTCCTCGTCATCGGGCGGGGACGTAAGGCTGTGGGTGCTTCTAAGGACCCACGGCGATGGGAGGTCGTTGAGCCCATCAGTTCGACGCTGCATGCTTGGAGATCGGCCCGTTGTGTTCGGGCTTCCTTCGGGTGTCTGTAGGCCTGTTCGTCGGGTGTGTTTGTTGTTCGTTGTGCGGCACACGTTGGGTGAGTTTTCCGGTTCAGTCCGTTCCTTCTCGGGAGCTGCTCTGCGGCACCGGCAGTTTCATGCCGGAGAAGGAGGACTCTGTGAAACAGGATAAAAACCTGCAATTCTGCGTGGATTATCTCCGGTCCATGCAGGAAAGAGATGGGCTCGAACCGGAACAGAGGAGTGCACTAGAGAAGGCGAAAGTTAGATTGAAAAGGCTCCGTCGAAATCCGAATCCAACAAGAAGAGAAATCTTCGAAGCGGTTAGGGAAGTAGCCGAGGCCATCATCAATAACTTCGTTCACCGCGATTAGTTTTTTTGCGGTCTAGTGTTCGGGTTCCGAGGAAAACTCACTTCCAAGAATTCTGGGAATCACCGTGGACTATTCTAAGGCCATTCGAGTAGGGAGGGCGCTCGCCGACATCTCGCAACGAGACCTAGCAGAAAGGATTTCGGTGGACGCGAGCTTGGTTTCTATGCTCGAGAATGGAAAGCGTAAACCCAGTTTAGAAATTCTTCAGAAGGTAGCTGGTGCGTTAGCAATTCCGTTTCACCTATTTACGCTCCTTGGGTCAGAGCCAGGAGACATAAAGGCAGCAGATCCGAATACAATTCGCCGGTTGGCAGTGGCACTCAGCAAGTTACTACTGACCGGAGGTGAGCTTGAATCTCGGGAAAAGCGCGCCGTCAGTCCAAAAGCTCGACATCGTGAGCCCAAGGCGTCTCGCCGACGTACTTAAGATTCCCCGAGATACGCTTGACAAGGTTGCATCATCATCGAGCAACGGTTACAGCCCGTTTATGCTCGCTAAACCGCGCCGCCCCTTCGAACTGCAATACACACCGACGCTACGTCCAATCGACAATCCACTTCAGGAGCTGAAGTGGATACAACAGCGAATTTATCGGCGGCTGCTCAAGCCTATTTGCTTCCCTCCCCATATTCTAGGTGCGATCCCTAAGCGAGGGGTCATGGGCAATGCCGAGCGCCACCTCGCGGCCAGGCTCCTAGTAACGCTCGACGTTCGACAATGTTTTCCAAGCATCACGAACGCTCACGTTTATCGACTCTGGTCAGAGTTCTTGGGATGCTCGCCACCAGTGTCCAGGCTTCTCACTCAGTTGACCACCTTTGATCGTCATCTTCCCCAAGGCGCCCCAACGAGTCCGCTTCTGGCAAACCTTTTCGTTTGGATGATCGATGAGCCAATCCGACAAATGTGCGAGAGCTTGTCCGTAACCTACTCGACGTGGATAGACGACCTTGCGTTTTCAGGCGAACGGGCGAGGGACTTGATTCAGCCGGCAGTCTCTTTGCTTGCCGCTAACGGGCTCAAGGTGAAGCGCGAAAAGATAAGGATTATGGGACCGAGCGCCATCAAGCTACTTACCGGCACTCGTCTTGGATCGCGTCAAGTTCGTGCACCGAAGGACAAAATCTCAAGGGTTCGCTCCGGAATTCACAAGCTGCGTATCGGAATGGTTCCACCGAACGACGAAGAACGCTACGTACTCGGCTTAGTCGGGCAGCTTCGTTTTATTTACCAGCTCTGTCCCCGTGACGCCTGCGTGTATGCGAGTGAATTGAAAGAAGCATGCAAGGGCCGGTCACTGGATTCTCCCTCGAGAAAGTTTCTTGATAATGCCGACTAGCCTTAACCCGGGACTTATGTCCTGGGCTATCTTATGTCGCCCCTGCCGGGGCTGGTTTTAGGGAAGTCCGATTGACGCGGCGCTGGAAGCGCCGCTCTTCCACGGTGCTGCATGCTTCCGCGGCGCTGCTCTTCCACCCCGCTGCTCTTCCGTCGCGCCGCTCTTCCACGGCGCCGCAGGTTTCCACGGCTGTACGCGAGTTCGTGACGTTTGCTTCCCACGTGAGCATACGAGTTCGTGACGGTCGCCACCGACCGTCAGGCGAACGACTTCGTGCACGCGCATTCTATGCGGCATCTCCGCCGCTGGCGCGACCGTGGAAGAGCGGCCCTTCCAGGGCCGCGTCAGTTCGCGCAGAGATTGTGGGCTTTAGCCCCTGTGGTCGTCTCATTCCCGATTTGGAAGCAATTTTTTCTGGTGTGACAGATGTCACACTCGATTTCACCTTCACGCTTCTACGATTCCGCGCATGGATTCGCAACGCACATTTTTCATCACGACTGTTACCTGGCAACGCTCACCGATCTTTTTGGTCGAAGCTCGGGCGTGACTTCTGATCGAAGTAATGGTCGGCTATCGCGATCAAGGAAAATATTTGCTGCACGAATTTGTCGTCATGCCGGACCATATCCATTTGCTGCTCACGCCTGCGGACGAAATCTCGGTGGAGCGGGCCGTGCAGTTTATCAAAGGTGGATATTCGTATCAGCTGCGGAAGGTGGAGAAGATTCAGGTATGGCAAGAGAGCTTTACGAATCATCGGATTCGTGACGCGGAGGATTTTGAGAGGCATAGCGAGTACATCCGCATGAATCCCGTGCGGGCGCGGTTGGTAAGGGATGCGGCAGCGTATCCGTTTTCGTCGGCGAGTTCAGCGTTCCGGCTGGATGCAGCGCCACCGGGGCTGAAGCCCGGTTTCTCCAAGAGCGCTTGACGCGGCGCTGAAAGCGCCGCTCTTCCACGGGCTTTTAGTCCTCCGCCTCGGTTTTCCACAGAATCTAGGAGTTTTCCTCAGGTTGAGCGTGTGACGGACAACCTTGACTGAGGATTTCAAAACGAGCACTGTGGAGACGGGGCGGGAAGAAGCAGATTCTTCACTCCGTTCGGAATGCCCCAAAACGATATCCAGAATAACAAGGCGCCTGAAAGTCGACGGGGACTTGGCAATAATGAAGTCGAGAAACGAAACCCGAGATGTAACCCCTTATTCCGTAAGATTTTGCGAGCAAGTCCTTGCGGCTCAAGATTTTGGCCATACCCGACGATACCCAATCCCCGCAAGTTGAAGAAAGCAAATATTTTAGTTGACGGGTATCAAAAAAAATAAGAGGCGCTATATCCAAACTGAGGGATTCAAGAAGCGCGAGGCAGACCCGTCTTAAGGCGCCTCTTGCACGACCGTGGAAGAGCGGCCCTTTAAGGGCCGCGTTAGCGGAGAACAACAGATGCGGGCTTCAGCCTCTGTGGTCGTTTTCGTCGCGGCGTTCAAAGCGCCGCCTCGGACCTCAACGCTTGCGCGACTTCTTCCCGGCAGACCTGCGCGGCTTGGCCGCTTGCTTCGCGCCGAAGACGCGGGCGAAAATCTTGTCCACATTCTTCAGTTGGCGGGGAAGGTTGAAGGCGTATTCGATCTGCTGGCGGGGGACGCGGCTGGTGATTTCTTTGTCGGCCAGCACGAGTTGGTGGAAGTCGAGGCCTTCTTTCCAGGCGCGCATGGCGTGCGATTGCACGAGGCGATAGGCGTCTTCGCGGGAGACGCCGTGTTCGACCAGGTCGAGCAGCAACTGTCCGCTGAAGATGAGGCCGCGCGTGCTCTCGAGATTCGTCCGCATGCGCTCGGGATAGACGAACATGGTGTCGATCAGGTTAGCGGTTTTGTTCAGCAGATAGTCGACGAGCGTGGTCGAGTCGGGCAGGATGACGCGCTCCGCCGACGAATGCGAGATGTCGCGCTCATGCCACAGCGCTACGTTCTCCAGGCCAGCCTGCGCGTTGCCGCGGACCACGCGCGCCAGGCCGCTGATCTGTTCGCTGGTCACGGGATTGCGCTTGTGCGGCATGGCGGACGATCCCTTTTGCTTTTCGCTGAAAAATTCTTCCGCCTCGCGCACTTCGGTGCGCTGCAGGTGGCGAATCTCGGTGGCGATCTTGTCTAGCGTGGACGCGATCACGGCGAGCGTGCCCAGATAGTGGGCGTGGCGATCGCGCTGGATCACCTGCGAAGAAACCGCGGCAGCTTTCAATCCCAACCGCGCGCAGATTTTTTCTTCAAGTTCCGGGGTGAGGTGCGCAAAGATCCCCACCGCGCCAGAGAACTTGCCGACGCGCATATCTTCCGCAGCCGCCATGAAGCGCGCGATGTTGCGCTGCGTCTCCGAATACCAGTTGGCGATCTTGAAGCCGAAGGTGA
Source organism: uncultured Acidobacteriaceae bacterium (assembly GCA_963832235.1). Lineage (GTDB taxonomy): Bacteria > Acidobacteriota > Terriglobia > Terriglobales > Acidobacteriaceae > Sulfotelmatobacter. Next base: position 411,416 of record CAWHTJ010000009.1, on the reverse strand, counting down.
TGGGCTCGGCGTGGATGCCGTGGGTGCGGCCGACCATGGGAGTGTCCTTGAACTCCCAGGCGCGGCGTTCGAGGACTTCGGCGAGGCGTTGCAAGTCTTGCGCGATGACTTGCGACGCCTGGCGGATGAGCAGAGCCTGCGCGGTGTCGACGACGTCGTTCGAGGTGAGTCCGTAGTGGAACCAGCGGGCGTGCGGGCCGACGATTTCGGCGACGGCGGTGGTGAAGGCGATGACGTCGTGGCGGACTTCGGCTTCGATTTCGTGGATGCGTTCGACGCGGAAGTCGGCGCGTTCGCGGATGGCGCGGGCGGCGTCCTTGGGGACAAGGCCGGCTTCGGCGAGGGTCTCAGTGGCGGCGACTTCGACGGCCAGCCAGGTGCGGAAACGGTTTTCGTCGCTCCAGATGCTGGCCATCTCGGGGCGGGTGTAGCGCGGGATCACGCGGTGCTCCTGTGCGGCGGCGAAATTTTAGGACTATGGATTTTATATGGAAGGGGGGAAAGAGGCTAGCGACCCGGATTGTAGGGCGGGGCCAAGAGTCAAAATCCCCACCCTGGCCGCAAAGAGCGCAGCTAGGATGGGGCGCCCTCATGATATGTCGCCATACGATATAATTACAGTGCACTATCGTGGCACGATATAATCGGCGGGATGAAGAAGCTGACTTTGTCGGATTATCAGGCGCTGGCCGAGTTCCGGTATCAGATTCGGAAATTTTTACGCTTCAGCGAGCGGGCCGTGCGGGCGGCGGGCATGCAAGCGGGGCAGTATCAGCTGATGCTGGCGATCAAGGGAATGCCAGAGGGAGTGCGGCCGCGGATTCGAGAGCTGGCCAACCGAATGCATATTCAGCATCACAGCGCGGTGGAACTGGTAAATCGGTTAGAGGCTGGCGGGTACGTGCAGCGGGAGCGGGCGCAGGATGATCGGCGCGAGGTGTTGCTGGCACTGACGGCGAAGGGCGAAAAGGTGCTGGGGGAATTGGCGATGCATCATCACGAGGAGTTGCGGAGCGCGGCTCCCGGGCTGGTGGCGGCACTGCGGCGGCTGATGCCGAAGGGCAAGGGCTAACGCGGTGTCACGAAAGCGAATTGATCCGAACGAATTGATCCGGACGAATTGATCCGACATGAAGCAAGAGAATGATGGTCAAAGTCCCTCAGCGGCTAAAGCCGATTATGACGAGCGAGCCTTATCGGCCCGACTGAAGTCGGGCTCTTCCCACGACGCTCCGAGCCCGACGACTGTCTCAGCAAATGCTTCCTCGACTATTCAGCCGGCTCGGTTTCGGATTGTGCTGATTTCGTTTTTGGCGGCGGCGATCGGGCTCATCGCCGGCTTAGTGGCTTACGCCCTGTACAAGCTCATCGGGCTATTCACTAATCTCTTCTTTTTTCATCGCTGGTCAACGGATTTCACCAGCGTTAGATTTCATCATCTTGGACCGTGGGTGATTCTGGTTCCGATAATCGGCGGATTGGTCGTCGGGGTGATGGCGAAGTATGGATCGTCCAAGATCAAGGGGCATGGGATTCCGGAGGCGATGGAAGCGGTGCTCACCAATCGCAGCCGGATCGAGCCAAAGGTCGCGATCCTTAAGCCGATTTCGGCGGCGATTGCGATCGGTACTGGTGGTCCGTTTGGAGCGGAGGGGCCGATCATTCAGACTGGCGGAGCGATCGGATCGCTGGTCGGGCAGGTGTTGCACACGACGGCGGTTGAGCGAAAGGTGTTGCTGGCGTGCGGGGCTGCGGCGGGAATGTCGGCGACGTTTAACACGCCTATCGCTGGTGTCATTCTTGCGATCGAATTGCTGCTGTTTGAGTTCAAGTCACGATCGTTTATTCCGCTGGTGATTGCGAGCACGCTGGCGACTGCCGTGCACATGCAGCTTTTGGGACCGGGCCCGATGTTTCAAGTTGGAGCGATGGACTTCGGGATTCCGCACGCGCTGCCGTTCTATCTGCTGCTCGGACCGCTATGTGGGCTGGCGGCGGTGGGATTGAGCAAAACGCTTTATTGGGTGGAAGACGTTTTCGAGAAACTTCCGGTCGATGAATTGTGGTGGCCGGCGATTGGGGCGCTGGCGCTGGGCATTATCGGATACTATGTGCCGCGCGTGTTCGGCGTGGGATACGACACGATTGGGGACATTCTCAACGGGCAGCTGCTATGGAAAGTTTTGCTGATCGTAATGACCGCGAAGTTCGCCGCGCTGGTAATCTCGTTGGGATCGGGGACCTCTGGCGGACTGCTGGCTCCGACGTTTATGTGGAGCGCGGCGATGGGCGGCCTGTTTGCGATGACGGGGAATCACGTTTTTCCTTCCGCGCATCTCTCTCCGGGTGCGTTTGCTTTGGTTGCGATGGGGGCGGTGTTTGGGGCGGCGTCGCGGGCGACGTTTTCCTTCATTATTTTCGCGTTTGAAATTACGCGAGACTACAACTCCGTGCTTCCGCTGATGCTGGTGGCGGTGATTGCGGATGGGATCGCGATGTTGTTCATGCCTACGAGTTCGATCATGACGGAGAAACTGGCGCGGCGCGGGTTGCGCGTGCATCAAGACTACGAGGCGGACGCGCTGACGCAGGCTACGGTCGGCGACACGATGGAGAAGGACGTGCCGGTCGTCACAGCGAACACGAAAGTGGGAGCGCTGGCGGAGCGGATTGCACGCCATGATCCCGCGGTGGCGCAGCACGAAGCGTTGCTCATTGTGGACGACGCGGGCAAACTTGCGGGCATCATTACGCGGGGCGATATTTTGCGGGCGCTGGACAAAGATGCTTCTGGCTCCGCAACCGTGGAGGAGGCGGGCAGTACGAACCTTGTGGTCACGTATGCGGATGAACTGGTCTCGGAGGCGGCGGCGAAACTCTTGCGCTACGATGTGGGGCGGTTACCCGTAGTGGATCGCGCGGACGAGCGTAAGGTAGCCGGATATTTGGGGCGGTCTGGGGTTCTGGCGGCGCGGCTGTTGCGGTTTCACGACGAGCATGTGCGCGAGCCGGGGTGGTTGGCGGGTCGCAGGATCCCAGGGTAAGACGACGTTGGCGCTCGCAGGTGTGATCCCGCCGAACATCCAACGGTCTGCGAGATCCCCTTCGACTCGCTCAGGGCAGGCTCCTCGCTTCGCTTGAAGAGCGGCTCCGCTTTGGAACGCCCTCACGAATGGGAGACGACCGCGGGGGGTTACGTTAGTAAGTTTGGTTCGTAGAAACACGCGGCTAGACTTGTGGGTATCCGAAAGTATAATCGTGGGTACTTTATGACTTCTGGCCGGACGGGACGCGTGATTGCGGTTCTGGCGGTTCTCGGTGTGCTGGGGATTTTCTTTTTTCCGGCAATGCAGGGACCGTATCCGGCGGTACACGGCCCGGTTAGTGCACTGCTGTCGGTGCGGGCAGCGGTGGGTTTGCGCTTAGCGATTTTGAGGGCGGGACTGGATGCTGTGCGGACTTGTCTCGGCTTCGCGCGTCTCGCGTTTGTGGTATCGGCTTGGACAGTAGTTCAAACCTTAGTGTTCGCGGCCTGCATGGATGATAGCTGCGATCTTAATCTTCGCTGCTGATTCCCTTCTGTAGTTCCCCAATCTCTTCAAATTCTGAGTCGCGGTGCGAGAGATTCGCTTTGGAATCTCCCATCCTAGCCGCGAAAAGCGTGGCCAGGATGGGGCATCCACTGCGTTTCTGTTTATCGCTGCGACCTGCAGTAACTCTTATCGCAAAGTCTTTACGCCTTAACTTTATGAGGAGGATTCCAGTGTCACAGTCAAGATTGAAAACAATTACGCTAACCGCAGTTCTTACGGGGGTGTTGTCGTTCTCCGGGTGCAGCAAGAAGACGGCGCAGGCGACCCCGCCACCTCCACCCCCACCCGGCGAACCGACAGCTACGCTGAATGCGAATCCTGCGGTGATTCAGCAGGGACAGACAACGGTGCTGACCTGGCAAACCGACAACGCCACCGAGGCTACGATTGAGGGCCTCGGAGTGTTCGACCCATCCGGGTCGAAAACTGTCACGCCAACTGCGTCCACAACTTACACGCTAATCGCAAAAGGGCCAGGTGGAACGCGCGAGGCATCGGCACGGGTCACGGTAAAACCGCCGGTCTCCGCCGATGTGACGCCTTCGCCGACGGAGGAGGACTTGTTCGTGAGGAATGTCAAGGATGTCTGGTTCGACTACGACAGGGCGGACATCCGTGCGGATCAAGCGCCGAACGCGCAGGGAGACGCCGCGTTCTTGTTGCAACATCCGTCGATCAAAGTGGTGGTCGAAGGGCATTGCGACGACCGGGGATCGGAGGAATACAACCTTGCGCTGGGAACGAGTCGTGCGGAATCGCTAAAGCACACGCTCTTGCAACAGGGGATTTCGGAAGATCGCATCAAGACGATCAGTTACGGCAAAGAAAAACCCTTGTGTTCACAAGACAACGAGCGGTGCTGGCAACAGAATCGGGTCGACCATTTCGCAATGGCCCGATGAAGAGTGAACGGGCGGCCTGCGCCCCGGGCCGCCCGCTTACTCAATTTTCTGTGATTGCAATTTCGCTTCGCCTTTCCCGATAGTATTGAGGAGATGCTGCAATCGCAGAATGAAAAAACGGCAGAGACACATGCGACCGAAGCGAACGGACCCGGAGTTCAAGGGTCCGCAGCAACCAGGTTCTACCTCGGTTCTTACCTTCGGCAACAGCCGGTAATGTTGGCGTTGCTGGCGGGATTGGGCGTGATATTTTTTCTGGCCGTCGCCGGATTATCGCGCGTCTATCATGCGCAGCGGGATGCCCTGGGAAACCGGTGGTTCAGCCGCGGTGTGGCGGACCTGAATGCGGGGCGCTACGACCGCGCCGTGACTGAATTTCGCGCCGCGCTGCTTTACTCACGCGACAACTACGAGTACCAGCTCAACCTGGCTGAAGCTTTGATTGGGCAGAGGCGGACTGCCGAGGCCTATTCCTATCTGGTGAACCTGTGGGACCAGGAGCCGGAGAACGGTGTAGTGAATCTCGAGCTGGCGCGGATCGCGGCGCAGGGTGGGCAAACGGAACAGGCGCAACGTTACTACCATAATGCGATTTATGCGGTCTGGCCTGGCGATCAGGAAGCAAAACGGCGCGATACGCGCTTCGAGTTGATCGAATATCTATTGAGCATTAGTGCGAAGGCACAGGCGCAGGCGGAGTTGATTGCGCTGCAGGAAAATCTCGGGGGGGATCCAGCGTTGCAGAGACGGGTGGGCGATCTTTTTCTGCGCGCGCAGGATTATGAGCATGCGCTGGACGCGTATCGACTTTGCCTGAAGTCGGACCGGCACAATGAAGCTGCAATCGCGGGTGCGGGAGGGGCGGCATTTCAGCTGGGACGTTATCCCCTGGCAGAGCGCTATTTGCAAGCCGCGGTGGCCGCGAATCCAAACGATACCCAGAGTGCGGGGCGGCTCATGACGACGGAGCTCCTGTTGCACATGGATCCCTTCCGGCGGCAGATCTCAGCGGCAGAACGCGCAAAAATCGTAGTTGAGGCGTTTGCGATAGCAGGACAACGGCTGAGTTCCTGCGCGACGCCGAAGGCTTCTACGGGATCAAACGGGACGCAAGCGAGTCTGGCCGACAGCTGGGCCAAGCTGAAGCCGCGAATCTCAGAAGAAGAACTGCGACGAAATCCAGACCTGGTGGAACAGGCCATGGACCTCGTGTTTGAGATCGAGCGCCAAACCAATGCAACTTGCGGAACTCCAACTGGGGCGGATCTGGCATTGCTGCTGATCGCAAAATTGCACGAGGGAAACTAGATTGCACTTGAATTCTCAAGCGGGGATCACGACCGAAGTTGTCGTCAACGACGGCCAGTCTGCGGCAGCCGGACCGATCAACGGGCGCTCTCCCAAAGCTCTTTTGAATGCGGTATTTCGCGAAGATCGCTTCTTTCTGATTCTTTCTGTATTCATCGGGATTTATTCGGGCCTGGCGGTCGTCTGCTTCCGCTTTGCGATTGGGTGGTGCCGTCTTTATTTGTTGGGATCGGGAGCCGTGCTGTCGCCGACGCGTCTCTTGCTGGCGCCTACGCTTGCGGGATTGGTGATCGCGGTGCTGGTGATTCATGTCTTTCCGCTGGCTCGCGGCAGCGGAGTGAATCAGACCAAGGCGGCGCTGTATATCTACAACGGCTACATTCCATTTCGTACTGCCGTTGGGAAGTTCATCACGGCGGCATTGGCGATCGGATCGGGACACTCGCTCGGGCCGGAAGATCCATCATTGCAAATTGGGGCGTGCCTCGCGTCGGTGCTGGGAAGACAGATGCGGTTGTCGCGGGATCGCATGCGACTGATCGCGCCGGTGGGCGCTGCGGCGGGATTGGCCGCAGCGTTTAACGCGCCAATCTCGGCAGTGCTTTTTGTAATCGAAGAAGTGATTGGGCGGTGGACTGCCGGCATTCTTGGGTCGGTCGTGTTGTCGGCGGTGTCGAGCGTGGTGGTGATGCGGTGGTTTTTGGGATCGGAATCTCTTTTCAGAATACCGGCGGTGCAACTGGAACGGCCTTCGGAGTTGATCGCATATGCCATCCTCGGAATTGTGGGTGGGGTGGCTTCGGTTCTGTTTTCGATGGGCATTGCCACGTTGCGACCGAAGTTCAAAGCTCTGCCGTTGTGGACGCAATATTTTCAACCGGCGGTGGCGGGGCTGATGATTGGGATCATTGCGGTTTCAGGGGCGCCGCAGATTATGGGCGCAGGATATGAGGCGATGGACGAGGCCATGCACGGGCGATTTACGTGGCAATTTCTGGCTGTGCTGGCTGGGCTAAAGATTGTTGCTACTTTGCTTTCGTTCGTGAGTGGAACGCCGGGAGGAATGTTCGCGCCGACATTGTTTATTGGGGCGATGCTGGGCGCGTCGGTGGGCGGAGTGGAGCATGTCGTTCTGCCGCATCTGAGCGGGTCGCCGGGAACGTACGCTCTCGTCGGGATGGGAGTGCTGTTCGCCGGATTCTTGCGGGCGCCGATGACGTCGGTGTTCATGGTGCTGGAAGTGAGCGGGAACTACTCGATCATTCTGCCGGTGATTGTGGCGAATACGATTGCGTATGTGATTTCCCGCGGGCTGCAGCCGATCGCAATTTTTGATGCTCTCACGCGCCAGGACGGGCTAGACCTGCCGTCAATGGAAGAACAGCGGGAAGAGGGCATCCTACGCGTGGAAGATGCGATGCGGCCGGCGGACGGTCCGGTGCTGGATGCGCAGCAGACGGTGGATCAGGCGCTGCGTGCCGCAGAGTCTTCCACCGCCGAGGAGTTTCTGGTGCGCTTGAGTCCCAGCGGGTGGAACAGCGCGACCAAGCAGCAACTGCGCGCGATGGCGGAGGAGGGGAAAGGTGGAGCAACTCTGGCGTCGTTGTTGCCCGTTCGGCAGATTCCTTCCTTGCATCCCGACCTTCCGCTGGAGACGGCGTTGCGGTATGTGGATCGCTGGCCCCTGGTGCCCGTGGTCAGCCGGGCTGACGTTCGTCAACTCGAAGGTGTGATTTCGCAGCGCGACGCTCTGGAGCGGTATCGGGAATTTGGCGAGAGTTAGGCGACGCAGCCCCGACTTCCGGGTGCTCGAAACTGATTGCTACTATAGGTTCCTTCTTGAAAACGGCTGCTCTAATTCGATAAGCTTTCGGCATTCCGCACTGATGTTTTCAGGCAGAGCTGTATTTCAGATAGCAATGGCTGTGTCGATTCTTCGCTAAATACAATTCAAGTTTCAGGGATGGAGAGAGATGCCGAGCTATTCAATAAGGTTCGTTGTTCCTGGTCTCATCGTGTTGGCGTTCAGCATCCAGGTGCTGGCGCAGGGCGGAGCCACTGGGGCGATTAGCGGCACGGTGGAGGACCCGAGCGGAGCCGTGGTTGCCAATGCCGAGGTGCGGATCACGAATCAGGATACGGGTGTGTTGGAGCGCTCGGTAAAGACCGGGGCGGACGGCTCGTTTACGGCCCCGCTGCTGCCGGTGGGAACGTATACCGTCAGTGTGCAGGCGGGAGGGTTTTCGGAGGGAAGGTTCGCCAACATCGGGGTGCGCGTGACGGAGACGACGCGCATGATCGCCAGGCTGACGACCCAGGCGGTGCAGCAAAAGATTGAAGTGCAGGCGGTAGTGCAGGCGGTGGACACTACGGACGCGACCACGGGGCAGGCGATTGAGAGCGATACCATCCGCGCTCTGCCGCTGGCCACGCAAAACTTTCAGCAGCTGCTGACGCTGTCGACGGGCGCGCAGAGCGAGTTGAACGCGGCGGCCCAGTTGGGACGCGGGCAGGTGCGCATCGAAGTAAACGGGCAGCGCGAAGACAATAACAATTATCTGATCGAAGGCATCAGCGCCACCGACTACAACGTGGCGGAATTGACCAACACGCCGCTGCCGAATCCGGATGTAGTGCAGGAATTCAAAGTGCAGACATCGCTCTATGACGCCAGTCAGGGACGCAATGGCGGGGGCAACATCAACGCGATTCTGAAATCGGGGACGAACACTCTTCACGGGGATGCTTATGAGTTCTTCCGCAATACAGTTCTCGATGCGAATGAATATTTCCTGAAAGGAAGCGGGTCCCCGCGACCGGTGATCCAGCAAAATATTTTTGGCGGCAGTCTGGGCGGGCCGGCGGGCAGCGGAGGCAAACTGGGATTCTTTTTCGTGAATTATCAGGGCACGCGGCAGCGCAGTGGGGATTCTCCGGGAACGCTGATCAGTACATTTATTCCGTATGTGCCCGCGGCCGACCGAGGCACGACTCCGGCCGCAGAGGCGAACCTGGCGGCGGACTTTGGAGTGGCCAGTGCGGATCCTGTAGCCGCGTCACTGCTGGCGTTTAAGAGCGATCAGTTTGGCGCGCCGGCGAATGGGTACCTTTTTCCGCTTCCCAACAATGTTCCGGCAGGGACCGCTGCGGGATCGCTGGTGCAATTTACGGTGAGCAAGCCGGGCAAATTTACGGATGACCAATTCACCGCCGACTGGGATAAAGAATTCCACGATTCCCGGGACGCGCTGGCTGCCCGCTTCTTCTTCTCCAACTCGGAGCAGGACATCCCTTTCGGCGCGGGAGGGCTGCAGGCCTCGCTGGGGGCGGCGGCCAGCGGCACCGATTTGAACTTTCCTTATGTGCTTCCGATTCATGACCGGCTGTTCATCGTTTCGGAGACGCACGTATTTTCTCCGCGGCTGGTCAATGATTTCCGTTTTGGACTGGTGCACATCAACAACAGCGCGATTAATGTCAATCCGGTCACCGTGGCTGACGCGGGGATCGACCGGCCTACCGATAATCTCACCACAAGTATTTACAAATTTACGTTTTTGACTTCAGGATTTCAGTTCGGTCCGACGCCGCAGGCGAACCAATACCAGACACAGAACAATTACAACTTCGTGGAGAACCTGAGCTGGGTACGGGGCGCGCACACTTTCACGTTTGGCGGGCAATATATTCGAGCCAGACTTGACAAACAATTTCCGCAAGTTTTTAACGGGCAGCTTTTCTTCACCAACACGAGCCCGACGTCGGGGACGACCTTCAACGATTTCGGAAACTTTGTTGGCGGGACGCCGGAGTTCAGTTTTGGGGGCGGTGGCGTCTACAACCATGCTTACCGTCAAAGCAATTCCGCCGTGTTTGCCCAGGACGACTGGAAGGCGACTTCGAATCTGACGCTGAACCTGGGACTGCGCACGGAGTTCCTGGGCGCATGGACCGACGGAGATTGCCACATAGGCAACATCGAGTCCGACCTTACGAAATCGGGAGCGTATCCATTCATTTATCCGAAGTGCGTCGACAAACTTGGGGTTACGGGATTGACGGGGAACGCAGCGGGATCGACGTTCAAGAACAGCGTGTCTACGGGGTGGGGACCGCGGGTGGGATTCGCCTGGGACATGCTGGGACGCCACACCACGACTCTGCGCGGCGGTTACGGCATCTACTACGTTCGCGAGGATGTAGGCGCCGTCGATCAGTTGAGCTTCCAGTCGCCGTTTATTCCGATTGTATTTTTTGGACAGACGCCAGGATTTACCATGTCGAATTTCTTCACCGGCACTCCGGCCGCGAATCCCAACGCGGTGCCGGCGGCGGGGTCACTGAACGCTGCGTGGCTGCCATGCCTGGCGCAACTGACCAGTTTCCCCGATACGAACGGCGCGGCTACTTACGGGGGATGCACCGGACCGGGTGCGAACACGACACAGAACCTGTTTGTGCTGGAGGTGCCGCGGCATTTCGTGGTTCCGAATACGCAGCAGTGGAACCTGACGGTGCAGCGCGAACTGGGCCGCCATTGGGTGTGGGAAATCGGATACGTGGGCACTCGAGGAATCCATTTGCGCGAAACCCGCGACGGGATCCAGTCAGTGGACGCGGCCAAACATCCGTTTACCGTTACTGATTCCAGCGGCAAGAGCTACACGATCACGACTGACACGCTGGCGAACGCGATCGCACGCACGCCCACGCCCGGGTTGAATGGCTACAGCGGTTACCAGATTTTCGCCAACGACGCGTACTCGATTTATCACGCGCTGCAGACTACTGTCTCGCGGCGATGGGGGCAGGGATATTTTCAGGCAGCATATACGTTCTCGAAGAACATTGACGCCACGTCGACCGGCAATACCGCGTTCAACACCGCGTACAACGATCAGAGCAACATCAACGCCTCGCGCGGAATTTCGGACTTCAACCGCCCGCATCGGCTCGCGGTCAGCTATGCCTACGACCTGCCATTCTTCGAGCATGCTACCGGGGCCAGGAAAGCCCTGCTCGGCGGTTGGCAGATCAGCGGCGTGACGATTTTCCAGACGGGCATACCGTTCTCGATCTACGATTCCAGCGCGGGGACGGCCTTTCTGGGGCAGGGGAGCACTCCGCTGCTCGGAGCCAGCCTGGCTCCGGGCGCGACCATTGCCAGTGGATTGTCGCGCGGCGATCTTCACCAGCGCGTGGCCAATGGATATTTGAATCCGGCTGCATTCACGCCGGCGCCGCATCTTTATCCTACGCAGTGCGCTTCCGATCCCAATTTCTGCACTACGGGGTTTGGGGACTTGGGACGCAATCTTTACCACGGGCCATTCCAGCAAAATTGGGACATGTCTTTCCTGAAGCATTTCAAGATTGGAGAGCGACAGGAAGTTCGCTTCGCGGCCGACTTCTTCAATCTATGGAACCACACTAATTTCGGCGACCCGTCAGTGACCGATATCGAGGCGTACCTGGCAAGCCCAACGAACAGTCCGTTCGGAAAAATCGCGCAAACCACCGGGAACCCTCGGCTGATTCAGTTCTCTCTTCGGTGGGGGTTCTAGAGAGAGAGCACTCGTATTCGGGGATCATGGCACCGGTGTGGGAGGAGGAAATCTTGCGCCGTATGGAAATGGGAAATCTGCTTTTCAGCAGCGATCAAGCAGTTCGAATGCGGGCGCGGATACGCGGCGCCGAGAGGACTTTGGTCAGCGTCGGCAAGAACATACGAGTTGTGGATTTTTAGTTTCGAATATCGGCTGCCATGCTGCCGCCGGATCGTTCCGGCAACCGTAGGAGAAAGGTTTTTGGTGTGTGTTTCAATCAGGACTGATGGCGGGGCGCCGTGAGGACAGCCGCCCGGACGGCGACGCTACTTTGCGGGCTTCTGGGCTTCTTGTAGCAATGGGCGGAGCGAGTCTACGGAAACTCCGATTGTGCCGCCGGAGAATCCATCCATGTAGGCGGAGTTGACGCCGATGACTTCGCCATTATTGTTGAAGACCGGGCCGCCGCTACCGCCGTGGGCGGTGGGGGCATCGTAGATGAGCTTTTCGCCGACGATGTCGCCGAGATGTCCGCACGTGGTGGAGGGCCGAATCAGGGATAGGGCCGCCAACTCGCTGGCTGCGCTGATGTCATTGTGGCGGGAGGCCATGCGCTCGTAAATCAACGTTGGGGACTTGGCGACCATGCCCGCAATCCCCATGGGATAGCCAATCACGGTGACCAGTTGTCCGGGAGAACCGGGCGAGTTGGCCAGGGGAAGCACGGGGAGGCCGCGGATGGCTTCCAAATCTTCCACGTGCAAGACCGCCAGATCGGAAGTCTTCGAGACCGACGCGGGCAACAAGTTCACGGGCGTGGGCGAGCCGGGGAAAAAGACCACAAGGTTTTCTAGCATCGCGGTCGCTCCCTGATCGATCAGCTTCTGCGCCTCGGAGTCTCCGTACCAGGGTTCGGCGACGTGGCGGTTGGTGGCGATCAAGCCATTGCCAACCAGGAATCCTGTGCCGGAAACTCGGGCGCGTACCACCGGCCGTTGATTGCCGAAGCCCACTTGGTAGACGCCATAAATGTAGCCGATGGAGTTGCGATAGCGGTTCATCACGAGGGCAGGCATGGCCTGGTCCTGCTCGAGCTGCTCGATCTGCGCCGTCAATTGGTGAACCTGCTTTTGGAGATCGCCAGGCGGCTCTGCCAGCGTGGCCCGGGGAGAGTAATAGTGGACCATGGCGAAGGCTCCCAGGAGCATGACGACACCCAGGACGGCCTGAACCGTTTGCTGCCAGCTGTCGCTCACAATGCTGGATGCAAGCGATTGTGGGGCTTCGGGAACTGGGGTAGCCGTTAGGTCGTTGATTTGGGATTCGGCCATGGCGCCCTCGCTAGCACTCCAAGTCTTTGTCTTTCAGTCAGTTAAGCTTGAGTGCTTACCCGGCCGAGAACTTGGAGTGTTTATGTTCGCCTCTCTGGCGCGGGTTTACTACGGTACCGAAGATGATGTCCGGGCGATATCTGACCGGTCGTGGTTAGTAGATCAAAAGGCTTTAACCATAGAGGGCACTGAGGTTCACAGAGGAAAGCTGGGGTAGCGTACTTCCAGTGCTACGGGGCTTTTATCCCCAGGCGTTTGGACATGGCTTCGTAGAGGAATCCTTCGCCGGGGCGGTAGGGCTGGACCCATTCGCCATCGATCACGAACTGGGGGATGGCACGCTTGCCGGTGCGTTTGACGATTTCGTCGAGGGCGCCGGGGGTAGTCTGGACATCGATTTCTTTGTAGGGGATGTCGTGCTTGGCGAGGAAGCGCTTGGCCTCGCGGCAGTCGGGGCACCAGGCGGCGGAATAGATGGTGAGTTCCATGGGCCTATTTTAGAGGAGTGGATGGGGATTGGCGGTTGCTATTTGGTCGTAGGTCTTTAGTCGTTGGTCGCTGGTTTGGTCTTTGGTCGCTCCAGCTTACACATGCTCGAGTTGGGGTTGGGTGCGTTCGTTGATAACGTTGCCGGTGTTCAGGGTGGAGGCGGGTTCGAAGAGCATGATCCAGCATTCTTCTTCGGCGACGGGGCGGTGTTCGACGCCGCGGGGGACAATGATGAATTCTCCGGTCTCGATCCATTCGTGGCGGTCGCGAAATTCCATGCGGAAACGGCCTTTGACCACAAGAAACATTTCATCTTCGTGCTCGTGATGGTGGAAGACGAATTCGCCCTTCAGCTTGTCGAGCTTGATGTGCTGGCCGTTGAGTTCGGCGGCGATGTAGGGCTTCCAGTATTCCGAGATCCTGGAGAACTTTTCGGCGATGTTAACTTTGGGCATCACGATCATCCTCGGCGCGAAATGAATATCGGTCCGTTTTTCGGGATGAGCCTTCGCAGCCGGAGGTCGCAAGAATCAAATTTATTATTGCAAGTAGCGTCTGCTCGGGCGGTTGCTGGGCATCTGATGTGTCATTTCCTCTCTAGCGCAACCTCGGGGAGAAGTCGGTTAGGGCCATGAAGGTGGAGTCAACTTTTTCGACGAGTTTGCCGTTCGCTTCGGATTTGTCGTGGACACTCTTCCACTCCGGGTCATCTCCGAAGGATTTCCAGTTAGCGGCGGCCGCTTCGCGGCTGGGATGATGAAGGATGTAGATCAGCGTATTGCTCTTCTCGGGCTCATCGACGGGCGTCCAGTAAGCGACGCTTTTCATTCCATGCCGGTCAAACAGTCTTACGGTGTGATCGCGGAAGCGGGCCAGCAGTTCCGGCAATTTTCCTGGGGCGGCGTGGTAGACGCGGAGTTCGTAGACGCCCGTCGAGGCTTGCGTGGAATTGGCGTTGTCACTCTGAGAAGCGGCCCAAAGAGATGCAGAAAGGAAGGGGACCGCGGGAAGTGCCTGGAGCAGGGTTCTTCTTTTCACGGGAGGAATTCTAGCAGAAGAGGAAGGAATCGCAATCGCAGATGTGGGGCGATGTTACGCCATTTAACCCAAAGACTATCGTAGAACGAGTGGTTGCAGCTAGACCCATCCGGCATCAATAACGTAGCTCTGATTCGTGATGGCCGAGCTGTCGTCCGAGGCGAGAAACAAAACCAGGCGCGCCACTTCCTCCGGGAGGATCATTCTCTTCAGCGCCTGATTGGCTAGTATCTCAGCCTTGTATGTTTCGGTGAGCCACAGCCGTTGCTGCCGCTCAGTAAGTATCGCTCCTGGCATGATGCAATTGACGCGGATATTGTCGACACCGAGTTCGTGGGAAAGCGTCCGGCTCAGCCCGACAATCGCGGCCTTGGACGTGACGTAAACAACCTGATTGGTCGAGGGGATCACCCAGCCGATCGAACTCATATTGATGATCGAGCCGCGCTGCGCTTTCTGCATCGCGGGAATCACGGCTTGAGCCATGAAGAACTGATGTTTCAGATTGACGGCGATCGCCTGGTCCCAATATGCGGCTGTGACTTCGGCAGCCTTGTGGCGGCTATCATTCCCGGCGTTGTTCACAAGTACATCCACCGTATGAAATCTGCCCAGAATGCTTTTTACGGTCTGTTGTAGTTCGGCAATATCGGTTAGATCGCAGTGGTAATAAACTGGCGCAGTGGCGCCAGCCGATGTCAGCCTCTGGACAAGTTGCTTCGCCGCCCCATCCTGAATATCCAGGAAAGCCACTTGGGCATTCTGCATCGCAAATGCCTCTACGATCGCCTCGCCAATGCCACTGGAACCTCCGGTGACTACGATGACGCGATTGCGAAGGCTTGGGTAGGTAGCGAATGCACCGCTCTGTTCCATACCGTGGTTTCCTTAGTTCACTCTCGCCAATGAACCGACTCCGTGGGGCCTCAGAGGCTAAAGCCGTAGAAGCCTTCAGGTCTCATTGTTTCTCTTTCATTTTCTTGCAAACTAAAGTGGTGTGCCCCGTTTTTGAATGGATGACGGTGGTCTCGGGCAGACAACTGCATGTCACCGTGTTGGCATTTTCCTGCTTGACCACTACACAGTGTTCGATGAGTTCGGCAAGGGGTGGTGGCACTTGGCTCCGTATTGGAGGTGGAGTCGCCGCAACCGGCTGCTTCTTCGCCGCGCAACCGGCCAGGAGCAGGCAAAACACCAGCCAAGCTTTCCTCATGCCCTTTGTTTTCCCCCTCTCGTGCCCGCTTGTCGATGGCAATCTTGGTTACACGCCCCGACTAGGACACCCTGCGAAGGCGGGCGGCTTGCTAACGGCTGAAGAACTGAATGGCTGGGGTGAGACCGTCATCGCCACCATAGTCAGAAAGTGAGCTGGGCTGTTTCCGGTCGAGCAAAGGATTCTCGCAGGCCACTCCGACTTGCGGAGCTTCTCCCCGCCTGATTTTGCTCCCATTCGGCGGCATCCCTAACAGCCCAGGCGTTTCAGAGACAATGCTAGCGGTGTACCTTGCGCGTTCGAAAGTGACCGAGGTACTAGCACAGTAGGCGAGTCTGAACCAGCGGCCAAGGATGAAATTGCTTTAGCCGTTCGCGCGCGCTAAAACAAAAGCCGCCAGCTTTTTGCTGGCGGCCTAAAGTTTCCGAGTTCTCGGAAGGACAGCCGAGGGCGGCTGTCCCCACGCGAGCGTTTTAGAGGCCGGGGGTTTCCGGGCTGGTGTGCGAGGCATGCAGGGAGAGGCGCACACCGCGCTTTTCGTTCAAGCGAGTCGTCGAGCTCCAGTCAACGTCACTGGCGTTGATGACGCCCGTGCCGCCGCCGACTAGCGAATAGCTGATGCGGTTGTCTTGATAGCCGTATCCGCTGACCGCCAGCACTGTTCCGGTATTTAGAACGAAGACTGGCATGCCGGGAGCGACGTTGGCCGACGGCAGGGTGCGGGTGACGACGCTGGCATACGATGCTTGAACTTGACCAGATACCATCTGGCTCGAGACACTTCCGTCAACCGAGACGTTCCGGTAGGCGAGCTGTGGTTTGCCGTTGTCATAGACAGAGGGCTGGTAGTTCTGGCTCTGATCGCGGCTGAAGAAGTGCCAGTTGGGGCCGAAGGTCTTGGCGACCTGCGGGATTTGAACGTCGTCCATCAGGCGCAGGCTTAGAACCGTTTCGCCCTTCAGCTTGGGACGGGGGCCACGGGCGGGCAGCATGATTACCTTCCAAGGCCAGAGGGGCGGAAGCAGCCATTCGACGACGTCGCGCTTGGCGTGTCCTTTGCCGTCGATCTTGCCCTGTTTGTCGACTTTGTAGCCTCGAGTGGAGATGACCTTGGCCTCGAGAGGCAAGTCGCCGGTGGGCAGGCCGATGCGATCGAACTGGATCTTGAGATAACCCTTGCCCCAGAAGTGGCCCGGATCCTTCGCCGAATCCAGATGTCCTACTAAGTAGCTCCCGCGCGGAAACGCCTGCTGGCCGAACTCGGTGACGCCGCGCAGATGGCAAAGCACGGGGTCGCCGACGTCGACCGTGGACGAGGAGAAATTTGGTTCATTGAGAGTACATTGCAGAAGAGTGCCGGCGGGCAGGACGATATCCCGCGCGCTGGCGCTCAGGCTGAAACCGAATAGACCTAGCACGGACACAGCTAGGGCCGCATGAAACAGACGGGACCTCATAGATTTCACCTCGGGTCGCTGGGTGATTCGCAGGCCGCGGGAGAGCCCACTACGTGTACCGGGAATCTAATCACAGACTTTAGGGCTAGGTCAATAAGGTTTTGGGCTGAGCAGGGCTTCGGAGCAGGGATTGGCGAGTTTGGCAGGCAGAAAGAAGCCGCCGGTTTTGGGCTGGCGGCTTAAACTTGCCGAGCTGCGCTCGGCGGACAGCCGAGGGCGGCTGTCCTCACATTCTTTATTTCTCGTACAACAGCACGCCTTCCGCCTTTTCGGAGTCTACTGGGCGATAGAACAGCTTGTTGTCTTCCAGGAAGACCTCGATGAAGGCTGGGCGCGTCGTGATGGTGCCCTGGATCAGCGCTTCCGACAGCGGGTCTTCGATGTACTTTTGCAGGGCGCGGCGAAGCGGGCGCGCGCCGTAGCTGCGATCAGTCAAGGTCTGGTTGAGTATCCATTTCTTGGCATCGTCGGCCACGGTGACGGTGATCGACTTCTGCGCCAGGTTCTGGTTGAGCTGCGTGACCATGAGTTCGAGAATCTGGATCAGGTCGGACTCACCCAGGGCCAGGAACAGAATGATTTCGTCCAAACGGTTCAGGAACTCGGGATTGAAGGTGCGTTTGACTTCGCCCTTCACCAGTTCTTCCACCTTTTCCGAGATCATGTCTTCCTTCGACGACTGGAAGCCCAGGCCCTCGCGTTTCTGCAAGTGCCGGGCGCCGATGTTCGAGGTCATGATGATGATCGTGTTCTTGAAATCGACCGTGTTGCCGAGGCCATCGGTCAGCTGGCCGTCTTCAAATACCTGCAACAGGATATTGAAAACGTCCGGGTGCGCCTTCTCGATTTCGTCGAGCAGGACGACTGAGTAGGGAGCGCGCTTCACGCGTTCCGTGAGCTGGCCGCCTTCCTCGTAGCCGACGTATCCCGGAGGCGAACCGATCAGCTTCGAGACCGAATGCTTCTCCATGAATTCGGACATGTCGAAGCGGACCAGCGCCTTCTCGGTGCCGAACATAAATTGCGCCAGAGTACGCGCGACTTCGGTTTTGCCGACGCCCGTGGGTCCGAGAAACAGGAACGAGCCGATGGGGCGGTTGGGATTCTTCAGGCCGGCGCGGGAGCGGCGGATGGCGCGCGCCAGGGCGCTGATGGACTTGTCCTGCGAAATGATGCGCTTGTGCAGCTCTTCCTCGATGCGCAGCAGTTTCTGCGTTTCTTCTTCCTTGATCGAGGTGATGGGCACGCCGGTCCACCGCGAGACGACATCTTCGATGTCCTCGCGGTTGACCACGCCGGTCGAAGATTCGTCGAGATGATACTTCTCGCGAAGAGCGCGCAGGTTCTCGCGCTCCTTGCGTTCTTCGTCGGAGTAAAAACGTGCCTTCTCGAACTCGTGATTCGCGATGGCGTTTTCCATGCGGTGCACGATGAACTTGATGCGCTTTTGCACTTCGGTCAACTCTTCGGGCAGCGAAGTCTGGCGCAGTTTTACGCGGGCTCCGGCTTCGTCGACCAGGTCGATGGCCTTGTCGGGCAGGAAGCGGTCCGGAATGTAGCGGTTGGAATGCGAGACCGCGAAATTAATGGCTTCGTCGGTGTAGGTGACGGCATGAAATTTCTCGTAGCGATCTTTGATGCCGAAAAGAATCTTGATCGCGTCCACCTCGTTCGGCGGCGGAACTTTCACGGCCTGAAAGCGGCGCTCCAGGGAACGGTCTTTCTCTATTGACTTGCGATATTCGCCGGGCGTAGTAGCGCCGATGCACTGAATTTCGCCGCGCGATAATGCGGGCTTCAAAATATTGGCGGCGTCGAGGGAACCTTCCGCCGACCCTGCACCCACCAGCGTGTGCAATTCGTCGATGAAAATGATGGAGTTCTGCGATTCCATCAATTCTTTCATGATGGTCTTGAGGCGCTCTTCGAACTGGCCGCGATATTTGGTGCCGGCCACGATGAGGGAGAGGTCGAGAGCGAGAATGCGCTTGTCGGCCAGGAAGGACGGAACTTCCCCGTCGGCGATGCGTTGGGCCAGTCCTTCGACGATGGCGGTTTTGCCTACGCCGGGCTCGCCGATCAGAACGGGTTGTTCTTGGTGCGGCGGCAGAGGATCTGGATGACGCGATCGACTTCGCCTTCGCGGCCGACCAGTGGATCGAGCTGGCTGTCCATGGCAGCCTGGGTCAAATCGCGCGAAAATTCTGACAGCAGCGAACTTTCACGCTGGCGCTGAGGCTGAGCTTTTTCCTGCGTGGTGCGGGCCAGTTCTTCACGGATGGTCGAGAGGCGCAGGCCGCGCTCGTGCAGAATCTCGGCGGCAAAGCACTTTTCTTCTCTCAGTAAACCTAACAGCAGATGTTCGGTGCCGATGTGGCGATGCGAAAGGCGCTCGGCTTCTTCGGCGGCGTAGGCGAGAACCCGCTTGCATTCATTGCTTAACGGGAGATCGACCGAAGTCGAAACTTTTTCACGGATCGTAGTATGTCCCTCGATCTGCTTGCGGATCGATTCGACTGAGGCATGGGAGCGCAGGAAACGATTGGTCAGGGCTTTATCTTCGCGCAGGAGTCCGAGAAGCAGGTGCTCAGTCTCGATATAGGGAGACCCGAACTGGCTGGCTTCATAGCGTGCGAAAAAGATGACCCGCCTGGCTTTCTCCGTATAACGTTCAAACATTGTGCCTTCCCCCTGACTTTCCTGGCCAGAAGAACTTTTGCTGGCCCGACCTGCCGAACGACATCCCTGCTCACCCTTATTCTCTACATTATGCAATCAAAGGGCCTCAACTCCCAAGTACTGAAACGATTTTACAAACCTTTGATCACGTTACCAAAGGAACGGTTGCCAACCGTTCACTGTTACGTCTTGCACCAAGTTCCTGCAGTTTCTCTTACTAATCTTGCTCTTTTAATTTCTCTTTGGATGTTTATCCACCGCTCTTGTCCCCAGCGACCCCGGTGTTCTACGTTTACGCTGGCAACGACTCTGGCGGAATCTCCTCCATGCGGCCTCGCTGCAACCTCAATACGCGATGGCAACGTCGGGCGAAAGACAAGTTATGGGTAGCGATGAGGGAGGTGAGTTGATGCTCGCGATGTAAGCGCGCAATCAAAGCGAAAACCGCTTCCGCGGTCTGTCCGTCCAAATCGCCGGTAGGCTCATCCGCCAGCAACAACTTGGGACCGGTGATGAGGGCGCGGGCCAAAGCCACCCGCTGCTGCTCGCCGCCTGAAAGCTCGCCTGAGCGATGATGCGCCCGTTGTTCCAGTCCGACCTCACGCAGCCAGCGTGAAGCTTCTGGCTCGACCTGCTGCCATGTTTGCCCTCGCAACAACAGCGGCATGGCAACGTTTTCTGCCGCCGTGAATTCGGGCAGCAGATAGTGGAACTGCCACACGAAGCCGGTTTCCCGATTGCGAAAGTTCGCGGCTTCGTCGTGCGATAACGAGTTCAATCGCAATTGGGCGCAGTATACGTCACCTGCAGAAGCGCGATCAAGGGCGCTGACGATGTGCAACAAGGTACTCTTTCCCGCGCCGGATTCACCCACAATCGCGAGCATTTCGCCTCGCTTCACCTCAAACGATAGATTCTCAAAGAGCACCAGATCCGATTCGCCGGACCGGAAAACTTTCTTCAGGCCTTCCACCCGAAGCATCGATTCTTGTTCCGTTAGATGCACGGCAGCTCTCTTTCGTTCCAGGGGCTAAAGTTTGCGGGATGAAAACCTACGGTCGAGCCTGTATTCGCAGGCACATACAGTAGTGCGCGGCGAGGTGAGATCGTTTCGCCCCAGCCGGAATGAAGCGCAAATCGCAGGATGACAGGGAAATCGCCCTCGGCGGCGGCTACGAGAGTGAACTTCTTCCGCCCCTCCGGGGCTTTTTCATTTTCGCGGTCTAACCCACGGCTTACGCCGTGGGCTGCATTCTGTCGCCGCTCCGCGGCTGTTGTCTGGTTGATTCTGCCGCACCGTTCTCCCAATAACTCGGTCCGCATACCTCTGAAAACCTGCATTTGGTTCGCCCGTGAAAATCCGCGGAGATGCGTGGCAAAGAATTTCTCATTCATAGCGCAGCGCCTCGGCGGGAAGGATTCGCGATGCCGACCACGAGGGATACAGGGTCGCAACGAAGGAGACTCCGACCGCTACCAGGGCGACGAGAACACCGTCGATCGCGCGTGGAGCGAAAGGCACATAGTCGATGGAGTAGACCTCGGGAGACAACGTCAGCACGTGATAGTGTCCGCCCGCGTAGGAAACGGCATATCCCAGAACGAGGCCGATGGCGGTGCCGATGGCGCCAATCAGTACGCCCTGCGCAATAAAAAGATTGCGCACCTGTGCCCGGCGGGTGCCCATAGACATCAGCACGGCAATGTCCTTCGTCTTTTCCATGACCATCATAATGAGAGAGATCAGGATGTTCAGGGCAGCGACGAAGACGATCAGGCCGATGGTAATGAAGGTGACCAGCCGCTCCAGGCGAAGGGCGTGAAATAGCGCCTTGTTTTGTTCCTCCCAGTTGGTGGCCATGAAGCCTTTGCCGGCGGCGTCTTCGAGTTCGCGCGAGATCGGTCCCGCTTGGTAGATGTCATCCACTTTGAATTCTATGACGGAAACCAGGTCTCCCAAGCCGAACAACTTCTGCGCATCCGATAAACGGACGAAGGCCCAACTGGAGTCGTAGTCGAAGAATCCGGAGTTGAAAATGCCGACTACGTGAAAGCGGTTATATTTTGGGACCGTGCCAAATGGCGTCAGTTCTCCCTGCGGACTTACCACTAGGACGACAGAGCCGACCGTCGCGCCGAGGTTGTCGGCCATGTCCTTGCCCAAAACGATGGGAGGCATGGCGGAGATGCGCTGCTGCAGAGCTGCGAGCGAGTCGGGAGATTGTGCCGTATCAGCTTGTGTGGAGTCTGTTTGTGTGGAGCGGGCACTCCCTTCGGCAGGCTCAGGGCGAGCTCTGCGCGCTGCCTTTGACTCTGGTTTTGACTCAGCCTCGGTATTGCTCGTGTCTTCCAGAGGAGCCGCTGAACCGTCCTTCACTGAATTGAGCAGGTCTCCAACCTTACGCTCGTAGCGCGGAATCATTCCTTTGAGCACGGCACCCCGGGCCCGCGGACCGCGCGCGATCAGGACCTGTTCAAAAATCGCGGGAGCCGCCGCGACCACATGCGGCTGCTTCGAGAGCCGGTCCATGAGTGCGGGCCAGTTTTGGATTCCGTCATCGGCAATGCGCTGCAGGCTGATGTGCGAAGTGGAACCGAGGAGTCGCTGCTGCAAGTCCTGGCGAAACCCGTTGGTAATGGCCATGGCCACCACGAGAGAGGCGACTCCGGCAGCGACTCCGGCAATCGAAATCCCGGTGATGATGCCGATGAAGGCCTGGCGGCGTTTTGCGCGCAGATACCGCGTCGCGATGAAGAGTTCGAAGCGCATGAAGGTGTCAGCTGGCAGCCAAGTCGGATTATAGCGAAGGCTCTTTGAGGGAAAAGCTTTTGAAACACTTGAGAATGAGCGAGGCTGAACAAGAAGAACGCTCTCCATAGAACCTGCCCGTCTGCGCGCGAGATCCCTTCGACTTCGCTCAGGGCAGGCTCTTCCCTCCGCCTGAAAAACGGCTACGGTCAGGATGACGCCCGTGATATTGTCGAAACTCGGGCCGCTCGCCTCCGATGATCGTCAACTTCGCAGAACGTGCGCATAACCATAACTGGGAACTTGATCCGGTCGTTCGGTCGTTGCTCGATACAGATTTTTACAAGCTGCTGATGCTGCAGTTCATCTGGAAACATTTCCCCAAGACGCACGTCGAGTTCTCGCTCTTCAATCGCCATGCTTCGGTACGGATGGCGGACATCATCAACATCGAAGAGCTCAAGGTGCAACTAGAGCACGTGCGGGGAGAACGGTTTAGAAGGTCGGAGCTGGTCTGGCTGGCCGGCAACACGTTTTATGGGCGGCGCGGAATTTTCGAGCCGGCGTTTCTGGAGTGGCTGGAACGTGACTTTCGTTTGTCGGATTACCGGCTGCGGGTGCAGGACGGGCAGATCCAGTTGACCTTCGAAGGGACATGGACTGAAACCACGATGTGGGAGCTCTACTCGTTGGCGATTCTGGATGAGTTGAAGACGCGGGCTAACTTGAAGAAGCTGACCGAATTTGGGCTCGACATACTGTATGCCCGGGCCAAGACCAAGTTGTGGAGCAAGATTGAGCGGCTGCGCGGCGTTCCGGAACTGAGCGTGGGCGACTTTGGAACGCGCCGCCGGCACAGCTTTCTGTGGCAGGAATATGTCGTCGAAGCTATGGCCGCCAATCTGGGGAGCAATTTCATTGGGACGTCGAATGCGTTCCTGGCCCACAAGCACGACCTGGAGGCGATTGGAACCAATGCTCATGAGATTCCGATGGTGATGGCGGCGCTCGCGCCGGATGATGTGGCGCTCAAGGAATCGCAGTATCGCGTGCTGGAACTATGGCAGCAGACATACGAAGGCGCACTGCGCGTGCTGCTGCCGGATACCTTCGGGACGACACAATTCTTGATGGGCGCGCCGGACTGGGTCGCGGATTGGACCGGGCAACGTGTGGACAGCAAAGATCCCTACATTGCAGGGGATGAATACATTGCGTGGCTTAAGACAAAGGGGAAAGATCCTGCCGATAGACTTCTGATTGCGTCGGACACGCTGGACGTGGACCAGATCCTTGGGCTGCATGCTTATTTTGGCGGGCGGGTGGCGAGCGGCGCGAGCCCGGCAGATTTTTTTAGTGCCGCGGATTTTGATAATCGGAAAAAGTGGACGCCGGGACGCCGCATTCGGTTCAGCGCCGGGTGGGGAACTCTGCTGACCAATGATTTTCGGGGATGCAATCCCAACGCCGGCGCGGGCTTTGACCCGATCAGCTTGATCTGCAAGGTTTCGAGCGTCGAAGGACGGCCGGCGGCGAAGCTTTCCGACAACTATTCCAAGGCGCTGGGGCCGGCCTCAGAGATCGAGCGATACCGGCGAGTGTTCGGGACTGCGGGAATCGCAAATGCTCCCCTGGTGGCGTGAAGGGACCACACAATCCTAAAAATTGTTGTTAACCAATTCCCGTCCCCGTTCGTTGTGTGCTTAGAGATGCTTTAAGGCGCTCTTTTCCCGAAGGGAACATCGAAATGCAAAAGCAGCGGCGGCACTTGGCAATGGTTCAGTCGATCGTAGCGGTTCTAATATTGTTCACTGCTGTCAGCGCTGCACAGGCGCCGCGCGCCGGTCAAGCGGCAATGGCCAACAATACTCCGCAGATGAGCGAAAAGGATCTGGCGGCCCTTCAGGACCAGTTTCTTCAGGTGTTGCGGGTGAGCCCGACGTTGGCTGAAGTGGTGGCGAGAGACCCTTCGCTGCTCTCCAATTCGGAATATGTGAATCGCAGCAATCCCGAACTGGGGCGCTTCTTGCAGGCTCATCCCGAGATCGCACACAATCCCGACTTTTATCTATTTAACAATCTGCACGGCGAAAATGAACCCAGCCAGGCGCTGGAGCGCAAGCTCTGGCCTCAGATGTCCGAGCGCAGATCCCCGGGAATGGACACTGAACTGATCAGCTCGGGCGTTCCGTTCCTGGTTTTCGTCTGCATTCTTAGCGCGCTATTGTGGCTGACGCATGTTCTGCTCGAGAACCGGCGTTGGAATCGCATCTTCAAGCTGCAGACGGATGTGCACGGCAAGCTGATTGAGAGATTTGGCACCTCCCAGGAAGTCCTCACCTACATGGGCACCGACGCGGGCAAACGATTCCTGGAAGCTACGCCGATCGCCGTTGGCTTCGAGCGCCAGCAACCGGTTCCAAGTCCGGTGGCTCGAGTGTTGACGCCCCTGCAGATTGGAGTCGTGATGACGCTGCTGGGCATCGGCCTCCTGTCCTTGCGCCACAGTCTTGCCGAGGGCAGCGGCGCTTTACTCGTGATCGGCACCGTCGTGCTGATGCCGGGCCTTGGATTTATCATCTCGGCGGGAATCACGTGGGTGCTGGCCCGGCATCTCGGTCTAATGCCGGATCGCGGAGCCCAGGACTAAAATCAGCTTGCTGCCTGATCCACGCAGCAGCCCGAAGTTGGGCTGCTCCGGAATGCAGCCATGAGGAAAACCGATACGACCGGGGAATATGCCATCCCGAATGTTGAGGCTCGCGGGGCATTGCGAAGTGACGAACTGCCCATGGACAGCGATGCCTTCGCCGGCTTTTATCAACGCTCCGCACCGGCACTGCGAGCTTATCTAGCGCGTGTCTCGGGAAACTCTGCATTGGCCGACGACTTGATGCAGGAAAGCTACCTCCGCTTCCTGTGCGCATCGTGTCCCGAAGGCGGCGAGGTGAACTACCGGCGGTATCTGTATCGCATTGCGACCAATCTCTTGCGCGACCACTGGAGACGGCCGGGCGTGGCGTGCATAGAAGACGTGCCTGAACGGCTTTTGGCGGCTGGCGATGGGTTGTCGCGCATCGACGCGCAGGCCATGCTCGATCCAGCCATGGCACGCATGCGTCCGCGCGAGCGGCAACTTCTGTGGCTGGCCCATGCCGAAGGCTATTCGCATCGGGAGATCTCCGAGATCACCGGCCTGAACGCGGCTGGCATTCGTCTGTTGCTTTTCCGGGCGCGGCGAAAAATTGCCCGTCTGCTTCGCAAGCAGACTGACGCAGATCGGGGGAAAGCATGAAATTTCGCACGTGCCCCTACGAGAAAGAGCTCACTCAGGCCCTGAAGGATGGCCACTGGCCCAAGGGCTGCGGTCCGGAATTGCGCGACCATGTGGCTGCGTGCGGCAACTGCAGCGATCTTGTCCTGGTGACGGAGACCTTCCAGCGTGCGCGAAGTGAATCGGAGAGCAATGCGCCGTACGACTCGCCAAGCCTGCTGTGGTGGCGAGCGCAACTGCGCCGCCGGAACGCCGCGACCCAGCGCGTCAGCCGGCCCCTCACAATCGCGCAAACGTTCGCTTGGTTCGTCGTTGTGCTGGTGGGGGTGGTCTTTGTTGCATCGCAATACCGCCACGGTCTGCATTGGGTGTCGTGGTGGTCAGAATTCGTGCCTCTACGAACCCTCCATCTTCTCCCCATCCTTCCGGCGGGCGCTGGACAAGTCGGGGTGAACCTCTTCCTGTTGATTTCCGGCTTCGGAGTGCTGGCACTGCTGAGCGCCCTTGTGGTGTATCTGGCGTCGGAGAAATCGTAGCGCGTCGCGATAAGTCATTCTGGGAAATGTTTCCTTTCACTCTGCACATTTGCAGCTTTCTGTGTCAGATTAGAAGTTCATGCCTGCAAATACCGACGCAGGGGTTGGACGCGCCGCTTTCACCCATCCCGGATTTGTGTTGTTCCAGATCGCCCGGTTCCTGATCGTGGCGGCGGTCGAAATGCAGGCGGTGGCCGTGGGCTGGCAAGTATATGAGATCACCAAGCGGCCGCTCGACCTTGGCTATGTGGGCTTGGCGCAGTTTTTGCCGGCCATTCTGCTCTTCCCCATTTCCGGTCACGCGTCTGACCGGTTCGAACGTCGCCATGTGCTCTCGGCCTGTTATGGAGGCTATGCGGTCTGCTTCGCTTTCCTTCTCGCTCTCGCCCAACGCGGCGTGCACTCGGTTCATTCGATCTACGTTGTTTTGATCTTCATTGGCGTGGTGCGATCGTTTAACAGCACCGCGAGCCGGGCGATTCTGCCGCAGCTTGTTCCCGAAGAGCACTTCCCCAATGCGGTCGCCTGGAACGCAAGCATCTTTCAGGCGGCAACGATTCTTGGGCCGTCGTTTGGAGGAATCATTTACGCGGCGTTCCGTGGGCCTTCCGTAGTTTATGGAGTCGCATTGGTGACGGCGATCGGGGCGACGGTGTCATCGTTCCGCATCAGGCCGGAAGTTAGAGCCCTCCCGCGAGAGTCTTCTTCGTCCGGTCTTTCGGCGTCAAGGAGCATGACGTTCAAGAGCGTCTTCGCAGGGCTCCATTACATCTGGAGCAAGAAACTGATCCTGGGTGCGATTTCGCTGGATCTCTTTGCGGTTCTGCTGGGCGGAGCCGTCGCCCTGCTGCCGGTCTATGCGCGCGAAATTCTACACGCGGGGCCGTGGGGGCTGGGGCTGCTGCGCACCGCCCCTGGAGTGGGTGCGGCGATCATGGCGGTGCTGTTGGCCCACCGGCCCTTGCGAGGGCGCTCCGGGCCGACGCTGCTTTGGTCAGTTGCCGGATTCGGAATCTTCACGATCATTTTCGGAGTGTCACGCAGTCTTACGATCTCGCTG
Organism: uncultured Acidobacteriaceae bacterium; assembly: GCA_963832235.1. Lineage (GTDB taxonomy): Bacteria > Acidobacteriota > Terriglobia > Terriglobales > Acidobacteriaceae > Sulfotelmatobacter. Next base: position 384,241 of record CAWHTJ010000009.1, on the reverse strand, counting down.
ATCGCCCTGCTGCTGCTGGGAGCCAGCGACATGATCAGCGTAATTATTCGCGCCACACTGACGCAACTCGCTACCCCAGATGAAATGCGCGGACGCGTGACCGCCGTGGACATGATTTTCATTGGGGCCTCGAACGAGTTCGGGCAATTCGAATCGGGCGTGACGGCGCAGTGGTTTGGGACTGTGCCGGCGGTGGTTTTGGGAGGGGTTGGGACGCTGGTTGTGATTGCGGTGTGGGCGTGGCTGTTCCCGGAATTGCGGCATGCGGGAGAACTCAGCGCGATTAGCAGCGAGGAAGTGCCGGTTCCGGCCGAAACTTCTGCTCGACCCTAACTGCATCGTGAGGTAGGCCGGACTTCGCCCAGGCCATGCAGCCGAGTCGGCCGTTGCCACACGTTTTGCAGCGGAGTCGCGTTTTTCGCGGCGGAAACGACGAATGCCGTAGAATGTCGGTTTCTTTTTCACAACACCATTCTGCCCGAATAAGGATCCGATTGATCGAACGCTACTTTCGTCTTGCGGAAAATCAGACTACGGTGCGCCGGGAATTTCTCGGCGGACTGACCACGTTCATCACCATGGCCTACATTGTCGTGGTGAATCCGCAGATTCTGGCGCAGGCGGGCATGCCGGTCGATGGCGTGTTGTTTGCCACGTGCGTGTCTGCGGCCGCCGCCACGCTGGTCATGGGGCTGTACGCGAACTATCCCATCGCGCTCGCGCCGGGCATGTCGCTCAATGCCTACTTCACTTACGTGGTTTGCATGGGCATGCACGTTCCCTGGCGCACGGCCCTGGGCGTTATTTTCTTTTCCGGCGTCTTCTTTCTGATTCTCACTGTCACGCGCGTGCGGGAACAGATCGTCAACGGAATTCCGGAGTGCCTGAAATATTCCACCGCCGGGGGCATTGGGATGTTCATCGCCTTTGTCGGGCTGCGCAATGCGAAGTTGGTAGTGGCGAATGCGGCAACGTTCGTCGGCCTGGGCAGCTTTGCCAATCGCGAAGCGCAACTGGCCTGTGTGGGACTTGCGATCATGCTGGTTCTGATGACGCGCAAGATCAATGGCGCCATCCTGATCGGAATTTTCGCCACTACCGTGTTGGGAATATTGCGCGGAATGGCGAGTTGGCCGACGGCGATCTTTTCCTGGCCGCATCCTGCCTCGACCTGGCTGCAACTTGATTTGCGCGGCGCGCTTCATCTAGGCCTTCTGGAAATTGTCTTCGTCTTTCTTTTTGTCGATCTCTTCGACAACGTGGGCACGCTGGTGGGAGTTTGCGAGCAGGGCGGATTCGTAAAGGACGGAAAAATTCCGCGCGTGGGTCGGGCGCTTGTGTCGGATGCCGTGGGAACTATTTTCGGAGCGTTGACGGGAACTTCTACGGTGACGAGTTACATCGAAAGCGCGGCGGGGGTGGCTGCGGGGGCGCGGACCGGACTGAGCAATATCTTCGTTGCGGGACTTTTTCTGCTGGCGGCGTTCTGCTCGCCGCTGGCCGCGGCGATTCCGGGCTATGCGACGGCGCCTGCGTTGATTCTGGTGGGAGCGTTGATGACAGAATCCATTGCTCGCGTCGAGTGGAAGGAATTCACAGAGGCGATTCCCGCGTTCGTGACGTTGGTGGCGACGCCTCTGACTTTCAGTATCGCGACCGGCCTCAGTTTTGGGTTGATCTCATACACTCTGGTGAAAGTGGCTGCGGGGAAATTTCGGGAAGTGAGCGCCGTGATTTGGATTCTGACGGTGCTGTTTATCCTTCGATATGTTTATCTTGCGGCGGGGTAGGGCTGCAGAGCCAGTTCATTTTTCAATCACGACCTGTAGGTTCTTTCGTCCCTTCGGGGCTGGCTTCGGTTTGGCATGCCACCCACGGCTTGCGCCCCTTCGACAAGCTCAGGGCAGCTGTGGGCTGCATTCTTTCGCCGCTTCGCGGCTAGGATACAGCGGAGCGGACAAATAGGGTGGTCCCGGTTACTTACCCTTCAACAGCGTCTTGGCCGCGCCCATGTTTTCGTATTTGTCATAGACTCGCAACACGACCACGTGCTCGGAGGCTGGCGTCTTTCGCGGCTTCGAGCGGGACCATGAAGTCATAGTCTTCGATTTTCGCGTCGGAGAGCTGGCCGATGGGCTCAACGTACTTCCAGTCTCCCGCGTCAACGGAATACTCCGCGCGCTTAATGTTGGAGAATCCATCTTCGGCGCGGAAGCGGACGTGAATCTGAGTACCTTCGACCGCCGCTGTCAGGTTCTCGACACGCGGAGGAGTGGTGTCCGACCTCGAAGCGGCGGCTTTCTTTGGTCGCGGTCAGTGCTTCGCCTGGCGAGTGCGAGGGGCCATCCGAAGCGACCACTTTGATGGTGTAACCCCCGTCGGGCAGCAGGCTGGCGTCGAACGAATATGCTTTGTCGGTTAAATTCTCTTTCAACAGCAGCCAGCGCGTTTCTCCGTCGCCGCGATAGTAGACGGAATAGACAAGCTGATCGTCGTTGTCATCGTGCGCATTCCACTTGACGCCGATGGAATCGCGATCGCGAGTGCTTGGGACCGGCGACTCGAAATGGCTGCTCGAGATCCGCTCACATCCGTACCCAGGCTGAGACCGGTTGATTTCGACAGCGGCTGATAGCGCACGCCCATCTGCACGGATACGTCGTCGATCTCTGGCGCCACATTCTTTGGCAGATAATTCAGGATGACGGTATCGACCGCCGGCTTGGCGTTTTCGGCGTGCAGCACGGCTTTCCACTGGGCGTAACGCGCCGGCAGGAACTCCCATTTCGGAATCTTTGGTGAGATCCACTTGCCTCCAGGGACTCCAGTTGCGGTCGGGATTGTCGACGTTGCCGCTGCGTGCCAGCAACTCCACGTGTGCCGGCGCCGCGGAACTCGGCGCGTCCCCAGCGCGAAAAAACTTTCGCATCGAACACGTCGCTCTCATAAGTGCCTTCGCGTCTCCGGACCCGGACCCAGAAGAAAAATCTTCCCCAGGTTACTGCTGGCGGCGTAGAGTCCGCCGCCGGGGGCTTTGGCAAAACCTGTTACTTGCGAGGCTGGCAGCCTTCAGCAGATCGGAAAACTCATCCTGCCCGTCGATCGCAAAAACATGCCCGCGATTTCCGGTGCCGGCGAGCAGCTTGTCATGCGAATCGAATGCGAGGGCGTAAACGATATCTTCGTGCGAAGTCCAAATCCGCGATGGAGAACCGTCGGCGGCGATGCGGTAGACATCGGAACCGCCGTTCGAACTTCCGCCGGGAAACGGGAATGGTCCCACGTGCGAAGTGCTGGGAGTCGGGCGTGGAGTCATTCCAGGCACTTGAAGAACCTGAGGGTTCTCGCGGAGCCGGATCCCATCGAAAGCGGTACCGAAGAGCCGCTGGACGGAGAGGCTGACGTTCCGCCGCGCTTCTCGCCCACGCCGGCAGCGTAAATGTTCCCTTCGCGATCGAGAGCGAGCGCTGTGATCTCTTTCTTGGGAGCGCTGTACAGTACGAATCCGTCGCCTGCGGGAGAAATGCGATACACCAGTCCGCTGCCATCGGTGCCTGCAATTAAGTTTCCCTTGGCGTCGAGCGCGAGCACGCGGATGTGCGTGTCATCGCTTTTGAAGAAAAGCGAATGTTCGCCCTTCGCCGTGACCTTATAGATCTCACCGTGATCTCCGGTGGCGACGTAGAGATTGCCGGCCTTATCGAGAACCAGGTCCCAGATATATTTCGTTCCCGGCGCAAAATATTCGGACGAAGTCCACGAGGGATCCAGGGCTGGGCTTGGCCGTGTCCTTGCTGCATTTTTGGCGAATCTTTCCGGCGCTTCTTTCTCGGAGGTCTTCGCTACCCTTGCGTCGCTTTGCCCTTCTCCCGGAGCTTGTGCTCGATCTTGTAGACCTTGCCGTCGGGCGCCGTGGCGGCGTAGATCACGCCCTTGGCCCGACCTCCAGGGTCTGCACCTGCAGTTCCTGCGGCTCAAAAATGATGGTCGCTTTGCCATCGGGCGTGATTCGATAGACGCGCGCGGGAGATCCTGTCGCAGCATAGACATTTCCCGATTCGTCGGCGGCCACGGCCCAGATGTAGGTGGATGGCGTGGCGTAAAGCAGTTTGAATGAAGGCGCCAGTTCCAGTCCGCCGGAACTGCGAATCGCCACTCCCGTGGCCGTCCCTTGGTGAGGTCTTCGAATTTCGATTGCTCCCAGGTGCGCGTGCCGTCGGCGAAGCGCGGGACCAGCCGCGAACGCAAATATGGAAAGAAGAAAGCTGACAAGAATGAGAAGAGGAAATCCGCGAAGAACTCTGCAATGTCACACCTCGATTGAAAATCAGGCTCGGACGCGGCGCTCGTCGTTACCACGCACCGGAAGATTTCAGGTTACCACGCAGACAGAGTCCGCGCTGCGCTTCTGCCTCGACGCCTGCGACGATACGCGAGATCCGACTTCGCTCAGGGCAGCTGTGCCGACGCGGGGAACGGGGTTAGGATGCGCCAACGGAACGGGAGTCTATGTCGTGTTATCGTAGATTTTTATGCATTCTGCGCGTCAGAAACTGCTCAGCACGCTGGCTCACAAGTCGTTCCGGCTGGGGAGTTCAAACTTTCTTCCGGCGGGACCAGCGACTACTACATCGACTGCCGCACGACCACGCTCGATGCGAAAGGGTCGCGGCCTGACCGGCGAAGTGTTTCTCGAAGAAATTCAGCAGCGCGGATGGAAGCCACAGGCGATTGGCGGGCTGACCATGGGGGCGGATCCGATTGTGGTCGCGGTCTCGGTGGTGAGCGGCGAATTGGACGGCTTTCTGGTGCGCAAGGCCGAAAAGCAGCACGGCACGGGACAGCGCATTGAAGGCTTTCGCGAAAAGGGCGCGCGGGTCGTTATTGTGGACGATGTCTGCACTACAGGCGCATCGACGGTGCAGGCGATTGAGGCGGCGCGCGAATTCGGATTCGAAATTGTCGGCGTGATGTGCCTGGTGGAACGGGAAGAGGCCAAGGGACGTCCGAATGTGGAGAAGGCGGCGGGCGCGGTGCCGTTCGTTTCGATTTTACAGCGAACGATGTGCGCGAGGCACACATCCTGCAGAATAGATGACACGAGCCGAACGGGATCTTTGCGGTGGCTGCGGCTTGCGAGGTCTGCGGGCGGCCGGCGGTTACCAATAATCCGCGAAACGCTGCGCAGGCGCATAAGCGTGCTGGAAGAACATTTCGTAGAGACGTGAGCTTGCTGCATCTCTGCCGAATGCGGCGCTCGCGACAGATGTCAGAGAGTCGTCGCGATGGCTCAGAGTGACGTTGCAAGCAACGTCTCTACAGTGGCTCCTTATGATTCAGACTCTTGAATGGACCGATCAAGGCGTACGCTTCATCGATCAGACGAAGCTGCCGACGGAAGAAGTCTATGTCACCTGCACCACGCACGAGCAGGTGGCCGATGTCATCCGCAATATGGTGGTGCGCGGGGCGCCGGCGATCGGAGTTGCCGCCGCCATGGGCATCGCGCTCGGCGTAAGCAATTCCAAAGCCGAATCCACCGGCGACCTGAAGCGTGACTTCGATCAGATCTGTGACCTCATCGGCAAGACCCGGCCCACGGCCGTGAATCTTTTCTGGGCGATCCGCCGCATGCAGGAGAAATTCGAGCGCATCCGCATCCGGCCCGATTCCGCAGATCAAGCAGGATCTGATCGAAGAGGCGAAACGCATGCACGCCGAAGACATCGCGGCCAACCAGGCCATGGGACGCCACGGCGCTACCCTGATGCCGAGCGCAGGCGGAGTGCTCACGCACTGCAACGCCGGAGCGCTGGCCACCGCAGGATACGGCACGGCACTGGGCGTGATCCGCGCTGCGGTCGAGCAAGGCAAGAAAATTCATGTGTATGCGGACGAAACCCGCCCGTTCCTGCAAGGCTCGCGGCTGACCGCATGGGAACTCATGAAAGACGGCATTCCGACCACCGTCATCTCCGACAACATGGCGGGAGCGATGATGAAGCAAGGAAAGATCGGAGCGATTGTGGTGGGCGCCGACCGCATCGCCGCCAATGGCGACGTGGCCAATAAGATTGGGACCTACACGGTCGCGATTCTGGCGAAGGAGCATAACATTCCGTTCTATGTGGCTGCCCCGATTTCAACCGTCGATCTCGCCTGTGCCGACGGGAGCCGAATTCCGATCGAGCAACGCAACGCCAAGAGAAGTCACCCACATCGCCGGAAAACAGATGGTTCCCGACGGAGTGAAAGTGGAGAACCCTGCTTTTGACGTGACTCCCGCAAAGTATGTGGCCGCGATCATTACGGAAAAAGGAATCGCGCGCGCGCCCTATGAAGATTCCTTGCGCAGACTGGCGGAGCAAGAGGCTGTGGTGCATCAGGCGGAATGCTGAGGTTTGAGGCATATCTCAACCGAGTGCGCGGAGTCGCATCGGCAAACACGAAAAATTCGGTGGTCGACTGGCCTTTGGTAACTAACGTAAAGACACGTAAAGTCTCAAAATAGTCCTCTCGCCGCGCTACTTATCCTCCCGCGCTCCGGGTTGAATCTAGCGGCCACTCAATCGTACTAACTTGAGTTTAAAAAGGCCCAACTCTGCGCCAAGACCTTCGGGGGTGTTATGTCGTTGCACAATCGTCTCGTTCTGCCCATCATTTTTTCCGCACTTGCGATTCTGGTGGGCTGCAGCAGCAGTTCCAACACCGCTACTTCGCCGCCGAGCGGAAAATTCAGTAATAGCAATCTCAATGGGAGCTATGCGTTTTCGGCGTTCGGCACCGATGCCGTTGGGGCACCGTTCTCTTTGGGGGGTATTCTTCAGGCCAACGGCAATGGCGGCATTACGGGAGGCACGGTCGACCTGAATGATGCAAGCTTGTCGGCCGCACTCACAGGCGTCGCGATCACCGGCGGCACTTATACGGTGACCGCGGACGGACGAGGCAAGGCCACACTGAATGCGGGCCAAGCTTCGGTCGTGATGGATTTTGTATTGCTCAGCAATTCTCATGCCCTGGTGACCCGCTACGACGGCAGCGGGGCCGGTAGCGGCACGATGGATATTCAGGGCAACGTGACACAGGCTCAACTAGCCGGTTCGTATGCGTTTAACTTGGGCGGGATCGACGCGAATGGCAATCCTTTTGCGACGGTGGGATCGTTTACCCTGGATTCCTCTGGCAACATTTCTTCCGGAGTGGAGGATTTCAACGACGCAGGACTGGCTTATCCAAGTCTAACGCTCACTGGCAGCGTCATCGTGGGAACGGGCAGTGCACCGGGAACCGCGACGCTCACGGCTACGAATTCGTCCAGTGCAACCCCATTCGGCACACTTACATTCGATGTGTACGCGGTGGACGCCACAGATTTGAAGCTCCTGGAGAAGGATGCTTCGGCGCTGCTGGGCGGCGATGCCTTCACGCAGACGGGCGCCTCGTTGCCTTCGAGCGCAACGGCGTTCGCCTTCGTAATGGGGGGCGGTGTCAACGCGCCACTTTCTGTCGGTGGGCTCATGACGATTGACGGCGTCAGCGCAATCAGCAGCGGCTCAGAGGATATCAACGATAATGGGAATGTCCCGGCGGCGCCGCTCAGCTTTAACGGCTCGTACGCGGCGTCTGGCTCCGTCGGCGGACGAACGTTGTTTAACTTGAGCAGCTTTGCGGGCGCGACTCAGCTCGTCGCGTATCCGACGGCCACTGCGGGAGTACAGACATTGGAAATCGATAATGGAGGGCTCCTTGACGGCGTTGCGTTACCGCAGGCCGCAGGCGCAACCGTTGCTTCGTCTCAAGGTTACGGACTGGGTTTGGCGGCGATTAATATCGGAGGCATCAGCGGCGCCTTCGAGGAAGATGACATTGCGGAGTTCACGACCACAGGCAGCGGGTTCAGTGGGCTGATCGATGTCAACGATCAAGGTTCTCTCAGCTTTGATCAGAAATTGAACGGCAGCTATACGCTGGATTCCCCGGCAACAGGGCGCGGAGTGCTGACCAGCAACGCCTTGAACGGCGTGTTCTATGCGGTCGACAGTGCAACCGTCCTTTTCCTGGAAACGGATACTAACCAAGTTGGGACGGGAAGCTTCCAGTTGCAGACTCCCGGCGCCAGTTCGGCCGCCGCCGTGTCGCGGATGGCTGTGTTGCATTTGACGCCTGCTGGACGCAACGCCTGGAGGCGCAGGTAGATTTACGGCAGATTGATCACCGGGGCGCGGATCGTCGATTTCTCGACGGCCGCGCCATTCTGTTTTGGGAAGATAGAGGCCTTTGCGTTTTGGCTGGGGAGCGGGCGGAGACGCCCGCTCGACAGCCGGCGGGTCGCCGGCGCTACGCAATTCGGCTTTCTGAAGTATTTATTTTCGCTGGCGCCGGGGGGCGTGATCCGATCCACACTATTAGGCGGTAGAGGATCAACAGTCCCAGCACCGACGCGTATTCGAGAGGCTTCTTCAAGTCAGCTTTTACCAGCCAGATGTAATGAATCACTCCGGCGGCGGCGCTGAAATAAATCAGGCGGTGCAGGGCCTGCCAGCGTTTGCCGCCCAGTTTTCGGATCGACCATTTGGTCGACGTTAGGGCTAGCGGGATCATCAGGGCAAAGGCTGTCATTCCCGCTGTGATAAATCTGCGCTTGGCGATGTCGGCCAGCATCTCGTGGAAATCGAAAAACTTGTCGAGCCAGACGTAGGTCATCAGGTGCAGGGTGCCGTAGAAGAACGCGAAGAGGCCGAGCATGCGGCGCAGGCCGATCAGCCAATATTGGCGCGTCAATTTCCGCAGAGGCGTGACGGAAAGCGTGATCAGCAGGAAAGTCAGAGTGCAATCGCCTGTGCTGTGCGTGATCGCTTCAATGGGATTGGCGCCGAGCTGCGAGTGTAGACCTCTCCAGATGAGGTTGGCCAGCGGCGTGAGGCACGCAAGGAAGATCACGAGTTTAAGCCATCGGGTCATAGAATCTGACGTCGGACGTCGGAACATACACTCGCTTAAAACGGCGTCCGTCGCTGCCGAGGTCCGACGTCTGAGGTCTGACGTCCGTCCTAGAAATTCTTTTTCAGGTCCATGCCGCTATACAGGCTAGCGACTTGATCTCCGTAGCCGTTGAACATCAGCGTCGGACGCTTGAGGAATTCGCCGAGTCGGCGTTCTTTGGCCTGGCTCCAGCGCGGATGGTCCACGTTCGGATTCACGTTGGAATAAAACCCGTACTCTTGAGGAGCGGAAATGTTCCAGGTATTCAGCGGTTGCTTTTCGGTGAAGCGGACGTGCACGATCGCTTTCGCGCTTTTGAAACCGTACTTCCACGGGACGACGATCCGGATCGGCGCTCCGTCCTGATTGGGAAGGTCCTCGCCATACATGCCAAAGCAAAGCAGGGTGAGCGGGTGCATGGCTTCGTCCAGGCGCAGGCCCTCGACGTAGGGCCAGTCAAGCACCTGCCGGCGCTGGCCTGGCATCTGATTGGGAGCCATAATCGTCGTGAACTCTACAAACTTCGCCTTGCTGGTGGGATTCACGCGTTTGATCAGTTCGCTCAGCGAGAAACCGACCCAGGGCACGACGATCGACCATCCTTCCACGCAGCGATGGCGGTAGACGCGCTCTTCGGGGGGCGCCATTTTGATGATCGTGTCCACATCGAGTTCCTGTTTCTTCTCGACCTGGCCATCGATCTTCACCTTCCAGGGTCGCGTGCGGAAATCCTTGGCGAGCTTTGCGGGTCCGTCCTTGTCGGTGGAAAACTCGTAGTAGTTGTTGTAGTTGGTGACGTCTTTGTAGGGCGTGATGGTTTCCGTGGTGCTCACCGGGCTCTTCGTGATGCCGTCAATTTTGTTTCCGGCCAGCGCCGTGGTCGAAGGCGAAACGATCTCGCGGAACCTGAAACCCGTGGTCGCTGCTACTCCTGTAATTGCCGCACCCGCCAAAAATTTACGGCGGTTCAGATACAAACTGCGGGAAGTAATTTCCGACGAACGAATGTCTTCGGTTTTCTTGATTAGCATGGGTCCTTTATGCGCGAATCCGGCTGGGTCGGATTTGCCCTGCCTCTATCTTCAACCAGATAGGACGCCCGCGGCGGAAAAAAGTTTCACCGGATTGATGATAAGGTCTGAGGTCTGGCCTCTGCACGGAAAATGACTACCCCAACACTTCCCTTACTTTCCGCGAGAGGTTCTGTAAGGTGAAAGGCTTCTGCAAAAATGCGGCGCCACTCTCAATGGTACCTTCGCTGATTGCGTCCTCGGTATAGCCGGAGAGATAAAGCACCTTGGTTTCCGGACGTGACTGAGCCAGTTGTTTGACCAATTCGCGACCGCCCATCCCAGGCATGACCACGTCGGTGATGACGAGGTCGATCTTGCCGTCGTGCTGGGTGGCGACTGCCATGCCAGATTCCCCGTTTTCCGCTTCCACAACCCGGTAGCCCTTGGCGGCGAGCGTTTCGCGCACCAGTTGACGGACCGACTCTTCGTCTTCCACCAGCAGTACGGTCTCGTTGCCGCCTGAGGCTGTAGGCGCCACAGGAGCCGCGTGCTTCTCGGCAACGCCGTCGACGCGAGGCAGATAAATCTGGAACGTAGTCCCGCATCCTATCTCGCTCTGCACCATGACGTAACCGCCGCTCTGCTTCACGATACCGTATACGGTCGACAGGCCAAGTCCGGTTCCTTTACCTTTTTCCTTGGTCGTAAAGAATGGTTCAAAGATTCGCGACTGGGTTTCTTTGTCCATGCCCATGCCCGTATCGCGGACGGAGAGCACGACGTAGTGGCCGGGACGGATGAAGGTGGACCCGGGGCGATGACTTTCATCCACGACGATCTTTTCCGTTTGGAGGGTAAGCGTGCCTCCATCTGGCATTGCATCCTTGGCGTTCACCACCAGATTCATCAGTACCTGCTCCAACTGGCCGGCATCGGCCCGGGTGTGAGCCGCCTCGGCAGTGAGGCTGGTGATGAACTCCACGGTTTCTCCAATCAGGGGCCGCAGCAAGCGCTCCATGTCCGCAACAATGGCGTTTACGTCGACGACTTTCAGTTCCAGCAACTGCTTGCGGCTGAAGGCCAGCAACTGCCGGGTCAATGTGGTCGCTCGGTCTGAGGCTTGCTGGATGGCCAGCGCCTTCTCGCGCATGGGATAGTCCGGTTCGAAGGCCGTCAGCATGACTTCCGCATAGCCACTAATTACCATCAGCAGATTATTGAAGTCGTGCGCCACTCCACCGGCGAGCCGCCCTACAGCCTCCATCTTTTGTGCCTGGCGGAACTGATCCTCCAACACACGGCGGTCGGTAACATCTTCCGCAATGGCCTCCAACACATCTGCCGGCTCGTCTGCGCTGCTCACCGCCCGGCCGCTGATGCGCACGGTGATGGCCTTGCCGTCGTTGCGCTTCCACTTCACTTCAATACCGTCCAGGCGTCCGGTGCGGCGGAATTCGTCGATGAGCCGGGTGTGCTCTTCGGAGTGCGCGAATACATCTTTCGTGGGATCGAGTAACAGAACTTCTTCCGCCGATCCGTATCCCAGCATCGTGATCAGCGCGGGATTGACGTCCAGGAACCGTCCTTCCAGACTCGAACGATAGATTCCGTAGACCGAGCTCTGCACCAGCGAGCGGTAGCGCGCTTCGGAGCGGCGCAGCGCCTGCTCGTTTCTTTTGATCTCCACCGCGCTCGCCAGTTGCCGCGCCACGAAGGTGAGAATTTCTTTGTCACGCTCACCGTAGCGAATGTTCTTCGAGTATGTCTGGACCACCAGGGCCCCGAAAGTATGATTGTTGACTTTCAGCGGAACGCCCATCCAGTCGAGGGAACGGGATCCGTTCCGGGCTACTTCGCCGCGGTCTTCCATAGCCTGCAGCACCTCGGGCGTAGCCAGCAGCGGCTGTCCAGCGCGAATGAGATAGTCGGTCAGGCCGACGCCCAATTTCTTCGGAGGCGGCGCGGAATCCTGCTCATCGACGAAATAAGGAAAAGTTACTAAGTCGGAGGTCGGATCATAAAGCGCGATGTAGAAGTTGCGCGCGTACATCAACTCATCGACTATGCCGTGCACGGCGGCGAAGAACTGTTGCAGATCGTGAGCGCTGCTGCTCTTCTCGGCGACGCGATAGAGAGCGGAACTTAGAGCTTCCACCCGCTTGCGGTCGGAAATGTCGTGATAGCCGGCGTAGAAACCCGCCATTTTTCCATCCAGAAGAAGAGGCGCACAGGAAACGGAAACATCGAGCAGGGTTCCATCCTTCTTTCTCCGCTGCGTTTCCAGAGTGATGCACTGGCCTTTTGCGAGAGCCTCGGTTACCCAGCGCGACTCGGCCAACCGGTCCGGAGGCACGACTAGATTTTCGAGGGGCTGCCCAACCACTTCCGCCGCTTCGTATTCGAACATGCGCACAAAGGTTTCGTTGGCCAGGAGGACGCGATGGCTGCAATCGGCAATACTCAAGCCGTCCGCCGATGCCCGAAACATCTGTTCCAGAAATTGCAGCCGGATCTCGGCGCTCTGTGGACTTTTTTTCTGGGGTTCGAGCAACGGAGGTAAAGGGCAGGATTGTTCAGAGCACGCACCGTTCGTGGGGGCCGTACCGTTTCCGGGCTGGAGGCCTCCAGATTGACCATTTCCGGGATGGCCATTTTCGGACTGGACATTTCCAGACTGGACAAATGCAGGTGGAGCTCCGCTCTCCAGCGCTTTCTTCAGCTGGTTGGCCCGGGCAAGCTCTGCCCGTCCCGATTGGGTGACACGTTCCCCCATCCGCGAATTCCCCCTCTGACTACGCAGTCCAAAGGCATGGTAGAACGCGGAGTACAGGGTCGAAAGGTTACGGGGGTAATCCCAAAACGAGGAGTCCCGAATTGGCGGCGCACTAATGGCGCTCCACAACGCAGTTCTTCTACGGTGCGAACCCGCACGGTTTCAAAAAGTTGCGGTAGGCGGCGGCACACATACGCCTCGTTCACGACGATGACCGACGTGCATCTCCGGCTTTGACCGAAGCATCGAAACAATTAACCACACGGTTAATTCGTAAAGATTCGTCAATAGGTGGGAGGAACTTCAATGACAGTGGCAGGTAGAAAAAAGAGTTTCGTTAATTTGGCGGGAGCGGTACTGGCGGTTGGAATCCTGGGTACAACGCTCATGGCTGACACCGGAGCAGCCTCCCGGTACGACAATCAAATTCAGACGACAGTGACACAGAAACTGGCGGCCAAGAGAGAGTTCAGCAATGTGAAGGCGAGCGTCCAGGACGGCATCGTTACTCTGACGGGCACGGTCGATCTCTATCGGGGCAAACTGGACGCCGCGAAACTGGCTCGCAAGGCTGGGCACACGCAGGGCGTACGCAACCTGCTGAGCGTGGCAGGTCCGAATGTGCCGGACGCGCAACTTGAGCAAAAACTGGCCAAGAAACTGCGTTACGTGCGCTTGGGCTACGACATCACGTTTGATTACTTCGCGCTGGGAGTGAAGGATGGAGTGGTGACGCTCGAAGGTCAGGATCGGACTGGCCTTGGCCGCGACGAAGCTCTCGCCGACATTGCGAACATGCCCGGGGTGAAGGACGTGATCGAGAACGTCTCGCTCGAGCCGGTTTCGCAGTTCGACGATGGGCTGCGTTTTCGGGCGATGCGGGTTATCTACGGCGACTCTGTATTGAGCAAGTACGCAATGGATCCGGCGCGTCCGATTCGCATCATCGTGGACAACGGGCACCTGACGCTTTACGGCTCGGTCGACAACAAGATGGATAAGGAGATTGCCGGAATCAGAGCCAACCAGCTCTTCGGCGCCTTCAGCGTGGACAACAAACTGCAGGTCGAAGGGAAGTCGGGCCAGCAAGGATTGTAAAGTTGATGTAGCGGTGACAGAAAGGGCGCGGCCGGGGGCCGCGTCCTTTTTGTCCTTTCGGCGGTTTATTGCGCGACGTACCATTTACCCCGTGCCTAACGAACCGTGCAGGCAGGCAACCACGCCGAAGATAGGGCTTTGCCGCTAGTGTCTGGGAGGCGGGGGATCATGCTCTGCACCAAGCCGCAGCCATATACACGATCAACCTAATAAACCGGCGTGTCGTAAACTGAGCAATATGGCCGTTACCCCGGAGCAGGTGAACATATGGCGGGCCTCCCCCAGCGAGACACAAACCCTTGAGTTCAAGGAGGCCAAGAATCAATACGATACTGACAAACTCTTTAGTTATTGCGTTGCCATAGCGAATGAAGGAGGCGGACACTTAGTTCTAGGAGTGAGTAATAGAATGCCCCGCGAAGTCGTTGGCACAAAAGCTTTTCTCGACCCCATCGCAATTGCCGAGAGGATATTTCAAGCCGCGGGATTTCGCGTGGATGTCGACGAGGTTAGCCATCCTGCAGGTCGGGTACTCGTTTTTTCTATTCCGTCGCGCCTGAAGGGAACTGCCTACCATCTGGACGGAAAATACCTGATGCGCTCCGGCGAATCGCTGGTACCAATGAGTGAAGATCAACTTCGCAAGATTTTTGCAGAGGGCAAACCGGACTGGCTCGAGGAGCATTCTAAGACGGGCATTCCAGCTAACGAAGTCATTCGCCTTTTGGACACTCAAAGCTTTTTCGACTTGCTGAAGCTACCATATCCAACCGACCGAGACGGAGTAATTGACCGGCTAACCGGCGAGCGATTGGTTGATCGGAGTGGCGACGACTATGCGATCCGAAGACTTGGCGGACTGCTCCTCGCCAAAAAGATTGCAGAATTTCCAGATCTGGCCCGTAAGGCTCCGCGAGTCGTTGTGTATACCGGGAAGTCCAAGCTTGAAACCAAGCTGGATCAAACAGGCACAATGGGTTATGCGGTCGGCTTCCAACGATTAGTAAATTTCGTAATGAGCCAGATGCCCCAAAACGAGGCAATCAAAAACGCCCTCAGGACGGAGATTAAGCTGGTGCCTGAAATTGTCATTCGGGAACTCGTCGCGAACGCCATGATTCATCAGGACTTTTCGATGACAGGTGCGTCGATGGTGATAGATATCTACAGTAATCGAATCGACATTTCCAACCCCGGCGAGCCGATTGTACCCGCCGACCGATTCATTGACGGATACCAATCACGCAATGAGCGGCTAGCGGACTTCATGCGCCGGATGCGCGTGTGCGAAGAAAAGGGTAGCGGAATCGATAAAGTCGTACATGCGGCGGAGGTTTACCAGTTGCCGGCCCCGAGTTTTCAATCTCATGGAATCAGGACACAGGTCACCATTTACGGGCCAGTGAAAATCGGGAGCATGGATAGAGCTGATCGAGTACGAGCTTGCTATCAGCACTGCGCGCTCAAATATGTAATGTCGGAACGCATGACCAATCAATCGTTGCGGCAGAGGTTTGGTTTAGCGGAATCAAAGAGCGCAATTGCTTCCCAGGCGATAGCGGCGACCGTCGATGCCGGGATGATCAAGCTTGACGAAAAGGTAGGTACCTCCAAAAAATATGCGCGATATCTTCCGTTCTGGGCATGAATGTTAATTTAAGGGGAATGAACGGTCTTTAGGTCATTCACGCATAAGAGGTTGATACGAAAGGACTTTCTTATTTAAGCGTCAGCCCTCCCGAAGCCCCGCGGCTTAAGGCAGACGGTTGATCAGTGACGCGACATATCCGGCGCCAAATCCATTATCAATATTTACCACGCTGACGTTCGAGGCGCAGGAGTTGAGCATGCCGAGCAGCGCGGCCATTCCTTTGAACGACGCGCCGTAGCCCACGCTGGTGGGCACGGCGATGACGGGGACGCCGACGAGACCTCCGACGACGCTGGGCAGGGCGCCTTCCATGCCAGCGCAGACGATGACGACACGGGCTCGGGTAAGAGCTTCGCGGTTGGCCAACAGGCGGTGAATGCCGGCCACGCCGACATCGTAGAAATGTTCGACTTCGTTGCCCATGATTTCAGCGGTAACGACCGCCTCTTCGGCGACCGGGATGTCGCTGGTGCCGGCAGAGACTACGGCGACGATGCCCTTGCCGTATTTCTTCGAATCGCGCTGCAGGACGATGGCGCGGGCGAGTTCGCGATATTCGGCGGAGCGAACTTTTTTCTTCACGGCGGCGAATTGTTTTTCGTTGGCGCGCGTTGCGAGGATGTTCCCGCCGTGTTTGGAGAGGCGGGCGAAAATTGCTGCGACCTGCGCCGGCGTTTTGCCTTCTCCCAGGATAACTTCCGGCATGCCGGCACGCAGCGCACGATGGTGATCCACTTTGGCGAAGCCGAGATCCTCGAAGGGCAAGTGACGCAGGCGGGCGACAGCGTCGTCCGGCGTGAGTTTGCCTTTGCGGACTTGCTCGAAAAGCTTGCGGATTGATTCGGCGTTCACGAAGCACTCAGCGGTCGGCACTCAGCACTCAGCCGGGCTGAGGTTAGATTAGCATTTTGCAAAGGATCTTAAACCGCAGAGTACGCTCAGGACCCGCTAAGGGCGCAAAGAAGGCATTTTCAAATCTCAAAGAGCCTTCGAAGTCGAGACGTGGATCTAGCGCGACAGCGAACTGGAGAACGAGCGGAGTTTGGCTATCACTGTGGCGCAAACTTTTCGGGCCATACCGGGCTCATTGAGATGGGCCAGGAAGAGGCGGCGCAGGCCGCTGGGCGCGACTTTGCCGGCGAGATAGGCGCCATAGATCTGGTTTCCGATGCGGTACCCCAAATCCCGCGCGGCACAGTCACTCTTGTTCTTGTCGGCGCGAATCGCTGCCTTCGCCATTCTCTCGCAGGCGGTGCGGGATAGAGGCGATGAGTCCTCGGGGACAGGCCGCGAGGGACAGAGCACTCGTGAGCCGAAATAAGCCACTGCATGCTCGATCACACGGGCATAGAAATCATCGACTGGACTTTTGCGCTCGCCGTTGCCGCTCTCGTTCGCGCGCTCCGAAGTGCCATTGAGGCGCTGCGGCAAACCCTGACAGGCCTGATGCAGGAAACGAGTGGCATCTTCGGCAGCGTGAATCATCTGAAATTCGCGAACGTAGAAGGCATTCACCTGCGGCAGATACGCGCTGCCGCGCTCTTCGACGCTGGTGAGCATGGCTTCGCGCTCCGTTTCGGCAATGCCCTTCCGCGACAGCAGGCGGCGCAGCAGGGCGTCGGATGCGCCACCATAAACCTCCGGAAGCATATCGACCAGAAATTTCGGCTGCGTGCCGTTGTGTGGCGAGTAGCGGTTGATCTCGAGGAAGCGGGCCAAACTGTCGATCAGGTTGTAGATGGTGGGCGCGAAGTCGGGACCATCGTCACAGCGGCTCCATTGGTCGAGAAACAGACGGTAGCTTTCGTATTTTTCCAGTGGTGTGGCGTTGAAGACACAGAGGACTTCGTCGTTCACGCGAACCGCCTCCACTTTGTGAGTGGGCTCTCCGGCGGCGCGCCAGTACAGCGCGTCGATGTTTTGCAATACGGTAAGAATTTTTGCGCCGGGCATGAACTGATGCAGCTCGCGGGGCAGGTGCCCGGGAGCGAGATGCGACTCGCCGAACAGAACAAAGATCGCGGCGTCGGGATGACGCAGGCGAGTTTCGGCAATTTTCGTGGCCGCGTGGCGGTCGCGTGCGCCGATCTTGCGCAAATCTTCGCGTGGCATGCAGTCCAGTCCGTAGACGGCCTCGCCGTGATCGCGCGCTGTGACCAGCAAATCGTAGAAGGGCGTCCAGTCATATCCCCAGTCGAGGTCGAAGCGGATGCGCTGGCGAAGTTCGTTCTCGTCAATTTCGCGGCGCCACCACTCGTCGAGGATGTGCTGGTCGCGGGCGTAAATAGTTTCCACTCCAAGCACCACGGGACGGTCGCCGGCTAACGCCCGCAGCTCGATGAGCGATGCGGCATGACGTTGCGCGGCCGGCAGAGCGTGGTAATCGCCGATCAGGACCACGTCGGCGGAGTGCAGTGCAGTTTGGAGCTCGGCGGTATCTAGGAGCGAATCGTAACTGCGAAAGGCCTGGTTGAACTCACGAAGATATTTGCGGCGATGGTGCGAATCCTGAGCGCGGATTTCGCGCTCCACTCCCACCAGCGCGTGCAACTGGGCGGCGCTGCGCCGGGATCGAAGATTCGCGATGCTGGCCATAATCAGCTTCTAGCTCCTGGCTTCCTCGTCTTGACTTCTGCGGCAAAGCCTCCCTATGCTCCAGAATTCGGGGCCATGCTCCCAGTGCCTCGGCCGGAGGCTTTTTGCCCAACCACCCGCCGCAAAATCTGACGATCGCCACCACCGGGGCGAGCGGGGCAATTTTTCTGCGGCAGTTACTGCTTGCCGTCGGACGCGACCAACGCGTCGAGACGGTAAACTTCATCGCCTCCGACAGCGCGCTGCGTGTCATGGCCGAAGAGTTGGGCCTGAAGGGCCGGTCCAACCTGATCGGCCAGATTCTGGGCTCCGCCATCGGCCCTTCTTCGGGCCGATCGGGCCGCCAATCCGCCAGCAGATCCTCGCGCAAATTCCTTAAAATAAAAGAGCAATCGAACGCTGACATTGGGGCGAACGTGGCCAGTGGTTCTTATCCCGCCGACGCCATGATCGTCATCCCATGCAGCGTGGGCACTCTGGCCCGCATCGCTAACGGCGCCGCTTCGCATCTCATCGAGCGTGCCGCCGACGTCACTCTCAAAGAGAAGCGTCCCCTGGTCCTCTGCTTACGCGAAACGCCGCTCAACAAAATCCACATCCGCAACATGTACCGGGCCGCCGACGCCGGAGCTACCGTCTTCCCGCTGATCCCGGCCTTCTACTACCGTCCTGCTTCCTTAGATGAGATGGCCCGCGAATTTGCTTATCGCGTGCTGGCTCATCTGGGCCTCCCCCAGCCTGACGCCTTCCGTTGGAAATACTGATAGATCAATAACTTGGCGGCCTAGGGAAAATTCCTTCCCACCTCAGTAATATCGGCACCCTGAGGCTAGGAATTCAGTGTAGAGAGCCAAAGGTGCAGGTGGCAGATGCCCGCCGGTCATGTCCTGGCGGGGGACGATTTCTTTACCCCAGACAACCGCGATTTCCAAGGCTGCAATCTCGATTGAATGTCGTAGAATGCGGCAAATTCCGGGAAGGTGTTTTCATGTTCACTCGATGGTGCATGGGGTCTATCGCGCTCGTGCTTCTGGGGATTGGGGCTCATGCAGACGCCCGCAATCCTTTTGCGCGC
Source organism: uncultured Acidobacteriaceae bacterium (assembly GCA_963832235.1). Lineage (GTDB taxonomy): Bacteria > Acidobacteriota > Terriglobia > Terriglobales > Acidobacteriaceae > Sulfotelmatobacter. The sequence continues at coordinate 365,051 of CAWHTJ010000009.1, read as the reverse complement.
GATCCCAAGGCGGCGAAGGCAGGGGAATATCAGTTCCGCATCAATTGCGCGCTGTGTCACGGGCTGGGCGCGCACGGTGGAGGGCGAGGGCCCGATCTGACGCGGGCGCAGAAGAAACATGCGCACTCCGATGCAGAGATGTTTCAAGTGATCAGCAACGGTATTCCCGGGACTGCCATGCCGGCCAATGGGACCAACGGGCAAGGCGTCGGGATGACCGATGCGGAGATATGGCAGATCATCACCTATATCCGCAGCCAAGAGATGAAGGCTCCGGCCAAGCCGGTGGGAAATGCCGCCCACGGCAAAGAGCTGTTTTATGGCGATGCGAACTGCTCGCTGTGCCACATGATCGAGGGCAAGGGTGGGCGGCTTGGGCCCGACTTGACAGGAGTGGGCGGGTCGCGCACGCGGGCCGCGATCATTGATTCGGTCCGCGAGCCGAGCCGGAGGCTGGCTTGGGGCTTGACGGAGGCGACCAAGGAATTTGCGCAGGAATATGAGACCGTCACCGTGGTGACGGCGGACGGGAAGGAAATCAAGGGAGTGACGCTAAACGAAGACAACTTTACGGTGCAGATCATGGATACCAGCGAGCAGATTCATCTGCTCCAGAAAGATAGGCTGAAATCATTTCAGAAGAGCCGCCAGTCGGCGATGCCTAAATATGGCGCCGACCTCTTGAGCAACAAGGATCTTGACGACATTGTGGCCTACTTGACGAGCGTGGGCGCCAAATGACCGGGCGGGGTGGCATGAGACGTTTCGAATTGACGTGGAAGAGCGGCGCTTCAGCGCCGCGTGGATACGATCTTACCAGCGTGAGCTTTAGCCCCCGTGAGCCACAGGGCCTGAAGGCCCTCGCTTTCGCTCTTCGTGACGCGACCCTGGAAGGGCCGCTCTTCCACGGTCGCGTTAAACAACGTTGTGTTAGACACGGTTGCGATAGACACGGTTGCGACAGAAACGGTTGCGACAGAAAAGGTGCCATAAGCTACTGTCGCGTCAGGATAATTGCGGGGATTCTGGCAGCTTGCGTGATTGCGGGCTTTTCCGCGAGTTTCGCGGACGCGCAGGTTACGTTCGAGCGACTGGCGAACGCTGCGAAAGAACCGCAGAATTGGATGACTTATTCCGGCGATTATTCAGGCAAGCGGTTCAGCGGGCTCGATCAGATCAATCGGGGGAATGCCCATAGCTTGATGGCGAAATGGGTATATCAGACCGGAGCGACGGGAAAGCTTGAGACTTCGCCGCTGGTCGTCGACGGGATCCTCTACGCTACGGCGCAAGACGACCGCGCGTTTGCGCTCGACGCCAGCACCGGGCGGCCCATCTGGATATACCAGCGGCAACTGCCGGGAGACATTCGTCCGTGTTGCGGGCGGGTGAATCGCGGGCTGGCAATTTTGGGGGACAGAGTTTTTCTGGGAACGCTGGATGCGCACGTGATCGCGCTCGATGCAAAGACGGGGAACGTTGCGTGGGACGTGGTCGCGGCCGACTATCGCACCGGGCACAGCTTCACGGTCGCGCCGCTGGCGGTGAAGAATCTGGTGGTGATCGGAATTTCCGGCGGGGAGTACGGAGTGCGCGGATTTATCGACGCTTACGACGCATCAACGGGCGAGCGCAAGTGGCGCTTCTACACAGTTCCAGGTCCGGGTGAGCCCGGGCATGAAAGTTGGGAAGGCGACTTCGTGGAAAACGGGCGGAGCTCCGGCCTGGAACACGGGAACGTATGATCCCACGACCAATCAAATTTTCTGGCCGACTGGGAATCCTGCGCCGTCGAACCGCGGCGCCGGACGGGCGGGCGACAATCTCTACAGCAATTCCCTGCTGGCGTTGAATGCCGACACGGGCAAGATGAACTGGTATTTCCAGTTCACCAAGCACGACGAGCACGACTGGGACGCGACGCAGGTGCCGGTAATGATTGACGCGGGCGGCAAGCATCTGATTGGGCAGGCCGACCGCAACGGCTTCTTCTATGTGATCGATCGCACAACGGGCAAACTCATCTCCGCCACTCCGTACGGCAAGACTACGTGGAGCGACACGAAAGACGCCGATGGACGTCCTGTGGCGAACAGCCAGGCATCACCAACACTCGAAGGGCGTACTGTGTGTCCGGGCGCGCTGGGAACAACGAACTTTATGGCCCCGACCTACGATCCGCAGACAGCATTGTTCTATGTGACGGCGCGCGATCAGTGCGACATATTCAGCACGGCTCCGCAGCCTTATGAGGCTGGGCATGCATATTACGGCAGCGCGTATTTTCCGTCGGAAGAGGCCAGGCCGTATCGGGGATTTCTGAAGGCGATCGATCCGGCTACCGGACGGGTGAAGTGGCAGTTCGAGCACACTTCGCCGACGTGGTCCGGAGTTCTCTCGACCGCGGGAGGATTGGTTTTCAGCGGCGACGCCGAAGGAAATTTCATTGCCTTCGACGCGGCGTCGGGCAAGCCTCTGTGGCACTTCCAGATGGGCGGTGCGGTCTATGCCGCGCCAATGGCGTTTGCGGTCGATGGAAGAGAGTATGTGACGATTGCAGCGGGGAGCGCGCTATACGCCTTTGCGCTTCCGTAAGCGTTTGACCACTATTCTAGCGTCCACCGCGTCGGGTTCTGGACCTGACGCTAGTGACCGCGGATGCCCAGCCTTCTGGGCTGGCGGAGCTTGCGACCCTGGGAAACCGGGAGAGTCCGTCTTTTCCTCAGATCAGAAAGCTAGATGCGCAGTCTCCGTCGTGCCGCGCCGGCCAGAATGGCGAGACCCGTCCCCAGTAAGCCCAAAGTGCCGGGCTCCGGAACAACCGACGTGCTGCCGCAACCCCCTCCGATGACGTTAGTATCCAGCGTCACTGCACCGTTTCGCGCCAAGGCACTCCCGCAACCGATGGTTGCGCCGGTAGTCAGGGTAATGCTGGTGAGCGCAAGAATATTGCCTTCGAACGCCGTCCCTGTACCCAGAGTCGCGGAGCTGCCAACCTGCCAATACACGTTCGAGTCAGTCAGACTATTGCTGAAAATAACGGACGAGTTGCTTGCGGTCGTCAGCGTACTCCCAATCTGAAAAACGAATAGAGCATTGGGGTTCCCCAAGGTGTTGAGGGTGAGCGTTCCGGTCAGCTGAGCAGAGCTGGCAAAGAAATATACCCCCGGCTTAAGAGTCATCCCACCCAAGTCTTTGCCGGTCAGGGTCATTGTGGGCGACAGGCTCTTCGCCGCGTCGTAGGCGGTGGTCAGGTCACGTTGAGCCTGAGCTGCGGCCCCGTCGCATATGTGGGTGGTTCCGTGCACGATCCCCGGCGGAAAGCCGGTCGCCGCGCACACACCGACACCTGGGCTGAGACCAAGATCGCCAGAAAGAACGCTGGGACCTGTGTTGGTTACGGTTGAGCCAGCCAGCACCGAATAGCTGGCGGCAGTACCCAGATTCACCGAGTTAGCAAAAGCGCTGAGTACCAACAACGGGAGCGGTAAGAACGAGAGGGCCAGTAGACGAAAGCGGCGAGATTTCATATCTTGTCCTGTCCTTTTTAGATCTTCTACCAACATGGTGTTAGCACTTTGGCCACCAATGCGCCTGCGCCCCAAGCAGCATTGATAAGGCATTCTGGCGTCAGAGACTTAGTTACCCGAAAGACTTGCAATACAAAAAGAATCAAACTCCCAAAAATGCCGATTATTTGCAGCTAGGTTGCAAGAGAATAGTCTCTTTAGTCACGGAAGGGTTTTTGGAAACACCACAGCATCGAGCGTGACACTCTTCCGAGAAAATGACGTAGCGCAGAGATTCCCTTGATCGGCCAGCAGAGACGGGAAATGAGGGAGAGCACGTTCTTTCCACGTCTCTTCTGGATGAATCTATAATCGTCACTTATTTGGTGTCTGTGCAAAATTGCTCAGATACGGAACTAAACCTGAAAGGTGTCAGCGATTGCGTCGTAGCAAAACCTTATTCAGTGGTTGCGCGCGTCACCCTGGGCATCGCCCAAATTCAGGTCTCTCATCGAATCTGGGCATCCCTACAAGGGTCTCCTTCACGGTATTGACAACAATTCGGTTCCAGCGTTAAGGTGCGAATAACACCGGAAAGGAGGTGGTCGGATGATAAGTTCTGATGGCAGTAGTTGTAGTGTTCAAAGACCAGGTGAGGTGGCTGAGACTTAGAGCGGGTTGCTCTAAGCGGGGCTTCGGGCCGCAACCAATTTAAGGTTGCGCCAGGAGCTACAGCCCGCACACTACCGGTGAATAAGGATTGATTCCGCCTGACGCAGGTCGGTCGGGAATCCCGGAGTTGCCGTAGAGGCCACGTAGAGTGACCACCTCTTGGTCAATCCCAAACAGTCCACCGGACGGCCCGCAGGATTAAACGCCTGCGGGCCGTTTGTTGTTTTTCTCCGATTCACTTCCTCTTGAGCTCTCGCGAAGAATCGATAGCACTCGAACCAATCACGCGGCTTGAGACGAGGGCGCGGTGGTCCGCTTGAATGACTCCGCCTCGATAAAGATGCGCTGGATCATGGGTTCGTTCTCGCGGACGCGGTTCTCGATGCGATCAATCGCCAGTTCCAGCTGCTGCAGATCAAGGTCTCGCCGAAACTGAATATCCACGGTTAAGAGCACTTGATTGGGCCCAAGTTGCATGGTGAGCAGATCGCCCACTTTTTCGACCGAGGGATCTGCGGTAATGATCTCTTTGACTCTCCTGATTCTGGCTCGGTTCGTCCTCTCGCCGATAAGCAATGCGCCACTCTCGCGGCCCAGAAAGATGGCGACCACGGCGAGCAGGAGTCCGATGACGATGGAAGCGGCGGGATCCAGATAGGGATTCTTGAAAATGCGGGCCAGGAAGATGCCGAGGAACGCCAGAAGGGCGCCGAGCAAGCCGGCAGAGTCTTCTAGAAAAACGGTAAAGATCGTTGGGTCCTTGCTGCCGATGATTTCGTCCCAAGTACTTTCGTCCGGATCTTTTTGCGATCGCAGTTCACGATACGAAATAAGCCACGAATAGAACTCAAATATCCCTGCGAATGCCAGCACGGCATAGTTCCACCCCGGATGATCGGGGATTTGCGGATTCCGCAGATGAGTGATTCCGTGACGTACGGCGAGGCCACCGCCCGCGCCAAAGATGTAAACCGCAACCAGCAGCGAGTAAAAATAGAGTGCTTTGCCGTGTCCATAGGGATGCAACTCGTCCGGAGGCCGCGAGCTTCGCCTCATTCCCACTAACAACAGCAGCTCATTTCCGGTGTCCGCCGTGGAATGGAGAGCTTCCGCCAGCATGGCGGAGCTGCCGGTCAGAGCCGCGGCAACATATTTGCAGATCGCGATTGCCACATTGGCAACGATCGCAGCATAGATGACCTTTTTGGACTCACGCGCGGCCATATGTTTCTTGCTCTCTGCTGCCGACTGGATAAGTCAGCGCGGTCCCGCAGTCGGTAGCCGACAACTGCGGTGCCATATTCCGGCACAGGGTTGTCTGCGCGTGCTCCCCATGGCAAGGAAGAGATACTGCATCGGAACCGTCGCCGTCGCTTTCAGAGTGGGGAGGCGACGGAAGCCAGGATAAGCCCGAATCAACAGCCTAATTTCGCAAAGCCCTTGCGTATCACATCCTGTGTATCTTCGGCGAGATTCAGGGCCGGCAGTTCTTCCCGGCTAAACCATCTCGCTTCGGCGGCGTCGCTGGCGGCGGCGAGATCTCCCGCAACCCGGCGGCAGAGAAAATCAATCAAAACGTAGTGGTATTGCACGCGCTTTTCGGGATTGCGCAGGATGCGGTCGTAGACGCCGAGAAGTTCACCGGGGTCGACGGTGAGTCCGGTTTCTTCGCGAGCCTCGCGGATGGCGGCCTCGCGGACTCGTTCGCCGACTTCGAGGACGCCTCCAGGAATGGACCATTGCGCTTGCAGCGGCGGATGAAGGCGTTTGACAAGGAGGACGCGGGAATCCTCGATGATAATTGCGCCTACGCCAACCAGCGGGGCTTCGGGGAATTCGCGTTGCATGAGTGCAAGGATTTTAAATCGTATCCAGAGTTCTGTCGGCGCAGGCAGCCGCCGAGCGGTGCTCGGCATGGACGGGCGAAGGCGCCCGTCCCCACACAAGCCGATTCGATTCTTTGTGATTAAATGGTCTCTCTATGGCTCTCGAAGAATATAAACGGAAACGGCGGTTTGAAGAGACGCCGGAGCCTCCGGCCGAAAGTGGCGACCAAGGCCGGGAATCGCTTTGTGGTGCAGAAGCACGATGCGACGCGGCTGCACTACGATTTTCGGTTGGAAATGGAAGGCGTACTGAAATCGTGGGCGGTGCCGAAGGGCCCTCGCTCGATCCCGCCGACAAGCGGCTGGCGATGCAAGTCGAGGATCATCCGGTTTCGTATTTCGATTTTGAGGGCAACATTCCAGAGAATAATTACGGCGCGGGAACGGTGATTGTATGGGATGTGGGCACGTGGCAACCGCTCTCGCCGGTGCCGGTGAATGGCAAGTACGTGCCGGGCACGGAAGCGGAAGCGGCTGCGATGCTGGCCAAGGGCGATCTGAAGTTTCGTTTGAACGGGAAACGGCTCAAGGGAGACTTCGCGCTGATCAAGATGAAGGGACGGCGTCCGGGGAGCAAGGGCAATGAATGGCTGATCATCAAGAAGCACGATGATCATGCCGTCGACGGATACGACATCGAGGAGTTCGACGATTCGGTGCTCAGCGGGCGCAATCTCGAGGAGGTTGCCGACGACGCCGGGTCGCGGGAGTGGAAGAGCCGGCCATCTTCCGGACGAGGCAAGTTGAAAGCGGCGTGGCTGGCCGATGCCGTGGCGAAACTTGATCAGAAGAAGGCCGCGGCGAGCGGACAAAAAAAAAGAGGCAACAGCCCATCGCCGAGAACGCAAAGAAACAAACGCAAAGGACGCAGAGAAAAGTAACGGACAAGTCTTAGCGTCTGCCGAGAACAACTCTTCCCAACCCGATCGGCAACAGCTGCCAAACAAGAAATTGAAATTCTCGGGGTCCTCTGTGGGTTCCTCCGCGCCCTCTGCGGTTCAAGCTCTTTCCCGGGCTCCGGTGAAGCGGCCGATGCCTACAGCGATTCATCCCATGTTGGCCGAGTCGACCGGGGAGCCGTTTGACGGCGCGGAGTGGCTGTTTGAGATCAAGTGGGATGGATATCGCGCGATTGCGTTCATCGAAAACGGCAAGGTGCGCTTGGTTTCCAGAAATCAGAATGAGCTGACCGCGCGCTATCCCGAGTTGAAGAATATGGCGCAACTAATCAAGGCGAAGACGGCGATTCTGGACGGCGAAGTGGTGGCGCTGGATGAAGAGGGTAAAGCGTCATTCAGTTTGATGCAGCAGCGCACGGGATTCCGTCCCGGCGGCCATCGAGCGGCGGGGAATGCCGATGTGCCGGTGCTCTATTACGCATTCGATCTGTTGTATCTCGATGGCTACGACTGGCGGCGCGTGCCGCTGGAAGAGCGTAAGCGGAAGTTGGCGACAGTCGTGGTGGCGGGCGACGACGGCGTGCGGTATTCCGATCATTACGAGGAGCGCGGCAAGGCGCTATTTGAGATAGCACGCAAGAAGGGGCTTGAGGGCATTGTCGCGAAGCGTCGCGCCAGCTGCTACGAAGAACGCCGCAGCGGCGATTGGCTAAAGATAAAAATTCGGCATCGGCTGGAAGCGGTCATCGGCGGATATACGGAAACCAAAGGTAGCCGCACGCATTTTGGTTCGCTTGTGCTCGGATTGTATGACAAGCAAGGGCGGCTGATTCACGTGGGGCAGGCAGGAAGCGGATTCAATCAGAAATCGCTCGGCGAAATTTCGAAAGTATTGGAAAAATTAGAGACCAAGAAGAATCCGTTTTTCGGGGATGTTGACGCGTTGCGCAAGGTCAGTTTCGTCAAACCGCAGTTGGTGGCGGAGATCGAGTTTGCGGAGTGGACGGGCGGGACCGGCGCGGGGAGCGGCCCCAAGCTGCGTGCTCCGGTGTTTTTGGGATTGCGTGACGACAAAGATCCCAGAGAATGCGTGCTGGAGGAAGTTCGGGCTTAGGTCTTCTTGATCTCAGGCGTCTTTAAAGGACACCCTCCCTACCCGCCGCTGAATGTGCTAGTCATCCGTACGAGATTCCAAACGTCGGACAAGCAACAAAATATTTTGCTATTTGATGTCCTTCATCGCGAGCAGGGTACCGTAATCGCGGCCGGTTGGATCCACGGCGCGCGCTACGATCGCGGCGAACGCGTCTCTCACTTCAGGATACTTGGTTGCAACGGCCTTGATAACGGCCACATTGCCTTGATAGGCCTGGTTGGTATTCGAAACATCGGCAGCCTGATACTTTACGATCAGGTCCAGATCGTTGCCCACGACCTGCGGAAACATCGAGATGAGCTTATAGGTACCAGTTCCGGCCGGAAGGTCGACCGTCTTCCCCACCGGCAGGTCAGCGGGCTGGATGCTCTGCGCTTCGTCGGCGATCTTATCGGTGGCCAATGTTCCCATGAAGGGCAATGGGGACGTCAGAAGCCGAGCCTGTGTGTAGAAGAGCCACGCATTATGCATCTGGCCCTTGGCCTTATATTCGCGCGCGCGCGCCAGGAACCAATCGCTGTCGTGGCCGGCGACTTGGGCAGCTTTGACGTAGAGGCCGCCTAATTTCCAGTCAGTTCCCTCCTGCTGCAGAATTAACGAAAACATGGTTCGCCCGTTGGCGGAACTCGCGTCGAGAAGCACCACGGCGTACTTGCCGGCGGGAAGATTGTCGAGGTAGAAGACGGCGCTGTTGGCTGTCTGGCCGCTCTTGCCGAAGACTCCGCAATAAAACTCGGCGTGCGGGGAGGGGGTCGAGCCGTCGAGCAGAAAAATACCCTTCACGGTTGCTTGGGCACCCGCGAGATCCGCTTGGTGGTCTTTGACGGTTGCCTCGATTCCGGAGAAATCAGAAGCGAGACCCGGAATTGCATTCTGACGCAACGATGCGGCGTCGCCCCTGGCTGCCATCCCGAAATCGCGTTGAGCGGCCACCGTAATGGCGTTCCGGGTAGCGTCATCGAGGTCGCTGGACGTCTGACAGCTTTGCGCTGGAGCGCTCCGGGGCGAAAATGCCACCGCCGCCAAGGCAATCCAAAGAGCGGGGGTAAGGCTGCGGACAAGATTCATATTGAACTCCGCCTTTACTTTCAAAGAGTTGGAAAAGGCTGGGTTCAGTTTACGCTGCTTCAGCCTTACCTAGTTAAGATTTAGGGCCGGCGGAAATGGTTGACTGCAATCCACTTCTGCATGGTCTTCCGGTTCTTGGCATCAACCCGGTGCAAGAGCGTAGTCTTAAGACGTTCTCCTTGGTGGGACAATGCACCAGTTTCTTCAAGGCCAGTTCGTCACGACCGCCTGGTGATAAAATTGGTAAGGCGGCCTTGCAGTGTCCCCCGAAGTCAGTTTGTGGGAGGAGTAAGCGTGAGCGCGGGACGGAAATTCAATAGAGTTGCGAGCATCATTGTCCTGTGCGGCGGAGCATTGTGCCTCGCGATCGTTACCCCTGCTACAGCTACATCCTCGCAAAGCCAGCTGAAAACCAAGACGAAGACGAAGAAGGCGCAAAAGCCGCAGCTCCCTGCTCTGCCCTCCGGCCCGACCGGTCCGGTACAGCCGATTCCGCTGGATTCGATGGCACCGGTAGCGCCACAAGTCAGTTATCAAAACGCACAATTAACCATCGTTGCGGTAAACTCAACCTTGGGCGATATTTTGCGTGCCGTCCGCAAACAGACCGGGGCAGAGATTGAAATTCCCGCGGCCACAGAGCGAGTAGTAACCCATCTGGGACCCGGTTCAGCGCGAGAGGTCATGGCCGAACTCTTGAATGGATCGCGATTCAACTATGTCCTGCTGGGATCTCCGGCAGACAGCACGGTGCTGACCCGCGTGGTACTGGTGGCAAAAAGCGGACAGGACAGTGCGAGCCCGACAAATCCTACTAACCCGTCGATCACAGAACAATCGCAACCCGGAATCGTGCAACGCTCAGGCGGTCCAGGGGCTGCGTCGCTGCCCGAGGTGGCAGGTGAAGCCAGTGACGCGGAAGGGTCGGACAATAACACGGACGATGCCGCGGACCAGGCGGCCGCGGAGGCGGAACAGCCTTCTGCCTCTCCAGGTCAGCCCACCGTGAAAACACCGCAGCAGATGCTGCAGGAAATGCAACAACGGCAGTTGCAGCTTCAGCAGCAGCAACAGGGTCAACAGCAGCCACAGGTCGGGCAACCGCCCGTTCCTCCCCCGGGCGTGCCGCCGCAGCCACCGCAACAGCAACAATAAGTCTTAATTGATTTGCGTCTTGGGCGAACCCGGACGGTTAAGGCTGATTTCCGCGGATATTTTCAGAGCGTGGCGCAGGCCGAATCGAAACCATCGAATCGCTCTCAGTCAGTGTTTTCTGAAGAAGTTCCCAGTCGCGCGCTACTTCTGTTTCGGAGAGGCCCCGCGGTGATCTGCGCCGCAATTCAGCCTGAAGGCGAGCCGCCAGAAGCTGACGCTCCATCTCAGGAGGAGCGCTTCCGCTCAAAACATTGTCGGCGGACACGCCAATCTGCACCCGACTCTCTCCCACCTGCACTTCCAGAACCGGCCGGCCCTGCTCATCCACGCTTGTCTTGGCTTTGGACTGAACCCTTGCCCATGCCTTGTCCACCTTCCGTCCCGGTTTTTCAGGATAGGCGCCGGCCAGAAAATGCTTCAGTTGCCGCTGGTAGGCTCGGCGATCTTCCGCTCCCAGGGGCCGCTCTGGGGCGCCGCCTACTACGAACACCATGGCGTTGCGCGCCGGTTCAAAGTGGCCTGCGCCCGTTCCGACATAGACGGCAGCGACGCATCCAGCGAACATGGGACTCACTACGACACTGGGCACAATGTACTTCTTGGCTTTAAAGAGAGATTCGACCACTCCGTGCACATTCGTGCTGCGCGGCATGCTGCCCGGAACTTGCGAAATGATGAGTCGCGAAAATTGGAATTCCGGGTGGCGCGCGCCGTACTTGGTGAGCATTTTCGCAATCTGCTTGGGCGTCGTGATGCCGAGATCCGCGATCAGGCTGCGGTGCAGCGATCTTGGATAATAAAAGTTCAGCACGCCTTTCGCGAAGTCGGCGCAATTATTGGAAACCAGGTGAAAGTGAGACTGGTTGGGAGACGCATTGTATTTCTCAATTAGCGCGTCGTCCTGCTCGGAGCTAGTTTCGATCTCGAAGCCGTAAATCGTGCGATCATAGGAAGATCCAACCAGTTGGTACCAGTTCCCGCCCGGTGCCTCGCCATTTCGTCCGTCAGGGGCAATATCTTCCAGATATTTGCGGCGATAGCGGTCCCGCAAGAACGCGGCCATCTTGGCGTTGGCAAACAGCGGCACATCTTGGGGACGTTCCACGGCGTACAGGTAAGGAATCAGAGGAATCGCGACCCAATCGTATCCTCCGATGCCGTCGTAACGGCTGAGGACGACTCCTGTTTCTCCCGGAGCGCAATGGCGAAGAACGAGTGGGGTGTCGGCGCATACCCCGGAGAGATACACGGCAGCATGACCCGTGGCGGTAAAGAATCCCATCTTGCCGTAAGGCTCTTCAAGGAGGAGGGTGGCCGAGGCTCCGGCCAGCGGAACGCATGCCAGGGCGACTGCGGCTAATTTACTGAAAACGCGCCGCATCCGCTGACTCTGGCATGGAAACATGCTCCCCCCAAACAACTAGCCTAAGGTCGTGAGTAAGAACCCTTTAGGCGAAGATTAGTTGCTGGAAATTGGAAAAACCAGTTACGGAAGTTCCAGTCAAGGAGCCTCGGAAACCCCTATAGCAGAGGGCGAAGACATTGCGAAGACTCCGCTTTGATATCATCAGTGCGCAGCATGAGCCGCGTTCTGCCCCAGCGCGCACTTTCGGCGACAGATTCATCTTCATCGGTTGTCAATTTATCGAGCAGGGGCAGGAATTCTCTGTTCTCGCTGTTCCCCATGGCGATGACAGCATTCCGTCGAAGACCGGAACGCTTGGTACGACGGATGGGCGAGCCTCGAAAGACTTCCCGAAATTCTTCGCCGGACATTTCGGCAAGCCAGACAAGGCCGGGATTCACCAAGCCGGGACGACCTTCGAACTCAGCCGCAGTTGACGCCGGGGCCTTTCGGTTCCAAGGACAAACGTCCTGGCAAATGTCACAGCCGAAGACGTGGCGGCCCATCTCTGGCCGAAGGTCTTCGGGAATCGATCCGCGTTTTTCGATCGTTAAATAGGAAATGCACCGATTGGAATCGAGTTCATAAGAACCCAGCAGGGCATCCGTCGGACACGCGTCGATGCAGCGAGTGCAGGTACCGCAACGGTCTGGAGCCGGGATATCGGGGGCAAGTTCGAGCGACGTCAGGATTACGCCCAGGAAAAGCCACGAACCTTTTTTCTGATTGATGATGCACGTGTTTTTTCCGATCCAACCCACGCCGGCATACTTCGCGTAGATCCGCTCAACTACTGGGCCAGTGTCCACGTAGCTGCGGGTTGTGAGACTCGGCTGCAACTCAGCAGGCACCGCCTGGTGCAAGGTAGCTTCTACCTGCTTCAGACGGCGAAAAACCGCATTGTGATAATCTTCGCGGCTCCAGGCGTAGCGCGAGATCCATCCGCGGTCAGGGTCGTGGACTTCGGTCGAGTAAGGATGCTCCGTGTTGTAGTTGATGGCGCAGACGATGACGCTTCGTGCCCATGGGGCGACGCGGGCCAGCGAGGCGCGCTTGAGCTCACCGCCATCATCGCGCGCTTCCAGGTATTTCATCTCGCCGGCGTGGCCAGCGGCAATCCATTCGGGAAAATGTTTGTGTTCGGCGGCATCGGTGGCGGGAGCGATTCCCGCGAGGTCGAAGCCTGCCTCCTCGGCGGCGCGCTTGACGACGGCCTTAACGTTATCGATCGAACTTGCCACTTCTTTCTCATCCCTCTTCTATGAGGTTATAAGCTTTGCGCTTCGGAGTCACGCCCGCTCTGCTGACAGGCACGACCCGGTGCGCTATGCTTTTCCGCATGCGCCGAAAACAACTCAGGTCTTTTGCTCTTGCACTCTCTCTGCTGCTTCCGTCGTTTGTCGCCGCTCAGCACACCTCGGCCGTGGCGGTGGCACTCCGAGTGACCGATCCGACCGGAAACGCAGTACCGCATGCTCAGGTGCGAGTTGTTCCGGCGCCCGACGCGGCTTCGAAACTCGAAACCGACAGCAAAGGCCAGTTGGCGCTCGCCTTAAAGCCCGGAGGCTACGCCATCTTCGTGCGCGTCCCGGGCTTTAAGAACGCATTTGCGCACCTCGATGTGGTGAACGCCGATATGCCCCACTCGGAAGCCCGTGCCGCGAAGCCGGCGGAAACGTTCGAGATTGAGCTGCAGGTCGGAGCGACTGGGTCGCCAACGGTCAGTCCAATATCGTCAAAAGATGGGCTGCTGATATCGGCGTATCCCTATCACGATCCCATCGGATTTTCGTTCGCCGACCTGAAGGCGATGCCGCACATCACGGCGACTTTCCACAACGCCCACACAAATGCTGACGAAACCTACTCCGGCGTACGTTTGGCCGATCTTCTCAACAAAGTCGGAGCCCCGCTAGGCCCGGAACTTCGTGGCGAAGCGCTGACGAACCATATCGTCGCCACGGGGGCGGACGGATATCAGGCCGTCCTCGCTCTGGCCGAGGTCGATCCCAGCTTTCATCCGGGAGAGGTTTTGATTGCCGATACCATGAACGGTCAGCCGCTCGACGCGCATTCCGGTCCTCTCAAGCTGGTAGTGACGGAAGACAAGCGCCCGGCGCGGTCGGTCCGTAACCTGACAAGCATTGAACTCAAATTATTTCCGTGAGAGCGAGCGAGGTGGAGTTACATGCCGAGCTTTTTCACTTCCTCGTTGTAGTACTTGCGGTAGAGGATGTCCCACTCTTGGGAGCCTTCGAGGATGGTGCGTTTCTGGCTCTCGATTTTCTGGCGGGCAGCGACGTCGATTCTGGCTTCCTGATTCAGGAGTTCTTCGAGGATCTTGCGGGTTTCCTGGCGAATCGTGTTGGGGTCTTCGATGAACTCGACCTCGTCCATCTGTTTGAGCACTTCGGAAACGGCCCGGGCCAGCACGTTGACCTTGTCGCGGCTGAGTCTCACAGCACCGCCTTGTACTTGCGCACCAGTTCGGTCTTTACCTTGCGGAACATTTCCTGGTAGTTGGCGCCGCTGTTGCGCATCTCGTCTGAGTAGGCTTCGAGGATGACGCGCACTTCGTCGTTGATGCGGTCCTCCAGTGAGAGTTCGTCGACCAAAGCGGCGTTCACGCGCTCATTCACGGCGGGGACCGCCGCGGTCTCGATGAACTTGCCAGCAATCAGTTTCTTAGTGACTTCGCGGGCCAGATAGCCCACATATTCTTTCGAAAGAAGCATGTGTGGATTGGGCGTCCTGCGTGCAACAGTTTGTCAGTATGAATCAAAAAGTGTAACACAGCGGCAGCCAGAGCGGAGCTTGGTCCGACGAGCGTAGAGGTGAATTGGAACGAAGTGAGAACGTATTTTTTCTTTTCCGCACCTAGATACATGCGGAGAATCCCACTCGACGAGGGCGCTCCTACTTGCCGAAGCTGGCTAGTAGCGTCTCAGCGATCGCGGCGAGCAGAAAGATAAACACAAAGTACGTGGCAACGCGGCTGACGGAATGATCTTCTCTGATTTCAGAACATTGTTCCTCGCAGGAGTTTCTGAATTTGAGCATAACCTTCGTCCCAAAGATCCACGGGGCAGGATTATACATGGTCGGTCGGGTGCCATCCCCCAAACTATCCTGTGCGGACGAGCTATGGGACTTGAGCAGGAGCCGGGTCGCGCAGGATATAGACAAATTGCCGGATCTCGTGGCGCTCCCGTTCCACCTGCTGCGCTGATTCTTTGGCGATCTGATCGCAGCGCTGAAGCTCGGCTTCGGCCTTAGCGGCATCTCCAACGTGCCGATAAGCCTGAGCCAGGCGATAGTGCGCCTCTTCCATCTTCGGATCCGCCTGAATGGCTTGCTGATAGTCAGAAATTGCTCTCGGATAATCTTTCTGCTCCGAATGGAGAATTCCCAGTTGGAGGTAGGCGGCAGCGAACTTCGGGTCCAAGTGAATCGCTCGGTTCAGCAGGGATTCGATCTCGACCGTGTTAGCGGCGTCCTGCGACCCCGGGCGCAACCTCCAAAGGCTGACCGCATAGTAGTAATTCGCCTCTGCGTTGTCCGGTTGCTGCGCGACCAAGCGTCGCAGTTTTTCGACAATCTTCTCGGAGGGCGTGGGCTCCGCGCTTTGCATTTTTCCCAAGAACAGATAGGGAGTCGCGTCTTTGGGATTCAGGTCAGACGCTTCGCAGATTCGCTGAACGGCCTGATCGTAGGAGCCGAGGGAAAAAAAAGTTGCGCCAAGTCCAATCAGCATACGGGCGGAATTTGGGAACAGAAAATTGCCATTAGTGAATACCTGCAAGGCCGGTTCCGGAGCATGATGCAGCAGAAGTTCAGAGCCCCAATCAAATACATAGGGCTCGCGCGGATCTAAATTAGCAGCGCGCTGATACTCGCGCACGGCATCCAGGGAATTACCCAGTTTCTCCTGCACATCGCCGAGCAGATGATGAAGTTCCGCTGTGTCGTAATGCGCGACCAAGGCCTCGGCGCGGTCTCGGGCCCGCTCATAATTGCCGGCGTGCGCGTTGGCGACGGCCAGATCGCGGGAATTCTCGTAATCGTCGGGTTTCAGTTCCACGGCGCGCTCCAGGTATGGGATACCGTCGCGCGCTTTTCCGTTCTCGTCGAGAACTTTACCCAGAAGATGGTTCGCCTCAAAGCTGCGGGGCGCCCGTTCCACGCTCTGGCGCAACGACTTTTCTCTCTCGGACGGCGCGGCCGGCGAAGCAGATGCTTTGCTTAGCGAAACAGTTTCCTTGGCGAGCGATTCCCGAGTTCGCGCAATCGTGTCAGACCCGTGACCCCCGAGATTCGTGGCATCCGTTACTCCCGCAACTGCGAATCTCGGCTCATCAAAAAACTCTGGCGTTTGCGCCACGCCCGATTGCGATGCGGGAATTCTTGCCAGGAGCAGAATGAGATCTAGCTTCTTTGCTTCCTGCGGGCCGAAGAACAATGAGGAGATTTCCGTATCGCTGTATCCTGCCATCTCAGCTCGCAGAATGTAGACCCCGCCTTTGAGAGCGCCGAACTCAAAGTTCCCCTGGGAATCTGTTTGCACTATTTGTGACTGAGTTGAGTCCTGAGCCTGCATGTGAATCCTTGCTCCGGCCACAGTTTTCCCTTGCGAGTTGCGAACGACGCCGCGGAGTGATGCCGCTCTGTCTATCTCTTGAGAATGCAGGCGGGACGCGACCGACGTGTAAAGAATGAGCGAGGCAAGGACCCAACCTATTCCCCTAACGGATGTGAACTGATGTGAGAACACGCCGAGCCCCGTGAAGATTGATGCTGATGTAAAGAATCCTTACTAATTATCGCCCGTCCTGCAAGTCTCTTGACTCGCCCAGACAGGCATTTTATCTACGAGCATCGCCGCTCGCAACCGATCTTCTTTTTCGCGGGCGTTGAAAAGAAAGCGCTGGCGAATTTTACGGGTCACAAAATAGAATGCAATGTCTGCGACGAGTCTGGCGACGCTGTCTGGAAGATTTCTACAACTCTCGACACTCTAGGGAAATGAGATGAGACTGCTCCGGCTGTGGAGGATAGAAGCTGCGGTGCTGTTGCTAACGTGCCTTCCAGGCTGGGGTCAGCAGTCTTCCGGGAAGCGCAAGGTCATCATCGATCAGGACGCGGCCGGGCCTGGAGGATCCGACCAACAGGCCATCCTGTCGCTCATACAGTCGCCGCAAACCGAAGTGCTCGGCATAACTGTCGTCACCGGCGACGGCTGGCTCAAAGAAGAAGTCGCGCACACGCTGCGCACGCTCGAGATTATTGGGCGCACTGACATTCCGGTGGTCGCTGGCGCGGGTCTTCCGCTGGTGCGGCGGAAAGCGGAGACGGAACTTTGGGAGCAGCAATATGGCTCAATTCCGTGGTTGGGCGCATGGACTCCGCAACGCTACCATCCGGCGGATCAGTTGGGCGAAATGCCGGAGGGCAAGCCCACCACCAAGCCGATCGACGAAGACGCTGCACATTTTCTCCTGCGCATGGTCCGCAAGTATCCGCACGAAGTGACGATTTACGAAGGCGGGCCGATGACCAACCTCGCGCTCGCCATTTCGATCGATCCCGAATTCGCCGGACTCGCGAAAGAATTGGTGTTCATGGGAGCAAGTCTGAATCCCAAGACGGACGATCCTGAGTTTGTAAATACGCCCAGACACGAATTTAATCTTTGGTTTGATCCCGAAGCGGCGCACATTGTGCTGACAGCACCTTGGAAGAGAGTTGTGTGCACCACGGTCGACATTTCTCTCAAAACTCAGCTCACTCAAGAGCTGCTCAATCGAGTGAAGGCTGGCACTACACCCGCGGCTCGCTATGTCGGTTCGTATTCGCATCTGTATGGCCAATACAATTATTTATGGGACGAACTCGCAGCGCTGGCCTGGCTCGATCCGAGCCTGATTACCTCAAAAGAGACGCGCTACCTGGATGTGGACCTCAGCCGCGGGGCGGATTACGGAAACACTGTAAGCTGGTCGGAACAGGACAAACCAAACAGCGCGGGGCTACCAGTCGAAGTGCAGGTTGATCTGAACGCCGAGCGGTTCTACAAGATGCTCGTCGATTTGCTAACAGCTCCGACCCCAAAGCCGTAAATGGAGTTAGAGGACTTAGGGTTGCAATTGCTCGAGCATCTGTTTGGCCTGTGCATGATCCGGATGCTGTTTGAGCAAATCGCGCAGCACATCTCGAGCCTTGTCCCGCGCGCCTTCGAGCACATGCACTCGCGCCAAATTCAAATACGCCTGATCGAACGCGGGGGCCGCGCGAATGCACTCTTCAAAACTTGCCACGGCCTGATCGCGGCGTTGCGTGACGAGGTAAAGCACTCCAAGGTTGTTCAGGGCCTCAGGGTAAGCTGGACGAGCCTTTAGTGCGCGCTGCAAATATTCGTCGGCTCTAGCCGTGTCCCCAGTCTGGGCACAAACCATTCCCAGGCTGTAGTTCGCTTCAGGATCTTCCGGAGCAATTTCCAGCGCGCGCTCCAGCGCTTTGCGAGCCTCGTCCCAACGCTTTTGCAGACGATAGGCATTGCCCAGGTTATCGAGCGACAGAAGATGATGCCGGTTCAGCTCTAACGCCTCTTGAAAACATTGAACCGAATCGTCCACGCGGCCTTCGCGTGTTGCAATCACGCCCAGGTTATTCCAGGCGTCTGGCAGAGTGTCGGGATAATTAGCTTGGAGTTTCACCGCGCGTTCGAAGGACTCGTGCGCGGCTGCGTTCTTGTTTTGATTCAGGTAGACGCTTCCGATGCCGTACAGAGCCTCGGCGCTGGACGGATCGTCGCGGAAGGCCCGTTGGAATGCGGCCCCGGCCTGATCCAGGTATCCACGCTGAAAAAACAGAGCACCGTAGGAAAGATAGTTACGGCCGAATTCGAGCGCGTACGCCGCACTCGGAAAGGGCAGAGCTCGCGCCAGTCGCTCGGCGTCGGTTCGCGGAATGCTCTGGCAGTCTCGTTCCACGCGCTCAGGAACAATCGCGCCCCTGTATGCTTTGACGATGTCGCCGCCGCTGTCGATCAGAAAAGAAGTGGAAAGATTGAGATCCCGGTGACGGTCAAACATCTGGCGATAAAGAATATTGTAGATCGCGGCGACGTCGTCAGATGCACGCAGTATTGGAAAAGTGAGGTCCTTCGCAAAGGCGCGAACCGTTTCATCGGTTGGATCATCGACGTTCACGGAAATCAGTTGCAGACCTTTCGTTGCCCAATCGCCGTGGATTTTCTGAAGCATTTTCAATTCGTCCCGCGAATCCGGCGCCTTCGTGCTCCAAAGATTCAGGAGTGTCGTCTTGCCGCGCAGTGAAGAAAATGTCCGAACTTGTCCTGCCAGGTCGGGCAGTGAGAAATTCGGAGCGGCAAGCGGCGCCAGAAGCCAGGTTTCAACCTTGGTTGGAAGATCTTCGGTTTCTCGGGCGGTTTCCGTGGCCAGAGGCGTAGACGTTCTGGCTTGCTGGCTAAACGGTTCCAGACGCGAAGGTGGAGCGCCTTCCTCCACCCAGATTCTATGATTGGCAGGAAGATTGTGAAGCTCCTGGATGGCCCCGCTGGGCCAACGAATGAGAGCATGCACCGAACCTTTTATTTTCCCCAGGCCGAAGAAGAGATCTTTGCTGTGTTGAGAAAGAAAACCGGATCCGGCCTGAAGCATGCGGATCTGCCGCCCGATACTGGTCTCAATCGTGATCGACGTCCCAATCGCGTCGCGATTACTCTTAGTGCCTTGCAAACGAAACGCGATCGACGGCGGCAGATACTCCGTTACGTTCTTCAAGAGCCGCAATTGTGGAGCATTGCGGTTCTTTAGAAACACCTCCACTCTGCCATCGTGATCGAAATCGGCCAGAGCGAACGCCCTGCCATCCTCCACGAAATCCAGGCCGACCGCGGCGGAGACGTCGGAGAAAGTTCCATCGCCATTGTTAGCGTAGAAAACATTTCGTTCGTAGCCGCTCCAAGTCCCGTCCGACCGGATGAGTTCGTTGATCGCGGCCCACCCCTGCTCGTATTCATGAGACGGGCTGGCTTCATCGGGAGAACGAGCCACGACCTGCCGCCAGAAAAAACTGTTGAGGTCTTGCTGTGTAGCAGCAGGGTGCGAGGCATCCGGGCGCGAAGGGCCCGAGACCATCCCATTGGCAATGTAAAGATCGGGGAAACCGTCATGATCGAAATCGAATGCGTCGCTCGACCATGCCCAGCGGCCCATTCCAACGCTCGAGGAATTCGTCGAATCGTCGAAAGCCGCACCACGATTACGGAGCAATGAATTTCCCATCGCGTGTTTTTGATACAGGGACCGGACTGCCTGAGACGATCCTTTCTTGAAGACTTCCTGCGTCGACACCCGTTCCCCAGCCGCGGTCCACATATTGCCTACATAGAGATCCACGGCGCCGTCGTTGTCATAGTCCAGCCACGAGGCGCTCATTCCCGCGCCAACGTCTTCGGCCGCCGCCGGAGTGGCAATATCGGTGAACGTTCCATCTCCCTTGTTGCGGTAGAGGTTCTTCCGCCCGAAATCGTTCACTACATAAAGATCGGGCCAGCCGTCGCCATTGTAGTCACTCCAGGCGCAGCAAA
Organism: uncultured Acidobacteriaceae bacterium; assembly: GCA_963832235.1. GTDB lineage: Bacteria > Acidobacteriota > Terriglobia > Terriglobales > Acidobacteriaceae > Sulfotelmatobacter. Next base: position 344,690 of record CAWHTJ010000009.1, on the reverse strand, counting down.
AACTGTAGCGCGTATTGTTCTGGTTCAACCCCGACGCAGCGGTTACGTCGCGGAATGTGCCGTCGCGCTGATTGCGCATCAGGAAGTTTGGCGGCCCGTTGTTGGCATCGTGATACGGAGAGGGATATTTGTATTGACCAGTGCCTTGGTAATAGGCATATAGGCAGAAGTAAACGTCGAGCCATCCGTCACGGTCATAGTCGGCGCACGCCGCGCCAGTGAAGGTTCCCTGCGGAGGATTCGCGAACCGGAACGCGTGGGGCTCTTGGCGAAACTTGCGGCCGCCCTGGTTCACGAAGCACAATGGCCCGTTGGCGCGCACTACGATTACGTCCTGGCGGCCGTGATTGCTAAAGTCAGCGAAGAGAGCGCACGCCGTATTTTCCAGGATTCCCAGGCCGGAGGATTCGGTGATGTCTTCCAACGTTCCGTCGCCGCGATTGCGATAGAGACGATTGGGCAGGCCGGCAGGCTGGCAAACGTAAAGATCGTCGAAGCCGTCGTTGTCGATATCGGCGATTGAAACTCCATTGTGTCCATAGATGTCAATGCCGCACGCGCCGTCGAGCACCGTGCGCCAGTAATCCGTTCCGTGCAGCAACTGGGCCGAGTAGGAAGAGTTGCTGCCAAGCGTCGCGGAAGCGATGTCGACATACATCGGTGAAGTAGAGCGGGCCTGCGTTTCGTCGAGTGCCCGCCAGTTGCGAATGCGAAACTCTCCCGAAGTAGCCTTCTCCCATTCCAAGTACCAGTTCCCCACGCGCTGTTCACGATAAAAACCGACGCCAGTGCCAACGATTTCATAGCGAATACGAGTCTGTAGGCGCCCTGGAGGCTGCGAAGCAGTCGCGGAGCCAGCCGCGTCAATCCCCGTGATCTGGAATTCGGCGGTCACGATTCGGTAGAAACCGCTAAGGGTGGACTGCAATTCTCGAAGAAAGTCGTCGCTTTTGAGCGTAGCTTGACTGGCGAACTTATTCTCGCGCACTTGAAGCGACGAACTCGAGCGCACCACCCGTGACTCGGAGGATTTGAGCGATGCCCCAGAGAAATCGGCCGCGAGAGTCTTGGCGATTGCCTGGGTTTCCCGCGGGGAGCGCAACAGGCTGCCGCTCCATTCGGCTAGAATCGCCGCAAGCTGGTCGGCGTACTTCTCCGTAATGAATTCGTCGAGACCTGGATGCACCTTTAGCAGCGTCGCATCGAGCGGCCGCTCGCTTCGGTAGTGCGGTTTCAGATGGAATTCAGCAGCTACTGGGGCGTCTTGCGATGCAAAGGATCTGTCGGCGGAAGATGTAAAACCCCATAAGCCCGCGGGAATCAGCATTGCTCCAGCGCCCTGACAGAAGCGGACAAGAAAGTTGCGGCGGCAAAGATCGACAGATTGAAGCTCGACAGATTGAGGATCGTCCGAATGAAGATCGTCCGAACGAAGATCGAACGAATTGGAGTGATTTCCCTGCCCCGTTCAGAGTGATTTCCCTCGGACCGTCACGTCTGGAACCGAAGCTAACATTCGTATTTCGGCCGGTCAAGGCGGGTAGCTCGAATCTGGATCGACTTCACTGATCCGACGAGGCTCGAGCACTCAGCCCAGCGACGGACGGTGTCAATCGCGGCCTGACCTGTGCGAGGCGTCAGCCTGCGAAGTCTCCAGGGCGACCGCGTGAACCCCTTCGGTGGCGCTCAAGACGCAAATGTCCCGACGATATGTGTGCTTACTCGTGACGAAACATCCAACTCAAAAACGATTCCAGAGGAACTGATTGTAAACATCGTGGTGATACTGCACCTCAGGCGCCTTCACAAATGTGCCCAGCAGCCGCGGACAGCGATCCGCCGCTGCCTGCTTCAAATCCGCATAGCGGGCCTTCACGTCCTCACCGAGGAGCGCCGTCGTCCACGCTGCCTGGGAAAAGTTCGTGAGCGCGTCGTAGATGTTGTCGGGCAGATAGCGCTCGGCCTGGCGCAGGTTCTTGATCTTCGCGGTCTCGCCGTCGAGGCCACTCTTGAAGACTGAGAGCATCACAAGGTACGGATTCGCATCCGGCGCTACCGAGCGCACTTCCACTCGCATGCTCTTCTCGTTGCCGATCGGAATACGAATCATCGACCCTCGATCCACCGCCGATGCCTTGAGCTGGTTCGGGGCTTCGAAGTGCGGATCCAGACGGCGAAACGCATTCACGCTGGGATTCAGTAGCAGACAAATGTCGTTGCCATGGGTGAGGATCCGGTCGACGAAGGCCCAGCCCATCTTGCTGAGCTTTTCTTCGCCCTTCGCGTCCCAGAACAAGTTCCTGCCGTCTTCGCTGATTGAAACGTTGGTGTGCATGCCACTTCCGTTGACACCCACAACGGGCTTGGGCAGGAACGAAGCGGTAAAGCCCATGTTGGTTGCGACCTGGCGGCAGATCAGCTTGTAGAGCTGAATCTGATCGGCGGCGGCAACGACTTCGCCGTATCCGTAGTTGATCTCAAACTGCGAGGGCGCAACTTCAGGATGATCCTTCTCATTCTGGAAGCCCATCGCGCGCTGCACTTCCGCAGTCGTGTCGATGAAAGTACGCAACGGATCGCCGGGCAGCGAGTGATAGTATCCGCCCGTGTTGACGTACTCAAATTTGCCGGTTTCGTGATAGTGCCGCTCGGCGTCCTTTCCCTGGAACAGGAAGCCCTCGATTTCGTTGGCGGCGTTCAGCGTGTAACCTTTCTTCTTGTACAACTCCTCGGCGTAGACCTTCAGCATGCCACGAATGTCGGCGGTGTAAGGCGTGCCGCTCTTGTCGATGACCTCGCCGAAGACCAGAACCTTGCCCGGACCGAACACGTCGGCGGGCCCCCAGTAGAAGGCGGGCCAGTCGATGCCCAGTCGGAGGTCGCTCTCACGCTGCGCGGTAAAGCCGCGAATTGAGGAACCGTCGAAGGTGAGGTTGTCCCAGCTCTTGACGAGGAACTTCTTGTCGTAATCGAGCATGTGAAGACGGCCTTCGAGATCACTGAAGAGCACGGTCACGGCTTTGATCCGCTTTTCGTCGGTCAGATATTTGACCCGCTCTTCCCGGATCTTGTCGACGGCGACCCGGTTCCTGCGCTGCTCCTTCGCTTTCAAATTCAATTCTTCCAGTTGGTCATACGGCAGGGCCAGGAAACTGCGCAGTTCAGTGAACATGTATCTCCCTCGATTAGTCGGCCCGACGGTGAGTTCCTTGGGACCGCAAGATGGGCGACAGCATATCTTGTAGCTCTGCCGCTGCCAATGTCCGCACTTATGAAAAATATTTATCGGACCTATAGGCCCAGGGGTGTGCGAGGTTGGCCTGAGCAATTGTGCAGGATGAAATCACCGGAGCCCGGCAGGTGAAGGAGTCTTCAAAGTCGTCGTCAATCTCTCCCGTGTGTTTCCAGCCCGGTGGTCGATTCAGGCCGTAAACACTGGGCAATTCGCAAGCGCCCACGCAGGATGTCACCCTGAAAAATCGATCCCGGTCAAGCCTCGTGCGCGGATACAACATGAAAACCTTTTCGTCGCGCAAACCAACTGAATTCCGAAAAGAAATTTCTATGTGTAGCAGAAGAAATATGAGTTGGACGACAGCCGTGATTGCCACTTAAGGTCGGCGTGCTGACAACGTAAGCGCATGGGAGTTCCGTTACTCACACCAGGCACATAACCAAGAGAGAAAGCGAGTATCACATTGAAGGATCGTTTTCACTTAGACGCTGTGATCGTTCTTACAGGTCTTTCGCTGGTGTCCGGCGGCTATGCGCAGGAGCAGATCAGTGCGCCGCCGGCCATCGCTCTTTTCGGGACTGCTCTGACTTGGGCACAGGCTTCGCCCACGAATACTTATGCGATTCCGTCTCGGAGATACGAGCCAGAAATATCGACAGACTTAAAGACGACGGACTTAAGACACAGAAAAAGGAGTGCACAGTGAAGAACTACACGAGAGGTGCTTTGCGAATAGCCACTGTAGTGGTGGGTCTACCATTCGGGCTTGTACCGCTTCACCACGAGAGGACACCACTTCTGCGCATGCGCGGCGCGTGTTTTCTTGCTCTTTTATTTTTAGCATTTTCCGCGTTCCCTTGTTTCGGGCAGCAGAGCACTAACCCGAACTCACAGGTTGCGTCGGCTTCCGCCCCCGCGGACGGGACATCGACTGCGGCAACGGCAGACGCAGCACCAACACCGCCAGCCCCAGCACCTCTGCCCATGCCATCGATGTCAGGTCCGCTAGCAACGGCGGTTCCTCATGAAGGCCCAGGAAAACTGGAGGTCACAGGTATTCTGAGCGGCATGGGTTGGACCGAAGGGAATCACATTACAGGCGATTCGCCTACGCACTGGGACGTCAGTAATGCGCAGGTGTTCGTCCAAAAGACCACCGGCTGGTGGCAATTCTACCTGCAAGGTGGCGTCTACAACATACCAGCTTTGGGAACGCCGTTCCTTTCGACTGGCGACACCGTGAAAAACATCTACGGCCCGCTTCCGCAAGGCTATCTTAAGCTGGTTAAGGGCAATTTCAACGTTGAGGTCGGCGCTCTGCCTACGCTGATTGGCGCCGAGTATACATTCAGCTTTCAAAATATGAACATCGAGCGCGGACTTCTGTGGAATCAGGAGAACGCCGTCAATCGTGGCATCCAACTCAATGACACCTATAAGAAGCTTAGCGTCTCGTTCAGCTGGAACGATGGTTTCTACTCTAACCGCTACTCATGGCTGACGGGTTCTCTGGCGTACGCTTTCAATGCCTCAAATACGTTGTCGTTTGTGGCAGGCGGGAATGCCGGGGCGTACGCGAAGAACACTCTCGCGACGCCTCTTTTTTTGAACAACTCGGACATCTATAACCTCCTGTACACGTATAGCCACGGGCGTTGGGTGATCAACCCATACTTTCAGTACACCAACGTGCCGAAGAATGCGAGCATAGGAATTCTTCGGGGCGCGCACACCAACGGTGGGGCTGTTCTGGCCACATACAATTTCAAACACGGAGTATCGCTGTCCGTCCGTCCTGAATACATTAAGACGAGCGGAACCTTCTTAGACCCCAACGCCATTAACTTGTTGTATGGACCGAGTAGCGGCGCGTTCGCATTTACCGTCACCCCGACTTATGTCAAGGATGGCTTTTTCATGCGGGCAGACTTCGCAATCGTTCATGCTACTAACTCCACGCCGGGCTTCGTCTTTGGCACCTCCGGTCGAAGTAATAATCAGCCGCGCGGCGTTATTGAGGCTGGATTTATGTTTTGAGGACTCAGCAAGGCGCAGATGCCAGGTAGATGAAACGGAAATAGAAATGGTCAACTCCATCTGAGAAGAACGGCAGAGTGTGCGTTCTTGCGCGAGTTTGGTTGTCGTCGGCCACAAATGGAAATGATCAGCGCAATAAAAAATATGAATTTGACATTCCGGATATCGGATGACAGCATCGCTGCCGAGATCACGCCAGTCGCTCTGTCTGACGCTTGATGAACGATCCTTCGATTCTGATGTTGTGCATCAATTAAGCCAGTTTTTTGTAGGCGGGCCATAGGCCGGCTTCCACGTGCAGGGTTTTACTTTTGCATTTTGGCCGGTAAAGGCAAAGTGTGTAGGGATCGTACGCGTTAGCGGTAAGCCTCGTGCCCTTCGGGCTAAGATGCGCGCTTTAGCAGCGCGAGTATTTTGTGAAATAGACAACGAATCACACAGGAGAATTGCGATGGCAGAGACCACTGGAGAAATGAAAAAAACCTTAGGCCTGACCGGCTTGACCATGAATGCCATGGCCCTGATTGCTCCCGGCGCCTTTCTTTGGCTGACGTTTGCCGGGCAGGCCGCAGCGGGATGCAACCGCTCCGTCGATGTGGATCGGCATTCTGTTTGCGACGGCGCTGTGTCTTGCCACCGCGGTATGTTACGCGGAAATGGCCAAGCTGTATCCCGGAACCGGCAGTTCCTATTACTTCGCAGAGCAGTCGTTCATCAATCACGACACGGCGTGGCCCTATGCGCGGCTGGCTAAGTTCATCGTCGGCTGGGGTTCACACCTCTACTACTGGATCTACCCCGGAGTTATGGTCGGCGTCATCGGGGTAATCTCCGGTTACCTGGTGGGAACGTTTGGCCGAATTTCATGAGCAGCACCAATCCCGGCCCGATGTTCATGATGCTGGTCGCCATTGTGTTCTCGTTCGCCGTGGCCTATATCGCTCATCGCGGCGTTAACGGTTCGACGTCGGTGAACATCGGCATCAATGTCATTCAGATCAGCGCGCTGCTCTTGTTCTCCGTCGTTGCCCTGAATTACCGCATGAGCCATCCGGCGGGCAGCGCCAGCTACCAGTTTGATCCCCAGACCAGCGCTTCTTACAACTATGAGTACGCCACGACTTCGCAGGTGGTGAACGGCCAAGCGACCGACGTTGTGGTGCGTGACTCGAATGGCGTACCGCAGCCCAAGCTGGACGCATCCGGCAAGCCCGTTCCATTTCACATCAGCTATCCCGAACACGACTCCAGCGGCGCTTTTGTCTCCCACCCCAACGCGCGTTCCGTGGTGCGCATGCACAACTTCGGATGGATGTTTGTTCAAGCCACGATCGCCATTCTGATTCTGGTGGGGTTTGAGTCCGTGACGTCGATGGGAGGCGAGGCCAAAAATGCCAAGCGCGATGTACCGATTGCGGTCATCACTTCGCTGCTGGTACAGGGCTGTTTCTGCTATCTGTTCGAATATTTTGCGGCGAACTATGTTCTCAATAATGGATACACGATGGCGAACGCGGCGGGATCCGCCGCCCCCATCGGAGATCTGATGATTCTGGTCGGAGACACTTTGTTCGGGCCCGGGACGAGGCCGAATCTTCATGCTGGCGGAGGCGGCGACGGTATTTCTGGCGCTGATCGGCACCACGCTCTCGTGCATGAACACTGGGGCGCGCGTGACCTACGCCATGGGGAAGGACAAGGAGTTGCCGGATTCCATGGGACTGCTGCACGCTGAAAACGCGACCCCGCATCGCGCCATCTGGTTGCTGGCTGTAATTTCGGCCGTGGTTGGGTGCATCACGGTTGTGATGTACTTCGGCGACGGGTCCGCTCCAGCGGACGCGGCCATTCAGGCGTTGCCTCATGGCTTCTGGTCCAGTTTCGGATACTCGACTCACGACAAAATGGCGGCACTGCCGAATTCGTTCCTGACTATGACGTTGGCTTCGAACTTCGGTACATTCCTGCTGTACATGCTGAGTTGTGTGACTTGCATCGTGTGTTTCCACAAGCACCCGCAATACCGGTTCGTGCGCCATCTCCTGATTCCGGTTTTCGGGCTGGTGGCCAACCTGGCGTGCATGGTGTTCTATCTGGTTGGTCCGTTTATGGGCTATGGAACAAAGATGGAACCGCTGCTGGCCTTGGGGATCGCGCTGTGTCTGGGCGATCTACGGGGGAATCTATTTCCTGCGTGCGAGCAAGGCAGCGGGGCGCACAACGCTGGTGGAAAACCGCGCGCCGGCCGCGTGAGAACAACCGCAACGGCTTGAAGTGCCAGCCTGGCAGCCATGACGCTGCCAGGCTTTGGTGTGTAGGCTTAACCGAATCGTGGCGGTTTCGTTCTGCGGAGGCGCGGCAAGCGCACACTGAGTGCGGGGCGGTCTATGCTCGACGTCGAGTTCTCACAACTTTCGGATCCGGGCACCGTTCGTCCGCGGAATGAGGATTATCTCGGGTATGTACTCCCATCTTCTCCGGCCCTGGTACGCTCGCATGGCTGGCTGTTCGCGTTGGCGGACGGGGTTGGCGGGCAGCGGCAGGGGGAAGTAGCTTCCCGAGCCGCAGTGGAGGAAGTGCTGGGGGCGTTCCGGCGAGCGCCTCCCATGGAATCTCATAGCACCTTGCTGAGTCGCCTGGTGCAGGGGGCTAACGCTCGTATTTGTGAAACGGAAGCTCTCGCGGGTCCGGCAGGCGCGGGCATGTCGTCGACCGTGGTCGTGTGTGCCCTGCGTTTCGATCGCGCCACAATTGCTCATGTGGGCGATTCGCGCTGTTATCTGATTCGCAACCAGAAGGCCCGTGTGTTGACCAGCGATCACACCGTCGCAAATGAACAGCTCCGCCTTGGCCTGCTTTCCAGGAAGGAAGCGAAGGCGGTGCCCACGCGCCACCTGCTGAGCCGGTCCCTGGGAAGCGGCTTGTTCGTCAAGGTAGAAATTGACGAAGTGCAGGTGCTCCCTGGCGACGTACTGCTGCAGTGTTCCGATGGTTTGCACGGCGCCGTGACCGACGAAGAAATTGCCGCCACGGTTGCCCGCAATCAGAATTTGGAAACCACGGCTCGGCAACTCGTGGACAGCGCGAACCGGCAGGACGGCAGCGACAACGTAAGTGTGCAACTCATTCGTATTCGCAGCGTGGAACGCATCGGGATGTACCGCGGTCGACCCTACAAAGTTCGCTGACGTATTTTCGGTCTCAGGCCATTCTTTACTAATTCCTTACCTGTTTTCTGGCATGATGGAAGGGTCTCCTCGTTCCGAGACGGTGGCCGCCGGTCTTGTTGACCCGCCACTTCGATTACGATGACATCTCTCCATCCTGGCGATCAGCTCGATCATTACCGAATTGACGGACTAGTTGCCCGCAGTGGCATGGCCTCCATCTTTCGCGGTACCGACACGCGGAACGGGCGGCAGGTCGCTATCAAAATCCCTCATCCCGAAGTTGAAGGCGATCCCGCCCTATACGACCGTTTCCATCGCGAAGAAGAGATCGGCAAGGCTTTGGATCATCCCGGCGTGATGAAGGTCTTCGGGGATGAAGATCGCAGCGGGATGTACATGGTCATGGAGTGGGTGGATGGGCGTTTGCTGCGCAAAATACTTGATGAACAGGGCAAGTTACCGCCGGAGCGGGCGGTGCAGCTGACGCTGCGCATTCTGGATGCGCTGGACTACATCCACTCCCGCGGCGTCGTGCATCGTGATCTGAAGCCCGAAAACGTGATGGTGGACACGAACGACAACATCAAGCTGATTGACTTTGGCATTGCAGGCAATGCCAAGTCCCGGCGTCTCACGTTCTCGAAGCTTTCCCAGACGATGGGGACGCCGGACTATATTTCGCCGGAGCAGGTTAAAGGCAAGCGCGGCGACGCCCGCAGCGACCTTTACGCCCTGGGTGTGATGCTCTACGAGATGCTGACCGGTCGAGTGCCATTTACCGGCGAGAATGCTTTTCTCATCATGAATGATCGCTTACTCAATAACCCATTACCGCCGCGGGAAATTGATCCCTCCATCACGCCGCAGCTGCAGGAAATAATCTACCGGGCCATGGAGCGCAACCCCAAGAACCGGTACGCTACGGCCCGTGCCTTTGCCTCGGACCTTCAACATCAAGAAAGAGTGGGAGTCGCCGATCGTGCGGAACTGCACAACTGGACGGATCGCCGCACGCCTTGGGGCAGGAAGATATTGTTCTACATTGCCCTTGCACTAATCCCCGTGGTGATTTTTGGGTTGCTCCTCTACGTGGCGCGGCACAGCTAGGTAATTTCTGACAATATGAGCGCCGGGCGAAATGCGGCCATCGAAGTTCACCAGCTCTCTTGCCGCTTCTGACCCAAAGGATGCGAGGCGGTCCTGTCTCGGGATGATGGAACCTCAATGCGGAGTGAACTCGTCGCTATGAACCACGAATTCAGGGTAAGCAGCTGCGCCCAGTTCGTGTAGATCCATTCCCTGCCACTCTCCTTCTGCGTCCACGCGATGCGGGTATATGCGATCGATCAGCCAGTTCAGTCCGTGGATGAGCGGGAAGATGAAACCGATCAGGGTAGCGATGCCGATCAGTTGTGCCAGCCATTGTCCGCTTGATGCCGCTCCCACATTCGACAAAAGAGAAACCGAAACCAGGCCCCAGAGGCCGGCTAGGGCGTGCACTGAAATCGTGCCCCCGGGGTCATCGATGCCCAAGCGGAATTCAAGCAGGTCGACGGCAAATACCACGAGCCCGCCCGCAATGAAACCGGCCAGAATGGCCGTCGGGGGCTTCAGGAATGCGGCCGCTGCGCTGCTGGCGACCAGACCCGCCATCCATCCGTTGGCAACCAAAGATGCATCCGGGCGGCCAAACCGCAAGCGTGTGACGACTGCCGCCGTCAACGCCGAAGCAGCCGCTGAGAGGGTGGTATTCACGGCGATCAAAACTACGGCCGACGGCTCGCTGTTGTTAAACAAAATCGCACCCGCGGAATTTAGACCGAGCCATCCCACCCAGGCGAACAGGCACCCGGTCAGAACAAGCACGACATTGTGGGCGGGAATGGCGGCAGGGACTCCCTCGGTTGGATACTTTCCTTGACGCGGGCCTAGAGTCCAGGCGATTGACAATGCGCTCAGTCCGCCCATTACTTGGATCGAGCCGGCGCCGCCATCCGCAAATCCTTGTCCAAGCCCGTAGATTGAACCGAGTTGGGACAGCCAGCCTCCACCCAACACCCAATGGGCAAACAGGGGATAGGTCCAGCCCGCCAGCAGAATCGTCGAGGCGCAGGAAGCACCGAGCCTCCAGCGCTCGGATCCGGCGCCGAGCGGGATTATCGCAGCCAAGCCCACGCTGAACATCTGCAAGAGCAACACCAGCGACACTCGAGAGAGATCAAGCCGCAGGCCGCGTAGAAAAAAAGGCTCAGCCGCGATCCAGTTCCACGTTTTGCCGCCGATGATCAGTACGTGAGCAGATCGGTCCGGGGTACCCTGGAATGAAAATCCGAAGACGACATAGACAATGGCGGCGACGGCCAAGACGCAAAGGGAAGCCAGCATGACATGCGCGGCACTGCGCGACCGGACAAGTCCGGTATTGACGAGCGCCAGCCCCGCGACCGCGAGCGGAACCAGGAAGGTCAGGAAAACGCAGAATATGGCGGAAGTTTCGGACAGAGAAGGAGGAGCGGCGGCCAACCCATTATCCTTTCGGAACCAAATGGGAACGGGCGACAAGACCCAGTCCCATCAGCTCCACGGCCACCCCAGCCATCACGAATACAGGACGTATCCGAGGGGACGGTAACAACGGTAAGGTGGAGACAACAATCCCCCATCCCGCGAGTAATAGCAGAGAACCTGCAAGCCTCATCATCAATAATCTCCCCGAGAGATCGCCCCGAAAGCATCGGAGCGGCCGAAGAGCACGCCTGGATACAGTTGCCGCCCGCGGCAGGAGACTAAATCCCCATCAAGAAACCTAATCCGGCCGCAGTCGTCCGTCCAATCGAATATTTCTATGGTCCATAGAAGAAGAACGAGTTAGAGCAAGCAGAACGAGTTAGAATCTCATTCCTTCTCCAATCACAGCGAGTCCCACTGGGGAGCGCGAAGCTTGGCATGCACCCGGCCTACTTCAACGGAAAGTTGCGAGAATTGAGTCAACCGAATCAACTAGATTGGTCGGGGAGAGAGGATTTGAACCTCCGACCCCCTGGTCCCGAACCAGGTGCTCTACCAGGCTGAGCCACTCCCCGACTTGTTCAAGGGCGCCGTAGGATTTGCCGCGCGCCTTAGAAGGAACTACTGGATGAGGAAATTATAACACCCGGTGCCACGCCCCGGTGACCACCGCAGTGTACATTCATCGGCGTCGCGGAAGGCGTATTCAGAGTGAAGCCGCCTCGGCTGCGTTCTTGTCTGTAGGTTGACATACGACTACGATAGATTTTCAATCCGCCACGACCTTCATGAAAACCGCATTTACCGCAGGGCGACTCTACACTCCGGTCGAGGAGATTCAGAACCCACTACTGCTCGTGGAAGATGGATTGATCTCCGAAGTGTCCTCGCGATCGACGAAAGAAGTCCCCGGCAACGCTTCGCTGGTCGATTTCGGCGACACGGTGCTGGCGCCGGGTTTTGTCGATATCCATATGCACGGCGGAGCCGGACTGGATGTGATGCGCGCGGCCTCGTCCGATCTGCCGCGCCTGGGCAAATTCCTGATTACTCACGGCGTGACTGGATATTTTCCGACTACCGTGGCGGCTCCGCTGGAGGCGACGTACGCGGCATTGGGAAGATTGGCCGACTCGATTGAAGCAGCCGCCTCCAATGGCGATTCATTGCAGGCTCGGCCGCTTGGCATCCATCTTGAGGGACCATTTCTGAGCCACAAGCGGCGGGGAGTGCATCCACCGGAAAATCTGCTGGCACCTACGCTTGAAATCTTCGAGCGTCTCTGGCAGGCCGCGCACGGGCATGTGCGCATGTTGACCATTGCGCCGGAAATTCCCGGCGCGATGGAAGTGATCGCGGAGGCTGCGCGGCGAAAGATCTGCGTCAGCATGGGGCACTCTGACGCCGAGATGCCGATCGCGCAAGATGCGGTGAAGGCGGGAGCGCGTCACGCGACGCATACCTTCAACGCCATGCGTCCGCTCGACCATCGTGATCCCGGCATCATCGGCGAAGTGCTCACCGATGACCGAATGAGTGCCGACATCATCGTCGATGGAATTCATGTCTCGCCGCCAATCGTGAAGCTTTTCCTGCAGGCAAAGGGACGCGAACGCGCCGTGCTTATCACCGACGCGATTTCGGCGACCGGCATGCCGGACGGGCGCTACCAGCTTGGTCCGATCGAGGTCGATGTGAAAGACGGAAAATGCACCGCGAATGGCAGCCTGGCCGGAAGCGTGCTCACCATGGATCGCGCAGTGCGCAATGTGACGCAGTTTTCCAACTGGAGCTTACGGGATGCCGTGCGGGCGGCCACGCTGAATCCTGCGCGAGCCGTGGACCTGTCAGGCCATCACGGAATTCTGGCTCGGGGTGCTCGTGCGGATTTCATTGTGATGAGCCCGAGCGGCGAAGTGCTCAAGACGATCGTCAGCGGGCGGGGCTTCTAGTGGCGTGTTCGGCAGCGAGACGTAGCAAGCTACGTCTCTACCAAGGTTCCGGGAATCTAATTTGGCTTGCGCCGCCTGGACTCGGCCAAATGATGGAGCAGCATGAGTTCGTCGGCGCGGGAAAGTCGATCCAGAAAAGAGCTTCCCGTCTGAGGCCGCTCATCGCTCTCCGTTTTCGGTGCACGGGCCTGCCGTAATTTATCTCCCAGTTCCGGTTCGTTGCTCATGACTTGCGAATAGAAAAAGAGGAAGTGGCGCATCTGATCGAGAGCGGAGCGCAGGGTCTCAATCGGCTCTGTTTCCGACAGGGAGTTCAGTGCTTCCATTAGTTCGGGGTCACTGGGAGCCTGCATGGCAGCGCAGTTCAATTCCTGCTGGATACTTCGCAGATCCTCGGTGACGCGCGCGATTCGGAGATGAAGTTCGTCCATGTCGTTGATGGCCATTCTGTTTGCCTGTCAAACATCTCACCGGCGACGTGAAGCGAACAGATGTCCCACGGGCATGCGCCTTTCGTAATTCTGCGCGTTACTTTGGTCCGGGAAAAGGTCACTCGGCGCAGAGCCTTGATTGGCGCGGCTTTTCACTCCTCATCATGCACGCGAGTTAAGAACCTCTTAAAGCAAACTTTCTCAGAGTTTATCCTAGCCCGCACCGACACGTAGCGACAGCCGCCCTTTCGGCAGCTCAGGGGCAGGCTCTCCCGCAGTCCAAGCTCGGGCGGAATCCGGTCCATGCCGGCACGTTCATCCGTACATCTTGCATTTGTGATAAAACCACGCGATGCCGGATACGTCACCACCGATCACTCCCGGCCAACAACTGGTGCGCGCCATCGGCCGCTGGAGTCTGACGGCGCTGGTGGTGAACTCCGTAATCGGCAGCGGCGTGTTCGGACTCCCGTCCACAATAGCTGGCCTACTCGGAAAATTCAGCCCTCAGGCTGTGCTCCTGGCTGGAGCTGGAATGGGCGTGATCTTCGGCTGCTTTGCGGAAGTCGCGTCGCGCTTTCAGCATGCAGGCGGCCCCTACCTCTACGCTCGCGCGGCCTTCGGGCGTGCCATGGGCATTCAGATGGCATGGATGCTTTTACTCGGCCAGGTGGCCGCCCCGGCCGCCAATGCCAATCTATTTGTGATCTATCTTGGGGAATTCTGGCCGCACGCCCGGGACCCGCTGCCCCGCGCCCTGATTCTTACAATCCTTGTCGGCGTACTCGCCTTCATCAACGTGCGAGGAGTGCGAGCGGGCACGCAGGTCAGCAACTTTTTCACGGCGGCTAAACTGCTGCCGCTGTTTGCGGTGATCGGAATGGGACTATTCGTGTTGCAGGCGCACTCCGGCGGAATCCCACCCGGCGCGTTTACTCCTGTTACCACCAACCAATGGTTAAAGGCCGTGTTGTTGTTGGTCTTTGCCTATGGAGGATTCGAGACCGCGCTCGCGCCCATGGGCGAGGCCGAGAATCCCCGCCGCGATGCCCCCTTCGCACTGTTCGTTGCTCTGGTGGTCTGCACCGTTGTTTATGCACTCATTCAGTGGGTCGTCGTCGGCGTTCTCCCAGATGCCTCGCACAGCGAGCGTCCGCTGGCTGACGTGGCTCGAGTGGCGGTGGGTTCTTTCGGCGCAGCCCTTGTGGCCGTGGGTGCGCTGATTTCTTTCTATGGATATCTAAGCGCAAAAATTCTGGGCATGCCGCGGGTGACATTCGCTTTAGCCGAGCAAGACGATTTTCCCAAAGTGTTCGCCGCGGTTCATCCCCGATTTCACACGCCGTACGTTTCGATTCTGGTATTTGCGGCGCTGGTCTGGGCTTTTGCTCTAAGCGGCGAATTTAACTGGAATGTGACGCTCTCGGCAGTCGCGCGCCTGCTCTATTACGGAGTATGCTGCGCCGCGCTGCCAGTCCTCCGAAGGAAGCAGCCGGAGAGCGCAGGATTCCGCTTGCCCGCGGGCAATCTGTTCGCCGGCATCGCAGTCGTGATGTGCGCCGCCCTGATCACGCGAGTAGACTTCGGCCAGTCTTTGATCGTGGCTGCCACCATTACTGTAGGTTTGCTGAATTGGCTAGTGGTGCGAAATCGCAAGACCGATTCGGCAAACGAAGATGCCAGCCTGTCTTCACGACCGACGCCGTAGAGACGTTGCTCGCAACGTCTTTGTTTGCGGCGCCGCGAACGATGGTGAGAGAGACGCAGCAAGCTACGTCTCTACGACCGCCGTTCCATTTCCAGCAAGGCCTTCTTCCGCTCGATTCCCCAACGATAGCCGCCCATGCTGCCGTCCTCTCGAATCACGCGATGGCACGGGATCGCAATCGCGACCGGGTTGGTGGTGCAAGCGCGGGCAACCGCGCGGCAAGCGCTGGGCCGGCCGATTGCCTTAGCAACCTCGCTGTAGGACCGCGTGGCTCCGAAGGGAATCGATTGCAGGTACGCCCACACGCGACGCTGGAAAGCGGTCGCGCGGATGTCGAGGGGCAACGAAGAATCCAGCTTTTTACCGCGCATGTGCTTGAGTAACGCGCTCACCCACGACTGCAATCCGCCTTCATCTACCTTACGTGAGGCGAACGGGAATTCGCGCTTCAGGCCCTCCGTCAGCTCGCCGTCGGAGCGGGCAAACTGGATTGAGCAAACGCCGCGCTCGGTCGCGGCGATCAGCATCCGTCCCAAAGGCGAATCGGCACACGTGTATCGAATTGCGGCCGCAATGGCGCCGCGGCGATACTTGTCGGGCGTCATGCCCAGCTGCGACGCCGTGCGTTCGTAGAGCCGGCTGCTGGAGCCGTAGCCGGCGTCGTACATCGCTCTGGTCACTGAATCCCCGGCTTGCAGATTGCGCTTCAGCAGGCGCAAGCGGCAGGAGTCGGCGTACTCACGGGGCGTGATTCCAAGCACTGCCTTGAAACGGCGCTGTAGATGAAATGGACTCTGTTGAAATTCCTTTCCCAGACGATCGAGAGTCAAAGGCTCGTCAAGATGCTGCTCAATGAATCGGCAAATCGCATTCACGCCGTCGGATTCCGTGTTGCCGCTGAATGACTTGGGCCGGCAACGTAGGCAGGCTCGATAACCGGCGTGCTCGGCCTCTGCGGGGCGAACAAAGAACTGGACATTTTCCCGGCGGGGACGGCGCGCCGGACACGACGGCCGGCAATACACACCGGTGCTCGATACCGCGAAGACGAATTCTCCGTCGCGCCCCGCATCGCGTGCCAGCACAGCACTCCAGCGTGGGTCGTCCGCCGCTGCGCCCAACTGGGGTGCCGGTTTGGGTTGACGGGCGGGCATTGGATCGAGGCTATCCGCTGTGAGTATGGCATTGGTGGTCATAGTAAGAAAAGCCTACCGCGAAGCCAGCGAAGCCAACTATCCGAATCTTGCGGGCAAACCGAAATATCAATTCGGTATCGCCGAATATGTGCTGGGACGGCTCCTTCAACAGAGACGTCATCCCGAAGCTCAGCGCAGTTCAGCTGGGCGAGGGATCTCGCGTGAAAGACGCAGTGCCTCTGCGCGCGAGATTCCTTCGCTCAGAGCAGGCTCTTCCCTCCGCCTGAAAAAACGGCAACGGTCAGGATAACGGCAATAGGAATGGAAACTTCGAAGTTTAAATGCCGCACTGATTTGCGCCCCGACCCTCGGAACGCGTACAGTTTCCGCGGGCACTTTTTTACTCTCACCCGGGAGGATTCACTTTCATGAAGAATAATCGCCTGGCGATTCTAGCTGCTCTTACCATCCTCATGCTGGCCTCGGCTGTCGCGCAGCAGGCATCGAAACATGTGCTGAGCAGCGACGAACTAAAGAAAGCAGTCCCCGCAGAATACTTCTTCCGCGGCCAGAAAGCGCCAGTGCAGATGCGCAATGCGGTTGGTTTTCAGCTGGCGGACGGCAAGATGATGTTAGCGGCGCTCGTAGACGCTTCGGGTTATTCGACGGCCATTCAGGAGAAATATCAGGGCATGCTCATCACGGAAGCGAATCTCAACATTGGAGGATCCGAGTTAAAGCCGGGCGAATATGGCTTCGGATTCAGCGCCGACGGCAACTTCATCGTGATGGACGTTGCGAATAACGACGTGCTTAGCGCGTCTTCGCAGATCGAGCAGACGCTGCCACATGCCGTCCCGCTGAAACTGGTCGAGGATGGGGCGGGTTACAAGCTCTACGCGGGAAAGAAGTGGGTGGAAATTACTCCGAAATAAGTATCAGGTCTTCGGTTTCAGGTCTTGGCCTTTTTCGCGCTTACTCTCGGGGCCCTGCAGACTTTGCCTCGGTTGACGCCTGAACCCTAGGACCTGAGACCCAAGACTCTTCTCTGCCCTAGTGTGACAAGGGCTGAAACGGCCCCAGCACGGTCGTCATTCCAGCGCGCTTGCGCAACTCGGTCAGCAGCGCGCTGGCGGCATTCTGGTAAGTCTTGCTGGGATCGGAAGGATCGGCCCAGACCGCGTCGTAAATGATCTGCGCAGCTTCCTTCAGATCCAGGTGCAGGGCAGCTTCGAAAATGTCCGCACGCTCCTGCAGACGCTCGTAGCACGCCTGACAGATTTCGGCGTGGGCCGGTTCCCCCGAATGCTGCTCCCCAAACTTGCAGACTGACTCCGGAGCGTTCGCCACATCGGCGTGCGCCTCCAAAAGCTGGGATTTGAATTGACGAAGAAATTCCTCGCGCTCCTGTTCTACGATGGAAGTATCAGGAATCGGATCGGAGGCAGCATTCGCAACTCTCGGCGGAACTTTGGCCACGACTGGCGGAACGCGCTCATTGTGCTTGCAGGTAGGGCAGATATCCAGATCGGCAGAATAGTACAAGTGGCATTTCGAGCACGGTAAACCATATCCCGAGATCTTGCGAGCGGACTCCGGGCCCGATATGGACGCCCGGTCTTTACGATCTACGCTGGTCTCTTTCGCTCCAGACGAACGTCCTGCAGCGCTTCCGGTTGCTTGTTGGGATTGGCTTCCGTTCGTCACTATCGTGAATCCCCCATGTTATTTTGTCCTAGCGCCCTGCGTCCGCGCGGTTAGCGCGAATTCGTTTCCTTCATCAGCTTCAATAGCTCTTCGTGGCGGGCGCGGTATAGCGTGCGCTCTGGATCCAGCCGCGAAGCCGATTCCAGCTCCGACAACGCTTCTGCGTTGCGGTCCATGCTCATCAGGCAAGCCGCCAACGAAAAATGATTGTCCGCCGAGCCATTGAGGCGAAGCGCTTCGCGGAATTCCTTTTCGGCCGCGTGCAGTTGTTGCTGCTGAAACAAAACCGTACCCAACAGGTGATGCGCCGTCTCAGAGCTGGGGTCGAGAGAGACGGCAACGCTAAGTTCGTGCAACGCCTCGTCCGGTTTGTTGTTAAGCAACAGGACTTGCCCGAGAATACGGTGCTCATTGGCTCCGGTCGGATTCTGCAGCAGCGCCAGGCGCAACTCTTCCACTGCGCCGTCGTAGTTCTTTTTTGCCATGTACGCCCTGGCCAGGCACGCGTGTCCCTGCTGCCACTCCGGATGCTGGCTGTAGAGCGAATGCAGTTCGGCAATGGCCGAGTCGTAGTTTCCCTGGTCGCAATAGGTGTTGCCTAGATTGTTGCGAATGGAGGCTTCGCCGGGTGCGATCCGCTTGGCCTCGCGATATTCGGCCACGGCCTGGTTGAGGTTCCCTTGTTCGTGCAGGATAAGTCCTAGGTTGGAATGAGCCTCCCAAAACGCCGGTCTCAAGTGGATGGCCTGTTTATAGGCCGCGATAGCACTGGGTAGATTTCCGTCCGCGTGCAACGCGATTCCCATATCGTAATAGGTGTCAGCATTGTCCGGATCGTGCGCCAGAGATTCGAGATAGGCATGGACCGCAGCCCCGTACTGACTATTGGAGTAAAGGCCAAGACCCAGGTATTGATAAGCCTCGGAATTCTTTGGATCGATGCTGAGCGCCGTGCGGGCCTCGGCAATGGCGTTCGGTCCGTCGTCCAGACGATAGAAAAGGTAGGCCAGAGCCCCGTGGTTTTCCGGAAGATCGGGCATGATCCGCGTGGCCTGCGCGAGCTCGTCAAAAGCCTCATCCCATTCCTCTTGCTGCCGGTAGATGACCCCGAGAGCGAAGTGCAGAGCGGCATTCTTCCCGTGCGAAGCTACGACTTCCCGAATGTCGGCCTCGGCTTCTCGGAACTGCTGATGACGGACTTCAGCTGCCGCTCTCAGCAAAGCTGCGGGTATTGGAGATCCAACCCAGGCGGATTCAACTTCTCCGGAACTGAGGACGCGCAGCAAATCTTTGCCGGCTCCAGCCGATTCCAGTTGCCTTAGTTCATTATTAGTAGGCAGCGTAGCCAGCCCCCGTTCGGCGACGAGCCTCGCCAGCCGGCTGCTGGACACCCCCCCGGTCAGCCAAGCGGCCACCTGAGTCGTATCGACCGCTTTACCATTGGAAGGGCCCTCTACACCGGGCGGATCGTCGGAGGAACGGGCGGCAACGGCAGTAGTTAGACTCAGTAGCAACAGGAACAGGACAAGCTTTACTCTCACCGGACTCCCCAACGAATGGATTGGCTTGCTGGTGGCGGAATTCGAGGGACGCGACCGCAAACGCCTCAAAAGCCCCTGCGAGAACATAGCCCGTTCCCAAACCCGAGGGTAAGATCACTGAGGTAACTGACCGTGTTCGCAGTGGCACCTCTTTGGCGGCCGGGAGCAGGATCACGACTCGCCCTGGTCGGGTTCATTCCAGGGTGGGAGCCTTCCCCGACGCGGTGGCATTCTGCACGCAAGATCCTTCGGCTACGTTCGGCTACGCCTGAAAAACCGCTCCCGTCAGGACGACTCCCACTGGGATCAAATCTTCGAAACTCTCATTTACGACCGTCGCTTGACCTTTCCCAAAGGAGTCCGATAGCGTATGATTGGGAGTTGTAGTTTGCCCCTTGGAGGCTCCCGATGTTGGAAGGTTTATTTCAACCGATGCACCTGCTGGTGATCTTTTTTATTGCTTTGCTGGTGTTCGGTCCCAAGAAATTGCCTGAGCTCGGCAAAGGTTTGGGCGAAGGGATCCGTGCCCTGAAAGATGGTATGAAGGATAATCCCCCGAGCCAGGCCTCGACGGATTCGAGCAAGAAGACAGAAACCAAGACTTAATACGAGCCCGATCCAGCTCGCTTGCGGCAGCAATCCTTTCTTCGCAGCCGCCTTATCTCTATTTTTGTTCAAGGCAACCCCCATTGCCTTTTCCTTCTCCAATGTCTGCCACTTTGGAGGTTGGAGAATGTGTGTAAATTTGAAAGGCTGCTGCTGATTGCGCTGTTTGGACTGTCGTCGGTTCTGTTTGCCGACCAGGTCACGTTGAAGAATGGAGATCGACTGACTGGCACAGTCGTGAAGTCGGATGGCAAGGTGCTGCTGCTGCACACCATGGCCGCTGGAGATGTCACCATTAAGTTCGAGGAAATTCAGGGAATCAAGAGCGATGAAGACCTGCACGTCAGCTTGAAAGATGGAAAGACTGCGGTGGGCCCGGTCACCGCCTCCGACGACAAGTTTGAGATCGCCACCAGGACCGCCGGCACGGTGGAAGCGTCCAAAGACGACGTCAAGCTCATCCGCAACAACGAGGAACAAACCAAGTACGACAAGTCGCTGCATCCCGGATTAATGCATGGCTGGAATGGCGGAATCAATGTGGGCTTCTCGATCGCCCGCGGGAACAGTCAGACGGACAATTTGGCGCTGGCCTTCAACGCCATCCACCCGACGCTCAACGATAAGATCACGCTCTACGCCAGTGCCATCAGCACGAAGAACGATCTAGCAACTCCCAGCGACGTCGCCAGCCTGGAAGAGGGCGGAATCCGTTACGACCGCAACCTCAATCCCCGATTGTTCGCTTTCGCAGGCGCGGATTTCATGGCCAACGCCCTGCAGTTCCTCGACCTGCGCGCAGTTTACACCGGTGGTTTCGGCTTCCACGTCATCAAGTCGGACACCACACTTCTGAACTTCCTGGGTGGCGTCAACTACACGCACGAAACCTATTCCAATGGTCCAGTCGTCGTGGGAAGCGTTCCCCTGGTCTATGCGTCCTACGGCAAAACGAACAAATTTGTGGCTCTCACTCTGGGCGAAGAAGTGAATCACAAAATTGGCAAGGGAACAGTGATCACGCAGAACATGTATTTCTACCCCGACCTGCAGGACACGAGCCAATATCGCTGGACCCTCAGTTTCGGCACGGTAACCAAGATCAGCAAATGGTTCGGCTGGCAGAACCAGTTTGGCGACATCTACGTGACCAATCCGCCTGTCAGCGCAAAAAAGAACGATATGGTCTTTACCACGGGTCTGAATATTGCGTTTACCAACAGCGCCGCTCCGTAGCTCACCAGGGCAGCGCGAAGCCGGAAGTCGCAGGCTCAATCGGGGCAGCCGTGCACCCCGGACGCCGCCCTTTTCTAGTCAGGTCAGATTCTCGACACGGTCTATCCCGAAAACAGTTTGATGGGCCCGAATTCTTCGAGCTGCTTCCGCCGCAAGACCTCGCACCTGGGAGTCTCGAAGTTCAAGCAGATGAGAATCAGTTCTATCGTCCCGATCCAGCGCTTGTTGCGGAAGCCTTAGTCCTGCCCGCGCCTTCGATCACAACTCCCAATCCTGCAGTAGTTGCCTCCACCACACAAAGGTCGTCGGCTGTGAACGCATCTTGATCTGCTCGATATAACACCAGTACCGCCGCGACCGCAGCGGATCCTTCCATCGGTACAGCCAACGCCGAACGCATCGTGCTGTATTTTGTGGGATCGTTCAAATACCCGGGTTCGACCGAAGGATTGCCGTTCAGAATGGCCTTATGGTTCTGCGCTACCCAACCCGACAATCCTTCTCCATGCGGAATCTTTAAAGAAGCAAACAACCGGAAGTTTTCCCCACTCACGAATTCCGCGGTGAGCACACCGTTCCTCGGGCAGTAGACTGCCAGAGCATCATGCGGTACGAGGTGCTTTAACCGGATCGCGAGCAGAGAAAGAATATCCTCGGCGCTCAGCGAAGAGCCACCACGGCGGCTGAGCACAATGATCTCCTGAGCTCGCTGCCGGGCGGCCGAAATTAATTCAAAAGAACCTCCAGCCGATGCGGACGTCTCTGCATCTTGGCCGGCGGAAGCCTCGAAGCCTGCCGCGGGCGCCAACCCGCGCTCCACCTTGATGTCAGTGGACAATTTCGGCGGAGCCTGCGGTGGTTGCTCATTCGCAAGTTTTTCGAGTTCAATGTAACGGCGCTGCAAAATCGCAACCACTCGCGGATCAAAACTCTTACCTGCGTCTTCAGCCACCTTGGCCATGGCTTCATCGAGCGGCAGGGCCTTGCGGTATTGACGGTCCGAAGCCAGAGCGTCCAGGCAATCGACCGCTGCGAGAATTCGGGCGCCGATGGGAATTGCATCCCCGGCCAGTCCGTTCGGATATCCGCTGCCATCCCATTTTTCATGGTGGGCGCGCACGATCGGCACTACCGGATATGGAAAGTCCACCTGCTCCAGAATCTCCGCCCCTACCGTGGGATGAATCTTCATCTTCTCGAATTCTTCGGGCGACAATTTGCCGGGCTTCGAAATAATGTGTTCGGGCACCGCGAGCTTCCCGATGTCATGCAATACAGACGCAGCTCGCAGCGCCTCGGTTTCGTCCTCGCTCAATCCCAGTTCCTTCGCCAGTTCCATGGCATACACTCGGACCCGTTGTAGGTGTTCACCGGTAGTTGCATCTTTGGCCTCAATGGCCAGCGCAAGCGCTTCGATCGTGCGCAGGTGCAAACTTGAGACTTGTTCGGCGTGCCGCTTCTCCGTTTCCAGTTTTCCCAGATAAAGACGATAGGACCGATACATCAGGTAGATCGGCGGCAACACCAACAGCGACGACTGCCACCCGACATGCCGGTTCAAGAAGTTCACCAACCCAGCGGCGGCTGCTCCCACCATGTAATACGGAAACGACCATAGATAACAATTGGTCCACACTTTTGTGAACGGCTTATCTTCCGTCAGCCCGATGATGATCGACATCGCCGCGGTGTTGCAGCCGTAGTGTGTGATCGCCGCCACAAGAAGGGCGAGCGGCCCGGGAGCGTGAAGAACATAAATGACCACCAGCTTATAAGCGCCGTATGCCACCGCACTTGAAACTGTTACCTGCGAAACGTTGAAAATAAGCTGGACCTGCTTCAACTGCCGCGCCGGTTTCCAGTAAAACTGCGCCAGTGTGCTCGCGAGGCCGATCAGCAGGGTCTCCGGCAAACTCAGTTCCAGGATTCCCAACAGAGTGAACAGGAAGTTTACCGACAGCGTTCCCTCAATGCCGGGCAGGCTCACCTTGAGTGATGATGCCAGAAGCGCCGCAATCAGATAGCAAACGAACTTGAGGGGATCACTGGACTGCCAGTGCGAGAACGCCAGCACAAAACAGACCGCTCCCGCCAGCGCCAAAGTGGCGATAAACGCACGCGCGCCCATGGAACGAACCCACGACATGATAAGTGCTTAAATTTTCAACGATGTCGGGCGGCATTTCCGCTCAAAACGAATCCTCGTGGTTACCATGGTTTCCCGAAAAATCAGCGACTTACGGAAGAAGAACACACACGCCCACGGTTGAGACAACTTGTCCCATGTCGCGGGCGATGGGACAAAGCGCCCTTTGAGTTTCGCACGAGCCTCCCGTAACACACTGAAAACTAACGGAACCTCGCGTCTCGCTTTGGACCCGCACCTGCACTAATGGAAGTCACTCAGGATTGTTACGCGCCTATGAGCGCTTGATTTTGGGGCAATTGGGGGGGAAATGAAGAAGTTCCTGCTTCTACTGTTAATCGCTACCGTCACGTTGGCTCACGCCGACAACTCGAAAATATCTCCGGATCTGCAAAACTATCCACC
Organism: uncultured Acidobacteriaceae bacterium; assembly: GCA_963832235.1. Taxonomy (GTDB): domain Bacteria; phylum Acidobacteriota; class Terriglobia; order Terriglobales; family Acidobacteriaceae; genus Sulfotelmatobacter. The sequence continues at coordinate 320,872 of CAWHTJ010000009.1, read as the reverse complement.
GACCCAGAAGGCGCAAGTGATCGTGCAATACGCGCCGGGAACGCAAGTGAATTGCAGCGGCCTGCTCGGCCTGGTCTTCTGCCTGGTCAATGACATTCTGCAACTTGGCGGAACCATACTGTCGGAATTGCCCTTGGTCAACGGCTTGGTTGCGGTGCTTGATGGCAATGGCATCGTGAATCTGTCGAACCAGTCGAACGTCTTATACATCAGCCTCGACCGGCCACTGACGCCCACCCTCAGCAACGCTGCGCCTGCCGTGAATGCGTTCGCGGCCTGGCAATCCGGCTACACCGGCGCCGGCATTGGCATCGCGCTGATTGACAGCGGAGTCAGCAGCCATCCCGATCTGAATGGCGGCGCCTGGGGATCGTCGCGCGTGGTCTGGAATCAAAGCTTCGTTCCGGGCAACGCCAGCGGCACGGATCAGTTTGGCCACGGCACGCATGTTGCCGGACTGATTGCGGGCAACGGTTCCAGTTCGAAAGGCACAAAGTATTCTAAGACGTTCGAAGGTATCGCTCCGCAGGCTAACATCATCAACCTCCGAGTACTCGATCAAAACGGCGCGGGCACCGACAGCGCCGTGATTTCGGCGATCAGCACGGCGATTGCGTTGAAGTCTAAATTCAACATCCGCGTGCTCAATCTTTCACTGGGACGTCCGATCTACGAGAGCTACAAACTCGACCCCCTGTGCCTTGCTGTCGAAGGCGCATGGAAGAGCGGCATCGTAGTTGTGGTCGCAGCCGGCAACAATGGCCGCTATCAGCCCACCAACGGTTATGCCACCATTACTTCGCCCGGCAACGATCCGTATGTGATCACCGTGGGTGCAATGAAGCCCATGGGCACGCCGACTCGGGTTGACGATTTAATTGCCAGCTACAGTTCGAAGGGACCGACCGCCGTCGATGCCGTCGCCAAGCCCGACCTGCTTGCTCCCGGCAACCTTCTGGTTTCGCTGGAGGCTCCTGGCTCGACTCTCTATACCGAGTATCCTGGAAATCAAGTTCCCTACAAGTACTACATCAGCGGCGGAAGCACTTCTCCGTCGTCGCTGTACTTCACCCTGAGCGGCACCAGCATGGCGACTGGAGTAGTAAGCGGAGTCGTCGCCGATGTGTTGCAAAAGAGTCCGAGCTTGAATCCCGATCAGGTGAAGGCACGGCTGATGAAGACGGCCTGGAAGTCCCTGCCGGCGTACAGCAGCACGACGGATCCAGCCACCGGAATCACCTACACCGATCAGTACGATGTATTCACTGTCGGCGCCGGCTACATTGACGTGGAGGCGGCCCTCAGCAATACCGATCTGGCCAGGGGCACCGCAATGTCGCCGGTAGCTTCCTATGACTCGACCTCAGGCAACGTTTACTTGAAGGATAGTTCAACGGCAGTTTGGAATACGTCATCCGCTTGGTCGAATGCCGCCGTATGGGGAACTTCACAGTTCAATGTGGGCGCCCCCAGTTCTACCATGACAAGCAGCAGTAGCAACGTTTCAGGCAGCAATGCGTTGTGGGGCAGCAATGCTCTCTGGGGTTCCAATGCCTTATGGGGATCGAACGCGCTCTGGGGCAGCAATGCGTTATGGGGCAGTAATGCCCTGTGGGGTAGCAACGCCTTGTGGGGCAGTAATGCCCTCTGGGGCAGCGATGCTTCAGCCGGCGAACAATAACCTGCGCACTCGAATAAAAAGGGCCGCGATGAAGTCGCGGCCCTTTCTTCTTAGTGGCATTCTGCTTAGAAGGCGCTTCCGCCCCCACCCCCAAAGCCCCCGCCAGAGAATCCGCCCCCGCCTCCACCCCCTCCGCCAAAGCCGGATCCGCTTGAACTTGCACGCGGCGCCGACACAAAAACTTGATGCATATCGCTCGCCATGTTGTGCATCGAACTCGAAAAGAGAATTGGATTGAACCCGGCATAGGGCCCTCCCGGCCCCACGTACCACTGCGGCGGATCTTTCACCAGCCCGGCAAACGCCTGTGCCCAGTGATGCTCCACTCCCAGAGCCATCGCATACGGCAGAAATTTTTCGAATGTCGTCGGCGGCATGGTTTTCAACCGATCCGCGTCCACTCGATTCATAAACTCCTGGAACCCCATCACCGCAACGCGAGTCCGCGCTCCTTGCACGGTCTTAGCCGTCATCACCCTTGCAAACAGCCACCAGATCCCCGCCGATAGCAGCACGCACACAATCGGCAAAATCGCAGAGTTGAAAAAATTTGCCCATCCCAGGAACTGCACGATCGCAAATGCGACCAGAATCGCGACCGCGGCCCCGATGCTGTATCCATTGGCCGACTGCGGGTCGAGCAGATAAATCCCCTTCCTCTTCAACGCCGCCATAATGTCCTGGCGGATGACCGGAACCGCCGCGTAAAAACGGTTCTTCAGGCTGGAGAGCCGAGTCTCGCTGCCACCCGCGAACACGTTCTCCAGCATCACACGTTCATGCGGAGCGAGATCGGAGCCCCACCGCTCGCGCGGCTTGAGCAGATGGAAAATATAGTCCTTGTGGGTAAAGACCAAATTTTTCTCCGCGGTCTCTTCGATCTTGATATATCCCCGCACCGCCAGGTCGACCATTGTCGATGTAATATCGCGCGGATGAATTGTGTCGTCGAGCAACGTGCCGGCTTCCGCGGGAGAAATCCCGGCTGGCGGTTCATACATGGGCGCAACCGACATGCCGGGATCGGGGTCGCGTCCCTTGTACCACCACAGCGCAAACATCCCCGCGAACGTGACCAGCGGCAGAAAGACCACCGGATTGCCGCCAAGAAACCAGAGAAACTTCGTCAGCGCGCCCGGTTCCTGGAGAATCTCTTTCGGAATATAAACGTCAATGGTCAGCCCGCCGCGCATGGGCAGCGGATTGCTCGTCTCAAACTCCGCTTTCGCCCCGTCGACTTTGGAAGTGGCGTCGCGCTGAGTCGAACCATATACGCCGGTAAACGCCTGCGCCCGCAGCGAGCCAGCGGCCGAGTCCGGAAATCGCACGGTCGCCGCCGCGTGATCGATCGGCACCGGCCAATCGTTGCCCGTAACGTTCCAGTAGAACTCATCGTAATCCTTGAAGAATCGCGTGCCGTTGCGCACCCGGTAGGTTATCTCGACGGTGCGAGCCGCATCCACCGCGTTGGGAATATAAATCTTCAGATCACGAGCGCCGTTGGAAGTCGACGACTCATATTTGAGCTTGCCGCCTCCGCCATCAGTGACGCTCGTGACCTTGAGGAAGAGTTCGTAATTCGTCCCATTCGGCCCGGGATATTCAACCGGAATCGTCCGATGAATCCCGTGCCACTCGCCGTCGAACCGGAGCGTGATGCGCTCGGTGACTACTGCGCTGCCGTCCCGGTCGACCGTAATGTTGTCTTGGAAATCGGTGACGCGCCAGGATTTTGCCGCTAGGGGCGCGACCAGAAGGAGAAAGCACGCAACCACTTCGTACAGACGTAGCTTGCTACGTCTCTCTCGACGCCAACGAGACGTTGCAAGCAACGTCTCTACGAAAGAGGATCGGTTCATCGGATTAAAACTTCACCTGCACCGGTTCGCGGTCGGTTTCCGCCGTCTCAAAGAACTGCCGCGGCGTGAAACCAAACATCCCCGCCAGAATGTTCGTCGGGAACGACTGAATCTTCGTGTTTAAGTCGCGCACCACCGCGTTGTAATAGCGCCGTGCGTTCTGAATCGAGTCTTCCGTTTGGCTCAGCGATCCCTGCAATTGGGTGAATTCTTCCGAAGCCTTGAGCTCGGGATAGTTCTCTGCCACTGCGAACAGACTCTTCAACGCGCCGCTGAGCTGATTTTCGGCGACCGCCTTACCCTCGGGCGTTGTCGCCTGCATGGCCTGCGACCGGAACTTGGCGATGTTCTCAAACGTTCCCTTCTCGTGCGCCGCGTATCCCTTCACCGTTTCCACCAGGTTGGGGATCAGATCGTGCCGCCGTTTCAGCTGCACATCAATGTCGGACCAGGCCGAATCGCAGCGCACCCGCAGCTGCACCAGGCTGTTGTACATGCCGATCAGCACCACGGCGATGACAACCAGAATGACCAAAAAGATAATGCCAATCATGAGCGTCTCCCCGGTCTTTGAAGTGTGAACGATGAACTGGAAATCAATGGGACGGTACCACACTGGCCACGCTCTCGCAAACGCGAGCGACGGGTTGTCTTCGCATTTTGCGATACCTACATTACGAGAGAAGCGCGAGGACCACGAGAATTGAGACTGAGAACAGAGGAACTCTGAGCTATTGCTGCGGCGCGAAATACCCCTTGCGCGCCCGCACTTGCAGATCCTTCTTCAGGGAGGAGATTTCGATCGAGCGGTAGCGTCCATCCGCGTCAAAATTGGCGGGCTTGTAAGAGACGACGTACTGGCTGCGCAGTTCGTCTTCAATCGCGGCGAACGAGTGGGTGATGTCTTTCATCTTAAATGGGAAAAAAGCGCGTCCGCCGGTGGCCTCGGCTAATTGCTCCAGCACCTTGTCGCCGCGCATTACCAGGCCGCTGTCATCGGTGGAAATCGCGTAGATAATCACTTCGGAGCGTTGCGCCATTTCAATGGCCTGCGCCTTGGAAAACTCACTCTGATTATCTTCACCGTCGCTGACGATCACGATTGCTTTTCGCACCGGACGATCCGGCCGGTCCTTGAGGAATTTTTCTTTGCACGCATGATAGACAGCGTCGTAAAGCGCGGTCCCACCGCTATCGTGCAGTTTATGCACGCCCGCCGCGAGCAACTGCACGTTGTCGGTAAAATCCTGCGCCATCTGGCTGTGAGTGTTGAACCCCACAACAAACGCCTTATCGAAGCCGGCACGAAGGGTGTGCTCTAAGAAGCTTGTGGCGGCGCCCTGCTCGAAATCAAAACGGCTGTTCACCGACCCGCTGACGTCGATCAGCAGGCCCATATGCAGAGGCAGATCGGTCTCGCGGCGGAAATTGAGAATCGCCTGCGGCGGCTTGTGATCATCGAGAATGCTGAAATCGTTCTGATTCAGATCGCGCACAAACTTGCCATGCTTATCGGTGGCAATGAACAGCACGTTGACTTCATTGACCCGGGCGTGCAGCGTGATCACCGCGCCCTGCGGATCGTCCGCACCGTCGCCCGCGCTCCCCGTATTGTAGGCGCTCAGCTTCGGAGCGCCCGACACATAGGCGGACTGAGCGCGTGACGGGCAGACCCCAATAAAGGTTGCCAGGAAAACCGTCATCAGACAAAGAATCGAATTCGTGTACTTCATGCCCACCGAAGCCAAATTTTTCACCCTAAACCGTGTCCGGAACACACTCCCAAGCTATTGGATGCACGCCTGATGCCGAATACAGTTCCCACCGCAAGCCGCTATCTGATTGACTTTAGGAGCCCAGCCGGCAATATGCCAAGTTACAAAAGGAGCACCCACATGGTCATGGCACAAAACGTGCGCATTCTATTACTTACCTGTGGGCACGACCTTCCGGGGGAACGACGGCCGTTATCCAGTCGGATTCACGGGTTAACATAGTGGCACAGCTTGAACACTTTTTCCTTAAAATCTCTTTGGAGGGATTCGTGAAGAAATTTATGGTCTGTTTTATCGTGGTCCTGATGTCTGGCGTAACCGCCTTCGCCGTCAATGACGAGCGCGAAGAAGATCGCGTCAAGGACGCCGGCATCGTTCTGAAAGAAATTTTGAATATCCCGGACGACATTCCGCAGGATCTGCTCGACAAGGCTGAGTGCCTGATCATCCTGCCCTCAGTCAAAAAGGGAGCCTTTGGAATCGGCGGCAGCTACGGCCGAGGGGTGATGATCTGCCGCAGCGGCGAGCACTACAAAGGCAGATGGGGCGCCCCGGCTCTCTACGCGCTCGAAGGCGTTAGCATCGGATTTCAGTTGGGCGGCCAGGCTACCGACTTCGTGCTGCTCGTGATGAATCCCAAAGGCGCAAAGTCGCTTCTCTCCAGCAAAGTGAAACTGGGAGCCGACGCCTCTGCCGCTGCCGGGCCGAAGGGCCGCACCGCTGAAGGAGCGACCGACATCGTCATGAACGCCGAAATCCTTTCCTACTCGCGCAACAAAGGCCTGTTCGCCGGAGTTTCTCTGGAAGGCTCGACCTTGCGCTCCGACGGGAGCGCGAACGAAAAGCTCTACGGGAAAAAGTTGACCGCCAAAGAAATCATCCGCGATGGCAGAGTCGGAATCCCGGCTTGTGCTCATCCACTGGTTTCTATGCTCGATACCAAATCGCCTATCAACAGGTCGAATCCGAAGTCGCTGCAGTAGGCATTGCAGTCCTCTGTGGAACTCAGTGCCCTCTGTGGTAAAAGCTTTGAATGCCAAAATCCGACAACCCTCAGCCGGTTCGCTGTGCATGGGTTAGCGGCGAGCTCTCTATCCGTTATCACGATGAAGAATGGGGCGTGCCGGTGCACGATGACTGTAAGCTCTTTGAATTTCTTATTCTCGAAGGCGCGCAGGCCGGTCTGAGTTGGAGCACGATTCTCAACAAGCGCGAAAACTATCGCAAAGTCTTCGCGGGATTTGATCCCCGAAAGGTCGCACGCTACGATCGCCGAAAGATCGAACAGTTGCTGGGCGATCCCGGCATCGTCCGCAACAAACTCAAAATTGCCTCGACCATCGCGAACGCGAAGGCGTTTCTCACAGTGCAAAAAGAATTTGGCAGCTTCGACCGCTACATCTGGCAATTCGTCGACGGCAAGCCGCGGCGGAACATGCCGAGGTCACTCAAACAAGTTCCCGCGCGATCACCCGACTCCGATGCGATAAGCAAAGATCTTAAAAAGCGCGGTTTCAACTTCGTCGGATCTACCATCTGTTACGCCTTCATGCAGGCGGTGGGAATGGTGAACGATCACGTTGCGGACTGCTTCCGCTCTCGCGTATTGGGTTGACAGCGCAGCCTTTCGCTCCGGCAACCGCCACCGCAACTCCAAGGTTTGAGTTCCGGAATCAATTTACCTTGACGGCTCGTCCCCCGACCACGATATTCTGTAACCACGGCTTAGGGACGCCTGAAGAGCAACTAGAACGCTTGCCCTCAGGCCTGCTGTAACAGCGTCGTCATGAATTGACCTTCCGCCGCTGCGGACGCGGAAGCTGAGGGTTCCGCCACTCCTGCCTTCCGGGTCGAGGCTTCCGGGCCAAGGACTCCGCATGCGAATTCAGGGAGAAATGTTTCGCCGCCTTCCCATCGCCACTAAGTTGCGAATCATTGTTGGTGTTTTTGTAGCCATCGTAATCTGCGTCTTTCTGCTGGGCGTGCTCCGCGCGGATATCCTCTCTGGAATCCGCGCCTACGTGGGCGGCGAAGGTCTCTGGTCGAAATCAGAAAAACGAGCCGTCCTCAGCCTGACCAAGTATGGCGCTAGCCGCGCAGAGACCGACTATCAGCAATACCTTTCGGAAATCGCGGTGCCCATTGGGGACAAGCAGGCTCGGTTCGAACTTCAGCGTCCCTCGCTCGACATGGCGCTGGTTCGGCAGGGCTTCATCCAGGGCCGCAACAGTCCCGAAGACGTGGATAGTATGGCGATGCTCTTCCGCCGGTTCGGCCGCGTCGGATACATGGCGCGCGCCATCGCCATTTGGACGGAGGGCGATCGCGACATTGACCAGCTTCGCTTCCTGGCCGACGACCTCCACGCAGAAATCAATTCGGTCCACCCTAACGCGCGGAAGATCGCGGCGATCACCGATCAAGTAGCTGCGGTCGATGCTCGCCTCACGCCGCTCGAAGACGAGTTCTCAGCGACCCTGGGCCAGGGCGCTCGCTGGATTAACCGTGTACTGTCTCTCCTCACGCTCCTGGCGAGCGGACTCTTGCTGTTCATCGGAATTGGCCTGTCTTCAGCCGTGCTGCAGCAGATTCGCACTTCCGAAGAGAAATACCACAACCTGATTAACACTGCGAATGACGCTATTCTCGTCATCGACGCGCAGACTCGTCTCATTCTCGAAGCCAACGACAAAGCCGTCCAAATCCTGGGCATCCCCGTGCAAGAACTTGTCGGCAAGCCGGAATCCCAGCTTTATCCCGCTCAGCTTTATTCTGACCAGCCTCATCCCGCCAAAAACAAAGATGACGAAAGCCGCCCGCAATTTCTGATCCCCAACGCCGCCGGACCAGCGGGCAACCGGGAATTGAAACTGCTCCGGGCCGACGGAACGCCCGTGCCCGTTGAAGTCAGCGCCAGCGCGACCGAGTTGAGTGGAAGACCGGCGGTTCTGGCCATCTTTCGCGATATTCGAGATCGCCTGGAAGCGGCCGCTATCCTGCGACGCAGCGAAGACCGTTTCAGCTATCTCATTCAAAACCTCTCGGACGTGATCACCGTGGTCGCCGTGGATGGGACCATGCTTTATCACAGCCCCTCGATAGAACGCGTGGCCGGATACAAACCCTCCGACCTTCTGGGCAAGAGTCTTCTCGCCTTCATTCATCCCGAGGACGAACCCGGAGTGAGGGCGGCGCTGGAACGCGTCACGCTTAACGTAGGAAGCGCCGCTCCGCCTGAATATCGTTTTCGTCGTAAGGACGGTTCGTGGGTTTGGCTGGAGTCCGTCGGCAATAATCTGCTCAATGACGTTGCCGTGGGCGGCATCGTGGTAACTTCGCGCGATGTCACCGGCCGGCGCGGGCTTGAGGAACAAGTTCGGCAATCGCAGAAGATGGAGGCGGTCGGACGCCTGGCGGGCGGCATTGCGCACGACTTCAACAATCTGCTCATGGTGATCCAGGGATACGCTGAAATCGTGCAGCAGGAGGAAAGCGCCACTCCCGCCGTGCGCAAGAGCGTCGACACTATTGTACGCACCACCGAAAGTGCAGCCAGCCTCACGCGGCAACTGCTCTCCTTTAGCCGCAAGCACGTGTTCAGCCCGCAAGTGCTCGATCTCAACGAACTGGTCAACCACATGAGCGAGATGCTCCTCGGCGTATTGCGCGACGAAATGGAATTCGTGATCAAGCTTCATCCCAATGCCTGCTGCGTCAGCGCCGATCCCGGACAGATTGAGCAGGTCATCATGAATCTTGTGGTCAACGCCCGCGACGCCATGCCTCAGGGTGGAAAGCTCACGTTGGAAACCGCGCACATTACCCGCGAGGCGGCCCGAGCGAGCCGGCCAGCCGCGCTGTCCCGCGGAGACTACGTGATGCTGTCGGTGACCGATACCGGCATCGGCATGGATACCGATACGCAAAGCAGAATCTTCGAGCCCTTCTTCACCACCAAGAGCAAAGAGGAGGGAACCGGCCTCGGACTGTCGGTGGTGTACAACATTGTCCGCGCGAGCGGTGGTCATGTGCGGGTGAGCAGTGAGCCGGGACGGGGCACAACCCTACGGGTCTTTTTCCCGCGCGTCGAGACTCCGGCGAAACCACAACCGGTGGAAGCGCCGGTCGAAACTTTGCGCACCGGCAAGGAGACGATTCTGGTTGCCGAAGATCAGCCCGATCTGCGCTGGATGATCTGCCAGTTCTTGCAAGAACTCGGTTACTCCGTGCTGGAAGCGAAGGATGGCGGCGATGCGGTCGCGCTCGCCGCGCAATACAAAGGCACGATCGACGTGCTGCTGACCGACATCGTGATGCCGCACATCCGCGGCTCCGAGGTTGCGCGCCGGGTGGGCGCGTCGCGACCCGAGATGAAAGTAATTTTTATGTCCGGCTACACGGAAGGTGAATTCGGCGCAGTTCCTAACGAAAACCTCGAGCCTGGAACAACCCTTCTGCAGAAGCCGTTCGAGTTGGACTCTCTTGCCCTGAAGATCCGCGAAGTACTGCAAGCGCGAAGCCGACGTTAAAAAGTAGCGTCGGCGTCTCGCCCTCGCACTCGCGAGCGGAACTGGATCGCGTAGTTTCTTATCGCCGGTAGAAAGCGCCTGCCGTTAGGTAAACCGCAACGAAACCCAGCAAGAGCACAGTGCCTTCCACGCGCGTCGACCACACATGCAGCGCGTCGAACTGCACGCGCGTGGGGTTGTCCCAAGCAACCGTCGCGAAGTCGCCGACGGAAGCGCGCATCGTGTCCATGCGTGGGATGATCCAGAACTGCGAGAGCAACGTGAGCCCAAGCATCAGGCAGATCAGCACGTGACACATGTCAAAGACGTGCACGGTGCCTTCGGTAAAGCGACTGTAGAGCAGAGAACTGGTGAGAAAGACGATTCCGGACATGACGGCGATCCAGTGCAGCTTGCTCAGAGTGCGTCCAACGACGTTGCCGGCGAGATGGGTGTTGGGCAGAACCTGAAACGCCGTCGGCGCCAGAACGAATGCAAAGAACATTAGTCCGCCGATCCAGGCGACGAGGGAAAGCAGCATGAGAAAGCGAAGGAAGGACATGGCGGGAGAATTATAGTCCGGTATGAAATTCCTCAGGGGCTAAAGCCCGCATCGTGGTTTCAAGCGGCACGGCTGAAGCCGTCCCTTTCCCAAAGTCATTTAGAGGATAGCCTTGAGCAACCCGGCCATTGCTCTCACACGGGGACGGGAACGTTTTCGATAATCTCTTTCAGTACCTGGTCGGACTGCTCGGATTTTTTCAGTGTCGAGGCGTAGAGGCCGTTCACGACGACTCGATGCGCGAAGACGGGGACGACCAGCGGTTTGAAATCTTCCGGAGTGCAGAAGGTGCGGCCTTCGAGGAAGGCCATAGCTTGCGCGGCGCGGTAGAGAGCTTGCGATCCGCGCGGTGAAACGCCGAGCGAAAGAAATTCCGATTCGCGCGTGCGGCGCACGATTTCGAGAGCATAGCTGACCAGAGATTCGTCCACACGGATCTGCTTCACTGCCTGCTGCATTTCGAGCACATCAGCGCCGGTGAGAACGGATAGGAGATCGTCTAAGTGCGCGGCTCCTGCTTCGGAACGGAGGATTTGGCGCTCGGCCTGGGCGTCGGGATATCCCATGCGCACGCGCATCAGAAAACGATCGAGTTGCGACTCGGGTAGCGGATACGTTCCGTGATGCTCCACCGGATTCTGCGTCGCGATTACAAGAAATGGTTGCGGTAACTCGTAAGAGTGGGCATCGACCGTGACCTGGCCTTCATTCATGGCCTCGAGCAACGCCGACTGCGTCTTAGGAGTAGTGCGGTTGATTTCATCGGCCAGCAGAACGTTGGTAAATACCGGCCCGCGTTTGAACTCAAATTCCTGTTCGAGAGCGGAATAAACCGAGATGCCCAGAACGTCGGAGGGCAGCATGTCGCTGGTGAACTGCACGCGCTGAAACGTGCAATCGATGGCACGCGCGAGTGCCTGTCCGAGCGTGGTCTTGCCAACGCCGGGAACGCCTTCAATCAGCAAGTGTCCACGCGCGAAAATGCTGACCAGCGCTAGACGGACGACATCATCGTTGCCGCGAATCACGCGGCGGAGAGCCTTTTCGAGTTCGGCAGCTTTGTGAGAAACAGCGATGGCAGTCTCGGGCGACATTGTTTCGATTTTACTATTGGGCATCGAGAGCGTGGGGTTACGTACGTCATAGGACCAGCTCTCAGCTACACCAAGATCCCTCGCTTCGCTCGGGACGACAGGTCCTTCTTAGAACGCAAAACCCGGCTATGCTTGCGACCAGACTCTACGATAACTATCCATACCCTGCCTGCCCGAGCAACGCGATGGATATGGGTTTTGCCGAGAGCTGATAGCTGATAGCGCTACTGCATAAACTCCGCGGGCCTTCCGGTCAGGCGCTCGATGCGCTTCGCGATCGGGGGATGGGTCGAGAAGAGGCTGCCGAAATTCATTCCCAGCAACGGCTGAATGATGAACAAATGTGCGGTCGAAGGGCTCGCCTGCATGGGCACGCGGCGCGAGTAGGCGTCGAGCTTTTGAAGGGCGCTGGCAAGGGCGTAGGGATTGCCGGTGAAATGCGCGCCGGTCGCGTCGGCTTGATATTCGCGCGAGCGCGAGACGGCAAGCTGAATCAACGTAGCAGCAATGGGCGCCACGATCAGCATGAAGAGCCCGGCCAGGCCTCCGCCATCGCGGCGGTCGCGGTCGCCGCCTCCGTAGCCGCCGAAGAGCATGGCGAAGCGTCCCATGCTGGCTAGCATCGTAATCGCGCCCGCGATTGTTGCCGCTACGGAGCTGATCAGGATGTCGCGGTTGTTGACGTGGCCGAGTTCGTGCGCCAGAACGCCTTCGAGCTCTTCATCGTTCAGTAAACTCAAAATCCCGTGAGTGACGGCGACCGAGGCGTGGCTCGGATTGCGTCCCGTTGCGAACGCGTTGGGCGACTCCGTCGGGATTACATAAATCTTCGGCATCGGAATGCCGATTTTTTGCGTGAGGCGCTCGAGAGTGGCGTAGGCGCGCGGCAATTCTTCACGCGTAACGGGCTGGGCGCGATACATGGCCAGAGCGATCTTGTCGGAGTAGAAATACGAGACGAAGTTCATGACGGCGGCGAAGGCCAGCGCCACGAACATCCCGTTCTGGCCGCCGAAATAGCGGCCGAAGAACATCAGAAGCAGCGTGAGCGCGGTCAGCAGGAACGCGGTCTTGAATGTGTTTCCCATAATTTTGTGAAGCTAATTCATTGGATGTTGGGTGGGGTGGGGAGATGCATGAGTCGCGATTTGGGAAAATCGGGCTTGCGGGATACCCTCCCTCCCCCGCGATCTCTTGGAATCATCAACTTAGCGGGAAAATCGATTAAGAATCTATAGGGCTCAATGAGTTGCGGGTAAAATCTTGAGAAATAAGGAGTTGTACATACGTTCCTACGTTCCTGCCTTCTTATCGGCCCTTTCACATGGTGCGCTTCCTTGGCTGTGGACGTCAAGGTTGGATGTCACAGCTTTCCCCGGCGTTGGAAACGCCGGGCTATTTTCGATCGCCCCTACGGAGCATTGCTTAGGCCTTATGAACGGGCGGTGGGTTAGGCCTTTTGCGCTTCGCGTTTCAGGGCGCGCTGCAGGGTTTGGTCCAGGGCCGACTTTGCGCTTTCGTATTCCTGCTGCGAGATGCGGCCTTGTTTGTGTTCCACTTCGAGTTCGAAGAGTTCTTCTTTCAGGGCTTCGAGCAGCATGGACGAGGAGCGACGCTGCGACTGCGAACGCGGTTCGCTCAGGCGAGCTTCACTGCTGCGGCTCTCGCGCGAGGTGGGAGGATCCGCGGCTAGATAGTCTTCGTCTTCTTCCAAGGACGGCAGGGCTTTTCCTTTGGACCGGGCGACGCGATTGGCGGCTTGCTGGCGCGAAGCTACGTAGACTCCGCCGACGACGAGTAGCAGGGCGAATGCGGCGAGAATTTGCCAGCGATATTTCTGAAGAGGGTCGGGGGCGTCGATGGGCGGGCCGAGACCGCCGCCGGGTCGGCTTTCCGGTTGCGCAGAAGATGAAGACTGGCTCTGGCTTTGCTGGCCGTCCTCATCTGGCGGCGCCGCCAACATGCCTTCGCCGGAAAGCTTGAATGCCATGGGCTCGCCCACCTTCATGCTGGAGGCAACTTCGACGTTGGCGTCGGGTTGGCCGGGGAAGGGCGCGATTCGATAACTGGTGCCCGGAGCGGCGGAGAACGTCATCGATTTGGGCGCGATGGCGACAAAGTGTTCCAGGGGATAAACGATCTTGGGATCGATATTCGCGCTGCCGGTGTAGGGAAGGGTGTAGATGACGCTGAATCGCGTCTCGCCGGGGCGAAGTGGGAAGAGGAAAGCGTAACGGCTTCTGGAATTGTCCTCGGGAACCGGCGCGGACTTCACCGGCTGGCCGCCGGCGGTCATGGCCTGCGCTTCGGTGATGGTCGCGCCGTCGGGGACGTAGAACTCCAGATTGTGCTCGTTCATCTGAGTGCGCGGGGGCTTGGAGGCATTGTTAACCGCGAAGGTGCGCTCGACCTGGAGCTGGCCTTGAGCAGCCTGGAAGCGCATGATGTCGGCGACGACTGTGATGCCTTCGACTCTTCTTGCCGACGTCGTAGACCTCGACCTCGACCGAGGTCGTTCCCGGAGGGGCCATGCGGTGATAAGTGACTTCCTGGTGGATTACGCGGACCAGATGGGGTCCCTGGGTGTCGAGTTTGAAGGTGAAATTGCCTTTGGCGTCGGTCTTGGTGCGGCCGGCTTCTTCCATGCCTTGGCCGAGGCTGAGGAGGACGACTTCGTCGCCTGCGGCGGGCTTGTTGGTGGTGGAGTTTTTTACGGTGCCGGTCAGGGTTTGGGCGGCGGCGAGGGAGGAGAGCAGGAGGAAATGAGAGAGATGACGCTTATTAAGCGAGCGTTGCGTGACCCGTGTGAGAACGCCTCTTCGGGCCGCGAGGCGTTATTGAGAGGAAAGGGGTCCTTCGACTTCGCGGGAAGTGCGCGTTGCGCGCTTCCCGCTACGCTCAGGATGACAGGGCATTGCAAGGTTTAACGTCCTTTCATGGTCTCGCTTTTCTTGGGCTCGATGCGGCTTTGCCTTCGAGGCGGGCGATTTCGGCCAGGAGGGTGGCGGCTTCGTCCTGCAGGGACGCTTTCAGCGACTGATAGTCGGACGTCGGGCATTTTGCCGGCTTTGAATTCGAAGTTCAGGTCGCGGAGGTTTTCGTAGACGGCGTCTTTGCGCTCGCGCAGGTAGGAGGCGCGCGTCTTCTCTGGGCCGACGAAGAAGGTTGCCGGGAGATAGAAGATGTAGAAGAGCGCGGCGACGGTTGCCAGAAGGCAGCAGGCCAGTTCGAAGCTCATAGGTCGGTCTCCTTGCGCGCCTGGTCGCGGAATTGTTCGAGTTCGGCGCCGCGGACGGGGCGCAGGCCGTCGGCGATGGCGGGCGCGGGACGATTCTTCCAGGCGCGGATCGACTAGCACGACGATGCTGAGTCCCAACGCCAGCGCGACGAAGGGAACGATCCAGGCGGTGCGGTCGAAGCCAGTGGTGGTGGGAGCGGCGAGAACCGTGGGACCGTATTTCTGCACGAAGGATTGCTCGACCAGGCTGTCGCTGTCGCCGCGGCTGACGGCGGTCATCAGTTCGTTGCGCATGCCGTCGGAGTCGGGGCAGCCGACGTGGTTGCATTCGAGGAGAATCTGGTCGCAGCCGCAGATGCACATCATCTGGTGGCCGAGTTCGTTGAAGCGCGTGGCGGGATCGCCGGCGCCGGCGAGGGCGAAGACGGCGAGAGCGAGCAGGCCGCAGTGGAGGAGGCGGCGCAGGATTGGGTTGGGTCTCGTCATCATTCGATATTCCGGTCTTGCTTGCTGTCGCTTCGGGAACTCGGTTTGTCTTTGTCCCATTTACCCAGCACTGAAACTGCTGGCCTATTTCTTTCGCCCCTCTGGGCTTGTTCATCTTCTGTTCGGCGCACCCACGGCTTGCGCCGTGGGCTCGTAGTCTTTCGCCGCTTCGTCGGCGAGACTCAAAAGCTGCCGAGCTACGCCCGGCGGACAGCCGAGGGCGGCTGTCCGCCCATTAAACTGCTCCACACTCGAACTGCTAGTCTCCTGTGGCCACTGGGACTGCGTGTTCCACCAGCCTTGCTGCTGCGACGCGGACTGGGGCTGGGGCGTTCGGGACCAGGGCCAGCACGGTGCCGCCGAGGATGATCCAGACGCCGAGCCAGATCCACATCACCAACGGATTAAGATGCGCTTTGAGAATCGGGCGGCCTGTGTCCTGGTTCAGGCCTTCGTACACGAGGTAAAGGTCTTCTTTGAGCGTGGATCGGATGAACGGCATGGTCGAGGTCTGGCGGCTGGCCTTGTAGAAGCGGCGCTCGGGCGTGAGCGTGTCGATCTGCTTGCCGTTTTTGTAGACATCGAGCATGGCCCACTCGCCGGCATAGTTCGGGATGTCTTCCTCGGTGTAGGACCGGCAGACCAGGGTGTAGCTGCCGATGGTCATTTTGTCGCCGTAGCCCATTTCCTGCTCTTTGTCCTGATTGAAGGCGGAGCCGGCGAATCCGATGATGACGACGACCACGCCGAAGTGGACGATGTAGCCGCCGTAACGGCGGGTGTTGCGGTGCGTGAGTTGGACCATGGAGGCGAACATGCCCTGGCCGGTGTGTCCGGCGATGACTTTGCCGCCGCGGTAGTATTCGCTGGCGATAGTCAACGTGACCAGTACCGAGAGGCCGATGGCCATCAGCGAATAGAAATAGGCGACGTCTTGCCAGGGGCGCAGGCCGAAGGGCGATCCCCAGCTTGCGGGAGTGATCATGAGGAATGCCATCACGGCGACGGCGCCGATGGTGGGCCACAGGAAATTGCGCTTCAGGCTTTCGAAGGACGTCTTGCGCCAGGCCAGCAGCGGGCCGACGGCGGTGAGGATCAGGAGCAGCAGCGCGACGGGGATCGCGACGCGGTTATAGAAGGGCGCGCCGACGGTGACCTTGTTGCCTTGCGCCAGTTCGGAAATTTTGGGGAACCACGTGCCCCACAGCACGGTGAAGCAGAGCAGCACGAAGAGAAGATTGTTGAACAGGAAGCTCGACTCGCGGGAGATCAGCGACTCGAGTTTGTGTTCGCTGCGCAGATGCTCTTTGTTCTTGAAGAAGAAAAAAACGAAGACCGCGAAACTGATGGCGAGAAACCAGGCGAACCAGCTGCCGATCGACGACTGCGCGAAGGCGTGGACGGAGCTGATGATGCCGCTGCGAGTGAGGAAGGTTCCGAGAATCGCCAGCCAGAAGGTGGCGAAGACCAGCCACATGTTCCAGACTTTCAGCATGCCGCGCTTCTCCTGCATCATGACGGAGTGCAGGAAGGCGGTGCCGACGAGCCAGGGCATGAGGGAAGCGTTTTCGACGGGATCCCATCCCCAGTAGCCGCCCCATCCGAGCACGGCGTAGGCCCAGTGCGCGCCGAGGAAAATTCCGCAGGTGAGGAATCCCCAGGTGACCATGGTCCAGCGGCGGGTGATGTGAATCCATTTTTCGCCGGGATACTTCATGATCAGCGCGCCGAGGGCGAAGGCGAAGGGCACGGTGAATCCGACGTAGCCCAGGTAGAGCATGGGCGGATGGATAACCATCTCGGGATATTGCAGCAGAGGATTCAGGCCGCTGCCATCGGCGCGCAGCGGACCTTCGAGAAGGCCGAAGGGGTTTGCCGCGAAATTCACCAGCGCGAGAAAGAAGATCTGCACAGCCGGCAAGGACGACGGAAGCGTAGGCGAAGAGGCGCGGATCGGTCTTGTAGCGCAGGCGAAGGACGAAGCCGTATCCCGCCAGAAGCAACGACCAGAACAGCAACGAGCCTTCCTGGCCGGACCATAAAGTTGCGAACTTGTAAGGAGCAGGAAGGTCGCGATTGCTATGGTGAAAGATGTAGGCGATGGTGAAATCGTCGCGGAAGGCGGCGACGACGAGGGCGATGGCGGCGAGGAACACGGCTCCGAATACAACCACGCCGGCGCGGCGAGCGGTTTCGCCCAGGCGTTCCCAGTTGGGCTCGCCTTGAAAGAAGAGGGCGACAAGGCCAACTCCGAACGAATAGATGCTCAACGCCAATGCGAGGAGCAAGGCAAAACTACCAATTTGCGCCATGTGGGAGAACCCCAATGTATTTTTTCAGAAACCGAGGGTACAGGCAACCACAAGCCGAAACGGCGCGGACCTCGAAGGCTCGGGATCAGCAAGGGCTCGCTGCCGAGATTTGAAGGAAATCCTAAACGAGACGGAAGGACCGCTGCGGCACGCGTTTTCGCCGCTCGGCGGCCGGGGCTCGGCCGCCAGACGGCGTCAAGGAACGGACGCTACGCGCTCTGCTGGCGGTAGCGTTGACGAATCTCGCGCTCGGCAGCCAACCAGTCTTCGGATTCGTGGCCCGGCTCAAATCCACGACGTTCAGCGAGCAAGTAGGCGAAGCGGCGGATTTCGTCCTCCACATTGATGGGAACGAGATTGGCGCGCGCCTCCGTTTTGACGATTTCCGGCTTTCTTGCGGGTTTTCTGGATTCTGTCTTCTTGCCTTCCGTCACGGCGCTCGCCGGCGGGACTTCCGCCAATCCAACGCTGCTGTCGGACTTACTTTCGAACCTAGTGTCGGACTTCGTATCGGACAAGGATGGAAGGCCGCTGGTGCTGGACATGGGTTCTTTCAAGTCGTTGCTGTTTTTAGGGAACCTCGGTTTAGCCATAATGGGATACTCCTTGCATACTCCTAAGTTTAGGAATGATTGGATTTGTTGATGAATGAACAACATACACGCTGCCCCTGCGAATTTGTGGTTGCGATCAGTCTCAGATTAAGGAAGTTATATCTACTATATCTCTTACCGGGCTGTGGAAGGGGGCAAGTTGCACAAAAAAATGCAATGAGGCAGTTCGGAATTCCGAGTGGCAAGTGGGTAGCCAAAGGGGGATACAACGGACCCCGAAATAAGGAAGTAATGACGCTTTGTTATAATTTAGGCTCGTTTTGCGGCGCTATCGTCTAGGGGTTAGGACGGAAGATTCTCAATCTTCAAACCCGGGTTCGATTCCCGGTAGCGCTACCAACCTCGCATTTTTCGCTCTTCTGGCTACCTGCTGTCAGATCTGTTAGCGCCGGATTCGAGACTCATGGCTTGCTTCGCCTGTAATGCCTGTCTAGGCTCTCGCGCGAGCAATTCGACATTACTTTGATCTTTTCGCGTTCTTGTTCTCCGCGAGATCGAACCCCTAAACATCGGTTACCTGCACGCGACTGCAGGGTATTACTAAAAGGGGAGTACCAGCGTAGCGTTCGCAGACGAGATTCCTCCTCAGGTATGCAATGGATTGCACTGGGCGCGTCTGAACCGGCGCTAAGTCATGCATTCCTCGAACCGCAGCTATGGCTATTGCGATGCTTGAAAGATTAGGTGGCGCGGAGCGGCAGAAACCTTGCAACGGAGCAACGAACCGGCAAAGGCTACTCGAGTGGTCCTTGCGAGATTACCAAAGATGCCGAGGTAACGGGGTTCCTTCTTCTGTTTGTGCGCCGATTTAGATGAGTGATCCGGGCGCCGGAACAAACCGGCCGGTCCGGCGGAGGAAAATAACAAAAATGCGGTCGCTTCGTTTTGCGGCAATCTTTCTCTTCGTTCTGGCCATGCTGTCGATGTGCACAAGTGCGGTTTTTGCTAATTCAACTGTTGACATGCAGCTAGTGAGCGTGGGGGGGGACAGTGCGGGCGGCGTCTATACCTACCCCTACAACTTCTCAATTAACGGTGGCAGTCCAGTCCCACTCATCTGTGACACCTATGACAATGAGGTTACGATCGGGGAAACCTGGAAGGCTCACGTGGTTGGACTTCTGAGCGGTCAGGGGCTGTTCGGCAACCAACTCTTAGATTACAAGGCCGCGGGACTGATCTTTAAGAACATCCTGAACGGTACCATCGCGGTAAACGTGGGCAACTTCGCCATCTGGGGTCTGTTCTCGGCGAATGCGCAGAACTCATCGTTCTTCCAGTCGAGTGGGGCGGGCAGCCTTGAGCAGCAATACCTTACCTTAGCGGCAGCCGCGCCGAACAGTGCGTTCAAAGGTCTGGTGCTCTACACGCCAATTCCAGGCTCGCAGTCGGCGAACGGCACGCCGCAGGAATTCATTGGGTACGCGCCTGTTCCGGAACCTGGCACAATGATCCTGTTTGGCACGGGCATGCTCTCTTTGGCGGGGATGGTTCGGCGCAAACTGAAGCTGCAGAACTGAAAAAGACCGGCTAGACCTTCATGGGAGAGGCGCGACAACGGGGCACCATCCGGCGGCTTTGCAAGGCCTACGCGACCGCTATGACTTGTGAGCCTTTTTAGACTCGCATCTTTTACGCTCAACGCTTAATCTAAATGGGAAATTGACCCGTGAGGACACTTATGCGTTTGGGTGCAAGTAGGATCGTCCCGGCAGTTCTTTTTTCTCTTCTTTCCGCGGCCGTACTGCAGGCGGTCGACCAACCTTTTCATGATGCGCCGGCGTCGGCGAGAGCTATGAAGAATCCGTACGCGGGTCAGCCGGCCGCGGTGGACGCCGGAAAGCAAGCTTATGCGCGAAACTGTTTGGCTTGTCACGGAAAAACGGGACAGGGTACGGGCAACGTGCCTTCGCTCGTGGACGGGAAACTGAATGGAGTTAGCGCGGGCGAGATTTTCTGGTTTATCACCAAGGGAGATAAGGATAACGGCATGCCGTCGTGGGCGGCGCTGCCGGAAGAAAAGCGCTGGCAGGTCGTGACCTATGTAGAGGCGATGGCTTCGGGAAAGACGATGACGTCAGGCAAAGCGGGCGCCGGCCCAACGTCGGCCCCACAGCCGGAAGTTGCTGGAACCAAGGTGAGGGGTGCCGCCCCGAACGCGCCATTCACGGATTTCCGCTATGAGAAGCCGGGGACGACGCGCAAGATCACGGTCAAGGATTTGCCGCAGCCGTATGCGACGGACTCGGCGCAGAACGGCGCCCAGGTGGTGGCGCGTCCGCAGAGTGCGTGGCCGGTGGCGCCCGCGGGATTTAAGGTAGAACTGTACGCGTCGGAACTCGACAATCCGCGATGGCTGAAGACTGCACCGAATGGAGACATCTTCCTGGCGGAGAGCGATCCTGGACGTATACGCGTGTTTCGCGGGATGACAGCTGAGGGGAAACCGGAACAAACGCAAGTCTTTGCCGAGGGTCTCAAGCGGCCCTACGGGATTGCGTTTTATCCGCCCGGGCCGGATCCGCAGTGGATCTATGTCGGTAACACCAACGAAGTGATTCGGTTTCCGTATCACAATGGAGATTTGAAAGCGAGCGGAGAATCGCAGCACGTGGCTGACCTGCCAGCGGGGGGCGGGCATTGGACTCGCGCCATCGCGTTTTCTCCGGATGGCAAGAGAATGTTTGTGGGAGTAGGTTCGGCTTCGAACGATGACGATACCGACACGCATCCCGCCGAGAAAGATCGCGCCGACATTCTGGCCTGCGATCCCACGAATTGCCAATTGAAGGTGTATGCCTATGGCATTCGCAATGCCGGAGGCGGGATCGCAATCAATCCGAAGACAGGCGAACTGTGGTGCTCGGTCAACGAACGCGACGCGCTGGGGGACAACCTAGTTCCCGACTACATCACGCACGTTGAGGACGGCGGATTCTATGGCTGGCCGTGGTGGTATATGGGGGCGCATCAGGATCCGCGGCAGCAAGGAAAGCATCCCGAATTGAAGGATAAGACGATTGTTCCCGACGTGCTGTTGCAACCGCACAACGCGTCTCTGGAATTTACGTTCTATCAGGCTGACAAGTTCCCCAACGAGTATGACGGAGATATTTTTGCTTCCGAACATGGATCGTGGAACAAGGCGGTGCGCGTGGGCTATGAAGTGATTCGTGTGCCGCTGCATCAGACGGGCCGTGCAACGGGAGAGTATCAGGATTTCCTGACTGGATTCGTGTTGCCGGACGGGCGCGTGTGGGGGCGTCCGGTGGGGATCACGGCGGCGCCGGATGGTTCGCTGCTGGTGAGTGACGACGGGTCGAATTCGATCTGGAGGGTCAGTTACACGGGGAAGTGAGCAGGCAGCGCTAGACTCGTCCGGGCCAGCTCTAGATTCGTCCGGGGAAGATCGTCCTGAGCCCTGCGAGGAATTTGGCGGCTATCTTGTCAAAGCCATCCGGCGATGGGTGCAATTCATTGGCCCAGTCGTTCGGGCCGAACGTGCCTTGGGTTTCCACATAGACAACATTCTTGTGAGTGTCCGCGATTTGCACGAGCGTGGCCCGGAATTGCAGCAGAAACTCTTTCACCACCTGGCTGGCCGTGGCCGGATCCTTCCAGCCGCGATAATCCAGAGAGGGCTTCAGCCATGGGCCAATAGTGTCGTCGCAAACGCCTCGGCCGCTCGGAATGGCAAAGTCGTAGGCGTGAATAAAGAGCGGGCATTGCGGCGCAACCTGGTCACGCATAGAAATGAGATCTTCATAGGCGCTGCGAACGACCCCGAGCACGGCGCCCAGGCGCGGCACGTTGATGCCTTCACTCGGCGTCATTCCGGGTGCGTAGTCGCGCAGCCAGAGGCAGAACTGATTGCCCACGGTGTCGTTGCCTCCGCCAGAAAACAGGATCGCATCGAAGGTGCCGTTTTCGGGGTCGGTGAGATTGCCGAGGATGCGTTGACGTTGTTCGACTCCGAGGTCGTCGCGGGCCTCGTCGCCGTAGTGGGCCAGGTTGAGGATGAGGGGTTGCGGGGCGCCGTGATTGCCGATGGAGCAAATGACGTCGTTTGGCCTAAAAACAGGGAGCGGGTAATCGAACCAGGAATCCCCGTCCGCAAACAGATTCAGGGGCCTGGGGGTATCTGGAACGGCGGCACGCGCAAGCTTGTGGGCCGCGACGGCCTGCTTGTGGCGCGCGATTCGTTGAAGGCGCTCCTGATTGATTTGCTGCCGCTGAAGCCTGGTTTGCTCGGCTCGGGCGAGGTTGGTTCCCGCGTTGAGAATGTTCTCGGGTATGGCCGCGCCTCCGTTTGCGGGAGGCATGATAGCAGGGATTTCGAATCTCAATGAAAGTCGTGCGAAACGGTTTCGGCTTTCGTAACGAACAGCGGCAGCACGCGTTCGGCTTTGACGGAGATGACGTTGTCCTGATTTTGAAGAATTCCTTCCACGGCGAGGAAGCGCTCGCTGGTGAGCAGCAGGCGATTCTGATGAAACAAGTCGGGCGTGACGATGGCGTTGGCGACTCCGGTTTCATCTTCCAGACTTAAAAACACAAATCCTTTGGCAGTTCCCGGGCGCTGGCGGGTAATAACGCATCCGCCAATGCGCAGGCGTTTGCCGCTGGGAAGGTCGCGCAGTTCGCTGGCGCGGCGAATGCCCATGGCAGTGAGCCATTCGCGGCGGTAAGCCATGGGATGCGGACCTACGGTCAGGCCGGTGCCTTGGAAGTCGGCGACCAGGCGCTCTTCATGATTCATGCGCTGCAGCGGCGAGGGCGAGTCGGGCTCGGGCTGTGCTTCTAGCAGGGGGCCGGAGACACGTACGGCGCGTTCGACTTGCCAGAGGGCGTCGCGGCGGTGGAGGGAGTGGACGAAAGAATTTTCGATTGTTGATTTTTGATTGTTGATTGAATCCGTGCGAATCCGTGAATATCCGCGGCCTTCTTGATTCTCCGTGTGTTTGTGGCTCTGTGGTAAATGTCCGATTGCGTTTAACGCACCAATTTCGGCCAGGGTAGTGAGTTCGTCTTTGCGCAGTTCGGGAACTCGGCGGGTCAGATCATGGATGGATGTGAAGGGAGTGCGCATGCGTTCTCGCAGTAATGCTTGAGCGGCTTCTTCGCGCAGGCCGCGGACGTAGCGCAGGCCCATGCGCAGCCCAATATTCTTTCGCCCCTCCGGGGCTTGATTATTCCTTTCTTCTGCTTTCCCACGGCTTGCGCCGTGGGCTCCATTCTTTCGCCGCTCCACGGCTGACGTTTTAACGGCTTCCAGAGTGATCTTGCTGAGAGCTGAGAGCTGAGAGCTGACGGCTTCCAGCGTGCATTTCCAGTCAGAGCGTGTCACATCTACCGGCAACAACTTCAGACCGTGACGCTGCGCGTCTTTGACTATCGTCGCGGGGGAATAAAATCCCATGGGCTGGTTGTTGAGCAGGGCGGCGGTGAAGGCGGCCAGGTAGCGGCATTTCAGATAAGCGCTGGCGTAGGCGAGCAGGGCGAAGCTGGCGGCGTGCGATTCGGGGAATCCGTAGAGCGCGAAGGAAGTGATGGAGAGAATAATTTCTTCCTGCGCTTTCGGCGGGATGCCGTTTTGCGTCATGCCGGCGCGCAGTTTGGCTTCGATTTCGCGCATGCGCGACTGCGAGCGCTTGAAGCCCATGGCGCGGCGCAGGTCTTCCGCTTCGCCGCCGCTGAAGTTGGCGGCGATCATGGCGATGCGCAGCAGTTGTTCCTGAAAGAGCGGAACGCCGAGCGTGCGCTTGAGCACCGGCTCAAGTGAAGGATGGGGATACGTCACTTCTTCACGTTTCTGACGGCGAAGGATGAAGGGATTCACCATTTGGCCGACGATCGGGCCGGGGCGGATGATCGCTACCTGCACCACGATGTCGTAGAAGCGCCGCGGAAGCAGGCGCGGTAGAGAAGCCATTTGCGCACGGCTTTCCACCTGAAACAGGCCCACGGTGTCGGCCTGCTGCAGCGCGGAATAGACCTGCGGGTCATCGGATGGAAGATGCGCCAGGTCGACTTCCTCGTGATAATGGTCGTGAATGAGTTCGATGGAGTCTTTAAGTACAGCCATCATGCCGAGGCCGAGCAGATCGACCTTGACGATGCCCATGTCGGCGCAATCTTCTTTGTCCCACTGCACGACGACGCGGCCGGGCATGGAGGCGGGCTCGAGCGGGACGACGGAATCGAGTTGTCCCTGACAGATGACCATGCCGCCGGAGTGCTGGCCGAGATGGCGCGGCAGGTCCTGCACGGCGATGCAGAGTTCGTAATATTTGCGCAGGCGGGGATGGTTGAGGTCGAGTCCGGCGTCGCGGAAGCGGCGGTCGAGGGCATCGTTTTCGTCTCGGAATTCCCAGGTGGCGACGGCGGAGGAAATTTTCTGGAGAGTTTCCGGATCGAAGCCCAGTGCCTTGCCCATTTCGCGGGCGGCCATGCGGTTGCGGTAGGTGATGACGTTGGCGGTCATGGCGGCGCCGCGCGCGCCGTATCGCTGGTAGACATACTGGATAACTTTTTCGCGTTCGTCACCGCTAGGCAGGTCGAGATCGATGTCGGGCCACTCGCCGCGCTCTTCGGAAAGAAATCGCTCGAAGAGCAGTTCCATGCTGACGGCGTCGACTGCTGTGATGCCGAGCGAGTAGCAGACGGCGCTGTTGGCAGCGGATCCGCGCCCTTGCACCAGAATGTTTTGTTCGCGGCAGTAGCGGACCAGGTCCCAGACGATGAGGAAATATCCGGCGAGTTTGAGTTTTTCGATGAGAGCCAGTTCTTTCTCGATCTGGCTGCGGGCGCGGGTTTGCATGTCGTGGGAGGCGCGGCCATAGCGCTGGCAAAAACCTGCCCAGGCCTGGTCGCGCAGAAACGAATTCATGGTCTCGCCTTCGGGCACGGGGTAGCGTGGGAATTCGTAGCCGAGATCGTTGAGCGAGAATTCCAGACGAGACGAAAGTTCAAGTGTGTTGGCGAGGGCTTCGGGCAGATCGGCGAAGAGTTGCTGCATCTCCTGCGGAGATTTCAGAAAGCGCTCGGCGTTGCGGGTAAGCAGGCGTCCGGCGGTGGACAGAGTGCGATGGTTACGGATGGCGGTGAAGGCGTCACAAAGTTCGCGACTCTGGGGGATGGCATAGCAAACTCCGTTGGTGGCGAGCAGAGGAAGATTCAGAGAACGAGCGATGGTGATGGCGGCGCGATTGCGCGATTCTTCTTCACGCTGGAAGTGACGTTGTAATTCGACATAGACATTTTTAGGGCCGAAGATGCCGATGAGTTGATCGACATGGCGTCGAGCTTCTTCGATGTCGCCTTGTTGCAGGGCTGCGGCCAGGGGGCCCTCCGTCCCGCCGGTGAGGCAGATGAGGCCGTGGGCATGCTCCTGGAGTTCGTCTGAGCAGACGGCGCCTTCGCCTTTTTTTGCGCGCAACTTCATTTTGGTGATTAGGCGGCATAGGTTTTGGTAACCGGCGCGGGAGGAGACGAGGAGGGGAAGGCGGAATTCACCACGGAGACACAGAGGCACGGAGGAATTCTTAACTTGTTGATTGATGATTTTTGATTTTTGATGGATTTTCTCTGTGTCTCTGTGTCTCCGTGGTAAAACCGCCGTTACTTCCGCGCCGATGTGCGCCCTGAGGCCAATTTTTTTTGCGGCCAGGTGAAAACGCGGTGCGCCGTAAACTCCGTCGGTATCGAGCAGCGCCATTGCGGACTGGCCGAGGTGGGCGCACACTCCGATTAATTCCTCGGGCAGGGACGCGCCTTCGAGGAAGCTGAAAGCAGAGCGGGCGTGGAGTTCGATGTACATCAGTTGCCAGGGACACTGCTACCTGAGATCAACGTTGTAGCGCCGCCGTCCCGGCGGCTGTCGTGGCGGCGTTCTTGCCGCCACTGCTTGCGGCGCCTCAGAGTTGCCAGCTTTTCCCGTCCGGCCGGTGCGAGGGGCGGGGACGCCCCGCGACAGCCGGGCGAGACGCCGGCGTTACTTAAAACCTAGTCATACGTTCCTTCCACAAACCAGCTACCTCCGAGCAGATCGTGCACGAGGCGGTAGAAAGAGATGGCCTCTCCGTTTCGTAAGGCTAGGTCCCACTCGTCGCGAGACCAGGCTTCGCGCTCCCACCAGTCGCCGGAGGAGCGCCAGGGGCCGGCTTTCCAGAGCACATCGCCTTGGACTTCTTTTTTCCTGGCGCAGGCCAGGCGCGTGGGCTGAGATTTTTCCAAGGTCACATGGACGCGCAGCGGAGGACGGAAACGGCGCAGAGCCGCGACCGCAGGTTTTTCTTCTGACGTGTCGGGATTTTTTTCTCGCTCACTTTTTCGTGGGGCATCAGATACGAAGCGCCGCATACGGAATCCTTCGGCTCGATGCGTGTCGAGCAATTCCACCGCTCCCACATTGTTTTCGCCGACCATGCTGGCGATGCGGGCGAGGGTAAGCTCCAGTTTTTCCGGTTCCGGAGAGGGCGGCAGAAACAGGTCGCCCTGGGCGAAACGCGGGCGTGCGGGTTCGGCGGCCAGATGGATCTTCACGATGGGCGCGCCGGGAGGATGCGCATTTAAATCCAGTTGCAGCAATTTTAGAAAAACTTTGGCATCGAGCATGGGTTGGGGGAGGCGGAGAGTGCGAAGGAATTGTTGATTATTGATTTTTGATTGTTGATTGCGTGCGGAGAAGTTTTCTAGTTCCAGGGTGAGGCGCAGTTCTTGTGTGGCCAGGGCGCGGGAACCTAACCGGGCGCAGAGTTGTTCGAGCAGGCGATTCAGGAGAAAGGCCAGAGGCTCGAGCAGGACGATGGAGTGCTCCAGTTCGACTGCTTCTTCAAATATCAGCGGCGCTTCTACGGGGACCAACGTGCGCGAAGCGGCGCCACGCGCCAACTGCTGGAGTCTCAGACCTTCTTGCCCGAGACGTTCGCTGAATGCAACTTCCGGGAGCGCAGCCAAGGCGTGCAGATTGCGTATGCCCCAGCGGGCGAGGGTTTCGAGCAGACGGTCGGCGGCTCTTTGATCTTCTTCCAAACCGTCTTTCTCGATTCGGTTCGCGAACAAAACTTCCAGAGGAAGAGATCCCAAGCGCTCTGCTTCTTTGCCTGCGGGGATCACGGTGACACCCGTAAAACCACGGGCGGCGAGAATGGCCGCATCGGGATTGGAAGCTACAGCAACGTTGGCTGCGAGCCCGAGCGTGGCGGCACGGTTGTAGATGGCGCAAGAAATTTCCGGCTGCGATCCGAAAAGGGATTCCATGCCTGCGAGATCGAGCAGGGCTGTGTCGCAGGCGGAGTCTTCCACGCAGGGGGAGAATGACTGGGCGCAATCGAGCAGAGCCGCGTGCGTGGCGGATTCCTGCAGCGGAGATCGCGGGCGCAGGGCTAGTTCGGAGCTCAGTTCGGCTTGGGCCTTGGTCATGCCCGGCGCGATACCCAGGCGAGCGGCTTTTTCATTCACTGCGATAGTTTTTTCCAGGGGAGGTTTGCCTTCGAAAATGGCGACGGGGCACGCCTGCAGTTCCGGTTCGGCGCGGAGCGCGGCCGCGACAGGAAAATTCGGCACGTAAATGCAGGCGAACGGCATGGCAGTGAATCATTTAGTAATTGGATAATTGGTAATTAAGTAATTTGGTTTCATCTTTTCATCCAGCCCAGGCGGTTTTGGTCGTGAACGTGACGGAGTAAGCGGGTTTACGATCCAGACGAGAGAGAATTAATTCGGCGGTGATTTCCAATCCGGTGAGGAGATGTGCATGAGAGGGTCTGGCAATTTGGAAATCAATTGTGGGTGGTTCGCCTAGACAAATTTTCTTCCGCCCCTCCGGGGCTTGCTCATTTTCCACGGCTGACCCACGGCTTGCGCCGTGGGCTGCATTCTTTCGCCGCTTCGCGGCTAATCCCTCTGCTGGCAGCGTTCGATTGCATGGCGATGTCAACTGCAACAGCACGGACGAGCAACTTCCTGCGATGGGGTATTGCTCGATCGCCAGCAGGATTGTGGGCTTGTTTTCGACGGCGCGGCGGAAGCGGAACCAAGTGGTCAGCGGGATGCGCCGGGCTGCCTGGAGCGGAAGGTCGGCGAGGTCGAGGACGATCAAGCCGAAACCTCCGCTTTCGAGCAGCAGATCGGTGGCGCGGAGGACTTGCTCCAGCCGGCGCTCGAATGGCCACGAACTGGTGCGATTGAAGTCAAAAGCAGCCTGGGGAATTTTTTGTTTGGCGCGTGGTTTTTGAGGAGAAATTTTCTCTATAGGATTCTCGCCGCATCGCACCCACAGCAGGCTGTCCAGTTCCACGCCGGCCGCTGCTGCGTAATGGGGATCGAGGGTATCGCTGGCATCGACCACAACGCAAAATTCTCCGCGGCGGGTGGCGGCGGCCAGAGCGGCCAAGAGAAAGGTGGTGCGTCCGGAGGAGGCGGGGCCGCAGATTTCGGTCAGGCATCCTCGGGGCAGGCCACCGATGAGGGAATCGATGGCGGGGACGCCGCTGGAGACCATTTCCGGCGCCGGACGAATATCGAGACGCGAAGCGGGGGTTATGTGTGCCAGTCTGGGGTCGGCGGAGGCAAGCTCGGCTGAAAGATCTGTCCGTCGGAGACGCTGGGGTGGACAAGCTTGGCGTAGACCGTTCTCCGCCGCCGGTTCGGCAGGCAGAGACATTTCTGGAACTGCTTTGATATCAAAGAGTAAAGGGCGGCTCAGGGCCGCCGAAGTGGAAACCACTGCGGAAGACATAAGATCCTCGGAAGATTTCAGGGAACGCCGGGGTATACCCTCGTAGGCTGTATTCGCTTTTTATTCGCCTTGCAAAATTCTGCTCCGAGGACTGGTTTTTGTCAAGGCGCAAATAGAAAAACTTACCGCAAAAATTGCCAAGAAAAAGATCGCCAAGAAAGGCATATGAGTGTCCACAAGTGCCCGACAGGCTGCTATCCCGCAACTGCTTACGTTGGCAGCTGCGACTCGTCTAAGGCAAACGTCACCTCTTTTCACTTACAGTGCTGAATCCCTGTTCTTCCATCTACGTTGTGACGAAAAGGAGCTTTCTTATGTATAGAGTCCGTTTCCTTGTTTTGTTGTCAGCTGTTTTGTTGATCACCAGTTTTGGTCAAGCTCAAACCGCCACGGGCGAAACGTTAATGCTCGATCTGCCCAGGCAGAGCCAGCATGCTCTTGTAATGCAGCGCATCGGCATAACCGATATCACTGTCAACTATCACCGGCCGCTGGCCAATGGCCGCCAGCTCTGGGGCAAGCTTGTGCCTTACGGGCAGGTGTGGCGCGCGGGAGCTAACGAAAATACGACTATTACGTTCAGCGATCCGGTCACCATTGAAGGACAGCCTCTCGATAAGGGAACTTATGGCCTGCACATGATTCCGGGGGAGAACCAGTGGACGGTGATCTTTTCGAAGAATTCGAAGGATTGGGGAAGCTTCACTTACAAGCAGGAGGAAGACGCGCTGCGCGTCAATGTAAAGCCGCAGACGGCCGAGGCTTGCAACGCGCTGGCCTATGACTTCGATGAGGTGAAGCCGGATTCCGCGGTTGTCACCATGCGCTGGGATAAAGTTGCGGTGCCGTTCAAAGTCGAGGTCAACGTGAACGATCTGGTCACCGCCAGCATTCACCGGCAGTTACACGGGCTCAACCAATATTACTGGGAAGGCTGGGATGATGCGGCGGGCTACTTCCTGGCCAACAAGATCAATCTTGACGAAGCGCTGAAGGATGAAGACTTATCGATCCAGACGGAGGAGCGCTACGACAATTTAATGAGCAAGTCGAAAATTCTCGAAGCGATGGGACGCAAGCAGGATGCGGAAATGTTCCACAGGAAAGCATTGGACATAGCAAACGCGTTGCAACTCTACGTCTATGCGCGCCAGTTGCAGACCGACAAGAAACAGGATGAAGCGCTTGTAATCTACCGCTCGACCGCCAAGAAGTTCCCTGACTACTGGACGACGCATCTGGGGCTGGCTCGGGTTTACAGCGCTCAGGGGGACTTCGATAACGCAGTGAAGGAAGCGCAGAAGTCATTGACCGGAGCGCCGGATGCCAATAGGAACGCGCTGGAGGGTTATGTGAAGCGGTTGCAGGCTAAGGAGGATATTAACCGATAGGAGAATTTCTATTTCAGCGCGGGCCTTTGCCCCTTCCGACAGGCTCAGAGCAGGCTCTGGCTTGGACAGCCGAGGCTGTCGCTACATGTGTCCATGAAAGGCTACCGAGGGAACTGGTCAGCAATCTGTGACATGATAGGAGGATGAAGAAACAAGCATCCGACCAACAATTTCATGATCGCCGTTACCAGGAGCGAAAACGGGCCGAAGCGGCGAAGAGGCCCGTGCCGAAAAAGACCGCTCGCGAAGGGCCGAATCAGACCGTCGCGAGTCCGGGCAAGGAACAGACCAAGGAATAGCAGGAGAAATCTGCAAGCTGCATTTTTTCTTAGCCGGTGTTGTGCAGGCCGGCGGCGATTCCGTTGATGGTTGCGCCCAGGGGATAGTCTAATTCCGAGCTATGTTGTCCCTGCTGTTTGCGCCGCAACAGTTCCACCTGAATCAGGCTCATGGGATCGACGTAGGGGTTGCGCAGGCGGATGGACCGTGCCAGCACACGATTGCGGCCCAATAATTCGCGCTGGCCGGTTACGCGGAGAATCATGCGGCGCGAGCGCAGGAATTCTTCTTCCAGCATAGAGAAAACGCGGTTGCGAAGCGCCGGGTTTTTGACTAATCCCGAATAATCACGGGCGATTCCGAGATCAGCCTTGGCCATGCCGAGTTCCACATTGCGCAGAAGTTCCGAGAATACTGGAAAGCCGCGCGCGATCTGCCGCAGAAGTTGCCCGTGTTCGGGACCGCTTTTGGCGAATTGCTGCAGCGCGTGGCCGACGCCGAACCAGGCGGGGACGGCGTGGCGACTCTGCATCCAGCCAAAGACCCAGGGGATGGCACGCAAGTTTTCGAGCTTCCGGCCTTTGGCACGCCGCGAAGGACGCGATCCGATGCGCGCCGTGTCCAACTCATTGACCGGAGTTGCCTGCTCGAAATATTCCAGCACGTCGGGATTGTCGGCGATCTCCCGGCGGTAGATGCGGTAGGCCTCTTGCGACATTTCTTCGATGGCCTCTTCCCATCGAGCGGAATCTCGAGATGGCTGTTGTTGATGTCGCGTGAGTGCTTCCAGACTCGCTGCGATCATCAGTTCCAGATTCCATTCGGCGAGGACGGGGTCGGCATATTTCCAGTTGAGAACTTCGCCTTGCTCGGTGATGCGGATGTGGCCGGAAAAACATCCCGGCGGCTGCGCGAGGATGGCGGCATGGGTCGGTCCGCCGCCGCGGCCCACCGTTCCACCGCGACCATGGAAGAGCCGAAGCTTCACTCCATACTCCTGCGCCGCTTGATGCAACTGACGATGGGCTTTGTAAAGTTCCCACGTGCTGGTGAGCATGCCTCCATCTTTGTTGGAGTCGGAATAGCCCAGCATGACTTCCTGCCAGCGTCCCCAGGAATCGAGCAGCGGTTGGTACTCGTGATGGCTCCACAGGCGGCGCATCACGTTGCCGGCGGCGCGAAGCGAGTCGATGGATTCGAAAAGAGGAACGGGCATCAAGCCGGGATCGCTGCGAGAAACGTCGCCGACTGAGCCCGCAACTTGAACGCCGACCGCTTTGGCGAGGCGAATCACGGCCAGCACGTCATTCTCTGATTCGGCGCCGCTAATGATGTAGTGGCGAATCGAAATCGCGGGATAGGTTCGTTTCAGGTGTGCAATGGCACGGAAGGTATCGAGCAATTCCCGGGTTTCGGCCGAACTGGTGTCGCCTTTCAGGTCCGGTCCAAGTTCCTCGATGGCATGCGCGTGCACGCGGGCATGCTGGCGGATGTCGAGTACGTGCAGGTGAAAGCCAAAAGTACGCACCTTGCGCAGCAGCGAATCGACATAGGTTCGGGCCAGCCGTTTTCCGCGGTTCGACTGGAGACTGTTTTGCACCAGCAGGAGGTCTTCCTCAAACTCGGCGGCGCTTTGGTAGGCCGCGGGAGCGCCGACGGCCTGGCGGCTCTGCTGGAGTTTGTGAAACATATAGGAGAGAAAGCGGCGATAACTTTCTGCCGTGTTGTGAGGGCCCCAGGCGAGATGCACTCCTGCAATGGTGCGCTCGTAATGCTGCAGGCGTGCAAGCAGCTCTTCCGACACATCGATTTGCCGCCGCGAAGAACTCAGACGGTCGCTCAGAGACTCAACGTCGTTGAGATATTGGCGGAGGATCAAGGCGCGCGCCATCTCCAGCGCGCCGCGAATGTGATCTGGCGTGACCAGCGGGTTGCCGTCGCGGTCTCCGCCAATCCAGGATCCGAAATTCACAAGCGTGGGCAAGGTGTTTTCGTCGAGATCGAGACCATAGACCTCGCGAAAAGATTCCACAATCTCGGCATAGATCCTGGGAAGCGCGTCGAACAGCGAGAGCCGGAAGTAGCGCAGGCCCATGCGAATTTCATCGTCCACCGTGGGTTTCGCCAGGCGCACTTCGTCGGTCTGCCAGAGTGAAGTGACCTCCGCGCGAATGTTATTTTCGCAGTCTTCCGCTTCTTCCGGGGTGAGCGGAAGACAGTCCAGGCGTTGCAGTTGTTGCCCGATGCGCCGTCGCTTCAGCAGAACGGTTTGCCGCGCGACCTCGGTGGGATGTGCCGTGAAGACTGGAGTGATGGCGATCTGACTGATCGCAGCCACGGCATCCTCCGCCGAAATTCCAGACTCTTTCATACGCAGCAGTGTTCCGCGAAAAGACCCGGGCAGCGATGTGTGTTCGCGGTCCAACTTGCCGGCGCGGCGACGGCGCTTGCGGTGGTTGGTCTCGGCGAGATTGGTGAGTTCGAAATACGTGGCGAAGGCCTTCGTGACCTCGTGGGCTCGGGTCAAGTCCATTCGGGACACAATTTCCCGGGCTTTGAGCATGAGTGCGGGCGAAGAAGCTTGTTCCGGACTGCGGCGCACCATCTCGCGATGCTCGATCAGCAATCGGCGCAACTGTTCCACTGATTCGAACAGGTCTTGACCGGACTGCTCTACCAGCACTTGACCGAGGATGGCGCCCAGCGAGCGAACATCGCGCCGCAGCGGATTATCTTTCGCGGGTTCGTCCGAACGCGCAGCGAGTTCGGCCAGGCGAGCCTGCTGGTCGTCGGCTTTCCAGAGCGGCTTGGGTCGGTTCGAGGCCATCGGAGGATGTAGGACAGAATAAACGACCCGGCGGAAGCGCGCGCGATGAAAAGAGCGAATGTTTGAATTCCGTTGGGCCGCCTCCAATTCGAACCGCACGGGTCCTTCGACTGCATTTTCGTCCGCTGTCGCGGACGAAAACTTCGTTCAGGATGACAACGGAGTTAAGTGGGCACTGCCTTTATTTTGGCACTTCGAATCGGTAGCCGATTCCGCGCAGTGTCTTCAAGTATTGCGGATGGCGGGGATCGCGTTCGATTTTCTCGCGAAGGCGGCGGATGTACACGTCAATGGATCGCGGTGTGACGAACGGAGTTTCCTTCCAGACCGCATCGAGTAATTGATCACGCGTCAGGACGCGGCCGCGATGGTTAGCCAGATATTCCAGCAGGCGGAATTCGCGCACGGTGGTGAGGACATTGCGGCCCTGAACCTGTACCGTCATAGAACCGACGTCAATTTCGAGGTCGCCAAATCGAAGCACTTCAGGGGTAGCGGAATTCTGGTTCAATCCGCGCAGCACGCTGCGAATGCGGGCAACCAACTCCCGGGGGCTGAAAGGCTTGGTGATGTAATCGTCGCCTCCGAGTTCCAATCCCTTGACGCGATCGGCTTCGCCGGTCTTGGCGGTGAGAAACATAATGGGAGCCGCCGAAAGGGCTGGGGTTTGGCGGATGTGGCAGCAGAGTTCGAAGCCGTCAGTTCCCGGCAACATCACATCCAGTAGAAACAAGACTGGCGTTTCGCGCAGCGCCTCGGAAATGACGGAGGCCCCGCTGAGGAAAGTCTGCACCTCGAATCCACTCGCACGCAGATTATGCGCGATAAGGCGAGCGATGTCGGCGTCATCCTCCACCACGAAAATGAGCGGCGGGCGCGCGCCGGAGACGCTGGCGGCGCTGGGACGCTCGTAAGAATCCATGGGGAAGTGCATTTTCCCTGGGGACAACGCAGGAAGCCCGCGGAACTTCCGGCATCCAGACCCTGACCGAACTGTATGGCGGGAATGTTGCGCGAATGTTTACGGAGTGTTAAAGAACGGTGAATTTGTGAGAGCCGACGGCAGCTAGTTGGCCGCTTTTTTCTTCGGAACATGCCGCAGGCTGCGGCCTTCAATCAGGCTGTAGAGATCTTCAGCAAGGTTCGTGGTGTGGTCTCCGGCGCGTTCAAGCGCCTGGGCCATGAGCAGCACATCGAAACCTGTGGTATCGCCCTGCGTCACGGTTTCCGCGAGATGCTTCTGAAATAGGGCGTGGCAGATGCGGTCGATCTCTTTATCCATTTGCAGAACGTTGCGAGCACAATCCAGATCAAGAGTGGAGAAGCCTTTGTGAATCAGGTCGAGCATATCGCGCAGTTTGGCCGACATTTCCACGAGCTGGCGCACATCGGCCGCGGCCATTTTCGTCGGCCGCGCTTGCGCGCGCAGCGCCACGCTCATCACCAGATCGCCGATGCGCTCCAGGTCAGTGGTGGACTTCAAGCTGGAAAGCAGCTGGCGGGCCCGCGCTTCGTTGACGCGTGTAATCGCCGCAGGCAAGCGTTCGTCGATCTGGCGCTCGATCCGGTCGAGTTCCTGTTCGCAATCCTTGATGGCCAGGAAAGCCATGCGGGAAGAATTGGAGAGCAAGTCGCGGACGTTGAACGCGGCATCGCGGGCAATCAGGCAGGCCTTCAGGGCGAGTTGTGCCAAATCGTCCGCTGCTCGGGGTTTCGCCTCGGCCGCGAGCTTGGCACGTGGCGGGCGGGGAGTCATCTCCTCCTCGTCGGCAGCGTTGTTGCGAGGCGCTGGCGCTCTGCGTGGCATGACAGGTGAAATAAACGTGTCTGGCAACAACCGGATTCTGGGCCCAACCCAATCAGAAGTCTAGTCCCGAAATGTGAAAGGATGGTTACAACATTGCTTGGAGGAGCCCTACCAATTACATTGGGTGAGCTGCAAAACCGACGGAGGCAGTTTTGTGAATCTCGCCGACTATCTGCGCCGCCAGTTCGCTTACGATGAATGGGCGAACCGGGAAGTCTTGAATGCGATACGAGCTGCGGACGGCGCGAACCAGCGGTCGCTGCAACTCATGTCGCATATTCTGGCTGCCGAATTGGTGTGGCTGGAGCGGCTGAAACAGCAGCCCCAGAGCGTGCCGGTGTGGCCGGAGCCCGACTTGGCGCAGTGTGAGGCGCAAGCCGCCAAGCTGGGCGGGATGTGGGTCGAGTTTCTCTATTTGATCACTGCCGGGGACGTCTCACAGTCCATCTCTTATAAGAACAGCAAGGGCGAGGAGTGGACGAGCACGATTGTTGACGTTTTGACTCACGTGGTCATGCATTCCGCCTACCATCGCGGACAAATCGCCAGCTACATGCGCGCCAGCGGGCAGAGCCCGGCCTACACCGACTTCATTCATGGAGTGCGCCAGGGAGTGGTCAAGTGAAATTAGCGACGGCCTCTCCGAAGCGTTTGACCGCAGAGGACGCCAAGGAATGCCGCAGAGCAGCGCGCAGAGCAGAAGTCCTTAGGGATCTCCGCGTTAGCGATCTTTGGGTTTAAGCCTTTGCCGTTCTCTCTCAAAGACGTACTATCTCAGCGATGAAAAAACTGTCCGTCTTCTTTCTTCTAGTGTTGTGCGCCTTTTTCCTGCTGGCGGCCGATCAACCAAAAATTCCACCCATGCCCTCCGCGGTATCCAACAATGCGGTGGCCTCACTTAAGAATGGGATTGAAATCTATTCGGTAATGGGAGTCGGGCCCAAGAAAACCTGGGATGACATCACCAACAAGATGTACGTTCTACGCCTCTCATCCGGGAAATGGACCGAAGGCCGCGCGGTGCCCGGAGTTGCCGGACGTGTGGGCTCTTCCGGGATGGGCGTCAGGGGACAAATTTTCGTTTTTGGCGGTTATGTTGTGGACGGGCAGGGAAATGAGATCACGGTCGGCGACGTGAACTCTTACATGCCCGAAACCCACCGCTGGTATCGCGCGGCAGACATCCCGGTCCCGGTGGATTCGGCGGTAATTGGCATGAACCACGACCGGTACATTTATCTGGTCGGGGGAAAATCGAAAAATGGGCCAGTCAACAACGTGCAAGTGTATGATGCCGAAAAAAACGCGTGGAGCCAGGCCACCCCGTTTCCCGGAACGCCGGTTTTTGGTCATGCTGGCGGGCTGGCCGACGATGCGATCGTTTACGTCGATGGCGCTAAGAAAAACAGCGCAGGCGGCGATCCGTATATCGCATCCGACGAGTGCTGGATGGGTAAGATCGATCGCAAAGACCCGAACAAAATCGACTGGAGCAAGCTGCCTCCGCATCCCGGCCCAGGGCGCTTCGGCGTTTTGGGGGGCGGAATCGAAAGAGAGCATAGGATTCTGTTCTCAGGGGGGACGACCAATCCGCACAACCTCAAAGGTATAGGTTACGACGGCAAGCCCGCGGAGATCTCTCCGGTAACGTTTTCGTTCGAACTGCACGGCACTCGGTGGGGGACGATTACCGAGGACACTTTTGACGTGCGTACGGATGGCCGAGGAATCGTGTCAACGCCGCTTGGACCATTGATTCTGGGTGGCATGCTGAACAATCAGGCGATTTCCGCGCGAGTGTTAGCGCTGCCTAAGAAATAGCAATCTCGTCCATGTGTTCGCGGCTCTCAATCGTAGGGACGTAAGGACGGTCCGCGTCCCCGGCAGGACGCGACCAATTGCGAGCCGCGTTGGGGGAACCTAGTTACTACCGTTAACTAACGGGCTATCAGGCTTTTACAAGGGTAACTTTCCGTGATATAACCGCGTGAGCAGAAAAGCGGGTCTGCGCCCCGCCAGGAGCTTGGTTTGATGACGTTGGCCTCATTCGCAGACGAGAAACCAGGAGCAGGCCAGCCTAGAGGAGGTACCGTGGGGGAAGAAGCACGGACCGGAAAACGGTTCCCGCTGGAATTGCCGATTAAGATACACAAGGGCGAACCCGGCGGAGATGCCAAGGGAATCACCGGGAATCTCAGCGCGGCAGGGGTTTATATCCGCGCCGATTCCTCGATGGAAATTGGTTCGCCGGTGGAATTTGAAATCACGCTGCCCCCGGAGATGACGGGCGGTCAGGAGAATGTGACCATCCAATGCAAGGGGCGCGTGGTGCGCTCCGACGAAACTGGAAGCGGCGGAGAAGGCCGCGGCGTGGCGTGCGTGATCGACTCGTACGAGTTCGTGAGGAAATAGACTTTCTGGGAGCGTTGACACATGCTCAAATTGATATTGGCCGATAACCAGGCGATCTTCCGGGCCGGCATCGCCAAAGTGCTGGCCGTGGAAGATGAGATGCGTATCGTGGCCCAGGCCCAGACGCCTGAGCAGATGTTCATGGCCCTGGACAAGTTCCGCGCCGCAGTGCTGGTGGCGGCGGCGGGATTCCACAATGACTTTGCCGCGATCGTGCAGGCAGCGAACAAAGCCAAGACTCGTGTGATCGTGCTGGCGGATACGGGCGAGAGCGCGCAGCGGCATATGACGAATGGGGCGCACGGCGTGGTCTATCGCAACGTGACCAGCGCTGCGCTGGTCGACTGCGTCCGCAAAGTGGCGCGCGGCGAAACCTGGGTGCAGGACGTGGCCGTACCCAGCGAGCTCACCGAAAACGATATGGTCGGATTGCGGGTGCGCGACCGCCTGACCGCCAAAGAGTTGCGCATCGTAGCCCTGATCGTGCAGGGCTACAAGAATAAAGAAATCGCCTCGCAGCTGGGAACCACGGAGCAGGTGATCAAGAACTATCTGCGCAACGTGTATGACAAGATCGGAGTCTCGGACCGGCTGGAGCTGGCGCTGTTCACCATCCACCACAGAATTTTGAACGAGGCCGCCGCCGCGACCACGCAAGGGGCTGCACCGCAACCGCCGGCGGGTGCGTTGCCGTAGGACTTTTGATGTACGAGAAAAGCCGCCCGGGTGGGCGGCTTTTTTGCTTTTAATGGCCAGTATCCGCGGGAATGACGCCTAGCCTGTTCAATATTAGTATGCTGCTTTGCACTGGCGGGCATTCGCCTCGCGGCCAACCTGTCCTAAGGCCTAGCCAATCCTCTCTCCCACGGATTTCGCTTGCGTGAACAGGTAGAGATAGTCCGGACCGCCGGATTTGGAATCCGTGCCTGACATGTTGAAGCCGCCGAAGGGATGCGCGCCTACCATGGCGCCGGTGCATTTGCGATTGATGTAGAGGTTGCCGACGTGAAATTCCTGGATGGCGCGGTCGATCTTGTCGCGCGACTTGGTGTAGACGGCGCCGGTGAGGCCGAATTCGGTGTCGTTGGCGATTTCGAGCGCGTGATCAAAACCGCGAGCTTTGATCACGGCCAGCACCGGGCCGAAGATTTCTTCCTGCTCGAGTTTCGACTTCGGCGGGATGTCGGCGATCACGGTGGGTTGGATGAAATAGCCTTCGCCGGGAGCGCGTTCGCCGCCGGTGATGAGGCGCCCGTTTTTCTTGCCTTGTTCGATGTAACCGAGGATCGTCTTCATCGAGCCTTCGTTGATCACCGCGCCCATATTAGCGTTCTCCGCCGGATCGCCAACCTGAATCTTCTCGACTCTGGCTTTGAGTTGTTCAAGGAACTTGTCGTAGATGCGCTCGTCGACGATGGCGCGCGAGCAGGCGGAGCACTTCTGGCCCTGGAAGCCGAATGCGGATTGGGCCACGCCTTCGACGGCGGAATCGATGTCAGCATCGGCGTCGACGATGATCGCATCTTTGCCACCCATCTCAAGGATGGCGCGCTTGATCCAGATCTGGCCGGGGGCCTGTGTCGCGGCGACTTTGTTGATATGCAAGCCGACTTCGCGGGAGCCGGTGAAGGCGATGTAACGGGTCTTGGGATGCGCGACGACGGCATCGCCGAAGCTGGCTCCGGCGCCGGGGCAGAAATTCACCACGCCCTCGGGCATGCCCGCTTCTTCTAGCAGCTCGACAAACTTTGCGGCGATGGTGGGCGAATCGCTCGACGGCTTCAGGATCACAGTGTTGCCGCTGAC
The DNA here is from genome assembly GCA_963832235.1 of uncultured Acidobacteriaceae bacterium. Classification (GTDB taxonomy): domain Bacteria; phylum Acidobacteriota; class Terriglobia; order Terriglobales; family Acidobacteriaceae; genus Sulfotelmatobacter. The sequence goes on along the minus strand of CAWHTJ010000009.1, from coordinate 281,480 downwards.
GACCGATGCCACGGTCATCCCGGCCATGATCGCGCAAGGGAAATTCCATGGTGGAATCACGGCGCCCACGCCTAGTGGAATGTACAGCAGCGTGTCGCGCTCGCCAGGCAACTGGATGGGCGTCTTTGCCTGCGCGAAGCGCAGCGCTTCGCGGGCGTAGAACTCGCAAAAATCGATGGTCTCGGAAATGTCGGCGTCGGCTTCGGCCCAGTTCTTGCTGACCTCGAAGACCAGCCATGCCATGAATTCCATTTTGCGCTGGCGCAGCAAATCGCCGACGCGGAAGACCAGGCTGGTGCGTTCTTCCACCGTGGTGCGGCTCCAAGATTGAAAGGCCTTGAGCGCGGCATTCATTGCCGGTTCCACATGTTCCTTGCCGGCTTTTTGATGGATGCCGACAATCTGCGACGGATGCGTCGGGTTCAGAGACTTGATCTTGTCGGTAGTCTTGATCCGCTTGCCGCCGATGACGAGGTCATACTCATGGCCCAACTGTCCGCGAACCTTAACGATGGCGGCGCGCATCCGGCGGACGTTTTCTTCGCTTCGAAAATCAAAAAAGGGCTCGGTAACAAATGGTCCCTGGTGCGAAGTCATGCGCGGCCGGACGGGGGCTTCGAGCGTTGCCATGGGAGAAATCCTTTCGAAGACAATGAGGTCGGGTATCAGGATTTGCTTTAGTGATTTTACACCTCGGACGGCGAGTGCCCAGACCGCGAGACGCCAAGAAATCCTGAGGGTGGCCGTCCCAGCTTCGCTTGGGCGGGGCTTGTTTGCGTGAGCGAGCAGTCAAAGTCCCCACCCTAACGTCGCAAAGTGCGCGACGTTAGGATGGGGCACCCTCTCTCGATATGCCGACCGAAAAAACGTAACTCGCGCGTAGTGGTAGACTCGAACGTTTTCATTGAGGCGAAGGTTATGGATATTCGGCGGGTGGGCGTAATTGGCGCGGGGACGATGGGGAATGGGATTGCGCATGTATTTGCGCGCGGCGGATACAACGTCGTGCTCTGCGATGTGGACCAGCGGTTTCTGGAGCGCGCGCTGGAGACGATTGGCAAGAATCTGGAGCGCGAAGTGGGGAAGAACAAGATCACGGCGGACGACAAGGCCTCCGCGCTGCGGCGAATTCAGCCGGTAATAGATCGCAGTAAGTTGAGAGACTGCGATTTTGTCATTGAGGCTGCCACGGAGAAGTTTGAAATCAAGGCGGACATCTTTCGCGATCTCGACCGGCTGACTCGTCCTGAAATTGTCTTGGCTTCGAATACGTCTTCCATTTCCATCACCAAGCTGGCAGCCCAGACCAGGCGGGCGGACAAAGTTATCGGCATGCACTTCTTCAACCCGGTGCCGGTGATGAAGCTGGTAGAGGTGATTCGCGGGCTGGCGACTTCGCAGGAAACGTTTCTTTCGGTTCGTGATTTATCGGTAAAGCTGGAGAAAACGCCGGTCGAGGTGAACGACGCGCCGGGGTTCGTTTCGAACCGCGTGCTCATGCCGCTGTTGAACGAGGCGATGTACGCAGTAATGGAGGGCGTGGCCACCGCCGAGGCGGTTGACGAAGTGTTCAAGCTGGGGATGGCGCATCCCATGGGGCCACTGACACTGGCCGATTTTATTGGACTCGACGTTTGCCTCGACATCATGCGCGTGCTGCAGGACGGCCTGGGCGATCCCAAGTACCGCCCGTGTCCGCTGTTGATCAAGATGGTGGATGCGGGGTGGCTGGGGAGGAAGAGCGGGCGGGGGTTTTACAAGTATTGATGATTGTTGAATGTTGAATGTTGAAGATTGAATGACAACACCCGAAGCAGTCTCCAGGAGCGAGGGCGACGGATGGTTTTATCTGCTGGCCGCGCTGTGCGGGATCGGCACAGGGTGGGCCGATGTTGCCGTTAGCGATCTTCTATTTACAGCTTTGCTGGTACTGTCCGCCTGCATCTTGCTTGGCATGCTGCGGCCGCGCTGGCCGTGGCGCTGGGTGTTGGTGGTGGGAGTGTGTATTCCGCTGACCGAAGTGGCCGCTTATGTGATTCTCACGGTAAAGCCGACGCGGGCACAGGTGTATGGATCGTATCTGGCATTCCTTCCTGGAATCGCGGGCGCGTATGGGGGATCGGTCATGCGGCGGGTGATGGATAATCTGAGGCAAGGGAAATAGGACGCCTTCTGCCGGCTTTCGGCTACCGGGACCTGCTGCGGAGATCGCTCTGCGAAGGCCGGCGCGCGAAGGCCGGGAGCCCATACTCTTAGGTATCGGCTAAGCTAGAAAGTTACTCGCGATCCACAGGCGAGGCGAGTATGCTGCGTGCATGGGTGTATGTGTGTCGATGCTGGCCAGCGGCAGCCGCGGAAACTGCGCAGTCGTGTCCAGCGCTTGCACAAGGATTCTGGTCGATGCCGGCATCTCCTGCCGCGAAACTTTCAAGCGCATGAAGTCGCTAGGCGACGATCCACGCACGCTCTCGGCGATTCTCATTACTCACGAGCATTCCGATCACGTGTACGGCCTGGCCATGCTGGCAAAGAAGCTGCGCATCCCGGTATTTATGACGGGAGCAACCCATCAGGCTTGGGCGCGCGCCATGCGCAATGAAAAAGGCGAACGTCCGAAGCTGGAGAAGTTCGAGGCGTTCGAATCTGGCCATCGGTTTCAAGTGGGGGACATTGAGGTCAGGCCGTTCACCATTCCACACGATGCGGCCGACCCGGTGGGATTTACCTTTCGCGCGGAGGGGATCAAGGTTGGGGTCGCCACCGATCTGGGATATTTGCCAGCGAGCGTGCGCGATCACCTGCGGGGCTGCGATGTGCTGGTGATGGAGTCGAATCACGATCTGGAGATGCTGCGAGGAGGCCCCTACCCGTGGTCGGTGAAGCAGCGGGTAATGAGCCGCGTGGGGCACCTTTCGAATCTGGCCCTCGCCGATTTCCTCAGCAACGACTATGATAATGGTGCAACCTTTGTGGTGCTGGCGCATCTGTCAGAGCAGAACAATCATCCGGAAATAGCGCGGAGAGAGGCCGAAAAGGCGCTGGCCACGCGAGGGGGATTGTTCCACAACCGGGTGCTTCTGGCGTCCCAAACCGAGGCAATGGAACCGATTCGCCTGTAAGGGGCTTGATTGCCGGTCGGGCTGTCTTTTTGTCTTACCTCCATGAGTCAGCAGTGCGTTGATCCAATCGTGGGCAAGATTTTGGCGGGCTGGCGGTATGACATTTCCGGCCTAGCTCCGGAGATGCGCGGCGACTACGAAAGCCATCTCGCGGGTTGCGCACGATGCCGAAGCCGCCAGCAGGTTCATCGTGTTATCGATGTAGGATTGATCGCGCTGGCGTCGATATCGGCGGCGGTTTTTCTGCTGGCTTTTGGAGTGATCTGGCATTTCGGCCCGCGGCATGCGTTCTGGTTGGAAATCGCGGCGCTCGCGGGATTCGCTCTCTCTGCCCTGATCTGGCTGGGCGTGGCGGTAGCCACTCCGGCGCCGGTGACGGTTCTGGACGCAGCTAAAGAGGGCGCACGCCGCGTGCACGACCGCTTGCCGGAAGAAATACGGCAACGCCTTCCCGAAGAACTTCGCATCAGAATTACCGGAACTTAAAAGGCATGCGGAGATCGTGGCGCATGATCGCGGGGTTGATGCTGGTCGCAATGGCCGCTGCGTTGCCCAGCGCGGCGCTTGCGTTTCCCGCGGCGCAGCCGGTTCCTTTTAATCTTCATCCTGCGGGATGTCACAGCCAGGGGCCAATGGCTCCGGGCCCTGCGCCTACCAGCTATCAGTGCTGTGTGAAAGGGCACCGCGTAGCCATTCCGAATGCGTCCTTTACATTTCGTCCCCTGGCTGCGCGTCTTTGCGGCCTGAACGGCGAGGAGGGACTCCGCTGGGGTTCGGTTTCGTATCACCATTCTGGGGTGGCCGTGGTTCCCTCCAGCAGTCCCCCTAGCGCCGCTCCGCTGCGAATCTAGGCGCATTCTCGATCCCCTAGCCTGTTTATTCTGGGGCACGCTCCTGAGCGCGCCCGGGATCTGACCATCGTGTACACAATTATCGTGCTGACAACCAGGGAAGGTCGTCGCCAAGAGGTTTGCATTGAGAAACACACTTTTTTCTGTCTTATTGCTGGCGTCGTTTTCGCTTGCGCTCGCTTCGGGCCAGGAGGCTCCCTCTCCTCCAGCGCATGCGGAGGCCAAAAATGATTCCTCCTCCGCGCAAGTCACAACCATGCCGGGGATGAGGATGCCCACGCAGATGCAGATAAAAACGGAAGACCAGAAAGCATTTCATTTACCCTCGCCCCATGAAGGTTCAGGGACAGCGTGGCAACCGGCGTCGGTGCAGGGGCGTGAGTGGATGTGGATGCGGGGGGGGTGGGAGCTGATGGCCCACGGCGTCATCTTCGCGGATTACAACCAGCAAGGGGGTCCCCGCGGCGCGGGCAAGGCCGAGTCGGTGAACGTGGGCATGCTAATGGAACAGCACAGGCTGGGCGCGGGCACAATCCTATTCCGGCAAATGTTTTCCGCCGAATCGTTGACGTCGCCGCATCCGGGATTTCCTGAACTTTTTCAGACTGGAGAGACCTATCATGGCAAGGCACTGGTCGACCATCAGCACCCGCACAATGTGTTTGCCGAACTGGCATTACTCTACCTGCTGCCGGTAACGAAAAAACTTTCGTGGGAATTGTATGGCGGGCCATCGGCCGAGCCCGCGCTTGGCCCCGTGACCTATATGCACCGCGCTTCCGCAGCAGAGCTGCCTCTGGCCCCGCTGGGGCATCATTTGCAGGATTCGACTCACACCAGCTTCGGAGTGGTTACGACAGGGTTTGTGATCGACCGCATCAAGCTGGAAGCTTCGGCCTTCAATGGCCGCGAACCGAACGAGAAACGCTGGAGTATCCAACTGGGGGCGCTCGATTCCTGGTCCGGACGGGCCATCGTTGCACCCGCTGCCAATTGGACAGCGCAATACAGCATTGGGCGATTGGAACGTCCCGAAGCGCTGGAGCCAGGCAGCCAGTGGCGGCAAACAGCATCTGTGGAATACAACCGGACGCTGGCCACGGGGAATTGGGCCACCACGCTGTTGTGGGGGCGAGTACACAAAATCGCGACCGACACAACTTTGAACAGCTATCTGCTGGAATCGACGCTGAATTTTCGTGAGCGCAACTATGCGTTTTCGCGACTGGAGCTGGTCGACAAGGACGAACTTTTTCCCCAGGCGGCGACACATCCTGCGTATCGAATCGGGGCGTACACATTTGGCGGGGTGCGCGATTTGATTCACGACCGGGCGTGGCAGCTGGGGCTGGGCGCGGATGTGACGTTTTACTCCAAGCCAGCCGCACTCGATCTCGCTTACGGCGACCGTCCTGTCTCGTTCCAGATATTTCTGCGGATGCGGCCCGGCGGCGCAGACCAGAAAAACAGTATTGCTCAGAAGAATTCCGCCGTAGAATCTTCCCAGCAATCCTTTCCTGATTCGCGCGAGAATACCCGTCCATGAATTTCGGCAGCATGATTTCGGCAACACAATCGAAGGAATTAATGATTAAAGCTCTGCAAACCCTGCGGGCGGTGCGCTGGGCGATGTTGGCCAGCATCGTGCTTTATGTGTTCGTGGGAGAAGTTGTGGGCCCGGCGCCGCGGGGTGTGGACGCGAATCTCAGCTACTTATTTGCCACCATAAGCGTAGCGATCGTAGGAGCGATCTTCGTGGTGCGGCGGACACTCGTCTTCCGGGCTGCGGAAAGCCTGGCGTCTCGCCCCGAGGACAGCCTCAGCCTCAACCACTGGAGAACGGGCTACATTGCGACTTATGTCTTATGTGAGGCGCTGGCTTTGTTCGGTCTGGTTTTGCGCTTTCGCGCCAGCCCGACGCAGGCCAGCGTGCCCTACTATTTAGGCGGTTTCGTTTTGCTTTTGTTTTTCCGGCCGAAACAACCGGTGCGCGCGTGATTTCGCGTCACGGAGATTCGGGTTTATGAGGTGGTGGGATGTCCATCAATGAGCCCGACGAACTAGCGGGGATGCGCGCCGCGGGTGCGGTGGTTCGCCTTATGCTGGAGGCCATGAGGGACGAAGTGCGTCCGGGAATTACCACCGCTGAACTCGACGAAATTGGCGCGGGCGTGATGAGGCAGCACGGAGCACAGTCCGCACCAGCGCTGGTCTACGGATTTCCCGGTGTGAGTTGCATCAGTCTGAACGAGGAGGCGGTCCACGGCATTCCCGGCGAACGCGCGCTGCAGCCCGGCGATCTGGTCAAGCTCGATGTGACCGTTGAGAAAGATGGATTTATGGCGGATGCCGCTTTGAGTGTCCCGGTGGGTGAAGTGACGGAGGAGCGCCGGAAGCTGATCGCCTGCGCCGAGCGTGCCTTCGCTAAGGCGATGCTGGTGGCGCGAGCGGGCTTTCGGGTTTGGGAGATTGGACGCGCAGTAGAGCGCGAGGTGCGGCGCAGCGGGTTCTCGGTGATTCGTGACCTCGCAGGGCATGGCATTGGACGCACTATCCATGAAGAACCTCGAGTGCCCAACTTTCCTGATCCGGGAGCGAATCAAATTCTCACCGAAGGCTTGGTGATCACGGTCGAACCGATTATTGCGGCGGGATCCGGACGGACATTCGTGGCGGCGGATCAGTGGACGATCGTGACGGCCGATCACAAGCCTTCGGCGCATTATGAGCACACACTTGTGATCACGAAGGGGGCGCCGATTCTGCTGACGGCGGCCTGATCTTCCTGGCGAGAAAGACGTTGCAAGCAACGTCTCTACGATGTGCTGATGTGGCAGCTCGCAAGCCCGCGCTTTTCCAGATACTGCTGGTGGTAATCTTCTGCTGGATAAAACGTCACCGCCGGAACGATCTGGGTCGCGATGGGCTTCGAGTAACGGCGCGCCTTCTCGAGTGATTCTTTCGAGGCCTGGGCCTGCGCTTGCTGGTCGGGAGAATGGAAAAAAATCGCGGAGCGATACTGCGAGCCCCAGTCCGGACCCTGGCGGTTCACCTGCGTGGGGTCGTGGTTCTCCCAGAAAACTCTGAGCAGATCGGCGTAGCGTACCTTGGCGGGATCAAACTCGACTTCCACCGCTTCGGCATGGCCCGTGCGATCGGTGCAGACTTCTTTATAGGTAGGATTTTCAGTCTGACCGCCGGTGTATCCGACCCGGGTTGAGGTGACTCCCGGCATCTGCCGAAAGGTGGCTTCAACTCCCCAAAAGCATCCTGCTGCGAATGTGGCTTTTTCCATTGCGATGAGCTCCCCAGCTGAGGATTGCGTGCGCTCTATATTTTCCCTTATTGGATGACCGAATGCCAGAAAAGTCACAGGCTTGTAAAATTCCGAGTAGTTACCGTGGGATAATTGACGCTCTTCCAAAATAACGGTAAAGTCCGGGAAGAGTCCTCCAAGGGTTGTTCAAGGGTTCAGTTGCGTGTTTTTTTTGACCAGCCACTTCCACACCGGGCCTAGAGCTGTGCTGAAATCCGCACTCCTGGTTCTGCTCGTTCTGACTATAACTGAGGCGGCGCTGGCCGTCTCTGGATTCGTGGCGCCAAGACGTCTCGGGTATCAGACTGGCGATCAGTGGGAGCCTGCGATCGCCGCCGACGGGCACGGGCACGTCTATGTTCTGTATCCGCAATACGGCGCCGTCCCTGATTGCGCGAGCTTGCACGGCACCGAGCATGGCTCTGACAGTCAGCGCTGACAATGGGCTCTCATGGCAACCGTCACGCGCCCTGCTTCCTTTCCCGACCGGCCAGTTTGATCCCCAGATCGTGGTCGATCCCGTGGACCGGCAAACCGTGTACGCGTCGTGGATGCAAAATAACAAGCGCGACATTATCGTTGCACGATCGCTCGACTTCGGCCGAAGCTGGTCGTTTTCGTGGGCGGAGCGTGGGCAGGAAGACGCTGACAGGCCAGTCCTGGCGGTTCGTGGCACCGATGTTTACGTCGGCTTCAATCACGAAGAACAATTCTTTGTTTCGGCCTCGCATGATGCGGGACAGACCTTCGCCGCAGTGCAGGTGAATCCCAATGCCGGGCCGGGATCATCGCTGGCGGGCGGGGCCACAATCGATCCGGCAGGCAATGTTTATTTCGGCTGGACCGCCTATGCCCGCCACGAGATGCCGACCCGGCCGGTCAGCGTTTATGTGAGCCGCTCGGCCGATGGTGGACGCACGTGGAACACGCTGCTGCTGGATCTCTCCAGCGCGCCTCCGGGCTGTGACTTGCAAAGTTGCGAAACCGGTTATCTGGGGCCGCAGATCGCGCTGGCCTCGGATGCCGCAGGAGCGCTCTACGCCCTGTGGAACGCCGGCGCCGCGAATGGCCGGCCGGAGCGCATTTACTTTTCGTCTTCAACCACCGGGGGAGCAAGTTGGTCCGAACGAACCAATGTATCCCGTGCCGCGCCCGGGGTGGAACACTCCTTTCCTGCGCTGGTTGCGGGGGCGGCGGGCGATGTGCGCATCGCGTGGATGGATGCGAGAGCGACGGAAGTCGGACACCCTAATCGTCCCCTGTGGAATACCTACTACCGCAGTTCGACCAATGGCGGCGCCACCTGGACTGCCGAGATCCAGCTGTCCCAGCCGGTGCGGGGCTATGATTACATCTTGCCTGGTGGTTTCCGTTTTCCCTTCGGAGACTATTTCGGCCTCGCTATCGACGGGGAGGGTATGACGCATGCGGTGTGGGGCCAAGGTCGCAATTACAAGTCTCCCGGGTCGATCTGGTACAGCCAAGGGCGGTAGCGACCGGCAGTGTGAGACGTGGCAAGTGAGACGTAGCAAGCTACGTCTTTACACAGAGATTATTCCAGCTGCATTCCGCCAGTGAGATCGGCGAGCCGGGCGATGTGGTGTTCGCTGCACCATTCCTCTAACTCATCCACAATCTTTTCGGTGGCGCAGGGATCCCAATAGCTGGCAGTGCCGATCTGCACCGCGGCAGCTCCGGCCAGCATGAACTCGACGACGTCTGCGGCGGTTGAAATTCCGCCCATGCCAATCACTGGAATCCTTACCGCGTGCGCGGCATCATAGACCATGCGCACCGCGATGGGCTTGATCGCCGGTCCGGAGAGTCCGGCGGTAACATTGGCGATGCGCGGCTTGCGCGTTTCGGGGTCAATGGCCATGGCCACGAACGTATTGATGACCGACAACGCGTCGGCGCCCGCCTCCTGCGCTACGTAGGCCATTTGCGCAATGCTGGTCACATTGGGAGAAAGTTTGACGATCAGCGGACGCCGCGCCACTCGTTTGGCGGTGGCCACTATTTCATCCAGCGAGCGCGGATCGGTGCCAAACTGCAACCCTCCCTGCTCCGTGTTAGGGCAGGAAACATTCAACTCATAAGCGGCGATTCCCTCGCCCTCATTGAGGATCTCAATGGTCTTTTCGTAGTCTTCGCGGGTATAGCCGAAGATATTTGCCATCACGACCGTGTTCTTGATGCTCCGCAGGTGCGGCAACTTCTCTTCGAGAAATGCTTGCGCCCCGATGTTTTGCAAGCCGATGGCATTCAGCATGCCCGCCGCAGTCTCCCATAAACGGGGCGGAGGATTGCCGATCATGGGTTCTTTCGACAGGCCCTTCACCACAAAACCCCCGAGCTTGCCCAGGTGGACCACATCTTCAAACTCGACTCCATAGCCGAAAGTACCGCTGGCGGCGATCACAGGGTTTTTGAGCTGTATGCCAGCGACGCTCACGCTGAGATCGGGAGTCGACGCTCCAGAGTTGGCGGAAGCAGCGCTCATGGTAAGTTCTCTCCCGAGACCGCGCTGGGGTGCGACGGGGCGAGGGCTTCGGTCAGCACACGGCCAACAGAGTGAGTCGGAGCATTGATTCCTAGCAGCGATGCGAGGGTGGCTGCAAGATCGACGGGTTCGGTATTCGTCCGATAGGTTCCTGGCTGGAATGGGAGGCCGTAAAACGCCAGGGGTACATGGGTATCGTAATTGTAAGGCGATGTGTGATCGGTGCCCTTGCCCGGCCCCACGGTGTAAAAGTCGGGAACGCCCATCACGAACCAACTTCCTTGCGGGGAATAGCTGTTCAGGAATTTTCGTCCCATCGCCGTGTTTGGAACTTCGCCCACGGCGAGTTGCGACTTGGTGTAATAGTCGCGCAGCCCAGCTTGCTTCATGGCTTCGCCAACTGCAACTTCCGCATCACGCTCGCGCACGTGCGCGGTGCCGAAGGCCTCCTGATCGAGCCAGACCAGCGGATAGTCCAGCTTCACGTAAGCGGCCGGATGGCCGGAGGAAAACTTTGCCGTGATTGCACCATTGAGCTGCTCCTCGAGTTTCGTGCCTCCGACATTCGCTGCCGGGATGCGCAACTTTTTCACCGTGTCGGGAAGAGAGGAGACGCCGTGGTCGGCGGAGAGCGCAATCCACACGTTGGCCAGCCCGATCTCATGTCCGAGGAAGCTGATGAACTTGGCCAGTTCACGATCGAGATCGAGCGCCATCTGGCGCATTTCCGGAGAGTCCGGCCCAACCTGGTGACCAAGGATATCGTTCGGCGAGAGGCTGATCGAAAGCAGGTCCGTCGCCGGACCACGGCCCACGTTCTCGTGCGACATCAGTTCCTTTGCGAATTCGAATTCATATTCGTTGCCGAATGTCGTGGAACCAATCACTTCATAGAAGCCGGCTTCGCTGCCGTCCTTGCCATTGCGATGCGCGGTCGACCGCAGAACGGTTCCCTGATCGTCCTTCCACTCCCGATCCCAATATTTCGAAGTGCGAGTCGAGTTGAAATCCTCCACCCATTTCGGGAGGTCGTCGCGATAATAAGTAGAAGTAACCCACGTGCCGCTCTTGGGTTCGATCCAGTAGGCCGCATCTCCCGCAAAGCCGGCAGGAAGGACGGCGGCGCGGTCTTTCAGCGATACTCCGAAGACGCGGGCCTTGCCTTGCGTCGCCAGTTTGAGCTCGTCTCCGAGCGTGTCGGCCAGCAGATTGTGCGGCGACGCGCCTGTTTTGTCGCCACTGACGCCGACCAGTTTGGTGGCATCATCTTCGACGGACGTCACCATGCGTTTCTTTTTCTGGTCCCACCATTCGTTGGCGGCGATGCCGTGGCCGTTGCTATAGGCGCCGGTGAATAGCGTTGAATGTCCGGGAGCGGTCCGCGTGTTGGCGTAGTTGTAATTACAGTTCGAGAAGTAGGCCCCATGATCGAGGAACAGGCGAAAACCGCTGTCTCCGAATTGGGCGCGGTAGCGCTCCAGGTAATCGCCGCGAAATTGGTCGATTACGATTACCACGATTAGCTTGGGATGGCCGTCGTAAGCGGAGGCGAAGCTGCTCCCTGACAGGCCGATGATAGTTATAAGCCACGTCAGCAGAACCGAGAGAATGGCGACACGTCTGGGGGACGACCTCATTGCGAAGGTAGTTTACACAGCCATCCCGAATAAGCCAAAGCAGACGTCCGCGCAGCATAATCGATTAGGCTGCGTTTTGACGCAGGATCTATGCCGAGAAAAGTTTGGGCAGGGCGCGCAACAGATGCTTCTCTCGTCTCGGAGGGAGTGGACTCTCTGTTTTTTCAGGGACGGTGAAAATCGAGAGCGGTTTACCGCGCTCCGACCTGTGGCTGCTCACGAGCCGAAGAATGATTGCAATTCCAACTCCCAAAGCGGCGCTGAAGGCAACGAAATACCAAAGACTGGGAAACCCGAGAATAAAGATGAGTGCGCTGCCCGCCGCAAAGACCAAGCCTATGAATCCGCCCCCGAAGGAGAGCTTATGCATATTTATGCCGGGATGGCGATCTGCGGCCATTGCACGACCTGCCCTACGGCTCAATCATCCTACCAATGTACAAAAGACACAAGCGGTTCTCGACATGCGTCCGTGAGATGTGCGATCTTCTTCCCTTCTTGATATGGGTCGAGACGGTCGCATCGAGCGCCGCCGGCGTGCATTCCCCGCTGCTTTTCCGATACATTAGTTACTCCATGCTTGATCTGAATTTCGTTCGCGAAAATCTGCCGTTCGTGGAAGAAAAGCTGCGCCAGCGCGGCATGGAGCCGGCCGCGGTGCTGAAGAACTTTCATGAAGTCGACATGCAGCGCCGGCAGGCGATCACTGAGGCCGAAACCAGTAAGGCGCAGCGCAATAAGGCGTCGGAAGAAATCGCGAAGTTAAAAAAGAGCGGTCAGGACGCCGGCGCCGCAATGGCGCAGACAAAGGATCTCCGGGAGAAGATTCAAACGCTGGAAAAAACTGCGGCCGATCTTGATGCCCGGCTGCGCGACATTCTTGCAGGCATTCCTAATCTGCCGCATGCCAGCGTGCCGGTCGGGCGTAGCGCCGAGGAGAATGTTGAAGTGCGGCGCTGGGGCTCCCCGCCCAAGTTCGATTTCACTCCCAAGGCGCATTGGGACTTGGGAGCGGAACTTGGCATTCTCGATCTAGAGCGCGCGGTGAAGCTGACTGGCGCGCGTTTCGCCGTCTACTGGGATCTGGGCGCGAAACTGGAGCGGGCCCTGATGAACTTCATGCTCGATCTGCACACGCGCCAGCACGGCTACACCGAAGTTCTGCCGCCTTACCTGGTGAATTCCGAATCGATGTATGGCACCGGTCAACTGCCGAAATTTGCCGCCGATCTCTTTCGGGTGCCGCACGGCGACAAGGATCTCTGGCTCATTCCAACGGCAGAAGTTCCAGTCACGAATCTTTATCGCGACGAAGTCCTCGACCAGGCGCGGCTGCCGATCTCGCTGACCGCTTACACGCCGTGCTTCCGCAGCGAGGCGGGATCGTACGGAAAAGACGTGCGCGGCATCATCCGGCAGCATCAGTTTCAAAAAGTGGAACTGGTGAAGTTCACGCGCCCGGAGAAATCCTACGACGAACACGAAAAACTCACGCACGATGCCGAAGAAGTTCTTGCAGAAACTTGGGCCTGCATTATCGCGTCGTAACTCTGTGCACCGGCGACATGGGGCCGTCATCGGCGAAGACGTACGACATTGAGGTATGGCTGCCGGGGCAGCAACTGTTCCGCGAGATTTCGTCGTGCTCGAATTTCGAGTCGTATCAGGCGCGGCGCGCCAACATTCGCTACCGTCCCGAAGGCAAGAATAAAACCGAGTTCGTGCACACGCTGAACGGCAGCGGGCTGGCCGTGGGCCGTACCTGGGTTGCGATTGTGGAGAACTATCAGCAGGCTGATGGCAGCGTGCTGATTCCCGAGGCGCTGCGGTCTTATATTGGGGCGGAACGGATTACGAAGAAGAGTTTCTAAGTAAATCGAGGGCTTCCGGCTTCCGGCTTCCGCTCGCCGGCTTCCGGAAGCCGGCCGCCGGATGGCGAAGACCAGAGCTAGGAGCTAGAAGCCAGGAGCTAGTAGACTTGCAAGAGCAGAACTCACGAGCCACGCGCCACGCGCGCCCCTGCCAATGAACGCCATCTGGCGAACAATTCGTGGATATATTTTATGGCAATACGAACGAGGCACACTCCACTACGACATTATGGTCACGCTGATTCTCATCTTTGTCCTGTTCTCGCCACGCCTGATCAACTTCAATGACAAACCCATTGCGCGGAATCCGCATCCGACTGATGTAGTCGTGACGACGGATGTAGAGGGCCGGCTTGTCTACCAGGTCGCGGCCAGCGCCGTTTCGCCAGGGGATGACATTTCGGTACGCGATCAGTTGCTGCGCATCATCGAACCGATCTCGGGTGCGGTCTCGATTGTGAGTTACGAGACTGTTTCCGACGGCAAAGGAAAAGTTCAGAGCTACAAAGTCTTAGCCCAGCGAGAGTAGCCGCGGCCAGGGCAGTAATTCTAAAAAGCGATTGGAAAAACGAAAGCCCGAATGATACGTTGCTCTCTCATCCTCAGCGTCGCGATCGCGTGCATGCTCCCCGGCTTTAGGTCAACGCTGCAGGCAAAGCCGGCCGACTTCGCAGACCTGGATGCAGTCCTGAAGAAAATGGACGCGGCCGCCGCCAGCTTTCGCAGCACGCAAGCCGAATTTGAGTGGGACTCCTACGAGAAAGTCATCGATGAAATCGACGAGATTCAAACCGGCACAATTTATTTCCGCCGCAACGGCAAAGACATCGAGATGATGGTCGACGTCAAGAAGGCCGGAAGCGACCGTACCAAGCTGAAACCGGAACCGAAGTATGTGCTCTTCAGCAAGGGGAAAATCCGGATGTATCAGCCGAAGCCAGACCAAGTGACCGAGTACGATCTTGGCAACAACCGCGCCGATCTTGAAAGTTACATAGTTCTCGGTTTTGGCGGCAGCGGGCAAGACTTGGTCAAGACGTTCGAGGTGACTTACTCGGGACCGGAAACCATCGACGGCGTCGCCACGGCGAAGTTGCACCTCATCCCAAAGTCCGAGAAGATTCGCAACACCTATAAGGAGATTTTTCTTTGGATCGATCTCGAGCGGGGGATTTCGGTGCGACAGCAATTCGTCCAACCTCAGGGGGATTATCGCCTGGCCAAGTACTCTTCAATTCGGATCAACGAGAAGATCCCGGACGACGTTTTCAAGCTAAAGACGACAGGCAAGACGCAGACGATTTCACCTAAGGGTTAAGTTATTGAATCTAAAGAACAAGAAGGTGTGCTGAGATTTGCACTGCGGGAGCTATACTGGCCCCACCTTTCGTTGGGTTCATTCATGGCCAAAGTCTTTACGATTACAGTCCCTCCTAAGCTGGGCAATAAGCGCCGGGAGCGCTCCTCAGATCCTCGATATGTGGATGGGCAACGCTTGCTCGTCGAAGCCATGAAGTATCTGGCGCAAGTCGACCCCGTGCAGAACCGTCCCGCGATCGAGTTGATTTCCGAACACGTCCGCACGCGGTTCCGCATGAGCGACTCGCCGCTGGGATAGGCCCGCTGCCGCTAACCAGCCTCCGATGCGCGCTTGGTCGCGGCTCGGAGTCAACCTTCGAAATCGGGTGCGGTTCGTCCGCAGGTCTATACTCTCAGGACGAAAGGCAAGTCACACAAAGGGTCTGGAAAAAGACGGGGACGCATCTTTGCGTCCCACAAAACCGGTCCTTCGCGGAACTTATTCGCCGCTGAGCTAGAACTCATACCGCATTGCGAACTGCATCACGCGTGGGTTAGTGAGAACTCCGCTGAAAGCCCCGAACGAACCTGACTGGTCAATGCCGTTGGTGATTGTTCCGACGTCGAACTCTGTGTGATTCAGCACATTGAACACCTCCCAGCGGAATTTCAGGAGGTGCGATTCGGCGTATGGCATTTTCCAACTCTTGCTGAGTGCCGCGTCCAAACCCGCAAAACCAGGACCACGGATAGGGTTGCGCGTTCCAGCCTCACCTGGGTAGTCGTGCCGAAAGGCACCAATTCCGGTAGGCCCAAGCGGATCCGGGAATAGATTAGGCACGGCAAACGTACCGCTCTGCTTTGTGACACCGGTATGTACCGGACCGATTTGCGTGGCGTCGCCCTCCAGTTGCCAGTTCGTGGGCCAGGTGCTTCCGTTGTTGATACTCACTGGGAATCCGCTCGTCCAGCGAGCCAAGCCGGAAAGTTGCCAGCCTCCGACGATCGCGTTGCCAATACCGTTAACGCCCTTGGCAAAAGCCTTACCCCTGCCAAATGGCATTTCGAAGATGAAATTCGTATTGAATTGGTGCGTCGTGTCAAAGTCCGAGACCCCGCGTAGCTGGTTGGGGACCCACGAGTTGATAATGTTACTGCCTTGCGCCAGTCCACTCCACGGGCCAACCCTTTCGGCGCTGGAGGAAAGATCAATCGACTTGGAGTAGGCGTAGTTGACGTCGAATTGCACCCCATGTCCCATCATCTTCCGCAGGCTGACTTGCAGTGAGTTGTAGTTGGCATTGGCGATTGATCGCCAAGCGTATAAGGAATGGAACTGGCTGTTGAAGTATGCATTCTGCCCCAGGATGCTTGGGTAATAGTTCGCTGGGCAGTTTGCGTAGCCGCAACCACTTCCTCCGGTCTGCATACCGGCGATTCCGCCGGTACCAGACGCGTTAAAGTCGGAGCCGGCATAATCCAGCGCTGACAAGGCGGTAGTCTCGTTCGCCTGGAAGCAGCTAAAAAGATCGTAGGCTGCCATCAGCGGGTCGGTCGTAAATGCCGCGGGATTCGTGGAATTTATGTTGGGATTGACGTTTCCCGTGCAGGAGAGGTTATATTGGTCCCCCGCCTTGAGAGGAGCCATTATGTTCTGCCAGTAGGCGGCAGTTGGACCCACCAAAGCAGGCGTTATCGAAGAAGTGGGCGTGCCCGCCGCCGCCAAACGCGAGAACTGATTTGCCGCCGCAAGGTAGGCGATTCCCGATTTCTTGTCGACAAGGTCGAGCGGCATCGCTAAGTCCTCCTGGGCCAGAAGACGGTGTGACAGGTGCCCTACGTAAGAGACCTCCAAGCTCAGGCCGTGCCTCAACTCGCGGGCGACCGAAAAATCCAGCGCATAAGAGTAAGGGGTCCTAATCTGGTCGTCCAATCCCCAATAGATGCCCAAACCCGAGCCAGATGGCGGAGGGGTGTAGGGAAACCCTCCCGCCGGAGTTGCGGGGGCGAAGGGCGTCGTGCCATCAAACAATGTGGTTGGCACACTGGTCAGGCTGGTCAGCCGTGGGGCGGTTGCTGCCGAAGGAAGCACGGAATTCGTCAGCTGGGTAGACAGACCAAACGACCCGTTCTGGTCAAAGCTGGATAGCAGACCGGGCCCGATGTGGTCGTACACGATTCCAAACCCAGCCCGTACGACCGTCTTGTCACCTTCGCCAACCAGGCTTTTTAGCCATCCACCATCAGGCCGTGGCGTGTAGGCAAAAGATAGGCGAGGCGCAAAGTTGTGGTAGTCCCAGTTGTAATATCCTGGCTTCCCGTTGGCAGCCCCAGCAAGAGCGAACGTCACTGTCGGGTCCTGGTTCGAACCGATTCCGTTCAGCATATTCCGGGCTCTCTGCTTAAACCACTGTCCCATGCTGAACGTCGGCGCTACTTCGGTGCCAGTCGTCTCCCACGGCGGCGAAAACAGGGAATAGCGTAGACCAAGGTTCACCGTCAGGTTCGGTTTCATCCGATAAGAATCTTGAACGTAGAACTCGTATTCATCTTCACCCCAATGCCGGCTCACCGGGGAGCCCAAAGGTAACGCCGTTCCGTTTTTTTGGAAATTGAAGGTAGCGTTGTACTGCGTAACCATTCCTAGGAGCGCGATCGCCGGGTAGTCGTACTGATTGTTGAAGCCTGGGTCGACTGCGGGAAGGCTATTGTTCCCAGGATCGAACGGACTGCTGGTGTTGGCGAATCCTGCCGTATCGAGCGCGGAAACGTTAGTCACGCCCGAGGGAAATGAGTTGATGAAGTTATTCCGCGGACTTCGGATGAACCGAACGTTGGTGCCAAACTGGAGCGTGTGCTTCCCCCTCGACCAGGATATATCGTCAACGAAGTTATTCACGATTGACCGGAAGTCCTCGCCGCGAGTGACCGCCTCGCTGGAGTTATTCGGCGTGCTGTTATCGTTGAGTCCGCGAAAGAAGATCGCCGGGGTGCTGTCGTTGTTGCCGGGCAGTCCCCAACTTTGACGTGTGTAGCCGTAGTGGAAGTTGTTGAGCAGAGTCGGCCTTAGCGTGGCCGTGTAACCTAGCGTGTACCCCTTGCTGAAGTCCAGCATACTAGACAAGGGAGGCGTGCCGGGAAGGTAAGGTGCATCCGAGTGATTGTCATTCCGCAGGGCGCCACGCCAGAAGAGGCTGTGGGTCCCGGTGCTGTTCAGCTTGTAATCAAGTCGCGCAATGTACCAGTTGCGGTTGGTGGGAATGGCACCACTAAAACGGTAGCCAAGAAAATTGAACCCGTCCCCCTGCGAAAAATCATTTGCATGGGGAAAGCTCTTAAAATAACTCAGCATCACTGGATCCGCGCCCACATGGTTTGGGTCCATGGAGGCGAGTTGCGTGGGCGAGACGGCGAAGTAACCAGGCGGCAGCTGGGCTGGATCGCCGGCCACTGACCCTCCCGGACATTGACTCGGAGTCGCGCACTGGTAGGTAACAAAACCCGCGCGCAGCGCATCGCTTGGCACGATCCGCAGATCGCTCGCTCCCTCCCGCTGGCGGGCCGCTTCATAGTTCACAAAGAAATAAAAACGATCTCTCACGAAGGGCCCACCAAGAGAGCCCCCGAAAATGTTGCGAATGAGCTTGGGTGGTAGGTTTGGCGAGCCGCTCTGCACCTCCGCCGATTTCACGAAGTAGTCGTTCGCGCTAGTGTAGGTGTTCCGCAGGTATTCGTAGAGCGATCCGTGAAACTTATTGGTGCCGCTCTTGGTAATCAGGGACACCTGGGCCCCGGAAGAACGCCCGGCATCGGCGCCGTAGTTGGCTGTGGTCACGCGAAACTCCTGCATGGAGTCCAACGTGACCGGCAGGACCGACGTGAAGGCGTAGCCATTCACCTGATCGTTGACATCAACGCCATCCAGAGTGATGTTGCTTTGATCACTATGGGCGCCGTTGACAGCCCCGCCGCGCGTGTCCACATTGAGCTCGTTAGGAGTTTCCCGATTCCCGATGTAAGTAACTCCGGCCTGGAGCGACAGCAGATCAGGGACGTTCCGCCCTTCCAGGGGAAGCTCTCTTACTTGGCGCTGATCAAAGGCGTTTCCGATCGATGCGTCGGTCGTATTAATGGTCGCGCCCTCAGCCGTAACTTCGACAACCTCTGTCTGTGATCCCACGTCTAGTTTTATGTTGATGGAAGCCGGAGTATCGACGAGCAAGGAAATATTCTTGTGCTCCTGTTTGCGGAAGCCAGACATTTCTACCGTTAGCTGATAATTCCCCGGTTGTAGTTGGAGGAACTCATATTCCCCGCTGGCTCCGGTCGTCGTCGTATGCTCGATACCACGCTCGGCGCTGCTGAGCGTGGCTTTCGCTCCGGCGATGGCCGCTCCGCTGGAGTCGGCGACGGTTCCACGGAGCGACGTGGTGCCTGTCTGGGCCAAAACCAACGTTTGCAGCGCAACGAGGACCACGAGGAATGCGATCACTACACGTGAGCCAGAACGCATAGAAAGCTCCCTTCGCCCAGGAAACTTTGAGATCGAAAAGGAGACCCTGGGGAACTGATGGGGCGGTATTGTGCTACGTCGACATCACAACATTCAAGTTGAATTTGTAAAATTTGTGTCTCCGTGAAACGTTTGAATACCCCATAACACTCACAACCATTCCAAGTTTGGATGTTTATGCACGCGCTGGAAGAGGGCGGAGGCAAGAACTATAACGGCGGGATAGCATTCCAGCGTGTAGCGGGGTTCGGGATTTTCCAGGCTTCCGAGAAATGCGGAGCGCAGCAGTAGAAATAAAACGAATAGGCCGATGCCGAAAAATTCGCGGGCGCGTAACCATCCGGCGAGTGCCATGACGACGTACACCAGATTCACCAGGCCAAATCCGAGGCTGACGGCGAGCCAGCGGGGGTCGTCGTTGAACTCCCACCAGCGTGGGTCTGAGGGGAACAGTTCGGTTCGCGGACGCAGCCACATATCCGCGATGCGGAGGGCGGGAAGCCATAGGTAATACCGTAGCGGCGACGCGTGAACGCGCTCCATCGCCAGAGCTGCGAAGCGGGCATCGAGTTCCGCAGTCATGTCGTGGTCGCGGTTGTAATCGGAAAGTAGTTCGGTGGTTCGTTCCCGCTGCAGCTGAGAATCGAAAGCTCGCCGGGGCAACCGGGTCACGTCCATCTCGCCTCCGGGTACGCTCCAGTAAATCTCCTGCACCGAAACGTAATCAGCGATCCAGGTCTTGACCCAGCGATTGAAGCCGTTCATGACCAATTCGTCGGAGTCGGTGGCGTATCGAGGAGCCAGAGGCTGGAAGCGATGTAGCGTATGGAGATTTCGCAGCGTCCAGGGAATCAGGGGCGCGGTGGCTCCGATCGCGACGAGCAGGCCTGCCAAGACAATCGCTCGCGGGTCAAAACGCCTTTCTCCTTGCCCCATTCGCAAACTCTGCGCAAGAAGCCACAGCAGATACCCGCCAATAGCTGCCAGTAATATGCCTCCGTCCGGCCGGAGCAGAATCGCTCCCCCCACCGAGAGTCCGCACCCGAGCCAGACCATGCGTGATGGAAGCGCTGGCGTATCCGTCTCGCCCACTCCTAGTCCGTGGAAAGTTAGGTCGAGGGCCAGCGCCGTGAAGAAAATCTCCAGTGTCTCCGTCAAAACGGCCGCGGCATAGTTGGCGAGAAAGGGACAGAGCGCAGCCAGAAGGAATGCCGCCTGGGCGGCTCGCGAGCCGAAAAAGCGGCGAGCCATATCGGCAACTAAGAAGCACGTCGCCAAGTCGAACAGCACCTGCAGTAGCAGGACTGCCCGAAAGTTCCCCACCCCAAACACTGCGAAGGTCGCCGCCAGAAACGCCGGATATCCAGGCAACCGGGCGAGCGTCGGGGTTAGCACACCGGAGTTCGTTATACAGTAGACGCCGTGCTGCAGCCAGTTGGTGGCAATGTCGGCGTAAAAGCGGGAATCGTCCGTCACCGCGGGAAAATACGCGACCAGCAACACGCGCAGGCCCAGCGCCGCCAGGCTGGCCCCTACAAAGAACCGCGCCTTCTTCTGCACGAGTTCCCGCCCCAGTTCCCGCACGCTGCGCATCATAGCGCGTTTGCGGTCATCCCGGAGGCAGGAAAATGCATCTTATGATCCAGAGCAGCTAATCTCACCCTGTCTCGTCTAGAATTGACCGTGTGCCGTCCGCGGCATACGATGAACATCGTTCTCCATGGCTGAGCCAGTCTTTTATGATCCGCGACGCGCCCGGTGGAAACGCCTGCGGCGCCTGGTCGACGTTACGGCAGTTTTCGTTTCCACATTGATTATTTTCTTCGTCTACACCGCGCTGCGCGATGAGCCCTTGCCGGAACTTCTTTTTTCCCCTCAGAAGCGCAACTTTAAAGCCCTGAAAGAGACGGAGAAGGAAAAGGCGCGCGATCTCAGAAAGAAAATTGCGACCCGCTCTCATCGCAAGACCAAACTGGCGGCGTCGCAAGTCAAACTGAATCAGGAAGAAGGGATTCGCGCGGCTTTCTATGTGCCCTGGGACGCAGCCAGCTTCTCATCGCTGCGATCTTACGCCCGCCAGATCGACATTCTTTATCCCGACTGGCTGCACGTGCTTACTTCCGATGGACGACTCCAGGCCATCGACGAACAAACCAGTAAGTTTTTTGATGTCGTGCAGGGCAATACCGTCCTTCCGGTGGACGACCGCGTCATGCCTTTTCTCAAGGCGGAAGACTCCAGCATGGAAGTCTTCCCCATGGTGAACAATTTCGACGGCACGGACTGGCTGGGCGAGATCGCGGGTTTCTTGAACAATCCTGCTGCGCGGGCGCTATTTCGCCGTCAAACGGCGCAGTTCCTTTCGTCCGGCCGCTACCGGGGATTGACGATTGATTTTGAGGCGTTCCCTGCCAGCGGACAGCCCGGGTATATGGCGCTGCTGAAAGAATTATCCAGCGAGTTACACGCTCGCGGAATGAAGCTTTACGTCGCAGTGCCGCCGCATAACGACGAGTACGATTATCCGGCGATTGCGGCAGCGGCCGACGGCATCGTTCTGATGAATTACGACGAGCACTTTCCAGGAGCAGCTTCCGGTCCGGTAGCCTCGCAGGACTGGTTTGTCAAGAACTTGACTTTTGCCAGGAGCGTCATTCCTCAGGAAAAAATCATTTGCGCGATCGCGAATTATGGCTACGACTGGGTCCTGAAACCCAAGAAAGGCAGCCTGCCGGCGGATGTGCACGACAAAAGCCGGAGCGTTCAAGAGGCTTGGTTGGACGCCCGTGACTCCGAACAAGACATTAACTTTGACGACGACGCGATGAACCCGCACTTCAGCTACCTCGATGAAAAGGCTTTGCGGCACGATGTCTGGTTCCTCGACGGGGTTACGGCACTCAATCACATGAGATCCGCGCAGTCTTTGGGAATTCGGACATTCGCGCTGTGGCGGCTCGGGAGCGAAGACCGCACGCTGTGGCGAGTATGGGACATGCCGGGGGACGCCGGAGCTGCCGACAAATTGAAGGACGTACCGCCCGGAGCGGATGTAGATATGGAGGGCCAGGGAGAAATCCTGCGCATCGAAGACAAGCCCGCCCATGGAATTCGCGATTTGACCATCGACGCGGATAGCCACCTTATTACCGACGAGGTTTTCCAGACTCTTCCCGAGCCTTATCGTGTTGGACGCTATGGCTACAGTCCGAACAAAATTGCGCTGACTTTTGACGACGGTCCCGATCCCGATTGGACTCCGAAGATTCTCGACGTGCTCAAGCAGAAGCACGCTACGGCGACTTTTTTTCTGATCGGCATCCAGACGGACAAGTTTTCCAGCATCGCGAAAAGGATTTATCGAGAGGGCAACACCATCGGGAACCACACCTTCACCCATCCCGACGTCAGCAACATTTCTACGGCGTATATGAAGGTGGAGTTGAATCTGACCGAGCGCCTGTTCGCCAGCCTGGTAGGAATCCGCGCGACGCTGATGCGGCCGCCTTACGCGATTGATGAGGAGCCCGACACCGCCGACCAGGTACGTCCGCTCGAGATTCCGCAGGAAATGGGATATATCACGGTCGGAAACCGAATCGATCCCGATGACTGGAGTGGGAATCCCTCCGCCGAAAAGATCGCGAACTATGTGCTAGAGCACCTGCCACCGTGTCGCCAGGAGAATCTGCGTTGCGGCAACATTGTACTGTTGCACGATGGTGGGGGAGATCGTCGCGAGACCGTTCGAGCTCTCCCAATGATCATCGACGGAATTCGCGCGCGGGGATATGAAATCGCACCGGTTTACGAACTGCTCGGCAAAACCCGCGCCGACGTGATGGCTCCATTGCCAGCCGGCGAACTTTGGGCCGCTCGTCTGGACCGGTTTGGTTTTTGGCTATTCAACGCTGGAAATTTCTTCATTACGTGGATTTTTTTGATCGGCGACTTGCTGATGACCGGGCGCCTGATCTTTATTGGCACCGCGGCGGTGTATGACCGCGTGCGCGAAAAGATTTTCGGCAAGCCGGCGGAAGTCGCGTCCTACAAACCGAAAGTGGCTGTGCTGATTCCTGCTTACAACGAAGAAAAAGTCATTGAGCGAACCGTGCGGGCTGCGCTTAACTCGAACTATCCGAATCTGCGTGTCATTGTGATTGACGACGGCTCCAAAGACCGCACGCTCGAAGTTGCCCGTGATGCCTTCGCTGCCGAAGCCGCCTCGGGAAAAGTTCTAATTCTCACCAAGCGGAACTCGGGCAAGGCCGAGGCGCTCAACTACGGCATTGAACACATTGGCGAGGCGGAACTCTTTGTGGGCATCGATGCCGACACCATCATCGCTCCGGATGCGATCGCACGCCTGGTGCCGCACTTCATCAATCCCAAAGTCGGCGCCATCGCGGGCAATGCCAAGGTGGGCAATCGCGTCAATCTGTGGACGCGCTGGCAGGCTCTCGAATACATCACCAGCCAGAACTTCGAGCGGCGGGCTCTCGACGTTCTGGGCGCGGTCAGCGTGGTGCCTGGCGCAATCGGCGCTTGGCGGGTATCGGCCGTGCGCGAGGCCGGCGGATATCATATCGACACCGTCGCCGAAGACGCCGATCTCACCATGGCATTGCTGCGCCGGGGATATCGCGTCGAGTACGAAGACATGGCGCTGGCCTATACCGAAGCTCCCACCAACGCGAACGCCTTGATGCGCCAGCGTTTCCGCTGGTCCTTCGGTATCCTGCAGGCCGTTTATAAACACCGCGGAGTCTTTGCTCGCAAGGGCGCGCTGGGATGGGTGGCGCTGCCCAACATTGTCATCTTCCAGATTCTGCTGCCGCTGGTTTCGCCGCTCATCGACATCATGTTCGCTGTGGGCACGATCTGGTATCTCATTCAAAAACATTTCCACCCCGACTCCACCGATCCCGCCAGCTTCCACAAGCTGGTATTGTTTTTCTTTGCGTTCCTGGTGATCGACTTTATCGCGTCCGCAATTGCCTTCGCTCTGGAACGCCGCCGACCCGATGACCGAGAAGACGCCTGGCTGCTCAGCCAGGTCTGGCTGCAACGCTTCGCCTACCGCCAGCTATTTTCGATCGTGCTGTTCAAGACTCTGAAGCGCGCGCTGGAAGGCCGTAGATTCGCCTGGGACAAACTGGAACGTACGGCCGCGGTGAACTACGTGCCGGCGGAGAATCGGGACCACGTCAACGTGCCTTGACCCTTTCCAGATTCATTCGCAGAGACGTAGCTTGCTACGTCTCTGTCTGCAGCTGTTCTGCAGCCGGCAAGACGTTGCAAGCAACGTCTCTACGAATAGCGTGTTCTCGCGGAGCGGGAGCGAACGCGGAGTCAAAATTCTACCGAAACAACAAGGGCGCAAACTCCGCCAGATTCCGCCGCCACACCATCCAGGTGTGCATGCCCGGCGTCTCGATATCGGTGTGCTGCACGCCTTTCGATTTCAGCCATTCCCGTAAGTTGCGGTTCACGGTGATCAGACGATCCTCGGTACCGCATGCAATCCAAAGCAAGCGAATTTGCTGGTTCGCCTTCGCGTCGAGCGCGGGAAAGTCTTTTTCAAAATCGTCGGGAATGCCGCCCGAGCTGAAGGCACCGATCCAGGCAAACTTGTCGAGATTGTTCAGACCCGTCAACAACGATTCCGATCCGCCCATGGAAAGCCCGGCAATCGCCCGCGAATTGCGGTCACTCGTGACTCGGTACTCACTCTCCACTCTGGGGATGACTTCTGTAAGCAATGCCTCGCGAAACCTCGAGAAATTCTTGTCGCGCACATCGGTATGGCTCCACGCTCCCCATCCCAGAGTAATGATTTCCATGGTGCCGTAACCGAGAGGCATCACGACAATCATCGGTTTTGTTTTGCCCTGCGCCATCAAGTTGTCGAGAATCACATGGGCGCGACCGACCGCCGTCCATCCGCTGGCGTCGTCGCTGTAGCCATGCAGCAGGTACAGCACGGGATACGTCTTTTTCGAGGCAGAGTCGTAGCCTGGCGGCGTATAGACATAGAAGTCGCGCTGATCGCCAGCCACAGCCGAATTGTAGAAATGATGATGAATTTCCCCGCGCGGCACGTCGTTCGTTTCCCAGGGCAGCGACGGTGGCCCCTGCACGTGAACCATATTTTCGGTCGAAAGCAAATTCGGCTTCAGCAGGTGGTTGAACGGATCAATCGAGTGCACGCCATCGACGATTATGGAGTAGCCGTAATAGTCCGGGGACAGAGGTGCGGTGTTCACGGTCCAGACACCTTTGTCGTCTTTCTCCATGGCCACCTGCTCGGAGCCTTCGCGCGCGAGTTTTACTTCTTGCGCATTGGGAGCGAGGAAGCGGAAGGTGACGCTGTTGTCGGAATGAACTAGAGGAGTATCCAGCCAGGGCGGCCTTTGCGGCGTTTGAGGCTGCGCCGGCTTGGCTTGTTGCGCCGTCGCCAGACCGCAAAGAAACAAGAAGGAGAAAACGAAAACATGGAGTTTCACAGTACCCCTCCTCAGAGCAAACGGCCCAATTGTATAAGGAGGGGTACCTACTGCACCAACTTAGAGTCTTGGGTCTGAGGTCTTGGGTCTGAGGTCTACTTTCAGATTGTTTCGCCTTAGCCAGTAGCTAGAGCCAAAAGCTAAGAGCTCGGTCTTACCGACCCTTTGCCGCGACATCCAGCCTGGTTTCGGCACGGTGCAATGCGTCCAGCGCACGTTCGACATCAACCGTGATATCGCCGCTGGTTAACTTTTGCTCGGCACGCTCTTTGGCTTTGCGCGCGCGCTCTACGTCAATTTCCGACGGACGCTCCACCGTCTCGGCCAGAATCGTCACCTTATCGGGCAGTACTTCTGCGAATCCCCAAGCCACGGCAAGCCGCGACTCCTGAGAATTTTCGCAGTAACTGATCTCGCCCACCGCCAACTCAGTGATCAGCGGTGCGTGCCCCGGCAACACGCCCAGATACCCGTTCTTTCCGGGAATCTGAACTTCCTCGGCGGCCGTATCCACAACTTTCTTTTCTGGCGTGACGATCTCGAGTTTGAAAGTGTCTGCCATTTCAAAACGGCTTCCGGCGCCCGGCTTCGGCTTCCGGCCGCTGAAGCCGGAAGCCCGAAGCCGAAAGGCCGCTCTTATGCTGCCGCCTTCATCTTCTCCGCCGCTTCCAGCACTTCCTCGATCGGGCCCTTCATGTAGAACGCCTGCTCGGGGATATCGTCGTATTTGCCTTCCACAATCGCTTTGAAGCCCTTCACTGTGTCGGCAATCTTCACGTAGCGTCCCGCCGCGCCGGTAAACTGCTCGGCCACGTGGAACGGCTGCGACAGGAAGCGCTGAATTTTACGAGCGCGGGCCACGCTAAGTTTCTGATCTTCGGTCAACTCATCAATGCCGAGAATCGCAATGATGTCCTGCAGATCTTTATAGGTCTGCAGCGTCCGCTTTACCGTCTGGGCCACGTCGTAGTGCTCCTGGCCAACAATGCGCGGATCGAGAATGCGCGAAGTAGAAGCCAGGGGATCGACCGCTGGGTAGATTCCGATTTCAGTCAGCGCGCGGGAAAGCACCGTCGTCGCATCGAGGTGAGCGAACGTGGTGGCCGGAGCGGGATCCGTCAAGTCGTCGGCAGGCACATAGATCGCCTGCACCGACGTGACCGATCCCTTTTTCGTGGACGTGATGCGCTCTTGCAGTTCGCCCATTTCCGTCGCTAGATTGGGCTGATAGCCCACCGCGCTGGGCATACGGCCGAGCAGCGCGGATACTTCGGAGCCGGCCTGCGTAAAACGAAAAATGTTGTCGATGAACAGCAGCGTGTCCGCGCCCTCGGCATCACGAAAGTATTCCGCGACCGTTAACCCCGTTAGCGCCACGCGCAGACGCGCTCCTGGAGGTTCCGTCATCTGTCCATAAATCAGCGCGGCCTTCGATTCCGCCGGCTTGCCCGGCTTGATGACGCCCGACTCCGTCATTTCCAGCCACAGATCGTTGCCTTCACGCGTGCGCTCGCCCACGCCGGCAAACACGGAAAATCCGCCGTGATTTTTGGCGACGTTGTTGATCAATTCCATGATGACGACGGTCTTGCCCACGCCCGCGCCGCCGAACAAACCGATCTTGCCGCCTTTCAAGAAAGGTTGAATCAGGTCGATGACCTTCACTCCGGTCTCGAACATCTCCGCGCTTGTCGCCTGTTCGTCGAATGCCGGTGCGAGACGGTGAATCGGCATTCTTTCCTTGAATTCGATCGGCCCAAGTTGATCGACGGGTTCGCCGATCACGTTCATCACGCGGCCCAGCGTCCCGCGACCCACTGGCACAGAGATCGGCCCGCCCTGATCGATGGCTTTCATGCCGCGCACCATACCGTCGGTCGGTTGCATGGCGATGCAGCGCACGCGGCCTTCGCCCAAGTGCTGCTGCACTTCGAGAATTACGCCGATCGGGTCAGGCACAGTGAAGCCGTCGCTCACAACTTTGAGAGCCTCATAAATCGGTGGGAGCTTCCCCTCGGGAAATTGCACGTCCACCGCCGGACCCGCGATTTGAACGACATGTCCTACGTTTTCAGGCATAAATTAGCTTCTAGCTCCTAGCCGCTAGCTCTTAGCTTGGATCAAGAGCAACGGTGGCAAACTCTCGCTCGACCTCGCTGAAATTCTCAGTTCAAGACCTGTTTTGCTAGAAGCTAGTAGCTAGTAGCTAGCAGCTTCCTCTCACATTGCCGCCGCGCCGCTCACGATTTCGATGATCTCTTTGGTGATCTTCGCCTGCCGCGCTCGGTTCATGGCCAGCGTCAACGAATCGATCATGTCGGTCGCATTGTTGGTGGCCGAATCCATTGCGGTCATACGAGCTGCGTGCTCTGCGGCGACCGATTCCATCAACGCGCGGAAAATCTGTATGCTTACGTACTTCGGCAAGAGCGCGCGGAATAACTCTTCCGGCGGTTGCTCGTAAATGTAGTCCACTGGCGCCGTGCCGAACTTTGATGCGACTTCTTCCACCTCGCGGTTGGGGCCGCGCATGCCTACGCCTGCGCTTATCGCCGCCTCTTTGGCTCTCTTCTTGTCTTCTTCCGACATCTCCTCGGCCTGCCGCACTGCCGGTTCACCGATCTTCTCAATGGGAAGAATCTGCTCCACGATGAGCCGCTGCGCAATCACCGACTTGAATTCGTTGAACACAATGTAAACCGCATCGATCTCTTCGCGCGTATAGCGGGCGATCACGCTCTCGGACAGAGCTCGCGCCTGCGCGAACTCAACCTTGCCAAGGATGCCCACGTGTTCGCCCGTGATCTGAGTCTCTCCGGCGCGCTCCGCCGCTTCCGACTCCGCATCGAGCGATTCCGAGAGATCGGCCAGACTCCGAGTCTGCTGCTTAGCTGCCGGATAACGCCGTCGTAAGAAGTCGCGACCCTTGCGGCCGATCGCTTCGACGTCAATATTCTTCCCGACCTTGGACTCGAGGAACCGGAAGGCCGCTTTGGTAATGTTCGCGTTGAAGGCGCCCGCCAGCCCTTTATCGCCGGTTACGATGATCAGCAGAATGTTCTTTTCTTCCCGATGCGCCAGCAGCGGATGCTTCGGCTCCCCCGTTTCCGGATCGTAAATCTCGGTCCGCGCCACCAGTGACTTCAGTACATTCGTCAACATCTGCGCATAGGGACGCGCCGCCAGGGCGCGCTCTTGCGCCCGCCGCAACTTTGCCGCCGAGACCACCTTCATGGCCTTGGTGATCTGCCGCGTGTTGATTACGCTGCGGATGCGGCGCCGAATGTCGAGAATGTTTGCCATCGTCGTAGAGACGTAAGTTGTTACGTCTCGCAATTACCACGGCGCTGCACGCAAAAGACGTAGCAAGCTACGTCTCTACGAATTATTTTGCTACCGCTTCGCGCTCCGACACAAACTGTTGCTTCGCTTCTTTGATCATGTTTTGCAACTGGACCTTCAGCGAGTCGTCGAGAATTTTCTTCTCCATGATCGCGCGCAGCAGGCCGGGATTGGTCGAATCGACGTACTTGTAAAGTTCCGCTTCGAAATCGCGCACTTGCGCTACGGGCAGATCGTCGAGGAAACCGCCGGTACCCGCCAGGATGATCAGAATCTGCTTCGAGAACGGAAGCGGCGAGAACTGATTCTGTTTGAGCAATTCAACCAGCCGTTGACCGCGATTCAACTGCGCCTGCGTGGCCTTGTCGAGATCGCTGCCGAAGGCCGCAAAAGCTGCCAGTTCGCGATACTGAGCCAACTCCAGTTTCAACGTGCCTGCCACCTGCCGCATGGCTTTGATTTGTGCGCTGCCTCCCACGCGGCTCACGGACAGGCCTACGTTCACCGCCGGGCGTACGCCCTGGTTGAACAAGTCCGTTTCCAGATAAATCTGGCCATCGGTAATGGAGATAACGTTCGTCGGAATGTAAGCCGAAACGTCGCCGGCCTGCGTTTCGATAATTGGCAGCGCAGTCAGCGATCCGCCCCCCATCTTGTCGCTCAGTTTGGACGCGCGCTCCAGCAGGCGCGAGTGAAGATAAAAAACGTCTCCGGGATACGCCTCGCGCCCCGGTGGACGCCGCAGCAGCAGCGAGATTTCGCGATACGATGCCGCGTGCTTCGATAGATCATCGTAAATAACCAGGGCATGCCGCTTGGTGTCGCGGAAGTATTCGCCCATGGCGCACGCCGCGTAAGGCGAGATGTATTGCATGGGTGCCGGCTCCGAAGCCGATGCCGCCACCACGATCGTGTACTCCATCGCCCCAGCATCTTCCAGAATCTTCACCACCTGCGCTATCGACGAACGCTTCTGCCCGATCGCGTTGTAGATGCAGATCAGATCATTGCCCTTGCTGTTGATGATGGTATCGAGCGCGACCGCGGTCTTTCCGGTCTGGCGGTCGCCAATGATCAATTCGCGCTGGCCGCGGCCGATCGGAATCATGCTGTCGATGGCCTTCAGCCCGGTCGCCATGGGCTCTCGCACTGGCTGCCGGTCAATCACGCCGGGGGCAATGCGTTCCAGCGCAATGAACTTATCGCTGGCAACCGGTCCCTTATCGTCAATGGGTTCGCCGAGGGAGTTCACTACCCGTCCGATCATGCCATCGCCCACGGGCACACTCATGATGCGCCCGGTGCGCTTCACCTCGTCGCCTTCCTTGATCTCGGTGTACTCGCCGAGCAGCACCACGCCCACCTGATCTTCTTCCAGGTTCATGGCGATGCCCGCCACGCCGTGCGGGAAGGAAAGCAATTCGCCAGCCATGACCTTATCGAGTCCGTAGACGCGCGCGATCCCGTCGCCGAGCGTGATGACGGTGCCCGTCTCGTCAACGGAGATCTGTGTTTCGTAGTTCTCGATCTGCTCGCGAATCAGTTTCGTGATTTCGTCTGCCTTGATCTGTGCCATAAAATCAGCTCTTAGCCTTTGGCTGTTAGCTCTTAGCTACAGCCCAGTCTGCAATCCTTCTATTTACCAAATGACGTCGTCATCCTGAGCAAGCATTGAGCGTCACGAAGTGACGGTCCATACGCGTCGAAGGATCCCTTGCACTCTTCCGCCATCAACGGCGCGCCAAGGAGTTTCGGCACATTTGCCCATGACCTCCGCCACTTGCTGGCTTCAAGCCAAAACCCAAGAGCCAACAGCCAGAAGCTAAGAGCTAATCGCCTCTCGAATTTTCTCCAACTGGCCCTTCACTGAGCCGTCGTAAATCGTGCTGCCGACACGGATCACCGCACCGCCCAGCAGCGACGAGTCCAGTGCATAGCGTGCGCGGACTTTCTTGCCGGTGGTTTTCGCAATTTGCGTTTCGAGAGCCCGCTTCTCGGAATCGCCCAGTTCGCGGGCACTGGAAATTTGCGCTTCGGCAAATCCCAGGCGCGCATCGAGTTCCTTCTCCAGTTGCTCGACGATTCTCGGCAGAAACTGCACCCGCCGGTGGTCAATCAACACAGCTACCAGGTTACGCACGGGTTTGTCGATCCCTTCCCGCTGCACAATCGCATCCAGCAAATTGCGCTTCTGCTCGGCGGGAACAGCGGGATTCTCCCAGACGCGCCTGAGATCTGCACTCTCGGCCACCAATCTCGCGATCTCGCGCAATCCACCAATCGCGCGACTCGCATCGAGGTGCGCGCTGAGAACTACGTCCGCGAACGCCCGGGCGTACGTGCTGGCGACCGAAGCCATACTCAGTTCCGGTCCTTTCCCGAATCATCGGCCGCTCCCAATTGACTCGCGAAATTTCGTACCAAAGCCTGATCGGTGGCGGAATCCACATGAATCTGCTTCCGTGCCAGTGCAACCGCAAGATCGGCCGCATAGGCTGTCAGCTGGCGGCGCGCGGCCTTCGCCGCCGCCGCGATTTCCTGCTCGGCAGACGCCACAATCTTGCGCGCATCCTCCTCAGCCGCGGCCTGGATCCGGGCTTCTTCCGCCTCGCCTTCTTTTTCGGCGACATCGCGCATTCTGCCAATTTCGACATCCAGCTTCATCAGGCGCGACTCGATGTCAGCCAGCCTGCGCCGCGCCTCTTCGCTGGCCTTCTGCGCTTCCTGCATCGCCTTCTGGATTGCAGCGCTGCGGTCGTGGAACATTCCCGGCAAATATTTGCGCCCAGCCCAGACAATTAGCGCCGCAATTACCACAAAGTTCAGCACCACGCTTAGCCAGTAAGACTGCTGCAGATTCAATCCGGTCAACCGGCCAATCATTCGTACCGAGGCCGACTGCTTGAACTCAGCCATCTCGTCTTCGCCTTCGCCGGCCGCTTCATTGCTTTCGTGCGCCAACTGCCGACCCGGGCCATAACTTTGTCGCTTCGAATCTTCGCTGGCCTGCTTTTTCCGATCAGCGGAAGCGGGTTGCTTCTCCTCGGACTGCTTCTGTTCGGACTGAGCAGGCTGTTCCTGCGCGCGGAGTGGCCTCAGGCTGGCGCAGCTCACCAGCAACACCACGAGAAGAAATGCGCGGCCGATTCTCTTTGCGAGCTTGATTGAGAGCATCAACGTCCCGCTCCCGCCGGCTGCAGCACGCGCCGCACGATTTCCCCCGCCAGCGCCGCCGCCTCGGCCGGCAAACGTTTCTCCGCCGCTGCCCGATCGTTCTCGATGTCTTTCTTCGCAGCCTGCACCTGCGCCTGTGCCTTGCTGCGCGCCTCGTTCAGCGCATTGATCCGGGCCTGCAACACCGCCTGCCGCCGCGCTTCTTGCGCGCGGAATACCGCGGCCCGCGCCTCCCGCAACCTCTGTTCGTACTCAGCCGTGCGCGTCTCGGCCGCAGCAATGTCGGCTCGCGACTTCTCCACTGCGCCCTCGGTCTTGCTGCGCCGCTCGGCCAGCACGCGCTGTAACGGCTTGTGCACAATCGCGGTATAGAGCACGTAGAGCAACGCCAGCAGAATCACCGTCGGCACCGATCCGAGCAGTAATTCGCCTAGTTGTCGAAGAGTTTCATCCATGTGCTGCTGATATAGACCGGGAAATGAGGGCTATGAAAACTGTTAAGTCTAACGTCGGATGGAGTTTATGTCAACGCGAAGAAGATTGTTCTCCGCCAGGAATGATGCGTTCCCTGATGAGTACTCTAGAAGATGCTGATGTGATCGGACTCCTCGCACTACATTGAAAATAAACAACTTGTTCCATCAAGGCTGAGGTCCGCGTCCCCATCGCAAATTTCTGCACATAGGCCTTGACTTCAGCCAAAAGAGGCATAGCATTGAATTATCACCTCCGATCCAATTCAGGATCGAGTGGGCCGCTAGCCAAGGAATGTCACCGCTTCTTGGTTGCCGGCCCATTTTAAATTTTGGCCGTTGATTTTGGTCGTTGGTTTTGGACGTTAGCCAACGACGGCTTCACGCAACCACCCACTCTCTAACCCTTCGCACCACCGACGCCGGCGCCTCGACCTCCAACTCTACCGCCCCGTCCTTATACTTCCGCGAATAAATCCGCGCCTTCCCTTCCAGCATCGCGAGCGCCTTCCCCTCTTTCTGTGGGACGCGCAGATGCACGCGGCTGACGGGATCCTCCTCGATCATCGCGTCAATGCGGGCCAACAGGCGATCCAATCCAGTGCCCTCCGCCGCGGAAACGTAGACGGTGTTCGAAGCTTCGCGTGACGCGTCGGCCCGTAACGACTGCGCCACTTCGTCATCCAGCAGATCGATCTTATTCATCACTCGCAGGCGCGGCTTCTTCTCCGCCTCCAGTTCTTTCAGAACAATCTCCACCTGCGCGTCCTGCTCGGCGGAGAGACGGCTGCTGGCATCGGAGACGTGCAGAATCAGCGAGGCGCGCTGCACTTCCTCGAGCGTGGCGCGGAATGCGGAGACCAAAGTATGCGGCAGGTTGCGAATGAATCCGACCGTGTCCGACATCAGGATCCTAGCGCTTCGAAGGTAGCTCCACGCCGCGAATCGTCGGATCAAGAGTCGCAAACATGCGCGGAGACTCCAGCACTTTGGCCTGCGTCAGCGCGTTGAACAGCGTCGACTTCCCCGCATTGGTGTAGCCCACCAGCGCGACTGTCGCCACGGGCGCCGATTCGCGCCGCTGCCGCTGCTGACGACGGATGCGCCGGACGTTTTCCAGTTGCTGCTCCACATGCCGCACGCGACGCGCAATCTTTCGGCGGTCAGTTTCCAGCTGAGTTTCACCGGGACCGCGCGTGCCAATGCCGCCGCCGAGTTGCGACATCTCAACGCCGTGACCGGCCAGCCGCGGCATCATGTATTGCAGTTGCGCCAACTCGACTTGCAACTGGCCTTCCCGCGTACGCGCATGCCGCGCAAAAATGTCGAGGATGAGCTGGGTACGGTCGATCACCCGCCGCTGAATAATCTTTTCAATATTGCGCTGCTGCGAAGGACTGAGATCGTGATCGAAGAGAAGAACGTCGGCATTCGCCGAAGCCGCCGCGCCCGCGATTTCCTCGAGCTTGCCCTTGCCAATCAGAGTCGCCGGATCGGGCCGGTCGCGCCGCTGCAGAATCTCGCCAACCACTTCGGCTCCGGCACTCTCTGCCAGGGTGCGCAGTTCAGCGATTGACTCGTCGGCATCGAACTCCGGGATACGCGGTTTGCCGTTGGGCTTAATCGCAACCCCAGGCGCGCCCGCCGTCGCCTGCAAGGCAGCTGCTTCGCGTGCCACGGCAGCTTGCGCCGTGACTGTCCCCTTGGCCCCGCTCCGTCCGCGCGTACGGACATCGATTCCCACCAGAAACGCGCGTTCGCGCTCCGGCTCCTCGGGAGGAGTCCCGAGAGGCACACGTCTCGCCAGACGCGCCGTGCCGCGGGATCTCTTGGTATGAGAACTTCCCAAACCGAAAACGCCTTATCCTTATCCTTCCGTACCAGTGCCCGATGCGCTGGGCGCCGCGACCGGCCCTGGCGCCGACCCCGCGCCCACTGCTTTATCCGGATGTGCCACGTGGGCGACATGCGTCGCCGCCAACCGCCCCATTACCACGGTGGAGATGGCGTGCTTGAAGATGAGTTGCTCTTGACCGTTCGCCTCCAGAACCACGGAGTACTTGTCGAAAGAGCGGATGCGGCCCGTTAATTTTACCCCGCTCAGCAGATAAATCGTGATGCTGAGCCTCTCCTTGCGGGCCGTGTTTAGGAAGGAATCCTGAATGTTCTGCGCCGGCTTATTGCTGTCCATAGCCGATCTCCTTGTGTAGACTGCGAACTGCCAACCACCCGCCCACGACTTCGCCCATGAGCCGGCTCAAAGCAACAGCATGTTCCCGGAAGCCTTCCCGCTGCCACAGGAACAAGGGGGGCAACATCGTCTGAAGCCATCCCAACCTCGCAGGGACCGCGCCTCCGACAGATGTCAGTACCATACGGCGATCTTCTCCGCTTTTCAACTGGAACTTGACGCGAGGATCGCCCGGCTTGACAGCCGCAGCGGCAAAGTGCAGACTTTCCCCGTCTCGACGACGGCGCGGGGAAGGAATTCTGCGCTTCGCCGATCTCTTTGCCTTTCAGAACAACCTGACTATTCTTCGCCGAATGGCCCGTCGTCCCCGGACATTCGGAGGCCCTTAGGATCTGCACTTCCAAAGTTACTGGAGGAATCGAATGCACCATTTCGTTGAAGTGGCAGCAGCAGTCACGCCCACCATTACCGGCACGGAAGCCACGCAGCTCATTCTGCGCTGGTTCCATTTCATCGCAGGCATCCTCTGGGTTGGCCTGCTCTATTTTTTCAACCTGGTCAACGTCCCGTTCATGAAGCAAGTGGACGCGGCTGCGAAGCCCAAAATCTTTCAGAACCTAACCCTGCCGGCTCTGAATTGGTTTCGCTGGAGCGCGCTGGTCACGGTGTTCATCGGATTCTGGTATTGGGCGCAGTTCTACGTCGCTCCGGACGCTCAGCGCCAGGGCGGCAGCGCGGGCGCACCTATCGGTTTCTTCCTGCTGCTCTGGATCGCGCGTCTGGTTCATTCTCTACCTCGTGATCAAGAAAATGACTCCCAGTGGATATGTGCTTGGCGCCATCACTGCCGTTTCTGGTCTACGCGGCTGGCTGGCTGTTCGTGAACTGCACTCCGGTCGGCGGGGATGACATTCACGTACTCTCCATCGGCGTAGGCGGCGGATTCGGCTTCGTGATGCTGTTCAATGTCTGGGGCATCATCTGGCCTAACAATAAGAAGATCATCCGAGGAACGCTGGCCGGCACTCCGCCCGCCAACGCGGCCGCCTTGGCACGCCAGGCATTCCTGGCCTCGCGCACTAACTTCTTTTTGTCGGTGCCGCTGCTGTTTTACATGGCAGCCAGTTCCCACTTCTCCAGCACGGTAATCTTCGGGAAGTAGTTCGACGTTGCACTGTACCTGAGCCCACGCCACGGCGTGGGGCTGATTTTTTGCCCGCACCTAGCAATAAAAAAGGGAGCCGCAGTAGCGGCTCCCCCTGTATGCGAGTGACTCAAGGTTAGAAGGTGAATTTCACCCCCAGCCGAATGCTCCGCGAAATCTGCCAAAGGTTCGGCCGCCCGTACTCGGAGTTCAGCACATAAGGCGATCCTCGACGGCTCCTGCATCGATCCCAGCCTGTACGTCGTACCCGGTTTCAGCCGCCTGGTAGAAGCTGCACCACGGAGAGATTTTGCCGCCCGGAAGGCTTGGGGACGCGCCGGGAAAGAATACCGGACGGACTAAAGTAGGACGCAAATGTCTCCCAGTAGGAGACCGGTGCGCGCTGGTTGAGCACGTTGGTGAGGTCGCTTGAAATTGAGAGGATCTGGTGTTCGTTGGTCTTGTTCACTTTGAACGCGTGAATGAAGTTGAAATCGGTCTGCGTGAACCAAGGCGTACGGCTGGTTGTAGGGGTTCCCGAGCGTGATCAGCCCCGGTCGCCGGGATCCTGAGTCATATTGACCCATTTGCCCCGGCCATAGATGTCACCGCTTCGGAGACCGGCCCGAATATTTGTAATCCCGATTTCGTTGGCGCGCCCATCGGGCTGCCTTCGTAGGCGACCTGGAAGAGACCGAGGGTTGTCGTCATGCTCTTCCACGGCAACGGCGTAATATGCGTTGCCCTTGATCGTGTTGGGGCGATCGGTTGGCAAAGGCCCGTTGTTGGACTTGCCATTGGCTCCGAAGTAGTAGAACGGCTCGTCGAACGACGAGCTCGTGTCTGGTGACGTTACGACCTGGTCTAGCCTCCATCGGTCTGGTCCGTGGTGGTCAGGCCGGGATAGTTGCCCCAGAGGCTGCTCTAGGTGTAGCTGAACATTCCTGCGCAGCCCTGCTTGTAGCCTTGGTTACCCGGAATTCGAGGCCATCGTAATTACGAATGGCCTTCGGGTTATTAGGGCAGGTCGGGCAGGTTCCGAAAGCTGAAGGTTCGTGATAGCCTTGAACGTCCAATCCTGGTACGCCATACGCTCGACCCAGGGAATCCAGATACGTTGGCGTAGCCATCAAGGGTCTTGTTGACCCCTTGGCCGGGGTTGACGATGGTGTAGTTTCGACCCCAGTTGGTGATCGGTCAAAGACGTGTCCTCAATGGATGTGTCGAGCCGACGGCGGTCATAGCGAGCTTCGATCGCCCAATCCTTGCCGATCTGATAGTCCACACCACCGACGTACTCGTGCTGGCGATAGGGCTTAACGCCAGGCGCGACTTGGCTCCCACGGACGGCAATCGACATTTTCAATCAGCTGAACGCCGGTTTTGGTGTCGGTGCAAAACTTGCCGGGACTGTGCCGCCCGGAAATTGCCTCCCGTAGTAGGGACACCATTCGGGCAAGCGCGGCTGTTCTACGAAGACCGGGTTGAGGTCAGCGGGATTGAAACTACCGCTGGAGATCTGGGCCAAGGGGTAGGCACACTCCTCATACGTTTGTGCGCCCTACGAGTTCTGGGCCAGCAGCATCTTCATGACGTCGTTGACAACACCGTAGCTGGCGAAGATTTTCAGCTTCCCGGAGCGCGTAATCCCAGGCGAAACCAAGCGAGGGGCGATCTTGTCGCTCCAAGCGAAGTTGATGGACTTGATCAGGTTCTTATAACCTCCGGGAGCTGGTAGTATTCTTTTTCGATGCGCAGGCCGAGATCCAGGGTTAGACCGTGGCCGCACAGTCCAGGCATCCTGAACGAAGAGCGCGTGGTTGTTGTCGGTTGCAGGCTCGGGCAGGATGGTGGCGAAGTCCTGCATATACGCCTAGCCGTCCTGGCCGCTGCAGGGTCGGTTCCCTCTTCCGGCTGCCAGTGTCGCGCAGTTGGCTGACCGACCGTGGTGTGAACGGGAACCGGAATTGGTGGCCGGGGTATATACGCACTAACGGCACATTGCCGTTCTGGTTGATCGTGTTCCTCAGCCGGTTGAACTGGTAGCCGAGCTTGATGTTGTGAGTGCCCGCCAGCCGCTCTTGAAGAACGCCACGTTTTCATCGAACTGGTAGTGCTTGCTGGCGTTAAACAAAGTGTAGTTGCCGTTGTACGGGGTTGTAAAGCGCCTGCTACCCTGCTGGCAGATGAGCCGGCAGCGGATGGCCAGGTTCTGGTCACGTTCTTCCCTCGAGCCCACCGGTAGTTCGCCAGACGATTTCCGCGCCCGATGTGGGCCAGCCAAAGTCATGATAGTTATTGAAGAAGTAGCCGAAACGCGTGGTCGAGACGATCTTGGGGGTCAGGGTGATGTCAGCGCCGACATTATACGTCTAGTTGGGAGCAAACAAACCCAGACCGTGCGAGTAGGACACGACGGGAGTGTTGATGGATTCCGATTCCCCGCTGACCCGAGAAAGCAGAATCCGGATTCTGGCAGGTTGACCTCCGGTTCGGTGCGCATACTGAATCAGCGACGAACCGAACAAACGGATTTCTGCGTCAGTGAGGCATCAGGGCGAGACTGTGGCGTAGTAGGTCTGAGTGTCCCGGGTAAAGAATTGCGGCCCGAGAACATTATTGGCACGTCGCGGAAGAGGCTGAAATCCACTGTTCTTGCCAGAGATTGAACGTAAGGGGCAAAGCCCGCGAAGAACCAGAGGCGATCTTTAACAACCCGAGCCGATAGTTACGCCGGGCTGAAGGAATTCGGAAGTGGTCCTTCTTCCCTGATATTCTTGGGGGTGGGTCAAATCCCCCGCAGGGATTAACCCAAGCCTCGAAGCCGGTGCGCCTTGGGAATTTGGGTCGTAGCGCAAGTAGGGGACCGGCGGGGCGTCCCCCCCAAGGATTCATATGTTGCAAAAATGAGCCGTGGATGGCGTTTTCCCCCTTTTTCATGACGACGTTCACCACGCCGCCAAGGGCGCCGCCGTGCTCGGCCTCAATCCCTGAAGTCTTTATCTGAACTTCCTGAATGAACTGGAAGGGAACGTTGGCGGCGGAAAAGCCGCCGGAAATATTTTCCGTGTCCTGGCCTTCCACCAGATAGCTATTCTCGGAATCAGCGGCGCCGCCGACCGAATAACCGTAGGCCAGAGCCGTTGCCGCGGTGCTGTCCCGGCATACGAACCGCCGGTGCCCCCAGCCGAGCCGGCAAGTGGTTCATTGCGGGCCATCGGGGGAGAACTGAATCATCGACTGATACGAGGGTAACCCGGCGGAACGTTATCGATCACGTCCCGCGGTGACGTTGGTCTGATTCGTGGTTTGTTGTGGCATCAATCAGTGGCGCCTGACCGGTCACTTCGATCACTTCGGCAGCGGTCCCCACCTCCAACGTCATGTGAACCGTGGGCAGGCGGCCGACTTCCAGCGTCAAGCCTCCTCGCTTTTCGGTCTTGAAGCCCCTCGCGGTTACCTCGATGGATGACCTGGGAGGCAGAGTTGGCGAATCGATAGTAGCCGGTCGGTTCAGTATCCAGCGCTTTGTCGCCCGCCAGGGTTGACCCTCCCAGTGCGACGTGGGCGCCGCCCACGACCGCGCCGCTCGCGTCCCTCACTGTGCCTTGCAGGCCGCCCGTCGTCTCCTGGGCGAACAAATACAATCCCGATAACAACAAGGTCATCATCGCCAACAACGCGCAAAGCCTCATTCGTGTGGTGAATCGCATTTCCTGCCTCCTTGAAATTTCCTCACTCAGAATCGGATCCAGGCGCTTTGCCGGTACAGGGGAAACCCCGCCGCGATCCGATGAACTACCTACCTCTTGAGACCTCGAATAGCTCTGGGTACTGGCGCTTCAAAATTCTACGGACCGCAACCGCGAC
The DNA here is from genome assembly GCA_963832235.1 of uncultured Acidobacteriaceae bacterium. Classification (GTDB taxonomy): domain Bacteria; phylum Acidobacteriota; class Terriglobia; order Terriglobales; family Acidobacteriaceae; genus Sulfotelmatobacter. Next base: position 241,671 of record CAWHTJ010000009.1, on the reverse strand, counting down.
TGCGGGCTTCGCTTCTAATGTGTAAAACCGGACAGGACTTGAATCAATCACAGACTGCAACTCACGATCCAAACATTACATGTAATAAACAATTTGTTCTCAACAGTTTAGTTATGTGGTTGCAGGAGGCAATCCTGAAATTGGTATAGTAAACACTGAAACGGTATGATATTTGGAAGATACGTCTCAGAATAGAAACGTCGAGGCAAATCTTCAGCGTCGCCGTTTGCGCTGAGTACTTCTCTAACGAACTTAAGAACCGGTTTCCCGACCCCTTGGCGTTCCAAAACCGCCCACTGTGTTCCTCACGCAAATAAAAAGGGCCGGGCTCGAAGCCCGGCCCGCAGATCGTGCAAGGTTCCTAGAACACGAACTTGGCTCCTAACTGAATGAGTCGAGAATTCGTCCCGAACCGAATCCCTTGAATCTAACCAAACGTTGAGTTGGTTCCAAAGTCATTGCGGGGCATCATCTGGCCTAACAATTAAGAAGATCATCCGAGGGACGCTGGCCGGCACTCCGCCCGCCAACGCAGCTGCCTTGGCACGCAAGGCATTCCTGGCCTCGCGCACAAACTTCTTTTCGTGCCGCTGCTGTTCTACATGGCGGCGAGTTCGCACTTCTCGCAGCACGGTGATCTTCGGGAAGTAAATCGTCCGGAAAAGCCTTTCAAGAAAAAGAGAATGGCGCGGCCGGGGAGCCGCGCCAGTCGATCTTCGTGAAGACAAATTCTGGATCGGACTATCCGAGGACCTGTGCGACGTGCACCATCATTCGCACACCACTTCCCAACTTCACGTTCTTCCCGTTCGAAGTAAGAACACCGTCTTTCAGTTCGAGGCCATGCCATACCCTGCACGCCCACTGACTTCGGATTCATGACCGGCTCTGTAGAAGCAGACGAATTCGTGTTTGATCCAATCTTGGCGTCGGTCACAGTGCCAACATCGCCGCCCCCGGAGAGAAGAACCACCCGCCCCTGCCGTGGCTTTTCCTGCCATCATGGGCTCGGCCTCCTCTGTGAGGAGGGAACGCCGCCTTTACCACGCCTTTAACGGACAACTGCTTTCCGTCCGCTATGTTCAGCTTATCGAAGGTCAAGGTCAATTGCGATTCTGGATCGCCTTTGGATCGCGCCTTCGCGGCCGTAACGCGGCCGGTTAACTTCGAGCCTTTGGCACCAGCGTTCCTTCTGGCAGTTTGAAACTTCCTGCCGTCTCTAGCTCAACCGTGTCCCCTTCCTTCAGCTTGCTGGAGTCCAGCGTCTTGGTGAGCTTTAACGGGAATGCTCCAGTGCCCTATCGCAGCGGCTGCCTGTGCGGCCTGCGCCGGGGCCGAAGCAGAGTTTTGCCCGTAGCACAACGTCGCCGCGAGTAGTATGCCAACGAACGGAATGCCGATTCGATTCATGATGTCCACCTCAGTTGCTTAGATGTTGAAATTATAGATCGTTGAGAGCAAAAAATTGAGGCCGACCTTTCGGCCGGCCTCGGTTACGTCTCGCATAAACCGTTCACCCCAAACCCTGCGGGTGACCAGGTTCGCAGACTAGAACACCATCTTCGCCGAAAGCTGCATCACTCGGATCGACGAATCGAAGCCCAGGAAGTTGCCGTAGGGGCTTGTTGGTGTTCCGGTCATGCCGGAGATCTGCCCGAATGTCCGTCACCGAAGCCGCTGTCCGGTAAACCGAAGTTCGGGTGATTGAACGCATTGAACGCCTGCGCACCAATCGCCATGTTGAACCGTTCCCCGAACTTGAAGTTCTTGAACAGGTTCAGGTCCATATCGAAGAAGTGTGGCCCATGGTACTGGTTGCGAGTCTGAGTCGGCCAACCAGTGTTCGCCCATGGATTGTCGAATGTATCAAGGAGACCAGAGTCTGGTCAAGCACGGTGTTCCCGTGCCGCTACGCTGGCCGCGCCCTGCCGCAGCTACCGGGCTGAGCGTTACCGACTCCTGCGCGGGACAACTTCATCCGCGTTGTTCTGAAGCACTCCGTTTATGTTGTTATCTGCGATCGAGAACGGTAAGCCTGTCCGCCAGAAAAGTTTTCCGGAGAACTGCCAACCGTTGATCAGGTACTTCAATCCTCGGTCGTTAGCGTGGAACTCGGGACTGATTACAAAGTCACCGTTGAAGAGGTGGCGAATGTCATAGTCCGAGTTGCCGTAGTTATCAGCACGCAGACTGACGGGGCTGATCTGCGCAAGAATAGAGTCGCCGTAAGTGAAGATGCCACCGTTCGACATCTCGTCGATGTTGTGAGACCAGGTGTAATTGAGGTGAGCCGATATCCCAGTGAGAGAACTGCTTCCTCAGGCTAACAGTGAGGCCGTTGTAGTTCGAAACAGCGCCGCTCTTGAGCTCCGTGACGGCACCGTAGCTGTAAACGGCACCGCCCAATTATCGTTGACCGCACCATTAAAGAAGAAGCAATCGGAATTGGGATCGGGAGGTCTTAACCCATCGCGCCACCGATAGATGCACCGTAGTCGAAGTATTTGGCCAAGAGTTCGAGTATGGGATACGAGCACCGTGGTTTCCGACGTAGTTGAGGATCAAAACAGTGCTGCGGTTAACTCCTGCTGCACCGACACGTTGTATTCCGTCCACTGGGGAGCCTTGATCTTACCCTCAATGGAGCTAACGCGGGCGACGGGAGCACAACGCCCGGAGCGGAGGCTATTTCGCCTGAATCGCGTTGTAATTGGACTTGATATTGAACGCAGCTGCCGCAGCAGCATAGGTCGCCGGGTGCCTGGCTGGGTCAAGCGACAATGCACCGCAAGGTTTGCTGGCGGAGGAGCTTCGATGCAGGGTGGACGTACGCGGAACGTTACCGAAACCGGAGGATTTCCCAACAGATTGTCAACGACTCCGGCCGCCGGATTGTCATAGAAAATTCCGGCCCCGCCGCTTATCACAGTCTTGCCATTGCCTCGCGGATCCCAGCTGAAGCCGAAACGCGGAGATAGCACGACTTTATCACACCCTGGGATAGGCCTGGTGCTGGCCGAAGTTAGATGTCAGAGCTATAGTTGACATTACCCGGATCCTGGCCGGCGAGGGCGGCCTGGTAACTGGCCAAGGTGTGAAATGGTCCTTTGAAGTTTGCGAAGCAGTTGGTCTGGCAGACCGGGTTCGAATTGCGCTCAACCCGAAGGCCGAGGTCAGCTTCAGATTACGAGTCGCCTTCCATTCGTCCTGTCCGTACACTCCGATGCCCCACATTGCGATCGGAACGTTGCTCGAGACAGTGCTGGCCTGTCGGTATTGGTAAGAGTAGCCATCAGCAAAGTTGAACAGGCCGAAATCGTTGTAGCCCCAGTAGACGCGCGGGGTTTACGTAGAAGAAGTTGTGATCGCTGACGTCGTAGCGGCGGAAGTTTTCGCCGAACTTGAAGCGTATGGTTTCCATGCGTCCATGAGAAGTCGTCGATGAATTGGTACTGGGTGATGTTTCGTCCCTGCGGAAACTACGTACAGGATTGAAGTTCGTAAATGGCACAGATCCCCGAGAATAGTCGGCCGGTAAGGCAGCGTCTGCAACGCCTGTGGCCGCTCTGTACGAATTGGGCTACGTAGTGGCTCAACGACGCCGTAAAAGCGTTGGTCGCATTGTTGGTTACAACGTGCGACTCGTTCAGCCTGGAAGTCCTACGCAGGCTGGGGAGAAAAGGCGTTAAACACCGGGTGATCGGATCCAGATAGTCGGCTGTAGTCCGTGATCCAGCTTGTAGCGGAAATACATGTTGTCTTTGTTGCTCAGTTTCTGGTCAACGCGGAAAGCCAAAATGTATTCCTTGGCAAGCGCGGTAGGAGTCGCCTGGAAACCTGAGGCGCAATGTCTGCCGCGGCTCAGCCGTGAACCCGTACTGACTCAGATTCATCCCCGAACCATTCAAGCCGGGGATCAGACGTTTCCTGGATTGTTGGATCCGGAATGTCGGCGTTTACGCAGTAGTTGTCGGGCGACGTCGCCAGATTCTTTCCGGCGGGGGCCTTGCTCCACAGGCCAACAGTTTCTGATACGGTTGCACTTCGATTCGCCGGACTTGGCTGTGCCCGAACGTTGGCCATAACCGCCGAAGCGAATGCCGGGCTCGGGAATGACCGTATGAATCACGTTCGGCAGAACGAAACGCATGCCCTCATAGTCAACAAAGAAGAAGGTCTTATTCTTGATTATCGGACCACCGAAAGATGTCGCCTATTGGTTCGCATTGGCAAAGGACGGGGCGTGGTACTTCACCGGTTGCCAGTTGTCCCTGTTGTTGTTCATCCAGTCGTTGGCATTCAACAACCGTCCATTCCACCACCACGGAGCGTTGCCGTGGAAGGTGTTGGTGCCCGACTTGGTCACATAAGTGACCTGCGCGCCGGCGAGTTGTCCGTACTGGCCGCCGTAGGGATTCGTAATTACCGTCGCTTCGGCGACCTCATTCTGGCCGAGCGTAAGGTTTGTGGCGCCAGAGTTGTTGATGTTGAAGTACGGGTCCATATCGTTCTCGCCATTGATCGTGAACAGGTTCGACGTGGCCGGCATACCGTTGACGGTAAAGTTGCCATAACCGCCAGTGCCGTTGACCACCACGCCAGGCGCCGTATCCGCGATGTTGGTAATGTCGCCGCCCGCGCTCGGCAACTGCGCCACTTCCTCTTGCGTGAAGGCGGTGTTGTTGCTCGGCTCAGTGTTGATTAGCGGAGCCGTCCCGGAAACCTCGATGGTTTCGGTGCCCTTGGCTACTGAAAGATCAATCTCTACGTTGGAGGTCTGTCCCACCTCGACTTGCGCGGTTTGCTCCACTTCCGCGAAACCGGCTTGCTTCACCGTAATCTGATAGTGCCCCGGCTTCAACAGGCTGAAGCTGTAACCGCCATTGGAATTTGTCGTCGTGGACGCCACTGAACCTGTGTCCAGGCCCTTCAATGTAACCGGCGCGCCGGGTACCACCGCATGACTCGGATCGAGCACTGTGCCCGTGATATTGCCCGTGGTCAGCGATTGACCAAACATTGGGGCGGTCGCCAGGGACAGCGTAAACAACAAAGCTAGCACGATAGGAAAACGTTCAAACCGCATTTCCTGCCTCCTTGAATTTTTCATGACTCAGAATCGGATCAAGCGCTTGGGCCGGTTTTAGGGAACTCGCGCGAGCCGATGGACTACGTAACTCTTGAGACCGAATAGCTATTATTGCTGGCGCTACAAAACGCCTGTACCTCAGCCGCAGCGGGCTTCTTTTTGCTATCCAAAGCGAACCCGGACAAGACATTAACAGCGAAGTATGCAACTCACAATCCAAACATCATATGAAACAAACAATTTGTTTTCAACAAGTTAGTATTGACGTTTTATTGAACAATCCTTAAATCAGTATGGAGAATCCAGGAATATGTATGATATTTGGAAGATACGTCTCAGAATGGAGCCTGCGAGGCCAATCTTTACCTTTGCCGCTTGCACCGGGGTCTTGGGGACAGTTCTCCTAACGACTCAAGGGACCGGGTGCCCGGCCCCTTGGAGTCTCACCACCGTGTAGCTGTTGGTTCGCGGATTGCCTGTCTTGAGAGGCGCAATCTGCGCCGGCGCATCCCAGCAGTCGTAGTACACAAACTGGTCACAGGTGTGCTAGGTAAATCGCTTTAGTGGCTGGTTTGCACACACCTGTTGAGTGTTATGTCGTCAGCGCAGCGGTCGTTTGATTGAAACTCTCGGGCTCGCTTCCCCCGGCGCCAGCACTCTTCTCACGATGGGCGTATTCAGTTTGTATTTTCGTTCGCGGACACTTCCGGCTTCGTCTTTCACACGCAGGATGAACACCGGTAGAGTTCCTTCTCTTTCGAAATTTTCTTTCGTGATGGTCACAGGCAGAATCCCGGCAAGGCCGTGCTCGCGGTACGCGGTTTCATAGCGATGCTTCCGCGCATTCCAGGTGAAGACGCGGACCTGATCGAAGTCGTAAGGCAAACCATCGTGCGGCTCGGTCAACACGCAAAGATATTGCGGGATCTGTTTCTGTACACCTTTGTCGTGATCGGAAACCTGGTCCAGCACGAAGAAAGCGACAAAGCGCTGACCTTCGGCGTATTGCGCAATATCGAGTGGGACGTCGACGTCGACCATCCGCGCCAGAACCCAGCCCACGCGGCCCTGATCGTCGCGGACGAGCCACCAGTCCTCGAGTACCGGCCCGGCCAGAGCTTTCGTCCCCGGCCTCTTTGCCAACTTAGGCGGAGGGGCTGTGCCTGTCTGCTTTTCGGCCGTAGCCCGCTTCAGAATCGCGACCTTTGCGCCCGAAGCGAGTTGGTACAGGTGTTCAGTATCCCGGCCGGGAGTCACGTGCAAGTTGGTCTCGTTCCGCAAAACTCCAGGAGCCTGCACGGGATCGCTCTGATTCTCTTCCGTGAGTTTCTGCAGGGCATCGAAAGTCTTCTGATCGACCAGGTATCGCTGCTCGATCCAGCCCTCGATTCCACTGTTGGTGCGTACGCGCGCGAACCGCTTCTCATGTTCCAAGACTTCCACGCGCTCGCCATTTTTTACATTGCCGACACGGTTGTAAATGGCCGCAACCTGGTCGCGTAGTGCCGCCTGCGGCGCAGACACATAGGCCACCTCAAGCACGCGATGTCGTCCTCGATTGCACCCGGGAAGCCACAAAAGAGTCGCGATTGCCACCGCGACAAGCCAGCCAGCACAAGATGAGCCCAGCAGTCTCATGATTGAGTTCAAGTGTTTCGAGTCGGGGGAAAGGAACTTTCTACTATAGCGCGTCGCGGGTCGGAGTCCTCCGCCCCATTAGGGTTACGATTCAGAGACCGGCAGTGCCGACGAACTGCCGGTCAAGACACAACGGACTCACCTCGGTTACCATAGAATTGACCTGTTGAATACCGGAAGTTTACGGGACGCAGGTTGCCCGGTGAAGGTTTTCTGCGTCTAATTAGGGATGTAGACGGGTTCGCGACGTACCCAACATCATGAAGAACATATTCCGTAATCGTCTCGTGGTTTTTTGTGTGGCATTCGTAATTGCCCTTGCCGGCGGCGTTTGCGGCTTGGCGCAGGATACGGTTAATTCGGTGTTGCGTCCGCCCAAAGGAGCGCAGATCGCAATCGTAGTCTTCGAGGACTTACAGTGTCCCATGTGCCGGCGCACGGCTCCGCTGGTGGAGCAGGCGTCGAAAACCTACAAGATCCCGGTCGTGCGCCACGATTTCCCGCTGCCCATGCACAACTGGTCCTATCAGGCGGCCGTGATGGCGCGCTACTTCGACACCCATTCTAAGGCTTTGGGCAATGAATTCCGCGACTACGTTTTCGAGAACCAACTCGAAATCGATCCCCAAAACCTGCGCTCCTATGCCGAAAAATTCGCCACGGAGCATAAAGTTGACTTGCCCTTCGTCATCGATCCCGGCGGAAAACTCGCCGCACTGGTGAATGCCGACCGCGACTTGGGCAAGGCCATCAAGCTCGATCACACTCCCACCGTCTACATCGTAAGCAGCCGCAATCCCAACAAGCCGTACGTGGAAGTCAAGGACAACAACCAGCTCTACCTGACCATTGACACCATGATGAAGGAGTAGGGCCGGATTTCGTACTGTTGCTTAAACCCCGCTCTAGAGACGTTGCTTGCAACGTCTCTCTCACCACTATTCGGAAAGCTGCAAGCAGAGACGTAGCAAGCTACGTCTCTACGGCGCGACTGGCCTTACTCCCCAAGTCCAATTGCCAGGCGTCGGGTCAACGGCGCCAAAAGTAAAAGCCCCACTTCTCGCAAACTACGCGAGAAATGGGGCACCCTGGCGATTAAAACTCAGTTAACAATCAGCGTCGCTGTGGCTGTCAGAGTCGATCCCGAATACGAAGCCACGATCTGATATGTGCCAGGGATGGTTGTCCCCGAGGCTGTGGTGCAAACCTGGGCCGGGATGCTGCCGTTATAGGAGCAGGTGATGGTTGATACTGCCGTACCGTTCTGCTCGGCGGTCAGCGTTGCCGAACTGGTCAGATCAAGCGTAGACCCATTCGACGTGGCAGTCACTTTGAAGTCCTGAGAACTACCTGCCGTCACACTTGCCGAGGTTGGACTGATTACAATCGAATTAATCACAAGAAATACCGTAGCCGTGGCCGTCGAGCTCAAGGCCTGAGAGCTGGCTGAAATTGAGCTGGTGCCCGGGCTGACGCCAGTCAAAATCCCCGTATTCGGATCTACCGAAGCAACACCGGAAGCGCTGCTCGACCAGGAAACCCCGCTCCTGATCTGGTTGCGGCTGCCGTCGTCGAAAGTCCCGAAAGCTTGCAGTTGCAAAGTTTTGCCTTGTTCCACTTGTGGCGCCGTCGGAGAAATGGCGATCGAGGTGAGGGTAGGCTTCACGAAAAACCCCCGGCAGCTTACCGCCAGGGCGAGAGCCGCAAGCGCGGCAAGAGCGCAGGGCAAGCGCAGTTTTGGCTTGGTCGATGACATTCTCGTTGAGACTCCTTGGGCGTGCCTGCTTACTTACTAGTCTGTTTTTCTGATAGTCGCTCTGCAAAAATTGTAGCAGAGAAGATTTCGGGCGGGCCACACTCCAGTACCTGAACTGCAGGGCACGAACCTGTGCCGCCAATCGCAGGCCGCAATGCTCTTCGTCCAGAGTTCAGAACGGTTGGCTCGACTCTCCTTGCAGAAAAAGTCACGTGCAGGTGCAGCCGTTTCCGGCTGTACCCTATCCTCAAGCAAAACGGCCTGCACCGGAACAGCGGCTGCTGGCCACCTTGCATTGAATCTGTGCTCTACCGCCCCTGATGGTGCTCTTCTCTCGGCGCGCTCGGATTCCTTGGCGGTGGGCTTGACCTGGGTGCACTGGGCCGGGGCGCACTTTGCCTGGGTGGGCTTTCCCTAGGTGGGCTCGGCCGGTAGGTCTGCCTCGGCTGCGGCGCCGGATGTGCCATACTCGGGCCGTTCTGTGGACGCATCTCATTTGAACGGTTCGGGTTGGAACGGCTCGGGGTTGGAACGCCGGCATTCGACCGATTCTCATACCCCCGCGCAGTATTTCCAGCCGCTCCCGCGTTCTTGGAGGGCGGCGTGAATGGCCGGAATCCACCATTGGAGGGGCCCCGGTTCACGGGCGCGCCCACGCGAGCCTCTTTCGGTGACATTGCGGGCGCGTGATACTCCCCGCCCGCGGCCCTGGCGGGAACCGCGGAACGGCGGCTGAAATCACCGGGCCTGGAGGTCGCGGCAACGGCCGGACGCCCATGATTCTGGGAAACGAAGTTCTGGCGATTCTGGCTGGCCAGTCTTTCGTGCTGGCTCTGCATCGCCAGCGGCGCGACGTGCCGCTCATGCGTGGCCCTTTCTTCCTCCCGCGTTGGACGCGCCCCGACCCCGCCTGCCCCACCGTTATAGCTGACCATCCTCGTATTGTTCACCACCACGGTTCGGTTATAGACATTCGTCACGTTGGTTACGCTGACATTGGTGACGGAGCGGTTATAGTAGAACTCTCGTCCGCGCCACTCACCTCCAACAAACCCCACGCCGCCATAGCCGAATCCGTAGTTGATTCCGCCATAGAAGCCGATGTGCGGACCCCAATATCCCGGATGCCACGCATAGAATCCTCCGCCCCAACCCCAGTAGCCCGGTGTCCACAGCATTCCGACGGGCGCCACCACCCAGGTTCCAGGCACCCAGTAGTAGCCATCGTCATCGTTCCAGGCCCAATAGCCGGGCGTCCAAAAATAACCCGGACCGGGACAGATCGGCTGCGCGTAAATTGGCAGAGGAGGCGGGCCGATGCGGACCGAGATTCCGACCGCGAGCTGCGAAAACGACGCGGCGGAAAAAGCCAGAATGATAATCGCCAATAACAGCCAGCGAATCGCGCCCGAATTCCTGTTCATGGCCTGTGCCTCCAGATTCTTTCCCAACCCGACCACAAATTACGCCAACGCCATTGTGCCGCAAAAAGCGACAGTTGCCCCGATAGGTTCCTCCCATGTAAACACTGGAATTTGGAGTATGTTGCGATCCGAAGAAACTTTGGAATCAGCCATTTGGAAACAGCGACCTTTCGCTTCGTGTATGAAGGTGAATTGCGGGTTGCGCCGGCGAGCTACCGCAGTAATGCAGTAATTAAGACGTAAGCCAAAAGCCAAGAGCTAATTAGTCTTTTTCCCGCGCGCGATCCGCTCGTCGATGGGCTTTCGCCCCGCGAATCCTTCCTGCGTTCCGTGCCAGTGAGTGATTGATTTCTCTCCCAACTTCCAGCACAGCAAAACAATCTGGCCTTCGACTTCGCAGGGAAAATCGAGCAGGCCGATGTCAATGTCTTTCACTTGCACGCCGATGGAGTCGATCTCCGCTAGCGCGTCTTTGGCGCGCTGCTCCGCCCTGATCCGGTCCGCTTTGCGCCGCGCCAGCGGCACCACATCAAGAAATGTGCCCCCGTTCAGAAAAATCCTGTGACTAAGCGCCTGCTGCTCGGCATCAACTTCTTCCATCACCTTCTTGCTCGCGATCGCAGTACGGAGCAGCGATTCGAGCACGGGCAACAAAGACTGCGCTTCTTCGAGAGTAAATGTACGGTCGGGCATCTTCCTATTTTAATGCATGCAATCGATTGCGCGGACTCGCGGCTGGCGGACTATGGAAGAAATCGTGCGGAATGTGAACGTTGTCATGCCTAAAAAATGCTTGTCATCCCGAGCGAAGCGAGGGACCTGGGTTGTTGCTTGCCCGAGCAATGCTGCCGCTGCCGGCAGAAACCCGGGTCCCTCGCTTCGCTCGGGATGACAACCTACAACCTACCAGGACAGAAGGAAGGCCGGCTCCTCAACGCTTTCTCCCGTGCGAAGGATCTGCCGACGTGGCCGTGTTCATATCGATCGGAAGCCCCTCGCCAATCCCCGGCGCATCGCAGTTTCCGTCGTGGCTGTAATTGGTGCAGTGCGCAGCCACATCTTTGCGCTGCGGGGATTGCGCGTATTGCCAGACCTCCGCAAAGCGAACTCCACTTGCCGCCGGGTTTGGCGGGCGCTGAGGAAACACGCAACCCGGCGCCGGCGGGCAGGCATCATTGATCGCCCAGTAGACGATTTCGCGAGTCCCGGCGTGCTGGCGAATGTCTTCGGCTGTGACTACGTTGCCGTCGTCCGCGGCAGCGATGCCGGAACAATAAATGCCCGCGCGAAATCCCGCGGCACTGACGCCGTCGACCCAGGAGTAAATGTAAGCCTTCTGCTCGGGCAGCATGCGGCCGCCCTGCTCCTGATCGAGAAAGATAATGGTCGCATCGGGAAATCCCTCGCGCCGCGCGGCCGCAGCAGCGGCTCGAGCGTCCGATCGTCCCAAGCGAGTGGCGTTCGCTACGGTTTTTAGTTGGGCGTAAAGCCGCCCATTGAACAGCACCAGAAATCCAAATCCCGCAGACTCGATTGCAGCCCGGTGACCCACCCAGCTGTTGGACGATGCTCCCGGGGGATTGTTCAGCCAGTACCCGGTATAAGCAAAAGTCTGATGAAGAATCTTGAGATTGGCATCGCCTGGATAATCGTTGCGGTCAAAGCCCAGATAAGAATGGGACGCATCCTGCCTGTGCGCCAAAGCCAAGACAATAAATACGAATGCAATCGATATCGATAATGCGCGGCTCCAGGTCACAATCTCGTCGTAGAGACATTGCTTGCAACGTCTTCCCGCCACGAAAACCACGACGTAGCAAGCTACGTCTCTACGATCTCCGCGCGCGAATTTCTATCCCCCAATATGCACCATCGTCCTCGACGCCGGCACAAAGTCCGCTTCGCCAATGTGGTGCCGCTCTTCTTTCTTCGCCACGACGCCGCGAATGAACTCCGCCAGTTCTTCATCATTCGCCCCGCGCCGCATCTGTGCGTTCAGGTCGTGATCCCAAACTGAAAACAGGCAGGTGCGGATTTTCCCGTCGCTGGTAATACGGATGCGGCTGCAGTGTCCGCAGAACGGATGCGACACGGGCGCGATGATGCCGATCTCGCCAATCCCATCTTCAAACCGGTAGCGCCGCGCCGTTTCCGAACGCGCGTGCGGAATTTCTACCAGCGGCCGGTACTCCGCCATCCGCGAAAGAATTTCTTCGAGCGTCACAACGGTCGAAGGCGCCCAGGTGCGTCCTTCTTCAAGCGGCATGAATTCGATAAATCGTACGGTCACGCCTTCCTCCCGCGCGAACATGCCGAAAGGAATGATCTGATCTTCGTTGAATCCGCGCATCAGCACGCAATTGACTTTTAGCGGCCACAACCCGGCCCGCCGCGCCGCGCGAATGCCCGCCAGCACGTGATCGTATCCGTTGGGAACGCGCGTAATGCGCGCAAAGCGCTCGGGATCGACCGCATCCATCGAGACCGTAACCCGCGTCAGCCCCGCATCCTTCAGCGGCTGCGCGAGTTCGGCAAGCATATGCCCGTTGGTGGTAAGCGCGATATCAAGCGGGTCGGACAGGTCGTGCCCACTCTGCCAGTTTTCCGCTGGACTTTGGAGAGGCCGCATCCCACGAAACGGTTTTGGGAAGGGCACGGCTTCAGCCGTGCCGTTAGCGCCGTTATCTGGACTGGGCTTCAGCCCCTGAGGGCAGAGCTTCGCCAGCTCCCGCACGAAGTCAACGACGCCCTTGCGCAATAGCGGCTCGCCCCCCGTGAGACGAACCTTCGTAATACCCATGGCCACGAGCACGCGCGCCATTCGCAGATAGTCCTCGAAAGGCAGATCGCCATAGAGCGCCCCTTCGTTGCCCGTCCGGCAGTACACACACTTATAGTTGCAGCGGTCCGTAATGGAAATCCGCAGGTCGGTGATGGCGCGCCCGAATTTGTCGTGGAGAAACAAGCTGTTGGCTCTTAGCTCTCAGCTCAAGGAATGGGAAAACAGGTGGGACTGTCCCGGCGGCTGTCTCCTTTCCAATGCGCTTGCTCCTAAAGCGCGGGAGGCGTCGGCGTTTCCACCGACACCCTCGGGAAGTGTGGCGCGGGCGCCCTCGCCCGCATTGTCTCCCTCGCCGCTGTGGCCTGGGTATGCCCGAAGGCCAAAACGGTCGGAAACGTAACTCTAGACATTATAGAACGTTCGGAGGATTAAAGAGGATTAAAGAGGATTCAAGGTTTCGCATTCCCCAGAGCCTTCTCAATCGCCGTCTCAGCCAGCGGGGCCATGATTTTGTATCCCGCCGCATTCGGATGCAGCCCGTCATCGGCGAGATCTTTCTTCATCAGCCCTTTGTCATCGACCATGGCGCTGAAATAGTCCAGGTAGGCGCAGCCGTTCAACGAGGAGGCACAGTAATCCTTCAGCCAGCGATTCAGCGCAAGAATTTTCTCCGGCGACCGCTGCGCAAAAAAATCCTTCGACCTCTCTGTGTAATTGTGCACCGGCAAAACCGACGAATAGATGACCTTGATGTTGTTGGCGCGCGCCAGTTGCGCCAGGGAGGCGTAGTCAGCCTCGATGTCCTCCAACCGCATCGGTCCGGTATTGCCCGCAATGTCATTGGTCCCCGCGAGAACAATGACAACTTTCGGCTGCAGATCGATCACATCCTGGCGAAAGCGCACCAGCATCTGCGGCGTAGTCTGCCCTCCAATGCCGCGATTGATGTACGGCTTACCCGGAAAATATTCGTCGATGTGCCAGATGTCGGTGATGGAGTCGCCGAAAAAGACGACCCGATTCTCGCCGGGCGCAGGCGGCTTCAGCGCGGCATTGGCATCGCGATAACGCGCTAGTTGGCCGAAGTCGTCAGTGAACACGGCGATGCGCGAAGCGCGGTATTGATCGAGGCCGGGGAAGCCGGTGGTGGGGATCGGGGCGGCGCCGGCGGCGCGGCCTGCTGGGCGAAGGCGGAAAAAGAGAGGATGGCAGCGGATAAGAATGATAAGAATAATGAAGTGAAATAGCGAGATAGGGTAACCGGCATTGTTTTCCTCGGAAACCAGCATAGCGCATTCGTAGGTGAGCAGAGAACCTAATGCCCAGCATTCCCGCTCTTGCAGGCGATTCCGCTTCGCCAAATGGCTCACCGAGCAGATCGGTCTCGGCCTGCCCTTTTCGGATTTTGATCCGTCGAATCCGCGTGAATCCGTGGCAAACAAGTTTCTTGGGGACTTGGCCTGTGCCACGATTGCGCCTCGCTTTGCTCGGCTGGACGGGCGAAGGCGCCCGTCCCCACATGGGCATAACAGTTTACATGCCATCGTAGTTCGGCCCGCCGCCACCTTCCGGCGGAACCCAGGTAATGATCTGGTAGGGATCGGCGATGTCGCAGGTTTTGCAGTGGACGCAATTCGACGGGTTCAGGCTGATGCGTTTCCCGTTCGGCTGGCTTGCGTCGTCGACCATTTCGTAGACGTTCGCGGGACAGAAATTCTGGCACGGGCTGCCGAATTCCTTCACGCAGCGCGTATTGCAGATGTTCGTGTCGTGAATCACCAGGTGCGAAGGTTGGTCTTCTTCATGCTTCGTGCCGGAGTGGTAAAGGTCGGTAAGCTTGTCGAACGTCAGTTTACCGTCGCCTTTGGCGGGCCCGAGCAGGTGTGCCTCTGCGCCCCCGTCAGCGGGCAGATCGGCCAGTTTGCGCATGTGCTCGTATCCGGCCTTCGCGGGATACCGGTTCCGCAGCCCGCGTCCGCCCGTGATCATCTGCAGTCCAGTGTGAAAGATGCCCGCGTACATTCCATGCGCGAACCCCTGATGCAGGTTGCGAACCTTCCACAGTTCTTCCCTGATCCAGCTCGCCTCGACTTTTCTCTGAAACCCTGCCAGGGTTGCGGTCGACGAATCATTCTTTGTCAGCGCGTCGAACGCAGTTTCGGCCGCGAGCATCCCGCTCTTGATCGCAAGATGAATTCCCTTGAGCCGCGCCGAATTCAGAAAGCCCGCGGAGTCGCCAAGAATCATCCATCCATTGCCTGCAACGGGGGGAATCGCCCACCATCCGCCGTAGGGCATCGACTTCGCGCCGTAGCGAATCATCTTGCCGCCTTCAAGCAACTTTGCCACAAACGGATGCCGCTTGAACTCCTGCAAGACACGCTGCGGATCAAGGCGCGGGTCGGCATAATCCAGCCCCGTGACGAATCCGAGCGACACGACATTATCTTTCGAGCCATAGATCCAGGCGCCGCCGTATTCTTTTGTGGTCAGCGGCCAGCCCAGGGTGTAAATCACTTCACCGGCCGCGATGCGCCCTGCCGGCACTTCCCAGAGTTCTTTCACGCCGACCCCGTAGGTTTGAGGGTTGGCATTCTTCGCGAGATCAAATTTCTGAATCAGCTGTTTTGTCAACGACCCGCGCGGCCCTTCCGCCAGGATCACAACCTTCGCCTGCAGATCATAGCCAGGCTCGAAATTGGATTTCTTGTTTCCTTCTTTATCGACGCCCTTATCGTCGGTGCGGACGCCGGTGACGCGATCGTCATCGTAGAGAAGTTCCGATCCAGCGAATCCCGTAAAGATCGTAATTCCGGTCTCTTCCACCTTGTTCCCCAGCCACTTCACGAATCGGTTCAGCGAAATCACATAGTTGCCATGATCGCGCAGAAACGGCGGCGTAATCGGCAGTTTGAACTTGCTCTTCTCGGTGAGGAAGTAAACCGCTTCTTTCGTTACTTTGGCGTCGAGTGGCGCTTCTTTTTCAAATCCCGGAAGCAACTCGCGCATGGAGCGCGGGTCGAGTAAAGCGCCCGAAAGGCAATGCTGCCCAATCTCGCGCGCCTTCTCGAGTACGTAAATACTTTCTTTGCTTAGTTGCGCGTCAGGATGCACGGCATTGTGCGCGTCAATCAGCTGCGCCAATCGCAACGCGCACGCCATGCCCGCCGGCCCCCCGCCAATGATAACCACATCGGCGGGCATCTGCGGACGCTCGACGCCTTCGATGGGTTTGCGGAAGATCAACATTTATCGGTTAGCCAGACTGGCAATCTCTCTGAGGCCAAGCAACCTCTGGTCCGCAGTCAACAGGGTTAGATTCAGCACTTTTGCCGTAGCAGCCAGAAAACGGTCGGCAGGATCCGCGTGCGGTAATGGCAGGGAGAAGCCAATGCGAACAATCTCCTGAGTCAACGGTGCTTCTCGCAGCTGATCGGCAGCACGTTCAACCCACGCAAACCTGTTTTCCACGCGAATTCGGCCTTTCTGCATGAGCGCGAGAGCCTCCCAAACACTGACCGGAGACAGCCAAAGTTCGTTGCTAGTGTTTGACAGCTCGGCGGCTGCACGCTTTCCGAGGCGCTTCGGATCCAGTTTGCTCCAAATCCAGATATGGGTATCGAGAAGTAGGTTCAATCTCGGTAGGCCTCGATGTCTTCTAGGTCGATAACGGGCGAGACGATATCGCCGACGATTTCGGCGGTCCCAATCATGTCTCCCAGGAACTTTCGCTTCCGATCAGGCCCCGCTGGAACGACTTCTGCCACCGGGCGCCCGTGACGCGTAATCCGCAGGGGCTGCCGGGTCTTGTGGACCTGCTCAATCAATCGAAGACATTTGGCTTTGAACTCGGAAATGGGAACATCGTTCATGACCACTATCATATCTATGGTCAATAAAATGGTCAATCGCGAGTTAGCCTGCCTTTGCCTTTTTCACTTCCTCAATAAGCGGTGGCACGACGTCGAACAAGTTGCCGACAATCGCGTAGTCCGCAATCTCGAAAATTGGCGCCTCCGAATCTTTATTCACCGCGATGATGGTTCGCGAGCCCTTCATCCCGACGAGATGCTGAATTGCGCCGCTGATGCCGAGAGCCAGATACAACTTCGGCGCAACCGTCTGTCCCGACGATCCAATCTGACGGTCCATCGGCAGCCAGCCCGAATCGCAGATCGGACGCGACGCAGCCAGTTCTCCGCCGAGCGCGTCTGCCAGTTGCTTGGCGATCTCGATGTTCTTCTGCTCCTTGATTCCCCGCCCGACCGCTACGATGATCTCAGCTTGCGTGAGATCCACAGCCTGCTTGGCTTCCTTGAAAACTTCCTGCGGCCTGTTGCGGATGACTCCGTCAGCAATCTCCACGTTCACGGTCTCCACAGGCGCCGCGCTCGCTCCCGTTTCGGCTTTGTCGCCGCGGAATGCGCCGTTTTGAAATGTCGCAAACCACGGAGCATCGCTCGCAAAGGTCACGTCCGCTGCCAGCTTGCCCTGAAACATCTGCCGCGTGAAAATCAGCTTTCCGTTTTCGTACTTGAAGCCCACGCAATCGCTGATCACGCTGCGCCCCATCGCCGTGGCCAGCTTGGGAACAAAGTCGCGGACCTGATAGGTATGCGGCATCAACACTAGCTTCGGCTGCTGCTTCGTGAGGAATTGCTTTAGTGCGGACGCAAAGGCATCGGGCGTGTAGGGATCGAGCTTCGCAGACTCAACCGCGTACACCTTCGTGACTTTCTTCGCCGCAACTTCGGCAGCCACGGAACCCGCACTTCCACCCATGACAGCCGCCTCCAAAGTCCAACCCGTTGCGGCAGCGATGGCCTGTCCGGCCGTAATGGTTTCCCAGGAGACGCGATTCAGCTTGCCCTCGCGCTGTTCGACAACCACAAGAATGGCATCCGGCATAAATAAACTCTTAGCGACTAGCTCCTAGCTTTTGGCTTCTAGCGAAATCAGCCGAGCCCGCTCGGTCGACAGCCGAGGGCGGCTGTCCCCACATGAATCTTGCCAAAGGCGATAAATGAGCTACAGCACGCGCAACTCATTGCGCAGCTTATCCACCAACTTCTTCGCAATCTCCCCCGGCGCGCCTTCAATGTGCTCTGTCTTCTTCGTCTTCTGCGGTACATAGAGCCGCTCGATTTTTTGCAGATTTTCCCCAATCGCCGACTGCACCTCCGCCAGCGCCACCTTCCGCAACGGCTTATTCTTCGCCTGCTTGATGCCGATCAGCGTGGCATAGCGCAGCTTGTTGATGCCCGACTGAATGGTCAGCACCGCGGGCGTCGGCATGTCGACGAACTGGAAGTATCCGGCTTCTAGCTCGCGCTTCACTCGGATTCCACCGTCGGTTTTTTCGATTTGCATGATGATGGTCGCGTGCGGCAATCCCAGCAACTCGGCGAGAATTACTCCGGTCTGTGCATAGCCATAGTCGTCGGATTGCAGGCCCGTGAAGATAAGGTCGAAAGTTTCTTCTTTGATCGCCGCTGCAAAAGCCTTGGCGGTGTTAAACGCGTCCAGGCCGACGAATTTGGGATCTTCCAGATGAATCGCACGATCCGCGCCTTTGGCCAGCGCCTCCCGCAGCACCTGCTGCGCCCGCGCTGGGCCGCTGGTGATCACCACCACCTCGCCTTTGTGCTTCTCCCTCTGGCGCAGCGCCTCTTCCAGCGCGTAAGCGTCCGGCTCGTTCACTTCGTAGGAGACATCCTCTCGAATCCATGCGCCGCTTTCGTTGAGTTTGAGCGGTGCGTCTTTCTGCGGCACCTGCTTCATGCAGACCAGAATTTTCAAGAGAATTGACTCCTCGTCCAATGGCTTTCGGGGAACCAGGGAAAACTCGTAAGTATAAATGAGTTCGCAGAGAAATGTGCGCCTCGCTGGATCGTCATTCGCGGGGATATGGAGGCAGCCGCCTCAGCTGTTCGTCGAGCGGAGCTCGACCGCAGATTAGTTTGGAATTGAATATCGAGCGGGGTTACGGTTACTCCGTGAACACCACCGACTGCACTCCGGAGATATCAAACCGCTTCCGGCAGCGCATGTTCTTGCACGCCATCATGTCGTCTTTGCGCAGCATGTAGGAGCGCGCTTTGGCGAAGCGGGCGCGGTCGCGTTCGTCGGCGCGGCCGGAGAGTTGGCGTTTCTTCGTGCGCACCACCCAGGTCACTTCATATTCCGCCGCCTGGTGGCAGTGGGGACAATTCAGCGACGCCGGTTTCTTTTCTTGCTTCTCGTCGAAAAAATCGCGCTCTTCCATAAGATTGCAGTCAGACTTCGTTTGGTTCCCGACCAACTACGAATTATTGCACATTTGACGACCTGCCTGATTTCTTAAACGCCAGCTACGAAGCGCTCAGGTTACACTCATCTCAGCCCGCGCCGAACCGAAGATCAGCATGGTCAGAAAGAAAAAAGCAAAGCGCTTTCGAGCGGTAACCGCTGTCAAGGAACTAGCCCGCGAGCGCGTGGGCCCGCCTCCAGCGGGTCAGATCGTCGTCGAGAAAAAGAAGAAGGCGGAGAAGCATAAACCGACCCTGGGTAAACTGCTTGGCGAGGGCGACTGACTTCCGCCCGAAAAACACCCTCTACTGCGGACAAACTGGGTTAGTAGTGTCCACCACCGTCATCGTCGCAGATCCAAAGACCACATTGCCGCTAGCACCTCCTGCCGCAGCAGTTGCAGACACGTCAGTAATTCCACAGTGCCCGCTCTGAGACGTGCTGACGACACCAGTCGGGCTCACCAGAACCAGATCAGTGGAGAGAGATTGCCACTTAACCTGACTTGTGATGTCCTTCGTCTCGGGTGGATGTATGTAGGTACCGTAGGCTTTTAGTTGGAAAGTAATGTTGGTGCTGGGAGAGAGGAACGTGACCGAGTTCGGCTGGAGAATGATCGACTCTAGTCTTTGGCTGCGTCCACAACTTGACACAGTCAGCAGGGCTAGCGCCACAAGCACCGCGGCGACGACAACAAAAACCTTCCGGATCATTGCTAACTCCTGGGACCGAGTGGGGCTGAGACGCACCCTGCGATTTAAACGGGCCAATGTAGTGAAAAGCGGCCTAAAACGCAATAGCCCCGGACCGTCCGGCGGCGCCTTGAATTAGGGTGACTAAACACGGTCCTTCGCATCACCCTTTCACCGCCTCCGCCACCACTTTCGCAAACTCCTTCACATCTTCTTCCGTTGTGTCGAACGAGCACATCCAGCGCACAATGCACTCCTCTTCGATCCACATATAAAAAAAGTAGCGATCTTTGATTTTCTGAATCGCATGTCGCGGAATCTGCGCGAACACTCCATTGGCCTCTACCTTCCAAACAATCTTGATCCGGGGAATCCGTCGCAATTCCGCCTCCAGCAGGCGTGCCATGCGGTTGGAGCGCTCGGCGCTGCGCCGCCACAGATCTTTGGTCAGCAGCACTTCGAACTGGACTGCCACGAAGCGCATCTTCGACGCCAGCTGCATCCCCTGCTTGCGCAAGTAGAGAAAATCTGTACTGAGTTTGGGATCAAAAAAAACAACCGCTTCCCCGCCCATGATTCCGTTCTTCGTCCCGCCGAACGAAAGCACGTCCACGCCCAGGTCGCGCGTCGCCTGACGCAAAGTTTGTCCCAGAGAAGCGGCGGCGTTCGCTATGCGCGCCCCGTCGACGTGCAAAAACATTTCGCGCTCGTGCGCAAAACGGGCCAGTGCCTGAATCTCTTCTGGCCTGTAGACCGTCCCCATCTCCGTCGACTGCGTGATGGAGATGACGCGGGCCTGCACGTGATGCTGGTCGCCGATGCCATGATAGGCATGACGCACCGCCTCCAGCGTGATCTTGCCGTCCTGATGCGGCAGCGGGATCAGCTTGCATCCCGTATGTTTTTCCGGCGCCCCACATTCGTCCGTATAGATGTGCGCGAATTCACTGCACAGCACCGCATGGTAAGACCGGTTCAGGGCCTGCAACCCCAGCACATTCGCGCCCGTCCCATTGAATGTAAAAAAGACGTCAATCCCGGGACCAAAGTGCTCTTCGAATTTGGCAATGGCCGCGCGCGTGAACGGATCGTCACCGTAGGCAACCACGTGTCCTTGATTAGCGCGCGCGATCGCATCCAAGACCTCCGGATGCACCCCGGCATTATTGTCGCTGGCAAAGTTGCGAGTGACCTTGCTGAAAACCTGTGGCATAAGAAAACAATGTAGCACGGTGACCGGCAGCGTTCGCTTCGGACTTGGCAGACCGAGATTTGCTCTGCGTCCTCGTTAAATTGACGCGCGCACCGACGTACGAATTACAATCCTTCCTGATTTGTGGAGACGTGCTCGTGAGGCTGGCGTTTTGGCTGGTGGTCTGTCGATACCTGATCGTCGCGCTGCTCGCTGCTGTCGCCACAGCGCAAACCGCCGAACAAAGAACCGCGCGTTATCTCAACACCATTCGCAGCCAGCCGTCGTTGTTGCTGGCTTTCTTGCACGACATTCCCAAGGGCGGAGACTTGCACAACCATCTCGATGGCGCAATTTATGCCGAAGATCTGCTCGACTTCGCGGCCAACGACAATTTCTGCGTCGACCGTACTACCTCGCGACTGCTGGGCGCTCCCTGCGATTCCTGCGAGCATTACACGCCGAAGCCCGCCGTCCGCTGCGCCTATGACGATCACATTCTCTATAACCAGATCATCGACGGATGGTCGATGCGCAACTGGCGACCCGGAGACGAGTCTGGTCACGATCACTTCTTCGCCACCTTCGACAAATTTCTTCCCGCCGCCGACAACCATGTAGCCGAAGCTGTTGCCACGATTACCAACCGCGCCGCCCGCGAGCACGTGCAATATATCGAGTTCATGCACACCGCCGACGGCATGGCCGCGGCTCAACTTGGCCTGCGCCTTGGCTGGGACAGTGACCTTGCCAAAATGCGCGACAAACTTCTGGCCGGCGGCCTGAAACAAATCACCGCTACCACCACCAAGACTCTGGCAGAGAACGACGCCCGCGCCCGCACCGAATTGAAATGCGGAACACCCGGCGCCGAACCCGGATGCACCGTCACTGTGCGCTACCTCTATCAGGTGTTGCGCGGCTTGCCGCAGGCAGCCGTCTTTGCGCAGATCGTGCTGGGCTTCGAACTCGCCTCATCCGATGCGAGCTTTGTGGGACTGAACCTCGTCATGCCGGAAGACTGGTACGTTCCCATTCACGATTTCAATGAACACATGGCCATGCTCGATTACCTGCATGGCGTCTATCCCAAGGTTCATATCAGCCTGCACGCCGGCGAACTCGCAATGGGCTTAGTGAAGCCCGAAGATCTCGCCTTCCACATTCGCGCCTCGGTCGAGCGCGGCCACGCCGAGCGCATCGGTCACGGTGTCGACGTGATGCTGGAAAAAGATCCCATCGGCCTGATGAAAGAGATGGCCGCGAAGAATGTGCTGGTGGAAATCAATTTAACTTCGAACGATCAGATACTCGGCGTCAGCGGCAACGATCATCCTCTGCCCATCTATATGAAATACCGCGTGCCGGTCGCAATCTCAACGGACGATGAAGGCGTGGCCCGCTCCGACATGACACACGAATATTTGCGCGGCGTCGAGGCCTATCGTTTGTCCTACATTGAACTGAAGCGCATGACTCGGCAAAGTCTTGAGCACAGCTTCCTGCCCGGGCAAAGTTTGTGGTCGGAGACAAAAGGCAGCTTTCGCACCGTCGCCGTCTGTGCCTCCGACTTCTTAGGCAAGCCCTCGCACGCTTGCACCGAGTTCCTGGCCGATAACGAGCGCGCCCGGGAACAATGGCGACTGGAGACTGAGTTCAAAACATTCGAGAAGAAATATTAGAACGATAGCGTAGTGCACTTAAAGTAGCGCCGCCGTCCCGACAGCTGTCGTGAGGCGTCCTTGCCCCCATTGCCGAGGCCCGAGATGGCGACGCTACACTTGTAGAGAAGAATGTCCCGCAAGCGAACCCTAATCCCGACGCCACTCGCCTGGACCATGCAATCCACGCCAGTCCCGCATCCCCCACTCCCGGTGCTGGCCGAGCGCGGAGGCACGCAACTCCGAACTCCTCTGCCCGTCGCCATCATCGACACTCGCGAGCAAAATCCGCTCTCCTTCCGCCGCTTTCGCGGATGGTTCGCCGACATCGAAGAACGCGCCCTCCCGCTCGGCGACTATTCCGTCAGCGGCATGGAGAACTCCTGCGTCGTGGAGCGCAAAGATCTCGCCGACCTGATCTGTTCCTTCACCTCGAACCGTTCGGTCTTCATCAACCGTCTGCGCCGCATGAGCGATCGCCCCCACAGCTTACTCGTCATCACGGCGTCTTTGACCGAAATCAAATCCGAATATCCCTACCGCGCCGCCAATCCGAACCGCATCACGCAGTCGCTCATCGCCGTGCTCGCCGGTCTGCGCCTGCCCTTCATTTGTACTGACACCCACGAACTCGGCGAAGAAATTGTCGCCTCTTATCTCTATCAAACTTTTCTGTATGATTGGCTGGAACGCAACGGCCACGGCCGCTGTTTGTCCGACGGCGATCTGTAGACTGTTTGCCAATAACATACTCCGCAAAAAGACACGACCGGGAAGGGCATGGCTTTAGCCGTGCCGATAAGTGCCCCGTGATTTTCGGCTTCAGCCGCTGAGGGATTCTCTTTCCACATTCGCACGAATCTCGTACAACATGACCGACCAATTCGCACTCGCCGACTCCGCCGCAAAACTGATTCTCGCCCGCACTCCCTTGCGCCCCACGATTGGCCTCGTTCTCGGCTCCGGCCTGGGCGCCTTCGCCGATTCACTCACCGGCGCAACCCGAATTCCCTACGCCGACATTCCTTCCTTCCCGCGCTCGACCGCCATCGGTCACGCCGGACAAATGGTCCTCGGCAACGCGGGCCATATTCCAGTCGCCGCCATGCAAGGCCGCGCGCATCTTTATGAAGGATATTCGGCGCAGGAAGTCACGTTCCCCATCCGCGTCTTCGGACGCATGGGGATTCGCGCCGTAATTCTCACCAACGCCGCCGGCGGAATCAATCTGAGCTACTCGCAAGGCGCACTGGTCCTGATCCGCGACCACATCAATCTGCAGGGCACGAATCCTCTGGTCGGCGCCAACGACGATCGCTTCGGCCTCCGCTTCCCCGACATGACGCAGGCCTACGCCCGTGACTATCGCGCGATCGCGCGGGAGGAAGCGGCAACGCTAAACATTCCGCTACACGAAGGCGTCTACTCGGCCTTACTTGGTCCCAGCTACGAAACACCAGCAGAAATCGAGTACCTGCGAAGAATTGGCGCAGACCTGGTCGGAATGTCGACAGTCGCCGAAGTGATCGCGGCCCGCCACATGGATATGAAAGTCCTGGCAATCTCCTGCGTAACCAATATGGCCGCCGGAATCCTGGACCAACCGCTCTCCCACGCAGAAGTAATGGAAACCGGCGAACGCGTCAAAACGATTTTCGAGTCCCTGCTGCGTGCAATTCTGCCAAGAATAAATGAGATTGAACCTGAATAATCCCCCTGCAGAACTGTCATGCTGAGCAAAGAGAGGCCTTGGCGAAGCGAAGGCCTCTCGCAGTCGAAGCATCCCTATAGCTGGCGAGAATCTTTCTATCGTCGACGAAACGGCGAGGCCGTTTGGATTGAAGGGATGCTTCGACTGCGTCCTTCACTTCCCCGCCCGCGGGATAACCAACTCCGCCGGCGGTCTGATCCCATACACCGCCGCGAAACTATTCTGATTCACCGCCAACCCCAAATGTCCGCGCGAGTCGATGTACAGCAGCGGCTCATTCAGCGGCACATCGCTAAACGTCTTCACGAATCTCATTTTCATCTCGCGACCCCCCACGGCGACCGGAACCACCTGCCCACGCTGATATCCAAGCTTCAGGAAGTCGTTCCCGTCCGCATTCGTAACCAGGTTGCCAAACGGGCCGTCAGTCGCAATTACCGTGGCATTCAGTCCGCGCTCGTCGAGCGTGGCTGCCTTCAACTCCAGCCGCACCAAATCCTTCGCCGCCATCTCCGGACCGACTTTCGTCCAGTCATCGCCGCGCGCCATGTGCGCTCCGACCGGAGAAAAAATGTCACGCCCGTGAAATGTCGATGACAGCTTGCTCCCGATCATCCACTCCGGATTCGTAATCTCGCGAACGCTTTCGATCCCATCGCGCTGTTCCACTAGCGTCAGCAACCCATTATCCGGCAGCACAAAATATTGCCCACGCTTCGATCGCGCCACGATCGCCTTGCGCGTGCTTCCCACGGTCGGATCGATCACCACTACAAACACAGCGCCCGCGGGATAGTACGGCGTCGCTCCATACAAAAAGCGCGCCCCATCCAGAATCGAAAACGGCGTGACCTGGTGCGTCAGATCGACGATCCGCACCTCGGGCATGATGCCGTACATCACGCCGCGGCAGATCGCGACGGAGTCATCAAGCACGCCAAAGTCCGTCATAAACACAATGGTCGGCGGATACTTCTGCGCCGCTTCACTCGCCGCCAGCGCTCCTGTCGTGGGTGCCCCACTTCTCGCCGACTTTGCGAGAAGTGGGAAACTCGTGGCTTCCGCAAGAATCAGGAGAAGAGCCATTGAGAAAGCAATCGTTCTCCGACGCACGTCAAAAAACTTGCGCAACCATGCCGTCATAAGTCCAGTTCCTGTAGATCGAAATATTGAACTCCATTCCTCCACTGGCGCACGTAACGCCGGCCAAGCTGAGCATTCTAACAACAGCTCAATGCTCCGCAAACCGCCGTGCACTCGTCCTCGGCGGCATCGTTCTATAATGTTGGAATCAAAATTCCGGAGGCATTCATGTCGCAAGCTATCCCCGAAAAATACAAAGATCTCTTTCAGAAGCGGGCCTTTGCCAGTCTGGGGACGTTAATGCCCGACGGCCGCCCGCAAGTCACGCCGGTATGGGTTGACTTTGACGGCGAGCACGTCATCTTCAACTCCGCCAGAGGACGCCAGAAGGACCGCAACGTCCGCCGCGATCCCCGCGTGTCGCTTGCCATCATCGATCCCGAAAATCCCTACCGCTATCTCGAGATTCGCGGCCGCGTCATTGAGATCACCGAAGACGGCGCCGACGATAACATCAACAAGCTGGCGAAAAAATATCTGGGCGTGGACAAATATCCCTACGGGAAGCCTGGCGAAGTCCGCGTGCTCTACAAAATCAAACCCGAGCACACCACAGTGATGGGCTAGACGGCAAGTTTCAAGGTTTCAAGGCTTCGGAGTTTCAAAGTCGCGAAGTTCTGGATGATCGTGTGGTATTTTTCTTGAAACTTTGAAACCCTGAAACTTTGAAACCTGGCTTCAATCTCTGCTTCCTCGGCTTCGGCAACGTGAACCGAACACTCGTCCGCCTTCTCGCCGACCGCGAAACCGAGCTCCGCGACCGCCACGGAATCACCTACCGCATCACCGGCGTCGCATCGCGACGTCTGGGATGGATCGCCAATCCCAATGGCCTGGACCCGGCCGCAGTACGTGGCGCGGGCGCCCCCGCCCGCGAAAAGTCGCAACCCGCTTCGAACCTTAGCGGAAACACCAGCGCCCAAAACGTCCGCAGCTGGCTCGCCGCCGCCCGCGCCGACGTCCTCTTCGAAGCCACCTCCTTAAACGTAAAAGACGGCCAGCCCGCCGTCGACCACATCCGCGCCGCCCTCGAGCACGGAGCCCACGCCATCACCGCCAACAAAGGCCCCATCGTTCACGCCTACCGCGAACTGCGCGACTTGGCCTCCGCCCGCGGTAAACGCTTCCTTTTCGAATCTACAGTCATGGACGGCGTTCCCATCTTCTCTTTATTCGACCAACTTCCCGCGATTCACTTGCAGGGATTTCATGGAATTCTCAACTCGACCACAAACGTAATTCTTAGCGAAATGGAACAAGGTCTCACGTTCGACGAAGCCCTGAAAAAAGCGCAAGCCCTCGGCATCGCCGAAACCGACGCCACCCATGACATCGACGGCTGGGACGCCGCCGTAAAAACCGCCGCGCTCATCACGGTTCTGATGGACGTTCCGGTGCGCCTCGAAGACATCGAGCGCGAAGGCATTCGCGACCTAACTCCGCAAGCGCTGCGCAACGCTCGCCGCGATGGATGGCCGTTCAAACTGGTCTGCCGCGCTCAGCGCTTGGGCGATAAGGTCAAGGCAGGTGTCGCGCCCGAGAAAGTGCTGGCCACCTCGCCGATGGCCAAGATTTCCGGCACATCGTCCTACATCTATTTCGAAACCGACATCTTCCCTGGGCTTGCAATCACCGAAGAAAATCCCGGTCTGTATGGGACGGCTTACGGCCTGCTTGCGGATTTCATTCGCGCCGTCTGTAGCGAAGAGTCAGGCTTATAGTTTCGCATCATGTCGCACCGCTTCGACCACCTGGCGAATCGCCGTATTTACATCATCGGGCGCTTGTAACTCCATGTTGTGTCCAGAGTGAACGATGATTTGCTTGCTGTTGGTGGAAAGCTACGCCAACCTTGCCTGGCCCTCTTTACGTTCCTTTTCCATTTGAGCGGGGGGAACATCCTGGTTATTGTCGTAACCGCCGTTGGCGCGAGTCAGCACAACGAGCGGAATCGCACCTAACGTACCGGCTTGCGGCGTGGCAAGCCATTTCGCGAAATACTCGCCGGACCATTCCCGCTGACTGTTCTCGGCATCGTCGAGCTCAGGTCGTGTCCGCGCCCAGAGCTGCATTTTCTGCTCACCGGACGGCAAAACGAGGTACATCGGATCGAGCGGTTGCTGCGCTGAAGGTGTTCCTTCTGTGTGTGCCATCGGTTTGTCCGAGTCCTTCATCTCCTCGTGCGGAGCCGGAATCACCATACCTTTCGCACCGTCGCCCAGGCGCATCGTTTTATTGCCGCCAATACCAACTCGCATTCCCTCAAAGGCGGAATCCACCAGGACCATTCCTGCGACCTCGTGCGGATACGTTGCGGCAAAATTCCTGACTACCGGCCCGCCAAACGAGTGACCCACGAGCACAAAAGGACCACGCTCGCCGAGCTTGGCCAGCGCATCTCGCAACTCCATGTTGATCTGGGCGTATGTGCGCGGCTTGGGACCGGGTTCGCTCCAAGCGTATCCAGCGCGGTCGTAGGTGCAGACGCGTGTGAATGACGCAACTTTGTTCTGCACAAGCATCCAGTCGAAGGAGAAATCCCCCAGACCGTTCTCCACCACCACCGTCGGACTTCCTCTGCCCGCGCAGTTCACATGAAGTTTGTGGCCGCCTAAGTCAACCAGCTTTCCAGGCGGAGGAGGAGCGATTGGGCCGGTGCCCGCGTCCTTTGGGGCGGATAGACACATCCCAATTGTTGCCGCACAAACAAACTGTTTGGCTGTTATGAAAATACTCCGTGATCTCATCCCATCTCCCCGGCACCATTTGGACGTTGGACTGCCACGAATGTAACCACATCCGAAGACATCCGAAACCGTGATAGAAATAGATGACCATGCCGACCACGGAGACCGTCGCACCCGCTACCCTCGACCTCACCTACGTCCGCTCCCAATTCCCCTCGCTCGCCCAAACCGTCAACGGCCACCCCGCCGCCTTTCTCGACGGCCCCGGCGGAACGCAAGTTTCGCAGCGCGTCATCGACGCCATCGCCAACTACCTGCGCCGAGACAACGCCAACACCGGCGGAGCCTACGCCACCAGCCGCCGCACCGACGCCATGATCGCCGAGGCGCGCAGCGCTATGGCCGACTTCCTGCACTGCGCCGCCGACGAAGTCGTCTTCGGCCCCAACATGACGACGCTGACCTACGCGATGTCCCGCGCCATCGGCCGCGATCTGGGCACCGGAGACGAAATCGTCGTCACGCGCCTCGACCATGACGCCAACGTCTCCCCGTGGCTGCAGATGGCCGAAGATCTTCAAAAAGAAGATCGGGGCATCACCGTCCGCTGGGCCGAAATCCACGGCGAAGATTGCACCCTCGACATGGCCGACCTCGCCTCGAAAATAACTCGGAAGACCAAGCTGGTCGCAGTCGGATACGCCTCGAACGCCGTCGGCACAATCAATCCGGTGAAAGAAATCGTTCGGTTAGCGCACGCCGCCGGCGCCCTGGCGTACATCGACGCCGTCCATTACGGACCGCACGGCTTGATCGACGTCGCCGCACTTGATTGTGATTTCCTGGCATGCTCGACCTACAAATTTTTCGGTCCGCACATGGGTGTGCTCTTCGGCAAACGCGAGCACCTAAAGCGCCTGCGCCCTTATAAAGTCCGCCCGAACACCAATGCCATTCCAAATTGCTGGGAGTGGGGCACGCTGAACCACGAATGCATCGCCGGAATCGCGGCCTGCGTGGAATATCTGGCCGACCTCGGCCGCCATCACGGAACATGTGGAGACGGGCGCCCCGCCTGTCCGTCGAGCGAAGCTCGACCCGGAGCCATCACGACTCGCCGCGCCGCCATCCAAGCCGCCTACGAAGCAATCCACGAGCACGAACTCGGCTTGCTCAAAAGAATGATCGCCGGCCTGAAGGAAATTCCCGGCCTCAAAATCTACGGCATCACCGATCCTAGGCGCTTCCATGAGCGCTGCGCGACTCTCGCCGTCAGAATCGCGGGCCACACGCCACTGGAACTCGCCACCAAACTAGGAGAGCGTGGCATCTTCACCTGGGACGGCAACTATTACGCCCTGAACCTGACCGAGCACCTCGACGTCGAAAAATTCGGCGGCTTCCTTCGCATGGGCCTGGTGCACTACAACACACAGGATGAAGTGGACCGCCTGCTGGCCGCTCTGCGAGAAATTGTGGGAGCGTGACGCGAAGGCAGATGCGTCCTAAAGTTTTCCCATAATCTTCCTGCCAATTTCCGCTCCGCGCTCACGCGCGTTGGGCACCCAAGTCGTCTCCATATAGATCATCGCATCGCCCTTCATCAGATAGAAGGCATGCCCGAACGCCCCAATCATGGCGTGGTCGCCGACTCCGGACACCTCTTCGAACCCAGGTACGGCCGATTGCACCAGACGCGCTCCCGACCAACTCTCCGGTGTCGCACCGCGCTGCACCGTGAAAGCAAACACCCGGCCATCCTCCACCGGCTGAGTGAGTGCCAGGGTTTTGACGATGCCTTCCATCTGATTCGTGTCCTTGAGCAGCGCTCCGAGATTGTCGTCCTTCGGACCCGGCCGCCGGTTCACTTCTTCGGTTTGCCGGCGCGCCTGCTCCGCGGCCATGCGCTGCAGCTGCGCAAAAGCCTGGGGATTGGTGTAGTACGCGCAACCGGGAGCGGAACCTTCCTCGATCTCCGCGCTCTTCTCCACGGTTACTCCCAACACTTGCTGCAGATCCGCCGTCGAGAGCAGTCGGCAGCTGTCGCCCTTCTCCAACACTTTGATAGGCTCGCTGGATCTTCCGGTCACCGCAGAGCTGTACGCGGTTACTTTGTGCTTCACCCAGTACGCGCCGTAAACTGCCGCCCCGACGCCGATGACAAATAGAAGCAACAAGGTCCCGCCTATGATCGCCAACACCTTCCCCAGGCCCGAGCCCTTCGCCGCCGCACCAGCGAGCTGGCCTGTGCCCGCGGATGCGGGCGGAACGGCGGCCTGCACCGCAGGTGATGGCGCATACGGTGGCTGCGCTGTGGGAGCATTCGGCGGCACTGCTCGCGCCCCACACTTATTACAGAAGGCGCCGGTCATTGTCATTGGCGCCCCACAACTCACACAGAAACCCGGCATAGGCCCTCCTCACCCAGATGTCTAGCGTCCCGGAATTATGCTGTCACTCCACCGCAGCCGCTCGGGCGCGCGTAAGGCCCACCATTTTACTCTTGCCGGAATCGGCTTCAAGAAAAAACTCTTCAAACGCACGACAGCCCGGGACGCATCCCGGGCTGCAACAATTCGAGGGTCACGCCGCCAGCGCGAGCCCAGCGTCAAGTTTCCGCTTCTACGGCCAGCGCTTGGACGTATCTTCCCATCCGGCAGCCCGCACCGGTTGAGGCGCGGGAATCGACGGCGTCGACGGAACCGGAATCCGAGGCGTGGCTTGCGGTCCGTTGACAGCGGTGGCCAAGGCAGGCTTCCCCATGTCCGACGCGCTCTCTTTTTCCTCGGAGAGCAGCGGCGCCACCAGCCGCAGAGCCTCCACTTCCTTCTCCAGGCGAGTCAGTTCCATCTCTTTCTGCCGCAGTACTTCATACACATTCTTCATAGCCATGGCACCTACTGGTTGGGTCGGAGTTTGCAAAGCTTTCTTCGCACTTTACCAGACCTGCCTGTGTTGTCAAGGGTTACAGGGCATGGGGCGTATGAGAAATGGCGAGGACCGGCTGTTTAGCGAAAAAAGACGAAAGCGGCAACAGCCACCGCCACCACCAGAAGGACTCCAATCACATATTTGTTCGACGAGAGCCACGATTCCGAGGGCTCCGATCCTGCACTAAAGATAAAGTCTGAAGATGAAACTTCCGAAGTCTGCGCCGATGGCTTGGACGCCATCTTCTGACCCGGAGAGACCGCGGTCGCTGCCGCCGGAACAGCTTCGTGAGCGGCCGGTCTGGATTCCTTCCGCCGCACTGCTCGGCGACAATGGAAGGACGGAAGATGCCCTGGACTCAACCTGTGCAGTCGAAGCCTGAGCGCTGCTCGCAGCCGATTGAGCCGCCGCAAACGCCCGCGCTTCCGCTTTAGGCGGCGCAGCAACCGGAGCGGCTGCGGCCGGTGTCGCAACCTGCCGGGGAGCGCCCGCCTTCGGCACCCTCAGTTGCCCGCGCCACTTCTTCTCGTCACATTCCACGCAAAGCAACCGGCCGGGGGACACCGGGAAACCGCAAGCCTCGCACTTGTGCAGGCTCCGCAGCACCAGTGGGACATGGCTCTGGTCCGCCTCTTCGGGCCTCGCGGCATCGGCCGCAGGATTCAGCGCAGCCGACCAGAACAACTGCTTCTTGGAGGGGGCGGTTTCAGCCGAGGGGTCCGAACAGGCTCCGGCCGCGGCGAAGCGACCGGGGAATTGGCGGCTGCAGACTCACCGGCCGTATCTTTCGGCAGTTCCGGCGCTGACAGTACCGTCCCTTCGACAACCATCGCCTCATCCCCCGCCGCCTCTTGCGAAGGGATGAGAATTTTCTCTTTCAGCGGTTCCGGCCGCCGCGCCTGCAACATTTTCAGCGCGGACTCCGTCGACTGAAGCGCACAGACCCTGCTTTGTCAGCAATGGCTGTCGGCCCCAATCTCCAGCACCGGCTCTGGCTCTTCGAGAACGACATCCTCCAAAATCAGTTCTTCGGCAACCACCTGTCCCAGAATCGAGCCCTCCAGGGCCAACTCTTCCAAACCTGCCCTCCCAAAACTTTGTCTTCCTCCCCCTCGGTCGGCGCGGAAATCTCGCTCATCCGCAGCCGCTCCGGCAGCCTCTCTACGGCCTCGGCCAGCCGGACCGCGGTTTCCACCATCTCGCTCAGTCGCTGCACGGCCGAAAGATCGCGCGCGCAGAAGGCGTTCACCTCCCCGGAAAAAAGTTCGAAGACGCCCAGCACCTCGGCGTCATTCACCACCGGCATCACCACGACCGAGGCAATTCCTAATTGCCGGCATACTTCGCGATTCACCCGCGCGTCGCGCTCGGCATCGTCACAGCGCAGAGGCTGGCGCGTGCGCACGCTTTCGCCCGAAAGTCCGAATTCGGTGGAAAGCAGCGCCCCTAACTCCGGCGCATTCGTTCCCGTGCTGGCGCGGCACAGCATGTCCTTCTTGCCATTTCGCCGCAGCGCAATCGCCGCTCCGCTGGCGCCCGTAATATATTGCGCCCGGTCGGCGAGCAATTGCAGGGCGGCGTCAAGATCGCGCCGCGCCATCTCGGCCAGCGAATGTGATCTCCTCCTCGCCGGGAAAATCCATACTGGCAGGAACCTTCGTCGCAGCAGGTGAGGCCGCCGACGTCGACGCGTGATCGCGACTAAGGGAAGATTCCATGTCCCGTGCCACATCCTTGAATCTGGGGCGAACTCAGGGTTTGGGGACCAATGCCAGCGCCCCTCAAACTCATTAAACCTATAAGGATGCAGTAATGGAGTCTCGCTCGGAGCGCGAGAGGTGTCAAGAAATTCCCCGCGCGAAAGTACTAAGCCGAAAGTGCAGAGGAAGTGTAGGAACGCGGAAAATCCATCCGTAGAGACGTTGCTCGCAACGTCTCTCTCGCCATCATTTGGAACGCCGCCAGCGAGACGTTGCAAGCAACGTCTCTACACAGCCCGCCGGCGCAACGCCGACTGCGCCAGCCCGTTCGCCTCAACATTATTCTCCCGCGGCACGTGCGAAATGGAAAACTTCAACGCGCGCGCCAGTTTCCGGCAGGTCCAGTGCAAAGAATAGAGCCGGGGACTGCGGCAGGTATATTGCCCCGTCATCTGCCTCACCATGACTTGCGAGTCGGAATACACATGCAGTTTTTGGGCTTTCAGCGAGACCGCGTACTGCAAAGCTTCCATCAAGGCCGCATATTCGGCGACATTGTTGTCCTGGTGGCCAATCCACTTCGCGATGTGCACCGGACCCTCGGCGCAGCCGCTGATCACCACCCCAATGCCCGAAGGCCCCGGATTTCCCAGGCAACCGCCGTCCACGTAGGCCACCAATTCGGGCATCACTGCGATTTTTGCTTCTGTTTGAAGATGCGCTTATCCCGTTTCTTCGTCAAGATGATTATCTGATTCCCTTTCATTGGTTTCGCCGTTCACCTTTAGCTTGTGCAATTTTTTGTGCAAAAATGGGACGAATTCCCATTACCTTTTCTTAAGGTTTTACCTGACAGTCATTTGCATTCATCGTTATTCACAGCTTTGCGCACCTGATTGCACCGAAAGTTTGCGTTGACTTTTCGTAGTGCTCTGTTAAGGTGGCTGGCGTCGACGGTCGAAAGGGTTGGCACAATAAAATGAGCCAGTCCGAAGTAGGCTGAGTGATCGGCAAGGGCGGGGCAACTCGCCCAGGCAGCCAGACCTGAAAAAACCGACGGCTCTGCGAGGAGAAGTTGGGGTTTGGAACTGCGAAAGCAGTGATCGCATCAAGGGGTCGTGACGGTACATGTCTCCACGTTGTTAGCTCCCTCGCAGGAGCTGGCGGCTAGAGCATAACCAATGTCACGGCCCTTTCAATTTTTTCCCCACCCCTCTCCCTTTCAATTCTGCAGTAGCCTTCTTCGTAGACTCCCTAGTTCTGATTGCGAGTCTGCTCACCACAGCCGGTCACAGCATTAATGAGTGATATGGGATTTTTCGCCAATCCACTCGGAACTCGGCGGCCGTATCAGCGAATAGGGCATAAATGGGCCACTTTCCGATAATGGAACTCTACTTTAGCAGATAGAGGATGGTCGTCTCTGTGTCGGCCCGGATCCGGGGTCGGATGGCCGTATATCTCTCACGAGTGCCCGGCCTTGGCATCGTTGCGGCCTGAATCTATAATCTGGCCCTCGACGCTCCAGAATACCTAACAAAGCGCCACAACGAGGAGTTTTTCGACATGGCCAACCAGATGCTAGCGAGAACAGTAACCAGAGTCCTAACCGATCAGTGGAGCTCAACGCTCAAATTTTCGATGGATAGCCTTTTTGGAAACCTTCGTGTAAACGGTTACCAACCGCTGGTGAATGCCATTGCGCAGGGACAGATTACCTGCGAAGTCGGCCTATCCCAGAATCCGGATCGTCAGCCCGGCTACTATGCGGAAGCTCGATATGAACCGGGGACGCGTCAACTACGGTTCCCGAAAGAACAATATGGGTTAAGCTCACCCAGTGAAATGTTCAATATCGTGCACGAAGCGACTCATGCCCTATTTGATTGCCAGTACGGTACTCCAGCGGGAACGCAGATATTGGCGATGGATGACGAGGCCGCGGCGTTTTTCGCCCAGGCGGTCTATTCCCGTGTTGCAAATCCGAATTCGCCGTCTTTCGGCTGGGACATTCAGTTGATTAAGGGAGACCCGATCGCTGAGGCACTTGAGCTGGCAGACAAAATCATGGGCGGTGTACATGGCGTCAATCCGACATACCGGGTGAGGGAGCCGGAT
Organism: uncultured Acidobacteriaceae bacterium; assembly: GCA_963832235.1. Lineage (GTDB taxonomy): Bacteria > Acidobacteriota > Terriglobia > Terriglobales > Acidobacteriaceae > Sulfotelmatobacter. Next base: position 206,859 of record CAWHTJ010000009.1, on the reverse strand, counting down.
GTGGATCAATTGCTGATTTCGGTTCAAAGGTTGTATGACCTGCACGGGGGCAAAGCGGGGATTAGGCATCTCTATTATGGGCTGCCCGCCAGGCCTGGTCGTCCCCTGCAGGGGGCTTTGGACTGAGAGCTCAGCTCGCGATTGTTGCAGCAGGCGCGCCCCCGATCAAACTGATGGAGCAAGTCACGAAACAAGGACAGGTTAGTTTCCGAAATCAGCGATTACACTCAAAACCCCCTTCAAAGGTCAATGAATGTAATGGAAGGTGATTACGCTCAAAACCCGTTCATGGCCAAGCTGAAAGAAAAACAGGAGCACGCTTCCGGCGTGCTCCCCACATTTTTTGATCCCTACTCAGTATCGCGGCCCAAGATCGTGCGAAGCAATCTGATCGTAAGGCACGTTGGAGGGAATGTCGTAACGCGCCATGATGTCCTGCATCCTTCGCGTATCTTTTTCCAGATCGTCGCGGTCGTTCTTGCGGCTATCGTCCACCCACTTCGAATAGGCGTTGTCGAACTCGCGCTGATCGTCCGGGGAGAGCCTGGTCCCGCTGTACCCCACCTGACCGTTTCCCGGATATCCGGCACGCGTAGCCAGCTCTTCGTAAGGAACAGTCGATGGAATGTGGTTGCGCGCCATGATGTCCTGCAAGTGGTCGGCGTCGCGAGCCGCGTCCGGCCGGTCATTGCGGCGGTTGTCGTCGACCCATTGCGAGTAGTAACGGTCGAAATCGCGCTGATCCTCGGGAGAGAGCCGGCCGTACGCGCCATTCGGCGCATATCGGCGGTCCTCGTATCCGCGCTCGCCCACATATCCAGTGCTGGCTACCTGATCAAAAGACACGTCGACTGGAATGTTATTGCGGGCCATAATCTCCTGCATCTTGCGGACATCCTTGCCGATGTCGTCGCGATCGTTCTTGCGGGTATCGTTCACCCATTTCGTATAGTACTTATCGAACTCTTTCTGGTCGTCCGGGGGAAGTTGTCTCGCATACGAGCGCGCAGGATACGCATTGCCCGTGCTGGCGATACGATCGTAGGGAACGTTGGCGGGAATGCCGCCTCGCGCCATGATTTCCTGCATCTTGCGGACGTCTTTGGCGATGTCGTCCCGATCGTTCTTGCGGGTATCGTTCACCCATTTTGTGTAGGCTTTATCGAAATCTTTCTGGTCGTCGGCTGAAAGCCGGCCCGATTGGCCGACCGCAGGTAATACCAGCAGCGCCGATAGCAGCGCCGTGATCTGTAAGATTCTCGTCATTGTAGGACCTCCGAAGTATTTGTCGGACGAAGCGAAGCGCAAACTACTCCATGGGCCCACCTTTCAGATGACCATATCCCCCTTGTTGTTGGCTGAATATATTGTCTTCCTCTCAAACCGCGTGTTTTCAAGTGAATGGGGCCATCAGGATTGAATTTCATAAGCCCCGCAGAGGACGGTTGGCACCGACAGGCAATGCCGTTAAGAACTCCTCACCGTTGCACACCACGTTTCCCTTTTTAGAAAATCGTTTTACTAACTCCGCCCTCCCCTGTGGAATAATTCCTCCGCATAATCCACCGCTCCGGCAAACCGCCTCTGCGGAAATTCACTTGCACCACTTGTGAGGACGGAAATCTCATGGCTAAGAATCCCCTGACTCGTCGTCAATTCATCCACGTCGGCACCGGCGCCATCGCCGCCACCACGGTCGCCAAGAATATTCTGCAACCGCACTTGCTCTCAGCCACAGCTCGACCGGTGCCGCCCAGCGACACCGTGCGCTTCGCCTCCATCGGCACCGGCATTCGTGGATGCGAACACCTCCAGGCTTCCCTCGACGTACCCGGCATTCAATGCGTCGCCGTCTGCGACTTGTATGACAGCCGCCACATCGCCGCGCAGGAAGCGGTAAAAAACCCCAGCGTTCCCGCCACTCGCGACTATCGGACCATCCTCGATCGCAAAGACGTCGACTCCGTCCTCATCGCCACCATGGACCACCAGCATCGCCACATCTTCGAAGACGCCTGCGCCGCCGGCAAAGACGTCTATTGCGAAAAACCCATGTCGCACACCGTCGAAGACGGATTCTCCATGGTCGAAGCCGCGCATAAAAACAATCGCATGGTCGCGGTCGGCAGCCAGCGCGTCAGCTCGGTCCTTTACGCCAAAGCCAAAGAGATTTACGATTCCGGCAAACTCGGGGAAGTGTTCTCCATCAACGCGTACTGGGACCGCAATTCCCCCAGTGGCGCCTGGGTCTATCCCATTCCGCCCGATGCCAGCGAAAAGACAATCGACTGGAACACGTTCCTCGGCAACGCTCCCAAGCGCCCCTTCGATCCCGTGCGCTTCTTCCGCTGGCGGTGCTACACCGATTACGGCGAAGGCCTGGGCGGCGACCTCTTCGTCCACCTGATCTCCGGCATCCATTTCATCACGAGCACGAAAGAGCCTGCACAGCGCGCCCAGTCAAGCGGAGGCCTCTTCCACTTCAAGGATGGCCGCGAGTTCCCCGACCTGATCGAAACTCTCTACGACTATCCCAACTTCCGCGTCACCCTGCGCTGCAATCTGAACAACGACGGCGGAGAGTTCATCGGCTTCTACGGCACCAAAGGCACGATGATCATCAAGGACTCGACCCTCACCTACCGCCCGCAGGACACCCGTCCGGAGCCCGAGGGTTATTCCATTTTTGGTTGGCCGAAAGAACTCCGCGATCAGTATCTGCAAAAGTGGCACGAAGAGCATCCGCAACCCGCGGCCTTAAAGTTTAAAGTCGACGATGAAGAAGAGTCCTTCGCTGCGCCCCCGGGATACAGCGACACCGTCGACCACCAGGCTAACTTCTACAACGCCGTCCGCACCCGCAAACCGGTGGTCGAGAACGAGACCTTCGGCAACCACGCCGCCATCGGCTGCCACCTGGCAAACTTCGCCTACTTCAACAAATCAGTAGCCGTCTGGGACGCGTCCGCAAAAAAGATAGTAAAAGGCTAACCCGCACACGGAGGGACAGCCGCCTCGGCTGTCCCTTTTTTAACTCTGGGTTTCGTAGAGACGTTGCTCGCAACGTCTCTCTCACCATCACCCGAAATGCCGCCGGCAAAGACGCAGCAAGCTACGTCTCTACGGCCTCTTCTTCGCCGGCAAATATTTCTTCTCCACCGACGCCACCACCACATAGTTCGGATCCACCATCTCATTCAAATGAATCTTCGCCACCTTTGACAACAACTCGTAAGCATCCAGCTCCGACAGCCCGTAGTCTTTGTGAATCCAGTGCACCAGTTCGGTCAACGCGATGCGCGCCGCATCTTCCAGCGGACGATAGGCGCCCACCGTCATGATGGCGTCGTCATTCTCAAATTGCGGCCAGCTGATCGTGCGCCCTTTGATCACACTGAGCTGCACCCGCGCCTTCAGCGGCACTTCAATCGCCGATCCTGCCGCTTCGCCATCTCCCATCGCCGCATGTCCGTCGCCCATGTACAGCAGCCCTCCCTTCACGTTCACTGGAAAATAAACCGTGTTCCCAACGCTCGCCTCCGGCGAATCCATGTTCCCGCCGAACTCCGCCGGCACAATCGAACTGCGCGCCTCTCCGTTCGCCGGAGCCACGCCAATGCACCCAAAGAACGGATGCATGGGAATCTTCACCGAGAAATCCGAATCCAACGCCTTGAACGTCGCCGTATTGGCCGCGTGATCGATGTGATAAAACCACACGCGTTCCGGCAGCGGCGACGCTTCCAGCATCGGCGTGTAGTGCGATGAATTAATGGATCCGAATCCGGGCGAAAACGCGCCCACGCCCGTGTCTCCGTCCACCTGCAAGTCGAGAATCTTCACTGCCAGCGTGTCCCCCGGCTCCGCGCCCTCCACATAAAACGGCCCCGCCAGCGGATTGTCCCCCGTCGCCATGCTCAACGTGTCCCCCGGCTTCTTCAGCGCGTTGCCAAAGCAGTCCAGCGTATTCGTATCCAGAATGTCCCCCGACTTCAAATGCACAACCGGCTCAGCCGTAGCAAAAAGATACTTCACATTGGCATTGGTCGTGGTGTAATGCACTACGTTCTGCGCCAACGCCGAACCCATCAGCAGCACAACGGCAAACATGCGAGCGATCACGATCCCTCCAGAGATTTCAGATGTCGGATGTCAGACGTTGCGGTGATTGTAATAGACCCGGAGTGCCGCCACCCGGGTGATAAGTTGTAGACGCAGCCGGGTGCGCGGGTTGTGCGCTCTCCGGGACAGGGGGCTTTGACTTTGACGATGATTTTTGCGCCTTCTCTCGCGGTTTTGGCGGAGAGATGGCGGGGGATTTTGATCTCGGAAGCACTCGCTTCTGCGCTCTAAGTGCTCCTCGGTGGTTACTGCTCCTCCTTCCGCCGCGCATAAAACCGCCGCACCTTCGCCCGATTCCCACAGCGCGTCATGTCGCACCAGCGCCGGTGATGGTTCTTGCTGGTATCCAGAAAAAACCATTCGCAAGATTTTGCGGAGCAAGCCCGAACGTAGCCCAACTGATCCGAAGCCAGCAGATCGGCCGCGGAACGTGCAATCGGCCAAAGCACGCTATCGAAATCAAGCAGATCGTCGAAGCTCCACTCGAATCCGTCCTTCACCGGAATCAGTCGCATGTGCCCGGCCGCCGCTTGCACGTAATTGTTCAGTCTTGTAAGCGCGGCCGCCGGCACCTCTCGCTTGTTCATGATCGCCCAAAAAACATCGTGGATCGCTTCACGCAATTCTCTGCCCCAGAGCAACACTTGTTGCGCGCGCTCCGGATCGGCATAGCTGCGCTCGAAGAGCCGGTCCACCTGGCTCGCTGCGAGCACCCCCGTGTCTTCACCAAAACGAGCGAGATCGATATAAGTCTCCAGCAATTCCTTGGGCTTGATGTGACGGTCGTCGAGCGTGTTCACAAAGTCGAGGCAGACATTGCCCGCAATCAGATCGAAGCGCGGCGGACGTCTCCGCGCAAGTTTCCTGCTCCCCTCAGTCGGCGTGGGCGTCAGAGTATTTTCCTTTTCAGACTGCGGACCTCAGACTTCGGACCTCAGCCGAAAAAGTTGAGGTCCGAGGTCCCGAAGTCCTATGCCCTATTATCTAACCATTAAAACAATCTTGACAAGTTAGAATTCATGGCCTATCATTTATTTAACTGTTGAACTGTCGTTTGAAGGTTAGATGACTGCAAATTCCAAATCGGCGCAAATCATGGCGCTGATTCGCAGCAGCCAGCTGAAAAATATCGGAGGCAGACCCGTGCTCTTGACCACGCCAGAAAAATCCGCAACTGATCGCAGCCGCACTTACTCCATCCAACTGGCGCTCGCCTTCGCAGCCATCTATCTCGTTTGGGGATCGACGTACCTCGCCATTCGCTATGCGGTCGAAACCATTCCGCCGCTGGTCACCGCCGGCATTCGGCATTCCATTGCCGGCGCAATTATGTTGGCGTGGGCGTGGGCGCGCGGCTTTCGTCCCAGGCGAGCGCATTGGATTTCTGGAGCTATTGTCGGAGCGTTGTTTTTTTTCGTGGGCCACGGATCGCTGCACTGGGCCGAACAATATGTGGGGTCAGGACTGGCGGCGCTGCTGATCGCCACCGAACCCATGTTCATTCTCGTGCTGGCGTGGTCGATGGGCCGGCAGAAGATCAGCCTGCTGAGTGCGCTGGGCCTGGGTTTGGGCGTGCTTGGCGTCGCCTTGCTGACCGGCGCGGAGTTGACCGTCAAGGGATCGAGTCTGCTCGCGCTGATGGCGGTACTCGTGGGTTCGTTCGCATGGTCAGCCGGAGTGGTGATCTCTCCCAAGCTCAAGCTGCCTTCCGACGCGTTGGGGCGCACAGCGGTACCGACCATTTGCGGCGCAGCGATGCTGCTGGCGGCCGCGGCACTGACGGGCGAGTTTCACGCCACACACTGGGCGAACATTTCTTCGAAATCAATTCTGGGCTTGGCTTATCTGATCGTCTTCGGATCCGTAATCGCATTCACCGCCTACACGTGGTTGCTGCAGCGCTGTCCGCCGGCGGTGGTGGCGACGCACACCTACGCGAATCCAGTCGTCGCTGTGTTTCTGGGATGGCTGCTGGCCTCCGAACCGCTGACTATGCGAGTGCTGTTGGCATCAGTCGCGATTCTCGGAGCGATCGTGCTGATCCGCAAAGGCGAGCGGACCACTGCTCAGTCCGCCGCCGCGGAGGACACCGTTCAGCCCGCAGCGGTCCGCGCCACGGCGGAGGCAAGGTCAATCGAGGAATGCGCTTAGCGTTAATTTTTCGAGGTGCGCCATGCAATTGAAACCTTTCCTGCTGGATATGTGGCTGGACAACTACGAGCACGATATTGAATTCAACCTGGCGTCGAGCGAGGGGCCGAGATGGACGGTAAATGCCCTGTTGAACCTCGCCGGCGAGCCCGAGGAACAGCGGCAGCGGTTCCTCAATCACGAGTTGGTCTATGGCCGTCCAGCGGGGGCCGACGGGCTGCGTGAAGCGATCGCGGAAATGCACGATGTGAGCGCGGAGTGTGTGCAGGTCATGACCGGCGCCTCAGAGGCTCTGCTCGTCCTGATGTGGCTGGCGGCTGAGCCTGGAGCCAACGTGGTTTTGCCTCGGCCTGGCTACGCGCCCTTTTCCGCGCTGCCCGAGTCGCTAGGTATTGAGACCCGCTTTTACGGGATACGCAGGGAAAACAACTTCAGCATCGACGTTGAAGAGATCATGAAGCTCGCGGATGCAAGGACGAATCTGATCATGGTAAACAGCCCGCATCACCCGACAGGCGCGACGATGAGCGATGTGGAGATGGAGAGGTTGCACGAGTTCACCTCGGCGCGTGGCATCCAACTTGTGAGTGACGAGGTGTATCACCCGATTTACCACGGTCGAGAGACAAAATCGGCATCACGACTGCCGCAAGCGACTGTAATCCACGATTTCTCGAAAGCGTTTGCTCTGCCCGGCCTTCGTACCGGATGGATGATTGAGCATGACCGCAAACGCCGGGAGCGCTACTGGAATGCCCGCAGCATATTTTTCGATCTCGAATAATTCGGCGGGAGAGATGCTTGCCGAAATCGCGATGCGCAGGCGCGATGTGGTTCTCAGGAAAACGCAAGAAGCCGCAACCCTGAACCTGGAGCACCTGGATCGCTTTATGGCTGGGCATCGCGAAACGCTGCAGTGGATTCGCCCTCAAGGAGGAATGACGGCGTTTCCCTGGCTGGGCAGCGGAGAGAACGCCAGGCCTTTCTGCCTGGCTGCAGCTGAACAAGGAATTCTGCTCGCCCCGGGAGATTGTTTCGATGCTCCGTCCCATTTTCGACTTGGCTTCGCCGCCACCGGAGACAAGTTCCCACAGGCTTTAGATCGATTCGGCGAATTCGTGAAGAGCTGGCCAGGGAAGATCGCAAGCAGGCAATCAGCATAATTCCCGCTCAGGCTTTACCAAAGACCATTCCAACTGGTTGAGAACTACCAGGGCCCATCAAAACGAACAAAGTTCATAACGGCCTCTTAGTAATTGCGTTCCAGTTCGGAGCACACGATCCACAAGTGGTCCATATATTCGCCACTCATGGATCGGAATCCTGTTACGACGGCGCCCGGCGGACAGTGAGCCTCGACGGGCCTTCCGCCCGGATGCGGCCGCGTTACCGATTGGGTCAGTTCGATTCGAGGACGGTCGCGCCCCCCAACAATTTCCCGCACGCCACTGCATTCGCCGATGGCTTCATCGATAGAAGCACCGGTGCGTCCGCGCAAGCCGCGCAGAACGCGGCCTTCGGAGCAGCGGGCATCGTACACGGGCCGGCCGCCGGGACTGCCTGTTCTCTCGGTCATCCTCAACTCGTCTCCCACGTCCCCATCGGGCCGCAAGCGAGCGCAGTCGAGCCATGCCTGGTTGAAGAATTCGCCAGTCTGTACGTGAAAGCCCACCGCTACGAAACCGGGCTCGCAGAGTGCGTCGGGCGACGGCCTTCCCCCCGAGCCGCCGCCGAAGTCGCGCGAAACCCGCTCGCGAGACATCAGGTGAATCCCGCCGCGGTCATGTTCGCGGTCCTGATCACGATCACGGTCGCGATCGTGATCCTGCGGGGTCGCAAGCGCGACCACTGCGATTAGAAGCAGAAGCGCGAATACGGACACAACTCGCGCCTTCCCACGTTGCCTCCCGATGGTGCCGGTCGGAACACCCTGACTTCCCTTTGCAATGGCCATTTAGCACGCCCCTGAAGAGATCGGCGCGGCTTTGAGCGAGGCTGGACCACCGATCCCAATTTGATCCGGATAGTAAAAGTCGAGTGCTGCGCTGTCAATGCGCAGTCGGGTTCCCCGAATTAAAAGCCCGTTAACACAGCGAAGCGAAGAACCGCATCGTGCACTTCCTTTTCCGCGTCTTTGCTCCCATCATCGAAACACACATCCATCGACACAAGTTCGGCGGATCACGGAATACGACTGGCGCGGGCATCGTTTCTTTCGAAGCGGTGATCGCGTGCGCGATGGACGAGACAAGTGCGGGGTGAAGTGAAAGATGTTCACAGAGAGACGCGGTTGCCTGCGGCATAAGGTGCACGGTCCAGTCTTTGCCAGCTTTGATGGCGTTACCGGTGGGATGATTCTGGATCTCAGCGAGCAAGGTGTGTCGATGCAAACGATCGTCCCGCTCGAAGCCGAGCACCGGCTAAAGTTGCGCCTTGATCTGGCGGATTCTGACGCCTGCCTGGAGACGACGGGGTATGTCGCCTGGGCCGATGCGCTGGGTCGCGCCGGAGTGCGATTCTCGGAACTCCCCGAGGAGGCGCAGCAGCGACTGGACGAGTGGCTGGCGCGCAATGAAAAAGCACCGAGTCGCAAAGCGCCGAAGCTTACTTTCGACCGGATGCCGGGGCCAAGTGCGGGAAGCACATCGTCAGGCGATGGAATTGTTAAGCCGCGATCCGTGAGTTTGGAAGCGGAAAGCGGCAGTCCGGAAACGGGAGCGGGCACGGGCGAGACGCTGGACAATTCTGGGGCAGTTTCGAGCACCATGCAGTACGAGTTCAATTCATTGGGACCGGATCTGAATAGTGCTCTGCGGGTGATTAGCGACCGCGCACGGACGCTTTTACGTGGAACCGGAGCCGCCATCGCGCTCAGCGACCACGGTCCGATGATGTGCCGGGCGAGCATCGGAAAAGGCGGGCCACCGCTCGGAACCCGAGTGGATATCGATTCGGGTTTTTCCGGGGAGTGCATCCGTATGGGAAAAGCCTTGCGCTGCGATGACACCGAAATCGATTGCCGCGTCGATGCCATGGTGTGCCGGCGGCTGGGCATTCGCTCGATCGTGGCGGCGCCTATCCGGTACGAGCGGGAGGTTGTGGGGTTGGTGGAGGTTTTCTCGCCGCAGTCCTTTGCGTTTGACGAGGGTGATTTGGCCGTCCTGGAACGTCTGGCACAGATCGCGCTCATGACCCTGAGTCAGACGCAACTCTTCAAACGCGGTTAGAGCCGCGGGGCTGGCTGGCAAGTTCCTTTCGACCCTAAACGGAAAGGATTTGTTTTCTCCCACGCACACGTATTCACGATTTTTTTAGTTTGTAGCCGGGCGGGATTTCGAACAGCGAAGGATGAGGTTCTTCGGTGGACTTGGGCTTGCAATAGGTGGTTTGCTCGCCGGCGGCGGTGGTCACTTTTGTCAGTACGGGCATTTTTAGTTTTACGCTGGTCCAAATCTCGGTCACGGTCGGCTGCGGCAACTTCGGTGGTTGCGGGGGCTTCGGCGCCTGCGGTGGTTTCGGTGGCTGCGGCGCAGCGGACTGTGGGGGCTTTGGCGTCTTTGGCATTTGCGGGAGCGGCGGCATTTGTGGGGGCTGAGGCATTGGCGGCATTGGCGGTGGTGTAAAGGTATAGCGCTTGCCCTCGACTTCATGCCCTTCGATCGTGCTCTTACCGAGATCATGCACCTGCATGGGAGGAGGAGGCGCACCACCGGCGGGCCCCTGTGGACTTGTCGATGACGAAGCCCCTGCCTGTGCCGGCGGCATGGGAATGACCATGGCCTCTTTCTTCAAGTGATCGAGCATGATGGCTTTTTGTCCATCCGGATTGGTGATAATGCTGGTATGAGGCGTATCGACGCGCATGTTGCCATTGCTCGCGCGCCACATGCGCGACGCGGATTGTTTGGGGGGGCTGCCACCAGCGGCCTGTGTTTTGGTGGCGCAATCGGAACACGAAGGAGGGGTCGGCGGCTGGGAAGGTTGATCCACGGTGCGACAGTTTATCACGCCTGGTTCCGCACGACGACGCGGTTTTCCTTCCTAGAATGAATGGTATTGAATGCTGTTGCTTCGGGTTGTGCTTGAATACCAGATTACGTAAAGCATGAAACTGCAGGCTGCCGTAACCCGCGCCGTCAGTTTGCGGCAGCACGATACGGAACGATAATGGGTGTCCGAACACGCAATTGTGGAGGCATAATTGAATGATGAGAAGAGCCGGCGTAGTACTCGCAAGTACACTCTTGGTCCTCATATCGAGCGCCATCGGTCAGCAGAACTCCGATACCCGCGCGATGGCCGAGGTAGCCATCCGGACGGCCGACGCTGCCGGTCTGAAAGCCGCGCAGGCCAAGGACGTAGCCGGTGCCACGGCGAACTACGCGGACGATGCATCCTGGCTTCCCCCTCACGCGCCCATCGTGCAAGGAAAAGAAGCGATTCGAAGCGCATGGGCACAACTCTTGACCACTCCCGGGCTGAAAATAGACTGGCAGATTACAAAGGTTGAGGTTTCCCGGGCGGGAGACATGGCCTACACACTTTATAAGTACGAGATGACGATGGGAGCTCCAAACGGTGCGCCGATTCAGGATAGCGGCAAGGACATGGCCGTATGGAAGAAACAAGCAGACGGCACGTGGAAGATAGTGGCCGATACCTTCAATTCGGATCTGCCTCTATCTGGCGCAATCAAGTGAGTATCGACAGGACGAGCCTTCAGCGAGGTTGATACAACCCGCAGCGGCTAAAGCCGTCATTCATTTGCACGACTAGCGAGGCGCCTAAAAGCCACGCCCTTTCAAAACAAACCCACAGGTAGAGTTTTTCCGCAGCCACTAAAAGCCGTACCCTTCAAACAAACCCCGAGTCGATCTTTTTCTCAACGACTCACGTAGGATCAGGCCTGTGCGGATTGATTCACGCTGCCGGCATCTTCCACATGTGCCGGGTGAGCCATGGTGTAGAGAGGAACCGTCGCTCGCATACTGGTCCCGTTAGCATCTGACAGTATTTCCAGCTCGCCGTTCAGCTCGTGCAGACGCTCGCGCATTCCAGCTAATCCCACTCCAGTGTCGGCGTTGACTGCACGAAGCAGCCGCAAGCGTTCCTCCGGTATACCCTTTCCGAAATCTCTCACTTCCAAAATCACAGCTTCGCCTTGACGACTAAAATTGATGCTCGCCTCCGACGCTCCCGAGTGGCGATGCACATTCGTCAAACTCTCCTGCAACACGCGGAACAAGGCGACCTCCATACTCCGGGGAAGCCGTTCCCGCGAATTGGCAATTTCCGCTTTGACGTTAATTCCGCTGCGCTTGGAAAAGCCCTCGATATACCACTCGGCGGCACAAGCAAATCCCACCTCGTCCAACAAGGGCGGGTGCAGTAAGTAGGACATCGTCCTGATCTCCTCGAGCGCCTGATCCGCCAGGGCTTCCACTTCGGAAACCAGAGCCAGCTTCGGTGAGTCTTCCTTGCAGCTTTGCTGCAGGAGCATAATGCTCATTTTGAGAGCGGCCAGGGTTTGGCCAGTACTGTCATGCAGGTCGCGGGCTATTCTTCGCCTTTCTTCATCCTGCACCTTCAGGAGGCGCTGGGTAAGTTTTTGCAGTTCTGCGGTGCGTTCCGTGACGAGCGCTTCAAGTTCTTGATGCTCGATCGCCAGTTGTCTGGACTGTTTAGATTGGATCCACATAACTTTTCCTTGGAAGCGGGGGAGACTTGTCTCACGTCTGGTTAAGAATTGTTTGGTTAGGAATTGTCTGGTTAGGATTGTCTAATTAAGAATGTTCTCATTCTCCCCTTTTGGGAGTCGGGAGTCTGATCACTATTGCTCAGCTTGGGCGGCAACGTGGCTTGAGCTCGTATCTACATGGAAAGATTGGGTAAAAACTGATTTCTAGTTCGATTCACGTGAGGGTTGTATCTCAATGGAACAGAGGGAGAAATCGCTCCCGTGGAAGTTTATCGCGATCTCTGGGTAAGCTTTTGACCCGGCAGAACAGGGCGTGCGGCGGCGAAGGACGTGAAGAAGGCCAGGGGGATTCATGACTTTCGGCATCGCGGGGCGAGAGCGCCTGCGCCACGAAATCAGCGATTGTGGTCGCGGCGGCGTAGGTAGTCGATGAACATCTGCTCGACGGGCTTGTCGAGGGGGATGGAAACGTGGCGCATGGGGCGTCCGCTGACGAACTGACAAACTTCTTCGGCGAGATTTTTGGCGTGATCGCCGGCGCGCTCGAGCGACTGCGTCATGAAGATGATCTGAAGGCTGGCCTGCAGGTGCAGGTTCTCGGGGTTCTCGATGTGGCGGAGGAAGATGAGGTTGCGCAACCGATCCATTTCCGCGTCGGCGCGCAGAACATCGATGGCCTTGGTGACATCGCGACCGGAAAATGCGGAGCCGCAGTCGGTCAGCATTTTTTCGAGGAGGGTCGCCATCTGGGTAAGATCGCGTGTGTCCTGGGAGTCGATGCGGCCGCTGGCGGAGTGGGCGCTGTTGGCGAAGCTGAGCAGCAGGTCGCCGATGCGCTCGAGAGCGATCATGACTTTCATACAGGCCAGCAGCTCGCGGGCTTCGGCGGGGGCAACTTCGGTGATGGCGGTGGTAACGCCGCTGTCGATTTCGACGTCGAGCGTGTCCAGTTCGCGTTCGCGCTGGCGCAGCGAATTGAGCAAAGCGGTTGAGCCGGTCGCAATGCCTTCGGCGGCCGCGCCGGCAGCGTCCTGGGCCATGCGACAGGCTTCCAGGGTGCGGCGCACGAGGTAGTGATGAACCGGTTCAGGGTTGGAAGCCTGAGTCGCGCTGCTCATAGATATGTCCGCTCTCGGTACATCCACCTGGGTAGCACGCGGGCGACGACGGGAGGCTTGGGATTCGTCTTCACAGTCCGGCCGTTCGTGGAACAGGATCGCCACCGGCTAAGCATAAAATTTCCTGTTGAATGGATGGTTAACAACCTGTGAATTTTGCGTCATTTTTAAAATTGGGAGGGAGGGATCGTTGTGAGCCGATGCACGACGATTCAAGGGGATGCGGGGGAGGATGGCATGGGTAGCTCTATTTTGGATTGCGTTTCGAATCAGGAGGGACGGGTTTGCGTCTGCGCGCGAGCTCCCTCCCTTCACTCGGGCTTGCTTCGCTCGGCTTGGCTTCGCTCGGGCTTGCTTCGCTCGGCCTGGCTTCGCTCGGCCTGGCTTCGCTCGGCTTGACAGCCGAGGGGGCTCTCGCTACGTGAGTTTAGGCTGTGGGGAGAGTGAAGAGGAAGGTGCTGCCGCGGTTGAGTTCGCTCTCGGCGCGGATGAAACCGCCGTGAGCCAGCATGATGTGTTTGGCGATGGCTAGGCCCAGGCCGGTGCCCCCGGATTCGCGGGAGCGGGCTTTGTCAACGCGATAGAAGCGTTCGAACAGGCGCGGCAGGTGCTCAGAAGCGATGCCGGCGCCGAAATCCTGAACGTAGAATTCCACCCCGAGTTCAACTCCGAATTCGACGCCGCGGCGGGCAGTGCGCGCGCCGAGAACGATGCGTCCGCCGGAACGTCCGTATTTCATAGCATTGTCGATGAGATTGGAAAAAACCTGGTGGATGGCTTCGCGGTCAGCGCGCACGGGAGGCAACGATTCGATGGAGCCATTGCCGCCTTGCGTGTCTTCAATCTTCAACTCGACGTCCTGACCGCGGGCAATCTCGCGAAAACTTTCTTCGGCGTCGTGCAGGAGTTCGATGGGAGGGACAGGCTCGGTATCGAAGCGGGTCTCGCCGGATTCCACGCGGGCCAGCGTCAACAGGTCTTCGGTTAGGCGCGACATGCGGGCGGCGTTCTTACGGATGATTTCGAGAAACTCGCGGGTGTGACCGGGATTGTCGGAACTGTCGAGCAGAGTTTCGGAGTATCCCTGAATCGAAGTCAAAGGAGTGCGGAGTTCGTGGGAAACGTTGGCGATAAAATCGCGGCGAGTTTTTTCGACGCGCTCGGTCTCGGTGAGGTCGCGGAGCACGGCAACGGCGCCGCCGTCAGGCAAGGGCGCGGCGGTAACGTCGAAGGCGCGGCCGGGGACGATGGATGTGGCGCGGATGGTTTTTACCTGTCTGGTGGTGGTGGCAGCTTTGACGGCGGCGAGGAAATCGGGATCGCGGATGGTTTCGACGACCGGCGCGTTGAGGCGCGCGTGTTGAGGAACGAGGCGATCCATGGGCTGATTAGCCCACTGCACGAGACCGTCGCGGCTGATGGCGATGACGGCGTCCTGCATGCTGTTGAGCAGAGTTTCGAGCTGGCGCTGGCTGGAACGCACTGCGTCGAAACTGCGTTCGACCTGGCCGGCGGTTTTGTCGATCGCAGCGGCGACGCGGCCGATCTCATCGAGAGGCGTGTCTTTAACGCGCGCCTGGAGGTCTCCCTTCTCAATACGAACGGCAACATTGACGATGCGCTCGAGGCGGCGCGAGGTCCAGACGGAGACGGAAGCAGCGACGAGCAAGACGATGAAGAACGCGATAGTTGATCCCCAAAGCAGGCGGCGATGCACTTGCCCTTGCACGGCTTCGACGTCGGAAAGGGGATAGGCGAGGCGCACTGCGCCTCCGGAGACCGGGGCGGCGACATAGAGAAATGGGATGCCGAGAGTGGCGCTGCGGCGCTCGTTCTCTCCGGTTTTGCCGGAGAGAGCGGCGGCGAATTCCGCGCGACTGGCGTGATTCTCCATGGTGGCGGGATCGGATTCAGAGTCGGCAAGGACTTTGCCCGAGGCATCGATGATGGTGGCGCGGGCGCCCGCGGCCAGTGCTTCCTGGGCGGCAATTTGGGGGAGGGTGTGAGCGCGGTCGGATTCGACGCGGTGGGCGAAAAGGAGAGTCTTTTGCGTGAGGTTGCGCTCGATCTCGGTTCGCAGGGAGGCTTCCCAGGCGCTGCCGATCATCACATCCAGAACGGCGGCGGTGGCGGCGATGACGATCAGGAAAACGGCGAGGAGTTTGAAGAAGATGCGGTTCTTCACGGTCTCCTCATTGGGGGGACTTGGATGGACGTGCGCAATCTGGGGGGAGAGTCAAAATCCCCACCCTTCGGCTTCGCTCAGGGCAGGCTTTATCTCGCCAAAGAGCGGCGAGATAGAGTGGGGCACCCGCTTTGTTGTGGATACCGAGCGGTTTGAAGAAAATGCGGTTCTTCATGCGCTCCTCATTTGGGAGACTCGAAGCGGTAGCCGGCGCCGCGCACGGTTTTCAGGTAGCGCGGGTTTTCGGGGTCGGGTTCGATTTTTTCGCGAATGCGGCGAACGTAGACGTCGACGGAACGCGGAGTAACGTAGGCGGTGTCGCGCCAGACGGAGTCGAGGAGATGGTCGCGGCTGAAGACGCGTCCTTTGTGGCGGGCGAAGTAATCGAGCAGGCGGAACTCGGTGGCCGTGGTGGATACGGGGTTGCCGCGCACGGTCAGCGTCATAGCGGAGGGATCGATTTCGATGTCGCCAACTCTCAAGGGGCTAGGAGGCAGGGGCCGCTCGAACCGGCGCAGCACGGCTTTGACGCGGGCGACGAGTTCGCGCGGGCTGAAGGGCTTAGCAATGTAGTCGTCGGCGCCGAGCTCAAGACCGAGCACGCGGTCGGCTTCGCTGTTCTTCGCGGTCAAAAAAATAACCGGCACGGAGGCCAGGCTCGGCGTCTGGCGTATGGTGCGGCAAAGCTCCAGGCCGTCTTTGCCGGGGACCATGATGTCGAGGACAAAGAGTGCGGGACGCTGGCGTTCGGCGTCGGCGAGAACGTTGGCCCCAGTGGGATAGACGCGCACGGTGAAGCCGTCGTTTTCGAGATGATGACGGACGAGGCGGGAAATGTCGGGATCGTCTTCGACGACGAAAAGGCTGGGTTTCACGGGATTATTGTAACGAAGGCAGTAGCGAGTACCTAGTGCAGAGTGGCGGGATTCGGGACTTGAAGACGGGAAAGGGCGGATTTTCACCGAATATTCACAATCAGGTTGCCGACGCGGTCGAGATGGGCTGCAATCGAGATGACATTACGGTTACGGCATTGACGCAGTGGCGTCTAAAGTGTTTTGATGGGCGCAGGATTTTATTGCTCCGCTGAGGAGACTCATATGTCATTTGAAGAAGCATTGACGATGGCGTCGCGCGATGAGGGATTTAAGGCAACCGTTTACGCGATGAACACGCTCCTCATTCATAAGGGCCTATACACTCAAGCCGAATTTCAAGCTTTGTTCGTGGAGTGGGTAGAGAAAGAGCAGAGGCGCAAGACCTCTGAACCGAGACGCACTGAAGTGTCTAGTGCATACTCTGCTTAGTTCGATACGGCGGATGCCCGCAGCTCGACTTTTTGTTTCCGCAGTGAATTCCTTTATCGCAAGCCCAGCACTCGCACTGGCAGGGTGGCGCGGGCTTAATCTTTGTAGGTAACTTTCTCGTCGGCATCTGAGCCTCACATTTCTAGGACCGAGTAGGACGGATGTGCCCGGGTCGCAGCGTTTCTGCCGACCACTCGGCTAATATCTCATGCCGCACGCACGACACAAACTGCGACACAAGGATAGGCCCGTCACTATATCCAGCTTACCTGCATAGGGTTACCGGAGAGACAAACTGATTCCGGATTAGTTGATCTGGCGGGCAACCGTGAGGAAACAAAGGCCATTGTCCGATTGGAACTCCTTCCCCTGCGGAAAAAGCTATTTCCTCTAGATACTTCAGGCACGAAGGCGCAACGTACGGCGGTCGACATCGATCGCTCCCGCGCTCAGTACAGTGCCAAATCAAAAAAGAGGCATTGCCTCGAGAACGACCCGACCGCTCACGCCAGAGTGATAATCAGGTTGCTGGCGCGGTCGAGGTGGAAACGTTTTCCAGGCGGGATGACTGTGGTGGCGCTGTATTCGGTGATGATGGCGGGGCCGGAGTAGTTTTTGCTCTGCTTGAGGTCGTTTCGGGAGTAGATATTCGTCTCTAGTCTCTTGCTTTCGAATAGGACTGCGGCTTTGGGAGTGGAAAGCCTGCCGAGCTTTGCTCGGCCTGGACGGGCGAGGGCGCCCGTCTCCACATGGGCTATCTTCTCCACAGGAGTTGTGGTGGACTTCAGGACGGCGCGGATGCGGAGGGTTACTAGTTCGACTTCGCGATTGGGATGGATGTAGCCGTAACGGCGATGGTGTTCTTGCGCGAAGTCGCGCAGGAGATTTTTTGTGAAGGCTATGTTGAGTTCATATCCCTGTCCGCGATAGCGGAGGTCTACGCTGCGGTCGTAATGCGGGCTGCCCGGCCAGGATTCTTCGTGAAAGTCCTTCGCGGCATTTTTCTCCAGAGCTGAAAATTCGCGATTCAATTCCTGCGTGGGAACTTTACCTGAGACGCGCCAGAGGACTGTGCGCGAATAATCTTTGACCACGTCGCTAGCGAGAATGCCGAGAGCGGAGAGCGCGCCGGGAAGCGCGGGGACGATAACGTGCGGGATGCTGAGGGCTTCGGCGAGAGCGCAGGCATGCAGGCCTCCGGCGCCACCGAAGGCGACGAGGGCGAAGTGGCGGGGGTCGCGTCCACGCTCAATGGAGACGACGCGGATGGCTTTTTCCATGGTGGCATTGACGACACGAATAACTCCGGCGGAGAATTTTTCCAGAGTGAGCTGCGAGGAATTTTTCTTTAACCATTCTTTGGTCAGGGCGCGCGTGCGATCGAGATCGAGGGTGAAGTCGCCGCCGAGAAAACGTGAGGGCTGGAGGCGTCCGAGGAGAAGATTGGCGTCGGTAACGGTGGGCTGAGTGCCGCGTCCGTAGGAAATTGGACCAGGATCGGCGCCGGCGGATTCGGGACCGACGCGAAGGACACCTCCGGGGTCGAAGCGGGCGAGCGAGCCTCCGCCTGCGCCGACGGTGTGGATGTCGAGCATGGGGACGCTAATCGGCAGGCCGATGACTTGGGCGTCAGTGGCGGTCTTGATTTCGCCTTCCACCAACGAGACGTCGGTGGAAGTGCCTCCCATGTCGAAGGCGATGATGCGGTCGAAGCCGCTGGCACGAGCGGTGGCGGCGGCGCCGACTACGCCTCCGGCGGGGCCGGAGAGGACGGTGCGGACGGGCTCGCGGGAAGCGGTAGAGAGCGCGGTGATGCCGCCGCTGGATTGCATGACGAAAATGCGGGAACTGGCTTCCGGCTTCCGGCTTCCGGCTTTCGGCTCAGGGCGTGCTGCAGTTTCCGGAAGCCGAGAACCGGAAGCCGAAACCTGCGCGGGCGAGGCGCCCGCGGCCACGCGAGTCCCTAGATTCTCCAGGTAACGCTGCATTATTGGCTGCAGGTAGGCGTTGATGACGACCGTTGAGGTGCGTTCGTATTCGCGGAATTCGGGGAGGATCTGGTGGGAAATGGAGAGTGGGACTGCTTGCCCGGTCAGGGCCCTGGCCACTGCTTGTTCGTTCTTTGCGTTTGCGAAGGAGAAGAGCAGCGAGATGGCAATGGATTCGGGGTTGGCTCGCGCGACCTGATTGGCGAGTGTTTGCAATTCTTCCGGGGTGGGTGAGGTCAGGACTTCGCCGTCGCTGGCGGTGCGTTCGTTGATGCCGAAGCGGAGATCCTTGGGGACTAGCGGCTCGATGCGGTCGAAGAAGAAGTCGTAGAGCTTGGGGCGGGCCTGGCGGCCGATCTCGATGGCGTCTTCGAAGCCTGCGGTGGTGACGATCGCGGTGCGCGCGCCTTTGCGCTCCAGGAGCGTGTTGGTTCCGACGGTGGTGCCGTGGAGGAGGATGAGGTCGGAGTCGTCGGTGGAGGTCTGGGTGGCGATTTTGCGGAGGGCTTCGACTATGGCTTGAGAAGGATCGGCGGGGGTCGAGAAAACTTTCAGCATGTGCAGGCGGCCGCGATCTTGCCAGACGCAATCAGTGAAGGTGCCGCCGGTGTCAATGGCGATGCGGAGGGGTTGGAAGGGGCGGGACATTTGCCACAGAAGAGTAACACTGGTTACAGCCGCGGGCGGGGGCGCCCGCGCCACACAACCTCGCCGCGCTGCGCTTGGCGGGACAGCCGAAGACGGCTGTCCCATATGTATCTTGCCGCTTCGATTATCCCTTTGTGGTGAAGGCTAGCGTTAACAGCGTTTTTTGTTCTACTTCGTGGGCTTTGCTGCTTCCGGTGGCTGGGCTGGCGCTGGAAGAACGTTTCACCGACAAGACCGGGCGGTCGCCGGCGATTCGTTTCAGGCGCGGGAGCATGTTGAAGAGGGCGCCCATATTTGCCGGCTCTTCTTGGACCCAGACGATGTCGGCGTTCTTGCCGTGGCGGTCGAATTCGGCGGCGACTTCCTGCTCGGGGAATGGGTAGAGCTGCTCCAGGAACACGATTGCTGTGCTGGTGTCTTTTCTTTTCTTCCGTTCGGCTTGGAGTTCGTGGCCGATTTTTCCGGTGCAGATCAGGATGCGGTCGGCTTCTTCGACTTCGGTGTCGGGGATGATGTTGAGGAAATTCTTGTGGGTAAAATCTTCAATCGGAGAACTGGCGTCGGCGTGGCGGAGCATGCTCTTCGGTGTGAAGACGATGAGCGGCTTGCGCCAGTGGCGCAGCGCCTGACGGCGCAGGAGATGGAAATACTGCGCGGCATTGGAGGGCTGCGCGATCTGGATGTTGTGCTTGGCGGCCAACTGAATGAAGCGTTCGATGCGGGCGCTGGAATGTTCCGGTCCCTGGCCCTCGTAGCCGTGGGGCAAAAGAAGGACGACACCGGAGAGCAGGTTCCACTTGGCTTCGCCCGCGCTAATGAACTGGTCGATGATGGCTTGGGCGACGTTGACGAAGTCTCCGAACTGCGCTTCCCAGAGGACGAGAGATTCGGGATAGTCGCGGCTGTAGCCGTATTCGAAGCCGAGGACGCCGGCTTCGGACAGGGTGGAGTTGTAGATTTCGCAGCGCGCCTGGCCGGGCGCGATGTTTTCGAGAGGAACAAATTCGTTTTCGTTCTCGACGTCGGTGAGGACGGAATGTCGCTGGTTGAAGGTGCCGCGGCGCGTGTCCTGGCCGGACATGCGGACGTGGATGCCGGATTTCACGAGGCTGGCGAAAGCCAGGGCTTCGGCCATGCCGTAATCGACGGGGCGCTTGCCGACTCCCATTTCGGCGCGCTGCTCTAGAAGCTTCTTTACTTTCGGATGGATGTGGAAATCTTCGGGATACGCCGTCAGTCGAGTCGTAAGTTCCGATAGCTCTTCGGGGGCGAGTCCGGTTTCGACTTCGAATTCGGGCTTGTAGAGCCCGCCGTAATAGTTGTTCCAATATTGCGGCAGTTCACGCATGAGGGGCTTTTGCTTGATGCTGCCGGCTTGTTTCTGGGCGGCCTCGAACTCGGTGCGGATGGCCGCTGCCTGGGCTGGCGCGTCGGTGGCGCCGATGTCGTCGGCGTAGATTTCCCACAGCGGCGGATGGTCTTTAATTCTTTTGTAAAGCAGAGGCTGGGTGATGGTGGGATCGTCGACCTCACTGTGGCCGTGACGGCGGTATCCGATCAGATCGATGACCACGTCGGTGCCGAACTTGTAGCGGTATTCGGTGGCCAGGCGGGCGACGCGCACCACGGCGTCAACGTCTTCGCCATTGACGTGGAAAATGGGGATCGACTGGCGGCGAGCGATGCAGGCGGCAAAGCGCGTGGAATGCTCTTCGGTGTAGCTGGTAGTGAAGCCCAGGAGATTGTTGACGATGATGTGAATGGTGCCGCCGACCGTGTATCCGGGGAGGTCGGCGTAGTTCATGGTCTCGGCGAGGATGCCTTGTCCGGCGAAGGCGGCGTCGCCGTGGACGAGCAGCGGAAGATATTTTTCGCGTCCGCCTTCGCCGGTGCGATCCTGCTTGGCGCGTGTGCGGCCTACGGTGACGGGGTCGACGGCTTCGAGATGGCTGGGGTTCGAGACCAAGTGGATGTGGACCTTGCTGCCGTTGCGAGTTTGGTACTCACCGGTGGCGCCCATGTGGTATTTCACGTCGCCGGAGCCGAGAACGCTGCGCGGGTCGACATCTTCGAATCCAGCGAAAATTTCCTGAGGCGCACGCTTGGCCACGTGCGCCATTACATTGAGACGGCCGCGGTGGCTCATCCCCATGACTAACTCAATTGCGCCTAGACGAGAGCCGGTGTCGAGGACTTCGTCAACCAGCGGGATCAGGGCCGTGACGCCTTCGAGCGAAAAGCGTTTGCTGCCGAGATAGCGCTGCTGCATGACCTGCTCGAAGATGTCGGCGCGGATGAGCAGGTCGAGAATGCGCTGCTGGAATTTTTCTGTGATCTCGAAACCCTGAGACGGGGATTCCATGCGGTCGAAAATCCAGTGGCGGCGTTCGGGCCTGTAGATGTGATTGATTTCGACGCCGATGGTGCTGGAATAAATCGCGCGGGCTTCGCGGGCATACTCGCCTTCGCGCTCCAATTCTGGCGTTTCGCGGGGGCGGAGAAATCCGAGAGGGTCGAGGTCGCCCTCGAGATATCCCCACTGGCGGTAGGCGTTGAAGACGCGTTCGCGCTCGAGGCTGGCGCCGTTTTCGGCGACGGCGGCAGCGGAGCCGCCATT
Source organism: uncultured Acidobacteriaceae bacterium (assembly GCA_963832235.1). Taxonomy (GTDB): domain Bacteria; phylum Acidobacteriota; class Terriglobia; order Terriglobales; family Acidobacteriaceae; genus Sulfotelmatobacter. Next base: position 185,025 of record CAWHTJ010000009.1, on the reverse strand, counting down.
GGAAGACCTGGGTTTCGGGGTCATAAGAGTGTAGGTACTAAGATAAAGGATGCGGGGAGAGACGTGCAGGATTCTGGTGCGGTTCCCATGCGGGCTAAAGCCCGGTTTTGACTTTATTCGCCTCTCGCGGCCCTGAAGGGCCGCTCTTCCACATCAACAATCAAATCAAAAGCCCCACCCTGTCGCGAAGAACGCGACAAGGGTGGGGCACCCGTTGGAGATGTCGGGATCATGGGAAAAGAAAAGCCGGGGTTTGCGTCCCGGCTCTATGGTCAAGTGCGTGGTGCGAAACCGGCGCATTGGTCATGATCGAGGTTGAGTAAAACCCGTGACTCCGCGCCAGTTTCGGCTGTGCTAGTCTGCCTGTTATGGCTCAGCGCACCTTGACGAAGCACAAGAAGACAGGCCAACCTGCGGTCGTAGTTTCCAAGAAATCTTCAGCGCTAAAGAATCGGAAGTCCCCACTTCTCGCAAAAGAGGCGAGAAATGGGGCACCCAACCCAGTCTTGGCGGACGCAGTTTCGGCACCCGCAGTTTCGGGCAAACAATTTCTCAGCGACAAAGTTGGGCACTTCACTGAGTCGGTGATTCGGGAGATGACGCGGCAGGCGATGCTGTATGGCGCGGTGAATCTGGCGCAGGGGTTCCCGGACTTTGCCGCTCCGGCGGAGATCAAACAGGCCGCCCAGCAGGCGGTCGCAGCCGACGTAAATCAGTATGCGATTACCTGGGGCGCGAAGGATCTGCGGAATGCGATTGCGCGGCAGATGGGGGTGTGGCAGAGGATCACGGTCGATCCGGAGAAGGAGATCACGGTGTGCTGCGGGTCGACGGAGGCGATGATTTCGACTCTGCTGGCGGTGTGCAACGCGGGCGATGAAGTCGTGATCTTCGAGCCGTTCTACGAAAACTACGGGCCGGACTCGGTACTGAGCGGGGCCAAGCCGAAGTTTGTGAAGCTGCGTCCTCCAACGTCCGATGACGGAGAGTGGACGTTTGACGAGAAGGAATTGCGGCGCGCTTTCGATAAGCATACTAAGGCGATCATTCTTAATACCCCCAATAATCCAACGGGCAAGGTTTTCACGCGAGCGGAGTTGGAATTGATTCGCGATCTATGCGTTGAGTTCGATGTCCTGGCCATCACGGATGAGATTTACGAGCACATTCTCTACGACGGAACTGAGCATATTTCCATGGTGTCGCTCGAGGGAATGCGCCAGCGGACGGTAACCATCAACGGCATGTCGAAGACTTACAGTGTGACGGGATGGCGCGTGGGTTGGGCGGTTGCGCCGGAGAAGATCACGAACGCGATCCGCAAGGTGCATGACTTTCTGACGGTGGGCGCGCCCGCGCCGCTGCAGGAGGCTGGGGCCGCGGCGCTAAGTTTGCCCGCGGAGTATTACGCGAAGTTGGCGGGAGGGTATAGTGGGCGGCGCGATCATCTCATGCCTGCGTTGACGGCGGCTGGATTCAAGTGCTTCCGGCCGCGAGGCGCTTATTACGTGATGACCGATATTTCGGCGTTCGCATTCAAGGATGATGTTTCGTTCGCCAAATATCTGGTGCAGGAAATTGGTGTGGCGAGCGTCCCGGGATCGAGTTTCTACCGCGATCCGCGGGATGGGGCGCGGCAGGTGCGGTTTGCATTCTGCAAGAAACCGGAGACACTGGACGAGGCGGGTCGAAGGCTGGCGAAGTTAAGGCGGCGATTCGGCAGTGCCGAACCATGATGCAGGACTGCTGCCGGCGAACAGCAGATTCTTCGCTTCGCTCGGAATGACAAAGTGTAACTAACTACTTCGTGATCACGCCGCAGGCTACGCGGTCTCCTGAATTGCCCGATGGGTCGGTCTTGTAGTCGTCGGCTTTGGCGTGGACCACGATCGCGGCGCCGCCGGTCAGTAGTGAGTGGGCGCCGTCTTTGAGAGTGACATCGTTGTCTTCGAGATGAATCGTCGGGGTCTTGCCATTGGCGCGGACAGTGAAGTTCTTGATATCCCCGGCGTGGTGGCCATCGGGATTATCAAAGCCGTGCTTCTTGCCATCGGGATTGAAGTGTCCGCCGGCCGATTTGAAGTCGGGGCCTTCGCACTTGGGGACCTGATGGAAGTGGATGGCATGTTCTCCGGGCGTGAGATCGTGAAGTTTCAGCTCGAGTGCGACGCCCGGTCCCTGATCCCAGAGGATGACTTCACCGACGGGCTTGCCTTGAGCATCTTTGAGTTCGACTTTGGTCTTGGCCGCGCTTCGTGATGGGAGGGCAACCAGCGCGAGGAACAATGCGAGGAAGACAAGGGCAAGGCGTTTCATGGATTCGGAACCTCCTGGCAGCAGAAATTATAACCAATTCGCCGACCCCAATGGCCCCAATTTCGGTTAGCGATGGGGCGCATTGTCCACAGAGTTTCGGAGTATACTGCGAGGAAGTTTCATAAATCCTGCGGGGAAGAGTGCAATCATGGCGATGAATGCGGTCGAACAGGTGTCAGACCAGGTTCCGGCGGACGATTTTCAGGCGCTCGAAGACAAAATCTATCGCACCATAGAGCTGTTTAAAGCAGCGCGGCAGGCCCAGGCTACGGCGGAACGGGATGCGCAACGGTTGCGGCAGCAAATGGAAGATCGCGAAGAGGAACTGGTAATGCTGCGCCGCGAGACGGTGCGGTTGAAGAAGGAGCGGGAAGAGATTCGCGGGCGCGTGGAGAAGATGCTGGAGCAGATTGAGTCGTTGGCTGTGGCCAGCTAGGCCCTGTAAGGGCGCAGGCAGAGACGTAGCAAGCTTGGTCTCTACAAATTGCGACTCGCAGAATTAAGATCCCAAGACTCACGACCCTACGGAGAAACGGTTATGGCTACCGCAACCAAGAATCAGGTGGTGAAAGATCCGCAGAACTCCAGCGTGCGGGTGGAGATTTTTGACCAGGCGTATAACCTGCGCGGCTCCGATCCGGAATATATCCTGAAGCTGGCGGAATATGTCGACGCCAAGATGCGCGCCGTGGCCGAGGCGACCAATACCATCGATACAGTGCGGCTCGCCGTGCTGGCGGCGCTGAATATTGCCGATGAATTCCACTTGCTCAAGAAAAGGCAGGACAGCGGGGCAACCGATTATCTGAAGCGGGCGCATCTATTATCCAATGCGCTGGATGAAGTCCTGGTCGAAAAACGCAAGGCGGGATAGTCTGCGGCGCGCCGCAGCGAGCTTTTCTGTTTTGAATTTTCTCCTCGTTCTGACCCCGCTGGTTTTGACGCTCCTTGGCGGCATCGCTCTTCCTCAGGAAACAACCCTTCGTTCTCAATCCAATGTGGTGCTGATTCCGGCGCTGGTGAAAGACCGGCAGGGCGGAATCGTGTATGGGTTGCAGGCCAAGGACTTCATTGTGGAAGACGATGGCGTGGAGCAAGCGGCGCGGCTCGACGAGGCGCCGGAGGGGCAGCCGATCTCGCTGGTCGTGGCGATTCAGCGCGGAGGCCGGGCGGCTTACGAGTTTCCACGAATGCGAGGGCTGAAGTCGATGCTGGATCCGCTATTTGCTCTCGGAACGGCCCGCGTCGCCGTGGTGGAGTTCGACAGTCAGGTTGAAATCACCAGGAATTTTACGCGCGACGCGACTCTGGTTGAAGACGATTTGAGGAATCTGCAGCCGGGGAGCGGAGGCGCGGCGATCCTGGATGCGATCGACTCATCGATCAATCTGCTCAAGCAGGAACCGGAGGAACGGCTGCGCGTGTTGTTGCTGATCAGCGAAACGCGCGACCATGGCAGCCACGTAAAGATCGAAGACGCGGTGGCGGCCATTGGGCAGAGCAATTCGGTAATGTACGCGCTGGCGTTTTCTCCGGCGCTATCGAACATTCTCGACACCGGGCGCGGGACGAACAAAAACGAAATGCATCAGGGCATCGACTTCCTAGATCTGTTGTACATGACCGCGCAGGCCATGAGGAAAAACGTCCCGAGCACCATCGCTTCCATGACCGGCGGGGAATACGAGTTGTTCGCGACGCGGAAAAAATTCGAAGTGCGGATGAATGACTTTACTAACCATTTGCACAGCCGTTATCTGCTCAGTTTCGCGCCGAAAGATCCGCATCCTGGGCTGCACCAGATTCGAGTGCGCTTGCGGGCGCAGGACGCAGGGCAGGACACGGTGCTGGCCCGGAGCAGCTATTGGGCTGAGGGAACTAAGGAATGAGTGGACTAGGGTTCTGGAAGCCGAAAAGCATTTAACCGCAAAGATCGCGGAGGCAAGGCCGCAGAGTGCGTGGAGACAAGGCTAAGCGGGCGGGGCCTCCGCTCGATTGGCAAGCCCATTTGCGAACCGCCGGTTACTTTCGTAGCAAGCGGCCTGCCAACTTTTTGCGGTCTTGCTCTTGCCAAGCGCGGGAGTTTTGCCTAGCATCCAACATGAAAGCCGGCCTGCCGGGTTGGTGATGGCGGTAACCGATTTTTGAACCAATGCTGAATGAACGGGGACTCGACTCGAACTAGGATCCGGTGTGCGACGCTCCGCCATGCGGAGATGCCTAAAGGGTCTCGGCGGGTTCCCAACGTCTACCGACGGGTTCATTCTCGGCCCGTCACACGGCACAGTGGGTCGGCTTGCTTTCTTGTTTGGGGGAGGTTGTGTGGGGCGGGCACTTTTGCCCGCCAGGTTTTGATTCTCCGCCTTCTGCCAGTGTGCTTTCCCCTGCTAAACTGGTCCGAGTAGCAAATCCCTTGATTCACGCATCTAACTAAACAGTGTTCCCACAACTCTTTCACATAGGAAGATTTTTCCTGCCGACCTATGGATTCCTGGTTTCCCTGGGCGTCCTGATCGGATTATGGATCAGTGTGCGCAACTCCGAGAAGCTGGGAGTTGACGGCGACAAGGCCTGGAACCTGGGCATTCTGGTCGTGCTGTGCGGCATTATCGGGGCCAAGGTGCTCTACGTCATCAACGAGTGGAGCTACTACTCGACTCATCCCAGCGAAATTTTCAGCATCAACACTCTGCAGGCAGGCGGCGTTTTTTCCGGCGGCCTGCTCGCCGCGTTCGTGGCGGCGGCCTGGTATGTGTGGAGACACAAGATGCCGGCGCTGGGTACCTGCGATTCGTTCGCGCCCGGGCTCGCGCTCGGACACGCGATCGGGCGAATTGGCTGCTTCGCCGCGGGATGCTGCTACGGGAAAGAGACACATCACTGGTGGGGCGTGGTCTTTCACAATCCGCTGGCGAACTCGATCACCGGGACGCCGCTGGGTGTGCCGCTCGAACCGACCCAGTTGTTCGAGTCGGCGGTGGAGCTGGCAAATTTCTTCTTCCTCATGTGGCTGCTCAAGCGCAGAAGGTTTGAAGGCCAGGTCATTGGCGCGTTTATGTTCATCTACGGCGTTGCCAGATTCTTCCTTGAATATTTGCGCGACGATCCCGGCCGCGGGTCAGTCTTCGGCGGCGCAATGACGGGCACGCAGCTGATCGCAGTTGGACTGGTCCTGGCCGGTGGATTGATCTGGTGGCTGCGTCCGGGGTCGAAGGCAGTTCCGGCGCGGACGGTCAGCGCCACGCGGTAGCAGCCGCTCCGCACGGGGGTTAAAGCCCGGGATATCAGGTCTCCTGACGCGGCGCTAAAGCGCCGCTCTTCCACGCAAACCCCGATTATCTTGCGGCTACGGCCGCCGTCGTACCCTTTTTCAACCAGCCCACGGTTTGCAGGTCGATGTTCTCTCGTTACTTGCCGCCGCTTCCATTTCCCGGTGCAATTAGATTTGGGGAATCTATGAGCCGCCTATTCGGCTTTCTCAGCGTCGTCATTGTAATGGGCATCGGGATGTACATTTATTCCAAGCAGGCGACCAGCTCTCCTGCTGCGGCCGGGGCCAACAGTCCGCAGGCCGCCGTCAACATTACCGGCGTGAGGAGCGATCTGACGAGTATCGCCCAGGCCGAGCGCCGCTACTTCGCCACCGAAGGAAAATATGCTTCGTTCGACGAACTGGTGTCGGCGAACTACATTACCGTTTCCCGGCAGCGTCCGCCTTACAGTTATGAGATCCAGACCAGCTCCGGCGGCTTTCATGTGGTTGCTACGCGCTCCGGCGCCAACATCGGTGGCACGCCTGCGCAGCTTTCGGTGGATGAGAATATGGAGTTTCAGAGCTCGGAGTAGGCCGTCCGTCCGCCTGTAGTATTCTTCCCTCCGAATGCCGGAAGTATTTCCAATCCTTATTTCAGTTGCTTCTGACGATGCCGGAAAGCGCCTCGATCAGTTACTGGCGGCGCACCTTGACGTGAGTCGGGCGCGGGTGCAGCAGTTAATCTCCGAAGAAAAGGTTTTGGTGAACGATGCCCCCGCGAAGGCTTCGCTGAAGCTGCGGGGTGGGGAGCGCATCACCGTGCTCGGTTCGACCGAGCGGCCTCCCTTGCGCGCCATTGCTGAAGAGATTCCCCTGGAAATCGTTTATGAAGATGGCGATCTGGCGGTCATCAACAAGGCTGCGGGGATGATGGTGCATGCGGGCGCGGGAGCTACGGAAGACCAACGCAATCGCGGGACGCTGGTGAATGCGCTGCTGCATCATTTCGCGACGCTCTCGGCGGTGGGCGGAGAGATGCGGCCGGGGATCGTGCATCGGCTGGACAAAGAGACCAGCGGGCTGATCGTGGTGGCGAAAAATGACGACGCGCATCGCAAGCTGGCGGCGCAGTTTGCCCGGCGCGAGGTGAAGAAGACTTATATTGCGCTGGTGCATGGGTGGGTGAAGAAAGATCGCGGGGACGATCTCGGCCAGTATCAGCCGCGACCGGGTACGCCGCGTACGGATGACTACCCGGGGAACGGGTGGGCGCGAGGCGGTCTCGCACTACAGCGTGACGCGGCGGCTCGATACGGCGTACGGCAAATTCACGCTGGTTGAGGTGAAGATCGATACGGGCCGCACGCATCAGATTCGGGTTCATATGGCATCGCTGGGACATGCGGTGGTGGGCGATGTGTTGTATGGGGCGGCGCGCGAGATGCGGGCGAGGCGCAGACGTCGCGACATACGCGAAGGGGGGCCAGCGCTGATATTTCGCTGGGGCGGAATTTTTTGCATGCGGCGGGCTTGGAGCTGGCGCATCCGACGGACTGCGGAAAGATTGCGCTTTGAGCCCGCTTCCGGGGGAGTTGCAAGAGTTCTTGGCAACTATCGAGAGAGACGTTGCGAGCAACGTCTCTACGTAGGGCGTCTAGCGCGCTCCGCGTCGCGAGGACGGATATAATGTGATGTCGATGGGAAACTGTGGGGATCGAAATTACTTACGCTGTCCAGGCTCGTTGTGCTGGCGCTTTTCGCGGTGGGCGCGACGGCTCAACCCTCGGGGACGTCCGCAGCTTCGCAGGAGCAAAAAGCAGATACCGATCCGAACGCTGTGCCCACTGACGATCCAGTCACCACCATGACCGTTCGAACCACCAACGAAGTGAACGTCGTCTTTACGGTGACCGACAAGCATGGGCGGCGTATTACCGATCTGAAGCAGGGCGACTTTCGCGTGCTCGACGACAACAAGCCTCCGCAGGAGATTCGCAGCTTCCACGCCGAGGCCAACCTGCCGCTGCAGGTCGGGCTGCTGATCGACGCCAGCAATTCGGTGCGCGACCGGTTCAAGTTCGAACAGGCAATCGGCGGTTGAGTTTCTGAATCAGACGTTCATCCGCGCTACGATCAGGCGTTTGTGGTGGGATTTGATGTGACGCCGGAAGTTACACAGGATTTCACCGACAATACTGAAATGCTGGCGCATGGAGTGCACGAATTGCGTCCTGGCGGCGGTACTGCACTCTACGATGCTCTGTATTTTGCATGCCGCGACAAGCTGCTGAAAGCCCCGAAGATCGACCACGTGCGGCGCGCCATCATTTTGCTGAGCGACGGCGAAGATAACCTGAGCCATGTGACGCGCGAAGAAGCGATTGAGATGGCGCAGCGGGCCGAGGCTATCGTTTACACCATCAGCACGAACGTAAGCGGGACTAAAGGAGCAGGGGACAAGGTCCTGGAGCGCATTGCCGATGCCACCGGCGGGCGTCCATTCTTTCCATTCCAGATTCGCGATGTGGCCAATGCTTTTGCAGAAATCCAGGACGAACTCCGCAGCCAGTACGCCATTTCTTACAAGCCCGCGGACCTCAAAGCGGACGGGCATTACCGCACGATTGAAATCGTCGCCAACGATCGGAAGAATCTTCGGGTGCGATCGCGGCGGGGATGGTACGCGCCGGGACGGTAAGCTCGGCTTTCGGCTGCCGGCTTTCGGCTTTCGGTCGTGAAGTGTCTACTTCAAAATCCATGTCCGGGATATTCAGGCACTCCGCTACCGAAAAAGCTGGGGATTAAGCCTGGATTTCGCGTTTGCCTGATTGATGCTCCTTCCGAGGTGCGTGCGGAGTTGAAAGCGGAACTTGGGGACTGCGTGAATGCGAGTGACGGAAAGGCTACGCTGGATTTCGCGATGGTGTTCACGAAATCGAAGGCGGAGCTGGCGAGACATTTCGAGGGAGTCGGAAAGATGCTCGCGCCCGCGGGAATGCTGTGGGTGAGTTGGCCGAAGAAAAGTTCTGGCGTGGTGACGGATCTCGAATGAAAACATGGTGCGCGAGTTGGATTGGAGGCGGGCCTGGTGGACATAAAAGTGTGCGCAGTGACTGATGTGTGGTCGGGATTGAAATTTGTGCGGCGGGTGAAGGATCGCTAAGGCGGCCTGCCGCAACGCACCGAGCGCGGAGAAAGAAAAGAATGGTGCGAGTGGGGTTGATCGGATTCGGTCTGGCGGGGCAGGCGTTTCATGCGCCCGTGATTCGAGGCGTCAAGGGAATGGAATTGGCCTGCATTCTGGAGCGCCACGGGTCGAAGGCGAAAGAAAAGTATCCAGATGTCCGGGTGGCGCGGACGCTCGACGAAATGCTCTCCGACAAGACGATTCGCTTATGCGTGGTGGCCACTCCGAACGATTCGCACTTTTCTTACACGAAAGCCTGCCTTGATGCCGGGCGCGATGTGGTCGTGGACAAACCGCTAACGCCGACGCTGGCGGAGGCGGAGCAACTGGTGCGTCTCGCCGCCGATCGGGGCGGCCTGTTACCGTGTATCAAGACCGGCGATGGGATGGAGATTTTCAGACGATTAAGAAGCTGGTGAAGTCGGGCGCGGTGGGCGCGGTTGCGGAGTATGAGGCGCGCTTCGACGATTCCGTCTGGAGTCCGAAACCGAATGCGTGGCGCGAGCATGCGGACCATCCTGCGGCGGGCGTGTTTGGGATCTGGGCCCGCACTTGATCGATCAGGCGCTGGTTTTGTTTGGCGAGCCGGAGACGATTTGGGCGTCGGCGTTCTGCCAGCGCCAAGATTCGAAGATCGATGATTCGTTTGATGTGAACATGGAGTATCGACGTCTGCGAGCGGATGTTGCGGGCGCGGATTATTGCTTATGCTCCGGGACCGCATTTTCTGGTTCATGGGACGGAAGGATCGTTCGTTAAATACGGCATGGACCCGCAGGAGGAGATCCTGCGGAGCGAGAATTGCCCAGACGGACCTGGTTGGGGGGCGGATTGGGGAGAGGAACCGCAGGAACGAGTGGGGAACTCTGAGCCGCGTGGGACGGGGAAAGCAAAGTAAAGACGGAACGCGGAGACTATCGCGGGTTTTACGCCAATGTGAGAGATGCGATCGAGAAGGGCTCTCCGCTGGAGGTGCACGCCGGAGCAGGCGCTGCGCACCATGCGGGGGGTGCTGCTGGCGCATAAGAGCAGCCGGGAGGGACGGAGAGTGCGGTGGAAGGAAGCGGTGGAGTAAATCAAAGTCAAAAGCAGCGGGCAAGAGTGCCCGCGCCACACTTAGCTTTTCATCACTTTCTGGAATGCGGCCTGGAAACGGTCCATTTCTGCTTGCGTTCCCACCGTAATGCGGACGTAGGTTGGCATGACGGGCCAGACGCGGCCAATCAAGACGTCTTCCTTCGCCATCGCTTCTCTTACTTCCTTGCCTGACCGCTTCGTATCGAGCAGAAAGCAGTTGGACTCGGACGGGATATAGGCATAGCCGTTGCGATCGAGCCATTGAAACGTCTGTTGACGAATGCCCGCATTGATGCGCCGACGTTCCGGGACGAGCGCGGGAGCCGTCAGGCTGGCGATGGCAGCAGCGACGGCGGTGGTGGGCATAAAATTCTGTCCGCCGCGCGCGATGACTTTTTCGAGCAGGTCGGGACGCGCAATCACGAATCCACAGCGAAGGCCAGCCATTCCATAGACCTTGGAGAACGTCCGCAGCAGGATGACATCTTTCCCCGCCTTCACCAGATCCAGAGCGGACGGCGCTTCGCACAAATGGATGTAGGCTTCGTCGACGAGAACGATCGCGTCCTTGGGCTTGTTGGCGATGAGATATTCGATATCCGAATGTGAGGTAAGCGTGCCGGTGGGATTATTGGGATTGCAAATGTAGAAGACGCCGGCGTCTGGAGCGGCGGCCAGCATGGCCTTGACGTCGTGCGCGTACGTCTTCGTCAGCCGAACCTTGACCACACGAGCACCCGCAACGGAGGCCATCATCATACCTGTCTCGAAGGACGGGTCCGCGGTCACGTAACTCTTTTGTGGCGAGGTGAAGGTCAGCACGCTAAGACTGAGCGGAGGAGTTGAACCTGCGGTGCAATAGATATAGTCGGGACTGAGGCCCTCCATCTGTCCGAACGTGCTTACGAGCTCGTCGGTGAGATCGTCAGAGTAGCGGCCGCCCTGCGGGATGATAGCGGCGATGGCATCGCGCGCGGCCTGGCAAGGACCAAGCGGGTTCTCGTTCGAATCGATCAGCACGGCATCCTTGGCGTGCGGGCGGCGCCGAGCAGCGGCGGCTAACATGGGCTCGGACATCATTCGGAACGCAGCGGCTGCGGACGCGGCAGCCGACAGATGCAGGAACGAACGGCGGGAGAAATGAGGCATCAGTATCCTCCGCAAGGGAGTGTATCAATTGCGGTATTCGAGTGAAAGGATTTAACCACAGAGGACACAGTGGAGCACAGAGTAACAAAGCCCCTGTGTACTCTGTGCCCTCTGTGGTTAAGCTTTTGATCTGTGGGGCTAGTCTTGTTTACGTCCGGCGTAATAGCCTGCGCGGGCCTGGATTTTATAGCCCTGCTTGTTCTTGATTTCAAGCTTGCGGTAGCCGCCGTCGAGCTTGGCGTTGGTGGGCGTGTAGCCGATGTTGTACTGGCTGCGCAACTCGGCGGCAATCTGGTCGAAGGCTTCCTTGAGCTTATCGAACTTGTTGCCCACGTTGATGACGCGGCCACCGGTTTGCTCAGTGAGTTTGCGCATTTCGGACTCGCCGGAATAGCCAAATCCGCCATAGAAGCCGCGGTCGGCGCAGAGCAGGACGTAAACGATGGAGTCCGCTTTCTGCGCGGCTTCTATCGCGTCCTGTATTTTCAGACGGCTGCCTTCATCCTGACCATCGGTAAGCAGCACCATGGCCTTGCGGCCCACCTCTTTGGCCAGCATGTCGTGGGCGGAAAGATATACGGCATCGTAGAGCAGGGTGCCCGGCGAATTATGCTGGGGCACGGGACCGCCGCCCATGCCGGGGATTCCTCCGCTGGTGTAATCCACGTTAACCTTCGCTTTGTTCAGAGCGGCCTGCAAGCGGTGCACGTCGCGTGTGAAATCCTGCAGCAAGTCAACGGAGATGTCGAAGCTGATCACGTAGGCTTCATCTTTATCGGTCAGAATCTGGCGCAAGAAGGCGCCCCCAACTTCCTTTTCCATGTCGATGACGTTGCGCTGGCTGCCGCTGGCGTCGATCATGATGCCAAGCGTCAGCGGAAGATTCGTCTCGGCAGTGAAATACTTGATGGTCTCGGGGGTGCCGTCTTCACGGACTTCAAAGTCGCCTTTGGTGAGATTGGGAATAAGGGCCCCGTGCTTGTCTTTGACGTTGAAGAATAACTGCACCACGTTGACGTTTACTTTCAGGGTCTCGCTAGGCTCCTGGGAGTCGTCGGATTTCTGGGCATCGGGCTTCTGGCTAGGGGAAGCGGATTGCTGGGTAGGCGCTGATGACTGGGCAGAAGCTGGGGAGAGCGACAGCTGAACGATGAATTGGGCCGCCAGGAACAGCGCAACCAAAGCCACTACGGCCGGGACTCGGCGCTGGGGGACAAAAAGCTTGGGCATCCGGGACACTCTCGCGATTCTCGTTAGTGATAGTCTAATCCTTAGATGCACCAAACAGGCTGGATTGGGCATCTTAGAGACGAAAAGCAGCATTTTTTCGAGGCGTTCGTCTCGCAGGATAGAGAAACGATGGCGCCGGTGACCAGAAATTCCGATTATCGGATTCACGCAGGATTCAGGCTGATGGCTGCCGCCCTGCTGGTATTGGGGATTCCGACGCTACAGGCACAGTCTGGTCAGACTCAATCCCCGCCGCCCGCCAATTCCCAACCGGCACAGAATATCCCAGACGCACCCTCAACTGTCCAGCCGCCTGTCCCCAATCCTGCCGACGCGCCGCCCGAGACGGGCAAAACCCCACCGCCCGCCTACCCGGGCGAGGCTGCGCAGCAACCGGATCAGGAAAGACACGCTCCGCCGCCCATGCCCCCGATCGAGACCATTCCCGCAGGCAGCAGGCCGAGAAATCAGATCAATCCCAGGGAAGATCTTTACACTATTTCGGTTACGGCCAACGTTGTACAAATTCCTGTCATGGTCAAGTACTCCGACGGGCGCCCAGTCGATGGCCTGCTACCCAAAGACTTCACTGTGCTGGAAAACGGCAAAAAACAGACGCTGACCTACTTCACCAGCGATCCCTTTCAACTTTCGGTGGCTTTGTTGCTCGACACCGGCATCGCAGACGTAGCCCTGCAGAAGGTAAATCAGACCTACGCATCCCTTGTCGGGGCCTTCAGCCCTTACGATGAGGTTGCGCTCTATACCTATAGCAGTACGGTCGCCGAGGTTACGGACTACAGCGGCCGCCCGGAGAAACTGACTGCCGCGCTCAACCAGATGAAGACGGTGCGCGGACGGAACAATGGCCCGCCGGTGTTAGGCGGTCCGCTGGGACCGGATGGGCCGACGGTCAACGGAGCACCCGTCGGAGGACCAATCATCCAGCCGGTTAACACTCCTCCCAGGGAGGCACATGTTTTAAATGACGCCATCCTGCGCGCGGCTTTGGATTTGAGCAAGCGCGACCGCACCCGCCGGAAAGTAATCTTCGTAATCAGTGATGGGCGGGATTTGGGCAGCAAGGCCAGCTACCGCGATGTGTTGAAGGTGCTTGAGACCCATGGCATTCAAGTAAAGGCCGTTGTGGTCGACAGCGGGGCATTGCCGGTTTACCGTCAGGTCGACCGGCTCCATCTGCCAGGACAAGGCTATAGCAACATTCTTCCGAGGTACGTCAGCGCTACAGGCGGGGGAGAGGTCTTTAGTGAACTCTCCCGCAACGCGATGGAACAGGCCTATGCGCAGATCACTTCCGAGGCCAGAAACCAGTACACGTTGGCCTATATCCCCAAGGCTACCGCGGGCCCAACCTTTCGCAGCATCGAGGTTCAAGTGGACAAAAAAGGGCTCAATATCTATACCAAGGCTGGATATTATCCCGTTCCGTCGGCCCGTTAGCCCCTTTTGGGCCACCCCGGGGTCACCTGAGTAACCTGCGTTCGGCATGTCCCATATGATATAAAGACCGCGAGCCTGCAAAAAGGAATCAGTGTACGCGGCAGCCCCCGGAGGGTATGCCCGTATTTGAGGAAAGTCTTGAGTTTCATCAACTTCGCAGCCCGTGAAATCAATTGCAAGATCGTGTACTACGGCGCCGGGTTGGGCGGCAAGACCACGAATTTGCAGGTGATTTACCAAAAAACTGCGGACCAGCAGAAGGGCAAGATGATCTCGCTGGCCACCGAAACCGAGCGCACATTGTTTTTCGACTTCCTGCCGCTCGACCTCGGCTCGGTTCGCGGCTTTAAGACCCGCATACACCTCTATACCGTACCCGGACAGGTCTTTTACGATGCCAGCCGCAAGCTGATTCTGCGCGGCGTGGATGGAATCGTTTTTGTCGCCGACTCTCAGGAGCAGCGCATGGACGCCAACGTCGAAGCGCTCGAGAACCTGATGTCGAATCTGAAAGAACACGGCTACGACTTCAACAAGATTCCCTACGTGCTGCAGTTGAACAAGCGCGACCTGCCCAACATTCTGCCCATCGATCTGCTGGCCACTGAACTGCGCAAGAAAAATGAACCCATCGTCGAGGCGATCGCATTCCAGGGAGTCGGCGTGTTTGAAACCTTGAAGGAAATCGCGAAGCAAGTGCTGACGGAGTTGAAGGCGGGCGGGTAGAGAAGCAGGTCCCAGGCCTCAGGTCGCCTAGCGCCGGCATCTTGCCGACTGTCCCGAGGGCGTCCCGTCGGCGTCCGCAGGAAGTTCAGCGAGATTACCAACGGTCCCATTACCGACGTAAGTCAATTCTGCCGTTTTCTGCTGCTGCGCCACTTCCCTATTCGCTAGCCTGACTGTAGGAGTTAGCCTCAGCCTGCTCCGCGGACTTCGTCAGTGATCTTCTCTGCCCTAATCTTTCGCTCGTCCAGCCCGACCGGACTGCTCTTCTGGTGCGGGATCGGCTTCTGCGCCGGGATCGGTTTATTCTTCTCCGGCTTCCGGTTGCTGCAGCGTCGTCGCCTGATTCTCGACACGCCCTTCTCGAAGATTCGCAGCGCTTCGATGGGTATGGTCGAAGTCAGCGGCCTCGCCGTCGGTCCCTACACCATGGTCGCGCCCATTACCGCACGCCCGTGTTACTACTACCGCACGCTGGTCTGGGAATACAAACAACGCGGCAAGAATAAAGAGTGGGTCAAGATTGCCGGCGAGTGCATGCACGTGCCGTTTTTCGTCGACGACAACACGGGACGCGTGCTGGTCGATCCGCAGGGCGCCGATCTTGACTTGCACTGCGATTTTGAACAGGAATTCTGCGATTCGTTTTTCACCACAAAGGATCCGGCCCCGGAGAATGTGTGCAGCTTTCTGGCGCGCCACGGCATTGTCACCAGCAACAAAATCAAGGTGGAAGAGTATTGCATCAAGCCCAAGAATTCTCTGTTCATTCTGGGCACGCTGAGCGAAAACCCGGGCCTCGAAGTCGGTCCGCAGCCGGTGAACGACAGCGAAACTGTCAATCCACTCTCAATCGGGGCACTCTCACGGTCGATCGGATCCATTTCGTTTTCCATGGGCGGAGGAAACCCGGACGTAAGCATGGACTACCCGACCCAGCGACACGGAACCCAGCTTGATGCTCCTCCATATCCGTTAATTCGACTGTCTCCCGAATTCGGCCCCACGAAAGCTTCGGAGATGACTCAGCAACAAAAGATTGCCGCCGCATTACTGAAGGCGGGAATCTCGAATCCTGCGGCATGGGCCGCAGCGGGAGTTCCCGCGGCCGGCGTGGGCCGCCCGTGTGTACAGGTCCTCGCCGATCCCACGACTGCGGCCATCGGGAGCGACGGCTCCGACGCAGATGCAAGTCCTCCCGCGCCCGCGAATGCTTTCGATCCACATCCGCCGGTGGTGCTGATGAGGGAACCCAACAACAAAACTCTCCTGATCTCCTGGCGTAGCCGGCAGGAAGTCGCCAGTTCCCTCGGCTGGAAATGCGCCGTAATGATCTGGGGCGGCCCCGCCCTGGCGCTGCTTAGCGTCTACTTCTTCCTGGGCATTGAGCGTTTGCGTTAAATGGTGTGGCGCTGGCGCCCTGGCCCGCGACGGCGGCAACGATTCGATTTGCCCCAGCGCACCATGCTTCTAACCTCGTGGCCACCGACTCCCGCATAGCTCGCCTCGCACCCTCTAGTACAATCAACCCGTGAGCGACGCCGTCCGCATTGGAATCCTGGGGGACTTTAATGCCGGCTTCCGCTCGCACCAGGCCACTACCGACTCCCTGCAACACGCTGCCCATAAGCTCAAGATGGAGGTCGAATCCGAGTGGCTGCCCACCCCCACGCTTGACGCCGATACAGCGGAAAAGACGCTCGAAAGTTTCGACGGCTTGTGGGCCGCACCCGGCAGCCCGTACAAGAGCTTCGAGGGCATGCTCAAAGGAATCGAGTTCGCTCGGCGTCGCGATTGGCCGTTTCTAGGCACCTGCGGCGGGTTCCAATACGCCTTCATCGAATTTGCCCGTAACGTCCTCGGCATCGCCGACGCGGATAGCGCCGAAAACAATTCCGGCTCGAAGAACGTCATCATCTATCCGGTGGCCTGCGCCGTGCCCAATCGTAAGGGCAATGCCCCCAAGCTGTCGGGCGCGGTCCCGGAGATTCGCCTGCGTCCCGGCTCCTACCTGCAGTCGTTTTACGGGAAGGACAAACAGGTGGCGACTGAAGAGTTCTTCTGCAACTTCGAGATCAATCCTGAATTTGAGTGGACGGCGATGGAAGCTGGCTTCCCCGTAGTCGCGCGCGGCCCCCAGGGCGAGATTCGCGCCATCGAATCTCCTACCCACAGATTCTTCCTGGCCACCCTGTTCCAGCCGCAGTTGTCGTCCACGGAAAAGAAACCGCACCCTATCGTTTTGGCCTTTGTACAAGCCGCCGCGGACTGGGGCAAGAAAAAACTAGACGACAGCGTCTTGGAATAGCGCGAGTAGCGCCAGGCAAAGTAGCGCCGGCGGCTCGCCGGCTGTCGCGGCGGCATCCTGCCGCAGCACCCGATAGCATCCCCCAAATATTCCGCCCACGCCTGTCGCGGTTACCAAAGACCCAGCACCCGGCCCGTTATGGGCCTCGCACCATTCGCATCTGGAGCCCTTCGCGGCCTCTCGCTACACTCATCACGATCGCTCCCCCCGCCCGAACTCACGTCTGCAGGAGCCGCTCGTCTATGCATATGCAGTTGATCGATTTATCTCGCATTCCATTCACCACGTTGATCAGCTACATTCCGGTCATCGCCACGGTTGTGACTTGCCTTTTCAGCGTGATTTTGGCCCGCGCCACGCTGCGCTACGTCGAGGCCACTGACAAAGGGCTGGCCCTGGCCCGCGAAGAGTTCGAGCGCGAGTGGTCGCCGGACATCCACATCAAGATGGAGCGCGTCTCCGCCTCCGAAGCTAAAATTATCGTGACCAATCTGGCGAAAACGTCGGTCCTGCTGCAACTGCTGCAATTGCGCAAGCTGTCGCATGCCATGCCGTTCGAACGTCACCGCTTAAACGATCCGTTGGTCGGCGGCCTGACCTGGTCGCAGGAAATGGGCAAGCGAATTTTGGCCTGCACGGGAGAGGAATTTGAAGGTCCCATCGCGGCCTCGATGACGTTCTATGCCGCGGGCCGGATGTATCGCACCGATTGGTTCCGCGCCCAAATCCAGGTGCGCGAAGGCCGCATCGCCAGCCTCGAGCCCAGCACCATGCCCGCCCGCCGGGTGCGCGTCGTCGAGCGCACGGGCCCGGAACGCCGCGAGTTCGCGCAGGACGTAGCCGCTGACGCGGTTCCGGAGGAAACAGAAGTCAAACCAGACGAGAGCTTCTCCGCCGCCGAAGCATGATGCGGACGTTCGCGCAGGGACAGCCGCCTCGGCTGTCCCGCAAAGTAATCGGCGGGAGAACAACGAAATTCAGTTCGGCAAAAGTTCGAAAACCGGATAACTTTGTGCGATCACGGCGAAAGATTCTGGCGGCGACCCCGCGGGAACCGGAAAGTAGCGTTGCACTTCGCTCTTGAAAGTGTCGAGGTAGGCCATCAGGATCGGCGGTTTCTCTGCGTCAGCAATCGGCCTCAAGCGAAATCTCCGGCGCGTACTTCCTTTCTTCAACGTGACTTCTCCGGCTGCCTCGGCATTGCGCACCCACTGAGTTTGTCCGCGCGGCGCGACCAGATAGCTTTTGCCGTTCAGTTCCAGCAGATCGATTGGCGTGGAGTACAGCTTGCCACTCTTTCGTCCGCGAACCTCGAGCAGATAGTTGTAGGAGAAGCCCAGACCGAGGCCCACGAAGAATCCGAAGACGCGGTTAAACATTCTTTCGACGCTGCTCGGTTCGCGGAAGACTGGGAGAGTCGAGTTCACGCTTTCATTGTAGGCGCGTGTTACGCTTTCGGTACGAAACGCAGAGATGCGGAATTCATGCAGTAGCGAAGGTGCGTCGGTTCGGGTCCGTCGTCAAAAACGTGGCCGAGGTGAGCGTCGCATTCGGTGCAGGCGACGGCGGTGCGGACGATACCAAAAGTTGTGTCGCGGATTTCAGTCACGTTTTCGGCAGCGATCGGCGCCCAGAAACTGGGCCATCCCGTGCCGGACTCGAACTTGGTAGCAGAATCAAAGAGCGCATTGTCGCAGCAGGCGCAGCGGTAAATGCCCTGGTCGTGCAGGTTCCAGTATTTTCCGGAAAAGGCGATTTCGGTGTCGGCATTGCGGGTAATGTCGAAGACCCCGGCGGGTAATTGCTTGCGCCACTCGGCTTCGGTCTTGATAATCTTGGTCATGCGGACTGGCTTGAGGCGCTGGCCGGCGTCGGAGAAAAGAATGATCGTCACTTCTTTGGGTGCGCTTTCCGCAGCCGGCGCGGCTTTCAGGACTGCGGGCTTCTTCCATTGCCACAGGGCCAAGCCTGCAACCGCGGCTGCCGCGCTCGCCAAGAACGCGCGGCGACGCGGATCGGCAGCACCCTCACGCGTTGGCTTACGAGCAAGACTGGAATTGAACATCGTTGTCTCCTCGATATCGGCGCGCCAGGCTTTCTTTCGTCCCTCCAGGACTTGCTAACTTCTCCCTACAGTAACCCACGGCTTTCGCCTTGGGCTGCATTCTTGCGCAGCTCCGCCGCTGGAAATCTGTCCCCTCCTATTTTCCTGTGTAAAGATCCGGGAACTCCTGACGCAGGTGCTCGACCTTGGGAGCATCATTGAACACAATGTAGGGCTGATTGGGATGCAGCGCGGCGTAGTTCTGATGATAAGCCTCAGCCGGATAGAAAGCCTGCAGCGGCACAACCTGGGTCACGATTGGGCGCGAAAATATCTTCGCCTGGTCGAGCTGCGCGATGTAGGCCTGGCGATTCGCCTCTGCTCGTCGTTGACGTAGAAAATTGACGACCGATACTGTGTGCCCTCGTCGGGGCCCTGACGATTCAGTTGCGTGGGATCGTGCGCCACGGAGAAAAAAACGCGCAACAATTCGCCATAGGTGATCTGCGAAGGATCGTAAACGATCTGGACGGACTCGGCGTGTCCCGTTTCACCAGTGCTGACAGTTTCGTATTCGGCGGTCTTGGCGGCGCCTCCGGAGTAGCCGGAAGTCGCGCTGATAACACCCTTCACATGCTGGAAGACTGCCTGGATCCCCCAGAAACATCCGCCGGAAATCACAGCGGTTTGTTGACCGGAAGTGGCGGCGCGCGGCGCATCCCATGGGCGCGGGCACGGCGGCGGATGGATTCGTTTTAGCGTTGCAGGCCGTGGTGCCGAGGAGCGCTGCCAATAGAATCATGACGAAGCGAGTGGATGGCATTTTTTGTTTCCTCTTTGTTCGGGAAAAAGTTCGCCAATGGAAGATCGGACTTGCGAATCGGATAAAAGTTTCAACGCGAGCGATTGACGCCAGCAATTGAGGCGGCACCGGCAGAGAAGTAGCAAGCTACGTCTCTACGATTTCTGCTGATCAATCCTAACTTTATTTCCTGCTTGCTTTTTCGCCTTATCTTCGCCAATAATGGCGGCATGGCCATCACACGCAGACAACGGGAAGTATACGACTTCATTTCGCGATTTGTGGCGGAGCATCAATACTCTCCCTCGTTTGAAGAAATCGGCAAAGGGCTGAAGTTGACCTCTCTGGCCACTGTGCACAAGCACATCACGAACCTGGAAAAAAAGGGCCTGCTGACGCGAGACTATAACCGCAGCCGTTCGATTGACCTGCTGCCTCCCAAGGGCCGGCTCAAGCAGGCGATGAGCGTGAACACGGCGGTCGTGCTGCCGCTGGTGGGACGTATCGCCGCCGGTCAGCCGATCGAAGCGGTGCAGAATAACGAGACCATCTCTCTGGCAGACTTTGTGCGCTCGAAGGAAGTATTTGTGCTCGAGGTGCGCGGCGACTCGATGCAGGACGAGGCCATTCTCGACGGCGACTACGTGCTGGTGGAGAAAGCCCGACCGCGCACAACGGAGACATTGTAGTGGCTCTGGTGGATTCGACTGATGCAACGCTGAAGCGCTTTTATCGGGAAGGCGACAACATCCGGCTGCAGCCTTCGAATGTAACTATGAAGCCGATCATTGTGCCGGCAGCGTCGGTGGATGTGCAGGGGCGGGTGATTGGGGTGCTGCGGAAGTACTGAGCAGCTTATAGCTTCTAGCTCTTAACCACAGCTGGTTTGGAGCTTTCCAGAACTGATTCCAGGTCTAGAAAAAAAAACGCACGCTGCTCAGAAGCTCAGGTGCGTTGTCAGGTCTTAGCCAAAAGCTAGGAGCTAGAGCTTACCCGATGTGCTTGTTCAGGGCCTGGGCGATGGCGTCTTTCGGCTTATAGCCAACGATTTGCTCGACCACCTGGCCTCCCTTAAAAACCAATAGCGTGGGGATGCCGGTGACTTTGTAGCGCATCGGGGTGGCGCTGTTGGAGTCGACGTCCATCTTGCCGATTTTTATTTTGCCCTGATACTCGGTCGCCAGTTCTTCCACGATAGGAGCGATAGCGCGGCAGGGGCCGCACCAGGTTGCCCAGAAGTCCACCAGAACGGGCTTGTCCGATTTCAAAACATCCTGGTCGAAGTTTGCATCGGTCACTTCGACGATTCCGTTACCTGCCATTTGGTTTCTCCTCGTTGTTAACGTCGCGCTGTCGGCGGACGCTCCCACGGGCTGCGCTGCCGGGCGATCGGAATAAATGCTTCCCCGTCAGGGGGCCGAACTTATTATCCTAACACTGTCGATTGGATGCTTGGCGAAGCGGAAGGTCGCAAAGGAGGCTGGCAGCCCGCGGGCCTAGGATTAAGGTCCCTGGATCGCAATCAATTGCCACGGCGTTGGGTTCCGGGAGCTCGCGCAGGTTTCGCTTTCTGTCACGGCGATATGCAGGAGGCGGCTGCCGGAAAAAAGAAAAAGCGCCCTCGACTTTTCAGTCCAGGACGCCTCGGCAGCCCTCCCCCAGAACTGCCAAACCACGAGATGGATACTAGAATCCCCTTCATTTTGTGTAAACGTCACTTTGGTAACTGAGTGAGCGCATAATTCGAAAGAATCGAAGCAGACGAATGTCCGACGGTGGACGTTGCGGACGACGTCAGTCATTGTTTCTGCCAGGTCTGGCCATCGTCGGTGGTGGTCCAGACTTCCGCGTTCGAGGTTGAGACTTTTCCGTGTTGCATGTCGGGGAATTCCAGGCTGATGATGTCGCCGGTGAGCATCTGCCCGCGGACGACGTGGGCAACGACGCGGGTCCAGTGGTCCCCTGCATCTTGCGAGTGATAAAGAGCGCCCCCGGACCCCCCCGCCCAAACGTCTACGCCGGAAGCTGCCACGGCACGAAAGACGGAGACGGCATCTTTCGATCTTTCTCTGACCG
Source organism: uncultured Acidobacteriaceae bacterium (assembly GCA_963832235.1). GTDB lineage: Bacteria > Acidobacteriota > Terriglobia > Terriglobales > Acidobacteriaceae > Sulfotelmatobacter. Next base: position 163,399 of record CAWHTJ010000009.1, on the reverse strand, counting down.
ATCTTAGCTCGCACTTTCTCGGGAATCTGCGCACTCGTCGCAGCCGTGAAGTACGCGGGATTCGCGTTCACGTTTATAACTTGCCAGGTAGTGCCCTGATCGAGAGATCGCTCGAGACCGCCCGTGGAGTTGATGGTCCAGCGGGGCGGGACGGACAAAGCCAACACTGCGCCGTCTGTCACCTCGGGGTACGGCCGGCGTTGCGACTCTGTTGGCGACAACGCCACTATTAGCGGCCGGCGCAGCCTCGGCAGGTTTAGCTTTGCCGACCCGAGCCATAGCATCATCCTCGCCCGATTGCGGCGCCGCGAGGCGGTCAGTTGTGACTTGACGCTGCGTTCGATCTGGCACGCGCTTCGATTCTGAGCTTGTCGTGTCGAGTTGGGACGATTGGCCCTCTACCGCTACCGTCTCGGAAACGGCCGGGGACCTCATTTTTGCGGACTAGATCGCCTGGCAGCCTGCGGGTTCGCGAAGGCCGAAGATGGCGGCAGCCGCGGCAACCTGATTTTGAAGTCCGTTCTGTTGCTGCCATTGATTCGGCATCCGCGGGCCATGGGGCAATGCCCCTCCCACCAGCCCCAGCCGCGACTGCGACTTCCAGCGTGCCGCTGAGCAGGACGTGCGCCGGTCGCGCCGCCGCATGCGTACGCTCTTCTCGCTGACTCTTGCATCTGTGGCGCCGAGCCGCATCGACCAGAGCATCAGGCGCAGAGGGCGACTGGAGGTTGTCGGCCTTCTTGGTGGTCGCCAGCAGAATAGACAGGCGCCAACGACTGATCCTTAGCCTGGCTGATTCGTTGCCTGCGACTTCAAAGCGAGCGCGTGCGGATTGAGGCTGTGGTTGCGCCGGCGCCCCGCTGATATTGAACGACTCCGAGTGCGCAGATGGCGACAATACCGGCAGCCGCAAATCCCCAACGCAAAGCTGGCCAAGTGAGCCACCCTGTCGCGCTGGCTCTCACAGGCGGCCTCAACCGGCTCCATTGCCGGTAAGAGCCAACGCCACAATGTCGCGGCAATCGCTGCAGCGGGCCAGGTGTTCAAGCACGAGGGCTCGTTCAGTCGGCCAGCGACCGCTCCGCAAAGGCGGTCAACGCGTTCGCGTCGGGATGCGCCTGCAGAATGATTGCCGGCGGGGGCCTTTAACCGCCCGCGTACGATTTTGGGAACATTCTGCATTTCAGCTTCCAGGGAACTAGCTCCTGGCTTGTTCTTCGCTTCAAGGGGTGCGTCTTCCGCTATCCTGGGCCTTCCCGGACTCGGGCTTCTACTCTCTTCTCAGAGAACGCTGGAGCAGAGGATTCTTGCGCCAAGCTTTCCTGTTTCAAACTCCGGCGAATATCCAACTGCAGGTCGCGGACATCCACTTCCAAGGCCTCTTCGGCCTGGCGGCGCGACATGCCGCGGCGCACCAGGGCCGCAACAATCTGCTTGCGCAAAGACTTGGCCAGCTTGTCGAGTTTGCGGCTGATGGTCGACTCGTGCACCCCCACCATGCGGGCGATCTCGGCCAGAGTGCGGCCATCGAGATAATACGCGCTCAGAACGGTGCGATCTTCGCCGGACAGAGCTGCGAGTGCCTCATCGGTGGCCTGCGCCAGGCGCGCGTCGGCAGGCGGTACCGGCTCGGGACTCAGGGGCGCGGAACTGCACGCCTTCGTCGGATTCTTCGTCGAGACTCACCAGGCGTTTCGTGCGGCGGTAGCGATTGACGTATTCCTGGGACAACACGGTGCGCAGCCAGCCCTCAAGCGATCCGCGGCCAGTGTAAGAGGAAAGTTTGGAGACGCGCTGGCCATCGCGGGTATTGGTGCCGTAAAGATCGGCGTAGAGGGTGTCCGCCAATTCCCTTGCGGCGGAGTCTTCGCGTGCGATGCGAAGGGCGGAGAGATGAAGCTTTTCGCGGTAACGCGTGAGAAAGACCTCCCACGCGGAATTGTTGCCGGCGGCACAGGCGCGGGCGAGAGCAAGTTCGTCGATCCGCAGACTGAGAACAAACGTACGGATTTCGCTTTCAGAACTAGCGGGCGTGGCCTGTTTCGACCCTACCTCGCAGAGAATCGCCGCGAAGGCTTCGCTCGTGAGTCCGACTTTCTCGCAACCGCTTCTGGCGTAGAGATCCTCCAGCAGTTCTTGGACGATGGTTTGAACGGCCGGAATTTGTTTTGTCGAACTCATGGCGCGGGCTGGAACTTTCGATTGATCTTCAGCTGCCAACGTCCAGACACGCGAGTAAGGCCGATCGCAGCACGTCGCACACTCCCCTGAGTGTCCCTAATGGTTTGACACCTTGCACTCGGCGCACGGACAGATTTCGCGCAGGAACTTCCACGAATAGAGTCCCAAGTCGTGGTTGTCGTTCCAGGAAAACTTGATGGCGTATTTACCCACGCCCTCCGCAGAAAGAGGCTTGGCGCGCGGCTTGAACATCGGCAGCGCGCCCGGCGCAGCGGCGACCGGCTCGCCCGGGTGCCGTCCCGCCTTGCCGCGCTCATCTTCGCACATGGCGCAAGGGCAGGCGTCGCGCAGGTAGGCAAAGTCATAGTGCGAGACGTGGCCGTCGTTCCATTCGATGTCCACTCCCGTGCCGGTCGTGAGATTCACCTTGACCGACCGGGGATCAGTAGCCGCAGTAGCGGCCTGGAGCGGGGACTGCATGGAATCAGTATCGCACGGAGATGAGTGTCATGTTTTCCTCATTTGGAAGGGCTGTCGACGAATCTTTTAGCTCGCAGTGATCATTGAAGTCGGCGGCGCATAGACTTAGCTGGGCCCGTAGTGTAATGGGAACACGGCACCCTGCGACGGTCGCAGATACGGGTTCGAATCCCGCCGGGTCCACGCTCCGATTGGGGCGGAAGGTTCTGTGGGAGCGGAAACAGGGATACGCTCCTATATATGAAAGTAACTTGACTTGAAATTGGGATGACCTATACTTGAATTGTCGCAGGGTGCTGTTTACCCAAGATTGCTGTCCGGCCCCGAGAAATCGGGGCCGTTTCAATTCTATGAAGCTAGCCGCGTTAGCGGCGGCATGTGAAAGCCCGGCACGGCAGTGCCGGGTCGCGGTTATTGCATGGAAGCGAGTCCCGTCGGGGACGGCACCCTTCATGGCCGAACGCTACCCGAAAACGACTTTCGGATCGTACGCCACCCTCGATTTCCGCAGCAGTGAGACGAATTCCTCCTCGAACGAATGTTTTGTGTGGTGCTCGATCTGATGTTCGATGTAGTGTTTCACCGCATCCCGATTTGACGCACTGACGCTGAATGCACCATATCCTTTCTGCCATGTGAAATCGAACCCGTGCTCGCCCAGCCAGCGAGAGGAATTGGCCTTCAAAATTTGAATTGCCCTTGCCAGTGGCATAGTGGCGGGCAACGCAACAAGCAGATGAGCGTGATTGGAGGTGCCACCGGCAGAGAGTATGGGGATGTCGTGGCCTTTACCGATTCCGACGAAATACATCGCAAGTTTCTCGCGCAGTTCATCGGAGATCGACGCACGACGTTCTTTGGTACTGAAAACGCAATGAATCAGGACGTTCGGATAAGTATGAGCCATGAGGTGCCGTCCCCTCCGGGACTCGATTCCTTTTTTCACCCAACGCCACCCGGCACTTCCGTGCCGGGCTTTCACATCACGTGCCTGCGGCACTGGTCTGGTGCGGCAGGCGACGCTTGTGCCCTTCTGTACCGGGAATAGATAGCGAGCCGTGTCCCGTTGAGTTTCGCGAAAAGATGGCGCGGGAATCTGTGACGGATGAACCAGGAAATCCACAGGCCCCGTCGATGGAGTTAACCGACATTGCCGAATCCGCTCAAGTTCCTGTAAAATTTAGGGTTGCCCAACAAGTTCTGAATTATTCGGGAGTCATCATGGCACAACAATGCGATATTTGCGGCAAGAAGCCGCAAGCGGGAAACCGCATCAGCCACGCGCACAATGTCACCAAGCGGCGCTGGAACGTCAACCTGCGTCCGGTGCACGCCCGCGTCGGCGCGGCTACCAAAAGCATGCGCGTCTGCACCTCCTGCCTGCGCAGCGGCAAAGTCGTTAAGGCGTAAAACTCAACCCCAGAGGGCACAGAGTTTCACAGACGTTTTTGCTTCCTTCTGTGTTCCCCCGTGCCCTCTGTGGTTAAAGTTCTTATGCCAGCGCGATCACATCGATCTCCACCAACACGTCTTTGGGCAGACGAGCCACCTCTACAGTAGAGCGCGCGGGCGGCACCGTAGTGAAGTACTTACCGTAGGCGGCGTTCATGGCGGCAAAGTCGCCCATATTCTTCAAGAAAACGGTTGAACGAACGACCTTTCCCAGGTTGCTGTCCGCAGCTTCCAGAATCGCCGACAGATTGCGCAGGACGCGGTCGGTCTGCGCCCCCACATCGCCGGCGACCACCTGCTGGGTCGTGGGATCGATGGCGATCTGTCCCGAGACGAAGAGGAATCCGTTGGCTTGGATGGCTTGCGAATAGGGCCCGATGGCTTGGGGAGCGTCTTTCGTGGAAATAACTTCGCGCATGGAACTCTCTGTCGCTGATTAACGCAGATGCACTCACCTGAAGTCAAACAGGATGGAAGAAATCAGAGATAGCACGTCGGACCGTAAGACTGATCGCTTCCGGCCTCGCACTTTTTTGACTTCTAATTGCCGAGTTCTTGAGTCTCTGCGCCGGTCCTCCAGTCGACTAAAGTTGTGCGCCAGTCCGCCGATGGAAAGATTAGGAGTCCCATATTCACGGGGTGGCACCCCAGCGCCAGTTGAAACCAAGAGAAGAGGATTTCAGATGAAATCGACATTCACGAACGAACGCATTCTGGGCACGAGGGCGGCCCTTGACGGCGATGCTTCGGAAATAAAATCCAAGTTCAAGAGCGGTCTGGTCACCATTAACCAGGAACTATGGCTGGTGCTCTCCCTCTTCGTTATCGCCGGCCTGTTCAACTGGCTGGTGGCCTCTCACCGCATGATCCTGGGTTTATACACCCTGCCCACGATCTTTTCGGCCTATGTCTATGGCCGCAGACACGCCGTGCTTACGGCGAGCGCCAGTATCTTCCTCGTTCTCATACTTCTCTGGAAGAATACTGGTCTGTTTGCCGCTTCTCCCTTTCTACTGAATTACGACCAATGGTCCGAGCTCGTCACTTGGGCATGCTTGCTTCTCATTACAGCCTATGCGATGGGAACCCTGTACGACCGGAAAGAGCACCATCTGGGTGAACTCCGCCAGACTTACTTCGGTCTTTTGACGATCCTGCAGCAGTTCATCTCCAACGACAAGTACACCCACAATCACTCGTACCGTGTAGCGCTGTACGCCTCCGCGCTGGCCGCGCGCATGGGGTTCGACCAGGAGCACATTGACGATATACGAGCCGCCGCCCTGCTTCACGATGTTGGCAAGCTCGAAACCAGTCGCGATCTTCTACACAAAGCCGCCAGCCTGACCCCGGAAGAGATGGCCGAAATGCGAAAACACGTCCAGAAGGGTGTCGCCCTGCTGGAGCCAGTGGGGGGGTCGTTGCGCCGGGTGCTTCCCATTATTCTTGCCCATCACGACAAATTCGACGGCTCCGGTTACGGCCCTTCCAAAGGGGAGCAGATACCCCTTGAAGCCCGGGTATTGGCCGTGGCCGATGCCTATGACACATTGACCAGCGACCGCCCTTATCGCCGCGCGGTCAGTCCATTTGAGGCCAGGCAAATCATCGTCTCCAGTGCCGGAACAAACTTTGACCCCACCGTGGTGGACGCCTTTGTTAACGCATTCGAACATGGCGAGATGGAAATTCCCGAGGCTCTGGTCATATGACCGATGCCCTGGAAGCCGCGACTGCGACTGAATCAACTACGAGCGAATCGACCACGCCCGGACCGACCACGACTGAGTCCACAAAAGCGGGATCAAGAGAAGGATCACCCGCAGCGATAGGGGTTCGCGTCCTGCTGGTAAGTGGCGACATTCAGACCATCGATACTCTGTGTGAGTTTATGGGGAAAATGGCCATGCATGTCGAGGTTTGCTCCGACTTCGCTTCCGCTACCCGCAAACTTTGCCATTCCAAGTTCGAAGCCGTGGTCGTGGATTTCAAGGAGAGAGCTAAAGCCTTGGAACTACTCAAGACGTCGCGTCAAATGACGTCTCACAAGGCAGCGATCGTGCTGGCTATCTTGAACAGCAACGACGAAATGCCCAGCGCCTTCCGCGCCGGCGCCAGCTTCGTGCTCGTCAAACCTCTGTCTCCCGCCGTGCTGATGCGTACCCTGAGGGTGTCCTATCCCCTCATGGTGAACGAAAGAAGGCGCTCCTTTCGGTGTCCTGTGCAGATCCCCGTCTATGTCTCGATTGGCGCCAAGCCCGAGTTTATAGCCACCTCCGCCAACATCAGCGAGGTCGGCATCGCTCTCACGAACGCTCCCGGGCTGCAAGTTGGAGATAGAGTTGCGCTGCGGCTGACTCTGCCCCTCACCCGAGCCGCCGCGGCAATCACCGCGGAAGTCTGCTGGTGCAACCCGGCGGGAGCCTCAGGCATGGAATTTATTCAGGTCTCTGCTCTCGTCAAGGAACAATTGCGCTCCTGGCTCGCCGCGCGCCTCGAGGAATATCTCTCCGGAGAAGGAGCTCCGAAGCGCTGACAAACATCCGCCGCGCCATGAGGGAGCGACCAGCCGTTAGTAAGCGCCACACGCCATCGGAATGCCCCGGAACAAGAGCAAGGATCAACCCGGCAATTCGCTCCTAGATTTTCTGCAGTCTCTGCACTTCGTGCACGCCGGGAATCTTGCGCAGGCCGGCGATGATCTGCTCAAGGTGCTTCAGGTCGGCAATGTCGAGCACGACTTCCACGCTGGCCTGGCTGTTGGAAGTTTGCGCCGTGATGTTGCGAATGTTGCTCTGGGCATCGCCGATCACTCCGGTAATGCTCTTCAGCATCCCAAAGCGGTCGTCGCAGAAGACGGTGAGTTTTACCGGGTAAGCCGTCGGGGTACTGTCATCGCGCGCCCACTCCACCTCAATGCGGCGCTCGGGTTCGTAAAGCAGATTCGTAACGTTGGGGCAGCTGATCGAGTGCACGGCTACCCCTTTGCCGCGCGTAATGTAGCCGACAATTCCCTCGCCGCGGATAGGATTGCAGCAGCGTGCGCGGTAAACAAGCATATCTCCCTGCCCGCGGACGGTGATGGCATTGTGATCGCCGAACACACGGCGCACCACGCTGGCAATGCCCCCGGGCTCGGAGGTCAAGCCCTCGGATTCGATATCGCCGGTAATGGAGTGCGTCGCCCCGGCGGGCAGCAAGCGGGCCAGCACCTGCCGGGCGGAATATTTCCCGTAACCGATTCCCGACATCAGATCGTCGGCCTTCCCCAGTCCATAGCCGGAGGCGACCCGCTGTAGTTCTTCGTCTTTGATTTCCTTGAGCGCGATGCGGTACTTGCGCGCTTCCTTTTCAATCAGCTTGCGGCCAATTTCAATGGCGCGCTCGCGCTGATGAACATTTAGCCAGTGCTTAATCTTGTTGCGCGATCGCGACGACTTGACCAGTCCCAGCCAGTCGCGGCTGGGCTTATGGCCGGGTTGCGTCAGGATCTCAACGATGTCGCCCGAATGGAGCTTATGGCGCAGCGGCACCATCCGCCCGTTGACCTTGGCGCCGATGCAGGTGTGGCCAACTTCCGTGTGAACGCTATAAGCAAAGTCGACCGGTGTGGCGTCGCGAGGCAGCACGACGACTTTGCCTTTGGGCGTGAAAGTGTAAACCTCCTCGGGATAAAGATCGACCTTCAGCGTGGAGAGAAATTCGTTGGGATCGCTGACGTCGCGCTGCCACTCCACCACCTGCCGCAGCCACGCCAGGCGCTGCTCATCCTGCGCCGACACTGGGCCGTCTTTGTATTTCCAGTGGGCGGCAATTCCTTCTTCCGCCATCTTGTGCATCTCTTCGGTGCGAATCTGGATTTCGAAAGGCGTGCCATCTTCCGTGATCACCGAAGTGTGCAGCGACTGGTAAAAATTCGGTCGCGGCATGGCGATGAAATCCTTGATGCGCCCCGGAACCGGCCGCCAGAGGTTGTGAATGATGCCGAGCACAGCATAACAATCTTGTAGGGAACGCGTGACCACTCGCATGGCACAGAGGTCATAGACCTGATCGACGGAGATGCGCTGACGCTGGAGCTTTTTATGGATACTGTAAAGGCGCTTGATACGGTTTTCCACGCGTGCCTGGATGCCGGCCTCTTTCAATTTGTCACTGATGATCTGCTGCATCTTGGCGAGGAATGCTTCGCCTTCCTTGCGGCGGGCATTGACAGATGTTTCTACCTGCTGGTAGCCGCCGGGATCGAGGAAGCGGAATCCCAGGTCTTCGAGTTCTCCCCGAATCTTGCCCATTCCGAGGCGGTGGGCGATCGGCGCGTAGATCTCCAGCGTCTCTTCGGCAATCTTGTGCTGGCGGTCCACTGGCAAGTGCTCCAGCGTGCGCATATTGTGCAGCCGGTCGGCGAGCTTGATGAGCACCACGCGAATGTCATCGACCATGGCCAGCATCATCTTGCGCAGATTCTCGGCTTGCTGCTCTTCGCGCGTGGCAAAATCAATTTTGCTGATCTTGGTGACGCCCTCGACGATGTGGGCAACCTGTTCGCCGAATTCCTTGCGGATGTCGACGATCGTGACCGAAGTATCCTCCACCGAGTCGTGCAACAGGCCGGCCGCCACGGCGACCGGATCCATTTTCATTTCGGCAAGAACAAGCGCGACTTCGAGGGGATGGACGAGATAGGGCTCGCCGGACGCGCGGCTTTGCCCCTCATGATGTTTCAGGGAATAATCGTAGGCCTTTTTGACGATCGTGAGATCGTCCTGCGGACGGTTCTCCTGCATCCGCTTCATCAGATCGCGGAACTTGGTCAGGGTAAGAGCGGTGGTCGCAATCTGTTGGCGCAAGCTCGCCATGTACGATTATATCCCGCGATGCCCGTGTGGAGCGGGTACTCCCTTCGACAGGCTCAGGGCAGGCTCTGCTCGCTGGTTTGCTTTCGCGTTCTTCGCGAAAGGTGGGAATTCCGACTCTTGATCTTCAAGCGTTTCAAGAGTTTTCAACGCTTTCGAATCCATTCACCGTCTGTTCGGACGCTTCGCCAACTGATAGAGTGACCTGCGCGCCATGATCTCTCGAATCCTTGTCAGCGGTGTCTCTGGCCCGATCGGGGCCGCGCTTCTTCCTTCCCTCAAAACCGGCGGATATGAAGTGACGCGCCTGGTGCGGGGAGCAGTTACAGGCGACAATCAGATTTCGTGGAATCCTTCGCGACCGATTTCTCCCGACATGGTTTCGGGGTTCAACGCACTCATTCATCTCGCGGGCGAGAGCATTGTTGGACGCTGGACCAAGACAAAGAAAACAAACATCCGCGAGAGCCGGGTCGCGGGCACCACCGCTCTCGCGGAAGCCCTGGCACAAGCCAAAGACAAGCCGGAGGTGTTCGTATGCAGTTCGGCAATTGGCTATTACGGCGACCGGGGCAACGAAGTGCTGAACGAGCAAAGTAAGCCCGGCGTTGGTTTCCTGGCCGAGGTTTGCCGCGAGTGGGAGGCCGCGACGCAAGCGGCTGCCAACGCGGGCATTCGCACCGTCCGGATGCGCACCGGCGTCGTGCTCAGTCCCTCGGGTGGCGCGCTCGGGAAGATGCTCACGCCTTTCACGATGGGCGTGGGCGGAAAGATTGGCAACGGGCAGCAGTGGATGAGTTGGATTGACGTGCAGGACATGGTCGGGGCGATCCATCACATCCTGAAGAGCGATCTTCTCCAAGGCCCGGTGAACATGGTAGCCCCCAAGCCCGTAACCAACGCCGAATTCACCAGGACGCTAGCCGGCGTGCTGTCCCGGCCTGCAATCCTTCCCATGCCCGCCTTCGCAGTGAAGCTGGCCTTTGGCGAAATGGGAGAGACCGTTCTGCTTGGCAGCCAGCGAGTCGAACCTTCCCAGTTGGTGATCAGCGGCTATCCATTTCGCTTCGCCGATCTAAGAGCATCGCTCGAAAATAATCTCAAGCGCTAGCGCGGCTTCGCAAACAATTTACTGTTTCCTCGACGCCTCGGCGTCCGCCGCCCGAACCGGCAGAGCACAGACCGCACCTTCGCTAAAGTTCTCCGCTTCAATTCCGAAGGCGTGATCGAAGCGGGCCCGGTAGTTCTCCCATGCGATCGCCGATGTTAGCTCCACCAGTCCCGCTTCGCTGAACCTTTCTCGCAGACAGGCAAACAGCGCATCGGGAACCTCCACTGGGGTTCGGGTCATCCCGTCGGCATACTCGAGCACGAGCCTCTCGAGTGCAGAAAAATTGAAATCAGTACGGTAGTTGTTGAGATTGGCGATCTGTTCCGCCGAGATGCCGTTTGCCCTGCCCACGGCAGAGCCGATGTCAATTCAAAACGGGCATCCGACCAGGGTTGCAACACGAAGCTCGGCGAGTCCCTTCAGCTTGTGATCGACCAATTTGCTCGCGGCCTGGGTTTGTTCCATCTGGCCGTATCCCCACAAGATTTTGGGATGATGCGCCGTCACCTGGATGGGCAGAATGACTCGGCCCAGCCGGCGGCGAGTCAGAGAGTAGACGAACCCCACAAACAAGCGGCGGATCGGACCGCCCTGACTGCGGGAAGCGCCCGGAATGCGCGCCATAAGAGCCTCCTCGGCTACACGAGATTCATCGCGGGTTGGAGCGGTTCATTTCCTCCTGCAGTTTTTGTAGAAGCTGGGCACGTTGCTCGGTGCTCAACTCACGCTGCAACTCTTCGAGAGCCAGAGCCATGACGTGATAGTGGTGCGCGCCGGCGAACTTCGGGTCCGCGGTGATGTTGAGCCAGAGCCTGTGCATGAGTTCCACGTCCTGAGGGCGCATGCGGGGCGTATGCGGCCCAAGGGCATATTCGCGGATGGTTCCATCCGGCGCGCACACTTCCAGAATCAGACGCGGACGCGGCTCCGGCAGGCGCTCCCATGCATCGCCGGTTAACTTGGCCTGCTCGTCGGCCGTGAGTTTGTTGGAAAGCCCGCAGACCACCCGGCTTGAGTCGAGGCGCTGCGCCGTCACCATGATGGCTTCGAACACATCCGTCGCGGGCACAACCAGCAGGTGGATCGGTTTCCCTTCCTTCTCAGCTACCGCGACTGCGGCGGTAAACAGTTCCTGCTCGTAATGGTCAAACACCTGGCTGGCTTCAAGGACAGCGCTGCCACTGAAACTGTGCTCGCGATGATACAGGCGGGCGCTCATCACGACGACATCCTGCTTGGCTGTATTGGTGTGGCCGAGCACATGGCGCAAGTAGTAGAGATTGCGGGGATCGCGTACCGCAACCAAGACATTGCCGGGGCGCACTCCCATGGCGCCGCTGCCGAGTTCCTGATTGCCGTACACTCGGAACTGATCGAGTTGTTCGGGCTTGCCGTGGCGTTCCTTTGGCAACATGGCGTTCGGAGATCGTAAAGATGGTGAAGAACGCAGCGCTGAAGATGACTCCCGCGATCGTGGCCTCGTACTTGGTAAACAAATTGACGACCGCAGTAATAAACAGCACTGCGGAAATGAGGATCAGTCCCACGGGAATTTCGGTTTTTCCGACGTGCAGATTTCCCGGCACTTTCCATTCCCGGTTCCCCGGCTCGGTGAAGCGCAACACCAGCACCGCCAGCGACTTCATAGCGAAGCTCCAGATCACGCCGAAAGCATAAAGCGCGGCCAGCACGTACACGTTGCCCAGGCTGAGGACGATAGTGAGCAACTGCATGCACACGATCAGGTTGATGATGCGGTAGCTCGTGCCGTAGCGATTATGTGGCCGCTGAAACCAGCTGGTGAGCACACCGTCTTCGGCAACACGATTTAAGACGCCATTTGCGCCCACGATGGAAGTATTCTGCGCCCCCGCCAGAATCAGCACTCCCACCAGCACGACGAAGCCGTGGAACAGAAGCTTGAGGCTGGTCGGTCCCACCAGATACATGGCGATGCCACCGATGAGGTTGGCGAAATAATCCGGCCTGACCTTGTCCGGAATGATCATCACTGCGAAGAACGAGACCAGCGAGGTGAAGAACAGGCTGTAGATAAAAATCACCAGTCCCGTCTTCTCCAGGTTCTTCAACTTGGGATGTTCGATTTCGCGGTTGACCTGAGCCAGCGTTTCCTCGCCGCTCATGGCCAGCACTGAGTGCCCGAAGCCGACGAACAGGATGATCCACGTAATGTGGCTGAACCACGTTCCATTCAGCCAGCCCAGCGACTCTTTGTTCAACGGAATCACGCCTGGGTGCAGCGGGTTGGGAGGCAACTGAACCGGCGCGCGCAAAACCGTGATTGTGCACCAGATGATCAGAATCACCACCATGACGGTGGTGATCGCCATAATCTGCAACGCCTTCTGGCTGGATTCGTGGATGCCCTGCGTGTTCTTCCACCAGAAGTAGATGACCATGATGATCGCCAGTCCGGCGGCGAAATGATCGTCGGAGAAATCCAAGGGACGATGAAGGTAGACCCCGATGTCCTTGATGAACCCCGCCAGGTATTGCCCGGCCGAAACCGCGCTGATGGGACCGGTGAGAACGTAGTCGAACAGCAGCGCCGACACGGAGAACTTGGCCAGAGTTCCGCCCATGGCCTCTTTGACGACGCGGTACACGCCGCCGCGGACGAACATGCTGCTGGATTCGATGTACAGCGCGCGCACGGCATAGCTGAACAGCATGACCGCCAGGATGAACCAGGGCGCGCTTTTGCCGATGACCTTCTCGGCGTCGCCGCCCGCGTAATAAGCGGACGAGGCCAGATCGGACAGAACGATCGCGGAGGCGCGCCAGAACGAGATAAAGGTCAACATCACCGTAGTGGCGACGAAGACCTTTACCGCCGGTTTTGTACCCTCAGGGGATGTGGCCATGCTTCAAATGAATGGCGGAGACTGCAATTATGGCTGAACCCAATGAAGATAGCACAGGAGAGTGAGGAAGAAGGCTCTTTGCCACTTCGGGCTACTAGCGCTGGGACGTGTTCGCGGGGCTACGACTTTTTCGGCGCGAAGTACGTATGCGTAATCCGGTCGTGCCAGCACAGTGCGTCCTCGTCCAGGAACACCCAGGCGTAGCCCATTCCAGCCGAACCGGCGGAAAGCCACGCGGCCAGTACGCGCCAACGGCGCAGCGAGCGACTGGTCGCAGTGCCGTCGAAGCGTGCCAGTTCCAGGCCTGCGACGCGCAACCCGGGAGTGCTGGCGGAGTACACGATCAGGAGATACTGATAGGCCGCCCAGAAAAAGCCCGGGATTGCAGCAGCGAGTCCCAGAATTTGAACCAGCGGCGGGCGCACCGCGGCGACCTTCCAGAAAATAAAGCCGAACAGATGCCGATGCCGCGGCAATGATGAGTCCATCGACCACAGCGGCAACGACGCGCGAGCCAAACGGCGCGCTTTGCAGAGGCATGTCGATGCCCAGTCGCTTTTCAACCTCCGTGTGCTGGACCGCTTCAATAGTAATTCCACCGAGCGCCGGAGGCGGAGGCTCAACCTCGGGCACATCCAGAATTCGCGGCCGCCCGCTGACCGGCTCCGCGAGTTGATCCGGTGGAGGCGCGGGCGGTCCCCAAGCAAACCTCGGAAACTCGATAATCTTTGCGCTGGAGTGTCTGGCGCTGGCACTTCCCGCGTGATGAACGCGCGGCGGAGCGGCTTCTGCAGCAATCATCTCCCGGGACTGCACTTCCCTGTCCGCCGCCGACGACGATTCCTGCCTCATTCCGTCGAGCGCGAGGGCATGGTTTGAGACCGGTTCAAATGTAGAAAGCGGTAAGATCCACTCGCCGGGTTTGCATTCGTCGGCGACTCAAAGGCTTCAAACCGCAGGCTGAGAGACGGGTAGCGGGGCGGACGCACTTTGCGACGCGCGCGATATCGATTGAGCCGGTCAGAAAGCTCGTCGCGCCAAGCATGGGCATCTCCGGTCTCGGTATCGGGCTCGGCTTTCAAATCGGAACCCTCGACTGCAGGAGCGCCCGCCACTTCTCGATCCATACCTTTCATTCCCATACCATCAAACGACTCCGGCCCTGACTCGGCGTCGAGGGTCCACTGCGACAACGAACCGGGAATGGGCTCGGAATGGCAACGGCAAACTTCTCCACACAGCGGACAATTCATGAAGGCCATTCTCTAAAATCACACCAGCGAAATCGCGGCCGTTCGCGTGCAACGTACAACCGGGAGTGAACCAACGGGAATCCTAGCCTTTTTCGCCACTTTGCCTCGCGGCCAGCGCCGTGCTAAGTTCACGATGCCGCGACAAGAAAGCCGAAAGGGCAGGTACGCCTTCGATGGACGATCTTCTTCCGTCGACTCTCTTCCGATGACTCTTCGCATTAGATTCCTTATCACGGCGCTGTTTCTTTGTCATCAGCTTCCCGCTCCCGCACTAGTAACCAGCCGGTTGCCGTCAGAAAATTCCGGTCAATCCGCAGTCCTCTTCTCACCACAAGCCGCACAGAAAACAGAAACTGCGGCGTCGGTCTCAAGCACGCCTTGCGCGAAGCAGGCCGCAACCCAGGACTCCGACTCGGCGACCATCTGCTGCCGACCAGCAGGAAAAAGTTGGCGACGTCTACAAACTGCACGGCAACGCGGAAATCCACTATCGTACATACGTTCTGCGCGCCGACGAATTGACCTACGACTCCGACAGCGGCGAGGCCACTGCCTCGGGGCACTTCACGCTCGACGGCGGCCCGAACGACGACCACCTCCGCGCCAGTCATGGAAACTACAATCTGACGACCGAGACCGGACGATTCTACGACGTTACCGCAACCACCGGACTCCGCTTTCACGGCAGCCGCGCCGTTCTGACCTCAACCGCACCCTTTGCCTTCTCCGGCAAAATCGTGGAGAAGACCAGCCCCGATCACTACCTCGTTTATGACGGCACCATCACTACCTGCGAACTTCCGCATCCCAACTGGCAGTTCGCGGCTCACAAAGTAGTCGTAGATGTGGGCGGCAATGCCACCATCTACCACAGCAAGTTTGTGTTGCATGGATTCCCGATCTTCTATTTCCCCTACGCGACTCATCCCGTGGCTCGCGAAGTGAGAAGCACGGGATTCCTGGTGCCGACCGTGGGGCGTTCCTCCACCAAAGGCAACATCGTCGGCGACTCCTTTTACTGGGCCATCAATCCCAGCATGGACGCCACCGTGGGGGCAGAATATTTCTCCTTACGCGGATGGTCGCAACGCGGAGAATTCCGCGCCCGCCCCAGCGACACATCCTACGTGGACATGAACTTCTTCGGCGTAATTGACCGCGGTATCAGCCAGGGACGCGGCCAGCTTCCGTTGCGCGAGGGCGGCCAGGAAGCGCGACTGACCGCGGAAGGCAACTTCTACGGCTTTCGCGCTGTCTCTAATATCGACTACCTGAGTTCGTTTCTATTCCGGCTGGCCTTCAACGACGTTTTCACCCAGGCCGTGAACTCAGAAGTAAAATCGCAGATGTTTATTTCGAAGACTTTCGAAGGCTTTTCCTTCGGCGGCATGGTCGAGCGCTATCAGAACTTCTTTCAAACCACCAAACCCAACGGCACCCTGTCGAATCGTCCCACCTTTGATTCGATTCGGATTCTGCACACCCCCAGCGCCGACTCATCCAGCGTCGACCGGCCCGTGTGGCATTCGCCGTTTGTCTGGTCGTTCGACGCCTCGCTCGCCGGCCTTTCCCGCAGCGAACCCGGCTTCCAAACCGCAGAACTTCTGGGCCGCTTCGATTTCAACCCTGAGATTTCCCTGCCCTTCCAGTTCCACGGCTGGTCGTTGCGCCCCGCGCTCGCGCTGCACGATACTTATTACACCGAGCGCTTTGTCCGCGGACTTG
The DNA here is from genome assembly GCA_963832235.1 of uncultured Acidobacteriaceae bacterium. Taxonomy (GTDB): domain Bacteria; phylum Acidobacteriota; class Terriglobia; order Terriglobales; family Acidobacteriaceae; genus Sulfotelmatobacter. The sequence goes on along the minus strand of CAWHTJ010000009.1, from coordinate 147,456 downwards.
CCGTCGCTAATCCCACGAACCGCCAGGCCCTGGAAACCTCGGTGGAAGTCCGCCCGCCAGTTCTTGAGAAAATATTCGACAAGGAATTTCTGGGCCAGAAGTGGAAGCACGTCATTGAACCGAAGGTCGTCTATCGTGCGGTGACCGGTGTGCACAACTTCGCCAATATCCTTCACTTCGACGAGCGCGACATCCTCAGCAATACGCACGAAGTGGAGTACGGATTCGTGACCCGCCTCTACGCGAAGCGCGCGTCCACTGCGGAGATTCAGGAGTGCGATATGCCCATGACCGGACTTGCGGTGGGCGCCGCCGCGCCCGAACAGCTCGTACCATGGCAGCGCATCAGCAACCTGGACAATCAGCCTTGCACTCCGGGTCCACAGGCCCGGGAGTTGGCCACGTGGGAAGTTGAGCAAAAGTATTTCCTCGATCCCACCTTCGGCGGAGCGCTGGTGACTGGACAACGCAATGTGTTTACAACCACGGAAGACTTGACGGGCATCGCATTCGCCACTCAAGCGCGACATCTTTCTCCACTGGTCTCGCGCCTGCGGGCTGCGACCGGAAGCCGCACTGACACGGAGTGGGACCTTGATTACGACTTTCAATTGGGTCGCGTGAACGAAAGCACTTTGCTGGTCAACTACAATCTGGGGTCCTTCACCGTAGGCGGCGGCGATGCGTTTCTGCAGATCCCGCAGCCTAATAAGATTCCCCTCAAGTATCAGCAGTTCCGAGTGGCGTTGGGCTACGGCGGACTGGCCCGCCGGGGATTCAGTGCAGCCAGCAGCTTCGGCTTCGATGCCGAAACCCATAAACTACAGTTTGCGACCGCGCAAACCACCTACAACTGGGACTGCTGCGGCGTCACGGTCGAATATCGCCGATATGCCATTGCCAACGTCCGCAACGAGAACCTGTTCCGCTTCACCTTCAGCCTGGCGAACATCGGCTCCTTCGGAAATTTGAGACGTCAGGAACGGCTGTACTAAAAGAGTACGACGCGGGGAGCAGGTGTTCCTTCGCGTCCTTCGCGCTACCTTCGCGTTCTCTGCGGTTTAAAGCTTTGCCCTGCCTCTTCCCTGCCCGTCGGGAAGCAGGACTGGTACCATAGCAACTATGCAGTCTCCTGAAACCGACCTCAGCGCAAAGCACGCGAAGCTGCGGGCAGAGCTGCAAGCTCTCGGTCGACTGCTCGTCGCCTATTCCGGTGGCGTTGATTCCGCGTATCTCGCCTGGGCCGCGCACTGCGCTCTGGGCGCCGACATGCTGGCAGTGATCGCTGACTCTCCCAGCCTGGCTCGCACGCACCTGAACGATGCCATTGCTTTTGCCAACGAGCAGGGCATTCCGATCGAAGTCATCTCCACCTCCGAACTCGACCGCCCGGAATATGCCCGCAACGATGGGCAGCGCTGCTTTCAATGTAAAGACGAGCTTTTCGTCGTGATGGAAAAGCTCCGCGCCGCACGAGGCTTTGATGCCATCGCTTACGGCGTAAACTTTGACGATCAAGGCGACTTTCGCCCCGGTCAGCAAGCCGCCAAGCAGCACGACGTCGCCGCCCCGCTGTTCAAGGCCGGCCTCACGAAGCAGGAAATTCGCGAACTTGCGCGACAGGCCGGCCTGCGCATTTGGGACAAGCCGGCGTCCGCCTGCCTCTCCTCGCGCATCGAGTACGGCCGTCCCGTGACGCGCGAGGCGCTCGAGGTGGTCGAACGTGGCGAGGATGCTATTCGCGCCCTCGGCTTCCACCAGTTCCGGGTGCGCCACCATGGCGACATTGTCCGCATTGAGATTGCCCAGGAAGAACTGGAACGAGCTCTGAATCCCGCCCTGGCATTTCAGTTTACGGAGATCTTCAAAGCGCTGGGATTCAAGTTCGTCACTCTCGATCTAGAAGGATTCCGCTCCGGATCGATGAACGCCCTGCTCCCCGCCGAGCAACTTCGCCGCACGGGATAGGCGGTTGGCAGCAGGAACCGAATTTTGGGTCGGCTGGGCTCTAGCCGCGGAAACGGCGAAAGGATGCAGCCCACGGCGCAAGCCGTGGGTGAGCAAGCGAATAGGGCGCAAGCCCCGGAGGGGCGAAAGAAAGAGTTGAGATACACTTCCCACGCACATGCTAGAAGCGCCCGGCACACGCGGTCCCGGGTCCGCTCCGCATTCGCTATGAGATAATCAAAAGATAACTAGCGATGCTGAGGCGGTTCTTGCTGATTCTAATTCGACGTTCTTTGCTCATCCTCCTTCTGGTTTGCCTGGGTTGTGTTGCCCAGTCCGCACCTCCCGACGTGGCTCGCAAGGTCGAACACCAGGTGCGCGCGTTCTATACCATTCCCCCAGACGTAAAGGTCACCGTCGGAGCCATTACTCCCAGTAATGACGTGCCGGGATATGACGCCGTCTCCGTAAACATTGACGGCGGTGAGGGCAAGAAGAAGGACTACAAGTTCCTGCTGTCCAAAGATCGCGGCACGATGTTGCGCGTGACCAGGTTCGACTTGAACAAGGACCCCTTCGCCGACATCATGAGCAAGATCGACACTACGGGCCGGCCTTCGCGCGGACCCAAGTCAGCCAAAGTAATCGCCGTCAACTTCGACGATTTCGAGTGCCCGTTCTGCTCGCGCATGCACCAGACGCTGTTTCCCGAGATATACAAGGAATACGGCGATCGGGTCATATTCATCTACAAAGACGACCCGCTATCGGAGATCCATCCTTGGGCGATCCACGCGGCCGTTGACGCAAACTGCCTGGCGGCGCAAAATCCCGATGCCTATTGGGATTTCGCCGACTACATCCACGCCAATAAGCGCGAGGTCGACATCGAAAAAACTTCCGCGGCGCGCTTCGACGCGATCGACAAGATTACGATGCTGCAAGGGCAGAAACATAACTTGGACGTAGTGAAGCTGCAAGCGTGCGTCAAAGCGCAGAAGGAGGATGCGGTGAGATCGTCCATGAAAGAAGCCGAGGATCTCGGCGTGAACGGCACTCCGTCTCTCTTCATCAACGGCCAGAAACTTGACGGTGCGGTTCCCATAGATGAAGTGCGCGCCGCGCTGGACGCGGCTTTGAAAGATGCAGGACAACCCGTGCCCCAGCACGTACAATCGTCGGCGGCGCCAGCATCGCGATAGTCCGTGATGGTGCGCCGCGGCCGCGCTTTTCGGTCTGGATTCCCTTTGTGGTTGCGGTCAGGAACAGGAGAAACACTCTTGAAAAAACACTCATTGTTTGCCCAGGCTGCGGCGCTCTCTGTCGCCGTTCTGCTGGCAGCTCTGGCCGCCTGCAACCAGCAAACCAGTGGCGACGTGATGGCGACTGTGGATGGTCGGAAGATTCTGAAGTCGGACGTGGATAGCTACTATGAGAACCAGGTCGCATCGGCGCAGCAGCCGCCCACCGGTGAGCAGGCCACGGCGTTGCGGCTGAACATTCTGCACCAACTCATCGAAGACGAAATCGTCATGCGTCGCGCCGAGAAACTCGGCCTGCTGGCTACCGACGAAGAGGTCGACCGTAAATTTAACGAGATCAAGTCTCCCGCCTCGGAAGATGAGTTTGAAAAGCGTCTCAAGGAGAAGAAGATCTCACTGGCCGATTTCAAGCGCGACATTCGCCGCTCCATCACCCTCGAAAAGGTGATGAACAAGGAAGTATCTTCAAAAATCAACGTCACCGATCAGGATATTGCAAACTACTATAACGCGCACAAGGCCGAATTCAATTTGATCGAACCGCGGTACCACCTGGCCCAGATCATGGTGACTCCGGTTCCAAACCCGCAGGCACAAAACCAGAACGACAAGGCACAAAACGAAGCCGATGCGCGCAAGAAAATCCAGATGATCGCAAACCGTCTCGACAGCGGTGACGATTTCGCCACGCTGGCAATGAAGTATTCCGAGGACCCCGAGACCTCTGGCAACGGCGGCGATCTCGGCACCGTGCCCGAGTCTGGCCTGAAGGGAACCGATCCCGCCACGCGCGACGCCGTCATGAAACTCAAGCCGGGCCAATACAGCGCCATCATCGGCGTGGTCAATCCAGCGTCCAGGCAGGCGTTGGGATTCCGTATCGTGAAACTGGTGTCGAAGGAACCCGCGGGACAGCGCGAACTGTCCGATCCGCGAGTACAGCAGGCCATCCGTTCGCAGCTCCACGACCGCCGCGAGCAATTGCTGAAAGCGGCCTACTACGAAGTTTTAAGAGATTCCGCCAAAGTCGAGAACTATTACGCGAAAAAGATCCTCGACAGCAACGGAATGGAAAAGTAGGAAGCTGCGGACTGCACCGGTTTTCTTTGCCCGGGCGTCAGCCGCGTATCGGAACGCACTCTGAATGGCGGTTCCGCTCGGAGATTCATTTTCCATTCTTCCGTGCCAGCAAAAATCCCCACGATTGCTCTATGATGGAGTATTGCGCATTCTACGACGGAGAAACCAGACGTGGCTCAGACGGACACTGACGGCTTAGAAGTTTTGGAAACCAGGGAGTGGGTCGATTCTCTGGATTATGTTCTTTCCAAAGGCGGCCCCAACCGGGCAGGGCGCTTGTTGCAGCAGTTGGCGTTGCACGCGCGTCGAGAGGCTGGCGTCAACCTGCCTTTCTCGGCAACCACGCCCTATCAAAATACGATCGCGACGCAGCAACAACCACCGTTTCCCGGCAGCCAGGAGATGGAACGCCGCATCAAGAGCCTGGTTCGCTGGAATGCTCTGGCCATGGTGGTTCGGGCCAATAAAATTCAGGAAGGCATCGGCGGACATATTTCAACTTTTGCGTCCGCTGCCACGCTGTACGAAGTTGCGTTCAACCATTTCTTCCGCGCGCAAACGGAAAGCGGCGATCGCGACGTCGTGTACTTTCAGGGGCACGCCGCTCCCGGCATGTATTCTCGCGCTTATCTGGAAGGACGGATTTCGAAAGAGAAGCTGCAAAACTTCCGCCGCGAATTGAAGCCCGGAGGAGGACTAAGTTCCTATCCCCATCCGTGGCTAATGCCTGAGTTCTGGGAATTTCCCACAGTTTCCATGGGCCTGGGACCCATCCAGGCGATCTATCACGCGCGCTTCATCAAATATCTAGAAAATCGCGGACTTAAGCAATCCACCGGAGGCAAGGTCTGGGCGTTCTTGGGGGACGGCGAAATGGATGAACCCGAGTCGCTGGGCTCAATCACGCTGGCCTCGCGGGAAAAACTCGACAACCTGATCTTCGTGGTGAACTGTAACCTGCAGCGGCTCGACGGGCCGGTGCGCGGGAACGGAAAAATCATCCAGGAACTGGAAGCCATTTTCCGGGGCGCGGGATGGAACGTCATCAAAGTCATTTGGGGCTCTGATTGGGATAGCCTGATTCAGAATGACCGCGATGGCCTGCTGGTCAGACGCATGGGAGAAGTTAGCGACGGGCAATACCAGAAGTATTTCGTCGAAAGCGGCTCGTACTTCCGGCAAAACTTGTTCGGCACGGATCCGCGTCTGCTAAAAATGGTCGAGCATCTTTCCGACGACCAACTGGCGCGCTTGCGTCTGGGCGGGCATGATCCGATTAAAGTGCATGCTGCTTATCGCGCGGCCGTCGACCACACCGGCGCACCGACCATCATTCTGGCCAAGACAATCAAGGGTTACGGGCTGGGCGAAGCCGGTGAAGGCAGGAACATCACGCACCAGCAGAAAAAGTTGAACGAAGATGAGTTGCAGATGTTCCGCTCGCGTTTCGGAATTCCAATTCCCGACGACGAACTGCATGAGGCGCCATTCTATCGTCCGAGCGACGACAGTGCCGAGATCAAATATATGCAAGCGCGCCGCCAGCAGCTTGGCGGATATATGCCGACACGCAAAGTGCGGGCCGCAGCGCTGAAATCTGTACCTGATTCACACTTTGAGGAGTTTCACAAAGGCACCGATGCACGCGACGTCTCCACGACGATGGTCTTCGTGCGGCTGCTGGCGAAGTTGCTGCGCGATCCCGAACTGGGCAAGCTGATTGTGCCCATTGTTCCCGATGAAGCCCGCACGTTCGGAATGGAAGGTCTGTTCCGCCAAGTAGGAATTTATTCCAGCGTGGGCCAAAACTATGAGCCGGTCGATATGGACACGCTGCTCTACTATAAAGAAGCCAAGAACGGGCAGATTTTAGAGGAAGGAATCACCGAGTCGGGATCGATGTGCTCGTTTATCGCGGCGGGCACGGCGTATGCGAACCATGGGATCAACACAATTCCGTTCTTTATTTATTATTCAATGTTCGGCTTCCAGCGCATCGGCGATCTGATCTGGGCCGCCGCCGACATGCGCTGCCGCGGGTTTCTCGTCGGTGGCACCGCGGGACGCACCACGCTTGCGGGTGAAGGCCTGCAGCACCAGGACGGTCACAGCCACGTGCTGGCGCTTCCGGTGCCGAACCTGCTGGCCTACGATCCGGCATTCGCCTACGAGATCGCCATCATTATTCAGGACGGGATCAGGCGAATGTATGTCGATCAGGAGTCGATCTTCTATTATTTGACCGTCACTAACGAGCCGCTACCGATGCCCGGAATGCCCGCGGAAGGAAATGTTCGCGAGGGGGTACTGAAGGGGCTGTACCGGTTTAGGGCGTCCGCCAAGAGCGATGCCAAGCTGCGGGCGCAATTGCTGGGCAGCGGTACGATTATGTACGAAGTGCTCAAGGCGCAGCAGATTCTGGAAGAAAAGTACGCAGTCGCGGCCGACGTGTGGAGCGTTACCAGTTACAAGGAGCTCTATCGCAACGCCAACGATTGCGAACGCTGGAACATGTTGCATCCCGCCAAGCCGGCAAAGGTTCCATATGTAACGCAGACTTTGAAGGATGCTGCGGGGCCGTTCATCGCGGCGTCTGACTATATGAAGGTACTGCCGGAGAGTTTGGGGAAGTGGGTGCCGGGACAACTCGTCTCTTTGGGGACCGACGGTTTCGGCCGCAGCGAGAATCGCGTGGCATTGCGCGACTTCTTCGAGGTGGATGCGAAACACATTGTGCTGGCCACGCTGGGAGCGCTGGCGAGAGAGAAGAAAATTGACAGTGACGTAGTAAAGCGAGCGATCCAGGAACTGGGGATCAATCCAGAGAAGGCGAATCCTGCGATCAGCTAGGATCGGCGGATGTCTGCAGCCAGGAACTCTGAGTCCTGGTACGACTCGACACATCAAGATATTAGAGAAGGAATGGACGCATTGATTGAATTCAAACTTCCCGAGCTGGGAGAAAATATCGAACAAGGTGACCTCGTGCGCCTCATGGTTGCGCCGGGGGCCAGTGTCAGCGCCGGTCAGTCGGTCATGGAACTCGAAACTGACAAGGCGGTGGTCGAAGTGCCTTCGTCGGTAAGCGGAACGGTGCAGGAAATTCGCGTCAAAGAGGGCGACAAGATCAAGGTTGGCCAGGTGATCTTTACGGTAGACGGGGCGGAAGGTAAAACTTCGGAGGAACCTTCCGCGCGGGCTGCGGCGCCAGCGACCGCACCGGTTCAACAAAAGCCAATTCAACAAGAGGAAGCGCAGCAAAAGCATGCTGAGACGAAATCCTCCGCGGCACCTGTGGACACCAGTTCGACTGGGACTCCTGCTGCCGACACTCGTCCTCGGAGTCCTCGAGAGTCGACCGCATCATCTAGGTCCGGTGCCAGCGAATTCAAACTTCCCGAGCTTGGGGAAAACATCTCGCAAGGAGATCTGGTTCGTTTGATGATTTCGCCCGGAACCAAAGTTTCGGAAGGCCAGCCGGTGATGGAGTTGGAAACCGACAAGGCAGTGGTCGAAGTACCGTCGTCAGTCAGCGGCATGGTCAAAGACGTGAAAGTAAAAGAAGGCGAGAAGATCAAAGTTGGGCAGGTGATCTTCACTCTGGAAGGCGGAGCGCCGCTTCAAACCGAAACAACGCGCACAGGCAACGCTCCGGTCGAACACGTTTCCGGACAGCACGGAGCGCGTCTAGCGTTTCAGGCAGCGATTCGAGCCGAGGGCAAAACTGAAGAACAGGCACTGCCACCCGACCCACCGCAGCAATCGACGGCTGCGGTGTTCAGCATGCCAGTGCAATTGGGCAAGGTGGCGGGCACCGAACATCGCCAGGCCATTCCCGCCGCGCCGCACGTGCGGAGATTTGCCCGCGAGCTCGGTGTTGACATCTATGAAGTCAAAGGCACGGGACCCGGCGGCCGCATCAGCGAAGACGACGTCAAGAGTTACGCGAAGGCGGCGCTAGCGGCGGCGGCGACCGCGGCCCAGGCCCCACCGCGCGCCGGACACTTCGCTCAGCCTCAGCTTCCGGACTTCGCCAAATGGGGCAAAATCGAGCGAGTCTCCATGCGCGGAGTTCGCCGCAAGACGGCCGAGCATCTGGCCGAAGCCTGGAACACGATTCCACACGTCACACAGCACGACCGCGCCGACATCACCGAACTCGAACAATTGCGCGCCCGATTTGCTCCGAAAGCTGAAGAAGCCGGCGGCAAGATGACGATAACGGCCATCGCACTGAAAGTCTGCGCCGCCGCTCTCAAAGTATTTCCGCAGTTCAATGCCAGCATCGACATCGAGAAGGAAGAGATCGTCTACAAGCAATACATCAGCATTGGCGTGGCCGCCGATACGGATCGCGGACTGCTGGTTCCGGTAATCCGGGAGGTCGACAAGAAAAACATTGTCGAACTGGCGGTCGAGTTGTCGCAACTCTCCAAGAAAGCGCGCGACAAAAAGCTGACGCCCGCGGATATGGAGGGCGGCACGTTCACCATTACAAATCTGGGCGGTATTGGCGGCGTGGGTTTCACGCCGATCGTGAATTATCCGGAAGTTGCGATTCTAGGTCTTTCGCGTTCGCGCATGGAACCGGAGTGGATTAATGGGAAGTTCGAGCCACGGCTGATTCTGCCGCTTTCGCTGTCTTACGATCATCGGCTGATTGACGGCGCAGATGCGGCGCGGTTCCTGCGATGGATCGCGGAGGCTTTTGAACAGCCATTCCTGTTGTCGGTGCAGGGATAGCCAAAGTTCGGCGCTGGTGCAGACCCACTGTAGAGACGCAGCTTGCTGCGTCTCTGCCGGCGGTAACGGCGAACTCTGTATATAAGGCACTGCAAGCAGAGACGTTGCAAGCAACGTCTCTACGAAAAGAACACCTTTTTCATTCATGTCAGACGCTCCAACGCTCAAAATTGCAGTCGTCGGCGGCGGTCCTGGTGGATATGCCGCCGCCTTCTTGGCCGCCGATCTTGGCATGACGGTCACTCTGATCGACCCCGAGCTGAATCCGGGTGGAGTGTGCCTTTACCGCGGCTGCATCCCGTCGAAAGCCCTGCTTCACGTGGCCAAATTGCTGGAAGAATCACATCAGGCCAAGGATTGGGGGATTGAATTTGCCGCGCCGAAAATCGATCTGGCGCGCCTGCGCTCGTGGAAAGAGACCGTGGTCAAGAAACTCACTGGCGGCCTCGGCCAGCTTTCGAAACAGCGCAAAGTACAGTACCTTCAAGGGCGCGCGGCTTTCGAGAATTCCACGACCCTGCGGGTAAAGAAATCCGACGGTTCGGAAGAATCGCTAAGCTTCGATCGTATCATTATCGCGACTGGTTCCCGCCCCGCGATCGTTCCGACTTTGAAGCTGGATACGCCGCGAATGATGGATTCCACCGGAGCCCTGAATCTTGACGATATTCCCGGCACCTTGTTAGTGGTCGGTGGCGGATACATCGGACTCGAGCTGGGTTCCGTCTATGCCGCGCTCGGCACGCGTGTGACCGTGGTGGAAATGCTTCCGGGTCTTCTGCCGGGCGCGGATCGCGATCTGGTGCTTCCGCTGCACAAGCGGCTGGACAAGATGTTCGACGGAATCTTGCTCAACACGACAGTGGCTTCCGTCAAGGACGAAGGGGCCGGCATTCGGGCCTCGTTCGAAGGAGCGGACGTTAAGGAACGAGAGAAAGTTTTTGATCGGGTGCTGGTGTCGGTTGGGCGCAAACCAAACTCAGAAATTACTGGCCTCGACAAGACGAATGTGAAACTAGGTCCGCGGGGCTTCATTCAGGTGAACAAGCAACTGCAAACGGAGGATCCGTCCATCTATGCCATCGGCGATGTGGTCGGCGAGCCGATGCTGGCGCATAAAGCGTCGCATGAAGGCCGCGTTGCGGTCGAAGCAATTGCCGGACATAAAGTTGCCTTCGAACCGAACGCGATTCCGGCGGTTGTCTTTACGGATCCCGAAGTCGCCTGGTGCGGCCTGACGGAAACGCAGGCACAAAAAGAAAATCGAGACGTGAAGGTCGCCAAGTTTCCCTGGGCCGCGTCGGGCCGCGCCGTTACTCTGGACCGTCCGGAGGGAATGACCAAGCTTCTGATCGATCCGCACAGCGAACGAGTGCTAGGAGTGGGCATCGTGGGCGCCGGCGCCGGAGAGATGATTGCGGAGGGTGTGCTCGCCATCGAAATGGCGGCGCTCGCCAGTGACGTAGCGATGACGATTCATCCGCACCCCACGCTTTCGGAAACGATAATGGAGTCCGCCGAGGTTTTCTTCGGCACCAGTACCCACGTCTACCGGCCGAAACGAGGATAGTGGCGCTGCGCGCCACGCCACGCGTTCCCGCCCTCTGCGCGACATTTCGATACAATGAGTGCTTCCATGCCTCGATCTCTACACACGAGATGCATTTGGGTTGTTTGCCTCGGGGTTTGCCTGACTTATGCGGGCACGGCATTCAGCCAGGTTTTGCCCTTGCAGACCATTCCGAGGGCCGCGGCGAATGCGACGACCGATCCTCTCGGACGCACGACGCCGTCGGGGACCATGCTCGGTTTCTTGCAGGCAGCGCAGGCCGGAGACTACGGCATCGCCGCGCAATATTTGCAGATGAGCCCCGCGCGCCGCCAGTCCGACGGCGAGCAGATAGCCAGCAAGCTCAAAGTAGTGCTCGATCGTGCGTTCACCGGCAGGTTCAACAACTTTACGCAAGCTGAAGGAATCCCTCAAGAAGGTGTTGCGCTCGGCCACCAGAAACTTGGCACCATGTCTTCGGGCGATGTGGAGGCCGACCTGGACCTGGTGCGAGTGTCGGATCCGAGCGCAGGCAAGATCTGGCTGATATCCTCCGAAACTCTGGCCAAAGTTCCTGAACTTTACGAGCAAGTCCAGGCGCGCCAGGTCGAGAGCCGGCTGCCGAATGCACTGGTCAAACATGAATTCGCGGGAATGCCGCTGTGGCAATTTCTCGCTCTGCTAGCCGCTGTGCCGGTGGCCGCGGCACTCGGCTGGTTCCTTTTGGCGCTGCTGGAAATTCCATTACGTTGGTGGGCACGGCGGCGAGGACAGCTGGATGTCGCGAATTGGCGCTCGGTTTCAGCCCCGGCCTGGCTGCTTACAGGCACCCTCATTCATCAAGTATTCGCGGTCTATCTTCATATTCCGCTGCTGCCGCGCCACTACTACTTTCAAATCACCTCCGTCGCACTGATCCTCAGTGCAACTTGGATTCTCTGGCGGATGGTTCAATGGTCCCTGCACCGTGTGCGCAACCGTGCCCTGGCTCGCGGACATGCCGGGACGGGGTCGCTCATGCTGCTGGGGGAGCGCATCGTAAAGGCAGTGATTCTTGTGGCGGGCGTTCTGGCGGTGCTCAGCAACCTGGGCTTTAACATGAGTACGGCACTTGCGGGGCTCGGCATCGGCGGACTGGCGATCGGTTTCGGCGCGCAGAAAACCATCGAGAATCTTTTCGGCGGCGTGTCTGTCCTGGGCGATGAGGTTTTTCGCGTGGGCGATGTGTGCCGCTTCGGCGATCGTACTGGAGTGGTCGAAGACATTGGCTTGCGCTCCACCCGGATCCGCACAGACGAGCGGACGCTGGTGGCAATTCCTAACGGCACCGTGGCGACCATCAACCTTGAGAACCTGAGCCGCCGCGACAAGATTCTTTTCAAGACGAATCTGGGCCTGCGCCTTGAGAGCAAGGCGGATCACGTACGCTTCGTGCTGGCGGAAATCCGGCGTCTGCTTTACAGCCACCCTAAAGTTGAAACCAAGACCGTGCGGGTGCGCCTCACCGAGATTGCCGGGAGTTCTCTTAGCGTGGAGGTGGTTGCTTATGTTCTGACGCGGGACTTCAACGAGTTCGCCGCCGTGCGCGAAGATCTTTTGCTTCGCGTGATGGATGTGATGGAGGACTCCGGCGGCGGCCTGGCGCTTCCCTCTCAGACGCTGTATTTGAGCCGTGATGCAGGCGTGGAAAAAGAAAAAGCTGACAAGGCCGTCAAGAAGATTGCGGAATTGCGGGATGGAAAGCAGTTACCGTTTCCTGACTTCCATGAAGAGGACATTTCCTCGTTCAAGGGATCGATCGAATATCCGCAACCGGAGTCCGCGGTGGGCAATCAGCCGGATGGCTCCGGTAAAACTGGCTAGCCGCGTGGCCGTTCCTGGGGCTGTCGCGATTCATCCACATTAGCGATCAGCGTCATACCATTGTGAGGGCCAGACCAAGTTTGTCGCTTTTCGTGCACCGAGATCAGCAAGCGCAATAGGGAGCCCCGTCTATGCAACAACCGGCCGGCAATGGGCCATCGTCCTCCGTCATAACGGCGGCGGTGGTTCAATTCCTCGGGTCTCTCCCGTTTCTCTACGTATGTGGGATCACTCTGTATGGAACGGTTTGGGTTACCCATGAACTCAAGAGCTCGCCAATTCTTCTAGTCGTACTCGGCCTTCCATTGCTGTTCAGCCTTGTGGCCGTCATGGCGTCAATCGGACTCTTATGGTGCCGCGAGTGGGCAAGAAGAATGACGCTTTGTCTTGCAACTTTTCCTGTCTTAGGGTGTATTCTTTTTCTAATTTTTTACCATCCGCAAGTGGCGTGGAGCCCCGGGCAAACAATTGACAATCCATACGACGTTACCCGCCCAATCGGCAAGATATCGCTTGTGATTTTGACACCGGTCAGCATTTGGTGGTGGGCTCTATTCACCCGCGACTCCGTGCGCTCTCAATTTCGCCGAGATTGATAGGAGCCGGCTACCTGTCGAAATCAGCGATGGCACCGACTACACTGAACGGCCACTTATGAGACGAGTTCAGTTCTGCTGTTGTGACTGCCAGCGGCTGCTGAGCCAACTCAGAAATAAGTGCGTCGGAAAATAGACGAACAGCGGCACCGCGGTCAGGTACACGATCAGGTACGCCAATCCCGGTATCGCGTGCTGCTCGTGAAAGAACAGACCCCGAGCCCAGTTCACATCCTGCTGGGGCCGCCAGAAATAATTGATAGGAACTACGATCGACGTCATGGCCGTCTGCAGCTTCCATCCTCGCCGGTCGTAACCCAGACACCAAATCGCCCATAAAAGCAATGGCGGCGTTAACACATGAAACAAACTGAGCAAGCGAATGACGAGCGGCAAGTGCGGATCGAACATGTATTCCGTGCCGCCGACGATGTGGCGGCCAGTCAACAGCGCACCGGCAAGATCCACCGTGTAGATCGTCTGGAACAACAGCAATCCGGAGGCGGCCCAGGAAAAAATCAGCGGACTCTCCAGCCATAGGCCAATGCCGATCAGCACATTTCCAAGATCGCAGAAGAAGAGAAAATTCTGCAGTCCGAATTGTCGCCAGTACAGCGGCGCCCAAACCAGCAGCCAGATGGTCCAGCCGATCTTGAGCCACAGAGGCAGGCGCGGCGGACACATGGCTCGTTATTGTATGCGACCGGTTGCCATGGCTACGCCAGTCCGGCGTCTGTGCGCGAACAGCATGTCTTTAGTCTCGAACGTCTCCGTCACTTGCCCGAAACACCACAAAAATTAGTGAAATGCGAATTACCAGCGTAACTTGCTGGGGGTGACGGGGTGTACCTACGATGGTTTGGGTATGGGTTACCAAGCTCTTCTCTTCTGCCCCGATGAAAAAACCGCTCGTACGGTGACGCAGGTTTTAAGCGAGCTGGAGTTTAGCGTCGAGGCCTGCAGCGAACCTTTCGCTGCAGTTAAGAAGTTGATGAGCCAACACTTCGACGCTGTCGTGGTCGACTGCGATAACGAGCAGAATGCCACATTGTTGTTCAAGAGCGCGCGCAATTCGACGTCCAACCAGGCCTCGCTTGCCGTAGCCGTCGTGGAAGGTCAGGCCGGGGTAGCTAAGGCGTTTCGCATCGGCGCCAACCTCGTCCTGACCAAACCCATCAACATCGAACAGGCCAAGGGAACGCTGCGCGTGGCGCGTGGCTTACTGCGCAAGAGCGAACCTGCCAAAGTGAGCGGCGCCGCGATGGCGGCCTCGGCTTCGGCACTTGAAGCTTCCGTGCCTGCAAAAGCCCAAGTACCGGCCGCCGCGGCCCCGACAGCGCCAATCTCAGCAGCGCATATCCATACAAAGCCAGATACAAGTTTGGTGGAATCGGCGTCGTCAGCAATGCCGATTTCGAATGCCGCCGGCCATGACGAGGATTTGCTCGAACTCGGTGACGACGATTTCGGCTCAGCGGCTTCTCCTGCGCCCGCACCGGGCAAGTTCATTACACCGGCGCCTCAGTCCGATAAGTTCCTCGCCGCAGCGGTTGTTTCCGAAGTGAAGGCTCCGGCCATCGCGGGATCGCCGTCAAGTTTCGGCGGACGAGCGGCCAGCGCGCCAGCTCCGGCGCGTGAACGTGAGGACAATCGCGTCGCGGAAGTAGAGCCCCAAAGGTTCGCGGAGACCCTGTCGAAAAAAACAGACGTGGGGCAAAGTGAATCACCCAGTTTGGGGTCCGCCCCATCATTCGCTGTTAGCGGGACCAATGCCCCGGCGGAATCGAGGGGCGGAGGCAAGAAACTTCTCGTGGCGATTGTCGCAGCGGTGATCGTCGCGGCAGCAGCCTATTCAGTCTGGTCGCATTTTCAGGGACGATCGAGTCAGCCTGACAATCAACCAACCGAGGACACGCCAACCACAATCGTGACTCCGTCGCCATCGAAGCCGAGAGGCGCTCAGTCTTCGCCCGCGACTTCGAAGCCCTCAGCATCGCTGAGTGCCTCGCTCCAGCCGAACGAAAAAGGTCATGCGTCGGGTATCAATTCTGCTTTTGACGAGTCCGACCCTTCATCTGTCGGCAGTTCAGCGACAGGATCAAGTTCCGCGAAAAGCGGAGCTGCCGATCCGGCGGAGGCGCCGCTTGTAATTAAGGGAGGCAAGGCCCCGGCGGCACATGCAAAAGCTGGAGTGGCCGAGGCTCCGGCCCCAAGCATGATTGGGATCGCCACGCCAGGCGCCGGAGCTCCTCCGCCCAATTTTGTCGGCGGCGGGGAAATCGTGCCCAAACCTCTTCTGCAAACTTTAAACATCTCGCAAGGCGTATCGCGCGGGTTGCTTATTAAGAAAGTG
This sequence comes from uncultured Acidobacteriaceae bacterium, assembly GCA_963832235.1. GTDB lineage: Bacteria > Acidobacteriota > Terriglobia > Terriglobales > Acidobacteriaceae > Sulfotelmatobacter. The sequence continues at coordinate 132,063 of CAWHTJ010000009.1, read as the reverse complement.
CAGCCAGTCTATCCGCGAAATGCCCTGGCGATGCGAGTGGAAGGTTCCATCGAGCTGATGGCAACCATTTCAAAAACCGGCGACATCACTCACGTGAAAGTGCTGAGCGGCGATTCCCAGCTGGCCAAAGCCGCCACGGATGCGGTGAAACAGTGGAAATACAAGCCGTATCTGCTTAACGGCGAGCCGGTCGAGATTCAGACGGAAATCACCATCAACTTCAAGTTGCCGAAATAGATTCGCGGCAAACAGAAGGGCATCCGAACAATCTTCGCGGGCCCTGTTTTGATCCGCCATGATCTTTCACCGATGAGTATTCACCGCTCATCCGAATGTAGTCGCCCGTAGTTCCAGCCAAGCCTCTAAAGCGGGCGTGGCGGCCGGTCCAAGGACGGTGGTCAATGCACGGCAGAACTTTGCCGATCACACGGTGACCGATCAGTCCTTGATCATCCATTTCATGGAAGATAACTGGCTGTCGGGGGAGCGGATTGGCTCTGGTTCTTTCGATGGAATCGCCAGCTCGAAAGCCGTCCGTTCACGCAGCAATAAGCGTGTCTTACTGCCGCTGCAGCACTTCGTCGATAACTACCTTATTGCCCTTATCGGCGGTGACGATCCTATGCACGGGCGCGTAGCCGCTCATTGTTATGTCGATCACGTAATTGCCGGGATCGAGGGCAACGTCCGCCGGCGAGGCCTTTTCCACCAAATGCTGGTTGATCGCGATCTGGGCGCCCTTCGGCTGCGTGCGGATACTCAGAATCGCCTGTCCCGCCTGCCCCCTGCCGCCGAACAGTTTCGACATCTTTCCAACGGTCTTGAGATTTTCAGTGTTGCCGAGAGGCCGCAACGTCGGAGAGAAGCTGAAAACTTGCCCGAGCGCGAACTGCGCGTTCATGGTTTCGTCCAGGTATCCCGACATCCGAACCAGCACTACGTGCTGACCTTTGTCAACGCTGACCTGTCCCGGTGTCTTGATGCCTATGTCGCGCCCATCCACGTAGATGCTGGCCCCTCGGGGATCGCTCTTCACCACCAGAGTGGCCATCAACCTCGCCAGGTGAACGACGGTTGTGGCGCGGTTTCCTGACACCACATTCATGGTGCGCGAGTCAGCGGAATAACCCGACTTGCTGACAACAATGGAATGCTGCCCGGGTTGAAGATTCGTCAAAGTTAGAGGTGTGACCCAGCTCCCATCACTATTGCCATCCACCTGAACCTGGGCCCCCTGGGGGGTTGAATCAATGGCCAACTGTCCAGGGATGATCGGCGGAGCGGCTCTCCTCCGCGCACTCCGTGCGCTGAGCACACCAGTTTCAGCCTCCGGCGTCTCGGGCTCCGACGGCGCACCTGTCTGATCTGAGAGGCCTTGGGTCTCTGCAGGCTGGTTTGCGGCAGGGACACGTGTCGTCGCATTCTGCGTCGCTGGTTGACTGCCATCGGGCTGCACTGGAGCTGGCGCCACGGCGGCCGAGCGGCCCGCGCCAGAATCGTCGTCGCTGTTCAGACTGTGAACATAGAATGTGACTGCAATGCCGATGAGCAGGATCAGCGCAGCAGCCCCCGCAACGGCATAGAGTATCAGTTTGGGCGGTACATTCTTGATCTCTTTAAGTGCTTTCTCGGCAACTTCGCGGGGCTGCACTTTGGGCTTCTCGACGGTCTTATGGTTACCTTTAAACCGCGTCACCGTTGGCCCAACAGACTGTATGGGCGCATAGGAAGTCGGCGGAGGCGGGGGATCCGGAGCGACATAGACTTCCTTGAGCGGGGGAAGTTCGGTCATTTCGGAGAAGCTTACGCCAGCGCTGCCGGTGGGCCTCCCCTCAGCCATCAGCGGATCGATGGCGATTTTCGGAGCGTCTGCAACGTGCGGGTCGAAGGTTTCGACCTGCGGCTCATGGCTCACGGCCGAAGACATTTGCGCCGACGGGGCTGATTCGTCATTGGCCGGCTTCCCATGGTTGCTCGACCGGTTGACTTGCGGAATTTCCGGAGAAGACAATGAGCCGTCGCCCACGCCCGCTGCCGCCGCCGCTGTTTTCGGGGTAGCGAGTCTCGAAGCCGGTTTTGCCAAACCAGCTGGCTGCGCTTGCGTGTTTGGTGCCTGCGGCGCGGCGACCTTTTTTTCGACTGGCTGCGCGGCGGCAGGCGTCACAACCTTCGCCTGGGCCGCAAGGTTCGTCTTAATTGCGGCCTTGGGCGCCTCTGGCTTCTTGGGCGCCGCCGGCCTCGCCTCTTTGCAGTTCTCCAGATCGTCGAGTAGTTGTTTGCCACTCTGATAGCGCTGTGCCGGATCTTTCATCAGCGCCTTCATAATCAGGTCGCTCAAAAGTGGATGCACCTTAGGATTCACGTGGAGAGGCGCAACCGGCGTGCTTTCCAGAATGCTCTGGCGCAGGGATTTCACGTCTTCCCCCTCAAATGCCTTGCGCTCGGTCACCATCTCATAGAATATCGCCCCCAGGCTGAACAGATTCGAACGGGCGTCGGTGGCCTGGCCCTCAAGCTGTTCTGGCGACATGTAACACAGGATCGAAGGAACTCCCTGAGGAACGTGTTGCACGAAGTTGCCCACGCTGGAGACGCCGAATCCCAAAATCTTGACCGTGCCGTCCCAACCGCACATGATTTTGGCCGGCTCCAGACTGTAATGAACAATGTTGTGCGACTTCGCGTGTTCAAAGCCGCTGCATAATTGCCGTCCGATATCGAGGAGATCCCAGATGGAAAATCCCTCTTGGCGAGCCAGCATTGTAGCGATACTGTTGCCCTGGACATAGTCCATGCCGGCGCAGAACTGGCTGTCGATTTGACCCGCACCAAATATATTGGTGATATTCGGATTGCTCAAAACCTTGGTGTTCTCCGCCTCCGCAAGCAGCGCCTGTTCAATCGCCGAGGCGTTCTGCCCGAACACGCTCAACTGAATGGCTTTCAGGGCAATCGTCTGCCCGCTTTCAGGGTCGTGGGCTTTGTAGACCGTGCTGGTGGGTGATTTCGCCAGTTCACTTAGGATTTCGAAATGGCCGATTTTCGTAGGCATTTATTTTTTCCCGCTCTACACCATCGCGAGCCTTTCGCAACGCGCGATAGAACTCGATCGGTAGAGACCCAAGAAAAATGGGTAGGGCTAGGATATCTCTGGTCGTGCCAAGCTTCGAGTTACCAAGGTAAGCTTGGAAACACTGGGTTGGTGGCGTCAACGCGGGCAGTTGACGGTCTATCTTCGTCTATTGACGCCTCGGTTCCCGCCCTGTAAGCTGTGGCCGACTAACGACGCTTCGACTCATGCAAATCGATAAATGCACATGGGCCGGATCCAACGCATCCCGAAATTCGGCGTAACTTTTTCGTTGCGGCGATAGTTGTAATTGTTATGTCTAGTATTGTGTGACATTTGTCATCTCAGCCCGATGACGATCTCCACTTGCGGGCGAGAATCGATACCGCGAAACTATAGAAACGCAAAGAAAGGGATTCTCTGGAACGAAGCATTTGGGGCGCAGCAAGAATCGAGTCTTCTGCGGTTGTCGATAGCCAGGCACTTAGTCTATCCTTGCTTGGCCGCGACGCGACCGCCCCAAGTTCCCGGCTCCCCGTACCCTCTGGAGTACGCCCATGACATTGACCCGGTTCGTCACGAAGAACGCGTTCCGCAACAAGCGCCGCAGCACTCTGACGGTGTTGAGCATCGCTTTCTCTTTGCTTCTGCTCACGCTGATGATGACCATCTGGCGGGCTTTTTACCTCGACCAGGGCAGCGCTGAATCCGCAGAGAGGTTAGTGGTTCGGCACCGCGTTTCTCTTACATTCAATCTGCCCGGCTATTACCGGGAAAAGATTCGGGCGATTCCCGGGGTCGTATCGGTGGTGCCGGTCTCATGGTTTGGCGGGATTTACAAAGACCAGAAGCCAGAGAACTTTTTCGCGCAGTTTGGCACCGATCCAGAGGAATTCTTCAAAACGTACCGCGACGTCGGAATGCCAGAAGAGCAAGCCACAGCGTGGCAGCGCGATCGCCAGGGCGTGATCGTAAACGACTCCTTGGCCAAGAAGTATGGATGGAAGCTCGGCGATCGAATTGTATTGCAGGGTACGATTTATCCAATCAACCTTGAGTTGAATGTACGCGGCATATATCACACCAATCCGGATAACAAATCGGTTTACTTCAACGCGAAATACGTGGAAGAAGCTGTGGATCTTTTCAAAGGTAGAGCCGGTACTTTTAGCATCCTTGCGGCTTCTCCATCCGATGTAAGTAGAATTGCCAGCGCCGTAGACGATACGTTTCGGAACTCGCCTCAGCCCACCAAAACGGAAAGCGAGAAGGCTTTCGGCTTGGAGTTCGTGGCCATGATGGGCAATGTAAAAGCCTTCATTCTGAGCATCTGCTCGGCGGTGGTCTTCGCTACGCTGCTCGTATCGGCCAATACCATGGCCATGTCCATTCGCGAGCGCACGCGCGAAGTAGCTGTACTGAAGACGCTTGGCTTCACCAGGCGCGGCGTGCTGGGTCTATTCGTTAGCGAAGCGGTGGCGCTGTCGTTGGCGGGAGGATTGCTTGGAGCCGGGTTGGGGTGGTTGATGGTTTACGGCCTGACCCACTCTCCTCAGTTCTTCAGTTTTTTCCCCATGAAGGTGACACTGGGAATATGGCTGGCGGCGCTTCTCACATCTGGGCTGGTGGGATTGTTAAGTTCTGCGGTGCCGTCCTATACCGCGTCCCAGATAAACATAGTCGACGGATTACGACACATCGGATGAAGTTATGACGCTGGGCAGTTTTGTCGTGCGCAACACATTCCGGAATAAGCGGCGCAGCCTGCTGACTATGATCAGCATCAGCTTTTCGCTGCTGTTGCTCACGCTGATGATCTGCATCTGGCGGTCGTTCTATATAGACCAGGTCGCGCCGGAAGCGGCCAGGCGCGTGATCACGCGCGACCGGGTTTCGTTGGCGTTTTTGCTGCCGGCGTACTATCGCGACAAAATCCGCAGCGTGCCCGGGGTGGTGGCGGTGGTGCCTCTCACATGGTTTGGAGGCCGCTATATCGATGACCGGCCGGAGCATTTCTTTTCCCAGGTCGGTACGGACCCAGACGAGTATCTGAAAGTGGCGTCGGACAAAATCGTCCCGCCGGATCAACTGAAGGCCTGGCAGCAGGATCGAACTGGGGCTCTGGTGGATGTAACGCTGGCGAACAAGTATGGGTGGAAGATAGGAGACCGCATTACGATACAGGGGAAGATTTTTCCGGCGAATCTCGATCTCACGATCCGTGCCATTTATCATCGAGATCCTCCGCAGAACTCGCTCTATTTCAATGCCAAGTATCTGGAAGAGTCGGTAAGTTGGTTCAAAGGGCAAGTCGGCTGGTACGCCGCGCAGATCGAGTCGGCCAATGACGTGGCACGGGTTTCCAGAGAAGTGGATGCCATATTTCGCAACTCGCCCCTGCAGACGAAAACGGAAAGCGAGAAGGCGTTTCAGCTTGGGTTTGTCGCATCTCTAGGCAACGTGAAGGCTTTCATCCTGGGCATTTGCGGCGCGGTAGTGTTTGCCATCATGTTGGTTTCAGCCAACACCATGGCGATGTCGGTGCGGACCCGCACCCGCGAAGTCGCGGTATTGAAAACCCTGGGGTTTACACGGCGGCGTGTGCTGTCGATCTTCGTAAGCGAGGCTGTAGCATTGGCCGTCGCAGGCGGAGTACTGGGGATTTTGACGGCGGTCCCGGTGATTTATTTTCTGACGCGCGGTTTCATCGCGCTGGGGGTTCCGCTCGCCATGAAAATCAACGCGCAAACGGCGGGATTGTCCCTACTGGTTGCCGTGACCCTGGGATTGGTGAGTGGATACCTGCCGGCTTACAATGCGTCGCGCATTAACATTGTGGAGGGACTCCGTCACATCGGCTAGTAGCGCTACCGGCGAGGGCAGAATGCCCTTACGACAGCCGGCCAAGCGTGCCCTGAGCGAAGTCAAAAGGATGCCCGCGCTAGAGGAATAGAGTTCATTTATGGCGATACCGATCAGTTATAACGTTCGCAATCTAAGGCTCCGCAAGGGGCTTACGCTTATGACGGCCTTGGGAATCGCACTCACCGTCACGACGGCGATCTTTCTCATGGCGCTGCTGGCCGGATTGAATCGCGCCTTTGTCAACAGCGGCAATCCGCTGAACGTGCTGGTACTGCGCAAAGGGTCGGAGGCGGAGTTGTCGGGCGGGTTCGACGCTTCGCTCTATCCCACGCTGAAGACTCTTCCCGGTATCGCGAAGGATAGCCATGGTGAGCCGATGACTTCAGGTGAGTGGGTGGTCGTGATCATTCTTCCGCGAAAAGATGGCACGGGCGAAGTCAATGTAACCGTGCGGGGAATGATGCCCGACGGCCTGGAAATGCGGCCCAGCGCGAAACTGGTGGAAGGACGCTGGTTTCAGACGGGCCAACGGGAAGTGGTTGTCAGCAAATCGATTCGTGATCGCTTCACCCACGCGAACATCGGCGACACAATGGAGTTTGGCAAGGGATCATGGAAGGTGGTGGGAGTGTTTGACGCCGGGGGCTCGGCGTACGAGTCGGAAGTCTGGGGTGACGTGAACCAGATGGCCTCGGATTTCGACCGGCAAGGTGGATTTGCCTCGGCGTACCTGCGAGCGACCGACCCCATTTCCGCCGACGCACTCAAGAACCGGGTCAGCGACGATCAGCGACTGAAACTCGAAGGAATGCTGGAGACGGATTATTACGCGAAGCAGACAAGTTCTGGCGCGCCCATCAAGGTGATTGGGATCGTGGTGGCGTTCATCATGGCAATCGGGTCGATCTTCGCCGCTATGAATACGATGTATGCGGCAGTGGCATATCGTGGACGAGAGATTGCGACGCTGCGGGTAATCGGCTTCTCGCGGCCTTCGATTCTGACGTCTTTTGTGCTGGAATCTCTGCTGCTGGCGCTTCTGGGTGCGGCCGCAGGAATTTTGCTGATGCTTCCGTTCAACGGAATGCAGACCGGCACGTCCAATGCCGTGACCTTCAGCGAAGTGGTGTTCGCCTTGCGCATCACCCCACAGGTGGCGATGTACGCAATTCTGTTCGCCTTGATCATGGGATTCGTGGGCGGACTGGCTCCGGCGTGGCATGCCGCGCGGCAGAATATTCTCAGCGCGCTGCGCAGCTAGCGAACGAGTAGAACCGCTAAGACGGCGGCGCTACAAGGCGGGTTATGAAACTTGGGGAGAGCGGAATACGTAAACATTCTTATGGCGATTGATACAAAGCACGAAGACCTGCAGAGCCTGCGCATCGATCGTTCTCAGCGCGGCGACTCCAGCGGAGAGCCTCCGGCCTGGGCGCGTCGTTACATCCTGGGCGGCATCGCGGTGGTAGTGCTGCTCGGCTTGATCACTTTGGCCTACCGCATGTTCTCGTTGGATGTTCCAGAGGTCGAGGTCGTCCGCGCTACCGCGGAAACCAGCGGGAATGATGCGGGCGGCACCGTACTCTCGGCTACAGGCTACATCGTGGCTCACCACACCATCAATGTGAATTCCAAAGTCACCGGCCGCCTGGCATGGATCGGCGTGGAGAAGGGCGACAAGGTGAAGGAAGGCCAAGTATTGGTTCGCCTCGAGGATCAGGAGTTCCGTGCGTCCTATGAACAGGCTCGAGGCGCGCAAGCGAATGCCCGCGCTTATCTGGACGAATTGCAGCACGGGTCGAGGCCGGAAGAAGTTCAGCAGGCGCGGCACAATCTGGATGAAGCTCGCGCTACGCTGGTGAACGACAAGCTGATCCTTGATCGTACAAAGGAATTGGCCAGCGGAGGCGTAGTTTCACGGCAGGCGCTGGATGATGCAACTGCCAAGTTCGAGTCGGATCAACAGCGCGTGAATTCGTTGGAGAAAGCGTTTCAACTTTCAAAAATCGGCCCGCGAGCGGAGGAGATCGCCCGTGCCCAGGGCGCGATGATGCAGGCCCAGGGCCAGCTTGATTATGCCAAGTCGCAATTGGACGCCACTGTGATCCGCGCTCCTGTAACGGGCACGATCTTGGACCGCACGGCTGAGAAAGGCGAGCTGATTACCGCACAGTTCGCCAGCGCAGCCGCAGGCGGGCCGCAGGGATCGGTGGTGTCATTGGCGGACCTCAACGACCTTCAAGTCGAACTTGATATAGCGCAAGCGGATTTCGCCCGTCTTGGTCCCACGCAGCGGGCAAAGGTGACAACTGACGCATATCCCGACAAAGAATATGACGGCGTGATCGCGCAAATTTCTCCGGAAGCGAACCGGCAAAAAGCTACGGTGCAGGTGAAAGTGCAGGTGTCGAACCCAGGCAAGTATCCCGAGGTTCAACTGCGGCCGGAGATGAACGCTACCGTGAAGTTTTTGGCGAACGACACTCCGAAAAATGTTAAAGGGCCCGCAGGCGTGTACGTGCCCTCAGCGGCGATTCGCGATCGCGACGGCAGGAAGATTGTATTGATCGCCTATAACGGAAAGACGGTCGCGCGCGACGTCCGCGTTGTTGGCCAGCGCAGCGATGGAGCGCTCGTCGACGGACTGGTTGGAGGCGAAAGCGTGATTACTACCGCACCAGCCACATTGAAAGATGGAGACAAAATCAAAATCAAGGGGCAATCATGAGCACAGTCGCACAACCGAACGTTGCCACCGGCACTAAAGTCGTACAGGTTCGCGGCGTCAGCAAGATTTTCAAGCGCGATGCTTTTCAGGTGACCGCACTCGACGATGTGTCGATCGACATCGCCAAGGGCGAATTCCTGGCCCTGATGGGGCCATCGGGGTCGGGCAAGACCACGCTGCTGAACATGATCGCGGCGATCGACCGGCCGACCAGCGGCGAACTGCTGGTGCAAGGGCAGGATATTTTTCGGTTCAGCGACTCGAAGATTGCCCGCTGGCGCAACGAGCACATCGGCTATGTTTTTCAGACGTTCAACCTGATTCCCGTGCTCACCGCCTTTGAGAACGTGGAACTACCGTTGCTGCTGACGAAATTGACTTCGCAGCAGCGCCGCGATCACGTCTTGACCGCGCTTAAGCTGGTCGGACTCGAGGATCGAGTTGGGCACCTGCCCAAGCAGCTTTCGGGAGGCCAGGAACAGCGCGTGGCGATTGCGCGGGCAATCGTAAGCGATCCAACCTTGCTGCTGGCGGACGAGCCCACCGGCGATTTGGACAGCCATTCCGCTACGGAAGTGTTGGAAATTCTGAAGCGCCTGAACGAGGACTTTCACAAGACAATCGTCATGGTGACCCACGATCCGCACGCAGCGTCATACGCGCACGTGACGCGGCATTTGGAAAAAGGAATGCTGCTGCCGCCGGGATAACGACGACTCTGCCACGAACAAGACAAGGGTGCAGGGGACCCGTTCTGCTCAGGGAGACGCTATGCCGGACTAACTGGCAACCCAGCCTGATTCGCCGGGCGACGCCGGAGTCTCGGCGGATACTTCTGCAATCCAGAGCCACGCCCGTCTGCCATTGGAGATCACCGCCTGCGCCTCGCCGTATTCCACCAGACGGTTTAGGACGGTCGTGACCGAAGCCATCGGGTCCTTGTGGCGGGCCAGCAATGCAGGCATCTTCTGCTGGAAATGGTCGCAGATGTCGCGCGCATTCATGGCGTGCCCGGCTTCCATCAGGATCATGCGGCAGGCCTTGGTAAAGCCCGGCTGGCGGCCGCTGCTCTTGCGGTCGAGCATTTCCATCAACTCTTCGCTCAAAAGCGCATCGCCAAACAGGTTCGCCAAGCCAGAGATGGTCTGCTTGACGGTGCCGATGCGCTTCATAATTTCAGCGCGTTTTTGCAGTAACTGACGCAGCTCGCCATGCGCCTGTCGGATCACTTCCTGCACCTGGCCAATGTCATACCGTTCTACCGGCCTCATCAAACCACTTGCGGTCTGCCCGTTTTCCATACATCCCCCTATTGTGACGCAGGTTGCTTCCATCCCCACCTACTCAACCCCACGGGAGTCGATTTATTCCCAGAGCTGATTGGCAGAACGGCGCCTTCTTCGAAACTGGTTCCTTTCCTCCGCACGCAGGGGTTAGCGGAGCCCGAAGGATTAGACGAGGCAATTGCAGATTGGTTAACAGAAAAGGAGCTGACAGTCTCATAGCGAGGAGGGCTGGCTCCCCAAGCTAGACACTAATGTTCTGTTTGTAATTCTTTTTCCCAAGTTAATACTGGCTCCAATTTGGGAATCCTGATGCGCCGTACTGCTGGAAACTTCCACCCTAAGCAACGTGAATACCTTGACATACCGATGTTACCTAAAGACGGAGAATTTTCGTGTCGATCGCCGCAAAACCCGCCCTGGCAACGAAACCGCTAAGTGTTTTGTTGGTGGGTGAGAAAGAGGAAGACTTTTGCTTGATTCGGGAGATTTTGGAGAGAACCCGCAACATGCTGTCGGCGGACCTGGAACATGCTCACGGGTTGGAAGAAGCCAAGGCGATGCTGAAGCAGAAGACCTACGGCCTGATTCTGTTCGACCGCGAAACCGGGGACGCGGAGGCCATCCATTTCCTGGCGGAGCTTCTGCACGCCGGGGTGTCGGTCCCTTTCATCCTGTTGACAGAAGATACGGAGGAGAAAACGGCCGCCGAAATCATTGAAGGTGGAAGCTGGAATTGCGTGGCCAAATCACGGCTGGATGGGGCGACGTTGATACGCACTATACGCAATACGCTGTCGGTGCACTCCCTGCAACAGGGGCAGCACAATGCCGAACAGTCGTTGCGAAAACTGTCACGGGCGGTCGAACAGTCGGCCGACATGATCATGATCACGGACCTGCATGGGATCATTGAGTATGTTAATCCGGCATTCGAGCTTCTTACCGGATACCATCGCGATGAGATGTGCGGCAAGATCCCGCGGATTCTGAAATCGGGCGAGCAGGGACCCGAGGTCTATCATAGAATCTGGAAGACGATCCTGGCAGAGGACACCTATCGCGGCATTCTGACGAACCGCAAAAAAAACGGCGAGCCGTATCAAGTAGAAGAGAGCATCTCTCCGCTGCGGGATGCGGCTGGTCAGATCACGCATTTCATCTCGAACGGACGCGACTTGACTGAGCGGCTGCGCCTGGAAGCTCAGGTCCTGCAGTCCCAAAAGATGGACGCAATCGGAAACCTTGCTGGGGGCGTGGCTCACGATTTCAACAATCTGTTGACCATTATCACCAGCTACGCGGAGTTGGCTTTGGACACGGTGCCTCAGCCAAGTCCGCTGGAAGCCAAGATTCAGGAGATTCTTCTGGCGGCGCGGAGAGCCGCCGAGTTAACCCACCAACTGCTCGCCTTCAGCCGCAAGCAGCCGCAGGCGTTGCGAGTGGCCGATCTGAATCAAGTGATCGCCCGAATTGCCAACACATTGCCCCGACTTATTGGGGAAGACATAGAGTTCACCTTCGTGCGAGGTGCGGGATTAGGGCGAGTGCGAGTGGATCCACTGCAAATTGAGCAGGTCTTAATGAACCTGGCTGCGAATGCACGCGACGCTATGCCGCAAGGCGGCCATTTTCGCGTTGAAACTTCCGACGTGAGAGTGGAGAACCATCCCCGACCGAGCAAACAAGAAGGTCTCCCTCCCGGACGCTATGCTCTGATTAGCGTGAGTGATACCGGAATGGGCATCCTTTCCAAGCATTTGCCGCACATTTTCGAGCCCTTCTACACGACGAAGCCGCTGGGCAAGGGCACCGGGTTGGGACTGGCAACGGTATACGGGATCGTGAAGCAGAATAAAGGGTTCATCTGGGCGACCAGCGTACGCCGCACCGGTACGGCATTCAAAATCTATTTGCCGTGCCTGGGTCGGCGTGACAATTCCCATCCCGCCGAGAATCCCAAGAACGAAAGCGTAACGCGCGGATCGGAAACAATTCTGGTGGTGGAAGACGAGCAGGCTCTCCGGCGGGCAACGACAGAATTTCTCACTCACCAGGGATATACGGTTCTCGAAGCCAAGGATGGGGTCGATGCCTTGTCCGTGGCGAAAAGACATGGCTCAACCATCCACCTGCTCTTTACCGACGTAGTCATGCCGAACATGAGCGGCGGGCAGTTGGCCATGGAACTCGCCCAACTGCGGCCGGAAACAAGGCTGCTGTTCGTTTCTGGTTATGCCGGCAAGACCGTGCTTGACCACAAGGTGCTTGGTGTTGAAACCAACTTCTTGCAGAAGCCCTACTCATTAAAGCAGCTCTCTCTTAAAATTCGATACGCTTTAACTCACCACCCCAGTCTCGCGGAGCCGCAGTACCAGCCCTAGGTATAATTGGTGACTTGGTCTTGATTGGCTCCATGCTTTCGGGTGCAAGTGCGGCGTTATTGCTATTGTTTTTTGACCTGCGCCCGGGCAAACTCCTGGCGGGCATTTTTCTTTTTGCCCTCTGCGGAGCCATCGTTTATTCTCTGTTGCAGATTGCGGCGGCGTTTCGCTACCTGACTGTGCGGCCGCCCACTCTGCTTGGCTGTGAGCCGATCAGCATCCTCAAGCCGCTTGCCGGCTTGGACCTGGACCTCGAATCGAATCTCCGCACATTTTTTGAACAAGAGTACCCGTCATTTGAGATTTTGTTCGCGCTTCGACGGGCCGAGGATCCCGCCGCGGAAGTCGTGGCTCGCCTGCAAACGGAGTTTGCCAAAGTTCCGTCACGGTTGGTAATCACTGGGGAGCCGCCATATCCCAACCCAAAAGTGTTTAGCCTCGATCGCATGCTGGCCGTGGCCAACAACGATTTGGTCGTGATGAGTGACAGCGACATTCGCGTGACTCCGGATCTTCTGCGCACGGTGGCGGCCGAATTTCAGGACGGTCACCTCGGCGTCGCAACCTGTCCTTATCGCGCAGTCCCTGGAGCCAGTTTATGGTCGCGTCTGGAAGCCACGGGCATGAACACGGATTTTTGGGGCAGCGCTCTGGTCGCGAGGATGCTGGAAGGCACGCACTTCGCCGTAGGCCCGACCATCGCCGCAAGACGTAGCGTTCTGCTATCGATTGGGGGGTTCGAGCGCTTGAAGGACTATCTCGCGGAAGACTTTGTGATGGGAAAGTTTGCGGCTGAGGCTGGGCATGGCGTGATTCTCTCTTCTTATGTTGTCGAACACCATATTGGCAGCGCTACGTGGCACCAGAATGTGGAGCATCGGCTGCGCTGGGCCCGCAGTACGCGGCGTTCGCGTCCCGTGGGCTACATCGGACAGTTGTTCACCATGCCGTTTCCGCTTGCGCTGCTGGTCTGCGCAGCGGCACCTGCGTGGTGGCCGGTTTTGCCTTTGACCGTGATCGTGCGTGCTGGGGCGGCCTATACGGTCTCACCTCGCGTCTTGCGGGCAAAGATTAACTGGCTGCTGTTGCCGATTGAAGATTTGTTGGGATTTTGTTTTTGGCTCGCGGGATTTTTTGGAAATACAATTTCCTGGCGTGGGCGGCGCTACCGGCTGTTTTCGGATGGCCGTTTCGAATTGATCTCAGGGTCGTAGCCGAATGCGACTACTGCGGCGCAATGCGGATCAGCCGACCATTCTTCAGGTCAAACCGATCTCCGCGCCAAGTCACGGTGTGGCCTGCGAAACTCGCAACCCACACTGCAACCGCAATCAGATCCCGCAATGGCAGCAGCCACAAGTTCCGGATTAGCCCCCGGTCTGCAAGTACGGATTTGCCGACTACGAGCGCCACCCCCAAACGCAAGAGGGCGGTTACCCCAAATACTATCCACGACCACAAAGCCATTCGGCTGGATATTAGCGCGAGGAGCGCCCACATCAGGCCATATGTGGTGACCAATCCAATGTAGCCACCGGTTCGTGAGTCTCGCACGCCGCGCGCCCAGCGTAACTGATGGGCCAAAAATCCCCGCAGATCGTAAGCTGGAAGATGAGTCTCGACGATCACATCTGAGAGCAGAACCTGTAAGCCGAGATGGGCGATCCGCCGGCCAAGTTCGTAGTCATCGGCGAGAAAGTCGACAATGGATCGGAAGCCCCCAATTCTCTCCAGGTCAGCTCGCTGGAAGGCGAGCGTGGAACCGAGTCCGAACTTGAGTCCGCCCTCCAGTTGACGTGCCACTAATACACCAGGACAGAAATCCGTGCTAATGCCGAGGGATTCCAATATTGAGCCAACGGTTGAAGCCGCCACTCCGCGATAGAGACACGTGACCATTCCTACGCGCTCATTTTCATTCAGCAGCGGCGCGATGACCCGGCGAAGATAATCGGGCTCGACCCGAATGTCGCTGTCATTGACCAGCAAATACTGATAGCGAGACGCTGGCAACATCTGCTCGAGATTACTGACCTTCACATTGGCGCCGAGTTTATTAGCGGAGACAACCAGACGGATCGTAAGGGCGGGGAATTCGCGCTGCAGTTGCAACACGCTGGCGACAGCTGGATCGTCGCGATCGCTTACGCCAAAAATAATTTCGTATGCCGGATAATCCTGCAGGCAGTGGCTGCGGAAACTTTCGTAGATATCCGGGTCCGTGCCCTTCAGCGGCTTAAGAATTGAGACCGGCGGCAGAAATTGTGTGGGGCGGGCGCCCCCGCCCTCCTTGCGCTCGCGAAGAAATACGATCGCGCTCCAGAGGCAGATCAGATAGTAGATTGAACTAGATAAACACCCTAGAATCCCGACGACCTGAAAGATTCTGACGCTGGTGTGGATCATGCGCAGGCGCAGGCCAGTTTATTCGTACCGTAGCGACTCGATCGGATCCAGGTTCGCCGCCTTCCACGCCGGATAAATCCCGAAGATCAGCCCGACGCCGGCCGCGGCGCTAAAACCGAATGTAGTCCAGAACACGGACATGCGCGCCGGCAACGAAGGCCACATGACCGGAATCACCCAGACGACGAGCCCGCCCGCCGTTACGCCAATGATGCCGCCGACCGCAGTCAACATGATCGCTTCCAGCGTGAACTGTAAAAGAATGTCGCGCTTGCGCGCTCCAATCGCTTTGCGCACTCCGATCTCGCGCGTGCGTTCGGTCACGCTCACCAGCATGATATTCATCACACCTACGCCGCCTACGACGAGCGCCACGCTGGAGATCGCGAACATGCCGACAAACAGTGCACCAGTAATCTGGTTCCAGGCGTCCGAGATGGAATCGGAGGTAAAGACCGCAAAGTTGTCTGGCTTATCTGGCGGGACCTTACGACGGCGGCGCAGCAACTCGCGTATCTCGTCGATGGCCTTTGGAACATCGTCGTGCGATGTTGCCTTCACGCTGATCCAGTGCTGTTTGAGTTCGGGATGAAGCTTGCGCAGCGTGCTTAGCGGGAATAGAGCTTTGTTATCCTCCGGATTCTTGCCGCCTCCGAAGACCGTTTTGACCGGCTGGACCGTCCCAATCACGGTGAAAAGCTGGCCCTCGATATTTACTTCCTTACCGATTGGATCCTGTGCGCCAAATAACTCTTGGGTGGTCTCGGCGCCCAGCAGAACCACAGGCGAACGATGCTCTTCGTCGACCTCGCTAAACCATCTTCCCGACGCGATCAGCAAGTCGAAGACTTCCTTGGCGGAAGCCTGATCGCCTTCGAGGATCGTGTTTTTGGCTTTTTTGTCGCCATACTTTACCGCGAAAGATCCGACGCCCAGTTCCGGGCGGAAATAGCGCACGCCCGCGGTCACGGCTTTGACATGAGCTAAGTCTCGAATGGCTACAGCGTCGTCGTACGTAAGTTCCTTGCGAGTGCGCATCTCTTCGGTGGGTCTGCCGAAAATAAAAGGCTCCAAATGGAAAGCAAACACCACATCAGAACCGATACTGCTGACGATTTGGCGCACGTTCTCGTCCAGCCCGCGTCCGATCGAAGAGACGCCGATGACGACCGCCACCCCAATCACAATGCCCAAAACGGTGAGTGCCGAGCGCAACTTGTTGCCGCGGATCGTCTCCGCCGCCATGCGGAAGATTTCGCCGAATTCGTCTTTGCGTATCATAAGCCGGCTTCCGGCTTCCGCCGATCGGCTTCCGGAAGCCGAAAGCCGGAAGCCTTTCTTACATTTCGAACCGCAGCGCCACAATCGGGTCCAGCCGCGCAGCTTTACGCGCTGGATAGACTCCAAAAAAAACTCCCACACTAGCCGCCACGAGCAATCCCGCCGCTACAGCCCAAAGCTTGATCGATGACGGCATGCCGATTACGAGAGTGACGAACTCAGCAACCATTACGCCACCGAGGACGCCCAGCACTCCGCCGATCAACGCCAGAATCACGGCCTCGATCAGAAACTGAAGCAGCACGTCGTCCCGCCGCGCGCCCAGCGCTTTGCGGATCCCGATCTCACGCGTACGCTCGGTCACTGAGACTAACATGATGTTCATGATCACAATTCCGCCCACCACCAGAGACACGGCCGCAATCCCAATGGTCGCCATAAAAAACGTGCTGCTCAGCCCCGACCAGATCGAAAGCAGGCTGGCGTTAGTCTCGATTTCGAAGCTGTCTTCCTCGCCGGGACGGTCATGCCGGTGAGCGCGCAGCGCCACGCGTGCTTCGTCAATTGCCTGGTTCAGCGGAGCGCCCGTCGCCGTGGCCTTGCCCCAAATCCGAATACTGCTGTTGTGCGCTCCATACTGCTTCAGGTAGACAGTGACAGGGATCAACACATAATTGTCCGCGCTCTGTCCCAGCGTCTTGCCTTTCTTCTTGCCGACGCCAATCACCTGGTAGCTCCAACCATCCACGCGAATTTCCTGGCCCATCGGATCGGCGCCGCCCAGCAGATGTTCAACGATGTCGGTGCCCACAACGGCAACCTGCGAGTGGTTGTTCAAATCCGTATCGTTCAGCATGCGGCCCGAAGTTAAATCGGTATCGAGAATCGACGCAACGGACGGCGTAATACCCTGAATCGTCGTGTCGCTGATCGATTGCTCGTTGTGCTTTACGCGCCCGCTGCCGCGCATCAGCGCTCCCACGTAGTCGCAATGACGGCAGGCCTCAAGCACGGCCTGGTAATCCTCAAGCACAAGGTTCTTGCGTTTCTCGGCGGCCAGGAAATGCTCGACGTTGGTCTCAACCGGCGACGTCTTGCCGATGATGAACACGTCCGCACCAAGGTTGAAAATCTTTTTCGCCACGTAGTCCTGAATCCCGGAAACGAATGTCACTACCGCAATTACCGCCGCGATGCCGATCACTACGCCTAAGAGCGTAAGCACGGAGCGTAGCTTATTGGCCCACAGCGACCGCAGCGCGATTCGAATGGCTTCGGCAATGTTCATGAGATCGGTTTCCGGCTCTTGGCGTCCGGCTTCCGGAAGCCAGCGCCCCTAGTAAGCGCTAAGTCTATCAGCCTAACTTATGGGATGGGCGTAAAAGCGATGTTGAATGAATAGGGTTCCGGAAGCCGAAAGCCGGCAGCCGGACGCCCCATGAGATAATGATTCCGTGGGCAGCCGGACCGGACGGTCGCTCTCCGCGTCTTCGGATGCGGGGAGAGGAAAGTCCGAACTCCGCAGAGCAGTGTGCCGGATAACGTCCGGGAGGCCGGGTTCAAGCCCGGTTGACGGAAAGTGCCACAGAAAACATACCGCCTCAGCCTTCACCGGCTGGGTAAGGGTGAAAAGGTGCGGTAAGAGCGCACCGCCGCGGCAGTAATGCCGCGGGCAGGGCAAACCCCACACGGAGCAAGACCAAATAGGGAGGAAGTTCGCGGCCTCGGTTCTTTGAATCAAGTTAGCGGACACGTGCCGGCTCGGTGCGTCCAACCTTCGGGTAGGTCGCTAGAGCCGCGCAGCGATGCGCGGCCCAGAGGAATGGCCGTCCAGCAGGAGCAATCCCGCGGACAGAATTCGGCTTACAGGTCCGGCTGCCAACAGATTTTCCAAATTCATTGTCAGGAGCACCCAATGTCCGCACCCAGCCGCCGGCCGGAGATTCGCCGGCGCCGTACCCGTAAAGAAAAAATTGTCCAGTTGCGCAAGCGCCTAGCCGCCGCAAAAACCGATGCCGACCAGACCCGCATTACCGCCAAACTTCAAAAACTCGCCATTCTGTCGCCGGGCCAGCCCTTGCTGAAATAGCGCGTTCGAGGTGAGACGCTCAGGGAAAGTCTTCAGTCGGCGACCGGCTGTTGAGCAGGCTGGGTTCGGCCTGTGTTGGCGATTTGCCCGTATGCCTCCAAAATCCGTCGCACTGAATCGTCCCAGGAGAACTTTGCCGCCTGCTGATAGCCGCGCTCTTTCATGCGGTCACGCAGAGATTGGTCCATTAGAACCCGGTGCAGAGCGCGCATGATCTCGAACACATTTTCAGGATTGACCAGAACCGCCGCATTTCCCACCACCTCGGGCAGAGATGACACATTGGAAGTCACCACTGGCGTTCCATGCGCCATGGCTTCCAGCGGAGGCAGACCAAAACCTTCGTACAGCGAAGGGAAGACAAAGACCTTCGCCTCGTCATAGAAAATCCGCAGCACTTCGATGGGGATGAATCCCAGAAAGCGCACATCGTTCTGCACTCCGCTGCGCACGACGGTTCGCCGCAAGTCAGGATTGCCGGAAAGATCGTCTCCAATAATGATGAGCTTGAGATCGGGATATGCCTGATCCCGTTCCAGCTCCGTTTTCAGTGCGGAGAAGGCCTCGATCATGCGCACGACATTCTTGTGCGGACTGATTCTTCCGGCATACAGCAGAAAGGGATACGTCACCTGGTAGCGGCGAGCGATCAAATCGCGATCGGCCTCACTGGCGTGGCCGCGCAGGAAGCGCTCGTCGATGGCGTTGTAGACTACCTCGATCCGCTCGGACGGAATCTCAAACAGCTTTTCGATTTCGTTCTCGCGTGAAATTCGAGACGGCAAAAATTCGCGCCGCCCCGGCGAGAACCCGTTTGGTTGTCTGAAAGTAAATCGAGCGCCAGAAGCCGCTCTGCTCGCGGGCGCGCGACATGTGCTCCAGCATGTCGTGCACCGTCATGACATAAGGGCAAGGCAGCGCCCGCGGCACGGAAAAAAGATTGGGAATGTGTACCAGGTCGCAGTCCAGCCGCTTCAGGGCTGCACGAAACTCACGGTATCCGTTAGGGAACGCTCGGGCGCGAACATCTCGACAGTTTGGAAGTTGGGCGGCAGAACGCCGATTTCCTCCACCTTGGCCGGAGATCCGATCAGAAAATATTTGTTCTCGCGGTCGAGCCGCCCCAGCGTGCGCACCACGTTGCGGATATACGTGCCTACGCCAAACTCGGTCATCCGCCGGATGTCGATGGCGATCTTCACCGCTGGCATTTAATCATAGAGCGCTAGTGGGTTGACAGCTGAATTACATCCTACGATTCTTCAGTCGCGCCTCATTCGATGTCATCCCTCGCTTCGCTCGGGACGACAAGTTCCTTTTTTCAAGCAGCGGCTAAGCCCTGACTTCAGCCTGTGCCTTTGCCCGGCGCTCGGCGTAAAGTGGGAACGCCTCGCACAGATCGAGCACCTGTTTGCGAACTCTGGCCGAGCACCGCTGCATCCGTCCGATGCAGACAGCGCCTCGGCGATCCAGCGGCCGATCTGGCGCATCTCGGCTTCTTTCATGCCGCGCGTGGTCAGGGCCGGCGTCCCGATGCGGATGCCGCTCGGCTTCATCGGCGGGATTGGTGTCGAACGGAATCGCGTTCTTGTTGACCGTGATTCCGGCTTCGCCCAGCGCCTTTTCCGCCTCGCTGCCCAGCATTCCCTTCGAGAAAACGTCGACCAGCATCAGGTGCGTGTCGGTGCCGCCGGAAATAATGCGGAAGCCTTCGTCGGCCAGCGTCTCCGCCAGCACTTTGGCGTTGGCCACAACCTGGCGCGCATATTCCCGGAACTCCGGCTGCATCGCTTCCTGAAAGCACACTGCTTTGGCCGCGATGATGTGGACCAGCGGCCCGCCCTGCATCCCGGGAAACACGACCTTGTCGATCGCCTGCGCGAATTCGGCCTTGGAAAGAATCATTCCCGCACGCGGCCCGCGCAGAGTCTTGTGCGTGGTCGAAGTCACGATCTGCGCGTGCGGCACCGGCGAAGGATGCGCGCCGCCGGCCACCAGTCCGGCAAAGTGCGCCATGTCGACCAGATAGAGCGCACCCACTTTGTCGGCAATTTGCCGCATGCGCGCGAAATCGATGATGCGCGGGTAAGCGCTGCCTCCGCCGATGATCAGCTTCGGGCGTTCCTTCTCCGCGAGCTTTTCCAATTCGTCGTAGTCGATGGTCTCCGTTTCTTTGGTCACGCCGTAAGGAACGATCTTGTAAGTCTTGCCGGAAAAATTCAGATGATGGCCGTGCGTGAGGTGCCCGCCATGCGCCAGATTCAGTCCCAGAATCGTATCGCCCGGCTGCAGCACCGCCGCATAGGCCTCCATGTTGGCCTGCGATCCCGCGTGCGGCTGCACGTTGGCATGCTCGGCTCCGAACAATTGCTTCGCCCGGTCGCGCGCCAGGTTCTCGACCACGTCGGCAAACTCGCAGCCGCCGTAATAACGCTTGCCCGGATATCCTTCGGCATATTTGTTCGTGAACACCGAGCCCGCGGCTTCGAGCACGGCTTCGCTGACAAAATTCTCCGAGGCAATCAGTTCCAGGCCTTCGTGCTGGCGGCGGGTCTCGTTGTCGATGGCGGCGGCAATCTGCGGATCGCTTTCGACAAGCGAGCGGTACATCGTAGCGGATTTTTCATGGAATTCTCGTCGAGACGTTGCTTGCAGTCTCAGCTGCAGCATCTGCACCGAATTGCAAGCTACGCTCTACAGCGGTTCGGATCATGCCGGTGCAGTTCCATGTATCGCTCCGGCGACTTCACCGGCGTGAAACCAAACTGCGAATACAGCCCGTGCGCGTCGCGGGTTAACAGAATCCAGCGCCGCAGATCCTGCAGCGCGGGATGCTGCATGATGCACTCCATCAACCACTTGCTCAGCCCGCGCCCACGATAGATTCCAGAATGAATACGTCGCCCAGATATAAGCGACCGTGGCGAAATCGCTGACGACCCGCGCAAAGCCCACCTGTGCGCCGCTACCATCATAAACGCCAAAGCAGAGGGACTGCTCGATGGATCGAGCGACACTTCCCGCGGAATTCCCTTCGCCCAGTAGCAATTCGTCAGGAACCCGTGAATCACGTCCAGATCGAGGCGGCGCGATCCGTGCTGATCAGAAACTCGTCCGCGGCGGGGCTCGACGATCGCATCGGAATTGCCACTTGCGCAGATTGCATCGCTACATTCTAAATGAGCCACGTCATCCGGCACTACCGCAGGTAGTTCAACCGAGCCGATCCAGTGTCCAAAACGTGATCGGCTTTAGCCGCTGAGGTCGCTTCGACGGCACACTTCAGCGCCAAAGTCTCCTCTTCCTGCCTCTGGGAAGTAAACGCTGCCTCAATCGCTGAATGCCCTAGCTGACTGCTGAGTGCTGCTTTTCAAAACGCCGTCCGCAAGAACGAAGCCAAGTGCCACCCGTCCATGTATTTGTAGGGTGTTTCGCCCATCGTGTAGTGGCCGCAGGGCAGCACCACGACCTTGTGATCGAGTCCGTGCCGCTCAAATTCCTCCACCACCTGCGCGCGAAAGCTCCGGCAGAAAAGTCAGATCGTACTTCGCATAAACGATCAGCGACTTCCGCGGCCAGCGCGAAAATTGCTTGAAGTACGACATCGGACTCACCGCCAGCCATGCCTGCCGCAACGTTCCAGATCGATCTGCTGCTTCCATCCCCTGCCGGATGTGCCGCGTCGACTGCCCGTGCCACACCACGTCGGCCACGTAGGTGGACGCATGATTGAACGCCGCCACGCGAATGCGCGGATCGTGCGCCGCCGCGATAAAGGCGTAACAGGAACCCAGGCTCGTGCCCACGATGCCGAGCTGGCTGTAGCCCTGCTGCTCGAGCCAGTCGAGACAGCTGCGAATATCGACCACGCCCTGCCGCACCGCATCGAGCGTGCGGCCGATATTGGCGGAAACGGCATAGTCCGCGCGGCTGATCTCGGCAGGCATGCGGATGTCGTGATATGGCATGCTCAGCCGCAACACCGCGATGCCCAGCATGTTCATCACGCCGGCACAGACTCGGCGTAAGCAATCGCGTCCGCATTCCAGTGCGGCAGAAGAACGATGGCCCGCCGTCCCTGCGCCGGAAACCAGCGCGCATTCACCAGATTGTTTTCAGGATAGGGAGTCTTTACCGGCGAAGTGAATCGCAGAAATTCTCCGAACGTTCCTTTGACCTTCGCCTCAAGCTTCGCATCGGGAACCTCCCGCGTCGAGAAGACTTGCACCTCACGGCGTCTCCAGCCGGAAATCGCTCGGGCGCGTGTACGAATAAAATTCGTCGCTCGCCGCCACGATACGCCGGTTGTAATCGAGAATGAACTTCTCAGGATTGTCCGGCTGCTGTGGCCGGAACGGAATCCATTGCGGCAAGGCCAGTCCCGCGCCCACTCCACGCCCCACTCGAGCGGACGCACTACGCGGTTATTGTCCACCGACGTGAGCCGGTGTTCCCAGTCGTACATCCACTGTGCGTAGCGCGAAGGCATGGTTAACCTTCCAGTGTAACAAGCGGGAGACGCGGGATTAGGCGGCGTTCACGGAGCAGTAACAATCGGCGGTCGGCACTCCATATTTCGCCTCTGAATGGACACGACTCGGAAAAGCGGTTGTCGTCCCCAGCGAAACGAGGGATCTAGATGCTTGCCCATATTGCCCGTGTCGTCGTCACGGGCAAACACCCAGATCCCTCGCTTCGCTCCGGAGTGACAATCCACAATGGATAGCACCTTGATTAGTTTCCGTACCTTCGCGGAACCCGCTTCGAAATGTTGCAGAGAATTTCGTACGGAGTGCTGTTGGCCAGTTCAGCATGCTCAAGCGCATCTACACTCAAACCCTCGCCCGCGCCCAACAGGATGACTTCGTCTCCGACCGCAACACCCGGAATGCCGGTGACATCTACCAGCGTAAGATCCATCGAGATCCGTCCCACGATCGGAGCGTAGTGTTCGCGCAGGATCACCCGGCCACGGTTGGAGAGCTGGCGGTTGTATCCGTCGGCGTAGCCCACGGGCAGCACCGCAACGTGCGCGGGAGCCTTGGTCACATAAGTCGCGCCATAGCCCAGCGCCTGATTCGCTCCAAAGTCGCGCAATGAGAGGATACGCGTCTTCCAGGTAAGTACCGGCTTCACCGGCAAACGCAGCGTGCCCCCGCTGACCTCACGTCCTGCGCGCTGAAACGGCAGGTAATAACCGTAGAGCGCAACTCCGGGCCGCACCATGCTGTTCCAAGTTTCCCGCCTAGAAATCACCGCTCCGGTATTGGCCATATGCACGAAGATGGGGTCGAAACCCGCCTCGCGCACCATGCGCTGGGCCGCGCCGAAGCTGCGTTCCTGCTCGGCAACCGAAGGCGCGTCCATAATTTCGGAAGATGCCAGATGGGTCGAGAGTCCTTCCAACACAAGATGCTCTGCTTCTTTCAATCCGGCAAGCACGCCGGGAAGTTGGTCAACGCCTACACCGAGCCGGCCCATCCCGGTGTCGACTTTTAAGTGCACCGGATGCTGCGCCACGCCCAATGCGGCCGCTGCCCCGTCAAGCGACTCGATATGCCAAGGTTCCCAGATTGTAGGAGTGAGGTGCAGCCGGACAATCTCACTTTCCTCGCCGCGCCAGAAGCCAGTCATCAAGAGAATGTTCGCGCGAACGCCGGACTCGCGCAGCGGAATCGCCTCATCGAGCGAAGTCACTCCTAACCACTTTGCGCCTTCTGCCTCAAGCGCGCGTGAGCACTCGACCGCCCCATGCCCGTAAGCATCCGCCTTCACCACGGCGCACACGGTAACATTTGCTCCCACGTGCTTCTGCACCGTGCGAAAGTTTTGGCGGAGGGTGCTCAAGGAAACTTCCGCCCAGGTGGGACGCGTTGCCACGCGGCTCAGGATTTCTGCTGTGCTAGCCACTTTCGCGATTATAGCGGCAGCAGCCCGCAGACCCAGGTTACGCAGGGGCTACTCCCGACTGCCAGCCATCCACCGGCGTGGGAAGTGCAGGGCTCAGCCGTGCCGCTCAGGGCGCAAATGACGCGGGCTTCAGCCCCTGAGGGACTACTGCCTGCGTTTACGGTGAGATGGCCTTTGGCTTCTAATCGTCCTACGATTTCCAGACTTAGGTAATTTCTTACCGGTTCCCAAGACCTGCTCAGTTTCCCGACAGTGTGAAATTCACAGTGATCTGCGTCTCCACCTCTACCGGTTCTCCATTCAGGATGTACGGACGATAGTGCCACTGGCTGACCGCTTCAATCGCCGCCGGAACCAGCATGGGATGCCCGGAGAGGACACGCAGCTTCTCCATTGTTCCGGCCTTGCTGATAAGCGCCGACAGCACAACCGAGCCCTGTATGCGCGCACTTCTAGCCAGAGGAGGATAAAGGGGGGATATGCGGCGAATTAGGTTTCCTTCGAGCAAGTTTGAGGTACGAAAGGCGTGGACAGTTGAGGCCGGGCGAGTCGGCAGCACCGGTCTGATCCCGCCGATGATGGCGAGAGGAAGCCTGTCTCCTGTGCCCGGCGTAAGACCTGTCCCCTCGATTCCCATGCCCGGTCCGCCGGGGGGCTCTGGCGTGAAATTGTCGCGGCCCCTTTGGACGACGGTGGGGATGCGTGACGGCTGCATCACTCTACCCTGCATGATGTAGGTCTGTCTGGCTGAAACGGCCGCCGTGCGCGGCCTGGGCGCGGGCTCCGCTACAACGCGCCCAGTACTGATGGGCGTTGAAACGGTGCGCGCTGACGGCAGCCCAACTGTTCTCCACACCGGCAACAGAAGCAGCAGTCCTATCATCCCTGCCTCCAACGCAAACGAAGTCAACGTAGTCCAGCTGCGCCGAGTGCGTTGCGCCCATGAAGTCTCCAGCATGCTATCGGCAAACATGGTGTGTTCGAACACGGCGTCCTCCGGCGTGAAACATGTTTGCTGGTATGGACACCGCGACTATTGCCGCAAATCATCCCCCCACAAAAATAAAAGGCCGCGTTTTCACGCGGCCTGCTGGAACTTTCTGAACGCGATCGGTGTCCAGTTTACTTCTTAAGTGGCTCAGTCGGCTTGGGCGCGGGCTTGGCAGCCCCGGTGCCAGTCGGCGGCTTGGGAGCGGGCGGCTTCGTGGCACCCGTTGTTGGAGCGGGTACGCCCGACTTCACGTTGTACGCATCGACAACAGCTTTGGTGATGTCGACGGCCTGACCCCACCACAGCACGTTGCTCTGCGGCCAGGGCTTCGAAGTGTCAACGATCATGCCGAAGCCGTTCTCCTCAGAATACGTCACGATCATCGGAGCCATCTTCTGCAGAACACGGCTCGCAATCTCCTGCTGCTGAGTCCCGAACTCTTCTTGGGCATCCTGCACGGAGCGATCGAAAAGCTTCTGTTTGCTTTCGATCTGCTTCTTCAGGTTGGCAAGTGCATCGTCGTTCAGCTTGCCTTCCTGCGTGGTCATCTGCTTCTTCAAACCTTCGAGTTCGTCGTTCTGGCTCTTCAGCTCGTTCTGCTTGGGATCGAACTTCTTCTGCAAAGCCTCCAGATCACGGCGGCCTTCGTTGCTGCCGAAGATGGCTTCGGTGATGTTGATGGTCCCGACTTTCGTGCCCGTGCTTGGACCAGTGGTGGTAGCAGGCGCCGAAGCAGCCGGGCTGGCCGGCGTGGCGGCGGGAGAGGACGGTGTGGCGGCGCTGCCGGTTTGGGCCAATGCGGAAAACGTGAACGTAACCGCAAGGGCCAGAAGAACTCGCAAGAACTTGCTTTTCATTGGATCGGTTGTACTCCTTGGAACAGGGTTCCGGGAATGAACTTCAATCTCGTTCTCAATTCGTTTTCGTAAGGCAACGCTGGGCCGCACTGAAAGGTCTCCGCCTCGTCGGCAGCCGCCGTCGGAAAGGCGGCACTCGATTGCCGCATCACACGCCGAGCCTGCGGGCGTCTCGTCCACCCTCTTCGCTCACTCGATGACGTGGATCAACTTCATTATAGAGACCTCACTCTCGGGCCGTCAAACTCAGCGACAGCGGCAAAATCGAAGCCGCAGCGTTAGAACGTGGTTGCCACCGTAAATCGGAAGGTCTTCCGCGGTTCTCTTAACAGGAAACTGGGAGCGTAGGTATTTACTGCCAGATGGTAGCTGTAGTCTCCGGCGGCGCCAGCTGGGAACATGGCGCGCGTAATGGGAATCGGCGGATTGGCCTGCTCGTTGAGTCGCAGCGGATTATAGGCCCAGTAGATGCGGAACGGCGCGTTGACCACAGGCAGGAACATTTGCAGTTCGAGTCCGGTAGACAGGCGAGGCTTCCAGTTGGTGGAACCCAGGACCTGCAGATCGTTCGAAGGTATGGGCTTTAGGAGGTTTCCACCCTGGCAGTTGTAACCGGCATCGAGTGTCGGACATCCGAACGACGTACCAATCACCTGACTATACTGCACTTGGGCGATCTGCAATTGAGAACGCCGGATCACCGGGTCGATGCCACCGTCCACGAAGGGAACGATCGCCACCGGTCCTGCAATGGTAATGCGGTACTCCAGGTTCCCGAACACATTCAGGTCGCCGCCGGGAAATACGATCTGGTCCACCGGGATGGGCACAGTCCAGTTGCCGAGCCGAGGATTCGCGGGATTTTTGGGAACGGGGGTTCCATCCGGATTGGTTAGCGTAATTACGTTCGAACTGGGAAGAAAGGCCACCGGCGAGATCGACCGGATGTCGAAACCACGGATGTCGTTTTCGCCGCCCATGAAGAAGCGCTGGAATGGCGGGGCGACCAGACCGCCGTAACCGCTGATGAACGATCCTTGCACGTTAAAGCCAATCGCGTTGCGGCGGTTCTGTACCGGAATAAACCTCTTGTACTCAATGACCGGCCGAATCGAACGGACGGTGCCGCCGAGCCCGGCGAACTCCACCCCCAACGTCATCTGGTGGCCAGAGTGCGGCGAGATACCGCTATCCAGTGTATTGAACGAGAAGTTGGGAAATATCTTGCTGGTGATAATCCCATTCACGGCATTCGGTCCAGAAATACCCCGGAAGGCGATGAAATCGAAAAGACTCTTGGACGCCGTACTGAGGGGTATCAAAGTCGACCGATCCAGCGAATAGGTCATGCCGATGCGCTTGAACGAACGTTTATTGCGCAACGGATAACTCGCAGAACTGGTAAAACCAACGCTCGACTGCGAATAATTCTGCAAATTTTGCAACACTGCGCTCGGCAGATTCAAATTCTGTCCGCTGAAAATGGACAGCTGCCGCGCCTGGTTATAGCTGATCTTGTTTCCGAACAAGGTAACGCCGAACTGCAAGGGGCGATCAAACATATAAGGCTGAGTAAAGCCGAACATGACGCTCCGGGCCAGGTTCCCCAGGTTGATCTGCATTTGCAGGGTCTCGCCGCGTCCCAGGAAGTTGTTCGTGGAATAATTCAATCCCACGAACGCGCCTTCCAGACCGCTGACGCCGCCATTGAGTCCGATGCTGTTCTTGCCCTTTTCATGTACCTTCAGCGTCAGATCCACCTGGCCATTTTTCTCGTCCAGCTTTTTGTCCGTGACGTTCGGGTCATCGGGCTTCAGCTGATCGAAATAGGAAAGCTGATTCAACCGCATCAAGCTCAGTTCCCACAAACGCGAGTTGTAAACGCCCCCTTCTTCCAGGGCCAGCTCCCGCCGAATTACCTTATCGCGCGTAGTGGTGTTGCCGACAAACTCGATGCGGCGCACGTAGAACTGTTTGCCTTCGTCGACGTCGATTTCCAGATTTGCGAGTTTTTTCTCGTCGTCAAAAGTGAAGGAGGGAAGGCCCGTGTAATTGATGTAGCCATACTCGCCGTAGGCCTTGCGCAGAGCCTCCAGTCCCTTGCCAATCTTCGCGCGGCTGAAAATATCGCCGTCCTTCAGCGGGAACAGCGAGCGCAACGCTGCGTTGTTGGAAATCGCTTTGTTGTTCTTAAAGGTAATCTTGCCCAGGCGATACTGTTCGCCTTCCTCGATGGGCATCGTAATATCGACGGCCTTGCCCGGCCCGGACTGCAGCAGCGGAACGTGGAAGCCCTTGTGCCCGGTGTCGTGGATTTCTGTCTTGGGGTCGCTCACGCCCGCCTTGAAGTAGCCGCGGTTCTGGTACTCTTGTCGCACCCGCTCGGTGTCTTCTTCCAGCTTGGTGGCGTCGTAGGTCTTGGCGAAGAGATTCTCCAGAAAAATGGAATGCGGAATGCCAATCGGCTTCAAGTTCTTCATGGCGGCCCGCAGAGTTCGCGACTTGATGGCCTTGTTCCCGACGAACTTGATTTTGCCGACTTTGACCTTCGGGCCCTCCTTGATCACAAATGTGATACCGACCGCGGCGGGAGGTATCTGGCGCACTTCAGTGCGGATCGTGGCAAATTGCCGGCCATGCTCGGAAAGCAGGTTCTTGATGGAAACTTCCGCCTTCTTGATGCGGGTGGGATCGTATTGGCTTTCCACCACCAGGCCTACTTTGTCCTGCTTGAAGCGGTCGAGCACGTCGCTGTTGGAAACGGAGCTGAGACCCACGTAGTTGATCTCACGGATCGTCGGCTTCTCCTTCACCTGGACGATGATGCGCCAGCCCTTAGGAGTCTGCTCGCGAAGAAACTTGATGTCCTCGAAGTAGCCTGTGTTCCACAGAGAATTGAAATCGCGTTCGAGCGCAGCCGGGTCGTAAATGTCCCCAGGCTTGGTGAAGATGCGGGCCTTGATGGTTTCGGCGGGAATGCGCCGGTTGCCCGTGGGGGAAATCTCCGAAATTACGTCAGTCTGGGCCCATGTGAGGGTCGCCGTGGCCAGCAAGAGGGTGGCCAGCATCCAGCAAATCCCTGGCACACGCCATCCCGACCTTGTCCAAATCCGTTGAAATGAAGAAGATGGCACGATCAGGGCCCTGAGAACGCAGGGGCCCTTGGGCGCAACAAGGTTCTCCGAATAAAAGCGAAAAGGAATCGCTACGACCTCAGCCTCTGGGATATGAGAAAACTGTCATTATACGGTAGAGCACTGGAAAGCGTCCAAGCTGCAACTCTTTCTGAATCTAATCTTGCAGTTCCGACCCGATTGGCAAGACCTGCGGTTGCTTCATGGGGATGGCTTGGATAACTCTACCTCAACCAAGACGGAATAAAACGTAGCCGAGTTGCCCATGTCGGTAAGTTTTTCTGAGGTCAAGGCGTTGATGCTCTGAAAACAGGCCGTCGTCTTCGCCCAATTGAGTCTCGCAGAGACAACTCCAGGCTGCACTTTGCCATCAACGCGAGCCCTCAGCAGGATGTCTCCCCTATGATTGTAGACGCGGACCTTGTCGCCATTGGCGATGCCACGGGCCCGTGCGTCGGTGGCGGAAATTTCCAGCAGACCCGGTTCTTCCAGCTCCTGAACCGAAGGCACATTGGCAAACGTAGAGTTCAGAAAATTGTCTGATTTGCGGGCCAGGAGTTCGAGAGGAAGTGTGCCGTCCTTCTTTCCGTGCCGCGATTCAGTAGGTGGCGTGAAATCGGCGACCGGATCGAGTCCCATCTCCTTCACCGCCTCACTATAAAGTTCCGCCTTCCCCGAAGGCGTCCGAAAGCCGCCGCGCGCAAAAGGCAAGAACGGTTCCACGTTTTCGGAAGTTGCTTGTGTGGGGACAGCCGCCCCCGGCTGTCCAGCGGAGCGAAGCTCCGCTCCGTCAGGCGAAAGCCGCGAGCCGGACGCTGAAAAGTTCAGCCGCACTTGTCCCCGCTCTAGCCGCTCCCGACTGATCCCCTGCATCCAGGGATCTTGGGACTCCAATGCCGCATCAATCATCTCGTCCACACTCTCCCGGAAACAATCCTCCTCGAATCCCATCCGTTCCGCCAGCGCGCGAAAAACCTCCACATTCGACCTGCACTCCCCCAACGGTGCAATCGCCTGATTCGAAACCTGCAAATAATAATGCCCGTACGCCTTTTGCAAATCTTTGTGCTCAAAGAACGTCGTTGCCGGCAAAACGATATCGGCATAGTCCGTTGTGTCGGTAAAAAATTGCTCGTGTACGACGGTAAAAAGATCGGGCCGAAGCAGACCCGCGAACCACTTCATTGTGTTCGGGACAAACTGTCGCGGGATTGGAGTTATAAACGAACAACGCCTTAACGGGCGGATCATTCACCGTGTTGAGCACCCGGCCCAACTTCACCATGTTGATGGTTCGGGCCTCGCGTCCCAGCGCGGTTTTCATCAGGTCGGGCCGCTTCAACGCCTCCGTATTAAAGCCCGCCGCGCCGCTGACCGACATCTGCAGCCCGCCGCCAATTTCTGTCCACGATCCCAGAATGCAGGGCAGCATGGCTATGGCACGGGTCGCCATCCCACCGCGTTCGGAGCGCTGCACGCCATAGTTCAGGCGGATCACCGAGGGTCTCACGGTGGCGTACTCGCGAGCCAGTTTGCGAATGTCCGCGGCGGCGATCCCCGTCCATTGCGCCACCCGCTCGGGCGGATACGCTTTCACCCTTTCGCGGAGTTGCTCGAAGCCCAGAGTGTACTCCGCAACATAATCGGCATCGTGCAGGCTCTCGCCGATGATAACGTGCATCATGCCCAGCGCAAGAGCCGCATCGGTTCCCGGATTGATCGGCAGGTACCAGTCGGCGCACTCCGCCGTCCGCGTGCGATAGGGATCAATTACCACCAGCTTCGCGCCATTCCGCCGAGCCTCGGCGATGAATGGCCACAAGTGCACGTTGTTGCCGTGGATATTCGATGCCCACGCAATAATGTATTTGGAGTGGCGAAACTGCTCAGGTTCGGTGCCAAGCTTCATCCCCAGAACCGACTTCAGCCCCGCTTCTCCGGCCGCCGAGCAGATGGTGCGATCCAACTGCGAAGCTCCCAGGCGGTGGAAGAACCTACGGTCCATGGAAGCGCCGTTGAGCGCCCCCAACGTTCCGCCGTAGGAATAAGGCAGGATTGCCTCGCTGCCAAATTCCGCCGCAATCCCCCGAAAGCGCGAAGCAATCTCATCCAGCGCCTCGTCCCAGGAAATCCGCTGCCAGGCCTGTGTGGGAACAGCTTGTGTGGAGACAGCCGCCCCCAGCTGTCCATGTGGAGCGCAGCTCCGCTGCACCACCGGCCCTTTTGTCGTAATCCGCCGCATCGGATACAGCACCCGATCCGGCGAATACACGCGATCCAGATACTTCGCCACCTTGGCACACAAAAACCCGCGCGTAACCGGATGCTCCGGATCCCCTTGGATCTTCGTAGCTCGCCCATCTTTGACGGTGATCAGTACGCCGCAAGCATCGGGACAGTCGTGCGGACAAGCGGCATGGACGACCTGCTTCA
Source organism: uncultured Acidobacteriaceae bacterium (assembly GCA_963832235.1). GTDB lineage: Bacteria > Acidobacteriota > Terriglobia > Terriglobales > Acidobacteriaceae > Sulfotelmatobacter. Next base: position 100,632 of record CAWHTJ010000009.1, on the reverse strand, counting down.
TGACCTTCGATTATATGGGACCACGACCAGGTGTGCGGTGGATAACCATGTGGGAACAGCCGCCTCGGCTCTCCGCCAAATGCCATCAGCGATTAGCATCACGCGATAGTCGCGTCCTGTTACACATTACCCAGCCGAATGACGGATGGAATCCCCGGAGCAACTGACCGAGGATTTGATCTATTGGGTGCGAGCGTACTTGAAATGAGCCATGGGAATGTGAGCAGGCGGTTTGACACTTTCCTGCCCAACCCCTACCCTTAATTTCCTCTGGCTTATGAAGGTTCTGGTTCTAGGAAGCGGCGGGCGCGAGCACGCGCTGGTTTGGAAACTCCGGCAATCACCGCGGATTTCTCAACTTTACTGCGCGCCGGGAAACGGCGGCATTGCTGACGAAGCGGAGTGCCTGGCTGCGGATCTGAACAGTTTGAATTCAATCACGGCTCTGGCCGCGCGTCTGCAGCCGAATCTCACCATAGTTGGGCCCGAACTGCCGTTGACTCTTGGCGTGGTCGATGAGTTTACCAGGCGCGGCTGGCCTGCGTTTGGCCCCACGAAGGCCGCGGCACAACTGGAATCGAGCAAGAGTTTTGCCAAGGAGTTTCTGCAGCGACACCGTATTCCGACGGCTCCCTTTGCAATTTGCGATTCGATGGAGCAAGTGCGGTCGGCCCTCAGCCATTTTCGTGTGCCGGTGGTGGTGAAGGCGGACGGACTGGCGGCGGGCAAAGGCGTGGTCATCGCCAAGAGCAAGGAAGAGGCGGCGAGGGTCGCGGCCGAAATGCTCAGCGGGAAAATGCTCGGCCAGGCGGGCACGCGGGTTGTGTTGGAAGAGTGTTTGAAGGGCGACGAGCTTTCGTTCCTGGTGTTCAGTGACGGAGAGCGCGTGGCTCCCCTGGTGGCGGCGCAGGATCATAAGCGCACAGGCGATGGCGACACCGGTCCGAATACGGGTGGCATGGGCGCGTACTCAACTGCGGACATTGTCGACGAGCGGATGCGCGATTGGCTGGTCAATCACATTGCCCGGCCTGTGGTAGCCGGAATGAAGGCCGAGGGCGTGGAGTTTAAGGGCGTGCTGTACTGCGGGCTAATGATGACGGCGCGCGGGCCGATGGTGCTGGAGTTCAATTGCCGTTTTGGCGATCCGGAGACGCAGCCGATTTTGATGCGCCTGGAGAGCGATCTAATAGAAGCGTTCGAAGCTTCGATCGAAGGACGCGTGAGCGAAGGCGATTTCAAGTGGTCGCAGGATGCCTCGGTGTGCGTGGTGATGGCGTCGGGAGGATATCCGGGGACGTACGACGTGGGAAAGCGAATCGACGGACTGGAAGAGGCGGGGTCGGTCGAAGGGGTGAAGGTGTTTCATGCGGGAACTTCTATGCGGGGTGGCGTTTATTACACCGCGGGCGGACGCGTGTTAGGAGTAACGGCACGGGCTCGTGATTTGGATACAGCGGTCGGGCGGGCGTATGAGGCTTGCGGGAAGATTCGTTTTGAGGGCGCACATTACCGGAAGGATATTGCGGCGCGGGCGTTGAAACGTTAGGACGCGCCTTGTCATCCTGAGCGCAGTAGCAGCTTCGCCGACGCGAAGTTGCTACGCAGTCGAAGGATCCCTTTCATTACCGCGAAGTAGTAATCTTTTCACGAGGAGCTAATGAGCAAGACACTGGTTTCGATTGTAATGGGAAGTGATTCGGATCTGGAGATCATGCGCGAGGCGGGGAAGGCGCTTGATGAGTTTGGCGTCGCCTATGAAATTGATGTGACTTCGGCGCATCGGTCGCCGGATCGCACCGCAGACTTTGCGCGGAAGGCCGCTGGGCGCGGGATTCAAGTGATCATTGCCGGTGCGGGCGGGGCGGCGCATTTGGCGGGCGTGATCGCGGCGCATACGACTTTACCGGTAATTGGAGTGCCGATTCCTTCGACTTCGTTGCAAGGGATGGATTCCCTTCTGGCTACGGTACAAATGCCGGCTGGAATTCCCGTGGCCACAGTAGCGATTGGAAAGCCGGGAGCTACGAACGCAGGGATTCTGGCGGCACAGATGATTGCTTTGGGCGATGGATCTGTGGTGAAGAAGTTGGAAGCACACAAGAAGAAGCTGGCGCGGGGCGTGGAAGAAAAGTCGAAGAAGCTGAAAACATCCGGAACCAGGTAGGGACAGCCGCCTCGACTGTCCAGAATTCTTTCGCCACGGATTTGCGCGGATTTACCGGATAAACCATATTCAAAAAGCTTTATCCGTGAAGATCAGTGCAAATCTCTGGCAACTGTAGTCTACGTGAGTTTCAGGCTCTTCAAATATTCGCGGAACGGTCCGCCGAGGTCGTTGCGCTTGAGGGCGAATTCTACTGTCGCTTTCAGGAATCCCAGTTTGTCGCCCGTATCGTAGCGGCGGCCTTCGTAAACGTAGGCGTACATTTTTTCCTGTTTCAACAGCATTCGCATGCCGTCAGTAAGTTGCAGTTCGCCGCCGGCGCCGGTCTTCGTTTTGGCCAGGCAATCGAAAATTGCCGGGGTCAGGATGTAGCGGCCTATGATCGCCAAGTTCGACGGGGCCTCCTCGGCCTTGGGCTTTTCCACCATGTTGCGGATCTCGAAGAGACGGCCGTTGAATCCCTCGGCGGGTTGGGCATCGAAGACGCCGTAGGAGGAAATCATCTTTCCTTCGACCACCTGGGCGGCGATCACCGAGCATTGTTTCTGGTCGAAGACCTCGACCATCTGCTTGAGGACGGGAATGGGATTGTCGATGACGTCGTCGGCCAGGAGCACGGCGAAGGGTTCGTTGCCGACGAGCTCGCGCGCCATTAGCACGGCGTGGCCCAAGCCCAACGCTTCTTTCTGTCGAACATAGCCCACGTAAATCATGTCGGAAATCGAGCGAACGATTTTGAGCAGATCGGTCTTGCCGCGCTCTTCGAGCATTTTTTCCAGTTCGTAGCTGACGTCGAAATGGTCCTCGATCGCCTGTTTGCCGCGGCCTGTGATGATGAGGATCTGGTCGCAGCCCGAGGCCATTGCTTCTTCGACGCCGTATTGAATGATCGGCTTATCGACGATCGGGAGCATTTCTTTAGGCTGAGCCTTGGTTGCAGGCAGGAATCGGGTGCCCAGGCCGGCGGCTGGGAATACGGCTTTGCGGACTTTCATCTTCATGGGGCGGTCGTCGGTCGTTCGTCGTTAGCTCAAATCGGAGACGGACAATTGTAACTGCTAGCATTTCTCGCTGGCGACCGGAGCCACTTCTGCGTGACTACGTCGTCACTGAGAACGTTCCTCGGTAGCCCCGGATCGAACTTCAGATGCTGCTTCGTCGTGGGCCAGTTTCTCTAGAACGGTGTGCAGAGCGCGAAGCACTTCGTCGGCGGCAGTCGCTTTGAGAACGAATTTCAGCATGCCGTCGGGAGTGAACTGCGCGCCGCGCTGGGATGAAACGAAGAGGGCCAACTGTTCGGGATCGACGGCGGCATTCTGGCGGAACTTGAGCGTGACGGAATCGCGCTTGCGCTCGATGGCGTTGACGCCGACGCGCATGCACAGCAGCTTGAGCGAGGCATAGTCCAGCAGGTTGCGCACCGGCGGAGGCGGCGGGCCGTAGCGGTCTTGCAATTCCGCTCCCACATCGCCGAGTTGCGATTCGGTTTCCACGCGGGCCACACGCTTGTACATTTGCAGGCGCTGATTTTCTTCCGGAATGTAATCCGCGTTGATGCGTATATTCAGTCCGAGATTGAGCTGGGTTTCCGCCTCGTCGGGAGCGGCTTCGCCCTTCATTTCGCGGACGGCACGTTCGAGCATTTGGGTATAAAGCTCGAAGCCGATGGCTTCGATATGTCCACTTTGCTCGCCGCCCAAAAGATTGCCTGCGCCGCGGAGTTCGAGGTCGAGTGCGGCGATTTTGAATCCCGCGCCAAGATCAGAGAATTCTTTCAATGCCGCCAGACGACGGCGGGCGATCGGTGTGAGCTCGACTTCCTTCGGTATGAGTAGGTAGGCATAGGCACGCCGGTTCGAGCGTCCCACACGCCCGCGCAACTGATAAAGCTCGGACAGGCCAAGGCGGTCCGCGCGGTTGATCAGAATGGTATTGCACAGCGGGATGTCGAGGCCGTTCTCGATGATCGTGGTGGCGACGAGAATGTCGGCCTCGTGGTGCATGAACTGCAGCATCACTTTTTCGAGTTCGGCTTCTCCCATCTGGCCGTGGCCGACGATGACGCGCGCCTTCGGGATTAACTCCTGCAGCTTGGCGGCGATCTCCCAGATGCTCTCCACTCGGTTGTGAACGAAATAAATCTGGCCGCCGCGCTCGAGTTCCTGCTCGATGGATGACTGGATGAGTTTGTCGTCCCAGCTGGCGACTACCGTTTGAATCGCCATGCGATCTTTGGGCGGTGTTTCGATCACGCTCATGTCGCGCAGGCCGACCAGCGACATGTGCAGCGTGCGCGGGATGGGCGTGGCCGACATGGTCAGGACGTCGACCTGCTTGCGCATCTGCTTGATGCGTTCTTTGTGGCGCACACCGAAGCGCTGCTCTTCGTCGACGATGAGCAGCCCCAGGTCGGCGAATTTGAGGTCTTTCGAGAGAATGCGGTGTGTGCCGATGAGAATGTCGATTTTGCCGGCTTCGGTTTTTTGCAGAATCTCTTTTTGCTGCTTGGGGTTGCGGAAGCGGCTGATCATTTCGATGGTGACGGGGAACGGGCCGAAGCGCTGCTTGAAGGTTTCGTAGTGCTGGAAGGCGAGGACCGTGGTGGGCGCCAGCACGGCGACCTGCTTATTGTCGCCGACGGCCTTGAAGGCCGCGCGCATCGCGACTTCTGTCTTGCCGTAGCCAACATCGCCGCAGAGCAGGCGATCCATGGGCTGCGAAGATTCCATGTCGCGCGTGACGTCGGCGATGGCCTGCACCTGATCTTCGGTCTCGTTGAATTCGAACGCGTCTTCGAATTCGCGAACGAACTCGTTGCCTGCGGGGAATGAATGGCCCACGGCCGTCTTTCTTTCAGCATAAAGCTTCAGGAGTTCGTCGGCCATATCTTTCATGGCCTTGCGCACTCGGGCTTTGGTTTTGGACCACGCCTGTGTGCCCAAGTGACTGAGCGACGGCTTCGCGCCCTCGGAGGAGCGGTATTTCTGAATCAGGTCGAGGCGCGTGAGCGGGACGTAGAGGCGCGCGCCCTCGGCATACTCGAGCAGCATGAACTCGGCGTTTCCGTCGCCCTGATTGATTTCCTTTAGACCTTGGTATTGGCCGATGCCGTGCTCGACGTGGACGACGTAGTCGCCAACCTGCAGGTCGCGAAAGTCGGAGAGGAAGGCGGAGACTTTGGACTTCTGGCGCTGGGGGCGCGAAGCAACATTGTCCGATTCGTCGAACAAATCGCGGGCGCCGAAGATGGCCAGGTGGGCATCGGGAAACATTACACCGTCGGGCACGTAGGCTTTGGCAAGTGTTGTGGTATGAACCTCGCCGGCGAAGTAACTGGTCTCGTCGGCATAGCTCTCGCCGCCACGCGTGCGGCTTCCCAGACGAAACGAAACGTTGTATTCCGTGAAAATGTCGGCCAGGCGCTCGACCTCGCCGGTATTGGGCACGGAGAACAGCACTTGGTTGCCATCGCTAGTGAGCTTCTTTACTTCTTCCAGCATGGTGGGAACTGCGCCGTGGAAGCGCGGAGTGGGCTGTGTTAGGAAATTGACCGCGGTATCTGCGTCTTCGCTGCGGGTGATGCCGAGATGCTCCACGTCAGCTCCGGCCAGGGATGCGACTTTCTCCCACCAATCGTCTGGAGGAATGTACAAGTCCGTGGGGCGCACCAGATTGCCGACACCGCTGCGCTCGTGAGCATCTTCGACGCGGGTCCAGAAGCGGTCGAATTCGGAGCGCAACAGGTCAGGTTCGTCGAGTATGACGGCGGCATGGGGGAGCAAGTCGAAGACCGTGCGATTGGCGCCGGCCACCGGGGCATAAAACTCCCAGCCGGGAAAAACCGTTACTCCGCCGGATCGCACCGCGGCTTCGATGATTTCTTCAGTACCAACGATGCGTTTGCCGGACAGGCGAGTATGGATTGCGCCCAGAAGATGATCGCTGACCGGGGTTTCGGTAAGCGGCAACAGTAGCGCTTCGTCCATCGGGTTCGACGAGCGTTGGGAGGCAGGGTCGAAGCGGCGGATCGATTCGACTTCGTCGCCAAAGAATTCGATACGCACCGGTCGTTCCGCTTCAGGAGAGTAAACATCAAGAATGCCACCGCGCAGGGCGTACTCACCGGGCATCTCGACGACATCGGCGGCGGTGTAGCCAACAGTGTTGAGGTGACCGAGAAGATTGTCGACGTCGAAGGATTCGCCGCGGCGCAGAATGCGGGCCAGGTCGGAATAATATTCGGCGGATCGCTGAAGAATAGCGGCGGCAGCGACCGGGGAGACTACGATCGACGCCTTGCCGGTGGCGATCTTCCAGAGGGCAGTCGCTCGCTCTTCCTGCAGTTCGGGATGCGGAGAAAGATTCTGGAAGGGAAGCACGTCGCGGGCCGGCAGGGCGACAATCCCCTCGGGATCGCCAGCGCTGGTGAGTTCGCAGAAGCCGCGCAGCACAGGGACGAAGTCCTCGACGGCACGATTGTCGTTCACTACGACGATGAGAGGGCGGTCGGCGTGCCGGCGCAGAAGCACGAGCAACAAGGCTTTTGCCGTGGGCGAAAGTCCGGAGACACGAATGCGCCCCGTACCCTCCCGCAGGTGGGAGGCTACACGCGTGAAGGCGGGAAGCATTTCTACGTCCGCGAAGAGTTCGCGGACGAAGGGAAGCAGCATGCAGTTTAATTTTAACAGGAACTACGCCCGTTCTCGCAGTCCTCAACCATGCCCACCTGCTTCATGCATTCCGATACTTCGGTTCTACCCCACCAACGCTCCATCCACCACGTTTTCAATCCGCGCGCCGATCCACCGGTTCGCCTCGTGCCATCCGCGCAGGCGGAGCTTCAGATAATTGTCGGTGAGGGCTTCGGTGAATTCGCCACTGGCGTCGGCGCCGGCGACATTCAGCGTGATGGCATCGATTGAGTTGCCGATGAAGCTGCGCATGAATGCAAGCTTTTTCTCAGCGGCTAATTCGCGGAGGATGCGGCTGCGTTCGCGGGCTGTGTGTACTGGGATTTGATTCGGCATTGCGGCGGCAGGAGTGTCGGGGCGAGAGGAGTAAGTGAAGACGTGCAGGTAGGTGAAGGGCAGGTCTTCGATCATGCGGCGGGTGGCTTCGAACTCGGCGTCGGTTTCGCCGGGGAATCCGACCATGATGTCGGCGCCGATGGCGGCGATAGGCATGGCGGCGCGAATCTTTTCGATCTTCTCGCGATAGTGCCAGGGACGATATTTGCGATGCATGCGGCGCAGGACGGCGTCGCTGGCAGACTGCAGGGGAACGTGGGCGTGTTTGGCGATGCGCGGGGAGGATGCGACGAGAGAGATGAGGTCGTCGGTCCAGTCCATGGGCTCGACGGAAGAGATGCGGAGTTTTTCGAGAGTGGTTTCGGCGAGGATGGCCCGGATGAGGGACTCGAAAGTGGGCTTCCGGCTTTCGGCTTTCGGCTTCCGGAACACGTTTTCTGAATCCGTGATGTTAGTCCGAAAGCCGGAAGCCGGGAGCCGGTCGGGGCTTAGATCCCTTCCCCATCTGCCTAAATTGATTCCGCTGATAACTACTTCGCGATATCCGTAATTCACCAGGGCGTTCACCTCGCTCAGGATGCGATCGATGGGGAGCGAGCGGCTTTGTCCGCGGACGAAGGGGATTACGCAGAATGAGCAGCGGTTGTCGCAGCCGTCCTGCACTTTGAGGTTGGGGCGGGTACGGCCATTTGCATTGCCGTCGACGGCGTCGAAGACGGGGGCGGCCTGGAGTTCGGTGTGAGCAAAGATGTCGGAGACGAAAATCGGGCTGCCGGCTTCAGGCTCTCGGCTTCCGGCCTGGGTGAGAGTTGTCAGCGGAACGAAAGCGAATGCTAAGGTGCCTGGAGCGCTTTCGCTCTTGATAGCATCCGGAGAATACGTATGCGTGCTGTTCTTTCGCCCCGATGGGGCTGGCGCGGTTGGTGCTTTTTCCCACGGCTTGCGCCGTGAGCTGCATTCTGTCGCCACTTCGCGGCTGATATCTAGATCGTTGTTTTCCCACGTGTCCGCGATATCAGTTTTCACGCACACGCTTCGGGCGCGGCCTTCAAATTCTAGAGCTGATTTGGTGGCAGTGCGGCTGACGATTTCTGCGAGTTGGTGTTTGTGGGAGTTGCCAATGACAAGGCTTACGCCGGGTAGCGCGGCGATTTCTTGAGGAGCGCGCTGGGCGTAGCAGCCGGTGACGACGATTTGCGCTTGCGGATTTTGGCGCCGGACACGGCGGATGGCAGCGCGGGCGTCTTGATCGGCGGCGGCTGTGACGGTGCAGGTGTTCATCACTACTACCGAGGCTTGCGCGGCAGTGGTGGCGCGGGACGATCCGCGCTGCTCGAACTGGCGTTCGAGGGCGGCGCCATCGGCTTGGGTGGCGCGGCAGCCGAAGTTCTCTACGTAGTAGGTGGACACGTAGTCATGTTAGCGCAACAGAGCGTGTTCGGGGAGGAGCTCGACATGGGAATCCCACGTCTCACAAAGGAGGCGAGAAGTGGGGCACCCGGCATTCGTTTCAGACACAAAGCAAAATCAAGAGCCGCGGGCAAGAGTGCCCGCGCCACACTTTACTCACGCAGTGGCCGCGGTTCTGCGGGACTGAAAACATTCTCGGCAGAATACGGGGCGGCCTTGCGTGGGGCGGAAGGGGACGGTGGTTTGTTTTCCGCATCCCGAGCAGGTGGCCTGAGTCTCGACCTTGGTGTAGCGGTAGGCTTGTCCGGAAGCGGGGGGCGCGCCGAGGACAGAGACCCGCTTGGTCTTGCAGGCTTTGCAGCGCTTGGGCTCGTTCTTGAATTGTTTGTCGTGAAAGAACAGCTGTTCCCCGGCAGTGAAAATGAAATCACTTCCACAGTCGATACATTTCAGCACCTTGTCCTGAAATTCCATTGAGGATGGCTCCCTTCAGCCCTTTTTCCGCGTGTCCACCCGCGGGGAAAGAACTGCGGTGGTACAGCGAAAAAACAGGTCGTGAACAACTCCCCTAATTTGCCCCTTGGACTCGGCCCGCCACGCGCCCAGGAGAGGCGTGGGTACAAACTATCGTGCTTTTATGCCGGAGGAATGATGAGTATGCAATCCCTGCTGCAGCTCGAGAAGGTGGGGGCCAGATTCGAGCAGAGCCGCCCCGGGAAGGAGCGGCCCTTTGCTGCGTTAGTCCTGTTCTTTACGCGTTTTCTTGCGAGCACGCTTGCGAGCTAGAGCGGCTTTGACACGCTTTTTCTCGCCGGGCTTCAGGTAAAAGGAGTGGCGCTTGACCTCCTTGATAATGTCTTCCTGTTGCACCTTACGCTTGAATCGGCGCAGAGCGTTCTCGAGGGATTCACCCTCTTGAAGTCGTACTTCTGCCAAACTGACACACCCCCAAACCCGCCCGGTTGGACCGAATAGTTATTACAAGGATTTGGCGGCAAGTCAAGAGGAAGTGGGCGAATTTATGTACGGCGCGGCACAGAAAGGGGGGTTGGGATCATTTTGAGACGGTTCCGGGCAGAGGGAAGGATTGGCTTGAGCGGCGAAAAGCAGGTCCCTGCGCTGCGCTTGCCCTTCGGTTCCGGAAGGACAAGCTTCGGTCGAGATGACAGTCAGGATAGGGCACTAGAACAACGTCAACGGCCGCGGGCAAGAGTGCCCGCGCCACATGGGTATGAGGCGAAGAAAAGGAAGAGTGTGCTGGGCCAGAGCTGCAGGAAGAGGCGAGTCAGCGAAAAGTGCAGGTGCCAATAGATATCGTAGGGAGAGATCAGGTAGATGGCGAAATATCCGGCGAGGGTGAAGGCCAGGGCCAGGACCGAGGAGCGAAAGCCGAATGTGGGCGTCCCGCCTTCTTTTCCGTTTGCCGCGAAGTAAAGCCCGATCAGCAGAAGCGTGCCTGGGATCAGGAGCCAGTGTCCAAAACGGAAAAATCCTTTTACGTACCATGTGACGACGGCCCAGTAGCGGGTCGGGTTGAGCAATTTGTGGAGAGTTGTGGCCGGATCGGAGAAAAGATCTCCGGGCGGCGCGACGGAGTGTTTGAACCAGGCAACCAGAAAAAAAACGGGGGCGGCACCGGCCAGCAGGAGCGCCAGGGAAATCCAGTTGTCACGCCGATGTTGGCGCAAAGCGTCGGGGCGAGTTCCAAGGCGAATGAGAGTCAGGAGGCGTGCGGCGAGGAGGGCGCAGAGGAAGAGTAAGCCTTCATTTTTGGTCCAAGCGGAAAAACCTGCCGCTAGACCGGCAAAGACGAGGAGACCGGGGGAATGAGATGAATTGCCGCAATGATCGCCAAGGTCATGCTGATAAAGATCAACGTCGTGAAGACAGGGCAGCGCGATGGTGGCGAGGAAGAAGAAAGATAGGGGGACATCGGCGTACTGCGAGGCAGCCTGCTCAATGAAAAAGGGTGTCGTCAACAGTGTCAGACCGCCGAGCATGGCGACTGTGCGACCGCGAATTACGGCAAGAGCCGAGAACAATAATCCGACGGTGCCGAAGGTGAAGCATAAGCCAATGATGGCGGGAATTCTGGGATCATCGTGGCCCGGATAAGTCCAGAAATGCGCAATGGCGCCCGGGAGAAGCAGCGGGTAGTCGGGATGAGACCAGGGAATGAGCGGGCTGAATCCGTCACGCCAATGGAGCCCGGCGCGAAAGAGAAAGCGGGCGTGCAGATTCCAGATGGAAAATGCGTCCCATCCGTCGCCGTGAGGACGAGCCAGCGCCCGCATGATGCTGGAGTAGAGAGCGGAGCACAGGGCGATGGCGAAGGCACCGGTGAGGATGCGATAAAGCCATTGTGGACCGTCGAACTCCTGTTCTGTCGGTGCGGCTGTGACGGGGACACCGCGAGTTCGCAACAGGAAGAGGCTGACGAGAAGGATCGCTGATACCGCTAGATCGATCACGACCAGATTGGTGACGCCGCCCGCGCGCGCGAGAAAGAACACAACGGAGAAAATTCCCAAACCGTAGCCCATGGAAAGCGACGCCCGCAGGAGCAGGTCAGAGGAAAGCGGAGAGCATCGCGACCAACCCAGGCTGACGAGAGCAAATCCCGACAGCATGCAGAGGAGCAGAGGAAACGCGAGCGGCATTTACTTTGCATCCTTGTTGGCGAAAAGCAGAACGCCATGGCCGAAATCGTGCACGAGAAGCAGACTGTTTGACGGTGTGCCCGGCCGCTCCGAAAGCGGGAAATTGCCCACTACTAGTGGATGATTCGGGGAATGATCGACGACTAATGGGGCCAGAGCGTACTGCGCCAGGTAGTAGTCAGCGGGATCTCCGGTTTCTCCAATGTAGCCGACAACTCCTTGTTGTGGGAGCACCGCCCTCAGAGAGGCGAAGCGCTGATCGGAGCGTTTTGCGACATTATCGTCGTGAACGCGGGTGGGTGCGTCGGTGAGGATGCGAACCGTGGACAAGAGGCAGCCGAGAACGAAGATCAAGGTTGCAATAGTGATTCTTGGGGAAATGGTCGGGGAGAGTTGATGCATGCGGTGAAAAAGCTGGCAGCATTATACGTGCCGGCAAGGCGAGCGCGGGGCGTTTGCTGCGTCGAGGTCAGGATCGACCGAATAGTTATTATAAGGATTTGACTGCAAGTCAGGAGGAAGGGTGGAGATTTTGGATAGTCGAGCGTCCGAAGGGGTATTTGAGTCATTTTGAGACGCGGGGGAAAGTCGGGGTGTCTGCATGGCGTGTGGAACGTGCCAGAGTTGGGCTCGCACTCCAGTCGGAGAAAGAAAGTCTGGCGTTCTTGGTGCACTTTTTGGTCGACACTAATAATTTCATGAAACGAAATCAGAGTTTCTGCACTATCTCTACAAGTGAACGACATCGGCTGATAGAGCGATGAGCGACAGTTCAGGAATTCAGCCCGGCAACCACCGGGTTGGGTTCTCGCAGGTGCCTGAGCCGGCCCGGGGGGAAATCGGCTCCGGCGCTTCTGAACTTGGACTTCCGCGCGACCGCGCAGGCCCCTTCTATTCGCACCGGGTTCTCAGGAGTTGCTTTACTGGGCACCGTTTCAGCTCTATACAGGCCGGTGATGCCAATTCCCGGTAACCCTTCGTTAGTCATTTAGTAAGCGACGGCAAGTGGCGACAAGCGCTTACCTTCGAAGAAATCCGGATGCCTACTTTCGAACCGCCCAGGCCAGTCCGTCCGGCTGTTTTCCTGGCGAGATTTGTCCGACGACATCCAGGGTTTTCAAATCCACTACCGCGACCTTGTCGTTTGTGCTGACGGCTACATAGGCGCGCGTACCGTCAGGCGTAATCAGAATACCCGCCGCGCCACCTCCGAGGCTTAGCTGCTTTTCCTCTCTGCGAGTGGACGCATCCATCACCACCAGGCTGATGCCTCCAGCATTGGGGCCCGCGCCCAGACCCGAGATTAAGACCCGCTTGCCGTCCGGCGTAAATTTCAATCGGTTGGCGCCCTTCACCGGGATAGGAATCGTTTGGGTGGCTTTCTTGCTGGCGACGTCAATGATGGTTACGGTTCCATCTCGCGCGTTTGCCGCCCATATTTCTTTTCCATCCGGCGATACGTCAAAGCCTTCAGTTCCATTGCCAGCCGTGACGTTCGTCACTTCCCAGGTCAACCGCGGCCTGCTCGGAGTCCGTCCAGGTCCTTGAGCAGGAGGGCCACCAGCAGGAAGTGATGCTGCCGGACCGCCGGACGACGGACCGAGGCCTCCGACCGCTGCAGCGAGATGTTCGATGATGCTGATCGTGCCGGAGCTGACGTTCGAAGTAATGATCAGGTCGAGACTCTTCGAGACTACAATCATGTGGGTCCGATCCTGGCCAGTGCCGAGGATCCAATCCACATGTTGGCTGGCCGGATCGTAACGGCCAATTACCTTATTCGTTTCCGCGGTGAAATAAAGTTTGCCACCCGCAAAGGCCAGCCCATGCGTGGAGCGCAACGCACCGAGGTCGATCGGAGGCAATGCTTTCCGGGCAACCAGATCGACTACAGAGATGGTATGGAGATCGCTGTCCGGGCCGCCGTAGTTGGAGATATAGGCGAGTTTGCCATCGTCGGAAGCGATGATTTCGTGGGGGTCGGGGCCGGCGGCAACCCGCGCCAGGACCTGCAAGGTCGTTGGATCAACGATCGCTACGGTATTGTCACTTTTTGCCAGCACCAAAAGCGCAGACACGGACGTTTGAGCAGAGACGGTGCTCGCGAGCAATGTCATGGCAAGGTAAAAGAGTGTTCGCAGCAAGCTTGTCATTCTGCTCATAATGTTCTCCTCGACTCGGTGAGCTAGTCTACACCGCTCTCCCCGACGCCGCGCCCGACGCCCATGCCCATTGAAAGTTATAGCCTCCGAGTTGGCCAGTGACGTCCACTACTTCGCCGATGAAAAACAGGCCGGCGATCTTTCGGCTCTCCATAGTCTTGGCCGAAAGTTCGTCAGTGTCGACACCGCCAGCGGTTACTTCGGCTTTCTCATAGCCTTCGGTGCCCGCCGGGACGATGGTCCAAGCATGCGCGTGCTGCTCGAGATCAGCCAATGCGTTATTCGTCCATGAGGCCGGTGCGTGCAGGTCGAGCCAGCGATCTGCGAATCGGGCCGGCAAGGTCTTGCGGAATTCTGATCGGAGCGCCGTCAGGGTCCGCGGCGTCTTGGGATTCTCGAAGATCGCCGTCAACTTGATCCCCGGTGCGATATCGATCTGGATTTCCTCTGGCGTTCTCCAGTAGGACGATATCTGCAGAATCGCAGGACCGCTCAGGCCGCGATGCGTGATGAGCATCTTTTCGCGGAACTGTGTGCCGTCGCATGAGGCAATTACCTCTGCGGAAACACCCGCGAGGTCGCAGTAGGCGGATCGATCCTCTACCGCCAGCACGAGCGGTACAAGTCCTGGCCAAGGCTCGCGGATTTTCAACCCGAACTGGCGAGCCACGTCATACCCAAAGGAGGTCGCGCCGATTTTTGGAATAGACAGCCCCCCAGTCGCAACGACCAGGGCGGATGCGCGGAATTCTGCATTTCCCGTGTGCACTGTAAATTCTGTGGTCCGTTTCACCTCCTGAATCTTTGTGTTCAGGAAAATACTCACACCAGCGGCCGAGCATTCTTCTTCAAGCATTCCCAGAATGTCGCGAGCCGAACGGTCGCAAAACAGTTGGCCGAGCGTCTTTTCGTGATACGGAATGTGATGCTTCTCGACGAGGGCGATGAAATCCTCGGGCGTGTAGCGGGCCAGCGCCGACTTGGCAAAATGAGGATTGGCGGAGAGGAAATTCTCCGGCTGGCAGTGGATGTTGGTGAAGTTGCAGCGGCCGCCGCCGGAGATGAGAATCTTTTTGCCCAGACGGTCGGCGCATTCGAGGACGGCGACGCGGCGTCCGCGCTTCCCCGCCTCGATTGCGCACAAGAGGCCGGCTGCGCCACCGCCCAGAATCAGTGCGTCGAATGAATGCGCCACGATGGATTGAACAACATGCCTCAGCGGCTAAAAAGCCGTCATTCATTTTGCACGACTTACGGCGCGGCTAAAAGCCGCGCCCTTTCAAACCAGACTCAGACGGACTCTTTCCGCAACCACCGAAGTCATGCCTTCCCAAACCATAACTCTTGCGGACCCTGAAATCGCGCCGTTCAAGGCCGGGGGTGACGCAATCACATGTAAAACAAACTGAGGCGCGGCAAATTGTATTTTTCAAGCAGGCGCTTGTGAATGTACTGCTTCTGCAATTGGGCGATCTGCGCCCCGGACATTTTCCGGCGGTAAGGAGCCAGATCGCGGTCGGCCTCCGCGCGAACCATAACGATCTCTTCATCGCGTGTGGAGGCCAGGAGCACCGCAAAGAGCTTTTCTTCGAGGACGGTGAGGCGACGCTCCAAATCTTCCAAACGCGCCGCTGGTTTCTCTTCTATTTCTTCGGCAAGATCGCGCAGGATTTTCGCAGAGTCGAGAGCGACCGATCGCGCGGAGATTCCGCCACCCTGGGGCACCTTAGCGGCCTCCAGCAAATCGGCGTTGCGGCGCAGGAAAGGCGCGACTACTTCTGGTTCAAAACCTTGTCCAGCGCGGGGCTTCGCCGGGAACCCCGATTCTTCTGCAGCACCCACCGCGGCTTCTTTCATGTCTTCCGCCGCGGCCAGCACCAGTTGCGAGCAGTATGCCAGGCTGTTCACCTTCTTCGTTTTCGACGGTCGCTGGTCATAGCCGTCGAATGCATTGTCGATGCCGCGCAGAACGGCCTCCAGCGGAATGCCGGCCTCCTTCCAGGTTTCGATCAGCGCCCAGTCGAGAGTCGAAAGCAGCAGACCGCCGCCACGCCTGCGCAGGAAGCGCTCTTCAATCTCTGTAAAATAGTTGAAATAATTTTCCACGGCGGTCAGCGCGCGGAACGCGAGGGCGAAGGCGCCGGAGTGCCGTTACCATTCTTGGATTTCTGCTCCGACTTCGGCAGTGCTGTTTTTGATGACGCCTTGAATGCGGCCTTAGGCGCGGTGTTCGGCGCAGCTGATTCCTTGCGTCCCGACCCATTCCGTTCCCAAATGATGCGCAAACCTTCGAGAGTCAGGAACTCATCTACGTGCTTTATGTATTTGGATCCCGTGCCGATCATGGGCCCCAGTCCGCCGGTCGCGATCACGCGCGTCTCCTGGCCCAACTCGGCCAGCAGAAGTTCGAGGATGCCGTCCACCAACCCGAGATATCCGTAATAGAGTCCCGACTGCAGACTGCCAACCGTGTTCGAACCGATTACGCGTGCGGGTTTCCGGATCTCGACGCGCGGCAGCCGCGCCGTACGTTCAAACAGTGCGTCCGCAGAGATGCCGATGCCTGGGCAGATGACTCCGCCGAGATATTCGCCCTTTACTGAGACGCAGTCGAATGTGGTAGCCGTGCCGAAATCGACGACCACGCAAGGTCCGCCATACTTCGCGAATGCCGCCACGCCGTTTACGATGCGGTCTGCCCCCACCTCCGCCGGATTGTCGTAGTGCACCGGCATGCCCGTCTTAATCCCCGGCTCGATGTAGAGAGGACGCAAATTGAAATAACGTTCGCAGACCTGCCGCAGCACCGGATCGAGCGGCGGAACGACCGACGAGATCACGATGCCATGAATGCCCTTGGACTCGAGGCCGGCCATCGAGAACAAATTGCGGAACAACACTCCATACTCGTCGACTGTGCTGGTGCGAGAGGTGGCGACTCGCCAGTTTGCCACAAGCCGCTCGTAAGGCGCAGTTTCGTCCTGTTCGCCAGCTTGGGGCGCCGCAGCAGCCCGGGCGAATACGCCCAGCACCGTATTGGTATTGCCAACGTCGATGACGAGAAGCATGTTCTTAAAGTAGCACTGCCGTTCCGGCAAGATGCCGGCGCTACAGCTCCCTTACCGTTCCGCTCAACACTGTTTGCGTTCCCTTCGAAGTTCGCACTTGCAAAAATCCGCGGGAATCGAGGCCTTCGGTCGTTCCCTCAAAGGTGGAACCATTCTCTTCAATGCGCACCGCTTTGCCCTCCACCCACGAGGAATTTTCGGCAAATCGCCGCAGAATGGACTCCCGCGCGGCCGCGCCCTCCAGCAACTGGCGATACTCGCGATGGAGCGATTTTAGCAAAGCCGCCACCAGTTCGACTCGCGACCATTCGCTTCCGGTCGCGAGTCGCAACGAGGTCGCTTGCAACTCCTTAGGGAAACTTGCCTGATTCACATTAATGCCGACGCCTACTACGATGTAGCGCACGCGGGTGGCCTCGGCATTCATCTCGGTAAGAATTCCGCAGACTTTTTTGCCGTCGATCAGAACATCGTTGGGCCACTTCAGGTCGGGCGTGACCCGTGAGTCGACTTGCTGAATCGCCGCCTGAACCGCAAGGCCAGCAGCGAGCGAGAGCACCAGAACCTCCGACGGCGGCAGTGCGGGCCGGACGATTGCCGAGCAATAAATCCCGGTCGAGCGCGGGGACTGCCACGAGTTAGCGCCTCGGCCACGGCCTGCAAGTTGCTCTTCGACAAGGAAGACGCTGCCTTCCGGAGCGCCTTCCGCCGCGGCGGCCATCGCCGCCGAATTGGTTGAACCGATTTTGTAGAAATGATGCAGATGCTCGTCGAAGATAGTGCCGCGCACCAGCGGCCGTAGAATTTCCGGCAAAAGCAGGTCAGGAACCGAGCGCAGTTGGTATCCCGTTGCCGGGTGGCCCGCCACGTCAACCCCCAAACCGCGCAATTGCTGAATCAGACGCCACACTTCGGAGCGGTTGGAGGAGATTTCCTGGGCGATTTTAGTTCCGCTGACGACGACGGTGGCGTGCTCCATCAGCAGGCGCACGATGCGGCCGAGTCGGAGATCGGTAGGCTGGGGCTGGTGGGCTGGAGGAACTCTTGCCCGCGCAGCGTGCTTACGAATTGTGCCTATCTCGGGGATGCGGAGATTATGCGCGAATTGCAGCGAAACAACAATCGCCTCTTCAGGCCGGAACCACTCGCATGCTCATATCCGCAGCCTGAGGAGAGTGTGTCAGCAGACCCACCGAGATGAAGTCGACGCCGGTCTCGGCATAGGCGCGAACATTCTCCAGGCGAATTCCGCCGGAGCATTCCACGGGTATGTGGCGACCGGACTTTTCCAAATCCTTCTGAACATCTTTCTGTACGTCCCGCTGAAGATCGGGCCGCGAGCAGCGCTCCACGGCGCGGCGTACGTCGTCTACCGACATATTGTCCAGCAGGATGGCTTCGCCGCCATTCGCGAGCGCCAGTTCCAGCTCTTCGAGCGAGCGCACTTCCACTTCGATGATCTGTGAGCCGCGGCGATTGCGCACGGCGCGCTCTAAGGCTGGAGCGATGCCGCCCGCCAGGGCAATGTGGTTGTTCTTGATGAGCACACCGTCGGAGAGATCAAGCCGGTGGTTCTGTCCGCCGCCGCAGCGCACGGCATTCTTGTCGATCACACGCAGGCCCGGCGCAGTCTTACGCGTGTCGAGAATGCGCGCCTTGGTGCCAGACACTGCTTCTACGAACTTGCGAGTCAGAGTCGCGATCCCGCTCATGCGTTGCAGAAAATTGAGGATGACGCGTTCGCAGGAAAGAATCACCCGCGCATTGTGCCGGATCACCGCGACAGACTGTCCCTTGTGCAAGCGCACGCCGTCGAAAATCTCAGGATGCGTGGTGACTTCGTAGTGGGCAGTAACTGCTCCGTCGAGCGCGGCATACACATCGAGAATACGCGCCACGCATCCAATGCCGGCGAGAATGCAGTCCTGCTTGGATATAATCGTCGCCGACGCGCGCTGGTTCGGGTCGATGCAGGCATAGCTAGTGGCATCGCGCGTCGCCCGGTCTTCGACCAGCGCGTTCTCCAGAATTGCGGTAATCCGTCTCGAATTCCAGTCCATACTCGCGTGAGGCGGGCGCCCCCGCCTACCTGCCATTCGCAAAGACGTAGCAAGCTACGTCTCTACAATTTACGGGCAACCCAACTCCTTGAGCTTACTCTGCGTCTTCTCCTGCATCAGGGCAAGTTCCTGTTGTTGCTTGCGCAGATTCTCCACTACTACAGCCGGAGCCTTCGAAAGAAACTGTTCGTTGCCCAGCTGCCGCCGGCCGCTGGTGATGCCTTTTTCGATTTTCTCCAGCTCCTTCTTGAGGCGATCGCATTCGACACCCAGGTCGATTTTCCTTTCGTAGATCACGTGCACATCGAAGCGCGCGGTGCTGCGAACGCCAGCCCGATTGGCAAGAGAGCTTTCCACGAAATTGATGGCTTCTACGTTGGCTAAGCGTTGGATCGCACCACGGTTGTGCCCGATCATCCTACGAATGCCGGGCTCCTGCGCGAAGACCTCGATGGACACCTTCACCCTGGGTTCGACTTTTAACTCTGCACGAAGATTCCTCACGCTTACAATCAAATCCTGCAGGATCGCCATCTCGGTTTCGGCCGCGAGATCGAATTGCTTCTCATCTGGCTGGGGATATTCTGTCAAAGCAATCGACTTAAATGGGGCCTTGCCCACATACATCGCCTGCCAAATCTCTTCCGTGATAAACGGCATGACGGGATGCAGCAGGCGCAGCGCCGCGTCGAACAAATTGACCAGATTCGCGCAGGCTGCCTGCGCGGCTGTTTTGTCGGCGCCCTCTTCGAGATTCAGCCGCGGCTTGATCAGCTCCAGATACCAGTCGCAAAACTCGCCCCAGAAAAAGTCATAGATGCGATTGGCTGCCTCGTGGAAACGATAGGTCGCGAGCGCATCGTTTACGTCAGCGACAGCGCGATTGAACCGCGAAAGAATCCACCGGTCTTCCAGAGTATCCGCCCGAAACCCCGCCACGCCGGCTCCGGCACCGCGTGTGTGGGACCGGGTCTCTGACCCGGTCCCGGGCCGCAGGCCCGGCTCGACTCTGTCCACATTCATAAACATGAACCGCGCCGCATTCCAAATTTTATTGGCAAACGCGCGATACCCATCAGTCCGGCTCTCATTGAAAGCAATATCCGTCCCCGGCGCAGCCATAGCCGCCAGCGTAAACCGCGTGGCATCCGTGCCGAAGCGCTCGATGATCTCCAGCGGATCGATCACATTTCCCTTGGTCTTCGACATCTTCTGCCGGTCAGCATCGCGCACCAGCGCGTGGATGTACACATGCCGGAAGGGCACGCTGTCATCCTTCTTGTCTGCCCAGCCATTGGCCTTCTTGATCGCCGCATCCTGCTCGTGTCCCTGCATGAAATGGCAGCCGAACATGATCATGCGCGCTACCCAGAAGAATAGAATCTCGTAGGCTGTAATCAGCAGCGTTGTGGGATAAAACACGTCAAGATCCCGCGTCTTCTCCGGCCAGCCCAGCGTAGTGAACGGCAACAAGCCCGAGGAAAACCAGGTATCGAGGACGTCGGATACCTGCTCCAGTTCCCCGCCGCCACATTTCGTACACTTCGTCGGGGTCTCGCGCGCGACAATCAATTCCTTGCATGCAGCATCGCCGCACGTCCAGGCCGGGATCCGATGCCCCCACCACAGCTGGCGCGAGATGCACCAGTCATAGATATTCTTCATCCAGTTCAGATAAATCTGGCGGTAGTTGTCCGGAACGATCGTGATCTCGCCGCTCTCCACTGCCTCGATCGCGCGGTCGGCCAGCGGCTTGATCTTGATGAACCATTGCTCCGACAGTCGCGGTTCGACAATCGATCCGCACCGATCGCATTTGCCGATCGACAGCGTGTGATCTTTCTCACCGACCAGAAATCCCTGCTCCTGCAAATCGGCCAGCACGCGCTTGCGCGCTTCGAAACGATCAAAACCCGCGTAGGCGCCGGCGTTCTGGTTCATATGCGCGTGCTCGTCCATCACATCGATCTGCGGCAGGTTGTGGCGCAGGCCAGCCTGAAAATCGTTGGGATCATGCGCCGGAGTCACCTTCACAGCCCCCGTGCCAAACTCCGGCTGCGCCAGTTCGTCGGTGATGATAGGGATTTCGCGCTTCATCAGCGGCAGCAGAACATGCTTCCCGTGCAGATGCGTGTAGCGCTCATCCTTCGCGTTGACTGCGATTGCGGTATCGCCCAGCATGGTCTCGGGTCGCGTGGTCGCCACCGTAATGAACTCATCGGTTCCAATGACCGGATACCGAATCTCCCACAACTTCCCCATCACCTCTTCGTGCTTCACCTCGAGATCGGAGATTGCCGTCTCACAGCGCGGGCACCAATTTACGATGTACTTCCCGCGATAAATCAGGCCTTCTTCATACAGCCGAACGAACACCTCGCGCACCGCGCGCGAAAGATTCTCGTCCATGGTGAAGTACTCGCGGTCCCAGTCGACAGAAGCGCCCAGGCGCTTCATCTGATCGAGGATCGCCCCACCGTAAAGCTTCTTCCACTCCCAGACGCGCTCAATAAATTTCTCGCGGCCCAGGTCGCGGCGCTTCTTGCCCTCTTTCGCTAGCTGCCGCTCCACCATCATCTGCGTAGCGATGCCGGCATGATCCGTGCCGGGCAGCCACAACGCGATGAAGCCGCGCATGCGATGCCAGCGCACAATAATGTCCATCTGCGTCTGGTTGAGCATGTGGCCCATGTGCAGCCGGCCAGTCACGTTCGGGGGAGGAAGGAGCAGCGTAAACACCGGCCGCGTGTCACCCATTGCCGGCGTCTTCACCGAGAACAGCTTTTCCTTGACCCAGTATTCGGCCCACCGCGTTTCAATCGCGCCCGGCTCGTAAGCTTTGGACAATTCGTGCGGCATGAGAAAGTCAGCGATCAGCCATTAGCAGTCAGTAGAATCCAAAACGATAGTGGCGTCAGAGAATCACAGAGACCACTTAATCAGCTTCACTGCGCAACCCTACGCCCTTGGTGGTAAAGGTTTTTAGCCAATGCCGATGAAATTTGATCTTACAGGTGAGAGAAAAGAAGGGTCAATCGCGCGTGGGGGTACTATGACCTGAGGGGAAAATGCTACACCCCTACCCCAGGGGGGTATGCAAATGCGGGCCCGGAATGTCGAGTGATTGAGTAGGAAATAATTGGGAGGGATCGCCCGTGCCCCCATGCGCTCCTCCCTCACAGCGAGAAAAACTACTTTTCCCTGATGCACGAAGACATCTGCGAACACCCACTGGCCGCGCGGTTCTAGACTAGAATTCACTCATTATGTCTTCTTCTTCCCCGCAGATGCAAAAGTGGCAGAAGAACCAAATTTTCAAGGCCATCCAGGGTGTCGGACTCGACCCAGGAGAGTTCGAGTTCGAGGATAGTGATGCGGAGGTCCGCCTCAAACACAAGTGGTCCAAGTCGTATTTCATCTTTGGTGGTCATGCTGGGCACTACGTCGGGCGCCACGTGGTCGGCGATGGCACGGATTGGGGTTACGAAGTGTATAGCTGGGAGCCTTTGATGACACGCGTTAAGGGTGGCTAAGCGACGTCAAGTTCGACCTTGACACGCCGGATTTGTGGTTAGAGCTGCAGGGGCAAGCTGAACCTGCTCGCAGGCAATTCCGGTGAGGCCAACGAGAATACACCGTTCACTCGGGAGGAACAAAAAGATATAGAGCGGCGACTCCGAGAAGTGGAGGCGAACGTGAGTGCGCACGTACTCGCTCCCTGAACCGGAGATGGAAATTTTAAGTGCGAAGATTGACTACCTCGTTGACGCAGCCGGTCGCCTCGGTCGGATTGACTGGCGCAACGTTTTCGCCGGAGCAATAGTCGGTTACATTCTCACAGCGGCGCTTCCGCCAGAGTCTGCACGTTCGATCTTCCTGATTTTCATGACATTCCTTCGGGCTATCGGTCACTTCTTTGGACATGGACTTCCCGAGATGCCGGGTCTCTAACCGAGTTGTTCCGGGCGTCGGCAGGACAGGCTAGGCATTCAAAGTCGTGCAAAAAACGGGAAAACGCGATAGCCCGTTCAAGTGCGACACAGCCTATCTCCACCCATAGGGCGACCAGCCATCCAGCTCGCGCTTGCGATCGAGGATTGAAGGTGGACTTGCGGCGAGCGGATCGATGCGATCAGCTTGTTGGAGAGCCCAGGTTACCCATCTCCCAAGCGCAGTATCTGGACCAAGTTCCTTGCCTTGCTCTTTCTTGCAGTCAATAAGGGCGAGCACGTATTCGCGTATCCTTCTGGCGCGGTGCCAATCGTCTGCCCCCCTTCTCTAGTCGTTGAGTCCTGCCCTCTTCGGCATCAATCTGGGTTTTGAGCTGCTGGAGTTCCTCCCAACGTAATTTTCGGAAAAGCTCTTCTTGATGCCTTTTCGCCGTATTGCGTCGATATTCGACGGCTATTTTCATCATTGAGGCAATGCACTCGGGCGCTAGAGACTCGATTTTTGCCTGCTGAGTGTCTCGCCAAATCGTGCTGAAGTAACTGGAATTGCTTAACACCTGAATTGAGAGCTCGCCAGTCGCCTCGTAATGCCTGACAAAGCGCGGGCGACCTGCAGCATCGGGCGTTGCTGTCGAATCGGGTACTCGCACCTGCCGAGTCCTTTCTGAAATCCCGAACTGTATTCTCTCGCCGAATATCGTCGCTGTCGTTTCAATTGATCGACCACCCCACGATCGTTCGCATGGAGCGACCTTCACTTTTGCTCCGTTATCTTCAAGTACAGCGATAATTGCAGCCATTGTTCCGAGAGCCCGGCCCAAGCTCGATTTCGATACCCTGATATCTAGGCACGACTCGTTCCACGGAGTCTGAAGTATTGCTTTCGAAACGAAGGCGTGGTGAAGAATATTTCGGGCTGTCACGATTAGCGGGTGGCGAAGCGCTTTTCGCGGCTTCTTCACGACAAATGAGCCTGCCGAGAACACTTGATTGATGCGATCAATCTCGATCTTGTCTTCGTCTTCGACCGGGAATTCCGGTTTGGGTGGCAGACTCGGAACTGTATTCACGACTGATGGCCGCTGGTACCGCACAACACGCGGAGCGTTGGATATCGTGGGCAATGGCTCGCGTGTAACAGGATGGCCATGCGCCTTCTTAGCCCAATATCCGCGCCCAGGTAGTGGCACCTGCAGCTTCCTGCATGTTTTTCCAATGGCGACGGCGGAGACACCGTATTTCGCTACGAGCGAGGTCAGCGGCTTGGCCCAAACTTCTGCGTAAAGCTCTTCGCGGTTCCACGTTTCCACTTTGAGTTATCCTCCCGCACGGAGGCTATCACGCTGGGGAGTCTTCACAGGAAATGCGATAATGCCGGACGAAAATGAAGAAGCTGGTTCAGTACGATGAAGCGCTCGTGACGTACTTAGACATTCTAGGGTTTCGCGAGTTGGTACAGAGCGAGACAGCAGGCCGAATCTCTAAGACTATTCGCCTTGTTCGCGAGGCCCTAAAACCAAGTCACGACCGCGCCAAGCTATACCAGATGACGTACCAGAATTTTTCAGACTTAACCGTTGTTTCAATTCCAGTTCTCAGCGCCGGAAACCTACAGTTTAGACCGGGTGTACTTCAATCACAGATCCGACGCGTGGCGAACGCTCAGATTGATCTGCTGCGGGAAGGGATCGTGTTAAGGGGAGCGATTACAACCGGATCGATTGTTCGAAGTCATGGTCAGCTGTTCGACCCCGCTCTGATCAAAGCGTACGATCTGGAAAGAACGCAAGCGATATATCCACGGGTTGTCATTGATGATGTAGTTTTCCGCGAGCTTAAGCGAAATCCAGCCTTGACGAAAGGGACTGAACACGAAGAACGAGAAATCATGGCTCTGCTTGATAGAGATGAGGATCAATATTGGTTTATAGACTACCTTTCCGCTCTTTTCCACCATGTCGAGTTGGATTTATTTCGAACATTCTTGCGACACCACAGGCGAATAATCAAAGCGCGAGCTCGTGAGTATGAGCGAAGCACGAAAGTCGCCGAAAAGTATGAATGGTTGGCCAGCTACCACAATCGCACGATTAAGAAGTTGGGCGTGCGACGTCCCGATTCTGTTCTGTTGTAGCCCACCGGGGTATGCTGGCAAGCGGGCCTGGAACTGGCGACGAGGCGGGAAAATGCGGAACTATTCGAGCAGACGGTGAGCCGAATGGCTGGCGTGAAGCCTATGCCGTTACACGCAAGTTAATCGAGTAGAATGCGTTCACACTGTTTGTGCGCTCGGTGAGTTATGCTGGTTGAGGTAAGGCTCCGGACAGATCGACCTGATCTATTTTCTCATCCTCTACGATTGGCCGCGCGATTCCGTCCACCGCGAGTTCCACCATCTTGCTTGGAAACGAGGCGAGAATTGCATCGAGTAGTTCGCTGATGTCTATTGGGACCGAAATGTCGAATCCCCGCTCCTTGCAGAAATGAGCAGCACCTTTGATAGTGAATCCTATGTACCTGCGTTGATTCGACTCCTGATAATAGTTGTCCTCTAGCACAGTCAGCACTTCATTGATTCGGGTTTCCATGATGCTGCAATCTCGCGTGACCACCCTTATGCAGTCCAATCTGACATCAAAGTAGGCACAGGGGCGGAACGTCCCGGCGTGTTCGGCCAGGGCGCTTTGAACTTGCGCTCGAATTTCATCCGCGTTCTTCATTGTTCCCTGCTCCATATCTTCTCGCCGTAGCGATCTGTCCAATCCACGGGAGCGCCGTAAAGTGTCGCGTCTTGCTCTACCCAATTCCAATGCTCGACCGAACCGGAGAACCTTGTACTCGTTCGGCGGCTCTTCACGCACCAACACTGCAAAGACTCGATTAGGAGGCGGAAGCTTGCGTAGAGGTTTTCCGTCAAAACGGCTCCCAACCCAGACGTAATCGAACTCAGGTCGCCAACTGTAAACAATCACGCTCTTGTCAGCGTTCATGTCCTTCCCGAACATCAGCGGTCGCTTGAGTCCCTTAAAAATGTGATCTGCTTGGAGGAGGCCATCTTGCACCATTCCGTAGTATTGAGCAACGGTCGTATGAAAATTTCCAGTGCAAATCCTGTTGAAACTATCGTCTCTCAACCCCAGCTTTGCTACAAGAACGGGATTCTCCGGCGAACGAGCCTCGAAAATGTCCAAGTACGGCCCAACTCGCTCAATTCTCTTCATTCATGCCGCATCTCTATGAATCACATTTTAATACACTTTTCAATGGTTTTTGCAGAAAACGTGCCAACGTCGGCAATGCTCCCGGTCGCGCCGCGTTTTATGTGTCTTTCACCTTGCGTAGTGGTTTTTTATCGGCCCTGGTCGGCATCTCTGCCACCTTACGCAGCGGCTTCTCCTCTCCCAGAGGCGGCGGAAGTAGCACTTCTATTTGTTCCCGAGTTTTGTGTTCCACGGTTTCAAGCAGGTGCCACACCGCATCGACGACGATCTCATTAGCAGTCGTCTTTTTCTCATTTCTAGCCTTCCGGTTTTCACTGATTACATGAATGGCCATCCTTTCGGTTGGGGTGAACGAGATTGTAGTGGGCCGAGCTTTCTTAGAAACGCCTCTAGGACGCCCAGCAGTCACCGAACCACGCTCCTAACGATTTTTTTTGCGTTTTCGCATTATAACGTTGAAATGTTTACCTATTTAAATGTATAAATTCGGAAAGCACAGTATTTGATCTTCGATCTGGTAAGGTATTCAGTTACCGCGTAGGTTCTGCCATGACGAAGAAAAAAGGCCCACAGATGGCACATGCACACCCGGCAGAGGACGCGCTGATTAGCGCAATGGAATCATTGATAGACGAAGTTGCGGAAAACGTCAACGACGAGGAACTCGCAAAACGTGAGCGAGAGGCTAATGAGATTGTCGAGAACGTGCGCGCTCGCGTTTCGCGTCAAGAAAGAGCTTGACGACGTTTTCTAATGCTTCCGACGAAAGGCTCGGATTCCATCTCTTTGCGTAGGCGACGATGTCGGCCTCGTTTCCGAACTCGATAAGGAACGGTAATTTGTCTTTCGCTTCTCGCTTTATGCGTTGTTTGTTTCTTTCATCAATCTTCGCGTAGGCCATTTGCACTCCAGCATCGGCTGACCGCCTGTGACATGTCATCACCCACGGTTAACTAATCTAAAAACCAAATAGTGTCGGCTGGTGGTGTAGGAGAATCTCTTAAGCGAACTTGTGCTTCGTGAGAGCAATAGATTGATTTTGGCTGCCTGATATATTAGCGCAAACTCAGGTTCTTTTGACAGGGCTCTGACTGAATTAATTTCTGCAAAACCTGTCGAAAGCGCGTTTTTCCTCTCTGACCCGCTTGGAAAGTGGCGTTACCCGTTTGCGCTTTTTCGGTCTCTTCTGAATACTCATGTTGAGTTCCACGCTGTAATCCACAGATAAATCAGCACATCCACAGTTTTTCCACAGACTACGTGCCGAAAATCAGTGCATCTTCGACTTTTCTTTGTCTAGCATTTGAGGTGGCGGGACGCTGACTAGTCGGTTTACTAGGAGCCGGATTTACATCCGGCAGTTCCCCTATTAGAGAAATGCGACTTTGAACTCCGAGTCGGAATATGAATGCGTGTGAAGGTAGTCATTCCGAGGCCCTTGCTTCGGGAGACCTCGCGGCTTTCGCTGATTCCGCGTATTTGTTAGTGCTCTTTTTCCAGTTGGTAATCGTCTAGAACCTTCAGGCATCTCGCGAATGTCGTCACCCGCACAGGTTCGCGCCGACAGATCTTCTCCAGCGTGTGCTGGTTGATTCCGCGACGCATGAATTCACGCTTGGGAACTGTTGTGATCCGCGCTAGCTGTTCATCGGTCGCAACCGCGTTCCCTTTTCGCTTGTACTCAATTGTTTTGAATTCCAGCAGACTCAGGTCTTCGCCCTCTTCCCAATGCTTGTCCGATTCCTTGCCGATGTATATCGGCGGCCAATTCGCAATGATGTGCGATCGCTGCAATAATCCGCGCGTATCGAATTCGCATGGTTTCCCGTTTGGCCCAAGGCTCTTTGCCTCAGGATGGTTTTGGTATGACTCCAAGAGCATGAAGAAATTCTTTGGCACAGCTCTGCACCCGTCGTATTCGTTCGCCAGTTCGTAAACTGGTGACTGTGGATCATGAATGTCGATACACTTCGAATGCATCCACTGATCGCGTTCGGTCGAGAATGGCGTTATTAGAGTGAATTTGTTCTGATCAACGCCCTGCGGAAGTCCAAAACGGCACAGTTGCGGGAGCATCATGAAATTGTTCGGGCGCGTGAGTGGTCCCTTGGCGAGATATTGCAACGCGTGGTGCGGGGTGCTGAGGGTCAACTTCATCATTACGGGAAGGCCGAACCATGACGGCTTCCTGCGTTTCAATCCGAGAACTCCGCGCATGATCCAATCCCAAGCCTCGAATATCCATTGAGGAGCGTCGTGGTCCCACCCTTCGGCAGAATCCTTCGGTTGATAGAAGTATCCAAGACCGTGCGCTTTGGGTTCCACAATCTCGATGTCGCTGTGCGTTTTCGTATACAACGCGTATCTCTTCGCGGCTATGCTGTATCCGAACAACTGACGACGTTGCTTGCTGTGATCCCAATTCAACTTGTGAATTTTCAGAATTGAGCCGGGAACCAACTTGCGGTTGTAAGGATTTAGCCGCTCGAATCTGTCAACGATGCGCTGCACGTCATTCCACGAGAGTGAGCTAATCGGTTTCGCGCCATCCGGCATCGCAATCTGTTGTCTATGCTTCGATGACACTATGGCCGCGCTATCGGTATCGCAAAACAGAAATGTTCCCCCGGCATCCCCGATGCACTTTTCGAGCATGGCCAAAAGTAGGCGGCCACCGGATGTGATGAGAGAACCGATGTGCGGCGCAAACCACTTTCCTGGCTCCTCTACTACGTCTGAAGTAGTCACAAACGACTCTTCGCCTGAAAAGACCTTTATGTTCGTCGCGTCGGATTCGTTCGGGTTGAGTTCCACGAACAGGCCGTACGATCCGCTGTTGGCGAGAATTTTCAGCCAATAATGGAGCGCCGGGTCCGATTCGTGCGCCGCGCGCTGTTCGATGACATGTCTGAAGAAGCTGTTTTTGTTGGCATCCACTTTCACCATGCTGCGTAACGACGTTGACGTTAATCCCTGCTGTTTGCCGTGCGGCTTCACGCGAATTGCCTTTTCGATACGCGGTACTTTTCCGGTTAAGAGAATCGACGCAATGATGTCTGGGCCCGCAAACCAGATTGGTTCTTTGCTTGTGAGGTAATTGATTCCGATGTTCTGAGTTGTGCCATTGTAGGCGGCGCGCACGGGGAGAGCGTCGTTGTCCGGGCGAACAAGAGCGAAGAATTTTAATTGTGGCCACAACTTGCGGTCAAAACATCGTTGTAACGTGATCTGCGAAAGCAGCTGGCGCACTGCTTTCGTCGCATCAGGGAACGTAACGTTCTCCGCCGTCAGAACACTCCAATTGTTCATGAGTTCGTTCACCGTTGGATACTGCGACATGAAATCCACGAGGCAAACCGGCACTTCCCAACTCGCGAATGCGGCACTCCGCGCGTCCGCCGAAGTAGCTTTGCATGAAAATGCCATACGCTGCATCCGCATCGGTGACTTTCTCGCTTGGATGCGAGATGTGCAGTTCTTCAAGATAACTTTTCGCCACGCTGGCCGGGCTGAACATCCTGTCAGGACCGGGAGCAATAGGATGGAGGTCGAACTCCTGCTTAACGGCATTCAGCAAGCCCACTGTGGACCGTACATCCTGCCTGCAATATTCGATTTCGTCCAAATCCACGCGTCCGCTCGGCTTGTGATCCAGTTTGCCTGGGATGCCGAACTCCATGCATCCTGTCCTTAACGAATACGACTTGTTGCGAAGCGCCCAAAGCAGAGTGCGCACATCGAGGAACCTCGCGGCAGGCCAGAGTTTCGTCCGTTTGCCTTTCGATTTGCGAAGAGACATGGGAGCGCGCGTCGAACCGATAATAGATGTTTTGCTATTGAGTGCCCTGATGACCACACGGGGAAAGGATTCATCGGGTTCTAGCTTGTTGGACTTCGGGTTGCGCCATTGCTTCATGATGAGAGTCCATCCGCCATTTTGTGCCGTGTTCCAATCGACGGCGATGCGACTTGAATCGAATGGGAGATTGAATCCCACCATGAGTGCCTTAGCCTGAATGGCGATCCCGAACACGTCCTTGATGAACTTTGAACGAGAGTAAAGGCGCAAGCGGTCGCAGCCATCTTCCGCCGTCTCTGGCTTCGTGACCCTCGCGTATTTGCGAAGTACTCCTAGTTCCTTCGCGTCAAGTTGATCATCGTGGAAGACGCCTTCTTCGAGTACAACATAATTCACATCGCGCAGTTCGCAGAATCGCCAGAATCCAAACGTTAATGTTTGATCTGCCGTGATGCGCGATTCGCAATCAAACAAGAGGGCGTGTTCGGGCCATCTCGGTTCATGGTTTGGTTTGTGATTGTTGTCGCCGTCTGTCCGCTTGTCTTTATCTCGTTGTACAACTGTGTGCGCTCGAACGTAAATGTCATGATTCATCTTGGTTCTCCAATAAACGTGCCCATTTGCGGTAAGACGATGCTAGAAATTCGAAGAAAACTGCCGAGCTTCTCAGCACGAGAGCTATAAGCTTGTGAAGATTCTTTTCTGGGTACATGCTGACTCCCTCGCGCGCCAGACCTTCCGTGATTTCTCTGTGGCAATTCAAGCAGAGCGTCACGATTGAGTCAGGATCATGTGCTTCTCCGAGCGAGTGATGTTCTTCGAGCAAACGGTTCAGACGTTCTCTCGGAATACCTCTTGCTTCGAGCCATTTGCGCGTTACCTGGGTGAGCGACTCCAAGCAGGCGTAGCCGCAAAATAAGCAAAGGTCGTTGCCTCCGAACCGATCCTTCCTCAGCACCTTGCGCCGTGCCGTGCGCATTGGCTGTTGATCCCTCATGCGCCACCGCCGTTGAACACACGGTAAAGAGAAAACTCGGACAGCGCGGGTTCGATGACGACAATCGTGCGACCGGCGGTGATGAGTTCGACGCCTGCGATCTTCTTTCCGTGCCACTTTGCGAGCGCATTGTTCTGGCCGCGTAAATAACGGCCCAAGTCCCTTAGGTACTGGCTCGCCTGCTGGCGTTCTCGCGATGAACGAGTCTGAAGGGGCACGGAATTGCCGTGAGCGTCTGGAAGGTAGATGGTCGCCTGATAACGGTCGCTCTTCGTAACACTAAACTTCCCACCCGACTTCCTCAGGGCCAAAGGGAAATTCTTCTTAACTGTTTCTGGCTTTACGCCTTCCACCTTTGCCGCACGACTTAGTGATAGCGAAGAATCACGACGCATCGCTGCGAGCACGTGCAAGGCGCGATCACGGGTGAATTCGCTCTGTTGCGTCAGGTCCCGATTTAGGCGGTTGGGCGAACTCCCGACGTGCCCCTGTCTCTTCCGAACCGCGCGTTTCTTCATTGATGGCTGCCTCCGCCCTGCCCGCCTGCAGTTTCCGCCGAACCGAATTCCCTCGGGCTCATCTCCCCGAGGGGAACTCGATTCGTGTCCGAAGTAAGGCGGCGTGGGTACTAAGCCACCTGCCGTGGGTTCACAGTCAAGCTAGAGACGATCTCTCCGCTCTGAGGATTGCGGACAGAGATGACCTCTAGCTTGACTTTTTTTCCGAGCAACTTTTGTTCATCCTCACCAAAGAGCTTGATGAGTGCCCGTAGGTTGGTCTTGTTAACACCCCAAGCTGACTTACCGCACATGGGTGTTTTGAGATCAATAATTGCCGGTGCACCAAATCCCTCAGGGGATTCTCGTATCCCAGCAACTACGATGGTGATTGATTTAGTCCCGGCGGGTACGTCAGAACCGTTGAGCAGCGATCCGGCCTTGCCGTTGCTGCTCTTATCTAACATCTGTTTCAAAGTCATTTTGTATTGACCTCCAGGTCTTCAACGTTTTCGAGCGCCATTGACGCAAGAATGATTTGAGACTATGCGGGTCCCATTAGGCGTGGTAGAGCAATCAAACTGTTTTTGAAGTTTGTACTGCAGGAATCAAAAAAGGATTTATCGCAGTGCAGAAAAATGTTGGAGATTAACTACCCTGCAGAAATTACTCTGAGTTTTCCTGCACCCCTCCTGATGAGGGCGGCGCGCTTTCTATTTTCGGCGGGAAAGGCTTATTCATCTGATTTGCATAACTGCGAACACCTTCACGCACTCTATTCTTTAGGCGTTCTTTTTCCTCGAAAGTGAGAGCCTTGAATTTACGACCGCCAAACTCCTCCGCAGTCTCTGGGTCTACCTCCAGGCGACGCGCGGTAACGGCGCTCCACGTGTGCCCAGCAGCCTTCAATGCGTACTCGTTTGAGTAATCCTTCGGGGTACGACCTGGTTTGCCTCCGAGCGGAAACCCAATAGCTGACAATAGATCAAGTAGTGATTTAATCGGAACACCCTGCCCCTCAGCTATGCGCGTCATCAGATCCTGAAAATCATCCTGAATCTTTTTGCCGAAAGCCCCGTCGGGTTGCTGGAGCTTTCTTTCATGTCACTTACTAATTTAAAAACTGACTTGAAAAATAGCGTCGCGGTTTCCAAGCCCTGATTTTCTTCTTTTGGTGTGTGCGCAGCGATCACGTCAGCGACGAATCGAGCGAACCTCTCGTAGTTCCCCTCGAACTCCCTATGAAGGTCCAACATGAACAAGAAACTTCGTCTTAAATTTGGAATTTTATCTATGTACTCACGGATAAAGTTGTCGTAATTGGGACGAAAAACCGCCAGCAACTCGTTTGTGATTTGTTCGCTCTCGGTTCTACTTTCAGGGGAAACCCTCCCGGCGTCCTTAGCAGACGAGACGATTATCCGGCCCATTTCCTCTTCCGTTACCACGTACTGGAATAAATCCACCAAGCGCCAGCTTTTTTCGACTTCTGCAACGGCCCGTGTGAAGTCGTAGGTTTTAACAGGAAAGGCTTTGAAATCTGTCATCGTTTTTCTGTAGAGATCAGCCATTCGTTTGCGCTGGCGCAGCGAAAGCTCAACTGTGCGCGTTATGCGGCGAGAGTTGGCAACAAACGAGAGCCGGACGGTCCCTTTCTGGAAAACGCTTGAGAGATATTTTCTATGGCTGCTGTCGGCGGGATTGAAAGGGTACCAGCAATAGTTTGCGAGTATCCTCGTCGTCGAAATCTCAAATCCCAGACACAGCAATGGTCCACTAGCTGTCTGAGGACGAAACAGGCGGGTGACCACATTGGCACGAGCTATTTGTTCTTGAGGCTCCTTCTCTCGGGACACGCAGATCAAGTTTTCCTTCGGCAGGAACGCACACCTAAAGCGGACAAGCTCCAACTTACTGGTTTTGGTGAGACGCATCGACGCTCCTGAGATCCGACCGAAAATGCTCTGAATTCAATGACTTATGCAGTATGATGATGATGCAAGTGGGCCTGCCGACTGTTCGAAGCAGCCGACAAGCCCTGACCACCACGGAGGTATGAGCTCCAATGGCAGCTTCACGCACCCTACCGCACTCGCGCGTCATCTGCAAATCTGGCGTTGTCGTCTTGAATGGCTGGGGCATTCGCGTCCAGGTGAATGCCGGTCACTTGCTCCTCCATGACGGGATAGCCGACGAACGCCGGACCATCCGCCTGCCCCGTGTCAATCATGGCTTGAAAAGGGTGGTACTCATTGGGAGCGATGGTTTCATCACCCTTGAGGCCCTCCGCTGGATTGCGGACGTGGGCGCGGCCTTTGTGATGCTTGACCGTAGGGGTAAGGTGCTTACCGTCACAGGCCCGGTCGCTCCCTCCGATTCCAAGCTGCGCAGAGCGCAATCGCTCTCACTCAGCAATGGAACGGCGCTCAAGATTTCCAGGGAGCTGATCTCGCAGAAGCTCGCCGGGCAGGAATTACTGGTTCGCGACATGCTGCATGATTCTGCGACGGCGGATGGGATCGCTCGATTCAAAGCCGATCTCCCGTGCGCTGAGGACTTCAACCGCGTAAGGCTGATTGAGGCTCTTGCAGCAAAGCTATATTGGCAAGCATGGTCTGATGTGCCGATTCACTGGCCGCGAAATGATCAACGACGCGTACCCGAACACTGGAAACGCTTTGGTTCTCGCATCTCACCCTTAACTCACAGCGCTCGTCTGGCCACGAGCCCGCCCAATGCCTTGCTTAATCTTTTATATGGGGTTTTGGAAAGCGAAGCACGCCTTTCCGCAGTCGCCATGGGCATGGACCCCGCGATTGGCCTTTTTCACGTGGATACGCCCAATAGGGACTCTCTCGCTTGCGATTTGATGGAAGTTTGCAGGCCGAGCGGAGTTGACGCATTCGTTTTGAACTGGCTTCAGACCGAGCCCCTTCGTCGCTCCGACTTTTGGGAAGATCGTAATGGGAACTGCCGCATCGCATCATCATTAGCAATCAAGCTCTGCGAGACTTCGGACACGTGGCGCAGATTGGTCGCTCCGGTAGCGGAATATGTCGCACAGGAACTTTGGTCCTCCGTATCCAAACCTACTTCTACGTCCGACGTTGCCCGGCAACTGATCGCAACACGTCTGACGCAGCACAACAAGCGAGAAGCAAAAGGCGCGCCGTCACTGCCATCATCGATTAAAGCGCCACGCCGAGACAACCTGTGTCGCGGCTGCGGGAAAACGATCCAGGATGGGCGCACCAACTGCGCGAACTGTGCCGTTGGGGATGCGACCGAAAACATGATCGATGCCGCACGGATTGGACGCCAAACCGCGAACGGTCCTGAAGCTCAACTGAAGCGTGCGAACACCCAACGCAAGAACACCCTAGCGCAGCATGCGTGGAAGCCATCGGATCAGCCTGCATGGCTCACTGATAAGTTTTATTCCGAGAAAGTTCAACCGCTTGTCGCCGCGATGTCGGCATCCGCTATCGCCCGACAAATCTCGGTTTCGCGCTGGTACGCTGGTCGCATCCGGGAGGGCTACCGCCCGCATCCCAGGCACTGGGAAGCGCTAGCCCAATTGGCGGGAGTTGTCCCAGATAAGTAAGAAAGCAAAAAAGGTCGTTATCTTTCACTCCTCATCGAGGCACTGGTGGCAAAAGAAAACTGGCTAACGTAGTTTGTTATTAACGTCACTGCCTCACACTTCGCTGTGTACTGCACCATTGCCATTATGTTAGACTTCCTGCCGTTTTCCCTAACGGCGAGCAGCTCATAGTAATTTAACTTTCCCCAAGCAAGCTGCGTCGAGTCTCCAGTAGGAGGTCGAGTAATGACCCCTCCCCGCGCTTTTGCAATCAAGTTTTACGTCGCGTTCTTTTTTCTTGCCCAATTCGTCTTTGCCCAGTTCTCCAATTTTGACGCTTGCAGGTACGGCTACGCCAACTGTGACGCGTCGCGGCTGTCTGCCAACGAGCAGGCCCAAGTAGCAGTCGCCGCCCATGCACGCAATTTTGACGCTTGCAGGTACGGCTATGCCAGTTGTGATGCGTCGCGGCTCTCTTCCGACGAGCAGGCTCAAGTAGCAGTCGCCGCCCATGCACGCAATTTTGACGCTTGCAGGTACGGCTATGCCAGTTGTGATGCGTCGCGGCTCTCTTCCGACGAGCAGGCTCAAGTAGCAGTCGCCGCCCATGCACGCAATTTTGACGCTTGCAGGTACGGCTATGCCAGTTGTGATGCGTCGCGGCTCTCTTCCGACGAGCAGGCTCAAGTAGCAGTCGCCGCCCACGCACGCAATTTTGACGCTTGCAGGTACGGCTATGCCAGTTGTGATGCGTCGCGGCTCTCTTCCGACGAGCAGGCTCAAGTAGCAGTCGCCGCCCACGCACGCAATTTTGACGCTTGCAGGTACGGCTATGCCAGTTGTGATGCGTCGCGGCTCTCTTCCGACGAGCAGGCTCAAGTAGCAGTCGCCGCCCACGCACGCAATCTTGACGCTTGCAAGTATGGCTATGCCAGTTGTGACGCGTCGCGGCTGTCCGCCGCCGAGCGGCAAGTATCAGCCTCGCCGCCGACGCAAACGGTGCCGGCGCCAACCATTTCCGGGACGGGCCTATGTGCGGAGAATGGCTCGTGCTATGGAGATCCTAACGTCAATGGCGTACCCAAGACCGTTCATGTCAACGGCTACTATCGTAAAGACGGAACTTATGTGCGAGGACATTACCGCAGCGCCCCTGGAACAAACCCACGGAAGCGGTAGTCGGAGAGCGACATGATTTGCCACAAAGCAAGGACATTCGTGATTTCGGTTATCGTTGTTCTCTTGGCCGCATTGGGTCACACCCAAACGTCAATTTCAGCAGCGGAGGCTAAGAATCATGTTGGCGAAAGGGCGACTGTTTGCGGGGAGGTAGTCAGCACGCATAACGCGCCGCGGAGTCGCGGAAATCCGACGTTCATAAATCTCGACAAGCCGTACCCGAACCAGATTTTTACGGTGCTGATTTGGGGGAGTGACCGTCCGAAGTTCGGCAATCCCGAGGAGAAGTATGGAAGTAAACACATTTGCGTAACGGGCATGATAACCGAGTATCGCGGGATGCCCGAAGTGGCAGCATACGATCCTTCCCAGGTCAGAATCCAGTGAGCGCTATTTGACACGAGGGGAACAAGAGGGATGACATGAGAAAAGTAGGTTCGTTATTAGTCATCGCCGTGATGTTTTGCGTGCCGAGAGCCGGAGCTATCGGCGCAAGCAACTTTAGCGATCTTGTGGGTTATACAGTCGTAGCATGCACCAATGCGACGGGTGAGCTTGAAGGAGCGGATTTCGACAAACTGGTCAAACTGGACAATGGGATGATATTTGAGTTCCACACGTATTCGTATTTCTATGCCTATCATCCAGATGTGGTCATATTCTCCAAAACGGTGCAGTACCAAAGCAAGTCGGTCACCCTGTACAAACTAGTAATCGAAGATGAGGACGACGTTTTCGATGTCACACGCGTGAGATGAAGCGTTTGAACAATCGGAAGAGGCTTGGGATTGACGGGGAAGGTTCGGTCCCCGTCGTTATGTGAAGCACTAGGGACGAGTCGAGCGGCTAAGGCTGCCGTCGTCCCTTCACTTTGGACGCAGAAATCTTGTTGTCCTTCCGGGCATCAATGAGAACGATTGATTCCTCTTTTTCCAGCCTGAGGTCTTTCAATATCCCAAGGACTCTCTTCTTCTGTTTGGCAGTGAAGTAGATTATGACCTTGACAGACTTCCGGGTTTTGTTCGCATTGCTATAGACAGCGACTTGGTTTTCGAGGTTGTCCCGCAACTTCGTGTTGCTTGCTAACTTGAATTCCACCAGGGAGCTGTCGCGCCTTCCCTCCGATATTTTGTAATCAACCGGTCCGCGACCGTTGTTCACTTCACTGTCAACAGAAAATCGAGTCCCATACCATGTCAGCCGATAAATCAGCTGCAAATCCCTCTCATGCTCGATGGACGTGCTCCCCGTCCAGAAAAATCGGTATCCATCGTTATGTTCAATGGCATCTTTCAAGAAGCTAACGCGTTTCAGGGCCGCGTCGTAACTATCCCCTTCAACCTCGTAGAAGGACCCCTTAGTAAGCAATTCCACCAAAGCACTGACCTGCTCGACGAACAATCCCTTCGTCTGCTCGACCTTCGTCAAGCTCTTCTTGACTGCCCTGTTCCCTTGTTTTTCCCTCTCCTTAATGAAGTAATCCAGGAGAACGGGAAAGTGTTCGAGCACCTTCCTAATCGCTTCATGTCTCTCCTTAGTGGTGTGTTCTTCGTCCTTCTTCTTTTTGGGGAGAACAGAACGAAAATAATTGTCGATCTGAGCACGCAGCTGGTCGTTTGGTACCGCCGCCGCGAGGTGATCGTAATCGTGAAGTAGATCAACCTGACTTATCCAGATGTCATCTTTTGTAAGGATGTCTTCCGGAGTCAGCAGAACGTAGTCTTTCCCATATCGGGGTAGTACAAACGTTCTGTCTTCCCAGGCCTCGGTCTGGTAGTTGAAAGTGACTTTCTTAACCCGAACCCGCCTCTTTAGAGATCGGGATACGTACTGTCGTGCGAATTCCTGCGTGTACTCGCAGAGGTACTTCTTCGCAAGATTCGTCGCGAAGTCGCTGATGTTATCTCGACCAACTCCATCCCGAATAAGGCAGACTTTCTCGATGTGGACACCGACGTTCAGACTCTCATTGCCGAAGTTTGCAAATACGGTGTTCAGGTTGTTGTGAAGCGACCTGGCAAACTCCATGCCCAAGCCCCTGCCTTTGTTCCCTGTCAGTGACCAACCGAGCCAGTTTTGCTTTACCTCCTTGAACGTGTACCAGGCTTTGAGAAGAGAATCTGGTACAGCACCCGCGAGTGCCTTCTCTTTCAAAAATCCGACGTACTCAATCATTTCCTGGTGGATTTGCTTATATTCCGGCTTCTTGCTATGGAAGAGAAGGAACGGATCGACAAAAAGGGGAAGGTCTGAAATCAATGAGATGTTAAGCGCACCGTAGCGCTCTAGTTCATCTGGATCGACGTTAAAGAAGTCTGAGAAATAAATCTTCATTTCGGAACGCAAATCACTTCTTCACGCCCCAAGAGGCTAGTCCTATCGTTGGTTTATTTGCGATGCCGCTATAACAGAAACACTACCTTGAAATTGGCCAGGAACACAAGGGTTTTAGGTCGGGCCCGGCACCACTCGGGAGTTCCAGTGCTATGTCGGTTATGCCAAACCATCAATGGCTTCGAACGCGGGGCCTGGACGCGCTTGTGGAAGGTCGAGAAGTGATTCGTGCCTCCAAGCCAGAAAATAGAGCAGCATCGCGAGCCTGCCAAATCTTGACGAGTGCTCGATCCCGATCATGCTTCAACACTAAGTTTCCCGACCTTGACAACATGAGCGCTTGTCGGCAGCGACTCTGATAACATTCTTCTCAACCTGACGAGATGCCTACCAAATCGGTCTCTGATCTTGCGAAGGTTGTTGATCGCCGCCTGAAACGCGATGGAGTCACCTCGCCCGGAATTCGAGCGCTCACTGAACTCCTGGAGGCGATCTATCTCACCAGTCTCAAGACGGAGGAAGGTAGACCGCTCCAAATACGGATTGTGTTAGTCGATCCGTCCAACCCGGACCCCGATCGGCCCAGGCCGGGATACGCGCGTCCTGACCGGTGGAAGATTACCAAACTGGCGGACCCGTTGCCTCTGACAGTCCCTACGCTTATCAAGCTGTCAAAAGCAGCTGATCCGTGGAGTTCTTCTCTTGCTGTTTATTACGACGCCGACGACCAGTTCTTTGTTTGGGGATTAGTCGACCAGACGGTGCATTTCGATACCCAACTCGTGCGGGAATCCGACGCCGGCGGCTACGCGCCACCGGGCATTTTTCAGGTGGTGGCTGCTGGGATTGCTGACCTTTCCGTGTATCGTGAGTTCAGCTTCGTCGCCAGGCTTCAACAAGACCGCCTGCCTCAACCAACAAAATGATGTTTTCTTTTTAGGCCCAGTGGCGAATCGACTTAGTGATGGTGTCGGAGAGCAGATCGAATCGATACGACAAGCTCTGGAAAAGCCCCTTAAACAAAGAATTAAGGACTGGAGCCCGGGGATAGCCGACCATTGCTAAGCACGCTTTGTCGCCTCCTGATAAGCATTCAGAGATACAGGCATGGCGGCGCCGTGCTGATCACGAACTCGCGAGCTGACCTCAACATTAAGTACAAGATCAACTATTCGCGTTTGCCGAAAGCGCTAACTCAACTGTGGATGTGTAAGATCATCGCGAACGCAGCCACCGACGTGATAGGAGAACCACTTGGATCGAGACCAAGACATGCTTCCGATGTGGTCTTATCTCGATCAGAATGTAAAAGAAGCTGAGGCAGAAGATTGCAAGGACGAGATCACCGGTTGCGTGAGATTTATCGCCTCGCTTTCGTGCGTCGATGGTTTGGTGCTTGCTGCTCCAAATCTGACGATCCGCGGCTTCGGTGCGGAAATACTACAAGAAAGAGGTGGAAGCCGCCTATCTAGCGACGAGCGCGAAGGCTCGCGAAAATACGCTGCATAGGATCGATCCGAGTCATTACGGTACCCGGCATAGGTCTATGATGCGATATTGCTTTGCGCATCCGGGGAGCTTGGGATTTGTGATCTCTCAGGATGGCGAGATTCGTGCGATCACGAAAGTTGGGGGAAGCTAGTGCTGTGGGAGAACCTGCAAGTATTTTCATTCTTTGAGTCTGCGAAATCAGAGCCCAAGAAGAAACAAGAATCGTTGGCTAGTCACGCGTCGTCTTCGCCGCCCCTTCCAGCCTCACACCGCTAGGCAGCTCGCTCTCGTTCTGCGTCTTGCAGTGCAAGGCGCCTTGCACGCTCACTATCCCAACTCGCTCCCTTCCATCCCTTGCTTCAAGCTAGTATCCCGACCAGTACGTGAAGAAAAAGCGAGTTTGCAACGGGAAATTGTGCATTACCTGTGGACGACCATGTGGAAATCTGTGGTCGGCATTGTGCACAACGTTTGGCACGGCTAGCGACTTAGGTTTGTGACCATGGCACCATCGGTCTAGAATTGGTCATCGTGTTACCGGATATACGAATATTGCCGATTGGAAGTGTGGAGCGCGACAACCGCGATGAAGTCTGGCTTTCGGTTTGGCTTCCGCGTTCAACGACTGACGTTCTGTCGGTTGAGAAGTCGTTGTCGGAATTGGAGCAGGACCTACGCCAGCGCTGGCCAGTGACGAGTGTCCGCGATTCGTGCCGGAGACGAAATCCTGCCAGCCTGACGCAGATGGAAGTCTCATTGATAAAATGCGCTGACGGACTTCAAGACCGTCGCACTGCTGCTTGCGTCGCACAGTGGATTCCGACAGAAACGGAATATCAGGCGCTGGTTTTCAGAAAGAGAGAGTGGAACAAAGGACTTCATGAAAACCATGCAGGAACAGCGGGGCCTATTGAACAAGGTCATTAATCCCTAACCCCACGCTCGCGCATATTCCCCAACTCAATCGCTCGACATTCCGGCAGGGGGTGTAGCATTTTCCCCTCAGGTCATAGTACCCCGTCAATCGCGCGTGGGGTCAAACCGCGCGTGGTGAAGCGAGTTCCTTCCTACTTCTTTCCCATCTTGCGGGAGATTTCTTCGAAGATCTTAGGCCGCAGATCGGCTAGGACGCTGTCGACGATGCTGGCAATCGCTGCAGAGTCGGACTCGTGGTCTGCCGGCTGAGGAGCTTTTTCCGCACCAGCGGCGACGGCCATGGCAGCCGTATCCTGAGGCGTGGACGCCTGTTCGACTTCTTTTTGAGGCGGTTCATCGGAAGCGGCCTTGGAATCGCCGGACTCGCGAATTCGCCGCCAACTTGCCCACGCGGCAGCTGTGGTCGCTGTCGCGTCGGATTCTTTCTTTGTTATCTCCCCTCGACCTTCCGCTGCCGGTTCTGGGGCGGCCGTCTCCAGGGATGAAGACACCTGGCTTGCGAAACTTTGTTCCGCGGCAATTACATTGGTGAATGCGGGGGGGGTGACCTCATGCTGCTCTGTGGCCATCCCGTGCTTTTCTTCGGACGCTGGCGCAGCGGCGGTTACGAACGGCACTTCATTTTTCCACTGATCGTTTTTTCGCTCTTCTTCTTTTTGCTCTTTGTCTTTTTGCTCTTCGCTCTGCCAACTTTGCTTTTTCCATTCCTGGTTTGTCGGTTCTGGGCGCCAGGAATCTTGTCCGTCGCGTTTCGCCGTATCAGGTTGCGCAGTTTCTGGCTGCGGCGCTTCGGCTGGGCTGCTCAGACTCTCTTTGGCGATCGTTTCGACAGCCGGAGGCAACGCCAGTGCAGGGTGGGACGCCCCTGCAGCGTCCGCCACAGGAGTAGAACCTGGTACAACCGGAGGTGCCGTTTCCCCGACAAATGATTCGGCGACCATTTCAAGTTCTTGTACCGCGGCGCGAATGGCTTCGGTCGAAGCGCTGCCCAACGCAATCAATGGCTGGACCGCTTCCGGGGCGGGCAGGGCAGGAATCGAGACGACCGGCTCTGGCGGCGTAGCTTCTGGCACGGATGGAGAGTCTGTCGAAGCAAGGAGTCGAGCCGAGTCCACGCTGGTCTCGGCTGCCGCTAAACCCGAAGACGTTTGCCCGTTTACGGCCGCAGCGAAGGCTGCGTAGGCCTTCTGCATCTCGTGTTCGAGAGAAGTCGCAGCTTCCTCTTTACCCAGGGCAACCGAAACGGCTGTCCAACGTGGGGCGTCTGCAACCGAGCCTGCTCCTCCCGCTAAGGCCATTGTGACCGCCTCATTCGCAGTCGGGTTTGGCGCATCGTGAGACGAGAATCCGTTTCCGAAACTGGTACCCGGCAAGGCAGCGGCGCCCGGATCCAAGCCGGCAATGGCAGCCATCAGATGCGAATGACTGGCAGCAGCCGCGCTGGCTGCTTCTGCTGCCACCTCGTTGGACTTTTCCTGGGGCGCGTCGTTTTTTTCTTCGATCTTTTCTGCGGGCTTCTCTTCCACTCTAACTTCGGACAATCGAACTTCGGACTTCTGCTCGGCAACAGGCGACGCAAGCTGGGTCTGTTCCGCCTCTTCCAGCCGACTCT
Source organism: uncultured Acidobacteriaceae bacterium (assembly GCA_963832235.1). Classification (GTDB taxonomy): domain Bacteria; phylum Acidobacteriota; class Terriglobia; order Terriglobales; family Acidobacteriaceae; genus Sulfotelmatobacter. The sequence goes on along the minus strand of CAWHTJ010000009.1, from coordinate 58,479 downwards.
CTGCCATCTTGCCCTTCACCTGGGCGGCGGCAGCCGCCAGAGCCGCAATCTCCTCCGGCGTTACATCCTTGGGTAAGCCTTCTGGCGCCAGCGCGCCCAGATCGACCTTGGATTCCTCGGCCTTGGTCTCGCGCAGCTTCTCCACCGGCCTGTAAATCGCCGGGCTCTCGCCTGACTCGGGGGCTGATTTTTCTTTCTTCGAGGGAAACGAGATCCGATTCTTCCATCCCACATCTTCTTTGATGGCGACGGTCTTGTCGTACCGCCCTTCCTCGATGGAGGCCGTGACCCGCGCAAGGCGGCCAGGCTTCGAAGCTTCCGCGCGGGGAACAATTTTGTCTTCCAGTTTGCTGAGCGCGCTAAGCAATTCACTGGCTTCAAAGGGCTTGACGATAAAACCATCGGCGCGCACGCGCTTCGCTTCTTCCGGCTTGAAGGGCTCAAGCTTGCCCACGGTCAGCAGTACCGGAACCCGCGCCGTCTCCGGCGCTTCCTTGAGGCGTTGGCACACTTCCAGGCCGCTGTAGCCGGGCATGTAAACATCCAGAACGATCAGGTCGGGTTTTTGCTCGGCAATCTTCTTTAGCGCGGCCGAACCGTTGTTGACGGTTATGACCTCATACCCCGCATCCGCGAGGATCTTCCGCCCCATATTTTGGGCGGTCACGCTGTCATCGGCGAGCAGTATTTTCCTGGCCAAGGTTTTCCTCTAATGAGGGGAGATAACGCGAAGGTAACCCGAGCCACACTCTAAGTCAATGATGCAAAAGGGAAGTAACCAGTTACCAGTGGTCAACACCTAGTGCGTGTGGGGGAAAAGGGAATCAGCTAGAGACCACAGTAATACCTCGTGCGCGCGTGATATCGCTTGATATCGGTCAGTTTTGTAACGATATCGTCGGATTCAGTTCGCAAGAGCCATCGCGGACCGCAACGCGCAAAACCTATACGCCAAAACCTGATACCTGAAAGCTGAGAGCTGCTTTCTAAAACGGCACGATCTTCTTCAGCCCAGTCTTTTTCTTCTTCTTACTACTGGAGAGCTCCGCATCGCTGGCGGGCGTATTATCGGCACTTGCCGTGGCGGAGGACGATGACTGTCCCTGCTGGATCTCATTCACCTGCGGTGGCGGAGGCAGCGCTTGATCAGTCGCGGAATCAGTCGGCTTCAGTTCGTTGGGATCGGCAGCCACAGCAGGTTTCAGCTCATTGGGATCGGCCGCGCCTGGCGGCGTGATCGCCGTCGTGGTGCGTCCGAACGGAGAACTGCCCCCCGGCGTCGCGTTTGCAGGCGGCGCCGCCGTGTCCGCGGCAGGCTGCTCAGGCTTCACAATCTCCACTCCCACGCTGTTCTCGGGCATGCCCGCCGCAGCGACGGTTTCTGATCGTATGACCGTGGTCGCGGCCACCGGTTCCGGATCCGCGAGCGACGGATCGCCCACTTTGGCCGCGTTGGCCACATCCGGCCCTTTCTTTACCAGCCCCATCATCTTTTGTATCGCGGTGGACTCGCCGCGGCTGGCCAGCTCGGCCCGGTTTCGCGCGACCGCTCCCTTGGTTGGCCGGGGAATCGGCTGGTGCAAGGCTGCCAGACGCTTTCTGGCATCGTCCGAGCGATCCATCAGCGGATAGCGGGTTAGGATCTTCGAGTATTCCTCCGCAGCATTCTTGGTTAATTGGCCAATGTACCGCGACTTCACCCCTTCCGTCGTGCAACCGCGAGGCAGGCCGTGCGCGTCGCACGTCGGTGCGGTTCGGATACGCGCAATCTGTCCTTCATAATCCTGTCCCACCAGATAGAGCGCTTCATCGGCGCGGCTGTAGAGTGGATATTTTTCCACCAGCGACTGCAGACGCGCGATCGACGCTGGATAGGACTCGCGCAGGTAATAGAACCGTCCAATACCGAACTCGCGTTCGGCGAGCACTTCCTGCACTTCCAGCAGGCGCTGTTTGGCCTCCGGCACCAGCTTGCTGTCCGGATATTGCAGGATCATCTTCCGGTATTCGTCCTCGGCGCGCTTGGCGTGAGTGTAATCGCGATCCGCTTTTTCCATCTGCTGATAGTGGATGTTCGCGATCTTCAGCTGCGCCTCGGCCGCCTCCGGCATGTTGGGGAAGAAAATTTCGAAATCGCTATATTCCTGTTCGGCCTGCGCCAGGGCAGCCGTTCCGCCCTCCGCGTACCAGGAGTCCCCGACGGCCAGTTTGGCGCGCGCAATATATTCCGAATCTGGATACGTGTTAATTAGGGTCTGCAGCGTCAGCCGCGCCACGTCGAAGCGGTTGTGCTTCATAGCGTCCATGGCCTTGTCGAACAGCACTTTATCCGGCTGCTTCGACCCCACCTGGGCCAACGGGTTCACCGACTTTTTGTTGGTGCACGCGATGGTGATCGCCAGCAGCATGCCCAACACAGCCATCAACAAAATTCGACGTGACATTTGTACCTCGAAACGATTCATGTACAGCCGCCTCGGCTGTCCGCCGAGCGCAGGTCGGCTCTTTCTGACTTATACGGCGGGTTACGATTCCGCTACTGCCGCCCACCGGGCTACGCCCGGCCCGACCGGGTCTAAGACCCGGTCCCACAAAATTCAAGAACTAAACCTTCAGCATCGCCGCTTCCGTCGCAACCTTCAACAATGCCTGCGCATTCTGTCTTGGATCACCATTTCCGAACACCGCGTTGCCCGCCACCAGAATTTCTGCTCCCGCCCGAACCACATCGGCGGCGGTCTCGAGCGCCACGCCGCCATCCACTTCAATGCGATATTGCAACCCGCGGTGGCTGCGAATCTCCGCTAACTTCCGCATTTTGTGCAGCGTGGAAGGGATAAACTTCTGCGCCCCAAACCCCGGATTCACCGACATCACCAGCACGTAATCCACAATATCGAGTACTTCGATCAAAGTATCAACCGGCGTTGCAGGATTGATCACCACGCCGGCCAGACAATCGTGGCTCTTGATTAGATGCAGCGTGCGGTTCAAGTGCCGGCACGCTTCCTGGTGCACCGAAATCCAGTCAACGCCCGCCTCGGCAAATGCGGGAATAAATTCGTCCGGATTCTCAATCATCAGATGGCAGTCGAGCGGTAACTTCGTCGCGTTGCGCAGTGATTTCACCACGGGCGGTCCAATTGTTAGGTTGGGAACGAAGTGCCCGTCCATGATGTCCACGTGGATGACACTCGCGCCTCCGTCCGCAGCGGCGCGCACCTGCTCGCCCAGCCGGGCAAAATCAGCGGAAAGAATCGACGGCGCCAGTTCGATCAAAACGTGGACTCTCAGAACCTCAGAAGTGAGGAAACGGTTACCGAAATTCTAACACGCAGAAACGCGGTGCCGGGTAAGAGTGTTGCGAATACCAAAGCAGTGTGGTGCGGGCGCCCCCGCCCGCATTCACGGTTTCAGCGACGCACAGTAGGCAGCCAGCGCCGCCATATCCTCGACGGTCAACCTTGCCACCACTGCTTTCATGGCATGAACAGTCACTCCGGCGCGCGCGCCGCTTTGAATATCGTAGAGTTGCCGCACGATATAGCTGGGCGAGCGTCCAGCAAGGACCGGCACGTTGTCGCGGCCCTTCAGTCCCACGCCATGGCAGGTAGCACAGCGAAGCGTTTTGCTCGAAGCTCCGCTTGCGAGCGCCGCCCCTTTCTTGATACTGCCTACCGGCACATAAGCGATGAATCCGGAATGGTCGTCACGCAACTCGGTGCGTTCTAGGTTTTCTGGGGTTTCGATAATTCGCCTCCCAATCGGCTCCCTGTGGCCACCGATAGTGGGAACGAGCATCCAGCCGGCCACATGAGTTTGGGGAACGGTGCCGGTTTCGACCACGCGAATCCACGGTCTCGGTTTCAGCGCCGAGAAATATTCCGCCGCAGCCGTGATCTCCTCGTCATTGGCCTGGGTTTCGTTCTGGATCATGGCATTGGTGGGTGCGTGTCGGGGGTCGGAACTCTTGCGCAGTCCATTTTTGAAATCGGCCAACTGTTGCTCGATATAAGCCGCACTCAGGCCCGCCAGGCTCGAATTCTCCGGACGGCCTTGGCCGTTAGGCAAATGACAGTAGCCGCAGGCAAAAACCGCCGGCGCTCTCCCGTGCGACACGATCCTAGGCATCGGCGGATGTTCTTTAGGATGCCAGTCCGGCGGATTGAAAAAATCTCTAACTTGCGCGAGTGTGAATGCAGCCTCGCTATCCGGAACGTGTCGCGGAGTCGTATCCTGCGGTTCGGCAGTAGCGGCGGGCTCCTTACTAGGGTTAATGGCAAACGCCCAATACGGCGGTGGCTCGCGCCGGGACGAAGCCTTTCGTCCTGGGATCTGTTTCTGAAGCTCACTATTCTGTGCCCCCGCGGAAATCAGCAACCCACAAAGAATTGCGGCCAAATAATATCTCGGCTTGATCGTTCGATTCTTGATCGTTCGATTCACCCCACCAGCGTATCCCATCGCCCACATTCAATCACTTTCAATCGGTGGATGAGTTGCCCGCCCATTCTTCTATCGCGCCAGCAGCGTGTTACGCTCGTCTGACGTGCTCTCGCCAACTCACTTCGCCCCCGCTGTCTACAGCGTGATCGCAATATTTCTCTGGGGCGCCTCCGACTTCGCCGGAGGATACGGCTCCCGCCGCGCCAACGCTTTCGTCCTCACGGCATTTTCCCACGTCTGCGCGTTCGCGCTGATGTTCGCCATCGCGTTCGCAGAGCACGGCGCTTTTCCTTCGCGTGCAAGCATCGTCTGGGCGCTGGCAGCAGGGGCGTCGGGAGGCTTCTCGCTCGCCATCTTCTATCGTGCCCTGGCCTCCGGGCAAATGGGTGTGACGGCGCCCATTGCGGCTCTGGTTGGCGCGGCCATTCCCACGCTGGTCGACATCGCTATAGAAGGGGCTCCCACCCGCTGGACATTCGGCGGATTCCTGCTTGCCGTCGCGGCCATCTGGCTGATCACACGTCCCGAACCGCCGAATGAAGACGAAGGAGATTTAAAGGATTCCTCGGGCCGCCCTGCCGGTATCGGCAAGGCCGCCCTCGCGGGCGTCGGATTCGCTGGATTCTATCTCTGCATTCATCAGGCAGCCGGTTCGCCGCTCTGGATAGCTTCCATCAGCCGCATTGGATCGTTCATCGCTACTGCGGTCGCGGTACTCGCCATCCGCACGCCGCTTGCGCTCGATCATCGCGGAATGACTCTCGGCATGCTGGCGGGATGCCTCGACATCACCGCCAGCGCTCTGTTCATTTATGCCAGCCAGCGCGGAAGGCTCGATGAAGCTGTTGTGCTCACTTCTCTCTATCCCGCAGTCACGGTCCTGCTCGCCCGCCTGGTTCTTAAAGAACACTTCAGCCGCTGGAGGTTTATCGGTCTCCTAGCCGCCTTGGCAGCGGTGCCGATGATCGCTGCCGGATAACCACGGATGTGGGCGCATCGGCCTGGATTTCTCGATTGTTCCGCTGAGTTAAGCCTCTAGTCGGGTGCTAGTCCAAGTTCTATCCGTGAGAATCCGTGTAAATCCGTGGCCCAATCCTGCTAGCATCGCACCGTGCTGCTGCTCGCAATCCGCAACCTGACAAAGGTTTTCCCCCACAGCGAATCGCTCTTTGGCGGAAAATCTCGCGGAGAAGTTCGCGCCGTCGACGATGTTTCGCTCGACATTCACTCCGGTGAGACACTCGGACTCGTCGGGGAATCCGGTTCCGGCAAGAGCACTCTGGGCCGTCTGATCTTACGTCTGATCGAGCCCACAGCGGGCAGCGTGCGCCTGAACGGCCGCGACCTGCTGGCCACCAGTCGAGGCGAAATGCGCCGCCTGCGCCGCGACCTGCAAATCATTTTTCAGGACCCCTTCGCCTCTCTCGACCCTCGCTTCCGCGTGCAAGACATCATCGCCGAGCCCCTGCTCATTCACGGTCAGCTCATCAAGGGAGGACCTGCTGACCCTGCGGCTAGCACAGCAGATTTATGTGGGGACAGCCGCCCCTTCGACAAGCTCAGGGCAGGCTCCCGGCTGTCCAGTCGAGCGCAGCTCGACCGCCGCGTCACCGAACTCCTGCGAGCCGTAGGCCTCGACGACTCCGCCCGCACCCGCTACCCACATGAGTTCTCCGGCGGACAGCGCCAGCGCATCGGCATCGCCCGTGCCCTCGCTCTGCGGCCAAAGTTCATTGTGTGCGACGAACCGGTCTCCGCGCTCGACGTCAGCGTGGGCGCGCAAATCGTCAACCTGCTGGCCCAACTGCAGCGCGACTTCGGCCTGACTTATCTTTTCATCTCGCATTCCATGCCGGTCGTGCGTTACCTCTCTACCCGCATCGCCGTAATGTACCGCGGAAAAATCGTCGAGATCGGCGACACCGAACAAATCACGCAGCGCCCCGTCCACCCCTACACCCGCACCCTTCTGGAAGCCACCCCAGAACTCCTCGCCTAGAAAGAAGCGCGGAGCGAAATGGAATGTGTGGGGACCGGAATAGAGTGGGAATGGAATGTGTGGGGACGGGCGCCTTCGCCCGTCCAGCCAAGCGCAGCGAGGCAGCCTATCACCCAACTCACTGTGGCGACAGCCCCCCTTCGACTCCGCTCAGGGCAAGCTCTCGGCTGTCCGCCGAGCACAGCGAGGAGCGATGAAGAAATGCCATACTCTCCCAATGTCCCGCCCAGAGCCCGCAGCCGCTCGCGATCTGATCGAACTGATACTCAGCTACGGCCTGATCCTCTTCATCCTCTGGATGCCAGAAACCCCGCAACGCATCCTCTCTCCAATCGCACTAATCGTGACCCTGGCCATCGTCCTGGCAAGCCGCCCCACTCACGTAGCGACAGCCGCCTCGGCTGTCCCGCGTGGGCGAAGCCCGGCGGAAGTTCCCAACTCCGTTACGACGACCGGCCGCCCAACTCTGGATGATCTCGGTCTCAGCCGTCGCGGCCTTGCCGCGTCACTCTGGATTCTCCCTGTCGCCGTCGTTCTCGCCATCGCCAGCGTGCTCGTCGCAAAACGAATTGGCACACTGCACGCGCTATTTAAAGCCGACTTCACGCACGTAGCCGGCTACGTTCTGTGGACGCTCTACCAGCAATTCCTTCTGAACGATCTCTTCATGCCGCGCCTCACACGCATTCTCCCGACTGATAGCGCCGCCGTGGCGCTGGCCGCAGCGCTCTTCGCGACGGCGCACCTGCCGAATCTTCCGCTGACCGCCGCAACGCTAGTCTGGGGAACAATTTCGTGCGCGCTCTTCCGCCGCTACCACAACCTCTACGCCCTCGGCCTGGCCCAAGGACTCCTCGGCCTCTGCTTCGCCATCTGCGTCCCCGACGCGCTGCATCATCATCTGCGCGTGGGCTTGGGATATTTGCGGTATCGCTGAACGCCACTAGACCCGCGAAAGGGTGGCGCAGAGACAGAGTTCGCTCGCGTCAGGAATGAGTGAATTTGAAAATCGCCTGATTTCATCAACCAACTGCTGGGACCCAGCATAGGAGTAATCCATTCCGCCGGTCAGCTTCTTGGTCAAGAAACTTTCATTCAGGCAGATCATGCCGCAGGACCGCCCGCCAATTAATCGGGGTTCCCCGAGGCAGTTGTCGTCTTGAGTGGCCGCCGGAATACCGAATCGCAAACTCGATTTGCGAGTTCGATTGTGGTCTCTACCTGTGATAAAGCACCTGTGATCAGCACTGCCAGGGGAAGCGACAAGGCTTTGCGCGTTCCAAGGTCGAGGAACGTATGAACTGCTTTGAGGGAGGGCTCGTATGCCATTTTTTACTCCTAGAGAAAATATTCGTGAGGACTCGCCTCACATACTTCCGATTCTCCGCCAGGACTTCGGTCGCCTCAATACGGTAGACACCTAATTACGAAAGTACAATGTCCTGTCGGGAAACGTCCTTCCGCCGCTCAGACGACATGCTCCCATGCACAAGAGATGCGACTCTGCAGATCCCCAATTCCCCGCCGCGCCGCTGTCATGTGATCGCGCTGGCCTGCAGCAGCCTCGCCTTCTGCGGCGAGATTCATGAAGCGGCGCGGGATAGCGACCTAGCAAAGGTCAAGGCGCTGCTCAAAGTCGGATCACCAGACGGGTTCGAGTCCGAAAATCGGTACGTCATATCTGAAATCCGGACGGATTGTTGCCGTAACGTCGTCCCTTGCGCGGCAAGCTCTTCCCCTAGAACCACCACGACCACAACCAATCCACGCACGTATGCGTAATGGCCGACGCCGGCACTCGTCGCCGCTCGCGCCAGGCACGCCCGTAGAAAATCCCCGCAACCGTGGCCAGCAGAACATAACGCCAGTTGAAGTGCGCCGTACTTACGCTGAGGCGCTTATTGAAATGCGACAGGCCGAACAGCAGCGATGCGATGACCAGAGCAGGCCAGCGTCCGACTCGACGCTCCAGCAGGTTTTGCACCCAGGCGCGAAAGAAAAGCTCTTCTGGCACGGCCACAAAAATAAAAATGCCCGCCCACGTGAGAGCAGCCTTGCCCACCGCGGGCACATTGGCATGCGGATGGATGAAGCCGAGCGCAATTCCCAGCACGAGCACTGCGGGCGCGAAAAATAGAAGTTCACGCAATCCGGTCTTCCAGTCGCTCCAGTGCAGATGGAAATCAAATCCTGTGCCGCTCAAGCGGCGGATTCCGAGAAACGCGTATAAACCCGCATCCACCAGCAGCAAATTATTCAACCCGCGCAAGCCGGCCGGCCACGCAACATCGAACCAGCGCAAATCCACCGCCAAGCCCAACGTGAGAAGGATGACCGCGTCCCGCCAGTTGCCGCGCTGCTCCGGATCCGCCACCGCCGCCCGCGCCAACAGCCATGCCATCGCCACAGGCAGCATGGCGTACAACGCAAACCAGCCCCATCGGAACATATGCTCCGAATCCGCGATGACAACGTAAGGCACCGCCAACAACGCCGGAAGCGCCACGCGCACGGCAAGCGGTAAGCACGCGAGTGCTTGCGCCACACGCTCGCTGGCGAATCCAAAAGCCGCGGCCGGAACCATCTCCGCCACCAGCACGGCCATCACAACCGGCGTCGCATTCGACATGCGCACCATCTTATCCGCCCACTACAACCTCCCGGCAAGCGCGTCGTTCAACCGCAACTCCGCGCCCCATCCAATCGCGGATCGCTTGTTTAGAAGTCCGACCAAGATTAGAATTCCGTCGAATCTTCGTAGGAGGCACTTATGTCCGCCGCTCCGGTTCTGCCAATTCCGCCCTCGTCCCCAATCAATTCTGCTGCGCTCTCTGAAGGTGCGCGCATCGTAGATACCTTTATCGCGCCTTCAAAAACCTTTACCGACCTGCGTCGCAACGCGAGCTGGTGGGGACCGTGGCTGCTGATTTCCATCTTCTCCCTGCTCTTTATCTACGCCATGGGACGGCAGATCGGCTTCGATCAGATCAGCCGGAATCAGGTGGCGCACTCGTCCCGCGCCGACCAGTTCGAAAAACTTCCGCCCGATCAGCAGGCCAGGCAGATTCATCTTTCGAGCAACATCATCCGCTATATCGGGTACGCCACCCCTCTGATGATCCTGTTCTATTTCCTGGTCTCGACCGTCGTCCTCTGGGCTACCTTCAAAATTGCGGCCGGGGCTGAAACCAAGTTCGGACAGGCTTATGCGATCGTCATGTACGCCAGCCTTCCCGGCATCGTCGGTGCGATCTTGGGGATCATCTCATTATTTTCCGGGGTGGATCCCGAAGGATTCGACATCAACAATCCTGTCGGCACCAATCTGGCCTACTACCTGGACCCAGTGACGACCGGTAAGTTTCTGCGTGGAATGGCGTCCGCGCTGGACGTGATCACCATTTGGTCTATCGTGCTCATGGGCATCGGCTTTGCCTGCACCAGCAAAGTGAAGCGCTCGACCGCGATCGGCATCGTAGCGGCCTGGTATCTCGCTTACAAACTTATTGCGGCGGGACTCGCTGCGGCGTTCTCGTAGAAACTGGATTGAAAGTACGTTGGCGGAATGCGGTTCGATGAGCAGTCAAGTCCACTTTCGTAGGCATTGAACGTCCTCGAAAGTAGACGTTTTGTCCACAGCCTAAACTCTTGAAAAGGCAGCACCGCAAAAAGTCCACCCAGAAGATTCAATGGCTTGGGGACGACCCACTTTAGCATTTTGCACAGCGTTCCTGCAGGAACACTCCAGATTTTGCGGCCCGGAGCCGTGCACGGGTCCACTCCTCATCCTCGCGCAATCTGAATCAACTTCGGCAGCACCTGGCCGAACTCTGTTCCTTCTGCCGGCTTTCCAAACGAAAAATAGATCTTGCGGTAGAGTTCGTAGAGTTCGCGGTACACATCCTGCGTTTCCGTCTGTGGCTCAAAGACGGTGTGCGCCGGACAGATTTTTCGTTGCGCTTCTTCAATGCTTTTGAAGATCCCTGCGGCGAGGAATGCGAAAATCGCGGAACCAATTCCCGTCACCTTGCCGCTCGGCACCAGCACCGGACGCCCCAGCACATTCGCGTAAACCTGGTTCAGCACGGGATTGCTCTGCGGAATTCCTCCGCCGTTGATCACGCGCTGCGTGGGCGCGCCGTACTCGCTCATGCGGTCGAGAATCACGCGCGTGTGAAACGCCGTGCCTTCGATGGCCGCGAACAGTTCGTCCTGCGCGGTGTGCAGCAGATTCCATCCCAGCGTCATTCCGCCCAGGTTCGGATTCACGAGGACGGTTCGGTCGCCGTTGTCCCAGGTCATGCGCAGCAAGCCCGTTTGACCCGCGCGATAACCAGCCAATCCTTTGCTCAGTTCTTCAACGCTGGTGTTCGCACGTCGCGCGATCGCGCTGAAAATGTCGCCGGTCGCCGAGAGTCCCGCCTCGATGCCCGTGAATTGCGGATGCACGCTGCCCGGCACCACGCCGCACACGCCCGGGATCAATTGCGCTTTGGGCGCGTAGGCGATGATGCACGTTGACGTGCCTACGACGTTGACTACGTCGCCCTCTTTTGCGCCCGCACCAATCGCGTCCCAATGCGCGTCGAAGGCGCCGACGGGAATGGGAATCCCCGCCCGCAGGCCAAGCTTCTCGGCCCACTGTGGCGCCAGCGTTCCTGCAATCTTGTCCGAGGTCATGTACTCGCCCTCGAGTTTCGCGCGCACTCCCCCCAGCAGCGGATCCACCTTCGCCAGAAAACTCTCCGGCGGAAGCCCGCCCAGAGCGGCGTTCCACATCCACTTGTGCCCCATGGCACAGACGCTGCGCTTCACCCGCTTCGCATCTGTAATTCCGCAGAGCGTGGCCGCGACCATATCGCAATGCTCGAACGCGCTCACAAATTTCGCTCGCTTGTCGGGATTGTGCCGCAGCCAGTGCAGGAGCTTGGCGAATCCCCACTCGGAGGAATACACGCCGCCGCACCACTGGATCGCTTCCAGCTTCTCCTGCCGCGCCAGTTCCGTAATCTGCGCCGCTTCCTGCTTCGCTCGGTGATCGCACCACAAGTAGTAATCGTCGAGTGGGGCCAGCCCTTCGCCAACTGGAATCACGCTGGAACCAGTCGTATCGAGCGCGATCGACTGCACCTGATTGCCAGCAATTCCGGCAGACTTCACCGCCTGGCGCGTGGCCTCAGCCAGCGCACGCATGTGATCCTCATGAGATTGGGTCGCGTAGTCAGGATCTTCGCGTTTGCGATGCAAAGGATATTCCGCGATGGCGGAGGCCAGCAGCCCGCGCTCGCTGTCGACAATCGAGACCCGCACGCTGAGTGTGCCGAAGTCCACTCCCGCCACAATGGCCATGTAGTCAACTCTCCGAATCGGATCTAAACCCTCGGGAAGGACAGGTTCAGCCGTGCCCCAAAGGGTCAATTCGACGAGCGAACCTCAGCGGCTGGCCGTAGTCGCATGGTCCCCGATCGATCAGCACGACTCAAGGCACGGCCTTCCCGACCTTAGCCGCTGAGGGCGCGAGGATCGACGAGCGTTAATTCCCGTGCCAGTGCATTTGGTAGCCCAGGTACCTGACTGCAGCTTCGTGCACGGCCGCCGCTGTCGTCGAGAAGTTCGCCGCCACGTGATGCTCAAATCCGTTCTCGCAGATGTAGTGGAGCAACTTCTGCAAATCCGCGATCTGCACCACGCCCACGCCCCCAAACGTGTTCAGAGAGTCGCTGGTAAATGAGCCTTCGCCCACATATCCGCGAATCACTCCCGCGATGTCGTCAGTGGAGAAGCGCGCAAAGCTCATGGCACCCGGCTTCACCCGGCCCACGACCGTGCCAAACGTATTCTCCTTGCCCACCGTTCCGGCGATGATCTCCTGGAAATCCATGCGCACATCCTGGAAGAAATGCTTGGGCAGATTGCTGCAGTGGAAGCAGACGGCTTTGTTGGGATCGTCGCCGTAATTGTTGTTCCAGTCCAGCAGGGCGCTCGGACTCTGAGAGGCCAGCGCGAGCGCGTGCATGCTCAACGTGCCGCACACATCCACTTCGCACGCCGCGGGCAGCAAATTGTTACTCATCATGCTCATGATGGTGCAAGGAACCACGCCGAAATATTCTTCCATCGCGGTCCAGCACTGCACCGCGCTCACTTTCACATCAGTCGACTTCATCCAGTCGTCGATGACGTAGCCGAGCTTCGACATCTTGATCAGCGCCACGTCGGGAACTCCGCCCGTTGTGACGTACTTGCGAATGTCGGCGAGCTTCGCCTGGACTCCCGCGTGATCGTCTTTCAGCCGCGCGATGCGGCCGAGAATCTCCGACAAATCCACGGTCTCGGTAGTGATGCCGTGCGCTTCGAGGAGTTTCTCGCTGTAGCGCACTGTGTTGAACGCCGCAGGGCGCGCTCCAATGCTGCCCACACGCAGGTTGCGCATCCCGTTGGCGACGCGGCAGACCGCCGCAAACCAAGCCAAGTCATTCTGAAAATCCTGCGAGTCGGGACTTACCGTATGCAGCCGCGTCAACGAATAAGGAATGCCATACTGCCGCAGGTTGTTGCAGGCTGACATCTTTCCGCAAAAACTGTCGCGGCGATGCAGGATCGTCATCTTCTTCGCGTCATCCGGTGTAGCCTGAACGAGCACGGGGACGTCGAGCCGGGCCAGCCGCATGGTGTCGGCGATGGCGCGTTCGTCGCCGAAGTTGGGCAGCGACACGATCACCCCGTCCAGCCGCTCTCGATTTTTCTGGAATAGAGCCGCGCATCTCTTAGCTTCCTCGTGGGTCTCCACCGCGCCGTGCTTGCTGTCTTCGGGACCGAGCACCACGCAGTCCATGCCAGCCTTGGCCAGAGCCTGCATCATCTCTTCGCGTCCGGACTTCGCCAACTGATCGGGAAAAAATCCGCGGTTCCCGATGATGACGCCCATCGTCATTTTCTTCTCGGACATAAAATCCTTCCCGGAGAATCCCAAATTCCCTTTTACGCACGCGCCCGCTAGCTTGCCCGCGACGGCGCATACTTCCAACAGTAAAGCCCGCCAATCAGCGTAAGCAGCCCGCCCCACCAAACGCCAGCATGCACTTGGAAGAGCACCACCTGTGATTCCGGCGGCGGTGGATTCCAGTATTCATACAATCCCGCGCCCAGAATCAGCACGCCGTTTACGAGCAGCGAGAGGCCGATGAAAAACCAAATCGAAACTGAACGTCCTTCGCTCATCACGTCACCTACCAGAAAATGATATTGAGGATCACAAAAATAACCGCGACAATCACTGCCCAGAAAATCGGCTTCCGATACAGCGGTACGTTTTCAATTGGAGGAATCACTGTTTCCCCGTACACCAGGCCACTCAATGCGCTGTGGGGAATGGGTTTTGTCGCCAGACTTACCGTCACCGTCACGATCACGCAAACCACGAATGACCACAGCGCCTGATACATGTCCTGCGCGAGCGCCTTGGCGTTGGGGGAGAGCGCCACATAACGCAACGCTGTCGGATCGAGTTTTACCCAGGTCCACATTCCGATCGAAGAAAGTGTCCCGCACAACAGTCCCCAGAATCCACCGGGACCAGTCGCACGCTTCCACAGCATCCCAAGTATCACTGTTCCGAACAAGGGAGCGATGAAGAAGCTGAACAACGCCTGTACGTAATCCATGATGCTGGCCGAGCGCATCACGAGATACGCCGTACCCACACTGATCAGCACCCCGATCACCGTGGTCCAGCGCCCCATGTTCACATAATGATGGTCGCTGCCTTTGCTGTTGATCAGCGGACGATAGATATCATAGGTCCACACGGTAGTGAACGCGCTCACGTTGCCCGCCATGCCCGACATGAAGCCAGCGATAAGCGCCGTAATTCCCAACCCGAGCAAGCCAGGGCCACAGTAGCGCGCGAGCATAAGCGGAAGAACGTCGTTGTAGCTATAGCCATGAGTCACCATGGCCACTGACTCTGGGACCAGTTTCATGGGCAGCACGCCCAGTCCTAGCAATCCGGGCAGGATCACAATGATCGGCACCAGCATTTTGAATCCCGCGCCGATGATCGGCGCCATTTCCGCGCTGCGCATATCTTTCGCCGCTAGAATGCGCTGCACAACCAGAAAATCGGTGGTCCAGTAGCCCATTGAAATGATCGCGCCCAAACCAAACACGATGCCAGTCCAGTGAATGCCCATGGGGTTGGTGCTGAAGGAACCCAAGCCCGCCCACATATGAACGTATTGTTCCGACGCGCGTTGGGCAATCTGAATTTTCAGGTTGCCCCATCCGCCCGCTTCGTAAAGCCCAAGAATTGGAATCAGCAGCGCGCCGGCCCATATGAGAAAGAACTGCAAAACTTCATTGAAGATCGCGGAGCGCAAGCCGCCGAGCGTCACATAAACGGCAACCGTGAGCGACGACACCCAGATGCTGAAATTGATGTCCCATCCCAAGACAATCTGCATGACCTTGGCCATAGCAAACATGTTGACGCCGCTCATCAGCACCGTCATAAATGCAAACGAAACGGCGGAGAGGGCGCGGGCAGGTTCGCCGAAACGCAGCTTCAAATATCCCGGCACCGAATGCGTTTTTGAAATGTAGTAGAAAGGCATCATCACCAGGGCCAGGAACAGCATGGCCGGAATGGCGCCGATCCAATACCAATGCGTCGCGAGAATTCCGTACTGATAGGCCGATCCTGCCCAGCCCATCAATTCGAGCGCGCCCAGATTGGCGGAAAGAAAACTTAGCCCCGCGACCCAGGCCGTCATCTCGCGTCCCGCCATGAAGAAGTCTTCGCCGGTGTTCGCCTTTCCCTTGAGGTAGAGCCCAATGGCAATCACGAGGCCGAAGTAGAAAACGATAATGACCATGTCCACCGGATGCAGGTGAACCAGGCTGGACGAACTCGAGGCGAAAAGGGCTAGGCTCATTGGGATTTGACCTGTCCGTAGTAGGCGTTGCGGCCATGCTTGCGCAAGAAATGCTTGTCGTGCAATTCGCGCGCCAGCGGGCGCGATTCAGAATTGATGGTCAGAGTGTGGTACGCCATGCGCGCCACGTATTCCAGAATCACCGCATGATGAGCGGCTTCGGTCGCGCTCGCGCCCCAGCAAAAAGGAGCGTGTCCCGCCACCAGAACCGCGGGAATCGCGTTGGGATCGATATCTGCAAAGGCCCTGCGGATGGCCGTGCCAGTTTCCAATTCATAATCGCCCGCGATGTGAGTTGCAGTCAGCCGCTCCGTCACCGGAATTGGGCCGTGAAAAGAATCCGCATGGGTGGTTCCGAAGCATGGAATCGGAGTTTCCGCCTGGGCCCAAGCAGTGGCATATTCCGAGTGCGTGTGCGCGATTCCACCGATATCGGAAAAATGTTTGTATAACTCGAGGTGCGTCGCCAAGTCCGAGGAGGGACGAAGGTTGCCGTCAACGATCTTCCCTGTGAGGTCGGAAACCACAATATGCGCCGGAGTCAGTTCTTCATAGGCAACGCCACTGGGCTTGATGGCGACCAGCGCTTCGGCGCGATCCAGGCCGCTGACATTGCCGAAAGTGTAGAGCACAAGGCCGCGGCGAACCAACTCCAGGTTCGCTTCCAACACCTCTTCGCGGAGTGTTTTGAGCAGCATCGAAAAAATATCGGACCGACAGCCAGCATTCGAGCAGGAAATATTCCCGTAAACGTTTACGCCACGGAACATTAACGGAGCTGTCTGCCTTTGTCAAAGAGATTGCGGCTGTCAAAATGGTTGCGCTCTCGTGTCGCGCATTGGAGACTCAGCCCAGTCTTGTCATCCGACCGCAAATGTCACCTGACGGGCCTTCTAGGCCCAAGTCCGCAGTCCGATAACACCCCAATAGGCGAGGTAGACCGCAGCGATCAGCAGGGCAATGGTGACCATGAGCGAAAACCTGCGAACGCCGCGGCGAACATTTTCTGCGGGCGTTCGCCACAACGAGATCGCGCTTCCTAATGACGCAATGCCGAACGCAACGGTCGCGAGGAAGACAGCAGCAGACCAACTGGTCAGATTGCCCAGGCGCTCGATCAAGTCGCCGCTGGACGCAATAATGATTCCTACAAACGCCATCAGGCTCAGCACTGCGATGAGAGGCCAAAGGCGCAGGCCGCGTTCGGCGCGGCGCCTTCGTTTCCTGCTGAGGCCGCCAAGAATCCAGAACGGCGCATAAATAAGGATCGCCATCATCGAGATGAGCACGTAGATCGTTGCGACAATTTGCCCGATCGCCAGCCACGCCGGGATTCGTTTCATTGTCATCCCCATGCCGGCCTGGACAAAGCGGCCTTCGTCATTTGGCGTGAGGAATTCGAAGGTTGACACCGGATCGGGCGCTTCCTCTTTCTTCCTCGGGACGTGCCGGAATTGAGTACGCTCGGCTGGCACATAAGTATCATTCCATGCGCCCAAATGATTGAGCAGCAGTTTGCCGTCTTTGAAGCGAAGCCAGGTGACGCCCAGGAGACGCTCCAGAAAATGCAGGAGTTCGACGCGAGGCGAATCCGGCACATACCATCCGCCATAATAGCGGGCGCCCGCTGGCAGCGATTCGACGGCCGGCACCGGCGGCTTCTGCAGATCCTTGGTTACATAGGCCCGGATTGCTGTGGCCACTCTTTCAAAGGCGCCGCCGTTTCCAGCGTTGATGCTGAAGAAGTAGCCAACGTTGTAGTCGGCCATGTAGGCCATCTCGGTAAGGCCACCCTCAACGCCTCCGTTGTGCCCGTGATAGACGAAGCCGTCTTGAATGCTCCAGTAGTTGCTCAAGCCATATCCAGCCTGCATGCCGTCTTTTGCCGCCCAAGTACTCTTGGGAGTTTCCATGCGATCGATGTCAGAGGCGGGCACAATCGGTTTGCCGCTCACGCTACCGCGGTTCAAATAGAACTGTACGTAGGCCGCCATGTCGTTAGCAGAGGCGTTGATCGATCCCGCTGGCCGCAAAAGAATGTTCCAGTATCGATACGGCGTCTTGCCGTCACTGTGGTAAAGCGTGGTGGCGCTTCCGGGAAGCGACTGAAAATAGGTGGCACTCTTCATTCCAATGGGAAGGAATAAACTTTTCTGCACATAGTCCTCGAAGCGCTGTCCGGTAAGTTTCTCGACAATATAGGCGGCGACCGGAGGACCGGAATTGCAGTAAGCCATCCGGGTGCCGGGACGCCAGCGGGAAATGCGCGAGTGGTGGTCGTAGTCCAGGCCCTCATGGAGTGTCATGCCCGGGGCGTCCTTCGCGTACTCACGTAGGTGCATGTCATCCCAGCCAGTTGTGTGCTCCAGCAGATTAACGACTCGGATCGGATCGGTGGCCTCCCATCGATTTTCAAACCACACGTCGGGCGCGAGTGTGTGAACGGGATCATCGAGCGAAAGCCTTCCCTGATCCGCCAGCATCAGGATCGACAATGAGGCAAAGGCTTTCGACGTGGATCCGATGCGGAACAGCGTATCCGCCGTCGTAGCGCGACCGCTGGCCACGTCCGCTGTTCCCAGTCCCGCGACCCACTCCGGGCCGTCGCGATGGACAATGGCAACCGAGGCACCCGGCGTATGCGTGTCCTTAAGGATGTTTTCCAGTTGCCGGCGCAGTTCGTCAATCGACTGAGCCGGCTTCTGCTTCTCCTCATTATTTTTGTCCGCGGCTTTATCCGCCGCCAGGCAGAGTGAAGCGAGCGCTGCAACCAGAACAACGGGAATCATCCGTTTCACAATTTCGATCTTCATGTGCGCCAGAATTCTGACGGCGTTGCGCGACCGCTCTAAATCTGGTAGTCGACGTCTTCCATAATTCTTTGCAGCGATGCCGAGAGCGGTTCGCCCTTCGCTTCGGCGCCTTCGAGCTGCTGCACTCGTTCGCGCAGCTTGTTCACTTCAGTGACGACCGACGCCAGCGCTTCCGACAACGGGTCGTTAATTTGCTTGGGGTCGGTAATCACAACGCGCTTGCCCTCGCGGAAGATGATGTGTCCCGGAACGCCGACCACGGTGGAGTCTTCCGGAACGTTGCGCAGCACCACTGAGCCTGCTCCGATGCGGCAGTTTTTCCCCACCGTAATATTGCCCAGAATCTTCGCGCCACTGCCGGCGACCACGCCGTCTTCAATCGTGGGATGCCGCTTACCCTGCTCCTTGCCGGTGCCTCCCAAAGTCACTCCTTGATAAAGAGTGACGTCGTCGCCCACGATCGCCGTCTCGCCGATCACCACGCCCAAGGCATGATCGATAAACAACCGCCGTCCGATCTTGGCTGCGGGATGGATTTCAACTCCGGTGAGAAAGCGCGCGAACTGTGAGAGGACTCGTCCCAGCAAGAAGAAATGCCGGTTCCACAGCCAGTGATTGATGCGATAGAGCCAGACCGCGTGTAGTCCCGAGTAACAGAGGAAGACTTCCAGACGGGACTTGGCCGCGGGATCGTGCTCCATCACCGTGGCCACGTCTTCGCGAATTAGTGACAGCAGGTGCGGCATGGATATGGATAAGGTGGAAATGCATCAGGCCGGGAGCGTCACCGTTGGAATCTGGAGCGCCTTGTCCCGCAACTCAGAAAACAGAATGCTGCTCAAGTAACGTTCGCCGAAAGACGGCAGGATCACCACGATCAGCTTACCTTTGTTCTCCGCTCGCTGCGCCACTTTTAAAGCGGCGACGACCGCGGCTCCCGACGAAATGCCCACCAGCAATCCTTCTTCGAGTGGAAGCCGGCGCGCCATCGCGATGGCATCGTCATTAGTCACGGCGATGACCTCGTCAATGTAATCTCTGCGCAGGATGCTGGGAATGAAGCCGGCGCCAATGCCCTGAATTTTATGTGGAGACGGTTTGCCGCCGGAAAGCACCGCGCTGTCGGCGGGCTCGACGGCCACGGCCTTGAACGACGGCTTCTTGGGCTTGATGTACTGGCATACGCCGGTGATTGTTCCGCCGGTGCCCACGCCCGAAATGAGGATGTCGGCGCGGCCATCGGTATCGTTCCAGATTTCAGGCCCCGTAGTTTCAAAGTGAATCTTGGGATTGGCGGCGTTGTCGAATTGTTGCAGCATGTAGCCGCCGGGAGTATTCGCCAGAATCTCTTTCGCTTTTAGAATCGCGCCGGTCATTCCTCGCGGGCCCGGAGTGAGGACAATTTCCGCGCCAAAAGCCAGCAGGAGCACGCGCCGCTCCAGGCTCATGGTTTCGGGCATAGTGAGAATCAGCTTGTAGCCTTTCACCGCGGCGACAAACGCGAGACCGATCCCAGTATTCCCGCTGGTGGGTTCGATCAGCACAGTCTTGCCGGGATGAATTTTTCCTTCGCGCTCGGCTTCAGCAATCATGCTCACGCCGATGCGATCTTTCACGCTGGCGACAGGGTTCTGGCTTTCAAGTTTCGCCACCACTTCGGCGACACAACCTTTGGTGACCTTGTTCAGCCGCACCAGTGGCGTTTGACCAATCAACTCTGTGACATTGTTTGCGATCTTCATAATGCCTCCCTCCACTCCAAGGTTGCGCGATGGCTGTCAGCCGATTCTCTAGTCTCGTAATACTACCAACCTGCTGCGCTCTCGCAGCAAGCCTTACTTCATCCCAGGGAAAGAAGGCCTTATCGGTTCAAAGGACTTCGCAGCTAAACGCTGCTCGGCCGGACGGCGGAAACATTTGCAGCTGGCACGGCGAAGCGCTGCCGACTCACCATTATCAACTCATAACAATAGCTCGCTCTGACGGGGCAAGGAAATCTCTTTCTCGCACCATAGAGTACGTTCTCCGACTCAGCTTCTAGTATCGGATTCAGCAAGTCGGGGCCGGAAGCTTTGCTCCCGGCATTTTTCTTTTGTGAGGAAGGCACGCGGCCGGGGCATCGGCCGAGTTCCCAGCTTGACTACCGGTGAGCAAGCCCGTAGCTCACAGCGCCGGCGGAGCTTCCGATATTCACCAATGAGACGATCCGTTCCAGCCGGTGATGGCCAGTCTTGTGAAAGAAGTAACTGAGACTGATCACTCCCACCGTTTCCCCGACAAAGTTCATCGCCAGGCCAGGAGAAGAACGGCCGAACATGCGAACCACTGGATTCAGTTCCTGTCCGCCAGACCGCAGGTTGGCGCGAGTCACAGCGAAGTCTGCGCCGTTCAAGGCCGCGGCGGCAAGCAATAGGGCGCAATTCTCCTTGTCCCAGAATCGGTGCTCAGAGCTCGCGATCAAAGGCGCGATTGGCGCGGGCGTCGTAGCCTCAATGAACGGGGTTGGGGCGTCGGGATCCGCGGATGCGAACGGAGCTTGGGCATGCAACGCCGGACAGGAGCACACCAGAAGCAAGGTGGCGCTCAAGGGGCAGAACGCAGAGAATTTGCGGAAGGTCATAAGTGCCCGCCGAGACCGGCGAGCGCTGAGGAAAGGGCAATTGGATGACCTACCGCCCAATACGGGAATCGTGGCAAACTGCTTACAATCAACAGCTTAGTTCGCGCATCTCATTAAAGTGCGCACGACTGTGCATTGTTTTGCACCTTCTGGCGGTTTACCTGGATCAAGTCGAGACGGCTCACTTTTTGTAAATCACGCCGCCCTTCATTACGAACGCCACGTTTTGCAGCACTCCGATATCCTGCAGGGGATCGCCCGGGACCGCGATCACGTCGGCCAAATATCCTGGCTCCAGTGCCCCGAGCTGCCCGTCCCACCCCAGCAGTTTTGATCCATTCATCAGATCCGCCTGCAGCACAGCGAGTGGTGACATTCCGTATTTCACCATCAGCACAAACTCGCGGGCCTGGGTGCCATGAGGAAATGGACCTACGTCGGATCCCACAGCCATCGGCACGCCCGCCGCGATCTGCTTTTTGAATTCCTGCACCTTCACATCGAGCATCTGATGTTCGCGTGTGCCCTGCTGTGGGGTGGCTGCGTGATCGGCAAAATATTCAAAGATGGTGAAAGTCGGCACCGCGAAAATCTGCTTTTCCTTCATCAGCCGCATGGTCTCGTCGCTCAACTGGTCGGCATGATCGATCGAAGCCACTCCCGCCCGTGCAGCGAAAAGCGTCCCCGGCTCTCCCGTGGCATGCACGGCTACGCGCCGACCCACGCGCGCCGCCTCTTTTACGGCGGCTTCCAGTTGCGCCTCGGTGTACTGATACGGCGTCGAGAATTTTTCCTCCCGAACTGAATCCGCCCCCGTTTCATAAATTTTGATGAAGTCGGCGCCCTCTTTAAATTCCTGCCGCATCACGGCGATCAGTTCGTCCGCGCTATTGGCATAGTTTGCGTTGGGCAGGACGTGTTGCTCCGGGTTGTAGCCGATGGCATCCTCATGGCCGCCAAGGATATTGATGGCGTTGCCGCTGATGCGCAGCCGCGGCCCCGGAATGCGGCCTTCGTCAATCGCGTTGCGTACCGCCGTGTCGGCCGAGCCGGCACCTTCAGTCCCCATGTCGCGCTCGGCGGTGAACCCCGCCATCAGGTCGTCACGCGCCGCCAGGGTGGCCGTGATGGTGCGCTGTGGTACCGATTCCTGCACAGTCTGCAGATCTTCCGCGCCGGGATGGAGAAAAAGATGGATGTGCGCATCAATCAAGCCAGGAAGAAGTGTGCGATCGCCAAGATCAATTACCTCGGCACCGGCGGGATGCTTGACCGACATCCCGACCTCGAGGATGCGTTCGCCCTGCACTAGGATTTCTCCCGGCTTGACCGTGCGCCCAGTTTTAACATCCAGCAGGCGCGCCGCATGCAGCACGATCGGTTGTGATGGCATAGCCTGAGACTGACCCGCTGCATTCACGACGAGAGTCAAAAGAGGTACCAACAGGAGCGCGCGAACTGAGTTCCGATTGAACATATCGCCGCGATGGTACCACCGTGATTCCTGCGATGCCAGAAGCTGTGGCTGCCTTTTCCGTGATGAAGATCACGTATGTTTCTTGAGGCGTCGTCCCGACGGAGGCGCAGTTCAGCCGGCGAAACTATCCCCTTCCACCGTGGCACGAATGATTATGTGGGACAGCCGCCCCTGGCTGTCCAGTCGAGCGAAGCTCGACCGTTTCGTTCTCCAGGACCGGCAAGCTGTCTACCGCCACGGCACCAACCCCGTCCTCGTAGTACACTTTCCCGCATGATGCCAAGACACCTCACGACCGTATGCGTTACTGTCCTGCTCAGCCTGACGATCGCCGGACTCGCCCTCGCGCAGGCCAGCAAAAGACATCAGCAAGCCGTTCAGCAGAAACCTTTTGGCACGCGGGACGGGAGGCCCGTCAACTTGTACACGCTTACTAATGCAAACGGTGTCGAAATCGACACGATGAATTATGGCGGCATCATTCTTTCAATCCGCGTTCCCGATCGCAAAGGTCAGTTTGCCGATATCGTTCTCGGCCACGAAACTCTCGATGGCTACGTCCCGAATCCGCCCTACCTCGGCGCGATCGTCGGCCGCTATGCCAACCGCATTGCCAATGGCGCCTTCACCCTTGACGGCAAGACGTACACGTTGCCCAAGAACGACGGCCCCAACACCCTTCACGGCGGCACCGAAAAGACTTTTAACAAAGTTGTCTGGGACGGAGAGCCGCTGAAAGGCAAGGCTGGTGTCACCTACACATATCTCAGCAAAGACGGCGACGACGGCTGGCCCGGCAATCTGAAAGTTAGAGTCACCTACACTCTGACTAACGCCAACGAACTGGTCATCGACTACGAAGCCACCACGGACAAGGCCACGCCCATCAACCTGAGCCAGCACAGTTATTTCAACCTGGCTGGAGAAGGCACCGGGGACATACTGAATCACCAACTCACGCTCAACGCCGACCGTTTCACCCCGGTCGATAAGAATCTGATCCCCACCGGCGAGCTTCGGCCGGTCAAAGGAACACCGCTTGACTTCACCACCTCGACTCGAGTGGGCGAGCGCATCGACAGCGACTACGATCAGATCGTCCTTGGCCACGGCTACGATCACAACTGGGTGATCAACCGCAAAGGCGACGGCCTCACGCTCGCGGCTCGCATGTACGAACCCACCAGCGGCCGCGTGCTGGAAGTATCCACCACGCAACCCGGCGTTCAGTTCTATACCGGAAATTTCCTCGACGGCAGTGTCACGGGGAAGAAAGGCCACGTTTACAAACGGCGCTACGGCTTCTGCCTCGAAACCCAGCACTTCCCGGATTCGCCGAACCACCCGGACTTTCCCAGCACGATCCTGAAGCCGGGCGAGACATTCCAGCAAAAGACGGTATTTAAGTTTTCGACGGAGTAAGAATGGGAATCGGGCGAGCCGCATCCCGTAGGGATGCTTGACAACAGCCCGGCGTTTCCAACGCCGGGTGTGCGCACGATTTGGAGTTCCGTCCCGGCAGGGACGGCTGAAATGGCCGCACGAAATCAAATATGTTTTCAGCCGTGCCTCCGGCACGGGCGCGCTTTGGGCCCTCCCCCGCCGCTGGAAGCGGCGGGCTACAATCGAAGGTCCCTTCGGGACCGGGGCGGGTGACGCTACTCTCCCCGCAATTCCTCTACCAGCGAATTCTGCACCCGCCGGCAATGCTCTGCCGTAAGTTTCGCCCCACTTGACGTCAGATAAAACGTATCAATCGCCATCTGCCCTTCGGTATCGATCAGCGCGATTTCGATGTTGCACTCCTGGTCCGACAGGCACGACGCGATCCGGTGCAGCAGCCGCGGACGATCTTGCGTAATCACCTGCAGCAGCGTGCTGGTCGACGAGCAGGCATCATCAAACTCAATCTTCGTCTCAACTTTTACTTTCGCGATCGCGCCCTTCTCCGCGCGCTGCCGGTCGCGCAGCATTTTGTCCAAATCAGCCTCGCCCAGCAGCACGCTGGTGACGCTGCGCCGGAACCGATCCCACTCCGATAGATTCAACTCCAGTGTGCGGAAGCGATCCGTAAAGTAAAGCGTATCGACCACCGTTCCCGCCTCGTTTGAAAACGCATTCGCTTTCACAATGTTCATCCCCCAGGCGGCGAGCACTCCCGCCAGCTTGGCGAACAGAAACGGCCGGTCTACGGTCACCAGCGTTAGCTCATACCAGTGCCGTCCGCGCTTCAAGTCCACTTGCACCGGGTCTTCGCCGAGCTCGTCGGCCATGGCCATGTGCCGCATCACTTCTTCCGCGGAGTGGACCAGCAAATATCTCTGCGGAAATCCTTCCAGAAACTCCTTGAACTTGCTGCTGGTCACTGGCGCCAGCGACCGCAACCGCGCCAGCTTCTCATCATTCACATCGGCATGCACCCGCTGATCGGCGCTGCGGTTCAGGTAGTTGTCAGCCCCCATGTAAAGCTGCCAAACGTTCTCTGCCTTCCACGGGGTCAACGCTTCCGGATTCACCGCCTTGATGTCGGCGTATGTCAGTAGACAAAGCATCTTCAGGCGCTCCGGCGTTCCCATCTTGTCCGCAAACGCCGCCACTGTCTCCGGATTGAAAATGTCGCGCCGCAGTGCCGCCGAAATCTCAAGGTGGCTGGCGATCAAAAACAGCACCTCCGCCCGCTCCTTCGGATCCACATCCAGCCGGTCCATGGCGCGGCCGGCAATTTCCAGACTGGCCTCCACATGATTGCCGCCGGGCACACCCTTGCCCGTGTCGTGCAGCAACAAGGCCAGATACAGCAACTCCGGATTTTCCAGTTCGCCGAGCAGTTCCGCGTAGCGCTTGTCCCACTCCGACTGCGATTGCTTCAACCGGTGCAAGCTCTCGATCGCGAGAAAAGAATGCTCGTCCACGGTGAAGCGATGATAGAAATCACGAACCACCAGCGAGTCGATCAGTTTCAGTTCCGGCAGCAGCAGCGTCAACAGCCGCAGGGAGTGCATGGCGCGCAGCGCGTCAGCGGCATGCGGTTGCAGCAAAGTTTCCTGCAGGTAGAGCCAGAGTTCCGCTCCCCGAGGCGGCATCGACGCTAGCGCCGGGAGAGCCTGCTCGATGCGGTACTCGGTGGTCGCGCTCAACTTCAGACCATGGTGCGCCATGAAATGAAATAAGCGCAGCAACACCTCGGGATCCTGCAGCGCCGAAGGTTGCTGCAGAAAGATGAGCCCATCCACCACGGAAAAATCCGGCGTCGTAAGCCGCGACCGCCAGCTCTGCACCTGCCGGTACAGCGCCGACCACGCTTCCGGAATTTCCTCCAGCAGTTGCGTGACAGTCCGCTGCACGGCGCGCGCATGCCCGAAATAAATCCGCGTCCAGTCCGCCGGGGAAAGTTCCGCTGAGTCCGCCGCTCCAATTCTGCGCGCCGCGGCTTCGTCTTGTGCCTCCCAACTGAGGGTGTTGTCGTCCCGCCCATGCCGGAAGTGAAGAAAACAGCGCGCCGACATCAGAAAATCCAACGCCGTTTCCAGTTGCTTGCGCACCGGCGCCCGCAGCGCACTCGCATCCGGCCAGTCGTGCAGCTTGTCCATCGCCGAAATCAACGCGAGCCAGCTGGCTACGTTGCAATCGCGCAATCCACCCGGCGCCTCCTTCAAATTTGGCTCCAGATGATAAAGCGTCATCCCATATTTCGAATGTCGTTCGCGGGTCACCTCGGCCAGCCCTTGCAGAAGAGCTTTGGATTCACGTATGACCACTTTCGGAATTACTTTGTCATGAAGCCGCCGGAACAGGTCGTGATCGCCCGCGAGATAGCGGCAGTCGAGAAGAGAAATAGTGAACTCAGTATTATTGGCGTCGTAACGGTCGCATTCGCTCAGCATTCGCGACGCCGGACTCAGCTTCAACCGCAGATCCCACAATTCCTGCGAAAAGCGGCGAACGGGATCTTTGAAAGCTTGCTCCGCATTGCGATCGCCAAAAAGAAAAAGCAGGTCTATATCGGAATATGGGAACAACCATCCCCGGCCGAATCCTCCCGTGGCCACAAGAGCGAAGTTGGCAGGTTTGGCGTCGTCGGACGAAACAATATCCCGCCACAGCCGTACAAGAATGTCTTCCACCAGCCGGGTGCGCTGCGCCACAGCCGCGCGCCCGTCCCCGGAGGCCGCGAACTCCTGCTGAATGCGCGCTGATTCGTCGCTAAGGGAACCCCGCAGTTCGCTGATCAATGAGGACGCCGCCATCATGAATGTAAATCACCCCGGTGACATGAGCCACTGAGGGAAGGCCCATTCATCACTGCGTGTCAGATGCTTTCCGGTCGTCCTGGTAACACTTGTTGCAATGGACTGGCGGCAGCCCGTTTAGAAGCCTACAGAGCTCCCTCGCCTCGCTCGTCATTGCGAATACGGATTGCCTCGTCCACACGCGACAGAAAAATCTTCCCGTCTCCAATCTTCCCGGTGCGCGCGGAGGCCAGAATGGCCTGCACAGCTTTTTCGATCATCGCATCGGCCAGCACCATTTCCAGCTTCGTCTTGGGAATCAGATCCACGCTATACTCTCGCCCACGGTAGACCTCGGTATGTCCCTTCTGCCGCCCGTGGCCTCGCACCTCGAGCACAGTCATGCCTTCGACGCCGATCTCCTGCAACGCAGTTTTTACTGCTTCAAGCTTGGAGTTTTGAATGACCGCCTCGATCTTCGTCATAATGTCGTCAAGTCCTGTTCTGCGTTCTTCACGCTCTCGTCACGCGGGAATAATTCAAAAGATTGTCAGCATCCACGCCGACGTCTCCCAATCATATCCCTCTTCTTCACGTTGCGAGAAACCCATCCCTGTGCCGCTCCGATGGAGCGATGAACACAATCCAGGACCGCCTCACTCTACCGTCCTTGGAAGGTTCCACGGAAATTGAAACTATTTATCGTGCCTATCAGGTTTTGTTATTGAATCGGCTCAGAACTTGAACTGGACGTCCAACTGCATCCGTCGTGGAGACTGGGCCGCGACTGGCTTTCCGAATAGCGGCGAAGATTGCGTTCCGATGTAGGTGACGTAATTCGGATGATTCAGCACATTGAAGGAATTCAGCGACACCGAGAGCACCCGCGCTTCTTTTTTTCCCTTCGACAAAGGAAAATCGTGAGACAAGTTGAGGTCGAGATCGATCAGGCCGGGACCGGGCAGAGTATTGCGCGCAACGCCAGCAGGACGATCATTGAGGATGCCATCGTGATTATTGTCGCCCCCAGTAGTGATGTCGACCGGCTTGCCCGAGTAGACAGAGAGGGCGACGCCCAGAGTAAACAATCTTGTAGGTTGCGTGGAGGCCAGCAGGTCGAACTTGTGGAGGCGATCGTTGTCGGAACGGCCCCAGTCGGCCGCCGCGTCGTAGCTGTTAGCTGGAAAGAACGCAATGCCACTCGTGTTGTTACTGGTGCGGCCGAGCGTGTATTGGATCTGACCGGAAAAATACTTGCTGGGTTTGCCGCGAAACGTGAGCTCCAGCGCATTGCCTTTCAGATATCCCTCGGATTGCATCTGCCGGACTTGGCCGAAGGCCGGATTCGGGCGCACATAATTACCGCCAATCAACACGGGGGCGTTCGCATCGATGGAGCGGAAAACGTCCATGCCTCGAGTACCGATATAAACTGCGCTGAACGTGCTCTTCGCGGTGACCTGGCGTTCCACGCCGCCGCTGTATTGCAAGACGTACGGGATACGCGCGCGCGGATCAAGCGTCGCCACGCTGACCGGAATTTGTGACAGGACCGTGCGATTCATGGGGTACCCGACCAACGGCGGATCGACGATGAAGCGCAGCAGATTGACACCGTTGAAATGCAGAAGGTCGCCAATCGGGCTGGGCCCGCTCCGATCATAAAATACGCCGGCGCCTCCGCGGATCACGGTCTTGCTGGTTGCGCTGGGCGCGTAGGCGAAGCTCACGCGCGGTGCGAAGTTGTGTGGCTCATCGTGGAAATAGTTCTGCCAGTAGTAACGCACTCCCAGGTAAACGGACAAGTTTGGCCGCATGCGAATGTTGTCTTCCACGAAGGCGCAAATCACCTTCTCTAAAAACGCTACGTGTCCGGCGCCGGTTTGCACCAGGTACGTTGCCGGCCTCGCAGCGGAGTACTCGGCGGCGCTGGCGAAAGTATAGGTACCAGCGCGGTTCGTGAAGTCGTCGAGCCCGCGCCGGCTGATGTCTGGGATGTCGATGCCGAAGCTGAGTTGATGTTTGCCATCGGCATACGTGGCGAAATCGGTGCCGTCGAAGTGATATTCCGTGCGACGGGAATCGGCTTGCGCGCCGCCCGCCGTAAACAGTCCGGAGACTGCAATCTGGGCTTGAGGAAGAACGCTGGCGACCGATGCATCGAAGTGCCCGACAAGGAATCTGGCCTGGTTCAACCAGTGCGGCGAGAACTGGTGCAAGTCGCTGATATTGATTTCGTGCTCCAGAAACCGCGTATCGGTGGCAGCGCTGGGAAGGATCGTGCCTCCGGCGTTCTGGTTTTCCGCCGAGCGATGCTCATAGGAGTAGCCGATCCAGAACTGGTCGCCGTTGGCCAAATCATGGAAGATGCGGCCTGACCCGAAAAAATGATGTGTGGGGTTGGGAACGGTCTGCGCAAATGGGCCGAAGCCCAGCGATTCGGCCGCGCTAATGGCATTGGGGTCGATGATGTCCTGCTGATTCAGCAGGTCTTCGTCAAGTGATAGTAGGAAGCTGGTGCGCTTGCTGTGACCGACCGGTCCGGTAACGGAGCCTTCATAATATTGCCGGCTCTCAGGAGGCTTTACGATCGCGAAGGCGTTGCTCGCGTCGAAGACCGAGTTGCGAAACATGAAATTCAGCGACCCATGGTAGGCGCGAGATCCGCTCTTTGTTACGATTTCCAGGCGAGCCCGCCCGGGCCGCGAAAAGCGGGCGGAGTAAGGGTTGTTATTGATCTTCACTTCCTGCACCGCGGAGGGTGTGACGCCGGGTCCATTGGCCTCGATTCCGTTGACCACGAGCGAAACACCATTCGTGCCGGTGGCGTTGTCATCCAGGAACCGCGACATTGTGGTGATGTAGTCCTGATCAAAGACGGGGACGCGATCGAGCGCGTTGCGATCGATGGCGTTGGCGTTTTGGTTGTCAGAAGTTTCAGTACTCACGACTGCCACATTGACCCCGGTCGCCACGGTCACGGTTTCTGTCTCAACGGAAATCGCCATCACAATGTGGAGCGGAGGGAATCGTTTGCCAGTGACTGCTGCCGCCACGCGCGTGTCGCGAAAGCCTTCGGCGTGAAACTCCAATGTGTACTTTCCGGGAGCAATACTGTCGAGGTGAAAGGATCCAACCGCGTCCGTCATTGCCCGGCCAAGAACTTCGCCGTTGTTTCCGATCAACGTGACTTGCGCTTGGGCGATTGCTGCCCCGGACGGGTCGAGCAGAACTCCGTTGATCGAACGCGCCGACGCGCGGTCGTCGGCCGAGGTAGAGACGGAATTCGGGGCATGATCCGGCGTTTGGGCGAGGACAGCAATAGACAGAGCCACGCCCACCAGCGCGACCAGCATCCAAAGTTGGCGGTAGTTCAAGACCAAAATCCTCGGAGGTGGTTCCGATCAAGCATCATGGGGAGGATATACGAAGAACCTGAAACCGGTCTGAAAGCCGGATTTTGAATTCGGGACCACCTCCGGCCGGATCCTGCCTCGTCGACAGATTGATCCGCGGTTCAAGAAAGCCTCCCGAACCGTTCGCCCTCTACAGTGTTCCCCCGATAGCGCGTAGGTTAGAAACATGCGGAGAATACAAGTTCCAGCGGCCGCTTCAGGGCATGGATTGAGAGTCGCACTAGCAGTGTCCACAGGGCAGTGGAGGGTCCTCACTCGTGTCTATCGAAGAATCGAAGGCAAGCACTACACTCCCAGGTAAAGTCCAAAAGGTTATTCGCCCTCATCCCGGTTCCGGCGAACCGGAAAAAGCCCAAATTGCGGTTGAGGGTGCAGATCACCTTTACCGAGAGATTCGGGTTCCGAACACTTTGACTGACGCTCACGGGCAGAAAGTGAAGCTTAAAGAAGGAGCCGAGGTCGAAGTGAAAATTGAAGCCGAGCCCGTGGTCACCAAAGCGGCGCTCGAGACCACTAGGCAAGGAAACCTGCCGGGCGCCTGATGCCGCTCGGTGAAGGTGCCGTGCTTCGCTTGATTGCAGTCACTGGGAAAGCTCGATATGATCGAGCCTGGCGATTATTTCACAGGCCCTTTCTGCTCCCCCGCTGCAGGCTTGACAAACTTCGCATCGTCGACCGGAACGTTCTGCTTCACATCGCTGACCTGGATGGTGAATCGTCCACTGGGCCGCGCCAGCGTCCAGCGGTAAGGAATCTTCACGCCATTGGTCTCGCGATAATCTGCGTAATCGATCTGCGTTGGCAGCCATCCCAAGGCAGTCTCTCCGAACCTCACGAGCCGCACCAGCAGTCCTGATTGCTCGTCAAAATACAACCGGATCGGCGGCTTCCCCTCGCGCTGGCCCACCACCACGAAAGCCTCATGGTCAGCGACTTTCTCCGTCCCATGCACCCGCATCTCGCTGAACATCGACTTCAGATGGGTGGCCAGGTGCAGATCCGCATCTATCGATTCCCCATCCAGATCGCTGCCGTGCATCTCGCGCAACGGACGACCTGGCGTGCCCAGCCATCCCTCTTGCCCATTGAATGCCGTAACGCTGTCTCCATCCGGCATGTGGGTAAACGAGATCCGCTTCTCCGGATCCTTCGAATAAATATCGATCGGCAGCGATTTCCCGCCAAAATCGATGGTCCCTTTCATGACGCGGCTGTTGACCTTGTCGATCGCCGCCGCGCCGCCCACTGCCTGCACATACCTGTCGAGCAGCTGCTCGGCGGCCGGTCCAGCGTTTTCCTTCGCTTCATCCGGCTTTGCTCCGCCCAGAACCTCTTTGGGTTCGGCTTCCTTCGGCTCCTCAGTCATCACTGCCGGGATGGCCTGTGGATGGGCACTGCCGCGATGGCACGAATAGCAGGTTACCTCGCGGTGCCCCTCGAAGTTATCCTTATTGATGGCGAACATCATTTCCATCATCTTGCGTGCAGTCTTCTTGGGTTTCTTGTCATCCTTTTCGAATGCATTCTTCACATGACAGAATTCGCACTCCACCCCTAGCGATGCGGTGATGAACTGCATGGTAGGAAAGATCTGCTCCGCCGGAACTCCTTTCAGCACTTCGATATTCTTGAACTGTTCCTCGGCCTTCTTCGGCCCCGGTGCGTTTGTGGCAGCCTGAGCGGTACCCGCCGCTGCGCCCGATTGTGCCTTAACGGCGCGGGCCACGAAGCCGGACGCCACAATAAAAGCAACGATGACGATAATATTCGCCTGCTTTACGTTCATCGATTCGTTCCTTAGTATCTCTTTGCGATCTCTGCGCGCCCTCAGCGATCTCGGCGGTTACAGATTTTAAGCATTGGCACAAAAGTGTAACAGTCCATGCCAGGCCGCCTCACGGCCGGTTGCTGTAAACGTACTTTCCTGAAACTTCCGCCACCACGAACTTGCTCGGAAGAAGCGCATCCACTTTAGTCTTGAGGTGCGGTGGCACGAACAAAAATACCCGTTCCTGTCCAGCCCAGTCCCGCTGCAAATCCGCATCGCTCAAATAGATCTTCGGAGCGTCCGGGAACGTCGAGCCAAACCACATCGAAGTCGTTCGTCCTTCCACAAGATCGATTGGCCGCTGCAAATAAAACAGCAACGACGACCCGAATGCCTGATCTCCATAAATCATGACGCGATCCTGGGGACGCGCCCGCGCCGCAATCTCCCGCGCCAAATCGTTTGACGACAAATACGGCCCAAAGCGTGCCAGCGCAATATGCGCCGCCACCAGAAACACCGCCATTCCCACGGCCAGCGCCCACGTCGCTGCATAATGTCTCCGCCGAATTCGCAAAAGAAAAGACAGCAGCGGAGCCACCATCAAGGCAACGGCCGCCAGCGCCGCCGGCAGGCGTAATGCCGCAAAAGACGCGTAACTTAAATCCAGCATGTGCGATGTCGAGAGCGTGTCCGTATCCATATTGTGCTTCGCCAGCACGTTCCCAATGTCGGGCTCAAACGGCAGATGCCGCGACTGCCACAGCACGGTCAGCAGAGTCGCGCTCGCAACCAATCCCACCACCGCCAGCGCTCCCGCTGAAATCCTGAGCCAGCCCTTGCGCACGCCACTGCAATCGCTCACTTCACATTGCGCGATTCCATCGGCCAGGAGCATCAGCAACGGGAAGTAGGCCGGAAACGTGTAGTATTCCTGGTTAGTCGAGATCGCAAAAAAGATGAGAATTAATCCCGCAAGTATCCAGCACAGCAGGCGGGTGCGCCCGCCCAACTCACCTGGTCGCTGCAGTTGGCGTTCGCCCGCTCTGCGCTGATCGAGGATGGTTCGGATCGCCGACGGAAAATACAAACTCCACGGAAAAAGCCACACCAGATGCAGAGACCAGTAGAGCGCCCAAGGCAGCTTGTTGTAATCCCGCGGATAACGCTTGCCCAAAAATCTCAGAAAATGTTCGTTGACGAAATAAAACCAGAAAAATCCGTGGCCGCCTTGACCGCCAGTATTTCGCAGCCCCGCCAGAATATGCCACGGCGCCGCAATCAGCAGAAAAAGCGCCAGTCCTGAAGCCAACCGGAACTCCCGCCACCGCCGCCACTCGCCAGTCACCGCCAAATACAGGAATGCTGCCCCGCCCGGAAACGCAAGTGCAATCAACCCCTTCGTCAGCACTCCTAGAGCCATGCATGCATATGCTGCATACCAGCACCATGCCTGCCCGCTAGACTCCAGAGCGGTCAAAAAGAAATACAGCGAGGCCGCGATCAGCAGACTCAGCAGAACGTCGGGAATCAACACGCGGGTGAATAAGAACACGCCCGCACTCGTGTACACCATCAATCCCGCGTAAATTCCCGCTCGCTCCCCAAATGCACGCCGTCCCCAAACGACGCCCAGAACTCCCAGCAGCAAGACCGACAGCGCCATGGGCAACCGCGCCGCCGACTCGTTGACTCCGAAAATGCGAAACCAGAAAGCCACTAGCCAATAAGGCAGCGGAGCCTTCTCCAGATACCGCACGCCGTTCACATGCAGCGTGACGTAATCCCCGCCTGCGAACATCTCGCGCGCCGCTTCCGCATGCGTGCTGTCCGCGTCATCCAGCAAAGCCGGCGAGAAAAGCGAACCGAAATACACCGCCACAAACACCACAGCCAGCGCCCAATAGGACGCCGCCCGCAGCCGCTCCGGCACGCGATTCGGTTCGTCAGAAATTGTTGGCGTGGAAATAGCGCTCAATTGGCGTGAACCCACTCAAGTGTTACAGACGATAACCCGCGCGGGCAAGTAACTCGGCGCCGCTATTGCTGTTGAAGGTCGGGCGTCGCGCCGCCGTGCCGGACAAAGAATTTCCACTTATCCATCCCCGCCGGCACCGCCACATCAAAGAACCCCACCATCATCTCATCGGAAGTCTGATCGCCCCATGTCACCGTCTTCGTCGGATCTGGATTGTGAGGATTATTCCTCGAATTGTCATACCACGCGATCACCCGCAACCGCGTTCCCGCCTTCAATGCGCGCGGGTCGGCAAGTCGGTAACTTAATTGCCAATGAAAGTGATAGTTCACACGCAACAACACTTCCACGCTGCCATCGTCGTGGACAATGTCGTACTCAAATCGCTTCCCGCGCAGGTGCATGTGCGGAAAAAGGCTCAGCAGCGTGGCGTCATTGGGCAGCGTGCCCTGCACTTCCACCCGAAAGTCATCCGCACCCGGCGGAATGATCAGCGCATGATTGTTCAACTGCAGCGTGATCACCCGCTGCTTCGGCGGCGTCTTCGCAAACACAAGCCCAATACTGGTCTGATCCTGATCAACCGATCCGTTGGTTGTGTAGTGCATCTGAAACACCAGGTCCGATCCCGCCGGCACAAACTTCGCCATGCCATTCGGCCACTCGTCCGGCGAACTCCCCGGCGCATACACCAGCAGTAAATCGCTGGTAGTCTCGTGCGCCTCGCGCCGTTCCAGCGGATCGTTCAGCATCGATGCGGTGAACGGCTCTCCGACCGGCGCGTGCCGCAGCCACTGTGAATCCGGCGGACGAATATACACCACCGCGTGATGCACATGCGCTGGACTCCCCGGCCGGAACTCCGACATCTGCACCCACCGGTCCTCCGCAAAATGCGTGGGCACAATCTCGTAGGTGTATTCCACCTCTCCGCGCGCCGGAATCTGCACCGCCCGAGGCATCTGCACTACCAGATCAGGCTGCGGAATATTCCATTCGCTC
The DNA here is from genome assembly GCA_963832235.1 of uncultured Acidobacteriaceae bacterium. Taxonomy (GTDB): domain Bacteria; phylum Acidobacteriota; class Terriglobia; order Terriglobales; family Acidobacteriaceae; genus Sulfotelmatobacter. The sequence continues at coordinate 23,798 of CAWHTJ010000009.1, read as the reverse complement.
GCCCATTTTCGCGGCGTGGGCGTGTCGCGCGCATCTCCGGCAGGCGCGCCTCCCGCAGCCCATGCAGAAATCGTCGCAATCTGCCGCGGGCTCAAGGAAACATCATTCGTAAAATGTCCATATCGCGGATCGGCAAACCACGGCGGCATCGTCTTCATCTCAACCGCATGCGCCATCGCCCCCGCCCACGCGCGCGTCTGCTCATACGTCACCAGTGGCATGGGCGCAACTTCCCCCACTCGATGGCAACTCTGGCAGTGATTCTGCAAGATCGGAAGCACATCCTTATAAAAGGTTGGAGTAGAACCGCCGCGTGGCCCAGCGCCCGGCATCTGCCAACCCGCGACCAGAAACACCAGCGCGATGGCCGCCAACAAAATTCCAAATTTCCTCACGAGCTTAGAAACTCCAACGTCAACGCCCACGCCTGCCGCGCCATTGGCTGATACGCTCCTTCTCGTCGCAGAAAAATGCATGATCGGCGTTCGGAAATATGACACTGGACTTTTTCTGTGGCAATTCCCTTTGCGCCATCACCTCTTGAACCCTCCTCCATCGCACTGAACCTGGGCATCCGAGTTCGTCTTCTCAGTCTCGCACAAAAAGGAATACCCCGCGATCACAGCGCTCCATTCGAAAAAATGCTAAATTCAACACTTCATGTCTGCCCCCAAGTCCTCATTCATTCGCGCCTGCAGATCCCAGCCCGTCGACCACACTCCGGTGTGGTTCATGCGCCAGGCCGGACGCTACATGCCTGAGTACCGCGCTGTTCGCAAACAGCACTCGCTGCTTGAAATCTGCAAGAAGCCCGCGCTCGCCGCCGCAGTCACAATCACCGCTGCCGAAATTCTCGGCGTCGACGCCGCCATCATCTTCGCCGACCTTCTGCTTCCACTGGAAGTCATGGGCGTGCCCTTTCATTTTTCTCCGGGCGAAGGTCCCGTGATCGAGCAACCCGTGCGCAGCAACGAAGACATTACGAACCTGCGCACCGATCGCACCGCCGAACTTGGCTACGTCTCCGAAGCCGTGAGCCTGGTCGCAAAGCATTTCGCTGACCGCGTTCCGGTGATCGGCTTCTGTGGCGCTCCCTTCACCCTCGCCAGCTACATGATCGAAGGCGGAAGCTCGCGGAACTACATCCACACCAAGAAAATGATGTACAACGCTCCCACGAACTGGGACGCACTGATGCGCAAACTGGTTGTGGTCACCGCCGCCTACGCCGCCGACCAGGTGCGCGCCGGCGCGGACGTGATTCAGATTTTCGACAGTTGGGTCGGCTGCCTTAGCGTCGAGGACTATCGCCGCTACGTGCTCCCCCATGTGACCGGCATGGTGAAGCAGTTGCAGAAAACAGGAGCACCCATCATTTATTTCGGCACCGACAGCGCCACGCTTCTGCCCGCCATGAAAGAAACTGGAGCCGACGTCATTGGACTCGATTGGCGCATCCCTCTCGACGAAGGCTGGGCCCGCCTCGATTGCGAATGCGCCGTGCAGGGAAATCTAGATCCCGTCCTGCTCTTCGCGGGCTGGAAGGAATTAAAGTCGCGGGCGGAAGAAATCCTCCTTCAAGCCGCCGGACGCCCCGGCCACATCTTCAATCTAGGCCACGGTATTCTTCCCGAAACTCCAGTCGAAAACGTGAAAAACCTGGCCCGCTTCGTGCAAGAGTATTGGATTCCGGCATCCGCCTCCCGCACTCCGTCAGGTAGCCGTGAGCCGGAGGCCGGAAGCCGCAGTTCATGACACGCATCGCCATTATTGGCGGAGGCATCTCCGGCCTTGCCGCTGCCTTCGCGATCGAAGAGCTCCGTAAGAACGTAAGCGCCCTCCTCGAATACGTTCTCTACGAATCTTCACCACGTCTCGGCGGAGTCCTCCGCACCGAACACATCGATGGATGCATCGTCGAGGCCGGTCCCGATTCCTTCATCACCGAGAAACCCTGGGCTACAGAACTGTGCCGGGTCCTCGGCCTCGGCGATCAGCTCATCGGCTCGAACGATGCCGACCGCAAGACGTATATTTTGGTCCGCAACCGCCTCGTCTGTCCCGACCGGGCGCAGCCCGCCGGACTGGCACACAAGTGCCAAAACAAGGAAGGGCCATCAACAAGAATTGATAGCCCTTCTTCTTTGTCTTTTCGCTTTGCCGGGAACCGGCGATCCCTAAGCGCTCATCCGTGATTCCGGCGCGGCTGCCTCTTCATACACTACCTCGCCCTTGGGATTCCGTGGCTGCCGCAAGCCGTGCCGGAAGACCGCTTCCTTCACCAGCTTGAAAATGGTCCGCCGATTCTGCGCGACCACCTTCACCCACGCCATTTTCCCCATCATCGGGAAATAAATTCCGCGGAAACACAAGCGCGCCAGAAAGATGTTGATGCGATATCCCAGGGGCTGATCCTGCAGCGAATCGACGGCCTGCGCCAACGCTTCGGGACTGTAGGCATGCGCCCATCCGTATTTCACTTCGGCGTGAGCTTCTTCGATACTCATCTTTAGGGGAGTATGCGCCATAGCGAAGGGGATAAACTCCTGCCAATGCTTTGGCCGCGTGAGCCGTCCCGCAAGTTCCAGCCGCTTGTACAGCGGGGTTGCCGGCAACGGAGTCAGTAGCCCAAAAATAGGCAGGCCCGGTGGCCATGTGCGCACCTGCGAGAGAGTTCGTTCGGCCACGCCAGTGGTGTCATTGTCCATTCCAAAAATAAATGACGTGATGGCATAAACATTTCGTTTTGCCAGCCGCTCCAGAACTTCGGCGTACTCACCGGGCTTGTTGAAACCTTTGTTGACGTCCTTCAGATTTGCCGGGTCGATCGACTCCATGCCGATAAACACCCACTTGCCACCGGACGCCGCGATCAAGTCGATCAGTTCTTCATCGCGCAAGAGATTGGCGCTGATCTGCGCCACCCAATGCACCTGCGCTCCGGCGGCAATAATGTCGCGCAGCAGCGACTTGGTGCGCTTCACGTTGATGGCGAAGTTATCGTCGATAAAGAACACCGCCATCTGCCCTTTTTCTTTGCGAGCGCGTGCCTTCAAGAGGAGCAGTTCATTGACCACGCTTTCGTTGGTGCGAAATCGAATCGAGTCCCCGAAGAATCCGGTCACGGTGCAGAACTCGCAGCCATAGGGACACCCTCTTCCCGACTCGACAGGGATAATGCGAAACGTCCCCCAGCCTTCCCCAATTTTTTGCAGCATCCTGGTTGCGGCCTTGGGCACAAGGTTGAATTGCTCGAGATCAATCGACTGCCATGGAATCACGGGATACTGTTTCAGCGACGGCTTGCGCTCTTTGCCAGTGTCGTCGACTGGAGCATAAATTTCCTTTAGTTCGCCGCGAGCCGCGTCGTTCACCATCTGTGGCCAGGTTTCATCGGCTTCGCCCAGAGCCACGGCGTCGGCATGGCGTGGCCCACCGTCACGCCCCAGAGCCTCGTCGGCCAATTCGGTCACGTGAGGTCCGCCCATTACGACCTTCACCCCCGTAGCCCGGATCGCATCGGCGATGCGATACGCCTTCGCGATCATGCGGGTCATAGCGCCGATACCGACCAGATCGATCTTCTCGTCGCGGACATATTGGGCAATCTGAGCCTCGTCCATGGGCTTGGCGTTGCCGTCAATCAGCAGCACCTCATGTCCTGGAGGAGTCAGCGACTGCAGCAGAAACATCCAGAGATGGGGCATGAAATTGCGAGTTACACCGTTGTCGGGGTTATAAAGCAGAATTCTCATGACTGCTCCCTCCTCGGAAGCGGACGTGCTTCACCGCACGGATGCGTCACGAGCGATGCCAAGAAATGGCAACATCTACTTATATTTCGGATAAGGCTTGATTGGGAATTTAGAACCCAACGAATTGTACACCCCAAAATTGTACACCCCAAATACGATTGCAGATCGAAGTTGGAGGCGGGGGTTAACGACCCTGACTAGCCTGATCTGTTCCGAGAGTTCGGCCCTTGAATCGGAGTCATGCGGGAATCGACCTTGTTTTCTTGTTTCCTTCTCGCCGCATTCTGGCGACCACTAAACGAATTTCGTCGTACGTAATCTCCGGAGGCAAGGCATCCTTCAATGTCTTGAGCCGTTCCAATCGATCGAGACCTAAGCTTGCGCATGCCGCCTCAATGACCGCCAAGCTGTTGCGATCGATCCACTCCGGACGAAATTCCAATTGGCCTTTCTCTACCAGGCCCGCGACCGCGTTTACCACCGTTCCAATCTGCCGTCCGCGAATTCGCGCAATGTCCTCGAAACTCTTGCCCTCCGCTAGAAGTTGCAAGGTCTCCAGAGCGGGAGCCGTTTTCTTCTCGGGCGGCGCAGCCGCGCGCGCGCCCTCGCGATATCGCCGTAGCGCCGACAGAATTGCCTGGCCGTATAACTCCGCTTTGCGCTCGCCGATCCCGGTGACTTTGAGCAGCTCCGCGTTCGTGTTCGGCTGCAATCGGCAAATCTCATCCAGCGAACTATCATGCAGCACTACGTAGGCGGGCATGCTTTGCTCCTTGGCTGTCATCCGCCGCCATTCGCGCAAATAATCCCGCAATTCCTGATCAGCCATAGCGGCCGGAGTCGGGCGCAATCGCACTCCGCTCGAACCCGCGCCCACCACGGCCCGGCGCACCACCGCGGAGGTCACCACTTCGGTCAGCCATTCTGGCGCGGCCCCGCAAATATCACAGGCTCCGCACGACATCCACTTCGGAATCTCCCCAAAATGCGTGCAAATCTGGCGGTGGCGGCACTTCCCCGACTCCGCAAACGCCCGAATGGTGTGATATCTCTGCCAGGCGCGGTCGCGCTCGGCCGCGTCCACAATCTGGTTGGCAAAATATGCCAGCAAACTCGCATCCTGCTTGCGCCACAGCAGAATGCAGTCGGCAGGATTTCCATCGCGCCCGGCGCGTCCCGCCTCCTGATAAAACTGCTCTACCGACTTCGGCAGTGCCAGATGGATGACGGCGCGCACGGCCGCTTTGTTAATCCCCAGCCCGAACGCAATCGTGCCGACGAGAACGCGAACCTCGTCCGACATCCAGCGCTCCTGATTGCGCCGCCGGGCGCTGCTCTCCATCTTGGCGTGATAACCCACGGCGGCGATTCCCTGGTCTTCCAGATAGTCCACGGTCTCTTCCACCTTGCTGATCGTGGGCGAATAGACAATCACGTTTCCTTCATCGTAATGGCGCAACGCCGTCACAAGCAGCGCCATGTGCTCCACACTGTCGCACTCGCGTACCAGATAGCGCAGGTTCGGGCGATGGAAACTGGCGATGTATTTGTCGGGATTGCGCAGCTCGAGTTGCGCCAGAATGTCATGCCGCACGTGGCGCGTCGCGCTCGCCGTGAACGCCGCAATGGGACGATCCGGGAACTTCCCGCGCAGCCGGCTCAACTGCCGGTACTCCGGGCGAAACTCGTGTCCCCACTCGGAAATGCAATGGGCCTCATCAATCGCGAAAAATGAGATGGGGACTTGCTGCAGCCATCCCAGCGTGTCCGCGCGTTGCAAGCGCTCCGGAGACAAATACAGCAGGCGAAAAGCGCCCTCACGCGCCTGGCGTATCACCTGAGTTTGTTGCTCATGGCTGACGGAACTGTTGAGAACCGCCGCCGGAATTCCCATCTGCGCCAGTTGCGCCGCCTGATCCTGCATCAGCGCAATCAGAGGAGAGATCACCACCGTAGTTTGCTCCGAGACGACTGCGGGCAACTGGTAGCAGAGAGACTTTCCTCCACCGGTCGGCATTACCACGCAGGTATCGTGGCCGGCCAGCAGGCTGCGCACAATGCGCTCCTGCAAAGGCCGAAACGAACTGTATCCCCAGTAGCGACGCAACGGGGTCAGCAAGTCAGCTTCTGCGGTCATGAAATCAGTATAGGGCGTTCTAGGAAAAAGCCGATTGCACGGAGGCACTTATAGCGCCCTAACTCCCAAACTGACACTGTGAATCCAATCGTCATAAGGAGGGACTTCAAACACTCGCTCTCGGGTGCGTCCTTTCGAAGGCGATCCAAAGCACTGCGATCACCACGAAGCAGAGCACGCTGCCTTCCGGTCCCACCGATCCTCCGCTGAGCCAATCAGCGCCGTGCAGCGACGAACGCAGCAGGTGACCGGGAGCGACCATGCCGCTGTCGGGCACGGAATACAAGAAAGTTTCGCCCCAATCCCAGGCAGCGTGAAAGCCTACAGCGAACCAGAGACTGCCCGTGCGCCGCAGCGTCAGGCAGAAGAAGAGTCCGATGAACGCCGCGGCCAGCAGACCTCTCCATTGCTCACCTTCGTTCCGCAAGTGAATCAAGCCGAACGTACACGACAAGATCAGCGCAGCGGGCCAGAAGCCGATGCCCCGTGTGAGCGTGAACAGAGTGTAGCCGCGCAGGAGGAACTCCTCGAACAATCCCACCAACAGAAACATCACTGCCCAAAACATTGCCAGGCGCAGGAGGCGCGCTCCATGAAGCAAGACATGACCAAACGCAAACACGTGCAGCCCATAGAGCGCGCACATGAGCAGGCTGATCCCGGCAAATCCCCACAGCGTACCGATCCAGAACAATCGTCCGAACGCTTGCTTAGCGGGCAAGCCGTACACTTTCCACGGTCGGCGCTCGACGTGCGCCAGTATCAACGCCGGAATCACCGCGGCAACAAGGTTACACAGCTCCTCCAGCATCATGGACCACAGGCCGCTTGAGCCGAGATCGCGTGACGCCGCCAATTCCACAGCCAGTCTCTGCAGCGGATAGAACATCGCTACATAGAAAACGAATCCCCAACCTGGGCGCAGGCCGTCCGGGCCCAGAAATAGCGTGCTGACGTAGGAGGGCTGAGTTGCAACGGCAAAGTCGGGAGTAGAAGGCGGTGAGTGTCGACTCGGCGCCGAAGCGCTCTTCGTGTTGGACTCGAGTTCACTCATGGCAGAAAGTTTTTGGCAATCAGTCTCCGCAATCTTTACTCCGCAAACTGACTCCGACATGGTAAAACACTCGGCTCGACCTTATGCGGCCATATTTCACGCGTGAACGCTTCGGACGTCCGCAGTTTCTCGCGGGATTGCTGCTACTCTGCTTTTTTGCGCAGGCCGTGTGGTTGGTACGCGCGGAGATGCGCAATGCTGGCGAACCGGACGGCGCGGAAGCAATCCGCATCAGCGAGGGATGGAAGCAGTGGCACGGGCGAGGCATTGCCGGAGCGCCATGGTTCGATCCGGCTGGTATCGCTCAAGATCCGTTTCGCGCCGACGACAGCGGCTTTGATACCGAACATTCTCCGCTGCTCTACATTGCTTCGGCCGCGCCCTTGCTGGCTTGGCCGCAGGACCTTGGCCGCGATTCAGCAGCGTATTGGCGCTGGCTGCCGCGGATTCCCTTTCTCGCTTGCGGACTCTTTCTGGGCGCGTCGTTGTGGTACGTTGCGCGGCGGCTCTGCGGAAATAGGGGAGGGTTCATCGCGCTCACGCTGTATTGTTTCTCGCCTTCGTTGATTCAGGCCAGCGCGGTCTGGCATACCGAACCGGAGATTGTCGCGGCCTGGGGAGCTTTCGGGACCATCTTCACTGCGATCGCGGTCGCGCACACGCTTTATGCTCCCCGCGAAGTAGTGCTGTGGAACTGGCGGCGCATCGTGCTGCTTGGAGTCTCGCTCGCGATCGCGGTGGGATCGGAGTTTTCGTTGATCGTGCTCGTGCCAATGGCGTTGGGCTTTCTGCTCTACGTTGCTCCGGTTCGGCGGCAGGCGGCGCTTGTCATTTGGATCTCGGCTTGCATGGTGAGTTTTGTTCTGCTGTTCGCGCTTTACTTCTTTCATGCGCACGCGTTCGCGGAGAGCATGCGGCGAGCTGCCTTCTGGGGAGCGACCTGGCGTGGATTCACGATCCCTGGCGTATACAAGCAGGTCGCGGTGCGGATTGGGCGCGCGTGTCCCGCGCTTGCCGTCGGGTTTCCACGTCGCGGTGGTGACTTATGCGGCGTGGCCGCGCACGCGCTACTTCGGCAACACTGCGCCGCTGCTGGTGGCTGTGCTGTTCCTGCTGTTGGGGATGGCTCATCCTCATGTCGCGGGCGCAGGATTTCTGCTTGCGGCCATTCCGTTTCTGTTCATCTTTGTATCGGGGGTGTTGGCTGACCTGCTGGAGACGCGCTACCGTGCTTTTGTGATGGCATGCATCGTGGGGATGATGGCGGCTTATGTGGTTTGGAGTGTGGTCAATCTGGCCCATGTGCCGCACGGGTGAGAGCGGACCGTTTTGGGAATGGTTAGTAGTTGGCCCCTGGCTTTACCCCTATAACATATTTAAAACATTATAGTTATACAGGCAATAATATACGTGGCAAAATTGGCTTAGGCTGAAATCCTGCCGTGACGGCTCCTGTTACTTTTTCGTTCGCCTTTCTCTTCCCGTTCTTTCTTCCCCGCTTCCGCTGTTCGCGTTTCAGTAGTTCCTCCTCGACACCGTGAGGACTTGGCGCACGGCGTTATCGAATCTCTCAAACTCAGTCTTGCCGGAAATTTCGGGCGGAGGTAATGGCTTCATGTGCCGATTATACTTTCATTGCAGTGGCTTTGGACTGTAGCGTTACGGCGTGTCCCACCGATCATGCCGCAAACGATAAAACCAAAGTCGAATCTCCGCCCACAAAGAACGAAAAGCACAAAAGTTGACGATAGCAGTCAACCAGCTTCTTTTCAGTATTTGGGCAACATGGCCGTATTCCAACTTGAGCGGGGACATATCACCTTCTACGTCCTCTAGCCTTTGATGACAAATGTCCTCATGCACTCCAAGCTTACTTAACCAGCCACGACCAAAAAAACACTGCCTCGCCATGTGCGTTGCGCCAGCATCATTCGCATAGATTGCCAGCTTCTGGTAGCCAAACTCAAATTCCCGGCTTGCACAAGGTTTATATCCAAGGATGGCAAAGCCCATGACGAAATACTCAACGGGGGCTTCTTCGGCGACAGGAAATAACGGCAACCCAGGGAACCACCAGTAATCTTGGTGCGGCCACATGTGACGGTCTGTGCGACATGCAGCCCACGCAATGCACTGATAATCGTCATCCCACGGGCTTCTTATACGCCACGCGGCGTTGTTAAGATTAGGGCAGCCGCGAGAAAGGAGGGAAGCCGCAACTTGAGTCGATCGGAAGCGTTGAGCCACTTATAATCGCGGCCTCGCTCTCTCCCATCGCACCCACGCATCTATCATTCTGTCGATTCTCCCGGCATCTTCTGGTTTGATTGGGTTGGCTTGTGCAAGGTAACTCAAGGCCCAAAACCACTGTCTCCGATTCTTCTTCATGTCCTGAATCAGGAAGCCGATGATCTGATCTTTGTGCTCGTGGCCCATCCCAAGAATGGCCTTGTAGCTGGGGTGTAGCATACGTTGGCTTGGAGATGAAAGATGACCAGTCTCGTCTTCCCACTGCTGTGCCAAATCAAGGAATCGCTGTTTCAGCGTCCGAGTGTCAATCGTGATTGCTTGAGCAATCGCTGCGGCCTCGTCTCCCGCTCGACACGCATCTGGCATCTGCCACCTGTCCCAAAGCTCTTGATAAACATCACCCCGATGCGGTCTGCGTTGGCCCAAAATGCAACACTCATCCTGATGGTCAGGAATATAAAATCCATCGTACCGTTTTTTTCTCGCTGAGTAGAAGTCTTCGACTGGCATATGGACTTACTCCTTTGCGACGCCAAGGACTGGTAGATTGGACACAGTGGCCCGTAGGATTTTGGCTTTGGACTGCGCGCGCTCAACAACCTTCTTCAGCGTTTGGAGATCGTCCGCATCGAGTGCAACATAGAACTCGTCATGATGTCTCTCTGATGCTTGATGGAATCCGAGTTTGAGAAGGTGAATAATTACCATTCCCTTTGGACCGTCCTCGATATTAGTGCCAAACACAGGACGGAGGTCTGTCAGGATTCTGGCGCGGCAAAATGTGCGCTCATCGTCGGTTTGCAAGTCCTGAGCTTTTGCAGTGAGGGTAAATGCCTCGGCACCGAGTAGTGCAAGCAACTTGTCTCGGAACTTCCCGCGTTGCGATTCCGAAACACGCCATTGCGTTTCCTCAATGGCTCGAACGTGCTGGCCAGCGCGAATGCTGTAGCCGATGCAATTGTAGTAAGTTTCATGGTTTGCCTTCCTTGGTTAGTGACCAAGAATAAATCGAAATGACATCTTATGTTCCTGCTTGTATTCATCGCGGCGTTAGAAGCCGCCATGCCGCAAAGGTAAAAATCAAATAATCAAGCCGAAGCGGACCGCGGAGCAGCAGGTCGCGGACGCGGCCGATCGAAAGGCTCTTCGAATCCGCTGGCATCGAGGCAAACGATATCGGACCGCCAATCCGAAACTAATTCCAGGAACCCCCCAAGCGCCTCAAAGCGGAGCGGCGGGCGCGAGAAGCGGAGGAGCCGGAGGAAACGGGGGCTTGCAATTTGCGAGCGACCATGGGGGACAGCTTAAGGCCGACGCCCGCGACAATGGCGCCAACGATGTCGCGTAACGGCCGTGATTATCGCCGACGCGCAACGAGCACGCCAGCCAAGAAAGCAACCGCCAAGGCCTGCAACGGCGCCTGTCGGCCCAGCGGCTGAGAATGTCGAGGGGCATGCCGGGCTCTTGGACGGCCTCTGCGCCTCGTTGACCCGTTGGCTGGCCGATCGAAATGCCCATGCAGCCCGATCGGCGAGCGATTGAACAGGTTCTCCCGGCCCACGCACGCCATTGTCTAATGCATTAAGCTTATCGAGTAGTTCGCCCATGGTAAGAATTTCTCCAAGCCTGCAAACTGGATCAGAATGGTGGGCAAACGTTACGCCGCATTGTATCCGATCTGGCCGACCTCGCGCCTTTCATTGTCACCATGCTAGGCGGCCCGCGGGGATAAGTCTCTGCGGTTCGCGGAACCTGCGCCTCGCACCTTTGTTTTCGTAAATCCTCAAAGTGGCGCCGAAGACGCTACTCGTCGAAGGATGGAAACCAAGGAGAGGCATAATGATTACAAAACAAGTCATCCTCGCAGGCTTTGCCGCAATCGTTTTGGGCGTTGGTGCCGCACACGCCGGTCCCTGCAACACCGGCGGCAAGGACGCTGGCTCTGGCCCCACGCCCGGCTACACCGGTCAAACGACGACTGGCACTGGTTCGGCAAAAACCGATCAGCACCCGCCGACCGAAACGATGAACCGCGTGGCAGGAGAAAAAGCCACATCATCGCAGGATGCTCAGAGACAGCAGCAGGGCGAGCCCACCGCCGCACAGCAGGCCCAGGGGGCCAAGCCTTCAGCACAGATGGCCGATCAAGGTTGCTGAACCTAAAGGTGTGCCGTCGGCGCAAGATCATGCCCAGAGTCAGCAACGGCGGGATGGTGGTTGGCCACTCGCAGATCCAAAACAGGCCGCTCTTTTAAAGCAGAATTTAATTGGATCGGCGGACTGCAAAGCCCACAGTCAAAATCGTGTCGGACAGTCACTCCCGGCACTTCTAAAGTTCAGCCCCAGCCCTGCCCCGCGCTGGGGCCGATTCTTTTGCCGCTCGCAAAAAAAACCCGCCATAGGGGGGCAGTCCCCGCGCGGTTTCTTGCTTTTAGTGCGCCGCGCTGAGAACATAGCGCGAAGAGTGTACCATGCGCCAAGAATTCGTTTTCCTCGCTGTGACCGTGGTTAGTCTTGTCCTGCTTTGCTCTGGCCTGCTCACTATCACATTGGCTGGGTCTTTTTGGGGGCGGCGCTCCGCCCTCACCTCTCATCGTCCGGATGAAAGAGCTGCATCTGCCGGCCAACAATCCACGGGACGAATCCCGGCTGACTTTAATGCCGCACCGAAATGCTTTCTAAAATCCAATTGATAAAATTCAATTTAATGGTGTCGGCGGATTGCGAAACCTAGATCAGCTCAGCATTCGTTCGGTGTTCTAGTGAATTTTAGTGGCGCTTCCCCATGACCTCGGCGAAGCCATTTTAGCTTGGCGAAGACGTCCTGAAACCAAGATCGACTCTCAATGGCGTCGATTAAACAACGAGTTTCGATCATGTTGGGATACATCATCAGCGTAGTTTATCGCCGGGCTTGCAAGCAATATTTGACCGCCATGCGAAAGCAGCGCCGACGCTAATGATCGCCCTCTCCGATGCCGGTCGTGCATTTCTCCTTTTTGCTGATCACAATCTGCCTAAGCGCCTTCCTCGTGTGGGCGCTTTGGGAGATGGAGCAGTCCCGCGAGCGTCGAACCCAACGCCGACAGCGTCAAAGCCGACCGCGGCTGACCTGGAAGTGTTGATCTGTCCTTATCCTCAGTCCGCCTTCACCTCTCATTGTCCGGATGATGCCATCCCTCACGGGCGGACTTGTGTGCGCGCTGCGTAACGGCGGAACGGTCAAAGGAAGACGCGCCATCGCGGCTTGAAGCATCTGAGCGAAATGTGAGGTTTGCCGCACCTTGTGGTCAGTCTCCCCGCTACCATGAATCGTGAAGGAACCCCAACTCAGAGACCCATCATGCGAAAATTGATCACCACGATAGCTTTGCTGGCACTGGTCGGCACTTCGGTGGCGATTGCGCAGAGGGCAGGTTCGTCGACGAACCCGCGACAAGCAATTGCAATTGCTGGCTGACGCACCGGTCGGCAACCCGCGCGCCGATCAAGTGCCCTCGGATAAAATGGGTCCGAACGAAATATTGGTACTCAAGGGGCTAACCCCTCCGCCTCGTGAATGAGTTGCGTTCGGTCGTGAAATGAAAACCCGCCGGGCGTGAACTAGGCCACTGCGGGCCGTTTCTTACGAGGCCCACCGCTCCTCGTCCGGATGCACCCAAGGGTAAGGCGTGATCTCTCGCGTCTCGGTCAACTTGATCGTCTGCGCCGGCGGCGAATAGCCGGCCTGGCGGGAGCAGCGTCCTGACGAAGTTCAAACGCGCCCTGCATTTCATCGATGACGGCGACCAAGGCCGCGCTGCACTTGTCGTGATCGGCCCTTCCAAACCGAATTCCCTTAATAGCCCAGTTCGTATCCTCACGCGATCTCGGCGCATGATGCTCGATCAAGACTCCAACGAAAGGTTCGCATTGCGGATCCCACTCTTTGACCGCAGCGGTGATTGCCATCTCAGATCCTCGCGCGAAACTCGCTTTCGATGGGAAGATGCTCCTTTCTTTCCATCCAAGGCCGCATGTAGTTCTCCTCGGATCGGTCCCGTCAAGCAACGAGTTGAAATCAGCGCCGTTCCATGGAACGGACGTTCATCAAGGTATTCGGAAAAAGCAGTCGCCCGAAAGCCCACCGGGGTGAACCCGGTGGAGCTGTCTCATCGGCGATCAGGGCGGGATATTCCCGCTATCGTGACTTTTACTTGGGGCGCATCGTGAACGTTAAACCGGTTGCCGGAACGGAACAGATACACGCATACCGAGCAAGGCCCGCCGGGCGTGAACCGGCGCCCTCTCCCTTCTTCATGACGAACCCACCGATAGGGCATAATCTCGGCGCGTTTCGGTCAACTTGATTTTGTGGACTGGGGTAACCCGGGAGGGCGGCGAGCACGGCCCCGCCACGGCGGATGTGCGTCCATGGGGGAGTGGACGGGCGGGACCGTGCAGGCCGCACGTTAGCGGCCTATTCTAATTAACTGTCGGCTTTGAGGGTCGTTCCGACGGCCCGCGACATTCGGCCTCGGCTTCCCTCGGAGCTGGGGCCGTTTCTTTGGGCCTTTGGGCAAAGATCAGCGAAGGCTCCCCGCCGTCCCGTTGCTGGTCGCCCGTGCGAAACCAATTCCAACATTTCGCCTGGTTGGCTCCGCTGGGCTGCTCCGGATAGACCACGAAGCAGTTCTGCTCTTCCGCCAGAAAATTCATCCGGGTCCCGGCGGCGAAGTCGTCCGGCGACTGGGTGCAGCCGTGAAGCATGACCACCAGAGGAAGCGGTTGTCCCTGAGAGCGGCTTGGGACGAACAGCTTGTAGGTCCGGCTTCCATCCGCGTTGCTGAAGGTGCCTGCGATGAACTTTGTGCCTTCGGCACGATATCCGTCGTGGCAGGCGGAGCGCGTGTCATCGGACCACGCAGGCCGAGCCCGGAGAAGTCTTTCAAGCCCTCGAACCGGGCGGTGCTTTTGCGTTCGGAGCGGAAGAAACCCGGGTGGTTCGTCGGCTTTCCTTGTCCTCGACGACGTTGGCCTTCAGATCGATGGTCGGCGGATCGAGCCGCGCTGGCGCGACACGATCATGGCTGCCGGACGGTTCTTGGGCACTCTCAAGGGGGTAGCGAAAAATCAGTCGGGACGCGGGCAGTTCGTCGGTCAGCTTCGTTTCGAGCCGACGTTCAGCCTTGGCGCTACGATGCCGCAGCCGAGTGCCCCGCCGCGGCGGAGATCAATTCGCGGTACGCGCTTTCGTACTCTCTCGCCATTCGGTCCGCGGAGAAGCGTTCCTCGAAGCGGGCGCGTACTTTTCGTCTGTCGAGCCGGCCCAGATCGCCCACGGCCCTGACAGCCTGCTCCTCGTTCTCGACGATGAAGCCCGTCACGCCGTCCTCGACGACCTCGGGCACGGAGCCGGAGCGGTAGGCGATCACTGGCGTCCCACAGGCCATCGCCTCGATCATGACGAGGCCGAAAGGTTCCGGCCAATCGATCGGAAACAGCAGGGCCGCGGCCCCGGCGAGGAACGGCTGCTTCTTCGCCTCGTCCACCTCGCCGACGAGCTGGACCGCCCGGCCGTCGATGTGGGGCTCAAGTTGCTTCTTGAAGTAGACGGTCTCGCCGCGCGGAATCTTGGCGGCGATGCGCAACGGCATTCCGGCGGCGCGCGCGATGCGGATGGCGTCCTGGGGGCCCTTTTCCGCGGTGAGGCGACCGAGGAACGCCAGATAGGATCCCTGATCGAAAGACGGGCGAAAGTTGTTCGATGGCAGTCCGTGCGGGATCGTGGCGGTCCAATTCGCCTCCGGCAATGGCAGGCGCTGATGGTCCGATATCGAAACGAAGCCGGCGCCGGGAAACTGCCGCAGCACCTCGGAAAGGCCCGGCAGGTCGAGCCGGCCATGCATGGTGGTCACGAAGGGCACGCCGAGCCGACTGAGCAGCGGAAGGGGCAGCCAGTCGATGTGCGCGTGGATCACGTCGAAGTCTTTCGCGCGCTTGGCGATCGCCTCCAGCAGCACGGCGCAGGCGGCATTTGGATCGACGCCCTTCCGTCCGAGACGCAGCGCGCGGGGCCACACGGGATGAAGCTCGCCTTTCGTTCGGGAGTTGCCGCTCGCGAACAGCGTGACGTCGTGGCCGAGCTCGACCAGCTCATCCACCAGCCACGCCACGACCCGCTCCGTGCCGCCGTAGAGCTTCGGAGGGACGCTTTCGGCCAGGGGAGCAAGTTGAGCGATGCGCATCGATGCCGATCCTCTAGACCGAAAACATCAACCGGAAGAACAGCACGATGGCCGCGGAGGCGAGTTCTGAGATGGCCAGCAACGTCCAATCCGGCCTGGCGCTGTCGGCCGCAACTCGCCTGAGGAGCCCCTCCATCAGATCGGCCATGGCCTCACTTCTGACCCGAAGGCGCCTGGGCGTTCGAGTTGTTGGGATTGGGCTTGTTGGCTTCGTGATGGCCGACGACGCAACCGGCCGCTGCGCCGAGCTTGCCGTGTCCCGCCATGTGGCCGGCGACGCCGCCGACGATGGCGCCCCTGATGCAGCCTTTGGCCTCCACGCCGGGGCTCGAAGCGATTGCGATCGCGGCCGCGAAGACCGCTGCGAACATCCATTTCATGACTTCTCTCCGAAAATTGGAAACCGCTGAGATCTAATCATCCGGAGGAGGTCGCTTCGGATTGTTGCGCGGCAAAGCGACAGGCCTCGGTCTTCCTACTACGACGCGCCGGCCTCCGTCACCAGCGACGAAGGATGGCCAGCCGCCCGACGAGATCGCGTGCGGTCCGTTCGAGTCGCCCCGCTCCATCTTGGCGAGGCCATCCCACCATAATGCGCGCTTCACAAACCGTGCCGGCATGGTGATCGGAACGCTTTGCCTGCGGCGAAGGCGATCCGTGGGAAATCTGGCGGTCCTAAACATGGCTCGCACGATCGGAAAGGTAAGTATCTTTTTCATTCAACGCGCCACTTGCAGCCCGGTTCTAACTTCCTTTGGCTGAGGTGGATGAATCCTTCCTTCACCAGGAACAAACCCAGCGGCTACCGTTCGGGACTGATATCCCCGCTCACTAACGAGGCTCGCGGGCAGCTTCCTCGATCTTCAGCTTCGATAACAGGGTACGATCAATCTTCTGGTCGGATCTGCTCAAATGTGCATTGGGCCGGCTTTTTATCCGGTCGCCACCTGCAGGATGGAGGTGCCGTGGCGGAACCGGCCGCCGGTGAAATGATCGTAGGAGACTTCTACCACGTATTTCGGCCTGACCGGCTGCCATTCCGACAGTCCGTTTCGTCGACCATCGGCTGGGACCGCCTGGAGCATTTCCCGTAAAGCTTCGATCTTGTCTTATCGCCTCGAGCTTGTCGGTGAGAGCCGGCTTATCCTTGGCTTTGATACCCGACGAAAATCCCACATGATGAAGCAGGCCGTCGGCGTCGTAGAGCCCGAGAAGAATCGAACCGACAACCCTCCGACCTGATTGAACGTTTTCCCCGTAACGGAAGCCGCCGATGACGCAATCCGCGCTTCGGTAACGCTTGATCTTTTGCATGCCGTCGCGGTTGCCGGCTTGATAGGGAAGATCGACGCGTTTGGCGATCACGCCGTCGCTTCCGCCTCCTGCCGACGCAAGCCAACGATGGGCGTCCTGCAGCTTCAGACTGGCGGGAGAGAGACGAAACAGGTCTGCGCTCGTAAAGTAACGGGCAGCGAAGTCTTCGAGCAACGGCCGCCGCTTTGCGAGAGGTTTGGTCTCAAGCTCGCTCCTGCCCTTCTTCAGAAGGTCGAACGCAAGAAACAAAGCCGGAGTTTGCTCCGCCAACTTCTTCACACGGCTCGCAGCGGGATGGATGCGTTGCAAGAGATCGTCGAATGAAAATCGGCCTTCGACCGGAACGACGATCTCGCCGTCCAGGATGAAGCTTTTCTCGCGTAGCTCCAGCGCGGCAGCAACCACCTCCGGAAAATAGCGCCTCAGATCCTGACCTGACTTCGAATACATGGTCACGGCGTCGGCATCCCGCGTCAGCAGGCAACGGAAACCGTCCCATTTGGGTTCGTATTGCCATTCCTCGCCGATCGGGATGGCGTCGACCGAGCGCGCCTCCATGGCCTCGATATGATGGCGGCCGTTCCTCAAGCCGCCCTGCGCTTCCGGCCGCGGTGCGCCGGCGCACGCTTTCTGTCCTTTCGCCGGCGATGTCGTGGCTTTCTTGCGGCCCAGGCTTTGTTTCAGCGCATCCATCAAATCGATGACGTTGCTTTCCTCTTCCTTTTCCTCAGGCGACCTCGATCGTCTTGCCCGCGGCCTTGCGCTTCACCAGCGCCTTCAGCGCGGTCTCGTACTTGTCCTTGAATTTGTGCGGATCGAATTTCGAGGCCTTCGTGTCGAGGATGTGGGCCGCAAGATCGACCATGTCCTTCGATACCTTCGGACTGGGTATATCGTCGAAGTAATCGTCCTCGTCCCTCAATTCGTAAGGATAGCGCAGGGTCGTGCCAAGCAGTCCCTTGCCCAGAGGTTTCAGCGCAATGACATGCTCCCTGTTTGAGAGCACGACGCGCGCGAGCGCCACCTTGTCCTTTCGCTTCATGGCGTCGCGGATCACGACGAAAGCATCCGCCCCTGCTTTGCCGTTGGGTACGATGTAATAGGGCTTGTCGAGATATCGCTCATCGATCTCCTCGGCTGGAACGAAATCGTCGATTTCGATCGTGTGGGTGCTCTCGAGCTTCACGGCCTCGAGCTCTTCCTCGTCGATCTCGACGTATCGGCCCTTGGATAGTTCGTAGCCCCTGCCCTTGTGATCCTTGTCCACGACCCGGCCGGTCTGCTCGTCGACCATCTGCTGTTTCAGCCTGTGGCCGGTCTTGGTGTTGATCTGATGAAAATGGGTTTTCTCGGCCTGGGTCGAAGCCGGATAGAGGGCGATCGGACAGGTCACGAGCGAGAGTTTAAGCGAGCCATTCCAATAGGCACGAGGCGCCATTTCGATCCTCCCGGATGGGTGGAACTTTAACCGCAGCGGGAACTTTCCGTTCCGTAGTATCCGATCTCTACGGTGCCGGCATGGTCAAGAAGCTGCTTGCAAGATACCGAGCCAAACGCGATTTCTCGAAGACGGCCGAACCCAGCGGAAGTGCCAAGGTCAAGGCGTCGAAGAGCCTCCGCTTCGTGATTCAGAAGCATGCGGCATCGCATCTGCACTATGATTTGAGATTGGAACTGGACGGCGTCTTCAAATCCTGGGCCGTCACCAAGGGTCCTTCCCTCGATCCACATGACAAGAGGCTCGCAGTCGAGGTCGAGGATCATCCTCTGGATTACGGCGACTTCGAAGGCACCATTCCGAAGGGCCAGTATGGCGGAGGTACCGTCATGGTTTGGGACCGCGGATACTGGGACTGCGAGGATCCCGCAGCGCGGCTATGCAAAAGGCAAGCTGGATTTCACTCTCGAGGGTGAGAAACTCCATGGCGGCTGGATCCTGACCCGGATGCGCCAGCGAGAAGGCGAGAAGCGAACCAACTGGCTTCTGATCAAGCATCGCGACGAGTTTGCCCGGGAAGGAAAGAAAAACCGCATTCTGGACGAGGACACTTCGGTCGCCTCAGGCCGATCGATGGACGAGATCACGGCGGGCAAAGGTCGGGGACCCAAACCTTTCGTCACGGCCAAGAGAGTCGCGGGCGCCCGCAAAAGCGGAATGGAAATCGCATCGCGCTGCGGCGCGCTCGTCAGCGGCGAAAAAGCGGTCTCGTCCCGTCGCGGGGCGAACCAGACGCTCCTCCGCGAAAGAAGGCCGCCAAGAATAAGCGGGCTCCTTCCGACGGCATGCCGCCTTTCATCGCGCCGCAATTATGCATCTCGGTGGATCGTCCGCCGGCGGGCACCGATTGGGTCCACGAGATCAAGTTCGACGGATATCGAATCCAGATGCGGGTCGAGGACGGCAATGTCTCCTTGAAGACCCGCAAAGGTCTGGATTGGACGCCCAAATTTCGGCGCGATCGCGACGGCCGCTGCCGACTCTGCCCGATTGCATCGTTGATGGCGAGATCGTCGCGCTCGACCATCGGGGTTCTCCCGATTTCGCGGGTCTGCAGGCCGCCCTGTCGGACGAAAAGACCGATGACCTGATCTTTTTCGCCTTCGACCTTTTGTTTCTCGGTAGACAGGATTTACGGCGGGAAAGCCTTGTCGATCGCAAGCAGAAACTGAAGCGACTGATCGAAAAGGCGTACGGGAAGGACCAGGCGAAATTCGCTACGTCGAACATTTCGAAACCGGAGGTGATGCGGTCCTCAAATCCGCTTGCCGCATGTCTCTGGAGGGCATCGTCTCAAAACAAGCCACCGCTTCTTACGTTTCCGGACGGACCGACTCCTGGACCAAAGCCAAGTGCCGGGCTGGGCACGAGGTGGTCATCGGCGGCTGGAACAGCAACGGAAGCCAGTTCAGGTCGCTGATGGCCGGCGTGTATCGCGGCGATCACCTGGTCTATGTCGGCAATGTCGGAACGGGCTATGGCGCCGACAAGGTAGCGCGCCTGATGCCGAAGCTGAAGGCCGCCGCATCCGAGACCAATCCGTTCGGTGGCAAGGATGCGCCCCGCAAGAAGACCGGAATGCATTGGTTGAAGCCAGATCTCGTCGCGGAGATCGAGTTTGCCGGATTCACCGGCTCCGGCATGATCCGGCAGGCCGCGTTCAAGGGGCTGCGCCAGGACAAGCCCGCCAAGGAAGTTGAAGCCGAGACGCCCGCACCATCCGATGAGGTCGAAATCGCAGAGCCTGCTCGCAAGACGCGCCAAGACGCCTGCGACTTCTCGACGCTCCGTCTGACAGTGATTGTGATGGGAGTTGCTCTCAGCCGGCCGGACAAGATTCTGTGGCCCGACGAAGGAGAAGGCGCGATCACCAAACTCGATCTGGCAAAGTATTTCGAGAGCGTCGGTAGCTGGATGATCGAACATCTCAGGGGGCGCCCTTGTTCGATCATCAGGGCCCCGGACGGCATCGGGGGACAGCGCTTCTTTCAGCGTCATTCGATGAAGGGCGGATCCAACCTGCTTGAGGAGGTCACCGTTTCCGGCGACCGTAAACCTTATGTCCAGATCGACCGTGTCGAGGGTCTGGCGGCCGTGGCCCAAAGCGCGGGCGTCGAACTTCATCCCTGGAACAACCAGCCCGAGCGAGCCAACCCTGCCCGGTCGGCTCGTTTTCGACCTAGACCCTGCGCCGGATGTGGTTTTCGAAGCCGTCATCGCCGCTGCAAAGGAAATGCGCGACCGGCTTACCGAGCTCGGTCTTGTGTCTTTCTGCAAGACGACCGGCGGCAAGGGTCTGCATGTCGTGACGCCAGCTTGCCCGCCGAACAAGGGGCAAAAGTTCGATTGGCCAGCGGCGAAGCAGTTTGCGCGTGATGTCTGCAGTCAAATGGCGAGCGATAGCCCGGATCGCTACCTGATCAATATGAGCAAGGCGAAGCGAACGGGAAAGATATTCCTCGACTACCTCCGTAATGACCAATTCTCCACGGCGGTGGCGCCGCTCTCACCGCGTGGGCGTCCGCATGCGCCTGTTTCCATGCCGATCGCCTGGGCGCAGGTCAAGCGAGGCCTCGACCCTTTGCAATTCACGCTTCTGACTGTGCCTCGCGCTTCTCAAGAAGTCCAAGGCCTGGTCCGATTATTGCGATGCCGAACGTCCCCCACTGGAGGCTCTAGCCAGGCTGGCAAAACAATCGCGACTGATGCGGGCAGCTTGACCGAAACGAGTGCTCGGGAATCGATGTCCAATAGCGCGAGCCGGTTTGGACCCATCCGGCGAGGCCGTCGTTGTCCTTTTCGCAGATTTCGCGAGGAGGAGATGCAAAATGGCCGATCGGTTTCAGGGCAAGGTGGTCATCGTAACCGGGGCGGCGTCCGGCATAGGCGAAGCGACGGCGCGTCGATTTGCGGTGGAAGGAGCAAAGGTAGCCTTGGTCGACCGCAATCGATCCGCGCTCGAGAAAGTCGCGAAACAGTTTCCGATCGACCGCACCCTGTCGCACGTGACCGACGTTTCGGATTCAAGCGCCGTCGACGAAATGGTAGCTGCGGTCCGGGCACTTTGGCCGATTGGACGTCATGGTCAATAACGCGGGCGTCCACGAAGGTGGCGATCCGGCGGCTATCACAGACGATCAGTGGCGCAAGGTTATGGCCACCGATGCCGATGGCGTTTTCTATGGCTGCCGCGCCGCCCTGCCTCACCTCGAAAAGACTAAAGGCGCGATCGTCAATACGGCTTCCGTTTCGGGAACGGGAGGCGATTGGGGTATGAGCCCCTATAACGCGGCAAAGGGGGCGGTGGTCAACCTGACGCGCGCTCTCGCGCTCGATCTGGGCAAGAAGGGCATCCGCGTCAATGCCGTTTGCCCCAGTCTGACGCGGACAGGCATGACCGCCGACATGATGGATGACAAGGATCTGCTCGCGAAGTTCGCGGAGCGGATTCCGTTAGGGCGTGTTTGCGAAGCGCAGGAAATTGCATCCGTGATTGCTTTTCTGGCGAGCGAGGACGCCAGTTTCATGACCGGCGCCAATGTCGCGGTTGACGGCGGAGTTTCTGCCTCCAACGGGCAGCCGCCCCAAGAGTAAGCTGTCGCTTGCCCCGAGAATCGATGCTTGGAGCCGATAGTCGCCCCACTCCCTCAAGGAAATAGCTATGGATGAAAATCAATTTGCTTCCTTGCTCGGACACGCGGCTCTGAAGGTCTGGCCGGAGCTTCCGCGCGAAGCGCAGCAGCGCCTTTTCTCGGCTGCCGTGGATGATGGGATCATTGCGAATTCGCTCGCGGAATTCCTGCATGGCCGCCATCCCAAAACTTCGCATCCGCCAAGGCCAACCCGGATTGCGTGACCGCGGGTCGCGCCTCGGGCCGAAGGGCAGTTCGCTCCGCTCGGCGCAAGAGGTGTCGCAGGGGCTAGCCGGTTGCAGTCGGCAACCCTTTTCAGGAAGGGGTTCTGCAGGAACCAAGACCGAGGCCGGCCGGTTGGAGGTCACTATAGCGGATTATCATGTCAAAGAGCAATTCACTCAGATATGGACCGCCCGGCGAGAATGCGGTCCACCTTTGCGTCGATATGCAAAGGATGTTCGCGGAAGCCACGGAATGGAAGATGCCATGGCTTGAGCGGGTGCTGCCGAACATCGTCGCGATCACGTCGGCGCACGCGGAAAGAACCGTTTTCACGCGCTTCATACCCGCCCGGAAGCCCGGCCAGGGCGTAGGTATGTGGCGGCATTATTACGAGCGATGGGCCTCGATGACCATCGACCAGATGGGGCCAGACATGATCGGGCTCGTTCCCGATCTCATGAAGTAAGCAACTTCATGTCAGGATGCTGAATTTTCACTCTACGTGGTTGAGGTAAACTGCGACCGCCTTGATTTGCTGCTGACTTAAGCTATGCGCGATCGGCGCCATAATGGTCGAGGCGTCAGGGCTCGCTGGGTTCTGGCCCCGTTCTTTGGCCCAATTGGCCAGTTTGTCGACGATGTAGTCGTTCAATTGACCAGCTAGCCGCGGAAACTGGCCGTTGCCTTTGGCGTCTGGCCCATGGCATCCGGCGCACGGCGGAACGTCCGAGTTGGCTATTCCCTCGTCGTAGACTTTCTTGCCTGCCGCGATCAGATCTTCGGCGGCGGGTGTGGTAAGCGGTTTGGGATTGAGGCTGTGGAAGCTTTCAGTCAAGGCATCCAACATTGCTGGGCTGAGCACATGCGCGACATTGAACATGATATTGTTCGTTCGCCTGTGCTCGACGAATGCCTCCAACTGGTTCTTGATGTAGTCGGGTTGCTGTCCCGCCAACGGTGGGATCGGATAGTAGCCGTGAAATCCTTGTGCGGACGCGCCGTGACAGTTCTCACAGTAGGTAATCTTGGCTTTTAGTTCGTCCTTAGGCACAGCGTCCTTGGCCGCGTTTTCCGCGAATGCGCCTGTGCTGGCAACGATTGCCACTATTGCAAATTGCAGCGCGGCGGCTTGTTGGCCGGCGAATTTGCTGAAATGATGTGGCAGTTCCGACGCCAGTAGGCCCATGCTGATCACCACCTGAGCAGCCCGCCAGTTGCATAAGGGTGAAAATTGAGTCCCAGTAAAATGACGTGAATGTTCTGCTTGATATTCTCCGGGCCCGCGCTGCCGCTGACGGTGTCGATAAACGTCACGTTGCGGCTGCCCAGGCCATAGAAATCGTATTCGAGCTTCAACGACCAGATGCTCGAAAACGCCCATTCGATGTATTCATTCTGCCCGGGGCTCGTGCCGCCTCGGTCTACCTTAACCGTTTTGCAGAGGATTCGGCAATTTGGCTAGAAGCGGTCGGAGAGATCGCTGAAGAATTTCAGCCCAATCTGGTAAGTCAATCCGCGGCGCGCGCAGTGTTGCACCCTTGCGCAGCCGGAAATGAAGAACAGCTGGTTGGAGCGGAGGCGAACAAAAGACCCAACCGGCAACTTTCGATACGAGTGTACCAGCGCGCCCCCGGTACTGATATTTCGCGCCAGAGCTGGATGGAAAGAACTTGATCTCCATCCTTCCAAACCAGAACAATTCGTCC
>CAWHTJ010000008.1:0-142438 GCA_963832235.1 uncultured Acidobacteriaceae bacterium | reverse complement strand
ATGCGTGCGATCCAGAAACCCGGAGGATATGCCGCGCCAAAAGTGCCAAGTACGAAAATAGCGTTTGGTCAGCCGGTCGGGATGGATATAGTGATAAATAACAAGATCGGGCACATATATTCCTCTTGCTCCCGCCGCCAGCAGACGCATGTACATGTCGGTATCTTCGTCGGCCAACGGCCGATCCCCCTTGCGCCCCAGGTCGGTCGCATAGAGGCCGACTTTTTGCAGCACCGCTCGTGAGATGACAGCATTTCCGCCCATCAACATAGCCTGGCTTGTTCCATAAACGTGCTGCGAGCCCGCATCTACAACTCCAATCACTCCCACTTTACTGGGCGGCAGCCATGAAGGCGGGGTGCAAACCCACTGGGGCTTACAGGGTCCCCCAATGAAATCCACATCGCCAGTGGAAAACATTTCGTCAATACGGCGAAACCAGGATCTTATCGATCTGTTCATCATCATCGATCATACCGACAAGATCGCCACTCGTGGACGTAATGCCGGCGTTCAAAGCATGCGACCTTCCCTGCTTCTTCTCACAGACATAATGAAGCCTCCCCCCAAATTTCACCTGGTAAGCTTCCACCGTCTCGCGTGTGGCATCGCTGGAGTTGTTGTCCACCACAGTTACGGACACGGTCAAATCGGCTGGGATTTCAGCAGCCAGCAAGCTATCCAGCATGAGCTTTAGGAGTTGGTGCCGGTTGTAGGTCGGCAGAATGACATCCAATCGCATGCTGAGCTACCTATTTTCCGCCCTCGGTTCTAGCTGCCGACTCTTCGAATGATGGCCACGCACCGTGGAAACTGGTTGTGGAAGATTCCGTGGGGACGACTTGCGAATGGAGTGAGTGACATGGATATATTGCTTGTGATAAATTCGGCGCAAAAGCCAGAACGCACAGTAAGTCATACCCACGATACGATACGATCCGCACCTCCGACCATAGTCCTCGCTGCAGCGTACACAATATAACCCGGGTTGGGATTTTTGCAACCATTTGCCGGCGAGGAGGTTGGCCGCTAATCGCTCGAAGACGAACTGCTACAATTTCTTGACGCCACATCTCAGGTTCATGGATACAAATAAAACGCCAACTGACCCGAGTGATCTTGCCCATGGAGCAACATGCCATCTTCCTTTGAGGTGACAATTCGCCCGCGCACCGGGTGGCAACCTGTGGATTGGAGAGAGATTTTCCAATATCGCGAGTTGCTGGCTTTTCTGGTGTGGCGAGACATCAAGATTCGATATCGGCAGACCCTCCTCGGCGGACTGTGGGCTGTATTGCAACCGCTGATCGCAATGTTGATTCTTACGTTTATCTTTCATCGGCTCGCGGGCGTCAGCAGCGACGGCCCACCGTACCCGCTATTTGCATTCGCCGGACTAGCGCCCTGGACATTCTTTTCGACTGCGGTTTCGCAGTCCAGCAACAGCTTGGTGAGCAATCAGGCCCTCATTTCGAAAGTTTACTTTCCGCGAGTCTTTATCCCGCTTGGAGCGATCGGAGCCCTACTGCTCGACCTCAGTCTTAGCTTGGGACTGCTGGTTTTGCTGATGTTTTATTATCGCTGGCCAGTCTCAGCCAAGCTGCTCTGGCTTCCGGTTTTTATCCTGGCTGCAGTGCTCGCTGCCTCCGGCACCGGATTGATATTATCCGCTTTCAACGTCAGTTTCCGCGACGTAAAGTACGCCGTTCCCTTTCTTATTCAGATGGGGATTTTTGTAACTCCCGTGATTTATCCTATTCGCTATATTCCGGGACATTGGAGAATATTGATGGGCCTGAACCCAATGGCTGGAGTTGTGCTGGGATTTCGTTATGCTCTTCTGGGAAGTGCTTCCCCATGGCCGATCATGGGATTGTCACTTACTGTGAGTTTGGTGATTTTCGTGGTTGGCCTCCTGATCTTCCGACGGATGGAGAGAAGGTTCGCCGACATAATTTAACATGCTCCCAATTCTCCACATCGATCGCTTGTCTAAGCAATATACGCTCGAGCATAAATCGTTCCTGGGACGTAATCTTCGTAAAGTGTTATCGCAACGATTGCCGTCGCCCGTTCCTTCATACAGAGACCGCCTCAGCTCTCCCGATGAGACGCCGGAACAGTTCTGGGCCCTGAAAGACGTTAGTTTCGATGTTGCCCAGGGAGACGTTATCGGAATCATGGGGCGTAATGGCGCCGGCAAAAGCACGTTGCTGAAGATCGTCTCGCGAATCACCGAACCCACGGAGGGATCTGTTGTGGTGCGAGCGCGAATGGCCAGTCTGCTCGAGGTGGGTACTGGTTTTCACCCCGAACTCACCGGACGTGAGAATATCTTTCTTAACGGTGCGATTCTGGGGATGCGGAAGGCCGAAATTATTTCTAATTTCGACGCCATCGTTGCCTTCGCCGAGATGGAAAAGTTTCTCGATACTCCGGTCAAGCACTATTCCAGTGGTATGTATGTAAGGCTGGCGTTTGCCGTGGCGGCGCATCTGAATTCCGAAATTCTGGTCGTGGATGAAGTGCTCGCGGTTGGCGATATGGCATTTCAGAAGAAGTGCCTGGGTAAGATGGGCGAACTCAGCCGCGTAGGCCGGACCGTACTTTTTGTTTCCCACAACGTGGCCGCCGTGGAAAATCTGTGCCGGCACGGCATCGTGCTGCAAGGTGGCAAACTTGTATTCGAAGGCACGTCCAAGGACGCGGTTCGACACTACCTGGGCAGCCTTTCTGGGGCTCGCGATAGCACTCGCCATGTGATCGATCTGACGGCGGGCTCCGAGCGACAATCTGGGTTACTAAAACAATTAGAATTTTACGCTAACGGAAACCAGCCTCTGGTAGAAGGGCTGCAGATTGGCTCGGGCTTCCAGGTGCGGGTGCATTTTGATTTGCCGCATCTTACGTCAAACTTCAACGTTGGTCTCGGTTTCAATAATGCCTTCGGGCAGCGCGCCTTTACTGCAGGTAGTCAATTCGCACCTGATCGGCACCCGGGTGCCTTGATCGGACCGCAAGTTCTTATTTGCGATATTCCCAGCCTTACACTCACTCCCGGCGAATACAGCCTCAACGTATGGCTCGAGATCGAAAATGCAGAAGTGGATTCGGCAAAAGACGCCGCTCGCATTCTCATCCTTGAGTCTGACTACTATGGCACGGGCAAGGTGCCGTGGAATGGATTGTTCGTTCTGAGACACCACTGGCACGTAGAACAGCCCGTGAGAGCGTGGTAGCTTCTCTTCACAGAGGGCTGCCGAGCGACCAGTGTTGTTCCAGGACGAAGGCTCCATCGTTTGGCAGTTTCCCGCTGCCGTAGTAATCCGATTCCAGGACCTTAATTCGTGCCGCGGAATCGATCAGATCGGCTTCCACATTCCCGATATCCAGCCAAACCCGCAAGACATAGTCGCCTGGAAGCAGCGTCAAGCTGGGGATCTCGCAGACCGCCACCTGCGCACCAACAATCTGCGCGTGATCCATACCGGGCTCAAATAGCGTGTGCGCGGTAAACACGCGCTGCCCGAAAGTATTATTGAATCCCAAACCCACATTAAACGCGGAAGTCGGATGCGGCAGAGAGAAGTGGACGCGCACCTTCAAACTGGCCCCAACCGGAATCCCTCGCAGGAGAGGTTGCTGATGATTGGTGTACAACTCGATCGCCTGCAAGAACTTTCCTTGGGGCGAACGGCGGTCAAGAGCTTCGGTCAAATTGATGATGTGACTATGGGAGTTTTGGGTATTGAAAATCATGCTGGTATGAAGCTGGATGGCTTCCTTCACCGAACCATCAAAGATCAACTTGCCCATATCGAGCACCAGGCCACGGCGGCAAAGTTCTGAAACGGCCGCCATATTGTGCGATACAAACAGCACCGTTCGTCCTTGCCGGTTGACTTCCCTCATTTTGCGTAGGCACTTTCTTTGAAAGGCGATATCACCGACCGCTAGAACCTCATCCGCCAATAGAATTTCGGTTTTAAGGTGCGCCGCCACAGCGAATGCTAGTCTCAGGTACATCCCGCTGGAGTAGCGCTTAATCGGAACATCGAGAAATTTCTCGATTTCCGAAAAGGCGACAATCTCGTCGAAGCAACTATCGATTTCCGCTTTGCTCATGCCCAGGATCGCGCCATGGAGATAAACATTCTCTCGCCCGGTAAGTTCCGGATGAAAACCAGCGCCGACCTCGAGCAAGCTGCCCAATCGTCCGCGAAGGGTAATCGTTCCGATGGTAGGATCGGTGACTTTGGAAATGATCTTGAGCAACGTACTCTTGCCTGCGCCATTTCGCCCCACAATCCCAATCACATCACCCTGGGCAACTTCGAAACTGACATCATCAAGAGCCCGGAATCTTCGTGCCGGGTCCTCGCGCCCCTCGGACGAATGCGCAGAGGCAAAGCTAACCTTTCGAATCAGATATTCGCGAAAAGTCTCGTGTTTTATAGATCGCCGAAGGTTGTATTCTTTCGAGAGATGATTGACTTCAATGATCGGCAACATGAACACTCAGTCTGCGTTCCTCGGAAGTATCAAGAACCATACGAACTGACCGCCGGGACTGCGCTAGAATACTATAGCGGGGTTGGCGCTTCTTATCGTCCAGCTTGAACTCTAGCCTTCCAGCAATGTCTCCCACTCATGAAAAAATGGAGGCGAAGTCTTCGCAAATGCAATTCTCTGTGGTCATTCCCACGTTCAATCGCGCAGGCGACCTGCAGAAAACTCTAGCCAGTATGGCGAAGATCAACCGACCCGGGACGTGGGAAGTGATCGTGGTGGATAACAACTCAAGCGATACTACGGCGCAAGTTGTGAGCGACGCAGGGCCCAATTTCCCAGTCGAGTTGCGCTATCTCTTCGAGCCCCAAGCTGGGCGTAGTGCTGCCCTCAACGCTGGAATCAAGGCTGCTCAAGGAAGCATTGTGGCGACCACGGATGACGACGTGCGGTTTGAACTGGATTGGTTGCAGCAAGCTGCAGCGGCGTTGGAACGCCATCAGTGCGATTTTGTCGGAGGAAAAGTTTTGCCGATTTGGGGAGGTCCGAAGCCCCCGTGGCTCTCCGACAAGAGCGGGCCACATTGGGCTGTGATCGCGCTGCAGGATTTCGGGCCGGATCCACTGGAGTACGGCAAACAGTATGCCCCGCTGGGAGTGAATATGGCCTTCAGGCGCGAGGCATTCGATCGTGCCGGACTGTGGAGCGTCGCAATCGGCCGCAAGGCCGGGACCCTCTTGGGGCAGGAGGTGCGCGAGTGGATGTTACGGGCCCGGGATGCCGGGTTGAAAGGGATGTATGCTCCCAAGATGGTGGTGCATCACGTCATACCGAGCAACCGGTTGCAGAAGCGGTATTTTCGGAGATGGTTCTATTGGCATGGGGTCAGCCGTGCCATGCTATATCAGCAGCGCCCCATCGATATGGGCGCACCGGAAGAAACCAGCATCGATTTTTCCAAGGTTCGCCTCCTTTTCGGCACCCCTCTCTACATGTACCGGTCGTGCCTTCGCTCGGGAATGGCTTGGGTCAAAACGGCGCTGAATGGTCAGAAGATTGCTAGCTTTGAGCATGAGCTAGCGGCTTGGTTTTTCCTGGGAGTTCTGCGGCAACGCTGGAAGGACCGCCACCAGCCCTCGGGCGAGGGGAAGGACTCGGGAAACGTCGCTGGGGCTACAAGTTAATCAGACTGGGTTATTAGTTATCCTCGGACAGCAACATGAGAGCAATCATACTTGCAGCTGGTAAGGGCGCACGGCTGGAGCCCGCAAATCAGGAGCCAGTGAAGTGTCTCGTCAAGTTGGGCGGCACTACACTGATCGAGCGCCAGCTCGGATATTTACGAGCTTCGGAGATAAGTGAGATCGCAGTCGTGGTGGGCTTCCATGCAGAACACATTCGGCGTACCTGCGGTCCGGAAATCACATACATTGAAAATCAAATCTTTGCTGAAACCAACAGCATGTACTCTCTTTGGCTCGCACGGCATTTTTTTGGGGATGGATTTGTGGTTTTGAATTCCGACGTGTTGTTCCACCCTCAGCTTATGAGCGATCTACTGAGCACAAAGCATGAAGATGCAATCCTGGTTTCGTATCGCAACGGGGCGAAATATGGTGACGAAGAAATGAAGGTCAAAGTGCAGGATGGAAATTTGTACGATATCTCTAAGAGCATGGATCCTGAGGAAGCGGACGGAGAAAATGTGGGGATGGTAAAGTTTGGTGCGACGGGTGCGGCCGTACTCGCGGAAGAACTGGAGAATCTGGTCGCGAATGGCGCTCTTCGCAGCTGGTCTCCACGCGCTTTTTTGGAATTCACTAAGAAACGCCCTTTGCATGTGGTCAGTACTCGCGGCTATCCCTGGATCGAAATTGATTTTCCGGAGGATCTGCAGCGCGCCCGGACCGAAATTTTGCCGCTACTTCCTGCGTTTTCCACTCTTCAAGCCGTTCCCGAGCCTTAAGGTGCATCCCGCAACAAAGTTCGCCGCCGGAGCTCCATCGGCATGAAACTCCGGCCAATGGTGCGCTGGGCCCGCTCCCTGGATTCCCGCTGGCAACGGTTCTGGAATCGCGAGCAACGCCTCGTTCTCATTAATGCTGGACTGCCCATGGAGTTCGGCATGATCGCTCCTATTCACCGCCGTTTGCAGAAGGATCCCCGGATAAAGTTTTTCTGTACGTCCACCGTTCGCCCAAATGATTCATCTCGCATCTTTGCCGAAGCTACGGGGGCCATTGAGATCATCACCCCAAGGCGGGCAGCGCTCATGAAATTTGATGCCTATCTTGCCGCCGATTTCATTTGGGCGAATTTGCCGCGTGGGACGAACCGTATTCAAACTTTTCACGGCGTCGCAGGCAAGTACGGCAATGTGTACGATCGGCCGGATCGTTCGCTGCGAGCATGGGATCGGCTATTCTTCATTAATCAGCGACGGCTGAATAATTTTGTAGCCGCGGGCGCAATTGACGCTGACAGTCCCGCGATTCGCCTGGTGGGAATGCCCAAGGCAGATTGCCTGGTGGATGGTTCGCTCCAGCGAGACACAATTCTCCAGTCGCTGGGCCTGGATCCTTCACGGCGCACCGTTCTATATGCGCCGACGTGGACGCCTTATTCCTCTCTCAATGCCATGGGCGAAGAGCTTGTTGATCAGCTGGCACGTGCGGGGTTTTGTGTCATCGTCAAATTGCATGACAACTCGCGCGATCCTGATCCGCGAAATTCCGGGGGAACCGATTGGGTGGGACGACTGACGCCCGTGCTGCGAAACAGAGGCGGACATCTGGCCGAGCGCGGAACGATTACGCCCTATCTTGTCGCAGCCGATGTAATGATCAGCGATCACAGCTCCGCCGGATTTGAGTATCTTCTGCTGGATCGCCCGCTGATCAGAATTGAAATGCCCGAACTTATCACGCGAACAAATATTCATCCTGAGTATGTGGCGCTTTTGACGAGCGCATCCGCAACCGCCCGGAATGCGGCGGAAGTGGCCAGAGAGGTAGAAACTGCCTACTCCGATCCCAAACGCCTTTCGGCCCAGCGGAGAGCAGTGGCTGCAGAGTTGTTCTACCGGCCGGGAACTGCGGCAAATCGCGCAGTTACAGAACTTTACAAGGTTTTAGAACTCCCCCCACACAATTAAAGGTAAGAAACAAAATACTACTTTTGCGCAATCCTTTGGACCGTCGTTGTCCCGTGGAAGAGAAAAGGTACGAAGGTACGTCAGACACGCATGTTTCACAGCAACGTGCTACGAACGAACTGTTGACGTCAAACCTTCCTGGAACTCTGCGTGCAAGCCTATACTAAAAGGTAGTGTTAGTTGACGGAGTTGCCCAGGGAGTCTTATGTCTAGCAAAAATAAAAAAGTAGTGTGGATTTCGTCCTTTGTGTTCGGCTTTCTTGTATTTGCCTTGAGTCCCGCAATGGCTTCTGAGCGGCTTTGTGACGCCTCGTTCGAGGATTGCCGGGCCCCATTAGTCGCGCTGATTCAGAAGGAAAACGTTGAAATCGACATCGCCTTCTGGTTCATGGACGATTGGATGATCACAAATGCACTCACCAGCAAAATCCAAGCTGGGGTGAAAGTAAGAATGCTCGTGGATCCGCGGTCGGATGGCGCTCATTCGGAGATTCCCCCCTCATTCGCCAGCCTGGGGACTCCCATGCGGCAGCGGATTGCGAATGGAATCCTCCATTGGAAAATGGCCATATTCGCGGGCCAGGGAGTGGTGGAATTCAGCGGCGCCAACATGAGTCGCGCGGAATTGGACCCCTACACGCCTTATTCGAATTATGTGGATGAAGCGATCTTCTTTTCGGACGATCCAAACATTGTAAATAGCTTCCGCACCATGTACGACAAGTGGTGGGTCGATAACGCCAACTACTCTGATTATGCGAATACTCCTGGGATGCAAATCACTCCCGCGACGTACCCGATTGAATCTGAGTATTGCCCGTCGGTGCCCGCTGGGCCCACGGTGCCCAAGAACTTTGGCTGCGGACTCGATTTCCTTCCTTCATCCAACTGGCAGGATAATTATGGAACAAAGGTGGAGTCCGCGATCGGCGCCGAAAAAACGAAAATTGACGTCGATATGTTCCGCATCACCAATGCGGCTGTCGCCAACTCGATGATCGCTGCATTCCAGCGCGGTGTTCCGATTCGAATGATCGTCGATATGTCGGAATACACAAATACGGCTCGGGTATGGGACCGGTATAACGTCGATCGCATGTTCATGGCGGGTATTCCCCTGAAGATCACGAAACATGCCGGGCAGAATCACGAAAAATCGGTGCTGGTCTACGGCCAAGGATTGTCCATATGGGGTTCCTCCAATTGGACGTCGCCCTCCTTTAACTCACAGCAGGAACATAACTACTTCAGCACTTCAGCAGTGAAACCTTGGTATTTCCAGTGGTTTGTCAATCAGTTTGAACGTCGCTGGAATTCGCCTCAGGAGTATCAGGCTTTCGTACCGCTTGGTCCGTCTTCGCCTATAAGTCAAAGTCCGGCGAACGGGGCGACCGGCCAGAGCCAAAATGTGACGCTTGCTTGGGACGGTGGTCCTTGGGGACAACAATACGACATTTATTTGAGTGCGGGACCGACCTCTAACCCTACCCTCATTGCTTCGAACGTCGTCACCGGCGCTCCGGATCCACCTCCTGGTCACGCTCTTGGTACGTTTAACCTCTCCGGCTTAGCGCCAAACACGACTTATCGTTGGAGAATAGTCTCCAAGACAATGGCTAACCTGGCAGTGGGCGGGGCGATTTGGAGTTTTACCACCGCAGGCACTGCCACAACTCCAGGCGCAGGCGTCATATCCGTTAGTCCTGCCTCGGGACCTTCGGCTGGCGGAACTTCGGTGACAATCACGGGAACAACTTTCGCTCCCGGCGCAACTGTGAGTTTCGGACTTTCTACCGCGACCAAGATCGTGGTCGTGAATAGTGCGAACATTACGGCGACAACGCCACCGCAGGTTGGCGGATCGGCGAACGTCACGGTTATTAATCCGGACGGGACCAGCTGGTCGTTGCCCGGCGGATTCCTCTACGCTTCGCCTCCTCCTTCTACTCAGCCCACGCTTAACGTCGTGGTGCCGAACACGGGTTCTCCCGAGGGCGGAACGGCAATAACGATCTCTGGACACAATTTCGTCTCCGGTCTCACTGTAACCGTTGGAGGCTCTCCCGCCACAGTTACCAGCAGGGCGACAAATTCAATCCAAGCGACTACGCCTGCCGGAAGTGCAGGTACAGCCGCGGACATCGTCGTAACCAATCCTAATGGCCAGATCGCCACGCTGACAGCAGCTTTCAGCTATACAAATCCATCCGCTTCGCCAACTTTGAGTGCCATTTCGCCCAGCAGCGGCTCGTCCAATGGCGGCACTCGAGTCGTGATCAGCGGCAGCGGATTTCAGTACGGCGCAGTCGTAAGTTTCGGGGGGCCTCCCCCGCTGTACCCGCTCAATGGCACGGGAACTCTCGCAACCACGATGGCTGTCTCATACAGTGCTGATCCCCAGGTTTGCGGCTCGGGGCCGCTGCCGTGCATCATCGCTACCACGCCTACTTTTGCAGCGGGCCCGGCTACGGACGTGTGGGTTACCAACATGAATCCCGCGACGGGCCTCATTGATGCGGGCAGTGGGAGCGCCAAATTGACTGCCGCTTATACGTTCGTTTCAGCACCGTTAATCAGCGTCGTCTCTCCGAGCTCGGGCAGTGTTTCGGGCGGATCGCAAATCACGATTACCGGCAAAAACTTCCAGTCCGGGGCCACAGTGCTTGTTTGCAAACAACAGCCGACACCGCCTGTTTGCAGCCAAGCGACGATCGTGAACCCGACAAGCAGTACCTCTATCACTGCGGTCATGCCGGCAAATGCGGCCGGAACCGCAGCCGTCTCGGTAGTTAATCCCGATGGACAGACGAGCAACACGTTGATTTTCACGTATCAGTGAGGATTGGCGGATCAACAAGGAAAAGGGCAACCAATCTGTGGTTGCCCTTTTCGTTTGCCTTGCACCCGTAGAGAGAGTGAACTCTCCTACTCGCTAATTCACCTCGAAAGTCTCCTCCATAAAGTTGTGGTCCGACGGACGAACGCCGTCATCGTCCGTCGTACCGATTTTAACCACTACCTTCGACGCTGTATTGGGCGCGCGTTGATCGGGAACCTCTGCTCCCGTTACCGAAACGCCGCTGGCGCTCTTGGAAGAAAAGATGTGATCAATGCGGCTTCTTCGAGTTCGCGTGAGTATGCTGGGAGGGTTATCAGAATAGGCGGTGGCGAACCCTTTGCCCACAGCTGTATCCCACTCGTCATAATACTGCTGCAGAATGATGCCCACCTCTGGAGTGTACACCTGAGCATTCAAGTCCCCAGCAATGATTCGCGGCTCGGGAAATCTCGAGGCAAAGGCAACCAACTGAGTCGCCTCCACTTGCCGTTCAGCGCTGGCATCCTTAGGCCATTGAAAGTGGGTAGCGAAAAAGCTGATGTACTTCCCGTTGACATCGAGAGTAGCCTCAACAATCGGCATCTCGTAGCTCATGAAGTATTGTTCTGTGCTTACTATGGGCCATTTCGACAGGATCATCACTCCTTCAGGACAACCTGGAAACTTCGGTGCGTAGGAGCTATACCAGGTGATCCCGGTTTTCACTTTCATCAGGCCGGTGATCAGCGCAGGATCGTTGTAGCCGCCAATCGTTTCACTGAGTCCAGCGGCGTCTGGGTTCAGTTTCACCAGCCAGTCAGTGGTCCGATCCAGATTGATAATGTTGTCGGTGCCGTGGCCCCCATACGAGATGTTGGCCTGCACCACACGAAATTTGTTCTGAGTGGATGCTGATCCGACTGCGATGAGGCTGGAGGCGCTGGCACTTCCACCCGCGCTATCAGTAATTGTGACATTGGCGGTGTAATTACCTGCTGCCTGGTATATGTGGGAGGGCAGTGCCGCGGTGGATGTCTGCCCGTCACCGAAGTTCCATTTGTAGGCCGAGGCTGTGGCGGCGGAGACCTTTGCTGTGAAATTGACGGCCAGAGGTGCAATTCCCGAGGACGGGCTGGCAGCAACGCTTACAATCGCCGTGAGTGGTGGCAGATTGGCGGCCAGGATAGTTTTGTCGTTGAGTCGCGGGCCTGGGGCAGCACCGAGATAGGTCTGCCGAGAAAGGACAATCTGATCAATCGAGAACCCCTCCTCGCGCACCTGTACTCGAATGGTGTGTGTGCCAGTGGTACTGAACTGGATATTCGCCCCTAAACCGCACCATCCGTTATCGGTCCAGCCCCATCCCTGTTCCAGCGTTCCAGTACACTTTTGCAAAACCACCGCCGCTGCGGACGTGGTTCCGATGCGATCCACTGCGGCCCCGGTGCTGGTCACGCTATCAGAAAATTGCATGTAAGCCGAGTCATGGCTGTAAGAATTGTTCGCCGCTTTGCCACGGATCCACAGGTGATATGCCGTGCCCGCATAGGCGGGAAAAGTCATTTGAAAATAATTCGTCGGGTTGGCGAGCGGTATTTTCAGTTCGGGAGCACCCAGAGCGGGATTTGCCATCGCAAATCCATCGGCTGCGGTGGAATCCGCAACCACAGCCCATGTTCCCGCGCGCACCGGCGCTTTTGCGGCATGCAAAACGATGTCGGTGCTTGCCTGCGCCAAGGTGGGCGACAAGGCGGTACAGGCCACAAAACTCGTGGCCAAAAATGTGCTGAGAAGGTCTTTTCGCAAAATTTGCACTGGCGTCTCCGTAAAGGGGATTTGTACGGTACAGCTTCGGCCTCCAGGTGCTTCTGGAGGGGGACTAAGAACTAAGCTTCTAGGTTTGCAACAGTGTGCACTTGAGGGCCGGACGTGTCGAGATCACGATGGTACATGCTGATCGTCCCCATTGCCGAGGAGAATGGACATGGACCGGAAAGTCGGCAAAATTGCAAAGCGAAGCCAATATTCGCGTGTTTTGAGGGGGAGCCGGTTCCAAATCCGAAAGGGTATCGCCCTATCCGCGTGCCACTCGAGCCTTCAGGTTTAGTCAGGACCAATCCGCGGACCGTGATAGGAGGGAAAAGACACATGAATATGCAAACCAAGGGAAATTTCTGAGGAAATAGCACGATCGGCTAGTGTCAGAATCGGGACTTTGCATTGCGGACTCTGGTTATTTCGCATATCCTGAAATTCTCCCCTGGTCGGTTTTTCTTGTGCGGAACATGAGCCAAGTTGTGCAAAACGAGGCTTCGCCTACGAACGCGCTCTCGGCCCCTGCCCTACGGGCACTGGGCTGGCAGCTCGGCCTTATTGGCGCACTGAGTCTCTGGCTCTACCGGTCCATTCTGTTTCACTTGGTGGGCCAATGGTGGCAAAACCCTAACTTCTCGCATGGATTCTTCGTGCCGTTATTCTCGGCTTTCGTCGTTTGGCAGGAGCGCGATCGTCTTCGACGGCTTGCCTTGCGGGGGTCCTGGTCCGGTCTTCCGATTCTGGCCCTCGCTCTGGGCGTTCTGGTCGTCGGCCAGATAGGCGCCGAGCTGTTCCTTTCCCGCTTCTCCCTTCTCATTGTGCTGGCAGGACTCACTGTTCTTTTCCTTGGATGGAATTTCTTGAGGGCAACGCTGTTCCCCTGGGCCTTTCTCCTTCTGATGATCCCGATTCCCGCGATCATTTTCACTCAGATCACGTTTCCCTTGCAGTTGCTGGCTTCGCGGGTGGCCGCCGAGACCCTTCCGCTGTTCGGCGTGCCGATTCTGCGCGAGGGCAATGTCATTAACCTGCCGTCGATAGCCTTGGAGGTTGCAGAAGCCTGCAGCGGCATCCGATCTCTAATGTCCCTGGTAACGCTCGCCGTCATTTACGGATATCTGATGGAAAAGCGCCTCTGGCTGCGCTGTCTGCTTGCTGTGGCATCCGTGCCAATCGCTGTCGTAGCCAACAGTGTGCGCATAATCGGCACGGGCCTATTGGTCCAGTACTGGGACCCCGACAAGGCGGAGGGGTACTTCCACGCTTCTTGGGGATGGATCATCTTTGTCGTCTCCCTACTGCTCTTGTATGCTTTGCATAGCCTGATTGGCGTAGTATGGCCGGACAGAGGTGCCCAGCTGTGAGAGGTTCCATGGCACGTTTCCTTTTCGCCACGCTTTTGCTCGTCGGCGCTGCGATTTTCTTGCGGGCTCACTCACGCAGTGAATTTTTCCCTCCTCGCCTTGCTCTGCAGTCCTTCCCGGGGCGAGTCGGAGAATGGACGGGCACCGACGTCGCCATCGACAAAGATGCCCTTGAGGTCCTTGGGCCGGGCGACTTTCTCTTGCGCCTGTTTACGAATTCGGACCAGCGGCTTCCCTACATCAATCTGTTCATCGCCTACTTCCCCAGCCAGCGTGCGGGAGACACAATTCACTCTCCGAAGAACTGCCTTCCTGGAGCGGGATGGGCCCCCGTCGAATCCCGCCGCGTCACGCTTACGGTTTCTGGGCAGACGCCATTTCCAGCCAACCGGTATGTCATCGCCAAGGGAGATGGCCGCCAACTCGTCCTGTACTGGTACTGGGCCCACGGCCGGGGGGTTGCCAGTGAATACTGGGCCAAATACTACCTGATCGCCGATTCCATCAAGATGAACCGCAGCGACGGCTCTTTGGTGCGCTTGACTACGCCGCTCCTCCCGGGCGAGACCGCTGATGCCGCCGAGCAGCGCCTTCTTCCCTTTGTTGCCGACGTAGTGCCTCTACTGCAAAACTACATCCCGCGCTGAACAGACACCTCAAGTGCTGTCGGCCAGGTCATTGCGTATGACCGCGGTAACTATTTTCCCGGGTTACCCTGCAGTATCATAAACTGTGCTGATCATACCTTCGTGCGCCTTCTGCGTCGCCCGGTTGGAGAATCGAATATGAGTCGCTCTGTTGACGTCCGCCTGCTGCTTTCTTGCTTTATGGTCGCCGTATTGTTGACGGGCTGTTCCCGCGATCCAAACGTTCGCAAGCAGAAATATTTCGATAGTGGCGAGAAGTATTTTGCCCAGGGCAACTACCGCGAGGCAGCGATCCAGTATGCCAACGCTGTGCAGATCGATTCCCGTTTCGCCCAGGCGCACTACAGTCTAAGCCAGGCCTATCTCAAGCTGGGTGACACCAACCGCGCCTTCCAGGAGCTAACTCGCACCGTGGAGCTCGCTCCCAATAACTATCGCGCCCACACCGATCTTGCCAACCTTCTGGACACCGTAAGGAATCCTGACGGCAGTCCAGTGGAGCAAACGCTCACGCAGGCCAAAACTCACCTCGACATTCTGCGCGAAAAGCAGCCCAATAGTCCGGAAACGCACCAGGCTTGGGCCAACTACGATGCGGCGCAAAATAATATTCCCGCCGCCATGCAAGAGATGCAGCAGGCTATTACAGCCGATCCCAGCCGCTCCGAGTCCTACCTGCTGCTGGCGATCTTTCAACTGCGCTCGAACTTGCCCGATCAGGCCGAGGCCAATTTTAAGAAGGCAGCCAGAGTTGACCCCAAGGCCGTGAGCGCTCAACTGGCGCTGGCCGGCTTCTATCAATCGCGCAACCGCCTTGCCGAAGCCGAACAGCAGTTCAAACGTGCCATCGACTTGGATCCCAAAAGTCCGGCGCCCCGCGCCGCTTATGCTCGCCTGCTCCTGCAGGAGGGCAAGAAAACCGAGGTCGAATCCTTCTTGCGTCAAACCAAGAAGGATCTTTCGGACAATCGGGAAGGCTATCGCATGCTCGGCGACTTCTATTTCGCCTCCGGCGATCTCGATAAAGCCACGAATGAATACACTTCCCTCTACAGCGATCACCCAAAAGATGCGCAAGTCAAGAGAAACTACATCCAGCTTCTGATTCTGAAAAACCGTCTCGAGGAAGCGACGAAACTGGACAACGAAGTCCTCAAGTCCAACCCCCACGACGTGGATGCTCTGGTGTTCAAGGGCCAATTGCAACTCCGCCGCAACGATGCCAACGGCGCCGTGGACTCGTTGCAGAGCGCTCTCCGCAATGATCCGGAGAACGCCGTGGCTCACTACCAGTTGGGTCTTGCCTTCGCACAACAGCAGAATGAAGGCCGAGCTGAATCGGAGTGGCGCGAGGCAGTTCGCATACGCCCGGATTTGATCGATGCACAACGCTCGATCGCTGCCCTGGAATTGCACCGCGGCGATCTCGATGCACTCCTGCAGACCGCGCAGCAGATCATCAAAGGGCAGCCTTATTCGCCCGACGGCTTCCTTCTCAAAGCAATTGCGGACCTTGCCCGCCAGAAATATACCGACGCTCAACAGGACGCTGAACAAGCCGCGCAGCGGGCGCCACAAAGCCCTACTCCCTCCATTCAGTTGGGCAACATTCAGCTCGCGCAGAAGCATTACCCCGATGCCGAGAAGTTCTACCAGCAGGCACTCGATAAAGATCCATCTTCGACCGAAGGCCTGAGCGGCCTCATGAACACATACTTCGCGCAGAAACAGCCGGACAAAGCAATTGCCGCGGCCAACGCGGAAATCGCCAAGTCACCTAACAACAGCAACTTTTACGATCTGCTGGGGACGGCCCTTTTCAACGGCAAAAAAGACCTGCCCGGTGCCGAGGCTAACCTGCGCAAGGCCATTCAACTGGACAAGAACAATGTCGATGCCCTCGAAAAACTGGGCAAGGTACAGGTCCAGGAGGGTTCCGCGGACCAGGCTCTCGCTCTCTACCAGCAATCCATCAAGGACAATCCGCGAGAGGTGACCTTCTACATTCTTTGCGGCGAACTCTATGAAGCGAAGAAGAACTGGGAGGAAGCCAAATCCATGTACCAGCAGGCTCTCGTTGTCTCGCCCGATCATCCCCTGGCTTCCAACAATCTGGCGTATGTGATTCTTGAGCAAGGCGGCAACGTCGACGTCGCCATGGGCATGGCGCAAACCGCTCGCCGAGGCATGCCCGACTCTCCCAATGCCGCCGACACTCTGGGCTGGGCCTACTATCAGAAGGGAATCTACCAGTCCGCAATCAGTCAGTTTCAAGAGGCACTGCGCCTCAGCGAAAAGCGCGGTGGACCTGATGACGCGGACCTCCACTACCATCTCGGGCTCGCCTATCAGAAAACCAATCAGAACGCGCTGGCCCGCCAGCAGTTGGAGAAAGCCGTAAAGCTGAGTCCCAACAATGCCGACGCCCGCAAAGCTTTGTCAGATCTCCGCGGTTAGCGTAGCTCGAAGTTTCCAGCGCTCTCAGACCAAAAAGAAAACCCCGCCTCGCGGCGGGGTTCTGTTAGTCAAGCTTAAAGAAGGGTTACGACTTGAGCTTGCGACGAATCACTCCAGCCAGACCGATCAGGCCAGTTCCCAAAAGGCCCAATGAGCCCGGTTCCGGAACCAAGACGGTGGTGTCTACGCTTGCAACGGTCGAACTGCCGTCGAAGGGACCCTTGCCGGTGTTGATCACCAACTGAATGCTCACACCAGAGGTCTTGAATCCCGAAGCGGTCGTGCCCGCCAGAGCGCCGGACAAGTCGTAAATATTGGTTCCGTTCACACTGTACACCAGGTTTAAGCTCACGGGCCCCGAAAAAGCTCCCGTGAACAACGTGCCGCTGGGGACTCCGTTGGTGCCGTTGCCAGTGATCGTAAACCAGCCGCCAGCGGCGAAGGTGTAGTCGCCGGTCGTCGCCGAAAAGCTGGTTAGCGTCCCAGTTTGGAAGGCAATGCTGCCCAGGTCATTCCCTGTGATCAGCCCGCCTCCGTTGAGCCCATTGACCGCAATCAAGGGTGATCCGGACAGCGATAGTACGCCGTCCGAACCTCTCAAGATTCCGGAACCGCTAGTGAAGTCTATGCTGCTGCCGGCAAAAACTGCCGTTGGCAGGGCCAGTGCCAGCGCAGCAAGCAAGAGGATTCTCTTCATTTTACGTCTCCTAGGAGTTACTCCGCCCGGGTCTTGTGACGAATGACGCGTGGCTTTCACCTTTTGAACAAACTAAGGTTCTCACTCTAAATGCACTCCGAGTACCAAAGTTGAACAATATGCAAACCAAGGATATATAAGAACTTATCGCGGATTCAACCGCCTTACCAGTGGATAAAAGTGAAAATGTCTGCGCAACAACGAAAAATCCCCGCAGAATCCGGCTCTGTCGCAGCATTGGCGAAAAGAAGGGCACTCAGTCCGCTGCAACTTCCTGTTTGGGGCTGATCGCTTCCCGCTGTTTCACAAGGCGATTTGAGGGCAGGCCTGCGTCGCGAATCTTGTAGAGCAAGGCGCGGTAGCTGATGCTCAGAGCACGCGCCGCCTGCTTGCGATTCCAGTGATGATTTTGCAGAACTTTCAGGATGACTTTCCGCTCTAACTCCCGTACCGCTTGGCGGGTCACCTTCTTCAAATTGATCTGACCATCGAGTGGGATCTCGGCATTGAAAAAATTGATGTCCCGCGGCGACAGATCGACCGCGATCACTTCCTCATTGCCCAGAATCACATAGCGCTTGATCAGGTTTTCCAGTTCCCGGATGTTGCCTGGCCAGTGATACTTGCGCAAATCCGACATCAGCTCGCTCGAAAGCGCCCGGGCACGGCAATTGTACTTCCGGTTATGATACTCCAGAAAATATGCCACCAGTTCTGGAATGTCGCCGGCTCGTTCCCGCAGCGGCGGCAGATGCAGATTCACCACGTTGATCCGGTAAAACAGATCGGACCGAAAGGTGCCGTTTTCAATCTCCTGCTCGAGCTTGCGGTTGGTCGCGCACACCACACGCACTTCCACTTTCTTGTCCGCCTGTGCGCCTATCCGGCAGAATTGTCCGTCCTGCAGCAGTTGCAGCAGCTTTGACTGCAGCGCCATATCCAACTCGGAAATCTCGTCGAGAAATAGCGTGCCCCGGTGCGCCATCTCGACCCGGCCCGGTTTCATTCCATAGGCGCCCGTGAACGCTCCCTTCTCGTAGCCGAACAGCTCGCTTTCCAGCAGCGTGCCCGGAATTGCGGGACAATTCACTTTCACCCAAGGCCCGCTGCGCCACGGTGACGCCGCATGAATCATGCGCGCAATAATGTCTTTGCCCGTCCCACTCTCTCCTTGGATAAGTACCGGAACGTTGGCGCCGGCGAGTTTGGTCAGGCGGTCGCGGACGGATTGCATGGCGTCGGTGCGGCCAAAGACGATCGCATCAGGCGGCATCTCTCCCAAGGGCTGTACGAGCGTATTCACACTGCTGATTGTCATGGTTGATTTCTACCAACTGGGGGAGAGAGTACTGCACGAACTTGCGCTTGCATCCGGAGAACCAAAAGGCCTCTGGACCCTTTGTGGATGCCTAAAACTTGTCTATGTGGTTGATGACCATCAACTTCCTACAGAACCGGCCGGGCAAACCCTGCCAATTAAAGGTCGATCTTAAGCGTACCACTTTCAGAGGGGTTATGCGCAAACATTTTCACACCATAGAAGCGACTTTCCGCCGCCGGACGGT
The DNA here is from genome assembly GCA_963832235.1 of uncultured Acidobacteriaceae bacterium. Classification (GTDB taxonomy): domain Bacteria; phylum Acidobacteriota; class Terriglobia; order Terriglobales; family Acidobacteriaceae; genus Sulfotelmatobacter. Next base: position 123,412 of record CAWHTJ010000008.1, on the reverse strand, counting down.
GGTGTGATCGGACAACAGTAGCGGACGCGCGAACTTTAGGCCAAGCAGGTAGTAGCCCTCGGCGGGCGTAGTCCGCAAAGCTTTGGCGCGTAAAGCCCGCGACGCTTTCGGTGACATGGCCAGCGCGGCTACCGGGGCGCTTGGAATCTCAAGCTGGATGTGGGCAATTGCAGGCAAAACCCGGCGAACCGCTACCAGCATGCCGCCAGCGCTTACGTTCAAGGCGGTCGCAAACTCCAGAAACTCTTTCCCCTTCCGGTCACGGCTGCGTACAAAAACAGGTATCGCAAGCGGCAGCCTAGCCCACTTTCGCCGCTCAGTCCTCCCCCTCGTTTCGTTCATGCAGACTTCCCCACGACCGGTAATTTTCAAATGGGAGCACCTGAGGGGCCAAAGATCGGGTAAATAGAGTAGTAAAGCAGGGTGAAATCCTGAAGGCGCGGCAGCAAACCCATAAAGAAAGGGGAGATCACCCATCGTTTACTAGCCTCTTATTCATTAGGGCCAAATCCTCGCGCCAGCGGTCCGGATTTCTGAAAGTGCAAGCTTTTGCTATAGTTGGGTAATTCCATTGCATTTTCCGTTGACAATACCTTTGGGTGTGACTTACGATTTTACTAACCGACATTCGGGCGCAACGTCGGGTTCTGCCCCCCCTCTCCCCAGCGAGCCTGTGGCTTTTTCTTCATGGCTGCCCCTAAGAACACGTTGGTCTCTGACGCGGGAGGAACGTCGAATCTCATGCCAGCCGCTGCTGTCCGTCCTGATGGCGATCTGCCCAGCCCGGAAAATTTGTTGCAGGAATATAAGGAACTGCGTGAGCGCGCCCAGCGCACCACCAACGCGCTCGCTTCCGCCGCCCACGACCTGAAGACGCCACTCTCGATTTTGAACGGCTACGTCGAGGTGCTAAACAGCGAGAAGTTGGGATCGCTCAACGATCGGCAACGCGAAGTCTTGCGCGATATGCAGGCCAGCGGAAAACGCCTGCAACAGTTCATTGAGGATTTCCTTACCTACAGTGCTCTGGAAACGGGCGGACTGCGCATGCGGTTTGAGCCCGGCAATATCAACGAATGTCTGTCGGAAGTTTCCCACTTGTGGTCGAATCGCTTTCAGCAAAAGGGACTTGCACTTTATTTTCTGGCCAACGACAAACTGCCGATTTTTCCCTTCGATACTCCTAAGCTGGAGCGCGTGATTTCGAACCTGCTGGAGAATTCATTCAAGTTCACGCCATCCGGCGGAACGGTGTGGCTGCACGCGGAGCCGCACATGTGGGAACGCCGCGCGGCGGCTCAGCCTTCAACCGCCGAGCGCCGCCGCCAAGACGTAAGTCAGCCTAACTCCGTAAAGGTCAGTGTTTCTGACACAGGTCCCGGAATTCCCGCGGAGTTTCACCTGGAAGTATTTGACGATTTTTTCCGTCTTCCCAGCACCGAAAATCAGGATGGCATGGGACTAGGTCTTGCCATCGCGCGCCGCTTGGTGCAGGGCATGGGTGGCAAGATCTGGGTCGAGAGTGATGCGGGTGCGGGCTGCAAGTTTTCCTTCCTCATTCCGTACAAACCGGCCGTTGCGGCCGCCATCAAAGGGAAAAACCGATGAAGCAAACGGCGAAAATCCTGCTGGTGGACGATGAACCCGGCATGCTCCGCTACATCAAAACGCTGCTGGAAGTGGACGACTACAAGGTCGAAACTGCCACCACCGGCGAGGAAGCGTTGCAGCGCGTGGAAAAGGGCCTGCAACCTGATCTCGTGCTGCTCGACGTCCTCATGCCCGGCATCGACGGCTTGCAAACTCTCGAGCAAATGCGCGAGCTTCAGCCTGGCGTCAAGGTTGTCATGTTGTCCTGCGTCAATGACACCCGCAAAGTCGTCCATGCCATGAAGCTGGGCGCTCATGACTACCTCACCAAGCCCTTTCAAAAAGCGGAACTGGATGCCGTCATTGATCTCAGCCTCGGTCGGGGAAAACAGACTTATAGTGGCGAGGTGGAAGAACTAGCTGACGACGTGTTCTTCATCGCCGCCAGCCCCGCCATGCGCAAGATCCGCTCTCAAGCCGCGCTGGTGGCGAACGTGGATATCCCTGTGCTGCTGCTGGGCGAGAGCGGAACCGGCAAGGAAGTCCTGGGCCGATTAATCCACAAACTTTCCAAGCGTGCCCATCGCACCTTCCTGAAGGTCAACTGCGCCGCGGTTCCCGCTGACTTGCTCGAGAGCGAATTGTTCGGCTACGAACAGGGTGCCTTCACCGGCGCGACCCATGCGAAACCCGGCAAATTCGAGCTGTGCAACCGGGGAACTATTCTGCTCGACGAGATTGGCGAAATGCCCCCGCTCTTGCAGGCGAAGCTGCTTCACGTGTTGCAGGATCAGACGTTCTCTCGTCTGGGCAGCCGTTCCATCATCAAAGTCGATGTGCGCATCTTGGCGGCCACCAACATCAACATCCCGGAGGCACTTGCCAGCAAGCGCCTGCGCGAGGATCTTTACTACCGTCTGAACGCCTTCACCATGCAGATTCCACCGCTGCGCGAGCGCAAGGAAGAAATCCCCATCCTGCTCAAGCACTCAATGTCGCGCATGGCCGAGCGTTACGCGCGTGCGCCGCTACCACTTTCTCCGGCGTTGCTGCAGGCCTGCCAGAACCATTCCTGGCCCGGCAATCTCCGCGAGTTGAATAACTTCCTCAAGCGCTACCTGATTCTCGGGGATGAGAAACTGGCCGTTACCGAACTGCTGCCGAGAAACGATGGCACGGGCGGAGGGCAGGGCGACGCCGCTACCCGCGGAGGGGAATTGGGCGGATTGAAATCCTTGGCGCGTACCGCCAAAGATGAGGCCGAAGCGCAGGCCATTACTCAAGCTCTGGAACAGACCAACTGGAACCGCAAGCAGGCCGCCGGGATTCTCCAGATCAGCTACAAAGCTCTGCTCTACAAGATCCGGCAGTATGGAATCGCGGAGGCGAAGGGGCACCAGAAATTATCGGCAGGAGCGTAAGCTCCTCGCTTCCACCGAGGCCTGCTATTATTGCTTTTCGGGCAGACTTTCGGCCCGCAGCAGAGCGCTGCGGGCTTTTCTTTTGCGGTCGTCAGATGGTTAATGCTACGGAACGAATAGCGTGATCGTCTGGCTCTTGGTGTCGCTGCCGGACGTCGCCGTAACCGTGATTGTGTAGGTGCCCGGAGGGGTTCCGCTCACGGGTGCTTGCGTCGCTCTGCCGCCGCTGCATCCCGGCAGGAACAGAAGCAGGGCGAAGGTAACAGAAAGTACGAATATTGAAGCAATACACCGGCGGCGCCGGTTGCCGCCGACTCCCACACCCAACAGGGTCATTCCCGGAAACATCCACCAGATCGCATAGAAATGCCGAGTCAGCAAACTCGCCCCGGGTGTCACCACAGGCCGGGCTACGGTAGTGATATTCAGCGTGGACGAACCGGGGCCTTGCAGCGTGACCGATTGAGTGGTGAAGATGCACTGCGCAGCCGTGGGCAAACCGGTACACCCCAGACCGATAGAGGAGGCGTAGACGGGATGCGGTGTGAGTTGCACTTGATAGATGGCCGTATCCCCCGCCGCTGCTACGCTGCCATTGTTAGGACTGACTAAGAGGCTAAAATCGGACATCTGCGCCGGCACCGAAGTCTGCGCGAGCACAATGTTGCCCGGCCCCATCACCTGCACGGAACCCCCGTTGAAAAAGGCTTCCGTCCCGTTGCTGTTCGGGGTGGGCGCAAGCACAATGGTAATCGTGGCCGTCGAACCGGACTGCAGCGAGGGAAGGCTGCAGCTCACGATGGCGTTAGTCGAGCCCCCGCCGCAGGTTCCCGCACTGGTGCTGGCCGATAGGAATGTCAGCGGCACACCGGTGATCGAAGTGTTCAGATTGTCCAAGAGTGTGATGCTGTTGGCTAAATCAGGACCGTTATTGGTCACCGTGTAGGTAAACGTAGCCTGGGTTCCCTGCGCTGATGAAGGTCTGGTTCGTGCCTAGCGTCAAAACTCCACTGACCGATAAGCTGACAGCTGTTCCGAGTTGAGTTACAAACGCGTCGTAACCTCCGTTATTGGTCGTCTGCAACGGTTTTGAGACCTGCAGGTCAGTCGAGTTGGTGTCGCCCGCGATGTAAGCGTTCTGATTGACATCCAGAGTAATGCCTGTCCCTTCATCAGTGCCACTGCCGCCGAAATAATTGGCCCACGAACCTGCCGTTGTCTGCCCGACCACGGTAGCCGTGTTCAGCCGGGCCATGAACGCATCCTGCGGCCCATTCAAGGCGCTCTGAATGGAGTTGGACTTCGGGAGCACGGGGAAATCCGTGGACTGAGTCCAGCCCGTGACCAAGGCCCCTGCGCCGGAATCCACCGTGATCGCCAGTCCGGCTTCGTTGTTGCTCCCCCCGAGATAGGAGAAATAGTTGAGCGTCACGTTCACCGGAGTCGTAGTTGTCGTTGTGGAAGTCGGGTTGGTCAGGCGCGCCACAAACGCGTCGTTAGCGGGAGGAGTCGTGGCTGGGGTAGGACAAGTCGTACCCGCCGCCACGTTGGGCGCGTCCAGGCAGCGTTGAAACGGGGAGGAAGTAGTCGCAGTCGTTGTGCTGGTCCCAATGTCAGTGGAATTTGTGGTTCCGATCACATAAACATTCGCAGCTCCCGAATCGAGCGCGATGCCCGTCCCTGAATCCGTCCCCGTCCCTCCCAGGTACGTCGACCAGATCAGTTGCTCTCCCTGCGCCGCGTTGGGATTGAGCTTCGCCACAAAGGCGTCCGAGTTGGTGGTATTCGTCGTGCTTGAACACGACGGAGGATTGACAATCGTCGTCGGTGGCGCCTGATCCAGGCAGGGCTGGTACGCATTGAGAATGGGAAAGTCCGTGCTGCTGCAACCCGAGCATCCCGTATAGATGAAGTTCGTGGTGCCCGTGAAATATACGTTTAAGTTTGTATCAACGGCGATGCCGCCGCCCACGGCGATCGGCGTCGCCGTATCAAAGTTCGCTCCGCCAAAATAGGTCGAGTAAGCAATGCTGCCGGTCTTGACTGAGCTAGTATTCACCTTCGTCACGAAGAATTGAATGGGCGCGCGCGGAGTGGTTTGATACGGCAGCGCCTGGGGAAGCGTGCTCGCCGGGAATTGAACGTTGGTGCTGGCGGCGTCGGAAGACGTGGTCGTGCCGGTTACGTACAAGTAGCCGGACGCGTCGATCGTCATCCCGCTCGCAATGTCGGTGCCGTTGCCGGAAAGGTAGGACGAATACTGAAGTGCTGTGCCATCGTTCTTCAGTTCCGTCACGAACACGTGGGAAGTTCCTGTGCTGCCCGCTTCGGGGACCTGCTGATAGGCGGTAAGCGCGGTTGTGGGAAAGTTCGTCGAGGAAGTTGTGCCCGCCACAAATGGATCGCCCCGCCCGTCGACGCGGATTCCGACCGGACTGTCCGTATCCGTTGCCGCCGAGATAAGTCACATAATCCAACACCGCCGGAAGCGAGCCCAAGCGGGGGCGTGATCTTGGCGATATAAACGTTCTGCGCGCCATTGAGAGTTGTCTGAAGGATTCCAGTAACTGCCGGCAGATTGGGTGAAGTGGTCGAGCCCGCAAGATAAACGTTGGAACTTCCATCGACCGCAATGGACGTCGAGTGTTCGTCTCCGCTGCCCCCAAAATAAGTCGAGAAGGTCAGGATCGGATCAATCACCAGCTCCCGCGAGTGGTCGTACGATCCAATGGCGAATCCCACACGGTTCGCGCCCCGCAAAACGAAGTTGCCTTCCACCGCTTGCTGCTTCCCTGCGATCTCCTGATAGACTCGCGGAGCCTCGAGTCGAACGCTGCCGCTCTCACCCTGGACGACTAGCGCTCCATCTTTCAGCTGCAGTTGTCTCGCTCCCTTGAATTCCAGTTCAGCTTGCCGCGGATCGGACCCCGGCGCGACCTGAAAGTCGTACTCCAGCCGTCCCTGATTACCGTAAAAGAGAAGATCAATGCCCGGATAAACATCCGCGTAACGCACGCGCGCGAATTGCGGTACGCCCTGCCGCCACTTCGTCGGATCATTCCCCAGAAAATAGTTACTCTTCCCCGGCAAAAGACTAGTGCCAGTTAAAGTGGCGTGCGGATTCGCCCCCGCCAGCTTCATCTGCACGGACTCGACCCGGGCTAGCGATGTCGCCTGCTTCGCCGAGTCCCGCCACGACTCTTCAGACTTTTGCCGCTCCAAAGACCCCAGGCTCAGAATCACGCCCTCAGGGCCCAAAAACAGGCTATATCCAGAACCATGAGTCACGAACTTCGCGCGCGGATCGGCTGGGTCGAGATTCCCTTGTCCCTGGTTCGGTTCGAAGATCAGAGGCAGCCCGGCGAAAAGTGAACGCGCCCCCGACTTTGCTTCACCGTCGACATGCGCTCGACAATCCTGGCGCCGTTCCCAGCAGGTCGGGAACAATCGCCTGCTCTGACTCCCGGATCGCTGTCCCTTGGATCGCCGGCAGCTGAGCCGCGACGTTCGCGGTGGTTTGACGTGAGTGGGCACCCCACCCGAGAACTGCGCATCCTGCCCCAAGCAGAACCAGCCCAGAGGCCAGAATACGAACTCGTCCCACGGATGTACCCAGCCAACGGCGGTCTACGTTCACTCGTTCCTCCAAGGCACTCAAACCAGTTTTATTCGATCATTTTCGCTTAAATAGTTTTTCTTAGGCTCAGATCGTTTTTTCCCACGCTCGTTTTCGTACAGATCGTTTTCGCTCAGATCAGTGGGGAGATTAGAAACGGCGCACAAGTCAACCCAGCCTCGCGCCGGCGAACCTGACCGCGGCTTGCTTATCACTGGAACTGGCGGAAAAAATTGAATAACTACTTAAACATCTGAAGGATAGACAAGTCAAGCCGCCCCTCACCTTTACTACGCCGCGAGTGGGCGTCATCCTGACCGGAGCCGCTTTTCAGGCGAAGGGAAGGATCTCGACCACCACCGGCAATCCTTGCGACCGCTCCAAGATTCGTCAGATGCGACTCGGTATGCGGAAAGATGCCGCAGCGTGGGACAAAAGTGGGGGAAAGGAAATTGCCAGCCGCCTCGACTGGCTGCGGAAGTGGAAAAACATGATCCTCTATCCGCAAACCGCTTCCCTGAGTTACGAACCTTTGCACTCAACCATTCTGTAAGCCGCTCACTCTTCGCGCCAGACTTACGACTCTGACGAACCTCAAATGGCACCGCGATTGCTTCCAATTCAGACAAGCCTGCGCACAATTGCGTCCTCCCACGGCTCTGAGAGCAAATTCTGTTCGGAATTCCGGACAGATTAACCGAATCAGTTCCAAATGGCATTTTGCTGTTGCAAACTACAAACGTTTATATACATTGAGGGCTACAAGGGCCGCATTCAGTCAAAACTCAGGCCTTGAATCCGTGCGACTTGCCGTCGGCAAGTGCTCGCTTTTCTTAGTACGACGCGCTCCTGGCCGAGCGCTTAACATGCAATCGAATTCACAGGACCGGCGGATGATGCGGCGCTTCGACATGCGACTGCCGGCCCTGGTCCGCCTCGAAGGCGCCGACGAGGTTCGCACTGAAACTCAGAACGTCAGTGCCCGCGGCGTTTTCTTCTACCTCGATCGCCCTGTTTCGGCCGGCACCAAGCTCGAAGTCACTCTCACCTTCCCTCCTCACGTCACTCTGACGGACTCCGTCCGCGTTCGTTTCACCGCCCGCGTCATCCGCGTCGAAAATCCTCTTCCTTCGGCCCGCATCGGCACCGCCGCCATGATTGAAGACTACGAATTCCTCCGCTCCAACGGCGCCCCCAACTTACTCTCAGCCCTGCAAAAGGAATGGAAAGCATCGAACTGAAGAACTGGCTTCCGGCTCTCGGCTTCCGGCTCTCGGCTTCAACTCTCGGCTTCCAGCCTCCGGAAAACGTTGCTTTTGGGTGGCGCAGCGCTTTAGCGCTGCGATAAAATCACACACTCAGATTGCGGGCTTTAGCCCCAGAGGTACGCTTGCGCAATACTTTCAGTCCTGCCGAGGGGAACCGGAAGCCGAGCGCCGGAAGCCGGACACCTTCACTTCCTTAAACTGCTGGCGCAGTCGCCCGAACCTCCGAACCAAGCTGCCTAGATAGACGCCATGAATCACCCACGTGGCAATATAAGCGGCGAAGAGAAACTTAATCGCGTTCATCCTGAACTCCGACTGAGCGGAAGGCTGGCCTTGGCCGTCACTCCCACCCCAACCAGCGATTCCATCGCGTGCGCCTCCTCAACTTCGCGATGCAGCATTTCCAACCGGAAGCGCGACCAGCACACCAGAAATGCAAAACAAAGAAACGCCATCCAGCTGATCAGCAGCACGTGCAGCATGCGCGGATCCATCGATCCGCCCCCCCCGATCACCGGCTGCGGATGCTGCGTACGGAAGAACCAGATCGAAAAATAAACCAGCGGCACATCCAGCGCGCCGAACACTGCCAGCGCCGCCGCCAGCATCTGCGTCTGCGCGCTGTTGGAGAAGCGCCGCAGCATCAAATAACTCACATAAATCAGCCACAACACCAGCGTCGAAGTTAGCCGAATATCCCCCGGCGCCCACCAGATCCCCCACACCGGCCGCGCCCAGATGGGTCCCGTGACCAGCACGATGGTGCAAAACACCACCCCCACCTCGGCCGTCGTCACCGCGAGTATGTCAAGCTGCTCTCCCGGAAAAAACTTCCCCATCAAAAAATAGAACACCGGAATCGCCACCACCGTCGTCGCCACCGCGCTCGGACGCATGCCGGTAGGCAGCAATCGCTGCACTTGCGGAAGAAAACACGCAATCACTCCGACCACGCCGATCGCAATCACAATCCACTTCGCGGCAGTTCGGGTTGCAGGCCGCGCGCTGGCCAGATATTGAATCGACGCAATGAAATTAATGAAGAAGAGGAGGAACGCCGTCCACGCCGAAGGCACGTGGTAATAAATGATGCGGTAAACATCGCCCTGCTGCGCATCAGTAGGCGCAACTACGAGCGCCTCATACAAAGCATAGGCCAGGAGAATCGCCGTGAAGATCGAGAGAATGGGGAAGATACGTTTCATTCTGCGTGCAATATCATTCCGAATAATGCCAAACAAGCTGTAGTAAACACTACATCGTAAGTGAGAAGCAACACGATGTAGAAGTGGGCGGAGTTCTCCCCGGTCAGAATCGACGTGGTCCCTGCAACCATCCCCAGCACCGCCGGAATGGAAATCGGAAACAGCAGCAGCGGCAGCATGATCTCGCGGCTCCGCGTGCGCAGCGACATTGCGGCAAAGAACGTCCCATTCACCACCAGTGCCCAAGTTCCCAGAGCCGTAATCGGAATCAACTGCCACGCCGGACCCACAACTCGCAGGTTATAAAAGATTACGAACAACGGCGTCATCAGCGCTTCCAGCACGCTCACGAAAATAAAATTTCCCAGCGCCTTGGCCAGAAACAACGCATTCGCCGGAGCCGGAGAAACCCGATAAGCATCCAGCACCTGATTGCGCAACTCCCGCGCCCAAGTCTGATTGAGCGCCACGACGGACGCAAACAAAAACGCGACCCACACCAACCCGCCCACAATGTGCCGCGACTCCTCCGCCAGTGGATCGAAAGAAAATACGAAGATCACCACCACCAGCAACGAGAAAAACAACATGGAATTGAGCGCGTCCTTCGAGCGCCACTCCAGCCGGATGTCTTTGACCAACGTCGCCAGAGTCACCGCCCAAAACGAATTCATTGGACGTCTCCAGCAAAGCCCTCAGCGGAAGTCGCAGTCCGAGCCAGACTCAGAGTCCGATCCACAATCTGCCCAGCCTGCATCCAGACAAACTCGTCGGCCACGCCTTCGAGCAACAGCGCCTGGTGCGTGATCACGAAAACTGTCTTTCCCGCATCGCGCATGCCCTTCAGTAGCCCAACCATCGCGCGCGCCGAATGCACGTCCACGTTCGAGAACGGTTCATCCAGCAGCAGCACCCGCGGATCGTGCAGAATGGCCCGCGCCAGCGACATCCGCTGCCGCATTCCCTGCGAATACTGGCCGGCCGAACGCGTCAACTCCGGATCGAGCCCCACCGCTCGAATCATTTCTTGGCAGCGCTGATCGCCCGCAATGCCGTAAAGCCGCGCAAAGTAGCGCAGGTTCTCCATCCCGCTCATTTCGTCGTAAAGCAGCGACGGATGAGCCATATAACCGATGTCGCGACACGCTTCCCGTGGGGTCTTCCCGAAAATCGAAATCTCCCCGCGAGTCGGTTGCGCCAATCCCGCCAGCGCCCGCAACAACGTCGTCTTCCCTGCTCCGTTCTCTCCGAGAATCGCGTGAAAGCGTCCCGCGTCGAACTCCGCAGTCACGCCGCGCAGCGCGGCAAAGCGCCCGAACTGCTTAATGACGTTGTTGACCGTGATGTTAGGCAAGCTTTGCGGAATGGCGTCAGTCACAGGCACCAAAAGACTGCGGCCAGACGGTCAGGGAAGTTGCGCTAGCGATTCTATGCATTCCCTTCGACGTCATCCTGACCGTAGCCGTTTTTCAGGCGGAGGGAAGGATCTCGCGCGCAGGCCGAACGTGTCCAACTATATCAATTCGCCATCCCGGCGCCGCCCGGCTGCACTTGCGTCACACTCTTCGCCGGCTCGCGTGATGGAACTCCGTTAGCCGGAACGCCCGGCTGTTGCGGAGCATACTTCGACGCGCACTTGGCCTGCAGTTGCTTGGCATGAAACACGCCATCGTGATCGAATCTTCCGTCGGCCAGCGCCTGGGAATCATCTTTGAAGGTGTCGGGTGGCGCTTCCGTCCCGGTATAGTCCACGTGAAGCGTCTGATCTTCTTCCATCAACACGAACTGCACATGCGTCCCCGTGCGTTTGATCGATCCCGGCAGAACGTTGCCGGCAACGCGCAAGCGTTTCGAGTAAGCGCCGTCGCCCATCTTATGCAACTCTTTAATCGTGACGTAGTAGCTCTTGCTGTCCTGCACGCCGGTATAGGCCAGGTAGCCGAGCAGCAGCAAAATAATCGCCGTCGCTCCCCCGAACTTGAGATAGGTCTTACCTTGATTCGACATGAAAGAGTTCGACCGGACAATCCTCACTTCTAGACTTTACGCGTCACAGACACGAGAATCAAGATTCTGAAATCCGAGCCGCGAGGGCGCCTGAAGCGGAGGCTCCGGAACACCTTACTGTGCTGGGAAAAGTGGCGCTAGCTAACACCTCATGCTGCCTTAAGATGGATCTCTCCATCCGCTAGAATGGAATGAGTCCTTTTATGATCCATCCCTGGCACGACGTAACTCCCGGCGACAAGCTCCCTCACGAATTCGACTGCGTCATCGAAATCCCCTTCGGCTCAAGCGTGAAGTACGAACTCGACAAATCCAGCGGCCTGATCCGCCTCGACCGCATCCTCTATTCGGCCGTCTATTATCCGGCGAACTACGGTTTCATTCCGCAGACGCTCGCCGAAGACGATGACCCGCTCGATGTGCTGGTTCTCTGCCAGGAGCCGGTCGTTCCGCTGACCATCATCCATGCCCGCGCCATCGGCCTGATGACTATGATTGACGCCGGCAAGCAGGATCACAAAATCATCGCCGTGGCGACCGAGGATCCCGAATTCAATTCCTACCGCGAGGCGTCGGAGATGCCGCCCCACCGCCTGCTCATGCTGCGCCGATTTTTTCAGGATTACAAACTACTGGAAGGCAAAGCCGTCGAGGTCGATGAGATACGCCCTCCAACGGAGGCGTACCCCATCATCCTCGACGCGCTGCACCGCTACAGCGAACAACGCCGGAAAGGCTTCAAGGTCGCGAAGTAACACATCACATGCCCTTGAATACGAAGCTGATCTCCTTCGTCTCGTTCGCGCCGATGGTCACCGTCTGCGTCGACGTGCCCAGCTTCTCGTGCCACGCCTTGATCGTGTAAGTCCCGGGCGGCAGATTGCTGAGGTCGAAGCCTCCGTCCTTCCCGGTCACCGCGAAGTACGGATGCTTGAACACCGCGATATACCCGCGCATCCAGGGATGCACATTGCACTTCACCGGAATCGCAATCTCCTCCCGCGCAAACGCCTCTTCCATCTTCGATCCCGGCGGCTCCGCCTTGTTCCACTCCCGGTTATTCGCCGGCACCGGATGAATATTGTGCGACGTCGGGTCGTCGTTTACCACCTCCAAGGTCTGATTGGCCCGCACCGCCAGCACATGCGGCTGGTACAAGCAACCCTTTTGCTCGACCACCACCGGCTGGCTGGGCGCCTCAAACGTGCGGTCGCCGAGCCCCTCGGACACGAACACAATCACGTTCTGCAGATCGCCTTTCGCATCGACCACCACGTCCTGCGCCATCACCGGCGAGGCGTGCTGCTTGGCACAACTCGGATCGGCCGCCATGCTAATCGCCTTTGCCACAGGAGCCTTGCCCTCAAACCGCACGCTTCCCCGCACCATAGCGCCCGTGATGGTTGGAGCAGGGCCGCCTGCCCTCAGCGCATGCGGCGCTGAAATCCCAACCACCAGAGTTAAAGCAAATATTGAAACCAACTTCGTCGGATTCATCACTTCACCTCACTGCAAAAAATCGAACTCAACCTAAGGGCGTCATCCTGAGCGCAGCCGTTTTTCAGGCGGAGGGAAGAGCCTGCCCTGAGCAAAGTCGAAGGGATCTCGCGCGAAAGTCGGCGAGAACAGTCGGCAACGATCCACGCCTATCCCTCCCCGCCCTTCACTCAACCCGCAGTTACCTGCTCGCCGTACTGCTGGCGACAACGTCGCCATACCCTCGCCGATATCCCGCCACGAACGAAGTGCGATCGCGTTCACTCGACCACCGCCCGGTCTGCGGATGCAGCGGCCCCCTTCTCTCTGCGGCCAGCCGGCCGACGTAGAGTCCATCACGAAATGCCCCGTCGGTGGCGGTCTGCGTGTCTAATTTTTCTGCTGTCCTGCCCCGTGGCCGCCCTTGGCCAGCATCGCCGTTGTCCCCAGGCACATCGCCAGCGCCAGCGCAAAAGTGAAAAGCTTGTCCATGTCGTTCTCCTTCTTTCTGAGTCAACGCGTACCCGCACGGCTCCCTCGGCGTGGTCACAAATCATCGCGGTCGGGATTCATTCAGTTCGCAGGGGATGTTTCAGTAGCTTGAGTTGAGATTAGGCGATGCGCGCAGCGCGATTGTCATCGCTCCGTCATTCCTTCGTCATTCCTTGGTCATCCCGGCGCGCGAAACTCAATTCCAGGAAACAAGTAAAAAAATAATACTTGACTGAATGTACTAGTTGTGTAGTACACTGACACGCATGGGAAGGAATGGCAATCCGTTCCGCTTCGCAATCGACCTTCGTAGCGGCATGCCTGTGTATCGCCAGCTCATCGATCAGGTGCGAAGCGGAATCGCCTCCGGCTCGCTGACCGCCGGAGATCAGCTGCCCACGGTGCGCCAGCTCGCCGTCGACCTCGCCATCAATCCCAATACCGTGATGCGAGCCTACCGCGAACTGGAACTCGGAGGCCTGCTGGAAACCCATCAAGGCACGGGAACATTCATCTCGAAGAAGAAGCTGGAAAAGAATTCTGCCGAGCGGGAACGTCAACTCGGCCAGATGGCCGGAGAATTCGCGGCCCGCGCGGGCGCTGCCGGATTCACTGTCGAAGATCTGATCGATCGTCTGCGCGACTTGTTGCCTAAAAGGAGATAGAACGTCATGGCGAAAATTCGAATGAACGAAGTCAGTGGCATCGCACTGTTGCTGTTCGTCATCAGCATCGTAATTGGCCTCGCAATATCCCAGGCAGTTCACCATCCGGCTCCAGCCATCTTCGGAGCCCTGGTCGGCGTTTACTTTTTGTTCGCGATCAAAGTTGTCCGCCAGTGGGAGAAAGTCGCAGTGCTGCGCCTGGGCCGCTACGTCGGCCTGCGCGGCCCCGGCTTATGCCACATCATCCCCATCGTCGAGACGCTCAGCCCCTATGTGGATCAGCGCGTCCGCGTCGCCAGCGTCTCCGCCGAATCTACGCTCACGCGCGACACCGTTCCCGTGAACGTCGACGCCATCGTCTTCTGGATGGTCTGGAATGCCGAAAAATCCATTCTCGAAGTCGAGAACTTCATCGAGGCCATTACGCTCAGCGCGCAGACCTCGCTGCGCGAATCCATCGGTCGCCACGAACTCGCACAAATGATCACGGAGCGTGAAACGCTCGGCCGGGAGTTGCAGCGCATCCTCGACGAAAAAACAAACCCCTGGGGCATCACCGTGCAGTCAGTCGAAATTCGCGACGTAAAGATTCCGTCAGGCCTGGAAGACGCGATGTCGCGCCAGGCGCAAGCCGAACGCGAACGCCAGGCCCGAATCATCCTGGGCCAGGCAGAAAAGGAAATCGCCGACAGCTTTGTGCAGGCCGCAGCTTCCTACGCAGAAAATCCGGTGGCCTTGCATCTGCGCGCCATGAACATGCTCTACGAAGCCATCAAGGAAAAGGGTTCGATGGTGATCGTCCCCTCGTCCGCAGTCGAAACGATGGGCCTCGGCGGCAGTCTCGCGACCGCAGCCCTGGGAGGAGTCAAACCATAAATCCGCTATCAAAGAACAGGGGAAGGGCGGCCGGCTTCAGCAGGCCACTAAACAAATCGGGAAGGCCCGCTCCAAGCCGGCCCCCGTTAAACAAATCGGGAAGGGCCCGGCTTCAGCCGGGCCACTAAACCCCACAGAAGAACTGGGCTTTAGCCCCTGAGGGCAATTGACCCAGGAGGAGAAAATCCATGCTTACTAAGAAGACAAAAAGATCGAACCATTTTGTGTTAAGCGTCGCATTGACGCTCGCGATTGTGCTTTCTCCGGCTCTGAGCAATGCTCAGCAATTGCGGCAAGGCATCAGCGTACAAATGCCACCGGCCAGCAGTGCCGCGTCGATGCCAGAGGCTGACAACGAAAACGCCTGGATTGTGACCGCTACCGCCGATGGCAGCCTGTACTTCGGAATCCATCCGGTCACCCCGGCGAGTTTAGTCGAGGAGATGAAGATTCATCCTCGCAACCGCGAGCAAAAGCTCTACATCAAGGCCGACGCTCGCACGCCCTACGCCGATGTGGAGAAAGCTCTCGCGGCTGCCCACGTGGACCTTTTCGAAGCAGCGGTCCTGCTGACATCCGCGGCCGATTCGCCACAAACAGGAACCATGGTGTCCCCAAAAGGTTTGGAAGTACTGCTTTCCGCACCGGCTGGCTCGCAGCCAACCGAAGTACAACTCATCAACTCAGGGCAGCAGACGCCCATCCTGAAGATCAACAATCGGCAGATTCCTTTGGCGAACTTGTCAAACATGCTCACGCAGCTTTTTCAGAATCGCCCTGAGAAAGTGGTCTTAGTCAGAGCAGAGGGGCAACTGCCGTTTGCAGATGTCGTGCACGTCATCGACGGATGCCATTCGACAGGAGCGAAAGTCGTTCTGACAATTCCTGGACTGTAGACCTGCGGTTTAGCGAACAGGCGCAGGCGTGGAGGTTCTTATGACAGATGTAGAGCCAATGCGGTCTCCAATGGACGAGCACGGACATCCCTTGCTGGCGGCGGTCATCTCGCTGGCGGTGGGCGCCGCGTTCCTCGCCCTGTGGTTCTGGCTGCTGCCACAGTGGCTCAGCTTCAAGGTGGAAATGGCGGGCGCGGCACGGTGGCGGTGGCTGGCAGCGATTCCGTCAGCGTTGGGATTCGCGGTCGCCCTGCGCTGCGTCTGGGACTTCGGGTGGACGGGACGCGGCACGCCCGCCCCGGTCGCCCCGCCGCAGCGCTTGGTGGTGGTCGGTTTCTACCGATACGTACGCAATCCAATGTACGTGGGCTTCGCGGCGGGGTGGATTGGCCTCTGGGTGATTTTCGGTCACCCCAACCTACGACTGATTGCCGCCGTTGCGGCGGTTGCCCCAGCCGTGCATCTGTTTGTCGTCTTTTATGAAGAACCCACGTTACGCGGCAAGTTCGGGGCAGAGTACGAAGAGTATCGCCGAAATGTAAGTCGCTGGTGGCCACGTCTGCGCGCCTGGAAACAGCCGCTATGATTTAAGGGGTAAAAGGCTGGGGTGCCCCATTTCTCGCGTCCCTTGCGAGAAGTGGGGCTTTTTTTCCCCAGCGCCCGTCGCGGTTCATCCGTTCGCTCGCTGAGCGGCGCGAACTACCACACGTGGCAGGCATTCTCCGCCACCATCGGCTGCCCGGCTTTGCAACCCCATGCCTTCTGAAACTCCGGCATATTCTCGACCACACCGTTCACGCGATACTTCCCCGGCGAGTGCGGATCGGTCAGCACCCGCATGCGCGCCACTTCTGGACGCCGCTTCTCGCACCACACCCGCCCGAAACCGAGAAAGAATCGCTGCTCCGGCGTGTATCCGTCGAGCTTCTGCCCTTCCTTTCCGGTCTTGTCGTCGGCGATCATGTGTTGCAGCGCCGCCAGTGCAATCCGCGCCCCGCCATTGTCCGCCGTATTCTCGCCGAGAGTAAGCCGGCCATTCAGCTTGATGTCATCCACGGCGACAAAGTTCGAATACTCGGCGGCCACGCAACTCACGCGCTTTTCAAATTCCTTCCCATCCTGCTCGCTCCACCAGTCATGCAAATTTCCCTGAGGATCGAACTTGCGTCCCTGATCATCGAACCCGTGCGTCAGTTCGTGCCCAATCACCAGCCCAATGCCGCCAAGGTTCACAGCGTCGTCCATTTTTGGATCGAAAAATGGCGGCTGCAGAATTCCCGCCGGAAACACAATTTCGTTATACGACGAACTGTAATACGCGTTTACCGTCGGCGGTGTCATGCCCCATTCTTTGCGGTCCAGCGGCCTGTCGATTTTCGCGATTTCCCGCTTCGATTCGAATTCGTTCGCCCGCTGCACATTGCCGAGCAGGTCGCCTGGCTTGATCGCGACCGAACTGTAGTCCCGCCACACCTCGGGATAGCCAATTTTGTTTCGAATCGCCTCCAGCTTCACCTTCGCCTGTTTCTTGGTGTCCTCGCTCATCCACGATAGATCATGAATATCCTCGTCCAACGACTTCTCCAGCGCGTCCACCATCTTCAGCATGCGCGCCTTGGCTTCGGGACCGAACGCTACGTCGACGTATTTCTGCCCCAAAGCTTCGCCGAGTTCACGGTCCGTAAGATTCACGCACCGCTTCCAGCGCGCCTGAATTTCTTTTTGCCCCGTAAGAGCCTGCTGATATTTGAAATTCGCATCGACGAATGGCTGCGACAGCCACGGCGCCGCCGCATTGAGCACGTGCCAACTCACATAGGTCTTTAGCGATTCGAGCGACTCCGACTCAATCGCCCCATTCACCTTCTTGAAAAAATCAGGATTGGTGACGTTCAGCTGCGTAAACGGCGGCGCGCCTACGACCGCAAAATACCGGTTGAGATAAAAATCGGGCCCCAGCGCCACCGCCTGATCGCGGCTCATCTTGTGATCGCGGTTCTCCGGCTTACGGCGTTCCGTGCGGTCCATCGCTCCCTGCGCCAGCGCAGTTTCGATGCGCAGCACCGTCTGCGCCGATTCGCCCGCCTGTTGCGGTGTTTGCCCGGCCAGCGTAAACACTTCGGTGACGTAATCCACCAGGTGCTGCCGCATCTCTTTCATTTTCGGATTATCTTCCTTGATGTAGTAGTCGCGGTCGGGGAGAGTCAATCCTCCCTGATCGATGTAGGCGATCACCTGATCCGCGTTGTGCATATCCGAGTTCGAATAAAAATTAAACAGCGGACTAGGCCCGATCAAGTGAATATGCGCGATCTCGTCAATCAGCGCCTCTTTATTTTTCACCGCCGCCACGCGGTCCAGTTCCGGTTTCACCGCCGCAATTCCCTCGCGGTTTACATCTTTCTCATCCATGCATGAACCGTAAAGATCGCCAATTTTCTGGTCGATGGCACTCCTGCTCGCCCCGCCCGCTGCGGCCTTCTCCAGAATGCCGTGCTCAATATCCAGATTGCGCTCGTGCAGTTCCACAAAACTCACCCATTGCGCTTGATCAGGAGGAATTTCCGAATTCTTCATCCAGTTCCCGCAAGCATACTGATAAAAATCCACACATGGATCGACCGTCTTATCAATGTTGTCGATACTGAATCCCGCACCAGGCTTGGTGGAAGAAGCAGATTGCGAAAAACCGAAAGCACTTACGACCAGCAAAAAGCCCAGCACGAGCCGGAACATGCGCATGAGAAATTTCTCCTTGAGAACAATGCGAGAGATTTTATTCCGAAAGATTCGGGATGATCAACCGGGAAGCGGCTTTGAAACCTCTGTGCCCCTCAGTTTCCTCTGTGGTTAAAGTTTTTGATCCGAACCTACCAGCCACTCCCCTTCGTGACGGTTATAATCAAGATTCACCGAATTCCCAAAAGGCTGGTCCGATCATGACGTCCACCAATGGCAACGGCAGCAACGGTCACACCGTCCCTCAACCCCGCGCAGAATGGCTGGCCCGCCGCAAGAAGGAAAACAATACCGGCAACTTTTCCCAGATGCACTACGCGCGCCAGGGCGTCATCACCGAAGAGATGTCCTACATCGCCAATAAAGAGAAGCTGGCGCCCGAGCTAGTCCGCGACGAAGTCGCTCGTGGACGAATGATCATCCCCGCCAACATCAACCATCCCGAGCTCGAGCCGATGGCGATTGGCGTCGCGTCCCTCTGCAAAATCAACGCCAACATCGGCAACTCGGCAGTCACATCGGAAGTGAACGAAGAATTAAAAAAGCTGCACACCGCCGTCCACTACGGCGCCGACACTGTCATGGACCTCTCCACCGGCGGCAACATCCACGAAATTCGCGAAACCATCCTCCGCCACTCCCCCGTCCCCATCGGCACCGTTCCGATTTACGAAGCCATCGCCCGCGTCAAGCGTGTCGAAGACCTGAACGCCGAAGTGATGCTGGAAGTGATCGAAGAGCAGGCGCAGCAAGGCGTCGATTACATGACCATCCACGCCGGCGTGCTGATCCAATTTCTCCCGCTGATTTCCAAACGGATCACCGGCATCGTCAGCCGCGGCGGCGCCATCCTCGCCCAGTGGATGGCCTACAACCACAAACAAAATTTCTTGTATGACCGCTTCGACGACATCGTCAAGATTTTCAAGAAATACGACGTCAGCTTCTCCCTCGGCGACGGCCTCCGCCCCGGCTGCGTCGCCGATGCCAGCGACGAAGCCCAGTTCGCCGAACTAAAAACTCTGGGCGAACTCACAAAGAAAGCCTGGGAGCACGACGTGCAAGTCATGATCGAAGGCCCCGGCCACGTTTCCATGGACAAGATCAAAGAGCAGGTCGAAAAAGAAGTCGAACTCTGTTACGAAGCTCCCTTCTACACGCTCGGCCCATTGGTTACCGACATCGCTCCCG
Source organism: uncultured Acidobacteriaceae bacterium (assembly GCA_963832235.1). GTDB lineage: Bacteria > Acidobacteriota > Terriglobia > Terriglobales > Acidobacteriaceae > Sulfotelmatobacter. Next base: position 103,970 of record CAWHTJ010000008.1, on the reverse strand, counting down.
GCTACGACCACATCACCTCCGCCATCGGCGCGGCCATGATCGGATGGTACGGCGCCGCCATGCTTTGCTACGTCACGCCCAAAGAACATCTAGGATTGCCGAACGAAAAAGACGTGAAAGACGGCATCATCGCCTACAAAATTTCCGCCCACGCCGCCGACATCGCCCGCGGACGTCCCGGCGCCCGCGACCGCGACGACGCTCTCAGCTACGCCCGCTACAAATTCGACTGGGAAAAACAGTTCGCCCTCTCCCTCGACCCTGAAACCGCCCGCTCCATGCACGACGAAACCCTTCCCGACGACTACTACAAGGAGGCCGCCTTCTGCTCCATGTGCGGTCCTAAATTCTGCTCGATGAATTATTCGTCGAAGGTGGACGAATACAACAAGCAGGTACACGGGATCGAAAAGAAGGATTATTCAGAGCTGGTAGAGAAGCTCGTGTCTTTGAAGTAAATCTAGGTGAGTCCTCGTCTCTGACGCAGATCTTAGAAACCCACAGGCTTTCCGTGTGCTGGCAGTAGCCCTAGAATATGGAATTCAATATGAAACGGCCTAAATGGCTCCAGATTTTGGAAGGACCGTTGACAATTGCGGTTTCTCTTCCTTTTTACTCAATAGTTTAACGCTACAAACATTTGGGCTCACGATTGCGAACGTTTTCTGCCAGTGTCTCTAAATGTTTTGTGTAATCCCAGGTCGACTGGGGCCAAGAATCCCTATTTTCAAGCTGGTTCAATACTCGTCTCGCTGCGCGATGGGGCGTGCGAACGAAATTACAGCCGAAACAATCACCAGAGGAGTGCAGCGAAATGATCCACATGAAGAAGAGGTATGCACAGGTATTACTAGTCGCGCTATTTGTGGCGGTCTTCAGCTCCGGGTACTTGCTCGGCCAAGCCACCGCGACCGGGACTATCCAAGGCACGGTAACCGATCAATCACAAGCCGTGGTGCCCGGAGCGCAAGTGGTCGCCACTTTCAAGGCGACAGGCGTCACCCGGACCGCAACGACCAATGACACCGGAGCTTACCGGTTCGATTTCGTGCCAGCGGGCGCTTACCAGATTAGGGTTACAAAACAAGGTTTCGCGACCGTCGTTCAAACTACGGAATTGCTGGTAGAGCAGTCCGCGACTGTCAACGTGACTCTCAGCCCAGGGGCCACCACCGAAGTTGTGGAAGTCAGTGGGGCTGCTCCACTGGTGGACCTCACGAAGACCAGCGTCAGTCAGGACATCACGCCCAAAGAAGTGGAAGATCTCCCTCTTGCCGGTCGCGACGCGGCCAATCTTGCGTACCTTGTTCCCGGAGTAAAAGCGGCCGACTCATACGACCCCACCAAGAACCGCTATGCGATTCTCTCGGTCAACGGCTCCGACGGGCGCAATATCAACACGACCATCAACGGCGTCGATAACAAAGACAACACCGTCGGCGGTGCAGTCATGCAAATGCCGCTTGAAGCCGTGCAGGAATTCCAGATCAGCACGCAGCGCTTCTCCGCTGAAAATGGACGCTCCCAGGGCGCGGCCATCAACATGATTACGAAGTCGGGCACTAACGTTTATCACGGCTCCGTCTTCGGATACTTCCGCGATGCAGCGTTGCAGACGGCACAAAAAGTTGCCAATGGGGACGGAACGTCCACACCCCAGAGTCCGGACTATAGCCGCCAGTTCTTCGGTGGATCCATTGGCGGACCGTTCGTCAAAGACAAGCTCTTCGGCTTCTTTGCCATTGAGCGCCAACGCGAGAGCCAGTCGCTGTCTGAGGCGACAACCGCCTACAATGAGCTTGTACTGGCCAAGCAGAACAACCTCGCCGCCGAGCCGGCCTTAACGATTCCTCGCCCCTTCCACGAGTGGCGCTATAACGGTCGCATGGACTGGAACATCAACAATAGGAACACGGCCTACATCAGCTACAGCTCTCAGGCCAATGACAGCTTGAACGACCAATCTGGCGACACAGGTGACTTGACCGAAGGCAACTTCACCACCAATCACCTTCAGCTGGCCAACTTCACACTGAACTCTCAGTTTTCGCCGTCGCTCGTCAACCAGTTCACTTTCGGTTTCCAATATTGGAACAACCTGATTGCAAGCAAGATCAGTGCGCCGCTCGTGACCTTCCCCGATGCGTCATTTGGCACCAACACCAATGTTCCGCAGCAATCGTTCCAGCGTAAGTGGCAGTTCAAAGACGACATTTCCAAAACAATCGGGCGACACACTTTCAAGGCCGGCGTCGACTACATCTACAACCCGGTGGAAGGCGGATTCTTTGAGTTCAACTCAACCCTGCAAGCTGACTTCCTTGTCGATCCAAGCTGCATTCTGGGCGTGGCACCCAACGCTACCAAAGGTTGCGGACCTTCCAATTACCCCCAAGGCTTTGCAACGCCGGGCCTAGTCGGTTCAATGTCGTTCTCAAACGGCGATCCGTACTTCCTGGTTCCTACGAAGCAGCTTGGCTTCTACGGACAGGACGACTGGAAGGTGAATAACCGCTTGACGTTGAATTTGGGCCTGCGCTGGGACCGCGACTTCAATTGGTTCGGCTCGTCCGACATTCCCAAGAGTCGCTCCTATCAGTCGCTGCTCGCCATCGCATCCATCAGCCCAATTGCGGCCTACAATACCAGGCACTTGCCGCACGACGACACCAAGGACTTCAGCCCCCGAATCGGGTTTGCTTATGATCTGACGGGAGCAGGCAAGCACGTACTGCGCGGCGGCTTCGGCCTGTACTTCGGCAATACCTTCCAGAACGTTCCATTGTTCATGGAGCAACTCGCGAACCCAACTATCTTCCAGACAGTATTGAGCTTGTCCAACCCAGGCGACCCACTACCGTGCGGCGGGACACTAGGATCGTTTTCCTATTCGCAGGCAAACATTGCGGCTCAGGAGGCCTGCTTGCCAGGTCCTTCATCGACTCCTGCGGCTCTAAGCGTTGGCCGACTCATGGACCCGAACTTCCGCAATCCCGTATCCGAGGAATTCAACCTCGGCTATTCATGGGCTCTTAACAACAACTCGGTGTTCGAGGCGGAATACACCCACGTTCTCAATCTGCATGAGGACAAAACGATCAATATCGACCAGAAAGTCGTAACTGGCACCGATACAAGCGGTACTCCCTGCACCGGTCCAGGCCTTCCGTCAGGCTGCAACATGAACTATGCAAACGTTAACCTAACCCGCCCTTTGAGCGCTGCTTTTGCGACCAAGGGCCAGCCGGTGCTGGCCAGTTTGCGCAGTGACCAGGCCATCAACCGCAGCCGCTATGACGGAATCAACCTGAGCTTCCGGCAGCGGATGAGCCATCGTTTCTCGCTCATCGCTAACTACACATTGTCATGGGCCTACGGGTATGACGGCGGCGGCGGCCCGACAACCATTTTCCGAAACTATGCCCGCGACGGCTATTTCCCGTTCGCCTCCTATGAATGGGGCCCGTCAGCCAACGACGAACGCCACCACATCACTCTGGCTGGGGTGGTCGATTTACCCAAGGGATTTCAGTTCGCGCCGATCCTTCAGTTCGGTACGGCGCGTCCCTATAACCTAACCAATTCCTACAACACCATCAACGCCGGCGGCGGGACCGCTCTCGCCGTTGTCGTGCCAAACAACGACCGGAAGAACTATTTCTACGGCCCGAACTACATCAGCACGTACGTCGCGGCCGCAGTTGCGAATGGCGCTAATGCGGGCAAAGCAACAGCCGCTGCACAAGGTTTCATAGCAACCTGCTACTACACGGCACAATGCACCATCGCCAAGTATGACCCGCTTCGCGGCCAGGCGTTCTTCGAGCTGGATGCCAAGTTAGCCAAGAACTTCAGACTTGGCGAACGTGCAAATATCCAGCTTGTAGCGCAGGCGTTCAACCTCACCAACCGAGCCAACTACGGAAACAACTTCGGCAACAGCGTAGCGAGCTCAAGTACATTCGGTCACCCAGCCGGATTCTTTGCTCCCAACGCCACCTTCATCCCGCGCTCGATCTGGGGTGAATTTGGCGTCCACTTCACCTTCTGACCTGTAAGACTTGTCCGAGGGCTGGCATCGCTGCCAGCCCTTTTTCTTGGCGTGGTGGTTGGGTAGGGACACAGCCGCCTCGGCTGTTCCGGTTTCCTCTTGGGCGGAAGCCGGCTCAGGTCTCTTGTAGGTTTCAACCGCTCACCGAGGGCCAGCCCGTTTTTTTTTCGCGGCAGCCGTTAATCGCTGAAGTCCGATAGCAGGCTCCTAAAGGCTCTGATCCATTTTGAAAACTTCGTCCTTCATCAGACCACTCCTACCCTCTGACATGAACAATTGAATCTGATGGACAAAGTTGGTTTCCCGATTTACATCGTCGGCAATGTGTTGCCGGTAATCCCACACGAAGTTCCTCATGGCTTCATCGGCTCGGCGAAAGTAATCGCCCGACTCATTGCCGGGCTTCAGAGTGTTGCTGTAATCTTCCAGCGCTCGCAACAGCACTTGCGATCGCTTTGACTTTCCGGCAAGCTTCGGCGGCAGGCGCTTCATGATCCAATAGCCAAAGCTTTCGAGATTGAGACCCGATAAGAGGTTGACCTTCGACCATTCCTTAATCAGACGTATGACGGCATCGTTATCGAAGCCGCCGCCTTTCATGTAGCCTTCCAGAGTATCGATCAGTTCATCCAGATCCGCGGTAGCTACGTCGAGATTCTTGTAATCGCCCATCAAAGTCCTCCGTCTCTCAAATATCGCTGTGCGCTGAGGTCAGCCACCTGCTGCTTGTGGATTGCCTCGCCCTGTCATTTCCTCGCTGGCGGGTTCCACACCTGGCCAAAAAAGTGTCTGCGTGCGTTTTGAAGACCAGTTTGGAAGATCAGCGTCCTCGAAGCCGCAGCAGGACTCTTCCACGTTGGAGGTTAGGCCAATATGTTCGGGCTTCTCGGATTGACGGCGCGGACGCCACGGCTCTCCCCCAGAGCGCCGACAGCCTCCGCTTTTTGAAAGCGTTTCGTCGCCCGTCCGAGAAACATCCGTCCAACTTTGGCTCCCTCCGATGTTGGCGCCGATAGTTACCCAATCGCTCTCTTTTCGACAATAGCCGGAGTCTTAAAAATGGATTAATTCTCCATGAACGCCCCAAACGTCAGTAGACACGTCCAATGACGGACTGGAGTACAATGGCGGCCAACCTTGCCAGGTGATCTGCATGCCGCCCGATGCAGTAATTCTCGCCGACAATCTCGAACTGGATCGACGCGCCTGTGAACTCCGACGCTCCGGGAATCCAGTAAAGCTGTCCCGCATTCCTATGGAGCTGTTGCTCCTGCTGGTTGAGCGGCGGGGCGAATTGGTTACCCGGGATGAAATCGGGGAACGCATCTGGGGAAAAGACGTTTTCGTCGATCGCGACAACAACATCAACGCGGCGATCCGCAAGTTGCGCCAGGTGCTTGGTGACGATCCCGATCACCCAAAGTTCGTGCAAACCGTCACCGGGAGGGGCTACCGGTTCATGGCGCCGGCGGCGCCGGAAGCCGCCAACTTAAGATCTTTGATCGAGGGGGAATCCGACCGGCTTGCCGCCACGGAAGACTTCGTCCTCGCCGGAACCAGTTCGCGTTTCATTCCCCCAAAGCAGCTCCGAAGACGGTGGCTCCTTCTTCCAGCCGTCGGCAGCCTTCTCATCGTCGCTACGCTCGTTTACTTTCAGTGGTTTCGATTCCGCAATCATCCCCGAGCTGTTGCCGGACGGCTCATGTTGGCGGTTCTTCCTTTTGAGAACCTCACTGGTGATGCCAGCCAGGACTACTTCAGCGACGGCCTCACCGAAGAGATGATTGCGCAACTGGGCAACCTGAACCCGCAGCATCTTGGCGTAATCGCGCGCACCTCGGTCATGCACTATAAGGGCACTACCCAGCAACTGGACCAGATCGGCAGCGCTTTGGGAGTGCAGTATGTACTGGAAGGAAGCGTGCGGAGGAGCGCCGATAAAGTCCGAATTACGGCCCGGCTCATCCCGGTCAAAGATCAGAGCCATGTGTGGTCTCGACAGTACGATCGGGAACTCAGCAACCTGCTGGGTCTTCAAGCGGAAATTGCGCAGCAAATCGCTGAAGAGATACCCCTCGGATTCGGAGATCCGAAAAGTGCTATCCCTGCCCCTAAAACCCTCCTCGCCCCTCAGGAATACGAGGCTTACGATCTCTACCTCAAGGGCCGCTACTTTTGGAATAAGCGAACGCCGCAGGGTTTTGAGCACGCGATCGAGTGCTTTCAGCAGGCCATCGCCAGGGATCCAAACTATGCCCGCGCCTATGCCGGACTGGCTGATACCTATGCCCTGCAGAGCGGCTATACTCTCACCCCGCCTACGGAGTTAATGCCGAAGGCGCGCGCGGCCGCCTTGAAGGCATTGGAACTCAATGAAGGCCTGGCGGAAGCCCACACTTCGTTGGCCTTAATTACGGAGAATTACGATTGGGACTGGAAAACTGCGGAGAAGGAATACCGCCGCGCTATCGAGTTGAATCCCAACTATGCTACCGCCCATCACTGGTATGCCGAATTCCTTTCCTGGCAGGGCCGCTTCGACGAGGCCTTTGCCGAGAGCGAGCGGGCTCGCCAACTCGATCCTCTGTCGCTGATTATTGCCTCAGATAATGCGGCGATCCTCTATTACTCACGGCAATATGACCGCGCCATCGCCCAGTGTCGCGCCGTCCTCGAAATGGAACCGAACTTTCCGCGGGCGCGCCTTGTAGTCCTTGCCTATGTTGAAAAAGGCCAATTCCGCGATGCGCTTGCCGACATGGAAAAATGGGATGCCAGAGAACCGTGGACGTGGGCATGGCGAGCCTATATTCATGGTCGCGCAGGCCAGTCGGCGCAGGCCCATCACGCCCTCGAAAAATTAAAAGAGCTCTACCGCCGCCAACACGGCAGCCCTGATCCCATTCTCTGGGCATACTTGGGCACGGGCGACAGGGACCTCACATTCGCCTGGTTCGAAAAGGCATACGCCACCCATTCCAATTTGTTCACCAGCCTCAAAGTAAATCCTGCCTACGATCCCCTCCGCAGCGACCCCCGCTTCCAGACCCTGATGCGCCGTGTGGGGTTAGACGCCGAATGATATTTCCCCCGCCCCTGGCGTTAAGCAGGAGCTCCGCTGGCAGCTTTTCGAAGGTAGATTGGGGGTGCCCATCCTTCTCGCGCCTTCCGCGAGAGGATGGGGAATTTGGCTTGCACGAATGAAAAATCTAGTCCTTCACCGCTTTGTCTGTGATCTCAAGCCCTTTATCGATGATGGCAAATGCTTCCCGCAGTTGCTGCTCATTGATGCACAGCGGAGGATTCGTGTAGAAGGTATTCCAGCGCACTAGTGTGTAAAGTCCTTGCTCCCGGAAGAAACGCCCAAGCGCGCCCATTTCATCAGAAGTCCCGTTAAACGGAGCCATCGGCTGACGCGTCTTGCGGCTCCGCACCAGTTCCACGATGCCGAACAAGCCGATCGATCGAACCGCGCCGACCGAAGGATGCTTGGCCTGCATCTCGCGACCAAGGTCTTTCATGATCGCGCCCATCTTCTTCGCGTTGTCAATGAGGTTGTCCTCTTCATAAACGCGAATCGTCGCCAGCGCCGCGGCGCAGCCCATGGGATGAGAGTTGTAAGTCAGTCCCCCGTAAAACACTTTGTCCTGAAAATGTTGCGCGATGTGATGTCTCATCCCGACTGCTCCAAGCGGCAGATAGCTGGACGTCAGTCCCTTCGCCATGCAGATCAAGTCAGGAACAACCTTCCAGTGATCCACGGCAAACCACTCGCCGGTTCGCCCAAACCCAGCCATCACTTCATCGGCGATCATCAGGATTCCGTACTTGTCGCAAAGTTTGCGCACGCCCTCAAGGTATCCGTCAGGCGGAATGAGAATGCCGTTGGTGCCAACTACGGTTTCCAGAATGAAAGCGGCAATCGTGTGCGGACCTTCGAGCTGCATGGTCTCTTCGATCATTGCCAGCGAGGTCTCCGCGGACTCCCAGCCGCGCTCGATGCCGTGATAAGGATCGAGCACGCGCACCACACCGGGAATTCCCGGTTCAGCCGCCCAGCGCCGCGGATCGCCGGTGAGCGTGATGCTGCCAGCGGTCGCGCCATGATACGAGCGATAGCGTGCCATGATTTTGTGCCGTCCGGTGAAGAAGCGAGAGATCTTGATCGCGTTCTCGTTGGCCTCCGCGCCGCCATTGGTGAAGAAGAACGTATCGATGTCTCCCGGAGTAATTTCCGCGAGCTTGGCGCCAAGACGCGCGCGCGGTTCGGTCGCCATGAAGGGATTCGCATAGCAAAGCGTCGCAGCCTGTTCGCTGATCGCCCGGATGACGCGCTCGTCGCCGTGGCCGATGTTGACTGACATCAACTGGCTGTTGAAGTCGATGAAGCGTTTGCCTTCGGGCGTCCAAAAATAAATGCCCTTGGCGCGAGCGACCGGAATAGGATCAACCTTCGATTGCGCGGACCATTCGAAGAGCGTGTGCTTTTTAGTAAGATCAACAATTTCCTGGCCGGTCATTGCGGGATTTACAACCGTAGTAGTCATATAAAAACTCCTTCGTCTCGGAAGAATATAAGGCTAGGTCCTGCCTGGACAGCCGAGGCGGCTGTCGCTACGCAAGGCCTACTAGAACTTCCTACTGTGCTCTTTGGCCCAGCGTTCAACGACAACTTTCTTGTCGGTGTAGAACTCGATGGCGTCGCGGCCCTGTCCGTGAAGATCGCCGAAGAAACTATTCTTCCATCCGCTGAATGGGAAATAGGCCATGGGCGCGGCAACGCCGATGTTGATACCAATGTTGCCCGCAGGCGCTTCGTAGCGGAAGCGGCGCGCGGCCGAACCGCTCGAGGTGAACAGAGACGCCTGGTTTCCATAGGCGCTGCGTTCCAGGAAGGCAAGCGCTTCATCCATGTTATCGGCATGAACAAGGCTCAGCACCGGGCCGAAGATTTCGGTATCGGCAAGATCGCTGGTCGCGGGAACGTCGTCGAGAATCGTGGGTCTCACAAAGTTTCCGGATTCATATTTCGGAATCTTCGAGTTGCGGCCGTCGAGCAGAACTTTCGCCCCTTGCTTTTCGCCGAGGCCAATTAATGATTCGACGCGCTCTTTGCTTTGTTGGGTAATCACTGGACCCATCTGCACGTCTTTATCAAGCCCGTTGCCGACTTTCAGTTTCGAGGCCGCCTCGGCAATCGAATCCCGAAAAGTTTTCTGCGCTTCACCGATGGTAACTGCGACTGAAACGGCGAGACAACGCTGTCCGGCGCAACCGAATGCGCTGTCACTGATGATCTGCGTCGCCATGGGCATGTCGGCGTCAGGAAGAACAATGACATGGTTTTTGGCGCCGCCCTGGCACTGGCAGCGCTTCCCTTGCTCGCCCGAGCGCGCGTAAATGTAACGTGCTACCGGAGTCGATCCCACGAAGCTGATGGCGCGGACTTTCGGGTGGTCGATTAGCGCGTCGACCACTGCCTTGCTGCCATTCACGAGATTCACCACGCCTTTGGGTAGCCCTGTTTTCTCCAGAAGCTCGTAGATATAGCGCATGGTGAGCGGGACGCGCTCGCTGGGTTTGAGGATGAATGTGTTTCCGGTAGCGATTGCGTAGGGCAGATACCAGAACGCAATCATGCCAGGGAAATTGAAGGGCACGATGGCTGCCGTGACGCCGATAGGCTGCCGAATCATCATCTCGTCGATCCCGCGCGCGACGTCTTCGAGGTTGTAGCCCTGCATCATCATCGGAATGCCACAGGCGACTTCCACGTTTTCGATGGCGCGGCGCATCTCAGCTTTGGCTTCGGTGAAGGTCTTGCCATTCTCTGTCGTGATGATACGGGCGATGTCGTCGATGTGCTCTTCGAGCAGCATCTTGAGCTTGAAGAGCGGCTGGATGCGGTCTTCGGGCGGAGTGCGCCGCCAGTCGGGGAAAGCGGCGGCTGCGGCTTCGACGGCCTGATTGACTTCGGCAGAGTCGGCTAGCGGGACTTGGGCGAGGACTTCGCCGGTGGCGGGATTAATGACGTCACGCCATTCGGAGGCGCGGGAGTCGATCCATTCGCCGTTGATGTAGTTCGTCAGCTTTGTTGTGAGAGGTGCTGCTACCGTCGTCATGGTGATGCCTCTGCTATCGCGAAGAATGTTTTGGAATCATGAAAGTGATGCGCAACGTGAGAATTCCCTCCGACAATTAATGATACAGCTTTACAGGGATCCTTCGACTGCGGTTGGCCTTCGTGCTTAGCGCGCGAAGGCCAATCCTCGCTCAGGATGACAAATCTGTTATGCCAGCTGAGGTACTGCGCCTTTCTTGTTACATACTGCGGCCAGCGCGGACTCCAGCACAGCCAGGCCTTCGTCGATTTGCGCATCACTGGCGACCAATGGCACCAAGATACGGATCACGTTGGAGTGCGTACCCGCGGTGATCGTGATCAGGCCGCGCTCGTAGCAATACTGCGTGATCTTTTTGGTTTCCTCGGTGGCGGGCATTTTGGTTTCCTGCGACTGCACGAGTTCCATCGCCTGCATGCCGCCGAGGCCGCGTACATCGCCGATGATGGGCCATCGACATTGCCATTCGCGGGCGCGAGTCTGGAAGCGGTCGCCGATTTCATTGGCGCGCTCGAGCAAGTTCTCGCTTTCGAACAAGTCGAGCACCGCAAGGGCTGCAGCACAGGAGAGCGGGTTTCCGGCAAACGTTCCGCCGAGACCGCCGGGACCGGGAGCGTCCATAATTTCGGCGCGGCCGGTGACTGCAGCGAGTGGCAAGCCCCCACCTAAGGATTTGGCAGTGACGATAAGATCAGGCTCAATGCCATAACGTTCGCTGGCGAAAAGCGCACCGGTGCGGCCGAAGCCGGACTGAATCTCATCGGCAATAAAGAGGATGCCGTGCTTGTGGCAGAGGTCGACAAGGACCTGGAAGTAATCGGGCGGCGGCGCGATGAAGCCACCTTCGCCCATGACTGGCTCGGCAATCACGGCGGCAACTTCTTCATTGGCCACGACGCGCTTGAACGTGTCTTCGAGATGGCGCGCGCAGTAGAGATCGCACGAGGGATATTTCAGGTTGTAGGAACAACGATAGCAGTAGGCGAACGGGACCCGGTAGACCTCACTCGGAAAGGGAGCGAATCCAGCTTTATAAGGATGCGTCTTGCTGGTGAGGGCCAGCGTCATCATGGTGCGGCCGTGGAAGGAGTCTTCGAAAGCGATGATGCCAGGTCGCTTGGTGTAGGCGCGGGCAATCTTGACGGCGTTCTCGACAGCCTCGGCGCCGCTGTTTACGAAAATCGTTTTCTTGGAAAACTTGCCTGGGGTGACTTCGTTCATGCGCTCGGCGAGGCGGACGTAACTCTCATAGGGCGTGACTTGCACGCAGGTGTGTAGGAAGCGATCGAGCTGATCTTTCACCGCTTCTACGACGGCTTCCTGGCGATGTCCGACATTGAGGCAGCCGATTCCGCCGGCGAAGTCGAGGTAGCGGTTGCCGTCGACATCTTCGAGCCACGCGTCTTCGGCTTTGGCTACATAGATTGGCGTGCCGTGAGAAAGGCCGCGGGGCACGGCTTGGGCGCGGCGCTCGGAGAGCGCGCGGGATTTTGGGCCGGGGATGGGAGTGTGGAGTTGAATGGTGCTCATATCAGTTTCTCGCGAGAATTCCCTGAATCGGCGCTGGGCTGCACGAAGTACAGGGGTCCTTCGACTGCGGTTGCTCGTCGCGCTTGGGCGCGACGATCAATCCTCGCTCAGGATGACAATACTCGAGACATTTATTCATCAGTACCAGCCGATTGGCTGCTCGTTCAAATTGATATAGACCTGTTTGGTCTCTAGATATTCCTCGATGCCCCAGGGGCCGAGTTCGCGGCCGAAGCCGGATTGCTTGTAGCCTCCCCAGGGAGCTTCGACGTACGTGGGCTGCATGTGGTTGACCCAGACGATTCCGGCGCGCAGAGCTTTCACGGCGCGCATCGCTTTGAAAATGTCGCGGGTCCAGACGGCGGCGGCCAGGCCATAGGGAGAATCGTTGGCGATTTTCAGCGCGTCTCTTTCGTCTTCGAAAGGAATTACGGCTGCGACGGGGCCGAAAATTTCTTCGCGGGCGATACGGGCGCTGTTGTTCACGTCGTAGAAAATTGTGGGCTGGACGTAGTAGCCCTTGGCAAATTTTTCGGGGCGACCACCGCCGGAGGCGAGCTTGGCTTCTTTCTTGCCGATTTCGAGATAAGAATTCACGCGGTCGTATTGTTCTTTGCTCACCAAGGGGCCCATCTTGGTTTCGCGGTCCAGAGGAGGACCGAGTTTGATTTTCTTCGCTTTCTCGGTCATAGCGTCGACGAAGTTTTTGTAGATCGATTTCTGCACCAGGATGCGGCTGCCGGCTGAACAAACTTCGCCCTGATTGATGAAAACGCCGAAGAGCGCGCCGTCGATGGCGGCTTCGAAATCGGCGTCGGCGAAGAAAATGTTGGGGGACTTTCCCCCCAGTTCCAGGGTGACACGCTTCACAGTGTCGGCGGCCTGTTTGACGATGATCTTGCCGACGGCGGCGCTGCCGGTGAAGGCGATCTTGTTGACGTCGGAATGCTGCACTAGAGGAGCGCCGCAAGACTCGCCGAAGCCGGTGACGATGTTGACAACGCCGGGAGGCAGCCCGCAGTCGGCGAAATGTCTCGCCAGTTCGAGAGCGGTCAGCGGCGTTTGTTCGGCGGGTTTGAGGACGCAAGTACAGCCCGCGGCCAAGGCCGGCGCGAGCTTCCATGATGCCATTAATAAAGGATAGTTCCAGGGAATGATTTGTCCGGCGACGCCGACGGGCTCTTTCAGCGTGAGGCTCATTGCGTTGTCGGGGACCGGATTCACGTAGCCGACGACCTTGGTGGCGAGGCCGCCGTAATATTCGAAGCAGGTGGCGACGTCGTTGATATCGTATTCGGCTTCCACGATGGGCTTACCGGTGTTGCGGCATTCGAGTTCGGCGAGAGCGGGGAGATTGGTACGAACTTTTTCCGCGAGGCGAAAAAGGACGCGGCCTCGTTCTTGCGCGGTTGAGGTTGACCAGGGGCCTTCTTCAAACGCTGCCTTCGCGGCGGCGACGGCGCGGTTCACATCGTCGGCGGAGGCGTCGGGGACTTGGGCGATCACTTCTTCGGTGGAGGGATCGTAGACCGGGAAGGTTTTCGCGGATTTGCTCGCGACCCAGTCGCCGTTGATGAACATCTGGTAGTTGCGAACTTCGGTTTTTACTCCGCCGGGCATGTTGAGAAACCTCCTGTTCGGCTCAGAGCCTGAAGGCCCAATCCTAATTGCGATTCAGCGGCACGACCAAAGTCGTGCCCTTCCCATAACCATTGCAAGCTGCGCTCGCTCGACTGCCGAGAGCGGCTGTCCCCACATGGATCAAATTCAACATCAACATCAAAGGCAAAATTAAAATTCAGCGTCTTGCTTCGCTCTCCGCGACGGGCGAGTCGCCCGTCTCCACACGGTTCAGCATCAACGGAACAGTTGATGAAGCTTTACGGCGGCCATAGACGAAAAAGAAGAATGCGGCCAGGCCGATGAAAAACAGCGTGCCACCGAACATCCACAATTCGTACGACCACAGCGATGTGATTTGCTGGGCTGGAAAAAATACCAGGGCGATGCCGAGAATCGTCGTGAGGAATCCACTCATTCCGGCAAGGAACAGGGTGGTTCTGCCGTATTGACCCTTCGGATGCGATTCCACTACTGCGAATTTCACCAACGCGCCGAACATGTAGACGAAGGGAACGAGTTGAAGAACAACCGCGAGCGAAAGAAGTTTCTGGAATACTTCTCCGGCGCCTGCTGGGCTTAGATACAAACGTGGCAGCAAGCCTAGAAGGCCCATTAGCTTGTCCCAAAACCACCATCCAAAGAAGTTCCCGAGCACCAGCAAGCCGGAGACAATTCCCTGCACGATCAAGGCGGCGTAGGGCGTGATGTAACGGGGATGGACTTTGCCGAGCCACGAGGGCATGTAGGAATCGAGTCCAGCGACGAATGGGATGCGTGCGGAGCCGCCCATCCATGCCGAGCCAATGCCCGCGATCGAGAGGCTGAGCATCAGGGCAAAGGGCACGGAGATCCAGCCGACGCCGACTCGGCCTGCCATGTGAGTGACGGCTTGGACGATTCCCTGAAGAACGTTGACATTTCTTCCTACGGCGATCAAAAGGGTGAGGGTGGCCCCGATGTAGAGAGCGCCAGAAAGGATTCCACCCCAGGCGACCGCGCCGGGCAAAGTACGGCGAGGATCTTGAATTTCGTCGCCCATGACTGAGGCGAGTTCGAGGCCGACGAGGCCGAAACAGATCACGCCGAAAGAATTCAGGACGAATTTCGGATTGGCGGGTATCTTGAAGTCGGCCATCGTGATGGTGGTTCCGAAGCGGAGCCAGATGACCACGCCAAGACCGATCAGGACGGCCGCAGCGATGAAAGTTCCAATCGCACCAAGATTGTTCATCCACTTGCCAACGCCCAAGCCAAGAATGTTGAGCACTGTTAGCAAGACCAGCAGAGCAATAGAAGCCGTCGAAGCAAACGTTCGACTGTCCGCCAATCCCTGATGTCCGGGACCGAGTGCGTAGACTGACACGCCAACGAAATAGAGCATGACCGTCGGCACGTAGAGCATGTTGTTGGTCCAGTAGCACCAGCCGGAAAGGAATCCATGAAAGTCGCCGAAGACCTCTTTTGCCCAGAGGTAGACGCCGCCCTCGCCGGGGTAACGGTGGGCGAGCTCGATGACTGCGATGCCTTGAGGCCAGAAGAATAGGAGAAGAGAGATGATCCAGAGCCAGACGGTGACGCCGCCGTTGGCGGCGATGGAGGGAACGACGTTGAGATTGAAGACGGCGACGACGAAGAGGAGCACTAGATCGCGGCGCCCGAGGGCGCGGATCAGGTGGGGCTGTGCGGCGGATTGGGTCGTCGTGGACAATGGTCCTCGGGAAAAGCGCCTCGCTTCGCTTTGGCGGACAGCCGAGGCGGCTGTCGCTACGTGAGTGTGGTACTGGCAGGGCGGGCGAGGGCGCCCGCCCCACACTTGCCAACGTTTAGTGCGCTACCGCTACTGGGGCGGCGCGCTCTTGCTGCGCTTTGGCCAGAGAGGCGGCGACGTCGTTGAAGGCCGCCAGATGCTTGTCGATGTCGGCCTCGGTGTGCTGGACGGAGATAGTCCACTGCTCATCCCACCAGTAAGGTTGGGCCATTACGCCGCGGTTCACCATGCCGAACCAGTAATGGCGCCAGAGGTCAACGTCAATCTTTTCCCAGTCGCGATAGTTGCGAATTTCTTCCGGATAGAACATGAGCGCACCGTTAGCTCCGGCTTGCGCGATATAGGCTTGCAGGCCGACTTTCGCGATGGTGGCGCGGTAGCCGTCTGCCAGCTTCTTTCCGAGTTTGTCGACTTTGGCGTAGTTCTCGCGGGTGAGAACTTCGCGGAAGGTCGCAAGGCCCGCGGCCATGGAAACCGGGTTGGTGTTGTAAGTGCCGCCGTGGAAGACTTTGTGCTGGCTGATGAGGTCCATCACGGAGCGGTGAGCGCCGAAGGCGGCGAGCGGCAAGCCTCCGCCGATCGACTTGGCCAGGCAAATCATGTCGGGCATGACATTGAAGTATTCGCTGGCGCCGCCCCAGCCAAGTTTTGCGCCGGTCTTCACTTCGTCGAAAATCAGAAGCGCGCCGTTTTTGGTAGCGATTTCTCGCAGGCTTTTGAGGAAGCCGGGTTGGGGCATGCAGAGGCCGACGTTCATGAGAATTGGCTCGAGAATGATCGCGGCAATTTGGCCGGGATTTTCTTTGAAACGAAGCTCCACGGTGGCGAGGTCATTGAATGTCGCAGCGAGCACGTTGGCAACGGCGGATTTCGGCACGCCCAGACCACCGGGGACAGATGTTGGTGCGTGAATGTCGCCATAGTCGGGCGCGTGCGGCTTCACGCTGACCAGAGCGCTGTCATGCAGGCCGTGATAGGCGCCTTCGAACTTTACGATCTTGTCGCGTCCGGTGGCGGCGCGCGCCAGACGAATCGCGTGCATGGTGGCTTCGGTGCCGCTGTTGCCGAAGCGGCACATCTCGATCGGGAACCGGTTACAGATTTCTTCGGCGAGCTCCCATTCCATATCGTGAGGCATGCCGAACATGGTGCCGGTGGTAAGGCGTTTCTCGACGGCCTTCATCACGGCGGGATGGCAGTGTCCAGCCATGAGCGCGCCGAAGGTCAGGTTGTGGTCGATATATTCGTTGCCGTCGAGGTCGCGAAACTTGCTGCCGCTGGCCTCTTTCACAAAGATCGGCCAGGGATCGTAGGCGCGATAGTTGCTGGCGACGCCGAGGGGAATGCGTTTGAGATTTTTCTTATGGGCTTCGGCGGATTTGGGCGTGCGCCGCTCGAAAGTGGCTAGTTCTTTCTGCAGATCGGGATACATCAAATTGCTCCGGTTAGGCTCAAGCCAGCGGCGTTTTCAGGACGGGCCGCGGGCCATTAGATTGAGGGCGGCGAAGCCACCCTAGTCTTACTATTACTTTACTCTTTATGCGAGGAGGGCTGAGGAGGAGCAAAACACCAGGTTCCTCCACTGCGCTCGCATTCGCTCGCTTCGGTCGGAATGACAGAGTTGTTTTTCCGGTTCGCCTTCCTCATCACTTCGCTTTCCTTGATCAAAGTATCGTCATGACTCTAGAAGTAAAACTTCAAGGCGAACTGCACCAGGCGCGGATCGCGCGCTTGCTGTATCAAGCCGAAAGTCGTGTCGCTGAAATTTCCGTCCGGATTGACGAACTCCGTTTTGTTAAACAAGTTGAAGATATCCATGCGGAACTGGAAGTACTTCGACTCTGATAGTGCAATCCTCTTTGCGAGCGTGATGTCCCATTGGTTTTCGCCGGGGCCACAACAGATGGAGCGGGGCGTAGTGGAGAATTGTCCGAGCGGCGGATCGGAAAACTGGCTAGGATTAAGGTATTGTCCGCCATTGGTCTTGGGATTCAGGATCTTTAGCGGACCGCTTAGCTGTGGCGCGTCCGCTCCCAGGAAGAACAAGCTGCTGATCAGTTCGGCGTCATTCTGAGTCTGAATGCGGATGGGGAAGCCACTTTGGAGTTGGATAATCCCCGAGAATTGCCAGTCGTCAAGAACTTTGCCCGCGACGCCGCTGTATTTGCGCGCGGGAATATCCCAAACATAGTTGATCACAAAGCGCTGCTTTGAATTGAATAGCGAAAGCGCGCGGCTGGCTTTGTAGTCGAAAGGGTTGACCGTTTCTTCGAAGGTGGAGGCCCAGTCGAGCGACTTGCTGAAGGTGTATGCCGCCTGGAATTGCAGGCCGTGGGAAAAGCGCTTCTCCAAACTGGCCTGGAAGGAATTGTAAGCGGAGGCGGCGATGGTATCTTCGGCGAAGATGTTGGTGAAGACCGGAACACCGTCAGCCGGGCAGCCGTTGCCGGGGCCGCCCGTTAAAGGATTGCAGTTGGGCGAGGAGTAAGGACGCAAACCGACAAAGTTCAGCGTCTGCCCGGCGGATTGCACGGTCGAACCGTTGGGCAGGTGGAATCCGTTGGGTAAAAGGCTCCCATTGCTGGCCGGCAGGGTGACGGTATATTGGTTGTCTTCCAGAAACGGTCCGCAACTGCCGGATGCTCCATAGGACGTGACGCTGCTCGCGTCGTTAGCCGCAAGGGTCATGATGTCCAGGCAGGTATTCGGATTGGCTGCATTGATGTCATGACTCGCCAGCAAGCGGTGGCCCTGCGATCCGACGTATCCGAGTTGCAGAACCAGGTCCCTGGCCAATTCTCTCTGAACGGTAAGGTTGTATTGCGCGGTGTATTGCGTCCTCATCTTGGGCTGGAAGTCACCGTAGAGCAGCATGGGCCGGAAACTCGCCCAGTCCGTAGGAGTGCCGGGCTTGGGGCTCAGGATGCCGGTGAACGGATTAGGATTCATGAATCCGCCCTGGGCCACAAACGGAGTATTAAGGAAGGTGGAGGGTAAGAACGTGCTGCCACCGAAGGGTGGCTCCGCTCCGAACTGTTCAAGGACGAGCTGCTCCATGGGATTGTAGAACAATCCCCAACCGGCGCGAATACTAGTCTTGCTTGAGCGTCCGGGGCTCCACGCGATTCCAATACGCGGAGCGAAAGCCTTGTAGTAGGTTTGGGTCATGCCGGCGGGAACGCCGGTGTCTCCTGGAACGACGAGTCCCGTGGGGAGAACACCCGCATCTTTGCAGTTGCTCGCCCCAAGGCTAGACTGCTCAGCAGCCGTCAGAAAGCAAGGGTACTTAGTGGTATCTTGGCCAGGGCGGAAAGTCTGCACATGGTGAAGGACATCGGTGAGCGGGGTATCCAACTCCCAGCGCAGTCCGTAATTCAACGTGAGCGACGGGTTGATCTTCCAGCTGTCCTGGGCAAAGAAGTAAACACCCGTATTGCGCACATTCTCCCGTTGGGCCGATCCTTGCACGTAGCTATCGGCAAGGCCCAGGAGATAGCCAGGATAATTATCGCTGGACAGGACCGCGTTGGAGGTGGAACTGTTGAAAGTCGACTGACCGCTGACATTGTAGTAGAGGGTCTGATCGAAGCGGGCGCGGCGAACATCGGCACCGAACTTAAATTGGTGATTGCCTTTGACCCAGGTCAGGTTGTCCGCCCACATGAAAGAGTTTCCCACCTGGGGCAATTCGCCTTCCCATCCATTCCCGATCGCGAAACCGCCCGCCACTCCTATGAAAGGTACGCCCGTGTGGCTGGATGGAAGCCCAGTCGTAATCCCAGCCTTGGCCGGGTCGATGTTTGAGCTGGCGATCAAAGAATTGATGGCGGAGGAATCCGATGTGCCGTTGTAGCACACGGCTTTGGCCGCCGCGGAGGAGCACGAGGCCTGAACCGATCCGGTCGCCTGAGGGTGCTGGAAAGTTAACTGTCCTTCACGCATGTAAGTAAAGCGGAATTCGTTGATCAGGGAATTGGTTATGGTCCATGTGTGGCTGGGATTGAACTGCTGATAACGAGAGCCGACATTGGCGCCAAAGCCAGGGATGTTAGCGCCCGAGTATTGGAAATTGTAGAAGGGCTGCTGCAGCTTGTCGTCCGTGTAGTAGTAGTAGAAGCTGAAACTCTGATGACTGTTGATGTGGTGATCGAACCGGAGCGTAAACTGATCCTGATTATCGGCGCTGGTAGGGACGGCCTGGTAAGAACCGTCCGGTCGGTTCGCTCCGGGTACGAAGCGAAGCATATCAATGGCAACGGGATCCTGACACGCAGTGGGAACGACGCTGGTCGGAAACACTTCGGACCACGGGATATAGGGAAGCCCGTTGTTGTTGGGATTTGGCTGCGTGGGTAAATTCGCTATCGACGATATCCCCAAGGCGTTGTCACAACCCGGTCGTCCGTCCAGGGCTTGCGCAACGAATGGCGTACCGGAGCTGGCATCGATTCCACCCTGGAAGGCCCCGTTGGCCGAAAAATCTCCGGTCCGCTCTGCCGGGGTGGGCACTAATACGGTCTGGCCGGATTGCCCCTGCCGCACACGGCGCCCCTCATACGAGGTGAAGAAAAAGGTTCGGTCTTTCCGGAGAGGACCACCAAAGGTTCCGCCGAATTGGTTCTGATTGAACTGCGGCTTCACAGTGTTGAAATAGCCCTGCGCGTTCAAAACCTTGTTACGGAAATATTCATAGACGTTGCCGTGCCACTGGTTGGTGCCCGACTTGGTCACAACGTTGACGACGGCGCCGGAGTTGCGGCCGTACTCGGCATCGAAGGTATTGCTGATGACTCGGAATTCTTCAATAGCGTCGGGCGTGGGCTGAATGGTCGGCAGGTTGACGAACTGATCGTTGGCGTCACCGCCGTTCACGCTGAAGTTGTTGGCGCGGTCACGGCCTCCGTTCACGGAAACGGCGCCGGCGCTATCGCTGCCGTAGAAGGTGCCACCGCTGGAGCCGAGCTGCGACTGTACTCCGGGCTGCAATTGTAGAAACTGGTAGCTGTCGCGGGTGTTGAGCGGAAGTTCGTTAACCGAGCGATTGTTGACCACTGCACCGAGTTGCGTGCTGCTGGTATCGACGAGCGGGGCCTCGGAAGTGACGTCAACAACTTCCTGGTTCTGACCCACTTGCAGCGTCATATTCAGCGTGATGACCTGGTTGATGTCGAGGGTGATGCTGTGACGGACGCTGTTCTTGAATCCCTTCAAGTCAAAGCTGAGAGAGTACGTGCCGACGGGGAGATCCGGGAAAACATAGTCACCGCTGCCGCTGCTGAAGGTTTCGTGGGTAACGGCGGTAGCATCATTTGTGGCCGTGACTTTCACTCCGGACAGGACCGCGCCCGTGGGATCGGCGATGCGGCCAAGAATGCGGCCGCCGGTACCTTGACCTAAGAGGAGCGTTGGGACGAAGAG
Source organism: uncultured Acidobacteriaceae bacterium (assembly GCA_963832235.1). Lineage (GTDB taxonomy): Bacteria > Acidobacteriota > Terriglobia > Terriglobales > Acidobacteriaceae > Sulfotelmatobacter. Next base: position 83,458 of record CAWHTJ010000008.1, on the reverse strand, counting down.
ACATACGAGCAGAGTCAGGCACACAGTTCTCAGCCGCGCGCTATGCCGGCAGAGCTTCGACGAGTGGGGTCGCAGCGAGAGCATGGGGGTCTCCGGACATCTTCGAGAAGGTTGATTTTTGGTTTGAAAGCGACAGCTTGTATCCAGCCACAACCTTGCTATAATCCCGCAAGGTTAGAGAAGGGACACAAGAACTGTCAAGGAGAAAAAAACGCGTCCTCCCAATAGAAATTTCTGATCCGATTTTTTAACCAACGCGTCCGTGATGAAAACCGGCATGGCTGAACGTTACTTAAAGATCGGAGACGTCGCCCGGAAAGTTGGGGTTTCACCGTCGGTGATCCGCTCCTGGGAAAGCCTGGGCCTGGCGCGCCCCCGGCGCACGGAGAGCAAGTATCGGCTGTACACGCCAGAAGATGTGAAACTGCTCAAGCGGGCGCGTTTCTTGCGCAAGGTGCGCGGGTTGAACGCAGCGGCGATCGTGCAGTTGCTGAAGCATCAAGGCAAAGTACGTCCGGCAGCGGATGGAAATGCGGGAGCAATCGGCGGTCATCTACGGCAATTGCGCGCGCGGCGGCGACTTTCGCTGGCGCAGGTGGCGAAGACAGTGGGCATCTCAGTGGGATTTCTCAGCGCGCTGGAACGATCGCAAATGAGCGGATCGGTCGGCACGCTGCGCAAGCTCGCGCGCTTCTACAAAACAAACATTCTGGATTTCTTCGATGCCAACGGAGTTAGTAGCCGGCGCGTGCGTCCGGCCGAGCGCAAGGTGCTGGAAGCCGGTGCGGGTGTGCGCATGGAACTTCTTGCCTGGGGCAACACGGTTATGGAGCCGCATCTGTTTCGCATCGCGCCGGAAGCGGGAAGTGGCGAGCCCTACACGCACGAAGGCGAAGAGTTTATTTATGTGTTGCGCGGAGACCTGGAAATTGCGGTCGAAGGCGAGGAGCACCGGCTGAAACCGGGCGACAGTTTTTATTTTGAAAGTGCCACGCCACATCGCTGGAGGAACCCGGGCCGCAAGGAGACGTGGGTGCTGTGGATCAACACTCCGCCAACGTTTTAAAACAGAGAATCCAAGACTGATACGGTACATATAGACCACTCCACCTTTAGTTTCCTTCCGCAGCGTCTTTCGTGGTGGTTTCATCCTCCGCATAGTAAAGTGATAATAGACACCATTTCGGGAAGGATCCTTTTTGAGTTCAGGTATTCGCAACATCGCTATCATCGCGCACGTTGACCACGGAAAGACCACGCTGGTCGACGCCATGCTGCAGCAGAGCGGCACTTTTCGCTCCAACGAGCACCACGTCGAACGGGTGATGGACTCGAATGAACTGGAGCGGGAGCGCGGCATCACGATTCTCGCCAAGAACACGGCGATTTTCTATCACGACGTGAAGATCAATATCGTCGACACGCCCGGCCACAGCGACTTCGGAGGCGAGGTCGAGCGCGCGCTCAAGATGGTGGACGGCGTCATGCTGCTGGTAGATGCCAGCGAAGGTCCCCTGCCGCAGACGCGCTACGTCCTGAGCAAAGCGCTGGAGGCGCATCTGCCGCCCATCGTGGTCATCAACAAGATTGATCGCTCGGACGCGCGGCCTCAAGAAGTGCTGAACGAAATTTACGATCTGTTTATCGATCTCGACGCGAAGGAAGAACAGATTGATTTCCCTGTCCTGTACACCAATGCCAAGACCGGCACGGCGACCACCGACATCAAGGGCGGCGGCGAAGACTTGCGGCCGCTGTTCGATGCGATCGTTAAGACGATTCCTCCTCCGAGAGGAGATGCTTCGGGACCGCTGCAAATTCTGGTTGCGAACCTTGACTACAGTGACTACTTGGGACGGCTGGCGATTGCGCGCGTGTTCAACGGCAAAATGCACACGGGAGAGGAAGTCGCCATTGCAAGACTCGACGGCACGCTGCACAAGACGAAGATCACGAAACTGTTTTCATTCTCGGGGCTGAAGCGAACCGATATTACCGAGACGGAGTTGGGAGACATTATTGCGGTTGCGGGCGTCGAGGGCATCACGATTGGCGAGACCATTACCGACGCCGAAAATCCTGCTCCGCTGCCGCACATCGCAATTGATGAGCCCACGATTGCCATGCTGTTCACGGTAAACACTTCCCCGTTCGCGGGAAAAGACGGGACTTATGTCACGTCACGCAATTTGCGCGAGCGCCTGGAAAAAGAGCTTCTGACCAACGTTTCCTTGCGCGTCGAGGACACAGGCACGACGGATTCGTTCAAGGTTCTGGGGCGCGGCGAGCTGCAACTTTCCATTCTGATCGAGATGATGCGGCGCGAAGGCTACGAGCTGATGGTGGGAAAGCCGGAGATCGTCACCAAACGTATCGACGGCAAGCTGATGGAACCGGTGGAGCACCTGACAGTCGATGTGCCGGAAGACTTTGTTGGCGTGGTAATGGAGCAGCTGGGATCGCGGAAGGGCGAAGTCACCAACATGCACAACCACGGCTACGGACGCGTGCGGATCGAGTTTCGCGTTCCCAGCCGGGGATTGATCGGGCTGCGCGGCCAGTTGCTCACGGACACGCGCGGCACAATCGTGATGAACGCTCTATTCGACGGATACACCGAATGGCAGGGCGAGATTCCTCATCGGCTTACTGGGGCGCTGATCGCCGATCGCGGCGGAGTCTCGACGGCCTATGCTCTGTGGGGACTGCAGGAGCGCGGAGAACTTTTCGTCGGGCCGGGCGTGGAACTTTATGAAGGAATGATTATCGGAGAGAACGCCAAGGATACCGATCTCGACGTGAATGCCGTACGCGAGAAGAAGCTGACCAACATGCGCGCTTCCACCGCGGATGAGGCGATTCGCCTCGTCCCCTTCCGTCCCTTAAATCTGGAGCAGGCCATCGAATTCATCGCCGACGATGAATTTGTGGAAATCACGCCCAAGTCGCTGCGGCTGCGCAAAAAAACTCTGCAATCGAATAAACGCAAGAAGAACTCGTACGCCACTGTCGAAGAGTCGTGAAGCGGCAGCGCAAGTCCGAAAAGAGTTCGAAAGCTAAGGCGCCGCTGCGCATGTTTCTGGTTCCATGCAGTTGCGGGACGACGTTTGCCGTGGCGGAGAATTACGATCATCAAGGCACGGCGTGGAACCGGTATCTCATCTGTCCCGGCTGCGGGAAGCGGCACGACCCCAAAAACCGGCTGCTGCAAATGGGATTTCACGCCGAGGGATACTGGAAGGTGGACGAATGCTAATTATCCGCCGCGCAGCCAACCTATTCATTTCAAAATCAATTTAAGATGCTGGTTTCGGAAAACCTGCTATACTGCTCGCCGCATTCGACTGTTCGCCAGCTGCGGTCTCGATTTCAGGAACGGTTCTCCCGACCTGCCAAGTCCGCCGAATTGCTTGCACTTTCGACAGCTCAATGCAGAGGCAGACGCGTGAAGAATATTTTCGTGGGGAACCTGAGCTTCAACACAAACGAGGACGAACTCCGGACACTGTTTGAACCTTTCGGACAAGTAGACCGCGTAAGCATTATGACGGACCGTGATACCGGGCGCTCGCGAGGCTTTGGCTTCGTGGAGATGGCCAGCAATGAAGATGGCGACAAGGCGATTACGGCCTTGAATGGGTCGTCCGTGGGCGGACGTACGATCAATGTCAATGAAGCGCGGCCCAAGACCGAGCGCAGCGGCGGGGGCGGCGGCGGAGGTGGTCGTGATCGCGGAGATCGTGGCGGCCGGGGTGGTGGCGGCGGGCGGCGCGACCGCTATTAGCCTGCAGTATCCAGGGAAAATCTGACCCGACCTCGCGTGCCTGGGGCCGCATCCTGGAAGCGGGGATTCATCTCACGACAATGTGGCAACCCTCAGCGCTTGCCGATAGTGTGCGAAGTGCGTTGGTCCGGGAGGATCTTCTACTGGTTGCGCCGCTACGAGCAAGGTTGAGCATATTGAAGCTCGTTCCCTTCTCCATGTAGACTGTAAACATCCGCAGCGCGCCCGTAGCTCAGCTGGATAGAGCGGTTGCCTCCGGAGCAACAGGTCGGGAGTTCGAATCTCTCCGGGCGCACCATCCCCGTTCTAGAAATCACTGCCGGAATTTGAGTGTGATCGCGTTGATACTAGTTGACCGTCAATAAGTGTGGGTAGGCATTGTCTCCGCAAGTCCCCTGGGAGGGGGAGAAATAGTGCCGCGGTTCGATTCCCATCGCCCGCAGCTCTGCTGCTAAGAACGTGGGGAGGCCCGAAAAATGGCCTCCCCACAACCTTGAACCCTACTGAAGCAAGATGCTGCCGCTTGTTACGTTGCCGGTGATGATGTAACCATCTGTCAAGATAAGGGTGAACACTGCGGGAGCGAGGCCCTGGTTGTCCACGGCGATCATCGTGAAGCCGACGGGTAATCCATTGTGGAGACCAGTGCCAATCATTGTCGCACTCTGGTTGTCCTCGCCAGGTGTGAACGTTGCCGAGTCTGTCGAAGTGGACTGGAAATGCGACCCTGAGCTGTCATCGTCTTCTTCCACGTCGTCGTTGCTGCCGTCACATGTGTTCTTGTGGAAGTGCATATGACCCTTGCGCGAATCGTTCCCTTCCACGTCTCCATCGCCATCGCCGTTGTGACATACTCCGGTGCGAAGGCTGTTGTCGATGGCAAGATCGGGGATCTCCTCGGTGGAGAACCACCCGTACCGGTTGCCACCGACCATCGACATCGGGTCTTGCGAGGAATGGATTGTCCAGTGACCTCCGGGAACAGGCGCGCCGCTGTGATCGAAGATGTCAAAGTCTACTACCAGACACTGAGACTCAGGACACCCAGTGAACGAACCAGCGCGGAACGTGTGTCGGAAGGTGTACCAGCCCGATGTTGTAATCTTCACGGGTATCCTGCACCCACTGGTCGGATCCGGTGGATCGGGACAGGGATTTTCTGGAAACGCCCCCGACCGCGTCGAATTGGTGCTTGCGTTCACCCAAAAACCGGCCATAGCGTCTCCTGGCAGTTCGGTTCCCGCGTTGAACACCCAGTCCCTTTTAAAGTTGCCAGTGTTGTCGTTAATTGCTGAAATCCAATCGAATCGATAGTCGTTATGTGTCGCGGCCCAGTTGATTTCGAGATAGATGTCGAGCTGTGTGAGATAGCCGCCCGACGGGAACATCGAGCTGTATCCACCCCATCGTGTGAACGGCCCGTAACACAGCCCATATTGACTTTGAACACATGGCTGGTCGCCGGTGAGCCTAGCGTGCCAATTACCCGCAGCGGAGTTAATTCCGTCCGCGTAACCTCCGCCGTTTGAATAGCCAGATGGCCGACGGGTGATGGTGCCATTACCGCCGTTCGTGCTATCAAACCAACCATTCGTATTCTTTTCGAAGCCGTTGAAGAAGGGCCCGGGCGGGGCATCCGCTCGAGCAGACGCCCCCAATTGCACGAGAAACAGTACCATGGGCAGAAATTTGGTTAGCCTTTTCATATTGCTCTCTCCTTAGTGGATGTCGACGCCGCCGCTCACAATGCTTCCGACAAAGCTGTAACCGTCGGTCAAAGTGATTTGGAATACTCCGGGAGCGACATCGCCGTAGTTCACGGCGACCATGGTGAAGCTAACCGGCAGGCCATTGTGGACGCCGGTACCGACCATGGTGACGGCCTGGCTGGTATCGGCGACCGTGTAACTTGCTGCAGTCACCGAGGTCGATTGGAAGCGCGGACCTGAACCATCATCGTCCGCTCGCACGTTGTCGTCTTCGCTGTCATTTTGATCCGGGCAAGACGACTTCTTATGGAAGTGGTACTTGCTATTCCTCCCTGAATTTTGCTCATCGGCCTCACCGTCGCCGTCGGCTTTGTCACAGCCGGCTTCGCCGCTAGGTACGTCGAGCTTCGTGACGAAAGCGTCCCCGTAGAAATAAGGGGGGCCAGCGCCGTTGTACGTGGTGTCGTAGGCGCCTGGAGTTGTAGGAAAGTTCGCCGAGTTCGTGGAGCCGGCCACGTAAACCTTGCCAGCCCGGTCGAGCGCGACGCCAAGACCGAGGTCGTCGCCAGCGCCGCCCAAATAGGTGGAGTAGACCAAGGCGCTGCCGTGGCTGTTGAGCTTCGTCACGAAGGCGTCGCCATCGAAAAATATGGGGCCAGTGGTCCCGTTGTAGGTGGTGTCATAGGCGCCCGGGGTTGTGGGGAAGTTCGCCGAATTCGTGGCCCCGGTGACGTGGGCTTGCCCGGCGGAGTCCACGACGATGGCATTGGCAAAGTCATTGAGCGTGCCTCCCAAATATGTGGAGTACATCAAAGCGCTACCGCTTTCATTCAGTTTCGTTACGAAGACGTCATCGGCGCCCCCGCCGTAGGCTGTCTGGAAGGCGCCTGGGGTTGTCGGGAAATCTGCAGAGTTCGTGCCCCCCGTGACGTAGACAGCGCCGGACCAATCGAGGGCAATGGCTCCGCCGAAGTCGGAACTTGTGCCACCCAAGTACGTGGAAAAAATCAAGTCGCTGCCGCCGCTATTCAGCTCGGTGATGAAGGCGTTGGCGGTGCCGTGGTTTGTCGATTGGTAGGGATTCTTGGTTGGAAAGTCCTTCGAGTAGGTGTATCCCGTGACGTAGGCCTCGTTGTCATGGTCGACGGCGATACCGTCGGCAACGTCATCGGTACTGCCACCCAGGTATGTAGAGTAGACCAAGCCCGTGCCGTCGCTGTTCAGTTTCGTCACGAACGCGTTCTCGGGCCCTTTGAGCGAAGTTTGGTAAGCACCGGGTGTTGTGGGGAAGTCGGCGGAGTCCGCGAACCCGGTCACGTAGGCGTTGCCGTGAGAATCGACGGCGATGGCGTCGGAGTAATAGGCCCCGTCGAAGTTGCTGCCTCCTAGGAAAGTGGAGTAGACGAGGCCACTGCCGTCCCGGTTCAGCTTCGTCACGAAAGCGTTCTCGAACCCTTTGAGCGAAGTCTGGAAGGCGCCCGGCGTTGTGGGAAAGTCCTTAGAGAGCGTTGTGCCGGCCACATATGCGTAGCCGTCGCAGTCAATGGCAATACTGGCCGACCAGTATGGCTCATCGGATGTGCCGCCCAGGTAGGTGGAGTAGACCAGGGCACTACCGCTGCTGTTCAGCTTGGTCACGAAAGTGTCCTCGGAGCCTTTATTGGCCCTTTGGTAAGCACCTGAAGTCGTGGGAAAGTCCGTCGAATACGTCCATCCCGCTATATAAGCTTGGCCTGCAGAGTCGACAGCAATGGCTTCTGCGCCGTCGTCTCCCGAGCCGCCCAAATACGTTGAGTACACGAGGCCGGGGTCGACGATAAGATCGCGGTTGTGATCGTAGGCGCCCACGGTAAACCCGTAGCTCGTCTTCGTGCGCCCTTGGAACGCGAAGCGGCTCGCCACCTGCACTCGTTTCCCATCAATCCGCTGATAGGTGATCGGATGCGTGTCGGTGATGCTGCCGAGAGAAGTGTGGGCCACCAAGTTGCCGTTGTCATCGACCGAGAGCCGATTGGCACCACGGTAGGCGAGCTGGATGTCTCGCACGTGCGCGCCCGGCCTTAGTAGAAACTCGTAATTGAGTTGCCCGTTCTCGCTGCGAAAAAGGAGATCGATACCCGGCCACAGGTCCCGGTAAATGACCTCGCCGTAGGTTGGCAAGTCCGTATGCCACTTGGCCGGGTCGTTCCCAATCAGATAGTGAACCCTGCCGCTCTCTGGCATTCGGCCGGTAATGGCAGTTTGCGGATTACCGCCGAGAAAAGCGAGCCGTAACACAAGCCCCTTGCTCTTCGCCGCGAAGGAGAAGACCGCCTCCTGCGTCGTAAAGTAAAAGGTTGCGCCGCCCGACTGCGCCGAGTAGCGGACACGCGTGTCCATCTGGCCCGCGTTCGGCACAAAGCTAAGCGGAAGTTTCGCGTAGGCCGCGCGCGTCTCGACCCCTGGCCCCTGGTTGTGGGCATTCTTCGGGTCGAGGTCGCTCTTTGCACTCCCGAACAGCTTGAAGTTCCCACCCTTGAGCAGACGCGAGGAATCGTTTGTCGCGGGATCGTTCGCGGCCGGGTCGGCCATGATCGGACCATTCGGCGTTGTCAGGGTTGAAAAGTCGGGGTAGAAAGAGACGGGCTTCGCGATCCGATCTGGCGTGTTGCTTGTCTGGCTCCTCGATTGATACGCGATCGCAAAAAAAAGCAGTAGCATCGCAGCAGTGGGGGCAATACGAGTTGTTCCGCGCTTCATGTTGAACTCCCATATGTAAAGAGAACAAATCCACCTATCATGGGGCGGCGGCGGACGCCAAGAACGCTGCAGTCATGACGATTCCTACGGTCCAAGCAAAACCAGCTTGAATCCGCCCGTTTCTGTGGCGATGGTAGGTGCGTTTATTTATTGCGATCAATACAGGAGACACTTCAAATCAACCGCCTCGATACCGGATCGGCCGCGCAAACTGGATGATCAGGCATTTGCAGCGCGGTCGAGATGGGCCAAACCAGGAATAACTGTCATAAACACGGCGCTCTTCTCCGAGCCGCATGCAGCAGTATCTCGCCATCCACATGACATGAGCCTGCGCGACAACGTGCCAGAGAACCAGTTACAACACCAGCAATAGCCAGCGCACTACGGGAGCGGAAAAAGGTGGAAGGGTGCAGAACATCAAGCGACTGGTGCGGTTCCTCAGCCAACCGACAATACCCACTGTGGCGGCCCGCGGGTCATAAGTGAAAACGCCTGGTTTGCCCTTGGGCCGGCAAAGTCAAAACACAGGTGTTAACCGCCTTTGAAACAGTCGATGACCGTGGGAGTGACGATCTATTTGGCGGAAGCGGTAGCTTTCACGCCAAGGGTTCGGACAGCCTCGTCCACGATAGCGTAAAGAAGCTGGTCGTGGTCGGCTTTGGCGCGAGTCTTGATCATCGTGCCCATCCGTCGCCCTGCGGCTGCCGAATCCGGCAGACTCAGTCCGCGCTTCTGCGCTGAAAACTGAGCGAGTTGCTCAACGATATCGAAGAAGGCTTCTTCGTTCTTTCCGCTGAGGAGCCACGCATCGTGGACCGTGGCTGTGACGATCTGATCCATGGGATAAGTCTTGTCATTGGCATCGGTCTGGGGATGAGCCGTCACCTCGGGTTGTTGCTGTTGGGCTGCGGAAGCTTTCAGGTTGAACGCTGGCAGGCATAGAGACGCTGCAGCCAGGAGGGAAGCGGCGAGCAAGAGGTGTGCTTTCATGATATTTCCTTTCTTAAGCAGTCAGTCTGCAGTCGAGTCTTGAGACACAGGTCAGCGGCGATTGTAATCGTCCCGCCGACGGTTGTTCTGGTTGGCCTCGCCGACGACAGCACCGATGCCGGCCCCAGCTGCACCGCCGATAATGGTGCCCTTTAGTCCGCGGCCGAAAATCGCGCCGAGGACAGCACCGCCGGCACCCCCGATGAGTGCGCCCTTGCCGGGTCCGATCCCGCCTTGTGGCTGCTGATAATAGCCGTTGTTTTGGCGGTAGCGCTCATCGTAGCCGTCCTGTTCATGTCGGGGATCGTAATATTGACCGCCACGTCCGCCGTCGCGGAGGCCATTGGCGAAATTAGCAGGCGGGCGACCGTTGCGATAGCGCTGATCATCCCTTCTGTTGTCCTGATATGGGCCATCAGTGCGGTCGTCAGGGCGTTGGCTGAACGACGGCAATGAGATCAGTAGGAGAGTCGCGCTGAGGATAACTTTCCAAGCACGCATGGGGAACCTCTTGCTGAGCGGTCGAAACGATTGGATGCAATCGCGAAGCTCATGGAGATCATTATTATCCGATTTCCCACTCACCTGGCCAAACGCGAATAAGTTTATCGTCAATGAACGAGTTGTGTAACGAACCTTCGAAGGAGAAGATACCGGATGTGTTCTCCTCCCACTCCTTAGCAGGGCGACGCGGATGATGCACAGACATCCCTCAAGGGGACGCAGTGAGAGCCTTTTTCAATACCAGAACCACAAGATGACATTGAAGTCATGACTTTGCTGAAGTCTGGCAAAACAACCCGGAAAAGCAAGCAATTTACAGCCTTCCCGGCTGGCTATCGCGGGCTTTGCAAAAGCCAGAGAGCGGCGTCCAGCCTTGGGTTTTCCTCATCCCTAAAATAGATGTAACTTACCTCGAGCTGCAGCGTACTGCCTTATGGATGCCAAAAGGAACATGGCGAAAGAACCGCAGCCCCGCGAGGGCGAAACCAGGCAGATGGAGGGGCTCGATTTGGAGAGCGTAATAGAGCGCGCCCAGGGCCACGATGCCGAGGCCCTGGGGGAGATTTATCACCGCTATACCCGGCGCGTATTCGGATTGTGTCGTTACATGCTGAACTCACGGGAGGTCGCAGAAGATGCCACCAGCGAAGTCTTCCTCAAGCTGCAGCGCTCCATCGAGAGTTACGACAGTTCGATACCGTTCCTCAGATGGCTGCTGCGGGTGGCCGGCAACCAGTGTATTGACGCTTTGCGGCGCCGGCAGCGTGGACTGAAGGTGTTTGTGGAAGTTGACGGCGGAGCTTCGGTCACAGATGCGGCCAGTACGGAGCCATCGCCGCTGGGTGCTGTCATCAGCACACAAGAAAGAGCGCAGGTGCGGGACACCATCGCACGCCTGCCGGAGAACTATCGCGTGCCGCTGGTCCTGCGTTATTACGGCGAGCTGAGTTACGACGAAATCGCCCAGGAGTTGCGCCTGGAGAGGCACCACGTGGCGGCTCTGTTATTTCGGGCCAAGCAGGAGTTGCGCCGGAGACTGGCCCCTAGGAGCAAATGATCATGGAATGTTATTCGGAGCAGACTTGCGCCCTCGCGGTGGACGGCGAACTGCCGGCGGACGAAGCGCGGCGCCTGCGAGACCACCTGGCCACGTGCCGGCGCTGCCGGGAACTGGTGGATGCATTGCGCGCTGAGAACCGCGTTCTGGGCGAAAGTCTGCGCGAGCTGCCGGAAGAAGCAGGCAGCCTAGCGGGCTTCTCCCATCCGCGCAGATCCTGGGTGTGGGGCGACCTGGCGGTGCTGGCCGCGGTGCTGGCGCTAGGTTCGATCAGTTCCATCTGGTTCGACGAACTGAGTATTCCGGCAGCGCTCGAATGGTTCAATCCCTTCAGCGCAAGCGGCCGCGCGAACTTGGTGTTCAGCCTTTTTGACAACTTTGCAAGCGGAGGTACTGCCATGCTAACTGACTATGCTGCTGTCGTGGGGTTTCTTTCTCTGTTGTTGTTGTTGGTCGGCGGCGCACTGCTGTTGGGACGAGGGCGGCTACGCCAGCCTGGCTTGCACCTGCTGATCGTGCTGCTTGCGTTGTCGTTGCCGGGGTTTGCCCTGGAACGGCGTCAAGGTGAGCTTCGTCACCGTGGCAGCGAACGAGACGGTGGACGACACCCTGCTGGTCACCGGCAACACCGTGCACATGGATGGCGTGGTCAACGGGGACCTGCTCGCTTTTGGCCGGACCGTGGAAGTGCGCGGCACCGTCAAGGGCGACCTGGTAAGTCTTGCCAAGAGAACTGTGGTCAGCGGAACCGTGGAAGGCCGCATCTACACCTTTTCGGAGTCGCTCGACCTGGACGGGCAATTGGGTCATAGCCTCTACGGCTTTGCGCAATCCTTGCGTGTGAATGAACGGGGCCGCGTGGGTGAGGGTATCGTGGCCGCCGCCGGCGACGTCAGCCTCGAAGGCGAGGTGAAGCGAAGTGTGGACATCTTGAGTAGTGGTAATGCCGATGTGAGCGGCAGTATTGGCCGCGATCTGGCCGTGAATGGAGTCAGCCTTACGCTGACGAACACAGCCCGGGTCGGCGGCAATCTGAAAGCTCGCGTGCACCAACTGACACAGGTTCACATCGCCGACGGCGCGACCATTGGCGGCGAACGTGACATCCAGGTCAAGGTAAGAGAGAGCCAGTTCACGCGCCCCAGATTCTACTTTCATCAGGCTGTCTGGTTCGCTGCCGCCATGCTGGTGGGATGGCTCGGCCTGGTACTGTTTCCCGGCTTCTTCCGGGCCACGACTCAGGCGGTGGGCTCGGGCTGGCTCAGCCTCGGGGTGGGGGTTGGGGTTCTGGCGGGTGTACCGCTGGCCATAATTGTGGCAGGCGTCACGCTGATTGGCATCCCGATAGCGCTGATGTTGTTCGCGGTGTATCTGGCTGCGATCTACCTGGCGAAGATTTGGGTTGGAGCCTTCCTGGGGCGGATACTTCTGAAGCCTTCGGGGGGCACGAAGGGCGAATGGTTGCTCGGACTCCTGCTGGGCCTGTTCCTTCTCACTATGGTTGGGTTCATCCCGTATCTTGGCGTTCTGGTCCGCCTGGGTGTGGTTTGCCTGGGTTTGGGAGCGTTTGCCGGGCAGCTTTATCGGGCTTCCCGACCGGTAATAACGGCCTGAAGCGGCTTGCTGAGGAACTGGTCGAGGCCAAGCGAAATTCGGCAGAGGCATTCTAAAGACGAACTACTCGTGGTTTGCTCGCGTAAAATCGCGTCTCCGACAATGTCGGTAGTGTCAAGCAGTTTTCGAACACACTTCAACATGTGCTCATCGAACAGCGCCCTTTCGCTCTAGCTAAAAAAATGCCGTGTCCAACCAAGGCTCGCTCGTCGTGGTGGCCGAGCCGGCGGCGGGATCGATATTAGGCAACCCCACAACTGCCTGACTCGGTTTCCCTTTTGCAGCGAGAAGCTATTCAAATTTTAGTTTGCCAATGAATGGCATTAAGCTTTATCCTCGGCGCCTCCCCAATTTCCCGCATCACCAAGTTTTCTGGAGGAACAATGGCAGCCAAAGTGGAACTGTCTCTCAGCAAGGTGATTCTTTTCGCTATATTTTTGTTCACTGCGTTGCTGGGGCCGCAGGTTGCACTTTCCCAAACCGCCACAGGATCGATTACAGGGACTGTCACCGATCCCTCGGATCTTCCGATCCCGGATGCCGCGATTGTCGTGCGAAACGCCGACACCAACACCCAGACTCACTATTCCACGAATAGTGTGGGCGTTTACGTTGCTCCCTATGTGCAACCCGGAAACTATGTGGTCACCACCGGTAAACAAGGCTTTCAGACGGTGCTCCACCAGAATGTTGTGGTCCATGTAGGGGAAATCGTCACGATCAATGTTCGAATGCCCGTGCAAGGTTCGACAACCTCGGTTACCGTGACGGAGCAAGCACCGGTTTTGGAACTTGATAAGACCGAGCAGTCACAAACCGTGAGCCAGAACCAGGTAGAAGGATTGCCGATTGCCAACCGGCGTTGGGAAAACTTCGTGTTGCTCACACCTGCGGTGACAACCGATGGAAACAGCGGCCTAAGTAGCTTCCGCGGACTTTCGTCTCTCTACAACGGAAACTCGGTGGACGGGGCCAATAATAGCCAGGCCTTTTTTTCTGAGGCGCGAGGACGCGCGATCATTGTTTCCTACGTCTATAGCGCCGATTCGATCAGAGAATTTCAGGTGGCTACGAGCAATTACAGCGCGGAATTGGGACAGGCTGCGGGCGGAGTGGTGAACGCTGTTACCAAATCCGGGACGAACCAGTTGCATGGCGACCTGTTTTACAATTTGCGCTACCCAGACCTGAACGCCCTGGATCCCTTGGGAAAGTCTCGCGGGATTTACACCCAAACCGTCCACCAGCAGAACCAGTTTGGCGGGAGCGTGAGCGCGCCCATCATCAAGGATAAGCTGTTCTTCTTCGGCACCTATGACGGATTCCGAAAGGTGAATCCAATCCTGTACACGTCAACGCAGTCCACTTCCGCCATCAACGGTTTCGTGTGTCCCGCTAACGTAACAGCGACGGCTTGTACGAACGCGAAAGCCTTTATCACAAACAGCCTCCTCGGCGTGTTTCCACGAAATCTAAAACAGGACGTCTTTCTTGGAAAGCTGGATTACCAGCTGAACAGCAACAACCATTTATCGGCGGTGTTCAACTTCCAGGACTGGCAGGAGCCTTACGGATACAATACATTGCCTACAGTCAACAACGGGGGAGCCACACAGAACGGCAATGGCAGCACGCATGAGCGCTTTTTGATTGGAAACTGGACCTCAAACTTTTCGACGAACAAGGTGAATGAGCTGCGCTTTCAATGGGGACGCGACTTCGAGTTTGACACTACCAATTCCGGCGGCCCCAGCGTGTCTCTGCTGAATATCGCGTCCTACGGAGAAACCTCCGCGCTCCCTCGCCCGGCTTTTCCGGATGAGCATCGCATTCAGCTTTCCGATAATTTTTCTATCGTCAAGGGTAAGCATTTCCTGAAAATGGGAGTCGACCTAAACTTTATTCACGAATTGCTGATCAATCTTTTTCAGGGAGATGGCAACTACAGCTATAGCTTCACCACCGCTTTTGGCGGTTGTCCTGCCGGCCCGAATGCCACTTTCTGCCGCTGGGTTGCTGATGCCGTCGGAGCGAATTCCGGGACCGGCACAGTCGGCATGCACTATTCCAGTTTTACTCAGGTGAACGATCCGATTACTCACGTGGGGAAGGATGATTTTTACAACAACGACTACGCAGCTTATCTGGAAGACACCTGGAAGCTGCGCTCGAACCTTACCCTGAATCTGGGAGTCCGCTACGACTTGCAACACGTTCCCGCCCCACCCCGGCCGAACACGGCATCGCCACTGCTTACGCTGTACACGTCAACCCTGAATATCGATAAGAACAACATCGCTCCGCGGATTGGCGTTGCATGGCAGTTCCTGGGGAACACGGTCCTGCGCGCGGGCTATGGAATTTTCTACGGCAAGACTTCGAATAGCACCTATTACGCTCTGCGCGTGGAAAATGGCGTCTACCAGCAGACCTTCAGCGGATGCGGCCCCAGCGGGATCACCTCCTGTGCTCCGACTTTTCCGAACGTATTCTTCACACCGCCGGGACCTGCCGTTGCAGCGCCATTCGCAGGCGCGTTGACGCCGACCGTCGGGATTCCGGGAGGCACTTTGCCGGCTTCCTCCGCAGCCGCCCACGGGATGAGTCCGAACTTCGTAAACCCAGCTGCGCATGAAGGGGAAGTATCGATCGAAAGACAGTTGCCCGGACAGATGACCATCTCCGCAACATATTTGCTGACGCGTGGTCTTCATTTGCCAGCCAGCTACGACGCCAACGTCGCTCCCACGAGCGCAACCAGGAGTTACGACGTTCTCAACTCGAGCGCACCCCCTGCCTCCACTGTCTTAACCGCAACCGTACCTTTTTACACGGCCCGTCTGGACACCGGCACCGGACTGATTCTCAATCAAGCCAGCGTGGTCAACTCCTGGTACAACGGCCTGGTGCTCTCTCTGCATAAACAGATGAGCCACGGTCTCGAGTTGATGTTCAACTACACGTTCAGCAAGGCGCTCGATGATGGCGAGACCGCCGGTACCAATGGCACATTCTTCGGCACTGACGGCGTTTTGGATCCTTATAACCTCAGGCGGGACTACTCGTATTCTGACCTTGATCAACGCCACCGGTTCGTGGGAAGTGTGATTTGGCAACCAACGTTCGGACATCTGGACAATCGTTTCGTGCGGCAAGCGGCGAATGGATGGTCCGCCTCTGGCATCGTCACCGTCGCCACAGGACAACCCTATACACCGTTTATCGGCACCTCAATACTCGGGACCGCGATTCCGGGTGACGGCGGCATGACCGGGGCCGAAGTGAGCACCTTCGCCTCGCCGACTGGAGGCCGCGCTTCCTGGCTGGCGCGCAATTTCTATAACCTGCCCAATTACCAGACGGTCGACTTCCGTCTGGGCCGCGGAATATCGTTCCGTGAGAAATACCGGCTCAATTTCATGGTCGATGCCTTCAATTTGTTCAACAGCACGATCGTGGGAGGCGTTAACACGACCGCTTACACTTACTCAGGAGCCGGAACGGGAACTTGCGCCGGACATACCAACGGTTGCCTTTTGCCTTCGTCCACCTTCAAGAGCCGGACCACAACTTCCAGTCTGCTCTACGGGGCGCGGCAACTGCAGTTCGGGGCGCGCTTCGAGTTCTAAGAAGCATGCGGAATTCGCGATAACGGGCCTGGGATGAACCTGTTGTTTGGCAACCTTGACCCTTCGCATGACATAAGCAGATCATGAAGTTGTCCCGATTTTGCCGGGATATATCCGCACGCCCACGTTAAACCTTAAGCATGGATTACGACGCAATCCTTGTTATCTCTTTCGGGGGACCGGAATCGAGAGAAGAGGTGATTCCATTTCTCGAGAATGTCCTGCGCGGAAGAAATGTTCCGCGCGAACGAATGCTTGCGGTTGCCGAACACTATTACCATTTCGGCGGGAAGAGCCCGATCAACCAGCAAACTCGCGAACTGATTACGGCGTTAGAGAAAGTACTATCGCAGCATGGCCCGAAGTTGCCGGTGTATTGGGGAAATCGCAACTGGCACCCGATGCTGGCGGAAACCTTGCAGCAAATGAAGCAGGAGGGGGTTCGGCGAGCGCTCGCTTTTGTGACTTCTGCATACAGTTCTTATTCCGGATGCCGGCAGTATCGCGAAGACATTTTGCATGCGCAAAATGAAATTGGCCCGGGTGCGCCGGAGATCGACAAGTTGCGCCCATTCTTCAACCATCCAAATTTCATTGAGGCCACTGAAGACCGGCTGCGCGACGCCATTGGCGAAATTCAAGCGGAGGCCGGCGAAAATGTTCAGATTATCTACACGGCCCACAGCATTCCGCTGTCGATGGCGCAGACTTCCGACTACGTTCGCCAACTCGAGGAAGTAAGGAAGATCGTCTCCGCCAAGCTGGGAGTCGCTAACGATGCTCTCGTCTATCAAAGCCGCAGCGGCGCGCCGGGGCAGCCATGGCTGGAGCCGGACATTTTGGATTATCTGCGCGAGGTGAAGGCGTGCAATCTGGCTAGCGCGGTGGCGCTGGCTCCGATCGGTTTTATCTCCGATCACATGGAAGTGTTGTATGACCTGGACATTGAGGCGCGGCAACTTTGCGATTGCCTGGATTTGCCGATGGTGAGGGCTAAGACTGTGGGAGTGCATCCCAGGTTCATCGGAATGATTCGAGAGTTGATCCTTGAGCGGACGAATCCCGATGTGGAGCAGCGTGCGCTAGGATCCCTTGGGCCGCGGCAGGATGTTTGCGAGGAAAATTGCTGTCCTGCGCCGCAACGTTCGGTCCGGCCCCAGATTGCGCCGGCCCGAACCGGCAGCGCTGTAGAGCGCCAGCGCGTCATTTTCGAATTATCGGTGGGAAACCGACACGTTCGGATTTTCGTAGTCCGTGGCTTTGGGTCGGCCTTCGACCAACCGCATGGTGTCCAGGATCGTCTGGACAACTGGTCCGTTTCCCACCGCAGTATTGAGCATGACGTGATAGAGGGAGCGCGTGGGCCAGTCGGCGTTGAAATAGTGCTTCACGTAAGCCATGCGCTCGCGATCGACGGAATCGACCCGTTCGATGGCATCTTGTTCGCTGTAGCCATCGGCGAGGATGCGTCGGATTTTTTCGGATCGCGGAGCGTAAAGAAAAACATGGAATGCGCAGGGATTTTCGCGCAGGAAATATGGCGCGCCGCGACCGACCATGACCGCATTCCCTTCCCGCCCAATTTTGTTCATCGTCTCCTGCATCATCGCCATCATGCGGTCGGTATCGAACATCTGATCGCCCAGCGAGGAGCTGCGTTCGTAACTGCCGCGCCAGAAGGTTTTGGCGAGGCGATGAAAGCGGCTATCCATACGTTCGTCGCAGCGCTTTACCGCAGAGGGTTCAACATTGGCGAGGCGGGCAATTTCTTCGGTGAGAAGATGGTCCCAGAGCTTCCAACCCAGATGGTCGGCCAGTTGCGCGGCGATGGCGGCAGCGCCGCAGCCGTACTCGCGCTCGATGGTAATGACGCGAAACATGGCTCTCTTTGTTTAGTGTACTGCCATTCCGCCGCCCGGTTTTGATTTTTTCATCAGGAAGACCATGGGGATCATGGCCAGAATAGCCACTCCGAGAAACCAGAAGCAATCGATATAGGCAAGCATGGTCGCTTGCCGTCCGGCCATGCCCTGGACCACCGCGTAGGCCCGTTGATTTGCGCCGGCGGCGCTGGACCCGTGCGCCATCATGGCCCGCGCCGTGCCACGAATCATCTTTTGCAAAACCGGGCTGCTGGCACTGAGATGACTGGCAAAATCGTTCAGATGCTGCTGGGTTCGGCGGTCGAGCATCGTGGTCACGATGGAAATGCCCACACTGCCGCCGATGTTACGGGCCAAGTTCATCAACCCGGAAGCGGCGTTGTTCTTTTCGCGCGGAAGAAATGCATAGGCCGCGGTATTGATGGGAACGAATAGGAATGCCATTCCGGCCGCCTGAATTACACGGGCGGTGGCTACCGTACGGAAATCAATCTGAAGATTGAAGCCGGCCATGTGAAAAAGAGAGAACGACAGGATGATCAGGCCGAGCAAGAGAAGCCATCGCGGGGTGTAGCGTGACAGCAGAAATCCGACTAAGGGCAAAAGAATTATGATCGTGAACCCACCGGGCATCAGCGCCAGACCCGGCTTCTGCGCCGTATATCCGAGCATCGTTTGTGAAAACAGGGGGATCAACAAGGTGCTGCCGAGCAAGGCAAAGCCCAGCATAAACATCAGCAAATTCGAGACCCCAAACGTTCGGTCGCGAAAAAGATGCAGATCAATGATGGGATCTTTCTGCTTCCACTCCCAAATCGTCACAAAGATCAACGCGGAAGCCGCAATCAGCGAAAGGGTAAGAATAAAGTTCGAATCGAACCAGTCGTCTCTCTGTCCCTTGTCGAGAACGATCTGCAAAGCCCCCAGCCCCAACGCCACAAACCCCAGTCCAACGTAATCGATATGAGTCTCGCTCAGCTTGCGGCGCTTGAAGTACGGAGGATCCTGAATCAAGCGCGAAGTCAACAGGATCGAAAGAATACCGACCGGAATGTTAATAAAGAAAATCCAGCGCCAGGTGAAGTTGTCCGTGATCCAGCCGCCCAGGGTCGGGCCGATCGCAGGAGCAGTCACGACAGCCATCCCATAAACCGCGAACGCCATGCCGCGCTTGGCGGGAGGAAATGTGTCGGCAAGGATGGCCTGCTCGCTGGGCTGCAATCCGCCGCCG
Organism: uncultured Acidobacteriaceae bacterium; assembly: GCA_963832235.1. GTDB lineage: Bacteria > Acidobacteriota > Terriglobia > Terriglobales > Acidobacteriaceae > Sulfotelmatobacter. Next base: position 64,315 of record CAWHTJ010000008.1, on the reverse strand, counting down.
CCGGCGCCCTGCAGAACCCGGCAGATGATGAGCGTCGCCAGATTCGGCGCGAGCCCGCATAGGAACGAACTCACGGTGAACAAGGCCACGCAGCCCATATAGAAATTCTTGCGGCCGAGGATCGACGATAACCAGCCGCTCAGAGGAAGCACGATGGCGTTCGAAACGAGATAGGAAGTAAGGACCCACGTGCTTTCGTCCTGGCCGGCGGAAAGACTTCCTGCAATGTGCGGCAGAGCGACGTTGGCGATGGAAGTGTCGAGCACCTCCATGAACGTCGCCAGCGTGACCGCTAGTGCGATGATCCAGGGATTGACCGCGGGACGCCAGGCATCGGCTTGGGCGTTCCCGTGATCCATGGCTGCGGTGGCCGCGCCCATTACCGGATCCAGACCTTTGGCGTTACTGACATACCAGGACGCAACTGGTGATCATTATTCGCCCCGGGATCCAGCACAATTTTGACGGGAATGCGCTGTACCACTTTCACGTAATTTCCAGTGGCGTTTTCCGGAGGCAGCAGGCTGAAGCGAGCGCCACTGGCTCCAGCAACGCTGTCTACTTTGCCATTGTATGTTCTGCCATTGGCGTCGACTTCGATGGTGACCCGCTGACCCACCTTCATCTGACGCAGCTGGGTTTCTTTGAAATTCGCGGTAATCCACACGTCGTCGAGATTAATAATTTTCATCAGCTCCTGGCCGGGAGCGACGTTCTGTCCGACCTCCACGGTTCGGTCGCTCACGATGCCGTTCACAGGCGCAACGATTTTTGTGTATTGCAGGTTCAATGCCGCCTGGTCGAGATCCGCCTTTCTGCGCTGGGCCTCGGCCAGCGCGGAGGTAGCTCGGGCGCGGATAATTTGCATCTGCTTGGGCGCGGTATTGGCGGTGTTGCGATTCGCTTCCGCCTGCACGAGTTTGCCCTGCGCCTGTGTGACCTGCTGCTGGGCTGCGTCGGCGCTGGCGCGCGCCGCTTCCACGCCCGCCGCGCTTGCCTTGGCAGCCGCGGTGGCTTGGTCGTATTGCTGCTGGGAAATTTCCTGCTTGTCGACCAACTGCTTATAGCGGACGAGATCGTTCTGTGCCTTCACATTATTGGCTTCGGCCTCCTGCAGTTGGGCCTTGGCCGCTTCGAACTGTTGTCGCGCGACCTGAATGCCCGCGCTGGCGCTTTTCACATCCGCCTCTGTCGCCGAGACCTGACTGCTGGTATTGACACCGGTAATTGGAACGTTTACTCCAGCGGCGACGGCCGCTGCTTGAGCATCATCAAAGTCCGCTTTCGCGCGCTCGTAAGCCACTTGATAATCAGCGGGATCGATTTCCACCAGCACCGTTCCCGCCTGCACATACTGATTGTCTTGGACGTTCAGTTTGATGACATGACCGGAGATGCGGGCGCTGATGGAATTGATGTGGCCATCAACCTCGGCATCGTCGGTGGATTCGTAACTGGTGAAATAACGATAGGCGAAGAAACCGGCGATTAGAAGAACAATGATCGCAATGACCACTCCGATGCGGAAGCCGGAACTCTGCGTGCGGGAGCGCCGGCTGCGGAAATCTTCCTCGGTGGCGGGTAACGGCTTGGTATTATTTTCCGGCGTCTCAACTTCGGACCTTTCACCCCGGGCGGGCGGACTTTGTGTGGTTTGCTCCATACAGTTATTGATTGCCTTTCAAATATTGTTTGACGCCATGCTCTGCGTCGCCGATAGCGTAGGCCAATTCGACTTTCGAGAGGTTGTGGGAATAAAGGCTTTGGATGTAACTTTCGTGAGCGTTGGCAAGCGCCTCTTGTGCCTGCACCACTTCCAGATTGTCGGCTACCCCCGCTGTGAAACGATCTTGCGATTGAGCGAGTGCCTGCTCCGCCAGATCGACCGAACTACGTGCCACGGCCACCTGCTCGGCGGCGGCGTTCAGGTCGAGCAGGGCGGTGCGGACTTCATAGTCGATACGGCCGCGCAGGTCTCCCAGCTGAGAGCGAGCTTGCTTCAACTGCGCATCAGCCTCGAGCACGTCGCTGTGAGTCCGATTGCCGGCGAAGATGGGGATGTTAATTCCGCCATTCACCTGCCAGGTACCATTCGACTGGGAGGGATTAACGCCGATGTCGCCGAGATTCGCATTTAAGTCCACGGTGGGATAATGCCCTGCGGTGGCAGCCCTTCGCGAAAGTTCTGCCGCCCGCACTTTGGCGATCGCGGCCTGATAGTCCGCACGCGATGCGTAGGCACGTTGCAAATATGTGTCTAAGGGCAGCGGCGCCAACGCCTGGTATGGCGCTTTCTCGGTGAGGATAAATTCCTGTCCCGGCGCCAGTCCGATGATCCGCGCCACATTCAATTTCATTTTGGCCAAATCATTGCGGGCAACGATGAGTTGCTGCTGGCGGGTTTGAAGTTCGACCTGCGAGCGCAGCGCATCAATGGCGGGACTCAATCCTGCCTTCTGCTGGTCGGCGGCCTTGTCGTAAAGAGCCTGAGCACTCTTAACCTGGGCTTCGGTGGTTTCCACACGAGCTCCGGCAGCAATGGCCTGCAAATAAGAGTTGCCGACCGCAAGCACGACCATCTCGCGCGCATCTTTGTAACTGAATTGCGCGGCCTTCAGGCTTTCCGAAGCAGAACGTTCTCGTTCGAGGTTCCTGAAATTGAATATGGACTGGCTCAGGGAAGCGCGCGCGTCGAAATAGTTAAAGGCAGGGACTACCCTCGGAAAACTGCCGGAACGGGCGCCTGGTGGGCTCAGCACGGGAAAAAGCTTGTTGAACCCAAGTGCGGCGAGACTCTGGGTTTGCACGTTCTCCATCACGTGCGCGCTGAGGTTGGGAAGCAGTTCGCTGAGTTCCTTCCATCTTTCCCCTCGCGCCGTCTCAGTCTGGTCTGAGGCCAGCAGCAAACCCAGATTGTTCCGCAGCCCCCGATCAATCGCGTCCTTGAAGTCAATTTGCAGAACGTCTGCGGTGGCCTTGCCCTCGGGGGCACTGCCCAGAAACGGATTTTGCGGGCCGGGAAGAGTAACGTTCGGGGCCGATAAGGCCTCACCCGTTGCCTGAGCTGCCAGTCCGGGGGCGAGGAGCAACCCCAAAAAAGCGAAAAGTGCCGTTGGGAAGGAACTATCAATGAGCAATGCATTCTTGATTGTGGGAACGTTCGGTACCTACGAAAAACCGGTACGCCTTTCTTCGGCTCTACATAACTCGCCCGATTTGATTCGTTTGCGGGGCTTTGAGATGCAAAGGATTGTCCTGAAATGAGCCGAGATCAGAGCCGCTTCCATTGCGCGGCAACCAAAAAGCCCCCGTGACTTAGGTCATCTTGAAGGAAGGTGACCCTCGGTTCAAGCTAATCGAGAGCGCAGACTGTATGAACGAAAGAGCGTATTCGATGGTGCAGCAACAGGAACCGACTGGACCCGAATACTGTCCGATCCGGACCTTGTCCGGCACGTCGGAACGCTGCTGCAGGCATACCGCGAAGCCCCAGCGGGAAAACGGGAAGAGGCGCTGCTGTCTGGCTATGCGTCAGATAAAGGCTAGCTCGCTCGCCGGCTGAGAAGTCCGCCGCAAAATCAGCTCCTGCGCCACCAGCCGGTTCCGACTCCCACCTCAGACCACGCCTCCGTTTGCATCCGATTTGTTCACGCCCAGCTGGGAAGCGACCGCCGTCGCAATCCGCGAATCAAGTGCTTCGTCGCCGTCGAACTTCGTGTCGACGATACGCCGACTTCGATCTGGGGTAACCTTTCCAATACCAGCGTAGGTGGATGTCTGGTGGAAACGGCGAATCCGGTCAACCCCGGTTCGAAAGTGGAAATCGGCTTGTGGGTGCCAAATGGAAAGATCTGGGTAAAAGGGTTTGCACTGAGTGGCGTGGTCACTAGCAGCGGAGCCGCGAATGGAGTTCGCGTTCGTTTCGAGGGAATGGCACCGACCGAACGTGAAAGTTTGCGCCAATTCGTGAAGTTCGTGCAGGAGACGACCCGGGCGTCCCAAAGTGAAAGCACATATCTGCAACTTCTGAAGTAAAGTAATTCCTCGTATCTCTTCCTGTTTTTCACCCTAACTCCATCCACGTATTCCGGGAAATTGATACACTTTCTGCGTATTGGACCCTTTCTCTAATCGGAAACTCTAATTAGTTGTGGGCCGAGTCTCGCCGGTGGAAATCTCCCAGTGGAGGAGCGGAATCGCATGGTAGCCAGCGAACAGGTTTTGGCAACGGGACAGCAACTGGACACGCTTTGCATTAACACGATTCGAACGCTAGCAATTGATGCAGTGCAACAGGCGAACTCAGGCCACCCCGGAGCGCCAATGGGATTGGCGCCAGTGACCTATTGTCTGTGGCAGGAATTTCTGCGCTATGATCCCGCCGATCCTACCTGGCTGAATCGCGACCGCTTCGTACTGTCCAACGGCCACGCTTCCATGCTGCTCTATGCCATGCTGCACCTCGCCGAAGTGCGGCGAGTGGACAAGCAGGGCAAGGTTTTGAAAGAACTTGCAGTTCCCATGGAGGAAATCAAGCGCTTCCGGCAGTTGGGAAGCCTGACGCCGGGACATCCGGAGTCACATATCACTTCCGGAGTGGAAACCACTACCGGTCCTTTGGGGCAAGGAGTGGGTAACAGCATCGGAATGGCCATCGCGAGCAAATGGCAGGCGGCGAACTTCAACCGCCCGGAATTCGAAATCTTCGATTTCAATGTCTACGCGATGTGTTCGGATGGCGATTTGATGGAGGGGATTGGAGGCGAAGCCGCCTCCCTGGCCGGACACCTTAAACTCTCGAATCTCTGCTGGATCTATGACCATAATCACATTACGCTGGATGGTCCTGCCGATTGGTCGTTCAGTGAGGACGTTGCGACGCGCTTTGTGGGATATGGATGGAACGTGACGCGCGTGGCCGATGCCAACGACCTGCCAATGCTGGCGCGTGCGTTCGAGACTTTCCACAAGACCGAAGACCGTCCGACCCTGATCATGGTGGATAGCCATATCGGGTACGGTTCTCCGCACAAACAGGATACCAATGCCGCTCATGGCGAACCTTTGGGCGAAGAAGAGGTGCGGCTGGTCAAGAAGTTCTACGGCTGGCCGGAGGACGCAAAGTTCCTGGTGCCGGATGGCGTACGGGAACATTTTCGCGAAGGGATTGGGAGACGAGGCCGCGATCTGCGGGCACGGTGGTCGGATCTTTTCGCGAGGTACTCGAAGAAGTACCCAGAGCTCGTCGAGCGACTCAGCCAGATGCAGCACCACGAACTGCCGGCGGGCTGGGACAAGAATCTCCCCACATTTCCCGCCGACGCCAAGGGGATCGCGACTCGCGAGAGTTCGGGCAAGGTGCTGAATGCCGTGGCGCAGAACATTCCGTGGCTCATTGGCGGTTCGGCCGATCTGGCAACGTCGAACAAGACCACGCTGAAATTCGAGGGCGCGGGAGATTTTCAGGCTGCGACTCCGGCGGGGCGCAATCTGCACTTCGGGGTGCGCGAGCACGTGATGGGGGCCAGCGTAAATGGGCTGACTGTTTCGGGCATTCGGGCGTTCGGCGCGACTTTTTTTAATTTCAGCGATTACATGCGGGCCAGCATTCGATTGTCAGCGCTGATGGAATGTCCATCGATCTTCATTTTTACGCACGATTCCATTGGCGTCGGCGAGGATGGGCCGACCCACCAGCCGATCGAGCAACTGGCGTCGTTGCGGGCTATGCCGAATTTGATCGTGCTTCGTCCGGGCGACGCGAATGAAGTGACGGAGGCATGGAAGATCATTGCCCAGTTGCAGAGTTCGCCGGTGGCATTGGTGTTGACGCGGCAAAATCTGCCGACGCTTGATCGCTCCAAGTACGCCGCGGCGTCCGGCGTGGCGAAGGGAGCGTATGTGCTTGCCGATGCCGGAAGTAAACCGGAAGTCATTCTGTTGGGCACGGGCAGCGAACTTTCGCTTTGCGTGGAAGCATATGAGAAGTTGAAGGCGGAGGGCGTCAAAGCACGTGTGGTCAGCATGCCCTCCTGGGAGATCTTTGAACAGCAGGATGCGACGTACAAAGAGAGCGTTCTGCCCTCCGACGTAACCGCCCGCGTTTCGGTGGAAATGGCGTCTACGTTCGGGTGGGCGCGCTACACCGGCCTGAAGGGGCGCAACGTGGGCATGCATCGATTTGGGGCCTCAGCGCCGTTGAAAGATCTGTTGAAGTATTTTGGATTCACCGTGGACACCGTCGTGAAGGAAACTCGCGCGGCGATGTCGGCAAAGTAATTTCCGTAGAGATGTAACTTGTTACGTTTCTCTAGCAGCGAACAAGAGACGTAGCAAGCTACGTCTCTACGAATTGAAATCGCAGGAGACCATTATGCAGCCAACTGGAGTCTTGGAAAATTCGAAAGCGACAAAAAATCCGCTAAGACAATTGCTCGACTACGGTCAGTCGATGTGGCTTGATTACATCCGGCGCGATTTGTTTACCACCGGAAAACTGAAGCAACTGATTAACGAAGACTGCCTGCGGGGAATGACTTCAAATCCCTCCATTTTCGAGAAGGCGATCGGCGACAGTTCTTTGTATGACGATATCTTGCATAAGCTTGCAGCGCGCAAGGATCTCAGCACGACAGAGATTTATGAGCAGATTGCCATTCGCGATATTCAGGATGCCGCTGACTCGCTGCGTCCAGTCTATGAAGAATCCAAATTTCGCGATGGGTATGTAAGCCTGGAAGTCTCTCCGTATCTGGCTCTCAAAACACAGGAGACGATCGACGAGGCGCGCCGCCTGTGGAAGGCGGTAAAACGCGAGAACGTGATGATCAAGGTTCCGGGTACAGCGCAGGGGCTTCCTGCCATTCGTCAGTTGATCAGCGAAGGCATCAACATCAATGTTACGTTGCTGTTCGCTCAGGAGATGTATGAAAAAGTTGCCGAGGCCTATATCGCCGGGCTGGAAGATCTTGTGGCTCGCGGGGGCAATCTGAAAAAGATGGCGAGCGTGGCCAGCTTTTTCATCAGCCGCATCGACACACTGGTCGATTCGAAACTGGATGAAAAGCTCAAAACAACTTCTGATCCGAAACAACAGGCGTTATTGAAGAGCCTGCTGGGAAAAGTCGCGATCGCCAATGGCAAGCTCACCTACCAGCGCTACCAGCGCATCTTCAGCGGGCCGCAGTGGCAGGCTTTAGCGGCCAAGGGGGCGCAGACCCAACGTGTGCTGTGGGCCAGCACCAGCACGAAGAATCCCAACTATCGCGACGTGATGTACGTCGAGGAATTAATCGGGGCCGATACCGTCGACACCATGCCTCCGGCGACGGTGGACGCTTTCCGCGACCACGGCCGTGTGCGAAATAGTCTTACCGAAGACGTGCCTGGAGCGGCCAAGGTAATGGACGATCTGGCGCGCGCGGGGATTTCCATGAAGGAAGTAACCGATAAACTAACCCAGGACGGCGTGAAGTTATTCGCCGATGCTTTTGACAAGCTGCTTGCGGCAGTTGAGAAGAATACGCAGTCGAAAGGATAGCCGTGAGGCGACTGAAGACTTCCCTGCCGGAGACGCTTGCGACCTCCGTGAAAGCGACGATCGCCGACTGGCAATCGCGCGGAAACATGCAGCGTTTGTGGCAGCGCGATGCCACGCTTTGGACCGGCAGCGACGAAGCCCAGTGGCTGGGGTGGCTCGACATTGTCGACGAGCAGATTGCCCAGCACGACCAGTTGCAGAAAATTGCCAAGGAAGTCCAGAGTCGCGGGTTTCAGCATGTGATGCTGCTGGGCATGGGCGGTTCAAGTCTGTGCCCGGAAGTTTTGCGCATGACCTTCGGAAGAATCACTCACTTCCCTACCCTGCACGTGCTCGATTCGACCGATCCCGCGCAGGTAAAGGCGTTCGAGCATCAGATCGATATTCCGAAGACGCTCTTCATTGTTTCGAGCAAGTCGGGCAGCACGCTCGAACCGAACATCTTCAAACAATATTTTTTCGAGCGAACCAAGCAGGCGGTCGGCGCAGTGAAGGTCGGCAGTCACTTTATGGCGATTACCGATCCGGGATCGAAGATGCAGCAAGTGGCCGAGGCCGATCGCTTTCTGCATGTTTTTTTCGGACGCGCTTCAATTGGCGGACGTTATTCCGCACTTTCGAATTTCGGAATGGTCCCGGCCGCAGTGATGGGGCTGGACACAAAGAAGTTTCTGGGGCGTGCAGCAGAGATGGTGCGCGCGTGCGGAGCAGGCGTGGCCGTCGAAGAAAATCCCGGGGCTGTGCTGGGCATCATCCTTGGAACGGCGGCGAAGGCCGGGCGCGACAAAGTTACGATCATCACTTCCCCCGGAGTTTCAGATCTGGGAGCGTGGCTGGAACAATTGATCGCTGAGTCGACCGGAAAAGCCGGGAAGGGGATCATCCCGGTTGATCGCGAAACTCTTACTGCGCCCGAGGTCTACGGACGCGATCGCGTGTTCGTTTATGTTCGGCTGGAGTCGGGCGCCGACGCGGATCAGGATGCGAAAGTGGCTGCCATTGAGAAGTCCGGACATCCGGTCGTTCGCATCGCAATGGCGGACAACTACGATCTGGGCGCGGAATTCTTCTGCTGGGAGATTGCCACCGCCGTCGCGGGCTCGATCATCGGGATCAACGCCTTCAACCAGCCCGATGTTGAAGCCAGCAAGATCGCGACTCGGGAGTTGACGTCGGCGTATGAGAAGACGGGTTCTCTGCCTGCAGAAAAGCCGGTTGTCGAAGATGCTGGCATCAAATTATTCACTGACGACAACAATGCGGCGGAGCTGACGAAGGCCGCCGGCAGTAGCAAGTCGCTCGCTGGATATCTCAATGCGCATCTGGCGCGCATCAAGGCTGGCGATTACTTCGCGGTGCTGGGGTACATCCAGATGAATGCAGAACACGAACAGAGCTTGCAGACTTTACGGCATTTAGTGCGCGATAAGAAGCGCGTGGCGACCTGTTTGGGCTTCGGTCCTCGCTTTCTGCACTCGACGGGACAGGCGTATAAGGGGGGACCGAACTCTGGAGTGTTTTTGCAAATTACTTGCGACGATTCCGTTGAACTGCCGGTTCCCGGTCAGAAATATACATTCGGAATCGTCAAGGCCGCCCAGGCGCGCGGAGATTTCCAGGTATTGGCTGACCGTGGAAGACGTGCGCTGCGGGTTCATCTGGGGAGCAATTTGAAGGCGGGGCTGGCAAGTTTGCAGGCGGCGGTTCAGAAAGGTCTCTGAGACTTTTCTGGTGAATCAAGCGAGCGCGAGGACGCCCTCGCGACAGCCGCGGGACGCCGGCGCTACATAGGAGCAAGACAATGCAAATGGGAATGGTGGGGTTGGGGCGCATGGGCGCGAATATGACGAAGCGGCTGATGCGCGGCGGGCATCAACTGGTCGTTTCTGATTTGAGCGCCGACTCGGTAAAGCAGCTAGCAGGGGAAGGCGCAACTGGATCCACGTCACTCGACGATCTAATTGGCAAGCTAACGCCTCCGCGTGCGGTCTGGATCATGGTTCCTGCGGGTGGTCCGACCGAGACGACGGTGCAGAAACTCGCAGCTCACTTGCAGGCGGGAGACGCCATCATCGATGGCGGAAACTCTTACTTCAAAGACGATGTGCGCCGCGCGAATGAACTGAAGGGCAAGGGAATTCAGTATATCGATGTGGGAACCAGCGGCGGCGTGTGGGGACTGGAACGCGGTTATTGCATGATGATTGGCGGTCCAAAAGAGGCGGTGCAGCGACTCGATCCTATTTTTAAGACATTGGCGCCGGGCAGGGGCGATATTCCGCGGACTCCAGGACGAGAAAAGCTCGGGGGCACGGCGGAAGCCGGTTACATTCACTGCGGTCCGTCGGGCTCCGGTCACTTCGTGAAGATGGTGCACAATGGCATTGAGTACGGCATCATGCAGGCCTACGCGGAAGGCTTCGATATCTTCAAGAATGCCACCAGCAAAGATTTGCCGGAGGACCACCGCTATGATCTGAACCTGCCGGACATTGCTGAAGTATGGCGGCGCGGGAGCGTGGTCAGTTCATGGCTGCTGGACTTGACGGCGATGGCGCTCACGGAAAATCCCACGCTCTCCGAATACGAAGGATACGTACAGGATTCGGGCGAAGGCCGCTGGACGATTCAGGCGGCGTTGGAAGAAGCCGTGCCGGTAGATGTGTTGAGCGCGGCATTGTTTGTGCGTTTCCGTTCCCGGCAGCAGCATACGTTCGCGGAGAAGATGCTTTCCGCCATGCGCCAGAAATTTGGCGGACACGTGGAACAGGGCGCGGCCAAAGCGAAGAAGACTGCATAGGACTGGAAGGCTTTAACCGCCGAGCTCGCTCTAGCGCTTCGCGAAGAGCGCAAAGAGAATCGAGCCGCAGGCATTAGGATTTTTGTTCTGTTCGCATTTCACAGGACCATTCATGGCTGAATTAGCGGAACATCCGGCGGCAGTACCGCCGCGCATTGGCAAACAGGGAGATCCCTGCGTGATGGTGATCTTCGGTGCAGCCGGGGATCTGACGGGACGCATGCTGATTCCGGCGCTCTACAACCTGGCGAGGGCGAATTTACTTTCACGCGAGTTTGCCGTCGTCGGGGTAGCGCGCGCCCAGATGTCGAACGACGAGTTTCGGAAAAGGGTGCATGACGACGTCAAAGCGTACTGTGGGGAATGCATCGATGACGATCTGTGGGAGTGGTTCGTACGCCGTTTCTACTACTTCGCCGGAGATTTCAACGACGACAAATTGTATCCCCAACTCAAGGACTTTCTTACCAAGATAGATCAGGAGCACTCGACCCATGAGAATTTCTTCTACTACCTTGCGACCGCTCCCAGTTATTTCGGCCCGATCGTAGCGAAACTCTCTGCCGCCGGATTGATGGAACAGAACAACAGCCGCTGGCGGCGGGTGGTTATCGAAAAACCGTTTGGGCATGATCTGGAGTCCGCCAAAGCACTCAACCAACAACTTCTCAAAGTCGCCGACGAAACGCAGATTTACCGGATCGACCACTATCTGGGCAAAGAGACGGTGCAGAACATCATGGCGTTCCGTTTCGCCAATGGCATCTTCGAACCCGTCTGGAACCGCCGCTACATCGATCACGTGCAGATCTCGGTTGCCGAAACTGTTGGGGTCGAGGGCCGCGGAAGTTACTTCGATCAAGCCGGTTCGCTGCGCGATATGGTGCCGAACCACATCATGCAACTTATCAGCCTCACCGCTATGGAGCCGCCAATCTCGTTCGACGCTAATGCGGTGCGGGATGAACAGGCCAAGATTCTGCACGCTATCCAGCCCATGAGCGACGAAGAGGTTTTGAGCCGCACGGTGCGCGGCCAATACGGCGACGGAACCGAAGATGGCAAGCGAGTCACGGCCTATCGCGCCGAACCCGATGTTCCTCCCGATTCGCGCACTGAGACCTTCGTTGCGATGAAACTGCTGATCGACAACTGGCGGTGGGCGGATGTTCCATTCTATCTGCGCACCGGAAAGCGCATGCCAGTGCGCAATACCCATATCGTGATACAGTTTCGGCGAGCGCCTTTCGTGCTGTTCCGCGACACCCCTGTGGAGCACCTGATGCCGAACCAACTGGTGCTGCACATTCAACCTGAAGAAGGAATCTCGCTGCAATTCGCGGCCAAGGTCCCAGGCCCGGTGATGCGGCTCGGCACAGTAGACATGAATTTCGAATATCAGGAATACTTTGGAAAGCAGCCGAGCACCGGCTATGAACGGTTGCTGCACGACTGCATGATCGGCGATCAGACGCTGTTTCAGCGCGCTGACATGGTGGAAGCGGGCTGGTCCGTGGTCAACCCCGTGCTCGATCTGTGGAAGGCGCTGCCGCCACGCAATTTCCCCAACTATGCCTCTGGTACATGGGGACCGAAGGAGGCCGACGATCTGCTGGAACGCGACGGCCGCCGCTGGAGGAACTTCGAGAAATGATTCTGGCCGGCGATATTGGCGGCACCAATGCTCGGCTGGCTTATTTTCAACCGCAGAATGGGCATTTGCGCCTGGTATCCGAGCGGGTCTTTCCAAGCCGCGAGCATAGCGAATTTGGCGAAATTGTGACTCAGTTCCTGGACGATTCCAAGACGCGCCCGGAGGCGGCGTGTTTCGGGATCGCGGGTCCGGTGCGGAATGGGCGCGTCGAAACCTCGAACCTGCCCTGGGTGATCGAGCAATCGCGACTGGCGCAACAGATTCACCTTCCAGCAACGCTCCTTATCAACGATCTCGAGGCCAGTGCCTGGGGCATTGGCGCCCTGGCCGACAATGACCTAGTTCCATTGAACCATGTTAGCGGGCCCGCCGTCGGCAACCAAGCTGTGATCGCGCCGGGAACGGGATTAGGGGAGGCCGGGCTGTTCTGGGACGGAAGCCGGCACCACGTTTTTGCCAGCGAAGGCGGACACACCGACTTTGCCCCGCAGGGAGATTTGCAGATCGAATTGCTGCAGTTTCTCAGAGCCCGCTTCGGGCACGTAAGCTACGAACGCATTCTTTCCGGTCCTGGTTTGGTGAACGTCTACGAATTCCTGCGTGACGCGGGATGCGGGAAGGAATCTGCGGAATTTTCCGACGCGCTCCAGAAAGACAATCCCGCCGCCGTGATTTCGGGGGCAGCCATGGACGGAACTCAGAGTCTGGCGGAGCAGGCGCTGAATTTGTGGGTCGCAGTTTATGGAGCGGAAGCCTCAAATCTAGCGCTGAAGGTGATGGCGACGGGAGGATTGTTTCTGGCTGGAGGCATCTCTCCCAAGATTCTTGCTAAGCTGAAGGGGCCGAGTTTTATGCATTCGTTCCTCGATAAGGGCCGCCTGCGGCCGCTGCTGGAAGCGATCCCGGTGCAGGTCGTCACCAACGAGAAAGCTGGACTGCTGGGGGCGGCGCGTTGCGCGGTCGTCCGAAGCAGCCAGCAATCAGGGCAGCGCCAGCCGACTACGTGAGCGAAGTGCCGTGAGTTCTTCCATGGAAATTCGAACGCTGACCACCCCGCAGGAGTTGTCCGAGGCAGCGGCGGAAGAAGTTGTGCGAACGGCGAATGAAGCAGTGGCCCAGCGCGGACGCTTCACGATTGCACTTTCGGGCGGATCGACCCCCAAAAATCTCTACAATTTATTGGTGACGAATGCCCGCAACCTTTTGCCCTGGGATCGCATGTTCTTTTTCTGGGGAGACGAGCGCCACGTGCCGCCCAACGATCCCGACAGTAACTACCGCATGGCGAACGAAACTATGCTGTCAAAGATTCCGGTGGCGGCGGGGAATGTGTTCCGAATTCCAGCGGAGAATCCGGACGCCGCAGCAGCAGCGGCGGCGTACGAACAGACTCTCCGGAAATTCTTCCAACTGGAACCCGCACAGTTTCCGACCTTCGATCTGATCCTTCTCGGCATGGGCCCGGACGGACATACGGCGTCGCTGTTTCCTGGTACCAAGGCATTGCAGGAAAAAACCCGGCTGGTGGTCGCCAACTGGGTCGAGAAGCTGAAGACCAGCCGCATCACTTTGACCCTTCCGGTTCTGAACGCTGCCCGCTGCGTCACCTTTCTAGTCAGCGGAACCGACAAAGCTGCAGCCCTCCGGGCGGTGTTGGAAGAAGATGTTCCGGCCGAGCAGTATCCTTCCAAACTAATCCGGCCGAGCGCCGGAAAACTGATCTGGCTGGTGGACAGGGCGGCGGCGAGTGCGCTCTCGAATAAAAGTTAGAGTCGCAAGACTAACTGCGCCAGCCGCCGAGTTCCTTCAAACCCTTGCCGCGGGCATGCTCGAAAAGGCGTACCAGATGGCGGGAATGTTCAAATTCGTGGATGTCGGCCCAAACCTCGGCTTCCCAGCTCGTGTCGTGGGCGGCAGACTCGCCGCAGGTGGCGCAACGGGTATGAAGCGTAACCGGGACTATCTCGACGCCAACCGGAGTGGCCCCAGGTAGTTCAACGAAAATGCATCGCACTTCCTGAACCTCTTCGCCCTCGCCAAGAATGTGCTCGTAACGCAACAGGTAGCCGAAACCGAGCTTCTTGGCCTCAATTTCGGCTTCCGTGCGGGTGTGAAAAGGACCGTACTCCGCCCTCATTTGTTCGGTGGAGTCGCATGTCATCCAGAAAAACTCTTTGTAGGCCATCGCAGGATTCGCCCCGGGGTCGCGAAGCCGGCTCGTGGCTGCTGTTGAGCCCGCACTTAGCAGATCGACCTCCCCAGTGCAATTCCCCTGCCTCTGCTCCCGTCCCGCAACGTATTGTTAGACATGGATTTAGTGGAGCGAAAAGTTTCCGGGCCAGCCAGTGTCGTGAAAGATTTTGCAGAATTTGGGCTTAGGTGGCAACAGAATTTGCCAAAAGGCAGAGGCTGGCATCACCCCTGCCTGGAGTAAGAATGAAATGATGATGTTGTAAGGATGGCATGGCTCGCAAGTTGGGCGCGCGAAAAACCTGCCTTAATTGGCCCCGAGGGGCTGGCTGTATGGCAGGCTCGGGCGCTCCGGCTCAGGAGGCCAATCCTTTCCGCCATGGCTGGCCACGTACATGGCCAGTTCCAGTCGGCTCCAGACGCCAAGTTTGTCGAACGCGCTGCGCAAATGGTTCTTGATCACTTGTTCGCTGGTGCCGATGATCTTGCCAATTTCGCGATTGGTCAGGCCTTGCCAGACCAGAATCGAGATCTGAATTTCCTTTGGGGTGAGGCGCTCGCAAGGTGTCATGAGTGCGCGTTCTCCTTCGTGAACATAGCGATGGCCAACTTCACGCGCTTGCGGCCTTCGCGAATTCCTGCGCGCAAAAAAAGTGTGCGCAGGTGCTGTTTTACGGTGCGCGGACTGATATTGAGCTGGCCCGCAATTTCCTTGTTGCTGCAGCCCTGGACGAGCAAGTTCAAGACCTGCTGATCGCGGGGCGTGACCTTGACTTGATCAAGATTGATCACGATTTGTGCCTCCTGCTGGCTTAACGGCCACACACGGGATTTTCATTAGCACGGCTTTCGCCAATTCTTCGCGCCGGTCGGCGTTCTGAGCTAAGTACATGGGGGCAGTGGCACTTAGGGACGACAACCACGGTTTTCATGTGGCTTTCAGAGAGTCCGTGGTAGGCTAGCCGAGTTCTGTATTGGTCCAAGCACGTGACCCATGGAGAGTGCCCGCGACCCATTTGCTTCGCCGTTGTGCTCCCGACAGTGGGTTAACATCGCTGCGAGTCGCATCTCCGCACCGACTTCAGTTTTTGGCAATTCCCTTTGTGGGCAAGGGCTTTGGTCGTTAGGCACCGCCCGCGTCCTTTCGAGGTGACGCTGTGAAGACACGTCAGAAGAATTTGCTTGCAGTAAACGAAATGCCTTCCCATATTGGACAGCGCGCAAAAGGCGTGCTTCCCATTTTGGTTGTGGTGGTGCTTGGGTACTCTAGTTTTGCACAGGTACCGCTAACGGCACAGACCCAAGGCGCGAGCACCAACCCAAGCGGCGGAGCTCCACTTACCATCACGCTGCAGGATGCACTGCAGCGGGCTCGCCAGAACGATCCGCAGTACCGCGCGGCGGCGGTCACGGATCTGGGTCTGGCCCGGGAGGATCGCGTGCAGGCGCGCGCCGCATTGCTGCCCAACCTGAATTACAACAATTCATTCATCTACACCCAGGGCACCGGCCCGCTGCCGGCGAACTGCGCGTTGCCTACTGCGGGATGTCCCACCGCCAAGTTCATCGCCAACAACGGCGTGCACGAGTACATCAGCCAGGCGGACGTGCATGAGGCACTCTCGCTCACCAATTTTGCGACCTATCGTCGTTCCGCCGCCGCTCTGGCACAGGCGCGGGCTAAGGCCGAGATCGCAGCGCGCGGCCTGGTCGTGACCGTGACCCAGTCGTATTACGGGTTGGTTGTAGCCCAGCGCAAATATGCGACGGCGCAGCGCGCCGCCGCCGAGGCGGCACGATTTCTCGACGTCAGCCAGAAACTGGAAAACGGAGGCGAAGTCGCGCACGCCGACGTCATCAAGGCACGAATCCAGAATCAGCAGCAGCAACAGAATCTGCAGGAAGCACAACTCGCCATGGAGCGCAGCCGCTTAGATCTGGCCGTGTTGCTATTTCCCGACTTCAATCAGGACTTCGCCGTCGTCGATGACTTGCAGACGCCGGAGCCCCTGCCCACTTTTGCCGAGGTCGAAGCCACGGGCAAAAAGAACAATCCCGATCTGCGGGCGGCGCTGGCTGCATTCGAAGTTGCACAACACGAGGTCTCGGCGGCATGGGGTGGTCTATTGCCATCCTTAAGCCTGGATTATTTTTACGGCATCGATTCCAACAAATTCGCCATCCGAACGAATGGAGTGCGGAACCTTGGGTATTCCACGGTGGCCACTTTGCAGATTCCAATTTTCAGTTGGGGAGCAGATCGTAGCAAGTTGAAGCAGGCGGAATTGCGCCGGGACCAGGCGCACGTCGAGCTGACCTTCGTCCAGCGGCAACTCCTCGCCCACCTGCGCCAGTTTTACAGCGAAGCCGAGGCCTCGCGCCGGGAAATGGAGTTGCTGGCGAGCTCCGCCGAACTGGCAGCGGAGAGCATGCGCCTTACCACTCTGCGTTACCAAGCCGGGGAAGCCACCGTGCTCGAGGTTGTGGACGCGCAAAATACCCTGACTCAGGCCCGCAACGCGTACGATGATGGCCAAGCGCGCTTCCGCGTGGCTGTGGCAACCTTACAAACTCTGACAGGAACGTTCTAGCCGAATGCCCTCCAACGACAGCTCCCAAGCCCAGCAACGGAATCCCAAACTCGGTTTCTTCCGCTCTCGCATACTGGCCGCAGCTAGTGTGGCTGTTGTGAGTGGCATGTTGTTTAGCGCGGCCTGCTCATCTAGCAAAGGCGACCAAGAACCGACGGTCGCGGTGCAAGTCGCCGCCGTTGAAAAGACCACGATTGAACAGACTATCAATACGCAAGCGATCCTGTTTCCACATGAGCAAGCCGCGATCGTGCCCAAGATCAGCGCCCCGGTAAAAACGTATCTGGTGAGGCGCGGCAGCCCAGTCCGGAAGGGACAACTGCTGGCGGTGTTGGAAAATCGCGATCTGAGCGCGGCGGCGCAGGAGAATAAAGGCACTTACGAGCAGGCCCAGGCCAGCTATGAAACTACCACCGCCGCCGCTCTCCCGGAGGAAATCCGGAAAGCTGAGGCCGATGCGCAGCAAGCGCAGCAGACTTTCGATGCGCAGGAAAAGGTCTTCGAGAGCCGCCAGCAACTCTTTGCGCAGGGCGCGCTGCCCCGGAAGGAACTCGATCAGTCGCGGGTCGACGTGACCCTGGCTCGGAATCAGGCCGCGATCACAAAGAAGCACCTCGATACCCTAATCGCGATCGGCAGGCAACAGGAACTCAAATCCGCTGCCGGACAACTGCAATCCGCAAAAGGGAAATATCTCGGAGCGGAGGCGCAACTCGACTACTCCAAGATTCGCAGTCCGATAAACGGCGTTATTACCGACCGTCCACTGTATCCGGGGGAAATGGCCGCTGCCGGCACTCCCTTGCTCACTGTGATGGATATTTCTTCCGTCATCGCGAAAGCTCACATTCCACAGAACGACGCCGCCGCCTTGAAAGTCGGAGACAAGGGAACCATAACCGTGCCGGGAATTGAAGGACCGATTGACGGCAAGATCACGGTCGTGAGTCCCGCACTCGATCCCAACAGTACGACGGTCGAGGTCTGGCTTGAGGCGAAGAATCCGAAGCACGAACTGAAGCCGGGGACGAGCGTGCAACTCTCTATTACGGCCCAAACCGTGAAAGATGCACTCGTCGTCCCGGCGAGTTCGGTCATCACTACTCCCGAGGGAGCCACTGCGGTCATGCTCGCCGGCGCCGATGGCCGTGCTCACCAGAAGGCGGTCAAGGTGGGCATCCGCAACGGCGACGACCTGCAAATCGTCGAGGGCGTTACGGACAACGACAAAGTCCTCTCCACCGGCGCTTACGGACTGCCCGATAAGACCAAGATCAAAATCGAAGCCGCTGCAGCTCCTGCGGAAGGATCGTCAGAGGGACCGAAGGACGCGTCGAAACCTCCCGCTGGGGGATCCAGTGAAAAATAACCACTGCGGAGCACGTGCGTGAACGCCCAGAGAGCCGTTCGCTCGATTGACGAACATCCACCTGACGAGCGTTTGTCCGATCCGGGCTCGACCAAAACGAATCCGACAGAGCAGCATTGGATTGCCCGGCACTCCAGGCCGGTCATCTTCCTCATCCTGACGTTCGGATTGCTAGGCGCGTATCTGGCCTTCACCATTCCAGTATCGGTATTTCCGGACACGAATTTCCCTCGGGTGCTAATTGCCGTCGATAACGGCGTGATGCCCATCGATCAGATGACGGTCACTGTGACCCGGCCGATCGAAGAGGCAGTTAACAGCGTGCCCGGACTGCTCACCGTACGCTCCATCACCAGCCGCGGATCCGCTGAAGTCGATTTGTATTTCCGCTGGGACGTCGACATGTTCCAGACGCTGCAATATGTGAACGCCGCAATTTCACGAGTACAAGCCGAGCTTCCCGCTACAGCAAAGATCGAGGCTCACCGCCTGACGTTCGCGGCGTTTCCGGTCATCGGCTACAGCCTGACCTCCGACAGCATGCCTCAAACCAAGCTGTGGGAGATGGCCACTTATGAAATGAAGCCCCGGCTGAACCGTCTGGACGGCGTTTCTACCGTGATCGTGCAGGGCGGACAAGAGCCGGAATTTCACATTACCCCTGATCCGGCGAAGCTGCTTGCGGCGAATGTCACTGTGACGGACATTCTGGATGCGGTACGCCGCACGAATCTCGTGGATTCGCCGGGGCTGCTGGAGCGCAATCATCAACTCTATTTGGGCTTAGTGAACGGCCAGGTTAAGACGCCCGAAGACATCGCAAATGCGGTGATCAAGAACACTCCAGCAGGAATTCCTGTGCGCATCGGGGATATTTCGGACGTAGCTCCCGGCGTGAAGCCGGTCTACACGGTAGTGACGGCGAACGGCAAGCCCGCCGTCCTGCTGAACATTAATCGGCAACCGGACGGCAACACCGTGCAGGTCGCGCAGGAAGTTCACGACGAGATCGACCGCCTCCGCAAGACGATGCCACCCGGAATTCAGATTCAGCCCTTTTACGATCAGTCGATCATCGTGGGCGACTCCATCAAGAGCGTGCGCGACGCCATCCTGTTGGGACTCATCCTAGCGTCGATCATTCTGGTCGTCTTTTTGCGTGACTGGGGAACGTCGCTGGTCGCTGGACTCGTAATTCCGGTCACCATCATGGTCACATTCATCGCCCTTAAAGTGATGGGGCAGACCTTCAACTTGATGACGCTTGGCGGCCTGGCCGCAGCGGTCGGACTGGTGATCGATGACGCCATCGTAGTGGTAGAGAATATTGTCCTGCATCGCGACTCTGGGCAAGGACGGCTGGAGGCGATCCGAAGTGCGCTGAAAGAAATCACAGCTCCACTGATCGGATCGACGATCACGCCCGTTGTCGTTTTCATTCCGCTGATCGTGATCACCGGCGTGACCGGCGTTTTTTTTCGCGCGCTGGCAGTGACGATGACAGTCTCGCTGCTTACGTCGCTTGCGCTGGCGGTAACGTGGACTCCAACCCTCAGTCAGTACTTCATCAAGGGACCACGCGATAAGGGCGGCCATCACGGCGTGGATGCTGAGATATCTGGATCATCGATGGCGGCGCCCGAGAATCCTAGCGGGTCGGCCGACGAAAAAGAAGATGCGATGAAGCTGCTCGCTGCCGAAGAGAAACATCTAAGCGGGTTCTTCTTACGCGTCGTGAACTTCCACGAGCGATGGCTGCGCCGCGCTCTGGAACGGCCGCTACTGCTCGTCATCTTCAGCGCAGGGCTGATCGTCGCTGCCTATGTTTGCTACAGCTTTTCGGGATCGGACCTACTTCCGGAAATGGACGAGGGCGGATTCACCGTCGACTATCTCATGCCCGCTGGCAGTTCGCTGGCGGAAACTAACCGCGTTGTGAGCCACGTCGAGCAGATGCTGCACGAACTTCCTGAGGTGGAAAGCACGTCGAGGCGCACCGGCCTGCAACTCGGACTCGCGGCGGTGACGGAAGCCAATAGTGGCGACATTCTGGTGAAGTTGAAATCCAAGCGCAAGCGCGCCATCGCCGACATAATGGCGGAGGTCCGCGCCCGGATAAAAAAAGAGGAACCTGCGCTCGATGTCGATTTCATACAGGTTCTGCAGGACATGATCGGCGACCTGACTTCCTCGCCACAGCCCATCGAGATCAAGCTGTTTTCGCAGGATCCGAAGCAATTGGAAGCCTGGGCGCCCAAGGTGGCCGATGCTATCGGGAAAATCAAAGGCGTGGTGGACATCCTGAATGGAATCGACAACACCATCAGCGGGCCTGCGGTCACTTTCCAGGTCGACACTAGCGTGGCCGCGCGAGCCGGATTCACCGCCGAGGAAGTGGCGCTCGATGCCGCGGCAATTCTAGAGGGCGAGCCTGCACCCACACCGGTGGTGACCAACGATCGCGCCTACACCTTGCGCGTACGCTTTCCTGCAGCGAATCGGGCATCGCTCGAGGCCATGCGCGATACCTTGCTGGTGAGCAGCACCGGGCATACAGCTACGTTGGGCGCGCTTTCGTCCGTGATTGAGAATCCTGGGCAGACCGAGGTTCGCCGCGAAAACCTGCAACGCGATGTGGCGGTGACCGCCCGCCTCGAGGGCCGAAGCCTGGGCAGCGGCATGGCCGACGTACAGAAAGTCGTCGCCGGATTGCACGTCCCGTCCAGCATTCGCGTGGAATACGGGGGAACGTACGCAGAACAACAGCGGTCATTTCACGACCTGGTGATCGTGTTGATTCTTGCGGTTCTGCTCCTGTTCATCGTCCTGCTGTTTGAGTTTGGAACCTTCGCTGCGCCGGTTGCAATTCTTTCGTCGGCATTGCTCTCGACCTCTGGCGTTTTCATTGCTCTGCTGATCACGCGCACGACATTCAACATCTCATCATTCATGGGAATGATCATGGTCATCGGCATCGTGGCCAAGAATGGCATCCTGCTGCTGGATGCCGATCAGAGAATGCGGGACTTAGGCTTCGACACTGAAAAGGCGATGCTACAAGCGGCACGGCGACGTTTGCGTCCTATCGTCATGACTGCCCTGGCTACAGTCGCGGGCATGCTGCCGCTGGCCTTCGCCATTGGCGCCGGTTCGCAGATGTTGCAACCTCTCGCCATCGCGGTTATTGGAGGCGTTCTCATCTCCATGGTGCTCTCGCTCATTATCACTCCCGCGGTGCACTTCTATCTCAGCGGCAAGAGCGAGGCGGTTGCCGTTCCGGCATCTGAGTAGGACAATTCCTGAACGGGCGTGCAGATTTTTGGACAGGTTACCAGGCCCAGACCGGCCGTTCTCGCGCTCATGACACTCGCAAGAGCAGCGCTTTCGGCGGTAAACTAGTGAAAGATTTGAGCGCCCCGCAGGCGTGCGAAGGTATTCGAACTTCTGAAGGCGACCCCCGTCGTATAAACCTTCGAGCCTGTATTGGTCGAGAATGTGCACTAAAATAGGTGTAATCCCGCCACTTGGCGGTCTGCACACCTCCCCCGGAATTTGGTGGAAAAAAGAAATCGTGTTCGAAGAAACGGACAAAGCAATACACGACGAGCAGACTCTCGCAAGGGTGCTGGAAGCGGCCTATGTACTGCAGGAGCACAACCGCGAACTGCGAAACAAGAAAGCTGACCCCAAGCTGATTAGAGATCGGCTGGTTGCGGAGCAAGTTGCGGAACATCGGGCCATCTCGGCCACTGGCGTGCCGCAGACGCAAGACGCGCTGCCAACTTCCAACGCCGATTCCGCCAAAGCTAGCTCCACGTTGATTCTCGCCCAAATCGTCGAGATCCAGCACCAGGTTCAGATGCATCATGTGGAATTGGAGAACGTAATGTCGCTGGTCGCAGAGCGTCTGACGGAGTTTGCCGGAGCGAGTGGCGCCGCTATCGGCATTCTCGACAGCAAGAAAGTGCCTTACTGGAGAGCGGCGGGTGTTATGGCGCCGCCGACGGAAACTGAAGTTCCCAGGGAAAAGGCCCTCTGCGTCGACTGTCTTCGAACTGGCAAGGTTTTGCATTGTGCCGACGTTAATTTGGAACTTCGTCTCAATCAGGACGAGTGTCGCCGTCGCGGCATACGCGCAATGCTCGCGGTTCCGGTTTTTCACGATGGCGTCGTCGCCGGCAGTCTGGAAGTCTATTTCCCCAAAACGGAGGCTTTTACGGAGGAGGATGTTCACACCTGCCAACTCATGGCTGGTCTGTTAAGCGAAGCGTTGGCGAGAAATGAAGAGGTCAATCGTAAAAAGTCTCTAGCGATCGAACGTGCCGTTATGCTGGAGGCTTTGGAAAAACTGAAGCCCAGTCTGGCGGCGCTCGCCGACGCCGCCGACACCGGCGACGCCGGCAATCGATCGCCGGCGGGGTCCACGTCAACTTTCGTTTGCCGTGCCTGCGGCCACGAACTCATAGGGCACGAGCAGTTCTGCGGGAACTGCGGATTGCCGCGAAGCGGCGATTATGAAGCGCCCAATACGCAGAGCACAATAGCGACGCTTTGGTATATGCAGGAGGCGATGAAAAAAAATCCACGCGCCCAACTGGGGGATGGGACCGTGGTTCGCGAGAAGGCGGTGGCGAATCTGGGTCAAATCAACTCCGACGAGGCTGTCCATTCCGTCGAAGCGCAATCACCCAAGCCTTTTTCCCCTGCCGAACCTCTGCGTCACAAGAAGGCTGAGCTCGCGGAATTGTCTGAAGCACGTTGCGGCGCAGATTTTGAGAACGCTGCACACGCCGATCTCGAAATTCCTCGGCACACGATCCCGGAAAACGATGTTAAAGCACCAGTCCCGACAGGCTCTCGCAAAATCGGAACGCTCCGCACCTCGGAGTTCCGCCGCAACCAACCTGAACTTCTTTCAGCAACTGGCCATGGCCAAGGATCGCGGTGCCTGGACTGAGCTCTGGAATACCCGGCGCGGAGACATCTACTTGGCAATCGCTGTGGTACTGCTCCTGGGCGTCATTCGGCTGGGGAATCTGGTCCAACCATTCAGTCGAGCGCGACCGGCAACCCGACGGTGTTCTCGGGGCACCGCAGAGCGGCTCCGGACGCCGATCTCTCGCTTTTCGACCGAATCCTGGTTAAGCTGGGCTTGGCGGAAGCGCCGGAACCAACGGAGTACAAAGGAAATCCCGGCAACCCAAGTTTGGGTCGATCTGCAGACCGCGCTTTACTATTGCCCGGGCACGGATCTCTACGGAAAAACCCCAAAGGGGAAATTCAGCTCTCAACGGGATGCACAGTTGGACCAGTTTGAGCCCGCTTATCGCAAAGCCTGCGACTAGAGCGACCTCTGAGCGGTCATTCATCCCGCTTTCGGTGTCGTTTAATTTGACAACCCCTAGCCTGTCGGAGTGCAATCATACATATAGGTTTCACCTGCTCATTTTGGTTAGGTCTTGGCAAGGGAGAACCCTATTTGTCGCCTCAAACCGAACATTCCGAAGAGCCCAGCACTTTGCCACCGCCCGAGTTGAATCCTCTGCTGAATCCGTTGTTGGCAGAAAATATGGGCCGGTGGGCCCAGGTTTATTTCACCAGTCCGCCTGAAAAACGCGAGCAGGCGGTGCAGGAACTTTTGCGTGAGCTTGAAGCGGAAAATTCCATGCGAGCCAAGACCGGGGTCGCCGCGCCATCGTCAGACACTTCATCCTCGGCCGCTCCATCTTCGTTCGCTTCATCCTCCGTTGCGGAGTCGGCGTCAGAGCCGGCCATCCCGCATGCCTCGCAGGTGTCGGAGGTTCAGCCGACGCTTGTTCGCTGTCACGCATGCGGCCGAAAGAACCCTTCCTCTCAGAGGTTCTGCGGCCTGTGCGGTACCCGTCTGGGAGAGGAAGCAGCATCGCGATTGCAGTCGCCGAATCTGCATCGAGAAGATCGGTATGATCGAAGATGTTCAAATCGGCGGGAGTTCAACGATCCAGTGAGCATGATGTTGCGTGAACCGACGCATCTTATGAACCGCGATTCGAACTGCGAATCGAACTGTCGCTGTTTCAAAGCGGTCGACGACGTCGAGTACTACAACGACGAATGACTCGACGAGATTCTGTCGACGCCAGGCTCTTCAGGCTCCTATCGCATCTATGTCGCGATTGTCGTGGCGATTTTTATTGGCGCTCTCGGCTACCTGGCATGGCGAAGCGCACAAGCGTCATCGCAAAGCTACCCAAGTCGACGTCGCCCGCTCCTCCCTCGCGATTGCCGAAGAGCCAGTAACTCCAGCACCAGCTCCGCCAAATCCATCGAAAACTGATACTCCGGATCAGCGCCGCACGTCCGCGCAGAAAATCCGAGTGTCCCGCCGCCCAATCCGCTCGCCGACCGACGCGGCAAGAACCGGCTCGCAAGGAAGCAGCGAAGCAGACCGCCATCTGGCGGCGCAGAGAACCATTCCGACAGCGGAGAACAGTCCTCCGCGCGAAACATTGGCAGGAAGTGGCGCCGAAGAACTCGCCGTGGCCCAAGGCTATCTGAATGGTACAAACGGCCAAGGCCGCAACAGCGCTGAAGCTGCGAAATGGCTTTGGAAAGCGATTGCCAAACACAATGCCGATGCGACCTTCCTGCTATCGGAAATGTATCTGAAAGGCGACGGAGTTTCGAAGAATTGCGATCAGGCACGAGTGTTGCTCGACGCCGCGGCACTCAGGGGAGTGAAAGGTGCGGGACGAACGCCTGCGACATCTTCAGGCTTTTGGATGTCAGTAATCTGGGAGACCGAAACAGTTGCTGCAGATTCAGGCCCGAGCCAGGGACGCCGCATCTTCGAGTAGCGACGTCCTCGGCATCGGGATGAAGATGAGAATTACTGGGTTACCAGCATCGACGGACTTCGCCGCGACTCATACCACAGCGCGAGTTCGACGCGGTTCCAAAGTCCGAGTTTGTCGTAAATCACCCGCAGGTAATTCTTTACAACATGCTCCGTCGTCCCGATGGCATCAGCTACTTCTTTGTTCTTCAAGCCTTCGGCAACGAGTTGGATGACTCGGTGTTCACGTTCATTTGGGATACGGGTTCCATACCGTCCATTTGCAGACATGCTTGCCTCCGATATAACAGGGTCGCGAGTTTCACTCGCTTGATACCACCGGTGATTCCGAAACGGAGAAATAATCGGTTGAAATGAGCTTTCACGGTTCGCCTCGCCATCTTGAGCTGGCTGGCAATCTCAGCGTTGTCACAACCTTGCAAAAGTAGCTCGACGATTTGCTGTTCGCGTGGACCCAGCCGAACCGCCTGTTCCTTCATCAGATTCCCCCCTTTTTGTTCATTGCCTTCGCAAACTGGTGCGCGGCTGAACCTTACCAATTCCCATAGCATCCACATTGCCACTTTGCGGGGTAGATTGTCTGTGACGCTCAAACACCATTTTCCACAGGCACTTGCGGACACTCCCCATTCTGCGAACCAGGAGGCCTTCCGTCATCTCGCGCTCGTGTGGTTTTTTGACCGCTATCCGAGCGTCTAAACGCCTATACTCTCGGGCTATCTCAATTTAGTTGTTGGAATTCCTCCCTTCGTCGCGCCTCATAGAGGCGTCTCCCAGCGGAAAAAAAAGAAACGACCGGTTGATGCGCCAGGAGAACGGGGCCACAGGGGCCTTTGGTCAGGTAAACACCTTAGTCGAAACTTCACGCCATACAGCATCCTTCGGCACAAATTACACGATTGGCCGGGGCCAAGATGTCGGCTCCAGACCTACTTTGAAAAAAACAGACCTTCGACCTGTTATCTTTTCGTTAGGTGGGCTAAATTTGAAACGCTTTTCGTTGTTTGGGAGACCGGCGCGCAGGCCCCGGATCACCGAGACCCGCCCTGGAGTTTCTAGTTGTCTTCACTTCTCCTCAGCCAATTGACACGTTGTGACTCGCGAGTCTTTTCATTTCGCGGAATGGAGTATACCAAGGGGCTCGCTGAACACTAGTATCCGCGCATAGGCGGTCGGGCGAGACGCGACTTCAGCGGATTCGCATGATCTTAGCCATTGGTACCGGGAGGAAATCTAACCCCAAGACCCGAAGGTCGGCGGATTCGCTGCATTGAAGGGGCTTGGGTGGGCACAGTCACGGCGCCACAATCCCGTGCAATGGCTGCACGAACTCAAAACCATGACGGAAGACATTGCGATGTCGCACAACGGCGCGGATGGTCTCAGTGGCGAGTGGAAATCTAATTTGCAGTTCGACCTCCTCACCCTCACGTAATTCGACCGGTAGAATCGCCGAAATCCCGGATTCGCTGATGTCCTGAGTCCGGCCTGGTAACATGGCACTGTCTGTACGAACTATAACTTCGACCTCCATTTCAAGTCGCTCGTGACGGCGTTTTTCTCTTACGTCCTCGTTCACGTGCCTCTCTCCCTGTTCTCCAGGCCGAGCGATGATGGTTGCGACGCCCGACAACCAGAGTCCACCAACAATTGGCTACACTACTTGAGAGCCGTGAATCATGCGGACTTTAGTTAGGTCTTGTTACAGAATCCGAACAGCGGCCGATAAAACACTTCGACACATTCCCAAGGCGCAATCCGATTTTTGTATCAATCGCACAGAAAGGAATTCAGGCTAGAGGCGAGCCTCAAGAACGAGCGAGCAGACGCGCTCAAACAGGGATGAACGTTGGGTTTAAGGCTGGTGCCGGGAGGGGGAGTCGAACCTCCAAGACCCGAAGGTCGGCGGATTTTGAGTTCCACAGTGGGTTCTGAACCGTTAGGAAAATTCTCTACTCTACTTGATTCTTCAACCGCTTACCAGCACGCCGATTCCCATCGTCATTATCCGAGTTGCCGCGTTTTGAACGTGGAACTACTACAGTTTTACTACGGTGTCTCTCGACAAGAGACCAGGGAAGTAAGCAGGTGATCACAATCACGGTGCTAGGGCTACTCTTTGGAATCCTCGCACACTGGCGCAAAAGCCTGCGGCCGGGGATGATCTCGCATGCCTGGTCGGACGTCCTCAACGTGATCCCCATCCGCTTCCCGTGAAGGTGCGGGTAGTGGAGTCTTGAGCCGGGTTAACCGATGGCTCAGGTAGGACGATGGCCTCGCTGCGGCTGGGGTTGATCGAGGAAAGTTGTTTTCCGCCGCGTGAACGGCGTCTTGCCTCAAACAATGTGGTGGTATTTCTTCGGAAGATTGATTGAGGAAAGTGCCAGCAAGCGTAACTGTTGAAACATCGCCATTACACTCAAAACCCTCAATGAGCGAAATCGTGTTAACAACAGTTGTCTTTTAACCGTCTTTGGAAGATGTAGAATATCTGATCTGCGTTGGAGGCTCTATGCTGTCTACACGCCTTCTCCCTTTGCTGTGTCTGCTGTGCTTGTCATCGTTTTCTCTTGGCCAAGACCAACAAAAAAAACACTGGCTGTGCCGGAGACGTGCTCCGTCACGAAGCCTGGAACCCAACCCTTCGTGCCACCAGCACCCTATGCTGCGAAACCATCGCTTGGCCAGTTCTGGTTCGGGACCGACAGGTTATGGACCGCTCTCCCCGAAACCGGAGCGTGGATCGGCTTGCCGCACTACACCCACGGCGATCCGATCTTCAGGCAAAAACTAGTGTTTTGGCGACAAGGATATGACGCACATGCTAGAACCCAGGCGAAATTAACAGTCAGCGGTAGGAGAATCGACGCCACTGCCCCGCCCCTTCAGACCGACGGACCTGGCAGTCCCAGTTGGACGGCGGACGATCAATTCCTAATGACGGGAATCAACTTTCCAACCACTGGATGCTGGGAGATTACGGGGCGATATGAGAGTGACGAAGTGACCTTTGTCGTATGGGTTGGACAGCGTTAGTCTTCGCCGCTCCTTCACTTGTTGCAAAATCCCCATTGCACTTATTGACCCAGCTGGGAGTCATCGGCGGGGGCGCCTCACAGGCCCGATTCCGCCCGTCCACCCCGCCCCTGTGCAAACGAAAGTGGTACTATGTTGCGGTTTTGAGGACGGGCAGAACCTGCCCTTTCATGGACGATCCGTTGAGGTGATTCAATGTCAGCGAGCGAGTACGTTCGTACGTATCTGCAGCTTCAGGTCTGGAAAAATGACGTGACCACTACCCCAATTTCGGTGCGTAACTATCTGCAAAGCGGCTTGGGCACGCAATCGACCAGAGCGGCTAGTGCATACGCCCAGTTGATCGGAGCGTTGCCCAAGCAGGCGGGTTTGCCACCGGGTAGGGCGTTGCCCGGCACCTTCCAAGTCCGGGGGGACCAGTATGTAACTACCTCACTGTGGCGCGTGTACAACGGCAAGGGGACACCCACCGAGATACAGGAAGCTCTCTGGCTCGCCCTCCTCTGTAGTCTGGTGGACGAGAAGACTCTGACGCCGTACGTCGACAACAATCTGGGCATCGACTGCGGCGGATTCGTAGCGAACTACTGGGGTATGGGGTGTCCAAGTGTCAGCGCTCCGAGTCCGACGGGCGCGACCGGGTTCAAGCCGAGAACGATTTGGGGAATGTTCCCCAAACTTCAAAGAAAGAACGCAAGTGAAATTGAAGAGGACGATGCGGCTGTCTTTTTCAAGGATGTGAAAAATGACGATCCGAACATTGCCGCGCAGCCGAAAGCCGGCGGTGGTTACAACTCCGCCACCGGATCGCAAGCCTTCCACATCGGCGTGGTTTCCGCAGTGACCGCGATCGCCGGGACCAATCAGGTGGATCTGGACATTGCTGAATCCAGCGGCGCTAAGGCTAGCAGCGGAGGCAACGGTGTGAATGTGCGGTTGCTCGGTAAGGTGACAACCACAGTTGCAAAGGGTTTGGTGTACTGCCCGGACGGAAATAACCGCATTTACTTCACCGGGAAGCAGGGGCCGGTCACACCTTATCCACCCACTGTTCTCTACAGTTAGCGGTCGTTGCTGGCTTGAAGCGCTCAAGCTTTGCGGATAGTTGGCGTAAGATCGCCATATCGCTCATTAAAGGGGTTTTGAGCGCTATGGCCTGCTAACGACAACTACTGGGCTACGCGAGAAAATTTGAATATAGTACTCAGCAGGCAACCCGAGTTCTTTTGCCCGGAAGTCCTACGCGGCAGGAGGTCTACATGAGGAAGTACGGCCTTTCCGTTTTCTTCCTTGCTATTCTCGCTATCGCGGTTACCTTGGCGTGCGGCGACGAGCGCAGCCCGCTCAAGCAAAACTCAAACTAAGTATCAGCGTGTGCCCTCAGCGCTTCAATCGTTTCCCCGGAGCCAAATCAGACCCAAGCCAAATTTGAGACCAGCAATCGCGAGGCAGTTGCTTACGTTCCGTAAAGAGTGTCCTTTGCTTTTTTGTACTGTGGCCCAGCGTTGCCAGTCACCACAGACCGGGATGAAAAGTTCTCCCCCAGATGGCCTCCATGCGCATTCCTATAGTCGAGGAGGCCCTCCTGCACGCCCTTCGCCATCCACTTCCGCGACGCGGGGGACTCGGGCAGCACCGGATGTTTGGGGTCAGTCCTCAGCAGCTTCTCGCCTCCGGGGAAGAAACTTACCGCGGACTTAGCGGCAAAATATGTCTTCAATACGCCTTCTGTGTGCGGATCACCACAACCTGCGGCAACGTAGCGCGCAAACGAATAATGCTCAGCGGCCATAAGGTTGAGATTGCGATCGAGCGGCGTTTGCGGCAATTCCAGGAGCGATTGCCATTGCTCATAGTTTTGAATCGTTTGCGGCGTATCGTCCCAGCGCCGGAGAACAAGCAGGATCTGCCAGGAGTCGAGGGCTTC
The DNA here is from genome assembly GCA_963832235.1 of uncultured Acidobacteriaceae bacterium. Classification (GTDB taxonomy): domain Bacteria; phylum Acidobacteriota; class Terriglobia; order Terriglobales; family Acidobacteriaceae; genus Sulfotelmatobacter. The sequence continues at coordinate 34,373 of CAWHTJ010000008.1, read as the reverse complement.
CTCGACGCCATCGGATTGGGGCTTCTTTTTGTGGACAAGATCTACCGCATAGTCAAGAATCCCCTGCACCTGGTCGTCATCGATCGAGTCAGCTGCGTGCGAGGTCTGATCCGGAACTTGCACCGGGGCGGGAGCGGGTTTCTGGATAACTGTGATCGGACCGACGGTCACCTCGCCCCGCGGCGGGGGATCCGGCATGTGTACGCTCATGCCTGCGAAAATCTTATTCCTGTCTTTAATTTGCGGGTTCAGCTGAAGAACGTCATTGAAATTCTTCTTGTAGCGCGTAGCGATCAACCAAAGGCTCTCCCCGGACCGAACGGTGTGATCCCACATGGGTGCCTCCTAAAAGCGGTGCTCGAAACCAGGTTGGATTCCGAGATGAAGAAGAGTATATATCCCCTTTTTTGGTTCTAGCGTGCCAACTTAAAGGCAAACTCAATCCGCAGTCTAGGGATCAATCATCCGCCGCACCGCCGAGACGCGATTCGCCGCGAAGCCTCCGCGTTTCGCATGCTCGCGAACCGTTTCCTCGTCCGGCGCCAGGTATACACAATGATTTTGTCGCCCTGGGCCGAGCGCGGTGGCGACTCCTGTGGCCCCGCCGGTACGGTCCCTGCGAACCCTTGCGGCGGCGCCGGCGAATGCCAAGTTACAGGTACAGCGCAACTGACGTGTCCATAGCATTCTCGGAGCAGGAATTTCCGAGAACTAAGCAGCTGCTCTGGTGTCGCACGCCGCACCCGAGTGCGGTCAGTTGTTGAAAAATCCCTTCCAAGTTCGCCCTTTCGGACCTTCGAAAACGTTGGGTTCCTGCACGTTGGTCAGTCCCGCGAACGGACACCCTGGGACACCGTAGGCTCTTGAAAACAATGAGGAGAATCTTGGTGCCGGGAGGGGGAGTCGAACCCCCAAGACCCGAAGGTCGGCGGATTTTGAGTCCGCTGCGTCTGCCAGTTCCGCCATCCCGGCGTCAGGAAGGCTTTTCCATTGTACTGGAGCAGTTGCGAATTTTGAATATGATCACACTGGGATCGGATTTTTCACTGGGATCGCGATCATAGGCAACTCTACGCGAAAGGTAGTGCCCGCACCTGAACGGCTTTCAACTGCGATGGAGCCGCGGTGCTGAGTGACGACCCATTGCGCGATCGCTAAACCCAGACCCGCGCCACCCTGTACACGGCTTCGAGCCTTGTCGACGCGGTAGAAGCGTTCGAAGATCTTGCTCTGCTCTTCTTCGGCGATTCCTACTCCTGAGTCCCGAACCGTGATCACAGCGCTGTCGCCTTTCGGTTCGAGCGACAAGTGCACAGAGCCGGGCGCGGAGGTGTACTTGAACGCATTGTCGAGCAGGATGTCGACCAGCCTGCGCAGCAAGGTCTCGTCCCCCATAACAAAAAAGTCTGGGACGTCAAGACTCGCGGAAAATTGCAGGTTGCGAATTGTGGCCACCTGCTGCCAGCCGTCGACAACGCTGCGCAGCGTCTGGCGCAGATCCACGGGATGCAGGCGGAGCGTTTCGCGCCCCGAGTCTGCGCGCGCCAAAGACAGGAGTTGTTCGATAAGAACGGTGGTCCGTTCCGCCTCCACCAGAATGTGGCGGAGCGACTCCTTGTATTCGGCCTCCCCGCGAGAGCGGCGCAAGGCTAGTTCGGCTTCGGTCCGGATAAGAGATACGGGCGTTCTCAGTTCGTGGGACGCATCCGCAGTAAATTCGGTGATCCGCAGAAATGCGGATTCAATTCGGTCGAGCATTTCATTCAACGTGTCCGCGAGGCGCTGCAATTCATCTCCCGTCTGTAGTTTCTGAAGCCGGCTGTTCAGGTTCGTTCCGCTGACCTGGCGAGCCGTTCGCACCAGCGCATCCACGGGAGCAAGGGCACGCCGGCTCAGCCAGTAGCCCCCGCCAGCCGCCGCCACCAACAGCAGAGGAGCAAACATCAGCAGATAGGAACGGAACTGATGGAGAGTTTCAACCGCATCCTCGGCCGGGACCCCCATCTGCACGGTGTAGACGTGGCCGTTAATGTCCAATTTCTGCAGGATAAAACGGAAATGCCGGCCATTGATCTTGCGGTTTTTCAAGATGGGCCGCTTAACTTGATCCAGTGGCAACAGTTCTGACTGGTGCGCCTGCAAGAACGCGGAGCGATAAATCAGCTCGCCATTTTCCGCATAGACCTCAAGATAATCGCCGGGATGCTCAATGGCGTATGTTTCGTTCACTTCCTCCTGCAGCTTGGTGATCGGGCTATCCTTCGGCTGAGATTGCAGAAGGCTCCTTAGGTCATCGACCTGTTGTTCGAGGCCGTCATCCACGAGATCATAAATATTGTCCCGCAGGATCAGCCACATGCCGACGCCGAAGAACACTTGAGCGACAGCAAAAAATACCAAGTACCAGAGTGTAAGTCGCACGCCGATAGATAGTCTTTTCATGCCGGTTTTCTCATGCCTGGCCATCGGGCCGGATCATATATCCCACGCCACGCACGGTATGAATCAATTTTGGACGGCCCGGCGAATCGATCTTGTTGCGCAGCAAGCGCATGAACGCGTCGAGCGTATTTTCTTCGATGTCGCGATCGAAACCCCACACCGATTCGATGAGAGAGCGGCGAGAAACCACCTTGCCGGCGCGGTACATAAGGCGCTCCAGCAAATTGTATTCCGTACGCGTCAGCGCGACCCGTTCTTCGCCGCGTACAACTTCCCGGCTGGCAGGATCGAGCACTAGGTCGGCAACTCGCAAATTCATGTCCTGCGCCGCCAGCGCACGCCTTTTTACCGCACGCAGACGCGCCACCAGTTCGTCAAAGGAAAACGGCTTGGTCATGTAGTCGTCGGCGCCCAGATCAAGTCCACGCACGATGTCTGGAACGGAGTCGCGGGCCGTGAGCATGAGAATGGGCGTCCGAACTTTTTCCGCGCGCAGACGCTTGGCGAGCTCATATCCACTCAGTTTGGGCATCATGACATCAAGAATAATCACGTCAAACTCGTAAGACTTGGCAAGAGCCAGACCCTCCGCGCCATCCGACGCGCAAGTCGCCAAGTGCCCCTCTTCGGTCAATCCTTTGCGAAGAAGGTCCGCCATACGCGCTTCGTCTTCCACGATCAGCAGCTTCATCAGATTCGTCGCCGGAGACCCATAGGTTGATTATCCCAGTTTAGAACCCAAGCCGGGAGCCTGCTCGCAAGCTGAAGAAATATTAACTTTGTATTCGCCCCTGCGCCACAGCTCAACTGAGGAGTTCGCACGAGCGCCTTCAGGCAAATTTCAGATAGCTTTTTTCCCTGTCACGTCTAAGTGTGATTAGAATCGCTTACACCCGCCGGAATGCTCGGCGTGTCGCACCGCGCTTTTTGCGCAATTCTCGTGATGGGATCGCGGGGCCGGTGAGCTCAAGTCAGACCTTCAAATCGACGTTGCGACTTCGCCGATGCTAAATCGACAAACGATCCGTTGGATGGCTTTGTTACTGTGGGTCGTCGGTATTCCCTGCCTGTCCGCGCAAACTACCGACGTCGAAGGCACCGTTCGCGACACCACTGGCGCGGTGATTGCAAACGCGTCGGTCGTTTTAAACTCCGGTCCCTATCAAGTTGCAGCCAGGACCGACGCCAGCGGACGCTTCGTCTTTTCCGCTGTTCCCTCCACCTCAGGAACCGTGGAGATCAGCCGGGAAGGATTCAACCAAGTTCGCCAGTCCTGGAACGCCGGCTCGGCCACCACTGTCAATCTCGAAATTGTGCTGCAGCCTGCTTCGGCGAGCGAACAGGTCACGGTTTCCGCGGCACGTACGGAGGTGCGCCTTTCGGAAACCCCGGGCAGCACGATTCTGCTTACCAGTACCGATGTGGCTGCCACTCCAGGGTTGCGCGTCGATGATGTGCTTCGACAAGTCCCCGGATTTTCGCTCTTTCGTCGATCGGATAGCCGCACATCGAACGCCTCCAATCAAGGTGTATCGCTGCGAGGCCTGGGTGGAACCGCCGCCAGCCGTGCGCTGGTGCTCGAAGATGGACTCCCGCTGGTGGATGCATTTGGCGGCTGGGTCTATTGGGACCGCGTTCCGCGCTCGTCCCTTGCCAATGTGGAAGTATTTCGTGGCGGGGCTTCGAACCTCTACGGCAGCGACGCGCTTGGGGGAGTCGTGCAATTTATGACGCGTCAACCCGAGCGGCCAGCGTTCACGCTGGAGACTTCTTACGGCAACGAACGCACTCCGGATCTTTCATTCTGGACCGGAACGCGCGCCGGCTCATGGGACCTGTCGCTCGCTTCCGAACTGTTCCGCACCGACGGCTACATCATCGTGCCTACATGGCAGCGCGGAAGCGTAGACACGGCCGCCAATTCGAAGGACGCCACGACAGAGTTCACCGTTGGTCATCAACTGGGAGAAAAAGGCCGAGTCTTCGCACGCGGCAGCTACTACACGGAATTTCGGCACAATGGCACCGCGCTTCAGACCAACGACACGCGCATGGGCGAAGGCGCAGTTGGGCTGGACCGGCAATTCGGCGACAGCGATTCCCTTATCTTCCGCGCATACGGCCTGGTACAGGGATTCGATCAGCGCTTCTCCTCAGTCGCGGCCAACCGAAATAGCGAATCCCTCACTGATCTCCAGTATGTCCCCGAACAGGTGGTCGGAGGCGCGGCGCAGTGGACGCATTTCCTCGGCAAACATCAGACGCTGATCGCCGGCATGGACCTGATGGAAGTGATGGGCGCGAGCGACGAACAACTCTTCACCGCGGGCACCCACACGCGAAACAACGCATCTGGAGGGCGGCAGCGCATTCTCGGAGGGTTTGGGGAAGATCTAATCCGGTGGAACAATTGGACGATCATTCTTGCCGGACGCTTCGACGACTGGAACAATTTCAAAGCCAGCTCAATCTGCACGCCCATTTCTGGCTCATGCGCTGCTTCTCCCAGCGCGCTGTATCCATCGCGGAATGATCTTGCCTTTAGCCCAAGGCTCTCGGTACTGCGCGCGCTGAGCCGCAATGTCTCGGTCACGGGATCGATCTATCGGGCTTTTCGCGCCCCCACTCTGAACGAGTTATACCGCAGCTTTCGCGTCGCGAACGTTCTTACTCAGAACAATCCCTACCTCAATGCCGAACGCCTCACCGGGGCTGAGGCGGGAGTGAACATCAGCACACTGCAACGCAGGCTGAATCTTCGCGGAACATTTTTCTGGAGCGACATCGTGGATCCCGTCCAGAACGTTACGATCAACCCCACATCTTCTCCTGTCATCCGGCGAAAGGAAAATCTGGGCCGCATCCGCTCGCGCGGAGTTGAACTCGACGGTGTAGCGCACATCAGCCGCGATATTCAGATCTCCGCCGGCTACGACTTCACCGCGGCGACGGTACTTAACTTTACAGTCCCGCAGGGAGAAATTTCTCTGTTGGGAAAAAGAGTCGCACAGGTTCCACAAAATGTCTTTACCTGGGAAGCCCGTTATTGGAACCCATCGCGCATCATGCTCAGTGTGCAGGGACGCTTCGTCGGCAACCAGTTCGATGACGACCAGAATCTCTACCCGCTGGGCCGCTTCTACAGCATGGATCTGCAGATCGGACGCAACCTGACGCGCAATCTGGAAGTCTTTGCCGCAGCCGAAAATGTTTTGGACCAGCGCTACAACGTAGCGAATACGCCGGTCTCCGGTGGATCGTTGTTCAATATCGGGCCGCCGATTCTGTATCGCGTTGGACTACGGCTGAATTTTCCCGCAGAAAAACAGTAGTTCGCCAGCGCAGAGGCTTTTGGGCAATTCCCACTAGATCATTTATCCTGAAAGGTTGTCTGACGCTTGCCGATCGCACCGTCAATCCTGTCCTAAATTCAGCGCAGTGCTGGCTACAAGCTAGGAGCTAGCAGCTAGAGGCTGTTCTTATGAAAACTGGCATTATTGGCCTGCCTCAGGTGGGCAAAACATCTCTTTTTCGAATTCTTACTAAGGCGCATCTGTCCGCGCAAGCGAATCCGCGCGAGGCGCACATCGGCGTCGCGAAAGTTCCCGACGACCGCCTCGACCGGCTGGCCGCGCTCTACAATCCCAAGAAGCTCACGCACACGTCTGTGGAATACGTCGATGTCGGCGCTATCGGCCAGGATGCACTGAAGGAAACCGCGTACATCGGCCACCTGCGCCAGGTGGACGCGCTGGCTCACGTCGTGCGCGTGTTTGAGGATCCGTCGGTTCCACTAGTAGAGGAGATTGATCCCTTGCGCGACATCAAGAATGTCGAGTTTGACCTCATGGTCAGCGATCTCGGCCAGATCGAGAAACGTCTGGAACGTCTGGAGAAGGATCTCAAGAAGATGAAGACTCCGGAGCTTGAAAAAGAATTCGAATTGCTCAAGCGTGCCAACGCGCATCTTGGAGCGGAGAAGCCGTTGCGCGAAATGGAAATGACTCCCGAGGACAAGAAGCGGCTGCGTGGTTTTATGTTACTGAGCGAGAAGCCGATTCTTTACGTGCTCAATATCGGCGAGTCGACCGAGCTGGGCACAGAGCTGGAAGAGGCGGTCAACAAGTACAAGCTTACGGAGATTGCGGCCCGCCCCAACGCGGCAGCCACTGCTATTTGCGGGAAGGTCGAAGCGGAGCTCGCTGAAATGAGCGACGCCGATGCCGCAGAATTTCTTTCCAGCTACGGTCTGAAGGAAAGCGGCCTGGTCCGTCTCATACGCACAACGTACAGGTTGCTCGGTCTGATCTCATTCTTCACCGCGGGGGAAGACGAGTGCCGCGCCTGGCAAATTCCCGCCAACACGCGGGCTCAAGAAGGGGCAGGCGCCATTCATTCCGATCTGGAAAAGCATTTCATCCGCGCCGAAACCATCCGCTGGGATCAGCTTCTCGAAGCCGGCTCAGAAGCGAATGCCCGCGCGAAAGGCACTTTGCGGCTCGAGGGCAAGGATTACATCGTGCAGGATGGGGATGTGATGCACATTCGGCACAGCGGATAGTAGCACTGCAGCGATTCTCTAGTTCTTAGACCGCGACCCCGGGGTCCAAAAGATATGGTCTCGTACCGCCGTATACTCTTCCACATATGCTCATTCGCATGATCTTGTTTGGTTTGGTCTTGGGCTTCGCCGGTCGGCCGTTCGCACAAACCAACCCTGTAGCGGCTAATCGCGGGCAGAGCGACGCCATCCAAGCCAAAGCTACGCCACTCGGTTCCGCGGACTGGATTGAACCTTTCCCCCCGCACCGCATGATCGGCAACATCTATTACGTAGGCAGCCGCGGGCTGGCTTCCTACCTGATTACAACCTCCGCCGGTCACATTCTGATCAACAGCAATCTGAAGACTTCAGCTCCGCTGATTCGAGAGAGCGTTGAAAAGTTGGGGTTTCGTTTCAATGACGTGAAGATCCTGCTGATCAGCCACGCTCACTTCGACCACGATGGAGGCAGCGCAGAGGTGAAAAAGCTGACAGGCGCCAAATACATGGTCATGGATGGGGACGTAGGCGTCGTCGAATCAGGCGGCAAGAGCGATTTCCAGTACGGAAACGATGCCACGCTCTTCTATCCGGAGGCCAAGGTGGACCGGGTGCTCCATGATGGTGATGAAGTAAAAATAGGTGACACCGCGCTGATCGCTCACAAGACTGCCGGGCATACGCGCGGTTGCACGACTTGGAGTTTAAGAGTGCGCGAGGCGGGGAAAACTTACGATGTTGTGATCGTGGGCAGCCCTAACGTTAATCCCGGATACAAGCTTCTAAACAACGCGCTCTATCCCGAGATCACCGATGATTACGCACGCGAGTTTCGCTTGCTCAAGTCGCTTCCCTGCGACGTTTTCCTGGGCGCTCACGGTAGTTACTACGGAATGGAAGCGAAGTATGCAAAACTGAGCGTCGGCGGAACGAACCCATACGTTGACCCAGAAGGCTATAAGAACTACGTCGCTGACCGGGAACAGGCCTTCCTTTCCGAATTGCAGAAACAAACAGCGTCTGCGAAAAAGCAGTAGTCAGCATTCGGCACACATCATATGCATCCCATTGCCACCAGCATCTTGCTCGGCCTGACCGCCGCGGCGGCCAATGTTTTCGGCGGCGCGATCATCGTGCAGCGGCACTGGGAACGGCGCTATCTTCGCTACTTTGTCGCACTGGGTGCGGGGTTCATGCTCGCGACAGCTCTCGTCGAGATGGTCCCGGAAAGCCTCGAGCTACGTGGAAGGTCGGCTGCATTCCTTGTCCTGTTGGGCTATCTGATTATTCATTTCTTCGAGCACACGGTCACGCCGCACTTTCACTTTGGCGAGGAAACACATCACGATGAGTTTATGCACTCCCACAAGGGATACTCCGTACTGCTCGGACTCATCATTCATACATTCTTCGACGGCATCGCTATCGCCTCCGGATTTTTGGTATCGAACTGGCTAGGATGGCTGATCTTTCTGGCGATTTTTCTGCACAAGATTCCGGAGGGCTTCACCGTGAGTTCTGTGATGCTGGCCAGCGGTCGCAGCCGGGGCACGGCATGGGGCGCATCGGTGGTTCTGGGCGGGTCAACGCTTGCCGGCGTTCTGACCATGGCGCTGTTCCGCCACCACGTGGGCGCGGGACTGCCGCTGGCCGCGGGTGTCACGATTTACGTCGCGGCTTCCGATTTGATTCCCGAGGTCAACAAGGAGCCCGCGATGAAGATGGCTCTACTTGTCTTCGTGGGCGCTGGATTCTTCTTCCTGCTCGATCACTTGTTTCGCGTGCACTGACAAACCGGGTTCCGCGAATGCTGGCCTAAAACAAAAGGGCGTCCGAAACTTTGGACGCTCTTTTGCCGACCTGAGTCACGATTGCGACACTTCACTGCGGCTTCTTCTGTTCCTCCTGTTTCTTCTTTTCTTCGGGCGTTTGCGGACGTTGCGGCGGCGGAGCCTGGCGCGTTTGCGCTGGAGGCGGAGTAGGTTGCGGCGGAGGTGACGTACGCTGCTGCGGACGCTCGCTCGGCGGAGGAGTCGAAGGACGCTCGGCAGGGGCCGTTCGTGGCAGCGGCTCCGCCGGACGATAGTTCGGCGCCGGCTGATTGGGCTGCGGACGATTCGGCGGGGGTTGATTGTTTGGCTGTGCTGCAGGCAGTCGATCGTTCCGTGCCGGCGGCTCTGCTGGACGGTAATTCGGGCCCGGTTGATTGGGCTGCGGACGATTCGGTGCAGGCTGATTGTTTGGCTGCGCTGCAGGCAGTCGATCGTTCCGTGCCGGCGGCTCGGCGGGACGGTAATTCGGGCCCGGTTGATTGGGCTGCGGACGATTCGGTGCAGGCTGATTGTTTGGCTGCGCTGCAGGCGGCCGATCGTTCCGTGCCGGCGGCTCGGCGGGACGGTAATTCGGCGCCGGCTGATTCGGCTGCGGACGATTCGGTTGGTTATTCGGCTGCGCCGAGGGCGGACGATCGTTCCGTGCCGGCGGCTCTGCTGGACGGTAATTCGGCGCCGGCTGATTCGGCTGCGGACGATTCGGTTGGCTATTCGGCTGCGCCGAGGGCGGACGATCGTTCCGTGCCGGCGGCTCTGCCGGACGATTATTCGGCGCGGGTTGATTTGGTTGAGGCTGATTCGGTTGGTTATTCGGTTGCGCCGAGGGTGGACGATTATTCAGCGCGGGCTGATTGTTCGGAGTGGGGCGATTCGGTTGTGCAGGGTTCGCACCGGGACGTTCGTTGGCCGCAGGCGGATTGCCCGGACGGTTCGCGGGCGCATTCGCCGGGCTGCTGCCAGGAGTTGCAAGAGTAGCCGTAGCAGGTTTTCCCGGGGGAGCTTGTCTAACCGGCGGACGTGCGGCTGCTGCTGCCGCGTTGTTCGCGGGCTGCAAACGTTGCATCTCCTGCCGCGCTATTGGCTGCCCCGGATGTGCCGCCAGCGCTTGCTGCCTCGCCGCAAAAGGCACGGGCGGGGGCGGCGCTTGCGCTTTTGCGACAACCGGACGACTGGCCACGGCAGCTGGAGGAGCTTTCACTGGGCTCGCCGTATTGTTCGCCGCATTGGCATGCGATCCAAACACACTGTTCGATGTTGGCGCTACCGCCGCTCTTGCGGTCACGGGAGCTGAAGCCACTTCCCTCGCGTTAACCACGACCGCCGCCCGCGCAACGGGTTGTCCGCTCGTGAAAGCCTGGCGAGGGACCGCGGTGACTGCGCCGGAAACGCTTTTGTTCACGTACGTCAAGTTATTGATGGTGGTGTTGTTATTGACGATCGTCGTGTTATAGACGTTGGTGACAGTCGTGGCATTGACCGTGGTGTTGCTGATGTTGACGCGATTGACATATCCACGACTCACCCGGTACGAGGGCACATAGACTTCTCGCGGACCCAAAGGAAACCAACCCATATTGCCGCCGAATCCTCCGCCCCCGCCTACGAATACCACTAAAGCGGGCGCATACACCGGCGCCACTTCCATTGGACCCGGCACCCAACCCCAGCGGCCTTCAATGGACAACCAGCGTCCATAGTGAAACGGGGCATAACCCCAAGGTTCCTCATCCACCCAGGTCCATCCCCATGGATCGATCCAGGCCCAGTGGCCGTCACGATAAGGGGCCCATCCTTCGGACACGTGCGGGAACCAGACGTTCCCGTACCTCGACTCAGGCCGCCAGTCGCCGTTGTCGTCCAAATCCTCGTAGCCGACAACATCATGAGAGACGTATCGCCCTGACCGCGAATTTTCATGGCGCCGATATCGGGCCTCGCTCCAATTGTCGAAATCGTCGGGATGGCCGATATCCTCGACCTGCGCATTGAGCCTGTCGGTTCCTTCGAAAGTGGCACGCTGGCCAGCATGCACGGTATAGGTTTGCCCGTTGCCGGTTGATTCGCCTTCTCCTTCGCGAATGCTGACCACGGTGTAACTTCCATCTTCACTGGCTTCCACGCGGTATCGGCCCGGCTGGAAGATGGAGAATGCCTGATTCGGCGTGTCGATCTCGAACACATCGTCGCGGCCCAAATGACGGACGCGGATATTGATGGATCCCGAACTCAGTTGGACTTGCGCCGTGCGATCATCCAGATTCAGAAAGGACATCCCGGTATTGCTGTTCAGATCGATGACCGCGGAACCCAAATTGAGTTCCGCGCGCGAGTCTTGGTCGGCCCATATCTGGTCGCCGGTTGTCATCGGCCGGTTTTGAGCAGCTTCCACCCACTCAGACTCTCCCGCGGGCTGAAATGAGACGGAACCCTGCATATATCCGAGACGCGCTACGCGACTCGGCGGATCCTCTTGATCGTACTGGTCCTGCGCCAGTCCCCGCTGTACCAGCGCAGTGCTTACCAGCAATCCTGCTAACAGCGCGATCCTACAGCGAGAATTCGTCACGAATGTTTTCATAGGTGATGTCATCTTTCAGAGCGGAGCTTCAGCCCCGGCTCGGCATTCCGCTTGATGTTCTGACTGATTCGGCCGCAGTGTCCCTCGGCCCTTCGAGACGCAGGACGCTTTACATATGATGCCTCACGGGAGGGGGGTGTGCCTACAGAGGAAACCCGATGGATTTATTCCTTTCCCACAAAGTTTCCGGTTCTGGCCTTTCCATCATTTGCCGTTATCGCGAACGCTCTGCACCCAGTTCATCAGTTCCGCCCTGTTCGAGCGAGATATGATTGAACGTATACGAAATGGGAATCGAGTTTCGATGCTAGAGTTGCTGTACAAAGTTAAAGAAACCTCCGTAGTGAGTAAAAAGAGGGACGAAAAGACTTTTCGGCAATGAGCAATCTCGAGATTCGCACACGGATTTTTCTGTTGTCGCCGGCCAATGCTTCGGGCGTCAACGGGCAAAGGCTTCTCGGTACAACAGGAGAATCTGACCTGGCCTTACGCCTCAGGAGCTCGGGAGCGCCGTTAGGCGAGGTGTATCGATTCATCAGCAGCTTGTATTTTCGCGGGAAACTCGATTATGCAGAACAATTCAAGAATCCTCCTGCCGGAATTGGGGGCGTGCAAATTATTACCGGAGCCGGATTAATGCTGCCCGACACCGTGGTCACATTGAGCGACCTTCGCAGGATCTCATCGACTTCAATCGATGAGAAGAATTCGCAGTATCGAGTGCCTCTCGACTCTGATCTGCGGCGCTTGCGAGAAATGGTGGGGAATGAAACCGACGTTATCCTTTTGGGAAGTGTTGCCAGCTCCAAGTACATCACGCCGATAACGGAAGTGTTCGGAGAACGCCTGTTGTTTCCCAAGGACTTCCTCGGACGTGGCGATATGAGCCGGGGCAGCATGCTTCTGGGCTGCTGCGCACGAGGGTTGGAACTCGAATATCTGCCCGTCGAAACAATAGCGCGACCCGCCTCTAAATCGTCGCCCCTGCGATGCGGATGAAGCTCCATTGTCTCGCCAAAGAGAAACCGAATCTCGTGCGCAAGGCGGAGGCAGGTTCGCCGACCCGCGGATTGCGCACATTTAAGATGCAGGGAGACTTTCGAGAGTTGGCGGGCTCGCTGTCAAGCGCAGGGCGCATCCCATGTACACGCTAAATCTGGGTGAAGCGGTTTGGAAGATTCAGACCGACCGTCTCCGGGGCTCCGCCAGCGCGTCCAAGCTTGCCAAATTTTCCGACAGCCTACTGCATGTTCGCGAAGCCAAGCGAATGGCTACGAATCGGCAAGCATTTATGCAGCAAACAGTTCATCGGTGGGACAAAAACTATGCGGGCCGGGCGTGGGCACCACGGCAGACTGCACCGGTACACGTAGTTACCGTGCCGTTGCCGGTAATTATCGTGGACGGAGGCCCATCCGCGGGAAAATGTCATATGTACTCCCAAGCTGCAAGATGTACGCCTCCGCTCGCTTAGAGCCACTCTGCAGGCCGCGGAAGTTCGCAACCGTATCCTGCACTCCGTAGTAGTACTCCGGGTTCTGGCTGGCGTGCGCGTAGCAGGCTGATTTCTTCACATCGATTACGTCTGTTATATCCACATAGTGAGTAGGCGCGGCGAACTCCGTTGTATCTTCGCCATCCGAAACTTCGTAATAGTACAGGGCGAAGCTATGCTTCAGTTGTTTCCATGATTCGTAGGTCAGGTTCGCAATCGCGCGGTGGTCGGGATGATTATCGATAAGCCAATGAGTGAAAACAGCGTCCGGGTTCTCCGCTTCGAGGATGCCCTGGAACGACTGGTAATGGGCGTTGTCGACAATCGAGTGGCCGTTGATCTGATTTGCGTAGGCCGGCCGTGCCTTCAAAATCTCACACGCCTTCTTCGCCTCAGCAATGCGCGTAGCCGCCGAAATCTGATGCCAGGCTCCATCATTCATATAGAGCAGCACTACTTCATGGCCCAATGCGGTGAGTCGCGCGATGGTGCCACCACAGCCGTATTCCGGATCGCCGGGATGTCCGCCGGTGACGACGATCTTGCATTTCCGTTCAGGCTGCGCCGGGCCGAATGAGGTCTGGGCTACCACAGCCTTCACAGCCGCTGATCCCGCAACCACCCCAGTACCTCTCAGCATCTCTCGACGATTCATTTCAGACTCCGGTTGGCTTCCAGTATAAAGTTACGCCCGGCATTTCTTAGTTCGTGTCTCTCATTTGTGGTCGTCGTATAGTTGCCACCTCGATCCGTATCGGTAATGGTAATCACAGCATTCGCAACGGCCGCGCCGCTAGCATCGTTCACGGTACCGTTGATGTTGCCGTAGACTGCTTGCCCCACAGCAACTTCGCACAGCAGAAAGAAGCGAATAACAATTACTGCGAGAAGACGATGCGGCGTAGTCGCATTCATGATGGTCCCTCTTGAGCTTGGCCGGGGCATGGGAGTACCTGAAATGCAGGAATGCCAGAGATTTCGACATTGCGCCAGTCGCGGCCGGAGGGAAATTGTGGGGCGTGAACGCGGACACCGTCAAGGTGATTCTTCGAATACGGGCCATTAGTTGAGTAGGGAAAAATGTTCTGACGTACCGTTCTGCAAAGTGTTCAAGCAGATAGGCCGGTGGTAGCCAGACATGACGAGGAAAGCGACCGCTATTCTATCGTGGTGGCCCTGGTTACTTCTGGCCTGAGATAGTCTCTTGGGTGTACGATTCTGATGTCTACATGGATGGCAACTGAGTAAACGGACTTATCGCCAGCGAAAGCTGTTAGGCAACCCGGGAACCGATGCACATCTTACTCGGGGCCGTGGCGCAGACCGAGAGGCATCTCGCCCGCCGCATCGGTTTCCCCGTGAGCAACAAGGAGGTGCCATGCCACTCAGTCTGGAAATCCCTGTCCTGCCGTGCAAAGCCGTTACAGTGCTTCTCCGGATCCCCTCGCTTCTCGCCTTGTGCGCAAATAAATGCATGGGAAAAGGGGCCTCATGAAACTCTCCGACGCCATTGGATTGGTGCTGAAAAACAAAGACGAGAACAGAGTCCTATCAGTCACACCCGATCAGTCGGTCTATGAAGCGATTGAGAAGATGGCCGAGCACAGTATTGGCGCTTTGCTGGTTATCTCCAACCACAGACTCGTCGGCATCCTCTCGGAGCGAGACTACGCCCGCAAGATAATCCTCCTGGGTCATTCTTCAAGGGAAACCCTGGTCAGCCAGATCATGACCAGCCCAGTGGTCTTTGTGAGTCCGCAGCACACCGTAGATGAGTGTATGGCCATTATGACCAACCACCGTCTTCGCCATCTACCGGTCGTGCAGGACGACACCGTGCTTGGAGTCGTCTCAATTGGCGATTTGGTGAAGTGGATTATCTCCGGTCAGGCACAAACCATTCAGGAGTTGGAAGGCTACATTAAGGGAGCGTATCCCCGGTAGGAGGTTGCCAAGAAGCAGACTTTCGCCAGCGCTTTCGGAGGCACCCCCGGCCAGGGCGCTGCCACACCGGCGACCTCTTCGCGAGGATTTTCAACGTTGTTGTCTTTTTTCGGATAGTAGCGGAAAGAACTGTCCTTCAACCTTCCGGCCGGGCGGGATGACCGGTACACCTCGAAGCAGCGGTTCATTGCTCGCCGAGCGCACGCCATCCTTCATGACGTTGATGACGGTGGCACGGCGCGAGCGGTCAGAATGGTTAGCAAACGATCCATGTACCAGCCGGGGATGATGGAATGAAGCCTCACCTTTTTTCAATTCCACCGCGACCGGGTGCTCGAACTCGCGCCTTTGTTGGTTGTCCAGAACTGCGCTGATTGCGTCCATGTCGCCAGCCAGTCCCGTTATCGGTAGATCCGGCCAATGATGACTCCTTGCAATGTACTGCAGGCACCCGTTTTCACGGGTCGAATCGTCAAGGCCAATCCAGCAGGTGAGATGAGCAAGCGGTTGCGTTCGTGTCCAATAAGAATAGTCCTGATGCCAGGACACAACTCCACCATGATGAGCAGGTTTGCAGAAGAGCTGGTCATGCCAGAATCGAACCGGTCCCCCCAGAAGTTGCGTTGCTGGGGTTGTAAATGCAGGATGCCAGAGGAGATCGTGAAAACCGGGCGTTATGCGCCATGCGCCCAGCGCATGGAACAGAACGTGATTCGGATCACCTGACTCGTTCGAGTTATATTCGTAAAATAAGTCTCGCTCTTCGACTTGTGCGTCTAACAGTCGAGCCAATTCGTTCCTGAGCACTTCCACCTGTTCGTCCGACAAAATGCGGACTCCTTTAAGGTATCCATGCTCATGAAAAAACTCGATCTGCTCTTCGCTGAGCGTGCGCCCTGCGGCCTCGCACTGATCCGTTGTCAGGAAAAGCGAACTAACGGGATGATGATGAAGAGAGAGGTCCTGCACCATGATTGCGAATAGCCTTCATTCTGCCTGAGAAGAAGCAGCTAGATTCCGAGACCTTTGCCTTGGCCATCGATCTCGCGGCAGGAGCCTCTAGGTTATCGAGGACTGAACCGCAGGAGGCTGCAAATTTAAGCGAATCAGCGACCTCGTCCGCCACTACCAATCGATCTGCATCGGAAAGAATTCGGCGAAAAGATCGTCGTAATACGGCTTTAGTTCCTTCAAATTGGGCTTGGCATGACCTTTGGAGTAAAGGTCGTACGGGTTGAACTTGTGAACCCACTGGAGCATCTCGCGATCCTGCTCATTACAGAGATAGTCGTACGCGCCGTGTCGGTGCCAAGCGTAGAAAGAGTGATAGCGGAGCATGTAGAGGGCCTCCATCGGAAGGCAATGCTTCAGGACCTCGTGAATGTAGCCATCGTGCCCGAAGGACATGTGCACGTTATCGAGACCGCAGTTCGGCTCGTAGATGCCAAAGCGAGTCTGATACTGCGGGTTGTCGCGATCGGGGTTTGCCTGGAAATATCCCGGAAAGACGATGGCATCGGAGTAAGCGCAGCCGGTTGGGAAAGTGTCGCCCACGACCCCCCATTGCGGCTCGCCATAAAGGCACAATACCTTGCCCAGATCGTGCACAAACCCGGCCGCGACCATCCAGCGGGGATGGCCGTCTCTGCGGATAGCCTCAGAGGTCTGCAACAGGTGCTCAATCTGGGTGAGGTCCGTGTCGGGATCGCTGTCATCCACCAGGTTATTGAGGTATTCTGCGGCTTCCCAAATACTCTTCTTCCCGCGTTTAAGACCGAAGTATTCCTTCTCTTTGGCCAGGACATATTCATAAGTCTGGTAGCCATGATTAAGGCGATAAAACTCCGCGACCCCGGGATTGGCTGCGGCGTCGTACTGCCGGAACTCTGATTGGGATTTCCCTTCCTTGTAGCGCCCCGCGAGAAATTCGTCCCACTGGTCGAGATCCCCGAGTGGATTTTGCTGAGGTGTAGAAGGCTTAGTATCCATGGCTTCACCTTCCTTACAAGAGTCTGGCAGCACCGGTACCCGTAACAATTAACGATACGCCACGCTAACTCAGCGGGCAAGTTGCGGCGGAAAAAAATTCCGTTGCAGGGAAGCTTTCCCGATGATTCAATTGAATGGCTTGTTCATCGTCTAACTTCTTGAGGTGAAAATGTTTTTTCGCACTGCCGCCCTCGTTCTGGCCGTCGCCGTTTCGGGTATTTCCGTTGTAAGCTACGGTCAGGACTCTCCCGCGCATACGGCTGAGCTGAAAAAGGACGAAGCCGAGCTCAAGACTTACACGCTGACAATGGATATTGTCTTTGGCGCTATCCGGGACGCCCTCAAAAGTGATCCTGCGTTGCAGAAATCCAACAAGGAGAGGAGCGACGCGAACCAAGAAGACGAACAAGCTACCATCGGCCAAGTGGCTTCCGTTTACAGTTCCTCGCCAAAGCTCATCGCGATCGCCGCCGCGCACGGGTTCACCCCACGAAAGTTCGCGCTCTCGCTAATGAGCATCGTTCAAGCCGGCTTGGCCGCCGCAGCTCTGCAGGCTGGCGCCAGCATGTCCGATGTCGCCAAAAGCGGCGTCAACCCAGACAACGTCAAGCTCTTTCGGGATCATAAAGCCGAACTCGATGAGCTGTTTAAAAAGTACCCCATAGCAGATCCCCACTGAAGTGGTCATACTCATCGACCCTTGCCGTTATTACAGCTCCGCGTTGGGAAATAGTCGAGGCCTTTTAGAGTTTGAGCTTGTAAACTTCCTGTGCGTCCCATGAGCGGCGTTACAGATACGCACTACCTAACTCCATCTGCGAGGGACGGTATCTGTGTGTATGTGGCTCTGGGGTGAATCGACTGGGATCATCCTTCCGAGGCATATGACCATTTTTCGTCCCAGTGTCCGAGGAGGAACCTGCCGTTGCCTTCGGCGTCGCGCTCATACCCTAACACGGCGAGTCCTTGGAGGAACGCGCGCAGAAACCGTTCGCGATTGCGCTCCTGCACTTGTTGGGCCTTAAGGCGCGTCTCCGGAGATGCTTTCCATTCGTAGATTTGCGCCGGCACCGCGATGCCGCACTCGCTGACGACCGGTGGTTTCTTTCCCTGGTTCAGCAAAGTCTCGACCCGCTGCGATTTCAGCCACCATTCGGCGATGAGACGGTCGCTTGGCAGGCCTCCCTGCAGAGGCGAGGACGTGATGCCGTATTGATTAATATTGTAGCGGCGGGCAATGGCGCCGAGCCTTTCTATATTGAG
Organism: uncultured Acidobacteriaceae bacterium; assembly: GCA_963832235.1. Classification (GTDB taxonomy): domain Bacteria; phylum Acidobacteriota; class Terriglobia; order Terriglobales; family Acidobacteriaceae; genus Sulfotelmatobacter. The sequence continues at coordinate 16,287 of CAWHTJ010000008.1, read as the reverse complement.
ATAGGCGTTCTTGATTTCGAGGGGATCGAAGGTCCACTCGATCAGTTCGATACCTCGGGCGAGCGCGTCTGCGCGCTGCATCAGCTTCAGGCGGCGGCCTAGGCCTCCGTTGCGATGGTCTTTCCGCACGGCGAGCATGTGCGAGTGCAGATAGACGTGGCCGGTGCGTGTGCCGGGAACGGAGAGCGCGAAGCCGACCAGGACATCGCCGTCGAAGGCGCCCATGACCTGGCCGCCCACTTTATCGGCGACGACAAACATGCGCAGGGGGACGAGTTCCGCATCGCTGAAATTCCAGACTTCTTTTTGCAGCGCGACGCAGGCGCGGAATTCTTCGATGGCATGACAGCGGCGAAGTGCGATGGAGTCGGCGGTCATCGGTCACCCGACTCAGAGGCGTCATCCCGAAGCGCGGCGTTTTTCAGCTGCGCGAGGGATCTCGCATTCAGCGGCTCGCCCCTGGCCATAGAGCAATCATGACTGGCGCGAGATCCCTCGCACCGCTGGTAAAAACGCGGGGCTTCGGGATGATGCCTTCGTTGAGGGTTAAGCATTTCCTTACTGATCCCTGCGTTTGCTTTCCTCGCGCTTCGCCTGCTGCCAAAGGGACTCTAATTCCTCCATCGGAGTCTGATCGGGGGAGCGGCCGGATTTTTGGAGGCGGTCTTCCATCCACTGAAAGCGGCGCTTGAACTTGCGATTCGTTTTGCGCAAGGCGGATTCGGGATCTAGCGAGAGGTAACGGGCGATGTTGACCAGAACGAAGAAAAGATCGCCGACTTCTTCTTCAAGTCGCGCCTGCAACTCTTCGGGGATGGGCGCGCGTCCCGATCCAGCCATGCCGCGACCGTGGGGCCGCGGACCGGGCGGCGGGAATTCGGCGAGATATTCGCGGAGTTCGCTGGTCTCTTCGTTCAACTTATCGAACAAGCCTTGGATGCTGGGCCAATCGAAGCCGGTCTGCGCGGCGCGCGAACTCAGCTTGTAGGCCTCGAGCAGAGATGGCATGGCGGACGACACTCCGTCAAGGATGGAGTGCTTTTCGTTTTTTGACTCAGCGGGATTCTCCGCGGCGCCACGCTTTTTTCTTTCTTCTACTTTGAGAGCTTCCCAGTTGCGCTTGACTTCAGCTGAAGTCTCCGCCTTCACGTCGCCGAACACATGAGGATGGCGGTTGATGAGCTTCATGGAGAGGCGGTCGAGGACATCGTCGATGGAAAAAGAAGACTGCTCCTTGGCCATTTCGGCGTAGAAGAGCACCTGCAGGAGTAGGTCGCCGAGCTCGCCGGCGAGTTCGGGCCAGTCGCGATTGTCGATCGCCTCCAGGACTTCGTAAGTTTCTTCCAGAGTGTAGGGCTTGATGGAATCAAAAGTCTGTTCGCGATCCCAAGGGCAGCCGCCGGGAGCGCGCAGGCGCTCCATGATGGCGACGGCTCGCTCGAAACGCTCTCCTGTCGTGGACATTCCCGCAACCAATGTAAATGAGTTCGAAGGCAGGGGGCAATATAGAACCGGCATCTTGCCCTGCGAGCGAGACGCCCCCGCGACAGCCGCTGGGACGGCGGCGCTACAGCGCCAACCGCTGAACTTAGAGGGAATCCTAGATTTACGGAATGACCCTCCGCTCTTTCGTAAACGGGGTGGCGCGGCTATCGTCGAGCAGCCATTTCCATTCACCCGGCTTGGACCGTAGAATCAAATGCCAGGCCGGGTGAAAACTTCATAAAAACGGGCGCGCGCAGGTTACTTTGGGCATCATCTTTCTGGAGGTCCAGTTGGATTCGGGCGCGAGCCTGTGGACCATCGTGACCTTCATCTTCTTGTCGTTTGGGTGCAGAATCTGAACAAGTGGGAGCGTCCTCGGGGCGTGATTCCGCAAGAAAATCTGGCACTCTCGGGTCTAACCTGAATCCATGAGTTTAGCCGTTAAACCTCGACCGTCCGTGGATGGGCAGCACTTCCATGTGGTGGTCATCGGCGGCGGCATTAACGGCGTGGCCGTGGCGCGCGAATGCGCTCGTGCCGGCAAGCGCACCCTGCTGGTGGAGCAAAACGATTTTGCCTCGGGCGTGACTAGCCGGTCGACGCGGATTATTCACGGCGGCCTGCGTTACCTGGAACATGGAGAGCTGGGTCTGGTGCGCGAGTCGGTGCGCGAGCGGGAACGGTTGCTGCGCGAACGATCGCACCTGGTCCAGCCTGTGCACTTTTTGTTTCTGCTCAACGAGCAGAGTCAGCGCAGCGCCATGAAGGTACGGGCCGGATTGTGGCTCTACCAGCGCCTTGCCGGAAAAAAATCCAGCGCCTTGAGCGAGATGGAACTGAAGCGGGTAGAACAGGCGCTGGATGCGGGCCATCAGTGGTCGATCTTCAATTACGAAGATGCGCAGTGCGAGTTCCCCGAGCGTCTGGTGGCCGAGTGGATGCTGGAAGCGGCCGATGCGGGAGCCGTCGTCCGCAATCATTGTGAAGCGCTGGCGGTGGACGTGGCGCAGGGCCGGGCTCGCGGTGTGCTGCTGCGGGACCGCATCTCCGGAAAAGACGAGCGCGTCGATGCCGGCTGGATCTTGAACTGCACCGGTCCGTGGGCTGACCGCGTTTGCCAGCGTTCCGCAGTCCGTACCAGCAAGCCCATGCTGGGTGGCGTGCGGGGCTCGCACATTGTTCTGCCGCGATTTTCAGGCGCACCCAGCGCGGCACTCTACACCGAGGCCGCGGATGGACGTCCTGTTTTCGTTTTGCCGTGGAATGAGCAGGTGATGGTGGGCACCACCGAGGTGCCGGACACCGGCGACCCTGGACGAACGGCGCCCTCCAACGAAGAAATCGAATACCTGTTGCGTACGGTGGCGAAGCTATTTCCGAAGGCGAAGCTGTCGGCACACGATATCAAGTATGCGTTTGCGGGAGTGCGTCCTCTGCCGAACTCTCCCGGCAATAAAGCTTCGGCAGTAACTCGGCGTCACTTTCTCCACGACCACACAGCGGAGGGCGCGGCGCGGCTGATCTCGGTGATTGGCGGCAAACTAACCACCGCGGCTTCTCTGGCACGGGAATGCGCGCGAAAGATCGGCATAGCCGTTCCAGAACCCTCCATGGTCGCGATGGGGCCGGGCAGTTCGCTCGATCCCATGCTGGACCAGGAAGTGACTAACGTGGCCCGAGCCGGATCGGTGAGCGAAGAAACCGCACGCGGCATGATGGAGTGGCACGGCCCGCGCGCCATGGACATTGCCCGGATGGCGCTGGTGAGTGCGGAACTGCGGGCCCCGATCTGTCCGCACAGCTCGCACATTGTGGCCGAAGTGGTAGAGGCTTACCGAAAGGAATTTGCGGTCACCCTGGGCGACGTGCTGCTGCGCCGGATTCCGGTGGCGCTGGGAGCGTGCTGGTCGGAATCCTGCAGCCGGGAGGCGGCGTTACGCATCGGCGCCGTATTGGGCTGGAACGAACAGGACCTGGGATCGAATCTGGAATCGTTTGAGACGGAGCGCACCGCATTTCTGAAGAAACCATCCCGTGGCGCCTCCGCGTTGGAAGCGGCGGCAGACTAACTCACTGCCTTCTTCTCGAACTGCCGCAATCCAAGCACCATCAGCAGAACGTCAAAGAAAAGCAACGCAACGAGCACCGCCGTCATGGATAAGTGCGGGAACTGCGGAACCAGAGTGGCGCGTAATCCTTCGCTGGCGTACACCAGCGGGTTGATAAGCACAATTTTTTGCAGGATAGGGAAAGTCTTTAAAGCGCTCCACGGATAGTAAGCGCAGCCAAAAAAGATCATGGGCGTCATTACCATGCTGAACATCAGCCCAATATGCTGCTGATCGATACTGCATCCCAACGCCAGGCCTCCGGCTGCGGAAAAACCCGCTACCAGCACGATGATCACAGCGAACGTGAGCGGAGTTCCAATGCTAATTTGGACTCCGGGTCGAAGCACGAGCCAGGCCAGCGGGATTACCACCAGACCAGCAACCAGCGCTTGCAGCATTCCGGCGATGACTTTCTCGATCGCGATCCAGGCAACGTCGATAGGGGCGAGCAGGCGGTCTTCGATTTCGCGCGTCCACTGAAATTCCGCGATGAGCGGCATGGCTACCGCCCAGATTCCAGTGAAGACCATGCTGATCGCGATAATGCCGGGGAGCAGAAGACTCTTGTACGCTTCAGGCATATATCCACTGCCCACCATCACCTTGCCGAAAATGAAGACGAACAGCAGCGGCTGCAGGAAGGTTTGCATCACGAGTTGCATCGCATTCCGCCGCGCTACGTGGGCGTCACGGGCCAGCATGGCGAAAAAAGTTTTCCAGTTCAATCGCGCAAGCTCCTTCCAGTATGGTGCAGGAAAAGATTTTCTAGACTCGGTTCCAGGATGTGAACGTCGGACAATTCGGCGCCGGAAGTCGCGGCCAACGTCGCGATCTCAGGAATGAGCGAACCGCCTCGGTCGGCATAAACGTCAGCGCCTGTGCCGTCGGCAGCGCGCACCTCGCGGACTCCTGCCAGCGACTGTAATCGCTGAAGGAGTTCCGCGGTCTGATTCCCGAAACGAAGGCGCAACACGAATCCACCGGGGATAGATGCCTTCAACTGCTCGGGCGTACCCACGGCGATCACATGGCCGTGATCGACAATGGCGAGGCGCTGGCACAATGCGTCGGCTTCCTCCATGTTATGGGTGGTGAGCAAGACGGTCCGTCCCGCTTGATGGTATTCGCGAATGATCTCCCACAACAGAATCCGGGTTTGAGGATCGAGCCCGGCGCTGGGCTCATCGAGAAACAGAACCTGCGGATCGTGCATCATGGCACGGGCAATGGAGAGGCGTTGCATCATCCCTCCCGAAAAGCCGCGCACCATCTGGTTGCTCCGCTCGGTCAATTTGAACTTCTCGAGCAACGCGTCGGCGCGGTCATTTCTTTGCTTTGATCCAATTCCGAAGTAGGCAGCATGAAAAACGAGAATCTCGCGGGACGTCAACGAAAAATCCAAATTGGGACGCTGCGGCACAACCCCAATCAGGTGCTTGACTCGGGTCTGTTCCCGCCACACGTCATGCTCACCGATCCAGGCTTGGCCGGACGTGGGACGCACTCGGGTGGTCAGAACGCCGACGGTGGTAGATTTGCCCGCGCCGTTTGGACCAAGAAGGCCAAATATTTCTCCGGGAAGAACTTCCAGCGAAAGTCCGTTAAGGGCGGGAATTTCGGACTTAGACTGCTTCCCTCCTTTGGCATCCCCGCGCGAAATAAAACCCCCGGCAGCGCCCAATGGAGGGGCGGAGCTATAGACTTTCCGCAGGTCATGAGTGCGAACGCCAACGGGCATGCAAAGCGGCTCCCCATTTTGAAGAGGTAAGTTTCGGAAGTATATCGCAGGCAGCGATCCTGATCGAATTTCTACCGCAAACCTCGCGCTGTAGGGCCCCCGCCGTCCCGGCGGCTGTCGCGGGGGGCGTCTCGCCCACGCGGCGAGGGCAAGGTGCCATCGCGACAGCCGGCAGGATGCCGGACGCCTACCAGTGGTACTAAGCATCAGTTCACGGCCTTGCGTCATCTGGGAATCGGACCGAAGCGAAACTACACTGGGCGCGGAGTGTCGGGATTCGGCGGTAAGCCGGCGCGTCGATGTTGATTCCCATAAAGCACGAGAATATGACGGCCCGGCGCTGGCCCGTGGTCACCGTTGCATTGATCGCCATCAATGCTGCGGTGTTTCTATTTACTCTGTCGGCGATCGACGATGAGGCGCCGCAATTGGGCGAAGTCAAAGCCCATATTCTGATCCTGGCGGCCCTGCATCCCGAGTTGAAGATGCAAGCCGAGTCGCAGCGTCTGGTGGCCGGATTCAAGCAGAGCCATGCTGCGCAGTGGAAGCAGGTACAGAATCCAAATCGCGACATCATTGACGCCTACGACGCCAAGATCAGAATGGCCGAGAGCCCGTCAAATCTGCAGGAGGAGATGGATTCGCTCAACGCGCAATTGGTGAATCTCTCGAAGTCGTCGATTATCGAGCAGTACGCCTTCGTTCCGGCGCATCCCCGGCCCATCAGCTATCTGACGGCAAATTTCCTGCATGGCGGGTGGTTCCATTTGATTGGCAACATGTGGTTCTTGTGGCTGGCGGGATTTGTGCTCGAAGACGTTTGGGGACGCTGGGTGTACTCGGTGTTCTATTTGATCGCGGGCGCGGCCGCGTTGCAGTTTTGGGCGTGGTCGAATCCGGGGAGCATCACGCCAACGCTGGGCGCGTCCGGCGCAGTAGCCGCGTTGATGGGAGCGTTTCTGGTGCGCTTCCCGAGGATGAAGATTGAAATGGCGTGGCTGTTCATGTTCAAGTTGTATCGCTTCAAGGCCGCGGCCTACTGGCTGCTGCCGCTTTGGCTGTTTGTCGAAATCTTCTACGGATCGCTATCCGGGTCGTCCGGCGGTGTGGCGCACTGGGCGCACGTTGGCGGCTTTCTGTTTGGAGCACTGGCCGCGGTGGCAATTCAGCATTCTGGTCTGGAGCAAAAAGCGAATCACGCGATTGAGGAAAGAGTCGGCTGGACGAATGATCCGGAACTCGAGCAGGCCAGCGGCATGATGGAACACCGCCAGCTCGCAGAGGCCCTGATGATTCTGACGAACTATGTCGCAGGAAAACCGAACTCGGTCGACGCATGGAACCTGCTGCGGCAAATCTACACGCGTCAGAACAATATGAAAGATTATCTCGAAGCCACCGTCAAGACTTGCGCGCTGCACTTGAGGGCCCATGAAGTGGAAGCGGCTTTCCAGGATTTCGCGGAGTTTGTCGATTCCGGGGGAAGCAAGATGCCGGCTGCGACCTGGCTTGAACTGTGCAAGGGTGCGGAAGAAATGCAGGATTTCGAACGCGCCCTCGCGGAGTATCAGCTCCTCGCCCAAACTTATCCCACCGACCGGCAGGCATTGACCGCGCAGCTCAGCGCGGCGCGACTTTGCCTGAAGCGCCTGAATCGCCCGCAGGATGCGCTGGCTCTCTATCAGGCTGCCGCGACATCTCCGATTCCGCATCTCGATTGGGAACAGCACATCCAGGCCGGCATCAAAGATGCGAAGGCGGCTCTGTCGTCGGGTAAGGCGACCGCGGCCGGAGCGCAGTAGGAAAACCAAGAGGACTTTCTAGGACAGTTCGCCGAGGCGTTTGCTGCTGTTGATTTCTATACACCCAGCGTTCGGTAGAGCAGGCTCGTGTCATCGGAGATAATGCCGTCGACGCCGGACTCTGCGAAATGCTGCATCTCGGCGGGAGCGTTAACGGTCCACACCAGAATTTTCCGGCGGACGTCTCTGAGCTGGCGGAGCAGAGCCTGGTCAACCAGCGTGAAATGGGGGATCACGTATTCGATCGGGAGCTGGTTCGAGGCGCGCAGTTCAGCTTCCGTTTCGCAGATCAGGCCCAGGGGAACGCTGGAATCCTGTGCGTGGACCGCTTGCAGCACTTCCGGTAGAAACGATGACACCACAAATCCGCGGCGGGGTAGGTGCTTCTGTAGCAAGGCTACCGTGATTTTTTCCAGTCCGAAGACTTTCAGTTCAATGTCGAGAAATGCGCGCTCCTGGTAGCCGATGAGGACATCCCGAAACTGCGGCAGCGCATGCAACTGCTTGCCAGAGACACGCGCGATCTCAACGCCACCGGTTTGCGGATCATGGCACACGACCGGTTTTCCGTCCGCCGATAGGCGCACGTCGAATTCGAAACCGTCGCAGCCATCGGCCAGAGCCAGATCGAAAGATGCTGGTGTATTCTCCGGAACCGATTTCAGGGCGCGGGCGCCGCGGTGACCAAGCAGAAGCGGGCGCGGGCTCAGGCGCGGGCGAGTCATGCGGACGAATCAATCGAGGTCGAAATCCCGAATCGGCTTGCCGGTGTCCGGGCTCTCTTTCGCCTTCCTCACGGCCTCCTGGAACTTCTTCTCGAGCAGGTCGGAGGCGTGCTTTTGGGCTTCGACAGATTGCTGGAAGATCGATTCCCGGCGGCTATCCTGCTCTCGCATGGCTTTGGCCGCGGCTTCCATGTCGCTGAACATTTTCGGCTTCACCGCGGCAGTGTGAGCGATGACGGCGCGAGTCGCCGTATCAACTTTCAGCACGGCATTACAACAGGGACAGGTCACCTCGAAATTGGAGGGGGATTTCGCCATTTGAGCGAATGATACCGCAAAATTCCGCGGAGTGCTGAGACGGCTTTCGGCTGTTAGCGGCGCTCAGTGTTGAGGTCTGCGGCAGCGGACACCGTCGCAGTTCTAAACTTGCCAGCCGATGCGACCGCCCCGGGCTTCCTGAGAACCGAGAACTGAGAATTCTTTCTAGCGCTTGAGTTTGATAGGAAATACGTGGAACAAGTTCAGCATCTCCCAGCCCAGGAGGAATACGGACAAAAGAACTACCATCACGGCCATCAGCTCGCCGAAACTGAGGCCGCGGCGGCTCGGCTCCAGGCGCCGGGCGGCCAGGCCGAGAATGTTGAGGGTGGCAAAACCGAACACGACCGCCCAGAGAATGTTGTAAACGTCCTGCCGCGATCCGCGGTAGAGCAGGGTGACGACTACGCCGAAGAACATGCTGGGATAGAGGCGCGCCGATGGGTAGATGGTCAGTGCCGCCCGGCTGGTCCGGGTGATGCCCGCAATTAAAGACAATGCAGATATCGCCATGAGCTGAAAGGATGCCCAGAAATCCGACTTGCGATCTGTAGGCCGGCATTGATCTTACATCTTTTCCCGGCACGATTCACGTTGCAGCAGAAGGCGGTGAATTCCGCTCCGACTGCGCGCTGGATACTTCGACTTGTTTAAGATGGATTCATGGCAAAATGCCGCTTCATTTTCTTCGACGTAGGAAATACTCTGTTGTTTCCCAATCGAGCGCGAATGCTCGCGCCGCTGCCGGCGGACCGCCATCCGACACTCGAGGCCTGGCAGGCGCTGGAGCGGCGTACCAAGCACGAATTTGATCAAGGGCTGTTGGTGGGCAAGGTCGACCATGGCTTCTGGTGGACTTTCCACACATATCTGCTGCAGGGAGTGAATGCCCTGGACGATAGCGTGCGCAATTTGCTGGTCGAGAATACACAAAACTCGGCCAACTGGGACCGCATTCTGCCCGGGACGCGCGATGCGCTGGAACGGCTTCGAAAGGAGTACGCGCTGGCCGTGATCTCCAACGCCGACGGCAGGATTGACGCAGTGCTGCGGGGCTGCGGGGTTGTGGATTGCTTTCAGAGCATCACAGACTCCGGGAAGGTCGGCCACGAGAAGCCGCATCCGGCGATTTTCGAGGCAGCGCTGCGCGCGATGGAGGCCGAAGCAGCCGAGAGCCTTTACGTGGGCGATGTGTATTCCGTCGACTATGTGGGTGCGCGACAAGTGGGGATGCAGGCCGTACTATTTGATGTGGCTGGAGCGTATCGGGAGCGCGGGATTCCCCGCGTGGAATCGCTCGCCGAACTGGAGACCTGGCTGAAGAAATAGCGCATAAGTATTCTCGAGGTTTTACGAACATGTTCGATTCCACGCATTTCTTTCTGTTTCTAACCGCCGCCGCGCTGCTGGCAATCGCACCCGGCCCGGGAATGCTATATGTTCTGGCGCGCAGCCTGGCTGGCGGAAAACGCGAGGGCGTGCTGTCGGCGCTGGGCACGTTTCTCGGCGGCATGGTTCATGTGTTGGCGGCGGCACTGGGCGTGTCGATCGTTCTGGCGAAATCGGCAATCGCTTTCTCCACGGTGAAGTATGTGGGCGCGGCTTATCTTTGCTTTCTGGGAGCGCGGATGATTCTTGACGCGCGGAAGGAGCAGACGAGCGCAAGGCATTCGGTTCCGCAGGACCTCTCCTCGGCAGTCAGGCCCGCACGAAATCCGCTGTGGCAGGGCGTGGCGACGGAAGTTCTCAATCCCAAGACTGCTCTGTTTTTTCTATCGTTCATTCCGCAGTTTGTGAGCCATGGTGGTGGACACATCTTTTTGCAGTTCGTGGCGCTGGGTACGATTTCAGTGGTAATGAATACAACGGCAGATTTGATTGTGATCGCGCTGGCAGGGCCGCTCGGGGAGCGGATTCGCTCATCGGCAGTGTTCCGCCGGCGGCAGAGAACCGTGACCGGCGCGATCATGATCGGGCTGGGAACTTATCTGGCAACCAGCGAGAGCAAATGACATGTTAGGAAAATGGGCTCGACGAATCGGAGAGAGTGCTGTGCATGCGTTTTACAAGCCTTCCTCTGCGTTCTTTCGCTTCATGTCTTGTCTGATTTTGCTGACCACGCCTATGGCACAGGTCGTCCCGCAAATGCCGAAGATCGAAGGGGAGAGCCTTGCCGGCCATCAGGTTGTATTGCCCGATGCCGCCGCGGGCAGAGTGGCCGTCCTTGTCTTTGGATTTACCAAGGCTTCCAAGGTCCCGACGAGCGCATGGGCAAGCAAGCTCCTTGCAGATTTCGCAACCCGACCGGACTTTGAACTGTATCAACTTCCGGTGCTGGAAGATGTTCCACGACTCTTCCGGGGTATGGTGATCTCCGGGATAAAAAAGGGTGTCCCGGAAAATAAGCAGGATCACTTTGTCCCTATCCTGCAGAACGAGGCAGAACTCAAGAGGTTTGTGCAGTATCGCGAACCGGACGATGCTTATCTCGCAGTACTCAGCCGCACTGGAAATATCGTCGAACAGAGTCACGGCGCTCCCATTGATACAAATTATGCCCGGTTGCGAGCAGAGATTGAATCGGTGCTGAATCAGAAATAAATTCGGGACGGTTACTACAGTTCCAGGATTTGATGGTCGTGGCAATCGGGCTGGATGGCGTCGTGCAGTTGGCGCAGGAATTCGAGGCCGTAGCGCGCCAGGAAGAAGTCGCCTCCGATGCTGCGCTCCTGCAGGCCTTTTTCGGGATAGAGCGCCTGACTCAGGGTTTCGGCGTGGCGGGTTACGAGTTCGCTTTTCAGCGCTTCAGCTCGTGCGGCCTGGGAATGAAGGCGTTCGAGTTGATGTTCAATCTTCGAGCGCGCGGTCTCCGCGGCATCGACCAGAGTGCGGTCGAGCTTCACCAGTTTTTCTTTGACGTTGGACAGGTGCGAGTCCACGGATTTTTTTGCGGCTTCGAAGGCGGCCTGCAAATCATCGGGCAATCCACGCTCTGCAAGTTGCCGGCGTAAGGAATCGGGACCGCTGAACACATCTGGCACGGTGATGCCGTGACGCTCAAGCAGACGCTGCATCTTCGGTTCCACGAGCGTGGCTGAGAAGCGCGGAACGATGGGTGTCACGCGGCCCAGAAGAGACTCATAGACCGCTCCGGCCTGCGCGAAATAAGCGGCCTCGGCAGCGCCTCCCGTGTAAGCAAGCGTGGGCAGCAGATAATCCTGAATAATGGGACGCAACAAGACATTCGGGCTGAATTGTTCTGGAGTTGACGCGATGCGGCTAATCAGTTCGGTCGGCGAAAGTTTTTCTGCCGCGGAGTCGGCGCCAATCACGAATTCCGCGGAGCCGCCGTTGCCGCGACGATGAATTGGCGTGCGCGCGCCCTGCCGCAAGGTGAAGAGCAACACCGACGAGCTTGTGACTTTCACTTGCTGGTGATAGCCAGCTGCCTCCAGCGCTTCGCCGCGCGCCAATAGCGCGGCCTCGAGTTCGTCGGCACGCTCGATGGCGGCGCGAAACATGGGCTCGGCGACGCGGTCGAGTTCGCCATCCGAGGCATCGAGCACAATCACTCCCCACTCCGCGAAGATTTTGCTGTAGAGACGAGCGAAAGCCGTACCCAGAGACTCACCGGGACGATAGGAATCGCGGAGAAACTGTGTCACTTCGGAATCGCCGAGGAGTTTCACTGCCTGCTCGACGAGGGGAAGTATTTCGTCCCCAAGACGAACCGCGCTGACAGGAGCTCCCGGAACATCGTGGCTGGGCGCAGTGAGTACGTGCGGAGCGCCATCCGGCCCGGGGATGGAAACGTGATTCACTTCGGCCAGATCGTGGTCGTAAGTGGCAAGCCAGAAAATGGGGACTGCGTCGACTCCAGCCGCGGTTGCCTCTTCTGCGAGCTTGACCGCAGTGAGTGCCTTGTAGATGGCGAACATCGGTCCGCCAAAAAGGCCGACCTGTTGCCCGGTCACGACCGCGGCCGCCCCTTTGCGCAGGCGGTCGAGATTGGCCAGCGTTTGCGGAGAGGCATTCCACGATTTGTTCTGGCGCTCAAGGATTGCAGCGACGCGCTCGCGACGGGTCGAGTCGTAGGAAATCTTCGCGGCTTCTTCTTTCACCCATTCCTCGAAATGGGGCGACCGGGGATAGAAGGGCTGTACGTTTGGGAGGTATGTGAGGAAGTCGGTAAACAGGCGCGTGGTATGCGGGATTTGGGAGAATGGAAGACAGTGCGCCTTCACTGAGAGTTCTCCTTACAACATCGTTCCTTTGCAAGTCGCATGGCTGCGGGTTGGACGTGTGAAATCATCGCAAGTCAACACCGGTCCTTATGGGCAAAATCCCACGTCTTAGTAGAGATGCCTGAAAGGGCCACGAGATGCAAGATAATGAGAGTCTTGACGGTTCTGCGCGCGAGATCCCTCGCTTCGCCTGAAGAACGGCTCCGCTCGGGACGACGCCATAGACAGGACTGCCGCCTAATAGGGACACGCCGTTATAGGATGATATTTCGAAAGCCGCACTACAAAAGGAAAGCATGAGTTTCGTCGCTGCACCCCTGAACATTGTTTTGCCGGTGACGCTGGAGGGTTTCGTGGTTCGCCTCGAACCCCTTCGGCGGGAGCACGCGCGTCTTTTTTGGGAAATTGCGAAGAACGATCTGGAGGACATCTTTCGCTGGATTCCATACTCCATGAAGACGCCACACGACTTCGAGCGATTGATTGACAAGGCGTTCGAGGAGCAGGAGCGCGGAGAATCCATCGTATTTGCGACGGTGGAGCGGAAGTCCGGCCGCACCATCGGGAGTACGCGCTTCATGAATATCGACCGCATCAACCGGCGGGTTGAGATCGGGTCGACCTGGATCGCTTCTGCGTGGCAGCGAACTGGCGTTAACACCGAGGCAAAATACCTGATGCTGCGGCACGCGTTTGAAGTGTGGAACTGCATGCGGGTGGAACTCAAGACGGATGCGCTGAACCACAAGTCGCGCAACGCAATTCGGCGCATCGGTGCGAAAGAGGAAGGCACGCTGCGCCGGCACCTGATCACGTGGAGCGGACGGGTGCGGGATACGGTCTACTTCAGCATCCTGGACAACGAATGGCCAGAAGTGAAAGCGAGGCTCGAAGCGATGCGCGTGCGGTAACAGGAGGCGCTACGATTTTGTCGTTTCACTAGCCATGTCTGCCAGCAGAAGGCGCAAGTTCCCCGGATTCGTAGCGTAGGCGAGTCCCGTGCTGATGTCCACGACACCCGCACGGACGAGTTTTTCGATCTCGCCATCGAAGTGCTGCATCCCTTCAGTGTCGCCATCTGTCATCGCTTCGAGAAGTGTCTTGCCATCCTGCTCGCCCTTTTCGATATACTCCCGGGTTCGAAGCGTTGATTTCAGAATTTCCACGATCGCAACGCGTCCGCCTCCGTCTTTCCGCGGTATTAGACGTTGGGAAATGATGGCCCGGAAGCTCTTCCCCAAGCGGTTGCGAATGATTTGTTGTTCCCCCATTGGAAAAGCTCCGATGATTCGCTCCACGGTTTTGGAGGCGTCAATGGTATGGAGAGTAGAAAGTACCAGATGGCCCGTTTCCGCCGCCTCCAATGCGATTTCAATGGTCTCTTTGTCTCGCATTTCTCCTACGAGAATGACTTTTGGAGCCTGTCGCAACGCAGCCCGAAGAGCGAGAGCGAAGCTAGGAGTGTCACTGTGCAGTTCGCGTTGGTGAACGATCGAGCGCTTGTGCCGATGCATGAACTCGATGGGATCTTCGATTGTCAAAATGTGATACGCGTGGCTCTCGTTGATCCGGTCCAACACTGCGGCCAAGGTTGAAGATTTCCCCGATCCCGTTGGGCCGGTTACCAGAACGATGCCATTCTGCAGGTCGGCGACTTCGGCGAGTTGCGGGGGCAGATTCAGATCAGCGAGAGTGGGAATGGCCTGAGGTATGACGCGCATGACGATGGCATGGCTTCCGCGCTGTTGGAATATATTAACCCGAAAGCGGCAGCGCCCCGGAACACGGTACGAGATGTCACATGATCCCAAGTTCTGCAATGAGTCGGTTGCCTGTTTATTGTCTTCCATTAGTTCGTAAGCAATGCGGCGAGTGTCCTCGGGTGTTAACGGCGGCATTCCTGAGATCTTAACCGGCGTTAGTTTGCCGGAGAGCTCCACCATCGGAAAGCTGCCCGGAGACAGGATCAGATCGCTCACTTTGCTGGAGACGCCAAGCATGGCCAGCAAGAGGGCCGGTGTTGGGACAGGCTTGGATGCAGACGCGACAGGCGTCGGAGCTACTTTGGCCGCAGTTTCCACTCTCAATCCTTTCTAACAGCTAAAAGACCTTTACTGCCTAAGGCGCCCTTGGTCGCGCTCAAGGGTTGTTCTCGCGGGAAGGTGGGGCGTTTTCTGCCGAGTCCGATCCCGCAAACGTAGGATTTATCAGATCTTCCGAGCATGACTGAGGAAAGGGGAACTCGGCAAGATAACTAACGTGCCTCTTCTGCTTTTTTGTTTCACTTGCTTAACAGAGGCCCGAAACGGGTGCGTCTCCTGTGTTCTCCGGACAATGAGGGGTTGGCTCACCTAAATCTCCGCCTTTTTCTGAGTATCTGCAGCACTATCGCACTGCAAGTTGTTGCACCGGCGTTGCCATTCAACATCCAATTGTCGATGGGCTTGGTCCGGAAACAATATGCAGGGTAAAGGACGAAAGCAATGAGCAATGCCAACTCCGTTTACAACAGCAAGCAATACAAAACCAAGGCCGCGTGCGCGCTCTGCGAGGGCGTTTTTGCTCACGAGTCGTGGTGTGCCGCCCGGGATCCTGGGGCGTCGTATGCCTTCCAGATCGTCGTGGACGCTTCCAAGATAACGACCGGTGACAGCTTGATACTGCACTCGCTGGGCGTGGCGTGGGCGGAGGCTGTTTTGACCGGCGCACGAGAACGGTAGTCGAATCAGGAAGGCTGGGTGCAGCTAGCCCGCTTCAGCTCTTGAGTCGCAGCCATTTCGTCCTCAATTCTTCATCGGTTGAAATGGTGCCATCGGCACGCCGTGCGGCCAGATCGGAGAGATTTGCCATCACAATCGACATGCCATTCGTCAGCCGGACGAACATGACGGCTTCCCCGGCGGGCGAGAAGTACACTTTATCGATGCTATTGTGCGTTCCGTATCCTTGTTGAATGATCGTGAGAATCGCAGTCTCCCCGTCGGTTAGAACTCTTTTGGCAGGCATAGCAGATTCCGTTGCTGACTGCTTACTATAACCCCGCTTCGATTCTGGCGTAAATTTGTGTTTGCACATCGGTCGCGTCTCACTCTCTGATTGTGAGAACTCCCCCAAAAAGCTATGACGCCTGCGATTCCCGAGCAGGGCATTCCATCGTGAATCACTTCCAATAAGACTCTGCCGTGGCTCGGAGGATTCTGAGGAATGCCATGCCGGTTCTGGGTTGATTCTTGCTGCGATCGTGAGCATTTTGTGCTCGGAACTCTTCTCAGCGGTTTTTTCAGGTAAAAACTGCGGAAGCCGTCGTGGTGCAGCGGATGGGCAAGTTTCATGATCGGGCAAAAGGTGGCGAATCCTGGGGTGCAGGAGCCCGAAGGCGCTGCCGCGCATCTAACTACCAGTGTCCGGGACAGGGTACGTTCGGGGTTTGACTTCCCTTGCCGGTAGCCCTAGTCTGGAAGTGGCTCTCAGAGCCAGGTCCGTGTTTTGTTGTTCTTTGAATGGCCATCCCACCAGTGGGGGCGTCACGGCTTCGACGGAGATGCTTGCGGCCAAGAGGCATGCCGGGGTGCACACACCCGTAATCGTGGGCAAAATGATAATTGCCAATCAACAGATGGCATACGCAGCCTAACTAGTTTAGGCAGCCGTTCGAGGAGGCTTCGCCCGTGGGCCTCCGAAGGACGTCACACAGCGGGCTGCTCTTTCCGTCTACGTCTGGGGCGGAAGGCTAAGACCTCAGGCTAGCGGAACGCGTTTCTTGTCGGTTCTGAGCGCGGGCCGCGAACGTCCCAGGGTAATGCCTGGGGCATGAACTCGACTAAGCATGTAGTTCTCTTGACCAGTAACATTTTCGGACGCGGG
>CAWHTJ010000007.1:0-179112 GCA_963832235.1 uncultured Acidobacteriaceae bacterium | reverse complement strand
CAATTACGCTCATTGAGAATTATCGTCGCATCGCTTCGCATCGCGGCGAGCGCCGCGCGCGCGCGCGGGCGGGCCCTAGGCAAAGTCAAAACCAGGCAGCTGTGGGGAGGGGGTCGACAATTTTTCCCTCACGGTATAACCCCACGCGCGGTTTGACGGGGTGGAAGGAACGGACGGCAAAACTGCCACACCCCCCCCTCCTCCGATTACCACAGATCTGGGTTTTGACGTTGGGCCAGGGCCCGCCCGCGCGCGCGCGCGAAGGGCTCACCGCGACAGTCGAGAGCACGATGCGCTTACTTGACGAAGGCTGAATCCAAAAGGTGCGCGAGGAGGTCAACGCGATGTGGGCGTAAAATGTGATCCCTATGCTCATCCGCAAGGCGCTGCCATTGTTCCCGCAGCTAACAGATGCTCCAGTGACCAGCTACGTAGACTTTCTGGAATTTTTTCGTGGCGGTCAGACTATTGATGACAACTTGACTGCTTCTGAAATCAAGAAAACTGATCAGTACGCCATGCTTACGACTGCTCTCGCAAGCGGACATCTCAGGAAAGAGGCGAACCCTCTAGTGGGACGGGGTCACTTTGTCGTGGACATTTTCCTAACAGATAGTCCGCGTTGGGACAGAGAGTTCTGCGAAATGGCGGTCGAGTTGGCGAAGAAGAGCATCGCCGAAGACGACAAACCTCATCCGTTTGTCGGCGCAGTGATAGTGAAAGACGGCAGAGCTATAGCCACCGGCTTTCGCGGGGAATCAGGCAAAGGTGGGGATCATGCCGAATACTGCGCTCTTAAAAAGTTGGGGCCGGATGTGAACAAAGTTGATCTAACTGGCTGCACCGTGTACACGACGTTGGAACCGTGTTCCATAAGAAAGCCGGGCAAAACATCTTGCGCTGCTCGCCTGATCTACGCCAAGGCTGCACGAGTCGTGTACGGTTTAGGAGACAAAGACGAAGCGGTTTTCGGGCATATTCAATTACAAGAGGCGCACATCCCCGTTGGTGGTTTCCCGCAAGACTTGATCGAAGAACTTCAGGAAATGAATAGAGTATGGTCGGACACACGCAGGCAACCTGAAGTCGTGCCGCCTCCAAACGACACTCCACCACTCGCCAATGTCTCCTACAACAAGCCGGGGACGCCAATGACGGACAACACCTATTTCTTTGTCCGACCGCCGAAGGATGGCGACGGTTTCTTCACAATAGAGGACATGTCCAAGAATGTTGTGGCTTGGGGCAAAACCATCGAAGAGATTGCTGCGGAGTGGACTCGAATCCAGACTCAAAAAGTGGTTATGGAAAAACTGAGCCGTCAAGGCGGTGGTAGCAGCCATCGGCTTCTGACCCTTATTTAGTTCCGGTCGCTTTTCTGATCCACTCAGTGAAGCTGCATCCCTGGAGTTTACGGCAGTAGTGGTTTATCTTCTTGCGCCCAATGCTTTACTGCCTGGGAGAATTTTGAGTGTAATGGCCTGGTTGCGACAGTTACGCCCGGTTTGCTCGTGACTCGCTCCCAAATTTGCACGCCTCGCATTTGAGGCATTCCTGACGATGCTCCGATCCGATAAGATCTCCAAGCATGGAACTCAAGGTCCTGTTTAGCGAAGATCCCGCATTTGTGATAAGGAGGGCTGACAAGTTCCTTTCGTCGCAACCAGTTCTGCATAATCTGATTCTGTCGATTCTGCACTCCCGCGTCGCTCAGGGCGACCCAGGTCGATATTGGATCGCATTGCATGGAGAGGAAGCCATGGGCGTGGTCGTTCAGTCACCTCTGGAATATCCAGCGACCCTGACACCCATGGAACCGCTAGCAGTGCTGGCCATAGTGGATGCAATTGTGGAAGCCGGAGTGATTCTAGCCGGTGTCAATGGGGACGCGGCGACGGCAGCCAACTTCGCTGGGCAATGGAGTGAACGATGTAAGTCGGCGGCCACTCCGTTCCAGGGAACGCGGCTCTACGAACTCTTGGAACTGGGAGATGTTCCCCGCACCGCGGGTCACTTACGGCAAGCAGGTCCGAGAGATCGCAGTTTGATGATTCTCTGGACCCGTGCATTTCAGGATGAAATTGGCGAGTCTGCAAACGACACCGAGCGTCGTGTAGATCGGGCGTTGGCCGCTGGACAGATCTGGCTGTGGGATCAAAACGGAGAGACGACTTCTATGGCTGTTGGCCGCGAACCGGCGCAAGGCGTAGTTCGCTTGTCTGGGGTCTATACGCCACCCGAGAAGCGAAAGCACGGCTACGCGGCAGCCTGCGTTCATGCGCTGTCGACACATCTTCGCGATTGCGGGTATCGGTGCATTCTCTACACGGACTTGGGCAACCCTACATCGAATTCCATTTACCGGCGAATCGGATATAAGGCCGTAGCCGAGGCTCTGCGTTATCGCTTTGACTGATCCAGCAAAAGCGGCAGTCCAACCCCGAAGGTTACCTGCTGTGCCGTCTGCAAACAGGAACTAATCAGAGCCGCCAACTGCTAGGCAATCGTCTCAACTGGCGTTAAATCCCTATAACGCTCAATGACCAGCGGTCAAAACGTGTTATGGCCTTCCATGAGAAGGCCGGTCGGAGTCAAGAGGGTTCTTTTGGTTTTTCGTTGGACAAGGTTTTTCTCCGGCCGAGCCGCCACTGTCGCCACCCTTCCATCCGCACTCTTCAGTGAGCGATTTTGTTCGCTCGGTGCAAGTTGGGTGTTCTCGTTTCAGCCGGTGCTGCCACCTGATTTTCGACCTCTATTTCCATCTCCAGGATGGAAGTTGGGCCAGGCCATAGACGCAGTCACCGGAACTCGGCGTTGGGCTTTTGTTTTTTCCTTCCTAAGAAGATTTTGACTTTATGCCGCTGCCGGCATCGCGACCCGGTGGCTGTTGCGCAACGCTTCGTACGCTTCTCCGCTCACCCACAATCGATGCAGCAATACCGCTAACTTTCGCGCCGTAGCAATCACCGCTCGCTTCTTCCCGTTCTTTCCGCCGCGCTCGGCCAGCTTCAGGCCCCAGCGTCGCAGATCGCTGTCCACTCCAAACGGACCGAGAATGTGGTGCGCTCCCTGCACCAGCAGGGTTCGCAGATACGGATCACCCTCCTTGCTGATGTGCATCTGCGGCTCGCTCTGCCCCGAGTTTCGCCGTCCGGGTTGCAATCCCACATAGCAGCCCACGTCGCGGCTCTTGCGAAAGCGATGCTGGATCTTCCAGCGTCAGCAGGTAGGTTAGCGCGATCAGCGTGCCCACCCCCTTCACCTGTTCCAGTCGCGCTACCTGCGGATAACTTTCCTTGGCGATCTTCTCGATCTGCTGGTTGTATTCGTAAATCCGCTCGCTGAGCGATTCGATCGCTGCCAGCAACGGCTCCAGCGCGCTTTGCAGTTCCGGGCTCAGCCCCTGGGCTTTCTCGGGATTCATGTTGCGCGGATTGCAGCCCCGCAACCGCTCCCCGTAAGACTTGGTCAGCCCCCGCGCTGTATTGATCAGCGCCGTCCGGGATCGCACCAGTCCGGCGCGCGCTCGGATCACGTCAGATCGGCTTGCGCTTTCGCGCTGCGATGCTTCACCGGACACAGCAACTGCGGATCGATCCGCGCCAACCGCGCCAGCGTTCGCGCATCCAGCCGATCGTCCTTCTTTCGACTCTCCCCGATCAAACGCACGTTGCGGGCATGCGCCACGATCACTTCGTGCCCCAGTTCGCTCAGCAATCGGCTCACCCAAGGCGAATGCATTCCGGTCTCCAGCGCGATCCGACTGCGCGGCATTCCGCCGAACACTTCTTTCATCGCTTTCGGAGTCGTGCCCAGCTTTCTGTTCCAGCAGCACTTCGCCCGCTTCGTCCAACACGCAATACCAGCTCGATCGATCCCCCAGGTCCAAACCGATGGTCAGCTTGTGATCGCGAAAATTCTTCGTCTGCCTTTGCCGCAGCGGTGCTAATCTTCTTCATTGCCGGTCTCCTTTATCTCTTGCGCTTCAAGCGCGTCGATAACTTGGGAGCGTACAGCATCCCGTCGGAGACCGGCCTTCTCATCCCATCTGATTTCGTCAATTATCGAGCCTCAACCTTCAATCAAGCCGCGCGGTTCGTGTAGTATCAGCCTCTTGTGTAGGAGTTGACGCAGAACGATGAATGAGTCTGGCTCACCACTACAGAGGATCGAGGGAGCGCGCCTTACGTCGGTCGTAATGGATTACCTGATTCTCGGATTTGATGAAAAAGGTGCGCTGACAGTTTTGGTTTGGCCTGAAGTCTATCGTGGTCATGTCGTTCTAAGATACGGAATGGCGGGTTACCGGGATGAGCTTTGCGGGTTGATTACGCACGTGGTATCAGCTGCCAGCGAAGGCAGTGACCAGACGTTGATCGTTCGTTTTGACAACGGAAGCCGCATCGAAATGCCTCTGGCCTCAAGAGAACGTGGGGAGCGAGCAATCCTCACCGGACCAAAACATTTCCTGCATGTGTGGACGTCCTGAGACAGTTCTCGAAAAATCTCGATTACGCTCATTGTCGGGATCGAATCTGCTTGGCGAGGCTTCTCAGAACTTTTGGGCCTTCCTCGTTGCACCATTGGTTTGGACCTCCCGGATAGTCTGATTGCGTGCGTAGGCATTCGATTCTGGTTGCTTTAAGTACCTCGTCAGCGATTCGCACCGAAGTCGAAGAGTACGGTAGAAATTCTGGGGCGTGTGGAAGAGTTCTTTGAGAATCGACTCCAGATATGTAGTGTGGGGCTGGGACAGAACCTGTCCTGAGTGTACAATGTTTGCGTTTCTGACGTAGAAGGGAAAGTCCTGATCGGCTCTGTTCGGCGCTGCTCGGGACGAAGCCCGCAAGCGATATCAGGGCGAATCGTATGGCGACGACTTTCCATCCCGGGATCAACCACGGACATACCCCGAGCGGCCGTTGGGCGGACGTGCAAGCCAATCCGAACAGTTCTTTCGAGCTGAATCTCCTTTGTCCGCGACTCAGTCCAAGGGGTCTCGTAGACGCGGCCATCATCGCAAAGTTCGCCGCCAAGCCAATCGCCCTGGCTCATCTGCGGTACTATCTGGCGGGTAGCGGGAAGGACTTTGACGAGAACGTCAATATTGATCTGTGGCTTCGACGGGATAAGGGCATCCAGTCGACACTCGCCAGCCATATCCCGGCCACTGGGGTTGGAAAATTCGCCGACTCCTTCAAGCTGGAACAGTCCGATTATGACGATCAGGATTTCCGCTTTGCGTTTGGCGCCATCGACATACTGGATTTCGAAGTCGATTACAGCGCGGGAACCGTCCACGTCTGGTTCCAGGATTTTTATGAATGGCATCCGGTGTACCCGGGACTCTACACCGCTCTGTCGGGCGATGTGGCGCGCGAGACCAATTGTGTGCACGCCGCTCTGGTCGAATTGAAGTCCTCCGGGGCCGACGATTTCTGGATGAAAGGCGAAGCCACGGTGCCGCTCAGTGTGATCATTCCCAGCAAAAGGAGCGGCGGCGGCATTTGGGATCTTTGATACGCCCTGGCAGTCGCCCAGGTCCGGGCTCGCCAGTCCGCGGGCCTTCATATCGTCCTTTTTCTCGCAGGCTTATCCGCTGGTGAATCCTCTTGACGGACGGCTGGGCGGACCTCATGACGGCATTGCAGAACGTTCGGGCATTTGCTCGTGAGGAAATCACGCCTGAGGAATTGAAATCGGTTTGACGAATGTATTCGGGTGATCGACGGCTTCGTGCACCGCCGCTGAAGGCCGAGCAACTTGACGTAATATCCCCATTACGCTCATTGACCATGGGTTTTGGGAAAGGCGACTGTTAACCGTGATGTGGCGACCCTGTCTCCTGTCTTTCACGAGCCAAGAAGATGCGCATCATCTCCCACAATCCGTGCAGCGATGTGGGAAAGCTCAACGAAAGACGTGACCGACGTCGTGCTAAGCCGCTTTCCTACGAAGAAGAAGAGCGCGTTAAGCAGTTCTCACCGCCCTTGCTACGGACGCTGATCACGTTGCTGGCTGATACCGGGCTGCGGGTTAAGAAAGAAGCTCTACCTCTGAAGTGGTCTGAAATATCGCTGGACTCCGAACCCGCATGCATTCGTATATGCGATTCAAAGAGCGTCGCGGGAGTACGCCCCGTATGGCTGACGAATCACTGTCGTGACGCCCTGGTAAATTGGCGTGGACTGTTTGGGCCAGAGTTCTCGCCCTTCGTCTTTCCGAGCCCCCGAAACCCAACTGTTCACTTTGTTGACTACAAGACGGCTTGGCGAACCGCCGCCAGGAAAGCTGGGCTTGCGGACCGGAGAATTTATGACCTCAGAGCAACATTCGCAAGTCGCGCCAACGTCTGCCACGCAACCGGGCTGACGGTTGCACATCTGCTCGGTCATGCGAACACTCAGATCCTGCCGACCTACGTCCGGCCCCTGGACGAGAACACCAGAGCATTGATCGAAGCCATGGACACCGCCCGCAACCAGCATGTCGCGCCGCATTCCGTCAACTGACTGCTTCCCCTAGTTCTGCCTTCTGTCTCGCAAGAATTTAAGAGGCGAACGATGCTAATCGCGAGAAACTTTTATCACGTTTTTATCACAGCAACCCGATTTTGATCCGAGGTCTCACTCTGAGATTGCATTGCCTAAGGTATAACCAATTGAAAATAAATGGCGGAAGCGAGTGGGGGTCGAACCCACCGGTGACAGGATTGCCTGCCGCCCGCCGGTTTTGAAGACCGGGACGATCACCGGACCGCATGCGCTTCCGCGGAGTGCCGAGGAAAACGACTGACTGAAGGCCACCGATGTGGCTGACTTCATGCCTGATGGGTCATCGAGTCGTTGAAGAATTTTCCTCATGCAATTTGGTTCCCTCAACTACTTCGGCTGGGGAACGATGCGCAGGTACGGCTTCGGGGATTTCCACCCGCCGGGATACTGTTTCTGCGCTTCTTCATTGGAAACGTTACCGCCGATAATGACGTCATCGCCCGGCTTCCAGTTCGCCGGAGTCGATACTTTGTGCTTCGCCGTGAGCTGAATGGAGTCGATGACTCGCAGGATTTCATCGAAGTTCCGGCCGGTGCTCATGGGATAGCTGAGCTGCAGCTTGATTTTTTTGTCGGGGCCAATGACGAAAACGGTGCGCACAGTGGCGTTATCAGCGGCGGTGCGGCCTTCCGATGTGCTACCGCTTTCGGCGGGCAGCATGCCGTAGAGCTTCGCGATTGTAAGCTGCGGATCCCCGATCATGGGGTAGTTCACTTTTGCGCCTTGCGTTTCTTCGATGTCGGCGGCCCACTTGCCGTGACTGCTGACGGGATCGACGCTCAAGCCGATGATCTTGACGTTGCGCCTGGCGAACTCCGGCTGCAGGCGCGCCATGGTGCCCAGCTCGGTGGTGCAGACGGGCGTGAAATCCTTGGGATGCGAGAACAGGATGGCCCAGCCGTTGCCGATCCAGTCGTGAAAGTGGATCGTCCCTTGCGTGGTTTCAGCGGTGAAATCGGGGGCCGTATCGTTGATGCGGGGAATGCTCTGCGTTTCATTTGCAGTCGCGGTAGTCATGATCATCTCCTTATGTCCTTGATGAATTTGGATAGCACAAGATTCGGAAAGTCAGCCCGCCCCGGCTTCCGGATTGGCAAAAGCGGATGAAAATGAAAACCCACCCGCTTTGCCGGGTGGGTTAGGAAAGAATCTCGCTGTTTCCCTAGCCGCACGCCGGCGCCGGTGGACAACAACACATGGCACGAGCGGTGGAAGTGGAAAACATGTTCTTAGGATAGAAGCGCGGGCCGTCTCTGTCAAACGTTTCGGGCCGATTCGTTTCAGGGCTTGGCTTCGGCGTTGCCGCGAGACGCGATCAGACCGGCTCCGTCGCAGCGGCCAAAACCGACGTTTACGAGGCGCTTTTTCGGCACCGCCTAAAAGCATGCCCTGATACGAATTCCTCTCAAACTGCCATGGCCGCCGGAAAAGATGCTGCGGCATCTTTTTCTGCATCGCCTGGAGATGGCGAGCATCCTTTTTGGAGCACGCAATTCACTTTTGAGTATATTTCATGGGCAAACAGGGACGGCGGCTGGCCATGGCGCAGTGGGATGTGTTCACGTCCAGGCCACTGGAGGGAAATTCTCTGGCAGTATTTTTTGACGCGCGTGGATTGAGCGACGCGGAGATGCAGTCGATTGCGAAAGAGATGAATCTGTCGGAGACGACCTTTATTTTTCCTGGCGATACGGCAACCGAGCACGAGCGCAGCGTGAGAGTGAGAATTTTCACCGTGCAGGAAGAGTTGCCGTTTGCGGGCCATCCCACGCTGGGCACGGCTTTCGCATTGCGTGGGGAATCTGGCGCGAAGGAAGTCGCGCTCGATCTGAACGTGGGAAAAGTTCCCGTACGATTTGAGGAGACTCCAGGCCAGCCGGCTTTTGGCGAGATGACGCAGGTTGATCCGGAATTTGGAATGCAGCACGACCGCGAGGCGGTCGCGCGGGCTACCGGATTGCGGGTGAAGGATTTCGATCCGGCGCTGCCGATTGAGACGGTATCGACTGGCGTTCCCTTTACTGTGTGTCCCCTAAAATCTTTGGCGGTCATACAAGGGCTGAGAGTTGATGCCAAGCGCGCCGCGGAGTATTTGGAGAAAACCAGTGGCAAATTTCTGTACTTCGTGGCGCGTGAAACGATCGATCCCGCGGCCCGTTTGCATGCTCGAATGCTTTTCTATAACGGTGAGGATCCGGCTACGGGGTCGGCGGCCGGATGCACGGCTGCGTGGATGGTGGCGCATGGAGTGGCTGAACCTGACAAGCGCGTGCTGATTGAGCAGGGCATCGAAATGCAGCGGCCGAGCCGGATTTTTGTGCGGGCGGCACGCCGGAATGGAGATCGCGATAACCGAATAGTTAACGTTCGCGTTGGCGGCAACGCGATCGAAGTTATGCGGGCTGAAGTGTTTCTCTGATCTGCATGGCGCAAGCTGCGGAAAACACAGCCGCGCACTCGCACGAAATAAAATCAATGGCCAGAACGTCCCATTAGCGTCGGCGGCACTTTACAGTGAGCCCGCTTCCCGTTAGCATTCAACTCGCTCCGACATTCTTCATATTGAGAAAAGCCTCTGTTGGTTACGCGAGCCGCGTTTGCGGCAGCAACCGATAGATTGCCGAAGGCTGATGAAACCCAAGCGCACGATTCTGTCTGTAGATGACAACGAGCAGTCTCTCTCCCACCGCAAAATCATGCTGGAAACCCGGGGCTACCGCGTGGCGAGCTATTCGCGCGGAGAAGAAGCGTTAGTGCGCTTCCAGCAGGGGGGAGTCGACCTGGTGATTGCCGATATGGGGATGCCCGGATTGGACGGGCCGCAACTGATCGCCAAGATCAAGGATCTGTCGCCGCACACGCCCGCGATTCTCATCTCAAGCAAGGTCCGCATTTACGATCATGACTCGCAGGCGGACGTTTTTCTGACGAAGGGAATGTACGCGCCGGTTGATCTGCTGGAGCGGGTGCGGCTGTTGCTAGTACGAAAGCGCGGGCCCAAGCGCATGCAGCCGCGGCGTCCCGACGTTCCGCGCCAGATTGGCGTGGCGTGAATCGGCTTCTAGCTCTTGGCTTCTAGCTCCTAGCTAACTTATCAACGCACGTTGACTCTTAAGCAGCGTGCGTTTCGTTTTGGACGCACAGCCTCCGCTTCCGCCGCGGGCCTTCGTGTAAGATTCTTAGCAGGCATGGGCGAAGCATTCATTGAAGCAAAAAACCTGCGCAAGACGTATCACGTGGGCAAGATTGAGGTTGAGGCGCTGCGCGGGATTTCCTTCAGCGTGCAGAAGGGCGAATTTGTCAGCGTCGTGGGGCCGTCGGGTAGTGGGAAGTCGACTCTATTTTATCTATTGGGGGGCTAACGCGCGCCGACGGCGGCAGCGTGGTGCTTGACGGCGACGACCTGGCTACGCTCTCCGACGCGCAACGAACCCGCATGCGCAAGCGAAAAATCGGCTTCGTATTCCAGAAGTTCAACCTGCTGCCCACGCTGGACGCGCGCTCCAATATCGCGATTGCCCGGGAAATTTCGGGCAAGAGCGATGGGGATATGGCGCACTTCGACCGCATCACCGATCTACTTGGCCTGACTAAGCGCCTCGGGCATCGTCCGTCAGAACTTTCCGGAGGAGAGCAGCAGCGCGTGGCGTTAGCGCGGGCGCTTATCAACAAACCTGCGGTCGTGCTGGCCGACGAGCCAACCGGCAATTTGGATTCCAAGAATTCAGATGTAGTGCTCGGGATGTTGCGCCGGTCGAATCAAGAGCTGGGGCAAACCGTGCTGATGATTACGCATAATCCGGAAGCGGCGAAGTACGGCGACCGCATCATACACATGCGGGATGGGCAGATCGTGAGGCCGGAGGATGATCCGCAGTGGGCGCTGCAGTAACGTACGGTCGCCCAACTCTCCTGCAGCAACTTCTTCGGCACAGCGGGCGAGGACACCCGACTGGACAGCCGCCGGGACGGCGGCGCTACTATGCGATGCTATCCTAGTAGATCGGTATCCCGCGACGAGGCTTTAACCTTTCATGCCTGACTCAGACGCTCCAGAAATCCAGCCTGTCCCGGAAAACACGGAGTCGTTCGGCGACATTTTGTCTCAGTTCCAGAAGAGCCATTCCCGCAAGACCGAAGGCAGCAGGCAGCTGCAAGCCACGGTCATTGCGATCAACGCCGAGTCCGTCTTCTTCGACATTGGATACAAGTCGGAAGGAATTTTGCCTCTGGCGGCGCTGCAGGGAGAAACCCTAAAGCCGGGGGACAAGTACCTGGTCACGGTGAAGGGACGCGACCTGGATGGCTACTACGAGCTGTCGCGCTTCAAAGTTGAACGGCCGACCGATTGGACGGGGCTGGAAAAGGCCTTCGCGGACAAGACAACCGTCCTGGGTACCGTGACGGGGGTGATCAAAGGTGGGTTCAGCGTGGACGTGGGAGTGCGGGCGTTCATGCCCGCCTCGCGCAGCGGAGTTCGCGACGCGGCCGAGATGGAAAAGTTGGTGGGGCAGGAGATCCGCTGCCGCATCATCAAGCTCGACGTCACGGACGAGGATGTAGTCGTCGATCGCCGTGCGGTTGCGGAAGAAGAAGAGCGCTCCGCCAAAGACGAGTTCTACGCGCAGATCAAGGAAGGTGACACGGTGAGCGGTACCGTGCGCAGCCTTACCGATTACGGTGCGTTCGTTGATTTGGGTGGACTGGATGCGCTGCTGCATGTGAGCGACATCGCGTGGGGCAGAGTGAACAAGCCAGCGGATGTGCTTTCGGTTGGGCAGGCGGTTGAGGTGAAAGTGCTCAAGGTCGCGTCGGATTCTGACAAGCGGCGGATTTCCGTTGGGCTGAAACAACTGCAACCACATCCGTGGGATGCGGTAGCCGAAAAGTTTAAGGCAGGTGATCGCGTGCGCGGTACGGTTACGCGCCTGGTTGAATTCGGAGCTTTCGTGGAACTCGAGCCCGGGATTGAGGGCTTGATTCATATTTCCGAGATGTCCTGGTCGCGGGGCAAAATCCGAAAGGCGAGCGATGTGGTGAAGCCGGGGGAGACCGTCGAGGCTGTCATCCTGCAAGTCAACGCTCCCGAGCGCCGCGTTTCGCTAGGACTCAAGCAGGCATTGGGCGATCCATGGGCCGAGGTAGCGCAGCGCTTTCAGATCGGTTCGTTGATCGAAGGGCCGGTCACTAACCTGACCAAGTTCGGGGCCTTCGTGCAGATCTCGGAAGGAATCGAAGGCATGGTTCACGTCAGCGATATCAGCGCGGAAAAGCGGATCAATCAACCGCAGGACGTGCTGCGAATTGGGCAAGTGGTGAAAGCACAAGTGCTGGCGATCGATGTCGAAAAGCGGCAGATGCGGCTGGGCATGAAGCAACTGGTGCCGACTGGCCTGGACGAATTTATTGCTGAACACAACGAAGGCGATGTGGTCACGGGCCGGCTGATGGACGATTCCGGCGGCGAGGCGCGGGTGGAACTGGGCGAAGGCGTCCACGCCAGGTGCAAGATGACCGCTGCAATTCCGGCAAAGACCGAGTCTCCGAAGGAATCGAAGGCGGACCTTTCTTCGCTGAGCTCCATGTTGCAGGCTCGGTGGAAGAGCGGTTCCGCGGGGCCGCAGAAGGCAGAACCTGCGCGGGCGGGGCAGGTTCGCAGTTTTAGAATTGTGAACCTGGACCGGGCGGCCAAGAAGATTGAATTGGAATTCGTTTAGTCGCGAAGAGGTGATCACAGCGTAACGCTTCGCTCGCGGTGATATCTCAGCTCGCCGGTTATGCGGGATGGGCGGTCGAGCTGCGCTCGACGGACAGCCGAGGGCGGCTGTCCCCACATATGTTTCCCGCGAACTCAGCCACCTTCCCTCATGGGTTCCCACCGCAAATGCGGTATAATTTTCGGGTCGAGCGGGAGTAACTCAGTGGTAGAGTGCGACCTTGCCAAGGTCGAAGTCGCGGGTTCAAATCCCGTCTCCCGCTCCAGATTTTTGTTCCAGCCTGCCCCCGCAGATGGACTTTTTCCGGGCGGAACACTAACGTATGGCAGGGGCGCGGTACCCAAGTGGTAAGGGAGAGGTCTGCAAAACCTTTATGCGTCGGTTCGATTCCGACCCGCGCCTCCAATCTTTTCTTGTAGTTGCTGACTTCCTCGGCAGTCGCCGCTCCAGGCTTGCACCCATGGCACGTATGCCGCGGAGTCCCTCTCCTGTAGCAAAATAGATCCATGACCGGCGTGCGGATGGATACATGGCTCTGGGCGGCGAGATTTTTCAAGACGCGCCCACTCGCGAAACGGGCGTGTGAACTCGGGAGAATTCTGTCGAATGGGCAACCTGCCAAGGCTGCGCGCGAAGTCCGCGTCGGGGACAAGCTGCGCGTGACCAACGAGGGCGGCGATTTTCAGATCGAAGTTCTCCTTCTGAGTGAGGTGCGCGGCCCCGCCCCGGTGGCGCAGACGCTCTATCGCGAAACTTCGGAAAGCCGGGAACTGCGGGAGAAAGTGGCAGCTGAGCGGAAGGCGATGCGCCAATTCGAGACCTTGCCGGAAGGCCGGCCATCGAAGCGCGACCGGCGCCACATCATTCGGTTCCGGGGTCGCGCGTAGGACTTCTCCTAGAGCAAGTCAAAGGCTTCAACCGCAGAGGCACCGAAGGGACACAGAGGCCAGCTGGAGGTCTTGACTTTTGAGGACAACCGGCCCAATATGGCGTTAGACGATATGTCGCCGGAGGCCACGATGCAGTTCTTGCCACTTACCGAGCCGGTACTGCTCATCCTTCTAAGTCTGGCGGGGCAGCCCAGGCATGGGTACTCGATTCTTAAGGACGTCGAGCAGATGAGCGACGGTCGCGTGATGCTGAGCACGGGCACGCTCTACGGCGCGCTGCGCCGACTGCTGGATGAAGATTGGATTGAGCGATTCAAAGAGCCGGAAAGTTCGCGGGGCCGGCAGGCCTATCGCCTGACGGCGCGTGGACGCAAAAACCTGCAGCTCGAAGTGGGCCGGATGAAACATCTCACGCGTGTGGCGAATCTGCGGAGCGCGGCGAAGGAGGCATGATCAATGTTCAGCCGATCAATGTTCAGCCGATCAGTATTCAAGCGACCAATGTTCAACCGATCAATGTTGAGCGTCAGGCTTTATCAGCACGCGCTTCGTCTTTATCCGGCGTTCCACCGCGAACGGTTCGGCGAGGAAATGGTTGATGTGTTCGGCGAGGTGCTGGCTGAGAACGCAGCGAAGGGAAGAATCGCTCGGAGTGTGTTTTGCATTCGTGAGATCGCTGGAGTTGTGGCTGGCGCCCTGCGCGAACATTGGAGAGT
Organism: uncultured Acidobacteriaceae bacterium; assembly: GCA_963832235.1. Classification (GTDB taxonomy): domain Bacteria; phylum Acidobacteriota; class Terriglobia; order Terriglobales; family Acidobacteriaceae; genus Sulfotelmatobacter. Next base: position 165,235 of record CAWHTJ010000007.1, on the reverse strand, counting down.
CCTGGGCGGCGACCATGTCTGGCTACTATTTTCAAACAGGAGGTTTACGATGCGCAACGAATTCCGTTTTCCGAAAACAACCGCCGTACTGATGACGATCATTCTGGCGGGAGTTGTGCTGGCAATCGAGAAGGGAGAAGCGATTCAGCGCTCGCTTCCCTACGTGAATCCTCCCATCGGACCGATCCATCCTGTGCACTCTACATTGTTGCCGGGAGTCGTGTTCGGGCTGGCGATCTTCTACGCTGCGGGATTGATCGGCTGGTCGATTCTGTTCGCGCTGCGACGCTCGGGAGTGCACCGGCTGGACGAGACCTCTGTTCAGCCGAAGTAATCCAGTGCTCGGCGGACGAATGGCAGGTCTCGATTTATCCGGCGTACCATTCCACGTTAATGCTTGCTGATCGAACCGCGGGCTTCCAGTTGCATCCGCATGCCGTATTTGGGACGCAGGGTAATCAGCGGCTCCGGCTCGACCCGGTGGCCAGGAACGAGTCTCAACTTCCACTTCTGCCCCAGCGTAGCCAACAGCAAGACGCTTTCCATCCACGCAAACGACTCGCCAATGCATTGCCGGACACCTGCTCCAAATGGAAAGTAGGTGAGCTTTGTGCGTCGCGACTTGGCTTCCGGGGTGAATCGTTCCGGATCGAAGCGCAGAGGGTCGGGAAAAAAGCGGGCGTCGCGGTGGGTGATGAACTGACTCATCAATACAGTTGTTTTTGCGGGCAGAAGAAATTCTCCGAGTCGAAAATCTCGGCGCGCGTAACGGCCCATGGCCCAGGCGGGCGGGTAGAGCCGCATGGATTCCGCCAGCACCATTTCGACATAACGCAAGCGAGGAACATCCTCGAACGCAGGAAGACGATCCTGCAGCTCACGGTCAATTTCATTGTGAAAGCGGCGTTCGCATTCGAGATCTTGCGAGAGTAGATACCACGTCCAGGAAAGAGCGTTGGCCACGGTTTCGTAGCCAGCCAGAAAAATCGTGATGACCTGATCGCGCAGGGACTGCTCGGAGGCTGCGGTCTGATCGGGTGAAGACGCGAGCATTAGATCGAGCAGGCTGCTGCCGTGCGAGCCGAGCTTGCGATGCGCCGCAATCATGCGATAGACAACCGCATCGATACGCTGGCGCGCTCTCACGAATGCGGCCAGGCCGGGGGGCCGCATGTGCACCAGCCACTCTGCGGCCGGCAACATCACAAGAAAATTATAGAGGCCCATGATGCGGTTGATGGCGCTCGCCAGTTCATCGACCTCCTGGCGGAGATCGGTGGCAAACAGCGTTTGCGCGACCACATTGAGCGTGAGATGCATCATGTCGATGGCAATGTCGCGCTGCTCGCCCGTTCGCCAGCGGTCGCGCAGGCGCGCCGCCTCCCGGACCATCGTGCTGGCGTATTCCGGGATGCGCTGACGATGAAATGCGGGCTGCGCCACCTGCCGCTGCGAGCGGTGCGCAGTGTCTTCGCTAGTGATCATGCCTTCGCCCAGCAGCATTTTCGTGCGCTGGACCGTGCGTTCCTTGATGAAGTTTTCGTTCTGCACTACCAACACTTCGCGGATGTAGTCTGGATGATTCAGGAAGACGATGTGATTCCATCCGATCTTGTAGTGCGCGATGTCACCATATTCCTGAGCCAAATGCTGAAATAGCACAATAGGATTCGCTGGGCGGATCCTGCGGAACGCAAACCAGAGGAGATTCCGTTGGAAGCCCGGCGGGAAGCGGTACTCCTCGGGGCCGCGCACGTCATTACCGGGTATGTCATTTCTGGCTGCGGTTGCCATTCTTTCAGTGTACTTCTTGGGCTGGATTGTGAACGAGGAGATGCGGAGCTTTGCTCCGCTGGACAGCCGAGGCGGCTGTCTCTACGTGGGCTGTCGCTAGCGGTTCACGGCTCCAGTTTTTTGCAGCAGCTCCAACTCTGCAAGGACTTCGGCGCTGTGATTGAGCGGATCTACGCTGGTGTAGGCCTTCGCGATCTTACCTTTCGGGTCAATGACGAAGGTGTGGCGCGCGGCAAATTTTACCAGGCCGAGATTAGTCAGCGAACCGTAGGAGTCTGTTACTTTGTGCTCAGTATCGGCCAGCAGCTTGAAGTTCAGCCCCTCTTTGGCGCAAAACTTTTTGTGCGAATCCACGCTGTCGAGGCTTACGCCCAGTACGACTGCGTTCCGCTCGGCATACCTGGGTTGGTCTACCTGGAAGTTGTGGGCTTCGCGGGAGCAGCCTGGCGTCTGATCCTTGGGATAGAAATAAAGGACCACCCAAGTTCCCCGGTAGTCCTTCAGGCTGACCGGCGAGCCTTCTTGCGACGGCAGCGTGAAGTCGGGTGCGTTGCTTCCTTCGGAGGGTGTGGCCGAACGCGACAAAAGCCGCGGGACGAGTACCACGAGTACTAGCACCACGGCCAAGACCAGCACGATTCGTAACATGGAATCCTCCTGCGCGAACACCGCAGAAAGCGATTCTAAGGAGAGCCTGCCTCGAGTACGCAAGCACCACTGAGATGGTTTGACCGGCATGGATTTAGTCTATATTGTATAGATAATGACCGGTCGCGATTCTCTCGGCGAATTTGAGCATATTATCGTCCTGGCGCTTATTCGGCTGCACGATCGAGCCTATGGGGTTAGCGTACGCCAGGAGATCGAAGTCCGCACCAAGCGCGAGGTGTCCATCGGCGCCGTCTATGCCACGCTTGATCGCCTTGAGGTAAAAGGCTACGTCAAGTCTCATCGTGGCGATCCCACGCCAGAACGTGGTGGACGCTCGAAGCGATTCTTTCGGGTCACGGCCAGGGGAATGGCGGCTGTGAACCGGACCCACCGAGCACTTCAGAAAATGGCGGAGGGACTCGACCTCGCACGGAGCTACTCATGACATCACCCACAGATTTCGTTCGGCCGCCTCGCCTCGCCACCTGGCTGCTGAATCTATTCACGTGTCCGGAAGAAGAACCGATCATAGGGGACTTGTTTGAGGAATTCTCCCAGATCGCTTCGAAATCAGAAGTTGCGATGGCTCGACGGTGGTATTGGCGACAGAGCGTGAAGACCATCGCGTATCTGTTCGGAACCGGGCTCCGTGTCGCACCCTGGTCGACCGCTGCCGCGATAGTTGGAGGATTTTTCCTGAGTGGGTTGGTCAACGGATTGCCCGACAAGGTGCTGTCGGCAGTTACCAACAGATACCTCGCGTTCTGGTCGTCCCATTTTCAGGCTTACATGTGGGTGCTGAAAGGAATGTTGATCGAGCACTTCATTCTGTCGATGTTCGTTGGATGCATTGTCGCATTGGCGGCCAAGGGACGGGAGATGGTTGCCACGATAACGCTAAGTCTCGTCTTTTTCGGATTGGCGGGCCCTGCTTACTTCGCGTTGGTAGCCGAGCATTGGCCCATGGACGACGCCCTTTCATGGATGCTATTTCAATGCGCTAGCCCGTTCGGGATCATTATTGGCGGAGTAATCGTCCGAATGCGAAGCTTTGCGGTAAAAGATCTTAGACCGCAGAGTACGCCAAGGATTCGGAATGGTCGCAAAGACGTCAATTAACGAAAGAGAGTTTATCGGAAGCCTGACTAGCCTACAATCGCCAGTACGTCTCCCGCGTTCACCGCGGCGCCTTCGCTGACCAGAATCTTCTGAATCTTCCCCTTCTTCGGCGATTTGATTTCATTCTGCATTTTCATCGCTTCCACCACGAGCACCCCTGCACCGGCCTCGACTTCATCTCCCGGGCCGACCAGCACGCGAATAATCTTGCCCGGCATGGGAGCAGTAAGTTTCCTGGGGCCATGATCATCCACCGCTCGCACGCGCCCGCGCAAGGAGCGCGGGTCGCGGACTTCCGCCGCAAAGCGCGCACTGCCCACCCACAGATGCAACTCGCCGGCGACGCGTTCGCACTTGACTTCGTAAGCCTGGTTGCCGATGCGAAGAGAAAGTACATCGGGCCGCGCCAGCACGGCGTCGACTTCCACTTCGCGCCCATCGAGACGGCACGACCAGCGGCCGTCCGCTCGATTGAGATCGAGCCGGTAGTTCCTGCCGTCGATGGTGATGTTGTAAGTCACGACAAACAGTTGTCAGTTGCCGGTTGCCAGTAGCCAGGTAAAGCCGGACGTTTCATCGCATCGCTTCTTTATGAGCCGCAACCTTCCAGTTGGACGGGGGACTTGGCTTGGCACTCGCCGAGTCGTTCGCGGCGGAGCGTTCGCTCGCTCCAGTGGCGGCGGACTCCAGAACGGCAAATATTCCTGCGGCGATTACCGCGGCTTCGATCGCCTTCTGATCTGTCGGAACCTCAGTCAGCCTTTGCTTTAACAGACGATCCAGAAAGCCGGTATCTATCTTCGCAGCGCGAAAATCCGGATCGCTCAGAATGTGGCGGAATAGCGAAATATTTGTCTTGATTCCGCCAACGAAATATTCGTTGAGCGCGCGCGTGAGCCGGCCCATGGCCTGGTCGCGGTCCGTGCCATAGCCGATCAGTTTGTCCAGTAGCGGATCGTAATCCGTGGGCACAGTCCAGCCTTCGTACATGCCGCTGTCGCGCCGAATGCCCGGGCCCGAAGGCGCAAGCAGCAGCGTGATCTTGCCGGGACTGGGAAAATAGTTGTTGTCCGGGTCTTCGGCGTAGATGCGGCACTCGATGGCGTGTCCGCGAATCACGACTTCTTTCTGGGTAAAGGGCAACCGCTCACCCGCGGCGATGCGAATCTGCAGATGCACCAAATCGAGGCCGGTGATCAACTCGGTCACCGGATGTTCCACCTGCAACCGCGTGTTCATCTCCAGGAAATAGAAATTCTTCTGCTGATCAACCAGAAATTCGACGGTGCCGGCATTGGTGTATCCAGCGGCCTGGGCCACGCGAAGCGCGACCTCGCCCATGTTGCGCCGCATGTCTGGCATCAACCATTGGGGAAGGCGCTTCCTCCAGCACCTTCTGATGGCGGCGCTGCAGCGAACATTCGCGCTCGCCCAGATACACCGTGTTGCCGTGCTCGTCGGCCAGCACCTGCATCTCGATGTGGCGTGGATTGAGAATCGCCTTCTCGATATAAACTTCGCTGTCGCCAAACGACCGCTCCGCCTCGCTGCGCGCGCTTCGAGCGCCGACTTCAGTTCGCTTCCGGCGCGTGCACCAGACGCATGCCTTTGCCGCCGCCGCCCGCCGCCGCTTTCAGCATCACGGGTAGCCGATTCGAGCGGCGACCTGCTCGGCCTGCTCGAGCGATTCGAGGCCGCGTGAAGTGCCAGGCACAAACGGAACGCCCGCGCGCTCCATCGCCTGCCGCGCGCGAGTTTTCGATCCCATGGCTTCCATCGCGCCTGGCGCGGGACCGATGAACTTTACGCCCGCGTCGGCGCAGGCTCGGGCGAACTTTGCATTCTCGGAAAGAAATCCGTAACCGGGATGGATGGCGTCTGCGCCGGATCGCGCGGCGACGTCGAGAATCTTCTGAATGTTGAGGTAAGACTCGGATGCCGCGGGCGCGCCGATGGGGTAAGCCTCATCGGCCTTGCGGACGTGCAGCGAAGCGCGATCCACATCAGAATAGACGGCAACGGCCGCGATTCCCATCTCGTGGCAGGCGCGGAGGACGCGTACGGCAATCTCGCCGCGATTGGCGATGAGAATTTTCTTGAACATTTTGAATGGCAGCGCCGTTCAGCGAACACAAGATTCTACAGGAGATTCCGCGGTCATGAAGGCTGGCAGCACCCGGATTTTGCCTGAATTTATTTGGAAGGGATTCGCGAAAAGCTTACGGCAAACGGGGCTTGCGGCTTGTCGCTGGTCTGATCGCAGCCAGCGGCGGCGAGGGAGGAAACGGTAGCGGATCAGGGTCCAGATCGCCAGCCATCCGTCGGAATGGTGGATTTTTTTCCCTTCTACCGCGGAACGCGGATGATAGGAGATGGGGACCTCTGCGATCTTTTCGCCCATGCGACACAGCTTGGCGGTTACTTCGGGACAGAACTCGAAGCGGCGACATTGCAGATGGAGTTGTTCCAGCAGCGAGCGGCGAATGACTTTATAGCACGTTGCTTCGTCGTGAATTCCCGCCCGGTAAAGAAGATTGGTGAGATGCGTCAGCAACTTGGCTCCGAGAAAGAAGCGCAGGCCGCGTTCGGGACGATCGGGGCGCACGCCGTAGACTACGTTCGCTTTGCCTTCTTCCAGCGGACGGAGCAACTTCGGATAATCCTGCGGGTCATATTCTAAATCGGAATCCTGGATCAGCACATACTCGCCTCGGGCGTAGGGCAGGGCGGTGCGAATGGCCGCGCCTTTGCCGTAATTTTTCTCGTGGAAGACCACGGTGACGTCGTCGATGGTCGGCAGCGCTTGCAGTTTTTCGCGGGTGCCGTCGGTCGAGCCGTCGTCGACGATGATGATTTCTTTTTTTACCGGCGAGGCTTGAATCGCCTGCAGCAGTTCGTCCAGATGCGCCGCTTCGTTGTACACCGGCACGATCACCGACACGGATTCCTTCCAGCGCTCGGAGGTCGCGGCTTCGTGACGAGGGGCGGTTTCAATGGACGTCATGGTCATACTCGGTTCGGTGGCCTGCTTTTCCCGCATGGCCGTTGGTCTGCGCGCGAGATCCTTCCCTTCGCCTGAAGAACGGCTCCGGTCAGGATGACGGCTTGCGAATGAAACTTTTCAAACTGCACGCCCCCTTTAGTTCGAAAATACGCGCTTCTTCGAGGATTTTCCAGCATAGTATCATTTGGAACTGGACGGCCTTCCAATCCCCAGCATGCTGCCACCCGATGCCGCGGTGAAACCAAGCGCAGGCGCTTCACCGTTTCCCACGGCGGCGGTTCGCCGAGTTCAGGGGCTGACGGTTCTTCTACTTCTGGTTGCGGCCACCGCCGTTCGATTTCTTCATCTTGCCAGCAAGCCCTTCTGGTTTGATGAGTGTTTCAGCGTGGAAGTCGCGCGCATTGGCTGGAGCAATTTACTGCGTCTGCTGTGGTGGCGCGAAGCCAATATGGCTTTGTACTACTTGCTACTGCGGATATGGCTGCGTTTTGGCCAAAGCGAGTTCTTTATTCGCAGCCTTTCGGTGCTGATTGCAGCGGCCACGTTGCCCGCAATTTATTGGCTGGTCCGTCTGCTCTATGACCGGCGGGTCGCTTTGATTGCGGCTGCGCTATTCACATTCAACGGCTATAACGTTCGCTACGCTCAGGAAGCGCGCAGCTACGCGCTGTTTTTGTTGCTGGCGACTCTATCCTCGGGCTTTCTGATTTCATTTCTGCGGGAGCCGACGCGGCGCGACTGGCTCGGGTATGTCATGGTCACCATTCTGGCGGTCTACGCGCACTTTTATGCGCTACTGTTGGTGGCGGCGCATGGGTTGGCTGTGCGCGGGCTGGGCAGCCGTCGCCGCTCTGCGACTGAATCCAGCGCACAGTCGGCGCAGCTGCGGCGGGCCTGGATCGCAATCGGGCTTGCGGTGCTGCCTTTGCTGGTCTTTGTGGCGAAGACTGGGGCGGGCCCGATCCGTTGGATTACACGGCCAGGCCTTCGTGACGTGCTTGAGTTCTACGAGCACTTGGCCGGGGGCAGCAATTGGGTTCTTCCGCTCATCTGCGCCGTGGCATGCATCGCTGGGATAATGCCGTTCAAGAAAGCTTTGTTCGCGCGGAATCAGAGTTGGGAAACCTGGCGGGTGCAGTTTCTTCTGATCTGGCTACTGTTTCCCGTCGTACTGACCGTTTTGCTTTCGTTCGCGCGACCGGTATTTCTAGGACGATATATGATCTTCTGCCTGCCGGCGCTGCTGATCCTGGTGGCGGCGGGCCTGGCGCGGCTGCGGAAAGCGTGGGTGCTGGGAGCTGTGCTCACGGGAATACTGCTTCTTGGCTTGCAGGGAGTTTCTTTCGTCTACGGTCACGACTTCGATAACGAACGGGATGCGTCGGGTGCGGCGAGCAACTTCATTCTCGACCATTCCGAGCCGGGAGACGCAGTTGTCTTTCATATTGCGGCGACCCGCGTCGCTTATGAGTTTTTTCGTTCGCTGCGCGCCGGGGAGAGTACGGGCACGGCTCAACCCGGACCTGAGATTATTTTTCCACATCACGGCGAAAGACTCGACTACCGCGATTTTACGGGCAAACCCACGGCGGATTTGATGCGCGCGGCCGGGACAAGCCATTCGCGGGTATGGGTTATGCTGATGAACAACGGGACTGCGGAGAATCCGGATCCCACGACCACGATGCTGACGAAAATTCTTCCGGAATCATTTCCCAGGATGAGTCGGTGGGAGTTTAGAAAGGTCGAGATTCGGGTTTACAGCAAGCGGTAATTCTTTCGCCCCTTCGGGGCTTGTTCAATTTTCCTGTCGCTACCCACGGCTTGCGCCGTGGGCTGCATTCTTTCGCCGCTTCGCGGCTCGAACGGTGCACTGGAGCTGCGGATGCGACTCTGGACAAAAAATGAAAAAGCCTCCTTCGCTTCAACGACGAAGGAGGCTGAATCTTACGGCGCACGAAATGCGCTTTTTAGTTCGACTCGTCCTATTTCGGCTGGTCGACAGTAATTCCGCCCGCTGAGTTTTGCGCGGCTTTTTCGGCTTTGGCTTTCTTGATTCGGAGGGTTTCGTCGACCCAATGGTCGGCGGTTTTCAGGTCTTCGGCGCGGGCGGAAAGATCGTCGCACTCAATGTCGGCCTTTTTCGCGGTACATCAGGTTCAGATAGGCCATGGCATCGTCGTAGTCAGGACGGAGCTGAATGGCCTTGTTGAGGCTATCGATGCCTTCCTGGATGACGGGTGAATTTTTTGCCTTCAACTCTTCGCAGACTTTCTTCTGGTCTTTATTCTTGGGATTCAGATTCTCTTCCGGCCTCATGCCCAGCTTGGCTCGCTCTTCCATGCGAGGTTGATAGCATGCCGTCCAGTCGATGACGCCGACGGAGTAGTAGGGCTCGGGATCGTTGGGGTCGAGTTCTGACGCCATACGGTAGTACTTCTTGGCCTCGTCCCATTTCTTCTCATTCAGGTAAAGGTAGGCGATGCCCTTGGCGGCGTTAACCTTCTGCTCGCGAGTAGGATTGGCATCGATGACCCTTTGATATTCGTCGATGGCCTGCTGCGCCGTGCGGAGATTATCCGGCGAGTCGACGCCAGGGATGTATTGCGATACGAACGCTGTGGCGAGATACATACGGGCATTGATGAGGCCGGGATCGAGGCGCACTGCCTGCTGAAAGTGATCGATGGCCTGTTCGTAGTGGTTGTTCTTGTACGCTTCCACGCCCTTATTGAGCTGGTCGCGCGCCCGCAGCTTGTCGCATCCCACAGAAGAGAAGAGTGCCAGCAGCGCCGCCGCCAGCGTGATAATTCTCGCAGTCTTATTCATTGCGGTATAGGTCTCCCTCGCCACAGCATCCTAGGCCCAGAGACATCGGTTTGACAAGCGCGGTTTGATACGCGCTGCTTACAAGGCCGACCGCGGCAGCACGGAAGCGGTGGCGCTTCCGCGCAGTGGGCCGAATACGAAATTCGCAACTCCGAGCTTTACAGCTGCGAGCTTTACTGTTCCCAGCCTGCTGGACGGGCAGTTTAGGCTCCCGCTTCGATCTTCGCGGTAATCAGTCCGACCTTGTCTACGCCGGCAGCGTGGGCAATATCAATAACATTGGCGACGTTGGCGAAGGGGATAGAGTCATCGCCCTTCACGAACATGACCTTCTCCTGCCGCAATTTGTAAATGTCGGTGAGACGGCCCTGCAGGTTGTCCCAGGTCGCATCTTCGGTGTTGATCTTCACCCCTGGCGCCTGGCCCGGGCCCCGGTCGATCAATGACACCACGATCGTGCGGTCGGGCGTAGTGTTTTTAGGCGCGTTGGGCGGAGGCGGCTGAGGAACCAGCGCATCCAGTCCTTTGGGAGTGACGGGCGAGATCACCATGAAGATGATCAGCAGCACCAGCAGTACGTCAATGAGCGGTGTGACGTTGATGTTTGCACTTTGGCCTCCGCTCGGGCCGACTGCCATACCCATGATCGTTCTCCTCTTATCAAGCCCTCGTTTAGGCCCTCATTGCCCCGGCGTAGCCGGAGGCGGAGGGGCGCTCGGACCAGTTTTCTTCTGCTCGGTCAGCAATCCAAGGTCATCGACCCCAGCGGCGCGAACGGAATCCACCACCTGCACCACGCTGCCAAAGCGGGCTCGCATGTCCGCTTTTACGTACACGCGCTTATCCTGCTTGTTGGCAAGGCGATCTTTTACTTTGCCGGTGAGGTTGTCGACCTGAATCTGCTCGCTGCCAAAATAGACTTTGCCGTCCCGGGTAATGGAGACCAGCAGTGCGTCTTCTTTGTCCGCGTCGGGCATCTGTTCCGGGTTGTTGACCGGGGCCATATCCACGCTGATGCCTTTTTGCAACATGGGCGTGACCACCATGAAGATAATCAGCAGAACCAGCATCACGTCCACCATGGGCGTGACGTTGATATCCGAGCTGATCTTCGCTCCTTCGTTTCTCTTCGCTAATGCCATAGCAAGTATCTCCCGTCTTCCGCCGCGATTCGGAGCTGAAAGGCGCTCCGCTTTTAAGTTGGGAAGGCCCGGCGCTGGATTGCTCCAGCGCCGGACAAGCAACTCACTGCGGAAAGCAGACCGAGCCCTGTTTCTAAACGGCTCACCGGCGAATATCGCCGCGCTTCTTCAGGAAGTAATCGATGAGTTCGCTGGACGAGTTGTCCATCTCCACGTCGAAGGCTTCCACGCGACCGGTAAGATAGTTGAACATCATGACGGCCGGGATGGCGACGAGCAGGCCGATGGCCGTCGTAACCAGCGCTTCCGCAATACCGCCGGCGACTGCCGCCAGACCGGTGGCCTTGGAGTTGTTGATGCCGATGAAGGCGTTCAGAATGCCCATCACCGTTCCGAACAGTCCCACGAAGGGAGCGGTCGAGCCGATGGTAGCGAGGCCACCCAATCCGCGCTTCAGTTCGGCGTGGACGATGGCTTCGGTGCGTTCCAGAGCGCGCTTGGAGGCTTCAATGGTTTCGCCGGGGATGGCGCCGGGGCTATCCTGGTGGGCCTTGAACTCCATGAGGCCGGCGGTGACAACCTTGGCCAAATGGCTCTTCTTGTTGCGCTCGGCAACCTTAATAGCTTCGTCGATACGGCCATCGCGCAGAGCTCCGGCTACGGCCGGGGCAAAGGCGCGCGACTGTTTGCGGGCTGCGCTGTAGGCCATCCAGCGATCGATCATCACGCCGATGGACCAACCCGACATGATGAACAAAATGATGACCACGGTTCTGGCGACCCATCCCATTGCCTTCCACAGGCCCAATGGATCGGTTGCCAAGGTGCCGCCGCCTTCCTGGACGACCCAGGTGGCTGCGGCGGGAATGTGAGCGAGAATGCCTGCTACGTGAGTTGCGAACATGAGTTGCTTTCCCTCCTCCGAACTCTCGACATTTACCGTTTACCAGGACCCTTTGATGCGCTTTGCGATGCCAACCGCTGGCTAAGAATTTTATTCCCCGGCAGGAATGCGACTTTCACAGCACAAGCACGAACCCGGCTGGCCGTGCCTAAAGAGAATCTTGCCATGAGCGGCCGTGCCGGGCTTCCCAAAGCCTTTCCCCAGCCCACCAGAGTTTGTTGGGGACGGGAAAGAGCGGTGCACACTGCTACGAAAAATTTCGAACTGCGCCACGCTGGGGAGTTTAACCCCCGGCGAGGGTGAAGTTCACCTGCACCTGAGTCTCAACCTCGACCGGTTCTCCGTTCAGCAGGTAGGGCTTGTACTTCCACTGCTTCACGGCTTCGATCGCGGCTGGAGCCAGCATGGGGTGCCCGCTGATCAACTGCAGGTTCTGGATGCTGCCATCCTTGCTGATCTGGGCCTGCAGAATCACCGTACCCTGGATGCGCGCCTGGCGGGCCAGCGGCGGATAGGTCGGGCTGACTTTGCGGATCAGAAGTCCAGAGGATACGCCGGACGAAACGCGCACGCGCTGTCGGAGTGGCGATCTTTGGCACCGCGACCGGCGTGGAGCTCAGAACGCTGCCAATCACGCCGCCCATCGATCCGCCCGGAACACCGCCCGGAACGCCGCCCACCACGCCTGTGGAAGCCATGACTGGCGGTGGGGCTTCGTCTTCTTTGATCATTTCAACTTTTCTTGGGAATCTTGGTCGGAGTGCGCAACTCGCCGTTCACGATGTCGGTCTGAATCTGCTTCACGATGTGCACCGGCGCGGCTGCCGGCGGTGGTGGCGGTGGAGGCGGCGGGGGGGCCACCAGCATGAATAACGTTGTACCTTTCGGCAAGGCTTCGGTGAAAATCAGCGGGATCAGAACCATGACGCCGATGATCATGACCTGCATGCACAAACGCGACGCTGACGTCCGATCCCGCTTGGTTTTCAGCCTGCCGCCGGACTCGATAAGGCTGTCTTCAAACATGTGATTCTCCCCAATACTTCTTCGACCCCTACGGATACTTAGACACCGAACGATTCCCCTTTGCTCCCAGTTTTTGCCTGCGCCATGCGGGCGGAGCGAAGCCCGGAGGCGGTCTCCGCAGATACCACTAACTGCCTACATAACCAGGGCTAACGCAAACATTACCAGCGCGCCATCGGGTAACTTACCTAGACCGGCCCGCGCATGGCGATCGGCCGCTTGCCCTTTTCAATCCGCCAATCCTGATAAGCCACCAGGATCGGAGCCGCAATCGCAATCGACGAATACGTCCCGATTAAGATGCCAATGACCAGCGCGAGGCTGAATCCACGAAGCACCTCGCCTCCGAACAAAAAGAGTGCGAGTACGGTAAGGAAGGTTAGGCCCGCTGTCAAGATCGTTCTGCTCAGGGTCTGATTAATACTGCGATTGACGATATCCGCCAGTTTCTCCCGCCGCATGAGTTTAATGTTTTCGCGGATGCGGTCAAATACCACGATCGTGTCGTTATTCGAGTAACCAATCAGGGTGAGGATGGCCGCGATCACGGTCAGGGTGATGTCGGTATTGGTGAGGGAAAAGAACCCGACGGTGATCAAAGTGTCGTGAAAAACCGTCACGACCGCGGCAATGCCATAAATCCACTCAAACCGGAAACCCAAGTAAACCAGCATTCCCAGCAGCGAATAAAGGGTGGCCAATCCTGCCTGGGTGCGCAACTGGCTGCCGACCTGAGGGCCGATGATCTACGACATTGCGTACGCCAAAATCCGAAACGAAGAAGCCGTCTGCCAAGTGAGGCCACAACGGCACGGTCGACGCCGGGGGCGGCCTGCAACTGATCGGGGGAGTTCAGCACCCCGCCCTGGACTTTGTCTCGATAATCGACGATGGCCTGCGCCTGCGCACTGTATTTCTGATCGTCGGAACCCAGGTGCAGCGGGTCTTTATCGATCAAATAATTCTTGATGGTCAAAAAGCTGGCGTTATTCAGATCGATCTTTCCTGGCGGAGCATGGGTTTCCAGCGCCTGGATGATCTTCACCTTACCCTCATCGAGCGCCTGCTCGCTGGTTTCGCGCACGTCGAGGTCGATCAAAACCTCGTTATTTGAGACCGACCCGTAACGCTGAATCTTCGGACTCCTCAAACCCGCGCGATTCATGTCCGAAGCGATCGCACTGTAGTCGGGCGGATGCGAGAATTTCACATAGACAAGGGTTCCGCCACGGAAATCTACGCCCCACGGAATGTGGTGCCAGAACAACATGGAAAACAGGCCTGCGACGCTGAATATCAGTGAAAAGGCGAGAAAATACCACTTCTTCCCAAGAAAGTCGATGTTGGTATTGCGAAAGAACTCCACGGGTTTGGTTTAGCCCCTTATCTGTCTATGACTTAGCTAAGATTTGGTAATTGGGAAATTGAGTAATTGGGTAATTTCAAAAAAAGTGCAACGTCCCCGGTTTTCAATTACACAATCACTCAATTCCCCAATTACTCAATGTTCCTAAATGCTGAGCGCTTCTCCGCGCTGCTTCCGGCTGAGCACCCAGTCAAAGATGAAACGCGACACGAACACGGCGGTGAACAGGTTGGCCAGCAAGCCGAAGGTGAGCGTGGTGGCGAATCCTTTCACCGGACCGGTACCAAAGATGAATAGAATCGCTGCGGAAACGATGGTGGTGACGTGCGTATCCACGATCGTGATCCAGGCATGGCTGAAGCCCTGATCCACGGCCGAGGGCGGAGTTTTGCCGTTGCGCAACTCTTCGCGAATACGCTCGAAGATCAGCACATTGGAATCCACGCCCATGCCCACCGTCAGAATCACCCCTGCGATTCCAGGCAGGGTGAGAGCGACATTGACTCCCGCAATCGAGGACCAGCCCAGGAATCCGAGCAAGATGATCAGGTTCATGATGAGCGCCACATCGGCGTTGATGCCCGCGCCGCGATAGTAGACAAGCATGAAAATCAACACGGCTACCATGCCGATCACTGCGGCCCGCACGCCGGAGCGAATGGAATCCGTCCCTAGCGACGGTCCCACGGTCTCCTCTTGCAAGTACTTGATGCTGGCAGGCAGCGCACCCGAACGCAGAACCATGGACAGATCCTTAGCCTGCTGCTCGCTCATACGACCGCCGCTGATCGAACCCTGGTCGCGGATCGGTTCCTTGATATTGGCGACTTCCTGGACCTTATTGTCGAGCACAACCGCCAGACTGTCGCCGACGTGGCCGGAAGTAAAACTGTAGAACCTCTGTCCGCCCTCGCCGGTAAGCGAGAAAGTCACGCTGGGCTGGCCGTTCTGATCGGTACTGGCCTGCGCATCGCGCAGATCCTTTCCGCTGACAGCGGAGACGCGCGACACGAAACACCACGTCTGCTCAGGTCCGTTGGCGCATTGGCCCGGCAGCAGGACGGAATCGGCGGGCACAATCCCTCCTTTGGCCTGGAGGGCAGCTTGCTCACTGGGGTAGGGCCCGTCGGTCATCTGCTTGATTTCCAGCATCGCGGTGGACTGCATGATGTCCTTCACGCGACCGGAATCATCGACGCCCGGGAGTTGCACCAGAATCTGGTATTTCCCGAGCCCGTGGGGTTCAATGGTGGGCTCGCTGACGCCGAGAGCGTCAATACGGTTGCGGATGGTATCGATGGCCTGCGTGACCGCCTTATTTTTCAGGTCATTCAGCGCCGAAGGCTTCATGGCGAGCGTCCAGGTATTTTGGGAGCCGCCGTTAATGTCGTAGTCGGGAAGGCGCTGGTGAACGATGTCGAGTAAATCTCCGCGGGCGTTCGGCTGCACGCCCTTCAACACGATCTGGTCGGGATTGTTTTGCGGATCGGCCTGGGAAACATCGGTGTAATCGATCTTGCGACTGCGCAACTGCTCTTTGAGCACTTCGACGGCGTTCTGCGCCACCACATTCACCGCGTCGTTGACCTGCACCTGCAGAATCAGGTGCGTTCCACCCTTGAGATCGAGCCCGAGGTGGATGTGATCGGTCAGCGCGGTGAGCAGACCCTGGCCGGAAAAACTCTTTGGAATCCCAAAGATTCCGAACAGGAAAAACAGCAGCGTGCCCACGATGAATGCGAACTTCCAGAGAAAATTCTTGTTCATAATAAAAAGCTCATAAGAAAACCGACTGCGATGTGCCTACTTCGTCTTGGGGTCTTCCTCAGTCGTGGTGACTTGCAGCACCGAGGCCTTGGTCACTTCGACCACGATATTATTTGGAGGAACGCGCAGATGCACGCAATCATCCTTGAGCGCCATGATCGTGCCTCGCAGGCCGCCGCTGGTGGTGACCTTGTCGCCGGTCTTGAGCTGATCCAGCATGGCCTGCCACTTTTTCTGCCGGCGCTGCTGGGGCATGATCAAGAGAAAATAAAAAATGGCGAAAATGAAGATGAGGGGCGCCATACCCAGCCACCCCATACCCCCGCCACCACCGAACTGCACTGCCAGTAAGAATTGCATAATGAAATCTGAGCGCATGAATTCGCGAAAAACCGCCCGCGCCCATTAGCGCCGCGGGAGCTGTGATGTCACCACGGAGTTTAGATCGACTTCGGCCGGGTTCGTTCAGCTTTCAGGGCTTGAATCCGGGGAGGGCCATCCGTGAGGGTCATGGTTTCGGTCGCGACCAGACACTAGAAAGAAAACGGGACTCTTCCCCAAGTGAAATAGAATGCCGCACCCGCCGCATAGTGTCAAGGTAGAAACTCAGGTTGTGGATCGTGTTCAAGACCTGCGCCAGCACTTCGTTCGATGCGTAAAGGTGACGTAGATATGCTCGCGAGTAACGCTGGCACACCCGGCAGGCGCAGTTGGGGTCGAGCGGTTCTGGATCCTGGGCGTAGCGCGCCTGCTTGATCGAGACTTTGCCTTCAGATGTGAACAGCAGCCCGTGCCGCGCGGCGCGCGTTGGCAGCACGCAATCCATCATGTCCACGCCGAGGTTGGCGTACTCGACAATCTCTTCGGGCGTGCCCACTCCCATCAGGTAGCGCGGTTTGTCGGCGGGCAAATGTTCCAGCGTGGACTCGACGATCTCGCGGGTAAGCTCGCGCGGCTCGCCCACGCTGAGGCCGCCAATGGCATAGCCGGGAAAGCCAATTTCAATGGTCCGCTCGGCGGATTCTTTTCGCAGCTCGCGATCCATGCCGCCCTGAATGATGCCGAAGAGGGACTGGGCGGCACCCCCAGAAATCGGGTGCCCCACTCTAGCCGCGTTCTTTGCGGCTAGGGTGGGGATTGATGCCGCATTCAGTTCTCCGGGCAAGCTCGCCGGCGCGGCTGCGGAGCTTCGCTCCGCCGGACAGCCGGGAGCCTGCCCTGAGCCTGCCGAAGGGGCGGCTGTCCCCACATGGTCTGTGCCGGAAGCCGGATGCCGGAGAGCGGAAGCCTCACCCCACGGAACTTCGTGCTGGTGTTCCTCGAAATATTTCTTGCTGCGGGCCGCCCAGCGCGCGGTCATTTCCATCGACGCTCGCGCGCGGGCGCGATCCGCCGGAAACTCCGTGCACTCGTCAAACGCCATAATAATGTCGGCGCCCAGCCCGATCTGCGCCGCCATCGCGCTCTCCGGACTGAAGAAATGCGAAGAGCCATCCAGGTGCGAACGAAACGTCACGCCTTCGTCGGTGACCTTGCGCAGTTCGTTCAGGCTGAAGACCTGAAAGCCGCCCGAGTCGGTAAGGATGGCGCGCCGCCAGGACATAAACTCATGCAGGCCTCCCATGCGGCGCACGGTCTCCACTCCCGGCCGCAGGTAGAGGTGGTAGGTGTTGCCGAGAATGATGTGCGCGCCCAATTCCTCGAGAATATCCTGCGGCACTGCTTTCACCGATGCCTGCGTTCCCACCGGCATGAAAACGGGGGTCTCGATTTCTGCATGGGGAGTGAGAAGGCGCCCGGTGCGGGCTTTGCCGCTGCGTGTATCGACGTGGAACGAGGTGGACATTCTTTGGGATTGTAGCAACGGCGGGATGGCGGAGCTTGCCTACCAGCGGTGCACGCGAGACTTCTGAACCTTCACTCTAGAATCCGGATGATTTCTCCGCGAACGTTTCCGTTTTCCACGATCAGCCTGCCCACCGTTACGGGCAAGTTGAAGCGGCGCGGGCCTGCGCTGCCGGGATTGAAGTACAGCACGCCGTCGCGTGTCTCCTGCTTCGGGGCGTGGCTGTGGCCGGAGATCACGACTTTGAAGCCGGGTGCCTCCGGCTTCAGGTCGATCTGCGCCAGATCGTGCAGCACGTAGATGGAAATGCCGGCGATTTCGACGACTTCAGTCTGTGGCAATCGGCGCGCCCACACATCCTTGTCGATGTTGCCGCGGATGGCGCTCACGGGCGCGATGGTTGCGAGTTTCTCAAGAATCTCCTGCCCGCCCACGTCCCCGGCATGAATGATGTGTTCCGATCCGAGCAACGCTTGCATCGCTTCAGGCCGAAGCAAGCTGTGAGTGTCGGAGATAACGCCGATGAGGATGGGAATTCTCAGTTCTCAGTTGTCGATTCTCAGTTCTCAGTTCTTGGTTCTCAGTTCTCGGATCTCGGATCTCGGATAGGCTGCCAGATGCTTTGCGGAAACAGGATGCCATCCCCCAGATTACCGCGCTTGAGCAGGTTGGAGGGGTGAATGCGTTCGTAGGGAATTGCGCGAAAAACTGATTTGGCCAAAATCTTGTCAATAGGCAGAAACTACACGATCCAGCTTAAGTCGATGAAACCATTCTGAATATAAAGTTCCCAAACCTTTCCGGTTTACCCCAGCCAATTTGCTATTCTGAATATGTAGGTAAAAATCAGAAAGGCGCGGCCCACCGGTCGCGCCTTTCGTGTTTTCGGGACGAACCTTTTCGGGTTAAGAGTCTAGGGGCGGTTTCAATGAAGCGGTGGGGAGAATTCAATACATTCAAAGAGCGCGGCGAGTGGGTGGAACTTCAGTTCATGGCAGCGGCTGCGTCGCGTGGCCATCATGTACTGATACCTTGGGGAGACTCCCAGGCTTACGACGTCGCCATCGACCGCGGAGGCAGCCTTCTGCGAGTTCAGGTCAAATCCAGCAGCGTGCGCAGCGGCACCGGATACTTCTGCCAGTTCCGTCGCAACTATCTCTCAAAACGTCCCTACAGTCTCGATGAGCTCGACCTCTTCGCAACTTACGTGATCCCCGTCAAAGCCTGGTACCTGATCCCCGCCTCCGTGATTCTAAGACCGATACGCAAAGTGGGCGTGATGCTCTTCCCCGTCGACCACCTCATGAAAAATCGTTACCGCTACGAATCCTACAAAGAAGCCTGGCCCCTGCTAACCGAAACCCGCCGCTCCCTAACCCGCCGCAGCAGGCCCCGCTAGAGTCTGATCCCGTCAATGCCTTCGCAGGATTCGCTGTTCTCGCTGCGGCCTCGAACGGGAAGGGCACGGCTTCCAGGTCGCAGAAAAAGCCACGAAAGCGTCCTTCGCCGTGCACGAAAGCGTCCTTCGCCGTGGAAGAGCGGCCCTTCCAGGGCCGCGTCAGGCGTCTGAATTAAGGCGGGCTTCAGCCCCCGTGGTCGAGTTTGTTGGGAATTGTGTTTTTCCGCAGCCTCTTCCAGCCGCGCCATAACGCGTCTTTGTCATTCCGAGCAAAGCGAGGAATCTGCTCTCGCTTCCCTCGACACGACCGCCTACCGACAGAGTATGGAGCGGACGCCCCCGTCCGCTGCCTTTGAAGTTGCCGTTGTTCTTGAATTTGGTGTTGAAGAGGCTTCGTAGCGAAGCGCACAGATTGGAGCCAACACTGCTCCAGCCGCGAAGCGGCAGCATACGATAGCCCCAGCCTGCCCTGAGCGAAGTCGAAGGGCAAGTCCGGGGTAGGCCATAAAAAATGGAACGAGTCCCGTTGGGACGATAGAAACGGTCGAATAAATGAGTAGGCATCGCTCGGGTTTCGGCCTGGGTAGAGCCCGAACAGATCAACGAAACCCCAGGCAGGAAGCGTCCGTGGAATCCCACGATTGACACAGAACGTCAAGGATGGGGCACCCGGCTATGTTGTGGTTCTGACGTGGCCCGCCTGCCTCGTAGGTGTCGGGCAACTAGGAACAGTTACCGGAATGGGCCTTATTGGCCAAATTCCTGCTAAAATACTGTACAGAGGACAGGTACTTTGGTACTCTCTCCCTGCACTGGCGTACCGTTTCCCGTGAGGCTCTGGTCCCCTACGATTCAAGATGGCTTAGATGTCAGTCTCGCGTATACGTGTTTGCGCGATCATGCATCCTAATCAGTCGTGGTGCATCTGCCGATAGTAAGGGAAAACATGGCGCGACCTGTCGAACTCAAGGTGAAGTTGGAAGACCCGGTGGCGCTGTCGCTTCCGACCCTGTTCGCGAATCACGTCGCCATCTCGCGAGCCGGGACCGAGGTGCAGTTCGAGTTCGTCGCGATGGATATCAATGTGCTCGCTACGAAGCTGGCACAGTTGCAGTCTGGAGAGGCCGAAGGTCCCGTGGAACTCTCTGGAAAGACAGTAGCAAAGGTGGTAGTCCCGCTGCACTTCTTCATGCAGCTGGAGGGGCATCTAGAAGAGATTTTTTCGGCCATTAGGCAAGAGTTTGCATTGAATGAAGGTGATGAACATGAGCGCGAGCGCCGTGCAATTAGCTAGGTTTCCGTTCCAGCGATCCAGTGCCCAGGCCGCGGAACCGACGACGATGATTGACCGTGATCTTGAGCACCAGATGTACCTGGAGGTCGTGTCGGCTTTGCGGGGATCAGAGTTCGACGAGGCCGTGTGCACTGTCTATTCGTACCGACCGGAGCGTGAGCTTCCTCAGGCGAAGGACTCCCGTCGAGCACAGAAGAAGTACCTTTTCGCTTTGTAGTCGATGCCGATCAACGCGGCCGACTGGTACGATCCCGATCCCGATCTCAGGAATCTCTATCAGGGTGACGTAGTGGACGGAGTGCCGCTCGTATTCACTCCGGCTGCCAGCGTCCGATGGGTATTACTCCGACCACTGCCACAAGGGCCGATCGAAGGAGCGAGAGCGGGTCTGCCTCGAAGGTTCATCGCAAAGCTAGACGGAGACCTACCGACAGCGTGGGACCGTCCGGACGGTGAACTGGTCATGGCCGGAGCGGCCGCCTACCGAGTGATGATCCTCAGTCGGAGTTGCAACCTGGATTGGAAGAAACAGATTCAGGTGGCACCTGTCTTTCCCATCGAGGGGATCGAAGGACTGGCTCTCGACTCCCTGCGCGAGAACGACAATCCTTTTTCCTTCTACCTTCCACCGGACGGCGAGAACCTCTCCGAGGGATACGCCGATCTCAGCCAAATTGCTACGGTACACGTCTCGTATCTCCGACGAACTGACAAACTGGTGAAGAGGCTCACCTCGCGAGCGACTCTAGCTCTTCAAGACGTTCTCGCCGAGTACTACGCGAAGCCATTCGGCTCTAACGTCGAGGACGAGGTGCCGCAGAAAGCTCTCTATCGGTGCGGGAACTGTTTCTTCGAGGCTCGCGAAAATGTTCCAGTGATCGAGATCGACGTTGGCGGGAACTTCCCACCCTGTCGATGGTGCGCTGACAAAGCTCTCTGGCTCAAGGTTCCTCGCGGAGGCGCGTAGCATCGATCCTGCTGCACGATCGGTGCAAGATAGCGACTGTGACCCAAACCTTTGATTCTTAACACCGGCTGGTTCGACCTGATCACTGTAACTTGTTGTGATCTTTGACCACGCTTCCTTTTCAAGACTTGGACGATCAGCAGACCGCATGCGGTTCCACGAGTCAACAATTAAACGCCACGAGCCGACTGTCGTCTCAAACGGCTTCGAATGCTGAGGCGCTACACGCCCACCGCCTGTGGCTTGGTCGCCAACAACTGCCTCAACACATACTGCAGAATCCCGCCATTGGCGTAATACAGCGCCTCCTGCGGCGTGTCGATCCGCACCAGCGCGTTGAACTCGATCTCCTGCTTTCCTTTTGTCGTTGCACGAACTCTCACTTCACGGCCGGCGGCGAAGTGCTCGACTACGTCGCGGATGCCGGTGATCTCGAACACTTCCTCTCCCGTCAGCTTCAGCGATTCGGCGGTTTGACCCCCCGGAAACTGCAGCGGGAGGACGCCCATGCCTACCAGGTTCGAGCGGTGAATGCGTTCGTAGCTCTCGGCGATCACGGCGCGCACGCCCAGCAGGGCCGGTCCCTTGGCGGCCCAGTCGCGCGAGGACCCTGAGCCATATTCTTTGCCGGCAAGAACGACCAGCGGTGTGCCAGCGGCGCGATATTTTTCCGAAGCGTCGAAGATCGACATTTCGGCGGAAGTCGGCAGGTGGCGCGTGTATCCGCCTTCGGTCGCGACCAGTTTGTTGCGCAGCCGAACATTGGCGAAGGTGCCGCGCACCATCACTTCGTGATTGCCGCGCCGTGAACCGTAGGAGTTGAAATCGCCGGGCTTCACGCCATGTTCCTGCAAATATTTTCCGGCCGGACCATCTTTCTTGATCGAACCTGCGGGCGAAATGTGGTCGGTGGTGACGCTGTCGCCGAGAACCGCGAGCACGCGAGCCTTCTTGATATCGCGCACCGGCGAAGGCTTTACGGACATGTCATCGAAATACGGAGCGCGCCGGATGTAAGTGGAGTCTTCTTCCCACGCATAGGTTTCACCCTTGGGCACAGCCAAGCCGCGCCAGCGCTCGTCGCCCTGAAAAACGTCCGCGTAGGATTTCGAAAACATTTCCGAGGTAATCGACTGCTGCATGGTCTCTTCAATCTCGCGCTCCGAGGGCCAGATGTCGGCCATGTACACCGGCTGGCCATCTCGATCCTTGCCGAGGGCGTCCTTGCGCAAGTCAATGTCGATGCGCCCCGCCAGCGCAAACGCCACCACCAGCGGCGGCGACATCAGATAGTTGGCCCGAACTTCCGAGTTGATGCGTCCTTCAAAGTTCCGGTTCCCCGAAAGCACCGACGCGACCACGAGTTCGTTCTCGTCGATCGCCTGCGAAACTTCCGCGGGCAGCGGTCCCGAGTTGCCGATGCAGGTGGTGCATCCGTAGCCGACCAGATGAAACTTCAGCTTCTCGAGATAGGGCGTCAATCCGGCCTTCGCCAGATAGTCGGTGACCACCTTCGATCCCGGAGCCAGCGATGTCTTAACCCACGGAGGAACTTGCAGTCCCTTCTCGACCGCTTTCTTCGCGAGCAGCCCCGCCGCAATCAGCACCGAGGGATTCGAAGTATTGGTACACGAAGTGATCGCGGCGATGACCACGCTACCGTGCTTGAGCGCATCCTTGACCGAGGCCGGCACATGCTCATGAACCTTCGGATCCTCCACGCCAATCGCCGCGGGGCTCCCGCCTTCCTGCTCCCATCGCGCGTTATTCACAGCCGCAACGGCGGGAGCAGCAGTCTTCGCTCCAGATTTGGGTTTGAGCAGAGACGGCAGCGCCTTCAGAAACGACTCTCCCGCCTGCGAGAGCACAACTCGATCCTGTGGCCGCTTTGGCCCGGCCAGACTGGGCTCTACAGTAGCCAGATCAAGCGCGAGCAGCTCAGAGTATTCCGCTTCCGCAGTTTTCTCGTCGTGAAACAGTCCCTGCTCGCGGCTGTAAGCCTCGACCAATTCAATCTGCTCCTCACTGCGCCCCGTGAGCCGCAAATACTTCAGCGTCTCCTTATCAATCGGAAAAATTCCGCAAGTCGCCCCATACTCCGGCGACATATTTGCAATGGTTGCGCGATCGGCAAGCGGCAAATCCCGCAACCCCGGACCGAAGTACTCCACGAATTTTCCAACCACTCCATGCTTGCGCAACATCTCCGTAACCGTAAGAACAAAATCCGTAGCCGTCGCCCCTTCTCGCAACCGCCCCGTAAGCTTCACCCCCACGACCAGCGGAATCAGCATGGAGACAGGCTGCCCGAGCATCGCCGCCTCCGCCTCGATCCCGCCAACGCCCCACCCCAACACCCCCAACCCATTCACCATTGTCGTATGACTGTCGGTGCCTACCAGGGTGTCGGGGTATGCGGCACGCTTGCCGGGGGCTTCGTGAACGAAGACGACGCGCGCCAGATACTCGAGATTTACCTGGTGAACGATGCCGGTGTCGGGCGGGACGATGGCCAAGTTGCGGAAACCGGTTTGGCCCCAGCGGAGAAAAGAGTAGCGCTCTTTATTGCGCTGGAATTCGAGGAGGGCGTTCAGATCGAAGGCGTTGGGGGAGCCGAACTCGTCGACCTGGACGGAGTGATCGATGACTAACTCGACGGGTTGTAGAGGATTGATCAGAGCGGGATCGCCGCCGAGGGTTTGCATGGCGTCGCGCATGGCGGCGAGGTCGACTACGCAAGGGACGCCGGTGAAATCCTGGAGCAGTACGCGGCTGGGGGTGAAGGCGATTTCTTTATCCGGCTTCGATTTGCTGTTCCAAATCGCGAGAGCGCGAACTTCTTCTTTGGTGACGTTGCGGCCGTCTTCGGTGCGGAGGAGGTTCTCGAGCAGGATGCGCAGGGAGAAGGGCAGGTGCGTGGTGGAGATTCCCTGTTTATCGAGGGCGTCGAGGCGGTAGATTTCGTATTCTTTGTTGCCGACCTTGAGAGTGGCGCGGGAGTTGAAGCTATTTACGAACATGATGGCATTCCTCGAATGACTTGGCGCGCATGCGGTGGCGGTGCGCGGATCGCAACTTATTAGTGTAATGCGTTTTGGAGGGAATGCGTAGGGCGGAAGGGAGCGCCCCGCGTCGCTTCTTTCGCCTCTCCGAGGCTTGCTCGTCGTGCGGCGTGGGCTGCACTCTTTCGCCGCTTCGCGGCTGGACAGCCCTTCGGCTTCGCTCAGGGCCAGGCTAAGGCGGCTGTCCCCCACATGAGACTCTCGGACAGCCTTGGCGGCTGTCCCCAGGCGACCGTTTAACATCGCGAAGTTACCAAATGCTGTTGCGCGTGTGCCGGGGTGGTCACGGGCTGTGTTGTAATAGGAGTACCGAACCTCTATGGCATCTGTTCTTACAAAGCTGCGCCGGCGCGCTAAATCCCTGCACCGCAACTTGCGGGGCGCCAATATGGCGATTCGGGCGCTCGCGTCGACCGACCATCCGCTGCTGGCACACATCATTCCGATGCGGCGGTGCAACCTGGCTTGCACGTATTGCAATGAGTTCGACGATTTTTCGAAGCCGGTGCCGATTGACGAGATGTATCGGCGGATCGACAAACTGGGGTCGCTGGGGACCGCCGTTGTGACGATTTCAGGCGGAGAACCGCTGATGCATCCCGAACTCGATGACGTGATCCGACGCATCCGGGCCAATGGCATGATCGCAGGGCTCATTACCAACGGATATCTGCTGGTAGCCGAACGCATTCAGCGCCTCAACCGCGCGGGACTCGAATGGCTGCAGATTTCCATTGACAATGTGAATCCGGACGACGTGTCGAAAAAGAGCCTGAAGGTTCTGGACAAGAAATTACAATTGCTGGCCGAGCATGCCGATTTCCACGTGAACATTAATTCCGTGGTTGGCGGAGGGATTTCGCATCCGCAGGATGCGCTGGTGATTGGCAAGCGCGCGATTGAACTGGGGTTTACCTCGACCATCGGAATTATTCATGATGGCAGCGGGCAGTTGCAGCCGCTGGGTGATGAGGAGCGCCGTATCTATCACGAAATGCAGGCGCTGGAAAAAAGTAGCTTCACGCGGATCAATGCGTTTCAGGACAACATCGCGAAAGGGCAGCCTAACGATTGGAGATGCCGAGCCGGCGGGCGCTATCTCTATATTTGCGAAAACGGGTTGGTGCACTACTGCTCGCAGCAGCGTGGATATCCGGGAGTGCCGCTGGCGACTTATACCCGTGACGATCTGCGGCGGGAATATTTAACTGAGAAATCTTGCGCGCCGCACTGCACCGTGTCGTGTGTGCATCAGGTTTCGATTTTTGATTCGTGGCGTGGGCCGCAGCACGCGGCGCCCAGCGCCGCGGTTGCGGATGAGTTCGTGCAAATTAAGTAGGGCAATGGGATTCTCGTTCGCCATCTCCTGTTCGCCAGTGTTTAATAATTTCAAGTTATTCTTTCGCCCCGTTGGGGCTTACTCGTTTCCCCAGCGTTGTCCCACGGCTTGGGCCCCTTCGACAGGCTCAGGGCAAGCTGTGGGCTGCATTCTGGCGCCGCTTCGCGGCTAACCTGCCCCCAATACCGGCGCGAAGCCAAGAGGCTTCACACTACTTTTTCGGCTGCGCTGTGGGCGGGAGCAGGCCGTTCAGGCGCAGGTACATGGCGGCGGAGCTGTAGTGGTCGGCCCAGTCGTTGGTGAGTGCGATCAGGGCGAAGGCGCGCGGGCCTTTGCGTCCGCCGAATAGCTCGACTTCTTCGCCGAGTTTGGAGTCGTCTACTTTTCCCAGAGCGGTGCTGCAGAAATCGAAGCTCGCCTTCAAAGCTGCCACCAGTTTGTCTTTGCTGTCGGAGTCCGTCAGAGCCACGGCCGGCTTGACTTCCGGAATGTCTCCTATCGTCGAACAGAGGTGGTTGTTCGCGCCGACCATGTGAAGGACGAGATGTCCAAAGGTCGCCTGCTGCTCCGTGGGCTTGTAGCTGAACTTATCGCCGGGCATTTCTTCAACAGCGGCGACCAGATTCTTCTGCTGGCGGGGCAGGATTTCCTTCACTACCGACGTGACCGGATTCTTTTCCTGCGCGAAAAGTGCGGTTGTTGCAAAAACAAGAACAATGCAGATTGTATGTTTCATGGCGTCCTCCTAATGGGTTGTGCCGCGATTTGTCTCGTTTAATGCGTTCCCATTTTACTCAGCTTCTGAACGCGGAGCGAATGTTGTAAGTGTAAAGGGGTGCTTCCTGCCAATCGCTGGCGCGCTCAGGCCGCAGCAATTCGCAGTCTTCAGCGTGAACGAGGAACTCCGGAGCGGAGCGAGGTGTCTGATGTTGCAGACACGCGCGTGCCGAGAGGAGTGGATTTCCATGGCTCTGACGTCCTCAATGGCAGGCGGAGGTCCGTCTGGTCCGCAGATTAACGTAACGCCGCTGATCGATGTTTTGCTGACGCTGATCGTGATGTTCATGTTGGTGGTGGCGATGGATCCGGAGTATCAGGAAAAAGTGCAGATTCCTCAGCCGCAGAAAAACGATGCGTCCGAGCCAGCGGTCGAGGGCACAGTGGTGATCCAGGTCGTCTGGACTACGAAGGACACGCCACCTAGCGTAAGGATCAATCAGGAGAACGTTCGCTGGGAGGACTTGGAAATGCGGCTGGCGCAGATTTATTTGAAGCGAGCGGAGAAGGTGGCGTTTGTGCGCGGGGATGCTGATGTGGCTTTTTTGTATGTTGCCGAGGTGATCGATTTGGCGCATCACGCGGGCGTGCAGCGGGTGGGGCTGATGACGCAGAATGGCGGATAGTGGAGGGGGGAGTGATTTCACCTCATCTGTGCGGATAAGCGACGGTTACGACGGTGACCTCCCTTTATCTGTACGATGTGCTGAAATGAAGACAGAGTCAGGTGCGCGCTATGCTACGGAAATCTCGAACATCGCCAAGACTCTTCAGCGACTTCAACACGCTACAGTTCGCGACTGTCATGGCGATGGTTGTGTTCGTCATACTGCTTGTATTCATGACGGTGCCCACAGGCCACGGGAACAGACTCAGTGCTGACGTACCCAAAGTATTGCATCCGATCTCAATGCGGGGCGCGATGAGGGAAGATGCGATGAAGGTCACGATCACGCGCGACGGTAAGGTCTATTTCGGCACCGACAGAGTCGACCCGGTCCATTTGTCGGAGAGGCTTACGGATCACTTGAATGATCGCAGCGTGGAACGAAAGGTTTACATCATTGCCGACATGCGCGCGCGGTGGGGCATCGTCAAGGTGGTGCTGGACGGAGTGCGCTCCGCTGGGATTATCCGAGTTGCATTTCTCGTAAACTAGCCGCGCATCGCTTCCGCTCTAACTTCAGCGGCTAAAGCCGGTCTCAACGAATCTGACGGCACGACTGAAGTGGTTGCGGAAAAACTCTTTCGCGAGATTGATACTACCCTCAGGGGCTAAAGCCGTCGTTTATTTTGCAGACTTACGGCGCGGCTAAAAGCCGCGCCCTTTCAAAACAAGCGCAAAGGCGGTCTTTTTCCGCAACCACTGAAGTCGTGCCCTTCCCGGGTTCTGCCCGTTCGATCATCCAAACGACGCGATCGAGCAAGGCCGGGCTTCGCTGGGCGGACAGCCGGGACGGCTGTCTCCACATATTCAAAAGCGAACAGCCGAAGCGGCTGTCGCTACGCGAACCCCTTCGCTCTACGAATTTCTGGCGCGGTTCTTGATCCAGATGGGGGTGCCTACGAAGCCGAAGGCTTCGCGGATTTGATTTTCGAGGAAACGCTGGTAAGAAAAGTGCAGCTTGACGGCGCGGTTGGTAAAGAGCACGAATGTGGGCGGGGCGACGGAGGCCTGCGTCATGTAAAGAATTTTTACGCGCTGGCGCATGGGGACGGAGGCGCGTTCGAAATCCACGCGCTCGATGAAGCGGTTCATCTGCGAGGTGGTTACACGCTTGCGGCGCTCAGTGGCCACTTCTTCCAACAGCGGGAAGATTTTTTCCGTGCCTTTGCCGCTTTGCGCGGAGACGAATACGATGGGTGCGTAGTTGAGGAATTTTAGTTCGTAGCGGAGGCGCTGCTCGTAGGCGTCGCGGTCGCCGGGGCGCTTGCTCTCGCGCATGCGCTCGGCTTTGGTGGGGCGGGTGGGGTTTTCTTTTCCGCTGATGACCAGATCCCATTTGTTGACGACGATGATGATGGAACGTCCACTCTCGTGGGCGTATCCGGCGATGGAGGCGTCGAGCTGGCTGACGCCTTCGGTGGCATCGATGACGAGCAGGGCGATGTCGGCGCCTTCGAGATGCTTGCGTGCCATCACGACGGAAAGTTTTTCGGCCATGAGGCGCGTCTTGCCTTTGCGGCGGATGCCGGCGGTGTCGATGAAGCGGAAGGTGCGGCCGTTGTGCTCGATGATTTCGTCGACTGCGTCGCGCGTGGTGCCGGGAATGGGAGAGACGATTGCGCGGTCGGATGAGGTTAGGCAGTTTAGCAGCGTCGACTTGCCGACGTTGGGGTGGCCGATGATGGCGACTTTTACTTCGTGGGCTGAATCTTCGCCCGCGGCTGGCGATTCATCAGCGATCTCTGGCGCGGCGTCGATTTCGGGTTGGTCGTTATTGAAAAGGGATGGATTCGAGTGCTTTCGGCGGAGAGGGCGGGGCGCCCTCTCGACAGCCGGCGGGTCGCCGGCGCTACTTTCGTCGGTCGGTGAAGGTGCGGGCAGGACTTCGAGGATCGCATCCAGCAAGTCGTCGACGCCGCGGCCGTGCTCCGCGGAAACTGGAAAAATGTTGGGGATTCCTAATCGGTGAAATTCGTCGGGCAGGGACTGCTGCTTGATGGTGTCGACTTTATTGACCGCCAGGAAGAGCGGGCGTCCGGTTTTGCGCAATAGGCTCACGAGTTCGAAATCGGGCGCGGCTAGTTCGGTGCGTCCGTCGACGACCATGACGATGGCGGCGGCCTGGTCGAAGGCGACGCGCGCCTGGCGGAAAATTTCCGCCGGGATGAAATCGTTGTCGTCGGCAATGATGCCGCCGGTATCGACGATGCGCAGGCGGCGGCCTTCCCATTCGGCGTCGCCGTAGAGGCGGTCGCGGGTGATGCCGGGTTCGTCGCCGACGATGGCGCGGCGCGAACCTACGATGCGGTTGAAGAGTGTGGACTTGCCAACATTGGGGCGGCCCACGATGGCGATTGTGGGAATGCCGGCGGCGGTGGTGGCGAGAGTGCTGGTCGAGTTGTAGGTGGGCTGAGTCAAAGGTGAGTCTTGTTTTTATGTGGGGACCGCCGCCCTCGGCTGTCCTTGGGCCGCGAGGCCTAAGGGTTTTGCATCGGTGGTAACGCTGTCGACTCTTCGAGTCGGCCGGACAGCAGAGGGCGGCTGTCCCCACATGAGTCGATCCGATGCATGCGGCCGGAACTCGCTATTATAGAGGCTCCTGTGAATTTAAGTTCCCATCCCGCGGCGTCGGCCTCTTCCCAGCGCTCTACGATCCATGGCAAGGATGCCTCGCTCTATCAATTTTTCGGGCCGGGCGGAGTGCTGTCGCGCACTCATCCGGCGTATGAATTTCGGCGCGGTCAGTTGCAGATGGCGCAGGCCGTGGAACAGGCTCTGGAAGAGAAGCGGCATTTGATTGTGGAGGCGGGGACGGGCACGGGCAAGACGCTGGCATATCTGATGCCGGTGATTCGTTCGGGAAAGCGAGTGATCATTTCGACCGGGACAAAAAATCTGCAGGAGCAACTGTTTTATAAGGATGTGCCGTTTCTGGAGCAGGCGTTGTACGGGCTTCCGGCTTCCGGCTCTCGGCTTTCGGTTTGTTACATGAAGGGGCGCAACAATTATTTGTGCCGCAAGAAATTGTATGACCTGACTGGCCAGCCTGTGCTAAACGGGATGGAAGAGATTGAGCAGTATCGGGCCATCGCTGCGTGGGAGAAGAATACTGGGACGGGCGATCGCGCTGAGTTGGCGGAATTGCCCGAGGCGAGCTTGCTTTGGCACAAGCTGGATGCGCGTGCGGACGCTTGCATTGGGCAGAAGTGCAGCGAGTGGGAGCGGTGCTTTATCACTGAAATGCGGCGCAAGGCGATGGAGAGCGACATCATCATCGTGAACCATCATTTGTTTTTTGCCGATCTTGCCATCAAGTTGCAGGCGGATGGTGCGCCCGATGCTGGGATTCTACCGGAA
Source organism: uncultured Acidobacteriaceae bacterium (assembly GCA_963832235.1). Classification (GTDB taxonomy): domain Bacteria; phylum Acidobacteriota; class Terriglobia; order Terriglobales; family Acidobacteriaceae; genus Sulfotelmatobacter. The sequence continues at coordinate 134,925 of CAWHTJ010000007.1, read as the reverse complement.
GTGGGAGCGGTGATTTTTGATGAGGCGCACGAACTGGAAGATGTGGCGGGAAACTATTTCGGCATTTCGGTGAGCAATTTGCGGATGGAGGAATTGGCGCGGGACGTGCAGAATTCGCTGCAGCATAACAAGATGATGTCCCCTTCGCTTTCTGGAGCGCTGGGAAGCTTGCGGGAGCGGTCGCAATTCTTTTTTTCGCTGCTGCCGCCCGGAGATGGGCGGTTTGCGTTCGAGAACCGCCGCGAATTTCTCGAAGAAAATGGAGACGAGTTTGTCGGGCTGAATCAGGCGCTGACGCGGCTGGCAGGGGAACTCGAAGGCTTGGCGCAGAAGCCGGAGGAAATATTTAACTTCGTTCGGCGGGCGCAGGAGATTCAGGTTCAGCTTCAATTCGCGATGGAGTCGGAGGACCGCAATACCGTCTTTTGGATTGAGCGGCGGGGTGGACGTTTTGGGTCGCGCGGCGGTGCGAATAAAGGTGGTGAGGCATCGGGTCGCGGAAGACAGAATGTTTTTCTGCAGGCGACGCCGATCGATGTTGGTCCGATCTTGCGTGAATGCTTGTGGTCGAAGCTGGAGTGCGCGGTGCTGACTTCAGCGACGCTGGCCGTGGGTGGCGGGTTTAAGTACGTCCGGCAGCGGCTAGGGCTGGAGCATGCGCGGGAGTCGGTGCTGCCGTCGCACTTCGACTACGAAAGCCAGGCTCTGCTGTACGTACCGCCGGATTTGCCCGATCCGCGTACTCCGCAGTTTACGGCGAAAGCGGCGGAGCGCATTCGGAGGCTGCTGGAGATCACGCGGGGGCGAGCGTTTGTGCTTTTTACCAGCTATGCGCAGATGAACGATATTTACCAGAGACTCCTGGGCGAAGTAGAGTTCCCGATCTTACGGCAAGGTGACGCGCCGAAGAGCGCGCTGCTCGAGGAGTTTCGGCTGACCCCGAACGCGGTGCTGTTTGCCACGTCGTCATTCTGGCAGGGAGTGGACGTGCAGGGCGAACAGTTGAGTTGCGTGATCATTGACAGGCTGCCATTTGCGGTGCCCAGCGATCCGGTGGTGGCGGCGCGGGTGAAGGCAATCGATGCCGATGGAGGAAATGCGTTCTTTCAATATCAGGTGCCGGCGGCGGTGATCACGCTGAAGCAGGGGTTCGGGCGGTTGATCCGGTCATTGCATGATCGTGGACTGCTGGTGCTGCTCGATAACCGCATTCTCAAAAAACAGTACGGGCGAGTATTTATCGAGAGCTTGCCGAATTATAAGAAGACGACTGAGATGCGGGTGGTGGAGGAATTCTTCGGGATTTAGGTTTGCAGTTGCGCAGCCCCACGCGAGATCCCTCGCTCCGCCTGAAGAACGCTCCACTCGGGATGACGCCTGCATTTGAATTGCGGGCCTGACCCAGCCGGCCTTATTTCTTTGCATCAGTTACTCCCGACGCCGGCAACACCTGCACTACGATTCCCGACGGTTGTGTTGTGGTGTGGTACACGCGCTCGGTGGCTTTTACGAAGTCGGCGGCTTTGGCGTCGGGGATGTTGACGAAGGTTTGGGGATTGCGATCGGTTAGGGGGAACCAGGAACTTTGTACCTGGACCATGATGCGGTGACCGCGGCGGAAGGTGTGGTTGATATCCTGCATGGTGAAGTGGATTTCTTCGACTTTGCCGGGCGTGAACGGCTCCGGCTTTTCGAAGCTGTGGCGGAATTTTCCCCGGAAGGGTTCGCCGCGAACTAATTGCTGATATCCGCCCATAGTGAATGCGGGCGCGGGCACGTCTTTTCTGGGTTTGTCGCGGTCTTCGGGCTTGGGGGCGTCTTGCTTGCTGTCGGGATAATCCGGCGGATATACGTCAATCAACTTCACGTCCCAATCTGAGTCCGTGCCGCTGGTCGAGACGAAGAGGCGCGGCGAGATTAGCCCCGCGATGGTGACGTCTTCCTGCAGAACCGGCGTCTCGTAAACTTCCACATCGGTACGGCTGTCGGCGAAGCGCTGGTCCGAGACCATATATTCCTGGGGCACATTGAGTGCCGCATAGTTCACAAAGGGCACGGGCTTGTCTGGGTCGCTTATATATTCGTCGAAGGCAGGAGACTCTGTGGCGGGCGCGTCAAAAGAGAGTTCGCCGTTGGCATGGAAGTAGAGCGTTTTCGCCTCGACATTTTTGGGTGGCCACGCGGAGTATTGCCGCCACAGGTTCGTGCCAGTTTCGAAGACGTAAGCTTTCGGAAGTTTAGCGTCGCCGCTGCCTTTAAGGTATTGCTCGAAGAAGGGGAAGAGAATATTTTTGCGGTAATACTCGCCGGTGTTGGAAGCAAAGTCCACCCGTCCCAGGTGTTCGCCGTCATAACGAGCCCAACCGCCGTGCACCCAGGGTCCAATCACGAGCGCGTTGAAGATTCCGGAATTGTTTTTGTCGATGGCGTGAAATGTGCTGAACGGACCTTGCAGATCTTCGGCGTCGAACCATCCGCCCACCGTTAGCACGGCGCAATGGATATTTTTCATGTGAGGCGCGAGGTTGCGCGCTTTCCAGTAGTCGTCGTAGGTATCGTGGCTTACCTGGTCGTCCCATAGCGCGCTCTTGCCTTCCAGATATTTTTTCAAGTTCGAGAGGGGGCCGGTGTGAAGATAAAACTCATAGGCGTCTTTGGTTCCCCAGTCGAAGGGGACAAAAGTTTTTGGCGGGAGCTGGGGATTTTCTTGCGGTTTGAATGAACTGTAAAAACCGAAGTTCGCGGCCAGCATGAACGCGCCGCCGTGGTAAGCGTCGTCTCCCATAAAAAGGTCGGTCATGGGAGCTTGCGGCGAGGCGGCCTTCAGCGCTGGGTGGGAGTCGATAATGCTTGCCGAGGTGAAAAATCCTGGATACGAGATTCCCCAGATTCCGGCATTCCCGTTATTGTTTGGCACATTCTTGAGCAACCAATCGATGGTGTCGTAAAGATCGGTGCTGTCGTCCACGTCCTGCTTCGACTTTTTATTGTCGATGTGGGGACGCATCTCGATGAATTGACCCTCCGACATGTAGCGGCCGCGCACGTCCTGGAAGACGAAGATGTATCCCGCCTTGTCGAAATCGGGCGAGGGACCGAGTTGCGTTCGGTACAGGTCGACACCGTAAGGACCAACGCTATAAGGCGTGCGGTTGATCAGAAAAGGGTAAGGGTGCGAACTGTCTTTGGGGATGTAGACGGATGTGAACAGGTGGATGCCGTCGCGCATCGGGATGCGGTATTCATATTTCGTGTAGTGCTCTTTGGCGTCGAAGTCTGGCAGATCGGGTTTGGCCTGAGCGAAAAGGGCGGTAGCCGAGAACAGGATGAACAGCGACACGACCGAGGTTCTCCGATGCAGCATGCATGCTCCTTAGGACGTAAGCGCGAATACGCAAGCTACAGTTGGAGGGGGAATCGAGTCAAGCGGAGGGGCTGATCCGGGCCTTGTCGTAGCTTTTCTTGCGCCCCTTCCGGGGCTTGATTCTCTTTTCTGCTCAGCACCCACAGCTTGCGCTGTGGGCTGCATTCTTTCGCCGCTTCGCGCCTGGGCGTCTCGTTTCCAGCGAGGAACTGCGGGGCTTGCGCCCGCGGACAGCCGGGGCGTCTGTCCCTACGCAGGTTTATACGTATTGGCGTTCGGCTTTGCGGATGGCTTTGTAGCGTTCAAATACTTTTCGGTCGTCTTCGAGGCCCAATGCGGAGCGGATGGAGCTGCCACGGAAGGTGTGCGCCAGCATCTTCGGGCTATGAGTCAGGACGAACCAAGGATCGTGGCGAAAGACAGCCGGCACGTGATGAGTTTTCATCCAGCGTTCCGCTTTCCAGCGCAGGAACTCGACTTCTTCGGCGGGCAGGTGGCGGGTGCGCACTACCGCGGTGGTGCCATCGTATTCTTCGACGCGCTCGTTTTGGATCAGGCCCTGGTCGCGGAAGTCCTTGGTCATGGGAGTGCGGGGATAGGGCGTGGGATGCTGGATATAGGGCCAGTCGACGTAGCGGCGCGCGAATTCGAGATTGGCTTCGATGGACTCACGCGTGTCACTGGGATTGCCGACGATGAGTCCGCCGACCACGAACATCTGGTTGCGATGCAAATAGTCAATGGCCTGTAACGTTGCATTGCCCGCGTTGCGGCCATTGTCGCGAGCCGTGTTCTTGGCCGACGCATGCAGAAATTCGAGATCGCCTTCCAGGATGTTCTCAATCCCGAGAAAGACATAGCGAAACCCTGCGCGCTTCATCAGGGGAGCAAGAGTCTCGCCGTGGTTGGCGATGGACGAAGTCATGGCCTGCACAAAGAAGTCGATGCCGTTGAGTCCGGCCGTGATGATGGCTTCGCACAAGGCCTCGAAGCGCCGAACATTGAGCATGATGTTATCGTCGACCAGGAAGATGGTGCGGGCGCCGTGGTCGCGGGCGTCGCGAATGTCAGCCAGCACCCGGTCGAAGGAATAGGTGAAGAAATTGCGGCCGCGCATTTCGATGATGGAGCAGAAGCTGCAATCGTAGGTGCAGCCGCGAGAGGTTTCGATCACATCGACCTGGCGGCCGAGAAACGTGTAGCCTTTGAGCACGCGGGCATCCCGGCGGGGTAAGCCGACTTCTCCGCTCTCCAGCCGGTGCGGAGGACGAACCGGATTGTGAACCCAGCCGTTGGCAGTGCGATAGGTCAGGCCGGAAATGTTTTCAAAGCCGGTGCCTCGCTCGATCGCACGCAGCAATTCGCGGAAGGTGACTTCTCCTTCGCCGCGAATCAGATAGTCGACGCTCATCTCTTCGTAGGCTTCGGGGGCCAGGCTGGGATCGTATCCACCGACCACGATCTTCGCGCTGGGTTTGAGCGAGCGCACGAGGTCCATAATGCGGGCGGCCGTGGGACGCTGGAAGGTCATGATGGAGAGGCCGACGACCTCGGGGTCAAGGTCGCGTACGAGGCGAGTGACAGTTTCCCGCACGCGCTGCTGAACCAGGATGAGGTCAGCAACCGCCACGTGGTGGTGAGCATCCACATTGCCGGCAATCGAGGTGAGGCCGCCATTGGGCATCCGGATCGCCAGGGAGGGCATGTGCTCGAACGAATCGGGCATTGAGAGCAAGAGGACATTCATGGCAGTTGTCCTTACCTCTTGAGTGAAGTCGCCCCCAGGGTCGGAACGAAGCGGCGCGCCAATAATGCGGAGATTGTAGCGCGGTTTAGCGGCACGACGCGAGAGGTAAGCCGCCGTCGGCAGGCTCTCGGGCTGTAGAATAGAGAGTTACGAGCGGAGCGCTGTGTGGGTCAAGGGCCGCCCTGAGGGATCATGTTCGAAGTCACAGTTGAAGATACTTTTGCGGCGGGGCATTACCTGCGGAATTACAAGGGCAAGTGCGAGAATCCGCACGGGCATAACTACAAGATCCGGGTGACGCTGGCCGGAGCGGAACTGGACAAGGCCGGCTTGCTGCTCGACTTTAAAGACTTGCGCGAAGTGATGAAGCACGTGATCGAGCGCTTGGATCATCAGATGATCAATGAGATCGAGCCGTTCACGGTGATCAATCCGTCGGCCGAGAATCTGGCTAAATATTTTTACGACGAATCCAATACGAAGCTGAAGAGCGTGACCCATGGCCGCGTACGGGTTAAGGACGTTACGGTCTTCGAGACGGACACGACTACTGCGAAATATAGTGAATGATCGGTTGATGCTGGCTGGCGGCTAAAGCCGCGGCTGATTTTCGCAAGGCTGACGCGGCCCTGATGCGCCGCTCTTCCACGGTGAAGAGCCCTTTTGTGACTCTTTCCTGTAGCCTCTGGAAATCAGGCGCTATCAAAACGAAGCCGCAGGTCGAGTTTTGCAGCGGCCTGCGAGTGCAGGCGAGGCGCCCGCACGAGAGCCGCCGAGACGGCGGCGCTACTATGCAGATCACTGAAATTTACAAATCGCTGCAAGGTGAGTCGACTTATGCGGGGCTGCCGTGTGTCTTCGTGCGGCTAACGGGATGCAATCTGCGCTGTTCGTGGTGCGATAGCGAGTACACATTCCAAGGTGGCCGCCGGATGGCGATGGAAGAGGTGCTGGACGAGGTCTCGCGGCTGAGCCCGCGGGGCGGGCTGGTCGAGATTACCGGTGGCGAGCCTATGCTTCAGGAGCGCGAACTCGTACCTCTGATGCAGCGTCTTTTGGACGAGGAATACAACGTTCTGCTGGAGACTAGCGGAGAGCGGCTGTTGGAGCGGGTTCCCGCGGGCGTTATCAAGATCGTCGACGTGAAGTGTCCGAACTCTGGAGAGGGCGATACGTTCTGCATGGAGAATCTGGAGGCGCTGGCCGCTCACGACGAGATTAAATTTGTGCTGAGCAGCCGGGCGGACTACGAATTTGCCCGCGACTTCACCCACCAGCACAATCTGCCGCGGCGGGTGAACGCAGTCCTGTTTTCGCCGGCATTCCGCAAAGACGCCACTGGCGCCCGCGACAGTTCGCACTGCCTGCTCGATCCGCAGGAACTGGCAGAGTGGATGATTGCCGACAACGTTCCCGGCAGGCTGGGGCTGCAGTTGCATAAGTTCATTTGGGATCCGGCGGTGAAGGGGGTTTAGGAAACGGCTGATTTTTGATGCCATCTTCGAAACGATCCCGGGCGGTGGTGCTGCTGAGCGGAGGCATGGATTCGTGCGTTTGCGCGGCGTTGGCGGAGCGTGACTACGACGCAGCCGCGGTGCACGTCAGCTACGGCCAGCGCACCGAAGAGCGCGAACGGCAGTCGTTTCAGGCCATCTGCGAGCGCTTGAGAATTCGCGACAAGCTGGTAGTCCGAAACGAGGCCTTGCGTGCGATTGGAGGCTCGGCGCTAACCGACGACGCCATCGCCGTGCCCACGGCTGAGTCGATCGGACATAGCTCTGGCGAACATGGCCCTGGCGGACATAACTCGGCCGGACATGGCGTTCCCGTCACTTACGTTCCTTTTCGCAATGCGCATTTCCTGGCTGTGGCCGTGAGCTGGGCCGAGGTGCTGGGCGCGGAAAAGGTGTACATTGGCGCGGTCGAGCCCGACAGTTCCGGTTATCCGGATTGCCGCCCAGCCTATTACAAGGCGTTCAACCAGGTCGTAAAAACCGGCACGAAGGATGGTGACATTGAAATCGTCACGCCGCTCATCGCGATGAGGAAAAACGAGATTGTACGCCTTGGCCTTGAACTAGGCGCGCCGTTCGATTTAACTTGGTCATGTTACAGTCGCGAAGATCAGGCCTGCGGAATCTGCGACAGTTGCGTGTTGCGGCTGCGCGCCTTCGAAGCCGCCGGAGTACCGGATCCAATTCCGTACGCGGATACGCATCTTGCGAGGTAGTGGATTTTGATTTCTGGATTCGTCAAGGGACTCTCGATCATTGACCAGCAAAATTCGAATTTGCCGGGAGGCAAAATGAAAAAACATTTGGCAATTCTCTTATTCGTAATACTGGCGCTGGGACTGTGCGTGCCTCCAGTCTTTGCCCAGGCTTCGGGAACGGTCAAGGGCGCGTGCAAAGACGCTCAAGGCAATCCTGTCGCCGACGCGGTGGTGGTATGGACCAACATGGACAACGGTCAGAAATACACTCTGAAGACCAACAAGAAAGGCGAATATTTTTCACTGGGGCTTTCGCCCGGCAAGTATGTGGTGACTCTCTACAAGAACGCCGACGATATGAAGGCCGGGAAGGAGATGGATCACGTCAAAGGATTCCAGGTGAACCTCGATGAAAACACTCTGGATTTTGACGTGAAGAAGGAAATGGAGAGCGCTGCCAAAGGCCAAGGATTGTCTCCCGAGCAGTTGAAGCAGATGCAGGAGCAGCAGGCGAAGGCGGCCAAGGAAACGACTACAGTCAAAAGTCTCAACGAGAAACTGAATGCGGCGAAGACGGCGGCGGACGCGGGCGACTTCGATACCGCCATCGCGTCCCTGAACGAAGCCACGCAGGTGGATGCAACGCGAGACCTGCTCTGGTTCAAGCTGGGCGATTACTACCGGCTGTCGGCGGCCAAGCAGACGGATCCAGGGGAAAAACAGAAGCGCCTGGCTTCGGCAGTCGAGGACTATCAGAAAGCGATCGATCTCAAAAAATCGGCTGCCAATGACAAGGATCCCAACGCGGCCAAGAACCTGGCCGCCTACTACAACAATTTGGCCGAAGCCTATGCCAAGAGCAACAAGGTGGATGATGCGGTCAAGACCTATGAACTGGCGGCCCAGGCCGATCCAACTAATGCCGCACAGTACTACTTCAACGAGGGTGCCGTTCTCACCAACGCGGGCAAAGTGGATGACGCGCTGGCAGCATTCAACAAGGTGATTGCCGCCGATCCAAACCGTGCGGACGCCTACTATTGGAAGGGTGTGAACATGATTGGCAAAGCCACGCTCCAGGGAGACAAAATGGTGGCGCCACCTGGAACTGCGGAGGCGTTCCAGAAGTATCTGGAGTTGCAGCCCACGGGCACTTATGCGGACGCCGCGAAGCAGATGCTGACCAGCATCGGGTCTTCGATAGAAACCAGTTATGGCAAGAAGAAGGCGGCGAAGAAGTAGATTAATCGGCTACATCTGTAATTAAACAATCAGGAATACCGATAAAATGAAACTGACTAAAAACCTCGCGATCGTCCTGTTTTTAACCTTCACCTGCTGCGCCCAATCGGAACTCCCAAATTCACCTGGAACAACCAACGTCGAGTCAGCCGCCTACGATCAAACAACCGGTAAAACGCGTCCTTGGGTTTGCACCGACGACTTCGGCAACGTTATTTCGCCAAACTTCCCGTCGGCTTCCGGTCCGCCCAACAAGGTTTTACTTAGGTTCGGCAACGCAACGCAAGCCAACATGGACCCAAGCCTCGCGCCCCAAACGGGCGTTGTTACGGTCTTAAACAATTCCAACACCGACTTCCAAACCAACACCGACCCCGGCGCGTACGCATTTACGTCGTGGTCGTTAAGCCACAATCCAACCTTCCTAAACTCGGTGGTCGGGCTGTACGGCATCGGCGAAGCGGTTCTTGATTCCGGGTCGTACGGCAACATAATGATCGGCCCGCAGGGAGCTCAACTGGACGGCATCTCAAGTCCAGCGGCTGGTGCGACCATTTCCAGCGTTAAGGGTGTACAGGCAGGCGTGTTCCACCAAGGGGCCGGAACCACCCAGTTCGCCATCGGCGTGGACGTGCTAACGCCGGGGATCACGGGCGGAGGAACCGTTTTCGACGCCATCGGCATCCACGTCCGTCCGCAGGTCGGCGCGCAAAACAACTTCGGGTTATCCATCGACGGAACCTACAGCGGCCCCAACGACTACGCCATACAAACCAACTCCAACGCCCGTTCAAAATTAGGTATCATTATCGAAGCGGCTCCGCACACGCCAAGATCGTCCAGCGATACCGGAACAACCGGCCAAATCGCGTGGGACGCCAACTACATTTACATAGCGGTGGCACCCAACACATGGAAGCGCGTGGCAATTTCGACGTGGTAGAGTAACCAACCGATATGGTCAACGTCCGTGCGGACGCGCGCCTGACCAACCAACCTTTCGACTCAAGCACTTGCAGACGCTGGGGCGACCCTAGCCGTCCCTTTTGCTTATTGCCCGGGAGGTTACGAAGGACTATGCACTTACTGTCCTTCGTGTTTGTCCTTCGGCGCGGTACAGTGAATCATCTCCAATTCTGTGGTGCGTGCGATTCCCGAGTGTGAGGCCGAATGGCAGCACCGACCATTGCTCCGATTTCCGTGGCATTAGAAGGTTCCCCCGGGGGCGGCAGAGTAGCGACTCCTGCGCTGCTGGGCGCCATGCTGCGCGCCTCGGAAAAAATCAGCGACCTGATTTTTTCGCCCGGGCGGCCGCCGCAAGTACAGGTCTATGGCCAAATGATTCCGGTGCAGGTACCCGGGCTCACATCCCTAACACCTGACGACACACGACACATCGCCGCCGACCTGATTGGCGATAATAAGCAGGCGATTACCACCCTCCGCGAGCATGGCGCTTGCGACATTTCCTTCGGACTACCCGGCTTGGCGCGTTTCCGCGTCAACATTTTTATTCAGCGCGGCAGTTGTGCCGTCGTGATGCGCGTCATTCCCACGACCATTCCCGACTTTCCCTCCCTGCGTTTGCCGCAGCAGTTGTCAGACATAACCAAGCTCAAGGATGGAATTGTGCTGGTGACTGGGCCCGCCGGGTCCGGCAAGTCGTCGACGCTGGCGGTGCTGCTTGACGCCATTAACCGCGAGAAGTACTACCACATCATCACCATCGAAGATCCCATCGAGTTCCTGCACAACCACAAACACTCCACCATTCATCAGCGGGAACTGCATAGCGACACACCGAGCTTTGCGCACGCTTTGCGTTCAGCGATGCGGCAGGCGCCGAAGGTTATTCTCGTCGGCGATATGCGCGACCGCGAGACGATTGAGATCGTGCTGGAAGCGGCTGAGACCGGTCATCTCGTATTCTCGAGTTTGAATACGATGGACGCTTCGAAGACCGTGGAGCGGATTGTGAGTTCCTTCTCGCCGACTGAGCAGCAGGCGGTGCGCGAGCGTTTTGCCAAGTCGTTCCGCTATATCATCTGCCAACGGCTCATGTCGAAGTCGGATCGCAGTGGGCGCATTCCCGCTTTCGAAATCCTTAAAGAGAATGCTCGTACACGCGAGTGCATCGAAAAAGGGGAGCGTGAAAATAAGAGTCTTCTCGATGCTATCAAGGCCGGCGCCACCGAAGGGATGCAGCATTTCGACGGTGAGATTGCGCAACTCGTGCAAGACCGCCTGATTGATCTTGAAACTGGCCTCTCCTATGCCAGTAATCCGGCAGCGCTCGGGCAGGAATTGGCGCGCTAAAGCCACTGGATCGCTCGACACTCAATTAAGCACCGATACCCGCACTGAATCCAGCTCTGTCCGTGTCGTATCATCTCTCCATGTCCGCCGCGCCCGGGAATTCCACGGTCTTAAGCTTTGAAGACGCCCGCCATGTGGTCGAGGAGCAAGCCGCACTGATTCGCAGCAACATGCCAGTTCGCGGCACGGAATCTGTCGATCTGCCGGCGGCGTCAGGCCGCGTCCTGTATGAGCCGGTGACGGCGGATCGCGATCTTCCGCCATTTGCGCGATCCACTCGTGATGGCTATGCCGTGCGATCTGTGGACTTAACCCAGCCTCCGGTCACGATTGAAGTAATCGGAGAAATCAAAGCGGGCGAGACACTCGACAGGATTCCGGCCAAGATCGGCAGCGGACAAACCGCCTCCATCATGACCGGCGCCCCCGTCCCGGCCGGCGCAGACGCGGTGGTGATGGTCGAGTACACCTCGCAGCATAATTTGCAACGTGGCAGAGAGGTCGAGATCACGCGGAGCGTACTGCCCGGAGAGAACATTGTTGCCCGCGGCGCCGAAGCCCGGGAAGGCGCGCGGTTGCTCGATCGTGGTCTGCGTCTGAATGAGGCGGGCATTGCGCTGGCCGCATCCGTGGGCAAGTTTCGGTTGCAGGTATACAAGCGGCCGCGAGTTGCCGTGCTTACGACGGGGGACGAGATTGTGGACGTTGCGGCCACTCCCTGGGCCAACTCAAATTCGCAACTCGAACAGCTATTCCCTTGCCGCGCAGATTCGGCGCGCAGGAGGGGAACCGGTGATGCTGCCCGTGGCCCCGGACGAATTGCAAGGACTGCGCCGTTTAATCGAAGAAGGCCTGAAGGCGGACCTGCTGCTGATGACCGGCGGAGTTTCCATGGGGCGTTACGATCTGGTCGAGCGAGCGCTGGCAGAACTCCACGCGGAATTTTTCTTCACCGGAGCGAAAATCCAGCCCGGACGCCCGGTCGTCTTTGGTAAGTGCGGCGCGGGCTATTCCTACGACAAGCTCAGGGAAGGCTCCAGCCACGAAAAGGCCGTCACCTACTTCTTCGGTCTGCCCGGAAATCCGGTATCGACCATGGTGACCTTCGAACTGTTCGCGCGGCCCATGCTTGAGGCATTAGGCGGAGAGTCTCCGCGAAGTTTGATATTTCTTCATGCACGGCTACGGAAGGAAATCCGCGTCAAGACTGGGCTAAAGCGCTTTCTTCCCGCGATGCTCTCTGGCGCGTTCGAACATTCGGAGGTGGAGTTGGTCGCGTGGCAAGGCTCAGGCGACATCGCGGCGACCGCGCTTGCGAATTGCTATATCGTCATTCCGCCGGACCGCGAACTCATCCTTGCCGGCGAATGGGTCGCGGTGATGAAAAGCAATTGCTGATTGCTGATTGTCGATTGAAAGAACTGCGAGCAAGTGTCTTTGACTCTCAGTCGACAATCAGAAATCAGCAGTCGCTAATTGCGTCGGCGGTTCGTAGTTGGCGAGCAGCGTCTCGACGATTGCCTGTCCATGGACGATTGCCTGTCCATGTAAGATAGATCCACGGCATGGCAAAAAAACTCTCTCATTACGACCACGCGGGCCGCGCCCGAATGGTCGACGTGTCGGGTAAGCCGCCTACCCGGCGCGAGGCTGAAGCCAGCGCCCTGGTGGCGATCAAGTCCGACGTGCTGGCCGCGTTGCCGAAAAATCCGAAAGGCGATCCAATGGAAGTAGCGCGGATCGCGGGTATTATGGCCGCCAAGCGCACCGCCGAGTTGATCCCTTTGTGCCATCCGCTTCCGCTGGCCGTCGTTGATGTCGATGTGCGCGTGTGCGAAAATGGCGTCGCTATTACCTCGAAAGTCTCCACCACCGCCGAGACCGGGGTTGAAATGGAAGCGCTGGTCGCCGTCAGTGTAGCAGCGCTGACTGTGTATGACATGTGCAAGGGCATGGACAAGAGCATAGAGATTCGGGAGATTGTGTTGGAACGGAAGAGTGGCGGAAAAAGTGGAGAATATCGGCGGGCGAAGTAACAAGTGCAAATTTCATAACGGCTTTAAACATGGCGAATAACGTCAAACTGCTGGTGGTGGATGACAATCCGATGGTGCTGGCGATGTTGCAGCAGGCACTGACTCCGCTGGCGCAGGTTACGATCGCCACGGATGCGGCGGACGCACTATTGAAGGCGGTCGATGATGCTCCGGATTTGCTGGTTTGCGATTACAAAATGCCGGGGATGGATGGACGGCAACTTGTCGAGAAACTGAAGAGCCGGCCGGCGACCGCAAATTTCTCTACCGTGCTAATGGCGAACAAGGTGGACATCGCCGAGCGACTTTCGCCGCAGGATGCGGCGGACGATTATCTGGAGAAGCCATTTTTCTTGAAGGATGCCACGCGCCGCATCAAGCGTACGATTGACCGGATTGCGCTGGAGAAAATGGCGAAGACTGCGCCTAAAGATGGAGTGGTGCGCGGAAGTCTTTCGCAGATGAATGTGATCGACCTGATGCAGTCGCTGGAGATGGGACGGAAGAGCTGCCAGCTTTCACTGAGCAACGAAGGCGACAAGTGCGAAGTGTTTTTTGCCGAAGGCCAGGTGAAGCACGCGACCTATGGCGCGCTGGTGGGCGACGAGGCTGTGTTCAAGGTGCTGCGCTGGACCGGGGGAAATTTCCAGCTCGACTTTGAAGGCAAGACGGACAAAGAGACCACGCAACTCAACACCCAGGGACTGTTGATGGAAGGGTTGCGGCTGCTGGACGAGTCGGCGCGGGAGGGCGGTGCGGAAGGGAGGCGGCGGCGACTGCGCCGCCATCGAGCGCTCGCCTGCGCCTCCGAGCAGCGCGGTGCGGGGTGGAAGGGAAGAAGAGGAAGATGTCCTCCTCGACGGCTGAGTCCCGGCGGACTGACGGCTGCGGTGGTGACGGTCAGCGATTCCTGCGCTCGCGGAGAACGCGAGGATGTGTCGGGGCCGGCGATCGCGCAACTCTTGCAGCAGCTTCACTTCTCAGTGACCGTGCGCGAAGTTGTTGCCGGACGAATCCGATTCAAATTCAGAATCTGCTGATTCGGCTAGCGCGCGAGGTGCGGTTCGATCGTGACGACTGGCGGAACTGGGATTGCTCCGCGCGATGTTACGCCGGAAGCGACCACCGCAGTGTGCGACCGGCTCCTGGCCGGCGTGGCGGAGCGGATGCGGAGCGAGGGGATGAAGAAAACTCCGTTTGCCGCGCTAAGCCGGGCGGAGTGCGGGGTGAGAGGGACAAGCGCTGATTCTGAATCTGCCTGGGAGTCCGGCGGGGGCGGTGGAATCACTGGAGGCTGTGGCTGGGTTGATTCCGCATGCGCTTGAATTGTTGAGAGGGCTAAGCGGGAGTGCCCGCTCGATGCACTATCGCGAGACCAACATCTTACGATTCTCTTGAACGTCGAAATCCCCACCCTGCCGTAAAGAACGCGGATGGGGCTCAGTGAGGTGGAAGGAAGTGTCCGCCCCGCGTTTATTGCGCGGGAGTTATGGGAGCGGGCGTGGTGGCCGGGGCTTCGGCGGTTACTTCTGGCGCGGCGATCGGATTGATCTTGACGGTGGCCAGGATTTTCTCCAGGCGGTTGAAGACTCTGTCGCGGTCGACGTGCTTCATCACGCCGTCCTGGGAGGCGACGGTTGTGACGTTCAGGGCAAACTCGTAGCAGGCTCCATTCTGGAAAACATGGAAGTACTTGGAGTCACTCTGGCGAGTTCCTTCACCCGTGACGGCTTCGGTGGAGCGGAGCTCCAGGTCGCCGAGCATCAGCTTGGAGCTTGACGCAGACTGGATCTCAGACGAAGAGCGCAGTTCCGAGCTGGCCGGAACTGAGGTCGTAGTCGTGTCCGTCTTGGGCGCGGTGGACGCGGACTCGATAGACGAAGCTTGCGTTCCGACCTTGGCTGGGGCACGGCGAACTCGGTGCATTGATCAGCGGTAAGAGTTTTGTTGACGCTCACGTTGAAGAATGCGGATGAGAAGTCCGTGTTGGTGAATCCGGTCTCGGGCAACTCGACGGCGGCGAGCGCGACTCCTCCGGGCTGCATGAAATTCATGGCGAGAGGATTGGACGCCAGAAGTCTCGTGGCAGCTCCCCGGTTTCAATGGCGTAGCGGCGCGGATATTCGAAGGTCACGCCAGATTTTTTGTCGGTGTAGCTGACGGTCGCAGGTTTTCTGTGTACGACTTTCTTCGGAGCGGGCTTGGCCGCGGCTTGCGCGGCTGGGGCGGGCATGGTTGGCAGCTGGACTTCTGGCTGCGTTACAGCAATCTGGTTAGTATATGTTGCGGGCTTCGGTTTGTCGCTGGAACAGCCGACGGTTACGGAGCAAACGATCAGCACGGCGGCGAAAATTAGCGCGCTGGTGTTGTTGCCCCAGGTCTTTGCGATTCTGGTGCGAATTTCGTTGATACGGATCATGGTTGGTTGCCTCCTGCCGGCGAGCGGCATCTTGGGGAATGCACGGCTGGCGCCATAACAGTGCGCATTGATTTGACGGGGGTTAGAACCGTAGACGGCGAAACGGCGCGTGGGGCGCGGGATACGCTGTGGGCGGAGGGACACGCGAATTGTTGTTGCGCCTTTCGAGCAACCTCAGACTTGTTTCGGATGGCGCGGAGGTCCAAAATCCTCAACCTCTCGCTTAAGACGCGAGAAGGTGGGGCAACCCGGTCTTCCTTTTTCCGAGACGCTTTTGGGAAGGTTCGATTTCGGATATCGTAATCGGCTAGTCGAAAACGGACTCGACCGGAACAAAGGAGGCGCGATGGGCGGCGGGTGGGAAATAGGAGCGGCTTTGAGGGGCGCGCTTGGAATATCTTTTTGTTTTTTGTCGGCTGTAGGGTGGGCACAGAGTACTACGGGGATCGCCTCAGCGGCAGCGCCGGAGAAGGTCATTATCGATACCGACATTGGCGACGACGTGGATGATGCGTTTGCCTTGGCACTGGCGGTTAAGAGTCCGGAACTGCAAGTTCTGGGCGTGATGACGACGTTTGGCGATACCGAAACGCGGGCGCGGCTGACCGACCGATTTTTAGGAGAGGTGGGACGGGCGGAGATTCCGGTGCTGGCTGGAAAGGCCACGGCGGCGAAGAATCCGATGTCGCAGCGTCGGTATGCGGAGGGTGGACGTTTTACAAAAACGGCGCATGGGGACGCGGTGGAATTCTTGCTGGAGCAGATACGAAAGTATCCGGGAGAGATCACGCTGATTGCGATTGGTCCGCTGATGAATGTGGGGGCCGCTATCGATAGGGATGCGGCAACGTTCCGGAAACTGAAGCGGGTTGTGCTGATGGGCGGATCGATCCGGCGGGGATATGGAGACTTGGGATATACAGCGCCGGTCCCTGCAATGCCTGAGTGGAATATTTTGAACGATGTGCCCTCGGCGCAGAAATTGTTTGCGGCAGGAGCGCTGTTGTTTGTGATGCCGCTCGATTCCACGCAGTTGAAGATGGATGAAGTGAAGCGGGCGTTCTTATTTAGTCAGGGGACGGCGGTTACCGACCAACTGGCGGTGCTGTATCACTTGTGGGGACAGGAGACGCCGACGTTGTTCGATCCCATGACGATTGCTTTTGTGTTGCGTCCGGATTTGTGTCCGGTGCAGGGGATGCACATTCGGGTGGACGAGAAAGGGGTCACACGAGAGGAACCAGGTGCGGTGAACGCGCAAGTTTGTCTGGACTCGAATGCGGAGAACTTTTTCAGGTTTTATTTGAAAAAAGTAGCGGAGCCTGAGGTCGTTAAGTGATCGTGAAGTCAAAATCCCCACCCTAGCCGCAAAGAACGCAGCTAGGATGGGGCACCCGGCACCGGGACTACGGGAAAAATGGGGAAACCAATACGAGTTCGGTCGGCGATCTTGTGCATGCTGCTGACACTCCAGTTGTGTGCGGCGACGCTGGGCCAGACCAAGCAGGAGGTCGACCTCATTGTCAGCGGCGGGATCGTGGTTACGATGAATGGCGCGCGGCAGATTCTTCATGAAGGCAGCGTCGCTGTGAAGGGTGATGCGATTGTGGCTGTCGGGCCGCGCACGGAAGTAGAGAAAAGATACAACGCGGTGCAAATGATCGACGCGCGCGGGCGACTCGTGCTGCCGGGGTTCGTCAACGGCCACACCCACGTGCCAATGACGCTGTTTCGCGGACTGCACGATGATGTGACGCTGCACGACTGGCTTTATAAGTACATTTTTCCGGCGGAAGCCAAGAATGTGAATGCGGAGTTCGTGCGCTGGGGCACGCGGCTGGCGGCGGCGGAGCAGATTCGTTCGGGCGTGACGACGTTCGCCGACATGTATTACTTCGAGGATGCAGTCGCGGAGGAGACCAAGGCGGCGGGCATGCGCGGGGTATTGGGGGAGACATTTATCGATTTTCCTGCGCCCGATAATAAAAATAACGCAGAGATGCTGGCTTACACCGAGAGGTTCCTGAAGAGGTGGCAGGGTGATCCGCTGATCCATGCGGCTCCGGCGCCGCACTCGATTTATACGTGCTCGAAGAAAACGATCCAGGATGCGGCGGCGCTGGCGAGGAAATATCACGCGCCGCTGCTGATGCACGTGTCGGAGATGAAGAAGGAGTGGGAGGACAGCGAGAAGGCGAATGGGATGTCGCCGGTGCAGTATCTGGAGAAGATTGGAGTGCTCGGGCCGGAGCTGGTGGCGGCGCATTGCATTTTTGTGGACGAGACGGACCGAAAGCTGCTGGCGGAGAGGCAAGTGGGATGCGTACATAATCCGTCGAGCAATATGATGATTGCCAGCGGAGTGTCGCCGGTGCCGGAGATGCGGGCGGCGGGAATTGCCGTGGGGCTGGGAACGGATGGTCCGGCGGGCAGCAATAACGATCTTGACCTGATGGAGGAGATCGACCTGGCGGCGAAGCTGGCGAAAATTTCGAAGATGGATCCGCTGGCGTTGAACGCGAAGGCCGCGGTGGAGATGGCAACGATTGACGGAGCGCGAGCGCTGCACATGGAAAAGGAGATTGGATCCCTGGAGGCGGGTAAGAAGGCGGATTTGATTCTGATTACTCTGGATAAACCGAATGCGGTTCCCATGTATGACATTTATGCGCAGATTGCTTATGCGCTAAAAGCGAGTGACGTCGAGACCGTGGTGATTGGCGGGCGGGTGGTGATGCGGGACCGGAAACTGCTGACCGTGGACGAGCCGCGGGTGCTGGAGAAGGCGCGGGAGTATGGAAAGTCGGTGAAGGCGTCGCTGGGGATGGAGTAGCGTTTCGACCAGCGTCAATGGCTAGAGTCAAAGATCCCACCCTTGCGCAAAGGACGCGCAAGAATGGGGCACCCGGCACCCGGTGCATCTTGGGAATAACGTCGTCGAGGGTTTTATGCGACCTGAGGAAATCGCGAGGCGCGGATTCTTAAAAGCGGCTGGAGGTGGAATTGTCGGTGGCGCTCTGATCGGATTGCCGGAGAGCGCAATTGCCGAGCGAGACGCGAAGAGTAAATCTTTTTACGACGTGAGAGAGTTCGGGGCCAAAGGCGATGGGAAGACGCTTGACACTCCTGCGATCAATCGCGCGATCGAGGAAGTGGCCGCTCTGGGAGGAGGAATCGTCTGCTTTCCGGCGGGAAGCTATCTCTGTTATTCCATCCATCTGAAGAGCCAGGTTGGCCTCCACCTGGCGCACGGGGCGACGGTTGTGGCGGCTGATCCGCCGGCGGAAGGGGCGAGCGGCGGATATGACTTGGCGGAGTCGAATCAACCTTGGGAGAGTTATCAGGATTTCGGCCACAATCACTGGCACAACAGTCTGATCTGGGGCGAAGGGCTGGAAGATATTTCGATTTGCGGTCCGGGACTCATTTGGGGCAAAGGTTTGAGTCGCGGCTGGGGGTCGGGACCCAAGGCGGAGCAGCCTGGCGCAGGCAATAAGGCCATCGCTCTGAAGAATTGCCGGAACGTGTTGCTGCGAGATTTTTCCATCCTGCACGGCGGGCACTTCGGCATCCTCGCAACCGGCGTCGACAATCTCACCATCGACAATTTGAAGATTGATACCAACCGCGACGGCATGGACGTTGATTGCTGCCACAACGTGCGCATTTCAAATTGCAGCGTCAACTCGCCGTGGGATGACGGCATTTGTCTGAAGAGTTCTTTCGCGCTGGGATATGCGCGGGCAACCCAGATGGTGACCATCAGCAATTGTCTCGTAAGCGGCAGTTTTGAAGAAGGCGCGATGCTGGATTCAACATGGAAACGTTTTGGTCCCGGTGAAAAAGTTGGGCGCACAGGTCGGATCAAGTTCGGCACAGAGTCGAATGGCGGGTTCAAGAACATTGCCGTATCGAATTGCGTGTTTGACGGTTGCAACGGGCTGGCGATCGAAACCGTGGATGGCGCGGTGGTCGAAGACGTGAGCATTACTAACCTCACGATGCGGGATCTGGTTGGCGCTCCGATTTTTCTGCGGCTGGGAGCGCGCATGCGTGGTCCGGCAAATGTTCCGGTGGGCGTGCTGCGGCGCGTGATCCTGAGCAACATTACTTGTCAGAGTGCCGCGTCGCCGCCCATCTGCTCGATTCTTGCTGGGATTCCGGCGCATCCCATCGAAGACGTGAAGCTGAGTGATATCACCGTCTTTCATCAAGGCGGAGGGACCAAAGACGACGCGCTGCGCCAGCTCGCCGAGAAAGAGAAAGACTATCCCGAGCCCAACATGTTTGGAACGACTCCCGCGCATGGATTTTTTATTCGACACGTCCGCGGGCTGGAGATGGAGGGAGTGAAGATCGAACATGCGAACGATGATGCGCGGCCGGCCTTCGTGCTCAATGACGTTCAGGGTGCCGACTTCGGGCGTGTGAAGGCTCCATCGCCGGCTGGCGCGCCGACCTTTGTCCTGAACGACGTTCGCGATTTCAGCGTTTTTCGAAGCAAGCCTGTATCCGATACCGAACTGCAGACGGCGAGCAAGAAAGAACTCTAGCGGGAATTGCCGGTTGGATTGCCGTGCGGGACTTTTGATGAATTGACCTTTCGACATGAAAAGTCCGCTTCGGCGCGACGCGGTGGCCCGCTCGAACACTTCTTTCCCAAGGCTCTTAATGCCCCTGAGTCCCTTATAATCGAAAGATTCTGTATGGCTGCCATTTTAGAGCGGATTATCGCGGCTACGCGGACGCAGGTCGCTCGGGCAAAGCGCGGCGCGGATTTGCGCGAACT
Organism: uncultured Acidobacteriaceae bacterium; assembly: GCA_963832235.1. Lineage (GTDB taxonomy): Bacteria > Acidobacteriota > Terriglobia > Terriglobales > Acidobacteriaceae > Sulfotelmatobacter. The sequence continues at coordinate 114,800 of CAWHTJ010000007.1, read as the reverse complement.
GGAGCGACGGTCGGAATCGCATGTGCCGCGCGGGTTTCGGCGCGCGCTGGAGTTGAAAAGTGGCGAGGGAGTGGCAGTAATTGCAGAGTTGAAGAAGGCTTCGCCTTCGAAGGGGCTGATTCGGGCAGAGTTTTATCCGAAGGAGTTGGCGCGGGAACTGGAAGCGGCAGGGGCAGCCGCGCTGTCGGTGCTCACGGATGAGGAATTCTTTCAGGGATCGCTGGTGAATTTGCGGGAGGCTTCGGCGGCGGTCAGGATTCCCTGTCTGCGAAAGGATTTTATTGTGGATGAATTTCAGCTGCTGGAAGCGCGGGCACAGGGGGCTGATGCCGTATTGCTGATTGTGGGAGCCCTGTCTTCGGATGAGTTGGGGGCGCTGACTGTGGGAGCGCGAGGGCGCGGGCTGGATGTTTTGTGTGAAGTGCATGATGAGGAACAGTTGCAGCGGGCGTTGGATGCGGGGTGCGATTTGATCGGCGTGAACTCGCGCGATCTGCGGACATTTAAAGTGGATCTGGACACCGCGTTCAGGCTGGCGGAGAAAGTGCCTGCGGGCGTGGTGCGGGTGGCGGAGAGTGGAATTCATTCCTCGGACGACGTGTCGCGGTTGCGGGCGGCGGGGTATGACGCGTTTCTGGTTGGAGAGTCGCTGATGCGGGCGGATTCGCCGGGAGAAGCGTTGCGGGAGTTGATGCGGGTGCCGAGTCGCGAGCCTCGGGTACCAAGCAGGCGGTAGGAACGTTCCCATGTCTCGCAAAGGACGCGAGACATGGGGCACCCGGTTTTACCGGCAACTGACAACTGGTTTTATGACTTGGGTGAAAATTTGTGGGATGACGAATTTGGAGGACGCGCTCGTCGCGGTGGAGGCCGGAGCGAATGCGGTGGGATTTGTCTTTTATGAGAAGAGTCCGCGGAATATTTCGGTCGAGGCGGCGCGGGAGATTGTGGGGAAGTTGCCGGAGGGGGTGGAGAAGGTCGGAGTATTCGTGGGGGAGACGGCGGAAAGAGTAAATGAAATCTCGGAGGAAGCAGAGTTGACCCTCGCGCAGACCTACCCGGACTTTAACAATCCGCTCTCGATTCCGAACGATCGATTCTTAGAGAGGGCATCGCGACGAGTGATTGTCGCGCTCCCGGCAAGTCAGGTGCGGCACGGAGAATCCGACGATCCAGATGTAATCACGGGCTTTCGGGTGTCCAGCAAGTTTCGGGATCGCATTGCAGCGGTGCTTCTCGATTCCGGAACCTCAGTTCATCCGGGTGGTACCGGGAGAAAGTTTGACTGGCAACGCGCGGTCCCGATGACGGATCTGATGGGTCGGATCGGCCTAAGTCTGATTGTTGCGGGAGGTCTGACACCGGGGAGTGTGGGGGACGCGATGAGAGCGCTCACTCCTTGGGGTGTGGATGTCGCTTCCGGCGTGGAGGCGCGGCCGGGGAAGAAAGATCCGGAGAAGGTGCGCGCGTTTGTGCGGGCGGTGCGGGAGATGGATCGGAAAGTGAGTTAGAGATGGCTACGAGTGCTGGAACAACGAAAGTCAAAGTCCCCACCCCTTCGGCAGGCTCAGGGCAGGCTCTAGCCGCAAAGAGCGCGGCTAGGATGGGGCACCCTCGCGCTTTTTCTTCGCGGCGTCCCTCTTCCACGGGTTCTACGCCTCTGGGTGAGCCGGGGCGATTTGGGGTTTATGGTGGGCGGTATGTGCCGGAGACGTTGATGGCGGCGCTCGAAGAATTGGAGCGCGAGTATGAGAGGGCCAAGCGTGACCGGAAGTTTCAGGCGCGGCTGGAGGAGTTGCTGCGGACTTATGCGGGGCGTCCGACGCCGTTGTCTTTTGCGCGGCGGCTCACGCAGAAATTGGGCGGGGCGAAGATCTATTTGAAACGAGAAGATCTGCTGCATACCGGGGCGCACAAGATCAACAACTGCCTGGGGCAGGGCCTGCTGGTTGAGCGCATGGGAAAGCATCGCGTGATCGCGGAGACTGGCGCAGGCCAGCATGGCGTCGCGACGGCTACCGTGTGCGCGCTGCTGGGGTTTGAATGTGTCGTGTACATGGGGACCGAGGACATGCGGCGGCAGGAGTTGAATGTGTTCCGCATGCGGCTGCTGGGAGCGGAAGTGCGCGGAGTGGAATCGGGATCGCGGACTTTGAAAGATGCGATCAATGAGGCCATGCGGGACTGGGTCACGAATGTACGCACTACCCATTATTTGTTGGGGAGCGTATTGGGAGCGCATCCGTATCCCACGATGGTGCGCGATTTTCATCGGGTAATTGGGCGCGAAGCGCGGGCGCAGATTCTGAAGGCTGAGGGAAAGTTGCCCACGGCGATTATTGCGTGCGTGGGCGGAGGATCGAATTCGATTGGAATCTTTTACGATTTTCTTAAAGATAAGAAAGTTCAGCTGATCGGGGTAGAAGCCGGCGGGCGCGGCGAGGCGCTCGGCGATCATGCGGCGCGGTTTCGCGGAGGATCGCCGGGAGTTTTGCAGGGGACTTATTCCTACGTGCTGCAGGATTCGGGCGGGCAGATTGCTCTGACGCATTCGGTCTCGGCGGGGCTGGATTATCCTTCGATTGGGCCGGAGCATGCGGCGTTGCGGGATGCAGGACGGGCCGAGTATGTGCCGGCGTCTGATACGGAGGCACTGGAGGCCACGACTTTGCTGGCGCGTACAGAGGGGATTATTCCGGCCCTGGAGTCCGCGCATGCGGTGGCGGAAGTTCTGAAGCGTGCGCCCAAGATGAAGAAATCGGAGGTCGTGATTGTGAATGTGTCCGGACGCGGAGATAAGGACATTGGCATCATGCGGGAGAACCTGAAAATCGATTGATGATTGTTGATTTTTGATTGTTGATTGAAAACCTGACCACAAGATGCCGTTGACGTTCAATCAACCATCAGAAATCAACAATCTCTTGTTATGCCACTCACCTTCCACAAACGGCCGGCGCTGGTCGTGTATGTAACTTGCGGGGATCCCGATCTCGCGACTACGCGGGAGATTGTGTTGGCCGCGATTGAGGCGGGGGCGGATGTGATTGAGTTGGGAGTGCCGTTCAGCGATCCGGTGGCCGATGGGCCGGTGATTCAGCGGGCGAGCGAGCGGGCGCTGAAGCAGGGGACGTCTTTGGGGCAGGTGCTGACGCTGGCGGCGGAGGTGCGGCAGCATGCGCAGTCTACCGGGGTGATCATATTTTCCTATCTCAATCCGATTTTGCGGATGGGGATGGAGAAGTTCTGCAAAGTGGCGCGGGCTGCGGGCCTGGATGGTGCGCTGGTGACCGATCTGCCGGTGGAGGAGGCGGGGGAATATTTGCGGGCAATGCGCGCGTATGATCTGGCTCCAGTATTTCTGGCGGCGCCGACCAGTCCGGATGAACGGTTGCAGAGGATCGCGGACGCGTCCCGGGGTTTTGTTTATGCGGTATCGCGAACCGGAGTGACAGGGGCGCGGCAACAACTGGCGGACGACGCGCGGAAGTTGGTGCGGCGGCTCCGGCGGTTGACCAAATTGCCGGTCGCGTTGGGCTTCGGCATTTCGACGCCGGAGCATTTTGCGGAGGTGGGCGAGTTCGCGGATGCCGTGGTGGTGGGCAGCGCGATTGTGGAGATCATCGAGCGGAATCGCGGAAGCGAGGCGGCGGCCGTGGGGGAGTTTGTGAAGAAGCTATCAGCTTTCAGCCCTCAGCTGTCAGCTCAAGCGCGTTAATGATGACGATAGAATGTTGCGTTTTGGATTGCTAAAAGCTGATAGCTGAAGGCTGAGAGCTGCTTTCATGGACATTGAGGATTGGCGAAAGAAAATTGACGAGCTTGACCGGAAGCTCGTGGAATTGCTGAGCGAGCGGGCGCGGGCCGCGGTCGAGATCGGGCGATTGAAGCGGGACACGTCGTTGCCAATATACGAGCCGGACCGCGAGCGGACTGTTTTTTCGAATGTGCAAGAGGCGAATCAGGGGCCGCTGGCGGGGCGGGATCTGGTGAGAATCTACGAACGGATTATGGATGTGATGCGGAATGTGCAGAAAGAAGAAATTGAGCCGAAGGCCAAGCCGGCGCAGTCGGCGACGGAATTCGATTCGGAAGTGAATGATTGAAATAGCTATCAGCTGTCAGCTCTCAGCTTTCAGCTGAGTGAAGTAGCTGATGGCTGATGGCTGAAAGCTAAAGGCCTTTTCCATGATTGTGGCAATGCAGGAAGGTGCAGACGAGACGCTGATTCAGCAAGTGATCGAGCACCTGGTGAAGATGGGGTTTGAAGTGCACCGCTCCACGGGCGCGCGGATGACCGTGCTGGGCGCGGTCGGGTCGGGGATTGATTTTGACATCCGCAACCTGGAGTTATTGCCGGGTGTGCAGGAGGTGCACCGCATCAGTTCGCCCTACAAACTGGCCGGGAGAAGTTTTCGCCCGGAGGGGACGATCGTCAAACTGGCGAACGGGATTAGCGTCGGCGGAAATGAAATCATCGTGATGGCGGGGCCGTGCTCCGTGGAATCGCGGGAACAGATCTTTACTACGGCTGAGGCCGTGGCCAAGGCAGGAGCGAAGGTGCTGCGGGGCGGGGCATTCAAACCGCGCAGTTCTCCGTATTCGTTTCAGGGACATGGAGAAGACGCGCTGAAGTTGCTGCGAGAGGCGGGGGAGAAGTTCAAGCTGCTGGTCATCAGCGAGGTCATGGAGATTTCCCAGATTCCCATGATGCTGCCGTATGTAGACATCTTGCAGGTGGGCGCGCGCAACATGCAGAACTTTAATCTGCTGCGCGAACTCGGTAAAGTGCGCAAAACGGTGCTGCTGAAGCGGGGCATCGCGTCCACGTTCGAAGAGTTGCTGCTGTCCGCGGAATACATAATGTCGGGCGGGAATTACGACGTGATCCTGTGCGAGCGCGGCATTCGAACTTTTGAGACGTATACGCGGAACACGATGGACATTTCGGCAATTCCCATTATTCACAAGTTGTCGCATTTGCCAATGACGGCGGATCCGTCTCATGGCACGGGGCGGCGGGACAAGGTGGCACCCATGGCGCGGGCGTCGGTGGCGGCGGGGGCAGATGCGCTGCTGATTGAAGTGCACTGCAATCCGGATAAGGCGCTCTCGGATGGGGCGCAGTCGTTGTATCCAGAGCAGTTCGCGAAGTTAATGGACGAGTTGCGGATGATTGCGCCGGCGGTGGGAAGGAAGATTGGGTAATTGTGTGATTTCGTAATTGGGTAATTTAGCCGCAACGCCTAAGGGCGTTTCAATTACACAATTACTAAATCTCCCAATTACCCAATTTCTTTATGGCGATTCGGCAAATCACGATCATTGGCACGGGCCTGATTGGGGGGTCGCTGGGGCTCGCGCTTCGAAAGAAGAAATTTGCCGGGCGGATTATTGGGTGCGACCGAGAAGGAACGCTGGAGCGGGCTCGCATGCGCGGCGCGATCGATGATGGGACAGCGAATCCAAGCGACGCCGTGCGCGGGAGCCAGGTGGTGGTACTGGCGACTCCAGTGCTCGCGATCGTGGATCTGATCGAACGCCTCGGGCCTTCCCTTCCGGCCAAAACGCTGCTCACCGATGTGGGAAGCACCAAGACCGCGGTCGTGGAGCGCGCGGTCAACGTATTTGGAAAGAATGCTGGGAGACGGTTTCTGGCTGGGCATCCGATGGCGGGAAAAGAGATGAGTGGAGTGGATTACGCGGATGCGGATTTGTTTCAGAAAGCGGTATGGTTTCTATCGACGCTGCCGGGGCAGAATTTGAATGAAGGCTTGTTCGCGGAATACGTTGGCTGGATCGACCAGATTGGGGCGCGCGTTGCGATGCTGCCGGCGGAAGAGCATGACCGGCTCTGCGCCTGGATCAGCCATGTCCCGCAAATGATTTCGACTGCATTGGCAGCGGCACTGGTGGAAGAGTTCGGGGATGAGGCTCCGCTGTTGGCGGCCGGTGGTCGTGCGTTGCAGGAGATGACGCGGATTTCGGCGAGTCCGTACTCGATGTGGAGGGATATTGCGATCAGCAACCAAAAGAATCTGGAGAAGGCATTGTGGAAGGTGGAGCAACGGCTAACGCATATCCGGGAGAATTTGGCAACGCGCCAGTTGGCGGAAGAGTTTGAGCAGGCGCATGCGTTGAGAAAAATTCTCCCGAAGAAGTGATAAGGCGATTGTGTAAATTGGTAATTGTGAAATTGAAAATCAAGATGATCGGCTTTTCGATTCCCCAATTCCCAAATTTCTCAATTACTCAATTCATTTAGAATTCGGACGCTATGAACAAAGTTGTGGCCAATGCGGATGAGGCCATCCGCGACGTGTTTGATGGTGCGACGATCATGATCGGTGGATTTGGGCTATGTGGAATGCCGGAGAACCTGATTCGCGCGCTGGTGCGGAAGGGAACGAAGAATTTGCGGACGATCAGCAACAACGTGGGCGTCGACGGCGTCGGCAACGGACTACTGCTGGCGGCAGGACAAATCGCGCATCACATTGGATCGTATGTGGGGGAGAACCGTCTGCTGGAAGATATGGTGCTGAAAGGAACGATCCGGCTTGACCTCGTGCCGCAAGGAACATTTTCGGAGCGGATTCGCGCCGGGGGCGCGGGCATTCCGGCGTTTTATACGCCGACGGGCGTGGGCACGGTGGTCGCAGAGGGAAAAGAGACTCGCGAATTTGATGGACGGACGTACGTGATGGAACGCGGGCTCAAGGCGGACTTCGCTTTTGTGAAAGCGTGGAAGGGCGATCATGAAGGGAATCTGGTTTATCGCAAGACGGCGCGGAATTTTAATCCCATGATGGCAACGGCGGCGAAGATTACGATTGCCGAGGTGGAACACCTGGTGGATGCTGGGCAGTTGGATGGAGATCAGATTCATACGCCTTCGATTTATGTGAAACGGATTTTTCAAGGGGAGTTGTACGAGCGGCGGATTGAGCGGAGAACGGTGCGGAAAGGCTAGGGGGAGAATTCCCTGCAACTTCAGTCGTGAGTTTAGGAGTGCAGGGGTCCTTCGACTGCGGTTTTGCTTCGCGTTCGCGAAGCAAAATCCTCGCTCAGGATGACAATGTGGTTGGCGTGACTGGACGACAATGAACAAGCCCGGAAAGGACATCGACAAGCGCGAGCGGATCGTGAAGCGAGTTGCGCGGGAATTGCGCGACGGGTTCTATGTGAATCTTGGCATTGGGATGCCTACGTTGATTGCGAATCATGTGCCTCGGGGGATTAAAGTCACGCTACAGTCGGAGAATGGGATGCTGGGGATCGGGCCGTATCCGGTCGACGGACAGGAAGATCCGGATCTCATCAACGCCGGGAAGGAAACCGTGAGCGAGATGCCGGGGACTTCATATTTTTCGAGTGCCGACTCGTTTGCCATGATTCGCGGCGGGCACATTGATTTGAGCGTATTGGGCGCGATGGAAGTGGATGAGTCGGGGAGCCTGGCAAACTGGATGATTCCGGGGAAGATGGTGAAGGGAATGGGCGGGGCGATGGACCTGGTCGCGAGCGCGCGGCGCGTTGTCGTCGCGATGGAGCACATGACGCGCGATGGGGCTGCGAAGATTTTGAAGAAGTGCACGCTGCCGCTCACGGGCGTGAACGTGGTGGATACGATTGCGACGGAGATGGCGTATATTCGCGTGACGAAGGATGGGCTGGTGCTCGAGGAAGTAGCGCCGGGCCTTACGGCGGAGGATGTGCAGCGGGTAACGGAGGCGCCCTTGATTGTGAGTCCGGCGTTGAAGGTGATGGAGAGTTAATTGGATGCTGGCGGCGAAATGTCTCGGCGGGTGAGGCCAGCAAGAATCACGTAGCCCCGGACGCCTTCGTCCGGAGGCACTTCTCCCCGGGGGTCGCTTGAATTGGTGGATAAGCGCCCCCAGGGCGGACGAATGCGTCCGCCCTACGTGTATCTTTTCCTCTTATGCGGCGGCGATGCGGCGCATCAGGTCTTCCTGCTCTTGCTTGCTTTCTGCGCCGATGGTGAAGGCGTCTAAAATTCCTAACGACAGCGCGAACTTGATGCCTTCGTCCTGACGATTGCGCAGCGTGCCCTGGCCTAGAATCTTCATACCTACGACCGCTTTTCCGGCGTTCTTCATTTCCTTCAGGACACTGACGACGGTCGCGGGATCGGCGTCCATGTAGGCGCCGACGGGATTGATGCGCGCGAGATCGATTTCCACCCACGGAGATTTCGCGGCGGCGCGCAGGGCTTCAATGCTGTGGCAGGAGCAGCCGTGGGCGCGGATAATGCCTTTCTGTTTTGCTTCGGAGAGAACGTCCATCGCGCCTTTGTAGCGGTCGGTCCAGTCCGCCTCGGTAACGCAATGCATCAGGCAGATGTCGAGGTAGTCGATGCCGAGTTCTCGGCGGAAGCGGTCGAGATCGGCGCGCATGGTGGCGGCATCGCGCGCCCAGGATTTTGTCAGCACCGTGACCTTGTCACGCTGCACGTGCTTGAGTGCCTCGGCGACGTGAGGATGGCTTCCGTAGGAGTCCGCAGCGTCGAAGAAACGCAGGCCGTGGTCGTATCCATTGAGCAAGAGATCGGACAGCCCTTTGACGCCGAGCGCGGTTTGATGCGAGTGTCCTCCGGAGCCGACGGTGCCGGTGCCCATGGCGAGGCGGCTGGTTTTGATGGCAGTGCTGCCGAGCGTGACCGTGTCGGAAGCAGAGAATTTTGCGGGAAGAGATTGCTCTGCGATGGCGTTGAGGATCGATGTGGAAGTGAGCCAAGCCGCTCCCAGGCCTGACGCGGAGCGAATGAGGAATTCGCGGCGACGCATAGCTCCTCCTAAGAATTGTGGCGTCTGGTATCAGGCTACACCAGCGAGGCTGGGTAAGGGAAGATTTTGTGCGTCATCGCTCTGTACAATTCGACAAAATCGAACCGCGATCTATGTACTTTTCAGACACGAAACGGCGCTGCCAGCAATCGGAACGGCAGGGTAATCACCAGGAAGATGACTTCCAAAACTCCGTGGACGGCGACGCCCACGATGCGGAACGGCAGCAAAAGCAGCCAGATGAATGGATACGCGATCAGAGCCAGCAGTGCCAGAGGCCAGCACAGTACGAAGAGAATGCACCAGAGCAGGAAAGCAAACATGGCAGAAACCTCCTTTTCTTTACCTCTAGATAACTGTACGTCTCCCGAAGGACAAAAGTTCCGCATCGATAAAGGGTGCTTGCATGGACGAGTCAGCGATCATCATTCCGCCTCGCGCGGGGATGAGTCGTGGCGGGCGCGACGCAGAATGTCCGCCACGAACTCGGCCTTGCCTTTGTTGTACGCGTCCCGGTCGGCACCAAATTTATCCGCGAGCATACGTTTCAGAGTGGCGTAGGCGTTCGCGTCCTCCGGATGGGTTCGGAGGTGGTCGCGGAATGCGATATGCCGCCTGTATTCCTGGCTGTCGTGTGGACACACATACAGGTGATGAGGCACATCGTCAGGCGGAACTCGGAAGGCCTCACGGCCGGTGACGCCTAAATCGCCCCGATGTTCATATTTCAGTGATGACAGCCTCGCAATGACGAGGGGAAAGCCGGTGGAGGATTTTAGCAGGACATCGATATCGATGACCGGCTTGGCGGCCAGTCCTGGAACGGCGGTGCTGCCGACATGCTCGATTGCCGTTGGCAGCTCGTCCAGTACGGCGGCGATCCGTGAACGCAGCGTTTGGAAAAATTGAGGCCACAGCGGGTCGTAGTCCAGGATGATTACTCGCGCGGTCATTCAAATTGCCGGCGGAAGGCGGCGAGTTGCTGTTGAACTTCGGTTAGTTCCTGGCGCAGGCGCGCTACCTCTTCCTCTAGCGTGCGTAGACGGTCAGTTTCGGAGTTCGCTCCGGCAATCGTGGGCGAAGGCCCCTTCGACTGTCGCTCAGGGCAGGCTCGCGCCACATCTGCGGTTCCAGCCGAGTCGACTGGCGGCTCGCCGGAGAAGAGATGCGTGTAGCGGGATTCCTTGGTGCCGGGCTGGCGGGGGAGAACGCGCGCCAAGGGCGGATCGCGCTGTGCCAGACGGTCGAGGGTGGAGACGATGTCGTCGAGAGCCTCGAAGTGATACATGCGCTCGGTGCGGCTGCGAAGTTCGCCGGGAGTTTGCGGTCCGCGAAGGAGAAGCACGCAGACGATGGCGATTTCTCGGCGATCGAAGTTAAAGACTTCCTGCAAGCGGTGTTCGAATTTCGGGACGCGGCTGTCCGCGCCGCTCGCCGGACCGGCGAGACGCTTTTCCTGCAGGGTGCTGAGAGCCTGACGTACCGTTCCTTCGTCCAAGGTCATCACCGGGTCGCGATTGTTTTTCTGATTGCAGGCGTTCACCAGGGCATTGAGCGACAGCGGATAGTAGTCGGGCGTAGTGACATCTTTCTCGATTAGGGAGCCGAGAACGCGAGTTTCGATTTCGGTGAGATTCACGGTGCTGTCGAGGACGGCGTGCGTTGTGATTTTAATGCATAGGGATTGAAGAAGACATGAAGTCAAAACCTCCGCCCTCTCGCAAAATGTGCGAGTAGGATGGCACCTTGGCATTTTAAAGTCGTGCTGCATGTCGGGGATGCTGATATAGTTTCCGCCAGTCAACGTTTCTGCATTGCGGTCGGCAAGGAGAGACTATGTTGCGACTGCTATTGCATTGGGTGCTGAGCGCGGTTGCGGTTTGGGTTATGGCTCAGATCGTGCCCGGGATTTCGGTGATGGGTCCGAGGAACGCGCTGATCGCGGCGCTGGTGATAGGGTTCATCAATGCGACCATCGGATTCGTATTGAAGGTTATTACCTTTCCGCTGACACTGCTGACTTTGGGACTGTTCTGGTTTGTGATCAATGCCCTGATGCTGGAGTTTGCTTCGGCCCTTCTGGCCCCGGGATTTCAGGTGCATGGATTTCTGGCGGCGTTCATTGGGGCGATTGTCCTAAGCCTGCTCAATATGTTGCTGAAGGCGATCGTGATGCCGCGGAAGGACGTAGGGTAGTACATCGTCCGTCGCAGGTCATTGGTCGTGTGCTCGGGATCTGATTTCAATCCTTCCATTCCTGGCTATGGAGTCGACCGCTTCTTGGGCTTGATCGCCTGCCAATCTTCTTCTGTCAGGATGCGTCCGAGGTTGCTGAATTCGCCGGCGCCTTGCAGGAATTCGCCACCGTCCATGCGGATGACCTCCCCGTTGATGTATCCAGATCCATCGCTCACAAGAAATGCCGCGAGGTTGGCAAGTTCTTCGACCGTGCCGAAACGTTGCAACGGATTGCGGTTGAGAGCGAGCGTTTCGAGTTCAGGGCGCGGCAGGACGCGGGAGAAGGCGCCTTGCGTGGGAATCGGGCCGGGCGCGATGGCGTTCATGCGAATGCCACGATTGCCCCACTCGACGGCAAGGCTACGCATGAGGGCTTCGATGCCTGCTTTCGAGACTGCGGAAGGGACGACGTAAGCCGAGCCGACCGGCGCATAAGTGGCGGATATGCTGAGCACGGTGCCGGGACGGGCGGCTTTCAGCCAGCGGCGTCCGCAAGCCATGGTGCAGTGAAGAGTTCCCATGAGCACAATGCCGATGACCGACTCGAAGGCGCGTGGCGAGAGTTCCTCGGTGCGGGCAATAAAGTTGCCGGCGGCGTTGTTGACGAGCACGTCGAGAGGAGCGGCGCTCCAAATAGAATCCATCATTGCTTCGACGGCGTCGAGATTGCGGACGTCGCAGGGGAGAGAGTGGATTGTGCCCTTTGCGGAAAGTTCGGCGGCAGTTTGTTTCAGAATTTCTTCGCGGCGGCCACAGATGTAGACTTCCGCCGCGCCCAGTTCGAGAAAGCGTTCGGCCATGCCTTTGCCGAGACCGGTACCGCCGCCGGTGATCAGAATGCGTTTGTTTTGCAGAAGGTCGCTGCGGAACATGAGATCTTTCTCCGGCTTTGAGAGACGCTGCCGGCAAACAGCAGGTTCCTCGCCGGGCTTTGCCCGGTTCGGAATGACAACTGTATATGAGTTGGCAACCGCGCGACTATCGTGGCGCTACGTCGCAGGCCACGCGGAAGCCGTAGTCGGCGTACTGGAAATCGGGCGGGATGCTGGAACGGGCGGAGCAGCGGGCAACCTTGATGTGGTGCCGCCACGATCCTCCGCGGGAGGACTTGCGCTCGGTTGGTTCCGGGCCGCGCGGATTGCGTTCCGGAGAAACGACGTAGTAGTTCGGGTTATACCAGTCGCTGCACCACTCGTGAACGTTATCGCAAATGTCGTACAGGCCGAAAGCGCTGGGGGCATAGCGGGCAACGGGTTCGGGTCCGGTTTGCCAGCGCGTGGAGTAGTCGGGGAGCGATTGCGGCGGAGCATCGCCCCAGGGGAAATTTTTCTGTTCCAAGCCGCCACGAGCGGCAAGTTCCCATTCGGCCTCTGTGGGCAAACGGTAGGCGCGTGCGGTTTGCGAACTAAGCCATTCGCAGTATCGAACCGCTTCGAACCACGACACTCCAGTCACGGGTTGTTCCGGATGGCTGAAATTTGGATCTTCCCAGAACGGTGGATGCGGACTGCGGGTTGCGCTAAGAAAGCTAGCGTATTCGGCGTTGGTGACCTGTGTGGCGGCAAGCCGGAAATCGTCCACCCAAACACGATGAACCGGACGTTCGCAGTCCTGTCCGGCATTGGAGCCCATTAGAAACCAGGCTGCGGGGATATTGATCAGCGAGACCAAGGCAGGTGTTTCCGAGCGAGTTGATCTGAGCCTCATGGTGCTCCGAAACTTCTCTCAGAAATTTTATCAGCGTCCGATTCGTAAGGACGAGTAGACAATTTAACCGCGGAGTCTCTTCACTACTGCAGCAATATCGTTTTCCTGGAAGAGGCGGATGCCGGCGATGCCGGCGGCGCCCACCGCCAGGCACGACTGAGCGTTTTTTAGGGTGATGCCACCGAGGGCCAGAACTGGGATTTTCGACTGGCACGCTTCCCGAAGAAGTTTCAGGCCTGCGGGATGAGCGAGGGTTTTTTCGAAGACCGGACCAAAAACGGCAAGGGTTGCGGCGCTGGCGGCAGCTTCGACCACCTCTGCTGGTGAATGACACGAGACCGCGATCAGCGGACTCTGTGGTGAGTTTACGGGGGCGAGTCGCCCGCGTCCCCGCTCAGTGCCGCCGGCCTCCCAAACTACTCTCACTTCTTGCGGCGAGACGTCGTCGGAGCGGAGATGGACACCGTCCGCTTGGACCGCCAGGGCAATGTCGGTGCGGGAATTGATGAGGAGAGCAGTTGCCATTTTTGTTTCTTGGATTGCGCTCATGGCTTCTTTGGCTAACAACTCCAGTTGGCGCGCGGGAAGATCTTTTTCGCGGAGTTGGATGTAGTCGACTCCGCAGTGGGCCGCTTCGCGGATTTTTTCCAGGAGGCGCCGACGGCGCGAGGATTCATCGCCGGGGAATGCGGCGCGGTCGGTGATGTAGTAAAGAGACAGCTGGCGGACATTAGTTCTGCAGTTTTGATCCACAGCGGATCCGTGGTCGTGCTTCTTTCGCCCCTTTTGGGCTGAATCATTGCTGGCCCTGCCCACGGCTTGCGCCTTAGGCTGAACTCTTTCGCCGCTTCGCAGTTTTCACGTCCGTCACTACGGCAGGGTCTTGGCAATTTCAGGCAGCGCCTCGCCTTCTTTCTTAGGCGTACCGCCAAGATGGTACTTCGTCAGACCGTCGCGCAGGAACTCGAATGCATCCTCGGGGCTGTCGACGATTTTGAACTGGTTGAGGTCTTCCGGTGCAATCGTGCCGGCGTCAACGAACGCCTGGAAGTTAAGGATGCGGTTCCAGTATTCGCTGCCGTAGATGACAACCAAAATTTTTTTCGCCAACTTGTCGGTTTGCGCCAGCGTCAGGATTTCAAAGAGCTCGTCCATGGTTCCGAAGCCGCCGGGAAAGATGACGAGGGCCTTGGCCAGATAAGCGAACCAGAATTTACGCATGAAGAAGTAGTGAAACTGAAAGTTCAGCGCCGGGGTGATGTACTGGTTGGGACTCTGCTCAAAGGGCAGCTGAATGTTCAGGCCAATGGTCTTTCCTCCGGCTTCGTGGGCGCCAAGATTGGCGGCTTCCATGATGCCAGGCCCTCCGCCGGTGGTCACCACGAAACGGCGGCGGCGGGCGGGAATCTGGATCGACCACGTCGTCAGCATATGCGCGAGGCGGCGCGCATCCTCGTAGTAGCGGGCCATGTCCACGCCGGCCTTGGCGAGCTTCAGATTTTTTTCCAATTGAGCGGCTGGCACGGCGGCCTGATTCTGCTTCACGGTGGAGAAGTTCTTCCTGGCGCCTTCGTGCCCCTGAAAGCGGGCGGAGCCGAAGAAGACAACGGTGTCCTGAATCTGCTCGCGGCGGAAGCGCGCCAGCGGTTCCTGATATTCGGCCATGATGCGAAGGATGCGTCCATCGGGGCTCTTGAGGAAGACTGGATTTTCATACGCCACTGGCGCGGATTTGAGATAGTCAGTCATAAGGAAACTCGTAAGCAAAAAATCCTGATGCGAAGCGCAAGCCATCAGAATACCGGATCGGCCGGGTAACGGGGATTGAGGTGGCAAGCTTTGATTGACAAGCTTGGATTGACAAGCTTGCATCGCGGCCTCCGAGACTGCGCATCCCCATTTGCGCTAGCCGGTCAGAACGCTATGGATGCTCGTGGTAGTGAAACGCCTCCCAGAAACCAATCCAAATATCCAGCAGGCCCAAGCCGCTGCAAAGGCCACGGAAAAACCCGTTGGAGATCACGGAGCGGAGAGCGGGAAAGGAAAGCAGCAGATAGTTATCGGTCCACTCTGGGGTCCAAGGGAGAATGATCAGCAGCACCCCAGCTACCGCGCTGACCAGAACAAAAAGAAACACAGAGATGCGATGCATCCAGACTTGCAGGGTGCTGGGAGTTGAATGGGACGCCGTCCGGTCGGGCGGGTCCAGAAGCGCCGTGCGCGTCTCATTCTGCCTCGAAGCGGGCTCTGGTGCGTTGCCGGGAGCGCTGGAAAAGGGAGTCGGGTCGGTCATCGGCGGCTCCGCGAACAGACGCCAGGAAAAGCATTACCGATCGCACCGGGTCCCGGGTGGAAAAAATTGGGGAGAACAGCCATCGGGTTATTCTACGACTTCAGGGCCTTAATGCGCTCGGCGACATCGCGATAGTCGATGTTGCTGCCGTAGACGTCCATGAAGTGCCGCAGAGCGGAGGTCTTATCCCCGGCGGTTTCGTGGGCGGAGGCCAGTTCGTAGTGCAGCGCGACGCGAGTTTCGCCATCGATGCCGGGAACGTTGAGAGCCTTGTCGTACCAGCGGACGGCGGCCTCGGGCACGCCTTTCTCCAGGAAGCACTGCGCCAGCCAGGTATAGGTCTGCATGATCTGGGGGAACGGCTTTCCGTGATCGAAGGACTGGCAGGCCTTTTGCAATTCTCCGATCGCCTCATCGAGCAGGCCCATTTCGCGGAAGGCGATGCCCAGGTTGTAATGCGTCTCGGGATCTTCGTCGGTCGAAGCGACATCGGCTTCGAGATCGTGTTTAAGTTCGCCAAACATTTCCGCGAGATCGACCCCCGCGTCATCGCCAAACGGAGATGCTTTGGCGGCGGATGCAGGGGCAGACGCGCGTGAAATCGGCGGCTGCGGCTTGGGAGCAGCCACTGCAGGGGCGTGAACCACCGGAGCCTGCCAGACGACCGAGGCGGCCGGTGCCGCTGCGGGCGCGGCCTGCTTGGCTGCTGAGGCGGATGCGGCAGCACTGGCGGCCAGGGGCGAAACGACTTTCGGGGCCGCGGTCAGCGGAGCCGGGGGCATCGGTTTGGGAACCGCTTTCGCCACAGGAGCGGCAGTCTCAGGTGCCACCACAGGCGCGCCTTTCAGGAACTCATCCCCAAGCGACGCTTCGATGTCAGCGACAAACTCTCCCAGAACCGGGGCGGTTTCTCCCGCGGCGATCACCGGTTTGGCGTGTGCGGCGGGCGCTGCTGCCCGTGCCGCCGGCAATGTCGCGGCAGGAGGCTTGGCTGCTTTTTCGGGCAGGAAGCCATCCCCCAACGAAGTTTCGAGCTCGGAAACGAATTCCTTCAGAGCCGCAGGTTCGGGTTCGGGCGCCGGCTCGTGAATCACGTGCGCAGGCTTGTGAACCACCGGCGCCGGCTTGTGAACCGCCGGCGCAGACTTCGTCTCGACTGGAGTCTCTGCGACCACCGGAAGCTCTTCGACGACCGGGGGCGCTGGAACGACCGCGGCTGGAGCAGGGACGACTGGAGCTTCCTCGGCCTCCGCCTCGACCTCCAGGGTCGGGATATCGTCGGCGGTAAGTTCTTCCACCAGAGGTTCATCTGCGGCCTGATTTTCTTCCTCGGCCGGTTGAATGGTGGCTTCGACTTCGGCGCGGAGTTCATCGAGTTTGGCCTGATCGCTGGTCAGAGTCTGCAGCTTGGCCAATGCCGCCATGGCTTGCGCGGGCATGCCATGAGTAGCATAGAAACGAATCTCATCGATAGTCTCATCGACTTTGCCGGACTCGGGCACTCCAGAAGTCGCGCCGGCTACCTCGACCTCCGCTTCTCTCTCGGCGGGAGCATCGGCCTCGACGGTAATGGTGTCATCCCACTCTGTGGAGAGATCTATCTCAGCTGCAGCCGGCTCGGCTGGCGCCGCCGTGGCGGGCTCTTCGATAACCGCCAGCTCAGGTTCGGTCGCAGCTTCAACGGTAATTTCCTCGGCGTGCTCTGCGGTGGTAGGCCAGGGCGAAGCGGCGGGCGACACGGCGGCTTCTTCTTCCGATATCGCTTCTTCCTCTTCCTCGATGGCAGTCTCTTCTCCGGACGGTTCCTCGACCGCAAACTCGGCTACTTCTGCTTCTGCCTTGTGCTTGTGAGCGGATCGAGCCTTAGGGGAAGCATGGGAAGCATCATCCAGGAAAATTGAAGCGTCGTCGGTGGATGCGGCGGGTGCCGTAATCGAGGTACGCTCCTCATAGCGCTCGGCCAGTTCTTTATATCGCGTAGCTTCTTCGGGATAGTCCGCATCGGAATAGACGCTCTGCAAGGTACGGCAACAAAGCGCTGCTTCGGCGAAGCGCCCCGCGCGGGTGTGCAATGCGGCGAGACGTTGATTGATGCGAAGATCGCTGGGTGCCATCGGCAATGCAGCGACCAGGGGCCCGAGTGCCTTGGCCGGCATGTTGTACGAAATGAATAGCTCGGCGTCGGTAAGGGCGGAGCGGACCGCCAGCGAAACCTCGTCGGAATAATGCTGGTGAACGGAAGGCGCGCTGGCTTCCAGGTCTTCCACTAGAACAACGGCTTCCTCCGGTGTAATCAGCTTGTTTCCGGACGTGCCGCTGAGCTGGCTGACCACCTGCTGGTAATTCTGCATGTGCAGCGAGTTCGCCGGTTCGAGCCCGGTCAGCTTCTGGTAAAGATCGCGAGCCCGAGCCAGATCGCCGGATTGCACGCTGGCATGCGCCAGCAGTTCCATGACTTCACTGATGTGGGTGGTGTCTGCGGCTTTGTGAAACAGGTCGAGCAACTTTTGCAGCGAGTCCGGATTGTCGCGCACGTGCCCGATGATGGCGTGCAGGCTGTCGAGTACCTTATCTGAGTTTTCCGCCAGCAACCGCTCGGCGTGCTGGTCGAAAACCTGGAGAGCGTTCTCATACTGGCCGGCCTGGAGAAGCGCATCGGCGAAGCTGGAGATCGCCGGCAGATCGTTGTGCACGGTCAACAGTTTGCTGGCGATGGTTCCCGCCTCGGAGAGTTGTCCGGTCTGCAGGTAAGCCTTAAGCAGATCGCGGAGGCCATCGGGACTGGAATCGATGTCGGGGACTTTTTGCAGAGCAGCAACCGCTCCAGCAGCATCGCCCGACTCGATCATGTTTTTGCCCCGCATGAGCAAGGCATAGGTGTTGCCGGGATCCAGCTTCAGCATGCGCTGCAGGATTTCCTCGGCGGGGCCGAGCGATCCCTTGGAGCGCAGGCTTTCGGCCGCGGCCGAGAAAATCTGCCAGGCTTCGGTTTTCTTGTTTAGGCGAACATACACTTCCGCCAGGCGTACACGCATGCCGCTGTTTTCCGGGTCCATCTCCAGAATCTTCTGGAAGATGCGGACCGCGTTTTCGAGTTCGCCGGCTTTCAGGAATTCTTCCGCGACCTGCAGGTACTGGGCGCGGGCGTCATTGAAAAGGCCCTGCTGGCTATACAGTTCAGCGAGTTTCAGCAAGCTCTCGAGCGACGGCTGAAGCTTGCATATCTTCTTGTACATCGCGATGGCCTTAACCGTGAAGCCCTGGCTGGCATAGGCATCGCCTACAGTCTTGAAGCACACGGTCGCTTTATCGGTCTCCCCGAGGCGGGAATAAAGGTCGCCGACAGTGTTGGTAACCGTCAGATCCTTGGCATCGTTCTTAAGGACCTTTTCGTACTCCGCGATGGCATTCTGGATTTTGCCCTGCTGGACGTACTTCTCCGCATTGCTGAGTGCCTTCTGTTTGTTGAACCCAAACAACGCCATAAGAGTGCGAGCCCCAGACCCTGGTATTGATATTGATAGACCACTACTGACGCGGTGGGAATTACTCCCCCAACACCCGCTCCGAGGGTCATCCTGCCTGTCGGCAGATGGACCTAGCGGACAAGGCCAATTGTACGTCTGGACGTCATGAACCGCATGGTTACCAAGGGTTACCGGAAGGGAGTGTACGAAAGGGTTACCAAGGGAACCGAGGCAGGAAAGTACGAGACAGGACTAGAGAACGTAGCGCCGGCATCTTGCCGGCTGTCCCGAGGACAGCCGCCGGGACGGCGGCGCTACTGTTTGGTGCGTCCCTTAGTATGAATGTGCTATGTGGCGGCTTACCGGGGCAGTGTATTTTTTCGAGGACGAAATTGCGCGGAACACCTAACTAGCAAAAGGAAAACCATGACTTGGATTCGAACCGTCTCATTGCCTGAAGCCGACGAAAAGCTGCGGCAGGCGATTGAACGAGAAAAGCTGCTTTACCCTAAGGAGTATGGCGACCCGGTGCACCCCGATCCCTCGGGGGCGTCGTCGATTGTGGGATCGCATACGTTGATTCCTGAGGCGCTCTATCACGCCTTCGGCACCTTCGGCGCGTTGATGTCGCCCGACCTCCCGCTGGCGCGCCGGCAGCACGAGATGATCGCGACCATGGTCTCGGTCACCAACCGGTGCGTCTATTGAATCGAATCACACGCAGAGTTTCTGCGTAGAGTGACGTTGGACAAAGGATTGGTGGACGCGTTGCAGAACGACTACACGACTGCGCCGATTTCAGCCCAGGATCGCGTGATGCTCGATTACGTGATTAAGCTCACCAAGGATGCTACGAAGATTTGGAAAGACGATATCGATGGCCTGCGAGCCGCTGGATTCGATGACCGCGGAATTCTGCAAATCACGCTAATCGCATCATGGTTCAACTACATCAATCGCGTGGCTGATGCGCTGGGAGTGGGGCGGGAGTAGCGCGGTACGAGCAAAACCTGCCCCTAGAACTAAAAGCTGTATCAAAGGTTTTGGGAAGGGCACGGCTTCAGCCGTGCCGCTCGAAGTCGCCTACGTCGTGGGCTTTAGCCCCTGGGGGGAACCGCCGTTAATCTTTCATGCTTATCGAACGCCTTCTAGACCGATAGGGCAGTTTGAAAACTGTGCCAACACTCGTCTATCGGTCGAACCGTTCCGTTAGACTTGAGCCCGCGTCGCAGAGACGCGGAGGTCCGTGCGTCGCCCGCCCATGGCCGAATCGATCGCAGAATTCTTTCTGGAACATTTTCAGTCGCACCGGCACGAGTGCGCTTACCGCCAGCGCCGAGGATACCGGACTGAATCGCGCACTTACGGCGAAGTCCTTGGAATGGCCTTTGGCTTTGCTCGCGAACTGGAGGCGCGGGGAATCGCCAAGGGTGATCGCGTGATGTTATGGGGCGAGAACAGTGCGCAGTGGGCCGCCGTGTTCTTCGGGTGCTCCTTTCGCGGTGTGATCGTCGTTCCCATGGACGACGGGTCCGCCGCTGATTTTGCCATGCGGGTCTTTCAGCAAGTCTCGGCGAAACTTTTAGTGGCATCGCGGCGCCGTCTGCACGACTGCGGAGGTACAGCGACTTCGATAGCCACATTAAATCTGGAGGATCTCGCACCGACACAAAATCCTGAACCGGCGGAGCCGCCGACGATTGCGGTGGGACGCGATGACCTCCTGCAAATTGTCTTCACGTCGGGCACCACGGCGGAGCCGAAGGGCGTAGTCATCACGCATGGTAACGTTCTCGCGAACATTGCTCCGCTGGAGCAGGAGATGCGCGCGTATCTGAAATACGAGCGCCTGGTGCAACCGCTGCGCTTTTTGAACTTGCTGCCGCTCAGTCATGTTTTCGGACAATTCCTGGGAATGTTCCTGCCTCCGCTACTGGGCGGCACGGTGATCTTTCAAGAGGAATTGAAGCCATCGGAAGTGCTGAACACAATTCGGCGGGAGCGGGTTTCAGTGCTGGTGAGTGTGCCGCGAGTGCTGCAATCGTTGAAACAGAAAATCGAACGCGATCTGGAAGACCACGGAGGAACCGAGGCGTTTCGGCGGCGGCTTCACTCAGCGGAAGGGCAACACTTTCTGCGGCGCTGGTGGACGTTTCGCGCCGTTCATCGGCAGTTCGGCTGGAAGTTTTGGGCATTTATTTCAGGCGGTGCGGCACTCGACAGCGAGACCGAAGAGTTCTGGGGACGGTTGGGCTACGCGGTGATCCAGGGATATGGACTGACAGAGACCACTTCGCTGATCAGCGTGAACCATCCCTTCCGGCTGGGCAAAGGATCGATTGGAAAAGTGTTGCCTGGGCGCGAGGTGAAACTGGCCGGCGACGGCGAAATTCTGGTGCGAGGCGGAGGCGTGACTTCCGGATATTGGAATGAGCACGGCTCGCAGAGAGTTTCGGATACCGAAGGCTGGTATCGCACCGGCGACATCGGTGAGCTCGATGGGGCCGGCAATCTTTATTTCAAAGGACGCAAGAAGGAGGTAATCGTCACGCCGGGCGGGACGAACGTTTATCCCGACGACCTGGAGGCGGCGCTGCGCAGGCAACCGGAGGTGAAAGATTGCGTTGTTGTCGGAATTGAGCGCGGCGGGAATGCGGAGCCGTGTGCAGTCGTAATTCTGCGCGGCGGTGCAAAGCTGGAGGATGCTGGGCTGAAAGAAGTGATGCAGCGCGCCAATCAGTCGCTAGCGGAATATCAACGAATGCGGATGTGGGTCGAATGGCCGCAGGAAGATTTTCCTCGAACCAACACGCAGAAGCCCCGGCGAAACGTAATACGAGACGTGGCACAGGCCCAGTTAGTCGAGCAGCATACGGAAAGCGGCGCAACCCGGCCACTGGCTGAACTGATTGCGCGGGTGACGGGACGGTCCGCGGTCGGATTGCGCGACGATGCAAGTCTCGACTCAGACCTTGGGCTGAGTTCCCTCGATCGCGTTGAATTGCTGAGCACGCTGGAAGATCGCTATCAGGTAGATCTCAGCGAAACGCGCTTCAGCACGGTCCGAACGGTGGGAGATCTGGAACGAATGCTGCGCGGAGACGCAGCGCCGCTCGCGGGATATCACTATCCAAGTTGGGCGTTGCGCTGGCCAGTCAACGTGCTGCGGCTTGTGGCCCATTACCTGTTGATGCGTCCGGCGATTTTGCTGTTGGGATGGCCGCGCATTGAAGGCCGGGGACACTTGCGCGGTGTGACAGGCCCGCTGCTGGTGGTTTCAAATCATGTAGAAGACGTGGATGCGGGATTTATTCTGACCGCGTTGCCGGCGCGCTTTCGGCATCGCCTGGCTACGGCCACCGGCGGAGAGGCCTTGGAAGCGCTGCGAACGCCAGCCCCGGACCGCGGATTTTTTGCCCGTATCTATGGCCGCGCGCAGTGGACGTTGGCAGTCGCGCTGCTGAATTTATTTCCGCTGCCGCGAGAGGCGGGCTTCCGCCGGAGCTTCGCATATGCAGGAGAAGCGGTCGATCGCGGCTACAGTGTTCTGGTCTTTCCCGAGGGACGTCACACAACGGATGGAACGATCAATCCGTTTCGCGCCGGGATTGGGCTGCTGGCCGCGAATCTCGGCATTCCGGTTTTACCTATGCGGATTGACGGCCTCTTTGAAGTGAAGCAGGCGGGGAAAAAGTTCGCGAAGCCGCGGACCATCAGTGTTCGCATCGGGAAGCCTATGAGATTTCCGCCGGAGGCTGATCCGCAGAAGATTGCCTCGGAACTACAGAAAGCGGTCGAGGCCCTCCAACGAGTCTCTGGAGCGGGATAAAGTAGCGCCGCCGACCCGTCGGCTGTCGCGGGGACGTCTCGCCCGCGCATCCCGGGCGCCCGCGAAGGCGAGGGCGAGATGCCCTCGCGACAGCCGTCGGGATGCCGGCGCTACGGTTCCCGCTATTCTTCGTCTGTCTGCGGTTCTTCCTGATGCAAGTCGGACTCAACCTGGACTTCCGGAACCTTTGATTCACGCAGCAGACGATTGAGCGCTGGCAACTCGGTGTTCTTAAAGTTACTCCAACGCTTCAGGAGATCGGCACTGTCCCGTTCAGTCAGCGCCAACGCTTCCATCTGAGCAGCAGTCGGTTCGGCATCGGCCTGCCATACCTGCGTGTAGAGCGTACCGGCTTGCCCGTTAACCCGGCTGAGTGTAGCTTCCGGAGATGGCGGAGCCAGGAATCCGCCAGAAGCGCCCAGCAGCGTGGTTAGCTTTTTCTCGAAAGCTTCAACGGCCTCCTTGATCGAGGCGTTCGCCTGTGCGTTCATCTTGTCGAGTTGGGCGCGAATCGAGCCGCCCCGCAGAAGAGCTTGCGCGGATTCGGTCATGATGGAAGCCATGCGAGTTTCCGCCTGGAATTTCTTCTGCAGGCCCGCCATCGAGGTCTTAACCCGAGGGTCCATCTTGATGGTCAGCGGCACGGTAGAACTTTTTCCGTCGACGGTCAGCCGCACAGAATAGGCGCCCGGCAGCACCGTCGGTCCCAACGGGAATCGTGGTGTGTCGTGCGGAATCGCGGCGATGGGATAGTCGTGGCGCGTGGAGACCGGAGCGGGATAGTGCAGATCCCACACCCAGCGGTGCATGCCGGCATCGATCGACAGCTGCCGGCGCTCACGCACCCAATAAAGCGGGATGAGCTGCTTTTGCAATTCTTCTTCGGTGACGTCGGGTTTGTCGGCATTAGAAAAGCGCCGCACAAGATGTCCCTGCCCGTCCAGGATTTCTAGAGTGACGGCAGATGCCGTTGTGGGCAAGTAATAATCGAGAATTGCCCCATCGGGCGGATTAGCCGCGGCAGGCTCGTCCGGCGGAAGCGGCGTGTCGATATTGGTATCGCGCTGGATGCGGTAAGCCGGCGCCGGGGCGAACAGATGCACTTCGTTTGCTATCGCTGCCGAAGCCTCGCGCAGCGGCTCCACATCATCCAGAACCCAGAACGACCGCCCATGGGTCGCCACGATCAGATCGTTTTCATGGATCCAGAGATCGCGCATGGAAGTGTGCGGCAGATTCAGTTGCAGCGATTGCCAGTGGTCGCCGTCGTCGAACGACACCCACACGGCATTTTCGGTGCCTGCGAATAACAATCCTTTGCGGACGGCATCTTCGCGCACCGTGTCCACCGGGCCGAGATCCGGCAGGCCGGACGTAATCAGCTTCCAGGTTTTTCCGCTATCGTGCGTGCGATAGATGTAAGGATGAACATCGTTGATGCGGAAGCGGCTCACGGAAACATACGCGGTCTGTTCATCAAAATGCGATGTCGAGACTTGGGTGACCTTGCTCCACGCGGTGAGTTCCGTGGGTGTGACATCACCCCAATTCTTTCCGCCGTCACGGGTAATCCAAAGCTGACCATCGTCTGTTCCCGCCCACAGAGTGTCCAAAGTTTTGAAAGACGGAGCGAGTGCATAGATGACACCGCGCCGTTTGTCGGCTCCCTTAGGAACGAGTGCGCCGACGCTGGCAGGCACGCCCGGGGTCTCGCGCGTCAAGTCCGGGCTGATGGTCTGCCATGAATTGCCGCCGTCGGTTGTCTTGAAAAGCACATTGCTCGCGAAATAGAGCACGTGCGGGTCTACGGGAGAAAACATGAGCGGCTCGGTGCGGTTCGTGCGATATTTCGGACTGCGCAGCGGAATCGGCGTAACGTTCTGCACTTCGCCGGTCGAGAAGTGAAATTTCGAAACTTCAGTCCTGCCGCCGCCGTAGATGACATCAGGATCGAGCGGATCGGGTGCGACGTAGCCGTACTCGATGACGCCCACCGGATGCCAGTCGCGGAAGGTGATCGCGCCATCGTTTCCCCGGCTTAAAGTGCAGGCTGAGCCGCTTTCCTGTTGTCCCCCGCAGACACGATAGGGAAACGTGTTCGTAGTGATCGCGTGATAGAACTGCGCCGTGGGCTGGTTGTACCAGGAACTCCAAGTCGCACCGCCATTCACGGTGATGATCGCGCCCTGATCGCTAACGATCAGGATAATGTTCCCATTACTGGGATTGATCCAAAGATTCTGGTAGTCGTCGCCACCGGGCGCGCCGCGAAATCCGGACCAGGTCTTGCCGCCATCGGCGGACCGCATCGTAACCGTGCTGACCACATAGAGCAGGTCTGGATTCTTCGGATCAACTTTGGGGATCGGCAGATCGCCGCCGCCGATTCGGCCCGCGGGACGAGCATCAGTGGTGATCTGTGACCATGAGTCTCCGGCATCGTCCGAGCGATAAACGCCCAGCTTTCCCGAAGCTGTGGCGAGAGTTGCATAGAGACGACGGGAATCGCTGGGCGCGATGGCAACGTAGATTTGCGAAAGGTCTTTCGGCAAGCCATTGGTCAAGGGATGCCAGGTGCTGCCTCCGTCGGTCGACTTGAAGAGCCCGCCACCGGCGCCGTTGAATTCGTTGCCATCTTCCCACGGGCCTTCACGCACTTCCCACATGGATGCATAAACCACATCGGGGTTCGCGGGATCGATTTCGACGTCAGAACCGCCGGTATTTTCATCTTTGGAAATCACTCGCTGCCAGTTTTGACCGCCGTCGGTCGAGCGATAGATTCCGCGCTCCTCGCTGGGCCCGTAGGGATGCCCGAGCACAGCGGCAAAAACGCGATTGGGATCGTGAGGGTCAACAGCCAGTGCGGGAATCTGTTGCCCGTCGATCAGCCCGAGATGACTCCATGTCTTGCCAGCATCAGTGGATTTGTAAATGCCGTTACCGACAGAGAGGTCGGGGCGGTGCAGACCCTCACCGCTACTGACATAAATGATGTTGGGATCGGAAGCGGCAACCGCAATCGCTCCGATCGATTGTGTTGACTCATGATCGAAGATGGGATTCCAGGTTCGCCCGTAGTCGTCTGACTTCCAAACGCCGCCGTTTACTTGGCCGACGTAAAACACATTGGGCTGGCTCGGAACTCCGGCAGCGGCGCGAGCCCGGCCGCCACGAAACGGCCCAATCATTCGCCAACGCAATTCCTGGTAAGTGTTCTCGGGAACCTGCGTCCAGCTTGCAATCCCGGCCATAAAAACAACGAAGCACACCAATAATCGAAGAACTGCGTAGGATCGATTCACTTTCTCCCCCTCAAAGAGCCAACGGCAAAACTAATAGAGTAAACCAAAAAGCTCGCTATCGACGCGATGGGGATGAAGCCGCCCTCATGTGTCGGTCTGCCTAACGGCGTCATCCCGACCGGAGCCGTTCTTCAGGCGCAGGGAGGGATCTCGCGGCGAGACCGCCCAGGTCCGTCGGCGCAAATGCACTGGTCCAATACTCTGTAACGAATGGCGAGCGATATCAGTGGTTGCAAATAAGTTTGGTCACTCTCGTCCCCCGCGTTTATGATGACGAGGCTTTCAAACACCATGAGCACTCAGACTTACCAACCTTGCAGCTTTCGCGCCGCTGCTGTTCACATTTTCGTCAGGTGTTTCCTTTTCCCCGCACTCCTCGGCGCAGTTTCGAATGCTCAGGCGGTCGCGCCTACAGCCCCTGCAGATCAGGGACTCAAGCCGATTCTCAACTACATCTCCTCGGCCTGGGACACGCTGACTCGCTCCATGACCGATTGCACCAGTGTCGTCGATCCCAAAATAAAGGTGCCCCCGGTGCTTTATTTGCCAAAGGAGGTGGCCGAGCCGGCAGCGGTGCAAAAACTGGCGGCGGACTGCAACGTGCGCGTGGAACATTTGCCGATTGAGATCCATCGCCTGGGCGAGATCGACACCGGCAAGATCCAGCCGCACGGCCTGCTTTATCTCCCGGACAAATATGTTGTGCCGGGCGGCCGCTTCAACGAGATGTACGGCTGGGACAGCTACTTCATCATTCGCGGTCTGCTCCGCGCCGGACGCCTCGATTTGGCGCGCGGCATGGTCGACAACTTTTTTTTCGAGATCGAGCACTATGGCGCAATGCTCAACGCGAACCGCACCTACTACCTCACACGTTCGCAACCTCCTTTCGTGAGTTCGATGTTTGTAGATGTCTACCGAGCCGCTGAGAAGGCCGGTCATCCGGACAAGGCGTGGCTGGACCGGGCCTATGCCGACCTCGAGAAAGACTACGGAATGTGGACGCGTCCACCGCATCTCGCGGGCGAGACCGGGTTGTCGCGCTACTACGATTTCGGCGAGGGTCCGCCTGCTGAGGCGGTGCAGGACGAAACCGGCTTCTACCGCAAGGTGGCGCAATATTTCTTTTTGCATCCCGCCGAGGCCGACGACTATGTAGTCGAGATCAAGCCCGAAACAACACAGGCAATTGCGGGCTCGCCATATGCTCTCCAGGTTTGTGATGTCTCCCTGACCATGGCCCGCGCGGAGTGCGAGAAGGCAAAGCAGTTCAAACTGAGCACGGATTACTACAAGGGCGATCGGTCGATGCGTGAGTCCGGATTCGATGTGAGCTTTCGCTTCGGGCCCTTCGGAGCGGCCACGCATCACTATGCGCCCGTATGTTTGAACAGCTTGCTCTACAAAACGGAAAAAGATCTGGAGCAGATCAGCCTATGGCTCGGGCACGCCGAAGACGCCAGGAAGTGGAGCAAGCGGGCGGATGAGCGCAAAAAACTCATAACCCACTATCTGTGGAACGACGAGCAGGGACTCTTCTTCGATTTCAACTTCCAGACCAAACGGATTTCGAAGTACCAGTACGCGTCCACGTTCTATCCACTGTGGGCGGGGCTGGCGACGCCGGAGCAGGCAAAAGCGGTAGCCAGTAATCTGAAAATCTTCGAACGCCCCGGCGGACTTCCGATGAGCACGGAGGAGACCGGCGCGCAGTGGGATTTGCCCTACGGATGGGGCAACATTGAAATGGTTGCGATCGATGGTCTGCGGCGATATGGCTTTAACGCGGACGCGGATCGCGTTTCCTACGAATTCCTGTCGACTGTCGCGGAAAATTTCCGCCGCGATGGCATCATTAAGGAAAAGTACAACGTAGTAACGCGATCGTCGGAAGCTCATGTGGAACTGGGCTATGAGATGAATGTGGTGGGCTTTGGCTGGACGAACGCGGCTTTTCTCGAACTGCTGCACGGCCTGCCGAAAGACATGGTAGACAGGTTAGAAAGAGAACAGAATCAGACGTTGCCAACCGCAAAGTGAACCGTAGATTCGCAGTTCTCCGCGGGCATACCGATTCAGACGTGGTGCTAATGCGCGATCAGCAGTAGTGAACTCAGAAATCCTCTCACCACGGAGGAAGGCCGCGGTGCAGATCTGTCCACAGAAATCGATCCCAAAACACTAAGGGCGGCCATTGCTGGCCGCCCTTAGTGTCGAATTGTCGATTGCGAAGCGGTGTTTAGACGCCCTTGACGTTCTCTGCTTGCCAGCCCTTGGGGCCTTTGACCACGTCAAATTGTACTTGCTGACCTTCCTGCAGACTGCGGAAGCCACTGGCCTGAATGGCGGAGAAATGTACGAAGACATCCTCGCCGTTCTGGCGGCTGATGAAACCGTAGCCCTTGGCGTCGTTAAACCACTTCACTGTTCCTGTTTCCATGATGTTGCATGTTCCTTTTTCTTTGATGTAGCGCTGAAACTTTTCGGGTCTTCTGCAGGCAGGTCACGCGCTGGGTTAAGCGGAGATTCTTATACTGCGAAGGAACTCTTAAAGATCAAACGCAGCTAAATTGTACGAAAAGTGCCCCAAAATAGCTACATAATTTACTGTAGATGCCTTCTAAACAACTGATATAGATCATGTTATGGTTCGCTCGATGTGTGGAAAATCCCCCTCGACTTGCGACCTTTTGCCGAAGGATTCATCATCTAGAGATGCGCTTGCGGATTCTGCTGGTTTCAGTATTGCTGGTACCTTCAGCGTGGGCTGGGAT
This sequence comes from uncultured Acidobacteriaceae bacterium, assembly GCA_963832235.1. Taxonomy (GTDB): domain Bacteria; phylum Acidobacteriota; class Terriglobia; order Terriglobales; family Acidobacteriaceae; genus Sulfotelmatobacter. Next base: position 86,380 of record CAWHTJ010000007.1, on the reverse strand, counting down.
TGTCGACGACGTACGCCTGGCTCTGGTGCAGAACAATTTTTCGGCCGCGGAGTCAGCCCTCAATTCTTATCGCAGCCAACAGGGGGTCAGCTCTGAGTATTTGGAGGCGTATTCATGGCTCGGGAGAGCTGCGCTGGATCAACGCCAATACGATCAGGCGGCGGCTTATGCCAAGCAGACGAAGGCCATGGCGATGGAGCAACTGAAACAGCGTTCTCTGGATGCCGATCCGCATTTGCCGATCGCGTTGGGGGCGGCACTGGAGGTTCAGTCGCAGACTCTGGCGGCACGCGGCCAACGAACCCAAGCCCTCGCCCTATTGCAGGCGGCGCTGCGAACCTACGCGAACACTTCGATTCACGACCGCCTGCAGAAAAATCTAAACCTGCTTTCGCTGCCGGGCAAGCCGGCGCCCGCGCTGCGCTCCGAAGAATCCTTAGGAGCGAAGCTGCCCTTGCCGGCGCAACTCAAGGGATCGCCGGTGCTGCTGTTTTTCTGGGCGCACTGGTGCGCCGACTGCAAGGCGGAAGCGCCGATCATCACGCAGTTGCGCTCGGAGTTTTCCAGCAAGGGATTGCAGGTGATCGGACCGACACGGCGCTACGGTTATACCGCCCAGATCGAGCATGCCTCGGCGAGCGACGAGCTCCGCTATATCGATGCTGTCCGGCATCGGTTCTACGCCGGACTGCTCGACATGCCGGTACCGATCAGCAAATACAACTTTGACACTTACGGCGCTTCCACGACGCCAACGCTGGTGCTGCTGGATCGCGCGGGAAAAGTGGCGATGTATCATCCGGGAGCGCTGCCTTATGACCAACTGCGGGCCGAGATTGAGAAGGTGGTGGCGCGCTAGGCTGTGGCGCGGGCGCCCCCGCCCGCGATGCTGGAGATTACCAGAACCGGTTTCTAGAGCCTGCCACCCGGCGCCCGGGTGACATTCGGGGCGAGATCGCAACAGTCATGTCGTGGTGAGACGCGGGCGAATCGACCGCGCCACACCATCACTCTACTTCTTTCAATTTCCCTGTCTTCACATCGTAAACAAACCCTCGCACCGGAATGTGTTTCGGAATCCACGGGTGCGATTTCACGCGTTGTATTTGCAGACGCACATTCGCTTCCAGGTCATCGAAGGCGTAGAAGTGCGAAGGTTCGTCGGCGGTAGTCCCCATCTTCTCGGTCAGACTTGCTTTCAATTCATCCTCCCGCACCTTCAGCAGGCCGCAGTCGGTGTGGTTGATGATGATGAACTCCTGGGTATCGAGCAGATGATGCGAGACGATCAGCGAGCGCAGGGCGTCGTCGGTGGCGATGCCGCCGGCGTTGCGGATCATGTGCGCGTCGCCAGGATGCAGGCCCAGGCAGTGCTCGAACAGGATGCGGGAATCCATGCAGGCCAGCACGGCAACATGGCGCCGCGGCCGGACGGCGAGATCTCCCAGCTTGAAATTGCGCGCGAAATCTTCGTTGGCTTTTAGTAATTCATCGGCGACGGACAATCAGTGCTCCCTCAAGCTCGTTCTCGATCTTTAGTTTACCCTTTACAATCGGCGCGTGAACCTCGACGACACCATCGTCGCGATCGCCACGCCTCCCGGGCGCGGCGGGATCGGAGTGGTTCGCGTGGCAGGAGCGAGGGCGCGAGAAATTGCGTTGCCGATGCTACGGCTGAAGTACGGGCTGGAGGCGGGGCGGACGGTGTTAGGCGAACTTGTTGAGCCGCCGCCGACAACAATGGGCGCCGAGGAAGTCAAAAACCCCGCCCCTTCGACAAGCTCAGGGCAGGCTCTAACCGCAAAAAGCGCGGCTAGGATGGGGCACCCATCCACGGATCGGTCGGGGCGCATCGACGAAGTTGTCGTCACTTATTTTGCCAAGCCGCATTCTTATACTACCGACGATATTATTGAGATTTCCGCACATGGGTCTCCGGTGGTGTTGCGGCATATTGTGGAACTTTGTGTGGCTGCCGGGGCGCGGCTGGCCGAGCCCGGAGAGTTCACCATGCGCGCCTTCCTCAACGGGCGCATCGACTTGACGCAGGCTGAGGCGGTGCGCGATCTGATCGACTCGCAAACTCTGTACCAGGCCAAAGTCGCGGCACAACAACTGGAGGGAGCGCTCTCGCGGCGGTTGCAACCGATCAAGCAAAAGCTGGTGGAACTGATCGCGCTGCTCGAAGCCGGGATTGATTTCGCCGAAGACGATGTGTCGGTGATGCCGGATGTGACGATTCTCGATCACATCGCCGCAGTACGCGCGCCGCTCGAACAACTCAGCGCGACGTTCGCCTACGGCAAGATCGTGCATGAAGGCTTGACGCTCGCAATTGTGGGCCGCCCCAACGTGGGCAAGTCGAGCCTGTTCAATCGTTTGGTCGAGCGCGAGCGCGCGATCGTCACCGCGACTCCGGGCACCACCCGCGACCTGGTCAGCGAAACCGTGGCGATCGGCGGCATTCCGGTCAAACTGGTGGACACTGCCGGCATTCGGGACGCTCTCGACGAAGCCGAGGCGATCGGCATTCGCAAATCGATAGAAGCGCTGGCCGACGCGGACCTGGTGCTGGTCGTCCTCGACGCCTCGCAGGCAGAAACGGCGGAAGACAGGGAACTCTTAAGGCAGGCTGAAAACCGGCCTGCGATTGTGGTGGGAAATAAGTGCGACCTCGGGCGAGTAGGATTCGCTCTCGCTCTCGACGCTTCAGCCGCAAAGCGGCGCCAGAATGCAGCCCACGGCGCAAGCCGTGGGGAGACGGAGCGGCCCGGTGCAGCCCCGGAGGGGCGGCAGATGCAGGTTCCCCACATCTGCACGTCCGCGTTAACCGGAGAAGGCATCGCCGAGCTGCGCGCCGAGATTCTAGGGCACATTGGCGGAGAGGCCGGAACAATTCTGGAGTCCAGGCGGAGTCCGGCTTCCTCACCAATGTTCGCCATCAAGGCTTGATCCAGGATTCGCTGCTCGCCCTGGACGCGGCGAAGAATGCCGTGGCCGGAAAAGTCCCGCACGAGATGCTGCTGCTCGATCTCTACAACGCGCTGCGCCCGCTCGACGCCATCACCGGAGCGACCACCACCGACGACATCCTGAACTTGATCTTCAGCACGTTCTGCATCGGGAAGTAGCTTCTACTTCGACAACGCCGCCAAAGCATCGCGGAACATGGCATCGAACGATCCGCCCTTGCCGTTTTTTGCAACAACGGCGAGCGCCTTTTCCGCCGCCGCACGCTGATACCCGAGATTCAGCAATGCAGAGAGCACATCTTCCTCATTCGCGCTCATCGCAGAAACGGCGGGCGCCGAGGCCGCTCCCGCTTCCGGCAGCTTGTCGCGCAACTCAAGCACCATGCGCTCAGCCGTCTTCTTGCCAACGCCAGGAATGCGCGTGAGCCGCGCGATATCGTTGCCGCGGATCGCTCCGACCATCTCGTCCGCCGCCATGCCGCTCAAGATCGTGATTGCCAGCTTCGGTCCAATCCCGCTCACGGTGACCAGCTTCTCGAACAGAGTCTTTTCCGAGGGACGCAGAAATCCGTAGAGCGCAATCTGATCTTCGCGCACATGCGTATGGATATGCAGGGCGACCTCCGCCCCGACCGCCGGGAGGTCCGAGAACGTCGGCACGCTGATGGTCACGTCATAGCCGATGCCAGCCGTTTCAACGATGGCCCGGTTGGGATGCTTGGTCAGGAGCTTTCCGCGCAAATGAGCAATCATGCTCCCGCCATTGTAGCGGCAGAGCGCTTAAGGCGCAGGGGGCCGCGACGCCGGGATAGACACTCATCCCGTACGCTCTTAGAATCCAGGCTAGTGCTGCGCGAGTATTGATCCTATGCCATGGCGTAGAATCCGGTTTCGGCTAATGATTGCCCGGCTAATGATTGCTGTGGGGCTCGCGGTTTGTTCTGCTTTCGCAGCGGCGCAGCAGACCGCCACCGATCTGGACGGTCACCCCGTCAAGCCGCTCGCCGCGGATTCCGGCAAAGTCGTAGTGCTGGTATTTCTGCGACGCGACTGTCCGGTTTCCAGCCGCTATGCTCCCGTTATTCAGCAGATCAGCAAGCGGTATGCCGAGCGCGCCAGTTTCTGGCTGGTGTATCCCGACAAAGGCGATTCGCCGCAGGCGATTCGAAAATATTTGCAGGACTACGGATATGACCTGCCCGCGCTGCGCGATCCTGAACATGCGCTGGTGAAGCTTGCGCGCGTGCAGATCACGCCCGAGGTCGCAGTCTTCGACCACGGTCACACACTGCTCTATGACGGACGCATTGACGACTGGTATGTCGATCTCGCACGCGCGAAGCCTGCGCCAACGACCCACGAGTTGGACGATGCCATCCGCGCCGCTCTGGCGGGCAAGCCTGTGGACAAGAGCGAAGTCAGAGGAGTGGGATGCTACATCTCAGACTTGGAATGAGCTCCTGGCTGCGGATCGCGGGATGGTCGCTAATTCTGCTGGCGAGTACGAGCGCGATGGAAATGCTTTTCGGCAGACCAGCTTTCCTGCCACCTTCTACGGCGGGGCCGGAAAAGCAAGTCACGTTCAATCGCGATATCGCCCCGATAATTTTCCATTCCTGCGCCACCTGTCACCGTGCGGGAGAAGCGGCGCCTTTTTCTCTGTTGAATTATTCCGACGTCAAGAAACACGCGCGGCAGATCGTGGATGTGACTCAATCGCGCGCCATGCCGCCCTGGCTACCGGAGCCGCAGAAACTGAAATTCGCGGATGAACTCCGCCTGGCGGATGCCGAAATCAATCTGATTGAGCGCTGGGTCGAACAGGGAGAAGTCGAGGGCGCTGCAGCGGATTTGCCTCCGCAGCCGAAGTTCGTTGAAGGCTGGCGGCTCGGCAAGCCCGATGTGATTCTCACTGCGAACAAGCCACTCACTCTGCCGCCGCAAGGCACTGACACGTATTGGAATTTTATTTTCCCGGTGCCGGTTCAGGAGACTCGCTGGGTGAAGGCGGTTGAGATTCGTCCCGGCGACAAGCGCTACGTGCACCACGCAAACATTCTGGTGGATCGCGAAGGGTCCTCCCGCAGGCGCGAAACCGAGCCCGGCGCGGGTTTCGGCGGCATGGAGATTCGCATCGAGTCGCAGGTCTTCGACCCGGACAGTCACCTACTGTTCTGGAAGCCGGGCACCGTCCCTTATGTTGAGCCGGACGGAATGGCGCTGCGCCTCGACAAGGGAACCGACCTCATCCTCAACACGCACCTTCAACCGTCCGGAAAGCCGGAAGTGATCCAGCCCAGCATCGGCCTTTACTTCACGCCGCATCCCGCGACCAAGCTTCCAATGCTGCTTCAACTGGAGAACGATGCCAAGCTTGACATTCCATCCGGGCAAAAAGATTTTGTCGTTACCGATGACTTCACGCTGCCTATCGACGTTGAGTTGCTCGCAATTTATCCCCATGCGCACTATCTGGGAAAAGATATTCAGGCGTTCGCCACGTTACCCGGCGGCGCGAGGCAAACCCTGATCCACATTCCGCACTGGAATCTGAACTGGCAGGCGGTCTATCGCTATGCGGAGCCGGTGCGGTTGGCAAAGGATACCACGGTGAGCCTGCGCTACGTGTATGACAATTCTGAGGAGAATCCGCTGAATCCCAATCATCCACCGGCACGAGTCAAGGGCGGCAACCGTTCCAGCGACGAGATGTGCCACTTGTGGCTGCAGGTGCTGCCGGTGAATTTCGATCACCTCGCAGGGCGATCCGCGCATGGCGCTGCAGGAGGCACTGGCGCGGCATGACGTGGAGAAGAATCCCGCCGACTTCGAAGCACACTACAATCTGGCCGCGATGCTCCAGGCCAAGGACAAACTCGACGCGGCCATCCGCGAATACGAACTGGCAGTGCGGCTGCGTCCCGAGGACGCGGCCGCGAACAACGCTCTGGGCGCGGCGTTGGTGGCGGCGGGGCATCCCGAGCAGGGGGTCGGATACTTGCAGACGGCGCTGAAGGCGCGTCCCGATTATTTCGAAGCTCACTACAATCTGGGCCTCGCGCTGGCTGGGCAGAACGATTTCGAAGGAGCGGCCGAGCAATTCCGCCTGGCTTTGCAGTTGCACCCGGAGGACGCCAATGTGGAGGCGAACCTGGGCGCGGCTCTTGCCCAGATGGGACGCTTTCCGGAGGCGAAATCGCACTTCGAACGCGCTTTGCAAATTGACCCCAATCAGCCGATCGCGAAAGAGAATCTCGATGCGCTGCAGAAAGAAATGAATTTGCGGTGACCACCAGGCATTGATCGCCAGGCATCGGCGCAAAACCGCTGCTGGCGAGGACTGTGTTCTAATCGCTGTGCTCTAATCTTGGATATGCAAGTCCTCATGGAAGGGAAGCAATTGTTTTTGGTATCTAGACTCGCCTCCCTTACGGCATTGTTGTTGGCATTTTCTGCTTCTGGATTGGCGCAGCAGCCTTCGCCTCCCGAGGCGCCGTCCTCGCAGCCGTCGGAAGCGTCTTCGGGCGCATCGTCCGAATTTTCGGAGGCGCGGAAGTTGATGCAACAGGGGAAGCTCGACGACGCGATCGCGAAGCTGAAAACTGTGGAAGCGCGCGACCCCGCCGCCAAAGGTCTGGCCCTGGAGATGGGCACGGCGTACTACAAGAAGAGCGACTTCCCCAAGGCGATCGAGTATCTGAAAAGAGCGGCCGCGGCTGACCCCGCGAACGGCGAGGCCACTCAACTGCTCGGACTTTCGTATTACCTGGGCGGCCACCCCTCCGACGCCATTCCCTTGCTCGAGAAAGTGCAAGGCTGGTACCCGAGAGCCAACGTGGACGCTTCCTACATCCTTGGCATTTGTTACATCCAGACCAAGGACTACGCGGAGGCGCGCAAGGCATTCGCCAGGATGTTCGGTGTTCCTCCCGACTCGGCCGCCAGTTATTTATTCACGGCGCGCATGCTGCTCCGCCAGGAGTACGATCCGGTGGCGGAGGAGTATGCGCAGAAGGCGGTAGCTCTCGATCCAAAGTTGCCGCTGGTGCACTTCCTTCTGGGCGAGTTGTATGTCTACAAATCGCGGCTGCCGGAAGCGATCGCAGAATTCCAGAAGGAGTTGGCCATCAACCCAGGCCATGCAGCCACTTACTACAAGCTGGCCGACGCCTATTCGCGAGTGCAAAAGTTTGAAGATGCCGAACGGCTCCTGCAGCGCTCCATCTGGCTCGATGCCACATCGACCGGGCCCTATATCCTGATGGGCAAGGTGCTCGAGAAAAAAGGCGAGTTCGACTTGGCGGTGCGAGCCCTGCAACGGGCGGTGAGCATGGACCCTAACAATCCCACCACTCACCACCTGCTCGGCCAGACCTACCGCGACATGGGGAAAAAAGAGGAAGCGGAAAGCGAACTCAAACTCGCCGAAGAGCTGCAAACCAAACAGAATCCGCGTTAAAAGACAGTTAAGAAAAACTGTCATTGCGGAAAGACCTGTCGTCCCCATTTAGAAATCTGTCATTCCGACGGGAACTTGCGTTCCCGAAGGGAAAGCAAGTGGAGTGGAGGAACCTGCTGCTTCCGGGTGCAGAGGCGATCTGCCTTAGAGCGCGGCAGCCTGATCGCGTCGGCGCGCCTGAATTTCAATGAAGACGTTCACCAGCGACACCGCTGCCGGCGTCACTCCGGGAATACGCGACGCCTGTCCGATGGTGCGCGGCCGCACGTGGGTGAGTTTTTCCTGCATCTCGCGCGAGAGCCCGCTGACCGAATGGTAGTCGAACCATTCGGGAATTGAATGCTGCTCCGATTTTTTCAAGCGCTCCATGGCGCGCTGCTGCTGCAACAGGTAGCCTTCGTACTTGATCTCAGTCTCGACAGACTTAAGTTCGTTTCTTACTTCCGAAGAAAGATGAACGACAGAAGAAACGGAGTGGCCCCTTACAAAAAAATCCGGCGTCAGTTCTTTCAGAATTGGGACGAGTTGCTCGACGGTCACTTCGGGACGCTTCAGCAGTTGGGCTAGCGACTGGCCCGTTGCTACGGAGAGTTGTGGCGCGGCCGCCAAGCTTCGCTCGTCCGGACAGCCGGGGGCGGCCGTCCCCACATGAGCATTACCGACCTCTGTATCTGCTTCCACTTGCTGCGCCAGCATTGCGGGCGTGAGCTTTGTGCGCTCCAGCAGCATCTTCATCTCTCGGAGTCGCAACTGCTTCGCCTGAAAATCTGTCCAGGCCTCGTCGGAGATCAAGCCCACGCGGCGCCCGTGCGGGGTCAGCCGCCGGTCGGCGTTATCGATCCGCAGGTGCAGGCGGAACTCCGCCCGCGACGTGAACATACGGTACGGTTCATTCGTTCCCTTTGAAATAAGATCGTCGATCAGGATCGCAGTGTAGGCTTCCGTTCGATCGAGGATCAGCGGCGGCTCGCGTTTCACCTGCAATGCGGCATTGATTCCCGCCATCAGTCCCTGGCACGCCGCTTCTTCGTAGCCTGACGTACCATTGATCTGCCCGCCCAGGAACAGTCCCGCAATCTTGCGGGTTTCAAGCGTACGCTCCAGTTCGGTGGGATCGATGGAGTCGTACTCGATCGCGTACCCAGGCCGAAGCATGTCGGCGTTTTCGAGTCCCGGGATCGACTTCAAAATCGCAAGCTGGACATCTACCGGCAATGAAGTGCTCATGCCGTTGACGTAGATCTCGTGCGTGTTCATCCCTTCTGGCTCGAGGAATAGCTGGTGCATCTCCTTGTCGGGAAACTTCACGATCTTGTCTTCGATCGAAGGACAGTAGCGCGGTCCGATCGACTGGATCTGGCCGCTGTACATGGGTGAGCGGTGAACATTTTCGCGGATGATTCGGTGAGTCTCCGCCGTGGTCCACGCAATGTAGCAGGGCACCTGTGAATCGTGATGCGCGACGCGCTTGGTGCGAAAGCTGAAAGGCGTAGGATCGTCGTCCCCCGGCTGCACTGGAAAGAGCGACCAGTCGATGGTGCGCCCGTCAAGCCGAGGCGGCGTGCCGGTCTTGAGCCGGCAACCGCGCAGCCCGAGCTTCTTCAAAGCCTCGCCCAGCAGAACCGCGTTAGGCTCGCCCGATCGCCCCGCTGGATACTGCTGCTCGCCGCAGTGAATCAGCCCGTTGAGAAACGTTCCAGTAGTAATGATCACTGCCTCTGCGCCCACGGTGCGCCCGTCGCGCAGGCGAATGCCGAGAATCCGGCGTCCGGCTTCCGGCGCTCGGCTTCCGGTCTGAACTGGCTCAATACTGTGGGAGATCGACTGCGCGATGCTTTGCGTTCCGGAAGCCGAAAGCCGGGGGCCGGAAGCCGCGTCCACTATCAGATCTGCCACTTCCGCCTGCTTGATCTTCAGATTCCCCTGCGACTCCAGCATCTCGCGCATCTTTAGGCGATAGGCCTGCTTGTCACATTGCGCGCGCGGCGACCACACGGCCGGGCCTCGCGAAGTATTCAGCAGCCGAAACTGGATTCCCACCGCGTCGGTGATTTCGCCCATGATTCCGCCGAGCGCATCGACCTCGCGCACCAGGTGACCCTTCGCAATGCCGCCCACCGCCGGATTGCACGACATCTGCGCGATGAGGTCAACGTTGAGCGTGTAAAGCGCGGTCTTCAGCCCCATGCGCGCGGCGGCCACCGCAGCCTCGCACCCGGCATGGCCGGCGCCGACCACCACTACATCGAATTGCTCAGTGAACTGCATTGGAGAGCTGGCGGAGCGGGCCCAGGAAACATTTTTGCACCCGTTCCTTCTTTCATTCTAGCAACTTGGCAAAGTTCGTGATCTCCATCACTTGCCGTTGTTCCTTTTCGCCCGTATATTAGGCAGTCCAAGTGAAAGTCTGAGGGGGACTCATGAATATCGCGGAATTCTTTCAGCATCTGGAAGCCCGCATCGCAAAATATGACCTGCTTTGCCATCCCTTTTACAAGGCATGGTCGGCGGGCCAGTTGACCCGCCACGATCTGCGCGAATATGCGCAGGACTACTATCATCACGTGGAGGCATTCCCTTCGTACCTGGCAGCTCTTGGCCTGCGCCTGGAGGAGGGCGAACTCCGCCAGGCCGTGCTCGCCAACATGTGCGACGAAAAAGGCGTGGAAGGCCGGCCCGGGCGGGATTCGGTTCCGCACGCCGAGCTTTGGCTGGACTTCGCCGAGGGCATGGGCTCGACCCGCAACCTGGAGTGGCATACCCCCGTGCGGGAGATTCGACACCTCATCCGGCACTTCCATCAGGTAGCCAGCGAAGGCCCGTCTGAAAACGCACTAGCGGCCTTCTATGCTTACGAGTCGCAGGTCCCGCGCATTGCGCAAGAAAAAGAGCGTGGCCTGCGCGAGATGTACGCCGCTGACGACAAAACCTGCGGCTATTTCTCGCTTCATGCCACCGCCGACGTGTACCACTCGCGCGTGTGGCGCGATCAGCTCGCAAAGCGAATCTCGGCCCACCCCGAGGCCGCGGATGGGGCTCTGAATGCTGCCGAGAACGCGGCGCGCATGCTGTGGATCGCCCTGGATGGGATCGACGCGCGCCGGACGGCGATCGCGGCTGCTTAGTTCGGAGATTCCGTGGGAAGCGTGATCCTGTAGTTTCTGCCGGTTGACAATATTCGGGTCAAATCAGTTTTCGAAGCAATTCCCTGCCTCTGACCGGGCACTTCCACGCTGCGATTCCGCCTATGTCAATTTGGGTGCGGCGTCGCCGATGGTTCCGTTGGCGGGGCATTCCGGCCTGTCGCCGGTAGCTTCTGCGCTGCTGGGTTCACTAGCGGAAAGAACCGCTGGCGATGGAGCATCGGCCGGAACCGCGATGTCGGGTGAGGGTGTCTGGGTTGTTGCGGTGTGCGTCGCCGGGATGAGCGACGGGGGCGGTTCCGGGATGAGGAACTGCTTGACGGTGGAAACGAGAAGCATACTGTCGGCCTTTGACACCACTTTCCGCACGCCGACTTTTTTCGCCTCGAGTTCGACCTGCGGAGACCAGTGCATGGTGTGCATCAGGATTGGAGTATCGGGCAGGAGTTTGGAGATCTCGCGGGCCGCCTTGAGACCATCCATCACCGGCATCACCAGATCGAGAACGATGAGATCAGGTCTGAGTTCCAGCGCCTTGGCGACGGCTTCCTCACCATTGTCGACGTCAATGATTTCCCAAGACCCGGCGCCCTCCAGCAGGTGGCGCAAGGCGTTCTTAACCGACGGACTGTCTTCAGCGATCAGAATTCGGATGGGCATGCGAATCGGCAAGCTAGACGGGTGGCGCCGTGCGGTCTGCTTTTCCGCAGAGGTTTGATGCCCTACCAAGTTACCACGAAATCCGGTCCCCAAAATACAGCAAACTTTGTATCACATACCGTCCGTCACCTGAAGCTTTCAGATATTGAGTGAGCTGTGATTTGCATCCCGCGGCATCTAATTGTTCGTTAACAATGCGTGAAAAAAGGTCAGCCAACGCGGAGGAAGCTGTGAGCAAAGCAAATCGAACTGCTGTAGCCAACCGGGACCCTCAACCTTTAAATCCCGGAGAACGGACGAATCCGGCGGGAAAACCAGTGTCGAACGCCATTCTTCTTTCGATTCCGGATGCGGAATTTCAAGCGATTCGGCCTCATTTGCAGTTCGTCCCCTTGCCCCAGCGATTGAGACTGCAAGAGGCGAACCAAAAGCTGGATGATGCTTACTTTTTGAACAATGGAATGGTCTCCCTAGTCTTTACGACGCAAAAGGGAGAAAGTGTGGAAGTCGGTGTGGTAGGAAAAGAGGGCTTTACTCCCATACCTGTGGCAGCCGGAGTAAAGAGGAGTCCGCATCGTGCGGTGATGCAAATTGGCGGAGAAGGCTTCAAGATCAACGTTAGCGAATTGCAAACTGCGTTGCAGTCGAGTCCGGCGCTGCAGACGATGCTGAATCGGTATGCGGCGGTTCATGGCATGCAAGTGGCGCAGACGGCCGGATGCAATCGCCTGCACGATATTGAACAACGTCTTTCGCGCTGGCTGTTGCTGGCTCAGGACCGCGTCGGTTCGGGATTGTTGCGCATCACCCACGACTTCCTGGCCATGATGCTGGGTACAGACCGCCCCAGCGTGAGCCTGGCTGCCGGTGGGTTGCAAAGAAAACAAATCATCGAATATTCGAGGGGTTCCGTAAGAATTCTCAACCGCAAGAAACTCGAAGGCTCCGCCTGCGAATGCTATGGCATCATTCAGGCGTTCAACGGGGAGTTGGCGTTGCACTACTAGAACTCGATGTGGGCGCGGAACGAAGGGACGATGACTGGACCGCGGTCGCGGTTGTAACCGGGATTGACGACGTGCTGCACCCCGGGCGCGAGGTAGATACCGCGCCAGGCGTGAACCGTGTAGTAGGACTCCAGGATATTTTCGCGGCCGTAATTCAACTTGCCATCTCCGAGCAGAAATCCCAGGCCGCCCGCCGCGAGATAGTTCTGGTGATCTTTCTTGATGGCATTACTGACGAACGCTACGCCAGCCCTATCGTGCTTGCGATGCCACCAGGCGCCGTTCGCGCCTACGCCCTCGGCGAAAGTTTGGTCCACTTCCGTGTAGGCGAAGGATTCAGTTCTGCCGTCGTCCCATCCGAAACGGGCGAAGGCGGTGAGATAGTGTGAGAGATTTTGCTCTAGGTTAACACCGAAGCCGTACTTCCGCGTGATGCGCCAGGGATGAGCGGTGATGTCGGGCGTGGTTTCCTGTTCCGCAGCCATGATGACCTGATCACGGTAGACGCCCATGTTGGCATAGTTGGTGTAGGCGAGCAGGCGGACCACGCCCGCCCTTTGGGGAATCACGCCACGACGTAGTTCATACTCAAAATTTTCCGCGTGGGCCTGCCACGGCTTCCAGACCAGGTCGATGCCGTTGGCGATCTTCGGCATCAGACCTTCGGCGAAGCGAAATCCCCAGTTGCGGTCTTCGAAGTCGGCGGTGATTCCCACGGTGTAGCCGCGCGTGTCGGCGGCGTAGTCGTACGCCCCGTTGTTGTCGATGGTCCAGTTAGTGAACTGGAAGTGCGTGTCGGAGCCTGTCGAATTGACGTCGAAGAAATCGGGCAGGCTGAACTTGCCGAAACGGACTTCCACACGTCGGCGCGGCAGTTCTTCGAAGAGCGAAAAGGCGTTGCGCTGGTTCTCGACTCTATCTCTGCTGAGCGTGAAGACTTTGTGAATCATGCCGCGAGCAATATACGGGGCCTTGCTCAACAACGGATTGCGTACGATATCGAGATCGGTGTTACCCGCCAGGCCGAGGCCGGTGGTGAGGGCGGCACCACCCGCCTCTTCAATATCGACTAGCACCTCGATCGAGTTGTTGAGGCGCACGCCTGTATACAGCGTCATCAGGCGCGAGGTGGCCTTCTCATAACGTGGGTTCAGGCTGTTCGGGCCGCTGTACGGCGCATGAAAGTCGGGGTGGGTTTGAAAAATGAAGTTGGCTTGGCCGGAGAGCCAGAAACGCGTGTCCTTCAAATGCGGGAACATCGATTCCGGGCTCTCGCCGGCCAATGGATCGGGGGGATCGGGAACGACTGAGACGTCGGCTTGCGGCGCACCTCGCGACGGTTGCGGAGGGGCGGAGGGCTCAGGCTGCTGCGCGAGAGCGGGCAGGGCAAAGAACGTCGCGGCCATTAGAGCGGCCGCGAGGGCGACATTCAAGAGCGGGCCATTTATTGTCCTCCGGCAGAGGAATAACTGCATCGTGCCCGCAAGGCTCCTGCCCGTCTGGAATCGGAATTTCAATTTCATGTCCAAGGAAATTCGGGCGTGACGGCAATCACGCGCGTTTCCGGTTCCCATCTGCTTTAGTGAGTATCCCCAGTTGCTTGATTAACCGTCTTATCCCGATCGATATTAACTGTAGTTAATATCATTGCCTGTTGGGTGTCAACTACGTTAAGCAATCTGGTAACCCAACAAGCCTACGCAGTGAGGATTAAAGGAATGTTACAAGCGACATAACCGCGCAGAGGGACTGTGCGAGTCAGAGGCTGGACCGCGAACCCACTTCTAAAGTTCCAGCACTTCCTTTTCTTTCGTCTTGCTCATCTCTTCCATCTTCTTGATTTCGACGTCAGTGAGCTTCTGAATCTCGTCGAGCGAGCGCTTCTCTTCGTCTTCGGTAATCTTCTTATCTTTCAGGGCCTTCTTGATCGCATCGTTCCCATCACGGCGAATATTGCGTACGGCGGTCCGGTGCTCTTCCAGCACCCGATGCAGGTGCTTCACCATGTCCTGCCGCCGTTCCTGGGTTAGCGGCGGCACCGGCACGCGGATGAGCTTGCCATCGTTCATGGGATTCAGACCCATATCTCCTGATCGGATCGCCTTTTCAATAGCCCCGAGCTGCGACGGATCGAAGGGCTGCACGGTAATCAACTGCGCCTCAGCCGCGTGCACCTGCGCAATCTGATTCAAGGGCATCTGCGACCCGTAGTAATCCACGTTCACGCCATCGAGCATGTGCACGTTCGCGCGTCCCGTCCGCACGCCCGCCATCGCCTTGCGGAAATCCTCCACTGCCTTGTCCATGCGCGTTTTGAGTTGAACTCGAATTTCCTTAAGCGGCCCACTGTCAGGCATGAGTCAGCTCCGTCAAATACTATCGGAATCAAAACGTTGCATTATAAACCGAACAAGAAAGTTGGCCACGGATTTACGCGGATCACCACGGATCTGAGATGCAGAGAAAATCCGTGTGAATCCGGAAATCCGTGGCCAGTCTTAGTCGCCTACGCTCACCGCTTGCGCGCTAACCCTCGATCCAATTTTCTCTCCCAGCACCACCCGGCGGATGTTCCCGTGCTGGTTCAGGTTGAAGACGATGATGGGCAGGCTATTGTCCTTACACAGGCTGATGGCGGTAGAGTCCATCACTTTCAGGCCCAGTTTCAAAACGTCCATATACGAGATCTCGTTGAACTTCTTGGCGCCGTCCACCTTCAGCGGATCGGCATCGTAGATGCCATCCACGCGCGTCGCCTTCAGAATCGCCTCTGCCTTGATCTCCATGGCGCGCAGCGAAGCTGCGGTATCGGTCGAGAAGTAAGGATTGCCCGTCCCCCCCGCAAAGATCACAACGCGCCCCTTCTCCAGATGCCGGATCGCCCGGCGCCGGATGAACGGCTCAGCCACCTGGTTCATCTCGATCGCGGTCTGGACACGTGTATATACGCCTTGTTTCTCCAAGGCATCCTGCAACGCCAGCGCATTAATGACGGTGGCCAGCATGCCCATGTGGTCGGCGGAAACCCGGTCCATGTCCCTGGCTTGCTGGGCCACGCCGCGGAAAAAATTACCTCCGCCCACGACGATGGCAAGCTGCACCCCTAACTTGTGGACATCGGCCAATTCAGCCGCGACCTCATGGATGCGCGCCGACTCCACGCCAAAGCCCTGGTTCGCCGCCAGCGCCTCACCGGAGAGCTTGAGCAGAATTCGTTTGAAGGCAGGGGTCGTCATTTTAAAGAGGTTTCAACGTTTTAAGTTTCAATGTTTCAAGGTGAACTATCAGCGTACTCTATTTTGAAACCTTGCAACCTTGAAACTTTGAAACTCTTCAACTCACAAAAAGGGCGCCCTCGGGGGCGCCCTGAATTATTCGCCTTTCGGCTCCGTAGGCTTGGTGACGGCGACGGTCTCGCCGGCATCACCCACTTTGAACCGGGCAAACCTGCGAACCGCAATGTTCTCGCCCAGCTTGCCGATCTTGGCGGCAATCAACTGCGAGATCGAGATGGTCTGATCCTTGATAAAAGGCTGCTCCAGCAGGCAAACCTCTTCATAGAACTTTTCCATCTTACCCGCCACCATCTTCTCCGCGATGTGCGCAGGCTTCCCGCTCTTAATCGCTTGATCCAGGAAGATATCCTTCTCGCGGGCGAAGTCCGCAGCCGTGACGTCTTCCTTGCGCACGTACTTCGGATCGCTGGCCGCAATGTGCATGGCAATGTCGTGCACCAGTTCTTTGAAGTCGTCGGTGCGCGCCACAAAATCGCTCTCGCAGTTTACCTCGACCAGCACCCCGATCTTGCCTCCCGCGTGAATGTACTGGGCAACCGATCCTTCACTGGTCACGCGTGTCGCCTTCTTGGCCGCAACCGATACGCCCTTCTTGCGCAGAATGACGACCGCCTGCTCCATGTCGCCTTTAGCTTCGGTCAGGGCCTGCTTGCAATCCATCATCGGAGCTCCGGTCTTCTCCCGGAGGTCCTTCACTTGTGCCGCGGAAATATTCACTGTAGTAGTACCCATTCTAAGAATCCTTCTGCTCTTCTTTCGTAGAGACGTAGCTTGCTGCGTCTCTGCCTGCAGCTTCCCGAATCTTCGGGAGCGAGACGCTGCAAGCAACGTCTCTTCAATTAGATGCTGCCCTACAAAATTTGACCCGCAGCGGACGACCCGCGCGGGTCTACTGTTCCTGGGGAACGAATGCCCGGTTTTCACTAGCCACTGCACTAAACCGTCTGACTCTCCACTTTCGGCAATTCCTCTTCGTTCGCCACCGGCTTCTTGTGCGTCCCCGGCCCCAGCACTTCTTCCATGCTGATATCTTCGCTCGCATCCACCGCAGCTTCTGCCGCCGGAGCCTCGGTCGCAGCCTGCGCCGCATCGGCTGCAGCCTGCATGTCAGCGACCTGCTTGTCGGTCATCAATTGGGCGCCCTCGGCAATCGATTCCGAAATCTTCGACGTAAACAACCGGATCGCCCGCAACGCATCATCGTTGCCCGGGATCACATAATCCACTTCGCTCGGATCGCAATTCGTATCCACCACGGCGACCACCGGAATGCCCAGCTTGCGCGCCTCGCGCACCGCAATCTGTTCCTTATTGGAGTCAATCACAAAGATCGCATCGGGCAGGCGACTCATATTCTTGATGCCCGCCAGGTTCGCCTGCAAATGCTTGCGCTCGCGTTCGAGCTTTATGACTTCCTTCTTAGGGAGCAGCTCGTAGCGGCCATCCGTGGCCATCTCGTCGAGCTCCTTCAACCGCTTCACCGACTTCTGCACCGTAACCCAGTTGGTGAGCAGTCCACCCAGCCAGCGCTGGTTGATGTAGAACATCCCGCATTTCTGCGCTTCTTCGGCAATCGCGTCCTGCGCCTGGCGCTTGGTGCCCACGAACAACACAATGCGTCCGTCATTCGCCAGATCCTGCACGAACTTCGACGCCTCTTTGAACATCTTCAGCGTCTTCTGCAGGTCGATGATGTAAATCCCGTTGCGCTCTCCGAAGATGTATTCCTTCATCTTGGGATTCCAGCGCTTGGTCTGATGCCCGAAGTGGACGCCCGCTTCGAGCAACTCTTTCATGGTAATCGTAGCCAATGAACCTCCTCTTTGATCTGCATCCTTCGCGCCACCGTGCCGCTCTGGATTGCCATTCCCGACCCGCACGCGAGGCGGGAAGAATTGAACACCTAAAAACAAGCTATTAGCTTCTAGCTCTTAGCTTCTAGCCAAACAATAATCTTGTCATTCCGACCCCCGAGCGAACGCGAGGGACGGAGGAATCTCGGTTGTGCCGGCACGCAGCACCCCGAAAGCACCTACCGCTTCGAGAACTGGAAGCGTTTGCGAGCGCCCTTCTGCCCATACTTCTTGCGCTCTTTCCCGCGCGAGTCCCGGCTGACCATGCCTTCGGCCTTCAGCTTCTTCCGCAGCTCAACGTTGAACTGCATCAAAGCGCGGGCAATGCCCAACTTCACCGCATCCGCCTGGCCACGCACGCCACCGCCCAGTACGCTCGCAATGACGTTGAACGTAGCTGCCGTATCCGAAGACGCCAGTGGCGATTTCGCCGCCGAACGCTGCGCCGGAGTCACGAAATATTCCTCGAAAGCGCGCCCATTCACTTGGAACTCGCCGCTCCCCGGACGCAAATAAACCCTGGCAATCGCCCGCTTGCGGCGTCCCGTCCCATAATATTGAACCAACTCTGCCATTGATCTCCTCTGATCTCATCGTAGAGACGTAGCTTGCTACGTCTCTTCTCACCACCTGCCGACAGCCGCTAGCGGGCAAAGACATTGCAAGCAACGTCTCTACGAAACCACGGCTTTCCGCGCCGGATACACCCGCACTTCCAACTTAAAATCCTGCGGCTTCTGCGCCTGGTGCGGATGCTTATCGCCCTTGTACACATTCAATTTCGATAGCATGTGCGCCGCCAGTTTGTTCTTCGGCAGCATGCGCTTCACGGCCGACTCGATCACCAACTCCGGCTTGCGCACCAGCCGCTTGTTGTAGTCCTCAGTGCGCAGACCACCGGGATACCCGGTGTAATGGTGATACTGCTTCTGCTCGGCCTTCACTCCAGTCGTTCGAATCTTCTCGGCATTAATCACGATCACGTGATCCCCGGTATCCAGAAACGGCGTATACCGCGGGTTTTCTTTACCCATGAGGATGCGCGCCACTTGCGACGCCAGTCGCCCCAGCGTCTGCCCATCCGCATTCACGACGTACCACTTGCGCACAATTTCCCCCTCTTTGGGGAAATAGGTTGACATCAGAGTTCTCCCAGATTGAATAAAAGCTGCGAAAGAAGACCGCTCGTTGATTCCCTAGCGAGGACGCCAGGCCATCAGGCGGGCAACCACACGACTACCAAAGTCTTTACGATAGCGTACTGTGCAAAGAATTGTCAACGATCTGTTACCGCCCGAGCCGCAATGGTAAGGTAACCCTTGGAGGTATTCATGAGATTACTCCCCACACTCCTTGCCGTATCGCTGTTCGTTTCCCTTCCGGCCTTCGCACAACACAATAACCATCAGGGAAGCAGCCATGCCGTAGGTGGCGGTTACGTTCCTCCCCACGGTCCGCCACCCTCGCGTGGAGGAGCACGCCAAGCCGAGCCATCGCGACAGCAAGCCGCGCCCCGTCAAGAGAACGTCCCTCGGCAAGACAACGCGCCGCGACAGGAAGTTGCGCCCCGTTCCTATCGCGACCAGCAAGGCCACCCTGAAGCTCCGCACGTCCATAGCAACGGTGAGTGGGTCGGACACGATGCAGGACGAGATGATCCACGCTACCATCTCGATCGTCCCTTCGAGCATGGCCGCTTTACCGGCGGCTTCGGCCGTGGGCACGTCTGGCGCATTGGAGGAGGCGGCCCTGACCGCTTTTGGTTCAACGGCTTTTACTTCGGCGTTGCCCCGTTTGACCTCGCTTACGCCAATGACTGGGATTGGGCCAACGACCAAGTCGTGATCTATGACGATCCGGATCACCCGGGCTGGTATCTCGCCTACAACGTGAGACTAGGCACCTATGTCCACGTGCAATACTTCGGAGGACAGTAACAACTTGTCATCCTGAGCGAAGCGAAGGACCTATGCACTCTCATGCCAAGCAATGCATAGGTCCTTCGGCGCCAAAAAACGGCGCCTCAGGATGACAGCGCTGTTTGAGGAAGGTTCAGAGCGCCAAGGCAGGCTCACTCATATGCCAGCGCGTCAATCGGATCCCGCTGCGCAGCCTTGAACGCCGGATACAACGCTCCCGCCAGCGCCCCAATGATCGCGATCACAGTCGCGCGCAGCACCCACTCATTGCTCCAGAACAACCGCAGCACCGGCCTTTCGAACATGATGACCCGGCGCGTCACCATACTGATGACGATCCCCGCGATAATTCCCGCAATCGCCAGCAGCAGAGTCTCCCGCAGCACCACGTTCACGATGTACCACTTCGAAGCCCCCAGCGATTTCAGAATTCCAATCTCTCGCGTCCGCTCCATCACCGCCGTGTACATGGATTGAAAGATCACCAGAAATCCCACCACCACGGCCACGCCAATCACAATCTTGATGGCAAGGTCGAACCCGGGGAGATTGTCCGGCGTCATCATCGATAGATATTCCTGCATGGAGCGCACCGAGTATTTCTCCATGCCAGGCGTCTGCTCAATTGCCTTTTCGACTTGATCGGCATTAGCAGGATCATCCAGCTTAACGTAAAAGACAGAAGCTCGGCCCTCGGCGCTGACTAAATCCTGCATCGTCGCCAGCGGCAAAAACTTGCGCCCTCCCTTGCCGTGCGGAACAATCCCGCTAATACGGAACTGATGGTTCAGGATCTCGATCTTGTCTCCGACTGTCTTCTGGTTCATGCTGGCAAAATAATCATCCACGATCACGTCGTAGGGCCCCTGAAACGGGCCACCGGAAAGGTAGACAAATTTTGGAGGGAGCGTGTCGTAGCTCGCCAGGTCGATTCCGTAGATAATTTCCACGGGTTTTTGTGTGAACCACCAGATAACCGGTACAGCCGCGACAATGTGCGGCACTTTGCGAAGAACATTCCCGACCTTGACCGAGATTGGCGCTCCCGACATGCCGATCAACCCCGCTGAGCCAGGCGGCATCACCATCAGATCAGCTCCCACGCCAAGCTGACTCTCCTTCGATCCATTTAACAAGCCATAAAAGAGCGCCACCACCATCAGAATCATCACCACTTCGAGGGCAATCGCACTCGTAGCAATGAACGACCGCGTCGGCCGATGCACCAGGTTGGCGACAACCATTTTGTTCATCATAGGAAGTTGGGCGGGGTGCCCCACTCTAACGTCGCCGGGTGCCCCATCCTAAATCTCGCCGCACTTTGGCGAGATTAGGGTGGGAACTTTGACTCAAGTACCGAATCCTCGCTACCTTTTCCCCATCGGCGTAACCAGACTCGATTGTGGATGATCCAGATTGATCACCACCGCGCCCGACGGCTGCTCCAGCACGAACTGATCGTCCTTCAGCGGTTGATTGATGTCCACCTTCAGCATATTCAGCGTGATATCGAACTCCTCTTGCGGCCGGTAAATCTCGATGCGCGAAGGAAAGCTGAAGCCATCATAATCTTTGTATTCGGCGTACTTGGCATCGGTGGCTACCTTGCCATCCTCGCTATAAATATATTGCCGATGCGGCTTCAGATCGGTGCGCCCGAAGATGATTTTGCGCCCCAGCCTCCAACCCTTGTCGTACTTTTGAATAATTGTGAGCGCGTAGTCGTCCTGCAGAACGCGGTGCCCCTTGGCGTCATGCAGCGTCTCATAGCCGTTCTCCAGCACCGCAATCTCGGAATCGGGATCGATGGGGCGGATCAACAGCGCCTCGTAGATATTCTGCGGACGAATATTTTCCATCGGCTGGTCGGCGTTCGCCGTCTGCACCTCATTCTTGCCGACCACGAAGCGATTCTTCGGCGGAATCCATAGCTTGAACTCCTTGCCCTCGCTGACCATGTCAAAAGCTGTGGTGCGGACAATCGGCATCAATCCGACCATATGCAAAGCATCCGGCTTGCGAGCCAGGATATAGCCGCGGATTTCCTTGTAGTCGGTGTAATGGCCTTTCTTCACGCCGCCGGATGACGAGTCGATATCGACCGTCGCTTTCAGCGAGTGGATGGCCTCCGCCTGCCGGTTGATGCTGTCGATCAACCCTTGCTGCGTCGACTCCTTGAGAGGGACTTTCGAGTACTGATCTTCCACCGGACGCGTGCGAAACACGCATCCCGTGGTGGAAAGCACTGCCAAGAACAAAGGGAAAACTAAAAAGGGCGCGTTACGTCTCATCAAGATACAAGAAGACCTCGGCTATTTGAGTATACCTCGCCGGGAAAGTTGCAATAAGAATGGGCTCGGAGTTCTCCTTTTTGGCAAGCATTCTGAAGCAAATCAAGCACTTACTAAAGTAAACCCCGGTCGAACGTCACGGGCAACAAGCGACTCCCTGATCGTCTAAACTGTGGGTATTGTGCGCAAGATTCTCGGGCTGATTTCGATCGCAATTCTGGGAGTGGCAGGATGGTTCGCCTGGGCTGTGGTGATGCCCATCACACCGTCCGCGCAGACGTTCGTGATGCTGCGTCCGGGATTTTCCACTCACCGCATCGCCGCCGAACTCAAGGGCGCCGGCATCATCCGCAGTGAAAACGCGTTCGTTCTATGGCACTACCTTCACCACCGGCGCTCCCTGAAAGCTGGGGAATACCTTTTCGAAAAGCCCGCAAACATGCTTGACGTTCAAAAGCGTCTCCGTCGCGGCGACGTTTACTTCCGTACCGTAGTCGTGCCCGAAGGCTTCACCATGTTCGACATCGCCCACGCCATCGAAGCCGCCGGCCTCGGACCCGCGCAGGACTTCCTGAAGGTAGCGCAGTCCAACACCGCCCTGATTACCGATATCGCTCCCGGAGCACGATCGCTGGAAGGATATCTTTTTCCCGACACTTACGAATTCTCCCGCATGATGACCATGCAGGAAATGGCCGCTGCCATGGTGAAACAGTTCCGTCAGGTGGCGCGCCAGATCGGCCTGATGCCGGCCACCGGCGATTCCACTGAGGCCGTCTTGAGAGTTACTGCTGATCCGGCTCCAGCTGCCCTTCAAAACGGAGTGCCGAATACCGTCACCATGGCCTCCATCGTCGAAAAAGAAACATCCGTGGCGGAAGAGCGCCCCATGGTAGCCAGCGTCTACTACAACCGCCTGGCCAAAAACATCGCCCTCGACGCCGACCCCAGCATCATCTATGCAGAGCTTCTGGCAGGAACCTACCAGGGAGCGCTGCATCACGCCGACATGCAGTTCAGCTCCCCCTACAACACCTATCGCCATGCCGGCCTTCCCCCCGGCCCCATCGGCAACCCCGGACGCAGCGCCCTGGAAGCCGCCATGCACCCCGCCCAAAGCGACTACTACTACTTCGTCGCCGACGCCCAAGGCCATCACCGCTTTGCCCGCACGATGGAAGAACACAATAAGAATGTAGTCGCGTACCGGCAGGCCATGCGCGGACGGTAAACCGGCTTTCGGCTTTCGGCTCCCGGCTTTCGGCTTCCGGAAACGCTTCTGAAGACTTCAGGCCGCCGACGCGGGGCGGACGGATCGCATCAATCCATTGAGCATTTGACCAATTCGAGCAGTTTCTCGTCGGATCGCGTTGCAGTCCTCCGTCGTGGAATAGCCCAACCGCTCTCCGATTGCAATCTGGGTCTCGATCTCGAAAAGCGACCCCCGGGAGTGGCACAGGAACTGAATGAGTTCTTTGTCAGACGAACGGCCTTTGCCTTCCGCGATATTGCTGGGAACGGAAACGGCAGCCCGCCGCATCTGGCTCGTCAAACCGTATCTCTCCTCCTTGGGAAACGCCGCAGTGATCCGATAAACCTGTACCGCAAGTTCCATCGCCGCTTGCCACACCTCCAAATCCTTATAGGTGCCGCTCATGTGCAACCTCCGTACCGCTCCATTCAGACAATGAGGTTGCCACCGATGACTCGCTAAACTTTGTGACGAATGTCACAATGACCCAAAGAAATTCACACCGAAGTTCATTCTGAGACCAAACCGAGCACTCCAAACCGGAAGCCGGAAGCCGAAATCCGGAAGCCCTCGTCCTATTCCGAACCGGAAGCCGGAAGCCGAAAGCCGGAAGCCGCTGCAGCCCGCTGTTCCATCCACCCTTGCAAAATTAGAACTGCCGCCATACGGTCCACAGCTTTCCCCCGCTTCTCGATCGATAGATCGGTCTCGCGCAGCAAGCGATTGGCTTCAGCCGACGTCAAACGCTCATCCCACATATGTACCGGCAGCCGAAATCGCTTGCGCAAGTCTTCGGCGAACTCCTGCATTTTGTCAGACTGAATCCCCTCAGCGCCGCTCATGCGCAGAGGCAAACCAACCACTATCTCCCTAACGTCGTACTCTTGAATCACGCGCTGCAGATATTCAAGATCGTATCGTTTGTTTCGGCGCTGCAACGTTTCCAGCCCCTGCGCCGTGATTCCTAGGGGATCCGAAACCGCCACTCCGATTCTCCGCGAGCCCACGTCGAGCCCAAGAATCCGGCCGACGGGAGGGCCCCGCCGCGTCCCACTTTGGGAACTGTCGCCGTCCGTCTGCCCCAACACTGAGTCTCTCTGATCGGAATCCACCTCCCGATTATATTCTGCCCATTGCTGCTGCGACACTTTTGCGCCGAGACCGCTACCAACACCTCTGGCCTTTAAGTTATTCCCTTTCAATAACATTAATGGAAATCGCAAATCGGTCTCCAACCGCCCTCCTTGCTTTCGGCCCGCCCGGAGAGTAGCATTAACTCAGGTCTTTTTCACGTTTCTCTCCCTCGACTTATCGCCTTTCTGGGTGCCTAACATGAGCGGTACGGACTTGAATTTCCACATTGGCGACAAAGTCGTCTATCCCAATCACGGCGTCGGCATAATTGAACAAATCAGTAGCCGCTCCGTCGGCGCGACGATCGAGAAGTTCTACCTTCTTCACATCAAAGCCAGCAGCCTCAAAGTAATGGTCCCCTGCCATAACGCCGGCAGCGTAGGCCTGCGTCGCGTGGTTCGCAACGGTGAAATTCAAAAAGTTTTGGACTGTCTCTCGGTCGGCGAAAACGGAAGCAATGGTGACTGGAAAGACCGCTTCAAGGAAAACTCCGACCGCATGCGTACCGGTTCCCTGCTCGAAGTAGCCAGCGTCCTGAAGAGCCTGATCACTCTGCACCAAGCCAAGCCTCTCTCCTTCCGCGAGAAAAAAATGCTGGAGCGCGCCCGCTACCTCCTGGTCAGCGAACTAGCGATGGCCCGCAACTGCGAAGAATCCAAGGTAGAGGAGATCCTCACCACCGCCCTGGCCAAGTGCAAACTGCGCTTCCCCGAAGCCTCAGAATTCCAGGCCTGACGTATCTCCCGCAACGTCCATATAATCTCGCCGATGGCTACCTCTGACCTGCCCTTCGGGATTGAACGCACTCTCCTCCGCCTTTTTACCCCGCTCCAGTCCAGAGTAGTATTCAACCCGGCCGGCCGGAGCCGGAAGCCCGAAGCCCGAAGCCGGGTTTATAATGTCCAAAGCCTGGCCAGTAATCCTTGTTAACCAAATCATGACCGATGCAATCAAACGAAAACTGCAGGAAGAAATCAACGCGCTCGAACACGAGCTGATCCACGAGCTTCCTAAAGAAATAAAAAAGGCTGCCGCCCTCGGCGACCTCAGCGAGAACGCCGAGTACCACATGGCCAAGCAGCGCCAGGAGTTCGTCAAGGCGCGCGTCCGCCAACTCGGCAAGCGCCTCGCCGATCTGTCCATGGTTAACATGAACAACATCCCCCACGACAAGGTGGGCCTCGGTTCCACGGTAAAAGTCTTCGACGGTACGAAGAACGAGGAAATGCAATACAAGCTGGTCACCAGCGAAGAATCCGACGTAGCCACGGGAAAGATTTCCACCACCTCGCCGATCGGCCGCTGTTTGCTCAACAAAAAAGTAGGCGACACCGTAATCGTGGTCAGCCCCAACGGCAAGCGCGAACTAGAAATCCTGAGCCTGAGCACCATCCACGACGAGATCGAACCGGAGAAGGCGGGCGCGTAAATGTCTGCCCGCCGAGACATGAATCGCCAAGCCCTAAACATGCGGCGTCATCCTGAGCGCAGGCCCTTTATTCTTCGGCGTCATCCCGACCGGAGCCGCTTTTCAGGCGAAGGGAGGGATCTCGCGCGGATCGCCGGTGAGCCTAAGATCCTGGAGACGCCACAGTGAGCCCCAGTTGGACCAGCGCCTTCGGCCGCGCCTGCGGAGTCCTGCTCGACACCATCGTCCGCTGGCTCGCGCTCTCGCGCATCAATCCCAACGTCCTCACCTTCATGGGACTAGTCGTCAACACCTGGGCCGCCATCTTGTTCGGCTCCGCCAACGCCACCAACCAGAAGCGCATGTTCATCTACGCCGGCCTGGTCATCATCTTCTCCGGCTTCTTCGATCTCGTGGACGGCCAGGTCGCCCGCGCCACCAACCGCGTCACCCGCTTCGGAGCCTTCTTCGACTCGGTCGTCGACCGCTACAGCGACGCCAGCCAATTTCTAGGCCTCCTAGTTTTCTACGCCCGCGGCGGACGTTTTTTCTACGTAGTCTTAACGGCCTTCGTCATGATCAGCGCCATCATGGTCAGCTATACACGCGCCCGCGCCGAGAGCCTAATCGGCTCCTGTCGGGTCGGCTTCATGGAACGCCCCGAACGCCTGGTCCTCGTAATCCTCGGAGCCCTCTTCAACCGCATGGCCCCAGTCCTCTGGGTAATCGCCGTTTTGAGCACGATCACAGTAATCCACCGCATGCGCTACACCTGGACCCGAACCCAAGACCCCCCAGTAAGCCTGACCCCAGGCCAAGCCGCGTAGGAAAACCGGGAAGGGCACGACTTCAGTCGTGCCGATAGCGCTCGCCAAAATAACCTTGTCATTCCGAGCGAAGCGAGGAATCTCGCTCTCTCCGCTACCACGAGCATGCAAGTACCGAGGGTGCCCCATCCTAATCTCGCCGCACTTTGGCGAGATTAGGGTGGGGATTTTGACTCTCAGAACTCCGCCCCGTTCCCAATCGCCCGGATGAGCAGAAACTGGGAAGTAAACTAAAATCGATTCACGGACAACACGTCCATGCTGAAAATCGCAACCGTAATCTTCCTCCTGTTCCTAATCACCCCGCCGCTCCTCGTCCGCTTCCGCCCCCGCTGGGTAGCAGCCTTCAACCTCAAAGTAACCAACCGCCTCACCGCCCCTTTCGTAACCTGGCTCCCCGGATTCGGCGTCATCACCCACATCGGACGCAAGTCCGCCCGCGTCTTCCGTACGCCCGTCAACGTCTTCCGCACGCCCGAAGGATTCCTAATCGCCCTCACCTACGGTCCCAACAGCCACTGGGTCCAAAACGTCCTGGCCGCCGGCACCGCCGAACTCGAAACGTGCCGCACAAAATATCATCTCTCCAACCCGACGGTAGTCCACGACCCCACCCGCCACCGCTTCCCCCTCATAGTCCGAATCGCCCTCCGAATCCTGGGCGCCACCGACTTCCTACAAGTCTCCAGCACCCGAATCACGTAGCGTGTTCCCATAGGGAAGAGTGCAAATGGAGCATGCCCAAGCCGCGAAGCGGCGAAAGAATGCAGCCCACGGCGCAAGCCGTGGGCCGCATCAATTGAAAATGAGTAAGCCCAAAAGGGGCAAAAGAAGAGCTGCAGCGGTAAGGGCACGACTTCAGTCGTGCCGACAAGCCTTCAGAAAATCAACCCTTGAGGATTTTAGCTCCCAGATATCAAAAAAATAATCAGTATCGATATCCCGTCCGGTCGGCCCGACACGCGCAGCCCGTCCCTGCTAGACTATCCGGTCGCACCACCAATTCTAAGGACACTTCTTGCCGACTGATCCGGTTCTCGTCATTCACGGCGGCGCCTGGGCCATGCCCGACGACATGGTCGACGCCCACATCCGTGGCGTCAACAACGCGCTGGCCGCGGGATGGCGCGTGCTCGAGCGCGCTGATTCCGGAGGATGCGCGGCGCTCGACGCCGTCGAGGAAGCCGTCGTCGTCATGGAAGACGACGAGACCTTTGACGCCGGACGCGGCAGCTTCCTCAACCGCGATGGAAAAGTGCAACTCGACGCCCTCATCATGGACGGCGCCACGCTCCGCGCCGGAGGCGTCGGCTGCGTCGAGCGCCTGCGCAATCCCGTGCGCGCCGCCCGCAAGATTCTTAGCGACAGCCCGCACGTTTATTTTGTGGGAGAAGGCGCAGAAAAATTCGCCGCCGAACACGGCATCGCGCTGTGCGACAACAAAGATTTGATCATCCCTCGTGAAGTCGAGCGCCTGCGCGAATACCAAGCCCAAGCTGCGCTACGTAAATCAGACACGTCGAATTCGTCCATGCGTGATTCTTCAAAGACCGGCAACGATCTTTTCGCGCCCGCCTCTGACGATAGGACGATTTCTCACGACACCGTCGGCGCGGTCGCTCTCGACCGCAACGGCAACATCGCCGCCGCGACCTCGACCGGAGGCACGCTGAATAAAGCGCCCGGACGCCTCGGCGATTCGTCGCTGATCGGTTGCGGCTGCTACGCGAACAACGAAAGCGCCGCCGTTTCCACCACCGGATGGGGCGAACCGATCATGAAGCTGGTGCTCGCCAAGTGGACTGCCGACCGCATCGCGGCGGGAAATCTGCCCGAGTGGTCCGCGCAGGAAGCGATGAATTATTTGAAACAGCGCCTGAACGGCCACGGCGGAATCATTGTGCTCAACCCAGGAGGGCATATCGGCATCGCCCACAACACCCCACGCATGGCTTGGGCATATAAAACGATTCACAAAGAAGAGGCTGGGATTGAGCGAAGCAGCCTATGAGTTACAGCCAGCCTTTGGTTCTCGCGATCCGCGCCGCTTCTACGCGATTGCCGGCGCCTAGTTTGCTGATGGCTTCGGAAAGATAATTTCGAACTGTTCCGTCGGAGAGACCCAGCTCCCCGGCGATATCGCCGCTGGCCATGCCCTCGCCCGCCAGTCGCAACACCTGCCGTTCACGGTCGGTAAGCGGGTCCATCTCGCCCCAAGCCTCCGTCGCGAGTTCGGGATGAATGACTCGCAAGCCCTGATGGACGCGACGCACGGCGTCCGCGAGTTCTTCCGCGCG
Organism: uncultured Acidobacteriaceae bacterium; assembly: GCA_963832235.1. Taxonomy (GTDB): domain Bacteria; phylum Acidobacteriota; class Terriglobia; order Terriglobales; family Acidobacteriaceae; genus Sulfotelmatobacter. The sequence goes on along the minus strand of CAWHTJ010000007.1, from coordinate 57,862 downwards.
CATGTCTTTCAGCAGATACCCCGACGCTCCCGACTCGAGCGCGCGACGTAGATATCCCGAACGCGCAAACGTGGTAACGATGACGACGCGCGTCCCCGTTCGCCGTCGTTTCAGTTCCGCAGCCACGTCGAGGCCGCTCATGTGCGGCATTTCAATGTCGGTAATGAAAACGTCAGGCTTGTGCGTGAGCACAGCTTCGAGCGCTTCTTTGCCGTTGCGCGCCTGCCCTACAACGGAAATGTCGCCCTCGATTTCGAGCAGGGCGGCCAGCGCGCCCAGGACCATCCCCTGATCTTCAGCCAGCACCACACGGATGGTCTTGCGGCCTTCCTTGGCTTCACGTGCGGTTTCTCTTGCTGAGGGATTCAATTCTGCAAGCCTTCACGCTTGGGTGCCACCTCTTTGAGGGGTAGCGTAATGGTGAGCGTCGTCCCGGCGTCGGTGCTGCGATTCAGAGTGCCTCCGAGCATCTCGACCCGTTCGCGCATGCCGCGCAAGCCGTTGCCTTCACCGTTGGAAGCGCCGCAGCCATCGTCGTGAATCTCCAAGCGGCATGAGCCGTTCTGTTGCTCCAATCGCATGCGGCAGGTGCGAGCCTGCGCATGGCGCACAACGTTGGTAACAGCCTCGCGCACGGCCAATGAGAGAACACTTTCCTGCACCGCCGGAAGTTTCATGGTGGTCGCAGCATCGCACTGTACCGACAAACCTGCTGTTTCCAGGGTGGTTTTCGCTTGCGCCAACTCGGCAACTAATCCCTGCGAACGGTATCCGCGAATGGCATCGCGCACATCGGACAAAGCTTGCCGTGAGATTTGCTCCACTTCGCGAATTTCTTTTTCCGCGCGTTGCGGATCGCGGTCGATCAATTTGCCAGCAAGTTCCGACTTCAGCGTAATGACCGACAGAGTGTGCCCGAGGACATCGTGCAGGTCGCGCGCGATACGCTCACGCTCGGCAACCTTGGCCAGGTTCTCGATCTCTTCGTTGGCCTTGCGCAGCTGGCGGTTCATGCGATTGCGTTCAGCAAAAAAGACGTTGCCCGCGCCGATGAACACTGGAAAGACTGCCGCCCAGAAGAGCTCCCAAACGTTCAAGTGCAGAAACAATCCTTCGATTGCGGCAACGGCCGAAATGGCTCCCAGGCCCGCGATGGCCCGCGCTTGCGTGTCGACCATGAAGGGGACCATGGCTGCCGCGAAGATGAAGAACGTGCAGCCACCCGCATTGAAGGGAAGGTACAAGACTCCGAGCAGCACGATGCCACCAACGTGCACAAGCGGCCGAGGCCTCTCCAGCAAGAACATTCCCCAGTAGAGGACGAGAAATATCGCGGCTCCGAGACCATCGAAAAACCATTGTTTGGAGCTGACGTGCTCGACGACCGGTTGAACGAAGAAGAAACCGAGATAAAGCACCCAGAGCAGCGGACCCCATCCGTGATCCTTGTCCTTGAGCACTGATCGCAGCGGCCTTAGTTTAAACGGACTCGCGGTCTGCGAACCTTCATCGAGTTGTCGCGAACCAAGGTAGGGCATCGCTTCTATTTTCGACCTTCTAGTGAATTCCTGCCAGTTCTAAGCCACGGCCTCGCGGTATACCAAACTAGCAAAGCCGCAGGAATCAGCAGGCTCAGCCACTTCGATCCGCCGTAGAGAGCCGCCATGCCCAAAAGGAGAAGGACAACCGTCCAGCCCATCGATTTTTTCGAATCTGCGCTCATGGCCAACTCCTTGCAATCTCAGGGGCTAAAGCCCCCAACTATTTCGAGCGTCTTACGCGGGCCCTGGAAAGGCCGCTCTTCCACGGGCGAAACACGCGTTCGTCACGTTTTTCCCTGCCTCTGAAGCCGCACCCTACCATAGCGACTCATGGATAGCTCCTAGCCATACATTTTCTCCTGATCGCGTTGGAACCCGATTCGAGCCACGCCGAGGCAGATCATGGTGAAGGCCAACAGAACTTCCCAGTGCGTGGCGTTCGATTCGTGGCGTCCTGCTCCGACAATTCCCAGCGCCAATTGCGAGAGATGATAAGGAGGCAGCACGAGCGCGATCTGGCGTACGACTTTCGGCAAGAACATGAACGGCACCCACAATCCGCTGCAGAACGACATGGGCAAATAAATGAGGTTGATGGTCGGAGGCGCGGAGTTCGGTCCGGCGAAGTATCCGAGAGCCAGTCCCATGGCGGAGAAGGGCAGTGATCCGGCCACCAAGGTTCCCAAAAGCTTAGCGAAATAAGCCATAGGCATGCGCACGCCGCCGAGCGCGATTCCCAGCGTGAAAAGCGCGAGTACGATCACCGCGCTGAAAATCATGCTGGTGATTACTTTCGCCGCAAAGTAGGCAAATGGCGGCATGGGACTTGCGCGCTTCACTTGCAGCCATCCCAGTCCACGGTCGGAGGCAAGGCCTGCAGCTGTTCCAAACAACGAGGCTCCCATCACGCCGAACGTGCCATAAGTAGCGATCAGATAGGTGGGAACCGTCGTGCCCCCAATCGCCTGTTTCGAATTGAGTACCAACCCGAACAGGACATAGAACATGATAGGGAAGCTGAGCACCGAGGCCGTGTAGACGCGGAGACGAAGGTTCTTCAGAAATTCATACTTCGCTTCCTTCAGGTAGATCGTAGCCGTGTGACGCGGCGAACGCTGAATTTGTGTGTTGCTCAATGCTATGGTCGCGGTACTCATTGGAAAATCCTCCCAGACGTATCCGTTTGGTTTCAGGTGGAGTGATTTGTTTCGCGTGCCGTGTCGTGCGTCAGGGCCAGGAACGCTTCTTCCAGGCCTGCGCTGGTGATTTCAAGGCCGGACAATTGAGCATCGCGCGCCAGCAGTTCGCGCACAACGGGCTCGGCCTCGACGGCGTGTAGCTCGACGGCTTCGCGATCCTTTTTTACTTCAGTTACTCCCGCAATCTGACCAAGAGTGTTCAAACTCAGGCTCGTGACGCAGCGAATGCGCTTGCCGGCGGTTTTCGCCTTGATCTGCGCCGGAGTTCCCTCAGCAATGATCTCGCCCTGATTGATTACGGCCACGCGGTCGGCAAGCGCGTCGGCCTCCTGCAGATAGTGGGTCGTGAGCAGAACAGTTTTGCCGCGCGCGACCATCCTGCGAATTTCATCCCACAACAGGCGCCGCGCTTCCACGTCGAGCCCGACTGTAGGTTCGTCTAGAAATAGCAAGTCTGGATCGCCACAGATGGCGAGCGCGAACAGCACGCGCTGCCTCTGACCTCCGGAGAGCTCGCCAAACTTGCGCTCGCTCAATTTCTCCAGCCCGGCCGCCGCCAGGATTTCCGCGGGCGGCATAGGTTTCTGATAATAGGCGGAAAACAGATCGATGTGCTCGCGGACGCGCAAGGTTTCGGGAACTCGTCCCACTTGCAACATCGCTCCGGTGCGCATCCGGTTTCCGGGATTTGTGGGGTCGCCGCCGAGAACGCGGACACGTCCGGAATTCGGCTGCATCAATCCCAGGAGCAGCTTCACGGCTGTGGTTTTGCCTGCTCCGTTCGGACCGAGCAAAGCGACAATTTCTCCTGAGCGCACTCCGAAATTCACTCCGCGGAGCGCGCGGACATTGCCGTAGTTCTTGTTTACGCCTTCAAGACTGGCGACGATGGCATCCGAACTCGAAGTACCGGCCTGCTGCCGTTGTTCCAGGGTTGCGATCATCTTCCGGCCTCCCGCGTTGGGCGTCTTCCGGCGGAAATTGATTTCTATCTCCGGTCGGACAATTGCATCATCGCGGAAGACGAACGGACACGCCAGTGCCATCCATCACGGCGCGCCCGTGACAAATGTCATCCCTCAAGTCAGCGTTTGGCGTAAGGCGCACGGTCTGGGAATGTAAAAACCGCGCCGCCTACACGACGGAATGGCGAGAGTCAGTTTCAGTTTGTTACGAATTCCGGACAATGACAAGAAATCCACAAGGCCAGAGCTGGCGCGTGGTTCGTATGGTTAGGAAGTGTGAACACACGTTTCTTCGCGACTGGCAAGGGCCAACGCGTGTTCGGATTTCGTAACGGCAAATAGAGAGTGCAAATTTTTACACAAATCTCACTACGATGCGCCCAGCTTTGATATGATTCCCAGACTGTCTGGAGGCCGACCGATGCTACCGGTGGGAAAAAGCCTTCGCACGCTGCGTGAGAAACTTGGCCTTACCATGCGTGATGTCGAGAACTCGAGCGCGCGAGTTGCCGACAAGTATCGCAATGAGGAATTTTCCATTCCTCCAAGTCGTTTGTCCGATATCGAGACCAAAGGTATCTTACCCAGCATTTACCGCCTCTATACGCTTTCTGTAATTTACCGCCGCGATCTGCGCGAGTTGATGTCGTGGTACGGCGTTGACTTGAACAACATGGCCGCGGACCTGGGCCTGGTTTCTCCGCCCAAATCGCACGTCTCAGACGCTCTGGCGGGCCTTTCGTCGGTACAGGTTCCAGTTCGCATGGATCCTGGCTTTGACGAGCGCCGCACCACCAATCTGGGCCGGATGGTCGAGCAATGGGGATTGGTGCCCGTCGCCTATCTCGCGCAATTCGCCAACACCGATTTCACTTATGGTTACGTGGGCACCCAGGATTTCACGATGTATCCCATCTTGCCGCCGGGAAGTTTCATCCAAGTCGACGAATCCAAAAGTAAGGTGGTGGAAGGCTCGTGGCGCTCCGAATATGAACGTCCGATTTATTTTGTGGAAACTCGCGAGGGGCACACCTGTTGCTGGTGCAGCATGCGTCGCGAGGAAATCATTTTGCAACCGCATCCGCTGTCTCCCGTTCCCATTCGAATCCTGCGGCATCCGCAAGAAGCAGAGGTGCTCGGTCAGATCGTTGGAGTGGCTATGAAATTGACCGAGTGGCACGCCCTCGATTCTTCTCCAGGGACGAAAGGGCAAACAGCACTGAATTAAGATGACTGGCGGCCGGCGATTCCGGGCGCTCGCCCGGCAGCAGTTCATTCAAGTGCTCACGCATTCCATCGATATAGGATCGGGCTGCAACTCCGCTGCTACAGCTCGATTCATCCAAATCCTCGAGCAGGGACTGCAGTGGCGCTCGTAAGACTCCGGCGATAATTTCGGTGTGGACCATTTTCAAAGCGCGCTCGGAGGACTCGGGCCCGTGGATGAGCTCCATGCCCCAGTGTTCATAGCGGCCCTGGGCGCGACGCAAGGAAGCCAGATAAGCCAGTTTGCCCAGCAGTCCCGTGACCGCCGCCAGCGTAGTTTCTTTCACGTCCTGCAGAGCTGATTTCAGAGTCATCTTGTTACGAATTCCGAACCAATACAAGGTCTTTGGTTACGTTGCGAAAGCGCTGCGCCCATGAAAATATCACGGTCCAATTCGCAGTCACAAGGAGAATACAACCGTGAAACGAGCCCTACTTGTCGTCGCAGCCGCAGTCCTGTTCCTCAACACTTTAGTCATTCCAACGATCGCGCACGCCGATGGCGGCGGCGGTGCTGCCGGCTGCGGAACCACTTTGTGCAAACCATAACACTAAACCACAAAACAGTTGTTTTGACGGCGGGTCCGCCGATCTTACAAAAACCGAACAAGATCTACTACGACATTGTCGCCTGCAGCCGGCCGCGGTATAGTTCACAATCACGGCTATGCTGCAGGCGCACTCATTCCTTTGGCACTATCTCTGGGTCGCGCCTAACCTCCTGCTGCCGGTTCTAGCGATCTTCCTCTGGAGGCGTGGAACTGCCCGCAACTTCCCAGCCTTTCTTGCGTTCGCAATTCTCAGCTCCGTTAGTCAGTTGGCCGTCTATGCGGCCGATATTCTGCCATCGGTCAGTCCGACAATGTTCTGGCGCGTGTACTGGGCAGACTTATTTCTCCAGGGAATACTGAAGTTTGCCTTGATCGGAGAAATTTTTGCGGTGGTATTTGGCTCGTATGCATCTTTGGCGCGGATGGGAAGGACTCTTATCCGCGGGGCCGGGATCGTTCTAGTCTTTGCCGCCGCTCTGGCGGCTGCGTATGCTCCCAAAAATGAGCTCTTTGGCATTATTTCCGGGGCTGCCCTCTTGGAACAGACCACGTATCTCATCGAATGTGGCATCTTGGTATCTATCTTTCTTTTTTCCGCTTACTTCCATCTCTCCTGGCCCAGGCAAGTTTTCGGGATTGCCTTGGGCCTAAGCGTCTCAGCCTGCGTACACCTGGCGATCTGGGCTATGGTCGACAACACCGGATTGCCGCACTCCACGCGCGTTATCCTCGCTTTTGTCAACATGGCCACTTACCACGCCTGCGTGCTGGTCTGGTTTTATTATTTGCTCGTTCCCGGAAAAGTTGCTACGAAGTCTGCGGTTCTTCTGCCCGAAAACAATCTCGACGTCTGGAACCGGGAACTGGAGCGCCTGGTACGCCCATGACTATTGCAATCATTCTCGTTGTCGCCGCTGCGCTGGCTCTGATCTTCATCCTGAGCGTCACAGTTGCCCGGAGCTTGCAGATTTCCGCGGGTACGGCGCTCGCAACCCAAATTCAGCCGATTGATGTCGAGGCCTTTCGTAATCTCGTCGATCCCGCGGAGGATGACTATCTGCGGCAGCGCCTGCCCGCTTCGGAGTTTCGCGCGGTTCGGCGGGAGCGCTTGCGGGCCATGGCTGCCTACATTCAGGCAGCGAACAGGAACGCTCGGGTTCTGGTAAGCATGGGACAGGCCGCCTTGACTGCGGACGATGCTCCTACTGCCGAGGCTGCGCGGCGCTTAGTAGACAATGCGCTCTTGCTGCGCCGCAATGCCGCCTTCGCGCTGCTCAGAATCTACGTTGCCATGGCTTGGCCGAACTCAGGCCTGGCGGCCACCCCTGTCCTTCACAGGTACGAGCAGTTGAACGGTTCCGCGATGCTGCTCGGCAGATTGCAGAATCCCGCTGCTCCGGTACGCATTTCAGCGACGATGTAATCTGATCGCCGATCTGATCGCGACTTCTTTCGCAGCCGAGACCCTTGGACCTGCTCGGTTCCTTTCGCGGCCGGAGCGCCCAAGACGGTAAACCGGGTTAACTCGGCGACGACTCTGCTCCGATTCCGACTTGTTTTCGGGCGCCTTTCTGTTATAAAACCACCGAGATTCATTGGTCCCAGATCTTTTCGTGACTACGTCGGCAACCTGCCGGGAAAATCGTTCCCGCCGTCCGCTCGCCTCCGCGAGTTCAAGGGAGAACCTCATGATCCGCATCGCGAATGCCGTTTCCTTGACTTTCTTTTTTCTGCTGCTTTCTGCTTTTGCGTCGGGTCAGGGAGGCGTTGCCACCGGCGATCTGCACGTCACTGTCAAGGACCCCAGCGGGAATGTGGTGACGAATGCGACCGTGACCGCGCGCGACGTTGCCAAGGGCCTGGAACGTACCGCGACTAGCGACGGTCAGGGGGGTTACAGCGTTCGCCAACTGCCGCCAGGATCCTATTCGGTTACCGTGGAAACCCAGGGCTTTACCAAGGTGGAGAATACGGGCGTCGTGGTCACGGTCGGCGGACTGGTGGAACTGCCCGTCACGCTCTCGGTTGCTGGAGGAAAAGAGGTTGTGGAGGTCAATTCGCAGGCAGAACTGGTGGAGACTTCGCGGAGTTCGACGACTGACACGATCGGCCAGCGGCGCATCGACAATCTTCCGATCAACGGCCGCAACTACATCAACTTCACGCTGACCGATTCGCAGGTGGTGCGCGACAACGCGCCCAACACCGGGGCCGCGCCCACCTCCGGCCTCAACATGAGCGGCCAGCGCGCGCGCTCCAATCTGGTCAACGTGGATGGCGCCGATGCCACCGATAACTCGGTGAACGGCGTGCGCTCAACCGTCTCGCAGGAGGCGGTTCAGGAATTTCAGATCATCACTAATAATTACGCGGCGGAATACGGGCGTGCCGCTGGTGGCGTAGTCAACATCATCACGCGCTCCGGATCGAACGATTTTCATGGAGACGTCTTCGGATACCTGCGCAACCGGAATTTCCAAGCGGTGAATCCATTCAGCACGGTTCCGAATCCTGCCTATACGCGGGTGCAGGGGGGAGTGGCGTTTGGCGGCCCGATCAAGAAAGACAAGACTTATTACTACTTTGCCTATGAAATCACGCGCCGGCATGAAACCGGATTTTCCAGCATCGGACAAGGAAATTTCGGCCTTACTCCGTTTGATGCGTCGCCGTTTTTTCGCGCTCCTGCCGGCACGGTGAATCTTCAGCTCACGCCCGGTCAAATCGCTTTCCTTGCCAACCCGACGGTTGACGCTACCGTGGCAGCCAGTCCGGCATTCGCTAAAGAGGTCGGAACGTATCTGGGTCTAGTTGGTGCATCTTCAGGAATGGCGGTAAATGGCGCATGGCCCGTCGGCTTGACCGGTGGCTTTCCGGGAGTTGCGGGTTTTCCCACCAGTTGCAGCTCGCCGCCCTGCTCTGTGCCGGCCTCGTACCAGACATTGGCGTCGCAGGAAGGAAATTTTCCAGTGTTCGAGGGGACGAGCCTCTACTCCCTTCGTCTCGATCAGAATCTGGGAACCAGCCATCGCCTGACGTTTCGCGTCAACGTGAGCCCGAGTACGGTTACCGGAATTGAAGTCAGCGGACAGGACCAACCCTTTGGGCAGAACGCTTACTCGCGCACTTCGCAGCAGACCTATCGCGACGTGGCCGGCGTATTTCAGGACACCTGGACCATCGGCAATAACAAGGTCGAACGAATTTCGCTTTCAGTATGCCCGGCGCGGACTCTCGTATTTCTATAACACGAAGATTCCCGGAGGCTCCGACCCGGCTGTAAACATTCCGGGTTTCGCCTATTTTGGTCGCGAGCCGTATTCCTACATTCAGCGAGTAGAGCAACGGTATCAATTTACGGACAACTTCTCCTGGACCATCGGCCGCCACAACATGAAGTTTGGCGCAGACGTTAATTATCTTCCGATCACCGCAATCTTCACCGTGAATTACGGAGGAGTGTACGACTTTGGCAGCTTCAGTTCGTCTGCCCTGGGTTTTGTTTCCCCCATTCCCAATACTCCGTTTCCCGACCTCTCGCCGGTGCAATCCTACGGCGCAGGACTGCCCGGAGATTTCATTCAGGGCATCGGCAGTCCCAGCGATTCATTCAAGAACATTCCGATTGGCGCATTTTGGCAGGACTCGTGGCGGGTCAATCCACACGTCACTCTGAATTATGGCGTTCGCTATGACGTGGAGATTCCGCCGAAATTCAGGCCGCCTCAGGGACTGGCGCTTCCCGCCTACAAACTCCTGGGATTGCAGAAAGGAATTCAGACCGACAAAAACAACATTCAGCCCCGCATCGGCATGGCGTGGGATCCCAGCGGCAATGGGAAGACAGTCGTGCGGGCGTCTTATGGCATTTTCTATGACCATCCGCTGCTGGGCCTTTACTTTCTCGGCGATGCCTCTGACGGTTCGTCCAGCGGTCAGCTGGCCTTTGCCGGAACTTCGGTCTGCTCGGGTGCCGGGCAATCCCGGCAACCTGAACGCGATTACGATTTTCCAGGGTCTTCCGATCAATCAAGCCGAGCCCGGCGAACCCGTGTGCGGCTACGCTGCAGCCCAGCCACGGCCAGCGCGCCTCGGATATCTTCCCAATCAGCAGCAGTTTCAGGCTCTGAACTTTCCGCAGTCCGTTTTTCTTAACCAGAACTATCTCAATCCGTCCACTTTCCTGCCGCTTGCCTTTCAACCCTTCGGCTATCCGCAGTCCAAGAATTTCGTCTATGCGTATTCGCAGCAGGCCAACCTCACTGTGGAACGCGATCTCGGCGGTGGCTACGCTCTCAGTCTTGCCTATAACTTCAATGGCGGCCGCCACCTGAATCGCCCCATCAACGCCAACACGATTCGCGGCGACTTGATGGTGGCCAACTTCGAGGCAGCTTACTCGATGCGCGCTTCGGACAACGCTACTCCCGCAAGCCCTTTCACCGTCAGCGGCTGCAATCCTGGGCGGGACGGCAACCAGCCCGCTTTCCTTATGTGGATGCGGCGCTGATGAATTTCTTCCGGCCCGGCGGCTTGAATCCGTCGATCATCGGCGCATACGCGTCAGTCGGCGACCCGCTGGGCTGCATTGCGTCAGGCCGTAGCCTTGAGTCCAGTCTATCCCAGGGATTTAATGCAAACTGCGATCCGGCCACCTTCACCGGCTGCGTCCCCTTCGGCGACATGGACGCCAACTACTCCAACGGCAGCTCGATCTACCACGGCTTCACCACCAACCTGCGCAAACGCTTTAACCAGCACTACGAATTCCTCGCTTCTTACACCTGGTCGCATGCCATTGACGACTCCACCGATCTGCAAGCGACGCTGACGCCGCAGGACAGTTTTTATCCCGGTGTCGATCGCTCGACCTCGCTGTTCGACCAGCGTCATCGCTTTGTTTTCAGCGGCGTTTATCAGACGGGAAAGATCGGCGGCAATGGCTTTGCGGCCAAAGTCTTCAGCTACTGGACGATTGCCCCGCTGCTCGATATCGCCTCGGGACGTCCATTCAACATCATCACCGGCAACGGCGACAATTTCCAGTTGTCGTCGCTGACCGGCCGGCCGAATACTACGGTCGATCCGGCCTGCGGTACGGTTTATAAATCCAAGTACTCGCCCACGGGCGTGCTGCAGGAGCCCTGCATCAACGGCTTCGTAGCGACTCTGACCACGCCGACTCTTCTGCAACTCGACGGCAATCTCGGGCGCAATGCGGGCGTGACGCCCTGGACGGTTTTCGACGACATGCGGGTTTCCAAGCGCATTTACTTCGGCGAGCGCTTTAACGTCGATCTGATCGCGGATATGTTTAACATCGCGAACAAAATGAATGTGGCTGCCGTCAGCCCGCTGTGCAGCAGTACGTCCTGCAATGCGGGCCAGGCCACGGCCGCCTACGATCCGCGCCAGTTTCAGTTCGCCATGAAGCTGAACTGGTAGGAGGGAGACGGGCCACGTGGTGGCGGACGCATTCGTCCGCCCCGCAAAGCAGCCAGGGCCACCGGACGAACGCGTCCGGGGCTACGTAAACTCGCCTGCGACCGCAAGCCTTGAAGTCTGGGCCTGAAGTCTGACCGCCGCCAGCCCGGTGTTACACTTTTCCTTACCCATCCTTGGCGCTTGCCGGAGTTCACTCCCCAATGTCTGAAACGCAAATGCCTACCGCGCGAACGCGCGTGGTCCGCGAAGCCGCTCGTGGGGTTTACGATCGCGAGACCGTATACCGCATCCTCGATGAAGGATTTCTGTGCCACGCCGGCTTCGTGGTCGACGGCCAGCCCTTTGTGATCCCAACTTCCTACGGCCGCAAAGATGCCAGCCTCTACATTCACGGCTCGGCCGCCAGCCGCATGCTGCGCCAGATGAAAGACGGAGTGCCGGTCTGCATTACCGTCACCTTGCTCGACGGACTTGTGCTCGCCCGCTCGGTTTTCAATCACTCCATGAACTACCGCTCCCTAGTGATTCTCGGCAAGGCAACGCTGGTGGATGATCCGGAAGAAAAGCTAGCGGCTCTGCGACTTCTGTCGGAACATATTTTGCCCGGCCGCTGGGAGGACGCGCGCCAACCCAACGAACGCGAACTGAAAGCAGACCTCGGTGCTGCGCGTGCCCATCGAAGAATTCTCCGCGAAGGTTCGTACCGGTCCGCCGATTGATGACGAGGAAGATTACTCGTTCCCTACGTGGGCCGGGGTCGTGCCGCTGGAGATGGTCGCGGGAAAACCGATTGACGATGCCAGACTGCTGCCGGGAACATTAGTGCCTGGATATGCGCAGCGCTACACTCGCAAGCGCTGAACGGACATCACCTCGACTAACGACGTGTGGGAACAGCCGCCCCCGAATGGCTTTCATGGTTTCAATTCTTCGGGTCTTTGGGTCTTGGGTCCTGAGGTCTTAGGCCTTGGGTCTTGGGTGTTGGGCCTTGGGAATGTTTTCCGGTACCTAGAACTGGTCTACAAAGCCTGAGACCTAAGACCTGAGACCCAACACCGGATTTCCATTACGGAATCAGCAGCAGCTTCCCTGTCGTTTTTCTTCCTTCCAGATCGCGATGCGCCTTCTGCGCTTCAGCCTGCGGATATTTGTGTTCGATCCGCAACTTGAGTTTAGCGGAGGCGATCATGCCAAACACCGCACCCGACCGGGCTATCAGCTCGTCTCGCGTGGCGATGTAGTTCACCAGCGTAGGCCGCGTCACGTAAAGCGATCCTTTCTGCAAGAGCGTAATCGGATCAAGTGGAGGCGCCGCGCCGCTGGAACCCCCGAACAGGACCATCATGCCGCGCGGCCGCAAAACGTTCAGCCCCTTCTCGAAAGTTGTTTTTCCCACAGAATCGTAGACCACGTCCACGCCCTTGCCGCCGGTTAGCCGCTTCGTTTCAGCTTCGAAATCCGATTGCGTATAGAGAATAACTTCGTCGGCGCCGGCGTCGCGCGCCAGCTTGGCCTTCTCTTCGGTCGAGACCGTGGCAATCACGCGCGCGCCGATGTTGTGCGCCATTTGCACCAGTAGCAGTCCCACGCCGCCGGCGGCGGCGTGCACCAGCGCCGTTTCGCCGCGTTTCAGCGGATACGTGTCATGCGAGAGATAGTGTGCCGTCATGCCCTGCAACATGGCCGCCGCGGCCTGCTCGTCCGTGACGCCGTCAGGAATCGGCACGAGCCTACCGGCTGGCACCGCGGCATACTCCGCGTAGGACCCCATCACGCCGCACCAGGCCACGCGATCGCCATTTTTCACCGATGTCACGTCGGCGCCCACAGCGTTGACGACGCCCGCGCCCTCCTGCCCCAGCACAAATGGAGGGAGAGCCTTGTAGCGTCCTTCGCGGAAATACACATCGATAAAGTTGACGCCCGAAGCCGTCAGCTTCACGACCGCTTCATTTGCCTTGGGCTGCGGGACCGGTAAATCCACCAGTTCCATCGACTCCGGCCCGCCAGGTTGCTTGACTTGAATGGCTTTCATGAAATTTTGGATTCGCAATCTCGCAAGAAAATCCGCCGACAGGTGATTTTACATTTTATCGTCGCTTGGATTACGCCGGTTTGCAGCGACTCTGCTACACTGGCACGTCTTTTTTGCAAGGAGGCCTTTATGGCCGAAACAACACCGCAGACTCTGGCGAATCATACTCGCCGGGACCCGCTCTTTCACTTTTTCATTCTCCCCGTTTTCGTGCTGGGGCTGGTCCTGAGCCTGGTCCACTTTTTCGCGCACATCACGCATGGCGACATGCGGGATCACATTCACGCCGTCTTGCTGATTTTGCTGGCTCTGGCTTTTCTGCTCCTGGCGTTCAAAGAGCGCATGTACGCGCTCAAGGTGCAGGATCGCGTGATCCGCCTGGAAGAGCAGTTGCGGCTCATGCGGCTGTTGCCGGAGCCTTTGCGTTCCCGCATTCCCGAGTTGACCATAGGGCAACTGTGCGCCCTGCGCTTCGCCTCAGACGCCGAGCTTCCGAAACTGGCCGAGCGCGCTCTGAACGAGAAGATGTCCCGGGCTGACATCAAGAAGTCGATTCAGACATGGCGTCCCGATTATTGGCGGGTGTAAAAATTCCTGACTTTGCCGCGCGGCGAGGAAGATCATTCCCAGCGTTGAAGCCAAAGCGCACGTCCAAGGCAAGCGCTATGCCGCAAATCGATCTTCCAGAATCTCCGGGAAATGGAGGCACCCATGGGACTGGACCAGATGTTGATGGAGTTCGCTAAGAAGCCACCCACCGGGGCTTTCCCGCAAATTGCCCGAACCGATGTAGTGGATGGACTGCGCGACCGGGTAGCGCCCGGCGGCGCCAAGAACATATCTCAGTTGGGTTCCAGCCTTTGTGGGCCCGCGGCCGTGATGTTCTGCGTGGCAACCCGACTTCCCGAAATGTATGCCCAGTACGTGATGGACCTCTACGACAAAGGGCAGGCGCAGTTCGGAACGTTGAAGGTCAAGCCCGGCGATGCCTGCAGGAACTACGATCCGAAGAAGATCGCTCCCGTAGACTGGGTCGCGCTGGCCAGTTTGCGGGATTCCGACAACAGATATATGAGTTATGCAGCGGTTGAGAATGAAGCCGCGGGCATCACTTTGCCGAAGAGCGTGGCCGGCTGGTTTCGCGCCGCCGGCTACAGCCAGATATATCAAAGCACGCAATTATTCGGAGGCATGGTTCAGAACGACCATGAAATCGCGCGGGCCGGGACGGATCGATTGCAGGGCCGCGACGTCTGCCTTCTCATCAACTCAAAAATGCTGGTTTCCATGGACAGCCTGTCGGCCACGCCCGACCACTGGATCGTACTGACCAAGGCCATCCGTCTCGATACCAAGAAACGCGAGATTGCCCTCGAGATCTTTACCTGGGGCGACGTCCAGAATCTGCCATACAAGGGGTCGGCAAATCTGGATGACTTTCTTAGGAATTACTACGGGTACGTTTCAGCAAGATGATCTGCCTCCCTTAGGTGCGAAAGGAGATGGGCAGTTTTAGGAGCGGGTTAGGGTAACCCCAAGGGCTGGTGCCGAAAGTAACCTCCGCGGGTTCATTTCCGTCATTGACCTTGGAACGACCACCAAGTACGATCCTTGAGAGAATTTCACCGGGCTTTCCCTTGGGAGCGGATGCGCATCTCATAGAAAAGTATGCGATTAGCAAGGCTCTATGTCCGGACCGCTGTGCTGGCTTCACTGGCCCTGGCCACATGCGCCTGCCAGACGGCGCAGAAGCCGGCTTCTCTTTTGCCGCCGGGCACGGCACCAGCCCTTGAGCTAACTACGCCTCCTGCACAAGCTCCGACCACCACTTCAGCAACTGCTTCGGCTCACCTGGAGGATGTCCCGCCTCAAAAGGCCGCGCTCACGGAATCCGCTGCTGCATCGGAATCCGCTTCTCCCGCGGCTGCGGATCCGGTCACCCAGCTGATTGCACGAGTCGAAAGGGAATACCAGGCGGGACTGGCCAACCATCAGGCCGGCAAGATCGAGGAGGCCAGACAGAATTTCGACAATGCTCTTGATGCCTTGCTGAGCAGCCATCTCGACATCCGCTCTGACGAGCGCCTGCAAGAGGAATTCGACCGTATCGTCCAGGGAGTCAACGAACTGTCTCCCGTTGGCACGGGTACGGGTACTGAGGCCGAGGCTCAGCAAAAGTCCGAGCCCGCGCCAATCGACGAAACTAACGGTCTGACCCCCGCGCCGGATGCCGGCGTCAAAGCCAAAGCGCAAGCCGAGATTAAGAACACGCGTTCCGACCTTCCGCTGATGATGACCGACCAGGTCGCCGGCTACATCACGTACTTCTCCGGCCGCGGACGCGACACCTTCGAGCGCGCCTTTGCCCGGTCGGGACGCTACCACGACATGATCGTCTCCACCCTGAAACAGGAAGGCGTCCCCCAGGATCTGATCTATCTCGCGCAAGCTGAGTCCGGGTTCCACCCGCTGGCCGTGTCGCGCGTCGGCGCCCGCGGCATCTGGCAGTTCATGGGGAGTCGCGCCAGGGGATACGGTCTCTCGCACAACATGTGGGTCGATGACCGCCAGGATCCCGAAAAATCGACGCGCGCGGCCGCCCGCCATCTCAAAGATCTCTACAACCAGTTCGGCGACTGGTATCTCGCCATGGCCGCTTACAACTCCGGTCCGGGCAGAGTGCAAGCAGCGGTGAGGCGCACCGGTTACGCCGATTTCTGGGAACTCTATCGCCGCAACGTTCTCCCCAAAGAGACGCGTAACTACGTGCCGATCATTCTGGCCGTGACCATCATGACCAAGAATCCGTCGCAGTATGGATTGGATAGTGTTGTGATGGATCATCCAGCGGATTACGACGCCGTCACGATCGATTATCCAGTAGACCTGCGGCTGGTGGCTGAGTGCGTCAATTCCACCTCGAGTGACCTGCAGGATTTGAATCCCAGCCTGTTGCGCCTGACCACGCCGCGCGCGGGCAAGTTTGAGCTGCATCTGCCTGCCGGGACCAGGGATCAGTACGAAACCGCCATTGGCTCGATTCCCGCAGACATGCGGCTGTGGTGGCGCTATCACACGGTTCATCCCGGTGACACGCTGGTTTCGCTCGCCCGGAACTATCACACCACCGCCAAGTCCATCGTGGCAGCCAACCACTTGGAAGGCTCGGAATTAGAAGCCGACGCCAAGTTAGTCATCCCCGTCGCGCCGGGGAAGCATCCGCTCAGCGACACTGCGACGTACGCGCGTCGCATCACACGCTACCGGATTCATTCTGGAGATACGGTCGAAAGCGTCGCCGACACTTTCGGCATTTCGCCGCAGATTCTACGCCGCTGGAATGGCATTCACGGCGACAGTCTCCGCGGACGGAGAGTGCTGGCGCTGCACCTGCCAATCTCACCGGGCGCGCATCAGGCCGAAGTGGCGTCTTCGCGGACGAAGTCGAAGCGCCCATCTGCTGGATCGAAGCCCAGCGAGACAGCTACCGTCAAGCCTCCGGCTACCAAGTCCGCCCAAATCGAACACCTGCAGGCCGCAGTCGTTCGACACAAAGTGAAGCACGGCGAGACGCTCTACTCCATTGCGAATGCCTACCGAACCAGCGTCGCCGCCCTCAAACGCGACAATCGCAACGTGGCCATCCTCCGCCCTGGCATGATTCTGATCGTGCAGTCGGCGCGCTAAGTTCACGAGAATAATCGGTCAGGTTCAAGCGTGGAGCGGAGCGCTCATTGGGGCAACATGGTCTTCCCGGTGATGAGAAAGACTTTGGCCTGGTTCCCTCGCGCCGCATCGATGACCTTCGTGATCCAACCCCAATCGGCTTTCCACCATTCCCCCGGGATCGACTACAACCCAGTAGTTCGTTTTCAGATTGAGCCGGAACGATCCGGTGCGGATGTGCCCGGCCAAAAGCGAAATCGGCATGTGGACTGGACGGACGATGCGCGTGCTCGTCCAGCGCTCGATTCCGCTATAGCTTGACGCCCCAAGCGCGATAAGCCCGAGACCGACCAGCGCCGAGCGCGGCTCACGGAGTCGCATGCCTTATTTGGACACCAACGAGCGGGCGCGGCATGTACCTAAAGTTACCTCGGGCGGGCATAGGCTGATCCGCCGTTTGAGTTCTGTAGATTTCTTCTCCCCTTCTTTCCTTTTCTTCTTCCCTTTTCCCACTCCCCTGTGATAACAGGATAGCGAGCAGTCTGTGTCGGCAGTCCTTGCAGGCTACATGGAATGGCGTGCTATAATCGCGGGCCGTTCCAGCAGAAGTTTCCGGTGGTCTTTTAAATTCTTCGTGCCCGCAGCCGGGCAGCCCTACCCGCACCCGGCCGCCACTGAAATCAGGAGGAGCAATGACGTTCTACGATCCCACGCTCTATGGACGTGATGAAGAAGAAGAATTCGGCGACAGCGGCGCCTACAGCGAGTCGCTGGAAGAAGATTTCGAAGAAGAGGAGGAGGAAGAAGAATCCGGCACGCCGTCTCCCGAAACCAGCGAGCCGGCATCCATCGCCGTTCCCCCGCCTCCTGCCCCCAAGCCCAAACCCGCGCCGTCTGGCCCGAGTGGTGGCGGCGGAGGCGGCGGCAGCAAGCCCAAAGCTAAAAAGAAAGCGGCCAAAAAACCGGCGAAGAAAAAAGCGGCGAAGAAGCCTGCGAAAAAGAAGGGTGCCAAGAAGCCCGCGAAGAAAAAAGCTGCGAAGCGACCCGCGAAAAAGGCGGGGAAAAAAGGCAAACGGCGCCGTTGATCTGGCATCTGGCCCCGAGCGCCTCCAATCGCAAAAGCTTAGAACCGCGCTCTCCGAGGGCGCGGTTTTTTGTCGCCCTGCTGCCATCAACCGTATCATCCTGAGGGCCGCGCTTTGTGCGGGCTGAAGGATGCATGCAATCGTAGTCCGCGGCAAGGAGTTGGAGACTAGATAGGTCCTTCAGGCCGAAAAAAACGCGGCCTTCAGGATGAATTTTCTGAGCGGGACTATCCCAACCGAACGAGGACCAACTACTCGGAACCTGATTACTTCGTTTTCGCTGCCACCGCGCCCAAACACTTTCCATATAACTCGAGGAGGTGAGCGGCGTAGTCTTCCGGCTTGGCAGCGGAGCCGGTGCCTTGAAATCCCACGCCCGACGAGGCGGTTCGGCCGTAGCCGGTGGTCATGGCGATGAATTTCATCAAATCCAGTGCGATATCTTCGTTGCGGCGTGCGTGGCCCGAGCCTGTGGCGGGAACTTCGTCCATGAATCCTTCTCCTCTTCCGGTACGAATCGGTACTTCGTCGTCTTCGAAATCTTGCATAAGTAGGAGGAAAACCACTCCGCCAGCGATGATATCAGGGTCGGCGCGGCGCTGTGGCAAGGGCAACGGTCAGCGATTTTAGGTATTAGGACCTATCCGCGTCGGAGGTCCAAGGTCCGAAGTCTGACGGCCTCCTACTTCCTCACCTCGCTCATCAGCCCCATCAAATTCCCTTCCGTGTCGCGGAAGAATACCATCCACAAATCATGATCGGGCATTCTCGCGATCACGTGGGGCTCGTCTTCAAAACACGCGCCTTTGTCTTTCATTGTTGAGTGCGCGGCCCGAATGTCGGGCACGGCAAAGTAAAGGATCGAGCCGGGATGATCGAACTCCGGCTTCTCCGGACGCGTCAACATCAAGCGCACTCCGCCGCAATCGAAAAACGCGAGCCCGGGGCCAGCCTTGAACAGCAATTTCAGGCCCAACGTATCCTGATAGAAGGCGGAAGCGCGCTCGACGTCGTGGGCGTTGATGGCGATCTGACCGATGCGCGAAATTCCGATTCCAGCCGTAACCGCATTCATGTGTTGACCTCGCGGCACCATATTAGTTAGCATAGCTAACTATATTGAATCGAAATCGTCAAGCGAAAAACACTAAATGATGGCAGGCGGAGATCGAGTGCACCCAGAATTTCCCCCACCTCGCGATGTGTTGGCCATTGCCGACCGGCTGCATTCCGCCGCGATCCACCTGCTGCGTCGTGTGCGCAAGCAGGATGCCGCTACCGGCCAGGGGCCCGCTCGTCTCTCGGCGTTGTCCGTGCTGGTTTTCGGCGGTCCCAAGACTCTGGGAGAACTCGCCGCCGCTGAGCAGGTAAAGCCTCCTACCATGAGCCGCATAGTGGCCGGGTTGGCCCGCAGCCGCCTGATTAAAATCACAGCCGATCCGGGGACGCGCGGCGCATGCAGATTCGGCCTACAAACAAGGGCGTCCGGCTGCTGCAGAAAGGACGCCACCTGCGCATCGCCTACCTCGCCTCTCATCTGAAAGCGCTCGCGCCGGCGGAACTGGAAGGGCTCGACCAAGCGGCGGAAATCCTCAAAGGGGTGATCGAGTCCTGGCTCTAGCTTCTGTGGTCTTGACTTCAGTGTCAAAACGTTGACGCGCAGAGATCACCAAGCGAGCGCCAAGAACGCAAGAAAACAAGATTTTCTTTGCGAATTCGGGCTATCTCGGCGCTCTTAGCGGTTAACAATTTTGCCCGCGGCAACCGCAATTAAAATCGGCTAGCGGCTGGCAAGACTTTCTCAGGTGATTGCGCCACCGGCGCGGTGGGCGGGACGCCCGGCCGGACAACCGCCGGGACGGAGCGCTACTGTTAACCGCCATACCCTAGATCGATCCCGGAAAACCTTGAGACGACAACCGATCCTCCCTGTTCCTCAACCAACTCTAAAGCGATAGGTGCGAGCTATGTAGCTCAGAAATGTGGCACGTAAAGTGCTAGTTTCGAAAGTAGTGGAGTCGGAATCGTGGCAGAAGCGGGACCCGGAAAGCGGCGGGCCACCTGGCAAATTGCCGTTACTATGAAACGAATTGCACCAATCCGGGTCGTTGGTTTTTGTCTGCTGGCGGCTTGCGGGGCGCTGGGTCAGAGCGGACGTCCCAGGAATAGAGCGCATCAGGGGGTAAGGGTAAACTCTACGAACGTCCAGCGTCAGCAGAGTGGGGTATTGAAATCTTTGCCCGATGCTCCGTTGCCACAGGCTGTAAGCCCTGCAGACAGCTTTCCCAAGGTCAGCGAGTTAGGGCGCTCGCCTTTGATTGTTAGCCAGGCCAGGATGAACACAGATGTGGCGCCAGAGACATCCTCGATCGTGGCCCTTCCTGAAGCGCCGAGCGCAACTGTGCTCTATAAGCCAGTCCCGGTTCAAAATAAGGCCGACGCGTTTTTCAGCAAATATCTGAATCCGTCGTCGACGAATCAGGCATCGCGTTATGAGCCCTCATCCCACGATAAGGTGATGGAGCGAGCGACGGATGCCGCTTCGAGAATTTTTATCACCCGCGACCAGTCCGGAAAGCGACGGCTGAACACTCCGTATTTCCTCCGGGTGCTCACTTCGGTCGCAGCCGGCAGCGCCTCCCGTCGCTATCGGGCGCGCTCGGGTTCTGCGCCGCTCAGTGCTTTCGGTTCCACGATTGGGAGCGATGCGGGGATGAACCTGCTGCATGAGTTTGGGCCTGGTATCCGGCAAATGGTGACCGCCCACATGCCGGAATTCGTCTTCCGGATTCAAAATCGTGCCGTCCGCGAGCCGCGACCGAGGCCAGCCGCTTCCCTTCGCCCCAGATAATGACCTGTCGCTTCTCTGTTTCTCTAGAAAGCGCCCGGCTGAAAAGAGCGCAAGTAGGAGTCCGCCCGATACAACGCAGGCGTTGCGAAGCGTAGATTAGCCAGGAGGTGTAATCGATGCTTCGGAAATTAACGGCCCGCGATGTTGGGAGTTGCACTTTGCTTTGGTACGGATCTGCAGCGCAATGGTTCTCGCCCTGCTTTCAGGCACTTTCGCTCTTGCACAAAATCAAAAACCTCAGCCTCATGGACAGGCCAGTAGCCGGAGCGCAGTGGCTCGCGGCAAATATATCGTGGAGAATGTGGCCATGTGCGGAGACTGCCACACCTCGCGCGACTCCGACGGAAATTCTGATCGGGCTCATCGGCTGCAGGGCGCTCCCGTGCCCTGGACGCCGGTAAAACCCGACTCGAACTGGCCGATCAACGCGCCGCGAATCGGCGGCACTCCATTACCCGCTGGCGACGCTGACATGATCAAGCTTCTGACGACCGGCATCTGGACCACGGGCAATCGTCTTCGCCCTCCCATGCCCCAGTTCCGCATGGACCGCGGAGATGCCGAAGCGGTCGTTGCCTATTTAAAGTCAGTGACGGCGCAACACTAGAGCAGCGCCAAAGAGCTCTCACCATCGGGTCGGCGGGTTGCGCTCGGTCTTGCCGTGCTTTGCGTCCCGGGCGGGGTTCTTTGCGAACTCTGCGGTAAAAGATCTTGACCGCAAAGGGCGCAAAGGAAATCGCAGAGTTCGCGAAGAAAACTTAGACGCAAATCTGGGTGCGTGGCGGTCCTCAGTCCGTCGCTAAGCTCTGCAAGCCAATCTGGCCTTCCTGCGGCGTGCCCGGCTCTCCCACCCAAATAATCAAAAATCGCGCATCGCAGCCCTCTGAGATTAGATTCACAACTTCCCCGGGCTTAAGAGGGAGTGCAACGCCGCCGATCCGGGCGCCGCGATGACTGACATCGATCAAGTGGGTTGCCTGGCCAGAAGGCTCCTGATGATCTTGGGCCCGCACTTGAACCGGGAGAGAGACGGCTATTCTGGGTTCCCGGCGTTGATAAGAGAAAGGTTCGATGAGATTCAGTTCCGACGCGTCGTCTGAAGAAGCCGGAGAAGCGGCCAACTTGTGTTTTCCCAGTTCATCAAGAAACTGCGCTTTTGTCAGAGACGCCCCGGTACGAAACAATGCCAGGAGAGGATCGGGTTCCGCCGCATTCTGCGACGATGGCGTGGACGCTTCCGACGGCTGGCTGGCAGTCGTGGTCCCAATCGATTCCTTCCGGTTCAACCAGCACCTCGGAAACCGAGTCCGGGCTGGCAGTCATTTGCTGAATTAACTGTTGCAATCGCTGCTGGTGCTCCGGCGTCCGGGTCAGGAACTCAACTCCCATACCGAGTTCGGGATCCATAAACAGCACTTTTCCTTGGGCCTTGACTGAACAATCCGCGGCTCGGAGCAGCATCTCGACCCGCGTCTGAGGAGGAAAGGGCGACTGGGTGCGCAAGAAGCATCCGCCAAAACTTAGTCCCGTAAGGGTGCAGCGGATGGGCGGATCGTGCTTCTCTCCCGACTGCAACTGCAACCATTCTTTCAGGCTTTGAAGCGAAGAGTCGGAGAGCGCCGCAAACTGAATGCCGGCATGCTGGCGCGCATCTTGCCAGGCAATCGTTCCCGTGGCTTCAATCACGGTCGTAGTGTCAGGCAGCGCAAAGCTGAACGCGATGGGGCCGGTTTTCTTGCCGGGCGCTCCGGCAAATCGCACCGCCATCCCGCCCTCGCTCAAGCTGGAGATGGAGACCTGCTCGCCGTCTCCATTCTGGAATCGGAAATAGGCCGCGATATTCACTTGCAGCCGTACGGACCGGCGGCGCTCTCGTTTCATGAGCGCGCGGGCAGCCCGGAAACTCGACTTTGCCTTTTCGGTCGAGATCGGTTTGAAGACAACGAAGTTCGCTCCCAGCTTGAATGCAGCCTGCAAATTGGTGCGGGCTTCGATGATCGCGATCGCCATGGACTTGCTGTTGTGTTTCCCGGAACGGAGACTGTGCAGCAGCCCGAAGCTGCGCTCGTCTTTGCAGTCAATGATGACGGCTCCGAAGCTGCGTTGAGCCAACTCTTTGGCGGCGCTCGCATCGTCCGCACAGTGCTCCACGTCAATTTCCAGTTCTCCCAGGACGCTGCGCAGCACGCGGAGGGCGCGGTCGTCCGAGCAAACTAACAATGACGTTAAATTCATGACACTCCCATGATAGGGAAAAAGTAACAACCTCCAAAGTTACCCGAGTAACGTCAGGTTGTATGACCGCTTGCGCCGGCACGCGGTTTCCCCCGCAGGAGTCTTTTCTTGTTCGTTTTTCGTAACAATTTTCTTGCTCCCCCTGATTCTGCTCGGATTCAGGACTAGTATTCCCCCCTTCTTCCCCCCACGACTCCCGTTCGCGACCGTAAGTAACGCGAATGGCCGGTTGCATTTGCGCAAATTCTGAGCAGGTTCAAATCTCGCCGAAGGAGACTCCTATGGCTGTGAGAAAACTGGACCGTACTGTCGCCGACTCCCGGACTGGCGTCACCATGCGACAGGATCCTACGCGGATTGATCCCCGCAAACTCAAGCTGGGCAAAGGCTTGGCGCGGCACGACCCGCGCACTTTGTTGCTGGCTTCTTACATCACACCGGCGCTGCCAGTGCCGCCGGCGAGTTTCGATCTCTCGCCGAAGGTCGGCGCTTCGTGGGGCATGATGGACAACGATCAGATTGGCGACTGTACCTGTGCAGCCGCGGGCCACCTGATCATGGAATGGACGGCGAACGCGGGGAAAAAAATGGTGACGCCGGCCGATAAGCAGATCGTAGCCGCGTATTCGGCGATCACGGGCTACAATCCCGTGACTGGAGCCAATGACAATGGCGCCCAGGAGATCGACGTTCTGAATTACTGGCGCCAAACGGGCATTGCCGGACACAAGATCGGCGCCTATGTCGCGCTCGAACCGGCTAACCACAATCACATTATGGATTCGGTGTATATCTTCGAAGGATGCTACATCGGTGTACAGTTGCCCATCAGCGCGCAAGCCCAGGTGCAGAATCATCAGCCCTGGTCCGTGTCGCCGGGCGGCCCGACGGGCGATGGAAAACCGGGGTCGTGGGGGGGACATGCTGTCCCTGTGGTCGCATACGACACTCGTGGCGTCACGGTTGTAACTTGGGGAGCGTTGCAGGGGATGACCTGGTCTTTCTGGGAAGCGTACTGCGACGAAGCCTATGCCATCTTGAGCCCTGATTATCTGAATGGAAACGAGCAGGCTCCGCAAGGATTCAGTATGCAGCAGTTACAGACGGACCTGGCGGATTTGAAGTAAGGGCGCATCGGACGCGCGAGCCGCGAAAGAAAGTTTGATTTGCGATTCCGCCAGGAAGGGAGGCGCTCGTGGGTGCTCTAACGATCGCGTTCGACATCACCATTGTGGGAGCGCTCGCTCTTCCCTGGGTGCTGCTCGCCATTCATCTGCTGTTTTTCGAAGGCGAGAACCGGATCGGAGACGCGCTGGACTGGGTGAAAGAGCGGGAAGTGCAGGCAGCAGCAGGTGTGCTTTTGTTCGCCATGACATACACGCTCGGCTCTGCCGTGTCGCGCATTGCGCGGGATTTTTTCAATGACGATGATCTTTATCTTCAGGTCGGCGGAGAATTATTCCGCGTGGGGATGACGGAAGACCGAATCATCGCCAGCGTCTATTGCGACAGTAATGACGACCATCTTCTGCCCGCGGCGACGGGTAATTCTGCAATTGCAGAAAAAATCAGTATCTTTCAGGCACAAACATCCGCGGGCGGGTGCGGACGAACCCTGATGTGGTCGGAGCGCCACAGATACAACAAGGCGGATAACGACTTAATCGGAACGGCGCGAGACATCTTCGGATTGCAGGAAAACGCTCTTCTGCTCAAGGGCGAGGACCCGACCCTGCGGCTTCGGCAGTTACATGACCAGATCATGGTGCTGCGCGGCGTTGCTTTTAACGGCCTGGTAGGATTCTCGCTCTGCTTGTTCGCCTATGGCGCCGCCCTCAGGCGCGAAAAACCCAGCTCGTGGGTGCGCTTGGCCCTTGTACCGGTGCCCGGGCTCTACCTTGCCGTGGCGCTGATCGCAACGCTTCACCATTTTGGAGACCGCCTGCCATCCGATCCGCCCTACATGGAATTCACGTTGACGCTGCTCGGGCTTGTCGGGACGTGGCTGGTCTGGAAACGTCCGTCGCCCCAGTTGCCCGACAAGGGCCACGTCCCGCAAACAGGCGCCGGAGGAAAAACAGGAACAGAGTGCAACTGGCAGAAAGAACACTGGGCACGGTTGGTCGTGTTTTCAGCGATTGTTACGGTCGCTGTCGTTCTGGGATGGTGGTCGACGGAAGTGCTCTACGGGGAGCAGGTTGTCTATTCTTACAGTTCTCAGGGAGCGATCGCGGGACAAAAATAGAGTTCAAAAAAGCTCCGCAGGATTTCAGCCTGCGGCAGTTTTCCCTAACCGCCGATTATTCGTAGAGACGTTGCCTGCAACATCCTCTACCGCCATCGTTTGAAATGCCGCAGGCAGAGACGTAGCGAGCTACGTCTCTACAGCTCGGCTCGATTCAGGATTGAGAATTCGTTGCGCTTCCATCCCCACGTGGCAGACGCGGCCGACGAGGTAATCGGCGGCGGGCTTGCCCTCTTCCATCACGATGACTTCGAGGGGAGAGGACTGGTTATGGGGATTTCCGGCGACCTCGACGTATCGCACCGCGCCAGTATCGTTTTCCAGAACAGCGTACATATTGAACTCACCTTTACGATATGGCTTAAGTGAGTTGTAATGGCAGTCAATCAACAACGTTGCCCCGGGCATGAGCCGTGGATACAGACTCATGGCTTCCCTGGCATCGACCCGGCGGAGCACAAAGCGGCGCCAGCCGGAGCGATCGCCAGCGGTTGCGGCTTTCAGATTGCGCAGAGTGTATTTCTTGAACTTGAGACTTTCTTTGACGTGCAGCTGGCAATCAGAAGCTGAGTGAGCAGCGGTGGAGGCGTCGGTGAGAAGGACATTTTCAAATTCGTCGGCGCTGGGAGGCAGAATGAAAGCGCGCCCGTTTTCCTCGGCCATATCGAGCAGATCGAGTACGGAAAGATTTTGGACGGCAAGTACTTTGTCCATGCCTTCAAAGCTCAAGCCGCGTTTTCGATTGAGGAAATTGGAGAGGTGGGCCTGCTTGAATGTTGTCTGCTGGGCCAGCCGGAGGCCGGTGAGTTCGCCTGCATCAATGCGCTCCCAAAGGATCTTGCGAAGATTATCCTGCAGGATTTTTAACTTTATGGCCCGGAGTATGGCGCCGGCTTTTAACCCGGCGCTAAGGCCGAAGATTTCCACAGGCCGCATTGGTCTATCCAACCTTGACTGAGAAAATTCACAGCTATAGGATCGCGAAATCTTAGAGGCCACTACGCTCTGTGGTGGAAAGCCATGACGAGCAATCCGGGAAACGCAAACGAAGAACGGAATTTTGGCGAATTTCGGCGGAAGGTGAAGTCGGCCGAAGTATTGTCTGCGTCGATGGAGCACTTGTTGATGTCGCTCCACTTCACCGGACGAGTGAGCGTGGTGATGCAAAACGGGCGCGTGCTTAAGTCGGGCTACGAGGAGGGATACTTCCATCAACGCCAGGGTGGGGGTGGAGACGACGAGAGCGCGCACAAGCTGTAGAACGAAGTTACGGGCTAGTCCCAGCAGATACAAGACAGTTATCAGTCAACAAGGCCAGGGGTTGTCGTAGAACCTACTGAAACTAAATAGCTCAAGCAGGTCATCGTAAGAGAAACGAGCCCTGCGTCCGGTTCCGCAACTAAGCGGAATCGGCGCAGGGCTTTTTTAAGTGGGCATGAACTTGAGACGCAGGGTGCAGATAGAAATTTCAAAGTCAAAATCTGGAGGAGTGATGAGAGGCGATCCGAAAGGCGAAGGGAAGAACGAAGTCGGGGTGGAATTGAAGTACTGCGAGCACTGCGGAAGCTTATGGGTGCGAGAGCGTGGGGCAGGAGTTTACTGCAACAGCTGTCAGCGCAAAGTGGCGGACTTACCTGCTGCGAAGAAGCCATCGGGCAGGATTGTTCTTCCAGTGCGGCCACACACGGCAGTCGAAGACTATGAGTTCGAAATCGATGCTGATGATTTCAATGACTTTGAAGCGGCGGGAGGTGCGGCATGAGCAGTGTGATTGCATGGATGGCGGCCGAGGCGGAGCGTCCGGAAGTTGGGCTGAACACTGGCTTTCCACGGCGGAGACGACACTTGGAGGAGCGGCTACCGACACAACATGTGCCTGCGCATCAGTTTCCGGCGCATCAGGCGCCGGCGGCGCCGCAGGAAGAAATAATCGAACTGACTTCGTTTCAGGAGCGGCAGCGGGCGGAAGAAGATCGGGAACGAGAACGGCGGACATACCGGGGGAGGACGGTCGCGATGTTGCGGCGCTACATGCGTTACTCGATCGAGACGGGGCGATTACCTTCGCTGCTGGGGCGCGAGTTTTTTAGGGCGAAAGTGACTTCCTATACTGTGGTCACCTTTGAGGATCGCGTTATCTTCGTGCATGACATGGAAAAATGCCTGGATCGGCTGGATGAATTTTCGCGGCAACTGATCGCCAGGCACATCCTGCAGGAGCACGACCAGGTCGCCACCGGCAAATTGCTGCATTGCACGGAGAGGACGGTGCGAAACTATATGCCGGTTGTGTTGGATGTGTTGACTGAAATTCTGATCGAAGTAGGATTGATGAAGCGGCTCGACACGATCCGGAAAAATTCTTGTCAAGAGGGGGAAAACGACGGATTCCCTCCAAGTGACAGTGAGGATGGGAAATATAAAGTTTAGAATTTTGCCGGTTACCCCCTTAGCGATTTGATATTCTGGATTTACAAAGTTAGAAGGAAGAAATTTATGGTGGAAGGCGCGTCTCTCGGGCGCGCCTTGTTTTTTGAGTCGCTGCGAGTCCCTCAGGGGCTAAAGCCCGCATCATTTGCGCGATCTGCGGCGCGGCTTAAAGCCGCGCCCTTCCCAAAACGTTGGTGATGCGGTGAAAGGGAGAGCAGATTCCTCCGCCCCTCGCGTTCGCTCGGGGGTCGGAATGACAAGAGAGAAGGCGTTCGCTCGGGGGTCGGAATGACAAAATGTGCACGGGGTCGATTCCGAAAAAAACTTGTCAAGGGGGTAAAAAGGATCGAATCGACGCAAGTGATTGCGGCGATGGGAAATATAAAGTTTAAAATTTTGCCGGTTACCCCTTAGCAATTTGATATTCTTGAAATAGAGAGTTAGAAAAAATAAACTCTCTGTGAAGGGCGCGCTTGAGAGCGCGCCCTTTGCTTTTGGCAAGGATTGCGTTCAAGGAGATGTGGGTATGGGGCAATGACCAAGAAAAAGGCGAAGAGCAAGCCTGCAAAGACGACGAAAGCGAAGAAGAGCAGTGGGAGAAGAGGCAAGAGAGAGTTAAATCCCACGGAGGTGCGGAAGGGTATCTCTCGAATGGTGGAATCGCATGCCAATAAGATGACGAAGGCAGTCATTGATGAGGGGGAAAAGGGACAGCTGGCCACGGTGAAGTATCTGTTCGAGATGGCGGCGATTTTTCCGGCGTCGACGGATGGAAGCCACGCAACCGAGGACGAGGATTGTCTGGCGAGAACCTTGCTGAATCGACTGGACCTTCCGACCGAACCGGTCGGGCGCGATGACGAGGATGAACTGCTGAAGGTATCGAAGCCGGCCATGGCAGCGGGGAAAGACACGAGCCAGAGAGAATCAGACAAGCAAAACACCGAGCAAAAAGAATTGGAGCCAGCGGCAGGAACGGATGGCGGAGATACTACTAACGTTTCCTTAGGCGGCGGAGACGATGCCGTAGAATGAGGCGGAGCTGTGCGACGAGAATCAGCGGTGGCGGTCTGGGTTGGGCCGAAGAGGAAAATTCCCAGGTCCCGTAAAGTCGGCGAGACCTGGGACACCAAATTGCAGGCTCTGTCGCAAAAAACGCGACGAGGGTGGGGCACCCGCGAGAGACGATATAGGACGGGGATGGATATCACATGGTTGACCGACCGGATCGCGGTCGGAGGCGGTATTTGGACGGCGGACAACATGGCGAAGGTGGCGAAGGAAGGAATCACGCACATCATCGACATGCAGATCGAGTTTGATGACACGCCGCTGGCAGCGGTGCACGGCATCGAGGTGCTGTGGAATCCGACGGACGACGATTTCGAACCGAAGCCGGCGGCCCTGTTTGAGCTGGGCGTGGATTTTGCGCAGAAGGCTCTGGCAGGATCGAATACGAAAGTGTTCATCCATTGTGCGGCGGGAGTGCACCGGGCGCCGATGATGGCGCTGGCTGTTTTAGGCTCGATGGGATGGGGTCTGCACGATGCGATGGAACTGATTGAAAGAGAGCGTCCGGTAGCGGACTTTGCGGATGTGTATGTGCAAAGCGTGAAGGAATTTCTGCGTGGTGAAGGCGTTGGACGAGGAGATTAGAGCAGATGGTTCGACTACCGAGAACACCAGGTCCCCTTCCACTTCGCTCAGGGCAGGCTCTCCACTGCGCATAGCCTTCCTGGCGGAAGGCTATGCTTCGGTCGGGATGACAAGAGGGCTGAGAAGTTCTGATTGAGTTCGAAAGAGCGTTCACGCCCGGACAAATGCGTCCGGGCCTACGTGGATGGAGGAGACGATGTTTGACGCGGGCCGCCGCCCTAGTGGGCGGCTTTTTTATTCGTTGGTAGCGGTGGTGATGATTGCGGGCTCCGGGCGGACGGCTTTCGGAGCGGCGCCTGTGCCACAGAGCGGACCGGCGACGACCACGATCGCGGATACGGTTTATCTGGCAGACGGGAGCAGGGCGCAGGGAAGCCTGATTATTACCTGGCCGGCGTTCCTGACAGTGAGTGGAGCTGCGGTGGCTGGGGGCACGACGACCACGACGTTGGGAACGAATGGGGCGCTGAGTGTGGCGCTGGTGCCGAACGCGGGTGCGACTCCGGCGGGCATGTATTACACGGTGGTGTATCAGCTTGGCCCCGCCGAAGTGAGAACCGAGTATTGGATGGTGCCGACAACATCGCCGGCAAACTTGGCGGCGGTGCGAACGACGCCGGGATCGGGCGTGGCGGCTCAGCCGGTATCGGCTCAGTATGTAAATTCCGCGTTAGCGACGAAGGCGAATGACAATGCCGTGGTGCACTTGAGCGGAACGGAGACGATTAGCGGAGCCAAAACATTCGCAGCCGCGCCGAGCGTTCCGGCACCGACGAGCACCGGGCAAGTTGCGAATAAGGCATACGTGGACCAGTCGGTTTCAAATCTTGGGTCGGGAAATTTCTTGCCCACCGCGGGGGGAACGATGACAGGGCCAATCACTCTGCCAGCAAGTGCGAGTTACGTGACGCAACTGGTCGGGTCTCTGTCGAATGGTGGGGAGTGTTCGATCGCGAGTTCCACGTCGCTGGATTTCTATCCACAATACGTGCCGGCATTGAATACGCTCATTGTCGCCACGTACCGCGGGACTGGCCGTGCGGTGGCGGAGGTCGTCAATAGCGCGAGCGTTGTGGACCTGCAGAATGGAGCTGACAACGGAGTGCGGGGGATCGTGCGGACGATGAAGACTCCCAGCGCCCGAACGCAGGCGGATTGCGAAAACGCGGCGCTGGCCATTCTGGATGATGCGGGCGGGCCGGCATGGACGGGCACCTATGAGATTTGGAGTGATTTCCTGCCGGGCGGAGCGGCAGACATTTTTCCGGGGGATGCGCTGGCTGTCAACGTAGCTTCGCGAAGCGCCGCCTTCACTGCGATTGTGCGGAGTGTCAGCATTGATCTTGTGGATCTGGCGAATGATCGAGGAATGTACTCGATCGAGTTTGCCGATGATTTGGCGGCACCGCTGGCGCTGCAGGACGTATCGAGTGCGACGACGGTGCCGTTGCAGGGTCTGCCGATTCGGCTTTCGACATCACAGGTCGGATCATACTATGTGGCGAGCTTAACGGATGCGCAGATTACGCAGGTGACTTCGACGAGCGTCCAGGTGGACGCAGGGATCGTGCCGGGGATGGTTATGGCATCGAAGTGCGGGCGCACGATTATAGCTGGGGGGTATCGAACGACCGGAATCTGCTGGGGCGCTTTAGCACTCAGACGTTCAGTTTGGCACGGCTAGCACGCGCTCAGACTTATTTCTTGCGGTTGTATGACAGCTCGTCGCCGCCGCGATATTCGCGATACGCAGCTGCACTGCATGTGGACTTTCCGTTATGAGCGAAGATGGCGTGGGGACGAGGCCGCGACGTGCGGGTGCGGAGAAGGTCGCACCTGTGGTGCCCTACACGGCAAAAGACTTCCAGCTTGAAGTCCTTGGCAAGCTAGAAGAGGTGCAGGATCTGGCTGAATCTTTGAAGGAGTCCTGGAGCAGCAGGTTGGAAAGCGCTCAGGAGAAGCGACTGGTGAAGTTCGATAGTCGAACCCTGATCGCCTTGGGAGCGGTCGCGCTTTCCGTGGCGGGTTATGTAATTCAAGATGCGCGTAACACCGCGAGACAAGAAAGTGAAATCGAGACGACCAAGGCGAGAGTGGTCAGTCTGGAGCAAATCGGGACGACGAATACGGAGGCTCGCATCCGTACTGAAGTAGAACTGGGAGAACTGCGAGATGAACTGGCCGAGGTTAAGGTATTGATCGTGGCACAAGAGAACGCGATCAGGAAAGTTCCGCAGCGAAAATAGTCGAACAGGGTCCAGTTGAGCCTGGAGCAGCGGCGCTCATTTGCAGCGACCGGAACCACCCAAAATTATTCATGCGGCTCCTGTTGCGATTTGAACGGAAAGGCGGAGCGTTGCTTTCACATCTATTCGAGGAGGACACAATGAACTTTCTGAGTCAGCTTTTAAGAGGAATCTCGTTCATCCCTGCATTAGTGAACGGAATTGAGGGACTTTTCGCTTGTAAATCAGGGGCTGAGAAGAAGAATGCGGCAATATCATTTCTGGAAAGCGCGTTGGCGACAGTGGACGCCGTAGCTGCCCGGGAGATTGTTGATCCAGAAAAATTCAGGAACGGAATTTCCAAAATTATCGACGGAACGGTGGAGTGTTTGAACGCTTCCACCTGGGCGAAGGAAAACCTTCAGTCTGCTAGCGTTAGTCCTCAGCAGTGAGCGAGACCCGTCCTGCTGACTGGGGAAAGAAAACCATTTACCGCAGAGAACACTGAGGAAGACAGAGGTACATGATGCTGAATTCGTAAACATACTGGATTGCACAACTTCGTTGTTATCCGACCTCTTCGCTCCAAGTCTCGAGATTCTTCTTCACCTGCGCCATGAACTGATCGGCGACGGCGCCGTCGATGAGGCGGTGATCGTAGGCGAGCGTGAGGTGGACGACAGAGCGAATCGCGATTGAATCGTTTCCATCTTTGTCGGTGATTACCATGGGCTGCTTGGTGATTCCGCCGACGCCCATGATGGCG
Source organism: uncultured Acidobacteriaceae bacterium (assembly GCA_963832235.1). Classification (GTDB taxonomy): domain Bacteria; phylum Acidobacteriota; class Terriglobia; order Terriglobales; family Acidobacteriaceae; genus Sulfotelmatobacter. The sequence goes on along the minus strand of CAWHTJ010000007.1, from coordinate 25,701 downwards.
GAGTTCGGCTGGTTGATGATGGGCAGGCCGAAGACCGCACCGAACTGGCCGGGGTTGGTGATGGTGAAGGTGGAACCTTCGACATCCTCGGGCTTAAGTTTCTTGGTGCGGGCACGCTCGCCGAGATCGGAGACGCCGCGCTGCAGGCCGAGGAAGTTCAAGTCTCCTGCGTTCTTCAGGACGGGAACGATCAGGCCCCAGTCGAGGGCGACCGCGATGCCCATGTTGATCTGGCGATGATAGCGAATATTTTCGCCTTCGATTGAGGCGTTAATGATGGGCCACTGCTGAAGGGCGATGACTGCGGCGCGCACGAAGAATGGCATGAACGTCAGGCGCGCACCGTGGCGCTGCTCGAATCCGGCTTTGTGCTTGTTACGCAGATTCACGATGCGAGTGAAATCCACTTCGTACATGCAGTGAACGTGAGCGCTGGTGCGGCGCGACTCGATCATGTGCTTGGCGATCAGCTTGCGCATGTTCGTCATGGGCACGAGATCGCCGGGGTAGGGTGCGGCAGCGGGCGGCGTGGTTGGGCGCGATGTCGCGGGTGCAGGCGCAGCTCGACGATGGCGCACTGGACGTCGACGTTTGAGCTGGGGTGGTGGCTGGGGCGGATGACTGATTGTCGATGAAGGACAGGATGTCTTGTTTGGTAATGCGGCCACCGAGTCCGGTGCCGGAAACTTTGGCAAGACTTACTCCGTGCTCGCGCGCGATCTTGCGGACCAGAGGCGAGGAGCGAGTTTCTTCTTCGTCTTCCTGAGCGGCGGGCGCAGATGAGGGGGCGGGCTGCGGGGAGGGATGGCTTTTTTCTCTTCGGCCTTTTTTTCTTCGCGGCTTTGCCTCTTCAGGTTTTGCGGCCGCCGGCTTCGCCGCGGAGGACTTGGCGGGAGCGGCGGCGGCTTCGCCGTCAACAGCGATGGTTCCGACGACCGTGTTCACGCCCACCGTCGTGCCTTCAGCGACTTTAATTTCCTGCAAAACACCGGACGCAGGCGCGGGAATCTCGGCATCGACCTTGTCGGTAGAGATCTCGAAAAGCGGCTCGTCGCGCTGAACTTTGTCGCCGGGCTTCTTCAACCACTTGGTAATCGTGCCCTCCACGATGGATTCGCCCATCTGGGGCATGATGATGTCAGTTGGCATGATTTCCTTCCACGCGGACCACAGTTCGAAACCGGGCCGGACGCAACCGAATATTATAGCGTTTGGCAGAGGTAACCGGAGGGCTTGGTCTGGGCCAGGCACTCGCATGACTTGCGAGTCCGGCCTAGTGGTGGTCGTGATCGTGATCCTTCATTCCTTCTTTTTTCTCGACCCCGGGTTCGACATTGAAGTTCGTCTTCCAATATTCCTGCACCGCCGGCGGAAGTTTATCGAGGTGGGAGAGCAGCATGGTGATCTTCCACATGTCTTGCTCACTAAGAGTCTTATCCCAAGCCGGCATTCCCGTGTAACGCACGCCGGTGCGGATGGTGTAAAAGAGGTGCCATTCGGGATCATCGGGCGGGTTGGAGATGAGATTCGGGGGCGGCGGATAAAACGAGTTGGCCAGCGGCGAAGGCTTGCGGTCGAGGCCTCCATGGCACAGGGCGCAGTTCATGGTGTAGAGCTTCATGCCGTCTTCAAGATTCGGATCGGTGGGCGTCAGCGGATTGTTGATGCGCGGAGCATGGCGCTCCATGGAGGCATCGACGGCGCCCATCGCCAAGCGGCGTTCAAGGCGCGGAGGCTCGACATTTGCAGCCGTGGGGAAGAAGCCGAGCATGGCGAAGCCGAGACCGCCGAGGATAAGCACCAGCAGCGTGACGATTACACCAAGTGCGAATTTTCCCATGGATCCTCCGGACGGGCTATTGTGGCAGATGGGTGGGGTGGGGCGCTAGTTCGGGCGACGTACAATCAGGTCCGCGTAGATAGCCGACGCCTCGCTGCGTTCGGCTGAACCCATCGGCTTCCCCTCAGGGCAGGCTCGCGAAGGCGCCCGTTCCCACACATTCTGTTTCTCTCACAAATATCTAATACGATTTGAGTTTGCGGGCTTCGCGCACTACATCTTCTACTTTTGGCAGATAGTGCTCCTCCTGCGGAGGAGAGAATGGAATCGCCGAGTCCAATCCTGCGATGCGGACGATGGGGCCGTCGAGATCGTCGAAGGCTTCTTCGTTGATAATCGCTGCGATTTCGCCCGCCAGGCCTCCGGTGCGCGAGTGCTCGTGCAGGATGATGACTTTGTTGGTCTTCTTCACGGTCTGCGCGATGGCTTCGCGGTCGAGCGGGGAGACAGTGCGCAGGTCGAGGATTTCGATCTCGATTCCGTCGTTCTTCAGAATCTCGGCAGCTTCCAAAGCAGTGTGGACCATCGCGGCGTAAGTAATGATGCTGAGGTCGCGGCCTTCGCGGACGAGATTCGCTTTGCCGATGGGGACGACGTAATCTTCCGCCGGAACTTCGCCCTTGATGCGGCGGTAGAGATATTTGTGCTCGAAGAAGATGCAGGGATTGTTGTCGCGGATGGCGGCTTTGATCAGGCCTTTGGCGTCGTAGGGCGTGGCCGGGCAGATGACTTTGAGGCCGGGATTGTGGACGAACCACATCTCGGGATTCTGCGAGTGGAACGGGCCACCATGGACGTATCCACCGCTCGGGTCCGCGCAGCACGAGCGGAGCGGGCGCGCCCCAGAGGTAGTGCGTTTTCGCGACCATGTTGGTGATCTGGTTGAAGGCGCAGCCGATGAAGTCCATGAACTGAAATTCGGCGACGGGACGCATACCGGTGAGCGACGCTCCGAAGGCCGCGCCTACGATGGCGGATTCGGCGATGGGCGTGTCGATGACGCGCTCGGGGCCGAAGCGGTCGATGAAACCGTCGGTGACTTTAAAAGCCCCGCCGTAGATGCCGATGTCTTCGCCGAGGCAGAAGACGGAGGGGTCGCGGTCCATTTCTTCCCAGATTCCCTGGCGGATGGCTTCGAGGTAGGTTAGCTGTGGCATAGTCATTTGTACGGCGGTAAGATTCGTGTCATCCCGAGCGAGGATGATCGTTCACTGAGTGAACGAGGACCGCAGTCGAGGGACCTTGTGTTTCGTACCAGTCAGCTGCCAAATCTTTCCAACCGGCGTTCTTTCGTTCGATCAACCACACTTTCTTTTCGCGGCGCCAGCGCTTGAGTTGTTTTTCGCGATCGATTGCGTTGCGGACGTCGTCGAAGCTTTCCCAGTATACGAGACGCGCGGCGTTGTAGTCGTGGGTGAAGCCCTCGAATAAATGGGTTTTGTGTTGGAAGACGCGCTTGTGCAGGTTATTTGTCATGCCGATGTACAGAGCACGTCTTGAAGCACTCTGCATCATGTACACGTAGTAGATGTGCTCGTCGCGCGTTGGATGCCTCCCCGCTGAACACAAGGTCCCTCGACTGCGCAGAACGATTCGCGTTGCTCATCGTTTCGCTTCGCTCGGGATGACACTAAAGAGGAGCATTCCACAACATTGCACGACGTGTCTGTGATGCGTGACCATAAAATCCACAGCCACTTCTTTCACTTCAGATGCACCGCAGCTTCGGTTTCTTTGAACCCGCCGGTTCCTTTCTTCGCTCTTGGCATGCCGTATTTCGGCTTGATCTCATGGCAGCCGTCCTCGCAGAACACCCCGCCTTCGGCTGACTCGGCCGTCGGCATCGGAGAGTTCACTGCGATCTCTCGTTCTTCTTCTATAACCCGCTCTACTTCTGCGATCAACTCAGCATTCTCTTTGCCTGACAACCATTTTTTGTCGCGAACTAAGTAACTTTCGAATCGCGCAATCGGGTCGCGCTTCTTCCAGAAGTCGAACATGGGTTTGGGTACATACGCCGCGGCGTCGTGGATCGCGTGGCCTTTCATGCGCATCATTTTGGCTTCGATCAGGGTGGGGCCTTCGCCGCGGTGGGCGCGTTCGACGGCTTCGTGGGCGGCGTCGTAGACCTGGCAGGCGTCGGTGCCGTCGACGATCACGCCGGGGATGCCGTATCCGATGGCGCGCTCGGCGAGGTCTTTGCAGCGGTACTGCATTTCCGACGGCGTGGAGTAGGCCCAGAGATTCGATTCGACAAAGAGCACGAGGCCGAGATTCTGCACGGCCGCGAAGTTGATGCCTTCGTAGGTGACGCCGGTGGACTGGCCTCCGTCGCCGATGTAGGTCATGACGGCGACGTTGCGCCCCTGCAGGCGCGCGCCGAGCGCTACGCCGGCCAACACGGGAATGAGATCGCCGAGCATGGAGATGGGCGAGACCATGTTGCGCTTTTCGATGTCGCCGAAGTGCGAGGTGCCGTCGCGGCCGCGCGTGGGCGAATCGGCTTTAGCCATGTACTGCATCATGGTGTCGCTGGCGCGAAAGCCGCGCACCAGCAGCGATCCCTGATTGCGGATCATGGGCGCGAACCAGTCATCTTTATCGAGCGCGTAAGCGGAGGCACAGGAGCAGGCCTCCTGGCCGAGGCCGAAATAAACTCCGCCGACCACCTTGCCCTGCTTGTAGAGGTTTTCGAGCGCGATCTCCATTTTGCGGTTGAGCAGCATGTAGCGATAGATCTCGATGCATTGCTTCTTGTTGAGATATTTCGAGTCGCGGATGGGCGGGACCGGCGAGCTGAGGTTGCCTTCGACTTCGTAGCGGACTTGCTCGGCGCCGTCTTTATCTTTCTTCACGGCTTGGCGGACGGTGAAGTCGGGATGCTCCAGGCGCGTGTCGGGAATGGAATAGGTGCGGAGGTTCTCTTTGGTGGATGCTTTCGAGTTCTTGGTGAAGGATCCGTTGCGCGGATGATTCCCGTTGGAGCCGTGCTTGGACTTACCTTTATTGTTCCCCATGTGAAACCGTCGCAGCGCGATGTATTGATGGTATCGCGAGTTTGGGGGATTGGGCTAGCTTAGATGTATTTGCGGCGTAGCACATCGCGAGTCCTCTACGTCCCGATCAACGATCAGGCCCACCTTGTTTCGTCTTCCTTATGAATTTGACGAAGTTCGGCGGGCGGATTCATAGGAACGCCAACAGTGCGGCCGAGCAGGGAATCAAGATTGTCGAGCCAGAGAATCTGGCTCGCGAACACCGTGCTGAAGTTGCGCGAGATGGATTCAGCAACCGCGTTCAGGTCGAGTGGCTTGCCAAGTTGCCGCTGCATCGACGTAACGGGGTTGGTTGTGATGCCGCAAGGAACGATCAGGTTGAAATAACTGAGGTCCGTGTTCACGTTGAGGGCGAAGCCGTGGGAGGTGACGAAGCGGGAGATGTGGACGCCGATGGCGGCGAGTTTGGCTTCCGCGGCGGCGTCCGCGGGGTGGGCCGGAAGCCCGAGGTCCCTCGACTGCAGAGAACGATTCTGCGAATCGTTCTCTTTCGCTCGGGATGACAGGGGATTAAAGTCGGTCCAGACACCGGTTAGACCCGGAACCCGCTTCGCATCGATTGCGAAGTCGGCGCAGGTGTGGAGCAGGACTTCTTCCAGGCGGCGGACAAAATCCACCACACCTAACGTCTTGCGTTCGCCATCTGGTTCGGCGAATCCGCGTAGATCGAAGATGGGGTAACCGACGATCTGCCCGGGACCGTGGAAGGTGACGTCGCCGCCGCGGTCGCATTCGAAGAGCTCCACGCCGCGCTGGGCAAGGAGTTCAGGCGAGCCAATTACGTTGACGGCTTTCGCATTCCGACCCAGAGTAATGACGGGCGAGTGTTCTAGCAAGAGCAGGACGTCGCCGATCTTTTCTTCTTTGCGCAGCGCGACTAGCTGCTGCTGCAGGCGCAGGCCTGTGGCGTAGTCGACGGTGCCGAGTTGGACGACGGAGATCAAAATCTCTTCGCCCCGGATTCGTGCGGATTCACACGGATCAAGATTAAAATTCTTTCACCACAATGAAACGCAGAGCAATTGCATAGGTCCTTCGCTTCGCTCAGGATGACACGCATCTGTGTTTGATCCGCGTTCATCCGTATGATCCGTGGCAAAGAAGTCATGCATTGATCGCAATCCCGTATACACTGTTCGACGCATCCAACATAGCCTCGGCCAAGGTCGGATGCGCATGAATCGTCCACATCAGGTCTTCCACCGTAGCTTCAAGTTCCATCGCAGTCACTGCTTCGGCAATCAACTCGGTCGCCTGAGGTCCAATGATGTGCACGCCGAGAATTTCTCCATAGTCGGCGTCAGAAACGATCTTAATGAAGCCTTCGTGCTGGCCAACGATCGATGCGCGGGAATTCGCGGTGAACGGGAACTTACCGATCTTCACGTTGTATCCCGCCTCGCGCGCTCTCGTCTCAGTTAGACCGACGCTGCCGATTTCGGGATGGCAATATGTGGCGCCGGGAATGTGTTCGGGATTGATCGGCTTGCCCGGTTTGCCGGCGATTTTTGCAACGGCGACCAGCGCTTCCATGGCTCCAACATGCGCGAGTTGCGGCGTGCCCAGCACAATGTCTCCGACAGCGTAAACCCCCGGTTCAGCGGTCTGCATCCAGGAATCCGTCTTGATAAATTCGCGGTCTGGTTTGATCTTGGTGCGCTCCAATCCGATGTTCTGCGTGCGCGGCTTGCGGCCCACCGCAATCAGAATTTTGTCCGCTTCAATCTTCTGCTGTTTGCCTTCGGCCGTAATCGTAACGGCGATACCGGATTTCGTTTTCTCAACCTTGTCGACTTTCGCGCCGGTGTGAAAGTTGATGCCGCGCTTGCGAAAAACACGGGCAAGCTCCTTGGAGACTTCCTCGTCTTCCACAGGCACGAGTCGCGGCAGCATTTCAACGATCGTCACTTCGCAATCAAACGACCGGTAGATCGAAGCGAACTCCACGCCCACCGCCCCGGCGCCGACAATCACAATCGACTTCGGCAGCTCTTTCAGGCTGAGAATTTCAATGTTGGTCAAGATGCGGTCGTTAGCTTCAAGGCCAGGCAGCATGCGGGCCTCAGAGCCGGTCGCGAGAATCACGTTTTTCGCCTTAAGATGCGTCGCCTTGCCTTCGTTCGTGACTTCAACCGTGAACGCTCCGTTCTGCGCAGGGCCCGTCAGCCTGCCGTAGCCCCTCACCGTCTGCACTTTATTCTTCTTCATCAGGAACTCAAGGCCCTTGGCGTGCTTGGCGACGATCTTCCCTTTGCGCTCCTGGACCGCGGTCCAGTTCAGTTTCCGAGAGTCCACACCTTCGATGCCGAACTCCTTGGCCTCTTTCAGGTGATCCCAGAGTTCCGCGTTGAATAGCAGCGCTTTTGTCGGGATGCAGCCGACATGCAGGCAGGTGCCGCCCAGAAATCCGTCTTTTTCAATGAGCGCGGTCTTCAGGCCATACTGGCCAGCACGAATCGCCGCGGTGTATCCTGCCGGTCCGCTGCCGATGATGGCCACGTCGTACACAGTTTCGGGCAATGGAATAATCCTCAATAGAAGAGATGACAAAAGACAAACGAATGATTCTAGAACACCGCCTGGGGAGTGACCAAACTCGAAGGTGAGCGGTAGTGCAGTTGGAGTTTCGACAATTCCCCGTTCCGTTGGCGTCATCCTGAGCGCAGCCACTTTTCAGGCGGAGCGAAGGATCTCGCGTGCAGACCGGCAGCAGATACCGGAAGTGACTCGCCCGCTGGGGAACGAACATCAGACTCAGCAAAACAAAAGCCGCCTCTTCAGGCGGCTCTCACCACTGCAGATACAGTTCAGTTGTTTTCGTTGCTGGCGCGCTTCCACGAAATCAACTCGCCGATGGTCGAACTGGTGCTGGAAACAGGCTGCTTGTAGGCTTCCACTTCCGAGCGCGATGCCTCTTCGCCGACAGCGCGAATGCTGAGCCCGACTTTTTTCTCTTCCTGATTCATTTTGATGATCTTGAAGTCGTGCTCAAGGCCCGGCTCCAGATGGAGCGGCTGTCCATTTTCGTCGACCGCTTCCGACTTGTGGCACAAGCCTTCCACGCCCTCCGCGATTTCGACAAATGCGCCGAACGCGGCTACGCGCAGCACCTTGCCGTGAACCACGTCGCCCACGTGATGCGCCTGGAAAAACGACTCCCAAACGTCCGGCTGCAGCTGCTTCACTCCCAGCGACAAGCGCCGCTTGTCCGGCTCGATTGCGAGCACAACCGCCTTCACGCGGTCGCCTTTTTTCAGCACTTCCGACGGATGCTTCACCCGCTTCGTCCAACTCAGATTGCTGACGTGAACCAGGCCGTCGATGCCGTCTTCAATTTCAATGAAAGCGCCAAAATCGGTCAGGTTGCGCACTCGGCCTTCCACGGTCATGCCGACAGGAAACTTCTCATGCAACGAATCCCACGGATTGGCCGCCAGTTGCCGCATCCCAAGCGAAATGCGCCGCTCGGTCGGATTTACGTTCAGAACCACGCATTCCACGTGGTCGCCGACGTTGACCAGCTTCGACGGATGCTTCATGCGCTTCGACCAGGTCATCTCGCTGACGTGAACCAGCCCCTCAATACCCTGCTCGAGTTCCACGAACGCGCCATAGTCGGTCACGCTGATCACGCGACCCCCGACGTGCGCGCCCTCGGGATAGCGATGCTCCGCATCCAGCCAGGGATCAGGCGTCAGCTGCTTGAATCCCAGCGAAACGCGCTGCTTCTCTTTGTCATACTTAAGCACCTTTACCTGAATCTGGTCGCCCACATTCACCAGATCTTTGGGGTGAGTCAGCCGTCCCCACGACATATCGGTGATGTGCAACAAACCATCGAGTCCGCCCAGATCCACGAACGCGCCGTACTCGGTGAGATTCTTAACGACTCCGGTGAGTATCGATCCTTCTTCCAGATGCTCCAGCGTCTTCGAGCGCTTTTCGTTTTGCTCTCCTTCGAGCAGATCTTTTCGCGAGACCACAATGTTGCCGCGCTTCTTATTCAGTTTGATGACCGCAACTTCCAGCGTTTGACCCTTCATGCCATCCAGATTGCGGATCGGCCGCAGCTCCACCTGCGATCCCGGCAGAAAAGCATGCGCCCCTAGAATGTCGACCGTTAGCCCGCCCTTAATGCGATCCACCACCACGGCCTTAATCGGCTTCTTTTCGTTGTAGGCCTTCTCAATCTCTTCCCAGGCGTGAATGCGCTGCGCCTTCTGGTGCGAGAGGTTAATGTAGCCTTCCTCGGCCGGCCCCTTCTCGCGCATCACATCGATCTCGTCGCCGGGCTTAAACTTGGGCTTGCCCTCGTGATCGAGCACTTCCGCCAGCGGCAGCATCCCTTCCGACTTGGCGCCGACATCGACGACCACGTGCGTCCCGGTCAGCTTCAGTACCGTGCCCTTGATGACGCGGTCCTCACTCACCGCCTCTTCCGCTTCGGTGGTGAAATTCTCCAGCACAGAAGCGAAGTCCTCGCCGGCTGCGCTCTTGTCGTCCGCAGAACCAGCGGAGTCCGCATGTGTCTCGGTGGAATTGTCGGTGATGGCGGCAGCCTGATTCGGTTCGGGCTGGTGCTGCTGTTCTGTCGTCGGTTCAGCTTCGGTTGCGACAGTGGAGTTGGATTCGGAGTTGTGGGCGGTGGTCTCGTCGAACAAGGTTATGCCTCTCTGATAACGGGATGCGGAGTGCTCTGCGGACTGCTGGATGAGTCGTTTGGTTGTGGTGGGCTCACCCTGGCGAATGAGCTTGGACAATCCCAGCTGTCGGACGTTTTAACAGAGAACCCGCGTCCAATGGGAACACTTCGACTATAGCAACGCCCCGCGAACAGTGTCAAACGCAAATCCGTTCGAATGTTACAGCGAGGTTTCAACGCGGGCGAATGTAGCTGACGCGGGCGGCACGGGATGAGAAATATTGGCACTTTACGGCTGCCCCCCAGAATAAGGCGTCATCCCGAAGCCCCGCGTTTTCACCAGCGGGGCGAGGGATCTCGCGCGTGGACAGTCTGGCTGAAGGCGAAGTTTGCGAGATCCGCGTTCATCTGCTAACCTCCCCTGCTATGGATTACCTCTGGACCCCGTGGCGCTACGCCTATGTCTCCGCCACCGAAAAGACCGGCGCCTGCATCTTCTGCGACGCGCCCAAAGAAAAGGACGACTCGAAAAGCTTCATCGTGCATCGCGGCCAGCACTGCTACGTCATCCTGAATGCCTATCCCTACACGCCCGGCCACGTGATGATCGTCCCCTACGCGCATCTGGACGAATTGCAGAAACTCCCCGCCCAAGCCGCCACCGAAATGATGACGCTTTCCCAGCGGATGGAATCCGTCCTCCGCGAACTCTACCACCCCGACGGCATCAATTTAGGCATGAACATCGGCAAAGCCGCCGGCGCCGGCATCGCCGGACACATTCACATGCACATCCTGCCGCGCTGGGTCGCGGACGCGAATTTCGTTTCAGTCATCGGCGAGACGCGCATTCTGCCGGAGACGCTGGAGGTGACGTGGAAGAGGATGCGGGAGGCGATCGGCTAGTGGTCTCCTCGAACCACGTAGCGACAGCCGCCTCGGATGTCATGGAACTGAACACGCCTCGGCTGTCCGGCGAGGGCGAAGCTGAGCCGCTCCGTAGGTCTGTATTGAAGCGTTAGCTCAAAACTGTCTGTGGAGTAGTCGCCTCGCTACCGCTTGGCTGGACAGCCGAGGCGGATGTCCCTATGCGGTTCTTTCAGCCCGCCAGTCTCTCCATCTCTTTCTCATCGATCACGGCCACTCCCAACTGCCGCGCCTTATCCAGCTTCGATCCCGCATCCGCTCCCGCCACCACGTAGTCCGTCTTCTTGCTGACCGAGCCCGACACGCGCCCTCCCGCATCCTCGATCATCTTCTTGGCCTCGTCCCGCGTATGCTTTGCCAGCGTGCCAGTAAGAACAAATGTCTTTCCCGCCAGTTTCGTGCCCCGCTCCTTCTTCGCGCCCTTGAACGCGAGGCCGGCCTCGCCCAAGCGCTCGACCAGCTTACGATTCGCTGGAATGCTGAAGAACTCCACGATGCTCTCCGCGATCCTCGGTCCCACTTCATTCACATTCTGCAGTTCTTCCAAGCTGGCGCCCGCCAACGCCTCCATCGATCCAAAATGCTCCGCCAGAAACTGCGCCGTGCGCGCGCCAACAAAGCGAATACCCAGCCCGTAGATCACCCGCTCCAGCGGCAGCTTCTTCGATGCCTCAATCTCATCGAGAATGTTCTGCGCCGACTTGTCCCCGAAACGCTCCAGGCTGAGCAGGTCCTTCTTGGTCAGGTCATAGATGTCAGCCACGTTCTTGACCAGACCGCGCTCGATCAGTTGATTGACCAGCGCATCGCCCATGCCGTCAATGTTCATCACGCCGCGCGAGGCAAAGTGCAGAATCGTCTCCCGCAGCTTCGCCGGACAGTTCGCATTGACGCAGCGATAATCGACTTCGCCCTCGGTCCGAACCACCTTCGTCCCGCACACCGGACACTTCTCCGGCATCACGAAATCTTTCGTCCCGCGCGGATGCTCCTTGTCTTCGATCACCTTCGCAATCTTGGGAATCACATCGCCGCCGCGCTCCACCTGCACCCAGTCGCCAATCTTCACGCCCAGCCGCTCGATCTCGTCCATGTTGTGCAGCGTGGCGTTGCGAACGGTCGTGCCCCCAATCAAAACCGGCGCCAGCATCGCCACCGGCGTCAGTTTGCCCGTGCGCCCCACCTGCACGCGAATGTCTTCCAGCTTCGTGATCCCCGCCCGCGCCGCATACTTGTAAGCGATCGCCCAGCGCGGAGCTTTCCCGGTGAAGCCAAGTTCGTCCTGCAATGCGATGCGGTCGACCTTCACCACGATCCCGTCAATCTCGTAAGGCAGCGACTCGCGCTTCCCCTCCCACTCCTGAATAAAAGCCCAGACCTCGTCCATCGAGTGCACCAGCTTGCGGCCTGATTCACTTTGAACCCAGCAGCCTCGAGCGCATCCAGCGTCTTCGAATGTCGATCGAAATAAGTCCGCCCATTGACCAGCAGCATGTACGAGAAATAATCGAGCCGCCGCTGCGCCGTAACGTCTGGAATCCAGCTGCCGGACCGTGCCCGCCGTGAAATTGCGCGGATTGGCAAACGTTGACAAGCCCGTTGCGTTCGCGTTCTTCATTCATTTTCTTGAAAGACGGCTGTCGGCATCAGCAACTCGCCGCGAACTTCAAAATCCGCCGGAATCCCCGCCTTCTTCAACTTCTCCTTCGGAATCGACAACGGCACCGAGCGCACCGTCCGCACGTTGAGCGTGACATCTTCCCCCACGGTTCCATCGCCGCGCGTCATGCCCCGCGCCAGCCGCCCGTCTTCATACACCAGCGCCAGCGACATGCCATCGAGCTTCAGTTCGCAGACATAATCCACCTCGCTGCGCCCGGTGAGTTCATGCACACGCCGTTCCCAGTCACGCAGTTCTTCTTCGTTGTAAGTATTGTCGAGCGACAACATCGGCGTGGAGTGCCGCACCTTGACGAATCCCTCGCGCGGCTTGCCCGCCCACACGCTGCGTAGGCGAATCCGGCGTAACCAGCGACGGATGCTCGCTCTCCAGATCCTTCAACTGCTGCATCAGCTTGTCGAATTCCGCGTCGGTGATCTCGGGATTATCGAGAACGTAATAGAGATATTCGTGGTGGCGAATCTTCTCGCGCAGCGCCTCAATCTTCTTTTCGGAGTCCTTCGCGGCAGCCATCGCAGAAGATTATAGGCGGGACAAACGGTTGGCCAGCGACTGCCCGAGTTGCGAAATTCTCACACCAGATCATCCAGCTTCAGCGCCGCGGGCCCGCCCTTCCACGACGCTTCAAACTGTTTCTGCACAAATCCCGCATCGTAGTCGCGCTTCTGCTGCAGCAACGCCTGCCGCAATCCCCACAGCGACCGCGGATTCCGCGGATTGCGGTCCAGGTCTTCGCGGAATACTTTCTCCGCGCCCGCCGCATCCCCGCTCAGCAAGCAGCGCCGCCCCCAGCGACTCCCGCACCGGAAAGAACCAGTCCGGCGGTTCACCATATTTGAGCGTGTCCTGAATCGCCACCGCTTCGCGCAGCATGGCGATCGCTCCGGTCGTGTCCTTCTTCTCCATCGCGATCTTCGCGCCCAGAACGTCCTTCGGCGATCTCCAGAATGTCTTTCGTCTTGTTATTGATCGGCGCATTGAAGATTTCGTCAGCAGGAGTCGCCGCCTGCGCGTCAGAGACAATTTTGTACTCCGCCTCCGCCTCGCTCACTTTGCCGGTGCCGGCCAGTGCCAGCCCGCGCGAGAAATGCCAGAAGCCAGTCGTAATCTTCATGGCCGGATCCGGCGCGGGCATCTTCAGAATCTCGTTCCAATGATGGAAGCGAACCTCCACCGCCATGGGAATCGTCATGAAACCCTCCAAGCGGCGGCATCTCCTTCACGTGCGGCCCCACGTTCGCCGCCAGCAGATCCGCATTCTTCCGCGCCTCGGCGTACCGGCCGTTCATGGCGCCGCACATCGCGACGAAATGCAGGTTGTGGCTGTAATACATCATCGGGTAAATACCCTGCTCGCCCGTCGCCTTGATGTAAGCGCGATCCACTTCCGCCGCCTGCTCGTTGGTCTTGACCGCAGCCTCGTAGTCCCCGGTGCGAATGTAGATGTGCGCCGGCATGTGCACGATGTGTCCCGCGCCAGGCGCGAGTGCGGCCAGTTTGTTCGCCCCAGCCAAAGCGCGCTCGGGACTATTCGAGGCCTCCACCGCATGAATGTAATAGTGAATCGCGCCCAGATGGTTCGGATCGCGCTTCATCACCGATTCCAGCGTGGCCACGATTTCATCGGTGCCCGCCTCGGGCGTGCCATCCTGATGCCACAATCCCCACGGATGCAGATTCATTCCCGACTCGGCAAACAGCGTGGCCGCGTCCAGGTCATCGGGAAATTCGGCCGAGACTTGCCGCATGGCGTCGTGATATTCCTCCGCAGCCTTCTTCAGATCGGAATTCGGATCGGCAGGAAACCGCTTCGCCATCGCCTGGATATAAGCCTGCTCATTCGGCGGCCCGCCAGCAGACAACTCCACGGCCTTTTGCACCGCATCGTGCGCGTGCTTGTAGCGCTCCGGATCTGCCGGATCGTTATAGTTCGGTCCCACGGCCTCGGCCACGCCCCAGTAAGCCATCGCCAGTTTAGGATCGAGTTCCGCGGCGTGCTGAAACGATCGCGCCGCCTCGTCATGATTGAAGGCATAAATAAAACGCAGCCCCTGATCAAAGAACTGCTGCGCCTCGGGATTGTGCGTGGAGACAGGGTGATGAAGATCGCCCAGACCGGTCACCAGCGTGACCGAGTGGGTCTGCATGTGCGAGGCATGATCTTGCGCCGTCGCACCCAGGCAGAGCAAAGCACCGCACAGCACCTGCGCCAGAATTCTCATCTGGTCAATCCTCCTGAATCAATTTTGAAATTCGAGCCCCAAGCAATCTAGAAACGGCCGTGGAAATACGCCCCGATAAGCGCTGCCCAGCTTATGCCAAAACAAACCCCCGTGCCAAGTCATGCGCAAAAAACTGCGACGAACGCTCTCTCATAGTTGAGCATCGGCCTCGGCTGTCCGGCCGCGACGTCCTTCGTCCGGCAGCGCACTTCTCTCCTCAGGTACAATCCAGGTTCGACAATCACTTTCGAACCTGCTATGCGCAAGGCCGCATTGCTCTACAATCCGGATTCCGGCGGCAGCAAGCAACGCCAGCGCGAATTGGAATCCGCACTCACTGTTCTCCGAAACCGGCGGCGTTGAAGCCGATCTCATTCCCACGCAATCTCCCTACCACGCCGTAGAGGAAACCCAGAGCGCCATCGACTCCGGTTGCGATACGATCTTCGCTTGCGGTGGCGACGGCACCATTCACAACATCGTTCAGGTTCTCGCCAATTCTTCCACTGCGCTCGCCATTTTGCCCATCGGCACCGCTAACGCCCTGGCACACGATCTTAGTCTTCCGTTCAAGATATTCGCTGCGGCTAAGGCCTCCCTACAGGCCGTGCCGCGTCGCATCGCGCTCGGCCGTGTCAGCTGTACCGATCTCCAGGGAATCCCTGCCACCCGTTATTTCGTTGTCGCGGCGGGGGTCGGCGTCGACGCTCACCTCTTCTATAAACTCCACACCGGGACCAAACAGCGCATGGGCATGGCTGCCTACTACGCGAAAGCCTGGCACTTATGGTTCAGCTATCCCATGACGCGCTTCGCGGCGGAATATCTGGAGAACAGCTCGACTACGCGTCAAGTCGAAGTCACCGAACTGATGGCCGTCCGCATTCGCAACTTCGGCGGAGTCCTGCAGGAACTCGCCCCCGGCGCCTCTCTCGACCGCGACGATATGCGCCTGGTCTTCTGCCGCACCGCCAGCCGCGCGGCCTATCTCGCGTACGTGACGCGCGGCCTTCTCCGCCTTCCTTGGACAATCCCCGGCATCGATCTGGCCCACAGCACAAGAGTGTCCTGCCAATACCAGTCACCTTCCGTCACGTCGCAAGACCGACACGAGAAAAACGAGCAACGCAAGATTTACGTTGAAGCCGACGGCGAACTCCTGGGCACGCTCCCCGCCGAAATCACCGTTGTCCCGGATGCACTTACACTTCTTGCGCCGCGTTGAATCCCGCTCACCCAGGCCAAATCGCTCCCCCTTCTGATTCCAAGAGCAGCCCCGTAGCCCCGGACGCATTCGTCCGGGGGACGCTCGCCGCGCTCGCGGAGTGGACGAATGCGTCATCCCGAAGCCCCGCGCTTTCGCCAGCGGGGCGAGAGCCTGCCCTGAGCGCAGTTGAAGGGGATCTCGCGCGCACTGAAGACTGTCCGCGCGACATCCTACCGTGACTCCACTGGCGCTTTCCAGCGTCTCAGAATAGAATCCTGCAAATCACTTGGAACCCATCACTCACCTACTGACCGGCGCCTGCCTGGGACGCGCCGGCCTCAACCGCAAGACCGCGCTGGCCACGCTCACGCTAACGCTAGCCGCCGAGGCTCCCGACTTAGACATCATTGGCGGTTGGATTCGTGGTCCGGCCTTCGGCTTCGCCCACCATCGCGGATTCACCCACTCCTTCCTCGGCGTTCCGCTCGACGGCATGGTCGTACTCGGGTTCGTATATCTGGTTTGGCTACTCCGCGGCGGGAGGATCCGTGGGCGCCAACTCAACGACCCCAACCAACCTCCACGCTGGGGCCTCCTTTACCTCTACGCGTGCCTCGCCGGACTCAGCCACATCCTGCTCGACTTCACCAACAACTACGGCGTGCGCCCGTTTCTGGCCGTTTTCCGAGAAGTGGTATTCCTGGGACATCGTTTTCATTTTCGAGCCGGTGATGTTCGCGTTCCTGCTTCTCGGATTGATCATCCCATCGCTCTTTGGTCTCATCGACAAAGAAATCGGCGCCCGCCGCACGCTCCTCATGGACGAGTCGCCGCCACGCTCGCGCTCTCTGGAGTCGTTCTCCTGTGGGGCCTGCGCGACTATGAACACCGCCGCGCCGTCAACGCCCTCGAAGCCCGCACCTACAACGGAGCCGATCCCCTGCGAGCCTCCGCTTATCCCAAGTGGATCGATCCATTCCACTGGTACGGCGTTGTGGAGACGCCCGCATTCTTTGCCCTTGCGCTCGGTCGATTCTCTTGCCCCCGAAGTCGATCCCGAAGGTCGCCTCGAAATCCGCTACAAACCGGAAGAAACCCCCGTTACCCTGGCCGCGAAGAATTCCTACATCGGACGCGTCTTTCTGGATTGGGCGAAATATCCCATCACCGAAACCGAATCCCTCCAACCTCCGCAGGAGGTTTACATCGTCCTCTTTCAGGATCTGCGTTTTGCCGGGATTACGATTGCCGGTCGCCCGAGCAGCCGCGCGTTGAGCAAAGCCGTGAAAATCGACAAGAACCTGCATGTCGTCGGCGACGTCTACGAAACCAAAAAAGGTCAGTTGATCGTCCCCGAACCCGACTAGCCCTCGCCAACTCACAAACGCGCACTGGCCGTGGATCAGGCCTTTTCGCTGCGCGAATGCGTACTTCGCCGTGGAAGAGCAGCCCTTTCAGGGCCGCGTAATGCGCGGAGATTCTGAGCGGGCTTTAGCCCCTGAGGACTCGAGCTTTTAAGTTCCAACGCGCCTGGAACAGCGCGTAACTGTCCCCGCGCTCCCATCCTCGCTTGACGCCAGCTGCGCCAGCGCCCAGAATAGAGCTTCATCCGAGGTGATCCATGCTGGCCTACGCATTCATTCTCTTCGCTCTCGCGTTCCGCTTCATCCCGCATCCCATGGCGTTCACTCCAGTGGGTGCAGCTCTTCTATTCTTCGGCGCCCGCGGCCCTCGCCGCCAAATGTGGATCCCGCTCGTGCTCCTAGCCGCATCTGACGTCATCCTTACCACGATGGTCTATCGCTATCCCTTCAGCTGGGATCACTTCGTAACCTGGGCTTGGTACGCCGGGATGCTCGGGCTAGGTACCACTCTCAAGCGGAACGCCGGAGCCCTCCGAATTCTCGGCTCCGCGCTGGCCGGCTCCGTCTCATTCTTTCTGGTAAGTAACTTCGCAGTCTGGGCCGCCTGGAACATGTACCCGCGAACCTTCGCCGGCCTGCTGACCTGCTATGAGGCCGGCATCCCGTTCTTCCGCAACGGCGTCGCCGGAGACCTCCTCTTCACCGCAGCCATGTTCGCCACTCCAGTCATAATCCAAGTCATCTCCGACCGCCAACACAAACCCGGCAACCACATAGCCGCGGCATAAAAGATGCTCATGGAGGAACGATGCTCGTGTGGGGACGGGTCCTCTGACCCGTCCAGGCCGCGACGGTTTCTGTCGCGGCAGCGCATTCCTCTTCAGCTGATAAAATTCCAGCCAACCTCACTCCACCCGATCATCCTCATCCACTCGCCGCCGAAGCCGCACCACCAGCCACAAGCAAATCCCGACCACGACGACAGCGGTCACAAAAATCCAGTGCCGCTTCACCACCCCGCCGAACAGTCCAACAATCTGTGGCCCAAACCATAGCACCAGCAACGACAGCACCAAAAACCTTACAAACCTCCCCAAAAAAATCGCCACCAGAAAATCGCGAAACCGCATTTCAAATACCGCCGCGCCCAGCACAAAAATTTTGAACGGCGTCGGCGGAGGCAGCATCCCCGGAAACATCAGCGCCCAAAATTCATGCCGTTCAAACGAAGCATGAATCTTCAAAAAGCGCTCCTCCGAAATCCGCTTGCGCAGCACCTTTTCTCCGCCAAGATATCCCAGGATGTACAACGGAATGCTCCCCAGCGCCGATCCGAGCGACGCCATCGCAATGTAAATCAGAAGCCGCTTACGGTCCTGGTACACATAAGTAGCAACCACAAAATCCACCGGCATGCCCAACAGCGCACTGTCCGCAAACGCAATCACAAACGGCCCCCAGATCCCGAGCACTCGCATCAGCCCCAGAACCCAAGCCGTATACCGCGCCAGCATGTGTCCAATGGATTTCAAGAGCAGTAAGTGTAGTTGATCAATCTGCTTGTGTGGAGATGCGATGCTTATGTGGGATGCGATGCTTGTGTGGGGACGGGTCCTCTGAACCCGTCCAGGCCGCGACGATCTTTGTCGCGGCAGTGGGGTACTGCCACTGCTCATGTGGGGAAAGCCGCCCCCGGCTGTCCAGGCCGCGACGCCTTCTGTCGCGGCGAACCCGCCACATGCTCAGATACCCCGCTCCTGCTATCATCCCTACCTCCGGAGCCACCATGCGCAAGCTGATTCTTGCTCTTCTCCTCTCCCCACTCCTGCACGCCCAGCAATACGATCTAGTCCTCGAAGGCGGCCGCGTCATCGACCCCGACACCCACCTCGACGCCATCCGCAACGTCGGCATTCGCGACGGGAAAATCGCACGCATCTCCACCGAACCGCTCAGCGGACGCCGCGTCATCCGCGCCGCCGGCCTGGTCGTCGCCCCCGGATTCATCGACTTGCACCAGCACGGCCAGGATCCCGCCAGCCAGCGCGTGAAAGCCTTCGACGGCGTAACCACCGCGCTGGAAATGGAAATTGGCGCCCCCGACGTCACCCAATTCCTAAACGCCAAGCAGGGACACTCGCTCATCCACTACGGCACGACGGCCAGCCACGTGGCCGCCCGCGCCCTGATCTTCGGCGCGCCGTTGCCCGATGGAACGATCTTGCCGCAAAGCGGACCAGGCACCGACCAACCCGCGACTCCCGAACAGATCGAACGTATCCAGCAACGCCTGCGCGACCAGATCGACGCCGGAGCTCTCGGCGTCGGCATGGGTATTCAATACACTCCCGGAGCCACGCGCCTCGAAGTCATCGACATGTTCCGCGTCGCCGCCGATCGCAAGCTGCCGGTTTACACTCACCTGCGCAGCAACGGCCGCCTCGAACCCGGCTCCGCTATCGAGTCCGTCGAGGAAGTGATCGGCGCGGCGGCGATCACCGGAGCGCCGCTGCACATCGTTCACATCAACAGCACCTGCCTGCGCGATACGCTGGAATGCATCTCGCTCGTCGCTGGAGCCCGCGCCCGCGGCCTCGACGTCACGACCGAAGCCTATCCCTACATCGCCGGCATGACCGCCATCAACTCCGCCCTCTTCAATCCCGGATGGCGCGAAAAGCTCGGCATCGACTACAGCAACCTCGTCCTTCCCGACACCGGCGAGCACCTCACCAAAGAGCGCTTCGACGAACTGCACAACTCCAGCAAGCCACAATGGGTACTGATCTTCGCCAATACTCAGGAGATCGTCGACGCCATTATTCCCAACCCGCTCGTTATGATCGCCAGCGACGGAGCCGAAGGACATCCCCGCAACGCCGGAACTTACTCGCGCGTGATCGCCCAATATGTGCGTGAGAAAAAAACGCTGACCCTGATGGAAGCTCTGAACAAGATGACGTTCATGCCCGCGGAAATGCTGGCGCGATCCACTCCCGACGCGTACAAAAAAGGACGCCTGCAGGAAGGCGCCGACGCCGACATCGTAATCTTCGACCCCCAAACCATCGCCGACCGCTCGACGTTCGAAAAGCCCATGGAGCCAAGCGTCGGCGTGCATTATCTCCTGGTAGCAGGAACCCCAGTGATCGACGAAGAAAAGCTAGTAGAAAGCGTTTTCCCAGGCCAAGCCCTAGTAGGGCCCGGAAAAAACGCCGTCCATTAGCGATGCTCGATGTGGGGACGGGTCCTCTGACCCGTCCAGGCCGCGACGCCTTCTGTCGCGGCAGCGCATTTAGCTGTCGCATTCCAATTTCCGATTTGGGAAAAACACGATCTCGATGGGTACCCCTCTCCCCTCGATCTATTGGCATCTCAACTTAGCGCGGTAAAACTTTGCGCGTGCAATACCATCGGCCCTGCGGGGCTTAACAGCGCGTTCTTTGCGCACGGGAGCGTCTGGTGATCACGGGCACTTGGTACCTTCGTAATCCTCCCCTCGCGAATTCGCTAGAGTACGCGCCTGGACCCAGCCAATACTTCTAGTATGAGGAACCTTTCGATTTTCGCCACGCTGCTGTTCTGCGCCTTGGCCGCGAACTCGTATGCGCAAAATCCGACTGTCTGGACTGCCGCCGACAGCGCGACCATCCCCTTGGAGCCTGCGAGCCTGCACGCCGGCCGCGTCTACCATCCCGCTGTCGGGGGCGGCGACATGCATGTGCAAATCGACTCCAGATACCCGGTCACCGTGGCCATGGCTTGGGCCGACGAATGGAACGCAGCCATGCGCCCCGGAGCCCCCGCGAATTTCAGCCTCCTCTGCGTGAAGGAGCATGTCACCAGCACGATTTACGAGTGTCATCTTCCCTCCGATCGGCCCATGATCATCACCTTCCGCGATGAGCGCAGGCCCGAGAAGCCCGTCCTCACCGCCATTGGCGCCATCTTCGGACCGGGAGCGCGGCAATTCATGTCTCCCAACGATCTCCACATCCAGTACTACAATTTCCTTCAGCCTGAGTTCCACTGGCGGCGCATCCTCAACGAGAAATACGACATCACGCCGGCACCCAAGGTCTACAGTCTGATGACTCCAGACCACGACGGCCAGGAACTCAGCCTGAAGATCAAGTCGCCCATCCCGCTGACGATCGCTCTGCTGCCATCGCATCTTGCCGACCAGGTCTACGACAAGACCGTAACCCTCACCGAGGCCCTCGACCAAACCGGCTGCAAGGAACGTGGCGTCCAGTCCATGAGCTTCAACTGCACGTTTAACGTCGCCCATGGCACGCAAACCCTGCTGATCCTCCCCGACATCGATTTTTCCGGCCACAAGAAAGCCACTGTCGAGGTCAACACGGTAAAGTGCGTCGAGCATTGTGAGTTATTGCCCCCGCCTCCGAATCCGTAGAGTTGAGGCGCCCAGGAGGCGTGAGCGCGCGTCCTTTGCGCGCGGGAGCCTTCTGCCGAAATCCTGAGCGTTTTTTGCGAAGGATCTCGATTTACGTGTTCCGCTGGAAACGGGCATCTTCGCAATTGCTTCCCATAAATATGGTAATATGGGAGAGTGAAAACAACCCTCGAGATCCCCGATTTTTTGTTCCGCCGCGCAAAGTCAGCCGCCGCCCAACGCGGAATTCCCTTGCGCCAGCTCGTCACCGAGGCGGTCCAGGAGAAATTGAAAACTACCACCCAGGAAAAGCCCTGGATGAAACATCTCGGAAAGCTCAAACACCTGCATAAGGAGAGAAAGCAAATCGAAAAGCGGGTGGAAGAGGCGTTCGAGCAGATCGATCGGGAAGTCTGGCAGTGATTCTCTGGAAATGATTCTCTGGAATTGATTCCTAAAAAATGATCCTTGATACCAATGCCTTGTCTGCCGCGGCGGACGATGACCCTGGGGTGGTTGCCGTTCTCGCCCGCGCCGAACAGATGGCGCTCCCCGTGATTGTGCTCGGCGAGTATCGCCATGGCATCGCCCAGTCGCGCCATCGGGCCAGCTACGAAAACTGGCTGGCAGGAACTGCTCCATGACTGCGTGGTGCTGGACATTCAGGAGCCGACCACACATTATTACGCGGAGATCAGTCTCGAACTAAAGCGCAAGGGCAAGCCGATTCCAACCAATGACATCTGGATTGCCGCACTGTGCCGGCAGCATTCTCTTCCCCTCTTGAGCCGCGACCGCCATTTCGATTTGGTGGCCGGAACCAAGCGGATCGATTGGTAACTAGAACGGGACCAGCAGCTTATCCGGGCCCTCGATTTCGTCTTTGGCCTCCAGAAATTCGTCGCTCCATGGTTTGCCGGCGCACTCGGGGCACTCATCAATCATGT
The DNA here is from genome assembly GCA_963832235.1 of uncultured Acidobacteriaceae bacterium. Taxonomy (GTDB): domain Bacteria; phylum Acidobacteriota; class Terriglobia; order Terriglobales; family Acidobacteriaceae; genus Sulfotelmatobacter. The sequence goes on along the minus strand of CAWHTJ010000007.1, from coordinate 3,419 downwards.
TGCCAATAGCGAAACAGTGATAGCAGGTTCCTTCGGAGCTGGCGCCAGGGAACTTGCTACATGTTTTGCAGGGCTTGAAGAACTCGCATTCGAGTGCTCGGTGCTCGCCCCATAGTTCGCGCTCACACACAATGCACATAAATCTCCTCACGGACTGCCCATCTCCTGGGTCCGAGCGAGTCCTTCACGGGGATATTCTTCCTTAGGCGTCAATATAACTCCATCGCCTTCTTCCACGTTCTCCAAATGAGAGTCGATACCACTTTATTGCAAGCATCCGTCCCAAAACGGAAAGGCCACGCGCATTTTTGAACGTGGCCTTTCAAGATCAGGGATGCTAGCTCTGGGCAGTCAGATCAATCTAACACGACTCAACGCGGGCATGATGTCGCGCTGAGCGAGCGAACTGCTCGTCATAGTCTTCAACAAAGCTTCAGCCGGAAAACCTACTTCATGCAACAAGAGGCCATGGAATAAATACCGCAAAGCGCCAGCAAGATCCCGGATGTCTGCCCGAAAAGCATCGGTGTCTTGCCCTGGCCTCGCGCCTCCTTCGTGCGAAATATCATTCCGGCGGCTGGCACAGCGTTTTGCGAATGAACGCAACTGAGCTGGGCCGATGCCGAGCGGGAGATGACTGAACGTCTCCACAATTCGATCTTCAAGCGACGGCTCGTACGCATAGCGGAGCTTGCCCTGGAGCCACTGCCGGAGCTTTCCGTCACCGGGCCCGGAGAATCTGCCTAACACTTCCTCTATTTTTGTTTTGCGGTTCGCGACCTTAAGGACTCGTTCGCGTCGAGCTGCCAGCTTCTGTGGAGGGATTCAACCGCCCATATGAGATTCACGAATTCATGCTCCGGTTGGGGCAAAGGACTTTGGAGCGACGCAAGATACAGTCCGCAACTAGTACGCTGCTTTTCAGAGATCGTCTGCCATCGAGTAAGAAGGCTCCCAAAGATGGTGTGGACCGATGAGAACTTCGTCCACAGGAAAACCGACCAAGGCAGCTTGTCGCCTTGCGGGCCTCGGAACCAGTAGAGCTTGTACCACGACTCAGTATCGTCTCTTTTGCTAACGAAATATGGCCAGTCAAGCCGGAAATAAGCCCCGACAAGAAGCGCAAACAAACCCTCGATTCTTAGAAAATCAGCACGGACGTCCTGAAAGCTTTGCTGTTCGTTTGGGACATGGACGAGCCAGTCAACTTGGTGAATATCGACTTTTCGCACAGGACGCTCCTTCGAGAAAAAGAAGATTGGTTCTCATAAGAAATATTCGCTTCAGTCCGGTCACCACGCCGGAACTCGGGATCGACTTGAATGCTGTCCAGTTGGAGCCATTCCTCGAGCCCGGTCAATTCAATCCGTATCGCATGAAAAATCTCCGGGTCGAAATCCGGCGGGAACGGAAAATCGCTCGTGAAACAAAAGTCAGCTTCATAACTTTGACGAGCGGGCTGGTCATCCAGGAAGGAGAAATCGGTGCGAATCAAGTTCATCAGAAGGACATGGCGCGTGTCATCTTCTTCTTCTATCTGCCCCTCGATTCTAGTTTCCTGTGGCAGCCATCGTGAGCTATCCCACTCGAAGCTCACTTTCGGATTCTCAAACCAGAGCGGGCCATCTAGTTGAAGCTGGACATGACCCTGCTCTGTAACCGTAAGTGCTCCAGGAACCCCAGCGCCAACAGAGGCTGTATTGGCATGTCCGGGATTGAACCACCAAAACAGTCCACGTTTCTCTAGCGCATTTGCCACGGCGTATTCTGCGTCCTCGCGTGAAAACCTTCGATCCAAGTAAGCCGTGACATTCTAGCTCAAAAGGAAAAGGCCATATTCATTTCTGAATATGGCCTTTATTAATGCCGGCAACGACCTACTCTCCCACACACTTTCGCGTGCAGTACATCGGCCCGGCGGGGCTTAACTTCCGTGTTCGGGATGGGAACGGGTGGATCCCCCGCGGTATGATTACCGACAACTTGAAGCAGCTTCTAGCTACTAGCTCCTGGCTACTAGCTTGAATCCCCCGGCGCAAACTTCATCGCGATCTGGGAAAGACTCCTCGCTGCAAACTCGATTTGTCGGCTTCTGCCATAGCCTGAGCCCATCGGATTGAGCTAGAAGCTAGGAGCTAGAAGCTGATTTATCAAAGATCGTGAGGACGAAACCTCACAACTGAATAGATTGGGTGTGGCTTACTTTCATCTTGCTTATTTCCGATTTCTGCCACGTATTACTTCGGCTTTGCTTTCTTCTTCGTTCTGGAAGCCGAAAGGCCTCGTTTTGGAATCCGAAAAGCGTCGGCGCACAGTTGTCAGCGTGTTTTTTCTTTTCCATCCAAGGTTCTGGCGGTTAAGAAGAAACTTGCTCTCGCTTCAGCTCAGATTCTAGCTGATGGCTGAAAGCTGATTGCTGACAGCTGTTTCTGCACCGAGTAAATTTTATGGTCAAGCCGAACGGGCGATTAGTACTGGTAAGCTACATGCATTGCTGCACTTCCACCTCCAGCCTATCAACCAGGTAGTCTTCCTGGGCCCTTCTTATCCCTTACGGGTTGGGAGATCTCATCTTGAGGAGTGCTTCCCGCTTATATGCATTCAGCGGTTATCACAACCGAACTTCGCTACCGAGCGGTGCCATTGGCATGACAGCTCGAACACAAGAGGTTCGTCCATCCCGGTCCTCTCGTACTAAGGACAGGTCCTCTCAAATCTCCTGCGCCCACAACAGATAGGGACCGAACTGTCTCGCGACGTTCTGAACCCAGCTCACGTACCGCTTTAATAGGCGAACAGCCTAACCCTTGGAACCTTCTACAGCTCCAGGATGCGATGAGCCGACATCGAGGTGCCAAACTGGAGCGTCGATATGAACTCTTGGCTCCGATCAGCCTGTTATCCCCGGCGTACCTTTTATCCGTTGAGCGATGGCCCTTCCATGCAGAACCACCGGATCACTAAAGCCTACTTTCGTACCTGCTCGTCTTGTAGGACTCGCAGTCAACCACGCTTATGCTTTTGCACTCGTCGGCTGATTTCCAAACAGCCTGAGCGTAGCTTCGCGCGCCTCCGTTACTGTTTAGGAGGCGACCGCCCCAGTCAAACTACCCGCCTTACCATGTCCCTCTCCCGGTTCACGGGAGTAAGTTAGAACCACAGATCTCGCAGGGTGGTATCTCACCGTTGGCTCCTCCAAGCCCGAGAGCCTGGAATCAAAGCCTCCCACCTATCCTGCGCAGCAAGGGCCATAGTTCATGGTAAAGGTATAGTAAAGGTGCACGGGGTCTTTCCGTCTAGTTGCGGGCAACCGGCATCTTCACCGGCACTACAAGTTCGCCGTGTCAGTCGGCAAGACAGTCGCACTTTCGTTACGCCATTCGTGCAGGTCGGAACTTACCCGACAAGGAATTTCGCTC
>CAWHTJ010000006.1:750000-756376 GCA_963832235.1 uncultured Acidobacteriaceae bacterium | reverse complement strand
AAGTCTTCAATCTTTCCGGGCCAGTTTGGGAGGAAGAGTCGTTTGATCATGTGCTGCGGTCGGATGAGAGTTTGGAAGAGAAGTGCGAGTACATTCGACAGAATCCGGTGAGGAGAGGATTGGTGCGGAGGGCAGAAGAGTATCCATGGTTATGGGTGGATCCAGACCTATGGTCATTTGGCGCGGGCGCCCCCGCCCGCGAAAAGGCCAATAGCAAATAAGCTCTGAGTTTTCCTGCTGCTCCAGCATCAGGAATCGGTAGGCACATCTCCCTGAAACTTCGTTGGCTTCGGCATTGGCGGGCGGGGGCGCCCGCCCCACACATCCTCCATTGTCGCGGGCACCTGGTACCTTCGTAATCCTCCCCTCGCGAATTCGCTAGGGTACGCGCATCGACCCAGCCAATACTTCTAGTATGAGGAACCTTTCGATTTTCGCCACGCTGCTGTTCTGCGCCTTGGCCGCGAACTCGTATGCGCAAAATCCGACTGTCTGGACTGCCGCCGACAGCGCGACGATCCCTTTGGAACCTGCCAGCCTGCACGCCGGCCGCGTCTACACTCCCGCTGTCGGGGGCGGCGACATGCATGTGCAAATTGACTCCAGATATCCGGTCACCGTGGCCATGGCTTGGGCCGACGAATGGAACGCCGCCATGCGCCCCGGAGCCCCTGCGAATTTCAGCCTCCTCTGCGTGAAGGAGCATGTCACCAGCACGATTTACGAGTGTCATCTTCCCTCCGATCGGCCCATGATCATTACCTTCCGCGATGAGCGCAGGCCCGAGAAGCCCGTCCTCACCGCCATTGGCGCCATCCTCGGACCGGGAGCGCGGCAATTCATGTCCCCCAACGATCTCCACATCCAGTACTACAATTTCCTTCAGCCGGAGTTCCACTGGCGCCGCATACTCAACGAAAAATACGACATCACGCCGGCACCCAAGGTCTACAGTCTGATGACTCCAGACCACGACGGCCAGGAACTCAGCCTGAAGATCAAGTCGCCCATCCCGCTGACGGTCGCCCTGCTGCCATCGCATCTTGCCGATCAGGTCTACGACAAGACCATAACCCTCACCGACGCCCTCGACCAAACCGGCTGCAAGGAACGTGGCGTCCAGTCCATGAGCTTCAACTGCACGTTTAACGTCGCCAATGGCACGCAAACCCTGCTGATCCTCCCCGACATCGATTTTTCCGGCCACAAGAAAGCCACTGTCGAGGCCAACACGGTAAAGTGCGTCGAGCATTGTGAGTTATTGCCCCCGCTTCCGAATCCGTAGACTTGAGGCGCTTAGAAGGCGTGAGCGCGCGTCCTTTGCGCGCGGGAGCCTTCTGCCGAAATCCTGAGCGTTTTTGCGAAGGATCTCGCGCTCAATGGAACCGAAGGAAAAGGCCAATCTGATTTCTCAGACTGGCCTTTTTTATGCCGGCAGGGACCGGAGTTTATCCTGAGAACGTGGGCTCCCACATAATGGCCTCAACTTCGCGCGCGCTCAACTTCGAGCTGGGCTCGCAGCAGGCGCAGTTGGAGCTTCATGTGGAGATTGTCCCAGTGCTTCCGATTCTTGCCTAGGTGATCGGGTGTGCGCCCGATGTCCTCGGTCGCGTTGTAGGTCTCAGTAACGAGCTCGGAGCCCGCTTCCTTCCACAGCCGGAGGACCGCTCTGAAACCTCCGCGCCATTCGACGTTCCCCAACGGGTCGACCTCGACCATGTTGCGGAACGCTGCCACCATCGGATACGCCGCGCCTTTAGTGAGCCGATATTTGCTCGGTTCGAGCTGAGCGAAGGGAAAGTCGAGCGTCCGATTCTTGCCAGCCTCGTCGACGATGTTCATTCGCCCCGCGCGTCCGCCGGACTCGTTGTGGAGGTCGCGGAAGTCGTGCCGGATGTGATCGTAGAGCACGAGCGCATCGTGCAAGATCGGCCGAAGGCGGTAGTACTTGCTGTGTTTCAGCTTTCGATTGTTCTCCTCGAAGTCGTCCGCGAATTTTTTCAGCGGGATGCTCCACTTCTCGTACGCCGAGATCGGGTGCTTCGCCTTGGCGTTGGGGAAATCGAACACGTTGAAGAGTTCGAGGACGCTGATGAGATCGCGAACGTCGTAGGCTTTGCTGTCCGATTCGCGCCACGCGATCATGTCCTCGTACGGTTTGCCGTCGACTTCCTTTTTCAGCCAGATCGAAGACGCCGTCGATGTTGTAGATCGACTTCGGCGCGACCTGCATTCCAGTGTTCAACCCGCGCGCGATGTCAGTGATGAGCCCGTTCTCGATGCCGGTGCGGACGTAGACTTCGACGTATTGATCTTCGTTTGTCGTACCGTCGCGATTGCATTGCTCGATGATCTTGGCGGTGTGGGCGCCGTCGACGACTCCGCCTCTTTCGTCGTCCACGGTGATCTCGAAAATCTGCTCTTCCTTGTCGATCAGGCGAACGCTCTTCGCGAGGATCGTGATGCCCTTGTTCATCAGATCGAAGGTCCCAGGCTCGGCGCCCGTTCCTTCCAAGCTCTCGCGAACGTCGCGATAGACGAGGCGATTGAGACCGACGGGCTCGCGTGCGTTAGCGGCGGCGCTGATCCCGGCAGGAAAGTCCGTCGCCTTGACAGTGAGCCAGTACTTGTCGATGGTTTTGAAAACGGGGTGGGAAATCTTGCGAGACTCGAACGCGTGAATCCGATGGACCTGCTTGCCCATTGGGGTAACTCCTAGTTTTTTGAGCGGGCGATGCCGCCGATTTTGTCGTGTGCGCGAGGGCACCGACCAATTAATTATAGCAGACGAGTTCAGACGGGCACCCGCGAAAAGGAAAAGGCCACCAACATTTCTGTTAGTAGCCTTTATTAATGCCGGCAACGACCTACTCTCCCACACACTTTCGCGTGCAGTACAATCGGCCCGGCGGGGCTTAACTTCCGTGTTCGGGATGGGAACGGGTGGATCCCCCGCGGTATGATTACCGACAACTTGAAGCAGCTTCTAGCTACTAGCTCCTGGCTACTAGCTTGAATCCCCCGGCGCAAACTTCATCGCGATCTGGGAAAGACTCCTCGCTGCAAACTCGATTTGTCGGCTTCTGCCATAGCCTGAGCCCATCGGATTGAGCTAGAAGCTAGGAGCTAGAAGCTGATTTATCAAAGATCGTGAGGACGAAACCTCACAACTGAATAGATTGGGTGTGGCTTACTTTCATCTTGCTTATTTCCGATTTCTGCCACGTATTACTTCGGCTTTGCTTTCTTCTTCGTTCTGGAAGCCGAAAGGCTTCGTTTTGGAATCCGAAAAGCGTCGGCGCACAGTTGTCAGCGTGTTTTTTCTTTTCCATCCAAGGTTCTGGCGGTTAAGAAGAAACTTGCTCTCGCTTCAGCTCAGATTCTAGCTGATGGCTGAAAGCTGATTGCTGACAGCTGTTTCTGCACCGAGTAAATTTTATGGTCAAGCCGAACGGGCGATTAGTACTGGTAAGCTACATGCATTGCTGCACTTCCACCTCCAGCCTATCAACCAGGTAGTCTTCCTGGGCCCTTCTTATCCCTTACGGGTTGGGAGATCTCATCTTGAGGAGTGCTTCCCGCTTATATGCATTCAGCGGTTATCACAACCGAACTTCGCTACCGAGCGGTGCCATTGGCATGACAGCTCGAACACAAGAGGTTCGTCCATCCCGGTCCTCTCGTACTAAGGACAGGTCCTCTCAAATCTCCTGCGCCCACAACAGATAGGGACCGAACTGTCTCGCGACGTTCTGAACCCAGCTCACGTACCGCTTTAATAGGCGAACAGCCTAACCCTTGGAACCTTCTACAGCTCCAGGATGCGATGAGCCGACATCGAGGTGCCAAACCGGAGCGTCGATATGAACTCTTGGCTCCGATCAGCCTGTTATCCCCGGCGTACCTTTTATCCGTTGAGCGATGGCCCTTCCATGCAGAACCACCGGATCACTAAAGCCTACTTTCGTACCTGCTCGTCTTGTAGGACTCGCAGTCAACCACGCTTATGCTTTTGCACTCGTCGGCTGATTTCCAAACAGCCTGAGCGTAGCTTCGCGCGCCTCCGTTACCGTTTAGGAGGCGACCGCCCCAGTCAAACTACCCGCCTTACCATGTCCCTCTCCCGGTTCACGGGAGTAAGTTAGAACCACAGATCTCGCAGGGTGGTATCTCACCGTTGGCTCCTCCAAGCCCGAGAGCCTGGAATCAAAGCCTCCCACCTATCCTGCGCAGCAAGGGCCATAGTTCATGGTAAAGGTATAGTAAAGGTGCACGGGGTCTTTCCGTCTAGTTGCGGGCAACCGGCATCTTCACCGGCACTACAAGTTCGCCGTGTCAGTCGGCAAGACAGTCGCACTTTCGTTACGCCATTCGTGCAGGTCGGAACTTACCCGACAAGGAATTTCGCTTGGTTTTGGTTTACCTTAGGACCGTTATAGTTACGGCCGCCGTTCACTGGGGCTTCAGTTCGAAGCTTCGCCTTGCGGCTGACCTCTCCCTTTAACCTTCCAGCACCGGGCAGGCGTCAGCCCCTATACGTCGTTTTCGACTTTGCAGAGACCTGTGTTTTTGTTAAACAGTCGCAGTGCGCATTTCGCTGCGGCCCCCTCGAGCTTTGAGCTATTAAACTCTAACTCTACCGGGGCACCCCTTCTCCCGAAGTTACGGGGTTATATTGCCGAGTTCCTTACCAACTGTTCTCACGAGCGCCTTTGGATATTCTCCTCGTCTACCTGTGTCGGTTTGAGGTACGGTTCCCTTACGTTCTCCTTAGAGGTTTTTCTTGGCAGTGTGGAATCGGCAGCTTTCCTCCATACGGAGTACTGCTTTGCGTCTCAGTGATAGCTTCCCCGCGGATTTGCCTACGAGAAACACCTTGCACGCATCGACCGTTATAGCCATAGAACGGCCTGCTTATCCTACTGCGTCACCCCATCGTATAACGAACACAAGGGAGGTCCGGAATATTAACCGGATGTCCATCGGCTACGCCTGTCGGCCTCGCCTTAGGGACCGCCTGACCCTGAGCGGATTAACCTTTCTCAGGAAACCTTAGACTTTCGGCGCGGAGGGTTCCCACCTCCGTTATCGCTACTTATGCCGGCAGGGTCTCTTCTCAACCGTCCAGTAGTCCTTTCGGTCTACCTTCAAACTGTTGGGAATGCTCTCCTACCACGCATGGCTGTTACACCATGCATTCGCTGCTTCGGTAACAAGCTTAAGCCCCGTTAAATTGTCGGCACCGGACCGCTTGACCAGTGAGCTATTACGCTTTCTTTAAAGGATGGCTGCTTCTAAGCCAACCTCCTGGCTGTCTGGGCGTTCCGACTTCCTTTCCCACTTAGCTTGTATTTTGGGACCTTAGCAGGCGATCTGGACTGTTTTCCTCTCGACGACGAAGCTTAGCCCCCGCCGTCTGACTCCCGGATTGGTTGTTCTATGGCATTCGAAGTTTGATTGGATTCTGTAAGCTGGAAAGCCCCATAGTCCATTCAGTTCTCTACCACCACGACAAATCATCCGAGGCTAGCCCTAAAGCTATTTCGGAGAGAACGAGCTATCACGGAATTTGATTAGCCTTTCACCCCTACCCTCAGCTCATCGGAGCTTTTTTCAACAAACACCCGTTCGGCCCTCCAGTGGGTGTTACCCCACTTTCAGCCTGGCCAAGGGTAGATCATCCCGCTTCGCGTCTATTCCTGCCAACTGGATCGCCCTATTCGGACTCGCTTTCGCTACGGCTCGCTTTCGCTTAACCTTGCTGACAAGAATAACTAGCCGGCTCATTATGCAATAGGCACGCGGTCAGACTTTCGGCTTGCGCCGCATAGTCCTCCCACCGTTTGTAGGCACACGGTTTCAGGTACTATTTCACTCCCCTCGCTGGGGTTCTTTTCGCCTTTCCCTCACGGTACTGGTTCACTATCGGTCAGAAGCTAGTATTTAGCCTTACGGAATGGTCTCCGTAGCTTCCCGCAAAGTTTCTCGTGCTCCGCGGTACTCAGGTATCGACTTCGAGTCCAGGTCATTTTCGTCTACGTGGCTATCACACTCTATGGCCCCTCTTTCCAGAGGGCTTCGACTAATGACTGGATTGGTAACTCTACTGTTGTCGACCCTACAACCCCTGCCAGACCCGAAGGTCGAACAGGTTTAGGCTGTTCCGATTTCGCTCGCCACTACTCTCGGAATCGAGGTTTCTTTCTTTTCCTCCTGGTACTGAGATGGTTCACTTCCCAGGGTTCGCTCGTGCGTAACTATGGATTCATTACGCCGTACGGAGGGTTTACCTCCGTGGGTTTCCCCATTCGGAAATCCCCGGATCAAAGCCTGCTTGCGGCTCCCCGAGGCTTATCGCAGCTTGCCACGTCCTTCA
>CAWHTJ010000006.1:0-745000 GCA_963832235.1 uncultured Acidobacteriaceae bacterium | reverse complement strand
TTAAGGCGTATGTGGGACAGGATGTAAACCTCGTCGGGAACAAAGCAGGTGCGGGCGATAACAGCCTTGCAGTCACGGCACTGAACATGATCTCCGAACACTGCACGGCGGCCGCGGCTGCGCCTGCTGTGAGTATCGTACCTGCCGAGACTGTCAGCGCACCTCCTGCCGCTGCCCAACCGGCCGCTGAACCTGCTTCAATTGTCGCCACGCCGGCGGTGGCCGCCGCGCCCGCCGACGCTGCACCGGCCGCGATCGTCAGTACACCTTCGGAGATCGCACCCGCTGCCGCTACTCACCGAACGCAGCCCTCTGCACGACCTCGGAAACCGTCAGCCACACCCGCAGCGGCACCTACGCCCGCACCGGCTGAACCTATGAGCACACCTGTCGCGGACGCGGCTGCAATCGCGCCTGCCGGCCCGCCTTCGGCGACCGCCAATGCACCCGCAGCACCTGCTGCGCCTGCTACGAAAGCCTCCACCAGTGGATCCGCAGCGATGTTCGTTTCTATCATCGTAGTCGTGCTCCTCATAGGCGGAGGGGTCCCTCTATACAACCGTTGGAGAAAACGAAAACTATTGGAGCAGACGAGAGGCCAAAATCTGTCTTTCACGAAGGATGCGAAATCCGACCCTGGCAAGAGCGACACGACCGGAGGGCGCAAAGCCGCCTAGGCCGATTACTGACTAACGATCTAGAACTTCGGTCGCCGACAGCAACTGCTGCCGGCGACCTCTTTTTCTGCTCAAGTGCGTTCGACGAGTCGTTGAATCGGCATGCAAGCATACGAAACTGCGGGACTCGTTTTAATTTAAATTTCACATTTCCACAGGGTCTTGTGACATGTGACCTTGCGTTCCACAGCTAAACCTCTCCACACTGGGACATGCGTCGTGTGCCATTCCATAGCGACCTTCAGGATGCTTGCGTAACTCCTTACTCTGGAATATTTTGGGCGCAAGTCTTTGCGGCTCAAGATTTTGCGGGCGACAGACCATATCCAAGACGTGCAAGTACATGCAGGCCAAGATTTTACGGGGAAGGCACTAAAAAAAATAAACAGAGATATCCCACGCGGACAGCATTAGGAACTTTGCCGGACAGCCGAGAGCTTGCCCCTGAGCCTGTCGAAGGGCGGCTGTCGCTACGTACGCTGATTCGCGAAGAAATACTTTTCCTCGAGGATCCTGCGGTGGTGTAGTTCGTGGCCGGCGATGATGTAGGCCAGGGCGCGGACACTGACTTCGTTCTTGTTGGCTACGCCGCGGCGCGACCAGGCAGGTTCGTCAAGGTTGCGGAAGAGAGTTAGGGTGGCGTGGCGGACGGCAATGTAGTCCTCGATGAGTTCCGCCAAGGGAGCTTGCGCGAAGGGGCCGTTGCGGACGTAGTCGTCCTGCTCGTAGCCTTCGATGGGAGTCTGGTCGCCGCGGGCGATGCGCAGGGCGCGGTAGGCGAAGATACGCTCGGTGTCGCACACGTGGCCCAAGAGCTGTTTCGCGCTCCATTTGCCGGAGGCGTAGCGGAAATCGCCGTCAGCCTCGTCGCGGCCACAGAGCAACGTCATGGTCGTGCGCCTCTGGGCATCGAGCGTGGCGAGAATGTCGGAGCCCAGTGCTAAGGAGATGTAGCGGTCATAATAGGGCGCGTATTCGCCGGGCTCGGGGCGAGCGACGGTCACGGCTGCTGGGGTGGATTCTGCTGATTCTGGCATGCTTGGCTCCTACTTCCTAGGGAATCCTGCCGGCTGAATCCGGGTTTTCTGAACGTGAGCGAACCGGATAGCCCTTCTCTTACTTAAACTCCAAAGGATTAGACTCGTTACAGAGATTTCCGTTTTCGATGTCTTTTCTTGATGCCTTGGGAGCCATAGCATACTCCGCAATCGGGTGGAACGGAAGGAATTGGCAATCTGTTCGGGAATCGTTACACGCCTAGAAGCAGAAAGTATGCAGCCCCGGGATGGCCGTCCGCCAGTCCGAACGCGCCGGTTGGGCGTACCATTGGAGGAACTCTCGATTGAAAATAAAGGATTTTCCACAGCACTGACGGCAGGCTGTCGGAGTACAATCGGTTTTGGTCACGAACGTGCGGCCTGTGACCCCTAATCCCAACAAGGAAAGGATCTTTTACCCCATGTGGAAGCCGACCAATCAGCCCCAGACGCCTGCTCGACCTGCCGAGCCGGAACGCCCGACGACCTCGACCCCCAGTGCGCCAACCATGACTTCGACGGCCAGTGAGCCCTCCGCTCCCCGGCCATTGAGTACTACTACTGCGGACCAGGCTACGATCGGCAAGTCGCTCGTCATCAAGGGCGAAGTGACCGGGTCTGAGTCGCTTTACATTGACGGCCGCGTGGAGGGATCGATCAATCTCTCCGGCAATCGGGTGACGGTGGGGCGCAATGGCGTGGTTGCAGCCAACATTAATGCGCGGGAGATTGTCGTGCTGGGCAAAGTCCGCGGGAATCTGACAGCCAGCGACCGCGTCGACATTCGAAGCGACGGTTCGCTGACTGGCGACGTGATTGCGGCACGCATCTCGATTGAAGACGGTGCGTTCTTCAAAGGTGGCATCGACATCCGCAAAGGCGGACAGCCGCAACCGCCGCAGCAAAAAGCGAACGGCGAAGACAAGGCTGTTCCGACGCCAGAACCAGCGGCGGTCGGCGCGCGGGCTTAGGTTTCGCTGAAACGCTTGGCCGGTGTCTAGGAGCGGGCATCCGCAGGGATGCCCGTTTCGCTTTTTGCAGACAGACCGCGGCGTTTGCGCCTCTATTCCACGAACATGCAGTCTCCATAGGAATAGAAGCGGTAGCGCTGGGCGACTGCGTGCTCGTAGGCGCGCATGATGTTTTCTTTTCCGCCTAGAGCGCAGACAAGCATGAGCAGCGTGGACTGCGGCAAGTGGAAATTCGTGAGCAGCGCTTGCACGACCTGAAACTTGTAGCCGGGATAAATGAAGAGATTGGCTTCGCCCGAACGGGCAGTTATTTCGCCCGCGTTTTTTTGAGCCGCATATTCCAGAGTGCGTACCGTGGTGGTGCCGATGGCGACGATGCGGCGCGATTCGCTGCGGGCGCGGTTAACCTTTTCCGCGGCTTCGGCCGAGATTGAATAGGCCTCCGAGTGCAGTTGATGATCTTCTACGCGCTGGCTGCGCACGGGCTGGAAGGTTCCCAGGCCAACGTGCAAAGTGACTTCGGCGGTTTCAATTCCGCGGGCGCGCATCCGGGCAAGAATCTCCGGGGTGAAATGAAGGCCGGCGGTGGGAGCAGCGACCGATCCGCGTTCTTGCTCTTTGGCGTAGACCGTCTGGTAGCGTTCGCGGTCGGCGGAAGAATCTTCGCGGGCGATGTATGGCGGCAGAGGAATGTGACCGATTTTCTCAATGCGCGCGAAGAAATCGCTGGCGGGCGCGAATCGAATTCGTCGCTCGCCAAAGCTGGCGCGGGAGATTACCTCGGCGTGGAGTTCATCTTCATCTCCGAAAAACAGGTGTTCCCCGACTCCAATCTTTCGTCCTGGGCGCACCAGGCATTGCCATTCGTTGGGGTCCTGCTGCAATTGGCGGGTGAGAAGAACTTCGATGCGTCCGTGAAGAAAATCCCGGGACGCGGGATTGCGCGGACTTACGGGCTGGGAACGGAGTCCGCCGCGGCGTCCGTAGAGTCGAGCGGGGAAGACGCGGGTGTTGTTGAAGACGACCAGGTCGGTTGGGCTCAACAGTTGGGGAAAATCGCGGAATAGCCGATCATATCGATGGCTGGGATATTGCGCCGTCGCCTGATCTAGAGAGCCATCGATCGCGCCGGCCACATGCAGCAGGCGGGATGACGCGCGGTCCGGCAGCGGGTCTTGCGCAATTAAGTCTTCGGGAAGGTGGTAATGGAAATCGGTGACCAGCACGGCTTTTTTGATTATAGGGATGCGCGCTTCCCCATGCTGTCCCCACCGAGTCAGTGTTTGTGCGAGATCTTCAGGCGCCCCTACGGAGTCTGTGTCGTAAATTTTCCTTCGCCCCCTCAGGGGCTGGGTGCGTTTTCACTGCTCCACCCACGGCTGACGCCCCTTCGACAAGCTCAGGGCAAGCTGTAGCCTGTATTCTTTCGCGGCTACGCGGCGGGGCGAGCGACCTGGCCGCCCTGTTGGCGGCTGCACTGGAGGCACTGAGGCTTGTAAACCTGCGGGCCACCGTCCTTGTTGAGGGCTGTAGGCGGTTGGTGGTCGCCCACCCTGCTGCGGTTAGGGCAGCGAAGAAACAGGACCAACCTCAACAGTGAATATGAACACACGTCAGATTCTTGAGGACTTAGACAAGCACGCAGCGGAGTTCAATTTTCCGGTGTTGGACAACGCCTACGTGGAGTTTGCAGCTACTCGTCTCACCGCCTTTCGTGGGGCCGAAGACTGGTTGATTGTTTTTGAGGTTCTGGGCTTTTCCACCAAGGAGGTCGGGTTTGTTGATGATCTCTACGCCTATGGTTCATGTGTTGCAAAGGGAGGCTTCGCTGGCGCGGAAGTCCCTCTCGCTTCCTTGCCGCAACAGCCGCTCTTCGACGCAGAAACGAACGAATGCATCGCAGACTGGAGCCGCTGGTCAGTAAGCGTAGGCGGGGAGAAGATGTCTTTCGCTCCAACTCGGGAGGAATACGCCGAAGCTGGAATCACGATAGACCGTGGACCTGGACCAGGGACTTTGGCCGAGGTCAAGCTGTTACGTTTCCTTGTTCATCGTCTGGGAGAAAGCCGACTCTTCATGAGTGACCAGACTCTCCTGAGCCACTTCCCCATGTGCAAGGACGTATCGAAGTTCGTCCAGACAACAAGGTGGCAGCATCGAGACGTGGCTGACGAGGAAAGACCGTCGAAGAACATCAGCATACGAAGCTTGGTAGAAGCACTCGCTCAAAGAGATCCTTCGTTGTTTGAACAGGGACACCCAAATACTGACTGGAAGTTCTGGGTCCAGACGACCTAGTCCACCGCTCGCTTTTGGGTGTCTCTCCTGCCTGGTGGTGTTGGGCCCGGATGAGTTCATTCCCTAGCCGTCGATCCGCGCCCTGACCGGATCCGATTCGCGGCCCTTCCGCTTCCCGCTCTCAGCTCGCGCCCCTTCGCGTCCCATTTTGCTAAAAATTGCGCAAACTTTTGCCCTTTCGTGTTTGATTTTCCTCTAAAATTGGATTGTCTCGGCGAGGGGGCTGCTGATACTATGCGGGTGCTTGATTGCGGCCTGCTTTTTAACATCTCTCCCAGGATAACCATGCAAGGGAACCATGCCGACGGAACGTAAACATAGGGAAGAAATCGTTCATTACGGACGCATGCTCCACGAACACGGGTTCGTGGCCGCCATGGACGGCAATCTTTCCGTCCGGCTTGAGAGCGACCGCGTCCTGGTGACTCCTACGTGCGTAAGTAAGGGCGCCATGCGGCCTGCGGACATGGTCATCGTCGACCTGGACGGGCAGCAAGTCGCCGGTCGGCGCAACGTGACCAGCGAACTGGGGATGCACTTGCTGATTTATCGTACCCGGCCCGACATTCAGGCGATTGTGCATGCCCATCCGCCGACCGCGACCGGGTTTGCTGCAGCCGGCATCCCATTGACTGAACCGCTGGTTTGCGAAGTGGTCATGGGGCTGGGATGCATACCGCTGGCGCGGTACGGGACGCCGGGCACGTCGGAATTGGCGCAAACGCTTGAGCCTTATGTCCCCAGCTACGACGCTATTCTTATGTCGAACCACGGCGTCGTGACCTATGGGGACACGCTTGAACACGCTTACATGAAGATGGAAACCGTTGAGCACTTTGCCCAGATCGCCCTGGTCACGCATTTGCTCGGACGGCAGCAGCCGCTGAAGGAAGTGGAGATCGAGAAACTTCTTATGGCTCGTACCAAATACTTTGGCGCGAAAATCGCCGCGTGCATGCCTTTGCCGCCATCGCCGCAAAAAATCAGCTAGGGAGCGAGCAGTGGTATGGCCCCCAACTCTTTGAAATTTTCCGTGATCTTCCGCGTTACTGCTGAGAGGATGCACTCCTCTTTCGCCCCTTCGGGACTTGTTCAGTTTCCATTTCGCGACCCACGGCTTGCGCCCCTTCGACAAGCTCAGGGCAAGCTGTGGGCTGCATTCTTTCGCCGCTTTGCGGCTCGGGGGTACGTCGTCTCTTTCACTCTCGCAAACACGACCGAGCTATAGGGAGACGCCGTAAGGGACGGCAGATCCTCCTATCGCGGAGAGGCGAGAAGGCTGGGCACCTCGCTTCTTTCGTCCTTCTCCCGTTATTCTCCTCCGATGCGGAATCGCAACCCTGCGCGAAAGTTGATGGGCAACGCCGGATAGCCGACCACTTCGTTGTAGCGGCGATCTAATGCGTTTTCGACGTTCACGTACGCGGTTATCCGCGGCCTCACGGCGTACCATCCGCCAAGATCGGCGCGCACATATCCGGCGGCGTGATCGATGCCGAAGCCTAGAAAATCTGAATCGGGGCGGCGGCCGACAAAGCTTCCGCCGATGTTTCCGCCCCACCGCGTCCCCAGGTAGGACAACAACACGGTCGCGGAATGCCGGGGACGGCGCAGCAGTGGCTGTCCCGGGTCGTAGAGCGAATTGATGGGTGCGGGATTCTGCAGAATCTGCGTCGATGTGTAGGTGTAAGCCGTGTTCAAGAACAATCGAGAACGCAGCTTGGCCTGCACGCCAACCTCAGCCCCGTGGGCGAGCGCTTGATTCACGTTGGCGTACTCGCCCACGAAATTAACGGGATCTACGGTCACATAATTGATTTGGTTGTGGAACAGATTGTTGAAGTAGGTTGCAGTGAAGACGTATTTGCCTTGCAGCAGATCCTGCTGGAGGCCGGCCTCGAATGCACGCGTATGTTCGGGCTTTAGCCCTGGATTTGGAATGTTGAAGGCGTTCGCGGGAATTCCGTTAAAAGTTTCTTCCAGCCGCGGTTCTTTGAAGGCGGTGGCATAGGAAAAACGCAGGCGCGTTCCTGAAAAGAATTCGCCTCCGCGCGAGACCTGCCAGGTCAGAGCAACCCGCGGCAGCCCGATGTTGCCGAAGGCGCTGTTGTGCACGAAACGCGCGCCGACAATCGCCGTGAGGCTTCGCCAAGCCACCTGCTGTTGGGCGTAGAGGTCATTGCTAAGGCGCTGGCCATGCGTCTGCGATCCATAAGCAAGATTGCCGACAAAGCCATTCTCGTTTTCGACGCGAACTCCGAAAGTTGTATGCGCCCAGCTTCGTTCCGAATAGTCGCCCTGATATTCGAATCCGGCGCGATTGATGTGGTCGACTTCGTGAGATGGGAAGTCAAACACTCTGGCTGAATCTCCGTTCACGTTCAACTCGTTGTAGCGATAGACGTAATCGAAGCCGGTGAGGCGATGCTGCCATCCCGATGGAGCCATTACCGCCAGTTCCGCGCTGCCCAGAAGGTCGTTGAGTTGCGACCAGTCGCTGGGATCGGGCGGCTGCAGCGGGGAGTTGTTGAAATCCCATTCGCCGCCAACGCCGGTATGGCTATTCGAATGACGGAACCGAACGCGGAGGGAAGTCCGATCGTTGAGCGCAGCCCCCACATTCGCGCCCTCGAGCGAATCCGAGTATGAGTTGTTGATGCCGGCGCCGTTGCTGTTGAATTCGCTGCCGAACAGGTTGTAGTCGAAGCGGCCGCGAGCCCCGGCCAGGGAAGCGTATCCCTTGGCGGTTGCGAAGTTGCCACCGTCGGCGCCAAAAGCAAATTCCGGCGTGCGCGTGGCGCCGGTGCGCGTCCAAACTTGCACCACACTGGTCATGGCGTCGGAGCCGTAGAGGGTACTCTGGGCGCCGCGAACAAACTCCATGCGGTCTGTTTGATCCAGTGGCAGCGTGCCGAAGTCGAACGTTCCGCCCGGTTCGTTGATAGTGACGCCGTCGACGATCACTTTGTTGTAGCGCGATTCGCCACCGCGCACGAACAGCGACGTCAGACCACCGCGCTGGCCGGCGTCATTGACGATGGCGCCGGGAAGGAAGCGGATGGCGTCACTTGCCGCAGTCGGCTGCATAGTCGTTAATTGCCCCGCGCTGAGCGTATCAACGTCAGCTCCGGCGGCCTGAGTCGGTACCGGAGTGCGGGTCGCGCTTACCACTACGGTTTCCGAGGCGGTCGCCAGGCGGAGCCTTAAGGTGAGTTCCGCCTGCGATGAAACCTCAATTGTCTCTGCCGCAAAACCGGGGGCCAGGACTTGGATCTGAAAAGGTCCCGCGTCTGGCGTGTGAAAGGTGGCCATGCCTTCGGCTGACGTGATCTGCGTCGCCAAGATTTTGTTGTCGCCGCGCAGTAGAGAAACTTGCACGCCAGCTACGGCCGCAGATTGCGGATCTATCACCTTGACTTGGAGCACTTTGACTTTGAGATCGGCGGCCGAAGCAGCCACTGAGAGAATCAAACCAAGAAAGACGCTGACGAATACGCGCATACCTGCCTCCTTTGCACGCGAAAGAGGTTGAAGTAGACGGATCGCGCCGGTCTCCTGGCTTCGCGAGTAAGGATGGTTGCACATCCGGTAACGCCCGCGGCCTTCCCGGGATTTCTCCCAGTGTCCGATGGCAGTTTCCTCGCTTACAGTTGCGCGGCAGCGCGGGATTTGCACCCGCTTCCCTGTCTTCGCCGAGCGGCAAAGACGCGCGTTCCGAACGAGATGCAAAGATCAAAATAACGGTCGCAAGGAATCTAACGGGTGAGGATGGGGAAGTCAATGCTGTGGCAATCGGTTACGTCCAGGTGCAAGTTCTGACAGACCGGGACCGACCTTCGCTCGACGGACAGCCGGTGGCGGCTGTCCCCACCTGGGTATTTTCCCACATGGTATTTCCGCGCTATGAGACGTTCAGCGTCTCCATCGTCCTACTACATGCAGGACAAGGGAAAGGAGCACGCTCAACAGCAGCGAAGTCGCCAGCGGAAAATAAAACGTCGTATTCTTTCCGCGATAAACAATATCTCCCGGCAGGCGGCCTAAGGGCAGGTTTGCTCTGCCCAGGATAGTGAGCACAACTCCCGCCGCCAGGAGAATTACTCCGAGAATGATCAGCAATCTGCCCATATCCGTCACGCTAATCTCCGGCCCTTCGGGTGGGAGCGCAGTCCACGATTCAATCCTACCGCTGGATGGCTGACTTTTTCTGAGTTTTTTGAAAATGTCAGACAAGAGAATAGCCGATGGTTGCTGCCTTCGTCGTAGAAACGGTTGGTTTATAAAACACTGAAGTCAAAATCCCCGCGCTTTGCTGTTCTTTGCATTGCAAAGTACTTGACATGGTATTAGAGGCGGGTTAATATACCGCTCATGTTTGATCCGCGGACACATCGGATTCGGCGGTTTCATGGTTCGCAGAGGGACAGTTCCGTCAGGCCGCCTGCGCGCACCGCGCCGGAAGTCTTCGAGGACCTGCGTTTTATTCGGGACACTATGGAGCGCTCCGCCGCGTTTACCGCGGTCTCAGGGTGGGGGCAAGTGCTTCTGGGCGTTACGGCCGCTGGGGCTGCCTGGCTCGGGGCCAACCAGGTTTCGTCTTTTGGCTGGCTGCGCGTCTGGCTGGCGGAGGGCCTTCTGGCCGCCGCCATCGGATTGCTGGCGTGCACCTGGAAGGCGAACCGCCGCGGCCTGCCGTTGTTTTCCGGACCGGCCCGCAAAGTTGCACTCGGACTGGCGCCACCGCTGGTCGCCGGTGCGTTCCTCACATTTCTCCTGTTCCGTGCGGGGCTGCAGTCTGCGCTGCCCGCTACCTGGCTGCTGCTCTACGGCGCTGGGATTATGACTGGGGGAGCGTTCTCGGTTCCGATCGTCCCGGTCATGGGGCTCAGCTTCATGCTGCTGGGCGGCCTCGCCGTGCTTGGTCCGGCGGCGTGGGGCAACTGGTTTCTGGCCGCTGGTTTCGGCGGACTGCATATTTTCTTCGGACTGCTGATCGCCAGGAGGCACGGTGGCTAGAGCAGTCCCATCGCGCCGCAAGGCCGCTAAGTCCGAGGCACAACGTCGGGAAACTCGCGGGCATTCTCGTGAGCAGACGATGCCTCGCGCTCCAGAACTTCCGGAACTCGATCGCCTGATTCATGAGCGCATTCGGCTGGGCATCGTCAGCGCGCTCGCCACGAACGACTCGCTGAGCTTCAACGACCTGAAGCGGGTGCTCAAGACGACCGACGGCAATCTCAGCGTTCACGCCCGCAAGCTCGAGGAAGCCCAGTACATTTCGTGCGTGAAGTTTTTTGAGGGACGCGTCCCGCGCACCGAATATCGGCTGACCCCTGCCGGCCGCCGCGCCCTGGCGGAGTATCTCGATCAGATGGAGGAGTGGATTCGGGTTACCCGCGAGGAATAAGGGCAATTTTTTTTGACCCCTTGTACTTTGCGATGTAAAGTACATTGTCGAAAGGGTGAGGCGACCATGTGGAACGCGCACATTGCCAGCAACATGAATTTCCCGGCCCCACTCGCCGTCGTGGGGTTTCTTGCCGCCTGCGGTGGATTGGTTTTCGCCGCGGGCTCGGTTCTGGTCTTCTGGTTTGCCCGCAAGCCGAGATTTGCCCGCATCGCCGCCATTGCCCTCGGCAGCGGCACTCTGGTCTATTTAGCCCTGCTGTTTGGATTCTCGGCGAGCAGTCGTGAAACCGAGCTCTCCCGCGGGCAGGAAAAATATTTCTGCGAGATTGACTGCCATCTTGCCTACTCCGTCGTCGACGTCAAGATGCAACCGGAGGGCCGCTACCTGATCACTCTACGCACCCGATTCGACGAAACCACTACATCGCCGAGCCGTCCCAGGGATGCGACCTTGACTCCCTCTCCACGCGAAGTGCGCGTGGTGGACGGCGCCGGCCATGAGTACGCTCCGGCCGCTACTGCAGGCACTCCGCTGCTCACGCCCCTGAAGCCCGCCGACTCTTACGCCACACAACTCGAATTCAATCTTCCCAAAGATGCTACTGGCCTGCGCCTGCTCATCAAGACGGCGCCGCAGTGGCCCGACTACCTTGTGATTGGCGACGAGAACAGCTGGCTGCATAAGAAAACGTACTTGTCGTTGTAGAACGCAGTGTTCAGCACTCAAGGATTCAGCGCAGCAAATGCCGGATCGGTTCAGCGCTGAGGGCTCAGGGCTGCGCTGGGGGGCTGACTCTTGAGTCTCCCAAATTCATCACGCTGGAATTTCGATAGACAAGACTTCGGACTTCAGACCTCAGGCTTCAGACCTAAGATCTGCGCCCAGGCTTCACTGCTCGCCAATCACCGGATGTCGCGGCGGGGCTGCGCCGTGGGCCAGAGCCGCCCGCCAATGCTCTAAGGATTCGAGCAATGGGCTCACGCTGATTCCGCCAAAATCGAATGGACACGCCGCCAGATTCTTGTGCGCGCGCTCCATCAGCGAGCGGGCGCCCACGACATTGCCAGTGGAATAGTGATGAAATGCGACCGCGGCCTGGATTAGTCCTTGCAGAAATCTTTTCTCCAGGCCGTGCGATTCCCGCCACACATCTTCCCAAACTTCATGCGCGTCGTAGAAGTCGCGGGCATTGAAGAGGCGAATGCCGCGATGATAGCCGACGGAATCCAGAGGCATGGTCTGATGTAATACTACCGACTGTTCTGATTTCTATGGCTTTTTGAGTTGCGGGAGAACGGGTGGCGTCCCTACGGACTTCTTCCCTCTTGTGGGTGCCTAGCTTACGGCTTGCGAGGCTGCGGAAAGACACAATCCGCCGAGAGAACTTCGGCCCCGGGGCTGAAGCCCGCTCCGATTTCGGAGCGCCTTACGCGGCCCTGGAGGGCCGCTCTTCCACAGCGAAGCACCCGTTTTTGTGACTTTTTCGGCAGCCTCTTGCGCCGCGGGCTGCATTCTCTCGCGGCTTCGCGACTTGCGATAGGCTCTGATCTGCTAGGCTTGGGCTTCGTTTCGCCAGGCTTGGGACTGGCGATTGATGATGGCGTAGCATTCACAGGACGCATCTTCCAGCATGCGTCGGTCCATGATCGTCACGGAGCCACGGGCGTATTTGATGAGACCCGCTTTCTGAAGAATACCCGCCGCCACCGTCACACTGGCGCGCCGCGTTCCCAGCATGTGGGAAAGAAACTCCTGCGTCAGAGGGACGACACTACCTCCAACCCGGTCCTGACTCATCAGCAACCAGCGGGCCAGGCGTTGCTCTACGTTGTGCACGCGGTTGCAGGCGGCTACCTGAGTGGCCTGCATCCCCAGTTCCTGGGCGTAGCGATTCAACTTCTTCCCAAGTTGCGGGCACTTGGCCAGGGCTTCCAGAAGCTTAGCCGCACTAATGCGAAACGCGCTTCCCTTGATCTGAACAATGGCGCGGGTGGCGCTCGTCTTTAAACCTACGATCAAGGGCAGACCAATGAATCCTTCTTTTCCAGTCAGTCCGACTTCGACCCCTTTGCCGTCGCCCATAATCGTGAGGATGGAAGTCATCCCGCTGTTCATGAAGTAGCAGTATTCAATCGTTTCTCCCATTTCATTCAACAGGTTGTACGCCGGCATCTCCATGAATTCCAGCTCTGCAAGGACAGCTGCGCATTCTTTCGAAGGAAGCGCCAGGAGAATCTCATTGCGTACTGAGCGGGGGTCACTCCCATTGGACGGGGACTTACCTGAGACCTTTTCGGAGACATTCAACTGAGTTTTCGCCACACTGCTCCTCGCCAAGCTACTGGATTCTTAAGCTAACGATTAATGCTAGCTGACATCGTTAAATTAACATGAGCGATTCAGAGCAGACGGTGAGAGGTACGTTGGCGTACAATGGCTTTACGGGTGCACGGGCTATCCTCTGACAGGCCCGCTGAGGTTCCGCTCCGGCCCGAAATTCTTTGTGGTGATCGGCCGTGCGTCGAAAATTGGAAATCGCCGTTCCCGAGTGGGCGCGCAAGATCGAGGACATGCGCCAGACTCGCAAGCTCAGCCAGGAAGGCTTTGGCAGCAGGGTGGGTGTGTCGGCCATGGCCGTCTCCCGCTGGGAACGTGGAGTTGCCGAACCCACGGGCGAAACCTACATTCGCCTGGGCAATTTGGCCGATGCTCCCTTGTGCTGGTTCTTCTGGAAGCGGGCGGGTCTGCGCCTTTCGGATGTGACCCGGGTGCTGCCCGAGGCGAATCGGCGTTTCGCCGAAAATAGAATTTTCGATGTGCAGGTTGCGAATGCGGGCAGCAAGAAGAAGCATTCGCTCGCTCAAGTCGACTTGGTTGCGATTCCGCTTCTTCCGGTGCACGCCGGCACTCCCGGCTCCCAGGGAGATACCTCGGATCTTACCGACATTTCGCCCGAATCTCTGTTGGCGGCCCCGCGAGATTGGTGTCCCGATCCGGTTTCCACGGTTTGTCTTCGCGTAAAGGGGAATTCGATGTCTCCCCTAATTCTCGACGGATACATCATCGCGGTGGATACGTCTTCGACGGACAATGATCGTCTTGTGGGGCAAATCGTCGTAGCCTGGCATAAGGAGCAGGGACTGCTGGTCTCTCGTATGATTCGCTTCGACCACATGGACGCGCTGGTGTCCGATCGTCGGGAATACGAAGCGGTGTCCATTACCGCGGGTTCCGATTGGAGAATCGTGGGGAAGGTTCTCTGGTGGACTGGCCGAGCCCGATGACGCCGGCAAAGGTATCTAGCGATTTCGCGCGCCACGCGCGATGCGTCATGCGTCATTCAATGGGAAAAACTACGCGATCTTCTTGTCGGAAGTTTCGTTAAGGTAGAGTTGCTCCAGCACTCGGAGCGAGCGATGGGCGTTGCGCAGCGCCGCTAACTCTCCCGCCTGAAAACGCTGCTTTTTTCGTGCGCAGGTGACGTCCTCGAGCCGGTCCAAAATCGCGTGCTTCGCCAACTGGATGCGCCGGGACATTTGTAGAACGTCTGCCTCGAAGAGCGCGTCTTTATATAGCGTTTCCCAGCGCCTGGAAAGGTCAAGTTCGCCACGCCCGCTGCTCATTTCCCCTCCTCTAACATCAAGGGCTAACGTGGAAGTTACGCCAGAAATCTATTACGGTTAATTCGCGCGGGGGAATACCGTAGAACCCCTAGGCCTCTTCTGCGCTGTCGGCAGGAGCAACCGCTCTGGCCGAGACTAATCTTCCCAAGGCCGCTTCTGGCCGGGAAATCCCAGAAGATGCGCATTGGGATCCTTGAGAGGACTGCTCAGCGGCTTCTCCACCCCGATTTTGACGAGGTAGCAAGCTTCATGAATTGCAGCGCCGTCTTCATCTGTCTTCGCATTATCTAATGAGACAGGCTTATTGCAGACTGAGCAGAGGGGATCTCCAAGGGAGAACAACGCGTTGTCGTACATCTTAGAACCTTCTGGGACAGCAAAGACTTCAGGTTTTCAGATTATTTGCTGGCCCGATTTCCTTTGTCAGTCCGCTACCGTACAAAGCGACTCGTTCTTGCCGTCAACCTTCGGGAGACAGCCGTAACCGGATCCCGGTGGCAAGTCTGCCGTTGCGGCACTCGCGTCGGACCGGATCTCCCGTAAGTCCGGAAGAAGGCAACCACGGTCCGAAGAGATATGTCAGGTGAGGTATGCTGAAGCTGAAAGCTTCCCATGGTTTCTGATTCAGTCGTCCTCAAGCACATTGCGCGGCAGCCGAAGCGCGCGGCGGGATTCAAACAACTAGTGCGCGAACTCGCACTCCATGGCGGCGAGCGCCAGGAACTCGATGAGCGTTTGCAGAAACTGGTGGCCAGTGGAGCGCTGATTCGCGGCGACTCGGACCGTTACGCGCTGCCGCAGGCGGCCGCCGACAAGAACCTGGTTGCGGGGCGGCTGACTATGCACCGCGATGGATTCGGATTCGTCATTCCAGACACAAAGTCGCTGAGCCCGGCGCTTCGAGCGCGGCTCACAGGCGATATCTTCATCGCGCCGCATCTCATTGGCAACGCGATGCACGGGGATCTGGTGCTGGTCGACGTGAGTAACGTACGTCCGGACGGGCGGGCGGAAGGGCGGATCGTGCGGCCGGTAATGCGCGCACATCCCACCGTGGTGGGAACCTTTCACTATGGGCGGCAGCGCAACTACGTTACACCCATCGATTCGAAGATTACGCAGGAAATCGTGATTCCGGCGGGGATGGAGGTGCCGCAAGCTAATGTAGGACTGGGGCGCGCGGGTGTGTCGCGTTCCGAGAGCCGAGAGCAAGTTGCCCCTTCGACAAGCTCAGGGCAGGCTCTCGCGACAGCCGGCGAGACGCCGGCGCTACGAAAATCGAAGTCAGTGGATCGGGTACTGGGGGAGGAAGTGGCGCGGCGGACCGAATGGGACGATCTTGAAGGCGTTGTGGTTGACGTTGAGATCACCGATTGGCCTTCGCCGACCCAGAATCCACGGGGGCGCGTGATTGAAATTCTGGGGCGCGAGGATGATTTCGGCGTGGATGTCGAGATCACGATTCGCAAGTTTCATCTGCCGCATCATTTTCCGGCAGCGGCGCTGCGGGAAGCGGAGGATACGCCTTCTGTCATCCCGGCGGGGGAACTGGAACGGCGGCGCGATTTTCGCGGGCGGCTCATCGTGACGATTGACGGGGAGACGGCGCGCGACTTCGATGACGCGGTCTACGTGCACATGCTGCCGAACGGCAATTTTGAGTTGCAGGTGCATATTGCCGACGTCGCGCAGTATGTGACGCCGGGATCGGCCCTCGATCAAGAGGCCCGAATGCGCGGGACTAGCGTTTATTTTCCTGACCGCGCTGTGCCCATGCTGCCGCTGGAGTTGTCGACGGATATTTGCAGTTTGCGGCCGCAGGTGGAACGGCTGGTATTGTCGTGCGTGATGGAGATGGACCATCGCGGCGAGATCGTGAGTTATGAACTGAGTGAGGGCGTGATTCGGTCGGCTGAGCGCATGACCTATACCGCGGTGAACGCGGTGCTGGAAGGCGACGCCGCGGCGCGCGAGCGCTATGCGCCGCTGGTGGCGACGTTTGAGCTGATGCGAGACCTGGCGCTGATTTTGAACCGCAAGCGGCAGCGGCGGGGTTCGATTGATTTTGACCTGCCGGAGCCGGTGATCGAGTTCGACGAATTTGGATTGATGAAGAGCATTTCGCGTTCGGAGCGCAATATTGCGCACCGGCTAATTGAAGAGTTCATGCTGTCGGCAAATGAGTGTGTGGCACATCATCTGGAGTCGAGACGCATTGCGTCACTGTATCGGGTTCACGAGAAGCCGGATGCGAAACGGGTTTACGACTTTGAAGTGATTGCGGCGACCTTCGGATATTCGCTGGGCGTGGGGCCGCTGCCGATTCATCGCGTCCAGATGAAGACGGACCGGCGCGCCGCTTACGGCACGGGGAAGCGCGTACGCGAGGTTGAAGTGCCGAAGGAAGTACACATTACGCCGCGGATGTATCAGAAGCTGGCCGAGAAAATTGCCAGCAAGCCGGAGGAGCGCATTCTGAGCTATCTGATGCTGCGTTCGTTGAAACAGGCGCGATATTCGGAGGAAAATCTGGGGCACTTCGCGCTGGCGGCGACGAGCTATACGCATTTTACTTCGCCGATCCGGCGGTATCCGGATTTGATTGTGCATCGGATTTTGAAGGATGTGCTGCGGAAGACGGCTTCGGAGAGTAGCGCCGGCGTCCAGCCGGCTGTAGCGAGGGCGTCTCGCCCGCGCGAGTTGGCAGGCGTGACGCACGGCGGCTCGGACGACCGAAACCTCAAACTCCCGCGGGCTTTCAGCCCGCCATCGGGCCGGCGGGACTCTGGCGCTACGGATGAGCCGCCTTCGCCGTGGTCGAAGCGGCGGGATCATGTAGCTCATCGGGAAGAGCTCAAGCCTTTGGGGGGGCCGATCCCGCTGGAGGAACTGCACGACATTGCGGCGGAGTCGAGCCAGTCCGAGCGGAGGGCGGACGATGCCGAGCGGGACCTGATGGAGTGGAAGAAAGTGAAGTTCATGCAGGATCGCGTGGGCGAGGACTTCGATGGACTCATCACCAGCGTCACCAAGTTCGGGTTTTTCGTGGAGCTCACCGATCTGTTCGTCGAAGGCCTGGTGCCACTGAACACTTTGACCGACGACCGCTACACCTTTCATGAAAACACCCGCGAGATAATCGGGCAACGATCGCGGAAGAGGTATCACCTGGGGCAGAAGATTCGAGTGCTGGTCGACCGGATTGATCCGGTGGAGAAGAAGATTCAGTTTGCGGTGTTGGAGGAAGCGCCTGTTCGCACGGCGGGGAAGAAGCGGAAGCGGCGGTAGAGCGCGAGAGCAAGAGGAGACAGGCCGCCGGGCTTCGCCCAGGCTGGACGGGCGAAGGCGCCCCGTCCCCACATAACCTTTCCACATAATCTCGCGCTTATACTCCCAGGGCTTTCTGAATCTCTGTTGCAATACCCGCTGTTAGGGAGCGCATCTTTTCTTCGGATTCGGCTTCGACCATGACGCGGGCCAGGGCCTCGGTGCCGGAGTAGCGGACGACTACGCGGCCATTGCCGTTGAGGTCACGTTCGGCGGCGTCGATGGCCGACTGTATCGCAGGAATCTGGGCGAATGGAATTTTCTCGCGCACTCGCACATTCTGGATTTTCTGCGGAAACACTTTCAGATCGCCGATCAGATCCGCCAACGGCTTGCCGGTGCGGACGAGAATGTCCATCAGGCGTAGTGCGGTGAGCAGGCCGTCGCCAGTGGTCGCGTCGCCATCGCGGAAAATAATGTGGCCGGACTGCTCTCCGCCGAGAGTGGCGCCGGTCTTGAGCATTTCCTCGAGCACATATTTGTCGCCGACATTCGCTCGCAACATGCGGATGCCGGACTTCTTCAGCGCGATTTCCAGGCCCATGTTCGACATGGTGGTTGAGACCACGGTATCGGACTTCAACTTGCCTTGTGCGTGCAGGTCGCGGGCGGCGGCCAGGAGCACGGCATCGCCATTGACCACGCGGCCGCTGGCGTCGCAGAAGAGGGCGCGGTCGGCGTCGCCGTCAAAGGTCACGCCCAAGTCAAACTTGCCCCCGGATTCCGCCACCACCTTTCCCAGGGTCTCCGGGTGCAGTGCTCCGCAACCTTCATTGATATTTTTGCCGTCTGGCGAAACGTGGATGAATGTCGCCTGGGTTCCAAGGCTGCGAAATAATTCCGGAGCCTCGGCGGTGGCGGCGCCGTTGGCGCAATCCACCAGCACCCGGAGCTTGCTCAGATCGGAGGGCAGGTCCGCCCGCAGTGACTTGACGTAGGCATGACGCAGTTCGGCCTCGCCCGGCAGAGATGGTTTTGGAACCTTGAGGGCCGTGTCATCGGCGGCGGCCGCATTCTGCAATAGAGCAAAAATTTCCTTTTCGATGGCCAGTTCGCGGGCATCGGTCAGCTTGAAACCATCACCCGAGAAAACCTTGATCCCATTGTCCGTCCAGGGATTGTGTGACGCGGAGATCACCACGCCTGCCGCCAGCCCTCGTGATCGCGCCAGGTACGCCACTCCCGGAGTCGTAATTACGCCAGCGCTATGGACGTTCACGCCCACAGCCGCCAGACCCGCGGCAACGCAGTCGGCAATCCACGCGCTTGATTCGCGTGTGTCCTGACCAATCACGGCTTGCGGGTTCCGCGCCGCGCGCATCAGGTCGTGGCCGAGAGCACGGCCAATCAAGTACGTGCTTTGTTTGGTGAGGGGGAATTCTCCCGCGACACCACGAATTCCGTCGGTCCCGAACAGCTGCCTTTGCTGGCTCATAGAAACATTCACGAAAATCCACGCAAATGAGAACAGGAAATGATAAATGAAGAGAGTCGAGTAAGGACGTCGGAAAGGAAGCAAACCCGAGGGGCTGAAGCCCGCACTCTAATGCCGCCTAACGGCTCGTCTAAAGCCGTGCCCTTCCCAAAAAGCCTATGGGAGCCTTCTGTACCGAACGCTTCAATGCGCAGAAGCACTTCCTATTTTCTGGACTAGCACGGTTACACGAATGGAAGTGGATTGCACGACTTGCACCAGCGGATCCGGCACATAGACATTCGTATTGAAGACAGCGCTGCCGCGAGTGCCCGTCGCATCGATGGGATCGGTGGTGGCCGCTTCGATCTTCTCCACGTGCTGGCGGGGTCCCGTAATGGTGATGCGGGGCGGATCCGCATCCACCTTAACAATCTGATCGCCGTCGGCAAAGTTGCCCGTCACTCGGGGATGAATTTCGACGTCGCGAGTCAGACGAGTATCAAAGGCAAGATGCAACTGGCTGGGCACGACCTGGACCACGCTCACGTCGCGTGGATGACGCACCTGCAATGAGGTGAGTTCAAAGGTGCGTTCGCCAGGTTTGACATCTGCCAGTTCGATTTCGGCATGGATCTCGTTGGCCTGGAGTTGCCGGATGACGCGTTCCGGGCCACGCACGCGGATTTGCGCCTCGGGAATCATCTGAGAACTGATCTCAAGCTGCGGCGGAACGTGCTGAAAGACGATGGGGGCGCGCACGGCTACCTCAGCCGGCTGCTCGTCGGGCGAAATGAGAAACCAGAGTCCGGCGGCCAGCAACAATGACAAGAACTTCAACCCGAAGTTGTGCAGTATGTGACGCTGAAAGAATCCGATCATGATGGGGGCCCCGATTCCCCGCCGGATTCGGGTTTCCGCTGCGGAGACGGCTCGCGCAGAGGAGACTGCAAAAACGCATCGGACTCGTCATCTGGCTGCGCGATGGTGGTCGGGAGGGTTACGGGAGCCATGAAGCGGCGCAGTTCGCTGCCCAGACGCTCGCGCAGTTGCTCGACCGTCAAGTCACGCTCGATTTTGCCGCCGATGGCGAGGCTGATAGCGCCGGTTTCCTCGGAACAAATGACGGCAATAGCGTCGGTTTCTTCGGTGATACCGATGCCCGCACGATGGCGCGTGCCGAGTTGGGTGGAGAGCAGAGGATTCATAGAAAGAGGAAGAAAACACGCGGCAGCAGCGATGCGGTCTTTTTGGACGATTACCGCGCCATCGTGCAGCGGAGCGCTAGGCCGAAAAATGGTGGCCAGCAGATCGTAGGAGAGACGGGCGTCAAGAGGGACGCCGCTTTCGATGTGGGTACGCAATCCAATTTCGCGCTCGATCACGATCAGAGCTCCCGTCTGGTGCTGCGAAAAAAGATTTGCGGCCAAGACAATGTCGTCGTAAGAATCGCTCTCCGCGGAAGAGCCGCCAAGAAAAGTTAATCGTCTGCCAAGGTCGGCGAGCACGTGGCGAATCTCCGACTGAAAGACCACGATCAGCGCAAACACCAGATAGGGAAGAACGTGGCTTACCACCCAATTCAGCGTGGTCAGCTCGCCGATCCGCGCCAGGTAGAAGATTACGGAGACGACGACCAACCCTACCAGCATGGGGGCGGCACGAGTGCCACGGATCATGACCAAGACCTGGTAGATGATCAAGGCTACGAGGAGAATATCGAGGGCCACCCACGCGCCTTGCGTCCATGACGTGATGACTGGCACCACTCGAAGCACTCCTGTTGGAAATCTAGTCCGAGAACCCATTGTAATGCAGGGATTTCCGCGCCTGGATATTATGAGGTTTTGCGAGGGGCGTCGCCGTGCAATTCCACCCGCGTCCGGTGGAAGCTCACTCGTGCTTCCTGGTCACTAAGGCCCGAATTTCGCCATGAGCCAAGCGGGCCGAGATCTCATCGCCAAGTTTGAGGGCCCGTACATCCTTCAACAGCTTGCCTTGGGAATCAAATACAAGCGCGTATCCGCGTTCCAGAATGGCCAGAGGAGACAGCGACTCCAGCGCGGTTTGCAGGCGCTCGCTGCGCATGCGGTGCTGGAGAAGGACGTTGCGCATGATGGAGACCAGAGCGGAGGTTCCGCTCTCCAGTTCCTTGCGGATGCCGGAAAGCACCCGGGCCAAATCGTAATGGCGGACGGCTGAGGAAATCATTTCCCAGCGGCGGTGCATCTGCCCCAGCAACTGGCGCTCGGCGAGTTCCAGGCGATGGGTCAGGTCGTCGAGCTTCTGCTGGCGCTGGCGGATCACTTCCATCATGCGGGCGAAGGCACCGTGCTGCGCGAGTTCGGTCACGGCTTGCCGGCCCATCAGCAGGCGGTAGCGAATGGCGCGGCTGAGGCGCTCGAGCAGAGCAGCCCCATGATCCTCGACCTCCTGGCGGGAGCGAGTCACCAGCTCCGCGGCGGCTGAAGGCGTGGGCGCGCGCAAGTCGGCAACGAAGTCGAGGATGGTGAAATCGGTTTCGTGGCCGACCGCGGATATTACCGGAATATCAGACGCAGCAATGGTTCGTGCGAGCGCTTCGTTGTTGAATGACGCCAGATCTTCTGCCGAGCCGCCACCTCGGGCGACGACGATCACATCCACGTTGTCGTGCTGATTAAAAAAACGCACGCCTGCCGCCACTTCGTGCGGGGCCGCATCGCCCTGCACTTGAGCGGGATAGATCAACACGTTCACGGAATGATGGCGTCGCTGGAGAACATTCAGAATGTCGCGGAGTGCGGCCGCCTGTGCTGAAGTCACAATCCCAATGCGCGACGGCAGCGACGGAATCGGTTTCTTGCGGTCTGCCGCAAATAATCCTTCGGTCTCGAGTTTGGCCTTGAGCTGCTCGAAGGCCAATTGCAGAGAGCCGGCTCCTTTGGGCTCGAGGTACTCCGCGGAAATCTGCAACTCGCCGCGCTCCTCATAGACCGTGATGCGTCCGCGGACCACCACCTGCAGGCCGTCTGACGGACGGAAGCGAAGAAGACGCGCCGCCGATCGGAACATCACCACGCGAATTTGCGCATTGCCATCTTTGAGCGTGAAGTAAAGATGTCCGGAATCGGGAGCGCGAAAGTTGGAGATCTCGCCTTCCACCCACGCGTCGGAGTATTCGCGTTCGATATGCGAACGCACCGCGGCGACCAAGTCGCGAACGTTCCACACCCGGCGCTCCGGGGGGCGGAAGTTGAATCCCATCTGGTCGGCGAGAGAAGACATTGAGGGCAGTGTACCGCAGGAGCCGACGGTTGTAGGGAAGCTGATGAAACGAGGGACCCGGGAGGGGCAGAGATCTCCCGGGGACGAGCAACAGCATATTTAGATTAGTAGTTGATTTCGAGGTGAAGAACGTCCGCGATCTGGAAGTTCGCACGATTGACCAGTACCAGATTGCCACCGATGACGACGTGCGCATAATTTGGAGGCGGAGGCGGGAGCATCACTTCGAGTTCATGTGGGCAAGACCGCATCTGGCGCCGGAGGTCCAGCGGCAAAATTCCGCGAACCACTAACTGGCGCTCCAATCCGGGAGGCAGCCGATCGCGCTTGGCCAGACCCGGCGGGAGATTCGAGTAATGATTGTGGTACCAACCGCGGGCTGCGTCGCGATCATGATCGGAATAGCGATCGTGGTCGTGTTTTTCGTGGCCTCGGCCGTTGCCGCGGTCGCGGCCCTCGCCGTGGTCATGGCCTCGGTCGTCATCGCCGTCCTCGCGGTCTTGCTTCTCGTGGCCGCGGCCGTGATCATCTTTCTGGGCGACGGAGATTGTGGTCGCGAGCGCCAGCGAAAGAACTGCGGCGGCTCCGGATCGAAACCAGTTTTTGGGTGACATTGGACTCCTCTGGAAAAGACGCTCCGGAACCAGACTACAAAACCGGTGATGGCGGCGACAGATTACGGTAGGCCAAGACCCATACCATTCCGGTTTTGAGCTTTTATGCGCAGCTCCGCTCCGAGGCCATTCCGTGATTTCCCGGCACACCCACCATCTTTGGGAACGCTATAATCCTTGCCCATGAATCTCGAACAAAAAGTGGCGGAACTGAAAAAGCGGAACCAGCTTGCCGAGGATGGCGGCGGCGCCAAGCGCCGGGAGCGGCAGCATAGAGAAGGTAAGATGTCGGCCCGCGAGCGCATCGAGTTCCTGCTCGATGAAGGCACGTTCGAAGAGACCGACAAGCTGGTCACCCACCGCTGCAACGACTTTGGCATGGCCGAGCAAAAAATTTATGGCGACGGATTTATCACTGGTTATGGCCGGATTGAGGGGCGGCTGGTTTACGTTTTTGCGCAGGATTTCACGGTGTTCGGCGGCTCACTGTCGGAAACCAACGCCGCAAAAATCGTGAAGATTATGGATCTGGCGGCGAAGATGGGCGCGCCGGTGATTGGCTTGAATGATTCCGGTGGGGCGCGGATTCAGGAAGGCGTGCTGTCGCTCGCGGGATACGCGGATATTTTTTTGCGCAATACGCTGTATAGCGGCGTGGTGCCGCAGATCTCGGCCATCATGGGACCGTGCGCTGGAGGAGCCGTCTACTCGCCTGCCATCACCGACTTCGTGCTGATGGTCGATAAGACTTCGTACATGTTCATTACGGGACCGGACGTGATCAAAACGGTGACGCACGAAGAAGTCACTAAAGATCAACTGGGCGGCGCACTGACGCACAACGAAACTTCGGGCGTGGCGCATTTTCTGGCGCACGACGACGCCGAATGCCTTTCGATGGTGCGCGAGCTGTTGAGCTTTGTGCCGTCGAATAACCTGGATGATCCTCCGCGGAAGATCTGCACCGATCCGATCGACCGCGCCGATGCGGGGCTCGACACCATTGTTCCGGCACAGTCGAACCAGCCTTACGACATCAAAGACGTGATCCACGCCGTTGTGGATGACGCTTATTTTTTTGAAGTGCACGAGCACTACGCGAAGAACATTGTGGTGGGATTCGCGCGGTTCGACGGCCGGACGGTAGGGATTGTCGCGAATCAGCCATCGGTGTTGGCGGGAACACTGGACATCAATGCGTCGTTGAAAGCGGCGCGCTTCGTACGCTTCTGCGACTGTTTCAACATTCCGCTGATAACGTTCGAAGACGTTCCAGGATTCTTGCCCGGCACGACGCAAGAATATGGCGGAATCATCAAGCATGGCGCGAAGTTGCTTTATGCTTTTGCCGAAGCCACCGTTCCCAAGATAACGGTGATCACGCGCAAGGCATATGGCGGAGCCTATTGCGTGATGGCGTCCAAGCACATTCGCACGGACGTCAACTATGCCTGGCCCACGGCAGAGATTGCAGTCATGGGACCTGAGGGGGCGGTGGACATCGTTTACAAACGCGAACTGGACGGGGCCGCCAATCGGGAGCAGCTACGCCGCGACAAAATCGATGAATTTCGTGATCGCTTTGCCAACCCGTACGTGGCGGCCGACCGGGGATTTGTGGATGCAGTCATCCAGCCGCGGGAGACGCGGAAGAAGCTGATTCAGGCTTTGGCCATGCTGGAGACGAAGCGCGATAAGAATCCGCCGAAGAAG
The DNA here is from genome assembly GCA_963832235.1 of uncultured Acidobacteriaceae bacterium. Taxonomy (GTDB): domain Bacteria; phylum Acidobacteriota; class Terriglobia; order Terriglobales; family Acidobacteriaceae; genus Sulfotelmatobacter. The sequence goes on along the minus strand of CAWHTJ010000006.1, from coordinate 720,649 downwards.
CATGGGAATATACCGCTGTGAGGACTTCGATTCGAACCAGGAAGAGGCCGATGAAAAAGCTATTCGCTCTGCTCACATTCTGCTTCCTAGCGCTCCCGCTTCTTTCGCAAGATCCGGCGACTTGGCTCGACACCCTTCCGGAGTCCAAGGATTACATTCAGAAGCGAGCTTCCAGCTATGACCGCAGCGGCGCCAATGCGGACGCTCGCACGATCGCGGGCGGGGAGACCCTTACGCTGCTCGACGAAGCCGGTCCGGGGATGATCAGTCATGTGTGGTTCACCATCGCCAGCGACGATCCGAATCATTTGAAGGCGCTGGTCCTGCGCATGTATTGGGATGGCGAAACCACTCCGAGCGTGGAGACGCCTGTAGGCGATTTCTTTGGGCTCGGACTTGGACAGTACTACCTTTATCACTCTCTCCCATTATCGGTGGGGTCGGACAAGGCTCTGAACAGCTTTTTCCCGATGCCTTTCCAGAAACATGCGCGCATTACGGTCACCAACGAGGGGTCCCGCAAAGTCGATGCCTTTTATTTCAATATCGACTATCGCCTGTGTAACAAGGCGCTGCCGGCGGACATGCTTTATTTCCACGCGGAGTACCGGCAGGCCACGCCGGCTCATGGCTGGACGAATCGATGGAATTCGAACGGTGATCCGGCGGTGAATGACAAGAAGAATTTGAATGGAGAAGGCAATTACGTTTGGATGGAGGCCACTGGCCACGGGCACTTCGTGGGCGTGACGATGTCGGTCCTGCAGAATCAGGATGGCTGGTGGGGCGAGGGCGATGACATGTTTTTCGTGGATGGCGAGGCCATGCCGTCGATTAACGGAACCGGGTCGGAAGATTATTTTCTGGGAGCATGGGACTTCGGGGGACACCAGTTTTCGTATGGTTTATTTGGTGCGCCGGTAGTGGGAGCGGAACGTGCGGGCGGGCGCTGGTCGCTGTATCGGTTTCACCTCGATTCTCCGATTCCGTTTACGAAATCGCTGCGGGCGACAATCGAGCACGGACACGCGAATCATCGGTCCGATAACTATTTCTCGGTCGCTTACTGGTATCAGACGGAGCCCCATGCATCGTTTCCGGCGCTGCCGCCGTTAGAGCAGAGGATTCCGAGGATTTATTCGGTTGGCGGGCCGGGAAATTCGGGCAAGTGAAGCGTCCGGAAACAGGGGCTGAAGCCCGGTCAAATTTGGGCGCTTAACGCGGCCCTGAAGGGCCGCTCTTCCACCAAGACTCTTCGAACAAAACAAAGAGAGTTCCGAGGTGGTGTAGGGTCCATTCGTCTCGGCCAGTAGCTCGCGTTTGACCCTTGCTCGACCTGCTCTCGCTGCTTCCCTTGCGGGGCGCTACGCGCGATCTTTGCTTGGGCTCCGGGCTCACCGCCAACCGGATAAACCTACCCTACGCCTCAGAACTCTATCTTGCCTTCAACATTTCTTCTCCGTTCTCCTCGACCAGCGCGTTGCTATAGACCCTCGCTCACCCTCCTTCCCAATCTTGCGATCAGGAAAGTGACTCCGCTCGAGCCCCGGACGCCGCACCAACCGGAAAAACCTAAGAAGCTGTCAAAGAACAACCTTGTTGTACTCTTTCTGTAGATCCAGTCAATGAAAAATCGATCCTCGTAACATGCGTGGTTTCAATCGAGTGCAGCCCGTCCACAAGGGCATGACCGGATTTGGTGCAAAGTTCGAAACTATTTCGTGCAGAATCCGCGCCAGGCGCAGGTTTTCGCCCGCCGCATTGATCCGGATCGATGTGCCCGGAAGAAGAACTCTATTGGCCGACTGTGAAAATCGCGCGCTTCCCGCGCTAGTCAAGGGATTTGGATTTTGTTTTATGTGGGAACAGCCGCTCTCGGTTGAATCGGTAGGGTTCTTTCGCCCCTTCCCGGGGGCTTGCTCAATCTGGCGTGTCGACTGCCCACGGCTTGCGCAGTGGGCTGGATTCTTTCGCCGCTTCGGCGGCTGGCTTGTATGAGTTCAGGAGGGTAAGTTCCTGAAGCTCGATTCGCGAAATGAATCCTTATGCCACTTCGATCTTCTCGTCCAGGAATTGCTTGCCGGGATCTTCATAGCCATTGAGTTCGAAGGAGTTCGTGATGGCCGCTTTGCCTTTTTCTACACTTGTAATCACATAGGAGATTCCGGGCCAATGGGCCTCGGCCAAGTCAGTTGTTGACCAGCGCGCAGGGTGGTCGGGGTGGGAGTGATAATAGCCGATGATGTCCTCGCCGCGTTCTCGCGCCTCGCGCTGAATTCGGATTTGGTCACGGGGATCGATATTGTACCGATTGTGGGGCGAATCGATGCGCGTGTTGCCGGCGCGTGCGATTGAGGTAACAATTCGGGTACCGTCGTCGTCGACACGACCAAGGAGGATGCCACAGCATTCGTGAGGATAGGTTTCTTCGCCGTGTTGGCGGAGGGAATCGTAATCGCGGCGGGTTAGTTTCAGCATTGGTTGAGTTGTTCGTTATGAAGACTCAAGTCACAGGCCCCAACCCAGCCGGAAAATGCGCGGCTAGGATGGGGAACCCGTGCGGTCCTATTAGTGAAGAATCAGCAATCAACCTTCGTTCCAGAATCTTTCGCTTAGATACTTGTCGCCGGAATCGCAGAGGATGGTCACAATCACGGCTTCGCGGCCTCTCTTCAAGGGCAACTCGCAGGCAATTTTCAAGCAGCCTACGACCGCGGCCGCGGAAGAAATGCCTACCAGCAATCCGGCGTTGCGCGAGAGGTGGCGCGCCATAGCATAGGCGTCTTCGGTGGCGATTTCGAGATTCTGGTCGGCGAGGTGCGGATCATAAATTTTCGGCACAATCGCGCTGGCCATGTGCTTGGCGCCTTCAATGCCGTGAAAGGACGAATCGGGCTGCAGCGAGATGCATTGCACCGCGGGATTCAGTTCCTTCAGGCGGCGTGTCGTCCCGACAAACGTGCCGCTCGTGCCCAGCATGGAAACGAAATGCGTGATCCGTCCCTGCGTCTGCTGCCAGATTTCATTGGCTGTTCCGTGATAGTGGGCCTTCCAGTTGGCTTCGTTCGAATATTGGTCGGCGTAAAAATATTGATCGGGATGTTTGCGTGCCAACTCGCGCGCCAGACGGATCGCGCCGTCGGAACCGTCGCCTGGATCGGTGTAGAGAATGTTGGCGCCGTAGCCCTGGAGAATTTGTTTGCGCTCGCGAGAAACATTTTCCGGCATGCACAGAGTAACGGGGAAGCCTTCGGCTGCACCCAACATGGCGTAAGCGATGCCGGTGTTGCCGCTGGTGGAATCGAGCAGAATCTGGCCGTCACGCAGTTGACCGTTGCGGCGGGCTTCGCCGACGATGTTGGCCGCGGCGCGATCCTTGACCGATCCGCCGGGGTTGTACCATTCCGCCTTACCCAGAAGTGCTATGCCCGGCAGGTCGCGGGTGAGTGCGTCCAATCGCAGCAACGGAGTGTTGCCGATCCGCTCAACCAAACTGTGGCCGAGCGTTTCGCCCAACCCTGCAGCGATCTCTCGCGGCTTGTCAGGGTCCGTAGTCGTCGTGTCTGCCGCCATTCTTGTAGATCCGTATGCCATAACTGAACCGAAACGCCGTGACCAACGTAATGTGCTATATGAGCAGAAACAGGATATGTAGTAGGTTGATTAGATGAATAGTTTCGCTCGGCGATGCAGCTCATGTAAAGTTACGCTCCGTCCTTATTAAAGTATGCATCCAATAGACGAGCAAAAGCCGGCAAGGAAAGGTTGAACAAAAAGAGATGGCAAAAACAGTTGAAGCACGAACCTACGAGGAAGCGCTGGGCTGGTTGCGCGATCATGGGTTCGATGTGACCGAGGCTCCGGGTACTAATGCCCGTGTATTCCTGCGCAAATACAATGTCTCGGCTGCCATCCAGAAGGGGCCCGACGATTCAGTGAAGATCTTCGCATACCCCGGGTATCTGATCGGGAGCGAAATTTCGAAGTTGATCAACCGCGGATACCAGCAGTTTCTCAAGACGTCCAAAACAGAAATCCCGGCTACCGCCGATCACCTGAAGTCGCTGCAGTCCTTTTCCGAAGAGTTGAAGGAGGCGCTGGGTTTGCCAAGCCTGTACAACGAGTCGCTGGGAACGGTGAGCGAGTCTTACCAATATGACCGCATCGAAAACCGCGATAAAGCGCCGGTAGACCGACCGAAGCGTCCGTGGGAAGTTGTTGGGAAAGCGGCCGCAGTGGCGGCAAAGAAGGGCCGGGCGTAGAGAAGTAGTTTCCAGACTTCCCTGTGATTATTTTTCCTCCGAGGGATTCAAAGCTGGCGGGGCTGAAGACATTTTCCCCACAAGGCTGTCCTCAGCCTTCTTGTGTAATTCCTGTACTTTGTGAAGTTCCTTCCCGGCGTCCGCCGCCTTGCCCTGGGCTTGATACAAACGTCCTAACTGATAATGGGCATCGGGCGAAGCCGGGTCGAGTTCCACCGCGCGAAGAAGCGCCGTCTGGGCATCTCTGTAGTTTTTTTGCTGCATGTAGATGGAGCCGAGATCGACATAGACGATGCGCAGGTCCTTCTTGACGTTCATCGACCGCTTGAGCAAGGAAAGGGCAGCGTCCGGATGGTTGGTCTTCCATTCGATATCGCCCAGATACGCCAGCGCCTGGGCATGGCTGGGATCGAGAGCCAGTTCACGCTCGAACTCTTGCCGCGCTTCGTCATACTGTTGCGATTTCCAGTGGAGATAGCCCAATCCAAAATGAACATTGGGCTCGCTGGGAGAAATTTTCGTGGCAGTTTCGAACTCGGCGATCGCCTCTGGGGTCCGTCCCAGGCCGTCGAGGGCTTCGCCAGTAAGAACGTGGGCGGGAGCGGAATTCGGATTCTGCTCCTGGATTCGGCGGAATTCCTCCTGCGCACAAGAAAATTTTCTGGCCCACAAACAGCTTTGCGCCAGCACTTGAGTAAGTTCCGCATTGGAAGGCTCGGCTTTAGCGGCAGGTTCGAGATATTGCGATGCCAGATCAAATTTGCGTTCACCGTAGTAGCTTAAGCCCAGCAGCGTGCGGGCTTGCGGGTTGGACGAATCTGCTGCGAGTACGGCCCGCAGCGCTGAGGCCGAAGCAGAGAAATGTCCCTGCTTGAACTCCGCCAACCCTAGGTCGAGTTCCACCCCGGGCAACTTGGAGTTGATCTTGAGAGCCTTGCGGTAAGCGGAGGACGCCTCGGAATACTTCTGTTGCTTGGCAAGCACCACTCCCAAGCTGGCAAAGGCCGCGGCGTCGTTTGGATTGCGCTCGGTCACCGCCTGCCAGGCGCGTGCGGCTTCGGGCAATTTCCCTTGCTGTTGAAGCGCGATCGCGTCAGCAGGAGTTGGGGTCTGCGCCCAGGAAAAGAGGGCTGAAGAAAGCAGCGTTATTAGAACGAGTTCGGATTTCAAACTCTTCATGCGGAAGGACCTATTCTCGCAGAAGAAGTGCGTTGAAGGCATGTGTGGCACGATCTGCCCCCAGCTGAAACCGCGGCCCCGAAAAAACAGAAGCCCCGCTCACTGCCGCGAGCGGGGCCCGAATTACTTACTGACCGCGTATCAGAAGTACAGCTTCAATCCGAGCTGAATTTCTCTCGGATCATGCGCCGAAGTAATAGCACCGAAATTGCCGGACGAGAAGGTGGTGCTGATGCTGTTGAACTCCGTGTGGTTGAAGGCGTTGAAGAATTCTGCGCGGAATTCAAGTTTGCTGCCTCGCTCTTCGCTGAACAGGAAGCTCTTGAAGAGCGCGAGATTCCAGTTCTGGCGGCCCGGGCCACGCAGTGCGTTGAACGGTTCATTGCCCCAAGTTCCGGCCACTGTTGGCGAGAACGCTGAGCCGTTGAACCAGCTCTTGACGGTCTTCGGGTAGCCGACGCCGCTGCTGACGTTGGGCCGATTATTGGCATTGGGAATGATGTTGCTGATGTTGCCCGTACCAATTAGGGAGCCGGTGCAAGTCTTCGGGTTATTTAGTCCTTGAGCGCAGTTCGTAATACCGCCCTCGGTGATGTTCAGCGGTTCACCGGAGGTCAGTGTCACGATTCCTGAAACCGTCCACCCGCCGACAGTCGATCTCAAGAGTTTGTTGGAGCTAGTTCTCAAGAACGGCATGTCGTAGATGAAGTTCACGAAGGCGATGTTCAACCGGTCCAAACCTGACGGGCCGTGATCGTAGGCGTGATTGTAGGGATTGGAAACGTTATTCAGATCCCCGACACCGTTCGCGCTGGTCGCTGGATCATACGCCTTGGAGAGCGTGTACGCAGCTTGCAGAGTAAGGTCACGCTTGATCTGGCTCTTAATCTCCATCTGCAGACCATTGTAGTGGGAGTTCTGCACATTCTCCGAAAACTTGATGGAATTGAAACCAAGATACGGAACTCGCTTATTGTAGTCCGCGTTGTTGTTTAAGAAAAGCGCGGAAAACTGGCTGGGATCCGGAAGGTTGGTTTCGCGATAGTCATTCTGATGGCGATTCTGGTTTCCTACATAAGCCACCGAGAATACCGTTCGCTCGGAGAGCGCGTGCTGCACGCCGAAGCTGTATTGGTAGCTGACTGGCAGCTTGTTCTGGATCTTGTCAAGGCCAGTGATGCTGGCGACCGTGATCGGCGCTACCAAGGGCGTGTTGGTGGCTAAGTCGGTGGACGGGTTCTCCAGTTCAACGTTGGGGAAGCTGACGTTAGTACTAAAGGGAACGTTGGGCCCGGCGTTGTACATGTCGTTGCCCTGGATGCGCTCGTACATGGTGCCAAAGCCGCCGCGGAGAACCGTCTTGCCGTTCCCGGTTAGGTCATAGGCAAACCCGATACGTGGACCAAAAGTGGCCCAGTGATTGTCTACGAGGCCTTTCGGAACTCCTGGCGTCGTCCCAGGAATGCCGATGCCGTTCAGATAGAACTGATAGCCCTTCAGGATCGGGTTAGGGCTTGTACCTAAGCCTGGGCTGTTCGAGGCGATATTCGTTCCGCTAGCATTCGCAAAAATCGGCGCATCCGCCGGGTTGTAGAGGTTGGGATAGAAGTTGCCCATCCGGTTGTTGGCTTCGTAGGTATGCGGAACGCCATCCCAACGCAAACCAAGATTCAGGGTCAGGCGGTGGTTGACGCGCCAGTTGTCCTGCACGTACGCGGCCCAGGAAACGTTGTTCCAATAGCCGTGATCCTGCACTGCTAACTCTCCGTACGATGTTGCGGTTCCTAACAGGAAATCTGCAAAGTCGTTCCCAGTGAAGTTGTTTTTGAAATCAAAGGATCCCTGGGTGTTGCCGAACAAGTCCTGAACCTTCTTGTAGATTGCCCAGCTGCCGCCCATCTTCAACTGGTGCGCTCCCTTGGTCCAAGAGATGTCGTCGCGAATCTGGTAGTCGTCCGCTTTGTTGTTCCACGGCCAGCTAGCAGTGGTGTAGTCGGTGGCGTTGTAGCCGTCGAGGTGGATTTCCGGGATACGGTTGTCGTTATTTGGTCCGCTGAAAATTCGGTTTGAAGTGAAACCACTCGGCCGCGCAATGTTGCCCGTAGGCAGGATGGCGATCCGGTTACCGTTGTAGTTGAAGGCCACCTCATTGAGCAAGGTCGGGCTGATCACGTACGTCGTGTGGATCACGGCGCTATAAGAAGGGTTACCGAAGGTATTAGCGGCGGTGGGTACGTTGTCGCCGCTCCACATTGCGGTGCCGAAATTCTGCGCGATCTGCTCGTCGAGGAAGTGCCCGAACACGGAAAATTTGCTGCTGAAATTGTGATCGATACGGACAATCTCTTCCCGTACATGCGTGGGAACGTTATTGCCACCTACGAAAGTGGGCTGCCCACTGCTATTCACGGAATTATTTGCTGGAAAAATATTGGCGCTCAGCAGTGCGACCGAGTTCTGATCGATCATACATGCTGGGATCAGGTTATTCGGGAAGGGCTGCCCTGGGATGATACCGGCCGGGAGACCGCCTGGACCGGGACCGTTGCAAGCCTTCGGGGTCCCCTTCCTCGACAGGAAAGCTGGGTCGACGTTACTCGGAACCGTGAGAGTGGGGAAGTTGGCACTTGCGGTCGGGAGCGCTCCGCCGTACCAAGCCGTGCTGGGGACTGTTTGGTTCAGCGTCTGCCCCTGAATCAGGCTGCGCCATTCCATGTTGTAGAAGAAGAATGTCTTGTGATCCGACTTCCAGAAATCGACTGGGCCGCCTACGTTGAAGCCGTAAGTATTAAATCTCAACTCGGCAACCTTCTGCGGGGCGGGGTTGAAATAGTTGCGGGCGTCGAGGGCATTGTTGCGCAGGAACTCCCACGCCGAAGCATGAATCTTCTTGGTTCCCGACTTTATGACTGCCGTCATGGTCGCAGAGGAGGACAGGCCAAACTCCGCGCTGTAGTTCGAGGTCATTTCGCGGAATTCGGCAATAGCGTCCATGGAAGGCATGACGTCGGAGCCGCCGGCGCCGCCGCGGTCATCGCTCTCGCCGCCATCGAGCAGATAAAGGTTGTGGCTTTCGCGCATGCCGTTGAAACTCACATTCGCGTCACCGCCAACCGGAGTCGGTATCTGAAAGTCACCCTGGCCGCTGGACGCTCCGGGGGTTAGGGAGATCAGCGAATACATGCTGCGCCCATTGGTGGAGAGCTGACTGAGCTGCTGGCCAGTGATTACGTCGCTGAGTTCGCCATTGTCCGCTTGCACGGCGATGGCAGCCGCCTCCACGGTGATCTGTTCCGTGGTGCTGCCGACTTGCAATTTGAAGTCGACACGGGCGCGGTCGTTGACGTTGAGCACAATGTCCTTCTGCTCAACGACCTTAAACCCGGCTCCCTGCGCGCGGACGGTGTAGCGGCCGATGTGAAGACCGGGAACCACGAATTGCCCGTCACTGCTGCTAGTGAGATTTCGAACTTGGCCGGTTTCGACGTTGGTGACCGTAATGGTGGCATTGGGAACGGCAGCGCCGGATGGGTCGGTCACGGTGCCGACGATGGTCGCTTCCTGTGCAAAGGCATGGGCGGCGAAAATTACGAAGAAGGCCGCGAGGAGGACCGTAAGGCGAGAGCCGCAGCGCTTCATGGCTGGGCCAAAACTCCCGGCAAACGTAGGCGAGAGCAAAATCATGTGAAACCTCCAAATTTTTTGGTCGTAACTAGTCGGTAGCGGATCTCTGGGAACAGCACTGCCCCTGAAAATGCAAGCGTCCAAGGTGTTACATCCATCCAATCAGCGTTGTCAAGTAGAAAATCGATATCGCAGCGGGGATTTGGTCTTATAGACTGCTTTGGGTGAGTCCAAAACTTGGGGAATCAAGCGTCGAGCATCAGCAAACTGAACCCTGTCCGCAAGATACAGAGGCTTTTCCGAGCGGTGCGACCGTAAATAGATACCGGGTATTTCCCGCGCTCGACCTGTAGTAGCAGTGTTGATACCCCAGGTCGTTTTTGCCGACTTGTTCGGTCATCAGGAATTGGCCTTGCGAGAGCTGCTCTTCTTGACCCTAGAGTTGGGCTGTGCTACAAGCGACGGTCAACCGTAATCGTTAACGCAGCAACATCTGTCGAGAAACCAGCGTGCGCGCGCGCCCCGGTAGAGTATGCCGGACGGGAGGAAAATTCTTCATGAATGTATCTAAGCGACTCGCCCAGTATTCCGCTCTCTTTCTGGGTCTTATTCTTCTCCCGGTTATCCCCTCGGCTGCACAGACTGCCGGAGGCAGCGTCTATCTGGATCCTTCTAAGCCCATCGATGTGCGGGTGGACGACCTAATCAGGCAAATGACCCTGGAAGAGAAAGCCTCTCAATTGGTGAATCAGGCGCGGGCCATTCCGAGGCTGCAGGTGCCCGCTTACGACTGGTGGAGCGAGGCGTTGCATGGGGTTGCCAATGCCGGAACGGCGACGGTTTTTCCGGAGCCGATTGGACTGGCGGCCACGTTTGACGACCCGTTGATCCACGAAATGGCCATCGTCATCGGCACGGAAGCTCGGGCCAAACATAATCAGGCCGTCAAGGCCGGACGGCGAGACATTATGGAGGGGCTCGATTTCTGGTCGCCAAATATCAATATCTTCCGCGATCCGCGCTGGGGCCGGGGCCAGGAAACCTATGGAGAGGATCCATTTCTTACTGGACGCATGGGAGTAGCGTTCGTAACGGGGTTGCAGGGGGACGATCCGAAGTACTTCCGGGTTATCTCGACGCCGAAGCATTTTGCCGTGCACAGCGGGCCGGAGCCCTCGCGGCACACGATCGATGTACACGTATCGAAGCACGATATGGAAGACACGTACCTGCCCGCGTTCCGCGCCGCGGTTACCGAGGGCAAAGCGGAATCGGTGATGTGCGCCTATAACCGCGTGAATGGCGAGCCGGCTTGTGCGAATACCTTCCTGTTGCAGGATCAGTTGCGCAGCGCATGGAAGTTTAACGGCTATGTGGTTTCGGACTGCGACGCGGTCGTGGACATCTTTGAAGGGCACCACTTTCGGAAGAGTCAGGCCGAAGCATCGGCGGCTTCGCTGAAGGCGGGGATGGACAATGAGTGCGCGGATTTCTTCACTGTGGCAAAGGATAGTCACGATTACCAGCCGTACCTGGATGCGGTGAAGCAGGGATTTCTCACCGAAGCCGACATCGATGTTTCCTTGAAACGGCTATTCACCGCGCGCATGCGGCTGGGAATGTTCGATCCTCCAGAGAAAGTTCCGTACGCGCAGACGCCGGAATCGGAGATTGACAGCGCCGCGCATCGGGAGCTCGCCCTGAAGTCGGCGCGTGAATCGATGGTGCTGCTGAAGAACGATGGAGTGCTTCCTCTTGCGGCAAGCCTGAAGAAAATTCTAGTGGTCGGGCCGCTGGCGGAATCTGCCGAGGTGCTGCACGGCAACTATAGTGGCACGGCCTCGCACGCGGTCACGGCGATGGAGGGGATTCGCAAGCAGTTTCCTGCGGCTCAGGTGACGTACGTTCCGGGAACCAATTTCTTGCGCCAGGAAACCGCGATTCCAACTTCGGCTCTCTCGACCGAAGACGGGAAACCCGGGCTGAAAGGCGAATATTTCTCGGGCAACGAGTTCGGCGGAACGCCGCAGGTGGTTCGTACCGACGCAGTGGTGGATCTACAGCTCTTTCATCCGGGACCGCATGCGATCACGGCGCCGCAGGGCATGAAAGATTTTTCGGCGCGGTGGACAGGGTTTCTGACTCCCTCCGAATCCGGAAGCTATCAGGTTGGCCTGGTGGGTTCGATGAATCGGATGTGGCTGGATGGCAAGTTGATCGTAGACGATGCGGTCTTGCACGATCCCAACTCCCAGGGAGTCACGATTCCGCTGGAGAAGGGACATCGCTACCCGGTGAAGATCGAATTCCTGCGGGGCGGGTTTGGCACCAAGCTGGTATGGCTGCCGGTGAGTGCCGATCCCAGTTTCGAAGCTGCTTCCGCGGCGCGCCAGACCGATGTCGTCATCGCAGTGGTCGGCATCACGTCCCACCTTGAGGGTGAAGAAATGAAGGTTGACGTGCCCGGATTCCGGGGCGGCGACCGCACCAGCCTCGGCTTGCCGGCAGAGGAAGAGGCGCTGCTGGGGGCGTTGAAGGGAGCGGGCAAACCGCTGGTGGTGGTTCTAATGACTGGCAGCGCGCTGGCGGTGAATTGGGCTAACGACCATGCCAATGCGATTCTCGATGCCTGGTATTCGGGAGAAGAGGGTGGAACTGCAATCGCGCAGACTCTCGCGGGCGTCAACAATCCCGGCGGACGCTTGCCCGTCACCTTCTATAAAGGTGTGGAGCAACTGCCGGAGTTCGAAGACTATGCAATGAAGAACCGTACCTATCGCTACTTCGAGGGACAGCCGCTGTATCCGTTCGGCTACGGGCTGACGTACTCGAAATTTGAATACAGCAATCTGAAATTATCGAGTCCCGAACTCGAAGCGGGCAATCCGCTCGCGGTCGAAGTGGATGTGAAGAACGCGAGCCAGAGAGCGGGCGATGAGGTCGTGGAACTGTATGTCAGTTTCCCCAAGTTGCCGGGTGCGCCGCTGCGCGCGTTGCGCGGCTTTACCCGCGTTCACTTAGGCGCGGGCGAAATGCGTCATGTGAAGCTGACGCTGCAGCCGCGTGACTTGAGCTACGTCAACGAAGCTGGCGACCGGATGGTCGGGGCGGGAGACTACGTGATTACCGCAGGTGGAGGACAACCGGGGACAGGCGCTGCACAGGCGGATGCACGCCTCAGCATTCGCGGGGAGCAAAAGTTGCCGGAGTAAAATGGCGGCAGGCACGAGGGTGCCGCTCCGGACATGAAGAGTTGTAAGTTTCCCCGGTCATTGGCTGCATTTTTGTTGCTGGTCTTGAGCGCGTCTGTGCCGGTGCGTTCCCAATCGCCCGCAACCCAGACCTCGAAATCGACCGAACCCGCCACGGTCGCAGCAGACGGCCCGATCCGCTTCGCGTTCCAGGCCGTTGACTTCAAGCTGGACAGTTGCGAGACGCCCGAGCGGCACGCGCCGGAAACTATGGCGGGCGGCGTGGCCATCTTCGACTACAACAACGACGGCAAACTCGACATCTTCTTCACCAACGGAGCGGACATCAAAACGCTCCACAAGACTTCCCCGAAATATTCCAACCGTCTCTTCGAGAACGACGGCCACGGACACTTCACCGACGTCACCGAAAAGGCCGGATTGGCGGGTACCGGCTACGACGTGGGAGTCGCCATCGGTGACTATGACAACGACGGATACGAGGATATTTTTGTCGCGGGCGTGTATCGCAACACGCTGTATCACAACAACGGGAACGGGACCTTCACGGATGTGACTGACAAAGCAGGTCTGAATAAGCCTGATCTGGAATACGGGCCGCTTTGGGCAGTCGCCGGCGCCTGGATCGATGTGAACAACGATGGATTGCTCGATCTTGTGGTCATCAACTATCTGATGTGGGACTTCGATCATGAGCCGGTATGCCAGGGCTATGGCCATCGCGACTACTGCCATCCCAAGATGTATAAGCCCACTCCCAACCAGTTGTTCATCAATAACGGCGATGGGACTTTTCGCGACGCTTCGGTTGAGGCGGGGTTCCGCGCGCATCCCGGCAAGGGCATGGGTATCGCAGCGGCGGACTTTGATCTATCGGGCAAGATGGATCTCTTTGTCCCCAACGACAAGCTGATGAACTGGTTCTTTCGCAATAAAGGGAGCGGGCGCTTTGAGGAAATTGGTTTCGATGTGAACGTCGCGCTGCGGGAGGACGGAACTTTCATCTCCGGCATGGGAACTGATTTTCGCGATCTGGACAACGACGGCTATCCGGATATTTTTGTGGTTGCCCTCGATGGGGAGACGTTCCCGCTCTACCGGAACACCGGAAAAGGCAGCTTTGTGGAGGTGACTCGGGAGAGCAATATGACGAAGCTGACCTTGCCGATGGCGGGATATTCGCCGACGATTGCGGATTTTGATAATGACGGCTGGAAGGACATCTTCGTTTCGCGCGGACATGTTCAATCTTTGCTGGCGCAACCGAATTTGATGGTGGAACAACCGAACACCGTATTCCGCAATCTCGGCGGGATGAAATTCTCAGCGCTGACAGCGGAGGCGGGGCTGACGTCGCAGCCGCCTTCGCGACACAGGGGATCGGCCATTGGAGACTTGAATGGAGACGGCCGGCTCGACGTGGTGGTGAGCGCGATCAATGCCCCGGCGGAGATCTGGATCAATCAGAGTCCGGGCAACAATCATTGGCTGGAGTTCAAGCTGCAGGGAACCAAGAGCAACCGGGACGGTATTGGGGCGAGGATTAAGGTCGTCACCAAGTCTGGAGCGCAGTATAACCACATGACTACCAGCGCTGGATATGCGTCGTCTAGCGCGGGCCCGGTGCATTTCGGCCTTGGAGCTAAGGCGTCCGCAGATCTTGTGGAGATTCGGTGGCCTTCGGGCATTGTGCAGCAGATGCTGGATGTAGCGGGAGATCGGGTTGTCTTTGTGAAGGAGCCGGCGAAGTAGTGAGGTGGAGACGGCGGGCAGGGCGCCCGCCGAAGAGCGGCGGGACGCCGGCGCTACTTTGCGGGCGGCTCCAACGCCTGATGCAGAGCGGGATAAAGCTTGCGGTAAGTGCGATAGGAACGTTGCATCGTTTTTGAAGCCAGTCTGATCTGGTGCGCGATGCGCGTCGCCACGCGGACTACCCTGTCACACGCTTCATCGACGGAATTCCACGCACCCGCTCCGACACCTGCAAGAATCGCTGCCCCGTAGGCTGCGCCTTCTTCCGCTGCCACAATCTCTACTTCGTGGGCGTAAACGTCGGCCTGAATCTGCCTCCACAGTGGCGATCTCGCGCCGCCGCCGCCGAGACGGATGGACGTTACGGGAATATGCATCTCGTCGAAGATCGTGAAAGTGTCTTTCAGGCTGTACGCTACGCCTTCCATCACGGCGCGAATCACGTGTCCGCGGGTGTGAGAAGCCGTGAGTCCCACCAGCGCCGCACGAGCGTTAGGGTCGAGATGCGGCGTGCGCTCGCCCATCAAATAAGGCAGCCAGAAAGCGCCTTCAGAACCGGGAGGCGCCGAACTGGCTTCGTCGGCGAGAAGGTCGTACGGATCGCGTCCAGTCTGCATGCCCGACGCGACGCCGAAGCGATCTCGAAACCAGCGCAGCGATAATCCTGCGGCTTGCGTAACGCCCATCACGTGCCAGCGTCCGGGGATAGCATGGCAAAAGGTGTGCAGGCGTCCCTGAGGATCGAGTGCCGGGCGATCGGTCGCGGCAAAAACGACGCCGGAAGTTCCAATAGTGGCGCTGACCGCGCCTGCGCGGGCGATGCCCATGCCGATGGCGCCAGCGGCCTGGTCCCCAGCTCCGGCGACTACAGGCGTGCCGATTCGCAGACCCGTAGCTTTGGCGCCAGCAGCAGAGACTTTTCCGCATACTTGGGCCGATTCAAATAGTGCCGGGAGCAGCCCTTGCTCAATGCCGGCCTTGCTCAAAACTTCCGTGGACCAACGCCGGTTGGTCACGTCCAATAGCAAAGTGCCCGAGGCATCCGCAACATCGATGGCCCGTTCTCCAGTGAGGCGGAATCGGACGTAATCTTTGGGCAGCATCACGTGCGCCACCCGCGCCCAGTTTTCCGGCTCGGTCTCGCGCACCCACAGCAGTTTAGTCAGGGTGAAATTTGTAAGTGGAGGATTGCATGTGAGACGGATCAAGACATCGCGTCCGAACAACTCTGAAAGCTCGTTGCTTTGGGCCTCACTGCGCTGATCGCACCAGATGATTGCACTGCGTACGACCTCGTCGGCAGAGTCGAGCAGTACCGCGCCGTGCATCTGGCCGGAGAACCCGACGCAGGCAATCTCGTCGGTGCCCCGATTTAAGGAAAGATTGGAGGAATGGAGCGCCTTCCGGACCGCCGAACCGCATGCGCGCCACCAGTCTCGCGGATCTTGCTCCGCCCAGCCGGGCCGCGGACTGGCGAATGGTTCGTGCTCCTCCGATCCGGAGGCGACGACCTTTCCGGCCTTATCGATGATGAGGGCCCGAGTGCCGCCGGTGCCGACGTCGATACCTAAGTAAGCGATTTTTTCCTCCTCGAAGGTGGTTCCAGCCCGACTTGACTAAGCGAAGTCTTCCGCCAGATCGCGCGTGGTTTCCCGCTGTTGGTCTATTCTTTCGTTTTTCACCTTGACTGACTGGTGGGATTCTCAGAAAGAAATCCAGATTGCCGCGCATCACGAAGTGCGGCTCCAGGGCGACTTGGTGAGCGTGACTCGTCCTTCAGACAGGAAATCGTACAACATGCGGAGCGCCATCTGGCCCTGCGCGCGAGGACGCTGGTAGATGGTCGCAGCCACCGCTCCGCATCGAATCTGAGGGACAAGACGGGAAATAAATCCGTCGTTATGATGGTCAAAATGATGGTCAAACATTCGAGCAGATTTGCGTCACGCCCGGCGTTGAAGCACCGGCATTGGGGCCTCAGTCGTCCATGTAAGCTCCCTCCAGGTCCGGACATTTTTCAAACAGCTTGCGACACCTCTTGCGGCAGCCAGGGACTTTCGGGGGAGACTTTGTCGCCGCCAGAAGCGTAAACGTTAACGGAACTTCGCCAATTGCGCAAGGCGATGTCGAGCAAAATGGCAACTAGTCTTAGCCCGGCGCAGGAACCGCGACTCGCCCGTGATTGTCGGCGATGCCCGAAAGCAGGTGAATCCAATTGCAGATCGTATCGCGCCACACGACAGCTTCTCCGGCCTGGTATTGCAGACGCGACAAAATATCGCGATAGCGTTCTTCGTCTATGTGACCCTGAAGCGCCTCCCACTGCAAGACAAAATCGTGGGCCCGATCGGCGCCATCATAGTGCGAATCGTAGATGTGTTGAATCACTGTTTTTCCCGAATGGAGAACGCGGGTATAAGGCACATGGTGAAAAAACAGGAGCAGAGCGTCGGGACAGCGAGCCAGAGCTTCATACATTGTTTGCACTGCGGGCGGATACTGGCCGATAAATCCGGTGCCTGTCGCCATCGTGCGATCCATGCCGATTCCCTGATGATCGGCGCGGTGCCACTGTCCCCAGCCATTTTCCTCCGAGGACTCGGGCCCAGGGTCGTAGTGATTTCCGAGAATGTTGGTGAGCGTTCCTGCACCCAATGGACCGGTATAACTCTCGTAGACGTGCCAGGAGTCTAGCTGCATTGCGGTGATGGTCTTAACCACGAGCGGGTCGCTGCCGAAAGTAAGGCGCGTCCAGTCCTCAACAATCTTTTCGGCGCTGAGACTGGGGTTCCATGCCAGGCGTCCGAATCCGTATAGATTCGCCATAGCCAGCGGACTTCCTAACCAGTTCGCATCCATGCCGACGTTGGCGACGCCAACGACGCCTCCAGTGGGACGATGGAAGACACGGCCGGCGACAAGGTCTCTCACTGGCGAAGCGTTGCCATCGACACCCATATCGAAGTCCAGCACTTCCTTCCACATGGGGACGAGATAGCAGAGATGACGCTGCTGTCCGGTGTATTCCTGCGTGATCTGCAGTTCGATCGCTTCATTGGTGCGGTGCAGGCCAGCGAAGAGCGGGGAGACAGGTTCGCGCACCTGGAAATCGATTGGACCGTTCTTGATCTGAATGATGACGTTGTCGTCGAATGCGCCGTCCAACGGGTGAAAATTATCGAACGCCGCCTTTGCACGATCATTCTTGAGGTCGCGCCAATCCAGATGGTGGTTGTAGACGAAGGCGCGATAGAAGACAACGCCGCCGTGTAGCTTGAGAGCGCGCGCAATGACGTTGGCAGCATCGGCTGGCGTTCGGCCGTAGGTGGATGGCCCGAGCCGACCCTCGGAGTCCGCTTTCACGACGAAGCCGCCGAAGTCTGGGATCTGCCGGTAGATCTCGTCGACCTTCTTGCGCCACCAGTCGGCGACTCGCGGATCGAGAGGATCGAACGTGTCTTGTCCCCCGATGACTTTGGGACTGCTTAAATCGACGGACATGGAAAGTTGCACGCCCCAGGGACGAAAGACATCCGCGATGCGGCTGACTTGCGCAAGGAAACTGTCTTCGAGAACGCCTGGCGCGGCGTTCACGTTATTAATCGTACAGCCATTGATGCCGATCGAAGCCAGCAACCGCGCGTACTGGCCGGCGCGAGTCAAGTCGGTGCGGACTTTTCCATCGGCGAAGAAGATGGAAGGTCCGCCGTATCCACGTTCGATGCGGCCGTCGAGATTGTCCCACTGATTCACCCAACGGATTGGAGCAAAGGGCTGTTGCACTTCATCGATGTCGGCGATATTTTCCCCGCCAGCAATCTTGCTCAGCAACGCAAACACGCCGTATAAGACACCACGGTCGGTGGCGGCGGTAAGAATCAGACATTCAGATTCGTGAACCTTTGCGCTCTTCAACCAGTAGCCGTCAGCTCTGATTTGCTCAGGCGGATGTAACGCCGGCGCGAGCGCGTGCAGATCCGTAAGCGTTCCCAGGACAATGGAACGCTCGGGCGGCGAAGCAACGCCCACGATCAAAGTCTTGCCTAACATTTTCGAGACGCCGCGAACTAATTCCTCCTGCGCGGTCTTGAGCACCGGTCGATCCCCGAGCAGGATGATCCTGCCCGGAAAGGTCTCGTAGCTCTTGGTGGCTCGCGAACTCAATGCGGAGTATCGCAGCCAAGCTTCAGCTCCGGTTTCGGCATCGAGCCGAGGATGGAACGCTGCCGCAAACAGAAAAGCCGTCCCTAAGAGTGCGCATCGAAGGACTCGGCTGATGAACCGCGTTGCCGTCATTGCGATGTGAGCTCCCTCAAATACTCGAGTATAAGAGCAGATGACTCGCCCCAATTCAAACTTGCGGAGGCAGCTTTGCTCAGTCCCGACTCATAATCCCATTGCTTTTCGCCCGCTGGAGGCCTACCATCGCGGGTATGGAGGGCCCACGATGACTTCCTCCGCCCCGATTTACAACTGGCTCCTTAAAGTTGCGGCAATCACTTTCCTGGCCACTTCCGCATTTGCACAGGCGCCTCCCAAATACGATCCCGCGACGGAAGCGAAGTTCAAGGGAACGGTGGAAGAGCTGAAGATGGTGCCCCCCTCGGGTGGCAAGCCCGTTGCCTACCTGGTGCTGAAGAGCGGCCCGGATGCAGTCCAGGTCTTTCTGTGTCCCAAGAAGTTTCTCGACGACATGGGAGTGGATTTCAAAGCAAACGATGAGATCGAGGTCACAGGCTCCAAGATCAAGCAGGACGGCGCGGACCTGACTCTCGCGCGTGAAGTCGTTAAAGGTGGCGACACTCTGACGCTACGCTTCAAGGACGGCAAACCCGCCTGGTAGCTGGCCGCGAGCGCAACCAGGTAGAGACAGCCGCCTCGGCTGTCGAGCGACGGCGAAGCCGAGCGTCCTCCAAGCCTCCAGCCCGTATCCAACGACCAAACGTACTGCCCGAACTCCTCGTGCTTCCTGATAATCTCAAGCTAGATCCTCAGGAGACTGCACATCATTGCCCCCGCTGATTAATGTACGCAACATCTCGAAAGCCTTCGGAGCCGACCCGCTTTTTCAGAACGTCTCGTTTACTGTTTCTGAGGGAGATCGCATTGGACTCATCGGTCCAAATGGCTCAGGCAAGTCCACTCTGCTGCGAATTCTCGCGGGCACCGAAGATACCGATGACGGAGAAATTGCCGTCCGCAAACGAATCCGTTTGAGTTACGTGGAGCAGGAGTCGGAATTCAAACGCGGAAGCACGGTGCGTGCCGTGGTCGATGCTGCATTGAAAGCCTCCAATGTGCAAGAGTCGGAGCGCGGAACGCTTTTCGCCGAGACGCTGGGACGGGCAGGCTTCGTGGACCTCGATAAAGAAGCCACCGCTCTGTCCGGAGGCTGGCAGAAGCGTCTCGCGATCGTGCGGGCACTGGTGCAGGCGCCCGAGATCCTGCTGCTGGACGAACCCACGAATCACCTCGACCTTGCCGGCATCGAGTGGCTTGAGGAGGAACTGGAGCGAGCCGGTTTCGCCTGCGTGGTCATCAGCCACGACCGCTACTTTCTGGAGAACGTCGCCACTGAAATAGCGGAACTCAGCCGCGTCTATCCTGACGGATTGCTACGCGTAAAGGGACGCTACAGCGCATTCCTGGAGAAAAAAGAAGAATTTCTGCACGCCCAATCGAAGCGGCAGGAGGCTCTCGAAAATTTGGTTCATTCGGAGATCGAATGGCTGCGACGCGGAGCAAAGGCTCGCACCAGAAAATCCAAGGCCCGCATCGACAAAGCCGGCGAGTTGATGGAGGAACTTGCGGACTTGAACACGCGAAGCCGCAGCGGGACCGCGCAAATCGATTTCTCCGCGACCGACCGCAAGACCAAGCGGCTGATCGAGCTGCAGAATGTAGCTTATACAATCGGAGGGCGTCAGCTATTTCAGGGATTAGACTTCATTATCACCGCCGGCCTCAGGGTGGGATTGGTTGGTCCGAATGGCAGCGGCAAGACGACTCTGCTACGACTATTGCGCGGAGAAGTTGCAGCGACCACGGGAGAAATTCGCCGAGCCGAGAAGTTGCGCATCGTGTACTTTGACCAGCGGCGAGAACTCGACCCGAATGTGACGCTGCGCCGGGCCCTTGCTCCGGAGGGCGATTCCGTCATCTATCAGGACCGGGTCGTTCACGTGGCGTCGTGGGCGGCGAAATTTCTGTTCAAGAGCGAACAGCTCAACCAGCCGGTCGAGCGATTGTCCGGAGGCGAACGAGCGCGAGTTCTGATCGCGCAGCTCATGCTGCAGCCCGCCGACGTTCTTTTACTGGATGAGCCGACCAACGATCTTGACATTCCAACCCTTGAGATTCTTGAAGAAAGCCTGCTTGAGTTTCGCGGCTCGCTGGTGCTGGTTACGCACGACCGCTACATGCTCGATCGAGTCTCGACGATTGTCCTTGGCCTGGACGGACAAGGCCGCGCCGAGCGTTTTGCCGATTACTCGCAATGGGAGACTTGGCAGGCGGACCACGATCGAGCAGCGCAGGCCAGCGCGCGCGGGACCGCCCGTACCGTGGCCGCGGAATCAGCGACGCCATCAAAAAAGAAGCTCTCGTATATCGAAGCTCGGGAGTATGCCAGCATTGAGCAGCGCGTCGCCTCCGCCGAACAGAAACTGGAGACGAAGCGGGCTCACGCCGCAGACACGGCAATTGCCAGTGACAGCGCGCGTCTTATGACCGCTCACGCGGAACTGGAGCAGGCGCAAAAAGAAGTAGATGAACTTTACGCGCGATGGGCAGAGCTCGAAACGAAGCAGGCCTGATTCGATCCCGGTCAGTCTGCCAGACAGAAGGCGATGATCGTATTCCCGCGTCTCCCGGTACTTTTTTCAAGCTCCTCAACCAGGTTTGATTCCAGATCGTCGGGGTCCGGGTTCATCTCGCAGGCGGCAATTTCTTCCTCTGAGGCGCCTTTAAAACAGAGTTCGCAAACACATAACCCATCTTCCGACTGCACCGGCGGACCGAAAACGCGGCAAGTCATGGGACGCGATTCGTACAGTTCGCAGTTGCCCGTCCGCGGATCGAGCGCCGGGCAAGCCTCATCGTTGGCAAAATCGGCAAACTGTCGGGCAGCCTCTTCACCTTCATCTAACACGCCGCTGACCGCATCGCCCGGAAACTCCGGCGACAGTCGAGCAACCGACTCGCGAGCCCGCTGCCGCACCCGTGCTGCCCGTTCAGGCGCTGTCTTCTTCAGGTCCGCGAGTCCTCGCCGCAAACGGAAGGCATCGAGCTGATTGATGGAAAATACGCCGACGCAACATTGCGTGCATCCCGCGCGGCAGACCAGCCATTCTCCGCTTCTGCGGGTCACATCGGCCAACGCAGAATCCACGATCTGGATCAACCTCTGATCTCCGGAAGGTGGAAAGCACATCGCCATCTTATGAGGATAACGCACGGACTGATCAGTGTTGCTCGAATAGTGCATTGCGCTCGACGCGCTCGCCTTTGAAAATGACCAGCGAGATGCGTTCGGTAGCGGCGATGTCGTCGAGAGGATTTCCGTCGATCACGAGCAGATCCGCGTCGTTCCCGGGTTGTATGGAACCGATTCGCTTCTCGGCGCGCAACAGCCGCGCGGCATTGAACGTGGCGGCCTGCAACGCAATGGCGGGCGGAATTCCGGCTTGCACCCAGAGTTGGAGTTCATGTTGCACGGTGGGACCGTGGATTACAAGAAAGTTTCCCGCATCACTGCCCGTGACCAGCGAGACTCCGTGTTGATGCGCGCGCTTCAGGTTATCGATGGCGACCTTCATGTCGATGGAGTAGCGGGCGAGCGCAGCGCGCATCGACTCGGTGTCCTTGGAGGCAAGTGCTTCTTCGGTTCCCCGCAGGAGTTCCGGCGGTCCTACTTGCTGCACCAGAGAGCGCTTCAACAGAGTGGTCCTGCCGGCGGCGAAATCTTTGAAAGCCTCGCCCACACTCAAAGTGGGGTCATAGAAGGTTCCCTGCTTCGCCATCTGATCAAATAGCGAGTCCGGAATCAATTCTCGAAACGACCCGTGTTCAATGGAATTGGCGTGAGCCTGCACCGCGTCCGCCACGTCGCGAGCGTCCCCGGTATGAACCGCCAGCGGAAGATCATCGGCGTGCGCCGCGCGAGCCACGGCCTGAAACAGTCCAGTATCAAGACGGTTGAAGACTCGTCCACCAGCGCCCGCTTCAAGAATCGCTTTGATACAGTCGACGCCTTGCTTCTTCAACTCATCCACTTGCTGCCGGGCGTCTTCGGCGGAAGCCGGCAGACGCGTGAATTGTTTTTCGGCATTTGCTCGAATGTTGGCCGGAAGGCCTTTGAAATACTCGGTGCCGTGTCCTCCCGGCGCCGTGAACAGCGGGCCGCAGGTGAATAGCTCGGCGCCCAGAGCCTCGCCGCCATTGACCGTGGAGCGTACTTTGAGCGCGCTGTCCAGCCCGTCGCCCACGCTTCGGACCGTGGTCACGCCGCTGTAGAGATATGCAGCCAGCTCGCGCCGCATGCTCTTCTCCGGATCGTATTTGCTCATGTCGGGATAGAAGCCGCCAGGCGCACCGAGATGAACGTGAACGTCAATCAGCCCGGGAAGAATAGTCTTGCCCTCCGCCTCGACGACCTCGGCTTTTACCGACTTGGGATCGGGGCCGGCGCCCTCATAGACTTCGGCAATCTTCCCGGCACGCACCAGCACCGTCCCATTTTCAATGACCTTGCCGTCTCCGACGAAGATGTGCGCTCCCCGGATCAGATAGGTATCGCCGCGGGCGAGCTGCCGGTTCAGAACTTTGGTCTTCGCAATGCCGCTGCGGGTATGCATTTGCCACGCGCCCAGCAACAGGAATGGAGCTAGCACAACCAGGAGCCAGAGCTTCGCGGAACCGCGGATCTTCTCTTCCTTTTCCCAGCGAAATAACTTGTAACCGATGAAAAGGCCGAGACACGCAGTAAGCACAAGCGCCAGCAGGGGTTCGCGGTTCGCCCAGAGGCCTTCCTGCCGCAGAAGCATTCCCTGAATTCCAGTCACCATGTAACTCGCCGGCACGAATTGCGTGATCACCAGCAGCCATGGCGGAAACATGGAAAGCGGAAACGTCGCGCCGCTCAGGAAGAGCATGGGAAGGTAAATCAGCTGCACGATCAGCTGACTTTCCTGCATCGAGTTGACCACCGACGCGAGAATCAAGCCGATGGCGCGAAAGCCGGCAATGGCTACTGAAATGAAAATCAGAATCGAGCCGATCGACTGCGGCCAAGGCATTCCGTATAGAAAGTGCGCCAGCGTGAGAATCAGGATCACGTTCGGCATATACAGAATCCAGCCGGTCACCACAGAAGCAACGAGCAGGGGAGCTGGAGTGATGGGCGTAACTTTGTAGCGCCGAAGGATGTTGGCCTCGCGTTCCTGCACGGCGCGAATTCCCGCGCCCATCAGCCCATTGCCCAGGATGCCGATGATGAGAACCATGGCAATGACCATGGTGATGGCCGCGCCGCGCTCGGCGTGCATGGCCTGCGCAAAAATAAAAAAGAAAATAAGCGGAAAGAGATAATTAAAGAAAATGACGGAGCGATTGCGCAGAGCCAGCTTCAGGTCGATGGCAATCAGCGCCTTATAACTTTTCATTGGCGAAGAGTCTTTCCGGTCATCTCGATAAACACGTCTTCGAGGCTCGGTTGCTTGAGTCGAACATCCGTGAGTTCGAGCCCTTGCTGGTCAATCCACTTCACCAGATCGACCAGGGTCGCCGCCGAACGGCGCGAACGGACCGTCAATGTGTGGCCCGTGGAATCGAGCATGCTCTCGGTGGCTTCCGCCCAGGCTGGACGGGTCGCCGGGAAGGCTGTGGCACAGGTTACGACGATGCTCGACGCATTACGGCTCTGCTGCTGCAGGCGGTTCGGCGTGTCCAGCGCGATGATGCGGCCTTCGTCGACGATCGCGACGCGATCGCAAAGCCGTTCAGCCTCTTCGATGTAATGCGTGGTAAGCAGAATCGTTCGTTGCTCGCGCTTCAATTCTTCGAGCAATGTGTGGATTTCCGCCCGCACCTGCGGATCGAGCCCGGTCGTAGGTTCGTCGAGGAAGATGAGTTGCGGATCGTTCACCAGCGCGAGGGCTAGTGCGAGCCGCTGCTTTTGGCCGCCGGACAACGTTTCGTAAAACGCGTTCCGCTTCTCCTCAAGCTGCAAGCGCTTCAGCAGTTGGTCGAGATTCACGTTGCGGCTATAGAAGGATGCGAACACATCCATCGCTTCGTGGACACGGATTTTTCCCGGCAGATTCGTGGCCTGCAGGCAAACCCCAATGCGGTCCTTAAGACTCTGGCGCTGCCTGTCGGGATCGAACCCGAGAACAGCGACTTGCCCACTAGTGCGCGGACGCAGGCCTTCGAGAATCTCGACCGTCGTAGTCTTGCCTGCGCCGTTTGGGCCCAGCAGCCCAAAGACTTCTCCCGGCTGGATTTCGAAATCGATTCCCTTGACCGCCTGCACGTCGCCGTAGGACTTCTTCAGTCCTTGCACGGAAATCGCGGGAGAAGTCGAACTCATAGGAAACCGATAGGCTACTGGAGAATGGAGTGGTAGTCAAAAATGGTCGCTGAATGCTTACGATACGCGAGACGTAACGAGTGCAAGCATCGACCGATCTTAATTTTTTTTGGAAGGCGTCATCCCGAACGCGGCGCAGTTCAGCCGTGTGAGGGATCTCGCGTGGGGAGTTATTCCGGCGCCCTGCTGATCTGCGCGGGATCCTTCGCTGCGCCTGAAAAGCGGCTGCGCTCAGGATGGCGCCATCGGGCGAAAGACCGTCGAGCGCACGGACTGCACCGCTGCCTAGATTCCCAGCAGGTTGCTCTGCAGCTTGGCGTAGCCGTGCTCGCGCGCCCAGAGGTCGAGCGGAGCGGAGGCGAGTTCGTCGACCAGCGGTTCGGCGCGTCCGTTTTTTGTGAGGTCGACGCTTTTGATGTAGGTCTTGCAGGCGTCGCAGCACTCCACGCGAATGTAATCGAAGCCGCTGGCCGTGTAGACGGCGAGCTTCTTATCGTCTTCCTCGCCGCATGCCGGACAAACAATCCGGCGGAACTCCCACTCGGCAAGACAGAAAGAACAGACCATGGATCGCGCGCCACCGTCGCCCATCTGGCGCAAGACTCCGAAGCCGGGCTTGCGATTACAGAAAGGACACAAAGCGTGCGCTGTCGGAGCCGCGCGCACTGAGGCGCGCGAACGCAAAAGCTCGGCATAGGGTTGAAGAAACGCCGATGCCAGCAGACCCTGCGCATCGGAGGACGAGGATGCCGTCCAGGCATTCTGCAGCAACTCTGAAAAGAAGCCGCCACCGCGAGCGCGGAGGTCGCAGCTCAGTTCGGCCAAGAGTTTCGGGCCATGCGCTTCGGCCAGGGACAGAAACGCCTCAAATCTGGAACTGAGATTTTCCAGTTCATCCTGGCTGAGCTCCGCGTGGGTGGGAGCCAACCGTTGCGGAGGAAGCGCACTACTCAGCTGCTGATGCAATTCTTCCTGAAAGCGGGCGACGTGGATGTAGAACTGAAGAATTTCTTTAGCGAACGGATGTTGGCCGGCAAGGTCTTGTGCGCGATGGATACGCCGTTGCCAGGGGGAGAACGTCGGCCGATTGTTCAAATTACGCTGCCTCTTTTCGAGGTATTTTTGAATTCGGGGAGCATGACGAATCAACTCCAGTCTACAGGCTCTTCCCATTGACTCGCTTTGCATCTCGGCGTTATATTCTCCCGAATCAGCTTGAATACGACTCGGTCGTCGGGCGTGAGAGACACAACGACCGCAAACTTTAACCTCCGTCCACACTGTTGCCCGGTAGGCCGCGTTTCGGGTGAACCAGTGCACTGATCGCTGGAGGGTTTGATGGAGTTCTCCCGCAGGACGTTTCTCAAAGGCAGCATTCTCGGCGGTGCGGGCCTCTCCGCACTCGGATTCGATTTAACTCCGGTCTACGCCCAAACCCAGAACCTGAAAATTGCGCGGGCCAGCGAGACACGCAGCACTTGTCCATATTGTTCGGTGAGTTGCGGCGTCATTATTTACACGCTCGGCGACAAGGCCAAGAACGCAATCCCCCAGGTGGTGCACGTAGAGGGCGATCCCGACCATCCCATCAATCGCGGGACCCTCTGTCCCAAAGGCTCATCCCTCGAACAGGACATCCTGAACGACCGGCGGCTTCTCAAGCCGCAGGTAAGGCGGCCGGGAGCGACCGACTGGGAAGACATCTCCTGGGATCAGGCCTACAGCGAGATCGCACAGCGCGTGAAGAAAACGCGCGACGATACTTTCATTGAGCAAGACCCGAACGGCCACACCGTGAACCGCTGCGAAGGTATCGCGTGGAGCGGGGGCTGTACCGACACCAACGAATTCAATTACCTGGTCGTCAAGACCATGCGCAGCCTGGGGGTCTGCTACCTGGAAAACCAGGCCCGGGTTTGACACGGCCCTACGGTCTCCAGTTTGGGGCCAACATTCGGACGCGGGGCAATGACCAATGGCTGGATCGACATCAAGAACACCGACATGATGTTGATCATGGGTGGGAATCCAGCGGAGAACCATCCTTGCGGCTTCAAGTGGGCGATTGAAGCCAAAATTCATCGTAACGCGAAAACCATCGTCGTCGATCCGCGCCTGACGCGAACCGCCGCCACCGCGGACATGTATTTACAAATTCGCGCGGGCGCAGACATTGCGTTTCTCGGCGGCGTGATCAATTACGCGATTCAGAACAACCGCATTGCCCACGACTATCTGGTCAATTACACGAATGCCGCGTTCATCATCAAAGACGGATTCAAGCTTCCCGATGATGGACTGTACTCGGGCTTTGATCCTGAGAAGCAGGTTTACGACAAGGCGACCTGGAACTACGAAGAAGGCGGCGACCTGGCCGGAAAGCCGGTCATGCCGACTCCAGCGTCGCAACAGCCTCCCGCGGCGCACGCCACGGGAAGTAGCAACGAGGGCCAGCCCAAACAGGAAGGACAAGGATATCAAGGGGCAAGTCCGGCGGGAGCCAAAGGCGGCGCGCCGGCACTCCTGTTGCCGCCGAAAATTGCGTTCGATCTTTCCCTGCAGCATCCGCGCTGCGTCTTCCAACTTCTCAAGAAGCAGTACGAGCGCTACACGCCCGAGATGGTCGAGCGCATCACCGGAATTCCGCAAGACCAGTTCCTGAAGGCGGCCGATCTTTACACGTCGGTCCGCAAAGATGGGGACATGAAAAAGGTTTCCACCATCATCTATGCGGTGGGATGGACTCAGCATAGTTTCGGTACGCAGATTATTCGTACAGCGGCGATGCTGCAGTTGCTGATGGGAAACATCGGGCGCGCCGGCGGCGGTGTGAACGCGCTGCGCGGACATTCCAATATCCAGGGCGCCACCGACATGGCGGGCATTTTCGACGTGCTGCCGGGATATTTAAAGATGCCCAACCCGGCCGACGTGGATCTGGCCACGTTCGTGAAGCGCACCACTCCGACATCGTCGAAGCCCGATCCGTGGGATTCTTACAACTATTGGTCGAACACGTCGAAGTTCACTGTGTCTTTGCTGAAAGCGCTATATGGTCCAGCGGCGACGAAGGAAAACGATTTTGCGTTTCACTATCTGCCAAAAATCGACCGCAACTATTCCTGGGTGAACATCTGGAACGACATGTACGAAGGCAAGGTGAAAGGTCTGTTCGCCTTCGGCATGAATGGGGTGATGATCGGCCCCGATTCAGAAAAGAATATTAATGCTCTGAAGAAGGCTGACTGGCTCGTGGTCTGCGAGATTTATCCGGACGAAACCAGCGAGTTCTGGCGCGCGCCCGGCATCTCGGTCGACGAACAGAAGAAGATCAATACCACGGTGTATCGCTTGCCGGGCGCGGGATTCGCGGAAAAAGACGGGTCGTTCACCAACTCCGCGCGCTGGCTGCAGTGGAAGCAGGCTGCGCTTCCGCCGCCCGGACAGGCGCGTCTGGATCAGGACATTCTGGCGACGATCTTTTTGAAGGTTCGCGAGCTCTATCAAAAAGAGGGCGGCAAGTTTGCCGATCCGGTTCTGAATGCGACGTTCGTCTATACCACTCCGTACGCTCCGTCGTTGACCGAAGTTGCAAAGGAGATCAACGGCAAAGCGCTTGCCGATCTTACCGACCCGAAGACGAATGTAACCATCAAGGCAGGGCAGCAGCTGCCGGGTTTTGCCTGGCTCAAGGACGATGGCACGACTTCGTCCGGGAACTGGATCTATTGCGGCTCGTGGACCGAGGCGGGCGGACTGACGCAGCGGCGCGGAACCGAAGATCCGTCGGGCCTTGGAATTTATCCGAACTGGGCGTGGTCGTGGCCGATGAATCGGCGAGTGCTCTACAACCGCGCGTCATGCGACATCGACGGCAAGCCCTGGGATCCGCCGCGGCGACAGGTGTGGTGGGATGAAAGTAAACAATCATGGGCCGGAGTTGACGTGCCCGACTTCAAAGTCGATTCGCCGCCGAAAGATCACATGGGGCCTTTCATTATGAATCCCGAGGGCATTGGCCGACTGTTCGTGCCGCTCGGCGCCATGGCGGATGGGCCTTTCCCAGAATTCTACGAGCCGATCGAGAGCCCGATCGCGAACCCGCTACATCCCAAGCAGTCCACGAACCCGGTTGTGAAGAAATACAAGACTGACATGGACAAGTACGGCACCGTGGAGCAGGGCTTCAACGTGATCTGCACCACGTACCGTTTGACCGAACACTATCACTACTGGACCAAAAATAATCCCATGAACGTGCAGCTGGTGCCGGAGCCGTTCGTGGAAGTTCCGGTTGAACTGGCCGATCGTATGGGCATCTCAGGCGGGGAGAGAGTCAAAGTCACCAGCGCGCGCAGCCATTACATCGCCAAAGCCATGGTCACGCGCCGCATTCGTCCCATGAAAATTGACGGCAAGGAGATGTTCCAGATCGGCATTCCCATTCATTGGGGATTCCGCGGTATTGCCGAAGACGAAGGCAAGACCGCGAAGACGCTGGCGAATCAACTGACCCCGACGGTGATCGATCCGAATGCATTTACCCCGGAGTTCAAGGGATTTCTGGTGAAGATCGAAAAGGCATAGTTCGGAAGCGCAACCGAGAACACGATATGAGCGACCGCAAGACACTTCAGATCAAGCAGATCTCGGGACACTCCGGTCCCGCGGCAGGCTTCGATATGCAGCGCGATGTTGAAGTCTGCAAGCTGATCGATACGACGATTTGCATTGGCTGCAAGGCATGCGAGGTCGCGTGCGTCGAGTGGAACGACATGCCATTCAGTGCGACCACGTTCGACAACACTTATCAGACGATGCCGGCCACGCGCTGGAATTTCTGGAACCTGATCAAGTTCAACGAACACCAGCGCGAAGATGGCACAATCCAGTGGCTCATGCGGAAGGACCAGTGCATGCACTGCGCCGATCCCGGCTGCCTGCGCGCCTGTCCCGCCGATGGCGCGATCGTGCAATACACCAACGGCATCGTCGATTTTCAGCAGGAAAACTGCATTGGCTGCGAGTTCTGCGTCTCGGGATGTCCTTATGACATTCCAAAGTTCAATCCGGCTACGAAGAAAGTCTACAAGTGCACGCTGTGCTCCGATCGCGTCGGCGGAGGCCTGGAGCCGGCGTGCATCAAAGCGTGTCCCACGGGATGTCTGAAGTTTGGCACCAAAGATGACATGAAGTACATCGCGGAAGAGCGCGCCAAACAACTCCGCGACAACTTCGGATTCGAAAAAGCCGGCGTGTACGATCCACAATCGATCGGCGGCACGCACGTGGTTTACGTCTTGCATGATGCGGAGAATCCGGAACGCTATGGCGGCCTGCCCAAGAATCCGGTGATCCCATGGAGCTATACCGTATGGAAGTGGCTGTTCAAGCCGGTGCTGGGTGCCTTTGCCATGTTCGGTCTGATGGGAGTTCTGCTGCACTACGTAACCGTCGGACCGCGCGTGCCCCAGCCGGAACCGCCCAAGAAGGAGGGCCCAGATGTCCACCGCGGTTGAACGTTTCGACGACAAAGCGCGCGATGCCTTCGACAAGATTGGGCAGAACGAAGTGTACGAAGGCGAGTTGCTGCGTCATCGTGTTTATACGCGTTTTTTGCACTGGATGGTCGCCCTCTTCTTTTTCTTGGCATTGTTCACCGGCTTTGCACTTTATCTGCCGTCTCTTTTCCGTTGGTTAGCGCCGATCTTCGGGGGCGGGCCGCTCACCCGCGAACTGCATCCCTGGTTCGGGCTGGGATTTGTGGCGTTCTTCTCGCTGCAGATTCTGAACTGGATCCAGCCGATGAAGTGGACGGATGCCGACTCGAGGTGGATGCGCAATCTTCGAAAGATCGCAGGCGGAAGAGAAAAGCTCGAGCCGCCCGACACCGGCTTCTTCAACGGCGGTCAGAAAGCACAGTTCTGGGAGATCGTCGTCGGCTCCGTGGTTTTTTTGATCACAGGAATCATCCTATGGGCAGGTGCACGCACGTTCGGACGCTGGGCGGTCGCGGTCAGCTACGTGTTGCACGACATTTCCGCCCTGGTCATGCTGGGCGGAATTTTCATTCACATTTATCTCAGCACCATCGGTGAGCCCGGCACGTTTCAAGCGATGATCCGCGGAGCGGTCAGCGAAGGCTGGGCGTGGACCTTCCACCCGGCGTGGTACAAAGAAGTCACGGGGCGCGATCCGGTAGAAGCCTGCGAGGAAGCGCGCCGGCGAGGCCAGATCGTCAGGAAGTAATCACCAGCACTCGTGGCCTGCCATCACACCGCCGCGATTCTGTCGCCGGACTAATCCTTACAATGGATTTTTTGAGTTGGACTATCTGACCTACTCTGCTCCAGAGTAGTGGTACCACTTCTGCAATGTTGCAGAAGACCCTCCAAACGGTCGTAGTTTGGTTTCCCCGCGAATGGGTTTTCCCGTTGTGCATGTTACTTCGTCGTCTGAGTAAGGCCTGCGCCAGCCACTGAGAAGGTGACAAATCCTGAATCAGCAGGAATGAGAGGGAAATTTTGTCGGACAAACAAGCCGCGGTCACCCTGCGCACTGTCGCCGAACGAGTCGGACTCGCTGCATGCTCGGTTTCGGCAATTTTAAACAACACGCCTGCGTCGAGGACAATTCCGCAGCGGACAAAGGATCGGGTCTTTCACGCGGTCGCGGAGTTGGACTATCGTCCAAATTTGCGGGCGCGATCCCTGCGCACCAAGCGGACGCGCCTGGTCGCGGCCATCACGTCTGATATCGGCCTCGCTCCGGTTGCGCGCGTGATAGCCGGCGTGCAAAGGCTGTTGCATCGCCGAGGCTATTTGCTCGTTCTAGGAGCTCTTGATTGCAGTTCTGATTGGCCCAATATTTCCGTTGCGCTTCAGCAACGCGGGATTGAAGGCGTGGTCGCAATTGATGCAACTCTACCATCGGACCTGGCACTGCCAGTGGCTTCCGTCGACCTCGACTACATGGCTCTTCTGGAACCGCTCGCCGAAAACGCGCAGGCGTGGTTGTCTGAGTTGGGGGAATCCGCCGCGGAAACCGTGATTCGGCAGATTGAAAAGAAATCCATTCCTCGGAGGATGAAGATCTCTCCTAAAGTCCCACGAAGTTACTTCGCTCTGAACACTGCAGATCTGGGAGCTGCTGTAATCACTCGCGAAGGCGCGTGAAGGACTGTTGTAGCGCCGCCGTCCCGGGGGCTGTCGCGGGGGCGTCTCGACGGCGAGGGCAGGTTGCCCTCGCGACAGCCGGCAAAGCCTGCCCTGAGCGAAGTCGAAGGGATGCCGGCGCTACACTATCGTGCCGCTCCGCGTGCTCTTGCTTCCTCCAGGATTCGGAACAGCAACAGCCAGCGCTTGACGTTGGTGGTCATCAGGAAGTTCTCTTTGACGTGTTCTCTTCCACTGGCGCCGATGCGCCGCGCGAAGTCCGGATGCGTCAGCAGGTATCGAATCTGAAACGCACATCCCTCCACCGAATGAACCAGGACGCCCGTGAGTTTGTGAATGATCTGGTTGGGTATGCCTCCCACGGCACCGGCGATCGTCGGCTTGCCCTTCCACAACGCCTCGGTTACGGTAAGGCCAAATCCTTCTTTGAGGGATTTCTGCACTACGATCGTGGAAGCGCGCTGAATGGCATTGATCTCGAACGCGCACCAGGGCGGCAAGTCAAGAATGATGATGTCCGGATCGTTCCCCGCAGCCTCTTTCACTTCCTGCAATACCACCGCACCTTCGGGATCGTCCGACGCGCCGCCTCCGGCCAAGACCAGTTGGCAATCGACATACTTTTTGGCGAGCTTGTAAGCGTGCACCACGCCGACAGGATCTTTTAACCGGTCGAATCGGGACACCTGGGTCACAATGGGGCGGGAGCGGTCGATCCCAAATTCATCGCATACCTTCTGCACCACCGAGTCCGGCAGTTCTTTGTTCTTTTCGGAAAGCGGATCGATACACGGATAAAAGAGATATTGCGGAATAGGCAGTTGGCGCGCAAAAGACTGCGACGAAAAAATAGCGGCGTCGTATTGCTCCACGAATGGCCGCAGGAATTCCCACACACGCGCATCGGGATTCGATAAATCGATATGACACCGCCAGACCCAACTGGCAGGGGTTTTGTCGCGCGAGCGGATGAGGCCGACCGGTTGCGGATCGTGGATCACAACCAGATCTTCCTCGAACTGCAGCCGTTCCCGATTCTGCTCGTTGTACATCAGAAAGATTTCTTGCGCGGACTTGGTCAGTTCGTAGCTGGTGCCATGGAGCGCATTGTGAAAGGCTTTGGTGACCTCGAAAAAGTCGTTGCCGCCCGTTATAACGTCCCAGTGGGTGGGGACCTCCAGTTCCGAGAGTAGGGGCACCAGGCGATTCAGCATCTCGGCCACGCCGCCGCCAACCGCGGTAGAGTTGACCATGTTGATGGACTTTCCCTTGAGATCGCGAGCCAGAAACCGCAGGGCATCCACATGCGCCTGGCCAATAATGTCGCGGTAATCATCCAGATGAGGGGACGGAGCGGGCGGGGGCGGTGTCAAGACACTTGCAGGAAGGGGCCTGACTTTGCCGGGAACCGGCGACGTTCGGACTGGATCAGGCGCAACGATCCCTCCTCTATTTTCGGCAGCCCGGACCTCCGCTTGCGAGCCCGTGGTGGAGTCTGTAAGGGTGGCGCGCTGTTCTTCTGTTTTCATTTTCCGCTGTCCTAGTTCAAAGCTTGTTCGACAATGGTTGCAATGTGCTGGCGCACACCTTCCATCGTGTTGGTGTAAATATCGATGCGCTCAATCGATTCGGCCGCCTGGCTAAGACCGACTTCCTGCTCCAGCCAATTGGAAAAATCGTTCGACATCCGGTGCAAACGCAGCCTGGCCTCAATAAAGTGATGGTGAATCGAATGCAAGCTCACATGTCTCAAGCCATCGACAAATCCGGGGAGTGTTTCCGGTGCGAACTGAGTGGGTAGCACTACAATAGAGGCCGCGCAAAAATAGAAGGGTTCGTGGGCCGGCTTTGCGCCCGACGGCGGATGTTGCTGCAGAAATTCATCGACGATTCCGACCATTCTCCGGCGCAGGCCGTCGATGTCAGTAAATTCTCTCACGTCCACACTCGCCAATTGTTCCGCCAAGACCGGCTCGTTGCAGGCGGAAAGACACCAGTGAGCGAAGTCGTTGGAAAATCCCTGGCGGATAAAATGATGTTCCTGCAGCGTCCGGAAAGTGTGTTGAAAGATGGAATCGTCGGGACAAGTTTGCAGCGCCTGCCACAGTTCGGAGACGTTGGTCGCCTTCTGCCTTCCGATTCGCAGCAGGTTTTCCGACGTGTTGAAGTAAAACGGCTTATTCGGTTTGCGCACGGGATACTCGTCTGCCATAGCTATGGTGTCTTAATAGGTAGCAGTCCGGAGCAGTTGGGTTGTCTGCGTTGCGCTGCTGCTGAATAAAAATACTGGGATCTCATTCTGTCGTAGCACCCGGACTCCCTAGGCTACGGTGGCGCCCGTCCGGAATTTTTTTTCTCCACCTTCAACATCCAGGCGCACCTCACAGAGTTCCCCAATCAGACTTCCGGCCCATCGGTACACGTTGTGTTCACGCACGACCTTCCGCATTCGCTGCATGCGCATCTGCTTTTCTTCTGGTGGCATTTCGAGGGCGGCCCGAATCGCCTCAGCGGTCTGATCGATGTCATACGGATTGATTTGAAGAGCGTCTCGCAACTCCCGCGCCGCACCGGTAAAGCAACTGAGGATCAGCACTCCGCGTTCGTCGTCTCTGGCGGCGACAAATTCCTTCGCCACCAGGTTCATGCCATCGTGCAAAGAGGTCACCAGGCACAAGTCGGCTGCGCGGTAATAGGGCTGGATCTCCTGGTGACTGTGCTGCCGGTTCAACAGCACAATGGGCTTCCATTGACTCGCCTGAAATCGCCAGTTGATGCGGTCGGCTTCCGCCTCCACTTCGGCCTGCAAATCGTGATAACGCTTGATGTGGGTACGACTGGGCGCGCCAATCTGGACAAAAGTAAACACTCCCTGGTAGCTCGGATACTTTTCCAGGAAGCGCTCCACGGCCAAAAACCGTTCCAATATTCCTTTCGTATAATCCATCCGGTCGATGCCTACGCCCATGAGCACGGCTTCCACACCCAGCCCCTTCATCAGTGCCCCACGCTGTTCATAGGCCGATTCGCGCGAGAGGTTTG
Source organism: uncultured Acidobacteriaceae bacterium (assembly GCA_963832235.1). Lineage (GTDB taxonomy): Bacteria > Acidobacteriota > Terriglobia > Terriglobales > Acidobacteriaceae > Sulfotelmatobacter. The sequence continues at coordinate 685,815 of CAWHTJ010000006.1, read as the reverse complement.
CGGGCACGTCCGCAAATTCAACGCTAATGGGGAACGGACGCACCGTGGTGTGATGGTCGAGGCGCTGCACGGAGAAGTGCTCCCAATCGATGCGCGATTCGACGATCCGGTCGACCGTTTGCAGGAAGTTTGTGCAGTGCGCCTGAATGTGGAACCCGACCAGATCGGCGCCCAGCAGTCCATCCACCAGGTCTCGCTGCCACGGACAAATTCCGAAGGCCTCCGGATTCGGCCATGGAATGTGCCAAAAAATAGCGACGCGAGCGTCGGGACGGCTCTGCTTAATCATCCGGGGTAACAGGGCAAAGTGGTAATCCTGTACCAACACGATGGGCCGGCTGATGTTTTTCATTTCTTCCAGCAGGGCGTCCGCGAATTTTCGGTTCACTTCCTGATAATGCTTCCAGTCACTCGCCTGGAACAACGGGCGCGTGTGCGCGATGTGGCACAGCGGCCAGAGCCCCTCGTTCGCAAATCCGTAGTAATAGCCTTCTTCTTCTTCTTTGGTCAGCCAGACCCGCCGCAAGACATATCGCGGATCATCGGGCGGCACCAGCAACCGGTCGTGTCCATCCACGGTTTCAAGGTCGGCGTCGCCAGAACCGTGCGCCACCCACGTGCCATCGCATGCACGAAGCACCGGTTCCATTGCCGTGACCAGGCCGCTGGCGGGAACGTTGATTTCTACCGATTTCCCGCGCCGCACGTGCATGTAGGGTTCGCGGTTCGAAACCACGAACAGCCGGCCATCTTCCAATCGGGCGCGAACGCGTACCGCCAGGCGATCGGCGGTCCACATGGACTCTCCCGTTTCGCGCAGCCGGGCTTCCAACTCGGCAGCGGAACGGGCGACGTTCAGACTCTCTGCAAATGTCGCCACCTCCCGCGCCAGCGGGCGAAACATCTCCAGATCCGGCACCTTGATTCGTACCACGCCACGCCCTGTGCGCAGAGCCTTCATCCAGTTGGCGGTTCGCGCGATTGGATCGGTGATGCTCCAACGTACAATCAGCATCGTAATCAGGACGATCAGAAAAACATGCGCCAAGGCGCTCAGGAAGGTTTCCCGCCAGATGCGTAGGCTTTCTCCCTTGATGTATCCCGAGTCGTGAATGATTGCCAAACTGCCCAGGAGTTCACCTCCCCGATGCAAGGGCAATGCATAGATATGGATCGAAGCGCTTCCCATCCGCAGAAAAGCGTCCGCGTCACGATTTTGCCGGAGGGCTTGCAGTACGATCGCGGGCGCACTCGCCATCAGCGGTTGAAGGTTGGTCGTGACAGCGAGGGGGTGTCCTTGCCTATCGTAGACTGCGAGCCCTGCCAGATGTTCCCGATTGGCGAACTGCTGGACGGTGCGCTGCAACGTATGTTGCGCGTCGCGATCGAGATCGCGTTCAACATTCCTTGCAAGACTCTCTCCCAATACCTCGGCGCGCCGCTGCAAGTCTTTCTGCATTCTGCGGTTCAGCATCAGAACCTGGTAATAAGAGGAGCAAAGGGATACCAGCGTGACGCCAAGAATGAGCGAGACGATCAGTCGAGCGCTTAGCAATCGCATCTGACACGTCCTCCGGGCCGCGATTCAGCGGGCGCACCTAGCAGACCTCAAGGGTTCCGACTACTACCAGGACAAGGGCCTTCAGACCGCGGTTTAGGATGACAGCACTGGACGAGGATAAATGCCGGAGTCGTCGACTCGATAGGACGCAAAACTTCTGCGTTCGTCGCTCTCTGCCAAGCAACTAGCCTCTATCTGAGGACAGGAACATGAAAAGGGTTGCACAGAGCGTGCCAAACTTAAATGTTTAGTTTTCAGACGATTGGCATGAATTCTCCGGCACGGCCGCAATGTAATTCTTCCCACGGAAGCCACGATCAGCCAACCCATCCGAGCCGAATGGCCGGATCAGCTCCACAACAAGGTCGTCACGGAATCAGCCGCCAGGGAAACGTCGGCAGTCTTATTTTCCTGTTTGAGAATTGCGGTTCTCGCGGGACCCGAGTTCGTCACGACAAGAACTTTCTGCCCGTCGGGATTCTCGAAAGCAATTTGCTCCACTCCCTCCATGTGGCAAGCGGAGTGGAACCTCTTCGCCCCTCGCCGGATATTGCGCGAGAAGTGTGCAAACGCCCAGTACTGACCGCTGCGCGTGACCTCCTTTGTTTGAGAATGGATCGTGACCATACCGCCGCAGGGAAACGGCCCGATATTGGGTCGGCCTTTTTCGTCGAGCGCCAGATTCCATCCGCTAAGCGCCCGGCACCAGTGCCGAATCGCCTGGGTGAACGTCTTCCCCCACTTCGCCCAGTCGGTCGCATAGTCGGGTGAGGTGTAGTCGGGGCCACCCTCTGTCCAGTACAGCTGCGCATCGGGATGCGCCTGGTGCACCTTGTCCATCATTTCCGGCGTGCCCACGTATCCGTGAAATGCGACTGCGTTGCAATATTTGCGGAGATCCTCATCGTCGAGTTCGCAAATGGCCCGGCCCCACAAATTGTAGTTATGATCGAGAATCCATATTTTTGTAGAGAGACCACTCTGCTGAAGCAGCGGCCCCAGGTGATTCTTGACGAATCCAATTTCGTATTCCTGCCCAAACAGGCATGCGGGCATTCTGCCATCCTGATCGGTATCCACTTCGTTTTGCACCGTGACCGCCCGCACCGGGACTCCCTCGGCGGCATAGGCTTGCAGAAACTTTACAAAGTACTGCGCATAGGGACCGAAGTAGCGCTGGCGCATCGATCCGCCCAACATCGATCCTCCTGCTTTCATCCATCCGGGAGGACTCCAGGGCGACGAGAACAAAAACAGGTCTGGATTCGCTTTCCGCGCCAGCCGCAGCATCGGCAGAACATTGGCCCGATCGTGCGCAATCGAAAATCTCTTCATCTCGGGATCGGGCTCACCCTCGTCGTAGCTGAACATCTCGGTGGAATAGTCGCTGGACCCGATGCAGGTCCGGCATACGTTCAGTCCCATTTCCGAGGGATGAAAGAGTTCATGAAACAACTCGTCGCGCGCCGGCGCTGGAAGCTGGTTGAAGGTGTAGCAAGCGGCATCGGTAAAAGCCGCGCCGAAACCAAGCATTTCCTGGAACTTCTTGTTGGGGTCCAGCAGAATGGCGTTCTCCCCTGTCTTACCGGCAATTCGCCAGGTCAAACTCTCCGACGACGCATAACGAAGTTTGCCGGCGGTCACGCGAACCGTGATGTCTCCCGCCGGCGGTACCGCTAATGGTGTTAGCGCGGATGCCAGATCGGCAGTTGCCGCCGCGGTCAAGCCCGCGGCAGATAATCTCAAGAAGGTTCGTCTGGTCTGTTCGTTCGACACGGCATTCTCCTGGCACGAATTGCTTCGTTGTGAGTATAGTGCGCGAGTACAGTTATTTCACGAGGGAATGAATGCGATCCAGATGGCAGCGTCTTGTTTTGTTCGCAATGATCCTGTTGGTTTGGGCATGCGCAGGAGCGCAGGTGCTCGCTCCTCAAGGTGCGGCTCCGGTTCCGATCTGGAACCTGGTGTGGAGCGATGAGTTTAACGGCCCGAACGGTTCCGCGGTCGACTCATCCAAATGGGTTACCGAAACGGGCGGGGGAGGATGGGGGAATGACGAACTAGAGTATTACACCACCCGTCTCGAAAACGCCTCACAGCTAAACGGCAACCTCGTCATCAAAGTGATGCAGGAGAAATATACCGGCGCGGACGGTGTCACCAGAAATTACACCTCAGCACGCCTGAAGACCCAGGGCAAGTTTTCTCAGGCCTATGGTCGCTTCGAAGCGCGCATCCAGATCCCTCGTGGCCAGGGGATCTGGCCCGCCTTCTGGATGCTGGGCGACGACATCGAAAAAACCGGCTGGCCCGCCTGCGGCGAGATTGACATCATGGAGAACATCGGTAAAGAGCCCGGACTCGTTCACGGCACCATTCACGGTCCGGGATATTCCGGCGCGAACGGTATTGGTGCACCTTACGCTCTTCCCGGAGGTGCGCCCTTTGCCGAAAACTTTCACATCTTCGCCGTCGAGTGGGAACCCAGCGCAATCCGTTTCTATGTCGACGATCACCTTTATGCAACCCGAACTCCCGCCGACCTGCCCAAGGGAACGAAGTGGGTTTATGACCATCCATTTTTCCTTCTGCTCAACGTCGCAGTTGGAGGTGGCTGGCCCGGAAATCCGGACGCATCCACCGTTTTTCCGCAAACCATGCTCGTGGATTATGTACGAGTGTACGAACGAGCGACTTCGCAGAGCGCCAGCCCAGCGCAACATTAAATAAAGCGGCAGTCGTGCATGAGACTTTATCGTTCTGCAATCTTGACTCCCACATCATCCCCTCAGATAAAATCGGTCGCTGTTGTTCGCAAGCGAAGGAGTAACGCATGAGCAAGGTAAGAGTCCTGGCCGGCACTCGCAAGGGAGCATTCATTCTTACTGCCGACGGCAAACGCCAAAACTGGGAGGTCAGCGGCCCGCACTTTGCCGGTTGGGAGATGTATCACCTCAAAGGATCGCCGGCCGATCCCGATCGGATCTACGCCTCGCAGACTAGCGGTTGGTTCGGACAAATCATTCAGCGTTCAGACGACGGCGGCAGAACGTGGCATCAGCCCGGAACTCCTCCCGGCGAGGCTCCCGTCCCTGGTCCCCCGAAAGCCGTGAGCAACAAATTCGTGTATGACGTGTCCGCCGAAACCGGCAAACCTTTGACCACCCATCAGTGGTATGACGGCACGCAGCATCCCTGGGAGTTCAAACGCGTCTGGCATCTCGAACCCTCGCTCACCGATCCCAACACCGTCTACGCTGGAGTCGAAGACGCCGCTCTGTTTCGCTCCACCGATGGCGGCGAGAACTGGAAGGAACTCCCGGGCCTGCGCGGCCATGGCACCGGCCCCAAGTGGCAGCCCGGCGCCGGAGGCCTGTGCCTGCATACCATCATTCTCGACCCCAGCAATCTCGACCGAATTTATATCGCGATCTCCGCCGCGGGCGCTTTCCGCACCGACGACGGCGGCAAGAGCTGGAAGCCCATCAACAAAGGACTCTATTCCAAATACATTCCTAACCCGACAGCCGAGATCGGCCACTGCGTTCATCACGTCGCCATGAACCCGTCTCGTCCAGGAGTGTTGTTCATGCAGAAGCACTGGGACGTCATGCGCTCGGACGACGCCGGCGATCAGTGGAAAAAGATCAGCGGAAACCTACCCACTGATTTCGGCTTCGTCATCGACATTCATTCGCACGAGCCGGAAACGATCTACGTCGTCCCCATCAAGAGCGACGGCGAGCACTACGTTCACGAAGGCAAGCTGCGCGTCTACCGCAGCCGTACCGGCGGCAACGAATGGGAAGCACTCACCAAAGGCCTGCCGCAGAAAGACTGCTACGTCAACGTCCTCCGCGACGCGATGGCCGTGGATACGCTCGACAAGTGTGGCATCTATTTCGGCACGACTGGCGGCCAGGTATATTGCTCACCCGATGCCGGAGACAGCTGGAATCCGATCGTCCGCGATCTACCCGCCGTGCTATCGGTAGAAGTGCAGACGCTGGCGTGAGCTTGAAGATAAGAGTGGGAAAAACGCGCTGAGTGCCCAACTCTTTCGCGTTCTTTGCGAAAGAGCCTGCCCTGAGCTTGTCGAAGGGGTGGGGATTTTGACTCTGCTCCTTTCCGAAGTCATGCGGGGAGATGCGGCGTCGGAAACAGCAGTCGATGCCGCACCGAATGAATACGATGATTCGAGTCGAACTTCCGCAACACCTGCGAACCCTGGCTCACGTCGGCCGCGAAGTAACGCTCGAAATCGACGGCCCAGTCACGCAGCGCTCCGTCCTCGACGCACTGGAGGCTCGCTATCCCATGCTGCGCGGCACCATCCGCGATCATGGGACGCAACAGCGGCGCGCGTTCTTGCGCTTCTTCGCCTGCGAGCAAGACTGGTCCCACGAATCGCCCGACTCCCCGCTGCCCGAAGCGGTTGCCTCGGGGAAAGAACCTTTCCTGATTATCGGAGCCATTGCCGGCGGATAACGTCAAGTCTACTTTTGTGGGCATTCGACGTCCTCGAAAGTAGACGTTCCTTCCACAGCCTAACCCACTGAAAATGCGTCGTCGTAGAAACTGCACGCTGGCGATTCAACGACTTGGCGATAATCCCCTTTGCCTTTTTGCACAGCGTTCCTGCAGGAACATCGGCATTTTGGTGGACAACGCCTTGCGTCTTTCCGAAGGAACCGCGCATGATGGAATGGCGAGTACCGGCCGCGACGCCGGCTGCCGCGTTCGCTTCACAGCATCCTCGTTAGGCACATGTCCCATTCATCGTCGCGAGTCGCGCTGCTCGCTCTTTTCGCCGCCGTTATCCTCGCTCCTTTTGCGCACGCCCAGGACAATTACGAGATTCAAGTCTACGGTTCCGACATCGTCCCGCCACGTTCGACCATGGTTGAGATCCATTCCAATTTCACCGTGAGCGGCAGCAAGACCGTGCGGAATGGCGTGCTTCCCACCAACCACGCGGAGCACGAGACCCTGGAACTCACGCAGGGCATCAATGCCTGGGCGGAGGTCGGCTTCTACGTGTTTACGAGCATTCAGCCGGGCGAAGGATGGCAGTGGGTGGGCGACCACATCCGCCCGCGCGTGCGCGCTCCTGAGACGTGGCACTGGCCCGTGGGTGTGAGCTTATCGACGGAAATCGGATGCCAGCGCGCCGCATTTTCTCCGGACACGTGGACGTTTGAGATTCGCCCGATCATCGATAGGAAAATTGGCCCTGGTATCTCTCCTTTAATCCGGCTCTCGACCGATCCTTTCACGGACCCGGCGTGAACCAGGGCGTCGCGTTTTCCCCCAACGTGAAAGTCAGTTACGACTTCACCAAGAAGATTGCGGGAGGACTGGAGTATTACGCGGCCTACGGTTCGCTGTCCGGCTTTGACGCGCTGCGAGATCAGCAGCAGCAGTTTTTCCCATCGATCGACATCGATTTCGCCCCGGAGTGGGAGTTCAACTTTGGAGTCGGCGTCGGCACAACCCGCTCCACAGACCATCTCATCGTGAAATGCATCGTGGGGCGAAGGTTCTCGTGGCCCCACGGAAAATCCGCGAAGCTCAACCCGCCTCGACGTTGAAGCTTAACGGAGATTTCGGCGCCCTCAGCCCGCGGGCTCGGGCGCGAACGACGTTGGCGGCGGTGGCGGTGGATAAAGCACCACGCTTAACGGCCGGTATCGCGCTGCGAAAAAATAAATCGCATATGCGGGGAAGAACACAATGGCCGGGACCGCAATCAGCGAGGTCAAGAAAAGAAAAACCGCCAGCAGAATGCATCCCACCACTACGGCGATGGTGATGGTAAAAACATTCCATGTCAGCCCCGCGGTCTTTCCCGTTAGCACGGCAATAATCCCCAAACCCGCCGCTGGAATCGCGATCAGAAAAACCAGAATCAGCGAGGCGATACCAATGACGATCCCCGCGCCAATAGCCAACACGATTTTCATTCCAACGTACGCGGCATAGCCAGTTTGTTCGGCTCGGATCATCGGCCACAGGTGCCGCCAGCCTTCCACGGCGCCAATATTCTCCAACGCCATTTGCGGCACTACGAAATCCTTGGTCAGCACGTGAACCACCGCCACGATCACAAAGAAAAGGAATACCAGGAAGAACACCACGATCCCGCTAAGCACCAGCGCCAGCACGTGTTCGCGAGGCGGATTAAACCATCCCATCGCGAGAGCGAAAGCAGCGGGGAGTCCCAGCAGCACCGCCATTCCAGCGAGAGTCGCCAGCATGAACCCTAACTGCCACAAAAAATATTTCCGCGCGGGGCCTTGCCTGCGGCTCCATCCCTGCCGGATATGACATTCTTTCGCCAGCACGCTGTCGAACAGAATGAAGCGCATTACGCTGCTGACGTACATCATCACAATAAGAAAGACAAACCCGGCCACCACAAGAGTCGCGATCAGTGCGCCCAGAATGGCAGGATCGATTTTCGGCAGGTCTTGTTCCAAGAAATGACGCGAAGATCCCGTTTGACGGGGAAAACTGGTAGGAAAGTTGAAGCTTCCGCTGGAGCCCATCTCGCCCGCTAGTAATCCGACGACCGCCAGTCGAATCCACTGCCCAAAGCGAAATGGCTGTAACAGTTGCCGGCGGGTGTGATGAAAGGCGAGCGTGATTGTGTCTACAGCAGAGATCGGCAAGATCCCCTCCGCGCAGTACTTCTGAAAGCAAGGTACTGCGAAGCGGGAAGCGGAGCAAATTAATTCTTTAACTAGTTCAGCCCATGCCTGCGCTTGCTGGCCTTGGCGGTCCAGAATCAAATCAGATCTTCGAGTCAGTTTCGGCGAGGGACATTCTTTCCATCGTAAATAGCGGCGTTCTGGACAGGTCGTGCGGTCCTTCATCGGTTCGACGAAACCCGAATCTTTCATAGAACCGGATTGCCGCGTTCAGAAACGGTGTGGTGCTGAGGAATATGCGAAGGCCGCCTTGGTCGGTAGCCCACCGCTCGACCTGCTCCAGCAATCCTGCACCGATTCCTAATTCCCTCGCGTCCGGAACTACGCCCATCTCGCGCATGTAGACCGATTGCCCCCTCCCTACGGCGGCGACAGTCCCCAACACTCGGTGTTCGCGGCATGCCAGCCAGACGGGTCCTTCGCGCATGCGAGCGACGATCTGTTCCGCTTTCGGAGTGGTTGCGGCAAAGCCTTCCCGGGTGTAGAGAGTTTCGTACTCCACGAAGGATTCGTAGAGCACCGTCGCAACACCGGGCGCCTCGTGCGGCTCCGCGAGACGAATCTTAACCTCGGGCGACGCAGGCATCTCTCTCGTCTCAGCGGTCAATTCGCGTTCGCGACTCATGCTTTCACGGCGGCTGCACCGACCCTCTCCATCCACTCATCAAATTCTTTGAGTGCCAACTCGCATTGTGCGCGATGCCGCTCCTTTTTATCGCGAATCTTTTTCTCCAGCGAAGGAAGAAGATCAAACGTAATATTCGCCGGCTGAAAGTTCCTGGCATCTGCGTGCGCGACGTAGTGTGTCAGCGATCCGAAGGCGGACGCTCGCGGGGGTGCGGTCAGTTTGCTCCCAATAGCCAGCGCGGCAGCGTGCATCCCGGCCAACAGGCCGGTTGCAATTGATTCCACATAGCCTTCCACGCCGCAAATCTGGCCTGCAAAGAATACGCTTGGATGCGCCTTCATCTGCAAGGTTTCGTGCAACAACGCCGGCGCATTGATGTAGGTGTTGCGATGAATTTGTCCGTAGCGCAAGAAGCGCGCGTTCTCCAGGCCCGGAATCAACCGAAGCACGCGTGCCTGCTCTCCAAATTTCAAGTGATTCTGAAATCCGACCAGGTTGTAAGAATCCGCCCGCAGGTTCTCCTGCCGCAACTGGACCACCGCGTAAGGCATCTTCCCGGTGCGCGGATCGATCAGTCCCACTGGCTTCATGGGGCCGAAGCGAAGCGTATCCCGGCCGCGGCGTGCAATCTCCTCAATTGGCAGGCAACTTTCGAAGTAGTTCAGCTTCTCCCAGTCACGCTCTTCGACGGACTGGGCTGCCAGGAGCGCATCGTAGAAACAGGCGTATTCCTCTGGCGTCATGGGACAGTTAATGTAATCCGCCGATCCTTTGTCATACCGCGCCGCCATGTAGACGCGCGACATGTCGATCGAATCCGCCTCGACGATCGGACTGATCGAATCGTAGAAATACAAGTGCGGAGCAGAATCCTGGGAGTCGCTCAGCCGCGCAATCTCGGAAGCCAGTCCCTCCGACGTCAGCGGACCCGTGGCGATGATGGTCACGTCCCGCAACTCGTCAACCGCTGTCACTTCTTCTCGTCGAACCCGAATGCGCGGCTCCCCAGAGATCGCTTCGGTCACGCGACTCGCGAACGTCACGCGGTCCACTGCCAGAGCGTGTCCCGCCGGGACCGCGCATTCCCGCGCAATCTCCAGCAGGAGCGAACCTGCGCGTCGCATTTCTTCCTTCAGCAGCCACGGAGCGGTGTTCTCGCTGTCCGATTTCAGGGAGTTCGAGCACACCAGTTCGGCAAAGTCGGCAGTTTGGTGAGCTGGAGTGGAGCGCACCGGACGCATCTCGAAAAGTTCCACATCCAAGCCCCGCCGGGCACACTGCCAGGCGGCTTCGGACCCCGCCAGCCCCGCGCCAATGATTTTGATGATTGCCATTTGCCTATTTTGACGTACTTATTTCGAGTGCGGGCTCGCTTTTCGCGGCTGGTGAAGCTTCTCGTTCCTCTCCAGCATCTCCACAAACTCGCGAATCTTGCGGGCTCGCGTCTCCGCCTTTTTCACCGTCTGAATACGAAACAACACGCCGTAGCGATTCGCGCCATCGAGAGCCCGAAAGAATTCCCGAGCCCGTGGACTGGCATCCAATGCAGTCTGAAAATCCTCGGGGACCTCGGCACTCTTGGGCGAGTCATAGGCCGCGTCCCAACTTCCGGATTTCTTGGCCGCATCCACCGCTTTCAGGCCAGCAACCTTCATCCGGCCGCACGCGATCAGGTCGGTTGCTTTGTCGCGGTTAATCTTCGACCAAATGCTTTTCGTCGAACGAGGAAGGAAGCGTTGCAGCCAGGCCTGCTCGCTTTCACCCCGCTTCTGCCCGTCGATCCATCCGTAACACAAGGCGACCTCGAGCGCCTCACTGTAGCTTAGGGATTGAAGGCCCGATCCTTTCTTCCCCAGGCGCAACCACAAACCCCGCGAGTTGCGATGATTTTCACCGGCCTCCACTGATCGCGAAAGGTCGCGCCCAATCGCAGGTACAACTTGATCGCCTTTTCATTCCAGTCGAGCACTTCCCAGTGTATTCCGTAACACTGCTCCTCGACCCCCGCCCGCGCGACTGCGGCCAGCAGCGCTTTTCCAATTCCGCGCTCGCGAAACGCCTCGCGGACGAATAAATCTTCCAGAAACAATCCGCGGCCCGTCCATGTCGAATAGTACTCAAAAAACAAAGCGTATCCCGCCGCATGCCCGTCCCATTCGGCGATGAGTGCGCGGAAGCGCGGGTGCTCTCCGAAGCCGTCCCGGGCCAGATCTTCCTCACGTATAGCCACGCGGTCGAGTTCATGCTCATACTCCGCCAGTTCGCGGATCATAGTCCGCAGCAGCGCGACATCGTGAACGGTGGCAGGACGAATCAGAAGCATTTCAGGTTGGAAACTCCGCAGATAGCCGCTGTCAGTGTAGAACAGGGGCGGCTAAACGAGCGCATACGGATGTCGCGTTTGTCGACTCGGATTTCAGCGGCGCTCGCGGCGCGAGTAGCCTTCAGTGCATGATCAGCGTGGACTGGCTGGCCACACAAACCCACGTTCCGCTCCGATCCACCCAGGTATCCGTGAATCTGCCACGACGCAGGTAAGGCTTTCCGTTCTTCACGCCCTTTTCCCGATACACACCAGTCACGACCGCGCTGTCACCATAAACATGGGCCGTCATGGATTCGTTCACGATTTGTTCCGGATGCAACGACGGCTCCTTCGCGCTGGCAATGAACCGTGCTTTGTCCATCATCGAGCCGTCGTAGTCGATATAAATTAGACTGGGATCCAACAGACTGTCCAGAGCCTTCACGTCCTTGTGCTCTTCCGCGTGGTTCCAGGCATTTTCCAATGCCAGAATCCTGGTCTGCTCCGCATCAGATTGCGGCGACACTTGAGGCACAACACAAATCAACACAAAAAGCAAGAGGAGGATCTTCATTGCGGACGACTCCTAGCCTCGCACTGTAAGAGCGAGGCCGGGGCGTGACAAGTATCTCCTTCTATCCGGTGTGGCCGAGCGGCAAGACTTGGGCTCACTTCGATAGCGGGGCTGCCGACGCGGCTACCAGAACCCAACCACCTTTCTTGTACACCCACGTATCAATAAACCTCCAGCGCTTCCGCTCAAGCCCTTTAGTTCTTGCCCTTTTTTCAGAATAGGTGCCGACAACGATGGCCGTACTTCCGAACGTGCGCACCGTCATGGGTCCCATCACGATCTGGTCCAGTTGTGAGCTCTCGTGCTTGATCCTTGACAGGTATTCTCCCTTGGTTACTAACTTGCCGTATTCAACGTAGACCAGAGCATTATCGAAAATCAGGTTCAGGGCATGGTTATCGTGGCGCGCCTGGCCCACGGTCCACGCCTGCTCCAGGGCACGAATGCCTGCGGCTGTGCCGCCCTCGGCCATTTGTTGTCCCGAAGCCGACAGGGACGTGGCACAAAACAGAATGAACCACTGGGCAATCATTCGCATAAGACGTGCCTTCGCGCGGGAGATGAGCAACAAAAAAGAGTTGGCCGAATACTCAATTCACGGCCGGCGTCAACAGGCTCGCAATTGCGACCCATTGCCCGTGCTTGTAGAGCCACGTATCGACGAAGCGACCCTGGCGCACGAACGGTGTCTTACGTTCCACGCCTTTCATCCGATACAGCCCCGTAACGATTGCGGTGTCTCCATGTAGTTGTACTGTCATCGCTTCGGCGATGAATTGGAGCGAGTCGAAACCCTGGATATACGCTATTAGTTCCGTTTTGCTCAGTTCCCTACCTTGGGGATCCACATAAACGAAGGCGTCGTCAAACATGGTATTCAGCGTCTTCATGTCTTTGTTCTGCCACGCCTGCATTTTCCCAACGCGCTCCATTGCGATGAGTTTCGAGGCAATGTCGGAATCGTGGGCTGACTGCGCACTGCCCGCCGCCGACCCGAAGCATGTCAGCACCACAATCCACGTCAAGGCTGTCATTCATTTACCCCCAACTGAGGAATATCGGCAAGATGCTGTTTATTCTTGAACGGGACTTCGGCTGCACACGATCGTCCGAATCTGCGATGATGGAGACGAGACTTTTGGAGGAATCGATGGCGCGCATCAGCCTGATCAACCCGGAATCTGCGACTGCCGAGGTGAAGGAAATCTATGAGAAGGCTCTTCGCGGCAAGCCCGGTAACGCGCAGAAAGCGCTGGCACATCGGCCGGAATTGCTCAAGAATTTCTTGCCTTTTTACGCCAGCGTGGGGCGCTCTCTGGATCGCAAGCTCTACGAACTCATCTACCTTCGCGTGTCTCTGATCAACGGATGCCATTACTGCACCCAGCACCACGTTGCATCGTCGAAGCGGGTGGGACTGACCGCGCAAGACTGGTCAGCGCTCAAGGCAGGAGATTATTCACGCTACAGCGAGAAAGAACGCGCCGCGCTGATCTACGTCGAAAAGCTGACACGAACTCCGCACGACATCACCGACGGTGACTTCGCGCCTCTGAAGAAGCACTTCGCGGAACCTGAGATCGTTGACATTCATCTTCTGACAGGCCTGGCGAATCTCACCAATCGGTTTACCGACCCGCTGGGGCTGGAAATAGAGTTTCCGGAAGAAAAAACCTGACCTCTTTGCCACGGATTTGCACGGATCTCCAGGGATAACAAGTCGATTCTTGCGTTTGATCCGTGAAAATCCGTGTGAATCCGTGGCAAGTATTGCGCTGGCTAAAGAATTTCCCGCGCATCGCCGACGCGCCTGGTCACGCGCTCCCGGTCCAAATATTCGAGCAGAGGGATCGCATATTTGCGGCTGACTCCCGTCAGTTCTTTGAACTTCGCCACATCCATCTTCGGTGACTTCATCTTCTGCGTCGCGACTAAGCGGCGCAAATCTTCCAGCGCGCTGCGGTGAAAAACCAGTTCGTCGGAAATTTTGACCAGCGACTTATCCCGCAGCAGCAACGTGACGATCTTCTGCGCGCGCGCGTTGTCCACCCTAAGTCCGGCGATTACTTCTTGGAGCGCGGGAACCTTCAATCCAGCCGAGGCAAACGCGTCTTCGATTTTCCTTTTCGACTCGGCTTCCTCATCCTTCATTACCACGCCATGGCCGGGGAGTCGCACAAGGTCGCCAGTAACCTCGATATTCTTGTCACGCACGAGAAGATCGAGGCAGGCATTGAACACTTCGGAAGAAGCTTTTACGTGCTCGCGCAACTCTTCCCTGGCGATCCCGCCCACCAGAGGATTTTTTTTCTGAAACGCCGCAACGGAGCTCACGATGAGTTGCTGGAGCCCAATCATTGCCGGCGCGTGAACGACCAGGTCAGAGATCTGCAATACGCGCATTTCCTTCAATGCTGGAGCGAGTCGAGCTCTGATAGATTCTCGACTCCATCCGGTTTCCGCGATGAGTTGTGTCATGGAGATTCCACTGTGAACGCGCCTTGCGATCCGGGCTGTAAATATCGTGTCAGGATTACCGCCAGCTAATATCTGCAGAAAACTCTCGAGTCCGGTCATGCGCGAGATTGGAGCGGAATCGAGTACGACTCCGCCACCGATAGTCACAACGGGCGAAAACTGGCGGAGGATGAACCGGTCTCCAGGCAGTAGGAGTGCGGCCTCTGGAATCTTCAGCCGGGCAAACGCCTCCTCGCCCGGAGAGAGTTGCTTAGCATCATGGAGTGCAACTTCCGCCACAGTTTCCATCGTGTTGGCATGAAAGTGAACCCGCGACCGATGTTTCAGGGATCGCGGCGCGGAGGTCAGCAAGCGCAATCGCACATCTACGCGGCGGGTAGTTACAAATGTTCCTGGCGGCCCGAGCGTCATGCCACGCGACAAATCTTCCATGCTAGCTCCAGCGACGTTCAGCGCGGTTCGTTGTCCAGCCACCGCAGCCTCAGCCATCTGTCCATGCACTTGCACTCCGCGGACTCTAACTCTCCGCCCACTGGGAAAGACTTCCATCTCTTCTTCGCGGAGAATCGTGCCGGCAACCAGAGTTCCGGTTACCACGGTGCCAAATCCTTTCATGGTAAAGACGCGGTCGATTGGCAAGCGGGCGAGAGTATGCGAGTCACGGGGATGCACTTCCGCGGCCGCCGCGATCATCGCCCGCCTCAGATCGTCGAGTCCGGCACCCGTCAGTGAACTCACAGGGACGATTGGGCTTGGGCTATCCAAGAATGTTCCGCGCAGAAACTCCTCGACCTCCATTCGCACCACGTCGAGCGTCTCGGCATCGACCGCATCCGACTTGGTGAGCACGGTGATGCCGCGCTGCACCCCAAGTAACTGCAGGATGTCGAGGTGCTCGCGCGTCTGAGGCTTGATCGATTCATCGGCCGCGATGACCAGCAGCACCAGATCGATGCCGCCCACGCCCGCCAGCATGTTGCGCACGAAGCGCTCGTGGCCTGGGACGTCCACAAATCCGAGCTGCAGCAGATCGCCGTTCGCGCTCGGCAGGTCCATGTGGGCGAAACCGAGATCAATCGTGATGCCGCGGCGTTTCTCTTCTGCCAGACGGTCGGCATCGATTCCCGTCAGCGCCTTTACCAGCGCCGTTTTCCCGTGGTCGATGTGCCCGGCGGTGCCTACGATGATCGATTTCATTTAGAAGAATCGTAGCAGGAGAGCGGGCTCAAAAACTCTTTCGGCTGCCCTATCCTCCTGCGCCGCGAAATGCGACAATGGAAGCTCTTCCCATGGCAACTTCCTTGACCTCTGCCTTTTCTCCGGAGACTCTCCGACAGCACGGCCTTACGCTCGAGGAATATGAGAAGATCAAGCAACTTCTCGGCCAACGCGAGCCTACGGTCACCGAGCTTGGCATCTTCAGCGTGATGTGGAGCGAGCATTGCTCGTATAAGTCGTCGCGTGTGCATCTGAAACGCCTGCCAACGCGCAGCAAGCTCGTACTGCAGGGACCGGGCGAAAATGCCGGCATCATCGACATTGGCGACGGCTGGGCGTGCGCCTTCAAGATCGAATCGCACAATCATCCGTCATTCATTGAGCCCTTTCAGGGCGCGACCACCGGGGTGGGCGGAATTCTGCGGGATATTTTTACGATGGGCGCAAGGCCGGTCGCGGTGATGGATTCTCTGCGCTTCGGTCCGATTCGTGTGGTCGCGGGCGACCCGCCCGCGCAGGCGGCGCAAGGGGCCGGCCGGACAGCCGGGACTGTCGCTGCGCAAATCTCGCAAGCCGAGATCCACAAGAATCATTCGATTTTCGAAGGCGTGGTCAGCGGGGTGGCCTCTTACGGCAATTGTTTCGGCGTACCAAACCTGGGGGGCGAGACCAAGTTCGAGCCCTGCTACTCCGGAAATCCGCTGGTGAATGCTTTCGCTCTGGGGCTGGTGCGAAAGAATGAAATCTTCTACGCAAAGGCTGCGGGCGAAGGCAATCCGGTGATTTATGTGGGCGCGAAAACCGGGCGGGATGGCATTCACGGCGCGACCATGGCCAGCGAAGAGTTCAGCGAAGCCTCGGAAGCGAAGCGTCCCAATGTTCAGGTGGGCGATCCGTTCCTGGAGAAGTTGCTGCTCGAAGCGTGCCTTGAAGCGATGCAGACTGGCGCGATCGTTGGCATTCAGGATATGGGTGCCGCCGGTCTGACGTGTTCAACCTGTGAGATGGGCGGGCGCGGCGGCGTGGGCATTGAAATCGAGCTCGACCGCGTACCCCAACGTGAAACTGGCATGTCTCCTTACGAAATCATGCTGAGCGAATCGCAGGAGCGGATGCTGCTAGTGGCCCAAAAAGGGCGCGAAGACGAAGTCTTCCGCGTTTTCGAAAAATGGGGACTCGATGCGGTCGAGGTGGGCAAGGTCACGACCGGCAACAAGCTGCGCGTGCTGGAACACGGCAAAGTTGTGGCGGAGATTCCGAATCCGGCATTGACGGATGAAGCACCGGTGTACAAGCGTCCGCTGGCGCGATGGGAACCGCCCGTGCCGCGCGAGATGCCGGAAAGCGTGCGTCTGAGCAAACCTCAGGGGCTAAAGCCCGCATCTTCTGAGGCTTCTTACGGCACGGCTGAAGCCCTGCCCTTCCCAAAATCCTCTATGGGGAAGGATCCATCCGACTGTCCAGAAAATCTCAAGCAGTTACTGGTCAGCCCGAACATCTGCGGCAAACGCTGGGTGTGGCAACAATACGACCACATGGTGCAGACCAATACCGTGGAAGCGCCGGGAGCAGGCGATGCGGGAGTGATCCGCATTAAGGGCTCGCAGCGCGGACTGGCGATGGCGCTCGATGGCAATGGGCGCTGGTGCTATCTCGACCCGCGGCTCGGAGCGATGCATGCGGTCGCCGAGGCAGCGCGCAAAGTGGCGTGTTCGGGAGCGACTCCGGTGGGCGCTACGAATTGCCTGAATTTCGGCAATCCCGAGAAGCCGCACATCATGTGGCAGTTCTCGCAAACGATTGATGGGATCACGAAGGCTTGCGAAGAATTAGAAATTCCGATCACCGGCGGGAATGTCAGCTTCTACAACGAGACGCTGGGCGAAGGCATTTATCCCACGCCCGTGCTTGGAGTCGTCGGAATTCTCGAGGACGTGCATAAAGCCGCAAAAATGCATTTTGCTGCGCCGGGGCGCGCGATTATCTTATTGCGCGCGGGGGAACCTGGAGACAGTAGCGACGCTGAGAGCGAGTTCGGCTCGTCGGAATATGCCAAGGAAATTCTAGGAACGGTGTGGGGCTATCCGCCGCAACTGGATTTAGAAAAAGAAGCCGGCTTGCAAAAATCAATCATTGAAATGATTCAGCACGGTCTGGTGGAGTCCGCGCACGACTGCGCCGATGGTGGAATTACCGTGGCGTTGGCGGAAAAATCGTTTCTCAAAGGCGTGGGGGCGCGGGTGAACCTGGTGTCTGGCGGGCTGTTTGCTGAGTTCGTGCTGTTTGGAGAAGATGCCGGGCGGATCGTGATCTCTTGCGACCTGGGTAACGTGGCGCGAATCAAACAGGTGGCGGGGAAATTCGGTGTGGCGGCTGAGGTCATCGGCCAAACAATTCCGGACCGGTTGGAAGTTTCACTCGACGGCGGGATCGTGATTGCGGCCGCCGTCTCGGAATTGAGTTCAGCTTATGAAGGCGCCTTGGAGTCGGAGTTGCGAACGGATCCAGAATTGATGGCGGCGGATTAATTTTCAACGGAACAGCCCGCGAGGCCGTCCCGCATAATTTGCCGTCGGATTGAGGTAAGAGCTAAGAGCTAAGAGCTAAAAGCCAGGAGCCAAATGCCTTCTTCCGATAAATTCCACGACGAGTGCGGAGTAGTCGCCATCTTTGCCCATCCGGAGGCGGAGAAGCTGGCGTACCTGGGGTTGCACGCGCTGCAGCACCGCGGGCAGGAATCGGCAGGAATTGTCACCTCCGATGGTCTGACTTCGCGAGCGCACAAGGCCATGGGTTCGGTGGCGGACATTTTCACCGAAGATGTGCTTTCGAAAATGCGAGGCACCCTGGCCATCGGTCACACGCGCTACTCGACCGCCGGAGATTCGGCGCTGCTGAACGCGCAACCCATCCTGGTGCAATCGAACAAAGGATCGATTGCCGTGGCGCACAACGGCAATCTCGTCAATGCCATACAGGTCCGCTCGCGGCTGGAAAGTCAAGGCTCCATTTTTCAAACTAACAGCGATACCGAAGTCATCGTTCATCTGATAGCGCTTTCCAAGGACCATACGCTGCCGGAAGCCGTAGCGGATGCACTGCGGCAGGTCGAGGGAGCGTTCTCGCTGGTGATGATGAGCAACGACCGTGTGTTTGCGGTGCGCGATCCGCGCGGCTTCCGGCCACTGGCCATGGGCCGCATCGCGGCGCTCGAAGGGCAGAAGCAAGACACCATCGTCTTTGCCTCCGAGACCTGCGCATTCGATCTGATCGGAGCCGAGTACGTGCGCGACGTGAAGCCGGGAGAGCTGATCGTGGTTGGTCCGGAA
Source organism: uncultured Acidobacteriaceae bacterium (assembly GCA_963832235.1). Lineage (GTDB taxonomy): Bacteria > Acidobacteriota > Terriglobia > Terriglobales > Acidobacteriaceae > Sulfotelmatobacter. Next base: position 667,012 of record CAWHTJ010000006.1, on the reverse strand, counting down.
GGAATCAGTTCGCGGTTCTATTCGACGGCGGCGCCACAATCAAGCTGCATCTTCGAGCATGTTTATTTTTCGCGGCCCGACAGCGTCGTCTTCGGCCGCGCGGTGCAGACCAGCCGCGAGGAATTGGGGCGGCAACTGGCGCGTGAAGCCGGCGTGGAGGCCGATCTCGTCGTTCCCGTGCCTGACTCCGGCGTGACGGCGGCCGTGGGCTACGCTGCGGAGAGCGGGATTCCGTTTCGCTTTGCCTTGATCCGCAACCACTACGTGGGGCGAACATTCATCGAGCCCAGCCAGAGCGTGCGGGACTTTGGCGTGAAGTTGAAGCTGAATCCGGTGCGCTCGCTGCTGCAGGGCAAGCGCGTGGTGCTGATCGATGACTCGATCGTGCGCGGCACAACCAGCCGGAAGATTGTGCGTATGATCCGCACCGCAGGAGCGAAGGAAGTCCACATGCGCATCTCCTGCCCACCTACGATTTCGCCTTGTTACTACGGGGTGGACACGCCCTCGAAGAAGCAACTCATCGCCGCCAACAAATCGATTGAGGAGATTCGCGACTACATCGGCGCGGACTCGCTGGCTTATCTCTCGCTGGAAGGTCTCAAGAAGGCGTGCGGCGAAGGGGAGAAGATCTCTTACTGCTCGGCTTGCTATACGGGGAACTATCCAACCGACATTATTGATGTCGAGGAGATTCAACCGGCGGCGGTGCGACGCTAGGCGTGGGGCGGCATCCACAGCAGATTCCTCGCTTCGCTCGGAATGACAAGTAAAAGATTGTCGGGCGGCCTCATGGCCGCCATCAATTTTTGACGCGACTAGTCAGGCTATTGGTTTTCTTGCTTGCACGACGCGAGGAATGGATTGGAGATCGGGGATGATGCGAACGTCTTCCCAGGCGCCGAGAAGTTTCTTTACCCCGGCAGCAACCGTTTCGCTGATTTCCATGATGAGCCATCCACCGGGACGTAAAGCGGCGTGAGCCTGCGGAAGCAACCGGGCGATGACCTCGGTCCCAGTGCGACCGGCGAACACGGCGCTGCGCGGTTCAAATTTCCGAACCTCCAGTTGAACCTGATCTTCTTCCGATTCGCCTACATACGGCGGGTTGGATACGACGAAGTCCAGGTTGGTTAGATTAAGTCCTTCGAGCAAATCCGCTTGATGGAAATAAATTCGCCTTTCGACCTGATGGCGGGCGGCATTGGCGCGGGCGACTTCGAGTGCGGCAGCGGAAATATCGGTGGCGTGAATTTCGGCATCAGGAAATTCTCTGGCTAAGGCCAAAGCAATACCACCCGAACCGGTTCCAACGTCGAGAATGCGTAAAGGCTTTGTGTGGGGCGGCCACTCTTGCCCGCCAGCCCTCACGCCCGTGGCGAGAGTTAGTACGGCTTCGATTACGTGCTCGGTCTCCGGACGGGGAATAAGAACCGCTGGGCTAACGATCAGGTCCATGCCCCAGAATTCCTGATGTCCAGTGATGTATTGCGCGGGCACGCCCCGGGCGCGTTCGGCGAGAGCAGCCTCGTAGCGGGCCTGCTCTTCCACGCTAAGTTCTCGCTCGGGATGCGCGAACAGGTAGGCACGGTCGCAGTTGAGCGTGAACATCAGGAGCAACTCGGCATTCAGGCGCGGAGAAGGAACCCGGTCTGCGGTGAAGCGGGCGATTGCAGAGCCGAGAGCTTTCTTGAGCTGCACGGGGTCATTTAACCACAGAGAACAGACCACACGGAGGAAAGGCTGGTCAGCTTAAACGCGGATGGCGGTGGCGGTTCCACATAATCAGACCACGCCGGCGGTTTCTTGCTTGAGCTTTTCCGCCTGATAGTGCGTGGTGAGCGCTTCGATGAGAGGCTGGAGCTTGCCGTCCATGACGGCTTCGAGTTGGTGGACCGTGAAGCCGATGCGATGGTCGGTGAGCCGGTTCTGCGGGAAGTTGTAGGTGCGAATTTTTTCGCTGCGGTCGCCGGAGCCCACCATGGCTTTGCGTTCTTTCGCCAGAGCCTGCTGCTGCTTTTCCATCTCGATTTCGTAAAGGCGCGAACGCAACACCCGCATGCCTTTTTCGCGATTTTTGATCTGTGATTTTTCGTCCTGGCAACTGACGACCGTATTCGTTGGAATGTGCGTAATTCGTACCGCCGAATAAGTAGTGTTCACGGACTGTCCGCCGGGGCCGGAGGAACAAAACGTGTCAATGCGCAAGTCTTTGGCTTCGATTTTGATGTCAACATCTTCCGCCTCAGGCAGCACCGCCACCGTAACGGCCGACGTGTGAACCCGCCCTTGCTGCTCTGTAGCGGGCACCCGCTGCACGCGGTGCACGCCGCTTTCATACTTCAGCTGGGAAAAGACCCGGTTGCCTTCAATGATGGCGATGACTTCTTTCAGACCGCCGGCGGACGATTCCGACGATGAAAGTACCTCGACCTTCCAGCGCTGCGTTTCCGCGTAGCGCGTGTACATGCGAAAAATCTCGGCAGCAAAGAGTGTGGCCTCGTCTCCGCCAGTGCCGGCGCGGATTTCCAGGATGATGTTCTTTTCGTCGTTTGGGTCCTTGGGCAGGAGAAGGACTTTCAGTTCTTCCTCAACTGCCTTGACTCGGCCTTCCAGTTGGGTGAGCTCGTCCTGCGCATAGGCGCGCATCTCGGGATCTTTTTCGTCAACGAGGACGGCCTTGCTCTCGGCAATTCCCTTCGTCAGATCCTTGTATTCGCGATACTTTTCGACCACGGGCGCGATTTCCGCGTGCGCCTTGGCGGTCTTCTGGTATTTCGCCGAGTCGTTGACGATCTCCGGCGACGCCAGAGCGCTAGTCAGCTCTTCGTAGCGGGCTTCGATTTGCTCAAGGCGTTCAAACATGCGAATCCTTCGTAGAGACGTAGCTTGCTACATCTCGGTCTGCGCCGGCACCACCTTGTGGGCGGGAGAGACGTAACAAGTCACCGTCTCTACGGCATTCTAGTGTTGTGAGGAGGCAGAGAAAAAGTATTCGCGGCGGGACCGCTAGGCAATTACCAACTCACCGCCGCGCTCTTTTTCCAGCGACATGGCGTGATCGAGAGCAGCGATGGCGCACCGGGCTTGATCGTCGGACGGAGGCTTGGTGGTGATGCGCTGCAGCCAGAGGCCGGGGGCGGTCATCAGCGCGAACAGCGATCCGCGGTGCTTCGCGGCAAAGCGGATGATCTCGTAAGAGACGCCGGCGATGATGGGCAGCAGAGCGATGCGCGAAGCAAAGCGCGCCCAGAACGTGGTGAACGGGACAAGCATGTAGAAGCCGATCGAGATCAGCATCACCGTCATCAGAAAACTGGTGCCGCAGCGCGGATGATAGGTTGAATATTTCTGTACGGCCACGGTGTTGAGAGGGTCTCCGTTCTCGAAGGCAAAAACGGTTTTATGTTCAGCGCCGTGATATTCGTAGACGCGACGAATGTCCTTCCACAGCGAAACTCCCCAGATGAAGAGCAGGAACAAAACCAGGCGGATGCCGCCATCGATCAGGTTGAAGACAATTCGACCGCCCAGAGCGGGGTCGATCTTCTTGAGCTCCGTCGCCGCCAGGAGCGGAATGTATTTGTACATGAAGATGAAAAAAGCCAGCGAGATCAGGATGTTGACGGCGGCCAGCCAGTTGCTTAGGGTAGCGGCCTTCTCGCGTTTTTCGGCTTTTGAGAATTTCGCGGATTCGGAGGATTCCGCCTCGCTTCGCTTGGGCGGGACAGCCGGGAGCCTGCCCTGAGCCTGTCGAAGGGCGGCTGTCGGTACGTGATCCTTCTTGCCGTCTTCCTGCATCATGTCTTCGATAGCAACGTTGGCGGAGAAGCGCAGGGCGCGGTAGCCGAGATTCATGGCATAGCCGAGTGTCATGACGCCGCGAATGACGGGCCAGGCCATCCATTTATGTTTCTCGGAAGGGCGCTCGAGCGGTTCGCTCATGGTGACCACTTCCCCCGAAGGTTTGCGGCAGGCGATCGCCCAGGCGTGCGGGGAGCGCATCATCACTCCTTCGAGCACGGCTTGTCCGCCGACCAGGGTCTCTTCCCCACTTTCGAGGGCGGGGAGAAGTTGCACGGCGGCCAGGAATCGCAGGTAATTTTGTAGTCTACGCACGAGGGTTTAGATGCTCCTAAGAGAGCACGCGACGCTGGCTTTAGAGTAACACAGGCCGGCAGTCGTTTAGGATTGCGTTGCGGGCTGGCTAACTTTAAGTAGGAGCGGGGTTTAGTCGAGGACAGGATGCGAGGGCCAGGGGCCCTCGCGACAACCGGCAGAACGCCGGCGCTACGATCGGAGACACATGCAGCGGTTGGCGACAGCGGGTGAAGCAATTGCGACCACGACGAAGAAACTGCTCAAGACGGGGATCGTGGCGGACTACTTGAAGTCGCGCACGACTGAGGAGGCAGCCGTGTCTGCGGTCTTCCTTTCCGGACGAGCATTTCCGGCGTGGGAAGAGACGACACTACAGGTTGGCGGGCGGACGCTCTGGCAGATCGTCGCAGAGTTGGCGGGAAAGGATGACGGTGAACTGACAGAGGCGTATCGCCGGCACGGGGACCTCGGAGCGGTGGCCGGTGAGGTCCTTCCCCAACGCGCCGGTCAGGGTTTGGGGGTGTTAGAGGTGGAGGCGGCGTTTCGAAAGATTGCGGCGGCACGCGGGCCGGCGGCGAAGGCAGTTATTGTCCGCGATCTGATTTCCCGCTCGCCGCCGCTCGAAGCGAAGTACATCATCAAGATCATGACCGGTGACCTGCGGATTGGATTAAAGGAGACTCTGGTCGAGGACGCGATTGCCCGCGCTTATGGCACGACGCTGGCCGAGGTGCAACGCGCCAATATGCTTCTGGGCGACATCGGCGAGACCCTGCGGCTGGCAGCTCGCGGCGCGCTCGCGCAGGCACAGATGCGGATGTTCCATCCTATGGGTTTCATGCTGGCGAGTCCCATCGAATCGCCGGAAGAGGGACTCAGTTATTTCGGGGAAGCGGCGGTGGAAGATAAATATGACGGCATCCGCGCGCAAGCTCATGTGGCCGATGGCGAGGTGAGGTTTTTCTCGCGCACACGGGATGAGATCACGGAGTCGTTCCCCGAGTTGCCGGGCGCGTTGGCCGAGCTTCCGCAGGACGCCATCCTCGATGGAGAGATTGTAGCGTGGGAATATCCCAAAGATCTTTCCAACACGCGGCAGCTGGTCGATGAAGCGGCATTGGGGGCGAGCGAGCAGGAGGCCGCGAACTTGGGGCGGGCGCGGCCATTCAGTGTCTTGCAACAGAGGCTGGGAAGAAAGACGGTCAGCGACAAGATGCTGCGGGAAGTTCCGGTCGCGTTCCTGGCGTTCGACGTATTGTATGCGGGAGGAGAGTTAGTGATCGACCGTCCGCTGCGGGAGCGGGCTGGGATTCTGGATGGATTGCTGACGGCGCCGCGCAAAATCCTTAACCACGGAGGGCCTGGAGGTTCGCAGAGGAAGGCGGCAACTCAAGGCTCGCTTGTCTTCGATGCGGAGCAACAATCGGGGGGGATCGCCGCAGCGAGCGTTATTCGTGCGCCGGTGTTTCGCGCATCGTCGGCTGAGGAACTTGAAGACCTTTTTGCGGCAGCCCAAGAGCGGGGCAATGAAGGACTGATGATCAAAGATCTGAATTCCTCATATACGCCCGGCAAGCGTGGAAAATCGTGGCTGAAGATGAAGCGCGAACTGGCCACGCTGGACGTGGTCGTGACCGCAGTCGAGTACGGTCACGGCAAGCGCATTGGCGTCCTCAGCGATTACACCTTCGCCGTCTGGGATACGAATAAAGACAAGTTGGTGAACATCGGCAAGGCCTATTCCGGCTTAACCGATGTCGAGATCGCGGAGATGACCCAGTGGTTTCTCGATCACACGGTGGAAGATCAGGGATTCAGGCGGACGGTTCAGCCCAAGATCGTGCTGGAAGTGGCGTTCAATAACATGATGCGCTCCGACCGCCACGAGAGCGGCTACGCACTCCGCTTTCCGAGGATTGTGCGGCTGCGGCCGGACAAAACAGCGGACGAGGCGGATACGCTTGAGCGGGCGCGGGAAATTTTCGACATACAAAGCGCATAGCCGCGATTGTTGTACTCAGTGGCTGTGATGGTGATGATGCGCTTCGCTCTCCGCCACGGGGATGACGCAGCCGTGCGCCACTTCGCAGATCACGTGCTCGAACTGGATGGTCGTATGGTCGATGCGGAATTCACGCAGCAGGCGCTCTTTCACGTCGCGGAGGATGCGTTCGCTAACCGACGGCGGAATGTCAGCGATCGCAATATGGCAGGACAGTGCGTGGGTCTCGGATCCGATGCTCCAGACGTGCAGGTCGTGGACTTCATTGACGCCTTCGATGGAGCGAATTACGGATTCAACCTTCTCCAGTTTCATGCCCCGGGGAGTGCCTTCGAGCAAAATGTTGAGGGTTTCGCGCACGATGCCAAAGCCGGACCAGAGGATCAGTACGCCGATGCCAAACGAGAGCGCGGAATCAATCCAGTAATTTCCCGTCACCAGGATCGCCCAGCCGCCGGCGATCACCGCTGCGGTCGAAAGCGTGTCACCGACTTCGTGCAGCAACGCGCTGCGGATGTTCACGTCGCCAGAACCGGAGCTCGATCGCCTGCTAAAGCGATAGAGCAGCAGCGCAATGGCTCCGTTGATCACCACGCCAGCCGCGGCTACCCACATCATCACGCGGGCTTCAACGTGCTCAGGGTGCTGCAGACGGCGGAACGCCTCGTAGAAGATGAAGAACGAAACGGCGACCAGCGAGGTCGCATTGACCAGTGCGGCCAGCACACCGGCGCGATGATAGCCGTAAGTCTTGGTGGAACTGGCTGGGCGCGACTGTAAATAAACCGCGACCAGCGACAGCAGCAGAGCCAGAAAGTCAGAGAGATTATGTCCGGCTTCGGAGAGCAACGCCAGGGAATGAGAGCGGATGCCGGCCACCACCAGCAAACCGATGTAGGCCAGGGTCACGGCGAGCGATATCTTCAGAACTCTCGTAGGACCGCCCCCGCCATGCACGTGCATGCTTCCAGTGTAAGGGCGCCCGCGGCGGGCTTCAAGCGTGTCAAGGCAGGTGCTAGGCGTCCCTGGGCATTCAGCTTTTGGTAAGACTGTTGAGATAGCGGTTGTTATAAAACGTGGTTGTTTTCTGCACGAACTCAAGTATTTTGAGCATTCGTTCGCGGCCTTCCCGGTTCAACTCTCGGAACTGCACCGCCACACCTGAGCCGGGATCGAGCCTGGCCACCACACCTTCGGTAGACAAGGTGGCATCATCCATGGAGAATCCGAGCTTGATTTTGCTGCCTGGCGGAAGGATCGTGCTGGTCTCGATGTAGCAGCCTCCCATGCTGACGTCGGTAAGGTTGGCGAACAGAGGAGGTCCCGCGGCCTCCATTTGCATTTCTATGGTAACCCGGCACTTCAGGCGGGGATGGGAACGGCGGTCCTTGTAAGAAAGCTGTTTCTGCTTTTCCAGATACATGCGGCGGTCGGCTTCGGCGAGTAGTTGCTCCGCATCTTTACCGTCTTCCGGATAGAGAGCGAGTCCCACGCTGAGCGAGAGAATATCTTCGCCGCAGACTTCGTTTCCCGCCTGCCGGGCCAGCGCCCGCATTTGCTCGGCCTTTTTCCCAGCTGTATCAGCTGCCAGGCCCGGGGCAATGACCACGAATTCGTCTCCGCCCATGCGTGCCACGTAGTCATATTCGCGGCAACCATCCTTCAGGGCTTGGGCGAAGAGGCGCAGCACGCGATTGCCTTCCAGATGGCCGAAGCGGTCGTTAATTTGTTTGAAGCCGTCCATGTCAGAGACCATGACGGTCAACGCCAAATTGTCGCGCTTGCAGCGCGCGAGTTCGCGGTCGAGTTGCAGAAAGAGTGAGCGGGCATTGGGCAGGCCGGTCAGGTAGTCGGTGGTCGCGGAATCTTCCGCCTGCTGGTACTTGAGCGCATTTTCGATGGAGAGAGCCATTTTGCCGCTGACCGCCAGCAGAATGCGCAGGTGATCGGACGTGAACGCGTCCCGTTCGCCGCGGTAAAGCGCCAGAACACCGATAACTCCAGAGATGCCTTCCAGCGGCACGGCCAGCGCGGAACGCAAGGTGCTGAACTTCGAAGGATCGTTCAAGTATCCCGGTTCCACGGACGGATTACCGTTGATAATCGGCTTCCGGTTGTGCGCCACCCATCCGGAGAGTCCTTGTCCGACGGGAATGCGCAAGGAAGAGAATAGACGATAGTTGTCTCCGTTCACATACTCGGGGATCAGCTCGGCTTCGCGCTTGATGTAAATGGCGATCGCGTCGTAAGGCACCATCGGCTTGAGCTTCACCGAGAACACGGAGAGCGTTTCGGTCAAACTGAGGGACGCGCCCAAATCCTGGCTTAATTCGAATAACGATTGCGCCTCCTGCCGAGCCGCCGCAATCGAAGAGAGAAACGTGTTTTCGCGTCCGGTGTAATCTTGCGCGGTGGCGTTCTCGAACCCGGCTGCAGGCTCCAGGCCGCGCTCGATTTTGATGGAGGTGGAGAGCGGACCACTGGGATCCTGTCCCGCCTTGGCCACGGCGAGCCGTTCCAGATATTGATAGCGCTTTTGCAGGACATCGACGACCTTGGGATCGAACGACTTACCCGACTCGGCGGCCAGCTTCTGCATTACGTCCCGCAAAGGCAGAGCCCGCCGATATTGGCGATCGGAGGCGAGGGCGTCCAGATAATCCACCGCGGAGAGAATACGCGCTCCAATCGGGATCTCAGCTCCCTTCAATCCCATGGGATAGCCCGAGCCGTCCCACTTTTCATGATGCGCACGCACAATCGGAACCACCGGATAGGGAAACCGAACGCGCTCCAGAATCTCCGCCCCGACCAAGGTATGAATCTTCATCTTCTCGAATTCTTCCGGCGTCAGGCGTCCGGGCTTGGAGATGATGTGTTCCGGCACCGCAAGTTTCCCGATGTCGTGCAGCAGCGCGGCGGCGTGCAAAGCTTCCAGTTCGGGCCCGTTCACTCCTAATTCCTTGGCAACTTCGATGGCATAGATGCGGACGCGCTGGAGGTGCTCGTGGGTGGTATGGTCCTTGGCTTCGATCGCCAGCGCCAGAGCCTCAATCGTCCGCAGATGCAGGTTCGCCATTTCCTCCACGTGGCGTTTCTCATCTTCCAGTTTTCCAAGGTACAGGCGATAAGATCGATAGATGAGATAAACCGCGGGCACCAGCAATAGCGACGTTTCCCAGTTAAAAGTGTGGTTGATCCATGCAATCGCGCCCGCGATTCCGGCGCCCACCAGATAGTAAGGAAACGACCAGAAATAGCAGTCGACCAGAATCCGGATCAGCGGCCGGCGCTCGGTCAACGAGATCACTGCTGCGATGGAGCCCGCGTTCGCGATGAAGTACACCGTGGCCGCCACTCCCAGCAGAATCGGGCGGTTGGGGATCAACAGGTTCGCCAGCCGATGGTGATATACGACATACGCCAAGGCCGTCGATATCGAGCCTGCGCATACGTTGAACGTCACCTGAATCGCCCGGGGGCGCTCTGGGTATAAGCACTGCGCCAGCATCGAGGCCGCGCCAAGAATGAGCGTTTCGGTGAAGCTGAGTTCAAGCACCCCGATCAGAATGAACAGGAAATTTACCGACAAAGTGCCGGTAATTCCGGGCAGGCTCACCTTGAGCCGCGAGGCCAGAACGGCGATGCCTAAATAGCAGATGAATTCGGCGATGTTCTTGCTGCTTTGGTGAATTCCTCCGTACAGCAGCGTGGCAAATCCTGCCATCACCACCAAACTGATGTATAGCTTTGCGAACGCGGACAGTCCTCGCCACGAACGCGAGTGTGTGGACGTACCGATAGCGACGCTGGTTGCGCCAGTCATTCGAATAAACGCTGCGGCCGGAAGGGATGCCAGCACTCTATGAATACCAGCTAAAACGTTTAGAAACAATGGTTTGAATGATTTTTGATAAACTTAGGTAACTTGCGAGAGCTAACCGAAGGGCGGCTTGCAGTCCGGTTCAAAATGGAACGTTTTTGACTGGTGTAAGTCAAACAGCCAGTTCGAGTTTCGCTTTTGAGGCGTTTCGCATGGAAGAAGCCTAATTCAGGAAATGTCGGGTGTCGAAGACCCATTAAACGGAGTGAGAAACGTCCTCTTCAGCGACGCCTTCATCCGGCCCTGTGCTCGATCCAACTGTCGAAGGTTTTCCGCGCCGCATCGCTACAATCCCGGTGCGCACCATCTCCAATACACCGTAGGGACGCAGGACTTCGAGCAAACCATCAATCTTGTCTTCGGCCCCGGTGATTTCAATGGTGAGCGACTCGGGGGCAACGTCAACTACGCGGGCGCGAAAAACGCTGGCCAACTCCAACACATGCGACCGCGCCTCGTGCGTGGCCGCCACTTTGATCATCGCCAGGTCGCGGACGATGGCAGGCTGCTCGGTGATGTTCTCCACCAGCAGCACATTGACGAGCTTGTAGAGATTAGCCTCGATCCGGCGGGCCTGGTCGTGGTCGGCCTCGACCGTGATGGTCATGCGCGAGACCTCCGGCTTCTCGGTTCGGCCCACGGTCAACGAATCAATATTGAAGGCGCGGCGTCGAAACAACGAGGCCACGCGCGTCAGCACGCCGGGCTTGTTCTCCACGTAGACCACATATGTGTTCAGCATGATTTCTCTATTCGTCGTCTATTCATCGGCGGCCGTCTCGACAATCTTACTTGGCCGGCGGATCATCTCGTGCAACGACGCCCCGGCCGCGACCATGGGATAAACCGTGTCCTCTTGCTCCACCCGGAAATTGATCAGCACCGGGCCATCATGCCGTCGCGCCGCCTGCACCGATGGCACAACCTGCGAACGTTCCGTGACGGTCATGCTGCGAATGCCATAAGCCTCGCCGAGTTTGGCGAAATCCGGGTTCAGCAGGGGCGTCGCCGCATAGTTGCGCTCGTAGAAGAATTCCTGCCACTGCCGCACCATCCCGAGAAATCCATTGTTGATGATGGCGATATGAATCTTCAATTTTTCCTGCACGATAGTCGCCAGTTCGCACAGCGTCATCTGGAATCCGCCATCGCCGACCACGACCCACACTTCGGCTTCCGGTCGCGCGACCTTCGCGCCGATCGCCGCAGGTAACGCAAATCCCATCGTGCCCAAGCCTCCCGACGTAATCAGGCTGCGCGCCTTCTCATGCTTGTAGTATTGCGCCTCCCACATCTGATGCTGTCCCACGTCGGTTACCACAATGGTGTCGCCGTCGCGCGTCTCGCGCCAAAGGTCGTTAATCACGTGGGCCGCGTAAAGATGCCCGCTGTCAGGCAGATTCTGAATATCGCGAACCGCGGCGTCGCCCTTCAGCTTGTCAATGGAGTCGAGCCACTCGCTACGGTCAATGGTTTCAACTTTCGGCAACAACTCATGCAGAACTTCCCGCAGGTCTCCCACGAGCGGTACATCGACTTTGACGTTCTTGTTGATCTCCGCGGGATCGATCTCGATATGAATTTTCTTCGCGTTAGAAGCGTAAGTCTTCAAGTTTCCAGTCACGCGATCGTCGAAGCGCATGCCGAACGCCAGCAGCAGGTCAGCTTCCTGAATCGTGTGGTTCACCCAAGCCTCGCCGTGCATGCCCATCATTCCAAGATTGAGCGGATGCGACGCGGGAAACGCGCCGAGACCCAGCAACGTGAGCGCGACTGGAATGCCCGCGCGCTCCGCAAACTCGCGCACTTCGCTCATGGCGCCGGAAATGATGATGCCGTGACCAGCGAGAATCACGGGCCGCTTGGAATTGTGAATCAATTCCAGCGCCTGCGCATATTCCTCTGGCTCCGGCGAGAGATCGGGACGATAACCCGGCAATTGCGGCTTGGCCGCTTCCCAGTCGAAGTCGCAGGTAGTCTGCTGCGCGTCTTTTGTGATGTCGACCAGCACCGGCCCCGGTCGCCCCGAGCGCGCAACGTAAAAAGCCTCCCGAATGGTTCGCGCCACTTCGCTGGCATGGGTCACCAGATAATTGTGCTTGGTGATAGGAAGCGTGACGCCAGTGATATCAGTTTCCTGAAATGCATCCGACCCGATCAGCTTGCTGCCCACCTGTCCAGTGATGCAGACGATCGGCGACGAATCGAGCATCGCCGTAGCAATTCCTGTAACCATATTGGTCGCGCCCGGGCCAGAAGTTGCCACTGCAACTCCGACCTGCCCGCTGGCGCGCGCATAGCCATCGGCCATGTGCGTCGCGCCCTGCTCGTGCCGCACCAGAATGTGATGGATCTTGCTGCCCTTCAGCGCGTCATACGCGGGCAAGATTGCTCCGCCGGGATAACCGAATACATTGGTCACCCCTTCGCGCTCCAGGCATTCCCACAGGATGCTTGCTCCTGTCATGCTTTTGTTAGTCATTGATGTTCGCCCTTCTTCTGTTGCTATCCCGTCCTATAACTCTCTAAAAAAGCAAAACCCACCGGGCCAGCGTTTTCTGGCGGGGCGGGATCTGGGAGCCTTCAAGATTTCCTGTTGCTCAGCTCACTGTTCCCTCCACACCGGGGGTACGAGAACTCGTACCTCACAAACTATGACACGAAGTCGGTGTAGATAGCGGTGATTCATAGTCTTTCCAACAATGGAAAGATGGTACCGAAGGGAGGTCCTGGCCGCAAGTGGAAACTCTGGACAAGCCGCAAAAGCGGCGCAAAAATGCAGCCCACAGCGTAAGCTGTGGGTGGGCAAACGGGAAATGGGCAAACCCTGGAGGCGCGAAAGAAGCGTCGCGGCGGCCGCATCGAGAAAGCAGACGTCGACGCACGCCCTAAAGCGGAACTACCCTCTGCTTCACATCTTCAGCGGCTTGCTCCACGGTTTCAGGCGTGCCCAGATCGCGCCAGTAGTATTCGTCCGCACGAAAGCCGACTATCTTTTCTCCCTCTCCAGCAAGCCGAAGATACGAAGTAATAATCGAGAAAACGCCGCACTCGGTCACCTTCGAGAGCAGCCTCGGAGAAATCACATGCACGCCGGAAAATGCCAGAGCCTGCGTCTCCGGCGTCCGCACCGTTTCGGCCGCCCGCTCGCGCGCTTCTTTCCGTCCGCACAGCCGATTCCGCTCGTCAAACAGCAGATATCGCGACGTCTCGCGTTCCTGCACCGCGAGAGTCGCGAGCGCCTGATTCTGCCGATGAACCTCCACCATGCGGTCAAGATCGATGGTGCTCAGAACGTCGACATTATGCAGAATAAACGGCTCGTCCGCATGCTTGGAACCTTCGAGAAAGAACCAAGCGGCTTTCTTAAGTGCGCCGCCAGTATCGAGCAAGACTTCCTCACGCGAGATTTCAATTCGCATGTCGAAGTTGTCGTGCTTCTTGAGATAATCGCCAACCATGTCGGCAAAGTGATGCACGTTGACGATCACTTCGCGAACCCCAAACTGTTGCAGACGCCGCAGCGTCATCTCCAATAGCGTGTGACCAGCCACTTCCACCAGTGCTTTGGGACGATCGTCGGTGAGCGGACGAAGGCGGGTTCCCAGTCCGGCCGCCAGAATCATCGCCTTCATAGCTTCGCCCTATGCAAGTCCGGCTCGCTCGGTCTTCGCGCGCTCCGGTGCGGCTGCGCCCTTCGCCTGTTCCATCCTTTCCAGTTCGCGATGCACCAGGATGACCTCGATGCCATCCCGCCCCCGCAGTCGTTTCGCAACTTCCTCCGCCAAATAAACCGATCGGTGCTGCCCGCCCGTGCACCCGAACGATAGCATCAGGTGTTTGAATCGGCGTTTCTGAAACGCACTTACATGTTCATCCACGATCGACATCGTGTCGCGCAAAAACCGATGCACGATGTCATTCTGATTGAGATATTCGATCACGGGCTCATCTTTGCCCGTGAGCGCCTTGAAGCGCTCTTCGCGGCCGGGATTTGGCAAATGGCGGCCGTCGAAAACGGGTCCACCGCCATTCCCGCTCGTATCTTCCGGAATGCCGCGATGGAAGGAAAAACTGAAAATACGTACGACTAGATTGTCCGCATCCGAGGCCAGCGCTTGCAATTTCTCTGAAGCCAGCATGCTGTGGAATGCAGCAGCCAGAGTGGGAAGCGCGATCGGCAGCGTGACATTGTGCAGCAGCCAGCGCAGATTTTTCAGCGCGTACGGCACACTTTGGAGGAAGTGCGCTTTGCGCTCATAGAATCCGCGAAACCCATACGCGCCCAGCGCCTGCATGATGCGGATATAGACATAGGCGTAGTAATGGTGAAGGAACGTTTCTCGCTTTACATCAACGAATCCTGCGAGCGTGTCGAGATAATGATCGAGCAACTGCTGGCGCAACTCGGGCGGCAGATCGGCCTTCGCGTCGTATAGAAGTGAGGCAACATCATATTGCAGCGCCCCCTTGCGTCCACCCTGATAGTCGAGGAAAAACGGCTGCCCGTCGCGCAGCATGATATTTCTGGACTGAAAATCCCGATAGAGAAAGTAATCGCGCCCCGCGCTCAACAGAAACTTCGTCAGAGTCCTGAAATCGTCCTCCAATGCCTGTTCGCTGAAGGGAATTCCGGCCAGCCGTAAAAAGTAATATTTGAAATAATTCAAATCCCATGAGATGGATTGCCGGTCAAAACTTCCGCGCGGATAACAGACCTTATAATTCAAGTCGCGTCCCGCCTCGGCCTGAAACCTCGGCAGCGTTACGATGACTTTCTTATAGGCATCGATCACCGACGGATCGATCTGGTCTCCCGAGCGATGCTGCGAAAGGAACTCGAACAGGGACGTGTCACCCAAATCCTCTTCGAGATAAGCTCCGTGATTCAGATCTTCGCCGTAGATTTTGGGCACCGGCAATCCATGTTTGCGAAAGTGCCGAGAAAATTCGAGGAACGCAGTGTTCTCTTCCGGCACGTCGTAAAGAATGCCGATTGCGCTCTCTTTCTCGCCCGACAAGCGGATGATTTTGCGCCCGGAGCCACCCAGTTCCTCCCGCAAGGGCTGAACACGCTCCACCGGAGCGTGGAAATGCTGCTCGAACAGACTCTTTAGAACGTCCATGAAATTTGGATCTCGCAGTTCAGCGTGAAAATCCTCCGCAGCGATTCTCCACAAAGATATCACCGAAGCGGAGTGGTATCACCGGGCCAAGTGGGGAGCCTGAAACCTTAGTTTTCCAGTAGAGAGAGTAGGTTCGAAGAGAGAAAATGACCTTAGAAAAACTGGTGGCGGCGAGTGGACTCGAACCACTGACCTACGGATTATGAGACCGTCGCTCTAACCACCTGAGCTACGCCGCCAAGCTCGGGGAAATCCTGCGAAAGGAACCTCGGCGCCGTTTAGCATTTATCGCACGGCGCAACTACCCGGAGCGCTACATCCAATGCCCAATTCTAAGAGCGACCGGGAAATAGGTCAAACACGGCATATCAACCCGGATATACTTCTGCGACATGTCTCGCAATTTCGGCGTAGAAAACCGAGCGCCTATGACTAATGCCGAACCCAAATAGCCCATGAAAGCAATCGCTGTTATTCCTGCCCGCCTTGCTTCCACGCGCCTGCCGCGCAAAATGCTGCGCGAGATCGCGGGCAAGCCGCTCATTGGAGTGGTGTACGAAGCGGTGCGCTCCTCCCCGCTGCTGGCCGAAGTATTCGTCGCCACAGACTCAGAAGAGATCATGCGAGTCTGCCACGGACACGGTTGGAAAGCGCAGATGACTTCGCCGGCTCACCGAAGTGGCACCGAGCGTGTGCACGAAGTCTCAGCTCGCGAGACCGCGGACGTCTACATCAACGTCCAGGGCGATGAGCCTCTCACTCGCCCCGAGCACATCGCCACCTTACTGCAGGTCATGGAAAACCCGGCAGCACAGGTTGGAACATTAATGACTCCCGCAGCCGCGGTCGACATCCCGAACCCGAATGCCGTGAAAGTGGTGACAGATCTCAGCGGACGCGCCCTCTATTTCTCCCGTGCCGCCATCCCTTTCGATCGCGACGGCGCGCGGCCGCGTTACTTTAAGCACCTCGGGCTTTACGCCTACCGCAAGACGGCTTTGGACCGCTTCGTGAAACTGCCGGAGTCATCGCTCGAAAAGAGCGAACGCCTGGAGCAATTGCGCTTTCTGGAAAATGGAATCCCCATCTTCGTAGGCGAAACTCCGCACGACAGCATAGGGGTTGACACTGAAGAAGACTTGCAGCGGGTCATCAATATCCGGGGCAAACGCTGACCCGCGCGGCGTTCAAACCTGCGAAGTCATGTTATGTTTTCGGCCCCATTCCTTCGCGGCCGCCAGACGTCTCGAGATAGCGGGATGCGAATGAAAAAACCATTCCACCCACTTCGAAGGCGTTCGCTCCGCCAGATTCTGCTCCGCCAGCTTATTCATCGAGGTGATGAAGGGCTCGACGCTCGAGATGGACTCGAAAGCATACCGGTCGGCCTGGCGCTCGTTGAAGCGGGAATACGCGTTCAGTGCGGGCATGAGCAGGAATGAGAGTACTACCGAAACCAGCGCCAGGAGAGGCAGGTTGGCGAAGTCAGAAAGTTCCTCGAACATGTGCTGATCCACGGCGTAATGCAGAACCCAGTTCGCCGCCCAGAAACCGAAAAGCGTGATTGCGGCCTGCACAAAAATGCTCTTCACAATGTGACTGTGGACGTGGTGCCCCAGTTCATGGGCCAGTACCGCTTCGATCTCTTCCGGCGTGTAGTTGTCGAGCAGCGTGTCGGCGAGAATAATTCGCCGAGTCGAACCCAGCCCGGTGAGAGCCGCATTGGCCTTCTTACTCTTTTCCGAAAGTTTCCAGCGGTATACGCCCCGCACCCGGGTCCCCGCTCGCTCGCTCAGCACCACCAAACGCCGCCTTAGGTCTTCGTTATCGAGCGGCTCGAACTTATAGAAAATCGGAAGCAGAATCACCGGCGCCAGTTGTGCCAGAACAATGAACAGGAGCATGAACAGCCCCCACGCCAGCATCCACCAATGCTGCGGCCATTGTCGGATGCTCAGGTAAACAACTTCAACAACAATGCCGCCCAGCACTAGCCCGACCAGAAAGCCCTTCACCTCATCCCAAGCCCACGAACTAAACCTCTGCGTCGAAAGCTTGAATCTGCGTTCCAGCAAAAAGCCGTAGTAATCGAGCCCAACGCCCAGCGCCTTGCCGATCACCAGCAAAAGCAGCAAGTACACAAAAAGCGACAGCGAATAACTCTGAAATCCGAGACGATAGGCTACGTCACGTAGCCAGCTCGACCATCCTGTGATCAACAAAACAATCAAAAACACAAACCCAACCGCAAAATCGGCAATGCTCAACCACCGCCGGATCCGATTGTAGCGGCGTGCCTCAGGCGAATCGGACTGAACCAGATTGGGATCGTCTGCCATAAAATCGAGCGCTACTTATTTCTTACAAACCTCTCGCCTGCCGCCAGTAGTTCGCCAACCAATTCCCGCGATGAAGCCTCGGTGTAAAGCCGCAACAGCGGCTCTGTTCCGGAGGCGCGAAACAGTACCCACGCTTCCGCTCCATTTCCGTTGGTCGGCGCATCGAGAAAGAACTTCGTTCCATCGAGATGCTCTTTCTTCAGCACGCGATAGCGGCCCAGACTCTGCGTCTGCTCCGCGCGAGCCCGCTGAATCGCACTCTGTTTCACCTCTTCAGGAATGTGCAGATCACAACGCCCATAATAATGCGCGCCAAACTCTCGCTGTAGCTCCGCCACTAACTGCCCCAGGGGCTTGCCTTCCTCCGCCATGACATTGGCAAGTAGCAGGCAATTCAGCACACCATCGCGTTCAGGCAAAAAGCGCGAATAACCAATGCCCCCTGACTCTTCTCCGCCAATCAGGATTTCCCCTTCCATCATCAGATCGGCAATATATTTGAACCCAATCGGAGTCTCGTGCAGCTTGCGCCCATATTTCGCGGCGATCCTGTCGAGCATTCGCGTGGTATTGAACGCGCGCACCACGTCCCCTGGCCACTTCTTGCGCTCCAGCAGCCAGCGCAGCAACACGCAGAAGATCTTGTGCGAGTCAACAAAGCTCCCGTCTTCCGCAACTGCGCCGATGCGATCCGCGTCTCCATCGGTGGCGAGGCCGGCGTCACACTTCTCGCGAACCACCGTCTCCTGCAACATCGCCGTATGCGGCTCAATTGGTTCCGGATTGATCCCGGGAAACAGCGGGTTCAGCTCCTGTCGAATGGCCACGTACTGCATCCCGCGCTCGGCGAAAATTCCGTTGAGCACGCCGCGACCAGAACCATACATGGCATCTACGGCAAACTTGAACTTCGTTTTCGCGATGAGGTCCATGTCGGCAAAGTTGCAAACAGCCGCGATGTAGGATTTCTTGAGGTCAACTTCCTCGATGGGGGCTTTGCTGGCTTTTGGTGCGGCACCGGCGGCCAATTCCTCCTCGATCTTCTTCATGATCGCGGGCGTGGCCGAGCCGCCGAATTTCCCCTTGAACTTCACTCCATTCCAGTTCCATGGATTATGGCTCGATGTGACCATCACCCCGCCCGCCGCCCCCCGATGTTTCACAGCATAGGAGACCGCGGGCGTGGGCGTGTAATCATTCGCAAGCTTCACGGGGATGCCGGCAGCAGCAATGACTTCAGCGACAATCTGCGCCGCCCGCGGAGAGGCAAAGCGCGCGTCGTATCCGACGAACACTCCGCGCTCTGCGTCCTCGTATTTCAGTACGTAGGAAGCGATCGCGCCGGCAACCCGCCGCACATTGTCGAAGGTGAAATCATCGGCGATGATGCCACGCCAGCCATCGGTTCCGAATTTGATCTCTTGCGGCATGGAAGGTTGTTCGTGGTTGAAGAATTACATCCCGGATCGATCTTACTAGAAGCCACTCCACCAATAGCCTTGGGGAGGGGCACGGCTTCAGCCGTGCTGTCAGGAGCGGCAAAGGATGTGGGCTTTAGCCCCTGGCTCCGTCGGTCGATTATGAGATCGCGAAACTAACAACCCTCTAGTCGCTGGCCGCTTGCCTATATCAGCTTATGCAGCTTCTTCTCGTCGAGATACTTCACAACCTTGCCCACATCCTGCGCCTGCTGCCGCGTCGTGATCAGCAGGGCATCCGGCGTCTCGACGACAACCAAATCGGTAACCCCGAGCGCGGCCACGAATTTCCCGGGCGCGTGAATATAGTTCCCACGCGCATTCAGCAAAAATACGTTGGAACCCACTACCAGATTGCCTTCAGGCGGCGTACTTTTTGCGGTGTGGTGCTCATGCAGCGCCGTCCATGAGCCAAGGTCGTTCCATCCAAAATCGGCGGGCAGGCAGTAAATGTTCCCCGCTTCCTCGCCCTTTGCCGAACGCGGTTCCAGCACCGCATAGTCCACGCTTATGTTTTCACACTTCGGATAGAGCCGCTTGAAAGTAGCTGCGAATTTGCGCGTTCCATAAGCCTCTGCGATTTTTTCCAGCAACGCCGCCGTCTTGGGTAGATGTTCTTTCAGGGCTTCGACAAGAGTCTGCGCACTCCACAAAAACATTCCGCTGTTCCAGAAATAACTGCCCGCAGCAACAAACTCAGCGGCTCTTTCGGCATTCGGCTTTTCCGTGAAGCGGCGTACATGCAGTGCGTCGCCGTGAAACAATCCTCCCGTCTCAATGTAGCCGTATCCCGTCTCCGCCCGATTTGGCCGGACGCCGAGCACCACGATGTTCGCGCCGGCCGCGGCAACCTCAATCCCACGCTCCAGCGTCTCGCGATATCGTTTCTCATCCGCAATTACGTGATCGGAAGGAAACATGCCAATGATCGCATTGGGATCATTCCGCAAAAGAAGAAACGCCGCCAATCCGATCGGCGGAGCGGTATTTCGTCCAACTGGCTCCGCGAGCATCTGCGCCTTGGGCAGGTTCGGAAGTTGCCTCGCGATGGCGGGTCGCAGATCTTCATTCGCAATGACCCAGAACTGCTTCGCGGGAGCCAGTGGCAATAGGCGCGCCACAGTCTGCTGGATCATCGTCTGCTTGCCGTCGAGCGCCAGCAATTGCTTCGCGCGCTTCTTACGGCTGAGCGGCCAGAAGCGCGTTCCGCGCCCTCCGGCCAGAATCACGGGATAGAAATTTAAGTTCTTCGCCAAGGGTTTTCTCAGGAGCTTCTGTCCATCGTCAAAAAGCTTCGAGCGCACCTACATTCTCGTTTCCGGCTCAGGCAGCGGCTTTCCCGGCACATAGGCCCGCAGAAATTCCAGCGCCCACTGCGGCCGCACCCCGAACTTTGCCAACACCGGCGGGAACAACCACCGCGTCACCTTTCGCCAAGCGTGACCGGATCCGCTGCCCGCCGCCTCGATTACGCCGCAGCCTTCGAGGGCCACCAGAATCTGCACCGAACTCCGCCCCGAATCGTCGCGCGTCGCCAAGCTCCAGCGGTTCCTTCGCCTCGAACATATCCACCACGAAATATGGCGCCTCGACCAGCGGCGCATGCCGGTTCTTGCTGCCACGAATCTGCTCCGGCGCCGGACGCACCACTTTCCCCGATTTCACTTTTTCCTTTACCGCCGCCATGCCATCTTTCAGATGCAACTCGCGGGGTCGCCCGTAATCATACAGACGATAGGTAGTATCCGACTGCTGCTGCGTCTCCACCACCACCGATCCTGGCCCCAGCGTGTGCACCGTGCCGCCAGCAACATAAATCATGTCCCCCGCATAAACATTGATCCAGTTGAGAACTTCCTCCGCGCGCTTCTGGTGAATCGCTTCTTCCAGTTGCCGCACGCTAACGCCGGGCTTAAGACCCAACGCAATCTGTGCCCCCGGTTTCGCATGCGCGATGTACCAACACTCGGTCTTGCCCCAGGGCTGGCCCACGCGCAGTGCCTGCTCATCGTCGGGATGAACCTGCACCGAGAGCTTCTCGTGAGGAAAAAGAAACTTCAGCAGCAACGGAAACCGTTTACCGTCGCGCGCCGCCTCGCCGACCAGTTCGCGTTGATATTGCTGGCTAACTTGCGCGAGCGTTTTTCCGGTGAGCGGCCCGTTCGCCACTTTGCAATCGTCCCCACTCAGCCACGCCTCGCCAATTTTCTCTTCGAACTTGTGATTCGGATAAATCGGCGACAAATCGTTCGTGCCCCACGGACGCGGATCAAATGCCGGAAGCATCAACAATGGATAAAGACTTCCCATACATAACCAGCGCCCACAAGAAAGGCCGCTCGCAAATAGAACGGCCTTTGCCGAACTTCGGAATCCAATATCGCGGCTCCCTACAGCGCCCCGAAAAACTTCCGCATGCGCTCCAGCCCGCGATCCAGCTCAGCCTTCGAAGTTGCATACGAAACACGAATATGCTCGCCCGTGCCGAAGCCTTCGCCGGGAACCACAGCAACATGAGCCTCGCGCAACAAGCGCCCAGCCACGTCTGACGCTGACTTCAGGCCGCCTCGTCCCAGGAACGCTGAAATATTCGGATAGGAGTAAAATGCTCCCTCGGGCAACGTGCAAGCCACGCCCGGAATGTTGCGCAGTCCCTTCACCACATGGTCGCGAAGCTGGATGTATTCGCGTCGCATCTGCTCCACGCACTCCTGCGACCCCTTCAGCGCGGCCACGGCGGCCTTCTGCACAATCGAAGTCGGGTTCGATGTCGACTGACTCTGCAGCTTGGCCATCGCGCTCACCACTGGCGCCGGCGCCAGTGCATATCCCAGTCGCCATCCGGTCATCGCGTAAGTTTTCGAGAGCGATCCCAGCACCACCATCCGCTCCTTGTATTCGCGCAGCGATCCGACGGAGAAATTCTTGCCCGTGTAATTCAGATATACATAGCACTCATCCGAGAGCACCCAAATCCCACGCTGATGCGCCAGACGAACAACCTCGGTCATATCTTCCGAACTCATCACCGCGCCTGAAGGATTCGACGGCGAGTTCAGAATAATCACCTTCGTCCGCGGCGTGATCAGGCTGGCGACCATCTCCGCCGTCACGCGAAATCCCTGCGCCTCGTCCGATTCCAGCAGAACGCAATTTCCGCCCGCATAACGCACAATGTCTTTGAACGAAACCCAGTACGGCACCGGCAGAATCACTTCGTCGCCGTGATCCACCAAAACCTGAATGGCATTGAACAACGCATGCTTGCCGCCGGTCGAGGCAATCGCTTCCTCGCGCCGGTAATCGGAATCGAAATCGGCTGCTGTGGCGATGCACGATGGCATCGCGCAGCTCGGCCGTACCGGCGACGGCCGTGTATTTGGTGAAGTTCCCCTGAATCGCGGCGATGGCGGCGTCTTTAATGTGCTGCGGCGTCGCGAAATGCGGTTCGCCCGCGCC
The DNA here is from genome assembly GCA_963832235.1 of uncultured Acidobacteriaceae bacterium. Classification (GTDB taxonomy): domain Bacteria; phylum Acidobacteriota; class Terriglobia; order Terriglobales; family Acidobacteriaceae; genus Sulfotelmatobacter. The sequence goes on along the minus strand of CAWHTJ010000006.1, from coordinate 644,624 downwards.
AAAATCGACCACGTCGATTCCCTGCGAGCGCAGTTTGTCCGCCTCGGCCACCACCGCCATGGTGGCGGAGGGCTCGATGCGGTTGATTCTTTCCGTGAGTCTTAGAGCTTCCGTCGTTGCCGTGGTCATGCCTTCTTCTTCCTTTTCCTTGGGACTTCCATCAATTGACGGTCCCGAAGTTTGTATGCGGGCTCCAGTTTCTCCCGCAGCTTTTGCTCCACCACTTCCGGTACGAGCCCCCTGACCGGCCCGCCCGCCTGCGCCACTTCCCGCACCAGCCGCGAACTCACGTACGAATATTTGTCCGCTGGCATCATGAACACCGTCTCCAGCGTCGGTTCGAGTTTGCGATTCATCAGCGCCATCTGCAGCTCATATTCGTAGTCGCTGATGGCGCGAATTCCCCGCAACACGCATTTCGCGTCGATGGACTTGGCAAACTCCACCATCAGCCCGTCGAACGTGTCCAGTCGAACATTTTTCAGGTCCGGCCGTCAGTTCTCGCAGCATCTCCAGCCGCTCCGCCACCGTGAACATCGGAGTTTTCTCCGAGTTCCGCAGAATCGCCACCACCAGTTCTTCAAAGATCTTGCTGCCCCGTTCAATCAGATCGAGGTGCCCATTCGTGGGCGGATCAAACGAACCGGGATAAACAGCGATGCCCTTATTCAATCGTCCTCACAAGAACGCCGCACGCTAGAGCACTGGAGCGCCAGAAGCAATCGGAGCAATAGGAGATTTTATGCGGGCAGGAGCAACAATGGCAATCGGCGAATGGGAAAAGCGGCTCAGCGAATATGGAACACAGGCGCGGTACGACGAAGCACCGCGCCCGAAGGCCATGAAAATCTCAGCGCTTAGCCGCCACCGGCACCTTCACCGGTTCTGGCGGCACGCTCGGCATAGTCGTGACGCGCCCGGTCGACCCATTCGTCGGAGCGGCTGCCGCTGCAGGTTGGGCCGGGCCGTGGGTTAGCCCCAGCGCCTTGCGCACTTCGGTGTCCAGCTTTGCCATGACGTCCTTGTTGTCTTTCAGGAACTGCCGGGCATTCTCGCGCCCCTGGCCTATGCGCTCACCTTTGTAGCTGAACCACGAGCCTGACTTTTCAAGCAAATTGTTGTTGACCGCAATGTCGAGCAAATCGCCTTCGCGCGAAATGCCTTCTCCGTAGAGGATGTCGAACTCCGCCTCGCGAAACGGCGCGGCCACTTTATTCTTTACGACTTTCACTTTGGTCCGCGACCCGGTTACTATGTCGCCTTCTTTAATCGCTGCGATACGCCGAATATCGACTCGCACCGAGGAATAGAACTTCAGCGCGCGGCCGCCCGTAGTCGTTTCCGGATTGCCGAACATCACGCCAATCTTCTCGCGAATCTGGTTGATAAAGATCAGGCACGTCCTCGACTTGGAAACCGTCCCCGTCAGCTTGCGCAGCGCCTGCGACATGAGCCGTGCCTGCAGCCCCATGTGGCTGTCCCCCATTTCGCCGTCGAGTTCGGCCTTGGGCACGAGTGCCGCCACCGAATCCACCACCAGCACGTCGATGGCATTCGAGCGCACCAGGGCTTCCGTAATCTCCAGCGCCTGCTCGCCATAGTCGGGCTGGGACACCAGCAGGTTGTCGACGTCGACGCCCAACTTCTTCGCGTAGCCGGGATCGAGCGCATGCTCGGCGTCCACAAACGCAGCCATGCCGCCCATTTTCTGTGCCTCGGCAATCACCTGCAGAGTAATCGTGGTCTTGCCCGAAGACTCCGGCCCAAACACTTCCACCACGCGCCCACGGGGAAACCCGCCCACGCCCAAGGCCGCATCAAACGAGATGGATCCGGTCGGAATCACCGCGATCGGCACGATCGCTTCCTTTGATCCCAGGCGCATGATCGAGCCCTTGCCAAACTGCTTTTCAATCTGTGAAACCGCCAGTTCAATCGCCTTGCCCCGTTCGTCCGCCATGGGAGTGGCTCCTTTAGAAATGCCTCATGAAATGAATCTGGCCGGATTATACATACAGATCGAAGCGAATAAAAGGCGAATCAAATAAATTAACAGTGGATAAAGTTCCGAAATGGGCACCTGCTTACACATCTTGTCATCCTGAGGGCCGCGTTCTTTGCGGACCGAAGGACCTAGGAACTGTCGGCAGGTTGCACGGGTCCTTCGCGTTGCTCAGGATAACAAGCGGGATGGAACTACTTGGCAAGCGGCACAAGGTGGGCTGCAAGCCATTCGTGGAGAAGTGCAAAGCGGAACTTGCCGTCAGAGATCGCAGGAATCAGGAACTCGAACGCAGCCTTGCTCGAAACGTCCAGATCGAATCCGTTCATCAACAGAAACGTGTGAGCCGCCGCAAATCCCGCTCGTTTATTGCCGTCCACGAAGGGATGATTATTGACCAGCGACTCCAGCAACGCCGCCGCCTCCTCGCTCAAGTCATTGTAGTAGCCCGTCTGAGGGCGGAAAACGGCAGATTCCAACGCGCCCTGATTGAGCAGCCCGCTCTCGCCGCCGTACTCCTCAATCTGGTAATGGTGAATGGCGACGACTTCAGCCACGGTTAGATAGACACGCTCGGCCGTCACTTGGCCAGTTTCTTGTACAACTCACGATACTTCTCGTTGGAGCGACGATAGGCAGCCATCACCTCAGGCCTGACCAGCCTCTGCGAAGGGACCACGTTGTGCAGGTAATGCTCCAGCGCCCGTTCCAGCACAAACCGCTGCGACTGCCCATTCTCCTTGGCTACGGAGACGAGCTCTTTATAAAGTTTGGCGTCAATTTGCAAAGCGATCTTGACCGAACGCGGAATGGGTGCCTCTCTTTCAGATTCTAGCCAGATCTGACAGGATCAAGATAGTCTAGAGATTTCCAGACGTACTTCCTATTTCCCAAGCGGGGGATGTCCCGCTTTGTAGCGTCTGCGAATCGAGTCGGCGTTCTCCTTCTCAACTCGTCCTTCAATCCACAGTAAAAGGCGTGTCAAAACGATGGTTACCGGAAGGAAAAGGAGGACCCCCACTCTAGTCCCCGTGATCTTGTAAACGATGACTGTGGGCAAGAGTGCGAGCACCATAGCGAATACGATGCTGCCAACGAAATGAACCCAGCCGTAATTGACAGTAGGCTTCGTCACATGGCCTACCTCTGCAGCAAATCCACCGGCGCCGTCACATCGTGCACGCGGAAATACTTGGCCAGCGCCGGATACTTCCGCGCCACAGCCTCATACATCGCATAAGCCACGTTGCGATAAGAAACATGTCCCGCCGGCGTAGTCCGTAGCTCGGAAATGTAAACGGCCTCGGCAAAATCCATCTTGAACAGGGCGCGCTTGCGAAACGCCAGCGGAATCGCATACTGCGAATTCTCCTCCGCCTCCGAAGTCTTGCGGGCAGCCAATTTCTCTACCGCCGTTTGCACCCGCTGCATCACGGCATCGAAGCGGCTGCGCATGCCGGCGTCTTCTACGTCGAGTAGCATCTCGTAGCCGTGCTGCGTGGTAAATCCCTGCATCACCTGAATGCACCGCCGATGCCGGTGCATGTCGCGGAATCCGCCCGTATCCATGAGAATGTCGAAGCGGAACTGCTGCCCCGCGCGGAACCCGCGAAGCATCTCGTCGTGCCGGCCGCGATGCCGCAGCCCCAGGTCGATAATTTCCCGCCGACGCCGCTCGCCCGCTACCTGCACCGCCTGCCGAATCTGACGGTAAGAATGATGGCAATGTTCGTAGAGCAGCGTAGTCGCAATCTCCACTTCCAGCGGCTCTTCATCGAGCAAATCCACAATCGCCTTCGACGGCGCCAGCGGTTCGTCGGCCATCAACTCCCGCGCCGCCTGCCGCAACTCACGCCGCGTTTCCATCTCATACGCATTCGGATCGGCGTACTTCACCAGGGTCGGCGCCACCCGTACCTCTTTGAGCAACTCCTGCTCCGCCCGCGCACCCAACTCCGGACTGACCGCCCGAATCTGTGCAACCAACTCCCGCAAAGAATCCGCATTGACGTTGTAAGCCGCACCTGTCGCCGCCTTCTTCAGCGACTCCCCCAGCCCCCGCACTTCCTTATGGGTATGCGACAGCAGATGCCCGACCTGCGTCTCCAGCGTGCGCGCGTTGACGATCTCCCCCAGCGAAGTATTCGTAGCCAGCGGCAGCAGGTAGCGTGTGATGTCGAACGCCCGCGCCTTCAGCGTGCGCTCGTACGCCTCCTGCTTCATGTCGGCAGGCTTGGGCGTGATGCTGATCAGATAGTCGGTCATGTGCGCGGAGAGCGCTTCATACTCGGCAAAAAGCAAATCCAGGGTCTCGCGATAGAGCTTGTGAGCTTCGTCGTCCGCGCCGAAATCCGGCGTGTAGTAGCCGCTCTTCTTGAAATCCTGATAGCGCGTCGACCGTTCCTGCCCATCCCAACGCTGCTCGTCGGCCAATTCGATGGCCGCCAGAATCGACAGCCGCTCGACCGCCAGCGCAATATGCGCCAGGTCTGCAATCGAGCGGTGCCCATACTGAAAGTAAAACGTGTTAAGAAATTTCTCCGCCTTCTGCGTGCTGATCTCCCGCAGCGACTCCTTCATCGACAGCGCCGACCGCGAATACTTTGCCATGGCATAGGCCTGAATCTCCGGCTCAACGCCAAACACCGCATACACTTCTGTCGAAGGCGCATCAGACAAGGGTTTTTCGCTCGGCGCCAAAGGCTCCGTAGCCGACGCCCTCTGCGTCGAGCGGTGTCCCGAACTGCCGGAACCAGCCTCCGGAGTTGAATTTTTATTGGAAGGCTCAGGCATCACGATCACATTGTTGGCCACAGGATGAGGCATGGAAGTATCTGCATGTTAATCGGCGCCCGAACAATGCGCAATCTGTTAGAGAGAATGACAACGCGACCGGCGACGCCGGTGTAAACTCGCGGCCATGAGAAAGGCCGGCGTTGTGCTGGTTTGCTGGCATACGCGCTGTTGCTTTACACTTCGTTGGCAGCCCCAGCGTACGCCCGGGCGCATCAGTATCTTGGCCCGGTAATGCTCTCTGAGTATGCGGGACCTTGGCCTGTGGCCCTGGCATGTGCGCTCGCGGTCGCCGGCATCGCTCTGGCCATGATTCCCGTTCGTCGTGGAGAACGTTGGGCGCTGTGGACCTCACTCTCCCTGTTTATCATTCCATTCATTGCGCGCATCGCGACCGATCCGCGCTGCCTCCGTGTGCTTGATCCCCGCCAGCACGGCTGTCATACATTCATGATTGCGGTCGCGCTTGGCATCGTGGGACTCGTGCTCGCCCGCTAGCCTGTCGCTCACATTACATGCTCTCTTCGGAGCGACGGGTATAATTCAACATTCTGAAGTGAAGCCTTCTTCATCGAGATTCAGGCCAGACTCTGGAGAACTTTCATGTCTCTTTCAGGACGGGTGGCATTCGTCACCGGGGCGTCGCAAGGCATTGGACGTGCCTGCGCGCTAAGGCTCGCCAAAGAAGGCGCCACCGTAGCCGTAGCCGCACGGAATCAGGAAAAATTGAACGAACTGGTCAGTGAAATCACCACCGCAGGCGGCAAGTCCGCCGCATTCGCTCTCGACGTAGCGGATGAAGAGCAAGTCAAGTCCACCCTCAAGTCCGCTATCGCGCAACTCGGCAAGATCGACATCCTGGTCAACAACGCCGGCATCACCCGCGACCAACTGGTCATGCGCATGAAGCGCACCGACTGGGACGCCGTCCTCCAAACCAATCTCACCTCCGCCTATCTCTGCATCCAGCAAGTCATCGGCTCCATGCTCAAACAGCGCTGGGGACGCATCATCAACATCACCAGCGTCTTCGGTCAGATGGGCCAGGCCGGGCAGGCAAACTACGCTGCCTCCAAGGCGGGGCTGATTGGCCTCACCATGGCTATCGCCCGCGAGGTCGGCTCGCGCAACATTACCTGCAACGCCGTCGCTCCCGGTTTCATCGAAACCGCTATGACCGCGGGTTTAGGCGACGAGTTCAAGCAGACCGCGGTCAAACAGATTCCGCTCGGCCGCGTGGGATCGCCGGAAGACGTCGCCAGCGCAGTGGCTTTCCTGGCATCGGATGAAGCTTCCTACATCACCGGCCACGTCCTGAACGTGAATGGCGGCATGCTGATGGGATAGTCGTTTCCAGGTGTCATCCCGAGCAACGCGAGGGATGACAAACAGATTTTTCTGCGATCCGAGTGCGTTTTGCCATGGACGTTCAAAAGAAAACAAGTTCCACAGCCGAAAGTGGATCGCCCTCCCCATCGACCTCTGCGTCGAAAGATCTCGCGCTCACTCAAGCCGAATCCTCATCCCAGATCGCGCAAGCCCGCGAACTCTTCCTCGAATACGCGCAGTCCCTCGGCTTCAGCCTCTGCTTTCAGAACTTCGACAAAGAACTCGCCGCTCTCCCCGGCGACTACGCTCCGCCCGAAGGCCGCCTTCTGCTCGCAACCTACGAAGACCAACTCGCCGGCTGCGTAGCGCTGCACAACCTCGAGCCCGAAACCTGCGAAATGAAGCGCCTCTATTTGCGTCCGCAGTTTCGTGGAAAACGACTAGGCCGCACCATTGCCGACCAGATCATCGCTGAAGCGCGCCAGATCGGCTACCAGCGCATGCGCCTCGACACCGTCGAACCAATCATGAAAGATGCGGTCGCGATGTATCGCAAGATCGGCTTCCAGGAGATCGCGCCCTATCGCCCTAATCCCATCGTCGGCGCGCTCTACATGGAATTGCAGTTGTAATTCTGATCAAACTTCGGCAAGAATATCCTCTCCTCACTCACTGAAAAGGATCCAGCCATGAAAAGAATCTTCGCAGTCATGCTCGCCATTCTGCTCGCCGCTTCCGCCTTCGCCGCCGACGGCAAGCCCGTCTCGTACAAAAGCGGTGACGAGACTGTGCAAAGCGTTCTCTACACCCCCGCTGGGAAAGGCCCGTTTCCCGCGCTAGTGGTCATTCACGAATTCTGGGGATTGAACGACTGGGTGAAAGAGCAGGCATCGAAGTTGGCCGACCAGGGCTATGTCACGCTCGCCGTCGATCTCTATCGCGGCAAGGTGGCCACCACACCCGACATGGCGCATGAAATCATGCGCGGCGTCCCCGAAGACCGCGCCAAACGCGACCTTCATGCCGCCGTGGAATTTCTCAAATCGCAGCCCAACGTCAAGAAAGACCGCATCGGCGCGATCGGATGGTGCATGGGCGGAGGCTACGCCCTCGACGTTGCCTTGCAAGAACCCGATCTCGCGGGCGTGGTCATCAACTACGGCCATCTCGCCACCGACCCGGAAGCTTTAAAGAAAATCAACGCTGCCATCCTCGGCATTTTCGGCGCCCAGGATCGCGGCATTACTCCCGACGATGTTCACAAATTCGAGCAGCAGCTCAAGCAACTGGGGAAGAAAGTGGAAATCAAGATCTACGAAGACGCCGGCCACGCCTTCGAAAATCCCAACAACAAAGACGGATACCGCGCCGCCGACGCTGCCGATGCATGGAAACGTACCCTCGACTTTTTGGCGATGACGCTAAAAAAATGATGGCGGGATTCTGAGGGCTGGCGAGCTGTCTTCAAATCCCTGGCTGCGGCCTTGGAATTATTACTTATACTCCGTATAAATAATCCGCCTCCCGGGGAATTGTCGAGTAGCACCGATGTGCGGTTCATTGGCACAAATTTCCCACTTGCCAGAAGATACTGATCTGGTTACTATGGCCCATCCTGTCATGCTCCCTACCATGAATATCGGCGAGACCATCCGCAACTACCGGCTGCAAAAAGGCATGTCCCAGGGCGACATTGAAAAGCGAACCGGCCTTCTGCGCTGCTACCTGTCGCGCGTGGAAAATGGCCACACCATCCCTTCGCTCGACACTCTTTCGAAGATTGCCGGGGCCATGGAACTTCCGCTATCGCAGTTTTTCGCCGAGCCCGGCCACAGCAACGGCTCCAAGGGACTCCCGCAACTTTCCGACGACGAGGTCCGCTTCCTCAGCCAGATCCGCCGCTACTCCACCAGCCTCAACGACAGCGACCGCAAGCTGGTTCTCGCCATGGTCAAGAAAATGGCGTCGAATTCGGGCAAGTAGCTATCAGCTAAACCACTCATCACAATCCCTTTGCCAGCCGCCCAATCCCGTCTCGCGGAAGCGTCCGGTTTGGCTGAAAGCTGATAGCTGACAGCTTACTTTCGTTCCATGTCCCTTGGTGACCCTCGGGCACCTCGCTCCTCTTCATTCTCCTCACTACACTGTGCATGGAGATACCTGTGACCACGGACGAGGAACTGAATCATCTCGACTCGCAACTGCGCCGTTTGAAGATCGAGTACGAGATTTTCTTCAGCAACCCGAACAAGAGGCCTCCTTCCGACGTTGAATGGAAGGTTTTAAGCCTTTTGCGTAAATTTTCCGACGGCGGCGGTCGAATGAATTTCTCCCAGCGTTACCGCTACAACGAAATGGCTCAGCGCTACGCCATTTACAGCGACCTGTGGCGCAAAAAATCCCGTATCCGCGAAGAAGGTTATCGCCGTCCCCAGGACGCTCTACTTTCCGTTCAGGGAGTCCGCACCACGGAAGAAGACCACAAGCACCACCATCCGGTATATGGCGTGAGTCATGCCGCAGCCGCCGCAGGTGCAGGCTCCTCCCAGCCTTTCACGCTTCACACGGTCGACCCAGCGGAACGCGAGCAAGTCGAACGTCTATACAACACTCTGGTCGCAGCCAAAAAGAAGGCCGGAGAAAATGTGTCGGGCAATTTCGACTCCTTCACTAGCTTCGTGCAGAAAAAGACCGAGCAGATTCGCAAGCAGTACAAATGCGAGAACGTCGAATACTCCGTCGAACTCGCCAATGGCCAGGTCAAACTCAAAGCCAAAGCGAAAACCTAAGGAAGACTATGTTCAGCATTCTTCGCCGCATTCTGGTCAAGCTAGTAATTTGCTGCGGAATCGTCCTCGCAGGCGCGTTCTGGGTAGTCCCCATGGCTCTTTCCTTTTATGCAGCGAAGACAGTTCCCGCCATTGCCAGGATTACCCCAAGCGACCTACGCGATCACTCCGTGTCACAAGCCCCCGGATTGCGGCTCTCCTATGTGGGCTATGACTTTGAGGTCCCTTGGAGCGATCTCGACGAAGCCAAAACTGTTCTGTATCCGAAGCACAAACGCGAGAAGACCGAGGTTGTCCTCGCCTTCCGTTCCGGTCTGCGGCTCCTGGTTACCGCGGTTCCGGCACACGAATTCGCTCACGAGTTCGCCGCGGATCTTATGACGTCACCGCAGCAACTGGCGGCCTCTGATTACGTTCTCGCCCGAGATATCTACGAGTTCAGTCCGGAGAAAATGCACTATTTGTCTCTGTCTTCCGACATTCAGTCCCGTGACCAGGCCATGCTCAACTTGAAGTCCATCCTGTCAGCAAAGCCAGCTGAAAACGGAATCTTCAACATTCAAAACGCCAGCTATAAAGGCTTTCAGCAAGGGAATCCCCGGGTTCGGCAGGACAGCCTTCTTGTAAATCTCTACTCCGACGACGGCAGCGTCCAATTAAAGTTCTGGCAAAAGGACTATCCCGCCGGCGTGACGCAGGCCGAGATCAACCGCATTGTCCAGTCCCTGCAACACAGAATCGCACACGAAAACTATGCGATCGCGAAGTCTGAGAAATAGGTCCGGAGGATAAGCCATGCATACTCCGCATGTGTGCTCCGCATCCATACCGCACCGTGGAAGAGCGGCCCTTACAGAGCTTGCCCTGAGCTTGCCGAAGGGGCCGCGTAAAGCGCTTGGTTTTCGGGAAGGGCACGGCTTCAGCCGTGCCGCTCGGCGTCATAACTGATGCGGGCTTTAGCCCCTGAGGCTCTCTCACCCTAACCTCTCCTCATCGTCGACTCACTTCCAATCGAACATCAACTTGATTCCTACGCGCCAAAGAACCCTTCGCGCGATCCTGCTAAAATCTCCACTGACTTCCTATAAACACGCCTCATGTCCAAGATCCAGCGCGCCATCCTCAGCGTCACCGACAAAACTGGACTCGTCGATTTCGCCCGAAAGCTCTCCGCGCTGGGCATTGAACTCATCTCCACCGGCGGCACAGCCAAACTCCTGCGCGACTCCAAAGTGACGGTGAAAGACATCTCCGAACTCACCGGCTTCCCCGAAATGCTCGACGGCCGCGTCAAGACGCTGCATCCCAAGGTCCACGGCGGCATCCTGCATCGCCGCGAAGATCCGAAACACGTCGCCGCCATTGCCGAGCACGGCATTGCTCCCATCGACATGGTCGTGGTGAATCTTTACGCTTTCGAGAAAACCGCAGCCAAGCCGGGCGTCGCGTTGGAAGAATTGATCGAAAACATCGACATCGGCGGTCCATCCATGATCCGCTCTGCCGCTAAGAATTTTCGCGATGTCGCCATCGTGACTTCCCCCGCCGACTACGACTCCATCGCCGACGAACTGACCCGATCCGGCGGCACGCTCTCGCAACAATCTAAATGGCGTCTGGCTCAAAAAGCCTTCGCCACCACTGCCGCCTACGATTCCGCCATCGCCTCTACGCTTGAGCGCATCCCCGCAGACTCACAGCCAGAAACACCCCCGTTTCCACGCACTCTTCGTTTCACGTTTCAGAAAATTCTCGACCTTCGCTACGGAGAAAATCCCCATCAGAAGGCCGCCATGTACTCCGACGGCTCCGGAGTCGGCGTGGCCAATGCCCGGCAACTTCAAGGCAAGGAGCTTTCCTACAACAACATCGTCGACCTGCAAGCCGCGTGGGATCTTGCCCAGGAATTTGACGAGCCCGTCGTCGCCATCATCAAGCACACCAACCCCTGCGGAACCGCCACCGGCAAGACTCTCGCGGAAGCCTACAAACGAGCTCTCGAATGCGACCCAGTGTCGGCCTTCGGTGGCGTAATCGGCGTGAATCGACCCATCGACGCCGAGGCCGCGGAAGAAATGCACAAGCTCTTTCTGGAAGTCATCGCCGCCCCCGCCTTCGAAGAAGCCGCGAAGGCAAAGTTCGGTTCCAAGAAAAATCTCCGCCTCGTCCAAGTAACCGACCCACGTAGCCCCGGACGCATTCGTCCGGCGGCTGAGACCGCGTCGAGCAATTGGGTTTTGAAACACGTTTCAGGAGGCCTCCTCCTGCAAGATGCCGACATCCGCCCCTTGCAAGGTGCCGATCTCAAGGTCGTAACCAAGCGCGCTCCCACTCCCGAAGAAACCCGCGCCCTGCTCTTCGCCTGGAAAGTTTGCAAGCACGTGAAGTCCAACGCCATCGTCTACGCGCGCGATGGCCAAACCGTCGGCGTCGGCGCCGGCCAGATGAGCCGCGTGGATTCCGCCAAGATTGGCGCGATGAAGGCTCAACTCCCGCTGCAAGGCACGGTCGCCGCTTCCGACGCCTTCTTTCCGTTCCCCGACGGTGTGGAAGAAATTGCCAAGGCCGGAGCCACCGCCATCATTCAACCCGGCGGCTCGCAGCGCGATCCCGAAGTAATCGCCGCCGCCGACCGCCTCGGCCTGGCAATGCTCTTTACCGGCGTGCGCCACTTCCGCCACTAAAGAAATAGTTGATTCCCTGATTGTTGATTGCTGATTGTAAAGATACCGGTTTGTAAAGATATTTTTCGTCCCCACTAGTCGAAAGTTTCAATCAGCAATCAACAATCAACACTCTCCCCACAGTCCCTGACCTTCCGGTTGCTTCCGCCTTCGCTGCGGTGGCAGTGTTTTTTTCCATCCCGTCGCCTCACAGGTTAGAATAAAAGCACCTTTCCCCCAGCGGCTTTGCATCCAAACAAGCTGAGGTTTCGGAAACGCGCTTCCAGCGCAATCAGGTCAAGCATGAATCGAATTTTTCGCATTCTTTTAATGGTCTCCGTGGCCGCAGGCACTGCATCCAGCCAAAATAACCAACCCTCTTCTTCGGAATCCAATCGCGCCGAATCCAAGGCGCAATCTTCGCCACGCAGAGTTGATCACGCAGCCGCTTATTACCATTACACGCTGGCACACATGTATGAGGAGATGGTCACGGCCTATGGCCGCAGCGACCTGGCCGCGAAAGCTACGGAAGAATACCGGCTCGCCATCGACGCCGATCCCTCCTCGGAATTTTTGACCTCTGGCCTGGCGGAACTCTACGTCAAGACCGGACGCATCGCCGACGCGGTGAAGGAAGCGCAAGACATCATCAAGCGCGATCCCAAAAATCTGGAAGCTCACAAACTTCTCGGCCGTATTTATCTTCGCTCCCTCGGCGACATGCCCGGCGGTTCCGGCTCCAACAACATCCTGACGCTAGCCATCGACCAGTATGAGCAAATTGTGAAGCTCGATCCCGACAGCGTCGACGATCATCTGCTGCTCGGCCGCCTTTATCGCCTGAACAACGACCTTCAGAAAGCGGAAGGCGAACTCAAAACCGCCATCAAAATCGACCCCAGTTCGGAAGAAGCAGTGACCACGCTCGCCATGCTCTACACCGACGAAGGCGACACGGCGCACGCCCTAAAAGTTCTGGCGTCAATTCCAGACTCCGCCCGCTCCGCCAAGCTCTATGCAGCCCTCGGTGCCGCCTACGAACAGCGCAAGGATTACAAGAGCGCCATCGACGCTTATCGTCACGCCATCGTTCTCGATCGCGACAACCTCGACGCCATTCGCGGCCTCGCCGAAAACTTATTGAACGATGGCCAACTGCAAGCGGCACTCGAGCAGTACAAAGTGATCTCAGACTCGAATCCCGAAGACGCCCAAACCTACGTCCGCATAGCCGAGATTTACCGGCGCCAGGCTAAGTACGATCTGGCGCTCGAAAATTTGAAACACGCCGACACCCTGGTTCCTGACACCATGGATGTTCCCTACAGCATGGCGGCGGTTTATCAGGCGCAGGGCCGCTACGACGACGCCATCAAACTGTTACAGGATTTGGTGAAGAAAACCGAAAAAAGCGAAGCTGGATCGAGCCAGGCCGACCGCAACAATCGCGCCATCTTCATCGAGCGCCTCGGCATGGTCTATCGCGAGCAGGAGAACTACACCGCCGCCGTCGATACCTTCCGCAAGATGTTGCCCTTGGGCGAGGAAAACGCCCGCAGCGGCTATCAGGAAATTATCGACACCTACCGCGAGGCCAAGCAGTGGCCGCAAGCCACCGCCGTCGCCAAAGAGGCAGTACAGAAGATGCCGAACGATCGCGACCTGCGCATGGTCCTCGATGCGCAACTGGCCGACACCGGCGAAGTCGAAAAGGCTGTCGCCGACATCCGTTCCCTGCTGAAGGGAGGTCCCGAGGATCGCGAAGTCTATCTGCGGCTAGGCATCATCTACACCAGGTCCAAGCGCTGGAACGATGCCCTGGAAGCTCTCGCCAAAGCCGAGCAGCTCTCGACGAAGCCGGATGATAAGGCTTATGTCAGCTTCCTTCGTGGCGACTTGTATCAGCGCCAGAAAATGTTTGACCAGGCCGAAGCCGAATTTAAGAAAGTCCTGGCTGTCACGGCTCCCACCGATCCGCAGGCCGCCGCTACGTTGAATTATCTCGGCTACATGAATGCCGATCGTGGCGTGAAACTGGACGAATCGCTGAACTTCGTGAAGCAGGCTTTGACCTTCGAACCCAACAACGGCGCCTATCTCGACTCGCTCGGCTGGGTCTACTTCAAGCTGGGCAAATACGATCTGGCCGAACAAAATCTGACCAAGGCCGAAACTCGCATGGGCACCGATCCCACGGTGCAGGAGCATCTTGGCGACCTCTACCAAAAAACCGGCCGCCTGAAACTCGCTGCCGCTCACTGGGATCGCGCCGTTCAGGAGTGGAACAAGACGGTCCCGTCAGAGGTCGACAACGACGCCTTCGCCAAAGTCCAGCAAAAACTCGACGCCGCGAAAGTAAAGCTCGCCAAGGAAGAATCGGATAAGCGCTAAGTGTTATTGTTCCGGTGTGAGTAAAGACCCGAATGCGCACGCCTTACGAGACGGGAAGGGCACGACTTCAGTCGTGCCAATAGAGCATTCTTGAATTCGGCTTTATAGTCGCTGAGGCTACGCTCACTGCACTCTGCTAAACTCCGGACATGCTGGCCGCCTACGCGGTGCACACCGAACACTCCCGCGGACGCCGTTTCCCCGAACCTCCCCACCCCTACCGTAACGACTTTCAACGCGACCGCGACCGCGTCATCCACGCCCGCGCCTTCCGCCGTCTTGAATCCAAGACCCAAGTCTTCACTCGCCGCTACTCCGACCACTTCCGCAACCGCCTCACCCACACTCTGGAAGTCTCGCAAGTCTCCCGCACCATCGCCGGAGCCCTAGGCCTCAATGTCGATCTAACGGAGGCGCTAGCCCTGGTCCACGACATCGGACATCCTCCCTTCGGCCACGCCGGCGAAAAAGCGCTCAACACCGCAATGCGCGAGCACGGTCTAATCTTCGACCATAATCTCCACGCCCTCCGCATCGTCGAAGATTTCGAACAACGCTACGCCGCCTTTCGCGGCCTGAACCTGACTTTCGAAGTTCGCGAAGGCATCATCAAACACTCGCACGATTACGCAGCCACAGACCACCCCGAACTTGCCGAATATTTACTCGATCAGCACCCCCCGCTCGAAGCCCAGTTGATCGACCTGACCGACGAAATCGCCTACAACGCCGCTGACCTCGATGACGGCTACGAAGCCCATCTTCTATCACTCGATCAAATCCGCGAAGGCGTTCCGATCTTCGAGGGCTTCTACCGCGAAGTGGAACATCTCTACCCCCACGCCATCGCTAAACTAAAATTCAACGAAACCCTGAAGCGCGTTCTTAATCTTTTCGTTGACGACCTGATTACGAACACCCGAGCCCGCCTCAATCAAGCCCGAACCCAAACCCTCGACGCTGTCCGCAATCATCCCGAGCGCCTCGCCGCCTTCAGCCCCGCCATCGAAGGCGAGCGCAAGCAAAGCAAAAACTTCCTCTATGAAAATCTGTATTACAGTCCGTCGCTAGCCGGAGAAAAAGAGGACGCTGAACAAGTCGTCAAGGAGCTATTCACCTTCTGGATGAACCATCCCGAAACTCTCCCACACAACTACCAGGAAAAAGCCCAAAAAAACGACTCCCTCCCGCGCGTAGTCTGTGACTACATCGCCGGCATGACCGACAACTTCATCTTCGAACAATACGAAAAACACTGCGGAAGTTGAAATTAATTACGTAGCGTCAGCCGCCTCGGCTGTCTTCTTGGTTATGTGGGGACAGCCGCCCCCGGCTGTCCGGCGGGGCAAGCCCGGCTTACCCGCCGCGAAGGCACCGCTTTACCTCCCCGCCACCGCCGCCACCACGTCAAACAAAATCCTCGGCCCTCGCCGCACTTCCTCCACCCGAATCCGCTCATCATTTCCGTGCTCTGTGTTCCCTTCATCCTGCGTCGCAGTGTAGGGATTGAATCCATACGCAGTAATTCCCAGCGGCCGGTACCGCTGATTCTCCGTATACCCGCTGGTAATGTGCGGCACCACCGGTGTCCCCGGAAAATATTTCGCCGACACCTCTCGAATCGCTGCAAACAACGCGTTATCCGTCCCCGAATAATTCGCCACGCGAAACTCCGCTTTCCACGGTTCCACGCTGACATTCGGATCGTTCACCACCCGCCGGATCGCCGCCAGCATCGCCTTCGGATCGCCTCCCGGCAGAAGCCGCACGTCCAGATTCGCCCAGGCCTCCGGAGGAATCACATTCGTCTGCTCCGACCCTCCCATCATGGTCAGCGAGATCGTGTCGCGCAGAAGAAAGTTCAGCGACTCATCCTTCTCAACTTCCTCCCGAAATTTCTTATCTTGAATCGCTTTCTGGATATTCCGATACTGGGCCGCCCGCTCCGGTGGTTCCTGCGGCGCCATGTCGCGCAAGAACTCCTCCACCACCGGCAACACTCGCAAAGGCGTCCGGTAGGCAATGATCCGATCCAGCGCCCGCACCAGCCGGTTCGGAGCCGAATCCGGATTCGGCCGTGACCCATGCCCCGGCCTGCCATGCGCCACCACGTGCAGCCAGTACGTGGTTTTCTCGCCTACATCCACGCCCACGTACTTCACCTTGCCGTTCTCCAGCAGGTTCTCTCCGCCTTCGTTGATCAGAAACTCCGCATTCTCCAGAAGGTCGCGCTGGTGTTCGATGAACCAGTCGGTTCCGGTGCCATCGGTCTCTTCATCCGCCACGGCTAGAAAAATTACGTCGCGATCCAGCGCCACCTGCTCGCGCTTCAGCATTACCATCACCACCAGTTGCGCCAGGCCTTCGTCCTTCATGTCCTGCGCCCCTCGTCCCCACAGGTAGCCGTCCTTGATCTCCCCGCTGAACGGAGGCACCTTCCAGTGCGACGCATCGCTGGTGACGACATCCATATGGTTCAGCAGAACGATCGGACGCTTTCCCTCACCGCTTGTATGCGGCATGCGCGCCCAAAGATCCCCGCGCCCCGGCGTGTACTCGAATGCACGATTCTCAATCCCTTCCTGATCGAGAATTTTCTTGTAGAACGCCACCGCCCGCATTTCATTCCCCGGAGGATTTGTGGTGTCGATTCGCAGATACTCCTGCATCCAGGTCACGGCCAGATCGGAATATTGTTGAAGATGCTCCGCGGGAACACGCGACGAGGCCATCCCTGGCGTCTGAGCCCACGAACCTATACAGAGCACGCACAGCACAACTGCCAGCCTAACCGCTCCACATCCTCCCGCGATTCTCAAACGCTCCTCCTCGGCCGCTCTACGGAATCCTTCGTAGAGACGTAGCTCGCTACGTCTCTCTCGCCCCCGCCCCGGGTGCCCAATATCTAGCCCGCTCCTGCTCACTTTCACGGCAGTTTTTATATCAGATTTGCCAAAATTACCCTGCCGATTGCACTTGCCGAATTTTGCGACTCTTCCCGCAGGTACAATGTCTTTAGTAATCAAGCGTTTAGGCTTTCAACCCTAATGGCCGATTTGGCATCCCACATGTAGTAGATAAGACCGGCGCCGCAGCGGGTGCCGGGCTGTCCAAGGCAAGCGTCGCGTCAGCGCTGGCTGGTTCAGCAAAGTGGGTTTAGTAAACAGGTTCAGCAAAGCGAAACCGCTGATTCTCATTCACGTTACACGGACGCAATCGAATTTAAGCACGCCCAGGCGTGCCGGAGTGGAGCTTAATGCTCCCTCGAACTTGGAGGAAGTCCTTTATGAACAACCGCCTACTTTTCGCCCTGCCGCTGGCTGCAGTCCTCGCTTTCCCCGCCATCGCGCAGACCACCTCGTCTCCCTCAGATCAGACTCAGCCTGCCGCCACGCAGCAGACTCAGTCGACGTCGGCTTCTAGCGACACCAGCACCGCAAGCGGCAAAGCGCCTCTGGCAGCGCCGTCCCGTGAAGGCTTCTGGGGACGCGTCAATCCCTTTGCCCGCAAGAAATATGTGCGGCGCCAGACTGAGCCGATCCGCGACCGCGTCAACGAGCTCGATGAACTGACCTCGTCCAACAGCAAGGCCATCCGGGACACCGACGCCCGCGCCCAGCAAGGCATTAAGCTCGCCTCCGACAAGGCCAGCGTAGCCGATCAGCACGCGCTTGAGGCCGGCAACAAGGCCACCGCGGCGCAGCTGAGCGCGCAGCAGGTCTCGACCCGCGTCCAGACGGTGGAAACCGTGGTTGGCAACATCGACCAGTACAAGGCCTCCAACCAGACCGAGATCCGCTTCCGGCCCGGCCAGACCGTCCTGAGCAAGAATGCCAAGGACGCTCTCGACACCATGGCCAGCAGCGTGAAAGGCCAGCGCGGCTACATCATCGAAGTGCAGGGCTTCTCGTCCGGCAAGGGACAGACCGCAATCTCCAACTCGCAGAAGATGGCCGAGTCGGTGGTGCGCTATCTCGTCCTGAACCACGAGATCCCGGTCTATCGCATCTACCTCGTCGGCATGGGCAATGCGCCTGCTCCGACCACGGATGAAACCGCGAAGACCAAGCGCATCAGCGGAGGCCGCGTGGAAATCAGCCTCCTGAAGAACGACCTGGAGCAGCTCTCCGCGAACAACGCAGCTCCGGCCACCACCACTGATCAACAGCAGCAACCGAAGTAAGCTCGGTAGACGTAAGCTTCGATCGTTAGTTTGGGACCGTGGGCGCCTCGCCTATAAGTCCCTCCCCCGGAAAAAGCCCTTCGCGCGAGCGAGGGGCTTTTTCATTGGAACCGTCCCCCCACCCGCGTTGTCATTCCGACCCCCGAGCGACCGCGAGGGGCGGAGGAATCTGCTTTTCCTCTGCGCCTTCCACGAAGCCGAGCCGAGGCTGCCAGGTATATACATCACATTTTTTTTGATACCCCTTCGGTAAAATATCTGGATTGTTTGGGTTACGAGGAATGGTATGGGCCTGCGTTCGTAAAATATTGAAACGGTGCGACTTAGAGCTAAAATATTCCGAAATAAGGAGTTAGCGGTGCTTTGGAATGATCCCCGGCTGCTGTTGGCGGACTTTTGGCTTGGACGCACAGAGCCAGTCTGCGCTTACTGTTTTTCTCAGTAAAGGTTGTTCGTCACACGAAATGCGATTTGTCCTGTGGAAGACTGTGGAAAAGCGCATAGGCCGAATCTAAGGTAACCAGTAGAGATCTGTGGCCGTTTATTATCGCCATGCTTCACGAAGGTGTCGTATACCAGTTTCATACTCTTCAAGGAAAGCGAGGTGCATGCCAGTGGAGAGTGGCGCTTCGGAGAAATATTTATTCTCCTGAATTTCTTGCCTCCGCCGTGTGTAATCACGTAAGAAGCGATACCATGGGTTCTTGCCATTGGTTATGTCCAACCGCGATATTGGCAGGGTAAAATGGACCGGCTCCTGCCAATCTGGTAAGCGCAGCGCTGGTCTTGGAGGCTAAGTTGTCCAGAAGTCGCTGACTAGAGCGCTCAATACTGGCACGTCGTATAGCATGTCAAATCGCTGATATATTCGTGCCTTCTGATTGGCTGGGCGCATAAGTGAACCAAGCTTAGCGGTCTTGCCGTACGAACATGTCCTCAATAAGCTGTTTCGAGTCAGTGGTGTTGGAGCGGGTTTCCATGACCAGGACTTCGTCAAGGATCGTAAACTTTGCGATTACCTTGTTGCCGATTTGCCCTCTTCAGTCACTAAGCCTTTTTCCGCGGGATCCTCCAATTTGGCAATTTCTGAAATTTACAGCGCTCCCCAATCGCTTTTATTACGTAGGAAAAATAAATTCCCCTTTGCATTGAAATCCAGTAATCTCGATATATGCCAACGTTTTTGGAGAACGACCGAGGAAAGTTTCACTAGCTCTTTTTCTTCCTGTCGCAATGTCTGCGATGGTTGACGGTGGCCTGATTGGCAGTCGGATCAAAGGGAGTCGGCAAGGGTATCCCGGATGCGGCCTGTTCCGTTTCGCTCTTTTTACAACCGTCTGACCGGCTCCTCCGGCTCTTCTCCAGTGGTTTTAACGTTATAACGAGATCGCAGGCGAGTTCTTCCTCTGGCAGGGGTAGCAAGCATCCGATGCCAAACATGATAACGATGACTAAGATTATTCCCCACGAGGTTCCCATATAATGCTTTTAGTTTTCCTCTAGTTTTCCCTCTCGTCTGCTGTCGTGATTCTTGGTCTTTATTGCTGTCACAATGCCTAGAAGTAGGCTATGAATATACCCATATGAAGAACTCCATAGAAGGGCCGAAGGCAATGAAGAACTCTTAGAAAATGGCTACGGCCATCTTCAAAGCTCCCAAGGCTGGAGGAAGAAAAACGCGCAAGAAGTCTAGCAAAACAGCTACCGAACGCAAGTCGAATCAATGCGCGTCCTCAGAGGTAGCAAGGCCGCCGACCGGAACGGTTTGACCCTCGCCCGCCCCCATGACTAGAATCCGGCTCACTTCACTCCTGGGGTTCGTCATGAAACGTGCCGTGTGCCTGCTGCTCATCGTCGCCCTCTCCACGTTCGGCGGCTTTGCCGACGACGACAAGGACAAAGGCCATCAACATCACGAAGACCTCACCGCGACTCAGCTGGGGACCGTCCACTTCCCAGTCTCCTGCGCCCCATCGGTGCAAAAGCAGTTCGCACGCGGGGTGGCGCTGCTGCACTCGTTCTGGTACGAGGAGGCGGAAAAGGAATTCCTTGCCATTACGCACACCGACCCCCGCTGCGCCATGGCGCACTGGGGAATTGCGATGAGCCTGTGGCATCAGCTGTGGAATGAGCCCGACGAAAAGGTGATCGCGCACGGCCGCGATGAAGTGAACGCAGCGAGGAAGGTGGAGCAGAAAGTCACTCCGCGGGAAAAAGCCTACATTGCGGCCGTTGCTGCTTTCTACAGCGATTCGGAAAAACTCGACCACGATGCCCGCGCCAAAGCGTATTCCGACGCGATGAAGAAAGTGTACGAGTCCTATTCCGACGATCACGAAGCGGCAACGTTCTATGCGCTCTCGCTGCTCGCCTCCGAGCCACACGAGGACGCGACCTTCGCCAACCGGAAACAAGCCGCCGCGATCCTGGGAAAACTTTTTGCTACCGAGCCCGATCATCCCGGCGTGGCGCACTATCTGATTCATGCTTACGACAAACCGCAGCTGGCGCAGCTCGGCATTCCCGCGGCCCGCCGCTACGCGCAAGTCGCCTCCTCCGCGCCGCATGCGCTGCACATGCCGTCGCACATCTTCGCCCGCGTCGGGCTCTGGCAGGACGATATCGCCTCGAACCTCGCTTCCGTCGCCGCCACGCGCAAGACCGCCGCTATGGGGATGGGTGGCGAAGGCCATCAGTTCCACGCCATGAGTTTCCTGGTCTACGCCTATCTGCAGAGCGGGCGCGAGGTCGACGCCAGGGCTCTGATGGATGAAGTGAAGGCCATGCCGGAGATGCATGACATGTACGGCGTAGGCTTCGATCCGCATCTGGCGGCGGAAGCGCACTTTGCAGCGCTGTATCCGCTGGAGATGCGTGACTGGGCCGCCGCGGCGGCTTTAACGCCAGTGCGGGTTCCGACCACGGCGGACGATTCGGCCGGCTATTGGGCAAAGGCGATCGGCGCGGGGCATCTGCATCAACCGGACGAAGTCAGGAAGGTTGTCAGGGCGATCGAGGCGATTCATCAGAAATTTGTGTCGGAGAAAAAGAAAGACTATGTGGAAGCTACGGAGAACGATTTGAAACAGGCCCAGGCATGGCTGGCGTTTGCCGAGGGCAAGTATGACGATGCGGTCGAGGCGCTGCGTCCCATGGCCGACAAGGAGGATGCGCTGGGGGACGAACCGCAGGGCATCCCAACGCGCGAGATGATTGCCGACATGCTGCTGGAGGCGAAGCGTCCGCAGCAGGCGTTGGCGGAATATCAGACGGATTTGAAATTCAATCCCAACCGCTTTAATGGGCTTTATGGGGCGGCGCGCGCTGCGGAGGCGGCCGGCAAGCAGAGCGAGGCGAATGAGTATTATGCTTTGCTGATAAAGGACTGCGAAGGTTCGAACTCGACGCGGCCGGAGTTGGGACGGGCGAGGGAGTTGCTGGCGCGTTCGAGGTGACTCCTAACGGATAGGGATCCTTCGACTGCGGAGTTGCTTCGCGTTCGCGAAGCAACTCCTACGCTCAGGATGACAAACGTGGGGATGGGTGCGTCAACGAAACAGCGTCATCTTAATGATGAGCGCACATGTCAGCAGCACGCTTCCGATTAGCGCGTTGTATTCGCGGTGCTTCAGATACAGATCGAAGGAGAATCCGCCGGCCGTCTCATCCGCGCCGGAACGCGGCGCGATCCGCGGCAACATTCTCGGCAGCATCCGCGGCAACATTCTCGGCACACTGCGCGAGTATTCGTCGAACTCGGGGAACTTTTGCCGCAGGAATGCCTCTTCATCGCGGATCACCGGCACATAAATGGCGAAGAACATCACGGCGAGCGCGACGCCCACCCACCAGCTGCGCGCAGCGACGGCGAAGCCGATCCCGATTAGCAGCGATCCGAGATAAAGTGGATTGCGCGTGTAGGCATAGGGGCCGGAAGTTGCGAGCGCCTCGTTCTTGCGGACGTGGCCGGATGCGAGGGCCCGAATCAGAAGGCCCGGCGCAACTAGGACCGCGCCGAGCGCGAGGAAGCGCCACGTGGGGCGGGCCAGCCAGAAATATAAAACCGCCAAGACGAATCCGAGCGGCACCCGGATGCGGCGCGCGATATGCGAGTATTCAGCCATAGGCTTCCGTCTTGCTTCGGGACCGTCTCCCGCGAACAATTCTTTCGCGTATCCAGTCTTTCGCGTATCCAGCAATAAGGCAAAATCTGTCCTCAGGGGCTGAAGCCCGGTCTCATTGCAGGCGCTTTACGCGGCCCCTTCGGCAAGCTCAGGGCAGGCTCTGAAAGGGCGCTCTTCCACGATGAGGCGCGTTTGCGAGATTTTCCGCAACCTCTGAAGCCGTGCCCTTCCCAACTCTTTATGACCTTCCCAACTCATTATTCAAGCACCGTTTTATCCAACAAGCTGCGTGCCGCGGCTACGACGGCATCGGCGCTGATCTCCAGCATTCCTTCGTCGGGCTGGGCCTTGCGCGCGTGCGTTGTTGGACTCTCCGGATTGCGCAAGACAATGCTGCGCGCGGCGGTGTTCATCGGATAGGGGCCGTTGCGGGCGGGATCTGTCGGTCCGAAGATCCCTACGACAGGAATTCTCAGTGCCGCCGCCAGGTGCAGCGGCCCAGTGTCTCCGCCGAGGAACAGCTTTGCGCGGCGCGTGAGTGCGATCAACTCGCTGATCGAACACTTCATCGATATGGCCGAGCCTTCACTGGCCGCCTCGGCCTCGCGCGCCAGAGCGTCTTCGCCCGGCCCAGTGTTGAGAATTGAACGGAAACCATCGCGGGCCAAGGCCTTCGCAACCTGACCGTATCGTTGCGCGGGCCAGCGCTTCGCTCCCCAGCCCGCGCCTGGATTCAGAATCGCGAACTCGCCAATGGCCGCTGCCGCCAATCGCTGCTCCATGCGGCGCTCGGCTTCGACGTCACGTGGGAACTCCGCACGCGGAACGCTTAACTTCTTCTGGGCAACTGCCTCAGCTATGGAAAGATTCTGCTGGATGACATGCGCTCCGCGGGCAATCGCAGGGCGCGTGTACCACAAACTGGCAGGAGATTCGCGCGGTTCGGCAGCGCCATAGATCACGCGCGCGCCGGACCAGCGCGCCAGCACGGCGGAGCGAATTGCTCCCTGTAGATCGACGGCAACGTGATAGCGGGCCGCGCGAACGTCGTTCCAGACTTTGGCTATCTGCTGCAGAGTTGGAATGGTAAGCAGCGACTTCCGCCATCCCGTCAGGCTGACGGCATGAACCCAATCCACTAAGGGCCGCTGCGCGGATCGCGGCCCGCGCCGCGGGGATCCGGGAGTACAAAGGAGTTCTGCCCAACGTTCTTCGATCAGCCAGCCAATCGTTGCGTTGGGAAACGCCTGGCGCAGAGCTTGCGCGGCCGGTAGAGTATGGATCACGTCGCCCATCGCACTCAGCCGAACGATCAGCAGGCGTTCGACAGTCTTACTGTCTTCCGCCGTGTCAATCAAGACTTCCTCGGCGAAAGGCGCGAGCGAATGAGCTCGCTGGTGGAATGATCCTTGGGATCGCCGACGATTTCGACTCGGCCGCCATATTCCGTGACCGCGTCGCGCTCCGGAACGGAGTCCGCGGCGTAATCGGTGCCCTTGGCCTGAATGTCCGGACGAATCTCTCGGATGATGGCTCGCACATCGAGTTCAGGGAAGATCACGACCGCGTCCACGTCCGCGAGCGCGGAAACAATTTCAGCCCGATCTTCAGCAGGCATGATGGGGCGGCCTTCGCCCTTGAGCGCACGCACCGATTCATCGGAGTTGATGGCGACCACCAACCGGCCCCCCAGGGCCTTTGCCCCGCGCAAGTAGCGCACGTGGCCGACGTGCAGCAGATCGAAGCCACCGTTGGCCAGCGTGATGCGTTCGCCGGCGCGGCGCCACTCCGCTGCGCGTTCGCGCAGTTGTTCTCGGCTCAGGATTTTGTTGTGCGCTTTCAATGTGGTCGCGTCGCCGGTGGCGTCTGCTCGATGGCCTGCAGCAACTCTTCGCCGGTGACAGTTGCCGTGCCCCGCTTCATGACAACAATCCCGCCTGCATAGTTGGCGAGTTGCGCTGCCTCTTCGGTCGTCGCACCGGCGGCGAGCGCGGCGGTGAATGCCGCGATCACGGTGTCGCCCGCGCCGGTCACGTCCGCCACCTGGTCCGAGCCGACGATTGGAATATCCACCGGCTTGTGCTTGTGGTTGAAAGCCACCAGGCCGTCGCGGCCGCGCGTGATCAGCAGAGACTGCAGCTTCATGCGCGCCATGATCTGCTCCCCGGCGGCGACCACTTTGTTCCAGTCGTGCCCAACGCGAATCCCAAGAGCCTCCTCCACTTCGGGCTCGTTGGGAGTGGCGGCGGTTACGCCAGAATATTGCAGCAGGCGGTAGCGCGAATCGAGGACGATCGGCATCGATCCCAACTTGCCTTTCTCTCGCAGGGCATTCACGATTGCTGGAGTGGCCGCGCCGTATCCATAGTCGGAGATGAGCAACGCATCCGATGCATGCGCATAATTCCGCGCCGCCAGGTAGAACTCGCGGGTCAAATGAGTATTGGGCGCTTGCTGCGGCTCGCGGTCCACGCGGACCACCTGCTGACGCGACGTGTGCGTCATGCCCGCCAGAATGCGGGTTTTCGTGACCGTGGTGTAACTCTTGTCCTTGAGCACGCCGCTGACGGGGATGCGCTTGTGGCGGAAATATTTCAGCAACATCCGCCCCGGTTCGTCGTCGCCCACAATGCCAACGGGAAGAACGTTCACTCCCAGATCGGCCAGATTATTGGCGGCGTTGGCTGCGCCGCCGGGCATCACGGTGCGCTCGCGGTGTTTCAAAATCAGGACTGGAGCTTCGCGCGAGACTCGCGAGATCTCTCCGAATACGAATTCGTCGGCCACGAGGTCTCCCAACACCGTGACGGTGAGGTTGGGGAATGCTTCGACGATTTTGTTGAGGCGGTCGGCCTCTTTGAGATGTTTGGTCATTGGCGCGTTTTAGATACGGTCACAATCCATCCCGTATCCCAAGGAGAGTCCCTCAGGGGCTAGGGCGCTAATCAAATGGCGCCTTAGCGGCAGGGCTGAAGCCGTGCCCTTCCCGATTCGCTGTCGAAATTCAAATCTACAGCCAAGGCCGATTCTCTCATGGCTCGCGCTTGGGCTTGTCGATCTTGTGCAGGATGGTATCGAGGGCGTTAGCTGCCTCGGACAATTCCATTTTCACGGGTACGACCGAGAGCGGGGCGAGCGCGGAAACATAGCCTCCCAGGTTTACCGCATCTTTTTCCGTGGTGACGAAGCCGCCAGCCTCGCTGCGCTGCTTGAGTTCGAGCAGTTCGCGGACGTCTTTCTCGTTGTAAGAGTGGTGGTCGCGATAGAAGGCTTCGGCGGCCGGCTCAATGTTTGCCTTTCGCAGTTGCAACACGAAATTCTGCGGCCGGGCGATGCCGCAGAAGACAACAGGCCGAGGCGGAACGTTTAGTGTCACGATTCCGCGACGCACGCGCCATATCAATTTCCCCTCGATTGGAAAGGATTCCGCCGCAGCACCGCTGGCGAGGACGACCGCATCCGCGCGCCGCAACGCATGCAATGGCTCTCGCAAGCGCCCCGAGGGTAGCAGGTGATCCCCGGCATCCTGGGGCGTAAGCAGAACGATGTCGAAGTCGCGAGCTAAAGCACGATGTTGAAAGCCGTCGTCGAGAAGGTGAAGGCGCGGTCCGAATCTCGATTCGGCGAAGCGCCCTGCTTCATACCGATCCTCCCCAACGATCACCGGCACTTGCAGTTTGCGAGCGATTAAAAGAGGTTCGTCGCCGAACTCGTGGGGAAGGCCCGCGGGATCGACCAACCGCACGCCGCTGGATTTGCGTCCGTAACCGCGCGACAGGACATCAAACTTGATTCCGCGCGCCTTGAGCAACTCCCCTAAAAGAATCACGAACGGAGTCTTTCCCGACCCGCCTGCGGAAAGATTGCCCACGCTGACGACCGGCCCCTGGAGCCGACGCGCCCGCAGAATTCCCCGGTCATAGAGCGCATTGCGCGTTCGGACCACCGCGCCGTAAATGGCTGCGAGGGGATTCAATCTGTGTGCGCGGCCTGAGCCGGAACCGGGAGGGCAGCGCGGCCATCTGCGATGAGAATCTTCAGCGCTTGCAGCGTGCGCGAAGTCGCGCCCGTTTGCGACCGCATGGCTTCTTGCGCGCGCCGCCCGAGAGCGCGCCGCTCGGCGTCGTCCGCCAGGAGTTGCATCAAAGTCAGGGGTAACTCCGCCATTCCGACGATTCGCACGGCATCCCGGCTTTGAAATAGCGCGACGATATCGCGAAAATTTTCGGTGTGGTTGCCGGTCACAATCGCCACGCCGTGCTGCGCCGGTTCGATGATATTGTGCCCGCCGCGCGGCACCAGGCTTCCGCCGACAAACGCGACATCGGCGAGGGCATAGATCGCAGCCAGTTCTCCGATGGAATCCATGAGCAGCACTCGACCCGCGAGCGATTCTCCCTGCCATTGGGAGCGACGGAACGACGGAATGTCCAATTGCCGCAGCAGGATTGCAACCTGATCGAAGCGCTCGGGATGGCGCGGCGCCAGGATCATCAGCGCACGTGGGTGCGCCACCCGCAAATTTTCAAAGGCCTTCAGCAGCAGCGGTTCTTCGCCTTCTACCGTGCTGCCACACACCAGCACTGGACCGGCGCCTTCCGCAGCCAGCGATTGGCGAAGGCTCTCGACGACGGGCGGAGGAGAAGGCAAGCTGATGTCGAACTTAAGATTTCCCGTGACCTGCACGCGCTGCTCATCGGCGCCGATCGATTGCAGCCTGGCGGCATCTTGTGGCGTCTGCGCCAGAAACAAGTCCACGTTCACCAGCATTTTTCGTAGAGCCCAGCGAAAGCGGCGGTAGTTCGGCCAGGATCGGTCGGAGATGCGCGCATTGACGACGGCAATGCGCGCCCCGTTCTGATGCGTAAGTCGTAGGAAGTTGGGCCAAAATTCGGTTTCGGCGAGGACAACCAACTCGGGCTGCAAACTTTGAAGATAAGGGCGGATCGCGAACGCAAAGTCCATCGGGAAGTAGAAGACGTTCGCTTCACCGAAGCGCTTGCGCGCGAGCGCTTGTCCGGTATCGGTGGTAGTCGATACCAGCACTCGATGCTGCGGAAACGTTTGCTGGATTTGCTCCACCAGACCGCTGACGGCCAGCACTTCACCGACGGAGACGGCATGAATCCAGATGACGCGCCCCGGGCCGGTTCGCGTGCGGGAAGCCCCTTTGGCAAGCTCAGGGCAGGCTCCCGCGACAGCCGGCAGGATGCCGGCGCTACGATTGGAGTGTGCATCGCTCCCGCGCATACCATTCGCAAACAGGCGAAGGGGAACTCTGCCCAGGCGATCGGCGAGGCCGCTGCGGTATTTGCCGTGGCGAAGAATCTGGTAGAGCCAATAGGGCAGGCTCAACAACATCGCCAGCGCCAGCGCCAGACTGTAGAAAAGATAGCTCACGCTGAGCCATTCTAAACCGCCTGATCGGTGGCGAACGCCGCACACATTCGGGTTCTTTCGACAGAGCGGCGTACCTTTCACCGTATCCCTTCTATAATCAAGAACTATGTGGTCTTTGCGATCTGCCCATCGTTGCGTCGTTTTGGCCCTTTCTGCCCTATTATTTTCCCCGTTCGCGCTCGCGGCTAAGAACTTCGTGAAGCCGGTAGCGCGGACCGCCATAAACTATCCTGCGCACGATTTTCATCGCGACTCGAACGTCGCCATCGCCGCCGACCCCTACGACACGCCGGAAAAGGCCAAGATTTTTTCGGTGGATTTTGCGGCGCACGGATTCTTGCCCATTTTTTTCGTGGTGACCAACGACGGCGACCAGCCTGTTTCCATCGCCAATATGGAAATCAAGCTGATCACGGGCAACCATTCGAAGCTCACTCCTATCTCGACGGACGATTTGTATCGCCGCCTTTCGAATCCCCAGGCCAGCACGCGGCCCAGCCCGGTTCCAATTCCTCTGCCCCACAAAGTGAAGGGTACGATCAGCAAGAAAGAAATGGAGGAGATCGAATCTTCGCAATTCGCGGCCAAGGCGGTCGAACCGCACGGCACGCAGTCGGGATTTTTGTTTTTCGACGTGGAGGGCGTCTCGTCGCCTCTGGCGGGCGCGAATATCGACATCACCGGGGTTGCCGATGCGAAGGGAGACGAACTGATGTACTTCGAGATTCCGGTGGACAAATATTTGAGCGCGCCCAAGCCGACAAACTAGAACCGGACCTCGGACCTCGGACTCTGACCTCGGATGTCGGCCTTGCTTGGCGAAGGTGAGGTCAAAGGTCCGTTTGTTTTACTACAGCAACTCTCCGGTTTTGCCCACATCCGTCCACCCGAAATCGAGCACCATTGAGACGCGTGCCTTAGCCGAGGCCGTCGCGGTGTGTAGAATAGGGCAGCATGTCGCAAGCGGCCCCAGCCGTCACGCGTAGTCCTGCAGAGGTGGTTCGGCTCACGCCCGTTTCCCAGGCGACGAACGGCATTTGCTACGCCGTTGCCGGCGAGGTCGCTGTCAACACGTTTGAGTTGGAGCGGATGGTCGCAGCGGTCCCCATGAAAGTCGCCGCTGCGCTTGAGCGCAAGGCGTATTATTTTGTGCCATTGACCGTCAGCCAGGGCGAGGAGACGGTCATTGCTGACCGCTACGATGTTGCGCTCAGCGACAATGCGGTCTGCCATCGCAACCTGAATCTCGGAGACTCGCAGTGTGTGTTCATCTCCACCCGATTGATGGACGACAAGTTTTCCGTTGCCTTCGAGTTTTATATCAATGTCGGCCACGCCCTGGTCGAGCGCGCCGGAGTTTCGGCCGAGTTCAGCGAACTGGCGTGGAGCCAGGTAGAAGCGGGGGTTCGTGGCGAGACTTCTCTCGACGCCTGGGAAGCGCGCAAACTGGCCACCGCGAGCGGTTCTGATAGCGAACGCTACAAAAACGAATATCTTGAAGCGACCTTTTCCGACACGATATCCATCTATCTGCTGTCGCTCTACCTCGACGTGGACTACTACGATCTACGAGAACGAGATTATCCACTGCTTGCTCCGTCCGCGCTGGCGGAACGTCTTCGTAAAGTGGCAGAGTTGTTCCCGCCCAATGCGGGATTCGAATTTGCGGTTTTATACAAGCGCCGCGGGTAAGCTTCAGGTCTTGGGTCTGAGGTCTTGGGTCTGAGGCCTTGGGTCTTGAGGCCTCGCTGAGGTCTTGGGTCTGACGTCCGAGGTCCGACGTCAACTTTTACTTGTTCGATATCACAAAATTGATTGTGGTGGCTTGATTGCCGATCACGGTGACTGATTTCTCCCAGATCTTCGGCTCGGTAAAGATGGGACGCTGCACGCTGTGTTCGGTCAGAACATCGTAGGATTGCTCTTTACCCGCCAGGCCCCAGCCCTCGTGCCACGCCACAATCTGATACGTTCCCGGCGGTACGTCAGTGAACTCGAAGCGTCCGCTCTCATCGGTGACGGCGTAGTAGGGATGCGGGACCACCATCATCTCGGCATTCATCCAGACGTGGCCGCCATTGCAGCGCAGGTGGACGAGGCCCGGTGTGGACATGGTGCGCGTTGTGGGCCGGTTGGTGAAAGGAAAGGGCAGATTGAACGTGGCCGCGCCATCCATATGAATGGTGTGCAGGGTGGCGTCGGAGCTCACCATGCTGAGGTTGGCATTCTCCGGCACGAGAAGAATGTGCGGAATGTAGTGGCAGCGCTTCTGGTCCAGATGGCGCCGCTGTTCGGGCAGGTCCATCGGTTTTCCGCTGGAAACGTTCTTGAGGTAAACGACAGTGTTCGCAATGCCGCCCTGCGGCCCGATGACCAACCGCTCCAAGTCGACGGTCTTCTTGGAGTCAGGATCACAGATCTGCGGATCTTTGGTTACGGGGAAATTGAGAGAATGCGGAACTGCTCCGGACCATTTCACAGTACCGGTGATCGTGCCCCCGTCGTTGACAGTGACGACTCTGTAGTCGCTCTGAGGAAATGCCGCGGAGGTCGCGGCAAAGAACCACGTCAATAAGAAGTAATGTGAAACAGCCCGACGCATACTCGACCCCTTGAAGCTCCTGACGATCGACGCCGTGGCCGGTCTGTTTCGCCCGAGCATGAGATTTGGCCGTGCCGCTTGCTCCCGCTGCCACCGACTTACATCCCAAACTTGCGGGAAAGGTTGCCGCACGGGACCCGAATAGATTCCGGCAGCCACTTGTGTTTGCAGGACTTGCCTTACGTTTCAAAGGGGAGTGCCGCGCCGGTGGAGCGGTCTTACGATTGAATCAAGAATGCTCTTACTTTCGAGGTCCGTCGAGATTACCAAAGTTGGGGAACGGATGGCGAGCTGAGGAGGATCAGGGCGAATCAAGCTAGGTTGAGCAACTGCTTCGCCCGCAAGATTGACATCTCGGGCTTCTGAGGGTCATAGCATATCTGCACAGTTTGTCCCTTCAGAGCGTCCACGTAGGACTGCGCCTTCTGTTCACGATCGAATTCTTCGGTATGGTATCCGGAATAATAGTCGCCATTTAGATGGTACGAGTACCAAAGCGTCGCGGTTGATATTTCCGACGATTTGTACCGAACGGTCGATACCTCGCCGCTTTCTATCGTTCCCGAGATGGTGGGCCAGTTTGTCGAGCGGGCGCGCCGAAACCATTCCGGCCACTGCTTGATCGTCACCATGACCGTCACGACCAGGAGAACGATCAGAATGAAAAGAGTGTTCGCCATAACACGTCCCACGCAGAGCCCCTGTCTTACCTCAAACTAACCGCCCAAATCAAGGGTCGAAACCTTACAATCGTTCGTTTATGACCGTCACCGTGCGATCGTTTGCCAAGATTAATCTTGGGCTGCGCATTGGCGCGACCCGGGAAGACGGATTCCACGAGTTGCTGACCGTCTATCAGACGATTGGTTTGCATGATGTGATTCGGGTAAGGGTGAAGCGCGACAGCGGGATTGAGATTCGGTGTGCGGACCCGCGCGTTCCGACGGATGCGACGAATACATGCTTTCGCATCGTCGAAAGGGCTATGCAGGCTTTGCAAGCCAGGGGACGGGTGGTCATCGAGATCGAGAAGCGCCTGCCGGTGCAGGGCGGGCTTGGGGGGGCTTCGGCCAATGCGGTGGCTACTTTGCTTGGGCTGGAGAGGGCGCTGAAGAAGAGTCTTGGTGCCGCTGAGAGATTGCGCATCGCGGCGGAAGTGGGATCGGACTTGCCTTTGTTTCTGGTGGGTGGGAGGGTGCTCGGAGTGGGGCGCGGGGAGCAAGTTTATCCGCTGGAGGATTTGCCGGCTGTGCCCTGCGTCGTGGTGACTCCGGAGGTAGGAGTGTCGACTCCGAAAGCATTTGCGGCGTGGGATCGGTTGTGTGGTGGGGGCAGGCAAAAAGCAGGCGGGCTGCGCCCGGCCGGACAGCCCGGGGCGGCTGTCCCCACACAAGCAAAACAATCCGGAGCGCCGAAATTGACGGTATCCAATGCCTCCGATAGAATGAATTTGCTTGGTCGCGGGTTGTCGGCGTGGCTGAGTGAACCTTACTCCGGTGCTCCTTCTGATTTCTTGGCAAGAAGGGGCCGGGCCGAGAATCCGCTTCTCGAGCTTGTCCGGGCCGGGATTGAAAACGACTTTGAACGAGTCGTCTTTCCTGAATATCCCGAGCTGAGCGATGGGAAGCGTGCGCTTTTACGCGCGGGCGCGAAATATGCGTCGTTGTCGGGCTCCGGTTCGGCGCTGTATGGGCTGTTTGCCTCGCGGGAGGCGGCTGCGCGGGCGACGGCTCGGCTCCGGAAGCAAGGCTGGACGGCGCAGGCGACTGTGACGTTGCCGCGGCGGGTTTACTGGAAGCGGATTCTGGCGGGGTAGGGACTGACGCGGTCGGGATCTGTGCCGCTGGACGCTCGCCTTCGGCTTCGCTGGACGGGCGAAGGCGCCCGTCCCCACATGTTCCGTGGTGGCCCAAGAAGTTTTTGATTGTTGAATTTTGATTGTTGATTGAAAATCTAGGTGCACCCCGCTTTGGGGTTCAATCAACAATCAGAAATCGGGCAATCAACAATGACTTACTGGGCCGTCGACTAATGGTAGGTCAAGTGCCTTTGGAGCACTTTGTCTAGGTTCGAATCCTAGCGGCCCAGCCAGAAAAGCAGCTGTCAGCTTTCAGCCGTCAGCTCTCAGCTTAAATCTGAGAGATATCGGCGGGTTGGCTGAAAGCTGACGGCTGAGAGCTAAAACCATGGCTACTTTAGTGACGCCGACCGACAAGGCTGTCGAGAAGAAGAGTCCACCTGTGGCTGATGAAAAGGGCGAGCGGAAGCAGCGTCCGCGCGTCGACGAGAAGTTCAAGATCTTCAGCGGCACGGCGAACGAGCCCTTGGCCGATGAGGTCTGCAATTTTCTTGGCATGCAGCGCGGGCAGGCGCAGGTGATTCGCTTCCGGGACGGCGAATGCTACGTCCAGATTCAGGAGAATGTGCGCGGCGCGGATGTGTTCGTGATGCAGCCCACCTGCCGTCCGGTGGATGAGCACCTGATGGAGTTGCTGTTGATGATCGATGCGCTGAAGCGGGCTTCGGCGCGGCGCATCACGGCGGTGGTTCCATATTTCGGATACGCCCGGCAGGACCGCAAGGATAAGCCGCGCTCCCCGATTTCATCGAAGCTGGTGGCTGATCTACTGACCACCGCGGGCGCGCACCGGGCGTTGATCGTGGATTTGCATACGCCGCAATTGCAGGGCTTTTTCAATATTCCAGTGGATCACCTGTTCGCTTCACCGGTGCTGGTGGATCACTTCCGGAAGCTGGCGCTGCCGAATTTGACCGTGGTTTCGCCGGATGCCGGTGGCGTGGAGCGGGCGCGGTTTTTCGCGAAGAAAGTAGATGCGGCGCTGGCCATCGTCGACAAACGGCGCGTGGAAGCCAACGTGGCGGAAGTGATGCACGTGATCGGCGACGTCGATGGCCGTACTTGCTTGATCATCGATGATCTTATTGACACGGCTGGAACGCTGGTTAAGACCGCGGAGGCTTTAATCGCGAACGGGGCGACTTCAGTTTACGCCTGCGCTTCGCATGCGGTGCTCTCGGGGCCGGCGGTGGAGAACATCCGGAACTCGGTCATTAAGGAAGTAGTGGTGACGAACACGATTCCGCTGACGGCCGAGGCGAATGCGGCACGAACTGAAAAGGGAGGAAAGATCAGCGTCCTCTCGATTGCGGGATTGATTGGGCGGGCGATTCAGGCCAATCACGAAGAGACTTCGGTGAGCAAGTTGTTTACGTAGGGAAGCGAGCCAAACGCGCGATTGTTGCGTCGCAAAAAGCGCGACCCTTCGGCAGGCTCAGGGCAGGCAGCTTCGCGCGGCTCGCCCAGGTCCTTAGGTGACGAAAAAGCTGTCGCCTAAGGATGACAATTTAATTTTTTCATTTTCGGATAGGAATTGAAATTTTATGGCGACTGCATTGGAACAGAACACACTGGAAGCGCAACCGCGGGAAGCGGGGACCAAGAATGATGCCCGCGCCGTGCGGCGTGGCGGGAAGATTCCGGCCGTGGTTTACGGGGCGGGCAAGGATTCGCTTTCCATCAGCGTGGATCCGCGGCATGTGTTGCGGATTCTGAACTCGGAGACCGGCCACAACACCATTTTCGATCTGTCCCTGGACGGCGGCGAGCGCAGCAAGGCCATGATCGTCGACTGGCAGTACGAGCCCATCAAAGGCAAGCTGCTGCACATTGACCTCAAGCGCATTGCTCTCGACAGGGTGCTGAAGGTCAGCGTGCCCATCATTCTTGTGGGCGAATCGGCAGGAGTGAAGCAGGAGGGCGGCATTATGGAACAGATGCTGCGCGAAGTGGAGATCGAATGCCTGCCGGGAGATATTCCCAGCCACATCAATGCCGACGTCAGCCAGCTGACTTTTGGCAAGGTGCTGCGCGTTTCGGAGTTGCCGCACTCGGACAAGATCAAATTTATTACTGACGAGAATCAGCCGGTGGCGCACGTGACCTCGGTGAAGGAAGAAGTGGTGGCCACGCCTGAAGCGGTTGCGGCGGAAGCGGGAGCTCCGGCCGAGCCCGAAGTTATCAAGAAGGGCAAGCAGGAGACTGAGGAAGAAGGTGCCGAGGCCCCGGCGGGCAAGCCTGAGAAGGCGGAGAAGGCTGAGAAGAAGGAGAAGAAATAGCTTCGTGGCGAGAGACGCTGAGCATTGCTCGGCTGGACGGGCGAGGGCGCCCGTCCCCACACGAGCCAATCCGCGTGAAACTGATTGTTGGTCTGGGCAATCCCGGTATCGAGTATCAGTTCACGCCACATAACCTGGGCTTTTTGGCGATCGATCGAATCGCTGGGAGCCTGGGGGTGGATGTGAGAAACCGGCGGTGCCGGGCGCTGACGGCGCGGGCCGTCATTGCCGATCAGCCGGTGCTGCTGGCCAAGCCGGAGACGTTCATGAATTTGAGCGGGCTTTCGGTGCGGGAACTGGTCGAGGAGTACGATGCGAAGCCGGAGTCGGATCTGATCGTGATTCAGGACGAGCTGGATTTTCCGCTGGGCACGTTGCGGATTCATACGCGGCGGAGCTCGGCGGGGCACAACGGCATCGAGTCGATCATCGGGGCGTTGGGGACGCAGGATTTTCTGCGCATTCGGATTGGCGTTGCGCCGGATCACAAGGTGAGCGATGGGCAGAGTTATCTGCTGGCGCCGCTGCGCAAAACAGAGTTGCAGGTTGTGGACGGAATTTTGGACACCGTCGAAGAGGCAGTGAAGGTGATTTTGAAAGAAGGTCCGGCAGCGGCGATGAATCGCTTCAACCGCAAAGAGCCGGGGCAGGAAGAGAACGGGAAAGATTAGCCACGGATTTACGCGGATTCTCACGGATCAAAACCTTGAGAACTGGTTTCTCCGTGGCAATCCGTGAGATCCCTGGCCAGGTTTGTGGCCAAAGATTTGGAGAAGAGAATGAATCGTACTTATGAACTGATGTTCATCGTTCGGCCGGATATGACGGATGAGGATCTGGACAAACTGATTTCCACTTTGCAGTCGGTGGTGCCGGCCTCGGGCGGCACGGTGCAGCGCGTCGACAAGATGGGCAAGCGCCGCTTGGCGTACGCTGTGCGGCGGTTCCACGAAGGGATTTACATTTTGATGGTCGTGGAGGGCGGAGGCGCGGTGATTCACGAGCTGGAGCGCCGCCTGCGCGTGTCCGAACCGGTCATTAAATTCCTTACCGTGCGCACGGATGAGGAGCAGAAGCGGCTGGACAAGATCAAGCAACTGCGCGACTCGAAGAAGAAGGTGAGCGCGCAGCCGGCGGTCCAGCCGGCAGCGGCGGAACCGGCTGTGCCTGCGGCGGAAACTCCGGCGACGGCGTAAAGCGGCTAGGCGGTCCTGGCGGCATTCGTGGATACGTCGGGCAAAAGCAGATTCCTCGCTTCGCTCGGAATGACAAGGATAGGGTGTTGCGTGAGCGCGACCCAACGAACAGGAGAATTATGGCTGAAGAGACGAAAGCAGCAGAGCAATCGGCGCCGAGCGAGAGGCCGCGTTCCAGCGGAGACCGGCCTAGTGGAGACCGTCCTAGTGGTAGTGGAGACCGGCCGGGTGGAGACCGGCCGCGGTTTGGCGGCGGTGGGGGCGGACGCGGGCCGGGCGGGCCTCCGCGCGAAGGCGGGGGCGGGCGCAAGTTTTTCCGGCGCAAGAAGGTGTGCAAGTTCTGCGTCGAGAAAATTGAAGACATCAATTACAAGGATTACCGCATGCTGGGGCAGTTCGTCGCCGAGAGCGGAAAGATCGTGCCGCGGCGGTTGACCGGCGTGTGCGCACCGCACCAGCACCGGTTGTCGGCGGCCATCAAGAAGGCGCGGAATATTGCGCTGCTGCCGTTTGCGGGGAGAGCATCGTAGAAGACCAGCTATCAGCTTTCAGCCGTCAGCTCTCAGCTTTTCAATGCCGAGGGTGAGGGTTGGCTGATAGCTGAGAGCTAACAGGTAAAGATCGGAGTCATCATGGAAGTCATTCTGAAAGAAGATGTGGCGAAGCTGGGGTCCCGCGGCGATGTGGTGAAGGTCGCGGAAGGATATGGGCGGAATTATTTGCTGCCGCGCAAGCTGGCTATTCAGGCCAATGAGGGCAATAAGGCCGTCATTGTGCAGATGAAGGCCGCTTCGGTGCGGCGCTCCGCCAAGGAGAAGACGCAGGCTGAGGAACTGTCTAAGCAGCTTGACGGCGTTTCGGTGTCGTTCCAGCGGCGCTCGGGCGAGCACGATCAACTCTTTGGCTCGGTGACGTCGGGCGACTTGGCCGACGCGCTGGTCAAGAAGGGCTTCAACCTGGACCGCCGCAAGATCCAGCTCCACGAGCCGCTGAAGACCGTGGGCGAGTTCAGCGTCCCGGTGAAGCTGCATAAGGACGTGACGGCGCACTTGAAAGTGGTGATTGAGAAGGAAGCGGTCGCGGAGTAGGGGCGCTCCTAGTTGTCTTGCGGTAAGAGTTTGGCGACGCTCATGCTTATCCGCATTTCTCTTGCTACGTTGGCGGCGTATGTATACATAACATGCTCTGCGCTTTCGTTAGCCCAAACGGACGCCACGCCGAAAACGCCTGTCCCGAGTAGGTCCCTCCCAGATAATTCCTCCGAAATGCTCGCTCTGCTGGTGAAGTCCAACGGACTCGACACTTCTGGAACTCAGGCCTGGCACATCAAGCTGGGCTACGATCATTTCGATGAGGACGGCGATAACGACTGGAGTGGTACCTACGAAGAATGGTGGGCCGGACCTCGAAGATTCAAGCGCGAGTACGCGAGCGAGAACTTCCATCGAACCGAAATCGCGAGCGCCAAAGGCCTCTTCGCAAGTGGAGATCAGCAATGGCCAGGTCGAATCGAGTTGCAGGTCAGGCAAGAGGTAGTGGAACCGCTCTACCGATCTGTTGTGCCGCTTACGACAACAAAACCTGACAATCTCAATTGGACCATTGGCTCGGTCACCCTACCATGCATCATCGTGCGAGGCGGTCGCATTATCTCCGATAACGGATTGCCCAAGTTTTGTTTTGATCCGAACACTGAGCTTCTTCGGTACACCCGGGGACGCGGCTGGGATGAAACGACCTACAACAAGATCTCTCCCTTTCAGGATCGCTATGTGGGACACGAGGTCGAGGTCACCCAGGGGGGGAAAGTATCTTAAGATTCACGTGCAAGAATTGGACACCATCACAAAGGTCCAAGACGGTGACTTTCTGCCCACTCCGGACGCGATTGGCCCGCTCGGCGACGGCCTCGAAGTTCCTTCGTCGGTAATGGGGGAATACATCATCCCCAAGTTTCCCCCAGCTTTCCCTAACTTCGGAGGCAAGCGCGGTGAGGTCAAGTTAGAGATACAGATAAGCCGAGACGGGCGCGTAACGGCAGCGAAAGTCGTTAGCGGCCCCAAGGGCGTTGAGAAGTCCGCAATTGCTGCGGCCAAGCAAATGGAATTTCGTCCGTTCTCCGTCCTTGGTGCACCCGTCGCGGTCAAAACCACCTGGGGGTTTAGCATTGCCCCATAGTTCGGGCACTTTCTGTACCAAACCGGGGCATGGGCTGTCTGCCATTGTTCTGTTTCGCGCTAAATCTTTGCCCCTGAACCACCTAGCTCCCCAAAAATCCTTGCCTACCCTATAATTTCTGCTCACGGTTTGGCTGACGACCCGTCTATTCCTGTGCTAGTCCAGATACGGCAAATACTGGGCGGCAGAGGACAGGACGACACATGCCGGCAGGTGTACTGGCAGTATCACTTGCGGTTTGCGACGGGGCCCGCTCGAGAGAGAAAGCTGAGAGGGAGAGAGTCAGCATTTTTCAAGACCCCGCGCGGGGCCGCATGGCTGGGCAAGAACGCCGCATAGACGACACGATGTTGATCCGGGAGGCTCAGCGCGGAAGCCGCGCCGCCTTCGAGGAACTCGTTCGTCACTACGATCAGGCGGTGTTGCGGCTGGCGCTCCATCTCACCGGCACCGAGCAGGATGCCCAGGACGTCTACCAGGACGCCTTCCTCAAGGCTTACAAGAACATCGGCAGTTTCCGGTTCGAGTGCTCCTTTTACACCTGGATTTACCGGATCGTGACCAACTTGTGCCTCGATCACTTGCGCAAGCGGAACGTGCGCAAAGAGGACGCTCCGGTGGCGAAAGATGCCGACGGTGGCGAGTATGATCTGCTCGATCAGGTTCCGGATGTGAGGGCGGGAGCGAATCCGGAGCGCGATTTGTTGCGCCGGCAGTTAGGGGCGCGCATCGCGGGAGCGCTGGAGAAGCTGACGCCGCGCGAGCGCATGGTGTTTGAGTTGAAGCATTATCACGGGCTGAAGCTGAGAACTGTGGGAGAGATTTTGCAGACTACGGAAGAGACGGCGAAGAATACTTTGTTTCGCGCGACCCAGAAATTGCGGGGGGCGCTGGCGGATATGAGATGAGGGTGAGTACCGAGTAGGGCGGCCGGGCTTCGCCCTGGCCGGGACGGCCGAGGCGGCTATCCCTACGTGATTCATAGACGATGAAGGTGGAACGATGAAATGTGAATGGGTGAGAGAGAATATCGTGCTTCAGGTTTATGGCGAGTTGGCGGATGACGCCCGTCACGAATTGGAGCAGCATGTGGCCCGCTGCGCTGATTGCGCAGCCGAACTGAAGGCGGAGCAGGAGTTTCACGCGCTGCTGGCGCAGGATCGCGCGAGCGATCCCACGCCCAACCTGGTCGCTGCCTCCCGCATGCGATTGCAGGAAGCGCTGGAGACGGCCAAGCAGGGCAGCGTCTGGAGCCGGTTAACCTTCGATCCGGCGATCTGGCTTCGGCAAGTGCGGTTCTCGCCAGCGCTGGCATCTGCGATTTTGATTCTTGGTTTTGCCGGCGGGGTTACAACCACATACAAGCTTTACGGAACCCGGCCCACCACTACAACCGCTGTTCAAAATTCTGCGAATCCGACCGCTGTTCCCTCCGAAGCTTCGATAACCGGTATCAGTTCCATCGTGCAGCAGCCGGGGACGAATCAGATCAGCATCAAGTACAACACCGTGGCGACCCAGGAAGCGCAGGGATCGCTGAACGACGAGAAGATTCAGCAGTTGTTGCTCTATGCGGCCCGGAACAACTACAACACCGGGGTGCGAGTGGACTCGGTCGACCTGCTGGCGCAGAAGTCGGGCGACATGCAGGTGCGGGAAGCGCTGATGTATGCGCTGCAAAATGATACGAATCCGGGAGTGCGGCTGAAGTCGCTAGACGCGTTGGGGAATTACGTCAAGAACGATACCAACGTGCGCGATGCTGTGCTGCGGGCTCTGGTGAATGACGGAAATTCTGGAGTGCGCATTGAAGCGCTGCGATTGATTGAGCCAGTGAAGGCGGATGGCAGCGTGCGCGGCGTGCTGATGGCGCTGGCGGCGAAAGATCAGAGCCAATACATCAAGTCCCAGGCTCGGACCATGCTGGCGCAGTTGCCGGAGATTGATTAGGGAAGTAGCGCTGGCATCCTGCCGGCGGGTGCGTGGGCGAGACGCCCCCGCGACAGCCGCCGGGGCGGCGGCGCTACTAGAAGAAATGAGGAGAATATCTTGAAACGTGAGTTACAAATCATTGGGCTAGCCGGTGTGCTGGCTTTGCTTGCGCCGCTGGTCTTTGTTCCAAGGACCTGGGCGCAGGAAACACATGTATCCCGCGAGGGCGGATCGTGGGGTCAGGAGATCACCGGTTCACTGGCAGCGGTCAAGATCTTACGAGTGAAGGTCGACATGGGCTCGGTTGTCGTACATGGCGGACAGCGTCAGGGCATCAATTATGTGGTTCATACTCATTTCGGCAATTCTTCCGAGCAGGATGCCCGCCGGCAGTTCGA
Source organism: uncultured Acidobacteriaceae bacterium (assembly GCA_963832235.1). Lineage (GTDB taxonomy): Bacteria > Acidobacteriota > Terriglobia > Terriglobales > Acidobacteriaceae > Sulfotelmatobacter. The sequence goes on along the minus strand of CAWHTJ010000006.1, from coordinate 604,504 downwards.
GCAGTATAAAGTCACTGCGTATGTGAAAGGCGATACCGCCTGGATCGTCGGAGATTGGCAGGGGGGAAGACGGCCGCGCCACTTTTCCGGAGAATTTTCGGTGATGGTTCCGCGCGAGATGGCGCTGGTGAAGCTTGAAACCGAAGGTGGAAACGTGGAAGCCATGGGAGTCGGTGGCCGGGTGGAGGCGGAGAGTGGCGGCGGCAGCATGAAGCTCGATGACATTGGCGGAGGAGTCAACGCCGAGACCGGAGGCGGCTCGATTGATGTAGGCACGGTCAATGGAGACATCGGACTGCGCAGCGGCGGTGGCTCGATCGAAGTGCGTCAAGCCAACGGCAAGGTGGTAGCCGAAACCGGTGGCGGAAGCGTCGAAATTCAGTCGTGCGGGCAAGGCGCGGTCGTTGAGACGGGGGGTAGCAGCATTACCGTGCGTCACTGCAACGGAAAGGTCAAGGTATCGACTGGCGGTGGCAGCGTGGATTTGAGCGACATTGGCGGGCCGGCAGAGATCGAAACCGGGGGCGGCAGCATTCGCCTAACCTCGGCTAAGGGTCACGTCCATGCGGAGACCGGCGGCGGCGGCATTGAGCTTCTCGGGGTGCCCTCGGCCCGCGCGGAAACAGGGGCGGGCGGGATCACTGTGAAGCTGGTGAACACGGGCAGCGAGCGTAACGATTCCGATCTGGAGACGGGTGCGGGCGACATCACGGTGTATATTGCCAACGACGTAGCCATCAACGTGCGCGCCAGCGTGGATATGGGCAACGGGCACCACATCACTTCGGATTTTCAGGATATCCACATTGGCAGCGAAGGCGACAAGTGGGGCCCCAAGACCCTGACGGCTGAAGGCAAGCTGAACGGCGGAGGTCCCACGCTGAAGGTGCACACTTCGAGTGGGGACATCTGCATCAGGCGTGCCGGGCATTGAAAAGTCCGGGATGCGCCGCGGGCGCTTTTCATTCCGAGCGAAGCGAGCAATCCTGGTTCTTTTCGCGGCGAGAAAAACCCAGGTCCCTCGCTTTGCTCGGGATGACAACACATGTTGAGATGACAATACTTCGGGAGCACGAGAAAAAACTACTCAAGCACAATCCTGTTGAGGAATGAATATGCGCAAATACATTGCATCCAGCATCGCGTTGTTGCCGTTGCTTCTGGGTTTTTCGCAGGCCGCGCAGAATGGGTCGGTCGATCCGGCGCAGCCGTATGTGTTCTCCAGCGAAGACAGCGGCACCAGTTCGTATCTCGGGGTCGACATATCGGATGTGACCACGGAACGCCTGAGCGCTTTGAAACTGAAAGAGGAAAAGGGCGTCGAGGTGACCATGGTTGACCAGGATGCTCCGGCGGGCAAGGCGGGCATCAAAGAGCACGACGTCATTCTGACTATGAACGGCACGGCGATTGAAAGCGGGGCGCAGTTGCGGCGAATGATCCACGAGATGCCGCCCGGCCGAATCGTCACTTTCGGCTTGAGCCGGGATGGGCAGCCCGTCAGCGTGAAAGTGCAACTGGCCGACAAGGGAAAAGAATTTGCCCTGGCGGGCCATAATATGGACAACTTCCATGTTCATGTTCCTGAAATTCACATTCCGGACATCGATATCCCCTCGATCAATATGGTGATGGTCACGTCCTCGGCGCGGAGTGGACTGATGGTGGAAAACATTACTCCGCAGCTGGGAGAGTTCTTTGGGGTGAAGAATGGCAACGGCGTCCTGGTGCGCTCCGTCGAGAAAGGCAGCCGCGCGGAAAAGGCCGGTTTCCACGCCGGAGACGTGATCGTGAAGGTGGACGACCAGCCGGTGCACGACACCAGCGATTTCATGCATGCGGTGAAGTCGCGCAACGGCACGGCGGTCAGCGTGGGTCTGGTTCGCGACAAGAAAGAGCAGAACTTGAATCTGACTCTTCCCGAGCGCAAAGAATCTGGAGAACTTCTGGAACAAGAGGAAAGTTTTGAGGGCCCGCTGATCGACGCGGAGTCCGCCGACGATCTGAGCGAGTTGGGGCAGGAAGTCGCCGAGTTGCAACCACAGATGGAACTTGCCACCGAGAACGCTCGCACATCGGTGCGGGAGCTTCGCAAGGAACTCTGGGGGCAGCAGAAGAAATTGCGCCAGCAGACAGAGAAGCTGAGGAGTCACACTCACGTCCAACAGCGGCAACTTAAGAGGGACCAGGAAAAACTGAAGATGCAGTTGGATCAGTTGCGCCCGGAACGGCTGGGGCACGGGTTCGATATTTAGCGGCGCGAACGATATCGCCTTTATTGGCCGTTTGACGTGCTTAACGCAATACTGGCAAGGCAGATTCGATTCCGTCCCGCCTGCTTCGCGGCATAGAGCCCACTGTCCGCGGCCCGAACCATTTCATCCCGCGTTTTGCCATGAGTAGGAAAGGCCGCGACTCCGGCGCTGATGGTGATGGTTCGCGGTACTCCCGGGAACTGAAAGCTCTCTACCAGGCGGCGCAATTTCTCGGCGATGGCGACGGCCTGCTGCGTAGTGATCTGAGTCAACAAAATCGCGAATTCTTCTCCGCCGTAGCGGCACACCACATCAACCTTGCGCAATTGCTGGTGGAAGAGCGACGAAACCTGCCGCAGAACCTCGTCTCCAAGCAGGTGACCGAACTCATCGTTCAAGCGCTTGAACTGATCGATATCCGCCATAATCACGGCCATGCCGGTTCCATAGCGACGGGCGCGCTCGATTTCTTCCATGATTCGCAGCTCGAAAAATCGCCGATTGAAAATGCCGGTCAGGCCATCCAGGTACGCCAGTTGTTTGACGCGCTCGACATAGTGCGCATTCTGGATGGAATTCGCGCAAATGTCGGCAACCGATTCGAGCGACTGCAGTTCACTCTCGCGGAATGCATTTTCCCGCGAGCTATGCAGGGTGAGCACGCCCAGGGTCTGCCCAAATGAAATTAGGGGGATATGCATTCGTGAGGCGGACTCCAGGAAGAGCCTGAGGGATTCGGGCGTAGCGCTCAAATCCTTCTCGATGATGGTGCCATTGGTTGAGATTACCCGCGACCAGGGATCCTGGCTAACCGGAAAACGCCCGCCCGCAGGAGTGCAGGGGGTGAGAGTGCCTTGATGCGCCCGCATCACGAGATCGCCTTCCTCCCGCAGCAGAAGCGACACGTGCGAAACCTGAAAGGCCTTCTGAATCACGGAACAGACGCGGATCAGAAGATCCTCCAGTTCCATGACGGCTGTGCTCTGCTGCGCGATGGCGTTGATCGCCTCCAACTGTCGCGCCCGCTGCCGTTCCAGGGAGTACAACCGCGCATTCTGAAGCGCGATGGAGGCTTGCGTCGAAAACAAAGTCAGCAGTTCGATGGTTTCATGGTCGAAGTGATCGAGACGCTCGCTCTGGCAGTCGAGGACGCCCACGACTTCATCGCGCACCATCAGGGGAATTGCCAGCTCCGAGCGGGTGGATTGCGCGGCGCAGACGTAACGCGCGTCCTGGCTCACGTCGGGCGCATACACCGGTTGCTTCTTCAGGACCGAAGCGCCCGTGAGCCCCTCGTGGCGTCCCAGACATATCGCGTCTTTCCCTGGATCCCAGCCGATCTGCGAACGGACGCACAACTGCTGGGCCTCCTTATCGAGCAGCAGGATGGCCACGTTCTGCAGATGAAAATAGTCGCGCGCGATCGCCAGGATTCGCTGCAACACCTCGTCCAAATCAAAGGTGGAGAGCACGGCCTGGCCCGCGTCAAACAGGACCGCGAGTTTCGGCATCGTGGAACGAATTGTACGCTGAGGATAGCGGTTACCAAGGTTCCGAAAGTAACCCGCCTCAAAGGCTCCAAGCGGGGCCGACATTCGGATTAACGCCATCTTCGTGCGGTGCGGATCAGTCCGTAGGCCACCAGACAGAACCAGAAATCGAGAACCATTCCCAAGTCCAGTTGGAGGGGACGATGGCGCGCCACCGGCGGCAAGGAGGGAACCAAGGCGAAGTACACGACGTTGCCCAATATGATCGCCAGTAAGGCCTGGAGAAAATTCATGAGCACCGATGGTTTAGACACCGCAGCGCTCCGGCGAGTTTCGAGTGACGATCATTCTCGCCATGCTCCTTTGTTGTCGTGCCACTTCCACGTTGCGCCGTTCCTATCGTGAATAAGCGGGCACATGCCCGCTCCTGCTACCATTCTTTTGCGCCCACGCAAAATAGCATGCTGGAACTTTCCACCCCGGTTCAATATGTGAAGGGCGTAGGTCCGCGCATCGGGGAAGCCCTCGCCGCCAAGGGAATTAACACGGTCGGCGACCTCCTCCATTATCTGCCTTTTCGCTACGAAGACCGCCTGAATCCGCGAGGGATTTCCGAGTTGCGCGCGGGCGAGATGGCGACAGTCGTCGGCGAAGTACGGAACTCTGGCTTATTCCGTACGCGCAGCATGCCAATTTTCCAACTGACCGTCGGGCAAGGGCGCGCGCGCCTGCGCTGCCTCTGGTTCAATGCGACGTACTTGCAAGACAAGTTCAAGCCGGGGCAGATGATCGCGCTGTACGGCAAGGTCGAGGAGGACCAGCGCAGCCGGGAGCTGCAGATCGTGCAGCCCCAGTTCGAGATTCTGGGAGATTCCAGCAACGGGGAGAACGGTGCGGAGAAGAAAGTTGCCGAGTCTCTGGAAATCGGCCGCATCGTGCCTATCTATGAGGCGATCGGGCGGCTCACCCCGCGCTGGTTTCGGCGCGCCATCCGCACCGCGCTCGACAATCTCACGCCCGATCTGCCGGACCCGATTCCCTCCGCTGTACGCGATCATCTGGGGCTGATTTCACCGCGCGCCGCGCTCTGGAACGTGCACTGGCCCGAGCCCGGCGAAAGTTTCGAAAACTTGCAATCATCCCGAACCCCTGCCCACATCCGAATGATTTTCGACGAACTGTTTTTCGTGGAGCTCGGGCTGGAGTTGAAGCGCCGCCAGCAGAAGACGCAGACGGGGATTGCATTTCGGCTGGACGAGCCAGTGAGGGCGGCGATCAAGAAGATTTTGCCGTTTCATCCCACTCCGGCACAGAAACAAGTGCTGAAGGAAATTGCGGCGGACATGGAGAAGCCGTATCCCATGCGGCGTTTGCTGCAGGGCGACGTCGGGTCTGGCAAAACCATCGTGGGCTTCGAAGCGGCCATTATCGCGATTGAAAACGGCTGCCAGGTGGCGCTGATGGCTCCGACTGAAATTCTGGCGCAGCAGCATTATTTTTCCGCGAGGCGGATTCTGGAAAATGCGGGTTACCGAATTGTGCTGCTGACCGGCTCGCTAGAGGCCGACCGCAAGCGCGAAGTACGTCGGCACATCTCGCAGGGCAATGCGCAGCTGGTGATCGGTACGCATGCGCTGCTGGAGGAGAAAGTCGAGTTCGCGAGGCTAGGGCTCGTCATTGTCGATGAGCAGCATCGGTTTGGAGTGTTGCAGCGGTTGAAGTTGATGAGGAAGTCTTCGGATGACGAGGGCCGCGCTGCGCTTGGCCGGACGGGCGAAGGCGCCCGTCCCCACACAACCGACCATCTCCACACAACCGCCCGTCCCCACACAGACTCAACTCCTGCAGAGCCTGACGTTCTCGTCATGACGGCGACGCCTATTCCTCGAACACTTGCTCTTACGCTGTACGGCGATCTTGATCTTAGCGTGCTCGACGAACTGCCGCCAGGACGCACGCCGATTGCGACCCACTGCGTGGCGGACGACGAGTCACCGAAAGTGTGGGAGTTCGTTCGGAAGCAAGTGGCGGCGGGACACCAGGTCTACGTGGTTTATCCGGTGATCGCCGAGAATGAAGAGAGCGAACTGAAGGCTGCGATTAAGATGTATCGCGAACTGAGTGGCAAGATTTTCGCCGAACTGAAAGTGGGGCTTCTGCACGGCCGCCTCGACGCTGAGATGAAAGAACAGGTCATGCGCATGTTTCAGCGCGGCGAGTTGCAGATTCTGGTCGCGACCACGGTCATCGAAGTGGGCGTGGATGTGCCCAACGCCACCGTGATGGTGATCGAGCATGCCGAACGCTTTGGCCTGGCGCAGCTTCACCAGTTGCGCGGACGCATCGGCCGCGGCGGCGCCAAGTCGTATTGCATCCTGATGACCGGCGGAAAAGTCAGCGAAGACGCGCAGCGAAGACTCGACGCCATGGTGAAAACCAACGACGGCTTCAAGATCGCCGAACTCGACCTGGAACTGCGAGGCCCGGGCGAATTCTTTGGCACGCGCCAGGCGGGGCTGCCGAGCTTCCGCGTGGCCAACCTGATCCGCGACGCCAAATTGCTTGAGGCCGCGAAGCGCGAAGCGGCCGCTCGTAATTGCCGGCCCGAATGCCGAGATCTCCGCCGAGGAAATCAGCCGCGCTCTCGTGCATATGCGGGCGCGCTGGCAGCACACCTACGGGCTGGTCGAGGTCGGGTGACGGATACGAGTTTAACTACACAGAGCCGATGAGGCTACTCTTCCCCGTCCTCCCGGTCGTCGTCTCGCGCGCGCATCGCATGTCGCGACACGTAATCTGCCACCGTTTGCCAAGGCTATTTCCGCGCACGCACGAGGTCCGGAAATGAATGCCGCCGAAGACGCGCGCGTCCGCGATTTCTGCAACGGCGCTCGAGAAACTCGAAAACGAGCGGGTGCCGGGACGCACATCCGAAGTGACGGTAAATGCGGTACTGTCTCCAAACGCGTCGGAAAGAACGGATGCCGCGGCACCGCTCGCGCAGGCATGACCTGACGGATACTCGGGATGCGCCGGAGTACCGCTTGGGAAAAAGTCCAGCCACGGCTCCCAGGTCGGATCGGCGTCGGCCGGTGTGGGCGACCGCCGCGTCGGTCTGCGCCAATTGGCCCTGATCTACGCCCGCATGGGCAATCGGCGCGAGACTGAGAAGACCTTGCAGACAATCGACAAGAGTGACATGAAAGGTATTGACGACTACCTAACGCCGGTGATTTATTCCGCGCTGGGCGACCACGATCGAGCCATCGCGGAACTCGAAAAAGTGGTACAAACGCGTTCCGTGCTTCCGATTGTGTTCATGGATCCTCGACTTGATCCGTTACGCTCCGACCCCCGCTTCCAACAATTGCTGCGCCGCGCCAACCTTCCATTCTAAAAGAACGCGGCCGCTCGTCGTGCGTCCCGACTTGGACGCATCCTGAGGCGACTGAAGCACGAACTGATAGAATCGAACCGGATGGCAGGATCTTCCCAACTGATCCAGATCGAGCTTGGCGCGCCCCCGCGAATGCCTAAGCCACAGTGGTTGCGGGCGAAGGCTCCTGTGGGCGACAACTTCCACAATCTGAAGAAACTCGCCCGCGGTTTGGGGCTGCACACCGTTTGCGAATCGGCGCAGTGTCCAAATATCGGCGAATGCTGGAATCACAAGACCGCGACTTTCATGCTACTGGGAGATATCTGCACCCGGCGCTGTGGCTTCTGCGCCGTGCCCAAAGGACGTCCGCAACCAATCGATCTGGACGAACCCCGCCGTGTGGCTGAGGCAGTCGCGACACTGGGACTGAAACACGCGGTCGTGACCAGTGTGAACCGCGACGACGACAACATTGGCAGCGCCAGAATTTTTGCCGAGACCATCCGCGAGATTCGTGAACTCACTCCCGATTGCCGAGTCGAAGTTCTGATTCCAGATTTTCAGGGGCTGGAAGAATCGCTGCGCATCGTGCTGGATGCCAAGCCGGACGTGCTTAACCACAACACCGAGACCGTGCCCCGGTTGTATCGCGTCGTCCGCTCCGGCGCACGCTATGAGCGGACGTTGACCTTGCTGGAGAATGCCAAGAAATTCTCTCCCGGCATGGTTACTAAGAGCGGCGTGATGGTTGGCCTGGGTGAATCATCGGAAGAACTGATCGAAGTGTTTCGCGATCTCGGTATGCGCGGCGTCGACATACTCACCGTAGGTCAATATTTGCGCCCATCGAAGGACCACCTGCCCATCGCACGCTTCTATGAGCCGGACGAGTTCACCTATTTGCGGGAACAAGCTCTGCGCTTCGGTTTCCGCCACGTCGAGTCAGGACCGCTGGTGCGGTCGAGCTATCACGCGCACGAGCATGCCGATGCCGCTGCGCGTCCGCGGGCGGTGTCGTAGCTTGCGGGGGCCGAGATTCCCCGCCAAAATCTTCCTCCCAAACACACCCGTAAGCAGCTTTAGTACCTCTATCGAACAAATCGGCATAGGGAGGCGGCTCCGGCCATGGTGACCGCTTTGTTGCTGGTGCTTGGATTTTTCGCCGGCTTGCTGGGCGCGCTGACCGGAATCGGCGGCGGCGTACTGCTTACGCCTATTCTGGCGCTCCACTTCGGCATTCCTATCCGCCAGGCCATTGGAACCAGCCTGGTCGCGGTGATTACTACTTCGGCAGCGAGCTCCTCGGTGCACTTGCAGCGCCATACTACCGATATTCGGCTGGGAATGACTCTCGAACTGGCAACGGCTCTGGGCGCGGCGGTCATGGCGTATCTGGTGGGCTACTTCAACCGCAATGCTCTGGAAGGATTATTCGCCGGCTTCTTGCTATACAGTGCGACCACGATCCTGACGAAGGGGCGGAAAGGGGAGGCGGTAGGCGAGGAATCCTCTCCCGCCATCAACGACACATCGATTCCGCCCTACGAGCCCCAGCGCTATCCGTTGGGACTCGCGGCATCGCTGGTTGCCGGCGCGCTCTCGGGATTGCTCGGGATCGGCGGCGGGCCTATCAAAGTTCCGGTCATGTACATTTTCATGAAAGTACCGTTGATGGTGGCGACTGCCACGTCGAACTTCATGATTGGCGTGACCGCGGCGGCCAGCGCGATCGTCTACTACCGGCGCGGCGACATTCTTGTGCAATACGCTGCGCCTCTGGCTGCGGGCGTGTTCGTGGGCTCGCTTTTGGGGGCGCGCGTGGCCCCGCGCGTCAACACAAAGGTCGTGGTGTATTTGCTGGCCGGCGTCATGTTCTACCTTGCCGGGCACTTGATCTTTCATCTACTGAAGGGTTGGCTATGAGCCAGGTTCGGGAACCTGCCTTCGACCATGCCGTGGCCCTGGTGCTGCGCATCGGCGCTTTTAGCTGCTTCTTTGTGATGCTGGCCGGGCTGATCGACGGTTTGTTTGTCGGCGGACATATTCCGCTCGAGATTGAGCGCGTAGGTGTTCTGCTGATGTTGGCGACGCCGGTCGTGCGGGTGATCGTCGCCTGTATCTTGTTCTTCTTGGAAAAAGACTGGAAGTATGGATGGATATCGTTGGGCGTGCTAATCATTCTGATGTTGGGCGCGGTATTCGGAATCGGAGAGCACTAGGAAATTCGGCCAGGCGGTACTGCCCCGGCGCTTAAGGGACGCTAGACGCGCATTCAGGCAGCATCCTTAGAAGATGTGCAGCTTGATACTCAGGTACTTCTTCGGGTTCTCCCGGATACTCTTAATCAAGTTGCGGCTCTCGACCATGAACTCGCTTGCGTTGTTGTATAGAGTCTCGTCCTTGAAGAGCTTGCCCGCGGTGCCCTGGCCGGCTTCCAGTTCGGTGGTTAGTTCTGACAGTTTGCTAATGGTGTTGTCGAGCTTCTTCGCCAGTACCTCGTCCTTAGTCAGTTTGCCGAGCGTGCCCTTGCCGGCATTGATGTCTTCGGTCAGTTTCTTCATATTGGCAATGGTGTCGTTGGCGTTGTTGTAGAGCGTCGGATCTTTCAGGAACTTTCCGGCCGTGCCTTTGCCCTGCTGAAGATCGTCGATTACAGCGTTCATCTTGTCGAGTGTGGCGATAAATTTTTCGTAGGCATCGTTGCTGCTGATCAGCCGTCCTAAGCTGCCCTCGCCGCTGCCCACCTGTTGCACGATCTGCTGAAATTCCGCAATGGTGGAGGAGAAGCGGTTGTAGAGGGTCGGATCATAGATCAGTTTACCCAGCGATCCTTTGCCGCTTTCGGCGAAGGCCAAAATTCGGTCGGCTCGCTTTAATAGGGCATCCATATTCTCCAACGTGCTTTGACTGGCCCGCACTACTTGATTGAAATCCGGATGCACCTGCGTAGGCAGCGTGTCTCCGTCTTGCGCCGGAGGGCCGAGGGCCTGCAGGCTGTCAATATCCAGGTACGTCTCTCCCAAAACTCCAGCGGTTTCCAGCGAGGTCACCGAATCTCGACGGATGGCGTAACTGTATTTGGTGCTGACTTTCATCAACACTTCGACCGGAGTTTGCTGCTTGTCTTTATCCGGAACGATAAGAATCTTAGACACATTGCCAATATCAACGCCACTGAGCCGCACCGGAGCGCCTTGACGTAATCCCTGAGCGTTATCGAAATAAGATTTCAGCGTGATGCGGCGGGTGAACAGGCCGGAGGTCCCGGACATCAGGAACAGCAGAAAAGCCAGCGTCAAAGTGGCAACGATCACCGTGATCCCAACGCGCAGTTGCGACCACTTGAGCTGCTTCTGGCTAGGCAAATGAATTCCTCATGATGCCAGTCTGGATGGGATTGTGCCGGTCGCGCGAACAGCTCGGGATCGCAATCGGCTCCTCGCTCGAATGATAACAAAAACTCCAGCGAGGTCTATGCGGGTTTGGTCCGCAGTGCCGGCATCAGCAGCAGGGCGAGCAGATATGCGGCCGCTCCGCAGGCCAAAGTCACGGTCAATCCGAACTGGATCGCGATGACCATGGCCAATACTGATCCGAGCACGCTGGCCGCCGCGTTCATCGCCCAGGCCCATTCGACCGCATTGTCCGAAGCGCCTGCCCCATTGGGAAATTCTGGAGCCGGAAGGGCAGCGAGCGCGCGCAGGCCCGTAGGGAACGGCATTCCCATGACGAATCCCAAGGGAATAAGAAGAATGCCGCTCACCAGCAGCCGGTATCCGAATCCCATCCCAACCAGCGCCGCCAAGCGGCCCGGCAGGAAGAATACGTCGGCGAGAAGCGCCACAATAACGAGCACGAGCGGTAACCAGCCCGAATTCGTGCGCGGCAGCCAGAGCCGCGAGAATAGGCTCCCAGCGCCGCTGGAGAGCATGAGCAGGAAAATCACTACGGTCAAGGCGTAGGTAGGATGGCCGAGAAACAGCACAAAGCGCTGAATAAAGGCGATTTCCACCAGGATGTAGCCCAAACCGACGGCCACGAAATAAAGCAAGGGAACAGGCGAGTGGCGACCTTTCCGGCTTCGGCTTCTGAGTGCGAGGGGCAGAACCAGAAATGCCAGCACCGCAATCACAGAAATCAGCAACACCAGCAGAAGCACCAGCACTCCCAGGTTCACTTTCCAGTCGATGCCCCCATGCAAACCTCTTTGCGCCAGGATCTGCCGTGCCTTGAGCGTGAAGAAGAAGAACGGCGCGTTATCCGTAACCGGCGCGGTGTTATAGGCGTAACCGCGCGCGAACGCGTAGGGATCGTTGCTCGCGATCAGATCGGCAAACGGATTCTGCCCGGGATCCGATGGCAGATACAGCGGATCCAGGTCCGGGTAGTTGTCGAGATGCGTGGTCACGGCGTCCTCTTCCGCAGCGGTGAACGGAGTTTTCTTGGCCAGCACCACCACCGGAATGCCGTCTTCGTTGAGCGATCCTTGTGAAGCGACAATAAAATTGCTGGCGGGATTCGATACTCCGAGGCGATGCAGCGCTTCCATCGCTACCGCGACTACGCGCAGCGCCTCGCGAGGATGCCGAAATTCCCAGCGTGTGATCGCGATCATTCCATCGGGCTTGAGGTGGTTGAAGTATTCACGGAAGGCCTCGACGGTATATAGATTATTTTCGCTGAGCGCGAACGCCCCGGCCGCGGTGGACGCCCAGGTATCCACCAGCGTCATCTGCACCACGTCGAACTGTTGCGGAGTGGAACGCAAAAATGACCGGCCGTCGGTGACGTAAATATGCACATCCGGGCGCTGGTAGAGATGCTGCGAATAGTCGGCGTAACGTTCGCGCATAATGTCGGTCGCGATGATGGAATTGATCTCGATCCCGGTTACGCTGGGACTGCCGTTGGCAACCGCGCGCAAGACATCGACGCCGCCCCCTGGCCCAATAATTGCGAATTCGCCGTGTGGACGCAAAACATTGGCCAGCGCTGGTGGCGCGGACATCAGATCGCCCTCCCAATCCGTATCGTGCCAGTGCGACACGTCCGCATTCATGATGTAGGTGTTGGCGTCCGCGTCAATGACCACCACCTTGGCCTGATTCTTGCGGTCGACTTCCACCCGCGAGAGTGCATTCCAGCGAGCGAACTCCACCTGCGCCGGATCGCGGAACATTCCTTTCGCATAAACGACGTCGATCAGACGCCCGGAGTGATTCGCACCGATCAGAGCCAGTAGTGCGAGCGCCAGTAGAGCTGCGGTTCTGCGCAATGAGCGGTAGTCAGCCCAGATCATCCCAGCGGCGGCCATCGTAGCTCCGGCGACCAGAACGACGTTCGGCCCGCCGACCCAGTTCAGCAACGGCACGACCGCCAGGCAGGCCATTGCTCCGCCGCAAAGGTCGGCGCCATAGAGCCGCTGGATGCGTCGCGTTTCGCGCGCGAATACGACTGCAAACAGTAATCCGGTCAGGAAGAAGGGGACGGCCGCCGAGAAGTAGAGTGCCGACAGCCGACCGAAGTTTCCCCAGGAGATCTGCAGCGCGACCGGAACATGCAGGACGATTTCCAGTACCACGAGCACGACCACAGAATTCGTCATGCACAGGCGCGCTGCCAGCGAGCGCGTGTCGCTGCCCGCGAGCCTGGTCTTCAGAAGGTATGCGCAGACGCCGCCCGCTCCCAAGCCGAGCAGAGCAATCGAAATCGCGAGAAAGGCGAAATGATAGAACAGCACGACGGAGAATAGCCGAGTCAGCGAGAGTTCGAGCAACAGCGCAGCAAAGCTGGTGAGCGCCAGGCCCATCAGCAGAATCTTTTCCGGGATCTCGGTCTTGGTCGATGTTGTGACAGAGGTCGCAGTGATCGCGGGCATAGGATCGGAGATCGGAGGCGACAGTCTAGCAGATGGTGGGCGGCGTATTGACGTGCGGCCGCCCGGAAGCGTGCTCAGTTTTCGAGAATCACTTGCGCGATGGCCTGCTCCGCGGTATGCGACAGCGACAGAGCGATATTTTTCGCTCCGAGCCTCTGGGCGAACTCCCCGGCCTTGCCGTGAAATGCCATGGTCGGACGGCCTCCGGGCTGCCGGAGCACTTCGCAATCGCGCCAGCGCACGCCATGGTTCCAGCCGGTGCCCAAAGCTTTCATGGCGGCTTCCTTGGCGGCGAAGCGCGCGGCATAGCGCTCCACGCGATTCGCCTTCGAATCACAATAGCGAATCTCTCCGGCGGTAAAGATGCGCTCCAGGAAACGCTGCCCGAAACGCTCAATGGAGTGGCGGATGCGGGGGACCTCCGCGATGTCGATCCCTGTGCCTACGATCATGTTCGCGTTTGCACCTTCGCACTGAATCTTACAGCAGACGGCGTCATAGCAGCCGATCTCCGCGATAGATCAAACGTCCGTCGACGATGCGCGCTTCTGCCATCAGCTTGTGCGGTTTGACCGGTCCCTCACCGTCGATATGAAAAACTTCGCAGCCGTGAGCGACCAGCCAGTCTGAAACCAACATGCGATGGCAGCGAAAATACACGCGCTCGGCGCACATGTATGCGGTCCGGGACTTTTCGGCGAGCGCCAGCAGTTCAGACATGGCGCGGTCGAATTCCGGCGTGAGCATGTAGTCCGCATAATTGCGGAAGCTCTGGTTGCGTAAGGCAATATTTGGGGAGTCTTCGAGAATTTTTTTGCGGTAGCCGCCGAGGGCCGTCATCGACAGATAGCCGATTCCCGCTGCCGGCAGGCTTTGCTCCAGCGAATCGCGATTGAATTGCGGCAGGCGCCGCGACATGGGGAACGCGCGGATATCGACGAGTGTCTGAATCTGATGCGCCTGCAGGGCGCCGATCAGTTCGTCGAGGGGGCGGGTGGAGTGTCCGATAGTGTAGAGAACAGCCAACAGATTTTGGATGCGAAAGCGCTAGGTGGCGATTCGATCGAGCGCCGCAGCAATGGTTGAATCCTGATCGGCGAATACTGTGCGCAAGTCCAGCAGGACTCGTCCTTGTTCGACGCGGGCAATGATGGGGGGATCAGAGGCTCGCAGACGGGCAGACAGTTCGTCAGCGCTGAGGCCGTCGCAATTCAAGGCAAGCAAACGCGTGGGCAGGACCGAAGAGGGCGCGGCGCCGCCGCCAATAACCGATTTGCCGTCTATGACTTCGAGGTTGAGTCTTGGTGACCGGGCCTGTGCCGCAATCGCTTCGGCGCGCTGGCCGATTGCCTCTTTCGTCAGGTGCATCATTCTTAACGCCGGAATGGCATCGTGGTCGCGCTTCACATATGCCAGAAGTGTGGCTTCGAGGGCGGCGTAGGTGAGCTTGTCAACGCGGAGGGCGCGGAACAAGGAGTTGCCGCGCATGCGGGAGACCAGATCGGCACGGCCGCTGATCAATCCGGCTTGCGGCCCGCCCAGCAGTTTGTCGCCGCTGTAAGTCACGACGTCGACGCCGGCACGCAGACTGTCGAGCACGCTGGGTTCGCCGCTGATGCCGAAATTCTGCAAGTCCACGAGCGCGCCACTGCCCAGGTCTTCCATCAATGGAATGGCCTTCTCGCGGGCGAGCGTGACTAACTCGGCGGTCAACGCCTGCTCGGTGAAGCCGGTGATTTCGAAATTGGACCGATGCACGCGCAGCAGCAGCCGGGTGCGTTCGGTGATGGCTTTTTCATAGTCGCCGACGCGAGTGCGATTGGTGGTGCCTACTTCGCGAAGCGTTGCGCCGGACTTCGTCATGACGTCTGGTATGCGAAAAGAGCCGCCGATTTCTACCAGTTCACCGCGCGAGACGATGACCTCGCCACCTTCAGCTAGGGTGTTGAGCGCCAGCAGTACCGCAGCGGCGTTGTTGTTTACAACGATGGTCGAGGCGGAGTTGTGGAGGTCCGCCGGGCTTCGCCCCGTCGTTACAGCCGAGGCGGCTGTATCCACATGAGCATAGTTAACGCGATCGCCAAGCAGGCTGCGGAATAGGCGATCGACGTGAACGTCGCGCTTGCCGCGCACGCCCGTCTCGATGTCGAACTCGAGATTCGAAAATCGGCCGGCAGTTTCACCGATGTGCGCCAGCGCGGACTCGGCGAGTGGAGAGCGGCCAAGGTTGGTGTGTAGAATGACTCCCGTCGCATTGATGACTGGCCGCAGCGAATGCCCAAGCGACTGACGAAGATGCTTTTCGATGGCGTCGCCCAGCCCGCCCAGCGCGAGTCGCAACGCGGGCTCGACAAGCAGTCCTGAGGCGACTTCTTCCCGCACCCGGGCGAGTACCGCGCGTGCGGCGTCGGTAACAGCCGCGGGTCCATGGCTGGCTGCTAGCGAGGCCACGGCCGATGTATGGAGCAACTCATCGACCGACGGCAGTTCGCGAAAGAGCTCCGATTTCGGCGCGCCTTTCATCCCCGGATTATCCCACGAAACGACGCCATGGCTGCGACTCGCTACAACGTATGCAAATACGCGAGCAGATCCTGAATGTCCTGTGCACTCAGCGTCTGGCTGTAGCCGGGCATTTCGTTGCGACCCAGGCGGATGATGTCGGCGACGCGCTCATCATTGGCAGGCAGTCCGCTCAAAGACAAATATTTATGCTGAAACATTCCCTTGAGGCCCGGGCCTTTTTTGCCTCGAGTGGAATACGGCTCATGGCATCGGTCGCATTTCGAGTCGTAGATTTTGCGGCCTGCGGACTGTTGCGGGTTGAGGCCAAGCTCGGCGTCTGACTTGCGGCGCTGAATGTCGCAAGCGGCCAAGGTACTCACCGTCAGCAGAATACCCAATGCTCCAAAGGCAACTGTCATGCGACCACGTTTCAGGAATTGCCTCATCGAATATTTTCTTCCACTTGCATCAAACATCCTGGATGGTTAGGCTGCCTCGCGGCCTTGTGAACCACTTTACAATGATAGAGCAAAGCGCTGCTTTGCTTCAGTCCGCGCGGCAACAGCTCCGCAGCGCGCCCAAACCTGCCTGCTGCTTCATTTAGAATCGTGCCACATGAGATCTGTTTTTCAATGGAATCTCGGAGCGCGTTCACTGGAGCTCGGCAAGCGGACGCTGATCATGGGCATCGTCAACGTTACCCCTGATTCATTTTCCGACGGCGGTCAGTTTCTGGATCGCGATAAGGCCATCGAACACGCGCAGCGATTGCTGGACGAAGGAGCCGACATCCTGGACATTGGCGGCGAGTCGACGCGTCCCGGGGCGCGCGTGGATGCCGGCGCTCCGCGGCCATCTGAGACTAAGCTAACCGGGACAAAGCCCGGCGAACAAAAGAAAGGCTCGGCTGCAAATCTCAAGACGGCCGCGGTCGGGCCAGCGGTCAGCGCGGAAGAAGAACTCAGACGCGTGCTGCCGGTGGTCGCGGCGTTAAAGAAAAAGCATCCCACTGCGGTGTTCTCGGTAGATACCTACAAAGCGGACGTGGCCCGCGCGGCGGTGGAAGCTGGAGCCGAGATCGTCAACGACGTCAGCGGTTTTCGCTGGGACGCCACGCATGGCCAAGACCATCGCTGAGCTCAAATGCGGAGCGGTTTTGATGCACATGCGCGGGCGCCCCGAAGAGTGGCGCGACGCTGCCGCCCGCCGGTCGACATCGTGCTGCTGGTGAAGCGGGAACTCAAGGAGTGGGCGGAGAAGGCGGTAGTGGCGGGAGTGCGGCGCGAGCGCATCGTGCTCGATCCGGGCTTCGGATTCGGAAAGAGCTTTGACGAGAACTATCCGTTGCTGGCGCGCTTTGATGAATTGCAGGCGGCGGGATTTCCGCTGCTGGCGGGCACCTCGCGGAAATCTTTTATTGGCCGAACGCTAGCCAGAGACGGAAAAGATGTTCCGCCGGAAGGCCGCCTGTATGGAACGCTTGCGACGCAGACCGCGCTGATTCTCAAGGGCGCGCACATTTTGCGGACTCACGACGTGAAGGCGGCGGTGGAGGCGGCCCGTGTAGCGGATGCGATTTTGCAGGCGCGTTAGAAGGCGCGCAGTTCGAAACAACGCGGGCGAGACGCCCTCGAGACAGCCGGCAAGATGCCGGCGCTACTTTTTAAACCTGATGAAGGTTGTAGCCAGCCGCTATCGGCTTCCCACATCCGTGGGGAACGGGGTGATTGCGACCTGAGATTCTCTCCGGTAATCCAGAATGCGTGACGTTAAGGTATGCGTGCCGACCAGTCGTACATCGGCGACGGCCTCCATGCTCTTCTGCACCCAGGTTCCTTCAAGGTCGGCGAACACGAGTGTAATGCGAACTTTTTTTAGCCACCAGGAGGGCGTTTTCTCGACGTCTCCCTGAATCTGGCGAATAAGAAATGAGTGCTTGTCGACCCATACTTGCCCGGAGATCAGATCCTTGTCCGTTCGCTTCGGCTTTAATCCCAAGACGTAACAGGATTGTCCGTCGAGTACCGCCTCGCCCATGTAGTTGAAGATGTAATTATCCCTGCTGATGGCGGTGCGCCCTTTGTCTTTATCCCTGGAGGTTATTTCGACCTCATGGTCAAGAATGCTGCGCACCAGTTGCTGTCCCCGGCCGCTGCCCGAGTATCGCTGAATCGTGTAGCGCTCGAAGGCGGGCGGCTTGAAATCAACTTCTGCCACCACTTCGGAATCAGCTTTCGAATCTTTCGCGCCGGACAGTCGATATTCGCGGATGATCTGATACGAGCCCTGGGGACGCACCGCCGCTTGTGCCTTTTGTATGGACTGAACGATCACATCGAGTGGCATTGTTCCTGGAGATGTTCCCGGGGATGCAGCCTTCTGGGCAACTGCGCTCGAGGAGAGCAGCGCGACCAACGCGACTAACGCTCCGTTGATTACCCACTGGTTACCAACGCCCACGTTGCACCCCTCGCGAACCCGTACACCTTAAGATGCGGGAAGCACGTGCTGGGCCAAAACAAAATGCTGTGAAAAGAAGGATTTCGGGCGAGCGTGGAGGAGGAGAGTGAAAAATCTGTGGTTGGGTCGAGGACATTCTGCCTACGCGAAATCCGGTACGGGACGCGGCTTTAGACCGTAGGCGAGTCAATGAGCGCCACGGCGATGTTAGCGTTACGCAAGATTCATCGCAAACCAAACATAAACTGCTCTGCCAGCGTAAGCACAAGGACTGTGCCAATCAAACAGCAGAAAGCGATGAGCAACGGTTTCGTCCAAGGCTTCCGCTCATAACCATCTTGCCAAGTTTCTTTGACATACCTTGTCTGGTTCTTCCCGAGGCCAAAATACCACCCCAACAAAAGGCCAATGGGAGCCAACGTGAACAATACTTCAGGGATGGCCGGAATAGGCAGGAGACTCAAGCCAAAATAGCCGATCATGACGTAAAACCAGACTCTGTTGGCTTTCGCCTCGCCAGCGCGCCCCATCGAGTCTGCGTTTCGAGCGTGCAAGAATGCTCCGAATGCTGGAGTAAAAAGCAGACTCCAACTCGCTGCCGCATTTGGATTCCAAAGAGCGGGTGGCTTAGCGGTCGGTGCTGGCGTTGGCGTTCTCAGCTTGCGTATCCGCGTCTGACTGGTGAATTCCGCAACTGTGAACACCACCACTATAATCGGAAGCGAGAGGAGCGCTAGTATCCATTTCCAGCTAACGCAGAAAACAGCGATATTAAGAAGAATCCTTTCATAGCCTGGTATTGGATCAGGGAGACCCTGTTTTAACGACGGAAGAAAAGCAGCCCATACTGCGGCCGGCAGGCCGAACATTACGCCGGTCAACACAATTACTGCAGCGGACAGAATAACAGCGGTCCTATAGCGCACAGGCCCTCCTCCTGAAGAATACCGGGCAGGGCTGACGTCGAAGCAGAAAGAAATGAGGGTTGGGCTGACGATAGTAACGGTCGCCGCTAAAACGCCTTGCCGGAATCCAGCAGGATCGTCACCGGCCCGTCATTCACCAGCTCGACCTGCATCATTTCCTGGAAGTGGCCGGTTTCACAGCGCAGGCCTGCGGCTCGAATGCGCTCGACAAAAAACTCGTACAGCCTCCGCGCTTGTTCTGGAGGAGCCGCGGCGTCGAAGGATGGGCGCTTGCCCCGGCGCACGTCTCCGTACAGTGTGAACTGCGAGACGGCCAGCACGCTGCCGCCTGCGTCTTGCACGCTGCGGTTCATCTTTCCGTCTGAGTCTTCGAAGATCCTCAGGCCGATAATCTTTTCGGCCAGATAACTCGCATCCGTCTCGGTGTCCTCATGGCCCACGCCCAGCAGGACTAGCAATCCCGTACCGATCTCGCCTGCAATTTCTTCGCCGACGGTGACCTTGGCGCGGCTTACGCGCTGCACGACCGCACGCATGCAATTCCTCCACTCTGTCTGTTTTTCTTGGGCTGTGTTTCGCTCCCCGGACGAATGCGTCCGGGGCTACGTACAAGAGCTTAACCGCAACGGAACCCGAGCAGAGCCCGTGTCTACCCATTTTGCGGCGGATCGTTTGACCCCGGCAACGGCCAGCCTTTAGGATTCAAGGGTGCAATCCCACGTCAACCGAGGCTTTGCCGGAAGTGGCAGAGCCCTTCCTTTACACTAATTCACCGTGACAATTACACTACACACTCGCCTTTTTTCGTACCGCAGTGCGTTAAGGCTGACAGACTGAATTGTGGAGGGCCGAACCCCGAGCCAGCAGCAGAAATGAGCTGCGATTGCACAACTGTAGAACCCGAATTCAAATCTAATCGAGGCAAGCGAGGAGACACATGGCAGCCGTAGACGAGAAGGTAAAGCAGATTATCGTGGAGCAGTTGGGAGTGGATGAGGGCGAAGTCACCTCCAGCGCGTCGTTCGTCGACGATTTGGGCGCGGACTCGCTCGACACCGTCGAACTGGTCATGGCTTTCGAAGAAGCATTCGACATTGAGATCCCCGACGAGGACGCGGAGAAGATTCGCACCGTGCAGGACGCGGTGGATTACATCGGCAAGCACGCGAAAGCGGGGAAATAGTTGGGACGCA
This sequence comes from uncultured Acidobacteriaceae bacterium, assembly GCA_963832235.1. GTDB lineage: Bacteria > Acidobacteriota > Terriglobia > Terriglobales > Acidobacteriaceae > Sulfotelmatobacter. The sequence goes on along the minus strand of CAWHTJ010000006.1, from coordinate 584,418 downwards.
GGGTCGTAGTTACTGGTCTGGGTTTGATCTGTGGCGTGGGCAATACCACTGACGTGGTATGGAAGGCCGTGCTCGCGGGCAAGAGTGGGGTGGCGCGCATCACCAGCTTCGACCCCGCTGCCTTTGCCTGCCAGATCGCCGCCGAGGTCAAAAACTTCGACCCGCTGAATTTCATCGAAAAAAAAGAAGTCAAGAAAATGGGGCGCTTCATTCATGTGGCCATCGCGGCCGCCGATGAAGCCTTCAAGATGTCGCGACTGAAGATTACCCCGGAGAACGACGAGCGGGTCGGGGTTCACATCGGGTCGGGCATCGGAGGATTCGACATCATCGAACGCGAACACACCGCGTTGATGGAAGGCGGGCCGCGCAAGATTTCTCCTTTTTTTATTCCCGCCGCCATTATCAATCTTGCGGCCGGTCAGGTTTCCATGCGCTACGGAGCCAAGGGACCGAACGAGGCGACCGCAACGGCCTGCACCACCAGCGCACATTCCATCGGCGATTCCTATCGGATTATTCAGCACAATGATGCGGATGTGATGATTGCCGGGGGTGCCGAAGCCGCCATCACTCCCATGGGCGTAGGCGGATTTGCCGCCATGCGTGCGCTCTCCACGCGGAACGATGCCCCGGAAAAGGCTAGCCGTCCGTGGGATCGCGACCGCGACGGTTTCGTAATCGGCGAGGGAGCCGGCATTCTGATCCTGGAAGAGTTGGAGCATGCTCGTAAGCGAGGCGCGCCCATTCTCGCGGAGATCGCCGGTTATGGAATGTCGGGCGATGCGTACCACATGACGCAGCCTGCTCCAGAACACGAAGGCGGCTTTCGTGTCATGCGCAACGCGGTGCGTGATGCGGGTATAACTCCCGACGTGGTCGGGTACGTTAATGCGCATGGCACATCCACCCCGATCGGCGATGCGCTCGAGGCCCACGCCATACGCAATTTCTTTGGCGACCGTAGGATTGCGGTGAGTTCCACGAAGTCGATGACCGGGCACCTGCTGGGCGGGGCCGGAGGACTCGAGGCGGGCATTACCGTTCTGGCCTTGCGCGACCAGATTCTGCCTCCAACGATTAACCTGGAGAATCCCGATCCGGATACCGCCGGCATGGATTTGGTTCCCAACCAGGCGCGCAAAGCGCAACTGGAATACGCCATGTCGAACTCGTTCGGCTTTGGCGGGACGAATGGAGCGCTGCTGTTTCGGCGCTGGAGCGAATAGAATCTCGGACCTCGGACCTCGGACTTCAGACTTGCAGACCTAAACTCGGGACCTCGGTGAATTCCAGAGAAGGATCTAAGGCCTGAAGTCCACCGTCGGAGCTCCGAGGCCGATGTCCGCCCTGCCCAAGTACCTCATTCCACAACGTTTTTGCCTCGTAATGTCCCGTCTCCCGCGAGGTCTGAAAAGTAACGAGAATTTGGTACGTCGAGGGTTGGTCCTTGGTGTCTTTCCCATAACGGGACGCGCCTCCACAATGGTTTTGAAAAGTGGAGTGTTCCCCGACTATGCACAAAGCTTTCGCCACTACCTTTGCCCTAGCCCCCACCGTACGCAAGTCAGCTGCCCGCACCGCGCTCGTAGGCTTGAATGAGTCGTCCAGAACCCTGCTGGCGGAGTGCTTCCGGCAATTCAATATTGAAACGGTGGTCATGTCCTCCGACGCTGCCGAGCGCCTGCACAAGGAAAAGTTCGAAGCTTGCGTCCTGGGATTGGGCGATGGCGCCGACGCTGTGATGGAAGCGGCCCGCAGCTCCCCTTCGAATAGCCGTTGCGTAATTTATGGACTGGGCGGCAACGCCCAGGAATGCATGCGCTATTCCAAATACGGCATCAACGCCATATTCAACGAACCTCTGGAGCGCCCCGCAGCCCTGAAACTGGTGCGTGCCACACGGATGCTCGTGCTGCATGAATTTCGGCGTTACGTGCGCATTCCGGTCATGACGGAGGTCTCCCTCGTGGGAGATGGCCGCCGCGTTAGCGCGAGCAGCATCGAGATAAGTACCGGAGGCATGTCGCTTAAAAGCTCCGAAGACTTTTCGATTGGAACCAATGTTGAGATATCGTTTTCCCTGATGACCTTGCCGCGCGTCAACGTTCGGGGGGTAGTGAGCTGGCGCAAGCCCAAGTCGCTCGGCGTGCGCTTCGACGCCACCGACGAACGGCGCCAGAAAGTCAAGATTTGGATCGATTCGTATCTCGAGAACTGAATCGCCCGGCCATCCCGACAAAAAAGCTTTTAACCGCCGAACACGCAGAGACCGCCGAGGGAAACAATTCTCAAGAGATTTTTTCTCGTTCTCTTCTCGGCGTTCTCTGCGGCCTCGGCAGTAAGAATCTTTTGACGTAAATCCCAATCGTTCGCCCGCCTCGTCCCGCTAAAATAGCTTTGTGCCCGAAGCCAGCACTCGCATCGCGGCGGCGACCGCGCTACCTGCCATCGACCCCCAACGCTATACCCTTCGCCAGCGCATCACCTTACGCATCATTATCTGGCTGGGATACGGGATCATCCGGGTGATCGGTCCTACGCTGCGGGTCGCTGTTTCCTACGAAGATGGTGCGCAGAAGACGCTGGACCAGCGGCCGCTGATCGCCTCGTTCTGGCATTCCTGCATGATCCCGGCGACGTACGTTTTCCGCGACATGGGCATCCGGGTGATGAGCAGCAACAGTTATGACGGCGAATACATGGGCCGTATCATCCACAAATTCGGCTTTCTTGCGGTCAAGGGATCGAGCAGTCGCAACGCTGTGCGCGCTTTGCTCGGCCTGCGCCGAGCGCTCGAGGAAGGCTGGACGGTGGCGTTCACTCTAGATGGCCCCCGCGGTCCACGGCACAAAGTGAAACCCGGCCCGGTTGCGCTGGCACGGTCATCTGGTTTGGCTTTGACCGTATTCCACGCGGCCGTCGATCGGGCCTGGGTGCTGAACACTTGGGACCGCTTGATGATCCCGATGCCCTTCTCAAGGGTGCTGGTGCGCGTCGGCAAGCTGATCCCGGTGCCTGAGGATGCCGCCGACGAAGATCTGGAGCGTTATACGGCGGAGCTGCAGTCGGCGCTCGACCGAGTTTGCGAATTCGCCGAGGCCAACGTGAAGAGCGCCGGGAGTGGGGAGTTTCCTTACTACAAGGGCGACTAAAGAGATAACGAATGCAAGGGGAATTGCAGGGCAGATTTAAGATTGCAGATTGCAGATTAAAGACCTTTCAAGCTGGTCGCGACCTAACAACAATCTGTTTGAAATCCGAAATCTTAAATCTCAAATCAATAATTGCCTTATTCCAGGGTCGACCCCAGCTGCTGGTATTTGTATTTCTTGCCGTCCCAAAAGAGGACAGAAGAAGTCTGGTCGCCCTCGCCCGTCTCTTCCATGTAAATCCCCAAAATGGTTTTCTTCTTCAGGGCGAACCTTTTCACAGTCAGAGTTTTGAAGGGCAGATTGATGAGCAGGAACTTGGCCTTGGGTTTTTCGGACTGCCACGCGTCTTTTTCTGCGCCATGAATAATGAGCAGGGTGATGCCGCGGCGCGCGGGTTCGTCGGAAGCAAAAGTGGAGGTGACTTTGACGTCACTGTAGCCGAGAAAAGTATCGTAAGGGTCGGCAACAACGAAACTGTATTCGTCTTTGTCGGCCATCGGATTCTTGCATTTGGCGGCCACGACGAGGTCATCTATCCCATCGTCGTCCAGATCGGCGACGAACTGCGGCGGCCCCGCCAGCAGAGAACAATTATCCCCAAACTGTTGGTGAATGAATTCGTCGGTCACAGCGGGCGAGGGAGCCTTTGCGTGAGCCGGCGGCGGTGGTGGTGGCTGCTTCTTCTGAGCGGAAGCAGCGACGGTCAGCAAAAGAGCGACAAATGGAAGGAAGAGAAATCTACTGGACGACATGGATCTACTCTAGTCCGGTTTTGAGCGCGATGGTAGAGACAGAGTAGTGACGGAGGTAATGGCTAACGCTGGAAGTGCTGCCAGCCTCTAGGTTCGAGTTCATAGGCTAAATTGGGCCGGGTGCGGAGCAATATTCTTGGTAGTCGGGTGACGTGGCCGATCTGGGTCACGGCGACTCCGGCAATTTGGGTGGGTAGTCGCTTGCCGGCCGGAACTGTGAACAGGAGTTCGTAATCTTCGCCGCCGTGGAGGGCAAGGTCGAGGTCGACTTCGCGGGCTGGCTTGCCGACGACAGCGCGTGGAATCAGCGAAGCGTCGATTTCCGCACCTACTCCGCTTTCCTCGGAAAGGTGCGCCAGATCGGTCGAAAGCCCATCGCTCATATCAATCATGGCCGAGGGCAGGCCTTTTTCGCGAAGAAGGCGGCCGAGTTCGATCCGCGGCCTGGGATAAAAGTGGCGACGGTAGTCGCGGGGATTCAGCTTCTTCTTAGGATACTTTCTCATTCTCGCAACGGCGGCGGCAGAGCCCCCGAGTTCTCCACTGACGAAAATACGATCGCCGGCCCTGGCGCCGGAGCGCAGCACCGACTTGCCTTTCGGTGCCGTGCCGACCACTATAATGTCGGCAAGAATTCCGTTGGGCGATTCGGCGGTGTCGCCTCCGGCGAGGGTGACTCGGAATTCTTCCGCGAGATTGATCAAACCGCGGGCGAAGCGTCTGACCCAGGATTGGGGCAAGTCCCGAGGCAATGCCAAAGAAAGAAAAGCCGCGACGGGCTCACCGCCCATAGCGGCGATATCGCTCAATCCGCGAGCCAGGCAACGGTGGCCGACCGATTCCGGCGGGTGCCAGTCGCGACGAAAGTGAATTCCTTCCAGGCTGAAGTCGGTCGTAACCAGGATCTCGTGTCTCGGGGTCAGGCGCAGCACGGCGCAATCATCCCCCATTCCGGTGAGGACCCTTCCGCGCGAACCACGAGCGCGCCCCGTGGAAGCTTGCGCTATGCGGCGAATCTGAGCAATCAACGCTTTTTCAGGGAGCGGCACGGCGCAATTACTATACCTGCCTCGAAGGAGTGGCGCCGCGGGTCACGTCGGCTCTCTTCCGGTGCTCAACGTTGCTTGCACGCTTAATTCCCCTTGTGATACCTTAAATAATTGTCCCGGACATCTGGAAGGGATCAGAGGGATAAGTTCGCGCGAAGGCGCATCTTTCCCCCGAAGTTGCTGGCGTAGCTCAGTCGGTAGAGCATCTGATTTGTAATCAGAGGGTCAGGGGTTCAAATCCCTTCGCCAGCTCCAGGAAACGTATTTCCGGCAGGTAGCGGCGCAACAGGTTTTTCCAACGCACTCCATTCGGTACTTTTCCGGTGTGCAGTGATCAGATCAACGTTCTTCGCGGTGTCTGCGTGAGCCTTGGTTTCCCTGTTTTGCGAAAGTGAATGTAAGTTGGTCTGCGGGTTTGGCGCGAGTGTTCGCCGGCGCGCTTGCATTGTGGTTTGCCGGATGAGCGCGACGGCCGCATCGCCCGAGAGTTTGCACAGGTGGGTGAGTGGTTAAAGCCAACAGACTGTAAATCTGTCCCTCCTAGCGAGGTACGAAGGTTCGAATCCTTCCCTGTGCACCATGATTCACGTGAATCGCTGATTGTGAACAGATTGTCCATTGCGCTGGTCTGCTACGTGGTGCTTGGAGCGCTGACATGGGTCACGATCACCGACCCGAAGATCCGGGCGGGAACGCTGGTGATCCTGGCGCTGTTCGCGGTCAAGTCGATATTGCGCCGCGACGACGTGCTGCACGCCGACAAGGGAAGCGATCAGGAATGAGCGGGTTTCGCAGTAGCTGAGAGCTGAAGGCTGATAGCTGACAGCTGAGTTCAGGGCCGATGTAGCTCAGTTGGTAGAGCACTCCCTTGGTAAGGGAGAGGTCACCAGTTCAATCCTGGTCATCGGCTCCAGATAGTTTGGCTGTAATGAAGGTTTTGAAGGGCACGGCTGAGCCGTACCAAGCAAGGTTCGGAAAGGGCACGGCTTTAGCCACTGAGGTCTAGCTAGAGCTGACGGCTGATAGCTGAGAGCTTTTACAGGGCGGGAGTAACTCAGTGGTAGAGTCACAGCCTTCCAAGCTGTTGGTCGCGGGTTCGATTCCCGTCTCCCGCTCCAGATTGAGGCGTTTGCGGGCGTGACCCTGAGCGGAGTCGAAGGGGCGAGCCCGCAGCCGAAATCCCGAGCGTTTTTTGCGAGGGATCTTTTGTCAGGTGCGATGAGAAGTTTCGAACAGGCTGCCATCAAGGTTGAGAAGGCGCAAGAGTTCGCCAGGCTGCAAGCGGCTGTCGAGCAGGCGTTCTTGCCGGAGAACGCTGAGCGTTTCCTGAAGCAACTGGATCGCAAAGGAATTCGCGTTCGGGATTTCGACGCGGTGCTGGCGCAGAAGGTGCTGGAAGGCATGGTCGCCGACGCGGGACTGAACGCGAAAGAGCTGTATGAGTCGCTGCCGGTTTCCGACCGGGCGCAGATGCGGGAGTTTTATCTTTCGAAGTTGGAAGGCGTCGACATCGGGCTGCGGCATAAGTTTAAGAAGCTGTATCAATATTACTGAAATATTGTCGGCAGAAAAGTTGCATAGGTCCTTTGGCGCCAAAAAGCGGCGCCTCAGGATGACAAGGGGTTTGAGCTAGAAGCTAAGAGCTAGGAGCTAGAGGCTGCAATTATGGCGAAAGAGAAATTTGATCGTAATAAGCCGCACTGCAACGTGGGGACGATTGGTCACATCGACCATGGCAAGACCACGTTGACGGCGGCCATCACCAAGGTTTTGTCGAAGCACAATCCGAAGAACACGTTCCGGTCGTTTGACTCGATCGATAACGCGCCGGAAGAGAAAGCCCGCGGAATCACGATTGCCACGGCGCACGTCGAGTACGAGACGGCGAACCGGCACTACGCGCACGTGGATTGCCCGGGCCACGCCGACTACATCAAGAACATGATTACGGGCGCGGCGCAGATGGATGGCGCGATTCTCGTGGTTGCGGCGACCGATGGCCCGATGCCGCAAACGCGCGAGCACGTGCTGCTGGCGCGGCAGGTCGGTGTGCCCTATATCGTGGTTGCTTTGAATAAGTGCGATGCGGTGGACGATCCCGAGTTGCTCGATCTGGTCGAACTGGAAGTGCGTGAGCTGTTGAAGAGCTACAAGTTCCCGGGCGACGACGTACCGGTCGTGCGTCTGTCGGCCTTGGGCGCGCTGAACGGCGAGGCCAAGTGGGAGAAGCAGATTGACGAGTTGATGGAGGCTGTGGACAAGAGCGTGCCGCAGCCGGCGCGCGAACTGGACAAGCCGTTCCTGATGCCGATCGAAGATATTTTCTCCATCTCGGGCCGCGGAACTGTAGTCACGGGAAGGATCGAGCGCGGGAAGGTGAAGGTGGGTGAGGAAGTGGAAATCGTCGGCTTCCGCGAGACCCGCAAGACGGTGGTGACGGGCGTCGAAATGTTCAAAAAGCAATTGGACGAAGGCCTGGCGGGTGACAACGCCGGCCTGCTGCTGCGTGGCATTGGCAAGGACGACGTCGAGCGCGGCATGGTGTTGGCGAAGGGTGGATCGATCACGCCGCACACCAAGTTCAAGGCGGAAGTTTATATCCTCACCAAAGAAGAAGGTGGACGACATACGCCGTTCTTCAAGGGCTATCGTCCGCAGTTTTATTTGCGAACCACGGACGTGACTGGAGTGGCGGAACTTCCGGCGGGCACGGAAATGGTGATGCCGGGAGACAACGTCAGCCTGGTGATCGAACTGATTACGCCGGTGGCCATGGAGAAAGGCTTGCGGTTCGCGATCCGCGAAGGCGGACATACGGTAGGCGCTGGTACGATCGCGGAGATTGTGCAGTAAAGGTTAAAGCTAAGAGCTAGGAGCTGTTTTCATGCCCCGAGAAATTATTACGTTGCAGTGCGGCGATTGCAAAGAGCGGAATTACTCGAAGACTAAGAACCGGAAGACCATGACCGAGCGGCTGGAATTGAAGAAATTCTGCCGCCGTTGCCGCAAGCATACGCCGCATAAAGAAGTGAAATAATTGAGCAATTGGGAAATTTTGTAATTGTGTAATTGAAAACCGGACGACGCGATTTTCAAATTACACAATTACTCAATCACCAAATTACCCAATCGGATTTAGGGGCGTAAGCTCAACGGTTAAACTGTCGGTCTCCAAAACCGAACTTGGGGGTTCGAATCCCTCCGCCCCTGCCAGATTTTTGGAGAGCAGAGAAGCAAGTAGTAGAGGCCAGGAGCACAGATGGCAGTCGAGACGAAGAAAATGGCAAATTCAATTGCAGCAGCCGGCGGCAACTTTGGGGACCGGATAAAGTCCTGGCCGGAGCGTATCAAGACGTTCTACAACGACGTGCGCAGCGAAATGCGTAAAGTCACTGCGCCGTCGTGGAAGGAAGTCCGGGCTACGACCACAGTGGTCGTGATTACCGTCTTCATTTTCGCGCTGTACTTTGCCGTGATCGATTTCGTTATTCAACACGGCGTGACCGCTTTGTTTGCCTTTTTCAAGAATCACTAATGAGATTGCAGAAGAGCGCTACGTAGCACCAGAAACCGGCGGGCCGGGAAGAAGCATCTTAACTATGCAGGACCAAGAAAAAGACGAAGTGGTAACAAGCACAGCAGGCGAACCGCAGGCCCCCGCAGCGGAGGGCGCTGCGGCCACCACTGGGCCGCCTCGCAACCCGAACATGAAGTGGTACATCATCCACTCGTACTCGGGCTTTGAGCGCAAGGTGAAAGAGTCTCTGGAGTCGCGGGTCGCGGCCTTCGGGCTGCAAGACAAGATCGGCAAAGTGCTGATCCCGACCGAGTCGGTCACCGAAGTGCGCGGCGGCAAGAAATATACCTCCGAGCGCATGTTCTATCCCGGCTACGTGTTGGTCGAGATGGACATGGACGATCACGTCTGGCACGTGGTGAAGTCCACGCCGCGGGTCACGGGATTTGTCGGCACCGGCCAGCAGCCCACGCCGCTATCCGAAGAAGAAGTGCAGCATATCGTCTACAAAGTTGCTGACAGCCGCGAGAAGCCGAAGCTCAAAGTCAAGTTCGAGAAGAACGAATCGGTCCGCATCAGCGAGGGACCATTTGCCAGCTTTACCGGCATCGTCGACGAAGTGAATGAGGATCGCGAGACCCTGAAAGTGATGGTCACGATTTTCGGCCGCTCCACTCCGGTGGAACTTGAGTTCAACCAGGTGGAGAAAGTCGCGTAGCACAAGAGATTGCAGAGATCCTTCGGCGACAAAAAGATGTCGCCTCAGGCTGACATTGAGAGATTTGACGCCCTGGCTAGAAGCTAGGAGCTAGAAGCTAGGAGCCAAAGTAGTCATGGCCAAAAAAGTTACAGGTTATGTGAAGCTGCAGATCGCCGCCGGCAAGGCGACTCCGGCGCCCCCGGTGGGCCCGGCACTGGGCCAGGCGCAGATCAACATCATGGAGTTCTGCAAGCAGTTCAACGCGAGAACGAACCAGAAAGAAATGGAAGGGCTGATCATTCCGGTCGTGGTCTCGGTGTACAACGATCGCTCGTTCACCTTCATCACCAAGACGCCGCCCGCCTCAATCCTGTTGAAGCGCGCCGCGGGCATCGCCAAGGGATCGGGCACTCCGAATAAAGATAAAGTTGGCAAGGTCACTGCCAAGCAGGTCGAGGACATTGCTAAACAGAAGATGCCCGACCTGAACGCCGCTTCTGTTGAAACCGCAATTAAGAGCATCCGCGGCACGGCAAGATCGATGGGGATTGAAGTGGTTGGGTAGAAGGGATTGAGTAAGTGGGAAATTTAGTAATTGTGTAATTGAAAATCTGCGAGAGAGATTTCAAATTGCCCGATTACTCAATTTCCCAATTACCAAATCGTCAAATGCACCACGGCTCTTCGAAGCATCGCTGAGCGGTGGGAGACAAGGAAGAGCAATGAAAAAAGAAGGAAAGAACATCGCCAAGGCGCACGCTGCAGTTGAGAAGCGCCCCTATGTTCTGCAGGATGCGGTTCCGCTCCTGCAGAAAGTGAAATTCGCGAAATTCGACGAGACTGTCGAACTCACGCTGCGCCTCGGAGTCGATCCCAAGCACGCCGACCAGATGGTGCGCGGCACCGTTGTTCTGCCGCATGGCCTGGGCAAGTCGAAGAAAGTTCTGGTCATCGCGAGCGGCGACAAGATTAAAGAAGCGGAAGCGGCAGGCGCCGATTTTGTCGGTGGCGAAGACATGGTCGAGAAGATCACCAAGGAAAACTGGACCGACTTCGACGCGCTGATCGCGACGCCCGACGTCATGAAGTCCGTGGGACGGCTGGGCAAGATTCTCGGTCCCAAAGGTCTGATGCCCAATCCAAAGACGGGTACAGTCACCTTCGACGTAGCCAAAGCGGTGCAGGAAGTAAAGGCTGGCAAGGTCGAATTCCGCACTGACAAGACGGCTCTCGTCCACTGCCCGGTCGGCAAGATCTCGTTCTCGCCTGACAAGTTGATTGAAAACGCAACCGTGCTGATCACCAGCGTGATCAAGGCCAAGCCATCGGTGGCCAAAGGGAAATACATCAAGGGCTGCACTTTGAGCTCTACGATGGGGCCGGGGATTCTGTTGGACGTTGCGCCGATCGAGGCTGCGGCGAAGGCTTAACGCGGCGCTGACGCGCCTGGACGGACGAAGGCTTCCGTCCCTACACGAACATCGCGAGGGATTGAATTATGGCGGTTACAAAGGCGAGGAAGAATGAGCAAGTTGAGAAGCTAAGCAAAGAACTGAAGAATGTCTCGAACGTCGTCGTGACGACGTACACGAAGATGACCGTGGCCCAGGACTATGAACTGCGTAAGGCGTTGCGCGGTGCGGGCGCGAAGTATCAAGTGGTCAAGAACACGCTGGCCGAGCGCGCCGCTAAGGGCACCAAGGTTGAGGGGGCTCTGAAGGATCTGGCGGGCGTGACCTCGATCGCCTATACGACCGGCGATCCGGTAGCCATGGCCAAGGCGCTGACCAAATACGCCAAAGACGCGCCCGAGTTCACCTTCAAAATCGGCGTGGTCGAAGGCCGGGTGGTCACGATCAAGGAGATCGAAGCGCTGGCCACCATGCCATCGAAGGAAGAGCTGTACTCGAAGCTGCTGTTCCTGATCAATGCTCCGGCGCAGCGTTTGGTGACGGTAATGAATGCGGTGGGGCGCAACCTGGCGGTGGTGGTCGATCAGGGCGTGCAGCAGAAGAAGTTCAAGGAAGCATAGATAGTCGTGTGGGGACGGGCGACTCGCCCGTCCAGGCGGGTTACATGGTTGGGTTTTTGATCCGGGTATTTGGAGGAGTCGCATTCCTAGTTTTCTGTCTCGTCCTCAAGTCGGTTTGGGACACGTGGACTGACAGGCAGAGTAAATAGGTTTCGATTGCAATGCGCGGGCAAGAGTGCCCGCGCCACACAAGTTCTGAATGGCGCAAGCCATTCGGAGAGATTTGGTTGTCGGCAAGTCGGGGGTTGCGCGGTTCATTCCGAGCGTTGTCTGGCGCAAGGAATCAGGACCTGCCGCACTGGAAACCCGACGGGCGGATAACGAAAGAGAGACGTAGCAAGCTACGTCTCTCAGAAGACTAAATTACTGGAGAAATAACATGGCAGATTTGGCGCAATTGGAAGAGTCCATCGTAGGGCTATCGCTGCTGGACGCGGCGCAGCTCGTTAAGAAGCTGGAAGAGCGTCTCGGCGTCTCAGCTGCGGCAGCAGCCCCGGTCATGATGGCTGGTGGCGGCGGCGCGGCGGCGGGGGCGGCTCCCGCGGAAGAGAAGACTGAGTTCACCGTCGTCCTGAAAGAAGTGGGCGCCAACAAGATCAACGTGATCAAAGCCGTCCGCGAAGTCACCAGCCTGGGCTTGAAAGAAGCCAAAGAACTGGTGGATGGAGCCCCCAAGAACGTGAAAGAGGGTGTCTCCAAGGAAGAGGCTGAGACCATCAAGAAGAAATTCACCGACGCGGGCGCTGTTGTCGAAGTGAAGTAGCGCCAGCCGTAGAGACGTAGCTTGCTACGTCTTGTGGGAAGCTCCGGGAATGGCGGCGGCGGTGAACATGTGGATAGAGAGACGTAACAAGTTACGTCTCTACGATCGTCGCGGTTTCCCGGAATGCACTCTCAGCGGTGCAAAATCGTTATTTTGCACGTTCTCTACTTGTGAACCTTGGGCGGCGATGTTAGCATCTATATTAACGTCGCTTCCCTGGGATTCACTCAAGCGCGGGCGAGACTCGCAAGGGAAGTTTAGGGTAGGCTGCTCCGCGGGCAGGCGGGGCGGAAAACAGGCCGAGGAACTGGCGCGAAAGAATTCAAATCAAGAAGGGCGAAACGCCTTGGTTGGCGTCTGCGGGAATGACTGTCCCTGCAGGCGCCCCGTCGTCTTTTAGGTTTCCAGTTGTCCCCGGCCCTGCGCAAGTACGTCCCGCGGCGCGATAAGCGCCCCACATTCCGCGGTTTAAGCGTGGCCTTCGGTCGCGCGTGAGATTGGGAGTTCTGACGATGAAAAATGCCTTCCGTACACGATTCGACTTTTCCAAAATTCCGGCCACCATCCAGATCCCGAACCTGATCGAGGTTCAGAAGCGTTCCTATGACCGCTTCCTGCAGATGGACAAGCTTCCGAGCGAGCGCGAGGACGGCGGCCTGCAGGCGGTGTTTCAGTCGGTCTTTCCGATCACCGACTTTCGCAACGTATCACAACTTGAGTTCGTGGATTACGCCATCGGCAACTGGGAGTGCAAGTGCGGCCACCTGAAGGGTCTGCACCACCTCCGCACCACTTGTAAGAATTGTGGATCCACGGTCATCACCGATCCGTTTCATCCTGGCGAAGTGCTGTGCGGCAAATGCGGCACCTACAACGCCAATACGCCCGACTTCTGCAACAAATGCGGCGACCCGGTCGGACTGCAATTGAAGTACGACGTGGCCGAGTGCGAAGAGCGCGGCATGACGTATTCCGCACCGCTCAAAGTCACGATGCGGCTGACGATCTTCGACAAGGACGCGGAGACCGGCAACCGCTCCATCCGCGACATTAAAGAGCAGGAAGTATTCTTCGGCGACGTTCCCTTGATGACGCAGAACGGGACTTTCATCATCAATGGCACCGAGCGCGTAATCGTCAGCCAGTTGCACCGTTCGCCCGGCGTGTTCTTCGAGACCGCCAATAACCGCACCTATTTCCTGGGAAAGATCATTCCCTACCGCGGTTCATGGGTGGAATTCGAGTACGACCAGAAGAATGTGCTCTACGTCCGCATCGACCGCAAGCGCAAATTTCTGGGCACGATTTTCCTGCGCGCTTTGGGCCTGCGTTCCGGGGAAGATATTCTGCGGGCGTTCTACACTACGGACCGGCTCGTGGTACGCGACAAGAAGCTCTACTGGACGCTCGATCCGGCCAGCGAGAAGCCGACGAACCTGCTGGGCATGAAGCTCGCACACAGCATCAAGAACAAGTCGGGCGACGAAATCGCACACTCCGGCCGTAAGATCAACGCCCAGGTTCTAAAAGATATTCAGAAGGCGAAGGTCACCGAAATCGAAGTCGACATCACCGACCTCGAGGGCGCGTGGACTGCCGGCGACATCGTCGACACGACCACGGGCGAAGTCATGCTCGAAGCCAACTCCGAGCTCACGTCCGACAAGGTTTCGAAGATTCTCGATTCTGGCGTAGTCGAGATGAGCCTGTTCTTCCCCGAGCGCGACGACGTGGGCACGGTGATCAGCCAGACCCTGAAGCGCGATTCGGTGAAAACGCCGCAGGAAGCGCTGATCGAAATCTACCGCAAGCTGCGTCCCGGCGACCCGCCCACGCTCGATACGGCGACGGCGCTGTTCCATGGCATGTTCTTCGACCCGCGCAAGTACGACTTCTCGCGCGTGGGCCGCTTGAAGTTCAACATCAAATTGCACGAGAACCAGGACGCGACCAGCCTCGACAAGCGCACCCTCGATCCCGACGATTTCTACGCGACCATCGCGTACCTGCTGAAGCTGCGCAAGAGCATTGGCGCGGTCGACGATATCGATCACCTCGGCAACCGCCGCGTGCGCGCGGTCGGCGAGTTGATGGAGAACCAGTTCCGCATCGGCCTGGTTCGCATGGAACGGGCAATTAAAGAAAAAATGTCCGTGTACCAGGAAATGTCGACGGCCATGCCGCACGACCTGGTCAACGCGAAACCGGTGATGGCTGCGATCCGCGAATTCTTCGGATCGTCGCAGCTCTCACAGTTCATGGATCAGACCAACCCGCTCTCCGAGATTACGCACAAGCGGCGTCTCTCGGCGCTTGGGCCGGGCGGGCTTTCCCGTGAACGAGCGGGATTCGAAGTCCGCGACGTTCACCCCACGCACTACGGCCGTATCTGCCCGATTGAGACGCCGGAAGGTCCGAACATCGGCCTGATCTCTTCGCTGAGCTGCTACGCCCGCATCAACGACTACGGCTTCATCGAATCGCCCTATCGCAAGATCAAGGGCGGACGCGTGATCGACTACGTCACCATCGTGAACGTTGGCGACAGTGACCACAAAGTCGGCGATCACATGGAAAAGCATGAGATCGAGAAGATCAACGCCGAGTTAAAAGAGAAGCGCAAGAAGCCGGCTACGATCGAGCCATTCTCTTTCTATCTTTCGGCTTGGGAAGAAGATCGCCACACCATCGCGCAGGCCAACGTCGAACTCGACGATAAAGGCCGCATCGTGGCCGAACTGGTCAACGCTCGCAAGGCCGGCAACTTCGTGCTGGTCAGCCGCGAGGAAGTCGACTACGTCGACGTCAGCCCGAAGCAATTGGTTTCCGTCGCCGCCTCGCTGGTTCCGTTCCTTGAACACGATGACGCGAACCGTGCGCTGATGGGAGCGAACATGCAACGCCAGTCCGTGCCCTTGCTCCGCGCGCAAGCGCCGATCGTAGGAACTGGAATGGAAGGCGTCACTGCCCGCGATTCGGGCGCAGTGGTTCTTGCCCGTCGCAACGGAATCATCGATTCAGTCGACTCCGAGCGCATCATCGTACGTGTTGAAGGCGAGCACCATCCCACGCAGTTGTCGCGTGAGGTAGGCAGCGACATCTACCAGCTCACCAAGTTCAAGCGTTCGAACCAGAACACCTGCATCAACCAGAAGCCGGTTGTCAAAAAGGGCGAGCGCGTACTGAAAGGCCAGATCATCGCTGACGGTCCCTGCACCGATCACGGCGAGCTGGCGCTGGGACGAAATGTCCTGGTCGCCTTCATGCCATGGCGCGGTTACAACTTCGAGGACGCGATCCTGGTCTCCGAAAAAATGGTGAAAGAAGACTACTACACCTCGCTTCACATCGAGGAGTACGAGATCGAAGCCCGCGACACGAAACTTGGTCCGGAAGAAGTGACGCGCGACATCCCGAACGTCAGCGAGTCCATGCTGCGCAACCTGGACGAAGCGGGCGTGATTCGCATCGGCGCCAGCATCAAGCAGGGCGACATTCTTGTCGGCAAGGTCACGCCCAAGGGTGAAACTCAGCTCACGCCGGAAGAAAAACTGCTGCGCGCGATCTTTGGTGAAAAGGCCGGCGACGTGCGCGACGCTTCGCTCTACTGCCCGCCGGGCATCGAGGGCGTGATTGTCGATGTGAAAATCTTCTCGCGCAAGGGCCAGGAAAAAGACGAGCGCGCGAAGTCCATCGAAGCCACGCAGATCGCGAAGTTGGAAAAGAACCTTTCGGACGAAATCCGAATTCTGACCGACGAGCGCCTGAAGCGCCTGGAAAACATTCTGGGCGGCAAGGAAGTGCAGGCCGACCTGCACGACGAGCGCACCAACAAGCGCCTTCTGATCAAGGGCAATGTGCTCAATCGTGACGAGATCGAGCGCATCTCCACCCGCAACTTTAAGCGCATTAAGTATGCGGATAAAGACCCGCGAGTGAACGAGCAGATCGACGAGATCGAGGAGATGACTTCGCGCCAGATCGACGTGCTCAAGAAAATCGTCAACGAGAAAAAAGAAAAGCTCACCAAGGGCGACGAATTGCCGCCGGGCGTGATCAAGCTGGTCAAGGTCTACATCGCCATGAAGCGCAAGCTGAGTGTCGGGGACAAGATGGCCGGCCGTCACGGAAACAAGGGCGTGATTGCGCGCATCCTGCCGGAAGAGGATATGCCGTACCTCGAAGACGGGCAGCCCGTGGAAATCGTGCTTAACCCGCTCGGCGTGCCCAGCCGTATGAACGTAGGCCAGATTCTCGAAACCCACCTCGGGTGGGCGGGATTCGTGTCTGGGCGAGAAGATTACGCAGTTGCTCAAGGAGAACACGCGCACGGAAGCCATTCGCCGCGAGTTGAAAGCTCTGTTCAAAGATTCGCAGCTGGCCGACATCATTTCCGACATGAGCGATGAAGAACTGGAATCCGTGGCGCCAACCCTCACCAAGGGCGTGTTTATGGGTTCGCCTGTGTTCGACGGATCGCGTGAAGGCGAGATCAAGGCACTGCTCGAGCACGCGGGTCTGCCGACTTCGGGCAAGACGTCGCTATACGACGGCATGACGGGCGAGAAGTTCGAACAGCCGGTCACCGTCGGCTACATCTACATGCTGAAGCTGTCGCACCTGGTGGACGACAAGATTCACGCGCGTTCCATCGGACCCTATTCTCTGATAACCCAACAGCCTTTGGGCGGCAAGGCGCAGTTCGGCGGACAGCGCTTTGGAGAAATGGAAGTCTGGGCGCTGGAAGCGTATGGCGCGGCGTTCATCTTGCAGGAGCTGCTGACGGCGAAGTCCGACGACGTGTACGGCCGCACCAAGATTTACGAGGCCATCGTCAAGGGCGAAGCCGCCATGGAGCCCGGCGTACCGGAGTCGTTTAACGTGCTGATCCGCGAGCTGCAGTCACTCTGCCTGGATGTGGAGTTGATTAAGGCAGCGGAAAAGAAGCCGACGGCCAGCGCGGCAGCGGATTGAGAACAGTAGCCAGTACCCAGTTGCCAGTGTTACTAGCGACGGGTGCTGGCAGGGCGCACAGACGAGTTTGGAAGAGAACGTTCCGCGGAACCAAGCGCTCTCGAGTCCAGCGGAACACACAAATTGCAGACTGGGTACCGGCAACTGGGTACTAGCGGACTGCGTTCGAGAGCAGGAAGCGGAGGAGCACCTTGTTTCGTTCGAGCCCATTCGAAATGTCAAATGTGATTGCCGACTTCGATGCCATCCGCATCAGTCTGGCCTCTCCGGAAAAAATCCGGAGCTGGTCGCACGGCGAAGTTACCAAGCCCGAGACCATCAACTACCGCACCTTCAAGCCGGAGCGCGACGGCTTGTTCTGCGCGCGCATTTTGGCCCGGTCACCGACTGGGAGTGCTTGTGCGGCAAATACAAGCGCATGAAGCACCGCGGCGTGATCTGCGACAAGTGCGGCGTGGAAGTCACGCTGTCGAAAGTGCGCCGCGAACGCCTGGGCCACATTGAGCTGGCATCGCCCTGCTCGCATGTGTGGTTCTTCAAGGGACTGCCCAGCCGCATCGGCCACCTGCTCGATATCTCGCTGCGTGATCTTGAGTCCGTGCTCTATTTCGAAGCGTACGTCGTGGTCGAACCCGGCGACGCTCCGGTGAAAGAGCGCGAGGTCATCAAAGACGAAGCCAAGTTCCGCGAACTCGATCAGCAATACCGTCCGGCCGGATTCAAGGCCATGATGGGCGCTGAGGCGATCAAGGAACTGCTCAAGCGCGTCGACACCGACGGCCTTGCCGTCGAACTGCGCGAGAAGATGAAGAACGAGAGCTCGCTGCAGAAGCGGCTCAAGTACGCCAAGCGGCTGAAAGTGGTCGAGGCCTTCCGCAAGAGCGGCAACAAGCCGCACTGGATGATTCTCGACGTGATCCCGGTGATTCCGCCGGAGCTGCGTCCGCTGGTTCCACTCGATGGCGGCCGCTTCGCCACGTCTGACTCGAACGATCTTTACCGCCGCGTCATCAACCGCAACAACCGGTTGAAGAAGCTGATGGACCTGCACGCGCCCGAAGTCATCGTGCGCAACGAAAAGCGCATGCTGCAGGAAGCCGTCGACGCCCTGTTTGACAACGGACGCCGTGGCCGCGTGCTGCGTGGCGCCAACAACCGTCCGCTGAAGTCGCTCTCCGACACGCTGAAAGGCAAGCAGGGACGCTTCCGCCAGAACCTGCTCGGCAAGCGCGTCGACTACTCCGGACGTTCCGTCATCGTGGTCGGTCCCGAACTCAAGCTGCACCAGTGCGGTCTGCCGAAGAAGATGGCGCTCGAATTGTTCAAGCCGTTCATCTATCACCGGCTCGAGCAGACGGGCAACGTCACCACCATCAAGCAAGCGAAAGAGATGGTCGAGCAGCAGGAACCGATCGTTTGGGACATCCTTGAAGAAGTCATCAAGGATCACCCGGTCCTGCTGAACCGCGCTCCTACGCTTCACCGCCTGGGTATTCAGGCTTTCGAGCCGGTGCTCGTGGAAGGCAAGGCCATCAAGATTCACCCGCTGGTCTGCACGGCGTTCAATGCCGACTTCGACGGCGACCAGATGGCGGTTCACATTCCGCTGTCTCCGGAAGCGCAGGTCGAAGCCAGCGTGCTGATGCTGGCCTCGCACAACATTCTTTCGCCGGCTTCAGGCCAGCCCATCACCGTGCCCACGCAGGACATGGTTCTGGGACTTTACTACCTGACCAAGGGCAAGCCCGGCGCCAAGGGTGAAGGCCGCGCCTTTGCCAACATTGAAGAAGTGCTGATGGCGCTGGACGCGGGCGAAGTGGAAACGCTCAGCCCGATTCGCCTGCGCTACTCGGGCGAATTGATCGACCTGACCACCGCTTACGACGATCAGGACATCATCCACACCGAGCCGGTACAGGTGGAGCGCGCCTTCATCAACACGACGGTTGGCCGCGCGATTCTGAACGATCACCTGCCTGAGGGCATGCCCTACATCAACGGCCTGCTCAAGAAGAAAGGGATTGGCGCGCTGGTCAACTACGGCTACCTGCGCTTCGGACTCGAAACCACGGTCAAGATGCTCGACGAAGTCAAGGACCTTGGGTTTCCAGTTCGCCACCAAGGCAGGGTTGTCCATCGGCATCGACGACATGGTCATCCCGGACAGCAAGAAGGTCCTGGTCAAAGACGCCGAGAAGCAGGTCGTCGCCGTGCAACAGCAGTATCTGGACGGAGCCATCACCAACGGCGAGCGCTACAACAAGGTCATCGAAATCTGGTCGGCGATCACGGAAAAAGTGGCCGACGAAATGTTCGGTGAAATGCAGCGGCGCGACAAGGAAGGCGAGCTCAATCCGATTTACGTCATGGCCGATTCCGGCGCTCGAGGATCGAAACAGCAGATCCGCCAGCTCTCCGGCATGCGTGGATTGATGGCCAAGCCTTCCGGCGAAATCATCGAGTCGCCAATCACGGCCAACTTCCGTGAAGGGTTGACGGTGCTCGAATACTTCGTCTCGACCCACGGCGCCCGCAAGGGATTGGCCGACACGGCGCTCAAGACGGCGGATTCCGGCTACCTGACCCGCCGCCTGGTCGATGTGGCGCAAGACGTCATCATCAGCGAGTACGACTGCGGCACGGTCGACGGCATTTACGTGCAAGGTATCGTGGAAGCCGGCGAGATCATCGAACCGTTGCGCGACCGCATCGTCGGCCGCGTGTCACTCGAGAAGATCAAAGACTATGACGGCAACGTCATCGTCGACATCAACCACGAAATCACCGAAGACCTCGCCGGGGCGATTCAGGCTGCCGGTATCGAGCGGGTGAAAATCCGTTCGGTGCTGACCTGCGAATCGAAACGCGGAGTCTGCGTCATGTGCTACGGCCGCAACCTGGCTTCCGGACGCCTCGTCGAACTCGGCGAAGCCACCGGCGTCATCGCGGCGCAGTCCATCGGCGAACCTGGAACCCAGCTCACCATGCGCACCTTCCACATCGGTGGCACGGCATCGCGAGTCTCCGAGCAGTCGCGCCTGGAGGCCAAGAACAACGGCAACGTGCGCTTCATCGGATTGCAGACCGTCAAGTCCAAGTCGGGCGATCTTGTAGTAATGAACCGCCAGGGCTCGATCGCGGTGGTCGACGAAAAGAATCGGGAACGCGAGCGTTACTCGGTGGTGTACGGCGCCAAGCTGAAGGTCAACGAAGGCGATCCGGTGAAGCTCGGCCAGGTGATGGTCGAGTGGGATCCTTATACCTTCGCCATCCTGACCGAAATCGGCGGCACCGTCGCAGTTCAAGGACTTGCAAGAAGGTGTCACACTTCATGAAGAGGTCGACGAAGTGACGGGCTTGTCGCGGCACGTGGTCGGCGATTCTCCCGACGAGAAGCGTCAGCCCGCCATTGTCATCAAGGGCAAGGCGAGCAAGCGCTATCTCATGCCTTCCCGCGCCCACCTGATGATTCAGGACGGCGAGACGGTCACACCGGGAGACGTACTGGCGAAGATCCCGCGCGAGACTACGAAGACCAAAGACATCACCGGTGGTCTCCCACGCGTGGTCGAACTGTTCGAAGCCCGCAAGCCGCATGAAACCGCGGTCATCAGCGAAATCGATGGCACGGTCAAGTTCGGCGAGGTTTCGAAAGGCCAGCGCAAAATCTACGTGGTCGCCGACAACGGCACCGAAAAAGAATACTCGGTTCCGCGCGGCGTTCACATCAACGTGCAGGAAGGCGAGCGCGTCAAGGCGGGCGAACCGCTCATGGACGGGCCGCTCAACCCGCACGACATCCTGGCCGTGCTCGGCGAAAAGGAACTGCAGTCTTACCTGGTGAACGAAATCCAGGAAGTCTATCGCCTGCAGGGCGTCAACATCTCGGACAAGCACATTGAAGTGATTGTCCGCCAGATGATGCGCTGGGTGAAGGTCGAGGACGTGGGCGACACGCGGTTCCTGCTCGAAGAGCAGACCGACAAGTTCGCCTTCCGTGAAGAGAACGAGCGTGTGATTGCGCAGGGCGGTAAGCCGGCCACTGGACGGCCTCTGCTCCTGGGCATCACCAAAGCCTCGCTCTCTACCGACTCCTTCATCTCGGCGGCGTCGTTCCAGGAGACCACGCGCGTGCTCACCGAAGCCAGCATCAACGGCAAGGTTGATCACCTGCGCGGCCTGAAAGAGAACGTCATCGTCGGACGCCTCATCCCTGCCGGCACCGGCATGGAGTATTACCGCAACGTGCGCCTCTCGCCAGAAATGGAAGAGGCTGCCGCCAAGGTACAGGCGGAAGTTTCGGCGGCGTATGAAGAAGCCGAGCGCGCTCTCGAAATGATGCGCCACGAGGGCGAGACCGACGATCTGCCCGCGGAACTCCCCGCGGCCGAGTAGTCAAAACTGAAGTAAGAATCGGGGGCGAACCAGTTCGCCCCCGAACTTGCTTCTGAAGCGGTTCTAACACCCATGCACGCCAGCCCCCAGCGATTGCCCCTTAAGGAACCCGGCCAACTTCCTTCTTTGCGCAAGGCGGCTGCCGGCCCTAAGCTAGAGCAGCCCATGCTGCGCTTCTTCCGACTCTTGCAGTTGGCCTTCTGGCGGGCCTTTGTCCATGACGCCTTCGCCACCGCCAAAGCATCCGCCTACTCCTCCATTCTTACGTTCTTCCCGGTGTTGCTGATTGTCGGATCAGGCCTGGCGAACTGGCGCAAGGGCGCCCCTTATTTGCGGGAAGTCACTTATGCTTTAGGCAGCATCCTGCCGGCGGGTGGAAGCACCGCACTGGGCTATCTAAAAGGAGCCGCTCAACATCCCGTGGGCTTGTTGACCACGACCTCCGTAATCACGCTGTGGACCGCGTCCGGTGTAATGATTTCGTGGATGGAAGGTTTCCGCCGCTGCTACGAACTGCCGAAAACCTGGGGACTGGTGCAGGAGCGCCTGATCGCCTTTTTGCTGGTCGTTTTCGCGCTGGTTCCCATGACCTTCGCCACGCTTCTGGTGGCCGTGGGCAGCAAATTCGAGACTCGCCTACTCTCTTATATCGATCCTGATTTCAGCATCTACGTGTTGTTGCTGTGGGGAGCGATCCGCTGGGTCATTGCCACTCTCACCAGCATTGCCGTAATCGCGCTGATTTACCATCACGCTGTTCCTCGCACCCAGCCCTGGCACAGCGTCATGCCGGGCGCTGTGCTCGCAACCATTCTGTGGTTCTCAACCACGGTTGCATTTCGCGCGTACCTGCTGCATTTCGGCGACTTCGCCACGATTTACGGATCGCTCGGGGTCGCGATGGCGCTGCTGGTATGGATGTATCTGATTTCCCTGGTCGTCCTGGTGGGCGCGGAATTCAACGCTTTGCTGTTCCCTCGAGCCATGCTGGGAAAAGAACTCACGGCGATCAACGGCCCCAAAGCGGCCGATTCGTAGAGACGTTGCTCGCAATGTCTCGCTCATCATCGTTCGAAATGCTTACAGCAGAGACGTAGCAAGCTACGTCTCTGCCAGGAAGATTGTAATTTCATCAAGCTCTGATTGAGGAGACAGGTTGAGAGCCAGCAAGCCAACATCCATTGCCAATTCCTCAACGGATAAGCCGCCAACCCGCCGCGCGAAAATCATCTGCACCATCGGTCCCGCCTGCAATACCGAACCTGCCATGCGCGACCTGCTCCGCCTTGGCATGGACATCGCGCGCCTCAATTTTTCTCACGGAACACACGAGGAACACGCTCACAACATCCAGCGCCTCCGCCGAGCCGCTGAGCGCGAGGGGCGCACCGTTTGTATCCTGCAGGACCTGCAAGGTCCGAAAATCCGCACCGGCCCTCTGGAGCGGCACGAGCCCGTACTGTTGAAGACCGGCTCGGTCGTCACCATCACGCCGCAAAATGTTCCCGGCACCGCCACGCGCATCTCCACCACCTTCCCCGATCTTGCCCGCGAACTCACGGTCGGAGCTCGCATCCTGCTCAGTGACGGCCTCATCGAACTGCGCGTCCGCGGAATCCGCGGCAAGGATGTGCTGTGCGATGTTCTCAACGGCGGCATGCTGGGCGAGCACAAAGGCATTAATCTTCCCGGCATCGCTCTTTCCATCCCCGCGCTGACCAAAAAGGATCGCAAAGACCTCGAATTCGGCATCAGCCACGGGGTTGACGCGGTTGCCATCTCATTCGTTCGCACCGCTGCCGACGTCAGCATGGTCAAGCAGATTATTGCCAAACATCACAGCGATGTTCCCGTCATCGCCAAGCTGGAAAAACCGCAAGCCGTCGATCACCTGGAAGAAATTCTCGAAGCCGCCGACGGAGTCATGGTCGCCCGCGGTGATCTCGGCGTTGAAATGGCTCCGGAAAAAGTTCCGGTCATTCAGAAGCATGTGATTCGCCGCGCTTCCGCATGGCGGAAACCCGTGATCACTGCGACTCAGATGTTGGAATCAATGATCGAAAATCCGCGTCCCACGCGGGCCGAAGCCAGCGACGTGGCCAATGCCATCTTCGACGGCACCGACGCCGTCATGCTCTCCGCCGAAACCGCCAGCGGCCAGTATCCTCGCGAATCGGTCTCCATCATGGCCCGGATCGTTGTGGAAGCCGAACGCAATATGGGCGACTTCGTCCAGATCCGTCGACGCCGCGAACATCGCGGGCTTTCCGTAGCTGAAACTATCTGCGAATCGATCGCGCACTCCGCGGAAGATTTGCCCATGGGCGCGATCGCGGTTTTCACCGAGACCGGCAACACCGCCCGCATGATTTCGAAATACCGTCCCAAAGCCGCCATCTATGCGTTCACCCACATCAAGCCCGTGGTGCAACGCATGAATCTGTATTGGGGAGTGCATCCTGTCTCCTGCCCGCAAGCGCAATCCGCGGAACAGATGGTGACGATGGCCGAGCAGGATCTGGTCCGCCGCGGCCTATTGAAACCGGGAGACGTTCTGGGAGTCGTCGCCGGCACGCGACAGTCCTCCGGTTCCACCAACCTGATGCGGCTGCACGTGGTCACCGACGACGAAGCCGATCGCATCGTCCATCGTAAGAGGCTGAAAAATCCGCACCCGAAAAAGCCGCACCCCGAGAACCCGCGCTCCGCCCGCCGCCGCAAGCTATAATCCCCCGTATGCCGCAGGAAATACTGTCGGTGGCGATTTGGGAGCCCGTCCCCGACAAGGAAGCCGCGTCGCTCGCGACCTTTCGCGAACTGAGTTCCATCGTGGACGCCAAAGGCTACGGGCGCGATCAGCTCTACCGCGACCGCGAATCGCACTACGTTCTGGTGCGTCACTGGAAATCGGAAGACGCGCGACGCGCCGCCCAGGAAGATCCAGAGATGCTGCGCTGCTGGGCCCGCCTGGGAAATGAAATTCAAATCGTGAAAGTCTACGAAACCTTGACCGCAGTGCCGTTGGACAGCCAAAAATGAATAGACTCATGTGGGGACAGCCGCCCCCGGCTGTCCGGCCGAGCGCAGCTCGGCAGCCCCTTGCACGATTTAGAATGATTACTTGCCAGCGACGTCCATTCGCGAATTCTCCGACACCGCCGTCGACCCCAAAGTTCGCGGCTTTCTCCATAGCCCCGACACTCCCAACGGCGACGGCGTAGTCCTGTCCCACGGTGCGGGCTCCAGCGCCACTGCACCGCTTCTGGTTGCACTCGCGGAAACTTTCAGCACGAACGGCTTCACCGTGCTGCGCTGCGATCTGCCGTATCGCCAATCGAGGCCATTCGGCCCACCAGGCCCCGGCGATGCGGCCCGTGACCGCGCCGGTTTGAAGAATGCTCTCGCCGTAATGAGGAAGATGATCTCCGGCCGTCTCTTCCTGGGCGGCCACTCCTATGGCGGGCGCCAATCCAGCATGCTCTGCGCCGAACGTCCCGAGGAGGGCGCAGACTTTGTTTCCGCGCTGCTCCTGCTTTCCTACCCACTGCATCCGCCGCGCAAACCCGAGCAGCAGCGCACCCAACACCTGCCCGACTTGCGCACGCCGACGCTGTTCGTGCAAGGCACACGCGACCCCTTTGGCTCCATCGCCGAGATGGAGCGCGCTCTCAAGATGATTCCTGCGAAGACGAAATTACTGACGATCGAAGGAGCCGGTCACGATCTGGGATTCAAAGGAAAAGCAAAGCGGGAAGAGTTGCCCCGGCAAATATTCTCGGAACTAACAGAATTCCTACCGTAGAGACGTTGCTTGCAACGTCTCTCTCACCATCATCCGAAAATGCCGCCAGCAAGACGTAACAAACTACGTCTCTACGATTTATCCGTGTTGATCCGCGAAATCCGTGGCCTAATTCACCCACCCCGACTTTGACCCGCCATTCCCCTTGTGCGTGTCGTCCTCCGGCGGAATGTAATTCCCGTGCTCGTCGAAGTGGACCTGGCGGTCGTGCTTCGACATGTAAACTTCGAACTTCTTCGCCGCTCGCCGCCGCTTCCAACGGTAGTACGAGTTGCGAGCCCCATAGTATCTTTCCGCAAATCCCACGTTCACCAGCGCGGGTTTTATCCCCCGTCTCACATAAAGCCAGCCAAAGAGCAATCCGCCCAAGTGCGCAACGTAAGCCACGCCTCCGCTCCCGGACATGGCAAACGCAAGCGTGACGACAATCAGTATCCCCACAAAATATTTAGCCTTTATCATGAAGGGGAACGGGATCATCATGATTTCGTTGTCCCCAAACAACATTCCGAAGGCGATGAGAATGGCGAAGACTCCGCCCGAAGCGCCCAACGTCCGCGTCCCGGGATTGCCCAAAATGTGGGCGTAGGAAGCTGCAATCGTGGTAATCGCTGCCCCGACCACCCCAAAAGAAAATAGTTCCAGGAAACGCCGCGTGCCCCAAGCGCTCTCAAAGGCGGAGCCAAACATCCACAGGCCTAGCATATTGCCGAACCAGTGCCAGAACTCAAAATGCAGGAAGCCGTAGGTCACGAGCTGCCAGATCGCTCCGTGGATTACCGCCTGAGGTTGAAGAGTGAGGTGATCGAGAACAAATAGTGGCACGTCGGGCTGCACTCTCATGAACAACAACAGCAGCAGGTAAACACCCGTGTTGATGCCCAGCAGCCAGGTCACCGCCTTGGTGAACGGGGGCAGGCTCAACGTCATCGGTTCGCCGGTTCGCCGCACAGAATTACCTCTTGTCCAATTCTACTCGCAGAGTGCCGAACGCAACGGCTTAGCGCTCGGGAACCGGCACCACCGGGAGGCTGCGATGGCCCGCGCGGTCCACTGCTCGCACCGCGAAGATGACATTATCCTTCGAAAGCTTCACCGTGGCGCGGGTCGCCCCCGTGACTTTCTGCACGTGTTCCCATTCCGGGCTTGTCGTGGCGCGCCATAACACCTCGTATTCCGTGGCCAGACTGCCCGGCGAAGCCTCCCAAGTCAGCGTAGTGTCATTCTCCAAGTCTTTCGTCAGTACGTGGACGGTCGCCGGAGGCGCGGGAGCGGCGGCCAACGAAGCGAGCGTTGCCGCATTCAGCCGTGCCACGCGAGCTACATAGTCATAGTCCACAAATTTGAGCACATCGCCATATTCGATGCCGTTTTCCGTGCGCACGTTCTGATGCTGATGATGAAAGTCTTCGCGAAATTCCGTGAAGCGAACCGCCGCGAATCCCAACTGGTTGAATGAATAATGATCGCCGCCGCGGAGAAAGCGATCCAGCCGGAACACCAGCATCGGCTTCACGCCCGCGTCATACGTGCGGCCAACATCGGCGACGTACCGCGCCAGTTGCCGCGATCCAGAATCGCTTTCTCCGCCCAGACCGCGAATGCGCTGGATGTCCTGCTCAGTCGCCGCCGCCGGGACTCCCTCGGAAAAGACGCGCACCACTGAATGGTCCTGTTGCGCGCTCTTGTCCCCGCCGACAATGTCGTTGTTAAGGACCGCTTCCAGTTCCCATCCCTGATCTTTCGCCATCTTGGCGAAATGTCTGCTGCCGTTTAGCCCCTGTTCTTCCCCCGCGACCGTGAGAAAAACAATCGTCGCCGGAAACTTCATCTTGCTCAGCACGCGCGCACACTCCAGGCTAACGGCGGTTCCGCTGGCGTCGTCGTTGGCGCCGGGCGCATCGCCCTTTACATCGAAAATGTCGGTATTGCGCGAATCGTAGTGCCCGGTCACCAGTACCATCCGTTTTGCGTTCGCCGCATCCGTGCCCTTCAGAACCGCATAAACGTTGATGATTTCTGTTGCCTTCGGAATACGCTCAGTGGGCTCTTCCGTAAAGCTGTCAGTCTTCACTTCCAGGCATCCGCCGCAGTCCTTCGAATAGCGCTCGAACTCCGACTTGATCCACTCCCGGGCCGCGCCAATTCCGTGCCCCGTAGCAATCGATTCCGGATCCTGCGCTGAAAGCGTCGATCGAGTTCCGAAGCTGACTAGTTTCTCGATGTTCGCTTGAATTCGCTGCGCCGATATCTGCCGTAACGCCGCTGCGATCTGCGGGTCGGCGCCGAAGGCGGGTTCAGACTTGTCAGATTGCGCAGTGCCGTGCATTGCCAGGAAGAGAAGCGCAGCGAGCGTTACTGTACAGTAGATGACTTTACGGAAATGCATCATGGAAACTTTCCTCGTGCGGTGGGAATCCCGCTGCGGGAGCGCGATTGCCGAGGGCCAAGAATAAATGTCCCATCTCTGGCCCGTGCCCCTTGACCAACTGCCGAAGAGAATCTAAATATTAACAGGAGGCTCTAATAGGCGACGGAGGCTTTATGGTTCTTTGTCCCGAGTGCGAAACCAATCTCGACGTCGACGAGGAAGAGGTTGACGAGGGAGAAGTAATCTCGTGCCCCGAGTGTGGCACGGACTTTGAAGTCGTCACCACCAGTCCGCTCGAATTGAAAGCCGTGGAAGCCGGTTACGAAGAAGAGGACGACGAAGAGGAGGAGAGCGAAGACGGTGATTACTCCTAAACTTCGGTCAGGCCATCCTTTTGCAAGGTTGTTGTATTTTCTCCTGCTCATGCTTCTCCTGCCCACGTTCAGCCCCCGAAAAGGGCTTCTCGCAGCCACAAAATCTAAGAACGAAATTAAGCCCTACGCTCTTATCGCGGGAACCGTCTGGGGCCCGGACGATCGACCCGTGTATGGCGTCACCGTGAAAATCCGGCGCGCGACGGACAAAGCTAAGAAGGTCCGCTGGGAGGTTTATTCCGATCACATGGGCGAGTTCGCTCAGCGTGTTCCCGCCGGAGAATCCGATTACATCCTCTGGGCCGATCTGAAGGGCTTCAAACCTGCCGACGGCAAGCCCGTTCACCTGGTCCAGCAAGTCACCGTTCATATTTACAATGACGAACGCGAAGACACCGGACTGCATCTAGCTCACTAACCAGCAATGTTCGCGAGCCGTGAGACAATAGTGCAGGATGAACCGCAAACAATCTGTGATCAGGGCTCTGATTGTGGCATGCGCGCTGCTTTTGAGTTTAAGTGCGGTATTGGGTACCGCAGCCGACAAAAAAGATAAGACCGTGGGGCGTCTGCTATTCGGCAAGGTGCTTGATCCGCAGGACAACCCCCTTCCCGACGCAATCGTCTATGTAACCAACACTCGTACGCGCGCCGTGAAGACGTACATCGTCGGCCCCGACGGCACGTACCGTTTCCCAGCCCTCTCCACTGCTGTCGACTACGAGGTCTACGCCCAGTATAACGGTCGCAAGAGCGACACCAAATCGGTCAGCCAGTTCGATGATCGCTCCCAGGTTTACGTAGACTTGAAGGTTAACACCCGATGAGTTCTTAATCCGAATCTTTTCGTGCAACTTTTCACGGTTGTCGGGTTCAACTAATGGGGGCGGCTTTTTGGAGGAAACTGTGAACGAATTGCACTCGTCTTGTACATCCAATCGCACCGCCGTTGCCGCGAAGGCCCTTTTGGCCTGCGTGACGCTGTTGTACGCTGCGTCCGCCTTTGCCCAACGTGGCGCCATGAGCCCTTATCAAGATGAAAGGGACGGCGTCAGCGCCGGTGGCAAATGGATGGAGTATCAATCGGAAGACAAGATGACCGGAGCCAAGAAAGTCCGCTTCGAACTTGTGGCCGACAATTATTTTCGCGAAGATCCCAACTATCCGCCCCGCGTCGATCTGTTTTGCGAGAACGGCAAGCTCAAGCTGGCCGACTTCAATCCCGGAGTCCGGCTGCCTCCTCCCAATCGTCCTGGCTTCTGGGGCCAGCCTCAACTCGAAGTGATGGTCCGCATCGACGACTATCACGGCTACCACGGCTGGAACTGGGAGCGAGGCCACTTCCTTTCCATGGACAAGGGAACGACTCGCGGCCTCATCGGCGCGCAGGTGTTCAAGATCGAACTACCGACGCGCAGCGGGCGGCAGATCGCCGAGTTCTCGCCTGCAGGCCTGAACGTTGACGAAGTCCGCCACGCCTGCGATCTGACCCCCAAAAAACCCAGCAAAGACTAACAAGCTCACGTAGGGACGGACGCATTCGTCCGTCCCTACGTAAGCCTGCTGAGCGCAGTCGAAGGGGCGAAGCCGAGCGCCAATCTGATGATCGCGCTGCAGTGTCTTCCGTTCTGTCGCGCTGCCTTGCATTTGCGCATCGGCCCTTCTTGCAGTAGCATTTGCCGAACCTCTACGGCATATGCGCGGCCATTCCGATCCTACCGGTGGACTACTGCTCGGCTGCGGTATTGGTCTCTGGACCTTTTTCAAAGGCTTCCGTGTGATGCGCGAATACAGAGTCCTCGACGATACTCCGCGCATTCCCATCCGCAGCGTGCCCATGGGCTTCGTCCACATCCGCGGCAAGGCCGAGAGTGGCCAAGTCCTTGCCAGTCCGATTAGCCACACTCAATGCTGCTTCTATCGGGTCGAAATCGACGAATGGAAGTCGAGTGGCAAGAGCAAAACGTGGGTGCGCTGCTGTGTTGATATGGACGGCTACCGCTTCCATCTGGCCGACGACACGGGCAAGGTTCTGATCGACGCCCACGCGGCCGAGTACGATCTGCCGCTGGTGACCACGCGCGAAGTAAGTTCGCACGCGCCATCTGGAACAAACGCGAATGATGCCGATCTGCTGCAATACGTCAGTTATGCGCGCATGCACAGCATGACGGACCGCGCGGGGCAGTGGGTCGACAAGCGGTTTGAGAAGTTGGGCGTGAACGATAATCCCCAGCTGCAGGAAAAACGTGACGCATTTCGAGCACTGTTTGCCGGCATTCCCGCCGCTGCGCGCGGCGGCAAGCCACCGCTTGAGGCGCTGCAGAAGCTGGCGAGTTTGTCGGGTCCGCTGAGCGATCCGGAGAAAGAACAGGGAAGGCAAATGATGCTGGAACGGTTGCGCCTGGCGGCAGCCGCAAACGAGAGCGGACTTCTTTCCGGGTTGATGCCATCGGCCCAGGTAGCGGCGGGACGTTTCCGCTTGCGCGAATACGTGGTGATCCCTGGACAGGAATATCTGATCGACGGGACCTGTGTTGAAAATTCGGTGGAAGGTGAGGACCGCTGCCTGATCGCGAAGGGCCGCAACGAACCCACATTTTTGATCTCCACCAAGAGCGATGTGCAAATTCATCACGATCTGCAGAAGCGCGCGCTGCTGATGATTTTTGGCGGAGCCGCGTTGGCAATTGCCTGCGCGGCGGGTCTGCTGGCTCACTTTGGATTGTTTTAACCTCGGAGGAAACCGATGGGCAGTAGCGTAATCACAGGGCTTGCATTCTTCCTGTTCGTAGCCGGCGCGCTCATTTACATCATCATCCTGTTCAACGGGCTGGTGCGGTTGCGCAATGAGAACGATCGCGCGTGGGCCAACATCGATGTGCTGCTCAAGCAGCGTCACGACGAGATCCCTAATCTGGTCGAGACCGTGAAGGGATACATGCAGCACGAGCAGCAAACGCTGCTTGCGGTAACCCAGGCGCGAGCCGCGTCGGGGAACGCGGGCAGCATCGGACAGAAAGCTGTGGCCGATCTGCAGATGGCGAGCGCGTTGCGCGGGCTGTTTGCCGTGGCGGAAAATTATCCGCAGCTCAAGGCTAATGACAACTTCCTCAAACTGCAGAACCGCATCAGCGAACTGGAAGAGCGCATCGCCGACCGCCGCGAGTTTTTCAACGACGACGTCAACACCTACAACACTCGCATCGGCCAAATCCCCGAGGTGTTCGTGGCCAGCTTTATGAACCTGAAGCCGCGGGAGATGTTCAAAGTCTCCGACGAAGATCGCAAGCTGGTGGAAGTCAGTTTCGCGAGCGGCCAGCGTACTGGAGTCTAGCGGAGCCGTCGGTCAACCTTCTCGCGCCTCCAGTCCTGCGCGTCTCCACTCTTCAACCAGCACTTTGGTAACTCCTAAGAAGTTGCGTTCCTCGGCAGCTCTGACGGCCGTGAGCCTTCAGACATTCGGTCTCTAGACTTTCGTCATTAGCATCTCCTCATAATCGAGACCTAATCTTTAGTGCGAGGTTTTCTCGATCATGAAGAACACAATCACGAAGTCGCTCGTAGTACTGGCAGCAGGTGGTCTGATGTTTGTTGGGGCCGCTGCTGCGCAACCTCAAGCAGGTCCGGGACAAGTCGATCCGGGTCATCCGCGCGTCAACCAGGTCAATCGGCGCGAGACCAATCAGCAGAAGCGCATCGCCAACGGGGTCAAGAACGGCAAGCTCACGCCGGGACAGACTGCGCGTATCGAAAAGCGCGAAGCGAACATTCAGAAGACCGAAAAGAAGGACATGGCCGCGCACAACGGACATCTGACCAAGGCTGAGCAGAAGAACCTCAACCAGAGACAGAACCGCGTGAGCAAGACCATCTACAAAGACAAGCATTCCAAGTAGCTCGAAGTTTCGATTTTCCCTCGTTCAGAACAAAGCCGCGGATGACCGTGGCTTTTTCTTTTGGACTCCGTTTTGGACCGGAGTTTACCATTTCGCAACCCCACCCCTCCCCCCTCTAAATCCTCTAAAATCTTGAAAACATTCGAGTTCTACAAAAATGGCTTTGCAAAATCTTGATAACAAATGGGTTAGAGGTCAAAATCTTCAAAACAAAGGAGTTCGGTTGCCAACTCTCCACCGCGATTTCTTCGGAGTAACTTCGCACGGCCCATGTTCGGCTGAATCACTTGTTGAGGTCAAGGTTGGGCGTCACAACGGGCTCTGTGGAAATCCTTCAGGCTTCTATTGGGGCAAGCCGAGAGGCGGAAGGCCACGCACGATCGCTACCGTTTCAAGGCTGACGGTTATTACCTGACCGATTAGCCGAATGTATTGCGGATCGTCGGCACGGTTAGGATCATTGGTGATGCCGCTGCGCTTGTCGGTTTAGTTTGTATTCGGGTTGTTGTTCGTAGTGGACGTGAATTTCCGCGAGGCGCTGGCCGGCTTTGACGAGCGCGCGGAAGATTTCCGCGTCGGATGCCACAGGTCGCTAAAGCGCGGGAATCTTTCTTGCCTACGGACGCGGCGCTTAAGCGCCGCTCTTCCACGTCACTGCCGGAGTTCGGTGACGCAGCTTTGTTACCGCCCGAGACCTGTGGAGATACCGTGGAAGAGCCGGGCTTCAGCCCGGCGTCAGGCGTTCCATCATTGTGGGCTTCAGCCCCCGTGGAACCCGCGAAGGGAATGCGCGGGAGTTCGCGGCGGAGGTTGGCGGCGTAGCGTTCGCGGTACTCGGGGTGGTGCAGGACTGCGTAGATGTAGTGGAAGATGTCCCACTTGGTGATGGAGAGGTCGTGGTAGCGGGCGCGGAATTGTTCGAGGACCCAATCGGTGATGTTCTCGCGGCGGTGGGTTCCGTCTTCGGCATAGGTGTAGAAGGGGAAGCATTGATTCTTTTCAAAGGCAATATCCAACGGCGGTATGGCGTTAATCGCTATCGCCCCGAAGGCTTGCCTATTTCCGATTCCTGCAATACACAGGATGGAATTTTCTATCTCTGATGTTTACAACGGGGGAGCGGTGGAGGGGGATGGGAGAGCAGATTCCTCGCTTTGCTCGGAATGACAAGGTTGTATTTTTCCGCGGTCTTATGGCACGACTGAAGTCGTGCCCTTCCCGTGTGCCTATTGCTTGGTTCGTGGGAGTCCCCACAATCGCGGGCGGGTCGCCCGCGCCACATAATCATGCTAGAAGTTTGGCGGCTTCTTTGGCGTAGTACGTCAGGATGATGGTGGCGCCGGCGCGGCGGATGCTTAGGAGGGATTCCATCATGACGCGGTCGCGGTCGATCCAGTTGTTTTGGGCGGCGGCTTCGATCATGGCGTATTCGCCGGAGACTTGATAGGCGGCGAGGGGCAGGTCGAAGCGGGCGCGGGCGGCGGCGATTACGTCGAGGTAGGGCAGGGCGGGCTTGACCATGATCATGTCGGCGCCTTCTTCGATGTCGGCTTCGATTTCGCGCATGGCTTCGCGCAGGTTGGCTCCGTCCATTTGATAGGACCGGCGGTCGCCGAATTGCGGGGCGGAGTCGGCGGCCTCGCGGAAGGGACCGTAGAAGCCGGAGGCGAATTTGGCGGCGTAGGAAAGGATGGGCGTATTGATGAGGCTGGCGCCGTCGAGGGCGCGGCGGATGGCGGCGACGCGGCCGTCCATCATGTCGGAGGGGGCGATGATGTCGATGCCGGCTTTGGCCAGCGAGACTGAAGTGCGGGCGAGGAGATCGAGCGTGGAGTCGTTGTCGATTTCATAACTCGCGTTGGCCACGCGGGCCATCCGCGCGGCGGCTTGGGCAATGGCTTTTTCTTTTTCTTCGGGACTCTTCACGCCGACTACGCGGGCGGTGTCCATGGCGTCGACTGCGGCGGCGCCTAGGGATTGGGGGCCGGCTTTTACGACTCCGCAGTGGCCGTACGATATGTATTCGCAGAGGCAGACGTCGCCTATCAGAATCAGGTCGGGAACTTCGTGCTTGAGAGCGCGAGTGGCTTGCTGGACGATGCCGTCTTCGTCCCAGGCGCCGGTGGCGACTTCATCTTTTATCTCGGGCAGACCGAACAGGATGACCGAGGGCACGCCCAGGGAATGAACTTCCTGGGCCTCTTTTACGGCTTCGTCCACCGACAGATTGAACACTCCGGGCATGGAGCGGACGGGCTTGCGGATGCCTTCTCCGGGACAGACGAACATGGGATAGACGAAGGCGTCAGGGGTGAGGCGGGTTTCGCTTACCAGATTGCGGAGCTCCGCGGTGCGGCGGAGGCGGCGAAGACGGGTTGTGGGGAATGCCATGGCGGTCACCGGGGGAGCGGTGGATCCGTGCCCCTAAGTGATTCTAGAACATCTTTGACTCTGGGGCCCTGGTTTCCAGAACACGTTAGAAGCAGATCAAAAATCCCCACCCGCCCGTGGCGGTTTTTAGCTCGAACCGGTAGGTGACGGAAGTAACCTTCGGGCTTTCCGCGCTCTCGGTATGGCGGAGTCGGTGCCATAGAATTAAGAGGGATGGATCTGTTTCGGCGCGACCGTTGGTTTGCCGCAGCGGCCGGAATAACTCTGGCTTTTGCGGGAGCGTCGGCTCTTGCCCACAAAAGTGCTGGGCTGACCTTATTTGCCGACCTCGCGGGACTCGGGCTGCTGTTGGCGGCCGCCGGGATCGCGCTGAGCAATGCTCTGGCGCGTCCGGGGCAGGAGCGCAGTTTCTGGGCGCTGATGACGTTCGGATTTTCCCTGTGGGCGTGCCATCAGGCCTTTTGGAGCTATCGCGACTTATTTCTGCATCGCCAAATTCCCGACATCTCTGTCTTCGACATCATTCTTTTCTTTCACGCGGTACCGATGATCGGGGCGGTAGCCTGGCGTCCCGACTTGTTGAGAAAGGAAGGCAGCGTTCATCTTAATCTGCGGAATTTTCTGATGCTGCTGGGATGGTGGATCTTTGTTTATGCCTTTCTTGTATTTCCGCATCAGTATGTGGTGCTGAATTTCGAGCTCTACAATGTTTGTTACAAGCGGCTTTATCTGCTGGAAAATATTCTGCTGCTGGCAGTGTTAGGGCAGGCGGCCTGGACCAGTTCGAGCGGATGGCGGCGGCTCTACTTGCATCTTTTTTCCGTTGGCCTGCTGTATGCCATCAGTTTGCGAGTGCTCACGGGGGCGGTAGAGAATGGCAGGTACTATGCGGGAAGTCTGTACGATGTCCCTTTCATCGCGGCACTGGCGTGGATGGCGGCGGCAGTTTTGTCGGCGCGGAAATGGAATCTGCAAAGCCGCGAGATCAGTTTGGACCCGCGCTGGAAGAAAGTGATTCCGCGACTCGCGATGATGGCGCTGTTGTCACTGCCGGTGTTGGGGCTATGGACTGTATTGTTCGACCAATCGCCTGCTCCCTCGCGGGTGTTCCGCATTTCCACCGTGCTGGTGGCAATGTTGCTGTTGGGCGCGTTCGTGTTCCTGCGGCAGTATGTCCAGGACCAGGCGCTGATGGCCGTCCTGCAGGAATCGCGCCGGGGATACGACAGCCAGAAGCGTTTGCAGAGCGAACTGGTACAGAAAGAAAAGCTGGCTTCTCTCGGGAACCTGGTGGCGGGAGCGGCACACGACATCAATCATCCCCTGACCGCCATCATGAGTTATTCGGAACAACTGTGGGCGAAGGAACGGCTCACAGAAGAACAGAATGCTCTGGTGCGCAAGATTGTGAATCAGGCGCAGCGCACTCGTGATCTGGTCGTCGATCTGTTGAGCTTTGCCCAGCAGTCGCCGACGGAAAAAATCCCGGTAGATGTCAGCCTCCTGCTGAACCGGGCGATCCAGATCCTGGAGTCGCGGCGTCCATCGGGCAAGATCCGTGTTGATCTCTCAATGGACCCTGACTTTCCCCGGGTGCAGGGCAATGCGAACCAACTCTTTCAGGCGTTTGTCGAGATCATTGAGAATGCGTTGGACGCTCTGGAAGAAGCCGGCGGAGGAACTCTGGAAATTACGGCGAAAGGCCAGGGTAAAGAGGTCGTGCTCAAGTTTTCCGATACAGGACCGGGCATTCGTGAGCCGCAACGAGTCTT
The DNA here is from genome assembly GCA_963832235.1 of uncultured Acidobacteriaceae bacterium. Taxonomy (GTDB): domain Bacteria; phylum Acidobacteriota; class Terriglobia; order Terriglobales; family Acidobacteriaceae; genus Sulfotelmatobacter. Next base: position 548,472 of record CAWHTJ010000006.1, on the reverse strand, counting down.
CGATCCCTTCTACACGACGAAGGCGGTTGGAAAAGGTACAGGCCTGGGCCTGAGCGCGGTTTATGGGGTGATCCAGGATCATAACGGCAAAATTACCTGCCAGAACAAACGGGAAGGTGGAGCGCTGTTCGTGGTCCAGCTGCCGGCGGAAGCTGAGAGAGTTTCTGCGAAGGTGGCGGGAGCGGTGGGCCACTGAGCGTTATGACTGTCGAGCACTAACGGCCTTCCGACAATGCGGGGAGCCGCAAGTTCATCTCTCATTTTCTCCAATCTTTTCGAAATCCTTATCTGGTAGATCGCCTGCTCGATTTCGCCTTTCAAACTTTCCGTCGGTGTTACGGGCTGCTGCTCCTGTACCATGAAATCCGATGCCGGGAGAATTGAAGCATAGTTCGGCGCGGGTGCTGGAGTTCGACGCTCTGCGGGAATTGCTGCGGGGATATGCTTCCTCGCCTTTGGGGCAGGGGCGGATTGCTGGGCTGAGTCCGTCGACTAACCGCGACTGGATTGAGCGTCAGCAGGAGCTGGCGGGCGAGATTCGGGAATTCCGGCGCGTGGGCGGACGATTTGATTTTTCCGGGCTGATCGAGATCGATCTGCTGGTCGAGAAATCGCGCATTGCGGGAGCGGCCCTGGAGACTAGCGAGATTCGCGACGTAATCCTGGTGGTGGATCGGGCGGCGGAATGGCGAGAGATTGCGCTGCACCCTCCGGCGAATATGAAGTCGGATTGGCAAGAAGTGCGGGCGCTCTCGGAGCAGATCTTGGACTTCACCGAGTTTCTGCGTTTTTTCCGAAACAAAATTCAGCCCGATGGGACTCTGGAAGATAAAGCTTCGTCCGAACTGGCGCGTATTCGGCGCGAGATCGAAAAACAGCGGCGCTCGATTCAGGAATCTTTGCGCGGATATTTGCGACGCCTGGCCGAGGGTGGGACAGTGCAGGATGAACTGGTAACCATTCGCGGAGAACGCTTTGTGATTCCGGTGAAGGTCGAGCAGAAGCGGCGCGTACAGGGAGTGGTGCACGGAGCCAGTTCGAGCGGACAGACGGTGTTCGTCGAGCCGCTGGAGACGATCGAACAGAATAATGAGCTGGTGCGGTTGCTGGAAGAGGAGTTGGCAGAGATTCACCGCATCTTGCTGGAGATGACGCAGCGCATTGGGGCGCAGGCGGAGATTCTGGTTGCGGTGGATGTGCTTGGGGAGTTGGAACTGCAATTTGCTAAGGCGCGGTTTGCGGAGGATTACAACTGCGTAGCGGTGCAGTTGAGTGGGGGCGATTTAGAGAGCGCTGGAGAGGGAGCCGGGCTTCGCCCCTTCGACCCGCTCAGGGCAGGCTCAGGCTGGACGGGCGAAGGCGCCCGTCGCCACACGAGCCGTTTGCTGCTTCATAATGCGCGGCATCCGCTGCTGGAGCGAAACCTTAAAGGCAAAGGCATTTCTGTCGTTCCGGTCAGCGTGGAACTGGAGGGCGAACGGCGGCAACTGATCATTACGGGGCCGAATACCGGCGGGAAGACGGTTACGCTCAAGACTGTTGGACTGCTGGCGTTGATGGCGCAGTCGGGGCTTCCGGTGCCGGCTGATCGTGCTGAATTGCCGGTGTACGACGCCGTGCTGGCTGATATTGGCGACTACCAGTCGATCGAGCAAAATCTTTCCACTTTCTCGGCGCACGTTACCAATATTGATTTTATTTCGCGCACGGCGACCTCGCAGTCGCTGGTGCTGCTGGATGAGTTGGGGTCGGCAACCGATCCGGAAGAGGGCGCGGCTTTGGCGGTGGCGATTGCGGGACACTTTGGCGGCATCGGCTGCATGACAGTGATCTCTACGCATCACACTTCGCTCAAAGTTTACGGGGCGAACACTCCCGGCGTGGTGAATGCGTCGGTGGGGTTTGACGAGGCGACGCTGCGGCCGACGTATGAATTGAAAGTAGGCGTGCCGGGAGCGTCGGCGGGCATTAATATCGCGCGGCGGCTGGGCTTGAATCAGGCCATCATCGACGGTGCGCGCTCGAAACTCGGGACGCAGGCCCGGGACGTCGGCCAATTTCTCGACAAGCTGCATGCCGATCTGCGCGAAGCCGAAAACGAACGCCTGCGCCTGAAGGCACGTGAGCAGGAACTCGAACGCGAGAAGGCGCATCTGGCGGCGGAGGGACGCAAAGAGCAGCAAGCGAAAGTCCGCGAGATGGAAAAGAAACTGGAGAGTGTGCTGCGGGAATTCGAGTATCAGGCGCGCGAGGCGGTGCTGGCGATTCAGGATCGCGCGGCGGCGCAGAAACTTTCGAAGGATGCCGAACGGCGCGTGGCAAAATTACGCCGCGAGTTTCGCGAGCAGTTCGATTCGAGCGTGGTGGCGCATTCCACCGGCGCCGATCAGGGCGACCCGCATGCGCAGCCCAAGGTAGTGAAGCAAGTGTTGGAAGGCGATACCGTTAAGTTGAAGTCGACGGGGCGTCCAGCGCGGGTGGTGCGCAAGGTTGATGACAGTCACTTTGAAGTGCAGATGGGCGCGATGAAGATGAAAATCGCGCGCGACGATATTGCCGAGGTGCTGGTGAGCGCACAGGCGGCGGTAGACTCTCCGGTAAAGGCGGCGCGGGCGCATGGGATTTCTGTCTCGCTCGAAAACGAGGGCGGGACCGTGCCCAGCGAGATCAACGTGATTGGGCAGACCGTGGACGAGGCGTCGCGGGAAGTCGAGAAGTTTGTGGACCGTGCATTTCTGGCGGGGCTGCCGCGGGTGCGCGTGGTGCATGGCAGCGGCATGGGCATCCTGCGGAAGGCTCTGCGGCTGATGCTGCAGCAGCATCCGCATGTGGCGACGGTGGCTGAGGCTCCGCAAAATGAAGGAGGGGGAGGAGCTACGGTGGTGGAGTTGAACGTTTAAAATCGCTTAACAGGTAATGAAAAAGCCTAAGAAAAAACTCATGACGCCTCTTGAGTGCGCTACCGAGGCCTACTACGAGAATATTGACCGAAGAGGAGTTGAAGGCGGAGCGTCAACTTGAGAATGCAATCGCCGGAGCCGGCTCAGGAATTGATGTGGACGGAGAAGAGTAGACGGTCAAACTCAATTCAAGAATTGTTGAATCTTTCAACGTAAAGTTGGACAATGTAGCGTTATCACTTAAAGGCCGTATTTTCAGCACAGTTTCCTCTATCGTCCACACTTGCATCGTCCTTTCCACAGCTTCTCCACAACAATCCCTCTCGCGTATCTTCCAATCAGCCACTCCATGCCTCACAATTTGCGGAGCAGTGTAACGTCCCTCAGATGGCGAACCCTGGCGATTTCGCGTACACGGTGAAGCAGCAGGCGGATATTGTCCGAATCGTCGGCGACTACATCAAGCTGAAGAAGGCGGGGGCGCAGAATTATTCGGGGCTGTGTCCCTTTCATGGGGAGAAGACGGCGTCGTTTTCGGTGCATGCCACACGGCAGTTTTATCACTGCTTTGGATGCGGGCTCTCGGGAGACGTGTTCAGCTTCGTGCAGAAGATCGAGAATATTACATTTCCGGAAGCTGTCCGGATGGTCGCGCAGAAGCTGGGGATTCCGCTACCCAAGGCTGCATATTCGACTCCGGGCGAGGCCAAGGAAGCGCGGTTGCGGGGGCAGTTGCTGGACGTGCATGAGCGGGCGGTCGAGTTTTTTCGGGAGTGTTTGCGGCGTCCGGAGGGGGGGCGGGCACGGGAATATCTGGCGGGGCGCGGGCTCGATGAGGAGATGATTGCGCGGTTTCGGATTGGATATGCGCCGGATTCGGGATTTCTGTTGCGCGATCGGCTGAAGGGGGAATTCAGCGAAGATGTGCTGCGGGAGAGCGGGTTGTTTTCGTGGAAGCAGGAGGAGCGGCTTCCGGCTTCCGGCTCTCGGCTTCCGGAAGACAGCTCTCAGCTGTCAGATGGCAGCCGTCAGCAAAACCCGAGGTCCCCTTCGACAGGCTCAGGGAAGGCTCTCGACTCCGGTGGACAACTCTCGGACGGGTTGTCCGCCTCCGCTCGGGATGACAAGAATGTGGGTGGTGGCGATGATCAGGACGGCGGACCTCCAGCGTCGGGTGAGCGGAAGCCGAAAGCCGAAAGCCGGAAGCCGGAAGCCGCTGCCATGTATTCCAAGTTCCGCAACCGCGTCATGTTTCCGATCGCGAGTGAGGCGGGGAAGGTGATTGCGTTTACGGGGCGAACGTTGGCTACAGATGAAAAATCTGGGCCCAAGTATTTGAACTCGCCGGAGACTTCGATCTATTCCAAGAGCCGTGTGCTGTTCAATCTGGATGTGGCCAAGGAGTGGATCAAAAAGTTTGACTACGCAATCCTGGTTGAGGGACAGATGGATTGCATTTCGGTTTATGCCGCCGGATTTCAGAACGTGATCGCCAGTTCGGGGACGGCCTTCACCGAGCTGCAGGCCAAGCTGCTGGGGCGGTTCAGCAAAAATGTGGTGGTGAACTTCGATCCCGATACGGCGGGGGCGAAGGCGACCGAGCGCACATTAGGATTGCTGGTTGAGGAAGAATTCACGGTCAAAGTGCTGACTCTGGAACAGGGATTTGATCCCGATCTTTATATTCGGCGTAAGGGGAAAGAAGCCTACGGCGAGGCGCTAAAGACTTCGCAAAAGTATTTTGACTACCTCATCGAGCGGGCGCGCGCGCAATTTCCCGTGCGGAGCGGCGATGGCAAGCATAAGGCGGTGAATTATCTGTTGCCGCATATTCAGCGCGTGCCCAGCCGGATTGTGCGCGACGAACTGGCGCAGGAGATCGCACAGAAGTTGGGGATCGATTCGGCGGTACTGCGGCAGGAGTTGCGGCATGCGGCGGGGACGCGCTCGACTTCCGCCGTCAAAGCCACGGCGGAGGCGCAGGTGACCGATGCGGAAAAAGTTCTGATTCGCGCGCTGGCTTCAGTGCGGCAGATGCAGCCGGGCGAAGAACATATTTCTGCGCGCGACGGCGCGGAGGAAGAGTTTGATCCGGCGCGGCAGGCGCAGTTTGTCTTGCAGAACGAAGCGCTGCATCGCGGGCTTGCAACGGAGTCGCTGGCGGAGTCGCTCCTCAACGATTCCCGGTTAAATGCGGGCCGCGATTATGCCGATGTGCTTGAGGTACCGGCCATAGAGAGCGATCGCCGGATGCTGGCGTCGATTTTGCTGAGAGAAGATGAGGAACTCACCGCAGAGGTGCTGGAGGCCGCGGTCCGGGCTTTGCGCCGGATTCATTTGCGGCGGCGGCAGGAGGATGTGCAACGGGAACTTAAGAAGCCCGGCCTGGCTGCAGATAAGGAGCGGCTGCGGGAACTTCTGACGGAATTGGAGCGAATCAGCCGGGCGCTGCGGGATCCTGGTTTAGCCGAGAGCAGTCTGGCGAAAATGGCTTGAAACGAGTGGAACGAAGAAAACAGCGTGAAACAAAAATCGGCTCCGAGCCATCTAAGTATTTAAGAGAATTGCAGATAGCGGCGGGTACGGGAGAGGTCAGGCGGGCATCCGATAGACGGCACAGGACTTATGTGCTAAACTCCGTAAGTTTGTGCAAGACGCACATTCCCGCACAACCCACATTCCCACCCTTTGAAGGAACTGTATCACACGCTCCTGTGGAGCGGAATAACGAAGTTTAAGGACACACCTTTTGGCTCTTGAAGACAAGTTCGATGACATTAAAAAGCTGATCGATACGGGCAAAGAGAAGGGATATCTCACCTACGATCAGGTGAACGACCTGATCCCGCACGATGTGCACAGTCCCGAAGACCTGGATGATCTGCTGACCACAATCGGTACGCAGGGAATCGACGTGCTGGAGGGGCCCAAGCTTCCGTCCGCCACTCTCGATAAGAAATTCGACGAATCTGAAGAAGGGGAGGATGTCGAGCTCGACCTGACCCCTGGAGCTCTGGAAAAAACCAACGATCCCGTCCGCATGTATTTGCGCGAGATGGGAACTGTGCCGCTGCTTACGCGCGAAGGCGAAGTGGAAATTGCCAAGCGCATTGAGCGCGGACAACTGCGCGTACTCAAGGCTCTGTCGCGTTCGCCGATTGTGATTCGCGAACTGCTGGCAATGGGCGAGGACCTGAAGAAGGGCGTGCGCTCGATCAAGGAAGTGGTCACCTTCGACGAGGAAGAGATCACCGACGAGATCCTGCAGAATCGCCTGAACGAGTTCACGGGCAAGATCGACGACATGGCCAAGCTGTACAAAAAGGCCGCGCTGCTCGAAGAAAAGTATGCCGAAGTTTCTCTGAAGAAGAAGCCGAAGGATCATCGCCGGGCCCGCCGGAAGCTGGCGCGCAGCATCGTTGCCGTGTCGCAGGCGGTGCGCAAGCTGGGGTTCACTAACGCCGAACGCAAGCGGCTTATTGAACGCCTTAACAAAACCGTCGACGGCATGCGTTCGCTTGATCGCCAGACGCAGAACCTAGAGCGCAAAGCCGAGGCCACTCGCAGCGAAGAGCAGAAAAAAGAATATCGCCGGCAGGCGCGCGCGATTCGCGGTGAAGTGGAAAAGCTGGAACTCGAAACCGGCGTGTCGTTCCCTGAACTCAAGCGCACCCAGCGCGAGATCATCCAGGGCGATATGAATGCGGAGCAGGCCAAGCGCGAGCTGATTGAGGCCAACCTCCGCCTGGTGGTTTCGATTGCCAAGAAATACACCAACCGCGGACTGCAGTTTCTCGACCTGATTCAGGAAGGCAACATCGGCCTGATGAAGGCCGTCGACAAATTCGAATACCGGCGGGGCTACAAGTTTTCCACGTATGCTACGTGGTGGATTCGGCAGGCCATTACCCGCGCCATTGCCGATCAGGCGCGTACGATTCGCATCCCTGTTCACATGATCGAGACCATCAACAAGCTGATCCGCACTTCGCGGCAGTTGGTGCAGGAACTGGGACGCGAGCCTACGTCGGAAGAGATTGCCAAGCGCATGGACATACCGGTGGCGAAAGTGCGCAAGGTGCTGAAAATCGCGCAGGAACCGATCTCTCTCGAAACGCCGATTGGCGAAGAGGAAGATTCGCATCTGGGCGATTTCATCGAAGACCGCGGCGTGGTTTCTCCCGCCGAGGCGGTGATCAACGTGAACCTGAAGGACCAGACGGGACAGGTCCTGCGCACGCTGACCCCGCGCGAGGAGAAAGTCATCAAGATGCGCTTCGGCCTCGAAGACGGCAGCGAGCATACTTTGGAAGAAGTCGGGCAGTCGTTTGCGGTGACGCGCGAACGCATTCGCCAGATTGAAGCCAAGGCGCTGCGCAAGCTCAGGCATCCGTCGAGGTCGCGGAAGCTGCGAGCGTTTATGGATGGAGTGCGGGATTAACACTACTCACGTAGCGGCGCCTGCTATTTTCTCGCGGCGAATGACTTCAGGTCGCGGCTTTAGACTGCCCGGGCTCGCGCCGGAAGCCTGGCGCGGCCCTCGGTTCTTTTCTGCGGTGCGCAAATCTGCCGACGGCCGGTTGGCGGGACTGCCAGGCGCGCCACAGGTCGTACTGCGACTGCATATTCATCCACAGCTCGGGGGTGGTGCCAAGGGCGGCTGCCAGCCGAATGGCCATTGGGGCAGAGATTCCCGCCTTGCCGTTGAGCACGCGCGATAGCGTCACCCGTGTAATCCGCAGATGAGCCGCCGCCGTGGTCACGGCCAGGTCTCCCAGATATTCGCGGAGAACCAGGCCGGGATGAGGTGGGTTGTGCATGCGCATTACATGCCTCCTAGTGATAATCCTGATAGTCCACGAGGATTGCATCCTCGCCTTCAAATTTGAATGTCAGGCGCCAGTTCCCGCTGACGCTGATCGCCCAATGATCCTTGAGTTCCCCGGCAAGGCGGTGCAACTTCCATCCCGGTGCGTTCAGGTCTCCCGGCTGCCTAGCATTGTCAAGGGCGAACAGTTGCAAACGCAGCTTGCCGGCATGTTTCGGCTGAATCCCGCTTTCGATCCAGTGCGGAACAACTTCTCCACGCCACGATGGCGGAAGCTCTTGATCACCTGTATAGTGTAACGATACATGCTACATAAAGTCAATCGAGACGTTTTAAAGCCGGCGGAACCAGTTGGAAGTCACCGTCCCGCGGGCGGTTTGAGCCGACCGGAGACCGCTATGAATTTCTTCAAATGGTGGCTGGACCGCAATGAGGTCGATCCGGAGAAACGATGAAATGCAGTGCTATGCGCCGTCTTGGGGATTGGATTTGGCAGGAAGTGTGCTTCGCCACGTAGCGGTGCCACTTTCTCGCAAAAGAGGCGAGACATGGGGCACCCGGCCCTCAGAATCATCCGGAAATATTAATTCTCAGTTTTCCTCGGACATGCACAGGGAATATACGTCCTCCACAGTTTCTGCACAACGAAACAGATTTTTTGTGTTGCGGGGCGCGACGATTCGCGTGAGAGTGGATTCAGCGAAACGTGAGAGTTCCTGAACTTGCCGGATGATTGCGGCAGAGCCAGCGGCAACCGGTGATTCTCGAGGGTGAATTGCCGGGGGGAATCCAGAAAACGCGCGCGAGCGCGAACTGGTTGCCCGGGCGTTGCGGCCTCCTCCCCCACTCCGCTCTTCAGGGCGGGAACAGGGCCGCTGGCCACCGTGGCGGTTGTCGGGTTCGTGATCGCAAGGTGACGGATCGGCAGCTGGCTTTGGCCAACGCGGCATTGCTTTCGAGCGCTGTCGGGCTGAAGCGGTCATTCCGCCAATCGGCGGTGATACGGCAGAGCAGGAAACCACGTACGATGCGGCTCGGGTGGCTGGCCCGGGCCGCATTTTTATTTTAGCTATCAGCTATCAGCTCTCAGCTCTCAGCTCCTAGCTCCTAGCTCCTAGCTCCTAGCTCCTAGCTCTGGCTTTAGCGTTTCGCCGTGCTTACACGCTTACACGATACGAAACCTGTGACAGTAACGGACTGCTTTTCTAATAGTTTCCACAACATATCGTGGACCTTCACAGGTTCTTCACAATTCATTTGGCGTTTCGCTTTGTCTTCGCTTATGCTGAGGACCTAAGAACAGTCAGAGTGCGGTACACGTCAATGGCTACTACCGATTACAGCATCAGCACGCTTCCGGCGAACGTTGAGGCCGAGCGCTCGATTCTGGGCGCGATTCTGCTCGATAACTTTGCCTACAACCAGGCGGCCGAGCATTTGCGGATTGAAGACTTCTCGCTCGATTCGCATCGCCGCATTTACTCGCGCATGGTCGATCTGGCGGAATCATCGCGGCCGATCGACATGATCACGCTGATCGAGGAGCTCGACCGGCACAAGGATCTGCAGCCCATCGGCGACGTGGCCTACGTGTCGAGCCTGGTCGATGGCGTGCCCGACCGCCCGAGCATTGAGCACTACGTCAAGATTGTGCGCGACAAGGCGATGCTGCGCGGGCTGATTTCCGCTGCTACTACGGCGATTGCGCGCGCGTCGGACCAGGGGGACGCGGCCGAAGATGTTCTCAGCGACGCCGAGGCCGCACTCTTCCAGCTGTCGGACAAGCGCATTGGGCGCGGCTTCATGGGCGTGCAGGAAATCGTGCGCGAGTCGTTTGGCTCGGTCGACGCGCTGCTGCAACGCGGCCAGCGCATTACCGGACTGGCCACACACTACACCGATCTGGACGAGATGACGTCGGGCCTGCAGCGTTCCGATCTGGTGATTATTGCGGCGCGGCCTTCCATGGGCAAGACGGCTTTCGTGATGAATATTGCGGAAAATGCCGCGATTGAAGATCAGCAGGTGGTGGGCGTCTTCTCGCTGGAAATGTCGCGCGAGGCGCTGCTGATGCGCTTGCTCTGTTCGCAGGCCCGAGTCGACGCCCACAAGATGCGCACCGGGTCGCTATGGCAGGACGACACAAAGAAAGTTGTGCGCGCCATGGAGCAACTGGCGCACGCTCCGATTTTCATCGACGACACTCCCGGCATTTCACTCAGCGAGATGCGGGCGAAGTCGCGGCGATTGAAGCAGGCACAAGGCGGCAAGTTGGATCTGATCATCGTGGACTATTTGCAGTTGATGTCGGGCGGAGGCAGGCGGTTTCGAGAATCGTACGCAGGAAGTTTCAGCAATTTCGCGCGGGCTAAAGGCGCTGGCCAAGGAACTTGCGGTGCCGGTGATTGCGCTCTCGCAGTTGAGCCGCGCTCCGGAGAGCCGCGGCGGAGATCATCGTCCGCAACTGGCCGACTTGCGCGAGTCGGGGTCGATCGAGCAGGATGCCGACTTGGTAATGTTTATCTTCCGCGAAGAGATCTATAAGCAGGATGACCCGGAGTTGCAGGGCAAGGCCGAGATCATTATTGCCAAACAGCGGAACGGCCCGATCGGAAAAGTCCGTATGGCGTTCCTGAAAAACAGCACGAGATTCGAGTCGCTCGCGGAGGGAGGAAACGGCTCTGACGAGTGACATACACCTACAGGAAAGACCCTAGATACGCCTCAGTAAGTCCCTTAGGAAGTTAGGTTTGCGGACGCGCTAAAAATGGCGGGTCGACCTGTGGAAAACCTTGTGGAATTGAATACCGATTTCGAAATCTCTTTCCGCAAGGACCGATCGGTCGGTTTCGGGAAGACGGTCCGGCTGCCGTTAAAGGCATGAACGGTAACCAGTTATGCAATTCATGAAGCATTAACATGGGCGCGGATCGGACGAAATCGACTTCTCTCCGGTTTTGAGATTTGCACATTTTGAGGACTTGGTAATTTCGTTTTCGGTCAGCTTTTTCGAGATTTTTCGACCCGTCGCTCCTTAGCATCTCGTCGAGAAATGCTGATCAACTTATTGGATGTTGGGACATCGCCAACTTGGGGAAAAGACCAACTTCTCAGTTGCTTCCCTCGCCGACCTTCAACACAGCTAAAAAAGCCTCTTGCGGAATATCGACGCGGCCGATGCGCTTCATGCGCTTTTTGCCTTCCTTCTGCTTCTCCAGCAGCTTGCGCTTACGTGAAATATCGCCGCCATAACATTTCGCAATAACGTTCTTGCGTATGGCGTGTACTGTTTCACGGGCGATGATCTTGGCGCCAATGGAAGCCTGGATCGCCACCTCGAACATCTGGCGAGGGATGAGTTCGCGCATTTTGGAAACCAGGAGTTTGCCGCGTTCATAGGCGAAGTCACGGTGGACGATGATGGAGAGCGCATCCACTGGCTCGCCCGCAACCAGAATGTCGAGCTTGACCATGGGCGACTCCCAATAGTCGGCCAAGTGGTAGTCGAGAGAAGCATATCCGCGCGAAACGGATTTGAGGCGATCGTAGAAGTCGAGGACGATTTCGTTCAGAGGCAATTCGTAGTGGAGCATCACGCGCGAGGAGCTGACGTATTCGAAAGTTTTCTGCTTGCCGCGCTTTTCTTCGACCAGCTTGAGAATTCCGCCGACGTATTCTTCGTTGGTGAGAATCGTGGCCAGGATTACCGGCTCTTCAACTTTGGCGATTTCGCTGGGATCGAGCCAGCGGGAAGGATTGTCGATTTCGACCATCGTGCCGTCGGTCTTGGTAATTTTGTAGCGGACGCCGGGAGCGGTGGTGATCAAATCGAGATTGAATTCGCGCTCCAGGCGTTCCTGGATGATTTCCATGTGAAGCAGGCCCAGGAAGCCGCAGCGAAAGCCGAAGCCGAGCGCGACGGAACTTTCGGGCTCGAAGAAGAAGGAGGAGTCGTTCAGCCGCAATTTTTCCAGGGCCTCGCGCAGTTGGGTATGCTCGTGGGCATCGACCGTATAAAGCCCGGCGAAGACCATGGGCTTGATTTCTTCGAAGCCGGGCAAGGCTTCGAGCGCGGGATTGGCGTCGTGGGTGATGGTGTCGCCGATCTTGGTGTCGGCGACATTCTTGATGTTGGCGATGATGAAGCCGACTTCGCCGGCCACAAGCTGGTCGATCTCGACTGGCTTGGGCGTGAGCACGCCGAGAGTTTCCGCGTCGAAAGTTGTGCCGTTCCACCAGAGGCGAATCCTGTCGCCCTTGCGCAGAGTTCCTTGAAACACGCGGGTCAGTACGACGACGCCGCGGTACGCGTCAAACCAGGAGTCGAAAACCAGCGCCTGGAGCCGATTGTCGGGCGAGCCCTTGGGCGGAGGAACACGCTTCACGATCGCTTCAAGAACGTCGGGAACACCTTGGCCGGTCTTGGCGCTGATCAGCACCGCGTCAGAAGTATCGAGACCGACGGCGCTTTCAATCATTTCTTTCGTGCGTGGGATGTCGGCGCTTTGCAGATCGATCTTGTTGATGACGGGAATGATTTCGAGGCCGTGATTGATCGCAAGATAGGAGTTGGCCAGCGTCTGAGCCTCGACTCCCTGCGAGGCATCGACGACGAGCAGCGCGCCTTCGCAGGATGCCAGAGAGCGAGAAACCTCGTAGGAAAAATCCACGTGGCCGGGCGTGTCGATCAGGTTGAGCTGGTAAGTCTGTCCGTCTTGCGCGGTGTAGGCCATGCGAACGGCGTGGGCCTTAATAGTTATGCCGCGCTCGCGTTCCAAATCCATGGAGTCGAGCACTTGGGCCTGCATTTCGCGCGCGGTCACCGATCCCGTCAGCTCCAGCAGGCGGTCGGCCAGCGTGGATTTACCGTGGTCGATATGCGCGATGATCGCGAAATTGCGGATGAAAGCGGCGTCCATGAGAGTGAGTGCTTAACCCTTGATTCTAACAGGGGGTAAAGCAGTTCTCGTTTGCCGTGGTTGCCAGCTCTTGCGCGGGAGTGACTGTAAGGAGATCCCTCTCTCCGCCTGAAGAACGGCTCCGCTCGGGATGACCCACGTAGATTGCTACTTGGGCAAATGGTTTCTTCGATAGAATCCTGTTCTGTCGAGTGGAGAAGAAATTCATGCGCAACTCTTTTATTGTCGGGCTATTTCTCCTGGCGTGCCGGATGGCCCTTGTGGGTCAAACTCTTTCTCTTTCTCCTGCGGTGCAGACTTTCGTCAAGATCAATGCGCCGGTTGTCGCTCTGACGCATGTGCGCGTGATCGATGGCACGGGAGCGGCGGCGCGCGAGGATCAGACCATCATTCTCAGCAAAGGGAAGATTGAGTCGGTGGGAGATGCGTCCGCGGCGAACGTGCCGAAAGATGCGCGGGTGCTCGACCTGCATGGCAACAGTGTGATTCCGGGGTTGGTGGGCATGCACGACCACATGTTCTATCCCGCCGGGGGCGTCATTTTTCATGAGATGGCGATCAGCTTTCCACCTTTGTACCTCGCTGCGGGCGTGACCACGATTCGCACGGCGGGCAGCGTCGAGCCGTACATGGACCTTGCTCTCAAGAAGCAGATCGACCGTGGTGAAGTTCCCGGCCCACACATTCACGTGACCGGGCCTTACCTGGAGGGGCCGGGCACATTCGCGCCGCAGATGACCGAATTAAAGACTCCAGAGGAAGCGGTAGCCACGGTTAATTTCTGGAGCGATCGCGGAGTCGACAATTTCAAGGCTTACAACTTCATCTCCCGAGCGGTACTAAAGGCGGCGATTGATGCTGCCCACAAGCGTGGGATCAAGGTGACTGGACATCTTTGCTCGATCGGCTTTCGCGAGGCGGCTGCGCTCGGTATTGACGATCTCGAACACGGACTCACCGTGGACACGGAATTTTTCTCCGGCAAAAGGCCGGACGAATGTCCCGATGAAGAGGCCGTCGCGCAGGAACTGATTAAGATGCACGTGACCGATGCACCGATTCAGGAGACGATTCGTGACCTGGTGGCGCACCACGTAGCGGTTACTTCGACGCTCCCCGTATTCGAGCTATTTGTGCCCGACAAAGTACCGCTACAGGCGCGCGTGCTTGACGCTCTGTCGCAGGACGCGCGGAACCAGTTTCTCCAAAATCGGGTGCGGTTCGACCTGCCTCCTCGCGATCTCCAAACTAAGGGGCCGCGTCCGTGGGGACGGGTGTACGAGCAGGAAAAGGAATTCGAGCGCGCGTTCGTCCAGGCGGGCGGACTGCTGCTGGCAGGAGAAGACCCTACCGGCATGGGTGGCGATTTGGCGGGCTTTGGCGATCAGCGAGAAGTGGAACTGCTGGTCGAGGCTGGATTCACGCCGCTGGAGGCGATCCATATTGCGACTTTCAATGGCGCGCAGTACCTGGGAGAACTCGATCGCATCGGAACAATCGCTGCGGGCAAGCAGGCAGACCTGGTGGTGATCAGAGGGGATCCGTCGAAGAAAATCGAAGACATTGAGAATGTGGAGACCGTTTTCAAGGACGGGATCGGCTATGACTCGGCCAAACTAATCGAATCTGTTCGCGGACTGGTCGGGATTCGCTAACCGGGCTGCGGATACAATCAACATCACATGCTGGTTCTCGCTTCCGCTTCGCCGCGACGCCAGGAACTTCTGCGCAACGCCGGCATTCCATTCACGGTGCAGCCGGCGGATATTGATGAGACTCCGCTGGCAAGCGAGGCGCCGCGCGAGTGTGCGGAGCGGCTGGCGCGCGAGAAGGCGCTCGCCGTTTGGCGCACCCGGCCGCAGGATTTGGTGCTTGGGGCCGACACGATTGTCGTAGTCGATCAGACGATTCTCGGCAAACCGGCTAATGCCGACGACGCGGTTCGCATGCTTCGTATGCTCTCGGGACGCGTGCACAACGTAATCACGGGAGTGTGCCTAGTTGAAGCAGTTGCCGGCCGCCAGTTGTCAGCTGCAGATAGTGCCGTGCCACGTTCTTACGAAATACTCAGAAGTGAGAAGCGAGAGCTGAGAACTGGTTCGGAAACCACGCTGGTGACCATGAGCAAATTGTCCGAAGATGAGATTCGCGAATACATCGCTACGGGCGAGCCGATGGATAAAGCGGGAGCATACGCAATTCAAGGAATGGCTTCGCGGTGGATTCCGCGCATTGAAGGCGATTACAGCAATGTGGTCGGACTTCCGGTAGCGCTGGTTTCTCGAATGCTACGCGAGCGAGGGAAACGGTAAATGGTGAGAGCGGTTCTTGGCAGCCGGCTTCAGAAGCGAGCGAGCTCAAATTCGCAACGAATAGCGAGAAACGTTAAACCTTTTTCTCTTCTTCTTTCTTCGCCTCCTCTTTCTTCTTCGCCTCTTCCTTCTGTGCGGCTTCAGGATCTTTCATCGAGGCTTTGAAGTTACGGATGCCTTCGCCCAGACCCTTGCCCACGGCAGCGAACTTGCTGGTGCCGAACACCAGAAGCGCGATGGCTACGATCAACAGCAAATGCAAAGGCTGAAAAAGACCTTCACCCATAACTCCTCCACGAGGGCGGTCGCCGAGAGCACGCCAAAGCGAGCCGAACACCCTGAGAAAAGTTTAGGCTACCCTAACCTGCGGAGTCAAAGGCGAGAGCTCGCAAACATCGTCCTCGCTTCGCGAAAACGCTCACCGGATGACCTCTCCGGAGTCTATTTTTGGGAGCTATTATCAAAAGACACTGTCTTGATCGGAGGTCTCTTCGGATGGTCAACATTCGTATTCTCGCGCTGGCGCTGCTGCTCTTCCTCCACGGTGCTGTAACAGCTTCGGCGCAAACCACGGCTCCATCTCCGGCTACGCCGCCGGTTCAGCAGCGTAAGACCAGCGAACCGTACACGGGAGATCTTTCCATTTTCGATTCTCCGGGCCGCGAAGATCGGCTTCAGATCAAGCGCGTCATGGACATTCTTGGCATCGCGCCGGGAAAGGCTGTGGCTGACATTGGCGCCGGGTCAGGATGGTTCACCGTTCGCGCGGCCAGGCGAGTGGGCGGAAGCGGCGTGGTTTATGCGGTCGACATCAACCCGGAGGCGATCCGTTACGTCGGCGAGCGGGCGCGGAAGGAACAGTTACAGAACGTGAAGACAATCCTGAGCACAGGCCGACAACCCGCTTCTGCCCGCAAGTTCAGTGGACGCCGTGCTGTTGCTCAAGACCTATCACGAAGTGGCGCAGCCGGTGGCTTTGCTGCAGAACCTGCGCGCGGCGCTGCGCCCGGGTGCGAAGGTGGGAATCATTGACCGCAACGGCAACGGTGAGAACCACGGAGTAGGCCGCGACATCGTGATTCGCGAGGCGAAACAGGCGGGCTACAAGTTTCTCGAGCAATATGACTTTGTAAAGGGCGACAATATGGATTATTTTCTGGTCTTTGTGCCGCAGTAATCAAATCAGGCGTTTTCGATCATTCCAGCCAGAAGCAGTGCACGGCGCGGCAACTCGGAGATCACAATATTTTCGTGGAGGGCGTGCGCTCCCTCGCCCACACCTCCCATGCCATCGAGTGTCGGGATGCCCATGCCCGCGGTGAAGTTTCCGTCTGAGCCTCCGCCTACGGCCGCCTCTTCCAGTTTCCAGTCAATCTGCTTCGCGATCGCCTGTGCTTTTTTGTAGAGTGCTACTACTCCGGCGTTCCGCTCCATGGGCATGCGGTTGATGCCGCCCTTGATGCTGAGCCTGCAATGTTTGTCGAACGGCTTCAGGGAGCGGAATTTGCGATCGAGGGCGGCGGCCTGCTTCGCGTGCTTGATTCGGACGTCGATCTCCGCGGTAGCCTGGGCCGCGATCACGTTGGTACGGGTTCCGCCGTAAATCACTCCGGGGTTCACCGACAGACCGCGGCGCAAATCGTTCATCTTTGACACGGCGGTGATTTGTCGCGCGAGTTCAACGATCGCGCTGTGTCCCTTGCCGGGATCGAGCCCCGCGTGTGCGGCCACGCCCTTTACGTTCAGAATGTATTCACCAACACCTTTGCGCGCAGTCTTTACGGCGCCGCGCGGTCCAGCAGGTTCAAGCACGAGCACGGCAGCGGATTCACTGGCCAATGCCTCGGTAATTCTGCGTGAGGAATAACTGCCGACTTCCTCGTCGGCAACCAGAAACACGGTGACCCGGCGCGGCAGTCCCGCATGCCACGCTTGCAGCGCCTCAATCGCGTAGAGCATGAGCGCGACGCCCGATTTCATGTCGAGCACGCCGGGTCCATACAGGCGCCCGTCAGCGACGTGGCAGGGCATGGTCGCGAGCGTACCCAGCGGATAGACCGTATCGAAGTGGCCGAGCAGCAGGACGGGCGGGACCTGTTCGTGTCCAGCGAAATCGATCTGCACGCTGTCCGCGAATTCCTCGGCGCGGTGCACATGCGCGCGTCCGCCAAGGGCCTCGAACCGCGCCGCTAGCAACGCGCCCATGCGATCGGCTGCCAGCTTGTTGTCGCTGGGAGATTCGATCGCAACAAACTCACGGACTGTCTGGACCATCTCCTCCTTGTCGGGCTTCGAAGTAGCGTAGCCGTTCGCTCCACACTGAGCTGGGTTGGGCTTGGGCGGACCGCTTCGAAGCTGCAATTCTCCTGCCCGGCATCTTGTTGTCGCTCTCCGGCCCGAAGCAGCTTCGGGCGCAGTCGTACAGTATAATCTTCAAGCCGTTTTGAGACGCAGCGTTTTGAGACAACCATGAATAAGAGCACCCCTGTGACGGAATCTTCGCCGGACTCGGCGAAGACCGGGCTCGACATCCACGAAATTCTGAAGATTCTGCCGCATCGCTATCCCTTTTTGTTGATCGACCGCGTGCTGGATTACACGCGGAAACAGCGTATCGTCGCCATCAAGAACGTCACCATCAACGAACCCTTTTTCGTGGGACACTTCCCTGGCCTGCCCATCATGCCGGGAGTGCTGATTGTGGAAGCCATTGCGCAGGCGGGCGGCGCGCTGCTGCTGACCGAAGTTGAAGACCGGAGCGACAAGGTGATGATGTTTACCGGGATCGATCGCGCCAAGTTCCGCAGGCCGGTCAGCCCGGGCGACCAGTTGCGGCTCGAAGTGGAGTAACGGGATGGCGCTCGGTGCCGGGCATGACCGCTGCGAAGATGCAAGGATACGCTTACGTGGGGAGAACACGCGTGGCCGAGGCAATTGTCTCCTGCCAGTTGGTTGACAGTTCGCGCGGGCGTGGATCGGAAAGTGGCAACGGACAATGCAGGATAGCGATCGCCCAGCCCCGATGCACTCCACGAACGGTCTCACGCATCCATCACCCATGAATTCAGCTTCCACGAACGTACATCCCACGGCGATTATCGATCCGGGCGCGAAGGTCCCTGCGTCCTGCAAAATCGGACCCTATTGCGTGGTTGGCGCGGACGTTGAACTGGGCGAGAATTGCCGTCTTGAGTCACACGTCGTGATCGACGGGCCGACGAAGATCGGATCCGATAATGTCTTCTTCCCTTTCTGCGCGATCGGCATGGCGCCGCAGGATGTCACCTACAAGGGCGAGCCGACGCGGCTTGAAATCGGCGATCACAATGAGATCCGCGAGTGCGTGACCATCAATCGCGGCACGGTGAAGGGCGGAGGCCTGACTAAAGTCGGCAGCCATCTGCTGATCATGGCTTACACGCACATCGGACACGATTGCGTGATCGAGGATCATGCCATGCTGGTGAATGGCGCGACGCTGGGCGGACACGTGACGGTCGAAGAATGGGCGGTGGTGGGAGCGCTGTGCCCGGTGCACCAGTTCGTGCGCATCGGCGCGCACTCGTATATCGGCGGCGGCACCACGATCACGCAAGATGTTCTGCCCTACTCGATGACCTCGGCGGCGCGCGACACGCACGCCTATGGGATGAATAAAGTTGGGCTTGAACGGCGCGGGTTTTCGAAAGAGCGCATTGCGAAGATCCATCGCGCCTACAAAATTCTGCTGGCCTCGAAGATGAATACTTCGCAGGCATTGGAAAAGCTGAAGGCAGAGACGGATCGCGGCGGCGATGTGGACATGCTGATCCGGTTTATTGAAGCGTCGGAGCGCGGAATTATTAAGTGATCCGTTTGGCCGATCCGGGGTCGGTGAGTGTAATGCAGATTTTTTACCAACTAACCCGACGGAATATACTTTGGCACCATGACAAACTCGGCATCTGATGGTAGTCCCCTACGCGGGCTGCTCTTTCTCCTCGTGCTAGTGGCGATTGCCGCCGCCGGGCTGATTCGGCTATTCGCATGGAGTATGGTCAAAAGGTTGATGGCTGGCGGCTGGTCCACTACACATGGCCGTGTGGAGTTCGGCAGCGTCGTGGAACACCGTGTCCGCTATGTCAGCTACTTCGTTGCCACCATCTACTACTCGTACTCCGTCAACAACGAGTACTATTCCGGCAACTTCGAGAGAGCATTCCTGCGCGAAACTGCTGCCGACCGCTTTGTAAACAGCACGAAGGATCAAATGATTTTCGTCCGCTCTAATCCGAACCATCCCGAAAAGTCGGCCATTCTCAAACAGGATCAGCCGGCTGGGTGGCCTGCCTGACTGGGATTCGGAGCAACCCCTTGCCGTCCCACATCCGCCGGGCCGTGGGCGAAGATGAGTGCAAGCGATGTTGGGGCAGGCTCACTCGGAAGTGCCCACACAAGAAATAGCGTTGGCCAGCCCACGCCAATTCACATTTGCCAGCTCGTCTTTCACTGGCCAAGTTTGAATGTTGAATCGCCCGGGCCGCAGTTTTTCCTTCCCGGAATGTAGAAATGCGGCAGAATGACAGTATGACTTCATGCCTCCATTGTCTGAGCATTTGCGTTCTGGTTGGCCTCGCGATTGTCAATTCAGTCTCCGGGCAGACTCCGATGCCGGCGCGACCCACGGAACGCGTGACGCCGCCGACGCGGGACCCTGACACTGCCGGGTATGTCACGGCGAAGGAGTTGCCCGACGGCACAAACCCGCCGGTGAATGCGGACGGCAATTTCATCATCGGGCCTACGCATGAGGTTGCTCCTGATGCGTCTTCCCAGGAGGGCATCCCTAGGGGCAGCGTGATCGAGTTCACGATGAACTCGTCGGACAGCAAGATCTATCCCGGCATTGCGCGGGACGCGGGCACCTTCGGGACTCCAGATCCTGCGGACCCTGCGAAGCTGGTGGTGACGACAAGCCATCCCGCGGCTTACACGCGGAAGGTGACCGTCTATGTTCCCAAGCAGTATGTCGCCGGCAGCGTCGCGCCTTTTATTGTGGGGGCGGACGGGCCTGATCTGTTGCTCTTCTCGACTCTGGACACATTGATTGCCCAACACAAGCTCCCGGCGATGATTGCGATTTCGATTGGCAACGGAAGCGGGGACGCGCAAGGGAGTGAACGCGGCCTTGAGTACGACACCATGTCGGGAGTCTATGCGGAGTTTGTGGAGAAGGAAGTCTTGCCTCTGGTGGAATCCCAGGCGCATGTGAAACTGACGAAGGATCCCGATGGCCGGGCAACCATGGGTGGCAGTTCGGGAGGCTCCTGCGCGTTGATCATGGCGTGGTATCACCCTGAGTTGTATCACCGTGTTCTTACTTATTCTGGAACATTTGTAAACCAGCAGTGGCCTTACAATCCGCAAACGCCGCATGGCGCGTGGGAGTTTCATGAGCACCTTATTCCGGAAGGTGCGGTGAAGCCGATCCGCCTGTGGATGGAGGTTGGGGACCGGGATTTGCTCAATCCGAACGTGATGCGCGACAACATGCACGACTGGGTTCTGGCCAACGAGCAGATGGCGAAGGTACTCGCCGCCAAGGGATATCACTACCAATTCGTCTTTGCCCGCAACGCCGGGCACGTCGACCGCGCGGTGAGGCAACAGACGCTGGGCGAGGCGCTGGAATATGTGTGGCATGGGTATGCGTCTTCTGAGAGCAAGAAGAGTGGCAAAAATTGATCCGCAGCTGCGGAGGAATCGATGATGGCGCGGCGGAATGACGTTTTTGGGGATGGAGACTGGCGGTCGTAATCATCGCAATACAGGTCCCTGGGGATGCGGCTAACCGCGTGAGAGGCGATTGGCTTCGCGGTGGAGCGGGCACTGTCATCGCGGGCGCACTCTTGCTGCTTCTCTGGCAGCGGAGAATCAGAGCCGCGTTTGCCTAGAATCTCTTTCGGAGAAATTCAAAAAGGCTGTAGCCGATCAGCGCGGCAATCATGGCAATTTCAAAATTGGCAGTGGTGAAAACATCTCCGATGGCCCAAGCAACGCCCCTTTTCTGTCCCATGCCCGAGCGCTCAAACTCTCCCATCAAGAGGTTCGAGTAGAACAGGAAGAC
The DNA here is from genome assembly GCA_963832235.1 of uncultured Acidobacteriaceae bacterium. GTDB lineage: Bacteria > Acidobacteriota > Terriglobia > Terriglobales > Acidobacteriaceae > Sulfotelmatobacter. The sequence goes on along the minus strand of CAWHTJ010000006.1, from coordinate 527,407 downwards.
GATAAAGCCTACCTCGATCACCGCTCTCAAGATACTTTTCATCATGGCCAATGCCGACTCCTAGAGCCGAGATTGTAGCCGATTGTTTACGAATACAGGCGACAGCGCTCACTGACCCATCACGTACTCTGGAGTGCCGGTAGCAACATTCCTTCCCACAACGCCAAGTGTTGGACTACTCCGCACGGGACTCTTGGCGTGAGGCGTCGACCTCATGCGTGTTTGCCCGTGGGGCTAGTCGTCTTCTGTCGGCAGGCGGGGCGTCAAGAACTGATCCGCGGCTGCGGGGAAATCGAGTGATGGCGCAGCGGAATGGCGCTCTCCTTCGGGTGCTGGTTGGCGCAGGATCTGGAACGGATCTTCGTGACTCGCGAAGGAATTGGGAAGGGGCCGACCGGGGTGAATGAGTGCAATGGCGACATAACGCCACGAGACAAGCCCGTGCTTGGATTCTAAAGGTCCACCTGTTTCCGGCTATGTTTGCGGCTCCCAAACAACAGGTACAGAATCGCTCCGAACAATCCACCCTCGAAAATCACGACAGGCATAAACCAAATCCCCGCCATGGGTAAGCTCGCAGAATGGCGACAAATGACAGCGAATGGACTATGAGCAGTCCAGCGATTGCCGACCAAAAGCTGGGGCTGCGCCAATATTCTCTCGACTGCCTGACAGTTACCCAGAAGAGGCCGGACGTGTATACCACAAGAGCTATCCACCTACCTGACGGCCGCCCAGTGTGCCCTGTGTAAACTCCAATCGCGAAAACTACAGCGAAGACTGCTAGAACGGCCAGCGCGATCCCGATATATGCAAGGAATCGCTGAACGACTCTTCCGAAAGTCAGCTCACTAGACGACATTTTTCCCGTTATACACCTTTGGGTTTGTCCGGTCGAATTGCTCAACTGTTGAGAACAGGCGACAGCTCTCGTTGACAGCTTCTGCACTCCGGAGTGCCGGTAGCAACATTCCTTCTCCAACACCAAATGCTAGACTGACTCCGCGCCGGTCTTTCTTTCTTTTGCCGCCTGGCGTGGACCTCATGCCTTCGCAAACCGAAAAACTTGGACTGATCGCCGGCAATGGCAAGTTTCCATTTCTCGTTCTGGATGCGGCGCGGGCCCAGGGATATGAGGTGGTGGTGGCTGCGATCAAGGAAGAAGCTTTTCCGGAGATCGAATCGCATGGGGCTGCGGCGGTGCATTGGCTCTCGCTGGGAGAACTGTCGAAGCTGATCGAGACTTTTCAGCGGGAAGGCGTCCGCCGCGCCATCATGGCGGGGCAGGTGCGGCACAAGCAGATTTTTTCCAGCATTCGGCCGGACTGGCGGCTGGCCAAGCTTCTGCTCTCGCTCACTACGCGCAACACAGACTCGCTGCTGGGAGCGGTAGCGAAAGTGTTGGCTGATGAGGGCATCACGTTGGAGAAATCCACGTGGCTGCTTGAGCCCCTGCTGGTGAAGGCTGGGATTTTGACACAGCGCGAACCCACAGAGCAGGAGCGCAAGAACATCGAGTACGGACGCGCGGTGGCCCGGCAACTCGCGCAGCACGACATTGGGCAGACGGTAGTGATCGCCGAATCGGCATGCGTCGCGGTCGAAGCTATGGAGGGGACTGACGCAACGATCGAACGGGCGGGGCAGATCATGCGGTCGTTGCATGGCGAGGCTTCCACTCTCGGTCGCGCGCTTACCGTAGTGAAGATTGCCAAGCCGAATCAGGATATGCGCTTTGATGTGCCGGTCGTGGGAGTGAAGACCATCGAAGTCATGGTGGCGGCGGGAGCTTCGTGTCTGGCGCTGGACGCCGGGAAGTGTCTGCTGCTGGATGGGCAGAAGATTATTGACGCGGCGAATTCGGCGGGAATCGCGATCGTCGGAGAAGACAGGTAAGGATTAGATGAGAGCGAAAGGAACGGCGTCCGAAGCCAGTCGCATCGCAGACCAGCTTCGGCGCGCGTTCGACGGTAGCGCGTGGCACGGGCCCGCTTTGCTTGAACTGCTGGAGGATGTCGACGCTGCTGCTGCCGCTGCGAGGCCCTTGGTTAAGACTCACAGTATTTGGGAGTTGGTGTTGCACATTGCGGCCTGGGATAGGGCGGGGTTGCGCAGACTCGGCGGAGCGAAGTGCCAACCCAGCGGCACAGCGAATTTTCCGCCTGTGTCCACGCCGACGGAAGCTGCGTGGCGAAAGGCCGTCACCGAGACGAGACGCACGCACAATGCACTTGTAAAAACCGTGGCTGCTTTGCCCGATTCACGCCTCAGCGATCGCGTTCCCGGCAAGCGGTACGACTTCTATCACATGCTGCATGGGATCGTTCAGCATGAGCTTTATCATGCGGGGCAGATTGCGATTCTGAGAAAGGCCCAGGCCCGCAGGGGCTAAAGCCCGTTCTTATTTCACCGCGCCGACGCGGCCCTGAAAGGGCCGCTCTTCCACGAGGAAGCATCAGTCACGAGGAACATGAGTTGTGAGTTTTTCCGCAGCCAGTAAAGCCCCACCTTCCTCAACTCGAAAATAATTTCTTCGCCTCGCTCACTATTTCTTGAAGATCACGGCCACGGCCGCGACGATCAGGGCGAAGCCCGCCAGATAATTCCAGCGTAGCGGCTGCTTCAGGTACAGCACTGAGAAGGCGGCGAAGACGGTGAGAGTAATCACTTCCTGGATCGTCTTCAGTTGGGCCGCGGTGAATTCGTAAGAACCGATGCGATTCGCCGGTACCTGGAAGCAGTATTCGAAGAAGGCAATCAGCCAACTCAGCACGATCACTTTGTAGAGCGGCACCTCGCGATACTTCAAATGCCCGTACCAGGCAAAGGTCATGAAGATGTTGGAGATGGTCAGCAGCGCGATCGTCCTCATGGGGCGATTCAGTCCTTTCGGCGGCCAGGTTTTTTCAAACTCTAAACCACGCACGCCAGGCCAGATGCTCTTTCCCTGGTTTACATTTACAATTTCGTTCCGGCAACCGGCCATCGAGAATTTTCTCTGCCAGCGCAAAACCCGATCTCCGTCGCCGTGGTCGGCGTGGGCGTCTTTGGGCGCAATCATGCCCGAGTCTACAAGGAACTTGAGCAACAAGGGGAGCCGGTTCGCTTGCTGGGCGTGGTGGATCCTGACGCGAGCCGGGCCGATGCGGTAGCGCGCGAGTTCGGGTGCGAGGGCTTCCGGTCGGTGCAGCAGATGTTAACGCTAACGACGCAACGGGAATTGCAAGCCGCGTCTGTAGCCGTTCCCACGGTGCACCACCTGGCGGTGGCGCGTGAGTTGATGCAGGCTGGAGTGGATGTGCTCATCGAAAAGCCGCTGGCATCGACTTTGGCTGACGCGGAGCAGTTGGTTGCGCTCGCGGCCACGCACAAGCGAGTTGCCCAGGCCGGTCACCTCGAGCGCTTCAATCCCGCCGTACTGGCTACGCTTCCTTTGCTGACTCAGCCCATGTTTTTCGAGGTGCACCGGCTTAGTGTTTTTACTCCACGTTCGCTCGATGTGGACGTTGTGCTCGACCTGATGATCCACGACCTGGACATTGTGCTGGCGTTTGCCAAGTCGCCAGTCAAAGAAGTACGCGCCGTCGGCTTGCCCATTTTGTCCGGGAAAGTGGATATTGCGAACGTGCGTCTGGAACTGGAGTCGGGCTGCATCGCGAACTTCACTGCCAGCCGCGTTTCCACCGAGCGGGTGCGCAAGCTGCGTTTTTTTCAGCCGCGGCAGTATGTTTCGCTCGACTATGGACGCCAGGAAGTGCTGGTCTTTACCGTGGGTCACGATGGAGCGGCGTCTGGAGCCCCTTCGGTAAATTCTCAGATTGGCGTCACGAAACCTCCGGTCGCTTCCGAAGAGCCGCTGCACGCGGAGCTGAAATCGTTTCTTCGCGCAGTTCGGGAGCGCTCTGCCCCCGTAGTTCCGATCGAAGACGGTCGCCGCGCACTGGCGCTGGCGCTGGAGATAGTGGACGCTATTCGCGAACACGGGAAGAAAGTGGATCTCGCCGGCATCGCCAAAGCAAAGCCCTGAATATGATTCGCGAATTACCGGGCTGCCGCGGACGCCTCGCTGTCCACACGGGCCTCTCTTGCCGCTTCAAACTGTATTTACATATGTTTACACGGCGAAGTCGTGGACCATTTGTTGGTGGGCAGAATCGCGCGAAAGGTGCGAAAATAGAGGGAACTGGTTGTAGAGCCCGGCGCGAGCGTTGCATTACTTCCTACAGGGCCGGGATGCAACGCCGCCAGTGTATTCGGTGTCTAACGACAGGCGGATACAGCTAAGCTTTTACAGTTACGCTTTTTCAGTGTCGCCTAGAGCATGCCGATCACGCAAATTCCATTCCAGGATCCGGTGGCCCCGCCCGAAAACCCCCAGCCGGAACAACTCGGCCTATACGACACGCAAAACTGGGAAACCGCTTATCGTGATCTCGATGCGCACGTGCCGCACTTGCTCATCCAGTTGCAGGATGATCTGCAGAGATCGCGCAAGCGGGAGGCTGCGTGGATCTCGATCATCGTCCACCTGCTGCTGTTCATCGTTCTGGTCTACCTGCCTTGGATCGAGAAGAATGTTTGGCACCACGGAGTGGTGATTCCGGTCGATTCAACCCAGAATAAGAATCTGACTTTCCTGGCGCTGCCGCCGGACTTGCAGAGACCTACGCGCAGGCCCAACACTAACATTGCGTCGGATAAAGACCGAATCGCCACCTCGCGGCATCCCGAACTTGATCCCAAGGAATTGCGAAAGATTCTGGCGACGCCTCCTCCGGGCGCGCCCGGGATAACGGGTCCGCGCGCGTCGCAGCCGGCGCCGCCAGCCATGGCGCCCAGCCAACAGCCTGCTGCGCAGCCGCAGGCGGGACAGCCCCAGCCTCGTCCGCAGTTCCAGAGCAATCAACAGGCGCAGTTGCAGATGCCCGCTCGTCCCAATAATTCCTTTAGTAAGTACGCGAATGGGATGACTCCGGGACAGGCGATTCAGCAGGCCGCGCAAGGGGCGGCGGCCAACCGCGCAGGCGGCGCCGGTCAGGAAGGCGACTTCGGGCTGGGCACTGGGGCGCACGGCCGGCAGTTGGGCGCGCTCGATATTCTGAGCGATACGCAAGGAGTAGATTTCGGCCCGTACCTGCAACGCATTCTGCAAGACGTCAAGGAGAACTGGTATCACCTGATTCCAGAGTCTGCCGAGATGAAGAAAGGGAAGCTCGCGATTGAGTTTGCCATCACGAAAGACGGCAAGGTTGCGGACATGCGCCTGATCGCTACTTCGGGCGACGTGGCGCTCGACCGTCCGGCCTGGGGCAGCATCACCGCTTCCAACCCGTTTCCGCCGCTACCCGCCGAATTCACCGGGCCTTATCTCGCGCTGCGGTTCCGCTTCTTCTACAACCCGGATAAAGCAGATCTGCGGTAGGGGCGCCAGCTGCGAATCTTTCGTTTCTCTCGATAATCAAATGGTTAACAACGATGAGCGGCTGGAACGCTTAATTGTGCCTCCAGCTGAAGGAGGATGTGTTGGAGAAGATGCCAGTTTTGTTTGTCGGGCACGGATCACCGATGAACGCGATCGAGCACAATGCGTTTACGGAGACGCTGGAGGGTCTGAGCGCGCGACTGCCAAAGCCGAAGGCGGTCTGCGTGGTCTCGGCACATTGGGTAACTTCCGGATCGCAGGTAATGGTCTCCGCTCATCCGAGAACGATCCATGATTTCTACGGCTTTCCGCGTCCCCTCTATGAAGTGCAGTACCCCGCTCCGGGCGCGCCCGTAGAAGCTGAAAAGTTGGCCAGCGATCCGAAGATTGTGCCGGATGACAAGTGGGGGTTGGATCATGGCTCGTGGAGTGTGCTTCGCCACATGTATCCGAAGGCCGACATGCCTGTGTTCCAATTGAGTCTCGATACGCGCCGCAGTTTTAGAGAGCATCTTGAACTGGGCCGCGAGATTCGATCGCTGCGCGAGCGCGGAGTCCTGATTATTGGCAGCGGCAACATTGTGCACAACCTCGGCCGCATCGATTGGGAGCGTCCTTCCGGCGCGTACGATTGGGCGGTGGAGTTTGACGGCAAGGTTAAAGAAGCGGTCGAAGCGCGTGATGCGAACTCACTAGCCCAGCCCCAGAAGTGGGGCGAGGCCCTGCTGGCGACGGCGCATCCTACGGCAGAACACTACCTGCCGCTGCTTTACTGCATGGGCAGCACGAATGAACGCGACGCGGTGTCGTATCCGTATGAAGGGTTTGACTTCGGCAGCATCTCGATGCGGATGATTTTGTTCGGCAACGGGCCGCACACACCCAGTTAGTGCCGCTTGAGGGAAGTCATCTTGAGCGGAGCCGTTTTCCAGGCGGAGGGAGGGATCTCGGGCGCAGACCGTTAACGGCCCAAAGAAGCTCCGCGCGAGATCCCTCGCCCGGCTGAACTGCGCCGGGCTTCCCTCTCGGGGATCGGAGTGAGAACCAGGCGGTCTTTCTCTTCGGTCCATGTAGCCGGCGTGCTCTTCTCAAGCCCGAGTTGTTCGCGCAGTTCCGCGGGAATTACAACTTGGCCCTTGGAACTAATAACCGTGCGGTAGGTGAACATGACCTTATCTTGCACCGAAATAAGACGCCTTGAAAGATGTCTTTTACATTGCGGCTTGAACGCCAGGGTGCGTTCCATCCAGTCGCTGAGGATTGACCCTTGCCCATCCTAAGAGCTGGGAAGCGATTGAAAACATTGGCTCCTGCGTCATCGACGGCCGACCCGCTTTGCCGATACAATAGTGTCAGTTGCAGAAATCGATGGGTACAGGCTCTATCCGCCGGAGGCGGAGGGGCACTGGAGGACATCATGAGTTTGACCCCGATTGGGGAACCTCGCCATAAGATCACGACCGCATCTTTGCGGGAACAGAAACTCCGCCACGAACCCATCGCCTGCCTCACCGCTTACGACTACTCCGCTGCGCGCCTGGTGGACGAAGCCGGCATCGAAATCGTGCTGGTGGGCGATTCGCTGGCCCAGACCATGCTCGGCTACGAGAACACGCTCTCGGTCACGATGGACGAGATGCTGCACCACGTGAAGGCGGTGCGGCGCGGCGTGAAGAACGCGCTGCTGGTGGCGGACATGCCGTACGGGTCTTATCAGATTGATGCCAAGACCGCCATCGGCAACGCCGCTCGCTTTGTAAAGGAAGGCGGCGCCGAAATGGTGAAGCTGGAGGGCGGGGAAAGGCGCGCCGACCTGATCCGGCAGATTATCGAAGCCGAGATCCCCGTAGCAGGACACATCGGCCTGACCCCGCAGTCGGTGAATGTGATGGGCGGCTACAAGGTGCAGGGGAAGAGCCTCAGCGGCATTGAACAGCTCATGCGCGATGCCGTGGCTCTCGATCGCGCCGGCGTGGCTTGTCTCTTCCTCGAAGGCATTCCGCGGGAAGTGGCGGCGATGATTACTGCCGAGATCGGGGCTCCGACGATCGGAATTGGCGCCGGCCCGGACTGCGACGGCCAGGTGCTTGTGTTTCATGACATTTTGAATCTAACGTTCGGGCCTCCGGCGAAATTTGTGCGGCGCTACGGGGATGCGGCGGCGCTGATCACGAATGCGGTGCAGGCGTTTCGCGCGGATGTGCGATCGCACAAGTATCCGTCGGACGAGGAGTCCTATCATCTGCCGAAGGAGACCGGAGCCGGCCTGGACGAGATTCTTTCGCGGAAGCGGGCCATGCGGCGCTAGTGACAGGGTATGGAATGCCGCCCAATCGGAGCGGGAACTTGGGTCGAGTGTCGTACGTATCGTCTAACAGGGCCGGCGTCATATTCGCAAGTACGACAAACATGGCGCAGCCGGCCTGCGGCGTCGCCCCGATAGTGCTAGGCTATAGAAAGGGTTCCGGTCATGATTTTCTCAACCTTTTTTTTCTTCCCATTCGTCGGCTTGCCGTTCCTGATGTATTTCTTGCCGTCGATCATTGCCTTGGCTCGCAGCAAGCGGGATCTCCTCTCGATCTTCCTGCTCAATCTTTTTCTGGGATGGAGCGTCATTGGATGGATCGTTGCCCTAGTCTGGGCGGCGAAAAACGACGTTCCCGCGATGGTGAGGTGACTTCGGCCTGTGATCGGCAAGTTTCTTTGCATTGGGTTGATTCTCCTGTTGGGAATCTCTTTGGTTGCGTGTTCGCAGCAGAACGCCGCGAAGCCACCTGCTCCTGAAGTCGTGTTGCAAGCCATTCCCGCTGCGAATATTGCGCAGTTCGAGCGCATCCATGACATGAAAACCTGGCGCAATCCTTACTTGATCGTTCGGCGGGACGACGTGGCATTGCTCGATGTCGCCGATAGCGCGGAAATCCTACTGAAGCCGGCCGAACTGCTGCCTGCGCTGGCGGCCTTGCCCGCTTCGAATTGGCCTTATGGCCGTGTTGTGGCGGCAGCAGAAAACAGCGCCAGGGCTTCCGACCAGGACAGCGTTGCCATTCGCCGCAACAAAGGCATTGTGGGCGGGATACTTCAGAGTGCGCATATTGCAATCAAGTGGGTGCCTTCGGCGTAGAGCGCGGTCACGTTGCAAAAAATCCGTCCTTGAAAATTTGCACTACCATTCACGAAATGCGGGCGGCGGCTGGCGCCGTCCGGCGAGCGGGTAAACGGTTGGGGCTCGTTCCGACCATGGGGGCGCTGCATGAGGGGCATCTGTCGCTGGTGCGGGCGTCTCGTGCGTCTACCGATGTCGTCGCGGCCTCCATCTTCGTGAATCCCGCGCAGTTTGGTCCCAATGAAGACTTGGCGAAATATCCCAGATCGTTTGAGCGCGATCGCGAACTGCTGCAGCGCGAAGGTGTGGAATTACTTTTTGCGCCGCCGGTGGAAGAGATGTATCCGGCAGGCGGCGTAACTTGGGTGACGGTAGAGGGGCTGAGTGACAAGCTGGACGGGCGTTCGCGGCCCGGCCATTTTCGCGGGGTCACCACCGTAGTTGCAAAGTTGTTTCACATCGTAGAGCCGGATACGGCGTTTTTCGGGCAGAAAGATGCGGCGCAGGTGGCGATCATCCGGCGCATGGTGCGCGATCTGAATCTGCCGGTGGAAATTGTAGTTTGCCCGATCGTTCGCGAGCCCGACGGTTTGGCCATGAGTTCGCGCAATGCCTATCTGAGTCCCGAGCAGCGGAAGCAGGCGCTGGTGTTGCATCGTTCGCTGCTGCGCGTGCAACAGTTGGCGGATGCGGGCGAAGGGGACGCGGCCAAGCTGGTAGGCGCGGGGCGCGCAGAATTTGGCGAAGAGAGTTCTGTCCGCCTAGATTACTTCGAACTGGTCGATCCAGACACGCTGGCTCCCGTCGAGGATATTTCAGCTGGGGCGCTCGCAGCCGTAGCGGCGTTTGTGGGAAGCACGCGGCTGATCGACAATATCGTCCTCAAGAAGAGCGTCCCCTAAAGCGCTATTTTTCTTCGCGGGCGTCTTTGCTCCTTGCGGTCAAACGCCTTCCTGGGAACTCCGACCCAAAAGCTTGAACCGCAAAGAGCGCGAAAAATACTCGCGAAGAACGCGAAGACAAGCGAAGCGGGAAGTTGCTCCGGGTCTAAAGTGACGGCATCGCAACGGTGGTCACGGCCTGCGGCTCCATGCGCTGCCGCACCAAACCTTCGACCTGCGACCATAGGCGGGGATCGCACTCACTCTGCACGTGGCTCGGAGTGAAAACCCGCTGGATCCACGAGGCGCCCTGGCACTGTACCGGCTCTTTCTGATAATCGAAGCGATAATTTCCCAGAATTTGCGTCTTCGAATTGTCGGCAGCTGCGATCCTGGCGCGGCCATGGATCAACCCATGCGGTTGATAGAAATTTACTGCCTCGGCGACATTGTCGGGGATGATCTTGTCGTGTTGCCATGGCTTCTCGACGCTGTCGACCTGCACCGTGAGCAGCACCGGGATTCCCGCTCGATCCAGTTCCCGAGACAAGAGCACCACCGCAGAAGCTCCCCAACTGTGGCCGAACAGAATGATATGCGCCTGAGACTTTTCCTGATTGCTGAGGACGCCGTCGTGATTGCTGTCGAGCAGCCGAAGGATCGCTTTGTAGGCAGATTTTCTGTGCCGGTTCTCAAAGACCTGGATTGAGTCGCCTTTCCGAAGGTCCCGGGCAATCCGTTGCGCAAGCTTTACCGGTCCGTGACGGGGATTGTCGTGGCGCACGAAGCCGCCCGCAAAACCCACGAGGATATAAGGGGTTGATGCCGGGGGACGACTGGCAATGGCGCCGTCCGCGGCCATTATCAAAGGGGCGGATGCCGCGAAGATTACCAGCGGCCCGACCAGAATCCGACAGCGCGCAAGGCGGGACATGCGGGCTCCTAACCCATCAGATGATTCATGCCGCAGCAGGGTTGCGGATAGATTGTCCGCAAGTCGCGGGCGAAGGCCTTTTCCAACAAGGCTTTTGGAATACTGGACCCGGAGGCAAGTCTACACCTGTCTGTCAACTGCGCCGGGTACAGTCCGGATTGTGTGGGGCCTGAAAGGCCGCTGGCTTTCCGATGCAGGAGGGCAAAATACGGAATCGGGCGATCTATTTGGTTCGCATTTTCCGGCCGGAAACGAAGGCATTTCCCGCAACCACATAGCGCAGAGGCTTGTCCGCGGCCTTGGTGATGCCGATGCGCGGGGTCATACGGATGCCTCGCGAGCGATATCCGTCTTCGCCGATCCACAAGCCGCCGGCCGCAGAGGTCAGATCGCACCCATTATCGACGGCGCGAGTAATGGCGAACGCCTGCGCCAGCCGTCCCGGCCCGCTAGTAAGTTTGAGCAGGTCTCTGGAACTGTAGATTTCGATCTTGCGGGCTCGAGCCATTTCTTCCACCCCGGACAGCGGTTCCAGGGCGCGAAGCAGAACGCACCCGGCATGGCCTTCGGGTTCGCAGGAGACGTTGAGGCAGTAGTGATTTCCGTAGATGAAATAAACATAGGCATGGCCGGGTGGCCCGAACAGCACGGCCGTGCGGGCGGTGTTTCCGGCGGCGGCGTGCGCCGCGGGATCTTTTGCACCCAGGTAGGCTTCGACTTCGACTATGCGGGCGGTGCGCCGCGACTGCGCGATCTGCCGGACCAGCACCTTACCTAGGAGTTCTCGCGCCACCCGGCGTGGATCACGGCTGAAGAACGCACGATCCAGGGGACGAATCTGCCGGGTTTGCCTTGCGATCTCCGACTTGCGCATGAAGCGAAATCTTAACCGCACCGCCGGGCTAGATCGGTTTCGGCTGCGTATTTCTTGCGGCGGTGACGTTAGTAGGCGTGTCGTCGAAAGATTTGCCGGGTTCGTAAGCAAGCTTCTCGTGTTTCGTTCCCACCTTTCGGATCGCATCGTGCCAGCCGTCGTCCCAACTGATTCGAGCCTCTCCATCCACCAAGGTCCAGGTCCCATGCGACGCGCCGAGCGTCTTTCTGGCTTCGCCGTCGGCGTCGAGGGTGATGTAGAACGTGCTCCCATTGCCCTGGCCCACTTCCCACTTGCCGACAAAGTGACCTCGCCCGGGAGTCATTTCGTTGCCCGAAGAATTCCCAAACTCAATGCGGGCAACGTCGGCGGGAGAAAATTTCTCCTGGCGGCCATCTTTGTAGACAATTACGGCCGGAGTCTTGAAGTCGAGGCGGACGATCTCCGCCATGGCGAAGCTCTGGCGGTGGCCATCTTTGAATACGATGACAATAGAGCTGCGATCGTCCACGGGTGATGGAATCGGCTTCGCAGCGGCGCCTGCAAAAGGGAGCAGCAGGATCCCAGGAAGAATGACTCGGATGACACCGCGCATGGTTTCCTCCGGAACGTGAGGAGCCGGGAAGACAGGGCGCCTCAAACGTGATACGAAGGGCCAACCAAAATAGTTCCTTCGCCCGTCCCTAGGCCGCACCCCTGGCCGATGCTTTAAGGTAGTCCAACACTACTTCAGCGTGGCCCTCAGGCTTCACTTTCTCGAAAATATGCTGGATCTTCCCGTCGGGTCCGATGATGAATGTGGTCCGCGCCACTCCCATCACCTTCTTGCCATACATATTCTTTTCTTTCATGACGCCGAAAGCCTCCGCGACTTTTTTGTCGACGTCAGCGAGCAGACTGAAGGGCAAATCGAACTTCTCCTGAAATTTCTTTTGGGCTTTTGGAGTATCGGGCGATATGCCGAGCAGCACCGCGCCGGTCTTCTGCATCTTTTTGTATGTGTCGCGGAACCCGCGAGCTTCGATGGTTCAACCCGGAGTGTCGGCGCGGGGAAAAAAGTAGAGAACGACGGTCTTGCCGCGCAGGTCTTGCAACGCGACTTCTTGTCCATTCTCGTCCTGCAAAGTAAAGTCAGGAGCCTTATCATTGACCTTCATGGAAGTTTCTCCGAGCAGATCGAAGTCGAATGTCGTAAAGGCTGGCCCGGCGGCATTCGGCAAACCGGCTTTCCACAAGATTTTATACTGCGGATCGTTTTTCGTCGCGCTGCTCGTCTGTGTTGCCTGGTCGGCGGTCTCAGTGACCGCTCAGGAAGAACGTCCGCAGATCACGCCCGGTGAACGGAAAGTTCCCAGAAAGAGAGACGCGGAGCCGCGCGCGGTCGGCGTGCTTCAGCTCGCGGCGAACGGCAAGGCAACCCTGGTGCCGATCGCGATTTTGATCGGCGGAAAGTTCTGGGACGCGACCGCCTACAAGGCCGACCCGATCCCGATGGCCCTGGAGCCGGGCACGGTCTATGAGGCCGAACGCGCCGGCAGTTCGTTGGGCCTGTTCACGGTCAACAGCGCACTACGCAGTAACGCCGTCAACGTTCAGACTCCGTGGATCGGGACAGGCGCATGGCTTCCGGCAGGAACCGAGAAGGCGACGACGGCGCTCAAGGCGGAAAGTGTGCCGGTTGGAATCGATACCAGTGACGCGCCCCCTCGTCTTACCAGAAGCGGCAGCGCGCCGCAGGACACGCCGCCTGCGACGACTCCAGGCCCCTCTGCGTCGTCGCCGGGCACAGGCGGATCCGCGGGATCAGGACAAACAACCCCCGGTCAAACGAATCCAAATCAGACCAGCGCAAGTCCGACTAGTCCGGCCGGACCGAGTTCCAGTCCGTCCACGCCAACTTCGTCCGCGCCTGCGTCTCCGGACAATTCCAAGCCTTCGGAGGGCAGGCCCAGCGATCCCAAGGCGACTGAGGCCAAACAACCTGCTCGCCCCTCGGCGCCGCAGTCCGACAGTGGAGCCAACGAAGCCAATCGTCCAAGATTGCGGCGTGGAAAGCCCGTCGAGCCCTTGCCCGAGGATGAAGTCCCGGGCTACAGCAAGCTTGGTGCGGTGGCATCCGCCACGTCCGCGAAAGCCGGTAAGGCTTCCGAGCCAGCGACCGATCAGGGGCCCGTCCAACTGATTCCCGCAATTTCTGACGCCAGTGGCCCCGAGCCCAAGTCGTTCGCATTTGAGTGGCTCAAGGACGAAGAGAGCCAGCGTCTTCAGCAGATGACCGCGCTGGCCAAGGAACAGATTCGCGCCTATGTGGAGGCGCAGGCCAAGGCCAAGATCATGCCCGCACCGAAGTCGGCAGGTCCGCAAGCTGCCCGGAGGGCTGCGGCTGCGAAGACATCGGGCTCCAAAATCAAGGATCCAATTCTCGAGAACGTGCAGATGAAGGCCTACGATCTGTGGGGCAACAACCAACCAGTCCTGGTTTTTACGGCGGAAGCGCACATGCCTCCGCCGCCCGCGGGTAGTCCGCATGCGGCAGCCGATTTCGACCTTCAGTATTCGATTCTGCTGGTGGCCAATCCGGACATCTATAACAACTTGCACAAGCTCAATGTCCGCGTCACCGACAAGTTTCATCTCGACATTGCGCCGCGCCTCGAATTAGTGGACGCAGTGGATGCCGACGGCGATGGCCGCGGCGAGTTGCTGTTCCGCGAGATCTCGGATAATGGCAATGGCTGGATCATTTATCGCGCCACCGCCGACAAGCTCTGGAAAATGTTTGATAATCTGAGTCCGGAGTAAGGGCGCAGAGCGGGGATCAATCTTCCGTTAAAATCTGTTCTCGTAAGATCGAAACTTGACCTTGCGAGGAGCGTCCAGTTTTGACGCTTGGTCGGCCGCCCATCCGGTGAATAGAAAAGGAGAACCCGTCTAGTTTGCGCCTGACACGCCGCAACTTTGTCCAGTCGATGCTCGGGGCCGGCGCGGCTGCGGGGCTGCCTGCCGCACTCACGGCGTGCAGCGGATCTTCCAAAGCAAGCACCGCCACTCCAGCCAGCACGGCGGCTCATCAGTTCGACACTTCTTCCGCGGTCACATTTCCGAAGGGATTTTTCTGGGGCACGGCCACCGCCGCCTACCAGATTGAAGGCGCGTGGAATGAAGACGGCAAGGGCGAGTCCATTTGGGACCGCTTCGCGCACACTCCAGGCAAAATCAGGAACGGCGACACTGGCAACCTGGCTTGCGACTCCTATCATCGCTGGCGCGAGGACATTGCCCTCATGCGGGCGCTTAATCTGAACAGCTACCGCTTTTCGATCTCTTGGCCACGCATCCAGCCCTCCGGGTCCGGCGCGGTGAATTCCAAAGGCGTCGATTATTACAGCCGCCTGGTGGATGCCTTGCTGGAAGCGCGTATCCGACCCCTGGTCACCCTGTATCACTGGGACCTACCGCAGGCTCTCGATGATGCCGGGGGATGGACCAATCGCGACACCGCCTCCCGCTTTGCCGACTATGCGCAATTGGCCGCGCGACCGCTGGCCGACCGGATTTCCGACTGGATGCTTTTCAACGAACCCGCCGCATTTGTCGATCTGGGCTACCTCGAAGGCACGCACGCTCCCGGGCACAAAAGCCTGCTCGACTTTCTTCGGGCCACGCATGTCGTGAACCTGGCGCAGGGCGAGGGATTTCGCGCGCTCAAGGCAGTTCGCGCCTCAGCGCGCGTGGGCACAGCTTTCAGCATGTCAAGTTGCGAGCCTGCCACCTATTCCCCCGAAGACAAGCTGGCGGCCGAGCGCGCGCACGCCATCACCAACGTCTGGTTCCTGGAGCCTGCGTTGCGCGGGCGTTATCCCGATGCGCTTACGTTTCTGCCCGAGACCGCCATGCGGATCAAGTCGGGCGACATGGAGAAGGTCCGCGCCCCGCTCGATTTCATCGGCATCAATCTTTATTACCGCACCATCGCCTCAGCGCCGAGCGCGACTGAGCGCGCTACGCACGCGCAGGAATGGCTGTTTCCCGTAAAGATGGACGGCGGACAACAGGGTCCGAAGACCGACTTTGGCTGGGAAGTCTGGCCGAAAGCCCTGTATGACATGGTCCTGCGCATCACGCGCGACTACAACCGTCCCGTGATTGAGATTACGGAAAGTGGATGCTCCTATAACGACGGTCCCGACGCCAACGGCGCGATTCACGACAGCCGCCGCATCGTCTATCATCGCCAGTATCTGGCGGCGCTGGCGCAATCCATGGCGGAAGGCGCCAACGTTCGTGGCTATCACGCGTGGACCCTGCTGGATAACTTCGAGTGGGCCGACGGTTTCAGCCAGCGCTTCGGATTGGCTTACGTGGATTTCAAAACGCAGCAGCGAACGATGAAGGAGTCCGGCGGCTGGTACGGAAGAGTGGCTGCCGAGAATCGTGTCGGGCCTGTCTGACCGGCAATCGGCAAACCGCCGATTTACTTCTGCTGCATCACCAGTTCGCTGTTTTCCACTTTCATCGCGCCTACGTTATCCGGAAGCTTGAGCCGGTCGCGCTGTTCAGCAAGCTTCTTCTGCAGCGTCGGATTCACCAGCGACACGGGAACGCTCAGATCACCCACCTTGAATTCCGTGGGATCGAAGGTGGCATAACCATCTTTCTCGCCGACATGCCCTGAGATTGTTACCCAAACGTCTTTGCCGGCGATCTCCGTAAGGAACTGGCCGTGCACCAGGTCGCCGTCGAAACTCACCTGCTGGTCCTTGATGGTGGGCGCGGCGCTGCCGAGATTTGAGTCTGGTGCCAGGCCGGATTCGCCAGTGGCGTTACCCAGCGTCTGCGCGAGGGCGGCACTCATCTCGTCGGAATTGATGTGCACTTCAGCCTTGGGACTCGGCGACGTTGCGGGTCCCGCATCAGGTCTGGAAGGCTCGGGGGAGCCGCCCGGCGTAGACCGCGACGCCTGTTCGAACTGGGCCATCTTCTGGTCAAACGACTGGGCATGTTGCGCAATGGCCGCCGGAGGCTGTGACTGCGCCACGGGTGCGGGTTTTTTCAGAACTAAAATAATGGCGACCAACGATGCTACTAGCGTCGCGATACTGATGATTCGGTCGAATTTGAGTTTCAAGGCCATTCCCCAGCCGTCAGCCCAAAACAGGCAGGCCCAACATCATGATAACGGTGTTGGTTGGAGAAGTTGATGTGACCAAAGTGACGGCCTGGAATGACTTTGTGGAGCGGCGTAGCGTGTGTGGGACCGGGTCAGAGACCCAGTCCCACACAATCAAGATCTCACCATCAAAACCTGGCCGACAATCACTCCAGTTTCTTCCCCAGCAATTCATTCACCATCTGCGGGCTAGCCTGGCCTTTGGAGGCCTTCATTACCTGCCCGACAAAAAATCCCAGCATGGTTTTCTTCCCGGCTCGATATTGCTCGACCTGCTTGGGATTGGCAGCCAGAACCTCGTCGATGATCTTTTCCAGAGCCGAGGTGTCGGTAGACTGTTGCGGGCGGCCTTCTGCCTCATAGATGACCGAAAAATCCTTGCCGCGCTCGAAGCACAGATCGTATAGATCCTTCAGCATCTTGCCTGAGATTGTGCCCGCCTCTACCAGATCGGCGGACTCTGCCACGCCTCTCATTGAAATCGGAGAGTGCTCACTGTCAATGTCCCTCGCCTTGAGGCGTCCCATCAACTCGCTTTGCACCAGGTTGGCAACGCGCTTGGGATTCTTCGCGACTTTTGCCGCCTCCTCGAACTGATCGGCCAGCGATTTCGAGAACGTCAGCACCTGCGAGTCATATTCCGTGATTCCATATTCCTTCACCATGCGAGCGCGCCGCGCCTCGGGCAGTTCGGGCAAAGCACTGGCAATCTGGGCTTTCCACGCTTCGTCCACAACAAGAGGAAGTAAGTCGGGTTCGGGGAAATAACGGTAATCGTGCGCCTGCTCTTTCGAGCGCATGCTGTAGGTCTTGCCTTCGCTCGCGTTGTAGAGGCGCGTCTCCTGCTTGATCTTGCCGCCCGATTCGAGGACGTCGATCTGGCGTGCGATTTCGTGTTCCAGCGCTTCGCGGATAAAGCGAAACGAATTCACATTCTTGATTTCGGCTTTGGTGCCGAATTCCTTTTGCCCGCGGGGCCGCACGCTGACGTTGGCATCGCAGCGCAGCGAGCCTTCCTCCATGTTGCAATCACTGACGCCGGTGTAGAGGATGATTTCTTTCAGCCGTGTCAGGTATTCGTAGGCCTCGTCAGGGGAGGCGATGTCGGGCTCGCTCACAATTTCGATCAGCGGCACACCGGCGCGGTTGATATCGATGGCAGTTTTCTCCGCCGCGTCGGGAAAGCCTTCGTGCAAACTCTTGCCTGCATCTTCTTCGAGATGCACGCGCGTGATGCCAATTTTCTTCCTGCCGCTGCCGGCAGGAATCTCGATGTAGCCAAACTCGGCCAGCGGCTTGTCGTACTGCGAAATCTGGTATCCCTTGGGCAGGTCGGGATAGAAATAATTCTTGCGCGCGAAAATGGAAGTTTCGTTGACGCGGCACTGCAGCGCCATTGCCGCCAGCGTGGCGAACTCCACGACTTTCTTGTTCAGCACGGGCAGAGCGCCCGGCATCCCCAGGCAGACTGGGCAGACATTGGTGTTCGGCGAGGCGCCAAATCGCGTGGAGCAGGAGCAGAAAATCTTGGTAGCGGTCAGCAGTTGAATGTGGACTTCCAACCCGATGACCGGCTCAAACGTGGCGCGGGCAGCAAGCGAATCGGCCGTCGTGGTGACCATGACCTCGATTATAAAGGGCCCCGCGTCGGGCAGAGGTCGGTAGAATGGAGGGCAGTGATGGCCCCTGCACGTTCATCCCGGTCGCCCAGTTGGTATGGGATGTTGGCGCGTGTTTGTCTGGTGACATTCATCGGAACGCTGCTGTGCTTCGCGGTAAGCTTACTGCTCGCGATCCTGGGGATCGTGATCGTTTCGGCGTTGCGGGGAGCGCATCCGGACATGCGGATCGCCTACCGGCTCATTGCGCTGCCCGCGGCGCTGGTCGCGGGAAGCATTGTTTTCGTGCTTGCGCTGATGATGGAAATCAGGCATTACCGCCAGAGCAAAACTCTTTCGGCGATCGAGAGGCTGGGTTAGAAGATGGCGCCCCGCATCGCGATTCCCATGCCGCATTTTTCTGACTCCGAATATGCGGAGCGGGCGATTCCGCAGTATGAGCGCGCGGTCGAACTGGCTCGAGGTGAGGCGGTTCGCGTCCGGCTTGATCAGGCTCCCTCTGAAATCAAAAAGGTTTTGGAGGAGTGCGATGGGGTGCTGTTGCCTGGCAGCAAGGCCGATGTCGATCCTGCGAGGTTCCACGCCGCGCGATCAAGTCATACTGCGACAGCTGATCCGCGGCGGGATGCGGTGGATGACCTTTTACTGGAGGACGCCTACAGATTGCGCAAGCCGGTGCTCGGGATCTGCTACGGGTTGCAGAGTCTCAACGTATACCGCGCGGGATCGCTCATCCAGCATATTCCAGATTTTTTGCCGGAGGAGACGCGGGCGAAGGTGAATCATGAGGCGGGAGGGAAGGTCGCGGTTGCGCATGCGGTCGAGATTGATGCTGGCTGCAGGCTGGCGGAAATTGTGAGTGATAAAGCTGGAGGTCAGCGGGCCGAGGTTGGACGGCCGCTCGTGATGCCCGTGAATTCTTCTCATCATCAGTCCGCCGACAGGATTGGAGAAGGGTTGCGCATTGTGGCGCGCTGTCCTGACGATGGCATTATTGAAGCATTGGAAGGAACGGCTGCCGATCATTTTGTGCTGGCCGTGCAGTGGCATCCTGAGCGCTCGGTGGAGCAGGATGCGGCTTCGCGCGCGATTTTTCGGGCGTTCATTGATGCAGCCTGCGGTGGGGGCTAGGTCGGTTGCGGCCGAGTACTTCGGCGAGTACCTCAGAGATGCGCGAGGTCTTCCCTTCGCCTGAAAAACGGCTCCGGGCGGGATCACGCCCTCGGGGTGTTTGAGGCGGGCAACGTTACGGTCGGCTGCGGCGTTCTTTCTTTGCCGCCATCTTTTTCTTCGGTGCGTGGCTTTCCTTCGGAGTTTTCTCCAGCAAAACTACAACGTGGGCGATAGCGGCGTTTTCCAGGTTGAGTCCCTCGGGGGTTTTTGCTTTCAGGCCGACGCAATCACTGTCAACGCCTAGCAACTCGGCGACGTGGGTGCGGATGGCGGCGGCATGGGGACCGATCTTGGGGGCGGCCAGAATCAGGCTTGAGTCGACGTTGGCGACGTTGTACCCCGCGCTGCGTAACCGCTTCAGGGCCTCCCGCAGGAAGATGATCGAATCCGCGCCCTTCCATTTGGGATCGGAGGGCGGGAATAGCGCTCCGATATCGGGCGCGGCGATCGCGCCGAGCAAAGCGTCGGTGATGGCGTGGAGCAGGACGTCGCCGTCGGAATGGCCGCCTAAACCTTTATCGTGCGGCAGGGCGACGCCGCCAATCTTCAACGGAACCGCGGGACGAAATTCGTGGGAATCGAAGCCGTAGCCGATGCGAATTCTGGGTCGTCGCTCGTTGGTCTTAGGCATGAATGGTTACCGACGATGCACCGGTTCGGCAGTGGTCTGCAGGTAGAACTCCGCCAGCTCCATGTCGGCTGGAGTGGTGATTTTGATATTTCTCGGGGAGCCCATGACGACGGCGACTTCGTGTCCTGAGCGCTCGACGAGGGAAGCCTCGTCGGTGCCCGTGAATCCGTCGGCGGCGGCCTCGTCGAAAGCTTTTTTGATGACGCCGTAGTGGAATCCCTGCGGGGTCTGGGCCAGTACAATGCCCGCGCGGGGAATCGTGGCTTTGACAATAGCGCCATCGGAGGTGCGTTCCACTTGCTTGATGGTATCGACGGCGGGAAGGCCGGCGATGGCGGCGCCGTACTTCTTGGTGGCCTCGATGACTTCGTCGATGATCTCGGTTGTGACCAGAGGACGCACAGCGTCGTGCACCAGTACCACATCATCGGCGGCCGCGGAAATGGCGTTAAGCGCCTGCTCGACCGACTGCTGGCGGTGCTCGCCGCCGGCGACCAGTTCGAGCTTTTTCTTCTTCAGCGCGTCGCTGGCATCTTTGGCGAGCCGTTCGCGGAATCCTTCGATTTCATTGTCGCGCAGGGCGATCCATATTTCTTTCACCGCATCGACGGCAGCAAACTTGCGGAGGGTATGAATGAGAATCGGGGTGCCGGCCAGTTCGGTGAACTGTTTGGAGGGATGGGGCTTCTTGGTCTTCGCGTCCAGGGCGCTGGGCATGGGAGCCATGCGGGTCCCGAGCCCGGCAGCCGGAATAATGACGATCACCTTCATGGCGGGGTGTAAGTATACGAGCGCTTAGCCCCGGAGTTCAAATGTGCGTTTGGAGGATGACCAGCAGCCACACTCACGACATACAATATCGAAATACTTTCCTTCCGGGAGACGTTCCCATGTACTTCGCCGTTCGACTTTTTCACTGGATATTTCTTAACGCCGAACGGATTTCCAGCTTGTTGGCGGCCGCGGCGGGTTGGGGGCTGTGCGCATTTATTACAGCAAGGCGGCGCTGGAGAGAGCGACGTGGTTGTCGAGCCTCTATTCAAAGTTCTACGAGGCTCCCGATCTAAAACGAATTCGCAAGGTTCTGGATGATAATCCCCCCGACGCTACAGAAGTTGAGGAATTGATACGAACCGAAGACTCCGATTTAACGGATTACTTGAATTTCTTCGAGTCATGGCGTATCTCACAGATCGCCGCCAACACTGACATCGCTGGATACCTATGAGGGCTTCGAACCGAACAAGCGGAGTTCTAGTCTGTTTCTCCGCCGAGTATGGCCTGTAACCATGGACGACGGCAGACGCGTGCGCTGCTGGGTTTATGTTTATAACGGAACCATGAAAGACGCGCACCCACTCAGAAATGGCCGGTATTCGCGCAGGCGAATTCCCCGGCGATCTGGGAGTGCCCGCTCTTCTGAGGCGAAGTAAGGCCGACTTGTCCCGGGCTACGACGTGCCCTGCTTTGTTTCCAAAGGGGTGGGTGCCGGGACCTGCGACGGCCCGGGTACGGGGAGCGGCACTGGCGGAGCTGGCGCCCCGACAGGCGCTGCCTGGCGCGAATAGGCGGCGCGCTCATCCCACTTGCCGAAGATCATTTTCCCCGCCGTGGTCTGTAGCACCGAAGTGACTGAAACGTCAATCGTCTTGCCAATCATTTTCCGCGCGTTATCGACAACGACCATCGTTCCGTCATCCAGATAGGCGACGCCCTGGTTGTATTCCTTGCCCTCCTTCAGGATAAAGACGCGCATGGTTTCGCCGGGGAGCACGATCGGCTTCAGCGAGTTGGCCAGCTCGTTGATATTCAGGACCTCGACTCCTTGGAGCTGTGCGACTTTGTTCAGGTTGAAGTCGTTGGTAATAATCTTGCCTTCGTAGACCTTGGCCAGTTCGATCAGCTTGAGGTCAACCTCGCGGACAGCGGGGAAATCATCTTCCACAATCTGAATCTGCAAGTTGGCAACTTTCTGCAGGCGCTGCAGGATGTCGAGGCCGCGGCGGCCGCGGTTGCGCTTCAGCGAGTCGGCGGAGTCGGCGACGAGCTGCAGTTCGCGCAGGACGAACTGCGGCGTCACAATGATGCCGTCGAGGAAGCCGGTTTCAGCAATGTCGGCGATGCGGCCGTCGATGATGACGCTAGTGTCGAGAATCTTGTAGCTTTTCTTCCCGGTCTTCTCGCCGCCGAATATCCCGCCGAGAGCCGCCAGATTCAGCAGATCGCCCTTATTGGCCCCGACGATCAGGCCGACATAGGCCATCAGCAGCATGACCAGAATTTGGAGGAAGCTCTGGGTCTGTCCCGCGGGAATGCTGTTGCGGATGACCAGAGCGAACAGGTAGGCGCCACAGATGCCGAGTAAGCTTCCGATGGCTGCGCCGATTAGGCGCTTCAGGCTCACGGTGCGCAGCTTCCATTCGAACAGGACAATGACCGCTCCGATCAACGCGCCGATGCCCGCGTCAATGTCGCGGGTCTGTCCGAAGGGCTCGATGACGTAGCAGGTAACCGCTACAACGAGGAGAAAAAGAAGACGTACAAAAATGATATCCACGGTAAACCCCCCGCGGATGCGCTTGCCCATATGCCCATACTACTAGGCGGTGCACCCGTGCCAGCTCCTCGCCGCCCCAAGGCGGGAATCGGCCGTTCTTTTCGCATGCGGGGCGCGCATGAATTAGGAGATGAAGGTACGCCCCGTCCCGGCCGGTTGGGGCTCGGCCGGACAATCAGTAAGCCAACGACAAGAGTATATACCTGCCGGTATGCGTCGGGGGAACTGGGGACGGACGTGTTCGGTCTTCGGTCTGTGGGGAAGCTGGCGCCGGAGCTTGGTCCTCAGACTTGGTGTCTGCTCCTCTCGGATCTACAGTCCAGCTCCCGACGCCTCAGACTTATGGCCCAACACCTAAGACCGAGGCGGGCTCCTCCCTGCTAGACTTCTCTCTATGAAAGCGGTAGTGCTTACCCGCTTGTCCGGACCGGACGCCCTCACTATTGATGACGTTGCCGAACCTGCGGCGAAGGCGGGGCAAACGCTCGTTCGCGTCAGGGTCGGAGGCTTGAACTTCGCCGACCTGATGACGACCAAGGGCGGGTATCCGGGGACTCCAGCGCCGCCGGTGGTTGTGGGACGCGAGTTCGCCGGAGTCGACGAGAGCAGCGACCGGCGCGTTATGGGGTACACGCAGTGGGCGGCTTTCGCCGAAAAAACCGTCGCGTATTCCAACATGATATGGCCTGTTCCCGATCAATGGACAGACGAGCAGGCTGCCGCATTCCCTGTAAATTACTTCACAGCATACCTGGGATACTGGCAGGCCGGAATGACTCAGCCTGCCACTGGCGGAAAGAAGCATCGTGTACTAATTCACGCCGTCGCGGGAGGCGTGGGGACTGCGGCTGTGCAGATCGGACAGTTGTTAGGGGTGGACATGTACGGGACGTCATCGTCCGATGAGAAGCTTGCACGCGTGAAAGGTCTTGGACTGCAGCATGGCATTAACTACAAGCAGCGTGATTATGAAGAGACGCTGAAGAACCTGACCCACGGTGAAGGCGTGGATGCCGTTTTCGAAATGCTGGGCGGGGAGCATACGGCGAAGAGTCTGCGCTGCCTGCGCGATTTTGGACGCGTGATTCAATACGGCACTGCGACCGGGAAGCAGCCCCAAATTGACCTGCGCGCGATGTACGCGAAGTCGGCCAGCGTGCAGGGTCTGTGGCTGACGTATCTGTGCCAGAAGCGCGAGATCATGGAGCCGGCCTGGCAGCAGCTTTCGGCGTGGATTGGGCAGGGCAAGCTGACTCCGCAGGTTGGTCATGTGTTTCCGATTGACCGGGTGGTCGAAGCCTATAAGCTTCTGCAGGATGGAAAGAATTATGGGAAGGTTGTGCTGAAGATACCTTGAGTCTTACTGATAGGTCACAGGGTGGGAAGCTTTGCGCGAACACCCAGGTTTCGCTCGCCAGGAAATTCGCCAGCGAGCATAGAGAAATCGCAAGTGCGTTGGCGAGGAGATAGTTCATGTGACCCTGGCCGACCATCACTTTCATCAGCGCCAGGTTGCCGAGAAGGGAGACGGCTCCGTTGCTTAGACTGAAGCGAAGCAGCCGGAGCGGGGAGCGGCGAAAGCCTCGGTCCAACTTGGTTCGATCGGCCCAGGTGAACTGTTCGTGCCAGACGAAGTTGTGGATGACCGCCGTTTCCACCGCTATCGCGGTCGCCGCGAGGTAGTTGAAGTGCAGCACGCCTTTCAGCAGGAAGAGTGCGATGAATTGCACAGCAATGCCCATTCCGCCGACGAGATTGAACTTGCACCATCGCATCAGCGTGGAGGGCGGGAAGTTGTTTTCGCACGCAGGAGCCGGCGTCGTCATTGCGGGATCCTTTCCTCGCGATAGAGGCGGATCGTGTTTTGCGCCGTAAAGACCACCACCATCAAGCCCATGCCTGCGAGACCAATGGCGCCGCCGACGTCGAACAGGCGGTAGCGTCCGCCGAAGAGATGGACCAGCGGTTTCCAGAACAGGGCAAGGTTTCCGGCGGCCAGAAGGATACGCAATTCGGTTGGACCGAAACGCCAGAACGAGATGCGAAATTCGCCCAGCGCGTGTGTTGCCAGATAAGTCTGGATGGAGAGCAAGAGGAAAGCGACCAGGAGGCCGATGGCGATCCAGGACTGCATATATCCGGAGAGGGCGAGGCCGCCCATCAGGGCGATGGCGCCGAAGCTATCGACCATGTGGTCGACGTAGAAGCCATAACGCGGACGCTGGCGTTGGCGAACGCGGGCGAGCGTGCCGTCGAGTGAGTCGCCGAGCCAATTGAGGGCCAGGCAGACGATCACGCCGAGCAGCCAGCAGCGATTACGGGAGGCCAGCGCGTAACCCGCTCCCGCGCCGATCTGCGCCGCCATGCCCAGCACTGTCAGGTGGTCTGGACCAATGCGAGGTGGGGTGTGTTCGGCCAGCCACAGCAGTGCCCGTTTCTCCGCCGCTGCGACCCAACTCTCCTGCAGGCGGAGCATCTGGGGAAATGGACCGCATCGGCGCATTTCCAGGAGCATGTGCGGGTCTATCTGCTCGCAGAATTCGGTCATCGAGTGAGAACTCAGGTTTGCCATATTTCGCCTCCGGCTTCCAGGCACTCTCGCGCGGCGGGGCAGCAAGCCGCAATGCACTGGGACTCAACTCGGTATCAAACGAGGGTCAAACGGCAACAGCTTGAAAATATGGGGACTGGCGAGGCACATCAACCGCCGGAAGAGCGGCGGCAGACCTCCTCAGGCCAGCCACCGGGACGACGCTGCTACTTTGCGGCGTGGGTGCACGCAACTTCGTCGGCGGAGGCGGCTAGGCGATTGACTGACCAGTCAATTTGCTTTCTGGAGTGATGATCGCCGGAGGGGCGAGTCGGCCACTTTGATCGTATCGTTTAGCCCGCCGCGCATCCTCGAAAGCACTGTTGTGCCAGCCAGGCATCGCCTCGAAGGATGCAGATGTCCTACCTTTTGCGTATTCACAACATCTAACGAGCTAAAGGATAATGGTGCGGTTTGGACGCTAACAGCATCTTTGGGAGGCGATTGCCGACACCTCCGCGGGAGGGTTCCCTTTGCCTGAGAAGCGGCTCCGGTCTGGGATGACGCCTGTGGCAGCTAGGATCTGCCGAACTCAGTGCAACACCGCGTTAAACGTGCCTTACGTGTCGCGACATGTCTATTGAAAGGAGCGATTATGAACCAACTCGGTTTTATGGTTAACGCGGTAATGGGCTTGGCGGTTTCGGTGTACGGAGTTCCAAGGCTTTCGGCACAACAGGCTCCGGCGGCGAACGGAGTGCCGGCGCATATGGTGGTGACCGTCGAACCCCATCACGGATCCGATGTCCCCACAGTGAACCGCGAGGATGTCATGGTATATGAGGGAAAGGATCGCGACCCGGTGACTGAATGGACTCCGGCACAGGGGGAGCACGCAGCTCTCGAACTCTTCCTTCTGCTGGATGACGGATCCAACAGCAGCCTGGGAACACAGTTGCAGGATCTTAGGAAGTTCATCGACGGGCAGCCTGCCTCCACAAAGATTGGGATTGCCTACATGCAGAATGGGATCGCTAGGGTGGAACAGAATCCGACGAGCGATCATGCCCAAGCGGCGAAGGCACTGCGACTGCCCATGGGAGCGAGCGGCGCCAACGGCAGCCCGTATTTTTCTCTGAGCGATCTGATCAAGCGCTGGCCGGAAAGCATTGCCCGCCGCGAGGTCTTAATGGTGTCTGACGGAATCGATCGATATTATGGCACCGGGGACATGCTGGATCCATATGTTGACGCGGCAATCGCCGATGCCCAGCGCAGCGGCATCGTCGTGTCTGCGATATATAGCCCGGGCGTGGGCCATTTCGGTCATAGCTACTGGCAGACCTATTGGGGACAGCTTTACCTGGCGCAGGTCGCGGACCGGACCGGCGGTGAGTCGTATTACATCGGATTCAATGGGCCGCCGGTATCGTTTGTCCCTTATCTAGAGGATTTGGCGCGCCGCCTGAGCCATCAGTATTTGCTCACATTTCGTGCCAAGCCGCCGAAGAAGGCCGGATTGCAGCCGGTAAAGCTGAAGACCGAGGTGTCGAATGTGGACCTGGTATCGGCGGATAAGGTTTATGTTTCGCCAGCGTCACCGGAGTGACGGCACAGAAACTGATGAACAACGGTCGTTGGGGCCAAGGGCAAAATCAGAGTTAAGGTCTAAGGCGTCGGACAGGAGTATCCGACCCACACTGTTTAAGCGACACCGCCTGGCTCACAACTGTCTGACCGCTTGAGATTCCGATAAGATTGAACGTTCAAGTTTGAATCTTCGATCGGGTCTGAATGACGAAACTTCTGCGCTTTTTCCAGCCATCGCACCAGCACACGGCATTTTCGGCGACCTTACTGCTGATTTCGGCCGTGATGTTGTCGCGGGTGATCGGATACGCGCGGGATGCGTACATTGCATGGGCGTACGGAGCGGGCGGGCCGACGGACGCCTATGTGGCAGCCTTCACTCTGCCGGATTTTCTCAACTACATTGTGGCCGGTGGCGCGGCGTCGATCACATTCATCTCGATCTACACGCGATTCTTGGCGGAGAAACGCGACGTGGATGCGCAGAAGACGTTTTCCATCATCATTACGGTCATGACGGCGGTCTTGATCGCGGGAACGATCATAACGGAGATTTTCGCACCTCAGTTTGTCCGCTGGTTCGTGAAAGGATTTTCTCCCAACCAGATCGACCTCTGTGTTCACTTGACTCGGATCTTGCTGCCGGCGCAAATCTTCTTCTATGTAGGGGGAGTGGTTTCAGCGGTGCTGCTCTCGCATCGGCTATTTCTGTTCCCGGCGTTTGGACCGTTGATTTACAACGTGTTCATTATTCTAGGCGGCGTGCTGGGCGGAAAACATTTTGGCATCGCTTCGCTGGCCTACGGGGCTCTGATCGGAAGCGTCGCCGGTCCGTTTCTCGCGAGTGTGATCGGAGCAGCGCGGATTGGCACCGGTTACAGGCCGTCGTTTGATGTGACGAATCCGGCATTTCGCGAGTGGGTGAAGTTGTCGGTGCCGTTAATGCTGGGCGTCTCGCTGGTGACTGCAGATGACTGGATTCTGCGGCATTACGCCTCGAGCGGCGTGGGCGATATTGCGCGGCTCACCTTTGCCAAGCGATTGTTCGCGGTGCCGATTGCAGTGCTGGGGCAGGCGACCGGGCAGGCATCGCTGCCGTTTTTTGCACGTCTGTTTAACGAGAAGAAGGTCAAAGAGTTTGCCTTGACGGTGAATGATTCCGTCTACCGGGTGGCGGCGGCTTCGTTGCTGGCCAGTGGATGGATGATGGTAGCGGCCCTTCCGCTGATCGATCTAGTATATCGGCGGGGAAAATTTATTTTTGCGGACGCGCAGACCAGCGCGGTTTATTTTTTCTGGTTCTCGCTTTCGCTGGCGTTGTGGTCGGCGCAAGGACTTTATGCGCGGGCTTTTTATGCGGCGGGGGACACGCTTACCCCGATGGTGGCAGTCACGGCGATTACGGCCGCGTCGCTGCCGGTGTACTCGATCCTGTTTCACAGCTTCGGAGTTGTGGGACTGGCTTGGGCGTCGGATATTGGGATCGGCATGAATTTGGTGGCGCTGGCCTGCCTCCTGCACTTCCGCAAATTAGTTCCGCTGGACGAGATGCGTTGGAGAGAGTTGGGAAAGACGGCTCTGGCGGCAGCGGTCGCAGGAGGTATCAGCTTTGAAGTGGCAAAGATCGTGCCCCTCGCAACCGCCGGGCGTGGCAGCCGTGTAGTGGACCTCGCACAACTGGCGCTGATTTCCTTGACGTGGGCGGCGGCGGTGGCAGCGGGATTATGGCTGCTGCGCTCGGAACTGCCGGGGGATTTGCGGCGCCGGAGAAGAGCGGCGTATCCGCAGGTGGCGCAGGTGGAAAGCAGGGAGATTTTAGGGGCGGGAACACAGCCTTAGGGAAGGCAGGTCTTGGTCTTGGGGCCAGGATTTGGAGCCCCGCGCCCTGGACTATACTCATTTTGCGGAGCGTAGCATGACCACCGCGGTAAGAGCTGTTTCGATTCAAACTTTCGTCGATGTTCTTCGCCGGCTGCCCGGATCCATCTACAGCCCAACCGAAACGTGTGGGGAAATTCCGCTGCACTTCAACACCCCGCACGGGAAAACTGTGGAACACTGATTCTCCATGCCCCGGCGCACACATCTGACGACTGCGATCGCAATTTTCCTGTTGGTAAACGAAGCGTGTACGAAGGAGCCGCCTCCACCGGTAAGCACGATTGCAAAGTCGGACGGCGTGCCAGCATCGAAGCCAGTTGCGCTGTCAATCGTGGGCACAAGTCAAACTGTTCTACAGAAGACGTTCAATCTGAAGGTCTCGGCCACATTTCCTTTCGAAATTCCGGCCCATGCCGTGCGTCCGCATCTCCACGGAATCTTCGAGTCGTTCGCCGGCCAGATTCACGGCGCCTCTGACGATACCGCGAACATCGACTTTCTCATCCTGAACCAGGAGCAACAAGCCGATTCTGCCAGCAACCGGGCCAGCGAAGCTATGTTCTCCGTCGAAGCATCGCACAACCAGGCGGTCAACTTCGATCTTCCCCCTTCGCTGGATCAGCCAGTCAAGTATTATCTGGTCTTCCGCAACCTCGGCGGAAGCAAAGGTAGCAAAGTCGTGGAAGCGAGCTTCCGCGTGGATTTCTAGCGTCTGAAGTGCTGCTACACTAAACGTGTTGCCCCCGCGTAAAAAATCACCGGATCAAACCCCGCCCGCGGCACCTTCGGATCGCAGAGTCTCGAACGGCAAAGCCGCGACCAGCGGCCCGTCTGAGCCTGCGTCTGCTCACGGCCGCGGCCCGCTCGGCCGCATCTATCTGATCGACACCATGTCGTTCATTTTCCGTGCCTACCACGCGATGGCGCGCCAGCGTCCCATGTCAACTAAGACCGGCCTGCCTACGGCCGCGATTTATGTCTTCGTGAACATGCTGCGGAAGTTGCGCGAGGACTTTTCTCCCGAATATCTGGCGGCGGTCTTCGATGTGGCCGGCCCCACGTTTCGCGATGAGCAGGCGGAGGCGGTCACCAGCATTAAGAAATTCGACATCAAAACGCAGACGTTTACGGAAGTGGAATACAAGGGATACAAAGCCAATCGCGTTGCCATGCCGGAAGACCTGGCGCAGCAGGTTCCCTACATTCGGCGGGCCCTGGAGGCGTACCGGATTCCGATCCTCGAAGTCGTGCGCTTCGAGGCCGACGATGTGATTGGCACTCTGGCCCGCAAGGCCAGCGAGGCCTCGCATCCCGTATATGTCGTTTCGAGCGACAAGGACATGATGCAGTTGGTAAACGATAAAGTCCAGATTCTGAATCCACCGAAGGACAACCTGATCTGTGATGCGGCAAAGGTAGAAGAAATTCTGGGGGTGCCTCCCGAGCGTGTGGTGGACGTGATGGCGCTGCGGGGCGACAGCATCGACAATATTCCTGGCGCTCCGGGCATCGGCGATAAAGGCTCGGTCGAGATCATCAAACGATTTGGGACGGTCGAGCAGGCTCTGGAGCATGCCGCCGAGGTTGAGAGGAAGACCTACCGCGAGTCGCTGCTGAACAATCGCGAGACCATTCTGTTCAGCAAGAGCATGGCGACCATCGATACGAATGTTCCCATCGAGCTCGATGTGGAGTCGATGCGCGCCGGCGATCCTAATCTTGACGACCTTCGTGCGCTTTTTACTGAACTGGAATTTACCTCGCTGCTCAGGGAGCTGTTGCCGGTGGTTGAGGTGAGCGGGACTCACTACACGGAGGCGAAGTCGGCTGCAGATGTAGAGGGCGTGGTCGGCGCTGTTGCCAGTGGCGGCGCGCTCGCCGTGGCGGTCGAGCAGGAGAAAGCCGTCGCTGCACAAGAGGAAGAAGAAAAAGAAAAAGAAAAAGAAAAAGAAGCTCAGGCCACCCAACTATCTTTCATGGAGGGAGCAATGGGCGGAGGCTTGGACGGAACGATGGGGGCACTGGGAGAATTGATAATCCGGCCGCCAGAGCCCACATCCCGTCGCGTCGCAATCTCGGCGGTAGCGGGATCGGCGGTGATTGTGAAGCTGGACTCTGGCGCTGCGGCTCAAAACCTGCGATCCGTGCTGACGAACCCAGCCGTGCCCAAAGTTCTCCACGATTACAAGTCAGCCATTCACGCTATGGATTCTCTCGGAATTTCCCTGGCGGGCGTGCGCCACGATCCCATGCTGTATTCCTATCTGCTCGATCCTACTTATTCTTCGCACCGGCTTGAGGACGTGGCCCTGCGGCGCTTCAACCTGAAGCTGGCAGAGGAGCTTGCCGAATCCGCCGACATCTCCGGACGGCTGGCTGGCGCTCTGCGCAGCGAAGTGGAGCGGGCCGGGCTCGACAAGCTCTACGAAGAAATCGATTTGCCGCTGGTTCCGGTGCTGGCGCGCATGGAGCAGGCGGGTGTCAAGATCGACACGGCGGCGCTTTCGCAGATGTCGAGCGAACTGGAGCGCGAGATCGCGGCCAAGGCGGCAGAAATTTACGAAGTTGCCGGGACGGAATTTAATGTCGGCTCGCCGAAGCAACTGGGAGACGTTCTGTTCAATCGCATGAACCTGCCCAAGCCGGTGAAATACGGCAAGGGGCGCACCATTTCGACGGCGGTCGATGTCCTCGAAGAACTCGCCGAGAATCATCCCATCGCGCGCATGGTGCTGGATTATCGCCAGCTCACCAAGCTCAAATCTACTTACGTGGACGCATTGCCCGCACTCATTAATCCGGCGAGTGGGCGTCTGCACACAACTTTTGGGCAGACTGGAACTGCGACCGGACGGCTGTCTTCCGCCAATCCGAATCTGCAAAATATTCCCATCCGCACCGAACTGGGACGCGGAATTCGCGCCGCGTTCATCGCGGAGCCGGGGCACGTCTTGCTGACCGCCGACTATTCACAAATTGAGCTGCGACTGCTGGCGCATTTTTCGCATGATTCTCTACTGGTCGAAGCCTACCGCCGCGGCGACGATGTGCACACGCTGACGGCTTCGCAAGTGTTCGGCGTGCCCCCGCTGATGGTGACACCCGATCACCGGCGGCAGGCCAAAGTCGTGAACTTCGGCATCGTTTATGGCCTCTCAGCTTTTGGGCTCTCGCAGAATCTTGGCATCGAACCCTCCGCAGCCAAGCAGTTCATTGCGGCCTATTTTGAAAAGTACAGTGGCGTACGCGGCTTCATTGATAAGACTTTGGAAGAGGCACGGCGCGAGATGAAAGTGAAAACGCTCTTCGGGCGTGTGCGGCCGATTCCCGACATCAACAGTAAGAACGCCAACCAGCGCGGATTCGCCGAGCGCACCGCGGTGAATACCCCTTTGCAGGGGACGGCGGCTGACCTGATCAAAATCGCCATGATCCGGATCGATGCGGCTTTGCGCGCGCGCGGGCTGAAATCCCGAATGACGCTGCAGGTTCACGATGAACTGGTATTTGAAGTTCCCGAGAACGAAGTGGAGGTTATGCAGCCCCTGGTGCGGGAGCATATGGAGAAAGTCCACGCGCTGGCCGTACCTCTGCAGGTGGAGATGGGCGTTGGACCGAACTGGAGAGATTTGGAGTAGCCGGACGGCATGGCGAGACACAGTCCAAGTGTCATCCTGAGGCACGCGCAGATTGCGGGCCGAAGGACCTCTGAACTGCGCCGACAGAGTTGCATAGATTCTTCGCTTCGCTCAGGAAGACAGGATGCGTATTACCCGAGACTCTGATGTAGAATTGCTGTGTAAACCCCTCCACTGGGACTGTTGGTCGCTTTACGGTAACCGGCGCATCAGTGGAATCCTTCCTCGTCGGGACGTGGCTCAGCCTGGTAGAGCACTCGCTTGGGGTGCGAGGGGTCGGCAGTTCAAATCTGCCCGTCCCGACCATTCTTCCTCTTTGGCGTATTCGAAGATCGGATCGAATGGCTTTCTCTTTACGGCTTGGTTCCACCCTGCGCTTTCTCCCGTCCCTCTAACCGCTTGAGGTACGGAAAGAAGGGCGACACCTCGAATGGCATCTTCTCCGCCGCCCAAAGAGGACGCACCGGTTGGTGCTTGAGCATCTCGATCCGGTCCGACCAGGGATCGACCGCGATTCGCGAGCCCAGTGGCAAGGCAGCCGTTTGGTCCAGCCGATCCATTTGCAGATGCTTGGGAATTTGTGCTAGCGCCTGCATTTGGACCAGGTGACTGGTACCGAAATCGTTACTGAAGCGCCCATGAAGCAGGCGTGGCAATTGCGCAGAGCGCGCTTCGAGAGCTTCCAGGAAGAGTCCGGCATTCGCGAGCTGGGCTTTATAAGGCGACTTGGAAAACAGCTCCAGGCCCTTTTTGTCGGCGTCGGCTTCATCGGCGGGATCGAAACGGAAATTAAAGTGAGCAAAGATTTCCAAATCCGAGAACGGCACGGTGAGGCCCGACAAGAGCCCATCGCCGACGGAGTGATGCAGAACAATGTGGGCCAGTTCATGCGCTAACACGGCGGCAAGAGTAGCCTCGTCGGGCAGCACATCCAGAAGGCCACGGCTAAGAACGATGGTCCGGCCCATAACGAACGACTCCAGTGGCGTTGTGAGCAGCACTCGGCAACGAACCGCGGGAAGGTCCAGATCGTTGGTAATCAACAGATTGTTGGCGACGGTCTGCAGCATCCGGTCGACCTCGCCGTCTGGAGCCATGAGTCCTGCGACTTGTAACCGCTCCACCACATTGTCTTCCGGCGTATATGCCGTTTCCCCCAGAGTGTTAGCTGGACTAAGGTCCTGCGAAGCTTCGTGCCGCTTAGGATCGACCCACACCGGGGTGTCCGTCAGCGGTTTGGCATATTCGCGGTGGTCGCCCGCGTGTTGCAGGTCGTAGCCCCAAATGCGGGTTTGAGCCTTGAACCAGAGATCGTGGTTCGAGGGATCCGGAGAAGTCGACTCCTGGGTGTAAATATACGCAGGCATCCACATGATTCCCAGAGTATTCAGCCGCCAACTGTCGAAGTGAAACGCACGATTAGATAATGATTTTGAGGTATGTGCTCCCGTGAAGCGCACAATATTGAAGTACTGATCCTCGATCCAGATACGTCCGGCAAAGCCACTGTTCTCCGAGTTCTCACGAGGCTTCACGTCCACCGCGCCGCAACGTACTTCTCCAAGAACCTCCCAGCGGACAAATTCGAAGGTGTAGTTCCGACGGTCGAAGTGGTCCAGGTCTGGGAACATCGCCTGCGCGAAGCCGACGGCTGAGAAAGGTTGCGCATTCTTGAGCAATCTCTTTTCCCAATTCTCCTTCCCGCGCTCCGGATCTGCAAAGGCTAGAGTGGCTGGAGCATTGCCAGTCAGGTCAAGACGGCTTAAGAAATAGTCGTCGCCCTTAGGGGACTTTCCGGGATCTTCCTGGATGTAGGTCTCGACGATCGGCTTGAAGTTGCGCATCAAAATGATCAAACGACGTTCCTGCCGGATGGCCGAATCGACCAGTACATCAAACGCGACACTACGCGAAGGAACAATGGGGGCCGACCCGGCTGGATCTCGAGACGGGGCCGGGGGAGTCACGCTTTGACCGGCGACGAGCCCTACAACAAGAACCTCGAATAATGCTCGGCCAAGCCAGGAAAATGTTTTCCGCGCAAACATGCAGGGACTATTCTAAATCCTCAAGGTGGCCGAAAATCATCCGGAGGGCCGACTGATTTTCGGCTCTCAGCTGCCGGTTCTCACTCAAAGATCCGATTGGTTCCAGCCACGTCGATCATTCTGCCGCCTCCATCTCTTCCGCGATCGCAAGCATCTTGGTGACGCTGTTCCAGTTGCGGGCGGTGCCTGTAGTCTTCCACAGTTTCTCGACCGACGACCATGGCAACTTGGACCGGCCGGCGCCATCTGGGAAGTAGATGTAGAGCTCGCGGCCCTTCAGATGCAATTCTTCCGGATAGGATTTCAGATTGTGCAGGGTGGCATGGGCTTCTGGACCTGGTTCGGTGGCGAGGAATGTGACCAGAATTTTGCCAGGCTCCAAATCGCGGCGGCTGGTGAATGGGCTGGCGGCGATAGCCTTTCTCAGTTCGTCGGTGGTGCGCAGGATGACTTCTGGACGACAGCCGAACTCACGCTCAATCGCATTCCGAATCTTCTTGGCCAGCGCGGGAGAGATCTTCTCCTTTGATCGGAAGATGACGTTGCCGCTCTGCACGTAGGTCCGGGGGTCTGCGAATTTTAGGGATTCATAGAGCGCACGCAGGGCCGTCATGTCGATTCTGTTGTGACCGCCAACGTTGGCGCCGCGGAGCATGGAGATCAGAACAGGCATGGCGGTTTCCTTCAATTCGCCTTGGGACGTGCCTTACGCAGTGTGATGCGGCGGTAGAGCGTCTTCTCGGTGCCGATCGTTAGCGTGCCTGTCATTGTGTCGGCGGAAACGTGAAATTCCCAGTCATCTTTTTTACCGGTGTTGCCAGTGCAACTCAACTTCGCTTGGTCAGCGCGATACTGGCAGATGAGCGTTCCCATGAATTGCTGCGATCCGTTGACAATTTTGTAGCCATCAACGTTCAGCTGGGCTGGATTCTTCTTGTCGGCAGCGATGCGATAGAGTGCATGCTCGTCGTGGCACGGGGAATCAATGACCGAGCACTTGGATTCGCCTTCCCACGAACCGATCAGCGGCTCGGCTCCTGGCGGCTCCTGTGGCCAGGCCGTCGAAAAAAAGAGAAATACCGCGACGGCAACAAGGAATAGTCGCATTGCCAGATTCGAGAAGCACATCATAGCCGAAATCCGGTCAAACCAATCCCCCAGCGCGATTCTCGGCCAAACGCTCCAGCGGATGCCCTACCGAGTAGGAGGAACCAAGAGAATCACTTTGACTTGGACGCCATGGACCGGGAGAATCAGGTAGAGACCGGATCGCGTCCTTCGTCAAAAGTGCCGTTTTTTGCTGGAATGATCTTTCTCAGGTTCTTTCCGGGTCGTACCGCTCACGACTAAGGGCTCCGAGCCCAGGGAGAAGTGCTATGTCGGGACAAGTTATTTTGTATTTTGAGGATCAGGCAGATGCATTGCGTTTCGCCCTGGCCGCCGGTTCGGTGATGGCGGGAGAAAACGCAAAGTTCACCGGCGATCTGGTGCAGGAAACGGCGCGAGTCACGCGCATCCGGCTCGATGCGGTGAATGCGGGCAGTTCGAAGAAGGCGAATCCGGTACGCGTGGCCTGAAGGCTGGGGCTGATTTAGGGCTGTGTCGCCGCAGGACCGCCGCCGACAGCCGAGAGCCTGCCCTGAGCGGAGTCGAAGGGCGGCGTCTTATGACCTTCTACGCCGTTCCGGCGTTGGTGAAGGCTTCGAGCGCGTCGGAAAGTGTCGGGAACATCAGGAAAATCTGCTCGACGCGCGTAATTTCAAAAACGTTCAGCACGCGCTTGTTCACACCGGTAAGAGCCATGCGGCGTCCGGCCTTGGTGCAGGACGTGCAGGCGCTGACCAGCGATCCCAGCCCGGAAGAATCGACATACGGGACGCCGCTGAAATCCAGAATCATGGTGGGAGCGTCTTCGCGGCGCACCGCATTCATAAAGGGAGAAACGTTCTCCATGGTCAACGGCCCATGGAGGCTCAGCACTCCCCGGTCAAGACGCTCGATCTCCAGCGGTTCCGATGCCATCGCGCAGCGATTCTAGGCTACATGGCAAGTCCGGTTCAAGTTCACGTGCATTCTTCGAGGACTGTTTGGATACTTTGCTCGGTCCCGCCGTGCTGTAGACGACGCGGCGCGACGGGGAGTAATTGGACCGCCGCGTGGAAGCGAGCAGGCTGAAACTTCTACCCGGTGCGGCGAGTCGACAGCAGATTCAGAATCTCACGCAGACCATGTCGGATGTTCTGAATCTCGGGCGCTGAGTGCGTTGGGAAGGGGATCGCGGTCTGCGTCTTGTCGGACTTGGTTTCCGCGCGCAGTTGCTGGCGGGCGCCGGAGATCGTGAATCCCTGTTCATAGAGCAATTGCTTGATGCGCAGAACGCCTTCGACGTCGCGTTTGCGGTACATGCGTTGTCCCGTGCTGCTCTTGACCGGCTTCAGTTGCGGGAACTCGGACTCCCAGAAGCGCAGGACATAGGCGGGTAGGTGGCACAGCGTGGCCACTTCGCCGATGCGAAAATAGAGTTTGTCGGGGATGAGGATTTCATCCGCTTTGTGCTTTGCCGAGCTCTTCTTTCGGGGCGCCATTTCTTCGATCGCACGGCAAAAACCGTACGGTCTGCCTATTGTGACACAGGGCGCGGCGGAGGCATCGAAGAATTTCGCGCTCAGGAGGTCAGGGACAAGTCAACTGAGCCGTACCGAAAATCTTTAGCTGCGGACCCTGATCGGGATTCACCATGACGGACGATTGCGTCCCTGCCAGAATGATCGCTGTTCCCACAAATCCAGGGTTGCACTGAGCGACGCCGCTTTGATCGAGGTTGGCGCCGGGATTCGCGTTGCCCACGCAAGCTCCATTGCTGCTGCCGACGCACCAGAAGACATCCTTACTGGTGAGATTCACCGTGGACGGCGGGTTGCTGAATGTGCCGGTGGCAATAAAGGCAACGTGGCCATTCGGGAAATTCCGCGCATCTGCCGACGCGGGACTCAGACTCACACTTTGGAGCTGGCGGTTGCTCCCGCATGCGCTGGCGAAAAGCAACAGAAGGCCAGTCGACACCCAAATAAGCCGCTCCATAAAAACTCCAATTATCCGGGTTGACAGTCAACGGATACATCGGCCCTTCTACCAAGGGGCTGCTTCTATTGTATTGAAGGAGTCAATTCCGTCACCGATTCGGCCCATCATGCCCAAAAGGAAAAGCCCCTTAAGAGGTGCTTCTCTTAAGAGGCCAGTGAAATTCGTGGCGTATGCGAGATATCGTCTCGCCGACGGTTAATGTTTCTTCTTTTTTGCCTTCTTTTTCGTTGCCATGAAGGTTCCTCCGTGAACGATTTTCCCTTGCAAGGTTTTCAACTGCGGGCCCTGTGCTTTGAAGCACCAACCCTACTTGTAGTATGGGCTAGTCTTATATCCCAAGATATTGCGGCAGGATGAATAAAGTGTCAACACAATTCTTGCAGTCATACGCGGATTTCTTTCGGGCTACAAACACCCCTTCAGCAGTTGAGTCTTGCCAACGACCAAGGACGAACGAGCAATGACTAGTAGTACACTGCGCGTCATGCGGCGCGATCCCGTAGAATTGGAAATTTTCAAAAATCTGTATCACTCCATTGCGGAGGAGATGGGGGCAGCGCTGCGGCGGACCGCATTTTCTCCGAATATCAAGGAGCGTCGCGATTACTCGTGCGCAGTTTTCGACGGCATGGGCGAAGTGATTGCCATGGGCGATCATATGCCGGTGCATCTGGGGTCGATGCCGATGTCGGTGCGGGCGGCGATTGATGCTGGCCCGATGGAACCGGGGGATGTAGTGATGCTGAACGA
Source organism: uncultured Acidobacteriaceae bacterium (assembly GCA_963832235.1). GTDB lineage: Bacteria > Acidobacteriota > Terriglobia > Terriglobales > Acidobacteriaceae > Sulfotelmatobacter. The sequence goes on along the minus strand of CAWHTJ010000006.1, from coordinate 489,519 downwards.
TCCCTTTCGCGGCGGCACGCATTTGCCCGACATCACTTTGGTGGCTCCGGTATACGTGGAAACGCCCGGGCGAGCCCGCCCTGTGCGAAGTCGAAGGGTCGCCCGCGCTGAGACCAGGCCCAATTTCTATGTGGCTTCGCGCGCGCATCATGCGGATGTGGGCGGGGCTTATCCCGGCTCGATGGGGCTTTGCCGCGAAATTTATCAGGAAGGTGTGCGCATTCCTCCGGTGAAACTGATGCGGCGGGGCGTGATCGACGCGGATCTGCTCGCGATGCTGCTCAACAACGTGCGCACGCCGGCGGAACGCGAAGGCGATCTGGGAGCGCAGATTGCAGCCTGCCATACGGGAGCAGAGCGATTACGCGAGGTTTGCTTGCGCTATGGCGTTGATCGGGCGCAGCGCGCGGCTGGCGATCTGCTGGACTATTCGGAGGAACTGATGCGCGCGTTCTTGCAACGCGCGCCGGCGGGAGAATATCGGGGAGAGGATTTTCTGGATGGCGATGGGATCAGCGAGCGGCCGATCAAGATCGCCGTTGCGATTACAGTTTGCCAGTCCGTCGGGCAGCGACGGCAGGGAGCGCTTGCGTTAGCCAGCAGAGACGGCGGAACTACTCGCGGGCGGGGGCGCCCGCGCCACATGGTCAATGTCGATTTCACGGGGAGCGATCCGCAGGTTGAAGGGAGCGTGAATGCGGTTGCCGCCATCACGTACTCGGCTTGTTTCTACGTATTTCGCTGCCTGCTGGCGGAAGACGTTCCAGCCGCAGCGGGACTGATGCGGCCGATCAAGATCATCGCGCCTGAAGGAACCATTGTGAACGCGCGTCCTCCGGCGGCGGTTGCGGGGGGGAATGTTGAGACTTCCCAGCGCATCGTCGACGTAGTACTGCGGGCGCTGGCGCAGGCGATTCCAGATCGCATTCCGGCGGCCGCTGCAGGCACCATGAACAATTTGACCATCGGTGGCATGCATCCTAGGGCAAACGATCCGCGCACGCGCGAGCCGTTCGCTTACTACGAGACGATCGCCGGCGGGATGGGCGCTCGGCCCGGCAAGTCTGGCGTTTCCGGCGTGCACACGCACATGACGAATTCGCTGAACACTCCGGCGGAGGCGTTGGAGTATGCGTATCCGTTACGGGTACGACGGTATTCGCTGCGAGCGGGCAGCGGTGGTGAGGGAAAGTTTCGCGGCGGAGACGGCATTGTCCGCGAGATTGAAGTCCTCGCCGACTGCGAAGTTACGCTGTTGGCCGACCGCCGCTCACGCGGACCGTGGGGACTGTCGGGAGGAGCCGAAGGGGCGCTCGGAAAGACTTTCATCACGCGGCACGATGGCTCGGTCGAACCTATGCCTGGGAAGTTCAGCACTCGTCTGCGCAAGGGCGAACGGATTACGATTGAAACTCCCGGCGGCGGCGGCTGGGGTCAGGCGTAACGATCAGGCATAATCATTTGCTTGGAGACGGAAACAATGGCACTCGATCTCGCGACCCACTACATCGAGGAAGCGCGGCGCCAAATGCGCGGCCACAAGCGCGCGGGCGAAGGCGCGATGATACAACTGCGGGATGACGATTTTTTTCTGACGCTCGATCCGGAGTCAAACTCGGTCGCCATTCTGGTGAAGCATCTGGCCGGGAATATGCGCTCACGCTTCACCGACTTCCTCACCAGCGACGGCGAGAAGCCCGACCGTTTCCGCGATCGCGAATTTGAGGTGAGTGGCGAGACCACACGAACCGACGTAATGCGTTGGTGGGACGAGGGCTGGGCCTGTGTTCTTGGCGCTATCGACGCGCTTAAGCCTGAAGATGTGATGCACACCGTGACTATTCGGGGCGAACCGCATACCGTTCTGCAAGCGATCAATCGGCAGATTGCGCACTACGCGGCCCATATTGGGCAGATTATCTTTCTGGCCAAGCATTTGCGGTCGAGCGAGTGGAAGACGCTGACCATTCCGCGCGGGAAATCAGAAGAGTTCAAAACGATGGCGCCGAAGTCTGACCATGCTCTGTCACGTGAGAAGCGTTTTGTTGCGGCTGGTCTATTGAGCTGATCTCACAAAATGGGTTTGGGAAGAGCGCGGCTTCCAGCCGCGCCCGCGACCGATCAACAATATCGTGGGCTTTTCAGCCCGGCTGTGGCGAGCTTTTCGAATCGTCAGTGTTTCTCGGGGCTTTCTTTCTTCGGCTCAGTGGACGCCGCCTTGGGCCAAACCGGAGCCACCAGCTCGGTGCGCCAGACTGGCCCACCCAGAAAAGCGATCGCTTCCGATCTTACGAACGCAGGGGATTCTCCCCCCTTAATCCATATGTGCGCATCGGGTGGCTGCTTTCCCAGCAACGGCGCCACCAGTCCTGCGATGCCTCCAATCTCGACTTTAATAACGAAATGCTGAGCTTCGTGACCGACTCCCGCAAGACTGAAGGGATCTTTGCCTGGACTGCTGATCGCGAGTTTCACCAGGCGGGGCTTGGGCGTGGCCACTATCATCGATACTTCCAAGGGCGGTGGATCGGGCCCGAGATTCTTCAGCAACGTTAGAACCAGGCCGTTGGCCAAGTCTGTGGGAAGCTTAAGACGGTCACTCGTCAGTCTTCCCTTTACCATCGTCGCCGGTGTAGTTGACCGTCACCTGTCCAGTGGAGGGCGCGATCGTGACTTCGGTTGCGTGCGGAAACGCCGGGCCTTTCTGCACGAGATGATAGCTAACGAGACGAAAGTAGCCGCGCTGAGAAAAAATGGCAGTCTCTTCTGTGCGGGAACCATCCTTGAAACGGAATATCAGGCGGCTGGTAATCCGATTGCCATGGGGAACCTGAGTGAGATCGCCTTCCGCGATTTGAGTGCCGTCGAGCGTGCTGAGCACGAGAAAGCCGTGCAGCAAGCCTTCCTTGTAGCGCACCGCCACCGGAGACGCCGACACCGATGCGCCGGAACAAATGCAAGCGCAGATCAGAAAGATCGCAAACGAACGAGTGCGCACAGATTCTAACCTCCAGCGGAAGGAGCAGGTGGTTCGATGCCGCTTCGGGGCTGCGGTTTGCGCGGTAACGCGGATCGGGAGATCTGGGCGCAGCGCAGGCGGATCGGCGCACGGTGCTAAAATCATACGTTTTGTGTTTTATTCATTTTTCGGTTCGATCCTGGACTTTATAGGTGGCAATGATGGGGACAACGATGCTGGCGGTGGTCAAGCCAGAAGCCGCTCCGGGCGCGGAGATTCGCGAGGTAAAGGTTCCGGCTTTCGGGCGCACCGACGTGCTGGTGAAGGTGAAAGTGGCGTCGATTTGCGGCACCGACCTGCACATTTACAACTGGGACCGCTGGGCCCAGAACCGCATTCATCCACCGCTGATTCCGGGACATGAGTTTTGCGGGGAAGTGGCGGCATTTGGCGACGAGGTCACCAGCGTCAAGGAAGGCGACTTCGTTTCAGCCGAGATGCATGTGGCCTGCGGCAAGTGCCTGCAGTGCCGTACGGGCGAGGCCCACATTTGCCAAAAGGTGAAAATCATTGGCGTGGACGCCGACGGCGCGTTTGCCGAGTACGTGGTGATTCCCGAGTCCAATATTTGGAAACTCGATCCTGCAATTCCGCAGGAGTACGCGTCCATTCTCGATCCGCTGGGGAATGCAGTGCACTCGGTGCTGGCCGGGGAGATCGCGGCCAAGAGCGTGGCCATCACAGGTTGCGGGCCGATTGGACTATTTTCAATTGCCGTGGCCCAGGCAGTAGGCGCAACCTCGGTATTTGCCATTGAAGTCAACGAGCATCGCGCCCGCATTGCGCGCGAAATGAAGGCCGACTACGTGCTCAATCCCGCGAAGGAAAATGTGCACGCGATCGTGATGGAGAAGACTGGCGGTTTGGGCGTGGATGTGGTGCTGGAGATGGCGGGGCATCCTGATTCGATTCGCACTGCCTTTGATATCGTCCGCCGCGGCGGAAGAATTTCTTTGCTCGGCCTGACTTCGAAGCCGATCTCCCTGAACTTTTCCGAGGACATCATTTTTAAAGGCATCACGGTGCAGGGCATCAACGGACGCCGCATGTATCAGACCTGGTATCAGATGACGGCCCTTCTGAAGAGCGGCAAGCTCAATCTCCGTCCCGTAATCACGGATCGCATCCCGATGAGGGATTTCTCCAAAGCCATGGAGCGGCTGAAAACAGGAGAGGCGAGCAAAATCCTCGTATACCCCAACGGCGTGCGCTAGTGTGGCGCGGGCACTCTTGCCCGCGATTGTTTGGAGTTGTAGGTGTCTAAGGAAGACGAGAGGCAGAACATGCTCAAGAGGTTGCCGCTCTGGAGCGGATTAGTCGGTGCTGGATGGATGGTTATCGCAATTCGCCTGGTGCTTCTGCGAGCAATCTTCGTCACGAACTTTGTTGGGTTGGACACTGGGAAAATGCTTCCTAATGTTGGACGAGAGATCACAGTTTGGGATGGTTGGATTTTGAATTGTTGGCTGATCTTCACAGGCGCGATCCAATTTGCATTATTGGGACTCCTGCTCCGATTTGCGATTCGACGATTTTCGAACAAATACCACCCCGCACCTTCCATTCCGTCCTCTCCGCACGGGTATTAGACTGATTCGTGTAAGGTTCGCGTTCCTCACCTGCGATAAAGAATTCGAGGCATTCCATGTCCACGGCAACTCGCACCAACCCGCTCTCTTATCTCACCGGCCAGCTCAACGAACTCAAGGCCAAGGGCACGCACTTCAAGTTGCGCGTGCTCGACGACGAGCAGGCGGCCGTGTGCACGTTCGATGGAAAGAAAGTCATCAACCTGGCCTCGAACAATTATCTGGGCTTAACGACGCACCCGAAGCTACGCGAAGCGGCGCTCGAGGCAACTCGCAAATACGGTGTGGGTTCGGGCGCAGTCCGCACGATTGCCGGGACGATGAAGATCCACATGGAACTCGAGGAGAAGATCACACGCTTCAAAAACGTGGAGGCATGCGTGGTTTTCCAGTCGGGCTTTGCGGCGAATGCGGGAACAGTATCGGCCGTGCTGGGCAAGGACGATTTCATCATCTCCGACGCGCTCAATCATGCTTCGATCATCGATGGCGCCCGCCTCTCAAGGGCGAAGATTCTGGTGTTCCGTCACAAAGACATGGCGCACGCGGAAGAGCAGTTAGCCAGCATTAAGGGTGAGCCGGGCAAGAAGTTGCTGATCACCGACGGCGTGTTCTCCATGGACGGCGACATCGGCCCGCTTCCCGCGCTCTGCGATCTGGCCGAAAAATATGGCGCGATTATGATGGTCGACGATGCGCATGCATCCGGCGTACTCGGGCGCAACGGACGCGGCACGATCGATCACTTCGGCATGCACGGGCGCGTGGATATTCAGGTAGGGACGTTGTCCAAGGCGATTGGCGCGCTCGGCGGATACGTTTGCGGCACCCGCGATCTGATTGATTTCCTCTATCATCGGGCGCGGCCGTTCCTGTTCTCGACCTCGCATCCGCCATCTGTAGCAGCCACGTGCATCGCGGCCTTCGACGTTCTGGAAAACGAGCCCGAGCGCATGGAAAAACTCTGGGAGAACACCCGCTTCTGGAAAAAAGAACTCGGCCTGCTGGGCTTCGACATCGGAGGCCGCGCGACTCCTGGCAGCGAAACTCCGATCACGCCGATCATCATCGGCGGCGGCAAGCTGACCATGGACTTCTCGCGCGAACTCTTTAAAGAAGGCGTGCTTGGAACGGGCATCGCGTTCCCGACGGTGCCCGAGGGCAAGGCGCGCATTCGCACAATCATGACGGCGACGCACACGAAAGAAGAGTTGCAGCAAGCGCTGGAGGTGCTTAAGAGCGTGGGGAAACGCATGGGTATTCTAGGGAATTGACGAACGACCCAGCCGAGCTTCGCTCGACTCGACAGCCGGCGGCTGACCCCAGGCGGGACCTTCAATCCGCGCGGTGCACGACTTTCCCGCCAACGAGCGTCGCCACGACTTTTCCCGTAAGCTGCCAACCGTCGAAGGGCGTGTTGTGCGACAACGAACGCGACTTCGCGGCTTCGAAAGTCCAACGCTTCTTGGGATCGAAGATGGTCACGTCAGCGAAGCTGCCGCGTGCGAGTGATCCGCGCCCGCGAAGGTCGAAGACTCGGGCTGGCCCCGCGGTGAAAAGTTCGACGATGCGCGTCAAAGGAATTTTGTTTTCGCGATGAAGTTTCGTGATCGCCAAGGCTAACGCGGTTTCCAGGCCCGTGATGCCGAAGGACGCCCGCTCGAATTCAACTTGCTTTTCGTGGGCGGCATGTGGGGCATGGTCCGTAGCTATGGCGTCCACGGTGCCATCCGCGAGCGCGACCAGAATAGCTTCGCGATCCGTCGCCGCGCGGAGCGGCGGATTCATCTTAAAGTTGGTGTCGTATTCCCCGACATTCTCGTCGATCAAAGTGAAATGATGTGGCGTGACTTCGCAGGTGACGCGAGCTTTCGCTCGTTTGCCGCGGCGCACAGACTTTAGTGCATCCGCGGTGGAAAGATGCGCCACGTGCAGACGCGATTCGCGAATCTGCTGCGCGAGTGTGACGTCCCGGTCCACGATGACTGCCTCGGCGGCGGCCGGCATGGCGCGCAGGCCCAGGCGGAAGCTCGTAGGGCCGGCGTGCATCGAGCAGTTTTCGGTGAGGCGCGTATCTTCGGCATGCTGCACCACCGGGAGATTCAGTTCCGCGCCGAGGCGCAGCGCCATTCGCATCACGTCATCGTCGAGGATGGGCTTGCCGTCATCGGTGACGGCGACGGCTCCGGCGCGTTGCAGGGCGCTGAAGTCGGTCAAGGTTCCTCCGCGGCTCCCACGCGTAGCCGCGGCGATGGGAAAGACATTCACTACGGCCGCACGCTCGGGATTGCGCAGCCATGTGATCCACTCCGCCGTGTCGACCACGGGCGCAGTGTTGGGCATGGTGCAGACCGAGGTGAAGCCGCCGGCGGCGGCGGCGGCAGTGCCGCTGGCAATGGTCTCCTTATAACTTTGTCCGGGCTCGCGCAGGTGCACGTGCAAGTCGATGAAACCCGGCGCCACGATGAGACCGCGGGCATCAAACCTTTCGTCGGCGCTGCCGCGGTTTTTGTTGGGCAGAGCGACCTCGGCGACGCGGCCGTCGCGCAGCAGGATATCCATGGGTGCGTTGATCTTCGCCATGGGATCGATCAGGTGGCCGCCTTTGATCAGCAGGCTCGCGTTTTCGCGGCGGGTCATCGAAAACTCCCCGACCAATACTTCCTGTCATCCTGAGCGCGCAGTTGGCGCGAAGGACCTGTGTATTTCTGGCGCGCACAAAAACGCTGTAGAGGTCCTTCGCTTCGCTCAGGGTGACAAGCAGCGTACCTCATTTTCCTTTTCCCAGCGCTCGCGCCAAAATTGCCATGCGCGTGGGCACGCCGTTGTGAACTTCGTCGACGATCACGGAGTGGGGGCCATCGGCAACCTCCGCCGTCAACTCCAGGCCGCGGATAATTGGGCCGGGGTGCATGACGATAGCGTCGCGTTTGGCTAATTTCAGGCGCGCGGTCGTCATCTGGTACCGCCCCATGTAGTCTTGCAGGCGAATTTTCTGGCCGGCCAGGCGTTCCTTTTGCACGCGCAGCAGCATGATCACGTCAGTGCCGCGCAGTGCGACTTCAATATAGCGTGTGATTCGCAGGCCCGGGACGAGCGTGGCGGCCACTTCGGGAACAAATTCGGGCGGACCGCAGAGTGTCAGCTTCACTCCGAACTTAGTCAGCAGATGGCACGCGCTGCGGGCCACGCGGCTGTGCAAAATGTCGCCGATGATGGTGGCTTGCAGACCCTTGAACGACTTCTTGTGTTTCAGAATGGTGAAGGCATCGAGCAGCGCTTGGGAAGGATGTTCGTGCATGCCGTCGCCGGCATTGATAACAGGGATGTCGAGATGCCGCGCCATTAGGTGTGGGGCCCCGGCCGAGGGATGGCGCATGACGATGCAGTCCGCGCCCACAGCGCGCAGCGTGTATCCGGTATCGAGCAAGGACTCACCTTTCTCAATGCTCGATCCGGAAGATTGCACCAGCGTGGTCATGGCGCCCAACGATTTGGCCGCGAATTCGAACGAAGAGCGAGTGCGGGTGGAGGCTTCGTAAAACAGAAGCACGATCCGCTTGCCACGCAGCAGCGGACGAGCCTTCTGCGGATTCATGCGGCGGGCCAGCTTGAGCAGGCCCAGGATGTCCTTCGCATCGAGGTGTTCGATCCCCAGCAGCGAACCGCGTGCGGGCGTTTTCATTGAAAAAAAAGGCAAACGTTGCATCATACGCGGCGGCCCGTGCCCCTGCAAGGGCGCTGCGCGTTCCGTGGGACGAGCGCCGACAGCGTAAGAAAAGAGCACCGTCGGGGGTTGCGGGGCTGCGTGTGCGAGGGCATCATGTCCTCGCGACAGCCGGCAAGATGCCGGCGCAGCATATTAGGATTTGTCGCGACGGCCGAGGATGGTCGCGCCCAAAGCGCCGCCTAGGCCTCCGAGGACGAGTGAAGCGAGAAAGGCGAAAACCAGACCGGTCAACATGACGAACTCCAGTCCGCCTTGTGTTTTCAGACGCTCGAACACCGCGAGCACCTGCGGGTCGCTGGTTTGTGAGGCTGCTTGCTGGATTCTGACAACCAGTTCGTTGCGGAGTTCCGGCCCTTTGTGCAGGAAAATCACGATCAATGCTTCGAGGACGGACGACATTGCGAACCACAGCAGTCCGCCCAGCGCGCCTAGGGCAGCTCCGGCGGTAGCCTTGATCATGATTTCCCGGCGCCGCTGCCGATAAAAAACCACCGCGAGGAATCCGACGCTGAACATAGCCACGAACGGGTTCAGCCCCATCGACATCAGCAGCGATGCGACCAAGGCTGCCAGGGCGGATGGCCGGAACGCTTCAGACCACTGCATGGGAAGCGCAAGAACGGGGAGAGTCTGCGACGCCGGGAGAACCGTTGAGTCTTGCGATTGTGCGGCCGCAGCGAAAGCCAGGGCGGGCGAAACGGGCTCAGCGATAACGACTCGTATCTGCGGGGCTGAGCAGTGTGGACAAAAAGGTACGCCTTCCTCCACGACCTGTCCGCACTTGTAGCAGGATTGTTCCATCAGGGACCGAAGAAGGGCTTGTCTGAAAGGTATCGCACGTGGGAGCGTCCAGGCAAGGACGCGAACATTGCCGCCGTGCGACTGTCGACCGAACAACACGCCGATAGTCCGTATAGTGAGATCTCGAGACTCGTTTTTGAGGGCGTCATCCCGATCGCGGCGCATTTCAGCCGCGAGAGGGATCTCGCGTGGACTCCAAGAGGCGCTGCGGGTCTGCACGCGAGATTTTCGCTCCGCCTGAAAAACGGCTACGCTCAGGATGACTCCGAGGAGAGCTAGATATCCCCCCGCTTGCCGCGAGTATGCAGATAGACGAGCGCGAAGTTTGATCCGTTACTCGCATCACGAGGTTCGACGGCTACGACGTGCTGGTTGTCTTCTGTGCCAACTTTCAGCTCGGTGACTGGCCCCGAATTCTCGTCGCATTTCAATTCCTTGCTGTCTTTCGAGTCCTTGCTCTCCTCATGCACTGAGACATCGCCGCCATGCTTCTGGGAATGGCACTCCAGAACCTTGCCGTACTTCTTCAGCTTGTCGCGGTAGAAGTCGATGACTTTGGCAGGAGGATCATCCGACTCGTACTTTGCGATTATCAGTTTCATACCAAAGCTCTCGGTCAAGATTCCGAAATTGAGAGGGTCATTGTCTTTTTCCTGTTTGGGACGAGCGCCGGGATACAGCGGCAGTCCCTGCTTTGCTGCGTCGGCATCCTTGCCGACGTGCATATCGCCAACCGAGCTGCGAACGTCAAAGGGTTTTTCCCGCGAGTCGGATTGCTGTGCGTAAACGGGCAGCGTCAGGCCTGCAAGCAAAGTGAGAGCGACTGTCAGATGACGAAACATAAATGTTCTCCTTATGCAGCCGGAGGCCGCGACTAAATATCCGCGTCCTTGCCGTGGGTGCGGACGTACACCAGCGAGAAGGTTGAGCCCTTGCCATCGGGCTCTACGGACACAATATGCTGATTTTCTTTGGTGCCGACTTTCAATTCGATGTTGCTGCCACTCGTTCCCTCGCAGGTCAGTTCATGCGAACCGTGATCGGACCCCTTCATGTCGGTGTTCACATCAAGATGTCTCGTATGGCATTCGAGCACGTGGCCGTACTTTTGCAGCTGGTCCTTGTAAAAGGCAACCAGTTTGGCAGGAGAGTCCTCGGACTCATACTCCAGAGCAACGACTTTAACTCCGAAGCCGAAGCCTGAGATGTTTACGTTAGCGCTCTTGTCTCCGCCGTTGGAGTCTTTTTGCTTCAGACGCGCTCCAGGATACACCGCGAGGCCCACATCAGCCACGTTGGCGCCTTTGCTCACGTGGATGCCGCCAACGGGCGTGTCGATATCGACCTGTTTGTCTTCTCCATTCTGCTCTTTTTTTACGTTCACGCTGCAGGCTGGCAGAAGAAGCGCGGCCAGGGTCGCGAGCCCCAATGCATAAGTGCTGACAGCTTGAAATTTAGTTTTGCGCATGCTGAGACCCTCCTTTGGCAACTTGCGCCGGGCGTTCGAGGCCGGCGCCGTGCTGGGCAACATTTGGAATCGTCACGGGTAAATGGCCGCGGATCGGGATCTCCCCGAAGAGCGCCTTGATCGCCGCCACTTCCGATACGCTTGCGTTGGAAAACGTACACATGTAATTCTCAATCTTGGGGAAGTCGCTGGCCAGGTAAGGGTTCCCCATGGCGATGACCGCCGTCCTTTCCGCCGCATGATCGAGCAACTGCTGCAGCAGCGTGCCGGTAGCATCGCCCATTCCCACCGAGTTCCCCATCTTGCCCGCGATCGGAATCACGTACACCGCAGCCACCACGGTTTGCGCCTCGTCGACCGCCTTCAGAACTTCGTCGCTCATGCCGGCGGCGATGCGGGGATCCACATAAATCACCCGCGCGTCCGGGATACGAGAACGGAATTCGCGCCCGAAGGCACGACCGGAATCCGTGCGCACATCATCAGAAAAGAGGACGGCGACGACCTGATTGTGGGTCTCCTCTCTGGTCATGTACGGAAGGGCCGCCTTGGCAGTTCCCTTCGATTTCAGGGGCAGCACTTTGCCGTTGTCGTGCACCAGGGTGATCGCCGCCTCTGCCACCTGCTGGCCGAAGGCGATGTTTTCCGGCTTCCCCACGGCGGTTGCAAGAACGTTGAGATCGACTGTGCGCGATTTGTTGAGACCCAGTTCCCCCTTTATTTTCAGAATCTTAAGCACAGAACGGTCGAGACGCTGCTGCGAAATCTCGCCCGATCGCACCGCCTTGAACATGGAGTCATAGGAGGCGCCCAGATTGGGTGGAATAAGCAGCAGGTCGTTGCCCGCCTTGAAGGCCTCGACGGCCTCTCGGCCAATGTCGTCGGCAAAAAGATGCGTCAAGCCAGCCATATCGAGGGCATCGGTCACGATCAGGCCTTTGAATCCCAGCTGTTGTTCGAGCAGTTCGGAAACGATGGACGGCGAAATGGTGGCGACGTGATTCGGGTCGGAGTCGAGCGCGGGAACTGTAACATGCGCCACCATCACCGAGTCGACGCCGGCGGCGATGGCCTGGCGGAAAGGTGGAAGTTCAATCGAATCCAGATGCGCGCGGTCGCCGTTCACGCTTGCGACTCCGAGATGCGAATCGGTAGCGGTATCGCCGTGACCCGGGAAGTGTTTGACCGTGGTCAGCATTCCGGCCTCGTGCGCGCCTTTAATGTATGCGGTGACCAGATCGCCGACTTGTTTGGGATCTTCGCCAAAGGAACGCGTGTTGATGATGGGATTGGCGGGATTCGAGTTCACGTCGGCGTCCGGGAAGAAATTCCAGTGAACGCCGATGGCTCGGGCTTCGTGGCCAGAAATAAGGCCGAAGGTCTCGGCGTCTTCAATGTTGCCATCGGCGCCAAAGGCCATGGCGTGTGGAAAGTTCGTAGTCCCCAGTAGTCGCGTGGATACACCGCGCTCAAAGTCGGCCGCAAACAGCAACGGCAGCTTGGATTTCCCTTGCAGGCGGTTCAGCAATTCGGCGGCTTCATAGGGTTCCGTTCGCAATAGAAACGGGCCATCGACGTGGACCGACATCGCGAACGAGCCCACATGATATTTCTGCATGTCCTCCAGCCATTGCAGATATTCCGGGCTTTCCACATTGAGAAAACTCGCGCGGCACCAGATCATAAAGACCTGGCCGATTTTTTCTTCGACGGAAAGATGGCGGAGCGTTTTCTCGGCCCACTTGTCGCCGCGGGCGGGATTCAGTGGAGCGGGGCGCAGTTGCTTGTCTTTGGCGAACGTGGGCAGGGCAAGCGTCAGAGCAAGAAGTATGGCGAGGAAGATTCGCGGCATGCAGGAAAGATAGCAGAAGAGCAGGTCTTGGGTGCTAGGTCCTCGGTATTAGCATTTCAAGGTTCAGAACCGAATGGCGACTGGAATCGGTTGATCAAACCGTTAAGAAGACGGGCGACTTCGCCGGAGTGATCAGTTAGCTTTTCTCCTTCGGCGCTTCCCAAGTATCCGAGTTCTCTTGCTATCGTAATTTGCGTCCGGAGTTCCAGGAGAGAGCAGCGAGCATGAAATAGGAACTGAAGCAATTCTTTGCGCGAATAGCGTCCTTTGCCTTCGGCGATGTTGCTTGGAATCGAAACCGCTGACCGCCTCATCTGGCTGGTGAGGCCCTAAACCTCTTGCTTTGGGAAAAACCGGTACAACGATATACGGACAATACCAAGTCCATTGCACGACGCCAAACCTTCAAGTCCTCATATGTGCCTGCGATTTTGGTCTCCACAATCGAGACCATATCGGACGAACCCTGTTTTGGGCTGTGACATGTGTCACATAAAAAACGGAAGTACGGTGAAAAAGTAGAAAGAACTTTGCCGCCAGGATCGAAGACCTAAGACCCAACACCCATCGCCTCTACCCTTCGCAGCGCCTCCGCCTGAATCTGCGAATCGTCGCCGAAGCCGTTGAGCCATTGCACTTCCGGCTCGCGGCGGAACCAAGTCATCTGGCGTTTGGCGTAGTTGCGGTGCGCCTGCTGCGCGGCTTGGACCGCCTGCTCGCGACTCATTTCTCCCTGCAAGACTTGCACTGCCTGCTTATAGCCGAGAGAAGCAAGGGAACGAGCGGTTTCGCCGTACTTGTCGAGCAAGTTCTTCGTTTCGTCGATGAGTCCGGCGTCAAACATCCGGAGGGCGCGCTGGTTGATGCGGTCGTAGACCGCAGCGCGGTCCGGGTCGAGGCCGAGACGCAGAACGCGGAAACCGCGCAGCGGGTCACGGCCCCGCTGCCAGAGTTCTGACATTTTTTGTCGCGACGCAATGCAAACCTCGATGGCACGGATCAATTTCGGAACATCGTTGGCGTGGACTCTTTCGGCGGCAACGCGGTCCAGACGCTGGAGAATTCTGTGGAGATGATCGGACCCGCGGTTGGCGGCACTTTTACGCAGGTGCGCGCGCAACTCTTCCGAGCGTTGTGGGCCGGGAAAGAGCCCTTCGAGCAGAGCGCGCAAGTACAGTCCGGTGCCCCCGACCACGATGGCCAAGTGACGGCGCAGAACGATTTCGTTGAGAACTTGCCGGGCCTGGCGAGCATATTCGCCGGCAGTCACGGATTGCGTCGGGTCGACAACGTCGAAAAGATGGTGGGGTGCGCGCTCGCGCTCCGAGGCGCTGGGCTTGGCGGTGCCGATGTCAAACTCGCGCACCATGGCGACAGAATCGCAGTTGACAATCTCGCCGTCGAATTTCTGGGCAAGCGTGAGAGACAGTGCCGTTTTTCCGCTGGCCGTAGGGCCAAGGATCACCACCAGCAGTGGTTCGCTTGCGGCGATTTCGCGGCGGCCTGGACCCACGTTCAGCGCAGGCTCCAGTGTATGTTATGCCAGTAGCGCACCAGCGTGAGAACGAGGAGCACCAGCGCAATCAGCAGCAGGCCGGTAGCTTCCGACGCGTAGACCGCGTGGCGATGAGGCTTGTGATCGTCCTGAGGAGCGCTGTCCGACACGCCATATTGTAGCGCTGGGAGGAATATAGCGCCGGTGAGGTGTTACAGGAGGCTTTATCCCAGACCAAACACCCCAGACCACACCCAAGACAGACCTAAGACCAAACACCCAACCCAGCCCTTCCTGCTACACTACGGCGTCGTCCATGGCTGTGCCGCAAAACAACGCGAGAATCGCGCGGTTTGGAGTGTTCGAGCTCGATCTCAGCGCGGGAGAACTGCGCAAGAGCGGCGTCAAGCTGCGCCTGCAAGAGCAGCCGTTCCAGGTACTGGCTTTGCTGCTGGAGCGGGCGGGCGACGTGGTGACGCGCGAGGAACTGCAGCAGAAGCTCTGGCCCTCCGACACGTTCGTCGATTTCGACCACAGCCTGAACACGGCCATCAACAAGGTGCGGGAGGCCCTGGGAGATTCCGCCTCCAGTCCCCGTTACGTGGAAACACTGGCGCGTCGAGGATACCGGTTCATTGCTCCCGTCCAGGATCCGATTCAAAGCAGGGCAGCGAGCGAAACAAGATTAGGGAACAACGGCGCAGCCGGGGGCGAGCAGATCCGCGCTTCACTGACGGCCAAATCGTCGGACTCCTATGGGCCGTCGCCTGCGCTGCATCCCGAACTGGAAGTTCCCATTCCGCGTCGCCCACTCACCCGCGCACTCTTCGCGCTGATTCAAATCATGTACCTGGCCTTCTACCTCACGGCGCTGTTTCGCCTGCATGATGTCCAAGGCGTGGCGGATTCGTTTCTTCCTTTGTGGGGCGCGACCGCCCTCGCCGGAACTGTCATGGTGACCGCGGGGGTCGGGATTCCACTGCGGCTCTACCTGATCTCGGCGGTGAGCTTTGACTACCAGCGCCTGGGCGACAAATTCCGTCAAGTGTTCCCCTTCGTCCTGGCGCTGGACGAGTTGTGGGCTATAGCGCCGTTTCTCCTGATACAGGAGATCGGCTTGGGCGCGGCGTTCGCGGCGAGCGCGGCGCTCCTGTATCTGCCCTTTTCTGAGCGAACCTTGATCCGCATGGCATATATCGGACCCCGCACCCGTTAGGCAAGTACTCAATGGAACCGAACTCACCGATCATCCGTACCCACGTCTAAGAAGCTGGGCGAAGAGCCTGCCCTGAACTTGACGCAGGGTGTGCCCCGCCGGAGGATTTTATGAACCTTGTTGCGATGAAGCGTCTGTCGCTCTGCGTCCTGGCCGTCGGCGTTGTCGCCGTTCTGCCTGCATACGCCGACGAATGGTCGAAGACTTACAACCTCAGCGGCAAGCCCGAGCTGCGGATTGAGACTTCCGATGCCAACATCCGCGTGACGACCTGGAATCAGAACGCGATTGAAGCCAAGGTCATTACCACGCGCTACAAGATTGGCGAAGGCGGCATTCGCGTCGAAGAGCGTCAGACTGGAGATTCGGTCACAATCGAGGTGCGCTACCCGCACCACAACTTCAACGTGGAATGGGGCCCGCATCGCGTGGACATCATTATTCAGATACCGCGCGAAGGTCGGGTCAACCTGCGGACGGGAGACGGCAAGATCGACGTCGCCGGGTTGTCGGTGTATGCACTTCCGCGGCACGAGAGATAAATATTGTCGAATCGAATGGCTTTAGCGCACGATCGGTACCGAGGAAACCAAAAAGCCAACTTCGTTTCGGCGGAAAACCACCCACAGCCTCGCCTGCTTCTCCGGGACTGCATACACGAGCACCCGGGTAGAGTCTCCGTCCCGTCGCCAGAGCAGAGAATGGCCGATAGTCCGGCTCATGACGGGGCACACGCGCGGATCCTTCGCACTCCGTCCAACTCTCTGACAATTTGCGGACAGCGGTCCATTCTCAAGTCATCCATTAGTCATTCAGCCGTGCGCTCGGAGTCGCGATCTCGAAATGGATTGAAGACTACGAACAGCTTTGAGGAACTTCTGGAGTACTGTGGGAAAACAACATCGCGTCCTTTATTCTTAAGGCATAAAGCAAGAACCCGCCACTCAACAGCGCGACGGTGGCCAGACCGGCGAACGCGCCTCTTGCTCGCACGGTGTCACACTCCCACCGCATCTTGACCGCCCAGCGGCAGGAAATATTGCGTTCCTTTGATGGGCTCGGTGACTTTTCGCAGCAGTTCCTGCAGGTCTTCGTTGCGGTCGACGAAATCGATCTCCGACGTATTGACGATCAGCAAATCGGAAGACGTGTAATGAAAAAAGAAGTGCTCATAAGCCCTGATCACTTCCGCCAGATATTCGTCGCTCACCGCCCGCTCACCCGGGGCATTCTTTTTCTTGAGCCGCTTCTTCAGCACCTCGGGCGTAGCCTGCAAATAAATCACCAGGTCGGGCGTGGGCAGCTGCTCGCGGAAATGATTGTAGTAGCGGTTATAGGTATCGAGCTCAGGGTCGGTCAGATTGAGGCAGGCAAATAACTTGTCTTTTTCGAAGATGAAATCCGAAATCACAGTCTTCTGCGATCGCGGACCCAGATCGAGCGCCTGCAACTGCTCGAAGCGCCGCACCAGAAATGTAAACTGCGCCTGAAACGCTGCGCCGCGTTCGCCTTCGTAAAAAGAGTCGAGAAACGGATTCTCGTCAGGCTCCATCACACGTTGCGCGTTCAAGCGCTCGGCCAGAATTCGCGCCAGCGTGCTCTTTCCTACTCGGATGGGCCCTTCCACAGCAATGTACCGGGGCGATTCGAAAAGATTGGCCATGAGTTCGTTGCGATGTCTCGGAATTGGCAGGATATCTCGGTTAAGCCTCAGTGGCAATTGCGGGAAGAGTTAACAGCGGACAGCGATTCTGATTTGCAGATTTTAGGCTGTGGAGATTGCAGATTTTAGATTGTAGATTTCAGATTGAAAGACAGTCAAAAGTGGGTCATGAATCCACTTCTGAAATCTCCGAATCTTCAATCTGCAATCCATTTACAATCCCTGCATGTTCGGCCCTATCCTCACTGGAGTCGCCACGCTCGGCGCGGTTGCCGCGGGATATCAATCGATGGCACCGACGGGACAATGGTACGGCCGCACATTCACAGGTCTCGCTCGCGGGACACAACAACTCGCGCTCACCTACGACGATGGCCCCAACGATCCGCACACACTGCGTTTGCTGGAAGTCCTCGCCAGGCACGACGTGCACGCGACTTTTTTTCTGATCGGACGCTACGTCCAACAGCTACCTGAAATCACCCGCCAAATTGTCGAAGCCGGCCACGTCGTAGGCAACCATACCTTTAGCCATCCGCTGCTGATCTTCAAGACCGCGGCTGAAATTCGCCAGGAACTCTCCGACTGCCGCTCCGCCTTGCAAGACGCTGTTGGCGAGCATTCCAACCTCTTTCGTCCCCCTTTCGGCGGACGCCGTCCCGCCGTACTGCGCATAGCAGGTGAACTCGGCCTTGAGCCTGTAATGTGGAATGTGACGGGCTACGACTGGAAAGCGCCTCCGGCTGCCGTCATCGAACGGAAGGTCGCGAAGCAAATTCGCGGCGGCGACGTAATCCTGTTACATGACGGCGGCCACAGAGCCTTGGGAGCCGATCGCTCCCAAACGGTTCTGGCCACCGATCGGCTCATCCAGCGCTACAAGGCTGAAAACGAATTCCTGACGATTCCGGAAATGATGAATGCTCGTGTGGGTCCGGGTCGGAGCTTGCCCTGAGCGAAGTCGAAGGGCCCCGGCCGTGGCCCAAAGGGCCGCGCTTCTTGCCGGCAGTCACCCAACTCTCTGTCAGCAACAAACCCGCGGCGCTTCGCGCCGCGACCGGGTCAGAGACCCGGTCCCACACAGGCAATTCCCACACGGACAATCCCGGCACGCCACTACCCACGCACCGCAGCAAATGCCTGCTTCGCGGCCGCAATTGTCCGCTGCATATCTTCCGCGGTGTGCGCCGCCCCCAGAAAGGCCGCTTCATACTGCGAGGGCGGCAGGTACACGCCACTGTCGAGCATGCTGCGGAAGAATTTCCCGAACGCTTCGGTATTCGACTTCGAAGCCGAATCCCAATCCGTCACCGGCCCCGTGTTGAAAAACCAGGTAAACATTGAACCCACGCGGTTATGGCAAAGCGCCACCCCGGCTTCCTTCGCGGCCGCCGCCACGCCATCCACCAGATCTCCGCTCAACTTCTCCAGCCGCGGATAAATCTCGCCCTTGCGATCCCGCAACTGTTTCAACATCGCGCACCCCGCGGCCATCGCCAATGGATTCCCCGAAAGCGTCCCTGCCTGGTACATCGGCCCCAAAGGAGCCACCAGGTCCATGATGGCTTTGGGACCGCCGTATGCGCCCACCGGCAATCCGCCGCCAATAATCTTTCCCATCGTCGTCAGGTCCGGGCGAATGTTGTACAGTTCCTGCGCTCCGCCGAACGCCACGCGAAATCCCGTCATCACTTCGTCAAAAATCAGCACCGAGTGTTCGCGCTCGGTGAGCAGCCGCAGCCCAACCAGATAATCGTCTGCCGCAGGAACGCACCCCATGTTTCCCACCACGGGCTCGACGATCACGCAAGCAATCTGGTGCTTGAATTTGTGGAACGCAAGCTCGACCACGGAGAGATTATTGAAGGGCAACGCCAGCGTGAACTGTGTGAATTCTTCAGGCACGCCAGCCGACCCCGGAATCCCCAGCGTCGCGACGCCCGATCCGGCCTTCACCAGCAGAGCGTCGGCATGCCCGTGATAGCAGCCTTCAAACTTCACGATATATTTGCGCTTCGTATAAGCCCGCGCCAGCCGGATCGCCGACATGGTCGCTTCCGTCCCGGAACTGACGAAGCGGACTTTCTCCATGTGCGGAAACGCGCCAACCACGAGCTCCGCCAGATCCGCCTCCGCAGGAGTCGAAGCCCCAAAGCTAGTGCCGTTGCATGCCGCCGCCACAATCGCATCCAGCACATTCGGCTCAGCGTGCCCCAAAATCAGCGGCCCCCACGATCCGATGTAGTCGATCAATTCGTTTTCGTCGGCGTCCCAAATGTGCGACCCTTTGCCGCGCACAATAAATCGCGGATCTCCTCCCACCGCGCGAAACGCTCGGACCGGCGAATTCACGCCTCCCGGAATCAGGCTCTCCGCTCTCAACTGCAGGCGGCGCGACTCTGCGGTCTTACGCGATGTTGTGGACGGCATCGAATCCTCTCGACATAGAGAAATAAGATGTCAACAGATCGAACCCATGCAACCGACTACTATAGCAGCGCCCTCCCAAAGGGGATTCATCCGATATTCATGGATCTGTAATCCCCTTGCAACATGTCGACGGTACAGTGGAATCATCAAGTCGCCCTTCTAACCGGGAGGGTTTGAGGGACAGTCTCGGGGGCTCCGGACTGTCCTATTTCTTTGCTGTGGGGGCGGGTCTCTGATCCGGCTCGGCACGCGCCACGCTGGTTTTCTGCCATTCCGGACCATCCGTTAACCACAATTAACCTACCATCGTATAATCATTCCCAATGATTACCGTCTCCAAGGAGGACTATCTCAAGTCGATCCTCGAAGCGGAAAGCGAGGGCGAAGCGGTAATTTCCGCACGCTTGGCCGACCTGCTGAAGGTCTCCCCGCCCGCGGTAACTATGGCGCTGCGCCGCCTGAAAAGAGACGGCCTGGTCCGCGTCGAGAATCATGGCGAGGTAGGCCTGACTGCCGCCGGCCGCAAGATTGCCCGCAAGCTGACGCTGCGTCACCATCTGATCGAACGCATGCTCTCCGAACTCTTCGGCATGGAATGGTGGAAAGTGCATGACGAGGCTGAACGCCTGGAGCATGCCGTCTCGCCCGACTTCGAAGCCAAACTCCTGGCGAAATTGGGCTCCGGCGGCGCGTGTCCGCACGGCAATTTGAGTGAAGTCGAAGGCCCAGCCAGCCGGCGCCGCCGAGGTCTCGTGCTCCTTGCCGACGCCCAAATCGACCATACTTACACCGTCAGTGGAATCTACGAGCGCGACCGCCGCCTGCTCGAGTTCCTCGAACACCGCGGCATTCGTCCCGGAGCGAAGTTGCGGCTTTTGGAGCGCAACTACGACCAAACCCTAACGCTCTCAAGCCCCGCAGGGACTATCTCCCTGGGCCCCGCTGCGTCCGAGCGAGTCTGGCTCACCCCCGCCACGACCCGCAAGAAACGCTGATCTCCGCGACGGTTTGACTCTGCGGAGCGCAACAGTTAACTATAGTTCATCCCTTGTTGTATACTTCCGCTAATAGATGCCATGGGCGTTGCTGGAACTTAGCTCTGCCGAATGCCTGCTGAATGACCGAACCGAAGACAACATCGAAGCCGCAGGGGACGTTGCCTTCGCACCTCTCGACGGCAGGGGTGATAGCCAGCGATGCCGTAGTCATCACGCACGAAGACATCGACCGCGCTCACGACCGCGAACGCGTCCTGACTACCCGCACCCAGCACGGCCCCTGGTCACGCGCCAGGCTGCTCTGGCTGCTCATCGGCCCCGGCATCCTCGTCATGCTGGGAGAAAACGATGGCCCCAGCATGCTGTCGTATGCCGCCACCGGAGCCCACTTCGGCATCGGCTTCTTCCTTCCCTTTGTCGTCCTTACCTTCGTCATGGCCTGCATAGTTCAGGAGATGACCGTTCGTCTGGGTGCGGCCACGCATCGCGGACACGCCGAACTAATCTTCGACCGCTTCGGTCCCTTTTGGGGATGGTTCTCGATGATCGATCTGATGATCGGCAACTTTCTCACGCTGGTCACAGAGTTCATCGCCATCCGCGCCGGACTGGGATTCTTCGGCGTTCCTCCCGCGGTATCCGTCATCGGCGCTTGGCTCGTGCTCTTCGTCGCCCTCATGGCCCACCGCTACTGGACGTGGGAGCGCATCACCCTCTTTGCCGCCATGTTTAACCTAATTTTCATCCCCGTGGCCCTGCTGAGCCATCCACACTGGGGAGCGATTGGCAGCGCCCTCCTTACGTGGAAACCGCTCCCCGGCGGACTCACGCAGGAAACCGTCCTCATCCTGCTTTCCAATATCGGAGCGACGGTAACGCCCTGGATGCTGTTCTTCCAGCAAAGCGCCATCGCCGATAAAGGGCTGACCACGCATGATATTCGCTTCGGGCGCGTAGACACTGTGTTAGGCGCGACGTTGGCGGCGTTGGCGGCGCTGGCCACCATCGTGGCTACGGCCCCCCTGTTCGCCCATGGCATGTCCACAGGCAACTTCGAAGCCGCTGAGTTTGCTCAAGCCCTGCAGCCCTTTGTCGGCCACTGGGGCTCAGCACTCTTCGCGCTGGGAATGTTTGAAGCGGGCATGGTCGCCGCAGTCACGATTTCAACCTCGTCGGCTTATGCCTTCGGAGAAGTCGCCCACCGCCCCCACAGCCTGAATCTCCCCTTCCAGCAGGGGAAATCTTTTTACCTCGTTCTTATTCTCGAGGCCGCCGCCGCTGCCGGCCTCGTCCTGATTCCCGGCATTCCACTGGTTTACATCGTACTGATCGTGAATGTGATCGCCGTGTTGGCCATGCCTCCAGCTCTGCTTTTTCTCTATATGCTGGTCAACGATCGCGAAATCATGGGCGATTTGATTAGTCCCCCGTGGGCGAACGCTATGGCTCTTGCGGTCGTCGTCGTGCTGATCGCGGCCGGGCTCCTGTTCGGAATCAGCGTAGTCGCTCCCCATGCCTTGGCGTCAATTGGAGGTAAGTAGATGGACGGGAAGCAGAGGCGGGAAGGGGACGGCTTCAGCCGTCCGAAAATGTCCGCTGGGGTCGTCGTTTGCACCTTACCCGGAGGTCCATTCTAGATGAACCCGCAATTCAATTCCGCGTCCAGCGCTGATATAAGCGGCGAAGACCTCGCCTCCGTAGTCGCGTCTCTGGAACCGGACCAACTCATTTCCACCAAAGAAAAACATCACTGTCCACGACGCCGCCTCACCCGCAAAGAGATGATTCTCTTCTGGGCACTGCGGCTGTATCTGGTTTTTATGTTCGGAGTGGTGATCTACCAGGTCTGGACGGGCGTCCGCTAGTTTTCCGAGTTTTACAATCGAACCGCACCGCCGCCGAACTAGCGCTCCAGCAACGCGCTGCGTACCAAATGCCAGGAATTCTCGTCGGGCGTGCAGATTAGACCGCCGGTCAGGTGTGCGGCCTGATAAGGCGTGCCATCGAAATGCGCGCTATACCCGCCGGCTTCCCGGTGCAAGAGCCAGCCGGCCGCATGGTCCCATGGCATGAGCCGGTTGTACAGAAGCATGTGGCAATAGCCTGCCGCGGCCATGCGATACTCATGCGCCGCGCATCGCAAGTTCGTGCTCGCCGCCAACTTCGTTAGGTTGCCGAGCACCGTGCTTCGAAGGGGCTCGGTCAGAAATCCCGTGGCCACGATTCCCTCCATCGCCGACACAGGCGCCGGCTTTGCAACCTGCAGCGGAATGCGGCTTCCATCTTCCTGCTCCATCCAGGCTCCGCCGCCGCGCAGAGCGTAAGCCCAATCGCGGCACAACGGATCGTAGATCACACCGGCCACGATCTCGCCGCGAATTGCGGCGGCCGCCATCACGCCGAACAAAGGCAGATTGCAGACGAAATTCTTGGTTCCGTCAACGGGATCGACAAGGAATGCCAGTTCGGCGGAGCCGACCGCTTGCAGCAGGGAAGGATTCCGGTGCGTTCCCTCTTCGCCGATGATGATCGCGCCCGGAAACGTCGCGGCTAATGCTGTCCCAATAGCAGCCTCGGCAGCTTCATCCGCGTCAGTAACGACGTCAAGCGCGGACGACTTTTGCCGAATCTGAGTGGACTTGAGCTTGCGAAACCTGGGCATGATTTCCGTGCGCGCAGCGAGAGCAAGCGCGTCACCGACCTGATGAAGATCTTGTTCAGAAAACGGCATGGGATTTCCGCTTCTCCAAAGAATCGCGCGTAGTCGCTTGAGTCCCTAGAGTACACGTTCGGAAATAAGGGGTGCTATCTAAGGGGCACGAACGCCGAGCCGAATTGCGGCTGAATCGCTAGACCGGGCGATCCGGGTAAACCGCTTTTGGAAAGCGATAGTGGATGAGCATTGCACAGAAAAGAAGAACGAAAATGGCAAAAATGCTGCCTTCCGGTCCCACCGAACCTCCCGTCAGCCATTCCGGCCCTTGCACAGAGCTGTTTAGGAATCGGCCCACGCCCAGCAGGCCACTATCAGGCGTGCCATAGAAAAACGTCTCCGCCCAATCCCAGGCCGCATGGAATCCTATAGCGAACCAGAGATTGCCAGTGCGCCGAATCATCAGGCAAAAAAGTAAACCGGTTGCGACCACCTCCAGAATGCCCAGCACGTTTTCTCCGCGATTGCCCAGATGAGCAGCCCCGAAAACGGCGGAGAGAAACAGCGCCGCCGGCCAGAAGCGGAGACGTCTCGACATAGAGAAGAGCCAGTAGCCGCGAAACGCAAACTCTTCGCTCATCGACACAGCCAGGAAAGTAGCGCCCCAGGCAAGAGCCCAACGAACAAATTCGTTTCTCGCGAGTACCACCGACTCTATTCGAAAGTGGCTGGAAAGCCGCAGTGCGAGCAGGATGACGGAAAGCATTGCGAAGCCCCAGATCGAACCTTCCCAAAATCTCTTTCCGAACGCCTGCCGCACAGGAATGCCGTAGTCATCGAGTGGGCGTTTCTCGATGCGGGAGAGGATCCACGTCGCCAGACAGACAAACAATGTCATGATCGCCTTGATCGGCAATTCACTTTGCACGGTCAAGACAGAACTCCTCGCGCCCGCCGACAAACGGAACCCAAATACCAGAACCATTGGAACGAGAAAAGCGATTCCGGCCCAGAGGAGCAGCCGCATACGATCCATTCGACCCCAGGCCCTCGGCTGCGCGGGTTGGGCGGCGTTTACTGGATTCGATTCACCCACTGCATCGTGCTTGTCCTGCAACCCTTCAATAAGCTTGGGACCAGATTCGTCAGGCAACGAATGCCTCCGTCGGGACGGCACGAGTATGACAGTGGAACCAGCACAGCGCCAGTAGGATTACGCCGGCGGTTCATCCCGTTTCAGCTCATGGCCGCCTTCACGCAACAAGTCGATTGCCCATACGTACTCTTCCTGGATCAGCACATAGTCCGTATCGTAGGTAGAAATGGCGAAGATGGGAACGTCTTTTGTCGACAGCGGCTCGATGAAAGAGAGCAGAATTCCGGTCTGCGAAAACGGGAACGGGCCCTCGAGTTTCAAGCAGATCCAGCGGTGTGAAGAAAGCACCTCGGGAGGGAGATCGACCGTTGGACAGACGATGGAGAGTTCCTCGGAGGTGCGGGTAATCGAGGTGAAGTTCGCCTTTTTAGCCCAGTTGGGAATCGCTGCATCAGGCGCGAGGCCAACAATGGCGTAGGTCTCAGGAAGCCGGCGGAATTTGAGTCGGTGCCGTTCCACTAGCCTTCCACGGCCTTGCGCAAGGCGGCCCTCGCCAGAATACGAGTAGAGTCCAACATCGGCAGCGGTGACGATTCCGGCGTCATCAGCAGTGGAATTTCCGTGCAGGCGAGCGCCACTGCATCGCAGCCTTCATCTTTCAGTCCGCGAATCACTTCGGTGAAATAGGCCTGGGTGCGCGGCAGGAAAGTTCCCTGAACCAACTCATCGAAGATGATGCGATGAATGCGGTCGCGCTCCCCCGCGGCCGGGACGCGATGCTCGATGCCGGCATCCTTCAGCGCCTCGCGGTAGACCGGGCCGTCCATCAACGATCGAGTCCCGAGAACTCCGAGGCGCTTGTGACCCTTGCGCCTGGCTTCGTTCGCGACTTCAATCGCAATATGCAGCCATGGCCTAGGAGAACGGTGTTCAACCAGATCGAAAGCCTCATGCACGGTATTGACGGGCGCGATGAGGAAATCTGCGCCGGCCTTGGCTAATTTCTCAGCGGAAGAAAGCATGAGTTCCGCGATGCCCGCCCAATCCTTTGCGTCGATGCAGTTTTTGTATTGGATGAACGGATGACCGTGCATCGAAACTTCCGGATGATTGTAGGGGCCGAGCAGCTCCGCCCCTTCCACGCAGATTGTTCGATAGCAGAGCGCGGCGCCCTCCGCGCTGGATGCGACGATGCCGATATGTAACATTTGGTCTTAGGTGTCAGGTATTGGGTCTTAGGCCTTGGCCTGCGCTAGGCTGGCTCAGAGACTTACAGCCCTAACCCCCACGACCTAAGACCTAACACCGCTTCAGCCCTCCATTGTAGCTGGAGCGATCGCGTAAGGGCTCGCGTCCCGATAGCGCCTTTCGAATTCTTCGCGCGTGCAGATGGTCTTGACATCCACGACTCGATCGATGGCGAGGATGCCGTCCAGGTGGTCGATTTCATGCTGCAGGAGCTCGGAGAGATTGTGGTCGTCTCCGGCTTGGAACTCGAGTATTTCCCCGTTCAGGTTCTGATAGCGCAAGCTGACTTGCCGGCGGCGTTCGACCTGCATGAAAATCGAGAGGAAACTTAGACAGGCATCCCAGACAATGATTTTTTCTTCGCTGCGTTCGATGATCTCGGGGTTCAGCAGCGGCCAGGGCTCCGCTCCGGGAAGTTTAAGAAAAATGACGCGTTGCAACTCGCCGAGTTGCGGAGCGGCGATGCCGCGACCGTAGCCGGTCGCCGAGCGCCAGTGAGCGAGTGTATCGGCGAGATCGCGCACGAGATCGTGAATCTCGGGCGCTGTCGGGTCTTCAATCCGTACAGCCTTTTGCCGCAGGAGCGGGTTGCCGAGTTGGAGCACGGGGCGAATGGGCATTGGCAGTTCTCGAACGCTGATTGCCAAGTCTCGGTTCTGCGCCGATTTTACAACAGCAGATATGAACGGCCGGGCTTCGCCCCGGCCGGACAGCCGAGAGCCTGCCCTGAGCGAAGTCGAAGGGCGGCTATCCCTAAGTGATTTTTTCTGACTCACATTATCGGGCCGCGGCAGCGTCGAACAGGCTCAACAGCTCAAGCTTTTTTTCCGCGGGCAGGAAGGACGCTTCGAACGAGTTGCGGGCCAGTTCACGGAGATGCTCATCGCTGAATCCAAAGGTGTCCTGGGCGAGCTGGTATTCGCGTGACAACGTGGTGCCGAACAGCGCCGGATCGTCGGTGTTGAGCGTGATCATGACGCCCTGGTCGAAATAGTTTTTCGTGGGATGGTCCGCAACCGTCTTACACGCTCCGGTTCGGACATTGCTGGTGATGCAAAGTTCGACAGGAATCTGCCGCTGGGCAAGCTCTTCGATCAGGTCGGCGTCGTGCGCGGCCGTCAGGGCGTGGCCAATCCGCTCAGCGCGCAGGTTAAGCGCTCCCCAGATGGACTCCGGAGGGCCGGTCTCGCCGGCATGTGCCGTCAAGCGCAAGCCGTGATCCGCGGCGTATGCGTACACGCTGCGGAAAAGTTCGGGCGGCGCCTTTATTTCGTCACCGCCAATGCCGACGCCAACCACATGGCGATCGCGGTAGCGAGCGGCGAGTTCGAAAACTTTCTGCGCTTCTTCGACTCCGAAGTGGCGGGTAGCGTCGAAGATCCACAGTAACGAGACGCCGAAGTCGCGCGCGCCGCGGGCGCGCCCGCGTTCCAATCCTTCGAAGATAGCGGCGAAATCCTGCTTGCGAAACAGGCAGACGCCAACCGCAACATACACCTCCGCATGCAGTACCGTCTCTTCCTTCAGCCCCTGCATTAGGCGGTAGGTAATGAGCTCATAGTCTTCCGGCCCGCGCAGGTGCGCGCTGACTGCCTTGAAAGCCATGAGAAAACTTTGGAAATCGTTGTAGCGATAAAGGGCTTCGACTTGGGCAAGCGTAGTCTGGTCGCCCTGGCGTTTGCGTAGTTCGAGCAGCGTCGCGGGCTCGACCGCTCCCTCAAGATGCAAATGCAGTTCCGCCTTGGGCAGTTGTCGGATAAAGGCGTTGGGCGGACGCGAGGGCGCGGAAGTCATCCTTCCGATTGTAAATCTTGCTGGAGGATTTGCGAGGTTGCGATCTTGGCTTGACGATCCGTTACAATCCGTTGTTCCTTTATCTCAGCGAGGAGAGCATATGCATGCGAAGGTCGTTCGCAGATCGCTGGTTGTGTGGGCCGCGCTGGCCGCGCCATTAGCCTCGTTTGCGATTTCGTCTGCGCTACAGGTGAAGACCGATGCCGGGGTAGTTGAAGGCAAACGGGACGGAGCGGTTCGCGCGTTTTTAGGAATCCCGTACGCCGCGCCGCCGGTGGGTGATCTCCGCTGGAAGCCGCCCTTGCCTGCGGCGAAGTGGAGCGGAGTACGCAAGTCTAAGAAGTTTGGCGCACATTGCATGCAGGGAAAAGTTTTTGGCGACATGAACTTTCGAGATGCAGGAGGCAGCGAGGATTGCCTGTTTCTGAATGTTTGGAGTCCGGAAAAAACGTCAGGGGCGAAGCTGCCTGTGATGGTTTGGATATACGGCGGAGGTTTTGTCACCGGTTCTACTTCCGAGGCGCGGCAGGATGGCACGAATCTGGCGCAGCAAGGCGTGATTGTCGTGAGCATGAATTATCGCCTAGGAATTTTTGGGTTTTTTGTGCATCCAGAACTCGCAAAGGAGTCCGGGCGAAATGCAGCCGGCAATTATGGATTGCTCGATCAAGTCGCGGCGTTGCAGTGGGTGCATGACAATATTGCGGCATTCGGCGGAGATTCGGCCAATCTGACGATTTTCGGCGAAAGCGCCGGATCTTTTTCGGTCAGCGCACAAATGGCTTCGCCTCTGGCCAAGGGCTTGTTTCACAAGGCAATCGGCGAGAGCGGCGCCGCATTCTTCAGTGGCGGTCTTTCGTTTGAGTCCCGATCAGTGAGGGAAGAACGGGACCTAAAGGCCGTCACCACGAAGCTGGGAGTAAGCACGCTGAAGGAGTTGCGGGCTCTGCCCGCGGAAAAGGTGCTCGAGCCATTCGCGCCACCCCAGTCTAGAGGCTTTGATTTCGGTCCGGATGTGGACGGATATTTCCTGCCCGAACCGGTGCCCGCTATCTTTGCGGCGGGAAAGCAAAACGATGTGCCACTCTTGGCGGGGTGGAACCACGACGAAGGAAGCTTCGAAGTCGCTTCACAAAAGCCGACGGCGGACAGCCTGAAAGCGACGGCGCAGAAGGAGTTCGGCGAAAATACAGCGGAGTTCCTCCGGCTTTATCCTTCCGATACCGGCGACCATGCGCAGCGTTCCGCGCTGGATTTTGCGGGAGACCGCTTTATTGCCTTCTCGACCTGGGAATGGATGGAATCGCAGGCCAAGACCGGTAAGCAGCCGATCTATCGTTATCGCTTCGACCTGGGCCCACCGTCGCATCCGGAAGGCTCGCGCCTTGGCGCGTATCATTCGTCGGAAATCGAATACGTATTCGGGCAGCTTGATTCCAAAGTTGGGATCGCGTGGAGGCCGGAAGACCGTCAGCTCAGCGCACAGATGCAGAAGTATTGGGCAAATTTCGCGCGTAGCGCCGATCCGAATGGGCCTGGGTTACCGAAGTGGCCGGCGTATTCGGCTGCGGAGGGATGGCCGGTTATGTTTCTGGACGCGACGTCTGTGGCGCACAAGGACGATCTGCGGGAGCGGTATTTGTTTCTGACGGAGGCGTGGGTGAAGTAGGGGCCAGGTTCCTGGTGAGAATTCCCTTAGAGGCCGTTTGTGCGAATGGGCGTACATGGGTCCTTCACTGCGTAGACCAATTCGCTTCGCTCATTGGTCTGCTTTGTTCAGGATGACAGCGCGTTTCAGCTGAGAGCTGACAGCTATAAATGCGTGCCAGCTATTGTGCGAACTCGCTGCGATGGCGGCTGTAGAAGATGTAGATCAGCAGGCCCAGGCCAAGCCAAATCACGAAGCGGAGCCAGGTGATCACGGTGAGTCCCGTCATCAGGCCTCCGCACAGGATGATCGAGATCAGCGGGAACCAGGGAACCAGAGGCACTTTGAAGACACGCCGGCGGTCAGGCTGCGTGCGGCGCAAAATGATCACGCCCAACGACACCAGGACGAATGCGAACAGAGTGCCTATGTTCGACAGGTCGGCGGCGTCGCTGATGGCGAAGATCCCTGACGGAATGCCGACCACGAATCCTGCAATCCAGGTGGATATGTGCGGCGTTTTGAGTTTGGGATGGACGACCGAAAACATCTTCGGGAACAGGCGGTCCCGCGACATGGCGTACCAGATGCGCGCCTGGCCGTATTGGAAAACCAGCAACGACGAGATCATGCCAGTGAGCGCGCCGATCACGATGATGGACCGCGACCAGCGGCTCGCCCCCAGCACTTTCAACGCGTAGGCCACGGGAGCTTGAGCGGCTTCCCCGGAAACGAAGGTCGTGTATTTCATCATGCCCAGCAGCACGATCGAGACGCCGACGTAGAGCACCGTACATACGATTAGAGAAGCGATGATGCCGAAGGGTAAGTCGCGTTGCGGGTTGCGGGATTCTTCGGCGGCGGTGGAGACGGAATCGAAGCCGATATATGTAAAGAAAACAATTGCGCCTCCGGTGACAATGCCCCCGAACCCGGACGGTGCGAAGGGCTTCCAGTTGCTGGTGTGCACCAGCGCGCCGCCCACAACCAGGAAGATTAAGATCGCGCCAATCTTGATAGCGACCATGATGTTGTTCGCTTCTGCCGATTCGCGGATGCCGCGCACCAGCAGCACAGTGAGAATAAAGATGATGAGGAAGGCAGGTACATTGAAATAAGCGCCCGTCCAATGGCCGGACTCCCATACGGGCGTCGACCATCGGTCGGGCAGGTTGAGGCCGAACGATGCGAGTTGCGCTTTCGTGTATGCGCTGAAGCCGATGGCCACCACCACGTTGCTGACTACATATTCCAGGATGAGGTCCCAACCAATGACCCACGCAAAGATTTCGCCGAGCGTCGCGTAGGAGTAAGTGTAGGCGCTGCCCGCGATTGGAATCATCGAGGCCAGTTCGGCGTAGCAGAGACCGGCGAAACTGCAGGCGATGGCCACCAGCAAAAACGAAATTGCAATGGAAGGGCCCGCCGCAGGGCGTCCGTGCATCAGCACGGCGCTGGTCCCGCCGCCGCGCAGGAAGTTGACCATGATATCAAGCACTTGCGCGTGCAGGATCGATGGAGCCTGGAAATATTCTCCGGCGGCGGCGGTGCCGGTGAGCACGAAAATGCCGGAGCCGATGACCGCGCCGATGCCCAGCGCGGTCAGCGACCAGGGACCGAGCGTCTTTTGCAGACGCTGGCCCGGAGATTCGGCTTCAGTAATCAGCTTGTCAATCGACTTGCAGCAGAAAAGCTGGTTGTCGGAGGTGCGGACGACTTCAGCGGGCTCGGTGAGTTGTGACACGCGGTTGTCGTCTCCTGAACGCTAGCTTCGGTTCGAGGTGGAGCGGGCGAGTCGCCCGCTCCCACACGAGTTTCTGCCGCCTTACCGCTTTGCCTGGCCGCGGGCTAGTTTCTTGACCTTGGGCTTTTTCGATCCGCGTGGATAATCGCGGGGCTTCAGCGGCTTCTCCGCCTTCCGTTTCTTGCGGGCGGTGCGTTTGGCTTTCTTGCGTTCTTCTTTGGTTAGCTTTGCTGTATTTGCCATGAATGCGAGTGGCGTCTCCTAATAATCAAGTTGAGTTAATCGGTGATACTTTGCAACACTGCCGAATCATGATCGGACGGACAGCCGAGGGGCTGTCGCTAGGTAAACCTAAGCCCGTTCCAGTTGGGCATACTTCTCCACCAGCTTCTTTAATCCGAAGCGAGGGAATTGTACCGTAATCTTGGCCTCTTCGCCTTCTCCCTCGCGCTGGTAGACCGTGCCCTCGCCATATTTCGGGTGACGAACCTTCTGGCCGGGACGGAATCCGCGCTTGCCCGTGGGCTCTGCGACCGGAGTCTTGGGAACGGTGAACTTCTTGCCGCGGCTGGCAAAGAATTCGGCGATGTTCTCGATAGAGTTGTACGGACGCGCTGGGGCCGTAGGCTTTTGCCGATTTTGGGCAGCAACCGTTTCCCGACCGTGCCAGGCAGCGCTCTGGTCTTCGTCTTCGTAGGAATAGTGGGTGCTCTCGGCTGGGGAGCTTCGTCCCGCTGGACGGGCAAGAGTGCCCGTCCCTTCGCGGTTCGTTCCCTCACGAGCGCTCTTGGTTCCTAGCTCTTCAATTAAGGGCGCGGGGACTTCTTCCAGGAAGCGCGACGGGACGCTGGCTTCGGGCAGATCGGTGCCATATCTCCGGCGATAGACGGCGCGCGTCAGGATGAGTTGGTCCATCGCGCGAGTCATGCCGACGTAGCAGAGGCGGCGCTCTTCCTCAATGTCTTCGGGCACGAGCATGGTCCGCGAATGCGGAAAAAGTCCTTCCTCCAGGCCACTGAGGAAGACCAAGGGAAACTCCAAGCCCTTGGCGGCGTGCAGGCTCATGAGCGTGATGTGAGCCCGCGCGTCGTAGTCGTCGGCATCGGCTACGAGCGCGGCGTGGTCGAGAAATTGGTCGAGAGTTTCGGCGCGATCGCGCGAATCCATGGCGGCATTGACCAGTTCGCGCAGGTTTTCGATACGGGAGAAGGCCTCGGGCGTGTCTTCGTCTTCGAGCAGCTTGATGTAGCCGGTACGGTCGATGAGGAACTTCAGAATATCGGCGGTACTGAGCGTAGGAGCAGGAAATGAGTCGGGCGTCGATCCAATCTGCGGCTCCAGGGGTCTGTCGGTGTTCATAGCGCCGGCGTCCCGCCGGCCGTCGTGGGGGCGTCCCGCCCCCAACGTGCAATCCACCTCGAAGCCGGTAGTTTCATCTCCAGCCGCGCCGAAGTCGAAGGAAAAATTTCCGAATGCGGCGGGATCGAAGGCGGTAGCGTCTTCCCTCTCAGTATCAGTTGGCAGGGCTTCGCTCTGCTGGACATTCGAGGGCGGCTGAAGTGACTGGGCGGGCGAGTCGCCCGCGCCCACACTTTCTTCAAGTTTTTCCGCGAACGTTCCTGCCATCATCGCACGGGCGTCTTCGATCAACTGCCGAAAGCTTTGTAGCGAGGACAGGGCTCGCGGCGGCAAAAGCTGGCGGCGGATTGCCTCGCCGATCGCGCCCCACAGCGACAGCCCTGTCTCAAGCGCCAGGCGCTCCAGCGTGTCGATCGTGCCTTTGCCGATTCCGCGCGTGGGCGTGTTGACGACGCGCAGCAGCGAAATCGAGTCGTCCGGGTTATGGATGACTTTCAGGTAGGAGATCATGTCCTTGATCTCGGAACGTTCGTAGAACGAGAATCCGCCAACTACGTGATACTTCAAGCCATAACGCCGCATGGCTTCTTCAAACAATCGTGACTGCGAGTTGGTGCGATAAAGAACTGCGGCGCGTGGAGTATCGCCGCGATCAGCCGCTTCGCGTAGATAGCGGGCCATCCAGTCGGCCGCGAACAGCGCCTCGTTCTCGCCATCGGGCGCCTCATAGTATCCGATCTTTGTTCCGCCCTGCCGCGATGTCCACAGGTTCTTGCCCTTGCGGCGAATGTTGTTCGCGACCACCGCCGACGCTGCCTGCAAAATGTTCTGGGTGGAGCGGTAATTCTGCTCCAGGCGAATGATCTTGGCCTCGGGAAAATCCTGTTCAAATTCGAGAATGTTGCGAATGTCGGCGCCGCGCCAGGAATAAATCGACTGATCCTCGTCGCCGACCGCGCAAACATTGTGCCGCTCTCCGGCAAGTATGCGCATGAGTTCGTACTGCGGACGATTCGTGTCCTGATACTCGTCAATCAGCAAATACTGGAATCGGCGGTTGTAGTATTCACGCACCGTGGCGGAGGATTTCAGCAAGCGGACAGCGTCGAGCAGGAGATCGTCGAAGTCCAGGGCGTTGGCTTTCCGCAGTTCCTTGCGATACTCCTCATACAGGTGTGCGATGCGTTCGGTTTTGGGATCAGCCGACTGCAGGTAAAGTTCCTGCGGATCGAGCATGTGGTTTTTCGCCCAGGAGATGCGGCCCAGAACAGTGCGCGGCGTGAGTTGCTTATCATCGAGTCCTAGCCTCTTCATCACTCCTTTAACCACCGCTTGCTGGTCGCTCTCGTCATAAATCACAAAGTTTTTCGTGTGTCCGATCGGCGGCTGGCCAGGAACGCTGGATGGAATACGCATGGCTTCGATGTCGCGCCGCAGCATGCGCACGCAGAATGAATGGAAGGTCGAGATAACTGGCTTGGCAATGCTCAGTCCGCCTACCAGCTTTTCGACACGCTCGGCCATTTCAGCGGCGGCTTTGTTGGTAAATGTCATCGCCAGAATCGACTCTGGCATCACCCCCTTGTGCTCGATCAAATAGGCGATGCGATACGTGATGACCCGCGTCTTCCCGCTGCCGGCGCCGGCGAGGATCAACACCGGTCCTTCCGTAGTTTCGACCGCTTCGCGCTGTTGCGGGTTCAGTTGGTCGAGAAAAGACAATGCGGAAGTGGCTCCAGAATCGCTGATTCAATTTTACAGCGGAATAGCGGCGGGCGGGAGTTGAGCCCGGATACCCGCTCCCGGATTTCCGAAAACGAGACACTCATACTCTGCGATTAACGCAAATTTTGTTCGCAAGCCGATCCGACGTCTTCGTTCTTCCCACGAGTCGGAATGGGCGATGTCCCCGACGGCTTTTAGGTTTGTGTGGGGCAGACACTTCTGTCCGCCGAGGGATGAGTTCGCTGGCTCGGGAGGAACGTATATGGGTCCGAAGATGAGTCCGAAGATTTTCTTGGCGTTAGCGGTAGTGCTGATGATGGCCGGGTTCATGATCATGGACCAACGCGACGCGCGAGCGGGCGAAGTCACCCCGGCGCCTGGCTACAAAGTGCTGGAGCCGATCCGGCATGGCAATCTAACTGTCTTTCCAGTGGTGGCGGCGAAAAGCTATCCCACCGGCGAGTTTCTAACTCTGGACGAAGGGTTGCGGTCCGGAGAGGTAGTGGTTACGGAAGCGGGCAACGTGCAAGGCCTGATTCGGCGGCATGGCACGCTCGGCATACGGCACGACGGAGCCCAGGTGAACCGGCTTGTGCTGGTGAACAATTCCAAACGGCCGCTGCTGTTGCTGGCGGGTGAGATCGTTACCGGAGGCAAGCAAGATCGCGTCATCGGTAGAGATCGTATCGTTCCGGCGGAGAGCGATCCGGTGGACCTGAGCGTGTTCTGCGTGGAACCGGGGCGGTGGGTCGCGACCAGCGAGCATTTTGGAGCGTCGGAAGCGATGTATGGAGTCGCTGTCGGCGGTGCAACAAATCATCCTCAACCTCCAATGGCAATGATGGCGCAGCCCTCGGTTCGCGCTAAGGCCATGGGCGACAAGAATCAGGCAGAGGTGTGGGATGAAGTACGAAAGCAGCGGGAGGCCGTGTCTATGGAGGTGGCCCCAGCCGCGCCGATAGCGTCAAGAGAAGTGGCAAATACCAGTTCGTATGCCAGGCTGATGGAGAACGAAGAGGTCAAAAAGCAGGTCGATGCTGTCGCCCGGCCGATCGAACAGAACTATCAAAGTCTGATCCGGCAACTGCGCGATCGCAATGCGGTTGGGGTGGTAGTTGCGGTGAACGGGCGCATCATCTGGGCCGATGTCTTCGCGAGCACAGACCTGTTGCAAAAGTACTGGCCCAAGCTGGTGCGCTCCTACGCGTCAGAGGCCGTAGTCACCCGCGCAAAGGAAGTGGAGGTAAACGTGCGCCGGGCGCAGGCCTTCCTGGCAGACATGGAAGGACGCCGGGAAATGATCGAGAGCGAACCGGGAATCTATCGTCACACCGAAGTCAGCGGCGACGGCTTCAAGGCTTTCTCGCTGACATCTCTACTGCCGAAGACGGGATTCGACGTGCACGTGGCGAAAATGGCAGATTGAGAAGAGTTGTTGGTTGTGGTCCGGAAAGGCACGGCTTCACTGATTGCGGAAAAAGTCGCTGTTGCCTTGTTTTGGAAGGGCACGGCTTCAGCCGTGCCGCTCGGACTGCAGATCATGCGGGCTTTAGCCCCTGAAGGAGTCGCACTCACTTTTGCGTTCACTGTGAGACCGCAGATAGCTTCTAGCGACTATCATTAGCCACTCGCCTTCATCGTCTTGCCGCGCAATTCTTCGATTGCCGGAAACGACTGCGGCGGAATCAGGGTGCGGTCCGGAGGCATGGAACCGGCGTTGAACGCCTTCGCCAGGATTTCCAGAGCGATGCCCGCGGCGGGAGCGGTGATGATGGTGGCTGTCAGCAGACCGCGGCGCACCCACTCTTGCCCTGTCTTGGTGACGCCATCGCAACCCGTAAATGGCATACTTAGCCAGTGTTCGCGGTCCTTGTCGGTCAGGCCGACAAAAGCCTTTCTCGCACCCCTTGCCATGGCGTCGTTCTGGCAGATGACTGCCCGGATCTGAAGCTGCCGCGACGAACCCAGCGATAGCCAGGACCTCACGGCGTTGTGCGCGCTAGGCTCGGTCCAGTCGCCTTTGAGCATTTTCAACTCCACTGCTGCCGGCTTCGTGGAAAGCATCCCTTTCGTCCGCAGTTGCGTCGCCGTGCTGTTAAAGGGGCCCTCGATATACAAGACGTTGCCCTCGCGGAGGAGCATGCCCACTTGCTTGCCTTGGATCCTGCCAACTTCAACTTGGTCGGTGCTGACCGAGAAAACTGGAGCGCCGCCGCCCCGGCGAAGTTCGGCAATGTATTCGGGATCGCTGTTGATCATCCCCCAGCCGATGCCGGCTCCCACCGCCGCTTTCGCGACCTGCGGCATTCCCGTACCGACGGGCTCTACCAGGATCGCACTGGGGGGCGCCGGATCCTGAATAATCTTGATGAGTTGCTGGGTCTGGTTGACGGCATCGTTGTCGGCATAGATGATTTGAATCTTGATGCCGAGTCGCGCGGCTACTTCGGCGGCGGCGACCGCTTGTTCGGCCTGGTAATCGTTCTCCCTTGTGGTGAGGGCAACAACTACGTTCAGTTTTTCCATGAGACCTCGGTTTGGAGTGCCCTCGGTGCTGGATTCTTCAACAGACTATGAGCATTTACTAATATTTCTCCGGACCGAACAATCCCCGATTAGCCTCAATGCTGATTAACTTTTTGTGAACTAGTCGGCCTTGGTGGAGTTGTACCAATTCCTCCAGGCATTCGCGTCGTCGCCAAAATGCTGATGCGTGATATCGCTCAACGCCTGGGAAGCCCAGACGTGCGTCTGGGCATCCAGCGAGGGATCGTCGGTGAAGCTCAACAATCGCGGGACAGCGCTGAGTCGCTGCTCCCGCGTGAACATGCCAGACTCCGCCAGGCTGCACGCCGCTCTCTCCCGCACGTTAGCAGAGGGATCGTCATGCATGGTCTGCAGAAGAGGCTCGATAGTCTCCGTGGCGCCGGCTAAGGCGAGGCCTTCAACGGCCCAGCGTCGCGAGTCTTCGTCTCTGTCTTTCAAATGGCCAGTCAGAACCTGTACTACACGGTCGGTTCCGACGCCGCGGTTCGCCAGCAGTCCGAGCGCCCACAGCGCCCAAATCTTTCGCGCGTGGTCGGAAGACTCTGCCGTTCTCAACAGGTACTCGAGACTGGCTGAATTCTTGGCGAGCCCATAGGCCGCGAGTTCGACTTCAATGCCGGACTCGCGCACACGCATGTCACTGGAGTTCAATGCGGCGGTAGTCAGCGTGGCAATCTGCGGGCTCCAATGTACTTTTCCCTGCCAGCGATCGACTCGGGAAGAAATCTGATCCGCGGCGCCTTCGCGATTGCCAACGGCGAGTTCAAGCAAGGCTTCAGCCTGCTTCTGCGGCTTCATGCGCTCGAGTTGGGATGTCTCTCGAGCGGGAGCGGACGAAGCTTCCCGCGAGGAAAAAAGATTCTCGAATCTTGACCAGGCCGCATGAGCGCTGCCCACGCTTCCCGCCAGCACGGCCATGAGTACGCCGACAGCGGCGGCAAAAACCGGGGCATAGTGCCGCGGGTTCGCCGATCGGCGGATGGGATCCGCGCTCGATTCTGGTTGGCTGACCACAATGTCCGAGTCAGGCCCGAGCGTCCCGTAGTCCGGCGTCGGCTGCAAGCGCG
Source organism: uncultured Acidobacteriaceae bacterium (assembly GCA_963832235.1). Classification (GTDB taxonomy): domain Bacteria; phylum Acidobacteriota; class Terriglobia; order Terriglobales; family Acidobacteriaceae; genus Sulfotelmatobacter. Next base: position 452,377 of record CAWHTJ010000006.1, on the reverse strand, counting down.
GATCGGCTGCAGGCGCAGCTTCCAGCGTCGCGCCTTGTCCAGAAAATGGTGACTGCGGCATATCCATATAAAGAAGAGTCTAGGATTAGCACCGAAATAAGGTAAAGTTACTTCGGTTCGAATCCTACCGGATTCGATGCCAAAAAGCGGACTCACGATCTTGGGAAGGGGCCCCGGGAATGTGACTTCCGCGATTCCAGGCACTTACGAGGAGGAATTGATGCGTACGAAGTCCAAGTGGTTGGCATCCATCATCAGTGTGTCCCTGGCGGCAGTGGCTCTGGCCGCAACTGGTCCGGGATACCACGTTATAAAAACTTACAAGGTGGGCGGCGACGGAGGTTGGGATTACCTGACCGCCGATTCCGACGCGCGCCGGATCTACATCTCTCGTGGCACCCACGTTATGGTGATTGACGCAGATTCCGGCAAGAGCGTCGGCGACATCGCCGACACTCCGGGAGTTCACGGCATCGCGCTGGCGACGGAACTGGGCCGTGGATTTACCAGCAATGGGCGGGAAGGCACAGTCAGCATTTTCGACATCAAGACGCTGGCGACCAGCAGCAAAGTAAAAGTAGGCGACAATCCCGATGCAATTCTCTACGATCCCGCGACCAAGCGGGTCTTCACCTTCAATGGTCGCAGCCAGGATTCGACGGCCATCGATGCCGCCAGCGGAAAAGTGCTGGGCACCATCAAACTCGACGGCAAACCCGAGTTCGCGGCCAGCGATACCAAGGGCGAGATCTTCGTCAACATCGAAGACAAGAGCGAACTGGTAGCCATCGATCCCAACAAGCTGGAACTCAAAGCGAAGTGGCCACTGGCGCCTTGCACGGAGCCGAGCGGACTGGCGATTGACCGCAAAAACCGCCGCCTGTTCGTAGGCTGCGGCAACAAAATGATGGCAGTGGTGGACGCGGACAGCGGCAAAGTTCTGGCCACGCCTGCCATTGGCGAGGGTGTGGACGCGACGGCATTCGATCCCGAGACCAACCTCGCTTTTGCTTCCTGTGGCGGCGACGCCGTGCTCACCGCCGTGAAAGAGGAATCTCCGGAGAAGTTCAGTGTGGCGGAGAACGTTCCCACACAGAAGGGCGCGCGCACGCTGGCGCTCGATACCAAAACCCACAACGTGTTCGTAGTGACGGCGCAGTTCGGGCCGCGGCCGGCGCCGAGTGCGGACAATCCACGCCCACGGCCTCCGATCCTTCCGGATAGCTTCGTGGTTCTCGTGGTGGGGAAATAGAATCCGGCCATTTGCTCCAAGAGTGAGCTCCGCTGGAACACGGGGCGGGCTCACCCCGGAGCGCACCAATATTGCAGCCGAATCGAGCGTGATCGCGTCCAATTGATTGGGCGCTTCGGATGATTTGAGAAAGAAGTTTCGATGGCTAAGGCCAAGAGATGACGACTCCAGACGAAAAGTTCTACCGCGCGCAGGTCACCAGGCGCGTAGATTTCGCTCCTGATCTGTGGATGTTCCGCATCCGCAGCGGAGGAGAGTTCCATTTTGTTCCGGGCCAATACGCAACCCTGGGAGTCGAGGCCAACGGAAAGCGCGTGGAGCGCCCGTATTCGATCGTGTCATCGCCGTCGGAAGATGAAGTGGAGTTCTTCTTCGAACTGGTGCCCCAAGGCGCGCTTACGCCGCTGCTCCACAAGTTGCAGCCAGGCGACCAGTTGCTCATGCGCAAAATCCCCAAGGGCAAATTTTCTCTGGACACACAAAACGGCCGCACCAATCACCTGCTGATCTCAACCGTAACCGGCGTGGCTCCGTTCGTAAGCTATGTTCGCACGCTTTCCAAAGAATGGAAGGAAGGCCGCTTCGACGGCACCCATAAACTGTTCCTGCTAAATGGCGCGAGCCGCCCATGGGAATTCGGATACCTGGATGAACTGAACCATTTCGACAAAGAATTGCCCTGGTTTAAATATGTGCCCACCGTCAGCCGCCCCTGGGATCACGCAGACTGGGCAGGAGAGATCGGCCGCGCCGACGACATCCTGCGCAAGTATGCCGATCACTGGGAACTGGATGCGAGCAACACCGTAGCCTATCTATGCGGACATCCGGAGATGATCGAACACAGCAAGGCAATCCTGAAGCGCCGCGGATTCACCGACAAGGGAGCCGTTAAGGAAGAGGTTTACTGGATTCCGGCCCACAAGTAGTCGCGAGCATCGAGCAGAACCTGGCGGCTATTTACCCACCATCGCGCTGCGTCGCTCAAGCAAGATCACATCTCTCCAAGTGTCGCCCAGTCTTCCGATGCGGCGCCGGATGCCGACCTTCCGGAAACCGCACGACTTGTGCAGTGAAATACTTGCAGTGTTCTCTGGGAAGATTCCGGCCTGGAGCGTCCAAATTCCATTTATCTCCGACTCCTGTACGAGCGCCTGCAATAGCTCTTTCCCTACGCCACGTCCACGCGTGGTGACAGCCACGTAGATCGATACTTCGGCGACTCCTCGGTAGACGCGGCGGCCTGAGACCGGGCTCAGCGCAGCCCATCCAAGCACTGTAAGTTTGCTGAAGGGGATCAGAAATTCCGCAAGATCCTCATCAATAAGCTCCACGGCGACCAGTCGGCAGTCCTTTCGATGGCTGCTATCCCATTTCTCCCAGTCAGGCACTTCGGTTTCAAACGTCGCATTGCCGGTCGCGATGCCCTCGCGGTAGATCTCGCGAACTGCGGGCCAAAGGTCTGGCGGCATGGGAACGATTGGATAATTCATACCCGTGACATGAAGACGCTCAGGGTGAATTCAGCTTTCCGCGGGCGCGAAGAAAACCAGTACTGCGAGTTCCTCCGCAATGTCGTAGAAGCGATGCTCAACTTCGGCGGCCACGAAGAGAACGGTTCCGGCGGAAATCTGCCGGTCGTGGTCACCCGCTCTAAAACGCGCCCTTCCTCGGATCACGTAGTACATCTCATCTTCATGATGCGGCCGTTGCGGGTCGGTCGCTCCGGCGGCGAGCACATAAAGTCCCGCGCTCATAGCCGGAATGCGAAGAAACTCCCGGTACAACTTGCTGCTTTCAGCGCGCTGGCGGTCGATCTCGCCGACATTGGCGAACCAGACCTTCACGCCAGAATCCCTCCGAACACCAGATCGGTAAATTGGGGCACCAGGTTCTTCGCTTGCAAATCGCCCTCCGGCTTGTACCACTGGTAAATCCAGTTGATCATACCGAGCAGGGCAAAGGCGGCGGCGCGCGGACTGACGGCGCCCTTCGTCGGACGCCCTCTTTGAGCGTTCGTTTGCACGTCCGTGATTAGGCTTTCGACGAAGTGAATGTACTCCTTCTTGCGCCCATTGATGCGCTTGCGCAGCGCCGGCGGCAGCGGATGATTTTCGTGCAGCATCACCGTAATTTCGCGGTCGCGTGGGCTGAGCACAACTTCAATGTGCAACCGGATCAGCGCGCGCAACCGCTCCTCAGGGCCAACGATGCGGCGCACCGGCGCGATAACCATTTCCTGCGTGATCTCCATGGCATGGTTCATGATCTCGAACAGAATTTCGTCCTTGCTCTGAAAGTGGTGATAAAGCCCGCCCTTGCTGAGTTTGAGCGCAGCGGCAACGTCGTTCATCGACGTAGCGTCGTACCCGCGCTGCTGAAAGAGCCGCGCAGCGGTGCGCAGGATTTCCTGCCGGGAATCCACCACAGTCTCGCGTGCCATCGCGTGTCATGGTAAACAGTTGCGAGGAAGAATGCCAACGCGTGGCGCGGGCTTTGCACGGATTCACACGCGGTTCGCTCTCCGAAGTGTTGTATCTCCGCAAATCAATGTTAAAAGGCGCTTCGTGCGAATCCAGAGTTCTCTCTTGACACCCTCGCGCCCGTACAGGTAGCATTTCTCAATACCGACCGACCGGTCGGTATTGTCGTCAGACAGGGAAAACTTCCCCCCAAGCAAGGGCTTGTTTCTACCCTTGTGATCGAGAGGAGCACGCTGGTGGTCAAAATTTTCTACGAACGTGATGCCAAGCCCGAGGCACTCAAGGGCAAGACAATTGCCATTTTGGGCTACGGCAGTCAAGGACACGCCCAGGCGCAAAATCTCCGCGACAGCGGACACAAAGTGATTATCGGGCTCGACCCGAACCGGCCAAGCGCGCAACAGGCGCGGGCCGATGGCATGGTCGTGGTGGCGCCCGACGAGGCCTCCAAGCGCGCCGATTGGATCCATGTGCTCACGCCCGATGAGACGCAGGGTGAACTCTACGAACAGCACATCAAGCCGTATCTGCATCCCGGCAAAGTGCTCGGAGTTTCACACGGCTTTAGCATTCACTTCAAGACGATCATTCCGCCGAGCGACGTTGACGTGGTGATGATCGCCCCCAAGAGTCCCGGACACCTGGTGCGGCGTGTCTACACCGAAGGCCGCGGCGTGCCGGCTTTGATCGCCATTCAACAGGATGCCAGCGGACGAGCGCACGAACTGGCGTTGGCTTACGCCCACGGCATCGGGTCAACCCGAGCGGGCGTGCTGCAGACGACGTTCAAGGAAGAAACCGAGAGCGACCTGTTCGGCGAGCAGGCTGTTTTATGTGGCGGGCTGACCTCGCTCATCAAGAAGGGATTTGAAACCCTGGTCGAGGCCGGTTACGCGCCGGAGATTGCGTACTTCGAGTGCCTGCACGAGGTGAAGCTGATCGTCGACCTGATCTATGAAGGCGGGTTGGCGCGGATGCGTTATTCGATTTCGAACACGGCGGAATACGGCGATCTGACGCGCGGAGAGCAGGTGGTGGGCGATGCAACGCGCGCCGCGATGAAGAAGACGCTCGCCGACATTCAGAGTGGCGAGTTCGCGCGCGAGTGGATCGCGGAAAACAAGAGCGGCGGGCACAGGTTCAACGCTCTGCGCGAAAAAGAAAAGCAGCATCCCATCGAAATCGTGGGCGCGCAACTGCGCAGCATGATGAGCTGGCTGCCCAAGGACGGCAAGAAGCCGGCGGAAGCTCCCAAAGACGCCACAAAACAGGTGGTGAATGCTTAAGGGAGCGGACATTGTTCTGAAGTGCCTGCGTGCCGAAGGCGTGGAACTGGTGTTTGGTTATCCCGGCGGCGCAATCATGCCGCTGTATGACGCGCTCGAGGGCAGCGGGGTGCGCCACATCCTCACGCGCCATGAGCAAGGCGCAGTTTTTGCTGCAGAGGGCTACGCGCGGGTCACGGGCGAAGTTGGCGTCGCCATGGCGACCAGCGGACCCGGCGCAACCAATCTGGTCACAGGCATTGCCGATGCGAAGATGGATTCGGTTCCCCTGGTCTGCATCACCGGCCAGGTGCGCAGTGCGTTGATCGGAACTGACGCGTTTCAAGAGACTGACGTTTTTGGCGTGACCCTCTCGCTCACCAAATGGAGTCGACTGGTTCGCACCATTGACGAAATTCCCGACGTAATTGCCGAGGGCTTCTACTGGGCGCGCAGCGGGCGTCCCGGACCCGTTGTGATCGACATCCCCACCGACATGTTGAAGGCGAAGAAGGAGTTTTCCGGCCCGGTGAAGTTTACGCCACACGCGCGGCCGTCCGAGGCAAAGGCCGACGGCGGATTCACCGACACGATCGTCGCCTTGCTGCAGCAATCTGCGAAGCCGGTGGCGCTGGTCGGCGCGGGGGCGAAATTATCGGGAGCGATTCCGGAATTGCGGCGATTGCTTGACGATCTGAATATCCCCACATTTGCAACCGTTCATGGATTGGGCGCCGTTCCGCCCCAGTCGCCGTACTACCTCGGCATGGTCGGCATGCACGGAACGCGCGCCGCCAACATGGCGCTGCACGAAACGGACCTATTGCTTGTATTTGGCGCGCGGCTCGACGACCGGGTGACCGGCGATCCTTCGCGGTTCGCGCCGCATGCCAAGATCGTTCACTTTGAAATCGATCCGGCGCAGCTGGATCGCGTGCGTCCCTGCGATCTGCCGATAATTGGGAATCTGGCAAATACGATTCCGGCGTTCCAGGCGGAATTACGGCGTCATTCTCTTCCCGACTTCAGCGAGTGGCGCGCCGTCGCCTGTGGCGACGAACGTGCCGAACTCGATCCGCGCGGCTTGGCGCAGCCGACGATTCGCTTTCTCGATGAACTCTTCAGCCGCCTTCCCCAGGACAGTGTGGTTCTCGCCGATGTGGGCCAGCACCAGATGTGGGCGGCGCAGCGCTACCGCTCTTCCTCGCCGCGCGGTTTCATCACGTCGGGCGGGCTCGGGGCCATGGGCTTCGCATTGCCGGCGGCGGTCGGAGTGCAACTGGCTAAGCCCGACACTTGCGTGCTCTGCGTTTCGGGCGACGGCGGATTTCAGATGAACATCCAGGAACTGGCCACGGTTCACCGGCTCGGCCTTCCTGTGAAGATGGTCATCGTCGACAACAAATATCTGGGCATGGTGCGGCAGTGGCAGCAGCTTTTTTATCAGCGCAACTACGCCGAAACTGACCTCAGCGACAATCCAGATTTTGTGGAGATCGCGAAAGCCTACAAGATTCACAGCGTTCGGTTGAACGAAGACGCCATGCGCGAATTTCCGGTGTCGAGCGAGACCGGGGATCAGCTCGATAGATTTTTGCGCTCTCCGGAGCCGGAATTGCTGGTGTTTGATTGTGCTCCGGAGGCCAACGTATTCCCGATGGTTCCGGCGGGCGCGGCGCTTTCGGAAATGCTGCTCGAAGAAGAACCGTCGCAATAATTGGGAGGAGCACATGCAGAGTTTTCACATTCGCTATCGCAATACGCAGGGAACGTTGATGCGCATCTTGAATGCGGCTTCGCGCCGTGCGCTTGATCTGCCTTGGGTTCAGGCCGAACCCGCCGAGCACGACCATCAAGTGACGCTGACGCTCGATCTGAATCAGAAGCAAGTCGGCCAGCTATATCGCGAATGGTATTCGATCGCCGATGTCATCAAGGTTAGTTCCGGTGCGGCGCACGCGGCAGAGTGGACAGGGCCGCATCCTCCGGTCGGAGTGGCGATCGAAGAGTCGCGGGCAGTAGCGCGGGCATAGATTCGAGTTGCGACGGCAACCGGGGAGCCTGCTGCCAAGCAGTTTCCTCATTTTTCACTTGGAGAGATTCCCGTTTCACAATCGCGTTGCGTGTCCTGTAATCTCTGACTATGGATCTCAAGCACATTAGCCGTGGAATTACCGAAGGGCGCGACCGCGCTGGGGCGCGCTCCATGTTCAAGGCCATTGGATTCACCGATGCCGATCTCAGCCGCCCTCTGATCGGCGTGGCCAATACGTGGATCGAAACCATGCCATGCAACTTTCATCTGCGCCGCTTGTCGGCCAAAGTAAAGGAAGGGATTCGCGAGGCGGGCGGCACGCCAATGGAGTTCAATACCATCGCCATCTCCGACGGCGAGACGATGGGCACGGAAGGAATGCGGGCGTCGCTGGTGAGCCGCGAACTGATCGCCGACTCGATTGAGTTGGTCTGTCGCGGGCAGATGTTCGACGCGGTGGTGTGCGTGGTGGGCTGCGATAAGACGATTCCTGCGGCGGCGATGGCGCTGGCGCGCATGAATCTTCCGGGTATGGTGCTCTACGGTGGAACGATTGCGCCAGGCAGCTATCGCGGGAAAGATGTGACGATTCAGGATGTGTACGAGGCGATCGGAGCGAATGTTGCCGGAAAAATCAGTGACGCGGAACTGCGCGAACTGGAGAACGTGGCTTGTCCTGGGGCGGGCGCGTGCGGCGGGCAATATACGGCGAATACCATGTCGACGGTGATGGAAATGATCGGACTCTCGCCGATGGGCTTTAACAGCGTTCCGGCAATGGATTCGATGAAGGACGATGTGTCATTCGCGTGTGGCAAGGTCGTGATGAACCTGCTGCAACACGGAATCAAGCCTCGCGACATTCTGACGCGAGAAGCTTTCGAGAATGCGATCGCATCCGTCGCTGCGACTGGCGGATCGACCAACGCAGTTCTGCACCTGCTGGCCATTGCGCGCGAAGCCGGCGTTCCGCTCGAGATTGACGACTTTCAAACCGTGAGCGCTCGGACGCCGCTGCTCGCAGATCTCAAGCCCTCGGGGCGTTTTGTGGCTTCGGACATGCATCGCGCGGGCGGAATTCGGCTGCTGGCGCGGCGACTGCTGAACGGCAAGTATCTGCATCCATCGGCGAAGACCGTCACTGGACTCACGATTGGCGCCGAGACTGAGAGCGCGGTTGAGACTCCCGGACAGGAAGTGATTCTTCCGCTGGATCGGCCACTGAAAGCCACGGGCGGTCTCGTCATTCTGAAGGGGAATCTTGCACCTGAGGGCTGCGTCGCGAAGATCAGCGGGCACGAACGGCTGGAGCAGCGCGGACCGGCGCGCGTGTTTGAGTCCGAGGAAGACGCGATGGCTGCGGTCACCGCGAAGAAGATTCACGCGGGAGATGTGGTCGTGATTCGCAATGAAGGGCCGAAGGGTGGCCCTGGAATGCGCGAGATGCTGGGCGTGACGGCCGCGATTGTGGGTGAGGGACTCGGCGATTCTGTGGCGCTGTTGACGGACGGTCGCTTCAGCGGCGCGACTCGCGGGCTGATGGCGGGACACGTTTCTCCCGAGGCGGCGCTGGGAGGTCCCATTGCAGGGGTGCGCGATGGCGACATGATTCGCTTCGATGTCCACAAGCGCGTTCTGGAAGTCGAAATCAGCGATGACGTGTTGCGCCAGCGCATGGCGAAGTGGAAGGCACCGCAACCACGATATCCCACAGGCGTATTCGCGAAATATGGAGCGCTGGTATCGTCAGCGTCGCAGGGAGCGATCACGAGGCCACGCTAGGTCTTTTTAGCAACAGTTAGCAGAAGTCAATGTCACAGAAACAAACGCTATTCGAGAAGATCTGGAACGCACACCTGGTGGCACAGCCGGCGGGGCGGTCGCCTATTCTCTACATCGATTTGCATCTGGTGCATGAGGTGACTTCGCCGCAGGCGTTTGACGGATTGCGAGCCGCCGGCAAGAGAGTACGGCAGCCTTCGCGCGCTGTGGCTACCGTGGATCACAACATTCCTACCGAGCCGCGCGGGACGCCGATTACCGATCTGATTGCGGCGAAGCAGATTGCGGCTTTGCAGCAGAACTGCAAAGAGTTCGGGATCAGGCTGTTCGACATGGATTCGCCGGAGCAGGGGATCGTGCATGTAATTGGGCCCGAGCTCGGGCTGACGCAACCGGGGATGACGATTGTGTGCGGCGACAGCCATACCAGCACGCACGGAGCGTTTGGAGCGCTGGCGTTTGGGATAGGCACCTCAGAAGTTGAGCACGTTTTGGCGACGCAGTGCCTGGCGCAGCAGACGCCGAAGACGATGAAGATCGAAGTGCGCGGGCGGCTGGCGGATGGCGTGACTGCGAAAGATCTGGCGCTGGGGATTATCGGGCAGATTGGGACCGATGGCGCGACGGGGCACGTGATCGAATACGCGGGGCCGGCAGTGCGGGCACTCTCGATGGAAGGACGCATGACGCTGTGCAATATGAGCATTGAGGCGGGGGCGCGGGCCGGAATGGTGGCGCCCGATGAGACGACGATCTCTTATGTGAAGGGAAAGCGATTTGCTCCGCGGGATGCGGAATGGGAGGAGGCGGTCGCGCACTGGCGGAACCTGCCTACTGACCAGGGTGCGTCGTTCGACAAGGTCGTGGAGATTGATGGGGCTCAACTTTGCCCGTTTGTGACGTGGGGAACGAATCCGGGCATGGTGGCTCCGGTGACCGGGCGCGTGCCGGAGATCAAAGGATTAGAGGAATCGGACCGGCGGGCTGCGGAACTTGCTTTGCAGTATATGGGCCTGGAACCCGGCAGGCGGATTGAAGATATTGGGATTGATCGCGTATTCATTGGATCGTGCACCAACTCGAGGATTGAAGACTTGCGGGCGGCGGCGCGGGTGGCGCGCGGACATCGCGTCAATGCAAAGGTGCGGGCGATGGTAGTACCGGGATCGCAGACGGTGAAGCGGGCGGCCGAGCAGGAGGGGCTGCACCGGATTTTCCAGGACGCGGGATTTGAGTGGCGCGAATCCGGGTGCTCGATGTGCCTGGGAATGAATCCGGATATTTTGCGGCCGGGGGAGCGCTGCGCTTCGACCAGCAACCGCAATTTTGAAGGGCGGCAGGGACGCGGGGGACGGACTCATCTGGTGAGCCCCATGATGGCGGCGGCGGCGGCGATTGCGGGGCACTTTACGGATATTCGGAATTGGAAATATCAGTAGCGGACGCATATGTGACGATGCGCGCGAGATCCCTCGCTCCGCTGAAAGATGGGTTCGCTCGGGATGACGCCCGCTCGTCAAACGGCAACCGTAGACACAACAACCAGGAGCGCGGGATGAAACCATTTACCGTACATCGTGGGCGCGTGGCGCCGCTGGACCGGGTTAATGTGGATACCGACCAGATTATTCCCAAGCAATTTTTGAAGAGGATTGAGCGCACGGGGTTTGGGCAGTTTTTGTTTTACGATTGGCGGTTTGGCGCGGACGGGACGAAGAACCCTGGCTTTGTGCTGCATGAGCCGCGTTACGAGGGCGCGAGTATTCTGGTTGCGGGCAGGAATTTTGGATGCGGATCGTCGCGCGAGCACGCGGTGTGGGCGCTGGCCGACTTTGGCTTTCGCGCGGTGATCTCGTCTTCCTTCGCCGATATTTTCGCCAATAACAGCACCAAGAATGGATTTCTTGCGGTGCGCCTGAGCGAAGAGGAAGTTGCGCAACTGATGCAGCGAGCTCAGGAGATCGACGACTATCAGGTCACCATCGACCTGGAGCGCTGTGAAGTGCGCGACGTTCGAGGATTCTGCGCGAAGTTTCCGATCGACGAATTCATCCGTCACTGTCTTTTGAACGGACTGGACGACATTGGGCTCACGCTGCAGCACGAGGCAGAGATTGCGGCGTATGAGGCGAAGCATCCAACGCCGACTACGCTGACGGCGGCTTGAAAGTCATTCTGACGGTCAATGGACGCTCAAAGGAGTAAAGATTTGTAAAACCTTCGCCCTGGTCTTGACCTGCCGCCGGGGCGCAGTTGATCCTGATTAGGCACGGTTTCACCATTGAAACCCCTACCTGAACCACTCGAGTGGGAAGGCCCTTACCGTTGAGATTTCCTGCCTTCCCGGGAAGAGTTTCGCAACCGAGTTTACGATGCTTACGTCTAACACTTGTGCTTCCTGCCGTGCCTGGGCCAGAAAGAGCGGCGACGGACTAATCATTGAATATGACTGAACCTTGTGAAAGAAAACCACGCGCGGCCAGAATTCCTTCTTCGCGCGTTGCCCGCCTTTTCGCCGTTATGGCGCTTTGCGCGTTTTTTGTTGGCTGCAGCAACGGCAGCGCCGACCCTAAGCAGAAGGCGCAGGCTGCCGGGCCTCGTGCCGTTTCCGTGGCGACTGCGCAGGTGCAGCGGCAGGATGTGCCGGTCTATCTGTCGGGCCTGGGCTCGGTTACCGCGTTCAACACCGCCAACATCAAGAGCCGCGTGGATGGACAGATCATGAAGGTGAACGTCCGCGAGGGGCAAACCGTCAAGCAGGGAGAGCTGCTGATCGAGATTGACTCTCGTCCTTTCCAGGTTCAACTGGATCAGATGCAGGCGCAGTTATCCCGCGACCAGGCGCAACTGCGCGACGCCGAACTGAATCTCGAGCGCTACACATCGCTGATTCCTTCCGGCAGCATCGCGCAGCAGCAGGTGGACACGCAGAAGGCCCTGGTTGACCAGCTCCGAGGCACTGTACGCACCGATCAAGCGCAGATCGATAATGCAAAGTTGCAAATCGTCTACTGCCACATTACAGCTCCATTCAACGGTCGCATCGGGCTGCGACAGGTCGATCCGGGCAATATCGCGCACGCCTCGGACGCGACTCCGATGCTGGTTTTGACTCAGCTGCAGCCGATTGCGGTGATCTTTACCCTTCCCGAGGACGTTTTACCCAGTGTGGCGCAGCACATGCAGCGGGCAACGCTGGAGGTGGACGCTTTCGGCCGCGACGACCAAACCAAGCTGGCGACGGGCAAGTTGCTGACTATCGATAATCAGATCGATCCCGCGACCGGCACGGCGAAGCTCAAGGCCGTCTTCAATAACACGGACAACCAACTCTGGCCCAACCAGTTCGTGAATGCGAATCTGCTGTTGGAGACGCGGAAAAACAGTACGGTGGTGCCGACGGCAGCGATTTTGAGAGGTCCGCAGGGCACGTACGTTTATGCGGTGAACCCCGACAAGACGGTGCAGGATCGTGTGGTGACGGTGTCGTTGACCCAGGGAGATACCACGGTCATCACGGCTGGTCTCAATCCGGGCGATATGGTCGTGACTGACGGCCAGGACAAATTGCAACGGGGCAGCCGGATTGAACCGCGCGCCACCTCTCCGAGCAGCGGCCGGGACGGTTCCCCAGGGAATGGCGGCGGACGCCGGCAAGCCGGTTCGGGTACGTCAGCTTCAGCAACCCCAGGTTCATGAGTCCTTCACGATTATTTATTCTTCGGCCGGTCGCGACCACACTGCTCATGGTCGGTGTGCTTCTGGTGGGCTGGGTTGCGTTCATGCAACTGCCCGTCTCGGCTCTGCCCGAGGTCGACTATCCGACCATTCAAGTAGTTACGTTCTATCCAGGAGCGGACCCGGACGTGATGGCATCGTCAGTCACGTCTCCGCTGGAGCGGCAATTCGGGCAGGTGCCCGGACTGAGTCAGATGACGTCGACCAGTTCGTTCGGGAGTGCTGTGATCACGCTGCAGTTTGGGCTCGATCAGAGCATCGACGTAGAAGAGCAGCAGGTGCAGGCTGCGATTAACTCGGGCTCGACGTATTTGCCGGCCGATCTGCCGAATCCTCCGATTTACAACAAAGTCAATCCGGCCGACGCGCCGATTCTAACGCTGTCGCTGACTTCGGAATCGCTGCCTTTATCGAAGGTGGAAGATCTTGCGGATACTTCTCTGGCGCAGAAGATCTCGCAATTGCCCGGCGTGGGGCTGGTCTCGATCAGTGGCGGACAAAAGCCGGCGGTGCGTATTCAGGCCAACCCGACCGCGCTGGCCTCTTATGGATTGAGTCTGGAGGACTTGCGGGCGTCTCTGGCGCAGGCGAACGTGGATCAAGCCAAGGGCGTGATTGATGGCGCGCGGCAGTCCTACACGATCGGCGCCAACGATCAGCTCTTTTCCAGCGAGCAGTATAAGCCGATCGTCATTGCCTATCACAATAATGCGCCGGTGCGGCTGCGCGATGTGGCGAACGTTATCGACGGAACGGAAAATAAGCGGCTGGCCGCATGGATGAACTTAACCCCGGCGGTCATCGTCAACATCCAGCGCCAGCCGGGGGCCAACATCATCAGCGTGGTGGACCGGATCAAGAAGCTGCTGCCCCAGTTGCAGGCTTCACTGCCCTTGGCGGTGAAAGTACAGATTCTGACCGATCGGACCACGACGATCCGCGCTTCAGTCAAGGACGTGGAATTTGAGTTGATGCTGTCGATCGCGCTGGTGGTGCTGGTCGTCTTTCTGTTTCTGAGAAATCTCGCGGCGACGGTGATTCCCAGCGTAGCGGTGCCGCTCTCCCTGATCGGAACGTTCGGCGTGATGTACCTGCTGGGCTACAGCTTGAACAATCTGACGCTCATGGCGCTGACCATTTCCACCGGCTTCGTGGTGGATGACGCCATTGTCATGATCGAGAACATCGACCGTTATTTGGAGGCAGGAGATTCCCCGCTGGACGCCGCGTTGAAAGGAGCAGGACAGATCGGATTCACGATTGTTTCGCTTACGGTTTCGCTGATTGCGGTGCTGATCCCGCTGCTGTTCATGGGCGACATTGTAGGACGGCTGTTCCGCGAATTTGCCGTCACGCTGGCGGTCACGATTCTGGTTTCGGCGGCAGTTTCGCTGTCCCTGACTCCGATGATGAGCGCGAAGCTGCTGAAGCATCGCAAGCAAGGCGAGAAGGGGCGCTTCTACGAGGTCACGGAGAACTATTACAACCGGATCGTCGCATTTTACGGACGCACCGTGAAGATGGTGCTGCGGCACCAGACGGAGACGCTGCTGGTGACGTTCGGAACTCTGGTGTTGACGCTGTTTTTGTACGTGATCGTGCCCAAAGGATTTTTCCCGGTGCAGGATACCGGCGTCATTCTGGGCGTATCGGAGGCGCCCGATTTCATTTCCTTCGATGCCCTGGCGCAGCGGCAGCAGGAGCTGGCGAAAATCATTCTGCAGGACAAGGCTGTGGACAGCCTGTCGTCGTTCATTGGAGTCGATGGCACGAACACGACGCCGAACGAGGGCCGCATCCAGATCAATCTGAAGCCGCGGGACCAGCGCTCCGACGATGCTTCCGCGATCATCCGGCGACTGCAACCAGAACTGGCGAAGGTAGACGGCATTACTCTCTACATGCAACCGGTGCAGGATCTTACGGTGGAAGACCGCGTGAGCCGCACCCAGTTTCAGTATTCGATTGAGGATGCGGACGCGCAGGAACTGGCGCAGTGGACGCCGAAACTGGTGGCCAAGCTGCAAACCTTGCCCGCATTGCGCGACGTGGCTACGGACCAGCTCAACAATGGGCTCAAGACGAACGTCACCATTGACCGGGATACCGCCTCGAGGCTGGGAATTTTTCCGCAGGCCATCGACAATACGCTGTACGACGCTTTCGGGCAGCGGCAGGTTTCGACCATATTTACACAGTTGAATCAATATCACGTGATCCTCGAGGTGCTGCCGAGTTTCGCGCAGACTCCCGATGCCCTGAAAGACATTTACATTCGTCCCAGCACCGTGACGCCGAACTCGGGCGCACCCACTGCCAACGGAGCGGCGGTAACGACCAGCGGCGCACCGGTTCCGATCTCGACCTTCACGCGGATGCAGTCGAGGAATACCTCTCTTGCGGTTAACCATCAGGGCCAGTTTCCGGTCGTGACGCTCTCCTTCAACCTTGCTCCGGGGTCGTCGCTGGGAGACGCGACCAAAGCGATCCAGCAGGCCGAGAAAGATATCCAGCTGCCGCCCAGCATCCATGCGGCATTTCAGGGAACGGCCGCTGCGTTTCAGAACTCGCTGGCGTCGGAGCCTTATCTGATTCTGGCGGCCGTGATCACGGTCTACATTGTGCTCGGCGTTTTGTATGAGAGCTACATTCATCCGGTGACGATTCTTTCCACGCTGCCTTCGGCGGGCGTGGGAGCGATTCTGGCGCTGATGATTACGGGAAATGATTTAACGGTGGTGGCGCTGATCGGAATCATTCTCCTGATCGGCATTGTGAAGAAGAACGCCATCATGATGATCGACTTCGCGCTGGAGGCGGAACGCGAAGAACATAAGCCCCCGGAGGAAGCGATTTATCAGGCATGCCTGCTGCGGTTCCGGCCCATCATGATGACGACCATGGCGGCGCTGCTGGGCGGACTGCCGCTGGCGTTGGGATCGGGAACAGGCGCGGAACTGCGTCGGCCGCTGGGCATCACCATTGTCGGCGGATTGCTGCTCAGCCAATTGCTTACGCTGTACACGACGCCGGTGGTTTATCTATGGTTTGACCGGCTGGCGCAAAGATTCTCGCGCTACCGAATCGGCAATCCCATTCCAGAGGAGCCTATGTCGGCGGACTAACCGGGGCTAAAGCCCCGCGTCAATTTGCGATTGCGAGCGGCACGGCTGAAGCCGTGCCCTTCCCGAATCATTTATGACGAAGCTAGAAGATTTACGAGGCAGCTTCTAGAAATATTGATAGGCAGACTGATTAGAAGAAGATGAGTATTTCTGCTCCATTTATCCGGCGTCCCATTGGCACGTCGCTGCTGGCGGCGGCGCTGCTGCTGTCGGGAATTCTTGCCTTTAATTTTCTTCCGGTGGCTTCGCTGCCGAGGGTGGACTTCCCTGTGATTGGCGTGGGTGCCGGTCTGCCAGGAGCGGATCCGCAGACCATGGCATCGGCAGTGGCAACGCCGCTGGAACGCCAGTTCGGGCGCATCTCAGGCGTGAACCAGATGACTTCGTCGAGTCAGCTGGGCTCGACCGGCATTACGCTGCAATTTGACTTGAACCGGGATATCAATGCGGCGGCGCGCGATGTGCAGGCCTCCATCAATGCGGCACGCAGCCAGCTTCCGGCCAACTTGCCGAGCAATCCAAGCTACCGCAAGGCGAACCCGGCAGACGCGCCCGTCCTAATTCTGGCGCTGACGTCGGACACCATGACGGTGCCGCAGATGTACGATGCCGCGGATTCGATTCTGGCGCAGAAACTGGCGCAGGTCGACGGCGTGGGTCAGGTTTTCGTGGGCGGAGCGGCACAACCGGCGGTACGCGCGGAAGTGAATCCGACTTTGCTGAACAAGCTGGGAGTTGGACTCGACACGGTTCGCAACGCTCTGAATGCGGCCAATGCGAACCGGCCCAAGGGACAAGTCTCCAACAGCATTACGTCTTACTCTTTCAACGATACCGATCAACTCTTTACCGCGGACGAGTACCGGCCTCTGATTGTTGCCTACAACAACGGCGCGGCGGTGCGACTGGGAGACGTGGCTGAAGTCTCGGATTCGGTTTCCGACCGGCGCAACATCGGCCTGGCCAACGGCAAACCGGGCGTTCTCATCATCGTCTTCCGGCAGCCCGGAGCCAACATCATCGACACGGTAGACCGGGTGCGGGCGCTGATGCCGTTTCTGCAGTCCTCAATTTCTCCGGCGATCGACTTAACGATTGCGATGGACCGCACGGTGACGGTACGCGCCTCGGTCAAGGACATCGAGACCACGCTGATCATTTCAGTCATTCTGGTGATTCTGGTGGTGTTCGCATTTCTGCGAACGGTGCGGGCCACGATTATTCCCAGCATTGCCGTGCCGCTTTCGCTGGTCGGAACCTTCGGCGGGATGTACCTGCTGGGCTACAGTCTCGACAACCTGTCGCTGATGGCGCTGGCCATTTCCACCGGCTTCGTGGTGGATGACGCGATTGTGGTGCTGGAGAACATCACGCGCTATGTCGAGCACGGCATGGGCGCGGTGCAGGCGGCGTTCAAGGGAGCGGCCGAAATTGGTTTTACGGTGGTCTCGATGAGCGTGTCGCTGGTGGCCGTGTTTATTCCGCTGCTGATGATGGGCGGCATCGTGGGACGGCTGTTCCGCGAGTTCGCGGTGACCTTGAGCATCGCGATCGGTGTTTCGCTGGTGGTTTCATTGACCACCACACCGACCATGTGCGCGAAGTTTCTGCGGCCGCCGAAGGACGAAAAGCGCAACTTCTTCTACCGCGGGAGCGAATGGGTTTTCGATCATCTCCTGCCCACCTACCGTCACTCGCTGAAATGGGTGCTGGAGCACCAGCCGGTGACGCTGGTCGTTACCATTCTGGTGGCGTGCCTCAGCGTCTTCCTGTACATCAAGGTTCCCAAGGGTTTCTTCCCGCAGCAGGATACGGGACGCATCATGGGCGGCGTGATGGCCGCGCAGGACATCTCGTTTCAGTCCATGAGCGACAAGATGCAGCGCTATGTGGACATCGTGATGAAAGATCCGGCAGTTGACTCCGTAGTTGGATTTGCCGGCGGAAATACCGCACAGAACCAGGGCCGGTTCTTCATGATGCTGAAGACGCTGGACCAGCGAAATATCTGCCACCCGAAGCATTTCTGGCAGCGGTGCCCGATGGTGACGGCGGACGATGTGATCAACCGTCTTCGCGGCAAGCTGGCCGTGGTACCGGGAGCGACGCTGATTTTGCAGTCCGCGCAGGACCTCACGATTGGCGGGCGTTTTGGCAATGCGCAGTACCAGTACACGCTGCAGAGCGCAAACCTGGACGATCTGAATAACTGGGCGCCGCGTTTGCTGCAGAAACTGAGAACCCTGCCTCAATTGCGCGACCAGAATTCGGACCAGCAAGATAAGGGACTGCAGGCCAAACTGGTCATCGATCGCGATACCGCCAGCCGCTTGGGGATTACTCCACAGACTCTGGACAACGCTCTGTACGACGCCTTTGGACAGCGCCAGGTCTCCACAATGTACCGGCCGCTGAACCAGTATCACGTGGTCATGGAAGTTGCGCCGCAATTCCAGCAGACTCCCGAGGCGCTGCAAGACATCTACCTACGTTCGACCACCGGAACGCCCGTGCCCCTGGCGGCGTTCACTCACTATGAGCCGTCGAACACTCCTTTGGCTGTGAATCACCAGGGGCAGGTGCCTTCGGTCACCATCTCGTTCAACCTGGCGCCGGGGGTTTCTCTCGGCGAAGCGACGCAAGCGATTGAGGATGCCGAGCGCACCATCGGTTTCCCGCCGACGATTGAAGCCAGCTTTCAGGGGACAGCGGCCGCTTTTCAGGATTCGCTTTCGAGCGAACCGATTCTGATTCTGACCGCCCTGGTCACCGTCTACATCGTGCTGGGCATGCTTTACGAAAGCTACATTCATCCCATCACGATTCTTTCGACGCTGCCATCGGCGGGCGTGGGAGCGCTGCTGGCGCTGCTGTTGACGCACAATGAACTGAACGTGATTGGGACTATCGGCATCATCCTGCTGATTGGACTGGTGAAAAAGAACGCCATCATGATGATCGACGTGGCTCTCGACGTCGAACGCACCCAGGGCAAGAAACCGGTCGAGGCGATTTACGACGCGTGTATCTTGCGTTTCCGGCCGATCATGATGACGACCATGGCGGCGCTGCTGGGCGGTCTTCCGCTGGCTCTAGGCACGGGAACTGGTTCCGAACTGCATCGGCCGTTGGGAATCACGATTGTCGGCGGGCTGATCGTGAGCCAGATGCTGACGCTATTCACCACGCCGGTAGTTTATGTGTATCTGGACCGATTGAGATTGGCCTTGCGGGGCGGCGAGGAGAGCGCCCGGCCGGAACCTCCTCGCCTGGCACTCCACGTCCGAGTCCCGCCCATTGAGCGGCATCATGTCGGCAGGCATTGCCAACTCCTTGATCCGGAATGAGCTGGGCGATCCACAATATGAAAGCTCGTGCAACCTCGCTGGAGAAATCCTGCATCGCAGAAGCTAAAGAACCGCTGCTTGCTGCACAAGGCACAGCTTGTCCCGTATGATAGGAGTCAACGGTAATACTGCTTGAGAGAAGAATATTCGTGCCGGGTATTGCCCGGAGCCAGCGATTTTCCGAGTTTTCGTTTCGACAATTTCCTTCAGGAGTTACGGATGCTAAAGAAAACAGCGGCTCTGTTCCTTGTTTGCGCGAGCATAGCCATATGGGTGAGCTGTGGCTCAACCAGCAACCGTTATTTGTACGCGGCCATTCCCGCGAACAATCAGATTGTGGTTTATCGCGAAGACCCCAACTCCGGCATACTCACGCAACTGGCGGGAAGTCCGATCAGCGCGGGCTCAGCCGTACAGTCCATTGTGATCCATCCCTCGAACAAATTTTTATTCGCCGCAAACGCGGGCGAGAGCGACGTTTCGTTGTTTACCATTGCGGCCACGGGGCGCTCAACGAAGTCACCCCACGCACCGCCGTCGGCACCTCGCCCACGATTCTCGCCATGGATTCCGCGGGGAGCTTCCTATACGTGGGCAACTCCGGCTCTTTGAATATTTCGGTGTTTGCCATCAATGCGAAAACTACTCCACCGACGCTGACGCCGGTTGCCGGCTCGCCCTTCTCGATTGGATTGAGTCCTCTCAATATGCAAGTGTCGCCATCGGGAGGATTTCTCTACGTGACCGGCACGGGTTCTCCCGGATTCATTGAAGTCTTTAGCCTGAGTCAGGGAGCGCCTACGGTTGTTTCGGGCTCGTATGTTACGGGAGCGGGTCCGTACGGATTGGTCATTGCCTCCAGCGGAAATTTTCTATACATCGGAAATAAGCTGGACAATTCGATCTCGGAATTCACGATCAACGCCGACGGATCGCTCACGCAATTCTCGAATTCCCCGATTGGCGAACAATATGCGGGACCGATTTCGCTTTTGATCGATAAATCGGGAAAATATATGTACGTCGCCAATCAAGGCTCGAGCAATCTGGCGGCATTTTCGATCGGCTCCGACGGCGCGCTTACCTTGCTGACGAATTCGCCATTTGGCACCGGAGCGCAACCCAGTGTGCTGGCCATTGACCCTGGCGGAAAATATCTGTTTGTCGGCAACCAGACGAGTCCCGCGGTGCACTCGTTCAGTCTGGACACCGGCAACGGAACGCTCACTTCGGTCTCCACCTACACTCTGCCTGGTGCGCCGACTTCGATCGCGGTGACACCGTAGTTTCTGGCGGCGGAAGCGCAATGGACACGACTCTCCAAATCGAGCAGGCGGCAGACGCGTCAGAGCGCTATGCCCAACGGGTAAACCGGGAATGGGTGCGGCTCCTCGACTTGCTGCAGATGAATGTCCGCTATGAGCGGTGCGTCGGGAGTGGAACTGTTCACCGGCGACGGGAGGCGCATTCTCGACTTCCTCTCCGGATACTGCGTTCACAATGTCGGCCACAATCATCCGGAGGTTGTGTATGCACTGCAGCGCGAACTGGAGCGATGTGGTCCGGCGATGATTCAGACGCACGTTGCGGACCTCGCCGGGCAGTTGGCTGAAAAATTGTGTGAGCTTGCGGGAGGCCGTTTGGCAAAGGCTTTCTTCGCATCTTCCGGAAGCGAAGGAGTGGAGGCAGCTATCAAGTTCGCCCGGGCACATACCCGGCGCGCCGGTATATTGTCTGCCGAGCACGCGTTCCACGGGCTGACCTGCGGGGCGCTATCGCTGATGAGCGACAAATTTTGGAGCGAAGGTTTTGGCCCGCTTCTGGCGGATACTGCCGCGATTCCATTCGGCGACCTGGCGGCGCTGGATCGTGAACTGAAGACCAAGCGCTTCGCGGCGTTCATGGTTGAGCCGATTCAATCGGAGGCTGGCGTTTGCGTTCCGGATCGAGAGTACCTGCGAACCGCCGAGTCGCTGTGCCGGCGCTATGGCACGCTATTTGTGCTGGATGAGGTACAAACAGGAATGTACCGCACCGGACCTTTTCTGGCCGCGCACCACTTTGGAGTAGAGCCGGACATGGTTGTCATGGCGAAGGCCATGAGTGGAGGGCTGGTGCCCTGCGGGGCGGTGCTCATGTCGGACGCGGTGTGCAATTCGGTTTATTCCTCATTGCCGAGAGCCTTCGTGCATACCTCCACATTCGGTGAAAACAGTCTGGCCATGCGAGCGGCGCTTGCGACTCTGGAGGTTTTGCAGAATGAAGAGTTGGGCCTGCGCTCGATTAAAGCCGGCAATTATCTGCAGGCGCGGCTGACCGAGGCGCTGCGCGACTTTGAAATGGTGAGGGAAGTGCGCGGAATGGGATTGCTGATGGGCATTGAATTTCAGGCTCCCAGGCAGCTTCGCTTGCGTATTCCATATCAGGCGTTTGGGGCCATGCATCCGGCCATGTTCGGCCAGATCGTGGTGATGCGGCTGTTTCGCGATTCCGGATTTCTGACGCAAATTTGCGGAAACAATTTCATGGTGCTGAAAGTGGCTCCGCCACTGGTAGTAACCGATGCGCAACTTGACGCGTTCGTGCTCGCGGTTCGCACTGTGGTGGAACTCGCTCATTCGCCGGGAGCTTTTTGGTCTGAGGCTCTGGGACTGGCGCGGCGAGCTTTTCGCGGCTAGGCTTTAAACTTCCGTGCCGCGGCCCGATTTAACAACTGGGTGACAATTCGATCCAACGGCATTTAGGACAATACATTTCTAGGCAGTCAATCCGCGGGTGCAACCGCAATCAGTGCCGGATCATCCAAATCAGCTAGCCCACATGTCCGGCATGTGATGGCGCTGACGCATTGCCGGAACCAGGATCCTCACAAATGAAAATCGCCAGCGCCGCGAGCGCGTTTCCGAAGCATTACTATCCTCAGAAATTTCTGCTGGAAAAACTTCAGGAATACTGGGGCGACCAGCTTAAGAATCCGGCGATGTTGGCGCGGTTACACCGGAATGTAGCCGTCGAAGGCCGCCATCTGGCAATGCCGCCGGAGAAGTACAACGAAATCACGACGTGGGGCCAAGCGAATGACGTCTGGATTCAAGTCGCTCAGGAACTGGGAGAACAGGCGCTGTGCCGCGCGCTGCACCATGCCGGACTCGAACCGAGCGAACTGGGCGCGCTGTTTTTTACATCCGTCACCGGCATCTCGAGCCCCTCAATCGACGCACTGCTGATCAATCGCATGGGGCTGCCGGCAAATATCCGGCGTGTGCCCATTTTCGGATTGGGCTGCGTAGCGGGCGCGGCAGGCATTGCGCGCGCGGCGGATTATGTGCGCGCCTATCCGTCGCAAGCCGCCGCGCTGGTTTCGGTCGAGCTTTGCTCCCTGACGATTCAGCGAGACGATCTCTCGGTGGCGAATCTAATTTCCTCGGGACTGTTTGCGGATGGCTCGGCAGCGGTCATCGTCACAGGCGACGATCTGGATGCTACCGGACCTGAAATTCTCGCGACGCGATCGATCTTCTATCCCGACACCGAAGAGATGATGGGATGGAAAGTGACCGAGAAGGGCTTCCGCATCACGCTTTCGCCGGAAGTGCCGGTGCTGATTCGCGAGCACCTGGGTCACGACGTGGACGCGTTCCTCGCCGATCAAGGACACAAGCGCGGCGACATCGGAAGCTGGGTGCTGCACACCGGCGGCCCGAAAGTGCTGGAGGCGACAGCGGCCGCACTCGATCTGCACAACGGCCAACTCGATGCTTCCTGGGATTGCCTGAAGAAAGTCGGGAACCTTTCGTCCGCATCCGTTTTGGTGGTGCTGGAAGATGTCATGAAGAACCGGCGGCCGGAACCGGGCACGCTGGGCATTCTTGCGGCCATGGGTCCGGGATTTTGTTCGGAGCTCTTACTTCTGCAGTGGTGAGGTCTGGCGAGTTGCTGAACTCGACTGATGTTTTCGTGATTGGCGGCGGTCCGGCGGGACTGGCGGCGGCGATTGCGGCGCGGCAGCAGGGATTCCGCGTCATTGTGGCCGACGGCGCGCAAATACCCATCGACAAACCCTGCGGCGAAGGCCTGATGCCCGATGGTTTGGCGGCGCTCGAAAAGCTTGGGATCTCGGTCGAGGCGGAGAACTCCTATCCTTTCCGCGGCATTCGTTTCCTTAGCGCCGGACTTGCAGTCGATGCAGCTTTCCCGGACGGCGCATCGGGCATGGGTGTGCGACGAACCGTATTGCATCGGCTCATTGCAGAACGCGCAGCCAGGGCTGGGCATCGATTTTTTGTGGCAGACTCCTGTGACCGGTATTTCAGCGGATGGAGTTCAGCTGGGAAGCCGCAAAGTGAGCGCTCGATGGATTATTGGAGCCGACGGCGGTAACTCGCGAGTGCGGCGCTGGGCCGGACTCGATGCTTTTCGAAACAGAGATTGCCGCTACGCGTTTCGGCAACATTATCGCGTGGCGCCGTGGACCGACCGCATGGAACTCCACTGGGGCCGGCATGGACGAGATCTACGTCACTCCGGTTGCAAACGATGAAGTCTGCGTGGCGCTGATTTCTCGCGATGCCAAATTGCGGCTGACCGAGGCGCTGCAGCGATTCCCCGAATTGCAGTCGCGGCTGCGACGGAGCCGACTGTTGTCTTCCGCCGAGAAAGGCGCGTTGACCGCCACCTGCAAGCTGAAGCGCGTGAGCCGCGGAAATCTTGCGTCTGATCGGGGATGCGTCCGGCACAGTCGATGCCATCACGGGCGAGGGACTCTGTCTCGCGTTCAGCCAGGCGATGGTGCTGGCGGATTGCATGCGGACTGGAGATCTGGCTCGTTACCAGCACGAACATCGTCGGCTTGCTCTGCGGCCGTTCCTGATGGCCCGATTGATGCTCACGCTTGATGGACGTCCCCGGCTGCAGCGGCGCACGCTGCAGGCCCTCCAGAAACGCCCCGACATTTTCCGGCGACTGCTGGAATTGCACGTGGGCGTGCTGTCGCCCTTGCACCTGGCAGTTGGATGGTCTGACTCTAGGATGGGGACTGTTGACCGCATAACGCCATGAATCTGACGCGCAAAGCGCATCGAGCTGTCTTCGCTGGCGTCGGCTTTGGATTGGCGATTTCGACTCTACTGATCGCCTTTGGCCGTCTCGGCCGCGGCTCAGGATACGGCATTCCAGCTCGATCCCGCGCAAACCTCCGTCAAGTTCACTCTGGGCGACGTTCTTCACACCGTGCAGGGAACGTTTCAATTGAAGCACGGATCGCTGGAGCTCGAGCCGGCCTCGGGAAAATCTCGCGGCGAGATTGTGGTCGATGCCAAAAGCGGCGAGAGCGGCAGCGGCATGCGCGACCGCAAAATGCACAAGGAAGTCCTGGAGAGCGAGCGCTATCCTGAAATTTCTTTTCGTCCGGACAGAATCGAAGGCGCGGTTGCGCGTCAGGGAGAAGTCTTCGGTACGAGTGCACGGCATGTTCAACATTCACGGAGTGGATCGCGAGATCACCGTGCCGGCCGAAGTGGAGATGTCTGCGGACCATTGGACCGCGACGGTTCACTTCACGGTTCCCTATGCGAAGTGGGGAATGAAAAATCCGAGCACGCTGTTTCTGCACGTCAACGATTCTGTGGAAATTGATCTGATGGCGTGCCGGAAACGTGGTCAGACCACCGATCGCCAACTCGGCTCACGTAGTCATGCTTATCGTCGCTCAGTAACCATCCTGCGGGACGATTCCTTTCCCTTCCGTGCACTCGTAGCAGCGGCCCGCCGCAAGATTCTTATATTCTTCTGTTCGTCCGCTCGGCCAATCGATGACCACGCGTTCGATGCGGTCCCGCTTTTCCAGGCCAAAGGTCACGGGAAGTTCGGACTGCGACAAGTAACTGGACCCTCCCTTCACCATTCGCGACTGCGTCAAGCCGCCGGCAAAGACGCGCACCCTCGCGCCGATTCCGTCACGGTTTGACTTTGTTCCCACCAAACGAAAACGGATGCTGCGGTTTCCGCTGAGTTGATCGTTGCGATATAGATAGGCTGGGCCATTGTTGGTGGTGAGCAGACAGATCGAGATCGCCGTCGCGATCAAAATCGGCGTAAGCCAGTCCGCGGCCGACTTTCGGCTGATCGAAGCTTCCGCCCAACTTCTGCCGCGACCTCGCGAAACATTCCCTTGCCGCGATTGAGAAAGAGTTGGGGCGGCTGCGCATATCCCACGTTGCCGCGAATGTTGCGCACGGTTTCGTCGATGTGTCCGTTGGCGACGGCGAAATCGAGCCAGCCATCCAGGTTGACATCAAGAAAAGCGCAGCCAAAGCCAAGGCTGTTCCTGGAGGCGATGCCCACTCCCGGATTGCGGCGCGATGTCTTCGAAACTCTTGCCGCTCAGACGGTAGAGTCCAATCATTTCGTTGTCGAAGTTTGTGATCGCGACTCCGGGCATGCCGGAATTATCGAAATCCGCGACGTCGACTCCCATGCCTGCGCGGGCCTTGCCTTCGCTGCTGAAAGCGAGTCCGGCCTCCACCGCGGAATCTTTGAATGTGCCGTTGTGCTGGTTGCGATAAAGTTTGTTGGGCTGGGTATCGTTGGCCACGAGCAGATCCGGCCAGCCATCGTGGTTGTCATCGAACAGCGCGACTCCCAGCGATTTGGAACTGCTGTCGAAGATTCCGCTGGCGGCCGTGACATCTTCGAACGTGCCGTCGCCTCGATTATGAAAAAGCCAGCAGGTGGCGCCGCGATACGCTTCGGGAGTGCAGTAGGATTTGTGCTTGCCGTCGAGACTGCAGAATACGTCGTGCTCCGGCGACCACTTCACGTAGTTGCAGACAAAAAGGTCGAGCAAGCCGTCGCGGTCGTAGTCGAACCACAACGCTGAAGTGCTGAATCCTTCGCGCTTTCCGAGGCCGCTGCTGTTGGTCACATCGACGAACGTGCCTTTCCCGGTGTTGCGGAACAAGCGGTTCTGGCCCACGCAAGTGATGAGAATGTCGGGGAAGCCATCGTTGTTGTAATCGCCGACCGCAACGCCCATGCCGTACATTTCGACATCGAGACCGGCGCGAGCAGTCACGTCGGTGAAAGTGCCGTTGCCGTTGTTGTGATAGAGACGCAGAGTAGTGCGCCGCTTCTTGTGGCCCGGCCAGTCCGTGCCATTGATCAGCAGAATGTCCTGCCAGCCGTCGCGATCGTAGTCGAGGAAGGCGCAGCCGGAGCCGAGGGTTTCGGGCAGGAACTTGCCGCCAAATGCTCCGCTATTGTGCTGGAACTGAATTCCGGCCTGGGAGGTCACATCGGTGAATCGAAAACCTGGAGCAGCTGAAGCCTGCCATCTGCGCGGCAAAGCCGGCAAGCGGGCAATTGCGCCCACGACGCCACTCCCGCCATTCCCCCACAGGAACGACCTGCGATTCACGGAACGTTCACCAGCCCGGCGCGAATGGCGTAGACCACCAACTCCGCAGTCTTATGAATTCCCAGCGAGTTCATGATGTTCGCGCGGTGGACGGCGATCGTGTTGGCGCTGAGGTCGAGCGCGGTCGCAATCTCCTTGTTCGACTTGCCGTCGACGATCATCTGCAAGACTTCCAGTTCCCGCTGCGTGAGGGCCGCGCTGCGCTCGCCCTTCAAAACCGATGCGTTGCTCGACCTGCGGATCGAATACCGTTTCACCGGCTGCAACCTTGCGGATCGCTGCACCGAGTTCCAGGTCCATCGCGTTCTTGAGAACGTATCCCTTGGCCCCGGCTTCAATCGCCTGCCGCACCCACGTGTTCTCCGTATGCATGCTGAGCATGAGAACCGCAGTGTCCGGGCGAATCTTTGATGATCTGCCGCGTGGCGTCGAGGCCGTTCATGCCCGGCAGAGCGCAATCCATCACCACCACTTGCGGATGAAGTTTTTTTGCCAGCTTGATGGATTCCTCGCCGTCTCCCGCTTCGCCCACAACTTCCATGTCGGATTCATCTTCCAGCATGCGGCGGAAACCGCGCCGCACCAGGCTGTGATCATCCACCAGCAACACTGTGATCTTCTTTTCCATAAGACTCTACTTTCTCCCTGGGAACGTCCAGATGCACCAGAGTTCCACCTTCCGCCGGACGCGAAAAAACAATTTGCCCGCCCATCAACTCGGAACGCTCGCGCATCGCGACCAAACCAATCCCATGCTTGTTGCGGACGCTCCGCGAACCCGACTCCATGATCTTCCACTTCCAACTCAAGCGCGTCAGGCAAGAAACGCAAACGCACCCACGCCTGCTTCGCCCCGGAGTGCCGCGCCACATTGTTCAGCGCTTCCTGCAGGACGCGGTAAACGTGCACGCCGGCGCCGCCATCCACAGGAAACGGCGCGCCCTGTTTCTCATAGGATATGGCAATTCCGGTTTGTCGTTCTACGGTAGGAATGTACCAGTCGAGCGTGCTCTCGAGTCCGGCCTCGTCGAGCATCACCGGATGCAGCGCCTGCGAAAGGCTGCGAACGCTCTCCAGAGTAGTCTGCACGATCTGGAGAACTTCCTGCAAATCAGCACGCAAGGACGAACCCTCCGGAGCATGCGTTCCAGCGCGCCGCAGCATCGAACCAACGGCGGTGAGAATCTGTCCGAATTCATCGTGCAGTTCGCGCGAAATGTAACGCAGCGTGGATTCCTGCGTGGCAATCAGCTTCTGCGCCAGTTCGCTGCGGCGCTCGGAAATCTCCGCCAGGCGCGCGAACAGCCGCCGGTTCCAGCGAATCAGCGAAAGTCCGTTCAGCAGAATCGCCAGAAGAGTTGCGGCCAGAAAAACATAGACCTGCCTCTGCACCCGGTCATAGATCTGAACGATGCGCTGGCCGGCTTGCTCCTCATTCTCGCTGTTTTGCACCAGCAGACCGGGCCACGGCCGTGCTTAGTGCCGCCTGCCGCTCCTGCAAGTGAAAGCTGAATCTGCTCGCGCGCCTCTTTTTCTTTGCCGTCATGAGCGAGCGCGAAAATGCGGTCGACCGCATCCCAGAACTGGGTGAAGGATCCGGTGAGAAACGCGCTCTGCTCGGGAGTTCGGCTGGCTGCGGCAAATCCCGCCTCCAGACGCATCGCATCGTCCAGATCGGTTCGAATCCGCTGAAACTGCGCAGACCACGCCGTTAGCGGATAAGGCTCATCGCTGCTCACCATGTCGCGCATGGCGACGGCGAGCAGATTCAGATCGTTCTGGATTCTCAGCAACTGCAGAGAGTCTTTGCGGTTGCGGTCCACCAGTTCGGTCTGCAACTTGCGCAATCCGGTCACCTGCCACGTGATATAGGCCGAATACGCCACCACCGCGGACAGCGTAATCAGCAGGCCCAGCAACAGGCCTAGGGTTGGCGAACGCTCCGGCGCAGACGGGCGGGACACGCCCCGAGCATACAACGTCGGCAGCGAGCTCTGTCACAGGGCGGCAAGCCGAACCGCCGGATGTGTGACAATGCAGTAATAATGAAGCGAATCCGGGCCGAACGGAGTCAAACAATAGATTGAGTCCTCCAGCCAAAGAAGCTGCGAAACCCCCGAAGATCCAGCGACTGAAGGCCGTTTGGCCGGAAGTCTGGAAGTTGATGCGTCCGCGCCGCGGACTGCTCGCGCTGGGCTTTCTGCTGATGGTGATCAATAAGGTCGCCGGATTCGTGCTGCCGTATTCCTCGAAATTTCTGATTGATAACGTGGTAGGCAAGCATCAGACGGGACTGCTGCGGCCTCTGGTGTTGTCGGTTTTATTGGCGACGCTCGATCCAGGGCGTCACTTCTTTTTCGCTGACCCAATTGCTCTCGAAAGCGGCCCAGCGCCTGATTGCCGACCTCCGCGAGCAAGTGCAAGCGCACATCTCCCGCCTGCCCGTAGCTTTTTACGATGCCAACAAGACCGGCGCTCTGGTGTCGCGCATCATGAGCGATGTGGAGGGCGTTCGCAATCTGCTGGGAACGGGCTTGGTGGATTTTGCCGGAGGATTGGTCGCGGCCGGCATTGCTCTGGCATTGCTGCTTCGCATCAGCGCGCCGCTGACGCTGATTGCCGTCGGCTCTCTCGGGTGCTTTGCCTTTGCCCTGAACCGAGCTTTCGCGACGATCCGTCCCATCTTTCGCGAACGCGGCAAGATCAATGCCGAAGTTACGGGACGCCTGACGGAATCGCTGGGCGGCGTTCGGGTCATCAAGGGATATCACGCGGAAGAACGCGAAGAGAAGATTTTTGCGGGCGGAGTGCGCCGGCTGCTCGATAACGTCATGCGTACGTTGACCGCGACGTCGCTGATGGGTCTTTCCGCCAGCGTGCTGCTGGGAGTGGTGGGAGCCGCCACGATGTACGTCGGCGGTCGTCAGATGGTGGCCCACACTCTGAGCCCGGGCAGTTATTTTTCCTATAACTTTCTGCTGGTTTTTCTTGATCGCTCCCGTCATGCAGGTCGTGTCCATCGGAACGCAACTTACCGAAGCACTGGCTGGCTTGGAGCGAACGCAGGAGATCATGGGCGAGCGGCCGGAGGATCAGGATCCGAAACGCTCTGTGCAGCTTCGCGACATCGTGGGCACGGTTGAGTTCGAGAATGTAACTTTCAGCTACGACGGAGCTCCACGATGTTCTGCGCAACATTTCTTTCCGCTCTGAGCCGGGAACGGTGACCGCGCTGGTGGGTTCTTCGGGCTCGGGCAAAGTCCACCACCATTGGATTGATCTCGGCCTTCTATGTGCCTTCGAAGGGCACGGTCCTGGTGGACGGCGTGGACTTGAGCACCGTGCGACTCGACTCCTTCCGCACGCGTCTGGGAGTCGTATTGCAGGAATCGTTTCTGTTCGATGGGACCATCCGCGAGAACGTCGCCTTCTCGCGGCCTGAGGCCAGCGAAGAAGAAATCATGCGCGCCTGCCGGATCGCGCGCGTCGACGAGTTCGCCGAGTCTTTTGCCGACAAGTACGACACGATTGTCGGCGAGCGCGGCGTGAAACTGTCGGGCGGACAGCGGCAACGGATCTCGATTGCCCGCGCGATTCTGGCGGAGCCGCGCATCCTGATTCTGGACGAAGCCACTTCCAGCCTCGATTCGGAATCGGAGCAGATGATCCAGCAGGGTCTCTCCTATCTGATGCAGGGACGCACGACGTTCGTGATTGCGCACCGGCTTTCGACGATTCGCCGCGCCGACCAGATTATGGTGATGGAACAAGGGCAGATCGTGGAGCGGGGCACGCACGCCCAGCTCTATGCCGCACGCGGCCGCTACTACGACCTTTACACGCGCCAGCACGGAGTCGAAGAAAATCTATTCCTCGCTCCGGGAGAAGGAGACGCGGTCGCGGTGAATGGCAACGGCGCAGACGCCAAGGAACGGCGATGTGAAGGCGGCGCGACGCCCTGCGCGTGCTGCGAGGAGAGATGCGCTAGCCGCTATGACGACAGCCCCCGCAGTTTCTGCCGCGCGCGGTACCGTCGCGATCCGCAGCGAAAATCTTTGCCGTCATTACCGCATGGGCGAAACACTGATCCGCGCGGTCGATGGCGTTTCCCTTGAGGTTCGCGCCGGAGAGTTTGTCGCGCTTCTCGGAAGTTCGGGCTCCGGCAAATCTTCCGTGCTGAATCTGATTGCAGGACTCGATCGTCCGACCTCGGGAAGCGTCATCGTGCAGGATCGTGATTTGGCAAAGCTTTCGCGCGAGGAACTGGCCAAATACCGGCTGCATGTTGTGGGGATGGTTTTTCAGTCGTTCAATCTGATCGCCAGCATGACGCTGGCGGAGAACGTGGAACTGCCGCTGCGTTTTGCGGAGGTCGATCGCAGCCAGCGTCAGAATCTTGCTCGCGAGGCGTTGGAGCGAGTGGGCTTGCGGGCGCGCATGAACCATCGTCCCAGCGAGCTTTCCGGCGGCGAACAGCAGAGGGCCGCTCTGGCGCGGGCGCTGATCAACCGTCCGCAGCTTCTGCTGGCCGACGAACCCACGGGAAATCTCGACAGCCACACCGGAACGGAAATCATGGACATGGTCCGCGAATTCAATCGGGAGTTGGGAATGACGGTCGTGATGGTGACGCACGAGCGCGCCCTGGCCGAGCGTTACGCGCAACGCATGATCTTCCTGGCCGATGGGAAGTTGATCGACGACCGGCCGAACGCGACCCACAGCGCTGACTGATCGCGGTATCGGAGGACAGTCGTGAAGATTCCAGATCTCGCCGAACTCGCCCTGCGGAATCTGCGCGAGTCGTTGCTGCGAAACTCGCTGACCACGATTGGAATCTCGGTGGGAGTCGCGTCGCTGGTGGCGATGCTTTCCCTTGGCATTGGCCTGCAGCAATTGGCGTCGCGGCGGTTGGTAAAGTCGGGACTGTTTGACACTGTCGTGGTTACTTCACGCCGCGATCTGCGCGGCATGGGCCGCGAGCGCGACGAACAGCGCAACGGGCCCACTCCGGGCGAAAGCCGCGTTCTTGACGAACGCGCGCGGCTGGAGATCGAACATCTGCCCAACGTGCTCGAGGCTTATCCCGACATTCGCTTCATCACCGAACTGCGCTACGAAGACAAGCCGCATCTGACCATGATCTCGGCGCTGCCCTCGTCCGCGAAATCCAACGATGCCTTCGAGGGCATGCAGGGCAGCTTCTTCTCCTCCGACACAGCCCCGGAAGTGATTCTGCAAAAAACATTTGCCGAGGAGTTGTTGGGCAAAACTCCGACCCGCGGAGCCGATGAACCCAATGTCGCGGATCTGGCGAAGCCACTGCTGGGCAAGGAATTGACGATGCGCTACGCGCAACGCGCGGCCAGCCCGATCCAGCCGTCGCTCCGAGCCGCCGACGCCGCCAATTCACCGCAGATGGCGATCTCGCTGCGGCGCCGCATATTCCGTGGTTTCCCGCGAACAGAAGCTCAAGATTGTCGGCGTTGCCGACCTCGACCCGGAGAGCATGCGCGGTCCAACCCGCGCCAAGGTATTTCTGCCGCTGAAGCTGGCCGAAAGTCTTCACGTGATGCAGCCCACCGACCTGCGTGAAATCTCGCGAGCCGCGAGCGATCAACCGGTCTATTCCTCGATCAGCGTGCGCGTGAAGAATCCAACTCAGGTCCAAGTGGTAGAAGATGCCATCAAGAAAATGGGGTTCACCACTTTCTCTCTGCTCGATGCGAGCCAGAGCCTGCGCACATTTTTCAAAGTTCTTGATTTGTTTCTGTTGATTTTCGGCAGTCTGGCGCTGGCAGTCGCATCGATCGGAATCGTCAACACGCTGGTCATGGCCATTCTTGAACGCCGCCGCGAGATCGGCATCATGAAGGCCATTGGCGCCAGCGATGGGGATGTGAAGAAGCTCTTCTTCGCCGAGGCCGGCGCCATGGGAATCCTGGGCGGAATCGCGGGAGTCGCGCTCGGCTGGGCCATCGGCCGCATCATCAATTTCGGAACCAACATCTACCTCAGACGCGAGTCCCTTACTCCGGATAACTTCTGGGCAGTGCCGTGGTGGCTGGTTGCGGTGGCGATCGGATTCTCGCTCCTCGTCAGCCTGGTTTCCGGCTTGTATCCGGCCGGACGCGCCGCCAAGCTTGATCCCGTACAGGCGCTGCGCTACGAATAAACCGGTACCCGAATGATCCGCTGCCTTCAGGCTTCTGTCTTATTCCTTTATGATCGCTGGCGCCTCGGCGGCCGCGCAGAGCCGCATCGACTGCAGCGCTCTGAACAGCCACATTCTGAAACAAGTTATCCATTATTGCGTCTACCTGCCCGCGGGCTACGATGCGGGCGCGGCGCCGACTCCTGCAAAGCGCTATCCGGTGCTTTATTTTCTGCACGGCCTGGGCGACAACGAGCAAACACTTTTCAACAGCGGCGGCTGGACTTTGCTCGATGATCTGCGCAACCAGCACAAGATGGGCGACTTTCTGATCGTCGCACCCGAAGGCAGGCGCAGCTTCTACATCAAC
Organism: uncultured Acidobacteriaceae bacterium; assembly: GCA_963832235.1. Lineage (GTDB taxonomy): Bacteria > Acidobacteriota > Terriglobia > Terriglobales > Acidobacteriaceae > Sulfotelmatobacter. Next base: position 419,412 of record CAWHTJ010000006.1, on the reverse strand, counting down.
TCCGCCGACGGCTCGGTGCGCTACAACGACTTTTTTCTGCAGGAATTCCTGCCTCACATCGAGAGCAAATACCGGGTCCGCCCGGCCGCGCGGGACGCGCCATCAGCGGAATTTCCATGGGCGGATACGGAGCATTGCGCTTCGCTTTCGCGCATCCTGAACTTTTCTCGGCGGTGAGCGCGCAGAGCGCCGCGCTGATCACCGAATCGCCGCAAGCACTGGACTCCGCGTCGCGCACCGGAGCGCCTCTTGGCGGAGTGCTCGCCGCGGTGTTCGGCAAGCCGATCAACGTGCCCCACTGGAATGACAACAGTCCATTTGTCCTGGCGAAAAGAAATGCCGCAGGCTCTGCAAGAAGTTGGCGATCTATTTCAACTGCGGCCAGGATGACAACTACGGTTTCGAAAAAGGAGCGGCCGCCTTGCACGACGAACTGCAAAAAGAAAGTGTGAAGCACGAATATCATGCCTACCCCGGCGACCACAGCCTGACCTATTTCCTGTCGCACTTCGCCGAAGTCATGGAATTTCATTCCAGAGCATTCGGGCTGCTGCCGCAGCCTGAAATTCATCGCCCTGTTGTAAACTAACCAGCAGCGTCGGAATCGCGTCATGTCTTGCCTCTGACGGAATGGCTGATTGCGCGTCATAGCACCGGAGAGGTGGCCGAGTGGTTGATGGCTCCGGTCTTGAAAACCGGCATACCCGAAAGGGTATCGGGGGTTCGAATCCCTCCCTCTCCGCCATGTTTGAGCCGCTTCATGTCGATTAATTTTTTCTGGGCTGACGCGGCCAAATTCTTGATTCTGCCGGACTTGCCCGCCTTCGATATCCTTCGATCTCGGCAAAATATTGCGGATAAACGACTTACCTGCAAAATATTCCAGAACAAAGAGTTAGCAGCCTTTTGACCGCTGGGATTTCGCCATCGATGCCAGGTCGCCGCTTCTGCTATCGCACACTCTTCCATTGTGCCCTCCCTGTATTCTCGGTCAAGGTTGTACGTCACAAGCAAGGGATTTTTTTCTGTGGAAGGTTGTGGAAAAAGACTACGCAGTAGGAAAACGCGGGCAGGCGGGGCGCCTCCTCAAATAAAGACTGGCGACGTCCTGTCCCCAAGTTCCCGTGTCCCAGGTTCCTCAAGTTCCGGTCCGGCTGTGTATGTGACGGGTGAATATGGCGGTCGAGGTCCGTGGTGCCCACGCTTCGAACCCCGCGAACATGGGCCAGCCTCAGTCGTTGCGCCGCAAAGGTGGGCCAGCCCCCTGAAACCTTCCTCTTGCTCGTCCTGATTTCCTCGCATCCCTGCTTGTAACTCATCTCGCGCAAAAAACAAGTGAGTTTTTCCGCAACCACTGAAGCCGTGCTCTTCCCCAGGCTTCGCTCCGCCGCGAGGTCCGTGTTCCCGCCCTTTGCTTGAGTCGGAAGCGAGACTGTTTCACGAGACTGCCTACTTAACGGGGGCTGTGTTCGGATTTCGTAACAAGATAGAGAGCAGTAAACAGCGCGAGTGGGAAGTTAGGGCGGACTTCGGGCAAGCAGAGCAATCATGCAGTGGCGGTCCGGCAAGAGGAGCGCTGATGAAATACTTTGTGATGGGAGCTGTCTTGTTCATGATTACCGTCGTGTGGGTCTGCTCGATATTTTGGGAGGCTATTCGAGGTGGGCGTGCCATGACGAGCCGAGGTTCAGCGTGAACGAGATCGGTAAGGGAAGAGAAAAACGGCGTCACCAGCGGCATGAAATGGAAGTCGAGGTTATTGTCCGCACAGACAGTGCATTGTTACCAGGCCAGACTCAGGACATCAGCGAATCCGGGATGGCGGCGATCCTGCCGGTCGAATTACGCGAGGAGCAAGAAGTCGAACTGCAAATTAGACTTCGGAGCGGCACTCAGACGGTCCGCGCCGTGGTGCGACATCGCAGTGTCTGTCGGCATGGCTTTGAGTTCGTGCAGCCATTACTCGGGATCTTCGAAGCCGCCACAGGTGCCTGACTTGCGCCGGGCCATGTTCGCCTCCATAGGACCTTGACCGTTGGTAGTAGGGCTGATGAGATAACCGTGTCGGCTGCTTTCCTCCGAGCCTTGGTCGCTTGAGCGCTACCAAGTCTACTCGCTCGTTTAGGAGCCGACACGGTTATCTCATCAGCCTTCCTCACATAAAAAGACGGTAAACGTCCCGCCTGTCCCTAGGTTTCTTCCCCTAGGTTTCTTCAGCCGAAATCACAATCGGCCTGTACTCTTTTGCTCGGCTTAATTTGAGACCTAGCGGTAGGAACCTAGTTCGAACTTGGCTGGGAGGAGATTGCGAGTTTGACAAGTTTCAGAGTCTCAGTCTGCATATCTGCTTCCACGAATGTGAATTTGTTGCCATCCGTACAGGCCATTCCGAATCCTAGGTCTTGAGGATAAACATACTCCGTTAGCGGAGTGCCCGTATCACGATCGAAGGCGTAGGTGACGAATTGCTCCCCCTTGCCATCAAGGAGGTCTCGCGTAAGCTCTGCGATCCAGGAATGCGCGTTTGTTTTGACGGTTTCCAGCATATAAGTGCCCTTTAGCTTTAGCCTGCGAGTCTGTGCGTCTCCACCTGGAGAGATCACGAAAATAGGGCCGTTGCTTGGGCGGAAAAGAAGCAGGTTAGGCCCGTCTGCAACGATTTGCGAGCCGTATACCACGTCTATTAACGATTTGCCGAATCCCTCGCCTGGTGCGAAGTGGGGCAGGACAGTCTGACCTTTACTCTTGCCGTTTTCCTGCGGTGTCAGGCCTTTTCGGGGCGTTACATCTCCTGGCAGTTCGACAAATCGCAGAAACTGTCCAGTGGAGCTCACAATCGCCAGACGCGGCTCGTCGGACTGCTTATCCGCCCCTGCAACGAGGAAATCGCCGCTCGGAAATACTCCTAGTTGAAGCGGTCTAAAGGGCACCGATAGGGAGACAGCGCCCACGTACGTGCCGTTCGCCCGGAAGCGGGCGACGAAGGGGCTGTTTGTTGAGGCTTGCTCGCGCTTCACTTCTCCCGTGGGTGTTCGCCACTGCGTCTCGCGTCCCAGCGGAGTATGGCCCAGTACCAACATGTATACGCTGGAGTCGCCGAGAAAGACATTCAGCGGGATTGGATGAGGGATGTCAGTGATCTTATCTCTTCCATAGCGAGTAGTGACTTGGCCATCGTCTGAAACGGCTACGGGATCTTGAATGCCGTCTCCTGTCGCCGGTCGGACGACAATCATGTTTTCCGGGGAGCAAAGGATGGGAAGCGCCATGCTCTGAGCGGGCAACGCGGTTACCGGCACCGTAGCGACTACATCCAGCGGTACGCGTTCAAGGGCCGCAGGTGCAACCTGAGTGGAGTCCTGCGCACGAGCAACTGCCATAAGGCAGGACACCACACAGGCGGCAATGGGGCGCACGTCAAGCTTTTTACGAGCCGCCACGGTCGCTACCCTTCTCTCTTTCTATCAAGGCAAACCTCGCCGGAACGTAAGCGCCACTGCACGTGGGAACCAGAATTTCCTCCTCCTTCGCAAGCTCAAGAAGCCGTGATCTGGCTCCTTTGTCCTTCAATTCCGTTATTAGACAGGCACCCCACGCCGTCCAGTTCTGGTACGCTCCACAGCACCACGAGGTCTTATAAAGCGAGGTACATACCTCAAACTCGACACAACTGTCGGTAAGAAGTGAAGGATATAACTGGTGACAGGCGGGTGGCCCAGGCTCCCGTGTTTTTCGTTCCCGTTCCGGGTGGCGGGTGGCCCAGGCTCCCGTGTTTTCCGTTCCCGTTCCGGAACTGTGGGTGCCCCGCTCTTGCGTTCTGTGCAAGGGCGGGTACGATGCTGCCGGTACCATGGGGTTGGTCATGCCCAGCGGACTGCATCGCACCTATGGCGCTCATCACCTGCACTTTATCACCTGCTCCTGCTACCGGCGATTGCCTTTTCTACGCACCGCGCGGAGTCGCGACCTCTTCCTTTCGATTCTGGAACAGACGCGCCAGCGTTACCGGTTCGTGGTTGTCGGATATGTCGTCATGCCGGAACACATCCACCTTCTTTTGACTGAACCCGAGGTCGGAACTCCCTCGACTGTGATGCAAGTGTTGAAGCAGCGCACGGCCCGCGCTTTGTTGCCCAAGCGCAAACGGAGGAACCCGCGCCAACGCAATCTGTTTGGAGACGAGCCCAAGCACAGAGCGTTCTGGCAGGCGCGCTTCTATGACTTCAACGTATGGACGACGAAGAAGCGCGTGGAGAAACTCAGGTATATGCATCGCAACCCGGTAAAGCGCGGACTGGTGGAAACGCCCGGGCAGTGGGGCTGGAGCAGTTATCATTTCTATCTTCTCGAAGAGTCCGGGCGGGTACGGGTGAATCAGGGATGGCCCGCGATTTCGTTCCCGGATCGGGTGGCGTAGCTTCGCAGCTGTAGGCCTTCGTGGTACCCGCCCTTCGCAAAAAAACGCGAAGGACGGGGCACCCACTGTGTTGCTGATGCGGCAAAGCCTGGGCCACCCGCCCGGGTGGCCGAGGCTTCCGTGTTTTCCGTTCCCGTTGCTGATGCCGGCAAAGCCTGGGCCACCCGCCTGAGTGTTGAGTCCCTAACTGGCATTGCGAAGCTTGGCAGGATGGTGTTCCTGCTTTACCGACGCCAGCAAGACTTGAGCTTGGAGAATCAGGTTGGACGCTGCCTGATCCTTTGGAACAACCGCGTGTATCCCAGCCGCACGTGCTAGCCGTTCAATTTCGCTTCCTTGTTGGACCGTGAACAAAATAATCCGCGTATCGGGCAAAAGTTTCCTGAGCAGCGGTGCTGCATCGAGCCCCGTCATGATGGGCATAGAAAGGTCCAGGATGATTAGGTCAGGTTTGAGATTTTCAGCTTTCTCAACCGCGTCTTGCCCGTTTTCTGCTTCCCCTGCAATTTCATAGTCAGGCTCTAGTTCAAATAGTTGGCGCACCAAGGAACGCACGGCGGAGTTGTCATCCACAAGTAAAACGCGCTTCTTCGCCATTGGTTTGCCACTATAGCGGAAGTTGGATGCTTAAAACCGGTGGGCTGGCTGCTACTATTTGTTCCAGTCCGGATAGCCTAGCTTTTCCTTCTGGATGGCCCGCAGAGTCCGTATAGCGTCAGAAATGGCTTGCTGCTCCGCGTGTCCCTGAGCGTTCCCGACCAATGCTTGCGACCGCAGAAAAATAGCTGTTTCTGCAGCATCCACGCGCTGCCGCAACGTCTGCGGGTCCCCTTCGAGAAGTGCAGCTTCAAACTCGCGCTGCCAGTGTGGATATTTTATGTTCTGGGATCTTGAAGTATCCTGGTCAGTCATTAGCCTCCCTAACGGTCTCTAACAAAATCTCGAAGTACGCCCCAAGGTGCCTAAAGAGTGGCCCCTCAAGCGCAGTGAGAACTACTAAAGTTTGAATTAGATTGAGCGTTTTGCGCCCATAGTTCTCGGGTGATCAGCGCAAACATGGGAAGTAAACTCTTTGTCGCGCTGCAACACGAAGTTCTGCATCATTTCATCGAAAGACTTACCCGTGGGCGCAGCAGAAGGTTCAAACCGCCAGGAGCATTCCGAGCAAGCAAAACCGCGAAAGCGCCCTTCTTCGACCCAGACAAGCTGGCGGGGCATCCCCCTATTAGAGTTGGTTTGTGACAGTGGTCTTCTTCTGGCCAGAGCTCAGTTGACGGATAATACGAGTACGCTGCGGTTAAAAGAGTGCAGGCCGAGTGCCAATGGAGAGTGGGCAGAGACGATTCCTCTAATTGCATTTTTCTTAGCAGCTTAACTGGGTACAGGGAAGGTTGGACGAGCCGCGATTCGCGGCGCTGTGGTGGCCAAATTTCACCAGAGTGGTGGTTATAGGCCAGGGCCGGAACGGGATCGGGCAGCAAGAGAGGTCGAACGCCTTGACGCGGCACTGGGAGGCTGGCCCACGATATAAAGGAATGCAGAAGAAGCGCACGCCGTGGAGCCAGGCGGGGCAGAAGTTATTGCGTGAGCTTCCGTTGAAACACCCTCTCTGGCGAAAAAACGGTGCGAAAAACACCGATAGGGAAAGTTTGTCCTTGACAGCGCCTTCGCTCTTATCGATGGGCCAGCCCCCCCGCCCATAGAGTCAATCAAACCTCGCTCCTTTCAGTTGCCGGTTTCAGGTGCGGGAACGTCGAACCAAGCTCGCGTCCGATGGCTCTGCAAGGCGGAGTTGAGAATCTTGAGTTGTCTTAGTCCATCTGCGAACTGCGGGTATTCGGATACCGCGTCTTGCGCGGCGATCGACGCATAGAATCGCCGGAAGACTTGTTTGAAGGTGTCGTCGTAGCCTTCGCTGTGCCCGCCGGGAAGATCGGCGTAGCTGCGCGCCGCGCGGCTTCAGCAGAGAGGGATCCTTAACGAAGATCTGATTGCCGGCGTCGCGGTGACCTGCCCAGAGTTCGTCGGGCCGCTCCTGGTCCCACGCAACCGAAGATTTTGTGCCGTAGATTTCGATGCTGAGGCGATTCTTGCGTCCGGCGGAGACCTGGCTGGCGGTGACGCTGCCGCGCGTGCGCGCACCCATTCGGAAGATCACCGCGCCGAAGTCCTCCGTATCCACCGGGGTCTCGATGTAATCTTCCGGACCGAGCGACTTGTTGGCGAAGGTCTCGACAGAGTGCTTTGGCCGCTTGCGCGTAGGGTGGAATGTCTGGAGATCGGCGCAGAGAGAAGTCACGCGCAAGCCGGTGATGTGCTCGGCCATATCAAACCAGTGCGAACCGATGTCGGCCATGCAGCGCGAAGGGCCGCCCGCCTTGGCATCGACGCGCCAGTTCCAGTCCGTGTCGTACAGAAGCCAGTCCTGCGAATACGTACCCTGGACGACGAGGATTTCACCCAGATCCCCGGCCTCGCGCATGCGGCGCATCTGCTGCACCATGGGGTAGTAGCGCAGATTGTGACAGACGCAGTTGCGCAATCCTTTTTGTTTGGCTAGTAGCACGAGTTCGCCGCCCTCCTCTACGGTCGTGGCCAGTGGCTTTTCGCAGAGCACATGCTTGCCGGCCAGAAGAGCGTCCTTGGCCATGGGAAAATGTTGAGCGTTGGGCGTGCAAATGTGGACGGCATCGATCGACGGGTCGCGCAGGATCTCGCGGTAGTCGGCCGCGATCGTGGGGACGGAGAAGCCCTCGCCCAGGCGTCGCGCCGCTTCGGCGTTTCTCCCCGCGATTGCAGCCGCCTCGACGGACTCCACCCGCCGCACCGCTTCAAGATGCACGCGGCCCATGAAGCCGGTGCCGAAAATCGCCGTCCTGATTGTTTTCATCTGTTTTCATCCGCGGCTGAAGCCGCTAGTGATTTTGACTGACGCTCTACGGCGCGGCTCGAAGCCGCGCCCCTTCAAACAGAATCCCAAGCACGAGTTTTCTGCAGCTATTAGGTCCACCAGGCAGCTGTGGGTTGCTCACGAATGACGATGCCGTTCAGGAAATTCGCCGCCTTGGTCAGGCCCTCTTCCGGTGAGAGCAAGCTATCTTCGTGCTCGATGGAGAGCACGTGGTCGTAGCCAAACATGCGCAACGTGGAAACGAACTCGCTCCACCACTCGGCGCCGTGACCGTAGCCGCAGGTGCGAAAGATCCAGCTACGCTCGCGCTCCTGCGTGTAAGGCTTGGTATCGAGCACGCCGGTGCGTGGAGATTGGCGGTGTAAAGCTGCGTGTCTTTGGCATGGACATGGAAGATGGCGCCTTCGAGCACTCGCACGGCGGCGACGGGATCGATGCTCTGCCAGAAGAGATGGCTCGGATCGAAATTGCAACCCACATTGGCTCCGGCAATGGAGCGCAACCTGAGCATCGTCTCCGGGTTGTAGACGACGAACCCGGGATGCATTTCGATGGCGATCTTCACGCCATGGTCGGCGGCGAACTTTGCGTGTTCGACCCAGTAGGGCGTGACCACTTCGCTCCACTGCCAGTCGAGCACCTTCAGGTAATCGGGAGGCCAGGGGCAGGTCACCCAGTTGGGAGCAGTGGCATGGGGCGAATCGCCGGGGCATCCGGAGAAATCGACCATCACGGAGATGCCGAGCTTTTCGGCAAGCAGGATGGTCTTGCGGCTTACCTCGCGGTCGTGCTTCGCATGAGCCTTATCGGGATGCAGCGCGTTGCCATGACAACTCAGGGCGCTGATGCTGACTCCGTGGTCGGCGAGAACCTTCTTGAACTCGGCGAGGGCCGCGGCATCTTCGAGCATCGTGAGTTTGCAGTGCGCATCGCCGGGATAGTTTCCGGTGGCGAGTTCGACGGTGTTGATTTGGAGCGCCGCGAGTTTCTTGAGAACCGCGGGCAGCGGAAGTTGGGACAGCAGGGGAGTAAAGACTCCAACGCGCATGATGCTTTCTGTCTCCTCGGAATCTTATCCTAGTACGAAACGAGTCATTCTATCGCAGCTGCCTTATGTTACCTTTATGCCTTTGAGGGGGATCGCTTGCGCCACACTCGAACCGGTCTATTTTTCGCTCCTATCCTTTGTGATCCTGGCAGGCTTCGCGTTCGCACAGGATCAGCCGGCTGTAAATCCTTCGGTTACGCCCCCGCCGCACGCGAAGCAAGTCCATCTCAAGCACATTCTGGTGATCGGTCAGACCAAGGGGTTCGAGCACGATTCGGTTTCGGATGGCATGGCTGCCATCTACGACCTGGGCCGCGACAGCGGTCTCTGGGATGCCACGCTGCGCACCGACACCGAACTCCTCACAAAGAAGGACTTGGGAAGAAACGCGAAGAATCTGAACTACTTCGATGCCCTCGTTTTTGTAAGCACGACGGGCGAGCTTGATCTGGATGACAGCCAGAAAGCAAGATATGATGGCCTTCATCAAGGATGACGGAAAGGGGTTTGTCGGCGTTCACGCCGCACTTGATACTAACTACAAATGGCCAGAATACGGGGAGATGATCGGCGGCTGGTTCGATCAACATCCCGTGGTCCACGTTCAATGCGCCGATCGTCAATGAAGACCCGAACTTCCCCGCGGTGCGCCATTTTCCCAAAGCGTTCGTTAAGTATGACGAAATCTATCAGCCAAAAGAGTGGTCGCGCGATAAGGTCAACGTCCTGCTCAGTCTCGATCCCACGAAACTTAATTATGCGAACAATCCGCGCGTCCACAGAACGGATCATGATTTCGCAGTAGCCTGGGACAAGATGTACGGCAAAGGACGCGTTTTCTATTCGACGCTCGGCCATACCGAAGAGGCCTGGAACGACCCCGACATCAGCAAGATGTATTTTGAAGCGATCAAGTGGGTGCTGGGCATGACGGAAGGCAGTACGGCTTCTCATCCGCGGCTACACCGGCGATCAGCACTGATGAGCATTGAACTGCGGAGGAATATTTCACGGGATGAATTTTCTTCGTTTGGCCTTGCACTGGAATGTATGGTTGGCGGCTCCATTGCTCTTGAGCCTCGCCATGCGCAGCGCAAACACCACCTCCCAGCGGTCAAGCTGAGACAGCAGTCAAACAGAGCGCGCCAGTTGTGCGCAAATCGTACCCGCCAGGCTTTGGTCCGGAGCGGACGTGACCTGTTCCGGCAAGATTGCTCGTTTTGTCACGGCCGCGATGCGGGCGGCGGAGAAAGCGGGCCCGATCTCACTCGATCCAAGCTGGTGACCGAGGATGTGGATGGAGACAAGATCGGCGAAGTTGTGCGCAATGGACGCCCCGACAAGGGCATGCCGCGCTTTGACCGTTCTGATCAGCAGATTGCCAGCCTGGCGGCCTTTATCCACACCCAACAAAACCGCGCGCTCGCCAGAGGAAGTTGGCGGACGTAAAGGGGTGGACGCCGCCGATCTTCAAACCGGGAACGCCGAGGCCGGCAAACAATATTTCGAAGGCGCGGGAGGATGCTCAACTGCCACTCGCCAACCGGCGATCTTGCCGGGATCGCATCGCGTTACCAGGGCCTCGAGCTTGAAGAGCAGATGCTGTATCCCGAGACACGCGAAATCCAGAGTCACGGTGACACCTCTTCTGGTCAAGCGATCACGGGCAACCTGGCATACCTCGATGAGTTTACGGTCGGGCTCATTGATTCTACGGGTTCCTATCGGTCATGGCGGACCAGCGATGTGCAGTACAAGGTCGACGACCGCTGTGAATGCCCATGTTGAACTATTCAGTAAGTACACAGATGACGGACATCCACAACCTGATGGCGTATTTGCAGACTTTGCGCTAGGCGGCTCGATCTAGCTGCGCACATGTTTGAAAAGTTCGAGAGGCTTCCAAGGCGATATGAATTTTCTGAGGACTGCATTTCTTCTTGCCGCGAGCGCGCTGATCGCGATTGCATCTCCGGCGTGATGCTGGCGCAAGGCGTCGATGAGCAAATGCTTCTGCATCCGCCGCGCCGACAGTTGGCCGGGATATCATGGCGACTATTCCGGCAGACGACACAGTTCGCTCACCCAGATCACGCCGCAGAACGTGAAAAATCTGGCCCTTGCCTGGGCCTTCCAGACACGACCAGTTCGCACCGATCAAGTCCTCGCCGTTACTGGTCGATGGCATTTTGTACTTTACCGTTCCGGACAACATTTGGGCGGTTGATGCGCGTTCCGGCCACCAGATCTGGCATTACCTCTACCCACCGAACAATGGGGACCACATCGGCCACCGCGGAGTGGCGATGTACAAAGAGCTATCTCTTCTTTTTGACTCCCGATGCGCATCTTGTGTCCCTCAATAGCAAAGATGGAACCGTGCGCTGGATCGTGGAGGTTGCAGATGTCAACAAAGGTTATTGGACGACCATGGCGCCCCTCGTCGTCAAGGGCCATGTGCTGGTGGGTGTTTCCGGAGATCTTGATAACCTGACCGGTTATATCCGCTCAATTGATCCGGAGACGGGCGCTAACGCAGTGGCAGTGGGATTCCACTCCTCCGGCTGGAACTCCCGACCAAACGACTGGAGGGATGACGTGGATGACGGGGACGTATGATCCCGATCTCAATCTTGTTTATTGGGGAACCGGCAACCCGACGCCCGTCCTGAAGGGCTCGACGCGGCCGGGCGATGACCTTTACACCTGCAGTATCGTCGCCCTGAATCCGGATACCGGCAAGCTCGTGTGGGCCTTCCAGGTGTCTCCGCACGATACGCATGACTGGGATGCCGTCGAGACTCCAGTGCTGGTCGACGGAGAGTTTCACGGCACGCCAAAGAAGATGCTGATGCAAACCTCGCGCAATGGCTACTTCTTTGTGCTTGACCGCACCAACGGCAAGAATCTTTTGACCGCTCCTTTCGGTCCCGTGAACTGGTCGCTTGGAATCGATAAGCAAGGCCGTCCCATTCCAAATCCAGACAAGGAGCCTGCGCCGGACGGACGGCTGATTGCGCCCGATGAAGGCGGTCTGACCAACTTCCGGGCTCCGAGTTTCGACACCAAAAATGGTTTGTTCATCGTGGACGCTCATCCTAGCTGGAGCATTTACTTTGCCAAGCCAGCCGATGGAGTCTACGGATGGGCGGGTGCGGATTACGGCGTCTGGGGGAAGGGCGTGCTCGAGGCCATCGACTACCAGACCGGCAAGCTTCGCTGGAGCCATGAACTTGGGCCCGACGGATCGGGTGCGGGAGTGCTGACGACGGACTCAGGGCTTACCTTTACCGGCGACGCTCTGGGAAACTTCCTGGCGCTGGATTCGAGCGACGGTAAGACTCTTTGGCACGCGGGCTCCGGCTCGCACATCCAGAGTTCTCCCATCACCTACGAACTCGACGGTCGCCAATATTTGCTGACCAGCAGCGGCGGCGTACTCTTCGCATGGGCGCTTCCGCCAGGGTAATGAATCCACTCAAGAACGTTTAGCGTTGAGAACGTCAGGTCTTCTCCTGCTTGGCCGATATTGGGAACCTGGCTGCTTCAATTGGCTTGCTTCGGATTCCGTTAATCTTAGTTCGAGCAGATGAAAACCGTTTTCACTTGGTTTCGCCGATTTTCGAATAGGCAGGGTTGCCTACCTTCTGGTGCGCCGCAAGGCTGAGTTCGGCCGCTCCCGGAAATTCGCCGCGCCAGGCCTTGATCACGTGCCTTTCGGGCGAGAGGAAGAGCAGCAGTGGCTCCTCCAATGCATCTCCGTCCGTAAGCGGTGCGGCTACGAACGCGGCGGTGTCGAAGTCGAGATCGGAAATCGCGTTGCCCAGAGATTCCTTTCTCGAAACATTCTCTGGCGCTCGCCGCAGTGCAATCACCGTCTGCAGTCCATTGCCATGAAACTGCGCCGCGAGACTTCTGAGGATTGTCAGTTGCTTCCGGGTCGTCTCGTCCAGCAGACCAGCGGCGTCAAGCCTGCCTGATAGCACGGCATACATCGTCCACTTGCCGCCCAACTGGTGATGTAATACAGCACCGCCCTCAATGGCCATCAGCGGTTTTGAAAGTAAATCACGATAGGTAGTGTCCAGCTGCGGAGGCGCTGCACTGGATTCCGGCCAAAACACGGAGTCTGTATTTGTCGTAGCGAACTGGCGAAAAGTGCTTTCCGCGTCCTGACCGCTTTGTGCCTGATAGTTTGCGAAGCCTTGGAACATGCGGCCCCCGTAACTCCAGCGTCCATCCGATGCGCCATCATGAGAGTAAAGGCTGTATTGGTTTCCCTCGAGATGAAGTGATGGGTCGCTGGTAATCATCCACGGCGACGTCGAGTAAATCCGATTGTGGCGGAAGATTCCATTCTCGCCCTGAAAAACGGCATCGTTGATTACTACTGGAGCAGTCCCCGGAGGATTCCAGTAGACGGTATTGTCTTCCATCACGAGCCCATCCAGCTTGCCGTCATTCCAGGTATGCAGAAAGATGGCTCCTTGAAACTTCGCCATTCGTGGACTGCGTCCATTGTTCAGGCATGTATTTCTCCGTACCTCGCTATGATGCGTAATAAACCCGGCGGCGAAGACCGCAATGCAATATCCCTGTGTGTCGTGTCCGTAATTGTCGACGACAGAGTTATTGGTATTGCCGTAGTCGATGTCAAACGCTCCACCATCCACGCCCGGGCTGTCACTCAGGAATGCTTCATTCTGTTCCACAACGCAATCGCGACACATCCATGTCCAGATTGCATTTGGAGTTCCCATGCTCTCCGTTGCCTGCATTCCGGTATTCCACGCGACATTCGAAGCGATTCGGCCATCCCGCACCCGGAAGAGGACAATTCCGTCTCCCTGCACGTCATGCACGACGGAGTCGCGAATAATAACGTGCGTGCTCCAGGTGCTCTCAGGCGGCCATCCAAAATTTCCACCGCCTACCATGATGCCCACCCATTCCTGCGTGTTGTAGGCGGTTACGCCATCCACCAGCACATCGTCGAAGCGCTGATCGACACTACCGGGAGAGATCACGACTAGCCCGCTTTCTTTATGCTTCATCTCCGCGCCGCCGATATCATGTACTCGCAGATTTGCCAGGTGGATGTGATGAAGGATGCCCTTGTCTCCGCTGACGAACACACCGAACTTGTTGGCGCCGGAAAGATCAAGAGAGTCAATGTCCCAATACTCCTGGTTGTATAACTTCAGTGCTTCCTCGCTTGCGGACTCCGCAACGATCTTCGGCCGCACTCCGGTGCCATAAGATGTCATGCGAATTGGAGCAAACTCCGACCCACTGCCCTTGGGCCACAATATTCCGCGGCAAACACTGCCTCGCTTGAAGTGCAGTTCGTCGCCACCGGCGAATGTATGTCCGTTCACTTCTTGCAGAGTGGTCCAGGGTGAATCTGCTGAGCCAGCTTTCTGTTGCGTATCGCTCTTCTGAGCCTCGCTGCTGCAATCCACGAAGTAGATCGCTCGGCGAGGTGTGCCCTGGACCGAGAAGCAGGATATTGCATAGAGAAGCACACAAACAAACGCACTGCCGAGGAACTTCACATGAAGAAAAGCTCTAAACGGTTGGTATGACATTGTAGTGGTTGGTATTACATTGTAGTGGTTGGTATGACATTGTAGTGATGGAGCGCGTCCCTCTTGACGAACTCTTCCGTCACAACGCTTGCGTAGGGTCCGCAAGCTAGTACTGAACCGCGAAGAGTTTGCAGTCCAGGACGACAGGAATCTTTTCGGTTGAAGAGCAGCGGATTGCAATCGGCTGCCCCGCATCATCCATCGTGACGGATTTCACCCACCGCCCACGAGAGCCCGCTCCAGATCATCCTGTCGTAGTTGATCTCGAACGGAATGTTCTTCCCTCCCTATGTTGCCTGCAACACACGAACTTTGCCCATTGGAATATCGTCGGGCGGGCCACCAGGCCAACTCCGCAGCAGGCGGCCATTTTTTCCTCGCTGCCGCAGAGTGATGGACTCCGAGCTGCCGCAGGCGCACAACTTGCGCCAGTTCACGCAGCCAATAGCAGGAGAGGCGCGGCCGACAGATTTGGGCGGAAATAGAAATGAACCCGACATTCTTGAGATTCTGCATGTTCAAGTTTGCGGAAAACTCAAGTCCGACTCACCGCCCGGTGATCCCTGGCCAATCATCCGTGCGGAATGGGGAAGCTGGCAATCCTTCCTTGTTAAACAAATTGCACAGTGGGCTGTCTCCCCACGCATAACGGGCCGCCAATGGGCCAGGCACATTTGGACTGGAAACCACCACGGCATCGCCGTCAATGCGGGCCTCGGCCCAATGGAATTTTCTATCGACACCGGCAATTGCAAATCCGCGTAACTCCCTGCCGCGTTGTTTCCAGACCCGAGCCCACGTGGGTGAATCGGACGCAAATCTCATCGCCTTTGACCTTCATTGACTCATACAAGGGTCCCGAATATTCAATTGGCTGCCTATAGATCGTATCTTTATAGATATAGGTCGTACCCTCCGCCCACAACGCGAGCCGCTGCCCGACTTCCAGCTTTCGGTGGGGATGAACGTTTTTCGGATCGCCCACGTCGATCGTGACTGCCAGTCCAGTCCGCGGAACATGCTGTAACGTCAGGAACTGCGCCTCTCGCAACTCGGCCCACGCCGATTCACCCGGCTCGTCGGGCGTGGCTCCGTGATTGGGCAACTGCACGATGAGGAATTCCAGATCGTTTTGATGCGAGGCGTCCCGCCAACCGCTGATCAGCGCGGGAAGTAACTTCCGATACTGGTGGGCCTTGAGCGCATTACTTTCTCCCTGGTACCAGAGCACGCCGCGGAATGCGGACGGGAGCAGAGGAGTGATCATTCCTTCGTAAAGGCCGGAGACCGGGATGGGCGCATATCCCAAGGTTGTTAGACTCTCGATCTTGAACCCCGAGAGGGCAGTCCTGCGTAAAGGGCAGCGCAACCCCCCAGCCCTCCTGGCGGAGATCGCGGAACCACACTGTGACTGGCTGCCAGTCGGAGGATGATTTCATCAACGGCGTGGCGTAGTCATCGTAGTCGGTAATGGTAGGTTGCCTCGATCGGAAACGAAAAGAACCATTTCCTCGTACCCAGAACCGGATGCCTGCATAAGAGTTCAGGTCGACTCCGGTGCCATCGAGTTTGTAGTTGGCAGTGAGAGTCGAGTCTTGTGTTCCGTCGAGTCGCCCGGCGACGCGAGCCGCAAACCCAATCCCTCCCCGGCCCGGGGATACAAGCTCGAAGAGAGCATCGGGCGAGTCCTGCCAGCCATAAGAAAACGATCCGCCAATTGAGATGCGCGCTGTTCCGTCATCAAAGTTCGCCAGAATTTTGCCCGGGGAACCGGCGGTTGCAGGGATCAGATCGAAGTCATCGAATTCAAGATCGAGAGGGAGCGAATTCCCGGCAAACTTCTTCTCGATCGGGCGTCGCGTGCTCTAATTCTTCGAGAACCGGCTTCAACTCCGCATCGGCCTGCAAGGCTTCTGGGGCGACCCAGTCTTCAATCGTAGTTCCGGGCCAGGCGCTCTCGACGACTCCGACGGGAACATTCTGCGTACGATGGATCTCGCGCGCAAAAAAATACGCGACTGCGGAAAAGCTCTTGGCGTTGTCGGGAGTGCAAATCTGCCAATGGGCGGGAAGCGTATCCTCCTGCGGGGATAAAGCGATCTTTCTGGGGACGGTGAAAAGTCTGATCTGCGGATAATCGGCTTTGGGAACTTCCGTGGCAGCGCCCTCGGCACTGTCGAGCGCAAATGTCATGTTCGATTGACCGGAGGCGATCCAGACCTCGCCGATCATCACATCCCTTATCTCGATCTTCTTCTTTCCCTGAACAGTGAGGGTGAACGGTCCGCCCGCCGGCAATGCCGGAAGCTGAACGCTCCAATGGTTGTGAATGTCGGTGGTCGTGGTCGCCGTGTGACCGGCAAGTGTCGCAGTGATTTTCTCAGCCGCGTCAGCCTTACCCCAGAGATGAATCTCACGGCCCTGCTGCAAGACCATGTGGTCACTGATGAGAGTGGGAAGGACGGGATCGGCCCAAGAAACCAGGGCGCACGCGACTAGGCATAACCCTGCCGCAAAACGCACCGATACTCGCAGTTGACAGCTCCGCGCTCGGATGTGACTCACCCTTCCTCGACGCTAGTTATCGCTGCGGCCAGCCGTCCGATTGCACAGGTGGCCGGCGCCTGTAACCCGCCGAATAGCTTCGCGATCTTTCCGCAGAACCCTCCTAGAACTCAAACCGGATGGCAAACTGCCCACTCCGCGGGTTGTCAGCCACTCCGGTGATTTGGCCGAAGTTGCCCGCGCCAATCGACGCCCGAGTGCCTCCGCAACCATTGATATTGTAGTAGTGACGATTGAACAGGTTGTAGAACTCCGTGCGAAAGGCCAATCTGTATTGTCCATCGGAGCCCATCGTGAAGTTTTTCATCAGACTGACGTTTTCGTTGGCCTGTCCCGGACAACGCAGGGCGGAAGTGGATGGCGACGGCGGGAGGACTCCAACCGGTGGATTGCTGGCTACGCTGGCTGGCATGTAGAAATTGCTCGAAGGGACGCTCCCACCCGGCGGAACTGGCACAAACTTCCTGGGATTGGAGGGTCCGGCAGATGGGTTAAACTGAGGATAGATGTCTCCCCAGAATGGCCAATAAGGGTTGGCCGCTCCCACTTCAAATGGCTGGCCGGTGTTGTAAAGGACGATGCCGGCCAGGGTCCAGCCCCCAACAATTCCACTCACCAGGCGGTTTGGGCTGGCTAGCCAGGGCCTTCCTTTCCCGAAAGGCAGCTCATAGCTGACGTATCCCTTCACGACATGAGTTAAATCATAGCCCGTGACCGCATGCGCCGCCTGCCGCATGTTGCTGAAATCCTGAACTCCGGTGTAAAAGTTGTTGTAATCCTGCTGAGCAGAGAAAGAATCGCCTTCCTGCCGGGACCACGTGTAACTCATGTCCATGGTCAGCCCGCGCCCCGCGCGCTTGACTACGTTAAACACCATTGAGTCGTAGAAGCTCTGGCCCAGCGGAAGGCCGACGTAGGCAAGGTTGCCGCAACACCAGAACCAGTAGTTGGCTTCACCAGCGGCCATGTGTGGGAACGGTGCAATCGCAGCCAGTAGCGGAGCGCAGAAGCCGCCATTGGCGGTATACGGATATTGGATGCCGTAGCTAGCCGCATCCGCCGGGCTGCACACATATGGGTAAAACAGGTTGAGTCCAGGAACCTGATTCACCAGTCTCAGAAAAGTTGAGGTTGGGCCCTGGTTCCAAGCCAAAGACGTGTCCGTCAGATGGTGGCCGCGGTTGCCGATATAAGAAATCTCCAATCGCGTGTTGGGGGTGAGTTCCTGCTGAACGCCGAAGTTGAATGCCTCACTGTAGCCCAATTCGAGGGCTCGCGGATCGACGCTAACAGGAAACGGCAGCATGGTGGAAGGATCGGTGTTCGCGTCCACTTTGGTAACGACACCCGGATAATTGCCCGTGCCGCCTGGACCGTCCCAACTGAAGCTGTTCGCGTGATTGGTTCCCAGCTGCGGAGCAAAACCGTCCGGAACCCCTCCGAAGAACGTTACGCCCAACGGGGTTGTAGATCAGGCCAAACGATCCGCGGAAGACCGTCTTGGGGCGGAGCTGATACGCAAAGCCGAGCGAGGGCCCGAAGTTCTTCGCGTATTCGTTCTTGTAAAAACTGTCGCTGCCGTTTTTGGCGAAGACCAATGTGCCAGGAATGCCATACAGAGGGCTGATCGCCTTCATGTCGAAGTTTGCCCAATTCCCATACTTCTCGTGAAAACGAAAGTTGTAGTTCCAGCGCAGCCCCATACTGAGCGTGAGCCTGGGCGTGACCTTATAGCTATCCTGTGCGAACAAGAACATGCCCTTTTGCCGGCCGTAGAGGTTGTAAGGCACGGTCTCGCTCGCGTTGTTCACTTGCCCGAGAAGAAAACTGGCATAGGCAAATCCATCGTAGGGATAGCCCGCACCCGCCGTGGTATTGCTGGAAAAACTAAATGAGAGGGCGCCAGAACCTGAGCGGCTGTTGACCTGGTGCGCCTTGAAATCTCCGCCGAAAGTGAAGTTGTGCCGTCCCTTGGTCCAGGTGACACTGTCGCCGGTGATGACGTTTACACCGGAAAGATTCCCCTGCCATGCATTGCCCAGAAACGTTTCTGAGTGACCATAAGAGGAATTGTCCGAGAAACTGATCACCGGGAACGTATTGGCCCCGGTGTTTCCAAATCCGAGCTGCGAATTCCAATTGCCGGGGTCCGTGGGGGAGCTGGCGTTGAAATCGAAGTTGTACGTGAAGTTCAGGACATTCAGGACCTTCGGGCTGAACACGTGGGATTCGCTGAGGCGCCATTCCTGCGACCGGTAGATCTGATAGCGGCCATTCGAGAGCGGGCCGCCGTTTCTGCTTCCAGCTTGCCATAGGCCTCCACCATCATCCAAGATTCGTGGTCTGTGGTTGTAGATCCACGATCCGGAAAGATGGTCCTGTTCCCGCAGAGTGTGATCGAGTTTGATCACGATTTGATTCGGCGTCTGGCTGGGGGACCCTTGCAGAAGCCCCCTGCTGTTGTTGTCGAGTCCGCCAAACTGCGGAGCATACCCGCTGTAGAAGGCATTGACCTTCTGCGCCACTGCACTGATCCGATTCGCAGGGATTATATTGCCGGTAAACTGGCAGGGTGGCTTGGTGCACGTCGATGGCGGATTGGGATCGTAGATCATGTTTTCCTGCGCGGTGACGGACTGCCCAGCATTGTTTTGCACTATGATTGGCGTCCCCTCGTTTTGACTGCACAGACCTACGCTGCCCGATGCGTTGCACAGAGTGCCTCCCAGCAGACTGGTGAAGTTCCCTTTCTGGAAGTCGGCACTGGGAACGGTTGCCGATCCGCTGTTGAGACGGAAGTCAATCTGCTGATAACGCTCGAAAGCACCGAAGAAAAATGTCTTGTTCTTGATAATCGGACCACCCAGGCTGAAGCCATAGTCCCACGCGCGCTGCTGAGGCTTGCGCGTGCCGAGATTGTCGTTCGTCCAGGTGTTGGCGTCCAGGAGTTCATTGTGGCCATACAGGAATGCAGATCCGTGGAGTTTGTTGGTTCCCGACTTCAGGTTAAACGCTATGACACCGCCGCCGGTGATGCTGCTCTGCGCATCCAAGCCACTGGTCTGCGCCTGCAGTTCTTCCACCGCTTCCATGCTGGGCCCAGACTCCATGGAATCTCCCTGGATGTTGGCGGTGCCCGATGTGCCGTCGATGGTGTAATCCTTGGTGAACCACTGCGCCCCATTGATAACAGCCCCGTATGGACTGCTGTAAGGCGAATAGCCCGGCGTGACCGCAACCGCGAAATCCTCGACCGACCGGCCGCCACCGTAGATGCTGAGCGGCAAATCGGTGACCACGCTGCCCTTCATGTTCGTGCCTTCCGTCGGTTTCTCTAGATCTAAGACCGGCGCATCGGTGGTCACGGTTACCGACTGGCTGATTGAACCCACCTTCAGAGAAGCATCTATTCGGGCCACCTGGGTGGACTCAAGGGTGACGGCTGGATGGCTCACCGTCTCGAATCCATCCCTGTGGAACTCGACCGAGTACTTCCCCGGAAACAGGTTGGGGATGACGTAAATACCATCCTGATTCGAAGTGGTTCTCGCGACAACGTTCGTTTCCACGTTGGTGGCGATAACTTCTACGCCGGGCACAATCGCACCGGTAGTGTCAGTCACGGTTCCAGTAATCGTGGCACGGTTAGCTTGGGCTGCCGCGAATGTTACGGCAAGAACGATCACCAATCCGACAAAACAGAATAGCCTGCAGAACTTGGATCTCGACATGTTCCCTCCCCGCAATCTGCGAATCATTTTCCCGTCACTTTAATCAGCTGTGCTCATACCCACTAACGGCCGCCAGCACTGCGCGCGCGCGCCTTCTTTAGCTCCACTTCTACCAGCCCTACCGATCCCGGCGCTGTGTTGATCCCATTCCCATCGGGCCGCATTCCCGGGACTTTTTCATTGGCCGTGTAGAACAGGGTGAACGAATCCTTTCCCTCCGGAATCAGTCCAAGAGGGGTTCGGACCTCGCTCGCCCACACTCCCTTTCCCTCCTGAACCAACAAGTGTTGGCCGGAGGACCAGTGGATACCGTCCGCCGAAAATGTGTAGCCGATTGCGTTCGGCGCGTCCGTGTCGTAGACGGCGACATAGGCTCCGTCATCCAGTTTGGTGACAATCGGATTCTCAATGAACCGCTTCTCCACAGTTAACGGATTCCGATCCGTGCAGCGCACCCACGGGCCGGCGAGATCCGACGCCTTGGCCAAGCCGATTTGCCACAGAGAGATAGGCAACTTTTCGGTATGAGCGCTGCCATAGAGCGCATACCACTGATCGCCGACTTTGTAGGGAAAGAACGAATCCGTACCCTGCAAGCCCTCCCATGGGTCTGAGTCGGGACCCGGCTGGAGAATGATTCCAGCATCCGTGTATGGGCCGCCGATTCCTTCCACACCCGCGGTGTTCGAAACTGCGCGCCAGATTCTTCCTTCGTGGTTGCTCAACCACTGCTGCGAAGTATCCGGGGCCGCCTGGTAGGCGACATAAAACAGGTTCCAGCGATTTTCGGCGGGGTCGTAGACCGGCAACGGAGACCACAATGCTGCACGCGGATCCTTCCCGGTGAAGTCGCCGCTTGATTCGGCCAGCGTGGCAAGCCGTTTCCACTGCAAACGATCCTGGCTGACCCAATGCGCCAGCCTCATTTTGACCCAGTGCGGATCTCCGATCATTTCCGAGGTAAACAGGTGGTAAATACCATTCAGCTTGAGGACTCTGCCACCTTCGAAGCCGTACTTGTTTCCTTCCGCGCCGCTCGACTTGATGCTGAGTACCGCGCTCTCGAACCGCTTTGTTACCACCAGTTCCGCGTCTGGCCCTGCGATAGGAGCGCTGAGGGCTGAGAAGGAAGAACAAAACAGAGAGCCGAAGAACAGACCATGGCAGACCTTTGCGAATTTCGGCATGCCCCGCACCGGTCGGTTGTATTCTTGTGTGACAGTCTTAAACAAGGTAATCGAGGTTATCTCGGAGGTTAACCGGTCGATTTCTGCCAATAGATCGCCGTAAAGCATGTCCCGGCCGCTCAAATTGGGAACATACTCCGTGAAACCAATTCTGATGGGCGGGGCAGATTAAGCGACATGACTTGAAACGAGCCGACAGGGGGTCGGCGAGTGCGCTTGAGGGGACGAGGCTCCTGAACTTTCGCCAACATCCCCGGGTCAATAACCGCGATTAACGGGTCAAATAACCGTTATTCCTGTCGTGCGAGGGTCCGACTTTCCCGCATTGACCTCCGTTGATCACCGGTGCTATCGTGCGACTTGGCCAAAACGTACGTTGGCGTACGAGCCGTTGTCTGCAGTACCAATTAAATTTCCAAGGTGGCATCTGTTCACACTTCCGTAGCGCCTCCCATCTCGCTCTTCGAGAAGCGCGAAGAACTACGCCGGATCCTCGAAAGCAGATTGTTTGCTCACTCTCCTAAGAAGACGCGGTTCCTCGAGTTTGTGTCGGAGCAGGCTTTCCTGGGCAACGGAGAAAAGTTGAATGAGTATCTTATCGGGGTAGAGGTTTACGACCGGGGCGTCGATTTCAATCCGCAAAAGGATCCGATTGTGCGAGTGCAGGCGCACGAGATCCGCCGCCTCCTGAGTAAGTATTACGACGAAGATGGACGCGGCGGTCTGATCCGTCTCGACCTGCCCTCTGGGCATTACGTCCCCGTCTTCCGTCGCAGCACAGCCGATGAGGCAGCCGCAGGCGCGCCATTTCCGCCGGAGAGCGTGAACACACATGCTCCGAATCGCCTGCATCTTGCGGTCACTCTAATTTTGGGCGCTCTCTGCCTCGTACTTGCCTCTGTTCTTATTTTAGATTTCTGGAAAGGCGGACAAGCTGCGCAGCCCCGAGCCCAAGTCACCAGCTTGCCGGACGGCATCGAGTGGTTTTGGCGCCCCTTCCTCCTTCCCGCCGACGCGCCGCTGATCACGATCCCAAATCATCCGTTGTTGCGGGCGGCTCACGATGGGGACAGCTCCCAGACTCTAGCAGGAGGGCACGAGATACCCAAGGCAAGTTTGCCGGAATTCCGTGACACAATTCATTTCCGCGAATTGAAGCGCTTCCTGTTCGTTCCCAGCCTGACAGATTTTACTTCCGTCGGAGAGACCTTGGGGGTGGTCAATCTATGCAAGATGTTCGCCAGTGTGGGACAGGGCTGCCGCGTGCAGCCTTCCCGCCTGATAAATTTCGAGGAAATCAAGGGTGACAACGCGATTCTGCTTGGGGGCAATCAGTCCTGGAGCGGCCGAGTCTTTCTCAACGTGCAGGGATTCCAGTTCCAAAGTGGCGTAATTCTGAATCGTAATCCTCAGTCCGGAGAAAAGGAGGTTTACAAGCCCGAGTTCGACTCCGTAACCAACCAGTTGACGCGAGACTATGCGGTTGTGCTGATGCTTCCGAACGAAAGAAAGGAAAAGCGTGTCCTTCTCATCTATGGCATTTACACCCAGGGTTCTCAAGCTGCCATCGAGTACCTCACCAACCCTGAGCGTATGGCGGAACTACGCAAACTGCTGCTTGATCTAGCCCCCGACCACAAGACCATACCACCCCATTTTCAGATTCTGCTCACGACAACGGTTGAAAACTCGGTCCCCGGAAAATCCTCACTCGTCGCCCTCCGCATCATCCCTAACTGAGTTGCAGCGCAGTACTTGGCTCATTCGGATCACAAAACTATCGGCGGAGTTCGGAAACAGACGATCACGGAATGATTCTGATCAGCGGTTGGACGCGGGCCACGATCTTGCCGACTGGGGCGGCCCGCACTTCTTTGGCGGCAAGGGCTTTCGTAAGTCCAACCGCGTCGCGGGACGCCACGGAAATCAGCAATCCTCCCGCGGTCTGCGGATCGAAGAGCATAGTCCTGACTTCGCCGGAGATTTCTCCTTCATATTCCACGGCACACTCCGCAAAGTCGCGATTGTTGTTGAGCCCGCCGGGAATGTAGCCGCCACGAACGCATTCGAGCGCCCCTGCGAGGAAAGGGATCGAAGGGGCATGGAGTTCGATGGAAACGTCGGAGGCCATCGCCATTTCCCGTGCGTGGCCAATCAATCCAAAGCCGGTTACGTCGGTCATTGCGTTGATTTGGAATGAAGACTCGCGGATAACGTCGGCCGCTGCCTTATTCAGGGTTGTCATCGACTGAACAGCGGCGTGAATCCACGCCGCCTTGGCTTTGCCCTTCTTAATCGCCGTGGAGATCACCCCGGTACCGAGCGCCTTGGTTAGCAGCAGCGAATCTCCGGGCTTGGCGCCGCCATTGGTAAGGACTTTCCGGGGATGGATCAGACCTGTAACGGAGTATCCGAACTTGGTCTCTTCGTCGCGAATGCTGTGCCCGCCAATCACGGTGCATCCCGCCTCCATCATCTTCGACAATCCGCCGGCCAGAATGCGCTCCAAAATTTCCAGGTCTGCCTTTTCTGGAAAGCAGACCAGCGCGAGCGCAGTGAGCGGCCTGCCACCCATCGCGTATACATCGCTCAACGCATTCGTAGCCGCGATCTGTCCGAAGGTGTATGGATCGTCGACAATCGGCGTGAAGAAATCCACGGTCTGCACCAGCGCCTGGTCCGGCGCGATTTGATACACTCCGGCGTCGTCGGCATGATCGAAGCCGACCAGAACGTTGGGGTCCTGTTGCCGGGCTAATTTCCCAAGCACCGTGTCCAGCGCCGCCGGACTCAGCTTGGACGCTCAACCCGCCGCTTTGACAGACTCCGTCAGCCGAAACGGCTTGCTCTCAGCCATGTGCTCATTTTACTGGAACGGTCCGCGGAAACTCGGCAGGGAATCGCTACGCGATGTAATGAGGGACACCGGGCCGTCCGGTCAAGATGGGAAGCATCCTATTTCACCGTCACATCCGTGACTCGCATCTCGGGATACTGCCGGTTCCACTGCGCCGAGATGCTGTCGAACGTTAGCCGGAAATGTTCCGTCTGCCCAGGTGCAAGCGGGGACACACTTAGATCCACGGCGTCGGGGTAGGGTCCATTCGTCTTGAGGACACGCAGCGGCAGTTCCTCACGTTGGGCAATCTGGCCGATGTCGTCTTTGAAAGTGACTTCCACTACGGCATGGGTCACGGTCTTGTCGCCGCTATTGGTGATGCTTCCATCCACATAGCTGACCGTGGCCCCGATGAAATTCTCCGCGGCGCTCATCTTGAAATCGGAAAGCTTCACGTTGCCGATGTAGGGCGATGCGGTTTTCGCTGTCTTGGTCGGCTGGCGCAGCAGAAAAGCGGCGGCAAGCGCGCCCGCAATTACCACAACCACGGCGATCCCGATAATCAAACGGCTGGAGTCGCGTTCCTCAGCGACCGGAGTTGGCTGTCCCAGGCTGCCCATGACAGGAATTGTAGGCTGTTGTTTTTTGATTGTCGATTTTATCGAGGGTGCCCTGACAAAGCAGTAATCCAGACGACTTCGCGGTACGGAAGAATGCGGCTAGAAACAGCACTCCGAACAGCACGATCTGCCAGGAGATTCTTGAAATTTCTCTACTCGCCGCCGACGGTGAGGCCGTCGATGCGAATCGTCGGCGCCGCCACCGACCCGCGGAATTCCAGATCATTGGCGATTTCAGAGATGTTGAAAAATAGTTCCTTCAGATTGCCCGCCACCGTAATCTCTTCCACCGGATATGCAAATTCCCCACCCGAAATCCACATTCCCGAGGCCCCGCGCGAATAGTCGCCGGTCACCAGGTTCACGCCCTGGCCGAGAAATTCCGTGACATAGAGTCCTTCTTTAATTCCCGCAATTAATTCCTTCGCCGTCTTGGAACCAGGCTGCAGAAAATAATTCCCCGGCCCAATCCCGGGGGTGCCCGCCAACCCACGCGAGGCGTTTCCCGTAGTCTGCAAGCTGAGCTTTTTCGCGGTGTACGTGTTGAGCAGATACGACCTCAGCACACCATTCTCGATCACCACGGTGCGCCTCGTCGGAACGCCTTCCCCGTCGAAGGGACTCGTGCCGAAGCCGCCGGCAATAGTGCCGTCGTCGATGATGTTAACGTTGTCGCCCGCGATTTTCTGCCCTAGCTTTCCTGCAAGAAATGACGCTCCACGGTAAACCGAATCCCCATTCACTCCTTCGAAGATGTGCTCCAGGATCGAAGTCGAAACCATGGGATCGAAAACGATCGGCACTTGCGCGGTCTTCGCCTTGCGCGCGCCCAGACGGCGCAGGGTGCGTTCCGCTGCAATCTTGCCAACCTTCTCCGGCGCGTCGAGCTTCTTCAGCGTCCGCGCCACCGAGTACCAGTAATCGCGCTGCATGGCGCCGTCTTCCGTCTGTGCAATTGGCACGGCAGCCACAGAGCAATACGACCGCCGGTATTCGCCCATAAAACCATGCGAATTCGCCAACACCTTGTGCCCGGTAGCGGCGTCGAACGATCCACCTTCGGAATTTTTGATACGCACATCAAAATCCAGCGCGGCCTTTTCCGCACGCCGCGCGTAATCGATACGATCGGGCCCAGGAAGCGAATATACGTCTTCGTGATAAAGATCGAGGTCACCGGAGAGCGAGCCTAATTGCGAGGCCTCGGGAATTCCGCCGAAGGGATCTTCCGACGTGATCTTGGCCAGTTCCAAGGCCGACTTCACCATTCGATCGAGCCCGGCGCGCGAAAAATCGCTTGAGTAGGTGCTGGCCGCGCGCTGTCCAAAGAAGACACGCACCCCAATCGACTTCGATCCCGATTCTTTCAGAGTCTCCACTTGCCCAAGCCGAACGAGGGTCGAGAATTCATCGCCCTCGCGCACCACGCATTCGGCGGCAGTCGCGCCGCCCGCCATAGCGCGCTGCACAATGTCGTGCGCGATCTCGCGCAAGTCAGTTTCGACGTTCGGACTTCGGGTTTCTACTTGAGTAGAAGACATAAGAGTTCTTTACCGGATATTCACCGAGACAAAGTCACAGAGGAAATCGAAAACAATACAAAATCGAGTTCTAGAACTTCTCTGTGTCTCTGTGGTATAGGAACGGTTCTTGGCCTTACTGCATGAATCCGCCGGGATCTTTCCGCGCAGTCCCGCCGACCGTGAGCCGATCGATCTTCAGCGTCGGAATCCCCACGCCCACCGGGACGGCCTGCCCGTCCTTACCGCAGGTACCCACGCCCTCATCGAGTTTCAGGTCGTTGCCCACCATCGAAACTCGCGTCAGCACATCGGGACCATTGCCGATCAGCGTCGCTCCCTTGATAGGCGCGGTGATCTGCCCGTCCTCAATCATGTACGCCTCGGACGCCGAGAACACAAACTTCCCGTTCGTAATATCCACCTGCCCGCCGCCAAAATTCACGGCATAGATTCCGCGCTTCACTGAGCGAATAATATCTCCCGGATCATCCTGACCCGCCAGCATGTACGTATTGGTCATGCGCGGCATCGGAATATGCTCGTAGCTTTCTCGCCGCCCGTTGCCGGTGTCGGAGATGCCCATGAGCCGCGACGAAAGCTTGTCGCTGAGATATCCCTTTAGAATTCCATTTTCGATGAGCACAGTTTCCTGCGTAGGCTCGCCTTCGTCATCGACGTTGAGCGATCCTCGCCGCCAAGGCATGGTTCCATTGTCGACAACCGTACATTTTTCGCTCGCCACCCGCTTGCCCACCAGACCGGCGAAGGCAGACGTCTTCTTGCGGTTGAAGTCCGCTTCCAATCCATGTCCCACAGCCTCGTGCAGCAGAACTCCCGGCCATCCCGGCCCCAGAACTACTTCCATTTCGCCGGCTGGAGCCTCGCGCGCATCGAGCTGCAAAATCGCCTGCCTCGCTGATTCCTTGGCAAAAAATTCCGGAGTCTTCTCCCCAAAGAAGAAATCCAGTGCGACGCGTCCCCCGCCGCCCGACGAACCACGCGCCGAGTTCCCGTCTGTCTTCGCAATGCACGATACGTTCATGCGGGCCAGCGGCTGCGAATCCTCGGCGAACGTTCCGTCCGAGCCCACTACCAGAATGTTCCGCAGTTCGTCCACGTAGCTGGCTCGAACTTCCTGGATTCGCGGATCATAAGCACGCGCCGATTTGTCAGCCCGCATCACCAGTTCGACTTTGGCGCTGATCTCCGCATCTACCGAAGGTAGCGTTACCGGATACAGGCTACGCGCCGCGGCTTTCTGAAAACCGGCAACCGTCGCTTTCGCCGGAGCGCTCGCAATCAAAGCTGCCGTTCGCGCTGCGTGCAGAATGCGGTCGGCCGACAGATCGTCAGTATAGGCATAACCCGTACGTTCCCCGGAAACGACGCGAACTCCGCAGCCCGCGGAGATTCCCTGCGAGGCCGACTTCACCATCGATTCGTCCACCATCAGGGAGGTCGACGAAAGATATTCGAAGTAGAGGTCGGCATAATCACCGCCGGCCGAAAGCGCGGCCGAGAGATAGCGTTCCAGGTCATGCTCGCTCAGGCCGTAATGTTCGAAAAAAAACCGTTGTCTATCCAGGCTCTGTTTATCCGATCGTTGTTTGTCCAACTTTTGTTTGTCCACGTGAATTAGATGCCGGCGAGTTTAGCTAGGACTCCCCGGGGCAGGTCGCTCCCTTTCCTTTATTATCCCACACGTAATCCAATCCCATCCGCTTCGGCTAACTCTTCCACACCCCGCCGATAACGATGGTCATACGTCACAGACTCCCCCCGGCCAAATGTGGACACTTCCACTTGTGACCCCAGAAGCCCTAACTCGCGCAGTGCAGGATTTTCTCAATGAAGCCTCAGGCGCGGTCGTGCTCGAGGACGGAGCAGTCGCCTTCGACCTTGGCCAGGCCAAGTACTCGATTTCCGGCGACTACAACAAATGCCTGCTGCATCTATGGTCAGCCGAGCGCAATACGGTGCGCCGCGTGCTCGACGCCGAGGTGAAAAACGGTGTCTTGAAGCTGGCCGTGCAGCGGCTGGGCCAGTCGCGCCCTACCCGGCTCGAAATTTGCCGGGAGCGCGACCGGCGGTCGCCCTCAGCAAAAAAAGCCGCACGTTCCAGCTACGAACAGAAACTGCGACGCGCTCTCGACCGGCACTTTCCCGGCCTTACCGTCACCCGCCTTACAACCGCCATGGACCTGGAAAAGTCTTTCGGGCCGATCTATTCCCGTGGACTTTTGCGGAAAGGCCAGTCGGCGTTCGCCGTGCTGGGAGTCAACGCCTCGGAAACGCAAGCCTCCATCGATGCCGCGCTGACCTTTGGCATCCTCTGGCTCGAAGCGTGCCGGCATTCCTCAGCGGGAAAGTTCCTCGTCGAGGGTCTCCACTTGTTTGTTCCGCAGGGCTGTTCCGCACTCACTCGCGAGCGCATTGCCAACCTGAATCGCACGGCCGCCAAATGGAGTTTGTTTGAACTCGACGAGCGCCACGGTGCCCTGGTGGAAATCGACTGCACCGACCGCGGCAACGTTGCCACGCGCCTGGTGCATGCTACCAACGAAGCCGCTGCGCTTGAAAGGTTCGCGGAGTCGATCGCCAGGATTCAAACCGTCCTTCCCAACTGTGAGGTCGCCGTGCTCTCTGCCGCGGACCTCGCCTTCCGCTGGCGAGGCCTGGAGTTCGCGCGCGCCCGCATGGGCGCCGAAGCGGCAACCTTCCGCAGCAAGCAGGAAATCGTCTTCGGGGTGGGCGCGGAAGAGCGCGTTCTCGAGGCGCGCAATTTCCCATTCTTCGTGCAATTGCTGACTGCGATTCGCGACACTCGCCACCCCTACGGCCCGCGCCAGCATCCGCTCTTCCGCGTGCGCCCGGAACGCTGGCTGGAGTCGCTGGTGGCCGCCGATGTCAGCGTAATCGACGAACGCCTCGAGCCTCGCTCGCTCTACTCGCAGGTCCCCGCATTCTCCGCTTCAGACCGCGCCATGCTCGATATCTTGACCACCACCCGCGACGGCCGGCTCGCGGTCGTGGAACTCAAAGCCGACGAAGATATTCACCTGCCGCTTCAGGGCCTGGATTACTGGTCAAGAGTGGAGTGGCATCACACGCGCGGAGAATTTCCCCGCTTCGGATATTTCCCCGGCCGCGAGTTGTCGAACGATAAGCCGCTGCTGTATCTGGTGGCGCCCGCCTTGCACGTTCATCCCACCACCGACACCTTACTGCGCTACATCTCTCCCGAGATCGAATGGGAATTTGTGGGCATTGACGAGCGCTGGCGAGAGGGCGTAAAAGTCGTGTTTCGAAAGCGCTCTGATCACCGCAGCAAACGTGGACCCGAATTACTCACTCGCGCCGCAAGTTGACGTTCTCGGCGGACCTCGCCCGGGCCAATTTCTCAAGCACGTCTACCTTCTGGTACGGCCGGCGCGTTTGTATTGTTGCAGTGTTGGCGAGCGCGGCGGTTGAGCCTCCAACCTTCATCGGTTTTCTCTCCTCGCGGATCCCGATCAATTGAAGGTATCAGCCCTTCCAGGCTCCTAACATCCGCCGCACGTCCACGAATTGCGCTAAGTGGTACGCGTTGTGATCCGCCACCAGCAAGGCTTCCCGAAGGACCGTTTGCCCGTCGCCCCACGGAATCCGTGCGAATAAATCAGTTTTGGGGTTCGCGACCAGCTTTTGCATGGCCTTCAAGTCTCGCCGAAAGTGCTGGATACTCTTATTCCACGCGCCAACATTCGGAGGAGCTTCCGTCTTGGGCCAATATCCGCTGGGCCAGTTTGGGGAAACGTGTTTGGGATTCCTGCTGAACTCGAGAATGTCCCATTGCGCGAGTCGCAGGTGTTCCAGCAGCATCCATGGAGAATGCGGGAATTTCGCAGTCTTTGTCCCGCGCAGCTTCGGCGGCAAATCTTTCACAACATCTTCGAATTTGGCATGGGCTTCCCCACCTGCGAGAAGCGCGAGAAGATGTTGGCGCAAGGACTGTTCGTGATCTTTGATCATCCGCTCCCCCGGCTCCGGCGAACACTCAGTTTAACGCCGTAGCCGAAGGCGCGGAGCAATGACTACAAATGCAAGATAAGAAATAAAAGGTTGGAATTTCGAGAGATCGACGGGGGTCATCCCGAGCGGAGCCGCCTTTCAGGCGAAGCGGAAGATCTCGCGCGAAAGCGTGCGAGATCCATGCCACGTGGAGGCGAAGCCGCCCTTACTTATTCTGCGCAGTAGCCGTTGCCGAAGCCAGATCGCCTGCGTTCCCAATCGCATCCCCGGACAGCACTAACTCCACACGCCGGTTCTGCTGCCGCCCTTCCGCAGTCTCGTTCGACGCGATCGGCTGGCTCTTGCCGAATCCGCGGAATTCGATCGTGCTGGCGGGGATTCCCTGCTGCACAAAGTAATCGCGAACCGACTGGGCGCGGTGCTCCGACAACTCCTGATTATATTCGTCGCCTCCGACGCTGTCGGTGTGTCCCTCCACCGCAACGTGAAGGCTGGGGTAAGCGAGCACGATGCCGGAAACTTTAGCCAGACGCTCGCGCGCTCCGGGAAGCAATTCGAAGCTGCCACTGCGGAACAGAACGTCAGACATATTCGCGATCAGCCCCCGGGCGGAGTCGCGCGTTGCCAGAATCGAATTGAGTTGTTGCAGCAGCCGGGCGCGCAATTCCTGCTTTTCTCTTTCCGCCTGCTGCCGCAGGTTTTCCGACTGCGCGGCAGCGGCGCGAGCCTTGTCCGTTTCGGCGGACAGAACCTGCTGCTGCGCCACGGCCTCGGATTTCGCCTTCTCCGCCGCTTCTTTCTGGCGCCCGGCTTCCTGCGCGGCGGCCATCGCTTCCTGCTTCATACGCTCGGCTTCAGCCTTCGCCTGTTCGGCCTGGGCGCGTGCTTGTTCCGCCTGCACTTTGGCTTGTTCCGCTTGCGCCCGTGCCGCTTCCGCCTGGGCGCGTGCGGCTTCCGCATCCGCGCGCCGCTTGGCTTCCGCTTCGGCATCCGCACGCGCTTTGGCTTCGCGCGCTGCAGCGGCGGCCTGCGCTTCGTCTTCCGCTTTTTGCTTTACAGCC
This sequence comes from uncultured Acidobacteriaceae bacterium, assembly GCA_963832235.1. GTDB lineage: Bacteria > Acidobacteriota > Terriglobia > Terriglobales > Acidobacteriaceae > Sulfotelmatobacter. Next base: position 387,911 of record CAWHTJ010000006.1, on the reverse strand, counting down.
ATGAGGCGAGCTTCTTCCGCCGTCTCGGTGGCTTCCTTGGCAGCTACTCCTACCGTTTCCTTTTTCTGCTTCTGCCGGTAGAGCTCTTCCGCATGCATTAACTGCTGGTTAGCCTTGGGCAGAATCGAACTCGCATACTTGTCGCCCGCGGCAATGCGCGCGATACGCACCGCGTTGCGCGCCTCAAACAGCTCCAGCGGAGTCTTGTTGTCTTTCCCGAAGATCGCATCCTGGATGTGGGTGTTGGTGGAGGAGTACGTCCCTCGCGTAACCAGTTCGTACCTGGCGTCGATATTCTCGCCGCCGCCGCTCATCGAAGCGCTCTCCATCACCACCATGTTCCCAGGCTGCGTCACCGCGAAATATGGCTCCGCGGTCACGATCATTCCAAACGTCTGCAAATCGGTATACGCCTTCACGTGCGCGTTGCCGCTGTGATCAAGGGAGAGTTCGCCCAGATTGACCGGACGCCCTTGCGGCGAAACCGCCCAGGCAACATAGGTGAGGAATTCGAGCCCGAACTTGGTGGCGTCCTCCAAGCCCTGGAATTTGGCGTCGATCTCGAAGTTAGTCTTCTTGCCTTCGACTTTGGCTTCGCCTGAGGCGCGCTGCAGCAGATCGGTTCCCCGAAAATCCACCTTGGTCATACCGCCCTGCAGCCGATAATGCACCGCCTTGGTGGTTCGAGAAACAGTGCTCGCACTCGTGGAGGTACTGGCAGGCGCTGGAACAGAATTTTGTATCTGCGCGGACGCAAGAGTCGCCGCCGCAAAAACAAGAATGGCCAAAGACAGGTTTTTCATCGTGTTCTCGATCTGGGGGAGATTAAGAATTGACTAATCTTCTTAGTAATCTTCGTTGATATGCCGCAGAATGAAAAGAACAGGAAGAGATAGCCCTTTAGTAACAGAGGCTTTAGGGTAATAGTGGACCATTCTTGTGGAGGTCTGGGGCGGTGCCCCGGACAGGCAGCAAAGCTGGCCGGGCTCTCCACCAACTCTCCATCATGCCATTGGGATCAACGGTCACGGAATAAAGGCGATAGCTCCCTTCGGTCCCACCACCAGCGCTCCGCCCTCCGGAAAGCCGCTCACCGCATTGAACCGAATCCCCAGCTTCTTCTTTCCGCCAATGCGCCGCGGATTGTTGGGCGGTCGCAAGTCGAAGACGAAATCCTCCCCGACGATAAAGATTCGTTCTGCAGGAATGGGCTTCACCCGTATCTTCTTCTCGTTTCCCCCGGCCATGCCTGCTCGCATCGCCAATTCATTCACGTTCCGGTCATAAACCACAGCAGAAAAATAGGCGAGCGGGTGCAGCACCGGGAGCGTCCAGGTTTTGCCTCCATCTTCGGTAAACGCCAGGTTTGGCCCGTCGGCTTTGGGACGCTTGTAGTCCCCTCCGGCAATTACGCCATGGGTCGGATCGCGGAACGCGATCGAAAATATTCCCGCCGAGTCCGGGCCGTGCATCATGGGCGTGTGGAAAACCTGCCAGCTCTGTCCGCGATCGGCAGAGTGAAATACCCGGGCGCCCTTGCCTCCAGTCGCGAACCATATATTCTGTTCCGACGCTCCAGGCGCGATCGCGATGCATGAGTTCGAAGCCGCGAAGGCGCCCTCGCCTTCCAGCGCATCTGGTAGTTGCGACGGTGGAACGGCCCGCCAGTTCTCCCCATCGTCGGTCAGCAGAACTTCGAACTTGAGGGTTCCAGACTCGTCCGGGATGGGATCACCCAGCACCACCCCATGCTTCGAGTCCCAGAACACCATGGAATCGAAGAAGCCCTTGGGATTCGTGTTGGTGAACTGCAGCTGCCAGTGCCGCCCACCGTCGCTGGTTTGGTAAATTCGGGACTGCTCGCCGGGCCCAGCCGACATCAGGAACGCTTCATCGGCTGAGAACGCGACCACCGCCCGAAAATCGAGCGTGCCAGCATCCGGCACTTGCGCCGGCGTCCACGTCAGCCCGCTATCCGTCGTGCGCAGATAAGTCCCGTGCGTGCCGCTCGCCCACGCGATTTGCCGGGACACAGCGCTGACCCCGCGCAAGCTCTCGGTAGTATGTGAAATCTGAACTCGTGGCCCAGACTGCCCCAGCGCTGAGACGGCAATGAGAAGCACGAGTGGCAGGTAGCGCATGAGGAATTGTCGCAGAAATCGGCTTTCAGGTAGAAGCAAGAAAAGCTACGTTTGCCTTGCCCGGGACAGCAGACGGAACTACAATTCTGGGAGCGGTTCTTTGCGGTCTGGTGAATTTGCCCAGTGGTTACAACCATTATGCTCGCTGGAACCTCATATCTGTTAAGTTACGGGTTCTCTCGCACGTCGAGCTTCGCGGTCTCCATCTCCTGAGTCATTGTCGGCCGCTGGCTTCTCTGTTTACGCCGCTTCACAAGTTCGAGCACATAAATTTCTTATTCATTGAGGAGCATGGAATGCGTCTACATTCTTTGAGGCGGGCGGCTTGCGCAGCAGGATTGCTGCTTATGATTACCGGCTGGACCTTGGGCCAGACCCTGAAGATACGTCCACCCGCAGGACAAGACACCGAGCAAGAAAGGGCGGGGCACGAAAAACAGGAAGCCACCGCTCAAGCCGTCGAAGCCCCTCCCGTCACCGTGCCCATGAGCGTTCCTTCAGGCACTCCGATTAAGGTGGCACTCGATTCCGAGGTACGCATTCGCAATGTCGGCCAGCCCATCCATGGCAAGACCACAGAGCCAGTCTATGCCTTCGACAAATTGCTCGTCCCGGTCGGCACCTCGGTGAATGGAAAAGTGTCGGCGATCGACCCGGTACCTAAAAAGATTCGAACTCTGCAAGCGATGGACGCGAATTTCTCGCCCGTACGCGCAGTCCACGTGCAGTTTGATGAACTCGTAATGGCCGACGGACACCGCGTCCCGATGCAGACGGTGGCGTCTCCCGCGCCGGATGGAGTCTTGCGCTTTGTCCCGGCAAATGAGAAGACGCCAAAGACCAATAAGGTGCAGGATGCGGCTGCGAAAAAAGTGGGTGCCATGCGCCAGCAGATTCGGCAGCAATGGGCCGACTTGCAGAGGCAAATTCACGAGCCGGGAAAAATTCATAAGTTGAAACGCCTTGGGCTGGCGCAACTCCCCGTGCATCCGCAATACATCGAAGTCGGCACGAGCTTCAATGCCGACCTGCAGCAGCCCTTGGATTTTGGTACCGAGTCGGTGAAACCCGAGGCCCTGACCAATGTCGGCGCACCGCCTCCTTCCGGAAGCGTGGTGCACGCACGCCTGCTGACACCGCTGAATTCGTCAACTTCTCACAAGGGAGACTTGGTAGAGGCACTGATCACCGAGCCTCTCATTGCCTCCGACCACCTGATCTTGCCGGAGGGCAGCATCATTCGAGGTTCAGTGATGCAGGTGCAGCCCGCGCGCCGCCTGGCCCGCAACGGACAGTTGCGAATCCTGTTTCACTCAGTGGCCCCACCCAATGGCCTCGAACAGAAAGTCGTAACCAGCCTGGAAGGTGTCGCCGTTTCAAAAGGCGAACACCTCAAGCTCGACGCCGAAGGCGGAGCCCAGGTCACAACCCCGCGCACCCGCTACTTGACCACAGGCATTCAGGTCATGCTGGCGGCAGCGTCGGCGCAGCCCGAGGGTGACCACGATTTGCACGGCGGCGGTGGTGGCGGTGGCGATTTGGGCGGCGGCGCGGCAAACGGTGCCTCCGGCTTTCGCTTCGTCGGCATGATTGTCGGCATGCTCGCGCGCTCCCGCGTGGTTGCCACCGGATTCGGCGCTTATGGAGCCGCAAGTTCCATCTACTACCACTTTCTAGCGCGCGGCCGCGATGTGGTCTATCCGAAGGATATGGCTATGGTCGTTGGACTGGGCGCGCGCGAAGCGAAGCAGAATTCTTCTATTGAGCTTGAACCCGGAAACGATAAGCACGTCGTGGAGGACAAACCGACGGGCCAGTGACGTGAGAAACGCTTCCTTCACAGAAATCCTAAGCTTGCTCACTTCGCGGTAAAGTCCGCGAACGCAGCCGTCTTTCCCATGTAAATTCGCAACGTGCAGCGCGTACCCACGTGTGCGAACGCCACCTCGAGGGTTTGCGAAGGCTCATCCACCTGGGCGGTTTCCATGGGCGCGCGCGCAATATCTTGCTTCTGGTCGTAAGCCGCGCCCGGCGTTACATTCTTATTCACTACCAACGTCCAGTGATCTTTCGCCGGAATGGCATAGACCGCGTACGCCCCAATGGGAATCATCGAGCTTGCCAGTGAAAGTTGCGCCTCGGTGAACAGCGTCATAGGTGATCCGCCGGGAGCCCAAGCTTTGCCATTCGCAGGCTTTTCTTGTTTGACGGAAACAGCGTTGTAACGTACGTAAAGCTGTCGCCCGTCATCCAGATTGCACGTGGTAGTGGAAGTAGGAGCTCCGCCCGATTGGGCGCAAAGCCAGGGTGCACACAATAACGATATGATTACAGCTCTCCAGACGAGTGTCGCCGGCATGGTTGGAAAGCCTCCGCGCAGAAGTGTAGCGGAGGAGACGCTTTAGGGGAAGCAATTTAGCCGACGGCAGAGTCATTCCGAGATGGATAGTGCCGTTCGGCATGGGTCTTCGGTGACGTTCCCCCTCATACCGCCAGTTGCTATTGTCGCTGCCAGGTACGGGTGCGTCGGGTACCGAGCGAGGACGATAATGCCGAAATCAAAATTAAAAATTCTTTATGGGGAAGGCGATGAGGACGTATTGAAAACGCAGGCTGCCACCATCGAAAAGGCCGGGCACCAAGTGCAACAGGCCGTAGGCCGCAAGGCTGTGGACGAGGCAATCCGAAAGAACTCGTTTGACTTGGTGGTGCTCGGTGCAACTCTCACCCGCAACGATCGCCACCATCTTCCTTATATGATCAAGAAAGTAAGCACCGAGACAAAAGTTTTGGTCATGCACGCCGACGGAAGCCGTCACCCCTATGTGGATACCTGCACCGATACCGGGGCAAGCCTGGAGTCCGTGCTAAATCACATCGACGCGATGAATATTCCGGGATCTATGCGAGCGGCGGCGGCGGGCGCGGGTCGTTAGTCGAGTTATTGCGAAGTCCCGCAGTTGCCGGCATTAGTCACGAGTTTTGCAAAGGGCGGCCACTCAGCCGCCCTCTTTTCTTGTCTTGCCGAACGACAACGCGGCGGGCTTGAACCTTCCACGGCACGAAACTAGTTGATCAACAGGTGGGAGATTCGTCACTATCCTGCTCAATTTTCGCTGGCAACGATCACGGAAACCCGCTGCAGTGGGTTAACAATCCCTCCCAGCGCGTTATTCAGGTCATGAGTCAAGTACCGTGACGCTGGAGAACGTCCGCGATGCGCTGCTTTAGCGAGGCGGAGCCGGACTGCTGTTGGACTAACCATGCACGGGTACCCTCGTCGATCTTGGCACCCGCACGAACCAACATTTCGATTACTGGAATGTAGTCGGTTTCGCCATCGCGGTGGATAGCCGACCAGAGGGCTTGCCCGAGGGCGGTGCCGCCATACGCATTCCTCGCTTCGAGAGGAGCGTTCCGTACCAGCAGAAGATTGATCGTGTCCAGGTGACCGCCGATTACAGCCCAGTGGAGCCCGGTTTGTCCCGTGTCGGCTTGGGTTTGGATAGAGACGCCTCGCTGAAGCAGAAATTCGGCCACTAAGTTTTCTCCGTACTCACAGGACCAGAGAAACCCACGATCCATCTGGGCTCGGGTCGCCGGTGGCCTTAGGTTCCCCTTTTCATCAAAGTAAGTTTTGACTGCATCGATGCGGCCGACGCCGGCAGCTGCTTCGAGGTCTAAGCCTGCACCGTGCTCGCCCAAGAACTTGGCGGCATGGGCTCGTCCGTTGGCGAGGCAAATGTTGACGATCCCACCTGCGGGTTGGTGGGGAAGATCGATGATCGCGCCGTGATCGAGCAGCAGTTGCATGAGCGCGTTCTGCACTCCGGCGCGCTCGGGGTGGAGGCTGGTCGCGACCAAGGCCAGCGTTGTAGATCCGCCGTAGACGTCGGCGGAGGCATTGACGTCGGCGCCCGATAGGAGGAGAAGGTCGGCGATCTGCACAATATTCTTCGGAGTTTTCTGGCGATAGCCTTCAACGCCGTTGGCGGAGATGTAGTGCAGAAGAGTCGCTTGATGGCGGCGCGTGGAACGGGCGCGAACCAAGTTCGGATTTTCGCCTAGCAGACGTTCGAGCGTGACTACGTCGCCGGTCACAATGGAATCGGCGGCAAGTTCGAAATGATTGACCGGAGAACTTGCGCGGACAATCGCGGCGAGATGGTTCGATAGCTTAGGCCAGCTCTCGAAACCTTGCGCGCGGGCGATGATGAATTGTGCAGCGCTGAGAGAGCACGTCTTGGATAATTGTTGGCGGGCGAATTTTTCGAGTTCATCCGTCCAATGGTCGATGCGGACGGGGAGTCGGGGAGTGATATTTAGGTCGGTGAGGCGGACCAGAGAGTCCATCCAGTTGGCGGCCCACGCGCGAATAGCGCTGGCGTCGGTGGAGTGGCAGGCTTTGACTAAATCTTTGGCGCGCTTTTTGTAGTGCTCAAGGCTGGGACGCGGCGGAAGTGGAAGCGCGTCCTGCGGGTTGGGAAACATACGAAGCTCCTTTCATGGCTGCCTGGAGTCCGCACGAAGTCAGGCTGAAAGAAGGTTCGTCCTTCGAAATTGTGATTCAGGTGGGCACGGCCCTTTCCGCGGACTGGAGGCGCCCTTCGCGCTCTTGGGTTTAGCATAAGGATTTTGAGGGATCGAGTCAATTTCCGAGGACGTAACGCAGCATGAGTGGTTAGGCAGGTGGCAAATCGCCTGGTGGGCGAGGGTTCACGAGTGCAGCGGCCGCCAGTGCTCGCAGGCCCTGAATATGAGCTTTCAGGGCCGCATGAAGTTCGGCGGTGACGGCAGCGAAGTCACCATCTTCGGCCGCGATGGCGCGGGCGCATAGGGATTTAATGAGTTCCTCTGAAGGGGACATCGCCGTTGGTAGGCTGTCAAACATTGGCTCGAGGTGGCAATACGGTAAATTGGGTAGCACTAACTACTAAAGTGGCGGGTGAATCTGGCGGATTGTCGTCGCCGGTGGGTGAAAGTTTTAATTCGCACTTTTGGGGAGAATTATGAATCTGAGGATTATGCGACATGTACAGGTGGGCGGGTTGGTGGTGGGATCGGTCATTGGGCTGACGGGTGCGGATGCCGGGACTTTGCCGACAGCGCCAGTTGCGAAGAAAGTTCCGCATATTACCGATATCAACGGGCACAAGCTGGAAGACAATTATTTCTGGTTGCGGGAGAAGCCGAATCCTGACGTCCGGGCGTATCTGGAGGCAGAGAACGCTTATACGGACGCGGTAATGAAGCCGACCGAGGCTTTTCAGAAAAGGTTGTATGACGAGATGCTGGGGAGGATCAAGGAGACGGATGTCGAGGTTCCGTATAAGGAAGGTGACTACTTCTATTACACGCGGACGGAGGCGGGGAAGCAGTATCCGATTCGCTGCCGGCGGAAAGGGAGCATGGCTGCGCCGGAAGAAGTGGTGCTGGACGTGAATGAGATGGCCAAGGGGCTGGCATTCATGACGGTGAGTGAATATGCAGTGAGTCCGGACGGGAATTTGCTGGCTTATTCGTATGACAATACGGGGTTCCGGCAATTTACGCTGGCGGTGAAAGATTTGCGGACGGGGAAGACGCTGGTTGACCGTGCGGAGAGAGTCGGGTCGGTGGTGTGGGCGAACGATAACAAGACGATTTTTTATACGCAGGAAGATGCGGTGTCGAAGCGGCAGTACCGGCTGTACCGGCATAGCGCCGGTACGGCGGGCGAGGATGCGCTGGTGTATGAGGAAAAGGACGAGCGCTTCGAGGTGGATGCGGTCAAGTCGCGGAGCGCAGCGTACATCTTTTTAGTTTCGGGCAGTCATACGACCAGCGAGGCACGGTACATTCACGCGGATCAGCCGATGGCGGAGTTCAGGGTGATGGAGCCGCGCAGGCAGGATGTGCAGTACTATCCCGATCACAACGGAGATTTTTTCTATATTCGGGTGAACGATACGGGGCGGAATTTCCGGCTGGTGAAAGCCCCGACAGCGGATCCTTCCGGCAGGAGTTGGAAGGAGATCGTTGCGCACGATCCCAACGTCATGCTGAATCACTTGGAAATGTTTAAGAATTTCTATGTGCTGCTGGAGCGGGAGAAAGGGCTGCCGCAGATTCGGGTGACGGACTTGCGGGACAAGAAGTCGCGGGGGATCGAGTTTCCGGAGCCCGCCTTCGCGAGTCGCGCGTACATCAATCGAGTGTATGACACGGCGGAATTCCGGTACGCGTATGAGTCGCCGATTACGCCGCCATCGGTGTTTGCGTATGACATGGAGAAAGGGACGTCGAGCTTACTGAAGCAGAAGGAAGTGCCGGGAGGATATGACCGAACGAAATATGAAGTCGAGCAGATTTATGCGCCGGCGGCGGATGGAGTGAAGATTCCGATTTCGGTGTTGCATCGGAAGGAAGCGAAGCTCGATGGAAAAGAGGCGCTGTATTTGTATGCGTACGGGTCCTATGGAATCTCGATTGACGCGGGGTTCAATCCGAATTACTTCAGTTTGGTGGATCGGGGAGTGACGGTGGCGGTGGCCCACATTCGCGGCGGCGGCGAGATGGGGAAGGCCTGGCATGATGCCGGGCGCATGATGAATAAGAGGACGACGTTCACCGATTTCATTGCCTGCGCGGAATATTTGGTAGGCCATGGGTTCGGATCGAAGGATCGGCTGGTGATCGAGGGGCGAAGCGCGGGAGGATTGTTGATGGGGGCGGTGCTGAATATGCGTCCGGATCTGTTTAGGGCGGCGGTAGTGGGCGTGCCGTTTGTGGATGTGATGAATACCATGCTGGATGAAACGCTCCCACTGACGGTGGGTGAGTTTGAGGAATGGGGGAATCCGAAGGAGAAGACGGCGTTCGATTACATGATCACTTATTCGCCTTATGACAATGTGGAGGCGAAGAATTATCCGGACATGCTGGTGAAGACTTCGTTCAACGACAGCCAGGTGATGTATTGGGAGCCGGCGAAGTATGTGGCGAAAATGCGGGCGACGCGGACGGATCATAATATTTTGATCTTGAAGACGAATCTGAGTCCGGCGGGACACGGTGGGGCTTCGGGTAGATATGACCGGCTGCATGAGTCGGCGTTTGATTATGCTTATATTTTGGGGGAGATGGGGATTGCGGAATAGGGAGTCGTAATCGCAGAAGAATTTTCTTTCGCCCCTTTCGGGGCTTGGTTCTCTATTCTTTTCTGACCCACGGCTTGCGCGCCCCTTCGACAGGCTCAGGGCAAGCTGTGGGCTGGCGTTCTTTCGCCGCTTCGCGGCTGGTGTGCCGGTGAACGCGATCTGAGGTACACGACGTTTCCACTCCCGTCATCTTCAGGTGCAGAACGATCCTCTTTTCAGGGATCGCTAAGCGAGTAGGGATCCTTCGACTGCGGGTGGCGCTGCTTCGCTGCGCCGCTCCTTCGCTCAGGATGACAATTTTGTGAGGGAGACCCTGGCTTCAGATCAGGCCAGCGCGGACGCGGCGGAGGAAATCTTCGGCGTCGGCTTTGGCTTGGGCTAGGACTTTGGGCTGATTGCGGTATTCGAGCGCGATTTCCTGCAGAAATAGTTCAACGGCGTCTTTGGGTTTGAAGCCTTGCGTGATCAGTTTGCGAAGGCGCGGGGTGAAGCTGTCGGCGTCGTCGGCAGAGCCGAGGCGCGCGAGGTGATCGGCGCATTTATGATCGCGGAATTTTCCCGCTGCCAGGCGGTCGAACGCGGTCCTGGCTTCGGGATCGGTGAGCAGCGTGGGAAGCGGGGAATTCCATTCGCAGTGGGAGCAGGTCCATCCATGGAAAGAGTGGTTGGAGGTCCAGATTAATTCTCTGGCGGTTCTTTGTTGTAGGGTGCGACTGTCTGTGGTGCGATCCATGAGCGGTTCCCGTCCCCGCACTTCTTAGGCCCATGGGGAAATCCTGTGGGAATAGTACTCTAGAAATTGCGGATTGGGGAGCGTATTGAGAACGGTTCAGCAAGGACAACGAAAGCCAAAAACGGCGGACAGGAGTGCACGCTCCACACATGATGCTCGGCTTAGATTCCTTCGCGATGGACGCTCGGATGACCGCTGCGGGCTTAGACACCCGCAAAACGCGGTCACTTGGCGAAGAAGTAGTCGAAGGATTTTACGGCGGTGAATTCGTCGTCTTTGATGTCGAAGACGGTGTAGAGCTTGGTGACATGGAGGACGTCGTGGACTTTTTGGGTCAGGTTGAGGAGCTTGAGTTCGCCGCCGGCGTTGCGAACGGTGGTGAAGCAGGCGACGAGTTCGCCAACGCCAGAGCTGTCGAGGTAGTCGACGTCAGCGAGGTTTAGGATGATTTTCTTTTTGCCCTGGGCAACGAGATCGTGCACGGCAGTTCGGAGAGCGCCGATTTCGGGGCCTAGGATGATGCGTCCGTGGATGTCGAGGATGGTGACGTGGGAGACTTCACGGGTGTCAATTTTCAGGGGCATGGACGGAACTCGTAGGGATTGGCCTATGGCAGGAATCGTAGTGGGCGCAAGGGGGTAAGTCAATGACACGCGCGGCAGAGCAACCGGAGCGAGCGGGCGCGAGAGCCGAGCTTCGTCCTGCCCGGGTCAGAGAATCAGGATTTACATGTTATTCGGACTGGCCGTCGCGAATGTCCTGGATAGCGGAGGTGATGATGGGAGTGGGGTATTGGGGATGGCGGAATTCGAGGTGCATGCCCCGGCCTACGTATTGGAGTTTGAGCATGGAGCCGCCCCATGTGGAGCCGGCAATCGCGACTTGGACGGGCTGCGGACAGAACTCGGGATGGCCGGACAGAAGGGCTTCACTGCCGCCTAGAAGAACGGCCGTATAACAGTGGTTCAGGGTCTGGATTTGAAGGACTGTCGATGGCGGCAGATCGCCCAGGTAGACGCCGCCCTCAACTTCCGACTGGACGATGCTGCGGTTCACTTCGTCGGCTAAGTTGGGGTGTGGACTAAACATAGGAGTGACCCAGATTCCGAGTGACCGAAGATAGGGTATCGGGTTTCGGGTGGGGGAACAAGACTCCTTTGGGGAAGGGATAGTTGCGCTTGCCCATAGGCGTTAGAGGAGGGCAGAGTGATGGGGGTTGCAGAGAATTGCAGCGCCTGAGGCAACACCCGTGGTAACCGAGAGTCGCGCGGTAGCCAAACGGTTGCCGGGCTTGGTCCGGGGAGTGGAACCGTGAACCGGAAAGCCTGATAAAATAGACGGACAAAGGAAATCCTTAAAATTCATGCCTGTTCCTGTGTCACAGATGTGGACCGTGGCTAGCTATGTGCTGCGGCAGAAGCTCGCTGGGCGGAAGCAGTATCCGCTGGTGCTGATGTTGGAGCCGCTGTTCCGCTGCAACCTGGCGTGCGCGGGATGCGGAAAGATCCAGTATCCGGCGCACATTTTGAAGAAGGATTTGACGCCGGAGGAGTGTTTCCGAGCGGTCGAAGAGTGCGGGGCGCCAATGGTGTCGATCCCGGGCGGGGAGCCGCTGATGCACCCACAGATCGGGGAGATCATTGAGGGGCTGGTAGCGCGGAAAAAATATATTTATTTGTGTACCAATGCATTACTGCTGAAAGAAAAGATCGACTTGTTCAAACCCAGCAAATATTTGACTTTCAGCGTGCATCTGGACGGACAGCGGGAAGAACATGACCTGGCCGTCTGCCGCGAAGGCGGATATGAAATTGCAGTTGACGCCGTGAAAGAGGCGCTGCGCCGCGGGTTCCGGGTGACGACGAATACAACGCTGTTCGATGGGGCGAATCCGAAGTCGGTGCGGGCGTTCTTTGACGAGATGATGGAGCTGGGCGTGGAGGGTATGATGCTCTCGCCCGGGTACTCGTATGACAAGGCGCCGGATCAGAAGCACTTTCTGGGACGGGCGCGAACGCGGCGCATGTTCCGCGCAATTCTGTCGAATCGCAAGAAGAGCTGGCAATTTAATTTGTCACCGCTGTTCTTGGAATTCCTGATGGGGAAGCGCACGTATCCGTGCACACCGTGGGGAATGCCGACTTACAATATTTTCGGGTGGCAGAAACCGTGCTACTTGCTGCAGGACGGGTATGCGGAAACCTTCGCGGAGCTGCTGGCCACTACCGAGTGGAGCAATTACGGCACGGAGTCGGGGAATCCGGCGTGCGCGAATTGCATGGTGCATAGCGGGTATGAGGCGTCAGCGGTAAATGCGACGTTCAGTTCGCTGGGCGGATTTCTGGCTACCGTGAAAGGGACGCTGTTCTCGCGGTATCGCGACGACGAGGCGCTGCAACTGCTCGACGAGCCGCAGATGGCGGTGCATCCGTTGGTGCAGATTGCGGCGCCTGAGTCGCTGCATGAAACGCGAGCCTAGGGTTACTCCGCGGTTTGGATCCTCAGGGGCTAAAGCCTTTTCATCTTGGAATGCTTATGGCACGACGGCAGTCGTGCCCTTCTCATTTATGACGGGAAAAGAAGGCGGGCACGTTGATCATGCGTCGGGCGGGGCGACGCCCCATGCTGGCGCAACGAATCCGGATACGCTGGAAGTTGCGCCGGGGACGGCGCATGAACGGCTGGAAGGCTGGATTCCCGAACTCGCCAGCGAAGAAGAGTTGCGAGCCGCTCTGGAAAAGGCGTTTGACTACCGGGGGGATGTGACCATCACTCGCAAGGATGGGTCGAAGTTCGAAGGGTATCTTTTTGACCGGCGGACCGGGGCTTCGCTGAAAGAATCGTTTGTCCGGCTTTATCCGAAGAATTCGAACGAGAAGGTTACGGTTTCGTACGCGGAGATTGGCGCCCTGGCGTTTTCGGGGCGCGACACTGCGGCAGGCAAGAGTTGGGAAGCCTGGATGAAGAAGTACGCGGAAAAGAAGGCGCGCGGGGAGAAGGATTTGAGTTTGCATCCGGAAGGGCTCGAGTGAGGATAGGCTGCTGGAAGACCTAACCGCCAGTGGAACTGGCGGGCTATTTTCGGTCGCGCCTATGGCGCTGAACTTCGACGACTTGGGCAAATGAGGCTGCGGGGGCCCTGCAAGAAGGTTCTGGCAGCAAGCGGCTATTTTCCGCTTGGGCTGATAGTCAGGCCGTCGATCAGTTCTTCTACGTCATCTTCGGTGCCGGCGATGATTGTGATGGACATGGCGTAGCCGTGCGCCAGCATTGCTAGCGTGGATTGGTGCATGACGCGCGATCCGACATCTTTGTGAAAGTCTCCACGGACCAAGGTTTTTGTGCCGACCGCGATTTCGTAGGGGTCTTCGTCTATGGTTAACCCCTGAGACTTGGCGACTTCAGTGAGCGGGCCGAAATATTGCGCGGCATCTTCTAGTCCAGGGTAGGCGGCTGCTCTTTCGACGGCGATGAGGATGGAAGAATTCACCTCTTCGGCCCGAGCCGCTGGTGGGCGCGAGAAGGCGGCCAACAAGACCTTGGCGCCCGCGCTGGAGGCCGCACCTGCGGGCGACTCCGCGGAATCCGCCTTGTCTTTTTGTTCCTCTTCTTCCTCTCGGTCGTTCATCTCCTCCGTCCGCAGCACCCAGCCTTCGGGAATCTTGCACGACAGAGCGAGCGACTTATTGCGATAGACGCCATTTGTCTACGGCGCCTGCATCGATAGCCGCGTCGATGGGCGCAGCCGGTCTCTTGAGGTGTTTCGCGGAATTCGAAGAAGAGGAAGACGATGAAGTTTGAGCGGGCGCGGTAAGAGAGAGCGACAACGCTGCCAGGGCCACTACCATGACCGGGCGACAACAATCTCCGCCGCAATTCCATACTGCAATATTAAAGGATGACGCCGAGCCGGGAGTGGCCGGGAGAGTGGTCAAGTCTCACGCGGCCCTGCCCATCACGGGCTGCGTACAGTGGGCGCAGCGGCGCGCCTCGATAGGGATTTCGCTGAGGCACTCGGGACACTTCTTGGTCGTGGGATCAGGAGGCGCCTCCCCGCGGTTCATCCGAGCCACCAGGGCGTTCACGGGCGTTACCACGAAAAAGTAAACCGCCACGGCGACCAGGAGAAACGATATGCACGGCATTGATGAAATCTCCGACTGGAAATGGCGTCCGCGAATGGTGAATCCGAGATAGGAAAAGTCTGGCTTACCGAACAGGGCGGCGATGAGGGGGTCAACAAGTCTTTTGTCAGTGCGGTGATCACGACGCCGAAGGCCGCGCCAATCACCACGCCTACCGCCATGTCCACAACATTTCCGCGCAGGATGAATTTCTTGAAGCCGCTTAGCATGACGGTGGCGCCTCCGAAATTGAAGTGGTCGGTAATGTAAGGCAGGGGAAGCGGGAGGTCAAGAGGATGAGAGCGGAGGCCGCGCGGCAATGACGAAGGATTATGCCTGGATTTCAACTTGGCCGTTTGGGCCGTCGTATGTCATCAACCATTTGCGCAAGATGTCGCGGCCGACGAGACAGGAAAAGAACCGCTGCTCAATGATGGGACATGCTACCACCCGAATTACATCAAAGCCTGGCAAATCGGTCTCAGGAAACGAAATGGCTGCTGCATATGCTGGATAGCGACCGGCCATCCCGCCCACAGTAGCTGATCCGGTTCCAATCGGTTTGGAGAAGTTTACAAGTGCTAGCGATTTGCGGGTTTATTACGGTTAGAGATGCGCCAGTATCGATCAATGCACGAACTGAAAGTTCTCGGAAGTCCAGTCCAATCGCTCGTCCTTCTTTGGAGTTCTGGACGCGTAGTGCTTATCACAACTTCGATATGTGGGCCTTCCAGGAGAAGCTTACTCGGATTCGGTCGCCATCCTACGGAGTTCCGCCCCTCAGTTGCTATGGTTGACGGGATCGCGTTCTTAGCTGTGTCCGTTGAAAGTTATTCCGCCCGGCTCCAACGCCTGTTGGAGCCTTCCTCGGCGTTCTGCGCAGCTCCTCTGCTACCCTGCGGACTCCTACAGCGACGTCGGTATAGCCTCGTCTTGGTAAGCCGACTCGTCATCGGGCTTCATGTCCTTAGGGAATACCTACAATTTCCCGAAAGGTGCCCCTCTCCAGTCGCACGGTCTTGAATACGGGAATCACGCGCGCCTCTCCGCGCTCGTGCCGCTCAATGGCGCAGCCTATTCCCTCTTGTAACAGTACTCGGAGTTAATGAATCCGCGCTCTCCAGCAAAAGAATGATGTCTGCTCTGTTCAGGTGTTCGTCAATCTTAGGGTCCCACTCGGTCCCACCCGAAATTTGCCGATCGTGCCACCCAGATTATTCCGCTCCGGCTCAAAATGCTAAGATGATTCTCAAGTTCGTCGCGCAGGGTTTCATCCCGGTGGGAGTAGGAGAAGACCACCTCGAGGTTTCTGGATGCCGCAAGTCCGTTTTGTCCGGCATAACGAAGAGAATTGAACTGCAAATAGTGCTCGCGGTCTAGCCCACGCGACGGAAGACGCGCCTTCGGAAGCTGTAGACGCTCTACGAGTAGGCGGGTTCAACCCATGCGCTACGCACCCATCTTTCCGGCATCAGTAGAGCAGGTACGCCGGGTCCTCGGCCCAGACCTGCTTCACCAGAAAACCGTTGCCGAGCCCCGCTACCCCGAGACCAGCCCTAAAGGCCGACGCATAATCAGGATAGAAGCCAGACGACTTTGGATCCAAAGAATAACTACAAGTCACCGGGATTCGAGCGCACCCATATCCCGCCGTGCTCCCGAACACCGACAAGCTCCTCCTCTAGGTTGTTCTCCTTGGTCATCGAAGATCCTCAATAGCCGCGCTCAAATCCGCATCGGCATGACGATATATCGATATTTGTAGTCGTCGCCTTCGGCGGGGCGGAATTGGCCGGCGGACTGGGGATCTTTCAGTTCCAAGCGGACTTCGCTGGTTCCGGCGGCTTTGAGGAACTCGACCAGATATTGGGCATTGAAGCCGATAGTCAACGGGTCGCCTGTGTAGGGAGCTTCGATGGAGTCTTCCGACTCGCCGGCTTCAGTGGAGGACGCGGAAATCTTGAGTTCGCCTTTTTCCAGGCGCAGGCGGACGGCGCGCGAACGCTCGTCGGCGAACTGGGCTACGCGCAGAATAGCGGAATTCAGTTCGTCGGAGTTCAGGGGGACGATCTTGCTGTTGTCTTTCGGCAGCACGGCTTCGAAGTTGGGGAACTGTCCCGTGAGCTGGCGCGAGGTCAACAGCCGGCCGCCAATGCGAAAGAAGAGTGTGGAATCGTCCTTGGCGAACTCGATGGTCTCGGCGTCGGTGGAATCGAGGAGAGACTTCAGTTCGTCCATCGCTTTCTTCGGGACGAGAGTTTTCAGTTCGCCGGAGACACCGTCGAATTTCTCTCCGGCGCGTTCACAATGGGCCAGGCGATGGCCGTCGGTGGCGACCATGGTGATGGACTCGGGCTTCAGCAGCATAAGGGCGCCATTGAGCGTGTAGCGCGACTCTTCATTTGAAATCGCGAACCCAGTACGGGCGATCAGGCCACGCAGAACCTGGGCTGGAATCGTGACCGCGCCCGAGGTGGGGAACGCTGGCAGGCTGGGGAAGTTAGATTTCGCCATGCCAACCATCTTTGTGTTGGAGCGGCCGCAGCGAATGCTGACCCAGTGATTTTCGAGCAGTTTGATGGTGATGTCGGCGTCAGGCAACAGCTTCACGTAGTCGTGAAGTTTGCGCGCGGGGATGGTGCAGGAGCCTTCTTTTTTTACTTTGGCGCTGCATGAGGTGCGGAGGCTGAGATCGAGGTCGGTGGCAGTGAGCGACAAGCGGTCGCCGCCGGCCTCGAATAAATAGTTGGAAAGAATTGGAATTGTCGTCTTGCGCTCGACCACACCTTGCGTGGCAGTCAATTCCCGCAGCAACTCGAACTTGCTGACCGTGATCTCCATGGTTCCCGCGGCAACGGCGGCTTCCACCGGCATAAAGTCCGTCTCCCCGATACTGGCTACTTGCGCTGCTACTTTTATTACTACCTTATATCAAATACAAAACCTATAAAACCAGCAGTAACAGAAGGGCCTGCGGAGAAGTGGAAAACCGAGACAACTCGCCTGTTGTCACCACTTTCCCGCCGTACCCTTGATGTTAGAAATCGGTCCCGAAGGCTTCGGAGGCGCCAGTGTAATCCGGCTTTCCTTCCGATTTCTGTCCTGCCTTACACAACTTCCACATCGCATTCACAGCCAACGCAAAGCGAGACTGGACTGGTGAGTGGAAAACTTCTTCATCGCTGCGATTCATCCACCTAATTGCTCGGTCAGTTTATTGATCAGCCTGTTCAAATCTTTGTCGGTCTTGCGGAGCTCTTCGATCTTCTCGACCGAGTGCAGCACGGTGGTGTGATGCTTGCCTCCGAACTGGCGGCCGATTTCCGGCAGCGAAGCTTCGGTCATGTGTTTGGCCAGGTACATGGCAACCTGCCGCGGGTAGACAATAGCCCGCGAATTATTCTTGGCCTTTATCTCGACCAGGCGCAGGCCGAATTGCTCGGCGACCATTTTCTGAATCGACTCGATCGTGACCTTGCGGGCCTGGGAGTCGATGAAATTCTTCAGCACCTGTTGCGCATAAGGCAACGTGATCTCGGCGCCGATAAGAGACGAGTGGGCGACGAGGCGGATGAGAGCGCCTTCGAGTTCCCGTACGTTCGAGCGAATGTTCGACGCCACGTAGAGCGCGACATCCGTGGGCAGCGTTACTTTTTCCTGCTCGGCCTTTTTTTGCAGAATCGCAACTTTGGTCTCGAGGTCCGGAGGCTGGATGTCGGCGATCAATCCCCACTCGAAGCGGCTGCGCAGACGGTCTTCGATCTCGGCCAGCTCTTTGGGCGAGCGGTCGCTGGCAATGACGATCTGCTTCATGGACTCATGTAAGGCGTTGAAAGTGTGGAAGAACTCTTCCTGGGTGCGCTCTTTGCCGGTTAGGAACTGGATATCGTCGATGAGGAGCACGTCGACGGTGCGGAAGCGGTCGCGGAAGCTGGACATCTTGTCGTAGCGCAGCGAGTTGATCATGTCGTTGGTGAACTTTTCGCTGGATACGTAGGAGATGGCAGTCTGCGGCGTGCGGCGCTTGATCTCGTGTCCGATGGCCTGCATGAGATGAGTCTTGCCCATGCCAACGCCGCCGTAAAGGAAGAGCGGGTTATAAGCCTTGGAAGGACGTTCGGCGACGGCCTGGCAGGCGGCGTGGGCAAACTGGTTGCCGCTGCCGATGACGAAGGCGTCGAAGGTGTAGCGAGGATTCAATTGCGCGGCGCCATCCCAATCGAAGCGCGACTGCGATGGATTGGAGGCTCCGGCAGCGGCAGTAAGACCGCCGTCGTGTCGGACCGGCGTTGCCGCAGGGTCATCTTCTTGAGTCACGAATTTTACGTCGTTGAATCCCAGGCCCAGATTGTCGATGGCTTCCTGGATCAGGTCGGCATATTTGTCGCCGGCATGGCGGAACTCAACCGTGGGAACGCGAACGAAGAGAATGCCTCCGCTGGAGTGGCTGTAGCGTGTGGGCTTGAGCCAAGTGTCATAGGAATGCCGGTTGATTTTCTTTTCCAGCGCATCCAGGATGCGAGCCCAGGGGTTCGGAGAGATGGTTGTGCTTGGGACTGACATATATGAAATAGTCACCGAGGCGCCCCGGCGGCTGGTCATAGAGCGCCTATTCAAAACTGCCGTTTGACGAAGTAGCTGGAGCCAACAATTTTACTGCGGAAAACGCCCGATTTACGGTGCGCGGTGCCAAAAGCAAAAAAAGTTTTTGAAGCCGAATCAGTGCGGCATAGTAGCACAAATTTTTTTGTTGTGTGGAAAAGTTCAGCAGGAATTTTTCCGTGAATTGCTATTCAGAACCCGAATGCATGGTGCTGTCAAGTAGCGCGATGGTAACTGCCGCAGAGAAGGTGCAAGGCGAGTCCGTATGAATAGAGATTGCAAGTTGGCAACAAATCGTTCTTACCCAGTCACGACACGAGTCTGCGCGCGAGTTCGTTCCGCCTGAAGAACGGCGGCGCTCAGATCACGCCTGCGGGTGTGGGACGCTGTGAAATCAGAAGTGGATGGGGAGATGGATTGCGGTTTGGTGGTAATGCACGGCCTGATTTATACTTACAGTTTGCCCTAACACTGTCGAAGGAATCAGGAGCGAGCAACTTTGCCCAAGCGTACATTCCAACCCAACCGGCGCAAGCGATCGAAGGTGCACGGATTTCGCACGCGCATGAAGACCCAGGGCGGCAAGAAAGTAATTTCCCGCCGGCGCGCCAAGGGGCGCAAGCGGGTCTCGGTGAAACCAGGTTTCCGCGAATAATTCAGTGTCGAAGCGAGAGGTCGAGCCGCGATCCGGCCGCGGCACCTTTCCCCGTAGCGCGCGGCTGCTACGTCACGCCGATTTCGAGCGTGTGTACAAGCTGGGACGGCGGCACTTTTCGGCATCCATGACCGTGTTCTACTGGCAGCGCCAGGATCCAGGCGCAGGCGCAAAGGCTGCAGTCGTTCAGTCTCCTGTGGCTTCGGGCCTTCGCATTGGATTTACCGTCGGCCGTGCGCTCGGTGGAGCGGTACAGCGCAACCGGATGAAGCGGCGTTTGCGCGAGGCTGTGCGGCTAACACGTCCGGCCGGGGGAGTGAGTGCGGACGTTGTCATAAACCCAAAGAAGACGCTGTTGACGGTTGACTTCGCGGAGGTAGTGAACGAAGTCAGCCGGGCTTTCGAAGTGATCGAACAGAAGCTCGCAGGCAAGACAGAGAACGAGTCCACCAGGGGACTAGAGGGAAGCTCCAGAAGCCGGAAGCCGAGAGGCTGAAGCCGAATACATGCGCCAAGTCGCCAAATTCGTTACGCTCAAGCTGCTGCGAGGTTATAAGTGGGCTATCTCGCCGATGTTTTTGCCTAGTTGCCGTTATGTCCCGAGCTGCTCGGAATACGCGCGTGAAGCGGTGGAGCGTTATGGCGCGGTGCGCGGAGGGCTGATCGCTTTGACGCGGCTGCTGCGCTGTCATCCTTTTGCTCATGGCGGCTACGATCCGGTGGTGAAGAGCTTGAATTGTGAAGGGTCCCACTTCTCGCAAAAGAGGCGAGAGATGGGGCATCCGTAAGGAAACCGTAACTTTGCCAGACATTCAAAATCCACAACACGAACCCGGCAGCGAGAAACGGCTGATGCTGGTTTTCCTGCTGACGTTCATCGTGATGCTGGCATTCCAACCGTTGCTTAAGAAATACTTTCCGCAACCGGTCACGCCGCAGCAGCAAAACCAGGCCGCGCAACCGCAGAGTGCAGCCACCACCGCAACTTCTAGGGTTGCGCCAAGCGTTATTTCTGCCAGTAGTCCTGCGGCGGCCTCGGGGGCTGCCAAGCAGGCTACGAGTGAAACCGAAACCGTCATTGAGAACGATCTCTACCGGATCACATTCACCAATCGTGGGGCGCAGGCGAAGTCGTGGATTCTTAAAAAGTTCAACAACGATGCGCAGAATGGGCCGCTCGACATGGTCAATCCCGCGGCGGCCGCGCAATATGGATATCCGCTTTCTTTGTGGACTTACGACGAGGGCCTGCGCGGCAGACTCAATTCGGCGCTGTACGTCGCGTCGCGCGAAGGCAATCAAACAGCTCCCACGACGATCACATTCGAATACGCGGACCAGGATCTGACGGTTCGCAAGACTTTCAGTTTCGATAACACCTACATCGTCAAGCTCGAAACCAGTGCGACGTACAAAGGTAGTGTCGTTCCGACATTGCCGGCATGGCCTTCGGGGTTCGGCGATCAAGTTACGCCGGCGTTCTGGGCCGCCGCAGCCATCGATTACCAGTTCAACAAAAACATTGAGCGGGTACCCACAAAGAAGATCAGTGGCGGTGGCACCATCCCGGGACCGTTTCACTGGGCCGGTCCCACCGACCAGTATTTTGCAGCTGTGTTCATCCCAGACGATCCAGCCACGGCGTCAATGGTGACGCTGCGCAACCCTTTATCGGTTCCGCACGATCCCCAGAAGCCTGACTCGAAAGAGATGGTAACCGTGGACGTGGTTGGCGCTGCCGTGGGCAACCTGCACGGCCCAACATCGGAGCGGCTCTTCGTTGGCCCCAAAGAGCTGGAGGTTCTGGAGAAGATTCCGGTGCCAGGCGTATCGGGCGCCGACAATGATCTCAATGGCCTGGTTGATTTCGGCTTCTTTGGGATCATCGCCAAGCCGCTTTTTCTCTGGCTCAAGTGGACGTATAGTCACGTAGTCCCAAACTGGGGCTGGGCTATCGTCCTACAGACGCTGATCATCAGTGTGGCGCTGCTGCCGCTACGTATTACGCAGATGAAATCGATGCTGAAGATGCAGCGCGTGGCGCCGCAGATCAAGGCGATTCAGGAGAAGTATAAGAAGTACAGCCTCCGGGATCCGCGCAAGGCTCCGATGAATGAGGAGATCAGCGCGCTCTACAAGAAAGAAGGAGTGAATCCGGCGGGCGGATGTCTGCCGATGCTGATACAGATCCCGTTTTTGTGGGCCTATTACAAGATGCTGGCGGTGGCGCTCGACCTGCGCCACGCGCACTGGCTTTGGATTCATGATTTGTCCGCGGCCGATCCTATTTACTTGTTGCCCATCTTCATGGTTGTCAGCATGCTCGTCACCCAGAAGATGACGCCGCAACCGGGCGTGGATCCGGCCCAGCAGAAGATGATGACGATCATGATGCCGCTGATGATGGGGTTCATCTTCTTCCGGCTGCCGGCGGGACTGAATCTGTATTATGCGGAATCGAACTTGATTCAGATTGCGCAACAAGCTGTGATGAATCGGACAGCGTTGGGCCGCGAAATGCGTGAGATGCTGGCCAAGCGGGCTCGGAAGAAGGAGAAATAGCTGTCAGCTTTCAGCCGTCAGCTATCAGCTGAAGCGTCCATGCGAGAACGTGCATCCGAAAGTTTGTAGAGGGGTTGTACTGCGATTTCTTGGCAAAGTAACAAACATCAAATTCTGAATCGGCCCAGCTGAAAGCTGACGGCTGATGGCTGAGAGCTGAATTTCCATGTCCATTCCCGACAAACTCGCTGCCGCAAAAAAGATTAATGAGTTTCTTCAGGCCGTAGTCACCCACGGCGGACTGCGATTGAAGTACCGGATTATTGTGGATCCGCCGCTGCCGGAGAACCGCGACTGGGAGAAACCCGAGATTCTGGTGGATTTTTCCGGGCCTGACTCGGCGCTGCTGCTCGACCGTGGCGGAGAGCTGTTACGGGCGCTGGAACTGCTGGCTTTGGAAATGCTGCGTCTGCCTTCCGGAGAGCATGAGAAGATTTCGTTCGACTGCCAGAATCAGCGGTCGCTGCGTATTCAGGAACTAAAGACTGCTGCCACCGTCGCCGCCGAGAAAGTACGAAAGACGGGAACGCCCTACCAGTTCAGTCCGATGTCGTCGCGGGAGCGCCGGATCGTTCACCTTGCACTACGCGACGAGGCTGACCTGCGCACCGAGAGCGAAGGTGAAGGGATGCGACGCTGCCTGGTGGTCTATCCCAAAGACTATAAAGCAGCGGGAAAGCCGGCGGCACGGACGTTGCCGTGATTCCACTTGCGGCGGGTTTACGACCGGGAAAGTGGTTTCAGCCCCTGGAGGGGGCGGCGAGAATGGCCCGCTCTGGCCCACTATTATCAATTCTGGCCCACTATTATCAATTAGGTTCGCGGGCATTTGGCGTGACTTGGCACCTTCCTTCGACGCTTGGAACTCGCAGACAGCGCGATTGGGAGTATCATCACCGGCTGGGCGAGCCCTCCTATTGGAGCATGCCGATGGCCGCGATATTAGTGCGCATGTGGACTTGCATCCCTTCCTCACCCTTCTGACCCTTAACCAATGTCGCTCTCTCCGGCCCCAACTTGTTCGCGATGTAATCTCTCGCCGCATCGTTATTGGCCCCGAACGACGTGTAAACGTAGGTGATCTTCGCCGGCATCTTATTTACCAGGTGTTTGTAGAAGTCCGGGACAATGGAGTGAGATTTCTTGGTCACGCCCATCCAGATGTCGACCAGGTAGATCGACGAGAACAGGTCGGGACTCTTGCTGGTCAGCAGGCCCATCCCAGGCCTGTAGCCGCCCGAAAAGAGATAAAGGATCTGCTGGGACGGGGTGAGGCCCTGCGCCTGGAGTGTGCTCATCAGCGAGTCGTAGGCCTTGTTACCGTCCACCTCATTGTTGAGCGCAACGAAGATGTGGTACCGGTCCTTGATGTCGCTCACGTAGTTCCACATGTAGACGCCACTCTGAATCCCACCAACGGTTATGCCGCCAAACACCACCAGCAGCCGGGCATTCGCGTCCGCTGCCATCGAAAGCTTGCCGTATCCAGGAATGCCAATAGGACCACCCATGTCGATCCTGTCTTTCTCCAGGGTCCGATTCTCGGCGCCATATTGTACGCCTCGTTGCCTGGTGACATTGGGAAACATAAATTGCATGTCCCCACATCCTGTCGACCACGCGGACTCTGCTCCCAGGCAAGCTAGCCTTAACGGCACGCGGAAGCCGACTAACTAAGGATCGTCGGCATGCGGAAACTATGCGGTTGTTGGCGTAAATGTCCCGCACCCAGAATTGACGCAATTACTGCGCGCCCCTAAAATCAATAAGAAACCGAGTTATCCCTCACAACCGTCTCACGCTCATGCCCCTTTACGAATACGAATGCAAGAAGTGCGGCCACCGCTTCGAAAAAATCCAACTCTACTCCGACAAGATGGTCAAGAAGTGCCCCAAGTGCGGCGGCCAGGTCGAGCAGATGATCTCCGCCCCCGCCGTCCAGTTCAAGGGCTCCGGCTGGTACGTTACCGACTACGCCAAGAAGGTCTCTTCCCCAGGAGCCTCCGGCAGTGGAGACTCCACCAAAGACAAAAAGGACGAGAAATCGAAATCGGATAGCTCCGCGAAAGATTCCTCGTCGAAAGACACCTCCTCCAAAGAGAGCTCATCGAAGGAAGTGTCTTCCAAGGACAGTCCGTCAAAAGAAAGTTCTTCCAAAGAGAGCCCGCGCAAAGGTTCTGGAAGGCACAAATAAAGCGGCTTCGAACTCACCAAACCGCCTGAATATTCGAGATCTGTACTATAGCCACTAATCACTAGCGGCTGACCAATTACTTCAGCTCCCGCTCAAAGTGATCCACAATCATGTTAAACAGATGCACCCGCGCGTCTTTGCCCGCGATGCTATGCGTCTTGTTAGGATAGATCATCAGCCGGAACTGTTTCCCCGCGTTGATCAGTGCGTTGATCATCTGAATGCTGTTCTGAAAATGCACATTGTCGTCGCTTGTGCCATGCACCAGCAGCAGCGCGCCATGCAACTGGGCCGCGTCCCGCGTCACATCTGATTCTTCGTATCCGGCCTTATCGTCCTTCAGCAGGCCCATGTAGCGCTCGGTGTAAATCGTGTCGTAATTTACCTGGTTCGTGACCGGAGCCACGGCCACACCCGCGCGAAAGCGGTCCGAATGCGTCATCGCATACAGCGTCATCGATCCGCCATTCGACCATCCCCAGATCGCCATGTGATCCTTATCGAGCTGCGGATATTGCGCGAACAGCTGATCCAGCGCGGTCAGTTGATCCTTCAATTCAATGGCGCCAAATTCATGCCGGATCGCCGTCTGGAATTTTCGATCGCGCCCCGGCGTCCCCCGATTATCCACCGCAAAAATCGCAAATCCCTTGCGTGACAGAATTTCGTCGAAAGGATCGGGCGCTCCTTTCCTCACCATCTGCGCCGCCGGACCTCCATAAATATTCACGATCAGCGGAATCTTGCCGCTGGCCGGCGCATCCGCAGGAAGCAATAACCGCCCGTAAAGTGTCGTCCCATCCTCCGCCTTGAACTCCAGATACTTCGGGGCCCGCAACCCATATTCGGCGATCGCATCTCGCGCTTTCCATACCGGTTTGCAGGCTCCTCCCACAGCGCAAAGCGAAATTGTCGTTGCCGTCTGGGGCCCAAAAAACATGTGCGTATAGTGCTTTCCATCGTCGCTGAAATTTCCCACGTGCATTCCCTCTTCCGAAGTCAGCGCCTTGAAGCCCGAGCCATCCAGCTGCACCGAAAAAATGTGCAATTGTCGTGGATCGTCCTTGTTTGCCGAGAAAAATACTGTACCCGCGGCTTCGTCCACGCCTTCGATTCCCATCACTTCGAAGTCGCCCTTCGTCAATTGCCGCTCCAGCCTGGCGTCAGACGCCATCGGATTCTGCTTGTCAAAGCTGTACAAGTAGAGATGCATATTCCCGTCGCGCCAGCTCGGCCACAGAAACTGTCCATTGGATTTCAGAAAGCGAACTTCCGTGTGCTCAAAGTCGATCCACGCCCCGGGCGTAGTTTCGGTCAGCACAATCCGCGACTTGCCTGATTTCGCATCCACGAAATACAGGTCCATCTTGTCTTCGGTGCGGTTTAGCACTTCCGCCCAAATCACTCCGTCGCGCGCCCAGCCAAACCGCGGGATGTAGGACTCCTGGTCGCTGGTCAGCGAAATCCAATGCACTTTACTCTTATCCGCATCGACCACCCCCAACTTCACTACCGGATTCGGATCGCCCACCTTTGGATACTTCTCGTTCTCCACGCTGGGATGCGTTGGCAGCCAGTCCGTGATGGGATAAATCGGCACCTTAGTTTCATCCATGTGCAGGAACACAATTTCTTTGCTGTCGGGCGACCAGAAATAGTTGCTCCGCACCGCCAGTTCTTCGGCGTACACCCAGTCAATGTCGCCGTTGAACAGGTTGTCACCGGTGTCCTTCGTCAATTGCTTTTCATCTTTCCCGTTGACCGGACGAACATATAAATTGTGCTTGCGCACATAAGCCACGTGCCCGCCATCCGGCGAAAACTTGGGATCTCCGCTAGGATCGGACGCGGAAGTAAACTGCACCGCAGTCTCCGATCCCAGGTCGTAGAGCCAAAGCTGTCCCTGCGAATCGAAGATCAAGTGCTTCGAATCTGGTGCCCACAAATATGCTGCCACGTGGTAGCGAGTCCGCCGCTCCTTCTCCCGCTCGTTTTTCACCACTTTATTCAGGTCAGGATCGAGTGACGCCAGCTTCGCCGCGTTGACCAGCACTTGCTTCTCGCCAGTGGCCACGTCCACGTTCCACAGCTCGCCCTTCTCGCCTTTTTCGTCGCGCTGCACGAACGTCAGCCTGGTCCCGTCCGGACTCCACTCCAGCGTCTCGGGCGCGCGTCCGGTCAGTCCTCCCGGCTGATACATCGTTTCAATGGTTAGTGGCTTGGTGGGCGAAGTCTGAGCTCCCGCGGGCGCGGAAGCCGTTACGCAAAGGATAAATGCAACCAGAGCACAGCAAGAAATGAAAGAAATCCGTCGTTTCACGAATCGATCCTCACAGGCAAGAAGTAATAGCGGACACGCGAATCAACGAGTGTACACCCATGCCCTGGGGATTTGTGTTGTGTGGGTCCGGGTCTCAGACCCACAGGTAGAGCGAAGCTCGACGGCCAAGCGCGTATAGCAGCTCCGCTCTTGAGCCTCATCGTTTTGCTTTGGCTGGTTCTTTCTCGCCTACGCGCTTGCTCACCTCGAACAACATCTTGCCGGCTTTCTTGTCGGCATCGACGATTACGTGATCGCCGTGGAGAATCTCGCCGTCGAGAATCTTCAGGGCCAGCGGATCCTGTATCAGCTTCTGGATCGCACGCTTCAACGGACGCGCGCCGAAGTTCGGATCGTAACCCTGCGTGAATAGTAGATCTTTGGCCGCATCCGTCAGCTCCAGAGAAATCTTGCGATCCGCCAGCAGGCGGCGAACGTCTTCCAGCCGCAGCTCGATGATCCGCACCAGCTGTTCCTTGCCCAGCGGGCGAAAGACGATGATGTCATCGACGCGGTTCAAAAACTCAGGCTTGAAGTGCGTGTGCAGCAAACTCTGCACCTGCTCGCTGGCTTTCTCAAAGTCCTCCGGGGTGCGCACATTGTCCGCCTGCAAATAACTCGACCCGATGTTCGAGGTCATGATGATAATCGTGTTCTTGAAGTCGACGACGCGGCCTTTGCCGTCGGTCAGCCGGCCATCGTCCATCATCTGCAAGAGCACGTTGAACACATCGGGATGCGCCTTTTCGATTTCGTCGAAGAGCACAACCGCATAGGGACGACGGCGCACCTGCTCCGTGAGTTGGCCGCCTTCTTCGTAGCCGACATATCCAGGAGGCGCGCCGATCAGTCGAGCGACAGAATGCTTCTCCATGTACTCGGACATGTCGATGCGCAACAAGGCGTGCTCGTCGTCGAAGAGAAATTCGGCGAGGGCGCGCGCCAGTTCGGTCTTGCCGACCCCAGTTGGCCCAAGAAAGATGAACGAACCGATGGGACGCTTGGGATCGCTGAGTCCGGCGCGGGAACGGCGAATCGCATTGGCCACGCGCTCCAAAGCAGGATCCTGCCCTACGACGCGCTGCCGCAGGCGCTCTTCCATCGTGACCAGCTTCTTTACTTCGCCTTCCAGCATTTTCGAGACGGGGATTCCCGTCCACTTGGAAACAATGCGAGCTACGTCCTCTTCGTCAACTTCTTCCTTAAGCATGCGCTTGCCGCCCTGGCTCTCCATCTGCTTGCTCAGCTTGGCCAGCTCGTCTTCGGCCTGGCGAATCAGGCTGTAGCGGATTTCGGCGACCCGCTGCAGGTTCCCTTTCCGTTCCTCGGCCTGCTCTTCGACCTTCAGTTTTTCGATCTGTTCCTTCAGGGCGCGAACGCGAGCGATGAGGTCTTTTTCCTTTTTCCAGCTAGCCTTCAGCGTATTGGATTTTTCACGGATTTCGGCAAGCTCTTTTTCGATAACCGCGAGCCGCTCTTTCGAGTTCGGGTCGTCTTCCTTTTTCAGCGCCTGCTTCTCGATTTCCAGCTGCATGGCCTTGCGTTCCAGCTGATCGATGTCGGTAGGCAGCGAATCGATCTGAATGCGCAGCGAGGCCGCCGCTTCGTCGATCAGGTCGATAGCCTTGTCCGGCAGAAACCGGTCGGTGATGTAGCGATGCGAAAGTGTAGCCGCGGCGACGATGGCCGAGTCTTTGATGCGAACGCCGTGATGCACTTCGTATTTTTCCTTCAGGCCGCGAAGGATGGAAATCGTGTCTTCGACATTGGGCTCGCCGACGAAGACAATTTGAAAGCGCCGCTCAAGCGCGGCATCTTTCTCAATGTATTTACGATATTCGTTCAACGTGGTGGCGCCAACGGCGCGCAGCTCACCGCGAGCCAGCGCGGGCTTCAGCATGTTCGAAGCGTCGATGGCGCCTTCGGCCGCTCCAGCGCCGACCAGCGTGTGCAGTTCGTCGATAAAGAGAATGATCTGGCCTTGCGAGTCTTCGATTTCCTTGAGCACGGCTTTGAGCCGGTCTTCAAACTCGCCGCGATATTTTGCTCCAGCCAGCATGGCGCCGAGATCGAGTGCAACCACGCGCTTATTCTTCAGAACTTCGGGCACATCGCCAGAAATAATTCTTTGGGCGAGGCCTTCGACAATGGCGGTCTTGCCGACACCAGGCTCGCCGATCAGCACAGGATTGTTTTTTGTGCGGCGCGAAAGGACCTGGACGACGCGGCGGATTTCTTCATCGCGTCCTATGACCGGATCGAGCTTGCCGCGCCGCGCCTGCTCGGTTAGGTCGCGCGCATAGCGCTCCAATGCCTGATATTTAGCTTCCGGATTCTGGTCGGTAACTTTCTGCGAGCCGCGAACGACAGTAAGCGCTTTCAAGATCGCGTCATAGGTCGCGCCCTGGCGGGCCAGGATTTGCTGCGCAACGTCGCGCTTCAGGTGTGTGATCGCCAGCAACAGATGCTCGGTCGAAACGTATTCGTCCTTGAAGTTGGAAGCTTCTTTGAAAGCCTGCTCGAGCAGTTTGTTGACTTCGTTCGACAGGGTGGCTTGGGCGGCACTCCCGGAAACCTTGGGCAGCTTTTCGATCTCGCGATACACATCGCTAAGCACGGCTTGCGGACCGATGCCGATCTTTTCCAGCACAGGCGGTACAATGCCTTCCTTGTCTTCAAGCAGCGCAGCTAGCAAATGCAGCGGCTGCAATTCGGGATTGCCGTGCTCGGAGGCGAGCTCGTTCGCGCGCTGGACCGCTTCTTGCGCTTTGACGGTGAATCTGTCCCAACGGATCGGCATGGCAATTTTCTCTACTTTCGTTTGTCATTCTGAGCGAAGCGAATCTCTGAAGGTGCTGAAAAGCACGACACGCGTTCGCCTGAAAATGATCATCAATTTGCAAAAACAAACGGGAGGCAGGCATTTCTGCCGCCT
Source organism: uncultured Acidobacteriaceae bacterium (assembly GCA_963832235.1). Classification (GTDB taxonomy): domain Bacteria; phylum Acidobacteriota; class Terriglobia; order Terriglobales; family Acidobacteriaceae; genus Sulfotelmatobacter. Next base: position 358,506 of record CAWHTJ010000006.1, on the reverse strand, counting down.
CCCGCCAAGAGCATCGAGCTGTGCTCGATGACCGGGCTTTTCGACTTCACTCCGGCTAAGGACAGGCTCCAACTCGTTTCCGCACGAAGAAGTTACGCGGCCTTGCTGGGGGCCTTGCTCTCCGCGGATTTGGCTTCGATGGACTTTTCCGAGCCCACGTTCACTTTGATCTGCTTCGGCTTGGCTTCGGCCTTCTTAGGCAGATTGATCTTCAACACGCCCTTTTCGTAGTTCGCCGAAACGTTCTCGGAGTCCACGCTGGCAGGCAGAGTGAAGGTACGCGTAAAGCTGCCGTACTGGCGCTCCACGCGGCGGTAATTCTCTTCTTTTTCGTCCTTTTCGATCTTGCGCTCGCCGTGCACAGTCAGGGTGTTGTTCTCCACGCGGATGTCGATGTCTTTCTCGTCGATTCCGGGTACCTCGATCTTCAACGTGACCTTATGCTCGTCTTCGTAAACATCAACGGCGGGGGCGAAGCTCGATGTAGTCAAGGACTCGTCCCTGCCCTCTCCGGAGTAAGATTCGCGGAACAGGCGGTTCATGCGGTCCTGCAAAGTGGAAAACTCACGGAACGGCTCCCAACGGGTTAGTACGGTCATAACTAGAATCCTCCTTCAGATATTGGCGATTCGAGATTTGATTTGAGACCGGCTGGCGAATAAAGGGCTCGCAGCAGCGGTCACTTCATTTGACGCTTGATTAGCGTAAAAGAAGCATAAAAGTTGAGTGTGTCATTGTCAATAGCTTTTTGAGCTTTATTTCTATTAACTTACCATGGCGATCACGCACTTTAAATAGGCTGTTTCCCGTATATTTAGCAGGATGGGATGGTCCTTTGCTTGGCCGCGGGTTTCCATCAGGCGAAGGGTTCGGCGCGCGTCGAGGGCAGCGTCGGCCAGCATTTCGAGAAAATTGGCCTGGCTCACATGATACGAACAAGAACAGGTGACTAGGATTCCGCCGGGCCGGAGCATCTTAAGGGCGCGGAGGTTGAGTTCTTTGTAGCCGCGAAGGGCGGCATCGAGGTCGCGTTTGCTCTTGGCGAAGGCGGGCGGATCGAGAATGATGGTGTCGTAGCGCCGATCCGAAGACGCGTAGTCCTTGAGCAGGTCGAAGGCATTGCCTTCGATCCATTCGATTTCAGGTTGATTCGCATCCCGGCGGTTGAGCGCGGCATTCTGCTCGGCAACTTCGAGCGCCGGACGCGAGCTGTCAACGCCGGTAACGTGCGAGCAACGCGGGGCGAGATGAAGGGCGAAACCTCCCTGATAGCAAAACACGTCGAGCGCTTCTCCCCAGGCATATTGCGCAGAGGCAGCGTAGTTCTCGCGCTGGTCGAGAAAGGCTCCAGTTTTCTGGCCTTCCAGCGCGTCGTAGTGAAACTGCACGGAGTTCATGGTGAAAGTGGTAGAGGACTTGTCGCCCTGCAGCAGACCGGATGCGCGAGGGGAAAGCGTCTCGAGCTCGCGGACGCGCGGGTCGACGCGCTCGACAATAGAAGCTGGGTGCAGGCGGTTTGTCAGTTCGGCCAGAATCGCTTGGCGCATGGGATCGGCGTCCATGGCTTGAGTGAGGATTTGCAGGCAGAGAATGTCGCCGTAGCGGTCGACGATGAGCCCGGGAAGGAAATCAGCTTCGCTGAAAATCACGCGGTAGGCCTCCGTGTCGCGGACTAACGGCTGGCGGTAGGCAATGGCATCCACGATGCGCTCGCGAAGCAGAGGCGGAAAATCCGCCACGCGGTCGGAAGAAATCATGCGAATGGCGATCTGCGACGAACTGGAGTAGAGAGCGGTACCCAGAAATTTGCCGCGATGGTCGGAGACCTGTACCAGCGAGCCAGGAAGAACAGAGTCCGCGGAGACAATGTCGGAGCGGTAGACCCAAACGTGGCCGTCTTTCAGGCGAGTCGCGCCCCGGGGGGAAACCTTGACCGTCGGAAGATTTGAGGGGATGGGCTCTTTCGGCATGCAGCTATCTTAAATGCTGGAGTTTCAGATGAGCTGACGACAGAGTCGAGCTGCGCTCGATAGGAAAGCCGAGCGCGGCTGTCGCTACATGAATCGGCTAGCTGGCGGCTTGTTCGGTGGAGGCCGCCGGGATGTGCTGCTTGGAATGCGGGCCGGTGGCGGCCTCGTGACGAGCTAGATCGAGATCGAAGCGCAGCGAGTCGAGGGCGACCATGGGAAGCTCAGTGCCGAAGGCGTCGAGCTCGTTTTCGGTCCAGCCGCCGTTCAGACGCAGGGCGTCGGTAATGTCTTCGGGGAAAGCCTGGCGATAATCGCCTTCGCGAATCAGGATATCGCCGATAAGGCGCCCGGTATGAATGTCATAGACGCGCCGGCTGGCTTGACCGTGTGAATTGGTCAGACAAAGGAACACTTCGCCGATTCCGTTAAATTCCGACCGGTAGTACCACGCCTGCGAAGCGTCAACCTTGGGATGATGACGTTTGGGGCGCGTGGTGGAAGGCTTCTGATCGGCAAGTTCGTCGGCGGGATTGAAATAGAGGATGCGCTGGCAGGAGTCGCACACAATGGTCTGCTGGCCGGAACGAACTTCGTTGTAGGTCTGGGGCCTGAGCATGACGCGGCAGGCCATGCATTTCTGATCGCGAACTTCAGAGATGCCGCTTCCGCGAAACTTCGAAACGCGCTCGTAATGACGAAGCAGATCGTCGTTGACTCCGGTGCGAATCTCGTCGCGTTTGGCGCGCCATTCGGCGAGGAGCTTTTCGTCTTCGGCGGTACGCTGGCGGGCTTCTTCTTTTTCTTTTTCGATTTCGGCCGTTTCTGCCTTCAGGTCAATTTGCGCGGCCTTCACTTCCTTGTCGCGCGCGTCGGCGTTGACCATCAGCTCGAGAATCTTGTCTTCGTTGGCGGCAATTTCCTTTTCGGCGAACTGAATCTCGTGCAACAGCGCCTTGTATTGGTCGTTGGTTTTTACGTCGAGCGACTGGTCGCGATATTTGGAAATTTTGCCGCGCAGGTCGGAGATGGCGGTTTCGTACTTGCGGCGGGCGGCTTCGTCGGTCTTGACGGCGGCCTGGGCCTTTTCCAGTTGCGCCTTGGTGCCTGCCAACTTCTGCTCAATGACGGCGACGCGCTTAGGAAATTCGGCCACCTCATCCTGCAGACGGCGGATTTCCTTGTCTGTATCTTGCAGCTTCAGCAGGTTCTCTATGTCAGGAAGCATTGCGTCTGTACTGATTCTAGCATGGGGTCGGAGGACACCGAGCCTCACAAAGTATCCCTGTGTGGACCGCGTGTCCTCTGTGGTTGAGGCTTTTCGCTCTTGCTGGTGTGGCACACTAGCCGTATGCAAAGGCTCACCCTTGGCGACTTTGAACTCAGCATTTTTTCCGACGGGACTTATCCGCTCGATGGCGGCGCTTTTTTTGGTGTTGTGCCCAAAGTGATGTGGTCGCGCAAGGTCACGGCCGACGACAAGAATTACGTCACCGCCGGACTTAACTCGCTGCTCATTCGCACCGGCAAGAAGACCGTCCTGGTCGAGACTGGGATGGGCAACAAACTCTCCGATCGCATGGTCAAGTTTTATGGGCAGCCGGCGAAGTTGCTCGACTGTCTCGCCGCTGGCGGCATCGCGCCGGAGGACGTCGACATCGTCATCAACTCGCACCTGCATTTTGATCATTGCGGATGGAACACGGTACGTGACCAGAACGGCAAAATTGTTCCGACATTTCCTCGCGCCAAGTACTACGCGCCGGAGGGCGAATGGCAGTATGCGCGCCGGCCCAGCGAACGCGACGCCATCAGTTACATCCCAGAGAATTACGATCCGCTGGTCGAGAGCGGGCAGATGACGCTGCTCAAAGGCGGCGAAGAAATTGTGCCGGGAATCTCGGTGAAAACTTTTCCCGGCCACACGGCGCACATGCAGGCGGTAATCATCCGCGGAAGCATGGCGAACAACAACGAAAGGACGGGCACGGACAGGACGGGCACGAACGGGAAAGGCATGGACGGAGAGAGCAGGGACGGAGATGGCACGAACGGAGATGCCACCGATGGGAAGGGCACGACTTCAGTCGTGCCGTTGAACGCCCACGCAGAGCGGGCTTCAGCCCCTGAGGGCGCGAGCGCCAACACTCCAACCACGGCCTGTTATATTTCCGATCTAATGCCCACCACGGCGCACATCGATCTCACCTGGGGCATGAGCTTCGATCTATATCCGCTGCAGACGATCGAGAGCAAAAAACAATACTACGCGCAGGCAATTCCGGAAAAATGGCTGACGGTTTTCACGCATGATCCCAAGACGCCGTGGGCGTTTGTGCAGAGGGGTGAGGCGGGGAAGTTGATCGCCAGGGGCGTGTGAGAAGGCGCGTTCCGTCTTATCCTCAGACTTCGCGGGCAAGAGTGCCCGCGCCACATAACCTTGCTTCGAAAAATTCTTCGACACGGCTTAGGATCTCCAGCGCGCTCTTCGATTCGTAGATCGCCTTGCGCAAACCTGCTCCCCCGGGGACGCCGTGGGTGAACCACGACGCGAACTGCTTCATTTTGCCGACAGCGTCTGGAAGTTCTTCTTCGATCAGCATCTCGAAGTAGGTGCGGATCATCTGATAGCGGTCAGCTTCGGAAGGTTCGTCGTAGGATTTCTCTCCCAATTCGATTCTCGTCGCGAGCACGGACGGAAAGGGCACGGCTTCAGCCGTGCCGTCAGCGATCAAATTGTGTTGGGCTTTAGCCCCTGAGGGAATCGATCGATCCGAGCACAAGCTGGCCTCAGCGGCTGAAGCCGGGTCAACGAAGGCGACGTTTTCGGCACGACTGAAGTCGTGCCCTTCCTCGATTGCGCGTTCACGAGCATTGCCAATCCCTGCGCAATACTGTTCGATCTGGCGGAAGATCCACGGGTTCGAGGGCGCGGTGCGGCCAATCATTACCGCGTCGCAGCCGGTCCGCCTCACCATGGCGCAGGCGTCTTCTGGACTGCGGATGTCGCCGTTGCCAATCACCGGAATCTTTACGGCATCTTTTATGGCGGCGATCCACTCCCAGCGTGCGTTGCCGCTATAACCCATCTCGCGCGTGCGGGCGTGTAATGCTACGGCGGCCAGGCCGCATGACTCCGCCATGCGGGCCAGTTCTACGCAGACGATTTCTTCGTCGTTCCATCCGGCGCGGAATTTTACGGTGAAGGGAATTGTTACGGCGGAGCGCACAGCCTCGAAAATCTTGCCGATGGCCGGCAGATCGCGCAACAGGCCGGAGCCTCCGTTGCACTTGACGACTTTTTTCGCGGGACAGCCGAGGTTGAGGTCGACGAGGTCGAAGCCCAGGCCTTCGACCATGCGGGCCGCCTCGGCCATCACATAGGGATCGCTGCCGAAAAGCTGCGCGGAAATCGGGTGCTCGTCTTCGTAGAAGTGGAGATAGCGCTTAGCCTTCTGGTCCTTTTTGCGCAGCACGCCGTCGGCCGAAGTGAACTCGGTCATGATCAGGCCGCATCCGCCGAGGTTCCGGATGAACCGGCGGAAGACGGTGTCGGTGACGCCGGCCATTGGGGCGAGGACGGTGGCGGGTGAGATTGTCACGTTGCCGATGGTGAGAGTGGCAGGGACTGGCTTCAATTGCGCCGCCTGGCGAGCAAAAGTGCTCGTCCCACACACATTGTCCCAGAACTTCTTCACGGTCTTATTCTACCTGTCCGCACAGTAAAAGCCCCCGCCGGAGCGAGGGCTTGAGCTTTTGGATCTATCCGCGCGAATCCATGGCAAATGTTATTTTGCCGCAGTCGCGGGAGCGGCGTCTTTCTTGGCGTACTTGCGGCGGAAGCGTTCCACTCGGCCGGCCGTGTCCATCAACTTCTGTTTCCCTGTGAAGAAAGGGTGGCAGTTTGAGCAGATTTCTACGCCGATGTCGCCCTTATGAGTGGAGCGGGTCATAAACGTGTTGCCGCAAGCGCAATGCACGCGCACGTCGTTGTATGCAGGATGAATGGCTGGTTTCATAGTAGCTTCCAATCTTGATTCGAATCCTTAGATTCTACCGGAACGGGTATGGATTCATCAACGCCGAACAGCTGTCAGCTCTCAGCAAGGCGAATGGAATCACTGTGTTCGGCCTGAGTGTTCGGGCTGAAAGGTGAGAGCTGACAGCTGAGAGCTTCAGAATCTAAACAAATAGCTCACCTTCAGGAATAACTGCCGGCTGTCATTGATGTAGCCCTTCGCGGTGTTAAAGACGCCCACTCCCGGATCCACCTTCAAGTTCTGCAGATCGCTGTTGTAGCCGACGTAGATCGCCGTGCCCGGATGTACCAGATAGGTGATGAGGAAGTCGGCGTTGAACTGCTTTTGGGTCGGGAGGTAGGTGTAGGGAGATCCGACGCCCGGTGTTCCGGCCAGGAGCGCGTTGTATTGCAGAATCACGCGCGCGGAAAGTTGTGGAGTGAACTGCCAGTTCCACTTGCTGCGCAGAATGTGGTCGTTGAAGATGCCGCGGCCCGCACCGGGGAATTGGGATTGTTCGAAAAGATAAGTGCTATTCATGGTCCGTAGGCGTTCGAACAGGTAGGTGTTCTCAATCTTCAGCGGCTTCATCGGCCGAAGGGTCAGGCCGGCTTGGGCCGTATCTTGCCGCGCCAGAAAAGGATGGTTGTATGGTGTCGGGTTGGCCGGCGACGCCACAAAATTCACGCCCTGTCCCCAGTAGTAGCTCGCGGTCAGCGTGGCTTTCCTGAAATAGCCGGTCTGTATCGAGGCTCCGCTGGTATGTTCTTGATAATCCTGATTGCCCAGGGTCGTTGGGGCACAGTACGCAGAATATCCATAGAAACAAAAATCCTGCGGGCGCAGGCGCTCGCGCAGTTCCTCGTATGGACGCAAGATGATAAGCGTCTGGCCTCGTCCTTGAATCGCAAAATATGGGACGTAATCGGTGTCAAGCCGCAGGCCGGTGTGGTCGAAATCGTAGCGAGCGACCAGAGACGGTCCCCAATCCACGATCCAGCCTTTTTTCGGGCGAAAGCGATAGTCTGCTTCCTGCAAGGTCTCGCGAATGTCGACGCGGTTGATGAAACCGGGAATTGAGACGAAGCCGGGGCTGATGTCGTTATAGATTCCGTCGTAGGTAAAGTGCAGGCCGTCACGATGCAGTTCGAGCTTCTCGGCGGGGCCGGCGTAGTAATTGTTGTTGCCACGATTGCCGGAACTGAAGGGGTAGAGATTGGCTTCACAACTCAGGCTCAAATTGCTTGAAGCGACGACTGCCTGGCCGTCGAGGGTCCAGTTGGGATTGAATTTCAGGTGCATGTCGACGCCGCCGATGCGGTTGAATTCGCCGGTCGTGGGGCACTCCCAGTCGGTGTAGAGGGCGCCAAGGTTCGACTGGCGGAAGATGTCGCGGCTGACGCGCGCAATCGTGAAATAGGAACGCATCCCGGAGAACTGGCTGTTGTCGGGAACGGCCAGGCCGGGGCTGCGATCATCCGTGGCCATCAGTCCGATGGAGTACGGACCATCTTTTCCGGTGAGGCGGACGCCGGCGGAGGGATCGCCGATGCTGCGCGTGAAAAACAGGTCCAGCGGCGTGCGGAAAAAGTCCTCGTTCTCGAGAAAGAACGGGCGCTTTTCGGGAAAGTACACCGCATAGCGCTGATTGACCGTGATCTGCGGGTCTTCGGACTCGACCTGGCTGAAGTCCGGGTTCGCGGTCATGTCGACGACGAAGTGATCGTGGATGACGAACTTCGCGTCCATGCCGGGCTGGCCCTGGGCAGTCGCCTTCTGAAAGTATGGATTGGTGAAGTCGCGCGTGTCGAGCGCGCGATAGCCGCGCATCACGCCATAAGGAATCAGTTCGACGCTGTGCCCGGGGGAAATTCCTTCCAGGCCATCAAGGCTCGCAGCCTGGCCAAGGCGGCCTTCGAGCTTCAAGGAAATGTGGGGCCAGAAGGAATCTTCGGTCTTACGCGTAATACCGCGATACAAAATGATTCCCCACTCCTGCTGCTTGGCTGCTGGGAAGCGCAGGCTCTTGAACGGAATCGCCATCCATACGACGAAGCCGCGGTTGGTTACCTTGCCGCGCGAATCCCAGACTGTGTCGAACGACGTGTCGAAGTGTGCGCTGGTCTCTTCCTCGCGGGAAGCCTCGGTCCAAATGGCGTCCCACTGCACTCCGAGCGGTGTGGTTTGGAAGGCGTAGGCGCGGCGGCGGTCATGAAACGTGTCGAGGATGATCTCAACCTGGTCGTCGTCGTAGACATCCTCGCGACGCGACATGCGGGCGCGCACTTGCCGGGGATCGTCGAAGCACACGAAGACTACATAGAGATTTTTCTGGTCGTAGGCGAGGTAGGCATCGGTAGGTTCGGAAACGCTTTCTCCGTCGTGCGGATTGCGCTGGGTGAAACCAGTGACTTTCGCCATTTGCGGGGCGATTTCCCCCTGCGGCTGCATGCTGAGGAAGTCTTCCAATGCGGGAGGGCGCTGCAGCCGCGGGATCGTAAGGGCGGGAGGTCCCAAGGCGGGCGGCGCGGTTTGGGAGATTTGTCCGGGGGCAGCTGGAGGCTGCGACTGGAGGGTACTTTGCGAGGCGCTATTTTGCGACGAGGACCAGGGGCACGCCGCCGTCGCGGCCAGCAACCACGCCGCCGCAGGCAGAACTCTCCGCCGCACTTTGAGTAGAAAAACCAGACTCCGCTCCAGACGAGAAAACGTCTTCACCGCTGCTTCCGCTTATTGCGCTCGCCAGCGCAAGGAGGAATTGAGCACGATAGACCAAGAGCACCCAGACAAAACATGAAAACCATGTTATTGAGGTTTGGCAAACAGGATACCCCCTTTCCCGATTTCAGGGGCAGCTCGGGCTCTCACACGGAGGTATCAGTACTGAAACAGGTAGGAAATTTTCTTGACCCGACGCCGGCTGAGACGTGAAGCCGTCGGCAATGTTGGAAGAGTTTTGAGGGAGGTCCGGGCCGCAAGTAGATCGACCGCAGCGCCGGCTGTCGCAGGAGCGTCTCGCCCGGGGTAATCCGACCTGCTCAAAGGAAGACTACCGTCACAAACCTGTGGTACTATTTTGGGCACTTTCTGGGCCCCACACCGACCGCGAGGAGCTGTTATGAAATCCTTCATCCATGAAGCGGAGCAGGCCAAGGGCGTAGGGCCCGAATTCGTCGTCAAAGCCCGAACGATTGCCGATAAGTTTGATGTTCCCGTAGAGTGGTTGCTCGCCGCAATGAGCTGGGAAACCACCCAATACACAGCGTACAACCCCGACAAGCTTACGAATGGATTTCACTGGGCGAGAAATACCAGCGACGGAGGGGGCGGCCTCGTCGGATTCACTCCCTTTCCTTCGAACATCGCGGCGAAGACCCCGGTTGAGCAGCTCGACGACGTGGAAATCTATTTCCGAAACACCATCAAGCATTTCAAGATCCCCAGCCCGTTCGCGAGTCCAGAAGATTTCTATTGCGTTGTCTACGCGCCTGGCATCAGCGGCAAGCCCGATTCCTACACCTGGACCTATCTCGGGAAGACCTACACAAAAAAGACGCAGCTCGATATCTACCGGGGATTTCTCGGCCGGTATGACATGCCAGCAACCGGCGACGATTTACAGGGAACCGAGGGTTCTTTCTTGTGGTGGGCACCCGGCCAGACGAAAAAGGTGGGCTGGGCCGCAACCACTGACGCGAACGTTCCCGTTCGGTCCGGTCCAGGTCGCAGCTACGACGTGGTCACCTGGCTGCCGTTAAGCGGTACGCGCGTCCAAGTCTTGGACCAAACCCTCGCCGCCGACATTATCGACGGGAACGCCAAATGGGACAGGATCTCGAGCGGCTACGTGACCGATACCCAGATTGCATTTAAATGATCCCGTGACTTTCGCCCAGGCGTGGACCGATTTCAGAACAACGAACTCTGCCTTCGACTCGGCGTAATCTTGAAATAGTCATAGGCCAGCTGGGTGGCGACGCGGCCACGCGCAGTGCGGTTCAGGAATCCGATCTGCATCAGGAAGGGCTCGTAAATTTCTTCGATGGCGTCTGGCTCCTCGGCCAGCACTGCGGCTAGAGTATTCACGCCCACCGGACCGCCCTGGTATTTCTCGATGATGGTGAGCAGCAGGCGCCGGTCTACTTCATCAAATCCGTAGTGATCAACTTCGAGCATCTCCAGCGCGGCCTTTGCCGTAGGCTCGTCGATCTTGCCGGCGCCGCGCACTTGGGCGTAGTCCCGCACGCGGCGTAAAAGCCGGTTCGCGATTCTGGGTGTGCCACGGGACCGGCTGGCGATTTCTTTCGCGCCCGCGTCATCGATTTCAACGCCGAGGATCTCCGCGGAGCGCTCCACAATCACCTGCAAATCCGCAGGCGTATAAAACTCCAGCCGCAGCACAATGCCGAAGCGGGCTCTCAACGGCGCCGAAATCAGTCCCGCCCGCGTGGTCGCGCCCACGAAAGTGAAGGGCTTTACCTCCAGCGTATGCGTGCGTGCCGATGGTCCCTGCCCAATGATGATGTCGAGTTTGTAGTCTTCCAGTGCCGAATAGAGCAGTTCTTCCAGCACGGGCTGCAAGCGATGAATTTCGTCGATGAAGAGTACCTGCTTATCCTGCATGTTGGTGATGATCGCCGTCAGATCACCCTTGATCTGCAGGAGCGGCGCTGCCGTTGGCTGAAAGTGCACCGCCAGTTCGTTGGCGATAATGTTGGCCAGCGTCGTCTTACCCAGCCCCGGCGGCCCATAGAGCAGTACGTGGTCCATGGCCTCGCCGCGCGAACGCGCCGCTTCGATCGCCACGGCCAGATTATCCTTGACCTTCTTCTGGCCAATAAATTCGGCCAGCCGCTGCGGCCGCAGCTTCAGCTCAAACGAGGAATCGTCCTCCACGGGCGCCGCCGAAACCAGCCGCTCGCGGTTGGGGTTGAGATTGGGGTTGTTTTTCGCGGTAGCCACTGCTTCGGATGGTAGAACGAAATGCGAAGCCGCGCAATTGCGGTCTGTCCGCTGGAATTTACGGAGTCTTAACTATTCATCGCAACTAAAACCGGCTCCGAGCGTCTTATCGAATGAAAGTAGCATCCCGCAGCTACAATAGAAGCTGATGAACAATCTTCCGCTTCCCATTGCCGCGTTTGTCGCGGGCCTGATCTCTTTTCTGTCGCCCTGCGTGCTTCCGCTGGTGCCGGGGTACGTTTCTCTCATCTCGGGCGTGGGGATCGAGGAACTCAAGCTGCGCCAGGGCCAGCTAATGCGCCGCGTCATGGTGAATTCGGTTGGGTTCATCCTGGGCTTTAGCGTGGTGTTCGTGACGCTGGGCGCGATCTCGACTGAAATTGGGCAGATGGCAGCGCGCTACAAACACACGCTTTCGATCGTGGCGGGTGTCGTCATCATTATTTTCGGACTGCATCTGACCGGAATTTTCAAGATCAAAGCCCTCTACACCGACGCGCGGCTGCACAGCGTGAAGGGCAGCAGTACGCCGATTGGTGCGTTCGTCATTGGATTCGCCTTTGCCTTCGGTTGGACCCCGTGCCTGGGGCCGATTCTGACCGCCATCCTGACTCTGGCCGGCGAGCAGGATACCGTCGTGAAGGGGATTTTCTTGCTGGGGGTCTATTCCCTCGGGCTGGCAGTGCCATTTCTGCTCACGTCGCTGCTGATGGAGCGCTTCCTGAAATTTTATGGCCGCTTCCGATCCAAGATGCATATGCTGGAAGTGGCCAGCGGTGGCCTGTTGATCGCGCTTGGCGTGTTGTTGGTGATTGGGCGCTTTACATTGATCTCAAGCTGGTTGTCGTTCCTGAATCGTTTTGCTTTGTAGTTGGAGGATTTGATTTATGTCTACTGTTGAAAATTCCCTTAGAAGCCGGATAGAGAAATCTGAGCGGTGTCCAAAATGTGGAGCACCAGTCGAAAGCGCTCGCGATGGAGCCTTGGGCGTAGCGACTTGCGGCGTCGGCGGCGCCAGTCTTTCGGAATCGGTCGTCGATGGCGGCAATTTTGGCGATACAGGCGCCTCCGCACCGTCACCGGGCAGTACGGGGAAGCGTAATCCACTGGCCTTGGTCGTGGTGGCCGTAGTCGCCGCGGCAATGTTGTATTTCGGTTTCCACATGGCTCGCCGCTCTGGACCTGCCCCACCGCCTATCACCAAGTCCGGGCCTGCGCCCGATTTCACGCTGCAGTCGCTCGACGGCAACAGCTTGCGTCTGTCGGACCTGAAGGGCAAGGCTGTCCTGCTGAATTTTTGGGCCACCTGGTGCAGTCCGTGCAAGATTGAAATGCCGTGGTTCATCGAATTGCAGAAGCAGTACGGAGCCCAGGGTCTACAGATTGTCGGCGTAGCGATGGATGACTCCAGCAAGGAAGACATTGCCAAATTCGCCAAAGATATGGGAGTCAACTATCCCGTGCTGCTCGGCAAGGAAGAAGTGGGCGATGCCTACGGCGGGGTCCCGGCACTGCCCGAGACTTTTTTCATTGGTCGGGACGGAAAGATTGTAGACAAAATTATCGGCCTGAAGGGAAAGGCTGAAATCGAGGAGTCCATCAAGAAGGCGTTGGACACCCGCGCGGTGAGTTCGCAAGCTGCCGCATCCGAGCAGCCTCAGAACTGACAATAGGAACGGAGCCGCGATCGCTTTACTATTTGGTTGTATCTGGAATGAACTTGAAGCCGCACAAGTCGAAACTGATCTTTCCGTTGGTGCTGCTTGCAGGCGCAGCTTGGGCGCAAACCGGGAAGGCGCCTTCGGTCTCCATCGCTCCCATCCCGCTGGTCACGGCTCCACGCGCCGCGCAGACCATGGTGGATTTGAATTTCCGTGTGGCCTCGGGATTTCACATCAATTCCAACACGCCGAAGTCCGAGTTCCTGATTCCCACGAATCTTAGGATGGATCTGCCCACTGACATCATCCTCGGAAAAATTCAGTATCCCGCGGGCAAAGATCTGAAGTTCCCTTTTTCGCCGGACGAGAAGTTGAACGTCTACAGCGGAGATTTCACTATCGCTGTAGCCGTTCACCCGCTGCACGCGGTAGTTCCGGGGAAATATGTGATGCACGGCGTCCTGCGATACCAGGCCTGCGACAATGCCCAGTGTTTCCCGCCGAAGACTCTGCCAGTAAGTTTCAATGTGAAGGTTGTAAAAGAACCGCCCGGTCCTCGCCACAATCCGGCACAGAGCCCGCACGTGCACAATTAGCTGTCAGCTCTCACAACAACGTCGCGGCCCTGGTTTCGTAACAGGTTGGCAGCTCGAATTTGATCTGTGCGAGGCGTCGCGCTGGCGAGCGCGAGAATCGCTCCAGCAAAGAGCAGCGTGTCCGCAAAGTAGTTGATCCCCTCAACCTTGACTGTGGTGCTCGGGTCGGACAGCGACGCGATCAGGATCGGCCCATAGATGAATAAGACCAGCAGCACAATCCAGGTACCGAGGTAGGTTGCCGCCGCTCGCGTCTTCCTGGCTAGCAGCATGCATGCCCCGGCAACGACAAGAATTGCGCCTGTCAGATAGTTAATGAGCAGACGTCCGGGAATCCACGCGGGCATGAGTTTTTCGAGCGGGACTCCGGGAACGTTCGCTGGGTGCAGAAAATGCGCAACCCCAAAAAATATAGCGGCGATTGCGATCAACACCCGTCCCACCGTAATGAGCTTGCTTCCGCCTTGCCCGCGGCCTTGCTCGCGCAGGGCGTTTCCCGCAAGACTCCAGCCTCCGCCGGCGAATGACATTTCGCGGATGACAATCACCCATGCAAACCTGTCTCTGGGGTTGGCGAGAGCTCGCGGGATGTGCAACATCGCCACAAAAAGAAACATCATGATCCCGAACAGCAGGCCGGACCAGCGCACCTGAATTCTGGTGGCAATGCTCAAGGACGCGGACAGCAACGCAAAGCCGACGAAATACGCCCAAAACAAACGCCATGGCATATACGAGGGCACGGCGGACATGATGAATTGTGCGCCCGAAAGATGCTCCGCGCCGAAGACCGCCAATGGAATGGCAAAACACAGATTGCTCAGGACTACGATCTTGTCCAGGCCGGGGGCCCGCGCGATATCGGTCTTCGCAGCCCACAGCGCTATCAGGAAAAGCAGGACGCCGGCGCTGCACATCGAAACCGCGGTGCGAGAGATCTCAAGATATGCGGCGAGAAGGATTGAGTGCATGTGGATGCCAGGCGTAAGCTTGCGTGCTCCATCCAGGGCACGTTTTCGCTGGCCAATACAGCGCTGCGAATTGTACTACAAAGAGTAAGTGAGGATATTTGTTTGCTGGACAGGCTCATACTCCGAGTGAAGCGCGATTCCGCACATGCAAAATCAGCGGGTTCCGAAACGGAACGTTGTACAAACTTAGGCTGCGTGCAAGATTGTTTAACACTCACCCCATCCCCTAACCTGATCTCTGGGCCCGTGGTGTATTTAGGTAGCACATCTGCCTGTCAAGCTCGAAGGTGCGGGTTCGAATCCCGTCGGGTCCACAGCATTCCCTGGTTCGGTAGGGAATCTGACGAGGAGTCTCCGACAGGCGGACTCCTCAGGTAACCTTGACTTCTGGTTCGTGCCCTTTGATAATCGTATTGAGCTTGACAGGCTGACGTGCTGCCCCGAGTTGAATTCCGGCTCGGGGTTTTCTTTTTTGGGATAAATGCAGAAGCGGGTGAGCTCGCCTGTGACCAAAAGTCATCGGGCAGTGCCCCTACCAATTTCAGCCAATTCCGTCTCGGCGACGAAATAGGCAACGAATACTAGACTTTTCGTCGGGTCGATTTGAAATGGCCAATTCGATGCCTCCTTCGTGAAATCTGTGGCAGACACGAGCTCCTGGAATCTGTTCAGAACTTCTGAACAAGAACGATGACAATAGTCCAACCAAGATTCGCCATCCGCCCGCTCCTTGGAATCGGCAGCTAGCCAGTACATCTCACAGGTACTGCCGTCGCGTAGGCGAAACTGAAATTGTCCCTCAAACACGCGTAGCTATGTTCTTCTGCCCTCGCCAGCGCATCAGGAAACGATGCGACGTTCCAGCCGTATTCCTTGCCTCGTAATTCGGCACCCCACAGGACATCGGTCGGCAGAACATCGTCCATGTCCGAACTCCCTAACAGGGTTTATAAATCGACTGCGACACTCCCCTTTCGAAGGAACGTGCTCAGCCTTTACCCTGCTTCTTCTCCACCTTGGCCCAAGTGTCTTTCAGCGCAATCGTGCGATTGAATACCGGCATCCCAGGTTTCGAGTCGGGATCGACGCAGAAATATCCCAGGCGCTCGAATTGATAGCGGCTTCCTGGCGTCGCGCTGGCCAAGGACGGCTCCAGCTTCGCGTCGGCGATGATCTCCAGTGAGTTGGGATTCAGATTGTCGAGAACATCCTTGCCTTCTTCGATGTCGCTGGGGTTTTCTTTCAGGAATAAATTCTCGTAGATACGCACCTCGGCATCGACCGCGCTCGCTGCTGCGACCCAGTGGATGGTCGCCTTCACTTTGCGGCCATCGGGAGCATTGCCGCCGCGCGTCGCCGGATCATAGCTGCAGTGCACTTCGACAACCTCGCCCTTGTCGTCCTTCACCACGCTCGTGCACTTCACAAAGTAGCCATAGCGCAGGCGAACCTCGCGGCCTGGCGAAAGACGGTAATATTTGGGCGGAGGCACTTCGCGAAAATCATCCTGCTCAATGTACAGCACCCGAGAGAACGGGACCTTGCGTGAGCCCGCGCTTTCGTCCTCGGGGTTGTTAACTGCGTTCATCTCCTCGACTTGCTTCTCCGGATAATTATCGATCACGACTTTCAGCGGGCGCAACGCGGCCATTACGCGAGGAGCGCGCTTGTTCAAATCTTCTCGCACAAAATGTTCGAGCATCGCCAGTTCGATCGAGCCCGTCGTCTTAGAGACTCCAATGGAGGCGCAGAAATTGCGAATCGACTCCGGCGTGTAGCCGCGGCGCCGGATGCCGCTGAGCGTCGGCATGCGGGGATCATCCCATCCGCTCACGCGCCCCTCCTGCACCAGTTGCAGCAGCTTGCGCTTGCTCAACAGCGTGTGCGTCAGATTCAGGCGGTCGAATTCGATTTGCTGCGACGGGAAAATTCCAAGTTGCTGGATGAACCAGTTGTAAAGCGGGCGGTGATCTTCAAACTCCAGCGTACACATGGAGTGAGTCACTCGTTCGAGCGAGTCTGATTGACCGTGCGCGTAGTCATACATCGGATAGATGCACCACTTGTTCCCTGTCCGGTGATGTTCGGCGTGCAAGATGCGGTACATCACGGGATCGCGCAGGTTCAGATTCGGCGACGCCATGTCGATCTTGGCGCGCAGCACGCGCGAGCCGTCGGGAAATTCACCCGCCTTCATGCGCTGAAATAAATCCAGATTTTCTTCCATCGTACGATTGCGGTACGGGCTGTCTTTGCCCGGCTCCGTGAGCGTGCCGCGGTATTTGCGAATTTCTTCGGCGGAGAGATCGTCGACGTAGGCCTTCCCGTCGCTAACTAGTTTCACCGCCCACTCATACAGTTGATCGAAGTAATCCGACGCATAAAACAGTCCGTCCCAATGAAAGCCAAGCCACTTCACGTCGGCTTTGATGGATTCGACGTACTCGGTCTCTTCTTTCTCAGGATTGGTGTCGTCGAAGCGGAGATTTGTGTGTCCGCCAAATTCGTCGGCGAGTCCGAAGTCCAGGCAGATCGCCTTGGCGTGCCCGATGTGCAAATATCCGTTGGGCTCGGGAGGAAAGCGCGTCTGCACCCGGCCGCCAAATTTATTGGTCTTCAGGTCGTCGAGAATAATGTCGCGTATGAAGTTTGACGGGCGAGACTCTGGGGCGGTGTGTTCGCCAGTCTCCTCAGCCTCGGTATCAGACGTTTTCATAGCTCTGATCTTACCGCAAGAAATGCAGCGGTTGTCGAAGATGCCCGCGTAGAGACAGCCGCCTCGGCTGTCCCGCCCAGTCGAAGCCGGGCGGCGCGCAGATCTAAACTCCAGCCGACATGACCTGACTCGGAGCACCGACAGCTCTTCCTTGTTGAGCCAGCCGCCGCCGGTAGCGCACATGCCGCCAGCGCGTCATCTCCACCAGCGGCTTCCACACAGGACTCACGAGATCGTGCTTGATCAGCAGATGCCAGAATCGGTTGGAGCGCTTGTACAGGTAGGACATCGCCAGATAGAGGGGGATGGCTTGCCAGTCTTCAGGCCGGCGGCGCCAGATCGAGGCATGCGAGAACAGGCGCTGATAAATCCAGGCGTACCCCTGCTCGAGTTCCTGCGGCGTCATGTGCTTTGGCTGAAAGACGGCATGGCCGGTGTCGTATAGGCTCCAGTCGCGATGCAGGATGCGGCCCTGCGCCTCCATCTGACGAAACAGCGGCGTGGAAGGGTATGGGGTGAGGATGTGAAAGGTGGCGCATTCCAGGCGGTTCTCTTCGATCCACTCCGCAGTACGCGCGAAAACGTCTTTACGGTCGTGGTCGAAGCCGAGGACGAATGATCCGTTCACCTGAATGCCGTAGTCGTGCAGGATGCGCACACGCCGCGCGTAGTCGCTGGTCTTCGGCGTCTTTTTGTGCGCGTCTGCAAGGTTGTCGTCGGAAAGCGATTCGAAGCCGATGAAGACGCCGGTGCATCCCGCCAGCGCCATGTTGCGGATCAGGCTGGGATCGTCGGTCACGTCGATGGTGACGGCGGCGCTCCAGATTCTGTTGAGCGGGCGCAGCGCCGCGCAGAGCGAGTGCAGATAATCGCGTCGCGAACCCAGATTGTTATCGATAAATACTGCGTATGGCTGATTGTCGGATTTGAACTCATCGACTACCTGTTGGGGATCACGCATCCGATAGGGCATGCGCAATCCGTCGGTGGCGAGATAGCAGAAACCGCAGCGGTTGTGGCATCCGCGGGTGGCGATGAGGCTGGTCGTAGTCAGAAAGCTGCGCCTGGGAAGAAGGGATCGCCTCGGCGACGGATCGTCGCAATAATTGTTTTCATACGTCGCGACGTATCGCGACTGCAGGCAGTTCGACTCGATGTCGCGCAGGATGCGCGGCCAGAGTTGCACGCCATCGCCGAGGGCAAGCGCATCCGCATGCGGCGCGCATTCGTCGGGACATGAGAGCACATGCAGCCCTCCGAAAATCACTTTCGCGCCGCGGGCACGATACCAGTCGGCAAGTTCGTAGGCTCGCCGCGCAAAGGTCAGATGCACGGTGATGCCAACTACCCGCGGCATCGGGCGAAACGGAGGCCGTCCGTCGAGCAGATTCTCGTCCCAGTACTCCACGCGCCAATGTTGCGGAGTGGTTGCGGCGAAGCTGGTCAAGGCGAGGGTCGGCGTGAGGACATGCTTGCCGAAACTGGCATTTGCATCCTTAGGGTAAAAAGGGTTGATCAGTAGCGCGTAGCCTGGTTCTATCGGTCTGCCACGTTCGTCGGAATCAAGAACAGGTGGAATACTCATCTCGCGAGGAATCCAACGCTTCGCGACGGGATGAATGAAGGGCTCTTCAGATCCGATCATGGAGCGTACTTTATATTACAAAGTACTTCATGTCAAAAGAAATCGGCAGCAGGATTTTTAGCGCCTTTAACCGGTTTTCAATCGCCTCTTCGTTATGCTCCCATCGTCAGCACGACTCGAAATCTCGCCCTTCCACTGATCATTTGCTCATAGGCCGCAGCCGCCTTCTCCAGCGGATAACGCTCGATCATCGGACGAACTCCGCTCAGCGAACTGAATCGGAGCGTGTCCTCGGAGTCCTTGGCTGTTCCCGAGGGCCACCCCTGGATCGCTTTGCGCTGGCCAATGAGCTGTAACGGAGTAATCGTGAGAGACTCAAAGCCTGCTCCCACGACCAGCAATTTCCCGTTGCCGGCCAGCCCGTCGACCAGCGCCGAGATGGACTTCGAATCGGGCGCGGTAGCGAGGATCAACCGCGCTCCTCCCAGTTTTTGCAGCGCTTCGGCGGGAGCACCGGCGCCTGTGTCCACGTAGTCGTGAGCCCCCAACTTCCGGGCAAGCGCTTCTTTGTCTTTGCCGCGGCCGACGGCGACGGTGCGAAAACCCATCTGGCGGGCATACTGAATTCCAAGATGCCCCAGGCCGCCAATACCCTGAACGGCAACAGTGTCGCCGGCGCGGGCTCCTGAATTGCGCAGCGAGTTGAAGACGGTGATTCCAGCGCACATGAGTGGGGCCGCCTCGGCGGCGGGCAGATCGTCGGGCATCGCGGCGACGGCTTCTGCCTGCGCAATCATGTACTCGGCGTAGCCTCCATCGAAGTGGATGGCGGTGATCTTTTCGAATTGGCAGAGGACGAAGTCTCCGCGGCGGCACGGGTCGCACTGGAAGCAGTGTCCGCCGTGCCATCCCACGCCGACCCGCTGACCAGGTTTCCACAAAGTCACGTCCGGACCGATGGCATCAATGCGGCCGGCAATTTCATGGCCCGGCACCCGCGGATACTGAATTCCCGGCCAGAGTCCCTCTTTTACCAGCGCGTCGCTGTGGCAGATCCCGCAAGCCTCGACTTTGATGCGCACCTGGCCACGACCGGGCTGCGGAGTGGGACGCCCGACAACTTCGAAATTTCCGCCTGGCTTGCTGAGTTGAACTGCCTTCATATTGGATCCTCCCGCAAATACCCGCCGCAAAATGCTATAGATTCAGGAAGTATGGGTGATGGATACAAAAACTCACGTAGGGACAGCCGCCCTTCGACTGCGCTCAGGGCAGGCTCTCGGCTGTCCAGGCAAGCGCAGCGAGCCGGGAACAAGGCGGCAAAGGTCAAAACCCCCGACTGCCGAGAGCCTGCCCTGAGCGCGTCGAAGGGCGGCTTGTCACCACGTCAGACTCACTTAGCGGACCCGCGAAATTGCCTGCTCGAGCCGCGCCAGTGTCGTTTCCCGGCCCAGCACTTCCAGTGTCTCGAACAAGGGCGGCGCATTCTTGCGGCCGCAGACTGCCACGCGAATCGGCTGGAACATCTGTCCCGCTTTGATGCCGAGCTCCTGTGCGGCCGCGCGCAGACTTTGATCCAAGGGGTCGTGTTTGAATTCGGCACTCGCCAGCACTTCCTTCGCACGCTGTAGAACTTTCAATGCCATGGCCGCGTCGCCTTTCTGCGGGATGAGTTCGGCTGGATCGTAGGGCGGCAACGGGTCGACGAAGAAGAAATCGGCGGCGGTAAGCACGTCGCGCAGCAGTTTGATGCGCTCGCGGATGAGCGGAGTAATGCGAAGCATCTTTTCGAGCGTGATGCTGAATCCAGCCTCGCGCACGATCGGCAGCAGGCGCTGAGCCAGATCCTCGATAGCAAGGCCGCGAATGTGTTCGGCATTGAGCCACAGCGCCTTGGGATCGAAAGTGTCTTCATGGTGAGCAACACCCAGGTCGCTCGCTGCGCTCGGGATGACAGTGCTTGAGGATGGATTCTCTTTGAAGTTCACCACGGCATTCGCGCGATTGATTCCTTCAAGCGAGAACGCCTCGATCAGCTCCTGCCGACTCATCTGCTCGCGGTCGTTTTTCGGCGACCAGCCCAGCAGGCACAGGAAGTTGATGAAGGCCTCGGGCAAGAAGCCAGCGTCGCGGTATGTGGTCACGCTCACGACCGGGCCGTGGCGGCGCTTCGAAAGCTTGGTCCCGTCCGGCGCGACCAGCAACGGAAGGTGCGCGAACTGCGGTGGCGTGTAACCGGCTGTTTCGAATATCAACACGTGCTTGTAGGTGTTCGAAAGATGGTCCTGGCCGCGAATGATGTGGCTGATGCGCAGATCGGCGTCGTCGGCGCACGAGGCCAAGTGATACGTCGGCATGCCATCGGACCGCAGCAGGGCAAAGTCCTCGATGTCGGCGCCCGCCTTCGTCTGCTCGCCATAAACGGCATCGGTGAAACGCACGACCTGTCCGGCCTCGCGCGGCACCCGAAAGCGCAACGCAAACGGCTCTCCCGCGGCGGCGCGTCGATCGCTTTCTTCGCGTGAAAGTTCCCGCATTCCGGGATTGAACAACCACGTCCCTTGCGCGCCCGATCGCTCGCTGTCTCCGGTGTGGGCGGGCGTAAAGTCGCGATAGGCAAGGCCCTTCTGAAAAATTGTATCCGCCATTTGGCGATGCAGCTCTCCGCGCTCGGACTGCTTGTATTCTTCGTCCCAGCTCAGCCCCAGCCATTTCAAGCCCTCAAAAATGGAATTGACCGAAGCGTCCGTATTGCGTTCCACATCGGTATCGTCGAGGCGCAAAATCATCGTTCCGCCATTCCGGCGGGCGTACAGCCAGTTGAAAATGAAGGTGCGAGCACTGCCGACATGAAGGAATCCGGTAGGCGACGGCGCAAAACGCACTCTGGGCTTGTGTTGCGAAGATAGATTCAAAATTTCGGGCATAGTCAGGTCGATTACGTCGATGGCGAAGACACGTGCATTTTGGGCACCCCACCTACAGGGTGAGACTCTGTCGCTACTGCCGCGATAGTTGATTGTCCAATCTTCGATGGTACGGGCTAGCGAAAAACATCGTCAAGCGCGGCGCCGAACGAATTTCGGGTGCAACCCTTTGATTTCAAAAGATATCGAAGACGGGTATGTACTTAAATTCTATTGTGTTCCCGGGCGCGATGTGAAAACATTAATACGCTGTTTCCCCCCTAAACTGAGCCAGCGCGTTTGGCCAGAGGTGTCTTCAACGGCCCTATGAACAGTGTTGTTATTACGACGGTTTTAATCCCGGGTTTTGTCTCGGTTCTGCTCTTTCTCGTGTTCACCTATCTCCACGAGCAGAGCCGGCAGGCCTACTTCCGCGCGTGGCAACTGGCCTGGGCCGCTTACTCGCTGCACTTCGTCCTCGATACGTTTCCCAAGTCCTCTGTTGCGTTTTTTATTAGCGAGCTTTTTCTGGTCGCAATGGCGTTGTGCATTTTTGTTTCGACGCGCCTGATGCGCGGCTCCTATCGTTTCCAGTGGTACGACGCTGCCGTGGGAACGGTGGGCGTCGCCCTCGCCTGTCTCACGCTCCGAGGTCACATCGTCAACGGTGTGTTCAGGCCAGACGTACAACCAGCAGTGCGCCTGGGTTTGGGCCTGGCCGCAGTCCTGCTCTACTGTTCTGCTGTCTTCTACCTGAACAGCCATCGGCGCAAATCGCTCGCCTTCTGGGTGCTCGCTGTTTCTCTGGCCTTCTGGGCCGTCCTGATGGGTGTGGGACAGCTGCAGAATCCCTGGACGGAAATGTTCGGCAACGCCAGCCGTTTGTTTGGCCCGGTGCCACAGATGCTGCTGGGCATTGCCATGGTGATGGTGCTGTTTGAAAATCAGCGCAACGCCGTACAGGAAAATACCCTGGCCCTGTCGACCCTGGGGGTCGACCCTCGGCGCCTGCTCTTCGCGGAAGATTTAGTACCCAGTATGCAAGCCGCACTGGAGCGCTTGCGCAGCGCCTTGCCGATGGAGCGCGCGGCCATCTTCATCACAGAACGCTGGCGTGGTTTGTTGCCTTCGGTGCAACAGGGTTTTGAGCCCGGTTTTCTTTCGGCTCTCGAGAACAGCGGGGCTGGAGACTACATCTGCGAACTCGCGTACCGGAGAAACGGTGTCTTTACCGTGCAACACCTGGCAGAGATGACCGAACCCCTACCCGTGGCGTCGGTGGGAACATTCGCGGAACTGAAGAGAATTCTTACCGAAGCGGGAGTTCGCAATCTGACGGCGGTCAGTCTCCAGACTCGCGAGCACAATTTCGGCGTGATCCTGTTTCCCCACGCTGAGCGCCGCGCGTTTGGGTCGTCGGGGCCACGCCTGATGGTCGGACTCGCGCTGCAATTGGGACTGACCCTTGAAAACTACGCGGTCAGTCACGATGCCCATCGCCGCACGAAGGAGTACGAACTATTAACTGAGATCGGAAAAGCAATCAGCTCGCGCTTCGATCAGGACGAGATCCTGCGCACGATCCAGGTCGAACTGGGCCAGATTTTCGACACCAGTCACTTCTACATCGCATTCCAGGAG
Organism: uncultured Acidobacteriaceae bacterium; assembly: GCA_963832235.1. Classification (GTDB taxonomy): domain Bacteria; phylum Acidobacteriota; class Terriglobia; order Terriglobales; family Acidobacteriaceae; genus Sulfotelmatobacter. The sequence continues at coordinate 335,482 of CAWHTJ010000006.1, read as the reverse complement.
GGAGAAGAGCTCCGCTTCGAACTCGAGGTCCGAGATAATCGCGTTCTGCCCAAACGCACGCGTGAATTGAGAAACGACTTCAGCGAGTATGTGATTCGAACTGGCGAACCTCTGCTGATCAGGTCCGATCTGGAGACCATGCGGAAGAATTTAGGCATCGGATATGTTCCGGGCCGCCCCCCTAAATGCCTCATTGCCGTACCGATTTTCATGGGCAAGAAGGCCGCCGGAGTTATGGTCGCGATGAATCCCGAACGGGAATTCGTCTTCGAGCAACGCGATCTCGATGTCCTGGCGACGGCGGCCGGGCAAGTATCGGTTGCGGTGGAGAACGCCCGCTTGTTCGCCGACGAGCAACGCCGTTCCCGCCAACTCGCATTCCTTAACAACGTTTCCCGTACCGCTATCTCCAGCGATGACCCCGTGCACATGCTGGCGCAAATCGTCGCAGAAATTCAGAAGAATTTCAGTTTCGATCACATTGGCATTGGCTTGCTGGACTATGGCACCAAAGAAATCGAGATCAAGGCCGAAGCTGGAGCAACGGCCAACTCCGTAGGCAAGCGTATTCCGCTGGGAGCCGGCATTCTCGGCCGCGTGGCCCGTACCGGCGAACGCGCCCTGGTACAGCACGCGTTGCCCGGCAATTTAACCGGAATTCTTCCCGACTCTCGCGCGATTCTTTGCATTCCTATCACCTACGGTGAATCGCTGCTCGGCGTTCTCAACATTGAGAGCCGCAACGAGAATGCGTTTTCACCACAGGACGTTCTGATTCTCAACACGCTGGCCGACCTTTTGGCCACCGCTCTGCACAATGCTTTCGTCTTCCAAAAGCTGCAACAGCAGTCCATCACCGACGGCCTCACCGGAATCAAGACCCGCCGCTTCTTCTGGGAAGCCTTGTCGGCGGAGTGGAAACGCGCCTCGCGCTCCGGCCGGCCGTTCTCTGTCGTGCTCATCGATCTCGACAAATTCAAAGAAGTCAACGACACTATGGGCCACTTCGAAGGCGACCTGGTGCTGGCTCGCGTGGGCCGACTGCTCGAACAAAAGTCCCGAACTTCGAACGTGGTTGCCCGCTATGGCGGCGATGAATTCATCGTGCTGATGCCGGAGACTGGCGCGGAACAGGCTCAGGTATTGGCCGAACGCTTGCGCCAGTGGCTGGCCAGCGATCCCATGCTGGCCGAACACCACATTACCGGCAGCTTCGGGGTTGCCAGTTTCCCCATGCACGGTTTCTCCATCGAAGACATCATCCGCGTGGCCGATGCCGGCATGTACGTTTCCAAGCGCTCGGGAGGAAATTCCGTATCCACCGCGCAGGAATATGTCGAGGGTCAGGACTTCGCCCGGCAGCGCCAGCAAATTTCTGCGTACATCGAAGGCTTCCTGCAGCGCGAGCACACCGGTCCCGAGCACCTGGAAGAGCTAACCTCAACCCTGTATAAGCTGTGCGGCGGGGATGAAGACTGCAACCTACCCGTACTCAAAGAGGCGATCGAATCTCTCAGCCGGGCTGCCGAGTCGCGCGAGCTGCAAACCGCAGGCCACGGCGATCTCGTGGCTCGCTATACCGAAGTGATTGCCCGGGCCCTCGGCCTTTCCTCCGAGGAAACGGCCGATCTCGTTTACGCCGCCCGCGTGCACGACGTCGGCAAGATTTTCATTCCCGAGCGTATCCTCAACAAACCGGGCCCCTTGAGCGACGATGAATTTCTTCAGGTGAAAATGCACGCCCATGTGGGCGCGGAGATTGTCGGCACCATCCCGCACAGCCACCTGATGCGGGAAGCCATCGAACACCACCACCAGCGCTTTGACGGCACGGGCTATCCTGACGGTTTGCGGGGCGAGGAAATTCCGCTGTGGGCACGCATCATCGGCCTGACCGATGCCTATGCCAACATGGTCACCGAGCAGCCGTTCGCCGCCGCCAGAACGCCCGAACAGGCCCTCGAAGAATTGTCCAAGATGAGCGGAACCCGCTTCGATGGCATGCTGGTTCGCCTGCTTCTGCGCGGGTTGAAGTCGGAGCGCATGCCTTCCGGCACCGGAGACTGACTCCCCCCACTTGCAACGGCAGACCGGAAACTGGAAACTAGTCTGCTATGTCCATCCCTCTTTCTCTCTCCGGTAAAGTCGCCCTCATTTCCGGCGGTTCGCGCGGCATTGGCGCGGCCACGGTGCGTATGTTCACTGCCGCTGGCTCGAAGGTCGCGTTCAGTTACCGCAACGCCCGTTCGCCAGCGGAAGCATTGGCCAAAGAGTGTGGCGCGGCCGTCTGCCATCCCATCGCGTCTGATTTGAAAAACCCTGAGGCGGCCCGCGCGCTCGTGGCTGAGACCGTGCGGCATTTTGGTCAACTCGACATTCTCGTGGCCAACCACGGCGTCTGGCCGCCCGACGACGTGCCTATCGACCGCATGTCCGATGGGCAATGGCGCTCCACGTTGTCCATTAATCTCGACGCAGTGTTTGGCTTGGTCAAATACGCGGTAGCGCAGATGAAGGCGCAACCGCGCAAGAACTCCCCCGCCGGCCACATCGTGCTGATCAGTTCTACCAGCGGCCAGCGTGGCGAAGCCTTTCACTGCGACTATTCCGCATCTAAGGGCGCGCTCATCAGCATGACAAAGGGATTGTCGACCGAACTTGCATCCGCGAGCATCTACGTGAACAGTGTCGCCCCCGGCTGGGTGGACACCGACATGAGCGCGGCCGCCCTTGAGGATCCCAAGAGCGGAGACGAAATTCGCAATACCATCCCCCTCGGCCGCGTGGGCCGGCCGGAGGAGATTGCCGCTCCCATCCTGTTCTTGTGCACCGAACATGCCGGTTTCATCACCGGAGAGGTCTTCAACGTTAATGGAGGCGCCGTCCTCACGGGGTAGGAATGACAGGAAAAGCCTGATAAAAACGCGGGCGCAAGGTTTGCATTCGGCCGTTTCCTGCATCCAAGAAACAAAAGGAGCTTTTACTGCCGCGGGCGGAAAGTCCACCAGAAACGCTACAATTCTTATTGCGCGTGATCCATTTCTCAACTGAAATGAAACGGTTTCTGCCGATTCTGGTTTTGGTGTGTTCGGCCTGCTCCCAGGCTTGGGGCCAGCCTCAAGACGCAGCGCCTCAGTCTTCGGCTCCGGCGCCCGAAGCCGCCAAACCCGCGCCCGCGATTCCCGCGGACCAGGAAAATGCTCGCAAGGCCAAGGCCATCATCGATCAGGCAATTCAGGCACTGGGCGGACAGACGTATCTCACCCTTCGTGATCGCGAACAACAGGGACGCGGCTACAGCTTTCACCACGGCCGCCCCAACGGCAGCGGCGGCGTATTTTGGAGTTTCACCGAATTTCCTGACAAGGAGCGAATCGAACTCACCAAAGAGCGGGACATCGCGGAACTCTACGTCGGCAACAAAGCATGGGAAATTACTTATAAAGGACCGCACCCGATAGAACAAAAAGATCTCGACGACTACCTGCGCCGCCGCCGCTTCTCGCTCGAAATGGTTCTCCGAACCTGGGTTAACGATCCCAGTGTGGTGCTTCTGTTCGAAGGCCCCGCCGTGGCCGCACAACATCCCGCGCAGCAGGTCACTCTGATCAACGCGAAGGATGAGAGCGTTACACTCTATTTCGACAGCGACACTCACCTGCCGGTCAAGAAGTCGTTCACCTGGCGCGACCCCGTTGATCGCCAGAAAAATCTCGAAGAAGAAGTTTACGAGAACTATCGGCCGGTTTCCGGCGTAATGGCGCCCTACAACCTGACCCGCTATTTCAACGGCGATATGACCAGCCAGCGCTTCCTGAACTCGGTCACCATCAATCAGGGCCTCGACGAGGCAATGTTCGACCCTCACTCTGGCTACAACCCCAATAAGCCGGCGAAGCAGAACAGCCGACGCTAGACTTAAGGTACTCCGGATCTGTTAACCCTCTGGTTTCCTGGTTTCACAGCGACAGGCGGGCTTATAGGCGCTAACTTATTACTCCCGTTATAGTTAGTCGAGTTTTCAGACGACTCTTCCAGCTGAAACCGCGTCGCCAGTCGCCACGTACTGTGGCTATTTTGCCACAGCCACTTTTCGGGCCGCCGGGCTTAATCTAGTTCATTCATTAGCCTCAAACCTAGTCCTTCTTGACCCCAGAGCAAACAATCCGCTCCGCGGTGGAGTGCAGCGGCCTTGGCCTGCATAGCGGGGCCCCTGTCTCCATGCGCATCCTGCCGGCACCCTCCGGCACGGGCATTGTTTTTCGCCGCACCGATCTCGACGGCTTCGAAATCGAGGCGATCAGCCGCAACGTAGCTCGCGTCAGTTATGCCACCAGCCTCATGAAAAAGGGCGTCTTCATTTCCACCACCGAACACGTGCTCTCCGCCTTCATCGGCATGGGCATTGATAACGCAATCGTCGAACTTGACAATCTGGAATTGCCCATCCTCGACGGCAGCGCCCGTCCCTTCGTCGAGATGATTCAGAAGGGGGGCACGCGCAAGCAGCGGCGTCCCCGAAAATACTTAAGGATTCGCCGCGAGTTGGAGATGCGGGAGGGAAACAAGTTCATCGGGGTATATCCTTCACAGACTTATTCTGTTTCTTATTCGATCAATTTTCCGCATCCCCTCATCGGGAAAGAAACTTTCCAGGTGGAACTCACCAATGGCAGTTATGTGCGGCACATAGCCGCCGCGCGCACCTTTGGTTCGCGGCAGGACGAGCAGGCCATGCGCAACATGGGATTGATTCGGGGCGCTTCCAGCGACAATTGCATCGTGCTCACCCGCGACGGCATCGAGAACGGACCACTCCGTTTCCCCGATGAATTCGTACGCCACAAAGTGCTCGATTTGGTCGGCGATCTCGCATTGTTAGGTAAACAGATTCTGGGCAACGTAGTTGCGGACCGCGCCGGTCACGCCATGCATACGGCACTGGTCTCGCGCATCCTGCGCGACAAGACGCTGTGGGAGGAAGTCACCTTCCCCAGCGAAGATCGGCCCAGTGCAGTCTCCCACAACGCCGAGGCCGCAGCCGGATCTTCTCTCTAATTATCAGAAAGAACTGTCATCGACCGGAGTGTCATTACCAAGTAAGAGTGTCATTCCGACCGCAGCCGGAGCGCCAGCGACGGCGTAGTGGAGGGGACCTGCTTTTCTTCGATGAGGCATCAAAACTAGTCTGCTGGTTCGCACGGCGTCCCAACGGAATCGTGCACGTCGTGGGGCTGCTCTTGCTGCAATCGTTCCAACTCAGCCCGCGTGTGATCAATTACCGCCGCCGCAAACCGGCGCGCGGATTCCTGCCGCTCTTTTGATAGTTCCTTCACTCGCATATTCAGCAGAGGAATATCGTCCTCGAACCAGCGCAGCGTTCTCTTCACTTTGGCGATGCGGAAGTCATTGGTCATCCTGTCTCTCCCATAGATATGTAGAGGTGATCTTCCAGATTGCCACGCACGCGACCGCGCGCAAGTCTAAAGTGAGATACCCCTGGCAGGGTGCGCTGGCGGAAATTTCTGCTTGAGGGTACGACGGCAGACGAATCGTGGTTTAACTCTGCGTCCTTAGGCGATCCGCTTGGCGATCTTTGCGGTTAGAAGGGTTTTTGAATGATGAGCGCTATTGGGAGCCTGATTCCCCTGCCGCCATTCGTTCTTTGGCTCCGGGAAGTTCCTGCTCCATTTGCTCGTCGAGCCAGTTTTCCAGCTGTTCGTGCGAAGCCTTCGCAACGTTATGAAACCGGAATCCGGCGCGGCCTTTGACATCGGCCCAGGCAACTTCGGCTTCCATTTCAAGGTGTACGTTCTTGCCTGGCAAAGAGAACTTCAGACGTGGGGCACATCCTTTCGGCAGCGCTTCCCGCAACATGAGTGCCATGCCACCTTCACTGATATTGGTGCTGGTCGCATTCAAAGTTTTTCCTTCGAGTAGGACTTTCACCAGCATCTTCACCGGCTGACGGAAGTAGCGGCGCCGCTCCTTCACCATGGAATTCAAGGCTGCATGAAAGCAGCGCGATGCATTCAGAGCGGTGATCGGTTTCTGTAAAACGAAATTAGCGCCCATCCCAAAGGCTTCCTGCGTGGTCGTTCGCTTTCCATTCAGAATGGCAAAGGCAACGGAGTTCTTATTACTGGGAGTGCTTTTTAGTCCCTGCAGCACCGCCAGTCCGCCGTTCAAATCGTCGCAATCCACGATAACGGCGTCGAACTTGTCGGAAATCAGAATATTGGCGCCCGCCCTCGCCTCATGGCAGATCTCTACCTCAATCGATAATTTCTCGAGCGTAGGTCGGATCACACGTAACACTTCCGGATCCTTGCTCAGCAAAAGCGATTCCAGCGTCATGTCGCGATTTTAAGGTGGGATGGTGACGCGCGATAGTGACCAAGGTAATGGCTGTCCGTCTGCGACGAAGGTGTTACGAAATCCGAACCGGCGCATGATTGTGCTGCGCAATCTTGCGGAGTACAAATGGACAACCGGACCGCATGCGCAATCTCGTCTATCTTTCGTTAGGATCCAACTTGGGCGATCGCGAGGCTCATCTTCGCAATGCAATCGCAAGGCTGCAAACCAGGGGCTGTGTCATTTCAATTTCTTCGCTCTACGAGACCGAACCGGTCGAGTTCACTGATCAGGGCTGGTTTTTGAATTGCGCTGTGGCCTTGGAAACTACGGAGACCCCAGAGCAACTGATGGCGACCATTCTCAACATTGAGCACGAGATGGGCCGCCAGCGCACTCAAAAAAAAGGCCCGCGCATCATCGACATCGACATCCTTCTCTTCTCCGACAAGATTATCGAGTCGCCGCAGTTAACCGTTCCTCATCCCGCCATGCACCAGCGCCGTTTCGTGCTCGAACCTCTGGCGGAAATCGCGCCGGAAGTACGGCATCCGCTGCTGAAGAAAACCATTCGCGAACTGCGTCGACGCATTACCCGCAGGGCAAACGGTGCGGAAACATAGAAAAGACTAGCCACGGATCACTCGGATTGTTACGGATAAACAGAAAATTGCAGATCCGTGTTCATCTGTGAAAATCCGTGGCAGATCATTGCTTACGGCAGAATGATCCGGCTCCCCGCTTCCTGCGGGAGCACCGCAGTTTCTTTCTCGGGAAATTGCGCGAACAAAAATTCCACGAAGGCCCGCGACTTGGGACGTCCCGAGGTTCGGCCGTGCGCCAGCCGCACCAGAAACACCAGCGCCTTGAGCACATCGGAATCCCGCAGCCTGGAGTAGCCGGTGTGTTTCTGCTCGGCCTCGCGATACTCCTTCACCATGTTCTCGACCTCGGCGGCGGCCCTGCGCTGCGGACTCGCTGGTCAGCGGCTGCTCGTAGTGCAGTCCCGAGTTCACCCGCGCTCGTAGCTCTTCGTCAAGACCGAAAGCGCGGCAATCAAATCCTGATCGTGCAGGCTGCGGTCGGCTCGAGCCGCTTTGGCCAATGCGATAGGTCAGGCCCATGAGCAAATGTTCCTTCTCGTACATGAACTGATCGGTCACCTCGACCTGCAAAAATAATGCCGCCGGGTCGATCTGTTCCGCCGACGCGGCTTTTCGTGCTCGCGCGCCTGAAGGAGATAAGGACAATCGCTCGGACAATCGAGCGTCACCTCGCGCTGTTCGCCGCAGCACTGCGGGCAAATGCGCCCGTGAACAGCGGGGCAAAAGCGTTTTTCCTTGCGGATTTCACAAATGGCGCAACTCAACTCTGGATTTGCTTCCTCTGAGCCATGCGTGAAGCTTACTCGCAGGTTACCACGCTGGTACGCATAACAGGCCCGCTTCATCGGCATTCCCATACGCTGGGAAGCCCTGTAAAAATGCCATGTTCCGCGTTTGCAAATAATAAAACCCTTGTAAAATAAGGTGTTTTCCACAGGCCCATGGGTATAAGATAAGCCCCGCAGTATTAAACTGATGTTCTGTCGAGGAGAAAAAACACATGGCTGCAGGTTTGACAAAGACACAGCTCATTCGGCATCTCGCCGAGAAAACCGAGCTTCCCAACAAAACCGCGGCGGCATTTCTGGAACAACTGGCCGATACCGCAATCAAAGAAACCAAGAAGAACGGCATCTTCGTTGTGCCCGGCCTGGGCCGTCTGGTGAAGGCGCACCGCAAGGCTCGCGTGGGACGCAACCCGCAGACCGGCGAACCCATCCAGATCAAGGCTAAGACCGTGGTGAAGTTCCGCGTCGCCAAGGCCGCGAAGGACGCGATCGCACCCAAGAAGTAGTTTCTGTTTGAATTAGCTTTGCAGATCTTCGAAGGCCGGCTCAGAGCCGGCCTTTGTTTTTTTGAGCCAGGTTTCAGGTTCGGGGTCAGACTCACTTAGGTTCCAGCCGGCCCGGCTGACCGGTGGCGCGAGATCTCGCAATCTGAAACGTCTGAAACCGATCATGCTCAACTGGATCGTCATCGGAATCGGCGACATCGCGACGCGCCGCGTCATCCCCGCGATCCAAGCCGAACCCCGAAGCCGCCTGTACGGACTTGTCACCCGCGATCCCGCAAAGGCCGCCCCGTTCGGCGTACGCGTCTGGGCAACTCTCGACGAAGCCCTTGCCGATCCCGCAGTGCACGCCGTCTATGTCGGCACGCCCGTCTTCCTGCACGCGCCGCAAACCATTCAGTCTCTTCGCGCCGGCAAGCATGTGCTCTGCGAAAAACCTATGGCCATGAGCGAGGCCGAGGCTCGCAGCATGCTCAGGCCGCAGACGAAAGCGGCAAGACTTTCGGCGTAGCCTACTACCGCCGCTGCCTATCCCAAAGTGCAGCGCGCGAAGCAACTGCTCGCAGCCGGCGCGATCGGCAAGCCGGTCGCTGGCCGAACTCACCTGCCACGGCTGGTTTGACGGACAAGGCAGCCGCGGCTGGCTGGTCGATCCCGCCAAAGCCGGAGGCGGACCGCTGTTCGACATCGCCTCGCATCGCATTGACGTTCTGAATTTTCTTTTCGGCCAGCCGCTGCGAGTCACCGCGCAACTCTCGAATGTGGTGCATCACTACCCGGTCGAAGACAACGCTACGGTGATGATCGAGTATGCAGGCGGAGTTCGCGGCATCGTCGACGTTCGCTGGCACTCGAAGGTTGCCCGCGACGAATGCCGCATCCGCGGAACCGACGGCGAGATGGAATTATCTCCGCTGAATGGCCCCGATCTCATCTATCCCGGCGCCCGCGAAAATCTCCCGCCCCATGCCAACCTGCACTATCCCATGCTGGAAAACTTTGTGGATGCCGTGCGAGGGCAAAGCCCGCTACTGGCCAGCGGAGCGTCGTCGTTCTGGACCGACTGGGTCACCGAGCGAGCACGCGAAAAAGCGGTCAGGAATTTCACAATGTGGGGATAGCCGCCCCCGGCTGTCCGCCGAGCGAATGCTCGGCTCTTTGCGTCTTTACCTGCGCCCGCACGCCGCAGGTAGCGCTACTTCGCATACTCGTTCTTCACCACCTCGCCGCCTTTCATCACAAATTTCACGCGCTCCAGCGTGGTCACGTCCTTGCACCGGATCGCCATCCACCCCGACGATGTCCGCCCACGCCCCGGCTCCAAGCGTGCCGACCTTGCCCGACCACCCCAGCAAATCCGCCGCATTCACCGTCGCCGCCTGAATCGCCTGCAACGGCGTCAGCCCCAGCTTTACCATCACGGCGAACTCATGCGCATTCAGACCATGCGGATAAACCGCGGCGTCCGTTCCGAAAGCAACTTTCACTCCGCTGGCAAACGCGTGCGCGATATTCTTGCGCGCCGCCGGAATCACCTCCTGCGCCTTGATCAGCAGCGGCGGCGGCAGATGAGTCAGTCCTGCATTTTCGATCATCCAGTCGCCCAGGTAGAGCGTCGGCACCAGATAAGTGCCGTGCTCCTTCATGGCCGCAATACCCGCATCGTCAATATAGGAACCGTGCTCAACCGAATCGACTCCCGCCTCTGCCGCCCAGCGAATTCCCTTCCGCTCCGTGCGCGTGCGCTGCAACTTTGCGGCCCAGACGGTGAGCGTCGGCCACGATCGCTTTCATCTCCTCCAGCGTATATTGCGAGTGCTGCGGATTGTCGCCGAGAGAAAGCACCCCGCCGGTCGCGCACACTTTAATGAGGTCCGCGCCGTACTTGATGTTCTCGCGCACCTTATGTTGCACCGCTGCAATTCCATCGGCAGCGCCATCACTCACCGCGTGATATTCGGAGGGCAGCATGTTGTTATCGCAATGCCCTCCTGTAATGCTCAGCGGCGGACCGCTCACCAGCAGCCTTGGGCCGGGTACGTCGCCGGAGTTAATCGCGTCCCGCAAAGCGACGTCGGTGAAGCCCCGCGCTCCCACATTGCGCGCCGTCGTAAATCCGGCCAGCAATGTGAGCCGCGCGTTCTTGGCGCCGGTAAGCGCCTCTCGAGGTACGGAAATCGCCAGGCGCTCGTAGCCGAATTTGGGCTCCATAGTCAGATGTGTGTGCGCGTCAATCAAGCCCGGCAGTACCGTGGCGTTCGGCAGTTCGATGCGAATCGCGTCTGCTGGAACCCTAGCCTCCGCAGCCGCGCCGGAACTGATGATCTTTCCGTCTTCGATCACCAGCGTCTGGTCAGCCAGCAACTTCCCGGACTTCACGTCGAGCAGATGCGCTGCATGAACCACCACGTGCCGCGACGTCTGCGCCACCCCATGCGTGCTCAGACAGAACAACACAACTGCAACCACAATGGTGCAGATCTTCCTCATCGCTTTCCCTTTCTCAGAATGTTGGATTGACAACATCGACATCTAGAAATTGTGGTTTTGGGAAGGGCACGGCTTCCGCCGTGCCGCCGGCGGTCAAAAAAAGTTGCTTCAGCCCGTGGAACTCACTCCAGCGCGAGCAATGACGAAAATGTTCCTAGCCCCCCGGCCCGTCGTTGGAAACATATTGCTCCAGCGACTGCAGTTCGCGGCTCAGATCGTCCACACGCCATTCCAGCAGATTCCGGATGGAGAGAATCCCCAGCAGCTTGCCATTGTCATCAGCCACCGGCAGATGCCGGAAGTGCCGCTCCAGCATAATGCTCAGGGCCTCGCCCGCGCCCGTCCCTCGCGTAGCCATCTCGACCGGCGTGGTCATCAGTTCGCGTACTGAGGTCGTCTTCGGGTCCACATGGCTGAGCGCCATTTTTCTCAACACGTCTCGTTCGGTAAAAATCCCCGCGACCCGAAACTCGCTGTCGACCACCGCGACCGCTCCCACATGATGGTCCAGCATTTTATGAATGGCGTCGGCCACCGTGGCTTCTATCCCCACCGCGGCAATCTCCCGATCACAAAGGTCCAGCACGCTCATAAGTCCCTCCTTCGGCTCGACCCAACCCTAGAGCCGAATTCGACCCGCTTAAACCAGACTGACGCATTATGCTCGCAGAGAACCGCTTGTCAAGGAAATTTGCGATCAAGTTCCGGAGAAGTTCTTTGGGAACTGGAATGCCGTCGCCACGGAACCGCTCTGCGAGTCTGTATAAAGCGCAGGATCGCGCTGAAAGGGAGGAGGTAGCCTATTTAGAAACCGTCTCCACTAGTAAAACGAGTACACACCGGAGGCAAGAGACGCGGACCGGGCTCTCTTACCGCCCATTCCTGAGTGTGCCGGGAGGACGCGAAACCGCTCGCGCCTCCTGGCATACGCAGGTTAGTTTCAGTCCGGGGATTCCTCAGTCCTTACGGTTCCCGTCGTTGTGGTTCTTGTCCTTGTCAGGATGGCCGCCCCGGTTACCATCCTCATTGTCATTGGCGGAGCAGCTATGGATCTCAATGTGCCCACTTTTGATCTCCCCCGAGGCGCTGTAGCCGGTTGACAGGCGGATCGCGAAACTGCCCGGAGCCGACTCGTTGTCGCTCACATCCAATTGGTACGTGCCCTCGCGCCCGTTAATTTCGGCAGTGCCCTGAATGCGCCGCGAGTGCGGTCCCCTCTCAAGATATGCGGTGACGCTCATGCTCTTCATCCGGAGATCGATGCCGTGATCATGGTAAACGACCTCTCCGCGCAGGGTGCGGTCCTGGTGTTTCTCTCTGTCTTGGTCTTCGTCCTGGTCGCACTTGCATCCAGCTTCAAAGCCAAACGTCGCCTTGTCCCCGGATGGCCCTGCGATGAAGCCGCCGCCGGTCGTGAAGTCTTTGCACTGTTGACCACCCCCACCGCCCCCGGAAGCCACCACTGTGATGGCGTTGCTGTCCAGTGTCACAGCCCCATTCAAGGCGAATACACGGCCGGTCACGCTGGTGCCCGTGGTGACCGTGTCGCTGGTGAGCGCGAGAATGCTTCCCGCAAAAACGGTGCCCGTGCCCAGAGTGGCAGAGCTGCCGACCTGCCAGAAAATATTTCCTGCCGTCGCTCCGTTGGTCAGAACAACCGAGGAATTACTCGCGGTCGTCAGCGTGCTCCCTATCTGGAAAATATAGACGCCGTTCCCATTGAGCGTGAGCGTTCCGGTCAACTGCGCCGAAGTAGCAGGAAAACAATAAACGCCAGGCGAGAGCGTGACCGCGCCCGGACTGGTGCCTAGAATCTGCCCGGTCAAGTTGGTCCCGCAGGGTTCCGCGACTAGATCACCGTACGCAACCAGTGCCGCACTCTGGGCCGCGCCAGCAAGAGAGCCCGCCCCGGTGTAGATCGTCCCGTTCACTACTCCTGGGCCGCCCGTGCAGGGCGCTGGGAATCCAGTACAAGAACTGCCCGGACTCACACCCAAATCTCCGGTGATAATCGTCGGGCCTGTATTCGTTACCGTTGAAGCCCCCAAAACGGCAAAGCTCTGCGCGGAACCCAGTGGCGGGGCGGTCTGCGCCCCCGCCAGAGTGCCCATACTGAAAAGGCAAATAACCAGGAAAACCTTTTTCATTACGCTTCCTCCAGGAATTTTGTATTTAGGTAAGTTGTCGGTTAGCGGCAGCGCCGCGATGCGCCCACTTCTTGGCATGTATCGTATCCACGCAAGCCCGGGCATAGAAAAACTCTGGCAGGTAGCGGTTTGATCAGACTGTGCAAGAGAGAACACTTTAACGAATCAGGCAAGTGTGTGGCTGAATTCGCTCTCGCAATCGGGAATCGTTCCAAATCGGGCGGGAGAAGTGTGCAATCGTTCAGATATCTTTAATTTTACGGCCCATCAGAATTATTGATTCCACGAAGTGAAGGGAGCAATCAAAGAGGACGTCGGAAAGGTTACGAATGCGCGCAATTTGAAAGCGGAGGGGAAACCCAAAAAGACCGGCAAAGTTGAACAATGCAGGACGAACCCCCAAGGACTCGCCTCTCTAAGCTCCAACCACTGCATCCGCCTCAATCTCTACTAGAATCTCCGGCGAAATCAGCGCGCTCACCTGTACCATCGACGTAGCGGGACGAATATCACGAAAGAATTCCCCATGCGCCTTCCCAACTTTTTCCCATTCCGCAATATTCGTCACGTAGATGCGAGTGCGCACTACGTCTTTCATGCCGGCGCCCGCCTTCTTGAGTGCGCTCTCGATGTTCTTCAATGTTTGGACTGCCTGCGCATACACGTCTCCCACACCTAAGATCTTCCCATCCGGTCCAGTGGCTGTGGTCCCCGACACATGCACATCCGTACCCACCTTCACCGCACGAGAGTAACCTACGATTGGCTCCCAGGCCGTCCCACTTGCAATGTTCTGCCGTTCCAAATTCTGATAACTCATGTGGTTCCTCCGTCCGTCCCTCATTTTATAAAGTGAAAACGCGAAATATACCTGTTTAATTGGCAGCCGTTTTCACCGAGTGCCAACAAATACAGCAAATCCCATGCATTCCTCATTCGCGAACCATCCCCGTTCTAACGGATACCCTGCACAACTCGTTCATGTACCAACCTCCTCTAACGAATTAGGAAAATGAATCATGTCGATAAACAAAAGTCACTTGCGTTGCAGCCTCAAAGTAAGGTATCTACTCACGCAGGTGGCCGAAACTCCGCGCGCGAGGCGGAGTTCAGGGGGCTCAAAATGATTCCGGAATCGCATCCTTTGCAGGAGTTGTTTCAGGATCTTGTAGGGCGGCACTACGGCGATCAGATCGGCATTCGCGATCCTCAGATCGTCGCCTACGTTTCTCACTTGCTGGCGGAATTCTGCGAAGCCGATCAACTCTACAAAGTGCACGACGCGGTTGATCGTCCTTTGGCCGACGTCGGGGAGATGCTGCTGGAATCCGATCCGGTCTACGGTCCCGCCCCTTCTTTTGACCGCGAGCGCCAGGTGCGCAAACATATTGGCGACTACACGCTCTTCTTTGCAGGGATGTTTCCCGAAAGCATCAATCATTTCCGCCTGCGCCGCCAGCGGCTGGAAAATTTCGTCGAATGGGTGAAAGCGGGCAAGGAAAGCTATTACATCGTTTCCAAGTTCGAGCACTTCGAGTACGCCAAGGTCGCGCCGTTGTTTGCCAGTCTTTCGAGGAACTTTGAGGGATGTGTCTACGGGCTGAACATGGTGAAAAACGATCTGGAAGAGATGCAGCATCCTATTGTTCGCCGCACCAAAGAACGGATTATGTAGCGATGATCAAGTTGCGGGGTTGACCCCGTTCAGCATCGGAAAACCTCGTCTTTCAAACGCGCAAGTCCCCTCCACTACTCATGCGATAAAAACTCAGGGCCGCGCTGCCCTGCGCCAAATGACGGAACCGGCGCAGATGCCCAAATTCCTCGCCCGGATCGAACTTCTTTTCATGTTCGGCAATTACCACCGACATCGCCCAGACCAGCGACGAATCCGCCAATGCCCGCAGTGTTTTCGTGTAAGCATCCTGCATGCGGTACGGCGGATCGACAAACACCACGTCGGCCGCCACATGTTGCCGCTCCATCCGCCAAAACGCCCGGGGCAATTCTTCCTGCAGAATCTTGAAGCCACCCCCAATCCCCAGGCTCTCTAAATTCCGGCGGATCGCTTCCGCCGCCGGAGCCGAGTGTTCCACGAAATATACTTCTTTCGCTCCGCGGCTCAGGGCTTCGATTCCCACAGCTCCCGTTCCTGCAAACAGATCCAGCCAAACGCTACCCTCGAGCGCCGCCGGATTTCCCGCCGTGAGCACGTTAAACAACGTCTCCCGCAGCCGGTCCGAGGTGGGACGCACCTCCATCCCTCGCGACGAACGCAATGGACGACTTCGATATTTTCCTGCGATCACTCGCATGCCTCTGTACTCTTGGATGCCGCATTCACTATATCGATACATGTAGAATAAAAGTAGCCAAGCCCTATGCGAAGCTGGTCCATTCCGGTTGGACGTTTGTTCGGCGTAGATGTCCGCATCCACTTTACATTTCTTGTCCTCCCCATGTTCATCTTCTGGACGGAGTACGCCGCTCATCAGGGTACCGCCAACGGGCCTCGCGATCTGGCGCTCGCCGGTATCATCCTCGCTTGTGTGGCGGCGCATGAATGCGGTCATATCTTCGCCGCCCGGCGCATCGGCCTGATCCCCAAGGCGCTCATCCTGCTGCCGTTGACTGGTGTCGCCCTCTACGATGAATCGCGGGTCGAGAAGACGCAACCCGCCGGCTTGGTATGGAGGCGCGACATTCGCCTTGCCCTGATGGGACCGCTCGTAAGCCTTGCCCTGGCCTGCTTGGCGGCGGCTGCCGTAACTGCCAGCGGGCGCGGAGTTGAACTTTGGAAATGGCCTTTTCTGCAGGCCGCCAACTTGCCGCGCAGCCTCGTATGGGCGAACCTTTATCTCGCGATTTTCAATCTTATGCCGGCTTATCCGCTCGATGGCGGACGCATTCTGCGGGCCTTCTTCACTCGGACTCTGGATGCTTCCTCCGCGACTCGCCGTGCCGTTTCCATCAGCAACGCCATCGCCATGGTCCTTATGCTCGCTGGCTTGTTCAGCGATAGCTGGCTCACCATGGTCGGCGTCATCGTTTTCTCCGCCGCCCAACTGGAGGAGCGGGCGCTCGTATTCCAGTCCGTGCTCGATAACGTCCGCCTCGAAGAAGTCATGCTCACCGATTTCGCCACTCTCTCCCCGGCTGACACTCTGGAAGATGCGCTCGAGAAAGCAGTTCATTCCCTGCAAGATGATTTCCCCGTGGTTCGCGGCAGCGACATGGTGGGAGTGATTTCGAAGCAGCGCATTCTCGATGCTCTGCGCGCCGAAGGAAACGGCTACGTTCAGGCCGTGATGAACAAGATCTTCGAAGTCTCCCTGCGCCAGGATTCGCTGAGTTCCGCCTTCCGCAAACTCACCGCCCGCAATTCCAGCATCATCCCGGTGGTCGAAGACCAGCGCCTGATCGGCATCGTGACCCTCCAAAACCTGATGCACTCCATGGCCCTGCTAGCCGAAAGCCGCAAACTCCGCCGCGACGAAGCCCAATCGTAGCCTAACCCACGTAGCGACAGCCGCGCCTCTGCTGTCCGGCCAGTGCCTGCCCTGAGTGAAGCCCAGACGCAAACTCCGCAGCCGATTTTGGGTGGCGCAGTTTCAGAGTCGCTTAAAGAGGTTCCGGAAAACGTCCGCCGTTTACGTGGTTTTGAAAGGGCGCCGCTTTTAGCCGCGCCGCGTAACCGCCACCACAAACTAGGGCTTTAGCCCCCGTCAGAACAGCTGCACCGCCTTCGCCTGCTGCACCGCCGGAATCGTCCGCAACTTCGCCAGCACTTCCTCCGGCACGCGTCCGTCCACGTGGACCACCGCGATCGCCTCGCGGGGCTGGTCGGACTCTTTCTGAACTTGTCTCTCCACCCCGCGCCGTCCCAGCGAAAAATTAGCGATGTTGATCGATTCCTCTCCCAGAATCGTTCCCACTTTCCCAATCACGCCCGGCACATCCCTGTTCCGCAGATAAATCAGGCTGCGCTCCAGCGGCGCTTCCACATCGATGCCATCCACATGCAGCAGCCGGGGCTCGTCCCCATGGAGCACCGCGCCCTTCACCATGTGCTCCTCGGTCGAAGTCTTCAGAAAAATCGACAGTACGCTTCCCGTGCCGCCGGTCGAGGCCTTCGCCTTGTGCGATTCCAGCACCCGCAACCCACGCTCCTCCGCAATCGTGGCCGCATTCACCAAATTCGCTTTCTCCTCCAGTGCCTGGTTCAGAATTCCCTTGATCGCCCCGTTGCGGATGAGCTCCGTCTTCCATTCCGCAATGTGCCCGCTATACCGGATCGAAATTTCCTCAATGCTCCCCTCCGAAACCTGCGCCAGAAATCCTCCCATGCGTTCCGCCAGCACGATGTAGGGCTGCATCGTCGCATACTCCTCCGCCGAAACCGACGGCACATTCACCGCGTTCTGAATCACCCCATGTTTCAAATACTCTTTGACTTGCTGTGCAATCTGCACGCCCACCGCTTCCTGCGCCTCGACCGTCGAGCCGCCCACATGCGGCGTGAGCAAAACATTTTCCAGCGTAACCAGCGGCGAGTTCTTCGGAGGCTCTTCCGCAAACACATCGATCGCCGCCGCCGCCACTTGTTTCGTTTTCAAAGCTGCAGCCAGATCCGCCTCATGCACCAGTTCACCGCGCGCGCAGTTCACCAGCCGCACGCCCTTCTTCATCTTCGCGATCGATGCCGCATTGATCATCCCGGTGGTCTGCTGGGTCAGCCCGACATGCAACGTAATATAATCCGCCGCCGCGTACAGCTCATCGAGCCCAGCCAGCCGAATTCCCTGTTCCTTCGCCACCCCCACAGAAACAAACGGATCGTGTCCCACCAGTTCCATGCCAAACGCCCGTGCCCGCCGCGCCACTTCCATGCCGACCCGTCCCAGCCCGATAATCCCCAGCGTCTTCGCTCGCAGCTCTGTCCCCTGCAGAGATTTCTTCTCCCACTTGCCCGCATGCATGAGTGCGTCGGCACGGCATAAATGACGCGCCATCGCCAGCATCATCCCCAGCGTCTGCTCCGCCACCGCGACCGCATTCGCCCCCGGCGTATTCATCACCGCGATCCCCTTATGCGTGGCCGCTTCCAGATCGATGTTGTCTACACCCACGCCGGCTCGCCCAATCACGCGCAACTTTTTCGCGTGCTCTAGAAGCTTGGCATCGGCCTGCACCGCCGAACGAACAATCAGCGCATCCGCACTCTCCAGATGTTCCTCCAGCTTGCCATCCAGTTGATCGGCTGTGACGACGGTCCACCCCGGCTCTTGCAGATGCGCTACAGCCGATGCTGAGATTTTTTCCGCGACGATAATTTTCACGAATGATTTCCTTTGAATGTGTATCCCTGTTTCACAAATTTGCCTGACACCCGATTGACGACAGCGTCTACCCGGTGACAAGAAATTGACGGCAAAATGACATCCCTCTGACACCGCTGCCGGGCGGACTTTCTAGACTCTTCCCATTGGGCCCCGCCCTTTGGGAGAAAACCATGAAAGCATCTCGAACACTGCAACCCGTCAAAGCAATACTGCTCGTGACCGTGACCGCTCTCACGCTGGCCTGCGGTTACAGCGCCAAGACCACCCCGCCCAGCGCCGGTTCGGTTCCCACCATCTCTGCGTTGAGCCCACCCAGCGCGACCGCGGGCGGCCCGGCGTTCACTCTAACCGTCAATGGAACCAACTATGGCGGCAAAGCGGTTGTGAACTGGAATGGCACCGCCCAAACTTCGAACACTACGTATGTGAGCCCTAATCAGCTCACCGTGGCAGTTCCGGCTTCGGCCATCGCAAACTCCGGCACAGTCTCGATCACCGTCACCAACCCGGCCACTCCAGGAACAGGCATGTACGGAAGCGGTGGGACAACGGCTGAGACCTCGACGGCCATGAACTTCACGGTCAACTAAAGGTCGAGGCGACTTCTCAGGCCCCGACCAGCTGTCGCTTCCCGGCTTGGTTGCGGGCAAAGACTTCCTGCGCCGCCCGCACTGCCGCGCCATATTCCACGCTTCGTCCGGTGACCGTTGCCAGTACGTGTTCGAGCGCGCCCAGAATCCCAATCGTGTCGAGATAGTCGTAATACCCAATGTGCGCGATGCGAAACAGTTGGCCTTTCATCTCGCCCTGGCCATTTGCCACCACCGCATCAAACGCTTCGCGAAACTCCTTCACAATCTTGCTCGAGTCGGTTCCATCCGGCGCGCAGATCGCCGTCAGCGCCGCCGCCGGCGAAGCTGCATACAGCTTCAGTCCGAGAGCTTTCGCGCCCGCCCGCGTCATCTCCGCGCATAATTCCGCATTGTTCACCAGTTCTTCCCGTCCGGCGGACAGATCCCCGTTGCCCATGCCGCGCACAAATTCAAGCGCCGCTCCCAATGCTGCAAACAAAGACGTCGCCGGCGTATACGCCGACTCTCCCTTCGCCGCCGCTTTTCGCTCCTTGCGCAGATCAAAGTAATACCGCGGCGAGGTCGTTACATCCATGCGCTTCCACGCCCGCCCGCTGATCGCGCAATACGCCAGCCCCGGAGGGATCATCAGAGCCTTCTGCGATCCGCCAATAATCACATCCACTCCCCAGCCATCGACATTCAGATGCGTCGTCCCCAGCCCCGTGATCGCATCCACGATCAGCAGAATCTGATCGCCCTGCCCCCGCACAATTTTCGCGATACCTTCCACATCATGCCGCGCCCCAGTGGAACTCTCCGTAGCCTGCACAAACACCGCGCGCACATCAGAGGTCACCCTGGCCCGAATCTCGTCCAGCGAAAACGTTTCGCCATACGGCACGCTGAGTACATCCACTTTGCAGCCGAACGCCTTGGCCAGCCCAGTCCACCGCTCGCCAAATTTCCCCGCCGTCAGCACCAGCACCTTGTCGCCCGGCGACGTAAGATTCGACACCGACGCCTCCATCACGCCCGTGCCCGAGCAAGCCAGCACCAGCACATCGTTCTTCGTCCCAACAAATTCCTTCATGTCGGCCAGCACCCGCTGAAACAGCGCCCGGAAATCAGCTGTCCGATGATGCGCCGCAAACGAAGCCATGGCCGTCTGCGCCGCCGGCAACAGCGGCGTTGGCCCGGGAGTAAAAAGACGGTTCTTGTGCAACATAGTTAGGTTCCTTATGAGAGAAGTAGCTGACTAGTTTACCGGAAGCGCCCGCGCAGAGCACGTCTGGATCGCGGACCGTCAGCGAGAGTCCCTGCAATCCCAGCCGCAACGCGGCGAAAGAATGCAGCCCACAGCTTGCCCTGAGCCTGTCGAAGGGGCGCAAGCCGTGGGCCCGGGAGTGAGAAAGCAACAAGCCCTGAAAGGGCGAAAGAAATTAAGAGCGGGACATCCAGACAATGTCAGAGCGACAAACCCTTCCGCGCCCTGAATCCGGATTTTAGACCTCGATTCACGAACCAACAGATTTTGACGCGAGAATTTCCGGCTTGGCAATATCCGGCGCCTTCGCAAACAACTCCTCCGCCTTGGCAAAAAGCGCTTTGGCGATTTCCCCGTTAAGATGCGCATTGCGTCCACTCTCATCCGCAAACGTATCGAAGATCCCATATTTTCCCGGCCCCATTTTGATGGCGTACCAGCTGATCGTTCCCTTCTCGCGCTCCGCCAACGGCTGCGCCGATTTCAAAAACGCTTCCACTTCTCTCTCTTTTCCTGGCTTGGCCTCAAGCTGTGCCCAAATCGCAAGTTTCCCCATGATGAATTCCTCCTCCGCATCAGATGCCCGGCAACTTGGTTTGGTGACGAATTCGATCGAGAATCTCGAACTGACCAGAAAGGACGAGGGTGCCCCATTCTAGCCGCGTTTTTTGCGGCTAGAGTGGGATTTTGACTTCGCCCTCGGATGTTGCCAGATCTGGAGTTAGATGCAGATGTCCACCGTCTATAATCCCCTCATGAGCCTCACCGAACAAATCCAGAAAGACATCGTCAGCGCCATGAAGGCAAAGGACGAAGCCCGCCTCTCCGCCCTGCGCATGGTCAAAAGCGCGTTGCACCATCGCCAGGTCGAAAAGATGACCCCACTCGACGAAAAAGAATCCCAGGCCGTGCTGGCCACGTTAATCAAGCAGCGCAAAGAATCCGTCGACCAGTTCACCAAAGGCGGCCGCCAGGAAATGGCCGACAAAGAAGCTGCCGAAATCGTCCTGATCGAATCCTACCTCCCCAAAGCCGCCGGCGAAGCGGAAATAGTCGCAGGCGTAAAAGCCGCCATCGCCGAAATGGGCGCGCCCACGATGAAAGAAATGGGCACAGTCATGAAAAACGCGATGGCAAGATTCAACGCCGCCGGCATGCGCGTAGACGGAAAGATGGTAAGCGAAATTGTGAAGCGGGAACTGGCCGGGAAGTAATTATCGTCTGCTTCACGTCCTTAGTACGATTCCTTCCGGTGGCGAAACAAATGCACTACGACTTCCGTTCCGAAGATGTCATAACGCAAACGATATTCTCGCCAGCGAATTCGCCATTGCCCCTCGCCAGGCTTGAGGCCAGCGAGTTTTTTTATCGGATGCTTCCCACTCCGGTTATGTGGATCTTCGGCCAGAATGGCTAGTAACTCCTCCAGAGCTTTCGCCAGAGCCGGATTGCCTTTAGACATCTTCCGGACGTCGCGCTCGAACGTGGGAGTCGTCAGGACGCGGAATTGGGAGGTCATACACTTGCTTACTTCTTTGCTTTGGTGACCGGTCGCAGTTCAGCCAGGAACTTTGTGGCCTCTCGCGCCTTTCCCCGGTGATACTCGGCGCTGCTCTTCCCGATCTGCTTCTTAAGAGCTGGATCGCGAAGTTCGAGATAGTCTTCCATGTCATCTATGTGCATGATGCCGGCGACCGGAATCCCATCTTTTTCCAGAATAAAGTACTCACGGTATACATTTGCCCGCCGAACCACTTGACCCAGGTTGATGCGCGCCCTAGTTAGCGGAATCCGGTGTATTACACTTTTCATGAAGTCCTCTTGCTGATTGATTAATATCAATCAATATTGATTATAGACTAGGCCAGAGGATCGAGGATTGAGCATACTTCACTTCCCCCTCTGCATCTCCCGATAAGCCTCGCTCTTCGAAACCCCCCGCTCCTTCGCCACCTTTTTCAGCGCCGTTTTCTCGTCCACTTTCTCCTCAGCCATAATCTGCTCTACCCTCTTCCGCACTGAAGGACGGACGAATGCGTCCGTCCCTACGCGAGCATCGCTTTCCTCCGCTTTCCCAATCAGCAGCGTAATCTCGCCCTTGACTACTTCGCGCGACTTCAAGTTCTCCAGCAACTCTCCCGCGCGCCCGCGCAAAAACTCCTCGTGTAGCTTCGTCACTTCCCGCGCTACCACGATATGCCGCGCATCTCCCAGAACTTCGACAACATCCGTGAGCGCTTCCACCACCCGATGCGGAGCCTCATAAAAAACCTGCGTCCGTGGAGAACTCTTGATCGCTTCCAGCGCCGCCCGCCGCTCCCCGCGCTTTGCCGGAAGAAATCCGCTGAAGCGAAACGAATCCGTGGGCAGCCCGCTCGCCACCAGCGCCGCCAGAAATGCCGACGCCCCCGGAATCGGCACCACCGGCACGCGATGCCGAATCGCCAGCGCAATCAACCGGTACCCCGGATCGGAAATCCCAGGCATCCCCGCATCCGTCACCAGCGCAACGCTCGCTCCCTCCTGCATCTCTTTCACCAGCTCCGCCGACTTCGTCATTTCGTTGTGCTCGTGATAGCTGGTCGTGCGCGTCGCGATCGCATAATGATTGAGCAGCTTCTGCGTCTGCCGCGTATCCTCGCATGCAATCACATCCACTTCCTTCAACAAGCGCAGCGCCCGCAGCGTAATATCCTCCAGATTCCCAATCGGCGTCCCCACCAGATAAAGCGCCGGCCCGGCATCCCTCATGGCCGGAGTCTACCACCGCCCACGTAGAGACAGCCGCTTCGCCTGTCCGATCGATCAAGCGCGATCGATCAAGCGCGATCGATCAAGGCGCGGTCGATCGAAGCGCGACCGAATGGGAAGGGCCCGACTTCAGTCGGGCCATAATGGCGCAAAATCGATGCCTGGCTTTCAGAGCTTCCCAGCCGCGAAGTGGCGAAAGAATGCAGCCCATGGCGCAAGCCATGGGTGGCAGGCTGCAGATGAGCGAGCCCCAGCGGGGCGAAAGACTAATTCTCATGCACACTTTCAGGAAACCTTTTCGTTACGGCAATCTGCCGTAGATGTCTAACACTATGACCTCTTGGAGCGATGCTGAGGAACTTGCGCCTCATCGCCCATACTCCTTCACTTTCCCGTCCACCGAAACCGCCAGATACTTCTGCGTCGACAAATCCCGGAACTGCACCACCCGATGCCCCTCTCGCGCCAACTTTCCCCACCGACTCGGCTTCTCCGGATTCTGCTCAATCGCCTGATACTCCTTCCCACCCATCAAGAACCGCGTCGTCCGCAGCCGCTGTGACCCCGTCCGCGTCACCCGCGAAGCGCGCCCCTCCACCACGACCTCAGCCCCGCCCATCATCTGCTCCGCCACCGAGCTCAAGATCTGATGATCAAGCACTTCACCCTCACAGCCTGCGAGCTTCTGCATCGACCACTGTGCGTCCTGCTGCGCCGGAGGCGCAACCGAAAATAGCCCGGCGTTTCCAACGCCGGGTACACGCAAAAAGGAAACCCGTCCCGTCGGGTACCGGGGAACCACGGGAATTAATACCATCGCTCAAACCGGCCGATGACGTTCCACCTACGGGCCAAATCGACATAATTGCGACGGCTACGTCTTGAAGACCGGCCTCCACACTCCACCTGATAACAATCCTGATACCCACCAATGAAAAAGGCGGCCACCAAGCCGCCAGAACAAGCTAGGAGCTAGAAGCTAGTGGCTAGTAGCTGATTTCCCCCGCAACATCTCCACCACCCGTTCATAATCATCCACCGTGTGATACTCAATCACAATCTTCCCCTTCCCCTTCCGGTCCCGGATCCTCACCCGCACCCCCAGCATCCTTTCCAGGTCCAACTGCGCTGCCCGCACATTCGGATCCACCCACCGCGCCCCACTCTTCTTCCGATCCACCGCCATTCCCGGCATTCCCGGCACCGGGTCGAGCAGCCCCGTCATACGCATCACCAGCGTCTCCACCTGGTCGAGCGTCATGTGCTTCTTCACAATGTAGTCGGCCGTCTTTTGGATCAGCTCCGGATCCTCCAGCTTCAACAACTCTTTCGCCTCCGAGAATCCAATCTGCTTATGCGCCAGCTGCTCCATTACCAAAAGCGGCAGCTTCAGCAGCCGCATATAATTCGATACCGACTCTCGCGACAGCCCCACCCGCTCCCCAATCTGCGCCTGCGTCAACGAAAATTCTTTGCTCAATACTCGAAACGCCTCCGCCTGTTCGAGAGCACTCAGATCCTCACGTTGCAGGTTTTCAATGATCGTCATCTCCGCCGCCTGCTGCAGCGAAACCCGCCGTACCAGCGCCGGAATATGCGTCTTCCCAGCTTTTTTCGACGCCCACAGCCGCCGCTCGCCCAGAACTAATATGTAGCGCCCCTCTTCATCCGCGGGACGCACCATGATCGGCTGCACCACCCCGTTGGCCTTGATCGAATCCGCCAACTCCTCCAGCTTCTCGTCATCGTCGACATACCGAGTCTGAAACGGATTCTTGTCGATATCCGCAATCGCGAGATTGACCACAAGATTTCCCGGCATCCGCGATTCGGCCTGCGCATAAATCGTAATCGTCTCTTCGGCAGGCGCAACCTCAGAATCGAGCTTAGAAAATGTGGGGACAGCCGCCCCCGGCTGTCCACCCGAGCGCAGCTCGGCAGCACTGTGTGGCGCGGGCGCCCCCGCCCGCGATTCCTCATCCCACTCCTCGTCCACAACCGCCCGGATCACTCCAGGAATCGCCTCCCCCAGAGGCCTGTCCTCCGTAACGGCCCCGCCACTCGCAACAGACGTGTCATTTGAAATAGTCTTGTCATTCCGAACGACGTGGGGAACCTGCTGTTTGCCGGGAGCAACACTACTCCCACCAGGGGCAGACCCGGCCACCGCCCGCGGCCCCGGCAACAACGATTCCAGCCCCCGCCCCAAAGCCCGCCGCTTTTCCACCTTCTCTTTGTCTCCCGCCCGGCCCGCCGTTTTCGCCGCTGCGCCAGTTGTCATCAGCTTCCCCTCCCCAGAATTGTCATCCTGAGGCGCCTTTCTTTGGCGCCGAAGGACCTATGCACTTCGCCAATGTATATCGATGATCATCAATCCAATATATCGATGTATATCGATGTATTGTCAGGCCGTCTTATCCATCTTGTCCGCCGCCGGCAGTTCCTCCACCGCCTCGCCCCCCTGTACCTCCGGGCCCTCCGTGGTTAAAGCTTTTTCTGACGGCTGAGAGCTGACAGCTGAAGGCTGTCGTTCAATAATCTCCTTCGCCAGCCGTATATAACTCTCCGCCCCCTTGGACCGCGGATCGTAGACCAGCGCCGCCTTCCCGTGGCTTGGCGCCTCCGCCAGCCGTATGTTTCGCGGAATGGTAGTGCGGCAAAGCTTCTCGCCAAAATAATTCTTCAGCTCAGTCATCACCTGCTGCGCCAAATTGGTGCGGTCGTCAAACATCGTCAACACCACGCCCTCAATCCCCAACTCAGGATTCAGCCCCACGCGAATGCGCTCGATCGTGTCAAGCAACTCGCTCACACCCTCAAGAGCGAAGTACTCCCCTTGCATAGGAATCAGCACCGCATCCGCCGCCACCAGACAGTTCAGCGTCAGCAGATCCAGCGCCGGCGGACAGTCCAACACGATGAACTGAAACCGATCCCGCAGCGGAGCCAGCGCTTGGCGCATACGAAACTCGCGCCCCTCAGCGTCCACCAGTTCCAGATTGGCCCCAATAAGGTTCTTGTGCGCAGGAATCAGCCAGAGTTGTTCCAGCTCCGTCGTGAGCAGCGCCTCCTCAGCCGAGGCCTCGCCCATCAAAAGATGATAGGAGTTGATACGGTTAGGATCCTTCGCGAACCCCAGGCCACTGGTGGCATTCGATTGCGGATCGCAATCGACCAGCAGAGTGTTCACTTCGGCAGCCGCAAAGGACGCGGCTAGGTTGATGGCGGTCGTAGTCTTACCAACGCCGCCCTTCTGATTGGCAACAGCGATGACGCGTCCCATTGATTGTTAGGAGAAGCAGAGCTACCTCGCAGCATAATCCGCTTCGCATTTCAAATGCAATGAGATTTGCTGTGCATACGTGCCAATATGTGTGCAAAACAGGTCCAGTGTTCCTGCAGGAACACTATTCTCCATTCAATCACCCTAATCTTGGGGCAGGGTTCTCCCCGCAGGAACATTACTTCTCTTCTTCACGGAGATTCCGGAACGCGCGAGTTTGCCCATCGCCAGAGCGCGCGAAGTAAGGTCTCCTACCGAATAGGCAACGCGAATCGTAAGTCAAAATGTTCCTGCAGGAACGTTAGGCTTCCCGTGGCGCTTTTCTTCGGAGGAAGAATAAAGGAATGACGTCTTTACAAAAATGCTGAAGTGTTCCTGCAGGAACACTGTGGAAAACTCGTTAGGTGACGATGGCATCGGAAGCTTTTAGGTGCACTTCATTCTTACTTTGCCCGCCTCGTTCCACTGGGATAGGTATATACGGCAGTTCTCCATCTAGGTGGCCTACGATATAAGGGCGCGGAACCTTGCTTGTACCACTATTACTCTGTTGGTTCCCCGGTTGGAGGGCGGTGGGCGATCAGCAGGACTCGGGCTTGGGAGTGGGGGATTGGAATCGGTTCGGACCAGGTGAAAGCGGGCTGGCTGGCGCGGGCTTGATTCTGTTGGGAGGCACCGATCAGAAGGGCGAGGCGTCCGAGTGGCGCCACCAGTGCGGTTGCGATGGGGAGAATGGATTCGAAGCGCTCGACGGCGCGGAGGGTGACTACGTCATAGGAGTTCCCGAGGAGGGTATCGGCGCGCGTGTTTTGTATATTGACGTCCGTCAATGTAAGGGCGCGGGCGATTTCGCGGAGGAAGGCGGCCTTCTTGTGATTGGATTCGATCAGGGTGAGGGAGATCTGCGGAGCCCAGAGCTTGATGGGAAGGCCAGGAAAGCCGGCGCCGGAGCCCAGGTCGGCCAGCGTGATGTGGTCGCTGGTTGCTGGTCGTTGAGGGTGGGCCGCATCGTTCGGGGGTGAGTCCCTCTCACGATAGCGGGGGTTGTCGCCGATAGAGTCAAGAGAACTTACCGCAGAGGACACGGAGGGCGCAGAGGAAGGCGATGGGAACAGGCGCGAGGCGGCGAAGAGGCTCTCGCCGAAGTGGCGGGTGACAATGTCTTCGGGATCGCGGATGGCGGTCAGGTTGATGCGGGCGTTCCAACGAATCAGTATATCGATGTACATCGATATACTTTGCAGCTGGGCGGGGGAAAGGACAGCGGGTTCCCTTCGACCAGGCTCAGGGCAGGCCTCTCCGGCTTTCGCCGGTTCGGAATGACAATGGCTAGGAATAGCATCAGACTTTGGTCTTGAGTTTGGCCGAGCAGTCGAGTTTGGCCGTATTCCGATGAATGGTTCCAGCAACTCGGCGATGCGGGCCGTGTTCATAGCAGAAGATCCAGATTGTAGATGGGCGGCTGCAGATTTTGAAAAAGTTCGGCTGGGCCTTCTTCGTCTGGGCCTTCAAAGGGGCTTAGAACCGTTGTGGGAAAGGGGAGAGAAAACCACGAGTCCCGGTCTTGGGATTCGGCATCCAATCCAACTATGAAGAAGACCACCCAGGGCGCGATTTTTGACGAAAAATACCGGGTGGTCTCCGTGGAGAGTCAGTCTCTGACCATCCGCGGAGTTCGCAGCGGCAAGGTACTGACTATCGTGAACCCGGATCCGGATACGCCACTCACGCCCGCCGAATATCCGCCGGGGAAGCTCATTGCATTGAGCGATCCTTCGGCCTCGCCGTTCAATTAGGTTTTTCTGTTTTCCGTTCATCTTCCAGTATTTCTTGAGGCACGGATTACCGTGGTTGAAAATTGGGGAACGTCCCGTCTGTCCCTGGTTTTCCTCCGGACAAAAGCGCTCTTGTGAACCCATCAGCGCCTTGGCTGCGCTGAGCAGCAGCGTTTCGTTTTGGGCGCATTTGCCGGGCGTCGATCTTTTGTGCATTCCGCGTGGACCGCACGCCAATTCCATGAAAAGCGAGCAATTGTGAACAGATCTCAGCGGCCCCACGTTGTCTAATCGCTCACTGCGCGGGCCGGTACCGGAGACCGTGCGAGGTGCGAATCCCTATTCGGCCGGCACTGTTCTGGATCAGGCATTGTTCTCGATTTCGGGGCCGATTGCGCAGGGCACATGTTCAGCCGGGGTCATAAATACGGACATTGTAGTTATCGATGGCTACGCAAATACCATCTTCGTGACCATTGGGGACGCGAATCCACCGGCATCGTCGGTGCCCCTGACGATTAGCTGCGGACCTGGAACGTAGCGACCCGGAGAAACGCGGTAATACTAATGAGACACCTATCATTCGCCTGGATTGCTCCAATAGTGCTTGTGGCCACGGCCTCGATGTCATCGAGCCGTCTGACAGCGCAGGCAACATCAGCCACCCCCCAAGAGCCGACCACGCTCGGCGAATTGTTCCGCATCGAGCAAGCGACGGGCGCACCGACTGCTCTGGAACGTGTGAAGGTCAAGCAACATAAGATCGGGAAGACTCGCTCACCAGGGATCTTCCAACCACGTGAGGATGTGGTGGATTTCTACATTGAAGGCGCAGCTTCCCCTGTGGTGTTCAAGGCCGGCGAGCCGCAGCAGTTCGTCATCCGTCTGATGAGCCCTGGAGACCGCTACGGCAGGGACCTTAATTCAGAAGAAGTGCGGAAGCATATATTCCTGACGCGGTTGGTTATGCAGAACCTCAAGGCGCACGATAAAAGATTTGTCACGAAGACGAATATTGCATTGGATGTCCAAACCTATGGGCAATTGACGCTCGGCTTGGACCCCAAAAAGCCGGATCGCGCGGCGCAGTCGTTTCGATTCACGCCACAAATCGCGCTTACTCCGGGTGAGTACCTGATCTTCCTTAGAGCCACACACAACTTCGAGTTGATTGCCAATGGCCTCGTCGGCGGTGAAGACTGGGCGTTCAGAATCGTCGAACGCTGACTTTCCGCGATGGAGAGAACGCGGGAATTGGAACCTCGTCAGGTACGCCAAGCGACACCTTTCCAATTTGATGCGGCTGTCCCCGTCTACGAGTTTTTTGCGTCAGCCTCAAGTGCGGGGTTGTCAGACTCGGCGCTCCCATCGACATTAGACACCCGACGGACCATCGATCAGGAAAAGGCTGCGAGATTGGTTGTTTTCGTTAAATCTGTTTGCGTCAACTACGAATTTCGAGGTTCACCATCGCCAGTCCCGGTGGCGTGTAGTCTGCCACTGCGGAACTGTACCAAGAGCTCGAAAGAGTCGTATATTATTGCCAATAAAACAAACCTGAAGTCTAGGCTCTCTGCCCGGGGAGAGGTTAATGTCGAACTCCCAATGGCGTAGCGTCGGTGCTTCGACCCTTCTTGCTTTGATGGCCTCCTGCGGCGGGGGGCAACCGTCACAGCAGGCTCAACCGGGAATTTTGGCAAACATCGTCGTAACAGGTCTTCCTAATCGCGTGGAAACCGGTGACGTCGTCCATTTGAACGCCGCGGGAGTAGACGCATCTGGGAGTCCAGTTGCAGTCGGTTCGTTCACGTGGGTCTCATCCGATTCAAACATTGCCAAGGTCACTGCAGATGGATTCCTGGCCGCCTTCGCGCCGGGAACGGTATCGATTTTCGCCGAGAATGGACAGATCACTGGCTCGTTGTCGGTCACCGTAAATGCGGGGATAACGTTTTCCTTTGGGCCGGAGGAGACAATATTTAAGTGGAGTACAGACCACTGCGAGCAGTTTGACCTCCCCGACGTTCCGGCACATGTGGTGCGTCTCAGCGATGGCACTTTGGCGATGATGGCGGCTGCTGCGCCGCGAAACCACATCATGTTCGGAGCGGACTTTTCCTCATTCCACCGCGATTGTGCCGAATCCGGGCTCGTTTCCGATGATAACTTCTATCCGGACACCTATGACAATCAGGAATGGATTCACTCCATCTATCGCGAGGGCGGCACAATCCACGCTTTGGTCACCAACGAGTATCACGATCCCTTTGCCGCAAACTGTGCCCCGGGCGATACGCTTCCGGGTAATCCGTGCTGGTACAACTCGATCACTTATGCCTTCTCGACTGATGGCGGTCACACGTTCACCCACGCGGCTGCTCCCGGACACGTCATCGCGCCCCCGTGGCTCAAGTGGGATCCGAGTGGCACACCCCCGCCTTATGGCTATTTTTTTCCATCTAACATCTTGTTGGCGGGAGACGGCTTCTTTTACTCTCTTTTTCTTGCTACGGACCGGACAGGCAGTTCGCTTTCATGCCTGATTCGCACTCAAAGCCTAGGCGACCCGGCGAGCTGGCGGGCTTGGGACGGGACCGGATTCAATCTGCAGATGACCAGCCCTTATGTGGGACCAGCGTCCGCGATGTGCAGCCCTGTAGCATCTCCGCCAAACGTTCTGCCCCAACCAACCCTGACGTACAACACTTACCTGCAGAAATACATGGTGATCAGCGGAGGAGAGGTGGCAGGTCCCAGCGATCCGTTGTGCGGTTTCTTCTATACGCTGTCTTCCGATCTGATTAACTGGACACCGCTGCGCCTGGTACTTGAGGCGCACGTTCCGTGGAATGCACAGTGTTCTCCAAATGGAATCAACGCAACTTTCTTCTCCTTTATCGACCATGACGATCCCACCATAAATTTCGAAAGACCTGGGCGCACTCCTCACCTGTATTTCACGCACTTCAACGATTCGTCCTTCAACCGCGATCTGGTGCGCGTTCCGGTGACTATCACCGCACATTGATCAAGAGGATCTCTGTACAACTCGGGATGAAGCGGTTTTGCGACTTCAGCCAGAAGCCACTGCCGCCCCCTGTTGCGGACGCGTTTCTGCCCACACCTTACCCGAGTGTGGTGGCGCCTGACGCACTGGGGAGCAATACCGCAAACCGAACGCGGATTGGAGGGTGGTCCATCAGACTAGACCGAGGGGCACTTACCCGCTCACATGTAGTCCATTTCCGTTCGCAGCGTGCGGTGGGACTTCTTCGTCGGCTTGGACCCCAAAAAGCCGGATCGCGCGGCGCAGTCGTTTCGATTCACGCCACAAATCGCGCTCACTCCGGGTGAGTTACCTGATCTTCCTTAGAGCCACACACAACTTCGAGTTGATTGCCAATGGGCTCGTCGGCGGTGGAGACTGGGCGTTCAGAATCGTCGAACGCTGACTTACCGCCTACTCGCCAGTTCGACAGTCCTGTAGCGGTCTCAATGAGACGCGAAATCAAATCGGATGCAGTTGGTCCACGATGGGGAAAAAACGTGAAACCCAGCGAAGTAAACCAGATGGGGCAGTGTCAAATTCGCGGGAATATGCGCCAGACAAAATACGTAGCTTTCTACCGCAACGTTGGGATGGTTTTCAGACGGCAGACTTTCATCGTCCACGGGAACATGTGCAGGTCTTGCGTGCACAAGCGTTTTTGGGAATTCACAGGAAAAAATATTTTGCTGGGGCCCTGGGGAATGATTTCCATGATAGTAACCCCCATTTATTTTTTGCAAAATGCTGGCAGCTATGTTGCGGCCCTATACCGGCTGCGCCACGCTGTAGAGTGAAGTCGGTCCTCATAGCTTGAGAGAAGTGGACAGGCACCACTAGTGCCGGGCGGGGGGCCCAGGTTTCTGATACTGCTGCCATCAGGCACAAAGTGGGGTGCCCCGTCCCTTCGACTCCGCTCAGGATGACAGTTCTATTTAGGGACACATTCGGGGGGAAACTGGGGACAAGCGGGACGTTCACCATATTTGAGGGAACTCCCCGCAGGTTTAACCAAAATCCCGAGATGGAAACTCCATGCGGAATCGCACCCTTTTAGAACGAAGAGTGGGTATCCGCGACTGCAAGAGCGAATCTTAGGATATGTAGGACCGGGTTATGTAGAGCCGGTTACTCGATGGCGCTGCACTTTGAGCGTGTAGCATTGCTCGTGGATCGCTTCGCCGTTTTCGTCAGTCTTGGCGCTCTCAAGAGGCACAGGAGCCTTGCAGATCGAGCATAGTGGGAGCTCTCTGAATTGAGCAACGCCATGCTGGGATTTGTTTCCAGGGATGGGGCATGTGGGTGAATTCATGACTACTACCTTCTGGCGGAGAGGGTATTTTGTCCTACAGTATACTACCTAAGGATAAATCTTAGGAAGTACATATTTTACTGTAGGACTTAGGGCGGACGGTATTGGAACGGCAGGAACGGCTCGAGCGGCCACGTCTGGCGGGGGCGATTTTATTCTTGCCGCTCGACGAGACTCGCCTGACGATCATCGGCGTGGGGTGAACGCCCTGACGCGAGTTCGACTCTGCCATCGACCACGGGGTCCCCTTCGGCTTCGCTCAGGGCAGGCTTTCGACTGCGCGTGACTGCGCTTCGCTGCGTCACGGCTCCGCTGAGGATGACAATTCTGTTTGGGGACACGTAGAGCTTTGGCGGACAGGATTGTCCGGCCCACATTCATACCGCCGGTGCAAGCACTTCGGTCATTTGATCTTGGGTTTCAGAGAATGGACACTGTGCACATGAAAAACTTCTTACTTTTAATGTTGCTTGGGGCATTCGCGTTCGTGCTGTCTTTGGGGGCTCAGGACAAGCCGCGCGTGTTTGTGCAAGGCAAGGGGTCGGAGGACGTGACCAGTTCTGGCTCGGGCGGGGGCGGGAAGCATTGGGGCGCCTGGGGAGGACGGTCCACCGCGGATTCGCATGACGAAGGAATGGAAGTCACCAAGGATCTGCAAAAGAACTGTTCTGGCGTGGTTGTGACGCTCAACCAGTCCAATGCAGATTATTCGATCATGCTGAATCGGGAGTCGAAGAAGAACCGTGGCTTGCTGCGGTCCAACAGTCAAGTCCAAGTCGCTAACCGCGCCGGGGACATTTTGGGGACGAATGCCACCCATACGGTCGGGAACGCAGCGAAGGATGCTTGCCAACTGATCTTATCGGACTGGCAGATGCATGGGGGAGGGCCGGCTTCGGGACCTGTACCGAGCGATGCGTCAATGGCTCCGCCCGAAGCAGTGCAGCAGCCTGTTCCGCAGGCGGCGCATTTGACCAATGCGTCGGCGGGAGCGGACCGGCCGCAGCCGATTCAGGCGTCGACCGTAACCAGCAAGACGGCAACTGGCGGTGAGAGCCTGGCTGACGCGGCACGCCGTGCAAAGCAGCACAACGCCTGTCTGGAAATGGCGAAGGATAACCCGAGCATCACCTGCAAATAGACCCAATCGACTGTGCGGCCGGGGACGGTTGTCCCCGGTCAATCGGGTCGCGGAACAGGTAACGGCGGGGCAGGCTCGGGCTTGAGCCGAGGCGGATGTCTCCAGGCGGGTCTCGTTTGTTCTTCTGCCGATTTTGATTGCTTTCGGGGCGCGGACACTCCCGTCCGCCAAAAGCCGCATACTTATATTTTCTTCTCATCATCCCAACAGTTCGCGGGCGGGGGCGCCCGCGCCACAGAGACAACGCGATCGGGCTTGACGCGCAGCGTATTATTCTCTATCTTCAGTCTGTACTGAAATTAAAGTTATGGCTGAACTTACGGGAGTGCAGAAGCAGTACATCCTTCACTGGGGCGAGATGGGGACGCGGTGGGGGATTAATCGGACGGTGGCGCAGATCCATGCGCTGCTGTATCTTTCGCCCCAGGCGCTGCCGGCGGAGGAGATTGCGGAGACGTTGAGCGTAGCGCGGTCGAATGTGAGTACGTCGATCCGGGAGCTGGAAACCTGGGGAATCGTGCGCGCGGTGCATGTCCTTGGCGACCGGCGGGAACACTATGAATCGATGAAGGACGTCTGGGAGATGTTCCGCCTGGTGATTGAACAGAGGAAGCGGCGGGAGATTGATCCGACGCGGGAGATGTTGCGACGCTGCCTGGCGGATCTCGATCCGAAAGAAGTGGGAGCGAATTACACGCGCGAACGGCTGGAGGCGATGGCCGGCTTCTTCGAAGCGGTGACGGAGTTGCACGATCAGATGAAACAACTGCCCACGGGCACAGTGCGGAAATTGTTGCGCATGGGCGTGAAGATGCGGAAGAAGGCAGGGTAAACTTTTCTTCTCTTTTGTGTGGAGTTGCGGCTGCCAGGGAATATGAGCTTAACCAATAGCTGAGATAAGGGGACACGGGTGATGACGAAGGCGCAGGAGAGCGGCCGGGCCGGGGACGAAGAGCAAGCTGCCGGCGGCAAGAAAATTTGGGTAACGCTGAAAGGGTTGCCGCTCACGATTCGGCTGCAGTGGCCATTTCATCAGTCGACGTCAGGGGCGGATTTCTGGGTGCTGCACGGAGACATTCGGCTGGAGGGTTCGGAGGGATTGCATGCGCCGGTCGCGGTGAATCTTTCGCAAACCGTGCGCGAGGTAATGCCGTCGCTGGAGCCGAAGGACGCGGAGGCGCCGGTGATCAATGCTCTGCGCAAAGAAGTGGACCGGCGGCAGATTGAGTTTTTGAAGTCAGGAAAATTGTTGCCGGTACCGTTTTCCAGCCGCCATTACGACTTCAAGCGGCAGCAGTGGGTGTTTGGTAAGGCGACGGACGATGTTATGGCGGAGTTTGTGGAGCGCAAGGTGTACTGGCAGACGATGTTGGGAAAATCCCCACCCTTCGACTCCGCTCAGGGCATGCTTCTGGCAAAGGAAGCGAGAACTGGGGTACCCGGGGCCGGAGGCGGCACTCGAGTGTGGATTGGCGATCCGGCGGAGGCGCAGTATCTGCAGACGACGCCGGCTCATTTGGTGGAAATTGCCGCGCGCCTGGTCGCGGCGCAGGGCCTGCTGCGGATCGAGGGCGAGTGGGCCGAGGCTACGCAAGGGCTTCTGGGACAAGCGGCGCAATTCGAGAGCACACGGCGCGAGGCTGTACAAGAGTTGGAGAAGAAACACGCGTTCGAGCGAGGCTAGGCGACTACCAGTCGCGAGCCCCAAAGATCGAGCAGCAACTTCCGCAAGCCTTTTGCATCGAAAGGAGTCGAGCGGGCCACGTAGAGCACGCTAAAGTTTGTAATAATATTTGGCAGAAGGCCGCGAAAGCGCGGAAGGGTGAGGGCTCTTGGGGACGGCACGTTACGGGTGGAGCGGGCCCTGCCGAATGATTCTCTTGTTAACCTCTCTGGCGCTCCCTTCCAGCAGCGTTCTGGCGCAGGATGAGCCCAAGCAGACGCCTCCTCCTCAGCCCGGAAACTCCCAGCCGGACACCAGTTGGCCCATCTCCGCAAGAACAGGCTCCGCCGCAACAACCTCCGCAGGATCAAGCTCCTAAAGAAGAGAAGAAAGACGAAGGTACGAATCCGGCGCATCTGGCGGCGGAGAAAACGGTGCAGGCGGCGGTAGCCACGAAACATCTGGGAGTGGCGGCGCTGCTGAAGGCGCGCGACTGGGAAAGTGGCTGGCTGACCGGCGTGTATGTGGAACAGGGCCAACCCATAATTCGTCTCACGGTGAAGCAGCGGCGAGAGACTTATCTGGATCAGACGCTCATTACTCCAGGCGCGTATATGAAACGAATGTTTGCGGCGGGAATCGATCAGGCGCGTGGGGCGCCATCGCAGTGGGACGATGGATGGGGCGGATATGTGGAACGATTTGCGTCGCGCGAGGGGCAGTTCATCACCGCGAATACGCTGGCGTACATGGGGAATGCGGCGCTGCAATATGAACCGCGGTACGATCAATGCCGCTGCAGCGGCTTCTGGCCGCGGACGCGGCATGCAATTATGCGCAACTTTCTTACCTACAATGAGACGGAGCAGCAACTGCGTCCGCAATGGGCGTTGTATGGCGGCTCGTTTGGCGGCGGATTGGTTTCAACGGCGTGGAAACCGCATCCG
Source organism: uncultured Acidobacteriaceae bacterium (assembly GCA_963832235.1). GTDB lineage: Bacteria > Acidobacteriota > Terriglobia > Terriglobales > Acidobacteriaceae > Sulfotelmatobacter. The sequence goes on along the minus strand of CAWHTJ010000006.1, from coordinate 299,493 downwards.
CGCAATGGATTCGCCGAGGGCGGGCGGGCTATGCTGGGACAGGCTGCATACGGCTCGCTGCTAAATTTCTTCATTGAATTTTCCACCGACATCAATCGCACGATCGGGGCACACAAGAGGATAAGGAAGTAACAGCCTCTCAATTTCCGCGTTCGGAATTGGTGAAATCCCTCAGGGGCTAAAGCCCGTTCTCATTTCACGCGCCTTACGCGGCCCCAAAAAGGGCCGCTCTTCCACGGCGACGCCGGCGTTTGTGAATTTTCCGGCAGCATCTTAAAGCCGAGCCCTTCCCAAAACCATTTATTACGGCACAGCTGAGGGGCCGCGGAAAGACGCAATCCGCCGAGGAACTTCGACCACGGGGGCTGAAGCCCGCTCTCATTTTACGCGCCTTACGCGGCCCTAAAAGGGCCGCTCTTCCACGGCGACGCCGGCGTTTGTGAGTTTTCCGGCAGCATCTTAGAGCCGTGCCCTCCCCAAAACCATTTATTACGGCACAGCTGAGGGGCTGCGGGAAAACGCAATCCGCAGAGGAACTTCGACCACGAGGGCTGAAGCCCGTTCTCATTTCACGCGCCTTACGCGGCCCTAAAAGGGCCGCTCTTCCACGGCGACGCCGGCGTTTGTGAGTTTTCCGGCAGCATCTTAGAGCCGTGCCCTTCCCAAAACCATTTATTACGGCACAGCTGAGGGGGCCGCGGAAAGACGCAATCCGCAGAGGAACTTCGACCACTTCCCAAAAACGATTTATGAGTTTTCGACCGCGTCTCTTTTAGTTAGGCGATGGCTTTCGAATTAACTGCGCTACAACCGCTCCCAGCGTGAGAAGTGACATCAGGGAAATGATTCCCAGCGAAATGACGCAGTAGATACACCAGACCCCAAGGACATGGGCTTCGATATTCGCCAGGTGAAGCGAGAAAGCGAGCCCGGCGAATGTGGGAACGAGCAACAGCCGGTAGGAGCGCAGCCATGCCAATGCGGCCATGAGGATGTATCCGGCGATGCCGATTGCGGCCACGGGAATTCCGGCGAGCATCGCGTAGCGACTGTGATTGACCACACCGCAGTCCCAGCGTTCGTTGATGCTGCAGGGAGCATCGCCATACATGCGGTAATGTTCGCGCAGGGCGAGGGAAGAAACGATCACACCCATGACGGCGAGAGTCAGCAGCAGATATTTCATAGTCGCTTTTTGTAATCCTCAGACGCTCAGTGCGCACACATTTTATTTCTTTTACGCGACTGAAACCGCCTTTCGCAATCCTGGCTCAGCGCTTAGGAGCACGGGCTTCGGTCGCATCTTTTATTAAGTCAGACGGCTGCCAATCGCTGCCGTGATACCACTTCACGATCTTACCGTCTGGACCAATGACGGCCGTACTCAAAGTGTGCGTGATCATTCCGCCTTCCGGTTTGATCGTTAAGGCGAAGAACTCGGCAATTTTTGGCAAGTCCCCAGCGGCAGCAACAGCAAATTCCCAGCGCGTGAAAAGCGCGGGCTCGTGCGTATGCGCTACTGAGTAGGCGTAGTCCCGAAGAACTTTCGGCGTGTCATGCCCTGGGTCGAAGCTGATACTCAACAGATGGGCGCCGTACAGAGCCGGGTCGGTGCCCAGTTGTTTGTAGAGTTCCGCGAAGTTGCTGGTGACGCGGGGACAAAAGTCGGGAAATGGGCAACGAGTGTAAATAAAAGTGACGAGGAGAATATTCCCGCGATACTGGTTCAGCGAAATATGCTTGCCGTTCTGGTTGGTGAATGCGAAATCAGGAACGTCTTCGCCGGGGTGTGGCATGTGCTGCGAGGTTGGCGCGGCTGCCGGCGAACGGTTGCTGTGAGCGGTGACTTTGACATTTTCCAGCCAGTAATCGGAATGGGCGTTGTCATCGTCAGGTTCAGTGTCGACTAATTCGGCGGCAATCGAGTCGCCAGGAGAGAGCCTGCTCAAAATTGCCGGCGGCTTGATCTTGTAACTCATCGCCATGGCGTCCATGAAACCTGGGACGTTGTCACCATCGATCACTGCTACTCCTTCGCGAGGGTCAATGGAAATCACCCGGCCGGTGAAGGGATAGCGCTTGCCGACCTTTGGCGGTTTCGAGCCGTGACAAGAAGAAGAAAAGAGCAGAAGTGCGCCGGTCGCGAGGAGTGCGATCAGAGGCAGCGAGCGCGAACGAGCAGTAAGGTTTTTCACGTAATGGTCTGTCACGCAACTACAACTTTAACCCGGAGTGAGACCATGATGCTACGCCTGCCCGCATGTTTGCGGTCGCGCTGTAAAATCGTGCGCGTGACCGGAGGCGGTCCACATTCTACGAGGCGAGGAATTCGATGGCATGCGACCCGGAGGTATTGAAACACGTTCCGCTTTTTGCGTTGCTCGATGAGGAAGAGACCGCGGTGCTGGCTGGGCAGGTGCAGCTGAAAACGTTCGTACCACGGCAGCGCATCTACAAGATTGGCGACTCCGGCGGACAGGCATACGTAGTAGTGTCGGGCCGGGTGCGAGTTTCGACCGTCGATCAGGAGCAACAGGAAGTTGTGATTGACGAACCTTCGCATGGGGAGTTCTTTGGGTTCGCTTCGATGCTGGAGCAGACCCCGCATCAGACGGAAGCGGTCGCGATCGACGAGGCGGTGTGCATTGAAGTGGACCAGGAAGACATTGCCGTGTTGTTACAGCGCAAGCCGCTCGCCGGAATGGACATGCTGCGCGTTTTGGGCCGGCAATTTCATAGCTCGCAGCAACTCGTGCGATTGCGGGCGAATCGTCATCCGAATGAAGTGATAGAAAGAGATGCGACGTTCGGTGAGCGAGTCGCCGATAGGGTCGCGGGCTTCGGCGGATCGTGGACGTTCATCCTCTCGTTCTTTTTCGCGCTCACGGTATATATGGCTGTCGACTCTATGCTCGGCAAGAAAGCGTGGGATCCTTATCCCTATATTTTGCTCAATCTATTTTTGTCGATGCTTGCCTCAGTGCAGGCACCCATCATCATGATGAGCCAGAACCGGCAGGACACGAAGGATCGTCTGCGCGGCGAGCTGGACTACGACGTTAATCGGAGAGCCGAGGCCGAGATTCAAGGATTGGCGCGAAAGCTGAACCTGCTGGGAGAGAAAATTGGCGATGTGGAGGACATAGTGAGGGAAAAGCTGGCGCGGGGATGAGTGAATTCGGGCTCAGCCGATGGAGGATCAGGTCGGGTCCCCGCGCTGCGCGCCCTCGGCGGACAGCCCCTTCGGCTTCGCTCAGGGCAAGCTGGGGCGGCTGTCGCTACGTGGTTGTTCTTAGTAATGGAAACGGTAGCGAAATTCAACGTAGATTTCCCGGGGATTGTTCCAGTGGAAGCCGCCGAAGGTTTGGCTGTTGTCGAGGTCGACTCTGCGGTTGGCCACGTTCAGGGCATTCAGCGACGCGGAGAATCGCTCGCCGAAATCCTTGCCGACCGAAAGATCGAAAGTTGTGTGCTGCGGCAAGTGGTCCCCTGGATATGGCCTCCCTGGAAAAGCATTGCTGAAGCCAGAGCCGTAGTAGACGTTGGTGGAAGCAAATGAACTCCACGGAAGAGTGATGTCGCCGCCAAGATTGAGGGTATTTCGTTGATCGTGATCAAGCGGGAAGAGGTCGCTCGGGGGCGAAAAATTCGTTAAACCGCCAGTGATAGGCAGTCTGCCTTCCGCAATTTGATTGGAGTACGCAAGATGGACTTGTCCACGGTGAGCGATGCGCGGAGAACGGAGGGTCAGTTCCCAGCCCCGGATTTTGGCTCCGTTAATGGTGATGGGCAAACATAGGCCGGAACCGATGCAGCTGTGGTCAAAGAAATTCTGAGCATTGGTATGGAAGTTGGCGACGTCGAGGACCCACCCGCGATATGGAATGGTCACTCCGAACTGATGCTCTTCGTCGCGCTCTCCCTGCAGCGGGAGGAAACCGCAATTGTTCGTGTTGCAAAATTGCTCCAACGAGCCTCCAACCGTGAGCAAAGGGGGTGCTTGGTAATAGTGGCCGTAGAAGGCGCGGAAGGTCCAATTCAGGCGGGGGATATTCAACGCGGCGCCGAATCGCGGGCTGATGGCATTCTCTGTTATTCCGCCGCTGAAGTGCGTGGGGCGCATTCCGGCGGAGAGGGTCAGCCAGGAAAGCGGCTTAAACTTGTCGTCGACGAAAAAGGCTTCCAAGCCGCCCGAAGCGGGATTGCGCTCGGCAAAAGGTGGGTTGCTGCCATCGTTGAAGATAGCCGCGAAGAGCTGGTCGTCACGTTGGTGAAAGCCGTAGAACCCTGCCTGAAGGTTGTTCTTCGCGATGTCGGCGCTGAAGCTAACCTGTCCGCCCGCGTAAGTGGAGGTGTGATGATCGGTGGTGGCGGCCGGAAAGTCAGTTGGTGAGCTATCGTAGTTGGCGCCGTTGCGGTGGTAGAAAGGCGAGACGGTCACGAGCACCTTGGAATTGAAGGTGTGAACCCACGAGAAGTTCACCAGGGCATCGGATTCGTGATTGCCATCGCGAAGACCGATGCTGGGATACTGTCCGTCTGTTGGATTGTTCTCAACGTCATTGGGAAAGGGATCGTATGGGATCTGGTAGTAGTCCTTGCGCAACGCGGTCACGAGGCGCAACTGATTTGAAGGATCGGCATTGAGAATGAAGGACCCGAAACCGCCGTAGCCGTTAGCGGCGTCATGCACGACTTGCGATACTGGCGGTTGTAGGCCGAGATCGCTGCGGTTCCCGTTCACACTGGCGTAATAGGCGAAGCGCCCGGTGTGACTGCCGAAGCTCAACTGGTCATTGGTCTGGTAGAAGTTGCCGGCGCTGAGGACGAGTTCGGCCTGACGGTTGCGCTCGAATCCGGTGCGGGGCACAACGTTGAAGACGCCATACGTGCGGTCGCCAAATTCGGCGCCGTAGCTGCCGCGGCTGACTTCCAGGTAGTCGATGTCTTTGGGATCGAACTGCGGGCCGAGGTTGGAAGCGATGTTGGTATTGGGCACGGGGACGCCGTCGAGCAGCCAGCTGGTTTGATGTCCGCCGCGAATGTGAAGCTGGTCGTGGGTGATGTAGGCTCCAGGCACGAAGTCCGTGATCATAGCCAGGCTGTTGGAGCGGGCGGCACCGGGAGTGCGCGCGATCTGGATGCGATCGACGAGCGTGGTAGGCGTAGAGGAGTCGGTGGGCGCGGCCTCGGGCATGCCGGAGACGTTGATGGTTTCTTTGGCTCCGGCGACATTGAGCGCGAAGTGCAGCACCGGTTGTGTGCTGGACATGACGACGACGTTTTGCTGGGCCTGCTCGAAGCCAGGGCCGACGACCGTCACAACATATTCGCCGAGAGGGACGGCGTTGAAGGCGAAGTTTCCATTGGGGTCGGAATTTGCTGTGGCCGACCAGTCGGAAGATTTCGCTTTGAGCATGACCATCGCGTTCTGCACGGGGCGATGCTGGGGGTCGTGGATGATTCCGCGGACGGAACCGAAGATGGAGGCGAACGCGCCAAGCGCCACAGTGAGGAATGCTGTGAACAGCGGAATGCGAACGATGTGCATAAAGTCTCCAATGACAATCGGGCTGCGGCACCTGTAGAGAGCCAGGCGTGTTTGGCCCGGCCGGACAGCCCCTTCGACTTCGCTCATGGCAAGCTTGGGGGCTGTCCCCCACATGAAGCGAAATGAATTCGCGAAATTAGATCAGGTGGAGACGCTGGGAGGAGCGCGGGTGGATTGCGATGCGAAAACCTCTGAGGCCGGTGTTCGTACATGCGATCTGGCGATCCGAGCATCGACATCGCCCGCGACGATTGATGCCGCTGACGGCCGCGGATGCGCCGACTGGGATGTAGTGACTGCGCGGCAGCAGTCGCGATTGCAGCAGGCCATGCCGCGTATCGAACGCTGGTCAGATTCCGCGATTGAGCCATGACATTGGCGGGCTGCCTTGCGAATGCAGCAGGCGTGCAGTGGCGTAGCGGTGACCGCTCGCGCGAGCGGAATAAACGTTCCGAGTATCGCGAACAACAGCAGAAATCTGGCGGTCAAGCGCTGCATGGTTTGCGTGAAGCGGAAGCAGGGGTAGGGCTAGCATAGAACAGAATCTGGAACGGGCGCAAGCCAGAGTTCCACCCTCCCACTTCTCGCAAAGGATGCGAGAAATGGGGCACCCGGTCACGGCAGAGGGAAGTAGAAAACGATCAAGCTCTGCCGTTGATCTTCGCCCACCACCAGCGGACGCCGACGAATAGGAATCGCCAGTCGCTAAAGAATTCAGGCGGTTTGCCCTCGAAGGCATGGCCGATGAACTGAAGAATCCATCCGATCACGAAGAGTCCCAGCGCATAAAACCATAGGCGATGAAAGAAGAAGCCCACAATGAACATTACAACCGAGACAAGAATGGTGGGGATGCCGAGCGTATGGCAGAGGCGATTGACGGGGTGCTGGTGGCTGCCAGAGTATTGCGCGATCCATTGTTCGTTGGTGCGGCCGCCTAGCATGCGGGGATGATACACCGTCGCGACGTGTTTTGCTGCAACTCGCTTCGCGGGCGGGGCACCCGCGCCACACCTGCTGGAACCATTCGAGGATGTTCAATTCCGGACATCAGCTTTTGAATCCGAACACTCTGAAGGTTCCCTAACTAACGGCAAGTTGATTCTCAAGGAAGTGGCGCGCGGCGCAGGTCGATCCGGCGACCACGCTGCGGGCAGAGTAGTTTTCTGGTCCCCCACTTGGAGGCGTTATCCCGAAGGACGGCGCGGTTCAGCCGGGCGAGGGATCTCGCGTGGATCTCTACGCGTCGTGAAACTACGCGCGAGATCCTTCGCTCCGCCTGAAGAACGGCTGCGCTCAGGATGACGCCTTAGGAATGCTGACTGTTAGAACGCAAACTGCATAAGCCGGTAGCGTCCGAATCCCAAGATTCTACCCCGTTCCCTCCTTGTTGAGGCTGCCGCTTGCCGCGTGGTAGCATCCATAGTTTTGGCAGGGGATGCTGGGTTGGCCTGTTCCTGTCCTTATCTTCTTCATGGGCCGTTTCCTGCTTCCTTCACTCGCCTGCCGAAGGAGCCCAACTTGAAAGTCTATTCGGGAGCAAACATCCGGAATGTAGCGATGGTAGGGCACGGGCACGCGGGCAAAACCTCGCTGGTGTCGGCGATGCTTTATACGGCGGGCGCGACGCAGCGGCTGGGCCGGGTCGATGACGGTTCCGCGACCACCGACCATGACGAGGAGGAGATTGCGCGCAAGATGTCGATTTCGACCGGGCTCGCCGTGGTCGAGTGGGGCACAACGAAGATCAATATCCTGGACACGCCGGGCTTCAGCATGTTCGTCCACGAAGCCAAGATGGCGCTGCCCGTGGTGGACGCCGCGATTGTGGTCGTGGATGGCGTGGCCGGGGTGGAAGTCGTCACACAGCGCGTATGGAATTACTGCGAAGAGTACAAAACGCCACGGCTGATCGTAGTCAACCGCATGGACCGCGACCGCGCCAACGCCGAGCGCGTGCTGGAATCGCTGACCAATGCGTTTGGGCGGGATGTGATACCGATCGAGCTGCCCATCGGCAGCGAAAAAATTTTGAGTGGCGTGGTCGACCTGGTTCGCATGAAGGCTTACACCTACGAGTTGGGCGGAAATGGGAAGGGAAAAGAGACAGAAATTCCGGCCGGGATGCGAGCGCAAGTGCAGGAAGCGCACGAGATGCTGGTGGAACTGGTGGCCGAGGGCGACGATAAACTGATGGAGAAGTTCTTCGATGCCGGGACGCTGGGAGAAGAAGACCTGATCCCGGCGCTGCACAATGCGATCCGGGAAGACAAGATTTTCCCGGTCATCTTCAGTTCGGGATTGGGAAACGTTGGCGCGGACCGGGTTATGGATTTCATCGTGGACTACACGCCAGCGCCTTCTGAGCACGAATGGGTGCAGGGAGAAGCTTCAGGAAATGGCGATGCCCCTAAGCGGCATGAATCGGACGAGGAGCCGGTGTCGCTGTATGTGTTCCGCACGGTGTCGGACGCGTTCGCGGGACGGATTTCGTACTTCAAAGTTTTTTCCGGCGTCCTGAAGAATGATGCGACGCTGCAAAACTTCAGCCGCGGCGGGCAGGAGAAATTCGCGCACATCCAAACTATGCAGGGGAAGACGGCGATCCCGGTGCCGGAACTGCACGCGGGCGACATCGGCGCCGTCGCTAAATTGAAAGACACCCTGACCGGGGACACGCTGGGCGACAAGTCGGCCCCGATTCAGTATCCGCGCGTGAAACTGCCGGAGCCTGCGATCACTTTCGCTATCGAACCCAAGAGCCGCGCCGATGAAGACAAACTCGGGCCGGGCATCCACAAACTGATGGAAGAAGACGGCATGCTGCGGTTCTTTCGCGATCCGCAGACCAAAGAATTTCTCATTGCCGGCACCGGGCAGCAGCACATTGAAGTCATCGTTTCGAAGCTGAAGAAGCGTTATCACACGGAAGTAGTTCTGAAGGCGCCGAAAGTGCCCTATCGGGAGACGATTCGCGGCAAGGCCGACGTGCAGGGGCGTCACAAGAAACAGACTGGCGGCCACGGTCAATACGGCGACTGCAAAATCAGGGTGGAACCGCTGCCGCGCGGCGGCGAGTTCGAGTTTGTCAACGATATTTTCGGGGGCGCGATTCCGAAGAACTATATTCCTCCCGTGGAAAAGGGAATCCGTGACGCTGCCGCGCGCGGATATCTCGCCGGGTTCCCCATGGTGGATTTTCGCGTCGTGCTCTATGACGGGTCGTATCACGATGTGGACTCGAACGATCTGTCGTTTCAGATGGCGGGGCGGATCGCATTTAAGAAGGCGATGGAAGTTGCGAAGCCGACACTGCTTGAGCCCATCATGGCTGTCGAGATCACCGTGCCCGACGACTTCGCTGGCTCAATCATGGGCGATCTGAATAGCCGCCGCGGGCGCATCCAGGGCATGGACAACAAGGGTGGCAACACGGTGGTGAGAGCCGAGGTGCCCATGGCTGAGATGTTGACCTACGGCGTGGAGTTGACGTCGATGACGCAAGGGCGCGGCAGCTTCAACATGGAGATGCATCACTACGACGTGGTGCCGGGACAGTTACAGGAGAAGATCATCGAGAAGGCGAAGGCGGCGCGGGGCGAGGTGAAGGAAGAGGAAGAGTAGCAGTTCGCGGGTACGAGAGAATGCCTTGCGGCCGCTGGAGACATTTCGCGCTACAGAGATCCTTCGACGGCGCATGACCGCCTTTCAGGCGCTCAAGCTTTGCTCAGGACGACAAAGGGGAGGTTAGGAATGAAAGAAATCTTGATTGTAATCTGCGCTGTTTTGACTTTTCTTTTCGCACTGGCTCCGGTCGCTCACGCCGCCGCGGAGCCGCAAGTCTTTTCAACCTCCGCCGGGACGGTCAAGATCACCCCGTTGAACCACGCCAGCACGCTGATTGAGGCGGGAGGGAAGACGATCTATGTCGATCCCGCCAAGCCGGCGAAACTCGACGGCCTTCCCAAGGCAGACCTCATTCTGATTAGCCACATTCACGGGGACCACATGGACCCCGATTCGATCAAGGAAATCAGCAAGGCGGACACGGAGATTCTGGCGACTCCCACGGTGGTGCAGACCATTACTAGCGCCAAACCCATTACTAACGGAGAAACGAAGAACTGGCAGGGTTGGACCATTGAAGCGATCCCCGCTTATAACCTGAAGCGCGGGCCTGCTGCCGGGCAGCTTTTTCATCCCAAGGGACGCGACAACGGTTACATCCTTACCTACGGCGGCAAGCGCTTCTACTTCTCAGGCGACACCGAAGGGGTCCCCGAAATGCGCGCGCTCAAGAACATCAATGTCGCATTCGTCTGCATGAATCTGCCTTACACCATGCCGCCGGAGGAGGCCGCGGACGCGGTCAAAGCCTTTCACCCGAAGATTGTCATCCCTTACCACTACCGTGGCTCGGATCTCACCGTGTTTCAGAAAGCGTTGGAAGGTACCGGCATTGAGGTGCGGTTGCTCGATTGGTACCCGCAATAAGTTGTCTCACTACGAAAGGCGTCGAGCTTCGCTCGACGGACAGCCGAGGGCGGCTGTCCCCACATGAAACGTGTGAACTCCTTACGCCTGAGGAAGTCGCCGGGGCGGCGAAGGGAAATAGAAACGTGAGTTGCGAAGCGACTTAGGCCGCCATCAGCGCTGCCTGTCAGGCTGGGCCGATGCTGGCGGCGTTCCCAGCGCTGGCATCTGTTCTGGGGATTCACCCAGCTTGCGAAGAACTCCCCCTGGAATAATCGCAGAGAGGACCGCCCGCGTACCTTCCTGGCGCACTTTGAGGCTGTCAAAAAGAGCCTTGACGTCGGCATCACTGCCGGGAGCTCCCACTGAAACTTCCGCGCTGCGAAACATCGCCAGAAACACATTCGCCTTGTCGGCAATCTCGCGAGCATCCTCGTCACTGACCGCCCAAGCTTCCGCCCGCAGGTGCAGGGCGTCGACGCGCAGAGGAAGATGCAGCGGGCTGTAACTGGCGGAAACCACCAAGTCGGCAGGCTTGGAAAAGATCGTTGCCCAAGAGGCGTATTGCTTCGCCAGTGGCTCGACCCGCGCCACCATCCAAAACGGGCTGGCCAACTGCACCCGCTTGTAATACCGTCGCAGCAGAGCCGGGCCTCCAAACGGCGACGCCAGCCGCCGGGAACGATCCACCATGCCTCGAATTACGGCAGGGTCGTCGTGATTGGACGCTGCGACGATGTCTACCCCCAGAATCGCAATGCGGAAAGACCTTCCGTAGAGGGGAATAGTAAAGATGTCGATTGAGTTGTAGTTTTCCACCGACTGCGCCGTTCGCTTCAGGTAGGCGAGACATTTCCTCCCATCAAATCTTCCGGTAAAGACTTCGGAAAAACGAGGTTCGGACGCGGAGCCTCCGGTGCCACCGGCGGGCCAATTCTGCGGGTAGTGGATGGCGAAGGCCACCGCGTTCAGATCGCGCTCAAAGTCAAAGCCAGTTTCCTGAATGAAGCGCTCGTATTCCGGATCATGCGCTATTGGGAGGAGAAGCTTTCCGCCGTTCGCCCGGCGAGCCCATCCAAAATTACCGAACACAAAGGCGTCGGCGCCGGGCAGAAGCCGCGCTGCTTCCGGTGGAGCATGTTTTCGCAGTTGGACGGCAAGGGTTACTGCCGCAGCTACAATCACGAGCGCCAGCGCAATGGGGAAAGCGCGTCTAATTCGCATGAAGTGCTGTCAGGGATAAAATAATAGCACCCCCCCAGGCCGGCGGCAGCGGATCACGCAGGATTCCAAACGACCGGGCTGGAAGCTTCGCTGGTAACCTGTCCCCTGGGAGCCCTGGTTACCCATCTTCGGTAACTGAGAATGGTCTCATGCGTCGTTGACAGGGGGGGCCTGGTTTGTTACCGTTAACCAGTCATTCATAAAACCCTTTGGCCGAGCTAAGTTCTGCAAGCAGTTTGAATTGCAGGCAGAGTTGCAAATTTAAGGCTGGGTCCCAGTTCCGGTAGGTATAGGGCGCGAAAGCTATCCATTCCCAAGATGGGAGCGTAGCCCAAAAAGAGTCAGGTGTTCCGAACAGGCATTCTGCAGCTCAGAAACTAGGCCTGAAGTGTCCGGACCTGATGCTGCAAACCTGCTGTATCGGCTTTAAAGGAGCGACTTGCAAAAACGCTTTTACATCCTTTTCGTGGCCCGCGGGGACGACGGACAACTGCGTAAGATCTCCATCCCCGTACACTACCTCTACGTCTTCGTAGTGGGAGCTGCGATTGGATTCCTGAGCCTGACCGGCATTGCCAGTTCGTACACGCGCATGCTGCTGAAGGTTTCCCGCTATAACCAATTGCGGACAGAGAAGGACCAGCTGAAGGACAACTATTCCCGCCTGGAGCAAGTGGCCAAAGAGCGTGACGTGCAAGTGGCGTCGCTCGGTTCAATCGCCGGTGAAGTCTCGGCCCTCTACGGGCTAAAAGCCCAGCCCACGCTGGTAACGGCGACAGCCCAACAAATTCAGGACGCCGATGTGAGTTCTTCGCTCGACCAGTTGCATGCCTTGCGGACTTCTGCGTTGACCGGCGCAACCATGGTCGGGCTGACGATGGGCCTGACTCGCAATGCCACAACTGCAGACTGGTTCAAGGCGAACTCCGCCCCCAACCTCTGGCCGGTGGAAGGCCAGGTTACGGCAAGTTTTGGGGAGCGGATTGATCCATTCAACGGGGAAGGCGCATTCCACAGCGGCGTGGATATTGGCAGCAGCTATGGCGCCCCGGTTCTTGCGCCGGCGGACGGAGTCGTGATCCGTAGCGAGCTCATGGGCGGGTACGGCAAGGCCATCATGATTGATCACGGCAACGGCATCAGCACGCGTTACGGGCACCTTTCAGGTTATGCCGTCACCGTGGGGCAAGCGGTACACCGCGGCGATGTGATTGGATACGTCGGCACCAGCGGACGCTCCACAGGCCCTCATCTTCACTATGAAGTCCGCATTAACGATACCCCGGTAAATCCTTATAAGTATCTCCGCATGACCGTCGCGCATAACGGCGGTTTCTCTTCCGGAAGCTAGAAATACACCGAGCTGGAAACCCACTCAGCCTTCAGTTAGTCCCAGTTCCGCCTTGCCTCGCCCGGTTACCGGCACATTACCGGGGTAATGGATACAGGCAAACAGAGTGCGGAATCAGGGCGCCATCGGCGCTAACATGTAGAAACCCCTTCCCTATTTCGTAGCTGAATCCGAATCTGCAGTAAGGACTACATGGAGAATGTGGAGTTAAAGCGGTTTGGCCGGTACGAGATTGTGGCTGAGTTGGGCCGCGGAGCCATGGGCGTGGTGTACAAGGCCCGGGATCCGCAGATCGACCGCCTGGTCGCGGTGAAGACCGTTTCCATGTGGGGGCAGGATCGGGAAGAGGAGACGGAATTTCGCCTGCGGTTCATGAATGAGGCGCAGGCTGCGGGACGTCTGCACCATGCGGGAATCGTCTCAATTTTCGACGTCGGCGAAAATCCCGAAAACCAGGACCCGTACATCGTGCTGGAGTATGTTTCCGGCGAGTCCCTGAACCGGATTCTGGCTCGCGAAAAGAAATTGCCGCTGGCGAGAGCCTTAAAACTTGCGGAAGAAATTGCCGAGGCTCTGGAGTATGCGCACGCCCAAGGCGTGGTTCATCGCGACATCAAGCCCGGAAACATCCTGGTGACTGAGGACGGGCACGCCAAAATTGCCGACTTCGGCATCGCGAAGCTGAATCTGGCTCATTTCACCCTGCCCGGCCGGGTGATGGGAACTCCCGCCTACATGGCGCCGGAGCAATTGAGCGGCGAAGGGGTGGATGGACGCTCGGACTTGTTCTCTCTGGGCGTAATTCTGTATGCCATGGTCACGGGGCATTCTCCTTTTCAGGGCAATAGCGCGACCACGGTATGCTTCAAGGTGGCCAATCGTGAGCCGGTCGCCGCAAGCGCTTTTGACCTGGATGTGCCTCAGGAACTGGATGACGTGATCTCGCGTGCGATGGCGAAGGATCCGGAGCAACGCTACCAGAGTGGCGCAGAGTTCGCCGAAGATTTGCGCCAGTTGCAACAGGTATTCGAAGCGGGCTCGACCACCACGTCGATGCGGGCAGCGATGTTAACCGGGCCTAAAACCACGGGCACGCGCATGGCTAAAACCGGGCAGCAGGCTTCCGCAACGCATTCGGCAGCGGACATGGACCGGCAAGAGTTGTTAGTTCTTAGGGCGATTCGGAAGGCGCCGATTCGGAATGTGATATTGGGTACGGCAGCGCTTGTACTCGTGCTCATCGCCGGGATCCAGTCGAACTTATTGGTGTTTTCTCCAAAACTGGGAGTAAGTTCCCTCAGCCTGTCTGCCACACCCGCAGGGCCTACGAGTGCGGAAAATAGACGGCCAAGTTCAGTTCGCGCCAATGACATGTCCCGCTCCGCGGCAACTACGTTAGCGACTCCATCGGGGCAAGCTGTGACCGGAGCCAGAAGGCGCGAGACTCGCCTTCTGGCTCCGGCTTCGCCCTCACTCCCGGCAGAACAAATCGCCGTGCCGCTCTCCAATCTCGATGTGGCGGTGCAGCACCAGTTCAAAGATGCTACTCTTTTTGTCTGGGTCGATGATCACCTGGCGTTGAGACGCGCATTGCACGGAAGCGCCCAGAAACGGATGGTCGTGTTCAACGGAATACGGGGCGTGGACTCGGAGACTCTGAGGATCCCAGCAGGAAAACACGCGTTGCGCGTGAGGGCGTTGTCGGCCGACGAGACCGTCGATCTCTCCAAAACTGTTTCGGCCGAATTCGTCGGCGGTGGCGAGAAATCTCTACAGGTCACCTTTGACAAACACAACACGGCCATGCACCTCAATTGGCAATAGACCTACTGCCGCAATCCCATCCAGTTTTCAGAAACAACCAGGGAGTTTCCGGGATTCTGCGGATCGTACTTCACTGAAGTAGGAAGTCCGAGACGGCAGGAGTGCAGATTGATCCAGTGCCGCAGGTAGGTGACATCCTGTGAACATTCGTATGTTACGCCGGCCACGTCATATTTATAGATCAGCATGATGGCGGCATGATGGTTGCGGACCGCAGCCAGTTCCTGCACATCAATCACCGTGCCGTCGGTGATGCGGCCTGTGCCCTCGAGCCACGCCCTGCGTTGGCGCTCCAACTCGTCGGGCGACTTGGGCTTGCGTCGCAGGAGAGCATACGCCGCCAGCAACGTTGCGCCGCCTGTCACCAGCCCATAAATTCGAAGTGAATCCATACCGAGTGAGACTGAACAAATGAAGTATCGGCCCGCTCTCTCCATGAGCATAAGCCGAAAGCCGGAGACGTGGAAGTGGTTGGCAGGTTACGGAGGTCCCAATGCTGTTAAAATTCTGGAATCGACTCGCATTTGGCGCCTTCCCGCTGTACTACAATCAGCCGGCTGAAAAATTCCATCCTAATGCAAACGGAGTGCGAATGAAATTTGTGGCGATCGCTTTCGGCGTCTCGCTGGCAATGGCGGCAGCGTTTGGTGCAACGCCATCGTCCGCAGGAAAAACGCCCGACAAGGAAAGTCACGATTGGCCAGTGTATGGCGGGACTCCGGACAATAATCGTTTTTCCAGCCTCACGCAGATCAATCGCAAGAACGTGAAGCGGCTTCGGGTCGCCTGGACCTTCGATACGGAAGAATCCGGCGGACTGCAAACCAGCCCGATTGTGGTCGACGGAATTCTTTACGGACTGACTCCTTCGCAGAAAGTGTTCGCCCTGAACGCAGCCACGGGGAAGTTGTTGTGGAAGTTTGACTCCGGAATTCGGGGGACGCAACCGGATCGGGGATTAGCCTACTGGTCCGACGGCAATGCACGAAATCAAAATCAAAGTAAAGATGGACGAATTCTGGCCGGGGTGATGAATTTCGTCTATGCGCTCGACGCAGCCACCGGCAAAGCCATTGCGACTTTCGGCAAAGACGGACGCATCGATCTGCGCGACGATCTGGATCGCGATCCGGCGACACAGTCCATCTATATGACCAGCCCTGCGGTGATTTACAAGGACCTGATGATTGTCGGCGGCCGCGAAGCCGAGACCTTGCCGGCCTCCTTCGGCGACGTGCGGGCGTATGACGTCCGCAGCGGAAAGTTGCGCTGGTCGTTTCATACGATTCCGCGTCCGGGCGAGTTTGGCTATGACACCTGGCCGAAAGAGGCGTGGAAGACCAGCGGCGCGGCCAATAACTGGGCGGGGATGACGGTGGATGCGGGGCGCGGAATTATCTACGTTCCGACAGGTTCGGCGGCATTTGATTTCTACGGTGGCGATCGCATTGGGGATGATCTGTTCGCCGACTGTCTGATTGCCCTCAACGCCGAGACGGGCGAGCGCATCTGGCATTTTCAGGGAGTGAAGCACGATCTTTGGGACCGGGATTTTTCCGCTCCGCCAGTGCTTTTGACCGTAGACCGCGAAGGGAAAAAAGTGGACGCGGTGGCGCAGACGACCAAGCAAGGATTCGTATTTCTATTCGACCGCGCCAACGGGAAGCCGTTGTTTCCGCTCGAATGCCGGAGCTATCCGCCAAGCGACGTGCCCGGAGAAGCCGCCGCGCCACAGCAGTGCCTGCCCACGAGACCCGCGCCCTTTGCGCGACAATTGCTGACCGAAAATCTTCTGAGCGAGCGTACCCCGGAAGTGCATGAGTGGGCGCTCGAGAAGTTCCGTGCCTTTCGCAGCGAAGGACAGTTTGTTCCGTTCAGCGTGGGGAAGGACACGGTAGTATTTCCCGGATTCGACGGCGGAGCCGAATGGGGCGGGGCTGCGGCCGATCCGGAGACCGGAATTCTCTACGTCAATGCCAACGACGTAGCCTGGACTGGCGCTCTGGCGGAGAATACGCCTGCCGAAAACGCCGAGAACACTCCCAAAGCTTTATACATGAGCCAATGCGCGGTTTGCCATGGAGAAGAAATGAAAGGCTCGCCTCCAGCGATTCCTTCTCTGCTGGGCGTAGGCGGTCTGAGTTCGGCGGCGCAAATTACTGCGACCATCCGCAACGGCAAGGGGCGGATGCCAGGCTTCTCGAACCTGGCCGATGATCAGATTGCCGGTCTGCTTTCGTATTTGACGAGTCCTGGGATAGAGGAAAACGGTGCCAAAACAGACCAGCGCAAGGAACTGGTGACGGCAGAACCGCAACCTGCCGCGATGAGATATCACTTCACTGGCTACCGCAAATTTCTCGATCCGGATGGATACCCTGCAGTCGCGCCGCCGTGGGGAACCTTGAGTGCCATTAATCTCAACACCGGCGAGTATGTATGGAAAATTCCGCTGGGAGAATATCCCGAGTTGGCAGCCCAGGGACAAAAAAATACGGGGACGGAGAATTATGGCGGCCCGGTAGTGACCGCCGGTGGGCTGGTTTTCGTCGGCGCGACGAACTTTGACAAGAAGTTTCGCGCGTTCGATAAGTCAACCGGAACGCTCCTGTGGGAAACCATTCTGCCCTTCGCGGGGAATGCAACTCCGGCTACGTATGAAGTGAATGGGAAGCAGTTTGTGGTCATCGCTGCGGGTGGGGGAAAGATCTGAAGTCGAAATCCGGCGGCGTTTACGTGGCGTTTGCGGTGAAGAAATAAGGAAGCTACTTGCCTTGGCTACAGACGCTCTTGCTGACCATGGCGACGAAGCCGCCTTCGGGACTCTTGCCGAATTGATCGTCATGCGCGGCTTTCTTGCTTACGACGAAGCGTCCGCTGTGGTCACGGGAATAAAACCATTCGGTCGTAGGAGCGGCGGCGCCGCTGGCGCAGTTAAAACGCACGCGTGCGCGCATCTCGACGAAGGGTCCGCCTTGCGGAAGTTTTGCCGGTTCCTTGTATTCGACGCGGACCAGAGCGATACGCTGATTGTTCTTGAGGATGCGGACAGAACTCACCGACACTTTATCGCCAGCTTCGGTCTGGCCGATGGTCCGCCAGTCTCCGGCCGCGAAAACCACCAGGCTGACCACGAGCACGGGGGCCAGCACGACGGCGGCAAGAACGATGATCGCTTTTCTCAACGTTGAGAATTCCGCAATCGCGAATTGCAACGAGACACTGTCGTCGAAAAACGCAGTTCTGTCAACCACTTCGGCACCCGCCTGCAGCTGCTATCGAGCGTCCGTGCTATGGTGGTGGACGTAGTCGACTGTGTGATGCCATGGAAATCCTTCATTCCACGATGGTTGCATCGCCTGTAGGGCCTTTGTTCCTGGCTGCTTCCGAGCGGGGTCTGGTGGCTCTGGAGTTCGATGCCCGCCTTCCGGGTCAGCAAACGATTCGCCCGAACCCGCGCAATCTGCAGGCAGAGACCAGATCCAAGAAAGGCGAAGCAGTTCGGTTCGAGGAGTCCGCGAGCGCGATGCGTGCTTACGTGCGGCAACTGGAGGAATATTTCGCGGGTAAGCGACGCGAGTTTAACTTCGCCCTTGATCTGCGCGGAACTGACTTTCAGTGGGCTTGCTGGCGAGCGCTGCTGGCGATCCCCTATGGCGAAACACGCACCTATGCCGACATTGCTCGCGCGGTGGGGAGGCCGCAAGGTTTTCGCGCCGTCGGGATGGCAAACAACCGGAACCCGGTGGCGATTGTCGTCCCCTGCCATCGCGTGATCGCATCGGACGGAACCCTCTGCGGCTACGGTGGCGGCCTTGACGTAAAGCGAAAGCTGCTGGAGCTGGAAGGGGCGCTAAGCGGGATATTGGCGGCATAGTCGTGAATCTGATCGTAGAGACGTAGCTTGCTACGTCTTCCCGGCGGCACAGGAGACGTTTCAAGCAACGTCTCTACCACATGCTTGTCGGCGAACCGAAAAACTTTGACCTCCAACGGCAAATCGTCCACTTTGCGCAAGGCCGGACTCTTCTATCTCGTCTTCGTGATGTTTTCCTACACGACGGGCGGGCCCTTCGGCCTTGAGGACATGGTCACCACCTCCGGTCCGGGGATGACGCTGATCTATCTGCTGGTTCTGCCCTTCTTCTGGTGTATCCCGGTATCGCTGGTTTCGGCGGAACTGACTACGGCAATGCCGGTGGAAGGCGGCTTCTACCGCTGGACACGCGCGGCCTTCGGCGACTTCTGGGGATTTCTTGCCGGCTGGTGGAACTGGTCCGCGTCGTTTCTGCTGGGTGGGGTCTATGCCGTGCTGTTCACGGATTATCTGGTCTACTACTTTCCCCGCTTGAGGACGACCTGGTGGGAGCACTACCTCGTCTCGGTGGCTCTGATTGTCGTGCTGACATGGATCAACGTGCGCGGTATTCAGATGGTGGGACAGGTCGCGACTGCGCTGGAGTTTTTTATTTTTGTGCCGGTCATCACCATGATCGTGCTCGGGCTCCTCCACTGGCATCGCAATCCGTTCATGCCCTGGGTCCCTCCCCATCAGGCGACGTTCAAGGTGTTCGGCGTGGGGCTGGCGCTGGGCTTGTGGCTGTACTCGGGATATGAGCAGCTCTCGACCGTGGCCGAGGAGGTCGAAAACCCGCAACGGGCTTATCCGCGGGCACTTGCGCTGGTGGTGCCGTTCTCGATTGCGGCGTACTTTCTGCCGGCACTTGCCGGCCTCGCATCCGCGGGACACTGGGAGCAGTGGCATACCGGATTCTTCTCCAACGCCGCGAGCATGATCGGCGGGACGTTCCGAGGTAGACCGTGGCTGGGCACGTGGATGACGCTGGCCGCGATGGTGGCAAATATCGCTTTGCTCAACAGCACGATCCTTACGACCACGCGTATGCCCTTTGCCATGGCGGAAGACGGCTACTTGCCAAAAGCGCTCACCCGCAAGCATGCGCGTTACGGAACGCCGTGGCTGGCGATCGTGGTGTCGGCGGCAATCTATGCACTGCTCGCCTGGCAGAGCCTGGCCCAGCTGATCTCCGTATATATCTGGCTGCGATCGGCAACGACAGTGTTGACGGTACTCTCGGCGTGGAAACTGCGGCGCGCTCGACCAGAACTCAAGCGGTCGTTCAGAATTCCCGGTGGGCGCGCGGGATTGCTCTATGTGGTGGCCGCGCCGGTGGTGATGGCCTTCGTAGCCCTGCTTGGCAGCGACCGCTTCGGATTGATCGGCGGCGCCATTGCGATAGTGTTCGGGCCGATGGCCTATGGAATTGTTGCCTTCCGTTCCCAGTAGATATACAATACGACATGTATATCTAGGAGGATTATGCAGGTCTCGAAATGGGGAAACAGTCTGGCAATTCGCCTGCCTGCCTCAGTCGTCGAGGCGCTTGAACTGAAAGAGGGCGACAGAATCGAGATTCGAGTCGTTGGCGGCCGTGTCTTCGAAGTAAGCCGCGATCAGAGTCGGCAACGCGCACTCGACCGCCTTCGTAAGCTGCGGCGACCTTTCCCCCCGGGATTCGTCTTCGACCGCGAGGAAGCGAATGAGCGATAAGGCGTTTCTGGACACGAACGTCTTTGTGTACGCCATCGTCCAGGATGATCCGCGCTCCCAAGACGCAGAGGAATTGATTGCTGAAGGCGGAACGGTTAGCGTGCAGGTCTTGAACGAGTTTGCGGCAGTGGCACGGAGGAAAAGCAACATGCCTTGGGATGAAGTTCAGCTCGCCGTGGAGAACATCAAGATCCTCTGTCCCGACCCGCTCCCGATTACGCTCAATACTCACCAAGAGGCGCTCGCAATCGCAGAAAAATATGGGTTTAAAATCTATGACTCTCTGATCGTTGCCTCTGCCCTAGAAGCGAGATGCACGACCCTGTACTCGGATGATATGAAGGACGGGCAGGTCATCGAGAAGACGCTGACCATTCGGAACCCGTTCCGGTGACCGTGAGAGCTTGCGCCCAACCGCAGGCTGGCCAGCGAGAAGAAACGTCTTGGGATATTGCCTGCGTCGCAGAAGCGCTTGAACGAACCGAAATCCTTGTGCCATGGGCCTTCCGGCACATATAAGACGAATAACTCATACCCAATCTGCTCAATATCTGATAATTGCACTCTTAAACTGCTTAAGAAGACTCCCAAAACTAACCCCTCCGGCGGCAGCCATCGAAGTAGAATTTCCAATAATGCACGTTATGGGTCTTTTGAAGTGTGCGGTGAATTCATAACCGGCCCTTACTTCTTCGGGCTGGCTATGACGAACCTGATTTTCTTTAAGGTATTTGACAAACTCCCCGTATGTACTTTTCTTGCCGGAATACCCAGTGAGGAGAATCGCTTGAAGTGAGTCGTTTTCATTGATGATCCCGCGAATGTCTTGAAATTCTGTGATTTGAATGTCGTTGTCTGCCGAACTCACCCCGTCGCGCAATATAGTCTTACCAATATTTTGTACCCCTACTTTAAGTTGCGTCATCAGCCTTTTTCGTTCCTCAACAGCCTGCTGCCCTTTATTTTGAGACAATTTGGTATTGGCAATTTCAGCCATGACCTTCCAAAAGCGATTCTGACTGTTGGGGTAATAAAATTCGTAGTGCCGTTTTCTGATGTGCGGGGGAAAGGTGCCGAGGATGAGGGCTCGCATCCCCTGAACCGGATAATACCAGTCAGGATGATCTTCTTTTTTTGTTTTCATTCCTTGATCCATTCCATGGGCCATCTTCAAGCGGCCACAGGGCTTCAACTGATCCAATCCAGAAACTTGTACCACAGTCCCGCAAACGGCAGGAACCACGGCCTGCCGTTGTACAGGCCGAGCGGCGCGCTGGGGAACGGAATGCCCACAAACGGATTCTCTGGCTTGTCCCCGGCCATGAGTTCGGCGATCTTTTGGCCTTGATAAGTCGCCATGGCAACGCCATGTCCGGCGTAGCCCATGGCGTAGTACATGCCGTCGAGTTGGCCGGCGTGGGGCATGATGTCGAAGGCGAAGTCGAGTGTGCCGCCCCAGACGTAGTCGATTTTGGCGTCGCTGAGCTGGGGATAAACATCGATCATGCCGCCCCGCAGGATTTCCGCGCTACGGCGAACGGTCTGATCCGTCTCCGGGAAAAATGCGGCGCGGCCGCCGAAGAGCAGGCGGCGATCGGGCGTGACCCGGTAGTAGTACAGGTAGTTTTTCGAGTCGTAGATCATGCGGTTGCGCGGGCTGAGTTGGCGGGCTAGTTCTTCAGGCAGGACTTCCGTGGTGATGATGAACGATCCGATGGGAATCAGTTTCTTCTGAAGGACGGGAGTGGCTTTGCCCGTGTATCCGCTAGTGCCGACGAAGACTTCGTGCGCCCAGAGCTGGCCGCGGGACGTGAAAAGCTTCCATCCCGCCTCGCCGTTACGTGACTCGCGCTGGATGCTTTCGAGGCCGGCGTGCTCGTAAACTTCAGCTCCGGCTTTCATAGCGGCACGGGCGAGTCCGGCGACGTAGCGGGCAGGATTGCAACCGGCGCTGACTTCATCAACCATGCCTCCGTAATAAATGGTTGAGCCAATCTCGGAATACAACTCGCTTCTTGGAACGACCCGCAGCGTGTGATTGAACTCGCGGGCGATGACTTCGGCCTGGCGAGCGTAATCATCGAAGTGCTTCTGTTTGCAGGCAACCTCGAGATGTCCGCAGCGGACGAAGTCGCAGTCGATGGATTCCTCATGCACAATCTGTTCAACGCAGTCGATGGAGGCAAGCGAGGCGGCATACATTCGTTGTGTCAGCTCGCGCCCGTACTTGGAGATGAGCTGGTTGACGCCGAGCTTCATACCGGTGAGAACCATTCCGCCATTGCGGGAGCTGGCGCCCCAGCCGATGGTTTCGGATTCAAGCACAGCAACTTTCGCGCCGCGCCTGGCGAGTGTGCGGGCGGCGGAGAGGCCGGTGAAGCCTGCGCCAATCACGGCCACATCGACGACTTCGGGGAGCGAGCGCGTACCATTTGCAGCTGGCATCCCGGTCGTGGTCAGCCAATAGTTTTGCTCTAGCATTTAGTTTTATTCCGTCATCGAGGGCTTCCGATTGTTGGTTCCCTACCTTTGCTCAGAGCACAGCCGTCTCGTGGATCAGGCGGCCTTCGGAAAAACGGGCCAGATTCAGCAGCGAAGCATCAATCAATTCCGTCTTACCCATCAGAATCAAATCGCTCAGAATCCTTCCGGTCGCGGGAGCATGCATCACTCCATGCCCGCTAAATCCGTTGGCTAGAAAAAATCCCGGAACTCCCGGAGCCTCTCCCAGAATCGGGTGATGATCGGGCGTCATCTCGTAAAGGCCGGCCCAAGCCCGCTTCGGATTGACTGG
This sequence comes from uncultured Acidobacteriaceae bacterium, assembly GCA_963832235.1. Taxonomy (GTDB): domain Bacteria; phylum Acidobacteriota; class Terriglobia; order Terriglobales; family Acidobacteriaceae; genus Sulfotelmatobacter. Next base: position 276,704 of record CAWHTJ010000006.1, on the reverse strand, counting down.
CAGCTCGGCGAAGCAAGGCACGCGATCGGCGGCGCGAGTCAATATCTTCTCGATAAATGCGGGGTCGAATTCGGTTTTGAATCCTGGCGTCTCCTCGGGATCGTTCCAGGCCAGCAGGAAGCCGCGGCTCTCCGGCCGGAAGTGGAAGCCATTGGACATGTCGATGATCATCGGCGCAGAGTGAGGAAATTGATCGAAGGGTTCGCTCGGTACCAGCATACGGCGCAGTGGCTCGACGGGCAGATCCACGCCTACCATAGCTGCGACCCCCGCTGCCCAGGCGCCGGCGCAATTAACGACCTTGCGGGTTGCCAGCGGACCGGTACTGGTTTCCACGCCCGCAATCCCGCGCTCATCCCGCACCAGGCCGGTTACTACTGAGTTCTTGCATAAACTCGCCCCGTGATCGGCCGCCCATCTCATCAGGCCGTTCATGGCGCTGTAAGGATCGACAAATCCGTCCGTCGAACAGAAACTTCCGCCGACAATGTCATCGCACCGCAGTTGCGGGAACATACGGCGGATTTCACCGCCGTCGACTAGCTGTACATTCTTCAAGCCCATAGCCACTTGCTTTTCGTGGTTGGCACGCAAGTACGCCAAGTGTCTGTCATTCGTCGCGCAGAAAAGATATCCCTGCGGACGGTAATCGCAGGGATAGCCCAGCCGTTCCTCGAAGCTGGCATAGAAGGGAATTGAGTAAAGCGACATCTGAATATTGACGGGAGTGGAAAACTGGGCGCGTACGCCGCCCATGCTCTTGCCGGTCGATCCTTTGCCTTGCGCGGATTCGCGCTCTAGGACCACAACGTTGCGGCAGCCCGCCGAGGCCAGGTGATATGCAATGCTCGACCCGACGATCCCTCCGCCGATAATGACGACGTCTGCCGTCTGCAAGCGCCTTGGTCCTCCCGGTGGACCGAGAATTCTAGCGCGCTCATCCTCCGCTAGTACATGTACTTTCGGTGCGTGATGCTAGGAGGACATGCGCTCGTGTCCCCCCTCGGTAATCTTGTCCCAGTTACTGGCTCACCCTACTCTTAAGGAGCATGGCCCTTCGTTGCCTGTTATTTTCTTCGGATGAAGGAACGGCCGAGCCTATTCGTCAGGTGCTGGCCGGTCTCGGTGTAGAGGGAGAGTACTGTTCTGAGGCAGTGGTTGCGGTCGATAAAGTCACCAATCAGAATTTCCAGATCGTCATTATCGATTGGGATAAACAACCGGAAGCCGGACAGCTGCTGACGACAGCCCGCGAACGCAAAGCCTCCGAACGGCCGCTCACGCTGGCGATTGTGAGCGACGATGGGAGCGTTCCGAAGGCGTTGCAGGCGGGCGCGAATTCCATTTTGCGCAAACCGCTCTTGATCAATCCAGTCAAAGATACTTTAACCACGGCGCGGGATCTGTTGCGCGCGAAGCAGGAATCGGCGCAAGCCGCCGCGGCAGGGGCGTCTGCGGGCTCGTTACCAATGCTGCCCGCTCGCGAAGCACGCGCAGAGGAAACACGGATGCGGCCGGGGGAGTTACTGGGATCGACCCCGTCGGTTCCCCTAGGCCAGTTCGTCGCAAAGTCGCATGCGCCTGAGTTTGTGTCGGTCGCCGAGCCGGTCGCTTCACCAAAAGAGTTGAGGCCGGCCGCCGCGCCGGTGAGGGAAGACAAACCCGCCCCGCCGCCTGCTTCGGCTTCACCACTTCCGCCAGATGGCCCCAAAGGCTTGGAGTGGTACTTAAGAACGCGAGCGGTGACGCCGTCTCCGGATCCAGCGTATGCACAGACTTCGCCAGGTCCGGCGAAATCCGATTTGCTCCGGTACGACCAAATGCCTGCACCTTCTTCGCCCTCTGCTCAACCAAAGTCGGACGACTTGGCGGGGAGTTACGTTTCGGAACCTAAACCGAATCACAAACGCCTCCGGGAGTCGAAGCGGGAGTCTAAGAAAGAGGAGCGAAAGAAAGAAGCGGAACTCTTCGCTTACATGGCTGGCGAGAAGGGCGACTCTAGGGAAGTCCATCGGTCCAAGTCCAGACTGGGAAAAGGTTCAATCATCGCGGCTCTTGTCCTGGCCGGCTGCGCGATTCTAGCGGCGCCGCAGGCGCCCTGGCATTCGAAGATCCGTGGCGTTTGGGGTCGCGGACAGCAGGCGATGCGCGGCTGGCTGAATCCGCAGCCGGTCACGCCAGTGCAGGCGCCGGTTGCGCACGAAAACTTTGGCCGTGCCGGGGATGAATACAAGATGCCGGTCGAGGAAAATATTCCTGATGCCACGACCGACCCTTCGCAAATTCAAGTAGTGCCGGTGATTGATCCGACCGCCAAGAAGCCGAACAACGACGCAACCAGTGCGGAGCAGCCTTCGGCACAGCCGGATGGAGCGGGCGAGGCGCCAAGTAACCAGATTCCGCCTTCCGCCGTGCAGATCCCGGACAAGCAGCCCTCACCCGAGACGATGAAGCCTGCCACTGGACCGGCCACCGGCGGAGCGACTGGCTCGACCGTTGCTTCTGCGCCTGTGGGGCCCGTGCATTCTGATTCTCCCGCTGCCACTCCAACTACATCCCCGGCAGCTTCGGCTCCGGCGCAACCCGCTCCGCCAAAGAAACGTCCGCCGCACGACGCATCGCCGTCTGGCAATGTACCCTCGAGTCTGAAGTCACAAATCGCTTCCATGACTCCGAACGCTAGCGGTAACAAGGCGCCAGAGGCCGCGATGGATTCGATTGAGCCGGTTGCCGTTCCCGAAGCCGCGGAGCGTGCGTTGTTGACGGAGCAGCCCGCCCTCGCCTATCCCGCCAACGCCCGGGAACAGCAGGGGACGGTAGTTCTGCAGGTTCTGATTGGCCGCGATGGCACGGTGCAAGATGCAAAGTTCCTCCAGGGGTCGCTGGCATTTGCGAAAGCCGCGATCGACGGCGTGAAGCAATGGAAGTTCAAGCCCTACTCCATGAACGGGCGAGCGGTTTCGGTCCAGACCCTGCTGACGATAAGCTTCAAGCCGGAATCGTGAAAGTAAGTGGTTTGTTTTGTTGAAGACGCGAGAATTATTTACGTCTCAAACTCAATACCTAGCCCATCGCAAGAGCTTGTCCGGTGGGTTGAGCTCGCCAGCGTTACCGGGAAGGCTCAAATCGAGCAGCCGGGGGATCACAAACCGCATCTAGAGAGGTATAATTCGGAGAGTTTATCAGGAAGTAACTCCTTTCAGAAGAAGACCAAAACTGATGTCCATGAAAACCAAAGCAGCGATTCTCGTCACCTCCTTTGCCGTATTACTGTTCGTGGTTGTGGGTTCGCTCGGTGGAGTGCACGCCTCCTCGAACGACGGCTCTTACCGTCAACTGCAGGTTTACAGTGAAGTGCTCTCGCGCGTTCGCAGTGAGTACGTGGAGGAGCCGAACATTCCAAAGGTGACGGACGGCGCGCTGCATGGACTTCTTGAATCGCTGGATTCCAATTCCAGCTACATGTCGGCCGACGCCTACAAGGCCTACAAGACTCACAAGATTGAAGGCAAGGCCGGAATTGGCGCGGTAATCTCAAAGCGCTTTGGCTATGCAGCCGTAGTCTCAGTATTGCCCGGATCCCCGGCAGAAAAGGCAGGGATCGAGCAGACGGACATTTTCGAATCGATTGAGGGACAAAGCACGCGCGAAATGTCGCTGCCCGAGATTCGCAGCCTGCTTGCCGGCACCCCTGGATCGACGCTGAATGTTGCGGTAGTCCGCGCGCGCAAGGCGGAGCCGCAGAAGGTTGTGATTACGCGCGATATGGTGAGCATTCCTCCGGTGGCCGACAAGATGATGGATGACGGGATCGGCTACGTGAAAGTCGAAGCTCTGACCAAAGGGAAGATGCAGGAGATTGCGACCCGGATCAAATCGCTCGAGAAATCGGGCGCGAAGAAAATCCTGCTCGATCTCCGGAATTGCGCCGAAGGTGACGAGACTGAAGGTGTCGCGGTGGCGAACCTATTCTTAAATCACGGCACGATCACTTACCTGCAAGGACAGAAATTTCCGCGAGAGGCCTTCAATGCCGATCCCGCAAAGGCGATCACCACTCTTCCAGTCGCTGTTCTGGTGAACAAGGGTACTTCTGGCGCAGCTGAAATTGTGGCAGCCGCGATTCTGGAGAACGCGCGCGGAGATGTGGTCGGCGACAAGACGTTTGGCGACGGCTCCGTGCAAAAAACGATCGACCTGCCCGATGGCGGCGCGTTGATCCTGTCGATCGCGAAGTATTACTCACCGAGCGGGAAAGCCATTCAAGATTCGGCGATTACGCCCAATGTTGTAGTGGCCGATGCCGGGGACGACTCCGTCGTTCCAGACGATGAGGACAACAGCGCCGCTCCGGAGCAGGAAGCCAAGCCCAAGAATCCGGTGGATGATCAACTGAACAAAGCTGTGGAAGTGCTGAAGAGCCGAGCCAGCTGATTACGCGTCGCAGGTGGCAAATTGAATCGCGCGCCGACTGGCGCGCGATCTCTTTTTGTGAGCAAAATGCGCGATACGAGTAAAGGCTACGCCAAGTGCTATCCTGACCTCGACTCCTGATGAAATCTCCTTACGAAACTCTTCCGCCGGTGGAAATCGGCGGGCGCAGGCTAGTCGGGCGTGTGCTGTTCGGTCTGCTGGTGCTGGTTGCCATCCTGGTGGGAGCCACCGCTGGACTGTTACTGGTCTACACCACGGAGCTTCCGCAGGTCGATGCGCTGGAAGCGTACCGCCCTAGTTCCATCACCGAACTCTACGACGATCACGGGCGCGTGATTGGGTCGTTTGCGCTGCAACGGCGCGTGGTGGCAAGCTATGACGATTTCCCTCCGCTCTTGCGCGACGCGCTGGTCTCGATCGAAGACAAGGATTTTTACCGGCACTCCGGTATTAACTTCTTTCGCATCGTGGGCGCCGCTTATCGGGACATTGCATCAGGTGGCAAGGTTCAGGGAGCATCGACTCTTACCATGCAACTGGCTCGCAATCTTTTCCTGTCGCCGGATCGAAGATGGCAGCGCAAGGTGCAAGAGGCGATGCTGGCTATCCAGATCGAGCGCCGGTTCACCAAAGCCCAAATCTTCACGCTGTATGCCAACCAGATTTTTCTGGGGCATGGTGTGTATGGGTTCGAGGCTGCGTCGGAGTTCTATTTCAGCAAGCCGGCAAAGCAGTTGACTCTGGAGGAAGCCGCACTGCTCGCGGGTTTGCCGAAAGGCCCTACAGTGTATTCGCCGATCAACCATCCCGACCGCGCGCAAAAACGGCGGAATCTGGTGATCAATGCCATGCTCGAAGACGGCAAGATCACAGCCGCGCAGGCAGCCGACGCGCGATCAGCGCCCTTGGTGTTGCATCTGGCGCACGACCCGAATTCGCTGGCTCCATATTTTGTGGAGGAAATTCGCCGCTATCTGGAGAACAAATACGGAGCCGATCAGGTGCACGAAGGTGGTTTAAAGGTGTACACCACGCTGGATGTCGATCTGCAGAGAGCAGCGAACCTGGCGGTGCTGGATGGCCTGGCTGCCTACGAACGGCGGCACGGCTGGAAGGGGCATCTGGAGAACGTGGTGTTCGACGGACTCGTTCTCGCGAAATATTTTCATCCCGACTGGGACGACGAGCCTGAGGTGAACGGATACATCCACGCGCTCGTGACCTCCGCGGGGACTGGCATTGCGACGCTGAAGTTTGGAAGGTACACCGCGGCTCTTGGACAGGGCGACGTCGCCTGGACCGGGCAGAAACTGGCGGACATTCTCAAAACTGGGGATGTCTGCTATGTAAGGATTCTTGCGCTGGGCACAAACGGCGCAGCGCGCGTCAGCCTTGAGCAGGATTCAGGAGCCCAAGGTTCGCTGCTGGCGATCGACAACGCCAGCGGCGGAATCAAGGCAATGGTGGGCGGGCGCGATTTCAACGAGTCGAAGTTTGACCGCGCCACGCAGGCCATGCGCCAGGTTGGGTCGTCGTTCAAGCCGTATGTCTACACCACGATCATCGACGGAGGCGCCAGTCCCGACGATACAATTCTCGATGAACCCGTCAGCTTTGAAACTCCTTCCGGACCTTACTCTCCGCACAACTACGACGAAAAGTTTGAAGGCATCATCACCTTGCGGCGTGCGTTAGCGCAGTCTCGCAATATCCCGGCGCTGAAGCTCGCGAATAAAGTTGGGATCAAGAGCGTGATCGACTACGCGGAGCGTTTCGGCATCACGGCAAAGCTGCCGCCGTATTTGCCGGTGGCGCTGGGAGCAGCCGAAATTACTTTGATGGAGCAAACCTCGGCCTACAGTGTTTTTCCCAACGATGGAGTTCGCGTCTTGCCGCGTTACATCACGCGTGTGACCGACTACGAAGGGCGAGTGCTGGAAGAGGATTTTCCTGAAGTCAAGGATGTAATTAGTGAGCGCACGGCGCGCATTATGACTGCCATGCTGCGCGAAGTAGTGCTTCACGGTACGGGGATTGCGGCCGCCAAGCTGCCGTTTCCGGTAGCGGGCAAGACCGGAACGACCAACGATTTTACCGACGCCTGGTTTATGGGATTCTCCCCTACGATGACCTGCGGAGTCTGGGTTGGCTATGACGAGAAAAAATCTTTGGGCGCCAAAGAAACAGGAGCGCACGCGGCCCTCCCCATCTGGATGAATTTCATGACCGCGGCGATGGCGGGCAAGGATCCAGGAGACTTTCAAGCGCCGCCGCTGGCGGCGCGCGCAGTCGCTCAGAAGCTGGACACGCCGGACGCAGCCCCGGCCACTGAAGAAGCGCACTAGCTGAGGACGAAAGAGGCATCCGTAGAGACGTAGCTTGCTACGTCTTGCCGGCGGCGGCAGAAAGACGTTGCGAGCAACGTCTCTACGAAAGAAGATTATGAGTAAGAAACGAATTCTCTTCACTCTGCTCGCCCTAGCGTTGCTAGCGGCCCTCGCTGTCGCCTCGAACCCCGCGCCAGAGACCGCGCCCAACGGCGACAAAGCCACCGTCGAGCAGGTCCTGCGCACGCAGCAGGAGGCGTGGAACAAGCACGACCTCGACGGCTTCATGGCGGGCTATTGGAACTCGCCGGAGTTGACGTTCTTTTCGGGCGCTAAAGAAACGAGGGGCTGGCAGGCGACGCTAGATCGCTATCGGTCAATATATAGCAGTCCAGGGCGCGAAATGGGGAGGCTGGAGTTTTCCAGCTTACGCATCGAGATGCTGGGTCCAGACGCGGCATTCGTTCGCGGTGAATGGCACCTGACCATGCCGGATGGAAAGACTCCGCACGGACTATTCACGCTAGTCTTTCGCAGGTTTCCCGAAGGTTGGAAGATTGTGCATGATCACACCTCGGCGGCGGAGTGAATTGCTCGTGCCTTATCGCTACAGCCGCCCATGGACGGGTATGGGAAGGGCACGACTCAAGTCGTGCTGCTACGCACGCGACAACACGCTCGGCTTGAGCCCCTGAGATTCGTTGTTCGCTTGCACGCCGACCATCGATGAGCCCATCTCTGCTCGCTCACTTCTTGACGCGCAATTGCACTCGCGTTCCTTCCGGCGGCGCACCGTTTGGAAGTTCCACCTTGCCGTTGCGCACGATTCCTTCGAATTCCTGGTGGGACTGGACCGCTAGCCGCGCAGGCGAGGGCGCCCGCGCCACAGTTCGCCCCAAACCCTTGTCCATGGCCTCGTTCGCCAAGCGGTCGGCTTCCTGATTGTGTTCCCGCAGCGCGTGGCCGATTGAGAACCAGTCGAGTTGCGCGATCAATTCCTTGGCCCGCCCGTGCAAATCCTTCAGAATCGCGTTCTTCACTTTGTAAATGCCCTTGATCTGCCGCACCAGCAGTTCTGAATCGCTAATCACCTTGAGTGCCTTAGGACCATGCTGCAATGCGTATTCGAGCGCCGCGATCAGTCCCTGATACTCGGCAAAGTTGTTGGTCTGGTGACCGAGATATTCGCTGAGCGCAGCCACTTTCCGTCCGGATTCATCTTGAATGACCACACCGTAGCCAGCGGGGCCGGGATTGCCGCGCGCGCCGCCGTCACTGTGGGCAATCAGATGATGCTGCGGAGGATTCTCGCGAGCTTCGAAAAGAGGTTTGGTTCCAGCGCCGCGGTTGGGATACATGATTCGAGTTTACAACGAGGGCTGACCATCGACCGAACGCAGAGGGTCGAGCTTCGCTCGACGGACAGCCGAGGGCGGCTGTCCCCACACAGACCGGAGACACGTCGCATTAACGTCCTGCGGCGAGTCGCGTAGCCAGGCGCGGCGGAAGTTTTGCAGCGAAGATTCGATCCTGCGCGTCCTTCAGATTGTAGGGGGTGCGATGAAAGTGGACGACCTGCGCGTCGGTGTCGAACAACGCGAAAGCGGCTCGCCAATCGCCATCGCGGGGCTGGCCGACGGAGCCGGGATTGATCAGATATCGCGCGTCAGGCTTCAGGTGCAGCGCGACCGATTCAGCCTGGCCGACAGTGCGGTATTCCGGACGGAAGCCGTCAGCGGAAGAGTCGTTGACGAAAAACCCACCCTGCAGATGCGTGTGTCCAAAAAAAGTTAACGAAGTCGTAAGAGTGATCAGCGGCGCGAGCGCGTCCCCCAGCGAAACCACATATTCATCCTCATCATTAGGGGAGCCATGCACCAGCTGCACTTGGGGAAAATCCGGCAAGGCAACGGGACCCTGCGGCAGGACGCGGAGCCAGTCGAGATTTTCCGGCGTCAATTCGTTTCTGGTCCAAATGGCGGCGGACGCAGCCATGGGGTTGAAGTCATCGAGGTCCAAAAGTCCGGTAACGGCTTTGTCGTGATTGCCCCGCACGAAGATTTCCCCCAGGTCACGGGCGCGGGCGGTTACTTCATTCGGACTGGCCCCGTAGCCGACAATGTCTCCGAGATTCACGACAGCGTCAAACGTTGGGACGGAAGCGAGGCTGGCTTCGAGCGCTTCGAGATTGGCGTGAATGTCGCTCAGCAGCAGTATGCGCACGAATCACCGGACAAACTGCCGATTATAGACTGAACCGGCAGGCGTGCGTCTCAGGCAAACACAGCATATATGAAGCCGTGCCTTTATGGAGCGGACGTTTGGGATCGGCGCTACGAACCGGCCCTCATGTCGCTCGACGTGCCTCCCGCCGCGGGGACGTAGCACTTCAGCGTGTAGTCCATCACCATGCGGTCGGCATTGAAGCGCCAGCCCAGCGTACGGATAGTCCGCTTCATGCGCTTGATCCAACCTCGCGGAAGACCGTCGCGGTCGCGCTGGTAATACAGTGGAATGACTTCTTCGCGGAGAGTCCGCAGCAGATCTTCTCCGTCGCGGGCATCGTGAACGCTCGGGTTGGAATGGGTTCTGCCCGTGCCGATCGCGAAACCATTCATGCCATCGAAGGCCTCGGCCCACCAGCCATCCAGAATGGAAAGATTCAAGCCGCCGTTCAGAACGACTTTCTGTCCGCTGGTACCCGACGCCTCCAGCGGCCGGCGAGGATTGTTCAGCCAGACGTCGACGCCCTGCACAAAGTGGCGCCCTACGTTGATGTCATAATCTTCCACAAAAACGAACTTGTCACGAAACTTGGGATCCCGCATCAACTCGGCGATCTGCTGCAGCACCCGCTTGCCCGGTTCGTCCAGGGGATGGGCCTTGCCGGCAAACACGAATTGCACCGGGCGGTTCGGGTCATTCACCATCGAAGCCAGCCGCTCGATATCCGTCAAGATGAGGTTGGCCCTTTTGTAAGTGGCGAAACGGCGGGCAAATCCAATGGTGAGAGCATCGGGGCTCAGCGCCCGCTCCAGGCGTTGCAGGACGTCCCGCGATTCTCCCCGGCGTACAGCCTGATCGACCGCCCGACGCCGCACGAACTCGATCAGTTGCGACTTCAGGTTGAGGTGCGTCTCCCAAAGCTCGCCGTCGTCGACGTTCTCGATTCCCAGCCAGATTTTGGCTTCGCTGCTGCGCTGATTCCAGTTGGTGCCCAGATGGCGATCATAGAGGCGGAACATCTCCGGGGCCAGCCACGACGGAACGTGCACTCCATTGGTGATGTGTCCAATTGGCACGTCGTCTTCCAATTTGTTGCGGAATAAGTTCGTCCACATCGCGCGCGACACTTCGGCATGCAGGGCGGAAACTGCATTGGCGCGCCGTGAGAGCCTCAGCGCCAGTACCGTCATGCAAAATAGTTCTTCGGCATTGTTGGGATTTTCACGGCCGAGGCCCAGCAGACTGTCCTGAGAGAGTCCCAGCGCTTCGCGCAGCGGTCCAATGTGCTCCTCGATCAAGCCAGCATCGAACCGGTCGTGCCCCGCCGGAACCGGGGTGTGCGTAGTGAACACCACTTCGCGGGAGACTCGAGGGACCGCCGCCTCGAACGAAATTCCTTCTTCCTCCATCCCCATGCGAACCGCCTCGAGCACCGCAAATGCGCTGTGACCTTCATTCAGGTGCAAGACGCCGGGCGAAATTCCGAGGGCTTTGAGGGCCCGCAACCCGCCCACGCCCAAGAGCAATTCCTGACGGATGCGGATGCGGAGATCTCCTCCGTACAAGCGTGATGTAAGCTGCCGGTCTTCGGGAGCGTTGCCTTCCACGTCGGAATCCAGCAGCAACAGGTCTCGGCGTCCCACCTTCACGCGCCAGACTTTTGCACAAATGCGGCCGCTGCGCGTCTCGATTTCCACCACCACCGGCCGTCCGTCTTTGCCGATCGCCACTTCCATCGGCATTTGATTGACGTCGGTCTTGAGATATTCTTCCCGCTGCCATCCTCCGAGATCGAGCTGCTGCCGAAAATATCCTTGCCCATAAAACAAACCAATCCCTACCAAGGGAATATCGAGATCTGACGCGCTTTTGATGTGGTCGCCTGCCAGCACTCCCAGGCCGCCGGAATAAACCGGCAAGGACTCATGCAAACCAAATTCCGCCGAAAAATACGCCACCGGGTGCGGCCGCAGCACGCCGGCGCGTTGCGCGCCCCAGGTCCGGTCGGCTTCCAGATATTCCAGCATGCGGCGATAGGCGTAGTTCACCCGGCTATGCAGCATGAGCTCCGCAGCCCGGGTTTCCAGTTTGGCGAGAGGGATTTCTCCCAGCAGCGCAACCGGATTGTGGTTGAGCTCGCTCCAGCGGGCCGGATCCAGATCGAGAAACAGACTCGACGAGTTGTGGTCCCAGCTCCACCACAGATTGCGCGCCAGTGCCCATAGCCGCTCCTGCAGTGGAGCGATGAAGCGATCGAGCGTACGCGCTTCGCTCACGATCGGAGCGACCTGGGTGGCAGCCTCCGTCAGCATTTGAATCTCGTGCTCGCTAAAAACGCGGGCTTCGATGGTTTGCACCACCAGAACCCCCTGCAGCACGCCCCGGTCGATCAACGGAATACCCAGAAACGACTGGTATGCGTCCTCGCCTGCGTCCCGGAAGTACTTGAACCGGGGATGCTGCTTCACCTGTTCTACCGCGACCGGGCGCACGAGTTCGGCGACCAGGCCGGTGAGCCCCTCATGGACTTCCATCCGCAGACTGCCAATACATTCCTTGCGGAGTCCGACGGTCGCGGCCAACACCAGATTGGCGCGATCCGGTTCCAGCAAGTACGCCGAGCACACATCGGTCCGAAATCTCTTGGCAATGAGCGCAACCACGTTCATTAGCGTTTCCGCTGGCTGGCCGCCATCCGCCGCGAGGTTTGCAATCTCTTCCAATGTCAGGACGTTCCCGACTTCGCTCAATGGCACCTCTTGCTCCTTTTCCTCTACTACCTCGTCGTATCTATCCAATCTGTTTCGCTAGCCTCCGTGGGGTCTAAGACCTCAACCTGCCGCCCTACTGGATGAGTCGTAGGCGGCAAGGAATTCCCTATTGTACGGTGTGGGAAAGAAATCGAAGCTCGGATTTTTGGATTAAGATGGCGCCGTTTTCCTGATCTTAAGGCGAGTCCACTGCTTCTACCGGCGCCGCCTTCCAGTCTCGCAGATAGAGTCCATACATGGCCGCGCATCCGATCAGTGGCACCGCCAATCCCGCCTTCAGAGTACCAAAATGAGTCGACGAGACCCCGACCATCCAGGGCATTAACCCGCCGCCGAGATTCGACATGGTGAACATGAAAGATCCGACCCGCGATGATGCTGGCCCAAACTCCCGGGACATGAGCGAGATCGTAATGGGATAAACATAAGAGAGACCTAGTCCCGCGAGGCTGGCGCTCAACACTACCCCACGCAGTCCGTGAGAGAGAACCAGGCCCGCCATTCCCGCGCAAGCGACAAGTAATCCCGCCTGCACCAGTCGCACTTCGTCGGTCAGACGCAATAGCAGCGGCGCCAGCCATCTTCCGAGCATGAGCGCGGAATAAAAAAACGAAGGAGTCATAAGCGCCACAGCCGAAGTCAGATTCCCCAGACTCTTCGCATATGATGCAACCCATCCTCCGAAACCGTTCTCCATTCCGACATATAGAAAAAATAGCGTCCCGAAAAAATACAGAATTCCTTGCTTCCATGGAATGGACGAACCCTTGTTCTTATCGGCGTCCTTCGCCGAGGATGGTTCGACGATGTACGAAGGCATGGTCGCGATCCCAATCACCACCAGAAGCGCGAAGCCGGCCACTGCCCCCAGGAAAAGCGGAATCTGATGGCTCTTTGCGGCCGCTGCCACCAGAAAAGGACAAGCCACCGACCCTGTGCTCCACCAGAAGTTGAGCAGGTTCAGCGCCGCGCTTCGCCCGCCAGGATTAACCTCCGCCACCAGCAAATTCGCGGCTGGAACTGCCAGCCCTATGCCGCCTCCCGATGCGGCGAGGCACACGATTCCCATCGTCTTCGGGCCGGCCAGCAGCAAGGCCAAGCCCGCACTCATGAGCAGAAGTCCAGCCTTCATCGCGAATCGAAATCCCCGGCGCGAAACCATCACGCCCGAAAGCGCCACCGCCAGCGTCGACGCCAGATACTGAACCGTAAACAGAGCGCCTGCCTCGGAATAATTCAGCGACCAGCGCGCGGACAGCGTCGGCAACATGGGACCGAGAAGCACGGTCGCAATCCCAATCGGCACGAACGCCGCATAGGCGGCGAACGTCAGCGCTTTGGCGGAGATTGGGGCGTTGGGTGAGTCAGCGGAGGGCATGAGTGGGCCGGCAGGCAATGCGGCTACTATATCGGAACCGCGGCGTTAGGAGGCCCCCGCCGCCTTCGCGGTGGATTCCCGCACCACCAGCTCAGGCTCAATCGCGATTTCGGAAGGATAATCTTTCTTGCCCTCAATTCGTTCCAACAGACTCTGCGCCGCTACCTCGCCCATTCGGTTCAACGGCTGCCGCACCGTAGTCAAACTTGGAGTGTAAAAAGCAGCCCCCGGAATGTCATCGAACCCTATCACTGAGACATCCTGGGGCACGCGCAGACCCTGTTCCTGCAAAGCTCGAATGGCGCCGATCGCCGATATGTCATTGTAGGCGAACAGCGCCGTGAACGGCTTGCCTCGCGCCAGCAATTGTTTGGCAAACGGATAACCCAACATCGGCGTGGGATCGTCCGCGTCGATCTGCACCGTCAACTCCGGATCAATCCTCATCCCAATCTGTCCGGCCACTTCGCAGATCGCGTCCCAGCGCTCTTTTGCATCTGAACTCAGCGGATTCCCCTTCATAAAAGCCACGCGCTCATGGGACAGATCCTTCAAATGATTCAGGGCCAAAACAGCCGCCCGTCCGTGATCGAGGATGATGTTGGTGACGCCCTTCAGCTTCTTGTGGCCGGCAATCGCAATCGTCGGCAGGAGCGGCGCCTCCTGTACGGTCGTATCCACGGTGATGATGCCTTCGACTCCGCGCTCCGACAGCATTTGCGAATATCGATTCAGCAATACCGGATCGTGCCGATGAACCACCGTCAGAAAGAAATAATCGCGCTGCCTCAAATATTGCTCTATTCCGCTGATGATCGGCGAGCTGTAGGAGTCGCCAATCTCTTCGGCGATCACTCCGATCGTGTAGGTGCGCTTGTTCCGCAGCGTGCGGGCAAAGAAATTCGGGCGGTAGTTCAGCTCCTTAGCCGCCGCATGGATTCGGTTCTTGGTCTCTTGCGGAATGGAACGGGCCGACGGCGAATCGTTCAGAACCGCGGATACTGTGCCTGGAGTAAGTCCTATGTGCTGGGCAACGGCCTTCAGCGTTATCACGCCTGGCTTCTGGCTGGGTGTCTTGATTGTCCCCATGATCTCTTAAATCGTTTTAATCAACAGCTTCCCAAATCTAGCGCAAAATAACTTATCAAAGCCAGCCTGTTCCTCTGTGAAACCCTGTGCCCGCTGTGGTTAAGATTTCTCCGTCTCCGGCAGCGAGTCTTTCTTTAAGCACGGCTACGCCTTCGCGTAACGCTGGCTGTTCGGCCGCGATCCGCTCAACGCAAAGAACAGAATGTACAGGTAACAAATGACCGGCAAAAAGAACGCGTGATGAATGCCAATCCGATCGGCAATCGCACCCTGCATGACCGGAATAATGGCTCCGCCCACGATGGCCATGATCATGATCCCGGAACCGTCGCCCGTGAGCGGTCCAAGTTCGGCGACTCCCAACGTGAAAATGCTGGGGAACATGATCGAATTGAAGAAGCCAACCAGGATGATGCTGTACATCGCAAAGTGTCCCGTAGTCAGCATCGAGATCGCAACCAGCGAGGCCGCGCACACGGCGCAAATGCCAAGCAGACGCCTGGAGTACTTATCTTTTGCAGAATTGCACGAGCCGATGAAGCGGCCGACCATCGCCCCGCCCCAGTAGAATGCTACGAAGCTCGCCGCAACTTTCTCCGTCAGGCCGCCAATCTCCGGCTGGCCAAAGTAATTCACCAGGAAACTTCCAATCGCAACCTCGCCGCCAACATAGACGAAGATGGCGATCGCTCCGAAGATCAAATTCGGATGTCTTCCAGATCGAGTCGTTCACTTTCTCGCCCACTTTGTGTTGCGCATGCTCAATTTTCGGCAACTTGAAACTGCCGATGGCGATCGCCAAGAGCACCAGCGCAATCCCCAAACCCACGTAGGGCATCTTCACCGTCGCTGCCTCATGCAAGCGGTAGGCTTGCAGGACGTCGGGCGCCATCGCTCGGATATCAGTCATGGTCTTCGGAGCCGCGCTAAAATCAGCAGCCCCCCGAAAAACGGCGCCAGAAACGTGCCCAGCGAATTGAACGCTTGGGTCAGATTCAGCCGGCTCGATGCCGTCTCCGGCTTTCCCAGCACTGTCACGTACGGATTCGCCGCGACCTGCAGGCAGGTGATCCCGGCCGCGAGAACGATGAGGGCTCCTAGAAATAATGGGTACGACGGAACGCTGGCCGCCGGTACGAACAGAAACGCGCCCAGACCCATGGTGAGCAGACCCACCACCATCGATCGCTGGTAGCCCATCCAATCAATGATCTTCGCGGAAGGAATGGAGAAAATGAAATAGGCTCCGAAGAACGCAAACTGAATCAGCATGACCTGCGCATAACTCAGGTCAAAAATCGATTTCAGATGCGGAACCAGAATGTCATTCAGGCAGGTAAGAAATCCCCACATGAAGAAAAGCGTGGTCACCGTAGCCAGTGGAGCGCCATAGCTTTGCCCAGTGCCGTGGGCCGTAGCCGTAGTAGTAGTCGAAGTATTGGGGGCCGCGATCGCCATGAGTCCAGGTTCCGCCTTCCAAAGTTAATCTTGGAACGCGGCCATCATAGCATCGCCCGAGCGCGCTGTTGCGCAATTTTTCTTCGCGCCAGATCGAGTTGGTACCCTACAAAATCGTTCTCCTAGCTTGACATTAGGCCACTTCACGGTTTAAAGACGCTGCCGCAGACGTAGCGCCGGCATCCTGCCGACTGTGGCGGGGGCGCCCTCGCCCTCGCACCCTGATTCAACCCAAGATGCCAGCCCGGTCCCGAAACCCTCACTCCGACCGCAGTATCGGATCAATCGAAGCAGCCTGCGTTCCCTCTTTAGGCAGACTTGTCCGTCTCAGTCGAAAGCAACAGTCGCGAAAGATCCCGGCGCAACCCCTTTCAAAATGAACGGAGCTTGGGATCAGAACGCCGAAAGAGTGTCCAAATTTGAAAACCGGTGGTCGGAATTGAACATCTCCCATGCGGGACATCCGCTGCAAGATCGTGATGCGGATGAAGCCAAATCCCTCGCGGGCGAGGGCACGAATTCTCACACAAACCAAGCCAACAGTTACGAAACCTCCTGCTCCCTTGGCCGAGAAAATCTTTGCCGCAGCCTTCTCCACTCCTCGGTAGAAAACAGGCGCGGGCCCACCTCGATCAGGCGTGGCGTCATATTGAAGAGCGCCACCCGGTTCCAGGGCCTCCCGTCCCGCATCCGAAAGCCCTTTTCGTTCAGGTCGCTGACGATGCTTGAATAAGAGAAGTCCTGCACCAGCAACTCCATCATCAGCATGAGCACCCTGTTCTCGGTGGGGTCGATCTCCAGCCGCTGGCAGTCGTCCGAGATCCGCAGTCCATAAGGGATATCCTCGGCAAACGCGCCCGCGCTCGGAGCTTCTGACTCAGGCAATTCGCGCCTCCATTCGAGCGATACCAGTTGCCATCCCGCCGTCGTGCGCTGCCGGATGACCTCGGGACTAAACGGCCCCGAAATCACATCGCGAATCCGTTCAAAATGCGCCATGATGACCCTCCGTGAGTTGTTCTTCGGACTAAACGATGGGCAAGTCACCTGCCAAAGTCCGGCTTGCTCACTCAACTACACCTCACTGACTGGTTCCCGCCGGAGCAGCTTTGGCAGCGTCAGCGGCTGGAGTTCCATCAAAACTGGTCAACTGTATCTTGCCCAGCGGAAGTTGCCGCAATCCACTCTCGATCTTCTGCCGGTCGCCCACTACCACGACGAACATCTTGCCGGGAACGAAGTATTGTTTGGCCACACGCTCCACATCCGAGATGGTGACGCTATCAACCTTGGGGGGAAGTGTGCTGTAGAAGTCCAGCGGCAGGTCGTAAGTGAAAAGTCCGCCGGTGGTGTCCACCGACTGCGGCATAGTTTCGAAGAGGCCGGCGAGCGAACGCGACGTGGCGTCTTTGGCCATTGTCAATTCGCCGGCGGAGAGGGGCGAGGTCTGCATGCCTGAGATTTCCTTGAACATTTCACGCAGCGCGTCGGAGGTAGTGTCGGTGCGCACGCTGCTCATGACGTAGAAGGGGCCCGGGCCACGGTGGTAGTTGAAGAACGAAAAGGCGCCGTAGGTGTAGCCGTTCTTCTCCCGCAGGTTCATGTTGATTCGGCTGGAGAACAGTCCGCCAAGAGCG
Source organism: uncultured Acidobacteriaceae bacterium (assembly GCA_963832235.1). Taxonomy (GTDB): domain Bacteria; phylum Acidobacteriota; class Terriglobia; order Terriglobales; family Acidobacteriaceae; genus Sulfotelmatobacter. Next base: position 259,384 of record CAWHTJ010000006.1, on the reverse strand, counting down.
GCGTTGGCCACCTCCAGAGGAGCGTAATCGGGAGTCGCACGGGGCACGCCGAGCGACACGGCGGCGAGCATGCTCTGGGCCGAACCGTGTTTGTCGACCAGGTAGATCGACGGCGAGGGCGTTGCCTGGATCTGCGGAACGGGTGAGCGCTTGCCGGCACCTTTCCATGTGCCGAAGTATTTTTCACCCAGGCTGCGCGCTTCGGCCTCGGTGAGATCTCCGGCAACCACTACCGCGGCGTTCACGGGGACATAATCCGCGGACCAGAACCTCTCCAGGTCGGAGCGGGTGGTGCTCTTGATGGACGCTTCAGTGCCTACTTCGGGGAACCCGTAGCTCTTGTCGCCGTAGAGAATGCGCACCGCGACCCGAAAGGCGAGACGCTGCGGGTCATCGCCGAATTGCAATAATTCAGTGGAACGCTGGCTGCGAACGCGCTCTATCTCCTTGTCGCTGAAAGCGGGATGCAGGACTACGTCGGAGAGCAGGTCGAAGTCCGCATTCACATTGCGCTTTAGCACCTGCGTGGAAACCGACGACTGATCGGTGTCGCTGTTGGATTCGAGCGTGGCGCCGATCTGCGCCATGTCGTCCGCAATCTTGGGCGCGGAACGGCTCTGGGTACCTTCGGTCAACATGCGCGCGGTGAAGCCCGCCAGGCCAGGCCGATCGACCGGATTGTCGCCACTGCCGCCGAGGGCGACAACGCGCGCCGCGACGACGGGAAGGTTATGCTGCTCGGTCAGTAATATTGTCAGCCCGTTGGAGAGCGTGATCTGTTTGGGGACTGGCAGATTGAGTTTTGAAAGCGCGCCGGGGCTGGGCGCGGTCTTGCGCCATTCCTGGCCGGGGATGTTCAGCGCGGCAATGTGGGATGCCTTTTCAGGCTCCTTGTTCTGTGGCGGATCGTTGATGTTCTTCTTTCCCGTGACGGCGTACAACACGACGCGCGAGGTGTCGGTCAGCGTGGTCGCGGCGAACTGCTGCATGCTGGCAGCGTTGACCCCGTCATAACGCTGCAAGTCCCACACGAACTTACCAGGATCACCTAGGTATTGGTTGTATTGGTTGAGCAGATTGGCGACGCCGCCCATGCGCTCAAGGCGAAACACCAGCGACGACTGGATGGAGTTGCGGGCCATCTCCACTTCTTGCGTGGTAGGGCCGTCTTTTCGGAGTGACGCCAGTTCCCGGTTGATGGCCTGCTCCAACTTTTCCGGTGTGACGCCCGGCTTGCAAGTGGCTTGCAAGGAGAAAGCGGAGCCGAGTTTGGTCGGATACCGGCTGGCGTCGACGTCTTGCGCGATCTGTAGCTCGTAGACCAGCTTCTTGTAAAGGCGGCTCGATTTTCCGCTTCCCAGGACGCGGGCCAGCATGTCGGCGTCCGCATCGCCGGGTGCAAAGTAGGGGGGCGTCAGCCAAAGCATGTAGACGCGTGGCAGTTCGACTTCGTCACTGACGGTAAGCCGCTTCTCCTGTGTGATGGGATAGGTCTTCGCTTCCACAGGGGGAACGGGCGGCCCGGAGGGAATGGGACCGAAATACTTCTCGATTATCTGTTTGGCGGCGGCAGGATCGAAGTCGCCCACGACGACGATGCTGGCATTGTTGGGCGTGTAGTACTGGCGGAAGAACTCGCGCACATCGTTGAGGTTTGCGGCTTCGATATCTGCATGCGAGCCGATGACCACGCCGTGGTAAGGATGGGGCGCGGGATAAAGCGCCTGGAACATGGCTTCTTCGGGTAAGCCGTAGGGTGAGTTCTCGGTGCTCTGCCGTCGCTCGTTGCGAACCACGTCCCGCTGATTCGCGAGTTTGGGTCCATCGAGCGTTTCCAACAGAAAGCCCATGCGATCGCTCTCCAGCCACAGCGCGAGTTCGAGCTGGTTCGAGGGAAGGGTCTCGTAATAATTGGTGCGGTCAAAATCGGTAGTGCCGTTGATATCGCTGGCGCCCGCGGCTTCCAGGTATTTGAAATGTGCCTTCTCGCCGACGTTCTTCGAGCCCTGAAACATCATGTGTTCGAAAAGATGGGCGAAGCGGGTGCGGCCGGGTTTCTCGTACATCGGACCGACGTGATACCAAAGGTTCACCGCCACCAGAGGCAGGCGGTGGTCTTCGGAGAGAATGACCTCAAGGCCGTTCTGTAGCTTGTACTTCTCGAATTGAATTTGCGGCCAGGCAGGATCGGGCTTGGCAGGCTCAGCCGCTGAAACGGCAGCAAGGGAGTTGGAGTTAAGGAGAAAGAAACCTGCCCACAGGACCAAAAGATGGGCCTTACGCATGGGAACCCTCCTGAGGCGACGTCAGTATCAGCGGGTCATAGTAGCACGAGTTTGCCGTGGCCAAGGAGCGGCGGCGGGGAAGGCCGGTCCGCCTTCGTTCGGTGACGGATTGTCCACGAAATAGAAGTCATCCACCCGCCACCCGTTCGGGTCGTCTCAAGGGATGATGAAGACTCGCGGTTACACTCATTGGCAATGGGCCGACCAATTCTCAACTTTGTAATCGTCTGTTCTCAGGAACTTGATCCTCCATACCGAGTGGTAGAACAACCCTTCCAACCGAAAATGTTGCCTCATCGCGATTAGTACGCCTTCCAGAATGGCGATCCGGCAGAGCATATTACAGAGTCAATGAGTGCAATGGCCTGTTTACGTCAGTCATGCCAAACGGCTTATAATGCGGCCATGCGCTGCCGCGTCGCGCAGATCGTGGTTTTCAGCACGTTTTGCCTGCCGTTTTGCACGCTGAGCGTCAAGGCACAGCAAGCGAATTGCCCATCCGACTCAGCGTCTACCCCCGATAGCGACGCGCCTTCCGGCCCAGAAGTGTTAATAACTGGGGTGACCTTTTCGGGATTTATTCAGCTTCCGGTTGTGGAACAAGACCAGATTGCGTCTCGGATCAAGCAGGAATCGCACGGAGACTCTGCCGACGGAATAATCGAAGAAGGACTTGAACGGGTTAGAGCAGGGTGGCAGAACCACGGCTATTTTAAGGTGCAAGTCAGTGACCAAGGCTCAACAGTAAGCAGCACCCCCGATGGACAGCGAGTAGTGCTCAGTGTGCATGTTGACGAGGGCTTGCAATACAACTTGGGCGGGATCACGTTCAGGAACAACAGGGCAATCAGCAACGTACACGCTCTACGCGCTCTTTTCCCGGTCAAGGACGGCGCGATCTTCAGCCGAGAAAAAATGGCGGAGGGCCTTGAGAATCTGCGCAAGGCCTACGGCGAACTTGGATACATCAACTACACAGGTGTTCCTGAATCCAGTTTTGACGACGAAAAAAAGCTGGCCTTTCTCGAAGTTGATATTGATGAGGGAAAACAGTTTCATCTCACCCGCGTAGAAATCCTAGGTCTGGATGGTCCCTCGCGGCGGGAACTGTTGAAGGACTTGGGTGTCGGACAAGTCTACAACCAGAGACTGTTCGACTTGGCTCTGAAAAAGCACGCCTCCGAACTCAGGTTCCTGCACGACGACCCTAGGAATGTTGCAAAACGCCTTGATGAAAAAATGGGAACTGTTGAAGTTGCGCTAGACGCACGCCCATGCGCGGTCCATTGAGCCTCTCTCCACCATCTGTTGAAATATCCCCGTTACACTCATTGACCGGGTCAATGAGCGTTATGGTCTCTAGGTGTCCTGATGGCTTCAGCAAACGATGGGAGCATGTCCTCATCGAAAGATCATGGGTTTTTCTTGTCAGGGTCGTCCGCAGGGTTCACGTAGTTGCTGACGAATGGTCCCATGCCGTGCAACTGCACAATGGTCTCACCTATGCATGAGGCGAAGTGACGCATCTCTTTGGGCATGAAAGCAAAGGACCCTGTGGGCAATTGCTCCATCGCAGCAGGATCAAACTTGGCGCCCATGCCCATCAAGAAGGTTCCTTGGATCACGGTGATGCTTTCGTCCTGTGGATGCCAATGAGCTTGGACTCGGTATCCGTCGCGCACCTTTAGGCGTATTGTGAAGAGGCCGGGCTTGTCGGGGTCGCCCGAGAGCACCGCCAACTGCACTCCGCCCGACGGAACCCAATTCAGCGAGTCGGGTTGAGTGAATTGGTGCCCGTGGTTGGAAACGCCCTGCTGAGAACGAGAACTCAGGGGGAGCAAGGCCAAAAGAGTGAACAACACCAGAGGAGTTCCACGCCCTGTCATATATGCTTCTCCCAAAATCAACAAGTGGCGTTTGATCCCACGACTTTACACCCTTTAGCTCGCCATCGTTGGCGAAAAATCTCCTTCTCACTCTTTTACCAGATCGGAAAATCTCAGTTTATGTCTTGGCCTGTTTTACGCACAGCATGGATCACGACTGCTTATCTCGGTTTGCCGGCGAGGGTATCGGAATCAAAATCACAATCGGCCTTGTCGAGCGTAAACGGAGAGTTTGCGTGCTTCTGCAAGTACCTTTTTAGGCCACGCAGCGTCCAGTCGTCCTTAAAGCCAAAATGTTTCATTTCTTGCAAGGCCTTCTCGGGCGGCAGCCCTCGAAAGTAGACTTCGTACAAGGTTGCGATCAGGCTTGTTCTATCGCGGCCGATATCGCAGTGAAAATAAATCGGCCGAAGGCGTTTGTCGGCCACCAAACACAGAGCATGGCGCACATGCGCTTCTGACGGGGCAACCGGCGACGCGTTGATCGTGACCGGAATCACCCTAATGTCATATTTCTCCGCCTTTTCTTTCTCGCGCCTGTACAGCACCGGAACGAATTGCAAGTCAACGATGGTTTTTATGTGCTTGGATTGGAGGAAGCGAAAGTCGGCGTCACTTTTCGGCTTTGATCCCTTATAAACACCCTCGTCGATCTCGCCAAATCGAACCATCGATGTACCCGGAGCGGGATGGGTGTGCTTCGCGGCTTTCGAGGAAGCATCGTTTTGGGCCACGGCACAGCTCGTCACCAAGCAAAAGGAAAACAGCAGAACAAACCAAGCTCTCGTCCGACTCTGGCGGCTAGTCAATGATGTAGGCATAGGGGAATCTAGAACCGGGGAAACGCAATGGTCAACGCAGCCCTCGCTCTCATAACTCTACACTGAGATCTCTCTCATTGGCCGCGAGGAATGGGATGGTGCACGTCTGTTAGCTGGAAATACATTACCTGACAGGTTTTGCAGAATTGCCCTGCCTAAGCGAGAGCTTCGATTGCAGCAACTCTTTCGGGTCGAGTTCTCCGTTACCGTTTTTATCCAGTTTGTTGAACTCTGCTTCCATGAAGTTCAGCCATTCCTGCTTCGATATCCTGCCATTCTTGTCGGTGTCCAGCAGAAGCAGCAGTTCTTTAACATTCTCGTTCGCGAGGGCAAATTTATCTCGCGGTCTTGGCGCGACACCAGTCACCCCCATAGCGCCGGTTGCGCTCGCCAGCGCGATCAGCAGACTTCTTCGGGTCATTGAGCCCTCCCTCCCGGACTTTTACCAACGAGGAGATGATCGTCGATCACGAGATTTTGGCATACTTCCGCCGAATGCGAATGATTACGTGGGTAACGGGGTTGCACTAGCGCGGGAAAGCCCGAGGATCGCCAACACCAATGACCGACGGCGTGAACGCAGCCCGCAAGTCATTTGTTTACGGATTTCCGCGAGTTCAAAGATTTCTTGTGAAGACTTAGCTCGCCCCGGTTCGCCAGCGACTCCGCGTTAAGATCGCCACGAAGCGCGAGAATTCCATCAAGGCCGTGAAAAATGAATCACGAGCTTCTGCTGCACATAGGAATCAGCCGCTCCTTGGGGCATCTGGATTTCCAGTTTTCCGAACTTGCTGAGGGCCGCTCCCTCCACGGAAGCGATCTGGCTCGAATTCCAAACGTCCAACTCATAGCGGCTTCCGGCCCGTCCCGAGACTTCCAGGGTGAACTCGGTTTTCGCGGCATTCCACGATTCAGAAAGGACACGGAGACCGCGGCTCGCACTTCCGAGAGCCGGCAATTCATTGGCCAGCGCCAAACCAAAATCGTTCTTGACGCGAATCACCAGATGATTCGGTCCGCCACTAACGGGAAACCGCACGGACAAATGCTGATCGTTGCTGTTGGGCAGCATTTTGAAAGGCAAACGCCGTCCATTCATCTCAACGCTGAGCACGTGCGTACGCAGACTGAAGGCGGGAGAGAAATCGACCCAGCAATCGCCGCTCCCAGTTCGTTTGGTCTCGAGCTCCACGGTGTCAGCGGTCTTGCGATATTGAAAGTCCACGCCGACTTCTCCCTCGCGAACATTGCGAATCGCAAAAGACGTCCAGTCCGCCGGAACGTGCGGAGCCAGCGTGATCTGATGCTTTTCCGCGTCGGTCTGCAAACCAAACATGCCGCGCAAGATTGGACTGACAACCATAGCCGCGGACCAGATCTGGTGCGGCGAACTGGTCGCGAATGACTGATAGTAGTCTCCGGACAGAACTTCGGTGAAGTGGCCGAGCGCGCCGTCAGCGCCAAGCAGCGCGTTGGCTCGCAGATTGAAGTAGGCAGGGAGCGCGCGATGGTAGCGGTATTCGGCCACGGAAGCCCATCCAGTAAAGAGTGGCCACACCGAGCCATAATGATAGCCCGATCCGTCATAAACTTTGGACTGCTGAGAGATGATCCGCATTCCCCAGTCGGTCTCGTGATCGGCGGCTGCGAGTTGCGTGATGGTCTGGTCTGCATGCTTGGCGTCGGACAGGCCAAACCACATGGGAACCGTCGTCAGCACACTAGCTTCGTCGGCGCGCTGATTGTCTGGCTTCAAGGCAAACGCATAGGCCTTCATCTCCGGCGACCAGAATGCTTGATCGAGCGCGGGCTCGCTATGCTCAAACTCCGCCGCCAGCTGCTTGCTGACGTCGTCCTTGCCCCCAAGTCGAGCCAGATTCGAGAGCGCGCGCAAAGCTTCCACTGCGAGTCCAGCCTGGTAATACTCGTTCTTAACCGGAAGCAGCGGCCCGCCTTCAACCCAGCCGTGACCGACGCCTGCGTTCTGCGCGAAACCTTGCGCATCGTACGTTGAATGCATGAACTGGTATGCCCGCCAGACGTTATCCCATTTGTCGCGCGCGAAGGCCACGTCTTTACTCTGGACCGCATAATCATTCATGGCAATGATGAATAGTGGCGTCGCATCGGCCGAAACATAGGCATAGGGATAATCCTTGAACCACGGCACCAGACTTGCGCTCTGCGAAATCTCATGTGGAACCTTGCCGTCTTCCCGCTGATATTTGCTGATGAAATCGAGAGCCGTGCGAGTCGTGGAATAATCTCCCTCGGCGTTGAGAGCAAACGAAGTCCACAAAGAATCCCGCCCGAAGAACCATGCGAAGCCCGGACGCTGGCCGACTCCCGAAGTTCGATATCCCGCAACCAGCCCAGCACCCAGGAACGGATTGTTCACCATCCCCTGAATTGTGCTGATGCGCGCCCAGTCGTAGGCCTGCTGCAAGGCAGAGTCTGGTAGGTCGAGGCTTACGGTCTTGTCGAGATAAGCGCGGTAGTAGTCTGCCGATCCGCGCACTGCGTCTGCATAAGAGGTCAGCAAGTGCTGATAAGTTTTCTCAGCGTCGGCGCGGCCGGCGACCGAGGCGGCAATCACCAGCACCTTGCTCTCTTTTCCCTTCTGCGTTACGCCCAAGCGCAGAGAGTTCTCTTCCGACGAAGAATAGTTCGTCTGGTAGGAGAGTCGAGCGTCCGCGCCGGTTGGCGATCCAACCAAGGCAGCATACTTGCGCGCTTCTTCTCCGAAGACGACCGCCCGTTGTTTCGCGTCCCAGGTCACAAACGTTCCGCCCAGCGCTGCGGGCCATTCCAGTTGGAAGTCACCGGTGAATGCGGCTTCCACTTCCAAGGGCTGCTCGGTCTCGACGTCGAGCAAAATGACCGCTCCTGGTTCGTTCACCGGGACGCATAGGGTTTCGCGCACGCGGAAGGAATCCCCGGCGTACAGAATGGATGCGGACTCGGGACGAACTGTCAGCGTGCGTGCGAGACTCTCGGCAGGCAGCGCTCGATCACCGACATGGAACGTCAGGTGGAAGTCGCGAAAGATTTTCAGGGGATAAACCCAGGCTTCGAATCGTCCCACTTCATTGCCGAACAGTCCCGCGCGTGTGCCGACGACCGGAAGGAACTCCCAGGTGCGAATCGTTCGCGATAACTCCGGTGACAACTCGGGAACCTGTGCGGTTTGCTGGGCGATGGAAGCACCGGCGCACAGCAGGCACATTCCTAACAGCCAAACGCCGCGCGCAATGTGGGAGGCCAGGCGAGAATGCCGGAAACAAATCATACAAAGATTCATTGCGGCCTTTTCTTGAAGACCGGGATTTGGCCGGCCGGAACTTGCAAAGTCGCGATACCCTGAATATAAGAAGTAGGGGCGAATTCTAGCACGAGCCGAGTGGGCCAGGTAGCGACCTCTTGTTTTCTTCACGCCGTGTTTTTCTCAAATCTCTGAGCCGTTCGACACTTGTACTTTCGCTGGAGAGCGTGCTGGCCATGGCTCGTCCAGCCTGGTTGCGAGCGAACCCCGGACTGCAGCAGAAAGCTACTCCGCCAAAAGAAGAAGCTGCTCAGAGCCCTGAGCTCGGAGTCAGCTTCGTCAACATTGGGCGCGAAGCCGGGCTGAACGCAAAAACGATTTTTGGCGGTGAGCATAAGAACAAGTATCTGCTGGAAACGACGGGCTGCGGTGTTGCGTTCTACGATTACGACAATGATGGATGGCTCGACATTTTCTTAGTCAACGGGACGACGCTCGCAGGCTTCCCTGCCGGCAGTGAACCGACTTCGCATCTCTTTCGCAATAATCGCGATGGAACTTTCACCGACGTAACTGCGAAAGCCGGAGTCGCTCATTCGGGCTGGGGACAAGGCGTTTGCGTCGGCGACTATGACAACGATGGGTGGGATGATTTATTCGTAACCTACTTCGGCAAGAACGTTCTCTATCACAACAACGGCGACGGAACGTTTACTGATGTCAGCCAGAAGGCCGGCGTGGCGGGCAAGGGCACGCGGTGGAATACGGGGTGCGCCTTTGTCGACTATGATCGCGACGGGCGCCTGGATCTGTTCGTGGCCAACTACATCGATCTCGACCTGGCGACGGCGCCGCTACCGGAATCGGGTCCATGCCTTTACAAGAGTCTGATGGTCGCGTGCGGACCGCCGGGACTGCAGGGCGGCAAAAATATTCTGTACCACAACAACGGTGATGGAACGTTTACCGACGTCTCCGAGGCGTCGGGGATTCTGAGTGCGAATGGCACGTACGGCCTGGGTGTGCTCACCGCGGATTTCGACAATGACGGCTGGCCGGATATTTATGTCGCCAACGATTCCACCGCCAGCGCGCTTTATCAGAACAAAAAGAACGGAAAATTCCAGGACATAGCCATTGAAGCGGGATGCGCGCTCAGCCCCGATGGCAAGCCGCAGGCTGGTATGGGAGTCTCGGCCGCGGATTATGATCTGGACGGCAATCTCGATATTGTTAAAACTAACTTCGCCGGCGACACGCCGTCTCTCTACCATAATCAGGGCGGCGCGAATTTTGAAGATGCTACTTTCACTGCTGGGCTGGGGGCGCACACACAATATCTGGGATGGGGCTGCGGCTTCTTCGACGTGGATAATGATGGCTGGGCGGACATTCTGATCTGCAACGGGCATGTCTATCCTGAAGTCGAGCAACTGAAGACGGAAGCTGGCTATGCCCAGCGGAAGCTGCTGTATCAGAACCTGCACAACGGGCATTTTGCGGACGTTTCGCTACAAGCGGGAGCCGGTATTTCGGAGCCGAGCGCATCGCGGGGCGCCGCGTTTGGCGATTTCGATAACGATGGAGATATCGACGTTGTCGTCAATACCGTCAACGATTATCCCCAGCTACTTCGTTGCGATTCGAAACTCGACCACAACTGGATCAAGATTCGTACGATCGGAACGAGATCAAATCGCAGCGGAATTGGCGCGCGGCTCATGTGCGTGACGCATCCGCCAGGCGAAAGCAAGGCCCATCAGCAGATTGATGAAGTGCGAAGCGGAGGTGGTTACTTTTCGCAGAATGATCTGCGAGTTCACTTCGGGCTGGGAAAGGCCGACAAAGTAGACCTATTGGAGATTCGCTGGCCCAGCGGGCAGGTCGATTCGCTAAAAGACGTCAAGGCCAACCAGGTAATTTTCGTGAAGGAAGGCGAAGGAATTATCCGCACGATGCAGTTCCCGAAGAATCCCAGGGGCGGCAAATAGATTTTAACCAGTGGGAGTCATCCTGAACGGAGCCGTTCTTCGGGCGTAGGGAAGGATCTGGCGTGCAGTCCCACCTCGCCTGGAGGAGCTGCGCGAGACCCCTCCCTCGGCTGAACAGCGCCGAGCTTCGGGATGACGCCTTCTACAGGGTGGCGATAGATGCAGACTGCGGGAACTACTTTTTCGGATCCGCTTCCACGGCAGCGCCCGAGCCTTCTTTGAGAGTGTGTATTTGATCCGCCGGGAGGTTCGCGTACCGCTCCGCCAATCCACTCGGCCAGCGGATTTCAACCCACTCGATCTTTGCCGCCGCGCCCAGGCCGAAGTGGACCCGCATATCGCTGTTCGAAATGTAACTGGAACCGCTGCGGACTTCGTCGACCAGAACGCGCGCCGGGGTCTTTATTCGAATGCGCGCGCCTATGCCGTCACGATTCGATTTCGTGCCGACGGTATGAATGGCAATCCAGTGATTCGAATTGCGAATCTGATTCACTAACAGACTGGGCTCGGCATTCATGTTGCTGACGACAATCGATATCCTGCCGTCGTTCCACAGGTCGCCGACCGAGAGCCCGCGCGAAGACGCCGCGGTCGTGATGCCGTGGCCGGCAGAGGCAGAGATGTCGCTGAAGGTGCCATCCGCATTGTTGTGATACAGGATTCTGGGTTCTTTGTAGTTACTGCCCAGGTGCTGACTGTCGACCTCGGGATACACGTGGCCGTTCACCAGAATCAAGTCGGGCCAACCGTCGTTGTCCATGTCGAAAAACATCGTTCCCCAGCCCAGGTATTGCGTGTAGAGGCCGAGGCCCGCGGCGGAAGTGGCATCTGTGAAGGTGCCGTCGCCATTATTCTTGTAAAGAGTTGACGTGTCATCAGAAAAATTGGTTTTGAAAATGTCGAGGTGTCCGTCGCCGTTGTAGTCGGCGACGGTCGAGCCCATGCCCGCTTGTTCGCGGCCGTCTTCGTTGAAGGCTGCCCCAGCCGTGACGGCTACATCGGTGAACGTTCCATCGTGATTGTTGCGATAGAGAATGCTGGGCGTGCTGTCGCAGGCGATGAATATGTCTGGCCATCCGTCTTCATCGAAGTCGAGCGTGGAGACGCTGAAGGCATAGTGGCCGTCGGTGCGGTCGATGTGGGCTTTGGCGGTGACGTCTTCAAACGTTCCGTCGCCACGATTGTGGTAAAGGATGTTCTTCGCTCCGGGCAAACCGCGCGGGCCGCACATGACCGGAACTCCCTTCCAGATGCAGGTCGGGCGATCTCCTGGCGCGGGGGCGTTCGCGAGATCGAAATCCACATAATTCGCAACTACCAGATCGAGACGGCCGTCGCGATCGTAATCGACGAATGCGCAGCCCGTGCCCCAGGCTTTGCCCGATCCGGCGACACCGGCTTTTTCGGCGACTTCGCTGAAGACTCCGTGGTCGTTGTGATAGAGACGATTCTTGCCGTAGTAGGTGATGTAGAGATCTTCCCATCCGTCGTTGTCGTAATCACCGACGCACACGCCTTGCCCCCAGCCGGTCGCGGTCAGGCCGGATTTGGCAGTGACATCGGTGAAGGTGCCGTCATGGTTGTTGCGGTAGAGACGATTGGTTGGGCCTTGCCCGGCGGGAAATCCTTCGACCTTCGTGCCATTCACAAGAAAGATGTCCGGCCAGCCATCGTTATCGTAGTCAAAGATCGCAACTCCGGTTCCCGTAGTTTCGATGATGTATTTCTTGGTGTCGACGCCGCCGAAAGTATTCTGCGCGGTCAGGCCGGCTTTTTCGGCGATGTCGGTGAATGTGGCGATGGGAGCGGAGGGAGAGGTTGAAGGCTTTGCCTGCTGCGCATACAAGCCTGAAGCAAGCAGCAGAGCTCCGCCGGGCAGGGTTCGGCATATGAGTTTTATCGCAAGGAAGGAAGGAACTCTCATGGGCCCGCAGTCGATGGTAGGGTGCGCCTTGGCTGAGGTCAAGCCGATGTCTAGCTGACGTCTAGTGACTAGGCTGGGCTTCAGCTACGCCAACATACTTGTCTGCTCCGCCGTAATAGAAGAGATATCGATTGCCCTGCTGCGCCATTCCTTCCACGAAAACCACATTGGGCACCTGGCCGACTCGCTCCCACTCTTTGCCGGGAGAGAATACTGGCTCATCGCTTCGCCAGAGCAGGTTGCGTGGATCGTTGCGGTCGAAGATCGCGATTCCAGTGCGATACACCAGCTTGTCGTCTGCTCCGTTGTAGATCAGAACGATTCCGTTGGGCGTGACGACGGGCGGCGGGCCCGGTTCGGCGACACGCGAATCGAAGCGGCCCGGCCGTACGGGCAGCACAGGGGCCTGAGTCGCTTCCGTCCAATGAAGTAAATCGGTGGAGGACGCCAGGCCAGCCTGATCTCTGTTGTCTGCGGTCGTGCCGAGGAAGTACATCCAATATTTTCCGTCGATCTTCTCCGGAACAATAGCGCCGGATTTCGTCCACTTCACATTCCAGTTGCCTTTGTTGGCTGGAATGATCACGCCTTTGCGATCCCAGTTAATCAGGTCGGCTGAAATGGCCAGACAAAGCTGCGCGTCTTTCTTGTTGTAACCCGTGTACGTCAGATAATACGTTTCGCCGAATTGAACCAGGCGCGGGTCTTCAACGCCGCCATCTTTCTCGTATTCTTCCGCGGGGCTTAGAACCGGTTCATCCCGTCGAGTGAAATGGACTCCGTCGGCACTCTCGGCATAGCCCAGCCGCGATGTGCCTTGCCTATCCTGAGCACGGTAGAGCATGACAATTTTGTCGCCACGCCGTGCCACTGCCGGATTAAAGGTTCCGGCTGACTCCCACCCCTCACCGCGGGGAGCGATGGCTGGCGCGTCCGAAACGCGGTGCCAGGCGCCGAATGGCAGTTGGGAGCTTTCTTTGGCAGGCAGAACAGTCAGCAACGCCAGCAGCGCCAATATTTTTGGGGAAATGAAACGGACTCTTTGCATCACTCCTGTCCATAACCGAGATTAAAACCGGAGATTAAAACCGCTGACGCCAAAAAGCGGCAGGGCCGACCCCCTGCCGCTTTTGCAAGCTTTCGTTTGGACTATTTCTTGTTTACAGCCTTCTTGAGTTCGGCCCCAGGACTAAATTTCGCGACTTTGCGAGCCGCGATCTTGATGGTGGCGCCGGTTTGCGGGTTGCGACCGTTGCGCGCTTTTCTCTGCGACACCGAGAACGTGCCGAAGCCTATCAGAGCTACCCGATCTCCTTTGCGGAGGGCGGATGTAATGCTGTCCACGGCGGTATCAATTGCAGTCGTGGCCTGCGCTTTGCTGATTTCACATGCGCCTGAGATCTTGTCAACCAGATCGGCCTTATTCATGAGATTCTCCTCGCAGGTCTCTTTTCATGCCCAGCCTGGCTCGTTCCGCCAGAATCGGCGGGAACGACTGTCTATGGCTGAGTTGGGAAACCTGACGGCTCGTATTCTCCTCCGTCTGCGGCGAAAGTCAACTGTGAAAATCCGCGCCGGAAGCCTGTTTTGCACTAATTGAGCCCGAATTGGGCCTACCCGGGCGGCTTTTCAACCTCTTGGGCCGGTTTTCCTCGGTTCTCCACAGGGCGCAGCATGGGTTCACAGGATGTACACAGGTAGACAGGCCTTCCGGCTTGCACGGAGGCCACCTTCGGGTGCACAGTCGAGAGAGGAGAATTTGTTTGAGAATAATCGGCTCGAAGAGTGAAGGGTCGCAAGCAATTAAGGCTCCGGCGGAAGTTTGCCCGCTATGTGAGGGCACGGGATGGAGAGCTGTCGGCGCTAGCGGCAGCACGAATGATCGGCGGGTCACGCGCTGTGACTGCCAGTTGCGGGCACGCGGACAATCCCTGCTGGCCGCAGCCCGAATTCCGCGCCGCTACGAGCACTGCGAACTTTCGAACTTTGAATTCGATGGGCCCTTTCGTTCCCTGGCTCCTGCGCGGATGGCTGCCTGCAGGTTTGTGGAAGAGTACCCTATCGATAAGACTGGGCTAATGCTAGTGGGCAGGGCTGGTCGCGGTAAGACGCACCTTGCAGTTGGCATAGCGAAGGCGCTAATACAGGACAAAGGGGTTGACTGCGTTTTCTATGATTATGCGGAATTGTTGAAAGAGATCCAAGACTCGTACAACCCGTCGGTAGAAACTACGGAACTTGGACTACTTCGGCCTGTATTTGAAACGGAACTGTTAGTGCTGGATGATCTCGGCTCTGTAAGACCGACGGAGTGGCGATGGGACACGATACGATTGATGCTGAACACGCGTTATAACAAGAGCCTCACGACGATTATTACCACGAACTTTGCGGACGAACCCGCGGCAGGTGTGGTCGACCCGGATGCGAAGAAGGTTTCTGAATCCTTTGCAGCCGCGCGGGCAGCGGCACGGGAGGACACGCTCGGAGATCGAATCGGAGAGCGGATGCGTTCTCGACTCCACGAGATGTGTCGTTTGATTCCAATTGACGGGCAAGACTTCCGTGAAACCATGCGCAACGCCAGCGCCATCGCTGTGGCTTGCGTCGATTGCCCGAAGTGCGGAAAGGAAAACGTTTACAAGCGCGTCGGCTCCATTCGCCAAGGCATGCGCTCTACCCTCGCTGTGCCGATTACGTGTAAGAAATGCGGGGCGGTCTTTCGTGTCACTAAGGACGAATTACAGATTCGCAAGAAATCCCGGAAAGATCTAGACGCAGAGTACTCGGTTGATAGCTTAGAGTGGATGTAGTAGGACAGATGCCGGTATTCGCTCACCGCCCAATAAAGCGGAACGGTTTTTCTATAATTTAACGCGGTCCTGCGCCATTTAGTCCGGAATACAATGATTCTGTGCTGACTGAGCGCCTGGAATTCGCGCCGGAGCGAGATGCAGCAGTTTTCTCCGCGGTGCCGGCTGCGCCGGCTGTGTTTCTTCTGCGGGGAGCGGATGCGCAGGCGGAGCCGTACGTTACCAAAACGGCGAATCTGCGACGCCGATTACAGCGGCTGCTGGGGCCGGTTGAAGAGCGAACGAAAAAGCTCAATCTGCGCGATCGCGTGCGGGCAATCGAGTACGCGCCCACGGGATCTGACTTTGAATCCGGCTTCCTCCTCTACGGTGTCCTGCGCGCCACTTTCCCGAAGACTTATCAGGACCGGCTGCGATTTCGCTTCGCACCGCTTGTGAAGTTGCATCTTGAAAACGAATATCCGCGGGCCTCAATTACTACGCGGCTTGGGAGGTTGGGCGGGCGTTCTGTCTACTACGGTCCATTTGTTTCGCGGGTTGCGGCCGAGAAGTTCATGAACGATTCGCTCGACTTCTTCAAGATGCGGCGGTGCGTGGACGACCTGCATCCTGACCCAAAGTTTCCCGGATGCATTTATTCCGAGATGAAAATGTGTCTGGCGCCGTGCTTCAAGGGCTGCAGCGATGAGGACTATGCCGCCGAAGTGAATCGAGTGCAAGCCTACTTTGATTCCGCCGGAGATTCCCTTCTCCGCGAATTTTCGGCCGAGCGCGACGCGGCGTCAGCCAGCCTTGCATTCGAAGACGCGGCTGCGATCCACGTGCGCGTAGAAAAACTTCGACCCGTGGTCAGCCAGCTTCCGGAGATTGTGCGGCGGCTCGACCAACTCTCGGCGCTTATGGTTCAGCCGAGTCATCTCGCCGGCTCGGTCGCATTTTTCCGGATCGACGCGGGAAAGATTTCGGGGCCACATGCATTCTGCATTCAGTCCGCGGAACACGCAAAGTCGCAGTCGATGGAATCGCGGGTGCAGGCTGCGCTGGACTCCTGTCCGCCTGCGAAGGCAGGAGGAGCGCTGGAAACCATGGAGCATCTGGCTCTGCTCAAGCGTTGGTATTACCGTGGGACCCGGATTGGAGAAATATTTTTTGCCGACGCCAAAGGCGAATTACCCATGCGCCGCATCGTGCGCGGAATCTCGCGGGTGTTTCGAGGCGAGAAGGCGGAAGAGGAAGTCAGACCTCTGATGAACTCCTAGGTCAGCCGGAAAGCCTTGGACGTTTAGCTATGGCTGAACCATATATAAAACGGATGCGTGCGGCCGGAGGCGAACGTGTACTCCGTCACTTGAGTTGATTGCCTGATGCCGCCACAAGTTGCGCACCTGGGTTGGTTGCCGATCAATTCCAAGGTCCTGCCATCGCAGGTTTACAGTCTCCTCTGCGTCTCCCAGATTGAATACTGCCAGATATCGTTCTCCCGGTTTCGCTCCATCTGCCACCCACGCGCGAATGTTTCCTGCATCAAGCGCCTGATGCCCGCCGTGGCTGTGTTGATTGACTTCCAGCACTTCTTCATTCGTGATCAGCGCCGTGGTGGCGGCATCGCTGCTGGGCAAATCTCCGCCGAAAATCAGCGGCGAGCGGAAGATGCTCCACAGCGTCATCACCGTCTGCTGTTCGTCCGGCGTGAACTTTGTCGGAGTGCCGCCTCCTTCTTTTACGGTCAACCGCAGGGTTCCCAGGGGAAGCATGTCCGCATCTGGCCAGGTTGCGTTCTTTCCTACGAACGGAGCCCAGTCTCGCGCGAAATCGAACTGCTGGCGCAGAAGTTTCCAGTCGTCCCAGAAATCGTCGGAGATGCGCCACATCTGCGCATACTTCTCGAAAAATTCAGCCTCGGAAATCGGAGCTGGTCCGGGCGAAATGCTCAGCACCATCGAACGTCCGGTCTTGCGCATCGCTATGCTGAGAGCCTTCATCTCCGCCGGTTGGTACAGATGGCTCCCTATGTCGTCCGCTTTGATGAAGTCGACGCCCCAGGACGCGTATAGCTTCGCGATCGAATCGTAATAGGCTTGCGCCCCCGGCTTGGTTGTGTCGACGCCCCACATGTCAGGATTCCACCGGCACGCATTTTCTTTGTCGGCGATGTCGGCGGCATGGTAAGACGTTCCTTCGATCGGAAGATTGCGTTCCACCGCCTGCCGCGGAATTCCGCGCATGATATGAATGCCAAACTTCAATCCTTTGCCGTGCACATAATCCGCCAACGGCTTGAATCCCGCGCCATTCGCGGACGACGGGAAGCGATTAGTCGCGGGCATTAATCGTCCGTACTCATCCATGGCCAGCGGAGCGCCCGGCTTGTAGTCGTGCCCTTGCGCGTTCGGCTCGTACCACTGGATGTCGACCACGATGTACTTCCAGCCATATTTCGCGAGATGCTCCGCCATCCAATCCGCATTGGCCTTGACTTGCTCTTCGCGGACAGTGGTGCCATAAGAGTCCCAACTGTTCCAGCCCATCGGGGGAGTCGGAGCAGAAGATGAGGATGGATCGGCGGCGAACGACACGGCAGCGAAAATCGCGAACAAAAAGAGGTAGCACGCCGTACGTCGTCTGTTCATAACGAGATATTGTAAGCCGTCGTCCCAGCCGCTTCGGTAAACGAAACGGGCGACCCGAAGGCCGCCCGCAGTGTTCTCTTGCTTTTATCCTTGAGAATCCGTGAAGATCCGTGGCAAAGAAGCTTTAGATGTCCAGGTTCTTCACATCCAACGCGTTCTCTTCGATGAACTTGCGGCGCGCTTCCACGTCCTCGCCCATCAACGTGGTGAAGATGGTCTCGCACTCGGCGATGTCTTCGAGTTTCACCGACAAAAGCGTGCGGCGCTCGGGATCCATGGTCGTCTCCCACAACTGCGGCGCGGTCATTTCGCCCAGACCCTTGTAGCGCTGGATCGTGAAATCTTTACGGCCTTCATTGATGACATAATCGCGAAGCTCGCGGACATTCGTTTTTTCTACGACTTCGACTTCGGCTTTGCGTCTGGCGGGCTTGGCCATCTTCTTATCGGCCTTGTCTGCGTCGGCGTTCGCAACTTCCCCTTCGTCGCCTTCACCGTTGTCGTTCGTGGATGCGGCCTTGGCCAGCGTCTCGACCACGAATGGCGGCTCCATGTAGGGTTCGATCTGCTTGTACTTAGAGATCAGCTGGCGGCATTCCGCGCTGGAAGCCAGCACCCAGTTGATGACATGTTCAGCGCCGTGCTTGTTGACGAAGCTGACTTCCCATAGATTGTGCTCTTCGTCGAAGCGAGCTTCCACGCTCTTGAACCCCTCGTCTTTTTGCAGCTTCTTGAGCTCTTTTTCCAGGCGTTCAATTTTCTTTGGCGGGGTTTTCTTGTCGCCTTCGAAATCGGCGCGCTTCGCCAGGTCGAATTTTGGTACAAGCTCAGTGACGCGTTCGTTGCGCACCCGCTTGTCGAGCTTTTCGAAGAAGCCGAGATACTCGTCGAGGACGGTCATGAAGCGAGCCAGATCCTTGCCTTCAATCTTGGCCGCGCCCTCGCCGTAACGCACACTCAGGCCATCGGCGGCACGCTTCACCATCACTTTTACGAATTCGCGTTCGTCTTTGATGTACTGCTGCGACTTGCCTTTCTTCAGCGAAAACAGGGGCGGCTGCGCAATGAACACGTTTCCGCGCTTGATTAGTTCCTGCATGTGGCGGAAGAAGAACGTCAGCAGCAGCGTGCGGATGTGGCTTCCGTCCACGTCGGCGTCGGTCATCAGGATGATCTTCCCATAGCGCACTTTCGTGGGATCGAAATCTTCCTTCGAAATGCCAGTGCCAAGCGCCGTGATCATGGCGCGAATTTCTTCATGTGCCAACATCTTGTCGTAGCGCGCTTTCTCTACGTTCAGGATTTTGCCTTTCAGCGGGAGGATTGCCTGGAAGCGGCGGTCACGGCCCTGTTTCGCGGTTCCACCTGCGGACTCGCCTTCAACCAGAAACAATTCGCAGCGGTTGGGATCGCGCTCCGAGCAATCCGCCAGTTTGCCCGGCAGGCCGCCGGAATCGAGTGCCCCTTTGCGGCGCGTCAGATCGCGAGCTTTGCGGGCGGCCTCACGGGCACGCGCGGCGTCGACTGCTTTGTTGATGATCTTTCGGCCCACGGTTGCGTTCTGTTCGAAGAACGCGCCCAGACGTTCGTTGACGAACTGCGTAACCGTGCCTGCGATATCTGAGTTCAGCTTGCCCTTGGTCTGGCCTTCGAACTGCGGCTGCGGGAGTTTCACACTGATAACGGCCACGAGTCCCTCGCGCACATCGTCGCCGGTCAAATTTTCCTTGACGTCTTTGAACAGGCCCATCTGCTGCCCGGCATAGTTGATGGTGCGGGTCAGCGCGGTGCGGAATCCGGAGAGATGCGTGCCGCCGTCGACAGTGTTGATGTTGTTGGCGAAACTGAAGACTGACTCTGAATAGGCGTCGTTGTACTGAATCCCAATCTCCATGTGGACGCCGTTGCGGTCGTCTTCCATGTAGATCGGCTTGTCGTGCAGCACCTGTTTGCCGCGATTGAGATGCTTGATGAACTCGGCGATGCCGCCGTTGTACTTGAAGTCGGTTTGCTTGGGCTCGCCAGTCTTCGAATCGGTGGCGCGCTCATCCGTCAGCGTGATGAGCAATCCTTTGTTCAGGAATGCAAGTTCGCGCAGGCGCTGCGCCAGAGTGTCGTAGTTGTACTCGACCGAGCCGGTGAAGATGCTTCGGTCAGGCAGGAAATGAACTTTCGTTCCGCGCTTTTTGGTCGCGCCCGTCTTCTTCAGCTTGTTGGTGGGTTCGCCCTTCGAATAATTCTGCTGCCAGGTTGCGCCATCGCGCCAGATCTCCAACTCCAGGTCTTCACTCAGCGCGTTCACGCAGGAGACACCAACGCCGTGCAGTCCGCCGGAAACTTTATAGGTCGACGAATCAAATTTTCCACCGGCGTGAAGCGTGGTCATCACGACCTGCGCCGCCGAAACTTTCTCGCCGTCGATCACCATGTCATCGACAGGAATTCCACGCCCGTCGTCGATCACCGTGATCGAGTTGTCGAGATGGATGGTGACTTCAATTTTGGTGGCGAAACCGGCGAGAGCTTCGTCGACGGAGTTGTCCACCACTTCGTACACCAAATGGTGCAATCCGAGTTCGCCGGTCGAACCGATGTACATGGCTGGACGTTTGCGAACCGCCTCCATGCCGCCCAGCACTTTGATGGAGTCGGCATTGTAGTCGTTGTTGCCATTGCCACCGCCGTTCGAGGAGGTGATTGGAGTTACGATTCCGTTTTTTGTTTTGGTGTCGGCGATGGGAGTATTGATCTCTTTTGTGGCCATTCCGCTCCGCGAAAATGTCCCGATTTTTTCTACAAGAATTGGGCTGCGAGCCTCTGAATTTCGGCTGGAAATCTCGCGTCGATTCAAGCCTTCTTCAAGCGCCCGACAAGGACCTCAAGTTATTGAAATTCCTAATACTTAGGGTTGAATTGGAACTATTGAGATTATACCACAAATTGGCTCTTTTCGAGCCGAGAAAAGGCTCTGAATCCAGTGAGTAATAGTCCTGTTCCCGCGTTGGGAAAGTGAGGGGTCGGCGGTGGGCAAGAACCCCTAATGGCGACGACTCGATCCAGGCGGGTGTCGTTGGCACGATAGACTTCGCCCATACCGCCTGCGCCGAGCGGCGACTGAATCTCATAAGGCCCGAGTTTCGTGCCAGAGGTTAGCGGCATCAGTGCGAGATTATAACGTGCGACCAGGCATGCGTGGAGCGGGCATGTCTAGTGTATGTGTGGTGTGTATGTGTGGAGCGGGCACTCCTGCCCGCTTGCCGGCAGCGGCAAAAAACCAGCGGGCAAGAGTGCCCGCTCCACACGAAGCGGCCACAAAATTAAAGGGCGGCCGCTAGGCCGCCCTAAATGTGAAGTTGGAAAACGAGTTACGCCGTAGCGGGCCGTTCTCCGCCCTTGGCGCGTCCCGGCTGCAGTTCCGGTTTGATGACGTGCTGCACGCCATCGTCCTTGGAGGACGGTGGAGGCTGAACTGGCGGCAGTTCCTGGCCCTCAACCACCATCTTGATCTCGTTTGCGTCGAGAACTTCGCGCTCGATCAGAGCCCGGGCAATTCTCTCGAGCGCATCGCGATTGTCAGACAGGATCTGCTTGGCCGTATTGTAGCCCTTGTTGACCAGCTTGCGGACTTCCTGATCAATCTTGATCGCGGTGTCCTCGCTGTAGTCCCGATGCTGGGCGATCTCGCGGCCCAGGAAGATCTGCTCTTCCTTCTTGCCGAAAGTCATGGGGCCCAGGTCGCTCATGCCCCACTCGCAGACCATCTTGCGCGCCATTTCCGTGGCCCGCTCAATGTCGTTGCCTGCGCCGGTGCTCATGCAGTTCAAGAACAGCTCTTCCGCGATGCGCCCGCCCATCAGGATCGCGATCTCAGTCTCGAGGTAGTTCTTGTAGTAGTTGTGGCGGTCGTCGATGGGCAACTGCATCGTCACGCCTAGGGCCATGCCGCGGGGAATAATCGTGACCTTGTGCAGAGGGTCGGAGTTCGGCATCTTCGCGGCAACGAGCGCGTGCCCCGCCTCGTGATAGGCCGTATTCTTCTTTTCCTCATCGGTGAGCAGCAGCGACTTGCGCTCCACGCCCATCAGGACTTTGTCCTTGGCGAGTTCGAAGTCGTAATGCAAAACGGCTTTGCGATTCTGCCGGGCAGCCGCCAGCGCGGCTTCATTGACCATGTTGGCCAAGTCGGCGCCGGAGAACCCCGGAGTCCCGCGAGCCAATACGGAGAGGTCGACATCTTCCGCCAGAGGAATCTTGCGAGTATGCACGCGGAGGATTTCTTCACGGCCCCGCACATCCGGACGGCTGACTACCACGCGCCGGTCAAATCGCCCGGGCCGCAGCAACGCAGGATCCAGCACATCCGGACGGTTAGTCGCCGCCATCAGGATGACGCCTTCGTTCGATTCGAAGCCGTCCATTTCCACCAGCAATTGATTCAAAGTCTGTTCGCGTTCGTCGTGTCCACCACCCAGGCCAGCGCCGCGATGACGCCCCACGGCGTCGATTTCGTCAATGAAGATAATGCAGGGAGCGTTCTTCTTGCCCTGCTCGAAAAGATCGCGCACCCGGCTGGCGCCGACGCCAACGAACATTTCTACAAAGTCCGAGCCGGAGATGGAAAAGAAGGGAACGTTCGCCTCGCCAGCAACAGCTCGAGCCAGCAGGGTCTTGCCGGTTCCCGGAGGTCCGACCAGCAGCACACCCTTAGGAATTCGTCCGCCCAGCTTCTGAAACTTCTGCGCCTCGCGCAGGAATTCAATAATCTCGCGCAGTTCTTCCTTGGCCTCTTCCACGCCGGCCACGTCTTTGAACGTGACTTTCTTCTGCTGCATGGAGAGCAGCCGTGCCCGGCTCTTGCCGAATGAAAGTGCCTTGTTTCCGCCGGTCTGCATCTGGCGAATCATGAAGAACCAGAGCGCACCCAGCAGGATCAGCGGAGCCCATGTCCCTAGAAGTTGCAAAGGCAAGCTTCCGCTGTTGACATCGCGAAACGTGTACTGCACACCCTTGCTTTGCAAGTTCTTGAGTACTTCGGGAGTAAAGTAATTCCCCGGCAGAGTGGTGTGGAATACAGACCCATCGCGGTACTTGCCGCGCACTTCCATCCCATTGACGGTGAACTCGCGAATGTTGTTCTGGTCCACGTCACTCATGAATTGCGTGGCATTTACTTCTTTGTCTTTCTGGCCGTCGCGGGCTCCCTTGACCACTTCCCAAAGCAGCAGGGCAGAAATCCCGATCAGCAACCAGAACAATACGGTCTTTACGGTTGAGTTCACCTAGAAAGCTCCTCAGTTCGCTACGGGTAGACTATCTAGACCTACCCCGAAGCTCCTACAGCGATTAGATGCCCTTCGGCGACTTTCGATTGTCGAAATCCTTTATGATCCCTTTATTCTACCTTTTCTGCGGCAAAAAGGCGCTGCCCATGGAAGAGCCACTTAAGTAACTGGCAGGCTTCAGGTTACCCTCGGTTAAAGCGTCCTTCGTCTGAGGCCGTCGTTCCCCCGGGAGTCCCTACGGCCTGCACTGTTGCACCTCTTCGCTGCATCCGGCGGATCATGAAGAACCACAGTCCGCCAAGCAAGATTAACGGAGCCCAGGTCCCCAGCAGTTGGAACGGCGGCGAATCGCCCGAAGTCTCCTTGAACCATATCTCAACGCCTTTGGCGCGAAGTATGTCCAAGAAAACGCCAGGATTGTTTGGACCCGTTAGCCGAAACGTTCCTTTTCCGTCGCGATACTGGCCCTGTATGCGATTCCCCGCGATGGTAACGCTCGAGATATTTCCTGCTTCTGCTTCGGACATGAACCGCGAATAGCTGATTTCAGGCTCAGTCTGTTTTCCCGGAGCGGTGCGCAGAATCTGAAAAAGCAGTAGCGCGGCAACGCCGATTACTGTCCAAAACCCGATGGTTTTTATCATGTGGTTTCGAAAGCGTATCCCTCCCAGCTACAGACCGAGATACCGATTCTTGATCCTCGAACTAGCGTGCAGCTGCCAGGTAAGGTAGATTACGGTTGGTCTGCTCCACCGCCCCCAAGCCATAGCCGACCAGAAAAGTTTCATCGACGAGGAACCCGAAATAATCCGGCTGTAAGGGCACCCGGCGAGCCGACTGGCGGTCGGCCAGGGTTACCAGCTTGACCGAGGCGGCGCCCCGGGACCGCAGGTCGCTCATCAGAAACTCGCTGGTCACGCCGGAGTGCACCAGACCTTCCACCAGCAGGATGTGCTGCCCCCGAATGTCAGGCTCGTGGCTGAAAAAAATCTCCATGACCTCGCTGGCGGACCCGCCCTGGGTCCGGCTGTATTTGGGCTTAATGAATTGGCATACAACCGGCACGTCGAGCGCCCGCACCAGGTCGGCCAGAAACATGAAAGCATTTTCCAAGACGGCCAGCATCTGGATGGTCTGTCCCTTGTAGTCGTCGGAGATTTGCCGGCCCAGTTCTTTCACTCGCTTCTGGATCTGCTCGGTAGTGATGACCGTGCGAAGGGGCTCGACTCGCGCAGCGTTCATGAAATTTGCGTGCCTCCCCGGCACATAGCCGCTCAATCTCTTGTGGCCGGAGGGCCAGGCAAAGGCGCTTCCACGATCAGGATCGCCGATCGCCCCGGCTTCGCCCGAAGTCTGGCCGAGGACGGAAACCCTCGCACCCACACGATTTCATCTCCGCTGACGACTACCGGCCAAAACCTGCGCTCCGCCTGGGCTACATTACGCTCCTGCAGCAGTTCCTTGATCTTCTTGGGGGACTTCGTATGAGCCGGCCAGAATCGATCTCCGGGACGCCAGTTCCGCACCCTTAGCGGTCCGGGCAAAGACTCCGCGTCCAATAGGTGGTCAGAATTATACCCCGGCTGCGCGTCCGCAGGTACACGACGCACTTCGATCGAGGAGCCTGCCTCATAAACAAGGATTTGTCCGGGAACTGAAAGTGGATACTCGTAGTCCCGTGGGAGCGCAGGCTCCCGCAGATCGGGAGTCACGAATACCAACTGCTCAGGCTCACGCAGCAGCTTCCAACCGAGAGGCAGCGAAAACTCCTTGCTCGATGCGTCGTCTTCCGCCGCCACGCGCAGGATCTCTTCTACATGTTTGAATTCGAGGGGGATGCCGGCATTCTCGCCAATCGCCTTCACCAGCCTGCGCTGCACGGCGATGGGCTCGCCCAGGAACCACATCCGGCTTACGGCGGCATTCATAACCAGCCACGGCGCGTTGTCGATTTTCGAAGGAAGATCAGAATCCTGCGAAGCATGCGTCGGCGAGTTGCCCAGCGACGCGATCTGAATCAGGCTGGCTTCCCGAGACACGGCGCGGGCCCAGTCCGGCTGCGACCAGTGCACCGTAGTCCCCAGCCATCCTGAGATTTCGTTCTCCCAGTAATCTTCCTCGCCGCGCGCGATCTCCGCCAATTCCGCCAGATTTTCCGCAACCGCAGGATTGAACTCCTGCTCCAGAAGTGGAACAACCAGCTTGCGAATACGATTCCGCGTGAACCGCTCATCCGTATTGGTTGAATCTTCGCGCCAGGGCTGCCCAATGTCCTTGAGGTACTGCTCCAGTTCCCGCCGGCGGATGCCCAGCAGAGGCCGGATGATTTCGCCGCAGATTTCCGCGTCGTCATCTTCAACCAAAATCCGCGGATGAATCCCGCCCAGCCCCCGCAGACCCGCCCCGCGAATCATCCGCATCAGTACAGTCTCCGCCTGATCGTCGAGCGTGTGGCCGGTCGCGATTTTCTTGAGAAAGTGTTGCGGAGTAGGGTTTGCGAAGGGCGGGGGTGGCGACGCCGTCGGCAGACTTGGGAAGAGAGGGGTTGGGAAGGGCACGGCTTCAGCGGTGCCGTTAGGCGCCACAACGGGACCGGGCTTTAGCCCCTGCGGGCCCGCTGTTCCTTCTTCACCAAGCAAGTGGCGGAAAAATCCGTACCGCAACTCCCGCGCAGCCGTCTCCACGCTGGTACATTCTTCCGTCGCACGCTGCGCGACGTCCTCACTGTCGACCTGGAATTCCAAGCTGTGCTCCCGAGCCAGGCTCGCAACGAATTCCTGATCGGCGTCAGATTCTACCCCGCGCAGCTTGTGATTGAAGTGGACCACCGAGAGGACGATGCCGAGTTCGTGCCGCAACTCCAACAGAAGCCGCAAAAGCGCAACAGAATCAATCCCCCCCGACACGGCCACGCCGACGCGATCCCCAGCCTTCAGCAATTCTTGCCGCCGAATCAGGAATAGAAAGCGCTCCGCGAGGGAATGCACGGCAACATGGTACCGCACAGCCCACGTAGGGACAGCCGCCTTCGGCCGTCCAGCGGAGCGAAGCGGCGCGACCATGCAGTCCTGGACGAGCTGGCGCTCGCCGGACAGCCGAAGGGGCGGCTATCCCCACATGAACCTAAACGCCCGCGCTCTTCTCCGCGATCAGCTTCCTGATCTTCTCCACGAAATCCGCGGCCGGCATGTCTTCCGTCTTTTCCTTTCCCCGCGAGCGCACATTCACCTTGCCCGCCTCAGCCTCTTTATCCCCAACGACGAGTAAGAACGGCACTTTCTGCATGGCGTGCTCGCGAATCTTGGCGTTCATCTTTTCGTTGCGGGCATCGACCTCGACGCGCACCCCGATAGCCTTCAGTTGGCCCGCCACACTGTTCGCATATTCCGCATGACGCTCGCTGATCGGGATCATCGCCACCTGCACCGGCGACAGCCACACCGGGAACGCTCCCGCGTAGTGCTCAATCAACACGCCAAAGAAGCGCTCGATTGACCCGAACAGCGCGCGATGTACCATCACCGGCTGTTTGCGCGAACCATCTTCCGCCACATACTCCAGGCCGAAGCGCTGCGGCAGGTTGAAATCCACCTGTACCGTCGAGAGCTGCCACAACCGCCCGATCGCGTCCACCAGTTTGATGTCAATCTTCGGCCCGTAAAACGCCGCCTCGCCCGGCATGGTCTTGTATTCAATTTTCCTGTGTTCTAGCACCTTCTTGAGCGATTCGGTGGCGTGGATCCATTGCTCTTCGCTGCCTACAAAATTCTTCCGGTCGTCAGGGTCCCAGGTTGAAAGTTCAGTCTGGAATTGGTCGAAGCCAAAATCCTTCAGCACATCCAGGGCGAAGTCGAGACATCCGGTAATCTCGCCTTCGACCTGCTCCGGCGTGCAGAAGATGTGCGAGTCATCCTGCGTAAAACCGCGCACGCGCAGCAGCCCGTGCATCACGCCGGAACGCTCGTAGCGATACACCGTGCCCAGTTCGCCGAGCCGCACGGGCAGGTCGCGATACGACTTCAGCGAGTCTTTGTAAATCAAAATGTGGCCGGGGCAGTTCATCGGCTTCAGGCGATATTCGGCGTCGTCGAGTTCCATGGCGTCGAACATGTTTTGCGAGTAATAACCCTCGTGCCCCGAAGTAAAAAATAACTGCCGCCGCGCCACGTGCGGCGTGTAAACCAGCGAGTAGCCGCGCTTGATGTATTGTTCGCGCATCCAGTCTTCCATCTCTTTACGGATTATGCCGCCCTTGGCATGCCAGAAAATCAGTCCCGGCCCGGCCAGTTCCTGAATGGAAAACAGATCCAGCTGCTTGCCGAGCACGCGATGATCGCGCTTTTTGCTCTCTTCGAGCTGCTTCAAATAATCGTCGAGGTCTTTCTTGGAGAAAAAAGAAGTCCCGTAAATGCGCTGCAGCTGCGGATTCTTCTCGTCTCCCAGCCAGTAGGCCCCGGCGATATTGAACAGCTTGAACGCCTTGATTTTTCCGGTCGAGGGGATGTGCGGCCCGCGGCAGAAATCCGTGAACTTTCCGGTGCGGTAAATGGAAATCTTTTCATCGGGCTTGGTGAATTGCTCGATGAAATGGCACTTCATGAAGTCGCCTTCTTTTTTGAACTCGGCCAGCCCCTGGTCGCGCGGCAGAAACTCGCGCGCATAGGGCACGTTCTGCTGCACCAGTTCCTGCATTTTCTTTTCGATCTTTTCCAGATCTTCGGGCGTAAACGGAGTCGGACGATAGAAGTCGTAGAAAAATCCGACTTCGGTGGCGGGGCCGTGTCCGAGTTTGGTCTCGGGGAAGAGCTCCAGGACGGCCGCCGCCAGCAGATGGGCGGAGGAATGCCGGTAAACCTCAAGCGCCTCTGGATCCTTGTCCGTCAGCAGGCGCAAGTCGGTGTCTTTTTCCAGCGGACGAGTAAGGTCGATCAGGTCGCCATTGGTTTTGGCAACCAGCGCGGCATCCGCCAGGCGCGGGCTGATCGATTTAGCAATGTCGAGCGCAGTCGTGCCTTTGGGAACTTCCTTCACGCTCCCATCGGGGAGTTTCACATGAATGCTGTCAGCCATAATGTGGGACCTGCAGGGGTTCTGAATCTTTCAGTTTATTGAAGGGATTCAGGAGGGTCAAACCGGGCGGCGGCGATACCTATGCGAATTCATCACCGCAAGGCGCTGCGGACTACTCTTCTAAACCATATTGACTACGCTAGTGCAAAGTGATATAGATTCGTGCCTCGCCGCAGAGCGGCGACCTTGCCAAAGCACGAAGGAGAGGAATATGGCAGCTATAGCGCCTCCGATTTCGGCTCCCTCCCTGCCGCTCAATCTGCACCCCATCCATCGAATCAAGGTTCAGCACGGAGGTTACAACATCAAGTTTTCCGGGCACGTGCCTCCCGGAGCTCGTGTGCGGCTGATGATCGGGAACGACTCGGATTTCGTAGACATTAGCCCTTACTATCATGTGGCCCATCTCCCCGCCTTACTGGATCTACTAAATCGAAAGAATTATTGGGCGCAGTTGGCGTCTCGCTTCGTCGACTGCACCGTGGCAGCCTACATAGACAACGTGCTTGTCCCGGGAACTCAGTCGGGAGCCCAGCAACTGCCTTGCCCAGTCGCTCCGGTGGGCATTGACGACATCGGGAATATAAAAGCTCTAGAAGAGCTCGGTGACGTTTGCCCCGAGCTGTTGTACGTGAAAGATGGTCCTACTCACGGACGCACTCTGACGAAGCCGATCAATGAAAGATACTACTTCGCACTGGGTGGCATCCTCGAGACCGATCCGGGAAACCGGGGCTTCGATTGTACGACCTTTGTGGGAAGCGCTCTTGGACGACACAGCGGCATGGCTGATGGTTCGGACGCCTTTGCCGATTCATTGGGAGCCCCGCAGGAGGTGCTCTCAGACAAACATTTGGACGACATTAGAAAGTTTGTGAAGCGATATCCCGTCGGAGCCTACCTGATGTGGAGCGATAGCCATATAGTGACCTTGATCAATGGCACCGTGCGAGAGTTCACTACACCAAAAGGACAACCGGGGTACCGCGAAACCGACATCAATGAGTGGCACAAACACAACCATGTTACTACGTACACGCTGCGGGAAATTCCGCGCGAATTTTTATAGATCAGGTCGCGGGCTGTGATCGCTCGCTGTCCCAACACAATCCTTTGAAGCGACAAGTAGTTCGCGGGAGTCCTCCATTTTGCTAGATTCTGCCAGCTTCAGGCGTTTCCTGTTTCTCCTGCTGATCGTCCCTTTTGCGCTTCCGACTCCGGCTCAGGAAAAAGGTAAGCCTGCCGAGGAATCCAAGGGCAGTATCGGCCTCGCTGCAACGCGGCAGGATGGCCGAGTGCTCTTCTACTTGCCGCAGTCTTGGATTTCGAAATATTGGAAAGCCTCTCCGATGCAAAAGGCATACATCGCCCTACTGCCACCCCATAAGGACGATACCGAGGAAGATTCTGCACCGTGCCACTCTCCGCAACGGATCGCGATGGGATATATCGATGCCGGAAACGTTGTTCACGAGACGTTGGTGACCTGCGTTAACTTTTGCGATCCCAGACCTGAGGGTAAGCTTTTCTATAATGGCCTGTGGGGACGATTGACTCGTTTGGACAAAGTCGATGTCTTTCCGCTTGAAAGCGGAATGCTTGATCTTCGGTTGCAGTTCAAAAGGGCGGGGAATTCTCAAGTCCAAACTCGACACCTGCAAGTTAAAGGACCGCGTGGACCCCTCCCAGCCGGCGAAGCAGGATCATGTTCAACGATCGAATGAGCAAACGGCGTGACAAGCGAGGCTGGCAAAACAGTCCCCAAGCAACTGAAGGCCGATAATACAGAAGCTCCGCTGCATCCGGACGGCGATTCTGAGGGACACCGTTGGTTATGTCAGGCTAGCTCCCAAACGAAAATCTCGAGCATGGGAAGGCGCTACTGGGCCACGTCCTTCACATGCGTGGCGATCCACCACTGATTGCCGAAGATGTCCGTCACTGCCCCGACGCGGTCGCCATAGGGCTGCTCCGCAGGCTCTTTCATCGACTTCGCTCCGGCTGCCAAAGCTGTGCGGTACACCGCATCCACATTGGGCACGTACAGGTAGAACATTGACTTCATCGGCTGATACGGTCCCTGGGCCTCGCCCATCTCCAGGTGCGAGTCGCCAAGTTTTAGCGTCACGTGATGGACCACTCCATCGGGTGCGGTGTACCGCCCCAGGTCCTCAGCTCCAAAAGCGCGCTTGAGGAAATTGATGACCGGTTCCGCCCGCAAGGGATGCAGATACGGCTGAATCGTCGGCGCACCCTCCCACTTATAGTTCCCCACACTGCGCGTGGCGATATACCAGTGGTTGCCAGCCGGATCTTTCACGCTTCCCGAGCGTTCGCCATATTCCTGATCGGCTGGCTCAGCAAGCGATTTGCCGCCTGCCTGAAGCGCGCGCTGATACGCGGCATCGCAATCCCGAACATAGACATGAAACGCGCCCAACATCGAGTCGCCCTTCCACGCCAGCCCGGGCCCTCCGCCGCCGATCATCAACATGGAGTCTTCCACTCGAACTTCGCAGTGGTAGCCGCCCGCCGATCCAATGGCGCGGAAGATCTCTTCGCCCCCGAAAGTCTTCTTTACAAAGTCGATTACGGCATTGGCATCCTGCGCGACCAGATACGGCGTAACCATGCGGAAGCCGCGGGGAATCGGACTGACTGCCGGGCCCTTGCCCTTACTGGGGGCCTGTCCGCCTTCCGGTCCTGTCGTCATGCCCTTCATTCGGCGATGCATTTCCTCGACCGACATTTCCTCTTTCACGGTGACGGCGGTCCAGTTGTATCCGAAGGGGTCGACAAAGGTCACGTCGCGGTGGCCGTAGAACTGGTCCTTAAGCGGCCGGATCACTTTAGCCCCAGCCGCGATCGCGTGATCGGCAAATGAATCCACATCGCTGACGCGGATGACCAGGCTGATGGGCGAATTGCCCAGCGTTTCGGCGCTGAATCGGTCGCCCTCCGGCCATTCTTCCGACAGCATGATCGGCGAACCGCCGATCATCATCTCGGCATGGGCAATGTGTCCTCCAACCTCGAAGCGGAACGTTTCCTTTGCCCCAAAGGCGTTCTGATAAAACTCGATGGCCTTGGCGGCATTCTTGAAAGTCAACCTTGGGCTCGCGATCGTGTGAGTAGTTGCGATGGGTTCGGCAACGGTAGACATATTCTTTCTCCCCAATTCCGATTTCAGTCTTGCCTTGAAACTCTGGCGGGGCAGGTCGCGCAGGTCGGCAGCGATCCGAAGCAGCGGCTCGATTGCAGCTTCCACTTTGGGAGCTCTGCCGTCCGTCCGAGCAAGCATCGTCTCCAGCGCTTGATTGAGCTGCTCTATTTTCTTCGTGTTGTCACTTCCTGGGTTCAGAGAGCGCTTAGGCATCGGCACCCTCCATGCGCGACCGCAGACTGCTGAGCGCGCGGAACTGTAACTGCTTTACTGCGCCTTCAGTCTTCCGGATTTCCCGCGCCACTTCCTTGATGCTTTTCTGCTCGACAAAGCGCAGCACCACCACGCGCTTCTGTTCGGCAGGCAGCTTTTCTACCAGTCGAAATAACGTGGCTCGACGCTCCACCTGCTCGATCTCCGCCGGGCTCACTGATGCTGACTCGATCGTCGCGGAATCGTCGGGGACTTCCCGCCCGAAGCGCTGCCAGCGGTCTGAAATCAGGTTGGCAGCTATGCGGAACAACCAGGCGGCAAAGGGAATGCCGCGCCACTCAAACCGTTTCACGTTGGCCAACGCCTGGTGAAAGACTTCCGAGGTCAGGTCTTCGCTCTCCGTACGGTTTCCCACCCGTCTCACAACATAGGCGTACACGCGCTCGAAGTTGATTTCGTAGAGCTCGGCAAAGCAGGCGGGGTCTTGCTGCGCAGCTTCAATGAGAAGCCGCTCATCCGCTTCTTTCTTCAGAGCCTTCAACGAAATCTCCGGATATGTCCTACGTAAGGGTAACGCTGCGGCTGCGAGAAAGGTTACGGCGCGATGAAAAATAGAACTCGCCCGATTTTCAAGGTAGCTCCGGGCGCCGCTTCTTGCATCACAATGTGGCTTTCGTGTGCGCGACATTCTTTCCACTACGATTTCAGGCAGTAATCTATACTCGTTTGCAGTTAAACGAGCTAACGAGGTGACTTATGGAAGCGATCAGTGGAGTATTCGAAACTCGAACGGCTGCAGAGCGCGCGGTACAGAGTGCGTCCAAGGCGGACATCTCGGCTGACAGGATCACGCTGCTGACGCCCGGCAGCGTGGATCATCTCGACAAAGAAGTCAGCTCCGTGCCCACCGACGCAACCGAGCAGCCGGGCATGGGAAAAGCCATTGGCGCGCTGCTTGGCGGAGGCGTGGGAATTACCGGAGGTTCGCTGCTGATCGCCTTGATTCCCGGCGTTGGGCCGATCACCGCCCTCGGGCTGCTGGGAGCGGCAATCGCGGGAGCAGCCGGCGCGCCGGTTGGAGCGACCGTGGGGGACAAGCTGGAGAAGTCGACGACTGAGGGGCTTCCTGAAGATGAAATCTTCGTCTATGAAGACGCTCTGCGCA
This sequence comes from uncultured Acidobacteriaceae bacterium, assembly GCA_963832235.1. Taxonomy (GTDB): domain Bacteria; phylum Acidobacteriota; class Terriglobia; order Terriglobales; family Acidobacteriaceae; genus Sulfotelmatobacter. Next base: position 226,876 of record CAWHTJ010000006.1, on the reverse strand, counting down.
AAGGCCGGAGTGTGGTGATTGCCCTGGCGGAGGATGAAGACTCGGCAAAGCGCCTGCGTGAAATTATGAAGAGAGAAGGAGCGGAATCGGTGGACGCGGCCCGCGAACAATGGTGGATCGGCCTGCGCAGCGCCGAGGAGAGCCACTATTCAAAATCGGGCAGGAAGTTTGCGGACGATGAAAAGTTCTATCGTCTCGGCTTCGAGGCCGCATTGCATGCCAGAACGCGGTGCATGGAATTCGACCAGGTGTCGGCCGAGATGAATGCGGCTCTGGAAGATGTTCAGCGGGAGAATCCGGGAGTGAACGTGGAAGACGCGTTTATCCGCGGCTACCAGCGCGGGCGGGATTATTATCAACAGCTTTGCGATCAAGACAAGAAGGCCGCCTAAATCTGCTTTCGCCCAACCCGTAGAGACGTTGCTTGCAACGTCTCTTGCCTCCGTGCCCGGCAAGACGTTGCAAGCAACGTCTCTACACCGGCCGGTAATACAAATCTTCGACGGCCTTCTGCACTTTCACCGACAGGGTTTGCACGTCGCGTCCCTTCAAACCAGTGGTTGAGATCGGCTCGCCGACCCGCATTTCCAGCGGGCGGCTCTTGATGTGATAGGTATTCATCGGCAGCAACTCGTAGGTGCCAATCAGCGCCACGGGAACAACATCCACCTGCGCCTTGATGGCAAGAAAAAATGCGCCGGAAAGAAACGGCTTGATCTCACCATCGGGGGTGCGCCCACCTTCGGGAAAAATCACCAGCGGCAGCCCTGCCTTCAGGCCCTTCAACGCCGCGCGGATGCTGCTGACGGAGTGGGATGGATTCTGCTGATCGATGCAGACTTGCCCTGAGCGTTTCAGTTGCCAGCCCACCACAGGATAGGACAACAGTTCCTTCTTGAAGGCAATTCGAAACTGGAACGGCAGATTCGCGTAGAGCACAGGAATATCGAGGGCCGAGGCATGATTGACGGCATAGACATGCGGCTTGGATGGGTCGATCTTTTCGAGGCCCTTCACGGTTACGGGCGAGGCGATCGTCTTCATGATCAGCCACGACCATGTCGTAGAAAACCAGTGCAAGCGCCGTCCGCTCCGGTCGAAGAAACCACCCGGCAGAGCCAGCAGACCCATGGCCAGCGTGTAGAGCCAGATTAACGGATCGTAGATGAAGTACGAGCGCAGCCGGCTCAACCAGCCATATTCCGACCCAGGAATGGCGTGCGGACTTGGTCGGAAAGCGGCAACCGGAACCGTCGCGGGAGCGCCGTTGCCGGAGCCGGCGTCCCCGCCATTCTCAACCTGATCCACTGATGACTTCACTTCCTGCACACGTCCATTCTAGGCGAAACATCTTGCGTAGGGACAGTCGCCCTTCGACCTAGCTCAGAACAGGCTCTCAGCTGCCTATACGAATAGACCAGAAGATTTCCACAGTGTTCCTGCAGGAACGTTTGTCATACGCCTCTGTACATACATCACTACGGGCCTCAAGCTCCCACTCCCAGCAGACGCATCGCTTCTCCGACCAGATAGATCGAACCCGTTACTACAATGACCGAGTCCGGTACGGCTACCGCCGCGGCGCGAGCTCGCTCCAGGGCCGCTCCCGGCTGGGCAACCGCCTCAATCTCAGATCCCGTGCGCCTTCCGGCCCGTTGAATCTCTTCGGGCGACGCCGACCTTGGATTCTGCGGGCGAGTGGCAATCACCTTCTCGGCCAACGGGAAAAGGATTTCGGTCATTTCTGAGATTGCCTTGTCGCGCATGGCTCCGAACACGAAAATCAGGGCACGGTTGTCATAGAGCTCCGAAAGAGCGGAGCGGAGAGCCCACGCTCCCGCTGGGTTGTGGGCCACATCGAGGACAATTTCCGGCCAACTGCCGCTGGCAGCGATTACCTGAAAGCGTCCGGGCCAGCGCGTTTCGCGAATTCCCAGCTCAATCGATGCAGGAGTGATGCTGGCGAATCGCAGCCTGGCCAACTCCTCAGCCGTGGCCACGGCCAAAGCCACATTTCGCAACTGATGCCGCCCCACCAGCGGCGACTCCACTAGGATCTGTTTCCCCATGACCTGAAGCGGATAACGATAGAATCGCCTGAGACGGCCGTTCTCGGCGTCCTTCGAGTCTTCCTCAGCGTTCTTTGCGGTCAAACGCTTTTCCGAATGATCGCCAACTTTCTTTGTACTCGGTACGAGGTAGTCGCCACTCCCCGGCGAAACCGGCGGCACATACGGCACGGCGCTGACGCCTCGTGCTCCCAAGTCCAGAATCGTGTTGCCGATCACGTCGTTGGCCTCGGGCTGCTGAGGCAGGGTGACGACTACGCCTCCGGGGCGGATGATTCCCACCTTTTCCCGCGCGATTTCTCCTACCGTATTGCCGAGGAACTTCTGGTGGTCGAGCGAAATGTCGGCGATCACGCTGATCAGTGGTTCCACAACATTGGTCGCATCCAGCCGTCCGCCCATGCCAACTTCGAGCACCGCAATCTCCACCCGCTCTCGCGCGAAGTGGACAAAGGCAATCGCCGTCATCATCTCAAAGAAGCTGGGATGCCAGGGCAAAGCTCCCTGCCCGACCAATCGATCGGCCACGAAATCGACTTCGCCATGCAGCCGGGCAAAATCATCGTCGCCGATTTCTTCTCCGCCGATCCGGATGCGTTCGTTGAGCCTTATTAGATGAGGCGAAGTGTAGAGGCCGGTCTTCAACCGGGAGGCCCGCAGGATCGATGCCAGAGTGGCCGCCGTCGAGCCTTTGCCATTCGTCCCGGCGATCAATAAAGCAGGAAACGAATGCTCGGGATGATCCATCGCATTCAACAGCACGCGCATGTGCGCGAGATCGAATTTGTTCGACGGCGTATGGGACAACTCGTGCCCAAGCGCGAACATGCTCGCCACTGCGGAGTCGTAGGACATGGGGAAGCTTTCAGCTATCAGCCGTCAGCTATCAGCTTGAATCCCCAGATTACCAGCCTTGCCGATGACTGAAAATATCCCGAGACCCGGAAGAGGGCCGATTGGGTCTGTGCGGCGGCTGAGGGCACGATTGGTTTGGCTGAGAGCTGAAAGCTGATAGCTGACAGCTGCTCTACGCTGCCATGAACTCCAACGCCCGTCCGATGTAGGGCTTGAGCTGCTTGCGGGGAACGACTGCATCCAGCATGCCGTGCTCGAGCAGGAACTCGCTGCGCTGGAAACCGGGGGGCAGTTTCTGGCGGATGGTTTGTTCGATCACGCGCGGGCCGGCGAATCCGATGAGAGCTCCTGGTTCCGCAATATTCAAATCGCCCAGCATGGCAAACGATGCAGTGACGCCGCCTGTCGTGGGATCCGTCAGCAACGAGATGAAAGGAACGCCGGCCTTATCCAGCCGGGCCAGCGCTGCGGAAACTTTCGCCAGCTGCATCAGGCTGATCACGCCTTCCATCATGCGGGCGCCGCCGGAGGCGGAGACAACAATCAGAGGCGTTCGCGTGTCAGCCGCGCGCTCCACAGCACGGGTGATCGCTTCGCCCACGACGGCACCCATGCTGCCGCCGATGAAGGAATATTCCATCACGCTCGCGACTACCGGTCGTCCCAGCAACTTTCCCTGAGCGTTAATGATGGCGTCTTTCAGGCCCGTATCTTTCTGCGCCTGTTTCAGTCTCGACGAGTAGGGTTTCAGGTCCACAAACTTCAGCGGATCTGTTGATGAAATATTCCCATCGAAGGTCTCGTAGAGGTTGTCGTCGAGCAACTGGGCCAGCCGGGTCCTGGCATCAATCCGGAAATGCTTTTCGCACTTCGGACAGACGTTCATGTTCTCTTCCAGATCCTTCTTCCAGATGATCTGGCGGCAGCCCTCACACTTCACCCACAAGCCTTCGGTGCGGACCTTTTTTTCGCCCGAGGTGTCCAGTTCGCCGGATTCGCGTTTAAACCAAGCCATAAGGATTGAGAAATTGGGTAATTGGGTAATTGAGTAATTGGGGAAATTAGAACTTGCTCCCCGGCGGATCTTAAATTACCCAATTACTCAATTCCACAATTACTCAATCACAATTACTCAATTTTCAATATTCGATTCCCCTCTGCGCCATCACGCCCTTTTCGTACGCGTGCTTGATTTGACGCATCTCGGTTACCGTATCGGCGGCCTCGACAATTGTGGGGTGCGCGTTTCTGCCCGTCAAGATGACGTGTACCATCTCTGGCTTTTTCTTTAGGCTGTCGACTACCTTCGCCGGATCGAGCATCCCGTAACTGATGGCGTAGTTGATCTCATCGAGCACCACCAGGTCCCACTCCCCTGATTGAATGGCACGATCGGCCTTGGTCCAGGCTTCTTCAACCATACGCACATCTTCGGGATCGGGCTTCTCTGTTCCTACTTTCACAAAGCCTCGGCCCATCTGCTGCATGACAAACTTGTCGCCGAAGGCCTGCACGGCATCGAGTTCTCCGTAGTGCCAGGAGCCCTTGAGGAACTGAAGCATCAGAACCCGCATCCCCTGGCCAACGGCGCGCAGTGCCGTTCCCATGGCGGCCGTGGTTTTGCCTTTGCCCGGTCCGGTATTCACGATGATCAGACCACGACGGATGTCAGCCATGCCTGGATCGACGTTTGATTCTACTAGAAGCCATCTCATAATGGATCGCAGGAGTAAACTGCGAATCCCGCAGCGGCTAAAGCCCGACATCATTGCGGCTTTGAGCGGCACGGCTGAAGCCGTGCCCTTCCCAAATCATTCAGCCGTTCCCTTTCCAATCATTCAGCCGTGCCGTTCCCAAATCATCGATGAGATCGCTTCTCGAAGGGAGACTCGTCTGTACGCGGACCCTCTACTCGCCCGATAGGGCAAGACAGAGACTGGGAAAGACCCGTGTCCGATATTGGACAGTCCAGTTCCGGAGTGGACAAAACAAGGTCAGGGTCCGAGAGCGGTTCGCCGTCTTGTCAAGGATTTGGGCGGCACGCTACATGGAAGGGAAGTTGCAGTGGCGAATTCATGGGTCCGCTGGATCCCAGTTAGTATGGATTACTAGACCCAGCCTGACAGGAGATCGGCGTCGATTGAGTATTCAAAAAATGTAAATAGAAGAGGCTGGGCAGCGTCTGTATTCGTGGGGAAAGAATCTCCAGCACGGCGTGCGGATACTTCCAGGTTACAGGGGTTTACATAAATGTCGCGGGCCGGGAACTTTTCCATGGAACTTCAGCATCCAAGGTTGCGTAGCTCGGTCAGGCGGATCTCTCTCTCCCCTCGCACAGTTGCGGAGGTCTCATCGTGATCAACAAGTGTGCAGTGTTATTGTGGTCTCTGGTTATGACGCTGCCGGTTTTTGCGGCACAGCACGTCGCGGTGCATCCGCGGCCGTCCATCGATGCAGCCGATCAGGCAACGGTTCGGGAGATCGTGGATATGGAACGGCAAGCGCGCGAAGCCAGTATTCGCCGGGATGCCGAATTTCCCCAGCGAACCCTGGCTGAGGACTACGTCGCCATCACGCCTCTCGGTCAGGTGACGACGAAGCAGGACACATTGTCGGCCCGCAAGAGCGGCCAGCTTCGTTACGAGACTATTAATGTGAGTGACATGGTGGTGCGCGTCTACGGCGACACAGCCGTGGTCACGGCGCGGGCCGACGTGAAGGGCCACCAGTTGGGGGAGGACTTCAGCGGTCCTTATCGTTATACCCGAGTGTGGGTGCGCCGCACGGGGCACTGGCTGGCGGTGAGCTATCAGGCGACCGTGACGCAGTAGGACTGCGGGCAGTGGCTTAGACTCCGAATGATTCTGGTTCTGACCGACAAAGCGTCGAGCTGCGCCCGACGGACAGCCGATGGCGGCTGTCCCCCCCACATCAATCTTGTGGTTCCGGTGTGACTCGTTATCCTAAAATACAGAACTTTAGCGGAAGGTAATTCATGACTCCGGGTGAAACGTTCTCGCAGGCACAGCCGCGCCTCTTGAGATCGCTGGTTCTAGCCATAGTCTTCTGCGGATGCTTTGTCCGCGTTTCCTTAGCACAAGCACATGAACTCTCTGCGGAAAAGCGCACTCAGATCGAGGCTGCCGTTTCTAAGTTCATGGCTTCTACCCATGTTCCGGGGGTCTCGGTAGCTGTGGTCGAGAACGGCGAGTACGAGTGGGGCAGCGGCTTCGGCCTGGCGGACGCCGAAAACAATGCGCCGGCCAGTGAACATACGCTTTTCCGGCTGGCTTCGATTTCCAAGTCACTAACGGCTACGGCGGCAATGCTGCTGTGGGAGCGAGGAAGACTAGACCTTGACGCGCCCGTGCAGAAATACTGCCCGGCTTTTCCGCAGAAGCCGTGGCCGATTACCACGCGCCAGGTGATGGGGCATCTGGCGGGCATTCGGCACTATAAGTCCGGCTCGCAAGACGATCTTGAAGTGGGGAACACCAAGCACTTCGACGACCCGATCCGGGCCGGGCTGGATTTTTTCAAAGACGACGCATTGCTGTCGGAGCCCGGAAAGCAATTTCACTATTCGACCCAGGGTTACACGCTAGTGGGGTGCGTGATCGAAGGAGCGTCGGGGGCGAAGTATGTGGACTTCATGCGGCAGAACGTTTTCGCTCCCGCCCACATGGACCAGACGCAGGTCGACGATCGCTTTGCCATCATTCCGTATCGCACGCGCTTCTATCAGAAAACGGAGTCAGGCACGGTGCAGAATGCCGACTTCCTCGACTCCAGCTACAAGATTCCCGGCGGCGGCTGGCTGTCGTCGGCGGAGGACATGGCGCGCTTCGAGGTGGCGATTCTGAACGACAAGCTACTCAAGCGCGCTACCCGCGATTTGATGTGGACTCCGCTGAAGCCATCGGACGGATCGAAGGACAGCTACGGTTTAGGCTGGGGCGTAAGCGACCAAGTGGGCGTCATCGCCGTGGGGCACAATGGCGGCCAGCAAGGCACCAGCACCGCCTTTCCTGATCGCGCCAGCACAGCGGGATGGCGTCGTTGTACTCACCAACATGGAGGGCACCAACCCCAGTGATCTCGCCGTGGAGACTCTGAAAGTGCTCGTTGGAACCACAGGAAATTCTGCGAAATAACCTGTCTGTGAGTGCTATGGCGATGTTTCGTCAACAGACGCGCGGCTGGTGGCCCATCTATCCTAATCACCGCAAACTTTGCTGATTCCAGCCTATTGCCAAACGTGCTCGGGCTCAGCTTTCTGTCTTTCGGAGCGGGCTTGATCTTGATATTTTCAGCTTCCAAGTACCGGAGCTCCTTACAAAGACATCAGTCAGGTCCTGTCGGTCAACTTGGTTGGGATTTGCTCCTACTGCATATTCCTTCACGTACATGGCTATTGCGGTGTCACCCAGCATGTAAACGTGCATGTCTTCCTCACTTGCGATATAGGGAGGAGCCTGCCCCTGAGACTTGTAAACCCCCTCTACAAGCTTGGCTTTTGTCAAATCCGGACCGGCTGGCAGCATGAGGCAATCATCGGCAAGAATCTTTTCGAATACCACCGGATCGCTATTCATCTCGCCTTTCAGCATTTCCGCCTCAAATTGCCGAATCTGCTGTTCGTCCTTTTGTGATACTTCACTAGCGGAAGCTGAGATTGCTGACTTTTGCGAAAACGCGGCTGTTGCCATGATCAGGAATGTGGCAGCCAGTAACACGAGGTTCCGCATAACATTGCCTCCTGCATCTCTGAAGTTTGCCAGCTCTAGGATGGCTGGCGTGCTACCGGAGAACGCTGCGTCTAAACAATTCTTGCGGAAATTCTGCGCATGAAAATGTGGTTATTGTTGAAAACAGATTTTTCATCACTTGAGCTTTGACGACGGTTTCTCGTTTCCGGCTGGCTGTCTCAGACCTCGGCTGAGGGCACATTGTCTGTCATCGCAAACTTAACTGAAAGTCTGCCGCAGCCCTTTTTCTTTACACCTTTCACGATTATTGGCTTGAATCTCCACTTGGAAACAGCCTCTATTAAGTGAGAAATGCCGAGAGGATGACCTGAAATTGCACTCGCGCCAGTTACGTGACCCTTCTCGTCAAACCCTATTTGGAAAACTGCAACGCCATGGTAATTTGAGTGGTTGCCCATCCAGTCAGGCTCCATCTCGACGCGGACAGCGTGCTCGGACATCTCAACATCGGTCAGACAGACGGTATTCACGATTTCGCAACCACACACAACGAGAGTCTGAGCCGCTGTTGCTCTGGCACAAAAAGAGACCGCCACTAAAGCCAGAACGTGAACTTTCATACCGGTATAGACACCATGCAGGGCAAATGAGGGAACTCCTTTTTCATTGTTGATGAAATCATTGTTGACGAAACCAGGCGTAGCGCAAAGTACGAACTGCGACGGCTGGGCACCGGCGACCTAATGCCCCGAATGATACGGATGTCCCTTCAGAATCGTAAACGCGCGATAGATCTGCTCCAGCAGAACTACGCGTGCCAACTCATGCGCCAGCGTCATCTTTCCCAGCGAGAATGTATGCTGGGCCGCGGCTAGTGCGACGTCGCTGAAGCCGTCCGCGCCGCCAATGGCAAAGAGGAGCGGCAGGGGATTGCGGTCCTGATAGTCTCCCAGGAACTTGGCGAACTGCTCGGAGGTGAATTCCTTGCCGCGCGAGTCCATCAGGACAAGCGTCGACTTCGGCCCGACCTTCGTCGCAGACGAGCGTCCGCACATTTCCAGCAAGGCCGCTTCGTCGCGTACCGAGACGCCTTCCGCCAGCACGTAACGTGAAATTCGCTTGAGATATTCTTCGGTCAGGGTCCGAATCGCCGGTTCTTTCGTTTTGCCGATCCATGCAATCTTGATCTTCACGAGGGGCTGCTAGGCTGTTTTTTTCTTCTTCGCTTTCACTGCGGCCGGTTTGCTTTCAAGCTTTCGTTTCCTGGGTACTGCCTTTAAGTCGCCGGGTTCCAGCCGCTTCGCCGACTTCCACAGGCGCTCCAGATCGTAGAACTTGCGCGCCTTCTCGGAGAAAACGTGCACCACGAAGTCAACATAGTCCAGCAGCACCCACTCCGCCTGTTTGTAGCCTTCGACATGCGCTGGACGTAAGTCCGCGGCTTTCAGACGCAATTCGACTTCGTCGGCAATGGCCTGCACCTGCCGCGGATTCGTTCCGCTGCACAGGACGAAGTAGTCGGTGAAGGCTCCCGAACCTTTTTCCATTTCCAGGATGCTGAGTTCTTCGGCCTTTTTCTCGAGACAAGCTTGGATGGCGGCAGTGATTTGCTGTTTGAGGGCGGTCTTCTTCATGCAGGATTCGTCGTTGGATGAAAGTCGTTGGTCGTTCGTCGCTAGACTTGAGGCAGCTTTATTGTAACCGACCAGTAAGGGAGGAACGTGGTAAAGGACTGCGCGCGCGATCCCTTCGACTTCGCTCAGGGCAGGCTCTTCGCTTCGCCTGAAGAACGGCACCGCTCAGGATGACTCCCAAACGGATATACCGCCCGACTTCATCTATACAGCCCCATCTTCTTAATATAGTCCGCCACCGGCGTGTCGACGAAGCGGGTCAGAGGCCTGCCTGCCGCTGCCGCCTGACGGATGGCTGTCGCCGAGGCGGGTTGATGCAGATCTCCGAGCAGATGGATGGTCGCTCCCTTCAGAACCAGATCGCCGGTGGCCTCCTGTTTCTGAAACGGTCGAGTTACTTCCGGGCGCGGGCGCAGGCTTTCGGGCAATGCGTTTGCCACATCCGCAAGAGAATATCCCGGACGGTTCGCTACGACGAACTCGCACTCGCGGAACAGCGCTTCGGCCTGGTGCCATTTGGCGATGTCGGCAAAAGCGTCCATGCCGATCAGGACGAAAAGTTTGTCGCTGGCTTTGAATGACTGCTTCAGCCGCCGGATCGTGTCGATCGTATAGTTCGGTTTTTCCTGCCGATCCTTATTTTTTCGAACGGGCCCTCCACCTTCCTCAGGAGCCTCCAACAGAGAAGGTACGAAGGCTTTCTCCGGTGCCGTGGCCAGAGCCAGCATGGCAAAACGGTGTACGAAAGGCGAAAGCGGCTGGCGCTGTTTGTGAGGCGGAATGTGCGCCGGCACAAAATAAACCCGCTTTAGTTTGTACTGATCGAGCGCCGCTCGCGCCAGGGCGAGATGTCCGCGATGAACCGGATCGAAGGTTCCACCAAAGAGTCCAATGTTCATGAATGGAATGTGCTCAGTCCCGCATAGTGTCCAGATTCCCGCCCTGGGATGCAAGTCGAATCGCCGTGGCATTGTCCAACTGGCCATCTTTTGTAGGGCTTGCGGGCCATCTCACGTCAGCGTTTTCGCAAAACCTAGGATGAACTCCTGTAACTATCCTGTTTCCCATTATGGAACTAGGATTAGTCATGCGAGTAACCCTCCCCCTACTTCGCATTGCACCGGCACGTGCGCCCATTATCCGGTATGGGGTTGCAGTGCTGAGTACGGCCCTGGCGCTGATTCCCACGATTATGCTCGCCGATGTGTCGGAAAGCCGACTCGCCCTGTTTGGCGTGGCGGTGATGGTGAGCGCCTGGTACGGCGGCTGGAAACCCGGAGTCGTAGCCACAGCTTTCGCCCTGACTGTCAGCGCTTACTACTCGCTTACCGGGCCGCACAGCGTGGCAGAGTCACGCACGGCCATCATCCGCCTCTCGCTGTTCTTTTTTGTGGCCATGTTGATTTGCTGGCTCAACGCTGCCTTGCGGGCAGCGCAGGACAATTTGCGCCGCTCCGAGCTGAATTTCCGGTCGCTGGTGACGAACGCACCCTACGGCATCTGCCGCTGTGATTCCACTGGCAAGATTCTCGACGCGAATCCGGCGTTTCTCGAATTGCTGGGCCTAACTTCATCAGTAGATGAGTTGGTTGGGCAACATATCTTTAGTCTGTATGCCGAGAACGATCAGTGGTTCGAGCTCGCCGATTTTCTTCGTTCAGCAGAGCCTTTCAAGGGACTGACGGCGGAATGGAAACGCAAAGACACCACAACGACGCTGGTTCGCATTTCCGGCCGCTCGGTTACCAACGGCAGAGAAGGTGGAGTCGTGTTCGAACTGTTTGCGGAGGATGTGACCGAACGCCGCGTGCTGGAGCAGCAATTGCGCCAGTCTCAGAAGATGGAAGCAGTCGGCCGGCTGGCGGGCGGCATCGCGCACGATTTCAACAATCTCTTGATGGTGATTTCTGGCTACTCGGAATTTCTCCTCGAGCGCCTGGGCGCTGAGCCTCCCCTGCGCGGTCCAGCGCAAGAAATCGCCAGCGCGGCGGAACGCGCCTCGTCGTTGACGCGCCAGTTGCTCGCCTTCAGCCGGAAGCAGATGCTGGCGCCCCGGATCGTCGACCTGAACGACGTGGCGACAGAAAACATCAAGATGCTGACCCGCATGATTGGCGAGGACATCGACCTGGTGATGGTCCCTGGCGCCCGATCTCTGGCCGGTCCGCGCCGATGCCGGACAGATCGAGCAGGTCATCATGAACCTTGCCGTCAATGCGCGGGACGCGATGCCTTCGGGAGGAAAACTGACGATCGAAACCTCCAACGTCACGCTCGACGAAGACTACGCCCGGTTTCACGCGCCTTTGCCAGCCGGCGACTACGTGATGCTCGCAATCAGCGATACCGGCAACGGCATGGACAACGAAACTCAATCGCACATCTTCGAACCCTTTTTCACCACCAAGGGAACGAAAGGGACCGGCCTCGGCCTGTCGACGGTCTACGGCATCGTCAAGCAGAGCGGCGGATATATCTGGGTCTACAGCGAGCTGGGCAAAGGCACGACATTCAAGATCTACTTGCCGCGCGTAGCCTCGACTGGCGAAGCCGCCGCACAAGTCGCCGCGCCGGTCGAGTATCGCAAAGTCGAACCCGGCACCGAAACCATCCTGCTGGTCGAAGACGAAGCCAACCTGCGCTATCTAGCCCGCCAGTATCTCGAAAAGCAGGGCTACCAGGTGATTGAGGCGGCCGACGGCGCGGTCGCCATGCAGATTGCAGTGGCGCATGAAAGGTGATTCACCTGCTGCTCACCGACGTCATCATGCCCGGCATGAACGGCCGCGAGTTGGCCCAACGTATTTCCGAAATTCGCCCCAACGTGAAGGTGCTCTACATGTCCGGTTATACCGAAAACGTAATTGGACACAATGGCATGCTGGACGCCGGCGTACGCCTGCTCCAGAAGCCCTTTAACCTTCGCGACCTGAAAAGCAAAGTGCGCGAAGTGCTCGACGCAACTCCAACTCCCCCGGAGGTCGCCATGTCAACGCAATCCACTGAACCACTCCACACCGCGCGAGCCAGAGAAGTACCACCGGCGCGCGCGCAAAGATTCCATCTTCAATTGCCTCTGCGCTATCGCCGGCTTGGCGAGAAGCAATGGCACGAGGGCACGACCGAAAACATCAGCCGGTCCGGAATGCTCTTCGAAGCGGACGAGTTATTGCAGCCAGCCGCTCAACTGGAAATCAATCTCGTGCTGCCGGCGGAAATTGCGGGCCTCTCGGCGACGGAAGTGGTATGCCGCGGAGAAGTCGTCCGTACCGTCCAGAGCCGTGGAGAAACGGTGAGTCCCGCGCTCGCCGCGCGGATTCTGCAATATCACTTCCAGCACGGGCCACTGCCAAGGGCGTAAGCCGCAGGCTGGAAGAAGGCAGCTCGAACGGGCTGCCGTTTATTGATCTGCTTCGCGTCCTTCGCGAGGCTCAGTGATCTTGCAGTCTAAGACGTCGACTCAGCCGCGTTCTGCAAATTCTTTTCACGCAGTTCTTCCACTGCGGCGGCCATTGCGTACTTCAATTCCTCAATTCCCTTGCCCGTGACCGCGGAAATTTCGTACAGCTTCAACTTATGTTTTTTGCAATAGCGCTTCAGGTCGGCAAGTTTGTCTTTATTGACCGCATCGATCTTCGATGCCGCCATGATCATCGGCTTCTCATCGAGATGCGCGCCGAAGCTGCCGAGTTCACCAAGAATTACTTCGACGTCTTTGGTGACGTCCGTCCGGCCGCTGGCATCGGAAACGTCGACCAGATGGACGAGCAGGCGCGTGCGTTCGATGTGCCGTAGGAACTGCGTGCCTAGCCCCGCTCCCGTGTGCGCCCCTTCGATCAACCCAGGGATATCCGCGACCACAAAGCTCACTTCATTTTTCGCGTCACCCACGGCAACCACACCCAGGTTGGGTTCGAGCGTAGTGAAGGGATAATCCGCGATCTTGGGCCGCGCCGAGGAAATGCGGGAGATCAGCGTGGACTTGCCGACATTCGGATATCCCACAAGCCCCACGTCGGCAAGCAGCTTCAATTCCAGGCGGTAAGTATGTTCCTCGCCGGGACGCCCGGCTTCATGCTCCCGCGGCGCCTGATGTACCGACGTAGCAAAGCGCGCGTTGCCGCGCCCGCCCCGCCCGCCGCGAGCAATCACAAAACTTTGGTCGGGCTGCGTGAATTCGAAAACTTTGTCGCCGGTTTCGTCGTCGTACACAATCGTTCCTATGGGAACTTTCAGAACTACGTCGCCGCCATCGCGTCCCGTCTTATTCGATCCTTCACCGTGACGCCCGCGCTCGCGCTTTGTGCTCCGGATTGAAACGGAAGTGAACGAGCGTATTGTGGCGCTCGCTGGATTCCATAACGATATCGCCGCCCTTGCCGCCATCACCGCCCGAGGGGCCGCCGCGCGGGACGAACTTCTCCCGCCGGAAGGCCATGCAGCCATTGCCGCCGTCGCCGGCTTTGACTCGAATTTTTGCCTCATCGATGAACATCGTTCCCTCAACAACGTCTATCGTCCCCCACCAAAACTTGTCATCCCGAGCGAAGCGAGGGACCTAGGTTTTTTGCCGACGCTATCGCAGTTGCCGCCGCAGGCGGACACCCAGATCTCGCGTTGCTCGGATGACAATCGTTACGACCGAAAGCTTCCAACGTTGCAAAACAAAAGCCTCGTCCCGAAGGCGAGGCTGTTTCACGCGGACCTGCCCTGAGCGAAGCCGAAGGGGCTCCCGCCCCGCGAATCTTCGGACCAGTAAGACGCTACTCGATTTCCATGGGCTCGACCATCACGAACTTGCCCATCGAACCCTTGTTCAGGAACTTGATGCGTCCCGTGATCTTGGCGAAGAGAGTGTCGTCTTTGCCGCGGCCCACGTTTAGACCCGGCTTTACACGTGTGCCACGCTGCCGCACAATGATGGTGCCGCCGGGCACGAGCTGCCCGCCGAAAGCTTTAAACCCAAGCCGCTGCGCGTTCGAGTCGCGGCCGTTTCGTGAAGTGCCTTGCCCTTTTTTATGTGCCATAAGACAGTTCTCAGTTCTCGATAGTCAGTGGATTGTGTGGGGACGGGCGACTCGCCCGTCCAGCTTCTACTTCTTCTTCGGATGTGACTTCTTCGCGGCCTTCTTCGGCGCAGCCTTTTTCTTGGCCGAGTGTTTCTTGGCCTTTGAGTGAACTGCCGGAGCCTCGTGCTCGTGCGTTTCCTGCGCGTGGGATTCGAGCGCTCCCACCTTCTTCGGCTTCGCTTCTTTCCTGGGTAATTCGGGAGCCTTGAAGCTCTGCCCCTCAAAAGCGATCTCAGAGATGCGCACCGCGGTATACGCCTGCCGGTGTCCGCGCAATTTCTTATACTGCTTCTTCCGCTTGTAGTGGAACACTAGGATTTTCGCGCCGCGGCCCTCTTCCAAAATGTCGCCGACCACGCGAGCGTCCGATTGCAGGCCCACTTTGCCCTCTTCGCCGGAAACTGCCAGCACAGGGAACTCTATGTGTCCGTCGGTGCCGGTGCCCATTTTTTCTACTCGAATTACATCTCCGGGCGCCACCCGGTACTGCTTGCCACCGGCGCGGATAACCGCGTACATGCGTCTGCCTCCATCAAATGTCGTGAAATTCAGCCCGTAAATGGAACTTTTGAATCGGAACTTTAAACGGGACTTTCAACGAAACCCAGGGCGCACACGGGCGCACGGGGCTTGCTGATTTTCCTGCGCTTGCTGTGTTTTCTGCCACGGCGCTTCAGCAGCCAAGGCAGGCGTCCCCAGAACGGGTCGGCGAGTACATGCAAACTCAATCATTCTAGCGTGTGCTGTGGAAATCGGTCAAACTGAATCAGGGACGAAAGAAGTTCGGTCCGAAGCTTTTCCGCATCCGCTTGGTGATTTCGTGCTCTTGTGCGAGAATTCCGCCGGATTCTCTGGAGGAAACCCCAATGCTCAAGCGTTTTTTAACCGTTTCGCTGTGCCTGCTCACCCTGACGCTAACCGGCTTCGCGCAAACCAAGAAGCCGATGGCGAAGAAATCCCCAGCCGGCCCCGCTCCCGACAAAGCTTATCTGCAAAAGATATGGGACGGCTGGGCTACCCTGGACCCCGCCAACGTCGCCAAGTATTACGCCACCGGACCGCACACCTTCTTTGACATCGCGCCGCTGAAGTATGGCAATTGGGACGAGTACGAGAAAGGCGCCAAGAGCGTCCTCGCTGGTTACAAGAGCGCAAGGTTCACCGTCAACGACGATGCTGACATTCATCCCCACGGAGACCTGGTCTGGGCTACGGCCACGGTGAAGGAAGAGATGACGAGCAAATCAGGAAAAGTCGAGATGGGCAACTTCCGTTGGACAGTGGTCTTTGAAAATGAAGAGGGCAAGTGGCTGATCGTGCACGAACACGTTTCCGCGCCTCTGCCGTAACAGATTTTCAGCCACGGATCGGCACGGTCCACGGATCAATGAACTCGGAATTCTTATCCGTGAAGACCCGCGAAATCCGTGGCCGATTCTGTTCTCAATACGACTTCCAGAAAAAGTACACGGTCATGCCCGCGCCCACCAATACAACGAACATCCGCACCCACGTCTGCGGCATCTTCAGGGCATAGTGCGCGCCCAGATATCCGCCGGCGATTGCGCCGGCGATCATTGCGCTACCGTGCTTCCAATAGACTGCACCGGCAACAATGAAAGTCACGACCGCGACGCCATTGATCACGAACCCCAGCACGCTCTTCAGCGCATTCATGGCATGAATGTCGGTCATCCCCAGCGCAGCCAGCATGGCGAGCATCACAATGCCCATGCCGCCACCGAAGTAGCCGCCATACACGGCGACGCATAATTGAAATAGCGTTGTCCCCGCAAGGGCGGATGTCGAGGCTTCATGCTCAATCACCGAGGGGCGTCCTCGCGCCAATTTTCTGCCGAAGGCAAAAAGCAGAGTCGCTCCCAGCGTTAGCCACGGCAATACTCGCATGAACGTGTGGGCCGGCGTCTTCAGAAGCAAAAAGGCGCCTGCCAACCCTCCGACAAGACTTGCGGCCAGCAGCGGAATCATCACACGGCGCGGAACATCAAGCTGCTTGCGATAGGCGCCTCCGCTAGCCGCGGCTGCGGTCCACAGGGCGATCGTGTTGGTGGCGTTGGCAGGAATGGGCGGCACGCCCGCAAACAGCAGGGCCGGAAATGCGACGAAGCTGCCGCCTCCCGCGACGGCATTCAGCGCTCCGCCGAGCACACCGGCGAAAAAGAGGAAGATGGCGGATTCGAGCGTCAAGCAGTCAGGTGTATCAGAAACCGGGCGGCGCCGCCAATCGCGGAAAATGTAGCGCCGCCGTCCCGGCGGCTGTCATGGCGGCGTCTCGCCGCCACTGCGAGCGCGAGACGCCCCTTCGGCAATTCAGGGCAGACTCTCGCGACAGCCGACAAGATGCCGGCGCTACTACGCGCAAATAACAACTGAGATCGTGGAGACTTCTTCTTATGCGAAACGGAATCGTGGTCTTCATCGCCAGCCTGATGTGCAGCGTCGCCTGGGGACAAATAGCGAGCACTCCGTCGACTGGCGCACAGTCCGCCGGCCAGCAGTCGATGCCGGGAATGAATACGCCAGGCATGTCGCGCCACACAATCGCAGCCGCTGGGTTGTTCTGTTGATTCAATTCACAAAACATGCGCCTAATGTTCGCTTCATGAAAATGGAATTAGCGGCGTTTCTTGCTACCGGAAAGATGCGCGCATCGTCCAAGGAAGTACGAACGAGATCGCAACGCGAACGGAACTTCTACAGGGGCGGATGCGCAATCTCTAAAAGTGAGTAGAGGGCCGGCGGAGAGGTAGCGGCGGCCAGAATTGATTCCAACATTTTTGCGGGGTCTGGGGATTCTCTCACACTCGGTTTGGCGGCCCAGATGAGAAAACCCCCATGGCGGCAGAGCAAGCTGGTGACTTGTCTGCACAACCCCGGCGGCAGCATTGTAGGCGATTCGCGCGGAAACGCAAGCGTTTTTTCCCGCGGGTCGCGAGCCGGGCCGCCCCCAACCGTTTCCCGACGTTATTTCGGGAAAGAAAATAAGGAGCAGCTATGAAGTTCGCGACAATCTCAAAGAGCGTAGTAATGGGGTTAGCTTTGCTACTGGCCTCCAACGCGTTCGCAGCGACGAAAGCCGACTTGACGTTGCAAAGTTCCACCACAATCAACGGAGCGAAGCTCAAGCCCGGCGATTATAGACTGGAGTGGGATGGCAGCGGTCCCAACGTAGAAGTCAGCATCCGGCAAGGCAAGAAAGTGCTCGCAAAAGTGCCGGCGAAAGTTGTGGACCTAAACTTCCCGTCAGCGAACAATGCAGCCGTCTTGAAAATGAACGGCGATGGAACCAGCACTCTCGCCGGCGCCCGCTTTGAAGGCAAGAAGTTCGCCTTAGAGCTGGGCGAAGCAAGCGATGGAATGCAGGCTGGGTCGAGCAAATAGTCGCAGGTAGCCACAATAAAAAGGGAGCACCCGAGTGCTCCCTTTTTTCGTGCCCTTGAAGTCACGGAACAAAACCGATCGTAGGCTACTGGGCTTTCTCCAACTCAGCGTTTAGATGTACGCTGCTGCCCCCGCTGACTTTCATTTTCCGCTCCCACTCTTTGAAACCGGCTCGCTTCACTGTGATCGTATGCTCGCCCTCCGGCACCTGCACATCCGAGGGAGTGTTGCCCACAAAACTCCCATCGACCGTAATATCTGCGCCTGGGGGAACCGAAACCACAGAAAGTTTCCCAGTGGAGGTAGAGGTGGACGTTGGGGCAGCGGTCTGAGCGGCAATAGTCGTCCCGGACACAAATGCGGCCGGAGCGGCGGAGGGATTCGCACCGCCTGCCGGCATTCCAGAGGAGTTCACCTGGGCCTCAGCCTGGTTTGGCGTCTTGCCTGTTTCTCCCCTGCAATCCACCCGAGCCTGCTTCAAATCGTCGGTTGAATAATGGGGCTCCAGGACGAGCACCTCGGTTCCGCGCGACTGCAAATTCCTGACGTCGTGGTCCGTGAGCCTGCCGTGAAACGGAAACCCGTCAGGCAGCTTGCCTTCGACATATTGGAATTGCTTCCCTCGGATACCGAATGAATAAAGGTGGCTCGTGACCTCATCCGCGGGCCCCATGCGCTTGAGGATTACGCATGTAGGCTGAGTTGCGTGCCCGGCACCGTGTTCCTGGATAATGGCTCCGGATTGGGCGAGGCACGGAATGGCCAGCAGCGATCCAAGCAACGAAACTGTAATTGTGAAGTTTCTCATAGACTCCCCTTCTTGTATGGCTCTCGTCCCATTGTTCGCGCAGTTCGACGTGCATTCGGCTGAAAGTTAAGTTCCGAGGGGAAGTAATACCAGACGGGGCCCTGAGCGAACACGCCAATTATGCTCACTAGGCGACAAATGTCAAGACTTGTTCGTTTTTGTCATTTCCCGGAAAAGGGAAGGCCTTTTTTTCTTCTAGCTTTTCCTTGCCAACTTCGAATAAAAGCGGAGCGATTTAGCGCTCGCGCTGGAAATAGCCTGTTTGACGCCAGATGTCAACGAGTTTCCATCTGTGCATGTCTTCTGCCGCGCCGAAATCTCTCCGCCGGACGCAGCGGATTCCCACTCTGGGCTTTTCCACAGTTCAACGAGGACAAAGGTGTCCCTGTAGAAAGTTTCGCGCCGGCAAATCGTGTGGGAGCAGGCGTTGGGGCGTGCCGCAAATCGTTGCGCTCCCAATTCACTTTCAGGCGTTGCGCACAAAACCAAAAGGGAGCGCTTTCGCGCTCCCGATACGGACTGACTACGAGCCACTGCCGCTCAGTACTTCGGCACCTTCGGATCCACTCGCTCCGACCAAGCCGTGATTCCTCCGGCCAGGTTGTGCACCTTGGTGAATCCTGACTGCTGCAGGAAGGCGACCGCCTTGGCGCTGCGTCCACCCATCTTGCAGTGGACCACGATTTCGCGGCTGGAATCGAGTTCGCTCACCCGATTCGGCAGATCGTTCAGTGGAATCAGATATCCGCCAATATTGCAGATTTGGTATTCGTGCGGCTCGCGCACGTCGAGCACGAAAAGATCGTCTTTGGCATCCAGACGCCGCTTCAACTCTTCCACTTGAATTTCCGGAACGCCACTGGCCACAGGTTTTTCCTCTCCGCGAATGCCGCAAAACTCGTTGTAGTCTATCAATTTCGTGACCGTGGGATGCGTCCCGCACACCGGGCAGTCCGGATTCTTGCGCAGCTTGAGTTCGCGGAACTTCATGCCTAGCGCGTCAATCAGCAACAAGCGGCCAATCAACGGGTCGCCGATGCCCAAAATCAATTTGATCACTTCGGTCGCCTGCATCACGCCGACCAGGCCGGGAAGAATGCCGAGCACGCCCCCTTCCGCGCACGAGGGAACCAGTCCCGGCGGTGGCGGCTCGGGATACAGGCAGCGATAGCACGGGCCCTCTTCCGTGGCGAATACGCTCGCTTGCCCCTCAAAGCGGAAGATCGATCCATAAACATTGGGCTTGCCGGAGAGCACGCAGGCGTCGTTCACCAGATAACGCGTGGGAAAGTTGTCGGTGCCGTCGGCGATGATGTCGAAGTCGCGAAACAGTTCCATCGCGTTCGCACTGCTGAGCCGCGTGTCGAACGTTCGCAGATTCAGAAACGGATTGATTCCTTTTAATTTGTCCGCCGCGGAGTCGAGCTTCTTGCGTCCCACGTCCGCCGTGGAGTGAATAATCTGCCGCTGCAGATTGGTATAGTCCACCACATCGAAGTCCACGAGGCCGAGAGTGCCCACGCCTGCGGCCGCCAGATACAGCGCCAGCGGCGATCCCAGACCGCCCGTGCCGATGCACAGCACACGCGCCGCTTTTAGCTTCTGCTGCCCCTCCATGCCGACCTCGGGCATGATCAGATGGCGCGAGTAGCGCAGGATTTCGTCCTTGCTGAGGGTTACCGGAATTTCCGTTGCGGTGGCCATAAAGTCCTCGAATGAAACTTGACTTGCCGGGCTTTCGAAATTAGTGGATCAGCGCACTACGCGCCGAACAAGTTGTCATTAGACAAAACAAATTGTCATCCCGAGCGAAGCGAGGGACCTGGGTTTCTGTCTGCGCAACCACTCAGCCGGGGATTACAGGCAGAAACCTAGATCCCTCGCCTCGCTCGGGATGACAAACAGCGGGATGCGGAACGACAGAAAGGCGGTACGGCTTCCCGCGCCTCCGGCGATGGAAGGCACGATGGAAATGTTATCACCTTCCTTGAGCGCGGTCGCTTCTTTGTGCAGGTAACGAATGTCTTCGTCGTTTACGTACAGGTTTACGAAGGCGCGGAGCTTGCCTTCCTCCGTGTAAAGGTGCTTGCGCAAATCGGGATGCTGCGCCACTAGCGCGCTCATCGCTTCGGCGACCGTCGTTCCCGGCACTTCCACCGAGGCCTGCTTGCCAACATACTGACGCAAAGGTGTAGGAATATGAATTTTGCTCATGATCTAATGTAAGAGATGCGGCAACTGTCGGGCAAGATTCAGCGTGGATCTTAGGTCTCGGGCGTTAGGTCTTGGGCCCTGGGACGAACCTTTCGTGGAAGGTCTCCCGCATTCCGAAGACCTAGCACCAAACACCCGACACCCATCCTGAGCCCCGGAAGCCACTTATTTCCCTTTTCTCCCGCACTTAGAATCTCTCAGAACGAAGGAGATTACGATGGCGATTTTTGATCCAGCTCGCGGCAGAATAATTGACGGCGGAGGCGGCCACGGCAGCCTGTTTCGCTTGATCGGCTTGGGAATCGCCGCATTCCTGCTCGTGATCCTGCTGTTCAGCGCGGTCACGAAGGTGGGCACGGGCCACGTGGGCGTGCTCACTTTATTTGGAAAAGTGTCAGGCGAAACGTTGGGCGAGGGAATTCATCTGATCAATCCGATGAAAACAAATAATGAGCTCTCCATCCAGACGCAGACCCTCAAGGAATCGGCCAGCGTGCCTTCCAGCGAAGGCCTAATGATGAGCCTGGACACGTCGCTCATCTATCACTTGAATCCGGACCGGGCCGCCGAGGTCTTCCAGAAGATTGGCTCCGATTACGAAACTGTGGTCGTCGAGCCCACGCTGCGGTCCGCCATTCGTGAGGCGACCGCCTCCCACACCGCCAACGCGCTCTACACCGGCGAACGCGAAATGGTGGCCAAACAGATTTACGATCAGGTCACCACCCAACTCAATCAGCGCGGTTTGACCGTAGAGAATGTTTTGCTGCGCGACATTCAACTGCCCGCCACGCTCAAGGCGGCCATTGAAGCCAAGCAACAGGCCGAGCAGGAATCGCTGGCCATGAACTTCCGCCTGCAAAAAGAAACGCAAGAGGCGCAGCGCAAGCGCATCGAAGCCGCCGGAGTCCGCGACTTCCAGCAGATCGTTGCCCAGGGCATCACGCCGTCGCTACTCGAATGGAAAGGAATTGAAGCCACGGAAAACTTGGCCAAGAGCCCCAACTCCAAAGTAGTGGTGATCGGCAATAACAAAAACGGCCTGCCGCTGATTTTGGGACAGTAGCCAATTAAGAAAGCTCACGTAGCGACAGCCGTCTCGGCTGTCCGACGGTTCTTTGTCCGCGCTGCTACCATTGAAATTGTGGAGTCTCTGCTTGAAGTCCGAAACTTAAACATCGAATTTCCTGCCCTGGGTGGATCTGTACCGGCAGCCTCCGCTCCTTTGTCAGTTCCCAGACAGCCGATGGCGGCGGTTCCCAAACCACAAACCCTTCTCGCCGTCCGCGATCTTAGCTTCTCCGTTGCAGCCGGCGAAGTCTTAGGCTTGGTCGGCGAATCGGGCTCTGGCAAGTCCATTACATCCCTGGCCATCATGCGCCTATTGCCACCGCAGGCTCGCGTCTCCGGCGAAATCCTCTTTGCAGAAAACGCCAACGCAGCGAGGAATCTGTCCATTCTAGATGACGATGCCATGCGCCAATTGCGCGGCTCCCGCATCGCCATGATTTTTCAGGAACCCATGACCGCGCTCAACCCGGTCATGCGGGTTGGAGATCAGATCGCGGAAGCGGTGGTTGCGCACAACTCCATTTCGAAAAATGACGCCTGGCAGCGCGCCGTCGAAGCGATGAACGAAGTCGCCGTCGCCGATGCCTCGCGCCGAGCCCGCGACTATCCCCACCAGCTCTCGGGCGGAATGCGGCAACGAATCATGATTGCGATCGCTATCGTCAACCGCCCGCAGTTGCTGATTGCCGACGAACCCACCACGGCCCTCGACGTCACGATTCAGGCGCAGATTCTCGAGCTGCTTGCTCAACTGCGCCGCAAGTTCGGGCTGGCCATGCTTTTCATTTCCCACGACCTGGCGGTGGTTTCCCGGGTCGCCGATCGCGTGGCTGTGATGTACGCCGGCAACCTGGTGGAAGTCGGCGAGAAGCGAGACATCTTTCAGACACCGGCGCATCCCTATACGCGCGGCTTGCTCCGCGCCGTGCCTAGTCTCAAGACGGTGCGAGCGCGTCCACTGCAAACCATTGAAGGCACTGTGCCCGCGCTGCATGCCATGCCCCCGGGTTGCGGATTCGAGCCGCGCTGCGAATTTCGCATTCCAGAGTGCGCGATTGACTTGCCCCCGCTGGTCCAGGTTTCGGCCGGGCACTGGGCACGCTGCCCGGTGCTAAATTCTTAGCGCACAGGTTGCAATTCCATCGCGATGGAACTGCACTCACTTCCAGTCCAGGTTCGGCACTTGGGCTTTCCTATTAGGAAATCTTAAGACTTTTTCATACGGCTAAGGCTAAAGCAGTTGCCCTGCCAGCCGATGATTCCGGTAGCTACGAGGCATCCTTTTCCCTTGGGGCTTCTAAGTTGTAGTGGGCACCGTGAACGCGGCGCATCCTCGAGAGTGGCTACGCGACGGATCAAGAGCATAATGGCGAAGAGGTTTGAATCGTTCTACGCGACAACCAAAGAGAGGCACGGCAAAGGAGTGGACTTGTCCCTTGTTCCTGGTGTCGTGGTTCTTGGTATCGGGAAAGGCCAAGTGTCTGCAACCGAGCTTAACAGCGAACCCGGAAAGTCCATCTTTCGGCTATTCCTGCCCGCGGCACAAAAGACGGCTGCGGAAGCTCGCACGCAGCCGGCTCAAGAGAAATTCCGCGGTCACGGCGAACGGGTTTTGTTCGTAGATGACGAGGAGTCGATGGTATTCCTCATGGAGCGCTGGCTGGAGCGACTGGGATATAAAGTGACGGGCTGCACCGTGCCAGAGAAAGCGCTGGAGATGTTCCGATTACGGTCGCAGGAGTTTGACATGGTGCTGAGCGATCTTTCCATGCCTCAAATGTCCGGCGTCGAGCTCGCACGGGAGCTTCTACAAATCCGGCCTGGCATGCCCATTTTGATTGCTTCCGGATATGTCAATCCGGCGGACAACGAAGAAATTCGCACTCTCGGCCTGCCTGACTTGCTGCTGAAGCCCAACAGTATTGAGGAACTCGGTCAGATCATTCACAGCATCTTCGCAAATTGCAAATCTTCCGCGCCTGAGGGACAAACTCGCACTGACTCAAAGCCTGGACCGATGGCGGCTGCCGCTGGCAGCTAAGACGCCGCAGACTCGTTAATGCCGGCTTCACATCCTTCGGTCGAGTGCCGCTGCATAAGAGGTCTGGCGTGCCGCCTTTCAGTTCGGTTCCCGCGCGGCTCAAATCTCTTCCCCAGCTAGCGTCGTCGCGCCAGTGGTTAGAGGAGGTTGATTGGTCACCAGCCAGTACATACCTAGAAGCTTCACCATTTTTCGGAACTGTTCGAAATGAACCGGTTTCTGAAGGTAGCTGTTGACCCCCAGTTTATAGCCGGTCACCATGTCCCGCTCCTCTCGCGAAGAGGTCATTAAAACGACGGGGATGGTCTTGGTCCGGGGATCGCCTTTCACCTGCTCGAGAACCTGCATTCCGTCAACTTTTGGCAGTTTCAGATCGAGCAGCACCAACTTGGGCGGGTGCTCAAAGCTTCGTTGGCTATGCGGTCCGGTACAGAAAAGGAAGTCCAGAGCTTCCTCCCCGTCGCGCGCGATGAATACGTGATTGGCCAGCTTTTCCGCACGCAATGTATGCAGAGTAAGATCGACATCGTCTTGGCTGTCATCGACCAAAAGAATATCGACTTCTTCGGAATTCATAGTTAGGCTCCCGCTGAGTTATGTTTGGTTGACGAGGCGCTCGGATTTGCTTCATCCGGGCTGGCGGCTTTGTCGGCGGCTGCGAGGGTGAAGCAAAAAGTCGCGCCCTTGTCGGGTTCGGATTCCGCCCAGGCGTGTCCTCCATGCTTGCGAACGATGCGTTGCACGGTGGCAAGTCCAATACCTGTCCCTTCGAAGTCCTCGACCCGATGCAGACGCTGGAAGACTCCGAACAGCTTGTCTTTGTATTTCATATTGAAGCCGACGCCATTGTCGCGAACGAAGATGATGCTCTGGCCATTTTCCTGGTAATGACCGATCTCGATAACGGCGCACTCCCGAGGCCGCGTGAACTTGAGAGCATTGGCGATGAGATTTTGAAAAACCTGCTTGATCAGGACCGGATCGCATTCGATTGGAGGCAGCTCCGCGATCTTCCACGTAACCTTCCGCCCTTCGGCGTCGGGCTGCAGCAGGGAGACGACCTCGTCAATGACCGAATTCAGCCGCACGGTTTGAAGTTTGAGGGCATGACGGCCAACCCGCGCCAGGTTCAGGAGCTCATCAATGAGCAACCCCATGCGATGAACTCCGTCTTCGATGCGCTGCAGATGATGGCGGGTTTCCGGCGTCATCGCGGCGCCAAAATCCTCTGCCAGCATTCGGGAAAAACCACCGATGTGGCGCAGCGGCGCGCGCAGGTCGTGAGACACGGAGTAGGTGAAGGCCTCAAGTTCCTGGTTGGCCTCCTTCAGCTGTGCGGTACGGCGTAACACCCGCTCCTCAAGTTCTTCGTTGAGTGTGCGGATTTCCCGTTCATCGGCTTTTCTTTGCGTAATGTCCCGGAAAGCCACCACCCCGCCGTTTACCAGCCCGTCTCGGTCTTTCAAAGGGCTAGCGCTAGCCTCGACCCAGGCGCCCTCGGCGAGTTTCGGATTGCGGATGTACATTTCCGCGGTGCTCACCTCCCCATGAATGGCGCGGAACAAGGGATTTTGTTCAGTGGGGAAGGGCGTCACCGTATCGGCGAGATAAAGGCCGTAGTGCCCAGTCCATTCCTGAGCCGCAAGCTCGGCGGCACCGAGACCAACGATTCTTTCGGCTGCGGGGTTCCATATGACGAACTTCCCTTCGCTATCGACAGCAACCAAGCCCTCCACCATGCTATTCAGCACGGACCGCAGCATGAGAGTCTGGGTTTCAAGAGCTTGGCGCGAGCGCACCAGTTCCTCCGCTTGAGCCGAGAGTTCCTCCGCTTGCGTGGCCAGCCGTTTCTCCGCCTGCTTGCGCTGGGTGATGTCGTGAGCAATTTTCGAAGCGCCAATAACTGCGCCGCTGCTGTCCTTGATCGGGGAAATCGCCGCAGAAACATCAATCCGCCTGCCATCCTTCCGCACGCGAATGGTTTCAAAGTGTTCGACACTCTCGCCGCGGCGAATGCGCTCCAGAATTTCGGCCTCTTCATTCACGCGCTCCGGTGGAAAGAGCATCAGCGCGGGTTGGCCAATCATCTCGGCTTCCGAATATCCAAATATTTTCTCGGCGCCGCGATTCCAGGCGGTGATTTCTCCCTGCAGAGTCTTGCTGATAATCGCGTCGTCGGAACATTCGACCACGGCAGCCAGCCAGCTGCGTGCCTCTTCGGCTTTCTTGCGTTCCGTGATGTCGGCGCGAATCGCCATATATTGACGCGGTCTTCCATTGGCTTCGAGGAAGGGGACGATGGTAGTGTCGACCCAGTAAATCGAACCGTCTTTTGCGCGATTGCAGATTTCGGCCCGCCACACCTGGCCGCTGGCAATGGTGCGGTACATCTGCTGGAAGAAATCTCTGGAATGATGCGAGGAGTTCAATATGCGGTGATTCTTCCCGATCAGTTCTTCCCTGGAATATTGGCTAATGCTGCAGAACTTGTCGTTGACATAAGTAATGGTTCCGTGAAGGTCGGTGGTGGCCACGATGGCATGCTGGTCCAGGGCAAATTTTTGGTCGGCCAGTTCCTTTAGTATCTGCTCACTTCTGGCCAGACTGTCCTTTAGTGCTTCTCCCGCTTTCCTTCTCTCGGTGATCTCGGACTTCAGCGCCGCGGTACGGCCGTCCACGCGCTGTTCCAGGTCAGCGTTCAAAGCACTGAGTTGTTCCCCCGCCCGTGCGCTGAGGTCAATCTCGCGACTGACGGCGAACCAGGACAGCACCAACAGCGCCCCCCCTAAGAAAACGCCCAGCCCGATCAGCAACCTGGTGGAGCGCCATTGTCCACGGGCCTTCTCGCTGCGCTGGGCCAAGAGCCTGATTTCCTCGGCGCGCATTTCTTGAATCTTAGCGTCGACCGCCGCAACCAGTCGCTCGATCTCCGGGACGTCGGCGCCGCCGGCATAGGAACCCACCTTGCGTTTGGCGACGACGTTCGCCGCAAAGGCAAGTGCATCCCCAAGCTCAGGCTCGAGTTCGTTCAGCCGTCGCTGCTGACGGGGATTGTCAGCTGTCAATTGGCGCAGTATCTCCAGGTCGTGCGGCATGCCGTTTCGGCCGTTCTCAAACAGGGCAAGCAATTCCGGTTCCCCGCTGAGGGAAAATCCCCGCGCGCTGGTTTCTGCTTTAACAAAATTCTTTGAGATAGTCTCGATGCTGTCCATCGCAGCGTAGGTGTGTATGACCCAGTAGGTATCGCTTTCTTCGCGCCATGCGCCGCCCCAGACGAAAACGCCGACTAACAGCGTCAGCCCCAGAGCGACGATGAGGCCGAACCTAATCCGGCGTCGCAGCGGCGCTTCGAGGGGCATCTCGGTGCCTCTGCGCCGGGAGATTTCCTGTTCCAATTTGCGGTTGGCTATTTCCAAGTACGCCCGTTCGCGCAGTGATATTACCTTTGGAATCAGCGGGACCAGCATTGCGGCAGTAAGTATCGATAGGACGGCAGTGGCGCCCTTAATCAACCCCGCCAGCATGTACCTGCCATGCCAGACATTCCAGATTTCCATCAAGTGAGTGGTGCCGCAGGCGAGGATGAACCCTCCGAACATCCAGAAAATGCGATTGAAGGGAAGGGCACGATTCTTGAGAATGAAATAAAGAAGAATGACCGGGATGGCGTAGTACGAGAGGGCGATTAACCCGTCGGAGACGACGTTCAGCCATAGAATTCGCGGATCCCACAGATAGCAATACCCGTGCGGCGTGAAATCCGCCGAACCAACCGACAATCTGTTCGCAACCAGGACGCAAAGCCACCCTGATCCTGCCGCTATGAAAATGGCGATTCCCGCCTTACTGGGACGAGTTGCGGCAGTGCTCCTCATGGACTCCGATAAATTCCTTCTGTACGTGAACGGCTGCTCAGGCGACGTACGCTACGGTCAGAACTGGTCTCGCTTACTGTGTTATCGGCGAAGATGAGCGGAGCTTTAGAACGGGCGAGTGATCGAAAGCGCTTCTATGCGAGCCGGACCTGGCGGGATGACGAAGCGCACAATCCGCCAAAACATTGCGTGAAAGCGATGTGGTGCGCGACTATCGAAACGCCGCTGGCAAGTCCGTGATTCGCGCGCGAATGTTTTTCGGTTCCAATGCTCCGGTAGCCGGCGACTCAGTTGTCGAAGTAGGAATCGATCCAAGTCTTGATTTTCTGGCGCCGTTGGTCGGCGGCGTCGAACTGCACTCCAAACTTCTTAGGCTTGCGCCAGGTCACCGCTCCGCGAACGCTGACCCGGGGCAGCGTCATCAGGGCAAACGACACTTCGATGTTCGTCCCAGTCGAAAATTCTTCGACGCTCTGCACCGACAGTCCCCCGGCACTCATTTCGATACTGGTGGCGCTGACGCGCCGGCCATCGCCAACGATTGAAACTTCGGTCATGACCGGAATGCGCACGTAGCGCCGGAGTTCATGCTGCACCAGCGTCCGCGTGGCGCGCACCAGCTTCAGCGCCGCGGGCCGCTCCAGAGGTTCTTTGAAGACCGCGTTGATGCCATATTTGGAATAACGCATCGCGTCTCGCGCGTCGCCGCCTACTCCATAAATCACGCAGCGGCTATTGGACGCCGACGTGCGTACCGCTTCCATCACCGAATCCGCGCCCTCGCCCAAGCCCAGAACGCAAGCTTCAAATTTTTCCTGCTTCAGACGCCCAGCCGCGTCGGAAGCCATGGCCACCGTTTCGATGTTGAATTGGCGGAAGCATTCCGCCAGCAGGGCTCGAGTCGATTCATTCAAGCCCACGAGCGCTGTGCGGGCAGCCGCTTTCCGGACGACGGGGGCGGGGACGAACGATGTAGCGAAAGCTTTATCCATAGTTTCGGGGAAAGACTCCACTTTCATATCCATTGTGAGTGCGGGCTGCAGTGGTTGAAAGGCACAAAGGACCACGCCGAAGAACTAAAGGATCGCTCCTTTTTCGGACTCGGTACATTACGAAGCAAAGCATTTGTGGAATGAAGAACTTGGCCTGCACATTGGGGCAGAACCGGAATTCCCAAATGCGGAACTCTGTCTGCTCCAAACGTTCCTACCAGAGCGGCGCAAGGCACGGAGACGGCACTGATGGGCCTGCTCTGCTTACTTCCCCCTAGAAAGCCAGGCAACGGTCATTTACTATGGGCGACCAGTTCCGAAGTTGCAGGGATGAGATGGCCGCAACCACGCAAACCAATCTGGAGAATGACCTCGCACATGCCGAGAGAGCGGCTGGTCCTTGCGTGTTCGTGCTGTTTGGCGCGGCTGGGGATTTGGCCAAACGCAAGCTGGTGCCTGCGCTTTTCAATTTGGGGAAGGCAAAGCTGCTGCCCGACAACTTTGCCGTGATCGGCGTTTCAGTCGACGACTTGAGCCTGGACGATTTTCGCAGCCAGGTTACCAGTTTTCTGCCGGCCGGAACGGACTCGGCGGAAGCCCTGGAGTGGTTTCGGAAGCGCCTGTTCTATGAGCGCGGCGATTTTGCCGATCCGAACACTTTTACGCAACTGCGGGAACGGCTCGCCGCCATAGACTCCGAGCAACATACGGAGGGCAACTATCTTTTCTATCTGGCGACCGCACCCAAGTTTTTTTCACAGATTGTGAAGCAGTTGGGAGCAGCCTCGCTTTCGCCGCAGGAGAATGGACGCTGGCGCCGGGTGGTAATCGAAAAACCGTTTGGACAGGATCTGGACTCTGCGAAGGCGCTGAACCGCGATATCAAAAATGTGCTGCAGGAAAATCAAATTTATCGCATCGATCACTATCTGGGTAAAGAGACGGTGCAGAACATCATGGTCTTCCGCTTCGACAATGCCATTTTCGAGCCCATCTGGAACCGGCGTTATATTGACCACATTCAAATTACGAACGCCGAAACTGTCGGCGTGGAGCGGCGCGGCGGATACTTCGACACGGCGGGGACATTGCGCGACATGGTCCCCAACCACGTGATGCAACTGCTGAGCCTGACGGCAATGGAATCACCGGTATCTTTTCAGGCGGACGCGGTACGGAATGAGCAGGCCAAAGTTTTGCATTCGATTCAACCGCTGAGCTCGGACGACGTTTTGCAGCGCAGCGTGCGGGGACAATATGGACCGGGACTGCTGGGTGGGGAAAAAGTATCTGCCTATCGTTCCGAGGCAGGGGTCTCTCCCGAATCGCGCACCGAGACCTTCGTTGCCCTGAAGCTCAACATCGATAATTGGCGCTGGGCGGGCGTGCCGTTCTATTTCCGGACGGGCAAGCGGATGGCGCAGCGCCACACGGAGATCGCCATCCAGTTCAAGCGCACGCCCTTTGAGTTGTTTCGCAACGCTCCATTTCACAAGTTGCATACCAACACACTGGTCATCCAGATCCAGCCGGTGGAAGCCATCTCACTGAGCTTTGGGGCCAAGATTCCAGGCCCTCTTCTGCGGGTGGGGTCGGTAGATATGAGTTTCGAATATACGAAGTATTTCGGAGCGGACGCCTATACCGGGTACGAGGTTTTGTTGTATGACTGCATGATCGGAGACGCAACTCTATTCCAGCGCGCGGATATGGTTGAAGCTGGATGGAAGGTGGTGGATCCCATGTTGGACGTTTGGCGAGCGCTGCCTCCCCGCAAGTTTCCGAATTATGCGTCTGGCAGCTGGGGGCCGGCGGAGGCTGATCAGCTTCTAGAGCTCGATGGCCGCCAGTGGAGGAGAATTGAACCATGATTCTTTTTGAACAATGATTCTTGCAGGTGAGATCGGCGCAACGCGCACCCGGCTGGCCGCTTTCGAAACCGAAGGCAACCGGCTGAAATGTGTGGTTGAAAAGAACTACGTGAGCCAGCAGCATGACGGCTTGTCCGGCATTCTCGCTGACTTCATAAAAACCGAAGGCATACCCGTTCACAGCGCATGCCTTGGCGTGGCCGGGCCGGTGCGAGCGGGACGAAGCAAGATTTCCAACCTGCCCTGGGTCATCGATGCGCGGGAAGTGGCTAAGCAACTCAAGCTGAATTCCGTTGGCCTGCTCAACGATCTGGAAGCTTACGCGTATGGAATCGATGGCCTGGAAGCAAAAGATTTCATCCCGTTGAGTGAGGGTGTGGAAGAGGCCGAAGGCAACCGGGCGGTCATCTCGGCCAAAACTGGGCTGGGGATGGCGGGACTCTACTGGGATGGCTTCCGGCATCATCCTTTTGCATGTGAAGGAGGCCACGCTGACTTCGCGCCCAGGAACGCGTTGCAGATGGAATTGCTGGCCTACCTGCAGAAGAAATACGGTCGCATCAGCTGTGAGCGTGTCCTCTCCGGCCCGGGAATCCGAAATATTTACGACTTTCTGCGAGATACGCACAAGGCCGAAGAGCCGGAATGGTTGCGAACGCAGATGGCCGCCGCGCCCGATCCTCCGGCGATGATCTCGAAACTCGCGTTGGAGGGAAAGGCCGCGATCTGCGATCAGACCTTGTCGATTTTCGTCAGCGTCTTCGGCGCGCAGACCGGCAATTGCGCATTGAACTTCATGTCCACCGGGGGAATTTTCATTGGCGGCGTTATTGCGGCAAAGATCGTGCCCAAGATGAAGGATCCCCTGTTTCTCGAGTCTTTCCTGGACAAAGGGCGCATGGGAACGATTCTGAAAGACATGCCGGTCAAGATCGTAACCAATGACGATTGCGGCATGATCGGGGCAGCCCGTTATACGCTCATCCAGAAAGCATTCCGCACGGCGAGCTGAGCTGCGGAATAACCGAGCGCCTCCGCCTGTTGTTTGTTTCACCTGCAATCGCAAACACGGCGGGATTTCACTTTGCGTTCATCGAACAGGGTGGGGCGAGCTTGTATCCGACCCTGGCTTTCAAGGCAACTGACGCCGAGGTCCTAGTGTCGCGCGAGCAAAAGCTAAGTTCGTAGACGCGAGCCAGGGCTTCAACTCTCAGCTTGCAGCAGACCTCGACGCTGGGTCTCGGAAGAGCCGCCGAAGGCCCATGAATTTTGCTGGAACCCAGACGATCCGGAAAGCATCAACTAAGTTATTCGGACGACTGTTTCAACTAATGCTGCCAGGAGCCATTATGCAAATACGCGAACTTGGTCGTAGTGGTCTAA
Source organism: uncultured Acidobacteriaceae bacterium (assembly GCA_963832235.1). GTDB lineage: Bacteria > Acidobacteriota > Terriglobia > Terriglobales > Acidobacteriaceae > Sulfotelmatobacter. Next base: position 194,883 of record CAWHTJ010000006.1, on the reverse strand, counting down.
AGGTCTCGGCCCTCGGGCTCGGATGCATGGGAATGTCGGAATTTTATGGGGGAAGGGACGACGACGAGTCGATTGCCACGATTCATCGGGCGCTGGAATTGGGAATTACGTTTCTTGATACGGCAGATGTTTACGGGCCGCACACGAATGAAGAACTAGTGGGACGGGCCATCAAAGGTAAGCGCGAAAAAATTGTGCTGGCCACGAAGTTTGGAATTGTGCGCGACCCGAGCAATCCGAATGCGCGCGGCGTCAACGGCAAGGCGGATTACGTGCGGCGGTCCTGCGATGCCAGCTTGCGGCGGCTTGGAGTGGAGACGATCGATCTTTATTATCAGCATCGAGTCGATCCCAACACGCCGATTGAAGAGACGGTGGGCGCAATGGCGGAGTTGGTGAAGGCAGGCAAGGTGCGTTATCTCGGGCTATCCGAGGCGTCGGCGCAGACGTTGCGACGTGCGGTAAAGGTACATCCCATTGCAGCGCTGCAGACTGAATATTCTTTGTGGACGCGCGATCCGGAGCAGGAAATTCTGGCGACATGTCGCGAACTGGGGATTGGCTTCGTGGCTTACAGTCCGCTGGGACGCGGCTTTTTGACCGGGCAGTTTCGGCGCTTTGAAGACTTGCCGGCGGATGATTACCGCCGCAACAGCCCGCGCTTTCAGGGAGAAAATTTCCAGAAAAATCTGGATCTGGTGCGCCGCGTGGAAGAGATCGCGAAAGAGAAGGGATGCAAGCCTTCACAACTCGCGCTGGCGTGGGTATTGGCGCAGGGAGATGACATTGTGCCGATCCCGGGAACGAAGCGCCGGAAATATCTGGAGGAGAATGTAGGTGCGCTTCAGGTGAAGCTGACAAAGGAAGACTTGCGGCGGATCGATGAAGTGTTTCCGCCGGAGGCAGCGGCCGGGGAGCGGTATCCGGAGCACGTGATGGCGCTGGTGAATGGGTAGGCAGCTTATCGGTCGGACGCGTTAATCCGCCGAAATCTTGTCAATAGGCAGAAACTACACGATTGGGCTTAACTGCATGAAAGCAATCACAATATAAAGTCGCCAAACCTTTCCGGCTTGCCCCTTCCGATTTGATATTCTAAAAGTATAGAGACAATTCATGGTCCAAGCGGCGCGATCCACAGGTCGCGCCTTTTTTATTGGGCAAACTGTGACCAAACCAGCTCGCGTAGCGGCGGACGCATTCGTCCGCCCGCCACCAAAGAGTCCGGTAAACCAGACCGAAGCAGAGGGGAACGGCACGGGGATGAGCACAGGGAAAAGCGGCAAGCACAGCAAGAACAACTGGGAGCTATTCACCAGCTTCAAACAACGCGGCGAATGGGTCGAGTTGCAATTCATGGCGCAAGCCGCAATGCGCCGGTTGGCCGTCAGCAAGCCGTGGGGAGACATGCAGGCTTATGACGTCGGCATCGAGCACGGATCGAACTTCCTCAGAGTACAGGTCAAATCTACAACCGCCAGGTCCGGCGCGGGCTACCGCTGCATGTTCCTGCCGAACCACCTGAAAAAGCGCGACTACTCTCTCGATCAGATCGACTTGTTCGCCGCGTACGTGATTCCAGTGGATGCCTGGTATCTCATCCCGGCAGTCTTGCTGCTGGGCACGCGACGGCTCACCATGGCAATGCTAAAGCCCAGTCTGCCCTCCGGCAAAGAAGGCCAGCTACCGCTACGAATGCTACCGCGAAGCCTGGAAACTGCTCACCAAGAGCCGCAGCCAGTTGTCGCAGTGCGGACGTTGAGATCGAACCCATGGAGTGCCGGCCACCTACATACGGTCAATGAGCGTAATGGGGATTTTTCGACAACTTGCCGACTCTGATGGGTGTATATTCCGTCCGATGGATTGCCAATACAGTGTATTTAGTGGACTACCCAAGCGCGATATTCGAGCGGAATTTTGGCTGATCGCGCTTGCACTCTTGATTGGCACGTGCAGCGCGCAAACGACCGCAGAGCGCTTGGACAAGCTTGTGAAGCCCTATATCGACGCGCAGATGTTCATGGGCAGCGTACTGGTGGCGCAACACGGCAAGGTGCTATTTAGCAAAAGCTACGGCTGGGCGGACGCAGAGTGGAACATACCAAACTCGTCCACGAGCAGATTCAATATCGCTTCGGTGACGAAACAATTCACCGCAGCTTCGATTTTAGTTTTGGAAGAACGGGGAAAGCTGAAGACCGAAGACCCCGTCAAAAAATATCTGCCAGATGCGCCAGCAGCATGGGACAAAATCACAATCTACAACCTGCTGACGATGACATCCGGCATCGCGGGCGACGCGGCGAAATATGAGGCGGGCCCTCCAGATCGATTGGTCTTTCGCGACAAGCCACTGGCCTTTCAACCCGGTGACAATTGGGATTACACCAACGAAAGCTATATGGTGCTTGGATATTTGGTGGAAAAGATCAGCGGTCAAACCTATCCGGATTTTCTAATGGAAAACATCTTCAAGCCGCTCGGCATGAACGATTCGGGAGCAAGCTCCATTGTGGCTATCATTCCACACCGCGCGTCCGGTTATTGGCCCGGAGCTGACGGGATGGAGAATGCAGAGCGACCGAACTTTGCCGGAGCGAGCTTGGCATCGGGCGGTATCTATTCCACAACCGAAGACATGCTCCGGTGGGAGAACGGGCTTTTTGGCGGCAAGTTGCTTAAGCCCGCCTCACTGCGCAAGATGATCACTCCATTCAAGCACGATTATGCCTGCGGTCTATACGTGCGTCATGTCGAAGGTCGCCTTTTGATCGACTATGACGGCAACAACATCGGTTATAACGCGCAGGTGGCTTACTATCCCAAAGACGAGTTGGCGGTCATCGTTTTGGCGAATCTGAATGGCACCGTCACAAGCGAGATGAATAAGGCACTTGCAGCAGTCGCACTCGGGGAAACACCTCCGACTCCGTCCGTACACAAAGAAATCCCTCTGCCCAAGCAAGTTCTGTCACGGTATGCAGGGACGTACCAATTTTCGGATTACAGCCTGAAGATGGTGCCCGAAGGCAATCATCTGTTAGTGCAGTTTGACGACGGCAGTACGCTTCCAGTTTTTCCTGAGTCGGAGACGAAGTTCTTCTCTAAGCCGTGGCCCACTCGGTTCGAGTTCTCGAAAAACGATAACGGCGAGTTCACCGCTGTGAAACAGTTCGATGGCGATAAACAGGAAAATGGCGTAAAGAAATAATTCGTTCGGCAGTTCCGATTTGCTGTTAACAGGCCGTTACACTTATTGACCTCGATGCGCGGGAGAGCGAGCAATGAAAAAACGCCCAGGCTCATCTGTGAGTATGGGCGTTTCAACCTGAGCTTACCGTTCAAGCCGATTTCTTTGCGGCTTTCACCTTCGCCCACCGAGCGCGTTGTGCTGCCGCAATCCTCCTACGGGCGCTGGCAGACATTGTTCGTTTCTTAGGCATTGTGACGACGTTTGCATTTCCGCCCTTTGCCTTCACCTTCGCCCAGCGTGCTCTCTGCGCAGCTGCAATTCTGGCTCTTCCAGCGGCAGACATCCTGCCCCGAGACGCTGTCCGTTTCCCGTATGCCGCTCCGAAAGCGGACAGCGCTGCACCAATCGCCTTCATTTCCTTGCTCAACCGATCATGCTCTTTCTTCAACATCTGCACTACACCACCTAGGTTCGTCATTGAATCCCCCTCGCGAGGGATTGTAGCAGCGGTTATGCTCGATGAGTGAAATGGGGATGTTTCACCAACCCGGCCAGTCATCTCAAGGTTGCGTAAAGCAACTCGCTGAAGGGCAAGCCTGTGACGTGTAGGTATTCAGGCCACTTCATCGGAACGAAGGTCTCAACGATGCGCTCGGCTGGCAGGGTGTCAATAATTACCCCCGTGGTGCCGGTCAGATTTGGGAGTCTATCTAGTCCGTAGGTCTTTAGGACCGGACCTTCAGGCGGGTAGAACCGCACCTCCCGCCGCACCAAAGTGCACTGATTTCGGTTTGGTTCACTGACGGGCAACTACTGAATCAGCGTGCCTCCGTTGCCGCCGTTCGGTTCGGCGTCGGGAGCGATTACTACGGCTGCGGCTACGCGGTCGCCGGGCTCCATGTTCAGTAGGCGGACGCCTTGGGCGTTGCGGCCGGATTCGCGGATGGTGGTCGAGTCCATGCGGATGATTTTGCCGTAGTGGCTGATCAGCATGACTTCGGAGGTTTCGTCGACCTGCGCGATCGCGACGACTTTGCCTACGCGCTCCGTGGTCTTCACGTTGATCACGCCTTTGCCGCCGCGGTTGGTGAGGCGGTATTCGTCGGCGGGAGTGCGTTTGCCGTAGCCGTTTTCGGTGACGGAGAGAATGAGCGTGCCTTTGACCGTCACGTCGATCACTTCGGGTTCACCCGCCGCGGGCGCTGGCGCGGCCGGGACAGCCGAAGCGGCCGGACCTACGTGTGCCGGTTCTGCTCCCGGTTTTGTTGTCGTGGCCATGCCTACTACGTAGTCGTTCTCGTCGAGGTCGATGCCCCAGACGCCGTAGGCTGCGCGGCCCATGGGGCGGACGTGGCTTTCGTCGAAGCGCACGGCCATGCCTTCGTGCGAAGCCAGGAAGACGATCTGATTACCATCGGTGATGCGGGCGGCGACCAGTTCGTCGCCTGCTTCAATGGCAATGGCATTGATGCCGTTAGACCGCACATGCATGAACTCGCGCAACGCCGATTTCTTGACCAGACCTTTGCGCGTGGCGAAGAAGACGTACTTATTTTCTTGTTCGAGATTACGTACGGCGAGCATGGTTTTAACGGTCTCGCCGGGTTGCAGGCCGATCAGGTTGCCGATGTGCTTGCCTTTGCCGGCGGCGCTGACGTCGGGAATTTCATAGACCTTGAGCCAGTAAACGCGGCCTTTGTTGGTGAAGATGAGAATGTAGGCGTGGGTGGAGGCGATGAAAAGATGCTCGACGAAATCCTCGTCGCGCGTCTTCATGCCAGTGCGGCCCGTACCTCCGCGGCGCTGCATCCGATAGGTAGAGATGGGCGTGCGCTTCATGTAGCCGGAGTGGCTGGCTGTGACCGCGACCTGCTCATCGGCGATGAGATCTTCTAAGACGATCTCGGCGGCTTCGTCTTCCAGGCGGGTGCGGCGGTCATCTCCGTATAACTTCTTAACTTCTTCCAGCTCTTTGATGATGACGTTGCGCAGCTTTTTCTCGGAGCCGAGGATGGACTCGTATTCGGCGATGTTGCCGCGGACATCTTTCAACTCGTTGGCAATTTCGTCGATCGAGAGCTTGGTCAGACGATGCAACTGCAGTTCAAGGATGGCATCGGCCTGCCTGGTGGTAAAAGGCTTTTCGGGATCGAGCTTGGGAGCGCGACCCGTGGTGTTGACATCGATCTTCTTGCCGCCGAAGTAGAGCACCAAATTCTCGCGGGCGTCAGCACGGTTCGCACTGCCGCGAATGATGGTGATCATGTTATCGAGATGATCGAGCGCCGTGAGATAGCCTTCGAGAATGTGCTCGCGGTCTTTCGCTTTCTGCAGCAGGTATGCGGTGCGGCGGCGAACGACGTCGACGCGGTGCTCGATGAAATATTTGATGGTCTGGATCAGTCCCATTTCGCGGGGCTGTCCGTTGACCACCGCCAGCAGGATCATGGAGAAACTCTCCTGCATCTGCGTGTGCTTGAAGAGCTGGTTCAGCACAATTTGTGGTTCAGCTCCCCGCTTGAGTTCGACGACGATGCGCATGCCGTCGCGGTCGCTTTCGTCGCGAATGTCGGAGATGTCTTCGATGTCTTTGTCGTTGACCAGTTGCGCGATGCGCTCAACCAGCTTTGACTTGTTCACCTGATACGGGATTTCGGTGACGATGATGGCCTGGCGGTCTTTGTTGATGTTCTCGATGGCAGCCTTGGCGCGCATCATGAAACGTCCGCGTCCGGTGCGGTAAGCCTCGAAGACTCCAGCGCGGCCGTGGATGATGCCGGCGGTGGGGAAGTCCGGGCCTTGAACGAATTTCAGAATTTCGGCGAGCTGCGCATTGGGATTATTGACGAGCGTGATGGTGGCGTCGACGATCTCGGTGAGATTGTGTGGCGGAATTTTTGTGGCCATGCCGACGGCAATTCCGTCGGAGCCGTTGATCAGAAGATTGGGAATGCGCGCAGGAAGAACGTCAGGCTCCACTTCGCTGCCGTCGTAGTTGTCGTGGAAATCGACAGTCTCTTTATCGAGGTCCTCGAGGAGGGCGGTCGACACCTGGGCCAGCTTGGCCTCGGTATAACGATCGGCGGCGGGCGGATCTCCATCGACAGAACCGAAGTTGCCCTGCCCAAAAATCAGCGGATAACGCATGCTCCAGGTTTGCGCGAGACGGACGAGAGCGTCATACACGGCGAGGTTGCCATGAGGATGGTACTTACCCATGACTTCGCCGACGATGCGGGCGCACTTGCGCGTAGCCCGGTTAGGCTGAAGCCCCATCTGGGCCATGGTGAAAAGTATGCGGCGATGCACGGGCTTCAATCCGTCGCGGACATCGGGCAAGGCGCGGCCGATGATCACCGACATGGAGTAGTCGAGATACGACCGCTTCATCTCCTCTTCAATGTTGACCGGTTGAATGTTCAACGCGCCGGGGCCGTCGCCGCCGGGCGGAGGAGTGAGGGGAAGTTCAGGGTTTTGATCGTCTGGCATGGTCAGCTCTTGGCCTTTAGCTCTTAGCTTTTAGCCAGAACTCCAGGGGTGCGGACATCGGGTGCGCGGTCCCTCTGAAATCCTGTAACTGCTTGTGTTTGCAGGGCGTTATGTGCTTTGGGAGCTAGGGTTATTGTACCACGAAAGTCGGTCGAATCGGGGAAGGCTGTTGACCTGCTTGAGGCCGGAGATGCATTAGTTCGCCTATGCGGGTGGCGGGAGCTGAAAGGTGATACCGCGATCATCATTTTGCTGGCGTGTGGCCTCGAGATCGAGATCGGCGAGCGCGATTTTGCGGGCGTGTCCGGGCGTCAGATCGAAGAGATTCTGACCGACGATGGCGTAGTTTCCCACTTCCAGCTTGCGACCATCCTTGAAGATGAGCAAAGTCGGTTGCTGAGGAGGCCCAGGCTCGGCAACAGAAGCATCGGCCGCTATGGGAGCCTCAGCCGAGTGAGGCCTGGGAACGTCTCTTACGGGCGGAATGTAAGAGGTGGCACCGGATCCACGCCGGTCGAAAATTGTGGGACCGCCCTGGTAGTTGTCATCGGCGTTGGGGTCAGGTGCGTCGTCCGTGGCACTGATGTCCACAGCGTAGGGAACCGGTACGGCGTAAAACAACGGAGGGGCATACTCGACGTGGTGACGGCGGTGATGATGACTGTCTCCGTTACGAGGCACGTTGGGCTCGAAGAACGTGACGCGAGAGTCAGGCGAAAAGCCCCTGGGACCAAGTGAAGTGACGCTGGCTGGAGGGCCGTTGATAGCCCGTGAACCGAAGCCGGGAGAAGTCACTGACGCGGGCGCACCGTTGATCTGCGCCTGCCCGCTTGAGACGAAAGCCACCGGCAGGACAAGCAAGCTGAGTAATGCGATCGAGGTCGGAATCGAATGCCGCACGGAAAGATGATACTCCAGGGAGTAAAACATAGTGCACCTCGAAAGTGACAGGTCGCTCATTCTCTTAGATGCGCGAGGGGTCGGCCGGATGCCCGACCATAGACCAGCGCAAATCGGGGCGGTTAGTTCACGAAGGTCTTACTTTAGGTGATAGGCGACAGTCTTCGCGGCTGTGTCCACGTACTTGGTTACCGAGTGGCCGTCAAAGTCGGCGACGAGCCTGAATGTATATTTCACCGCGTTAGGATCGGATGCAGTTGTCCGATCTCCATTTTTGTTTGCGTAAAACGTGCTGATTGCGGTCAAACCGTGGCTATCCCATGCTTGGACAACAAAGACGTTCGTTGTAACGTCAGGGGAATCTTTGGCGAGAGCTCGAACTTCTGTGAGGAAGCATGACGCTTCGCTTTGGTCCCTTATTACTTCGACGGCATTCGTCACATGGACGCAAAACAGGCCTACACCCTGATGGGCCTCCTCCCAAACACCCGAGGCCAATAGGCCACCAGCATTTCCGTTTACGGTGGCTTTGGCTGAAGTAAACCCGCTCAACACCAGGAGTAAAAAAATTCCAGAGATAAGTTTCATTCGTCGTTCTCCTTCTGCATCTTCAGCATAAACTGCGTCAGCTGGTAAAGGCAGGCATATTCATCAGAGCGGCAAAGCCTGTCTGGTAGGTGAGGACTATAATTCTGCTGGCCCCGAATTCTCCTGACGGACGAAGTTCACGCATGAAATCTGCAATCCGCTTTGCGCTGCTGGCGCTCGTCCTAGTGATCGTGGCGATGGTTTCGGCGTTGACCGCGATGCGATTTGCCATTCATGGACAGGAAGTTGCGGTGCCGCCGCTGGTCGGACTGGATCCCGTGGAAGCGGAGAGGAAGGTGGCGGGACTCGGCTTGCAAATCTCGATCGAGCGGCAATACTACAGTCCGCAGATTCCGGAGGGAAAAATCATGTCGCAACTGCCCCTGCCGGGAACGAAGGTGCGACGCGGCTGGCAGGTGCGAGTGGCGCAGAGTTTGGGACCGACGCGGGTCACGATTCCGGATGTGACGGGGGAGAGCGAACACGCGGCGGAATTGAATATCCGGCGGCGCGGGCTGGATGTGGTTTCGATGGCGCAGGTGCAGGCGTTGGACATACCGGCCGATCAGGTAGCTGGCACAGAGTCCGACGGCGAACGCAACGCAGGTGGCGGCACCGAAGATCAGCTTGCTGGTGACGGTGCCAGCGGATCCACAAGCGTTCGTGATGCCGAGCTTTGTGGGACAGGCGCTGGGGAGCGTGAGCCGGACATTGGAAGATGCGGGATTCAGGCTCGGCAATGTGAATGTGGTAGCGCCGGCCAGTTCGGTTTCGGAGGACGCGGCGAATCCGAATACCTCGACCGTGCCGGCATCGCCTGGGGCCACAGCAGTTCCTCCGTCGCAGACCACGCCTCCGGTCCAGGCTTCGCCTGCGAGCATTATGGTTTCGCAATCGCCGGCAGCGGGGCAGAAGGTGTTTGCGGGTACAGCCGTGAACTTCGAGGTGCGGTGAACTGCTTGCCCATGGATGTGCACGCTTTGGTCGATTAACCGAACATCTTCCTTCAGAGCCTTTCCAAGATTGCAGCGAAGAAGCCGTCGCAGGGATGGACGCCCGGGAGCGTGCGAAGGTAGGGACCGCGCGCGAGGGAAGCGGTGTCGGACCAGGTCAAGTCGCCATTGGCTTGCAGGCGGTCAAGTTCCGCAAGGCAATCGAGCAGGCGAAATGCATGATTTTCGGATAAGGCTTGCTCGACGACGTTTTCGTTTTCTTCTTTTTCCAGCGAACAAGTCGAGTAGATAAGGCGTCCTCCGGGAGCGACCTGAGCCAGGGCGGAGCGCAGGATTGCGACTTGGCGCTGGTGTAACTCGGCGAGATCATCGGGCGTGAGTCGCCACTTGATTTCGGGATTGCGGGCGAGCGTGCCGGTGCCGGAACACGGGACGTCGGCGAGAACACGGTCGAACCGAAGGGATATCGGAAGATGCTGCGCGTCGGCATTCACGATTTGAATTTGCGTGGGGGAATGTGATCTGTGCGCATGCATCAATTTCTGGAGGCAGGCGCGCGCGGTGAGAATGAAGTTCGAGGGCCGTGATTGCGGCAGCGGGATTGATGGTCGGCGATGGCAAGTGTCTTGCCGCCGGGAGCGGCGCAGCAGTCAAGGATTTGTGAGCCGTGGCCAACGAGGGCGGCGACGAGTTGCGAAGCTTCGTCCTGGATGACGATCTGGCCGGCGCGGAACGTTTGAGTTCCGGTGACGTCTCCCGCTTCAACACGGCGGGCGTATGCGAGAAGGGATCCGGGGACGAGAGTGATTCCTTCTTGATTTAACTGCTGTTCGGCAGTCGGCGTGCGCAGGCGGATTGCAGTGGTGGGAATGGACTGATTGTGTTGGCAGATATGGTGAGCAGCGGAGAGTCCGTATTCGCGGGTCCAGCGCTCGACCAGCCATAGCGGATGCGCAAGTGCGCTGAGCCAGGGTTTCGGGCGAAGCGGCTTTGTCCTTAGCCAGAATGATCGCGGTTCCGTGGTGCGGCTGAGAGCTTTCGCAGAACAGCATTCACGAAGGGAGCGGCGGAGCGTTTGCGAGCGCGTTTCACCAACTCGACACTCTCGTGGAGAGCGGCGCGCTGCGGGACACGATCGAGCCAGAGGAATTGATAGAGAGCCAGGCGGAGTGCGATGAGAATTTCGGCGTCGAGTTTGGACAGTGGTTGCGAGGACGCGGCGGCGATGTCGGCGTCCAGGCGCGAACGCCAGCGGAGGACGCCCATGACGAGTTCTGTCGCTAGGGCGTGATCGGGAGTGGAGAGGCGCTCGTGGGCTGGGGAGTGCAGACTGTCGGAGGCGTAGGACGATTCGCGTTCGACGCGGAGGAGAATGTCGAAGGCAGCGGCGCGGGCGGGAGAGACGGGCATTGCCTCAGATTGTAGGCGTTCGCGTGGAAGAAAAAAAAGCTTAACCGAAGAGGTCGCTGAGAAGCACAGAGGTCAGCCCAGCTTTTCGCCTGGATGAGGACGATATCCGCGGACGAAATCTGCCGCGGACGAGCGCTTCTTTCCTTCCAGCTGAATTTCCAGCAGTTCGAGGGATGTGTTGTGGCCGCAGCCGACGACGAGACGATTGGCCTGGGCATGGAGTTCGGCGGGAGGCAGGGAGCCGGTTGCGGGTCTTGCTTTGACGAACTGCAGGTTCTTGCCGCGGAATTTCGTGTGAGCTCCGGGCCAGGGTTGAAAGCCGCGGATGCGGTTGAAGATTTCGGTGGCGGAACGGGAAAAATCTACGATTCCATCTTCTTTTTTTAGGATCGGGGCGAGGCTGGCTTGCGAGTTGTCTTGTGGGCGAGGTTCAATGCTGCTGGCTTGGAGTCGACGCAAGGTTTCGATAACGAGATCGGCGCCGATGGAGGCGAGGCGCGGTGCCAGAGTTTCGGCGGTGTCGTCGGGCGCGATGGTGAGTTCTTGCTGGAGGAGGATGTCGCCGGTATCGAGTCCGGCGTCGATGCGCATGGTGGTGACGCCGGTGACGGTTTCGCCGTTGGCGATCGCCCACTGGATGGGCGCGGCGCCGCGGTATTTTGGGAGCAGCGAAGCGTGCAGGTTGATGTTGCCGAGAGGAGGAAGATCGAGCATCCATTGCGGAATGATGCGGCCATAGCCGACGACGATGATGGCGTCGGGCTTGAGCGCAGTGAGTTGAGCGCGGAATTCGTCGTTGGTCTTGATGCGATCGGGCTGGGTGATGGGTAGATTCAGTTTCAGCGCTGATTCTTTGACCGGAGAGGCAACGAGTTCGAGGCCGCGTCCTTTGGGACGATCGGGCTGGGTCACGACGAGATGAATGCGGAATCCGGCGTCGACCAGATGCTCCAGGGTGGGGACGGCGAAGGGCGGAGTTCCGCAGAAAACGAGATCCAATGACATTGGGTAATTGAGTAATCGGGTAACTTGGTAATTTGAACTGCCTGTTGGCCGATGCGCTTAAATTACCCAATTACAAAATTACCCAATCACTCAATTTTCTACCATTCTCCCGCTTTCACCAGCTTGCGGATTTTGCGCTTCATCAGGTCGCGCTTGAGGGCGCTGATGTGGCTGATATAGAGCTTTCCGTTCAAGTGATCTGTCTCGTGAAGGAAGGCGCGGGCCAGTAATTCTTCTCCCGTTTTCTCGAAGACTTTACCGTGAGCATCCTGAGCGCGGACGGTAACTTTGTTGGGGCGAGTGACATTCTCGCGGAAATCAGGGATGCTGAGGCACCCTTCACTTTGGGTGTGGCGGCCTTCGGTGTGAATGATTTCGGGATTGATGAGGACAAGCTTGGCGTCTGGATCTTCCTTGAATGTGACGTCGATGACTGCAATGCGGCGGGCAATGCCGATTTGCGGGGCGGCGAGGCCAACTCCGTGGGCGGCGTACATGGACTCGAACATGTCTTCGATGAGCTTGTGCAGTTCTTCGTCGAAGACAGTCACCGTTTCGGCCGGCTTCTCAAGAACCGGATTGCCGAATTTTACGATGGGATAGATCATCAGTAGTTTTTCAACTGCTGGCAGTAACCCTGGAAATTTCTCAAGGTTTCAGTCATGGAATCGCCGCCGAATTTTTCCAGAGCAGCGCGCGCGAGCGTGAGAGCCACCATGGCTTCGGCAGCAACACCGGCGGCGGGCACGACGCAAACATCGGAACGTTCGTAGGCAGCTTTGACGGGCTCACGCGTGGAAAAGTCGACCGACTGCAGCGGACGTCGAAGTGTAGAAATTGGTTTTAAGTAGCCACGTACACGGATCTCCTGTCCATTCGAAACTCCGCCTTCAATGCCGCCAGCGTTGTTTCTAGTGCGGGAGAAAGCGGTGTAACCGGAAGTCGCAGTGTAGCCGATTTCATCGTGGACGGAGGAACCGGGAGCAAAAGCGGCAGCTACGCCCGAACCGATTTCTACTGCCTTGACGGCTTGCAGGGACATGACCGCGGCAGCGAGCATGGCGTCGAGGCGTTCATCCCACTGCGCGTAGGTGCCGAGGCCGGGCGGAACCTGGTGGGCCACGACCTCAAAGACTCCGCCCAGCGAATCTCCGTTCTTGAGAACTTTGTCGACTTCATCTTTCATGCGCTGCTCCGCTTCCGGGTCGGCACAGTTAAGGAGAACGTTCTCCCTGGCATGGAGGGCGCGAATCTTTTCCCACGGGACTTCGTCCGGAAGCGTGACGCTGCCAGTTGTGACCACGTGACTGAGAACCTCCATACCCAGTTCGCGCAAGAAAAGTTTGGCGATGGCGCCGATGGCAACTCGGGCGGCCGATTCGCGGGCGGAGGCGCGCTCGAGCACGTAGCGGGCTTCCGGAAAGTTGTACTTCAAGGCTCCGGCGAGATCGGCATGGCCGGGCCGCGGAGAAGCCACGCGTTTGTGTTTCGCGGGATCACCCTCAGCGATCGGCAAGGATTCCTGCCAGTTTTTCCAATCTCTGTTTTCGAGTTGGACGGAGATGGGGGAGCCAATGGTCATCCCTTGCCGCACGCCGGAAAGAATGTGGGCGGTGTCGCGTTCGATCTTCATGCGGCCACCGCGGCCGTAGCCTTGTTGGCGACGCCAGAGTTCCCGGTCGAGAAAGGTCTGATCGATTTTCAATCCGGCGGGCATGCCGGAGAGGAAGGCGACCAGAGCTTCGCCGTGAGACTCACCCGCAGTGAAGTAGCGCAGCATAAATTTTCGATTGTACCTGATGCGAGCTGAGATCGGGATTCCGGACCGGAGACGTGCTTCCGTATTTATCGAGACAAAAACTGCATTTTCACGAGCAGGATGCCGGCACGAACGAGTACAATAAAGCACACCCTTTTCGTTACGGGTTCAAACAGAACCCGCGCCGCATCGCAGGTTTCTCTGGCCTAAAAGTTAAGGAGTTGCCGGTGTGTCCCCACGCGCAGACTGAACGCGATGAAATTTTCGGCGATATAGAAATTCGATGTCTTCTGGTGCACGACCATGTCTTGCTGCGCCAGGGATTGCGGCGTTTGTTGGAAGACGAATCGGACATTCGAGTGGTCGCGGAAGCGGGGAACGCCGCCGAAGCGCTACAGAGGGTGTTCGAGCATCGCCCCGAGGTGGTGATCGCCGATCCCCATATATTCGAGTGCGCGCCCGATCAAACGGAACGGTTGATTCTACGAGAATCTCCCCACAGCAAGGTGTTGTTCCTGGCGGCGCAGCAAGAGAACGAGGACGCGCAGGAATCGCAAGCAAACGGTACCCGGTACGCAGTACGGCAGACCTCCGCGGAAGAACTAGTGGAAATGGTGAGGAGAACGCACGCAGGTCAGGAGGCCGGGGTACGAGAGATGCAGGAAAGACGCCGCGGAGAATGGCTGCCCCAGGAACTGTATCCACGAAAGCGCGTTTTGACCGGACGAGAACGCGAAGTATTGAAGCTCCTGGCCGAAGGCAGGACAGTGCGCTCCGCCGCCCTGATTTTGGGGCTGAGTGTGAAGACAGTGGACGCTCACAAATTCAATCTGATGCGAAAACTGGGGATTCACAACAAGGCGGAGCTGGTAATGTGGGCGATTCAGAAGAAAGTAGTGAAATTGCCCGCGAATTTCTAGGAGTTCGTGGTGTCGAACACCGTGCCGTTGCGGAGTTTGCGTTAGTTTTTTTCCGCCCCTTCGGGGCTTGTTCATTTCACTCGCTACCCCACGGCTTGCGCCGCTTCGACAAGCTCAGGGCAGGCTGTGGGCTGCATTCTTTCGCCGCTTCTCGGCTCTAGTTTGGGCGAATAGCTTTCCCATCGTTTGATATCAACTCACACCTTTAGTCGTGAACTGCCGCCGCGGCGAGTTCTGCCAGGCTAGCGACTGTCAGATCCGGGTTGGCCTCGGCGGATTTGACGGCGCCAACTCCGGGACGGGCCGAGGGACGATTCACCCAGACGGTAGCGAGGCCGAGTGACTGGGCGGGAACGATATCGTGGTAAACACTTTGGGCCACGTGAAGCACGCGATGTGCCGCAGTATGGATTCGATTGAGCGCGAGTTCGAAGAGTTTTAGCGAGGGTTTGTAGGCCTGGGCTTGCTGCGCGGTTACGACCTCATCGAAGTCAACCCCGAGTTGACACTGCGTGCCGGCGAAGAGATCGTCGTCCACATTGGAGAAGATCGCAAGCCGAAAGCGCGTCTTGAGCTGCCGGAGAGCGGCGACCGTGTCGGGCCAGGGCTTCCAGGTGGGAAGAGAGCCGGCCAGCGAGCGGAGTTCTTTAGCGCTGGGAGTGAAGTGGAATTCCGCGCCAAACTGGCGCACGACTGACTCCAGGACTTCACGATAGGGACGAAATGCGCCCTGCTCGGAACGCTGCTCAAAATCTCCATAAAGTTTGAGGATCGTGGCGTCGTCGATTTTTTTCCCGTGAGCGGAAAGAACGCGATGAAGCGCCCTGAGAATTCCCGCTTCCCAGTCGATCAGCGTGCCGTAGCAATCAAAGGTAAGGATTTCGAAGCGGGAGAAGTCGAGCATAAGGCGCGATCCGTGCAGAAAAGAACTTGCAGTCGAGCCACCTTCGAGGAGGCTCGAGGCCACTGAAGACTTGTTAACGATCGGATTCTACCGTCTTATTTCGAGCGGATGCGATAGCTCGAAGCTGACGACGGATTCGGCGGGCAGGACAATGTCTTTGTTTCCGGTGAAAGCTGCTCCACCCGCACCAGCGCCGCCGCCCGCCGCCAGTCCGATGGCAGCCCCTTTGCCTCCACCAGCAAGGCCGCCGATGATACCGCCGAGTGCAGCCCCGCCGCCGGTCATCACGGCCGTGCGCTTGCCTTTCCCCTTCGCCGAGAAAGTCTGCACAGCGGTTCGAACCGGCAGTTCGGAGCCGTGCAAGTCGATGGAATCGAGGCGCACCTGCAACTCCGCTCCACCCGCGAACCTGCCCAAAGGCTTGGCATCGGTAACGATTCCGCTCACCTTCGCTCCTCGCGGAATCACAACCTCTTCCCCAACCCTGACGTCCCTGGCGACAGAACCAGTGAAGGTCTCGCCGGAGTGGCTCAACTTGGAGCCAATGGCAGTCCCCAGCCGCACGGTGATCATGGTTCTAGCCGGCACCACAAGCGGCTCTCGCTCCCGCCTGGATTCCTGGGTTTCTGCGGGCTGCGTTCCGCTGCCACTGCTCGTGTTTTGAGCATCCGGATTGTTGGCATCATTGCCGGCGTCGGAAGCTTTACGGCTGCATCCGAACACAGCAAACGCGAGATATAGACTAAGGATGAACAGAAGGTAGCGTGAGCGCATAAATACTCCGTTATTGGTTGCGAACGGCTTAGTGTTTGTTGTTGCCAATCTACCGGAATCCGGCCCATGCGGCAACCGCCGGCGAGAATGGCGGGGAATCGGAGGTGCTTCCCCAGGGGCCACGAACTCTGGCCATAATTCGGACGCCGGGTTAGGCTGCTAGTTGCTTCCTCGGGGGAAATGAATATGAAAGGACCGATCGAGTGCATAAGGTGTCACGCGCACATGGAGTCCGGCTGGGTGGCGGATAACACACACCGTGGAGTTGAGCGGCAAAACTGGTCTCCGGGAGAACCTCAGCCGAGTTTCTGGACGGGTCTCAAGCTTAAGAAAGATCAAGTCATTCCAGTCACAACGTTCCGATGCCCGAATTGCGGGTACCTGGAATCGTACTCACTCCCGCAAACCATTTCAGACAGATAGGTGTCGAAACGTTCCCATTTTCCTTGAGGCCATCGAAAGGGGTTTTGAGTGCTAACGCTGTTAGCGTCAAACAATGCCAAGGTCCCTGTTTGTGGGCAAAGAGAGCGTCAACTGCCTCACGCAAAGGACGCGACAAGGGTTGGGCACCCGCCTTCGCAGACTTATTGGATCTTTGTGGCCTGGTGCGCCACGAGTTGCCAGCGGCCGTTCCGCTTGACCCAGACGTGCAGAAAGCAAGGATGCAGGCTAATGTCGCGGCCGTCGACCGTGACCTTCACATGCACGCGACTGGCGATCACGGCAGTGTTTCCGTAGACGCGGGCATTCGCGTCTTCGAACTCGATGGAGTTGTAGCGAATCTTTTTTTCGCGCAGCGAAGAAATGAACTCGGCTTTCGTCTGGGTATTCCCTCCGGTGTGGGTGTAGGTAAGGTCGTCGGCCAGGATATGGTTGAGGGCGGCGGCATCGGCGTGCATGGTGGCCTCTGCCCACTCGCGATCAAGGGACTTAGCCTGTTCGGGTGTCTGGGCATGGGCGGCGGCCAGGAGCGCGGCGAAGAATGCGATGGGGAGCCATTTCCGTTTCATGTGTGCCATATCGTGCCCTAGCTTAGCTTCTTTGCCGTGACTACATCCACCGGTTCGCAAGGGTTATAAGTCGGTTCTTGTTTCAAACTCCCTCAACATGCGCTTGGGCTCCGTGCCGACTTCTGGTTCACTTTTTGGGCTTTCGCAGGCTCGCTAATGGCTGTACCGTCTCGCGTTGTAGTCGCCGCTTGAGGCCCAACTGCTGTCGGCAGACTTCCGAAATCGTCGACCAGGAGGGAAAAAGATGATCAGAAATGCCTGTCTAGGTATCGTTTTAATGGCTTCCTTGGCGCTCGCGCAGGAGGAAGGTGCTCCCGGGTGCCACACCCGCGAATCAGAACACCCCGCGCCAAGTAGCAATGCCGTTGTGTTCTGGAACGCAGTGGCGGACAACAGCATCGCGGTGGTGGGCGGCAAATCCCCACAGCAAGGCTCTATTGAATCTGCAATCGTTCAGATCGCGGTGTACGACGCAGTGAATGCCATTTGCGGCTATCCTTTCACCCTCTATGCAGTCAAGCCGGACGTGCGCGTTCCAGCACTGCCGGAGGCCGCCGTGGCAGCAGCAGCTCATGACGTTTTGGTCGCGCTGTATCCCGCTCAAACAACCGCTCTCGATCAGCAGTATGACCGATATCTCGACGCCATACCGGGGCACCACGAAGGAAAACTCAACGGCATCGCCGTAGGCCAACAGACCGCGGCCGGTATCCTTGCGTTGAGAGCCAATGACGGCCGGAACGCCGGGCCCGGCTGGACTCCGCCTGCCGCCTGGACCCGGCGTTTGGCAACCCACGCCACCGGGCTTCCTGCCTGCGGCCACGCCGTGGATTCGTTTTGTGACCCCCTGGACTATGACCAGTCCATCGCAGTTCCGGGTCCCGCCGCCGCCAGCGCTCGATAGCGACGTATGGGTGCACGATTACAATGAGACGAAAGATTATGGCGGCGCGATCAGCAGCGCTCCGCACGGCGGAACAGACCGACCTTGCAAAGTTCGTCGGCGGCCCCGGCGTGCACCCGATGTTGCAATGGCACGGCACTTGGCGCGGGATTGCAGCTAGCCAGGGGCTTTCGGTTCTGGAGGCGGCGCGTCTGTTCGCGATGCTTTCTGCTGCCTCGTCCGATGCCCTGATCGGCTGTTGGGATTCGAAGTTCGAGTACGCGTTCTGGCGGCCTGTTACCGCCATCCGCGCCGGCGGCGGGAACCCAGATCTGTTAGCCGACCCCACTTGGATCGGAGCCGTAACTACCCCCAACCACCCCGAATATCCGGCCGCGCACGGCTGCTTCAGCAGCTCGGTTGTCGAGGTACTCAAGCCTATTTCGGTACCGACGAGCTCCATTTCACCATGAGCAGCCCGGCCCCTGGCTTACTCCAAGCCATTCGCTCCTACGACCGATTCAGCCAGGCGCTCACTGATATTCTTAACGCCCGAATCTACGGCGGCATGCATTATCGCAATTCGACCGCTTCGGCGCGGAATTCGGAAGGCAGGTTGCGCGGCAGGCCCTCGAACATTTCTTCCTGCCTCGCAAAGACGAATGAACGCGCAGTTCATAAATTGTACTTGCGCCTCCAAAACAATGAGATCATGCTTTATCGCATGAAGGGATATGGCCAGTTTTGTCCCGTAGCGCTTGCCGCGGAGATTTTCGCCGAGCGCTGGACACCCTCTGATTCTGAGGGAACTCTTGTCCGGCGCCCGGCGCTTCGCCGACATCCAGAGAGGCGTGCCGCGGATATCCCGTAATCTGCTTTGCCAGCGCCTCAACGCCCTGGCGCACATCGGGATTATCGAGCGGAAACCATTCGCCAACACGAGGTTCCGAGTATCATCTGACCGACGCCGGCCGGGAGTTCGGTCCTGTATTGAGTCCCTGGGAACCTGGGGCTACAAGTGGTCAACTCGCGATCTCCGGGACGAGCACCTCGACCCCGACTTCCTCATGTGGGTCCTGCACCGGCTGGTCCGGACAGGAAAATTTGCCGGATCACCGGGTCGTTGTTTTCTTCCAGTTTCGGGAGAAGCCGAAACGGCGTTACTGGCTCATCCTCAAGCAGCCTGAGGTCGACGTGTGCCTCTTCGACCCTGGATTCGAGATCGACCTTGAAGTTGTCGCCAATCTTAGGGCTCTTGCGGATATCTGTCTTGGCCACCTTAGCGTCCGCGATGCCGCCAGTCGAGGCGCCATTACCCTCTTCGGCGCCCGACAGTTTTGTAGGCAATTCCCGACTTGGCTCGGCACGGCTCACTACGCTTCCGCGGCAGCGTCTTGAGCAGGCTACCGCGCCTACCGCACACTGGAAAAAACCTGGGTGGAAAAACCTGGGTGAAAAACCTGGGGACGACGGGATGTTCACCATCTTTGCAAGCGAGGGCAAAGTGTTATCGGCGACTCCTTACCCCTCAGCTGATGACCGCACAGACACAAAACGTAGTCAGCAGTTGGGGCTGGAGTTTGAGCGCACAACCATCCACCTTGGGGGGGCGTGGCGTGGGTTTTTTCAGTCCTTGTTCCTTCAGTCCCGGCGCTAGCTGGGGCTTTCGTCGTTTTGACTTTTCGGTGATTGACCTTGAAGGGGCGGCGCTGTTTGTTTCTCGGCGTCGGCTTTGTCTCTGTATTCCTTCCTGACTTGTTCAACAAAAATCTTCGTTTCAGCTTGTGCCTTTTTAACCCCTTTATCAGTAGCGTTACGACTGCGGTCATAAATACGACCCAACTCCTTTACATGTCTGTCTTCCACTTTTAATGCCGTGCCGAGACCGGGGCCAATTACAACCATGTCCGTGTCTTTGCCAACGCCGGGAGCTACTTCCGCTCGCTTCTTAGCCGCGAAAGTTAGAAGTACGGTTTCATCAAATGGCTTCAAGGGCCAGTGACCAGAAAACATGAATTGGGACTCAGCATGTGACTTTCCAATACCAATTGCAGCGAAGCCGACCGCAGTCAACCATGACAACTTGTCGCCCTCAGTGACATAAATCTGAGGGTAAACGAGGGTTTCTCCCTTTGGGAATTTCACCGGACCGTCGGTGTCGATTCCCAAGAATATGGCTTCTAGTGCGCTAGGGAAATCGAATTCAGATAGCTTCTGGGCTATGCTGGCTACAACATCGGGGTGCATGGTGGATTGCTTTGCAAGAAACGATTGAAGATCAAGCCCCAACGGGTGAAGGATTGCGGCTTCCGCTTGTTCTCTTAGTAATTCCCGATACTTTTTGCAGTACAGTTGTGCAACATCCTTAACCTTTAGCCATGTTTCTGGCTTAGCCACAATCCAATTCTTGAGTTTCTTTATGAACCTCCCTCATTAAGGAGGCCTGAATCGCCATGTCACCCGCGACGAGAGCCCAAATGGAGCGAGTGAAATTCCACATTTTCGCTTGTCCCGGCTCGAACTCTATATCCCCAGCGGTTATCATTCGATCAGATGCACCGATCACGGTAGTCTTTTCGGCTATTGCTGCCACGCAAACTGTCACGGCCTACCTCCAGCCTGAAAGCAGCTGAATTTCTTTCTTTTTTCCCCCACGAAGCGCTTAGGGTTCATTTAACACCCTTTCCACTTTTGTGAAGTAAACAGTCGTGCTCTTTTTCCACAACCTTCCACAGAAAAAAATCCATGGCTTGTGACGAACAACCTTGACCGAGAATGCAGGGAGCGCACAATGGAACGGTGCGCAGTGGCAAAAGCGGCGACTTGCCAGTGACGGCGAAATCCAAGCAGCCAGAGGCTAACTCTTTATTCTGGAATATTTTGCAGGTAAGTCATTTATCCGCAATATTTTGCGAGGGCCAGAGGATATCGAAGTCGGGCAAGTCAGGCAGAATCAATAATTTGGCCGTCATGGTCCAAAAAAAATTAATCGTCCAAGGCGTGGATCTCGCTTTGCAGGTAAGGCCCATCCCGGTTGATGGCTCTGTTCCTGGGGGATTTCTTGGGAGGCTTGGGATTCGGGGGCATATGTAGAATCAACCCCCATAAGCGGGAGGCGGTTCACTACTTTACTGCTGAGTCTCGATGACGGGCAAGGTCGCAGTTGGTTCGGGGGATTCGTCCAGTTCCTGGTCGCGGGTCGCTACGGGATACTCCGGGGCTTGAACCTTTTTTGGCGCCAGAAACTTTTCGGTGTTCAGCAGCGGTCGGCCAAGCGAAGCGTTGTAGCTTGTCCAAGGGCTGTCGAAACCGGCTTCGCGTTCGAAGTGAGCCCGCATGGCCTCCATTTTGGAATCTAGGTCGTCGAGATAATGCAGCATGAGAGCTTCTGGAAACATCGGCAGTTTGGGGGAGCCGAAGTCGTACTGGCCATGATGGCTGATGATAAGGTGCTCGATCAGCGTTTTCAGCTCGTCGGGGAAATCGGGCTGGAGAGCGAGTTTAGCCTGCAACATTTCCAGTTCGATGATCATGTGGCCCAGCAGCTGCCCTTTGGTGGTGTAAGAGAACGAGCGGTTATAAGTCAGTTCGCGAATCTTGCCGATGTCGTGCAGGAAGGCGCCGGCGAGAAGTAGGTCCCGATTAATCTGCGGATAGTTAGTGCACATCAGGTCGCAGGAGCGAAACAAAGAGACGACGTGATCGAGCAAGCCGCCGATGTAGGCGTGATGCAATGTCTTCGCTGCCGGGGCGTTCCGATAGGCGGCAGCGATTTCAGGGTCGGCCATGAAAGACTGGACCAGCCCCTTGAGATGAGGATTCTGGAACGAGGAGATAAAAGTCGTCAGAGTTTCCCAGAGTTCGTCCACGTTCTTGGTGGTCTTGGGAAGGTAGTCCGCGAAGTCGATCTCGGAGTCGCCCAGCTTGCGAAGCTTGTGAACCGTGAGCTGAAATCGGTTCTTGTACTTGTTAACGAGACCTTTAATCTTGAGGAAGTCATCCTGCTCGAAGGCTTCGAGGACTTCTTCGACGTTGTCCCACATTTTGGCTTCGAGCTGGCCGCTGCGATCGCCGAGTGTAAGAGCCAGGTAAGGCTCGCCGCTTTTCTTGGGCTTGATCTGCTTGCCAACGACGACGAAAGTCGAGGTGATGACCTTGTTCTCTTGGCGCGAGCAATCGCAGATGTAGAAGTCTTTCATGGGGTCCGAGTATAAAGCTCCGTCAAGAATCAGAGTATGCCGAGCTTCTTATGTCTCTTTTTTGCGAGCTTTTTAGCGTCGGCTTCCTTGGCAGCCGCGGTTTCAACCGGTTGGGTCTGGTTTGCGCTCTTACCGGTATCGACGTAGCCGTCCGCGTATTTGATGTAAGCGTCTTCGCGCAATTTCTTGAGGTAGGCTCGGAGAGCGGGCTGCAATTTCTCGTAGTAGAGAGCGTTCTGAATTTTGTCAAGCACGTCCTTCATGGGAGGGATGCCGGCCTGCTGGTGATCGACAACCTTCAGGAGCACGTAGCCCTGCTTGGTGCGAATCACGTCAGTGACTTCCCCTGCCTTCATGGCGAAAGTTTTGTCTTCCAGTTCTTTTGCCAACTGTCCGCGCTTAAACATGCCAAGCGCGCCGCCGTCGGCCGCCGAGGGCCCATCAGAATATTTTTTCGCGATGTCCTCGAAACTGGCGCCATCGTGAATTTGTTTGAGGAGATCATTGGCCTTGGCTTCGGCGGCGCTGAGAGCTGCAGCGTCGCCAGCCTGTTTCGCGGCTTCATCAACGGGCGGTTGGGCGGCGGCTGAACCCGCTGCGCTCGGGTCGGGCGCGAGAGTGATCGATGGCGTGCTTGCTTTGGGAGCAACCAGAATTTCGCTGAGCCGAATGTATTCCGGCTGTTCCATCTCGCTCTTGTGCTCGTCGTAGAACTTCTGTATCTCCTCTTTGGGGACGGAGAGCTTACTGCTAACTTCCTCGCCAATAACCTTCTGCGTGATGATCTGGTTGCGCATGTTCTGCTTGAAGTCCTCCCAGGAGACGCCTTGCTTGGTAGCCTCCTTTTCGAGGGCTTCGAGGGAATCCAGCTTCATGTCCTTGCGCATCTGATCGAGTTTCTTGATCAGCTCAGTGTCGCCGGTGATGTTCAGATCTTTGCCTCTGTCGAGCAGGAGCTGCTGGTCGATCAGATCGCGGAGAATGTCTTTTTCACGATCGGCGTAGGCTTTATCGGGATCTTTGGGATCCTGCTGCTTGGCTTCCTCCTTGAGCTGATCCTTGCTGCGCTCAAACTCCGAACGCGTGATGATCTGGTTGTTGACGCGGGCAATGATCTCTTCGACGACTTGTCCGGCCGCAAGTGCGGGCAGACATGCCAAAGCAATAAGCACCAGCCAAAGTTTCTTCATAGAATTGATTGGGCCGCCACGCTTCCTGGGCTTGCGAAAAAAAGGTGTTTTGGGCCCGATTCCATATATTTTACTCCTTCGGAGCAGAGCCGGGGGAGACCTCTTGAATTCTTTGAGGCACTAGCGGCATGAAAGTTAGCCGCACGAGCAATCAGGGGGTCCGCACTAGGGCGAGTGCCGTTCTGTCGTCGCATTGAATCGATTCGCCACCGAAGGCGCCAACGGAACTCAGGATGAAGGCGCAAAGCGCCTCAGCGCCGCGGGACGGCGCGGCGTGAAAGAACTGTTTGACGCGTTCCAGGCCGAACTCTTCGGTGGACTGCTGGGGGTGGCCCTCGCAGTCGATCACTCCGCGAGAAACCAGCAGCAGAGAAGCACCTTTCTCCAGTCCTATCGTTGGAGCTTCGGTGGTGACGTGCGAAAAGAGTCCAAGAGGCAGGCCGGTCGAGCCGAGCTCGACAATGCCGCTGTGGTCGCCCAGAAGTGCCGGTGTGTGTCCGGCATTGGTGTAGCAAAGCGTGCCAACGTTTTCGTGATAGCAGCCGATGAAGGCAGGGCAGGGATGAATCCCATGTGAGGTTTCGATAAGGCCGCGATTGATGCGACGACTAAGCTCCGTCATGGCCTCGGATTCGTTGATGTCAGGTTGCGAGAAAAGCTCAGTTCCGGAGTTGCGAAAGATGTCCTGGGCGGCCGCGAGAATGCCGCGGTTATCTTCGCGGCGTCCGGCGACGTCGAGGAGGCCAAACAGGACGCGTTCGGGCCCAACACGGATGGAGTCATAGAAATCTCCCCCAACGCGTTTGCCCAGGAAGTCAGCTGCGATGGCCGCTCCCTCAATCTTGGGAAATTGACCCGCCACGGGCTCGACTGTGAGTACATCGTCTGGAACGCTGGAGTGAAAAAGGGAGCGCATGAAGGTGTCCAAAGCCGAAGCTAGCACAGGAGTGGATGCGGGGCAAACCGGACGGTGGCACTTAGGTAGCTTACTCGCCGTACTTGTCGGCGAGATATCGGGCCAGGTCTGTTTCAAACTGCCCATAGTCGGAGTGAATGGTGGCTCGCAAAGCGGCTTCGGTGGAGCTGCCCTGACTGATGCGCTGGAGGATGCGCTGGATATCGCTGAGCCCATAGGAATCGTTGATGTAGGACACGGCAGCCAGCGATTCGGCGTAGGCCACGTAAGCTTCGGCTCCGGAGAAGCGCTGAAAGCTGCCTTCCAGGGCATTCAGTGGGATGTTGCGTTGCGCTTTGAAAAGCAGAGAGAGCTGGTGTCCTTCGCCGCCGAGGCTCTTGGGCTCAAGGAGCTGAGCGATGCCCTCGTGCAGCCAGGGCGGACAGCGGCCTCCGGATAGCTGCGTAATAAACGAGTGGGCCAGTTCATGCTTCAGAACATGCGCCAGTTCGGGCGTCATGGAACTTAGGCCGCTGATCGGGATGCGCAGCTTGCCGTCGTTGATCGCCCCAGACCACGTGGGCGCCTGTGTGACATCGAAAAACGCCTGCTCGGTGTAGAGGGTGACAAGAATGTTGTCGCGGGGCGGGTTGCCAAGATCCCGAACGAGGTCGTCATAGTCGGATTCCAGTGCGGCGAGGATTTGTGAACGCAAGGTCTCGGATGTCTGCTTGCCTTCATAATGCAGGGTGAAATGACTGCTTTCGCCCTGCGCGAAGTCAGACTCCACGCTCTGCTCGCGCTGGGCTTTTGCCAGGAACTGCTCGACTTTGGGATCGGGGCGCAACTGGAGAGAGCGCTTCCAGGCGGTGATGGCTTCCCGGGTGTGATCAGAGGCGAACTGGGCGTACCCGAGCATAGTATAGGCGTCGGCCGAATAGGGCGCAGCCCGCACGGCGCGCTCGGCGTACGCCAGAGACTGGGATGCGTTGCCCCGGCGGACCAATAGGGCGGCGTAATAGATAAGGACTGTGGAATTCTCTGGCTGGAAGCGGAGAGCGCTCTCGAAATACCGGCTGGATTGGGCAATGTTGCCGTGTTCGAATTCAAATTTTCCGGCGATGAAATCGGCGGTCGCGCTCAACCCGGGGTTGCCCTTGCCCTCCATGCTGGCGAGTGCTTGGGAATCGACTTTGCCTTCTTTAATGATCTTGGTGACGAGATCACCTTCATTCTCAAGGCTGTCCGCGGGGATGAAGGACGGAAGATCCACGACTTTCGCAGTTCCCGATGCGGCATGACTGGGCATTCCCCCAGCCTCCACATGATCCACCGCCGATTTGGGAATTCCGTAGGAGTCGTCGCCCAGGTCATACTGGTAATGATTGCCGATTTCGCGTACATGATCGGCCACGATGGTGCGGCCATTTTTCAGATGGATAGTGTCAGCCCGGGTGCCGGCGAGAGCAAGCAAACACACGCAAGCGAGCTTTCCAATAAAGACAATGGTGACATGCAGGCGCATTCTGGCGCATTCTAGCAACGGGGGACAGACCAACCACGTGACGAAGGTACTAGTAACCATGCGAGGCTTGTGTGCCGCGGCGGCGATCTGGCTTGCGATTTGGCTGCTCCCGGCAGCGCGCGCGGCAGCCGAGAATTCTCCCGAAAAGCCGGCCGAGGCGCTCTATCTGCAGCTCGGAGAAGTGGGCCTTGATCCTACGCGGGTGTATCAGGTAAGGGGGGCGTCGCTGGATCGATCGGCCGTCCACATCACGTTGGAAGACGGGACGATTGGCTTCACCCAAGACGTGATGGGCCGGATCACTGGGGCGTTTTTCGAGGGCTACGGTGAAGTACTGCTGACCCCTCCGAACGAAGTCGAACGGCGATCGATAAGTCTGTTCACCGGAATGGCAATTCTGGAAGAACACTTTGCCACGGCGTATTTTCGCTTCAACGATGACGCAGAAAGTGAACTGCGTCCCGATTTGCGGGCGACGGAAAATAAGCGCGAGTTTGTTGAGCGCTGGGGCGCGACGGCACAGAATCTGGCGAACGCGGATGCCACTAGGTTACTGATGACCTTCAGCCGGATGCTGCCGGTGAAAGGCAACGCAAATTCCGCCGAGCGGACGGATTCGGTGGGGCCGGTTAGCAAGGCCGATCAGTTCCTTCACGCGCGTCTGCAAGGAACCAAACTCGGCGTTTTCGATGTGTATTTCGATTCAGCCGCGGCGGAACAGGTTCAGGCCGGACAGGCGAAAGCGGCGGAGAACGGAGGTCTCTATTACGACATATGGACATCCTTCGCGCCCGGCGATGCGGAGGTTTCTAGAGCGAGCCGCGAGCGGACGCCGGCGTCTGAAAATGAGAAAAGGCGAGCAGGCCGGGTCGAAGTCCGGCATTATACGATCACGACCGAGGTACAGCCTCCGAAAGAAATTCATGCGCGCGCCCGCGTGCAGTTGGATGTAAGGGAAGGCGGGCCGCGCATGCTGTTGTTTGAGTTGTCGCGATTCCTGCAGGTGGAAAGCGTCAAACTCGACAGCCAACCGGTGGAGTTCATTCACAATCCGGCGGTGGAAGGGACACAGCTTTCGCGGCGCGGGAATGACCTTTTGGCGGTGATACTTCCGGAGCCGGCGCGAGCGGGGCAGAAAATCGACCTGGAATTTGTTTACGGTGGCGAGGTTCTGGCAGAGGCGGGCAGCGGATTGCTTTATGTTGGCGCGCGCGGAACCTGGTATCCGAATCGTGGGATGGCGATGGCGGATTTCGACCTGGAGTTCCACTACCCCCCGGATTGGATCCTGGTGGCGACAGGAAAACCTACTCCCACTTTGCCCGGGGCGACGGCCCCGAAGGTCGATGGTCTGCAGGCTTCTCGCTGGGTGTCGGAACGGCCGATTCCTTTGGCGGGATTCAACCTCGGCAAGTACAAAGTAGCGACTGTAAAAGCGGGAAATGTGGCGGTCGAGACCTACGCTACCAAGGGGGTGGAACGAGATTTCCCCAGTCCCAAAATTCAGTTGATAGAGCCCCGTCCGAACGATCCAACGTACCGGCCTCGGCAGCTGGTGGTACCCAGTCGTCCTTCCCCGGCGAGGAATGAAGTGACGGTCGGAGAGGCGGCGGCGCGCGCGATCGAGTTTTATGCCGATCGTTTCGGGCCCTATCCATATAGTCACTTGGCTCTGACACAGATGCCGGGGCGCGACAGCCAAGGTTGGCCAGGACTGGTTTTTCTTTCGTCGTACGCCTTTCTCAACCAGGAGCAGCGCGAACAACTGCATTATCAGCCCGATCGGATCCTCCTGCAGCAGTCGATACCCGCGCACGAGACTGCGCATCAGTGGTGGGGAGATCTGGTGACCTGGAACAGCTACCGTGATCAATGGTTTTCCGAGGGGCTGGCCAATTACTGCGCCTTGATGATGCTGCAAGAGAAGGATCCCGCCGGTTTTCGTCAAGTGATGGAGAAGTACCGGGAGGATTTAATCGCGAAGAATAAAGATGGAATGTCGCCGATGGAGGCCGGTCCGGTGACGCTGGGAGTGCGGCTCCTGTCGTCCCGTTTTCCGGAAGGCTATGAAGAGATCCTGTATGGCCGCGGAACATGGCTGTTTCACATGCTGAGGACCATGTTGAAAGATACCCAGGAAGGTGGGCGCAAGGGCCAAAGCAGCGGCAGTAAGGAGGAGCCCTTCGTCCGCGCGCTGAGAAAAGTGAGGGAGCGTTACCAAGGCAGATCAATCAGCACGGGCGAACTGCTGGACGTTTTCGCGGAAGATCTTCCTCCGGCGCTGCGTTATGAAGGCAGGAGTTCGCTGGACTGGTTCCTGAAGAGTTGGATCAATGGCACGTCGTTGCCAAAGCTGGAACTCCGGGGAGTGAAGTTCACGCCGAAGGGTGCGGGCCTGGTCGTGACCGGCATCATCCTGCAGAAAGATGCGCCCCAAGACCTGGTCACTTCGGTTCCGGTATACACGCTAGTTGGCGGGAAGCAGATGGTGCTGCTGGGAAGAGTGTTTGCCGATGGCGAGGAGTCTTCGTTTCGTCTGTCGGCCCCTGCGGGTGCGCACAAAATCGTGCTTGACCCAAATGAGACGGTTCTGACCAGTCCGAAATAAATCGCTGCTGGACGCGCCCGCGGCAATTGGCTGTGCCGAATTGGTCCGTCTTTCCATAGACGATTCCTGAAATGAACGACAGCGGAAGCCAGCTCGCGATCTCTCGGAAGACCCGCCGATCTTAAGTACAACATTCCGTTCAGTTTTCGCTGCGATTCGTTTGCCAAACCTTGTGGCAGCCGATCTGCTAATGGGGAGCAGTAGATCGGCGCGGATGAGACTCACGGTTCGAGTGCAGTAGGCACTAGTCGAGGAAATTGCCATGTGCGTACCGACGATGGAGAGATTAGAAGAGACAAGCGAGTGGGGTCTCATTGCGAAACCGTTGGAGAGCGCCGAGACAATCCTGTTCGTCGAAGATGAAGCGTTTGTACGAGAAGTGACTTGTCAAGTGTTGCTAGGGGCCGGATACCAGGTCTTGACCGCAAAGAACGCGGCGGAAGCGATGCGGCTATACGATCAACGAAGCGGCGACGTGGAGCTCTTGCTAACGGACGTGGTTCTGCCGGGAGAGACTGGACGCGCGTTGGCCTGCAGACTGCGCCAGCAGAGCCCGAGACTCAAGATACTGTTGGTTACCGGATATGCGGAGCAAATGGGACGGCGAGAGGCTGAGCCCGAGGAATTTTTGGCGAAACCGTTTTCCACCCAGGCTCTGCTGCGTAGAGTGGGGCAACTGCTGGATCGCGGGAATGTCAGTATCGATAAGACGGCCGGTTAAGCCCGTCTCCGATAACGCGTAGCGTGCAGAATGTACGCCGGTATCTCCGAGAGCGGGACCACACGGGAGAGAACGCCCAACTCGGCGCAGGCTCGCGGCATACTGTAGACCGTGCAACTCGCTTCATCCTGGCCGATGGTGAGGCCGCCCAATCGCCGAATGGCCTTCATTCCTTCCGCTCCATCGGAGCCCATTCCGGTCAGGATGACTCCCAAGGCTCGGTTCTTGAAGGCTTCGGCTACCGACTTCATCAGGACATCGACTGACGGAACGTGAACACAATCTCCTGAATGAGTGTCGGGCGAAGGAGCCTCGAGACAAATGATGCCTCGAGAATCGGAAGGCCGTTCCACAATCATGTGCATCCCAGCGGGAGCGATATAGACTACGCCCGGCTGGATGAGTTCCCCGTGAGTTGCCTCGCGCACAGCGATGGAGCATAGAGCATTCATCCGTTGTGCGAAGGGTCCGGTAAAACCAAGTGGCATATGCTGCACGATAAGGATCGGTACAGAAAAATCAGCTGGGAAAAGAGGCAGAATCTCCTGAAGAGCTTTGGGCCCACCAGTTGACGTGCCCAAGGCGATGATCGCAGGAAGGATGGTGGAAACTGAGCCGAGTGCGTCAACCGGAGATGATCGGGGACGTTTTCTGGAAAGAAAATCGGTTGCATGTGACGTCCGTGATTGCGCGGCGGCTCGTATTTTGGCTATGAGATCCTGGCGAATGTGCTGAATGTCGAGTGAACTGGGCGACAGGTGTTTCGGTACATAGTCGAAGGCCCCGCCGGCCAGCGCGTTGAAGGTTTGTTCCGCCCCTCGCTCGGTCGCCGCACTGACCATGATGACGGGACGCGGAAACCGATTCATGATGCAACGCAAGGTTTCCAGCCCATTAAGCCCGGGCATTTCGACGTCGAGCGTGACGACGTCGGGATCAAGGGAGGCGATTTTTTCGAGTCCTTCAGATCCGCTGCAGGCGGTCGCAACCACTTCGAAGCCGGATTCGGAAGCGATCATTCGAGAGAGAGCGGTTCGCATGAAAGCGCTGTCGTCGATCACAAGTACGCGAACCGGCGGTCGGCTTGTAAGGTCGTGGCTCATGTCCAGTAGATTGCGCGGACGAGTGAATGCACGTCGTCCATGTGGGAATCCAGTTCGAAGGTAAGGCGGGCCCAATCAAAGTCCTTCAGCCCCTGGCCTTGTTGCGACGGAACGGCGAAGCCAGGCGCGAGGTCAGATTGCACCGCTAGCCTTGTCATTCCCGATGCCTTTCGGGTCGCAATTGTGCAGGATGGACCGAAGCCCACTCCAGGTCTGCTTGCAAGGTTTCTCTGCTCACATCTTGGCCTCAGCGAAAAGAGAGTTGGCGCAGTCGCCGTCATGTGACCAATATTTCATCGGCGTAGGGACGGGCGACTTTAGGGATAGACCGAAGGGACGGAGGGCGACAGAACGAGTGTCGGTACTCCGCGTGACCGGCGGGGTGCCTAAGCGTCAGGGACGGCGATCATGTGCTCGAACATGGCTCCAGCCACTTTTTCCGAGCCGGGATGATAGAGCTCGCTCTCAATGGTCTGCCGCAGAGCATGGACACGCTCCTGGCGGACTTCGGGAAGCTGCGCAGCCCGCGCCACCAGGGCCTGCACCTGGGCATGGGTTCCGGAAAGCCCGGCTTGGTCTTCGCCTGCGGGCACGCTGCTGGCAGAAAAGCTACCGGCGGCAACAGTGCTCTCGGCACTGTGTTGGTCGGTTCCGAGTGATGGTTGCGGTCCGTGATTGAGATCGATTCGCATATGGTTCCCTTGTCTTGAATTCCCCTTGCAATTCAAGTATCGACCACAGATTAGAAAACCTTAATTCGGTACTGGAACCGTCTGCCGCCCTGAGCCCCGGGACGCCTTCAACTTATTCTATCGGCAAGGGTTGCGAAAACTTTAGCCCTTTGGGTGGCTCCCATTCTTTCCCCCTGTTCCCTTCCCGTCCCACTTCGTTTGGGGCAGACGACGGGCCACGTTGTCGAGAATCTGCTCTTCGATCTCGGTGGCCTCCCGGATCGCAGCCATGCCTTTGTATTAAGCCTTGGTGTCCAGGCAAGACAGCAGACAAGTAGTCTCCGGAGCAAGCTGCAAGAATTCGCGATAGGTTAGATGTTCAACCGAAAGTGGCGGCGAAGACGGCGCGCAGGTAAGCGACCATGGAATGGCTACGATTCCGGGCAAAGCCTCCGTGCAGCGAGGTTGTACTCTACAACTGCTCGTGCCGGATCTATCCCGCGCGGCGCACGTCCAGAGCTCAACATGCAACGCTGCGGGCGCTTGGGTATCCGCCCGTCCGCCGGTGCGCACCGTTCGAACCATGGCATCGATTTCTTCCTGGTTGAGAACTTTTTTCATGATCTATTCCTTAGGCTCCGGCACTGCCGGAGGCGGCGCGGGCTCTATTGCCGCAGCTCATCATTTCTTCCAGGCGTGAGCGCAGCCGTACCACCGCCAGCGAGTGAATCTGGGATACGCGAGACTCTCCGATGCCGAGCACCGCTCCCACCTCTTTCATAGTGAGCTCTTCGGAGTAATAGAGCGCCAGGACCTGCTGTTCTTTTCCCGGCAGCTCGGCAATGACCCGGGCCAGAAGCTGTTTCATCTCGGAGCGCTGACAGCGAAAAAACGGCGTGTCCTCTGGTGCACTGGGAAGGTAATCGCACAAGTCTTCTTCCTTGCCATCCCACGGCGACTCGACGCGCAGGCTTCCGACTTCCAAGCTGTCCAGCTCGCCTAGCAAGTGCTGCAACTCCTGCAGGGTCATGCCCAACTCGGCCGCCACCTCGTTCTCGGTAGGAGAGCGGCTCAATTCCATGCTGAGCTTGCGGTGGGCTTCCTCGATCTTGCGCGCCTTGCGCCGCAACTCCCGCGGACCCCAGTCCATTTCGCGTAGGCTGTCGAGAACGGCGCCGCGGATTCTGAACTTGGCGTAGGAACCGAACTGCACGTGCTTGGAGCGGTCAAACTTGTTAAGTGCATCGATCAGCCCAATCACACCCGCGTGCACCAGGTCTTCCAGCGGCACGTGCCGGGGCAGCCGCTCGTGGATGCGGCGCGCCAGGTAGCGCACCTGGGGCAACTGTTCGAGTAGGATGCGCTCTCGCTCTTCCTTGTCCTGCCAGGCGGTGTAGGCTTGCGAGGTGTTCTTTCTCATAGCATTCTCACTCCCCGTCGAAACTCAAAATTCGTGTGCCTGTAATCGGTCGCGCCGTCTCCGCTCGGAAGTTCGCGGCTCAGTCATCACGCCCAGCCACGGCCCGGGCATCGTCCGTTCACCGATGAACTCGCGCCGGGTGCTGTTGGGCCTGGCGATCAAATGTGCCGCCGGATTGAAGGAAGGTAGGCATGGCGCTCATGTCAAGTCTCCGGATCGGCACCGTTGCCGTGTGGCAAGGAAGAGGTGAGAGGTAATCGAAGGGTACAAGTCCGCGTCGTCTGCTCCTGGGTATAGACCCATTCCGCGCCAGCGCGCGCCAATCCAGCCTGCGCGATCAGCAGACCCAGTTCCGGCCGCGAAAAGGGCGAATGCTCGGGCGCGGAGCCTTGTTTCCAGCACACCACGAGGCATGCTTGTTCCCGTTCCGGAGTGACCACGACCTGCAAGTCGCCTCGCCTCTCCGTCAGACTCAAAGCTGATTCCAGAAAGCGAAAGATCAGCGTAGCCAGACAGCGCCGATCGTTTTGCACCGGAACCGGAGTATGGCTGACCAGCAACAGCCGCACGCCCAAAGAGTCAGCAACCGGGAGCAGGTCGCCGGCGATGTCGCGCAGTAACCCATCGAACTGGAATGCCTCGGCTGTTTCTGACATCGGTTGGCTGTCGGTCAGTTCGCGGATGGCCTCCACTAAAATTCGCATGCGCTCGGTAAGTTCCAGGCCCTCACGCAACGTGCGCGCGTATTCTTCCGGTCGCCGTGGGCCAGACAGGGCCAGTTCCAGCGAACATTGCAGTCCCGTCAAGGGCTGGTTGAGAGCATGCAGCAGATGCGCCAGCGGGCTACGACCCCTGGGCAGTACTTCGGTTGCGCGCGGTGACGCGAGTTGAGGAGCAGCGCCGCTCATATTCGGATCTCGGATGCCGGCAACTCAGACAGACCGCTCAACTCGTATCCCACGCCCCGCACGGTGTGGATCAGCTTCGCGCTGTGACCATCATCGATTTTGCGGCGCAGATAGTTGATATATACGTCCACCACGTTGGTCGTGGTATCGAACGTGAGATTCCAGACGTGCTCAATAATCATGGAGCGAGTGACTCTGCGCCCGGCGTTGAGCAGCAGGTATTCCAGGAGGGAAAACTCTTTGGTGGTCAGCTCGATCCTGCGGCCGGCGCGTTCGACAACTCGTTGCACTCGGTCGAGCTTAAGGTCGCCGGCGATCAGCACGGACTCCGAAGGCAGGTGGCTGCGCCGCACCAGCGCCCGAATGCGGGCAGAAAGTTCGCTGAACGAAAAGGGCTTGACCAGGTAGTCGTCCGCGCCGGTATCGAGGCACTGGACGCGGTCTTCCACCCGCGTACGCTGGGTGAGCACCAGCACGGGCAGGCTCGGCTTTTTTGAGCGTAACTGGCGCAGCACGCTGACTCCGTCCAGCTTCGGCAGATTCAGGTCGAGAATTACCACGTCGTAGTCGGACTGGGTTGCCGCAGCGCGAGCCTGTTCGCCATCCGGCAAAACGTCCACTGTGTAGTGTTCGCCTTCGAGACCCTGGCGAATGATTCTGGCTAAGGCTTCATCATCTTCCGCAATAAGAATTCGCATAATGTGAACCGTCCTTAATCCAACACCAAGTCTAGTTAGAAAGCATTGAACTGCAGCCAAAACTAAGCCCATCCAAAGGTCTGTAGATGCAAGAATGGCGTTCTGTTTCAAATGGGAACGTGCGGAATAGATATGCTTCCGTTGAGTTTCATTCTGGTCCGAACCTCAGCGGCCAATTCCTTCGCGCCTGCTCACCAGAGATAATTCCGCATTGAGTTTTTCTACCCGGAGTCATGGCTTTGCGGATCTGGAGTAAAACGACCCTGAAGTCTCTGGCAGTGCCAAGCGGAATTCTGCTTTTAGGGGTTGCGCTGCTTATGTATTTCGGGTGGCTAACGCTGGCCCCGCCCGCACTCAGTTTTATTTACTACTGCGCAATGATCGGAGGAATGCTGCTGGCCTGGCGATTCCATTCCAGCCGCATCTTCTTCGCGCTGGTAGTGCTGTTTCTAGCCCAACAGGCAGTTGCTCTCTTCGGTGCAGGAGATGCTGCGCTTGGAACTCCAGGATGGGTAGCCGTGCAGGCCGCCGCCGTTCTGGTGCCGCTGGACTTCGTTCTCATCGCGCTGATGCAGGAGCGCGGGTTCACTGTTTCTGCCACCGCGCCCTTCGGACTGATACTGTTCGTGCAATTCGTGATCGTAGCCGCGCTCTGCCGCGCGGCGGAGGCATCGCCCCCCTCTCCGCCGCATCTTCGTCACCTCGCGGCTGCGGTCTCTTTGCCAAGCTATGCGCTGCTGGTGTTCGGCGCGGCAGCCATTTTCTTGCTGGCGCGGTTCCTGTTCACCCGTAAGCCCGTCGACAGCGCTTTACTGTGGTCGCTCGCTGCGTTTTTGTTGTCCTTGCGCTTCACCTTGATAACGCGCGTTTCGACCGTGTACTCGGCCACGGCGGCCTGCATTCTCGCGGTCTCGATTATTGAGAATTCCTATCTTCTTGCCTATCACGATGAACTCACGACGCTGCCCTCGCGGCGCGCTTTTAACGATGCGCTTCTCCGGCTGCAGGCTCCCTATTCGATTGCGGTGGTGGATATCGATCACTTCAAGCGCTTCAATGACACCTACGGGCACGACACCGGCGACCAGGTTTTACGACTGGTCGCGGCTGCCCTTGCGCGAGTGACCGGCGGGGGACAAGCCTACCGTTGCGGCGGAGAGGAGTTCAACATTCTCTTTGCGGGAAGAGCTACCGCACAGATATTCGATCATCTGGAGCAGTTGCGGGCGACCATCGAATCGTCAGAGTTCCACATGCGAGGCGACGATCGCCGCCAAGCCTCTCGCGGAGCGGACCGCCGCAAAGCACGGACTCGCGGCCGCGTGCGCAAGGGTGACGTGATTCGCGATCTTACACAAGAATCGGTTCCAGCGCCGCTTTCTGTGACCGTCAGCATCGGCGTCGCGACCTCGGCAAAAGAAGGATCTGATCCCGAGTATGTCCTGCAAGCCGCCGATAAGGCTCTATACCGCGCCAAGGCCAACGGACGGAATCGGGTGGAGGCGGCATCCTCCGCCCCTCGGCGAACTCGTATCAAGACCGCTGGAATTGCCTGAACGCTTGATGGCGCGGCGCGCAGCGAATCAAGTTCGAGCCGATTAAATTCAAGCGAGTCAAATTCAAAACAAATCAAATCAGATCAGAACGGATGGGTCAAAGCGGAAAGTTGCTGCCATGGAAACGCGCGTCCGGAGCGTCAATCGTAGGGACGAAAAGTAGGACAGTCCGGCTCCGTACGTTTTCGCAAGCACTGCTGGCCATGTTAGCCGGCACCTGGAGGTGGGATGGTATGCTTCCGGCCAGTGCCCCCACAGGCAGGGCATTTCGAGCGGATAAACGCGACACCTTCGGCCTTACCGTTCAAGTCCACTGGCTTCGCAACATATCCAGTACCGCCGCAACTTGGGCAGTCGTCCGGAGCCAACACTCTCCCTCCTCAGGATTGAGGCATTGTCACCGACACGAACGCGAAATTCGTTGCAGATTGTTTTGCGTTACGAATCACGAACAAATCAGAGTTTTCTCGTGGAAAGGCGCAACATCGTCACAAAGAGCGTCCTTAACAACAAAACGTGCAAAGCTGTCTTGGGATCATGCGTTAAAGGAGACTGCGTGGGCAAAGGGCAGGATGATGATGATTAACGCTGGAGCTGAAACAGTTGCCGATGGAGCCGCGTTTCATCAATTATTCTCCGATTTAAGGAAAACGACATCGATGACTCCGTCGCCTTCCCAAAGCCACAACAGATTCAATGCGCTGCTAAGGAGTTTTGGAACGGCCCTGGGTGGTGTCCAAAAACATGTGGATGTCGCTTCCTGTGACTTCGCGGCGATCACTTAGAGTGCCATCAGGAATTACCACCGCTACCCAAGGCGTCTGCGGCGAGACTACATGCGCGTGCCAGACGGCCTCTCGGACGCCTGGCGAAGTCAGATCGATCTCCCGCTTGCCTGGTTCGTCCAAGGTGAGATTTTCGGTGCGCAGCTCGAACGTGTGGCGGCCAGCGCCTTCGGCCGAGACTTGCAATACGACTTCATTATGACTGAGATGCTGAGATCTCACTTTGAAGTCGAGGACGCGATCAGGACGCAAGTCGATATCATAGAATCCGCCCGGAAGGACCGTAACACTGGTGTGTGCCGAACCCTGGCGTACGACGTAGTGACCCTCTGGCAAATGAATCTTGAATTTGCCATCGTGCGGACTCGAAGTCACGGATGCCGCCTGACCGCTCTTTTGTTCCTGGAACTCGATCAGGTCGTGGCTCGCAGGATTGGCCAGTCCTCTGACAGTGGCAGGTACACTGATATCCTCCATCAACCAAATCCACTGTCCCACTGGTTGAGTCCACACTTCTTTATAGGTCCAACAAATTTGAGTAGGCCAGTAAGGGGCATCGCCGAAACCTTTGGTTTCGATGCCGACCGGAAGTGCTCCGACCATTTGGCCAGAGCGGACGCTGTACAACGGCGTCCAGTCGTAGCCCTCCCCGTACATTACGCTTGCAGCGAAGGGATTGCGGCCGACGAACCATTGCGCCTGTTTCTGAGCCAAGTCTTCGGCTTCCAGATCGCCGCGCAACCGTGCCGCCCGCGATAGCGCTTTGGCTTCCGAGAGCAGAACGCTGGAGTTGCCGCGAAAATCAAACCAGACGGGAAATCTGCGCAGATAGTTCTCGCCACCAAGCGGGATTCCGCGCCGCACCTCTTCCACGTAGGCCTGGCGATCGGCCGCCCGAAGTGGAGTCCAATTCTTGGTTTCGGGAATGAGGCGCGCTTCGCTCTCACGATAGACGGAGGCTGGTAAAACCGCATAGGGCTCATCGACGGCGGCAGCTGCTTTGAGGTAGTAGTGTGAGTGCAAGACGACTGACGAGTACCACTTCATCCACTTTTCATGGTCCGGGAAGGCTTCGCACAAGCGGATGAGAGCGACGATCGGCTCCTGCTCCTGGCCGATGTGAAAGCGATGAAAAAGATTTTCTCGCCTCGGACTGGTGTAGAAGTATCCGGTCAACGGAATCGTCCAGGGCTGCAGGGTGCGCTCCTGAGAGGCGAGCACCTGATCGCCCAGGACAATGGCTTCCTGTGCATAACGATCGTCGCCGGTCGCCAAGAAGAGTTCGACCGACGCGACAACGCCGAAAGATGTTCGTTCCAACTCGTCCTGTGCGCCATAGACCTCAGCGAGCGGAGGCGCGCTTTTCAGACCTTCGACCGCGAACTTCCAGTCTTCTTCCGCAATCATCAGGCTGCGGTTCGCAAGTTCCGGGTCGCTCTCTTTCAGAATGCGCGCTGCCAACGCTTCCACTCCGCTTACCCGGAAGTTCCATTCGGGATTATTGACGGCCTGGCCGAAGCGATCGTCGGCGGTGCCCATAATGCCATCGGTCCAGTAACTCACCAATTGGCCGGTACTGCGATATCCGTCTCCGAATCGCGTTTTCAGCACCCAGTTCAAGCCCCAGCGCGCTTCGTCTAAAAGGCGATTGCAGAGAACCGGGTCTACGCCTTGCCGCTTCAGACTGTCCGCAAGCGACAATAGTGCGTACACCATTCCGGGCGTGTTCCCCGTTGCAGAAAGATCTCCGGCATCGTGGTATCCACCATTGACGACAATTCGCTCGTCGCCATGAAGCGTGTAGATATCTTGATGACATCTGCCGTGAATGCCCGGGATTTCCGTTCCGCATCGCTCGCTGTACATAAAGTTGATCGCCTTCCAGATACTGTCACGCCAGGCGTCATCTCCGATGCGGAAAGAACGAGTCTGCGCGTCTCCGGCTTTGATCAAGTACGTGCCCGGCGTGCGCACTTCAGAGAAATCCAGTACTTGATATTTGCCCAACGGGGTGGAAGTTTGCGCGACCGGTTTGGTCAGAACAATCTTGCCGGTCTTCGGGTCAATTACCGAGAACTTACGCGCTGTCAGATCGCTGGCGATTGCTGTCTTCGAGGAACCGATCGTGTATCCACTGTTGCTGAAGGCAATTTTTCCCGGTGCCACGTCCCAACCTTCGACGTGATCGGCTACCACGCTCTGCAATTCCAGTTGGTCGATGTCTAGAATCGTCTGGTCGCCCGGGTCGGGAAATTTCTTGGGAAGACTGTAGGCGAATTCAAGCGCAGTGACGCGGTCGCGGTACAAAGGAGCGATTTCCCAAACAACATGATTCCACGTGTGATTTGTGAGAAGAATCGACTCGTGGCGCCCCTCGTTGTAGGAGTCTGGCAACTTGTGGGAGCCGTCATTGTGAAGGACTAGGGAGCATGAGATGGCGGGCGCGCCGATAACATCCGGGTAGACCCACAGAGAGATGCGGTTGTAGCGGCTCCAGTCTTCGGCGGGAAACTTTCTGGTCGCTACAAGATCTTCCCACTCGCCGCCGCCGTCAACCTGGGCGATGTTAGTAGTAGACCGGATTCGCAGCGAATGCCGGCCATCTTTGGCGTGGACGTCGGTTAAACTCATCTCTCCCGCACCGGCAAACGACCAGGCGGACAGGTCTTCCATGCTGTCCAGCAAGCGCGAGTCGAGGACCTTCTTGTTCAGCCATCGGAATTCAGCGCCGTCTTCGTACTTCGCCTGCATGGGCATCTCGGGCGCGATTTGCTGCGCAGTGAGCGCGGCGCCCACACAAGAGAAGTACAAGACCGCAATCATGCTGAGGCCGCGTGCGCCGCTCGCCCTCTTGCGCTGTCTCGCATTAGTGAACATAATCGGCCTCGATAAGTTCTATGCGATGCCTACACGACCAGTTGATCTGCCGAGTTGCGTGTTGTACTGTCGCTTCCGGAGGAGCAGTTCTTTGGCCGGATCGGTCCCCATGATACAAGGCGCCAGTCGGGCGATATTCTTAAAAGTGAAGTCCCAGCCCTCGGCACTGAGAAAATGTTTCGTCCGAGCCGTCTTGCTGGTCGTGATCGTCAACGCTTCAGGTTTCATTCCCAAACTCTACGGCCAGGACGTAAGACCAAATTCGATCCAGTTCACAAATGTAACTGCCGCGGCTGGTATCAAGTTTGTTCACTTCAAAGGGAATAAAGGAGTTTCGATTAATCGCGAGGAGTTTGGTCCGGGAGTCTGCGTCGCCGACTTCGATGGCGATGGCTGGCCGGATATTTATTTCGTCAATGGACGTGATCTCTACAATCGAGGGGTTTCC
This sequence comes from uncultured Acidobacteriaceae bacterium, assembly GCA_963832235.1. Lineage (GTDB taxonomy): Bacteria > Acidobacteriota > Terriglobia > Terriglobales > Acidobacteriaceae > Sulfotelmatobacter. Next base: position 155,488 of record CAWHTJ010000006.1, on the reverse strand, counting down.
GTAAGCAATGCACTCTATCGCAACAACGGTGACGGTACGTTCACCGATGTCACTGAAAAGGCCGGCGTCACCGGAACCGGATACGGGCTCGGTTGCGTGTGGGGAGATTTCAACAATGACGGCTATCCCGATCTTTTTGTGACTCAGTATGGTCGCAATGTTTTGTATCGCAATAACGGCAACGGAACATTTACCGACATCACGGACAAGGCTGGAGTTGCCGGCACCGAGTCCGGGGCATTTCATTCAGGAGCCACGTTTTTTGATTACGACCGCGATGGCTGGCTCGATCTCTATGTAGGAAGCTACGTCGATTTAGGAAACAAACGTTACTGTCCGCTGGGTGACGTGCTCAGCAGTTGCGCTCCCAGCGAGTACCGCGGCAGTCCGGACGCGCTGTATCACAACAATCGCGACGGCACTTTCACCAACGTGACTGCCACAGCGAAAATCTATCAGCCCGACGGCAAAAATCTCTCGGTAGCGGCCGCCGACTATGACGATGACGGATGGCCCGATTTATTCGTCGCCAACGATGGTCTGAATGCTTATCTCTACCACAACGAACGTAACGGTACTTTCAAGGAGATGGGACTGGTCAGCGGGATGGCTCTAACCTCCCAGGGAAGGGTGATGGCTGCAATGTGCATTTCTCTCGGAGACTATGACAACGATGGCCGGCTCGATCTTTACATTTCCGACTTTCAGCGGTCTTCAGACCACCTGTGGCATAACGAAGGTAAAGGCTTGTTTGACGAAGTCAGCGAACAAGCCGGCATCACCCGGCAGACACGCGATGTGCTCAGTTTCGGCGGCGGCTTTTTCGATTATGACAACGATGGCTGGCTGGATCTTTTTATCGCCAACGGCCACGTCTATCCCGAGGTGGAACAGGCTACGCCGGGGACTCATTACAAGCAGATCAATTCTCTGTTCCACAATGCAGGAAACGGCAAGTTTACTGAAGTAGGCAAGCTGTCCGGAAATGGCTTTGTAACTCCCTATGTAGGTCGTGGAGTTGCTTTCGCAGACTTCGACAATGACGGATTTATGGATGTGGTTGTGGCAAACAACGGAGATTCGCCGCTCTTGCTTCACAACAGCGCCGGCAATGGCAACCATTTCCTTAACTTCAAGTTGTCAGGAACAAAGAGTAATCGGGACGCGATGGGGACTCGCATCCACGTGGTTGCGGGGACGACGTCACAAATTCGCGAAATCGCAGGAGGAGGAAGTTATCTTTCACAGAGCGATCTGCGCGCAAATTTCGGACTGGGCCAGGCAAAGCGTGCAGAAATCGTCGAGGTAGCTTGGCCCAGCGGGCAACAGCAGGTTTTCCGCAATGTCGAGGCCGACAAGTTTTACCTGATCGTGGAAGGAAAAGATCCGCTACAACTGCAGCAATTCGGGCCCAAGACAGCCGCTTCCAAATAATTCTCCTCTAACGAAATCTTCGGATCAAAAGGGTGTGCCGGTCCGAACGATAGAGACCCAATACATATAGCGCAGTCTTGCCCGTTGTGGAGTAGATCACTTGGCGAATTCGGAGGACTGGCGCGCCGTGCGAGATGCCCAGAAGTCTGGCGGTATGAGGGTCGGCAGTTGTGGCGTCGATTTCTTCGTCCGCGTGCGCTATTTCCAGCCCATAATCGTGCTCCAGGATGGAAAAGAGCGAGACCCGGTCCAACGGCGCTTGAGCCAGGCCGACGAAGTCGTCGGCTGACAAGTAACAGGTCTCGATAGCGAACGGCTCACCTGCGCCCAGGCGAAGTCGTTCTATCTTAATCAGCCGGCTGCTGGCCGGCAGAGCAAGTCGCGCCGCTATTTCCTGCTCGGTGTCGATTATGCCGAGAGATAGCAATTTCGAGGACACCGACAGACTCCGGCCTGACATTTGTTCGGTGTAGCTCATCAGCTTATTGAAATGGATCTTTGGTGGGGCTACGAATGTACCTGCTCCAAGACGACGCACGACCATGCCCTCGCGTTCCAGCCCGGCCAGAGCATGGCGAGCCGTCATGAGGCTAACGCGATGAATCTTCGCCAGTTCACGTTCAGAGTTGACCGCGTCACCAGGTTTCAACTGCCCCGATTCGAGCCGTTTTAGGATCGCACCCTGAATTCGCTTGTACGCGGGCATCCCGTTTCGCGGGGATTGTCGCATGAACACTCCATTGGCACGTGCACCATACTACACGAGTGCTACATAGCTCAATATGAAATTGCAAAGAATCTATTTGCAGGTTTAAGTTCTTAACGAGGCGCTTGATTCAAAGAACAACCCGCACAAATAGAATTTTGTCGCGCAAAAACAACGAGGAGCCACGGCGGAGAGTTCTGGATGCAGCAGTGAATTCTTGAATGATGACCAGCGATTTGTTCAATAGTATGGATAATTAAAGTCTTCGACTGCTGGTTCCGTTTTTTCATAGGAAGCGAGCGCCCATGAAGGGATGCTCCCCGGAATCCGACTGGGCATTCCCAAAAGAAATTTGCCGTTGATGCATTTTTTTCTTGACCTAGGCAAGCGATGTGCTATATAGCATGACCCCACGCAGTTTTCTGGGGAAAAGTGTACTGAGGAGGTTCTGTGATGACGGGACGACGGTCAGCTGTGTTTTGTTACCTATTGTTTCTTTCGATGGCGCTTGCGGGCGCCGTTCAGTCTGCCTGGAGCCAGGAAGTTACGGCCGCCATTGTAGGAACGGTGGTGGACTCCAGCGGGGCCCCGATCAAGGGCGCGAAGGTCACGGCGAACGACGTCGAACGAGGCACCGTGTATTTAGGTGAGACCAACGATTCCGGCGCCTATAACATCAACCGCATTCCCGTTGGAAATTACGAACTGAAAGTGACCGCCCCTGGTTTTCAGACGTCAGTCCATCCGGCGTTCACTTTGGTGCTCAACCAGACGGCGCGTGTCGACGTGCAAATGAAAGTGGGACAGGTTACGCAGACGGTGGAGGTCACGGGCGCCGCCCCTATCCTAAAGACGGAGAGCACCACAGTCGACACCATCATTGATGCCAACACGAATGACCGACTGCCACTGGCCACCCGCAACTATGTGCAGCTCACTTTGCTGGCGCCGGGCTCCGTCACACCGAACCCGGACAGCTTTAACAATGGTGACAACACGGCTAGCGGCGGACGACCCTACATCAACGGGAACCGGGAACAGGCCAACAACTTTATTCTCGACGGCATGGACAACAACCAGGTGTCGGATAACCTGGTCGGCTTTACTCCGGCGCCGGATGCGATCGAGGAATTCAACCTCATCACCCAGAATGCCCCCGCGGAATTCGGCAACTACCAGGGCGGCATTGTCAGCGCAACGATCAAGTCGGGGACGAATGCGTTTCACGGCGACTTGTGGGAGTACTTCCGCAACGACAAGCTGAATGCGAACAAATGGGAGAATGGCTTTCTTGGGCCAGGGAAAGCGCTCCCCAAAGATAAACTCCGCTGGAACATGTTCGGGGGCACGATTGGCGGTCCGATCGTCAAGAACAAGCTGTTTTTCTTCTTCGATTGGCAGTCCCAGCGTTTCGACCACCCGTCCAGCACACAGAAGGTAGGTGTCTTCACGGCCGCCGAGCGGGGGGGGAACTTTGGAGACATTTGTAACAGCGGATTCACAGCAGGAATTTGTAAGGACAGGGATAGCAAGGGCAATATCATAAACCAGCTCTACAATCCCCTCGTTGCCGGAAACCCGGCCTTCCTGAACAACGTGATTACAGAACCCATCGATCCTGTTGCTCAGAAACTTTTCACGTCATCGCTGTACCTGTCTCCTACTGGCCCGGGTCTTCAGAATAACGCCACCTACACAACGGTTTCGAAGCTCAACAACAACCAGTACGACATAAAGATCGATTACAACGTCAGTTCGAAGGATCACCTTTTCGGGCGCTACTCGCACACCAACCAGCACAATCCAAGTGACAACTCGTTTGCGCTGCTGGGAGGCGGCTTTTCGGATGCTCCGATTGAGAATGTCGCGGTAGATTGGAGCCACACTTTCAGTCCAACTCTATTGAACGATGCGCGTGTTGGGATTAATCACGTTCGCTTGCATAATGGGCCGACGTTTAGCAGCGGGGCTGCAGCCGCCGGAACCGATTTTGGCATTGCCGGTGCGAACGCCAACCGGCCGGGGCTGCTGTTCCTGGATTTCAACACAAACGGCGGACCGCTCACCAACGTCGGAAACAGCTGGATCGAGCAGAAATTTCAAGATGCGGTGATTCAGGCATCCGACGCCGTGGTCCTTACCCATGACCGCCACGTCTTCCACACTGGTTTCGAGTTCTGGCGTGACCGGATCAACACCTTCTACACCGGAAACAACGGTGCGCTCGGTCAAATCCAGTTCAATGGTCAGTTCACCAACTGCAACCCGGCCGCATCGACCGTGGCGTCCCAGGCGCCCAATTGCCCCATCGATCCTGCCACTGGAAAGCCCATCACTGTGGGTGGTTACGGCGGAGCTGATTTCTACCTGGGCGTCCCCGACGAATATCAGCGAGGAATTCCGGGTGGCGAATGGGGACAGCGGGCAAGCATTTTCGGCGTGTATCTCCAGGACGACTGGAGGGCTACCGATCGCCTCACAGTCAATCTGGGACTTCGCTATGAGGCGCACACCCCTTGGGTAGAAGAAAAGAATCGCCAGGACAACTTCGACTTGCTCACTGGTCAGGTCATTGCGCCGAATTGCTCAATTGTGAACCTTGGGACTGCTCCGGTAACTTGCAGAAATGGCAGTGCCGGCCTCTACAATGGCACCTACGGAGGAAAGGATTTCCAGCCTCGCATCGGCTTGGCTTGGACTCCAGGAGCCCTAGGCGGGAAGTCTGTCATCCGGTCAGCTTTCAGTATCTCTTCGTATCTGGAAGGCACCGGCACAAACTTGCGTCTTCCCATCAACCCCCCGTTTACGCCGGCGGAGACTCGAGTGGCCACCAGTGGAGTCAACCTTCCTCCCACCAGGACGGAGAATGGAATCGTACCAGTAGGTTCGGCAACCGATCCCTTCGCCTCTGCATTGGTTCGCGTCTGGGATCCTCATGTACAGCCTGCGATTACCTATCAGTGGAACTTCACGTGGCAGCAACTTCTTTCCAACTCAATGACGTTCCAAGCGGGCTACGTGGGACAGCATGGAACACATGAGATGGTTCCAACCCCGTACCTGCAGAGGCGTTTGAACGGTGAAGCTGGTTGTGTCGCTGTGGCGCCGGCGACCACCTGCCCCAGCATTTACTTCTCGGGAAATCCGGCGTTCCAGAAGGACATCTCTCAGATCTCGGGCACGGCCTCGACGGGAAGTTCCAACTATCACGCTCTTCAGGCAGTGCTGCAGAAGCGTTACTCCAACGGGTTGCAATACCAGGTGGCTTACACCTTCTCGCGCTGCCGGACTGACAACAGCGGCTATTACGGAAATTGGGGTGCGCAGGCAGCTCCGGCCAATCCCTACTACCAAAACCTCTATGCCCCGAAAGCCGATTGGGCGAACTGCTTCTTCGATTCCAAGAATGTGCTGTCCGCCTACGCGGTTTACGATATTCCATTCGGTCACGGGAAGCGTTGGGGCAGCGGGTCGAATGCTGTCGTAAATGGCATGGCCGGCGGGTGGTCCGTCAGCCCAATCGTCTCGGTGCACTCCGGATTCCCGGTGGCGCTGTATGACTTCAACTTCGCCAACGGTGATTCCGCTAACACAGGTAGCCGCGGATTGCGCCCGGATTGCGGCTCCGGAGCAGGAAGAACCTTCGGAAGGCAAAAGTACTTTGATCCGAGCAGCGGCGCGTTCTCCGGTTATCGATGGTTCGACCCCACTCCGTATACTAACCCCGCCAACGTATTCGGGACGTGTCCGGCACAGGGACCGGTAATCGGACCTGGCTATGCGGATGCGGATCTAAGTCTGCAGAAGAACTTCCAATTTTCGGAGCGAGCGAGGCTGCAGTTCCGAGGCGACTTCATAAACGCGTTCAACCACGTAAACCTGAACTCGCCTAACTCGTCGTGCTGCGGCGGCACGATGGGCGTAACCAGTAGTTCATCAAGTCCGAGAGTCATCCAGTTTGCGCTCAAGCTTTACTATTGAGCCCGCTGATATGATGGGGGGCAGATGTTTTTCCGACATCTGCCCCTTTTCTATGTTTGAATCCCAGGGTTTAGTCTTGTTCATGGCGTTGCTGGTGGTTGCCGAAGGGTTCGGCCAAGCGACCAAACCAGCACCCTTAACCGCGCAACGCGCGATCAAGCTCGCGCAGAATGGACGGTGTGAAGAGGCGCTACCGGCTCTGAAAAGAGCGTCGCAACCGGGCACCGATAAGACCATAAAGCGCACCGCAGCCTTTGCCGGGGTGCGCTGCGCCATGCTGCTCAATCAAACGGACGCGGCGGTCGACTTCCTGCGCCTCTTGAACCACGAGTTTCCCAATGATCCGGAGGTGCTTTCTCTTTCAGTTCACACCTTTTCCGATCTCTCGACCCGGGCCGCGCAACAACTCGCAATGACGGCGCCGAACTCCGTTGAGGCGCATAAACTGAATGCGGAAGCTCTCGAAGCCCAGGGAAAGTGGGACGCAGCGGAAAAAGAGTATCAGCTGGTTCTGCAAAAGAATCCCCAGTTCCCGGGAATTCATTTCCTTCTGGGCCGGTTGCTGCTCTCGAAGCCTGATCCCGGCCCGACCGCCGCGGAAGACGCGAAAAAGGAATTCCAAAAGGAACTTGAAATAGATCCTACGAACGCCGGCGCCGAATATGTGCTGGGCGAACTGGCACGCGAGGATAGTCAGTGGCCGGAGGCTATTCAACATTTCTCTCGCGCCACTGAACTGGACGCCGGCTTCGGGGACGCATTTCTGGGGCTGGGCACCACGTTACTTTCGGCCAAGCGATTCACTGACGCGATTCCACCTCTTGAAACGGCGGTCAAGCTTGAGCCCCGAAATCCCGGGGCACACTATAGTCTTGCGACGGCTTTGACGCGTGCGGGTCGTAAACAGGATGCTGACAAGGAGTTTGCGATTCACCGTCAGATGACGCAGAAAGGCGAGGCCGGACAACAGCAAACTGCTGAACCGCAAGATCCAAACTAAGCTAATTGAATTGACGTGTTCTCTGCGTATAACCACTGTCGAGAAGCGTGATCAAATTCTTTTCACAACAAGACAGCGCTGGATTCGAAGTTTCCCGACGGCACTTCCTTCGCGGAATTGCAGGGACCCTCGCAGTCAGCGGACTGCCGCGTGTTGTTCGCGGGTTGCCCGATCCGATTTACCCATTTGAAGAAATCACTCCGCAAATGAGCGGCATTACGTGGGTGCATACCGCCGGTAAGTCCACGGCGCGATACTTACCTGAAACCACCGGACCCGGCTGTGCCTTCCTCGATTACGACAACGACGGGTGGATGGATATTTACCTCGTCAACAGCGGGAAGTGCGATTTCTATGACCCCAATCCACCTCTACGCAACGCGCTCTATCGCAATAACCGCGACGGCACTTTTACCGACGTGACGGAAAAAGCCCGAGTAGCCGGCGGCGGTTACGGGCAGGGTGTAGCCGTGGGCGACTACGATGGCGATGGCTTCCCTGATATCTACGTTACGCAATATGGCAGGAGCATTCTGTATCACAACAATGGGGACGGCACCTTCACGGATGTAACCGAGAAGGCGGGGGTGACTGCCCCAGGATGGTCATCGAGCGCTGTGTGGTTCGATTACGATAACGATGGTCGGCTCGATCTGTTTGTCTGCCAATTTGTGGAATTTTCGAAGTCCATTAATAAATCCTGCGGTCCCGGCGAAGAGGGCAAACACGGCTACTGCATTCCGCGTCTCTATCAGCCCATGCCGAGTTGGCTGTTCCACAATAATGGCGACGGAACTTTTACCGATGTCAGCAAGGCATCTGGCATCGCCAATTATCCTGGGAAGGCCTGGGGTGTAGTGGCGACTGACATCAACAACGATGGCCGTCTCGACCTATTTGTTGGCAATGACACTGTTCCTAACTTTCTCTTCATGAATCGAGCCAGCGGCAAGTTCGAAGAAACGGCTACTACTGCGGGCGTGGCCTACAGCGCCGACGGACGCGCGCGCTCCGGAATGGGAGTTGATTCCGCCGACTTCAACCAGGACGGATGGATGGACTTGTTCGTGGCCAACATCGATCGCGAAATGTTCTCGATCTACCAGAACAACCACGACGAAACCTTCGATGATCAGGCAGGACCAACTGGTATCGGCTCCGCCACGCGGCTGATGAGCGGCTGGGGACTGAAGTTCTTCGATTACGACAATGACGGTAATCTCGACCTATTTCTCGCCAACGGCAACCCGGATGACTTGATCGAAAGCTTGCACAGCCAGGTCAAGTACCGGGAGCCGCTGATGCTCTTTCACAACACGGGGAAAAGCTTCCAGAATGTAAGTGCACAGAGCGGTCCTGTATTCACGAAGCCCCTGTCAGCCCGTGGCATGGCCATTGGGGATTTCAATAACGACGGTGGAATCGATGTTCTGATAGCGGTGAATGATTCTGCCCCAGTTCTCTTGCGCAACAATGTGGGGAATCAAAACCATTGGCTTGGGATCAATCTCGCCGGAACCAAATCGAATCCTGATGGCATTGGGGCGCGAGTGTCTTACCAGGCAGGGGACTTAAAGCGAGAGCGAACGAAGGTCGGCGGAGGAAGTTTTTTGTCTTCCCACGATCCCCGGATGGTGCTTGGGATCGGGAAGCGAACCAAGATCGACTGGCTGGAGATAAAATGGCCGAAGCCTAGCGCAAAAGTAGAGCGCTTCACTGAACTACCTATCGACCGTTACGTTACCATTGTCGAAGGCACAGGCAAATGGAAGTGACCGCTTGTCGTGTCTCAAGATTGTTTCGGTTAATCAGCAATCTTGCGCCATGCCGGGCGGAAACATGTTTTCTGAAGCGCCGAAACCTCATGATAGGCGCTTTTGTAGCGCTTGTCCCGATAGTTTTGCACGCAAACTTGTGGGCTGATCCCGGTCGGAGGCCAGCAGAAACCGTGCGAGTCTGGGAAGACTCGCTGACCATTCCAACCTCTGAAGAAGGGCTTCCCGACCCGAATCCCCCGTTCGAATTTTTTAGCACTGGCAGATTCCTCAATTATCCCTACACGTTGCGCCACAATCTGGTAGATAGACGCATACCGCGAAAGTGGAGGACTCTCAATCTTGAGAATGAATATTTGAAGTGCACCGTGCTGCCCGATCTCGGAGGTCATCTCTACACCTGTATTGACAAGATTAACGGCGCCTCGATGTTCTACGCAAATCCAAGCATCAAATTTGCCCGCATTGCCTACCGTGGGATGTGGGCGGCTCTGGGCGTTGAATTCAATTTTCCGGTTTCGCACAATTGGATGACGGTCTCGCCAGTCGACTTCGCCACCAGCCGAGAATCTGACGGTGGGGCGTCCGTGTGGGTGGGCAACATCGACCGGGTTTACGGCATGCAGTGGCGCGTCCAACTCACGCTCCGCCCGGGACGTGCTTACCTCGAACAGAAGACCACGCTCTACAATCGCAGCGACACCCGTCACCGTTTTTATTGGTGGACCAATGCCGGCGTCCAAGTCTGGGACGACAGCCGCATTTTGTATCCCATGGAATTTACTGCCGCTCATGGATTCGCCGACATCGATACCTGGCCGGTAAATTCGGCGGGCGTTGACCAGAGTGTTGTCCGCAATCATAAGAATGGTCCGGTATCACGCTTCAGTTATGGCAGCCGGGAGCCCTACATGGCGGTGTACCATCCGCGCACAGATTCGGGGATTGTGCATTACTCGTCGCCTCTGGACCTTCCCGCGAAGAAGATTTGGTCCTGGGGTAGCGATGAAGATGGCCTGGACTGGCGTACGGCGCTGTCGGACGACAACAGTTCCTACGTGGAGATTCAGGCTGGCTTGTTTCGGGACCAGGAGACCTACGGGTTTCTAAATCCACAGGAAACGCGGTCCTTCACCGAATACTGGATTCCGATCCGCAAACTCGGCAGCGTTTCTCGCGCCAACCCAGACGCTGTGATCAACCTGAGTCGCCACAGCGACAGTGCAGAGACCGCGGTGATCGAAGCGGTCCTCAATGTAACCGGGGAACTACCGAATGCATTGGTAAGCGTTCTGAATGGCACGCAAGCCGTCAGCTCCGCACATGCTTCGCTCTCGCCGCGTGAAACCTTTCGAAAAGCCTTTAGCCTTCCTGCACGTGCAACGTACACGATCGAAATTAGAGATCAAGCCGGCAAAGTGCTGTTGCGGCATACCGAAGGCGAGTATGACTTCGTCAGTCGTGACAAGGTTCAAACCGGCGAACAGCCAGCGCGCGAGTTCCCGGCGGAAGCCAATCGCGGCGCAGACGACTTCATGGCGGTCGGCACCGACCAGGAAAGCAATGGCGAACTAATAGTTGCGCTCAAGACATACCAAGCGGGACTCGCACGCTTTCCGAACAGCATCGCTCTGAACCGGGCGGCGGGCAAACTTGAGGTCATTCTCAGCCAGTACGATCTTGCGGCGCAGCATCTTTCCAAAGCACTGGCGTGGGTGAATAGCGACCACGAAACTGCGTACTACTTGGGCCTGGCGCTGGCGGCCCAGGGGGATGTTCGCGAGGCTCGCACCCAGTGGGAGTTCGCGCAACAGTCCGGCAGCTATCACGCGCCTGCAATGATGATGTTGGCTACAATGGAAGCCCGGGCCGGCGACCGGCTGTCAGCGTTAAGAATGATCCAGGAAGTTGTGAGCAACCGTCCCGAGTTGGTTCGCGCAGGAGGCATGGAGGTCGCGCTTCTGCGCTCGGTGCAACGCAACGTTGAGGCCATCAATAGGCTCGCGTTCTGGAAGCAGAAAGACCCGACCAGCTCATTTCTCCGTTACGAAGGCATGCGGCTGGGGCAGAGCGATCCGGGTCTGATGACACACCTTGCCGCGGATCCAGAGCGCATCCTTGAAATCGCCACCGATTACATGCGTTTCGGCCTTTATGCGGATGCCCTCGATGTTCTCTCACGGCAGTATCCGTCCGGCTCAGAGGTCATCGGCGAGCCCGGCGTGCTTCATCCTGCTGCCTATCCTCTGATTGCCTATTACCGTGGTTTTTGCCGGTATGCTCTTGGCAAAGACGGAAGCGCAGACTTCGCCGCCGCTTCCAGCATGCCCACAAGCTATGTTTTTCCCAACCGGCCGGAATCATTCGCCGTGTTACATCGCGCGATCGAAGTGAACCCGAAGGACGCGACCGCTCTCTTCTTGCTGGGCTCGCTTTATCTCGCTGGAGGCATGCCCAAACAGGCGCTGCAGGAATGGGGAACAACGCGCGGCATAAATCCAGCTATCTCCACACTGCACCGCAATATGGGGTATGCGATGCTGAAGTCTGGAGAATCGCCGGAGCGGGCAATTGAAATCTTCCGCGAAGGAATGCAGTACGATTCCCATAATGTTGACCTCTATCTTGGGCTGGAGGAAGCCATGGAAAAGGTCGGACGGCGAGCCAGCGAAAGAGCTCGCGCCCTCCAGGGATTCCCAGAATTGCAGACCGCCCCAGCAGTATTAGTGTTCCGGCTGGTGCGCTTGCTCAGCGACGCCGGAGAGTTCGATGAAGCCGAGAAGCAACTCGCCAATCGGTTCTTCGCGCGGGAGGAAGGCGGCGAGAATGTCCGCGAAATTTACGTCGCGGTGAAGCTGAAACGGGCCAAGGCCGAGGCCTCGCAAGGCGAGTGCCCTGCCGCGCTGGATATTGTGCGCCACTTGGCAGAACCGGTTGCGAGTCTGCCGTTCACGTCAAAAGGACTGGATCTATTCGTCACCTCCCCGGCCTCTAAGCAAGCGCTGGGGGAGATACAGGCCACCTGTCCTTAGTCCTTATGCGGGAGCAACATATTTGCCGGGTGCATCGCAATGAAAGGTTCCGCGATAGTTTGCTTAGTTCTGGTACTGTTGGCCGTCGCCATGGCCGGCCAAGATAAATCGATCGAGAGCGTGAAGGCGGATATGGACGTCGCCCTCAATACAGATCCTTTTTCTTCATTTGTCCGTACGATACACTCTATCTGAAAACCTGATCCGCTTACGTCAACTGAAACTTTCCACCTCTGGGACTGGGACGTCGCAGAGGTTTTTATCGGTTCGGACTTCCAGAATATCCGGCGCTACAAAGAGTTCCAGCTTGAAGGATTTTTGTTCTTAGCGGTAAGTCCCCCCACAATCTTTTAACCCAAGAATCTCGACGGAGAAATGCTCGACCTCCGTAGTCTGAGCAGATGATGGCGAGGTGGTGAACGCGATCGAACATGCTCTTCTCCCCCCTATGCGAGGCCGCTCTGCCTGGCAAGTTTTAGTGCTTCTAGCGCAGCACCTCGCGCCCCGGCGGTATCGCCATTGGGCATCACGTGGATGGGAATGTCGGCCTGCTCTTCTCGCTGGGCCGGCATCCCCACGCGGATTTCTGCCACGAACCATCGCTGGAACTCCTGACTGGTTTCCAGAACACCGCCGCCGACGATCAAGGCATCGGGGTCGAAAGTATTCACCATTTCATCGAAAAAGAGTCCCAGGGCGTGGGCCTGAACCCGGAAGATTTCTTTGCACATGGGATCGCCCTGATCCGCCAGGCCACGAACAAGTTTGGCCGCCTGGTGCGGGTCCTGCTTCGCGAGGTGGTGGGACGGATAGCGCTGCAGATAAAACGGCAGGAGGGTTTTCTCGATCGCAGTGAGAGAGCAAAGCGACTCCAGGTCGCCGATTCGCCCGCAATTGCAGTGCGGCTTGATACCGGCGATACCCGCGATGCTTTGATACGGAATCAGCACGTGACCGAGTTCTCCGCCAAATCCGTTCTTGCCCTTCACGACGTTGCCTTCGAGAATGATGCCTCCTCCGTTCCCCGTACCGACGACATCGGAAATCGAGGTTTCGCGGCTGTTGGCTCCGAAGATCGCATAGTGTCCCCAGAGCGCGGCTGCGTTGGCATCGTTCAGGTAGGACACGGGCTTGCCTAATTTGTGCGCCAGACCCTCGCGGATATCGAATCCCGCCCACTTGGGATGCACAAAGTTGGTGGAACCTCGCGCGCTGAGCCGGCCGGCGGCACTGGACGGACCGGGAGTATCGAGGCCGATGGCGACCACGTCATCAAGAGCAATGCCTGCCCGATCGGTGGCGATCTTGAGACCGGTTGCGATTTGCTCCAGGCAGACCTCTGGTCCCTGCTTTGAAAGCGCCGGATGCTCGCACAGACCCTCGATGAGAAACTTTTCTTCCCGGTTGACTAACGTATAGTTGATGGCAGTTCCGCCAAGATCCACGCCGGCCACCATTTCCACAGTTTTGTCCTCTCTTCTCGATGTTGACGCTGCTCAGCTTAGCAGAACTTGAGGATACCGGCCCCCGGCCCGGACTCTGATGGCGGCCGAATCTCGAGGTCTGGGTGGATCGCCGAATCTTCCGCTCAGCGGAGGACCCAAGCGAATCCACTTGCCGACGGAACGCCTCGATGCGACCGCTGGTTTGCATTGACCTCACGGTTCGAGTTGCTTCCGAGTCAAAAGAGAAACAGGGGCTATGAAAAGCACGCAGCGCGGCGACGGCCATCTCCGGAACACTTCCTTTCCACCACACCCAAAAGAAAGAGGAGAGATTATGACCACCAACCCCTTTGGGTTTCAGTTGCTTACAAACAGCAAACTCTAGCCGTCGGATGTCATCAAACATTTTCGGAACAGCCACTGGGAAGGAGTTCTCGTGCGGAAAATCGGAATTGCGCTGGGAATTGTCGTTCTTATTGCGGTCGTGGCCGCTGTAATTTTTGCCGCTACTTTCGATGTCAACAAGTACCGCGAGACGATTCAATCTGAGCTTCAGAAACAACTCGGTCGCCCCGTGAACCTTGGGAACATGCAACTGCGGCTCTTTCCTCCGCGCTTCGGAGTACAGGATCTGGCGATCGCAGATGATCCGCGCTTCAGCCCAGATGCCCCGTTCGTGAAAGCCAAGGAGCTGGATGTCTCGGTCCAGTTGCTGCCGCTGCTGCACAAGCAGATCCAAATCGTCTCTCTGGATTTGCACCAGCCGACAGTAAATCTCATAAAAAACCATACCGGCGAGTGGAATTTCGCCTCAGTCGGTCACCCTTCCGCTCGGCGGAATCCTGCGCAGGAGCAGCAATTCTCGCTCGGGGAATTGACGATCAAGGATGGGCAAATTTCTCTCCTAGATCAGATTCAAAGCAAGACGCCTTCTCTATACGACCACATTGATGTGACGGTGAAAGGCTTTTCGCTCACCAGCCCATTCACAATCGATTTTGCTGCCCACATGGCCGGTGCGGGCACCCAGGAGCTTCGACTGCAGGGAGAAGTCGGTCCTCTTGCTGAGGCATGATCTCACCATGACGCCCTTCCATGGCACGCTTGGATGTAAAAGGAGTTCAGATTACTGATTTATCAAAAGTTTTAAATTCTCCTGTCCTGAACGGAACGGACGGCGTGATGTCCGGGCAGACACGAATCAGTACCGATTCCGGGAAGCTGGCTGCGGAAGGTGAAGCGAACATTCAGAATGGAAAAGTGCGGGGGATGGAACTCGGGTATCCAATCTCCGCCGAATACGACCTGACCGACGACTTGTCGGCCGATATGATCGCGATTCGGAAGTTCATGGTGAAACTGGGACCCACACCTGTAGAAATGACTGGCACGATCAACGCCAAAACTGTGCCACCACAAATCGATCTGAACCTGAGGGCAAACGATGTTTCGGTCGCGGAAGCGGCAAAGTTCGCAGCTGCGTCGGTAATGGCTCTCTCGCAAGGAACCCTGGTCACGGGCAGCGTGAATGCGAATGTTCAAGCTATCGGGACTGCGGATAAACCCGCTCTCAACGGAACCGTGACGGCCAGCAATATTCAGATGAGCGGGAAACAAATTGCGCAGCCAGTGCAGATCCAAGAGATAAAACTCAATCTGACACCCTCCGAAATTCGATCGAATCCGTTCAGTGTGGTTTCCGGAGGAACCACCCTGAACTCTCAGCTCACAATCCGCAATTACATGTCCCCGTCGGCGATCGTGGACGCGACGCTGCGGGCTCCGAACGCGCAATTGCCCGCGATCTTAGCTATGGCGAAAGCATACGGCGTGACCTCTCTAGAAAGGTGAACGGCGAAGGCATGCTGAACTTGGACATGCACGCAGGGGGTCCCATCAAGTCCATCAGTACCGCGGAGATCATGAGAGCCCTGAACGGTACATTGAATCTGAATTTCGTGAACGTCAAGTATTCGGGAGCCGATATCGGTCATGAGCTGTCCTCCATCGCTGGATTCTTAAATTCCAGCGCAAACTCTCAAACGGCATCTGGTATTACAAATATTCTGAAGATGACGGGCAAGATTGTTGTTAAGAATGGAATCGCGCAGACTAACGATTTGCAGGCTCATCTTGACGTGGGAAACATTGGCCTCGTTGGCACGGCTAGCTTGGTTACGGAAGCTTTGAACATGCGTGCGACAGCTGTGATTTCGCAAGCTGTCAGCCAGAAAGTGGGAGGCCAAAGCATTGGCGGATTTATGAAGACGGCCCTGGCAAATAATCAGGGAGAGTTGGTGATCCCGGCTTTGATCACAGGTACCTTTTCAAAGCCGAAATTTGAGGCCGATGTCCAACAACTAGCCCAGATGAAGTTAAAAGGGTTGATCCCAAATATTAATAACCCCGCTTCGGTCGCCGGTACATTACAAAATTTGCTTGGTGGTCCAAAGAATCCGGCTGAGGCACCTCAGCAGCAGGCACAGCAAGAACAGAATCCAGTTCAGCAGATCCTGGGACTGTTCGGGAAGAAAAAGCAAGACAATGAACAGCAGAAGTAGCGGAGGAGGAGAAGACGGGGCGAATGTTGAAACCCTCCACGGGGCAGAAGTCGGCGTCTGTGATGTCTGCCACGAACAATCGCTGAGATTCCTCTCGAGTTGGCTGGGTCTTCGGGATTCGGGCTGACAAAACGCCCTTCTCGTCATTCAAGGGTCTTCTACTCTCGCGCAACGGATAAATTCGAAATTCACTTAGCCCATGCCAGACCGTCTGCTCCGCGCCCGGCTTCGATCAGCTTCACGCTCCAATCGTTGATCTGGATCGCGGCAATCTGGTGGCTAACGGAGCACGAAACGTAGGCGACCATGCCATCCGGTCGTACCAGCACCTCTTGTGGAGAAGACGGGACCCTAATCGTCCTGACCACCCGCATGGTCGCGAGATCGACGGCTGCAACCTCATTCGTGCTGGGGATCGCGACCAGCAGCCATTTCCCATCCGGTGTGGGAACGGTGCCGTATCCCGTGCCGGGCAGTGTGATCCAGGAAAGGACTTTATTGGTTGCGGTATCGATTACCGCCAGTTGAGGCTTCTCTGTGTCGGAGGTAAACGCCCAGTGCCCGTCAGAAGAGAGCGAGATACGCTGCAAATGCGCCGACACCGGGATCACGGTAACGGTTTTTCGCTCCACGAGGTCGAGCACCGATATTGTGCCCGGACCCACATTCGCCGTGTACCCCTTGCGCCCATCTGGGCTAATCGCCAACATGTGCGATTCGGCCTGCTGGGTGGGAACCGTGCCGACAATCTTTAGGGTTTGTGAGTCGATGATGGTCACAGATTTGTCTAGCTCGGTGGTGACATAGAGCAGACCGTCCTTTGGACCGAAAACGGCGCAATGGGGACGGACCCCGTGCTTAAAATCAATTGTGTGGATCAGTTTGTGCTCGTCGAGATCGATGACCGCTATTGTGCTTCCGTCCGTACCGGGCATACCGACTCCAGAGTTGCCGTAGATCGGTACGAATGCCCGCTTGCCATCGGGAGTCGCGGCGACTTCATGCCCGGTAACGCCTCCCTCCGCGATGGTCGCAACCTGCCTTGCAGTATCGGGGTCAATCAGACCGAGCGTCTGGTCGCCTTTGTTGGCGACCAGCAGCACGCCACGCGATGAAGACGCAGGAGCAGCGGAAGCTGGCGTTAACAGTCCCGCAAAAATGAGCGACAACGCAAGAAACCAAGTCATGGTCATTCCCCTTTGTCCCGCTGTCTCCAACGTCTCGCGCCATACTATCGCAGTGCGGAGTTCGAAGCACCATGTCCGTTTTGCTAGCGTTTCAGATAGGCTTCGACCGCCACATGGGCACCTCTGTTCAATTGACAGTTGTAATTCTATTCGTCGCTGGCTATGTGATCGCACGTCACGCTGACGTGGGAGTGCGGGCTGTGATCGCTCCATCCGAAGCTCCGTGGCTCGGTTTTGTCGTCCTCCCATACCAACGGACGCTAGTCGCAGCAATTCTGTCATTCCTTCGTGAAGTCTCGCTGATCATCTTCACGTCGGTCACTGTAGTTGTCGTTACTGCTTGAACTCGCGGTACGCGCCAAATCGGGCCAGATGATCTTCTCCAAGGACTTGAGGAATCGGATCACAGGGTTCTCTCAGCTTTTCACAGATTTGCAGCCACATTCCAGTGCGGGGGTAGGTTTGATGTACTTTCTGGAATGGAACGGACAAGAGTAATTGCTTGGCGTTTAGAATTTCGCCTTTGTCGATCAAAAGCTGCACCTTTCGCTCGATGATCCACTCGTCTTTCAACGCCCCTACTTTATTGAGCCACTGCTCACGCTCAGCCAGCGTTTGTGTCCCTAAGGCGCGCAGTATTTTGTCCCGTTCAACCACTACCTGCGGGTGCAACTGAAGCCATGGTTCCTGAATGGCCTCCAAGGCTGCCGCTGCGTTCCCGGTATCACTGCTACGCGAGAATTTGCCACGATAGCGTCTCCAGAAAGCGAATATATTGACATGGCGAAGTGCTGATGTACTCCTTACAACAGGGAAGCTCCTTGCCCACTACCCGTCCCGCGGCGTCAGCTTGACAGTGATCTCTGCCAAGGCCTGGCTTGCAGTTCCTTTCACGAATATACGCTCCGCGCAATAAGCTCGCATCACTCCGCGCTGAGTTCAGCGTATTACGGAATCAGACCGCCGCGAGCACTTAAACCCCGCCGACGAGCCCATTTTTGTGGAGCGGTTTCTGAAAGAATTCGAGCGCTACAACAGCGGTCCGCCGCGGATCGTTGGTGATGAAGACGGAAACAGCCATTTCGCTCACAACTGCTTTACACCGACGAGCCGATCTTACGTCGACTTTGAGTGGTTGTTACGGCGCGCGCGGCCCGGAATTCCGATGGTGGGGTTGTACCGGTAGCACGGCAGACTCAAAGCAGAGATAACCGGCGAGCGCAGTCCACCATGATTTCTGCCTCCCAACCGGAACGCTGTGGATTGTTGGGATGGGTCCGATCGCTCGGAATCCGTCCGATGAGGTTTAAGAACACTGCGGCGGAATGTTTGTATGCGGGAATGGGTGCGCGAAAGGCGGCGTTTCCCAGGTACTGCAGGGCGTCCGAAAGGGCATAGTACTCGGCGTCTCCGGTCTCCCAGAGCCGGTCTCGTTCGGCGAATTTCTCAGGCGCAAATGCGGCAAGTCCCAGCAAGTAGTCCGACCCGTATTCGATCATATTGATCCCCAGGTCGTTTCCTGTGTAGATGCGAAAGTCTGGCCGGTATGCATCGCGGAGGGAGAGTCGTTCAAGTTCCAGAAAACGGTTGAGGGAAGAGTGTTTCATCCCCTTAATCTCTGGGATGTCCATCAAGCGCCTAACCGTCTCCGAGTCGTAGATCTCCCCGTTCGCAGCAAACATCGGGCCCAATTCGAAGGCCAGTACATGTGGATAGTCTCGACATGTGTGTCGATAGACCTCGGCTATCCTTGCCGGAGACTTACCGTGCAAGCGAGCTGTCTGGAACAGGATCGGTATGCCCTCAAAACGAACAATGGTGTCAATCTGCCGGCGATAAAGCCGGACAATATCGTCGCCAGCGTGATGTTCGATATAAGCGCCGGCCACAAATGGAATTCCTTTTCCGAGGGCCTGCCGCGTCCAGTCCAGCACTTCTTGCTTTTCCGTATCGCTCAAGTAGTTCACGTAGCCGGTGTCCATGTTTATGGCATTCATGAGCCCGGCTCGATGTGTGGAAGTCAGTTGCTTCGCAAATGCGTCAACAGCGACTCGGCCGTCTGGCTCGTACGGCAACAAAGCGGCGGCCATGCCCTGCACTTTGCGTCGTGGTTTTTGGCGCTCGATCAACTCTTCAACTGTCATGCTTGATCCCGACAATCTCGATCTCCAACAATCTCGATCCCCACAATGGGCTCGGATTCTGTGCCCGAAAAAATCGATGTCAGCGTTTCTTAGCTTCCCTCAGTTTTTCTGCCAGGTCAGAGTCCTTGTAATATTCGTCCAGCGGATAGCAACCGGAGGGCAGTCCGTTGCGTGGTGCGGTGGTGCAATCGCTAAAGGTCCGGCAGATTCGCTTACGTTGGATTTGGGCACCTGTTGTTGCCTCCCAAAGGAACTCGGGATAGCTCAATACCATCCGGCCGAGCCCCACGAAGTCGACCCATCCTTCGCGCACTGCGGCCTGCGCCACATGAGGCAAAAAGTCCTGCAGGTAGGTATAGCCCGATCCAACCATGAGCAGGCTTGGGAACCGCCGCTTGAGGTGACGGGTCACTTCCATCTGGCGAGCAACTCCAACCAACGGATCTTCTGGTGGCAGATATCCGTCGGAAGGCGGGTACAGGGCCGGGCGTTGGATGTGCGGATTGTAGTAAGGGCTGCCGGCAGTGATGTTCACCAGCTGGATTCCAAGTTCCTCTAATAACGATAAGAAGCGCTCGGGCTCACTCAAGTCACTGTCAGTCGGGTCGAGCGGATTCACGCCAAACCCCCAACGGTAGGGAAGTAATTCCGGGCACGTTTCTGCAACTCCGACGGAGGATTTGCCTTTGACGCTCTGGCTGGGGTCTTGGTGGAATGGCACCGTGTCAATCGCCGATAGCCGCACTCCGATGTGCAATCCCGGAGAGCCTGAGCGAATCCCCTGTACAACCTCGCGAAGAAAGCGGGTGCGACCTTCGAAGGTTCCTCCGTAACGTCCCTGCCGCGTGTGAGCGCTCAGAAATTCATGGCCCAGGTAGCCGTGGCAATGCTTGATGTCCACGAAATCAAAACCTAATTGCCAGGCCATGAACGCCGCCCGATGAAAGTCTTCTATGATCGACTCGATTTCCCCATCGGTGAGCAGAGGATAGTCAGGAGGCAACTTCAGGCGCCGGTCCAGAAATGGATGGTGATAGAGAATGCGTGGTTCTGGACGGGTATGTTCGTTCGGGCGGCAGTACCGACCAGAGTGGGTCAGTTGCAAACCCATTACCAATCCATCGTCGCTGCCGCTTGTAAGAATGTGCTCGCGTCTTAAAACAGTTCGCAAGTGCGCAAGGCTTTCTTGCATCCGCGGGGCGGCGAGAAGCTGATTGGGGTTCGCTCGTCCCTCGTGGGAAACCGCAACCGCTTCTCCACCCCAGATCAGCTTGGCGCCGCTTCGGCCGAAACGCTGCCACCGCCGAACGGTATTCTCCGAAGGCGCCCCATCTGCAGTGCCGTCCCAACCCTCCATGGGCTGAACAGCGATCCGGTTGCCAATTTTGAATGGACCGCGGTGCAGTGGCTTGCGCAGCGGCGATTGGGCTCCGGTAACGATCTGGGGATCGCACGGGATCCGCAGGTTGAGGGCCTGCAAGTGGGCCTGAAAGCGTCCGACATCCTTCAGGCTGCCCAGGCGAAGTATTGCACCGCCGCTCATGTGGCCCTCCGGCGCGCCGGTAAACCCAAAACGGCGAGTCCGCCCAGCAACGCGATACCGACCAAAATAAAGCAACTCTCGGAGTAGCTTCCGGTGGCGTCGCGTAAACGGCCGATTAACCAGGGCCCAACAGCCTCCGCCACTCCGCCCGCGATCACGATTATCCCTAGTAGCCTTCCCAGGATTTCAATGCCAAAGATTTCCGCTGTCATCAACGGAATGATCATGAAGTCGCCACCCAGACCGATTCCAAAAATCGACGCGGCAACGTAGAGGACGAGCCGCGTACTCCCGAGGAACATCAGAGGTATGCCCGCGGCGACGAGGAAGTACGTCAACAACATGACATACTTTTTGGAAAAGCGATCCGCTAGCCAGCCCATGAGTAACCGGCCGGCGATACTAAACGCCAGTACCAGCGAAAGGACGCTTGTCGCGTCCCTCTGGGTGAAGTGCCGGTCGAGACTCAAGAAAAGCTTCAGATTCTGCTGCGTGCCGCTGACTGCGGCAATCGAGCACATGCTCCCCAGGGTGAGTAGATAAAACGATGCTTGCTTGAATGCGGCTTTCACACTGGCGGACTTGCCAGTTCCGTCGACTATTCTTGCCTTTGGTGGTTCTTTCAGCAGGAGCGCCATTGGAAGCGAGACGGCAACGATCGAAAAGCCCAAGATTCGCAGAGCGGTCTGCCATCCGAAACGCTGGACGAGCGCGTGTGATATCCACGGGACCGCTGCTCCCCCGATGCCGATTCCGAGATAGGCGAAGCCCATCGCCTTTCCGCGCGATCGATCGAACCACCCTGTTAGCAGTACCTGGTTGGGCAGGGGGCCTCCACACACATAGCCGAGCGCGTTGAAGAAGTAGAAAAAGTAAAACATGCCGAGGCTTGAGATCCAGCCCAGCCCCACCAGGGCTGCCCCCGCCATCAGGATGCCGGCCTGCATCATGCGGCGCGGCCCGAAGCGGTCGACAACCCATCCCGCGAGGAACCCGAAGATGGGTCCGACGACAAGTTTGCTCAGCGCGTTGCCGGACGTAACTTGAGCGTGCGTCCAACCGAACTGTTGGATCATGAAGTCGTAATAGAAAGGCAGCCCCCAGAGGGAAACGCCGACAATGCAGAACAGCACCACAAAAGCCGTCGCCGCTGCCTCATACGCATGGTTTCGGCTCGCCGGAGATTGAGTGGCATTTGGACCGGGTTTTCTTGACAACGAGGAGATCGATGCCGCCGGCGCGGCCGCGCCTTCGCTTCCCGGTCCTGTCATGGGGTGTCAGTTTAACCTAGAGAGTACTGATCCGGCCGAGATTTTGCGGTCGGGATAGGCGTCCCACACACGATCACAGTTGATGTGAAGACGCAAATAGGATGCTTCCCTTGACCTTGATTTCGACGTCAACCAGATAGCGGCGAGCGGCAAGAGCATTGATTTCAATTCCCAGTCCAGGCGAGTCGGGAACCGAGACGTATCCTTCGTGGTCACGCTCCAGATGGTTGGAGGTGAGTTCGCGCGCCAGAGGCTTGGGAGCGAAAGGGTACTCACAGATTTCGTCTTGGCGGATGCCAGCATAGGGCTGCAGCGAGGCGCTGAGCGCCAGGTGCGAAGTGAAGGTATGGTTCACGAAGGTCACAGATTTGGAGTTGGCGTATTCTGCCACGCGCTTGGCCGGACCGATGCCGCCGATGCGTCCGCAATCGACTTGAATGTATCCCACGCGGCCATAGTCAATGAGATGTTGCGCCATGTAGACATTGTGGGCGCCTTCGCCTCCGGCTAGTTTTAGGTGCCCTTTGCGGGAGAGGGACGCATAGGCATCCAGCGCGTTGGTGTGGAAGGGTTCCTCGAGCCACACTGCTCCGATCTGTTCCAGGATTGGGAGGCGAGCAGCGGCGGCCTCGACGTCGTGGCCGAAGATTTGTCCGACGTCGATCATCAGAAGGGCGTCCTTGCCCAATCCTTCGCGAGCGGCGGAGAACTGTTCAAGGTCGGTCTTGAGGCCGCTTCTCCCGATGGGTCCCCAGCCAAACTTGACGGCGCGAAAGTTCTGCTGGCGCGCAGTGGCGGCCAATTCGTAGGTTTGGGCGGGAGTGTCTCCGAAAAGCTGCGACGCATAGGGGAGCTTGCGGAAGGATTCGCGATATCCCAGAAGTTTCCACACGGGCTGCTGGCGAGCCTTTCCCAGCAAATCCCACAGAGCGATTTCGACTCCGGACCAGGTGTGCGGCGCCTGCAGCAGGTCCATGCTGTCGAGTTCGATTTGTGCGGCGATGCGATCAATGTCCTCGGGCCCTTCCAAGCGCTGCCCAAGGACAGAGGCTCCCACGGGACGGCAGGCGCCGTGCGACATGGGACAAACAAAAGCTGCGATCGACACCAGGGGAGAAGCCTCGCACTCGCCCCAGCCTACGAATCCCCCTGCCGCCACGCGAACCAGGAGCGCGTCCTGGCTGCCGTCTCCTTCGGTTGTGACTTCCGGCATGGAGAGGTAAAAAAAATCGACTGCTTCGATCTTGGTCACTGGTAACTCCCGCGTGGATTACGCCTTGGTCTTGGGTGTTGGGTGTTAGGTCTTAGACGCTGGCGAAGGATCTGCGACCGCGCCCAACGACACCCCATAGACCCTTTATGTGACACTCCACCTCATTCTTATACCTGTCCGGACGAAGGTGATGAGCCGTAACGCAGTTAAAAAGATCAGTAAAGCGATGCTTGGCGGGAGGAAGGCTGCCATATACTTCGGGGCGATGCAAGCTTTGGTCTATGCCGCTCCGGGCAGAGTTGAACTGGAACAGCGTCCTCGTCCCGAACCGCGCAACGGGGAAGAGGAAATTGCGATTGAGGTCGCTGGGGTCTGTGGCTCCGACATTTCGGGATTTTTGGGCCACAGCGCTCTGCGGCGTCCCCCGCTGGTTCTCGGCCACGAATTGGTTGGCCGCCGTGGTGACGGACGGCGAGTGGTGGCAAATCCGCTGGTGAGTTGCGGTCATTGCGAAGCTTGCCTGTCGGGTGCGCAGAATCTGTGTGAATCGTGGACGTTGCTGGGCCTAGGAACGACTTCGGGTACGTTCGCCGAATACGTGGCATTGCCTGCTAAACAAGTCTACGAAATTCCGGATTCTCTCACTGCGGAACAGGCAATTCTGGCCGAACCGCTGGCCAACATTGTGCACTTGTTCCGGATTGTCGCGCCGCCACCATTCTTCCGGTTGGCGATTGTGGGCGCCGGGACCATGGGTGCGCTGGCGGTGTCGGCTGCTCTCCGGATTGGAGCACGGGATGTGCTGGCGGCCGACGTGAATCCCCAGCGCCTGGAGACTATGAGAAAGCTAGGCGCTTCGTCCACATTGAATGTGGCGGCATCGGAGGCTGTCGCGGGAGCATTGCGAGACGCAGGCCGCGGATATGATGTGGTAATCGACGCCAGTGGAAGCGCGGCAGCGCGGCAGATGGCTTTCGATTTTTGCCGCCCTGGCGGACAGGTGCTGTTGCTGGGCATGGGCACCCAGCGCAGCGAAGTGAATTTTGTCACCAGCATCCGCAAGGAACACCGGGTGGTGATGTCCTTTGCCTATACCCCGGTTGATTTTCAGCGGTCCCTGGATCTGCTGATCGGGGGAAAGATTGATCTAACGCCGTGGACGGTGAGGATGCCGCTGGCGCGTGGTCAGGAGGCACTGGAGCGCATGAGTCGCGATCCCGGCGTCTCGCTTAAGATGATGCTGGAAGTAGCGGCGCATTGATGGGTTTGGGGGCCGAGTTCTCTGTCCTAGTTATTCAGTTCTCATTGTTGGTTCCGGGTGTTTGCCTTTCCATGGGCGAATCGGCCACTACATCCCGCGCAGCCATGCCCCGGATTCTGGGCATGCCCCGGTGGCTGGCTTTTTCGCTGCTAACCATTGCGGTTTGGGGCACGTGGGGAGCGGTGTCGAAGGTGGCCTCGGAAGGCGTGGACGCGAACACCAATCAAGTGTTCTTTACCTTCGGACTTTTGCCGCTCATCGCGATTGTTTGGCGTTCGCCACGAAATGCGGGTGGCGGAGCGGGAAGACGTTCCGGAATCGGTTGGGCATTCTTGACCGGCATTTTAGGGGGGACGGGCAACATCGCCTTTTTTCACGCGCTGGTAATGGGCGGCAAGGCGTCGATTGTTTCTCCGGTTACCGCATTGTTCCCTCTGGTGACGGTGATTCTGGCGGTCACATTACTACGCGAGCGCGTTGGCACGGCGCAGAAGATCGGGCTGGCTTTGGCATTGGCCGCGATTTACTTGTTGAGTATGCAACCGTAAATATCTATGTCTCTATTGCCTGCATGGCTGTGGTTTGCGGCGATCGCCCTTGTCTTTTGGGGAATCACCGGCGTGACGCAAAAGCTGGCCACGAACCGGATATCCAGTGAACTCTCCTTCATCTGGTTCGCGTACGCCATGATAGCCATCTCAGCGACGCTTGTGGTGTTCGTTCCGATTCACTGGCACCTGCGTCCTTTGATCTTCTGGGCAGCGGTGGTGGGAGGAACGCTGAACGGGCTGGGAGCGCTAACCAGTTTCACGGCGCTGGAGTCGGGCGGGAAGGCGTCGGTCGTGATCTCCCTGATCTCGCTATATCCCCTGGTCACGGTAGCCTTCGCGGTGCCGTTCCTGCACGAGCGGCTGACGCTGGCTCAGGCGTTCGGAGTGGGGCTGGCGATTGTGGCGGCAATATTGCTTTCGCTGGAGCCCAAAGCGCCCGCCAGCAAAGCCTAGGGCGGCAAGAAATCACGCCTCTTCGCTCATTTTGCCCGCGGCATCAACGGATCCGACGCTGCGCAATCCTTCCTGGACGAGGAATTGAACGTTGGTTTGTAGAGTCTCGCCGGGACCGAGAATCCTGTGCCGTCCTGCCGCTTTCATCGTTTCAAAATTGAGGGGATATCCGGTGCAGGGTTCAAGCACGGCAACGTTGTAGCTGCGCCATCCCCCGTAAGTGGCGAAGAGCCAGCAGCAGGGAAAAACTTTGGGATCGAACTGCAAGCCGCAGGACAAGCCGGTCGCAGAGTTTGTGAGAGCGCACCAGTTGCCTTGCATTTGCGTGCCATAGAAGAAGTAAAGTTGGCGCGCGTCCTCGGGAGTGACGCGCCGCAAATCGACATCGCCCGCGACCATCCTAATTGACGGCCAATCCGAGAGTTGAGAAGCGCCCGCCAGGGTGCCTGGAAAGGCAGGCTCCAGAACAACTCTCATGGGAGGGAAATCGATACGATGTTGAGGCGACACTGCCATTGCAGGATGCAGCTTCCAGAGAAATGGGAGGGCGGTTCTTCCGCGATTGGTGAAGCGATGATGAACCTCGAGGCGAGCCTCACCCTGGCGCAGTCGTATCGTTTTATCCACCTCGACTGAACTGATCGGAGTGATATATCTCAGCCGGACTCCCGCTTCGTCCGCGTGGGAAAAAGGCTCAGCGCGCCAGTCCCCGGTCCAAAGTTCCCCGTGATCGGGATAGCTTTCGCCCTCAATCAGCGCAACCTCATCGTTTGGAAATAACTCATCCCAACCTCCGCTCCAGACATCGTCGTAGCGGGAGTTGCCCGGCAAGCGGGCGGGAGCTATCCGCGGATTGTTCCAGAGCAGATCCGCGTCGAACGGCTTGTAAGTGATTTGCCAAATCTTGGCGCCTGCTTCGGGAAGAATTATTACGCGGAGCGGCCGGTTCTCCAGCACCACGGCGCGCAGGCCGCGGTACGACCAGTCCGTATTCACGCTAACCTTCATCACTCGTTTTCCTTCGCTGGATTCTCGACCTCGAGGCGGGGGTTTGTGGTCACGGTTGCGCCGCCTGATCGCCGAATGTATTTGGGCGATGTTACAGAATCGCGAATCACGGTGGTTGAATTCTCACTGGCCACCACGCCGCAATCGAAGTTCACGTGATCGAAAGTGGCATGGCTGTGGCCATTCATGCGCACCTGGCTGGTTGCCAGGTCGGGACGCTGTGCAGCCAGCCGCTGGGCGCCTACGGTCGAGTGGTCCACTTGCAATTGGGCGCCGCCGTCCAAAGAAAGCCAGTCGGCATAAACGTCGGAATCACGAATGGTGAGTTTAGCGTGACCGTTGGCCGTCAGTTCATCAATCACGCTGTTCGTGAGAGTAAGGTCCGCTTCCGCTCCGGCGTAGACGTCCCAGGTATCCGCGTTTACCTCGTTCAGCCGCAGGCGGAAGGGGCAGTTTGAAGCACCAGGCTCGGGAACGATCACGGGACTTTTCGCCGAGCCAACGAGTCCGTGAGGCAACTTAAGGATGCCTTGGCATGCAGGTGCAATCGCCAATTGGGCCCGCCCAATGCGGCTGAGCTTCACCTCGCTGCTGCCGTGTACATACAAGAGAAAGAGATGCGTCGTTGTGTCTGTCAGATCAGCACTGGCGAGCGATCCCATGTTCAGTCTCCGGGAGAATGGCTGGTCAGAGGGAATGTCAGAAAATTCAAGCTGGTCGTCGTTGCTGGTGTGAGTCGAAAGGAATACCAGCTGCAGGTGCCGGCCGACGACGTGGCTGGAGTGGGAAATCTCAAGTTCAAAGATCGTGAAGTTCACCAGCTCCGCTCGGACATGATCCAGGTGGAATTCCGAGTTTGTGGTCTGAAAGTCATCGACCGCAACATCACCCTGCAACCACCAGATGGGATGGGCGCTCCCCACCGCCGTCATCTTTGATCGACGAATCCAGATTTTGGCCGGGCCTTCGCAGTGAAGCCCACTCGCGCCGTTGGTCGATGCTGGCGGGTCAGACACTTTAATATTCACATCGTCGAGTTCGAGGTCGGCTCCAGAGGCCACGGTGATGGCTCCTCGAAGATCGAGGGAAATTCCCTTCAGTTTTACGCGTCCTGCAATGAGCAGGGGACCGTCGTGTCGAAACTCTGCCTTTTCGTCGATGACAGTCCCATCCTTCAAGGCAGGCAGGCTCCTCTGTCCGAATGCTGGGAAGGCGAGGGTCAGAAGAAATAAATAGAGACAGGCGGATTTCATTGTTCCGTCGCCCGAACCCCAAGGCTTGTCGGGCAGGATACCCGATCAGCGTGCCCGCGGCTGAATGTTTATCGAACATTCCCTCGCAAATTCGGCCACTGCAAGTTCCAGATAGTGGCTCAGTCTGAAATTGAGCCCACTACTAAGTTCCACTTCCGGTTCCGGTTTGCCGATTATCCAGTATGAGTCGTATTCTGGTAGCTTCATGCAGTTCTACGGGCCGGAAATGGGGGAAAGGTTTCGAATTCTCGCATTCATCGTGGTCCTCGGTTGCTGCTCCAGCGCCGCACTCGAAGAGGACCTCAAGTCTCTAGTTCAACGTGCGTTCGAGCTTCATCAACAGGGGGAGTTCGCGCAAGCTCTGCCCCTTTTGCATCGCGCCTACGCGCTGGAGCCTGACGATTATTTCGTCAACTTGCTTCTGGGTATCGACTCGCTTCGCACGGGGCAGCCGAGAACTGCCGTACCATTCTTAAAAAAGGCTTCACGCCTGCGTCCTAAAGAAGAATATCCGCACGATTATTTAGGGGAAGCCTATGCCCGCCAGAACATCTACGGAGAAGCGGCTGAGGCTTACATTAAAGGCGTGAAGGTGGCGCCAGGTTCCGCGGAATCGGCAGTGGCGTTCGTGGACTTCTCACTGACGCGCTTTGCCAGCATGTCGGAGCTGATGCGGAGCTCTCGAAAAGGACTGGCAGCTGAATACAGGTTGCGCGCTCTCGCGCTGAATGAGAACGATACGGCGCGGGTGCCATTGCTGCAACGAGCCGCGGACCTGGATCCGTCGGCGCCCGGCATCTGGTCTGACCTCGCTATTGCCGCGCTGGCTGAAGGCGATCTCAGGGGCGCAGAACGGTACGTGCATCAGGCGCTTGAGGCGGATCCCAACGACCAGGCAGCATGGATCGCCGATGCTGAATTGGCGGCGCAAAAGGCTGAATGGGAGCGGGCCATCGCGCGTCTTAATGCAGTAGGGCAGCGAACTCCATCGCTTCTGTCCCAGACGGTGGAGCGCTGGCCTCCGCGACTCCAGCCTCCGGCGATCTACAGTGGTTGCTGGACCGGCGGCAAAATTCTTTTCCTGTCTGCGTGACGCGAAGAGTGTCTGCGATACTGGTGCAACTTCCAAGGCTACTTCGAAGGCCTCGTTGGTTCTGTACCAGGAACAAAGATGGGAGGGGCTGACGAAACTTCCGGCACCGCAGATTGGCCAGACCGAGGCTTGGTTTCGAGCGCGGAGTCGCTTTTGCGAAGCTGGAAAGATTGCCAGCAGGCAATCCCGTCTCTGGAACGCGGATCTTTCGAAAACGGCTCCGCAAGTGTATGGAATGTTTCTGCTCTCCTGGTGCTACTCGCGGGAAGCAGGCGGCGCCGCGGAAAAGGTCGAACAGTCAGGGAGTGACGATGCGCCGCTGCACATGATGCGCGGCGACATCCTGCTGCGCTTGCAAGCGAAAGCCGAACTCGCAGTCTCTGAGTACCAGTTGGCGCTGGCCAAAAATCCCGACGACCCCGCAGTGCTGGAGCGACTTGCCGACGCACAATTTGGTGCGGGCAAGATTGATGCAGCTCGACAGAACGCCCAGGCCGCGCTCAAGATCGATCCTCACCGGCTCGCGGCAACGCGCACGATCGCCAAAATCGCAATGCAGGAGCGCGACTACGCCGCGGCATTGCCGTATCTCCATGAACTTGCGGCTCGTAATCCGCAGGATTTGACGACGCGTATTGAGCTGGCAAAGGCCTGTGCCCAGACGGGAGCCTCCGACGAAGCACTGCAGAACCTTGCGACGGCGCTGGCGCAGGGATATCCCGATGAGAAAGGAAGTCTGCATTATCTTCTAGGCACGGTTCTCAAGAAAATGGGACGAACCGCGGAGGCGGACAACGCGTTTGCTGCCGCGACGCAGCTGTCAGAAGTATTCCAGCAAAAATCCTATCGCGACCAGGATCCCGATGCGCAGCCGTAGCGATCAGCTCACGCGCCGCGAGTTCACGAAACTGCTTGGGGGCGTGGGCCTGGCGTTGTCTTCGCCGGGAGTGTTGCGGAATAAGGCTTGCCGCAACAAAGTTTGCGGCAACGACGGGCCGGGGCCCGATCCAGTTCCAAAACGTTGCGCCTGCATGCGGTTTGGACTTTGTTCTGCGCAACGACGCCAGTGGCCGCAAGTACCAGGTCGAGACCGTACTCGGGGGACTGGGCGTGATCGATTTCGATCAGGATGGGTGGCCAGATCTCTACTGCGTTAATGGGGCCGCGTTGCCATCCCTGCAGAAGACAGACCCTCGTTTTTTTAACCGCCTCTATCGCAACAACCGGGACGGCACTTTCACCGACGTGACGCGTAAAGCCGGAGTGCAGGGTCACGGATACGAGATGGGCGTTGCCGTGGGAGATTATAACAACGACGGCCTCGAGGATCTTTACGTCGTGGGGGTACACGGGAACACTCTGTACCGAAACAACGGCGATGGCACGTTCACCGATGTGACCCAAGCCGCGGGAGTAAACGGCATCGGCGCGCAAGGACGCAAGCTGTGGTCGGTGGCCGCCGCCTGGATCGATTATGACAATGATGGCCACCTTGACCTGATCGTGTCGAATTACTGTGACTGGACGCCGGGAGAGGATCCGATTTGCGGCGGGCTCAATAATGCGGACCGTGCCTACTGCCATCCTGACAAATACCGGGCCGAGCCGATTCTGCTTTATCACAACAATGGGGATGGAACTTTCACCGAGCTCTCTGCCCCGGCGGGGTTGGGCAAGTTGCTCGGTAAGGGAATGGGCATCGCGGTCGCCGATTACGATGGCGACGGACTCCCCGACATGTTCATTGCCAACGATAACGATCGCAACTTGTTGATCCAGAATCGGGGAAGCGGCAAGCTGAAAGAGGTGGGCATGGAGGCGGCGATTGCCTACAACGGGGATGGGCGCCAGATCTCAGGGATGGGGGCGGATTTCCGTGATTTCGATGGCGATGGGCTGCCCGACATTCTGATGACAGGTCTGCACGGAGAGACTTTCGAGTTATTCCGCAATAACGGCAAGGGCGCTTTCGAGGATGCCAGCGCCAGCAGCGGCCTGCTGAGCCTGAGCCGGCCATGGAGTGGCTGGGGTTGCGGTCTTGTCGACCTCGACAACGATGGATGGTTGGATGTGTTTGTGGCGTGCGGTGGACTCGACGTGAACGAGCCCCAGCCGAACCGGGTGCTGCACAATCAGGGAGGGCGCTTCGCAGACGTCTCCGCGGATGCCGGCGCTGACTTCGCCGTGTCGCGATTGCATCGTGGCGTTGTCTTTGCGGACTTCGATAACGATGGGCGCATCGACGCCGCCGTGACTTCTCTCAACCAGCCGATCGAACTCTGGATGAATCGTAGTCCGATGCAGCATTGGTTGCAGCTCAAGCTCAAAGGTACGCGGAGTAATGCATCGGCCTTAGGCGCAAAAGTGGTTTGCCGATGCCAGCCTGTACCATGTCTCCCAACGTCCCGACGGAGTGCACTGGGACGGAATCGAGTACTGGGACCCAACTCGCCAGCAGGGCGTGGTGTATGCATTTCGGGGCACAGTTGAAAATGAGAAGTCGCATTCCTACCCACTGCAGGGGCTCCAGCCTTCGGACCGCTACCTGATCAAATTTTACGATCACAGCGCTTCCGATCGGACGGTGACGGGCCGCGAACTCATGACACAGGGCCTGAAGGTGGCACTTCCCTTTCCGAACAGCTCAGAGTTGATCTTCATTGAGGGAGTAAAGCCTTAGCAGACGCGGTCAAGGCCGCGTAAAGAGTTGAAAGTATGTCCGACCATGAACGAATCGAAATCTCCGCAGCGGCTTGACGGCCGCGTGGCCCTCATCAGCGGGGGTGCCCAAGGCATCGGACGCGCGATTGCCGCTCTCTTCCAGCGAGAGGGCGCGCGCGTATTCATCCTAGACTGCGACCAGCGCAGCGGGAACGAGACCGCCGCTGATCTCAGCGGATTAGATCCGCATCTGCCGGTCAAGTACCTTCCAGCCGATCTGCGCGAACCAACTGAAATTCAGAATGCGGTAGAAACCGTGCGAAAATTCGATGGCCATGTGGACATTCTGGTGAATAACGCCGGAGTCGAACTTGAGAAGCCTCTCGAGAAGTTGACTGTCAAGGACTGGGACCTGGTGATGGATGTGAATCTGCGCGGCGCGTTCCTGCTGACTCAGGCGGTGGTTCCACTGTTTACGGAATCCGGCGGCTGTGTTGTAAACATCAGTTCCATCCACGCCAGCCACGCCTTCCCGGACTCTATCCCCTACGCGTGCTCGAAGGCGGGGATGATCGCGCTGACGCGAAATCTGGCCCTGGAGTTGTCGAGCCGGCACGTTCGCGTCAATTGCATTTGCCCGGGATATATCGACACGCGACTCTGGGAAGAATATCTGCGCAAGTCTGCCAACCCCGAGGCGCTGGCCCAGCAGACGACCGCCCTCCATCCTCTGGGACGCCGTGGAATACCGGCTGATGTTAGTGAAGCCGCACTGTTCCTGGCGTCGGACAGTTCCGCTTTCATCACCGGCGCGGACCTGGTCGTGGACGGGGGCCTTACCCTCCGCGCCCACTCCTAGGGACAAACCGACTGGCTGGATCATTAAAACGATATTGCCCTTCGTTTTAATGATGCGTTCGGCGGCATGTCTGTAATACAATCCCGCGTCATGTGGGGCCCAGCGTGAAAAAGCAACACACATGTCCTGAGTGGAGCGCTGCGGCGCGAGTTCCAAAAGGATTTGGAACTCTTCAAGCACTTCCTTCTGCTGCTCAACAACACCAGCCCGATTCGCAACGTTGAACTCATGTGGCATGAGGAACGGGAAGAACTGGACCCACTCAAGACGAAATTCAAGAGCCGCGTTGGAACTGGGGATGCTCTGGTTCAGCTGCAACCCGCGGGAACTCCGGAAGCGAACCGTAACTCTCCCAGCACTTTGTTCTGCGATCTGGTCCACGGTTTCGGCGCTCACGAAGAGGAAACGTGCGCTCGCTCTGACGTCCCCGCAAAACAAAGATGCCGTGCCACCGGTTGCACCCAGGTTTATGGCTGTCACGTGGGACTTACCGACATCGCGGTGCCGGTAATTTGCGACGGCCAGTATCTAGGCACACTTTTTTCCGGACAGGTTTCAACCACGCCGCCCACCCCTGAAGGATTCCGCTTTGTTCGCGAAACACTGGCAGGCCAGACTCACATCAACTTTAAAAGCCTGGAATCCGCTTATTACCGGGTGCCAGTCGTCAATCAAGCGCAAGTTGCCGAGATGGTTCGAATTCTGGAACTGTTCGCGAGGTATATCTCGAATTCCTGGAAGCGCCTGCAGCTCATCAGCGAGTTTCAGAGAAACCACGACCGGGAATTGAGCCTGGATCGCAAGGAACTGGCCTCCATTCTGCTGTCGGGAGAAGTCGGCGATTTTCGGGAACTGAAGGCGCTCGCCGGCCGTGCCGGCCTGCAACGGCTTGCCAGAGCGGGTGATGGTTCTGCAGATAGAACACCTGCGCTCGGATTCGCCGCCTAAAGGCGCCAGCCCCGCCCTTACTCTGAATCGGCTGTCCCACATGGTGGAAGACTTCTGCCAGAGTTTGGCGAATTCGCTGGCCATGGTGGTACGGCCAGGAGAAATCTGCATTTTTACCAGCCACGAGGTACGCAATCGCAGCCACCAGCGCCTTTCGCTGGAGGAAATGGCGGAGAGCATTCTGGCCAAAGTGCGCTCCCAAACGAATGCAGCGGCACGCATCGGCATCAGCGAAGAGCACCGTCAGCCCGCTGAGTTGCTCAAGGCCTACCAGGAAGCGTGCGCTGCGCTGGACACTGGCGGCACTCTGGTTTCATTCTTCAGCGATCCCAAATCGCAAAGCGCGCAGCCCTCAGAAGTTATGGCGCGATTGCTCAAAGCATTTCGACACGGCAGCAGTGTATCGAGTGTCATGCGGGAATTCCTTGCCCTGGCGATGCCATCGGATCACTCGCCCGCCGAGATCCAGCAGTCCCGAGCCTTGCTAACGTGGGCCATCGAACACCTGGCGCTGGAGACGGTGAGCAGCGGCGTGGATCCGATCCAAATTAAAGCGGCCAAGGAAAAAGCGACGACGAGCGTGCTGCATGCTCCCAGTCCCTTTGGGGCATGCGAGGCATTCCGGCGCTTCGCCGACCTGGTTTCACAGCAATTGGCTTCCGCGTTCAGCCAGCGCGAGCACAAAATTGTGTTGGCGGTGAGCCAGTTGGTCGAGGAGCATGGCGCGGCCCGGATTACGATTCAACAACTGGCGGAAGCCGTTCATCTTTCCTGCGGACATTTGAGCCGGGTATTCCGCCGAACGACTGGCATGACGCTGGAACAGTTCTTGATCCGGCAGCGTGTAGAACTGGCCAAGCGCGCCCTTCTGGATCCTCGGTTCAATGTCGCGGAAGTGGCTGAGCGTTGCGGCTTCTGCAATCCTGCTTACTTTGCCTCGGTTTTCAAGAAGTATGCGAAGTGCACCCCGCGGGAATTTGCCAGCCAGCCGCACCGCTGGGAGCCGCTTGCGGCGGCTCCGCTCTGGCCCCGGTTAACCAGCAACGCTACTTCCTCGTAATTGGGAATTGTGACGAGGAACAGAGGTTTAGTTCAGCACCTAACAAGAATTACATTTGATTTGGATTGAAACCTTGGGTTTCCTGGCTGCGATCTCGTGTACTAGTGTTGGCCCGTCATTCTGGAGAGCCGAGGCGCCAAAAAACACTTTGACGTGAGTAGAGTCAGGTCGCCAAAGAATTCTTTATGATCGAAAGCGCGCAGGTTGAGAGTCCGGTAACAGAAGCGCCTATAGCAGAACCTGAAAGCAAAGCCGAAGGCACCCGTCGGCTGCTCTCGCTGGATGCATTCCGCGGGATGGTAATGATCCTGATGCTCGCAGAACAGATGCGCTTGCCTGAGGTGGCGCGAGCGTTTCCGCACAGTGCATTATGGCGCCTGATCGCCTTTAACACTGAGCACGTGGAGTGGCAAGGGTGCTCATTGCATGACCTGATCCAACCCGGCTTTTCCTTTTTGGTAGGCGCGGCGCTTCCGTTTTCTATCGCGAGCCGGAAGATGAAGGGACAGAGCTTCGGATCCATGCTTGGGCATGCGGTCCGGCGCGCGCTACTCCTGATTTTCCTCGGAATCTTTCTTCGGTCACTATGGTCATCTCAGACCTACTTCACATTTGAAGACACACTGACGCAGATCGGATTAGGTTACGTATTCCTGTTTCTGCTGGGATTCACGCGTCGGCGAACCCAGTTCGTGACGCTGGGGCTGATCTTGATTTGCTTCTGGGCAGCTTTCGCGCTTTATCCAGCGCCAGGTCTCCAGTTTGATTACACCAGGGTCGGAGTTCCACAGACCTGGGCCCACAATTACACCGGGTTCCTCTCTCATTGGAACAAGAATTCCAATCTTGCATGGGCGTTCGATGTTTGGTTTTTAAATCTCTTTCCACGAGAGCAGCCCTTTGTCTTCAATGAGGGCGGCTGGTCCACGCTGAGTTTTATTCCAACGCTCGGAACTATGATCCTCGGACTCCTGGCGGGAGAATGGCTCAAAGGCAATGGATCCAAGCAACAGAAACTGCGAGGACTCGTAGTCGCGGGAATCGGCCTGTTGCTGCTCGGACTGCTGTGTCAATGGGCCGGCATTTGCCCCATCGTCAAAAGGGTCTGGACATCATCGTACACGCTGTATAGCGGAGGTTGGGTGGTACTGATCCTGGCCGGTTTTTACGCGCTAATGGAATGGAAGGGATGGCGGCGATGGGCGTTCCCGCTGTTGGTGGTCGGAATGAACTCGATTGCCGTTTACGTAATGAGCTGGACGATGTCGGACTTCTTTGGCAACGCCTTAGACCGCCACTTTGGAAGCGCGATATCGGCGATGGCAGGGCCGATTGTTCGGCCCGCACTTCACGGTTTTGGAGTGCTGCTGATCTTTTGGCTCATCCTGTTTTGGATGTACCGCCGGAAGATTTTTTTAAGAATCTGAGTGATCACGCAAAGCCGCCTAGCTTTTGTGCCTGACAATGACTCGAATGGCCATGTTTCACTAACAATCTCTTCTTCGCGCGTCGTTCAATACAGGGTCGCCAATATCCTGGCGCTAGGCCCGCAGAGGGTGCGTCCGCTATCGGCGGCTACTCTACGACATACGAGACGTATTTGGTTGAAGACTCGGCGATTCTCCTCCCTGGATATCTGGCAGCCACGTCATCAGTACATCGAAGGGCAGGTCGCCGCCTCGGCGATCATTGAAGCTGATGACGAGAGCGAACAATTTGATAGCAACTACATTGGAATCGTGGATACTAGAGGCGGAGTGGCGTCATGCCCAAAACAGCAAAAAGAATTGTTCTAATCGTCGCTGCCTTCGTTGTGGTTGTATTCACCGTCTTCCTGTTCAACCAGACCATGCAGATCGTGCAATGGGCAAGAGGGATCAATATCTTTTTCGGCAACGGAGTGATGTGGGCGCTCATTTTCACCTACGTTATTCTGCTGACGACGCCGTTTGTGCTTTGGTTCCGGTTACCGAAGCGGATGCTGCCTCCAGAAACGCCTGAGGGGGATGCTTATGACCGATTTCTTATCGATTTCAAGAAACGGCTGTCCCGGCATCCTCGGCTCCGTGGACTCGCGCTGAATTCCACGACGGAAATCGAAACAGCCCTTCAGACACTTGATAAGCACGCTGACGAGGTGGTCACGTCTACCGCATCAGCGGTATTCCTCAGCACAGCGGTTTTGCAGAGTGGTCGATTGGATGTTCTGGTGGTCTTGGCCGCTCAAACACGTCTGATTTGGCAGGTGGCGCACGTGTACTACCAACGACCGTCGCTGCGGGACTTTGTTCAGCTGTATGCGAACGTGGCTTCGACAGCCTTTATCACTGCTGGCATAGAGGATATCGATGTCGATGTGCTGGTTGGTACGATTTTCGGCTCGACGGTTGCGGCAATTCCGGGAATGCATCTTCTCGCCAGTTCGGTTCTTTCTGGTTCAGCAAATGCCTTCCTGACGCTCCGCGTCGGAATGATCACTAAAGAATACTGTCGCTGTACGGTCCGGGTTGAGAAGACCGGGCTCCGTAGAGCCGCCACCGTGAAAGCTGCGAAGCTGCTTGCCTCTATTGTTCGGGAAGGAACTGTGAAATTGTCGAAGGCAACGGTGAACGCATCAAAAACAAAACTGAGCCAAGCGTTCGAACGTGTAACCAGGTGGCGGGGAACTGCGGCGAACTAGTATTGCCAGTGACATCCCTCAAGCGAGCAAAGCCAGAAGTACCAGCCAATATAATGCGTAGTTGATTTATCCTGACTTCCACTCTTCCGTGGCCTTTGTTCGTTGGCCACTCTGATCAAATTCGAATAACCATCATGCGATTTGAGACCGCCGACATCGTCAGAGAGGCGCTTTTTCAAATCGTTACGATGCCATTGCGCGAGCCACCGGCCTTGTTAGTAGCTTCTTAAGCTGCCTTCTCATCACAGTTGGGGGCTGGGTTGCCAACTAGATCCTGTCGGAGTTGCTCCATTTGTGCCGATGCTTCCTTTATCTGCTCAGCGTATTCGTGGCCTTGACGGGGTAGAAATCCCCCGTAGTTCTCCAGTAGCAGCCGGGCGTTTGCCTCGATGGCATAGGTCTTAGAGCGGGCTTGGTTGGAAAGGGCAGACGTCAATTTTTGGAGCTGCAAATCGCGCACGGCCAGCTCCTGGTTGCTTTGGGCAGCTTCCTGTTCAAGCACTTGCCCATGGTAACGGATGAGTCCAAACAGACCTGTTGTCAATACCAGCAGACACAAGTTGGTAACAATGGTTTCTGCCAACGCCTGGCGTAGACTAGCATTCCTCTCTCTCTCGAAACCTGCCCTGCTGGTCTCCGCCGCGGACAGCGCAGACAGAAGCTCTCGAGCTCTATCCATGTACTCCATCCCCTCGTTTGAATTCACCAGCATGAATGCGCGGTGACGAAACCCCTGTTGGCGCAAACTTATAGAGCGCTCCATCTCAGCTTGCTTTGATTTCGTCAAAGACTCCAATTGCGACTCCAGGGATCGTTCGCTCTCGGCCCGATTGGCCAGCCCTACACGAAGGCCGGCAATATCGGTTCCGATCCTGCCCCTCGCGTCGGTGTAGGGCTGCAAGTACGAAGGGTCGTCGGTTAGCAGGTATCCGCGCTGACCCGTTTCCATATCGGTCAAATCTTTCAGAACACCGGAGATGTCCGCTTGAATCATGGAACTTTCCAGTGTGAGCGCCGCAATTTTCTGCGTCTGCCTTAAATGGTTGACAGCAAGATACGCATTCCATGCCATGAAAACGAGTAGCGCGGGAACCCCTATTCGCAGCGCACCTTTTCGAATCATTTTTATTGTGCCGCCCTTCACCTGATTTAGGCATGATAGGCCGGTTCAGGACAAGAATGAGGTTATCTCTTTTGGTGCCCCTTAATTGGCCGCGTCCTCCTCTTCCATTGTTTTCTCCATGTCGTCCTCATTCACCTGCTGGCGGTAGGCATCTGCTACGCCCGTTACGGCCGCGCGTCCTGGATGTTCCAATCGCCCGATCTCGCCAGCTATCCCGTGGCGCCGACGCCGGCGGGGATTCGGCCTGCCACGAGTTTCCTGCTGTGGGTCAGCAGCGGCGCGGCGCCTGGCTCAGCTACTTCTGAATGCTGTTTGACGCGGATGATTGACTGAATACAACAGCAAACTGCACCCAAAGAGTTTCATTGATGAGCCTTTGGTCGCGATCGCACGGTCAGACGTTGCTCCCGCGCAACGGAAGAATTGCTTACGTGCTTTCGTTAATGCTTCGCAGTCTGCTCGATCTTGGATAAAAGTAGCTGTATTTCTGAAAGTGCGGCGGCGTCTCCCTTTGCCAGATCCCCTGTGATCTGATCGCGGGTTGCCAATGTGTCACGAAGCAGGTTGCGAAGTGCGGGATCCTCCGTGCTGCTCATAATTCGCTGAGCTTGATCGAAGAACTCTTTCGAGTCCTCTCCGGCCTTTCCATAGTTCTTTTGCACGGCCTCCAGGAACATCACCGTCGCTGCATCGCGAAGCTGCGACAATTGTTCGCTGGCCTGACAGGAGCGCAATTGTTTTGTCGAGGCAGACAGTTCCTGCTGTGCCTGTTGCAGTCTGGTATATTGCAGGATGAATCCAGTAAGAAATCCAACAATCAACAACACAAACCAAAGAGCCAGTTTACCTAGCATCGTCTTCCCTCCGCACCCTTCGAACCTGAGCCACTTCACGCTATGCAAGCGTTCAGTTCTTCGCTCGTTAGGGGGCTTGAATCTCCAGCATTGCTCCCCCGTCTGCTTCAACGAGGCTCCCCGCGATCGCTGTCTGCCTGCTTCTGAGGCTAAGTCTTACCGTTTTAGAAATTCGCTTCACGCACGACGCACGAGCGACACAATTATCCAGAATCACAATATCTGTTCCCGCTGCACCCCATGCCTAACGTAGCCTCTCCCAGCGGACACAAAGCCCCTTAAGCTTACCCCACGCAGAGATTCTAGGGCTGGATTCCCGTTGTGTCTGATCAAAACCAGACACTAAACAGGCCGGGTTCACACCTTATCGGTACGTTGCAAGCCTTGCCGACTGACTTGGAGCGAACAGATCTTCAGCGAAATCATTCCGTTCATCGCCGAATACTTAATTGTCTTCGGCTTCGTCTTGCGCGGACGCAGTCAATTCCGCGTACCCGCAAACTGGCGAAGTCTTTCTCCTTGGCGAACCTCGCCTGATAATGTGGCACGAAGCGCGTATCCTGTCCCAAGAGGCTTTATCCATGAGTGAACATTCGAGGCATGCCGAGGCGCACATCGATTCGATTGTAAAGCAGGAGGAGGAAGCGCTGGAACGAAGGTCTCGCTCGGAGCGTTTCGCGGACAAAGTGGGAGTCTTCGCGGGAAGTCTTCCGTTCGTTGTGCTTCACCTAGTACTCTTGATCGCTTGGTTGCTAGTGAATAGTGGCAGGATCTTTGGGGCAAGACCGTTCGACCCTTACCCCTTCTCATTGCTCGGAGTGATTGTTGCGGTAGAGGCGGTCATTCTCTCCAGCTTTATACTCATGCGCCAGAACCGCATGATGCGACGTGGGGAGCGTCGGGACCACCTGAATTTGCAAGTCGATTTGCTGGCAGAGAAAGAAATCACAACGTTGTTGCAGATGGTGCGTGCGATTTGCGGCCAAATGGGGCTGCAAAACTTTACGACAAATAAGGACATTCGCGAGCTCAGCCAAAACACCTCGATCGAGTCGCTGAGTCGGAGCCTGGAGGACAGGCTGCCCGGGGAATAGAACCGAATTGACTGCTATCTTGGCGCGTCCGGATGAACTCGCGTTGGGCGCGACGGCGCTTGATATGTTCTGCAAGGGATTGACTTTATCCTTTTATCCTTGCCAGACATGATTGCCGCAGGTGCACGGCACAGAATCCGTGGGTTTTTGCTTCGTTAGTTGCTGTTTGCAGATGGGGCAGGGTTTCGTCATCATGTACGTCATAAGTTCTGATCCTTCCGCCTTGGCGACGTCATTATGATGGCGGGATTGAGTCGCGCGGTCATACTGTTCGTCTGGTATTCCCCTTGAACGGGAACCTGGTTGAATGCTACCGATGCGGGCGCGACGTGTCTGTGCAAGAGCGCTCACACCTTTCTTCGTTCGAGATTCAGCGCTAAAGTCCTAACCGCACGGCCTCAGGATTCTTAGAAATGTGCAATTGTGAGCAGACGGGCATTGTTTCGATAACATAATCTTGTCATGTTGCTTGTAGCGCGGGAGCCGGTGGCGCGTTGGCTGGCAGACTAACCCTAACGCAACCGCTCTCAACGCTGAGCGCCTTATCGTCAGGGCGTGGCCGTGGGGCATCCGAGACCGAGTCATCAGTGCCTCTCAATCGGCCAGATTAGAAACCCTCTCAATTTGTAATGGAGGACCGCGATGATGCTGACGTCGCAGCGGCTTCGGTGTCCTCAGACTGGCAGATAACCTTTCTAGCTTCTGGCCGAAGGAGTTTTAATAAATGAAGAAGCTGATGTTCGTGTTGTTTGCTTTTGCGCTTTTGGCGTCGACCGCGTCGCTCGGTCAAGATGCCGCCAAACCAGAAACCGTGCCAGTTGCGGCACCAGCACAGCTAACGCCGACAGCAGCGGCTCAACCAATGACAGTGACCGGGTGTTTGAAAAAAGGTACTCAGCCGGGCGAAGTAACTCTCACCGCAGCAGACGGGAAGAGCTACGACCTGCGAAGCGATAGCGTCAAACTTGATCAGCACATTGGGCATCAGGTAGCTGTCACCGGAACCGCCAGCCCTGAAACAAAGGCTGAGGAGAAGAAAGAAGGACAGGTCGAGAAGGCGTCAAGCAAAGAGGCGATCGCCAATTTGAGCGTGACCGACGTAAAGATGATCAGCGAGACTTGCACGAAGTAGATTTCGGCAGAACTGATGCATGCGGGGCCAGCGATGTGCTGGCCCCCTTTTTTTGCCGGCGGCTGGAAAGTCCCGGGGGCAGGCTGCACTGCATTCTCACGAAAATCAGTTGCTTCTCGATTGAGAACTGGCCTTTTACTTAAGTATCCCATTGTGTGGATCAATTCCTTGTGACGCTGACGATTACGCAATCCAAGGGAATAAAGCTCTAACAAGTCCGTTATCCCTATTGAGTCTCGTTTCCAGAGGCGGCGCTTCCCGGCTCAATCTTGGAAAAGGTAAGGGTATGGTAAATCCTTTCGATTTTAGAACTGCACTCTTGGCGAAGCACGCACAACACGTGGTGCTGATCCATTTTCCAATCGGTCTGTTTCTCGCGGCCGTAGCGTTTGACCTGCTAACACTTTGGACGAAGCGCCGCGGCCTTGCAGACGCGGCATATTACAACCTGCTCGCGGCGGCGATTTCAACGCCTTTGGTTCTTGCTACTGGCGTACTCGCGTGGCAATTTCAACTTGAGGGGCAGAAGCTGAAGGGAATACTCTTACTGCACTTGGTACTCGCGTGCGTCTCAAGCGCAATGATCTGGCTGGTCTGGTGGGTGCATTTCCGCGCTCGCCGACGGACCGTTTATCTACCAAGCTACCGCCTGGCCGTTGAATTTCTGGCGGTCGGTCTCGTCGCCTTGACGGGGCACTTGGGCGGCTTTCTCAGCGGGATAAATGGACCCGGCTAGATTGAGTTGCTTCGATACTCGAAATGGGCGTGAACTCAGGTCTAGAACCTGGGTTTTGAGCCCCTTATGATGGTGCCAAAAGTCAGGTCAAATTCTAGAAATACCTGGAAGCTCTATTCCTCCGAGGCCGTCTGCGGGATGCTCACCATTGTGATCCGCAAAGCAGATTCCCCCTTCAGAATAGACCGATAACTCTTCCCAGCCATGCGCAGATAATTCTTGATTCGTTCTTCGAGTTCCTCGGGAATAAAAGTGACTACCGCTGGTTATCCACTCTGAAGATTCCAAACCACGGAGGACAAATGCCGGACAAAAAAGAAGATTTTATCGATGAGAAGCTGCAAGATCTCAACAACGATGGCGTTGACCGTCGCGGGTTCCTGAAGTGCATGGCATGGGCAGGAACAGGCCTGGTCTGGACCATGAGCAGCGGCATTCCGATGTCTCGTGCATTCGCCAAAGGTTATGGCAAAGATGCCGGCAAAGGCGCGGACTTCAGCTTTGTGCAGATTAGTGACAGCCACATAGGTTTTAACAAGCCGGCCAATCCGGACGTCACAGCTACTCTGCAAACAGCAATCAATAAGATTAACGCTCTACCCCACAAGCCGGATTTCATCATTCACACCGGTGATCTCAGCCAGCTCTCGAAGCCGGGTGAGTTCGATACGTTGGACCAGGTGCTGAAAGGTGCATCGGCGAAGCAAGTCTACTTTGTGCCCGGCGAGCACGACATGCTGAGCGACAACGGCGAACAATTTCTCCAGCGCTACGGGAAGGGCACCAAGGGTAGCGGCTGGTATAGCTTCGATCAGAAGGGTATTCATTTTGTGGGGTTGGTCAATGTCGCCAATCTGAAAGCCGGCGGCATGGGCTCGCTGGGTCACGATCAGCTGGAGTGGCTTGAGGACGATCTTAAGGGCCGTTCTGGCAGCACTCCGATTGTGCTCTTCGCACACATTCCACTGTGGAGCATCTATCCCGATTGGGGCTGGGGAACGGACGACAGCGAGCAGGCCTTGTCTTACGTCAAGCGTTTCGGTTCCGTGACTGTATTAAACGGCCACATTCACCAGATCATGCAAAAAATCGAAGGTAAAGTTTCGTTCCACACTGCGATGTCGACTGCTTTCCCTCAACCTGCGCCGGGGACGGCGCCCTCGGCCGGACCGATGAAAGTGCGCGCCGACCAGTTGCAGCAGGTGCTGGGGATCACGGATGTCAATTATGTGGTGAGCGGTCGCAGCCTCGCGATCGTCGATTCGGCGCTTGCGACCTAAGTGGGACAACTTCAGAGATTCAACCAGCGCCTGCGGGTAGTTGAATGGCCGCATCACCAAGAACACGAATCAGGCAAAGAAGATCGAGCAAGGACAATTGAAGAACAACTTCAACCAAGAAGAGAAAACAAGAAAGGAAAGAACCATGAAAAAGAAAACTTTGTGGCTTGCAAGTTTGCCGGCGCCGGTATTGATCGCCATGCTGTTGCTGTTTTCGGGATTGCCGCACGTGAAAGCAAGTGATCAACCCGCTGCGGGAGATGCAGAGATAAAAATCGACAATTTTAGTTTTGGACCACAGAACATCACTGTGGCCATCGGGACTACGGTGACCTGGATCAACCGCGATGATATTCCCCATACGGTGGTCAGCACAGACGGGGTGTTTAAGTCCAAGGTGCGAGATACGGACGAGAAGTTCTCCTATACCTTTACCAAGGCGGGAACGTTCCCCTATTTCTGTTCTGTCCATCCAAAGATGACAGGCCAAGTAGTTGTGCAATAAGGATTGGAAGCGAGCGCTATCGCATCAACAATTAACAAACGTGTTCAGGCCTCGTGATACCCACTCGCTTCACAGCCCAGGATCCCCGGATCGGGGCCGGAGCCTGAACAACTCTGTTGGGCGTCTGAAGTGCGGCGACATCCTTCTAAGACGCTGAAACGGTTGAAAGGCCTCCTTGGTTCGTTCGCGAAGGCGTTGCCCCCTGATGAGAGGAACAAGATTATGGCATTCCTGTTCGGGATTGAACCCCGGACGATGGGGTTCTATTCTCACTTGAAAATCTGGAGGGTTGAGGACGATAGCCGTTGCGGGTGCGCACCTTGTATTTCTTCAGCTGATCGCCCACGAGTTTTACCGTGATCGCACGCCAGCCCGTGTTGGCGTTGGGCTTGGGGTAGTAACTCAATGAGTAGAGATGTGCCAAATCGTCGCGGATGGAAGCAAAGGCTCGGTGTTCATCTCTCCAGTCTTTGGCGAAATAGGCCTTACCGCCGGTGGCTGCGGTCATACGATCAAAGACCGCGGTGGACACCGGTTCCAATTTTGCCGTTTGTGTGCTGATCATGTAGATCGAAACTCCGGCAGACTGGGCAAATTCGGCGACGTCCTCGGGAGGCACCACGCTGGAATTATCCGGGCCATTGGAGAACACCACGACGACCTTCCGGCCCG
This sequence comes from uncultured Acidobacteriaceae bacterium, assembly GCA_963832235.1. GTDB lineage: Bacteria > Acidobacteriota > Terriglobia > Terriglobales > Acidobacteriaceae > Sulfotelmatobacter. Next base: position 110,973 of record CAWHTJ010000006.1, on the reverse strand, counting down.
TATTTTGAGATGCGTCTTTCAGCGTCAGCAAAAGCGCGTTGTACAGCGCTGCCTGATCTCCGGCCACAGTCGAGCGCACGGCCCGCAAAACTTGCGAGCGGTCGGAGGTAAGGGCGGCTGCGCGAGAAAGATCCCGGCTATACGAATAGAATGCGATCATGTCGGCGGTTCCCAGCGAGCGGATGAACTCGGCAATCGCGTCCTGCGCGAAGACAAAGCCCCGGTACATGTAGTCGCTGGTATCGAACAGGACGAACACATTGGCTCCCCTTACCAGCGAGGCGAAGGTTTGAGACGAGACGCCGTCAGAGGAGCGTTTCGCCAAATCAACAGGCGGCGCCACAGACGAGTCCTGTTCGGCAAACTCGCTGAGACTGCGGGCCGGTTCATCGCCTTCCGCAAACGTCGCCGCCTTCTCGGCAATCCCATCCTCAGCGATGGCAAAGTCCTCTGGGCGGAGTCCCGTAATATAGTTCCCCTTCTTGTCGGTCACCGCCACATTGAGCTGAACCATGTTGACCACAACGTGGAAGTTCGGGCTCTCCTGAGCTTCGATGCCAATTTCATCTCTCGAGCATCAATCCCAGAAAGACCAGACTCAGCAGAAATGATTTTCTTCGCATCAGTTCACGGTTCCTACTTCTGCGACTCTGTGCGCGTGAGCCGCGGCATTATCAATCGGCTTCTTTCGAACGAACACCTCAAGGCCGAACGGCGCTAATCCTCGATGGCAAAGCCAACTTGCCTTCACGAAATTCAGTCCCGGTTTCATGCATCGCTCGAAGGAGCGCCGGCCAATCTTCAAAGTCGGTAGCGAAGATCTTCTCGACCATCATCCGGGTAAGCTCCGGCACGAGATGGTTCAGCATGACGGGCGAATACCCTCCTTCATCGGCGAGCCGAGCCCAGTACAGATTGGGCGAATCCCAGGATTCAGCAAGAAAACGGCTGGAATATCCACTAAACGGTGGCATGGGCGCCACATTTAGCAGTTCGAGACCGTAGTTATGAGCCATTTGGGGATGGGGCGTGCCGAAATCATGCGACAAGCGCTTCCAGTTGACCTGTTCGGGGTGTTGCCGACACAGATTTTGCAGTTCCTGGCTGGCGGTCCCCCAAGCCTCAGGTTCTTCCGGGTATTTGCGCCGAAACTCCGCCGCCAGATAGAAGGTGTCTGCCGGCATCATTTGAGCAATTATTTCGGAGACGCGACCTGTGCGCAGCGCTTGCTCGACTTGGGTTGATCGCTGCGGGAGCGAACGATCCGATCAGAATGGTCAGTACCTTACTTTGCAGTGCTTCATCTTTTTCGGAGGCGGTCAGGAGTTCTTCCCCGGTCCGCTGATAGAGAGCAATGGCATGAAGCTCCAACGGGCTCACGTCCCACCAGCGGGGCAGGATTGAGGAGGCCAACAATTCCGGCAGTCAATTCCTTCCAAATCAGGGCCTGAACACTGCCCGGCGAAATAAAATCCTGTTCGAGTTCGGCCAAAGTGTAAGGGAGGTCGGCAAGAGAGCCAACGAAATGTGCTCCTCCACCCGCGGGAGAACCCTCGCCCATAAGCTCCGGCGACTGCCAGAGCGTCTTTATGCCCTCGACCGTCTCTCCGGCAAAGTCGTGGGAACGGACGAAGAGCGGATTATTGTGCAGCGCCTGCGCACCCGGTGGTTCGTAGTAGGCATAGTTCAAACCGACGAGCGTGTCTCGCATGAACGAAGCCAGCTGACCGCGTGCTTCTTCGATTTGTGCGCGCGAAGCCGTCGGAGACTTGAGTACCTTTGGCAAATCGGTCCGCATTTGCACGTCGGTGTGATGATTGTTGTAGATTCCTGCAGCCCACTCTGTTCTCTCGCTGCTGGTGAAGATGGGCCGCGGCATCTCGAATTCTCGCGTCTGCCCAGCCAGGCGGATCACGTACTCTGCCGGCTGTTTTCCTCGCGCCTTTTCGGCCAGGCCATCTCCCACCGTCAGAAGTGTGTCTAGGGAAACCAGTCGCTGGTCCTCCAGTACGGAGCGGATCCTGGCGGCTACTTCCCTGTGCATCTGCCTTCCCTCCGGACTATTCTGCAGGGGGCCTGCCAGCAGGTCGATGATCTCGTCTTGCGAACCTCTAGCCTTGCCGATCGAAGACCGGAATATTTCTCCCAGGGAAGACCGACCCGCGTCATACACTTGCGCGGCCGATCGAACCGTGACTAAAAGGCTTGATCACGCGCTGCCACGAGTCATTCAGTTGCGAGTTCGGAATCTGTCCCTGGCGGGCCAGAATCTGCCAGATACCGACGTTTGCCTGAAATGTCCCGAAAGCGTTCCCGCGGACAGCTTTGGGGACGCTGTTCAGCTCCCGAGCAACATCCAGAAACAGTTCGATGGATTCGTCGGTTAACTCCGGAAACTCGGAAAAAATCCGATACTGATCACTGAATTCCTCGAACTTGCTTGCTAGCAAGCGGACCGTAGCCGGCAACAAGCGATGTCCAGGAGATCGTCTGCTGTCTAGTTCACTGATCGCCATATAGATCTGGAGGGGGCCAATTTCGGTGGGCGCCCGGGACAAGGCGAACATTACCTGCACAAGACGATCCGGATCCGTCAGGCGGGGGGTCTGTTTTCCCCACCTGCGGACGAGGTTAGAATTGTGCCCTTGGAGGATGTCTTTCCACACTTCGAGACTTCCGGGGACGAGCGGCTCACCACCGCTCTCCAACCGAAGCCGGGTGACCAGAAGCAGCAACCCAGGTGCCGGTCTGTAAAAACCCTTCGTGGCCAGGGCGGAAGGATCGGGGGCGCGTAGGCCAGCGTAAAACAGCCGGAGCCGATGGGGCTCAGTAAAGTAGGCTTGCTGAATTCTACTTACCCGCGAAAGCACATCAAAATATGCGGCTAACCAACCTTTGTCCTTGGCCAGCAATCGCGGGACAAAAGAGGCAGGATTCGCCGGATCCGCTCCAACCAAGTCCTTCCATGCAGCCTCTGCATCCCGTCCTCCCGGTACTTTAACTCGGCCGCCGCTGATGTAGAGACCCCTGCCGTAAAAATCAAGGACGGAGGCGTAAGGAAGCAGCTTCGCGAGCCCAATCGATTGCTGCAAAGTCTTGCTGGTTGCAGGATCGAGTCGTGAGAGGGCCCAATACAAGCGTGCGACGGCAGGGTCGTTCAGGATCGTGTCCAGCAAGTCCTTGCTGTTTTCCTTGAAATTCTTGGAGCTCGCCTGGGTCCAGTCGCTTTCGGCGAAGAGCACTGGCGCCGGAGAAGACGAGAACGGGTACTCGAAGGGTTTGCCGCCTTGCAGTGTCTGCTCCAGCTCGGGAAGGGGAAATCCGGAATCGATGGCCAGAAAGGCCCTCTCCGCATCCTCTGTCTGCAACGATGTCCCCGGATCGCCGCAGTTTGCCCGGGTTCGATACCCGAGAATCTGCAGAAGTGGTCTTGCATCTTCACAATTCGAAACACGAATCATCATGCCACTGCCGGCCGCCAACTCCGCCAACTCCCTGGCTTGCACGACATATCGCCTCAACAAGATAAGGAACTCAGTCGGCCGAGTTGAGCCCTGGTAACCCTGAGTAAACACATTTCGGCTCAGCAAGGGCAGCACTTCTTCAGGCGTAATCTTTTGACTGATCCCCGCCATACGCAGGAACGATCGCTGTGGACCCGGGATCAACAATTGTGAAAAAGCCGGGAGCCCGCCCTCCTCTGAATGGAGGGCCGCTTCTTTGGATGGTTGTAGCGCAGCGGCTGAGGACATTTTCCCGCTACCTGCGAACAAATCGCAGGACAAAAGAGAAAACGCAACTAGGACGGACAGCCAAAGAGTAGATTTCACGGCTGGATTCCTCGCTGAGCCGGCGAGACCTCATTTCACCTGGAATCTATCGCGGAAGGCAGGGGTGTCTTCAATTCGCGAAACCGAAATGTTGCCAGATCTAGGCTTGGTGAGAACCGGCCTTGCTCCAAAATTCGATGTCGGCCAAAATACCTCATATTGAGCAACTATCCAAGCTGTATTTTTGGGTATTTTCCTAAGGGGGGCTGATCCGCGTATAGCCTTGGTGACAGGGAGCAAACACGTCCGGCACTTCAGTGTCTTCCAGAGCCGTTGCCTGATGCTCGACATTGCCCTGTAAGATGATACTGTCGCTGGTAGGCAGTTCGATCGTCTCGCCGTTGCCATCCAACTGGGTGCGCCCGATCACAACATAGACAAGTTGTTCATAAGGGGGAATTTCATGGCAAATCGAAAGGGACCGGCTTTCACAGGGTCGGAGTTGAGGGCAGAGAGAACGAATCTGGTAAATCAGGCGAAGCGGAATCGTAGCAATGGGAATCTTCGGCGGAGAGCATTCGCGCTAACAACGCTGATCCTGTTGTCTTCTCTACGGGTGTACTCCGAACACAAGAACTCTGTGGACACAAATGCGTCGGTTCAGTCTTTTCTGGGACGTTGGGATTTGACCCTGAAGACTCCGCTTCGCGAATATCCCTCGTGGCTGGAGATAACCCAGGAAGATGGCCACCTCAGAGCTCGCATGGTTGGCCGTTGGGGACACGCGCGGCCGCTCCCGAAAATTGAACTTTCGAACGACCGGATTACGTTTGTTTCTCCCAAGGAGGAGGAAGACAGGAAAGACGACATGGTCTTTGAGGGCAAGCTGTCTGGGAAGACGCTGGCGGGGACCACGACCGGGCCCGACGGAACTCCGTGGCAATGGACTGGGGAGAGAGCGCCATCGCTGGAGAGAAAGAGCACTCCCAAGTGGGGGAAGCCGATCGCAATTGTTTAATGGCAAAGACCTCAGCGGGTGGAGGATGAGCGATCCGAACGCAACGCCGGCTTGGAACGTGGAAAACGGAACGCTGGTGAGTCCCGGTCATGGTCCTGAACTTATCAGTGATGCCAAGTTCGAAGATTTCAAGTTACACGTCGAATTCAATTGCGCGCCAGGATCGAATAGCGGCGTCTACTTACGCGGTCGGTACGAGCTCCAGATCGAAGACGACACGGAGCCAGAAGGGCCGACTATGCGCACCGGAGGCGTGTATGGCTTCTTGGCCCCCTCGCCGGAACAGCCGCGCAGGCCGGGAGAATGGCAGAGCTACGACATCACGCTGGTTGGACGAGTAGTCACAGTTGCGCAAAATGGTAAGACCATTATTGACAAACAGGAAATTCCGGGCATCACAGGCGGGGCTCTTGATAGTCACGAAGCACTACCCGGGCCGATCTATCTGCAGGGTAGTGAGGCCGGCCACGTCGCTTTTCGGAATATCAGGATGACGCCAGCGCGGTGATCCGGTACCGCGTCGCCTTCATCGCCCAATCGAGACCTACGCCATTAAGGCTTCAATCCAAACCGCGTCAGCTGCTCAATTCCACTGATAGTAGTGACGCCGTTGAGGGAGGGATTCGAATTCCTCATCTTCGCGTGTCTAGCTGTGATACCTGCACTTTGCTCATAATACCCTGTGCTTCAAGTGCTTACAACAATTCTTCTACAGTTGCTATAGTTGCTATAGTTTCTATAGTTTCTATAGTCTCTCTAATTCACTGGCGTATCGTCTGAAGTGGTATCAGTTCCCACCATCTGGTAGACCGACTTTGCGAACTATTTCGCGAAACCGGGGATCGCTACGGCAGCAGTCCCATCCTGGCTCATAATTCAAGAGTAGGAGGCTTCCATCTCGATCTCTGTACAGCATATCGAGCCGCCTGAAAACCTGGTCGGTATCGCCGATAGCTGCATAGATTGTCCAGAGATCGGTCCAGCCGTTTCTCGAAGGCTCCGATTCCAGCTCCGAAAGCAGCTTTCGTGCGTCGTCAGCACGGCCCGCGTACGCGAGTGTGACAGCAAACTGACCGCGCATACGGCGATCGCTTGGTGCCAAATCGATGGCCGTTTGGCCTTCTTTTATAGCCTCGGTCAACATGTTCTTAGCTGTGTAAATCCGCTGCAGGAGTTGATGCGATAGTGGGAAGCTGGGGTCCACCGCTATAGTCGCCCTCGTTTGCCTGAGCGCGTCATCATACCGACGAGCATAGAAGAGGGCCTCGCCGAGATCAGCATTGATGATGGGAGATAGAGGATCGAGCGTCCGTGCGTAGCGCAATTCTGCGAGGGCATCATCACTGCGGCCCATTGCCATCAGGTTGTAGGCGTGCCAATGATGCGCAGTGGCGTAGTTGCGGTTCAGTAGTAGGGCCTGCTGAAACTCGTGTTCAGCGCCTTGCCAGTCCCAGTCATAATGCATTTTGACGAAAGCTAGCGACGTATGGGCCTCGGCAAGTGAATCGTCGAGCTGCAAGGCATGTTCCGCTGCCATTCTCGCCCGCGCCATAGCGTCGCTCCGCGCGATTTCCGTCGTCGGCATCGAACCGAGCAGCGCGTATGCATCGGCGAGACCGGCGTATGCGGACGCGAATCTTGAGTCGTAGCCGATGGCCTCTTCGAAGTACTTGATCCCCTTCAGAAAGCCTGATTCGGTTCGCCGATTCCAGAAGTATCGCCCTTTAAGGTATGCATCCTGCGCTTCGGCATTCACCCGCGGCCTCCCGCTCAGCCTGCCCTTCTCCGCTGTAGTAAGCTGTGTCCGGATGCGAGCGGCAATTTCACTTACCACATCATTCTGCAAGGCTATGATGTCCTCATAGTTGCGGTCGTACTCATCAGCCCAGATATTTTGGTTTGAAGCCGTGCGAATCAGCTGGGCGGTGATTCGGATGCGATTGCCTGAACGGACCACCGCGCCCCTGACAACGGCGTCAACTTTCAATGTACGACCAATGTCCGCGGCCGACGTGGCGCTATTGCGGTATTGCACCACACTTCCGGGTGAGATGACCTTCAGACTCCCAATTTTTGAAAGATTCGTGATCAGCGCATCCGTCATGCCTTCAGCAAAATAGTCCTGCGACGGATCGCCGGAAAGGTTGGCGAGAGGCAAAACGGCGATGCTCTGGATAGCTGGGCCTCTGCGGTAGCTAAGAGCCGCAAATCCCGCCAACAGCGTGGCTGCTATTAAGAACGAAGCAGCGAGCCTGCGTTCCCAAGCGCGACTTTTGGATGAAGACCCGACAGGGAGAGGAATCGTTGCGGCTAGTTCCCCTTCTGTTCCGGAGCTTCGTTCTGAATCGGAAGCAATGACGCGCGAATCGGGTGGAATGAGGGGCAATTGAGTCTCGCGCCGAACGTCCGCCACGAATCTGTAGCCGATGCGTGGCAAGGTTTCGATGTAAGGTGTGCCTGCCTCGCTGTCGCCAAGTGTCTTGCGCAAGGCTGATATGTGCTGGGCAAGATTGTTGTCGTCCACCGATGTTCCTGGCCAGATCCGAGTCCGGATTTCCGATTTGTCCACCAGATGGCCAGAGTTCTCCACCAGTAGCAACAGAATGTCGAAGTCCTTGGGCGAAAGACGGATAGGCGCATCACCTCGCAGCAGGACCCGGTCATTACAGTCCAGCCGGTAAGAACCGAACGTGAAGACCCGCGGCGCCCTGACACTCGAAACCGACACAAAGAGCCTCTTCACGGAAAATTCAGAGAAATTTCAAGACGGGATGAACCAAACCTGGCTTATGGTTGCGCCCGGTCGTTCTGGGGGGAATGTGCGGAATTCTGCCCCGAGTTGGGTTCCGATGTCAACGGAAAACGCCTATCGGTTCTCCAAACTGGAATCCTGAAGCCGCCTAAGGAGACGGGACATGCTGATTTGTGTGGACGGCACCGGGGATGCTAACGACATCGTCTACGGAAATCGGATGAAGAACAGCTTCGTCAAGACAATCTATAACGACTCGAAAATCCCAAATAAGCTTTATTATCGCGGGCCGGACTGGTCCGGAATGGGAGAAAAACTGACGCGTCCCGAGAAAATCGTGCAAGATGCTGGGCCCTGGTTGGATGCCGGCGATCAGGAGATTTCCCTGGCAGGGTACAGCCGCGGCGGGGCGATCGTCATCGACACCGCGGAATTGCTGCAGGAACGCGGGTTCAGAGTAAAAGCGCTCTTCCTCTTCGATGCGGTATGCCGGAGCCCCGTGCTGGGAGGCGCATGTATTTCCAGCAACGTGCAATATGCCTACCACGCCCTACGCATGCCTAGCACGAGCAGTCGCGAAAGTTTTGGAAATTGTGGTTTGTCCGCGAATGGTTCGGCATTGCTGCTGATGCACCGTTTTTGTACGACTCACGGCGGAATGGGAGGAGTTCCCTGGGGGGACAAAGGACTGAACTTCGATAATCCCGCGCTCACTCCCTGTGATGACAGCCCTGGAATGCGTCAGTTGGCGTTGGCTGTCGGTCGACCCGTTCCCAAGACTTCCGAACAACGAAAACAGGAATGGGACGACAAGGTCCGAAGGACCGGATACATTTGGGAAGGTAGTGTGGATTTTGGCACGAACGTCACGATCTCTCAAGAGACAGCCGGGATGCTGTTGGTCCATGAGTGGATGTGGGTGTTCCTCGCACGGCACCATGTCATTTCGTAACCTGAGCGACAAGGAGTCTCGATGCTTGTCTATTCACACATCTGGGATGCGCTCCTGAAATTGGTCACGATTGTCGCGACCATTGTCGCTGCTGTTTCGTTGCATTTGGCAGAAGGGATGGAGAACGCGGGCGTTTCCACGAAATCGACCTCGGAAGGCATAGTGATTGCGCTATGCGTCGTTTTTTGGGTGATCCTCTACAGGCAATATGTGTCTATTCTGTCGTCATGGCTCTACGCCCGGACGAGCCTTCGCACGCCAGTGACCTTCTCTGAAGCGAAGGCACTTCGAAGGCTGTTTCAGCTCGACCTTTCTGGAACGTGGCTTCCGCTCCGCGAGATCAAGAAAATGCCTCAAGCAGCCGAGCGCCACGACACGCTTGTGCTCGCACTTAGCAGATTCGGGCCACAGCGCAGGCCAATGCTCCTTTGAATAAGGTCTCAGGTTCAAGGACTACAAAAAATCAATTTAAAGGAATTCTCGCAACTCGTTTCGATCCGCAGTTGTGAAGGACCGTACTTACGCCACGCGTGCGAGGTGGCTATGGGGCATTAGCTCAAAAGTGAGGGTTGTAGATGCTGGATCCTGGAACCTTCGTTCACGGAACCTTGAAAGCGCACATATTGCGAAATGGAGGTATTTATGCGAAAAGCGAATGCACAGAGATCATTGATGCTAATGAATGCATTCGTAGTGGCTCTGGTTCTTATTACATCCGTGGCGCAAAATCGTCCCGAGCCGAAGTCAAGAGATACTGCGGCACATCTCGCGTACAAAGGCATCTTCGAGCCGGTTAATTACTCTGGAATATTTTGCAGGTAAGTCGTTTATCCGCAATATTTTGCCGGGATCTAAGGATATCCAAGTGGGGCAAGTCCGGCGGAATCAAGAATTTGGCCGCGTTAGCCCAAAAAAATAATCGACATGAAGCGGCTCAAACATGGCGGAGAGGGAGGGATTCGAACCCTCGGTACAGGTGTTAGCCCGTACAACGGTTTAGCAAACCGCCGCATTCGGCCACTCTGCCACCTCTCCGTATTTGTTTACAATAAGTTACCTTGGTTATCTATCCCATGCCATCCCACATTTGCTAGAATGTTGCTTAAGGAGCGACCACCATGGGCAGATACCAAGAGGGTCATCTCGTTGAGCGATTCGGCGGATGGCATGTCCGCTATTATGTCACGGAGAACGGGGTCCGCAAGCAAAAATCTCACCGGCTCTGCGACGATCAGCAGAAGAAATCCCACGTCAAGCAACTCCGCGACGAATTCATGCGGGAGCAGGTGAACATCGGAGCGGAGAATATCGGCCCGATGGGTGTGGTGGATTTTTGGGATAAGGTATATCAGCCCTTCATCGAATCAAACAACAACCTCAAGCCCTCCACGGTGCATGGTTATAAACAGGTCTGGAATCAGCACCTCAAATCACACTTCGGCACGCTGTACCTCAGCGATTACAAGACACACATGATGTCCGTGTTCCTCACCGGCCTCGCAAAGACTCTCAGGCCGCGCACGTTGAACGCTATCAAATGGCTTGCCTCTGCGATCTTTGCGCACGCGGTTGCAACAGGCAACTGCGAGACAAACCCCATTAGGGATGCGATGGTGTTGGGAAAGACGTTGGGCCACGGCAACACCAAGTCTTACACGTTGGAAGAGATGGAGAACGTTATCACTGCGTTGGTTGATCGTGTTGACGCTCAACTTGTGATGGCTCTTTCGTTCTTTGCTGGTATGCGGAAAGGTGAGATTCAGGGCTTGCAATGGTCAGACGTTGATGGGGATTACGTTCACGTTCGCAGGGCCTTCAGCCGTGGGGTGGTTGGTCTTCCAAAAAGCAAGAAGTCTCTTCGCTCACTACCCGTCATTCAACCTGTGCGCGGTTTGCTGATGTTGTGGCGCGCCAAAGCAGGTGATGGGGTTTGGATTTTTACCAACACTGAAGGCAATGCTCTGAACATGGACATGTTTGCCAACATGGTCATCAAACCCACGCTGCGTAAGGCAAAGATCGAATGGAAAGGCTACCACGCAGGCAGGCGCGGCCTCGGCACAAAGTTGCGCAGTATCACAGGCAATTCAACAGCCGGACGTGATGTGTTTGGACACACAACCACCCGCGTCACCGAGGAGCACTATGAACACACGCTGCCAGAGGATCCATTGCGCGGTATGAAGCTTTTGGAAGCCGAGGTCACGGTTGGAAAAAAATAACCAATGGTAGAATGAAACGCATGACCGAAGAAATTTGCAAGTGTAAACACCCATTCTCGGCCCACACTCGGAACGTTAATGATAAGCCGGGTACGCTGAGGGTGGATGATGCTTTGCTTCCACCAAAACGCTATGACATACTCACCGACAAACCAGTTGGCGAGAGTGGGTGTACGCAATGTGATTGCCGCTCTTACCAACCTGCCAGCTACTAACCATTCAGCGCTCACAGGGAAAACCTTTCGCCAACGCTTTCTCAGCAAGAATGCTTCCCGGCCTATCTAGTTCCTCGGGGTGATCTTGCAAATACTTCACCACCACGCGAACTTCCTGCCCATACGTAACCTTCTCACCCGGACACACGTGAGGTGATGCATCCGCAACACCATGAACAAGACCTCGGCAATAACCATCGCGGTAAGCCTCAAAATGGTCTTCAACAAAATGAGGGTCATCCATCTGCTTGACCGCAAGTTGACAAGAACCAAACAGCCAACTCCCTCCGGTGACATCCTGCGGTGAGCAGACGGCCACAGCAATGAACATGAACATACAGACACTGAGAATCTTGGTCATGTGTTGCTCCTTCAATGTCCGAAGATGGTTGAACAATAACATAGTGCAGCATCGGTTAGCGTTGTTAAATTGGCTTACTAAGTCGCTTGTAACTGAAATGCTATTGCGCCTGCCGACCTTTGCGGCGAGACTCTGCCGAGCGAACTTAACAACCACAGCAAAGGCAGAGAGGTGCATGGATTCCTTCATTGGACCGCTGTTCGAGTTGGTTGAGAAGTGTGAGCGGAAACCCGCTGTTGCCTCGTGTGCACAGGTGGGTATAGCTGTTCACGGCACCGATGGGCAATTGACCATCAGGCCGGAAAGCGCGAGACTGACAGCCGTTGGTGGAAGTCAAATCAACTAGGGGGAGTGAACACATGATAACAGCCGAACAAAATGCACGAAAGACGCAACTCGACAGCGATCTACGCGACCTGTGCGATGAAGTGGATAGCCTTCAGAATCGCGCCGTGCGCCGTCTTGAAGACATAGAAAATGAGATTCAAGATGCTCAATGGGTGGATGACCAAGAAGAAATGATCGCTAGGTTGCAGCGGTTGGTTACGAAGGTCTGAAGGCGGACGGATTAACCACAACACCCCCCCATCACAACCTTACAAACAGCTCGTGCTCGTACATGATCGTAAGTCTAATACCAAAATCCACCAAGAGAAGGGTGAGGGATTGGACCAACCCGGTACACATGATCCTCGCAGCACAGGAGAGGAATCGGCGTTCGCTGGCCAGTCTGAATGCGTAATGAGTGATTGTAACCGGCTCGGGCGTAAACCTTCTCTGAAAGGAGCTTCGAGACGTAGCAGTCTTCATGAACAGCCTGCCCACACTCATCAGCTTTGCTCTCGGTCAAATTCACCTGTTGTTTGCAGATGCCGCAGTGTGGACGATAACCTTCGTAAAACATTTGAAAGCCTCCTGGGAGAGACGATTTACGTTACCCTGTCTTGAGGTTCAAGTCTGAGCAGAATTGCTCACTACCTTCGATTCCACCTTACCGACTTCACCCAAATCACAGTGCGCATTGCAAGCAAAAGTTGTAGCCGCAAAACGGTCTATGTTTGTCACGTCCACCGCCAACCTCTGAGGAGAACATTGTGAGCATTACTGATCAGCGGAGATTCATCTCGTTCCCCCATAATTGACAGTGGTAAAAGATTCTCCAGTTAGGACGGCCTTTGGTAAAGCAATTCACGAGCGCGAAGAGAAAACCTGTTTTCAATCCTCACACGTTTCTTTCGACGATTGGGAATGGCCGGGAGATGCAGTCTTTTCAAAAGAAGCAGCCGATCTTCGTTCAAGGCGATTCCAGGGATGGCCTATTCTTTATCCAAAGCGGGAAGGTGCAACTCAGCGTGGTATCGGAAAACGGGAGAGAAGCAACTCTCGGCATTTTGGGTGTAGGAGATTTCTTTGGAGAAGCTGGTCTGGCTGGTAAGCCCCTACGCATGTCGTCTGCAACCGCATTGACAGACTGCGTCCTACTGCACATCGAGAGGAATGCGATGGTGCATGCAATGGGCCAGGAACCAAAATTGTCCGGGCTGTTTGTCAAATACTTGCTGGAGCGGAACATCCGATATCAGGATGACTTGGTTGATCAACTCTTCAACTCCAGCGAAAAACGGCTGGCGCGAGTTCTTCTGTTGATGGCCCAATTCGGCAAAGAAGGAGTCCCAGAAATTTCAGTCCCGAGACTAAGTCAGGAGACTCTAGCAGAGATGGTAGGGACAACACGCTCTCGGGTCAGCTTCTTCATGAACCGATTCAGGAAGATGGGCTTTATCAACTATCGCGTCGGAAATAATTTACACGTTCACAGTTCCCTCCTTAACGTTCTCCTTCATGATGACGATGGAATAACCGCGACTCCTGAAGTCGCCAACCAACCTGCCCAAGCCAAGAGAGGTTCAGAACCACCCCCAGAGCCCGGCCATACCCCTGATAAAGACCGTGCCAGAAAACCAGCCCTCCCTGGCCTTCTACGACAACCGTAAGTAGAAGGCCCCTATCTGACCGGGAAGGGTGAGGTTCGCAAGGATGTGGTTCTCGGTGCAGCAAAGCAGTTCAACAAGGATTGGTCAGAGGACAACATCACAAAGGTGTTTAACCGGCGCATGAAAAAGAGTTCCCACAGCCGCACAGAAGGCGGGGGAAAGAACAAGGTCACGTATTGGAGTCTAGGCAAAAAAGAACAAGCCTCGATGCGGTTCGATGGTTACACGGCGCAAGCGGCTTGATGTTGGTTGATTTAAGCGGTGCGATGGATGTTGGAGGATTCCAGTCACGGCGACGAACGAGACACCTTCAATACCAACATCATCGCTTCTGCTGACTGTGGGAAAGGCGGGTCTTTGAGGAATATAAACCCTCGGAGACTCGCTGCCCGGTCTTCCGTTTTGGCGAACACAGGGAACAGCAACCAAATGTGACGGTCCATTAGACCGCCGCATTTCGTAGTTGCTTCCCAGAAACTTTTCTGTGGAAATCTATCCCACACCCATCCCATGTAGCAAAACGGACCCCACCGTAAAGGTCTGGAAACATTGAGTTTTGGTTGGACTAAAACGGTAGGTAAATGCCTTATTTATCAGTCGTTTACGCGATTAGCAAACCGCCGCATTCGGCCACTCTGCCACCTCTCCGAGCTTACTAATCAATCAATTTGCATAAGAACAACAGATGTGTTGCGTAGACGTTGCATCCGACGTATACCGGCTTGTGTGGAGGTCAACACAGGACGGTATTGAATGCGGACACGTCTTTGAGCAACACGATGCAATTCATGTGCGATATTACACCCCCGAGATAGTGGACGGCCAGCCTAAAGACATGCAAAACCTGGATTTGGTCCAATCACCCGTAGAACTTGGTTGTTTGGTTCAGATAACGGCGAATTCGATCACGGGCTTTTCGGGCGAGAGCGCAAGAGACATCTGCTTCAAGCTGATCACCACTTTTACGAGTCCTTCCAAAGCCGAGGAAACGGTGGAACTAGCTGTCTGCGCTACCCACCGCGCTTTCTCACGATGATCGATTTACATAACCAAGATTCGAGCGGAGTGATTATGACTTCTCAAATGGTGAACCTACAGGTGACAGCGAGCATACCGATTGACTGCGATTTCTGGTCGAACGATGACGGATGGAAGGGACTCTGTAAAAGCCTGTCGGTTACCGTCGAGGGCAGTAGTTTCGAAGATGCCAGAAAGAAGATGGCAACTGGACTACAAGCGCATATCGAAAAATCCTGCGTGAGCATCCTAAGAGAACCGCGCGGCGAGTCGCCTGAGCGAGGTCGTCACGATATTTCTGAGAGAGGCCACGTGAGAACCTACAGGCTCGGAGTCGGGAGCGTGTCCTAGTGAAGGATTCCGGACTTTCCGTTATGGCTTTGCGCGTCTTATTTCTTCGCAGCGCAGAAGAACTTCGGATGGCCTTGAACGTTGATTTCGTAGTTCTGGGAGGTGGGAACGCGAAGAAAATCAAAACACATTGCCTAACAAGGAGTTTCTAAAATGAGCACTTTAACCCTTTTGCAATCGCTGAAGGAAAGCATTCTCAGCCAAGCGAGCGTGAAAGCCATCTACGGCGAACCGATCTCAGACCACGGCAAAACGGTCGTACCAGTTGCAAAAATAATCTATGGCTACGGTGCCGGGGCGGGTACTGGCGGTGTGGGCGATTCCAGTGCGCGGGGCGAAGGCGGGGGTGGCGGTGGAGTGGTACGGGCGATTCCCATAGGTGTTATAGAGATCAGTGAGCAGCAGACCCGTTTCGTTCCGATTACCGACCGCAAGAAGCTGACTGGAGCAGTGCTCGCAGGCCTGGGGCTTGGTATGTGGCTGGGCTGGCGCAGGCGGCGTTGAAAATCGCTTGCAGCGGATCGCTTGTTCCATGCTACAGCGCGAGGGGCTTCGCATAGGTGGTCACTTGTGACCATCTATCCAAAGCGACGGACTGTAATATTAGGCTTGTCTCATTTAGGAGTGCGCCTTGTCCGCTGTTAATGGCTGGGCTAAAACGTGCAGTACACTGTCGCTACGACGGGTTGTGCGGCTGGTGTACAGTGCCGCGGCTGTTTTGCTGAGCATTGTTCTGCTGGGATCCGCCACACTCTCCCAATCGAATTCGGGGAGCGTCGGAGGGTCGGCTAACGACCTGGCACGGCGGGTGATCGCTAACGAACTAAAATTCCAAGATGACCACACCAACTGGATGTACCGACTAGAAAGAGAACAATATGGGAAGAAACAGGTCGAGGAAATCATTGAGACAAAAGAAGGCTCTCTTAGTCGACTCCTCTCTATTAACGACCGCCCCCTTACCGCGAAACAACAGGAGGAAGAGAACCAGCGTGTGCAGGAGTTAATGACCAGCCAAAGTGCGAAACGAAAATTGCAGCGAGTTCTGGACGCTGAGGCCCTACAGGGGAGGCGGTTATTCAAGATGCTGCCTGATGCATTTGTGTTCAACTACGCGGGTGGTGACGGAAACTTGGTAAAGCTGAGCTTTAAACCAAACCCGACTTTTCGTCCGCCCTCGCTGGAGGCTCGCGTTTTCCACGATATGGAAGGCGAGATGTGGGTCGACCGCAAACAGGAGCGACTGGCTGCGTTTAATGGTCATCTCACGCAGGACGTGAAATTCGGACTCGGCCTGCTAGGACATTTGGACAAGGGAGGCCACTTTGAAGTTAGGCAGGCAGAAGTTGTCCCGGGCCACTGGGATATGACCACCCTTAGTGTGGAGATGACGGGGAAAGCGCTCTTGTTCAAGAGCATCGGGGTGCAGAAGACAGAAAACCGTCGGGAGTTCCAACAGGTATCCGATGATCTGACGCTCGCTCAAGCCGCGGACATACTCAACGGACACATAGCTGTAGCGGATAATCGCTAGTCGTTCTTCTTCGACTTCTCAGCGAGCCACCGCCGCCAAAAGTGCGATCAAAATGAATATTCCCGGCTGAATTGTGAATTTCGTTCGTTCAGAAACTGCAGCTTCAGGGCGAACTGAATCTGACGCGAAGCGCCGAAGTCGCCTGTCGGAAAGCGTGTCGCGGTACTCCTTCCGAAGCTGCTGGATGGATTCGGGTTTGTTGCCGTGGGAGTTGGAATCGTGAGATTCGGATTCCCAAAATTCATATTGCGCGCGATTCTCAAGTGCGTGCCTTTGGAGCCAACGTAGGCAAGCGTGAGTCCCAGCGTGGGCGTGATCTGCTGCTCGACGTTCAGGTTCCACGACTGCACATAGGGATCTTTGAATTTTGGGTTGATTGTGGTGGGCGCGAGCCCGAAGGTCCGGCCAGGGTCGTAGCATTCGTCAACGAGAGACCGGCTCACAGCCGTTTTTGACATTAGGGAATCTCCAGCGGAAGTTCCAGTCGACTTCTTGAAATGGAGTCTCAGTCCATACTGCTTGCTTGATGCAAAAGGAATTTCCTTCCGACGCAAACTCGGCGTCACCAGGCCTAACGATGTTTGATTCAGGGATTTCACTGCCAGATCTGCTCGAGTTCGACTTAGGCGCCGTGAATCGTCAAGCAGTTACCTCTGAAGCATACGCTGTTACGGCACGGCCAGAAGCAGAGGCAGGGAACGAGAAAATAGCGGACGGAACCAGAGGCAATCAGACAATCACAGTATGCGGGGGCGTAGTTCAGCTGGTTAGAACGCCTGCCTGTCACACAGAGGCCGCGGGTTCGAGTCCCGCTCCCGGCAATTCTTCGAAGCGGCACCGCCTTTAGTGTGAAACGTCACGGAACGAACTATTTCGAGCGTGTGATCCATCCGCAATCGCTCACAAAGATTACGGTCAAGCGACTTCCTGCTACCGATCCAAAGTTGCCCGTCCTTCTTCAGATTGACCTTCCTTATCGATCTACGTCCATGGTGATGACCGAGACGGAATGCCTCGGAAGCGTGATCGCAAAGGAAGGGCCTGCTACGATCGTGTCCGTGGTGACGTGCACCAGGTCGGGATGAGTGAAGTCATTCGATGCCTTCAATTCGTTGCCATTCAAAGTTTCAATACGTGCCTGCTTTGCGACATGCACTCCGGTCAACAATATCCGCGTCGGTATAGCCTGGGAGGGATCGCTATTCACAATCTTGATGAAGATCTGCCCGCCATTGGCGGAGCGGCTCACGACGGCGTCGATACTCGGAACGGCCGTGCCTTCCAGCGTGGAATCAAATGTTGGTCCGCGCAGTGCGCTAGCCAGTCGCTCCCGGCCGAGATGAGAAGCGTATAGCACGTTGACCAGGTAAGTCGGGGTGGCAAATACAGCGTGGCGGCTGGCTTGGATGATGCCGCCGCTCCATCCATTCACCATGTCGGATACGGCACTCATCGCAACCAGGTTGCCCGTCCGCTCAAAGACATTCATCAGCCTAGCTGCGTACAGCGCAGACTCCATGGAGTGTTGAGCCGGGAGAGGCAGCGAGGTATTCCACTCGTTGACTGCCAGCTTGATGTCCCGGCCGGGCGCGATCTCCTTAATCATTTGCTGCATTTCTCGATAAAATCGCTCGTAGTGCAGCGGACGCGCCCGCAGGTTATTGGAGTCGCCCTTCATTTCGCTCTGACCGTAATAATGATGAACGGATAAGTAATCGATGTTCCGCCCTGCGATCGTCAGAACAGTTCGGTTCCAATCGAGATTGTTGTCGCCTGAAGCAATAATTCTTATGGACGGATCAATCGCTTTCATTTTCTGGACATAGCGATTGAGATTGTTGGCATATGTAGTTGCATCGCTGTGGCCGCGCACCCAGTCGCCCCATATCTCGTTGCCGATCTCCCAGTACTGCACGTGGAACGGTTCCGGACTTCCGTTTGCAGAGCGGATTCGACCATATTCTGACTGCGGGTCACCGTTGCAGTACTGAACCCATGCTGCCGCCTCCTCGGCGGTCGCTCCGCGTCCCTCCACGTTGACCGTGATCGACGGTTCCGCTCCCACCCGCCGGGCAAATTGAATAAACTCGTTTGTACCGAAGTCGCTCGGTTCCAGTTCGTTTCCCCACGACGTATTTACCCAGACTGGCCGTCGATCGCGTGGACCAATGCCCCATTTCCAGTGATAGTCCTGCGCGACGTTTCCGCCGGGCCAACGAATAAACCCAGGGTGCAATGCCGCAACGCGCTCTTCAACGTCGTGGCGGACACCTCCTTCCGCGTCGCCAGGCATCAACGAAATTTGGTCGATCCACAATTTCCCGTGACCGGAAAAAAGAATGGCGATTTTCGCCAACGGATCGGACTTCGAGGGTCTCAGCGTAAAGGGATATTTCTTCCAGTCGCCAGTGACCTGCGCGAGCGTAGCGGTGGCATATTGTTCGCCTCCGGTTTGGTCGGCTTCCAGCGTCACCGCGACGTCTCCAATGTAATCCGCACTCTTCAGCCATACATACCCGCGGTACTCGAGTCCTGAGTGGATGGGAATCCATCCTTGATGAGTACCGCGGCGCTGCCCTCCATCGCCTTGAATTTCTACGCGAAGGGAGTGCTGGCTCGGGAGCGTGTCTTGGTCACCGTCAACGGGAAGGTAGACATCGGCGTCCCACGCGAAATGCATGGCACCATCGTCATTTCGGTCGTCGGGGTCGCGCTCCCAGTATCTCGGCAGTCCCAGCGCGTTCGGTTGCTCATCGAAGCCGCGATCGCGAACCAGCTCGGCTGACAATCCGCCCTTAATATCCTCGAACATGAATTCAGCGAACTGCCCGTATAAGGTTGGATTGACGGCGTTTTCGGTTTTGGTGGCGTCGATTGTAAGCGTCGCCGTCGGGGTTTGTGCTACTGCGGGGCCGGCCAGGAAACCCATCAGAAGGCATGCCACGAAGGTCCAGCAATTCGCTTGAATACCGTTGCTCATGTTACGCACTCCGCGTTCCTGCCGGATTTAGCCCCGTGGTATGCCTGAAATTAGCCGGTGTGGTATTGTATTGCGCGCGGTCTGTAAACGTTTACAGGAAATCGATGTTTTCCACTTTTCAATTACATTCTGTCTCGGGTGAAGCGATGCCTCTAAAGAGAACTACAGTCTGGGTGGTGATCGCCTTTTCGTTGCTAACTTCGAGCCCCTTGCTAGCGCAGACGTCACCTTGGACCGAGGACAAGGCGAAATCCTGGTATGAGCAGCAACCCTGGCTGGTCGGCAGCAACTACATTCCGGCTGATGCCATCAACGAACTCGAGATGTGGCAGGCCCAGAGCTTCAATGCCGCTCAAATTGACAAAGAACTGGGTTGGGCGGAGAGCCTGGGGATGAACACGATGCGCGTCTTCCTCCATGACTTGCTATGGCAGGAAGATCCTGAAGGCTTTAAAAGGCGCATCGATCAATTCCTGGAGATTTCTTCCCGGCACCATATTAAGCCGCTCTTTGTCCTGTTTGATTCGTGCTGGGACCCGCAGCCCAAACTCGGAGTCCAGCACCCGCCCATCCCCGGAGTGCACAACTCAGGATGGTTACAGTCTCCGGGCAGCGCAGCTCTCGCCGATCCTGCTCAAGAAGGCCGGCTGAGAGCTTATGTGTCGGGAGTAGTTGGAGCGTTCGCACGCGACGCCCGCGTGCTGGGATGGGACGTATGGAATGAGCCCTCAAACACGAATGGGGGCAGCTATTCTAAACTCGAGCCTTCCAATAAGCAGCAACTAGTGGAAGTGTTGCTCCCGAAAGTTTTCGGGTGGGCACGGGAGGCGCACCCGTCGCAACCTCTCACCAGCGGTGTTTGGGACATCGATTTTGAGAACGGGTCGGCGTTGACGAAGACTCAGCAGATTCAGCTGGAAAACTCCGATGTAATCAGCTTCCACAATTATGGGTGGCCGGAAAGCTTCGAGAAAGAAGTGCTCTTTCTTCAGAAGTTCCATCGTCCGCTGATCTGCACAGAATTCATGGCCCGCGGGGCCGGTAGCACGTTTGACACTGTCTTGCCGCTTGCAAAGAAGTACAAAGTGGCAGCCATTAACTGGGGCTTCGTCGCCGGCAAGACGCAAACGTACTACCCATGGGACTCCTGGCGGCATCCTTACATTCTCGATCAACCAACCGTCTGGTTCCACGAAGTGCTTCACCCGGATGGGCAGCCTTACCGCGAGGCCGAAGTCAAGCTGATTCGGGAGTTAACTGGCAGGGGTAAGCCAATGGGCCCGAGTTCAGAGGTCCGTTAGCACCGTTTTGGCGGGCGCGAGAGGAACTCTTGGTTAACCAATTCCAGAAACCAATCAGCTTTCTCCTTGCTCATGAGCGCGCCAAGTCGTATATTGATGCGGCTTCGAGTAATCGTTTACTAGACGTATTTACCGACAGTCCGTTTTCTGTGTGGGCTGGCTCAAATGGAGGACGAAAACAATGTCGTCGAGACGCCAGTTTTTGCAACAGGCTTCTACCGCCGCTTTAGCTCTGTCCTCCAGCACTCTGTTTGGGCGCCTTGTCTCGGCGCAGGCATCGTCGACCGCAGATCAAAGCGTCCGCATTTTAATAGACGGCCGCCGTAGTATTTCTCCCCTGGACCGAAATTTGTTCGGCTCCTTCCTCGAGCAATTGGGACGCGCGATTTATGAAGGGATCTATGATCCCGGATCGAAGTTGTCCGACGCGAACGGCTTCCGCAAGGACGTGATGCAGGAAGTGCGTGCTCTCGGTGTTCCTATCATTCGATATCCCGGAGGCAACTTCGTTTCTGGCTACAACTGGCTGGACGGCGTGGGCCCAAAGCAGGATCGCCCGCGAGTGCTCGACAAAGCGTGGGATGCCATGAACACGAATCAGTTTGGCACCAACGAGTACATGCAGTGGTGCAAGACGGTCGGAACGTTGCCCCTCATGGGCTTAAATCTCGGTACCGGAACTCCGGAGCAAGCAGCCGCCCTTCTGGAGTACTGCAACGTGGAAAAGGGAACACAGTGGAGCGACTTGCGGCGGAAGCACGGCTATGCCGAGCCCTACAACGTGAAGAACTGGTGCCTGGGAAACGAAATGGATGGACCGTGGCAGATCGGGCACATGACCGCGACGGAATATGGCATGAAGGCACAGGATACTGCCCGCCAGATGCGCTATGTGGACCGGTCGGTGCAGTTGATTGCGTGCGGATCAAGCGGCCCGTTTATGCCTACCTACCTGGAGTGGGACCGCGAAGTCCTGGAGCAGTGCTATGAGAACGTGGATGGGCTCTCGTTGCATCGTTATCTAGGGAATAATCAGGAAACGGGGGAGGACAGCGCTAAGTATCTCGCCATGAACTTGACGATGGATCGCCAGATTGCCGAGACGTTGGCAGTCTGCGACCTGGTGAGGGGCCACAAGAGATCTTCCAAGAAGCTTTGGCTTTCATTCGACGAATGGAATGTGTGGTATCGCGAGCGCAGCGGCGACGCGGTAGACGGGCACCGGAAAGAAGCACCACATCTCCTCGAAGAAGTCTACGATCTCGAGGATGCTCTGTTGGTTGGCGGGATGCTCAACACACTGATGCGAAATGCAGATCGTGTAAAGGTCGCATGCCTGGCGCAACTGATCAATGTGATTGCGCCCATCATGACCAATGAAAAAGGGCTCTTCCGCCAGACAATTTACTATCCTTACGCCTGGGCGCTGCAATATGCGCATGGCAAGGTGCTCAACGTGCTGGTGGAGTCGCCCACGTATGATGTGAAGGGTTTGGACGCGGTGCCGTACATCGATGCGGTTGCGACAACCGAGGATGGCAAGACGTCACTTTTCATTCTCAACCGGGACTTGTCGAAAGCTCATTCCGTCGAGGTGGTCTGGGAGGACCAGCCGCAGAGCCACGTTGTGGCTTCACAAGTATTGACCGGAAACGACTTGAAGGCGGTGAACGGGTTCGATGCGCCGGAGCGCGTAAAACCGCAGGGCTTCGACAAACCTTCTACCGCAAACGGGCGTACGAGGTTTGAAGTTCCGGCACGCTCCTACACCGTGATTCAGTGGGCAGCGTAAGAAACTCGAACGGGCGCCTAAGCATCGCCTCGCTTTCCAATTAAACTTTTGTGCCGCGGCCTTCCAATACGGTCGTGTATTGGCCGATGGGGAGATCGGTAAATCGTTCCACCCGTCCGCTAGGCGGAGGCCATTTGATTTCCACCCAGTCGATTTTCGGACGAGCGCCGATGCCGAGCACGACGCGGGGGTCATGCGAAGACAAATAGCTCCCGCCGCCGGTTTTGAAGATCGATCGTTTCAAGTCTTTAGCCTGCCAGGTAATAAGAGCTCCAGTGGCATCAGGGTTCGCCTGCTTCGCCACCAGTTTTAGTCCGAGCCAATGATTGTGTCGTCCGGCATTGTTCTTCAGCAGCAAAGGGGCGCCATTGTTGACGCCGACAAGGATGTCCAAGGCTCCATCATTATTGAAATCGCCGACCGCCATGCCCCGCGAGGCGTAAGTCTTTGTGAAGATGGGGCCACTGGAAGCAGAAATGTTTTCAAATCGTTGGCCGTTGCGGCGAAAGAGAAGCATAGGCTCGCAGTACTTGACTTCCGTCGAGTGCTCTTCGATTTTGTCGTCGGGATGCCCATTAACAAGGAACAGGTCGAGATTGCCGTCATTGTCGTAGTCGAAGTATTTCACTCCCCAGCCGCTCATCAGCCGAGTCACCCTCCCAATACCAGTCGGAATGGCCATGTCGTCAAATGTTTCGTCGTGATTATTGTGGTACAAGGAGTACATCTCGCGGTCCACGTTGGTGACGAACAGGTCCATCCAGCCATCCTGGTCGTAATCGGCGGCGTCCACACCCATGCCCGAGCGAGCATGGCCTTCAGCGCTGTAGCCGACATTTGCCTGAAGACCGGTCTCCTCAAATTTGCCATTACCGCGGTTGAGGAAAAGAAAATTCGCGACCGTGTCGTTGGCAACGAAAAGGTCCATGCGGCCGTCATTATTGACGTCGCACGCGACCACGCCCCACGCCTTGCCTAATGACTTGGCAATCCCTGACTCCTGGCTGACGTCGGTAAAGGTGCCATCGCCATTGTTGTGGAACAGCCAACTCGGCATTGGATCGTAAACGCGAGGGATGCAGTAGTAACGAGCGCCGGTTTGCTGGTTCCCGCAGAACTTGTTCTTGGACTTCTCGAAATCCACGAACCTGCAGATAAACAGGTCAAGCTTCCCGTCGTTATCATAGTCGAACCAGGCCGCGCTCGAGGCCCATCCAGTGGTTGGGAGACGGGCTTCACGGGTGACGTCAGTAAACGTGCCATTGCCATTGTTGTGGTAAAGAATGACACCGTTGTACTGGGTGACGAGAAGATCGGGGAAGCCGTCGCCGTTATAATCACCGACCGCCACGCCCATTCCATAGCCGCCGCCAGGAACTCCGGCCTTTTCAGTCACATCCGTAAAAGTGCCGTCGCGGTTGTTGCGGTAGAGGGCATTGCGAAGGGGTGGATTCGGGTCCAGGAAATCGCATTTCCCGCTGTTGACCAAATAGATGTCCATCCAACCGTCGTTGTCGTAGTCAATAAATCCACACCCCGCCCCGACTGTCTCTGGAAGGTACATCTCTGGCGAACGGCCGTTACGGTGGACCCATGCAATCCCGCTCATTTCTGGTGGGATGAGTTCAAAGGGGAATTCAGTCGACGACGGAAGCACGCCGGGCCAAAGCCTGGGCAAACCCGGCAGGGCAGAGGCTGCCACTACCGCACCGATGCGCTTCAGGAACCGACGGCGGGTACCAAAATGCCCATTTGTTCCCTGTAACATGAAGCTGCGCCCCCAAAAGGCACGACCCGAAGAAAGTAAAACTATCTACCTGATGTTGAATCTACACTGTTGAACACAGCGTCACAAGAGACAATCCCCAGTCTTTTCGCGGGGTTTATGCATTGCGGTCAGTACAGCGACGATGCTATAACAGACGCAGAAACGCAGTTCTGGCAGGGCCTTAAATCCGCCCCGCTCCCTTCTATGCGAGCAAGAGACAGCTGGCGTATATTCTTCCTCCTGTGTGTCCTTGCAGCCGCAGCAAGTGCTCAGACTAATCACATTCAGGCTGCCGCTCAACTACTGAGCAGCGGCGACGCGGTGCGAGCCGAAGCCGAGGCCCGCAAAGCTCTGCAGAACTCGTCTACGCGAGCCTTAGCGCTCGCCATGCTCGGAACTATTCGCTTGCAGCAGGGGAAAACTGAGGAGAGCACGAAGTTGTTGGTTCAGGCTCTCGCGCTCAATCCAAAGTTGGTCGGCGCTCGCACAACTTTGGGAAATGCCTACGCGTTCGGCGGCAAGCCCGATTTGGCTACGAAATGCTTTCGGGAAGTGCTCAAGCTCGCCCCCGGCAACTTCGATGCGCGCTTCGACCTGTTCAAACTGGAGGCTTCTCGGCGCAATTTTCGGCAATCCCTGGATACCGCTACACCCATCATGCCTCAGCTACTAGAGTCCGATGAGGGCATAGCTGTGCTCGCCTCTGACTATGGTGCCTTGGGCAACAAGCAGGGGCTAAAAGATCTGGTTGCCCACTGGCAACAGTTGCCGGAGCCATCGGACGAATCAGCATTGGACTTCGGCAGCACGCTGCTCGTGTACGGAATGAACGCCGAGGCCAGGAAAGTGTTTGAAGACGAAGAGCCACGACTCGCAGCTCATCCGCAGGCGACCGCCACGCTTAGATTGGGGAATGCTTTCGTGGCTTTGGGACTTCTCGAACGCGCAGAGAAATACTCGCAACTTGCGTTATCCTTAGGTCCCGACTGCACTGCTTGCTACCAGACTCTCGCGCAGATTGCCGAACGTCAGGATAACACTGAGAAGGCATTGGCGTATCTTCTTGCAGCCAAACAGCGAGCACCCGAGGACCCGGAAGTTCTCTTCGAGTTTGGCAAAGTTTGTCTCGAGAGAAATCTCGTTGACGATGCGCTCGCTGCGCTCTCGAAGGCTGTCGAGTTGAAACCTAACAATGACTCGTACGTCTATGTTTTAGGCTCCGCCAATGTCGCAAGAGCGCATTTGCCAGATGCTCTGGCGCTTTTCCAGCAACTCCTGCAGAAGCATCCCCACGATGCCATCCTGACATATGCACTGGGCGCCGTGTACTACCTACAAGGCAAGTACAGCGAAGCTGAAGCATCGCTCAAGCAGAGTTTGGCGGTCCAACCGGATCAGGTCGCGGCTTCCTACTATCTAGGTCTGACGTACGACGCAATTGGCGACGATGATCGTGCGATCCCGGTCTTCCGGGATTTGCTCAAGAACAACCCCCAGCATGCACCTTCGTACGTGAAGTTGGGGAGCATACTGCTGAGAGCCCATCAGTACGAGGAAGCGCAGCGGGACCTCGAGCGCGCGGTTTCTCTCGATCCGGATTCGGTAGAAGCCCACTATCAGCTAGGTCTTGTGCTTCGTCGTCTCGGCAAGTCTGCCGACTCAGAGAGTGAGTTTGCTGAGTCACGTAAGCTGGAAGCGGGGCAGCGCGCACAGAAGGACGTGCGTTTGCGCCTGTTGCTACCTGACTGAGCCTAAAATGAGCCGGCGTTTTCCCGATCGTCAACGGTCCAGCAACTTATTGTCAGCCACTCGCCTTTCTCGTCGTGAGTTTCTTGGCGCCATGGGCCGATTAAGCTCGATAATGCCGGTCTCCTCCCTGCTATCGACACTGCCGGCGCTCCAGGCAGTTCAAAAATCACCGGCAGCTGCGACAAACCGTAAATCCGGGTTCAACCGAAGTGCAGTCGCTGGCTTCTCGTTCAAAGATGTTGTTAAGGAGGCCGGTCTCGGGTCAGCAGTGAACGTCTTTGGCGGGGTGGAGCGAAAACAGTACATCCTTGAGGAAACGGGATGCGGAGTTGCTCTTTTCGATTACGACAATGACGGCTGGCTGGACATCTTTATGGTGAACGGGACCCGGACAGAGGCGATCTCGGCATCGCATCAGCCGACCAATTTCCTGTTCCACAATAACCGGGACGGTACATTCACTGACGTTACGGAGAAAGCGGGCCTGGCAAGGTCTGGCTGGGGACAAGGCTGTTGCGTGGGAGATTACGATAACGACGGCTTCGAGGACCTCGTCGTGACCTACTGGGGGGGGATCGTCCTGTATCACAACAACGGCGACGGAACCTTCATTGATGCGTCGGAAAAAGCAGGTCTCCTGCAAAAGGATCCGCATCCTCGCTGGAATACCGGCTGCTGCTTTGTCGATTACGATCGCGACGGCCACCTCGATCTTTTCGTCGCCAACTATGTGAATTTTGATCCCAAAACGACCCCCATTGCTGGAAGCAATCCGTACTGCCGTTATTTCGGGCTGTCGGTTGGTTGCGGGCCACAGGGCATGGGCGGCGGAACGAACATCCTGTACCGCAATCGCGGCGACGGCACCTTCGAGGATGTGTCTCTGCAGTCCGGAATTGCGGTTCCGCGTGGTCCCTCGGAGCCGTTTTTTGTGAGCGACCAGTGGATTCCGACAGGTTCTTACGGGCTGGGTGTCTCCGCCGCGGATTTTGACAACGATGGCTGGCCCGACATTTACGTAGCCTGCGACTCCGTCCCAAGCCGCTTCTATCACAACAAAGGAAACGGAACCTTCGAAGAAGTGGGTCGGGAGATCGGCTGTGCGGTGAACGAAAATGGCGGGATGCAGGGCGGCATGGGAGTGGCCGTAGGCGATTATGACTGTGACGGCTGGCTGGATATCGTTAAGACGAACTACTCCGATCAAACCGCGAACTTATACCACAACAATGGCGACGGAACTTTTTACGACGCTGTTTTGCAGGGTGGCATGGGCGGCAACACGAGATACCTGGGATGGGGAGTAGGTCTTTTCGATTTCGATAACGACGGCTGGCCCGACATATTCATGTCAAATGGTCACGTCTTCCCCGAAGTCGACACGAAGAAACTGCACCTCACCTTTAGACAGCGAAAGATTCTTTACAGAAACCTGGGGAACGGGCGCTTTGCTGACGTCACGGCCGATAGCGGCCCAGTCCTGAGTCAGCCGCGCCCCAGCCGCGGAGCGGCATTCGGGGACTTCGATAATGATGGAGACGTTGACATTGTGGTCATCAACATGAACGAGCCGCCCTCGCTCCTGCGGAATGACTGCTCCGCGAAAAACAATTGGCTGAAGGTGAAATGCATTGGAACTAAGTCGAACCGAAGCGCGATCGGTGCCCGCGTACGCGTGGTTACCGGCCGGCATTCCCAAATCAATGAAGTTATGAGCGGATCAAGTTATATCTCCCAGAATGACCTTCGTCTGCACTTTGGCTTGGGCCAAGCCAAACAGGTGGACTCGGTCGAGGTGCGATGGCCATTGGGGTTGGCGGAGTCGTTCAAGAACGTTGATGCCAATCAACTGCTCGTCTTGGAAGAGGGGCACGGGATTATGCGGCGAGAGAAGCTGGGAAAACCCTAGCCACAATTTCCTTAGTCTATATCCGCCGTGACGCAGGTGCTGAGAGCAAACAATAAAGGGATGGCCCGTGCGGACCATCCCTCGAGTTTTCCCCGATAAGATTAGAAGAACAACTGCAACCCGAACTGGATTCGTCTCGGGATGTTGCACTGGCTGCCTGTCTTCCCGAAGTTACCGTTACCGTTGTTGGGCTGCCAGAACTGATCCACGGGGCAGAAGAAGACGCGGTTGAGGGCGTTGCCCGCATCCGCTTCGAACCGGAAATATTTCTCTTCGCTGAAGTAAGTATCTTTGAAGATTGAAATATCCTCGTTGAAGTACTTGAATCCGCGCACACCCGCATCCTGTCTTGGCGCGTTACCGAAAACGAGGGCACCGGGATCGGACCATCCTCCCTGGCTCAAGTAGGAATCGGTGTAGGGGTTGCTGAATTTCCCTGACTTGCCGCTACCGGCTTTGTTCGGGAACTTAGCGTAGTTGAACAGGTATCCTCCGAAGTCATTCGGCATTGTGATGGACAAAGGTCTGCCGGACGAGTAACTCTGAATACCCGAGATCTGCCAGCCGGCGACAAGCTTGTTCACGAAACCCGATGCGTTATTCAGAACGGGCTGGCCCTTTCCGAACGGCAGTTTGTAGACCCACCCAACCGAGAAAATGTGTGGTACGTCATCCGAGCTGACGCTGTACAGATCCCGCATGTCGCTGGGATTTTGTACCGGAGGACCGCCGGAACCTAATCCGGTTTCCGAGCCGTTGTTCATAAGCTTGGAATAGGTGTAGGAGACCTTCATTTCCAGACCCGCGCTCATACGTCGCTCGAAGGCAGCTTGTAGCGCGTTGTAATGGCTGTTCCCGAACGGGAAGAAGCGCCAATTGATCTGCTGATATTGCGGCCAGCTTCGGAGCGCCTGCGCCACAGTTCCGCTAAACGTGGGATACGGAGCGGCTACTCCACCGCAGTTGCTATTGCAGACGCCGTTAGTGAAGGTAGCGCCCAAAACGGGAGCACCCAGGCTGAGAACGCTAGCCGGATTCATATTGTCGTATACGCCGGCGGAGCTGCGTCCGTCGATCAGGCGAGTACCATGGTTACCCACGTAAGCGAGATCAATTCCCATGTTACGACTGAGCTGTCGCTGGAACGATATTGACCAGTTCTGATAGCGCGGCATCGTGTAGGTTCGTGGGTCGACGCCAACCGGGTTGCCGCCATTGGCTACATCAGGGGTGAGCTGCGGCGGCAGGGTGATTGTTCCTGCGGGCCAGCCACAAGGGACGCTCACAGTTGTAAGCTGGGTACGTGTTGCCGGGCATGCTCCTTTGCCATTGAAATAAAACGCAGGAGCAAGCCCATTGAGGTTATTGGGTGCGACGGGGTTGGTTTGATAACCGTCTACGGGATAGGGATCCCAAGAGTCTGCCTGGACGCCAGCGTAGTACATGCCGTAGCCGCCACGAATTACTGTCCTCGGATTTAAGGAGTAAGCAAAGCCGAAACGAGGGCCAACGTTCCAACTGGACTTTCCGTTCGCCTTCGAACTGTGGAAGATGGTTGCACCCAGCTTGCCAACTGGATTCGGAGCTGAGGGATCGAACGTGGAGAAGCGGCCGTACTCCTCATAGAGGCCACCCTGCCAGTCAAAGCGTAACCCCAAAGTCAAATTCAGGTTCTTCGTTACCTTGAAGTCGTCATTGCCCCAGAACGAGCCGTATTTCATCTTCGGCATGTATTTGAACGGCACCGAGAAGTTGGCGCTGTCAACCTGACCCAGGATGAAAGACGCGAACTCATTGCCGGTGCGTCCAGCATTCAAAATCGCGCCGGTGGAGTCATAGCCAGAAGTTTCGCTGTCATTGAAATTGAAGTTGCCGCCGGTGTTCACAGCCCAACCTGTCTGGGGGAAAGTCATGTAACGGTATTCGACACCAGCCCTGATCGTGTGCTTACCGGTGGTCCAAGCCACGTCATCCAGGAACTGATAGCGGTTGTTGATATCAGCGCCCCCACTGGCCCACGGTGTTCCAAAGTGCGTGTAACCGACCGAGCCATTGAAGTTGAGCTGAGGGAATCCAGCATTGTTGAAGACCGGCGCATCGGGAAGCCCGAGCCCGAGCTTCTGATTCCATCCCACTCCGCCGGCCAGTTGATGTCCGAGCATCATCCAGCGGTCATAAGCCAAGGTCGTATGGTTAAACAGGTTTGGCTTGATGATCCAGTTCATCTGCAGGTGTTCAAAATGGTTGGTGATGCGCTGATAGAATCCCTGACCAATATACGTGTCGTTCTTCTGGGAGGCCGTTTCACCGTTGTTCGCCGTATTGCAGCCCTGCGGGCCACCGCAGTGAGCGATGCGAGGCCGGATGTTTTCGTAATAGGTGTTCGAGATCGAGAACTTGTCGTTGAAGTTATGATCGAAGCGGAACAACCACGTCCGCACGTTGATCTTGTTATTGTCGTCCGAGTTTCCACCGAAGCCGTTCACCCGAAGCGTCTGGCGATCCAAGGCAGGGATGTTAGGAATAACTGCGGTGGCCAGAGGACTCCAGAGTGGATCATTCGCGGGGATAATATTTGCTTGCCCAGCGATTGGCGCACCGCTGACGGGATTAAAGCCGTAACCATCACGCACGGGTTTACCACCGACCAGCCGTGTAGTCGCTGGATTAAAGATCTCTCCTTGATAGATAGGTCTTCCCAAGGCATCGTGGCCGAGAATCGTAGTGGTGTCCAGGAACCCAGTAAAATCTCCCTGCCGCTGCGACACAGTTGGCAGAGTGTTCACGAAGCCCGTGTTTACCGTGCTGTGGTAGTCAAGACCGTCGAGGTTGAAGAACCAAAAAGTTTGCTTCAGTTTCGGGATCGGGCCGCCAAGTGCGAACCCCCAATTGTTCTGGCCGAGAGGGAGCGTCTTTCCCAAGCCGCCTTTGGTCAACACCGGACCTAGGAAGTAATTGGAAGCATCGAACTTGTTATTGGTATAGAAGTCATAGACGTTCCCGTGAAGCTTGCTGGTGCCGGACTTGGTGGTATAGGTAATGAATCCGCCGCTGGTGTGGCCGTACTGAGCGGAGAAGGTATTTTGCACGACTGTCATTTCACGCACAGAGGGATAAGGGATCGAGCTTTCTTGTGTCTGCTGATGGCCCTCTGCATATCCGTAGGCCGCACCGTCAAACCAGTTCTCAGTAGCCATTGTTTGGCCGCCGTTCATGCGCGAGGTGAACTGGCTTCCGCGGAAAATCGCATCGCCGTTGGGCTGCATGGGCACGTAGCCGGGCTGAAGCTGCAGCAGAGACTCGGCTAAACGGATGTCGGCGCCCATAACTGCCGGTAGATCGTGGTAATACTCCTCGCCGATCGTATGCTGAACCGTCGCCGATTCGGTGTTGACGAATTCGGTGGTCGCAGCTTCCACGCGTACACTCTCGGTCGTTGAGCCGACATCGAGCTGAGCGTCTACACGCACGGTTTGACCGCCGGTCAGCGAGTTCCCCGTGCGGCTGAAGATTCTGAAGCCTGCCTTTTCGATATCCACCCGGTAAGTGCCAAGTATGAGGGGCGGCGTGCTATAGTTGCCGGCGCTGTTCGTGCCGACTATTGTCTTGACGCTTGTCTGCTCGTCGGTAATTGTGACGCGAGCGTCTGGAATTGCCGCTCCGCTGGGATCGGTAACCACTCCTGTGATCACAGCTCGATCGGCTAATTGAGCGTACGATTGTTCTTGGCTGAACCAAACTAAGGCCAACAGCAGAGACACTGCAGAAAACACCCACCGTTTCATCTGGCGCCTCCGGTTTTAGTTCGTACCCCCCTGGGCCCTGAGAAAACCTTTTCTCAACTGCCTGCATTACTGGCTGCATTTTTTACAACCACGTCCTTGCTTCTGTCAAGCTAATTCTTTTGTACTAAAGCGAATTTTCGCAAGCTGCTGTTCGAAGTGGGAGGAGCCAGCTGAAAGGACCTGGAGAACTCCTCTTGCATAGTAAGTTGGAACTCAATACGGGCTGCAAGTGACTGATACCAAGCTGTGTATTCCAAGTGCGCGGCTGGAGGTCGAGAATACCGAAGGCTATTGTCTTCTATTCTCACCCTCTCTGGAATGCAAGGTCGAAACGACCAGCTTCCGGGCTTCGGGGCCCCCTGGGCGCAGAGAGACTGACCCCCTATGCTGTTTCCGGGCCTCGTAGAAATCGTTTTCTAGTCCATTCCTGGTGAGTACTCATTGGGTGGGTTCGACCGCCTTGAGATACTGGCGGGCTTTGATGTTCTCAAATCTTTGCACAATCCCCGACGGCCAGCGAATTTCGATCAGCTTAGCGCTGGAATCCTTGCCCAGTCCGGCAATGACGCGTTTGTCACTGGCGGAAAGATACCCGACAGCCGTATTCACGGTAAAGTATTGCGTCTGGCCGGAAGCCGATACGACCTTGATCCGTGCGCCGATACCATCGCGATTAGATCTAGTGCCCACAGGCTGAATGCCGATCCAGTTGTTTCGATTTCCGCCGTCATTTCTCAGCACGTATGCTTTCTGCCCAAGATTGCTCACGACCGCATCGATATCGCCATCATTGTCAATGTCGCCAAAAGCGGCGCCGCGTCCGGCCCAATCTCGTTGAAAAGCCTCTCCAGGGACGACCCTGAGAAAGTGGCCCGTTACATTGCGAAGCAACAGAGGCGGCTGGAGATATCGCAGGTTGGGCGAGGTTTTTTCAATCGTGTCCATCACATGAGACTGCGCGACGAACAGGTCCTTCCATCCGTCGTTGTCATAATCGAAAAAATGCGTGCTCCAGCCGGAAAAAGCGAGCGTGGCATTGCCGATGCCGGAAGCGTTCGTGACATCGCGAAAAGTACCACTGCCATCGTTGCGAAAGAGCATGTAGCGTTCATTGGAAAGATCGGTGACCACGATATCCGGCAACCCGTCGTTGTCGTAGTCGCTGAAGTCAATTCCCATCCCCGCAAAAGTCTTGCCATCTTCGTTATAGCCTACGCCGGCAACTAGGCCAACTTCGCTAAACGTACCGTTGCCATTGTTGTGATACAGGAAGCACTGCACGGAGTCGTTCGCGACAAACACGTCGACGAACCCGTCCCCGTCGTAGTCGGCAAACGAAACGCCCAGCCCCTTGCCATGCGGATTGGCTATCCCGGCCTTTTGAGAAACGTCGGTAAACGTGCCGTCCCCATTGTTGTGGTACAGAATATTGGTTAGGCCGTCGTAGTTATCTGGGTGGCAGTAGGCACGAACCCCGTTAGGCGGTTTTTCTCCACAATAGCGATTCGTCTTAAACGTCCAGTCAATGTAGCGCGTGACGAACAGATCAAGTTTGCCGTCGTTGTCATAATCGAAGAAGCCTGCGCTCGCGCTCCAGCCAGTACCTCTGACTCCAGCCTTATCGGTGACGTCGGTAAAAGTTCCATCGCCGTTGTTGTGATATAAAATGTTGCCACCGTATCCGGTTACGTAGAGATCTTCAAAACCATCGTTGTCGTAATCGCCGACTGCCACGCCCATGCTGTAGTATCCCTGGGGCATTCCGGTAAGACCGGCACGTTCCGTCATATCGCTAAAGGTCCCGTCTGCATTCTGGTGGTAAAGCCGGTTCCAGAACTTCTTGTTGGACTTGTCGGGCATCTTCCCATCGGGCATGGGATCTGAGATCAGCGCGCCGTTGGTGAAGAAGATGTCCAAACGGCCGTCGTTGTCGTAGTCGAAAAGGGCCACCCCACCACCCATGGTTTCGATCAGGTACTTATTCGAAGTGGCGGAGTTCTCCTGAGTGAAATCGAGGTGAGTCTGAACAGTTGTGTCGGTGAACTGCACGTCGGGAGCCGTTTGAGCGAAGGTTAGTAATGATGTAAATATCAGTGCACCCGCCCAGCCCAGCCCGAAGCATTCACAGAGTCCCTCGACCCGGAAGCCACTACTCACGCTGGCCTCCGGGATGTGGAGCACCTCTGGTCTTGGATATATTGCGCCGCATCTTTTCCAATTCGTTGTTCTCTTGATCCAAGCGCGTGAACGACTCGAGGGCCTTCTTGCTCTCCTCAAGATTACCGAGCCTGCGATAGATTCCCGACAACACGTAGTAATAGGAAGACGCGCGGGGATTCAAGGAGATGGCGTGATTCAGCGAGTCGGCGGCAGCCTGAAGTTGGCCCTGGCGCTCCTCGGCCCGTGCTATTTGAAACCACGCAGAATCGGACTTTGGATCGAGTTCCAGGGCTTTACGTGCGTAGTCAAGGGCTTTTGCTGGCTCGCCGGTGCGGTTGTAGTACGCGCTCAAGTTCACATGTGCGGAGACGAACTTGCCGTGTCGCTGCTCGTTGAGGGCGATTGCTTTTTGATAGCTTTGAAGCGCGCCCGCATTATCATCCAAAGCTTCTTGAGCAAAGCCCAGAGAATCGATTGCCTCGATATAAGTCGGTTCGAGTCGGATCGCCTCCTCAAATTGCTTGCGGGCCGCTTGCCAGTTGTCTTGCAGCGAAAACAGCTTGCCAAGGTCGTAGTAGCTCTCACTCGAGTTCGGCGCGTAACGAATTGCCTGCTCAAACTCAACTTGTGCGGCGTCGAAACGTCCAACAATCATTAGATCTCGCCCAAGAATTTTGTGTGCGTCGGCGTTTTTCACATTCAACCTGAGCGATTCGGCAAGTGACTTGACGGAATCCCCAATCTTTTTCTGAGCGAACTGGCTGTAGCCAAGAGCGTACCAACCCCAAGAAGAGTTGGGATGCTCCTTTACGTAGAGTGCCAGCAACGACTCCACTTCCTTGAATCGACTCTCGCGAATGTAATTCTCGAGCTGGGAGGTGGTTGCGGGATCATCCTCGCTGACATTGGCGTTGCTGCTGCTCCCGAGGTCCGTGACACTGGAATTTTGCGCAGGCGCTTCGGGTGGCTTCAGCCTACTTACACTCTGCCTAGCATTTAAGTCTCCGGGGTTCAGTTCCACCGCTCTTTGGTATGCAGCGATGGCCTCCTCCGTGTTTCCCTCTTTCTCCAATACCATGCCTAAGAAATGCTGCGCCACAGGAGAATTAGGCCGCAGTTTGATGGCATGGCGGAACTTTGCTTCGGCTTCCTGCAGCTCGCTTTTTTGAAGAGCTGCCTGGCCTTCCGAGATATCAACTTCCGCATTCTCGTTGCGCTCGTCGGCAGAAGAGAGTTCTCGTCCTTTCTTCACCTCCGCCGTGCCTTCCTCTTGCTGACCGTCTCGCGCCAATGCCAAACCTAGTTGGTAGTGAGCTTCTCCGCTCGTCGGGTCAAGACGCGTTGCGTCTCGAAGTTCAGTAACCGCATCGCTGACCTTGGCCATTTGCAGTAGGGCCTTACCCAAGGCTAGATGTGCTCGGGCAAAGTCCGGTGCGATCGAAATAATCTTTCGCAATTGCTCGATTTGTTTCGCGATACCGTAGCTCGGGCTCTTACCGTACGCTTCCGCAAGGTTGAATTCAGCTTTAGTCAACGCTGGATCCAGAGAGATGGCCTTCTGTAACTCGCCGATCGCCTGTTCCACGTCCGATAGCATCAGCACCGCACCGAGGTTTGCATGAGCGTCGGCGTAATCTGGACGAATTTGGACAGCCGCTCGAAATTCGTCGATTGCTTTCTCGTCATCTCCGTTCTGCGCCAAGACGAGGCCGATGTTGTTGTGAGCGTCGGCATAGTCCGGGCGTAAGCGCAGTGCTTCGCGCAAGTCAGCCAGAACCTCCCCGCTGTCAGCACCTTTGCGACCAAGCAAGACACCGAGCATGTTGTGCACTTCCGGGAGGCCGGGGCCTTTTGAAGTGGTCTCGCGAAGCGCAGTGATTGCGGCACCCCAATCGGGCGTGGGAACGGCCGAGTTAGCGTTGAGCCCAGCTTCAAACTGCGCTAGGGCTCTTTGAAGTTGGTTCTGCCGAAGCAAAACTATCCCAAGGTCGATAAAGGTAGCTGCTGTAGTCGGCGAGAGCGCGATGCCTCGCTCGAGATTCACTCTTGACCCCGCCAAATCGCCTTCCTCGCGCTGCGCCATTCCGAGCAGCGCGTAGCTGGCAGCGGCGGAAGGGTCGAGCCGAATACTCCTTTCAAGTTCAGAGATGGCCTTCTGTTTCGCTCCGCTGTACCACAGGGCTGCGCCATAGTTGTAGTGAACGTCGGCAGCGTCGGGCCGCAGAGCGACGGCGCGCTCCAGGTGCGGTAGTGCAGATGCCGTGTCTCCCTGTTGCCCCAAGATGTATCCGAGCAGATTATGAGCATCGCCATCGTTCTCATCGGCGCCAAGGGCCTTCAAAAGTTGCTCCTTGGCCGTGCTCAAATCGCCTTTCGCCAGGGCGTCCTTTGCCTCCTGGTCGTACTGATTGTTCGCGAGAGTCTCTGCTGAACCTTTGCGTGCGGCCGCGGCTTGCTGCTTTAATGTGAATCCCAGCCCGTAATAAGCTTCGCGCATCTCAGGATCAATCTCGAGCGCACGTTCAAAAGAGGCCACGGCTGCTGACAAATCACCATTCTGGCGAAGCGTCTGGCCGAGTTCGCATTGGACTGTCGGATTTTTCGGTTGAGCCTGCGCCACTCGGCGTAGATGGACGAGCGCTGCTGCGGCATCTCCGTTCTCGCGCAAGGCTAGTCCGAGGTTAAGGTGTGCCGCCCAACTGTTCGGCTCCAGGGCCAGAGCTTTTTGAAACGCGGTCACAGCACCGGCAAGATCGCCGCTCTTCGCAAGAGCGGAGCCTAGATTTGTATTAGCTCGCGCATATCGGGGATCCAGGGAAACGGCTTTGCGCAGTTCCGAGATTGCATCCGGCAGGTTTCCACGCCCCATCAGGAATGCACCTAGCCAGTTATGTGCCTCCGCCGAAGCCGGAGCGAGTTTCACCGATTGCCGGAAGGCATCGAAGGCTTTTGGGTAATCGCCGCCCTTCCAGTACGCTTGCCCCAATTTGATGTAGAGCTTTGCATTCCGGGGCTCACGCTTGAGCGATGCCTGAATCTGTGATACCGAAGACTCTTGATCATTTTCTTTGGCCTTGCTGGGGCTCTCGGCGGATGAAGATACCGCTGCGAGCCGGGCCACAAGTAGAACTAAAACAACACACGCAGATGTAAGGCGGAGACTCGTGTTCATTGATCGACGTCTAGCAATTGAAGAGTATCTGTTCGACGTATGCTCTCACCCAAAGGCAAAGTAAGCAATCCATCGCCCATTTGGGGTTGCAGCGGATCATTTCGTCAAGCTTACTCTCTTCCGCGAAAGTTGCGCGAGACAAGCAGTGCGCTGAGCTCAATCAATTGGTGGGAATGCCTGCTGGTTAGCAGTTCTCGGAATTCCTCCGAGAGTCGGATGACTACCGGCGTCTGCGCCAAATGAACTGATGGGTTCTTGCCTTTTAAGCTTTCTCAAGTTCGGGCGACGGAAACGCTGTTGAGCGTCTCAACACGAGGCTGGTTACAAGGTGGTATTCATTCCCATGCTGTGTCTGCGCCACTTGTTCCGTCTCGTTTATCAGCGCACGGAACGCCAGGGTGGCCAATTCGGTCTGTGACATCTGTACCGTTGTGAGGGGCGGCGTGGTAAATTGCGCCAGTCGGATATCGTCGAAACCGATGATCGACAGATCGCCTGGTATCTTGATCTCACGATCATATGCTTCGCGAAGGACACCGATCGCTGTCATGTCATTGGAGCACAGTATCGCGCTTGGGCGTTTGTCCTGGGAAGTCATAAGTTCGGTCAGAGCTCGCATCCCACCTTCCATCGTGTGATCTCCCTCGACGATCTGATCCGCAGAAAGCCGTATCTCGCCCATTACCTGGCGGAATGCCGCTTTTCTAGCATTTGCCGATTTGAGGTGCGCGGGGCCGGCAATGAATGCAATCCGCTTATGGCTGAGCGCGGCAAGATGTTGGACAGCTTGCCGAATCCCCGCTAGATAATCGATACGAATATTCGCAACACACGGCGCATCGGGGCCCACATCCACAAAGACCAGCGGCACCTTCCGAAAACGCAAATGCTCGAGCAGGGATTCTTCCATGCCGAAGGTCAAGATCGCGACTCCGTCGACGCGACGCTCGATCATTCGACGCACCACCGACTCCATGCGCTTAGGATCGTGCACAGTTGAAGTCAACATGATCTCGTAATTGTTTGCGACCGCGAGATTTTCGAAGGTTTGTACGACTTCAGGAAAGAAAGGATTCGTGATCTCCGAGACGATCAGACCGAAGATCCGGCTGCGTCCCGAGACCAACGCGCGCGCTTGGGTATTTGGGAAATACCCCAGCTCCTCGACCACTTTCCAGACGCGCCGCGAAAGCTGCGGATCAACGGTAGAAACCCGATTAATCGCACGTGAAACAGTTGCGGTGGAGACCCTGGCTCGTCGCGCGATCTCATGAATATTCATCGAAGTGAGGGGAAGAGCACCTGCACTAATCCTTCATGTTACCAGAGAAAGACCGGGTGTCTTTCCAGATCGGTACACGTTTACATAGGTTTACAAAACCCGTGGTGTCAAGGAACCATTTTTCCGGCGCAAGGGTTATTGAAAGAAGCAAGATTGTTTCGTCCTTTTCTTCCGTTCGCCTAGAGAAGCATCGCAAAATCAGATTTGCCGAACGGCACCCCGGCTCGATTTCGACATCAAACGCTCCCAAATGATACTGCAACCAGTAAACGATTACTAATTCCAACGCGCTATAATTCCGGGGCGGCCAGGACCCAAGACTACGAGGAGGAATTTATGGTGAAGAAAAATGATATGTCGCGCCGGCGGTTTGTGACTTCTGCTGCGGCAGTGGCGGCAATTTCATCCTTTCCTTCAGGGAGTGCCTTAGCGGGCGTGGTGGCTTCGCCGCAGACCGTGGTCGCTCTAACCGACCATCCCGCCTGGAAAGACCAAGGAATAGAGAACCTGGCAAAGTCGCCACACGCGAAACTGCGAAATATTCCAGTGCGCGCGGTAACGATCCAGGAAGGATTCTGGGGACGTCGCCGCGAGATTAACGTCAACAAGAGCATCCCCACGATGCACGATCTGCTCGAGGCGAATGGGCGCATGAACAATTACCGCCGGCTAGTGGGTAGAAGTGATGCTTCGCAGCATGGTCCCGTGTATTCGGATTCCGACGTCTACAAGTGGACCGAGGCCGCTGGTTTTGTGCTGCAGTCAGGCGATCGTCCGCAGCTTCGCGCCAGCGTCGAGAAGGCGATTAACGAAGTGGTTGCCGTGCAGGAGCGGAGCGGCTACTTGAATACATACTACGTGGATGATCGCAAATCACTGCGGATGCTCCCGGAAACGCAGACTACCGGCCATGAGCTCTATAACATCGGGCACATGTTGCAGGGAGCGATTGCCTATTATCGGGCGACCGGCGACCGCAAGCTTCTCGACGCGGGCATCCGGTTTGTTGACGACTTTCTGCTTCCCAACTATGGCCCTGCTCCGAAGAAGCCGATCGTCTCCGGCCATCCTGAGATTGAGCTGGGACTGATTGAGCTTTACCGGATCACCGGCGATAAGCGGCAACTTGATCTCGCCGGCTACATCTTGCAGGGAGATAAGCGTATCGAACTTCCTGAGCACCGAACCATCTACATGTTCAGCGGAACGCCGTTTACAGAGCGCACCAAACTCGAGGGCCACGCAGTTCGCGCCATGTACGCCTGCTGCGGGGCCACGGACTATTACATGGAGACCGGGGACGATTCCTATTGGAAGACGCTGAATAGACTGTGGAACGACATGATCACCACCAAGATGTATGTCACGGGAGGAGTTGGCTCCAGGTCTGACGGCGAAGCTTTCGGGGACGCCTACGAGCTCCCGAATTTTCGCGCATACGGAGAGAGTTGCGCTGCCATTGGCAACATGATGTGGAACTGGCGCATGCTGGCAGCGACTGGTGATGCGAAATTTACGGATGTGATTGAGCGTGCACTCTATAACGGAATAAATTCCGGGATGTCGCTCGATGGAACGATGTACTGCTATCGCAACCCGCTGGCTTTCGATCCTTCGACCGGAGATAAGATCCGCAACCCGTGGTACGACACGACTTGTTGTCCGCCGAATCTGGAGCGCACCTTCGGTTCTTTGCCTGGATATTTCTACAGCACCAGCAATGACGGAATCTATGTGCACCTCTATGACAACTCAGAACTGAATTGGCACTTGGAAAGTGGCACAGGCCTGAAGGTTACGCAGAAGACGAATTATCCGTGGGATGGCAAGGTGGAGATCGCGGTAACTCCGTCGCAGCCCTCGGATTTTGTCTTCTACTTGCGAATTCCCGGATGGGCCGATCGCGTTCAGGTCGCGGTGAACGGCCAGGATGTAGCAGGAGTAAAGGCAGGGGCGTATCTGCCCATACGCCGCCGCTGGTCATCGGGAGATCGCATCACATTGCATGCGGAGATGACTCCTGAGCTACTCGAAGCGAATCCGCGAGTGGCCGATGACACAGGCCGGGTCGCGGTCCGGCGCGGCCCGCTCATCTACTGCCTGGAAGAACTTGATCAGCCGACCGGCGTGGAACTCAGCGCTGTAGCGATGGAATTGGGAAAGCGGCCTGAAACCGAGTTTCAGAGCGAGATGAGGGGCGACCTGTTGGGAGGGGTTCTCCTGCTTCGTCACGAGGGCGTGTCTTACGACCGGAGTGCCTCCGGGAACACACTGTACCCGCGGTACACGGGAGCTACCGCCCGGACCGTCAAAGTCCCGCTCACATTTATTCCGTATTATGCATGGGCGAACCGGCAGGCAACCTCAATGCAGGTTTGGATTCCTCTGCTCAAGTCCTGACAAGAACGCAGGCCTTAGCAACACGGGGATTTGCCTGGTGAAGAACGACTGAATCGAGGACCAGACGCTTGGCACGGTGGAGGATCGCTTTCCTGGTGAGTGCCGCGATCGTGATCAGTTATCTGGATCGCCAGACTTTGCCGGTTGCGGTCAACGCTATCGCGAAAGATATTCCGCTATCGAACGAACAGTTTTCTGGGCTGCAATCTGCGTTCCTGTTTTCATATGCCGCCATGTATGTGGGCGGCGGAAAGTTAACCGACGCCATGGGGACGCGTGTTGGGTTCACGGTCATCATGGTTTTCTGGTCACTGGCCTGCGCCAGTCATGCCCTCGCGATAAGTTTCGCGATGCTTGCGGTGAGCAGATTCTTGCTGGGGATGGGGGAAGGGGGTGGTTTTCCGGCGGCAACCAGGGCGGTGGCGGAATGGTTTCCAACCGAGGACCGCGCCACTGCCATGGGCATCATCAATGCCGGAACTGCGGTCGGCGCGGTTATCGCACCGCCACTGATTGCGGTTATCCTGAGTTTCCTGAGCTGGCGGTGGATCTTCGTGTTTTCTGGAGCGCTAGGTCTTTTATGGACTGCGTGGTGGCGACTATCGTACTTTTCCCCCGAGCAGCAACCAAAAGCGAGCGCCGTCTCTGGGAGCGAAAGAGAGGATACGGTTGCATCGAAATTGCGCTGGGTTGACTTGTTGCGCATCCGTGAAGTTTGGGGATTAGTAGGAGCGAAATTTCTAAGCGATGCCGCCTGGTATTTCTACCTGTTCTGGCTGCCAAAATATTTATATGATGCCCGCGGTTTCAACATCAAGGCGGTCGGCATGTTCGCCTGGATCCCATACGCCGCGGCGGGAGTTGGATGCCTGGTGGGCGGATGGTTCTCCAGTCACATGGTGCGGCGTGAATTCTCGTTGGGGGTTGCAAGGAAACTGGCGCTTGGGCTGAGTGCTGCGGTAATGCCGCTCATCATCCTCGTCCCGCATGTCGCCGTGTCGTGGGCAATCGCAATCTTCAGTCTGGCCTATTTCGGACAACAGTCCTGGTCGACGCTGGTGATGGTCCTGCCCACGGATCTGATGCCGCGCAGGGTGGTGGGCTCAGTGGCTGGTTTGGTTGGCTTCGGCGGCGCAATGGGTGGAATCGCCTTTGGGCAACTGGTCGGCTATTTATTGGACCACGGTCTCGGCTATCGCGTGGTCTTCGCTTTGGCCGGGATGTTTCACGTAGTTGCCTTCGTGGTGATTCTAACCGCAATTCCTAGAATCGCGCCCGACGATGTGGAGCGGAGATTGGCTTATCAAGGGTTACGATGAAAATCAAAGAGATTCGTACGCGCGTGTTTCGGTGGCGTGGGAGAACCTCGCCGCTGCCGCCACATTTCTGTACAAATCCCATGGATCTGCTCCAGCTTCCGGAGGCGTCCATGGAAACTTTCACTTTCCACGAATGGCTGGTGATTGAGATCTTTACCGACGATGGTTTCGTGGGGATTGGGAACGCCGCGTTAGCTCCGCAAGTCACAAAGCAGACGATTGACCTGTATTTGAAGCCATTGCTGGTGGGGAAAAACCCTTGGGATATCGAGTTCCTGTGGCAACACATGTTTCGCAAAACGATGGCATTTGGCCGTAGAGGCATCGGCATGGTTGCAATCAGTGCTGTCGACATCGCGCTGTGGGACATTCTGGGCAAGTCGACGAAACAACCCGTGTACCGGTTACTGGGAGGCCGAACCAAGGCCCGTATCCCGGTGTATGCCAGCCGTCTCTATGCCACCGAACCATCGGCACTCGCGGCGGAGGCGCAGCGTTACAAAGATGACGGCTACAAGGCGTTGAAGCTTCGCTTTGGGTGGGGCCCGGCGGACGGAGCCGATGGTATGCAGCGCAATCTTGGCCTAGTGCGCACCGTCCGCGAGACCGTGGGGGACGCTATTGATGTGATGGCCGATGCCTACATGGGCTGGACGCTCGATTACGCCAAAAGGATGTTACCGCTCCTGGAACCGTTTCATCTCCGTTGGCTCGAGGAGCCAGTCATTCCAGACGATGTCCAAGGCTATCGCGAGTTGAAGTCTTACGGGCGAATTCCGATTGCAGGGGGTGAGCACGAATTTACGCTGTACGGTTTCCGCGATTTGTTACAGGCTCGCGCCCTTGATTACATTCAGTTCGATACGAACCGCGTAGGGGGCATCACGCAAGCCCGCAAGATTGCTGCGTTGGCTGAAGCGTACTCGGTTCCCGTGATTCCTCATTCTGGCCAGATGCACAATTATCACGTGGTCATGGCGAGCCTGAATTCGCCGATGGCCGAGTATTTCCCCAAGGTGGATGTTGAGGTGGGAAATGAACTTTTCTGGTACCTCTTCGATGGTGAGCCGAAGGCAAGAGATGGCTTCGTCGACCTGGATGGGGATGTCCCCGGTCTGGGATTAAGCATCAACGAGGCGGGCATTAAGGATTTTGAAGTTGTCGAGTAATAGCTGATCACCGTCCGTTGTTTAGGGTGAAGAAATGTCAAAGCCTCGCGTCGCAATTCTTGGTCTCGGCATCATGGGGGGAGGGATGGCCGCACGCCTGCTCTCCGCAGGTTTTCCGCTGTCGGTGTATAACCGGCATCGCGAGAGGACAGCAAAGTTCGCGGATGCCGGCGCGTTGGTTGCCACCTCGCCGGGTGAGGCTGCGGCGCGAGCCAACATCGTCATCAGCATGGTTGCGGACGATGCCGCATCTCGAAATGTATGGCTTGGCGCTGACGGGGCGCTGGCGGGAGCCCCAGAGGGCTCTCTATTGCTGGAGTCAAGTACACTTTCGGTGGGTTGGGTACGAGAACTCGGTGCGGCTGCGGCCGACAAACGTTGCGATTTTCTCGATGCTCCCGTAACTGGGACCAAACCTCACGCCGCATCGGGTGAGCTGTTCTTCATGGTCGGCGGCTCGGTTGCTGGATT
Organism: uncultured Acidobacteriaceae bacterium; assembly: GCA_963832235.1. GTDB lineage: Bacteria > Acidobacteriota > Terriglobia > Terriglobales > Acidobacteriaceae > Sulfotelmatobacter. Next base: position 67,530 of record CAWHTJ010000006.1, on the reverse strand, counting down.
CGCCAGAGCACAAGAGGTTCTAGCGGTGCTGGGGCGTGAGGTTCTACACCTCGGTCCGAGCGGAAGTGGTGCTCTGGTGAAGTTGATCAACAACTTCGTCTGTGGTGTGCAGGCTGCTTCTTTTGCAGAAGCGATGGCCTTGGTTAATGTGAGCGGCCTCGATCGGGAAAAGTGCGTAGCAGTTCTTGCAAACAGTGCGCTCGCAAGCCCTTTGATCAAGAGGATGTTAGCACGCATGGCAGCGGAGGACTTCACTCCAAATTTTCCACTCAAGCTTATGGCCAAGGACATTGGGTACGCCATCCAGGAAGGGGCGAGGTGCGGTCTCACGCTGCAAACCGCTCCTCCGGCTCTAGAGGTTTTCAAACAAGCGGTCAACCAAGGTTTGGGCGATCTGGATTTCTCCGCAGTTATGAAGTCACTGGCGAAAACCTGAGTACGCCCTGGGTCACCACCCGAGACGCACAAGGGAGAGCCCTTGCCGAGGTAACTCAAACTGCAGTTGAGCCACGCCCTTCTCGATTGATATCCATTGGGGAGAACTCACAAGTTGTAACTGTCCTTCCTTTTGCAGTTGTTCGTACTGGCCGGGGGAAAGCGACTCTGGCGATCCCAACTCTTTCCATGCGGTAAACGCATTACTGTGACTCGAATCGACGCGAAAGTGCTCGAGCAGCCCGCGTGTTGTTGCTGCCGGCAGGCCATCGATCTTGACTTCAATGAACGCAGCGGCGGCAGGGACGTCATCGTCGTGATAATTCCAGACCAGCACCTCGACTTCGTGGTCCTTGCGAGTAGCAATCACATTGATGTCGGATTTTCCCCGCACACCTGTGCGAACGACCGCATCGGCCGGCAGAGCTCCTGAGCTTGTTGCCTTCACGCGCTCAGTGCCTAAGAGGCCAAACATCCGGAAGGCATTCAACACCGGCTTGTCGATGCCGTTGGTGGCCAACTCGCGAAATCCTTCAAACGGAGGTTGATTCTCGAACTCAAAGGCCCAAGTCACCGCGCCTAGTAAATGAATGTGTTCCTCCGCGGATAACCCATAGAGTTTGTCCAACACTTCGGCGGTGTAGGCCGCGTACAACGGCCCATTGCGATAGGAGTTCTGAGGATTGTTTTTGGCGGAGCACGCGGCGCAGCCTTCCGGATCAGACTCACCCAGCACGACAGGCGTGTGGCGCCACTCCGGAAAGGACGCGACGATCTTGAAACCTTCTTCGATGGAAGCCAGTTGACGGGTAATGCCCATCTGCACGTGATCGCCCTGCCATGTGGGAGAACCCTTGGGATGGAAAGCGATGAAGTCCAGCTGCGTACCAGTCTTCCCATTCACATAGTTGTTCTGGTGAGCGCAATGATCCAAAAACAGGCGCAAGAATTTGGTGGCATTAGGAGACGAGGGGCCCGTGCTGTCGGGACCGCCAACTCGTGCTCCCGGTAGCGCCCGCAAAATTGCATCGACGGAAAAATCGTAGAGCTTTAAATATTCTTCCGGAGTCCCCTTCCAATAGCCAATGTCCGGCTCGTTCCACACTTCCCATAACCACGTCTTCACCTCGGCCTCACCGTAGCGCTCACGCAAGTGGCGGACAAAATGAAAAACGAGCTCCGACCATTTCTGGTAATCCTTCGGTGGGTAGGCCCATCCTGTGAAGATGTCCCCCTGAGGAAAGTTGTGGCGATAGGGTTCTGGATGCGTCGAAAGGGCTTGCGGCATGAAACCGATTTCCACCAGCGGCTTGATTCCGGCGGTGTGAAAAGTGTCGAAGATCTGGTCCAGGGTTGTCCAGGCATAGACGGGCTTCCCATCCGCATCTTCCGTGTAGACATTTGTCGAACCCCATTTCAAGGAAGCCGATCCGTCGCCGGAGGTAAGCAGATTGTGCACCCGGACATAAACCGGCACCGGGCTTAGCGCAGACAGTTCGCCAAGAAGCTTTGTTCCATTCGGGGCATAGGTGTAGTTAGGCTCGTCGTATCCGAAGAAGCTCCAGATCGGAACGACTGTCCCGTAGGATTGCGCAACATGCACCTGAACGTTGACCTTTTCCGGCGGTTCCTGCGACCAGGAGAGAACATGCGCCAGGAAAAGGAGGAGCAATATACTTGCGGAACGAAGAGGTCGTGGGCTCAAGACCCGAAAATCAAGAAAGATTCTGAGAATCATCGGAATCACCAGAGCTGCAAACTAAACCCGGCAAGAATACGGCCCCAGTCTGATAGACCGCAACAAACGAAAAAGGCGATTTCGTTTTCGGAAAAAGTTCTTGACAGGTATCCGGATAGTACTTATACATGAGCCGCGTGAGTAAACGTTTTCCCAAAGTAGGCGGTGGCCATCTGACCAGCGGCGCGAGCAATTCGACAGGTCGTTTCTTCGATCCCGAGAAATGCACCTCGTCGAGGCGTGGTGGCGCAGGGAAGCGCGCGTAAAGGCGCAGCCCAAAGCACACTGAGTGGACAGAATGATCGATCTTGCCAATCTGGAAGTCTGGTTTGTTACTGGAAGCCAGCACCTCTACGGGCCCGAAGTCTTAAAGAAAGTGGAGGCGCACTCCGCGGCGATCGCCAGCGCGTTCGCAGCGTCGTCACAGGTACCTGTAAAGATAGTTCCCAAACCGGTCATGACGGGAAGCGATTCGATTTACCAGCTGTGCCTTGACGCTAACCGCTCAAGAAGCTGTGTTGGACTCATCGCCTGGATGCACACGTTCTCGCCGGCACGCATGTGGATCGCCGGCCTTCGGTCGCTGGATAAACCCTTGCTGCATCTGCACACGCAATTCAATCAGGAGTTGCCGTGGTCAACCATCGACATGGACTTTATGAATCTCAACCAATCAGCCCATGGCGATCGCGAGTTCGGATTTATCGGGGCCCGGATGCGGCTCAAGCGCAAGATCGTCGTAGGCTTCTGGCAGGACGCGGCCGTTCATGCAGAGTTGGGCGTCTGGATGCGTGCGGCCAGCGCGTGGCACGACGCCCAGCAACTGAAAGTGGCCCGCTTGGGCGACAATATGCGCAACGTTGCCGTCACCGAAGGAAACAAGGTCAATGCGGAGATCAAGCTGGGCTATTCCGTGAATGGGTACGGAATAGGAGACCTGGTGAAACACGTCCACCAAGTGACTGATGCAGACATTGAACGGCTTACGGCCGAATATGACGAAACCTATGCAGTCGCAGAGTCGCTGCGCTCGGGTGGAAACCGGCGCCAATCAATGCGCGATGCGGCAAGAATTGAATTGGGCCTGCGTGATTTTCTGGAAGAGACCGGCTCTTTCGCTTTCACCGACACCTTCGAGGACTTGCATGGCCTTCAGCAACTGCCGGGCATTGCGGTGCAACGACTCATGTCCCAAGGCTACGGCTTCGGTGCTGAGGGCGACTGGAAGACGTCCGCCCTGGTCCGGGCTGTGAAAGTCATGAGTCACGGCCTCGAAGGTGGTGCATCGTTCATGGAGGATTACACCTATAACCTGGTAAATGGCGGCCAAGTGCTCGGTGCCCACATGTTGGAGGTGTGTCCGTCTATCGCAGAGGACACACCTTCGGCGGAAATTCATCCGCTCGCCATCGGGGGAAAGGAAGATCCGGTCAGGTTGGTATTCACTGCGGCTCCCGGAAAGGCCGTGAATACCTCCGTGGTTGACCTGGGGAACCGCTTCCGGCTGATCGTTAACCAGGTGAACATAGTGCGCCCCGAGCATCCGCTTCCCAGGCTTCCAGTGGCGCGCGCGGTCTGGATACCCGAGCCAAATCTAAAAGTGGGTGCGACAGCTTGGATCCTGGCCGGTGGAGCACATCACACTGCTCTCAGCCGTGCCCTCACTCCGGCGCACCTGGAGAACTTTGCCGATATGGCGGGCATGGAGTGTCTGTTGATCGATCACGAGACGAAAGTTCGAAATCTTGAAAAAGAGCTCCATTGGAATGACATGTATTACCATGGGCTCTGAGGATTAGCGGTGATCAGACTCTCGTCTTCAATCACTGGGTCGCTGGGTACGACAAATAGGAAGGCAGCGATTGAAGACACCAGACCAATCCCTTTACCCCGCAAGCCAGGCGTCGTCCTGCTTTCCACACCCTACTAACATGGCTTGAGGATGACTCTCGTCCAGAGAACTTGTGTGCGCTCCGACAGTCTCTGGCTGCGTTCCATTACCGTCCACAGCTGGTCGTCGAGGTTTGCGGCGGGAGACCCCTCTTTGACCACCGTGGCCAAAACTCAATGCTCCCTTGAGTTTCGTTCCGCTGCTGGCGTCAATACCGACTTCTTGTTTTTTCGCCGGTCAGCCAGCATACCTTCGAGGCGACGGACGATGCCGTCAACCCGTCTTCGGCGAAGTTCGAGTCAGCAAGGAATTGCTGGACGGAGAAATTCCGGATCAGGATACGATATTCTTCCGTGCCGGGCACCTCCGCGTTCCCGTTTCTCTTCCGGAAGCCCTAGAGCGTTCCGGATATCAGTTCGACTCATCGTTCACCGCCGACGATGTTCTCTCCAACTTCCCGTTTGCGCTTCCTCGCGATCTTGGGTTCAAAGAGGACAGCGAAATCTACGAATTTCCGGTTACCATTGAAGACGAAGAACCTCCCGGCTTCGCCAACCGAGTGTTCCGGGCACTGCAGGTGATTCTCGCCAACGCCGAAAACGGCGCCGTAAGCGTGGTGTTGGTTCATTCCAATGAATCCATCCTGAAAGCAGCAGCCGAACAAGAGTTGCTTCGTCAGCTACCTCCTGACATCGACAAAACCGACATGCTGACTTTTGCAAAATTTTGGCGCGCCCGCGATCGTCTCCAATGGAGCCTGACCCCGACCGCCACACCCTCAGAAGCCGTGCTGCAAGTGAAGTCTGACGAGTCTGTGATCGGTCTCACCTTCGAATTCCAACGTCCGATAGCGACTGTCAACGGCGGAGCGACCATGTCCCCGGACAACCGACACCTGGTTTTGCCGGAACTCGCACCGGGCCATAGCGTTTCACTCCACATCAGCTACTTGCGCTAACCTCGGCTCGCCACTTTGAAAATCGAAACACCCAGTTGCCCCGCACCTAAGTAACTTACGCCGGAACCCTATTGAGCCGATAGCTATAGGACAGCAATGATGGTGCATTGCTGCGCCCCGGACCTCGCTCTGCCGGTTGTGTTCCTCGCGTCAAGGATTCACCTGCAAATTGAACCGGGAGCCGTGAGCGCAATGCGGCTGCGGATCGAGCGGATCACATTTCGCTGGAGTTTTGGTCGTGAGAGTGTCTGAAAACAAATTCATTCATCAACTGCGCGAACTCGCCCTAAGGACCGCCTTCGCAGCCTTGCTGATACTCGGTTCCGTGCACCTTCTCGCCGCACAAACTGACGATTGGCAGTCACAAATTCGCAGGGATGTCTGGAACCACCACATCGATACTGCTCTTGCCATCGTCGACCAACGTTTGGTCGACACACCTGAAGATTGGGAAGCTCACGGTTGGCGTGGACGATTGCTGGCCTGGAAAGGCCGCTGGTCCGAAGGCGAAGCCGAATACAGACTTGTCCTCGACAAAGTCCCAAGTGATACCGAAATTTTGACTGGTCTCTCCGACGTCCTGCTCTGGCAGCAAAAATATGCCCAAGCCTTGCAGACTCTGGACCGGGCGAGAAAAATTACCCCCTCGGACCCTGAGATTCTCTCACGTCGCGCTCACGTGCTGGCATTATTGGCCCACACGCCGGAAGCGCGCTCGGAATACCAACAGACCCCTCTATTCGATTCGCAAAATACGGATGCGAGAACTGGTCTGACCAGCCTGCGCGAAAACATTAAACACGAACTACGCGTTGGCGAAGACCTCGATGTCTTCAATTACACCGACGCCAGCCAGACCCAAAGCGTTAGCCTCAGTTCCCGATGGAACCAGCGATGGTCAACCATCTTCAACGTCAACATTTATCAGAGGTTTAGCCAGCATGCCGGCAGGTTTCTCGCTAGCACCGCCTTCCACCTTACCGCGCAGGACTGGTTCTCCGTGGGTGGCGCCGTTGCCAACAGCCAGAGTGTCGTGCCCACCAACGAAGCTTTCTTCGAATATGGCCACGCCTTCCGAAGCGAAAATCGTTGGTTCAAAGGATTGGAAAGCTCCTACCAGCAACATTGGTTCTGGTACCAAGGCGCGCACGTCCTGACCCTGAACACAAGTCAGATTGTCTACCTTCCCCGCGAATGGACTTGGTCACTGGACGTGACTGGCGCTCGTAGTGGATTCTTGGGTACTTCCGTCGACTGGACGCCATCCGGGTGGACCAAACTTGGCTTCCCTCTCCAACGTCGCGTCACCGGCAACCTTTTCTTCGCCGTGGGCAGCGAAAATTTTGCTCACATCGATCAGATCGGGCGCTTTTCGGCCCACACTTTTGGAGGTGGTCTGCGCTATCAGTTCGCCGCCCGCCAGGACCTCAAGGGTTACGTAGCTCGTCAAAATCGCACTCAGAATCAGATCGATACCAGTTTCGGGCTGAGTTATGGGATTCATTTTTAGCGGGATCGAAAAGCTCGGGCCCGCCGGCTTGGTGCTGGAGGCGATTCTGGTTTCACTGTTGGGAATCCTTCTCCTCGTCGGATTCATCGTGCTGCGACGCTGGTACCGCGCCCGATATTTTCATAAAAGAAATCAGCGCACCGTTGCTTTGCGCTCCCAATGGGACGACATCCTCTCCGGCAAGATCTCCGCCGAAGACTGGCGCTTTAATCCGCTCGATTGCGACATCGTTGAATCCATTCTGCTCGATAGTATCGAGATGTCGCCAGCTGACAAGCTGCGCCCGCTCCTGGATTGCCTTCGCGTCAGCGGGTTGCTCGATATGCGTATTTACGAAGCCCGAACATCACGTGGATGGAAGCAGCGCACCGCCCTGCTGGCTTTGGGGCGCACTCGCGCCCTGGAAGCGATCCCCGCTCTGGCCGAGGCACTGGATTCGCGTTTGCGAGAAACTCGTATCGCCGCGGTTCGTGGCCTCGGCCGCACAGCCCAGAGGGAAGCTGCCATCCCAATTCTCGACCGCATCGTCGCGGGTCAGTTCGATGCGCCCGAACGCTCTTTGAAAAACGCTTTGGTGAATTGTTGCCGCTCCTGCCCCGATGTACTGGTCAACTACGTGGAGCAGGCCCATGGACCGGTTCGCGAGTTGCTGGCACGCGTGCTCGGGGAGTTGGCATCGCCTGATCTCGGCGAGGAGTTGCTCGTCCTGGCCTCAGATGTTCTACCGGAAGTGCGAGCTTCCGCCGCCCGGGCTCTTGGCAATACCAACACCTCTTATACCCTGCCGGCGCTGCACAGCTTAGCCGCCGATGCAGAATGGTTTGTTCGTCTGCGTGCTGTGGTGGCGCTGGGACAAATCGAGAACTCCGGCAAAATCAGCATCCTGCTGCGCTCTCTCTGCGATGCCAACCGCCACGTACGCCAGCGCGCCGCGTGGGTACTCGCGCGGATGGAGCCGCAACTCCATCAAATCCTCGAAGATGTAGTCGGTCTCAAAGACGATTATGCCTTGCAGGCATTTGTCTCCGAACTCGAGCGGTCAGGCGCCATTGAGAGAATTGTCAGCGGCTTTGCTGGTTCCGGTCATCACTCCTCCGAGACAGCCATAATGGAAGTTGTAACCGAAGCGAGAAAACGAGTGGAACTCAGCGGCAAAGCCGCGGCAGCCGCGGCCGGGGCGCGCTGACCGTGCATTTTCTTGTCATCTCGAACGATACTCTGTTCATCTACTACATGCTATCCAACGTTATTTACCTTGGACTGCTGATCGTTGCGATTGCCAAGAATGTCCGCCATCGTCATCGCCTCGGCAGTCAGCGCCTGGAGTTGGTGAAAGCTTCTCCTTTCACTCCGCCCATCACGCTCATCGTTCCCGCGCACAATGAAGAACACTCAATCGTCGGCAGTGTCGGAGCTCTGCTTGGACTCGAATATCCCCGTCTCGAAGTCATCGTCGTCAACGATGGATCGGACGATGCCACCATGGAGAAGCTGCGGCAGGCCTATCAACTTCAGACCGCCCGCATCCTCTACATTGCCGACCTTGCCACTGCGCCGCTCCACGCCATCTACCGCAGTCCGCTCGATCCGCGCCTGTTCGTCCTCGACAAAGAAGCGGCCGGCTGTAAAGCCGATGCCATTAATGCGGGAATCAACGCCGCCACGAGTCCCTACATTTGCGTCGTTGATGCCGATTCAATTCTCGAAAAAGAATCTCTCATCCGCATCATGGCAGGAGTATTCGCCGATCCCGGTCGTGTCATGGCCGTAGGCGGCATCGTACGAGTATTGAACGGCTGCCGCGTCGTGAACAATCACATCGAGGAAGTAGGCCTTCCCAAGAGTCCGATCGAAGTCATGCAGGTCATCGAATACTTGCGCGCCTTCCTGGTCGGGCGCGAAGGCTGGGCGGGCTTCAATATGCTCCCCATAATTTCCGGTGCATTCGGAGTTTTTCAGCGCGACCTCGTCCTGCAAGTCGGAGGTTTTCGCACTCAAGCGGTCGGAGAAGATCTCGATCTCGTCATTCGCATGCACCGCCGCCTGCATGAAGATCGCCGCTCTTACCACATCGACTTTATTCCCGATCCCACTTGCTGGACTGAAGTGCCCACCGACTTGAAGTCGCTCGCTCGCCAGCGCGCACGCTGGCACAAGGGTCTCATCGACACACTTTGGCCAAATCGCGACATGCTCTTCCGCGCTCGCTACGGACGCGTCGGCTGGCTCGTACTTCCTTACATGTGGATCTTCGAATTCTTCGCGCCCATCATCGAGGTCGTCGGATACACTACCATCATCCTCGCCCTGATGCTCGGAGTGCTCAGCAAGTCATTCTTCCTACAATTCCTGTTATTCGGCTACGCCTTCGCCACGCTGATCTCTATCGGTTCGGTACTCCTCGAAGAAATGACCTTTCGCCGTTACAGCGACTGGCGAGAAGTCGCGTGTCTACTTATCTACTGCCTCTTCGAACACTTCCCCTATCGCCAACTCACGATGGTCTGGCGTCTCCAAGGAATCTGGCAATACCTCCGCGGAGACTTGGAATGGCGATCCATGAAAAGAGTCGGAATCTCTACCGACGGGGATCGCGGATCTACATGATCACATTACCGGTCTTCGGGTCGATGTTGACCTCACTAGCATTCGGCCGGGAACATATTCTCTTGGGGTTCGACAGCCCGGTCTTGAATGGACTCGATATCCCGTCCGGGTGTTTGATCCCTATACACTGGCGATCACCAGACTCAGCGCCCCAGTTCTAGCCGCAGTCATTACTTCCGCATTGCCGACGATACGGGATTTAGAAGAAGTAACCGGATCGTCGTCCGGGTTCGTCTCGTCACAACGAAGACCCCGAAATCCTAAAAGGGCGAGGTCAATTATACTTTCGAGCAGACGGGAAGTATGGCTACGCCTGCGCCAATCACGATACCGATCGAGCTAATTGGCAGTATCCCAAGACCCACTGATCTCATCGAGGGAGTCGCCAAAGCCGACAGTGGGGCTCCGAACCTCGCTCCTGTTTATGAAAATGCGATTCGAGGCCACCACGGAGGGGTTCGAAGCCACGGGCTCAGTCGCCCATTTGAGGCCCCGAAAGAAGTGCGCGACCGTTCGTTCGAACCGGGCAAGAATTGGCGCTGGTGCCAGGGAGACGGGCAATTTTTAATTGAAGCGCGGTGCGACCGTTCCGCGTGGCAACCGGATGGAGTGCAATGGCTGCCGTGAACTTGATTGGATCGTACAACTACGCGCTCGTGGCGCTTTCGGTATTGATCGCCATGCTTGCGTCGTACGCTGCTCTGGATCTCGCAGGTCGCGTAACGGCCGCGGGCGGTTGGAGTCGCGCGGTTTGGCTGCTGGGCGGGGCTGGTGCGATGGGGACTGGCATTTGGTCTATGCACTACATTGGGATGCTGGCGTTCATCCTACCGATTCCCGTCGCCTACCATTGGCCGACCGTTCTGCTGTCACTGTTTGCGGCCATTCTCGCGTCCGTCATTGCGCTGTACGTGGTGAGCCGACAGAGAATGGCTGCGTCCCGAGCGGTCGTCGGAAGTGTCCTGATGGGTACGGGTATTGCGAGTATGCATTACATCGGCATGGCCGCCATGCGTCTACCGGCTATATGCCAGTTTAATTCCTTTCTCGTCGTCCTGTCCGTTATGTTCGCGATTCTGATTTCTCTCGCCGCGCTGTGGATTACCTTTCACCTCCGAGATGAGAAAACGGGGATCGACCGAGAAAAGGTAGCTGGAGCCGTCGTGATGGGTGCTGCGATCCCCGTCATGCATTACACCGGCATGGCCGCCGCCAGTTTCACGCGCTCGGGTATGCCGGCGGACCTATCTCACGCCATAAGCATCTCCACACTTGGCACCGCCGGAATTGCCGCCGTTACCTTTGTCGTCCTGGGGCTGGCCTTGCTGACGTCCTGGGTGGATAGGCGATTCGCTGCCCAGACCTTGGAGCTGCAGGAAGAGAAGCTGCAGCGAACCGAGGCGTACCTGGCGGAGGCGCAGAGACTCACGCACACAGGGAGTTGGGCCTGGCGGGTAGCGGGAAGAGACGCCTTGCATCTGTCCGAGGAATGGTACCGCATTTACGGCTTCGATCCAGAAAATGGCCCGCCGGCTTTTGAAGAACGTCTGCAGCGCACTCATCCGGAGGATCGAGCCAAGTGGCAAGGGGCAATTGATCGAGCGGTCGCTGAAAAGTCGGATTACGAGGTGGAATTCCGAATCCTTCTTCCAGACGGCTCTGTCAAACACATCCACACCGTCGGCCATCCTGTTTTGAACGCATCGGGAGATTTGGTTCAATTCGTGGGTAGCTCGACGGACATCACCGAGCGCAAGCATGCCGAAGAAGCGCTGCGCCAGGCGCAAACGGATCTCGCACACGCCAGCCGGGTGACCACCATGGGAGAGTTGACCGCGTCGCTGGCCCACGAAGTGAATCAGCCGATTGCCGCCGCCGTCACCGACGCCAATACCTGCTTGCGATGGCTTACGCGCGATCAACCCGATCTGAAAGAGGCGCGTGAGGCTGCGTCAAGAATGGCTAAAGACGCAACCCGTGCGGCCGATATCATCAGCCGGATCCGGCTGCTTTTCAAGAAGGTGAGTCCGCAACGGGAGTTGGTTGACGTAAACGAAGTCATTCGAGAGATGATGGTCCTTTTGCTCAGCGAAGTAACGCGGTACTCCATATCAGTCCGCCCGGAACTAGCGGAAGACCTTCCCCGGATCATAGGAGATCGCGTGCAGTTGCAGCAGGTCATGATGAACCTCATGATCAACGGCATCGAGGCGATGAAAGATGTGGATGGGATGCGCGAGCTAGCCATCAAGTCGCAGCGAGCGGAACACGATGAAATTGTGGTGTCCGTCACTGACAGCGGGGTGGGGCTGCCCTCACAGCAGGCGGAGCAGATCTTCAACGCCTTCTTTACTACCAAGCCCCATGGGACCGGCATGGGGCTTCGCATCAGCCGCTCCATTATCGAATCGCATCGTGGCCGCTTGTGGGCTGCTGACAACTCCCCGCGCGGCGCAAGTTTTTGTTTCACCCTACCCACGAAAGCTGAGGCAGAAGGATGAAGCCAGGAGGCGCTACGGCGCTGTTCCTCTTTGATGACGATGCGGCTGCGCATGCGGCCGTGCAGGGGGCGCGCGACGCAGCGATGGACTCAATTATCGGGCCGATTTTGCAACCGCCTGCTGATCGAAGGTGTTCGTGGGAGGAGAGATCCAGAAAAGGATCGCTAATCATGCTTTGAAGTGAATCAGTTCCGGATAACGGGCAACCCGAAAGTTAGGGTCGATAAGCCGACTTATCTGGTTTGCCGACCATCCGGGGGTTAGAAGCGCTGTCGCGGGATGTTCAGTGAGGGCTCTCGGTTGAGAACTGCCTTTTTGGAAAACTCACCGACGCGGACGCGTGGGCAGCGATAATGCCTGAAGAAGAGACTGAAAGTCTTGGGGGAGTTCGCAGTCAACGGAGACGCTGTCTCCGGAGCGTGGATGAATGAACTGAAGATGCCCTGCATGAAGAGCGACGCGAGCAATTCGCCGCTCCAACGCTTCCGCCTCGTGGTACTTTCTGTCGCCGATGACCGGGTGGCCGATTGCTGAAAACTGTACTCGGATCTGGTTCTGCAATCCCGTCACTAGCGTTACTCGGACGAGCGACGCGGCGCGAAGACGGCGTTCGATGAAATACCGAAGTTCAGCACGAGCTGCTTGGGAGCCGCTCTCGGTGGTCAACCTTTGAAACATTCCTTCTCGTCGAAAGTAGTGAACGAGCGTCCCTTCTTTGACGCCGAGGTGTCCGCGAACCACTGGTTTCGCTCCCGCCTAGGGTCAAATGGGATAGAGGCGGCTACGCTCACGCGACTGTTCCGAACAGCGCCCCGACGCCTGCGGTCAGCGCCATGGCCAGTGCACCCCAGAACGTGACCCGTATCGCTCCCATCGTCACTCTTGCGCCGCCCGCGCGCGCAGCTAACCCGCCAAGAAGAGCGAGGAACGCCAGTGAAGTTCCAGAAACAAGAGGGATCAAAGCCGCCACCGGGGCCATGGCGGTGACCACGAGAGGCATGGCTGCCCCGACAGCGAAGCTGCCCGCAGACGCCAACGCAGCCTGAATCGGACGCGCACGAAGAGTCTCAGAGATGCCGAGTTCGTCCCGAGCATGGGCGCCTATTGCGTCATGGGCCATCAGTTGCTGGGCGACCTGTTTTGCGAGTGAAGGATCGAGCCCGCGAGAGACGTAGATTGCCATGAGTTCGTTGTGCTCCGCCACCGAATCTGCTTTGAGTTCCGCGCGTTCAAGCTTGAGTTCGGCCTGTTCGGTGTCTGCCTGGGACTGGACAGACACGTACTCACCGGCAGCCATTGACATGGCCCCAGCGACCAGGCCGGCGACTCCCGCGACTAATACGTTGCTGTGAGTCGCATGCGCAGCTGCGACACCAAGCAGCAGACTCGATGTTGAAAGTATGCCGTCGTTCGCGCCCAATACTCCCGCGCGCATCCAGCCAATGCGTCCTATGCGGTGCCGTTCCTTGTTGCGTACAGACATTATTGACGCCTCCTTAATCTGGCAAACGGTAGAAACCGCGAAACACACTTTTCGCGCGCTCGGGCAGAGCAGTTCTTCTGAGCAGTTGAGTCAAGCGCCACGTAGTGTGTCCTGACTGTACAAAAGTGAGCAGAATGTATGGCCCCGTTCAGACATCATTACAACATGCCCAACACAGGCGAAAGAGGAGAGATCCCTGGACGCGTAAATGCGAAGGAAGCAGAAGTTATTCAGCAGTCGAAGAAGCTCGCGTCGAGAACTAAACAGCTATCGGCGAGCATGGACGCGAAGAACCGACGGCGGAGCGCTCAATCACTGAAAGAGAAGCCTCGCGATCGGCAGCGAACGCGGTGAAATGGGCTTTACCGGGCCGTGGTAAAGGATCTGGCGATACCGAAGAATACCGCCGCGACGAGGAAGATCCATTGCGGCTAATTGATGAAGACTCTCCCAAAGAGGAACCGCTGAAGGCAAGATCGCTACGCCCATACACGCCATCACGGGACCAGATTGCGGCCAAGTGACGGGCAAGCCGGAAATTAACGGTTCGTCCGTCGGATTAGTACCGACAAACGCCCTTCTCGGCACTTTACTTCCTGATCGCCGACTAACCAGGACTTGGCCATTCGCTGAGCGGGTAGGTCCGAACTCCCAATTAGGTGAATGCTGTTCGTGCTGCCGGCTGACATCGAGAAGGTGCAGCAACGAAAAGATTTTATCCAGGCGATCATAGAAAGATCGCGACTGGGAATCACTTGGGATAGCTTCCGGTTGGTAGGCACACCGGAAACTATCACGGCGGCTTGCAACCTTTTATTGCACCGAAGATTCTCTTACGTCTGCAGTCAAGAAGGTGACTTCAGTAACCCTTCGTTGCAGCCCCTTTCCTCCGTAACTTGCCAATAGACACGCCGTTTTCTACCGTAGGCTGTGGGCCACCATGCAATCTCTTCTGTTTTGCCAGAACGAGAAGTCGGCCAGTGTATTGATCCCGCTCGTCCAGGGACTGGACATTGTGGTCAAGCACGAAAGAGAAATGTTTCCGGCAATAAGAAGTCTCGTGGCCGAACGCTTCGATTTCCTCATCTTTGATTACGAAGACGAACAGACTGCGAGATTGTTTCTAGAAAAAGTGCGCAGTTCCCCTCTCAACAAGGCAGCTTTGGCCGTGGCCGTCGTCGATCCGGAAACCAGCACCAACGCGTTCCGTGCCGGCGCGGACTTCATCGTGACGAAACCCATTACCCCGGGACCTGCCGGGGGAGTCCTGCGGATCGTCCGGGCTTCTGTTCTTCGAAGCCAGGGACTCTCGTCGGCAGAAAGTGCGACCAAAGCAACTACCGCGAAAACGGGCCAGCTTCCGAAAGAAGCGACCCATTCTCCGCAGAAGCCGGAGCCAGCCGTCAGCTCACTTGCGGCGGGACCGAGCCTGGGCACAGGTGTTGTTGCCGCGAACACGATAGCGGCGACACCCGAGCAGAAGGCGGTTTGCCAACTCGAAGCGCGTGCAGCTGAATCGCTCCAGCCAAAGATTGACGAGTCATCGGCTCTCATACGAGATCTGGACATCGCGTCCTCGCCGGCTGATCGCGAGGTGGCGAAGGCAGTCAAGGGAATCAGTAAGATGCCACCGGTGCCATTCATGGTTTTGCTAGCGCTCGTGGGAGTCATTCTGGTGATCGTGAGCGCGATCGACTTGCTCATCCATTCCAAGAGGTCATCGCATGACAACAGTGGTCCGGTACAATCCTCGCCTGCCGCTTCGGTAGCCCAAGCGAATACAAGCCCATCTCAATCTACTGCTGGAGCTACTGCTGCAGCTCCGCTGCAGGCCACTCCTGAGCCGCAGGCGGAAGAATCGAGTGGGGCGACGTCTGCCGCTCTCCCCATCGCTCCGGGACAGTTGGACATGAATTCCACTCCGGGGGGTGGCCAAGTCCAGGTTGAGGCCAAAAAAGATTCGGCGTCGGTTGCCCGCCCTCCCCGCACTGGATTGGCGCCTCGCCGACATAGCGTCACTACTAGCAAACCACAGTCTCTGCGGGGGACACGGACGAGAACTATCAAGGTAGCTACCGGCAGCAAATTATCTGTGGGAGCGGAATTAGCTCCGTTGACCGCCACCGTGTCGCTGAACAGTGATCCGGACAACGCGGCGGTGTGGATCGATGGAAGGGATACCGGTCGAACGACGCCGGCGCAGATTTCGGTGGACAAACCCGGCGATCACACCTTCGTTTTCAAAAAGCAGGGCTATCTGGACGAGACCACCACCGCGAACTTGCAAATCGGTCAGAGATTCCTCTTAGCACCCAGCTTGCGCGCCTTGGGCCGCACCGATGAGATCAAGACGGTGGGCAGATTCAGGAAGCTCTTTGGTGGCGAGAAGGCGGGAATGGCCATCGTGAGCGTCAATACCCAACCCAAAGGTGCCCAGATTGCGGTCAACACCCATATCATGAACAAACCTTCGCCGGCTAAGTTTTATCTGAACCCGGGGAATTACGTGATCGACATCACCCTGCCCGGGTTCAAAAGCATCCATTGCATGGTGAGCGTACGTCAGCGGAGCAAGGTCGTGATCGACGAAGTTATGGCCCACGAATAATTTGCGCGGGGTCCTCTCGGATCATTGTTGCACAGACGCGCTCGCGAAGCGATCTGTTCGGTTCTTCATGATCAAACAGTCCAGGCTACGCTAGAACCTTCAACCCGAGTTCTTATACCAGTGGGCGCGTGAGAGTCTAGGTCTCAACAGCGCTAGCTGTTCAAATCCGGACTCAGCGCGGCAAGAAAATAATTGTGACCGGACGTGAGCCATTTATTCCCTGTTTCCGCGCGTTATGGATGTACGGCGCGCTAGAAGACGCTGCGAAGGTGCGGTCAAAACGAGGCAGCGAGAACAATATGCTGGCCAATGGATCGTGGAAATATGTCAGGTCCGAGATGGGGGACGCCGGCTTTTCCGAAGACGAACTGCGAGTGTACTTTGGCCCAAATGCCGACTATTACATCGCGGCGTGGCATGCGGAAAATTCCGGGGACGGGCGAACGCGGCTTAATTGGACGGCATTCTTTTTTTCGACACCATGGCTCCTGTATCGAAAGCTCTATTCGGTCGCGGCGCTTCATCTCGCGGTGTGGGCCGCTGTTGGCACGATACTGTTCGTTTCCGCGGAATATGATGTGCCATTTCTGGTACTGAATGCAGTCATCGTGGTAGTCAATCTTCTCATGTGTTTCGTTCTGGGGATAAACGGCAACAGCTGGTACCTGGGGAAGGCTCGGCGGACACTTGAGCGAATACGGTCCATAGAGCCGGTCCAGGAGGCGCGGCTCCAGGCTCTGAGGAAGCAGGGCGGAATCAGTATCATCGCGCCAATCATCATAACCGTCATTCCAGGCTTGCTCGCAGCTGTTCTGACGACGCTTGACTGGTCGGAATATGGTGCGATCGACCAGTCTCAAATGTCGCTCAAGGCGACAGAGACTGAGACCGTCTACCACAATCCGAAGTACGGCGTGACGTTACGCTTGCCCGGGGATTGGCACACGCGTGAGAACAATCCTGCTCATTTTTGTGATCTTGAGAACCCAGACGGAAGTATCGCGTTCTTCTTTCCAGAGCACGATGATCGAACATTGGAAAACTACTATGGGGTTTTCAAGCAGAAGACTAGGACCCACGGTTACAAAATCGAGGGAGAATCGGACTTCATGGTCGGCAGCACCCAAGGAAAGCAGTTATTGGTTCGTACCGCCGACGGCAACTTGTTCGTGATGCAATTTGTGAAGAAGGGATTCACTGTCTACCTCCTCGAGGTCGGTTTTACACAGCCCGAGGTCGGCGAAGGGGCCGCTGACAAAAAGCACCGGCGCGACGAAGTGCTTCGCAGCCTGCCCCAAGCTGTAGGAATCAACTGAAATTGCTTTTTCTCATCAGGTGGGGCTCCAGCGAGAATGTGTTCTTCGCTGGCGAACGCCATCCATCTTGGGACGTATGCCGCACTAGCGGCCCCTCGGGTCACGATCTTCGATCTACGCCGAGTTCCGCGAGGCTTGCTCCCAAGTCTGACGCCAATCCTTCAAACATTGGCCCTGACACCTGAACTCCTTGCCGCGTTCCCCCATTCTTCCGCCACACTCCGGACAAACACAATTCAAAATGCCGGAGATCACATCCGCGTCCGACTTCACTGTGCTGCCTCCTATGAACTGCATGTGCACTTCACATAAAACAATTACTTCAGCGATCCGTGATTTAGTCCCGGCCGACTGTGAGTACCATAAAACCCGAAGCGCTGTGCAGCTGACGCCAAATCACGAATTGACGAATGCATTTCCTCTTCCAAAGTGTCGGTGCTCGCTATGGCGGCTGATTCGTCGGCTCAATAGAAACGTAACGGAGCTCGAACGCAGGAAACTAAGGGATTCCAGTCTCGTCGATTCTCACAATCTGTAAATCCCGGACAGAGTCCGGACCTGTCGAAATACTGACGTGGTGTCAACCGCTCCTCAGTTTCAACCGCCCTATCCGAGTTCCTCACGGCCCGTCGTTAAATTCAGTTGACTCATCTCTCTCAAAACAGGCATGTAAGTCCCCCTCGCCCGATTGGAAGGCGGCGTGCTTTTCTGGCGTCGTATCCGGAGGAGAACGAAACATGCAGGCGACAGAGGCTGGCGGACGCGAACCGCACATGGATCTTAGTATTCGCGAAAATGGGACTCGCGAAATGCAGGACGTTCTTTCCCGCTACCTGACGCGGTTCTACAGCGGCGCCTATCGACAACTGGGCAACATTTGGAGCAAGCTCGACCTCACAGTCTCGCAATGCCAAGGCTTCGAACAATCCCATCACTCTGCAGGTGGACCGCAATCGCTCCACGTTCAAGGCTGCGGAAACCTGATCCGGCGGGCTTCCACAGGCAAGCAGCAAATAGTCTATATACTGACACTGCCATCAGCCTGTCGACACTCGGACAGTCGGTTCTCCTTCACATATCTAACCTAACCATCTTTGAAAACCTCGACTTAGCACCATGGCGACGTTTGGAAAGCCGCATGCGACTATTCGAACCGACCTAGCCGAAAAGTGACCGCCGAAGGAGGAAGTCCCTCAAATCCGTTTGGATTGGTTTAACACGAAGGCACGTCCGTTAGAGCAGCGCGATCTCAGATGCCTAGAGAGCAGGCGGGTGTTTGCTGGTCGGCAAGGCCAAGTAATCCACGAGTGCAGAGAAACTGGCACCACAGATTTATCAGGAGGATTCGTAATCATGAAGAACTTCATTACTCTTTCAGAACGGGAGATTCTGGCGCTGGCTACTTCTCTTGAAGAAGAGGACGAACGTGTTTACACCGATTTTGCCGAAGGCCGCAAGCAGGATTTCCCTGCATCGGCTACCGTGTTTGATGCCATGGGCAGCGACGAATCGGGCCACCGTCAAAGGCCCATCGAGCTGTATCGGCAACAGTTTGGTGAGCACATCCCGTTGATTGGACTGGAGTGCTGATTGGCAGTTCTTGAAAGTGGGCAGGGCGAGTAATTTTCGGTCTGGATAGCCTTTTCTGATCACTGAAGTGTTTGAAGGCGGAGGGCGAATGAGACACCGGGCGACGGCGATTGGCGACAGAGTTGCGGCAATGAAGGAGGTACGGCCCTTGAATGCCGCCCGCGAATCGCGAGTCCCCAGATTCCTCCTCAGGGTTTCTGACGGGATTGGCGAGCGCCCTTATCGTTTGGATTGTCGTATTTCTTGGTCGCCCTTTGCTTCTCTCCGCACAGACGCTCCACTATGCGCAAGCTCCGAATGTGAGGAATGGAGAGAAGGTTTACAAGGGTGGCTGCATTGCGTGTCACGGGAGCGAGGGGAAGGGTGCTCCCGTGGCGAGTACCGTTTTTAAGCGGCCGGATATGTTTCCAGACTTTACGGACTGTGCCGGGACAACGCCCGAGCCGAACGGCAATTGGAAAGCGGTGATCGTGCATGGCGGGCCGTCGCGTGGGCTCTCGCAGATCATGCCTGCGTTTGGGGATCTCCTGACAGATGAGGAGATCAACGATGTCATCGCGTACATGCGCGGGTTCTGCAAGAATGTCCACCACGATCCGCTGGGCGAGCTGAATCTGCCGCGGGCATTGATTACGGAGAAGGCCTTTCCGGAGAACGAGATTGTGGTTTCTACGGCGGCGAGTGCATCAGGAGCGCCGGCGTGGACTACCGATATCATCGATGAACGGACGATCATCGATGCTCGGACCCAGCTTGAAACCGACATTCCAGTGAACTATGCGGACCAGGCGCACAACTGGACCGAGGGTTTGGGAGACATCACGCTTGGCCTGAAGCGGGAGATGTTTTCCAGTCTGCGGACGGGTTCGATCCTGAGTCTGCAGGGCGGCATTTTGCTGCCGACCGGGGACAGCAAACGAGGATTCGGTGCCGGGACGACGCAATTCGAGCCCTTTGCAGCCTTCGACCAGCTGTTCAAGGAGAATACGTTTTTGCAAACCCAATTGGGAGCAGACCTGCCGGTGGATGCGAGCATAGCTCCGCGCAGCATGTACTGGCGGGCGGCGGTTGGGCAGGCAATGGCTCAGGACCACATGCTGGGGCGGCTGTTTTCGCCCATGGTCGAGTTTTTGGCAGTACGTGACTTCAGGCCGGGGGCGAGTACCAACTGGGATGTTCTGCCGGAGATGCAGATCACCGTAAGCAGGCGACAGCACGTCCGGATTGGCTTTGGCATAAGGGAGCCGTTCACGAACACACAAGGGCGAACGCCGCAGGTGCTGTTCTATTTCCTCTGGGACCGCGCGGATGGGAAGTTATGGAAAGGTTGGCGATGAGACGCCATTGGGGTAGTGCGATTGTTCTAGGGCTCGCGCTGGCGGGAGTTCCGGCAATGCTGCCCGGCAAGTCGCAGACGCAGACAGAGAACGCGAAGGGCGACAAAACGCCCCCGGGAACCTTTTTTCGGACATCGGAACGGTGTGTGGCTTGTCATAACGGTCTGACGACGAGTTCGGGCGAGGACATTTCGATCGGGTTCGAGTGGCGAGCGAGCATCATGGCCAACTCATCCCGCGATCCTTATTGGCAAGGAAGCGTGCGGCGAGAATCGATGGATCATCCCGAGTCGAAGCAGGCGATCGAGGATGAATGCTCGATCTGCCATATGCCGGCAGTCCGTATGGCGGACCGGGATGCGGGAAAACATACGCAGGTCTTTTCGCGCCTTCCGTTGCAAAAGTTTCCTAAGGGGGACCGGGCAGCAGCAGATGGGGTCACCTGCTCTGTTTGCCACCAGATCGAGAAGACGGGGCTGGGAACGGACGCGACCTTTGTTGGGAATGTGGTGATCGCAAAGCCGGTTCAGAACGACGAGCGGCCCGAGTACGGGCCCTTTGACATCGACAAAGGGCACCAGACCGTCATGCACTCCTCCACCGCGACGTACTTCCCGACGAGGGGCGACCATATACGCGATGCGGGTCTTTGCGGTAGTTGCCATACGCTGATCACTTCAGCGCTTGGGCCGAAGGGTGAGAGGGTGGCGAGATTCCCCGAGCAGGTGCCGTACCAGGAGTGGCAGCATAGTGATTACGCGACCAAGCAAACCTGCCAGGACTGCCATATGCCGGTGGTGAACGAGCCTGTAGCGGTGACGGCTTTGTACGGTGTGCCACGCGAGGGCATGCACCGGCACGTGTTTGTCGGATCGAATTTCGTTATGGAAGGGATGCTGCGGGATCATCGCGATGAATTGGCAACCGCAGCGCTGCCCGAAGAGATGGATGCGGCGATGGAGCGTACTGCCGAGTTTTTGAAGACGCAAGCGGCAAAGGTGACGATTACCCGAATGGATCCGACGCCGAATGGGCTTGCCGTGGAGGTGCATGTTGAGAATCTGGGAGGGCATAAGCTGCCTACGGCTTATCCTTCGCGGCGGGCGTGGCTACATTTTGCGATGAGGGACGGCAATGGGCGTGTGGTGTTCGAGTCGGGCGCGCTGAATCCTGATGGCTCGATTGTAGGCAATGACAACGACGAAGATCCTCTGAAGTTCGAGCCGCATTACCGCGAGATTACGAGTTCGCAGGAGGTGGAGATTTACGAACCGATCCTGAAGGATTCGGAGGGGAAGGTGACGACCGGCCTGCTCCATGCGGTCGGGTACTTGAAGGACAATCGACTGTTGCCGCACGGCTTCGATAAGGCCACTGCAGAAAAGGACATCGCAGTGACCGGCGACGCGGCCGACGATCCGGGGTTCACAGACCGTGGAAGCTCGGTGCGGTATGTGGTCTCGACCGGGAATGCAACGGGACCGTTTAAGGTTGAGGCGGAACTTTGGTTTCAACCCATCGGGTTTCGGTGGGCGCATAATCTGGCACCTTACAAGGCGGAGGAGCCGCAACGGATGGTGCGATATTACGAAGAGGCGGCCCGGAGGTCGGCTGTGGTACTGGCTAGGGCAGAGGCTACTCGGTAAGGACCAAACGGGGAATGGGCGCGTGACGGGCTAACCGCAAGTTGACGGGAGCAAAGTCGAGTTGCCGGTACTCGTTGCGCGGCGGCACTCCAGTATTTCAACCAGTCCCGGATTGGTATCGATAAACGCCCTTCTCGTCATTCAAGGTTTACCTTCGCTAAACGGATCACTTCCGTATTGCGGACAAACCGCCTAGTGACAGTCGATTCTGGGATTGTGCGTGTTCTGGGATTGTGCGTGTTATAGGGATGTAACGTTCAGCTTGTTCATTATTCAGCGCAGAGGACCGGGAAGGCCCTGCTCGCCAGTTTGCGGTAACTGCGCGTTCTCGAAATACAAGGCCAGGCAGAACATGGAGCCAGCGGCGGTCACGAGCCAAGGGGCCCCAAGAATGAGCAGGGGGACGGAGAAGGTGGGGTAGAAATAGACCAAAGCAACGACCGGGGTCATAACCGCGTTGCCGATGAAGGCGCCCTTTGCCCATCTGTCGACTCCCCCGTTTTTGAAGACGAATGAAGCGAACAGCGTGGCGAAACCCATGCAGATGTAGCCCAACGCATCGACGTCCCAGAACAGCGAGTGCGGGGTTTGGTCGAGGATGCGGACCTCGTCGCGCGTGTGCTGCAGTCCCGCCGGGATCACTGTTGCGAGCTGAACGGTATAGTTCAGGGTGACGTATGTGCCATACATAACCGTGAAGATCAGGGCAGCGCTGCTCCAAAATTTGGTTTCGGCCGATGCGACGTAATGTAACGCGAGCATGGAAATCATGAATGGGACCACAATGCAAAGTGAGAAGCCGTATATGAGTATCCCATCGAGTGGTGGGCGCAATGCGTTGGCGACCTGGAGGACCTGAGCGATACCGTAGAGAACGATCGCTGCGAAGGCAGCCATTGCCGCGAGGAAACCTATTTTGGGAACGTCTCTCATATCGCCTGGAACGTTCCCATTATGCAACGAAAGTGTTGTTAGAAGGCGATAGCAGTTACGACTAGGACGGATGGTCCGGATTCTGGTCGGGTCACGGCCGATCCTGAAGTAATCCCGAGGTAAGAGTTGCCGACAAACCGGGACTTGTATTCGATGGCTCGAATCGGGTCGCGAACCCCCGGTTCTGTGGGTGACCTTCATACGGCCCGGGTGTTTAATTCTGTGAGGTGACTCTGTGGAAACTGACTGTCATGCCCCGAGCGAGGAAATAGTTGTCCTCCGTCCTGCGACAACGGCAATCTCCTTGAGCATGCCGCTGAAAATCAAGCGATGCACAGGGTAAAGCATGTACCAATAGAGAAGCCCCGCCAATCCGGCAGGATCAAAAATGGCGGTCTGCCGAATGACGGAGCCGCGGCTATTTGGTTCCACCTCGAACTGCAACCATGCGCGGCCCGGTACTTTCATTTCAGCGACCAGACCGAGTTCGCGATCCGGCACAAAGGTTTCGACTCGCCAGAAATCCAGAGCGTCGCCTGCGGAAAGAGTGTGAGGATCGCGACGGCCCCGGCGCAGTCCCACGCCGCCAACTAGGAGATCCACTGCGCCTCGAAACCACCAAAGAACATTGGCAAAGTACCAACCATTCAAACCTCCGATGCGCTGAATCGGAGCAAAAGCTGAAGCTGGCGGAACCGATACTTGCACCGTTCGAGAATCGACGAGCCTGGTGCCAAACTTCGTGCCGCCCCATGACTGCGGCTTTCCCGCCGAGGAAAGAGCGTCGCACCAGCTAGTCAGGGCAAATTCCTGGTCTTCATGGTGAAGAGCTCTCTCTATCGCCTCCCGCAAACCTTTCGGCTTGATGTCAAAGGCGGTCAAAGCGGAAGGGTCGTGCACCAGAGTTGGGTTGCGCATACTATCGATGAGTTTGCGGCCAATACGGGCATAAACAGGAGTGATTAAGCCCAACCACAAACTTGAGAGTTGTGGCGTCAAGATGGGAACCGGGATCATCCATCGGCGGAGGCCGCACTGCCGGGCATACTCCTGCATGATTTGGCCGTAGCTGACTTGGTCGGTGCCCCCAATTTCGAAAACTCCGCACTGCTCCACCGGCAACACCAGCGCCGCCATCAGGTACGCAACCACATCTTCGACCGCGATCGGTTGGGCTTTTACGGCAACCCAGCGTGGGCAGATCATCACTGGCAACCGCTGTACCAGCGCGCGAATCATTTCAAACGAAAGACTGCCGGAACCGATCACGATGGATGCGCGAAACTCGATTGTTGGAATCGTTGAGCTTCGCAAGATGTCAGCAACCTCGTGACGACTTCGCAAGTGAGCGGATAGTACGTGCTCCTGGTTTCCCAAGCCGCCGAGATAGACAATGCGTCGTACTCCAGAATCGCGCGCTACGTCGGCGAAATTTTGCGCGGCTTCGCGGTCTTCTTGCTCGAACTTACCCGAAGAACCCATGGAGTGGACCAGGTAATACGCCGTGTGCACTCCTGCCATCGCCGGCACTATTGAACTGCGATCCAGGCAATCTGCTTTAATGACTTCCGTGGAAGTGGCAACTTTTGATCTGAGAAAATCAGGTCGCCGAGCCAGGCAGCGAACCGGCCAGCCCGCTTTCTCCAACTCCTTCAGTAGGCGCCCCCCTATGTAGCCTGACGCTCCCGTTAACAGGGCGAGCGGGCGATGATCCGCGCCCATTAGATCTCCTCATTCCGCCCACTGAGCCAGGCTGGCCTGATCCTAGCATTTCCCGGACCACTCGTTTTTCACGAAAGGTCGCTGGCCGAAGCACCTGCGTTTGTGCTTCGTCGGCTTTATTTTATGAGCGCCCTCCTTGATCTACCAGTGGGCTTGGCGCGATTGTGCCAGAGTGACGGGCAACCCTGAAGTAATCCCAAGGTAAGAGTAGTCGACAAACCGAGAGTTGTTAACACTCCTTTCCCAACGAACGTCTATGATCTTGTGGGGATTTTGCGCGAATGGCCAGGTCCGGCGACAGAAGTGACCTGTTCGCGGCAGGCCTGGGACCCGGGCCTGTGAGGGAGCAGTTCGCGTCCGAAATCTCCGAGGACGTAACGTGGGTGGCTGCGGCGCAGGACGGCGACCGGGCAGCGTTTGGGCAGCTCTACGAGCGCTACGCTCGCATGGTCCATGGAGTTTTGCTTGCGAGGGTCCCGGTCGGCGAGGTTGATGACCTCCTTCAGGATGTCTTCATGAGGGCACTCCGTCGGTTGTCAACGCTGCGGGAGACCGCAAGCTTTGGCGCATGGCTGGCAGCCATCGCTCGCAACGTGGCGAATGACTACCACCGTCGATCGGTGCCAGAGGAACCACTGACCGATGACGCCTCGGACCAAGAAATTCAGTGCGGAACGCCCTGCGCAGATCAGGATGAGCAGGCTGTCGCAATCCTCGAGGCAGTCATGAGTCTGCCCGAGACCTATCGGGAGACTTTAATTCTGCGGCTCGTCGAGGGCATGACCGGTCCTGAAATTGCGGCTCGCACCGGCATGACGCACGGCTCGGTGCGCGTCAACTTGCATCGCGGCATGGAGCAGCTCCGCGCCAAGCTGATTGCGAGCCCGAGCCGCACGGGGCCAGAACAGGAGAAGTCCTAGTCATGGATACGGGAAAGAATCGCGCCGATAACAGACCATCGACAAAGAGCGGCGACTATTTGTGGGACCGCTCCGGCGAACCCGATCTCGAGATTCAGAAGCTCGAATCGTTACTCCGGAAGTTTCGACATGACTCGCCCAACCCAGTTTTTCCCGCGATTGTCCCCGAGCGGCGATGGACATTCTTTCCCTGGCGCCTGCGATTATTTCCCGCTCTGGCTACAGCAGCCGTTGCAGTAGCGGCAATCGTTGTCCGTGACATTCTTGGTTTACAGAGCGAAGCCCACGCCCACCACTCTTGCGGGTTGGGACGTTTCCGAAGTACAAGGGGCACCTCGCATCGGACGAAAAACGCTCAGCGCGAACGAGGGAAGGAGCCGTCTCGGCATTGGCCAAATGCTTGAGACCGACAGTCAGTCGCGGGCCAGCATTCAGGAGGACGATACCGGCAAAATCCAGGTGGACCCGAGCACGCGCCTGCGCCTGCTGAGCATGGGTTCGGGGCTGAAGCGGATTGCTCTGGATCGGGGAACGATTCACACCTACATCTGGGCGCCTCCCGGTCAATTCGTGGTCGACACGCCATCGGCCGTCACGGTGGACCTGGGTTGCGCCTACACGTTGCAGGTCGACGATTCGGGCGCGGGCATGGTGCGCACATCCCTCGGGTGGGTCGGATTCAAACTGAATGGCCATGAGTCTTTCATCCCGGCCGGAGCAGCTTGCGCGACCCGGCCGAAGGTCGGCCCCGGCACGCCGTACTTCGAGGATTCATCCGCAGAGTTTCGCGCTGCTTTGACGAGGTTCGATTTTGAGGACAGCACACCGGAGCAGCGCGCGCACGATGTCGCGATCGTACTGAGCGAGGCTCGCAACCGCGATGCCTTTACGCTGTGGCATCTCCTGGCGCGTGTCGATGACCAGCAGCGAGTCCTCGTCTACGACCGGCTGAGCCAGTTCGTGCCTCCTCCTGCCACCGTCACGAAAGAAGGCATCCTTCGACTCGATCAGCCCATGCTCGACCAGTGGTGGAATGAACTTGGTTTTGACGACATCTCAGTCTGGCGCCATTGGGAGCGTTCCTGGGCTGGAACGGCCACGCCAGTTCGCGAAAAGTGATCCGCAGCATCCTTGCCTCGTACATTCAGCTCTCGAGTTTTCTCCGGTACGACTCGTTTTGTTAACACTCCGCTTTCTCTCGGCGTCTCTTGAAGCGTGGGTTAAATCAGTAAACTGGGGGAATCCAAAATGAATGCACGCACCTTTTCACGCCTCGCAATCAGCACCGTGGCCGTTCTGCTCGGGTTCACAACTTTCGCCCAAGCTGGACCGCCTCTGATCTGCCATCCCATTGAAATCGGGCAAGCGAAGTCGCTGCCCTGGGTCGAGTTCAACCACAAAGGAAGCTCGGACTATGACCTGAAGAATCTCAGCCGGGACACGATGGCCATTCTCGATTCGCGCACTCCCGTCTTAGTCCGCATGGAGACCTTACGCCGGGCCACAATCTACGCTCGCCAAGACCCGCAAGCAGCGAAGGAGCTGATCACGCGACTTCAAGAGCGTGCAGCGAACTCAGATGCCGCTGGTCACCCCGACGCCCTCGCGTGGTTCGACGTCGGCTATCTGGCCGAGGCTTACAAGCAATGGCTAGGCAAGGGCGAGCCCAACCCCGCGGCTGGCCTGGACGGATATAGCTTAGTGAGAAAAGCAATCAGCTTGCGCGGCTCCGATCCGGAAATGGAATTCGCGGCTGCCCTGATCACCCTGCCGGGCCCCGATAGCGCTCACCGTGATCACGTTCAGAAGGCGATGGCAGGAGCAAAGAGCGATTCTCTTCTAGCTCAGAACCTAGCCTCCAACTTCAACCACGAGACGATCTCCGAACTTCTGGTCGCCCCGGCAGGAAGGCTTTAGCGATGAACCCGGCAATGAGGAAGTCTCTTACCGTTGGGGAAGTCAGATCCTGGCTTCCCCGCTTGTTGGCATGTGGACTGTTGGTTGTCTCGCTCGCGGGCTGGACCGCAGACGAGCACACGCTTCCTGACCTCACCGTCCACGAGTGGGGAACGTTCACCGCAATTGCCGGGAAGGACGGTCGAGCAGCTCGAGTGGTTGCCGTTAGGTTTGCCACGATATCCTCCGTCCACCGATCTACCCCAATTCGTGGAGCACATCAACGGCGTCAACTTCAAGCTGGGGCTGCGCGGCACCATTCGCATGGAGACGCCAGTGCTCTACTTCTATTCTCCACGCGACGTGACCGTGTCAGCGAGACTGTCCTTCTCCAAGGGACTCATCACCGAGTGGTATCCCCATGCCGATCGCGTCCAGCCATCCGGAGTCCTGACCGATACCAGCTTGAATCGGGCACCGTCGGATGGAAGCATCGCGTGGAATCACGTCGCCGTTTCTCCGAATCTGGCTGGCGAGTTCCCCCGCGAGGTGCAGACGAATCGCTATTACGCCGCTCGCGAGACCGCTTCCTCGCCGCTCCGCGTCCCGACCAGTGCGGGGGAGCAGCAAGAGAAGTTCCTTTTTTATCGAGGAGTTTCCGCTAGTCCGCTGCCGCTTTCCGCCAGGTTGACCTCCGACGGAAGACTCTTGGTCAAAAGTCTTAACGAAGACGAGATTCCAAATGCCATTCTTTTTGAGCGCCGCGGCGAACGAGTCGGCTATCGCTTAACGGGCACGCTAACCGATGAAACTACTGTGGACCCTCCCGTGTTGACGGGAAGCGTAGATTCTCTCTACGGAGATCTTGAAGAAATTCTCGTCGGGCAGGGTTTATATCGAGACGAAGCCCACGCCATGATTGAGACCTGGAAAGACTCTTGGTTCGAAGAAGGCAGTCGCCTGATCTACATCGTGCCGCGTGGCTTCATCGACAACGTCTTGCCTCTCACTATTGCTCCAGCACCAGGACAGATCGTGCGTGTCTTTGTCGGCCGACTTGAAATCGTCACGCCCGCAACCGCCATGGCCGTAAAAACAGCAGTAGCCCACAACGACGAAGCCACATTAGACAAATACAGCCGCTTCCTCGAGCCGATTCTCCAAACCATAGGGCAGGAGCATTAAGGCAACGCTGGCGAGAAGTCGGCTTGGGGTCCGTCTCCGCATCTCCTCCAAGCCCGTTTCTGGACCGCGTCAAAATTTGTTCCCAGTAGGACGACCACTCGAAAGCAAGGTGTTCCACGCTTCCCGACACCTCTACGGCAGCGCTGTTAGAAAACCTTAGAGAGGCTGTTAGGGCAGCGATATTTGTTGCTCGCCTGACCTTAGTGGATAAGATCTTCCCTGCCACACCAGGACGCCGTGCAGGGCTTCGGGCAAGGTTACCGTAGCCTTGGTTCCCGCTTGTGTCCGCTCATACTTGACCGTGATCGTGCCACCGCGCGGGTAGGGCATTGAAGCCTCAGCCCACTGCAGGTCACCGAGAGCAGGCTCGATCTCCACCGTTTCGAAGCCTGGGGATGCCGGTCGAATGCCGGCGACAAGCGTGGGCAAATCGAATGCAGGGTGCGCGCTCCACGCATGTGTGTCGGAACGGGTGGGATCGTCGAATTCGGGGGTGGTGGTAAGGCCCTTCGCCAGCATTTCACGCCAGGGTTGCAGCAGTCCAACATACCGATCCGCCATGCCGGCATGCTCGAGTGCTCGCGCCATATAAAACTGATAAAAGAAGCTAGCTTTCACCAGCTTGGGAGAATTATCTTTCGCATGGAGTCTGGTGTCCAGAATTCGCTCCAGGACCGATTTCTGGTCTGCTGTGGGAATCACGTCCAACAGCACGGCAGCGATGTTTGCGTGCTGGCTGTAAGAGTCCTTTCTGGGATTGTCCGTCAGAAGGCCAAATCGTGGATCCCAGCACAGCTTGTAAACAGCATCTCGCGCTGCTCGTGCCTGGCGCCGGTAGCGTTGCGCCAGGACGGAATCCCCTAAGGCTTGCTCAAGGTCGGCGGCTGCTTCGAGCGCCGAAACCAGTTGCAGGGTCACGATCGCGGAGCGGCCCTCTTCGTCTTCCGGGGGAAACTTCTCCACATCACGCACCCAATCGATGAAAACCCATCCGGGGATAGACGAAAGCATTCCATCTGGCCGCTGTTTTGCCAGAAACCACTCCAGGACTGCTCTCGTTCCAGGCAGTAGTTCCTCAACAAACTTCCGATCTGGACGATACATCCAGTAATCGTGGAGCATATTCACATACAGCATAGAAAACGGAGGAATGAACTGGGCGAGAGAGTCCGGATAACGGCTCTGGGTAATCCCTTCAGGAATTCGAGAGTCATCGAAGGCCTGTAGAGCCTGGCGTGCTAAACGATCGTCGCCACTGACCACATAAGAGATCAGCGCTTGTATGCGTGTGTCTCCGATGTACTGGAGTTGCTCCCAGTAGGCCGTATCCATGTAAGTCTCATGTGCATCGAGTCGGGCTGTGCGCCAGCAGATCTCACGAATTCTGGCCAAATTCGGGTTACTCGCTGCAAATTTGCCGCGTTCTTCGAACGGGTAAGCTGTGTAGTAGGTGCGGAATCCGTCGAGCGTAAGCGACTCTGCCCCAGTAACAATCTTGAGCTCGACATAACGCCACGTACGCCACCACAGTGGTCGGAACGTTCTGTGCTCGCCTCCGTCCGGGAGATACTCGTCGGTCAAGCCCACAACTACGCGGTCGGCAATTTCGTTTCGGTTGCCACGTTCTTGCTTCGAATCATAGAGTGCTTCGGTGAATGCCATACGAACGACGGCATCCTTCCCGCCGCTGACCTCCAGTTCCGGACACGCCGACAGCACCGTTGCGTGGTCAATCAGAATCGTCACCGAAGAATGTGCTGGTATTGTGACGGGCTTTGCAGGGAAATTCTTGGTGTCCTCCAGATTCGTGCGAACTACGCTGCCGGTGAGAACTTGTTTATACTCCATCGGCGGAAGCAGGTCAGGACTAAGCAGCCATTTCGTACCGGCATCCTCGAGGCGGAATCCGGGTATACTCCGTTGGGGATCAGGCGATTCTCGAATCGCACCAACTGCTCGGATCCAATGCGCGTTTGGGGACGACCCTGCTTCTTTCCAAGCCCAGTCATATTTGCTGCCGTCAATCCGTTCTCCCGGTCCAGCAGCCCAGTACTGGTGCATGGCTTCCGGCATGGGAGGAATGACGGTATGTCCAAGTTCCTCCTCCACTTCCCAGCTTGCGTCGGTGTTCATGATTCGTTCCGCGCTTGTGTCCCCCTCCAAAAGGAAAGCGAGGCGATCGGAAATCTGCGCGACCGGAGCGTAGATGCCGTACTGCCACACTGTGGCCGCGATCACATTGTCACCGCGACTGAGAAAGGGCGCGAGATCAACGGTTTCGTAGCGCCAACGAAAGAAATTGCCGCGTGCAGGTCCTTCTCCAACTCGCTTGCCATTTACGAAGAGCGCGAAGCGGTTGTCCGCACTCAGGTGAACCACGAAGTGCTCCGGCGCGACTGGTAAGTTGATGACCTTGCGAAAGTGGAATACGCCAGGTTCGCGCAATGGGGCGGTGGGATGAGAAATCCACTCCGCTGACCATTTCATCCGGATGGTGGGTTCAGGGAAACTTTGGCAGACGGCTATATGCCCAGTGCCGAATGCAATCAGCAGAATCGAAGATATGTTAAGTGTCCGGTTGGTCACGTTTCATATCCTTTATGCAGCCCGCTTCCTCACGTCGTTAGCTTTCGATGCTATCTTCCGGCGGAGACGCATCACAGAACTGGTGAGCTCCAGCCATGCAGGTACGCACCGCGACGGAAAATCGAGTCGTCCGGCTAGCAGTTCCACGGACGTATGAGTGAGCGTATCACAAGGTTTAATGTCAATCCGCGAGGGGCGTCGAGGTAACAATGGAGAGTGTTCGCGAGTCTCTCCCGTTCTGACGTCCAAATCGGAAGTTAGCCGGGCTAGAAGTCGGCTTCGCGGAGATCCCCCATTGATTTCCTCCAAGCCCGTTTCTGGATAAGTTCCGGTTTGCCGACTATCCGCCCAGAGACTCAGGAATTAAGACCGATAGGGCTCCGCGATGATCTGTTGGCAAGAACGACTTCAGGGATATCGACCGAGACCCGCAAGTGGAGACACAGGCTCTCATTCTGCGAATCGAGGGACCCGTCCCAGACGTTGCTGCTGCAGTAGTTCACTCCTCGCGCAAAAGTATGATGGGGTCAACCGAAAGGGCGCGTCGCGCCGGAATCCACGTCGCCAGAAGCCCTAGCAGCGCCATAACGAGAACCACACCAGCCAATACCAGCGGATCGCGTGGAGTTGCCTGAGACACGATGAGAGCCAGCACCCGGCTCGCCAGAAGTCCAAGGAGCAAACCTACCGCTGAGCCATAGGCGAGCAATTTGAAGGCGCGTCCCAAGGCTGCCCGTAAGACTTCCTTGCGCTGGGCGCCGAGGGCGACGCGAATTCCCAGCTCGCGCATCCGCTTGCTGACTGAGTACGCCGCCATTCCGAAGATGCCCGTGACCGCCAGCATCGCGCCGATCCCGCCCATCACGCCCAGAACCAGGCTCGCCATCTGGGAGGGAAACAGAACTGTCGCCACTTCGTCGGACCGCTTTTCAATCTGAACCGGCAGCCCAGGATCGAGCTGCCGCAGTGTGCGCCGGATGACCTCTCCCAGTTGCTGCGGATCACGGGTCGGACGCACTACCAGCCAGTTCGAGTTCGAGGGCCATTGCAAAATGGGGAGAAACACCGCCGTGTGTGGATCCTCGGTCAGCGTGCTGTACTTTCCGTCTTCGACAACACCCACGACCTGGATGCGGGTTCCATCCTCCATCTTGCAAAAACCACCCATTGCACTTTCCTCCGAGCCGAAAACTCTGCGCGCAAACTCCTGATTAACCACGGCAACGCGTGGCGAATTCTTTCCGTCATGCTGAGTGAAAGCCCGGCCGGAGAGCAACGTGGTGCCCTCGGCGTGAAGGTATTCCGACGATACGTGGAACACGTAGGGATTTGTCGCGGCATTCGAAGGCCGCAGATCGGTCGTTGCATCAGTAAATGTATCCGAGCTGTTCGCATCACTTAAAAGCAGCGCATCGGTCAATCCCACAGACTCTACGCCCGGAATCGACGCGATGGAGTCGATCAGGCGCTTTTGCATTGGAGGCAATTGATCGCCGGTATAGCCTGCCATGTGCAGATCAGCGCCGACCAATATGGTCCTCTGCAGTTCAAAACCAAAATTGCTGTGTAACGCGCGCTGCAGCCCGCGCACTGCAACAAGCGACGAAGTGACCAGCACTGCACAGATCGCTATTTGCACCGCCAGCAACACGTCTCGGAGGGTAATCCGCCGCCCCACTCTCGCCGACGATCCCGACTTCACGACCTCATACGGATTGGTGCGCAGCACATAGCTCACCGGGACGGCGCCAAAGAGGAATCCGCTGACGAGGCTCAGCAGCAAAGCGATTCCATAAACCGTTTCGTCCGGAGTCACAGGCGCGTGCATGGGAAAGTTTCCAAATGGCTGCCAAGTGCTCAGCCACCGCAACAATCCCACGCTGGCCCACAGCCCGATTGCGCCCCCGACCAAGGAAACCAGCACGGATTCGGTAAACAGGCCGCGCAGAATGCGTTTGTGGCTCGATCCGAGTGCGAGTCGCAGAGCGATCTCACGGGATCGGTCCGCGGCTCGTGCCGCGAACAGGCTGCCCAGGTTGGCGCAAGCGGCCAGCAGCATCAATCCGGCCAGCAGCATCAATCCCGCAAAGAAAGCCTGAAACGGACGGGTGAACTGATCACCCAAAAGATTTGGGCTCACCAACAAGAAACTGGTTTGGTGCTCGTCCTTGGGATAAGTCTTCCCTAGGTATGCCCCGATCGAGTTCAGATCGGCGGTTGCCTGGGCTGGGGTCACTCCCGGTTTTATGTGTCCCTGGATCACGAGGACGGAACGGTTTGCGCGGTCGTTCAAGCCGCTCCAACCTTCTACCTGCTCCTGGTTCACGATCGGCACAAAATATTCGGAGGAGAAAAACACTAGGGTCCCGCGAAATTCAGGTGGGGCTACTCCGATGATGGTAAACGGATGCTTGTTGAGCTGAACCGTGCGGCCCAGCACGCCACGATCATCGTGAAAGTGGCTGTGCCAATAGGCGTAACTCAGCACCATAAAAGGAGCGCTGTTCGGACCAAGTTCGTCAGAAGCGTGGAAAAAACGACCGACATACGGCTGAATCCGCAATACATCAAAGTAGTTGCCGCTCGCCTGCGTACCCCAGACCACTGACGGTTTATCACCCGTGTCGACCGCCGCCTGATCGATGCTGAACGCCGCCACCCCATCAAAGCTGCGGTTGCGATCGCGCACGTCGAGATAGTCAGGATATGACTGACCAAGATCTTTACTTCCTGCGCGGTCGATTGCGTACAGAGTCTTCGCCTCAGGCACATTCACCGGGCGCAGAATCAGCCCGTTCATAACACTAAAAACCACGGCGTTTGCCCCAATGGCCATGGCCAGCGTCAAAACCGCGGCGAAGGTGAAGCCGGGAGACTTGTGCAACTGCCGCAAAGTGTATCGAAGATCTTGAGCTAGCCCTCTCATCGCGAGACCTCCTCTTCGACTTAAGACCACAGGGCCTTCCCATCGAGATAGCAATTCTCCTACCATCTGCAGAAGTCTGTAGACCATAGATGGCCAAGGTGGTGCACATTGAATTCGGAAAGCGCAAGGCGCAACCGATGTCCACGAGTGTAAGACTATGTCCAGAAGCGGACAGCTAGAGGGACGAGAGCTCGTCTCTGTACGGGCTGGACCCGCATCCCTGTAGTGCTAAATCGCCACTCAACGAGACTCGATTTGGCAGTTGTAAAGGAATCCTCAATTTTTAAGAGTTCTGGGTGACGGTCAAACCGGAAGTTGCGTCTAACGCGGACTCCGACGATGTTGTCCAGAAGTCGGCTTCGAGGAAGTCGCCACTGATCTCCTCCAAGCTCGTTTCTGGCCAACTTCCGAATTGCCGACCACCCGCTCGTGATCCTTCTTATCTTGAATCGCAGTGTGAGCGCGCGTCTTGCTTAATACCCCTATTACAAAGGGAAGTGTTCTCGACGCGATCGTGCGAGAACCGTTTTCATTGACTGGCCGGCGCCGCGTCCGTAAGATGAAGCGACCAGAAAGCTGGCATCTACATAGTGATTGACCAGACCATCTCGCACTACCGCATTGTCGAGAAACTCGGTGGCGGCGGGATGGGCGTGGTCTATAAGGCTGAGGACACACGGCTGCATCGCTTCGTTGCCCTCAAGTTCCTACCCGAGGAAGTTGCCCGCGACCCGCAGACACTCGCCCGTTTTCAACGCGAAGCCCAAGCCGCGTCCGCGCTGAATCACCCCAACATCTGCACCATATACGACATTGGCGAGCAGGATGGCCAGGCATTCATCGCGATGGAATTTCTGGACGGGGTGACCCTGAAGCACCACATTGCGGGAAGGCCGTTAGACAACGAAACTGTCCTCTCGCTTGCAACGGAGATTGCCGACGGATTGGACGCCGCGCATTCCCAGGGCATTGTTCATCGCGACATCAAGCCGGCCAACATCTTTGTCACCAAGCGCGGGCACGCCAAGATTTTGGATTTCGGTTTGGCTAAGGTCGCCGCCACCAGTTTTTCCAACCAGATCGCATCGGCGAACACAATGACGATGACCGGCGCCGTTGATGCCGAGCACCTGACCAGTCCCGGCTCCACGCTCGGCACCATCGCCTACATGTCACCGGAGCAGGCGCGAGGCAAAGAACTGGACGCCCGCAGCGATTTGTTTTCCTTCGGCGTGGTGCTTTACGAGATGGCTACCGGCGCTCTCCCGTTTCATGCCGGCAGTTCGGCGGAGATCTTCAAAGCCATCCTCGACGCAGCGCCCGCGCCCGCCGTGCGATTGAATCCTTCGGTGCCAGCCGAGCTGGAGCGAATCATCAATAAGGCTTTGGAGAAAGATCGCAACCTGCGCTATCAGAGTGCGGCAGAGATGCGCGCCGACCTGCAACGGCTGAAGCGGGATACGGACTCGGGACGGTCCGGCTCCTCCGTCGCTACATCGAGTGGCATACATTCGTCTTCATCGGTCGCGGTGAGCGACAGCACTTCCGGTGCGGCGGCCATTTCCAAACCCAATCGGTTTGGATGGAAAACTTGGGCAGCCGCGATCGGAGGATTAGCTTTTGTCGTCATTGCCGTCTTCATATATGTGCGATCTCGACCACTCCCTCAGCCCAAAGTGTCTGGCTACGTGCCGATCACGCACGACGGCATCCCAAAATATCTCGGCGGGACGGACGGAGCGAGACTCTATTTGACGGAGTTTGGTTCCGTAGGCCGCATCGCACAAGTAGCAAGTTCTGGCGGGGAAGTAGTGCCCGTTTCAGCACCGTCGCCCACCATGGCGTTGCTCGGGGTTTCTCCCGATGGCGGCACGCTGCTGGTGGCAGATGAGGTAGGCCAGACGGCATTTCACGGACCCCTTTGGTTGCTGCCGGTGCTCGGCGGGTCACCCCGCAGATTGAGAGACGCTGCTGCACAGGACGCTGCGTGGTCTTCCGATGGCCAAACGATTGTTTATGCCGACGGACACGACTTATGGCTGATAAAGAGCGATGGTTCGGAGTCACATAAGCTTTTTACCGCGCCCAATCAAACTTTTGAGCCTGTCTGGTCGCCGGATGGCACTGTGATTCGATTTAGAGTTGGAGGCGCATTCGTTACTCGCGGTACGCTTTGGCAAGTTTCAGTCAACGGAACCGACCCGCATCCCCTGCTCCCTGCCTGGCACACACCTCCCAACGAATGCTGCGGCCAGTGGACCCCAGACGGAAAATATTTCGTTTTCCAGTCAGAAGCCAATATCTGGGCTCGCGCGGAAAAGGGAAATTTGTTGGCAAAGGCTGATACCCAGCCGGTTCAGTTGACCTCCGGGCCAATGAGTTTCTTCTCCCCTCTATTCAGCAAGGATGGCAAGAAGCTGTTCGTCGTAGGGGCACTGTCGCGCGGCGAGCTGGCTCGCTACGATACCAAGTCCGCAGCATTCGTTCCGTTTCTCTCCGGAATTTCGGCAGATAGCGTCAGCTTCTCCAGAGATGGCAA
This sequence comes from uncultured Acidobacteriaceae bacterium, assembly GCA_963832235.1. Classification (GTDB taxonomy): domain Bacteria; phylum Acidobacteriota; class Terriglobia; order Terriglobales; family Acidobacteriaceae; genus Sulfotelmatobacter. The sequence goes on along the minus strand of CAWHTJ010000006.1, from coordinate 31,203 downwards.
GTGGGTGACATATGTCAGCTTCCCGGAGGGCACACTCTGGAGAAGCAAATCGGATGGCAGCCAGCGAATTCAACTCACCTATCCGCCGCTCAGCGTCAGACTGCCTAGCTGGTCACCTGATGGCCAGCAGATCGTGTTCTACGCATTCTCGTCCGGCCCCGAGAAGCCGAAGCTCTACACGGTTTCGGCCGACGGGGGAACGCCGCGCGAATTGATACCTGAGAACTCCCCAGAAGAGTGGGACACTACCTGGTCTTCCGACGGAAGCAAAATCGCCTTCGGCAGCGAACCTGCTGATCCGGCCGGCGCCGTCCGAATTCTCGACGTAAAGACGAACCAAATTTCGACGTTGCCTGATTCAAAAGGTCTCTTCTCGCCCCGCTGGTCGCCCGATGGACGATACATCGTCGCCATGCCTTTCGAGTCCCGCAGCCTTATGCTTTTCGATTTTTCCACGCAAAAATGGGATGAGATCGCGAAAATAACCTGCGGTTTTCCCAACTGGTCGAAAAACAGCGACTATGTTTATGTCTTGCACGAGGAGAATGACCCGGCAGTGATGCGAGTGCGCCTTCGCGATCACAAGGTCGAGCGAGTGGCCGACCTGAAGAACTTCCGGCAAGCAGGTTTCTACAATGTCTGGCTCAGCTTGGCCCCCGACGACTCGCCGCTTCTGCTCCGCGACACCGGCACCCAGGAAATCTACGCCCTCGATTGGCAGGTCCCGTATTAACGCTCGCCTATCCGTAATGCCCGAGTCACGGGCAACTCTGAAGTAATCCCAACGTAAGGGTTGCCGACCATCCACGCACGACAGTCTTCTCGGTCGCTTCCATCAACTCTGATTCTGGTCGTGTTCCCTCCACGACTGGTCGACTTCAGCCGGAAGTTTCGTCGAGTTCTCTGACGGGTGCTACTCTGTCGGCTATCGGAAATTCAACCCTAGTTCAGCGCTCAATGGCATGTCGCGGACTCTTATATCAATGTTCAGGAGGATGGAGATGAGTGTTTTAGCGATGGTTAGAATAGTCGCGATTTTCTCTTCTGGAGTATTCGCAGGCATTCTTTTCGGTGATCGCATGGGAGCTACCTTTGCCCGGCCCTCTTTGAGCCCATCCAGTTTTCTTCAGTTTCAACGGATCCAGTACGTTCACTTTGCGCGGATGATGCCACCGTTGACTTTAGCTGCCATCGCAGGTGCCCTGGGCTGGCTGATCATGGTGCGCGCACAGTGGAACAGTTCCCAGTTCTCACTTGTGGCCGTGGCGACGGGAGCGATGGTTCTGGCAGCCGTCCTTCACCTTCCGAGTGAACATTCCTATTAACAACCAACTCATGACGTGGAGCGTGACAGCCCCGCCGGAAAATATGAGAGAAATCTGGAATCGCTGGGAAAAGATACACACAATCCGTACCATTCTCTGGCTATCAGCGTTTGCTCTTGAAGTGATCGCCGTAGGTGTATTGCCTCACTAAGTGCCAATACAAAGCGTTCTCGAACTGCGCATATCGAAGTGTGCTCCACTCGTGCCGGGCCTATGTGAGAGTGCCGCTGGTTCCTGACGTCCGGGCTCTGGGAGAGTGTGAGTGTGAGTCTCTCGGCGCTTGCAGCCGGATCACGGGCAACTCTTCCCTAATCTTGTAAGGGAGGGTTTGCCGACTTTCCGGGAGTTGGCCCTTACAGCTGTGACGGCAATCATAGCGGCAACGTTGGAAGGCGGCTTACTCTTGTGGTGTAAATGAGCGAAGGGGTATGGATCGAGGTGAACCATGTGTCATAAATCTGCCTTCAAGACTCCGGAAGGTGAAGCCGCGTATCTGGCGGCCTATAGCGCCGCCATGAAGTTATGGCCCGTTCCCTATGAAGAAATGAACATTCGAAGTCGGTTTGGAATGACCCATATTGTCGTCAGTGGTCTTAAGGATACCCCAACGCTGGTGTTTTTGCATGGCTATTGGGCTACGCTGACGATGTGGGCACTCAACATTGCGGATTTCAGCAAAGATTATCGCGTCTATGCCATCGATATCATCGGTCAACCCAGCAAAAGTATCCCCGATGAACCCATACGAAACGCGGCAGATTACGTTGCTTGGTTGACCGCGACATTGGACGGACTACACCTTGACCGCATCTCTCTGGTGGGCATGTCTTTCAGTGGGTGGTTAGCGCTCAACTATGCGGTCGCCGCACCGGAACGTGTTCAGAAGCTCGCGCTTCTGTCTCCTGCCGCAAGCGTCCTTCCGATTGTAAGACAGTTCAGCCCGCGCGGAATACTGATGATGTTATTCCCGTCAATCTGAAACTAGCCTAATGCGGTCGGAAGGTCTTCCCCGTCTCCAGCAGAGTTTTCAATCGCGAGAGAATTCGCGGCCACCCATCCGCATTCTGAGCATACGCCGGGTCGTCCTCCGACCAGTCATCGTTCGTTACCACAACCTTCACCGCCTCCGTCTCCGGAGTCAGTTCCACCTTCACTCTCGACATTACCGCCCCATCGCCCATGCCGAACTTGTACTCAAACAGCTTCGGCGGCTCCGCCCGCAACACCTCACCCGTCACATACCGCATCGGCTTCCCATCCTTGTTCGGCCCCGACCAGATCATCGCCCCGCCAGACTTCAGGTCCAACTCAAAGTCCGCGCCCATGAAGATCTTCTGATTCGCCTCCTTCGAAACGAACCCATCCCAGACCTTCTCCACGGGGGCGGCGATGTAATACGTAAAAATCAGTCGGGCCTTCGCCATATCAATCCTCCAAGCACTCCTCGAAGATCATGTAGCGCCTGCCTCAGACTCTAGCAAAATATCCAATCGAAAGACCAGCAGACCGGCGGTCTTAAGACGGTGAGAGCGCAATATATGATCGTGATAGGTTGATAGCGCAGTTCGGTCGCCGACCGCATCGCCGTGGGTGGATGACGGGCAACCCTGAAGTAATCCCACGTAAGAGTAGCCGACGATTCGAGAGTAGCCATCATTTCGCTTCATTCAAGCGCTATGGGTGCTGATCGGACCGACCGATGCCAAAGTACACACTCGTTCCCCATCCCTGATCACCCAGTCCGCAATGCCACCATTGGCTCGACACCTGCGGCACGCCGCGCCGGGATCGCCGAGGCCAGCAGTGCAGCCAAACCGAGCATGAGCGCAGCCAGTGCGAGCACGATCGGGTCCCATGGCTTAACGCCGAAGAGCTGATTGTTCATCAGCTTGCCGGCTCCAATCGCTGCCGGAATGCCAAGTGCCAGCCCGATGCCGATCTGCGAGAAAGCACCCCGCAACACCATCTTTATGACCTGCCCTCGATCCGCACCCAGCGCCATCCGAACCCCAATCTCGCTAGTCCGCTGTTCCACGGTGTACGCCATCACTCCGTATAGCCCGACCGCGGCAAGCGCCAGGCCAAGCACGCCGAAGAGTGTAGTCAGAGTTGCGATCATGTTTTCCTGCTGGAAATCACCGGCGACGACTTTGGTATATGGGTCGACCCCGTAAAGAACAAAATTGGGATCGATGCTCGCCAGCGCCTTGCGCACACGGTCTTCCATGCCCGGCGGGTTTCCTGGCGCCCAGATTACGATGTTGTACAAGTAATGCGACCAGATTTCGCCGCTCGTGTAGGCCGGATCGTCATACTGCACAGTCTGTGCTTCCGCCACCCAGTACATCGGGCGAATCGGATCCTTATAGTCGTAAGTCATGTACCGCATGTCTCTCACGACTCCGACGATTTCGAAATTTGCGGAATACTTGATCTTATCGGGCCCGAAATGCTGCCCGATCGGGTTCTGATCCCTGAAGAACTTCTTCGCAAAAGCTTCATTGATTACGGCTATCTGCCGTGTCGCCTCCGTGTCCTCATCCGTAATAGACCGGCCGAGCACGATTTTGGCGCCGATGGTCTCGAAGAAGCCCGGCATTACTCGGACAAATCCCGCTCCCGTATCTTCCTTAGCTGGGGGCTCAGGCCGGCCTTCGACGCGAATGCCGTTGTTCCAGCTGTCGCCACTCATTGGGGCATAGAGCACGGGTGCCACCATGCGCACGCCGGGAATCTGGAGCAGGCGATCATCGATCTGCCGAAACAGCGGGTCCAGTTGTTCTGGCTTATAGTTGCCCAGAATGGGATTGATCGAGGCAATATACCGGCCTTGAGTTTCGAATCCAAACTTCTGGTGCTGTAGGTTCCGCAGGCTCTGGCCGAGCAGAGCCGCAGAGGAGAGCAAGACAAGGGACATGGTTCCCTGCGCGATTACCAGGGACTTCTGCGCCCAGGAGCGACCGCCCCCTACCGAACGGTTTGCCCCACGAAGCGCCTCGACTGGGTCAGCATGCGAAGTCACCCACGCCGGAGCAATCCCAAAAATGATTCCCGTTAGAACGGAGATGCCCAGTGTGAAGAGCAGCACAGGTAAGGATGGAGTCGCGCTGATTGGCACGTAGTTATTGGGGCCGCCGATCTGGAAAGCCAGATGCAAAATCACCCTTGTTCCGGCGTACGCCACGCCTATACCCAGGGCTCCTCCGATCGCTGCCAGCATGACGCACTCGACCAAAGATTTGCGAACAAGCCGTCGTCGCGAAGCGCCCAGCGCCACTCGTACCGAAGTTTGAACGCGATCCTTCAGCCCGCGCGCCAGCATCAGATTTGCCAGATTCCCGCAAGCCACCAGCAGGACACATGCGGAAGCCACCAGAAGCAGCTTCAGCCCATCCTGATACTGCTCTCTCATCGCTGTCACCCCAGCGTCGCCGGGACTCAGGTGGAGCGTCTGCTGCTGCCAGAGTTCCTTCTCGCCCGGTTCCATATCGGGAACGTGGCTGGCTAGCCAGTTATAGAATTCCACCCTCAGCTCTGCTTCGAGCGACTTGGGATTCGTTCCCGCACGCACTCTTCCGATCAGGTCCAGGAAATTGCCGTTTGGCCTTTTCAGCCGCGCTGTCGCTCCATCGATGAGCGGTTCGGTCGTCACCGGCAACCAGAAGTCTGGCATTCCCCACCCAGCCAGCTTTGCTCCGAAGAATCCCGGCGCAGCCACGCCGATCACTGTGAACGAATGCCCATTGATCTGGTAGCCAGCGCCGACTACCGAGGGATCAGATCCGTACTTGTCCTGCCATATGTGGTAGCTCATCACTGCCACCGGCGGCGCACCCTCCTGATCGTCCTCGTCAGCCGTCAGGCGACCTATCCACGGCTGTACACCAAGGGTCCTGAAGAAATTCCCGGACACATACTCCCCATTGCGCGTGTCCGCCTGTGCCTGTGATCCCGCTCTGCGCACGCCAAGAGCCGCATTGCCGGCCTGCAGTGCTGCCAGGTCCTTGAATTCCGGCGTGTGTGCACGAAAATGCTTGTAAGCTTCCCACGAGAACAGGGCAAAATCCCCGTCCTCCCCCTGGGTATATCCCCCCCAGTTGCAGCAGCGATCTTTGTCTCCGATCCGCCACAGCTCGCCGGGCTTGGTCACCGGCAGCGACTTCAACATCACTTGATGTACTAGCGTAAAGATCGCCGTCGTCGCTCCAATCCCTAGTGCCAGTGTGATCAAAGCTGTCGTTGTAAATCCAGGTGCCTTGCGCAGTTGCCGCGCCGCGTCACGCAAATCCGTCAGCATTTGCTCCCCACCTTTCTTTTTGACAGCCTTCCCTTGCCGAGGACGTAAGCACTCCAACCCCCGTCACTTCGGCGCGTGCAGGTTAGACTCTCGACGGGGGAGAAGGATAGTCGTAGTCCTGTTCGCGATCTGCATTTCCCCGCTCGGAAATCCGACAGTGCGAATGGCGTCGACTGAACAAAGCAAGCAGGAATCTTGATGCTCTCACGGCAACCAGAACTCCACTCGCAGTGGAAGGCAATGCTTAAAGTAAGCATCGAGAGGGCGTTGTGGCATCTGGTGAGAAAGTGAAACTAAGAGGGGGTGCGCCCCATAAGCGCTAACTTAAGCGGCATGGGCTAGGACTTTGCCCCTACCGTCCAGTCGCTGGGCGGTAACTTCGAGTTGCCGACAATCCGGAACCTATCCCATAGTGCTTTGCCAAAATGCGAGGCCGCCCACTTGTACGGATGTGCTGTCTTAGTGACTTGTGCCCAGAATCGGCTTTGCGCCGGAGGAGTTACTGCTTAACGCTCGTCAGCAACTTGCTTTCGTCCGCCGTAGCAGGCTCAAATCTCCCTCCCAGGTATTTCGCCAGGAATTCTTCCGAGGCGGCATTGAAGGCCATGTTGTTGGCCGGTCGCGCAAAGCCGTGTCCTTCATCGGGGAAGACGTAATACTGAACTGGTTTCTCGTTCTTGCGCATTGCCGCCACGATCTGGTCACTCTCCGCTTTGTTTACGCGCGGATCGTTGGCACCCTGGCCAATCAGCAGAGGTGCCTTGATCTGATCCGCCTTAAACAGCGGCGACTCCTCCTTCAGCACCGCTTCCGAGTCGCCCATGCGCTTGTGGAAAGTCGCCAACAATGTTGACCAGTAAGGTGGAATGGTCTTGAGTAGGGTGTTCAGATTGGATGGACCAACAATGTCCACGCCACATGCGAAGGCATCCGGCGAAAACGTCACTCCGGCGAGAGTCGCATAGCCCCCGTAGCTGCCGCCCATGATGCAGACCTTTGCCGGATCGGCGATTCCCTGTTTAGCGACCCAGTCTTTGCCATCCAACAAGTCCGTATGCATCGTACCCGCCCACTGTCGGTCGCCAGCATTCACGTACTGCTTACCGTAACCTGTCGATCCGCGGAAATTCACCTGTAAAACCGCGTATCCGCGGTTAGCCAGCCACTGCGCGTAACGGTTGTAACCCCACTCATCACGCCCCCATGGACCACCATGCACGAACTCCACCATGGGTAGGTTCCTGGCTTCCATGCCTGCCGGCGTTGTCAGATAACCATACAGTTTCATGCCATCGCGGGCCGTGAACTCGATGGGTTTCATCGCCGAGAGTGTGTACTTCTCCAATTGCGGCCGGTTGCTGAACAGCAGCGTGGCCTGTTGTTTCGACCGGTCATACAGGTACCAATACTCCGGCGCGTCATCGCTGACGAAGCCCACAATCCATCTGTTGTCATCTAAGCTCTGTGAGATCCCAGCGATATCCCCCTTGCGAACCTTTTGCAGAGCCTCGAAGTCGGCTTTCGCCCTGGCATCGATGAACACATATTCCGTGCGCTGCTTGGCGTAGCTGACCGCTTCCAGAGCATTGGTCTTGGGATTGTTAATGGTGCTGCTGACGTCGAACTGCGGATCTTCCGTGATGATTTTGCGCTTCCCGCTGCCCAGGTCAATCTCGAGCAAGCGAGCGGCATTCACGTCAAGACTCGTTGTGACCCAAAGGGCTTGGTTGTCTGGCGAAAAACCGTTGACCCCGCCAAAGGTCTCGTCCGGACCCCACTTGATCAGTTCGCGCCAGGGGGACTTGCTGTTATCACGAATCCGAATGATCGTTCCACCGTCATCAGTCTGCACTTGCGCCGCACGGATCTGCAGAGCATTGTCGGCTTGCCAGCTTTGAACGTCTCCGGGGTTCTCGGTATCAAGTTCCACTTTCCCCGTTTTCAGATCAATTCGATGTACGTCAAAGAGCTTCGGATCGCGCTTGTTCATCTGCACCAGGATCGTGTCCGGTAAACTCCATTCGTAGGCGACGATATCGACGCGAACCTTGTCGAAGGGCGTCAAATCCTTGGTCTGTTTGGTAGCCAGATCGGTCTGATATAGCCGCCAGTTCTCGTCTCCGCCAACGTCCTGTACGTAAAGGATGTGCTTATTGTCGTATTGCCAAAGGAAATTTCGAATGCCCCGGTGTTTGTCAGCGGTCACTGGGCGGTCATCGGTTTTCCCGAGCGTGCGAATCCACACATTCAGCACACCATCGACGGGCGCGAGATACCCGATCTGACTGCCATCCGGCGAAATCTGGGGATCAGCCCGCTCTGGATTCCCGAACAGCACTTCGAGGGGAATCAGGGGCGTCGTGAACTTTTCCTGGGCGGCAACCGGACCGACGAACCATCCGCAGAACATCAGAACAACCACCGACCGTCTCAGTATGCGCATATCGCCTCCAACATTCGTGACCATAATAGGCGCAAATCAAGGGATCGGTCTACGAACCGACTTCCGGTTCGCAAGACCCTTAACACCTTTAGACGCGAGTTAGCTTATACCCACACCCCAAGTCGATCGTACGGGAGCCCGGTGCTCGTTCACGCGATTGTTTGCAGGCCCAAAAGGGATACGTGGTCCGCTCGGCACAGATTGGAACTCTGCGCTCGAGTGACGGAAAACCGGAAGGAATTCTTAAGTTAGCGCTTATGGGGGTGCGCCCTCACTGAAGATGGTCGCGCACTACGACGACTACAACGGGATGTTCGAAGTGGATTTGTGGGAGGAAGGCAAGGGGTTCATTTTGGATTTGACTCACGAGTACAATTACGAGCTGGATCCGGAGCGACGAGAAGCGCTCGTGCCAGCCCTCAGCCGAAATGAGCGAGATCATTTTCTGGATGCGTGTTACTCATTATTCGGACCGCTGGATCACTTTGTGCGAAGAAAGGCGCAGAACAAGAGACTATAGCCAAACAGCCGCCTCACCGAGCAGTTGACCGATTGCGGAACCCTGAACATCCCGACTGAGGGCACGTCCCGTTCCGGCTGTTGTGCCTGGGCTTGGTCGTTAGGGCTAAGCTAAATCCCCGATTGCGAAACGCCTTTGTTGCGGTGCGACACTCTGACTCCCCCGAAGTCGGCTTCGCGGAGATCCCCCATTGATTTCCTCCAAGCCCGTTTCTGGATAGTGCGCGTAGGCCACAACCCATCCAGAATGGACGGCGGCGCAGTCTTAGAACTCCAATTCGGCGATCAACTTCAAGAGCCGAAGAAGTGTGGCGCGCTCATGAGATGTTAGTTGATGCCGGACACTCTCATCGGCGTCCATCCGGGCCTTGATCAATCGTTCCCTACACTTGTTTCCTTTTGGCGTCAACCGGACGTAAATTGCTCTGCCCGATTTCGCCTTTTTCTCCGACACAAGTCCTTCCTGAGCCATTGACTTGATGGCCCGGTGCACAACGGTTCGGTCGAAACCTAGAAGCGTGGCGATCTGGTTCTGATTGAGCGTACTGCCGCCTCGCAGTGTTGACAGGATAAAACCGCGGGTCGCGGAACACCGAGTCTTTCGCTCAAGCCTCTTTCCTACTGAAAAATAAGCCGCTGCGATATGGGCAAGTACTGAATCTTTCAGGATGTCTTCAGGAACCTCTCTCCTTGGAACGATGTTCATAGGATTGTTACCGTTGCTTCGAGAGGTCTTCGCCACTGCGGCGGTTCGACGTAGGCATGCGATTTCTTCCCGATCGCAATCACCATGACGATCTCATGATACCGGGCGGACAATCCGAGATATTTAGAGAGCCTGCGACCATCAAAGCCTTCCATGGGACAGGTGTTGATTCCCAGGGCTTCGGCAGCGATCATCAGATTCTCGCAAGCTAGCGATGTACTCTTCGTCGCCCATTTGAACAAGTCCTGGCGTGACAAGGGCGGCATTCCCATCACTTTCCACAAATTCAGCAGCCAGAACATCCCCCATTTGATCGCAGCGAAAATACCGAATGGCCCCGGCATGAAAAGGATCCGGCCGATCTTTGCCGTCCGCTCGTAGTCGCGAATTTTTGCTTCGCTGAACTCGCTCCTGCTGCGCATCCATTCCAATTGTCCTTGCGATGTTGCAGTCAACGATCCAATGTCTGCGACGGCCACGAGCAGCGCCGATGCGGTTTCGGCAGGTTTCTGTCCGAGGCAAAGTTTCGCCACTGCCGTTTTTTCTTTCGCAGTTTCTACCCAATAGAACCGGTACGACTGAGTGTTGAAGCTGGAAGGAGCATGGCGTGCCGCATTGAGGATTTGCTCGCGCAGATCTTCGGAGATTTCGACTGGCTCAAAGACTTTAACTGCTCTCCTTTGGAAGATCGCTTCCAGGATCCCATTCATAATAGCCTCCATGTTGCTATTACAACATAGTACATGTTGCATATGCAACATAGATCTACCGAAAGGATGCGGCAATTGTGCCTGGATCACGGTCTAACCGGAAGTTTCCCGGGCCAGAAGTCAGCTTCGGGGAGATCGCTCCTGATCTCCTCCAAGCCCGTTTCTGGACAGCGGGCCAGCTCCGTGATTAAACTCAGCCCACCATGAAACCACTCGAACTTTCCCCTGAACACTTCCGCGCTTTAGCCGCGGATGTGATTGCATTATCTGCCGAATATTTATCAACTCTGGATTCGCGTCCCGTATTTCCAAGAACAAACGGTGCGGAAACGGAGCGGCTTTTCGGGGAGGAAGTTCCGGAGCATGGCATGGGCGATCGAGCCTTCGACGCCCTTAGTGATGTCATGGCGCATTCTCGCGCCGAGAACGGTCGCTTTTTCGGCTATGTGAAGGGTTCGGGAGAACCCGTAGCAGCACTGGGTGACCTTGTCACCTCGATTCTGAACCAGAACACTACGGCTTGGCGTTCGTCTCCGGCCGCAGTCACGATCGAGCGCACGGTGGTCCACTGGCTGGGTGAAGCAGTCGGCTGCCATGGTTTCTCTGGGAGCCTGACCGGAGGAGGTTCCGCCGCCAACCTGATGGGGCTGGCCATGGCACGCGAATCGAGGATCCCGGCCAACGATTGCGGCATTCGCAACGCGGGTGTGGGCGTCGTCTACGCCTCAGACCAAGTGAACATGGCCGTGCCCAAAGCGGTGGCCCTGCTTGGAATTGGTCGCGAAAACCTGCACTACGTCCCATGCGACGATTCCTATTGTATGGTTCCCACAGAATTGGAACGAGCCGTACGCGAGGACGAGGCGCAAGGGCGAAAGCCCATGGCGGTGGTTGCCTCGGCCGGCACGGTGAACACCGGCTCGATCGACCCGCTACCGGAAATCGCCGCGATTGCCCGCACACACCAACTGTGGATGCATGTCGATGGTGCCTATGGGGCGCTTGCAGCCATTGCCGTCCCCCAGAAGTTCGCCGGCTTGGCTCAGGCGGATTCGCTCTCCCTCGATCCACACAAATGGCTGTATCAGCCCCTCGATTGCGGATGTCTCCTGTACCGCGACCCCGGAATTGCCCGAACTACGTTTAGCTACACCGGCAGCTATGCAAAACAGCTCAGTTCTGACCCAATCGAAGGCTTCGCGTTCTTTGAAGAGTCTATGGAACTTTCCCGTCGCTTTCGCGCACTGAAGCTCTGGGTCTCGCTGCGGTATCACGGGCTGCAGACATTCCGCGCCGCGATCCAACAGAATCTCGACTACGCACAACGCTTAGCGGCGGCAATTAAAGATTCGCTAGTGCTTGAGATTGCTGGTCCTATTGAGCTCAGCGCGGTCTGCTTCCGCCACCGGCTGAAACAGGACGTTTCCGAGGAAATGCGAAATCGATTCAACTTGGCGTTGCTAAAACGTGTTTTGAGCCGCGGGAAAGTTTATCTCTCGAACGCGGAATTGAAGGGAAAATTTTGCCTCCGCGCCTGCATCGTGAATCACCTTACAAAGGATACAGATATCGATGCAGTGGTTCCCGAGGTCTTGCGGGCCGCCTCGGAGATCATGAAAGAGCACGGATCCTAGTTGGAAGTGTAATCGGCGACCGTAGAGTTCATCGAGTTCACAACCGATAGCGGACGTCCATCTGCATTGCGCCCGAGTCACGAGCAAACGGGAAGTAATCCCAAGGTAAGGTTTGCCGACGACTCACTCGGGATCGTGCATGGCTCATTTTGGGAACGCCCGAGTGTCCTCAACAGGAAGGCACGGTGCCACGTCACTGGCGAAGATTCCTAGAACTTTAGTAGTCGGGCTGACGTAACAATGTTTGAGGGATACGCACGCCATACCGGCTCGGTTCCTCTGGAAGGATCCCATCAGCTGCGAGGTGATTCTATGGCATGGGTCAAAGTTCAGCTCTGGCAGGTTCTGCGCAGCCTCGCGCGGGCTCCTCTGTTCACTGCGGTCGCACTCTTCACGTTGGCGGTGGGGATCGGAGCAAACACGGCGATCTTCAGCGTGGTCAATGGGATTCTCCTGAAGCCATTGCCTTATCCCCACGCAGAGGACCTAGTTGCCGTCTGGCTCGCGGCTCCGGGACTCAATATCAAGGATCTGAATCTGGGCCCAGCAGACTACTTCATCTTCCGTGAGGAGAACCGCACCTTCCAAGACATTGGGCTGTATATGGGTTCCACGGTGAACGTTACCGGCTTCGGGGAGCCGGAACAAGCATCGGGCCTCATGGTGACCGATGGCTTGCTTCCCGTCCTCGAGGCTACGCCACTGCTCGGTCGATCCTTTACGCAAGCCGACGATCAGCCAGGTGGCCCAGACACAGTAATGTTGGCCTACGGCTACTGGCAGCGCAAATTTGGTAGCGACCGCCTCGTCGTCGGAAAAGTGATCACCGTAGACGGAGCACCGCATGAAATTGTCGGAGTCATGCGACAGGACTTCTCGTTTGGCGGACCAAACGTTGCTCTGCTCTTGCCTATCAAGCTTGATCGTGCCAAGACGTTTCTCTTACCCTTCAACTATGACGCCATCGCCCGCCTCAAACCCGGTGTCACAATGCCAGAGGCCAACACAGACGTGGCGCGGATGCTCCCCATCGTGCTCAGCAGCTTTCCCCCGCCGCCGGGCTACAGCCTCAAGATGTTTGAAGACGCACGAATGGTGCCGAATCTACGGACACTGAAGCAACATGTGGTGGGTGAAGTGAGCAAGCTGCTGTGGGTTCTGATGGGCGGCATTGGCTTTGTGCTGCTGATCGCGTGCGCGAATGTAGCCAACCTGCTCCTGGTTCGTGCCCAAGGACGCCAGCAGGAACTGGCTATCAGAGCGGCGCTCGGTGCTACGCCGGGGCGCATCGCGGCGGAATTGCTGTTGGAGAATCTTGTTCTCGCATTGCTTGGCGGTGTGCTTGGTCTCGCGCTCGCCTATGCGGCGCTACGAGGTCTTATTGCAATGGCACCCGCCGATCTGCCGCGTCTCGAGGAAATCGGCATTGATGGACACACTTTGCTGTTCTCGCTCGCTGCGTCTTTAGTTGCATCGCTCCTGTTTGGTTCTGTTCCGGTCTTGAAGTACGCGGGCAAGCACCTCGGAACGGGGCTACGCCAGGGTGGACGTTCCATGAGTGAGGGCCGCGAGCGACATCGATCACGCAGTGTGCTGGTGGTTGTACAAGTGGCGCTGGCAGTCATCCTGCTGATCAGTTCGGGGCTCATGATTCGAACTTTCCATGCCCTCACTACTGTTGATCCAGGTTTCACCGCAGCCGGACAACTCCAGACATTCCACGTCAACATTCCCGAGACAGACGCCAAAGATCCCGAGCAAGTCGGGCGCATCCAGCAAGAGATCTTGGGTAAGATCGAGGCCGTTCCGGGTGTCTCGTCAGTTGGCCTCTCCATGAGCGTTCCCATGGACGGTAACGGATGGGAAGATACCGTCTTCGCAAAGGACCGGAAATACTCTCAGGGTGAGCTTCCGATTCACCGCTTCAGGTTCGTCGCGCCAGGATTCTTCAAGACCCTTGGCACATCACTCGTCGCAGGGCGCGACCTCACTTGGGGCGATATCTACAACAAGGTTCCAGTGGCCATCGTCTCGGAAAAGCTGGCGCGGGAAAACTGGCACGATCCTCTGTTTGCCCTTGGCAAACAAATCCGCGCCAACGCAAAAGACGACTGGCGCGAGGTGGTCGGCGTTGTCAGGGACGTACACGACGATGGCGTGGATAAGGAAGCACCGAGCTCTGTGTATTGGCCGATCTTGGCTGCCCATTTCACGGATACCGAGCTTGATGTCCGCCGATACGTGACCTACTCCATACGCAGCCGCCGCGCCGGCTCGGAAAGTTTCATGAACGAGGTTCGGCGGGCCGTGTGGTCGGTCGATCCGAATCTTCCATTGGCAGATGTCCACACGCTCGACTACTTCTACCGGGCGTCGATGGCTCGGACTTCGTTCTCTCTGGTGATGCTTGCGATCGCCGGGAGCATGGCACTGATGCTCGGCATTATCGGCCTTTATGGCGTGATTGCATATTCCGTGTCGCAGCGTAGACGCGAGATTGGCATTCGTAGCGCTCTTGGCGCGCAGCAACGGGAGCTGACCAGACTCTTCGTCCGCCACGCTATGCTGCTGACGGGTGCGGGAGTGACCTGCGGGCTAGTTGCAGCGTTGGCGCTGACACGTTTGATGTCCTCGCTGCTATTTGGCATCAAACCAAACGACCCTGCAACCTTCGCAGTGGTCACGTTAGTTCTTCTTTCGAGTGCCGCGGTTTCGAGCTATCTCCCTGCGCGGCGTGCCGCCGCAGTTAACCCGGTTGAAGCACTGCGAGCAGAATGAATCGCGACACCCGGAGGCCTCTCAAATACATGGCGTCGGACGTGAATCGTACCACCAAGCCCTGACTGACGAGCAACCGGAACCTATCGACGCACTCAGCCCAACTTCTGCATAGCCGACCAACCACGTCCAATAGTCCCCACTTAGCATGCGCCTACGGCACTGTGGCGACTGAGCTGTCGGCGAACTTTCGGATTTGGTACGATTAGCGCTTCCACAGGAAGTTAGACACGATGACACTTTCCCACGAGAGCCTGCCATGAAGCTCTATTCCCGGTCTTCATTATTATGCTGGCTCGCAATTTTGTCCTTCGTCGCAGTGGGTCTTGCACAGCGCGAAGAGGAACATACGCACGTCGTCCCCACGTCTGAAGAGGGCCTGGGTCATGCGCATATGGACATCTCCTGTTCACCGGGGATTGGCACAAAGTTCGACCGCGCTCTGGCCTTGCTCCACAACTTCTGGTATTCGCGCGCACTGCAGGCATTTCAGCAGGTCGCAAAGGATGACCCCGAATGTGCGATGGCCTACTGGGGCGCGGCCATGACATACAACCATCCGTTGTGGGATGCGCCGTCGACCGCTGACGAGACCGCCGCATGGGCCTCGGTACAGAAAGGTCTGGCCGCTAAGGAGGCGTCTCCGCGCGAGAAGCTTTATCTGGCTGCAGTCGCAGCACTTTTTAATGACGCCGGTGCCGGACCGAAAGCCGTTCGCGATGAAGGCTATCGCGATGCCATGGCAGTAGCCTATGCTAGTTTCCCGGACGACGAGACCAAGCTTTTTTATGGGCTTGCTATTTTGGGGACAATTAAGGAAGGCACCAGGGGTTTTGACAACCAAACAAGGGCAGCCAAGCTCTTCGAGGAAGTTTACGCACACAACCCCGATCATCCCGGAGTGCTTCACTACTTAATCCACGCTTACGACGACCCGGTGCACGCGCAAGAGGGGCTCGCTGCGGCGCGTAGTTACGCGAAAGCCGCCGCGGCGGTTCCGCACGCCTTGCACATGCCCTCTCACATCTTCACGCGTCTTGGCTATTGGGATGAATCTGCAGCCACAAATGAAAGGGCCTGGCAAGTTCCGAGAGAGACGTTCAGCGGGCCGGAGAATCCGGTGCGCTGCGCGATTTCCACTCGCTGAACTATTTGCAATACGCCTACCTGCAATTAGGGCGATATGGGGACGCTCGACGCGTACTCGGCATCATCGCTGCGCAGTTTGAAGCTCTGCCCGATAAGAAAACCGCAGGGGATACTCCCGATCTGCAAGCACGGCATGTGCGCGGGCGAACGATTTATGCCCTGCCGGACCGGGTTGTCTACGGGTACTTTGACATGCTAACGCGGTTCGTTATCGAGACTGGGGACTGGGACTACGCGGCGGACATTCCACTGTTGGTGCCTTCAAGGGATTTCGTCGCAGTCAAGTTGCAGCTACAAACTATGGCAGCGGTCGCTCATAAAGATGCTACAGGTGCCAAGGCTGCTGCAGATAAGCTCGCCCTGCTCGCTAAGGAACCCGGACAACACCCGTTTGTTCAGCAGATCATCACGATGCAGGCCAGAGAGGCTCAGGCATTGGCCGCTAAAGTATCAGGCAATGCGGACGAAGCGATAACAAAGATGAAAGAAGCCGTTGTGATTGAAGACGCCATTGATACGCTCTCGCAGCCACCTTACCCAGTTATTCCAGCTCATGAACTCTTCGGTACCCTACTCATGGAGTTAAATCGCCCAGTTGATGCTCAGGAACAATTCCTGCAAACGCTCAAACGGACACCCGGCCGTCCCAAAGCTATTTACGGAATCGCCCAAGCGGCACAGGCAACCGGGGATCAGGAGACCGCGCAGCAACGCTACAGGGAATTCCTGACGCTATGGACGAATGCTGATGGTGACCGTCCTGAGATTGTTGCCGCAAAAGAATTCCTAGCGAAAACGGCAGCCACTAGGAAATAGGCGACAGAGTCGCTGGTGCCAATTGATGAGTGACGGGCAACCCGGAAGTTACGCCTGGCCACAAGTCTGTAATCGGACAAATGAAATCTCGCTAACTCCCCAGAAGTCGGCTTCAAGGAAATCGCTATTGATCTCCTCCAAGCCCGTTTGGCTAACTTCCGTGTCCCGGCGACTCGGGGGTTAATCGCTGGCCAGGCGCGCTGCTTGCGTCATGAGGTAATTCCGTTCCGGGATGCTCGTCGTCCGCGCAGCCGCAACTCGGTAGTGTTCGATGGCAGCTTCATAGTCTCCCGTCTTTTCCAGCAAATGGGCACGAACCGCATCGAGACGATAGTGACTGGCAAGGCGCGGGTCGGTATCGAGCGCTCTTAGTAGTTGGAGGCCTTGGGCAGGACCGTGCACCATAGCGGCTGCGATTGCGTGATTGAGAGTGACCATCGGACTAGGAGAGACTCGTTTCAGTAGCTCATAGAGAGCCAGAATCTGTGGCCAGTCGGTGTCCTCAACTTGCGCGGCTTCGTCGTGAACGGCGGCGATCGCTGCCTGAAGCTGATACAGGCCGACCGCCCCTTTCGCTAGCGCGGCCGTGAGAAGCTCAGTGCCTTCGGAAATCTCCACGCGGTCCCATAAACTTCGATCTTGTTTATCTAGCGGGATGAGTTCTTCATCCGGCCCGGTCCGGGCTGTGCGCCGCGCGTCGGTTAACAGCATCAGAGCCAGAAGTCCTGCAACCTCGGCATTATCGGGGAGTAGCGTTTTCGTGTTGCGGGTCAAGCGAATCGCTTCCCGCGCCAGGTCGAATCGTTGCAGATGCGACCCGATGCTGCTGGTGTATCCCTCGCTGAAGATCAGATAGAGCACGTGCAGAACTGCGGGCAGGCGGTCAGCCCGCTCGTGAGGAGAAGGAAGACAGAAAGGCGCGCCCGAAGTTTTGATGGTCTGCTTCGCGCGGCTGATCCTCTGCGCCATCGTGGCCTCGGGAACCAGAAAGGCATTGGCGATTTCAGCCGTGGTCAAACCGCCAACCGCCCGTAAGGTCAGCGCGATTGCCGAGGACGGAGTGAGCACGGGATGGCAGCACATGAACAATAAAATCAGAGTGTCGTCTGGATCCACGTCGGCCTCGATCTCGGGGAGGGATGCCAAGTTTTCCGCTTCCGCGGCCACTGCCGTTTCTCTCTCGCGGCGGGCAATTTCGCTGCGCATCCGGTCCGCCATGCGGCGGCACGCCACCTGAATCAGCCAGCCCCGGGGATTTTCGGGAACCCCCTCCTGCGGCCATTGGGTGAAAGCGGCAATCATGGCCTCCTGCACCGCATCCTCGGCCGAGGAGAAATCCCGGAAACGGCGAGCGACCGCGCCGAGCACCTGCGGCGCAAGTTCACGCAACAGATGCTCGAACGGAGCGTCGTATGGATGGTCTGTCATCTCGGTTTCTTTCCGACGCAATGTTTAGAGGCCCAAATCTGCGTGGCCACTCAGAACGGGCCGCACCTCGATGGGCATGTTTGCGGGTTTTCCGCCAGCGCCCGGCGCTTGTGAGGCCCGCGCGGCAATCTTGTAAGCCTGCTCCGGGCTCTCCACGTCGATGATCCAGTATCCGGCGAGAAACTCCTTCGCTTCCGGAAATACGCCGTCGGTGACCGGTTCTCCGTTTTTTCCGGCCCGAACGAGCTTGGCCTCACTCGGCCACCCCAAGCCTTCGGTCGAGACGAATACGCCCGTATCCTTTAGTTCTCTGCTGAATGTGCGCATAAAAGCCACATTCGCCTGAAGATCCTCCTTCGACCACCTGGCATATCCCTCGAAATCGGACTTCTTGCCGGCCATCATCAGAATGTATTTCATTTTCTTCTCCTGTTGAGTTCGGCGCTGCTTTTCGCGCCACCGTCACCACGTTTGTTTATCGGGATTTGGCTTCATGGGTGGCGAACTGCCGCACCTCAATCGGCATGTTTACGGATGCAGCGGAAATCCGTCCCGCGATGGCGTAAGCGCGCTCGGCGTTCGGAACGTCAACGATCCAGTAGCCCAACAGAAATTCCTTCGATTCGGGGAAAATACCGTCGGTGACCGGGACGCCGTTCTTCTCGCCGCGCACCACCTTGGCTTCCTTCGGTTCAGCTAAGCCCTGTGTGGCGACAAATTCTCGGGACTCGGTGAGATCCTGGTTGATGCGCTGGAGAACCGCCATATGCGCCTCGATATCTTGTTTCGGCCAGGCGTGGTACCCCTCAACGCCTGCCTTCGTGCCCGACATCAGCAAAATGTATTTCATGTCCTTTCCTCTCATGCTTCCTGGTTATAGCGCCTGCGACCTGCGCTTTCATCCTGTAGTCGGAACCGTGCCATCATTCTCTACATCTTCCTCAAGAAATATTTCATGGGCCAAAAAGTCACCATCCGATGTCGATTTAAGAGCGCCAGAACCGACATACAAGTGGAGGCGGGAAAATGACGACCGACGAAATGGTAGTGGACGTTAGCCAGGACTGGCTACTGGCCTGCAATGTGCAACAGGGCTTTATGCAGGCGCCGGGCACGGCTAGCGATTGCTTGGACTACAGCGCCCGCTGCCGTCAGGTCCGGGCGCTCGGCGGCGATTGCTACAATTTCATCCCGCTGAAAAATGACCGCCTGGCGCTGGTCGTTGGAGATGCGTCGGGTAAAGGTGTCGCCGCGGCGCTCATGATCGCCAATGTGCAGTCCTCTCTTCGGACGGCGGCATTGTTCACGGGAGATGACTTGGCCGCGCTGCTCAAGGTGGTGAATCATCAGGCATACTCTTCGTCGTCCGAGGACCGATATGCGACCTTATTCTACGGAGTATTCGACGGGTCGACCCGCACTCTCCGCTACGTAAATGCCGGACACACTCCGCCGATTGTTCTTCGGCGTGACGGGTCAATCGATACGCTCGAGACGGGCGGAGCGCCGGTTGGAATGTTTCCTGATTCGAGCTATGAGGAGGGAGTCGCGCAGCTTGACCCCAGCGATGTGGTCATCACTTACACCGACGGAGTCATTGAAGCGGAAAACCAATCGGGCGAGGAGTGGGGAGTTCAAGGCCTGTTGAACGCGGCAGCCGCCAGAGCCAGACAAGGCGACGAAAATGCTGAACAGCTCGTGCGGTCGATTTTCAACTCCATGGACGACTTCACCCAGGGGTGCCAGATGGATGATGCGACATTAGCAGTTTTGCGGGTGCTCTAACCGCAACCGATGTTGAGGACCTGCTCATAATAATTTGGAGAAAAAGGAGGGATTCAGAAATGAGGTTAGACAAGAAATTCTCAGCCAAGTTACAAAAGAGTCCTCAAAAGGGTGGTTGGACCTACGTCGTCTGGCCTGATTCGGTCAAGTTTTTTGGAACCCGGGGACTGGTAAAGGTCAGCGGCAAAATCAATGGCCACCCCTTTCGGAGTTCGTTCATGGCTCTGGGTAATGGCACGCATAAACTGCCTGTACGCGCAGACATTCGCCAAGCGATCGGGAAGGATGTGGGTGACACAGTGGCCATATCCCTGGAGGAACGGATCACATAAATTCCGCCAAGAATTAAGGAGGGATTTGCAATGTGATGACGACACTTTGCGGAGAATCCTCGCCAACCGCAAGTATCGGCCTTCTACGCCGGTATTAGTTCTGGGAAGTCGGCTTCGAAGAGATCTCCCCGAAGCCCGTTTCTGGCCAACCAATAGACGTTGATAGTTCGGTGGCCATAAGCGCGTTTTTCGGTACTAATCCAGCGGCCATCTCGAAGCCGAAAGTAGGTTCCGTTTGACCGCACCTGACGGGCCATTTCGACCAATCGCCACAGCTCAACGACCTGTTGCCGGTTTGTCCTGACTTGCCAATTTATCGGTTGCTAGTTTTTCAGCAGTTGCTAAGGCGTCGGCAGCGCTGACCTTCACATCGGGCTCTACTCCCTTTCCCTCCCAGTCACCATGGGTGACAGGGTTGATGGCCCGTGCGAAGGGGACGCCAATCGAGAAGTGGTCGCCAGCAGGGATGCCTTCCACAGGGTGAGCGCCACCGCCCGTAGTTTCACCTACGATGGTGGCGCGCTTTTGTGTCTGCAAGTCGAAAGTGAATTCTTCACCTCCGGAAAAGGTTTGATGCGAGGTCAGTACGTAGACCGGTTGATCCACAAACCTTGGCCCGGGAACCCATGGAACCGTCCAGAATTGGTGGATCTCGTTTTCGTGACGATTGGAGAGATCGTTAATGTGCGTGGACTGGCTGAACAGATACGAGACCATAAAATCTACCATGCTGGGGTCGCCACCATGGTTCTCCCGCAAGTCAAAGATAAGGGCATCGGCATGCGCCAGAAAGTTCATGGCCGCTACGGCTGTGGGCCCGCAGATATCGGGAGGGGGAAACGCACCGAACTTGATGTACCCAACATTGTGAGGGAGGATCTCAATTTTAGAAAAGGTACAGTTCTGATTTTCTAGCATGCTGCGACGCCGTGCCTGTTCGGCAGGGCTTGGCTGGCTCCGCCCGGGAGAAGAACTGGGCTGCTCGGGCAGAATGAAAGGATCGTATGAGACGTGGAGATGTATATCATGGCTAATCGCTCGCATGTCGGTGGCGAGCGCATCAGCGAATTCGAAGCCATCCGTCATGGAACGATAATCACCATGCTCCTGATGATCGCGGATTGCCTGGATCATCTTGGCAGCCACGTCAGGATAGACGTAGTACTCGGTGAGCTTCTCACTGATCGCATCAATCGTCTTTTCTCGAGTTGCTTCATCGAGTTGAATGTCGTCGGGCTTCGCTCCCGGGGGAATTGCACGAATGCTGAGATCCTTTACGCGCGGAGGCGACGTGCTGGCAAGTTTCAGGATTCCGAATGCATCGATATTGTCCCTGCGCCCATGAACGAGAAATGAAAGCTTGCCTGGCGCGTTGTGCACGATCGAGACGAGCGTGAAGCCGCCGGTCTGGTTGCTGAAAGAGGTTAATCCGTCGGCGCTGTTTTCGGGATCGTACTCCTTCACATAAACCGCAATGCGGTCGTGGTCCGCACTATTAAATGCGTCGAGAAATGCACGCAATGTGTGACCGGCCGGCGTATCAGGAGTTTCTACCTCCGCGCGTGCCCCACACGGAATTACAAGGAGGACGACAAAATACAAAGCGGTTCGGGTAAGAGATCTGATTCTTTGTGACCCGGGAGATTGACGAAGCATCTCGGCCTCCTACCTAAGCCCACCGGATTAGCGTTTACTTACGTCGTTCGCAATCTGACGGGAAATGCTTTCGACCTCTGCCACATTCCTGGGGTAGATAGCTAGCCCGCCAGACGCATCCGCAAGTTCACCCAACGCGAGTCTAGCAGCGTCTTGACGTTGAGGGTCGCTCTTACTCAGCAAACCGATACTATAGACTGGCACGCGGCTGCTCTTGACCTTCTCCAGCAGTTGTTGCTGAGTCACCTTGCTGGAGGTATCGTAGCCCTCGGTGATCAAGACGAGGACTTTTCTCTCATTGTGCGTCGTCAGTCCAAGGTGATCGATTCCTGTCTGGATGGCATCCCTCATAGCCTTGCCCCCGCGCGCGTCAATCCGCGAGACCGCTTCTTTTATTTCTGTGATATTGCTGGTGAAATCTTCGTCGTGGGGGAGCGTGTTGAACACCTCGTCGTCAAAACTGAGAATACAGAATTCGCCGTGGGGCGTGGTGGCTTTCACCACGGTGAGTGCGGCAGCAATTACTTCGGCCCCCTTTTCGTACATGCTGCCGCTAGTGTCAAGGAGAATGCAGATGGCTAATGGCCGGCCCTCACTTTGAGACTGGACAGGCGACACCGAGGACTTCGGATTCTGATTCGAGATCACATCCGAGAGAACACCCGTCCCGTTTCTTTGTTCCTGCAAGAGTGGCCGCAGCAGTTCTTCGGCGCGGCGGCTCGAAATTAGAGGATGCTTCAGGGTGATCGAATCTCGTCTTGCTGGGGCAAGGCTCACCGCGGCAGACAGGTAGATGACAGGCACACTAGATATAAAAAGCGCCATCCACGCGGAACGGCCGAACGGCTTCGGGACGTGAAACGCCCTCTTGAGAATCCGATTCACTCTTCGCGTTACATTTGAATCCGTGGCCATTGAGATGACCGTCCAGTTCAGAACGCCGCCACTAGCGGCTGCCGTGCGAGCGATATCCACCAGGGCTGCGGCGTACTCTTCCTTATCTTTCGTTTCGGAGACAGCAATGTCGTCACATGCTTCCTCTGCGAGTCGCGCGAGTTCCCGATCAATCCACCAAGCGAGGGGGTGAAACCAAAAAATGCAAATGGTGAGGCGTGAGGCGAGATGGGTAAGCCAGTCATATCGCTGGATGTGGGCTCTCTCGTGAGCGAGAACAGCTCCAAGTTTCGGGGCATCCCAATCTCTCCACGCGCGTGGCAACAGAATTCTCGCCCGGATGCCTCCGACCGAACCCGGCACTACCAGTCGCGTTAACTCAAAGACATTGGGACCCAAACTTGGGATGGGCGTGGAACCTCGGACGATTTTGCGCACGCCCCAGCATCCGAAAGCCAAGCGAAGGAACAACAGAAATGACGTAACAAGGTAAAAAAGCGTCACAGCTGTGCGCCATGATGTCCCGTTGAAGGTCACGGGCTCTCGGGCGTGAGTTGCGGGTGCGGGTGCGCGTGCGGCGGACATGGAAGGTCGCGCCGATTGCATTACTCGCGCTTGGGTCGAAGCAGGCAAAATTGGGAGTGTCTTTAGCAGAATGGGCGGAGCCACCATCTCCAAGGGGATTTGAAGGAGCATGCCAATGAGTACGACTGTCCACATCGCATGCCTGGCGGCAGAAGAGCGAAGACGAAATACTGATATGCCCACGAAGGCGACAAGAGCCAAGCCGCAAATACGAATGGAAGGGCCTGTGAGTTGCGACACAATATCAGTCGCCATCCTGCCTCCTTCGGGTGCGATTCTTCCGTCGAGCCAGTTTTTCTGCTAGACGGCGCAACTCCCGCTCATCCAAGAGGTCGCGATCGACCATTCCCACAATCAGTTGCTCTACGGAGCCACCTAAGAGCCGATTGATGATTTGTTGAACGGTTCTCACCGCTACATGCCGCGGGGGTTCCGAAACTCGATATACGTTCCTGCGGCCCTCTAGATGACGCTTGACGTAGCCCTTTTCCTCCAGCCGCTTGAGAATGGTTCGGGAGGTAGAGTCTTTCATGGGGTGACGATTGGCCAGAGCTTGGCGGACGTCCTCAGCGGTGCTTTCGGTGCGTGCCCACAGGACGTCCATGACCAAATGTTCGAGTTCAGATAGTCGCTTGGGAGGTTTGGTTGCGCTAAACATTGTAGCGCTACATATTGTAGCGTTTTCGAATTCTGGTGTCGAGATCTAAGTACCGGAATACCGCTCGTCCGGTTGTCACCAGCTGAGACATCACCGGGGTCAGGTCAGGTGGCTTGATCGCGAGGCCCGCGGCCTTGAATCCGCTGTTCGGCCTGGATTAGTAACGGCAAGTCGGCCGTGCGGTAGCGATGACCTCAAGCTCATGAACCGCCAGGTTCAAGTCCGATGGCATCGTTCACCGCATTTTGGAAGTGCTGCTTGCAGCCAAGGTAGCGCTCCGTGGTCTCGATGGAAATGTGCCCAAGAAGAAACTGGATCTGTTCGAGTTCACCTCCTGCCTGGTGGCACAGACGAGCACACGTTCTGCGGAGATCGTGCGGAGCTAGCCCTGCTAGGCCACAGCTCGCAGCTCCCTCTCTAACGATCGACCAAATCACCTTTGGCGTGAATCCATTTCCCCACGTCCGGCCCGCCTTGTTGATGGCTCGGAACAGTGGGCCTGAAGTGAGTCCAGCGGGAACAGTCCATTCGTCGATTACTTTCTTCACCCAGTCCGGCACCGGTACCGTGCGGATGTGACCGCCCTTACCATTCAAATCGGCAATGACCCAGCGTCCATCCCGGAGTTGAAAATCTTCCAGCTTTAAGGCAGCAGCCTCCGCCCTTCTCAAGCCGCAACCGATCAAGACAGCGATCATGGCCCGATTCCTCCGCTCCTTTGGAGTCGATGCGCCAAATGCGCCGACGAGGCGCCTGCCCTCTTCGACCGTCAGCCAATTGCCGATTCGAACCCCGAGCCGGCGCGCGCCCTTTACTCTACGAATGCTGGCAGCCAGATCAGGACTCAGGAGGCCACAATCTGAAGCTTCGTAGGCGAGCCGACGTACCGCTGCCAATCGCAGGTTGATTGTTGACGGAGCGTATTGCCGCTGCTCCAGCGAAATTCGATATCGGGTGACGACGGTTTTGTTGAAAGCCAGCCGTGGCTCCGAGCAGTACCAGTCAATGAACTCGCGAATCGCATGGTCGTAGGAGCGCTGAGAACTGGGCGACGTGAGGCTGTTGATCACAGCCGATTTGGATTGCTCAAGATCCGGAAGCTTCAAGATGGTTTTAGGTGCCCGCTTCCGCTTCGATTTGAGAGTGCGTGCCATCGCGACGGCCTCCTTTAAGCCGTGGCAACAGCGTTAACCACTCCGATGTCTTCTGACCATCTGGGCGTTTCTTGGGACTGATCCGATCAGTCGAACTTGATCTCTGCTGTGACAAGTTTAAGCCGGGAGTGGTTTTACAACAACTTACAAGAACGCGGGGACTGCCAAAATACCCGTAAGACTTACAAGGCTATACGAATTGTGGGTTGGGTTGGGGGTTGGCGATTTTGACCAACCTGCCCCATACTTCCTCGCGCGGTCTAGAGCTGATAGTGGAATCACAGGCCCGTGTCGAGGTCACCGGCCAAATGAGGTCCCAACGAGTGCGGAGTGCTCTGGTGAACAGATAGAGGATTTAGACCCGCTCGATCGCGCGGTTTTGTGCGCCGCTTAATATCGTCGCGACGACCTCTTCACCGTATTCGTTGACGGCTGCCAAACGGGAAGTTCTTCGCAGTGATCAGCAGGGACGCGGCCCCATGAGCGGCTGTCCACAACACTGTACTCACAGCGAACGCGTCGCCTTGAAGCACACCTGCCTTGATGCACGCTTCCACGCACTTGAATAGTGCGCCGAAAGCCGGATTTCGTTCCTGCAAGTCCTCCCGGGTTTGCTTCAGCTCTCCAATTGTTTGGACCGATAGGAACAGAATCCTGTACTCGAATGGGTTCTCCTCGGCATAAGCAATGTAGTCCAGAAGTATCTTCCTGAGCGCGGTGAGCGGGTTGCGGCTAACGGTGGAATCGAACCGTTTGGCCAACTTTTCAAAGCCTTCCAGTGCGAGAGCAATCAGAAGCGCCTGCTTGTCGGCGAAATAAGAATAGAGTGCCATAGGCGAGCATTCCATCCGCTTCGCGAGTTTGCGGATGGTCAGACCCTCGTAGCCCTCCTCCTGGATCAGCTCGCGGGCTGCCGACAGGGTCTCGGCGCGCAGTTCAGAGCGGTAGCGTTCCTTTCGCTTTTGCAGGGTCAATTGTTTCCTCCCAAAAACTTTGAATCCTTCCTTATCTGTATATCATATTATACGTGTACGTTATTTCGTTCAAGTAAGGATATTCCCAATGTTGTCCTACAAAGGCTCATCTGCAGCGCAGAAGTTCACCCTGCGAATGGGCTTTGCCCTCGCACTAGGCGCGAGCCTCACCGGATGTGCCGTGGGGCCAAAATATCATCGCCCGACGGTTAACCTACAGCCGTTTCACAACGCCCCCTCCATCGAAACTCGTACCGCCTCCCTGCCAGCACCGCCCCTCGACCAGTGGTGGACGGGCTTCCATGATCCTGAGCTGACACGGATCGTGAAGCGGGCGCTGGACGAGAATCTCGACCTCGCCGCTGCCATGACGCGGGTGCAACAGGCGCGTGCCGCTGCCCAAGGAGCAGGAGCGCAGCGCATACCATCAGGAAACCTTTACGCTTCGACGACCACACTTTACCAGTCGACTGAAAGTATGACGGGCCGTCTCGCCTCGCACCTGCCCGGCTATAGCCGCACTCAGAACTACTACGATCTCGGATTCATCGCGAGCTGGGAAACGGATCTGTTCGGCGGTTTGAAAAAAGGAGCTGAGGCTGCTACCGCCGAGGCCCAGGCGGCCGAAGCTTCCCAGACGGGAACTCGCATCACGGTTGCCGCGGAAGCCGCTGATGCCTACATGCAGATACGGGGCGCGCAGGCGCGCTTAATCTTCGCCAAAGACCAGATCGCCACTGACGAGCATCTCGTCGAACTGGTGCAGCAGCGCAAGGATGCGGGCGTCGCTTCCGACCGTGAACTCGCTCAGGCCCAAGCCTTGCTGTCGCAAGCGAAGGCGACGATTCCACTGCTCACAGTCTCTCTCGAGGCACAGCTGAACCGGCTGGACGTTCTCATGGGCGCCCAGCCGGGAACGTACGCAGCGGAGTTGACGCTCGGTGGCCGACATTCCCGATGTACCGGAAATCTCTGGCTTTGGGACACCCACGGACCTATTACGCAGGAGACCTGACATCATCGCTGCCGAGCGAATGGTTGCTGCCTCGAACGCTCGCATTGGCCAGGCTCTCGCCGAATATTATCCAAAGCTCTCACTTTCAGGCATCGTCGGGTCTCAAGCGCTCGCGCCCGCCCATCTCTTCGAGCAGCAAGGATTTCAACCTGTCAGTGTAGTAGGTCTGCGCTGGAGACTCTTCGATTTCGGCGCTGTCGCTGCGGAAGTGAAGCGAGCGCGAGGCGCCAATGCCGAAGCCTTGCTCCAGTATCGAAGCTCCGTCCTTCACGCGGCCGAAGATGTCGAAGACGCCTTCAGTCTACTCGTCCAGTCGGAGAATCGCCGCAATGAAATCCTTCGTGAAATCGCTGAATTGCAGCGCGTGCGCGACCTGCTCGGAAGAGTCCTACGCCGCGGGTGTCATCGGACTCACCGACGTGCTCGATGCGGATCGTCAATTGCTTGCGGCCAAGGACGACTTGGCCGTAGCTCGAGAGAGTGCGGCACGTGCAGCGGTCGGCTCTTATCGCGCGCTCGGGGGCGGCTGGCTCCCATGATCGAAACCCAACAGAAAAGGACAAACCATATGAAACGGATCAATTTCAGTTATGCCGCCCTGGTCATCATCGCCGGTCTCGTAGTCAGCCTTGGCTGGTTGCGGTCGGAAGCAGGAGTTAGACCCAAGAACAAAGCCGGAGCTGGTTCGCATCGTGGAAGTAGGTTCGTCGTCCGGAGCAGATCCCGCGTTCACTGGCGTGGTTTCAGCGCGTGTTCAGAGCAATCTTGGTTTCCGAGTTCCCGGAAAGATCACGAATCGCTTGGTAGATACGGGGCAGTTTGTCCGCGCCGGACAACCGCTCATGACGATTGATCGAACCGACTATGTCCATGCCATCACGGCGCGAGCGGAAACCGTCACGGCGGCAAAGGCAAAAGCTGTTCAGGCTGCCGCCGATGAAGCCCGATATCGCGGTTTGGTCAAGAGCGGCGCGGTTTCCGCTTCCATCTACGATCAGATCAAGGCCGCATCGGATGCGGCACAAGCTGACCTCGCTGCTGCCAAGGCTCAGGAGCAGGTTGCGAGAGATGAGGACGGCTACTCACAACTTCTTGCGGATGCGGACGGCGTCGTTATCGAGACCTTGGCCGAGCCAGGACAAGTGGTAATGGCAGGGCAAACGGTTGTGAAGCTCGCCCATTCCGGTCCGCGAGAGGCCGCAGTGAACCTCCCCGAGACGTTGAGGCCGGCGCTTGGATCGACGGCATACGCAACGCTCTACGGCAGCACGATGAGAGTTCCAGTTCGATTGCGACAGCTTTCCGGTGCTGCTGACCCGCAGACCCGCACCTTTGAGGCACGCTATGTTCTCGAAGGCGCTGCCGCGAATGCTCCGTTAGGAGCAACCGTTACAGTCCATCTCTCCGGTGATGTAGGGACCGACACGTTGCAAGTACCGGTCGCATCCATCCTCGATCAAGGGAAGGGACCTGGTATCTGGGTGCTGAACCCTTCTACGTCCACCGTCTCATTTCAACCTGTACAAGTACGCCAACTGGGTGAAGAACTAGCAACCGTCAGCGGGAACCTGCGCCCAGGACAACAGGTCGTAGCGCTTGGAGTTCATCTCCTTCGCGATGGCCAACGTGTGCGCGTAGAGAACAAGGCAGAATTCGATGAGCCAGCACCATACATCAGAAAAAGACGAGAAATCGCTCCAGGAACACGGCATCTCTGGACCCGAGGTTCGCGAGCATGCGGCGAAGGGGTTCCTCAATCTGTCGGCGCTCGCAGTGCGCGAAAAGTCGATCACTCTGTTCTTGCTCATTACGATCGTTGCCGCTGGCATCTTTGCCTTCCTGAAACTGGGCCGCGCAGAAGACCCTAGCTTTCACGATCAAGGTGTTTACCGTTGCAGCGGTGTGGCCCGGAGCGACAGCACAGGAGATGCAGGACCTCGTTGCCGAGCCGCTGGAGAAGCGCATGCAGGAATTGCGCGACTACGATCGCGTAGAGACCTTTACCCGACCCGGACTCGCGCTGATGATGGTGAGTCTCAAGGACACTACTCGCCCAGAGGACGTACCGGAAGAGTTTTACCAGGCTCGCAAAAAGCTAGGCGATGAAGCACACAAATTGCCTCAGGGCGTATTCGGTCCCTTCATTAATGATGAGTACTCGGATGTGACATTCGCGCTTTACTCGGTCGAGGCTCCAGACCTTCCTCCTCGCCAGGTTGCGCGTGAAGCAGAAACTCTTCGGCAGCGGATGCTTCATGTGCCTGGAGTGAAGAAGGTTGACATCGTGGGAGAACGGCCAGAACGCATCTTTGTCGAGTTCTCGTACGAACGGCTGGCCACGCTAGGAGTAAGCGCACGAGATGTCTTCGATGCGCTGGTTCGAGAGAATGCCGTAACTCCATCTGGATCTATCGATACGAAAGCTCAGCAGGTTTACATTCGCCTGGATGGCGCGTTTGATGACCTTCAGAAGATTCGGGATACGACCGTCGTGTCAGGCGGGCGCACCCTCAAGCTGTCTGATATTGCCGATGTGAAGCGCGGATACGAAGATCCCGCAACCTTTCTTGTTCGTCATAATGGCCAGCCGGCCTTGCTTCTCAGCATCGTGATGAAGGAGGGCTGGAACGGTCTGGACCTCGGCAAAGCCCTCGTTGCCGAACAGAAGAAAATTTCCGCCGACCTGCCTGCAGGCATCAGCTTCAGCAAAGTGACGGATCAGGCTGTAAACATCCGCGAAGCAGTGGATGAGTTCATGCTGAAGTTCTTTGTCGCACTTGCTGTCGTGATGATCGTTAGCATTATCAGCCTCGGTTGGCGCGTAGGAATCGTCGTGGCAGCGGCCGTTCCGCTGACGTTAGCGGCTGTCTTCGTCATCATGCTTCTGACCGGAAGAGTATTTGATCGCATCACGCTCGGCGCTCTGATTCTCGGCCTTGGCCTTCTTGTTGACGATGCGATCATCTCCATCGAGATCATGGTGGTCAAAATGGAGGAAGGGTGGGACCGCATCCGGGCCGCCGGGTACGCATGGAGTCACACTGCTGCTCCCATGCTTGCTGGCACGCTTGTCACTGTGATTGGTCTCATGCCCGTGGGGTTCGCTCGATCGAGCGCTGGCGAGTATGCGGGAAACATCTTCTGGGTAGTGGGTTTTGCGCTGCTCACCTCGTGGGTCGTAGCCGTAACCTTTACTCCTTATCTTGGCGTGCAGATGTTGCCCAAGATCAAAGCCCTGTCCGGCGGCCATGAAGCCATTTATGCGACACCAGGCTACGAGAAGCTACGCAGGCTAATCGCCTGGGCGGTACGCCGAAAGGCTTTGGTCGCTTGCGTTGTTCTGGGCCTCTTTCTTGTCGCCGTTGCAGGCATGGGACTTGTCAAAAAGCAGTTCTTTCCTCAATCCGATAGGCCTGAACTCCTGGTAGAGGTGACGCTGCCACAAGGCACCAGCATAGAAGCCACCAACGCGAGTGCGAAAA
The DNA here is from genome assembly GCA_963832235.1 of uncultured Acidobacteriaceae bacterium. GTDB lineage: Bacteria > Acidobacteriota > Terriglobia > Terriglobales > Acidobacteriaceae > Sulfotelmatobacter. The sequence goes on along the minus strand of CAWHTJ010000006.1, from coordinate 863 downwards.
AAGTCGAGGAGTGGCTGCGGCCGCAGCCCGAAGCAAAGATTGTTACAGCTTACATTGGGGCCGGTGCTCCGCGCTTCTTCTTTTCATACAATCCAGAACTCCCGAACCCCAATTTTGCGAAGATCATTGTTCTGACGGCCAATGAAAAGGATCGAGACCGTTTAAAGCTCAGGCTGCGTGAACGGGTTGAGCAGGGGCTTGCGCCTGAAGCACGTGTGCGCGCTTCGCAACTCGTGTTTGGACCATATTCACCGTGGCCGGTAGCGTTTCGCGTCACCGGCCCCGACCTGGAAAAGGACCACGCGATTGCAGCGCAGGTCCAGGCTGCAATGGTGGCAAATCCCCATACTCGGCAGGTAAACCAGGACTGGGGAGAACGCGCGCCAACTGTGCATTTTGTCCTCGACCAAGCTCGGCTACAACTGATTGGCCTTTCCTCCCACGAAGCTGCCGAACAGATCCAATTTCTTCTGACGGGTGCGCCAGTGACGCAGGTCCGTGAAGATATTCGAACGGCGGAGGTAATCGCGCGAAGTGCAGGAACAGACCGCCTCGATCCCAGCAAGCTGAACGACATGACTCTGATGAATCACTGGGGGAAGGCTGTTCCACTCAGCCAAGTCGGCCACGTCGAAATTCGCCCTGAAGAACCGATCCTCAAACGCCGTGATCGCGTGCCGACCATTACGGTAGAGAGTGATATCGACGAATCACTTCAACCCCCGCAGGTCTCTGCGGAGATTGAAAAGGCGATTCAGCCGATTATCGCAAGCCTGCCCGAGGGCTACAGGATCGAAACAGGCGGCAATATAGAAGAGTCTGGAAAAGCGAACAGGGCACTTTCAGTCGTGTTTCCGGCGATG
>CAWHTJ010000005.1:412500-565874 GCA_963832235.1 uncultured Acidobacteriaceae bacterium | reverse complement strand
CTTTTCCAAACTGTCCCCGCTTTTGAGAACGGGGGCCGTCGTTTTGCCTGGAGTGCCTGCACGCCGGAGATGCGGCCATCGTGCAAGCGGAAGAACAGGCCCTTGCCCGACCCCTGACCACGCTGTTTCCCCTTCATCACGCTTTGAGTTGCTGACGCCGGCCCCGCGGGGGCAGTGCAATAGAATAGAGGGAGCATTCGCCATAGCAATCGCTCCCTCTATTCTATTTCTCCATTATAGGATCTCTACATACCCTTCTGTTCCATGCACGCGAATTCGTTGCCCATCCTTAATCAGCTTGGTAGCATTTTCTACTCCGACAACTGCTGGTAAGCCATATTCACGTGCGATGACTGCTCCATGGGTCATCAGTCCACCAACTTCGGTCACCAGGCCTTTGATGGATACAAACAACGGTGTCCAGCTAGGGTCCGTAAAGGAGGTGACCAAGATATCGCCATCTTCTAGAACAGCATCTTCCAGGTTCACGATGACACGTGCGCGTCCCTCTATCACTCCCGACGAAACAGGAAGACCAACGATGGCGTCGGCTGGGAGATTTTCTCGTTTGTACTCACCGGCGACGATTTCACCATCCGAGGTGATGACACGTGGCGGAGTTAGCTTTTCATATGATTTGTACTCGTCTTTTCGCTTGCTGATGATCTGGTAATCCAGTTCATTGGTGCGTACGACTTCGTGAAGTTCCTCAAAGGCGAGGTAGTATATATCTTCTTTTTCATGAATCACGTTGGCTTGTACGAGTCGTTCGGCTTCTTTCAGTAAAGCCTGCTTATAAACGAAGTAGCGACTGACGATGCCGTATTTTGGATATTCACGATAACCGCTGAGATTCCGGACTAGGCTGATCATCCGTTTTGTTTCTTTGGCTTTTTGTTCACCATCCGGCAATTGCTTCAATCGTTCCAATAATTCTTGCTCTTTGTTCAAAGCCTCCTGTCGTCCTTGCTCGAATTTCAGATGGCTGGCATTAGGCTCAAAGTTTTTGATATTGCCAAGAATCATCGGGACAAGTGTCGTTGGTTTTTCGCTCCAACGAGGTTTGGTAATATCGATTTCTCCGGCACATCGCATTCCGTATTTGTTGAGATAAGTATAGATGGCGTCTCGGGATTCCTGTCCACCATCAAACTGAACCAATTCATCCAAAAAGCTGTCATCTTTTACATGTTGCAAGTAATTAATTACTTTCGGATGAGGACGAATCACATCTGCGACATCCAATAACTCCAGACCCATTTCCGAAGTGATATTGTTGGGTACAGATTGAGAAAGCGTGTCTGCTACATTTGTGTCACCTAACCAATCCATCATTTTTTCATTGATCCATGATGAAGCATTCATAGCAGTCATAATCACGCCGAAACTTTGTGAGTCAGATATGCTCTTCCTTAATTTCTGGATGTCTTCCAGGATAAAGTCAAAGAGAACCGATCCTGATTGTGTTTGGATGTCACGTCTTAACTCGTCTACCGACGTTTGACTGCTCTTGATCAAATCAGAAACGATTTGGGGATCGTAGTCGTTTAGTGTTTGAAAACCAGCAGGCGACACGCCTTGATTGCTTTTACCGGAACTCGGTTCTTTTATGTCATTCGGTAGCGATTTTATAAAATCTCCTCGCTCCAAGATGGTCATCATTGCGTCTTTGATGAGCGGATCGGATTTTCCCAAGACATTGACGATGATGTCTCTTTTAGCAGGCGAGGCCAGATCTTGTGTAATATCAACAAACAACCTTCCACCAGCTTTATCCATGGGTCGAGCGGCTGTTAACTGGAAGAACGACAATCCCAATGGTTTCAAGGGGTCGGTCATCATCTGTTGATGGCCGACGGATACATAAACGTGATTTTCTCGATCGTTTGCTTCAGGGATTGGGAATAAAGTGGTGATCGGCCGACTCTGGACAATATAAAACGTGCCCTCCACCAAGCACCATTCGATGTCCTGGGGATGGCCGAAATGTTCTTCGATCTTTCTGCCCATGTGCTCGAGCTGCAGAATCTGCTCATCTGTGAGCGCTTGCCTATTCTGCCGCTCAGCCTCAATCTCCTGTTCTTTCGTGCCGCCATCTTGTGAGGCAAATACACCCAGCTTCTTGGTGGATATCTTCTTAGCGATAACCTTGCCGTTACGCACTTTATAGACATCAGCATTCACTAGGCCGGAGACCAAGGCCTCACCAAGGCCGAAGCTGGCGTCAATGGACGATACCTTCCTGTTGGAAGTGACGGGATCGGCAGTAAACAAAATTCCTGCCGCCTGCGGGAAGATCATCTTCTGCACCACCACAGCCAGATGGACTTTGCGGTGATCGAAGCCGTTTTGAATGCGGTAGGTGACCGCCCTCTCGGTATACAACGATGCCCAGCACTTGCTGACGTGCTTTAGGATTACCTCCTTCCCAATGATGTTCAAATACGTATCCTGCTGGCCCGCAAAGGAGGCCGTCGGTAAATCCTCAGCAGTTGCGCTGGATCGTACTGCATAGGCATTTTCTTCTCCAAGCCTGGAGAGATGGCGGGCGATCTCTTCATGAATGTCTTCAGGGATGGCTATCCCTTCGATGAGCCTGCGAATCTCACCGCTGAGCTCACTGATTTTATTCCGGTCTTCCACCTTTAGAAGCGATAACTGATCAAGTAGTTCGTTAATCGACGGCGTTTCCCCAATGATTCTCTTAAAGGCTTCGGTGGAAATACAAAAGCCATCTGGAACGCGTATTCCTTCAACCTTCGAGATTTCCCCCAGGTTCGCGCCTTTACCACCAACCACCGTGATTTTTGTCTTGTCGATGTCCTGAAAACCAAGCACATAGGAACTCATACGTTTATTCCGACTCCAGCGCTGGATTGCTTGTCGAATGTACCACTCCCGCTGCTTTGGGTCCTTCAGACGCCGCGCTTAATATGCCTTGACACGTATATGCTCTATGGAGTATATCAAAAGGGTGGAATCTGTATTCGAAGTCATTGCGGAGCCGAACCGCCGCGCGATATTGACCCTCCTGGTCTCGTCACAACAGTCGGTGGGAGAGATCGAGCGCCACCTTCGTATGCCGCAGCCGACCGTGTCAAAGCACCTGCGCGTGCTGCGCGAGGCCGGTTTCGTGGAATCCACGGTGGACGCACAGCGCCGTCTCTATCGGCTGAAACCTGAACCACTTCAGGAGCTGGATGCCTGGCTCGCTCCGTTCCGCCGGTTCTGGTCCGCTCACCTGGATGCTCTCGAACGCCACCTTGATCGAATGGATCAATCAACACCAACGAAAAGGAAGACAAGGAGAAGACGACGCGGCCCAAACCGCGAACGTGACAAAGGAGAAACAAAATGAAAATCAAACTGACCAGCGTATACGTGGACGACCAGGACAAGGCCCTGCGCTTCTATACGGAGGTACTGGGCTTTACCAAGAAGGCCGATTTCAGTCAGGGCCCATTTCGCTGGCTCACCGTGGCCTCGCCCGAGGAGCCGCACGGCGCTGAGCTGCAGCTGGCGCTGAACAACAACCCCGCAGCCAAGGCGTATCAGCAGGCGATCTTTCAACAGCGCCAGCCCGCGGCCATGTTCTTCACCGACGACGTTGAGGGCGACTACGAGCGGATCAAGGCCCGCGGCGCGGAGTTCACCATGCCGCCCACCGACGTGACCGCCTCGACCATCGCGATGCTGAACGACACCTGTGGCAACCTCATTCAGCTCACCCAGTTGGCACGCTCTTCACGCTAGAAAAGGAAGATAAGGAGAAGAAGGTGACCGATCGCGAGCAGTACACACCAGGTCCGGCCTGCGGGGCGCAGGTACGAAAAGACCGGGGACAAAACAATGAAGACAAGTGGACGCTCATTCTCGTCCGCGAACTGCGCCACTCGCCGGAAAAAGTTTGGCAGGCGCTTACCGACCCGGCGCATCTGCGCGAGTGGGCTCCCTTCGACGCCGATGGGAACCTGGGTACGGTTGGAACTACGGTGAAGCTCACCACGGTGGGAGCGCCTTCGCCGCACGTTACCGAAACAACAGTGACGCGAGCCGACGCTCCCAAGGCGCTTGAGTACAAGTGGGGTAGCTTCGATATGCGGTGGGAACTCGAAGCCTTTGGTGGCGGCAGCACGCGCCTGACGCTGTGGACCAACATCGGTCACCGCTTCATCGCAATGGGCGCTGCTGGCTGGCACATTTGTTTCGATGTTCTAGATCACCTTCTCAGCGGATCTCCCATCGGCCGCATCGTCGGCCCCGAGGCCATGAAGTTCGGCTGGCAACGATTGAACGCCGAGTACGCCAAGCAGTTCGGTATCGAAACGCCCAACTGGCCGCCTCAGGCGGCTCAAAAGTCGTAGGCGCTTACGCAGTATTTGTATGTGCCCGATCCGCTTCGGGCTCGGTTTCATTCGCGCTCGACTTCATTCGGGCTCGACTTCAGAGGAGGTCTCAATGAACTGGAACAAATGGGTTCGGCAAATCCACCGCTGGCTGACCATTGCCTTTACGGTGGCCGTCATCATCAACGGCATCGCCGTGGCACAGGGGAAGTATTCATCTAAACTGGGCCTCCTGGCGGTGTTCACGCTCGCCTTGCAGTTTTTCACCGGTCTGTACTTGTTCGTGCTGCCGTATGCCGCCAAGTGGGGCAGCGGGCGACCCACCGACTGAACCGGCGGCCGACCGGTCGTAGCGGAGGCGTGGGGGCTGGGCGTCCCGTTCTGGGCTCTGAGTTTATCTTTTGGTTAACCCCCCCCTATTTTTTTGCAAAATATCTGGAATCAGCAACTTACCGACGATGACCGGCGAAATTCCTCGCAAAATCTTCATAACAAAGATCTTATAAGTCAAAATCTTGAAAGTATGGGGACTTACGGGGCGATTTTGATCGCGAGCGTCCTTTGCAGGCTTAACTGCCAGATCATGCTGATTTGGTTGCGCACGATTCCATTGTGAGCGTTCCGTATCCTCGGTCAAGGTTGTTCGTCACAAAGAATGGATTTTTTTCTGTGGAAGGTTGTGGAAAAAGACTCGAGAGGCTTAGACGAGTTCCAGGCGAACCTGACGACCGACAACTGCCGCGGCTTTTCGAAGAGTGCCGAAGGTCACGGCATCGTTCTCGGGATCAAGGAGCCGGTCAAGCGCGGCGCGGCTCGTGCGCATCCGCCGCGCCATCTCGACCTTGGTCAGGCCTTTTTGGTGCATGGCAGCCTCAACCTGGCGGGCAACCACCCGTTTGATCGCCGTAGCGCTAACTTTCTCATAGAGGCCTTCCTCGCGAAGCCAACTATCGAAGGTCGATCCGATATTCTTCTTTTTCATGATTCCGTCCCCTTCTTTCGTTTCAGCGCCAGATCGATTTCCTGTCTAGGTGTTTTCTGCGTTTTCTTCATGAAGCCATGCAGAAGCACCATATAATCTTTCTCAACGCAGAAAATCACGCGGGCGATACGACCGTGCGGCAAGCTGCTTCGGACTTCCCACAGTTCGCGGCCGAGCGAGCGCACCAGTGGCATGGACCAATTGGCCACGAAAACTCGACATCCTTGATGTCTTCGCCGATGATCCTTCGATCCTCTGCGTCCAGGCTTTTAAGCCATTCCCGCACAGGCTCCCGTCCGCTATCGGAGCGATAAAATCGTGCCGGCAATCGCTTTAGAGCGCGCCGATTCATAAGGTAGTGTACCAATTGTGATACATGGAGTAAAGGAGAAGATTGGCTACCTTGCCCCTGTCGCAAAAGCACGTTACTGGCATGAGGACAATCTAGTTGGATCGTCGGACTAAGTCTGTGACGTGTGAACATCCCCACTCAAGCCAAAACCGGGCTTGAATGGGACAGCCGCCATCTGGTTTTCTGGAGGGTACAGCGTTAGGATTAAACGCTCGATGAAGTCTGAGGACTTTAGCGTCGTAGATTTCCCGCCAGCGAGAGATTCCCTTCTTTCCCCTGCGGGGTTCGTGTACGTGTTCTGCTGGGTCGCTGATGGGGTCGAGACTCCTTTTTACGTCGGCCAGACCCAGCGTTTCTTAGGAAGAATGAATGATTACGATTTAGCGAACTTCAAAGCGTGCACAGATTTCTGTGTGGGCGAGGCTGTCAAATATCTGAAAAGCACCAAGAAAGTTCGTGTGGTGGTGAGACACAGGCCCAGCTCAGAACCACTTAAAGAAGAAAAAGGAATTGTCCGACGCCTACTGGTATCAGGCGTCTGGCTCCTGAATTGTTTGCCTCGATATGATTACCGCACAGATAGCGAAGACGAGGAAAGAGAGGTAGTCCAGAGATTTTGCGACATGTTCATCGGAAGTCGGCTAGGACAGACGAGCGGCGATTGAAACTCAACCAGCCATAGGAATCCAAATGGGCGACCAATCCGAAAGTCCCGAACGCATCTACTGCAACAAGTGTAAACGCAAAACCCTGCATCGTCTGCTGTACACGACGAGCGGCGAACGCACGGACGAGTACGCAGCGGACAATTGGGAACCCGACGGTGGAGATGTCCCATCGTGCATATACTTTGACCTGCTGGGATGTTGTGGCTGCAACACAGCCGTCCTCCGACGTGTGTTCCACTGCAATGATCCGGAAATGCATCGGAAGCTGGGAGGAGTTGGTAAGGTTATCGGAGATGACGAAGTCGCTGACGATATACGCTACTTTCCGCCTGCTATCGTAAGGGACTTACCGCCGTGGCGGTTCAAATTACCCATCGAAATGCGGAAGCTTTTGGAGGAAATCTATAGGTCACTTGATGCTCAGAGCTTGCGATTGCCGATGATGGGAGCAAGAACTTTGGTAGATATGATGATCCTCGAAAAGATAGGCGACATCGGCACTTTCAAAGATAAGTTGAAGGAGTTGGAGAAAGAAGGGTTCGTTAGTGCACGCAATCGGGAGGCATTGGATATAGCCATCGGAGTCGGGCATGCTGCTGCACATCGAGGGCACGCAGCAACAGAGTCCGAAGTTCAAGCAGTCATGGAGATTGTCGAGGCTATGTTGCAAGCTATCTACGTGTTCCCCGAGCTTGCCCAAAATCTGAAGGCGAACACGCCTGTACGACCGCCTCGACCGCCCAAAACTTCATAGCCCTCGAAGATTATCTGCAAGACGGTGAGCCTCAAGGGTGTCTATGGCTTCTTTTCAATTTAGAGTCTACTTGCTCAACTTTCCTTTCACACGCCTCATTTTCGATGCCCTTCCTGATCATCGCCTTCTGCTCATCGGAAAATAGGTGGCGAGACTCTGGGTTTCTACAGACGCCAGCTTCTAGCGACTTAAGTGTGTAGTTAGCCTTGTGACCACACGTCGTGCACATATATAGAAACTTCGCCATGCCTGTGATCCTCCCACTATTCATCGGACAAAGAAATTCGGGAGACAGACGGAACGTTTCCAGTAACTAGTTTGAATCGCAACCCAGAGAGAAGCGCAGAGCGGCACACACCTCATTCATTCGTGCGGGACTAAGCTGGGCCACACGTTTCCCCAGGCGCTGTTGCGACACCGTAACTGCATTGTGCAGGTTCACCGCGCACGGGGACTTCATGCCGTCCTCCTTATTGAGAACAACTTCGATGGCACGCCGCGAATCGTGGAAGTGACCGGCGTTTTCAAAGCAGGCTGTTACATTCCGGGCTTGAGTGGGCCGCCTGCCTGGGAACGCGGGTAGGGATGCTTCGACTGCGTGGGACTGTCCTTCGGACAGTCCCACTTCGCTCAGCATGACAACTGCCCGCGCGGAGGTTGCAGGTTACGCTGAGCGCAGCTAAATTAGGTGCGAGAGTTGGAACTGCACATGAAAAAGGCCGTCCCGGTGGAATCTGCCTCTGCAATCATCGACCAGCTGATCGCGAAACTCGCAGACTGGCGTGGCAAAACGTTGGCCAGCGTCCGCAAGAGCATCCTTGATGCCGACCGGGAGATCGTCGAGGAATGGAAGTGGATGGGAAGCCCGGTGTGGTCTCGCGACGGAATGATCGCGGTCGGCAACGCCCACAGAGATAAGGTGAAGCTTACCTTTGCCCACGGGTCGAGCCTCCCGGATCCTGACAAGCTGTTCAACGCGGGGCTCGGAGGCAACGCATGGCGAGCGATCGATTTGTTCGAGGGCGATAAGATTAATGAGCGGGCTCTAAAAAATCTCGTCCGGGCCGCCGTTGATTACAATCAGATCAAATTAACGAGGAAAGCGCCTGCGGGTACTCGAGCGAAAGTACATAAAAGTAAAAAGTGATGAAACTACAGCTTTTTCTCACTAATAATGCCCGGCAGGAAAGCAGTCGAGCACAGCGATGACGCTCACCGGCTCCTGCGCATTGGCGCTGCTCCGAAGATCACGCCGATACGATATCTGCGCAAGAAGCGGCGCAATTGCAGCACAAGCCAGGAAGAGAGAATTGCTTACGCGGCGCGTTCGCTAAAGTATGATCCTCCACCGACGACGGTATCGATGGCGTCTACGAGATGGTCCATCTCGTCCTTCGGACAAACCCCTTTGATTCCGGCTTTCCTGGCTTCTATCTCAAGCTGCCTCGAAGGGTCTGTGGTGATCATCAAAATAGGGGAGTCAGGATTGCGCTCGGTTAAGCGACGGGCGGTCTCCAGTCCGTTCATTTCAGGCATTGCGAAATCCATGAGTGTGAGTTGAGGCTTGTGGCGGCGAAACGTCTCCAGAGCCTGACGTCCACTGTTCGCCTCTCCGACTACAACCCACTCCGAACGCCGTTCTAGCGCTGCCTTGATGGCGCCTCGCGCCATCGCGTTATCATCCACCAAAAAAATCCGCAGCAAAATGGCCTCTTTCGTCTGAAGCGAAATTCACGGCCGAGCGGCGCCGCGCTTGCGCCCGGGGAATGATCCCTGAATAATTTCCGCACCGCATCCACCGTGGTGATGCCGATGATCCGACGAAGGGTCTGCTTCGACCCTACGCTTTGCGGTTACAGATGAAATAGGGCAGAAACTGTACGCTAGCGAACATAATCCCTTCGTTGTCTTCGTCAAGGCCGTAGACGAGGAACGGCGAAAATCCCGCTACTTTTGGTCAATCGATAGCCAGTCCCACTATCGAGCCGGCGCTGGTTGGGGACTCGCAGGCGGAGTCGACGTGCTGGGATTTGAAAAATTCACCTTCGGGACTTCCCGTGCTCCCTCGGAAGCCGCGAAGTAAGCTTCATTCGGTTTGAAGCCCGCCCATTTTGCAAAGATGCTGTTGGGGAATTGCTGCACGTAAGTGTTGTAGTCCTGCAGCGTGTCGTTATAACGCTTGCGTTCGACGGCGATGCGATTCTCGGTGCCCGCAAGCTCGTCCTGCAACCGCAGGAAGTTTTCGTTCGACTTTAGTTGCGGATAATTTTCTACGATCAGCAGCAGGCGGCCGAGCGCTCCATCCAGCTGTCCGTTGGCCGCGATCTTTTCTTGCGGAGTTCCGGCCGAGAGCAGCGCCGAGCGGGCTTTGGCAATGTCGCCAAACACAGTCTGCTCCTGCTTGGCGTATCCTTTCACGGCCTCCACCAGATTCGGAATCAGGTCGGCGCGCCGTTGCAGCACGATGTCCACTTGAGACCACGCACTTTTCACCGCTTCATTTTTTGCCACCAGCGTGTTCTTTACGCTCACGTATTGGCCAAAAACCGCCAGCACGCCCACTAGCAGAACAATGATTACGATCACCGCGATTAAACCTTTCCCCATACTTTCCTCCTCACGCCTGAATGTGCTGCGGTTACGCAGGGCCGGATGCATCTGAGTCTAACGCTTCATCGACCGCGGCAGCGACTTTCTCAACCGCCGCCAGGTAGCGGGCCGCGAGTTCGTTGATGTCGATCTTCTTGGGGTCCGTCTTGTGTTCGCGAACATCCAGAACTTGATTCAGCGCCGAGCCGTCGAATCCCGCACGCTTCGACAAGACCTCTACGGCTCCCCGTCGTCTCGGCTGGGACGAATCTCCGAGCGCGATCAGGGCGTGGCGAAACAGGGTGGCGAACGACGTCGCAGAACGCAACAGCAGATCCCACAAACGCGAACTGTTCCCCGAGGCCAGCAGAACTTGCTGGCGAAGCAGGATCAGCTTTTCCCGCAGCTCATACTCGACTTGGACGCGGTGAACGTGCAGAGAAATTCGCAGGCCCTGCACAACATCTTCACCAAACAGAACGCGGTGATGCTGCTGCATGTCCAACAACTCGATGGTGAACACATCGGTGGACCGCTCGAGTTCTTTGCGAGTCATGCAAAGCGGCGGACGCTGTTGCTGCTTTTCCCACCACTTCGCCACCGGCGCCAGCGCTTGCAACGCCGAGAACGAGCAATCGCGCAGAACGCAGAACACGTTCAGGTTCGACAGACCGGAATGAAAATCGCCGGAGACGGCCGAGCCGAATAGAATTAAGCTCTCAAGATTCGATCCGGCCGCCTCGCGGATTCGCTTCACAAATTCGTCGATCCTCTTTTCGTTCTTGTCGTCGACCTTGTTTTCAGAAACCATTGCGTCCTCGCTTGCTACCAGCTGCTGCTGGCGCCGCCGCCACCCGAACTACCGCCACCGAAGCCGCCGAACCCGCCGCCACCGCCAAACCCTCCACCACCGCCGCCGAAACCCCCACCACCGCCGAATCCGCCGCCTCCGAAACCCCCGCCGCGGCCGCCGAACATCTGCGAAAAAAGAAGCCAGAAAAGAATGCTGCGTAACGGCGTAAAGAGGATGATCAGTATTACGACGATAATTGCAATGATTCCGCCGACCGACAACCCGCCGGGTTGAGGCTCCGCGTGAACGGGAGTCAAGTGTCCGTATCCGGTGAGTTGAATTCCCGCATCGGTCGCGATTACTTCGGCCACACGGCTGGTAACCAGCAGCAGAGCGTGGTTGTAGTCCCCGCTGCGCATCAGCGGAATGGCCTCGCGCTGAAAACTGCCGACCTTCCCATCCGGCAAAATCGGTTCCAGTCCGTAACCCACTTCAATGCGCGCGCGATGATCCCGGATGGCATACAGGATCAGAACTCCACGATTCGTAGATTTCGCGCCGATCCCCCATTTCTTGAAGAGATCGACCGCGTAACTCTCAATGTCAGTCCCATCCAGGGAATTGATGGTCACGAGGGCAATTTGGGCGTGGGCTTTTTCGTCGATTTGCCGGCAGATGTCCGTGATCTGCGCGCTTGTGTTCTGGTCAAGAACGTGCGCGAAATCGTTGACGTAACCCGTGGGTTGGAGTTGCGAAACCGATTCTGCCCACGTCAACGTGGCTGGCGACAAGAGGATGAGCGCAGCCAGACACAATTTTCTGAGCAAATTCACACGCAGATTGTACAGGACACCCCCCGAACGCCTGCCTTCGCTGTCAAAGCCGCTGGTGCTGCTGTTAGAACAGCTTTACCCGTAAGCTCATGTCACCTTCGTAATTTGAAAAAAAAGAGCCCAAGAATAATGATGGATACTATGGTCGCCTCTGAAAAGTCACGCCGCTGGCCCCGCGTTCCGGTTGATATGCCCGTACGAGTAGTCACGTCCAAAGGTTTCTCGACGACCGTCGTGGAGGGCCGCGGCACCGAGCTCAGCGAGGGCGGCATGGTGTTATACGCGGGAATTCTGCTGAACCCGGGCGACCTGTTGGAGATTGAGTTCGAGACTCCTACTCTCTCGCGGCTTACAGCCATCGTTCGCTCCCGCAACGGATTTTGCTTTGGCCTGGAATTCATCACACCGCTGCCTTCGTAAACCCGTTCTTCATTTTTTTGCTAGTTTGAGCCGGTTGGAGCCTATTTTAGCCTGTGGAAAAAGTGTTCCTGCAGGAACACTTTCATGACAAACATGTACTTACAATAGTGCAAGTAACACCAACTAGAGTACTGGGCGCCAGAGACTTAGTTTGAGCTCTTGCGCAATCCAAGAACCAGGGCGACGACGCCGCCGGCGAGAAGGACGATTCCGACCGCGGGAGGCAGTTTGTCGCTGCTTTCCGTCTCCACACTGATTTTGGCGTCTCCTAATTTCACGCCGTGCTGCTCGCGGTGAGGAACTGGTACGACGAAAGACAGAACTCCGAGCACCAGCAGCAGCACTCCGGCAAGGGACAGGGTCTTCATAAGCGAACTCCGGTCAAGGGATTGGTTTAGGTTGTTCGATGCATGGCCAGAAGCAGACAACACTGCGCAATGATCCTATCACCAACAAGCAAGGAGGGTTCGAAGCGGTTGCGAGCGGGCCGTTTGACTCCGCCTGTTTAACGCATCCCCCGGCTATTGTTGAGATAGCTTATCTTAGACTCAGCCGCCGAGAGGATGTCGGCTAGGAATTCTCACAGACGCGCTGTGGGTCAGCGCGCGAAATCCCTTCGGCTTCGCTCAGGGCAGGCTCTTCCCTCCGCCTGAAAAGCGGCTACGGTGAGGATCACGCCCATATTCACATTGCGAAATTCAGCCTGCAATACGAAATGGTGATCATGTGTTTTATCCTTTTACATCTACCATGAGGTTCAGGGAGTGACTTGAGATGAAGACCGGCAAGTTGGAAAAGAAATACCGGGTGGAGAGCGGGAAGCATTTTCGTTTGAAAGATTTTGATCCTGCGGATACGGGGCACTGCCCCTCAAGGGAGTATGCCGAGGAGGCGCTGCAGCAGGGCATTGCCAGCACGGTTGAGTTACAGGACAAGCTCTATGCGCAGGACAACTGGGCCGTGCTGTTGATATTTCAGGCCATGGACGCCGCCGGAAAAGACGGCGTCATCAAGCACGTGATGTCAGGTCTCAATCCGGCGGGTTGCCAGGTGTACTCCTTCAAGGTTCCCACGGAGACCGAACTGCAGCACGATTTCCTGTGGCGAACGACATGTTCGCTGCCGGAACGCGGGCACATCGGCATCTTCAACCGGTCGTATTACGAAGAAGTGCTGGTGGTGCGAGTTCACCCGGAAATTCTCAAAAGCCAGAAAACCCCTCCTTCTCTGGCCGGCAAAAAAATCTGGGACGAGCGCTTCGAAGACATTCGCGGCTTCGAACGGCATATGGCGCGAAGCGGAACAGTTATCCGAAAATTTTTCCTGAACCTCTCCAAGCAGGAGCAGAAGCAGCGATTCCTGGCGCGTCTGGACGAGCCGGAAAAGAATTGGAAGTTTTCGGCGGCCGATATTCACGAGCGCAAGTATTGGGACGACTATCAAGATGCCTACGAAGATATGATTCGGAATACGGCGAGCGAAGAAGGTCCGTGGTACGTAGTGCCGGCGGATAACAAATGGTTCACGCGGCTGGTGGTATCGACGGTTTTGGTGGACGCGCTGGAGAGTCTCAAATTGTCGTATCCCAAGCTCGATCTGGCAAAGCGCAAAGAATTGGAAGCGGCGAAGAAGAAGCTTCTAGCGAAGAAGTGAGCGACGCCGCTTCTCGATACTGGTACTCTACGCGCGAGATCCCTCCCTTCGCCTGAAAAACGGCTCCGGTCGGGATGCCGCCGATCAAGTACTTTGATGCCAGCGGCCCTTTGCAGCAAAGCCTCCGCACCGATTACCATAGCGCAATTGTCCGCTTCTTCCCGGAGAACTTTCCCATGGGCCCAGACAGCCTTCGCCGGAATGCATCCCTCGCTACGCGGTTGGTTTTCGTCGTCTCATTCTCAATGTTATTGCCCACGGCGGTAACCGCCCAAGTCAAGCCGGAGCGGCAATCGAAGGCGGCAAAGGCGGCGAAGCCGGCAGAAACCACTCAAACAGCTGAGCCCGCGGCCCCGGCGGAAGGCGATTCCGAGACTGCCGAATCTTCCACGCCTGAGGAGAAGCCCTTCAAAGGCATGAAGTATCGGTTGATTGGTCCCTTCCGCGGCGGGCGGTCGCTGACCGCTGCCGGCATTCCGGGCGATCCCACGACTTATTATTTCGGTGCGACCGGCGGGGGAGTGTGGAAATCCACCGACGGCGCCATGACCTGGGCTTCGATTTTTGATAAGGAGGGGACGTCGGCGATAGGAAGCATTGCGGTAGCGAGTTCCAATCACAATGTGCTTTATGTGGGAACGGGCGAAGCCTGCATTCGGGGAAACATTTCACATGGCGACGGCGTTTATCGATCACTCGATGGCGGCAAGACGTGGAAGAACGTTGGGCTGCGGGATTCCCGCGCCATCGGCAAGGTCATTATTCATCCCACGAATCCCGATATCGTGTTCGTCGCGGCGCTGGGTCATCCCTATGGTCCGAATACAGAGCGCGGCATATTCCGCACTGCGGACGGCGGCAAGACCTGGGAAAAGGTCCTCTACAAGGACGAAAACACGGGCGGCATTGACGTTGCTTTCGATCCGCACAATCCCAATATTCTCTTCGCGTCGTTGTGGCAGGCGCGGCGCACCTCGTGGAGCATGTCCAGTGGAGGTCCCGGGAGCGGCCTCTACCGTTCGAATGACGGCGGCACGACCTGGAAGCGATTGCAGCAGCACGGCCTGCCCAAAGGACCGTATGGAAAGATCGGCGTCGCGGTGGCCGCGAATTCAGATCGCGTTTATGCGCTAATCGAAGCTCACAACCCGGATGGCGGCCTCTACCGGTCCGACGACGGCGGCGAGTCATGGCAGTTGGTGAATCCGAGCCACAGTCTGTGGCAGCGTCCCTGGTATTACATGCACGTGATCGCCGATCCGCGCGACGAGAATGTGCTCTACATCATGAATGTCGAGGCCTATAAATCCACCGACGGCGGACATCTGTTCAACAAGGTGAAAGTGCCGCACGGTGACAATCACGGGCTGTGGATCGATCCGCAGAATACAAAGAGGATGATCGCTTCGAACGACGGCGGAGTTACCGTGACATACGATGGCGGCAAGAATTGGACTCGCCAGGATAATCAGCCCACGGCGCAGTTCTATCACGTCATTACGGATTCGGCGACGCCCTATCGCGTGTATGGACCGCAGCAGGATAGCGGCACGGTCGCGATCGCGAGCCGCAGCGACGATGGATCGATTGACCGCAGCGACTGGTACGACGTGGGCGGCGGCGAAGCGGGCTACATTGCGCCCGATCCCCGCGATCCGAATATTGTTTACGCGGCCGATTATCAAGGGAACATCACGCGCTACGACCGGCACATCGGGCAGGTGAAGTCGATCACGGAAGTGCCGGAACTTTCCGACGCGCGCGGAGCGGCAAATCTGGAACATCGCTTCCAGTGGACGGCGCCCGTCATGCTTTCGCCGCACGATCCAAACACGCTGTATCACGGCGGAGAGCGGCTGTTTAAGACCACCGACGGTGGCGTGCACTGGGAAGCCATCAGTCCCGATCTGACGCGCAATGACAAGGAGAAACAGAAACCTTCGGGCGGCGCCATCACGCTCGACGACACGGGCACCGAATACTACGACACGATTTTTGCGATGGCGGAATCGCCAATCACCAAGGGATTGCTGTGGGTCGGCACTGATGATGGCCTGGTTCAGCTCACGAAGGACGAAGGCAAAACCTGGAGCAACGTCACGCCGAAAGACATGCCGGAGTGGAGCCGCGTCAGCCAGATTGATCCTTCGCCATTCGATGCCGGTACGGCCTACGTGGCCGTCGATCGCCACCAGTTCGACGATCTGCGGCCTTACATTTATAAAACCAGCGACTTCGGCAAGAGCTGGACGAAACTGGGGCAGGGAATTCCTGAGACGACGTTTGTTCGGGTGGTTCGGGAGGATCCTAAAAAGCGCGGTCTGCTCTACGCGGGAACTGAGCAGGGGATTTACGTGTCGTTCAACGATGGGGCGAACTGGCGTCCGCTGAAGTTGAACCTGCCGACTACGCCGGTGCATGACCTGGTAATCAAAGATAACGATCTGGTCGTGGCCACACACGGCCGAGCGTTCTGGATTCTCGACGACCTTTCTCCTCTGCGTCAGTACAGCGATGACGTCGTACAGAAAGATGCCTTTCTGTACACGCCGGGGACAGCTTGCCGGATGCAGGCGGGAGCAGCCGGCGAACGGCATCCTTCCAAGCGGACGGGGCAGAATCCGCCCGCGGGCGCGGTGATCTATTACTTCCTGAAAGATGCGCCGAAAGGCGATACCGAAACCAAAATCGAGATCCTGGACGAGTCCGGCAAAGTCATTCGCAAATATTCAAGTACTGAGTACAACACGCTGGAAGAGCCGCTCGATCCCGACGACAAGAAACCTGAGAAACAAATTAAACCCGAAGGCGGCTTGAACCGGTTTGTGTGGGACTTGCGCTACGAGGAGGCGCATCATGTTCCCGGCTACTATCTCTGGGAATATGGCAGCGGCGCGCGAGGTCCGGTGGCGGTTCCCGGTCATTACCAGGTTCGAATCACGGTGGGGTTGCAAACCCAGACCGCAGCTTTCGATTTGAAACTCGACCCGAGAGTCAAGGTGAGCCAGGCCGATCTGGAGCAGCAATTCAATCTGCTGCTGCAAACGCGCGACGAACTGAGCCGCGTCTATGACACAGTGAATCAGATCCAAGACGTTCGTTCGCAGTTGTCCGGCCTGAAGCATCGACTGCCGGAGAACGCCAGTGCGAAGACGGTTGTGACGGCGGCCGACGATCTGGAGAAAAAGCTGGTCGCGGTTCGCGAGCAACTTATTAACCTAACCATCAGCGCCAACGAAGATTCGCTAGCCTATCCTCCGCAACTGGACGCGAAGCTGGCGTACCTCGCAATGGACGTGGGCACAGCCGACTCGGCACCGACCGAAGCCGAGCAGAAGGAATTCGAGAAGCTGAAGCGGCAGAGCGGAGAACTGATCGGTCATTGGGAAGACCTGCAGCGCCGTGATCTGGCCGCCTTTCAGAAACTGACCGCTGAAGGCAGCTTATCGACGGTGGTCGTTCCACCGGCGGGCCGTTCGACCGACGAGCCGGTTGCGGCGCACTGAGCGGCAGTTTGTGGAAGTTGTGAGACTCGGCCGTGAGGCCGAGGAAGCGCCGCGAAGTGGTTGCTTATCAAGCTGATGACCCGTGGTGTTACCCCTATTACCTAGGTGCCACTTCGATGGCACTGTTGTGCCTTGCTCGTCCTCAATCCCGTTGCTATGGTGTCGATAGAGTCTGATGTTGACTCCTCCCCTGAGGGTCGGTGAGTCGATCCTGATTGGGGGTATGTATGCGAATGATGCATTTGTGCTATGCGGCGATAGGCTTTGCGGTGGCACGCTGGATTTTCCGGCGGCAAGGAATGCCAGTCGCAGACCCAGTCAAACGGTTCCGTTCGCAGGGCCTTCTGTAGATCAGTTGAGTTTGGGCGTGCGTTCCCGTTGCGCCTCCATTTCGTCAGCGCACGCCCAATGCTTTCTTCTTCTTGTGAGTGCTGTTACCAAAGTTTGTCCCACTCATTCCCAGATTTCGATCTCTCCATATGGTTCAAGTTCCGCCGGGTGCTTACTTTGTTTTCAGTACGACAGTATCGCGCTGGTCGCCGGCAATGATGCGGCAAAACTTCTCGTCCAGAGTGCGATCATTCCTGCGATCAGAGAGAATCGTCCAACTGATTGACTTAATAGGTCACGGGAGTGCCCTTCGCAACTCCGCCTTCGGTGAGCGTGCTAGACTAGACACAATTCGTAACTGAGGGCAGCGATGAAATTCGGCGTCATCATCTTTCCTGGTTCGAACTGCGATCACGATGCCTTCTGGACGATTCAGCACGTCGCCAGCCAGCCGGTCACGTTCCTGTGGCACGAATCGCATGATCTGGAGAATTGTGATGCCATCATCGTTCCCGGAGGTTTTGCCTATGGGGATTATCTGCGGACCGGCGCGATTGCCAAATTTTCGCCGGTCATGGAATCGGTCCGGAAGTTCGCCGAAGGCGGCGGATTGGTGCTCGGCATCTGCAACGGTTTTCAGATTCTTTGCGAGTCGGGGCTGCTGCCCGGCGCCTTGATGCGCAACGTCGGCCTCAAGTACGTCTGCAAGCCCGTACAAGTGCGGGTGGAGAATGTCGACACTCCCTTCACGAATGCCTGCGCCGAGGGAGAGGTGTTGACCATTCCGATCGGCCACATGGAAGGCAATTATTTCTGCGATGCCGGCAACTCTTGAAGAATTGCAACAAGACAATCGTGTTATATTCCGCTACTGCTCACCCGAGGGCGAAATCAATTCAGTCCGCCAATCCCAACGGATCTCTCTGGATTAAACATCGCCGGCATCTGCAGTCCCGGAGGAAATGTGGTGGGAATGATGCCGCATCCCGAGCGTTCGGCCGAGCCGGAACTGGGCTGCACCGACGGACTGAAAATTTTCCAGTCGATGGTCGGCGCCATGGCGAACCGGTAATCCCCTCCCGAAAAGCGCAGTTCGCAGAATTTTCTTGGTTATCAACAGGCATTCGGTATATCGTCTGTGGCGTCTTCCCCGAATCGGGCCCCAAACCTGACTGTGTTTCGCACACGCGGGGAGGCGTGTCTCTCATGACACCGAAGCAGATTCTGGATTCCTTTTCAGAAACATTAGTACGAGACGAGCGGATTCTGAGCGCGCAAGAACGCGCGCTGGTTGCGACTCTTCTACAGCATGCCAAGACTGCGACCGGCGAGAATCCGGAAACGCAAGAAGCGGTCAGGGCGGTGATTGCCTCGGCCGTCGGCGAAACTGTAGCGCAACGCGCCTTCGCTGTGCTCGGCGGAAGTATTGTCGAACGCATCCTGGAGGGCGGCCCTTGCCGCTCGGCGACTCGGCGGCAGAGCGGACGGCGGATATTTTCGCGGGAAACCCAGAGAACCGCAGCCGCCAGTCCGGACCCGGGCCGCACGTGAAAGCTCCGCATAAGGCGCCGCAACCGCCGGGTTCGCCGATGGGTACGCCGGGAGAGCCGCAACCGCCGTCCGGACCCGGGCCGCATGTGAAAGCGCCGCATAAGGCGCCGCAACCGCCCGGTTCGCCGACACGCACGCCGGGCGAGCCGCAACCGCCGTCCGGACCCGGGCCGCATGTGAAAGCGCCGCATACAGCGCCGCAGCCGCCGGGTTCACCGATGCGCACGCCGGGTGAGCCGCAACCGCCGTCGTCGCCGGGACCACACTCCGTTCGCACTACGGTTGTTGCAGAAATGAGCTCGCCGCCGCCGAGCGGCCATCGGTCTTGCCGGCCGCAGTGTCGTTCTCGACGAATTCCTCGCACCGCAGGAACTCGAGGAGCTCATGCGTTTTACGCATGGAACATGAAGCCGACTTCAGCGCCAGCGAAGTAGTCTCTCCCAGCGCGGATGGCGGCATTGTGAACTACGAACACCGCCGCTCCCGCGTTCTGATGGAATTGTCTCATCACCAGGACGTGATACTGACACGCATTAAAGCCGTGTTGCCGCAGGTTCTGAACGAACTCGGCATGGAGGAATTTTCCACTGCCGATGTGGAGGCCCAGATCACGGCCAGCAACGACGGGGACTTCTTCCACTTCCACAGCGATAACGGCAGCGATCGCGTAGCGTCGCGACACTTGACCTTTGTCTACTTCTTCCATCGCGAACCCCGGCAGTTTGAAGGGGGTGAACTGCGGATTCACGACGCGCATCTGGAAGACGGCATTTACGTCAGCGAAGGAAGTTACCAGACGATCGTGCCGCAACAGAATCAGATTGTCTTCTTCCCATGCGAATTGCTGCATGAGATCACTCCGGTGAATTGCGGATCGCAGCTTTTCGCCGACAGCCGCTTTACTCTAAACGGATGGCTTCGTCGCTAAACAATTCGGCGTGGTTGGAGTGGATGACAACCCTGATGGGGGGGGATCGAAGGCAGGGGTGGCGAACGGAGGAGTGTCGCGGCAGACCATTGCCGCGACGCTTCCTCCCAATCGCTTCTATTGCCTGCTGGATGAACTGCCTCTGCATTTAATCCCGCAGCGCTCTCTCCGATCATTGCACCTTCACGAAAATCGACAAGCGCCTTACGTGAATCCCGAATGCTTTTTGCTGAGTGCGGGACAAATTCCAGAAGAAATTGCATCGCACAAGGATTTGCTTTCTGGATTTGCCTTGCAGGGAACCGTGGCTTGGGTGCCCGACCGTGCAACCGGAAATCTGCTTCCTTTCTGGCTCGGGCCGCAGTTGGAAAGTGTGTTGCGCGATGTGCGGCCGAATGAACCGGCGCCACCGTCGTTGCCGGACAGGGCGCGGTGCTTGTTGGCGGCCGCGGACATTCTGCTTCCTGAAGACCGTTCCGGTCAACGCCATCGTGAGCGCGAAGAGAAGGTCAAGAACGCGTCTTCACAATTTCGCGAGAAAGGCTATGCGCCGCTTGGCGACTTGATCCATCCATTTCACGTCGCCGCTTTACGTCGCTACTATCGTACCCTGATCCGCAGCGGCGCGATTCCTCTCGGCGATGGGCAAAGCCCGCGCCGTTATGTCGCCTATAACGAGCCTGTGGCGCGCTTCTTCCACCAAAACATCGCGACTGCTCTGAGTGCGGTTGCCGGCGAGGCTCTCAAACCGTCTTACGTCTATTTGGCCTCGTATCTCGGCGGAGCAGAATTGAAGAAGCATACCGACCGGGAGCAATGCGAGTTTAGTGTGACGTTCTGCCTGGATTTTTCTCCGGAGCCCCGGCTCGAAACTCCGTGGCCTATTCGGCTGGACACGCCAACGGGGACGGTCACGGTCTACCAGGCGCTGGGGGACGGTCTCGCCTATCGCGGAACTCGATTGCCGCACTACCGCAGCCGTCTTGGCGAGGGAAGGACGTCAACTTCGATTTTCTTCCACTACGTTGGAGCTGATTTCGCGGGCTCTCTCGATTGATAAGCTGTGATTGATGGAAGAGGACCCAGTTCTCCGCGCTCGTTATCGTAGGCCGGAAATAAGATATAAGACCGACATGACCTGGCTATAACTGTAGACAAATCGGGTGCCGTCGCGACTTACCTGCACGGGCGCCACCATCACAACTCCCGCCGGAACCCCTGGCCGTAACTCCTGCACCATGGTCTGTCTACCGGTGTCGATCGCCACCTTGTAGATTCGGCTTGGAAGTTCGCCGGTGTGATAGCCGTAAAGAAAGGAGCCATCGCTGGACCATTGCACCGGAAGAAAGCCCGCTTCCAGCCCAGGAATCAGACGGGGCGAACCGCCCCCGATCGGGTAAATGGCAACGGCGGAATTCGGTCCGACTCCAACGACCAGGCGGTCATCGGGCGACGACGGGCCGCATACCGTTCCTTCGGGTGTCACGGCTTTCGGCTTTCCGCCGGCGAGGTCCAACATGTAGCACCGCGTCGCGCGGCCCGGCTCATTGCCATTGGTGATAATCCGTTGTCCATCCGCCAGAAAGCGGGCCCAGCCGCTCTGAATATGTTCCAATCCGCTGATATCGACGGATCGAGGCTGCCCGGGGCCAATGGGCAGAAGCGTCAATTGCTGGGGCTGCCCGGTGGAAACTGAGATCGCCCACTTTCCATCCGGCGAGAGTCCGCCGGCGCTGCCATCCCCTAGACGAACCGGCAGTGTTCCGTCCAACCTGCGCAGCGCGACGCTATACCCTGGTCCCGCCGCTTCGCTGGCATCTTCAAACAGTACAAACTTTCCGTCGCGCGAAATATCCTTGGCAACATTCCAGTCGTGCCACGATAGTTCCACATCTTCCTTGTTGCCCAGAGTGCTGAACGCCATCGCCAGCCGCTTGGAGTTCAGGGCGACCAGGACGCTGCCATCTGGGGCTATATCTTGCAGCGTGATTCCCACTGGCAGATCAAGCACGCTGCGTACTTTGCCAGACAAGCTGACCGCCATCAAATTAAGGTTCGTGCCTTTTTCGATCGCGGTGAACCAGACTTCATTCCCGTGCCACGCAACTCCCTGCTCGGACTCGTATTCTCCGGTGAGAGTCTGCACATGCCCAGCCAGATCCACCACGCAGACCGCGCCGCGATTGTCCCAGAGCGCGGGGTGATCCATGAATGCGATCCTGTCGCCGCGAGGAGATACACGAATGTTGCTGATCCATCCCCGGCTCTGATACAGCACTTTGCCGATGGGATATTCAAGGCGGCTGTGACCGTCGACATAGTCCACGACGGCTAAGTTGCCTTGCGCGTCCCAGTCGGCCCAGCGAACGTTGGCCAGCAGTTCCTTCGGAGATCCTCCCGCCAATGGGGCGCGAGCCAGCATTCCGCCCACGGTTTCCAATTGACCGTTGTGGGTGCCGTGCAGCGCGACTGCCAGCTCATTGTTGCGCGAAATGGATAGAAGATTGGCATCGCTCAAATCGAGCGGTTGCGCCAGAAGAGAAGTTCCCACGGTGGAGAAAATCTGCACCGGTTTGTCATTCCACGCGGCGCTGTAGACAATCGCCTGACCGTCGGGGGCGAAGCGCGCCGAATACACCGTGCCGGCTTCGAAAGTTAAGCGACGATAAGCCGGAGGCGCGACCGAAGGGTGCAATAACTGGCCCACTGCCAGAAGGATCGTCGCTGCCGTCAGCAGGGCCACCAGCGCCCAGGGCAGCACGGGAGTGGTGCGCGATTTTGTCCTCGACGGAGGAGCGATCCGCACAGGCGAAGACGCTGACAAAGTCTGCAGCGCGAAGGCCAGATCTTTGGCGGACTGGAAACGGTTCTCCGGATCTTTTTCCAGACAATGTTTGACGATGTCCCGATATCCCGGCGGAATCGCCGCTTCTTCCAGTTTCGTCTCCGGCGGTTCTTCGCGCAGGACGGCTGTCATGGTGTCAACTTCGGTTTCGCCACGAAAGGCACGCGATCCGGTCATCATTTCGTAGAGAATCGCACCGAAGCTGAAGATGTCGCTGCGATGATCGACCGGCTTTCCCCGCAGTTGCTCCGGAGACATGTAGGCCACGGTGCCAATCATGGCTCCATGCTTGGTCACGGTGGTCATTTTTTCGATGGGACGATCGTCGGCGGCGGGCGCCAGGACCTTGGCCACTCCGAAGTCCAGAATCTTGACGCGCCCATCAGTGGTGAGAAATAGATTTTCGGGCTTGAGATCGCGATGAACGATTTTTCGCTCATGTGCGGCAGTAAGGCCGTGTGCAATTTGCAGGGCGTAATCCGCAGCCTCCCGCACCGGTATTGGGCCCTGTTCCAGACGCTGGCGCAGGTTCTTGCCTTCGAGCAGTTCCGAGACAATGTAGGGCACACTGCCTTCGAAGCCAACGTCGTAAATCGCCAGGATATTAGGATGATTCAGGGCGGCGGCGGCTCGCGCCTCCTGTTCGAAGCGCCGCAGGTGATCAGGATTGTCGCTGGAGGCCGGCCGAATCAACTTCAGGGCAACATCGCGTCCCAGCCTTTCGTCGCGCGCGCGAAAGACTTCGCCCATCCCTCCGAAACCAATCTTTTCGAGGACCCGGTAGTGCCCCAGGAGCTGGCCAGCCATAAGTAATTACACGAGCATGGTCTTGGGTGGGAATGTTAGGTGCCAGGCCGAACAGAGTCAAGAGTAGTAGCTAGGCCGTCATTTTTTTGTTCAGCAGAGTCGATGCGGACAGCCGAATGCACTTTTGCGACTGCTGAGAATGCGTTCTGCCGTAATTTACTCCGTAAACCGCGCTTTCCGATTCAAAACCGCCCACTACCCGGGTTTACTATCAGTACAGCTGGGCCGCGGGCCCGTGCTATAATTCGAGTTCGCCTGCACACTATCGAGGCAATCCTGTGATCTCCTCTGAAGGCGAATCCTGCGCCATCCAGGTTCTTTAAAGACGGATCTTTAGATACGAGGTCTAACCATGTCTGGCCATTCAAAATGGGCCACAATCAAGCACAAGAAGGGCGCGCTCGACGCCAAGCGCGGCAAGATTTTCACCCGCCTCATCAAGGAAATCAGCATTGCCGCGAAGAACGGCGGCGGCGATCCTGACTCCAACCCGCGTCTGCGCGGCGCCATCGTCGCGGCCAAGGCTGAGAACATGCCCGCCGACAACATCAAGCGCGCCATCCAGCGCGGCACGGGCGAACTGCCCGGCGCCACCTACGAAGAATTCTCGCTCGAAGGCTACGGCCCGGGCGGCGTCGCCGTTCTGCTCGACATCAACACCGATAACCGCAATCGCACCGTCAGCGAGATTCGCCACGTCTTCGGCAAGAACGGCGGCAACATGGCCGAAGCCGGCGCCGTCTCCTGGATGTTCCACAAGAAAGGCGACATCATCATCGCCAAGACCGCTGCGAAAGAGGACGACCTGATGAATATCGTTCTCGAATCCGGCGGCGAAGACTTGAATGACGATGGCGACAACTGGGAAATCCTGACCGAGCCTTCCGCCTACGAAGCCGTGCTCGAAGCGGTGAAGAAAGCCGGAATCGAGCCGCATCTCGCCAGCGTTGCCATGATTCCGCAGAACTACATCAAGCTGGAAGGCGCGGCGGCCAACACCATGATCCGTCTGATGGAAGCGCTCGAAGAGCACGACGACGTGCAGAACGTGCACTCGAACTTCGACATCGACCAGAAGATGCTGGAAGAAGTTGCGGGATAGTTTTGCATCAGCAACAGCGAAGCCATCAACGAGTAAAGATCGAAGAGCCGCCCTTTCGGGCGGCTTTTCTTCTTGCCCGTTGTGATTCTGACGCAGGCATTCTAGCGGACCGAAGTTTTCAACACGTTCGTGGAAAATGCTGTGGAAAAGCACCGAAGTATCTCGCGTAAGTGATTCACCGAGAGATGCTTCAACATTTTGCACTGGAGCGGGTGCTGGCACTTTCCGTGGTAGAACTCGTCGGACAAAGCAATTTCTTGAAAATCGACTCGATAAACTTCTTGTGGACCGCGGACTGGCGGCCTCGCGTGAGCGGGCTCAGGCGCTGATTCTCGCGGGCAAAGTGTTGGTTGAAGATCAGAAGATCGAGAAAGCCGGCGCGCAGGTTTCCGCAGAGTGTGTGATCCGCCTGCTCGGAGAAGATCTCAAATATGTCAGCCGCGGCGGACTGAAATTGGAGCGCGCACTCGAACACTGGCACATCGATGTCACCGGCAAGATCTGCCTTGATGTGGGCGCATCCACCGGCGGTTTTACGGATTGTCTTCTGCAGCACGGCGCCGCGCAAGTGATCGCAGTCGATACCGGCTACGGGCAGATGGACTTCAAGCTTCGCCAGGACGCGCGCGTCCGGCTGCTGGAAAAAACAAACGCTCGCTATCTGACGCGTGACGTTGTCGGCGATAGCTGCGGACCTCATCGCGATGGACGTTTCCTTCATTTCCGCGACTCTCGTTCTTCCTGCGGTGATTGCCGCTGCACTTTCCCGAGTCGCCGGCCGAACGCCAGGGGCGGCAAATCGTCGTCCTGGTGAAGCCTCAGTTCGAGGCGGGCAGGGAACATGTGGGCAAGGGAGGAATCGTGCGCGACGAGGCCGCCCAACTCGCCGCGGTGAAAAAGTCAGAACTGCGTTGCAGAGGTCTGGGCGCCGCGCAGACCGAAACGATCGAATCTCCCATTCTCGGCGCCGAAGGCAATCGCGAGTTCCTGCTCTACGGCGTGTTCTAGTCCCTCAGCGGTCTCGTGTCCTCTGTGGTTAAAAGCTTTCTGAGATTCTGTACAATCTTTCTTTCGTTATCCCTATGGCCAGCCCGCAATCGTCTTCCCAAAAAACCGCAGCCATCATTTCGCGGCCCGATCGCCCTGAAGTCGCCCAGATTATTCCCGGGCTTCTCACCTGGCTCACTGATCACGGCTACAAAGTCATCGTCGACCCGGAAACAGCGCAATATACCAGCGGGCCGGAAGTCGTGCCTCGCGCGCAGATGGCGGCGCAGCCGCTAGATCT
This sequence comes from uncultured Acidobacteriaceae bacterium, assembly GCA_963832235.1. GTDB lineage: Bacteria > Acidobacteriota > Terriglobia > Terriglobales > Acidobacteriaceae > Sulfotelmatobacter. The sequence continues at coordinate 540,127 of CAWHTJ010000005.1, read as the reverse complement.
GGTGGTGGTGCTGGGCGGCGATGGAACGCTGTTGTCGGCCGCGAGAGTTACGGCCGCTGTCGATGTTCCTCTGCTGGGCGTGAACCTGGGGTCGCTCGGATTTCTTGACTGAAGTGCCGCTTGCAATCGCTCTATCCCATGCTCGAAGCGATTGCGCAAGGGCGCGCCGCCATCGAACATCGCTCTCTGATGCAGGTTGAGCTGTTGCGCGAAGAAGAGGTTCGCGGCAGCTATCTTGTCTTTAACGATGCGGTGGTGAACAAGACCGCTCTCGCCCGCCTGAACACCTATGATCTCTACATCGATAAAGCATTCGTCTCCAGCTATCGCGCGGATGGAATGATCGTCGCCACGCCGACCGGCTCGACCGCTTACTCTCTATCCGCCGGCGGCCCCGTGCTCATGCCGACCGTCGAAGCCTTCGTGATCACGCCGGTTGCGCCGCATTCTTTGACGCATCGCCCGCTGGTCGTGCCGGATTCGGTGGAGATTGAAATCCTGCTGCGCAGCGAAGAAGAAGTAGCCTACCTCAGCCTGGACGGACAGCCCGGCCTCGATCTAAGCGATGGCGACCGCGTTCGCTGCCGCCGCTCCGAGCATCAAGTCCATCTGTTCCGCACCGGCACGGACTTTTTTCAGGTGCTGCGCACCAAGCTGAAGTGGGGAGAACGATAAAACTGAAGCTTGGAGTTAGTCGGACGACGGTTCGACGGCATCACAGTTCGGCGCGCAGCAGGTCCGCACACTTTTTCCCGCCGGCGAATCAGCTTGGCCGACTTGCCGTCACCAGCACCTCAGCCGGGCGCGGACGCGTGTTGTAGTTCGACGCCAGCACCATCCCGTAAGCTCCGGCATCCAGAATCGCCAGCAGATCTCCTTCGTCGACCACCGGCAACTCGCGGTCGCGCGCGAAGAAATCTCCGGTCTCGCACACCGGACCGACGATGTCCGTGACTTCTAATTGAGCCGGCGAACCCGCGGTCCGCGTGACCGGAACGATTTCGTGATAGGCGCCGTACAGCGCAGGCCGGATCAAGTCGTTCATCGCGGCATCGACCACCAGAAACCGTTTGCCATCATTGGTCTTGCGGTAGATCACCGAAGTGAGCAAAACGCCCGCGGGCCCGATGATCGAGCGGCCCGGTTCCAGAAGCAGGCGCACCTCCAAGCCTCGCAACGGCTGGGCGACCGCCCGCGCGTAAGCCTGTCACGTCGACTGAAAAATCATCCGCGTCCGGTTTTTCGTAGGCGATGCCTAAGCCCCCGCCGGCGTCGACGTAGCCGATGCGGTGGCCATCTCTGCGCAGCTCGCGGACCAGATCGCCACGCGCGTCATGGCCTCGCCGAAAGGAGCGACATCGGTGATCTGCGAGCCGATGTGAACGCTCACCCCGCAATCTTGAGATATCGCGCTCCCGACGCTTTGGCGTAGAGTGCCCGCGCGTCGCGAATGGGCACGCCGAACTTGTGTTTGTGCAAGCCGGTAGAAATGTAGGGATGCGTCTCGGCGGCAACGTCGGGATTCACCCGCAACGCCACCGGCGCCGTCTTGCGCAGTCGAGCCGCGCACTCGGCCAGCGTCCACAATTCCGACTCGCTCTCGACGTTGAAAAGCATGATTCCAGCCTTTAACGCCGCGGTCATTTCCTCGCGCGTCTTGCCCACTCCGGAGAAGACAACTTCTTGCGCCGCCTTGCGGTCGGCCGTCAGGACGCGTTCCAGTTCGCCGCCGGAAACCACGTCGAATCCGCATCCCTTTCGGGCCAGCATTCGCAGAATGGTCAAGTTTGAATTGGCTTTGACGGAGTAGCAGATGGTGTGGGCCAGTTCACGGAACGCGGCAGTCGAATGCGTCATAGCGCTGGCGGATCATGGCCGCCGAATAGACGTAGAGAGGCGTGCCATGCCGCTCGCCAGCTTCGGCAGAGCAACGTCTTCGCAGTGCAGAACAAACTCTCCGCCTCGTCGAAAGATGCCGCGCTTCGTCTCGCGATATACAATCCGGGGGAACGCGCCACTGCGGTTCTGACTACGGGGGGTCATTTCTTTTGTGGGAAGTCTGCGTTCCCGCCGCGCACCCGGATGGCGACCACTGTCTGGTCATCGAAAGTTTCCATTCCCGCGGAGTGTTCGGCTGCCGCCTTGAACAGCGAATCCACGACGCAGTTTGCAGACTTTCCCTCGCACTCGGCGATGATGTTTTCGACCCGGCCCCGTCCGAACAATTCCCCCTTGCGGTTGCGGGCGTCGAGAATGCCGTCGCTGAAGAACACGAACATATCGCCCGGCTTCATGCGGAACTTGAATTCATCGTACTCAGCTTCGTCGAACAAGCCGAGGGGCAAGCCGGTAGCTTCGACGGCCTCAATCACTTCTCCTTCGCGTGAACGTAAATAGGGCGAGGCAGGCCGGAGTTTGCGACGGTCAGGGTGCGATGCTCATCGTCCCAAACCGCGTAAATGATGGAGACGAACTGCGCCTCGATGCGGCGTTCGGCCAGCGATAGATTCACGGCGGAAAGCATTTCCGCCGGTCCGGGTTCGATCGGAGCGTGCGAGCGAATGATTCCGCTCACCAGTGCGGCGTAGATGGCGGCCGGTGCGCCCTTTCCGCTGACATCGCCAATGACGATGCCCAACCGCGACATCGAATACGGGATGAAGTCATACAAGTCGCCGCCGATGGCGCGCGCAGGAACGAACTTCGCCGCGACGTCCAAGTGAGCGAGCTTCGGATTGGTTTGCGGCAGCAGGCGGCCTTGTAGCTCCCGCGCCAGCGCCAGATCGCGCTCCAGTCGCCGCTCCTGCCGCTCGATTTCTTCGTACAAGCGCGCATTCTCAACGGCAATCGCAATTTGTGCAGCCAGAGTCGTCATGGTGCGTTGATGCTCTTCGGTGAAAAATCCGCGCCGGGTGTGCTCCAGGTCGAGCACGCCAATCACTTTGCCCTTGTAAATGAGCGGCACCGCCAGTTCGGATCGCGTCTCGGGATTAGCCTGTACATAACGCGGGTCCTTCGTGACGTCGGACACCAGTACCGCCTGTTGGCTCTCTGCTGCGGAACCCACCAACCCCCGCCCCAGCGGGATCTCATGCTTCAGATGAATATTCTCGTTGAAGCGCAGGGAGAAACGGTGCTGCAGTTTCTCGCCGGAAGCATCGAGCAAAAGAATGCTGAACATCTGGTAGTCAATCAACCGGCGCACCAATTCCGCGATGCGGCCCAGCAGTTCGTCGAGATTGAGAATCGATGTCAGTTCCCGCGCGATTTCGTTGAGCAGCAGCAGAATGCGCGCCTGTTTGGTCGTTCGCGTGTAGAGCTGGGCATTTTCTATTCCTGCCGCCATGCGCGACGCCACCAGCGTCAGCACCCGGACGTGCTCTTCGTTGAAATAGCCGGGCTCCCGCGCTTCGATATCAATTACGCCGATGACGCGGTTCTTGGTGATCAGCGGCACGGCAAGTTCGGAGCGCACGTTGGGGACCGCTTCGATATACCGCGGGTCTTGGGTAACATCGTCGATCAGAACCGCCTGCCGCAATTGAGCGGCCTGTCCGGTGACTCCCTCGCCAACTTTGATCCGGGTCCTCTCGGAAAATTCCGGCGGATATCCCACCTGAAAGCGGAAGCGTAGTTCCTGAGTCTTCTCGTTGAGCAGCAGAATGGCAAAAATCTCGTAATCGATGACCTTGCGGACAACCTCGGCAACCCGGCTCACGGTCGTATCCAGGTCGAGAGAGGTGGCCAGCACGTCGGCTACGTCGAGCAGCAGCGACTCGACGGGCAAGCGATCCGGTTTGGAAATGACGGAACCCATCGCTTTTATGATAGCAGCCGCGTTCCCGTCCTCTGAGGGTGCAAAGACGGCGCGTGATAAGGCAGCGACTCGATTGGCAAGTTGCGATTTCTGCGTTTCGGTCCCCGAAGAACTATCCTCTCGGCACAACGCAAATATCGGAGAGGTTGCGATATTTCTCCGCGTAGTCCAGGCCGTAGCCGACCACAAATTCGTCGGGAATCTTGAAACCAACGTAGTCACCCTCAAGCGGAAGCTTGCGTCGCGATGGCTTATCAAGTAAAGCGGCGACCCTCAGGCTCCGAGGTTGGCGCGCCCACAGCATCTTTTTCAAGTATGTCATTGTCAGGCCTGTGTCCAGGATGTCTTCCACCAGAATCACGTTCTTATCTTTCATCGACTGGTCCACATCCTTGGTCAACTTGACTTCCCCGGTCGAGTCCCATCCGCTCTTGAGTTCCTGGTCGGGCTGGGACGGTTGCCGTAGCTCGATACTCCGATGAAATCGAAAGTGGAGTCGAGATCGATATTCCGCGCCAGATCAGAGAGAAAAATCGCCGCGCCTTTCAGCACGCCCACGAGAATGACCGATTGTCCGGCAAAGTCTTTCGTGATCTGCGCGCCCAGTTCGCTCACCCGCTTCGCAATATCCTGCCGCGAAATCAGCACCTTGAGTTCTGCCATGGCGTTTCATATTAAACTAGGGAGGCTCGTTGCGGCACGCCGGATGGGATTTGGCAAACGGTTCAGTTGCCCTGCGAACACCGCTTACCGCAATGAAGCCCGGAGTCGCCATCGGTGGCTGGGAAAGAGCATGAGAGAAAAACCTGTGACCCAGAGCAAGACGAAGGACGATAGAGCCACCTGGCGGCACTACAACTTCACCACAGCCGGGCCGGTCGATGATTATCTTTATTCCATGCTGCCCCAGCGCGACCCAGTGCTGGCCGAAATGGAAGATTATGCCACCGAGCATAAAATTCCGATCGTAGGCCCGGCTGTGGCGCGCGTTTTACAGCAACTCGCGATGATGATCAACGCGCGCACGGTGTTCGAACTCGGCTCCGCCATCGGGTATTCCACGATCTGGTGGGCTCAGGCGGTGGGCGACAAGGGACGCGTGATCTACACTGACGGCGATTCGAAGAACGCGGAACGCGCCCGCGGCTATTTCGCGCGTGCCGGAGTCTCCAGCCGCATCACGCTGCACACCGGGGACGCACTGGAATTCCTGTCGGAACAGAAGCAGGAGTTCGACATTATCTTTAACGACGTCGACAAGGAAGACTACCCGCGCGTGCTGCGCCTGGTCGCGCCGCGCTTGCGCAAGGGAGGCCTGTTCATTACCGATAATGTCCTCTGGAGCGGACGCGTCGCCGAAAAAAATGTAACTGACGCCCGGACCAAGGCCATCCTCGAGTTCAATCGCAAACTCTACGACGCTCCGGAGTTCTACACGACAATCCTGCCGATCCGCGACGGCCTTGCGGTTGCACTGAAGAAATAGACGGAGGATTCCGAACGATGCAATTTCGGAGGAAATGCAAAAGAGAGTGTTGTCATTCTGAGCGAAGCGAAGAACCAATGCAGTTTGCTTGAGGCCAACGGTTGCATAGGTCCTTCGCTTCGCTCAGGATGACATTGCGTTTTGGTGCGGAAAGAATCACACGTTACTTCGCCGGCGGCTGTATCAATTCCGCGTCGATGGTGATGGTGATCTCGTCTCCCACGACACCTGGCAAGCTGCTCACGCCAAAATCCTGGCGATTGATTTTTGTTGTTGCCGAAGCTCCAATACGCTGATTGCCCCAGGGGTCTTTGATCGGGGCGGTGGGCCCATCTACGTCGAGCACGACTTCTTTGGTCACGCCGTGAATTGTCAGGTCGCCGGTGATCGATAACTTACCCGGCCCCGCGACTTTCGCCTGCTTGGAATGAAAAGTAATGGTCGGATATTTCTTTACTTCGAGGAAATGCTCGCTGCGCAAATCGTTGTCCCGCATTTCCACGCGCGTGTCGACCGAGTTTGCGTCAATGTTTGCCTCGAGAGAATCCTTCGACGGGTCGGCGGGATCATGCTTCGCCGAGCCGGTCACTTTGGTGAATGCGCCCCGCACGGTGGAGACACCAAGGTGCCGTACAGAAAATTGCGCGGCGGAGTGATTGGGATCGATCTGCCAGGTTCCAGCTTGGGCTACAGCGGTGGCTGCGGTCGCGAGCGCGATGACGAAGACAAAAACTGTACGAAACATATTTTGAGTTCTCCTCTGAGAGTCTCCTCTGAGAATCCGAGTTCAGCAATGCTAAATGGATTTGACTGGAATGGCCAACAAATCGTCCACCAGACCGATTTCTTTTTGCAGGAACGGCTCCGCATAGGTCACACCGCCGAGCATGCCGTAGAAGCGCGCCATAGCCTCGAGGCGCACCCGGATCTCGTCGTGGGCCGGGAACAGATCCTTGCCCGCATCCTGATCGCTGAATTGCGATTTGTAGGCCATGATGGAGGCGAACTTCCGCTCAAAGTGTTCGCTGATATCGACCACAAACGAAGGCCGAATGTCGTAATACAGCGTAGCGTAAATGATTTTGAACGGCCGATGCGGAGCAAACGAAGTAGCCGAGGAAGTAGCGCCGGCATCCTGCCGGCTGTCCTGGGGGCTCCCCGCCCGGAGTTGATTGGAACTACTCACGCTGTCAACGCTTCCATGCCTAGACGGCTGAGAGCTGAGAGCTTTTCGCGGATCCAATTTCGCCAACCCTGCCAGAAAGCAAGCTTCATATCCAAGGACAGAAGCCGTGTAATGGTCGGGATGCCGCCCCTTCCAGTAAGGAAGAATGATCACCCGCGGCCGCGTCTCCCGAATCACGCTCGCCACCTTCAGCCGGTTTTCCCAGGTATTTTCGACGCGACCGTCGGGAAGATCGAGCGCCCTCCGCCATCCAGCTCCAAGAATCTTGGCCGCGTCTTCCGCTTCGCGCGCGCGATCATCCGCCGTGCCCCGCGTTCCCATTTCCCCCTGCGTCAAGTCGAGGATGCCCGTGCGCTGCCCGCGCCGCGCGGCTTTCAGCAGCGTACCTCCGCAGGTTTGCTCTACATCATCGCGGTGAGCGGCAATGGCAAGAATGTCGAGAGATGAATTCAGAGGGGGAGAAGACATGTCAGTCGAGGCTTCCTTGCTCCAGCACCACGTTCTCGCGCACGATTAACCGGTGCGCCGCCATTTCCTTCAACGTGGGCAGCACCCGGCTGACATGCTCATCGGTGTCGACAAAAATGATGATTACCGGCAATTTGCCTCCAGCCTCGACTAGATGTGCCGTCTCCACGCGCTGCCGTCCCAGAAATCCGGCCACGGCGTGGATCGCTGTCGCCGCATAGACATTCTCTTTGCGCAAGTAGGTGAGAATTTCCATATGCAGGGGCCGGTGATGCCACTGGTCAGCCTCGTTCAGGTAGATGGTGACTTGAACCGCCATGGCGCTCGCCATTTTACAGCACCCGCGCCAGCGCCATACCCGCCAGCGCGCCGCCCAGGCACAGCAGATTGTTGCTGAGAACGTTGGTCAGCATCAATCCCCATTGGCCCTGCTCGAAGTAGGAGATGGTCTCAAACGCGTAACTCGAAAAAGTGGTGAACGAGCCGCAGAATCCCACGACCACCAATAGCCGCCAGCGGGGGTCCAGCAGGACGCGCTCGCTCGTCCAAATGACGAAGAACCCCACAATAAAACTGCCCAGCACGTTGATGATGAGGGTTCCAGTAGGGAAGACCGGACCGAATTCCCGGGCAGCGAGCCGGCTGAGGAAATATCGAAAGTTGGCGCCGGCGATCGCGGCGATAGATATTGCAAGAAAATCTTTCACGATAGAGTTTCTCCTACAAAAATAAGTCGATTCTGTAGGAGTTATCAGCCTGGGTTGGACGAGCAGCGCAGGCGGTTGTGGCGAACTCCATCGCCCTAGAGTTATTTTAAGATTTTTTCGCAGCGCTGTACATATTCTTTGTAAAGAACGACCCAACGGGTAAACTCGATTCGAATGAGCGAGGACGCCACACATCGTCAGCAGCAGTTGTATTGGACTCAGATGATTGAACTCAAGGTGGCTAGTGCCTACATAAGACGCTATAGGGAGTATCTGGGCAAATGGGTGACGAGCTTGGGAGTTCTCCGGGCTATTGCTTCGAGCGGGGGAATTGCGGCTTGGGCATTGTGGAGACAATATGCATTTGTTTGGGCCACGGTTATTGCTGCATCCCAAGTCACCGACGCGCTAAGGGACGTGTTTCCTTTTATCAAAAAACACAAAGCCGCGAGCGTGCATACAATAACACTCGGCGCAATGTTCATAGACGCACAGTTGGAGTGGGAGAACATTTTTTCGGGTCGGTACACTGACGATCAAATAATGAAGCTTCGACACAAGCTCATGAAGTTGCAACACGATGCGGAAAGAGTAAACTTTCCCGACGGATTGGCGGTCAGGGATTCCCTTTTTGCTGAGGCCGAACACGAAGCCAAGGAGTATTTTAGGGCGACCTACGGTGTATAATGAAAACCAGTTAAGGGGATTTGTATGGCCGAGAAGGTTATAATTTCAGGCCGAGTTGGCGATAGTCAGATCATGCCTACAGTTACTGTGAAAATACCGATGCCGCCGGGCGTGATCGCGCCCGCTCCTGCCCCGCCTGTGCCCGCCCCGGCGGGACCCGGACGGAAGTAGGTGAAGTCTGGCGTCACTTCTCCCTTTCTACCAAGAACCTTGCCAATTCTTTCAACGTCTCCGCTCGCTCGCCGAAGCTATCCAGTTCCGCGAAGGCTTCGTTCACCAGCTCATCCGCTTTGCGCTCTGACGCTTCAATCCCAAACAGTGCCGGGTAGGTGACCTTCTCCGACGCGGTATCTTTTCCAGCAGTTTTTCCCAGCTGTTCGGAGGTCTGGGTCACGTCGAGCACATCGTCCACAATCTGAAAGGCCAATCCAATTCCCAACCCGAAGGCGCGCAGCTTCGCCACCTGGTTGTCTTTGGCTCCGGCGTATAAACCGCCGCTCACCAGGCTTGCCGTGATCAAAGCCGCCGTCTTCGAGCGGTGAATATACTCCAGCATCTCCTTCGTCGGTTGCGTATGTTCCGCTTCGAGATCCACGACCTGGCCGCCGATCATGCCGTCGATGGTGCCTGTCCTGCGGGCGATCTCCTCGATGATCCGCACACGAGCGTCGGCCGGACACTTCAAGCGCGCTAGAACTTCGTATGCTTGCGTCTGCAATGCGTCTCCGGCCAGAATTGCAAGGGCTTCGCCGAACACTTTGTGGCACGTTGGACGTCCCCGGCGCAGGTCGTCATTATCGAGCGCGGGCAGGTCGTCATGAATCAGCGAATAAGTGTGCAGCATCTCCAGCGCCGCGCCGAGCTCTTCGATTTGCGATGGGAACGAGCCGGCGACCATGCGTCCCGCCTCAATGCAGAGCACGGGTCGCAGGCGCTTCCCGCCGGCAAACACACTGTGGCGCATGGCCTTGTGGATCGAAACCGGATGCTCGGTCTCCAGCGGAATGAGCCGGTCGAGCGCGGCGTCGGTCAGCAGCCGTCCTTGTTCGAGGGTCTCGCTGAGCATGAAGCAGTGAGTATAACAAGGCGACGGATGTGGCACTCGCCCGCCGCAAACGTGTTCGGAAAACAAAAAAATAAGGACGCCCGTCGGGCGTCCTTAGTGATTCAAAAGCAAAACTACGCGGCGCTTCGTGACAGTGCCGTACTTCGCAGAACAGAAGTCAACACGTTCGCAACGTCGTCGTTGGGGCATACGTCGCTGGCGCCGGCTTCCAGCGCGGCCATCCACATTTCTTCGTCAGGAACGCGGTGGGTGCAGACGATGGGCAGGTAAGGAAAGTCGCGGTGCAGACTCTCGACATCCGTCAGCCGCCAGTACTCGATGTTGAGAACCACGGCCTCAGGACTGTTTCGCACTACCGTGTCGCGCAATTCCTCGCGCGATTGAGTTACATGCACTGAGAAATGAGGGCGAAGTCCGCCGGCCAGGGACCGCGCTACTCCAGGATCTTGCTCGAGGACAACCACATTATTCTGAGCCATTCTTCCCCTCTTCAACCTTCGTCAACGGCGGACGTCGACATTCGACTAGGGCTGCGGGTGGCCTGAAATACCACAACTCACAGACATCTAAAGCTCTCGAATCGCGCTCAGAACTCCACACTCTTACCGGCGTGCAGGCAACTTTTCTGTCAGCGGTTCGAACGGTTCAGCTTGAAGCTTCCCATTCTTTTTCAGCAGGATCTCGACTTTTCCTTCCGCCTGTTCCAATTCCTTGCGGCAGGCGGAAGAAAGCTGCATCCCTTCTTCGAACAGTGTCAGAGATTTCTCCAAAGGGACCTCTCCCTTTTCCAGTTCCTGAACAATTTTCTCCAGTCGCTGAAGGCACTCTTCAAACTTGGGCAACGGGTTTCGCTCCGTCTCTTATTGTAATGCAACTAAGCCGGAGAAGTGTCCAGTCTTTTCTATGGGAAGGATCAAAAAAATGGAAAATGTTGTCCCGCTGCGGGAACGGCCCTCGAATCGGATCAATGGAGTATTCGGGAAGCGGCTGGCGCATTCGTTCCCAGCGCTTCCAGCACGTCCACCGCTGAGCTGTAACGCCCTGACGGCGCGCTGATTTGCGCGCCTTGCACCATCTGCCGGGCAGCAATCAGCATTTCTCTCGCAATGGCGACACCCTCGGCCCGCGCAGCTTCCGGAGTCTGCGCCCGCGCCATGCGTTCTAGAATCGCATCTGGCACAGAGACCCGCAGCTCATTTTTCATAAATTCCGCGTTGCGAACACTGACCAGCGGCCAGATGCCCGCCACCACCGGGATGCGGCAATGCTCGATCCGTCTCAGGAAATTCTCCAGCAGACGCAGATCGAACACCGGCTGGGTCACCGCGTACTCCGCCCCGGCCTCGACCTTGTACTCGAAGCGGCGAATCTCCTCATCCATGTCAGTCAGCCCAGGGTTTGCTCCCACGCCAATCACAAAGCCCGTCCCGGCTCCGATCGGATTTCCTCCCAGGTCGAGCCCGCGATTCAGGTTGTGGACAATGTTGACCAAGCCGATGGCGTCCACGTCAAAGACCGCGGTCGCATCTGGATAATTGCCCATCTTCGGAGGATCGCCGGTAATGCAGATTAGATTCCGAATTCCCACCGCCGCCGCGCCCAGCAGATCACTCTGAATGCACAGCACATTGCGATCCCGGCAGGTATAGTGCAGAATCGCATCGATGCCGACTTCGCGCTGAACAAGCAGCGAGAGCGCCTGGTTGCTCATGCGCGCCGACGCTCGCGGGCTGTCTGGGATGTTGACCGCATCCACCCCCACCGACTTCAGAAAGCGTGCACCCTCGACCTCTTTCTGAATGTCGATCCCTTTCGGAGGAACGATCTCCACCATGGTAAAAAACTCGCCCCGAGCCAGCTTCGCGCCCACCAACGAGCGGTTTTGCAGTGGCACGGCCGGAACAGATCTTGGGGTCGATGACGCGCCTGCCGCAGGTTTGGAAGCTGTCTTACCCCGAGCTTCGCCCACCCGCAGCGCCGCCTTCATTACCCGGATGTGCTCCGGAGTAGTTCCGCAGCACCCGCCAACCAGCCGCACTCCGGCCGCCACGAATTTGCGCGCATAGCTGGCCATATATTCCGGCGAGCACAAATAAATATTCCTGCCATCCACCGATCGCGGAATGCCGGCATTGGGCTGCGCGGCCAGCGGAAGGGAAGTGGCCGCGCGCACTCGTTCCATGGCGTCAAGCATGGCCACGGGACCGACGCTGCAGTTGCAACCAATCACGTCCGCCCCCCATTCCACCAGTTTCGGAACGAACGTCTGCGGATCGGAGCCGTCCAGGCAGTTGCCATCTTCGTCGATCGTCACCTGCGCCACCAGCGGTATCGAGCTGCTCACATCCCTGGCGGCCAGCATCGCCTGGTGAATCTCCTCCAGGTATCCAAAGGTCTCAAGAATCAGCAGATCGACCCCGCCCTCGACGAGAACCTCAATCTGCTGTCGAAAAGCCTCGCGCGCTTCCTGGAACGAAGTCTTCCCCAGAGGTTCAATTCTGGTTCCCAGTGGGCCAACCGATCCCGCCACCCACACATCGAAGCTTTTGGCGGCGTCACGGGCGACCCGCACGCCCGCCCGGTTGATGTCGCGCACTTTGTCCGCCAAGCTGTGCCGTCCCAGGCGAAACGAATTGCCACCGAAAGTATTGGTTTCAATAATCTCCGCTCCCGCTTGCAAATACTCGTGGTGAATACCGCGAATCAGGTCGGGCTGGGACAGATTTAGTTCATCGTAAGACCGATTGATAAAAACGCCCTTGGCGTAAAGCAGCGTCCCCATGGCACCATCGCACAGCACAGGAGCCTGCTTGATTCGAGCAAGAAAGTCAGATGCCATATATTTTCAGAGAATACAGGACGGAAACCAATTCGTGCATCTCCATCATACCGGGACGAGAGGGCCGGAAAAAGCAGACTCATCTTCGTTTGCGCCAGGCGAGGCTCGCGTGAGCCCAGCTTCCCGATCTGTTATAATCCACGATTTCGCAATTAAATCTCCCTTTTTCATGTCGTTAGGAGCATGCCGTTTGAAGCGAAGCAGCCTGGGTTTCCTGGTCGGATTGTGCGCCAGCCTGAGTTTTATCTCTTGCGGTGGCGGAAGTGGGAAGAAGAACCCACCCAGCGGTCTACAGCATCGTGTTCTGGCTTCGCAGGGGGTTACCTCGACTTCGACTTTCGGCGGCTTGGTAATCATCGATGGCAATTACGACCTTCTGCCGCGGATTTCCCCACTGGGGGCGGGCAGCCGCCCAGGTTTGATGGTGCTGTCTCCTTCCCGGAACATAGCGGCAGCCTTCGATTCGAGCAGCAATACCGTTTACGCGGTGGACACCACTAAGGAAGCCGCCATCGGAAGCGTGCACCTTCATGGGCCCACCTCCAGCATCGTAATTCCCAGCGCCACGCCCTTGGGATATGCCGCAGTCCCCTCGGCCACCATTAATGGATTTTCTTTCGTTGGCGCAGTAGAAGTGATGAATTTCGCCGGCGGAGGGCTCACCACGTCAATTGCCGTCACCAATGCTCAAACTGTGATCGCGAACTCGACTGGCACTCAACTTCTGGTTTTTAGCAATGATTCCAACTCGGTGACCGTGCTTTCGCCCGGAGTCGCCGCGCCTCCCGTTGACACCAGTTGTTTATCCAATCCTCCGAATGCGGTCTGCACCATCGTTTCCGGTTTCGACCGGCCCGTCTACGGCATCATCAACGGGAGCACGGCTTACATCTTAAATTGTGGTCCACAGTGCGGGGGGACGCAGGCGAGTGTAATGGCGTTTGACCTGTCGAGCCTTACGGTTAGCAATACGATTCCCGTCGATGCTGCCACCTGGGCGTTACTCAACGGCTCGACCCTTTACGTTGCCGGCACTTCGCCAACCAACCATGCCTGCACCGGCGAGAAGACGGCCGCCACCAGCTGCGGACGCCTCGATATTATCGATCTGACCTCGGGGACGGTGACCGGCACTGCTGTAATCACCGATGGCTACCATTGGCGCATGGATCTGACCGCGGACGGCCAGCTCTTCATCGGATCGCACGGTTGCACCAATATCGGCAATGTCAACAATCCCAGCGGTGAAGTTCGCGGTTGCTTGTCGATTTACAGAACCGGCGACAAATCTGTTTTCATTCCTCCCGACAACGGCGACGTAAACGGCCTGCAAGGTTTTACTACCCGCCTCGTCGAGTACGTAGCCGAAGGTGGCGCCTTGCGTGTCTACCAACTCCCCCAAGATATCCTGTATATCAATCCGGATTTATTGCCGCAGGGAACCATCAACATCATTGGCTATGTCGGGGATGTGAAGGCAATCGATTTCTTCTAGCAGGTTCTCGGAACAACCCCGATTTTGGCTGGCCGCAGCAGAGGATTACTCATCCGTGCCTTTGACATGGTGTTTTTTCCTTCTTCGCAACTACAGTATTCCGCGATCCCAGAGAACACTCCGGGCAACTCTTAATGCGTGAAATGGCCTGTGCCTGTTGAAAAAGTCCATTTTCCTCAAAACAGCCGAAATTTGGGAGATAGAAAATGTCTACGCAAACCGAGAAAGTCGTTTGTAGGGCATTCCTAATGCAAAGTTTTTTAGCCATTTTCTGATGATTGAGTTTTTCAACACCCACGCCTGTTAGCGACAGTTGTCGCGCTCGAACCTGCTGTCTGGCCACTACCGCGATCCTGAAGTGGAAAAACCAAACCGCCCCACTCTTCCTTACAAATGTTTTATGAACCGTTTAGTCCCCCTTTATGTTCTCCCTGATCGAATACAAGGAATAGAACACTGGCCTCAGAGGTGGTTCCTATGTCGGCTCGGCTATTCCTTCTAACGATCGCGACATCTAGCGTCGCGTTCTTGGTTTACTTCGAAGTCACGCTACTGCGCGAGTTCAAGCAGTGGGCATTAACTACGAGTTTGATGGAACGACCTTCTCGCCAGAAACCCCGCGTGCTTCATATCCACCGACTGGACGCGATTCGACCGGGAACGCAGTGAGGGGTCCAACAAATCTTGGCGTGTCGGAGACATTTCGTGCGAGAACCTAATCTCTCTTGCAACCACCATCGTTTCTTGCAATTTCCGAATCGCTTACATGTACTTCTGGTGGTGCGTGAAGTGATACGCGTGAAGGGACGGGACCTAAAGCGGTCCGTCCTGCTGGCCTTGTCCTGCACATTGCTGGTCTTCACGGGATCGGCTGTGTTGGCACAGCAAACCATCTTCAACGTCCCCAGCGGTGACGTGCTCGATAAGGGCAAAGTCTATGGCGAATTTGACTTTTCTTTTCTCTGGCACGCGAGTACGGGGACGTACACACCGCGTTTGGTCGCAGGAATCGGACACCGTATTGAAGTTGGCGTCAACGTGAACGGGATTTCATCCCCCGGCCCGTCTCAAACCACCCCCACCCCGACGATAAAGTGGAAGGCCTACGATGGGGGCACGAACGGTTGGGCTTTCATGCTGGGTGATGATGTCTTCATTCCTGTCCAGAACAAGACCTACAATGCCGGAAGTTATGTCTATGCTGAGTTCACGAAGACGCTGAAGCGCCACACTCGACTTACGTTCGGTGCGTATAACGTCACCGCTAACGTAGTTTCGGCTGGAGACAAAGCCGGGGGCCAGTTCGGGGTCGAGCAACCTGTGGGTAAACGGGTAACCCTTGCAGCCGATTGGTTCACGGGCAAACATGCCACCGGGTACTTTACGCCCGGCGCAGCGATCAAACTGAGTTCAAAACTCACAGCCTATACCGCGTACGAGGTTGGCAATTCCGGCGCCTCCAGCGGCAATCATCTTTTGCTGATGGAAATCGGCTGGAATTTTAACTGACATTTGATCGCTTCCGAATAGCTGACATCATCACTGGCCAAAAATCGCCATAGCATTCATTGACCCAACATGTACGATATATTCGAGCATTTTACTAATAAGACAGGTGACATTGGAGAAGAGAAAGTTGATCGTGATTGGTTCCGCAATTACCGAGATTCGCAAAACCCCGAGACGCATGGTTCCGCAAGCGGAGAAGTAAAATACAATTCTCATGCGAAGGACATTGAACGACGAACGACGCGATGCAGGTTCGACTCTCTTGACTGCTCGCACTAAGGAAAACGATGATCACACGACGTGAGTTTCTCGATGCACTGGCGGTAGGCGCGACGGGGCTCGCCCTGGGAACTACGGCAAAAAGCTATGCCCAGATCCTGGGCTCGAATGATCGCCTCAATTTTGCGATTATCGGTCTGAATGGACGCGCCTATGCTCATCTCTCGGCGCTTAAAGCCAACAAGACCTCCGCCCGCATCTCGCATGTCTGCGATGTGGATAGCAACATTCTCCAAAAGTTCGCCGACAGTGTGCGGCAGGAAATGGGCGAGGCAGCTCAGACGGACAAAGACTTTCGAAAAATTCTCGAGCAGAAGGATGTCGACGCCATCACCATCGCCACTCCCGACCACTGGCATACCCCCATGGCCATCGCCGGATTGCAGGCGGGAAAGCACGTGTACGTAGAAAAACCCTGCAGCCACAATCCAGCCGAGGGAGAGATGCTGGTTGAGGCGCAGCGCAAATATCAAAAACTCGTGCAGATGGGTACACAGCAGCGCTCTTCTCCACATACCATCGAGATCGTCGAAAAGATCCACGCGGGCGCAATCGGGAGGCCCTACTTCGCGAAAGCCTGGTACGTCAACAACAGGAAATCGATCGGCACAGGCAAAGAAGTGCCGGTGCCGCCTCAGCTTGATTGGGACCTGTGGCAGGGTCCGGCGCCCCGCAGGCCCTACAGGGATAATGTGCACCCGTATAACTGGCACTGGTTCAAAATTTACGGCACGGGTGAGACGCTCAATAACGGCACGCACGAAGTCGATGTCTGCCGCTGGGCTCTGGGCGTCGATTATCCCAAGCGGGTCACTTCATCAGGCGGTAGATACCAGTTCAAAGACGACTGGCAGTTTTATGACACGCTGGTGACCAGCTTTGCATACGAAGACCAGATGATTTCCTGGGAGGGCAAGAGCTGCCAGGGGATGAAGGTTTACGGCCGCGACCGCGGCTCGACCATTATGGGCACCAAAGCCACTGTGCTGGTCGATCGTGGTGGCTATGAGATCTACGACCTCAAGGGGAATAAGACAAGTGAATTTAAGGCTGGTGCGGCGACCTCGTCCGCCGATCTCGTCGGCCGCGATTCGATGACGGATGCTCACTTCGCGAACTTCATCGCGGGAATTCGCAAAGGCGACAAGCTCAACGCTCCGATCGAGGTCGGCAACGTCTCCGTTACCATGTTGCAACTCTCCAATATTGCGTGGGAAGTGAATCGGGAGTTGCAACTCGACGCCAACAATGGCCGCATCCAGGGCGACCCGGAAGCCATGAAGATGTGGGGACGTGAGTATGAGAAGGGATGGGCGCCGAAGATTTAAGAGCGAGCCGGTGTTCCTCGTCAATTACAAGACAGGGCATAAGTCGTTTCAGGATGTGTGGAAATGCCGCATTCTCGAAAGGACGCGAACGACCGTCTTATGAATGATACCCTCTCTCGTCGCAACTTCATTCGCTCCGGTGCAACTCGGCCAGCAGTCGCTCGAACCAGCGTGCGTGTCCGCTGGCCTCCATACCAACCGGCGGGCATAAACTTTCATTTCTGACGCGGCGGACACTATTGGGCATCCGCCCCCGGTCCCACCGCAACCACAAAATAAGTGGCCGGCGTCGTGCCGACATTTTTTATGCCGTGCTCGTCGTTGGAATGAACAAATCCCACCGAGCCCGGGCCCATGACATGGC
This sequence comes from uncultured Acidobacteriaceae bacterium, assembly GCA_963832235.1. GTDB lineage: Bacteria > Acidobacteriota > Terriglobia > Terriglobales > Acidobacteriaceae > Sulfotelmatobacter. The sequence continues at coordinate 522,896 of CAWHTJ010000005.1, read as the reverse complement.
TTGTGCCATTGATCGTGAGCTGTACGGTACCTTCCCGAATGAGCCACATTTCGCTGTGCACGTGGTGATGTGGAGCATGCGGCATCCCGCCCGGCGGTAATGTGGTTTCGTGCACTTCCAACGGCTCGGCTGTGGCCAGTTTGCCTTTCAGAACAGGTCGGATCTCGGCGCCGTTTACAGTCTTCATTGGCAGTTCGCTGAACGGGTATGTAGTCGAGGGAAGGGAATTGTCCTGGCTAGGCAAAGCTTCTAATTTAACCGCGCTCGAAACAAATCCCGAGAGCAGAAAAAGCACTTCTCGTCGAGTGGACGACATCCGTGTCCTCCTGAAGAATAAAGTTCATAGTCCGGCCGGCATGATAGCAGAGGATTCCTCGCTCATCGGAGCGACCCGGTAGCCACTCGCCGAGTCAGTCGTCGTCTTGATTGAACGGTGAAATACCGAATCGCAAACTCGGTTGGCGATTTCGATTGTCGTCTCTACCTGCGATAAAGCACCCGTGATCACTGTACTTTCGTAATTAGGAATCCACCGTATTGAGGCGACCGCCGTTACTGTCGGGAAATTGTCTTTCCGCTGCTGCTCAAGTCGACGACGGGATGAACGCGGGTGCCTGCGATCTGCCTGTTCCCGAGCGCGGTGTATGCGGTCACACAACCTCAATGAGCGTAATGGCCTTCCATGAGAAGGCCGGTCGGAGTCAAGAGGGTTCTTTTGGTTTTTCATTGGACAAGGTTTTTCTCCGGCCGAGCCGCCACTGTCGCCACCCTTCCATCCGCACTCTTCAGTGAGCGATTTTGTTCGCTCGGTGCAAGTTGGGTGTTCTTGTTTCAGCCGGTGCTGCCACCTGATTTTCGACCTCTATTTCCATCTCCAGGATGGAAGTTGGGCCAGGCCATAGACGCAGTCACCGGAACTCGGCGTTGGGCTTTTGTTTTTTCCTTCCTAAGACGATTTTGACTTTACGCTGCCACCGGCATCGCGATCCGGTGGCTGTTGCGCAACGGTTCGTACGCTTCTCCGCTCACCCACAGTCGATGCAGCAACACGGCTAACTTTCGCGCCGTAGCAATCACCGCCCGTTTCTTCCCATTTTTTCCGCCGCGTTCGGCCAGTTTCAGACCCCAGCGCCGCAGATCGCTGTCCGCGCCAAACGGTCCCAGAATATGGTGCGCTCCCTGCACTAGCAGGGTTCGCAGATACGGATCGCCTTCTTTGCTGATGTGCAGCTGCGGCTCGCTTTGCCCCGAGTTCCGCCGTCCCGGCTGCAGTCCCACATAGCAGCCCACGTCGCGGCTCTTGCGAAAACGATGTGGATCTTCCAGCGTCAGCAGGTAGGTGAGCGCGATCAGCGTTCCCACTCCCTTCACCTGTTCCAGCCGCGCTACTTGCGGATAACTTTCCTTGGCGATCGTCTCGATCTGCTGGTTGTATTGGTAAATCCGCTCGCTGAGCGATTCGATGGCCGCCAGCAACGGCTCCAGTGCGCTTTGCAGTTCCGGACTCAGCCCCTGGGCTTTCTCGGGATTCAGGTTGCGCGGATTGCAGCCCCGCAACCGCTCCCCATAAGACTTGGTCAGTCCCCGCGCCGTATTGATCAGCGCCGTCCGTGAGCGCACCAGTCCGGCTCGCGCTCGGATCACCGTCAGATCGGCTTGCGCTTTTGCGCTACGATGCTTCACTGGACATAACAACTGGGGATCGATTCGCGCCAACCGGGCCAGCGTCCGCGCATCCAGCCGATCGTCCTTCTTCCGACGTTCCCCGATCAACCGCACATTGCGCGCATGGGCCACGATCACCTCGTGTCCCAGTTCGCTCAACAAGCGGCTCAACCAAGGCGAATGCATTCCGGTCTCCAGCGCGATCCGGCAGCGCGGCATGCTTCCGAACACCTCTCGCATCGCCTTCGGGGTCGTGCCCATTTTCTGTTCCAGCAGCACTTCACCCACTTCGTCTAGCAGGCAGTACCAACTTGATCGATCGCCCAAATCCAAACCAATCGTCAGCTTCTGTTGGGAAAAATTCTTCGTCGCCTTTGCCGCAGCGGTGCTAATCTTCTTCATTGCCGGTCTCCTTTATCTCTTGCGCTTCAAGCGCGTCGATAACTTGGGAGCGTACAGCATCCCGTCGGAGACCGGCCTTCTCATCCCATCTGTTTTCGCCACCCTATTTTCGAGCCGTTGACAGCACCGCGTTCTGAGATCAAAAATTGCTGCATGAACCGCCTCGTTGTTGTTGTACTTTTCTCATTCGTTGCTACGTATGCATCATGTCAATCCAAAGAAAGCCCGAAAACGCCGATGACGCAGTCGGAGATGAATCGCGGCGCTGGAGAGGAGGCTTCTGATGCCGATGCCGAACTGAACCGCGTCTACCAACAGGTGTTGTCCACGCTGAAAAGCGATGCCAACGCGGCAAAAAAGCTGCGTGCCGCGCAACGCGCTTGGGTTGCATTCAGAGATGCACAGCTTGAAGCACTCTACCCGGCAGAAGACAAACGGTTAGAGTACGGCAGCATGTACCCGATGTGCTCTGCGCGAGTGGTTGCGGCAATGACCGAAGAAAGGACTGCTCAACTTCGCAAAATGCTAAACGAAGACCCTTGTGAAAATCCTTGAAACTCTACCAAATTAGGCTCGTCCGCCTAGCTGTTGCAAAATCCCCATAGCGCTCATCTTCCGCAAGCCTCAGAGGAGGTATGCTTCAACAAGAGGGGCATTCCGTGCAACGTCGATTCCCTGATTGGATTTGGGCACTTCTCGCGGCCGCAGGGCTGCTGGGTTGTGCCAATTGGCGTCCTCTCCATGTGTCGTCAGCGGCTACGTGCCTTTTCGCGATGGCCATCGCCTGCCTTGCCAACTGGACTAGGAATCGCTCTTTTCACTGCGCTATCACTAGCCCACTATTTCTGATCGGTAGCGTCATCTTCCTGCTCTCAGGCGTGCGCGTGATCCACGTCAACACCCGTTGGGCCTGGCCGTTCGTCCTCATCGGCACCGGCATCGCTTTTCTGCTTGAATGGCGGTATGGAAAGCGTCCTGCATCCTAACCGTTGGAACATCCCCATATCACTCATTCACCCAGCTCCCCGCCGAACAAACGGCGTGTTCACAACGATCTAGCGTTGCGTAGAATATTGCTCAATTCTTTCGCGTGGAATGGTGAACAATGGCTCTCCCCTTCAGACGCGTGCTCGTAGGGTGTCTTCTTTTGATAATCACTGCTTGCAGACACAAAGTGGCGACGAGTTCGGTGCCAATGAGTGCATCCACAGCCGAACAGCAAGCATTCATGATGCCCGATCAGGTGAATACCGCGGGATGGAATGAAGCTTGGACGAATCTGGTAAACGATGCAGAACAAGGTTTTAGTCCGTCCCTCCCCAAACTGACGGGCGTCGAGGTGGAATTGCTAGAGGGGAATGCTGGTGCAAAAGAAGACGAGCTGACGCTCACGGTCCTCGATCCCGCTGGACAGGCACTGGCAGTTGTGACCAAGATCGTGTCAACAGCTAACTGCGATCAAGTAATGTTTGTTATTCGAAAGACGGGATCGAAGTGATGCCTGGCCACATGTACGTATTGAAATTGAGCGGGGGAACGACGTTCGGTTGGAAATATGTCGTGGGTGGATACGAAAAGGGCGAGGCGACCTTCAACGGAAAACGGCTCCTGACAGAGGCGCGGAGTACGTTCCTTTTTCGAACATTTGGGTCGAATTGAACCCAATACCGAATCGTATTCATCGCGTGCAGGATGGTTGGAAACCATCATCGGGTGCATCACTTGGCGAAAAATCGCCATTACACTCAGTGGGTTTTGAGTATTAAGGCCAGCCGCATCTATCAGGTCCCTATTACATTCCGCCCTTTAGCTTTGCTGGACCTTGCAGCCTTCGTGCCCAGCTCTTCGGCGAGCTTGTGGGCGTTCGTGGAGTGCTCGTGCGCCTGTTTGCTGAGTTCGTGAGCGGTTAGATGATCTCCCTTGCCATGAGCCGTGGCGTGGGCGTGGGCCGCAAGGTTATGGAGTTCTGCGGCTCGATTGTGCGTGCTCTGTGGCATGATGTGTCCCCGGCATCCTGGATGATACCTATTCGCCGCTACTGCCTCGGCTAGGAGCAGTGAGAGTACTCTCGATGATGTCCTTCGACTTGCATGCTTCTGCGGGCCGTCCCGTGGACGATCAGCAGGATTTCTTCCGTCTTGCAGCGCGGTTTCGTACTTCGCAATGCTGTCGTCAGGAATCTCCACGGCGGGCAAGACGATGACACCACAACCTACCGGCAGTGGGACTCGTGATCCCTTGCTTCAGACGGCACTTCGTCGTCCGCCCAATAAGTTAATGACTAGAATTACCAGCCCCACTACCAGAAGCAAGTGGATGAGGCCTCCGCCAATGTGCAAACTGAAACCCAGCAGCCACAAAATAAGCAAAACAACGAAAATAGTCCAAAGCATGTTAGCCTCCTGGCCGGCCAAAGCAAGCTGAACTTGATGAAACCCTTGGTCTCGCTCGCAAATGACTTCACCACGGAGTTTCTCATTTCCCCAATCTCAAGTCTGGTCAGAAAAGCTCGGTTTGGGCATGCGTCCTAACAGGAGCGCAAACAGTCTGTCGGGTGCAGAAAAAGGCCGAATCCATGTGATCCGACCTGAAATGTGCGTGTCCGGGACAGAGTGGATGGTTGGCCAACCGGAAGTTATTGGAGCCACCGCTCGGTGTGCAACCGTTTCAACTGTTGATAAATCCCCTGTTAACGTCAAACACGCCAACTGCGGGTTGCTGCGGACTGTGAGTTTTAGAAGCTGAGAACGATTCCCGCCGAGTACCGCAATCCATTGACGCCGATTGGGGGGAAGGGTGTCGGACCGCCGGTGTCGACTACCGGAACGCGTTGCCTCTCGTAATCTAGCTGCACAGGACGAATAGATATTCGGCTCGATACCTTGAAGTCCAGACCTCCTCCCACGGACCACATGAACGCGCTGTAGGTTAGGCCCTGGTCGGCCGATCTTTGAGTGACACCTCCGAGCAAAGCGTGTGCAAAAGTCCTCGCCTTTCGCACACGAAAAGCATAGGCAGGCCCGAACTGATACGTATACCGCTGCACCGTCGAGGACGATATCGCTGCGGTTCCGTTGTAGTTTCCGGTGAACTGCGCCGAAATTCCTAACGACTGATAGAAATACCCGGTTAGCGATGCAGTCCAGCCGCTGAGATTCGAGGCGGGACCGGCTTCGGCGGTTCCACATCTATAGTTTGACCCGCACCCAGGCGCAATCCGCTCGAAGGAATATCCGCCGAACAGTTCGCCCTTATCGGTTTGACCCAGCATCGGCACACTGCAAGACACGCTGACAAGAAGCACCACTCGAAATTTGCGCATTCGCCCCACTCAAATTGTGCTATTCGGATAGGTGTTTTTGTGGTCTAGATGCTCGCGACTCGTCAGAAGATGTCTGAAATTGGCAAATAGAGTATCTCTCTTGTCGATGAAGGACCGAAACTATATCGAGTTGTGCCAGTTCGTTGTTGGCATAAGATCGCGATTAACTCATCGACCTTTCCGGCAGCCGGACGTTCGTCGCCTGCCCCCGCAGCGAGTCCGCGCCACATGAGCGGTCCCCGGACGAATGCGTCCGAGGCTACGTGAGATTATTTTGCGGCGGCGGTCTTCTTGGGGAACATTTCGCCGATGCGGCGGATTTGGGCGCCGACGGCTTTTAACTTTTCTTCGATGTGTTCGTAGCCGCGGTCGATGTGGTAGACGCGGTCGATGATGGTTTCTCCGTCGGCGACCAGGGCGGCGAGGACCAGGGAGGCGGAGGCCCGAAGGTCACTGGCCAGCACGGCGGCGGCGCTGAGGGGAGTTTTCCCGCGGACGACGGCGCGGCGGCCTTCAATTTTGATGTTGGCGCCCATGCGCACCAGTTCCTGCGCGTGCATGAAGCGGTTCTCGAAAATATTTTCAGTGATCATCGAGGTGCCTTCGGCCTGTGTGGCCAGCGCCATGAATTGCGCCTGGCAGTCGGTGGGGAATCCGGGATGCTCTTCGGTCGACATGTCGGCGGCGGTGAAAGGGTTGTCGCCCATGACCCGAACGGAATCAGCCGTGGTTTTAGTTTTAACGCCAACTTCATGGAGTTTGCTGAGGAGCGCTTCGAGGTGCGATGGATCGCATCCGGCGATGTTGAGATCGCCGCCGGTCATGGCGCCGGCGATGATGAAGGTGCCGGCCTCGATGCGGTCGGGAATGATGCGATGCTTGGCGCCGTTTAACTTGGTCACGCCCTTCACGCGGATGGTGGGCGATCCAGCGCCCTCGATCCTGGCTCCCATCTTATTGAGAAGAGCGGCGAGGTCGGCGACTTCGGGCTCGCGGGCGCAGTTCTGCAGGATGGTCTCGCCATCGGCGAGGGTCGCGGCCATGAGAAGGTCTTCGGTGCCGGTGACGGTGATCCTGTCGAAAACAAATTCCGCGCCTTTCAGACGGTCAGTGCTGGCTTCCACATAGCCGTGTTCCTGGGTGATCTTCGCGCCCAGACGTTCGAGACCTTTGATATGGAGATCAATGGGACGAGCTCCGATGGCGCATCCCCCGGGAAGGGAGACGCGGGCGTGGCCGCAGCGGGCTACGAGTGGGCCGAGTACCAGGGTGGAGGCACGCATGGTTTTGACCAGTTCGTAGGAAGCTTCGGGAGCGGCGAGGGTGGCGCAGTTTATGGTAGTGCGGTGCTGGGCGCGTCCGTAGCCGAGTTCGACTTCGGCGCCCATGGCGGCCAGCAGGTTGCGCGTGGTCTGGATGTCACGAACCTGGGGAATATTTTCGAGAATGACGGGTTGATCGGTGAGCAGGGCAGCGGCCATGCAGGGGAGCGCGGCATTTTTGGCGCCACTGACGCGAACGGTACCGAGCAGGGGCTCTCCGCCGCGAAGGATGAACTTGTCCATGAGTTATATGTACCGGAGTCAGGAGTCCTGCATAAAGCTACATTTTACCGGGGAAACATGGCGGTAGTGGTTAATCGAAAGAGCACGCACTAGTGGGTTTCCGCCGTGCCGCTGGCTCTTGGCAGCAAATGGAAATATCGCCGCGCTTTTTTCACATCGCGTGCAATCTGTTCACGCAGGGCGTCGACGCTGGGAAACTTAATTTCGTCACGCAGGCGTTGCAGAAAACAGATTTCGACCTCGGTCTCGGGAGTTAGTTCAATGGGATGGAAGTTGAGCAGATGAGTTTCAATGGCAAACAATTCTGCTCCGAAGGTAGGGCGGTTACCGATATTCGTAACGGAATCGAAGCGTTCCGCGCCGACCCGTGTCCATGTGATGTAGACGCCGTCTTGGGGCACCAGTTCTTCGTAGCACGCCAGGTTGATGGTGGGCACCGTGTACTTCGATCCGTAGCCGCGTCCGCGGCCCGGCGTGCCGAGAATTGAAAAGGGACGCGACAGGAGATGCCGAGCGCGACTCACGCGGCCGGCGGTGAGTAGTTTGCGGATCTGGCTGCTGGATACGGCTTCGCCGCGCAAAGTCATCTCGGGATAGAGTTTGACCTCGAAGCCCATCTCGCGGCCGAGGTCGGCGAGCACATTGATGTCGCCGGCTGCCTTATGACCGAAGCGGAAGTTAAAGCCCTCGTGCACTTCGCGCGCGTGCAGCTTTTTCTTGAGAATGCGGTCAGCAAACTGGCGCGGAGTCAGCAGCGAGAGATCCCGTCCAAAGGGAAGCAGCAGGACGGCGTCGATCCCCGTGGCTTCGAGCAGACGCAGTTTTTCGGGAGTGGGTGTGAGCAGCTTCAATTCGGCCTCTGGCCGCAGAATCCGTGTGGGATGCGGCTCGAAGGTTACTGCAACGGCTTTGGCTTGGCTTGCCCGCGCCCGCGAAACGATCTCGCGCAGCACGTGCGCATGGGCGCGGTGGACGCCGTCAAAGTTGCCCACGGTGACCACCGTCGGGCCGAAGTTCGCGGGGACTTCGTCGAGTTTGTGGAAAATCTGCATGAATCATGTGGCGCGGGCGCCCCCGCCCGCGCAGGCGTGTCATGCTCTCTCAAATCCGCACGGTGTTGCTGCATCTTCTCGCCAGCGATTTTTGTGCGGCAGCGCGCGGCGAGGGCGCCCGCGCCACATAAATCAGATTTCAAATTCAAGTTTCATTCCGTCATGCGACAAGCGCACGTGGCGCGGCAACGTGGCATTGGTGGCCTCATGCGCCAGATCGTGGCAGATGTGGGTGAAGAACGCCCGCTTCGGTTTCAACCGATCCACGATGGCCAGCGAATTTTTTATCGTGGAATGAGTGGGATGCGGTTTGTGCCGCAATGCATCGAGAAAGAGAATGTCCAGCCCTTCCAGTTGATGCAGTGACGATTCTGGAATTTCACTGTGATCGGTGAGATACGCGGCCGAGCCGAAGCGGTATCCGTAAATCTGCGTTTCCCCGTGGATCAGGATCACCGGCTCGAAGCGCGCTCCCAGCACATCCACGGGACCATCAATGGGACGCAGTTCCAGCAGGGGCAGTCCGCCGAATTTATAGTCGGCATCGAAGATGTAGCTGAACATCCGGCGCAAGAATGCCGCGGCGTCGGGACGCGCATAGAGCGGCAACTTCTCCGGCTTGTGCCGGTAGGTGAGAGGACGCAGGTCATCGATGCCGAGAATGTGATCGGCGTGAGTGTGCGTGTAGAGCACGGCGTCCACGCGCGTGATGTTTTCGCGCACGGCCTGAGTATAAAAGTCTGGAGTAGTGTCAATAAGCACGACCTTGCCGCCGTACTCAAGCATGATCGACGGCCGCGTCCGGCGGTCGTGAGGATCGCTCGAGTGGCAGACGGCGCAGTCGCATCCCAGCGTGGGCACGCCCATGGATGTGCCGCTGCCCAGCACGGTCAAGGTCGCTTTCATTTTCTGGCTTTCACGATCTCACTGACATCTTTTCGCTTTTACCGCCCGCTGGTTCCGGTGGCGGGACCTGGCTGCGGCGGCCGTGCGAGCGCGTTGGTCACTTCGACATAGGCCATGCGCAGTTCATAAAGGCTGTTCTGCAGGAAATTCTCTTCCGCCGGCGTGAGATTGCCCTTGGTTTTCTCGGAGATGAGGCTCAGCGTGTCGATGGTCTGGCGGGCTCCAATGATGTCGACTTGCGGCTGCTCGCCCTTTTGCCGCATCAATCCCAGCTGCATCATCGCAGTCATGTAGAGCGAGGCGAGAAAACGCTCGAACGTGATCTCGAAATCCTTGGCGGAATGCCCGCTCATCTCGACCTGCGTGTCCACATCTTTGGATGACTGGCGATAGGCCGCAGCCTGCGCCTCCTGCTCCGCGCTGGTGGGGGGCATGGGCATTTCGCGATCCGCCACCGCCTCGGCGTCTACTGCCACGGGCGCGGGAGGTTTTTCCGCGGACACAGCTTCTTTCGTTGCAATGGGAGTCGACGCTTTTGGCGGCTCGACTTCTTCGGCGGCCTCGGCGCGCAACTCGCCTTCGGAAGTGAATAGTCGCCGGTCGGTTACTTTGAAGCCAGATTGTTCGTGTTTCTTGTCAGCCATAAGACTTTCTCCTCAAAAAATAAAGCCGAATTTCTGGGCCCGTCAGTTTCTTTTCCGGCGTGACTCATCTTGACCGCAGCCGTTTTTCACGCAGAGGGAAAGATCCTGCGCGGACCAGCAACGTGTCTGGAAGCTGCTCGCGAGATCCCCTTCGACTCCGCTCAGGGCAGGCTCTCGCCCCGCTGGTGAAAACGCGAGGCTTCGGGATGACGCCCTCTGAAAGGGTGCCAGCGATCCAACTGCACTCTGTCAAGCCGCGGCGTCCTAGACGCACTTCCTTGTTCCTCACGCCGAATGCTGTTCCAGCGAACGATCTTCCTGCAAGACGCTGTCGGTGAATGGCAATTGCACAACGATAGCCTTCGCAGCGCCAATCTTCACCTCACGCCCGGGCGTGCCCGCTTCGCGCCGAACGTATCCCAGCGCCACAGTTTTGTCCGCTCCTGCCACTTGCAGGGAAGCAGCGCTCGTAATCTCTCCCACTTCTTTCTCTCCAGCAACGACCTTGCTTCCGACGGCGATCTGCGCGGTGCCCTCTGCCAGAAATCCCGTGAACTTGCGGTGAACCGCACCGCGCGAGCGAATGCGCTCGACAATCTCCTGGCCGACGTAGCATCCCTTGTTGAAATTCAAGGCGCGGGACTGCTCGGTCTCCTGCGGCAGGTCGCGCTCCCGGATGTCCACACCATACCGCGGAATGCCCGAGACGATGCGGTGCAACTCTAACGCCTCAGAGCCCACAGGCGTAGCACCAGCGGCCAGCAAAGCTTGCCATAGTTTGCCCACGTCTTGAGGCACGATCCAGATCTCGTAGGATTCATGCTGAGTGTCCTCGCCGCGGACCACCGTGCATTGCAAGCAATCGCACTGACAATTGCATCGTGGAGTGACGACCTCGAGCGGCTTAGTCTCAGGAACGTCGATGCCGGCTGCCGTCAACACGCCGCGTGATTTCGGTCCACCAATCCCCAACGCAGTAATTTGTTGGCTGAGATTCGTGACTTCAACGTCGTCCATGATGATGTAATGGTCGAACGTGGCGAGAATCTTCTCCGCCTGCGCGGAGTCGGTATCAACCGTAATGGAATCTCCGCGGTTGTAGGCATAGAGGTCGCCCAGGATGTGGCCTTGCGGATTCAGCAGAAAGGCATACGCTCCCTGCCCCACGGCGAGGTCCCGGACATTGTTGGTGACCACGCCGTTCAGCCAGCGTACGCGGTCGCCGCCGGTGAGCGAGATCTTGGCCCGGAATCCAAGGTCGTAAATACCACATCCGCTTCGTAGCGCTGCAAACTCCGCCTGCGGATCGGCGAAGCGAGCCGCCGTCGTTGCGCCACGGTACTCGCCGACGCCCGTCGCGCCCAATTCTTCGCCGTGAGCCTGAAGTGCCGTAATACCCATACCCGTAGTTCGATTATAGCGATTGTGTTAAGTTTTCTGCCGTGGACTCGAAACGGCAAACCCAAGAGCGTAAGAAGAAGCGTATCGCCGTCATCCCCGGAGACGGGATAGGCCAGGAAGTCATCCCCCAGGCGGTGAAGGTGATTCAGGCCTCAGGAGCAGCCGTGGAATTAACCGATTTCGATTGGGGCGCCGATCGCTACCTGCGCGATCAGACGACGGTGCCGCCTGACGGCTTTGCCATGCTCGGGCGCGATTTCGACGCTATTCTGGTGGGCGCGTTCGGCGATCCCCGGATCAAAACCAACATTCATGCTAAAGAGATTCTGCTGGGCATGCGGTTCAAAATGGACTTGTACGCCAATGTGCGTCCGGTGCGCCTGCTGGATGCAGCGCTTTGTCCCCTGAAAGGAATCGAGCCGAAAGACGTGGACTTCGTCGTGATTCGCGAAAACACGGAGGGCGTTTACACCGACGCGGGAGGAGTTTTCAAGCAGGGCACGCCCGACGAAATCGCGACGCAGGAAGATATCAATACGCGCAAAGGGGTGGAGCGCATCATTCGCTACGCGTTCGAATATTGCGAGCGGCACACTAAACTCGAGGGCTCCCCGCGCAGAAAAGTCCTGATGTGCGACAAGTCGAACGCCATGACTCACGCCGGAGGCTTGTGGCAGCGCGTGTTTAAGGAGGTCAGTGGCGAGTATCCGCAAATTGCCGCAGAGCACATGTATGTGGATGCGCTCTGCATGCAGATGGTGCGGGATCCGCGGCAGTTTGACGTGATTGTCACGAATAATATGTTCGGAGACATCATCACCGACCTTGCTGCGGGTTTGCAGGGAGGGCTGGGAATGGCCGCCAGCGGTAATATTCACCCGGGGAAGACGTCGATGTTCGAGCCGGTACACGGCTCCGCCCCGCCGATCGCGGGCAAGAACATGGCGAATCCGTTGGGCGCGATTCTGACGGCGGCGATGATGCTGGCGCATCTGGGGATGACGCAAGAAGCGGAGAAGATCGAAGCTGCGGTGCTCGAAGCGGTGCGACAGAAGAAGACCACGCAGGATATTGGAGGGCGGCTAGGGACGCGGGAAGCAGGGGAGTGGGTCGCGAAACAGGTAAATCAGGGGTAGTCACTCACCCTGTCATGCTGAGCGAAGTGGAGAGAACTCCTGGCGGAGCCGGCTTCGTACCCGGGTGCAGAGATCCTTCGACTACGAATCGGAGTTTCCTTCGGAAAGGCCGATGCTCCACTCAGGATGACAGACGGAATTGGTTGAGGTTGCTTCAGGCCGAATTTTACCGCCGCCATCCAGCCAATAGCGCCAATTCCCGCCATTTCCAATAGCAGTCTACGTCCACGAAGCCAATCTCGCGGAACCATCCTAGTTGCGTTTCGACGTCTAACAACTTGTTCGATGGATCTTCGGTTTCGACGGTGAACCCGATGCGCTCCAAAAACTCCTGGTGCAACCGCGGCGACGGCGAGGCCACGTGCTCCAGATTGCAGAAGACGCCGTTCGGATTTAGCAGACTGTAAATCTCGGTGTAGAGCGATTGCTTGCGTTCGTGCACGAGATGATGAATCGCGAAACTGGAGATGACGGCATCGAACTTGCCGAGCGCAGGCAGCGGTTCGTCGAGATTCTGGGCGATCACGCAGACGGAGGATTCCGCGGCAAAGGTCTTACGGGCCGCTTCCAGCATCGTGGGGGAGAAGTCAATGGCGACGGCTTCGGTCTCAGGATGCTGGTGCCGCACCAGACGCAGCAGGCGTCCGTCACCGGTGCCCAGATCAAGGATTCGGCGCGTCGCCGGCGGAATGAGTTCGAGCAGCGCCGACTCGCCCTCCTGACGGTGGGAAATAGAATCGGCACGCTCGAGATAGTCACGGGCGTGGTCGTTCGAAGTCCAGAGATTGACGGGCCTGGTGGTCATAAAGGAAAAGTATACGGAAACGTATAAACTCAATCTCAATGAATATGGTTAAGACGGGTGGCTCAGGGACTCTTCGGTTGTTTTTTGCGGTTGTATTGGCTGCAGCCCTATGGGTGCCTCTGCCGGCTGGCGCACAAGATGCCCCATCGGCCGAGAAGCCTGCGGACCGTGCCTCCGAGCCGTCAAACTCCCCAACCATGCAAGAGCCCAAACCTATTCCACCTCCGGCGCAACCGCCGAAGGAAGAAGCTCCGAAAGAAGAACGTCAAGATCACGCCGCGTCAGGCTGAGGAACTTTTCCACTCCGTCGATGAGATTCTCGAGTTTGACAGCAAACAAACCGGGCTTCCCATCCGAAAAGAAGTGAAGCGCAAACTGACCAGCCGCGATGAGGTGGTTTCCTATCTCACCAAGCACGTGAACGACGAGGACACGAAGCGCCTGCGTCGGTCGGAACTGGTGCTGAAGAAGTTCGGACTGTTGCCGCGTGATTTCAATTTGGAAACATTTTTGGTTACGCTGTTGCGGGAGGAAGTGGCTGGTTACTATGACCCAAAAACAAAAACCGTGAACTTGCTGGACTGGGTGCCCATCGAAGAACAAGAGCCGGTGATGGCTCACGAGTTGACGCATGCGTTGCAGGATCAATCGATCGGGCTGCAGAAGTGGATGAAGAAAGGCGAGAAAGACCTGGGCGAAATCAGAAAGGATCCGACAGCGGCCGATATCGAAAATGACGAGATGGATAACGCTCGCGAAGCCGTGGTTGAGGGTCAAGCCCAGGCCATGATGTTTCAATACGCTATGGCCCCGACCGGCCACTCAATCGCTAACTCTCCGGCGCTGGTGGACGCAATGGAGGAAGAGACTCTCACCGGCACGCCGGGCACGAAGGTATTCAACGACGCGCCAATTTTCCTGAAAGAGTCGCTCACTTTTCCGTACAGTTACGGGATGGAGTTCGTCGTCAAGTTGATGCAGAAAGGCGGAAAGGAGCAGGCGTTTGCCGGCGTGTTGCGAAATCCTCCGCACACTACCCGACAGATCATGCAGCCCGAGACTTATTTATCAGGCGAAAAGCTCGAGCCCATGCGGCTGCCAGAGTTCAAACACGATTTCAAGGATTATGAGAAGTTCGATATTGGCGCGATGGGCGAGTTCGACGTGGGTGTGCTGATCGAGCAATATGCCGGAAAGCCGTTGTCGAAACAGCTTTATCCGGAATGGCGCGGCGGATATTACTATGCCGCGAAGCCCAAGCCGAATCCAAAGTCAGAGTCCGGGGAAGCAGCGCCTCTCGGCTTGCTGTACGTGTCGCGGTGGTCGAACGCTGACAAGGCCGAAGAGTTTGCGGCGATTTATGCGCGATCGCTCAGGCAACGCTACAAGAAAGTGGAGGAGGCAGGAGAGTCGGCGCAGGACAAAGCTACGCAGATTGCCGATTCCGTTGATCTGCTGAAGGGCCGCCATGCCTGGACGACTGAAGACGGAACGGTTGTGATCGAAGAGCAAGGCGACACCGTGTTCGTGAGCGAGAGTCTCGACGCGGCCACGACCGCAACTCTGGAGAAGGAGGTGTTCGAAGCGCCTTCGACTCCGAAGTGAGCGACGGCTACTTCTTTTTCTTTTCCTTCTCGTCCGGCAGTTCTCCAAGGAAATGTTGCACAGTCGCCGCGATGGTGAATTGCCTGCCCGCGCGCTCGATAGTCAATTTGCGCTGCTGGCCGGGAGTTCCGCCGAGCATGTTCCATACCTGTCCCATCGTCGACCCTTGAACGGGAATGCCGTCGACTGCGATGAGATGATCGCCGGGTTGGACGCCGTCCGGCCCTGACGGCACCGACGGCTTTCCCTCGAAATCCGCGACGCCCAGGATCGTGAATTGGCCGTCATCTTCGGGACGCAAGATAAGTCCGACCACGTCGAAGTCAGGAAAGTTGAACGTGCGGCCAAACTCGAAGTAGACCACCGAGTGGGCGTAATCGAGTCCGACCCGGTAGTTGAGCAATGCGTTTGAGCCGATCAGGCCGGCGGTCGGCACACCCGCGCGCCTGGCGAAGAAGTCCATGCCGTCCTTCGGGAAGTCGACAACAACAACGTTAGCAAGGAACAGAGGTCCGAACTGCACGCGATCCACGCGCATGACATTCCACTTCGGTTCTTCGTCGAGGCCCCACATGTTGGCCGAGCCTACCGCGCCGGTCATGTGCGGCCAAACCGGATGCGCCGTGGCTAGTTTTTCAAACAGTTCCTCGGAGAGAAAACTGATGCTGGCTCCTAGGTCGAGGGCGAGATTGTATTTCTTGTTGTCAATCTGACTAGGAATCTGGATCAGGCCGTTCTCTGCATTGATCAGCGCTTTGCCACTCGGTCCTCGAAAATGAATCGTGCCGGGCGCGCCAATGGAAAACTTGTGCCCAGGAAAATCGATGAGCACGTCATAGTGGCGGAGAATGCTCGAGGGCAGGTTGATGTCGACGCTCATGCCGGGGGCCAACACCGAGGCCGCGTTGACAGGCTTCAGGGGAATCTTCGCTCGCTTGACGTCCGCGAGAGGGATCTTCATCCCGCCGACGGTTATCTCTCGCGGCGGAGGAGAAGAACATTCCTGATCATTCTCATTGCAGGAGACCGCGAGTCCCAATAGCGTAGCCAGGCGGCGAGATACATTGAGCTCAGGATTGCCATTGTCTATCCAGACACGAACGCGCTGGGTAGAGCCGTCGGGAAGAACGATTTCGGCTGTGATGACGACGCGATTATGATCGACGGCCGCGGGAACGGTGACTGAGTTGGGCTCGGACTGGTGCGCGGGGTTATCTTGCGCCAAGGTGAAACCGCAGAACAACAAAACGCACGCTGCGGTATAAAACCTCATATTCAAATTGTATCGCCAGTCGCTGGGCCGTTCGTGTGGAGCGGGCACTCTTGCCCGCCTGTTTTTGCCGCTGCAGGCAGGCGGGCAGGAGTGCCCGCTCCACACACACTGTTCCACACAAACTCTGCCGAACCTTTGCGGGGTCACGGGAGCGCTAAATTCTCGTCCTGTATAATCACGAGTTTGACTTGCGGCGCGCAGGCGTTCTGGAGGGGGATTGGCACAGGCGGAGATCGGAATCATTGGCGGCAGCGGGTTGTACTCCATGCCCGGACTGAGCAAGGTGAGGGAAGTGCGGGTGAAGACGCCGTTCGGCACGCCTTCCGACGCATACGTGTGCGGATGGCTGGAGGAACGCAAAGTTGCGTTTCTGGCACGCCATGGACGCGGGCATCGTCTCCTGCCAAGTGAACTTAATTTTCGTGCCAACATTCACGGGTTCAAGCAGCTTGGGGTCGAGCGCATCGTTTCGATCTCGGCGGTTGGGTCGTTGAGGGAAGAGCATAGGCCGCTGGACTTTGTGATTCCTGATCAATTTTTCGATCGAACGCGCCATCGCGTGGATACTTTTTTCGGTGGTGGCGTGGTGGCGCACATTGCGTTTGCCGACCCCATCTGCGAAGAGCTGGCGGGCGTGGTGGCGTCGGCATGCAAGAATGTGAGCGTGGTCGGCAAGCTGGGCGGGACTTATTTATGCATGGAGGGACCTCAGTTTTCGACCAAGGCCGAGTCGAACGTATATCGCGGGTTGGGCATGGACGTGATCGGCATGACCAACCTACAAGAGGCCAAGCTGGCGCGCGAGGCGGAGCTTTGTTATGTCACGATCGCCATGGTGACGGACTATGACTGCTGGCATCCCCATCACGATTCGGTGACGGTTGACCAGATCGTCGCCGTGCTCCTTAAGAACGCTGAGAACGCCACGAAGGTTGTGCGCGCGACGGTGGCCGCGATGCCGCGCCAGCGCTCGTGCAAATGCGCGTCGGCTCTGGCCCACGCTATTTTGACGGACAGGAAAAAGATCCCGGCCGCGACGAAGAAAAAGTTGAAGTTGATTTTGGGGAAGTACGTGACGTGAGATGGCTTTTAGCCACCGGAGGCCATCTCATAATGAACCGAAGGAGCCGCGAATCCCTCAGGGGCTAAAGCCCGCATCATATGCGATTTCGAGCGGCACGGCTGAAGCCATGCCCTTCCCCAAAACATTTATGAGACAGCTTCTAATCACTAACATTTAAGAACGGAATTCCGGATGAGCATTCTGGTGGTCGGTTCGGTTGCGTTCGACGACGTCACGTCGCCTTCGGGCAGCGTCAAAAATATTCTGGGCGGGGCGGCTACCTATTTTTCGTTGGCGGCCAGTTATTTCACAAAAGTGCGGGTTGTGGCGGTGGTCGGCGAGGATTTCGGCGACGAGCAGGAGCAGGTCTTCCGGCAGCACGGCATCGATACCCGCGGCCTGGAGCGAGCCAAAGGCAAGACGTTCCGCTGGGGTGGTTCCTATACCGACAACCTTAACGAAGCCAAGACGAACTTCACCGATTTGAACGTGTTCGAAACTTTTCAGCCCCGCATTCCGAAGGAGTATGCCGACACCGAGTTCCTCTTTCTGGCGAATATTCAACCGACCCTGCAGGCGGACGTGCGACGCAAGATGAATAGCGTTCGCCTGACCGGATGCGACACCATGAATTACTGGATCAAAGGCGCGTTTCAGGAACTTAAGGAAACGCTGAAATTGGTAAACGTTCTGCTGATCAACGACACGGAAGCGAAGATGCTCGCCAGCGAAACCAACCTTCCGCGGGCTGCGGGCAAGGTGCTGGCCATGGGGCCGCAGGCGCTGGTCATCAAGCACGGAGAATATGGTGCGACCATCTTCTTTCGCGAGGGCGCATTCGGCATCGGACGTCATCCGTTTCGCGCTCCGGCGCTGCCTATCGAAGAAGTCAAAGATCCGACGGGCGCGGGCGATTCCTTTGCCGGCGGATTCATGGGCTATCTGGCGTCGCAGGAAGAATTGAGCCGGGAAGTGCTGAAGCGCGCTCTGTTCTACGGCGGGGTCATGGGGTCATTTGCTGTCGAGCGGTTTGGTACGGAGCGGCTGCAGTCGCTGACGCGTGGGGAGATCGATGCGCGCTTTCAGATCTTTCGCGAACTCACTCACCTCGAATAGTCTGCCTTCAAAGGCCCGGCGTTTTTTCGGACATCGTTTGTGCCCAAGAAAATGAAGAACGCTCCTCCCCGTTCGCGCTGGGACTCCGAAGTCCGGCTGCTGGCGTGGCTCGCGACCTGCGTTTCTGTCTTTTCCTTTCTGTTCTATTTCCAGCGTGGCGATGTGTTGCTCTATGGGGACGCGGTTGCCCACATCAACATCGCGCGCCGCGTCTTCGATTCGAAAACCCCAGGCCTGCTGCAACTGGGAACGGTATGGCTTCCCCTGCCGCACCTCCTGATGATTCCTTTCCTGCTCTCCGACGAAATGTGGCGGCGGGGCGTGGGCGGCTCGATTCCTTCAATGGTGGCGTATGTGTTTGGCGGGATCGGAATGTTCCGTCTGGTTCGCGGCGCTCTCTCGTGGAACGTCGAACCGGACAGGCGGGCCAGCTTTGCTGCGTGGACGGCGGCATTTGTGTTCGCGGCGAATCCAAATCTTATCTACATGCAGGCCACCGCCATGGGAGAGTCCCTTTATCTGGCACTCTTCATTTGGGCGGTCGTTTATTTCGGCGAGTTCATGCGCGGGGAAGAGAACGCGCTTACCAAGTGCGGTTTATGGGTGGCCGCGGCTTGCCTGACTCGCTACGACGGATGGTTTCTGGCGGCAACGATCGCGGGCACGCTCGTATTGCTTGCTTTGCTTCGCGATAGAACCGCGCAGAGCGTTCCTGCACTCCGGGTCCCGCGAGCGGCAGTTGCGAAGTTTGTCTTGATCACGGCGGCGGCGCCATTGCTGTGGCTCGCTTATAACGGAATCGTCTATCGCAATCCGCTCGAGTTTGCCAACGGACCTTATTCCGCAAAAGCAATCGAACAGAGGACACAGAATAGTGCGAACCGGGGACATCCGGGCAGTGGTAATCCCGTGCTCGCAGGGATGTATTTTGTTAAATCGGCCGAAATCAACCTGGCAGAAATGGAGTGGCTGCAGCGCGTCTGGATTCTGATCGCTGCCGGGGGCGTGATGGCCACCGCATTGATTCGTCGCTTCCAACCTAGCGCGACCGGAGCGTACTCTGTTGGCGCGTGGCTGCCGTTGCTGTTCTTGCTTGTTCCTGTGCCCTTTTATGCGCTGTCGGTGGCCTACGGGGGAGTTCCGATCTTCGTCCCCACGTGGTGGCCGTTCTCTCATTACAACGTTCGTTATGGATTGCAGTTGCTTCCGGCTTTCGCTGTGGCACTCGCTATCGTCGTGCATCAAATTGTGCGATCCGAAAACTGGAACATCCGGCTGCGGCTGGCTTGGGTGGTGGGCGTATTTGCGCTGGTGATAGGCAGTTACATCTCAATCTGGCGCAGTACGCCGGTTTCATTGAAGGAAGCTCAAGTCAATATGCGCGCGCGGAATCAGCTCGAGACACAGCTCGCAATCTGGCTGCGAAAGTTGCCTCCGGATTCCACTCTGCTTATGTACCTAGGCGACCATGTCGGCGCGTTACAACAGGCGGGAATTCCGCTCAAGCGTGTGATCCATGAAGGAAATCATCGCACGTGGAAGGAGCCTGCGGACCCCGAGGGACTGTGGGAACGCGCTTTGGCGGACCCGGCGCGTTATGCCGATTACGTGGTCGCCTTTGAGGGGGACAGCGTGTGGCAGGCAGTGCAGGCCCGGCGTTTGCAGGCATTGGTCGAAATTCACACCACGGGAGAAGCGCGGGCCATCCTCTACCGGGCCCGGTAATCAGGCAGGTAACGCGGA
Source organism: uncultured Acidobacteriaceae bacterium (assembly GCA_963832235.1). GTDB lineage: Bacteria > Acidobacteriota > Terriglobia > Terriglobales > Acidobacteriaceae > Sulfotelmatobacter. The sequence goes on along the minus strand of CAWHTJ010000005.1, from coordinate 503,198 downwards.
GGCGTGTGGTTCCGATGATAAAATCCGGCATCGGAAGCCTGCCTCTGCAGGTGAGTGATTCAATGACCTGGCAACATTTCGTCGATTTGCTGCGCGGGGAGATGGCGAGCGGATTTGTTGGCAGTTCGCTAACTCGCCTGGTGGTGGCGGCGATTCTCGGCGGGTTCATCGGCCTGGAGCGCGAGTTCAAACACCGGGCGGCGGGCCTGCGCACCAACATGTTTATTTGTTTCGGCGCGGCAATGTTTACGCTGCTCTCCGAGAGGCTGGCGGGCGTTCCGTCGGATGCGGCTAGAATCGCGGCGCAGATTATTCCCGGCATCGGCTTCATCGGCGCAGGGTCGATTCTGCACACCCGCGGGCTGACCACCGGTTTGACCACGGCGGCCACGCTGTTCGTAGTTGCCTCGGTCGGCATGGCCGCGGGCGGCGGCCTTTACCTCACGGCGATGTTCGCCACCGTATTGGTGCTGTTGGCACTTTTTCTTTTGGGCCACATGGAAGAGACATTCAACATCAAGCTGCTGATGAACAGTTACGAAGTAACCGGCTCCAGCGTGGAAGAAATCAGCAAAGAGGTCAATCGCATCTTGGAAAGTCATCACCGGCTGATGAAAAACGTGTGCAGCGGGAACACGGATCAGCACGTCCGCCTGCAGTTCGATGTGGAGGGCTGTCACCGCGAGCAGAAAGAATTATTTCAGCTATTGAAGGCGTCGAAGGTGCTGCTCGGCGCGACCTCCCTCGGCCGGGTGGAACACGAGTGAACTCGGGAGTCCGCACCATCCCATTCGTGAAGGCTAGTGCCTGCGGCAATGACTTTCTCTTGGTGGACGCTTCTCTCGCTCCCCCAGACGCAGACATTCATGCCTTCACGAAACGCATTTGCGATCGCCACGAAGGCGTGGGCGCCGACGGCGTGGAGTGGATGCTGCCACACCGCTCTGCAGACGTCGAAATCCGCTTGATTAATGCCGACGGCTCCGATGCGGAGATTTCCGGCAACGGCACTCGCTGCGTCGCGGCATACCTATGCTCCGAGCAGGGGAAAGAGAAGATTACGATTCAAACCGGGGCAGGCGTGAAAACCTGCATTCTAACTGCGCGTAGGGATTGGGAGTATGAGTTTGAAATCGATATGGGAGAAGCGGTGGTTGAGAAGGAAGTCGCGCTGAAGACGCGCGACCGGGAAGTGCATGGGACTCCCGTATCGATTGGTAATCCCCACTACGTCGTTTTCGTTCCCGAGTTGATGGAAGACTGGCAGGCGCACGCGGCGGAAATCCAGCAGAGTTCGCAATTCACGCAGGGAGTGAATGTTGAATTCGTCCTGGTCGATAGCAGGCACGATGTGAGGGCGCGGTTCTTTGAGCGGGGGGTCGGGGAAACGCAATCTTCGGGAACGGGTTCATGTGCGTCGGCAGCAGCGGCGATGGCAACGGGCCGGGCGGAATCTCCGGTGAAAGTCCATGCCCTCGGCGGAACGCAAACGGTGCGCAGGGAAGGCAATCATATTTTCTTGCGAGGTCCGGCGCGGCTGGTGTGCCGGGGAGAGTTTTTTCTCAGTTGAATTGCTGATTGCGCTGCTGCATCGACCGCAAAAGTTTGGAGCCAATGTCTTCGACCTACCCTCAGCCCGTCAAACCGCCCGCTCTTCGGCCTGGCGATACTGTGGGCATTGCCGCGCCCGCCAGCAATATCAAACGGAAGGATCTGGAAGCTGGCTGCGAAGCGCTGCGGCGCGCCGGATATCGCCCGTTTTATTTCGATTCGATTGGGGATCAGGATCTTTATTTTGCCGGATCCGTGGAGCGGCGAGTGCGCGAACTGGAAGAGATGTTCGTGCGGGACGATGTGCGAGCGATTGTGTGCGCGCGGGGTGGCTACGGCGCGAACTATTTGCTGAAAGAACTTGATCTGGAAAAGATCAGAGCGCATCCGAAGATTTTCGTCGGGTATAGCGACATCACGGCATTGCTGACTTATTTTTACAACGCCGGAGGTTTTATTACGTTTCATGGTCCGATGGCAGCCAAGGATTGGGCGCATGCCGACGGCGTCGATCCCGTATCGTGGCAGGAGGCGGTTTCTGGCACAGCAGCGTGGGATGTGCAGCTAGGCGCGGGAGTCAGTGGATTGGTCGAGGGCGATGCCGAGGGCGTCTTGTATGGCGGATGCCTCTCGATCCTCGTTGCCTCGCTGGGCACGCCATACGAAATCAAGACGAACGGCACAATTCTGTTTCTCGAAGATCTCGCGGCCAAGCCGTATCAGATCGATCGCATGCTGATGCAATTGAAATTGGCCGGGCAGTTCGCCGCGGTGCGAGGCATTGTCTTCGGAGAAATGCTTGACTGCGTTCAGACCGCAAATCAGGGCTACACTCTGCAGGATGTGGCCACGCGCATTGTCGGTGACTTGGGAGTGCCCGTGGCGTTTGGAGTTCGGTCGGGGCACGTTACATCGGGCAACATCACGCTTCCGTTTGGAGTGCGAGCGAAATTGGCGGTCCAAAGGGGGCAGGTGGCATTGAGGATTTTGGAATCGGCAGTTACGCCGTGAGGTGCTGCACTCATGATCGTTAAATTACAGTCGAGATGAACACAAAGCATATTCACCTGATCGGCATATGCGGGACGGCGATGGCCTCGCTGGCGGGAATGCTGAAGCAGCGCGGATTTCATGTTACCGGCTCCGACGCCGCGGCCTATCCTCCAATGTCGGATTTCTTGCGCGAGTTGGGCATCCCTGTGGCGCAGCCATTTGCTGCGCAGAATCTTGAGCCGCGGCCCGATCTGGTCGTGATAGGCAACGCGATGTCGCGTGGCAATGTGGAACTGGAGGAAGTGCTCGACCGGCATATTCCATTCTGTTCATTGCCGCAGTTACTGCACGATGAGTTTCTTCGCGGCAAGGAAGTGCTGGTAGTCGCCGGGACTCACGGCAAGACCACGACGACCTCTATGCTGGCCTGGATCTTCCACTCCGCTGGGCTGGAACCGTCGTTTCTGATTGGCGGCATTGCGGAGAATTTCGGTTCGAGCTTTCATCTTGGCACAGGCAAGCATTTCATTCTGGAAGGCGACGAGTACGATACCGCTTTTTTCGACAAGGGACCGAAGTTCCTGCACTATTTCCCGGACGCCGTAATTCTAACTTCGGTTGAGTTCGATCATGCCGATATTTACAAAGATCTCGATGCCGTCGAGACTGCTTTCAAGCGTCTGGTGAATTTGATTCCTCGCCGCGGACGCATCGTGGCCTTTGACGGGTTCGCCGGCGCCGCTTCGGAGAGCCCGAGTCTGGAGCGCAGTTTGGCCAAGGCATTCTGCCCGGTGGAACGCTACGGCGCGGGACCGCGCGCGAATTGGAAGGTCGCGAATCTTCGACTCGAACAAACGCGCACTTCCTGGAGCGTCTTGCATGATGGCCAGCCGTGGGCCGACTTCGAGTTTGCGCTCGCGGGAGAGTACAACGTCTGGAATGCCACCGCGGCGGCGGCGCTGGCGGCTTCCTATGGCATTGCGAAAGATGAAATTACGGATGCGCTGAAGACGTTCAAAAGCGTGAAGCGGCGGCTCGAGGTGAAGGCGCAGGTGAACGGCATCACGATCATCGACGATTTTGCCCACCATCCCACCGCGATTGCTGGAACGTTGAAGGCGCTACGGGCGCGTTACCCGGGATCGCGCCTGTGGGCAATTCTGGAGCCACGCTCCAACACGTTGCGCCGGCGAGTTCTGCAAAGCGACTTGGCGCGCAGCCTGGCGCAGGCCGACGAAGTGATCGTTGCGGGGGTATTCCGCTCGGAAACGGTTCCGGAAAACGAGCGTCTGGAATTACCGGCCCTCGCCGCAGAGATCGCGCGAAACGGCCGGCGGGCGCGGCTTCTGACCGACTCGGACGCAATCGTGCAGACCGTCGCTCCTGAAATGCGCAGCGGCGATGTGGTGGCGATTCTCTCCAACGGTGGCTTCGGCGGAATCTATGAAAAGCTGCCGGCACGACTGCGGGAAGTGGCAGGGAAGGGATGAATTTAGTTTCCAGGGCTGTTCGCGCGGTGGGACTGGCGCTTTGTATCGCAATTCTCACCCTGTCATCCACGTCCATCGCGCAGTCACCGGCTTCGGTCGCTTATACGGTATCGCTCTCAAACCCCGAGCAGCATCTCGCGGAAGTGCAGATTATCCTGCCCGCGGGGGCCGCGCAGCGCGAACTTCAGCTTCCGGTCTGGAATGCGCTTTATCAAGTTCGCGATTTCGCGCAGTATGTGAACTGGGTTCGCGCGAAAGATCGTTCCGGCAACCCGCTACCGGTGCACGGAGTCAACAAGAGCCGCTGGCAGATTGAAGGGGCGGAGGGCGGCGCCGTCGTGGAGTATCAAATCTATGCCGACTCGGCGGGACCATTTAACGCGCAGCTAAACGCTCATCATGCGTTCTTCAATCTGGCGCAGATATTGATGTATCCAGTAGATGCGCGCTCTGCCCCGTTGAACGTGCGTTTCAGCCACCTTCCCGCGGGGTGGCAGATCGCCACTCCTCTAGCCGCGTCGTCCGGCGACGAGTTCAGCGCCGCGAATTACGACCGCCTGGTCGACTCTCCCGTGGAGATCGGAAATTTTCAGGAGTCCGACTTCGACGAAGCCGGAGGTCACTTTCGCGTGATCGTGGACGCCGACTCGGCCGACTACGACATGGCAAAGATTGTTACCACGCTGCACAGAATAGTCGCCGCAGCGACCGATTGGATGAACGACCGTCCTTTTGACACTTACATGTTCATTTATCATTTCCCGCACGGCCCTGCGGGTGGCGGCATGGAGCACGCCTTCTCGACGGCGATCGATGTGAGCGCCGACGCGATGAAGCAATCTCTGGCCCCGCTCACCGGCGTCACCGCGCATGAATTTTTCCATCTCTGGAACGTCAAGCGCATCCGTCCGCAAACCCTCGAACCGATCGACTACACCAAAGAGAATTACACACGTGCGCTCTGGTTCAGCGAAGGGGTTACCAGCACCGCGGAAGGCACCATTCAGCTGCGAGCCGGACTACTCGACGAAAGACAATATCTCTACCGGCTTGGCGAACAGATCACGGAACTTGAACGGCGTCCTGCGCACCTTACGCAGTCGGCTGAAGAGTCGAGCCTCGACGCCTGGCTCGAAGGCAACGGTTACTACCACCGTCCAGATCGCAGCGTGTCCTATTACAACAAGGGCGAACTGCTGGGCGTCATGCTCGACCTTGCGGTACGTGACGCCAGTCACGGGCAGGCATCGCTGCGCGAAGTGCTGCAATGGATGAACGCGAACTACGCCAGGAAGGGCCGTTTCTTCCACGATTCCGAAGGGGTTCGCGAAGCCGCTGAAGCCGTCAGCCATGCCGACTTGGCTTCGTTCTTCAGCAATTATGTAGCTGGAACTGAAGAGATCCCGTGGAATGATTTTTTTCGCTCCGTCGGTCTGCGCGTGGAGGCCGTCCTGAAAACTGTGGCGGATGCAAGTTTCACGGCATCGCGCAATTTCGACGGTCCCATGTCGTGGGAACCGTAACATCCGGCAGCGAAGCTGAACAAGCGGGACTGAAGTGGGCGACACGATTGTTGAACTGCAAGGCAGCTCCGCTGGCCGGGAGTCTCGGCGAGGAGTTGGCGCGGCTCAATCCCGGCGACACGCTTACGGTGAGGTTCGATCCCGGCGCGGCGGTGAGCGCGAACTGAAATGGAAGGTCGGCAGCCGTCAGGAAATTTCGTATGAGGTGAAGGACCTCGACCAGGTCACCGACGAGCAGCGGGCGCGGCGCGCTGCGTGGCTGAAAGGTGAAGCGCAGAGCGCCATCGCCGCAAATTCGGGTGCTGCAGGAACAGGAAAATGATCCGCACGATGCTCATGCTGATCTTTTGGGCGCTGGCCGCCCCTGTGGCGGCCATCATCGGATTCACTGCAAGCTTCATCATGGGCGATGTTCGCGTTCTGTATCGCTTGTTCATGTGGGGCGCATGGGCGGGCGTGTGGATCACCGGGCGTACGGGTCGAAACCGTCGGCCTCGATCAGTTCGACCATTCGCGCAGCTACATCTTTATGACGAATCATGTTTCCAATCTTGACCCGCCGATTCAAATCCCGCTGATTCCGCATCGCACGTCGGTGATGGTGAAGAAAGAACTGTTCAAAGTTCCGATCCTCGGTCGCGCCATGCGCATGGGGTCGCTGGTGCCGGTCGACCGCGGAAATCGCGACGCCGGCATCGAGGCCGTGCGTGCGGCGAAGTCAGTCGTCGTGGAGCAAGGCGTCAACATGACCATCTACGTGGAAGGCAAGCGCTCTTTCGACGGCAAGCTGCTGCCTTTCAAAAAGGGTCCATTTTATCTGGCCATGGAGTGCGGGGTTCCGGTGATTCCGATAACAATTGTGGGCACGCATTGCGCCATGCCGAAAGCCAGATTTTCGATCAAGCCGGGAAGGGTGAAGGTGATTTTTCATCCGCCGATCGATCCGAAGGATTTTGGCGGCCGTGAGTGCCTGATGGAAAAAGTGCGTGCCGCGATCGAGAGTGGCCTGCCGGAACAGTATCGCCAAGCCGCGACGGCTACGGCAGACGACAGAGAGCCGCAGGAAGGCACCGCATACGCCTGAAGATTCCTCTGTGAACCCGGTTTCCTCTGTGGTCATTCTTTTTATCTTAGCCCGCGCCGCCCGCGCGATTTCCGGCAAGCGCGGCAGGATTGCCGAATATTTCAACCATATCTTGTGATCGACGGCGGGAGCGCCGCTGACCAGCGCACCGGCCGCAATGTCATGAGCCACGCCACTCTGGGGCGTAACGATCGCTCCCTCCCCAACTCTTGCAGTGCCCAACCACGCCAACCTGTCCGGTCAGAATCGCTTTGTTGCCAATCTCCGTGGATCCGGCGAGTCCGACCTGCGCGCACAGAAGCACGTCTTCGCCGATGTGCGAGCCGTGTCCGACTTGCACGAGGTTGTCAACTTTCACGCCACGTCCGATGCGGGTTTCGCCGACGCTGGCGCGGTCGATGCATGAGTTCGCCTGCACTTCCACGTCGTCTTCAATCAATACAGGCGCCGGCTGGGGAATTTTGTGCCAGCGGCCCTCTGCGGTTTTGGCGAAGCCGAAGCCGTCCGCACCAATCACCACGCCGTTTTGCAGAAGGACATTGTTGCCAATCCGGCAATTCTCGCGTACTACGGCGTGGGCGTGCGCGAAAAAATTGTGGCCAATGTTCACTCCGCGATAGATGACGACATGCGCCAGTAACACAGCGTGATCGCCGATCACGACGTTCTCGTCGACGACTGCGTAGGGACCGAGGTGAGCGTTGCGTCCAATCCGCGCGGTGGGATGAATGATTGCTGTGGCGTGAATTCCGGGAGCGTAGCGCAGCGGCTGATGGAAGAGTTCGAGGGCGCGGGCGAAGCTTTGGTAGGGATTCTCGACGCGCAGCGTGGCTGCTGGGATCGCGGGAAAGTTTTCGGCGACGATCACGGCTGCGGCCCTGGTGAGCCGCGCTGCGGGCGCGTACTTCTGATTGGCTACGAATGTGATTTCTCCGGGGCCGGCTTGCTCGATGCCGTTTAGGCCGGTGATCTCGGTGTCGGCGGAGCCGTTGTCGAGGCGCGCGTTGAGGGCAAGGGCGATCTGAGAAAGTTTCATGGTCGATGGAGGGACGCGAGTAAATCGTACACCAGTTCCAAATTGGTCCATCGCAGACCGTCTTTCCCTGAACATGTTTACCTTTTTATAACAGGGTACCCCCTCCCCCCTTCAATCTTTAGAATCATGGAGCTAAGCATGTTTTGGCTCGCAAAATCCGTAGAACAAAGGACTTAGAGGTCAAAATCTAGACAACAAAGGACTTGACTGTGGCGGAATGTCGATGAGACCTTGCGCCGCAGTGCTCAGCGAATAGGATCGGCGATTGGGGCTGTGGAAGGCAAGGTCAGATGTCACAATCGCAGGTTTTTTTTAGACCTCATGCCAAGGTGAGGACCGTCGGGAACTGCTGCCGGAGTCGCTTAAATCGCCCCCTGCGTTATTGGGGCCTTCGCTGTAAAAAGAGACTCTCCGCAGAAAGGCTTCAGATCAACATACCCATTACCATTCAAGATCACCTCACGAACCGCACTCTTGTCCACCGGGTCGCCTCGTAACAAGGCGCAGCACAGCCAATACAATTCAACTGAGTTTACTAGCGCCACTGAGTGCCTTCTTGCACCGTCAAGAACGTGGGGAGAAAATACCGCGTCACCGAGTCTTTCGCCGGGTTCGGTTTCACAAAGTCCGTTCCCAACCAAGATACCCTTGCTGAAAGCATTATTGACCTCCGAATCAGCAAGGATTTTTGTGACAAACGACGAGAACTCACTTTGAACGATTTGGTTTTTTGATCCTTTAACCTCTACGATTCCGGGTGTAGTTCCCTTGCTCGTTCGGCCATCAATTTCATGGTTCGTCCCTTTTATTATTTCACTCGGACTAGTGCCAAACTCAAGGTCATCCAGCGCACGTAGCACAATGGGTTCCAATTGAGTCTTGCCCTTTTCATACAAGAGTTTTCGATAGGCGGACCGTTCTTCTAGTTCGCGTTCACGCAGTTGTCTGGCGGTTTGCAACTCCGCGATCTGGGTGTTCAAAGCGGCAATCGAGGACTCAATCGGCGGAACTCCGGGAACAAAGGCTTTATTGACCCAATCGGGTGGAGGTGTGCCTTGTCTTTGGAAACGATATTCAACACACGCTTGGACAAAAGATGCTTCATCCATGCGTGTCACGTTGGGTAGCAGTATTACGTGGCCCTCGCCGTATTGCATCTTTCCAGCAAGCGCACCCGCCTTTCCAGCGAAGGCGAAAAACTTCATTGTCTTCAGATTGTCAGGAACTCCCGTCACATAGGAGGTCCAAGCCACATCGCTTTTTCTCAAAACGCCGATAAATGGTTCAGCCGAATTGTCATATGTGATCTGGCTCCCTTTTCCTCTCCGCAAGTTATTAACGAACTTTCTGTCGAGAAACTCATAGTTGTTTACAGTGTTATATCCCTCCGGATAATCACTGACCTTCACTCGGTAAATGGAAGGAGCAGCAAGAAACACGACCAGAACGCCACCTTGGGCAAAGAACGGACGAAGCTCTTGCTCTTTCTTGTACATTGCCGAGCTAATTTTCCGATAAATCTCGGGGCTTGCTCGACGCCCGGCGAGGTCAGGGGGATGGATAACCACAACATCAAAATCAAAGAGCGCATTCTCAGTTTCAAGAAAGTCGTCACCAACCGTGCTGCATCCTAATCCGAAATTAAGAGAGAGGATTCTCAGTTTCTTATCCATTGAAATAAATTGTACTGTGCCAGCAAACGATCCGCGCGAAGGCTTTAAGGGGCGGGTGGCCCAGGCTTCCGTGTTTTCCGTTCCCCGTTCCGGAACTGTGGGTGCCCGGTCCCTTCGACCCCGCTCAGGTCAGGCTCTTGCGTTCTGTGCAAGGGCGGGTACGATGCTGCCGGTACCATGGGGTTTGTCATGCCCAGCGGACTGCACCGCACTTACGGCGCTCATCACCTGCACTTTATCACCTGCTCGTGCTACCACCGATTGCCTTTTCTGCATACCGCGCGCAGCCGCGACCGCTTCCTCTCAATTCTGGAACAGACTCGCGCGCGCTATCGGTTCGTGGTTGTGGGATATGTCGTGATGCCGGAGCATATTCACTTGCTCATCACCGAGCCGGAGGTTGGAAATCCCTCCACGGTGATGCAGGTCTTGAAACAGCGCTCGGCGCGTGCTTTGTTGCTGAAAACAAAGCCGAAGAAAAAGCGGGCCGACACGCGCCAGCTTCGCCTGTTTGACGATGCGATTTCGCGCATGCCTTTCTGGCAGGACCGTTTCTACGACTTCAACGTCTGGACCACGAAGAAGCGCGTGGAGAAGCTGAGGTATATGCATCGCAATCCGGTGAAGCGGGGATTGGTGGGATCGCCCGAGGAGTGGGGTTGGAGCAGTTATCGTCTCTATCTCTTGGACGAAGCCGGGCCGGTGCGTGTGAATGAGGGCTGGACGGAGATTTCGTTCAGGGATCGGGTCGGGTGATCAATCCCATTGCAGCAGGCAGTCCCGACTCCCGCCCTTCGCAAAGTGCGCGAAGGACGGGGCACCCACTGTGTTGCTGATGCCGGCAAAGCCTGGGCCACCCGCCAGGCCGCACAGGCCGGGCAGATTTACCCTAGCGGAAACTTCACAGGGACAGGACACGGAACGTTCTGCGGCATTTCATTCAAATCACATCACTCGCGGGCAAATGGTAGTACCACGGCCCTGCCCTTGGACCTCTTCCAGTAACCACGATATGCCGGTGTGGAGGCTGAATAGGAGGCATCACGTCTCCTCCGTATGAAGTCAGTCCGCACCCATCCCCATCACACTCTGTTGCACGTTCATCAATATGTATGGCTGTCTCGGCAGAACTGAATGGATTGCTGAGGTCAGGAGGTGGATTGTTGAAGCTGATTTGCATTAAGAACTCCTCGAATTAGTCAGTTCCGGGAAAATGAAATTCCCCGCGGAAGTCACTGAATATTCATGGACATCGAATGACCTGGATACGCCATCGTGATATAGCACGGCTCATCCGGTACTATGCCCTTTTTCAAATAATCATTGAGAACGGTGACGCATTCCCAGTGCAGCGCTTTGGCGTATTTGCACATCTTCTTATCGGCCTGAGCTCCGTACTTGCCGTCGCAGTATCTTTCGGCATCCCTCACAGCCGACCTCAGAATGGTATCTGTTTCCTGTCTAGCCTTCTCCAACTTGGCGGCCTCAGCAGCTTCAGCCTGAGCTTTCTTAACCGAGTCTAGATACGCTTGTGCCATCGCCCGGCGTTCCAGTTGTTGACGATGTAACTCATTGGCGTACAACGCCACCCCGATTGTCGCCACCGCAACTAGAATCCACAAACCTACCCTCATAGAGTTTCCCGTTCACACCATTTTGGCACCCGAGGAGCAGATTTTATACCGTTTTCTGAGCCAATCTGGCGGTTCGTGGTCGGCGCGAGTACGCCGCATGAGCCGAAACCGTAACTGTCGCCATCAGGCGTCTCTAACAATGTCCGCGGTGTCAAGCACTTTTCGAGCGTAGTAATCCCGGTACTCCGAGAAGAGCGCCATTTCTCTCTCGTTGAACCTGTGCCGTATCCAAACCAAGGCTCGCTCGCAAATCAGCCCCCTGGGCAGGCGCCCTCCGTTACTGAATTACGAGTGTGAAACTGGTGTTGTGCGTGAGCGTGCCACTGCTGGCCGTTACCGTGACGTTGAAGCTGCCAGTCGGCGTTCCGGTTTCGACGCTGAAGTTCATGCTGTTTGACGAGCCTCCGCCTGGTGTGGGGTTTATGACCACAACCGGGAAGGTGCCTTTCGAGGCCTGATCGCTGGCTGACAGCGCAACGGAGATCTGGCTCGTGCTGCTGAAACTCGGAATGTGAGCCACACCATTTAAGTTTACGACGGACGTGGCCAGGAGTCCCGAACCGGCGATAGTGAGCGTCTGTGGAGCAGAGCCAGCCGCGACCGCAGCTGGCGTCAACGAAGTGATCGACGGGACAGGATTGTTAGAGTTTCCACCGCCGGCACGGCCGTTGCCCGCGCCGCAACTTGGAAGACTCACAAGAAGAGCAAGTACCGCCAAGGCAACCAGACTACCTCGCCAGCGCCTTGATACTGGGGCGCCGATCAGGCAGATGCCGATCAGAAGCGCCCCGCCAGTCGCGGCCCACCAGAGAGGATTTGAGGATTGCGTCCGTTTGCGGGCTTGTCCTACCGGAGTTGTACTGAGGGTTAAGATCGTTGAAGCGCTGCCGCTGACCGTTGTCGGAGTAAACGAACACGTCGTTTCTGCGGGCAGTCCCGCACAGGCAAAGCTGCTTACGATTCCACTAAATCCTGAAAATGAGTTGATGTTGATCGGCACAGTCTGCGATTGCCCCTGCACAATTGTCACCTGAGGTGATCCCACATTCACGCCGAAGTCCGGCACGCTAACGAAAGCGACCGGAGAAAACGAAGGAGGATAGTTGGTATCCCCGCTGTAGTCCGCAACAATCCCCGTGGAATTGTTCAGGGTGAACGTGGCAGACGCCTGGCAGGCAAAATTTCCGCTACTATCCTTCACACTCACGCACGTCATGGGGCCGGCCAAGAGAGCACCCGAAGACTGAGTGACAAACGTGACCGTGCCGGTGGGAGAAACCGACTTGTTAGTGGTGTCCACGAGGGCGTTTACTGTGACCGAACCTCCCGGGGCCACAGTCTGCGAGGCCGGAGTCAAACTGATCCCTGGCGCAGGATACTGCAGCGTAACCGAAGAAGTCGGCGACGTTGACGCCTGGTAGTTCTGATCGCCGGTGTACGCAGCCGAAAGAGTGTAGGTTCCCGGCGCGGAAAAGTTTGTTACCAGAGTCGCCGTCGTGTAAAGAAAGACTCCGTTACTTCCTATGCTATACGTGGGTGTGCCGGGGATAGCTGTGCCGTTCGAATAGAAGGTAACGGTCCCCGTGGGAGTCGTGGTAAGACCAAAGTAGGCGTTAGGATCCTGGATCCCGGTGGTGAGCGTCACCGGCTGCGTAAAATCGGTACCCTGATTGGTGACCGGAGTGGTCACAGTGGCGGCCTTTGTAACAGTAATTAGGACCGACGCTGAACTCGCGTTGTAGTTGTTGTCTCCGTTGTATTGCGCTCCCAAGGTATGCGTTCCGCCCGTCAGGCCCCCTAAAGCTCCCACCCATGTTTCCGTGAAACCTTCGCTGTTCAATTCGAAGGTGTTGAAGTTCACCTGATTGCCATTGTCGGTAAAAGTCACGCCGCCGCTGGGGCAGGCGATTTCGCCAAACGGCGTGGGGCTGCAGAGCGATCCCTGAGAGTTACCGACGTCGGCGCGCACCCAGTATTGCGAATCAAAAGAGACGGTTTTGACCGGGCTCGAAGAACCAGTGGGAATTACGCCCGGCAGAATGACGGTGCTGTTTTCTTTGCTAACCGTGACGCTGACCGGACTGGAGTAGCTGCCGCCGTAGTTCCCGTCCCCCGCATAGTGGGCGATCACGCTGTAGCTGCCGGCCGGCAGCAGACTCGTGGTGGCGCTCGCAGCCGTCGCACCCTTGCTCAAAGTGAATCCGTCGATCGCCTGGCCAGTGGTCGTTCCGGTCCCCGTACTGATGAGCAGGGAAGCGTCGCCGGTAGCGGCGGTGGGAGTCACGCCGATACTTACGGGGACGGCGGTCCCATGCTTCACGCTGACGGGATTGCCCGAATTCAACTGCAAAGTAGCGGACGTGGCAGTAAAGGCGACGTTGCTCCAGTTGTTGACCAGGTTGGCCGCATCCACTGACCCGAGGCCCGTGGCCAGATCGTATCCCGCCCCTGTGCTGTACCCGGAGAGAACTCCGTAAGAATCGCCCGTAGTAGATACCGTGCAGTTTGGGCTACCGCTCAAGCAGGGCATGGCGATGGTTGAGCCGGAGGGTATGTCGTGAAACGCATTCGGCTGTTTAGTCTCAAGCTTGTAGAGGACGAAGCCCGGAACGCCTTGGGGTGTGCCCATCTTCTGATTGACTAACGACATGATTCCAGCAAAGGCCGGGGATGCGACCGAGGTTCCGCCGTATCCGGCAAAACTGTTCAAGTCGCAACCACCCGTCCGATCCTGTTGGCAAATCAGGTAGAAACTGCCCAGGAAACCGTTGCTGGCGAACAGGGAAATGTCGGGAAGGTCGCGCAGATTGTCGTTCGGAACGCCCGCGCCGCTTTGCCAGGTAGGTTTGGCATAACCCTGGCTGCAGCTTCCAATGCTTTGACTGTTTACAACACAGTTGCTGGGCCCGCCACTGCCGGCGATCGAGTTCACACCACCGGCCGCGATCATGTTCTGATTGTTACAGGCTTGCTCCGCGGTTGCGCCATATCCCAGTGTGATGGCCAGCGCATTGGTGCAGGAATCATTCCATGTAGTTTCCGGAATGTACCCCTTGGCTGAGGCCTGAGTCGCGGGATCGTTGGTCGAATTCCAATAGGTCGTCCAGGTTTTGTACTGCTTGAAGTCGGTTCCGCCGACAGCGGCGTTGAAAGGAGTGGAAGCAAGTCCATTGACGTTCAATCCGTATTGCGCTGGTCCGCCGGGGTCGTCGCAGCCGGCCGCGCCGTTGTCGCCTGAGGAAACGAAGACACTGATCCCCTGCGCCGCCGCTTGCTCCCAGAGGCTGGAATAAAACTGGTTTCCGGCTGTGCCCAGGCCGAGTTCACACTGGCCGTAGCTCTCGCTCATGACGGGTGCCAGATTGTTGTCCACGATGTAGACAGCAGAGAGATCGACTCCATCTGTGGTCTCTGTGGATTCGGAGGTCACGAAATCGATGGTCGCCTGGGGCGCAACCGCGCCCGACCACTGGACGTCGATGTCGGCCTCGGCTTCGTCCCCATTGATCCCGGGATCGACTCCGTTCAGGATAATGTTGAGTTTGTTGGCGGGAACGGTAAGGCCGAACAGCGCCCAGAAATTCGTTGCATCCTGGGGATTGATGTTGGTTCGTCCCACGATCGCAATCGTTTGTCCGGTTCCATTGATGCCATTGGTCCAGAGCGGCAACACATCGTAAATCGTGGCAAAGTCGTAAGGAGTGATGCCGTAACACTCGGATCCGCCGCAGCCGAAGCTATAGTCCGGCTTCGCGGCGTTCAACTGCTTCGTCTGTTCGGAATACTCGCCGACATATGTGTTCATCGCTTTCTTGCGAAAGTCATGCAGGGAGTCAACCCCGGCGACTGCCGGCGTCAGCGCCGTCGGAATCTGCGGATCGCTCGCGTTAGCCCAGTGCTGTTCGCCATTCACAATGTATTTGTGAATCGATGTGTGAAATGCTTCTTCGACCTGGCTGGCTGAGCCGGAGAACTCCAGTACCGTGCGTCCTTTCGTCGAGCCCACTTCGAATCCGTGGGACTGGAGCCAGGCGGTGACTATCTGGAGGTCGGCGTCGGCCGGTCCGAACTGCTGGCCGAATTGTTCCGGACTCAGCCACTGGTGATAGTTCGGCGAGGCTTTATCCTGCTGATCGTCCATTAGCTTCGCAAGTGCTGCCTCCTGGTCGGGGCTGCGCTTGAGCACGAGCAGCATTCGCTTCATGGGAAGGCTGGCGGGAGCTGTGCCCAGATCGAACTCCGGGCGCGCCAGCGGGTGCGTATTACCTTTTAGCGTTGTAAGTTGTGATTCGTCCACGCGCTGGGTGATAAGCGGACGCAGAGTGGCGGCGGCTGGCTGCGATGCCTCTTGCGCTCGCAACGGTACGCAAAGCGCAAGGGCGCAGATCATTGCTGGAATGAGACTTGAAGGTACCGCGTAAAAAGGCCGGCAGGGACGCGATACCGGAACCGCTC
This sequence comes from uncultured Acidobacteriaceae bacterium, assembly GCA_963832235.1. Classification (GTDB taxonomy): domain Bacteria; phylum Acidobacteriota; class Terriglobia; order Terriglobales; family Acidobacteriaceae; genus Sulfotelmatobacter. Next base: position 487,759 of record CAWHTJ010000005.1, on the reverse strand, counting down.
GCATTGGGACACACCTACTGATCAAGATGGACGACACCACCGGAGGCCGAACGGACGGGAGAAAGAGGGACCCGATCGTCTCATTGTCAGGCCCAAAGCCTGTGTGGACTCACACGCTACATCAACTCGTTTGCGATTTCAACGCATTTCAGACAGGTTCGAAGTAAGCAACTTCCTCCTCGCTCTACCTGCCATACCCCATTCGCGCTTCGCGTGTGCGTCTGCGTCCGGTGGTTTAATATAGATTCATGTCGCGCGAACTGAACTTCGGACCCTACGTTGACGTCGAGCAGGGCAAGAAGACCGTCAAGGATCTTACCTTCGGCAATCCGACGCCAGAAGGTGTGGTGCTGACCACGCTCGACTCCGCCGTGAACTGGATGCGCAAGAGTTCGATCTGGCCCATGACGTTTGGTTTGGCTTGCTGCGCCATTGAGATGATGTCGATGGGTGCGGCGCGATTTGATATTGCCCGCTTTGGCGCCGAGGTATTTCGCCCGTCGCCGCGGCAGAGCGATTTGATTATCATTGCCGGCCGCGTCTCGAACAAGATGGCGCCAGTCATCCGGCAGTTGTGGGAGCAGATGCCCGAGCCGAAGTGGGTGATTTCCATGGGCGCCTGCGCCACTTCAGGAGGCGTGTTCCAGAACTACGCGCTGGTGCAAAGCGTGAACCAGGTTATTCCCGTGGATATCTACGTCCCCGGTTGCCCGCCGCGGCCTGAACAACTCATCTACGCCATTACGCTGCTGCAGGAAAAAATCCAGAAAGAGCGCGGCACCATCAAGAAGGCGCTGAACCTGGTATAGCGCTGTGGGAATGGGTGCGGCCCTGCGCTCGAGTTTTGCGCTACCGCATCCGTGCTAAGTAGTTGCCATCCCTTGATTCTCGCGTATGTTCGATTTCACACGGTTCCCGGTGGCGGCCGCGCTATAATAGGCCAAGTCGCCCGGGGTGTTTTATGGAACGTCTTCGCTTCGCGTCCCTCCTGTTTCCCGCCGTTCCTTTCCCTGTCATTCTGGTAAACGGACAAATGACAGTTCGGCGTCCCCCAAACAGCTCTCAGCGCCGGCGTCGAGACGCAATCGAATTCTCCAACACCCGCGCCGCCTATTGCTGCCGATGCTCCGCGCATGTCAAGGCAGACACGCCTCGAAATCATCCGTGACTTCGAGACGCAGATTCTCTATGCGCGCATCGGCCTTTCCGATGGGGGCAAAGGGACTGAAGCTGAAAAATGGCGTCGACCTCGCCCAACGGTCCGGATCTGCAACAGGCTCTCGCCCTCTATGGACCCGCCATTAAGCCGGGGGATCCGGCTCATATCTCCTTTGTGCAGATTAAGGATGACCACATTCATTTCGACCTCAATGGCGGCCCCATTCATCGTAAGAAATGGTACGAGCATATTCAGGTTTCCGGTGCCAACGGGACTCCCGTGCAAATGGGTCCCAATGAATCGCGCCCAATCCCCATGGAACCTATCTGGATGTCTACTTCAACAAATATGTTCCGGAAATGACGGCGCGGCAGTTGCGTGATGTGCTTTATCCGGTGCTCGATTTCGCTGCGCGAAACAAAGAGGAGGCGTATCTGGATACCGTGCCTCCGAAGGTGAAACAGGCCATTCAGGCGCACCATGTGCTGGTTGGAATGAATACGGAAATGGTGTTGCACGCCAAGGGCAAGGCGCCGAAAAAAGTGCGCGAGAGAGATGGCGAAACCGAATATGAAGAATGGATCTATGGCGATCCGCCGCAGGATGTGGACTTTGTCCGCATCGTGGGCGACGAAGTGGTGCGTGTGGAGACCATGAAAGTCGGTGGCCAAAAGATTGTGCGCACCGAAAAAGAAGTGATCCTCGAAAAGCCTGACAAGGATACCGAGGCCAAGCAGACAGACCGGCCGGCGAATGCGCCCAGCTTGCGCCGTCCCGGAGAGGACTCTGAAGATGCTCCGAAACCGTGCCGATGGCGCCTCCCCAGTCCCACCGGTCGCGCCCCCAGATTTTCCGCAACCTTCGGGAAGCCCAGGGCCGGGCGGACCCTCGTAGCCGGCCTAGAGTGAACCGTTCGTAGCTGGCGTACAAACTCCGCCTGCAACACGCGCTCTCCCTCAACCTTCAACATCCCTCATGGCTGAGTCGATTGTTCTGTTGACAGTCCGGATTCCGATATTCCCCACCGCAACGAACGGCATCCTATAAGGGCTCACCAGTCTGCAGAATCGGAGAGTCCGAGGAGGAGTGCGGATGAGCACGAAGCCGTCGGAACAGATGATGGATCTATTGAAAGAATTGTCGTTGCTCAAAGAGTTGGACGAGAAGCACGAAACCGGGTCGGCATCGGGATTGATAGTGCCGAACTCGAATCCAGGAAAAAGCGTCGCCGGGAAATATGCGAGCAGATCAAGGCTCTTGGTGGTCCGATCGGCTAATCAGCGTTCCGACCGGCGAAAGCACGATCAAAGCGGCCAGGGCCGCAGCCTTGTGATCCTTGGTCCAGGGCGGGCCAATTGAACTTCCCGCAGTTGCGATCCTGCGTTGCACGCCGCCAGCCGAATTTCCGAAGGCCGCCTTCGCTCGCTGCTCAAGTTCCCGCTCACGAATTGCCTCCACAGAAATTTCCAACCGTTGACAAGCGTTCTTGATGCTGTTGCGAAAAAATTCGCCTTCCGCCGTATGAATCAGCGGATGGGACGCGAGAATTTTCGCAAAAGAAGGCAGCGGGCGGCCGGAGGCGAGGAGCAGGGCGGCACCTGCGATTTGATAATCGCGTCCATCCAATTCCCGGACGACCTGCTCGATCAGCCGCCGAAGCTAATCGCTCTGAGACGGCGGCACACTTCGCAATATGGCTTTCCGATTCCTGAACTCCTAAGTTCGCCGCGTAGTGATAGGGCTGGTTAGCACCGGGCGTTGTTGGATCCGTGACAACGATGCGTTTCCGGTCGAGTATCTCCACACGGTCCCCGTCTCCCGAAACAGCGACGAGCACGCCCCAACCGGAATGCATTCGAAACCCAAGGGCTGCGGGTTTCATGTTGCAGGCTCCTCAATTCTTCCAACCCAGGCCTCAACTCATTTCACTGCGACCGTCGGTGCAATATCCGCGAACGAGAAAGCCAGTGAAACGTTCGGATATTCCCGCCCGTCCACTTCCACGTAAGGATAGACAAAGTAGTTCAGCGGTTCACCGTTCTGCGCCGGACTGAGGCGCAGGTCACGGCCCATGCTGAACTGTACCCGGTTCACGTCGTGCGATCCGAAGAAGTAGTCGCGCTTCTCCGGGTGCTTCCAGGCTTCGGAGATGTCGACGGGAATCCAACCCATGCCGTCGACGTAGAAATCTGACCAGCAGTGATAACCGGCAATCTCGCCGGAATGCTTGTCGGGGGGCAGAGGGAATCCGATCTCGAAGCGGGCTGGAATGCCCTGCGATCTCGCCATAGCGATGAATAACGAATGAAAGTCGGTGCAGTTGCCTTTCTTGGCATCGCACGCATAAAGCACATCGCCGTGTCCCCAACCGGTGCCGCTCTTGTCATAACGCATGGTGGTGAAGACGTAGTCGTAAATGGCGCGAGCCTTCTCGATCGCTTGCATCTTGCCCTTGGTTACTTTGACCGCGAGGTCCGCAGGCAGGCCAGTGATCGGGACGAGCGTATCCGGTTGCAAGTCCTCCTGCCGCTCCCGGTTTGTAACTGAAGCAGGGACCACGTGCCGAACCGGGTCCAAGGCGACGCGTTCACGCCGGACGACGTCGTATTCCACATCAAAATGCATTTCCGGTCGAGCTGCGCGGATGGTCTCGGCAAAGTAAGTTTGATTGCCATATTTCGACTCCCGGTCTTTCTTCAACGGTAAGTTCCCAGTGGCGGAAACGATCTTCACTTCCTGATAGGCGTCCGACTGGGCCGCGGGAATCCAGATGCGGACCTTCTTGCCCGCAGTCAGATTCTTGACCGTAAAAGAGTAGTGAAACGTGAAGTGACGGGAGTCCTGAGCAAGGGAAGTGAGGGCAAGAGCAAATAACAGCGAAGAGAGTACACAGAGCTTACGCAACATAGGCGGCTTCCTTCATGTCCTCAACAGAGAACTGAGAATCGGAACTCAGAATGTTTGGAAACGACACACGGGCGTCCTAGAGTGAACGCCGTCAAGTGAAGCCGCGCCTTGGGATGCGCATGAGAGTAAAGATTCGAAGTATACCGGGCGATACGTTATTTTAGTCCCATTCCCCTGTGGAAAAGCGGCTAAGGGTGAACGAATGCGTCTAGCAAGTCTACGTTAGAATGCCTGCGTGCCCGTCGCCATCCAATGCCGCGATCTGCGGAAGACCTACGACGGCAAAGTCGAAGCCGTGCGTGGTCTGAACCTCGAGATCCAGACTGGCGAGTGCTTCGGATTACTCGGTCCGAACGGGGCGGGGAAGACCACCACCATCGAAATCCTCGAAGGCCTGCTCGCGCCAACTTCCGGAGACGTGTCGATCCTGGGTCACACTTGGCGCGAGAATGAACGTGAGATGCGCGAGTGGCTGGGCATCTCGTTGCAGGAGACCCGCCTGTCAGAGAAGCTCACCGTGCGCGAGACGATTGAACTCTTTGCCAGCTTTTACCGTGAACCGCGCTCGTCCGATGAAGTGCTCGAACAACTGCAACTGACCGAGAAAGCTGACTCCTGGGTCGGCAAGCTTTCCGGCGGCCAGCGGCAGCGTTTGGCGGTTGCAACGGCGCTGGTCTGCAATCCGAAAATTCTGTTTCTGGACGAACCTACCACGGGGCTCGACCCGCAGAGCCGCCGGCAACTATGGGACATCATTCGAGGATTTCAACGCAACGGCGGCACGGTGCTGCTCACCACGCATTACATGGACGAAGCGGAGCGCCTGTGTGATCGCCTGGCAATCGTGGATCACGGGCAGATCATTGCCGAGGGCTCGCCTGTGGACTTGATCGACCGGCTCGGAGGACATCATGTGGTGGAATTTTCCGTGAGCGGCAACTCCGACGGCGCAGCCTTACACGCTTGGCGCGGATTGCCCAGTGTCGAGTCCGTGCGCGAGGACGACGGCATGGTCGCGCTGAATGTGAAGGAACCCCACTTGACGATTCCAGCATTGCTCCAAGCGATCGACAAAGAGGGAAGTCGATTGGAACATCTCACAACGCGGCAGGCCAGTTTGGAAGATGTGTTTGTAAGGTTGACCGGACGCCATCTGCGGGAACAATGAATCGCCATAACTTATGAGCGTCGCACAGCAAACACCGATCACAAGTACAGAAGCGGCCCGGAACCATCAGCCTCGCCGGAACGGGCGCTGGTCCGGTTATACACACCTCCTCATGGCGCGCCTGCTCGAACTTAAGCGCGAACCGGAAGTCGTCTTCTGGGTTTTCGTATTCCCCCTACTGCTTGCCCTTGGCTTGGGGATTGCTTTCCGCAACAAGCCGGGAGATGCCGTGTCGGTCGCAATCGTGACGGGCGCTGGCTCGCAAGACGCGCAAGCCCTTCTCGCTCGTTCTCCGCAGCATGAGGTTTTCAAGATTCAAACGTTAAGTGCCGACGAAGCGCAAAACGGATTTCGCCTCGGGAAATTCGATCTCGTCATCGAGCCAGACGGCAAAGGAGGATTGGAATACCGCTACGATCCCGCGCGTCCGGAAAGTGTCCTCGCGAAAGCCGAAGTGAACGACGCTCTGCAATCCGTTGCCGGCCGCAAAGATGTCGTGGTAACCAAGGCGGTGACTTCCTCAGAGCCCGGCTCGCGCTACATCGACTTCCTGATTCCCGGACTGTTAGGGATGAATCTGATGAACTCCGGCATGTGGGGCATCGGCTTCGCTTTGGTCGATATGCGCCAGCGCAAGCTGCTCAAGCGCTTCGTCGGCACTCCGATGCGCCGCGGAGATTTCCTGCTGGCGATCATGACCAGCCGCCTGTTGCTGATGATCATCGAGATCGGCCTGCTGCTGATGTTCGGCGTTCTCATCTTTCACATGCGCGTCCTAGGTTCCGTATTTTCGATTGCGTTGCTTGGGGGCCTGGGATCGCTCACTTTCGGTGGCGTCGGCCTCCTGACCGCCAGCCGCGCGCAGAAGATTGAGAGCATCAGCGGCCTGATCAACCTGGTGATGATGCCCATGTGGATTTTTTCGGGCGTCTTCTTTTCCTACGAGCGATTTCCCGCGGTAATCCATCCGCTGATCAAAGCGTTGCCTTTGACCGCGCTCAACGACGGATTGCGGGCCAGCATTCTGGAAGGTACGCCGCTGCTGCAGCAGTGGCCGCGTTTAGTAGTGCTGGGTCTGTGGGGCGGAATCTCGTTCGTGCTGGCGTTGAAGTGGTTTCGGTGGACCTAAGTGGCGAATTCCGGGCCCCGCTAGCCCCGTCCGCACGTCTTGGGAGAAGTTACGAACGAGGCCATTTGGGGTCTTGCGAAATGACTGCGGTTACGACTTGACCAGCTTGGCGGCTTGCTTCCGCACTTTCGCCCAGCGTAGCCTTTGCGCGTCGGCGATCCGCTTGCGGGCTTCCTTGCTCAAGGTGCGTCCCGTCCTCTTGAGCGACTTCCCGCCAGCATGGCCTAACGCGTCCAAAGCCTTCCCCACTTTTCCCATCTCCTTTTCGAGACGGGAGTACTCGGTCCGCAGGGAAGAAACTACCTTGTTCAGATTGGTCATTTATTACCCCCTCGTAAGTCAAGGCTAACATGAAGAAGGAAAAAGCAGGAGAAGATTAGCAGGAGAAGATTAGAAACACACCGACCCTATTGCTGCGCAACCGTCAGCCGCAACATACCCTGTACCTTACTCCAGTCGTCGGTTTCGCGGTTGAAAACCACTTCCCGACGCGAATCTGAATATCGCGTATCGAGGAGTAGGAATTTGTTGATCGTATCGAGTTCCGCACCCGTGTGGGTATTGTAGTCTTTCACGTAAGCGACTCCATAGCAGACATACAAATGAGAATTCCACTGCAGCAGAAGCGCATGCTTATCGCGCAGCGTGCCGATCAACATACCGGACTTAATTGCTTGCGGCTCTATGTATTCCGCCGTGATCGCAATCGGACGACCGTCACTTAGGAGGTGCCGGCCTTGAAGTTTCGTAGGAATGTCTTTCAAAGATGTGGGGTCGGCTCCCTGCGCGCTATCGCCCAGCGCAGAGTCTTTTCCACAGCAGACGCTTCTGTCGTGGATTATGGTATCGAGCGATGTCAACAGCACGTCCGACGGCTCGTGCGACCGCGCCATCAGCGCTGGCAGACCAGAGACATGCACCTCTTGCTTAGTGGGATAGTCCTGCCCGTAAACTAGGCCACCCCCCACGAGAAGCGAGGCCACGATGCACTTACCCAGGATTCGGAATGAAGACCGGCGCCAGCGAAGGTGGGTCACGGATGACCTCCGGAATTACTCTTACGCTAACTCCATTTTAGTCCTATCCGATGCTCGATAAAAACCGCGGCGTTTGCCTCGCTTTCGTGGCTTGCTCGAAAGAGTAAGCCAGCTTGATCAACGTGGGCTCGCTCCAGCCGCGGCCAAAAAATGAGATGCCCACGGGCAATCCCGAAATAAAACCAGCGGTCACATTGATATTGGGATAACCTGCGACTGCGGCCGCATTGGAGCTGCCTCCTGCAGAGTGGTCCCCGTTGATCAGATCTGTAAGCCAGGCTGGCCCCCCCGTAGGAGCCACAATAGCGTCAAGCTTGTATTGATCCATCAGCGCATCAATGCCTTCAACCCGTGCCAATTGATGATTTTTTGCCAGAGCATCCACATATTCCTTCTCGGTAAGTGGCCCTTTCTCTTGTGCCTTCACGAATAAGTCCTGTCCGAAGTAGGGCATTTCCTTCCGCCGGTTGCGTTCATTGAACTCAATAATGTCTTGTAACGAGCGCACAGGCGCGCCCGGGCCGAGTCGCGCCAGATACGCGTTGAGGTCAGCTTTCAGCTCGTACAGGAAGGCGAGCAGTTCGCTGTCGTCGAACTTCGCAAAAGTCGCGATGTCGGCCGGATCGACCAGCGTAGCGCCTTGCGCCTTCATCACGTTGAGCGCCTGCTCCATGAGCGCGTCCACGGCATCGTTGAAGCCAAAATACTTTCGTGCCACCCCGATGCGCGCGCCCTTAAGACCGCCGGGATCGCAGTATTGCGCGTAATCAGTCTGCGACTTGCCGGCGCTTGCCCCCGTCGCTGCGTCCTCAGCGTCGACGCCGCTGAGCGCGCCCAGAAGAATCGCTGCGTCGCGAATCGTGCGGCACATTGGACCCGCGCCGTCCTGGCTATGGGAAATCGGAATGATACCGCTGCGGCTGACCAGTCCCACCGTCGGCTTGATCCCTGCCAGTCCGTTCGACGACGACGGACAAACGATGGAACCGTCAGTCTCGGTCCCAATTCCCGCGGCGGCCAGGTTCGCTGAAATGCCCGCTCCTGTGCCGGAACTCGAACCGCACGCATTGCGGTCGAGCGCATATGGATTTTTCGTCAACCCGCCGCGTCCGCTCCATCCGCTGACCGAATGGCTGGAGCGGATGTTCGCCCACTCGCTGAGATTGGTTTTGCCCAGGATCACTGCGCCTGCGGCACGCAGCCTCTGGGCCACGAAAGAATCCTTCGGCGGTTTCGAGCCAACCAGCGCCAGCGATCCGGCTGTGGTCATCATGCGATCCGACGTGGCAATATTGTCCTTGATCAGTACCGGGATGCCATGCAGGGGACCACGCGCTCCTTTGGCTCTGCGCTCCTGGTCGAGCGCGTCAGCAATAGACATGGCGTCTGGATTTAATTCGATAATCGCGTTCACCGCCGGCCCGCGCTTGTCGATCTCGTCAATGCGCGCCGTGTATTTCTGGACCAGCGACCGTGCCGTAAATTTTCCGGATTTCATCCCGTCCTGCAGTTCCGCAATCGTAATCTCATCGAGTTCGAACGGCTTGACATCAGTGGACGACGGCGCGGGCGACGAACCGATCTCTCGGCCCGCGCTCAGTGCAGGATAGAGCACTGAAGCCGCAGTGGCAGTCAGAGTAGTCTGCAGGAACGAGCGGCGGCCGACCGTGGGTGGGGAACGTAGGTCTTTTCTGAACATGTCCTAGGCTGTCCTCGAGCGAACGAACATAGTAAAGCAGGCGGGCAGAGAATGCAGTAGGACACTGCGGTCAGAAAAGCTTGAGTCCGAGGAGCTGGGATCGAAAAATGTAGCGCCGGCATCCTGCCGGCTGTCCCGAGAGCCTGCCCCGAGCTTGTCGAAGGGGCGTCTCGCCCTTGGCCTGGATTAGTGGTTTCGCTGATGTCAGATTTCCACGCGACCGCTTGGCACCTCAACCTCCCCGTTGTGGGCACCCGACTCCGATGATAAGCTAACGATGATAAGCTAACTTGGTTGACACATCCTGAGCGGGAGTAGTTCAGCGGTAGAACGCCAGCTTCCCAAGCTGGATGTCGCGGGTTCGATCCCCGTCTCCCGCTCCATCTTTCAACTACCGACGGGGTCATTGTCGGCGCTTCTCGTTCTTCGTACTGTCGCATCATGCCCAATCGTCTAGTTTTGGAAGTCTGCGTGGAATCGGTGGACCACGCAGCCGCGGCGGAACGCGGCGGCGCTCACCGGATTGAGCTGTGCACTGACTTGTCCTGCGGAGGCGTCACTCCGAGTGCGGCCCTGATGCAATCGGCTCGGCGAGATGTACGGATTCCCATCCATGTTCTAGTTCGTCCGCGGGCAGGAGATTTCTGTTACTCCGATGGCGAATTTGAAATTATGCGCAACGACATCCTTGCCGCGAAGCAATTCGGCATGGACGGCGTCGTTCTGGGAATTCTGCGAGATAACGCCCGACTGGACGTTGAACGGACAAGGGATCTGGTTGAAATGGCTCGCCCCTTGCCGGTGACTTTTCATCGCGCGTTCGATGCGGTGCATAATTTCGAAGCGTCACTTGAGGAAGTGATACAAACCGGAGCCTCCCGCATCCTCACCTCCGCCGGCCAACCGCGCGCTACGGATGGCCTGCAGACCCTGGCAAGGTTGATTCAAAAGGCGAGGGGAAGGATTTTAATCATGCCCTGTGGCGGGATCGATTCGGATAATATTCTCTGCGTTGTTCAGACCACGTTGGCCCAAGAAATTCACAGCTCGGTAGGAACATCGCGCGCTAAGTCCGGTGGGAATGGCGGCGATAGGTCAGGGGGAAACAACGGAGCTCGTTACGCCCCGCGGTTCGAACTATTTGAGCAGAAGGTTGCGAGGTTAGTAAGTCTGCTGGCCAACGTGTCGTGCGACGAACCTGTGCACTAGGGCGGGGTTCTGTTTTCAACAGTTTCCCGCTCTGGTACTCTGCTACATCTATGCGACTTCACCCCACTGTCTTTTTTGTGCTTTCCTTTGCGACTTCCGTCTTCGCCCAAAACGCTAAACCCCTGGCCGACCGCCTCGCCGCCCAGAACGCCCTCTTCGATGAGCAGTACGAGACCGATCTCCGCAATTTTCCCGAACGCGCCACCGCCTTCGGCGACTATCGCTACAACGACAAGCTCGCCGAGCATTCCCTCGCTGCCATCGCGCAGCAGCATAAGACGGATGAAGATTTTCTCGGGCGGCTCGAAGCCATTTCAACTGCTGGCTTCACCGACCAGGATCAACTCTCTCATGACTTACTAGTGCGAGTGCTCAAGCAGCGCATCACTGACTACGACCTCAAAGAGTACGAGATGCCCATCAACCAGCAGAACGGCATTCACACCAGCCTCGCCGATCTGCCGCTCTCTGTCCCGCTGGATTCCGTTAAACACTATGAGGACTACATCGCCCGTCTTCACCAGATCCCGCGGGTTCTGAGCCAGACTACCGAAGTCCTGCACTCCGGCATGAAAGACAAGCTGATGCCAGTCCGCTTCCTCCTCGAAAAACTTCCGGTTCAGTGCGAGGGAATCATCGAGGCCGACCCATTTTTGCAACCGACTAAGAAATATCCTGCAAGCATTTCTCCCGAAGACCAGAAGCGCCTAACCCAGCAAATTACCGACGCCATCAATAGCGACGTCATTCCCGCCTATAAAACTTTCGCTGCGTTTCTACGCACGGAGTACGCGCCCGCAGGCCGCACCACGCTCTCGGTCACTTCTCTGCCGGAGGGCGAGAAACGCTATCAAAACGATATCTACGCCCGGACCACCACCCACATGACCGCAGACGAGATTCACCAGCTCGGTCTGCGGGAGATCGACCGCATCCAGACCGAGATGAAGGCCATCGCGAAAAAAGAAGGATTCGCCGATCTCGCCTCATTCCGCGCTTCTCTGAAAACCAATCCCAAATATATTCCAACTTCCGCCGACCAAATCCTCGACGATTTCCGCCGCTACATCGCGCAGATGGAGCCCAAGCTTCCGCAGCTCTTCACTCTGCCTCCAAAGTCGCCGGTCACGGTCGAGGCCATCCCTGCTTTTCAATCAGCCGCTGCTACGCACTACGTCACTGGTACGCCGGACGGCAAGCGCCCCGGCCGCGTCGTAGTCGCGACGTCCAATTTCGCGCATCGTTCGCTCATCAACGACGAGGCCATCGCCTACCATGAGGGCATTCCCGGACATCACATGCAGCTCTCCGTGCAACAGCAGCTCACCGGCTTGCCCAAATTCCGCCTGCACGGTCTCGGTTTCAACGCCTACAGCGAAGGCTGGGCTCTTTACGCAGAACAACTTGGCAAAGAAGTTGGCTTCTATCAGGATCCCGGCTCCGACTACGGCCGCCTCTCTTCCGAACTCTTCCGCGCCGTGCGTCTGGTGGTCGACACAGGAATCCACTCCAAAGGATGGTCGCGCGATCAAGTTGTAGACTTTTTCCGCAAATCCGGCGCCGTGGATGAGCCCACAATCCAGTCCGAGACTGACCGCTACATCGCATGGCCCGCCCAAGCCCTGAGTTACAAGCTGGGCCAGCTCAAAATCCGTGAACTCCGCGACCGCGCCCAAAAAGAATTAGGCCCTAAATTCGACATCCGCACCTTCCACGACGAGATGCTCGACGGCGGAACTCTCCCCCTCGATCTTCTCGAAGCCCGCACCGATAAGTGGATCGCTGATTTGAAAGGGCGCGGCTTTTAGCCGCGCCGTAAGCCCTGCAAAATGAATGATGGCTTTAGCCGCCGCGGGTCGTATCAATCTAGCGGATGAGTTTTCAGCAACCACTTCAGTCGGGCCATAAAGTCTCGCGATATACGCGCGCTTTAGCGCCCCGAGGTTCGCTTGCCGCCGCCTGCTACCCAAAGCTCAATTCCAAATACGTATCCGTCCTCCACCACAACAACGGAATCCGTGCCGCCCAATACTTACGGTTGATTGCCTGCCGCGCCCGTGCATGCTCCTCCGGGGGCAAGATGCGCGCGGTCGCCGCAAACTCGGGTCCAGTCACGGTTCCCCGCATCGTGCAGGGCGCCACACGCACCTGCGGATTGTTACGCACCCGTTTCGTCTTTCCCATGTCGCTGCGGGTCATCACATAGAGCTTGCCGCCCTCTTCCCCGAACCACACGGGCGTGGCCACGCCTGCACCCGTCTTGCGGAATGTTGTGAGAGAAATATATTTCTGACCTCGAATGGCAGTGGGAATTTCACTCGGCATAAGCCCTATCTTAAAAGGCGCAAAGCTATATTGGCATCGCAATTTGTAGTGCCGGCATCCTGCCGGCTGTCGCGGGGGCATCTTGCCGTCGCTGCGGAAGGCGAATCTAGTCCGTTCGTTGTTAGAGGTATGGTTTCGCAGATCTGTACTGCCGATTGCCCCGGTCCCGTCATCTGTGTTACAAGCCTGAACATGCGTAAATGGATGCGCGATCGCTTGCAGCGCCGCAAAAAAAAATCCCCGGAACCGGGAAGTCAACCGGCGCCTCCCCCACTGCAGCCTGCATATTTTGATGCGGACCAGGATTCGGCCTCTCCCGAATCTACCCATCTCGAGTCTAAGCATAATGAGCGCGAAGTTCGGGCCGCCTCCGAACCGGCGATTGAAGTGCCGCCCACTCTCGAAGAATCCGCAAACGCCACCCATCAACCTCGCCCGCCAGTCGCGAGGCGACTCGCCGGGGAAGAAGGCCAGCGAGGACGCGGACGTCGACGCCGCGGAGGACGCGGTCGCGGAGGACGCGGGCGCGAGCAAGCCGTCGCCCAGGCATTCAGTCCCGCCGGCGCGAAAGGGATCGTTCCCCTTCAACCGATCGAAGAAGCTTCCGAAGAAGGAGATTCCGAAGCGGCCGAACGCGAAGACCAGGCGGCGCCACAAGCGACCCCGGATCCCTCAGTCATTCCAGCGGCCGTGTCACGTCCGCCCAAGGGCATCGTCGTGCTCGCTATCGGGCTTCCCGGCTCAGGCAAAAGTTCCTGGTTCAAGCGCCACAACGTGGTTCCGCTTTCCAGCGACATGGTGCGCTCGCTTCTGTTCGACGATGTCCGCGAGCAGCGCTTTCAGGATCTCGTGTTCTCCAACCTGCGCTCCATGCTCAAAGCGCGCCTCATCGCCAAGCGTCCCACGAATTATGTGGATGCCACCAACCTGACTCCACAGGAACGCCAGCACTGGATCAAACTGGCCAAAGATTACAACTACGAAGTCCACGCCATATTTTTCGACGTCCCGCTCGAAGTCTGCATCGATCGCCATCAGCGCCGCGATCGCGTGGTCCCGGAAGACATCATGCGCCGCATGGCGGCCAAACTGAAGCCACCGGAATTCGATGAAGGCTTCGCCAAAATCACCGTCGTCCGCGTGAAGAAGAAGGAATAATCCGCTAGAGTTCTCCGTCGGTCAGCGTCGGTACGGTTTTATCCCGCGTCTCGGTCTCCCCAGGGATTGTGTAGGCAATTGTCTGTTGATTCGTGCTGTGTATCAGTTCTTCGATTTCCTCCGGTCGCATGGGCATACCGATGCCGGCACCCAGAAGCAATGGAAGACACAGGAATAACACGCGGAGTCGCCGCTTGATCGACATTGCAGACCTCCCGGCCGCCCCGAAAGTCCGCAGCGAGCACACACTCGATGAGCTGGGGCTACCTGATCTTGTGAAGGTTTTGCCGAACTACATCAGATCAGCGAGGCAGTGATGGGAGGTGCCCGTGAGTCAATAACCGGTATACAGGAGCGGGTCGGAGCTCCACTCTCTTGCGGCAGCCGTTCGGACCAAACGAAAGCCAGGGTTCCAACAAGGAACAAGATTGGAACCAGAATGGCCCAGAGGAGGCCTGCAGAGAGCGGGTTCAACGCGGCCAACACTACAGCCGCGACACAGAAAAACATGAGGAGCTTGCGCACTGAGATCATCGACTTCAGTAGAGCGACTCTATCTTACATCGGATTGCACTGGACCCAACAGGACCAACCGCGATTCACCCCTTCAAATGCGGCAACAGCTCTTTGAACGCCGCCGACGAAGACGACCTCATCAATTCATAAATCATCATCTCGGTCGACGAGATCACCGCGCCTGCGGCCCGCATCCGTTCCAGCCCAATCTTCCAATTCCACTCCGTCCGTGAACTCACGGCGTCCGACGCCACATGTACCAGATATCCTTCCCGCAGCGCTCCCAGGGCCGTCTGCGTCACACAGATGTGGCTCTCCATCCCGCATAGCAGCAAAGTATTGCGCTGGCCCGGAAGCCGCTTGAGCACGCCGCAAAAAGCATCGCTGCCGAAGCAGGAAAATAATGTCTTGTCGATCGCTTCCGTACCGGCCAGCAGGGAAGCGACCGCCGGCACCGTTCCGCCCAATCCCTTCGCATACTGCGTGCTGACCAGCGCCGGAATCTTCAGAATTCCAGCGGCTCGAATCAAAAGTTGCGCATTCCGCACCAGTTGATCCTTCTGAAAAATCGGCGGCAGCAGCTTCGTCTGAATATCGATGACAACCAGCGCGCACTGTTCCGCTTCCAAAGGACGCCGCGCCATCTCGGCATATTCCGCTGCGGGGTGGATGGAATCAAGAGCGGTGACCATGACTGCTCCTACAAAGAAAGTCCGGCGATCCGATTCTACCGCTTCACGAGAAGTGCCGGAGCAACCAGCAGGGTATGAATTCTGCATTCCGCCGGTTTCGGTTGACCCCGCCTCGCCTTCAACCATAAAATCATGTTGGAATTGCGAGCGCTGCCTGTAACCAAGAAACTGCCCCCTCGTTCAACGGCTAGGACACCTGCCTCTGGAGCAGGCTATCGGGGTTCGAATCCCTGGGGGGCAGCCAAATCTTTTCGCTGCTATTTTTCACGCCGAGGAAGCCAAAAGCCAATGACGGTTTTCTTCGGATGCTTCATTTTGGACAGTTCATTTTCGGACACTTCATTTTAGGACACTTCAGAGACCGGCAACTCCACTCATGCAAATGAATCGCAGCCAAATTCTCCGCGTACAAATCGCGCTTCTCGCGGTCCTCTGTGTCCCATGCGCCTTCGCGGGAAACACGCAGGTCGTCGTGGTTCCCGTCGCCAACATGTACTCCGGGCCCAGCGATCAATCGGATGTCGTCTCCCAAGCCATTTACGGCAGCAACGTTACACTGCTGACCGCTCGCGGAGAATGGTCGAGAATCCAGACCGCGGACCGATACAAAGGATGGGTTCCCAGCCGTCACCTTCGGCTGATTCAGCGCGGCACGGGTTACGCGACCTCCGGCGAAATCGTGCAGGTAGCGAGTCTCTTCGCCAATATCTATCGCGAGCCCGACATCACCCGCCACAAGCCCGTTCTCACCGTTCCCTTCGAGTCTCGCCTTGAGGTGATCCAAGCTCAGGACGCAGCCGACGCGAAAAAAGCCGAAGGAAAGGAAAGTCACGAGGGCTGGATGCAAGTGCGCCTTCCCGACAAGCGCAGCGAATGGATTCAGGCGGGCGACGTCGTCGCTGCCCCCAAGCTTTTGTCGATTCCCGAATCCATCGAACTGGCCAAGCGTTTCCTCGGGATTCCCTACTTGTGGGGAGGCAGTTCAAGTTTTGGCTACGACTGTTCCGGCTTCACGCAGATGCTGCTGCGCGCCCGCGGCATCGTCATGCCACGCAACGCCGATAAGCAAGCCGCGTGGAGTGGCGTGGTCCCTGTGGACCGCAAAGATCTGCAGCCTGGCGACCTCCTCTTTTTCGGCGCATCGCCGAAAAACATTACGCACACGGGAATGTACATCGGCAACGGCCAATTCATTCACGACACGACCACAGGACATCCGGTGGTGCAGATCAGCCGCCTTGACGATCAACCCTGGATACAACTCCTGGTTGCCAGCCGCAGAGTGAAATGAATCGTTGACCCAGTCGCTGCGCGCGAACTAGGGACGATCATGGTGGGCGGCCACTTCCCGCGCTGGGCTGTGTAGAATAATCTCCTGCGATCTGGTGCCGGGCTCCGGCACGAAGAACAATCGAGGTTCTTATCATGCCCGATAAGGCTGTTGCCGATAAAGCCGTCGTCGATACCCACGGCCCTAACATCGATTCCACTCTGAATGAGCTGCGCAAGTTCGAGCCTCCGCCTGAATTCAGCAAGCAAGCTCACATCAAGACGCTCGAGGAATACGAGCATCTCTATAGAGAATCCGTCGACGAGCCCGACAAGTTCTGGTCGCGGATTGCCGGGGAACTCCACTGGTTCAAAAAGTGGGAGAAAGTTCTCGAATGGAATTGCCCCTGGGCGAAATGGTTTGTGGGCGGCCAGATCAATCTCTCTTATAACTGCCTGGATCGCCACGTTGAAACCTGGCGCAAGAACAAGGCGGCGATCATTTGGGAGAGCGAGCCCGGCGACGTCCGCACCCTCACCTATCAGCAACTGCATCGCGAAGTGCAGAAGTTCGCCAACGTTCTAAAAGCCCTTGGGGTGAAGAAAAATGATCGGGTTGCGATTTACATGGGAATGACGCCCGAGTTGCCGATCGCCATGCTGGCTTGCGCGCGCATTGGGGCGCCGCACACGATTGTGTTCGGAGGATTTTCTTCGAACGCTCTGATCGATCGCATTCATGATTCGCAGGCGACGGCTGTCATCACCCAGGATGGATCGTATCGCCGCGGCGCGGAAGTGAAATTGTTTCCGGCAGTCGAAGAAGCGCTGAAATCATGCCCCAGCGTGAAGCACGTTGTGATCTACAAGCGCACCGGAACGGCGATCCACATGCAGGCGGGACGAGATCATTGGTGGCATGAGCTGATGGCGAAGGCGTCTGACCTGTGCCCCGCCGAGCCGTTGGATAGCGAGCACCCGCTCTATATTCTTTATACTTCCGGAACCACGGGCAAACCCAAGGGCGTCGTGCACACGACCGGGGGATATTCCGTGGGCACGTACCTCACTACAAAGTGGGTGTTCGATCTGAAAGAACAGGATACCTACTGGTGTACCGCAGACATCGGATGGGTGACGGGTCACAGCTATATCGTCTACGGTCCGCTGCAAAATGGGGCGACCAGCCTGATGTACGAGGGCGCGCCCAATTTTCCGGAGCCCGACCGCTTCTGGGCGATCATTGCGCGCCACAAAGTGAACGTGTTCTATACGGCGCCGACGGCGATCCGTACCTTCATCAAATGGGGCGACGAATGGCCGAAGAAGCACGACATGCGCAGCCTGCGCCTGCTCGGAACCGTAGGCGAGCCGATTAATCCCGAGGCCTGGATGTGGTACCGCGAAACCATCGGGGGCAATCGTTGCCCCATCGTCGACACCTGGTGGCAGACGGAGACGGGGCACATTATGATTGCGCCGCTGCCTGGAGCGATCGCGACCAAGCCGGGGTCGGCTACGATGCCATTTCCCGGGGTTGTGGCGGAGATCGTGACCATGGAAGGGAAGCCTGTCCCGGCCGGATCCGGGGGATTTCTGGTGATCAAGCGGCCGTGGCCGGGAATGTTGCGCACGGTTTACGGCGATCCCGACCGTTACGTGAAGAATTATTGGTCGCAGATTCCTGGCATGTATTTCACTGGGGACGGCGCTCGCAAAGATAAGGATGGATATTTCTGGATCATGGGGCGGGTGGACGATGTGCTCAACGTCAGCGGTCACCGGCTGAGCACGATGGAAGTAGAAAGCGCCCTGGTGGCACATCCGGCTGTAGCGGAGGCGGCAGTGGTGGGGCGTCCCGACGAACTTAAGGGGCAGGCGATCTCGGCGTTCGTTACGTTGGAGCATGGAAGACAGCCGACGAGTGAACTGAAGGAAGAGTTACGGAAATGGGTGGCGAAGGAAATTGGAGCGCTGGCCAAGCCGGACGATATTCGCTTTACCGACACGCTTCCGAAAACGCGCAGCGGAAAAATCATGCGGCGATTGCTTCGGGAATTGGCGACAAACGGGAACGTCAAGGGCGACACTACTACGCTGGAAGATTTTGGTGTGATTGCGAAGTTGCAGGAGCAGGACGAGATTTAAAGGCCGTTGGCTGTCGGCTTTCGGGATTCCCGCCCTAACGTCGCAAAGGGCGCGACCTTAGGGTGGGGCACCCAGTTTGGGGATTCCTTAACCTTTTCCGGAGAACACAAAATGATGGTTACTGGCTTAACTTGATGGCCAGTTGCCGCTCGGGCTGTGTCATTTCGCCCCACAGTTTTTGTAAGTCCGCTTGCACGGCCTGATTGTCGGGATCTTTCCGCAGGGCCATTGCGAACCAGCGATACGCCGTCGGAAGGTCGTGAGGAGTGCACAATCCCGCGGAGTAGAGGGCGCCCATCTCGATCATCGCCTTGGGATTTGCCTGCGCGGCGGCAGGTTTCAGGAGACGCAATCCACGTTCGCAATCCTGAGTCACGCCCCGTCCGTAAATATACTTCTGCGCTTCACTTACGGCATCGGCCGCTCTGGTTGATGTGATCCCGGCAGGAGGCTTAGGTTGCGCCTCGGCCGCCGCTCTCCTGGGTTTCGGAGCAGGCGGCGGTGGAGTATCGGGGGCTGCCGCTGGCTCCGTAGCTGGTTCTTTGGCGGCAGGCTCGGTCGCAGCGGAGGAGTCTGACGACGAGTTCGACGACTCGCTCGGAGCAGGGGCCTCTGTTTTGGCGGCCGATTCATTCGCGGCGTCAGGAGTTGTCGCGTGATTGTCAGCGGCGGGAGAATTGGCGGAAGCGGAGGAATTGGCGGAAGCGGAATCCGGT
Source organism: uncultured Acidobacteriaceae bacterium (assembly GCA_963832235.1). Taxonomy (GTDB): domain Bacteria; phylum Acidobacteriota; class Terriglobia; order Terriglobales; family Acidobacteriaceae; genus Sulfotelmatobacter. The sequence continues at coordinate 468,627 of CAWHTJ010000005.1, read as the reverse complement.
GCAGGCTGCGGTGCCGGCGCGGCGGGTTGTGCCGGTGCAGAGGTCGGATGCGTGCTGTTCTCACTCGCGGACGGCAACACATAAGTGGTGGCCGTCGGATCGGGAGTTTGAGACGCCGCTGCCGGGCGCTTATTCGACCCTAACTGCAGCCACTTCCAGCGGAAGTACCCAAATCCGACTGCTAATGCCAGCAGCAACAGAATCAGCGCGAATTTTCCCACACCGCCGCGTCTGGGTTCCTCATCTTCGAGCAGGTAATCGAGATTGCTCGAACTGGAGTGCGAGTCCGTGCTCAGATTGCCCCGCTTGCGAGGAGGGGGGTCGTTCAATCCCAGGAACGACGGCCCGCTGATCCCGGGCGAATCTTCCGACGCTGGAGCGGCAGGGCGAGGGGGCGTGACTACTTGCGGCCTCGCGGGAACGGGCGCTGGAGCCGACGGGGCCGTGGACGCTCGGCTGGCCGGAGGACTCGATGAAGCGGTAACTGCGACCGGCGTAGCGGTAACCACAGCGGGCGCAGCCAACAACTTCGCGCCGCACATTCCGCAAAAGCGGTTCTCCTCCGAATTCTCATTCCCGCAGCGAGGACAGCGCACCGACCCCTCCCTATGTCTATATAGCTTACGATATTTTGGAGATTCGATGCGTCACGAAGGCAACTGGGTACCTGAAAAATGACTCCCGAAGGGGCGGGGACGGAGCGTGTCAAACCACTCCGAAGTAAAAGCAGGCAAAGCGCAGGCCTTGTCCCCCCAGGAACGGAGAGACAAGGACGAGCCCCCGTTATTGGGCGAACATGCCCGCCGACAACTGCGGCTCCGCCCGGCAACGCACGACCACTGTCGCCGCCCTTGACCGCGTCCCCTTCTGGCTCGGAGCCACGCCCGACGGCCACACCGTCGCCTTCGATCAGCCGGGCCAAGAGCAAACCCAAACCATGTTGGTCGACAATTTCCGCTGAACCCTACTTCGTCATGTTGTGAGTCACGGGAGTGGGTGTGCCCACCGAGGTCAGACTGTCCGTTATCGTTTTTGGCAGCTTATGGGAATTGGCCAGCAACAGACTGACTTGCCACATTTGCGTGGGCGAGAGAAGCTTTTCGAATCCCGGCATGCCGGTCATGCGAATCCCGCCCGAAACTTTCCAGTAGGTTTCTTCGGGAGGATCGTCCGACACGCCGGTTCCTTCCATGAGCTTGGGAGGTTTGGGGAACATTCCCTGTGCGATCGCGGTCAGTGGCTGTCCGGGCAAGCCGTGACAGACGGCGCAATTGTCCTTGTAAACCTGCGCCCCAGCCATAAACGCCGCTTCATCGGCCGGGATGGGGGAAGACTTCGGCATTTCTTTGCGCATGCGGGCATGCAGCGCCAAATTCGCCAGCATCTTCTCAAACGGCATTGGGGTCGACGATGTGGCTACTGGCGCGCTCCCAGAAGAGAAATACATGTAAACGCCTATCGGAATCACGATCAATCCCACGACCAGACCAATCAGAAACTTGCCCATTCACGCTCTCCTCAAAACTCTACTTGGACATTGATAGTAACCCAAACTGCCAGAACGGGGCAGAGTTGGGCTCACAGGAAAACGGAAATGTCCTGTCGTTGCGATAACCGTCTGTGTAATCTCATACGAGGGTGCGAACTGAGAACTGATAATCCCCCGAGTGCTAAACTCAGCATTCGCTATGCTGATTCACCTCGAATGCACTCGCTGCGGCGAACATTATCCTCCCGACCGGCCGCAAACCGTTTGCACTAAAGATGCCGGCATTCTTTACGCGCGCTATGACCTGGCTACGATCAAGCGCGCGTTTTCCTCCGCTCGACTCGCCGGACGCGCGTCCACCATGTGGCGCTATGACGCCGTTTTGCCCGACGCCAATCCTGTTTCGCTCGGCGAAGGTTTCACGCCCATGCTTCCCAGCCGCGAATTCTCCAACGTTTACATAAAGGACGAGGGGCTCAATCCCACGGGATCGTTCAAGGCGCGCGGGCTCTCAGCCTGTGTGACCATGGCGCGGCACTTCGGCTTGAAGAAACTCGCGATTCCCTCCGCGGGGAACGCCGCTGGAGCTTTGGCAGCCTATGCAGCAGCTGCGGGTCTTGAGGCACACATCTTCATGCCCAAAGATGTACCGGTGGCCAATCGCATCGAGTGCGACTATTACGGGGCGCACGTCACGCTGGTCGACGGGCTTATCAGCGATTGTGTCCGCCAAGTTGGGGAGTTGAAAAAGGAAAGCTTCTGGGAGAAGGACGGGTGGTTCGACGTGAGCACGACCAAAGAGCCTTACCGCGTCGAAGGCAAGAAAACCATGGGCTACGAGGTCGCCGAGCAACTGGGTTGGAGAATGCCCCAAGGCATCATCTACCCTACGGGCGGGGGAGTGGGACTGCTTGGCATGTGGAAGGCGTTTGAAGAAATGGAGGCGCTGGGCTGGATCGGGTCCGAGCGGCCGAAAATGATTACCGTGCAATCCTCCGGTTGCGCGCCGATCGTGAAGGCATGGGACGAACGGCGGCCGACCGCCGAAATGTGGCCAGATGCGGCAACCCTGGCTTCCGGTCTGCGAGTTCCGAAGCCGTATGGCGATTATCTGATCCTCGATATATTGATGAAAAGTAATGGCACAGCGATCAGCGCCACCGACGAAGAAATTCTGGACGCGACGCGACACTGGGCGAGGGTCGAAGGCATTTTTGCCGCGCCCGAAGGAGCAGCCTCCCTGGTCGCGTATCGCAAACTCAGCGCTAACGGATTCTTTAGGCCAGGGGATACCGTGGTCCTGTTCAATACTGGAAACGGGCTGAAGTATCTCGATGTTCTAGATACTCATGTGGGCGCGGGCGACTCGCCCGCGCAGCCGGCGAAGCCGGCCGCCCGGCACATTGGGGGGATCATCGGACCGTACTGATCGTCGTAGTGATGGAAAGAACAGCAGGTTCCTCACCGGTCTTTCAGACCGATTCGGAATGACAATGCTATTTTGATAGCTTAGGGCCGATTCGGAGCAGCAACCGCGTTTTGACTGCGGCTGCGCCTCGCTAGAATACATTGCGCGATTCCGTGCTCCTCCGTGTTCCTCCGTGCCCTCTGTGGTTAAATGGTTTCTTCGCCATGTCCACACGTCTCTATTATCAAGATTCGTTTCTCTATGATTTTGACGCGGAGGTTCGCGAAGTCGTCGATGGCCCACGTCCGGCGCTGGTTCTCGACCGGACTGCCTTTTATCCTACGAGTGGAGGTCAAGTCTTCGACACGGGCTGGATTACTTCGGACGCGAACTCCAAGTTGAGAATCACCGAAGTCGCTGACGGCGAGGACGGTAAGGTGATCCACTATCTGGAAGCCCCGCCGAAAGATCTGAAGGCGGGAACCCGCGTCCGCGGCCAGATTGACGCCGCGCGTCGCCGGGACCACATGCAGCAGCACTCCGGTCAGCACGTACTCTCGGCTGCCTTCGTGCGGCTGTACAACCTCCCGACAGTCTCATTCCACATGGCCGACGATTACTGCTCCATCGATCTCGACACGCCGGCGCTGACGAAAGAGCAAATTGAATCCGCCGAGCGCCTGGCCAACGAGATTATTCTGGAGAACCGTGCGGTCGACATTCGCTTTGTGACCCGCGACGAAGCAGGCAAGCTTGGGCTGCGCAAACTGCCGCCCGCTGAGCGCGACGAACTTCGGCTGATCGACATCCGCGACTTCGATCTCTCAGCCTGCGGCGGCACGCACGTCTCGCACACCGGACAGATTGCCAGCATCCTGCTGCGCAAGAGCGAAAAAGTGCGTCAGGGATGGCGGGTCGAATTTGTCGCCGGCCAGCGCGCCGTTGCGACAGCGAGGCGAGATTTCACCACGCTTAGCGAAACTGCTGCGATGTTCTCCGCACACATCTACGACGTCCCGCAGCAGGCGCGCAAGTCGCTGGATGAGATCAAGTCGTTGCGCAAGCAACACGAGCAGTCGCAAGAGGAGCTGGCTGCAGCCTACGCCGCAGTGCTGCTTGCCGACGCTATGGAAAGCCACGGACGACGGATCGTCGTCCGCACACTCTCCGACCGCGATCTGAACTTCGTGAAGCTGCTTGCCCAGAAACTGACTCGGCTTTCTCCCAGCGTCATCGCGCTCCTGGCTACGACTTCGCCGCAACCCTCGCTCGTCTTCGCGCAGTCGCCCGGTCAGTCCTTCGACATGGGAGCGCTGATGAAGGAGACTATGACAAAGATTGGAGGACGCGGCGGTGGGAGCAAGGATGTGGCGCAAGGGGGCATTCCGAATGCCGTTGGGATTGAAGCTACTCTCCAAGGCATAGCCGCGACGCTCGCCGCCTGAGTCGCGCTGCGCAATGCGGGGATTCACGCGACAGAATTGAGTTGAAGGATTCGGTTTGGAGGTTCAAATAGCGGCGGTCCACGCTTCGAAAACTCGAAACGCGGACATCGTGATTGGAATGTGAGTTACGCTTGCTGATGCCCGCGGGATCGCTCCCACCAGACTTTGGGGTCGTCGGGACGGTTCAGCATGTTCGACAATTCTTGTTTGATTTCGCGCAGGCGGTTGGTGCGCAGTTCGAGGGCTGTCTGATCGAGCGCATTATGCCCGCCCTTTTCCGCAAACCGGGCGTTCAGGGTGCGTAGATCAGCGATTTCCTGGCGAAGGCTGGAGAGGTGTTCCGTAATATAAGGCATCCGCTTCATTATACGCCCTTTTTCCACAAGCGCCTGTGAATTCCGCCGCTGGTCTTCATGGGCGAAATTGGGCGCAAAAGGCTGAAACATGGCTGCGTCTGCGTTAAATTTTAGCGCTCCAAACGGGGGCCCCGAGTGATGGACGATGAGCCGTAGGGCGTGCGTCGTCGGCGCGGGTCCGAATGGGCTGGCCGCCGCCATCGTGCTGGCCCAGGCCGGGACGCAGGTGGAGGTGCTGGAGGCACAGCCAACGCCCGGCGGAGCGGCGCGTACTCTCGAGCTAACTTTGCCGGGCTTTCGGCACGATTTCGGATCTGCAATCTATCCGATGGCCGCGGGATCGCCATTCTTTTCGTCCTTGCCCTTAAGCAATCATGGTCTGGAGTGGATGCACTCGCCTGCCCCTTTGGCGCATCCTCTCGATGACGGCACGGCGGTAATGTTGGACCGTGATCTGAACAAAACCAGAGATTCTCTCGGGATCGACGGAGCGCCGTGGGACAAACTTATGCGTCCATTCGTCGAGCGCTGGACTGAACTTGCTCCCGAGATACTGCGTCCCGTTTCGTTTATCCCACGGCACCCATGGCTGATGGCGCGCTTTGGGATGGTTGCACTGCGGTCGGCAGAGGCGGTCGCTCGCCGGTTTCGTGACCAGCGAACCCGCGCACTCTTCGCGGGACTCGCCGCGCACTCGTTCCTCAGCCTGGACGAACCGTTGAGCGCGGCGTTCGGAATCCTGATGGCGGTGCCGGCCCATGCCGTGGGTTGGCCGATTGCTCGGGGCGGCGCGCAGTCCATCACCAACGCGCTGTGCTCGTTGCTCTCGTCGTTGGGAGGCCAGGTGAAAACTTCATCGCCTGTCGAAAATTTGGCGGCGTTGGAGAATTATGAGTTATTTCTGTGCGACTTGACTCCGCGACAGCTGGTCAAGGTTGGCGGGCAAAGATTATCCGAGAGCTACAAGCGGCGACTGGAAAAATATCGTTACGGCGCCGCCGCCTTCAAAGTGGATTACGCGCTGAATGCGCCGATTCCGTGGAAGGCTCCCGAATGCTTGCGAGCGGCGACGGTACATTTGGGTGGAAGCTTTGAGGAGATTGCCGCCTCGGAAAAGGCGGTGCGAAACGGACATCACCCCGATCGTCCATTTGTTCTGCTGGCTCAACCCAGTCTGTTTGACAGCTCGCGGGCTCCGGCCGGCAAACATACGGCTTGGGCCTATTGTCATGTGCCCAACGGCTCCAAAGTTGACATGCTAGAGAAGCTAGAGGGGCAGATTGAGCGCTTCGCTCCCGGCTTCCGGGACTGCGTATTGGCGCGGCGGGTGTTCGCTCCCGCTGATCTGGAGAACATGGACGCTAACCTCGTCGGAGGCGACATTGGAGGCGGGGTTATGGAAATTCGTCAGTTTCTGGCTCGACCGACTTGGAGACATTACGCTACGTCGGCGCGGAATATTTACATTTGCTCGTCGTCCACTCCGCCCGGTGGGGGAGTGCATGGGATGTGCGGATATCATGCCGCGAAGATGGCGTTGTCGAGGTTGGGATAGCGCAGCTCGCGTAGCGACAGTTCGGGATAGCTTCTGTGGGGACGGCGCCTTCGGCCGTCCCGGCAAGCGCAGCGAGCCGTTACTTCCGACGCACGCTCATTCGCGCGCGGCCGCTGTCGGCCATTCGACGGCGTGGATTGTTCCGTCGGGCTCGCGTTCTAGCGTGGGGGCATACAGTCCTCGAAATTGCCGGCGCCACCACAGGCCCTGGTTGCGTTTCTCGGATATGGTCGTAAACCAGTATTGCCAAATAATGGCGCGTACCTCGCGTGGCGGGCTCTGGGGGAAGGGATTTTTCGCAAAGAGATTGAGAACGTCGCTGTCATTGGAGAGTAAACGCACTTCGGTTCGAGGCACGATTGAGTACTCCCGCCACGAGCCCAGCGAAGCGAACCAGAGATTCCAATCGAATCGCGGCTGGTAGGGGGCGTAGATTCCCGGCGGCTTGTCCAGCTCCTGCGGCTTATAGCGAAACGGATAGGCCAACCAGGTTTTTCCATCTTCCGAGCCTTGGAACTCGATCTCGTATCGGCCGCGGGTCATGATGCCAAAAAGGCCGTATCGATTAGCGATTCGAAAGGGTTCGAGAGCTACAATCGGCGCGGTGGGCAGATGTACTGGAGAGAACCAGATTAACTCCGCCGCGGTGGCATAAAAAATCCAGCTGAGCACGACGCCGGTGAGCGACACCTTTGCGATCTTGAACGGACGACGGGAACCTTCCGAAGTTTGCATTTCGTTCGGCGGGGTTGACTCGCCCGTGACGAGAGATTTCTTCCAGCGCTCCGGAAGAAAGCGCAGCAGAAAGCGATCATCCAACAACAGCACTCCCAGGGTGAGGACAAGGTAATTCAGAAAGGTGTAGTTGGCGGTGAGGATGACGCCCAGCTCCCAGGGAGTCACAATCAGGAAGCACACGATGCGCCACCGGCGCGGGAAAAATAACATCCAGACCAGGCCCAGTTCGAGCGCCAGTGTGGCGAAGGCTGTCGAAGCATGGAACCAGTGCGGCAGATGCTGCATATACCAGCCGATCCATGTGGGCAGGGGACCGTTCTGGTAGTACTCGTCCATGGCGGTGAAGTTGCGCCACTCCGGGTCTCCACCGGCAATCTTAGCAACGCCGGACTCGAAGTAGATGCGAAACCATTCCCACTGCAGCAGGAACAGGCTGGCGCGCGAGGGCGGCGACGCCCGCCCGAAGCCAGGGCGAAATCCGGGCGCAGCGAAGAAAAGTGCGATGAATCCCGCTTCCAGCAGCATGCCGTCCGATTGATAGCCTGAAAAGTCTTGCGCTGCGCTCACGAACGAAAGAAAGCAGACGAAACAGATGAGCAGCATTGCGCGCGGCCAGACATTCAGCACCAACACAATCGACGCGACCATGCCGGCCCAGCATATGGCGGTCAACATGTGGGGGCCGCTGGAAATCCAAAGCAGGGTGGGTGCGAACCAGAGGCCGCGGGTCTGGCCGAATGTATGCGCTACGGCTTGCAGGTATTCGTTGGCCGGAAGAATCCCTTGCGGCCCGATCAGGCCGCGGATCTGAAAGACGAGGGAGAAAAAGGCGGAGAAATAAATTCCTCCCAACGCCCGCAGGAACAGCCAGCGGGGAATCAGGCGGTCGGCGGCGCCATGCTCCGAGTCGAATAACCGCCGGGCGGCGTGGGCGAGCCGGTTCATGGCGTCCGCAATTATAGCGAGCGGGACGGACCCTGCTCCCCGCTCGCGGGCCCAACTCGCGCCGTGACCAAGCTACGCAGCGATGCGGCGGGTGATCTTCTTCACCTTGTCGCTGAAGCGGGGTTTGCCGACGGGAACACTCGCTTCCCAAGGCTCCTCGACTCCCATCAAAGCTAGGGCTCCGCCGGCTAGCGCCATGTTCTTCATGAAGTTGATCATGTTGTTGGTACGCGTCTCCGGATCTTCATTGCGCCAGAAGTCGTGCATGATGGGAGAGACTCCAGCCAGGAAACCCAGGAGCGCCGCGGCTCCCAGCTTCGGTTTCACGCCGAGCAGCAGGCTGGCGCCGCCCACGACTAACGGCACGGCGGCCAGCGTCACCGCCAACTCGGGCCGCGGCACGCCTTTGGCGCGCGCGTACGCCGCCATCGACTTGCGATTTTGCAGGTGGCTGATTCCGCTGTTGATGAAAAATCCTGCGAACAACAAACGACCGATTAGAAATGGGGCTTTCATTTCAATTCTCCTCCCAGCGGGATCTCCGCCGACGGACGAGTGCGCGCAGTTGGGATGAGAAAAGCGCCGTGGCGGTTGACAAGGGAAGGGTCGGAGTTGGAAATAAGCATCACATTTTTTTTTGCGGCGTTCCCCTAAAATCTTTGTTTGGCTGGATTTACCGAGGGTAGATATGAGTCGATCCGGGCAAAATCTTGAGCCATAAGGGCTTATGGCTAAAATCTTCCGGAATAAGGACTTAGCTTCGGTTTCCAGGCCGCTGACTGGAGAGTTTTTGACTAACGGATTGGGAGAGCCCTCGCGCATGTAGCGAGCTTGATCGTTCTGAAATCCTCAGTAAAGGTTGTTCGTCACAAGAAGTGAGATTTTTTCTGTGGAAGGCTGTGGAAAAAGGAAAGGGTTGCTCTTCTACTCTGGTGTTGGCTCCTCTACTCTAGTAAGGTCGGGTTGAGGAATATGAAATTCCCTCATGCGCAAAGCAGCTAGAACAGAAGCACGACGGGCAGGCAAGGATCTGACCGCGAAGCAAAAGAGGGAACTGGCGGCTCTGGCGGCCATGTCCAACGATCGAATCGACACCTCCGACATCCCCGAACTGCCACCCGCCGCATGGAGGGTGCCAGACGCAGTGCGGGGGAGGTTCTATCGTCCCTCGATCGTCCCGTGAAACAGGCGGTGTCGATGCGCCTTGACGCCGACGTCGTCGCCTGGCTGAAGAAGCCCGGCAAGGGCTACCAGACCCGCGCCAACCGCATTCTGAGACAGCGCATGCTGGATGAGATTCGGCGGACGTGAGGCGTCGGCAAGCAAATAGCGAACGTCCCGTTTGTTCCGGGTTTAATTCCCAGGTTTGTCGTCCCCAAGTTTCCCCAGTGGCACCCGCCCGCCGAAAACCGCGACCGAGGGCTGCGTCGAGTTAAGATGATGCCGACGATGGAGCCGTGAATTGGGGAATGAATTCACGAGAGTATGGTCGTAAGTGGTAGCAAACAAAGGACGAAGGCGTAACCCCTTGAATACAAGTATGTCTACTGCCGTTGGCCAGATCGTCGGCGACTTTGCCAAGCTACCGCTTTGAGGAGGCGTGTGATGGCCCCGTCTTCGATGCGGGAGGGACAATCAACCGGCAATCGCAACTTTTCCCGGACTTCCGCAGCTAGTTCTTGGTGTCCGAAAGGGTAGAACTGCGTTCCGAGAATCCAGGACAGTCCGCCTCGTTCAATAATCTCGTAATTATAGTTCTTAGGAGCCATGCGCGAGACAAACAACGGGGCGAGCCCCAGGTATTTGCACATCTCAAGCTTGATTCGGAATTCGTCGCGCGGAATATAGGGCAGCGTGTTCTTAATCTCGACGCCGTAGGAGATGCCTTCTCGCTCAACTATGCGATCCAGGTTGTGTCCTGTGGCTATCCAGGTCTTATCGCTGAACGAGCGAGTATTTCGGGCCACTTGAGCAAAGCCCGCTAACGGGAGGGCTGCGTCTACTAAAAGTTCGCCCTGAAAACCTATGGCGTGGATAAATGAATTCTCGGAGAACCGACGGACGAGATTCGTCACGCGGCCCGCTTGCCGCTTCCAGTAGCGATTGCCGCGCGCCCAGAAAAAACGGATCGGAACTCCCGGCACTAACTCAAGTATCTGACTATTGATCGAACCCCCAGCGACAAGTTCCAGCAGCGCCTTGACCGTGATCCAATGAAAGTAAGACTTCTCAAAGATCACCGTTAGCTGGCGCTCGTAGAAAACCTCTTCCCGGTTTTGGGTGAAGAAATCGAGAATGGACGTCCTAGCGTCATCAATCTTGTCATCGCGTATGTACTCGACGACCTCAGCATCGATCTCTGGATCATCCGGACGCATTTCACTTCCCAGCGCAGGGATTCCCGCAAGGGCTAGGCCGAAATATGAAGCTACCACACCAGGGCGGATAGGGATGCGAGCCGCCCGCCCGCCGAAAACCGCGACGGACGAGGCAGCCCAGGTCTAAGATAGTGCCGACAATGAATAGTAAGAGGGCGCGGGCTGGAGGTAGCCGTTGAATCGTTGGAGGAGGATCCCGTGGTTCCGAATTCTCGTGGGACTCCTCATCTGCGGGCTCGCGGTAGTGTTTTTCACGACGGTGAGAAAGGCTTGGGAAGTACAAACGTCCGATGGAGTAAGCTGCGGCTTTCTGGAAGGACATGGTGCCGACGGTTCATATGTGGAATTCGATCTTGAGGACCAAGCGCCAAGCGAGGGATTTTTTAATGGAAATTTCTTCATCAATCTCGGGCAAGTGACACCCTCGTTCTCTGAGGTGCAGGTTTTTAACTCCTCAGGGGAAAAGAGGGGCTACGCCGGGGAGGAAACCGACGCGGATTTCGTGCACCTTGGGGAGCGGACATTCTGGATGAAGCGAAAAGAACATATAACGTACGCAACCGAAAGTGGCTCGCACCGAGACTTCCCATTCGACTCGGGCACGATCGTTCTCGATTTTGAGTTCAGGCCAAGAATCGAGTTTCAAACACTGAATCTGAGGGATTTCAATTCAAGCTTCTATATTCCCTGTGACACAGCTTCAATGAAGAGATTGCCGGGGGGCAAGTTCCGGGTCAAATTCGACATGCGGCGTAATCCCCTGGTTCGAATAACCGGAATTGTCTTGATTATTGCAGCGACACTCTTCGTTTTAGTAATTCCGTTCTCTATCAGGTGGGAAGCTATGCCAACGTCGGTCGCCTCGTTTTTCTTCTCGATATGGTCCATACGATCGATTCTTAGCCCCGAAATAAAGATCTTCCCGACGCTGCTCGATCTCATACTTCTGTCGTTGAGCGTGCTGCTGCTTTTTCTCGTCGGTGTCCGAGCGATCTTGGAATATGAGAAACAACATAGGGGACTGAATTAACTCCATAGTGTTTTATTGCCTTCTCTCGCGGCTCCCTTTCCGATCAGGAGAAACCTAGGAGAAACCTGGGGGGAGAAACCGGGCGACAGACGGGACGTTTTCTGTGCCCGACCGCTGTCAATCGGATTCTGCTGCTTTACCGTCTGTAACCCCGCGTGATATCCTCAATAACGTCACCAAGATAAATCGAAACTAGAAGACAGGAGTGCACCAGGCAAGTGTTAGCCAGAGAGCACAAGAAATCCCTCATCGACCAGTACGGCACGCATCCAAGCGATACTGGCAGTCCTGAAGTCCAGATCGCATTGCTCAGCGAACGGATTGGCCAATTGACGGAGCACTTCAAGACGCACCAGAAAGACCACGGCTCGCGCCGCGGCCTTCTCATACTGGTCAGCAAGCGGCGTAGCTTGCTCGACTACCTGAAGAAATACGATACCGAGCGGTATAAGACGGTCATCACGAAACTCGGCATCCGCAAGTAGATGGAAGGACAAGGTTTCAAGGTGGCAAAGTTTCAAGGTTACACAAGCAACCTTGGGACATTGAAACCTGCGAAACTTTGAAACTTTCCCTTCAGCCATTTCTGGAAATCCGTCTCTGGAGAGACGGTCCAGCATCGAGGAAATTTCCATACGTGCGTTCTCCAAGCGCTACATACATCTCTCACCGCATTGTTGCGGGTGTCGTGTGCCTTGTCGGGGATGAAGTCAAAATCCCCACTTCTCGCAAAAGAGGCGAGAAGTGGGGCACCCAGCTGTCTTTCCAAAGGAATGAATTATGAAACCAGAACCAGTTAGCGTTACAGTCAATCTCGCCGGCGGCAAACAGATCTCATTTGAAACCGGAAAGCTGGCCAAGCAGGCCCATGGAGCCGCTGTTGTGCGGCTCGGCGAAAACGTTGTGCTCGCAACGGCCACGGCCAATCCTGACCCGCGCGAAGGCATCGATTTTTTCCCTCTTACTGTCGACTACCGCGAATATACGTATGCCGGCGGACGATTTCCCGGTGGCTTTATCAAGCGCGAAGGGCGCATGAGTGAGCGCGAAGTGCTGACCAGCCGGCAGATCGATCGGCCGGTGCGTCCCATGTTCGCCGAGGGATTCAAGTGCGAGACGCAGATTATCGCCTTCGTACTCTCCGCCGACACCGACAACGATCCGGACGTACTCGGCATCAATGGCGCGTCGTGCGCGTTGACGATTTCGGACATTCCGTTCCTCGGGCCTCTCGGTGCGGTGCGCGTCGGCCTGGTCAACGGGCAGTTCATCGTGAATCCGACCTATGACGAGATGCGCGAGAGCCTGGTGAACATCATGGTCGTCGGGACCGCCGACGGCATCGTGATGATCGAGTCCGGCGCTAAGGAAGTGAAGGAAGATACTGTTCTCGACGCGATCGAGTTCGGGCATACCGAAATCAAGAAGATTTGCGCCGCCATTAACGATCTGCGAGCTAAAGTCGGCAAGCCCAAGCGCAAGGTCGAGCCTCCGCAATTCGATGATGCGTATTACAACGACCTGCGGGCACGTATCGGCGACCAATTGGCCGATGCGCTCGACACCAAGAAGCATCCCAAGGCGGAAAGTCACACGCTGGTCAGGGACATCAAGAAGAAATTGGCAGCTACTCTGCCGGAAGATGATGACGCGGCCAAGAAGAAACTCGACCACTACTACGAGGCTCTGCGCGAGCGCATCTTCCGCGAGCAGGTGATTAACCTGAAACGCCGCCCCGATGCCCGCTCCTTCGACGAAGTGCGGGAGATCTGGATCGAAGCCGGCATCCTGCCGCGCACTCACGGCAGCGCCGTTTTTACCCGCGGCGAAACCCAAGCGCTGGTCACTACCACTTTAGGCACCAGCGACGACATGCAGCGCCTGGAAGGCTTCGAAGGCGAAGCCAAAAAACGCTTCATGCTGCATTACAATTTTCCGCCGTTTTCTGTTGGTGAGGTTGGGTTTATGCGGGGGGCTGGACGGCGTGAGATTGGACATGGAGCGCTGGCCGAGCGAGCTATTTCGGCCGTGCTTCCGACCGAGGAGAAGTGGCCTTATGCGATGCGGGTGGTTTCGGACATTCTGGAATCGAACGGATCGTCGTCGATGGCGACGGTTTGCGGAGCGTCGATTGCGCTGATGGATGCGGGGGTTCCGTTGAAGGCTCCGGTGGCTGGGGTCGCGATGGGGCTGGTGAAGGAAGGCGAGCAGTATGCGATCCTGACCGACATCGCGGGGGCGGAAGATCATTATGGCGATATGGACTTCAAAGTAGCCGGGACACGAGATGGCATCACTGCGCTGCAGATGGATATTAAAGTGGCAGGTATCACTTCGCAGATTATGCGCGAGGCGCTGGCACAGGCGCAGCGTGGACGGATGCACATTCTGGGCAAGATGGAAGAAGTCATCACCACTGGGCGGGAAAAAATCTCCGACTACGCGCCGCGCTTCTACACGGTGCAGATCCCAGTCGACAAGATTCGCGATCTGATTGGGCCGGGCGGCAAGATGATTCGCAGCATTGTGGAGCAGACCGGGGTAAAGATCGACGTGGAAGACTCCGGGCTGGTCAAGGTGGCGTCGAGCGATCAGGCGTCGGCGGCGAAGGCGTTGCAGATTATTGGCGACATTACGGCCACCGCCGAAGTAGGGAAGACTTACCTCGGGAAAGTAACGCGGCTGGCGGACTTTGGCGCGTTCGTCGAGATTTTGCCGGGGACCGATGGTCTGTTGCACATCAGCGAAGTGGCGGAGCATCGCATTGCCGATGTTCGCGATGAGCTGAAAGAAGGCGATCAGGTGCTGGTGAAGGTGCTCGCTGTCGAAGGCAACCGCATTCGGTTGTCGCGCAAGGCGATTCTGAAAGAACAGCGCGCAAAGATGGGTGGCGGGGAAGCTCCGCCTCCAGCTGCGGGCATAGCGCCGCCGGGTGACGGCGAACCGGCTTTGACGGGCTCGCTGGTGATTGAAGGCGGGGGAGATTTTCCCGATGAGCCAGACTCCGAACCGAACTTTAATCGCGAAGGCGCTCCGCACGTGAGTGCCGGAGCCGGAGATCGGCCTCGCGGCGGCGACCGTGGAGGAGATCGTGGTGGCGACCGCGGTCGTGGTGGACGTCCGGGAGGCGGAGGTCGTGGGCGCGGCCGGGGTGGTCGTCCCGGCGGTGGTGGTGGCGGCGGGCGTCACGGTGGTCATGGCGGAGGCGGCGGAGGTCGGCACTAGACCTGCTCGGCGCTAGACCGGCTTCACAAAATCATCCTTCGATAGATCAGCGAGAGCCGCGACGGTGCGGCTCTTCTTTAATTGGAATGAAGGGTTGGAATAGTTTTCGTGGGGCCGAGCAAGAAATGCTCGCGATCCCGTGATAACCGCGGCGGCGGCGCGGTATTTTGACTACAGCGTTCCATGTATTCGAAAAAAAATCTTTCCTCATATCCGCGTCTTCGGATATTTAGCAGTACGGCTAAATCGAGCAAATCCAGTACCGGCCATCCCAGCGTGGCGCCAAGTGTGATTTCATGGCACACCATTTGCTGAACGATCCGTGAGAGCCGCATGGCTCCTGGAGGATTTTGTGAAAAATCGGATTCTGTCACTCACTTCTATCGCCACCCTGGCCGTCGTCTTCGGCATGATCTCCTGGGGCAGCGCATTCGCTCAAACCACCCCGGCCACCGCGCCGGAGCAACAGACGCCGCAAACTCAGCCGACGCCGACGCCGGATACGCCACCCACACAGCAGACACCGCAGACTCAGCCGGCGCCCACGCCGGAGGTTCCGCCCGCGACACAGCAGCCGCCTTCTTCTTCGACTCAGACTCCGTCTTCGACTCAGACTCCGTCGACGCAGGCGCCTTCTACCCAGACTCCGGACCAGGCAACGCCGGCGCCGAGCTCGAAGGACAACAATGCCCCGGCGAACAGCACGCCGTCCGCTACCGCACCGAACGCAGGGGCCTCGGCCAGCGGTGCAGCCACTGCTTCCGACAGCCAGAGCTTCTCGGGAACGGTTGAGAAGTCGGGCGACAAGTATGTTCTCAAAGATGACTCCGGCAAGACCTACGACATCGATCATCAGACGGACGTCAGCAAGTTCGAAGGCAAGCGCGTTCGGGTACAGGGCAAGCTGGACGCCAGCGGCAGCAAGATTATGGTGAAGTAGTCGCCGCTTTACTTGAATCGTAAGATAATGCACCGAGGACATGGGGCGAAGAGCCTTGTGATCCTCGGTGCTTTTTTGGTGGCCAAGTAATGTGGGAGGACGATTGTCGATCAGGAATGCCGGTCACTGGATCGAGAAGCTTCAGCTTGAACCACATCCGGAAGGTGGGTATTTCCGGGCAGACCTTGGCGGTCGGATGAGGTTTGGTACTTCTACGCGGGCGAACCGCTAGTGGTGCATGTGATTGATGCGGAGGGGAAGTACTGCCGCCTTGTTCTGGGGTGTGAGCCGGAGGTGGGACAGGTTTTGCAGGCGGTGGTGCGGGGGGGTGTTGGTTCGCGTCACATGTGGCAGTATTGGAGTTCTTTTTCAGTTGTGGGATGCACGGTGGCGCCGAGGTTTGATTTTGACGACTTCGAGATGGGGAAGCGGGAAGAGTTGGCGACGCTTTACCAGCCGCATCGGGAACTGATTGAGCAGTTAACGCGGGAATAGCTATTGTTTTTTGTTTCTTCGCGACTACGTATTCCGCGATCCCTGAGAGCACTCCGGGCGACCCTCAATGAGCGCCATCGCCTGTTATCGACGCCCTAGAATGAGACAGGCTTATGGCCCATGCAGCAAGCTGATCTGAAACTCCGGCGGGGAATCAGGCTGTCTAAGCACTTATCGGTAATACCGGTCGGTTGGACACGACTTTCGTGAACTTCCACGTTCCCGCAAGCGCGTAAGCTCCGGCGCTGATCCCGCCCGAAAGTCCGCCAGCGTCCTGATCCTCAAACAGCGACACCCCGGTCGGCGTGATGGCGGAGATCAGGCACGGACCAACGTTGGCTCCCACGCCAACCGTTGCGGTCGCAACCGTGGCGGCGCATTGGTGAAGTTTCAGGGCGCTGAACGGTCGCTTGCAATCCAGAGCTGACCAATCGCTCAGTCCCGGAAGAACCCACCCAGCGGAACTGCCGCCGATCCCGCTGCCAAATGCAATCAGACGGAACCGGGCAGTGATGTCTGCTTTCTCGCTGAAAAAGTCGAAAACGAAAAACATAGCCGCTAAACCCAGCCCTGCTCCAAAACTATCGATGCATAGTACCTGCCAGTCGTCCGCTTCATCGGTGTACGCCATCGCAACCTCCTCGTCGTCAAACTGGAAGGAACGAGCCAAAGTCTATAGCGAGAGAGAGGTTGAGTCTAGAGCAAAACAAAAATAATGTCTTCGTAAGGGGTCGACGGTCGGAATGACCAACTGTGGTTCACTGACGACCTTCCGGAATTTGTTGACCATCAAATCGGAACGACAGTCAGCATCGCTGGTCGTCGCCTGATCGTGACGAGAATGGGGGAATGGCGCGAAGTGAAATCACAGTGACAACTGTTGCAAAATCGCGATATCACTCATTGACGCCATCGTGCGGGTTTTGAGTGCAAACGCTCTCTGATTACAACAATCAGTTGAGCGCCTGTATCAGTGGTGCGCCATCCAGACGGCTACCTCCCTGCTGATCTTCGCCCCGGCGACTCTTTAGCGCTGTCTTTGGGCAAAAGATAGGCCTTGGGTGCTATCGTTGCAGGGGAGGACAGAGAATGGCATTTCCTAATGATGATCCCACGGTCCAGCAGGGTGACCGTTCAATACAACTGATTGACTGGTTGGTGGGACGATTGGAAGAGTGTCTCGGTGAGGTTCTACCGCTCCAGACGGATGATCTTTTGAAAGACTATGCGAAGGATGCTCGTAACAGCATGGCATCAGCAATCGAGCAGCTGAGCCTTGCACGCGCTAAAAAAGAGAAGCAACTCGGGGGCCGCACCAGCTAGAGACGCGCACACTACACGGACAGTACCAATTGCGGTTTTAGGCAACGCGAGCAGTGAAGAAAACGGCGGTGCGCTCGGTCGCGAAAATCTCGCGGTATTGAACATTGCCGTCCCTCGAGGCGGAGCTTTTTTTTCTTGACATCTTTTTTTATAGAACTCATTGACCTGCGGTCCTCTTACCGGATCGGCTGCAACGTCAGCCGATGTGTCTTGGCGGCTTCCACTGCCTTCGCGCTAAAAGGCAACGTAAACGTGGTTCCCCCGTACCACGCCTTCCATTGATCCATATAGTAAGGGCTCAGGAAATTCCCCCCTTGCCCAGTGACAATGTTCAGCGTCGACTGATCCAGATCCGCCAGGTTCGCCGTGAAACGCTCCGACGGCCCATGGTGTCGCGTCACCGCCTTCAGCGTATATCCGCTGCCCGATTGTTCCTGCACTCCGGGTCCTGACCAGCGTTTGACGATCGGAATCTTTCCCAACACCGGATGCTCGATGTCGAGCGCATTGAACGCGCCCCAGCGCCACGATGCCAAATCCTTCGGCACGGTCGGACCATTCACCGCCGCCTCTACCGCCGCAGTCAGCAGTTCCTCGTAATTCGGAAATGCTTCCGGCAGCCAGCGCTTGGGCCGGTGCAGCAGGATATTTTCCAGCCACACCGAACGCATTTGCCACGAATAAGTCTTCCAATTCAAAACCGCAACGCCCTTCTCGGGATCGGCGGGCGCGATTCCCAGCTTCGGTTCGAGCAGCAGCCGCCTCAATTCAACGATGGAGCTCTCGGCGATCGTCGGCGCCGCCGCCGAAGCCTGCATCCGTCCATCCCAACTTCGCATGATATCGGCAGCTTGTTTGGCTCGCGCCGAAGGCTTGGTTGCGTGATCGACCGCATACACGAACCGTTCGGCCGCAAACAAATCGGCTTCGGAGTGAATATCCGTTTGCAGCGCCAGCATGTCCGCCGAAGAGAATTGCCGCCCCGACTCCAGCACGTGATAAATCCGGGCCGTGCGCCACGGCGCCTCCCATTCCATGCTGATCGAATACGGATAATCGTCCGGCGTGATTCTTCCGTTGGCTGTGCCAATAATTCCCGACGGCGGATTGTAGATGCTGGGCAACTGTTCAAATGGAATGTACGAGGTCCACTCGTGCGCGTTGTCGGCCCCACTGACTGGAAGACTTCCGTCCCCGGCGGCGCGGATCGGAATCTTTCCTGTTGTCTGGTATCCGATGTTCCCATCCACGTCGGCATAGACAACGTTCTGCCCCGGAGCGTCCAACTGCGAAAACGCGCGCCGGAATTCCTGCCAGTTCTGCGCCGCATTTACGTCAAAGAACGGAATGTGCAAGCTGTCGTATAGCGTCCACCGCAACGCGAGCGGCCGCGTCTCTCCCGGAACCAGTTCCGTGATGATAGGCCCGTGACGCGTAATCTTCACATCCACGCTCACGTCGGGCTTGCCCTTAACGTGAATTACCTCGAGGCGATGTTCCGGCTGCACCCATCCACTCGGAGTCTGATACGCGCCCTGCTGATTGAAATTTTCAATGAAAACGTCGGTCACGGTTGGGCCGACGTTCGTGAATCCCCACGCAATCCGCTGATTGTGCCCAACGATCACATAGGGCATGCCCGGCAGCGTAACCCCCGCAACATCCAGAGCGCCGGCGTGCAGATGTGCTTCGTACCACAGGTTCGGCATCTGGTGGCCGAGGTGCATATCATTCGAGAGCAGCGGCTTGCCCGTCACTGTGTGCGCCCCGGAAACGACCCAGTTGTTCGATCCATTCACCGGCAAGCCTTCGCTTGGCAAAGCCTCGCTCGGCAAGCTTTCTGGCGGAGAAACTCTTTCCCGCGTAAATGAGTTGTCGGGAGAATCCTCGTCGTCGTCATCTTCGGAATCTCCGGCATTGACGTCCGGTTGGTTCAAGTCCTCCCGCATCACCGTCGGCGGCCGGTCGTGCCATGAGCGGTTTACATACAAATCCGCGGTCAGCTCCGGCCCCAGCTTGGCCAGGATTTTTTCCCGAGCCAGCGCGTCAAAAAAATAGTGATAGTTCAAATCCTTCACCATCTCATTGGCGATGACCACCGAGTCTTCCGGTTGCCACGGCTTCGGCGCATAGCCCAGGATGCGAAATTCAATGGGAAGCTTGTGGCCACGCGTAGCGATAAAGGCGTTCACCCCGCGCGCATATGCTTCAAAAAAACCTCGATCCCGCGGACTGGCCATCTGCAGCGACTTGATTGCCGCTGCCCGCAGACCCAAAATCCTCTGTTCGCGATCCACCTTGAGCAGGCTCTCGCCCAGAATCTCCGAGAGTTCTCCACCGCCAAAGCGGCGCATCACGTCCATTTGCCACAGACGGTCCTGCGCCGTGACATACCCCTGTGCGAAAAAAAGATCCTCGAGACTGCCCGCTTCGATCGTGGGTACGCCATGACCGTCGCGGGTCAGCGTAACCGGCGCCGCGATCCCGCTGACCTGCAACTGCCCGTCGAGCTGGGGAAGAGCAGAATGCGCGACGTAGTAGGCATAAGCCACCACTCCCGCCAGAACGATGAGCGTGGCCAGCACCAGCCACAGCAGAATGCGGGAAATACGGGAAATAGACGTACGGCGGGATTGGAGCGTGCCGATCTCTGCCAGTGTACTCATGGAGAGCTTTGATTGTATTCCACGCGGCTGAGCGTTGCCGCGCGCTGAAAATGAATTTCATTTTCAAGATGCTCGGATGGTATTCTGACTATGTTCCACCCGCCATGCTGCAGAAGCGCATCGATGATCAACCCACCATCTCCCGCCAGATGGTCCGCGAGGCCCAGGAAATCCTGCACCGCCATCTGAAGGGCGTCGGACTCAAGCAGACCGCGCAGCGCGATGTAATCCTGCATACCTTTCTCGAAACCCGCGACCATCTCTCCACCGACGAACTTCACCGCCTGGTGCAGAAAAAAGACGCCCGCATCGGCTACACCACCGTCTACCGCACGCTGAAACTGCTGGCAGAGTGCGGCCTGGCCAGCGAAGTCGCCTTCCATGACGGCATCGCCCGCTACGAGCACCAGTACAATCGCCGCAGCCATCATCACATGGTCTGCACCGACTGCGGCAGTTCGGTCGAATTCTTTTCCCAGGAAGTCGGCCAACTCGAGCAGGAAATCGGCCGCAAGTATCACTACTTCACGACCCGCCACACTTTTCAAATTTATGGAGTCTGCGAAGACTGCCGCAAAAAGAACCACACCCCTCGCCCACTCTGAGCACTTTAAGGTTTTATCGGCGTCATCCCGAACCCGTTCTTCAGGCGGAGCGAGGGATCTCCCGCGTAGTAAGTCGGCGCCTCCTCCGCAACACTACATCACAACCCCAGCATCGCCCCCGGCGCCAGCAATTCAAACGGATGCAAAGGAAGATTTCGAACAATCCCAAACAGAATGATCGCCGCGCAGAGCGCGCGAATCCAGGCCGCCCGCAGAAAGGGCTGTGGCAAACCTTGCCCGCGAATTTCGAAAAGGGCAAACGAGGCCAAACCGTAGGTCAAGAAGGGAAGCAGAACGACCGTCAGCGGGTTCAGAGCCCAAGCCGCGCGCAGGTTCCCATGCAGCAGTTGGTGGATCGCCCGCAACGATCCGCATCCCGGACAATACCAACCTGTCAAATAGTGCACCGGACACGGAGGAAATATTCCGGATGTGGCCGGATCGAAGACCCGCAGCATCACCACGCCCACCGCCAAGGCGAACGTCGCAGCCGGCAACCGAAGTTTGCCAATCTCCGTCATCGCGCAGTCGCCAATCCTATCGATTCTGGTGAATGCCACTCAGAACTCCGACCATGATAAGGATCGTATACAACGCTATGAACCCGAGTCCGAGTCCCACCGAAATCAGGCACCACATCTTCGCGTTCTTGGACGCGGCTTGCGCTCCCGCCACATCGCCCCCTTGCAACTTCGCGTTCACTTGCGCGGCAAAAACGATTGCCGGAATCCCAGTCGGGAGACAGCAGAAAACAGTAGCCAGAATGGCGAACACCAGATAGTTCTGCACTGTCGTGCCCGGTGGAAGAACCACTCCGGTCGCCTGTAATGGAGTTGCCGGAGTCGTCTGTAAGTTCCTGCCGCACTGCGCGCAGACCGCCGCGGTGTCCGGGTTAGTCGCCCCGCATTGAGTGCAAAACATTTGTCTCCTCCTAAAAGAGATCGCGAAAGTTCACTGCAGTGGATTGCCCTCATCCACGCAACCCCGCCCCGAACCGCTGGAATCCACCTTGATCACACCGGATTCGTCCGAGCAAAAAGTGCGCACCCCAGTTTGGTTGACTCTCAGAGGATACGCCACCACTTGATATTTCACGATTGCTCCGCCCTCACCCACGGAACAGCCCGTTAGTTCGAACGCGTATCCGTTCTTCTGGCCCGTTGCCAGAGAAATGTCGATCAATTGGGAGCCGGCCAAATCGGAACGTGAGCAGGTATAACCTTGGCCGGGATGCATTGTCGCGTAAGTTGTCTCCCCAACCACTAACGTCCGCACCGACCCTATGGCAGACGCCTCATTGGCCGCTATCCTGGCCCGCAGGAAGTTCGGAATCGCAATCGCCGCGATGATCAGAATGATTGGAGTCCCTGCAATCCAAAGGTAGCCGAGCACTAGCCCCGCAATCGCGATCCCTTCCCCTTTCAAACGTCCCGCGCTCTTACGGATCTCCGACAAGGCAAGATGGCCAAATACAATTGCTGCGATAAACAGGAACGGGATGAAAAATAACAGCCCGCAAATTAAGCTGACAATGGCCTTTCCGCTTGTCTCCGCACTCTCAACCGGAGCCGGCGGGCTGGGTGCATGCGTCACCGCAGAATCTGTGGAAGACACGCGCCCACACACCCGGCAGAATTTGTCGTCTGCCGTCATGCTGTTCCCGCAACCTGCACAGAACGATGGCATGCATCCTCCGGACACGCTAATGTCGATGGGACTTCACATTAAAATTTGCACGAACCATACTCCCCGCTCGGCCCGGCGTCAATTCGCTAAATCGATTCTGCCGATTTGCCCACTACCCCCCATTTTGATATGGTCCGGTCAATGGATCCGACGGATGTCAGGCTGACGGCGTGCCCGTACTGCGCCGCCCAAATGCCCGAGAGCGCTGCCTTCTGCCCCGGTTGCGGTCGCACCATGCAAAGCGAAGCGCGCGCGCAAGGCAAGGTCGGTGTTCTGTCCGAGCCCATCGCGGGAGCGCTCGCCTACTTCACTTTCATCCCCGCGATCATCTTCCTGGTTTTCGAGCCGTACAAGCACAATCGCTTTGTACGCTTCCATTCCTTCCAGTGTCTGTTGCTGTGGGGCGCCGCAATGCTACTCGGGATCGCCCTCAAACTGGCGGGACTCCTTCTCTTCATCATTCCAGTGTTCGGGCCGCTCCTCGTCGTGCTCGTCTCCACGGTAGTTGGGCTCGGTGCCGTCGTGATCTGGCTGGTTTTGGTGATCAAGGCCTTCCAGGGAGAAATGTTCCAGCTTCCGCTGCTGGGCGCTGTTGCCGCGCAGCAAGCTGAAAAGCCCTAGGCATGGCGGCTCGAAATTGTTTGATTGCTTTGCCGCAAGCTTTTTGATACCTTGCCGCAGCGTCGCTTGGCAGCGGTCTGGCGTACCCTGCAGGGCCGCATCCCTTTAATCCAAACGACTCCAGGAGGACACTTCTATGGCCTTTTGCAATATGTGTGGCGCACAAGTCGCGGACGGCACCACCACCTGTTCCGTATGTGCTGGCAGAGTGGCAACCGTCCCCGCTTCCACCACCACCACCGCCAGCGCCGGTGGGATGACGGACAATGCAGCGGGAATGCTGGCCTACATCACCATCATCCCAGCGATCATTTTCCTGGTCATGGAACCGTACAACAAGAGCCGCTTCGTCCGGTTCCACTCGTGGCAGAACATTTTCCTGCATTTGGCCGCAGTTGCGGGTTGGATAGCCTTGTTCATCATTTCCGCGGTGCTGGCTTTCATCCCCATCCTCGGTCACCTGATTGGATTCCTCCTCTGGATGGCTCTGTCTATCGGCTTGCTGGTCGCATGGGTGATGCTGCTCATCAAGGCGAATCAAGGGCAGATGTACAAGCTTCCGGTGATCGGTGATCTAGCGGAAAAGCAAGCGAACGCGATGTAAGGCAAGCCCCTTCCGAGGGCGTCATCCTGAGCGCAGCCGTTCTTCAGGCGGAGCGAAGAGCCTACCCTGAGCGAAGTCGAAGGGATCTCGCGCGCAGCCGAGGGGAAATCCATGTGGGGACAGCCGCCCTCGGCTGTCCGTCGAGCGAAGCTCCGACCGCCTGTGGTGCAGAAAGCCGTCACTCAGACATGACCCGCCCTTGACTTTCTTCCTGTAAGCTGTCAATCCTATTAGCTTTTACCCGCGACGCAATCCCACGCCTGCAGCGTGGTTTCCGCGGCGGGAATTTTTCACCGACTGGGGCGTTCCTTGCGAGTACGGGTCTTCTATCACGACAAATGCTTTGACGGAGCCTCCTCCGCCGCCTTGTTTTCCCGCTTCTATCGCGAGCGCATTCGCGGCGACGCCGATTTCGTCTTCAGCGGCCTGGTCCACCGCGCCGGCGCGCTGTTCGACGAAAAGGAATTCGACGGCGACGAGAACGCCATCGTCGATTTCAAGTACTCCAGTTCGCCCAGGATTACCTGGTGGTTTGACCACCACGAGAGCGCCTTCCTCTCGCCCGCCGACGCCGAGCACTTCGAGCAGGACCAGAGCAACCGCAAATTCTACGATCCCGATTTCAAATCCTGCACCAGTTTCATCGCCATGATCGCGCAGCAGCGCTTCGGCTTCGATCCCACATCCGTGGCCGATCTCGTCCACTGGACCGACATCATCGACGGCGCCCTCTATCCCGACGCCAAAACCGCCGTCGAGATGAAAGCTCCCGCCATGAAACTCACCATGGTCATCGAATCGGCGCCCGACCACGGCTTTGTTCCCAACTTGATTCCGCTGCTGGCCACGAAATCTTTAGCGGAAATTCTCGAAGAACCGTTCGTCGCCCCTCTACTGCCGCCCCTGCTCAAACGCCACGAAGTTTCCATCGGGATCCTCGAGCAGCGCACCGAATGCAAAGACGGCACAATTTTTTTCGATGTCAGCGATCACGATCTCGAAGGCTACAACAAATTCGTTCCGTATTATCTCCACCCCGAATCGGTGTACAGCGTGGGACTCAGCAAAAGTAGTTTCCGCGTGAAAGTCTCGGTGGGATCAAATCCCTGGGCCCCGCAGGAGCCCGAAGTAAACCTGGCCCGCATTTGCGAACGCTACGGCGGCGGCGGCCACGCCCGCGTGGGCGCCATCTCCTTCAACGTGGACCAGCACGCTGCAGCCATCAAAGCCTCGCAGGAAATCGTAGCCGAACTGCGCGCCGCCGTCCGCAAAAAGAAAACCTGAAGCCAGCTCCCCAGTCCCGCCTCGCCGTCCGATTCGGTCGTAGCGCCGGCATCCCTTCGACTTCGCTCAGGGCAGGCTTTGTCGGCAGTCGTGGCGGCGGCCTCGCCGCCACCTTCTAGAGCGAGACGCCCTCGCAAGAAATCAGGAGTAACGGCACTTGCTGCACCAGGTCCCGTCCCGGCTTCTTATGGAGTCATCCTGAACGGAGCCGTTTGTCAGGCGAAGTGAAGAGCCTGCCACGAGCGAACTCGAAGGGATCTCGCGCGCTCCATCAAGTTCTGCAATTGCGCTCCCCGTGATACTCTGCCTTCAGCCATCACCAGCATTCATGTCCCAGCCCGGAAACAAGTCTGCTCTGCACCCCCGACAGCGGCAGGTGCTTAAGGCCGTGGCTGCGTTTGAATTCTTCAAGGGCATCTTTGTGATGGTGATGGGATTCTGTGCGCTTGCGCTGGTGCACAAAGATGTCTGGCTCTACGCCGAGAGTCTCCTCGCCCTGTTCCACATCAATACCGATCGCCGTTCCGCGCAGCTCTTTCTCGACTTCGCCGACAACGTGACCGACGCGCGACTGTGGGCAGCAGCGCGCATCGCTTTCGCCTATACAGCGCTGCGCTTCACCGAAGCCTACGGCTTGTGGCGATGTCGCACCTGGGCCGAGTGGGTGGCCCTGGTTTCCGGCGCCCTGCTGCTGCCGCTCGAAGTCCGCGAACTCTTCCGCGGCATAACCGCCCTGCGTTGCGCCTTCTTTTTCGGCAATCTGGCCGTCGTTTTTTTCATGCTTTACGTAATTCTCACGAACCGCCGCGAGCGCCGAATCGCCGCCGCCAGCACCCCCTGCGATTAGAAGCTGGCAAGCTATCTGGTTACCTTAGAAATGTTTTTGAGAAATGATTTTTGAAATGATTTTAGGAAGGCACGGCTTCAGGCCCGTGCCGCCCGAGTCGCATAGGATGCGGGCTTCGGCCCATGAGGGTCTCGGATGATGACGAGATGCCCCGAGCCGCAAGGGGCAAGCCGTGGGCGGCGGATGAGAGAATAAACCAGCCCCGGAAGGGCCGAAGAAGGCGACGCCCCTGAGGCGCCCGTACAAAGGGGCAGAACTTCTTCCACGGCTCACTCGTTAAATACACCTAAACCTAAACTTTCACAATACCTCCAAAGCTATACCGCAAGCCTAACTTGCCTTCAATCCCTCTGGTAATTCGCCTGTTTTCCGTTCATAATCACCAATGAAAACGGAGGCTGTTATGCGTCTCGCATGCTGTCTATTGTTTGCCCTGATTGGAATCGGCGCCGCCCAGGACACAAACTTTCCCGCAGGCCCGCAATACCTCATCACCTTCGGCTCCCCCATGTTCGCCCGGCCCATCGCCACGCCATCTCTTTGGCTAGACGCCCCGCTCGCCGATATCCAGCCTCTTCCCGAAATCGTACCGGTAATCGATCACCCGCCATACATTCCGAATCCGGCACTTGAGCGCCAGCCCGATCTTCTGCCGATCTTTTACGGCTATCCAATGCCAAGCGTCGTCGAGCTGATCTCGCCTGAGTTGCCCGCCGAGCTGCCCCCAAGCATCACCGAGGCCGGGGTGACCAGGATGATCGATGTGCAATCTCTACGCGAATGGGGATACGGCGTGCCTCTTGGAGAAACTGCCTCGTTCTGGAAGTCTCACAAACCCCACGCCCCCCGCGTCTACACCAACGCCGATGTCGATCGCCTGCACGGCAGCTAGTCTCTCCGGATCGACCTGCTGGTCGAGCAGCGTCGAGCTTTTCACGGGCTCGTTTGGATGACTCGCCCGCTCTCGCAGGAGCCAGCCCACCGCGGTGCATTGACGACTGCAAAGGCAAACGGCCCGTAGGTTTTCGTAGGATCGTGGCAAGCCCGCCGATGACGCTTCACTATGAGGATTTCTTTGCCTTTCCGTGGACCCGCGGGTTCTCTTCGATCCAGTTTGCCGGCCGAATCCCGAAAAGAAATGCGGACTAATGCGGAACCGGATGTTTGCCGATCTGAATAGGTATGGTCCGCATGTCGGCCGTGATTCAGGAGGTGGGATCGGAGTCCGCGAGAGAACGTCCAGCGGCGCGTGAATGCATGTGCCATGATCATGCGCAGGAAGCGAAACTCATTCAGTCCTCGCTGCTGCCCACGAAAGGGGTCTACCACGAGTCGGTTGAGATCGCCTTCGGCTTCGCGCCCTTCGCCCAAGTGGGGGGCGACTTTCTCGACTTCTTCCGTTTACCGGACGGCATTTTCGGCCTCTATCTCGGGGACGTGGTGGGGAAGGGACTGCCGGCGGCCATGTATGCCGCGCTGGTTACCGGGACCCTGCGCGGGATTCACAAGAGTGGGACGGACAGCGCCAGTGTTCTTGCCCGATTGAACGAGCGCTTGCTGCAGAGACCCATCCTCGGCCGGTTTTGCTCGACCTTGTACGCTCTTTTTAATCCTGCCACTCGGGAGCTTATCTTCTCCAACGCCGGGATGCCGCTGCCCTTGCTGGTATCCGGAACCACGTGCCGGGAGCTAGGCGAGGGTGGATTGCCTTCGGGAATGTTTCCCGGCGCTGCTTACGCACAGCACGTTGTGCAGCTAGGCGCCGGAGACTGCGTTCTATTCGCGACCGACGGCCTTTATGAATCGCGTAACCAAGAGGGGGTCGAATTCTGCACCGAACAACTGAAGGAAGTTTGGGCGCAATGCGGGCACAAATCGGCAAATGAGTCCGCGGATTTCATCTTCGATCGCCAGGCAGGCTTCTCCAATGGCACTGCGCCGCACGATGACATTGCGGCGGTCGTACTGAAAGTGCTGCCATAACCCGCCCGAGGACCGGCCCCGCGCCCAGCGCGGCTTTCCAAGAGGCAGGGGGAGGGGACGCGTGAATCCGAGCAAATTCCCAAAACGATCCTTGCTCAAAACATCCTCTTACTCCAAATCCGCAAACTGTTTTTTCGACAGATTTCCACAGCCACCTGCACATAACCGGTTCGCTACACTTCCTGGGCGTCGCCGCCCTCGCGTGATAGCCTGAATCCATCTCACTTCGCCGACGGGGAGTTCATGCGCGACGCCAATCCTTCGCCCATTGATCTGCAGAAAACTGATCTGCAGAAAACCGATCCGCAGAAAATCGATCTGCAGAAAACCGCAAAAGAAATCATGCGGCAGCGCGGTTTCGAGCCGGACTTTCCACCTCAGGTTCCGCAGCAACTTGCCGAACTGAAAGCACATCCGCCGCAAATCGCCGCCGCAGGCGATATTCGCGACCTGCGCAATCTCCTCTGGTCGTCCATTGACAACGACACCTCTCGCGACCTGGATCAGATCGAGGTAGCCGAACGCCTCGCGAACGGCGATATAAAAATCATGGTCGGCATCGCCGACGTCGATGCTTTCGTCCTCAAGAGCACTCCCATCGATCAGCACGCCGCGCGCGAGACCACGACCGTCTACGCCGGAGTTCGCAACTTTCCGATGTTGCCGGAAGAACTCTCCACAGGCTTGACGTCTCTGCTCGAAAATCAAGACCGCCTCAGCGTCGTGGTTGAATTCGTGGTCGATTCCAGCGGAGGCCTGAAATCCCCCAGCGTCTATCGCGCTGTCGTCCGCAATAAGGCACAGCTGCAATACAACTCTGTAGGCGCGTGGCTGGAAGGGAAGTCCCCCGCTCCGCCGAAGATCGCCGCTTCCAATGATTTGCAGTTGCAACTGAAATTACAAGATGAGGTTGCGCAGAAATTAAAGAACCAGCGTTTTCAGCATGGAGCGCTGAGTCTGCAGACCGATGAACTTCAGCCTCTGATGCTCAACGATCAAGTGATCGACGTAGTAAAGCAGCAGAAGAACCACGCCACGGAGTTAATCGAAGACTTTATGGTTGCCGCGAACGGCGTGGTCGCTCGCATGCTGGAAAAAGTTTCGTCGCTGCGCCGCATCGTGCGCACACCCGAGCGCTGGGATCGCATCGTGCAGTTGGCCGCCGCGAAAGGCGAAAAACTTCCCGCGCAGCCAGACTCCAAGGCGCTGAATGATTTCCTGCTGCGGCGCAAAGCCGCCGATCCAGATCACTTCGCCGATCTTTCTCTCGCCGTAATTAAACTCATCGGTCCGGGAGAATATGTTCTCGAACGTCCCGGCGAAGTTGCCCCAGGACACTTTGGTTTGGCGGTTCAGGATTACACTCACTCCACCGCGCCCAATCGGCGGTTCGTCGATGTCGTCACCCAGCGTCTGATAAAAGCTATGCTCGCAGAGCAAAAGAATCCTTACTCCGATGCTGAACTAACCGGCATCGCCGCCAACTGTACGGAAAAAGAGGACGCTGCCAAAAAAGTCGAGCGTGACATGGCCAAGCGGCTTGCGGCGATTGCCATGCAACGCCGGATTGGTGAGGTCTTCGACGCCATCGTGACCGGCGTGACCGACCACGGAACCTTCGTTCGTATTTTCCAGCCGCATATCGAGGGACTCCTTGCCCAAGGCGCACAAGGACTCGATGTCGGCGACAAACTGCGCGTCAAGCTGATCCGTACCGACGTGCAAAGAGGATTCATCGATTTCGCCCGCGCTTAGAATTTCGCGTGCGAACACATCGTCCGCGGTTATTCGGTGACAACAGCCTTCACCAGATTTCGTGGATGGTCCACGTCGTACCCTTTATTCACCGCGACGTGATAAGCAAAGAGTTGCAAAGGAATCACTTCGACAATGGGCAACAACAACTCCGGAGCTGCAGGTACGTAGAATACATGGTCCGCAATGGCCGCAACTTCGGCATCGCCTTCCGTTGCGACCGCGACCAGCGGCCCGCGGCGCGACCTTACTTCCTTCATAACATCGAGTGTTCGACGATACCGCAACTCAGAATCAGGATCGTGATGATCGCACGTAGCCAGCACAACCACCGGCAGTTTTTCGTCAACCAGTGCATTGGGTCCGTGCTTGAGTTCGCCCGCGGGATAACCTTCCGCATGCGCGTAAGAAATCTCCTTGAGCTTGAGCGCTCCCTCGCGCGCGATGGCATAATGCACGCCGCGCCCGAGATACAGAAACTTTTCCGCCCTGAAGTGCGCGTCGCCGAATTCTTCGGCGAGAGCATCCCATGCGGCCAGCTGCTGTTCGATCGCCTCGGGAAGCCGCATCAACCGCTGCAGATACGACCGCGTTACTTCCGAGGTCATCCGTCCACGCTTGCGCGCGAGGAACAATGCCATCAGGTAGAGAATCGTGAGTTGGGTAGTAAAGCTCTTCGTCGCGGGGACCGATGTCTCTGGTCCAGCCCCCGAGATCAGCGCGGCGCTGGCTTCGCGCGTTATGGTTGTATCCGGAACATTCGAGATGGCAACGGTCTTCACTCCGCGCGTCAGGGCTTCGCGTTGAGCGGCGATCGTGTCCGCGGTCTCGCCCGATTGTGTAATCACCATCACGATCGGCTCCACGGCCGCATGGGTCGAGCGATAGCAGTATTCGCTGGCGTACTCGACTTCGACAGCCACGCCGGAAAGATCTTCGATCATGATTTCGCCCGCCAAGCCTGCATGCCGGCTCGAACCGCTGGCGGCGATGATCAGCTTCTCAAAAGTCAGGAGCGCGCTCTCAATCGCATGTAGTTCTCCGGGAAAGATAATGTCGTCCTTGAGGTGTTTCGCGACCGTCTTCGCGATGGCCGCAGGTTGCTCGTAGATTTCCCGCCGCATGGCGTGGGAATGCTGTTGGTTTGTAGCGTTCTTCTTCCGTTCTTGTTTGGCAAGAGTCATGGGAACTGGGCCGAGAGTAAATCATTTTTCCTGTCGCGGGCAAACCAAGCATTGGTAGCGCCGCCGTCTCGGCAAAGCCTGCCCTGAGCGAAGTCGAAGGGATGCCGGCGCTACAACGACCGGCGCTACTTTCCAGGACTGGCGCCTTCGAAATACGCTTCAATTTCTTCCAGCGTCTTTCCTTTGGTCTCCGGCAGGAAAAAAGTTGCGGTAATGAAGTAGATTACGGTGCAAGCCGCAAAGCCGAAGAACATGGTCGAGTATCCATACTTGCCGACCGTGGGCAGAAAAATCGCGGCAATCGTCGTAGATACCGCCTGATTGAGAACCAACGCGATGCTCATCCCGTTGGAGCGGATGCGCGTGGGCATCAGCTCGGAGAGAGCAAGCCAAACGCAGACGCCGGGACCGATGGCAAAAAACGCCATGAACACAAACAATGTGATGGCGACCATCCAGCCATTGCGCGGAAGCGGAACCGGACTGATCAATGCGTTCTCAATCCTTAACGGAGCTTGGCGCGCCGCATCGAGGTTGCCGAAAGGATTCGAGAAAAACGCCACGACTTTGTTGGCAGGTACGCAATCCTCACGCTTAATTTCGATCGGCTTCGCAGCCGGGTCGTCGGAACGGACCACTTGGCTTGCCGCACGGAAGTCTCCGTAGGAATAAATCAGAACCAGTGATGTCGGACGGCTGGCTCCTGCGTTGCCGCTGGCATTCAGAAGCCTGGCAGCCAACGCTTCGCCATAACGCAGCGTAAGCTTCTGATCTGGAGTGACCATGGACTGGACTGTGTTCTTTGCATCCACGCGCTGCCTCTCCGTCCCAAGAAAAAGTATGCCGGTGCAGATCAGCGACACGATAATTCCGGCAGTGCCGATTCCCAGGAGGAATTTACGGCCCTTACGATCGACGAGAACCACGCCGCCGAAAGTTACGGCGAAATTGATAATGGTGAAGACGACGTAACCCCAATGAGCCGCAACGTCGGAGAGGCCGCTCTGCAAAAGAATGTTCGTGTTGTAAGCGATGATGGAGTTGATTCCCGTGGCCTGATTGCAAGCGAGAATGATGCATGCCAGAACGAAAGGAATTACGTATTTGCGCCGCAGGAGCGATTCGCTGGCCTTTGTTCCGCCCGCACTTTTTCCTTTTTCCGCGGCGATGACTTCCTGCATTTCCCGGAGTTCGAGATCCGCCTGCGTCGTGGTGCGAGAGCGGAGCAGCGCAGTATAGGCAGCGTCTTTTTTGCCGCGACGCAAAAGCCAGCGAGGCGACTCCGCAACCATGAAACTGCCGATGACGAACAAGATTCCCGGTGGCAATGAGACCCAGAAAATGCCGCGCCACGCCGTGTCTTTAAAGGCAAGCAGTCTGGCCGCGTCGCCCAGCTTGGCGACCTGATCAACGCGGAAACTGAAGTAAACGCCGACGAGCGCTGCAGTCACGATGCCCAGCGTCAGCAGCCACTGGAAGATACCCGTGCCTTTGCCCCGGCTTGATGCCGTGAGACATTCAGCCAGATAAAGCGGAACGACGACGCCGATTAAACCCGCGCTGACCCCCTGCAACAGCCGGCCGAAGACCAACGGCCCATACCCGTGCGACAGGGCGATCATTGGAATGCTGATGACGAACATTACCCCGCTCAGCGCCATCAGGGACTTGCGGCCCATCCAGTCCGCCATCAGCCCCGCGAACAGAGTGGAGATCACGCTGCCCAGCAGAACCGCGGCGACGACAATCGATAACTGTCCCGCATTAAGGCCCGAGGTCGCTTCCAGATAAGGCAGTGCGCCGGCAATGATGCCGACGTCCACGCCATAAAGCAGACCGCCCAGACCAGCCACGATCAGAAGGAAGCGGTTATAAAAAATCTTCTTGTCATCGAGCACGGAAGGAGTGCCGGTTGCAATCTCACCAGTCATAGATTTTGTGCACGCGGATCCGTCTTTCCTGGACGAACCGAAAATGCACCTGAATTGTAGCCTAGCGGGGAAAGCAGATTGGCAATATTCCTGCGCTGGCCGCCGAGACGCAGGCGCTAGTTCCGAGACGCGTTGTCGAGGGGCAGGGTGAACGAGAAGACCGAGCCACTGCCCAATTGGCTGACCACTCCGATCGTGCCGCCGTGCGCTTCTACGATTACTTTCGCGATTGCCAGGCCCATACCCGTTCCGGGCGCGGCGTAACGCTGATGCTGGCCGCGATAAAACTTCTCGAAGATCAGCGACTGCTCGAATGAATCGATGCCCGGGCCGCGGTCGGCAACACTGGTTACCAGGCGGCCGTCCACGACTTCGCTAGTTACTTTAATCGGCACTCCTGGGTCGGAATACTTACCGGCATTTTCCAGCAGATGCATGAGGACTTCGCGAATGCGCTGCACATCCATGCGCACCTTGGGCAAGTCCGCGGCGGCCCTGAGCTCTACCGGATGATTTTCGAGCGAAGCCTTAGCGTCCTGCTGAGCCGGCTTGAGCGCATCCCAGATGGAATGCGGCTGCAAATCGAGTTTAAACATGCCGGAATCCAGTTGCGCCATCTCCGCTGCCTCGCCCACCAGACGGTTCAGGCGATCAGTCTCTTCGTCGATGACGGTCAGCATTTCGCGTTTGCCTTGGTCGTTGAGAGTGGCGCCGGATAGTAAAGTTGTGACGCTGGCCTTGATGGAAGTCAGGGGAGTTCGAAATTCATGCGTCACCGAATCGAGCAAGGCAGTTCGCAGACGTTCATGTTCCTGCTCTGCCCGGTTTTTGCTGAGCGCCTCAAGCGCGCGAGCGCGCTCGATCGCCAGACCCGCTAGGCTTCCCAGCGCATCCAGGGTTTCCCGCGAAAGCTCATCTCCTGTAACACCCAAGGCTCCCACCGTACGCATTCCCAGGCGCAGAGGGACGTAAGAGACTCCTGCCTGCGTGATGGGCTCGCCTCGCAAGAGTGTGGAGCGCAATATGGTTTCGTCGAATGCCGCATTAGGCGATGAGCGATAAACGGTAGGGTGGTCCGCAGCCATTACGGCCACGCCCCCCACAGAAAACGTTTCTTGCACATAGAGCGGAAAAGCGTTTAGCAGTTCAAGAACGTTCTCTGAAGCCAGCAATCGTTGACTCAGACCGAAAAGGCGCTCCACTTCGCGGCGGCGCTGTTTTGCGCCTTCCGCCTCGCGACGGGCGCGTTCCGCCAGGTTGCTGGCTACAAGGGCGGTCACCAGGAAGGCGAACAACGCCACCCAATTCTGAGGATCAGCAATGGTGAAAGTCCCGATTGGCGGCAGGAAAAAAAAGTTGAAAGCTGCCGTGGCACCTATTGCCAGCGCTAGAGCATAGCGCAATCCCCAATAGGCCGAGGTGAGCAGGACCGTCACTAGAAACATCAACGCGACGGTCGTGTGATTGACTTGCAGTTTGAAATCGATGGCCGTGATCAGCCCAATGGCCACGACTACAACGGTGTAGCGGATGGCCTGCGTTCGCGCCTTCTTCCACCACTCCTTCTGATGCGCCTCCCGAACTTCGTTCCGATTGGGCTGTTGAATCGTGGTTTTCACATCCGCATTGTACGATGGAGGTGACAATTTCAGCGGAGCGCAAGACAATAGTTGCGATGACCAAGACGCCCGAAGAGTGGCTGAACGAATGTTCGCCGGAAAAGCCGCGCGGAATCTTCAAGCTCTTTCTAGGGTACGCGCCGGGCGTAGGCAAGACCTACAACATGTTGAGCGAGGCGATTCGCCGCGCCAGCCGTGGAGAAGACGTCGCGGTTGGGGTGGTGGAGAGTCATGGCCGCAAGGCTACCGCGGAACTCGCCGCGAAACTCGACCGCATCCCGCCTCGCAAGCTCGAATATAAAGGCACCACTTTTGAGGAGATGGATGTGGACGCCGTGCTTGCTCGGAAACCGGCGGTTGTTGTGGTCGACGAGTTAGCCCATACCAACATCGAGGGCAGCAAGCACGCCAAGCGATATGAGGATGTCATGGAGCTGCTGGCGGCCAAGATCGATGTGCTCTCCACCATGAATGTGCAGCACGTCGAGAGCGTCGGCCCCACGGTGCAGCAAATCACGGGAGTGCAGGTTCGAGAGACGGTTCCAGATTGGGTGATGCAGCGTGTGGACGAAATCGTCCTCGCCGATCTCACACCCCAAGCCCTGCAAAAACGCATGGAGCGCGGCGATATTTATCCCGTGGACCGGGCTCAACGCGCGCTGTCGCATTTTTTTCGGCCCGGCAACCTGATCGCATTGCGCGAACTGGCGTTGCGGCAGGTGACGGGAGTCGTCGACCGCAGCCTCGATGCGTTTCTGGAAAAGGATGGGACACAGCCCGCGCACACGGTGCGCGAGCGCATCGGCGTCTGCGTCAGCTCGAATCCAGCGGCTCAGTATCTGATCGCGCGCGGTTCGCGCATGGCCCAGGCTATGGGCGGTGAGCTCTACGTTTTCTACGTTGACGTGGGACGCGATACGCGTCCGGAAGATCAGAAGACTCTGGCTGAGAATGTTCGCTTCGCGGAGAATCTTGGCGGACGCGTGGTGCGTACTTCCGGTAGAAGCGTTGCCGATGGAGTTGCCCAACTCGTACGCGACAACCACATCACGCAGGTAATTTTCGGGCGGTCCGCGCGTACCGGCTGGCAGCGATATCTTTATTTGTCGGCCATCCAACGCTTTCTGCGCGAGTCGCCGTCGGTTGATGTCCACATCGTTACCCAGGAAGCGCGCTGATGGCGGATCGGCCACACATTCTGGTGGTAGATGACGAGTCGCAGATCACGCGCGTGCTGCGCACCAGCCTTTCGGCGCAAGGGTATGACATTCGCATCGCCAACAGCGGTGAAATGGCGCTGGAGATCATGAAGGACTGGTCGCCGAATCTGATCATCACAGACTTGTCGATGCCTTCGATCGACGGGATTGACCTGTGCCGCAGAGTTCGCGCAGTTTCGCAGGT
The DNA here is from genome assembly GCA_963832235.1 of uncultured Acidobacteriaceae bacterium. Classification (GTDB taxonomy): domain Bacteria; phylum Acidobacteriota; class Terriglobia; order Terriglobales; family Acidobacteriaceae; genus Sulfotelmatobacter. Next base: position 433,111 of record CAWHTJ010000005.1, on the reverse strand, counting down.
TCCCATCGTCGTGCTCTCGGTCCGCGACAAAGAGCATCAGAAGGTGCAAGCGCTCGACGCCGGCGCCGATGACTATGTCACCAAGCCGTTCGGCATGAACGAACTGCTGGCGCGGGTGCGGGCCAATCTTCGGCGTGTCCCCGCGGAGAGTGACGCTGACGCCGTGATTGAGATTGGTGATTTTCGGATCGATACCACCGCTCACAAAGTAACTGTTCGCGGCAGCGAAGTGCGCCTGACCCCGAAGGAGTTCGACCTGCTTTTCTTTTTGGCGCGCCGTCCCGGCAAGGTGGTCAACCATCGCACGTTGTTAGGCGCGATCTGGGGCGGGCAAAGCACGGAGCAGGTGGAGTATCTCCGCGTATTCGTGGGCCAATTGCGCAAGAAGCTGGAACCAGATGCATCCTCGCCGCGCTACATCGTCACAGAGCCCTGGGTCGGATACCGGTTTGAACCCGGGGAGTAAGACTGTGGACGCGGCATAACCCAAATACTCTGACTGCTCTCGGTACGCTCGCGGATAGCCGCTCTCGTTGAAAATTGCCGCCGTAATTCGACCCATCCCTTTACGAATTCTTTATGAACTCTTCATCCCGTTCTTACGCGCGGCGCTGTTTAATGTTTTTGAGAAGCTTCCATTGACGGGAGCACCGGCGGCGTTATGAGAATTGCATTGGTTTTACTCTGTATCGGCGCGGTGACGTTTCTGTTGCGTGTCCTGGCAGCCTTCGTAAAGGAATGGATGAGTATGGCTGGGAGCGAGCCGCGAGTACACTTTGCGAAGCTCAATCCCCCGAGGCAGCGAGGAGAACTCGTAGAAATGAATCCTGAAGCCCCCAAACGACAAGTTCTAACGAGAACTACCGAACGGATGGCCCTTTGACTTTTGCAACGCGACTTCACGAAAGTGGCCGGGGAGATTACAAATGCAGGACGTGCTTTGGATTGCTGTCACGATTGTATTTTTCGCCGTGTCCGTAGCGTACGTGCGGTTCTGCGATCGCATGAAGTAGGAGAACCTCATGGACATACAGTCTCTCATCATGCTCATTATCAGCGCGCTGGTGACCCTGTACCTGTTCTACGCGCTGTTGCGACCGGAGAAGTTCTGAAATGACGATCAATGGCTGGGTGCAGATCTTCGTGTTCCTGGGGCTGATTTTCGCTATTACGAAGCCGATGGGCGTCTTCATGACGCGCGTGTTCGCCCGCGAGCGTACGTTCCTCGATCCGGTGCTGCGGCCGGTGGAGCGGTTGCTTTATCGCGTGACCGGAGTGGACGAATCGCACGAGATGCGCTGGACAGAGTACGCGACCACGATGCTGGTGTTCAGCGCGGTCTCGATGCTCGTGCTCTATCTCATCGAGCGACTACAGGGTGTGCTGCCTTTCAATCCGCAGCACTTCGGAGCGGTCACGCCTGAGCACCTGGCTTTCAATACTGCTGCGTCATTCACCACCAACACCAACTGGCAGGCCTATTCCGGCGAAACGACCATGAGCTACTTCACGCAAATGGCTGGCCTCGCATATCACAACTTCGCGTCGGCGGCGACCGGCATCGTTCTGGCCATCGCTTTCATTCGTGGGATTGCGCGGCGGCAGATGAATACGCTGGGCAATTTCTGGGTTGACTTCGTGCGCTGCTGCCTGTGGGTGTTGCTGCCGTTTTGCGTGGTGGGAGCGTTGCTCCTGGTATCGCAAGGTGTGGTGCAGAACCTGAAGCCCTATGACACCGTGAAACTGATTGAGCCGCAACAGGTGCAACGGGTCGGGGCTGACGGGAAGGCCGTCGTAGATGCCAGCGGCAAACCCGTGATGGACACGGTGACCACGCAGACAATCGCACAGGGACCGGTAGCATCGCAGGAGATTATCAAGGAATGGGGCACGAACGGTGGCGGATTCTTTAACGCCAATAGCGCGCACCCGTTTGAAAATCCCACGCCGCTTACAAATCTGATCGAACTATTTTGCATTTTCGCCATCGGTTCCGGGCTCACCTACACGCTTGGGCGGATGACCGGCTCGCCCGGCCACGGATGGGCGGTGTGGTCGGCAATGGCAATTCTGTTTCTCGCCGGTGTGACGGTGGCGTACTGGGCAGAGGCGCGGGGCAATCCGCTTTATCCCTCCGCCATCGCACAGCATGCCTCGAACCTGCAGCCGGGCGGGAATATGGAAGGCAAGGAAGTTCGCTTCGGAATCGCCGACTCCGCACTGTTTGCCACGGTAACAACCGATGCGAGTTGCGGCGCCATCAACGGCTGGCATGATTCCTTCACGCCGCTGGGCGGCATGGTGCCACTCGTAAACATCATGTTGAGCGAAGTTATTTTTGGCGGAGTCGGCTCGGGGATGTACGGGATTCTGATCTATATTGTGCTGGCCGTGTTCATTGCGGGCCTCATGGTTGGGCGCACGCCGGAATACCTGGGCAAGAAGATCGAGGCTTACGACGTCAAGATGGCGATGCTAGTCTCGCTCGTATTTCCGCTGATCATTCTTACGCTGACTGGAATCTCGGTGGTCAAGGGATTTGGGACGGCAGGCATTTCGAATCCTGGGCCGCACGGCCTCAGCCAGATTCTCTATGCGTTTACTTCATCCGCAGGGAACAACGGCTCTGCCTTCGGCGGACTGACGGCCAACACGCTCTGGTATGACACAGCCACCGGAATCACGACGCTGGTGGGCCGCTTTTTTATGATCATTCCGATGCTGGCCATTGCCGGCAATTTAGCGCAAAAGAAATACGTGCCGCCGTCGCTGGGAACATTTCCGGTCACGACGCCGCTGTTCACGCTGCTGCTGATCAGCGTGATCCTGATCTTGGGCGCCCTCACGTTCTTCCCAGCTCTGAGCCTGGGGCCGATTCTTGAGCACCTTCTGATGCAGGTTGGAAAAACTTTCTAAGAAACTATGGCCAGCCATCACAAATCGGTTTGGGATTTGAACCTCGTACGCAGCGCCGCCTGGAGTTCGCTGCTCAAGTTGAACCCGCGCAATATGATGGGGAATCCTGTCATGTTCGTGGTGGAAATCGGCAGCGTGATCACAAGCGTCATTTTGATACTTCGTCCGCACGAAGCATTTCGCTTCAATCTCCAGATTACCTTGTGGCTGTGGTTTACGGTTTTGTTTGCCAACTTCGCCGAAGCCATGGCGGAGGGCCGCGGGAAGGCGCAGGCGGAAACGCTGCGCCGCGCCCGGTCGGAAACCATCGCCAAGCGGATTGTCTCCAACGGCAAGATCGAAGAAATCCCGAGTGCGAAGTTGCGCGCCGGCGATCTGGTTGCCGTCGCTGCCGGAGAGCTCATTCCCGGGGACGGCGAGATTGTCGAAGGCGTGGCGTCGGTCGACGAGTCGGCCATCACCGGCGAGTCTGCGCCGGTGATCCGTGAAGCGGGAGGCGATCGCTCGGCGGTCACGGGAGGAACCCGCGTTCTGAGCGACTTTATTAAAGTCAAGATCACCTCGAATCCGGGCGAGACTTTTCTCGACCGCATGATTGCGCTGGTGGAAGGGGCATCGCGCCAGAAGACGCCGAACGAAATCGCTCTGAACATTCTGCTTGCCGGGCTGACCATCATCTTCTTGCTGGCGGTGGTGACGCTGCAGCCATTTGCCATCTATTCGGGATCGCCGCAGACGGTGTTCGTTCTCGTTTCATTATTGGTTTGCCTTATCCCCACGACGATTGGGGGATTGCTGTCGGCCATCGGCATTGCGGGAATGGACCGGCTTGTCCAGCACAACGTGCTCGCGATGTCGGGACGAGCGGTGGAAGCGGCGGGAGATGTGAACACGCTGCTCCTGGACAAGACCGGCACGATTACTTTCGGCAACCGCCAGGCCACCGAGTTTCTGCCTGCCCCGGGAGTAACCGAAGCCGATATGGCCGATGCCGCGCAACTTTCCTCGCTCGCGGACGAAACGCCGGAAGGACGGTCGATTGTCGTGCTGGCCAAGGAAAAATACAGTCTACGCGGCCGTGATTTCGCGGCACACGAGGCAGAATTCATCGCATTTACAGCGCAGACTCGCATGTCAGGAGTCAATATGAATGGGCGGCAGATCCGCAAGGGTGCGTCTGAAGCTATCGCGCGCTATCTGGAGCAAAATAATTCAGCCATGCCTCAGGATGTGCGTGCCACGGTTGATCGCATTGCATCTTCTGGTGGCACGCCTCTCGTGGTTGCGGAGAATCGGCGGGCGATGGGCGTGATTCATCTCAAAGATGTGGTTAAGGGAGGAATCCGCGACCGTTTCGCGCAGTTGAGATCCATGGGGATTCGCACCGTAATGATCACCGGCGACAACCCCCTGACCGCGGCTGCCATTGCGCGCGAGGCCGGCGTCGACGACTTTCTCGCGCAAGCTACGCCCGAGGACAAACTAAAGCTCATTCGCAGCGAGCAGGCCGGCGGAAAATTGGTTGCAATGACCGGGGACGGCACCAACGATGCCCCCGCGCTGGCGCAGGCCGATGTCGGCGTCGCCATGAACACGGGAACGCAAGCCGCGAAAGAAGCCGGGAACATGGTCGATCTTGACTCCAATCCCACCAAGCTGATCGAGGTTGTCGAAATCGGAAAGCAGTTGCTGATGACGCGGGGCGCGCTCACTACATTTTCGATCGCAAACGACGTCGCCAAATATTTCGCGATCATTCCAGCGATGTTTGCCGGCACCTTTCCGGTGCTCAACGCGCTAAACATTATGCATCTCAAGACGCCGCAGTCGGCAGTGCTGTCTGCGGTGATTTTCAACGCCCTGATCATCATTGCGCTAATCCCGTTGGCGCTGCGGGGCGTGAAATACCGTGCCATGAATGCCGAGGCCTTGCTGCGCCGTAACCTTTTCATCTATGGAGTGGGCGGATTGATCGCGCCGTTCGTGGGGATCAAGCTCATCGACATGCTTATTACGGCCGCGCATCTGGCCTGAGGATTTCAATGAAGAAGCATCTGATCACCGCATTTCTGATGACGATTGCAACCACGATTTTGCTGGGAGTACTTTATCCGCTGCTGATTACCGCGCTGGCGCAGGTTCTGTTTCGAGATAAGGCGAATGGCCAGATCCGTTATCGCAACGGGGAGGCTATCGGTTCGCGCATCATTGGCCAGCCGTTCTCGTCTACAAGATATTTTCACTCGCGCCCTTCTGCCGCTGGCAATGGATACGACGCCGCCAACTCCGGAGGCACGAACCTGGCTCCCACCAATCAGAAATTGATTGACCGGGTTCGCGCGGATGCCAGCAGCCTTCATCAGGAGAATCCCGCTCAACTCATTCCAGTGGACCTCATCACGACTTCCGCGTCGGGACTGGATCCGGAAATTTCTCCGGCGGCGGCGCAGTTTCAGATTCCCCGCATCGCTCGGGAGCGAAATGTGCCCGACTCCGCGATACGCGATCTAGTCCAGAAGCATACTTACCAGAGAGATCTTGGTCTCTTCGGCGAACCCCGAGTGAATGTCCTGGAGCTGAACCTGGCTCTGGACGATCTGGCTTTAAAGGATCGTTAACCGCCGCAATCCCACCTACCGCAGCTTGCAAGATCAGCCAGCCGCCGACCTCAAAAATAATTGTGTTTGCTTGAGCCATTTAGTTCTACTATTGCGCGTTATAAAGTGCACAGCCCCCAAAAGGCTGCCAGGGAATAACAAAGGGCTCCCAAAAGGATAAAAACTGCCCAATCTGAGGAGGAACTGATGTCTACACAACCAAGCGGCATGTCGCAAGCCACTGGCTCCACTCCCACACTGATGCCAAGCCAGCGCAGAAGTTGGCTGGGTAGAAATTGGGGAAAACTGCTGGCCGCTGCGTTCCTGTGCATGATTTTGTTCGTGGGTGGCATTATCACCTTGCTCATGGGCGCCATGCGAGGTTCCGATGTCGCGAAAGAAGCGCGTTGCCAGAGCACAATCGAATCCACTGGTGACGCAGCGACTGGGTACTCCGATCAGCGAAGGCTGGTTCGTGGGTGGTTCCATCAACGTTTCGCCGGGTTCGGGCGAAGCCGATCTTTCCGTTCCGATCTCGGGACCGAAGGGCAAGGCTACGGTGTATGTCAAGGCGGAAAAGAGCGCCGGAACGTGGGCCTACAGCCTGATGCAGGCCGCCATTGACGGAAGCAATGAGAAGATTGATCTGCTTGCCAGCGCGACGGCGAGCCGGCCGGAATCCAATCCGCCCACGCCGGCGCCGCAGGCGGTGGCCGACGTCCAAAGCCAGCCTGCCCAGGTCGATTCGTCCGTCGCCCTAGCAGCCGCGCCGCAACCCACTGCCGCAGATCCGACACCGGCTCCCGTTACGGCGGCCGCTCCACCCGCGTCTGGGGTTATTGCCAGCGCGCAATACGCAAACGACCCCAATCTACGATGCGACCTGCTCGAACTGAGACGCGTGAGCGGAGGCGCACTCCTAGCCCGATGGCGTCTGGTCAACACCGGCACGAAGGCTACTAATTACGACTTCAACTGGGACGATATTTATTACATTGACCCCGCAACCAACAAAAAATACAACAATCTGACCATCGACGGTAAGAGGATCCTGGACATGTGGTCTGGCTGGCTGCAGCCCGGCGAGCAGCATGTGATGTGGGTCAAATACCCCGCCCCACCGCCGAGCTCGAAGCGTATCAGCCTCAATGTGCCGAGATTCACGCCATTTGAAGACGCTCCCGTCGCGGATTGATGCCTGCGCGTGAATGCAGCGACGCCAAACACGGATGGGCTGCCATGGCGCAGTTTTTGAAGCAAAAAAAAGGGAAATTCCGGTTTACATCGCGTTGAGCCGCTTAAGGCGGCCTGAGGTTTACTTCCTTGGATTTGGAGGCTTCCATGTCTCGCCAGAAATATTGCGTGAGTTCTGTTTTGTCTCTGATTTCAGTACTGCTGGTATTTCCAGCCGCCGGTAATTCCCAAACCAAAACCGTGCCGCGGCCAAAAACCGCTAACTCGTCGGCGCAGCCCGCCACGGCGAACGCCCGACCCGGCGAGATTCGTTACAAAGGTATCTTTGAGCCAGTCAGCTATCAGGAAGACCTCGAACTGCTCGATGTTGTCTTCATCACGCCGGATGAAGGCTGGATTGCCGGCGACAAAGGGACCATCCTGTATACCACCGATGCCGGCAAAACCTGGAAGGCGCAGCTTGGCGGCGATCCTCAAGGAACAGAACAAGCACTTCGTGACCTGCGGTTTGTCGACGACACGCACGGCTGGGCAGCGACGTCAAACGGGTTAGGTACGCCTCTACTTCGCACCGTCGATGGGCAAAACTGGGTGCAGGTGGGCAAAATCGGCGACATGTATACCCCATATGAGGATTACACTTTTACCTCGCCAAGCACCGGCGTCTACGTCCAGAAGCAAACCATCCGTCGTACAACGGATGGGGGAAAGACCTGGAAAGACGTCTTAGCGCCCTGCGCGGCGAAGATTCAGGTGCAGGGCATCACGCAGCAGGTCGGATGCAGCTTAAAGAGTGTGAACTTCCCCACGTCCAGCGTGGGCTACGCCGTGGGAGTGTCGAACGCGGGCGGCACCATGATTCTGGCCAAAACTACCGATGGCGGCGTCACTTGGGGCATCGCCACCACGCCCAATGCGTTTACCCCCGATCGCGACGAAAGCGCCTTCAAGCAGTACATCTTCTTTCTTGATGAAAACACCGGCTTCGTTCGCTTTTCCGACGGCAAAATCGTCATGACGACTGACGGTGGTAGAAGCTGGAATCCCAGTGGAGCGACCGTTGTTGACATCATGAAGTTCGCCGACCCCGAAGTGGGTTGGGCCCTCAGCAATGGCAACTTTAGCTTCACCACAGACGGAGGCAGACACTGGAGCTCGCGGCGACTCCAGTTTCCAGCTGTCGTCAGAGGTTTTAGTTTGCCGCGACGAAACCGCGCCTACGTGGTCGGGCAGCACGGCATGGTCTTCCGCTACAGCATCGTGCCCGAAACCTACACCGTGCCCAACATGATTGGGGCGCCGGCCATGCCCAGCAATGACGCCCATGCAGAGTTCCAGAAGGGCCCAGCGGTGGAGGAGCAAACTGCTGGGGGGCTGCAATCGTCCGCTTTCCAAACCGCGCCGCAACCGGCCAGCCCGAATGTACCTCAATCTTCAGATCAGAGTGCGAACTCCACGAGTCAGTCGACAAAGCAGCCACCAGATCAAAAGAAAAAGTCCAAGTGGAAGATCCCTAGTGTCCCCAACGTACCGATCCCGCCGCACTAACGTGCTGGACTTCGGCCGCGGTACGCTTGCGCCGGGTCACGGCGCAAGGGCAGCGATGATGCCCTAGAAAATGTTCGGGACGCCCTTAGGTTGAACTGGCTGAAGAATGCAGTTCTCTAGCGACGGAGGATACAAGATGAATGACATTCGACCTGAAGACAAAGACGTTTTCGCGGCTGCAGCTTTAGCGATTGGCGTTTACATTCTTGTGCGCGGAACCAACGAAGCGTCGCTAAACTACATACCGGATCCTCTATGTATTCCGAAACCAATCGATTGCAAAGCGAAAACCGCCGATCAGGGACCTCTGGCCGGCCTGGTGGTCGATCCCGGCGAAAACCCGGGAGCTTTTTCGGACGACAGGCGGGCGAAAGCTGAGAAATGGATTGGGGTGCTGCCTCGCCGCTATACGGTGGAGAGGGACAAGGCTTCGCCTTTCCACGGTTGCGTACTACTTGGCGGGAAGCGCGTACATGGCGATTACGACCTAAAAGGGATCGTGTTGCCGGGGCAGGAACAACGCATCCTGACGTTAGTGACGGAGTCGCTCGGGCAGGACGCGCGACGGGGGCCGAAATTCTACGACGTTCAAAAATTTGTGAATTCTGCCATCGGAAAACCCATGGTCCAGCACGGAGCTGAAGATGAATACCTCGATCACAGCACGGAGAAGGATGAAACCATATTCGTTTTCTTTCCCGAAAAAAGAGAGCCCAAGCTTCTGCGCGGACCGGCGGAAACAAAAGCCTGGTATGGGAAAGAGCTGAAGGGGCGCACTCCACTCATTCACAACGCCGCTCCCACAGCCGTTCCGCCTCCCGGAGCACCGCCGATCCGAGGGGTGATCAGTGACGGGAAGTTCCGTCCTGTTAGGTAGTTCACAGTTCAAGAGGGTCTTAATCGGTGCCCGAGCCTGCAGTTGGTTCGGCGCGTCTACAATTTGCCGAAAGCTACTCCCTTGTACGTCCAGCCGCAACCAGTAACCGCTTCTTGAAGAGGCTTTTTGATTTCGCGCGTATCGAAGTGATAGTTGTAGACTTCCCCCGGGGCTAATGTTTCGGTAAAGGCATAAGCCTTTCCAAATTCGACGCTTTGGACCTGCCCCCGGAAGGCACTCACGGCCAGCTTAACGGTGGGCAATCCCGCCGACCACGATACGGTATGTTCGCGATCCACCGCCCGCACTTCGTGATCTTCAGGATGGAACTTCATGAAGATCCTGAACGTCTTGGTTAGACCGGCCTTGGCAAAGATCTCATGCCAGGAGGCATCGACGATCTTCCATTCCGCAATCAGATCAACGCCTTCGGATGCGCCGTCAATCACCTGATAAGGCGCGCTAGGGCGATTGACGCTCAGCAGGCGCTTTCGCACTTCGTCCGCCGGCTGAGCAGAAGTGCCCGCCGCCGGTCGTTTCGTCGAGGTCAGAAAGTCAAAGAGTCCCATGGGAATCGCTCCTTCGCCAGATTCAACACAGTCTGGCACCTGCTTAGTCGGGCTGCAGTTTTCACGATCTTTGCCGCCAGAGAGTGACTGTACTTCATAACGCGCAAAATCGCGAGTAGACGGGTCAGACTGCTTGGAACTATTTCCGCCGCATATGGCGCAAACACAAAGCGCCGCTCAGGCAGTGTGATTTGGCTAGAATATGTTGTGTCGAGCCAGAAAGACCCACATCCAGTCATGGACTAAGTGCATCCCCGCGCTCTCCTGCGAGACTGTGACATTGGTGAACAGGTCCACGCTACCCTCCCAGATGAACGCGGCCTGTTTGGCCTGTTCTCTCCGTTGTGCCGATGTCTGCGGTGGTCGCGCGCCGACGGCAGGCGCCAACGCGCGCATACTGGGACGTCGTCGCAATGGACTAAAGCTGGATTCGAGAACTTCAGCCCTTTTTCCCCCAAGGGACACCGCCCATTCCACCGTGGGTTGTATAGAAGGAATGCGTCAGCAGGAGGGCCGTACCGGCAGCGGACAAACCGCAATGGCCGAAGCTCTCCCAGCTGCTAGTGCTCGGCTTGCGCAGGGCGTGATACGCGTATTTAACGTTTCCGGGAATGCACTGTCCCATCAGTTCCGGGCTTCGGCAGACCGCGTCGAAAAGGAATAGCGCCTTCACACTGACGCCTCCCCGCTCCTGGAGTAATCGCGCGGTGTCGATCACTATGGCTCCCCCTCGGCTGTAACCGGACATGAAGATCTCCTGATCTCCCGCATTCCAGAACTTCGTAATATCCTGGAAGATCTCCGTAGGGCGTGTGAGCTTTTCCCCTATCCCAGTTATGTCCGGTCCGCGATAGTAGAGCTTATTCTCGATTTTTGAATCGTTGTAGATCGTCTTTACGAAGCTATGCTGCATTTTGTTGCCGTACGCAATGTCGTTCGCATCGCCCGTGCCGTCCACGCATATCAACATGGTGGCCTCCCCAAAACTCTAATTCTGCCCCCGCCACACTACGCGCAAAATTGCGAGAAAAGAGCTCACGTTGGCAGAATTTAGCCGCTGTTCCTGATGAGACAAGAACCGCAGCACCTTCTCCTGAGGCGGTTGCGATTGCCCTAATGGAGTTATATACTTCGCAACCACAACGGTCGGGACGCCGAAATCTGCTTTCGTCCGATACCCTCCCCAGGAGCTACCCCGCACGTCGAGCATTTGATAGTGCCAGGAGGCTGGCTTGGACATGCCGCGAGGAGATGCTTCCGAACTACCAGGACCGCGCACCGGAAATGAACAAGGCCTCTCCGAGAGCACGGCTTTGCTCTATTCGGAGTTGCGCCGCCTGGCCTCTTATTATTTGCGTCGGGAGCGCGGTAATCACACGCTGCAGGCCACTGCCCTGGTGCACGAAGCTTATCTTCGCTTAGTCGATCAAAGAGACATTCATTGGGAGAACCGGAACCAGGTCATGGGGATTGCCGCGCAACTGATGCGCCGCATTTTGCTCGACTATAGCCGCAGCCATCAGGCGGCAAAACGAGGCGGAAATGTAGAGAGAGTATATCTGGAGGAAGCTGCGATCGTTTCGGCGGCGCGGGCAGCGGATGTGGTCGCACTGGATGATGCGCTCCTCCGGCTTGCCGAACTCGACCCGCAGCAGGCGCGCCTGGTGGAGTTGCGGTTCTTCGGTGGCTTGAGCATCGAGGAGACAGCCGACGTGCTCGAGGTTTCGCCAGCCACCGTGAAACGTAGTTGGAATGTGGCGAAGGCATGGCTTGCGCGAGAACTGGGGACGAGGGGCGCCGAATGCCTAAGACCTGGGATCAAGTCAAGGAAATCCTTGCGCTGGCCCTGGAACAAAGCCCGGAGGAACGAACCGCTTTTATTCGCAAAGCCTGTGGAGACGATGCAGCCGTCCGGGCCGAAGTGGAATCGCTGATGTTGCACCACGCCCACGCCGACAGTCTTCTAGAAAATTCTCCTGTCGCGAATGCGCTTTCCTATTCTCCGGCTTCATGGTGGGAAAGAGAATTGGGGCGTACCGCATCGTCCGTGAAATTGGCCGAGGCGGGATGGCGGTGGTGTATTTGGGCGAGCGCGACGATCAGAACTATCGGAAGCGCGTGGCCATCAAGATGGTCACGCCAGGAACCGGCACCGAGCAAATCCTGCAACGTTTTCGCAATGAGCGGCAGACTCTCGCGGCACTGGACCATCCCAATATCGTGAAACTTCTGGACGGCGGAAGCAGCGAAGATGGCTCCCCGTACCTGGTGATGGAGTATGTGGAAGGCCTGCCCATTGACCAGTATTGCGATCGCAACCAACTCTCCATTGACGACCGGCTGCGATTGTTTCGCGATGTCTGTTCGGCCGTGCAATACGCGCACCAGAATCTGGTGATCCATCGCGACCTAAAGCCGGGCAACATTCTGATCACCAGTGATGGTCTTCCCCGGTTGCTGGACTTTGGCATCGCAAAATTGCTGAATCCGGAATGCTTTCAGACTCCATTGGTCACGCAAACGGACTGGCGCCCATTGACTCCCGATTACGCCAGTCCGGAGCAAGTACGCGGGCGACGCGGTGACCAGCGCCACCGATATCTATTCGCTCGGAGTATTGCTCTACGAAATTCTGACGGGCTGTCTTCCCTATCACGTGGCCGCCGATAACTGGCGGGAAATCGAGCGTCAGGTCTGCGAGCGAAGAGCCTTCGCCGTCCCAGCACGAGGGTCAGCACACACCGGCCGCACCTGACGGCAACCGCCGAGACGCGCAGGGCGGAGCCGCAACAACTGGTGAGGTTGCTGCGCGGCGATCTCGACTGGATCACGATGAAGGCGCTGGAGAAAGATCCAGGCCGCCGGTACGCGACCGCGTCCGAGTTTTCCGCTGACATTGGCAGACATCTTTCGCACGAACCGGTGTTGGCGCGTCCCGCCAGTGCCGATCTATCGCGGCCGGAAATATGTTCGCGTCATCCGCTCGGGCGTGGCCGTGGCCGCATGGTTTAGTGCTGCTGCTGGCTGGGTTCGCGGTTATGCAATCGTTCCAGTTACGGCGCATTACGCGCGAACGGGATCGAGCGAACCGCATCACGGAATTCATGGAAGGAATGTTCAAGGTCTCCGACCCGAGCGAAGCGCGCGGCAACAGCGTCACTGCCCGGGAAATTCTGGACAAGGCGTCAAACGATATCGATACGGGACTGGCCCAAGACCCGGAACTCCAGGCGCAGATGATGTACGTCATGGGAGATGTGTATAAGGGACTCGGGCTCTTTCCTCGCGCACAGTCGCTTCTTGCAGCGCTCCGCCGACATCCGGCGCCGCGCTCTGGGACCGGAGAATCTGGAAACGCTGCGTCGCACTGGACGATTTGGGCTGGATCCTGAACCAGCAAGGCCACGCCGCGGAGGCGGAAAAGTTGCAGCGCGAGACGGTCGAAACCACGGCGCCGCGTTTTTGGCGAGGAGAATCTGGACACGCTGAAGTCCATGAGCAACCTGGCCTGGACTCTGGATCGGGAGGGAAACTACGCCGAGGCCGAAAAATTGGAACGCAAGGTGCTCGAAACCCGGCGTCGGCATCGGGAAAACCGACGACAAAGACACCCTGGCGGCAATGAATAATCTGGCCGCCACGCTGGGGCACGAAGGTCATTACGCCGAGGCGGAGAGGCTGAAGCGGGCGACGTCTGGATATTCGGCAACGTAGCCTTGGGCCGGAACACCCCGACACCATGACTTCTATGAATAACCTGGCGTCTACCCTTCAACAGGAAGGCCACTACGCCGAAGCGGAGAAATTGCAGCGCGAGACACTCAGCCATGCAGCGCCGTATTCTCGGGCCGGAACACCCGGACACGCTCCGGTCGATGAACAATCTGGCGAATTCGCTCGTCCATGAAAACCACTTCGCCGAGGCTCTGGCGCTGCAGCGCGAAGCGCTGCCTGATCAAGCAACGTGTCCTCGGACCGGAGCACCAGGACACGTTGTGGGCAATGAAAGAGTTGGCTATAACCCTGCAAGCAGAAAAGCAGTACACGGAAGCTGAGAATTTACAGCGCCAGACACTGGAAATTCAGCGCCGGGTCCTGGGACCGGAGCAGCCCAACACGCTGTCAACCATGGCGGACCTGGCCGACACTCTGAATAAGGAAGGCCGCTACTGCCGAAGCGGAACAACTGGCGCGGCAAACCGTGGACGCGATGCGACGTGTCCTTGGACCCGAGCACCCCTATACGCTGCAAGCCGCGGACGAATTGGCGGAGATTTTGGATCGGGAAGGCCGCTACGATGAAGCCGAAAAGTTGGCGCGCGAGACGCTCGAAATTCAGCGTCGCGTCCTCGGACCTGAGCACCCGGACACTGCAAGCTACGGCCTACGACCTCGGCTGCATCCTGGCGCACCACGGACACAACGACGAAGCATTCTCGCTCTTGCGCGAAGCAATCGGCCACGGACTGGCTGCAACGACGGATCGCGCCATGGCAACGACTTCCGATCTTAAATCGCTGCACAAAGATTCGCGCTTTGCAGCTCTTGTGACTTACGCCCAAGAGCGCGCCGCAACAGAAAAGCCCAACTAGTCCGCCTCCTGCGAACAGGCCTCGGCTATTTGCTCGGGCTCACTACCGCAACCTTATTCACTCCGCTGCACGCCAGATACAAGCGCCGATCGGGGTGGCCACCATATTGCGAACCACACCGCCGCCGGATGGAATCGGCTTGGTACTGAAGCTCTCCGACTTAGGATCGAAGTGAACCAGACGTATTGGGATTCACGCCTGACTCGCTGTACCAGACCTCGCCATCATTGCGTAATCGCGATTCCATACGGCTCTGACTCCGCACCGCCAGGCGACATCCATTCCTTCACCAGCGTTCCTGCCGACGGATCAAAATGCCCCAGATAACCGCGCGCGTAGTCGGTGTAATAAATTGTCCCATCGGGGGCGAGTGCGATCCGGCGCGGTCGAGCTCCCACAGCCGGCAATGTGTATTCGTGAATTTTCATCGTGTGCGGGTCGATGCTCGCCAGTTTGTTGGTGCCGAACTCGCAAAAGATAGGCGTGTTGTTCGGCAAAATCACGATGCCGTAAGGCACCGCGTGCGGAGTAGGAACTTTGGTCAGGGTCATCTTGCCGGTTTTCGGATCGAGGCGCCCGATGTAGTTCGTCTCTTGGTTCGTGAACCACAGGATGCCATCGTGATCGAATGACAGGCGTATGTGGATCGATCTCAGTGCCATTCTCGGCGCGATATTCGGCGATCTCGCCGGTCTTGGGATTCAGTTTGCCCACGTAGCCGGCTGAAATCGCGGTGAACCAAATGTTTCCGTCTTTGTCGGCGACCAGTCCGTGGGGCCCGGAATTTGGCGTCTTCAACGCATATTCCTTAAATTCTCCAGTCTTCGGATCGAGACGGCCGAGCTTGTTTGCTCCCTGTCCGTGTACCAGAGCGAGCCGTCAGGAGCGAGCGCGGGGTCGTGCGGCCGCGACTTCGGCGTTGGCACTTCGTATTCCTGAATCTGTACATTCAGCGTTCCCACCGTCGGGGAGGCGGCGAGCGTAACGGCTAGCGTGAACAGGCATAGTTTGCTCAGATACATGGCGTCCTCCTTGGTCCGTCTCATGGGTTGTTGCCGCAGTGACCTCTACACGAACAGATTCAAAAAACGGATTATAGGCTTAGTGTTTGTTATTGTTCAAATCGCACCGCAAAAAGTCCCGCTTGCCTGCCATCAGCAGCACGAGCTGCATTGGAATGGCGCCATGGCTCAGATTGGAACGAATGTTCCAGGCTTGCATTTCTTGCCTGGATTTCTCGCCTGCCCAAGCGGGCTCCGGCAAATCGTCTCAATTTGCGTAACTCTCTGTCACAGTCAGGTTTGCGTGATTTCATTTGATTGGTCTACCGAATTGCAATCGACATTTCGTGTTTTTGCCTGTTTATCCCGTAGTCCGCAAGGAGGACCATGTATGACAGGCCCCACCCTATCTACGTCGCAACGAACATTACGTGCTGCATCTGCGCTGGACCCGTCGCGCTCGAAACCAGCAATACCGATGAGCGTGGAGAGAGTGTGCATGAGGAATGCTACGTCCGCAAAACGATTTCGAAATTCAAAACCGCCAGCGTAGTTCACCTCTCAGAGAATTGGTTCAGTTCCATCGTTGTGCGCATCCAACGCACATTCCGGGTTACCGATAGCTACTGACATATCGCGATTGCTTTTTGTGGGTGCTCCAAGTCTTCGGTGACGCTATTCTGTGCCCAAACTCGTCCTCCGGATTCGGAATCGCAAGGACGGGCAGAAAAAATCACTCGCAGTGTAAAATCAGGGAGATCGCTGCGGATGGCCCCGTAGCTCAGATGGATAGAGCAGCGGTTTCCTAAACGGTTCAGAATCAACGATTTACGCAGAATCAAGGGCTTACAGAGGCAGGATGTGCATACAGGGCAGGGAATTGGGAGGGTTGTGACGGTTCAATGCAATGGAATCTGCAATGAAAAAGGACGAATACAGAGCAGCGGTGCCTCTTTCGTTTTTTTCGCTGATGTTCTCGGCTGAGGTTGGTTGATAATGACATGAGGCCAAGTGATGAGGGATTTCTGACGCAACCGAAATTGTTACGGCCTCAATCACACTCGGTGATGGGTCTGAGGCAAGACTTGAGCGCATCCACGTTAAAACGGAAGAGAACGAAGAATAAAACAATTTCGTGGTGGAAGAATGGGAATATCGTTATGAGGCCGCTTGATCTTTGCAGACGATCCACCAACTTGATTCAAGAGGCTGTACGTCAACATGTGTTCACTGCGGGTTTCATTGGGACGAGGGAAGTACTCACAGACATTTAGAGAGTGGCAGGCCGCTTGATCTTTCATCGCACGCGGCCTTGTTTTCAACCAACCCCTCAACCCACCCATCAACATCGCTCTTGCGGAAACGCACAGACGTACGTCCCCCTAATAATCTCACGGCGGGAATGGGGTTCTCGCTCTGCTTTGCTAACGCGTACACTTGTCGTTTGCTGATTCGTAAGATTGTACAGTTATTTTCCTGAGCGGTTAAGATTTCCATGTTGCTACCCTCCCTGTGTTCCGCTAAAAAGCTAAAGAATGACGCGCCAAAATCCCCGCCATGCCCGTCATCGAAACAGTCAAACCCAACACGTTCTACATCGCCGCCAACATCATCTTCGATCTCGCGACCGGGGAGACCAAGAGTACGTCCTGATGCTCGTCAATAAGGTCGAGGATGCATCGGTCTTCAACTCGAATGACGCACAGAACTATCTCGTCTTCGTCACTTCAACCGTCGCAAGCCATCGTTTGGCAAATTGAACCACTCCCGTCCGCGATTCCTCCGCAGGTTCCGCTGTTCTTGAGGCTGGCCGCTGGAATACCGCCCGCCGACCGATTCATCATCAAAGGCGTGCAATATGTCTAACCCTCCAGTGCTCCCTCCAGAACCGCCGGAACCACCAGCGCCACTCCCTCCTACGTCGAGCCGCGAGGATTGCGGTTGACTGACATCGACCTCAAGATGCGTGAGTCACAGACTGCACGCCACGTCACAATCACGCTGCTCATCATGCTCGGTGTCACTTTTGCCGCCAACCTCGTGACGATGATTGTGCTCACTGTCGAGAATCGCCCTCAATGTCGCATCGCTGTTTTTCATTATTTGTTCTCCTGTGTGGATGCCAGTGCTCTCAGGTCTTGTCGGTTCAGCGGTGGAGTTCTATTTGACGAAGGAAAGAAAGTGAGTCTCACGCTGCCTCCGTTTTGATGGGATGCAACGCGGCCTCTACCTTTTTGTTGGCTTCGCGCTGCAACTCCACCAACTGAAGAACGATATCACACAAAGCCGACAACCTGTTCGCGCATTTTGAAAAACTTCGTGAGAGAGAATCACGAGGCTCTGCGACAAACCCATTGGGTTGTACTTCATTCAATTTCATGGTTTCTGGTGTAATGTGTTCGCTCATTAAGCAACCTCCAAAATAAAAAGTCTCAAAAGTTTGAAAACAACCTTCAAGCAGCTAATGGCTCACCATCGTCTGCAACTCTCTCAGGATCAAACGTCATCTGCTCCGAAGTCGCCAACATCCAACGTGTGTTACTTGGACCTGTTCCTTCTTTTCGTACCTTTCCGGCTTTAATCAACTTGTTCACAGCCCTCAGAATGGTGCTCTCCGAACCCAACTCACGAAGATTCTTGTACACAACCCCCGGCGAAACAGCACCCGCCTTCAAAACATCAAGGATTGCATCGCGCATCTCGTTCTGTTTGCTTTTGTCCTTCGCTTCTTTCTCTTGCAGTTGGCCGTCTGCCGTTTGATCTCACAGCCCAACGAATTTCACCACACCAACTTCATCCTTTTTCTTAACACCTTCGTCTTCCCATTCAATGGGTGTACTCACCGTTGTTATTTCGTAAGATTGAGCAACACGAAGCAGGTTCTTTTTGATGGGGGCAATGAGTGTGTTGCTTTCTTTGTCTGTTTCATCAACAAGAGTGAAGCTCCAAGCCTGCCTGTGTGCCTCAATCAACCTTTGTGTACCGCCGGTTTTCTCCTTGGCTGATGCACCCTGCGTCTTGTTGTAGTGCATGAGGTTGATAATCGAGATTTTCAACTCTTCACAAAGTTTCTTAAGGCCCTGCAAGATCACCTGACAGTCTTGAGCCTTGTTAAAATTCCTGTCACCAAAAAACGCTATGAGCGGATCATTGATTAACAACCCAACCGGGTGTAAGGCCGTCTTGTTGGCTTCTAGAATCGCCTCGCGCAATACATTCAGGTGTTCATCAAAGCTTAATGTGATGCTCACCACCTCAACCCCATCAGGTGTAGGCTGTTCGCGCTTCACCTCAAGAGGTAGCCTGCCTAACGCCTTTGGGTTACCACCTGCCGCGATGAAGCGGTTTTGAACAGTCGAAAAACTGTCTTCGTCCCTGCGTAAACGGTTGAGAACGGTTGTCCTTCGAAAGGGCTGTCGTTAAACCAACGCTTGTCAGGCCCTCCACCTGTTGAACCCTTCGCCGCGATGTCAATTACGGTGGTTGATTTTCGTGTGTCCATCTCACCTGAGAAGGCGGTTACCTCACGGAGCGGCAAGAACTCAGGAATCAACCATTGTGTGGACTCTCTTTTCATCGTGTCGGCCCATTCAATGGTGATGGTTTGTTTAACCGTTGTTTGCGTCCTACATTCGCGTTCAACTCCCCACTTGTCAGCGTGGTAATCGCAATGGAAAATGTAGATGGGCAGTTCGGGGCACGCCGCCTGCACTTTCGACAGGTACTTCAGGTGATCCGATTCAACGGGATACCACAAGGCTAAGGCACACACTTCCTTGTTGCGGTGTTGCTTGATAACCCCATCGGCATCCTGCTTTTATCCCAGATGGAAAGGGACGGATTCCTTCCGCGTTTCAGTCCACGCAGATTCGGCGGGCACTTCGATGGGTGCAGAGGTATCGGGCACTTCTTCCCACCCATTAGGACCGTGTACGAACTCTTCAGCAACATTGCGTAAAGGTTGAAATGAATATGCTTTCGTTGCGGGGTGATGAATTTCTAACTCAACCTCATGCGAGGCAAGGAACTTCACCCGTCTTAGAACAACATCTTCTTTCTTCACTTTATTGAGAAACGATTCTCTATCGTCTTGTTCGGCTGTGTGAGTTGCAACGGCGATGTTGCCGCGCACATCATCATCATTGAAAGTCAGGTTACGCAACTCTTCCCACACATCGGATTCGCGCTCACTTGAGAAAGGTTGCGCCTCTGGGTTGATAAGTTTGCTATGAGGCCAAATGTGAATAACACCTTGGTGTGTGCTGTGTTCAATCGTATCAGTCATGTGCTCCGAACCTCCAATGGCATCTGGCAAAAGGGTTCGTCGCGTGATCCCCACTTGCTAATTGCATTTGTTGCGCGGTCGTTACTGTTTAACTCCAATAGTGCGTGGCCTTTCGTAAATAGGTTGTGTTTGCCTCTTCTCTGCCAATAAGATGGTGCGGGCTACATCGGCCATATCACGCGCATTCAAGTGTTTAACAAGCTTACGTTGACTGTGATGGGTGAGGATGCCATCCTTAGCCATCATTTTCAGCGCTACCAGATCGTTTACGATTTCTTCTAATTCGAGCTTTAACCGTCTTGGTTGACTCATAACCGCTCCTGTTCTAAATGTTGCTACTGCTGTTGACATAAATCGTCTCCTTGGTTGTTACCGAATACGGTACTTGTTCCCTTTGCGTGATAAGTCCCTGTCGAACTTCGTAATTATCTCAACAGCGCCGCGTTTGATGCGGTCGTTGGTGATGGCAATGTCAATCTCTTCGGGTGAATAGACGAACCTTTCTGCAACCGCCGCGCCTCAAGCCGCTTCCGTTCACGTTTCGCCTTCATTTCCGCGCAGTATTCCTCAAAGATCTTAGCTACTCTTAGCGGCCCGCTTCAGCTCAGCAGCTTCAAGTTGCTCGAGTCCCTTGCCATCCTTGTCCGCACGTTCTTTCGGGTACTCTGACACGCTCTCCACACGCGCCACCCATCAACGCGGATAGAAATTCAGACCGTTTCGAAATCAACATCCCCAATGCGAACGTTGGTAGACTCTGACGCAGCTATTACCTGCAACGCTTTTCCATTGACCAGAAACAACATCTTTCGGGGTCACCTGATGAAAGTCGGGTACCTTCGACCACTTAGGACATGCTCGGCCTTCAACCTATCGCAACCGGTTGCCCCGCGAATCAAAATTCGAGCGACGAAAACGTAACCGTTACACACTGTAACACTCGATTTAACCCCATCACGGTTAACATATTCATACTAATGCACTTACGGCGATCTTGAAAATGATTTTCATTATTCAATCAGCCCGCTGCGA
>CAWHTJ010000005.1:0-407500 GCA_963832235.1 uncultured Acidobacteriaceae bacterium | reverse complement strand
TTGCCTGGGAAAGAGGCAGGCGCTATCTCTGTTCCTGTGGTTGCAGGCGCAACAACTGCGGCCAGTCTAACACCCGAATTGGCTTTGCAAATACTCGGTAAGGCACCGATGGAGTCAGGTGCAACCTCATGGTTGGAACAGGAAGGATCAGGACTTTTGAAGCTGGCAGCGCAGCACCCGAAGTTGCTAACGTCGCAATGAGAGCAGGTGTCTCGGCAACCTCAGCGATCCTTGCGTGGCTTGGAATGAACGCGATCCACGGCAAGAAATAAGACTTCAACCCCCACGACAATCAACAGTAAAAGCCATATTGGTATCATGTTAACCTCGTTTCTTGAGTAAGTGATGGGGAGTCTTTGTTATTCAACCTCGACAACGATTGAGTTCAATTTAAACATCGCTTGTGTTTCGCGTGATACCTCGGGCCGCAATGTGGTGACTCCGTACTCGCTTTCCACGTCTGAGATTACGTCTGAGGCCCTGTCCGTTAGGTGTTGTAATTCGGCTTTGCTCAGACCCTCGATACGATCTAACTCCGCACAAAGACCGCTCATCTCGATTGTAAGTTCGTCCAACGTCATGTGACCTCCTAGTTAGTAAGTTCTTCAACGCCCCCCATCCTCGCGCTTTCCGGCCTGTTAGTCAATAGAACGATGGTGCCGTGAACACATGTGCACACATGTGACCAGAGGCAACCCCATTGTTACTGAACAGAGCTAGCGACCTGCGAGAAAATGTTTGCTGTGTTCGAGCCGATTAGCCGAACGGTGCCGACCACAATCACAAGTATCACCGCAAGCATAACCGCATACTCGGCAATGTCCTGACCCTCTTCTTCTGACCAAAGATTTCGCATTTGAACTACCTCATCCTTAACAACGCAACGATCACGCTATACCAAAACAGGCACACGAAGGCCGCGATTCCGACCGCCCACCAGTTGAAATGTGTTTGTGTTTTCTTCATTAGGTCATCTCCTTGATGGTGCGGTTACATAGGTTAGGCCTTGCTGTATCTCGCTTTTAGCAACTGCTTCACCCATCACAAAGGCCGCATACAACCAAAGGCCCACCATCAAAACGCATATTAGTGTTCGGTTGCTCGGCAATGATATGGTCACTCTTCTTCTTCGCATCATCATTCTCCCCTCAATGCCCGTGCCTTTTCTGCGTGTAGAGCAGCCAACACAGCAAAGTGCACAACGTCCCTCAGGCCAAATAACACGGCCATTCCGTAACCAAACAGGGCGGCATGGTGAAAGCCGAAGTGATCGGCACCCAAACCAACCATAAGTGAAACCCCCATCAACACTCTGTTGCGATTCATGTAAGACTCCTTCGGTTAAAAAGGAGCAGCCCATTGCTAGGAACAACAGGCTGCTCCATCCAGCCCCCGCGAAATGGGGAGGGCTCTGGCCGCGCGGGGGAAAGTTAAAGGCTCTTGATGCGTTTCAACAGTTCGAGAGGCAACGGTACGGGCCTTCGGCGAATGATAAGATCCATCTCGGATTCACCACACGGGAAGGCATGTTGCTTGCCGTCTTTGGAAACGGCCTCCCCCCGCCTGATGGGGTTGTTGCATTTTGGGCAGATGACAGGCGGTACCTTCCTAACCAACAACCATTTGTGGGTTTTGTCTTCGAAGAGAGAGTTGCGCGGTAGAGTTGTTGCAGCCATTTGGGCCTCCTGTGGGGCTCTTTTGGTTAGCAGGCCGTTTAGGTTGACGCCTAGGCGGCTTGCGTTGGATGTTGTTCGCAAGCACACTACGCATGTGCTTGTATTGTCACAATGGCACCAAAGTGCCATTGCCTTGTTGGTTATTTATTGAGCGACTTTGAGAACGCCTGCATACCGCCCTGAAAGCCTTTTTCTGATATGCCTTTGTTGTAGACCTTCAACGTGGTGTCTGCCGTCTTGTGACGCAGCAGACGTTGAGCAACAGCAACGTTACCTGTACTCTCCATCACCATCGTGCAGGCACCTCGGCGACCGGCATATAATCCGACCCACTTCACACCTGAAGACTTCGGGGTCTTCTCGCAGCGCACACACTCGCTCACACCCTTAACGTGGGGCTTGATGACCCGAGCGACCATGTTGTGCAGATCACCAAATAACCAATCCGCATCGCCTGTTGCGTCACACTTCTTTCGCCACAACTCCAAAGGCACGCGCACTTGGTCAATGATGGGTACCGATGCTGCACGCCACTTATTTTTTGTGGTGGTCACCTCGCCTTGCATGCGGTTCCTGCGAACGTGAATAGAATTTGCGTCAACGTCACCCCATTGCAAACCTGAAATCTCTGCCGGTCCCAAACCGAGGAAGCAGGCGAGTGCCAGCACAAGTTGACAGTCAACATGATCCACCAACGCTGAAACCATGTCTTCCGCCTGCTCAGGTGTGTAATGGGGGGTGTTCTCGGGTTCAATGACATCATCAGGCATGGGAACACGTGTCCAAGGGTTCATCTTTATCAACTTTTCCTTGACAGCCCTTTTGAAGATTGCGCTTCCCAAAGCCCGCACGTGTTTCAATGATGTGCTGTTCATTTCGCCGGTGGAGTTAAGTGATTCCAGCAACAAGCTGGCCCTGTCTGGGTCGTATTGTTGCAGGGTAGTGTTGCCAAAATGCTTCTTGAGGTGCTTGCTCCAAATGTTTTTGTAGCCGCGCAACGTGGAAGGTTTGAGGCGGGGTTGGCCGGTGATGGGTAAGACCTTTTCGCAGTACGGCAGGTAAACCGCATCCCAAAAAGCAACCACCATCATGTCTTGTTTTAAGCTCTGCGAGGCGTTCTGATTTTGATTGACCTTGTGCAGGAACTCTTCACACAGGGTACGCACGGCGATTGATGAGCGGGAGCCGTGGCCTGTGCTTCGATCTTTGGTGCAGAGCCGGTGGGAACGTTGCTTGCGCTCCGGTTTTCCGTCTACAATTTCGGTAGCGTAGTAGCGAACATGGAAAGCGTTGAAAGCTTCGTAGATGTAACCGCGTTGGTGTCGGCTCATTGCGTCACCTTCGTCGCTGCCTTCGCCACAGCCTTTGCAAGCTGTATAGCGCTGCTTGATGCGACACATTCACGCGCTATCATCACGGCTTGCCATTCAACAGCGGGTGTGTGCTCAGGGTCAGCCTGAAGGTTCTTAATCAACCCATCAAGAGTGTTGATGATTTTTGGTTTTGATTCTTTGATGGTCATGGAGGCCAACTTTACGCGAAAGTGCGATGATATGCAATGGCACGAAGGTGACGCGTCTGTTGTGTTGGTTTTAAGTTGTTTAGAATGTGTTGATTAAGTGAAGATGGCCCCGTAGCTCAGATGGATAGAGCAGCGGTTTCCTAAACCGAAGGTCGGCAGTTCGACTCTGCCCGGGGCCACCATCGTTTTCAGTCACTTCCTGGAACACCGCTGATTCTCCTCTTGCCGCCTGCGCCGGGGGTTGCATTTTTTTCGTGACTCGTTCTTAGGTCGAGCCGATTCAACCCGCCTTCTGTCCCTTGACGAGGCGTTCGCGCGGGTGTACCGTCCCTTCCGCTGGGAAATCCCGACAAAATTAAGGAGGCTGCTATGCAGCGGAAAGTGATAGGGTCCGTGATCGCGTTAGTGTTGCTTGGGGCGCTGGCTGTCGGTCAAGCTCAGCAAGCGCAAGAAAGCTACCTCGATGTATTTACCGTGCAGGTGAAACCAGATAAACGGGCAGATTTCGATGCCATCAGCAAGAAAATTGCGGCGTCCAATCGCCAGAACAAGGGAGACACCTGGCTTGCCATGGAGACCGCATATGGTCCAGGCGACCGGGTCACCTTCATCAGCATGCGCAACAGCTATGCAGACGTAGAGTCGGCCATGGGAACGTTCATGGGAGCCCTGCAGAAGAGTTACGGAAAGGCCGCAACCGACAAGATATTCCAGGATCTGGGACAGTGCACCGTTAGTTCACGTTCGGAAATCCGCCGCCGGCGTTGGGATCTGAGCAGCAGTGCGCCCTCCGATCCCGCGGCGCTTTCCCATCTGATCGGGGAGTCGCGCTGGCTGCGAACCACCGTCGTCCGTGTGCGGCCCGGAGAAATCGCTAAGTTTGAAGAACTCCTGAAAGACATGAAGGCCGCTCGCGAAAAAGCTACACCGCCATTAACCGTGCTGGTCTCCCAGGCGGTTGCCGGCCAGGAAGGGACGGTCTTTTACGTCACTACCCTGCAGAGCTCGCTTGCGGGATTTGACGCGATCCCACCCGTTCAGCAGACGCTAGGAGAGGAGGGCTACGCCAAGTTTCTCAAAACGAATGCCGAGGCCGTTTCGGGCACGGAGACGGTAATCTATCGCTTCTTGCCTGAATTAAGCAACGCACCCGAGCAAGTCGCTTCGACGGCACCCGATTTTTGGAGGCCGAAATCCATGGTAGCGGCCAATGCCAAGGCCGCCGCGAAAGCACCTGCGGAGAATGCCGCGGATACGGGCAAAGTGGAGGACAAAGACAAGAAACACTAGAGTTGGTACGACCCTAATCGGCGAGGGGGCTCGAGTGCCCCCTCTTCTTGACTGAAGTTGGCTATTTTCCGAAAAGAACATCGAGCAGTCGTGCCAAGTCGGCCTTTTCCTGCGTTCCACGTGTATCGTCTGTGGCGTCCTCGGTGAGCTGCGCCAGTTCGCGTGCGAAGATGCGCTCGGCTGTGTGCCGCGGAAGGTATATCGCATTTCGCGAAGGGATGATCTCCCAACTCTTGTTATCAACGCGTCTCAGATCCCATCGTTGGCGTTCACGCTGCTTGCTCCCTGCTATTTTGTCTCGCGCGCGACAAACCAGTTCATCGATCTGAATGTCAATCCATCCCTGGTTTCCCGTGACGTGCACTTTCTTCACTTCGAAATGATCAAAGACGACGAGGGATTGGCCCGACCCGAGTCCAGGCTCACCCAGCGCCTCCTCCGAATCAGCGACTGCTCGCAAGAAGGCTGCGCTCACCTGATCGGATTTAGGTCGACCGGAGTTCGAGATCGTAATGCGGAAGGTCTTCGAGTTCGGCGGCTCCGATGTTTCGGGTACATTGTCCCCTGCAGCCGGCGTATTGGGTAAGTGTTGCTCGGGGCCTTTGTCCAGCTCGTAGTCCGGATCGAGCTTTTCAAAATGCCGTCCGAAGACGGCTTAAGGTAACGAAAGAAACGGAGCTTTCCCCGCTGTTTCCAGTACGGCGAGTCGTAAGACTCGATACCGGGTCCGGAATGCAACACACTGAAAAAGGAATGCCGCTCGGGGTCCACCACAATTCCCGCATGGCCGCGCCATACCGCCAAGTCACCCGGTTGCGGACTTGCGACTCGTCGAAACTCATTGGTTCCCTTAGAAAGGTCTGAAGAACTCGCGTACTGGTAAGGGAAACCCGCGCTCGCATAAAGTCCGTGGACAAAGTGAGAGCAATCGGAAGAGAATTCTGCATGATGATGATGCCGCGAATCCAGAGCCGCGCTCAGAATCGCCAACCCTTCATTCGGAGTCAGCAGCCGATGCACGATCGAACTCTGCTGTAGATCAGGCGTTTCCCGCAGGACTCGGTCGACTCCGTTGGCGCTAAGCCGCTTTTCTGTTTCGCGCTCTTGCCCCAGGGTTTGCGCCAGTCCCGGGCGGACGCTGACCGGGAAGATCAGGGTCAAGAACAATGCACCTTGGGTATAGAACCGCATAACACACCTTTATAGCGAAACTTCAGAACGCAACCCAGATCACAAGGGTGCCCCCAAAGTCGCGCCAGTAGCCCGATTTGAGATGCACCTTAGGGTGTGAGAGTTTCCAGCTACTTTGCGGTTGCGCCAGCGGAAATCCGGCATTCCAGCCCGGGAGGCTATCCCCTCAAGGGATACGCGGCGGTTAATGACGGCAGACTTTGAAAAATCTTCTCAGGCGAGAAACGACTGGCCATTATGCGGAGATAAGCGGGTTACGCTGCTGGCGGCTGGCCCATTTCTGCTTCTTCTGTCCGATGGCTCTCCACCGACAACTTTCGTAATGACAATCTCTCGTGATGCGCCAGCGCCAGGCCGACCGGTACTACCGAGGCAAATGTCACCAGCCACAGCAGGATCCCGCAACTGGCCGCCATCTCCGGAGGTACATCAAACACGGCGGACAACGTCGCGATGGTTGCCATCTGCGAACCCCCGCCTACCGCAGGCAACTGGAGCATCGACCCCGCCATGCTGGCGCCCATCAGAATCAGGAGCTGCGAGACTGGAATTTCCAGGGCGTCCACGCCATAGGAGTGTGTCACTTCCTTGTACGCCAGCGCCGTGATGTACCAAATGAACATCGACAGTAGTGCCAGCCACAACAGAGACAGCGGGCCATGGATTGTATGCAGTCCCATGCCAAACTCGCGCACTTTCTGCGCCAGCCGGTGGCCGAATCCGGAAGATAAATGGCAGAATCTGTTCTCGATCCACCGCGCAATCGCTTCGCCGCTGCGGCTGATCATTACCGCGGCCACCGCCGCCACCGTAACTCCCACGACCAATACAAATCCCGCATCGCGAAATTGCCGGTAATATTCGGGATGAGGAATCGACTGCAGCGCGCTCGGCAAGAAAATTGCTAACACGATCAGCACTGCGAAGGCGCCCACGTCAAAGGTGCGCTCCACCGCCCAAACTCCTAATTGCGACGAGAAGGAGAGGCCGGCGCGCCGCGCGACCAGATAGGGACGGATAAATTCGCCGGCCCGCCCCAGCAGGGCCAACCCCGTAAAGCCGATCATCATCGGCGCCACCAGTTGGATGGTCCTCACATTCGGCCGCACCGGCTTCAGAAAAATCTTCCACCGCAAGGCGCGCAGCACATACGCCGCGTAGACCAAAGCGATTGCACGCAGCACATGAATTTTTCTTATGCGATGAAGCTCGCTCCAGAACGTACCCCAATCGAAGCTTCGCCAGTGCCGGTATTGCAGGTAAACCAGAAGGGCCAGGATGAGGAACACGATCGCACTGGCCAGAATGCGTTTCTTATCCATGGATAGCGAGAACTCCGCGCCGCAGTCCTCGCAACGCGAAGCGGGAAACGGCAGTTCCAAGGTAAATGACCAAGACGAAGGGGTCAATCGATGAGGAGGGAAGAGAGAGATGAGGCAAATTGCGTTGACCTATTCGCTGGTTTGCGCCCTGCTCACCCTCGCCTGAATCGGCGAGGAACTTTTCGCCTTGCCGGCGGAAACTTCAGTCTTCGCGGCCGCTCGCCTGGCGGCTCTGGATTTTGGAACAGATTGTGCGGCTACGTTCTGTTGCGCTGCTTTCTTCCGGTTGAAGTCTCTCACCACGCGCGCCACATAAGCCCGCGTCTCGTAATAAGGTGGGACACCCTTGAACTGCTCCACTCGCTGCGGCCCCGCATTGTAGGCGGCCAGCGCTTTCACCAGATCGAAGTCGTAGCGCTCCAGCAGTTCCCGCAGATATTTCGTACCGCCTTCTACATTCGCCTGCGGATCGAACGCATTGGGCACGCCCAGCGTCGATGCCGTCCCGGGCATTAGCTGCATCAGCCCTTGCGCTCCCTTCGGAGAGACGGCCCGCGCATTGAATCCACTCTCCGCTTTGATCACACTATTGACCAGGTCGGGATCCAAACGATAGCGCCCGCTAGCCGAATTAACAACTTCATCGAGACGCAGCGCGGTTGCGCCGTTCGGCGTGTTCCGAATGAAGGGCGACGAAATGGATTTCTTCTCAGAAGCCGAAAGCCGGGAAGCCGGCGACGCGGGCGCTGCCTCAAAATGTTCAATCTCTGCAGTGGGAACATCGACGAAACTCGATCCATCCGCGCTCACATATAACCGTGTAAGGTCGCCGACGATTTCGTGCCGCTCGTGCCGGATGGAAAACCCGTTGCGCAACACCGCATTCTCTCCTGCAAAGGAGGCAGGCGCGGCGATCGCCAAGGTCAACAGGACGCCAAGTTGCAACCGAAATGAAATCAGAGCTCGCATCTACAATCTATCAACGATCTAATTGCTAACGATCTAATTGCTAACGATAAGCGTGTCCGCGCCCAGCGCCATGTCCACCGCAGCGGCGATGCCGCAGGCGTCATTGCCACGAGTTACGGTCCAGCCACGATCGCGCAACTCCTCGCAGGCATTCCCCATGATAACCGGATAGCCGGCAAACTCAAGCATCTCAATGTCGTTGTGGTTGTCACCGATGGCCATGACCTCTTCCCGCCGGTAGCCGCGATGAGTGGCCCAGCGCTCCAGCGCATGGCCCTTCGAACAGCCTGCATTCAGCACGTCGATCATCGAGAGGTCTCGCGCCGGATACTCGGTTCGCAACACAGTCACGGTTCCATCCATTCCGGCGCCTTCGAGTGCGCGCAGCGCCTGGCTCATTCGTGACATTGTCCCGCAGAACATGGCCTGCACCGGATCGCTCACCAGCGCGTCTTCGATCGGGACTACAAACTCGATGTACTCCTTATTCTTTTCGAGCCATCGCCGGATGCTCGATCCGAGTTCATCGAGGCGTTCAAGTACGATCGCGCCCTTGGTTTCTTTATCAAACGTAAGAACGGTGTGGCCGCGGAATTCTTGCATCGCGCCGCAAAGCCGGCGGCAGGTTTCCGCGGGCATCAGGTCGCGATGGAACGTTTCTCCGCCCAGCGAACGCGTGACGGCGCCGTTCGAGCTGATTAGCCACAAATCAAAGCCAAGCTGCTGCGCAATGGGCAGCGCGAAGGCATGCCTTCGTCCGGTGACGAGCACAATTTCGATGCCCGCGGCGTGCGCGCGGCGTAAAGCCTTCAGGTCGCCCTCGGAAATCTGAAATCGTGAATTGAGCAGCGTACCGTCGATATCGGTCGCCAGCAGTCGAATGGAGGGCCTGGAAATCTTCACTGACTCTAATTTTAACACCCGCGATGTGGAGCACCGGCCACGTAGAGACAGCCGCCTCGGCTGTCCGAGTCAAGCGGCATGTGGGGACAGCCGCTCTCGGCTGTCCGTCGAGCGAAGCTCGACGCTGGAAGAGGTCACGCGGCGGGAAGTCGCGCCAGCAGCGAGTTGGCTTTGCGGAACCATGGGCGTTCCCGGCGCCGAAGATAGACGGGCATGGTCGGTTTCTTTTCGAGAATCTTGCGCGCCCACTCGCGAGCTTCGGCGGCGCGTCCTTGCGATTGCAGGAACAGAGCGTAGTGATAATAGGTTTCGGAGATCGTGGAAATCCTTGTCGCCTCGCGAAACAGTGCATCTGCTTTTTCGGACTGTCCTGTCTGCGCGTACGCCCATGCCAGCAACCCTTTGGCGCGATGGAAGTCGTAGTCGGGATCGGCTTTGACCGCGCGTTCCAGGTCGGGGACTGCGGCAGGGAAGTCTTCGAGTTCGACCTCGGCGATGCCGCGGCGGTAGAAGGGATCGGCATGGTCCGTCCGCGAGGAGATCGCCTTGTCGTAACATGCGCGGGCGCGGGCGAAGTTGCCGTCGTCGAGATATAAGAGCCCGAGCTCTTCGTAGTTTCCCGCCGAAGGGTTGTCGAGGACGGTGCGCTCCAGTTCCTGAATCCGCCTGCGGCGCGGAAAAACTTGAAACGTACCGCGCAGCAGGCTTGCGTCGGGAATGACTTCCACGAGAATGTAGACGAGCGCTCCGACCCAGTGAAAAAGGATGACCCAGATCCAAAAGAAGTTTGGGCGGCGGCGGATGAAGTGGACGATGGCCACAATCCGCAGCAAAATCGACCACCACGAAAAGGCGAACAGCAGGAAAGATCCCATCTGGAAATCGCACTATAGCATGCGGCGTTGCGGAGCCTGCGTTGGAAGAGTTTGGTTCGACAGAGGGGAACGTACGTGTTTTTTTTTTTGAGATCGACTCCGTAAAATCCTGATTCGATTCCACTTGGGGGAAATGGATATGGGGGCTTGGCGGCAAAATCTTGGAACGAAAGGACTTACTCGCAAAATCTTCCAGAATAAGGAGTTAGCGGCGATCTTGAGACCGTTCTCTTCGAGTCGTATGGAGAATGTTCTGCGCACATTTCCCACTATGCGCTTTCCGTATCCTCGGTCAAGGTTGTTCGTCACAAAAGAGCGGAATCTTTTTGTGGAAGGCTGTGGAAAAGGGCTAGGCCTCGAGCAAGATGTTCTACAAACCGCGGGCGGGGGCGCCCACGCCACACATTCCTTGGTCGAGGTTTATTTGGTGGCCGAGTGATGGTCGTAGCTCATGACGCGGGTGATTTTCCAGGCGCCGTCTTTGTACTGCCACAGGTGGATGAATTTGCCTTCGCCCACCCCTTCCGTGTCTTCGTGGCCGGGATGGTGGAAGCGGTGAACACCGACTTCGATCGCGCCGTAACCTTTCATATAAAAGACATGCAGGCTGCCGGGAACGAGTTCGCGCGTCGTCTTGCCGCAAATGTTTTTCTTGACGCTGTCGGTCAAGGCCGCTCTGCCCAGGGTCACGCCGCCCTGGTCGTGATAGAACTCGACGCTTTCATCAATGAATGAAGCGAACTTGTCGAGATCGCATTTGTTGTAGGCGTCGAACAGCGCGGCATCGAGAGCGGTGATCGCGCTGTCGAGGTCCTGCTGGTTTTGAATCTTGTCGAGTGGCGGCACGGTCTGGGCGAAGGAGGAGCGGACAAACAACATCGATAACAAAGACACTACGGCACAGAAGAGGGAACGTCGGTTCATGGAATCTCGCTTTCCTGAAGGGTCGATGGTGCTGAAGGGAATACGAGAAACGAAATAGGAAGGTTCCGTGGTTATCGGAGGAGCACGGTACGAATGTAGGATTGCCGGAATTAAGTTATGGCTAGTTCCACTCTTTCCTCGGCTTTGGAAGGACTTGTAAAAGTGCTGCAAACGCCTTGGACTCACCGCGGGTTCTCTCAATTTCATCGTAGAGGTGTCGGAATTTTACACGAGACGAGTGTTCCGGATCGTTCATCAGCTTATCGCATTCCTTCTTCCACACGGGCGTTGGCACGCGATGCGAACGCAGCACAGATTTCAAAGCTATATTCTCAGAAAACAAGCACTCAACGGTTTGGAGCATTCTTAGCATCCGCCTCATCTCGGCATTGGTCATGAAGTCTCCTTCGCATCGGGAGATCTAGGCTTGATCCTTTTCATCGGGCTGCAACTGAGGCGTTGTTTTGCGCTCATCTAACGAACTGCACAATTTACCCACAAGGCTTGTGAGCTTCACGGGGTCCATCTCTGTACTACCTTGTTCGGCGAGGGATCGCCAGTCTTGGTTTGTAAGGTTCTGGGCCATAACGAAAGCCTCTTTCTGGCACCATTCCCAAGGTTACACAGGGTTCCAAAACGGGTCTGAGCAATAGGGCTCACTGCGGTGGAAACCAACACGGGTTTTCAAAGGCATAATTCCAGTTCCCGGGTGCCCCGCGCCTACGCTGCTGGCAATAGCTCCCGTAGCAGGGCATTTATGTAAGGTAGCAGTTTCAGTAGTTCATCCCGTTCTGTCCCGCCGTGGGTAGCGGCACTACCCCGTCTGTAGGTTGCGTTTATAACGTTCGCCAGCCTGTCCTCCACGGAGGTCATGTACGATTCAGCAGCCTCAGTAACGGCTGACCCCTTTGCCCTGCTGCGAAGAATGAACTTCGTGCGCTCGGCCCTTGTGGGCGTCGGCTCGGACCTCGTACCTTCCCGCCGAGATTCTCGGTACCATTCCGTCGCCTCGACTTGCGAGTTGGGTGCCAGCGTGTGAAGTACAGTGGTAAGAACCTCACGCAATTCCGCAGCCGGTCCCCGATAGCTAAGCCGCTCGTCGTCTTCGGCGTCCAAGACCGCTTGCTCGTAGCTGTCGCCCAAATCTTCATCCATTCGCTTTAGGCGTGTGGCGACCTCAGGGTCTCTTCCGGCTGGCGATCTTTGAGGAGCTTGTGACCAGTAGGCCCTACTGAGGGGGATCAGCAAATCATCTTTAAAGTGGCGGATCGCTGTTGCGCACGACCGAATTACAGTCCGACGGGCGCTGTTTCCCGACGCCAGTTTCAGCAAGCTCAACATCTCCTCGTCCATCGAGCGAATGTATTGTTCCTCGCCGACAATTTGTACAGCAGCCGGCTGATACTGCGAGAACCAAGCTCCTACGACTGAGCGAATGTTCTTCTTCTCCGCTGCACTTGACACGTCGTTGCTTGTCGCCGCACGTAGGCGGGAATGGAGGCGATCAAGAACGTCGATAAACTCTGAGGGATTCATCGATGGGTCGAAACGCTGGGACGTCGCAGATTTAAGTTATCTCTTTTTGGGAGGTGACTTCCGATGCCTTTTCTTCGCTTTCAGGGCACGCTTCTCGGACCCACTTGATGAGCCGAGGCCGTGCTCGACCAAGTTGTAACCCACAGCATTCAAGCGGAATTGACCACCCTCCCCGACCGAGTCGAGATACCCGGCGTTCCTGGCGTTTGTAAGCGTGTAAATCGTACGCGCAGGCAGCGGTCTTCGTGCGAGTCTGAATGCTTCCTGAAGGGATGCCGAGTCGATTGTGTCTCGCCGATTTGTCTCCGGAGCGAGGTACTGGTTGTAGTATGCTGCAACGGCCGCGGCTTCGATATCGCTGGACGGTTGTTTCTCCCCGAAGAAAGACCGGATATCTGCGGACGAACTCCGCGACTGAACCGGGGCCGTCGCGGCGGCAGGCGTTGACATCGAGGGTGCCAGCAAGGCGCTGGGCCTCCTGGAGCCGCGAAGCACGTCCGATAGAGCTTCGACGATTTTTACGACTCCGCTTTCTGCGCCCTCGACACTAACTTCTGCGTCTCCAATCTTGAGTTGAACCCTGTACTCGCTCTTCTTTTTCACGGTGCCTCCGCAAGAATCGCCTGATTCTAGCACCCGTGTGCCGTCAACAATGAACCTGACCTTAGCGCGTGCCGAAGCAGGTTCCTCGACACGGTCTCACTGCTTTGCGGCTGCGATCGGCTCGGAATGACATTTGGTTATCGGAGTGACAATGAGTTGAGGAAGAGGGTGGAGAGGCTGCCGAGCTTTGCTCGCCGGACAGCCGAGGGCGGCTGTCCCCACATGAGCATTGGTGATGCAGGCAAAGAAAAGCCCCGCTCTTGCGAGCGGGGCTTTCGCGGGCGAGAGCGCCCGCACCACACGATCTAGCTAGAAGCTAAGACCTAGTAGCTAGAAGCTGTCTTAGTACATGTCGCCCATGCCGCCGCCACCACCGTGTCCGCCGCCGGCGGGAGCTTCCTTCTTTTCGGGAATCTCCGCTACCAGGGCTTCGGTGGTAAGCATCAGGCTGGCGATGGAGCCGGCATTTTGCAGGGCGGTGCGCACGACCTTTGTCGGGTCGAGCACGCCTGCTTTGACCAGGTCCTCGTACTCGTTGGTGAAGGCGTTGAATCCGAAGTTGGTTTCCTTGGATTCGAGCACCTTGCCCAGGACCACTGCACCTTCTTCGCCGGCGTTCTCGACGATCTGGCGCAGAGGCTCGGTGATAGCGCGCTTCACGATGTTGATGCCGATCTGCTCGTCGCCTTCAGCCTTCACTTTTTCGAGCGATGCCGCGCAACGGGCCAGAGCGACTCCGCCGCCGGGGACAATGCCTTCTTCCACGGCTGCGCGGGTGGCGTGCATCGCGTCTTCCACACGGGCTTTCTTTTCCTTCATTTCGGTTTCGGTTGCGGCGCCGACTTTGATGACGGCTACGCCACCGACCAGCTTCGCCAACCGCTCCTGCAGCTTCTCGCGGTCGTAGTCACTGGTGGTCTTGTCGACCTGGCTGCGAATTTCTTTCACGCGGCCTTCGATCTCAGCGTGCTTGCCTTTGCCTTCGACCACCGTCGTGTTGTCCTTGTCGATGGTGATCTTCTTGGCCTGGCCGAGGTCGCTGATCTGAACGTTCTCGAGCTTAATGCCGAAGTCTTCCGTGATGGCCTTGCCGCCGGTCAGGATCGCGATATCCTGCAGCATGGCTTTGCGGCGATCGCCGAAGCCGGGAGCCTTGACGGCCGCGACTTGCAGCGTGCCACGCAGTTTGTTGACCACGAGGGTGGCGAGCGCTTCGCCTTCGACATCCTCTGCGATTATGAGTAGCGGCTTGCCGGACTTGGCAATCTGCTCGAGCAGCGGGAGAAGATCCTTCATCGAGCTGATCTTCTTTTCGTTGATCAGGATGTAGGCGTTCTCGAGTGCGACTTCCATGCGCTCGGGATCGGTGACGAAGTAGGGCGAGAGATAGCCGCGGTCAAACTGCATGCCTTCGACGACTTCGAGCTGGGTCTCCAGCGTCTTCGACTCTTCGACGGTGATGACGCCGTCTTTGCCGACCTTCTTCATGGCCTCGGCAATGATCTTGCCGATGGTCTCGTCATTGTTGGCGGAAATCGTACCAACTTGTGCGATCATTTCCCCCGTTACCGGCTTCGACAGCTTGTCGAGTTCGCCGTTGACGCGGTTGCCTTCCTTGTCGAGCTTGCCGGCGATGATGGTGACGGCTTTCTCGATGCCACGCTTCAGGGCCATCGGATTCGCGCCGGCGGCAACTGTTTTGACGCCTTCGCGGTAAATGGCCTGGGCTAGAACGGTGGCGGTGGTGGTGCCGTCGCCGGCGACGTCGGACGTCTTCGAGGCAACTTCACGAACCATTTGGGCGCCCATGTTCTCGAGGCCGTCCCGAAGTTCGATTTCCTTGGCTACGGTGACGCCGTCTTTGGTGATGGTGGGCGAACCGAATTTCTTTTCGATGACTACGTTGCGACCTTTGGGTCCGAGGGTGACCTTCACGGCATCGGCCAGAAGGTTGACGCCGCGGAGGATCGCCTGTCGGGATTCTTCTCCGTGAACGATTTGTTTTGCCATTGCTGTTTTCTCCTATATCTAGTTTGAATTCTGTGCAGGCGGTGCCTGCGTAAATTGCTTTGCGGCTTCCGGCTTTCGGCGTTCGGCTTCCGGAAGACGATGCGTGGCTAATTCGCTGAGCGGTTCCCGAAAGCCGGGAGCCGGACGGCGGAAGCCTTATTTCCTCGAGCCGGCTAGTTCTTTCTTGGCCGGGGTCGCGGCGCCGGTCAGGGTGCCGAGGACTTCTTCTTCTTTCATGATGATGAAGTCTTCGCCATCAATCTTGATTTCGGTGCCGGAATATTTGCCGAACAGGATGCGGTCGCCTTCTTTGACGGCCAGCGGGAAGGTCTTGCCTTCGTCGTTGGTGCGGCCTTTGCCGGTGGAGATGACTTCGCCTTCCTGAGGCTTGTCTTTGGCTGAGTCGGGGATGATGATGCCGCCACGAGTGGTGGAAGCCTCTTCCACGCGACGGACCAGAATGCGGTCATGGAGTGGTGCGAATTTCGCCATGGGTGTTGCTCCTTTCAAGGAATTGGGACGTTATGGTAGTTGAATTGATTTGCGTAAACCTATGATTTAGTTGGGTTTGATACTGCTGTTAGCAGTTACGCCTATCGAGTGCTAATTCTATGAGATGAGGGGGAAATTGTCAAGGGGTACCGGAATTCTCCGTGTCGCGGCGCGTCCGACGCGGTACGAGCTGCAAAGCTCAGGAGATCCACGCGAGATCCTTCCTCCGCCTGAAGAGCGGCTCCGTCAGGATGACGCCTTCTAAGGACGATGACGACACCCTCAAGGATAGTAATGATCGAACCTTGACTGCCTAGATTTCGGGTTGGGCGGTGCCTTTCGTGATCGCGTCATCGAGCAGTTGCTTCATTTGGCGCGTGGCCTGTTCGGCTAGTTCGCCTTGTTGGCGGCCTAGTTCGCCTTGCTGCTGGCCGAGCTTGCCTTGCTTTTCTCCAAGGGCGCCCATCTCTTCGCCTAGCTTGCCTTGCTGATCGCCGGCGTGGGATTGGACGTTGCCGATCTTGCTCTGCAGTTCTCCAATTTCGGATTGGATGTGACCGACTTGCTCGACGGTGGCACCGCTGGAACTGAGTTGCTTCAACTCCGCTTTCAGTTTTTCGAGGTCGGCGTTCAGGTCGGGAACGTTGACTCGAATCTGTTGCATCTTGGCGCCGAGTTCTTGTTGTTGTTTACCCAGGGCTTCTTGTTGTTTGCCGAGTGCTTCCTGCTTCTTGCCGAGCTCCTCTTGCGGTTCCCAGAGCTTCTTGGCGCGATCGACGGTGGCCTGATCGCGAATTACGTAGGATTTTTCGTCCCGCTGAAACCAGATGAAATCGCCGGGGATCTGTTTTCTGAGCTTCTCGACGTGGCGGGCATCCTCGGCGGAGCCGGACATGGTGAGGGAATCGGTTTTGCCGGAGACGATAACGAAGCGCTGTTCGTCGTCGTAGCCGTAGTGATAAGAAAAGCCGCGGCCAGAGGATGATTGACCAATCATCCCCACGGGTGCTACGGGTGCGATCACAGCTACCGGAGCAGATGGGCCCACGGGCGCCACCGGTGCTATGCGTGCTTTGACGGCTGTACCAACTCCCGGTGCGGGCTCAGGAGGTGCAGGGGGAGGAGTTGGCCCGCTGGAAACCGGTCCCCCCGTCACTCCGGAGGCAGGACCTAGCTCGGGCGGAGGAGTCGTTTCTGGAGTCGGAGCAGGCGCCGTCGCGGATGCGGGAGGCGACAGTGGCGTCTGATCTTGCGCGGGTTGAACACCCCGTAGGCTGAGATGCTGGGCGGGGTGCGCGGAGGCCGCGAGGTAAACGACAGGAATAGCAAGGGCGACGATCATGACGGCAATGGATTTCTGGAGACGCATAGCGACAGATCCTTTCCACGCGAGAATTCTTTCTACCCGGTGTTCGGCTTGGCCTGCTTTGGCCATCGAAACGCCTTGCCACCAGACTCGTCGTGGGGCGGTGTGCAAAGCTTCGAAGAATCCCAGCAAAATCCTGGCGTAATGCTTGCGGTCGGCGCCGCAGGACAAGGCGGCTTCGTCGCTGGCTTCCTCGGCGAGGGCGGCGAGATGGCGATCGAGCCACCAGGGAAGCGGGCTGAACCAGAAGATGGCGCGGTGCAGAAGGGAAAGACGCTGGGTGAGGGCGTCGCGGCGGGCGACGTGCGACAGTTCGTGCGCCACGACGGCGTCGAGCTTGGCATCGTCCCATTCGCGCCAGGAGGTGGGCAGCAGAATGGTGGAGCGTCGCGCGCCCATGGTGAGCGGCACGGAAGTCAATTCGGATTCGGCGGCCTGAGGAATCGAAGCAAGGCCCCAGGCGGCCGCGCGCGCGGCGAGTGGCCGAGTGATGCGGGGATCGTTGATTCGTCGTGACGCTCGTAAGAGGCGGCGGCTGAATGCCAGACCTACGATGAAACGCGCGAGCAAAATCAGGGCGACGGCAAGATAAATCGCGGCCGCGATTGCGCTCCATGGAATGGAAGTTGAAGCGATTCGCGTTGTGTTCACTGGGAGCGCGCCCACGGCCAGAGACAGGGACGGAGCGGTCTTAGCCGCCGTCCGAGTATTCGTAGGGTGTAATCTTTCGCCCCGCTGGGGCTTCGCCGCGTCTGTGTTTCTCCCACGGCTTACGCCGTGGGCTGCATTCTTACGCCGCTCCGCGGCTGGGAGCGGAGGCGTCTGTTCCACGGTGCCGGCGAACACTCGCCGTGCAGTCGTCAACTCGCGTTCAAGGAATTCTGGGGCGGGAATCGGCAGCGGCGGCAGCATCTGTTGAAGCAGGGGCATGGCGAGGGCGGCGTAGAGGACCGCGGTCCAGGTGAAAAGGCGCGGAGAAGTGTTTTTCACCCGGAATGCCGAGAGCCCGATTCCAACGATCATGCTTAGAGCGAGTGCTCGCGCGGCAGGGATCGCCAGTTGCGCGAGAAATGTTGTGGGCGTCGGCATGGCGATGGGAGTCATGACTTTCCCTCTTTTTCAGCGAATTCTTTTTCAGCGATCTTGCGGGCCAGGCGTTCCAGTTGTTTGCGGTTCAGCACGGCGTTGTCCACCATTCCCAGGACGAGCTGCTCGGCGGAGCCGCCGCAGAAGCGGTCGATGATGCTCTTTACCGCGCGCACAGCGACGTTCTGGCGCATGTCCGATGCCTTGTAAATAAACGTGCGGCCTTGAACCTCGTGAGTCACGTAGCCTTTTTCTTCCAGGCGGCGCAGCACGGTGCGGATGGTTGAGTCCTTCATGGGGCGCGAGGGGGCCAGGGCTTCCCGGCACGCTTCCGCGGAAGAGGGACCATAGGTCCAGATGTAATCCATGACGAGTTGCTCGACCTCGCCGATGTTCTTTAGACGGGGTTTCTTGGTGTTAGTCATTGTAGCGTTACAAGATGTAACAGTTAGACGAGAGGGCTGTCAAGCGGAAAATGGGGCCGGGGAGAACTCTTCGGCGCGGTTGAGCGACCCTCAGCGTCGAAAGCCGCGCCCTTTCAAAACAATGCAAAAGCCTCTTTCCGCAGTCGGTGTAAAGACGCGCCTCTCTAGACCTGAATCTTTCTTCGCACTTGCGGGTGGCGATGGGGTGGCTGAGAGTAAATGTATCTTCCAGTTCTGGATAAGGAGTGACGGTAATCCATGCAACCCATCATCTGTCTGCGCTGCAGACGCGATATTGAGGCAGGAGACAAGTCCGTGGCGGTGTACATGTTCGCGCAGACTGTAGGAGTGAAGCCGCGACAGAAGTCTGGGGCGCAGAGAATTTGCTTTTGTCCGCAGTGCGCGGTGTCGCTGGCAATGGGACTGCCTCCGGAGGGCGCTCTGAACATGGCGGCCTGGGATATGATCCGCGACCTGGTGAGTTCGGAGCCTTCTTTAAATCACGCGGCTTGGGAAAGCTTGCGTAGCGTGGCCGGACTGCTGGGTTCCGGTGAAGATTCCGCTTCCGACACGAGAGCTAGAATTCGCAGGGCGGGGTAAATTGGGAAGGGAACTAACCATGCCTCCAAAGCTGGGCAACGGCAAAATCTGCTACATCCAATTTCCTGCGACCGACGTTGCGCGATCCGCCGAGTTCTATCAGCGCGTTTTTGGGTGGACCATCCGGCAGCGCGGAGACGGTCGCACTGCCTTCGACGATGGGGTCGGCGAAGTGAGCGGCGAATGGATTCTTGATCGGCCGCCGGCTGCACGGCCTGGCCTGCTGGTGTACATCATGGTGGACAGCGTGGCTTCTACTGTGGAGTTGATCATCGCGAACGGGTGCGAGATCGTGCAGCCGGTGGGCGGAGACGCTCCGGAGATCACCGCGAGATTTCGCGATCCGGGCGGGAATGTGATTGGGGTTTATCAGGAGCCGGGGTGAAGCAGCCGCGGTGAGGGTCGCAAGCCCGCGGAGTGTGTGTTGGAGCCCGTACGGTCCCTGCGGCGTCTGTGTCGTACTTTCTTTCGCCCCTTCAGGGCTTGCTCATTTTCCACGCCTCCACCACGGCTTGCGCCCCTTCGACAACCTCAAGGCAAGCTGCGGGCTGCATTCTGTCGCCGCTTCGCAGCTGGAATCGGAATGGCGCAAGGAGAGACGTAGCAAGCTACGTCTCTACGATAGTGAGTTCGCTGAGTGTTTTTTATTCTTCGTGGGCTAGTTGTTCGCCGTCGGGGCCCACCTGGATTTCCTTTTTCTTGCCGGCGTTTTGCACGACCGCTTCGTAGGCCACGAGTTTGCCGTGCTTGGTGAGCGACTCCACTTTTAGAATCTTGCCTGTGCCAGCCTTCGTTTGTAGTACCTCTTTTACCGCCATGGGAAGGGATTCAAGCGGTACCTGCTCTTCGATCTCGACGACAGCGCCGTTGGGATTTATAAGGATGTCTTTGCTGTGACCGTTGACGGTCAGTTCGGCTTCGTAATTGAGCTGGCCGTTTTCTTTTTCCTGCGAGAATCCCTTGATCGTGGCCCCTTGACTCTCGGCCACTACCGTTTTTTCAACTGCGGGAGGCAGGTCCTTTCGCTCGATCTTCTTTTCCTGAGCAAGCGCCATGGTTGTAAATGAGAGGGCTGCAACGAGTGCAAAGTTCGCTATTCGCATAGATCTCCTCGGAACCGTTCTTGGGAACAATGTTGAGATTTTGGGAACAAGGGCGGCAATTAGGGGCTGCCACCCTCATTCCGCTTAACTACAATTTCATTTCACACGACGCGGCTGAAGATTAGATGAAAATGGAAAATGAAAAATAAAAGAGCGTCAGAAATTCGACTCCAGGTGGGAACCGGGTCTGCTTTATTCGGGATCGGTCCGAAGAGGACTCCGTGTCGCGTATGATATTTTCGAATTCGATAGTGTTAGGCGTCATTCCGAAAAACCATGAACAAGAAGTTTCGCGTGTTTGCTACGTGCGATATTGGTGAAGCGATCGGT
Source organism: uncultured Acidobacteriaceae bacterium (assembly GCA_963832235.1). Classification (GTDB taxonomy): domain Bacteria; phylum Acidobacteriota; class Terriglobia; order Terriglobales; family Acidobacteriaceae; genus Sulfotelmatobacter. The sequence continues at coordinate 387,277 of CAWHTJ010000005.1, read as the reverse complement.
CTGCTGCGCAGGCGAGGATATGAGGTGGAAGTGTACCCGCAGCCGGAAGCGCCGCCGAAGAGTTTGATTATCGACAAGGTGAAGTCCGGTGTGGACGGACTGATTACGACGCTGCGTGATCCGATCGACGCGGAAGTGTTTGAGGCGGGCAAGGGTAGGTTGAAAGTTGTGGCACAGATTGCGGTGGGGTTTGACAACATCAACCGTGCGGACGCGAACCGGTACAAGATTCCGTTTACACATACGGCCGACGTGCTGACGGAAGCGACCGCGGAGTTTGCGTTTTTCATGATGGGCGCCCTGGCGCGAAGAATGTGGACGGCCGAACATCTCACTCGGGAAAATAAGTGGGGATACTGGCATCCCTATTTGCCGTTTTTGGGGGACGAGGTCACGGGCAAGACGGTTGCTGTAATTGGTACCGGACGGATCGGGCTGGCTTTCATCAAGAAGTGCGTCGGGTTTGACATGAATATTTTGTGTTATGACCCAGCGTACGAGAATCGGGCGTTTGTGCTGACAATTCAGGAGATGCAGGACCTGCGGCATGCACGAGGGTTAGCGAAAGAAAAAGCCTGGATTAAATATGTGCCTTTCGACGAGGCGCTGCGGGGAGCGGACTTTGTCAGCGTGCACGTGCCGCTGCTGCGAGCGGAGGAAAGCGCGACTCCGACTTACCATCTGTTCGATGAGAAGAATTTGCGGCTGATGAAACCGACCGCGTATCTAATCAATACGTCGCGGGGACCGGTGGTGGATGAGGCGGCGCTGGCCCGGGCGCTGCGAGAGAACTGGATTGCGGGAGCGGCGTTGGATGTGTATGAGAAGGAGCCGTTGCCGGCGGATTCTCCGCTGCGCGACCCGGCGATTGCGGATCGATGCCGGTTGTTGCCGCACTTTGCCAGCGCAGCGCGGATTACGCGGCTTTCGACCGATCCGGACAAAGGAATGGCAGGGCGGTGTGCGCAGGGGCTGATTGACGTGCTGGAAGGCAATTACGGCGGTGATTTAACGAAGATGCCGTATGTGGTTAATAAAGAAGCCTTTGTGCAATAGTTCTGAGGGGAGAGGAATCAGGCTGGATACGGGGTTTAACTAAGGTGGTTTAACTACGAAGGAATTAAAAGGTTTCATGGCACCGTCGAGTTCGCTTGCGCGTACAATATGGACGTAAGTGACTGAATTCAAGGATCTGAATGAATAAGCAATTTTTGTGGGTGGTTGCGTGTGTGGCGCTTTCTGCTTCGGCGCTATGGGGGCGGGATTCCGATGACCGGTCGCAGTTGAAGCTGGTGCCATCGCCAAAAGAGGTGCAACTGCGCGACGGCGGATTTCAGGTGGGGCCGCGGACCAAGATTTTTGTGCAGCTTGGGCATCAGTCCGAGGATCGCATTGCCGCAGAAACGTTGGCGGAAGAAGTTGCCGACCAATCCGGTTTGAGGCTGGACATACGGGGCATGAAGGCTGCCGGTAAGGCCGAGGGCGGCGCGATTGTGCTGGCTCGGTTGCAGGATGCGCGGGTGCGGCGGTTTCTGGCGCGGAACGGACTTAAGGCCGACGATTTGGTGGGCGAGAATGGTTATCTGCTGTTCTCCGACAAGTCGCATTTGATCGTCGCTGCCAATACGGGCGAAGGATTGTTTTATGGGGTGCAGACGTTACGCCAGTTATTGCGTCCGGAGGGTAAGGGCTTGATATGTCCGGCGGTGGGGATTCGCGACTGGCCCACGTTACAGCGGCGCGTGGTGCAAGATGACGTGAGCCGCGGGGAGATTCCGGAGATAGCGAAGCAGCAGTTCCGCGGGCCGGGAGCGTAGAGCCTTTGGGGTTTGAGGTTCGGGTGTCCCCGCCGCAGTCGGTACAGCTTTTCTTCCGCCCCTCCGGGGCTTGCGCATTTCCGACTTATTACCCAGGGCTTGCGCCCCTTCGACAAGCTCAGGGCAAGCCGTGGGCTGCATTCTTCCGCCGCTTCGCGGCTTGGACGGTTTGCTCACCCAGTAGTTTTCCCACCTATCGCATAGAATCCCACTGATGTTTTCGGAACGGACCAACTGGAAGCTGGCGCAGAACCGGTTAACGCAGGCGGTGGAACGGGTGCGCGCGAGTGGGGCGAAGGTCATCGATCTTACGGTTTCGAACCCCACGCGGGCGGGGCTGCATTACGATGAGCACGCGATTCTGGGGGCGCTGTCATCACCACGGGCGCTGGATTACGATCCGCAATCCAAGGGGTTGCTGGAGGCGCGGGAGGCGGTGGCGGGGTATTACCGCGAGGAGCACGGAGTTCGCGGTCTGGACGCGGAGCAGATCATTCTCACGACGAGTACCAGCGAGGGATATTCGTTTGTGTTTCGGTTGCTGTGCAATGCGGGAGATGAGCTGCTGGTGCCGAAGCCGAGTTATCCGCTGTTTGAGTTTCTGGCGGATTTGCAGGACGTGAAGCTGGCGCCCTATGAACTGATCTACGATCACGGATGGCAAATGGATTTTCCGTCGCTGGAAAAAGCTCTGACAGCGCGGACGCGGGGCGTGGTGGTGGTGCATCCGAATAACCCGACCGGTTCGTATGTGAAGGCTGCGGAAGGGGAAATGCTGAATTCGTTTTGCCGCGAGCACGGGCTGGCGTTGATTGCGGATGAAGTGTTTCTTGACTACCGCTTCGAAAACAGGGCGCACGCTTCTTTTGCCGGGAATGACGATGTGCTGACATTTACGCTGAGCGGGCTTTCCAAAATCGCGGCATTGCCGCAGATGAAAGTTGCGTGGGTGGTTACGAGCGGGCCGCACAACGAAGTAGCTGAGGCGCTGGGTCGGCTGGAGGTGATTGCCGATACCTATCTGTCAATGAATGCGCCGTTGCAGTGGGCGACACCGCTTTTGCTGGCGCAGAGGAAAAACATTCAACCGCAATTGCTGCAGCGGGCGAAGGAGAATCTTGCGGAACTTGACCGGCAGCTCGCGGCGCAGAAGGCGTGTCAGCGGTTGAGCCTGGAAGGCGGATGGTGCGCGGTGTTGCGGGTTCCTGTAACGCAGTCGGACGAGGAGTTAGCAATCGAACTGCTGCGCGAGAAATCGGTGCTGGTGCATCCCGGGCACTTTTATGATTTTTCACGTGACGGATATTTGGTTCTGAGTTTGATTACGCCGGTGCGAGAGTTGGCCGAAGGAATGACCGCGATCGTCGCGAGGTTTTCCTAGGTTCCATTTCCGCACGACCTGCCCGAATCGGGACAGGAAAACGCGCACCCAATCAAAACCTAAGGGATTTTAGGTTCCAACCCTAGAGGGTCGCCATATCATCCTAGCTGGCCACTGGAGGAAAACTATGCATCGCGGAAATAAATACGTTGCGTCGCTGTTTCTCTCAACTGCACTGTTGGCGCCCCTGGGTGCTTTTGCTATGCCCGCGCCACAGGATGATCGGGATCGGGTGCGGCACGAGGAGCGAGAGCGCGAACGACGGGTGTACGATCCATATCACAGGGACTATCACAACTGGGACTCGCGCGAAGACCAGGTTTATCGGCGTTGGCTGGAAGAGCGGCACCAAGGATACGTCGACGTTGAACGCCTCAAGCGAAGACAGCAGCGCGAATATTGGAACTGGCGGCATAGCCATGAGGAGCACGAGGAGCACGAACACATGGACCACCAGTAGCTGAACGCGACTGGTTTCAAGTTGTGAGATCTAAGAACGAACGGCGGGGGCTAGTCCTCCGCCGTTTTCGTTTTTTATGATTAGGTTTTTACGAGGAAGGGATTTGTCTCTCGCTCTTGACCGATCGTGGTTAGCGGGCCGTGTCCGGGGACGACCACGGTTTCATCGGGTAAAGCCAAGACTGTTTCGTGGAGGGAACGGAGGATCTTCTGCATGGAACCGCCGGGCAAGTCGGTACGTCCAATGGAGCCGGCAAAGAGAGTGTCGCCGGCGATGAGTTTATTTTCGGCAGGGAAGTAGAGGCAGACGCTGCCTTCGGTGTGTCCTGGAGTGTGCAGGACAGTGGCGATGAGCGAGCCGGCGGTCACCGTTTCTCCGGTGGTCACGGTGCGATCGATGTCGACTTTGCCGGGCGATGGCACGCCGATCCACGCGGCTTGCGCGTCGAGCATTTTCAGAAGAGCGTGATCGTTGTGGTTGAGCAAGATGGGTGCGCCAGTGGCGGCGCGGAGTTTCATGGCTCCGCCGACGTGGTCGATGTGAGCGTGGGTAATGACGATCTGCTTGACCTGAAGATTGTGTTCGCGGATGAGCGCGAGAACTTCTTGAATGTCGTCTCCCGGGTCGATGACCATAGCTTCGCGTGTGGTCTCGTCGCCGATCACGGAGCAGTTGCATTGCAGGGGGCCGACGGGGAGGATTTCGTGGATCATGGGTCTATTGTAGCGAGAGTAGCGACCCTGGCCCTGAGTCTTCGCCTCGGAGGTGAGCCGGCGGGACGCCCCATAAGCGCTAACTCAAGCGGGATGGGCTGGGACTTTGACCCTGCCGGCCAGTTTCTGGGCGGTAACTTCCGAGTAGCCGACGATCCAGGAGTGACTGGCCTAAAGTCAGTGAGCTGTCCGGTGTAAAACTCCATGGGGAATCGCGGATTGGCGCCGAAGTTCTGTTCGCGGCGAATGCGACACCCGGACCGAAGCCCAACCCAATTCCGCAAGGCTTGGGAGAGATCTCTTCGGAAATGGATTACCAATCGTTTGGGCAGGCGCGCGATGATCAGCATTCTTCCGGCGAGGCGCTGCGGGGGCCGGCCTCCGTATTCACTGACTAGAGTGTTGCGGTTTGTCCGCGCCGATTGCATTTCCACCAAACCAGCCTGATGGAGCGGCACCCGGCGTATTGCTTTGCCCGGAATAGCTCGTGCGGAACGTCTCTCTCACGCGTCCCAGAAGATAACTAGTGCCGTTGAGCCAAAACACGTGGGTTTCGGCGACGGTGTTCATATGGGTCGTGACGAATGCATTGGTGAGAGTGTTTAGCACGACCTGCTGCCTGTACGTGGAAACCTGGATGGGCGTGCCTTGGCTGAAGGAAGCCGGGTTGCTGAAATCGGAAGGGGGAGTGTTGAGGTAAATGATTGTGGTGCCGGTCCGATTGACGATCCTTAGCGGACCGTTTGCGATCACGCGATCCGTTGTGGCGTTGGTCACGAAGGTAAACAGGGCGGTCGCTTCGTTCTGCGGAGTACCGTTGAAGGTGTCGTCGATGCCTTGGATTCTGGAGACGTACCCAAACTGTTGAGATGTAGTCGGCGTATTGTTGAACTGCCCTACGAATTCAAGCACGTTTTGGTCTTCCGTTATGGGGACGATTTTAGTCTGTGCAACCAGCGGACTGAAGCTGACAATGGTGAGGCCTACAAGGATCAGAGAGTTTCGAAGTTGCTTCATGAATCCGTTCCTTTTCCGGGGAGCAGGTGACTCCACCTGAGAGGTGTGTCGGTCGGAGCCATTTATCCGAGGCGGCGCGGTCACGTCAATAGAGAGCGGATGGAGTTCGTCTCAACTTTTTATAGACCCGTAAGTTGCTCTCCCCACTAGGATTGTTGTTTTTGCGGCGATCACTTTGGGATAGAATGCAGGACCTGTATGCCCGCCAATCTTCAGAAATCTGACCACCTGGAACTCGATTTGAAGCGCTACGAGCTTCGGCGTGGCGACACTGTGCTGAGGCTCGAGAAGATACCCATGGAACTGCTGATCTTTCTTGTGGAGCACAAAGATCGGCTCGTCAGTCGAGAAGAGATCATCGAGAGAATTTGGGGCCGAGACGTCTTTCTGGATACCGAGCAGGGGATCAACACCGCTGTTCGCAAGATCCGGCTGGTTCTGAGAGACGAGGCAGAGCAACCCCGCTACCTGCAGACAGTGGTTGGAAAGGGCTACCGCCTTATCGGTCAAATTACTGTTACCCCAGACAAGAGGGACAGCAGCTCTCAGGCGCCAAGGGAATCCGGCCCGCCTCTTCCAGGACCTGTCACCCTCCTTTCTCCTTCCCCTCCCCGTACGTTCCGTCTCCAAATTTCTCTAATTGCTGTCAGCGTGCTTGCAATCCTTGCCGTCTTGATATTGAAAACCAATATTTTTGGTCGACATCGACTTTTGAACCAAGCTCGCCCAATTCATTCTATTGCTGTGCTGCCCCTCGAGAACCTCTCCGGTGATCCCAGTCAGGAGTATCTTGCCGACGGCTTGACCGACGAACTCATTACCCACCTGGCCAAACTAGGTTCACTGAAAGTGATCTCGCGCACCTCAGTGATGCAGTACAAATCGACGAATAAATCGCTCCCGGAGATAGCTCGCGCGCTTGATGTGGATGGGATCGTCGAGGGCTCGGTTGCACGCTCCGGGAGTAAGGTGCGCGTGACAGTGCAACTCCTTCGAGCCGCTAACGATCAACACTTGTGGGCCGAGGACTACGTGCGCGAAGTGGGGGATCTCATCGATCTGCAGCGTGAGATTGCTCGTACAATCGCGCACCAGATCGCGTTGAATCTGAACCCGGAGCAGCAAGCCTACTTTGCCCTGCAATCTTCGCACGATCCCGAACTTAATGAGGCGTACCTCCGCGGGCTCTTCTTCTGGGATAAACGCACGGAGGCGGACCTCCACCGCGCGATCGACAATTTCAAGCTAGCTATTTCGCGTGATCCCGACTTTCCTCCCGCCTATGCAGGTGTGGCCAACAGTTACAACCTCCTGTGGTATCTCGGTTTCATGAAAGCCGACGAAGCCGTGCCGCAGGCTCGTAGCGCCACGGAGAAGGCCCTCGGGCTCGATCCTTCGTCGGCCGAGGCGCACGTCTCTCTCTCCTACCTCAAGCTCCATTATGATTGGGATTGGGCTGGCGCCGAGAAGGAAAGCCGCCTAGCCGTCGAGCTCAGCCCGGGATATTCGTTGGCGCACCAATGGTATGCCTACTACTTACGTTCGGTCGGCCGTTTCGATGAGGCGCTCGCAGAAAATGAGCGAGCGCGCGAGTTGGACCCATTGTCGGAGATCAAAACGCTTGGCGTTGCAGCAGGCTACGCTCGAAAACATGACGATGTCAGGTACAGCTCGCTAATTCGTCGCGCCATGGAACTAAATCCGTCCGACAGTGCTCCCCATTATGCGCTAGCTGACTTACTGCAAAAAGAAGGACATACGTCGGAAGCCGCTTTGGAATTTCGCACCGCACTCCAGCTTGATGGCGACGCACCGCTCGGCACTCTCTTCGACGAGACTTTGCGCAAATCCGATCTGCCGCGCGCCAAGCGGGCAGTGACCGAGACTGTCATCGAGCGCCTGACAACAAAGTCCAAGACGACCTATGTGTCCCCGCGTGCCTTGGTCGAGCAGTACCTGCGGATCAATGACAATGAGAACGCATTGCACTGGCTTGACCTCGCGTTCGCCGAGCATTCCAGCTTCTTAGTCCAGATCACCGAAGATCCACTTTACGACGGCCTGCGCACCGACGCTCGCTTCCACGCCATGCTCAGGCGCATGCGCTTTCCCGGCGCAGACTGAATCGAACGTCTCTGGAACGAACAGTCTATCCACAAACCACTGCCGATATTAACTGAATACAGCGCTCGCGAGAACGAGCCAATCAAAACTCTATGCCTCCCGAGTGACGGGCAAACCAGAAGTAATTCTTAAGTTAGCGCTTATGGGGGACGCCCCCGCGGCAGCCGTCAGGATGCCGGCGCGACTACTGCATACTTGCCGCGCTGGGTATTCCGGGGAGACAATACGGGCGCGTGCGGGGAGGCTTTGTGGCAGCGAAATATCGTCAGCATGGGTATCAGGACCGCGACCATGAGTCGCGCAAGGGGTCGGGAGAAAGGTCTGGCGGGGCGCCGCCGAAGAAAGACAATACGTTTGGTCCCCGGCCGGTCAATCTGCCGGGCACGCATGCAGTTTCGCGCTGTACGCAGTGCGGTACGGTGCTGCAGGGGATGCCGACTACGGGGCAGTGTCCGAAGTGCGGATTTGAGCTGCATTCGTGCAAGCAATGTACGTATTTCGATCCCGGGAGCCGGTTTGAGTGCATGCAGCCGGTGAAGGAGCGGATTCCTAAAAAGGATGCGCGGAATGAGTGTCCGCTGTTTGAGATTCGCGTGACGCGAGAAAAGGAAACGTCGACTCCCGCCAGTTTGCGGCCGAACGATGCGCGGGCGGCGTTTGAGAATTTGTTTAAGAAGTAGGGCGAGCCTGGGTCCACCGATCCTGAAAACCTGGCGGAGCTTCGCTCCGCGGACAGCCGAGGCGGCTGTCGCTACGCGTGTATTCACGGCTTTTGGGTTGGTCTTAGCAGTATCTCGCTTACAAAGGATTGCGGGGCTTGCGTTACCAGCATGGCTACGGCGTGGGCTACGTCGTCGGGCTGAAGCATCTTTTTGTGGTCTTTGCCGGCGTGGGGGCTGAGTTCGGTTTCAGTTGAACCGGGGCAGATGACGGCGGCGCGAATGTTGTGGGGACGTAGTTCTTCCGCAATGGAATACGTCAGGCCGTTGAGGCCCCACTTGGAAGCCGCGTAGGCTGCGCCCTTGGGGACAGGGTTTTTTCCGGCCAGGGAGGAGATGTTGATGATGTGTCCGGAGCGGGCGCGAATCATCAACGGCGCGAAGACGCGGACCGAAAAGTAGACGCCGCGGAGGTTGGTGTTGAGAATGCGGTCCCACTCCTCGGGCGGAAGTTCGTGTAAGGGTTTGGTGAACTCGCCAACGCCGGCATTGTTCACCAGGATGTCGAGGCGGCCGAAGGTGCTGTCGACCCGGGCGGCGGCGTATTCGAGTTGATGCAGCACAGTCACGTCGCACGGGATGACTTCGGTTTTGCCGCCGGCGCCGAGAATTGCTTTTGCGGTAGTGTCGAGCGTGGATTGGGTGCGTCCGCAGAGAACTACGCTGGCGCCAAGCGTGGCGAGTTTGCGCGCAATGGCGGCGCCAATTCCGCGGCCTGCTCCGGTGACGACGGCCACTTGTCCGGCCAAAGGTTGCCCGGTGTCCATATAAAAAGCGCTCCTGCAATTGGATTCGGATGCGGCTAAGGCAGATCAGGAACATCCGCCGCCTCCGCTATGCGCATCTTAGCAAGTAAATAGGAGGACGATTGGGAAGTCGCTTGCCTTCGGCGGAAGAGGTACTTATAATCCGGCGAACCGGGAAAAAGGTCAGAAGCTTGCATTCCAGCGAGTTGTTCCCTTTTCTCCGGCGCCCTGCCAGGAAGCCGGGCATTCCAAAGCAGGATCCGGACGCAAAGTGGTCCAGACGGAATGCAGTAGCTGCTAGTTTCAGAAACACGTTTCCCAGAAGAGCTATTCCCCAAAAGATCCAAGGAGCCATACTGATGAAAAAGATTCTGCTTACGGTTGTGCTTGGAATGGCGGTGGGTGCGGCGGCACAGAATACTTCGCAACCGGCTCAGGGACAACCGGCTACGGCGCCCGCGGGACAGACGCCGAGTCAGGCGCAACCGGCTACGCCCCCCGCGCAGGGACAAGCAGCGGCGCCCCAGGCTGCCGCGCCAGTCATTAAGGATCCCGCCGAGTACAACGCCTATGTTGCAGCCGTGCAGGCGACGGATCCCAATGCGAAGATCAGCGGGCTGGAGGCGTTTCTCAATCAGTATCCGAACAGCGTCATGAAGAATCAGGCGCTCGAAATTTTGATGCAGACCTATCAGCAGTCGAACAACATGAAGAAAACCATGGAGACGGGCACGAAGCTGGTGGCCGCGGATCCGTGCAATGTGCGCGCCCTAACGTTGCTGGCATACCTGGATCGGGTTGCGGCACAGGGCGGAGATCCCAATGCGAAGCAGTTGCTGGCGGATGGCAGAAAATATGGCGAGCAAGGACTGTCATGCCTGGCGAAAACGTCGGACCCGGAAATCTTGAAGATGAAAGATCAGATGACCGGGATTTTCAATGCCGCGATCGGGATCTCCTGCCTGCAGGATAAGGATTATCCGTGCGCGGTCGCACACTTGAAACCGGCTGTGGACTCGAGTCCCGACACTCAAAAAGATTTCAGTCTGGTGTATCCTCTGGCTCTCGCGTATCTGGGCCAGAACCCGGCGGACTACCAGAACGGAATTTGGTACGCGGCGCGGGCAGCGGCCGTGGCTCCGGCGCAAGCCCAGGCGGGAATTGAGAAATATGCGCGCTCACAGTACGTGAAATTCCATGCCGGGGATGATGGCTGGGCAGAGCTGCTGGCTGCAGCCAAGTCGAACGGTTCACAGGTTGCGATCAAGCCCGCACCTTCACCGGCGGAGCAGGCGCACAACATGATTGCGACAACCTCTCCCGAGAAGATGGACTTCGCTACTTGGGAGTTCGTGCTGAGCAATGGCAGCCCGGAAGATCAGGCCACGGTTTGGAACGCCATCAAGGGCAAGGCGGTGCAGATGAACGGTGTCGTCATCAGTACTACCCCGACTGAGTTCATGATTGCGGGCAGCTCGGACGATATCGACGCGAAGAAGGCGGATATTACTCTGCAGTTCGAAGAAAAGGTTCCGGTCAGGCTGATTCCGAAAGATGGGGCTAGCTTCGACTTTCAGGGCGTGCCGGCATCGTACACGCCGAATCCCTTCATGATGGTGATGGAGAAGGGACAATTGCTGAGGGCCAAGGCGGCGCCTACTACGAAGAAGCCGCCAGTGCATCATAAGCCGACCGCGCAATAACGGACGAGGTTCGTTTACACGAAGGCAGCCCGCGAGGGCTGCCTTTAGTTTTTCGGGCGAAGGCGATTAAAGGGAAACGGGTGTCTGTGTGGCAGCCTCCCACCCTGCAATCGGTATCATGAGTTTTATTTCGCCCCATCCGGGGCTTGTTGGATCTTCTAATTCCCAGCCCCAGCTTACGCCCCTTCCTCAAGCTCAGGGCAAGTTGTGGACTGCATTCTTTCGCCACTTCGCGGCTTGATGTTAGCGGACGATCTTTTTTTCCAGGGTGACTCCACGAGTACTGCGTGGTGGACGCTTGACGCCATCGCGAAGCTGGCGGATGTCAATCTTTAACTCGCTGATGGTGCGACTGAGGGTGTTGCGATGCATGCCCAGCTCGCGAGCGGCGCGGCACTGGTTGCCTTTGTTCTCTTGCAAAACGGTCAGAATGAAGCGTTTCTTGAACTCGCGCACTCCCTCGGAATAAAGGATATTGCTTCGGTACATCTGCAGAATAAGTGCTTCCAATTGATCTTTCACGGTGCATCTCTCTCTTTACGATGAATTTTTTGACTGTACCGCGGCCTATTTTTGCGGAGCAGCATGGGTGCTGACGTTTTGCGGCGTCCGATGGAGCAGTTCCAGACCCTGATAGAAACGAGCGCGCAACTCCGAGGGAGCCAGCCAGATCGCGGCCCGTCCCATGACTAGGAAATAGGGCGCCAGTTGCGAATTCTGCAGGAGCTTCGAAGTCGGTTCGAATGCCGTCATACCCATCAGGATCACCGCCACCATTAGCCCACCCTTCAGTAGTCCCAGGATTGCGCCAAGAAAACGGTCGAAACCGCTGAGTCCGGACTCTTTCATCACCCACCTCGCGGTCCTGGCGGCCAAGCCGAACAGGAGCACGATGACAAAAAAAATGATGAGAAAGCCGAGAATCTCAGCTAACCACTCATTCTTTATAAACCGCTCAAACCAATCCGCGAGGCTGCGATACTGCCACGCAGCCACGATATAGCCCACGACCAGACCGCCCATGGTCAGAGCCTCAGAGAAAAAGCCCTGCATGGCGGCTGTGACGACGTTTACCAGCACAAGCGCGCAAATGATCCAGTCCGCGAGAGTCATATTGAGCTTCCGCGGGTCGAAATCGAACGAAGCAAGTTACACATCCAGCTTATGACCGGTCAGCTGGAAATAAGCCTCCAGATACTTTTCGCTGGTTCGTAGAGCCACGTCCGGCGGCAGGGCCGGCGCTGGCGGTTGCTTGTTCCAGTGAATTTGCTCGAGGTAGTCGCGAACGTACTGCTTGTCATACGAATCCTGCGGCCGTCCCGGAGCGTACTTGTCAGCGGGCCAGAAGCGGGAGGAGTCGGGAGTGAGGACCTCATCGGCGAGCGTAATGCCCTTGGCGGTGCGTCCAAACTCAAATTTGGTGTCGGCAATGATAATGCCGCGTTGGCGAGCATACGCCGCAGCCTTCTTGTAAACGCGCAGCGTGAGATCGCGAAGATGACTGGCGGTTTCGACCCCGACAAGCTTGCACATCTGGTCGAAGGAAATGTTCTCGTCATGTCCGGTTGTGGCTTTGGTGGACGGCGTGAAGAGGGGCTCGGGAAACGCGTCGGATTCTTTCAGACCGGCCGGAAGCTTGATGCCGGAAACGCTGCCGCTGGCCTTGTATTCCTTCCAAGCGGAGCCGGAGATGTAGCCCCGGACAACACATTCGACAGGAAACATTTCGGCGCGCTGCACCAGCATGGAGCGTCCGCGCAACTGGTCGGCGTATTTCCGCACGGCTGGCGGATATTGGTTCACATCGGCAGTGATCAGGTGATTAGGGACGATATCGGCGAGGTAATCGAACCAGAACATGGAAATCTGGTTCAGGACGCGTCCCTTATGGGGGATGCCGGTAGCCAGAATGTAGTCGAAGGCGGAAATGCGGTCGGTGGCGACGAAAAGCAGCTGGTGGTCGTTGACGGTGTATACGTCCCGCACCTTGCCGCTGGCGTGGAGATGAAGGTCGGGGAAGTCAGTTTGTAAAAGGACGGAATCTAGAAGCTCGGCGCTCATGAGGAAATTTTACAGGTAAGAGGCGAGGCGTATTCTAGCTGGTCCGAAAAAATTGTCAACGATTCTGATCAGAGGGCTCGGCGGACATCTGAGCTTCATTCCGGGGAAAAATGTTGACAGGAAATCGAATGGCGAGAAGTCAAGCGGGGCAAGGGTTTCAGCGGTGCCGTGTTGTGGAAAAGCTGAGGATGGGAGTGGATAACGTGGACGTGAGACACCGTCAAGGGGCAGACTTCGGGTGCCCTGTTGTTGAAGGGGACTAAGCCGGAGGACCGAAGCGGACCGAGACCAATTTAGAGACACCCGGCTCTTGCATCGTCACGCCATAAAGTACAGGCGCGATGCTCATGGTTTTCTTGCTGTGAGTGATGAGGACGAATTGGGTCTGGACGCTCATTTCTTTAACCAGTTCGGTGAAGCGGCCGATGTTGGCTTCATCGAGCGGGGCGTCGACTTCGTCGAGGATGCAGAAGGGGCTGGGCGCATATTGGAAGATGCCGACCAGGAGGGCGAGCGCCGTGAGCGCTTTTTCTCCACCGGAAAGCAAGAGAACGCTTTGCAGGCGCTTGCCGGGAGGCGAGGCCACGACGTCGATGCCGCTCTCGGCGCTATTTTCTTCATCGGTCAGCTTCATGAAGGCGTGGCCGCCGCCGAACAGTTTCTTGAACGTAGCCTGGAAGTTTTCGTTGATCCTGGCGAAAGCCTCCTCAAACTTCTGCCGCGAGATTTGATCGATTTCGCGAATGGTGGCGGTGGTATTTTCGATGGAGGAGATCAAGTCCTTGCGCTGAGTCTCGAGGAAGGAGTGGCGGTCGGCGGTTTCTTTATATTCTTCGAGAGCCATCATGTTGACGGGGCCCATGGTTTCGAGTTTGGCGCGCATGTCGCGGTAGAGTTGGTCTTCGGCGGCGAGTTCGTCGCCGGTAACCACCGCCAGGGTCGTATCGGCCATTAATGCTGCGCGCTCGACGCCGAGCTCGTTGATGCAGGTTTCGGACATATACTGCGCGTCGGATTCGAGCTTGGCGGCGGCGGCCGCTAGTTCGCCGCGGCGGTCGCGAGCGTGATCGAGCAGCAGACGGCTATTGCGCAGAAGATCGTCGATTTCGGACAGGCGTGCGCGCAGTTGTTCGGTTTCAAATTGCAGCAGGCCTTCGCGAGTTTGCGCGGCGTTGCGCTCGGCTTCCAGGTCGGTGGCGTGCTCCGCTAGTTGGGAGTTCTCGGCTTCGCGCTGCAGCTTTTCCGCGGCTGCGGCTTCGATTTGTGAGGCCAGTGCGTGTACGCGCTCGCCGATCTCGGAAAAGAGCGATTCGATGCGTTGGAGAACAGAGGCAGCTGAGCGATGGCGCTCTTCGAGCGTGGCCACGCGAGCGGCATGCTGCGAGCTGGTCTGGGCGGATTCCTCGCGGCGTTGGCGCAGAGCAGTCAAAGATGCCTGCGCGGCCGCGATTTGCTCTTCGAGCTGGAGGCGTTGCAGCTCCAGAGTCTCGATCTCCGACTGACGCACGCAAAGAATGCCTTCTTGATCCGCACGCTCGGCGGCAAGGCGACGCAGTTCGAGTTGTGAGACGCTGAGACGTTCGCTGACGCGAGTCATCTCCGATTCGAGTTGTTGCAACATGTGGCCGGAGGTCATGGCCTGATGTTCGGCTTCGCGCTTTTCGCCGTCCAGGCGTTCGAGCAGGGAAGTGAGGTCTTTGATTTCGCGGCCCAGGGTCAGCACGCGCATCTCTTCGTCGCGGAGAGCGCGTTCCAGGTCTTCGAGCTGGCGCAGGACCTCGCGCAACTCGCGCTTCATCGAGAGCGGGCCCTCGGAGCGCTGTTTGCCTCCGGTGACAGTGACATTGTGGAAGCACTCGCCGGCTTGAGAGAGGAAGAACGCGTCGGGATTTTCGAGCGCCAGGCCGCGGGCGACGTTGGCTTCAGGAACGATGTAGCCGTCGCGCAGCTTGGGCAGGATTACCTCCAGCGATTTGCCGAAGCCATCGAGCACGCGAATCGTGCTCTTGAGGGGAACGATCTGCGCGGCGGGCGGGGCGCAGTGCGCGGCTTCGTCGACGATGAAAGAGAATTTTGCTTGCGAATCTTCCGGATGGACGAGGAAGGTGGCGCGGCCGTCGACGCCGGTGCGCAGCATGCGGAGGCCTTCGTCGGCTGCATCCCAGGATTTGACGACGACGTAGTTCAGTTCGTCGCGCAGGAAGTCTTCGACTACGCGCTCGTAGCGCGGCTCCACTTCGAGAAAGTCGGCGAGAACTCCGACGGGCGCGAGTCCGCCTTGCATTACGCCGGACTGAAACAGGCGGCGGACGGATTCGGTGGAGTATCCATGCTCGGCGATGACGGCTTCGAGCGAGCCTTTCTTCCCAAGAGCAGTCGCGTACTCCGCGCGGAGCACGTCGAGGTTGGTTTTGGAGCGGGTTTCTTCCAGCTTTTTCTGTTCGATCAGGCGGCGCAGTTGATTGATCTCTTCGGTGATTCCGCTGACGCGCTGCGTGACGGTTTCAAATTCGAGAGCGAGTTGGCCGCGTTGTCCTCCGAAGGCTTCGACCTGGAGGTTCGCGTTGCTGATTTCTGCTTCGAGGCGGCGGGCTTCGCGTTCAGCTCCCGCCAAGCGTTCTTCGGCTTGTGCTAGCTGATTGCGGACACGCGACTCCGAGGAGACAGTGTCGAAGATGGCGACTCGTGATTCTTCCTGTTGGCGCTCGGTTTCGGCGAGGGTCGCGGAGGCGGCTGCAGCCTCCTGTTGGCAGAGCGCGAGATCGCTTTGAGCGGCGGCCAGGTCGGCGGCGGCGGATTCGAGAATCTGGCGGTTGGATTCGCGTTCAGATTCCAGCGCTGTAAGACGGTGGCGAGCTTGGGCCAACTCGGCTTCGGACGAAGCGACTCGCACGAGCAACTCGGCGCAACGCTCTTGGTTATGGCGGCGGCGGGCGTGGGCGCGGTCGATTTCGAGTGTAATTTGGCTGATTCGGTCGCGGTTCTCGCGCAGTTCGGCTTCAATCGTGTAGCCGCGTTGGGTCCGCTCGGCATGTTCAACTTCGAGTTGCTGCACGGCCTCGGAACGATGCTGCATTTCTTCGGCGAGGGTATTGAGCTGGGAATCGAGCTCGGCGCTCTCTTGCTCGATGGCGGCAAACTTGCTGGCCAGGACTAAGCGCAGCTTCGCGCGCATCTCTTCCCGCAGGCGTGCATAGCGCTCGGCCTTGGAGGCCTGTCGCTTCAGAGAATTCATCTGGCGCGTGACTTCGTCGAAGATGTCATTGATGCGCGAGAGGTTGAGCTTTGCATCTTCGAGACGTGCTTCGGCGAGGCGCTTTTTGGTTTTGAATTTCGTGATCCCGGCTGCTTCTTCGAGTATGGCCCGGCGGTCGGTGGGTCGACTGCTGAGAATCTGGCCGATGCGTCCCTGCTCGATGAGCGCGTAGGATTCCGGGCCGAGGCCGGTGCCCATGAACAGTTCCTGAATGTCGCGCAAGCGGCAGAGTTTTCCGTTCAAAAGATATTCGCTATCGCCGGAGCGGAACAGGCGGCGCGTGACCACGATTTCTCCGGCGCGGAACTGCTGCTGGTTGAACTTGCGGCGGCGGATTTTGAGAACAACGTGCGGAGCGGCGGTTCCGAGATATGCCGCAGTCGCCGGTGCGGTGACGTTATGCACAGGCAGGGCGAAGATCGGCTCATCTTCGGGGAAAGCAACAGCGATGGTGTTGATTTTCGAGCGTGGGATTTCTACTTCTTCGGTTCTGCCGGGCTGGGCGTCTTCGACAGCTTGCTCGGTGGCTTCGGCGGCGCGGGCGCGGATGGAGGCTTCGTCCCAATCGTCGGAGATGTTGGATTCAGGGAGGTCGTCCTGGATGTCGATTTCGGTGGGCGCGTTGGCGTCGGAGCCGGTGTAGGCTTCGGGGTCGATCAGCGTGAGCGACACTTCGGCCATTCCGGTGGGCTTGCGGTCGCGCGTACCGGCGAAGATGACGTCTTCCATGCGCGCGCCGCGCAGCGTCTTGGCCGACTGCTCGCCCAGCACCCAGGAGATGGCGTCGGAAATATTTGATTTGCCGCAGCCGTTGGGGCCGATGATGGCCGCCACGCCGTCCCCGTGGAACTTGAGTTCGGTGCGGTCACAGAACGATTTGAACCCGAGAATCTGAAGCCTCTTCAGTTTGAGCAACGTAAACTCCTTGGGAACAGTGGCCAGTTGTCAGTGGCCAGAAGCGAGTCGTTTGGCCTCGCATGGCGGCGCATTCATTGCGACGACGCGACTGTTTACTAACGGGATTCCCCTTCTCGATTCGATGCATGCCTCGGTCACTTTCGGACCATTTTCGGGCGACATTCTCACCCCAGGCTGGACGGGGCGGGCACAAAGTTAAGCTACTGTAACGGTGAAATTGGGGCGGGGTCAAGCAATATAACACCATATATGGTATGGGGTTGCGAGGCACCGCGTTAGGTTGCACACACATTGCAGCAGGTGGATAGTGCTTCGGCGGAGAGGGAGAACGAGGTGGGAGAATCGCGAGAGCATGATAAGGCTAGCGCAAGGGGCGGGGGGAATCAATGGCGATTTTGTCAGAGGCCCCGCAACAGGTCCTCTGCTGTCAGCTCAACGTCGCGAAGGATAGAACGCAACAGACCCGGGCCAAGGATTTCGCCGGCATGGACAGGAACGGTGGTCGTTCGCCCGTCCGGATGGCGGAGAAGAAAGTGGCTTCCGCGAGTCCGGACGATTTCGAAACCTAGCTTCTCTAGCGTACGAATTAATTCCTTGCCCTTCAGGCGCGGAAGGCGAGTCATACTGAGATTTGCTGAATGCCAATCAACTCAAGCTCAGGAGTGCGATGGTTGTCCTCCAGGCAAAGCTCGATCACTTCACGAGCCCGTTTCATCAGAGTGTCTAGATTCTTAGCTTGAGTGTGGCAGCCTTTGAGAGCGGGAACAGTCGCTACATAGTAGCCGTCTTCGTCACGCTCAATCACGACTGTGAATTTTCGCGGGGATTTCACAAATGGATTTTAACACGTGAAAAGGCTGGCAAAGGTGTCGGCGGAGAGCCGATCAATGGGTGAACAATGGGGATTTTTCAACAGTTAGCATTCAGCCACGCCTTAGCCTGTTCGAGCGAGCAGTTCATTGCCATGCGCTCACGGATTGCCTCCAGTCGGTGAGCGGCTCGGGCCATTGATCGTATCCGCTCCACAACGCCGGCAGGAACATCACGCAGCAGAGGTGCAGGCCCGCTATTCTACTTGTTTAAGTCGATTCCTAGCGCAGTGCCACCGTCCTTCATCATAAGCCAAATACTCAACTCACCCCTAGTTGTCTCCTGGGGAGGATTGCTTCCCATTTGGTTCACGTAGTGTGAAAGGCTCCGCTTTGCGGCCTCGACACTAGCATTGAAGGCGGCAAGCTCCTCGGCCCTTAGCGACCTGAGAAGGTTGACGTGCCAACCCTCATGATTTTCATGAACAACCGCGATAGTGGTGGCAGTGTCGTCCGAAATTTCGCACTCGGTGCGACAGTCATCAACATTGCCCAGTATGGTTCTCGAAAACATCAAGGGAATCACCTCAGCCGAGAAGAATACGCCAACTGTTGTTAACAGGCACGATTACACTCATTGGCCTGCCTGGAACGGCCTTAGGCCAGTATTAGGAGTGCAGGGATCCTTCGACTGCGCGGGGGCACTCGCTTCGCGAATGCCCCTGCTTCGCTCAGGATGACAATTCTATGTTCGACACGATTTAACTGCCCAGTTTTTCGAAGAAGCGGCAGATGGTTTCGATCCCTCTGTAGAAGTTGGGGATGTGGAACTTTTCGTTGGGGGCGTGCAGGTTGTCGTCGGGGAGACCGAAGCCCATCATCACGCTGGGAATCTTCAGGACGTCCTGGAAGTCGGTGACGATGGGGATGGAGCCGCCGCTGCGGATGAAGACTGTTTCTTTCTTGAAGGTGTCGTGCAGGGCTTCGGTGGCGGCTTTGATATAGCGATTGTCGGTGCCGACGACGGCGGCTGGGCCTTTGCTCCAGACTTTAATTTTCGTCTCGATGCCTTTGGGAGTGAGTTTCTTCACGTAGGCTGAATATTTTTTGAAAATGTCGTCGGGATCCTGATTGGGCACCAGGCGCATGGAAACTTTGGCTTGCGCTTTCGCGGGGATCACGGTCTTGGCGCCGGGGGCGGTGAAGCCTCCGGGCATGCCGTGGACTTCGAGGGTCGGGCGCGCCCAGGTGCGATAAAGGACCGAATATCCTGGTTCGCCGGTGAGGACTTTCGAGCCGACTTCCGTTTTGCGGTAGTGCTCTTCGTTGAAGGGCAGGCGTTTCCAGGCTCTGAGTTCATCTTTCGTGGGAGCTTTGACGCCTTTGTAGAAGCCGGGGATCAGGACTTTGCCTTTGGAATCTTTCAGCTTGCTGATGATTTCGATCAGAGCGAAGAAGGGATTGGGAGCGGCGCCTCCGTACATGCCGGAGTGCAGATCGGTCCTGGCGCCGACGGCTTCGATTTCGGTGTAGACCAGGCCGCGCAGGCCGACGCACAGCGTGGGGAGATCAGGCGCGAATAATTCGGTGTCGCAGACCAGGGCGAAATCGGCCTTCAGCTTGGCTTTTTGCTTGCGGAGATATTCGGCGATGGCTTCGCCGCCGACTTCTTCTTCGCCTTCGAAAATGATTTTCACATTCAGCGGGAGTTTGCCGCCGCGGCTTTGTATTAGGGATTCCAGGGCTTTGACTTCCATCCAGAGTTGGCCTTTGTCGTCGACTGCGCCGCGGGCGTAGAGGTTGTTGTTACGCTCGGTGGGTTCGAAGGGCGGGCTGTGCCATTCGTCGAGCGGTTCGGCGGGTTGGACATCGTAGTGGGCGTAGCAGAGGACGGTGGGCTTGCCGGTAGCGTGCAGCCAGTCGGCGTAGATGAGCGGATGTCCTTTGGTGGCGATGACTTCGACGTTCTCCATACCGATGCGGCGTAGTTCGTTGGCCACGTAGTCGGCGGCTTTTTTTATGTCGGGCTTGTGCTCTTCGAGGGTGCTGACGCTGGGAATGCGGAGGAGGTCTTTCAGTTCGCTTAGGAAACGTTGCTGATTACTGCGGGCGAAAGCGACTGCGGAGGAAGCCATGGGAATCCTTTCTGTGATCTCGGCGAGACATTACTGGAATAGCGGATCGAGAACCCGAGGAAACTAATCAGTATAGCTCGGGGGAACAGAGGGCGCGGACGTTCACACAGAGAAAATCCCCACTTCTCGCAAAAGAGGCGAGAAATGGGGCACCCATTTCGGGGAGCCCGCAACTCAAGAGAATCTTGCAGGAGAGAACCGAGTGAGGTCGTATTCCGGAGTTCGGCCTTCGATGACCGCTGCCATGACCTCCGCAGTGATGGGAGCTAGGAGGATGCCGTCGCGAAAGTGGCCAGTGGCGACATAGTAGCCGGGGGTTGCGGTAGGGCCGAGGATGGGCAAGGCGTCAGGAGTTCCGGGGCGTAGGCCGGCCCAATCTTCGAGAATTTTGCCGTTGCGCAGCTCCGGGACCAAGGCGAGCGCGGCGCGATGGAAGCGCTGGATTGTCGGGATGTCAGTGCGTTTGTCGAATCCGGCTTCTTCGACGGTAGCGCCGACCAGAAGGCGTCCGTCGCTTCGTGGGATCAGATATGCCTCCGGAGAGCGGATTACGTGTTTGAGCAACGTGCGCGAGGGCGTTAGAAGGCACAGCATTTGGCCTTTTACGGGGCGCGTGGGGAACGGGTGAGGCCCGATTTGGCCGGACCACGCTCCGGCACAGTTGACGACTTTGGCGGCGTGGAATGCAGTGTGGATGGTTTTGACCCCGGCAGCGTGGCCGTCGACTAAAGTTACAGACTTGACCTCGTCGCCGGAGGAGAAGTCTACACCGCGATGTTTCGCTGCTTTCCAGGCGGCGGTGGTGAGCGCTCGCGGATCGACGCTGCGCTCTTTTAAGTAGAAGGCCGGACGGGTTGACTCGGCCAGCGCTGGTTCGAGTTCAGCCAGTGAAGCGGGTGACAGACTGGTGGCTGGAAGCGCCGGCTCCTCATGGACATGCTCCGAAGAAGGAAACACAATGGTCCCCTGATTGCGCAGATCGACATTCATTCCAGATTCCAGTTGTAGTTCATGTGCGAATTCGGGATACATGCGAGCGCTGGCGGTGGCGAGCGACTGGAGAGCGGCAGGAGTTTCCGCGCCGGAATCGACCAACATCCCGCCGGCGGCGTGGGAGGCTTCGCGGCCTGGCTCTCCGCGCTCGACGACCAAGACGGTCGCGCCTCGCCTGCGGAGGGCGAGGGCGAGGGAAAGGCCGATGATGCCCCCGCCGATGATGATTACGTCCCAAGTCTTCACCTCGGCATTGTAAAAGAGGGGGAAGCCCGCGAGGGTCATGGCGTGGGAACGAAGATGACAGGGAGAGCGCGGCTGCATAAAATGGCTTGCATGAAGAAGAGCTTCGTAATTGGGGTGCTGCTGGCGCTCGCGATGGCGGGAGCCGCGGTCGGGCAAAAAGATAAGGACAATGAACCGACGTCGTTTGTGTATTTCCAGGTGATCAAGGACGACAACGGGAAGCCGGTGCGAAATGCTGCGGTGATCATGCATGCCGTGAATGAGAAGGGCAAGCAGGAACGCGGGGACATGGAGTTAAAGACCGATCCGGAGGGGAAGGCGAATTTTGATGGCATTCCGTATGGCATGCTGCGAGTGCAAGTGATCGCAACGGGATTTCAGACGTTTGGGGAGGACTACGACGTCGAAAAAGGAAAGACGGAGATCACGATCAAGCTGAAGCGCCCCCAGGGGCAATACTCGGTGTATGACGATCACGCGAAGGACCCCGCGCCGAAACAAGACCCTCCACCAGCGGATCAGAAGAAGAAGCCGAACTAGCGGCCGCGCCGCTTTGAGCAAGAACGCTTTTGACGATTGGGGGACGCGATGGATTACTTGCTGAAAACCGAACCATCTACGTATTCTTTTGCAGATTTGCAGCGGGAGAATACCACTATTTGGGATGGGGTCTCGAATCCGGTGGCGTTGAAGAATCTGCGAGGGATGAAGCAGGGGGAACGGCTGGTGATTTATCACACGGGAGATGAGAAGAGCGCGGTGGGAACCGCCTCGGTTGTGTCGGTGGATGCGTCGGATGCGAAGAACCCGCAAGTGAAAATCAAAGTCGGAAGGGCCAATCCTAAGCCGGTAACATTGGCCGAGGCCAAGGCCAACAAGTTATTTGCGGAGTCTCCGCTGGCGCGGCAGGGAAGGTTGAGTGTGGTGCCCCTGACCGAGGCGCAATATAGATTTCTCACGGGAGAGTAAAGTCAAAATCCCCACCCTAACGTCGCAAAGCGCGCGACGTTAGGATGGGGCACCCACTTCTTCCTTGTTCTCCGCATTCTGGTTCTCGGTGATTTCAGCTTTATTCCGAGGGCACCGACAGGAAGTTCCCTCGGCGACCATGTCAAGGGGTAAGCACAAATAGACAAACTTCGAACTGTGAGAGCGGGACTTCCTAGGTCGCGGAAGAATGCGAAACTCGGGGAGAGACACTGGTTACACAGCCGCCAGATCAAAAAACCCCCACCCTCTCGCGAAGAACGCGGAGAAGGGTGGGGCACCCCCGGTCGAGAATTAGCGGTCGTTATCTTCATCTTCGCCCAAGGGCGATGTTAGGCCCGTGTAGTCGCCTACTGCCTTCGCATCATAGGGGCCATTCAGCATGTCAAAGCCATTACCGGCGACGGCAATCATGCCCTGGCTCCAGACGATGTTCTGATCACGATCTACTTCGATGACCTGCATGTTGTTCTGGTCGCTGATGAGAGTGTTGCCGTTCTTGAGACGGACGGCGCGGGTGGGGAGAGGCGAGGAGACGCTGCCGGGGCGGGTATTGGTGGAGTAGGTCCAGACCGTGTTGCCGCTGGAGTTCACTTCGACGATGCGGTTGTTGTTGGAATCGGTGATCAGCGTATCGCCGCTCGGCAACCGGCTGGCGAAAGCGGCGCCGCTGAGTTGCGCGCACGTGGCGCATCCGTAGCTCCATACGATTTGTTTCTTGTGGTTCACTTCGATGACGCGGTTATTGTTTTCGTCGGCGATTAGAACGTGACCATTGGCCAGCAGTTCGGCGCTGTTGGGGTTGTTGAGCTGGTCAGGACCAGCGCCGCTAACTCCGGTCTGGCCGTACTGCCAAACGATTCGCTTGTCGAGAGTGACTTCGATGATGCGATTGTTGCCTTGATCGGTGATCAAAATATGCGCGTTGGGCAACCATGTGTTCTGTACGGGAGTGTTGAGTTGGTCGGGCCCTGCTCCAGTGACGCCAGCATGCCCGTACTGCCAGATGATATGGCCTCTGGGATCGACGATCATGACGCGGTTATCGGCGCAACCACTCGGGCAAGTGGGCTCCGCTTGCGGAGGAACGCCCGTGCCGGCGATTAGCGTAAAGGGGCCAATGCGCTGCGCGTCATTGACGCCAACCACTGAATGCGGCCCCGCTACACTCGAACCGTTGCCGAAGTGCCACACGACGTGATGGTTGTTGGGATTTACTTCGATCACACGATTGTTGTACTGGTCGGAAATCAGAATGTTTCCCCGCGTATTGAAGTGGTTTCCCTGGGCCTGAGCGCCAAGCGCCGAGGCGGCGACGAGTGAGGCTGCGCAAGCCCAGCTTTTCAGTTGAGACAAATTCATGACAATCCTCCTGTGACGATTGCAGGCAAGGTTAGACGTGATGCTCTCCGCGCCGCCATCCCGCGAAACAAGCTGCTGGGCTGGACATTTGCGGGCACTCGAGGGTGACCATCGTGGAGCATGCTCGAAATGAGTGTGGGGGGAAGCCGTGCAGGAATTGTCAGCGGGGTGTCAAAAGCGTGTCATTTCTTCTTCAGTATCTTCATGGTCGCGGCGCGGCGCCCGGCGGAAAAGCTGCGGGCTCGATCAGGCGAGGGACTTTCTCAATTCGCGGCGCAGGATTTTGCCAGATGCAGTTTTCGGAACGGCGTTCACGAAGTGGACGTCGCGCGGTTGTTTGTAATGGGTAAGCCGATCCGCAACGAAAGCGCAGAGTTCTTCTGCGAGCTTGTGGCTTCCGGCAAATCCATCGCGCAAGGCCACGAAGGCGACTGGGACTTCTCCGGCTGCAGAGTCGAGGCGGCCGACCACGCCGCACTCTTTTACCGCCGGGTGTTCCAGCAGGACGGCTTCGACTTCGGCCGGGGCGACGGGGAAGCCTTTGTACTTGATCATTTCCTTGCGGCGGTCGACGACCCGGTAGAATCCTTCGCGATCGCGCGTTACGATATCGCCGGACCAATACCAACCGTTGCGTAAGACGGCAGCGGTTGCTTCCGGTTCGTTCCAATAACCCAACATGAATTGCGGACCGCGCATGACGAGTTCTCCGGGCAGTCCGAAAGGCGCTTCGGTCAGCTCGTCCGGCTTGTCGCCGGGATCGATATCGGGCTGCGACAGCACCCGGCAGTCGGTTTCCGCAAGGGGATGCCCGATCGAGTCGGGGCGATAGAACTCAGGCGCCAGGAAACCAACGTGGGTCACGGGCGAGGCCTCGGTCATACCGTACCCCTGGCACACCAGAATGTTGGTGAGAGCGGTGAAGCGGCGAGCAAGATCCGGAGCGAGCGGAGCGGCTCCAGATTTGATCCAGTGAACTTGATGATCGCGGGGAAACTCTCCCGCCTCGGCCGCCTGACACAGGGCATTGAGCGCGGGCGGGACCAGAGGCATCGTGGTCACGGCTTCGTCAATCAGGAGTTTGGTGAGCATCGGCACATTGAAGCGCGGCACCAGAATCAACGTCGCGCCCACAATCAGTGCGGGATTGAGAACCACATTCAGGCCGTAAATATGGTAGAGCGGAAGGCAGCACAGAACATTGTCGCTTGCATGGAACGACGTGGAATTCGGACCGAGCAACTGATACACATTCGCGACTAGATTGTAATGCGAAAGCATGACACCCTTGGGCAGGCCCGTGGTGCCGCTGGAATAGGGAAGCACCGCAAGAGTTTGTTCGCAAGATTGATCCGGCTTGCGACAAGCGGCGGTCACCGATCGGAGTAAATTGGCGAAAGGCTCGGCGCCCGGGGCAGGATGGCGCGTCGTGTAAACGCGGCGCAGCTCAGGCAATCCCGCCAGATTGATGCCTTCTATGTTTGCGCCATCCGTGATTAAGATGACGGCACCGGAGTTTTCCATTTGGTAGCGGACTTCGCGCTCGCGGTAGGTAGGATTGAGCAGAGTGGGAATCGCTCCAGCCAACGTGGCGGCGTGGTAAGCGGCACAGAACTCCCATGAGTTCGGCAGGAAGATCGCGACCACTTGGCCGGGTTTGACGCCGGCGGCGATGAAGCCGCGAGCCAAAGCTTCGACGATTTCTCCATATTCGGCATACGTCAGGCGGCGACCGCAGGAAGCATCCACTAAAGCAGTCTTTCGCGCATTGCGTCGGCAGGAGTCGAGCAGCACATCGTGCAGAAAGAGATTGTGAGGGTTGGCGTAGAGTTGCGTTCGCAGCATGCCGATGAGAGATTGTAAACGGGAACCAGCCGGATTCGAACCAAGAGGCGTTAGCTAGCTAGCTTCCTGAGGAATTCCTGCTCGTCCATGCGGTACTTGAAGGCTTTGCGCCCGTCGATAAAGACCACGGGCACTTCGTCGTTGAACTGGCGTCGCAGCTCGGAGTCAGCGTCAACATCGACCTCCTGCCAGGTGAATCCTCCCCGCCGCGAAAGCTTGGAGAGGCTCTCTTTGACTACTTCACACAGGTGACATCCTTTGCGGGAATAGATCACGACGCTGCGCGATTCTGACATGCGGGGATTCTAGCCTGAGGAATTGGCGTTTTTCCATAACAAAGCCGCACGAAAGGACGAGGGAAGTCGTTTCGGGAGGTCTGGTGGCTGGACCATTTGGCTTGGCCCAAGAAGGGTCGCTCGGTCCCCGACTTGTTTTCACATTACTTAGGATTCTTCCGAAACGACAACCGGAGACGGATGCGGGCGGGCGCGGTTGTGGCCATCAGCGGCAAGCCGGCAGCGCGAAGCGTTAGAATCCCACCATGCATAATCCTCCAACGAGGCCTCTAGCTGGCAAAACCGCGCTGGTTACGGGCGCGGCGCGGCGCTTAGGGCGAGCGTCGGCGCTGGCGCTGGCACAGGCAGGCGCGGACGTAGCCATCACGTTCAGGAACTCGGCGCGGGAAGCGCGGGAGACGGTGGTCGATCTGTCGGGATGCGGGGTGCGGGCATTCGCGCTGCGCTGCGACGTCACCGATGAGGCCAGCGTTCGGTCGATGATGAGGGAGGTTGGGCGCGAATTGGGGCGCATCGACATACTCGTCAACAACGCGGCGAACTACGAGGCGGTGGAATTCGAAAAACTCACGGTGCGGCAGTGGGACGCGATTTTCGCCTCCAATACGCGCGGCCCGTTTCTGGTGGCGCGGGAGGCTCTGAAGTGGATGCGGCGGAAGCGAACCAAAGGCTCCGACCGCGGCACAATCGAGGCCGCCGTTCAGGGGAAGATCATCAACATGGGATCGCTCGGCGGCCTCAGGCCGTGGGCCACGCATGCGCATTATTGCTCGTCGAAGGCCGCGCTGCACATGCTGACCAAGGTGATGGCCAAGGCGCTGGCGCCGGAGATTGCGGTGAATGCCGTGGCTCCGGGGATGATCGACTTGGGAGATAGATCCGCCGCGGCCTTCATGCGACGCATGGCGAAGCAGACCCCGATGCAGCGCAACGGGCGCGGGGAGGAGATTGCCGAGGCGGTATTGTTCTTCGCCACCGCGCCGCAATTCATCACTGGCCAGATTCTGGCCGTGGACGGGGGGCTTGGGCTATAGCGATGCGCTACGCTTCGGCGGAAGTGGGATCGATGACTAGCTTCACCTCCGAGACGCGGTTCGCCGGAAATCCGCCTTGCCTGGCATGTTCTCGCACCATTTCTTCGTTGGGCGCGATGTAGACACAGTAAATTTTGTCCTGAGTAACGTAGCTGTGCAGCCACTGGATCTTCGGACCCAGGTTGTTCAGCACGCTGCAGGATTTCTGTGAGATAGCGATGACCTGGTCCGGGGTCACATCGCCGACGCTAGGGATGTCGCGCTCGATGACGTACTTGGGCATGTCTTCCTCTCTGTGATGGAGGCGGGCAGTCTCGCCTCGCCATTTTCTGCCGGGCAAGGATTTTAGGACATCAGCCTGGAAATAGCCATTGCTGCAGGCTCGCGGTATATTGGGGCGAATGAAGAAATCGAAAGGCAGGTCTTCTGCTCGGGCAGCTTCCGCAATACCTTCGCGGAAGCGTACGTCCTCTCTTTCGCCCTATGGATCGGGCGCGACATCGGGACCACGCGTTGCGGTTGCGATCATGGCCGCGGGCAAGGGGACCAGACTCAAATCGCGACTTCCTAAAGTGTTACATGAAGTTGGCGGCAAACCGCTGCTGGAGCACGTAATCCGCGCAGCCGTTCGAATCGTGCCAGCGAAGGATGTGTACGCGATCATCGGCCACGAGGCCGACCGCGTTCGGGCGGCGATGGAGCACACGGGCGTTAACTTTTTGCTGCAGCCGGAGCAGCGAGGAACGGGCCATGCGCTCATTATGGCGCGCGAAGTTTTGGCTGGGTACGATCATGTCATCGTGCTCTCGGGCGACGCTCCGCTAATCACGCCGGAAACGATGGGGCGCCTGCGCAATTTCCATCTGGAGGAGCAGGCAGCCATGACGCTGTTGAGCGCGGACCTGGCAAATCCGACAGGGTATGGCCGGGTGCTGCGCAAGACGCCGCGAAGCGCCGAAGTGCAGGCGATTGTCGAAGAAAAGGCGGCGAGCTCGGCGCAGAAAAAGATTCGCGAAATTAATTCCGGCTTCTACGTTTTCGCGGTGAAGGAACTCTACGGCAACATTGGAAAACTTTCGACCGCCAACGCGCACGGCGAGTATTACCTGACCGACATGGCCGAGGTTCTGCGCAAGGCACGGCAACGCGTAGTGGCGTTTAAGACTGCGGACGCGATTGAAGTGCTGGGCGGAAACACACGCGCGGAACTGGCGGACATCGACGAAAAGATGCGGTTGGCGAAGTGCCGCCAGCTGATGGCCGACGGTGTAACGGTTTTTTATCCGGCAACCTGCGTGATCGACGCTGACGTGGAGATCGCGCCAGACACGGTGATCGAGCCCTATGTACAGTTGCTGGGCAAGACGCGGATTGGCTCTGCCTGCCGTATTCGTTCTTACTGCGTGATTCGCGACTCGGAAATTGGGGACGAAGTCATGGTTCTTCCGGCATGCGCCATGGAAGAGGCTCGGATTAGCGCGGGAGCGGTAGTAGGGCCTTACTCGCATTTGCGCCCGGGTAGCGAGATCGGCGAAGGCGCGCATGTAGGAAATTTTGTCGAAACGAAAAAGATCAAGCTGGGCAAGGGATCGAAGGCAAACCATCTGACATATCTCGGCGACGCGGAGATCGGTGCGGGCGTAAATATTGGCGCCGGCACGATCACTTGCAACTACGACGGCGTCCACAAGCACAAGACTGTAATTGAAGATGGAGTATTCATTGGCAGCGACAGCACGCTGGTGGCGCCGATTCGCGTGGGCAAGGGCGCGTATGTGGGAGCGGCATCGTGCCTTACCGACGACGTTCCCGCGGATTCACTGGCCATCGGGCGCGCGCGGCAGATCGTGAAGGAAGGCTGGGCGGGAGAGAAACGGGCGGCGCGAAAGAAGTGACGTTAGCTTGAGCGGCGAGATTTTGGAGACGACAAAGGCACCGAGACGTGAATGTCACCGTGCCTTTATCGCAAACCGTTCTTGACCTAGTGCGAGACCGCTGCGAACAACTCCGAATGCATCAGCGACTGGAATTGCTGGTCGCTGGCCTTGAAGTGCAGCAGCAGGTTCGAGCCGTCAGAATCGACGGTGGTATTGTCCACCGCGACCTTCTCGGCCGGCGTCGCGCTCATCTTCTTGTAAAGCATGCCGGCCTTGACCAGCGACGACATGGTGCCCGCGGTCACGGTATCGGAAGTGACGACGGTCAAATCGAAGTTGACGCCGCTGTTGAAATTCATGGTGTAGCGCGAGCCCAGCAGGCGTTTCTTCACGGTTTCGTAGTCGGCAACCTTGGCGGCCTCGCCCAGGGCTGAGCGCATCATGTTCTGCGTGCCTTGCTGGTCGAGAATGCTCCAGACCGGCGCGGAGTCAACGCTCGGACATCATGTCAGCCATGTTGCCGTTCGTATCCAGGCCAAGAACCTGGCCATTGCTGGTATCGAGCGCAACCCGGATCGCGGTGGCGTCGCCGAACAGCAGCGTGCTGTCATCCAGAAAACTCATGACGAAGCCGCCGTCCATGGGATAAATTTCGGCAGTGCCGTACTTCTTGGGCACAAACTTCTGCAGCTTCATCTTCTTAAGCACGGCCTTCATGTTAAAAGGGCCGGCCGCAACGCCGACGCCCCGCACTCCCTGCTTGCCGGCGCGGAATGAGGCGAACGCCAGCGTGTCCACATCTTTGTCGGGATCGATCCCGATAGTCTTGAGAGCCGCCTCGAACTGCTTGAGATTGTCCGGCAGCACCTGCTGCTTCAGCGCCATCGCGGTGGGCGAATCTTTGAGAGCGCGATAATCCACCGAAATTAGCTGCAGCAGATCGGCGGGAACGCAGGAGCGAGCAGACGAGTTCAGCGGCATGGCGTAGGCCATGCTCACCAGAAGTAGAGAAGCCAGGCAAATCTTAAAGAGTTTCATAACGCCTCGAATCGGAGAAACAGGTTAGGGTTGACGGTGCACTTTACTTGGATGCACGATCCGGCCCTGCAGTTAATAGATCGCTTTATTGTATTTTACTTGCAGCCGCCGAGGATCGCACAAAAGTACACTGCCCATTGACCGGCGAGTCCACCCGTGGTCGAGACCTAGCTTGCTACGTCTTCGCCGACAGCCGCCGCGACTGGCGGTGAGAAAGACGTTGCAAGCAACGTCTCTACGAGAGGGCTGCACTCGCTTGCGCACTTCCGCCGCGAACGCCTGATCTTTCAGCGAGGCCAGATTGATCTCTACATTGGCCAGCGCACCGGTAATGGCCGCACGAGCCAGAGCCAGAGCCGTGGTCAAGTCCGATTTCATGTTGGGATTCGTAATGGGCTCGAGCGACTTCACGATCTGCGCGACTTCGTGGGCTTTTTCAGCGACGCTCAGCGGAACCGTCGGTCGCCTCTTTGAGGGCGGCTTCGATCATGGCCTCGCCGGACTTTTCATCCGCGGCGGTCTTGGCTTGCTTGTACGCCTTCATGACAGAGTTGTAGGATTCGGCATCGGCGTCGACCGCAGCCTTCAGTTCTTCGCGCAGCGGCGTGAGCCGCGCGATGGCCGCGCTGAGTTGCGATTCGTATTGCAGATAAGCCTTTTTGCCGCGCGACATGGAGGCGACCATGGCGGCGAGGCCCGCGGCCATGGCTGCCGCCGCGGCGGAGGCGCTGCCGCCTCCGGGAGTGGCCGTGGGGGCGGCGAGTTGCTCGACGAAAGGTTCGACTCCCGCGCGCAGGCCGCCGACGGCCATCTTTCCGCCCATGACCGCCGTCAGACGGTTTTCCAGAATCAACGACGAATCGAAATTCTCCACCTGCAGGAACCACTCGGCGGCTTGCTCCAAAGCTTTCTTGGGAATCAGTCCGACGATCTCGCTCGACACCGGCGTAACGCCGTAGCGGGCGGCCTCGCGTTTCACCATCTCAAAAACGCGGTGGATCGGTGTTTGCTCGAAGTCGGTAAGGTTCATCGAGACCTGGGCCAGACCGCGCACCAGGAAGCCAGCGCCTTTCACGAATCGCATTCCGCCGCTCGAGAAGCGCACGGCTTTGGCGATCTTCTTGGCGATCTCAACATCGGGCGTATTGAGGAACACGTTATACGCGATCAGGAATTTGCGCGCGCCCACCACCGTCGCGCCGGCCGTGGGATGCACGCAGGGATCGCCAAAGTCCGGGACGGCGCGCGGGGTTGGTCGCGATCTCGGCGCGAATACCTTCGAACTGGCCGCGGCGAATATTTTCCAGACCCTGGCGTTCGGGAATTCTGGCGGCGGATTCGTAGAGATACACCGGAATCTGGTAACGCTTCCAGATCTGCTCGCCGACGTAGACGGCCATGGCCACGCAGTCTTCAATGGTGACGCCGTCGATGGGGATGAAGGGAACTACGTCGGTCGCGCCCATGCGCGGATGCGCGCCCGTGTGCACGTTGAGGTCGATCAGCTTCAGAAGCCTTGCCCACGCCGCGGATGGCGGCTTCCTGAATGGCCTCGCGCTCGCCGGCCAGAGTAATGACGCAGCGATTGTGGTCGGAGTCCATTTCGCGATCGAGCAGGTAGACGCCGGGCATCTTCATGGCCTCGATGATGGCGTCAACTTTGGATTTGTCGCGGCCTTCGGAGAAATTAGGAACGCATTCGACGAGCGTGGACATAAGGGAGAAGAATAGCTGGGTCACGCCAGAGCCGCAACTCTAGCTGCGGTCCAGTGCGGATGACAGAGGTGACTTACGACAGCCGAGTGATCCCGGAAAGCCGTCGAAGCCCGAATCGAAGGTCAGGATTCTGTCGATGCCATGTTGTTCCATCACGGCCAGATGCACGGCGTCGCGCGCGGACAGGCGCCCATGACCAAAGATAATCTCCTTGGCGCGCTCGACGATGGCACGGTCGACCGCCAACACCTCATCGACGACGCCGAGCAAGGAATCAAAAGTCGGTTGAATTGCATCGCGGCGGTTAACCGCCACATAGCGATGTAGGATCTCCTGCAGCACTTCGGCATCGGTGACCAGACGCTGACGGTCGCTGAGTAACTTTTCCATCCAGCGTTGCGCGTCGATCTTATGCGGATGGGGCGCGCCCACCAGGTACATCGGAATATTGGAATCGACCAGGATCACGACTGCCGGTCCGTTAGATATCCCTGTTCGATCTCCGCCAGCATAGTGTCGATGTCCCCCGTGGGAAACTCGTGCTTCGCAGCCGCTCGAATAATTTCAAGTTTCTTGCCCATGTCGCCTACCGGTTCACGTCGGCGAGCGAGCGCAAGCGCCTGGCGGACCCACTCGGCAATCGACATCTGGCGCGAACGGGCTGCTCGTTGAATTTCCCGGTATTCCGGATCCTGCAAAATCACCTGTAGTCGCTTAGCCATAGGATGAGTCTATATGACTCATAGCCATGAGTCAACGTGAACAGACGAGATTAGCGACTGCGGCGGCCGAAGAACTTTCCAACGCCCAGCCGCACTTGCACGGTATTGATTCCCGGATTCGGCGTCGCCAATCCAGCATTCGAGATGTGCATGTAGCGCAGTTCGAGACTTACATTGTGCTTCGCGCCGAGAATATGCACGCCGAGCGCGGCCTGGGGGGTGAAATTTACGGTGTTGGTTCCAGTGGGGACGTTGTGGTCGGTGAAAAGCCGCCGCCGCAGAGTTCGAGGTATGGCGAGAAGCGGCCGTGGCGTTCGAAATTCCACTTGAGGCCAAGCGGATCGAAGCCTACGCCATAGGCGGTGTTCGCTGGCTGGAAGACGAAGAAAACGGGAACGGCGTCAACCGCGTACTCGAAACGTCCGCGAAGAAAACCGGGCAGATGCGGGCCGGTGAGGATCCATCCGTAGCGCAGGCCGGCGTCGAAGACGCCGGTATTGCCTCGTCCGCCGCTGACGGAGTGGCCGCCGCCGGCCCAGATCTGGACTTCGTGGCCGCCTTTTTCAGGGCCGGCTTGGGCGAGGCAGAGCGACGCTGCGATCAGCAGAGCGGCGAAGAGAAACAGAGAAGAGCGCATGACGATCCGCCTCGAAGATGTAGGTCGAGCGGAAGAATCACGATACAGGAAGCGGTTGTGCACCGACAAACGCAAGCGTGGAGCCGCAGACGGAGAGCAGATTCCTCGCTGCGCTCGGAATGACAAGAATTAATGGGAGCGTGAGCTATCTCGCGCGGGTTGGTGCGCGGAGGTTGCGCCACGAGATGCATCAGGTCCCGGGCCACGCGAGTCGTGTTGTGGCGCGCGACTCCAGCTTCTTCCAGATAGTCGCCGAGCACGGGAATCACTCCGAGCGCTTCGATGGCGTCGAGGTCGTTCACGATCTGGCAGGCGCCTTCGCTGGCGTATTTGGCTTGAAGTTCGGCAGAAGCGGGAGTTCGGTTGATGAGCGCGTAGTCGAAGATTTGTTTTTGCGCGTGGCTGTTCAGCGCGCGAATGTGGTCGGCAGCAGTCAGGCCGAGACTCTCGTTGGCCTGGGTCATCAGATTGCAGATGTAGACCTTGGTGGCGGGCGATTCGACGATCGCCTGCGCAATGCCGCGCACCAGCAGGTTGGGGATCAGGCTGGTGAACAGCGATCCGGGACCGATGGTGATCTGTCGGCGTGGGCGATGGCCTCCAGAGTCTGCGGCATCGGCCCGACGTCGGGCGGAACCAGAAACAGTTCGCTGATGCGTCCTTTGCTGGCAGTGATTTTTGTTTCTCCGCGGACGCGCGAGCCGTCTTCCATGAGCGCTTCGAGTTCGATGTTCGAGGTGGTGGCGGGATAGATATGGCCGCGGGTGAGAAGAATCTCGGAAGAGAGGCGCACGGCTTCGGAAAAGTCTGAGGTGAGGGAAGTCAGTGCCGCGAGAAACAGATTGCCGAAGCTGTGGCCTTCGAGGCCCGATCCCTTTTCGAAGCGGTGGCGGAAAAGTTTCGAGAGCAGGGCTTCATCTTCGCTGAGGGCGACGATGCAGTTGCGGATGTCGCCCGGCGGAAGCATGTTGAGTTCTTTACGCAGGCGGCCGCTGGAGCCGCCGTCGTCGCTGACCGTGACGACGGCGCTCAGATCGCGAATCACCGGCGAATCGGGCTGCGCGGCGATTTCCGACGGCCAGAGGACGAAACGCTTCAGTCCCTTGAGCAGAGTGGAAAGGCCGGTGCCGCCGCCGATGGCGACGACGCGAAGACCGCGCTCGCGCCCGGTCTTCTCCGGGGCCGAGGCTCGGCGGGTTTTGTTCCCATCGACGCGTCCTGTGGTCGGGCTACGCGGGCTCTTCTTCGCGGAAGTCGGCGTCGGCGAGCCCAAGTTCGGCGCCAGGATCGGGATAAAGCAATTCGGTGAAGCGCGGATCCTCGGCCAGATTCTGGAAGTCGGAATCGTTGCGCGCCTGGAAACGCAGTTGGGGATTCAGACGAAGCGCCTCGTCCAGCCGCCTCAGGGAATCCTCGACGTGACCCGTCAGGCAGTCCAGGGCAGCCAGACCGTAGATCACGTAATCGGCCTTGGGATCCTGCTTGAGCAGCTTGTCGAGATGCTCGCGAGCGGTAACGTAGTCGCCAATGTTCATCAACGAGACGGCGTAGTCGAAGTGCTCCTCGGCGGTCTTGAACTGAGTGGCCGTGGAGCGCTCCATGTGCTGGTTGCAGGTATTGAGATGGACGGAGGCGCGGTCGGTCAGTTCCTTGCTGGGACCGGCAATCACCTTCTGAAAATGAGGCTTCGCCTTGTCGAACTTATGCTCCTGCATGGCGCGCAGGCCGGACTCGTAGCTCTGCAGAGCCTGCGTGTAACGCGGATCTTCCGCCACGGATTTCTTCGCAGTAGGTTTCTGGGCCATGTGCAAAACTCTTCCTGTGCTCTTGGTAATGGGAACTCCTTGGAATCCTGCATTCTAGCCGAGCAGTAAAGTATCACTCAAAGAGCGGGTTGAGGTCCATTCACGAGCGAGTAACCCGAGCAGCCGGTAGCGAGTAGCTCGCGCAAGCAGTACTCGGTAGTCGTCCGGTACTCGCAACTCGTCACTGGTTAATTCATCGTCGAGGCCGACTGCAGATCGATCTGCTTCCACTCTCCCTTGATGATGCCAGCCGCGAATTTGCGCGGCGGTCTTGCCCTTCTTGTGCTGCTGATAGGAATAGTAAAGCTCTTTCAGACAGGTCGCGCACTGGGCGCCATGCGTGTTCTCGAAGCAGCTGTGCAGGCTGTTGTGACCCATGCGGTCGCAATAGCAGTAGCAGGGCTGCTGGTGGAGCACGTTGGGAATCTTCGCCGCCAGTTCGTAGGCGTGGGTCTGGTAGGGATTCTGCGCGTCGGCTCCCCACAGGTCGACTTGGTCAGGAGGGCAGGCAGTTTCGTCCCTTTGGGGGAGGCGCGGCGTTGTAGGCCGGGACGCCTCCTTCTTCCGGCAGCGCGGCCCATTCGGCCGACATGCTTAGAGTAGTCACCAGAAAGAGAAAGACCAGGGTCAGGCTGCGGTAGACGAACTTATTCTGGAGAAAGCGCGTGTCATGAAATGTCCTCTCGTGGGTTCATTGTAACCTGTCGTCCAACGAGGATCGGAAGCGCGTCAAGCGGCCCGAGGTACCTGACTAAACTAGAAGCGTTCATGTAACCCGCTGCTCGCAAGACGCGTTCTGTATACAATAGGAACGCATGGCAGGAACATTTTCAGATCCAAATCCAGGCGGCGAGGCAGAGGTGCCGACGCCTTGTGCGATCGCGCGCCGCTGCGCCGGTAGCGTCGTTGCCCGCTCGCCTGGGGACCGGGATCGGCGTCTGGGTTCGCGATCTGATCATTTCTCTGGCCATCTCCGCCTTCATCATCATCTTCCTCTATCAGCCGGTGAAAGTGGAGGGCACCAGCATGATGCCCTCGCTCGAAGATCAGGAGCGGATCTTCGTCAACAAGTTTGTGTATCGGCTGGAACCGATTGAGCGCGGGGATATTGTGGTGTTCCGCTATCCGCGCGATCCGTCCAAGAGCTACATCAAACGGGTGATCGGAATGGCGGGCGATCGCATCCGCATTGATGGCGGCCAGGTCTATGTGAACGACCAGGCGCTCGACGAAGACTATGTTCCGCCTGCCTATGCCGATTCCCGCTCGTATCCCGAGACCACGGTCCCGCCGAAGTTCTTCTTCGTGCTGGGCGACCATCGCTCGATGTCGAACGACAGCCGCGATTTCGGCCCGGTCAACCAGAGCTACATTTACGGCAAGGCCGTGTTTGGCTACTGGCCGATGGATAAGCTGGGGCGCGTAAGGTAAGCAGCCCAGGCATCCCGCTGCGTCTTCCTGTCTCGCGATCCTCTAGACAGAGCGCCCATCTCTTGCAGCCATTCATTGGTTTCGCGATTTCTCCGATTTCCGCTCTTGGCCGCGGCGCTATTCCCTGATAAGATTCTGAAAATCCACTCACCGGAGCGAGAATGCAGGCTATCCTTGCGCTGGAAGACGGGCGAGTCTTCCGAGGCAAAGGCTACGGCGCCAAAGGCGAATGCTACGGCGAAGTCGTTTTTAATACTTCCATCACCGGCTACCAGGAAATTTTCACGGACCCCTCCTACTCGGGGCAGATCGTTGTCCTGACCAACCCTGAAATCGGCAATTACGGCACCAACCAGGAAGACAACGAAGCCACGCGTCCGTGGATCGAAGGGCTGATCGTGCGCGAGTTCTCGACGCGTGAGCTCGAACTGGCGCTCGCAGCAGGTGGCCGAAGAATATCTGGAGCAGTTCAAGGTGCCCGTGCTGTCCGACATCGACACGCGGGCACTGGTGCGGCATCTGCGCGACCACGGCGTGATGCGGGGAGTGGTCTCGACCATCGGCAGCGATGCCGACAAGTTGATCGCCAAGGCGCGGTCCATCCCGAAGATGGACGGGATGGATCTGGCAAAAGAAGTCAGCACGAAGCGCCCGTACGTGTGGGAAGTGGGCGAGCGCTCGCACGAACCGGTGGCCGTGGTCGGAGTGAAAGATGAGCCGGCGCGATTTCATGTGGTCGCGTACGACTTCGGCATCAAGCAGAACATTCTGCGCAAGCTTCGCGGCGAGGGCTGCAAGGTGACGGTGGTCCCGGCGCAGACTCCGGCGGAGGATGTGCTCGCCTTAAAGCCGGATGGAGTTTTTCTCTCCAACGGTCCCGGCGATCCTGAGCCCTGCACCTATGCGGTGGATTCGATTCGCCGGCTCATGGGACGGCAGCCAATCTTCGGGATCTGCCTGGGGCATCAACTCGTCGGGCATTGCGCTCGGCGGCAAGACGTTCAAGCTGAAGTTCGGACACCACGGCGGGAACCATCCGGTGAAGCAGTTAAGGACCGGCAAGATCGAGATCACGGCGCACAACCATAATTTTGCGGTTGATCCCGACTCGCTGGCCGAGAGTGAAGTCGAGTTGACACACATCGATCTGAACGACCAGACGCTGGAAGGCCTGCGGCATCGGAATCTTGCCGCTGTTCACCGTGCAGTATCATCCGGAAGCCGCGCCGGGGCCGCACGATTCGCATTATCTGTTCAAGGAATTCACGAAGATGATGGAGGAGTGGAAGGGGTGATTACGTCAGCGGTTCGAAAGATCAACGAATTGGCGCAAGTTGACCTGGAGAGCTTCTTGCCCGATGAA
This sequence comes from uncultured Acidobacteriaceae bacterium, assembly GCA_963832235.1. Lineage (GTDB taxonomy): Bacteria > Acidobacteriota > Terriglobia > Terriglobales > Acidobacteriaceae > Sulfotelmatobacter. The sequence continues at coordinate 350,066 of CAWHTJ010000005.1, read as the reverse complement.
CTAAGCCACTTGGGTGACCTTCAGACCGCAATTCCGCGGATTGCTAAGGATCCATCACTACTAAATCTTATTCGCCAGACTGTCGAACGAATTCCGACTCGACACTTGCTAGTTCACGGTGACGCAAGGGAGATAGGAGCGAGTTTCGCGGGTTCTGTCCATCTTGTCCTGACTTCACCGCCGTATTGGACGCTCAAAGAATATCGGGATACGGTGGGGCAATTGGGTCATATCGTCGACTACGAAGGATTCTTGGCTCAGTTGGACAGGGTTTGGCAGAAGTGCTTCGATTTGTTGGTGCCTGGTGGGCGATTGATTTGTGTTGTTGGAGATGTTTGTCTTTCTCGGCGGAAGAACGAGGGACGACACACCGTGGTTCCGCTGCACGCCAGTATTCAAGAACACTGCCGTCGAATCGGATTCGACAACTTGGCCCCGATCATATGGCACAAGATCGCTAACGCCGCGTACGAAGTCGAAAATGGTGGCGGAGGTTTTCTTGGGAAACCGTACGAACCGAATCAGGTCGTCAAGAACGATATTGAGTTTATTTTGATGCAGCGTAAGCCGGGTGGATATCGAACTCCGACGGGGGCTGAACGGATATTTAGCGTGATCTCATCTGATGAGCACCGCAAGTGGTTCCAGCAGATATGGAATGGGCTAACGGGCGCTTCGACAAAGGACCATCCCGCGCCATATCCGGTGGAGTTAGCGGAACGACTGATTCGGATGTTCAGTTTCGTGGGTGATACGGTTCTGGACCCCTTCATGGGAACGGGCACGACGGGCCTGGCCGCGTCGAAGTGCGGCAGGAATAGCGTTAATTTTGAAATCGACAAGAACTACTTGAACTTCGCTGCGGACAGGCTACAAAGAGAGCTTTCAACGCTCTTTTCTAATCCTGTTCTCGTGGTCGACCAGGAATAAGCTTTGAACGTTCAACTCGACCTTAAGCTCAGAGAAGCGGTCTCTCGGTTCTGGGCCAGCCGTGAAACACAGTCCCAGAAACAAGGGGCCAAGTCAGGTGTTCGAGATGCAGGTGCGAGGGCTGCCGTAACCGGCGGGAGTCAGATGGACGGCTTCGTCGAACTCGTTCGTGATCTTTTGGAAGAGTCTGGCATCGACAAGCCGGTTATCTACTGCGAACGATGCGTGGAACTTCCGGGCTGGTTTCGTCCAGAGAAGAAATGGGATCTCCTGGTAGTGGTCGAGGGGTGCTTGATTGCTGCGATCGAGTTCAAGTCGCAGGTTGGATCGTTCGGGAACAACTACAACAATAGGACAGAGGAGGCTTTTGGAAGCGCCACCGACCTCTGGGCCGCGTACAGGGAAGGGGCCTTCCAACCGTCGGCTAGGCCCTGGCTTGGCTATCTTATGCTCCTTGAAGAGGCACCTGGCTCAGTCCGTCCAGTGAAAGCCCAGGAGCCGCATTTTAAAGTGTTTGAGGAGTTCAGGTCAGCTTCGTACGCGAAGCGCTACGAAGTCCTGTTGACCAAACTGGTGCGCGAAAGGCTATACGACTCGGCCTGCTTCCTTATGTCAAACAGTTCTGATGGGCCTAAGGGCAGCTACACTGAGCCTGCGCTGGAGCTGAATTTCGGAAACTTCATTTCGTCTTTATTGCTAAAGCCATGCACTTAAGAAAACACAATAATGCCCAAACGCACTGACATCTCAAAAGATTCTGATCCTCGGCTCCGGGCCCATCATCATCGGGCAGTCGGCGGAGTTTGATTACTCCGGCACGCAGGCCTGCAAGGCGCTCAAGTCCGAGGGCTATGAAGTAGTCCTGGCGAACTCGAATCCGGCCACGATCATGACCGACCCGGAGTCGGCCGACCGCACCTACATCGAGCCGCTCACGCTGGAGTATCTGGAAGAGATCATCCGCATCGAGCGGGAAATGTCGCCGGGCGCGGGTTTTGCCGTGCTGCCGACCGTCGGCGGACAGACCGCGTTGAATCTTGCGATCGAACTTTCCGATGGCGGCGTGCTGGAAAAGTACAACGTCGTTCCTGATCGGCGCGAACGTTGCCGCCATCAAGAAGGCCGAAGACCGCCTCTTCTTCAAAGACGCGATGCAGCGCATCGGGCTCGACGTGCCCAAGTCGGCGCTGGTCAACAACACGAAAGATGGCATCGAGTTCGCCGGCAAGATCGGTTTCCCGGTGATCATCCGGCCATCGTTCACGCTGGGCGGCTCGGGCGGCGGCATCGCCTATAACCGCGAAGAAATGCTGGAGGTTCTCAGCCGCGGCCTCGATTTCTCTCCCGTGCGCGAGGCGCTGATTGAAGAGTCGGTGCTGGGCTGGAAGGAATTCGAGCTCGAGGTGATGCGCGACACCAAAGACAACGTCATCATCATCTGCTCGATTGAGAACTTCGATCCCATGGGCGTGCACACCGGCGATTCGATCACGGTTGCTCCGGCGCAGACGCTCACCGACCGCGAGTACCAGGCCATGCGCGATGCGTCGATTGCCGTGATTCGCGAGATCGGCGTCGACACCGGCGGATCGAATATTCAGTTCGGCGTGAATCCCGAGACCGGGCGCATGGTGGTGATCGAGATGAACCCGCGCGTCTCGCGGTCGTCGGCACTGGCGTCGAAGGCCACCGGATTCCCGATCGCGAAGATCGCCGCGAAACTGGCTGTGGGCTACACGCTCGACGAGATTCCCAACGACATCACGCGCAAGACTCCAGCCTGCTTCGAGCCGACGCTGGACTACGTCGTCGTGAAAATTCCGAAGTGGCAGTTCGAGAAATTTCCCGGCGCCGACGACACCCTGGGCCCGCAGATGAAATCGGTGGGCGAAGTGATGGCCATCGGACGCACCTTCAAGGAAGCGCTGATGAAGGGCATCCGCTCGCTCGATACCGGCAAGCGCGTGGGCGGCGCAAAGATCGAGCCGAAGATTCTGACCCAGCGCCTGGTGACGCCGCATCCCGGAGCGGCTGGCCTATGTGCAGTACGCGCTGCGCCAGGGACACACGGTGAAGCAGATCGCGAAGATGACCTCGATGGATCCGTGGTTCCTCTATCAACTCAAAGAAATCAACGACCAGCAACTGGAATTGGAGAAGCATCCCATGGAGTCGATCCCGACCGAGGTGCTGCGCGAATCCAAGCGCATGGGATTCTCCGACGGACGGCTGGCGCAGGTCTGGCGGCTCGAAGGACAGGAGAAAGTCCGGCACCTGCGCAAGAAGCATGGCGTGATGCCGGTCTACAAGCGCGTCGACACCTGCGCGGCCGAGTTCGAGAGCTTCACGCCCTATCTTTATTCGACCTACGAAGACGAGGACGAGGCGGCGCCGACCGACAAGAAGAAAGTCATCATTCTCGGCAGCGGGCCCAACCGCATCGGGCAGGGAATTGAGTTCGACTACTGCTGCTGCCACGCGTCGTTCGCGCTGCGCGAAGACGGCTACGAGACGATCATGATCAATTGCAATCCCGAGACCGTCTCGACCGACTACGACACCAGCGACCGCCTCTACTTCGAGCCGCTGACCTTTGAAGATGTGTGGGCGATTTATCAGCATGAGACGTCGAAAGGCGCGCCGGTGGGCGTGATCGTGCAGTTCGGCGGGCAGACTCCGCTCAACCTGGCGTTGCCGCTGAAGGCGGCGGGCGTGAAGATCATCGGCACCTCGCCCGAGTCGATCGATCTGGCGGAAGACCGCAAGCACTTCAACAAGCTGCTCGAAGAGCTGCAGATTCCGCAGGCGCCCGGGGTGATGGCCACGTCGATCGAAGAGGCCATCGAAGGGAGCGCGGCGCATCGGATATCCCGTGCTGGTGCGGCCTTCCTATGTGCTCGGCGGCCGGGCCATGGTGATCGCCTATGACGAAGAGTCGATCGTTCGCTACATGAAAGAGGCGGTCGAGTACTCGCACGATCGCCCAGTGCTGATCGATCACTTTCTGGAAGATGCGATCGAAGTGGACGTGGACGCGCTGTCGGACGGCGAAGACGTGGTGATTGGCGGGATCATGCAGCACATCGAAGAGGCCGGCATTCACTCCGGCGATTCGTCGTGCGTGCTGCCGGCGGTCGATATTCCGCAGCCGCTGCTGGCTCGCATGCGCGACTACACCTTCAAGCTGGCGCGGGCGCTGAAAGTGGTCGGGCTGATGAACATTCAGTTCGCCATTCCGCGCGGCAGATGGCACTGCGAATGGCGCTGAGGGCGACAAGGTCTACGTGCTCGAAGTGAATCCGCGAGCCTCGCGCACCGTGCCTTATGTTTCCAAGGCAACGGGCGTTCCGATGGCGAAAATCGCGGCGCGGCTGATGACCGGCCGCAAGCTGCGGGAGTTCTTGCCGGAATTCATTGAGCGCCGCGCCGACCTCGACACGGGAAGCCACTACTACGTGAAGTCTCCGGTGTTTCCGTGGAACAAATTTCCCGGAGTAGATACGGTGCTCGGCCCGGAGATGAAATCGACCGGCGAAGTGATGGGCGTGGCCGACAACTTCGGCGAAGCTTTTGCCAAAGCGCAACTAGCCGCGGGACAGAAGTTGCCGACCCAGGGCGCGATCTTCATCAGCGTGACCGACCACGACAAGCGGCATGTGGCGCAGGTGGCCCGCAAGTTTGTCGACATGGGATTCAAGCTGGTGGCCACGGCCGGCACCGCCGACGTGATCGAAGCCGCGGGCATGAACGTGGAGCGCGTCTACAAAGTGAAAGAAGGACGGCCCAACGTGGTCGACTTCATCAAAGGCCAGCGCATTCAACTCATCGTCAACACGCCGACGGGCCTTGAGCCGTGGTTCGACGAGAAGGCGATTCGCCGCGCGGCAGTGACGGCGCGCATTCCCACGATTACGACGCTGGCGGCGGCACGGGCCGCGGCGGAAGGGATCGCCGCCCTGCAGCGCGGAGAAGTGAATGTGCAGGCGCTGCAGCATTTGCACGCGGAGCGGACGCCGGCGTCCGGCCGCTAGTGGAATGATCTACTCTGCCGCACCAGTTTCCGGTTAAAATTGCGCATGCTGCTGCACGGTATTTTTCCTCCCATCACCACGCCGTTCTATCCCGACGGCAACGTCTATTTCAAAAAGCTCGAATCCAACGTGGAGCGCTATTCGCGCACGCCGGTGGCGGGCATCGTTGTGCTCGGCTCGACCGGCGAAGCGATCCTGCTCTCCGACCAGGAGCGGCGCGATGTGCTGAAGGCCGCGCGCGAGGCCGCCGCGCCCAACAAAGTGCTGATTGCGGGTACGGGCATTGAGTCGGCGATCGAGACGCTGCGGCTCACCGAATACGCCGCCGAACTCGGCTACGACGTCGCCATGGTACGCACGCCGCACTACTACAAGAAGCAGATGGAGCCGGCCAACATCCTGGCGTTCTACCGGACCGTGGCCGATCGCTCGCCGCTGCCGGTGATGATTTACAACTTCCCGCAGGCCACCGGGTACGACATTCCCGCCGAAGTGGTGATTGAATTGGCCGAGCATCCGAACCTGATTGGCATCAAGGAATCGAGCGGCGACGTGGAGAAAGTCCGCAAGATGGTCGAAGGCACGCGGCACATCAAGCGCAGCGCCACCGTCACCGAAACGTTTGAAGCGGTGACGCCGCGCATGCTGGCTGCTGCGGCCTCGGGGGCCAGCGCCGAGGGCGGGGAACTGGTCCCAGTAGGAGCGTTGTCGGGCGCGTCGGAAGGCAAGCCTTCATCGTCTGCCGTGACCGTCGTCGGCAAGATGAAAACGCGCCAGAAGGAAGTCGGATTCCAGGTGCTGGTAGGCGCGGCGCAGAAACTGCAGCCCTCGCTGGATGCCGGTGCGGTGGGCGCGATCCTTGCCTTTGCCTGCCCCGCCCCAACCGCATGCTACGAGATCTATGCCGCATGGAAAGAAGGCGACGCCGATCTGGCGCGACTGAAGCAGGAACGAATTGCCGAGGCGGCGCAGCGCGTGGCTGGCGATCTCGGCGTTCCAGGCGTGAAATACGGGATGGACTTCAACGGCTACTACGGCGGTCCCGCGCGGCTGCCTTTTCTGCCGCTGACCGCGACGCTGAAAGCCGAGATCGAGCGCCTGCTGGCGGATATCAGGAACTAGGGTGGGACAGCCGGTAAAGGGAAAAAAGTCTTCACGTCCCAAGCTTCCGAAAGTTTCCGAGGAAATGAAGGCGTGGTCCGCCGCCTTAGCAGACGAAGTCGCTGGCTGGCGCCAAGTAACTGCTCGCCCTTTCTTCGGCTTCACAGCTCTCTATCGCAGAGACACAATGTTTGCCGCGCTGCCCCGGACTCGCGGTTGGGAAACTGCGAACTCGTTAGCATTCAAATTGGGAACCAATACTCCCGCTGTTTCCGCTGGTCTCAAGAGGGATTCTCGCCTCCGCACCTGGCCAAGGCAGATACAAGAAGCGCGGTGGATCACGTTTGAACTCTCTTCCGCTGCCGATATTCACGAGGCTCTCGACTGGCTGGGACAGGCCTATGAAGCAGCCGCCAAGAGTAAGAAATCGGGATAAATGCAGCGCACTTGTGATCCGGATAGTAGCCGGGTATACTTACTTCGAACGAACGTTCGAATTGCCGTTCCGTTCCGGATTATGGGGAGCCCCCCTGCTGCAACCCGAGTTAGTCGGCGGCACCGCGCCTCGGCCGCCCCGGCGACGCGATATGACCGGCGCCTGGCCGAGATTCTCACCCATGCCACCGAGGTCTTCTGCAAAAAAGGATACGAAGGCGCGTCGATGCGCGATCTCTCGCGCGAAAGTGGCATGTCGCTCGCAGGACTTTACTACTACTTCGAGTCCAAGGAGCGCCTGCTCTACCTGATCCAGAAGCATACGTTCACCACGATTGTGCAGCGTCTGAAAGCGCGACTGGAAGGCGTAAGCGATCCTGAAGAGCGCATCCGGATTTTCATCCTCAATCACCTGGAATATTTTCTTGCCAACCAGGCGGCCATGAAGGTGCTCTCACATGAAGCCGAAGTGTTGAAAAACGGCTTCGCTTCAGAAGTCGCGGCCATCAAGCGGGAGTACTACCGGATTTGCGTTGGTCTGCTCGACGACCTGAAACGCGAACGCGACCTGCAGTTTTCCACGCGCATCGCCGTGCTCAGCCTCTTCGGAATGATGAACTGGATTTACACTTGGCACAACCCGCGCGTGGACGCGGACGCGGTATCGATTGCCCGCGAGATGGGCGATGTGTTCTTGCGAGGCGTGATGGCGGGTAACAAGCGTAGGGACGCGCGCTGAGCCAAAAGTTGTTTTGGGCTCGGGCGAAAGCAGATTCCGCGCTTCGCCCGGAATGACAAGAATAGATCGAAGGAGACACAAACATGGCGACCACAGTGCAGCCGGCCACCGGCGAAACCACCAGGCAGCTTGTCAACTATCGCACCGACGGCGGAGTAGCCGTGATCGAGATGTGCGATCCACCGGCGAACACCTACACCTACGAAATGAACCGCCAGCTGGACGAGGCGATTCTCAAGGCGCGCATGGACAATGATGTCTACGTGATCTTGCTGACGGGCGCGGGCGACAAATTCTTCTCCGCGGGCGCGAACATCAAGATGCTGTCCACCGTCGATCCCACCTTTAAGTATTACTTCTGCCTGCACGCCAACGAAATGCTGCTGCGCCTGGAGCACACGCCGAAGTTGGTGATCGCGGCCATTAACGGCCACTGCGTGGGCGGCGGCCTGGAAATCGCCATGGCTGCGGACATCCGCATCGCGCGCAAGGAGGCCGGCAAGATTGGCTTGCCCGAGGTGAATCTCGGAGTGCTTCCCGGCACCGGCGGCACGCAGCGCCTTTCGCGCATGGTGGGCAAGAGCAAAGCGATCGAGCTGATGGTGACGGGCAACACGTTCTCGTTTGAAGAGGCGCAGGAACTCGGCATCGTGAACGATATCTTCGAGCGCGACGGCTTCATGGAAAACATCATGGAGTACGCCAAGCAGTTCTGCCCGCCCAACAAGGCTTCGAAAGCCGTGGGACGCATCAAGCGCGCGGTGCAGACGGGATGGGAGATTCCGATGGAGTCAGCGCTGGCCGTGGAGCGCGAGAACCAGCAGTTGCTGTTCCAGAGCGAAGACGCAAAGGAAGGCCTGGCGGCGTACGTGGAAAAGCGTCCGGCGCAGTTCAAAGCGAAATAACATCGAGACTCCGAGGTCAACATGCCGGGAAAAGTAGCAAAAATCGGAACGTTCAGCGACTGGATCGGTTTGTTCAACGACTGGCGCAAAGACATTGGCGTCCATTCCGATGACATCGACGCCTTCCACTTCGACACGCTGTATGGCGCCATCGACACAGAAGAGATCGAGTTCGGTTCCTACAAAGGCCGTCGCAAGTGGGAGAACCTGCGCCAGATTCCCACTCAACAGATGCGCGACGCCCTGATGAACATGATCGTCTACCAGGGCGATACCGAGTTCGCCAGCGTCGAACAACAGCGGAACCTGCTGGAAAACGCACCCACCGAGTGGGATCGGCGCGCCATCACCCGCGTGATGATCGAAGAAATGCGCCATGGCTGGCAGATGTGCGCGCTGCTGGTCGACCACTTCGGCTACTCGGGCAAGGTTGAGGCGCAGAAAATGCTGGAACGCCGCGCGTTTGAGAACAAGCGTCTGCTGGGCGCTTTTAATGTCGACGTCGACAACTGGATGGACTTCTTCACCTACACCGACTTCGTGGACCGCGACGGCAAGTTTCAGTTGCAGATGCTGAAGTATTCCGCATTTGCTCCGCTGGGACGCTCGATGTCGTACATGCTGCGCGAAGAGGCCTTCCACATGGGCACGGGCAACGACGGGCTGCGGCGCATTGTGGAAGCGGGCGTGATTCCTGGGTGGCTGATACAGAAATATCTCAACAAGTGGATTTCAAGTTCTTACGATCTGTTTGGCACCGATCATTCGTCGTCGGCGCACTGGGCGTATGTGTGGGGCGTCAAGGGCCGGTACGATGAGCCCAAGAACGACAAGGCTCCCGACCTGGACGACCTGAACGATTACAACCGCAACCTCTATCGCGACGAAGTGGCGGGCTTGATTGAGCGCTTCAACAACTCCCTCAAAGCGGGCGAGCCGAAGCTATATGCACCGCACATCAAGTTCAATCGCGCCATTGGAAAATGGGCGGGACAGAAGTTCCACGCGGAGACCGGCGAACCGCTGGAAGATCGCGCCTACGATGAGCACCTGAAAGAGTACATGCCGTCAGCGGAAGACAAGAAGCTGCTGCTCGACATCATCAACAACGAGAAGAAGTGGATCGTGGAAAAAACGGGCGCGCGCGACCCGCTCTCGACTATCGGAGAAGTACGGAAGTCGGCGATCAACTTGTGAGACTGGTTTCACGAATCGTTGTTGGCCGGACATGTTTGGGCGACTTTGGGAAGGGCACGGCTTCAGCCGTGCCGCTAGAAGGAAATTCAAGTGCGGCTTTAGCCGCTGAAGGTAGGAAAGCCGGATCCATGCCGACTACAGAGATATCTTCCTCCCGCCTGGCGATCGATTTTGACGCGCCTGTTGCACACATCGTGCTTCGGCACCCGCCGCTGAACGTCATCGACATCCCGATGATGGAAGAATTGGCGCAGTCGCTGGCGGAGATCGACTCGCGGCCAGAGGTTTCCGTGATCGTGTTCAGCGGCGACGGCAAGGCATTTTCCGCGGGCGTGGACGTGGCCGCCCACACTCCCGACAAAGTTGACGGAGATGCTGACGAAGTTCCACGCCATGATTCGCGCGCTGGTCGCGACGAAAAAAGTCACGATTGCCGCAGTGCATGGGCACTGCCTGGGCGGCGGCGCAGAGTTGGCCATGGTGTGCGACATGGTCTACACCACGGAGTCGGCGCAGTGGGGATTCCCAGAGATCAAGCTGGGCTGCTATCCACCCGTGGCGTGTACGGCGCTGGCTTCTCTGGTAGGACAAAAGCGCGCCGCGGAGTTGATTCTGACCGGGCGGACGATCGGCGGCAAAGAGGCGGCGGAGATCGGTCTGGCCAACCGCTGCCGTGCCTGAGAGTGAATTGGCTGCCGCCGTGCGAGGAGTGTATCGGACATTTGCGCAAGCTCAGCCCGGCGGCGCTGGCATTGGCCAAGAAGGCCTCTTACGCTTGGGACTCGATGCACTTCGACAAGGGCCTGGCCCGTGCCGAGCGAATTTATTTCGATGAGCTGATGAAGACCTCAGATGTGCACGAAGGTATCCGCGCTTTTATGGAGAAGCGAGAACCGAAGTGGACCGGGAAGTAGCGCTCACACGGGCAATCGATGGATTACGAGATCACTCCCGAAGAAGTGAAGAGCAAGCTCGATGCGACAGAAGCGTTCACGCTGCTGGATGTTCGCGAGCCGTGGGAATTTGAGACTGCGCGGATCGAGGGCGCCAAGTTGATACCCATGGGCGATGTGCCGTCGCGGGCGCATCAGGAACTCGATCCCGAGGATCACGTGGTTGTGGTTTGCCATCACGGCGTTCGCTCGATGAATGTGACTGTGTGGCTGCGGCAGCAGGGATTCGAAAAGGCGCAGTCTATGCGCGGTGGCATCGATGCGTGGTCGCAGCGCGTGGATGGAAAAGTGCCGATGTACTGAAACACAAGCTACTAGCTCCTAGCTTCTAGCTACTAGCCGAGGCAGCGAGGTTCTTGCTAGAAGCTAGCGGCTAAAAGCTGGCTTCTCATGAAAAAAGAACTCATCGAACTGCGCGTCAACGGGCGCCCCTACGAGCTTGCCATCGAGCCCAGCGCTCTTCTGCTCGACGTGCTTCGGCAGGAATTGAACTTACGGGCTCGAAGCGTGGTTGCGATGATTCTTCCTGTGGAGCGTGCACGGTGCTGGTGGATGGTGTTGCCATGATGTCGTGCACGCTGCTCGCAGCCAGTTGTGAAGGGCAGGAGATCACTACCGTTGAGGGAGTGAGCGAGCACGGCGCTCTCGCGGCGATCCAGAAGGCCTACGGCGACTGGGGTGGAGCGCAATGCGGCTTCTGCACTCCGGGCTTCATGATGACGGTGAAGTCGCTGCTGGCGGAGAATCCGGATCCGTCCGACGCCGATGTCCGCGCCGCTCTCAGCAGTAATCTCTGCCGCTGTACCGGCTATAGCCAGATGTATGAAGCCATCCGGTCCGCGATTGAGGCCGAGCGCAAGGGTTTGGCTGTTGCTGAGTGACGTTGTGACGCCACGAGAAAACAGATTCCTCGCTTCGCTCGGAATGACAACGCTATTCAGAACGACAAAGCAACTCAGTGACAAAGCAGCTCGGAATGAGAGACAGAGAATGAGCGACGACTTCTCCATTATCGGCAAGCCCACCGCGATGATCGACGCGGCCGGGAAGACTACAGGCGCTGGCAAGTACACGGACGATCTCAGTGTGCCCGGCATGCTGATCGGCAAGATTCTGCATTCGCCGTACCCACATGCGCGTATTAAACGGATCGATACGACTCGCGCCGAGAAGTGCCACGGCGTCGTTGCCGTCGTCGTGGGCAAGGATGCGCCCAATCCCTACGGAATTCTTCCTGTGGGTCATGACGAGTACGCGCTGGCTCTCGACAAAGTGCGCTATGTGGGCGACAACGTTGCGTGCGTGGTTGCCGTTTCAGAAACGATCGCCGAGAAGGCGCTGGAACTAATCGACGTCGAATACGAGGTGCTGCCCGCTTTTTTCGATCCGGAAGAGTCGATGAAGGCCACGGAGAATCTCATTCACGACTCTAAGCCGGGAAATCTGGAGAAGGATTATCACCACGTCTTCGGCGATCCCGGATAAAGGTTTTGCCGAAGCCGATCAAGTGGCCGAGGATCGATTTATCGCAAATGAAGTTACCCACGCGGCGATGGAGCCGCATTCCACGCTGGCCTCATTCGAACTGGATCCCCACACCGGCAAAGCCGGACGCCTGACGGTGTGGTCTTCGACTCAGGTTCCATACTACTTGCAGCACAAATTGTCGCTGGTGCTCGAAATGCCGATGTCTCAGATTCGCGTGATCAAGCCTCTGGTAGGCGGGGGATTCGGTGGCAAGAGCGAAGTGATTCCTCTGGAAATCATCGCTGCGGTGGCGGCGCGCAAAGCCCAGGCGCCGGTGAAAATTACGTACACGCGCGAGGAAGTATTCTGGGCGCATCGCGGACGGCCGCGCACCATCATTGACCTGAAGACCGGTGTGAAGAACGACGGCCACATTACCGCCGTGAAAGCCCGCGTGGTGCAGGACGGCGGCGCCTACTGCTCCTATGGTGTGGTCACAATTCTCTATTCCGGCGCACTGCTGGGCGCGCTCTACGATATCCCCAACATTCAATATGACGGATATCGGGTGCTGACCAACAAGCCCGCCTGTGGCGCCATGCGGGGCCATGGCACGGTGAATGTGCGCTTCGCCTTTGAATCGCAGCTGGACGAACTCGCGGCGAAAATCCGAATGGATTCCGCCGAGATTCGTCAGCGTAATTTGCTGCAGCCGCCCTGCATTACTGTCAATGGTTTGCGAGTTCAAAGTTATGGATTACCCGAGTGCATTCAAAAGACGGTGGAGCGCTCCGGCTGGAAACAGCGCAAAGGCAAACTGTCCAAGGGGCGAGGGCTGGGAATCGCGTGCAGCCACTACGTCAGCGGCGCAGCCAATTCGATTATTCGTTCTGATATGCCGCACTCGACCGTGAACATCAAGATCGATCGCGATGGCGGCGTCGTGGTGTATACCGGCGCGTCGGAAATTGGTCAGGGATCGGACACCATGACCGCGCAGATCGCGGCCGAAGTGCTGGGATGTTCGCTGCCTCGTGTCCGAGTGATTGCGGCTGACACTGACCTGACGCCGATTGACATTGGTTCCTACTCAAGCCGCGTGACCTTTATGGCGGGGAATGCAACATTGCGGGCCGCTGAGGAAGTGAAGAAGCTGATCGCCGCTGCGGCAGCGAAGAAGATGAGCTGCCTGCCGGAGGAGCTTATCTTCCGGAATGATGCAATCGTTAAGAGAGCCCATGTGGGCGCGGGCGAGTCGCCCGCGCAGATCGAGTCCGCGCAAAACCCGCGCGGACCGGACGGGCGAGGGCGCCCGTCCACACATGAGCAGTTGTCCCCACATGATCAGTTGTCTCAACGTGATCAGTTGCCACCCCATGCTTCGGAGCAAGCCTCTGTCAGCGGACGCGTGGAAGGCCAAATTCTGCGGGGATCGCTGCAGCAGAAGCGCAAGGAAGAAGGCCCGAAAGACTGGATGACATTTGAAGAGGCGGTCGTCGCGGCAATCGATTTCCACGGAGCGCTCACCGGGACTGGGTCCTATGCTCCCCCGCCGCAAGCGCGCGGCGGCAAATATAAAGGCGCCGGCGTGGGGCCGTCGCCGGCCTACTCGTACTCCGCGCAGGTTGCCGAGGTCAGCGTCGACGAAGAAACGCGGCGAAGTGGTCGTGCACAAAGTCTGGGCCGCTCACGACTGCGGGCGCGCGCTGAATCCGGTTTCCGTAGAAGGCCAGATCATCGGTTCGGTGTGGATGGGCATGGGGCAGGCCCTCACCGAAGAAATGATCTGGAAAGACGGCATGCTGATGAATCCCGGGTTGCTTGAGTATCGCAGCCCATCGTCGGTGGAATCGCCAGAGGTCGAGCCTATCATTGTGGAGAGCATCGATCCCGAAGGTCCGTTTGGCGCAAAAGAATGCAGCGAGGGATCGCTGGCGGCGACGATCCCGGCGATTGCAAACGCAATCTACGATGCGGTCGGGGTGCGCTTGCATGAGTCGCCGTTTACACCGGAGAGAGTTCTGGCGGCGATGCGTGCGAAAAAGAATTCGAAGGCTCTGAATCTGACTGAAGGCGTTGATCCAACTTCGCCCACACGCTTCCGCGAACACGGCGGTTCGCTCTGCTTTAACGGGAAAGGCCCGGAGCGGCATGCACTCGATCCCTCGCGGCGCGGAGCGCCATTCGCAGCAGGAGGCGCGGATTGAGTCTGTCCGCAATTCAAACTCCTGCGTCCGCGATCGTCGAAGAAGCTGTTGATTTTTTGGGCGAGTATTGCGCGGAGAACCCGCCGGCAAACCCCGCGCGGACCCGACGGGCGCGCCCATATTCCTTCTATCTCCATTCGCGTTCTCGCTGGCGGCACGGATCTGATTCCCTCGATGCGGCAAAAGCTTTTCGAGCCGGAGTACGTTCTCGATCTGCGCGGAATTACGACGATGCGGGGGATCAGGCCGCAGCCCGGCGGTGGCGTCGAAATCGGCGCTTTGACTACGCTGCGCGCGATTGAGCGCTCGGAGTTTCTTGCGGCAACACTATCCGGTGCTCACTGAAGCCGCTGTCTACCGTCGCCTCACCCGTGCTGCGCAACATGGGGACCATCGGCGGCAACATCTGTCTTGACACGCGTTGCCTGTGGTACAACCAGTCGCTCACCTGGCGCAAAGGCTGCGGATTTTGCATCAAGAAAGACGGCGATCTTTGCCACGTAGCTCCCGGCGGAACGAAATGCTGGGCGGTATTTTCCGGGGACACGCCTCCAGCATTGCTCTGCCTGAACGCGGAGATCGAGATCGCCGGCCCCAGCGGAACTCGCCGCGTCCCTTTGTCCGATTTCTACACCGGGCTTGGGTGACAACTATCGCAAACTGGAGCCGAATGAATTGGTCACACGCATCTTTCGTCCCGGCCTCGGCGGCCGGCTACCGCGGTGTCTATCGCAAATTACGAGTTCGCGGATCGATCGATTATCCCACTGGCCGGGGTCGCGGTGGTGATGAAACGATCCAACGGTCATGTGACTGATGCACGGATCGGGATCACGGCGGTAAATCCCGCGCCCCTGCTGGTAAAGGGCGCTGCCGAGTTGCTTACGGGCAACGTTCCCGATGAGAGGCTGGCGGAGGCCGTTGGCGATCTGGCTGCAAAAACTGCCAAGCCGCTCACCACCTCCGCGTTGACGCCGGAATACCGCCGCGAGATGATTCGCGTGTTCACCAAGCGCGCAGTGCTGGCGGCGGCGAACTGATTCCTCTGATATTCTTCTGACGACCGTTCGACAATCGACGAATCAATAGCCACTGAATGATCACCGACTGTCACATCCACATCCAGCCCGTCGAAATGTTCAAGCCTCAGGCGCTGGAGCTGATGAAAAAGAAGCGGCCAGATTTCGACCAGATTGTCGAGTTCTGCCGCTCGCCCAAAGCTTTTCTCAAGTTTCTCGACGCCAGCGGCATCGACCGCGCAGTGCTCATCAATTACGTTGCCCCGGAAGTGATCGGGTTCACCAATGGAGTCAATCAGTTCGTTGCCGACTATGTGAAGGAGAATCCGAAGCGCCTGCTCTCGTGCGGCAGTCTGCATCCGCGGCACACCACGAACGTGCTGGCCGATGTAGAACAGATTCTGCGGCTGGGGCTGCAGATGATCAAGATTCATCCCCCTCATCAGTTGCTGTTTCCCAACGACTACCTGAAGGGCGTAAAGGAACTTGAGATCATTTACCGCGCCGCCGAAGCGAATGGTGTGCCGGTCATGTTCCACACGGGGACATCGATTTTTCCTGGTGCCCGCAACAAATACGGAGATCCGATTTATGTCGACGACGTAGCGGTCGATTTCCCCAAGCTGAAGATTCTGCTGGCTCACGGTGGACGCCCGCTATGGATGCAAACCGCATTCTTTCTGGTGCGGCGCCATCCCAATGTCTATCTGGATATCAGCGGCATTCCGCCCAAGACGCTGCTGAAGTATTTCCCGCGCCTCGAAGAAATCGCTCACAAAACGCTATTCGGCACGGACTGGCCGGGGCCGGACGTGCCGGACATCAAGAAGAATCTTCAAGACTTCCGCGCTCTTCCGCTCAGCGAGGCCGTTCAGCAGCAGATTCTTAAGAAGACCGCGCTGACCATTTGGCCTGCTTGACATATCCGGCTTGATGTGGCCATTCGATTTGCGTAACGCTGATGGAAAGTTCGGCGCTTTTGAGGTATAAAAAAAGGTTACCCTCCCGCGTCCGGCTCACGCGGTCGAGCAACCCGAGACCCAATAACACCGGGTCTGGCGATCGAAGCGAGAAACCAATGTCCAGCGTGACCACAAACCATACGCCCAAAGGACTTGAGGGCGTCGTTGCGACCACTTCCAAGATTTGTTACATCGACGGAGATCGCGGGATTCTGGCGTATCGCGGCATCGACATCCACGAACTGGCCGACCAGTCAAACTTCGAAGAGACTTGCTACCTGTTGTGGTTCGGAAAATTACCCAATCGCGTCGAGCTCCGCGAACTGCACGATCGTCTGGCCGAAGAACGCAAGCTGAATCCGGGCATCATTACCCTGCTGCGCAATGCTCCCAGCCACGCATTGCCCATGGACGTTCTTCGCACCGCGGTCTCTGCTTTGTCGTTCTACGATCCCGACGAGAAAAATAACGACCACAAGGCGAATGTCGACAAGGCGATTCGCATTACCTCGCAAATCGCCATGATCGTTGCCGTCTATGATCGCATCCGTAAAGGGCATCCTCTGGTCGAGCCTGATCGTTCGCTGTCTCATGCTGCCAATTTCCTGCTCATGCTGAACGGCAAGGTTCCATCCGCGACCGCCGAGCGAGCACTCGACATCGCGCTGATCCTGCACGCCGACCATGAACTCAACGCCTCGACATTTGCTGCGCGGGTTACCGCTGCAACTTTGTCGGATATGCATTCCGCCATAACCTCGGCGATCGGCGCCCTGAAGGGACCGTTGCACGGTGGCGCGAACGAAGCTGCATTTCAGATATTCAAGGCGATTGACGCCTCCGGCGCGGATCCCGTCGAATACGTCAAAAACCTGCTGGCGCAAAAGAAAAAAATACCCGGCTTTGGCCATCGCGTCTATCACACGGAAGATCCGCGCGCTACGCACCTTCGCGCTATGTCCCGCGATCTGGGTAAATCCAGCGGCCAACCCAAGTGGTTTGAGATGTCGCACAAGATCGAAGAATTCGTGAAAGCCAACAAGAAGCTGAACGCCAATGTCGACTTTTATTCCGCTTCCACCTATCACACCCTCGGCATCGACGTGGACCTGTTTACGCCTATCTTCGCCGTCTCCCGCATCAGCGGCTGGGCCGCGCACGTAATCGAGCAACTCGACGACAACCGCCTGATCCGCCCCCGTGCAGACTACCTGGGCCCGGAGTACCCAAATCACTACATAGCGATCGACCAGAGATAGCCTCACGGCCGGGACCGCCGCCCATTCAACTGCGCTCAGGGCCGCAGCCGCTCGCGGCTCCGTGGTCCTGTCGTAGAGACGTTGCTTGCAACGTCTCCTCTTTCCAGCACCCGGAATGCCGCAAGCAAGACGTAGCAAGCTACGTCTCCACGCCATGCAATGTAGAATAGGAGCGGCTTCTGTATGCATCGCATTTATCTCGACAATAACGCCACGACGCCCCTCCTGCCCGAGGTGTTCGAGGCGATGCGCCCCTATTTCGGCGAGCAATTCGGCAACGCCTCCTCCATCCACCATCACGGCCAGCACACCCGGGCCGCCGTGGAGGACGCTCGCGAGTCAGTAGCCGCATTGCTCGGTTGCCGAGCTTCAGAGATTATTTTCACCAGCGGCGGTACTGAGGCCGACAACCTTGCCGTTGCAGGCTTGGTTGGCGCGGGCGACCACGTCATCACGTCGAGCATTGAACACCACGCGGTATTGCTGGCCTGCAAGCATCTCGAAGAAATTGGCGCGGAGGTGACGGTTTTGCCCGTGGACGGCCGCAGCCTGGTCGATCCCGCCGACGTGCGCCGCGCCTTGCGTCCGAACACGAAGCTGATCTCGGTGATGATGGCGAACAATGAGACCGGAGTCTTACAGCCAGTCGAGGAGATCGGAAAAATTGCAGCCGAAGCCGGCGTTTATTTTCACACGGACGCAGTGCAGGCCGCTGGCAAGATTTCGATCGACGTGAACCAGATCGGTTGCCATGCTCTCTCGATTTCTGGCCATAAGATTCACGCGCCGCAGGGCGTCGGCGCGCTCTACGTGCGAAAGGGAAGTCACATTCGGCCCCTGTTTTATGGCGGCAGGCACGAACGCTCGCGCCGGCCGGGCACGGAAAATGTCCCGGGAATCGTGGGTCTGGGCAAGGCCGCACAATTGGCGAAAGAAGCGCTCGATCGCGGGGACGACAAGAAGATGGCCGCAATGCGCGACCGCCTGCAGCAGAGAATCCTGGCCCAGGTCGACGAGGCCCGGGTGAATGGGGACGGCGCCGCGCGCGTGCCCAACACTACGAACATTCATTTCGACTACATCGATGGCGAAGCCATGGTGATTGCTCTGGATTTGAAGGGCCTCGCCGTATCGACGGGCGCTGCCTGTTCGTCCGGTGCGATTGAGCCATCGCACGTACTACTCGCCATGGGCCTGCGCCCGGATCAGGCCCGGGCCAGCATTCGCTTCAGCCTGGGCAAGCAGACGGTCGCAGAAGACATCGATACAGCTCTGGCGCTCGTGCCCGAAGTGGTGACGCGCCTGCGCGAGTTGTCGCCGACTTACAAGAGGCAAGCAATTAGCACTTAGCAATTTGGGAAGGGGCAGTTGCGTGGAAGGAATGAGTAAAGGGCATGCTTGAGCCGCGCCGATAAAGGCCTCAACAGAACCCGAGGTTCAGCCCCTGAAGAATTGGTTTTAAAAAAAGCTAAAGGCTAGAAGCTAGGAGCTAGAAGCTGCTTATCGAGACGATTGCCGTAGCCATGTCGGGCGGTGTGGATTCTTCCACCGTCGCGGCCATGCTGCGCGCCGACGGACACAATGTCGTCGGCCTCACCATGCAGCTCTGGAACCAACGCCGCCTAGCCGGTCACGAAGGGATGCCTGAGTCCGTGCAGGGACGTTGTTGTTCACTCGACGATGTTTACGATGCCCGCCGCGTGGCACAGCAAATCGGCATCCCCTATTATGTGGTCAATCACGAGGAGCGCTTCGAGCGCGACGTGATTCGCCCCTTCATCGAAGAGTACGTTTCCGGGCGCACGCCGATCCCCTGCAGCCTGTGCAACAATCACTTGAAGTTTGACCAGCTACTCATTGTGGCCCAGCAGATTGGAGCTGCAAAGGTCGCCACTGGCCATTACGCCCGTGTGAGCTTTGATGAAGCCGGCGGCCGCTGGCTGCTCAAGCGCCCCGCCGATTCCAGCAAGGACCAGACCTATTTTCTCTTCGGCCTGACTCAGGAGCAACTCAGCCGCACCATCTTCCCGCTCGGCGACATCACCAAGCCGCAAGTCCGCGAACTCGCGCGCCGTCACGGTCTGGCTCTCGCAGAAAAGCCGGATTCGCAGGAAATTTGTTTCGTTCCCGGAGGCGACTACAAGCGCTTCATCGATGCTTACCTTGCCGAGCAAGGCGAAGCATTGCCGGACACTGCTGGCGATCTCGTTACCACGAACGGCGAAGTTATCGGCGAGCACGGCGGCATTCACAACTTCACCGTGGGCCAGCGCAAGGGACTCGGCGTCGCCACCGGCTCGCCGCTCTACGTAATCCAGATCAGCGGCGCGAACAAGCAGGTGATCGTGGGCGGGGAAGAGCATCTCTATTCGCGCATCCTGCGTGCCCGCCGAGTGAACCTCATTGCCGTCGACGAGCTGCGCGAGCCCATGCGCGTGTCCGTGAAGATACGGCATCGCCACGAGCCCGCCCCGGCCTTGATCGAGAGAATTGGCGATGACGAAATCCTCGCCACCTTCGACGAACCCCAGCGGGCCATCACGCCGGGCCAAGCCGCGGTCTTTTATGACGGTGAGATTGTGGTAGGCGGCGGTTGGATCGCATAACAACTCCATCGGGTCTTCGATGCCACAAAGCAGGGTCCCTCCGAAAAAGATGTTTTTGCCCCTGCTGATGATGCTCTTCGCACAGAGCTCTTCGACGGCACATGGGAATGAAGATGGAGATTGAGGGCGAGTGGTTCGCAAGCAATCCCAGGCTGCTAGTGCGAGGCGGCAGTTGAAGCAGCGCGGTAAACGGTTGCATGGGCGGGGAGCACAGCGCCAATCACGGCCCCGCTTGGGGCTCCAATCACAAGGCCAACGAGAGCGGTAATTCCGCGCGAAGAGCCTCCCAGGAAACCGGTCTTCGAGCCTGAAGCAGCGCCGATCCCCGCCCCGACGGCTGCGCCGATTACAAGCCCAATCAAGGCATGCTCGCCGCGTTTGGCCCCTGAGGACGTGGAGACACGGGCCACGTTTTCGCGTTTTACGGAGAGGTCGGAGCCCTTTTCCTGCAAGGTGAGCACTTCGTCGGTGACGCTGACAAATTCTCCCGCATGGCGTTTCATGCTGGATTCGATCACTACGATGCCCTGGCCAGCCCTCAGGCGATTCAGATCGGACCACGATCCGACAGGCGTTTGAGCAACGAGTGCGCCGGGAGTTCCGAGGAAAAGCAACAGAAGCGCGAGGACCCTTGGCATGTCGATCTCCTTTATGTCCTGAGTCTGAAAGGGCCCCGTTGGCACGCAGCCTATGCCTGCCCTGCTCCGGCGTCAAGTGCCCGGTGTCGTTCCAGTATTGGTGACATTACTTATGAGAGGACTTATCGCTTTTTGCGCGGAGTGCGCATAGGAAAGGTTCGCCGGTGCGTTGCAACTTCTCCTCCAGCCGCGCCGTGCAGTCGCAGTCACCGCACGCCCAGGGCTCGGCGCCATTCTCATCGCGACATTTGCGGCGATCGTGTGCATCCTGCACCCGAGTCAGGTCGAAGTACTGTTCCCAGTAGGGCCGCTCTTCCTGCAATGGCGTGGGGCAGTAGCAGACTTCCACCCAGCGCGCGGTCTGGTCCGCGCATAGTCGTGCATCCTGCATGTTTCGAAGATATTCGCCTTCGGCAACCGATCCCTGGCCCAGCGTCTCCTGCTCGATGGCCTCAAGCAGATCCGCTTCCCGGCCGGGTTTTAGGCGGGCTCGAACTAAGTAACGCATCCCTTAGAGGAACATCAGATGAACATCTCATCCTGGGGCACCGACCCGCGCCCCTCACGGCTGCCGCCATTTCTGCGGCCGCGACCGAACAAAAATTCCAATCCCACGGTTACTCCCTGCATCAACCCTGAAATCTGACGCACCGGCGATATCACAGTCCTGTGCACGATATCGGTGGTCCGCTCCACCCGGTCCAGCGTGCGGGTAAACAGTTCATCGGCGCGAATGATCTGCAGGCGGGCGCGATCCACGACGTCGTTTACCGTCGCATCCACGCGTTCTATCTGGTTGTGGACCATGGTGGTCGTGTCCTGCACCTGCTCGGCAATCGCCTCCACCTTAGGGCGGATCTCGGTCAGCATTGCTTCGGCCTGCGTGATCGTTGGCAGAGCTTTTGTTTTGACTTCATCCGCGAGCGCTTCCAGCTTCGCGCTGGTCTTCTTCAAGACCACAAATATGGCGATGAGAACGCCCGCCTGTAATAGAACTGCAATCCCGGTCAAGGCGATAAACAACGGGGTGAGATTTTCCATAAGCTGGCTCCAGCAATTCCATTCGAGTGCGGCTCAGCAGAAAGCCGGACAGCAATGCCTACAAATTCTTGGGCGCAGCCGTCTCCGCCGTCGCTTCGTGATATGCCTGACGACCCGCCTCATAAGCCGCGCGGAACTGTTCTTTCTGCTGGGTCACCACATCGCGACCTTTGTCGGCCCACTGCGACGCCTGGTCTCGTGCCTCACGCGCACGAGTCTTCACGTACTCGCGCCCTTCTTCAGCGCGCGCGCGCAGAACTTCTCGGGTCTCGTTGCCCGGGCGCGGCGCATACAGCACTCCCGCCAGCGCACCCAATCCCAATCCCGCCAAAAACCAAACAAAGCTGCTGCCGTTCTCGTCCGACATAGGATTCCTCCTCGTAAATGACTCAATTAATGGTACATCCTCCATGGGGCAAATACAATTACAGGGGAATCTGTAATTTGTGCAGGAGCGCACGGGGGGACGTATCAACAGCGCCCCGCAGTTTTCTTCTAGCAGGTTCGAGTATACAACTCCGCGTCCAGCCAAGAGAGCGCAGAGCAAAGCGGAATTAGCGAAGAACCTTCTCGGACAACGCGCCGGCGCGGCTGGGTGCAGCTCTCACGCTACAATCTGAATCTGCCTTGTAACTTGGTCAATAAACTATGCAAACTAGCGCGCGGCCTGAAGGGCCAACTCGCTCGTTGATCCGGCGCTGCGGTATCGCCCTGTTTTTTGTAGCCGCCGCTTTTGTTCCGACGTTGTTGATGCAGCGTCTTTTCCCTTATCCCTTTCTGTTCCTATTCTTTGGTGCGGTCATGGCCAGCGCTTGGTTTGGGGGGACGGCCGCCGGACTTTTCGCCGTCCTGCTTTCGACCGTGCTGGTTGAGTATTTCTTTGTGCCTCCGTTCTACTCGTTCTCCATCAGTACGACGGCCGAAGCTTACTTTGCTGCGTTTGTGGCGTGCGCCCTGGTGGCGAGTTGGGTAAGCTCTGCGAAGAAGAAAAGCGAGGAAGCACTGAAGGATGCCCTTGACCAGTTGGAGGTCCGGGTATCGGAACGAACCGCTGAGCTGATGAAGACGCAAACAGAACTCGCTCACCTTTCCCAAGTTCTGAGCATGGGCGAACTCACGGCCTCGATAGCGCATGAAATCAACCAGCCGCTAACGGCTGTGGTGACGCATGGCCATGCGTGCATTGAGTGGCTTTCGGCGAGTCCTCCCAACCTGGAAAAGGCGCAGCAGACGGTTCGGCGGATCATCCAGGACGGCACGCGGGCGGGCGCCGTGCTCAGCCGCATTCGCGCACTGTTCAAGAAAGAGGCGCCTGCGAAAGATTGGCTCGATATCAACGAAGTAATTCACGAGTTGACGACATTTCTGCGCGACGACGCGGTGCGGCGCCGCATCGCGATCCGAACCGACCTTGTCCCAGGCCTGGCGAAAGTCAAAGCGGACCGGGTTCAGCTGCAGCAGGTTGTGCTCAACCTCATGATGAATGGCATGGATGCGATGGCGGAGACGAACGAGCGCGCCAAGGAGCTACTCATCAGCGCGCGCGGCGACGAGTCGGAAATAGTGGTTCGAGTCGAGGATTCCGGGATGGGACTGGACACCGAAGCCGCCGAGAAAATCTTCAACCCGTTCTTTACCACCAAGCCTCATGGCATCGGCATGGGCTTGTCGATCAGCCGGTCGATTATTGAGTCCCATGAAGGCCGCTTGTGGGCGTCACCGCGGCCTTCCGGCGGTGCCATCTTCCAATTTACACTTCCAGTTCGTCCGCGAGACTCCGATGGCTGACGCCCGCCCCACTATCTTCGTTGTTGATGACGATGCCTCTGTTCGCGACGCCATCAGCAATCTGCTCGAATCGGTTGGTCTGCAGGCCAAAGTGTTTGAGTCGACGGAAGCAGTTTTGGAAGTCGGCGCGGCCCGACGCTCCCAGTTGCCTGGTGCTCGACGTGCAGACTTCCCGGAGTGAACGGGCTCGAATTTCAGGAACAGCTAGCAAAAGCCAACGTCTCCATTCCCGATCATCTTTATTACCGCGCACGGCGACGTTCCCATGACCTCGCGGGCGATGAAGGCAGGCGCCATCGAGTTCCTGATGAAACCGTTTCAGAAGGAAGACCTTCTGGCAGCGGTTCATCACGGGCTCGATCGGGATCGCATCCGTCGCGACGAGCAAGCCGAGATCTCGATTCTGCAATCGCGAGTCGAGCAGCTCACGTCGCGAGAACGGGAAGTCATGGACCTGGTCGTCACCGGACTCATCAACAAGCAAATCGGCGCCCAGCTTGGCTTGAGCGAAGTCACGGTGAAGATTCATCGCAGCCGCGTGATGCAGAAGATGGAAGCCGCATCCCTGGCCGAGTTGGTCAGAATGTCGGACAAACTCAAGCCCCGCGACCGCAGATAGTCTGTTTGCTGATCCGTCGAATCAATTTTTTTCATGGCTTTCACATACCAAAGGATAATTGTCTTCCACCGCCGACTGACTAGCGTGAGCGGCATGAGTACTTCCGGCGGCATGGTCGGTACAGAGTGGGTCGCCTTTGGCTGGTTCGCGCTGATCCGTCCGATGTCAGCACGGCACGGCGCCGACGTGATTTTTCTGCACGGCATCGCCAGCCGAATGGCCGCCGAGGTCCCGTTTGACGAGGTGCTGAACGAAGTGGTCGATTTTGCCACCTCCGTGGTCAAGTGCGACTCGTGCTTCGTCTACCTCCTGGAAGGGGACGAGTTAGTGTTGCGGGCTTCGAAGAACTCCCATCCCGAAGCCGTGGGTAAGTTGAAACTCAAGCTAGGACAAGGGATTACGGGCTGGGTCGCCAAGCATCGCCAGCCCGTTGTGGTCGCGCAGAACGCCGCATTGGACCCGCGTTTTCAGCTTCTTCAACGAACTGCCTGAAGATCGCTTCGAGGCCTTCTTGTCGGTCCCTCTGTTGAGCCGCGGACGGGTCGTGGGTGTTATCAACCTGCAGAACCTCGCTGCGCATAACTACGACGAGCGCGAGGTCACTTTGGTTTCAACCGTCGGTTTTCTGGTGGGCGCTGAGATCGAGATGGCGCGGCTGGAGAAAGAAAAATCGCAACTGGCGGACCGGCTGGAAGTGAGAAAGCTGGTTGAGCGCGCCAAGGGCATCCTGCAGAACGATTTGAAGATCAGCGAGCGAGAGGCATACCTCATGCTGCAGCGCCAGAGCCAGCACCGGCGCAAGTCCATGAAGGACATCGCAGAAGCGGTGACGCTTAGTCACGCGATCAAAGCGAAGCTGGTCGTAGGTGTGCGAACCGGACAACCCTCTGAGCCGCGCAACGATCTGAGTGATGGCGACGATAAAAAGTTTGAATTTGACTTTGTAAGTACGAGCAGGCAAAATCCAGCCTCAAAGCTGGATTGAGTAGTAGAAGGCGTTCCCTCTTTTCGACGCTGATAAGAGGCGATTCTCTGGCACGATGCCGTGCCGATCCAAAAGAGAAATTTGATTGTCTAGCGGTTTGCTAGACGGCTGTGCGGTCAGGATGGGGTGCGTTTTCGTTGTTCCCTCGCCCTTTTCGGGGACGTGTATTTGCAGCCGTGCCCGGAACGCGATCCATGGAGCAAGATCGCGCGTCAACTGGAGACAAGTGGTGCTTACAGTTTTGCTATCGCGCAGGGAGAGGAGATCGGAAAGTGATGAAGCCGTTATGGGAGGCCGCCGATTTCGTCCGGAACCTGCACCGCCGTCTGCGCTTTGGAGAACTGTCGCGAGCGCCCCTCAAGCTTTTGCGACTGGAGTTGCGTGGCGACGAAGCCGAGTGCGAATGGATGGCCCGACCGCCAGATCCCTGGGATGCCGATCTGCCGCCCAGCGTGGGCGAGCGCAACGCTTCCGTGCAGGCACTGGAAGATTCGTTGGCTGTGCGAAATCTGCTGTTTTACGCCATGCCTGCACTGTCGAGGGCAGTGTTCCGAGTTTACCGGCAAGCAGAAGGCGAGCACGCCGAACTGATCATTACCGGCACCGTGACGCGCGAAGACCAAGCGGCCGCCAATGTCTGCTCCCTTGCCATGCGGGCGAAATTGTGCGGCCTGAAGTTCTGGCTGACCGACGGAGTTTTGGGAACGTTCCATTCGGAGGGATGCGCGGGAGCTCAGTGAAGGAATGAACACGAATTTGCCATCGATTTTGTTTGTAACGGCCGCGAAGCCGAGGAGCTTGGAACTGAACACAAATCAAAACTCACGACAAGGAGCTATGACATGTCTGTCATCGCCAAAGAAGGAAAAGAAGCTGTCTTTATCCGAGAAGTTATCCCGGTTGGCCGCGCGGCTGCGGGACCCTGAATGGCGCCGTTACGGGGGTCTGCTTCTGGGCGGCAAGATGCTCGGCATCGGACTGGTCTGCTGATCATGGTCGTCGTCTCAGGCGTGTTTTTCACCCATGTCTATGCCCAAACTGGCACGCCCGAAGTAAAAGCGGCCGACGTCGTGAACCCGGTCAACACCGCCTGGACTCTGGTCGCTGCCTTTCTGGTGTTCGGCATGCAAGTCGGTTTCACGATGCTGGAAGCCGGTTTCTGTCGCTCCCGTGAAACCGTGAACGTGCTGGTGGAATGCGTAGTCGATACCTGCCTTTGCGGCATTCTGTTCTACGCCGTCGGTTTTGCCTTCATGTTCGCTCACGGCAACGGATTCATCGGCTATCACTGGTTCTTCCTGCAAAACGCGCCAGCGACCTATGAAACCACCGGCGTCGCATTCCTGGCGGTCTGGATCTTCCAGTTCGCTTTCGCCGATACCTGCTCGACCATTACTTCGGGCGCGATGATCGGCCGCACCGGATTCGTCGGCGACCTTCTTTACAGCATCTGCGTCACCGGCTTCATTTATCCCGGTCATCGGACACTGGGCTTGGGGACCGGACGGTTGGCTGGCGAACATGGGCAGCGCTGGCAACTTCTTCCCATCGCTGGGCATGGGCTTCCATGATTTTGCAGGTTCGACCGTGGTCCATACCATCGGCGGATTCATCGCGTTGGCCGGCGCCATCGTCCTTGGTCCGCGGCTCGGCCGCAGATTCAAGCGCGATGGCGGCGAGCCGATGCTGCCGCATGATCTTGACCATCGCCGTCAGTGGCGGACTTATTCTTTGGTTCGGCTGGTACGGGTTCAATCCCGGCAGCACGCTCTCCGCGATGGATTTTGTAGGCATCGGCCGAGTGGCCACCAATACAACTCTGGCTGCATGCGCCGCCGGTCTCACCTCGATCATTTACGGCTACTTCATGACTAAGAAGTGGGATGCCAGCTATACCACCAACGGATTTCTGGCCGGGCTGGTTGCGATTACCTGCCCCTGCTATTGGGTTAGCCCGACGGGCGCAGTCCTGCTGGGCGGCATCGCGGGAGTACTGGTCATCTTGGGAGTTGACCTGCTGGAATGGCTGCGAATTGATGATCCCATCGGCGCGGTGCCGGTACACGGCTTTTGCGGCATCTGGGGAACGCTGTCGCTGGGTCTGTTTGCCTGCGGCCAATATGGAGCGACGGGTCCGATCAGTCCCGACAACTCCGCTCCCTTAGCCGGACTGTTCTACGGCGGCGGATTGCAGGTGCTCAAGGCCCAAATCATCGGCAGCGCTTGCATCACCGTGGCCACATTCGCCGTCGCCATGGTGGTCATGCTCGCGGTCAACGCAATCGGGATGCTTCGCTTGCCGGCAGAAGCGGAGATCTACGGCATGGATCTGCACGAGCACGGAATTTCGGCTTATCCGGAGTATGTCATCTCGGCTTTGGGTGCGCCTGGCGGCATGACCCAGGAACTTCCTGTCGGCTCAGCCAGAGCCAGCTTGGCAGCTCAAACCGCTTCGCACGTTGCTGGTTGAGCGGTGGAACTGGAGTCGACTTGATGGGAGGCAGACCACACTCTGCCTCCGCGCTTAACCAATACGCATTCAAGTGAGGACATAAGAATGACCAAACTCGAAGCAATTATGCAGCCCAATCGGTTTGAGCCGTCAAAGACGCTCTCATCGAACTGGGCGTCGACGGAATGACTGTCTCGGAAGTGCGCGGCCACGGACGGCAAAAAGGGCACACCGAGACCTACCGAGGCCGGGAGTACGGGACCGATCTCCTGCCCAAGGTAAAGTTGGAGCTCGTGCTGGAAGATAAACTGGTCGACGCCGTGATCGACGCCATCGTCAAGAACGCCTCTACCGGCAAAATTGGCGACGGCAAGATCTTCGTCTCGAAAATGGACGAAGCCATTCGCATTCGGAATCAAGAGCGCGGAGTGGCCGCATTGTGAGTCTCGCGGCCCGGGACTCCGGGACATCCAGCTTCTCCCCCCAGTTTCATTGGGGGGAATCTACTGGCCTACAACGATCCTCTCTCGACGACTAGCGTGAATACGAGCAGATATTACTTACAGCGCCGGACTGAAAAAAAATCTGCTCGTTGCGGTCCACACCAACAAGTCTGTGCCCGTTACAGGAATCAGGATGGAACGACGACCAAGACTTCGCTGACGGTGACCAAGCATAGTAGGCGAGCACCGGGGCTGCCGGAGTTGTACCCGACTCCTCAACACGAACCTCGGCGAGCAATGCCCCGGACGATTCTCGGGTGATGAGCAAAGGCCAAACAGAATGATCTTTCACAGCGGGGTAACCGGTCGCTACCCTACTAGAGACTACGCCGTCTCGTGTACGTATCGTCACTAGGTCCGTGGAGGATGGGAGCCAGAACCAAAACGTGCCAGAATCATAGCCTGCGGCAACCGCGCCTACTTCTGAATTCTGTTGGATACGGTCCTGATGCGGCGGGAACAGACGGCGATCAAGCAACTCTCTGACCACGTTCCCCGCTTTATCGTATTCAACCACTAAATGCGCGTTTGAGTTTTCGTTCGATCCAATTGTGAGAGTCCATACGTTTGTATGGTCATCGATGGCCAGCCAGCCGATTTCTCGCGACGGGGCCAGCGCATAGGCGGAGATGAGGCTCCCATCGGGATTAAAATAGAGCAGGACCGGAGCTTGCTCCTGGGGCTTAATGTAAGTTGCGCTGACGGCGATCAGTTCATTGAGCCTCGCGGAAACATCCCAGATGGACACGCTTTCGGCGTCCGGGACGAGGCGAAGGACATCAAGAGAGACAAGCCGACGACCCTGCTTGTCAAAAATAGTGATCCCGTTGATGCGGGAGTCTCTAGAATTGCTCTTCTCCCACGCGAGAATGAGTCCGTTCTCAGCCTTCACCCACATGAGCGGCAGCGCCGGTTCGATGCTCCCGATCCGCTGGGAAGGGGCTTGAGCAAAGGCGATGATTAGCAAGCCGAAGAGGGCAAAAATTCGTAACGGTGAGTTCATCTCTTTACCTCTGCTGCGGTTGGCTTCCAGTACAAGTCCCCTTGCAGCCCACGTCTTCGTCCAGGCAGCCGGTACACTGACCCTGTACCCACATGCATTGACCACAGCAGCCCGGAGCGCGGCCTGCCATACAACTCCAGTTCGTGCAGATCAGTGCGCAATTGGAGGTTGGGACTGGCATACTGGGGCTAAAGCAACACGGTGCGGTTGGCATCTGACCGTAGCGGCATTGTGTCACGCCGCATCCATGGCCGAACGGCGGAGCGGGACTCGCAACCCTGGATGGGATTTCGGTCACGAGTTCCCGCGCAGAGGGCAAAAAGGATTTTGACGCCTGATTGCAGTTCGGACTGACAGACACAGACGGGAACCGTCCGAAGACCCCACGGATTACAGGACGGTTGGAACTGAGATCAATATCTAGTCGGTAGACGCCGTGTCGATTACGCGCGAACGCCAAGTCCTGATCGAATACTCCGAGGATCAAGAGTGCGCTGCCGATTGTGACGGACTGGAGTACGCAGGTTATGGGCCGAGGTAGCCGAATAGACATAATTCGTGCCTCCGCAGCAAAACTTTGTCCTCACAATAGCATCAAGGTCGAGGAGGATCAGAAAATTGCATTTTTGTTACGAAACCCGAAAACGGGAGATACGAGAGGGGGAAGCGGATTGTCCCATTGCCTTAGTCGGGCTTCGATGAAGCGGATTGTCATGTCCTGAGCTCTTCAAACCCTGCACATTGTTTATTGATTATTTGTG
Source organism: uncultured Acidobacteriaceae bacterium (assembly GCA_963832235.1). Taxonomy (GTDB): domain Bacteria; phylum Acidobacteriota; class Terriglobia; order Terriglobales; family Acidobacteriaceae; genus Sulfotelmatobacter. The sequence continues at coordinate 320,465 of CAWHTJ010000005.1, read as the reverse complement.
TTGCGTAGGCGGAGTCGTGGGCCGCGGGGTGGGGGCGGGCTGCGTCTTGACCGGTTGCGATTTCATCCCCTGCAACACCGAGGTCGGGCCGCCGCGCCTGGCGGCGTAAACTGACAATGTGATGGAAGTGATCATAAACGCCACCGCTGACCAAGTGGTGGCTCTTGAAAGCGCGCTAGCCGCGCCGCGGGGTCCGAATGCCGTCTGGCTGCCTTGCCCGCCAAAAGCCGCGGAAATGTCACCGCTCTTGCCGCTTTGCAGCAGAACGACGATGATGATAAAGAAACAAACCAGAATGTGAATAGTAGTGACGAGATAAATCATAGGTTTTGATAGTTTCCTAAGCCTCGCTGCCAAAAATCATGGTGCGGAAGGGGGGATTTGAACCCCCACGCCTTTCGGCGCCACCCCCTCAAGATGGTGTGTCTGCCAGTTCCACCACTTCCGCACTTTAACAACTACCTTCTGTTCAATCGCTCAGATCAAAGATCAAAGCTCAAAGCGTAAGGCGTCCCCACCCGCCGTCACTGCGGCTAAAAACGTGTTAGGGAGGAGGATGAAGTCCGTCCAGATTCGATCTTAATCTTATCACGCAGTCGCCCGATTGGGGATTCCGGGATCCTAAGGACTGTTGTTTTTGCCAACCCGAAAACCGAAGAAGACCGAGCATTGAGCGCCCGGGTCGTTAAGTTGATTTAATATTCTCATCAACTCCGGAGTCGGATGCCACGCGGCAGGAGGCCGCTTACCACAATGTCAGAAAGCAAAGTCGTCGCAAACCAAAGAACAATTATCAAGAATCAGAGGACCATCATCGGCAATCAAGCCACGCTCCAAGCCAACCAGAAAACCATCCAAGGAAACCAGGCAAGCATCCTGAAGAATCAGGCGAGCATTCTGAAGAACCAAGGCATCCTTGGCACTATCGTCAAGAACCAGAAACAGATTCTTGCCCAACTAAAGAAGTGATTCCGCAGAAAGCGTTCATCATTGCTTTTGCGAAGAAGCGGGAGGCGAAAACGGGGACCCTGCGCTGAGCATGGGTTGAGCCGAAGTGATTCCTTTGCCTTCCTTCACTGTGATGTTTTGATCAGGTTTGATCCCCGAAATTGAATCTTTTTGTCCGCTGGGCCACACAATTTCCAGGCTCACAGTCTTGCCGTCCTCTGGTTTGCCTAGGCCGAAGGTAAGTGGCAGCTCGCTTTGGGATAAGTAGCTTGAGCCAGTTTTAACCATGCCGAACAGGTGCGCTCCTTTGTCGGTTTTTACCGTAATCTTTGCCCCTATGCCATCACGGTTGGATCGTGTGCCAACGGTCTTTATCCGCAGCACGTCGTTCTGGTTTCCGTTATCGTTGCGCAGTAACCGTGCGGGTCCGTTGTTAGCGGTGATCACCAGATCCAAATCACCGTCATTGTCGAAATCCCCGTAGGCCGCGCCACGGCCCACGATTGGCCGCTGCAGCGCCGGGCCGAGCCTCTGGGTGACTTCCTCAAATTTGTTTTTCCCCAGATTGCGGAAAAGATGAGGCGGTTGCGCATACCGGACATTGGGCTGCACCACGGCGATGTCATCGGAAACGTGGCCGTTGATCGCGAGAATATCCGGCAGCCCGTCGAGATCATAGTCAAAAAAGAAGGTGCCAAACGTAAGCGACTTCGTCGATAGCCTGCTGATTCCCGTTTTTGGAGCTTCATCGGTAAACAGGCCCGAGCCATCGTTGTGATAAAGCGCCATCCCCTCGTTCGTGAAGTTGCCAATCACCAGGCTTTGCCATCCGGAGTTGTCGTAATCGGCCGCGTCGGTGCCCATCCCGGCGCGTACTGTGCCAGCTTCGCTATAAGCAAGACCGGCAGCAACTGCGACGTCGGTAAAAGTACCATTGCCGTTATTGTGGTAGAGCTTGTTGGGCTCGGTATCGTTCGACACGAAGAGGTCGAGCCAGCCATCGTTGTCATAATCCAACAAGGCGATCCCGAGTGATTTGCTCGTGGGATCGTAAAGACCGGCGCGTCGCGTCACATTCTCAAACGTTCCGTCGCCCCGGTTGCGGAACAGCGTCGAGCTTTGGCCTTTGTAGGCCTGAGGAGTGCAGTAAGACTTATTCTTATTGTCGAGCGTGCAATATTGATCGGTTTCAATCGACCAGTCGATATAGTGGGCGACAAAAAGGTCCAGCTTGCCGTCATTGTCAAAGTCAAACCACACAGCACTCGCGGAAAATCCAGGATCGGCCACTCCTGCCTTGGCCGTAACGTCGGCAAACTTGCCATTCCTCAGATTATGAAAAAGATGGTTGGAGCCGACGGTAGTGATGTAGATGTCATCATAACCGTCGTTATCAAAATCGCCCACGGCGCAGCCGAGCCCATACATCTCCACGGCAAGGCCGGCCTGCCGCGTCACGTCGGTGAACGTTCCATCTCGATTGTTGTGATACAGCGCCGGGAACGATTTGCCGGACCCATGCCCGGGCCAGTCCATGGAATTGACCAGCAAAATGTCCTGCCATCCGTCATTATCGTAATCGATAAAGCAAACGCCGCTGCCCATGGTCTCCGGAAGATACTTTTTCCCGAAAGCGCCGCTGTTGTGTTTGAAGTGAATGCCTGCCTGCGTGGTTACGTCGGTGAATTCGATGGGGCCGGAAGGACGCGAACGCTTCACGGTTGAATCAGTCTCCGCGGGCAGGGATTGAGATGCTATTGGTGAGGGAACAGGCGGTTGCGCAGCCGGAGCGGTTGCAGGTTCAGCAGGTAAAGGTTCCCTGGATGGCTTCTGTTTGCAACCCGCCAATCCAAGAATTGCACCCACCAGCAGACAGCAGACGATTCGACGACGTGGCATCAGTGGTCGAGAATCCCTTTCACGAACGATCACTGCGCCACCGTCAGCTTCGCTGTCTTGTCGCGGCGAGAATCGAGCCAAATTTCGATCAGCATGGCGATTGGCCCCACAATGAAGAGCGCGTAAAAAGGCGCGTAGACGATCTGGCGTAAGCGCATCACCATTTCAAGCATGGCGATGAGGAATACCACCAGGCACTGGCCTTTTTTGGAGCGAACCGTCGTCTTTGGATCGGTAATCATAAAGAAGATGAACAGTTGATACATTGGACCGGTAATAGGCGCGATCTCTGACTGCCACGGGCTTCCCGTCATCCAGCTGCGCAAAAATGCGAACGCAATAAACGATGCAACGTAAATACCCGTAATGTGAAAACGCCGGAGGCGCCAAATAATCACCGAACCTAGCGCCCAGATCACCAGCATGGGCCAAAGGTAATTACCCCACTGGATGCTCAAGCTGGCCACTGTGTCGGCCGCCAGAAACAGCATCACGGAAATGCCGAAGTTCGAGGGGTTCCAGATGTGGCGGCCCTTGACCCGCAACACATACTTGGACGTAATCGAGATCGCGCTGCACAGCGCGTATGGCCAAAACGCTGGCGAGCGAACCAGAATGCCGACGCTGATGCCCGTGATGTAAGCGCTCGCCGGGTGTACCCATTTGTGATAGAAAATTTGCCCGAGCACCAGTTCGAGCAGAATGCTTGTGACGATTGCCAGCAGAGTCTTCTGATAGCTCTCGAGAATGCCGAACGACAAATGGCCCGCCAGCAGAATGCACGTGATGAATGCCGGCGCGATATACCGGTTGTCGATTTTGAATAGCGGTTTCTTCACCTGGGCTGGCACTTGCGGCGGCAGAACGGGGACACTCGTCTGACTCACGCTGCCTCCTTAATCCTGTGCAACTGATCGACGGCAGGACTATCGATCGTCTGAGTTCTGCCGGATGGCCAGCGAATCACCGCCTTCTCGATGTGAGCGTTTCTACCGAGTCCGAAATGCAGCCGCCGATCATTTTCGGCGGCGAATCCGCTTCCCCCCGAAACTTCTTGCACCTGCTGCTGGCCATTCCAAAACAATGTGACTTTGGCGCCAATCGCGCTGCGGTTGCTCGTCGTTCCTTCCAACTCAAATTCAATCCACTGGTTCTCTGGGGCGACCGTGTTCTTGTAAATGAGCAATGGTCCGTTCTGGTTGGCGACTACCACGTCCAGCACGCCACGGTTCCACAAATCCACCATTGCCACCGAACGTCCGTCATACGTATCGGTTGCGCCAACCGCCTGAGCCACATCAACAAACTTGCCGGCTCCATCGTTCAGCCAAACGCACTTGCTCTGATAGCCCGATAAACTGCGCCCCTCAAACGCGGGCCAATTCTTCGCATCACCGATGATGGTGCTGTTTCCTCCAGCCACCTTGGAGAAGTCGTACCAATAACTCCGATTTCGGTCGAGAGAGACGTAGCCGTTTGTCAGATACAGGTCAAGCGTTCCATCGTTATTCAAATCGCCGAACTGAGCTCCAAAACTCCATCCGCCGAGCTCCACGCCAAAGTCTCTCGCCAGGTTCTGATACTGAATGCCATCGCCCGCAGTACCATCCTTAGGGACCCATAAATTATTTCCCTGGATGAGAATGCCGCCCTCTGAAATATTAGAGACGTACACCGCGTATCTGCCCTGATTGAGAATGTCTCCAAACGCGGCATTCATGCCGCTCTTGGGCGCGAAGCCGACGCCCGTACGTTCTCCAACTTCGTGGAATCGCTTTCCGTCGTTGAAGTAAAGTTCCGACACTCCGTAGTCATTCGAGATAAACAAATCAGGATGGCCTGTTCCGCGCAAATCTGCCGCGGCGGCAGCCAATGCCCAGCGTCGGCTGTCGATGCCAACTTTCGCGCTGACCTCTTCAAATTTGCCGTTGCCTAGATTGTGAAACAAATATTTCCGTCCGCCATTCTTGGCGTACTCGAAGCTTTCCGGCATGATGCGCGTCGTCGTCAGATGCCAAAGATCAATGTCTTCGGAGTAGTAACCGCCGACGAAAAGATCCAGCAGCCCGTCGCCGTCATAATCGAACCAGATTGCCGTGTTCGCATTGATCCACGCCGGCAATCCCGCTTGCTCGGTTACCCGGGTAAAGCCGTGCCCGTGATCGTTGTGAAACAACTCCGGACGTCCCCACTTGATCAAAAACAAATCTTCATATCCGTCATTGTCAAAATCTCCCCAAACCGCGCCCATAGAAACTCCCGTGCCGGCCTGGTTCACGTCGGCCATGCCCAGTTCACTGGCCATGTCTTTGAATGTCCCATCATGCATGTTCCGGTAGAGCGCATTCTTGCTTCCGATGGCGCTATTGGTCACGTAGATGTCAGGCCAGCCGTCGCGATCGAAGTCGACGATCGACACCGATGCGCCCAAAGACGCAACCTCCGGCATGATGGGTTCCAGTTTGGCATCGAGCCTGGGAGCTTGATGAACGAAATTGATGCCGGCCGCATGTGAGACTTCTTCAAGATAAAAACCATGGCGTACTAACGCTGTCTTGGCGTCGATCCTCGATCTGTCAGCGTCCCGTCCCGCCGAAATCCGCTTCATCACCACAGGCGCGGCCAGTAGCGCCATAAAGAAGAGGCCCACGAGAACTCTGGCTACCCGGTTGCCTGTCATTTGCCGGTCTCAGTCCCTCAATGCGCTCTTGAAAACTTCAGGATCAACATAACGCGTGTGGTAGGTCTTGCCAATCCTCCGGATGGTGTCGATAAGCCCACTCATCTTCAAGTTTACCGGGAGGCGTGGTGTATTCATTTTTGGCGTGGTACGGCAACGGCAGCACGGTCTTGCCAGAAAGTGGAGTTGTAGTCGCCGTCTTTGATCCAGCCGTCCCCGACGATCACGTAATCGCGCACCCACCCTGCCGGCGGCGGCGGTTGCTCGGCAAAACGGAACGTCATCTCGTCGCCCGAGTTCATGATCACGTATCGGTCGTCGATGCGCGACAGCAATTCGCGCACGTCGCCATATCGCGTGTAGTAGCCAACCAGATCGCGCCACCGCTGTTTGGATCCTTCCATGTTGGTTGTAGTCCGGGATCTCCGGCGACGAGCGGATCGGCCTGCTGCATCACCGAGTATCCACGATAGTGCAGATCGGCGATTGTGGGATCGAGATGCGCGGTCTTCAACGGCGTATCCGGCACACCCTGTGCCCACTCGATCGAGTCCCAATAAATTTCAAGATTCGTTCGCAAGCGCACGCGGCGCGGCGTGTCCGCACGAAAGACGTTTGTCAGATCCAACAGACAGATTTTTTTTCTGCCCGCCGGGAATCCCAGATTAGGCCGAGCGACTGACCCAGCCCCCGTGTCCGTCGGGCACTTCCAGGCTCAACCCGTGGGCCGCGCCAGCGCCCGCCCTGGCTGATGGCTACATTGATCGACGAATCGTGTCGGGTGCATCCAGCCCTGCAAGATTAAATAGAGCGGACCCCTCTGCCGCGCGTCGTCGCCGAGGTCGACTTCCACATAGTGGTCACGCGTCACTCCCTGATACTGGCCGCGGCCGAAGGTGTCGAGGTAGTGGCCGTCGAGAGCGCTTACGATCGCCGTAACGTCTTGGCCGTTGTCATCCACTGCTCGGGCAATCTTGTGTGGAGTCGAGACGGTAGTGATGGCGAGTTTCGCGGGTGGAATCACGAAACGCTCATCGACAAAAATCTCGGTGCCCACGGGATGATCGACGGTCATGAGCGCAAGATAGTCGTAATAGTATGACTTCCCAGAGTTCGGCGGTAATGCGAAGGTCATAAAAACCATCGTGCGGAACCAGGTCGTCGCGCCCGATCTTGTACCATTCCTCAGTCGCCGCGATCTGCGCCGTTCCCAGAGTGTTGATGCGCAGGCCAATCGCTGAGCCCCATGGCACCGCATCCTTCACGAAACTCCATCTGCTTGCCGTTGTAGGCGAACAGGAATGGGCATGAGCCCTTGAGGCGCTGCTCGGTCACGATTTCCTGATCCGCTTTCACCCCAAACTCGGCGCGGACAGACCCGTTCGGCCAAAGAATCGCGTACGACGTCCGCGCTGGTCTGCTCTCCCAGATCCGAAATGAAGTTGCGGCCCGGTGATAGGTTGCTTCTGCACCAGCAAGCCGGAGCGAATTTCAATTTCGCCGCCAACTCCAAATGGGTTGATGCGCTGGTCCCCCACGGCCTGTACAGCGTGCGGCCGGACTATTTGCCAGTGATAATTCTTCGAGCCTTGGTTGATAGCCTGTACTGGTCGTCCATCAGCGGAAAGACCCAGCAGATCGAGTCTGCCATCGCCGTTCAAGTCCGCCGCATCAAACACCACTGCGGGCGTGGCTGGATTGCTTCAGTAGCACGAATTTTCCTTGCGCGTCGCCGAGCCATATCCAGAATCCGCTGGCTCTGCGCGGAAAGCGAGGACGCCGGAGATAGGATCAGATCGAGCGCCCCATTATTGTCGAGATCAGCCACGTGCAGGCGAACGTCCCCGGAGAGATTATTGGCAGCGTCCGGCACTCGGGCAATCTCCGCCGTATCCCAGCTTTGTCCCTCGTTCTTGTCGGAAATCCGAAGGATGGCGCCGTCAGCCTGCACCGCCAGCAGATCGAGAACTCCGTCGTTGTTCGCTTCGGCGACCGCAATCGCTTTGATCAACGGCAATCCGGCAGGGAGGGCGCGCTCGCGGAACTGACCCTGGCGCTCATTCATAAAAACATGAAGCCGTCCCGCCCCATCGATGATGGCGGCATCGGGATTGCCGTCGCCATCCAGATCAGCCCAGGCAAATCCGCGCACGCCAGAGATCCCAGCAAAAGGATGAATCGGCTAGAAACGTCCCGTCGCCGTTGTTTCGCAGCACCAGCGGCAATCCGTCGCTTGCGCCCAGCACTATGTCGAGATCACCATCCGCCTCAATGTCCACCGCCCATGCGCCGGTATAGCGCGCAGTGATCACAGATTTCGGCAATTTGGTCTGCGCGGTTACGTCGGTGAAGGCGCTCGGGCTATCCTGGCGGAACAGACGCACGCCTCCCGCGCCCGCGAGCACCAGGTCCGTCTTGAAATCGTAGTTGAAGTCGACCTGCAAAACTCCCTCAGGCGACGGCGGAACCGCGGAAGGTCCACCCGGAAAGGGAAGCGTCGCCCCGGTGGACAAATGCACTTCGCGGCCATCGGCTTCGGCGATCACGGGCGCGCCTGCGCTGCCGAGCTGAATGGCTCCAATCCAGTTCCAATGGCGATCGCCAGCGTTCGGCACTGGCTGAGCGGCAAATTGGATCGCCATGTCCGGCGGCGCTGGCTTGAAGACCGGCGATTCCAATCGCAGGAAATGGGTGAAGGGCTGCGCCTCTTCTCCGGCGGGTGCCTTGATGACGGAGAGACTCTGACGATACTCGGGAACGCGCATGAGCACGTTGCGAAGGAAAGTGGTTCGTGTGGCGGCCGCGCGTAAATCCGTACCGGCCGCGGCAGCCTGCACTGCCGAAAGTTGCTGCTTCACCTCCGGAGGCCATGCCGATGATCGAGCGCTAATCTGAGCGACTGCTGTCTTCAGTGTGGCAGCATCGCCGCGCTTCGCGGCGACGCGGCTCAATTCGAGCAGCGCAGCAAGATTGTCCGGCTGCGCCGCCAGAATCTTCTGCATCACCTGCTGAAATTCGGCTTCGCTGTTGGCATCGCCCTGCCGTTCGATCTCTTCCGCAAGCGCATAAGCGGCGCGCAGGTTCTTCGGATTCAGCTCCACCGCTTTCCGCAAGTCGGCAATCGCTTCCGCGGAATGGCCGCGATCGCTTTCAAGAATTCCCAGCAGATCGTAGATCTGATCGTTTTGCGGGGCCAGATCGCGCGCCCGTTCAGTCTTTGTGCGGCCGCGTCATAGTTTCGTCTGGCGCAACGCCAGCACTCCCCAGTTGCGCCCATCCCGCAGGTTCAGTGGGCACAAGTTGAGTTAGCTTCGAAAGTTTGCTCTCGGCGTGAACGTCATCGCCAACCTGCAGCGCCGCCAATCCAATATAGAAAGCCGAAACCACGTCGGCATAGGCCTTCGATCCTTTCTCAGGCAGCTTCGTGACTGGAGTGACATCCCGAAAGCACGACGGCAAAACTTCCTAGAGTAAGCCGCCAGCGAACGATCATGACGCCGGAAAGTCGACTGGCCGAACGCTTGCTCAATGAAACACGCTCCGAGCATTCGTGATCGCTATCATGTGCCGCGTTGGCTGTGCGAATCTGCTCTTGCTTCAGTTGCGCATTCCTGCGCCGCACGCCGCGATATCCCGCGGAACCACAAGAATGCCACGAGCAGAAACGGCAAAAGATAAAACAAAAGATCCCAACGGCCGAATCCGGGTGGAGTCACTTCCACTTGGGCTGTTGCCTCGCCGCTGCCTTGCGAACTCTGAACCAAAAGGCGAACGCGCCACAACCCCTGCCTGTCGAACTCGGCCTGAGCGTTGTATTGCACTTGTCCGCGCGATTTCACCCGCTGGGCCGCATAGAGGTTTCGGGCAGCCGCCCGGTCAGCGGCTGCACTCCTATTTGTATCTTCAGATCGCTTGGAAGCGTGCCGCCCGGCGCCGGTTCAACAAATACGTAAAAGGCCCCGCTCCCCACATCCGGATGCGTCCAAAGCGCAACTACACAAGGCCCAACTTTCTGGTTCTCAATAATCGGAAACGGCGGACCATTGTGTGCGTTCGCTGGAGTAGACAACATCAGCAAGAGCGCAAACCCAAGCCCGCCCGAAAATTCTCCCGAACTTATGAACCCACTAAGCATTGTCTCAACCAAGCCAGTACGCCACCGAAGTCTTAAGCCCGCTATCCGCTCATCATCGTGGCGCGCATTTCCATGGGCTGAAACATTAGCCACATCGAGGCGCACCAGAGAACCAGGCAAACTGCCGCCCACGGAAGGAAAGCCCGCAGCGGTTTATCCGGGGAATCGTCTTCTGCGAGCCCGTAGATCACTACCAGGGAACCTGCCAATCCGAGCAGCAAGAATCCGATCTCGATAACTTGCACAACATTCGCTGGCAAGCCCGTTAAAGCCCAACGAGGCTCTCCCAGAAATGGCCGTCCAAGGCTTGCCACTACATTTTGAGTAACGGGTATCACCGTATACAGCCCCGTTAGGAAATGAAAGGAGTAGTGAGCCAGCCACATGCCAAAACCCAGCGGAACCAGGCCATAGGCGTATCTAATCGTGAGAGGCAACAGCGCGCGTGAGCTGCGAGCCCCTCTTCCTCGAACCCAGCTTCTGCCAACCCATGCACGCATCACCCACGCTGCCAGTCCCACCAGCAGAACCGGCTCAACGATCAGAAAAAACGTGAAGATCACGCCCAGCACGGAGGCCTCGTGATTCACATGCAGTATTCTTCCCAGCCAAGTCTCCACAGCGTAAACCGGACTAACCATGCCAAAAGCATTCGACAGGGCGCCAAACGTGAACACAATCGCCAACGCCGCCAGATCCTTGCGGCGCGAGAAATAACCAATCCCAGACCGGATCGGATCCACGAGCAATTCGCTCGCCGGCAGCCGGCTCAAGATTCCAATGTTGTCGTGCGGGCAGGCATGAACACAGTCCATACAGAAAGTGCAATCCATGTTCCCAACCTTGCTGGGCTGAAACAGCGCTAGTTCGCAGCCGCGAATCGTCACCAGGTCGGACACTGGCTCACGCCTGCCTCGAATGCAATCCTTCGTCATGGCAGCGCGTGCAGACGTCCTGTTCGCGCACCTTAACTTCGAACGGCGAAAGTGTGGAAGCCACAAAGTTGAACTGTCCGATGGGGCACACGAACTTGCAGAAGGTCGCATGCTTGAAAAATCCGTCCACTACCAGCACGGAAAGAAAGTAGGCCACGATCAGCCAGGCCGTCCACCATGGCGAGGACCACAGATCGAACAGTTCGTAGGTAAACAAAATCAGGACGAAGAGACCAACCGAAATCCACTTGTTGCGCAGCGCTCGCGGCCAGTTGAACCGAGGCTTAAAAACTCGTCGCGCCATCTGACGCACCAGCATGAACGGACAGGCAAGGCAGAAAAAATTTCCTGCGCAAAGCAGCACCAGCACCAGAATCCCGCGGAAGTGAAGCCAGCTCAGCGTCGTCGCCAGATTTTTCGGCGCCAGCGTCGGCCCGAACAGTCCATGCAGGATCATGATGATGCTGAGCACCAGCAGTGGAGCTTGAAGCAAGGGACGTGCATAGCGCCAGCGGAATAAATCGCCGATGACAGGAACGCGCAACAAGTCAAACGGATGCGATTCAAGAGATTCCTGGGCCGGAATGGAAGATGGATTCAAAGCTTGCCTAGTTCGGTCGGACGCCCCTCACATCGATCTGCCGTTCCACTCTCTCCCCGCCGGGCAGGGTGACGTGGAGGAGGAGAACCCAATCACCCGCCATCTGAAATTCGAAATTAGCCTTATAGCGACCCGCTGCTTCTTCCTTCGCCTCGGCGAATACGGGACCCATTCCGGCGTGCGACATGTCAGCCTCAACCGCAACCCGAGCTCCCGTGATCGGTTTGCCCGCGGCATTGGCCAACTTGAAACTGATTGTTGCCGGCCCCACGCGGGCCGGTGCAGGGGATATCTCGTGCTCAATCGCGATCAGGGCTGGGGGCTCGACTCGATGGGAACATCCAGCTATCAACAACGTTGCTGCGCAGGCCAATGCGAGGTCTCGACCCTTCTTTGAAAAGCGGTCAGACACTCTTGGTTCAGGCGGCTTCTGCGGCGTGGCGGCCCCACTCGCACGTGCAAGCCATGTTCCCCTGCTCTCCTTCCGGCGGAAACATGTGATAGTACATTCCGATCACCATCGGAAGGAACACGATCGAGTTGTAGAAAAGGTGCAGTTCGACCCGCGGAAAAACTAATTGCAGAATGCTGCACGGCACCGGCTTGCCCCAGAAATTATGGTGAAACGTGGCCTGCCAGATCAGCAAGAAATGCTCAATGTGATGCCAGAACTGGATCCAGAACGCCAGCATCCACCACGTATGGGAAACTCCCGTAAAGCCCTTCCGAAACACCCAGAGACCGATGAGCATGACCAGTGCATACCCATAGTGCAACGTTTCTGTGCGGATTAACGAAGGGTACCACAGCCCAAGCAGGCCCAGCGCCTTCGGTCGAGGCCAACCCATGACATAAACCTGATAGGCCTGCACCAGGTGCTCGGCCCAATGCGCCAGCACAACAGACATAAAGATCTGCAGCGCCCGCTCATGCCAACGAGTATTCAGCTTCTCGGAAATGCTTGCGCTCGTCCCTTGCGCAGTATAAACATTGGGAACCGCAGGATGAGAAATCGCCATGTAATGTTGCCCTCCCGCCAGAACCACGCAGCTCTCCGAAACGTGACCACGATCACACCTTGGCCTCGCATGGTCAATAATCGAAATATATTAGCGTCGTTAGGCTCGTCAGTTCCAGCCTAAAAGCGAAGGTTAGTCTCCAGGAAAATGAGCTGGCCATTCGCGTCCTTCGGATAAATCGCTGCAATCACTCCCTTGCCCCAGCCGTGCCCATAGTAAAGAGTCGCGCCGAAAGATCGCGTAATCTGGCAGTCGGCGCTCAGATCCCAGACGTTGGCCAAGCCGCGGTTGCCATTGCTGGGGCGGCCCGTATAACCAAAGGTTTTGGGCTGAAAGGCGCCCCCGCCTGAGTACCAAAGATCGGTGGCGCTGGCCAGCCGCAGCGTGTGCACTTCGCTGCGCAGCGCGACCTTCGAAGCTGGCTTCAGATTGAGCGTGCCGTAAAGGTCCTCGTTGTTCATCATATTGTAGAAAGGGAAGCGCGCGTACTGCCGAGGCGTGGGTAGCAGTTGAAAAAAAGTTCCGTGGCGCGAATCCTTCGCGTTACCATCGCCGCTGCCATACGAATAGCCCGCGCTCAGCCACGGCTTCAGCATTTTGACGGGTGGTTGCCATCCCGCCTCGCCGACGAACGCGCCGGCACGCTGCTGCAGGTTCCCCCACGAACCGGTTTGCACAGCTCCCCACAGTAAGAAGTCGAACTTCCCGGTATTGCTGGTATTGAAGACGTGAGCGTAATCCGCGCCCCAGGTCGCAATCTCAATTTTGCCTAAGTCCGCCGCGCGAATCGGTGCCGTACGATTGTCGGTCTTCAGCACCAGCCTGCGGTGATCGATATAGCCCACGCCAAACACGCGCAACTCTCCGGCGCTATGCTGGGTTGCAACCGACCGTGTGTAGGCGCCGTAGTAGGCGTCCACATCCAGTTCGTCCATGCCTTTCACTTGATAGACTCCCTGCGTCGGCCGCGCTCCGAAAAACGTAAAGTTATTCCGGCCGGAGGTTGCGGAAAGTTGGACTCCATCGAAGGTTCGTTGCACCGCGGCAAATGCGAAATTCGAAATCAATCGGCTGGAAATGCGCGTCTGAATCACCGTTGCCAACAGGGGATCTTTTGGCGTGACTTCGAGTCCGTCAAAATATTCAAAGCGGCCCAGTTTCACACCGGCCGGGCCGAGATGCTTGAAGTTCACAAAGGCTTGCTTGACAAATCCATTGGCGACGTTGGTGTGATTATTGTTGGCCGCGTAGTAGCTCCCGCCCAATCCAAGTTGGCCCTGCGGAGCCGCCACGACAGCGTTGTTTGGCAAGCCGAGAATCGATGGCTGTTCTCCTTCCAGGAACCAGCTGAAGCGTTCCCCGGTTTGTCCGATGCCTACCCGCAACAGCGAATCCCACAAACCGTAGTCGCTGTTTCCCGACTTCCCTTCAAACCAGTTCCAGCCTTCCGCGCGGGTGCGCCAGTTGATTGAAATTTCCAGGGGGCCAACTTTGTGCTTAGGGGCGGGGGCCGGCGATGTCGGCGTAGATTCCCTGGTCGATTGTCTGGGAGCGGGAGCCGGCACAGCATCCGCCGTGACAGCAGGTTGGGCATTCAAGTCCGGAGTTCCTGTTACTCGTAGAGTTTCTTGAGCGAACCCGAAGCCGCCCCAAAGAAGAATAGTTCCCAAGCTTAAGCGGCCTGCAAATCGGAGTGTCATATCAGCCCCAGTCTGAACGTTCTTGCGCCTCCCGAGAATCGCGGGCAAACACCGCAGCTGTCTCGAAAACGCCTTCGCACAAATTAGTGACGCATTCTGGGGTAGTTGTCGCGGTGGGTCAATAACGGATTCGTATTAGAGCGCATGGTAAGTAAAATTTCCATGCGCCCGCTAGGCTGATCGCAAAAACCGCTCTAAGGGGACTCGGTTCCTCGAGTCAAGCCTTGGGAGCCGCAGCCGGCTCTGTGAATGTACCGCACCGGCCTCGCATACCCTGACGGAACTTTTCGCGTTCCTCGGGGGTCATCTGCTCCCAGCGCTCGCGGATGCGGTGGCGCCAGTACATGCGACGTCTCGGCCCGCCGCGAAATCCACCAAAGAGAATCTTGCACAGAACCAACAGACCCACCGCCTGCCAGAAATTGATCACGTGCCATCCGAAGACGGGCGGCACCAGCCAATTCCACAGGCGCATCACCGCAAAGCTAAACGCCGCCAGGAATAACACGGCCAGCGGCACAAACAGAAATGCTCTCCCGATCCATTTCCTTTTCATCTCTTTTGTCCTCTCGTCCTCGTAGAGTTATCGCTCGTAGGGTTAGTTCTCGTAAACTCGCTGTGAATGGCCTCGAGTCGATCCCGAAGGTGAAGCACCGCATAGTGTTTGCGCGAAAGCAGCGTGTTCACGCTCATACCGGTTTCCGCCGCAAGCTCTTTGAAGGTCTTCCCCATCACCTCGTGAGCGATAAATACGTCGCGCTGCTCGTCCGGCAATTCATCCAGAGCTTCTTCCAGCTCTTCCAACAATAGACTCCGCGCATAAGCAGCCTCCGGTCCGGCGCCAGGGGAGGGAAGTAACTCTTCCAATTCCAGCGTCTCTCCATCCTCGGTGATCGTTGCCGTTTCGTTTCTCGATGCCTCCCGTTCTTTCCGGCGAAACAGATCCGTAATCCGATTGCGTGCCACCCGGAACAACCAGGCGGTAACCTGCTCCACCGGATTCAGCATGCGATAGGCTTCTACGAGTTCGTAGAAAACATCCTGTAAGATGTCGTCCGCGTCCTCTCGGTCAGCCACACGCCTGCGAATGAAGTTGCGAAGCCGGCTCTGCTCGCGATCGATCGTTTCAGCAATCCGCCGATCTTGGTCCGCCATCATGCCCGATTTTCTCAGCGCCTGTTCCATCTACTCTTGTAGACGATTGAGAGAGGCAAATATTTTAGTGAAAATGCGGATGTACTCGAAGTAGTGCCGCCGTGCCGGCGCTGAATACCTGCCCTAAGCCAAGCCGAATGGCGGCCTCCCGTAAGCGCTATCTTCTCGCTCGCCCACTGGAGGGTGTGATGAATCCAGTTGACAGACGGGTTACGGGAGATCATTATGCGCGTTATGAATCCTAGGACGATGGCCGAATCACAAATCGTACTGATAACCGGCACCAGTTCGGGGATAGGCCGGCTGGCGGCGGAGACTGTAGCAAGGGCGGGTCACACCGTCTATGCCTCGATGCGCGCGACTGCCTCGAGGAACCGCGAAAAGGCCGAGTCGCTGGCCAAACTGGCCGCCGCAGAGAGCCTAGCGCTGAGGGTTATCGATCTCGATGTCACTCGAACCGAATCTGTCGACGACGCGGTGCGAACTGTGTTGCAAGACGCGGGGCGATTGGACGTGCTCGTAAACAACGCAGGCCACATGGCAATCGGCATCACGGAAGCGTTCAACGAAGCACAAATAGAAGAGCAAATGAACGTCAATTTTATGGGTCCCGCGCGGCTGTGCCGGGCTGTGCTCCCGCACATGCGGAAGAGCAGGCAGGGACTGATCATTCACATCAGTTCGATTGTGGGCCGTGTGCTATTCCCCGCGTGCGCTTTTTATTGTGCGAGCAAATTCGCGCTCGAAGCTTATGCCGAGGTCCTGCGTTATGAGTTGACTGGCTCTGGGGTTGATTCTGTGATCGTCCAACCTGGCCCGTTCCCCACCCGCTTGCTGGCCAACAGCCCGGAACCCGCTGATCTTGAGCGCACACATTCCTATGAGCAGATCGCCGAAATCCGCGCTATGTTCATGGACGTGTTTGGAAAATTCTTTGCCTCCGAACAGAGCACGAACCCGCAAGAGGTAGCAGACGCGATTTCCAATCTGATCGACCTGCCCGCCGGACAGCGGCCGCTGCGCACGGTTTGCGGTCCCGATTATGGAGCGCGGGCAATCAACGCCTACGTCGCGCCCGTTCAGGCCGAGGTCTTACGCGCGCTCGGGATGTCTGAAATGGCGAAGCGAGCTCTTGGCGATAGGGATGCTCGGAGCGACCTGCGAGAACAGACTCAGACGACGGATGCAGCATAGTCGGTCCGCATTCGCAGACCGGCACTTTTTTAAACGCGACGTGCACAGGTTAATCGCCGGACGGCAACGACATCTCGTCCGAACCCAAATTAAAGTTCACAGGTATCGGCGGACAGTTCTTCACAATGGGCTGTCTAGCCCCATAGGGCAGACTCTCCGCAGGCATCACCGACTTCTTCTCCACGAACTGTTCCGCTTCCGTGGACCCGGCCAGCGCCGTGGTCGACGCCAGCCCGCCGCTGATCACCTGCTGCACTTGATCAAAGTAACCCGTCCCCACAAAGCGCTGATGCTTCACCGCCTCGTATCCATATTGAGCCTCGCGGCTGAATTCTTTTTCCTGCAAACGCGAGTACGCGGTCATGCCCGCCACCTTGTATCCCCGCGCCAGCTCGAACATGCTGAGGTTCAACGCATGGAAGCCCGCCAGGGTCACGAACTGGAATTTATATCCCATGCGCGCCAACTCCGGCTGGAAGCGCGCGATGGTCGCCTCATCCAGATTCTTCCGCCAGTTGAAGCTCGGCGAGCAGTTATAAGCCAGCATCTTTCCCGGATACCTTGCGTGAATCGCTTCAGCGAAGCGCCGTGCCTCCTCCATATCCGGATGCGAAGTCTCGCACCAGATCAGTTCAGCGTAGGGCGCATAGGCCAGTCCGCGAGCAATGGCCGACTCGATCCCGCCGCGAATGCAAAAGAATCCTTCTGCGGTTCGTTCGCCCGTGCAAAACTCGCGGTCCCGCGGATCGATGTCGCTGGTCAGCAGATGAGCGCTGTCTGCGTCGGTACGCGCCATGATCAGTGTTGGCACGCCCATCACGTCAGCCGCCAGGCGGGCCGCAACCAGTTTTTGAATTGCCTCAGTTGTTGAAACCAACACCTTGCCGCCCAAGTGTCCGCATTTTTTCGCCGAAGAAAGCTGATCCTCGAAGTGAACACAGGCCGCTCCTGCTTCGATCATCCCCTTCATCAATTCGAAGGCATTCAGCGTGCCGCCGAATCCCGCCTCGGCATCGGCCACCAACGGAGCGAACCAGCTCTGTCCGGTAGCCACCTTACCCTCCGCATAATGCACCTGATCCGCTCGCTGCAGCGCATTGTTAATGCGGCGGCAAAGATTCGGAACACTGTCGGCGGGATACAAGCTCTGGTCGGGATACATCGTCCCTGCATTATTGGCGTCGGCCGCAACCTGCCATCCGCTGACATAGATCGCCTTCAGCCCCGCCTGCACCTGCTGTACCGCCTGATTGCCGCTCATCGCCCCCAGCGCGTTGACGTACGGATCAGTCTGCAAAAGCTCCCACAACCGCTCGGCGCCCATGCGCGCCAGCGTGTGCTCAATGTGAATCGAACCGCGCAGCCGCAACACGTCCTCGGCTTTATACGGACGCTCCACGCCCTTCCATCGCGGATTGGACGCCCAATCCTCATTCATCGCCGCCTGGGCGAGAGCATATTGCGCGGCCCGTTCCTGATCGCTCAATAACTGCTCGATCTGATGTTGCGTTAAGCGTAGCGCGCTGTGCCCGTTTCCATTGGCCGACATGCGATCCCTCCTGAAAAACCAATTCGTCCCGCCCCGCGCGGCTGATTAAACCGGATTAAATTCTCCGTTCACGATCATGGCTTCACTGAGTTCGCGAGCGCGGCGGAAACGTTCCGCCTCCTCGGGAGCTGCATTCGCTGGCAGCCCGGCCAGCAATCGCTCGAGTTCCTCGTCGAACAACCGAGTGATGAACTCCGGCCTATGCTTTACCGTTCGCCCCTGCTCATCCTGCACCGGAACCAGATCGCGATGAAGCACGCGCTGCGCGATCATCAGGCGGTAAATGCGGTCCGTCGCCAGGTCTTCCATGTAGCCATCGAGCAGGCTGGCACCTCTTCCGCTCAACACACCGTGCCGGTACCGAATCACCGTGCGCACTGCCGCCCGCGTGCCGTTCACCGTGCGTGTGCCCACCCCGACCGGCTGCGGTCGCAGGTCCGGATAGCGGCTCGCATTCCTTGGCCGCGCGTTCAGTTGGTTCGGGTAAGGGAACTGCGCCACCGCGATCGCATTCTGATCGGGATGCCCCGTCCACGCTCCATCCATCAGGCAGTCGGCCTCGTTCTTCTTGTCTTTTTCAAGAACGGCCAGCGCGCGAGCATTCAGCTCCGCATCTTCGCGGCTGGGATACAGCGCGGTCATTCCGCCAATGGCAAGAATGCAGCGGTGGTGGCAAATCTCCGGCATCAGTTCCCGAAGGTTCTGAAAAAAAGCAACGTTGTGCGGGATCGTGTTGCGATCTGGCAGGACCCAGTCGGGATCGTCGAGATTGAAATGAATCAGGCTGGCCATGTAATCCCAGCGCCCAAGATTCAGTCCGATAATGTGATCCCGCAGGTTGTATGCGAACTCTTCCATCTGAAACGCCAGCGGATGCGATTCCACCAATGCCATGCACTTGATGTAGTCGTGCGGCAGACCCCGCCACTGAGCCAGCGCCTGGAACAGATCGCGCCACCACGATGCTTCCTCCGCCGACTCTGATTTCGGAATGTAGATGCACAGCGGATGCTTCAATTCCGTCGGGTCAATGCTATAAAAGATCCGGGCCACATCGATCAGCGATGCCGAAACCATTTCGCCCGGAATCAGCCCGGCCTGGTTCAAGTGCAGCCCACGCGGCCTCGTAAAGATCACGGTACCGTTCTGTTGAATGCCTACCGTCCGGTCGCGCTTCTTGTCGTAATAACTGAGCTCACCGCGCAGGCACGCCAAAATGTTGGCCACGCCCTTTTCATGATGCGACCACTCGTTGACGCAGGAATCCTCCAGATCGAGCATCACGCCGGGCGCACCCGAGTTCAGCATCTTCACGCAAAGCTCGCCATCGTCGGCCGGACCCGTCATCTGGTTGCGCTGGTCGCGGCACCATTCGGGCAGCGTGATCCGCCAGCCATTGCGCACCGTGTCCGACGGAAAGTGATGTCTCGGTTTGTCGCCCTCCAGCGATCTCTGCAGCACTTCAATTCGCTTGAGCGCCAGTTCCTGCTGGCGCGGAGTGAACACCTGGTGCAGCGGCAGGAAGAATTCCATAAAACCGGCAGGAAGATCGTGGGCGGGATCAAACCCCGGCGGCGTGCTGCTTACCGGGTTAACAAATCCTTCGACTTCTGGCGTGGCCAATCCAGTGGGCGTCATCTCGTGGGTCCCTCAATCGGAATACAAGAGTTTGAAGCGTTCAATATACCGAACAACAATTCATGATACTGGCGGATCGTAGGACGGCCAACTCCGCCGGTCAAGGCAGTTGTTCAATAGACAGAACATACATTCATTTTGTTGGCGGACTAGGGTTTTGCTACCATAACGATTTGGCGCGGATTTCTAAAATTTAAAGATGACTTCTAAGGTCGAATCTCCTTCGGTTGCAGTCGAACGGGCACTCGCCATGCTGGAGGCGGTCGCTCAGGAACCCGAAGGCATGAGCAACGCCGAGATCAGCCGCAAACTCCAGATTCCAAAGAGTTCCGCCAGCTATATCCTGCGCACGCTAGAGAAGCAGGCCTACTTGAACCGCGATTCGGCCAGTGGCAAGTACCGTGTCGGACTGAAGATTCTGAGCCTGAGCCGCGGCGCACTTAGCGGAATTGATGTCCGCGAAGTCGCATTGCCCATCATGCGCCACTTGGTGGAGAAGACGAGCCTCACCTGCCACCTGGCGATTCTGGATGGCCCCGAGGCGGTCTACATCGAGAAAGTCGAGCCTCCCGGATTCATCCGCATGGACACCTGGGTGGGCCGCCGCATGCGGGTTCATGCCACCAGCGTGGGCAAAGCATTGGTAGCTTATATTCCGCCGGAGCGTCTGGAGAAAATTGTTTCGGAGCGCGCCATGGAGAAGCGCACACCGAAAACCATCACGACCTTGCCGCGTCTGTTGAAGGAATTGGAGAAAGTGCGCAGCCAGGGTTACGCCGTCGACGATGAGGAGAACAATCTGGGAGCTCGATGCGTCGGCGCTCCAGTGTTCAACCAGCAAGGCGCCATCGAGGCCAGTGTGGGTTTGAGCGGAACCATTGGTCAGGTCAACGCGCAAACCATGCCGCGCATTGTGGAAGCGCTCAAAGACGCGGCGCGCCATGTCTCCATGCAGTTAGGCTATCGCGTTCCGCATCGGCGAGTCGGGGCTTAACGATACTCGCACCAATGCATGAGCAACAATGAGTCCATCCAGGAGATTGTTCGTCACTATGCCGACGCGGACGAATCCTCCCGGCTTCGCACCGGCTGGTTTCAACTCGAGCAAGCCCGAACGCAGGAACTGATTCTTCGCCATCTGCCGCCGCCGCCCGCCACAATCATCGACGCCGGCGGAGGCGCGGGTGCTTATGCCTGCTTGCTCGCCGCCCGCGGTTATCGAGTGCACCTCAGCGACCCCGTGCCCAAACATGTGCAGCAAGCACGCGCGGCATCCGCGGGCCAACCTGAACATCCACTCGCTTCCGCGGAGGTTGGCGACGCGCGCGACCTGGCTCACGCTGACGCCAGTGCAGACGCAGTTCTGCTCCTGGGTCCGCTCTACCATCTCGTCGAAAGGGAAGACCGCCTCGCCTGTCTGCGCGAAGCCCGCCGCGTTCTGAGACCGGGAGGGCTAGTGTGGGGCGCAGCCATCAGTCATTTTGCATCGCTACTCGATTCGCTGTCGCACGGATTCTTCGACGACCCCGTCTTCGAACCGATCCTGGCGCGCGACCTGGAAGAAGGCCAGCACCGTAACTCCACCGGCAATCCGCTCTACTTCACCGATGCTGTTTTTCATCGGCCGGAAGAACTTTCGGCCGAATTTCGGACCGCCGGCTTTCAAATGATGGAATTGGTAGGAATCGAAGGTCCAGGGTGGCTGGCGCGCGATTTCGATCGGTTGTGGAGCGACCCTCAACAGCGCGAGCGTTTGCTCGGCGCGGTACGCAAAGTAGAAACCGAACCTTCGGTCCTCGGCGCGAGCTCGCACATCATGTGCATCGGGCGAAAATAGGCGCAGCGACTTTTCCTAATATTTCACAATCGCCGCGAACGACTTCGGATCGAGCGACGCTCCGCCGACCAGCGCGCCATCAATTTCTTCCTGTGCCATAAGTGCCGAAGTATTTTCCGGCTTCACCGATCCTCCGTAGAGAATGCGCAGCTTCCCGGCAAACTCTTCCCCGAAAATCTCGGTGGCTTCGCGCCGGATCACCGCATGAGCCTCGGCCGCCAGTTCCGGCGTAGCAGTCTTGCCGGTGCCGATTGCCCACACCGGCTCATACGCCACGATGAGCTTTGCCGCTTTTTTCGCCGACACCGCGTGGAACGCCCGCACGCATTGCCGTCGAAGTACATCGTCGGTCAGTCCCGCCTCGCGCTCTTCCAACACTTCGCCCACGCAGCAAATCGGCGTAAGTCCCGCTTCCAAGGCGGCCTTCAGGCGAAGATTTACCGTGTCGTCGGTCTCGCCGAAGTACTGCCGCCGTTCCGAATGGCCGATGATCACGTGCGTCACGCCCACCGCCAGCAACTGCGCCGTCGACGTTTCTCCCGTGAATGCGCCTTCTTCCTTCCAGTGGACATTCTGTCCACCGATGGCGACGTTGGATCCCTTGGCCGCCTCAAGCGCCGCTTGTAAGTCGAGAAATGGCGGGCACACGACGATTTCGTCACGCCTGTGTCCAGAGACCAGTGGCAAGAAATCGGGGAAGAAATCGCGAGTCTGGTCGGGGGTTTTATACATCTTCCAGTTGGCAGCCATCACTTTGGTTCTAGGCATAGTGTGCGATTGATTTCTCGATTACTCTTCCTCAGCGCGAGCGATGGCCTCCCGTGCCAGAGTGCCGGGATCCGACGTCCGAGGCCGCTTCTGCTTCTCTTTTCTTTTCCGTGAGTGCCTCGACACCCGGCAACTTCTTTCCTTCCAAAAATTCCAGCGACGCACCGCCTCCAGTAGAAATGTGCGTGATCTTATCCGCCACGTTGGCGGCGTGCACGGCCGCGACCGAATCGCCGCCGCCCACAATTGAAATCGCTCCGGCATTTTCCGCCACCGCATGGGCGATCTTGAATGTTCCTCGCGAGAACCCTGGAACCTCGAACACTCCCATCGGCCCGTTCCACACAATGGTGCGCGCCCGCGAGATTTCTTCGGAGAACAATTCAATCGTTTTCGGCCCAATGTCGAGCGCCATCTTGTCAGCCGGGATCGGCTGGCCTTCGCCAATCTGTTGCACCACGGCGTTGGCCTCCGGCTTCATTGCCACGACGTGATCCACTGGCAACAGGAATCTCAAATTCCGCTTCTTTGCCTCTGCCAGCAACTGCTTGGCGAGATCAACCTTGTCGGCTTCGAGCAGTGACTTGCCAATCTCTTGCCCCTGCGCCTTAAGAAAGGTGTAGGCCATGCCTCCGCCAACGATCAGCGAATCTACCTTGTTCATCAAATGCCGAATCACGCCAATCTTGTCACTTACCTTCGCGCCGCCCAGGATGGCGATGAACGGTTCCTCAGGATGCTCCAGCGCCTTGCCTAGATATTTCAGTTCCTTCTCCATGAGCAAGCCTGCGGCCGATTGCTTCACGAACTTGGTGATTCCCACGGTCGATGCATGTGCCCGATGCGCTGTGCCAAAAGCGTCGTTAACGTAGTATTCCGCCAGGTTCGCCAGTTGCCGGGCAAACTTCTCGTCGTTGGCTTCTTCTTCCGCATGGAAGCGCAGATTCTCGAGCAGCAGCGTCTGACCCTTCTCGAGTTTAGTCGCCACTTCCTCAGCTTCCGGGCCCACACATTCGGGACAGAAGCCCACGTTTTCGCCGCGCGCCAGTTCCTTGTCGAGCAACATGCGCAGCCGCTCGGCGACCGGCTTCAGGCTCAGCTTGGGATTGGCCTTGCCCTTCGGGCGGCCCAAATGTGACGCCAGGATCAGACGCGCTCCGTGGCGCAGCGCGTACTCAATGCTGGGCAGGGTCTCGCGGATGCGAGTATCGTCCATCACCCGCCCGTCTTCCAGCGGCACGTTGAAATCGACACGCATGAAAATACGGTTGCCATTCAGCGGAAGATCACGAATGGAAAGCTTGGACATGGCTGGTTGTCCTTTTATAGGTGAAATTGAGAAGTAGCGGGTGCCCCATCCTAACGCCGCGTTCTTTGCGACGTTAGGGTGGTGGGTTCCGCAAACTTTACAGGCCCTTACCGCCGATGTAATTGATCAGGTCGCGCACGCGGCAGGAGTATCCCCATTCATTGTCATACCAGGAGATCACCTTGACGCAATTGCCGGCAACCACCAGAGTCATAGGCGAGTCCACAATGGAAGAGCGCGAGTCGCCTTTGAAGTCCGACGAAACCAACTCATGCTCCTCATAGCCGAGATACCCCTTCAACGGCCCAGACTCGGATGCCTTCTTTAGCGCCGCATTCACTTCTTCCTTGGTCGTCTTCCTCTCGACCCACGCCACCAAGTCGACCACCGAAACATTCGGCGTCGGCACGCGCATGGCGAATCCATCCAGCTTGCCCGCCAGTTCCGGAATCACCAACTTCAGCGCCTTGGCCGCGCCCGTGGAAGTGGGAATCATGTTAATCGCCGCCGCCCGCGCCCGCCGCAGGTCCGAATGCGGGAAATCGAGAATTACCTGGTCGTTAGTGTACGAGTGAATCGTCGTCATGGTGCCGCTGACAATCTTGAACTGGTCTTGCAGAACTTTCGCGACGGGCGCCAGGCAGTTCGTGGTGCAGGAAGCATTCGAAATAATATTGTGCTTCGCTCCGTCATATTTCTCATGGTTCACGCCCAGCACCAGCGTGATGTCCTCATTCTTCGCCGGAGCCGAAATAATGACCTTCCTCACTGTTCCGCGCAGGTGCTTCTTGGCGTCGTTGGCATCGGTAAATCGCCCCGTCGACTCGATTACTACCTGCGCCCCAACCGATTCCCACGGCAATGCGCCTGGATCTCTTTCTTTGAAAACCTTGATCGTCTTGCCGTCCACCGTAATGCTGTCGGACCCGGCAGAAACTTCATTCGGCAGGTTGCCCAAAACCGAGTCATACTTCAGAAGATGCGCCAGCGTCTTGGGATCCGTCAGATCATTGACCGCGACAAAATCTAGATTTGAATCTTTGAGCGAAGCGCGCAATACGTTACGGCCAATTCTTCCGAAGCCGTTAATGCCGACCTTAATTGCCATGTTTCCCCCGTAAGATTTATGAAGGCATATCAGATTTGTTTGAGTGTTAAATGGTAAACCAATAATGTTAGCAGGGAACTGGAAGCAACGTAAATGACGCGCGCGTCGCGTCACTCACTATACAAGTAGCGCCGGCATCCCTTCGACTGCGCTCACAAGCTCCGCCGGCTGTCGTGCGGGCGTACCGCCCGCGGCAGGCCGTTCTCACAAAGTCTTTCGCCCGGAATCTCCCGACACAGCTAAGGACTGGCGCTTCCCGTCTCGATCTTGTGCTTTTTCGCCAGCTTGCGGTGGATATCGGGCCAGAATTCCTTCACCACTATCGTGATGGTGTCGTAGGCGACCTGCGAGCCCCACACATCGGCGGCGTTCGCTAACGTTCGATCCGAGCCAACAAATTTGTGCGGGTTTGTAGGCGTGCTGATGAAAGTGCTCTTCGGGTGATAGCTGTAGGTGGAAATGCCAGCCGACATAGCGCTGCCCACAATTTCCGAGTAGTTGAACTGCGGGCGACCTGCGTCTGTACGCGTCACAAATATCCGGCTGACCGCATATTCACTCCGGCGCAAAAACCCGCCCTTGCCCGACTGGTAAAAGCGAGGATCCTGATGCAAAATCGACGGAAGAACCGCAGCCGTCATGAAATTCTCGATGATCCCGTCGGCCGCAGATGTTCCGAAACGTTTTCCGTAGGCTTCCCAGCCTTGCCCATAACCGGGCTCGCTATCCTCCGCCTGGCTGAGCGCCGACAGGAAAGCCCACCAGGGAAATTGCACGGGATCGAACGTACCTCGGGCCACGACCGCAAATTTTTGCTTTGCAGTCAGCGGTGGAAGTTGAGCAGTATTTTCGATGCTCAGGAAATTTGGCAGCGTATAGAAGAGCCGGTCGTTCGACGTCCCCACAACTTTACCTTGGCCATTTGTTTCCGCGCTCTTCTTATCTTTATCGGTTGGCGCCTGCTGAACCGTAGG
Organism: uncultured Acidobacteriaceae bacterium; assembly: GCA_963832235.1. Classification (GTDB taxonomy): domain Bacteria; phylum Acidobacteriota; class Terriglobia; order Terriglobales; family Acidobacteriaceae; genus Sulfotelmatobacter. Next base: position 295,016 of record CAWHTJ010000005.1, on the reverse strand, counting down.
TGCGCTCTGATCCTGGGTGGGAGCCTGTGGCTGGGCTTGCGTCGACGGATCAGGGTTCGATGGCGGCGTGGTCTGCTGTGCGGCACTCAACAATGTGAAGAGGCTAGCGAGCGCAAAGCGAGCCGTAATTCTTGCGGCGAACTGAATAGACAAACAATTCCCCCAACAGAAACAGATGCGCAGTCTTGACTGGCGATTGTTTTTAATTCTACCAATCACGAAGCGTTCCTCTAGGCCATGGCGCGCTGTTTTACATTCATTTACAAAGACACCGGCACAAAAAGAGGGCGGCGCGAAATTTTCGGTCGCCCTGTTTCAAAACGGTTTGCGGTTAGAAGTGGAACCCCAGTTCGGCGGTATACGTCCTCGGGGTCACGAAGTGCGTTCCACTGAAAGTCGACAGAAAGTTGAAGAGTGCGGTCTTGTTTGTCAGGTTGACGGCGGTAAACCGCAAACTCCACTGATAGTGATCACCGTGAAAGACGTTGTCATCGCCGATTGCAGCGTCAAACAGGTGTCGCGGTGCGATGCGTGTTGGATTGTGGTCCACGTCGAATGTCCCGACTTTTGGAAAGACTATTCTTGTTGCACTACCAGTTGGTAGACCATCCGTTGCCAGTACGTTACAGGTAGTTGAATCAAGAGGACTGTTCAGCGCCGCTGCGTGCCTGACTCCGCTGGAATCGATGCAAAAGAGCCCGACGGCGGTTTGCTGGTCCGCATCCAAAAACGCCAGTGCATGACCGAACTCGTCTAAGTTAGTGTTGCTTGCCACCAGTCCGCTGTCGTAGCGCCAGTTCATGGCAACCCAGGGCGAATTCTTTTTGGGTTGGTATTGGAGGTGTGTGGTTTGCTGGAACTTCTGGTCGTGGTCAATGCGGAAGGGTTGTCCGGTTGCGATCGTAGCTCCTAATCCTCCAATCTGGGGCGGGAAGTATCGAGCATTCGTATGCCCGAGCACGACGAATGCCGACAGCCCGTGGTACTCCGGCATGTTGGCGCGGACGGAAACTCCATTGAGCTTTGAATTGTGCCACGCGATTGGAAAGGTGATGGGCGTGCTGCCAAATATGCTGAAGTCATATCCGTTATGTGTGTACTTCCAGAACAAATCAGCATCCACCACAAGAAACCTTCCAAAGGCTTGCTGAAAGCCAGCGTTGAACTGGTTGCGGAAACCAGGACGAATGGGCGCGAAGGCCTGGCTATTGGCGCCGTTGAATACGGCGTTAGTAGTGGGATTCTGGGATCCAAGGCTCGAGAGAATCAAGTTCTCGTTGTACGGTGTCGCCTGGATGCGCGAGTAATCGACACGAATGACTGAGTTCGTTTTTTTGATGTTATAGGCGATGCCGACGCGCGGTTCCAGTTGAGAGTCTCGGACGATCCCGCGATACAAATCACCGCGGACTCCTAGATTAAAGGCCCAGGCGCCTTTTGTGATCGTGTCTTGGATATAGAGCGCGATCTGTTTGATGTCGGTACGGCCGCGAAATGGAAATAGACTCCCTCCTCGCGTCAGGTCGATAGGGAGTAGCAGCGTGCATGGGGAGGAGACGGCAATACCGCCTACGAAACATGGGTTGCCATTCGCATCCACGCTCGACGGCAGAAGCGCCGGATCAGTGATACCGAAATTGAAGTTTTCCCTTAGGAATGTGTGCTCGAAAGTGACGCCCGTCTTCAGGTTGTGAATGCCCTTTACGTACGAGAGGTCGGAGCGCAGGCCCGCGTTGGTGAGTGTTCTGTTTTGATTGACCGTGGCCGAGGAGCCGCCGGGAATGAGCCCAGTGCCATCCGCAAACACGTTTGCAGAAGGATAATAATTGTAATCGTCGTGACGAACGAACGCTCCGAACGTAAACAGCGTCGTTGGATTAAACAAATGGGTCCAGGCTGGTGCGATGTTATAAGTCTTGATCTCCGAGCGCTGATCCGTCGGCCCAACCGGGGCTCCGGTGACGGGATCGGATACCCCGACATTCAGATTATCGTAGGAGTTGGGGGTCTGAAACCAGGAACGGCTGTAGCCAAGGTTTATGTGGATCGAGTCCGGACCGGTAGGCTGAAAATCGATTCGGTCGAACAGATTCTCTTCATTGCCTTTGTCGTGTATGGCGTGAACTTCGGGGGGATCCAGAAATCGGCCAGAATTCAATCCGCTCGCGGCGATGAAATTCCCCCACTTTTGGCCGCCATAAGCCAGGTCGAAACCAGTGGTGGACGTGCCAAAGCTCCCGTACGAAGCCTTAATACTGCCGTGGGGGGTTGTAACGCCCTGGCCCGAGCGTGTGGTCACTTTGACGATGACGCTGGTCTTATCGCCGAATTCGGCTGGAACCGCGCCCGAAATTACTTCCATGGACTGAATCGACTCGGCTGGAATCTGGTTCGAAAACACCTTGCTCTGCTGGTCGGTGATGGGCTGACCATCATACGAGAACGAATTATCGGCGTGGTCGCCCAGTCCGTGGTACAGGCCGTTAGAGTCGGCTACGACTCCAGGCGTCGTTAGCGTTACCAGCGAACTCAAGGATGAGGATTGACTCTCAAGCGGAACTTTGTCGAACAGATTCTTGTCAACATCGGTGTGAAAGGTCGGATCGTTCTCAATCAAATCCCCGGCCTCTTCGTTGACGTTGACTACCGTGTCCGCGGAGGCAACTTGCAAAGTGATCTTCAGACTGACGGGGACCGAGGAACGCGGCTCCACATCCTGGGCGTAAGCCGAGAATCCGGGCGCCGTAACGGTAAGGTGGTAGGGGTTGAAGGGAACATTGGGGAAATTGAATTGGCCCGAAGCATCCGTCGCGACTGAGCGGTCAAACCCGCTGACCGGGTTGTGGATTTCAACGTTCGCTTTGGGAACGACGGCCCCTGACGGATCAAGCACCGTGCCATTCACTGAGGTCGCAGATTGAGCATGGGAAATGCAGGTTGCAAACAAGAACGAAGCGACGACCGCGGCCGCGAGGCGCCATGGATGAGAAGTAAGCATTCAGTCCTCCTGGAACGGATTACGAGAATAGGGATTGGCCGGCGCAAGTGCCGGAGGGTCGAATCGGTGGAATCCCTACAGGGCAGGAGGACCGCGAATACCCCGCTCCGAGAAATCGAAGCGGGCCTTCGCGAGGACGTCGTCTTCTCGCAAAAGACCGATCGCCGCAAACTGCGGGGCGGTCTGGCTGGAATTTACCGTGGGACTGGCGCTGTGCGCCACCACGCAAATCGAGCAGGAGGCAGATTCTGTTGCCGTGGGGTGAATGTGGGTCGACTCGGCCGCCGCCGCCCACAACATCAGCGCGACGCAGAACCATGACGGCCATCTTGTCCACAAGCGCATCGATTGCCTGATCGTGCTTTCCTGCTTCAGAAGTTAGACTCTTCACAGCATATAAGGGTTATCCAATCCAAAGCAATGCCGGGCAAGTTACTATAGAAGGGAGCTCACCATTCGCCGCCGTTGTTCCCGTGCAGAAATTCTTGGTAAGGCGCTGAAACGAGTTGGTGAGACATTGGAATCAGTTGCGGTGAAAACGATTCCAAAATACAGCCGCGAAGCGGCGGAGATTGCAGCCCACCGCGCAAGCCGTGGGTAATCTCGGCTAGAATCAACAGGCCCGCAGGGGCGAAAGAAGCACCTACATTTATCCGAAATCAAACGCGAGGAAATCATGGCAGAACCAACCTACGAAGAACTGAAAGCCAAACTCTCTCAACTGGAAAAGGAAGTCGAAACCAAGAAACGCAGCGGCGACCTGATCTTTAAAGTCGGCGAGAAAGGCGGCGTCAGCGTCTACGGCCTCGGCCGTTTCCCCGTCACTCTCTACTACGAGCAATGGAACCGCCTGCTGGGCGCCGCCAACGAAATCAAGTCCTTCATGGAAGAAAATAAGCCCAAGCTAAAGCTCAAAGACCAGGGATGACCGGAAAATTCCGTCACGCCCATAGATCCTGATTGGAAGCTGTCTCATAAGAAGGTGTCACACAAATGAGAGCTGTCTCATAAATGGTTTTTGGGGGCATGGCTGACTGCGGAAAAAGTCACAAACGCATGTTTCGCCATGAACCCGTGCGTGGTCGTGAAAACGCGGGCTTCGCCATCAACCCGTACGTCGCCGTGGAAGAGCGGCCCTTTCAGGGCCGCGTAAAGACGCTCGCAATCGGAGGGGCTTTAGCCCCGTGGTTGAAGTTCCTCAGCGGATTATGTTTTTCCGCAACTACTTCAGCCGTGCCGCTAATAATGCGGCTTTATAGCCCCTGCGGGACGATTAATTCTCGTCAGAAACCAGTCACAAATAATTTGCCGAGCACGAGCAAATACGCTCCGATAGCTACTATACCGTTCACTCGAATCGATCGATAGCTGGCCGGCCAAGGAAACATCAATAGGCCAAACAGTGGCATCAACTTGTCCGGCCAGATGAGTCCGGCTACTCCCAATGCCAGATTCAGTTGCGCAACCAGGCAAAACACCAGATTATCCATGCGTGATTCCAACGCGAAAGCGTGATTCTATTAGAACCGCAAGTGGAAATTGAAGGAAAATTACGAAAGTCACTGCACCGGAAGTTCATTTGGCGAGCGAGGAGACATTCAGGTACCGAGTGCCAGCCATGCCTTTCAGAAGGGGAAGGGAGGGGTATCGACTAAAGTTCAGGTTTTCCCACAAACAAACTCGCTCGCCCAGTGTCGCAAAAGTGGCTTCGCGAAGTTTTTTTCAGAAGAAATCCACAGGCCAAATCTTCTGAACTGTCATTCAACAGCACCTGCCGCAACGAGTTGTTAAAGTTTCAGCATGAACAGCAGGGTACCCCTCGTTCGCTGACCTAAGGTACCTAACTGAGAACTGAGAACCAGGAACTGAGAAATGCTTTTTAGGTCTATAATTGAACCACCGTGCCCAAGTATTCCATAGTAGTCCCGCTCCACAATGAGCAGGAGAATGTCACCGATCTCTACGACCGCCTGAAAGCGGTAATGGAGGCCCACGGCGAAACCTTCGAAATCGTTCTGGTGGATGACGGCTCCAAGGACCACACCTTCGCCATGCTGCGCGAGATCGCGGCCGTCGACAGCCGCGTCACTGTGGTCAAGTTGCGCCGCAACTTCGGCCAGACCGCCGGCTTGGCCGCGGGTTTCGACCATGCTCGCGGCGAATACATCATCGCCATGGATGGCGATCTGCAGCACGACCCCAACGACATTCCGCTGTTCTTGGAAAAAATTGCCGACGGCTATGACATTGTCAGCGGATGGCGTAAAGTCCGCGTCGACAATTTCTGGATGCGCCGCATCCCCTCGCGCATCGCCAACTGGCTGATGGCCAAAATTAGCGGCGTCGATATTCACGACTTCGGCACCACCTTCAAAGCCTACCGCCGCGACATTCTCGAGCAGGTCCCGCTCTACGGCGAATTGCACCGCTTCATTCCAGCGCTGGCCTCTTGGCACGGGGCAACTATCTGCGAAGTCGCCATCCGCAACGTCAACCGCGAGCGCGGAGTTTCGCACTACGGCATCACGCGTACCTTCCGCGTCTTCTTCGACCTGCTGACCATCCGTTTCCTGCTGCGCTACCTATCGCGCCCGCTGCACTTCTTCGGCAGCATCGGGATGATGAGCATTTTCAGCGGCAGCGCCATCGTGCTCTGGCTCGGTGTGGAAAAATTTCTGCGCCACGTCCCCGTGATGGAAGCGCACGGCCCGCTGATGATGGCCTCCATGGGCCTGCTGCTCGGCGGCTTGAACCTTCTGGCCATCGGCCTGCTGGGCGAAATGCAAGTTCGCCACTACCACGAACCCCGCCGCCGCGCTCCCTACTCGGTCGACCGCGTCCTCCGCGCCCAAAACGAAGAACACAGCGTCTCGGAATGATTTGGGAAAGGGCACGGCTTCAGCCGTGCCACTAGGAGCCGCAAATCATGCCGGGCTTTAGCCCCTGAGGAACCCGCAGTCTACTTCTTAGATTCGTTATTGTGGGATGCCTTCCAGTCGTCAGATCCATCGCCCCGCCGGTTTCCCCTGATGCAGCCATTCGATGAAATCAGTCAGCGGAGGCGTGCCACCTAACTCCCGCAAGCGTGTCGCATTTTGTCCGCGATGGTAGTGGCTGTGCATCGCCGCCTGCGTCAGAGCTTGGCGAACGTTGATCTTGAGTACCGGCTTAAACCACACAACTTCAATCAATTCTTCCATGCGATCCTGATCCGTTTCCTTCAATAACTCACTCATCTCTTCGAGACCCTCTTGTCCATACTTTTTCAGATCCGCCATGGAGCGGAAGTCTTCCAGCTTCTTGAATCGGAACTCGGACCGCGTCGGACTGGTCACCCACAAGAACGCATGCTGCACCAGATGAATGTGAAGCAGCCGCTCGCGGATCGCCGGGTCGGCGAGCGCCGAGGGATGCGCCTCAAATGCACGCCAGTGCTCGGCGTCAGCCCATTCCTGGTGCGCGTATAGTTCATCCAGATACGAGTTCATCTAGCCCCCAGTTACGAATCCACGTGAGTTTACTCCTCTCAGCCTCGGTGGTTCGGGGCCTGCACGAGCGGCGTATAATTTAGCGTTTGCCGGCTTCAGGAGTTTGCTTGATGCAAAGAGCCACCCAACACGAATTGCAGCTAGCCCGCCGCATGTCGCGGCTGGGTACCGAGACTGCGTTCGAAGTTCTGAACAAAGCCCGCGCCCTCGAGCGTCAGGGCAAAAGCATCATTCATCTCGAGATCGGCGAACCGGATTTCGACACGCCTTCGAACGTGATTGACGCCGGCGTCAACGCCCTGCGCACCGGCTGGACGCACTACGGTCCCTCCGCCGGCCTGCCGGACTTGCGTCAGGCCTTGGCCGAATACGTCAGCCGCACCCGCGCCGTGAGAGTTACCAGCGATGAAGTAGTTGTTGTCCCAGGCGGTAAGCCAATTATTTTCTTTACGATCCTGTCGTTGATTGATGAGGGAGATGAAGTCATCTACCCTAATCCCGGTTTTCCCATCTACGAGTCCATGATTCATTACGTCGGTGGTCGCGCCGTGCCCATCCATCTGCGCGAAGACCGCGACTTCTCGCTCGATGTCAACGAACTTGCCTCCCTTATCAACGACCGCACCAAACTGATTATTCTGAATTCTCCCCACAACCCTACAGGCGGAGTTCTTGAGCGCCGCGATATCGAGCAGATTGCGAAGATCATCGGCGACCGCAACATCATGATCCTGTCCGATGAAATCTACAGCCGCCTGCTGTTCGACGGCGGCTCAGCACTTCTCCATCATGTCCGTTCCCGGAATGCAGGAGCGCACCATCCTGCTCGACGGCTTCTCGAAAACCTACGCCATGACAGGATGGCGCATGGGCTACGGCGTGATGCGTCCCGACCTGGCCGCGCACATGACCCGCTTAATGACCAACTCCAATTCCTGCACCGCAAGCTTTACCCAGATCGCGGGCATCGAAGCCATCCGCGGCGATCAGAGTTCGGTGGATCGCATGCGCGACGAATTCCAGCGCCGCCGGGATGTCTTCGTCGCTGGACTCAATACGATCAAAGGCTTCTCCTGCCGCATGCCCAAAGGCGCGTTCTACGTGTTCCCTAACATCACGAAGACGGGACGGAAGTCGAAGCCCCTAGCCGACGCTCTGCTCGAACAGGCCGGAGTGGCCGCGCTTTCCGGCACCGCCTTCGGTGAATTCGGCGAAGGCTATCTTCGCTTCAGCGTCGCCAATTCGCTGGACAACCTGCAGCAGGCGCTCGACCGCCTCGACCAGTGGACAAAGAAAAACCTCTGAATTGCAGACACTCGTGACCGCCAAGATTGGCAGTGGTGCAATTATTTGGGCTCTTTCCTGAGGCGTCATCCCGAAATCCCGGCGCAGTTCAGCCGGGTGGGGGATCTCGTGTGGCACGCATCGCCGATCTGCGCGCGAGATCCTTCCCTCCGCCTGAGAAGCGGCTGCGCTCAGGATGACGCCCATGAAACGGAGACTGTCGATACTTGAACTGCACCACGCCCTCGAGATCCTTCATGCCAGAGAAAAAGCCCGCAGGAAAATTAACAGAACCGAAGGCAAGCCGTCCCCACATGCCAGGCTATGGTCTGCCGAAAGGTAGTAACGGGCTGCTGCCCTGGAGTTGGGCCGAGTGGCGTCTGAAGAAATCGCACAACTACTGGATCACGACGGTCAAGCCTGATGGTTCTCCGCACACCATGGTCGTCTGGGGTTTGTGGCAGAATGGACGCTTGCTCTTCAGCACCGGCAGCAAGTCACGGAAAGCGCGCAACCTGGCGCAGAACGCGAACTGCGTGCTCTGCACCGAGCACGCGAATGAAGCTGTGATTGTTGAAGGCATTGCGGAAACTGCCGACGTCGCTGCGCGCCGCAAGTTTCTGGCGAAGTACACGGGCAAATACAAGTTTGACATGTCATCAATGCAGGATGACATCCTTTCGATGAAAGAGCCGGTGTTTGCGGTTCGCCCGCGAGTCGTCTTTGCTCTGTGGGAAAGGCACTTCCAGGGTAAGTCCACCCGCTGGGAATTCGAATAACCGATGTCGCGCGGGCGCCCTCGCCCGCGTGCTGTGACGTCTACCAGCGCCTAACAAACCTCGCCCGAATTACGGTCTTTGCTATGCAAATAAATGAGTGCGTTGGCATCACGCGCTCATTACTTTGGTTTACCTGCTGCATCCCTCAGGTTACGTATTGACGCGATTCTCCCACCTATAATTCGGTCAAGCCATGGAAAACTCGCGTCACAATGCGAAGCAGCCGGCAGCGCCCTGGATCTACAATCCCTGGCTCGACCTGATCGTGGGCTGCGGAGCGTGGTCGGCGCCGCTTCTTTTGCTTTCGTATTTTTCGCTGGCTTCGAACGCGCGCGCCTGGTCGGTTGCGTTCTATGTGCTGGCGCTCTTCTTCAACTATCCGCACTACATGGCGACGATTTATCGCGCCTACCATCGCGCCGCAGACTTCCAGAAATACCGCGTCTTCACCGTCCATATAACGGCGCTATTGGTGCTCACGCTGCTGTTGTCGCATTTCTGGCTGCGTCTTCTGCCCTGGATCTTCACCATCTATTTGACCTGGAGCCCGTGGCACTACAGTGGACAAAATTACGGGCTGTTCATGATGTTCGCGCGCCGGGCTGGAGCCGATCCGGACAAGACGGGACGCCGGACTGTGTATGGCGCATTTGTCGTGTCGTACCTGATTCTGTTTCTTGGATTCCATACGGGGCCCTCGACCGACCCGCTCTTCCTTTCGCTGGGGATTCCAGCGGTGGTGAGCCGATGGGGGCAGGTTGGGCTGGGCGTGGCGTTCATCGGGCTGTCGGCTTTCGGGCTCACGCGACTGGCACGCTCCACCGGTTGGCGGAAGCTGACTCCTTCACTGACCTTGTTCTCTTCGCAGTTTCTTTGGTTCCTGCTGCCTGCGGCAATTTCACTGATCAAAGGCCTGGAGATTCCGCAGAACCGGTACAGTACGGGCGTGCTGGCCGTGATGCATTCCGCGCAGTATCTCTGGATCACGAGTTACTACGCGCGGCGCGAAGCCGCCGGAGAAGCATCGAACAAGCCGCAGCGCAACTGGCGGCCGCTGGCCTACTTCGGTGTGCTGGTGGTCGGCGGCATCGCCTTGTTCGTGCCAGGACCGTGGGTGGCGAGCCGCGCCTTTCATCATGACTTTACCGTTAGCTTTCTGATCTTCACCGCATTGGTAAATATTCACCACTTCATCCTGGACGGCGCCATCTGGAAATTGCGCGATGGACGAATCGCGTCTCTGCTGCTCAATTCGCGGGAACGAATCTCAGGGGCCGCGGTCGAGGCGGGCGGACGATTCGCTGTTGTGGGGCGGTGGTTTCTCGGAAGCACTGTTGGGGCCCGTTCGCTGCGCGTGGGTGCAGTGCTATTGCTGCTGGTTTGGGGAACGCTCGATCAGGCACGTTTTTATCTCGCACTGCGTACCGACAACTTGCACGACCTGCAGCGCGCCGCGAGTCTCGATTCATTTGATAGTTCGTTGCAGATGCGGCTGGCGCAAAAGGCGATGGAAGACAAGCAACCACAACAGGCCGAAGCCGCCTTGCGGTGGGCGGTGCAGGCCAATCCGGCCGATCCGGCGGCGCGCCAGGCGCTGTTGCGGCTTCTCATCGATCAAGACCGCTATGACGAAGCCTTTGAGCTCACCGAAGCTTCCCTAAAGTACACACCGAAGGATCCCAATCTGCTCATCAACCGGGGATTCCTGGCACTGCGCCGCGGCTACAGCGACCAGGCGGTAGCGAGTTGGGACGAGGCCCTTGCTGTGGATCCGAGCCAGACGCTGGCACATTTGTTTCTCGCGACCGAACTGGACCGCGAGGGCAAGGCACAAGCTGCGGCGTCACACTACAAGTTGTTTCTCGAGAGAATTGCGCGGCAACGGGCACAGGATCGTCCCGCACCGGACAACGTTATTGCAATTGTGCTGCGAATGGCGGACTGCCAGGAGCGTTCCTCACAAACGGAACTCGCTATTCAGTCATATCACTTGGCGGAGAAGCTTGCAGGGCAGACCCGCCAGAGTAAGCTCGAGAGCGTGGCAGACGTGAACGAGGCTGCGCTTCAGGCCAAAGCCGGAAAGTTGACTGCCGCATTACAGCTTTATCAGCAGGCATTGCAGCTGGACAGTTCGAACGGCGACAACAGCGCCAGCGCTGAAGACTGGTTGCTCTATGGCCGCTTTCTCGACGATGCGGGATTTCCCGCACGGCTGGCGTATGCTTGCATCGTGAAATCAGAGAAAATAACGCGATTGCTACCCAGCCCGGCGGTTCCGGACTCGCTGGCTGCGGCTCGAAAGCAAATGGAGAAACGACTGGGGGCGGAGGCTGAGTCGGTTCGCCGCAATCCTGAACCCGCCCTGCAGGAAGCATTGGCGCTTCGGCACTAGAGGGCATCGTCCCCACCTCAAATTCCTTGAGGCATTGACACCGTGGTGATCCTGCTAAACAATTAAAGGTATCCCTGCAATTCATTCGTTAGCTTCCTGAGGAGAAAGAGTGTATGGCCGATGAAGGCGATGTACAGATAGAACATCAATCGAACGCCGGCAAGTGGCTTTTGATTCTGCTCGCGATCCTGGTTGTAGCTGCATTCGGCTACGCCGAGTACGCATCCCACGCGGCTGTCCAGAAATTGCAGCAAGATCTAAGTGCGAGCCAGGCGCAGGTCAAAGAGTTGCAGAATCGAATGCAGACGGCGGAAGCGCAGGAAGAAACGCTGGCACGACAGACTGGCATGACGAAGAAAGAACTGGCGCAGCGTGCCGCCGCATTGCAGGCTGCGCAGCTGGCCGCGGAAACCCGGCTGGAGAAGGAGCAGAAGGCCCAGATCAATGCGGTCAGCGGCGACATCGCGGGTGTGAAGACGGACGTGGGCGGAGTGAAGACCGACGTTGCTGCCACCAAGGCGGATCTGGATGCCACCAAGGCCAAGCTGCAAAGCACCATTGGCGATCTGGGCGTGCAGAGCGGATTGATTGCTCACACCGCCGGCGACTTGGAAGTGCTGAAGCACAAAGGCGACCGCAACTACTACGAGTTCACGCTGCTGAAGGGCGCGAAGCCCCAGCCGATATCGACCGTGAGTTTGCAACTCAAGAAGGCCGATGTCAAGAAGGGCAAGTTCACCATGAATGTGACGGCGGACGACCGGACGATCGAAAAAAAAGACCGCAACGTCGCCGAGCCGATTCAGTTCTACTCCGGACGCGACCACCTGCTGTTTGAGCTGGTGGTGTGGAGCGTCGACAAGAACAAAGCCACGGGATATTTGAGCACGCCGAAAAACGCTCCCGTGCCAGTAACGGCGAACTGAAACAAATTATGAGCGGAGCGTTTTTTCCCGGCGGGCACGTTCTGCTGCAAATCGTGATCCGCACCGGCGTGATCTATCTGCTGGTGCTGATCGGCGTCCGCTTAAGCGGCAAGCGCGAAGTCGGGCAGATGACCCCGTTCGATCTGACGCTGCTGCTCCTGTTGTCGAACTCCGTGCAGAATGCGATGACCGGTCCCGACACTTCGCTGCTGGGCGGCGCGGTGGCGGCGGGCACGCTGTTGATCCTGAATTATCTGGTTGCAGACGTTTCGGGTGGGAGCCGGCGATTCCGCCGCTTGATCGAGGGCGAACCTTCTCTGCTGATTCATGATGGCAAGATCATTGAACCGCACATGGCGCGAGAGCACGTCAGCATGGACGAGTTGCATCGCGCTTTGCGCGAGCACGGGATCAATAGCTGTGATCAGGTGGCGCTTGCGGTGCTGGAAGTGGATGGGTCGATCAGCTGCTTGAAATATGACGAAATTAAGCCGGATGCCAACACTCATCTGGTGCACCGAAGATTTCTTCAGAAGAAATCGTAGAGACGTTGCTTGCAACGTCTCTCTCACCATCGTTCGATCACCTGCCGGCAGAGACGTAGCTCGCTACGTCTCTACGATAAGTCAATCAATCCTTAAAAACTTTATACAGACAGGCGAAGATACGTTTAGCACCTGACCCGTCGGCGTCAGTCGGCCGGTGTTGGCGTCGATGCGGAAGACGACGATGGTGTCTGATTTTTGATTTTCTGCAAAAAGAAACTTTCCAGTTGGATCAATCTCGAAGCTGCGTGGGATCTTGCCTTGCGTGGGCGTGTATTCAACCGGCGTCAGCGTGCCTTTAGCGGCATCGACTGCGAACACGGCGACGCTGTCGTGGCCTCGGTTCGAGGCGTAGAGGAACTTGCCAGAAGGATGCATCTGGATTTCGGCATCGTCATTTTGGCCGGTGAAATCTTTGGGTAGCGTCGAAATTGTTTGCAGGGCGTTTAGCGTCCCCGACTTTTCGTCATTCGAAAACGCCGTTACCGTCGAGTGCATTTCAGAGATTACGTAGGCAAACCTTCCGCTCGGAGCTAAAGCGAAGTGGCGCGGGCCGGACCCGGGATCGAGTTTGGCGAATGGCGGATTGTTGGGCGTCAGCGATCCGTTGGCGCTTTCGAACTTGTAGACGAGCAACTCGTCGAGACCAAGGTCGTCCACCATGGCGAAGCGATTGTCCGGCGAGAGATCGATGGAGTGCGCGTGCGCTTTCTTCTGGCGCTTGGGATTCGTGCCGCGGCCGGTATGCTGTACGAAGGCTGCGGCCTCGCCCAGCTTTCCATCTGCGAGTACGGGGAAGACCGCGATGCTGCCGCCGGTGTAGTTTGCCACCAAAACATATTTCCCCGTTTTGTCGACGGTGATGTGGCAGGGATCAGCTCCGCGCGAGGGCACTTCGTTCAGGAACGTCAACTGGCCGGTGGCTCGGTCGATCGCGAAGGCGCTGACGCCGCCGCTGTTCGGGCCTTTGTAGTTGCCGACTTCATTCACCGCGTAAAGGAAGCGGCCGTTGGGATGAAGAGCGACGAAGGAAGGATTGGTTGTTTCGGCCGCCAGGCCGAGCGGAGTGATCTGGGCCGCATCGGCGTCGAAGCGGTAGGCGTAGATGCCTTTGCTCTGGCTGCCATCTTCGGTGTAGGTGCCGACGTAGAAAATGTACTTGCCGCCTGTTTCGGCCGGTGTGGCGGCGAGGAGCGTGCGAGAGGAAAAGTGCAGACAGAAGTGCGACTGTCCGGAGAGAATTTTGGGAAGTCTTCATGCTGTTATAGAAACGCATCCCGCGGCATTCGCGCAAGCATTTCACTTCGTCATCACGACCGGGACCGTCTGGTCGTAGGGCCAGATCACTACGCTAACGGATTTTCTCTGGTTGAATACGTCCAGCGTTACGGGGAAGGCCACGATGATGGTTCGGGTGGTGCTCTCGCCGGGCTGGATTTTTGTTTCCGGCGGGAGGGCGGGCTGGGCGCCATTCTTCAGGGCGGGGAAGGCCTGGAAGTAGCGATCGAAATCGACGGCGGAAACGGCGTCGGCGGTGGAGTCTCCGCTGGGCGACTGGAGCTTGCCCTCGAGGGTGTGGACGTAGAGGATTTTTTCGCTGGTGTTGTGCAGCGTGAAGGTCAGGGCAACCATAGTTGAGCCCTGCCCGGGGATTTCAATGGCGGCCACATTGTCGAGAGAGCCAGAGGCTTGCGGCGTGGCGCGCTTCAGGAAAGACGCGATGAGCACCACGACGAGCACCGCGCCAATGGCAATCAGCACAATCTTGGCGGGCGGCAGATTCTTTTTTGCCGTGCCGTATTCTTCGCCAATGTTGATGGTTGGACCTTTGGTTGTTGGAGCAGCGGCAACGGCCGGCGGCGCCGACTGCGGAGTTGGCGACTGCGGCGGTGGGACGGGAGTCTGATCAGGCATAGGCGTTTCTCGCAACGCTGATTCTACTTCAGATGGGCGTTCCGGCGTCGCCGCGCTGGCCGCAAGCGAGATGGGATCGTGATACTCGGCGAGAATGTTCTGTCCCTGGAGTTTTGCCATTAAAGCGTCAAAGGCCGCTCTCGAATTATCGACTTGATTTGTGCCTACTGCGGTGCCAACCACGCAGCAGCCTAGCACCTCTTTCGGAAAATTCCCGATGTGCCAGCGAATCTCCGTGCGGCCCGGGACGTTGAGCACCTCGGGACAGACGTATCCGAGGTGCGGGGACATGGTCAGCACGACTTGATAGGTTCCCGCTTCGATGCAGGGGTGACCGGAGTAGAACGGCGTATAGCGCGACGGTTCCAGGTAATAGCATTCCTTGACGCCATCCAGCCAAAACTCTCCGGTGATTGACTCGCTGGTTTCCACCTTGCGATATACGTCGACCTTCATTTTCCAACTTACGGAGGGAGGATTCGCGCGGTCAATCGAGTTTGGACTTTTGGCGCTTGGATTCGGGCTTTGCAATCACATCCACACTGTCATTCCGACCGGAGCCGGAGCGGCAGCGACGGCGCAGTGGAGGAACCTGCTGTTCTGGCCGGCAATCGTCCCGGCTGGGTACGTCATATTTTTTTTTCGGCTCAAATCGATAAAATCCTGATTTTGTTTGGGTTACGAGCGGCAGATATGCCGCGCCCAACGCAAAATATTGAGGTTAAATGGGTTATCGGTAAAATCTTTAGGAATAAGGACTTATGATTGATTGTGCGGGCGGTCGTCGTGGCTGCGGACTTCGGTGCAAAATTCGCGCACATGCCTTACAGCTTGCTGCATTCCACAAGTTTGAGTAAAGGTTGTTCGTCACAACAAGCGAATTAAAGCTGTGGAAAAAATCGGTCCGGGCATCCCACCCTTCAAAGAACGAAGGGTGGGCCAACCCCGGCTTTCTTCTCAGCGATTAAGAACAGCAGGTTCCTCCGCTGCGCCGTCGCTGGCGCTCCGGCTCCGGTCGGAATGACAAGGGTTTGTTGGGGCGGGAAGTCGGGGACGGAGGTCCCAGTTCTCCGAAGATTAGCGACTGTTCCTCCGGAGTGTGGGTGCGAGTGCTATGGATCTATATGGACCAGGGGATCGATCCCGACCGTAGTTGAGTTATCTTCCCTACTGGTGGGATGCGCATCAGGCAGGTAACTTTCGTACTCGCGATTTGCGCGCCGGGTTCTTCTGGCTGCTATACAATCCGCGGTAGGGTTCTTCGTGGTCCCAGGCGGAGGCGTTGTGGAATCTCTGAGCTTTGGTTTTGGCACGATCGTCATTATTGTTATTGCGATATACATTCTTAGTTCCATCAAGATTCTGGCTGAGTACGAGCGCGGGGTAATCTTTCGGTTGGGGCGGTTGCTGGCCACGGCGAAAGGGCCAGGCGTGACTCTGGTGTTTGCGCCGATTGACCGCATCGTGCGAGTGTCGCTGCGGCAGGAGGCGCTCGAGGTTCCGCCGCAGGACATTATTACGCGCGATAACGTCACGCTGAAGGTGAATGCGGTTATTTTTCTGCGCGTAATTGACCCGAACAAGGCGGTGGTCGAGGTGTCGAACTACGTGTATCAGACTTCGCAATTCGCGCAGACCACGCTGCGGTCGGTTCTGGGCGAACAGGAACTGGACGAGCTGCTTTCGCACCGGGAGAAAATCAATCTGCGGTTGCAGAGCATTCTCGACACGCACACCTCGCCCTGGGGCGTGAAAGTCACGAACGTCGAAGTGAAACAGGTGGACATGCCGGAGTCGATGCTGCGTGCTATGGCCAAGCAGGCCGAGGCGGAGCGCGAGAAGCGCTCGAAGATTATTCACGCCGAGGGCGAGTTCTCGGCGGCGCAGAGGCTGGTGGACGCGGCGCATCTGCTGGCGACGGAGCCGGTCAGCGTGCAGCTGCGCTATTTGCAGACTCTGACGGAGATTGGCGTGGAAAAAAATACGACTGTAATCTTCCCCGTGCCGGTGGACTTTTTCTCGGGGCTGCAGAAGTTGTTGGGAGGCGGGGACGGGGCGGCAAAGCCGAAGACTGCGTAAGAAGGAGCAGTTCGCGCGGCAATAATTCCTGGAGTTGAACCATGGCTTCTTCACAAGATACGGAAATTACACTGGGAACCGGCAAGTTGCTGGTTCTGTTCTTCGGGCTGGTTGGAATCTGCGCGCTGTTTTTCGCGGTGGGGTATTCGCTGGGACGGAAATCGGAGCCGGCAATCACCACGGCGAGCGCGGCCGCTTCGCCGCAGATCGTTCCGGGCACGACCAAGGCGAGCAGCGGCTCGCCGGCCACGGCGCCCATGACGTTCTATAAAGCAGTAGAACAGAAGGATGCCAACCCTGAGTTGACTCCTGCGGTCGACGCAAAGACGGAGCCGGTAGCGGCGGCGCCTGCCGATGCAGCTGCGGCGCAAACGCCTCCAGCCGATGCACCAGACACGGCGACCACTCTGCCTACAACATCATATTACGTGCAGGTGGCCGCGGTCAGTAAACAGGAAGATGGGGAATCACTGGTCGACGCGCTCAAGAAGAAGGAGTATCCGGCCTTTGTGACACCCGTTCCGGCGGACAAACTATTTCACGTGCAGGTTGGCCCCTTCTCCGACATTAAAGACGCAGAGGCGATGCGGACTCGTTTGATCGCCGATGGGTATAGTCCGATTCTGAAAAGGTAGTTGGACGGCTAGCGCGAAAGCAGATTCCTCGGCCGCTCGCATTCGCTCGCGCGTGCCTCCTAATTGACACCCATCGATTTTAGCGCTATTCCTAGTCCATCATGTCTTCCAGTGAAGCATCTCTTGACCGCGCCCTGCACGCCATTGCCGACCCCACGCGACGGCGGATTCTGCAGGCTCTCAAACAAGGCGAAGCGGAGGCCAGAGCAACCGGGCATAAAGCGGGTGCGATGGGATCGTGTTTGTGCGCGGGGGATATTGAGGAACGGGTGCGGCTTTCGCAGCCGACCATCTCTCATCACATGGCCATTTTGACGAAGGCGGGACTGGTGGAGGCGACCAAGAAGGGGCAGTGGCGCTGGTACCGGCGCAATGAGAAGGCAATTCGCGGGATGGTGAAGACATTGCGGGGGGAGTTGTAGAAATCCGCTAGCATCGCGCCTCAGCGGCTAAAAGCCGCGATTTATCTATTCGTTGCCGGCCCGACTGAAGGCGGCCCTTCCCATTGATTTTTCCGGACGATCTTAATTTCTGTTTCCGTGCCCTTTCTTCCTTTCAAATTTCTAGGGCGTACCCAAGGCCCATTTCTCCAGGTCTCCCGCGGCGCGCAGGACGCCGAGTTGGCTGCGCTCGAGTTCGAAGGTAACGTCCTGGAGGGCGATGAATCGTTCGCTGGCTAGTGATCGGGCGTCACCGAGATCATGGAGCGTCGCGGTGCCGGCATCGATGCGAGTTTGGACCGCGGTTAGATTCTTCTGGGCAATTTCGTATTCCAGTTGGGCGACGTCGCGTGCGGCTTGCATCTGGGCGACGGAGCGCTGCAGACGCAGAGTCTCTTCCGACACCTGGTTGCGAGCGGCTTCCGCTTGCTTGCTTGCTTTCAAGGCGTCGGCGTCGGCGGCTTGGGCGCGGGAGCGCTGCGACGCGTTAAACAGAGGGAATCGGATACTTACGCCGATGGTCGCATTGTTCTGCTGAAAGCTGCTGGTCACGCAGAGAAGTTCGCCAAGGGATGTCGTGCAGGGCCGGGAAGGAATGTAGTAGTTCTGATAGTTATTAAATTTTGAGAGCAGGGCGTATTGCGCGGCGAAATCGATGGTGGGCCAGAGAGATCGATGTTCTCCCTGGGCTCGCAAGTACTGTGCACGGGCGTGTTCGACGGCGGCCTGTACTGAGGGATGGGAAGTAGCGGCATCTCTGGCGGGATCGTCGGTCGCGGGTATGGCGGGGGACGCGGGAATCGAATCTGGGTCGGTCTGAATGTCTGCGGCGGGAAGGCCAGTGAGTTGGGAGAGATGTTCGCGAAGCACCTCGGCTGCACCTCGCGCCTCGGCGATGCGCTGGCGGACGCGCGCGGTGGAGAGTCGAGCCTTGAGGCTGTCGAGGTCGCTGTCGATGCCCTCTTTCACGCGATCGGCGACCGCAGCCTGTATTTTGTTGGTGGCCTCCTCGGTTTCCTGGAGGCGTGTCAGACGCTGTTCCCACTTGGCGAGTTCGGCATAGCTGAGGGCGGCGTCTTGAATTACCTGGTTGCGCTGGTCTTTGGTCTTGAACGACGCGACGGCGGAATCGGCTTTCGCGGCGCGCACGAAATTGCGCAAGGCGGGATTGAGTAGCGCGGATTGTGCGTTGACGTTGAATAGGGAAGGCGCGGATCCTTCCAGCGCGAGGGGAAAACCATAGGAATAGCCCAGACCCGCCCCGGTCGAGAGTTGAGGAATGTAATTGTTGCGGAGCTCGCGATAGCTGGCGGAAGCATGCTGCTCGTCGGCGGCGGTGATGGCCGCGCCGGTGGCGTGAGTGAGAGCCAGCTCGACGACGCGCTTCAGAGAGACAGGTTCGGCCAGCAGCGATGCGGGAAGTAAAACAAATGCCAGAATCCACTTTGCGGTGTGCGCACCGCGGCAAGACGTTTTCATTTGCGACCCTTTCCGAGCGATCTTTTCCGAGCGATCCAGGAATGATTTCATGAAGCATGAGATGCCAGCGAGATTTTAAATGTCAGAAGGAACGCAGCACCACGAAGACGAAAATCCCGACGTCTCGAAATGCACGAGACGTGGGACAATCGCGATCGTTCAATGTTCAACCCACCTCAAGTCTTCCCGAGCGTGAGGGGAGGCGTGAAACAGGGCCAGGGCAGCTCGATATTCTTCGGCGGCGGCGCGGTGGTCTCCCTGCTTTTCGAGTAACTGGCCGAGAAAGTCGTGAGCTTTGAAGGCCGGGCCTTCCTCGACGGGCGAGGCAAGATAGCGGCGCAGAAGGCTTACCGCGAGCGTCGGGTTCCGGTCGGTGTGAAGCAAGAGGCTTGCGCCGTCCATCAGAGCCTCGGGACGATCGACGGGGCTGGACTCCATGGTCCGGAGGGCTTGTTCCATTTCGTCCAGTCGCTTGAAGTGTGCCAGGAATTGGGCCAAATGTAGCCAGTTCTGCGCCGTCCCGTGACTGGCCTCAATCGCCGCTTTGTATTCACGTTCGGCGCTGGCGGCATCTTTGTTCTTCCCCGCGATGCGGCCAAGAACCCAATGCCCCATCGCCGGATTGAAACCCAGAAGGGCCTGAGCTTGGGCTCGAGCCTTGTCCTGGCCTCCGCCGACGATCCCTGGAGCTTCAAGATAAAACTCAGCCAGATCGGCGCGGGCTTCCCAACTCCTCCCATCTAATTCCACTGCACGCTCGAAAGAGTTGCGGACTTTTTTCGCCAGGCCCGCTGCCGAAAGGAATCCGGCGCGGTCGGCTTTCTCTCCATAAATTCGGCCCAGCCAGAGATGGTAAAGACTTTTTTGAGGCTCGAGTTTGATGGCGCGTTCGCAGGCGGGGATGCCGCGATCCCACTCCTCAATCATGAAATAGGCGCGGCAGAGCAGATTGTAGGATTCGGCGTCAGGGGAGGAGCGGCCGATCTGCTGCTCTAAAGTCTGAATTGCTTTGTCGACCTCGCCGGCGGCAAGGAGTTCTTTGGGAGAAGTGGCCGCGCGGGCTGGTTTTAGCAGAGTAGCTAACAGCAGGATCGGAAGCAATAACGGGCCGGGCCGAAGATGACGATCGAACTGTCCGGTCGCTCTCATGCCCTACGGGACCACCTTGACGGCAGCGCCGTCGAAGAGTGGCTTGGATTCTTCTGCGGGTAAGGCTACGACGTCGCCTTGGGAAAGACCGGAAGTGATTTCGACGCGAGTGAGATTCTGCAAGGAAAATTCAATCGGCTGGCGCCTTACGTGGTGATCAACGATTTTGTAAACGTAAGGCTTGCTCTCATCGATGCGCAGGGCGTCGCGCTGAAGGGTGAGGACATTGCTGTGCTCGGCGACGACGATCGTGACGCCGACGTTGATGTTGGGCAGCAGGCGCAGATCGTGATTGTCAACGACACAGGTGGTCTCACCAACATTTCTTGAGACACGCAGCTTGACCGTCGAGGGGACGGTGTTCACTGTGCCAGTCCAAGTGCGGCCGGGGAGTGCGTCCCAAATGATTTCGACTTTTTGTCTCGACCTGGAGACGGCCCACATCCGGTTCGTCGACAAATGCGCGAACCAGCATGCGGGAGAGATCAGCTTCCTGCAGCAGCAACTCACCGGCTTGTACGAACGCTCCCTGCTTGACGGGAAGGGAATAGACCATGCCGTCGAACGGAGCGCGTACGCTGGATTTGAGCAGCGCGTCTTCGGCGGCGTCATAGGCGGCTTGGGCTTCGGCAGCCTGCGCCTGAATGCGCGCGGTCTCGGGTTTGGAATACCGTTCTTTCTGTTTCTGCTCGGCTAACGTGACGTCGGCCTGAGCGCGTTGCAGAGCGTCTTCGGCCTGGCGAACTTCGCCAGGGGAAGCGGCGCCCTCCTGCTGCAATCGGCGGAAAGCGTCGAGATTGCGCTGCGCCAGATCGCGCGCGCTGCGAGCTTTGACCAGCTGTGAATTCAAGGTCAGCACTTCTTCCTGAGTGCCTCCGCTCCGCAGAGCGGACTGATCGGCTTGCGCAGTCTTAACTTGAGCCTGGGCGCGAGCCGCCTGGGTGCGGATGTCGGCGTCGTCGAGTTGCAGCAGGAGTTGGCCTTTGCGCACGTGGTCGCCTTCCTTTACCAGCAGGCGTTTTACCGTGGTCGAGATGGGAGCATGGGCTTCGAAGTTTTGAATGGGCTCAACTTTGCCGTTCGTGGAGACCAAACTGCGGATGGAACCGCGCTCGACAGTGGTGACACGAACCTTTAACGGAGTCTGGTGAAGATAGGAATACAGCAGCGCCAGGACCGCCAGCAGCGCAAACGCGGGCCAAATCCACCGCCGGCGGGACGGCGTTTTCGAATTGTTCGTCGATGCCAACCGGTAAGCTTTCAGGGTGCGGCAGGAATAACTGTAAGTAGTAATTTACCATTCCGGAAGCTGCGACTGTATCCGGAGAGGCTCCCCAGCATGGTATCTGATTGGATGCGGGCAGCCTAGCTTCGGGTGCACTGCCTGCAACGTTACAATGATGGGATGAGTAAATCGCCTCGTTATACGCCTGAGCACGCCTCTGCGGGCCTAGACACGAAGTTTCCTGAGATTGAAACCTGGCCCAATCAGTTTCCCGGGTACGAGATTGTGGTGGACGATCCGGAGTTCACCTCGGTGTGTCCCAAGACGGGGCTGCCCGATTTTGGCGTCCTCGCCATTCGATATATGCCGGATAAGAGCTGCCTGGAGCTAAAGTCGCTGAAGGAATATTTGCAATGCTACCGCAATCTGGGGATTTTTCAGGAGAACGTCGTCAACCAGGTTCTGGAGGATGTGGTGAAGTGGGCGAAGCCGGTGTGGGCGGAAGTGAGAGGGGAGTTCCGTCCGCGGGGCGGGATTGCGACGACGATTGTGGCGAAGTGGCCCAGACCGAAGGGGCGGCAAGACTAAGCCGTGCTATATTCGCACGACCTGTGGCCCAAACCGATCTCCAACCTCGCACAGCGCTGATTGTCCTGACGGCGCTCAATCTGCTCAACTACGCGGACCGCAATGTGCTGTTTGCGGTGCAGCCGCTGGTGCAGGATGAGTTTCATCTGACCAATGCGCAAATCGGATACTTGACCAGCGCTTTTCTTGGTTTCTATATGATTGCGGCACCGTTCGTGGGGCCGCTGGCGGACCGGTATTCGCGGAAGCTCATCATCGTCCTTGGGGCGCTGTTCTGGAGCGGGCTGACGCTGCTCACCGCGGTCACCCACACTTACACTGAATTGCTGATCCGCCACACGCTGGTGGGCGTGGGAGAAGCGACGTTCGTAACGATTGCGCCGACATTTGTCGCGGACTTGTTCGCGGAGAGAAAGCGTGGACGCATTCTGGGAGTGTTTTATCTGGCGATTCCGGTGGGTTCGGCGGCGGGATATTTGCTGGGCGGATATCTGGCGCCGCATCACGGGTGGCGGTTTCCGTTTTACATCGCAGCGGCGCCGGGATTCCTGCTGGCGCTGGCGGTTCTTTTTCTGAAGGAGCCGGAGCGGGGACAGTTTGATTCACTAAAAGAAACGCCAGAGCGGGGAACGATTTTGGGACTGGCGCGAAATCCGGCGTTCCTCACCTCGACGCTGGGCATGGCGGCAATGACGTTTTCTCTGGGCGGGATTCAGGTATGGATTCCGAAGTTTCTTTATAGCGAGCGCGGGTACACGCTCGAGGCCGCCAATCTGGCTTTCGGGATCATCATTGTGATCGACGGCATTGTCGCAGCGCTGGCGGGAGGATGGTTGGGCGATTATCTCCTGCCGCGAATGAAGGGTTCCTATTATCTGGTTTCGGCGGCAAGCATGTTGCTCGGAATGCCGGTCATGGTGGTCGCGCTGTTTGTGAAAGGACCGCTGATGGTACCCGCGATCGGGGTGGCAGCGTTTTTTCTGCTGCTGAATACGGCTCCGCTGAACGCCGCTGTGATCAATTCTGTGGGGGCGCACATTCGCGCCACGGCGCTGGCCGTGAATATTTTCATTATCCATATTTTGGGCGACGTGCCTTCGCCGACCATGATGGGATGGGTGGCGGATAAGCGATCCCTACAGGCGGCATTTATTTTGCCGGTGATCGCGATGGGAATTTCCTCTGCCATACTGTTTTATGGGATGAAGTTTGCGCCGCCGGTCGCGGTGGATGGCGCGCCACTGCAGCAGGAAAGACGTAAGGGTGATTTACTTTCATTGGATTGCGGGAACAATTCTGGCACTGGCCTGGGCTTCCCGCATTGTGGAGGCTGCGCTCGGCATGCCCAGCGTGGCCGATGTTTCCCGTCCGGAGTGGGATCGGAATCCTGTTTCGCCTGCGGGGAATCCTCGCGTGTCCATTATTGTTCCCGCCCGCAACGAAGCAGAGACCATTGAACAGGCGCTGGAGACGCTGCTTGCGCTGGATTATGACAATTATGAAGTGATCGCGGTCAACGACCGTTCGACCGATTTGACGGGCGAGATCATGGAGAGGATGGAGAGAAATCCCCACCCTTCGCCAAGCTCAGGGCAGGCTTTCTCGCAAAAGACGGGAGAAATGGGGCACCCGAATTTCAGGAGTTTCCGCGTGGTTCATCACGCCGAACTGCCTGCTGGCTGGCTGGGAAAAACGCACGCGATGTGGACAGCGGCGAACGTGGCCACTGGCGACTGGTTGCTTTTTACTGACGCAGACGTGTTGTTCAAACCCGACTCTGTTCGGCGCGCCCTGGCTTATGCCGAGAGCGTTCCCGCGGATCATGTCGTGTTGTTTCCACGCATGATCATGAAGCGACCGGGCGAATATATGATGATCGCGTTCTTCCAGACCATGTTTATGTTTGGGCACCGGCCGTGGAAAGTGGCCGATCCCAGCACCGACGACCACATGGGTGTGGGCGCGTTTAACCTGGTCCGCCGCCGGGTTTATGACGCGGTGGGGACGTATGCGGCGCTTCGCATGGAAGTGCTCGACGACATGAAGCTGGGAAAGGTAGTGAAAAGGGCTGGCTATGCGCAACGCAACGTATTTGGAGGGGATTTGATCTCGATCCGATGGGCCAAAGGGGCGATGGGCATCGTCAATAACCTAACCAAGAATTTTTTTGCGGTGTTGTCCTTTCAGTGGTGGCGCACCGTGATTTCGGCGTTTGGGCTGGCGTTTTTGAATTTTGGACCGTTTCTCGGGATTTTTCTGGCGCATGGGTGGGCGCGCGTGCCTTATGCGGTTGCGTTGGTCTCGATGTTTTTGATTTACATCGGAATGTCATTGCGGTCAGCGGTTCCGCCGTATTACTTCCTGCTGCATCCGGTGAGCACGGCGCTGTTCATCTACACACTTTTGCGCTCGATGATTCTAACGTTGTGGAATGATGGGATTGAATGGCGCGGGACGAAGTATCCGCTAGCGGAGCTGCGCAAAGGGATGGTGTGAGGGAGCGAGTTGCGTCGCCCCGCGCGAGATCCCTTCGACTTCGCTCAGGGCAGGCTCTTCGCTCCGCCTGAAAAACGGCTACGCTCAGGATGACTCCAACGCACATTCATTCCGGCGGCTCCTCGCCTTCCACATCGTTTCCGTAAGTGGCGGTGGTCGAAGGTTTGGCTTTGACCTTTGCGGGCTTCTTGGCGGGGCGAAGGTGCCCGGCGCTGTAGTGGCCGCGATTCTCAACGTCATAGTTCTTGGGCAGCGCGGGAATGATCGCCGCACCGCCCGGGATCTGGCCAATTCGGTTAAGAATGATTTCCGGGTGGCCATCGTAGAGTTTGACTTCCCCCTGGATGTCGATGGTGCGTCCAACCAGGCGGCGGACGTCGCCGACATCTTTTAATCCCGAAGGGAAGACTACTACCGTGAAGGGGCAAGCTATTTGATCCTCACAGAAATCGAGGAAATGGACTCCTTTTTCTCCAATTCTGATTTTGAGGACTTTGCCTTCTACACACTTGGTTTCACCGACGTGCTGGCTGGCCTCGTGAATAGGGATGCAGTCGGAGGCGTGGAGCAGGAGCGTGAAAAGCATAATCGCTCCGAGGACGAGCGCGTCTACCAGCAGGCAGCGTCGCGGAACTGCCGGGGTTAGCCCGCCCGAACAGCCCCTTCGACTTCGCTCAGGGCAGGCTTGGGCGGCTGTCCCCACATGTTTCGGGAAAGGGTATCGCGACATGCGTTAATTCTAGGAACGAAGCCGTAGGAAAGTCTGTGACGTGAACAAATAAATACGAGGATTGTTCCGGAACGGGACCGGGCGAAGTCCCCACTTCTCGCAAAAGAGGCGAGAAATGGGGCACCCATCCAGAGACTGTGGAACTGTCGGAACACTGTGCGGCGCTACTTGAATGATTTGACGGCTGCGGCTTCGTCGTCTTTTACGTCGAAGACGGTGTAGAGCTTGGTGATCTGGAGCAGGTCATTCACTTTCTTAGTGAGGTTCAGGAGCTTGAGTTCGCCGCCCTGATTCTTTGTTGTGGTGAAGGCGCTGACCAGCTCACCGATGCCTGAGCTGTCGATGTAGTTGACGTTCTGCAGATTCAGAACAATCTTCTTGTTGCCTTTCGCGAGTATATCGCGCACCGTGTCGCGGAGAATGACGCTGCCTTCGCCGAGCGTGATGCGGCCGCTGCAATCCACAATCGTAACTCCATCGACTTGCCGACTGCTTACCTTCATGGTCACTGGGAAGCCTCCTTGGCGCCCGCGGATGTTCCGTGGACGTGCTTGATGAGTTTGAGTTCGGTGCCCGTTTTGGAGGGGCGGATTTCGACCACATCCATAAACGAGCGCATAAGAAAAATTCCGCGTCCGGAAGTCTTGAGCAGGTTTTCCGGGGCCAGCGGGTTGGGGATCTTATTCAAATCCATCCCTGGGCCCTGATCGCGAATGGTAATGATAAAGTCATTCCCGATGCGCTCAAAGGCAAGCGTAACTTTCTTGTCGGGAGCATAGGCATTGCCATGCAACACGGCATTGACCGTGCCCTCGCGCACGGCCATGGAAATCTGCATCACTTCGTCGTCGGGGAAACCAAGCTCGGTGGCAATGATGGTGGCCTTCTCCTCCGCATTGTCGATCGTCTCCAACGAGGAGTCGAGCGTGTACGAGACCCGTTGCTCGGTCATGGCCATGGACGAAGCGTCACAGCGATTATAAGACCTGCACGGTGAAGCTGCCTTTCCGGGGGCCGCAGCAGGCACTCGCCAGAAGCGATTCCCGGCGAATGCGGTAGTTTGCCTGCCGGATGGGGAAATTGTCAACGTTCGCCGGGAAGGGCGAGGGCTTATAATCTGGCGTCGTGACTTCGACGTCTGCCCCAAGCTTAAGAGTGCGGCTGCGACGAATCTTTGTCGGCGTGATTCTTGGCGGGATTGGGGTGGCGGCTCTGGCGTATGGCCTGGACTACGCTGTTTTCCGGGTGCGGGCGGCATCCCACCGGAACGCTTATGGTTCGGTGACAGTGAATCATTATTACGCCGTGCTGCAGAAGAACGGGAAAACACAGTTTATTTTTGACCCGCCGCAGCCGCAGACTTGCGTGAACGCGCTGTTTCCGCACGCGGGTTGGCTGCCTTGCTGGTATTTAACCCGGCATCCAGACCAGCGCACGGATATCTAGGACTATCGTGGAAGAGCGGCCCTTCAGAGCCTGCCCTGAGCTTGCCGAAGGGGCCGCGTAAAGTGATGAAATGAGGAGCCAGGCTTTAGCCGCTGGAAAAGATGGGAACTCGGGACGCGCTAGAATGTTGCGGCGATGGGACGGATGAATTCTAAGAGGAACACATGTTCAAAATGTTTATGCGTAACCGATGTTTGCTCGGCTTCATGTTGGCTTTAACTGGCGCTTCATTCGCCGCTTCCCGCCAGTCCGACGCGAGACTGCAGAAGGCCTATCGCTTCCAGCAGGGCGGCTGGACCTACGTCCACCTGGAAGGCTCGCCCTCGGATGTCGGCTTTCAGCACGGCTATCTGCTCGCGCCGGAAATCGGCGATGCGTTTGAGGCGATCAAGATGTATGACGTGCATCAGACGCACCGCGATTGGGAATTCTTCCGCACCACGGCGCGTCAGATGCTTTGGCCTCACATCGACGCAGAATATCAGCAGGAACTGCAAGGCATTGCCGATGGCGTGAAGGCGCACGGTGTCGATCTTGACGTCTACGACATTGTGGCGCTCAACGCGTTTGAGGAGGTGCCCGACTATTATCTGCCGTGGCTGAACAAGCAGCAGAAAGTCACCGAGGCGCCGAAGCTCGCGGCTCCCGGGAACTGTAGCGCATTTATCGCCACCGGCAGCATGACGAAAGATCACCAGATTGTGATCGCGCACAATAATTGGACAAGCTACCTGGCAGGCGAGCGCTGGGTGGTGATCTTCGACATCCAGCCGGAACATGGGAACCGGATCCTGATGGACGGCTTTCCCGGAGTGATCACCAGCGACGACGATTTCGGCGTGAACTCCGCCGGCATGATGATTACCGAAACGACCATCACCCAGTTTGAAGGCTGGGATCCAAATGGGAAGCCGGAGTTCATGCGGTCGCGCAAGGCTCTGCAATACGCCAACAACATTGATGACTATGCGCGAATTATCAAAGAGGGCAACAACGGCGGCTACGCCAATGACTGGCTCATCGGCGACCGCAAAACGGGAGAGATCGCCTATCTGGAGTTGGGGCTGAAGAACACGCCTATGTGGCGCACCAAGGATGGATATTTCGTGAGCTCGAATTTCGCCCGCGATCCGACGGTGATTCGGGACGAGACCACGTTTGATCCCAACGATGCCGCGTCTTCGCCGAATGCGCGGCACGCGCGTTGGGAAGCGGTGATGAAGCAGGCCAAGGGAAAAATTGACGTCAACATGGCCGAGCAGTTTCTATCCGATCATTTCGACAGCTTCGAGAAGAAGGAACAAGCCAATGAGCGAGCTCTGTGCGGCCACGTGGATGCCTCGTCGCGCGGCGTGAAGGAGTGGGGATGGGATGCCTACAATCCCGGCGGCGCGGTGCAAGGGAAAGCGACGGACAGCGCCATGGCCGCAAAGATGAGCTTTGTGGCCAGGGCGGGGCATCCCTGCGGCGCGGATTTTCTGGCTGCGGATTTTCTGGAGCGGCATCCGGAGTTTGCCTGGCAGAAACCCCTGCTGCGCGATATGAAGGCGGGACCGTGGACGGTGTTTGCTGCGGGGCAGAAGGATAGCAGTAGCCGCGTACAGGGAAATTAGATGGCGGAGAGGGTGGGATTTGAACCCACGATACCCGTTAAGGTATGTCCGCTTTCGAGGCGGATCGTTTCAACCACTCACGCACCTCTCCGGAAAGCAGCTGTCAGCTATCAGCAAAAGCAGATTCCTCGCTGCGCTCGGAATGACAGGCGCTTTGGATTCGGCCAACGACGAACGACCAACGACAGCATTCAACGACGGCTCTTAAAGAACGTTTGCAGCACTTCCGCGCTGCGTCCGGCCAGCACTCCGCCGCGAACCTCGATCTTGTGGTTCAGTTGCGGATGATTCAGGACCTGCATTACTGAATGCACTGCGCCAGCCTTGAGGTCGTCCGCGCCGTATACCAGGCGACGGATGCGGGCATGCACCAACGCACCGGCGCACATCGCGCACGGTTCAATTGTAGCAAACAGCTCACAGCCTTCCAGACGATGGTTACCAATGGTGGCACCGGCTTCGCGCAAAGCTAAGACCTCGGCATGGGCCGTGGGATCGGTGCCGGTGATGTTGCGGTTCCATCCGCGGCCTACAATCCTGCCGTCGCAGACAACGACTGCGCCCACGGGGACTTCGCCCGCTTCGAGAGCGCGCTGGGCACAGCGCAGGGCTTCTTCCATCCAGATTTCGTCGGGGCGATGCTCAGCGGGATCGGTCGTAGGTCTAGGGTCTTGGGTGTTGGGGCGGTGGGAGGTGGGTGTTTTCTGCGGCGGCACTCGAGTAAACGCTCCGCTCCGCATTCTAACGGGTTTGGTGCGAAATGCAGAACTCGACGCCGTACCAGGAACCTCGCAGGCGAGCGCACGCTCATCCGGTCAGAACTTAAATTACGCTCAGCACCGCTCGTACGGCTTCCGGCACCACCGCGTGAACTACCGCCGGGACCACAATTCGAATCACCGGGTAGGCAATCACCACCGCAGGCACGACGAATAGCAGCCATGTTCTGGTCGGAAGATTTGTGAAATACGCCTTCATGACATCCTCTCTTGATTGGTTACGGACTGACTGCGGGAAAAGTTCCCTCAAACTCGCGTCCTGTTTACGGTCTCTCCAATAACTAAGACCGCGTCATGAACTTAGACGTTTGGGAATAATAATGGTCAGCGGGCGTTTTCCCCGGGGAGCGGCCGATAGTGGTAAGCTAGCTGCATATGGGCATGCAGAGCCTGCTCCGCAAAGTGTTTCTCGTCGACCTGCTGCAGGGGCTGAAGGTCACGTTCCGCTACCAGGATCCCAAGGAAATCTATACCGAGCAGTATCCGCTGGAGCGGCCGCAGGTGGCGGAGCGTTACCGTGGAGCGCCACGGTTGAACGTCAACCCTGACACCGACGAGACCATGTGCATTGCCTGCGACCTGTGCGCGCTGGCCTGCCCGGAGAATCTGATTGTGGTTTCGAGCGCGCGCAATGAGCAAACCCGCCGCAAGGAACTCACTGACTTCACCTACGACCTGAGCCGCTGCATGTTCTGCGGCCTATGCGAGGACGCCTGTCCCGTCGACGCCCTCGAACTCACGCAGGACTTCGAACTCGCCAGCTACACTCGCGAAGGCTGGATCTGGGACCGCAAGACGCTGGAAAAAGGGCCGCAGCCCACGCAGTACAAAAGATAGCTTACAGCTGTTCTCCTACGGCTGCTGTTGAGTCATGCAATGCATCGCGCCCAGGCCCCAGATGAAATCTCCGGAATAGATGGGGACGATCTCGCGGGTGGGAAACAGATGGGCCAGCGTGTTGAGCGCGATGCGGTCGTTGGGACGATTGAACACGGGCGCCAGCACGACTCCATTGGCGATGTAGAAGTTTGCGTAACTGGCGGGAAGGCGGCGGCCTTCGAAGACTACCGGTTGGGGCATGGGCAGTTCGACGACGGTGAGCTGTTTGCCGTTCTGATCGCGGGCGGCCTGCAGGCGGCGCAGGTTAGCGCGCAGTGGCGCATGATTCGCGTCCTTCGAGTTGGGCTCGACCATGGTGACGACGGTGTCCCGCGAGACGAAGCGGGCCAGGTCATCGACGTGGCCGTGGGTGTCGTCACCGGCGATGCCGCGTCCCAGCCAGATTGTGTGCGGCGCGCCCAAATAGTCGGCGAAGGCTTTTTCGTAGTGGATGCGCGCCATGTGAGGATTGCGTTCCTGGACTTTGCTGAGGAGGCATTCCTCGGTGGTGAGTATGGTGCCCAGTCCGTTGACATCGATGGAGCCGCCTTCGAGGACGATGCGGTCGCGCATTGACGTCGGTCGAATCTCCTTGGCGTGGGCGGTTTTCGCCATCAAGGTGCCGACTTTCTCGTCATGACGCCAGTTGGAATATTTCGCCCAGGCGTTGAATCGAAACTTGAGGGCAAGCGGGCGACCCTCAGGGGCTGAAGCCCGGGTCTTTTTCGGTCGCTGGGTGGCACGACTGAAGTCGTGCCCTTCCCGATTTAAATGTAGGCCAAGTTTGTCGAGAGCGACGCCGAAGAGGCTGTCTGGCCGGGTGGAACGCGGCTGCGGTACGAGAAAGATGCAGCCCGAATCCCGCAGCCAGACGCGGTTGGTGGGCCAGCGGTGGAAGCGGATGTTGGCGCAAAGAGCGTCGGCTTGTTTCAGTATCTTGCGCGCCTGCCTGCCGGCCGCGGTGCTGTTAACGATCAGCTCCACCCGCTCATGTCTTGCCAGGTTGCGAATTATCTCGGCATAGACCCACGGGATCGGTTCGAACTTTCCAGGCCAGTCGTCGCGATAATGGGGCCAGGCGAGCCACGTAGCAGAGTGAGGCTCCCATTCGGCGGGCATCCGATAGCCGCGAGCCATGTCGCTGGAATCTCCGACACTTAAAGTATTACTTGAAGGTTTGCGCGGGGCTTTAGCCACAGGGAATTATTGTCCTAGTCGATCAAGCGGTTGGTGATGGGAGCGTAGCTGTCGATGCGGCGGTCGCGCAGGAAAGGCCAGTTGCGGCGGATGTCTTCGAGCGCCTTCAGATCAACGTCGCCGACCAGAATTTCTTCGCGGTCGTGGGAGGCTTCGGCCAGCACGCGGCCGAAGGGGTCGCAGAAGAAACGACGCGCCCCAGAATTCCAGTCCCTGGCCGGGAGCGGATTTGCCGCGGACGTTGCCGGTTTCAAAGCCGACGCGGTTTACCACCGCCACATAAACGCCGTTGGCGATGGCGTGTGCCCGCTGAATCGTGCGCCAGGCGTCGTGCTGGGCCACGCCGAACTCGGCTTTCTCCGCAGGATGCCAGCCGATCGCGGTCGGATAGAACAGCACGTGCGCGCCCTGCAACGCGGTAAGGCGCGCGCCCTCGGGAAACCACTGGTCCCAGCAGACCAAGGTGCCGAGACGTCCTGCACTGGTGTCGAGAGCGCGAAAGCCAAGGTCACCGGGAGTGAAGTAGAACTTTTCGTAGTAGAGCGGATCATCGGGAATGTGCATCTTGCGGTAGAGGCCGCGCAGCGAACCATCAGCTGTCGAAGATGGCCGCGGTGTTGTGGTAGACGCCGGAGGCGCGTTTTTCGAACAGCGATGCGATCAGGACGACGCCGTTGCTGCGAGCGGCAGCGGATAGCTTTTCGCTGGTCGGGCCGGGAATCGGTTCGGCCAAGTCGAAGAGCGAATGATCTTCGCGCTGGCAGAAATATTGGGTCTGGAAAAGTTCGGGCAGGCACACGACCTTGGCACCGCGTCCGGCGGCGTCGGCCACGCGGTTCAGGGCCTTCTCGAGATTCTGTTCCGGCTCCGGGTCCGCAGGACATCTGCACCAGGGCCACGCGAAACTTTTCAGGGGGCACGCGTTGCGACCTCCGGGAACAATATAGCAGGGGCAGCTGTCAGCTATCAGCTGTCAGCTCTCAGCCAGAACAACTCTCGCGGTGGTCAGGGAGATGGGCGTTTGATTTGCGGCGAAGACGCGTGCCAGTCGCGGATTGCCTTCCACAAGTCTTTCCAGGCGCTTGATCACTTCTTGCGAAGGCATCGACCGAAGAATGGCTTCGATTGCAGCTTCGGCGTTGAGGGATTCTGTGCGGACCAGATCGAGCAGAAATTCCAGCGCCGCGTCCTGGCGCGTGAGCGCCATGGCGGAAAGCAGAACGGAACGCCACCAGGGATCGGTCGTCTTCAGCGAAGGATTCTCGCAAAGTGTCGAACGCCGCCGGGGAATGCGTGCCTGCAATGGCCAGCGCTGCTTCGGCGGCGCTATCGTCAGCGGCGGCTAGAAAACGTGCGATCCACGGAATCGCACTCACGCCTTCGATGCGCAGGATTCCGCTGTAGCAGGCGCCGAGCACTTCCGGTTCGTCGGCGCCGAGAACGGCTCTCTGCCGCAGCAGGAGCGCGGCCGACGGCGAGCCTACCTGTTCGATCGCGCGCACCGCCTCGGCTCGAACTGTCTTGTCCTTATCGCCAACAAGTTCGATGAGATGCGCCAGCAAGCTCCGCGTCGGTGAGGCTGCGGCATTGCACGAGCGCCAGGGCACAGGTGGCACGCAGAGTTCCGGCAGTGTCGGATCGGCCTCCCCAGACCGGTTCCATTTGGATGTGTCGCATCCCGCGCAGAAAAACTTCCGCTTCCTGATACTCCAGTGCGGCGAGCGCGCGGCTGAGCGCGTTCTTGGCCCAGCATTGCGGATCGGTCTTTGCTGGATTTTCGAAGAAGCGGTCGAAAGCGTTGAGCAGTTCCGGCGTCAGCTGCGGCATGCGGAATTCGCGCACCAGATCCGCCGCTTTCCCCACGATGAAGTTGTTGCGATGCGCCAGCGCCTTGCGCAAGGGTTCGAGGCGAGCTTCTTCCGGCTATTGGCGAAGCGCGTCGAGAGCGGCGATTTGTTCCTCGAAACTGCGCTTGCCGGGCATGGTTGGCAGTTTAACCGAGGAGTCATCGCCTAGCGGCAGCACGTGGCATCCAGTCTTATGGTTGCTGTAGAGTAATCTGTCGGGAACAATTGCAGTCAGCTTGGAGGTTCGCGTTGAAACACGGCAATCATAGCAATTCGGAGCCGCATTCGAATCAGGGGCAAGGACACGGCGCCGGCGGCGAAGGAAAAGACCGTCATCTGCACAATCCCATCGAAGACCGTCTGATT
The DNA here is from genome assembly GCA_963832235.1 of uncultured Acidobacteriaceae bacterium. Taxonomy (GTDB): domain Bacteria; phylum Acidobacteriota; class Terriglobia; order Terriglobales; family Acidobacteriaceae; genus Sulfotelmatobacter. The sequence continues at coordinate 261,742 of CAWHTJ010000005.1, read as the reverse complement.
CCGCTGGAGCCGCTGGATCTCGGCAAAGTGAGGTCGATCGACGATCTGGTTCGGGCGATGTCCAAGACCGCCTTCACCGGACGCCAACTAGGCGAGGCCGCCGACGTGCTCGAGGCCATGGCACTCGACGAAGACGCTTTCATCGTGATGACCCTGGCTGGGGCGATGACCGTCGCCAAGCAGGGACTGATCGTTACCGAGTTGATTGATCGCGGCATTGTGAATGCGATTGTCTCCACCGGCGCTCTCATGGCTCACGGACTGGTCGAGGCGACGGGGCGAGCGCACTTTCGCGCCAATCCGGAAGTTTCCGACGAGGAGCTTTACGAGCAGGGCTACAACCGCGTCTATGACACGCTTGAGCCCGAGCAGAACCTGGACGACGTAGAGGAAGTCATGGCTGCCGTCCTTGAGGCTTGGGACCACAACGAGATCATGTGTTCCTACAAACTGAATCACGCCATTGGCGCGTATCTGGCGAAGCGCAATCAGGGCCAGCGCGGAATTCTGAAATCGGCATACGAACAGGGAGTGCCCGTCTTTGTGCCTGCGTTCAGCGACTCGGAACTGGGCCTCGACACGGCATTAAACAACCGGCTTCGAGAATCGACCGGCAGACACAAGATCCGGTTCGATCCCTTCGAGGATCTGGAGCATTTTGCGGCGACTCTGCTACGGCAGAAGAAGTTGGGGATTTTTACCATTGGCGGCGGCGTGCCGCGCAACTGGTCGCAGCAGTTTGGGCCGTTCATCGAACTCAGGCACCGGCGCTTGGGAGAGAACGTGCCGCTGAAGCGCTATCACTATGGTCTTAGGATTTGTCCCGAGCCCGTGTACTGGGGGGGGCTATCCGGCAGTCCCTATAGCGAGGCGATCTCCTGGGGCAAGTTCGTGCCGCCGTCAGAAGGCGGGAAGTTTGGAGAGGTTTTCGTGGACGCGACCGTTGGCCTGCCGATCATAGTGGCCGCGGTGATTGAGCGGCTGGACAAAGCCAAGAAGGGCGGCAGCGCGCGGAAGGGCGGAAAGGCTGCTGCCAGGAAGTAAGGGCAAAGGAAAACTCACGACAGGGCACCGCAGCGAACCGAAGAGTTGGGGACGACCGAATTGGCTAAACACCAGTTGCGGAGGACCACCACTCTAACTTAGGCGTTCGTCTCGCGAGCCATTGAATCCTGGGCGGAGTCGTTCTCCTGGACGTCATGACTGCCCGTTCGGAGCCGACGATAAAGCGGCGCAAGGATACTGTTTCCAAGGACTTCCGACTCTGCTTGAAACCAATCCTGCAGGGCCTGACCGTCCTCCTGACCGCGCGTTTCATAGAGCTGTTTGGCGCGGGAACGCACCTTTCGCTCTACCAGCTGCACCATCAGGGCTTGTTGCTTTTTTCTACGTGTTTCGATGTCCACAACTACTCCTCAATATGTGTCTTTCCTGCCACTTTCATAATAACTGATGTGTGTTAACCGAGCATTACATTCGGCTCATCAAGGGGTTACCAAGGTTTTACTCCCCCTGTGCCCTCGCTTGCTGTCTCGTTTTATCAACTTCATTGATTTCATATACTTAGATGCGCGGTCGCTGGCCTCCGATTCAAAACCAAGCCTCAGGAAGTTCCAGGGCGGTTCCGATCTTATCCTTACTTAGTTTGGACGCTTAGTTGACCGGCACCCGCTGTGGGCGGAGGATAATCTTCGCGAGCGCGTGACCCGCTCAGTCGAATATCAACACTGCCGAGGCGATCACCGTGGTCCAGAGGCCTCGCTTATCGCCCACTGCGGATTGAGTCACGTTCGCGGTGCGAACGATCTTGTTGGAGAGGCGGTAGATCTGCTTCTTCTCGTCCCAGGAACGGTCAGGGTCGAATTCCACGTTGAGGGTGGTGGCCAGCATTTCGGCGGCGAGTTCCTCGGCGTATTCTCCGGCCGCATCTTCGGTCTCCCCAAAGGAGTGGTGCTCACTAAGATAGCCGTAGGTGTTGCGGTCGGCGGGAATAGCGACACCGATCGAAGAGGCCAGCAGGCGGTGCGGCTCGCGCGTGGAGTTCTCGGCAACTACGGCGAAAACCACTTCACCGGGATGAAGATACTTTACGCCTTCTTTGCGGGCGAGCAGCTTGCAGTTAGGAGGGAAGATCGAAGAGACTCGAACCAGGTTCTGAGCAGCGATACCGGCGTCACGCAACGCCAATTCGAACGAAGTCAGCCGCTCGCGGTGTTTCCCCACTCCCTTGGTAAAGAAAATCCGCTTCGGAACCATGTCTTTGCCCAAATCAGTGATCCTCCGGTAGAAAAGTTGAGTTGTGAGAATGCACAATTTAACACAATGCTTTGTAAAGGGAATATGAATTCGCACTGCGAGACGAAAAAAATGCAGGGAGCGCTGGCGCGCGTCCCCGCTGAATGTCGAACAGGGCCAGTTCAGGGAACGGCGGTAACGCCTGTAACGGTGATGGTGTTGTCTTTCTCCGTTCCTGTCACCGTGACATTAGCGCCGGCTTGTTTGTCGAGAATCGCCAGCGCAGCTTTATCACTGGTGTCGAGAGTGTAAACTTTGTCGCCCGATACCAGAGCGTACTTCGCTCCCTTGCCGACGCAGACGCGAGTGCAGCCGGCGTCATCGTTTGATTCCATGTGCTTGGCGCCGCACATCGAATCACTGACTTTCCCCGTGAAGGTTTTTGCTTTAGCCGCGAAGGCGAAGGAAACGGCCAGACCTAAAATCACAATCAGGTTCAACGGAAGGAATCCCACTTTCCGAGCTCGTGCGTTCATCTCAGATTCTCCTTGGCTGGCTTCCGAGCTATGCGGCCGCACAGCCTTATGACTAAAGGATGACCGAACAGACGAGAACTTACAAGTTATGCCCAGCAAAAAAATGCGGGGAGCGCTGGCGCGCGTCCCCGCGTGATGCCCGGATGGTGTAGGGGAGGGCCCGGGCCAAGCTCTAGAATCATCCGACGCGACTCGCGACGCGGCTCAAATCTCGCTGCTAGCAGGAGAACCTAACACTACGCGATAAAAGCTTTCCCCGGCCAAACGCTCTGAAAATGTTCCAAAAACCGGACAAAGCTCCCAACTGGCAGCGGCCCACGGCCAGCCCTATTTCGGCGCCTTCACTGAGTAAATGAGATCGACGTCGACGGTCTTGTCGCGGACGTTGGCAGTGACGTGCGACGCCACATCCCAGTCCAGAGCCGGCGGGAGGAGCTTCTGGGCTGCGGGAAGATACTCGCTGAGATAAGTCGAGTCGTAAACGTCGCTCGGCCGGATCTTCCAGGCCGTGCGCAGCTTCGCCGTCAAACTATTGTCGAGGCCGCGAAATTCGAGTTCGCCCATGTGATAGACGTAACCTTCCTTCACGTCGAGGCGAATGGCGACAGTGCCTGCAGCCTCGTCAAATTCCGCTTCAGGCTTGATCGTGGCCGTGATAAATCCGCGGGATCCGTACAGCTTCTGGATGTCCTTCAGGTTATCGCCGAGACGGATTGTGTTGGCCGGTTGGCCAGGCTCGGCGCGAACCATCTTCCGCAGCGTCTCGGTGGGAAACTCATGATTGCCCGACCACTCCAGGCTCTTCAGCTTGTATTGCCGGCCGGGATTGACCGCATAGGTGACATCGACGACGGTCTGGTTGCGCGGGCCGTCTTCGTTTTCGGCCGCAGGCTGCTTCACGACTTTTGTTTGCGGCTCGCCGAACTGCGCCTTCAAGTATCCGCGCTCGTAATAAACCGGAAAAAGTTGACGCTGGACAAATTGACTCAGGCGGCTGCGGGAGTATTCGCGATCGGAAAGCCTCTTCGCGGCCGCTTCGAGTGCGGGCAGATCGGCTGCGGCTGCACCGGTGAACTCGATGTTCCGAATTTGAATGAGAACATCGTTCACATGGAAATTAATCGATTCGACTGGGCCATCCGGCTTGCCCACGCGCAGATACTCGACGTGTCCGGGGATTGAGTTTTCGACCAGCATGGCCTGGAGCACATCGGAAACCTCGTCGGCGAGGCGGCCGTAAAGCGGCAGATCTCCATCGAACAGCGGGGCATGTTGCTGGATGCGCTGGCGCAGTTCGGCGTCGGAAAACCAGACGAAATCCTCAAAACGGGCAGGGACAAACTTTGCCGCATCGCTGACGTGCAGCTCGAGCTTGGTTCCGGCCGAGGAATAAGAAAAGCTGTAGGCGATGTCGGTGAATACTCCCATATCGCCGAGGCGGCGGGCAGCTTTCTTGAAGTCGTCGTCGTTGACTGGGGTCCCCAACTGCAGGCCAGTCGCCGCCGCCGTAGCCTGCTCGGAGAACCGTTTGCTTCCCGTGACTTTAATGGCGATCAACTGGCGGGCCGAGGGCGGCATTTGCGCAAGTGGTTTTTGCGAGGACGCGCCCTGCCCGAAGCCCGGCAAACAGAAAGCGGCAAAAACCGGCAGGAGCAGAAGTCTGGAGGTCGCCTTGGTCATCGACTTGGGATCTGCACCAATTCTTCCGTAGATTTGTGCTTTACCGCAATGTCAATGAAGGCGAGGGCGGCCCGGCTGAGAGCTTTGTCTTTACGGAAAACCAGCGCCAGATCGCGGCGGACCTGGGCGTCGGCGATAGGAACCGCAGCTAGAACCTTGGCGCGAACGTCCTCCTCCACGTTGGACCGGGCAATGAAGCCGATGCCCACATCGGCGGCCACAAAGCGCTTCAGCAGTTCGCTGGAATCAAGTTCCATGGTGAAGTTCGGCTTCAGGCGGCGCTCGTGAAAGAGTTGCTCGATAGCATCCCGCGTATGTCCGGCCTTGGGGACGACTAGGGGAAACTTGGCCACGTCGGCAATGGTGGCTGATTTCATCTTTCCTAGAGGATGCTGCGGCGGCGCGATCACGATTAACTCGTCGCGATGGATGAGTACCACCGTCAGGCGGTTGTCGGTCACGGGAAGGGAAATGACGCCGAAGTCGACCGAATTGTCGATGATGGACTCGAGAATTTTGCCGTAGTCGGCGCGCTTGATGTTTACCGAGACATCGGGATACTGCTTCTTGAAGTCGGCAAAAACGTACGGGAGGATGTGCAGGCAGGTGCCTTCGTTCGCGCCCACAATGATTTCGCCCCGGGGGACGCGCTCCATCTCGGCGATGGAGACCAACATCGCCTTGCGGGCGTCGAGCGTCTCCTCAACATACTTCTGAAAGGCCTTGCCGGCCGCGGTGAGCGATACTTTGCCGCCCGAGCGGTCGAACAGCTTGGCGCCGACTTCTTCCTCCAGCCCGCGAATTTGCGACGAAATGGCAGGCTGGGTCCGGAAACGCTTCTCCGCCGCGCGCGAAAAAGATGCGTGCCGCGCCACTTCAAGGAAAGTTTCGAGCTGGTCGAAGTCCATAGAACAGTTGTCAGTTGCCAGGGGAATTGTTCTCAAGAAATGGTTTTGGGAAGGGCACGGCTTTTAGCCGTGCCGCTAAAGTCCAACCAAGATTCCGGGCTTTAGCCCCTGAAAGCTGACAGCTTCCAGTATAAAGTCGGGTTATCCCCGCTATAAGAACAATCGAATTGCCAGGGTCGGTGACTGGCTTTAGACTTTTCGGTCTGCGCAACGCGACCGATTGTAACAGCATGCCGGGTGTCCTATCTTTGCCGCGTTCTTTGTGGCAAAGGTCGGAGTTTACCGGACTGCCCGCGACCGTTCGCGATTTTTCAACAGCAAATCCCGCCAAGGAGTTCTCATGGCTGATGCCAAGACGGTTCTCGCGTTCGCGAAGGAAGGCGACGCGAAGATTCTCGACCTGCGTTTCACCGACATCCCCGGTTTGTGGCACCACGTTTCTTATCCCATCCAACAGCTAACGGAATCTTGTTTTGAAGATGGTTTCGGCATTGACGGCTCGTCGATCCGTGGCTGGGCCGGCATTCACGAGAGTGACATGCTGCTGAAGCCCGACGCCAACTTTCACCTGCTCGATCCGTTCACGGAAGTGCCCACGCTCGTGCTGGTTTGCGACGTGGTCGATCCGGTGACCAAGCAGCGCTACGACCGGGATCCGCGCTACATCGCCCGGAAAGCGGAGATCTACCTGACCGCGACCGGCATCGCCGACACCTCTTATTTTGGCGCCGAGGCCGAATTTTTTATCTTCGACAATGTCCGCTTCGATCAGCGTGAGCAATACGGCTTTTACTTCATCGACGCCGAAGAGGGACGCTGGAACTCGGGCAGGGAAGAGAACAATCTCGGCTACCGTCCGCGCTACCGGGAAGGTTACTTCCCCGTGCCGCCCACCGACCATTATCAGGACCTGCGCTCGGAGATGGTGCTGACCATGCAAGCCTGCGGCATGGACGTGGAATGCCACCATCACGAGGTAGCTTCAGGGGGTCAGACCGAGATCGACTTGAAGTTCGACTCGCTCGTGCGCTCGGCCGACAAGATGCTGCTTTACAAATACATCGTGAAAAACGTGGCCAATCGCCACTGCAAAACGGTCACGTTCATGCCGAAGCCAATCTTTGGCGACAACGGAAGCGGCATGCACACCCATCAGTCGCTATGGAAGTCCGGCGCGCCACTGTTTGCGGGCGATGGATACGCCGGTTTGTCGCAACTGGCGCTCTGGTACGTGGGCGGCCTGATCAAGCATGGCCCGGCGCTTTCGGCGATCATCGCGCCCACGACCAATTCCTACAAGCGCCTCGTGCCCGGGTTTGAGGCCCCGGTGAATCTGGCGTACTCGCGGCGCAATCGCTCGGCGGCCTGTCGCATTCCGATGTATTCGGTTGCTCCCAAGGCCAAGCGGGTGGAGTTCCGGCCTCCAGACCCAAGTTGCAATCCCTATATGGCGTTCGCCGCCATGTTGATGGCTGGCCTCGACGGCATCGAGAACAAGATGGATCCCGGCCAGCCGCTGGACAAAGACATCTACGAACTGGATCCGGAGGCGCTCTCGAACATTCCGTCAATGCCCGGCTCGCTCGAAGATGCGCTGGACGCGCTGCAGCGCGATCACGCATTCCTGCTCAAGGGCGATGTATTCACCGAGGAGCTACTCCGGACCTACGTCGACTACAAGCGCTCGAAGGAAGTGGACGCCATACGCCTTCGTCCGCATCCCTACGAATTCGCCCTCTATTACGACATCTAGGAAGAACTATCGCGCCGGTGTAAGAGCCCCGGATTTCATAGTTCTAGCTTTGCATCTCAAAGCCCTTTGTAATAGAATTACGCGATGCCCCAGCCGCGCATTCCACCCTACTCTCCAATCGCGGGCCCGAAATCTTCCGGCTTAGCCAAGCGCGTTATCAAGCGCCTCATCAAAGGCCTCGCAGCGCTGGCTGGATTCGTTCTTGTCGGACTGACGATGCTGTTCGCGTTACTTTGGCGGGAACACAAAACAGAAATCACGCTGCCCGCTCCCACAGGCCAGTTTGCCGTTGGGCGGACGACGAATACCTGGGTTAACAACCTCGAGACGGACGAACTATCGCCGTTTCCGGGAGCCAAGCGGGAGGTAGTGGTTTGGATTTGGTATCCGGCGGCTGCACCCACGGCTGCGACGGAGTATCTGCCCGCGTCCTGGCGCTTGGCTCTCGAACAGCAGTCAGGCGTCCTGATGAGTAAGTTTCTCACCCGAGACTTATCGGAGGTCCGAACCCACAGCACCGCCGATCCCGATGTCTCGGCACAGCAGCGTTCCTATCCCGTCGTAATCATGCGGGCGGGGGGCGGAGCTTTGACTACAGACTTCACAACCCTTGCTGAGGATCTGGCAAGCCATGGCTACATCGTCGTGGGCTTTGACGCGCCTTACAGAACCGGCGTCGTCGTCTTTCCGGACAATCGCGTAATCACGAGACCTCCAGCGAACGATCCCGAGAATCTGCCCGCCGATCAGGCCGACCGCCTGATCAATCGGCTCTTGCCCATGTGGACGAGCGACGCAAAGTTTGTAGTGAGCCAATTGGAGCAATTGAACGCCGCTGATCCGTCCGGCAAGTTTACGGGCCGGCTGGACATGCAACGCCTCGGCATGTTCGGCCATTCCTTTGGCGGCGCAACTGCGTTGCAATTCTGCCATGACGATCCCAGGTGCAAAGCGGGCATCGATATTGACGGCGCTCCCTATGGCAGCGTAGTTCAGGAAGGCCTGACGCAACCGTTCATGTTTATACTCAGCGACCACAGTCGTGAACTTGCAGATCCGGCTAGCAGACAGATTCATACCAACTTCCAGTCCATTTATGACCGCCTTCCCAATGGACGCCTGTTCATTACCATTCGTGGCGCGAATCATTTCAGTTTCAGCGACCAGATGCTGCTCAAGAGTCGCTTCATGATTGGGATGCTGCGCAGGTTAGGATTCGGCTCTCTGGAGGGACGCCGCGGGCTAGCCATTACTACCCAATACGTGCACACGTTCTTCGATGTCTATCTAAAAGATGCACCGGCGAGCCAGTTGGCCTCTCAGCAATATCCCGAAGTTCAGTTTGGTTTTCAATAATCGACCGGGAGCAGCTTCGCTACTCGTGCCGCAAAGCCTCGATCGGATCCAGGCGCGAGGCGCGGAAGGCGGGGACCATGCCGCTGATCAAGCCCACGGCGCCGAGAATGAGTGTGGACGCGATCAGTGTTCCGGGAGCGATAATCAGGCGGATGTCGCCGGCTTCACCGTTTTTGGCAAACGCGCTGTACAACGTGAGCCTTCCCACCGAAAGCGCGACCGCGTAGGCCAGCAGCACTCCCAGCACACCGCCAATGAAGGTAATGGTCAGAGCTTCGGCGAGAAACTGTAGCAGGATGTATCGCCGTTGCGCGCCCAGCGCCTTCTGCACTCCAATCTCCCGCGTGCGCTGAGTGACCGAAACCAGCATGATATTCATTAGCCCGACGCCGCCGATGCCAAGAGTAAGCGTCCCAATGAAGCCCATCAGAACTTTCAATCCCAGCGTAATGATCTCGAACTGATGGACTTGTGTCATCAGGTTAAACACCTCCACAGCTTGACGATCGGTCTGATTGAATTTGTGCTGGGTCGCCAGAATGCTGCGGACAGACTGCTCCAGGCTTTGATACTCCGGCGTCTGATACGTGAACCAGATGGTATCCAGGTAATGTGTATTCTTCAGGTCGCTCATGGAGCTGAACGGGACATAGATCACGCGGTTTATATCGTCATTGCCCTCCTGCATTTTGGCGCTCAGCACACCGATGACCTCGAAGCTGAGACCGTCAAGTCGGATGTGCTCCCCCAGCGCATTGCGGCCGGAAAACAGCTTGTCCTTCGCTTCCGAACCGACCACCGCAACGCGGGCGCGCTGGATTTCATCCTCCGGGTTGTAGAAGCGCCCCTGCCCGAGCTTGAGGGCGCGGACATCAAACACGTTGGGATAATTGCCGCTGACAGCCCAGGTGAAAACTCTAGTGTCGTACTGGACGCTTGCCTGCTTGCTGACTTCAGGAGTGATATGAGTGATTTGGGGAAGGTTCGTGGTCAGCGTCTCCACGTCATCCTGGGTAAAGCGAACGAGCGCTCCCGCCTTCTGCCCACCCGCCTGCATGGAAGTGCGTCCCGGCACAACAATGACCAGCTTGGTACCGAAATTGGCAAAGATGTTAGCGCAGGCCCGGCCGAAACCGTCGCCATAAGCGAGCAGCATGACTACCGTAGCAATGCCCCAAGCCATGCCAAGCATGGTGAGCGCGGTACGGCGGCGATTGTGCCGCATGGCGCCGTAGGCTTCCTGGATCAGATCATGAAAGTGCAGATCATGGAACATATCGCATCAGTCTTTCATTAACTTGGCATCACTCTTGCCGGAGGGCTTCCACCGGCTGCAGCATGGCCGCTTTGCGGGCGGGATAAAGACCTGCGAACACTCCGGCTAGTGTTAGACTGCCAATCGCCAGCACAGCCGACATCGGCACCAACTTGGGCGGATCAAATCCGCCTGGCCCCTGCACATTGCCCATCAACGCCATCAGGGCCGTCGCCAGACCCATGCCGATCAGCCCGCTCGTCAAGGTGAGCAGCAATCCCTCCAGAAAAAAATGAAATAGAATGCTGCGATTTGTGGCTCCCAACGCCTTTCGCAATCCGATCTCACGGGTGCGTTCGCTCACTGCGACCAACATAATATTAACGACGCCGATGGCGCCCAGAGCCAGCGTAACCATTCCTACCGCGCCCAGGAACATATTCATGACGTCGAAAATGGTCCCCACCATTTTCGATTCCTGAATCGAATCCCAGCCGTCAAAGGCGTTTTCGTCGCTGGCATCGAATCCGTGATTGCGGGCAACAATCTGATGGACGTCATCTTGCGCGAGCCGATGCTCCGCGGTCACGCGCGGCTGATATTCAATAAACGAAATGGAATTCTGATGGTTTTCGCCCTTCAGCGGAAAGTATGTGGCCATCACCGGAAAAGGAATGTAGCCACGCATATTCAGCCAAGTGTTGTCGCCGCGTCCAAGGTGCGGCATGCTGCCAATCACTTCAAAGCGGAGGCCGTTCAACAGAACGAACGCGCCCACCGCCGGGCGGCCGGGAAACAAGGTTTTTAGCAGCTCGTTGCCGAGCACGATCACGTTGCGTCTCTGCGCTTCATCCATCTCATTGAGCCAGCGCCCCTCCTTGAGGGGAAGATAGCTGATCTCATTCAGTTGCGGCTCCACGCCCAGGATTTCAACCCCAGCCGTGGCGAATTCGCTGACCTGATGCAGGTCGGTGCGAGAAAGCATAGGGCTGGCATTGCCGACGTGCGGGGCTTGCGTACGGATATCCACATAATCCTGATACGTAAGCAAATAGGGACGGGCGGAGTTCATGCTGCCCTTCACCGCCGGCGCGCGCCCAGGAAAGAGAAACATGATATTCCTGCCGAACTCGGCCAACTCGCGCTTGTTGCCCGAGCGGAAGCCTTCGCCCACGCCCACCAGCAGCAGCAACGATCCCACACCCCAGGCAATCCCGAACATGGTGAGGAATGAGCGCAGCTTATGCGCCCACAGGTTGCGGAAGATTTGCCCAAAGATGTCTAAGACAGTACGCATATAGGACAGGGATATTGTACCTTTTCAGCGATAGCCGCTAAGTAATCATACGTTGATCCGCCTTAGAAGGTTCCCTGGAGTTACAGCGATGACGTCAGCCATGACGTAGCGAAAATGGTCCACGTGCCGTTCTGCAGCTCTATTACTTGCTCCAGGAATACGGCGCGGGAAGTCCGTTCTGTTTTCGAAATTCCCGCATGTGGTTCTGCTGATGCGTGCGGATTCGCAAGTTGGAGCGCGGCTTCCCGGTGCAGGGTAGAATAAATCCGGCCTCGCGATCCGCCGGGAAATATACCAGCGAATCCGACTGGTCCACTTCTCCTCCATCCTCCAGACGGGCGGCGCAAGTCAGGCAGTAACCCTGATGGCAGAGGGCGGGCAAGGAAATCCCGGCGGCGAAAGCTGCGTCCCAAATATGCTCTTCCCGTTTTACCCGGATGGAGCGCTCGCCGTCAGGAAGCAGCAACACGACCTGAAACACCGACGCATCTTGATCCATAGTTGAAAATGATCCTGCCTGGCCGCGAAGCCAGGCAGAACCACTGTAAACGAAGATCACGCTAGACGAAGCTCTACGGATTGTAGAAGCCGGCGTTCTTGCTGTAGGGGGCGTGTCCGGGCTCGCCACGGCGGAAGTGGCCGGAAGGAATACTCCTGCCGTCTCGCTCATAGGCCAGCAGCTCGATGAACCAGGCCTCGTGCTCAATCTCTTCGTTCAGGATGCGCGCTGCCATGTCGTAGGTGCGCGGATCCTTGCCGAAGGTCATGTCGCAGATCTCGATCCAACTGCGGATTGCACAGCGCTCCGACTCCAGCAGCAGAGTCAGAATGTTCACCGTCGTCGGCGGATCCGGCAGCTTGGCCGCGCGACAGCCCGCCTGGTCGTGAAATGCCGGCAGATCATTGGGCAACTCGCCACCAAGCTCGTAAATACGAGGTACGATCAGCTCCCAATGGGCGCGGTCCTCCAGACGCGCGTCCTCGCAGATTTCTTTGTAATCTTCGTGACCGGCAAGATGCATGCGAAGGATGGTGTAGTAGTAATAGGTGCTGGCAAATTCTGCCGCCGCGTTGGCAATTAACATTTTGATCAACTTCTCGACGTCCACCCCGCGGGCGCTGATGACTTCTACTCCCACCCGCTGCGTGACGTCTCCAGCTTTTACTACTGGAACTTTGTGCTTCTCAGGCATGAATAGCCTCCTTTTTCGTTTCCACTCTAGCGGTCCACTGTGCCATAGGTCTAAGATATAGTTTCTATATCGAGCATAGCTATTTCCTTTGGCTGTAGTTTTCAATTTACCCGTAGAGACGTTGCTTGCAACGTCTCTCTCGGCGCCCAGCACGATGTTGCAAGCGAGGTCCCTGCGACATGCAGATTCATCAGCTCCGCTATTTTTGCGCAGTCGCTCGCACCAGCAGCTTTACTCGCGCCGCGCAACAGGAACATCTCGCTCAGCCCTCGCTCTCTCAGCAGATTCGCAAACTTGAGGATGAACTGGGAACGCGGCTATTCGATCGACTCGGGCGCACGGTGCGATTGACCCAGCTAGGAGAAGCCTTCCTGCCGCGGGCGGAGGCGATCGTTCGCCAGGTGGCGGACGCCAAGTCGGAAATCCAGGAGATGGCCGGCGCCGAGCGCGGCCGCCTGGTAATCGGAGCTATCCCGACAATCGCGCCGTATTTTCTACCTTCCTGTCTCGCAAGTTTTGCCCGGAAGTTTCCGCGAGTTCAAATCAGTGTGGTCGAAGGAGTCACCAGTGAACTCCTGAATCTGATACACGAAGGCACCGTGGATCTGGCTCTGCTTGCGCTGCCCGTGCACACGACCCACTGTTTGAGTCGTGAACTCTTTCGCGAACGGCTATACGTGGTCGTCCCCTCGAGTCATCGGCTGGGGTCGGCGCCCCACGTCCATCTTTCGCAGATCGAGAACGATCCCTTTCTTTTGCTCAAGGAAGGCCACTGCTTCCGCGAAAACACCCTGGCGGCCTGCGGACGCGCCCGGTTGCAACCCAACGTGGTCTTTGAAAGCGGCCAATTTACGACGATCCTGGCCATGGTGGCGGCCGGTACAGGAGTCTCCGTGGTGCCCGAGATGGCGGTGGAGAAACGGGAAGGTTGCCGCTTCCTGCCTCTTACCGACGAAGGCGCCTATCGCCGCGTGGGAATCCTACAGCTCAAACAACATTTTCGGAGCCGCGTACACCGCACCTTCCTGCGACATTTGCAGGCTAGAGGTGGTTCGTGACCACTGGTAAGGGAATGACGACTCACCAGGCCACCGCATGACCAGCGTTATGGCAGTCGGTCCCATTCCTGAGTTCTACGTAGCAAATTTATGCAGGGATGAGACCGACGACACAGACGAAGGGACAGCTGCGCAACGGGAGGAATTGTAAAATTCTTGTCTCGCGGCGATTGGGCGCGCTCTAGACGGCGGTTCGGACCAGGCTTTCCTTGACCATACGTTCCAGTTCGCGCATGCGTTTGCCCGGAAGTGGGAAATCGGCCAATTGCGGCCGGGCCATTTCACAAGTGCTCACGGAAAGAAACGCGTCTCCCATGCAGTCCAAAGCGGAGGCGGAGCGCCCCAGCACCATCAATAAGTATTTCTGGGCAATCGGACGGTCCGCTGGATGGATCAGGGCCCACCAGCGGCGAATAGACTCTTGCACTTCAGATTCGTTCTTTTCACCGATCACAAGCGAATCGATCAAACGGTAGACCTTGCTCTTGATCGCCTGGTACGAGACGGAAATCTCTTGGGGCATAAGGTTCCTGAATCCCTGTATCTCACCATTGTGCAATCCGCCAGCCAAACCGTAGAACCCCGTTTTGCCGTGAGTTAACGGCTGTTCGCTAATGTGAACGTACTATGAATGGAATAAATCGGGTATGGGATATGAATTCTGGAAGGAGCCGAAAGGGTCGCGGGTAGGGCTAAGAACGTGGCTGAGATGGCAAGGTCGAAAGAAGTCGCGAGCTTCGGGAATCCCCGGACAGGAAACAAAGTCTCCGCGTCGCGGGAAACTGCGCCGCCACCGGCCGCGTAGCCTGCGCAGGTTACAATGTTGCGCTCTAGCTCAATACATATCAACCGGACTTTCGTCGAATCCTGCCCTTCTCCAACTCAAGGATGCGGCCTGGAACCCGGCGTCCCGTAATCAGAACGAACTGACTCTTCTCGGAGGCTGAATGAAAAGGTGGGCATGGCTGTTCGCAGTTCCGGTACTGCTCTCGGTGGCGGCAGCGCAGATTGCCTCGTCTCTGAATTCTCAGGGAAACAATTCGCAACGAAACAACTCCCAGGGAAACTCGCAGCCCAGCAGTTCGCAAAGCACTACTTCGCAGGGCAGTTGGCGCGAGGAGGATTCCGAGGACCGCATGTTCTTTCCGCGCGACATGTTCTGGGGATGGGCGCAGCTTGATCTGGCGCCTCCGCACAATGAGGTTGACCCTAATCTCTGTGCCGGTAATGCTGGCCAATACGGCGGGGCCAATGCGCCCTGCAGCCTGTTCGCGCGCTACATGCTCTCAGGAATTCTGGAAGTTCGTCCTTTCGGCCGGGGTCCGCTGCGCAGATTCATGGTGTACGGAGCACCCACATTCCTGTTCGGCAAGACGATACCGAAGACGCTCTACACCTGGTCACCGGATGCGATTGGAATTGAGCACTCCTGGGGAGTCGGGATCTATATCGACAGGGGATTCGAGTTTCGCGTCACCCAGCACTTCCTGTTCGATCGTCTTGGCGCACGAGACAAAAACCTGGGCATCGCCGACTTGGGCAACAATGGTCCTTGGGGCCGCTACGTGACCATGGGCGTGCGGAAAACGTTCGGCACGCGACGCTGGTAGGCGGCGCCTCGCGCCGTCACACAAGACTGCTTTGGCTTGTTTTGAGAGACCTCGGCTTTTAGCCGCCCGCAAGTCATGCAAAATGCAGGAGGGCTTTAGCCCCTGAGGGAGTACCGTTGTCTGGGAGGATTGTTCCGCAACCATCAGGCCGCGGCCGGGACCGACGGCCTCATTAACCGCCGAATCAGCCAGACGATCAGCGCCACAAAAAGCCCGACGAAAATCAGTGGCACAAGGAAAATTAGAACGATCCAACCCGGTCCGCCCATCGTGGTGACGTCGCCGCCAACGGAAGATTCAGGGTCGCGGCGAATCCGGCCGCCAAAAACAGTGACGTCATGGGCAACCTTGGCCTCCTTGTCGATCCGGATATCGCCGCCGAAAGCTGTGGCTTCGCCGACCTGCCCCTGCTCCTCAATCACGATGCTGCCCCCGAACGCGGTGACGTCGCCGGAGACATGTCCACGCACTCGAATGCTGCAGCCGAAACAAGTTGCGTCGCCGACTTCTTCGTCGGGCCCGATGTTGATGTTGTGTCCCGCCTGGGTTCGGTCGTGATCGGCAAACGCGGCGCCCGACAAGGCCACAATGAAGATTAAGCCTGCGTACAACAATCGGAATCGGCGGAAGTAATAAGTCATGAAGTATCCCCGTTTCGCTCGGAAGACGAATTATGGCACAGGCAGGCGATATTGGCGGGCCATTTTGACGAGGGCGAGACAACAATTATCTGCCTCGAATCGCAGCGTTTCTCTATAATTGGAAGTTTTCTAAATCGTGTCTGGAGACTCTACTGGCGGAGGCTATGTATGGCAGGCACTTATAACGGCGTACCTGTACCGGCGGACGGAAAGAAAATCAGCTATGCGAATGGCAAGTATAACGTTCCGGATAACCCAATCATCCCGTTTATAGAAGGCGATGGCACGGGGCGCGACATCTGGAAAGCCTCATTGCGCGTGTTCAATGCGGCGGTGGAAAAGGCGTATCAAGGCAAGCGCCGCGTCGCTTGGTATGAAGTATTCGCAGGAGAGAAGGCCAAGGCCAAGTTCGACACCTGGCTGCCCGACGACACGGTCGAAGCCGTCCGCGAATTTCGAGTTGCCATCAAGGGTCCGCTGACTACGCCGGTGGGCGGCGGCATCCGTTCGCTCAACGTCGCGCTGCGCCAGATTCTCGATCTTTATTGCTGCGTACGTCCCGTGAAGTATTACAACGGCGTGCCCTCGCCGGTGAAGCATCCCGAGCGCATGAACGTCGTGATCTTCCGCGAAAACACGGAAGACGTCTATGCGGGCGTCGAGTGGGAGCAGGGAACTGCAGACTGCGCGAAGCTGATCGAGTTCCTCAATAAAGACATGCTGAAAGGCGGCAAGAAACAGATACGCCTCGATTCCGGCGTCGGCATCAAGCCGATCTCCGTCACCGGAACCAAACGCCTGGTGCGCATGGCGATCCAGCACGCTCTGGAATCTGGCCGCAAGACCGTCACGCTGGTGCACAAAGGCAACATCCAGAAGTTTACGGAAGGGGCCTTTCGCAAGTGGGGATATGAAGTTGCCACCGACGAGTTCCGCGACAAAGTAATCACCGAGCGCGAAAGTTGGATTATCGACAACAAAGACAAGAATCCAAGTATGACCGTGGCGCAAAATGCCGACGCGATTGAACCCGGCATGGAGTTCGCTCCTCCGGCGTTTCGGCAGGCGGTGGAAAAAGAAGTGAAGGAAGTGCTTGACCGCATTTACGCCACGCACGGAAACGGCGCCTGGAAGAAAAAGATCATGATCAATGACCGCATCGCTGACTCGATCTTTCAGCAGGTCGTCACGCGCGCCGACGAATACTCTGTACTGGCCTGCCCCAATCTGAATGGCGACTACATCTCTGACGCCTGCGCGGCGCAAGTCGGCGGCCTCGGAATCGCTCCCGGCGCGAACATCGGCGACGGCTACGCCTTCTTCGAAGCCACCCACGGCACCGCCCCAAAATACGCCGATAAAGACGTAATCAATCCCGGCTCGGTGATCCTGTCAGGCGTAATGATGTTCCGCCACCTGGGCTGGACCGAAGCCGCCGATCTGATCGAGCAAAGCATGGAACGCACGATCGAGCAGAAAAAAGTAACCTACGACTTCGAGCGCCTGATGCCCGGCGCAACCAAAGTCAAGACCAGCGAATTCGCCGGGCACATCATCGAAAATATGGGCGCAGGGGTTTTGGCGTAGGCAGCAGCTGGTGTAAGGCAGCAGTGGTCTCTCAAGGCTTTGTCATTCCGAGCGAAGCGAGGAATCTGCGCTTCGCCGGCAGCGCCCCGCAGGAACAGCCGCGAAGCGGCGAAAGAATGCAGCCCACGGCGAAAGCCGTGGGTGACAAATGCGTGATGGCATCAAGCCCCAGAGGGGCGAAAGACATTGGAATGGAAGGTTTCATAGAAAGGACTCATTCATGCGTAAGAAAGTAACCATCGTAGGCTCCGGCAACGTAGGCGCCACCGCCGCCCACTGGATCGCCTCCAAAGAACTAGCCGATGTCGTGCTAATCGACATCATTGAAGGCGTCCCGCAAGGCAAAGGACTCGACCTGCTCGAGGCCATGCCCATCGAGAAGCGCGACTCCTACGTCAGCGGCACGAACGACTACAAAGACACTGCCAACTCCGACATCGTCGTCATCACCGCCGGCATTCCCGCGCAAACCTGGCATGAGCCGCGACGATCTGCTTAACACCAATTACGGCATCATGAAAGTCAGTCGTCGGCGAAGTCGTGAAGCATTCGCCGAATTGCATTCTGATCATCGTCTCGAACCCGCTTGACGCCATGGCGCAAGCCGCCTACAAGCTAAGCGGATTCCCCCGCGAGCGCGTCATTGGCATGGCCGGAGTGCTCGATTCGGCCCGCTTCCGCGCCTTCATCGCCGACGAACTAAAAGTCAGCGTGGAGAACGTGACCGCCTTCGTCCTCGGAGGCCACGGCGACACCATGGTCCCCCTCCCGCGTTACTCGACAGTCGCAGGCATCCCAATCACCGAGCTGATCGAAAAGACGAAGCTCGAAGCCCTTGTGCAGCGCACCCGCGACGGCGGCGCCGAAATCGTGAAATATCTCAAGACCGGCTCCGCCTATTACGCACCCTCCGCCGCAGCCACCGAAATGGTCGAAGCCATCCTCAAAGACAAAAAGAAAATTCTCCCCTGCGCCGCGTATCTGCAAGGCGAATACGGATCAGCGGCCTCTACGTCGGCGTGCCCGTAAAGCTAGGAGCGAAGGGAATCGAGCAGATCATCGAGATCAAGCTGACGGCAGAAGAGAAGGCTGGCCTCGATAAGAGCGCGGCGGCGGTGAAGGAATTGGTGGGCGTGATTGGGGTATAGCGCGGGATTCAGCGAATCTAAAGAAGAAAGCGGGGAGGGTCAAACTCGTAATGGGATGTGGAATGCGTTGGCCGCACCCCCTGCTTGTGCATCGCCACGTAAGCAGGCTTGAGTCTGCAATACATCGCGTCAACTATTGCGATGCAGCTGGTTCTCATTTCCCGGAGGTGCCCCCTTTGAGAATCCGGGAGTTGGTGGGCCAACAGATCGAAAGCCGCAACGCGATCCGGCGTCTCTGGGTGGGTTCCGTCCGACTGAATCGGGTCCTTTCCCGTCCAAAGGATTTGTCGAACACGTCTAATGCAGTCGTGGCATTTCAGGAGCAACACCGCTGCAGCGCCCGAAGCTTATATGTTAGGCTCTCGTCTGCATTCCAATGTAACGTTAAGGCTCTGCGCGAACATATGGTTTCGAACCGTGTGATCATTTGCATCGCATCAACCCCACTGGCTGCTCTTCTCCCGGGCCCGACATGGTGCCCGTATTCGTGAGCGAGTGAGAAGCGCTCCATAGCGAAGAGGAGGCATTCCTGGCTTGGCCGGAAAGGTTACCAGCCGATGAACGCCGGCGAGCAGGCCCGAATGGTCTTAGTCGCGAACCTCAATAAGATCGTAGATCGGCGCTCGACTCAATCGTGGCGCGGACTAATTCCGGCTTAAGGTAACCCTTAGTCTGTCCCGTCACGCTCGTGCGTAGGCTCAGCGAAATTCCTTCTGATGCTTCTACAGATTGCAATGAATCGGTGCTCAGCGAGATGACGCTCGCGTCCGTGAGCGGGACGCCCCATTGGAAAGGACTGACGACCTCCAAGGTGGCACTGCTGCCGTATGCCACTCCGCTGTGCAGCGGGATTCCTAGCTCTCGGCACGCACCTTCAATTTGTTGCGAGAGCATATGCACGATGGAGTGGGTGAATGGTTCGTCGTGAGGGCTCGGGAGCGGAATCCGCCGCCAGCTCTTCCTTGAACGGCTGGAGTATGCCCGACTTCCTGGCGCAGACCTCCAACTCACCTGTGCAATTTCCGCGACAGTTCCGGATTCTCATCGAGCCAGCGTCGAAGTCCTTAGGCTTGGCTGCGCGCCGCCTCGCAACGACCGACTTGAAGTTGCTGGCGATTTCTCCTCAACCTCGCGCTCCCCTTGTTGTGAGGCTACATGCCAGCATTTCTCAACAATCGTAACTCCCTCACTAGCGTTCTCAAGCGCCGGAACTCGGGGCCGGAGCCTGGGGACGACCCTCCCTGAAGGAGTATTCATCGCAGCCTTTCCAGGCGTTCAATGGTCACACCGAAGCCCATGCTTTCTTCTGCGGTCGTCGCCGAGGTGGTATCGCTGAATCAAGCTGAGCCAGCGCCATAAGTTGACCATAGTCATTGACCATGGTATAAACGAGACATGAAAGAAATCGCCATCTCCGAGTTCAAAGCCAAGTGCCTCGGCGTCTTGGAAGAAGTTCGCAAGACCCGAAAGCCGATTCGCGTAACCCGCTTCGGTAAGCCTGTGGCCGAGGTCGTTCCACCATCTCCCGGGAAGCGCCCTAAAAATTGGCTCGGGTGCATGGCGGGAACCGCCGAAATCGTCGGTGATATCGTGGGACCTACGGGCAGTGAGACGCGACTGGGAAGCCGGTCGAGATTGAAACTGCTCCTCGATACGCATATCTGGATTTGGAGCATCCTGGAGCCACATCGGCTTACGCGCCAAGTAACAAGAGAGCTAACCAATTCCGAGAATCAACTTTGGCTCTCTCCGATTAGTCTATGGGAGGCAGGTTTGCTTCATCGAAAGGGAAGAATCCGAGTGCCGGGAGAATTTTCGGCTTGGGTCGCAAATACTATGACTAGGATTCCGGTGAGTGAAGCACCCTTCACCCTTGATGTTGCCCTCGCAGTTTTCGGGCTGAAGTTGCCCCACGATGATCCCGCTGATCAGTTCCTAGTTGCTTCTGCGAAAGTGTTCGGGCTAACCCTTGTCACCTCCGATCGCCATCTCTTAAAGGCGGATGGCATTTCAATCCTCGCAAATTGATGGGCTTGGAAAACTTCTGGTGGATTGGGCCGGACCCTCCAGTTTTCCACAGAACATTTCTCAGTTCCTGTGACGGACAACCTTTACTGAGGATTTAGGAAAGCGCAAATTAGGGAAGATGTCCGCAAACTCCCTGGACGAAGTCACACGCTCTGGACGTGGCAAGCTTCGCTATACAACTAAGTCTTTATTCTCCAAGATTTTACCTATAAGTCTTTGCGGCTCAAGATTTTACCCAGCCGCAGCCATATCGGCGGCGCGTAAGCCCATTAAAGTCAAGAATTTAGCAGGCGAGGTACAAAAAAATAATAGACATCAACTCAATCTCTCTCCGAAGACTTCACACCTTCTCGATCGTAACCTTCTTCAGCACCACATCCTTATTCGGTCGATCCTGACGATTGCGGGGCGCTGCCACGACCTTCTGCACGACGTCCTGCCCCTCGACCACTTCGCCAAAAATCGTATGCTTGCCGGTGAGCCATGTCGTCGGCGCCAGCGTGATGAAGAACTGCGAGCCGTTGGTGTTGGGTCCGGCATTAGCCATGGCAAGTTTGCCCGGCTTGTCGAATTTGTGCGGTGACCCCTTAGTCTCGTCTTCAAATTGATAGCCCGGCCCGCCCGTGCCTGTTCCCTGCGGATCTCCACCCTGAATCATGAAGTCGGGAATCACACGGTGAAAAATCGTGCCATCGTAGAGCCGATCTTTCGATTTCTTGCGCGTCGAAGGATGCGTCCATTCCCGCTTGCCCTCGGCGAGTTCGACAAAATTCGCGACGGTCTTGGGCGCGTCCTTCTCAAACAGCCGGCAAACAATGGTTCCTTCGCTGGTTTCAAATGTAGCGTAGAGTCCAGATTGGCGAGTCATGAGTCCCTTTCAGAGTTGGTGGTTAAGTATTCTGTTCATTAGGACGCAATCAGATTTGTCATCTCGAGCAATGCGAGGGACCTGGGTTCTTGTTCGCACCGCCGTTGTTGCCGCCACAGGCAAGAACCTAGATCCCTCGCTTCGCTCGGGATGACAATCTCTAATTCGGAGGCGCTGAGGGCTTCGGTGCCGGCGTCGCGGGTTTTTTCACTGCGCCTGCTGCCCCCGGTTTCGGACTAGCCCCCGTGCTGCGCACAATGCTGATGTGAACAATCTTTACTGTGCGAAACGGCTTGTCGTTCGTGGGATCAGTGGCCATGTGCGCAATCTGCTTCACCAGCGCCACGGTGGCTTCGTCGCACTGCCCGAAGATGGTATAGCCGCCGTTCAGGTGTGGCGTGGCCACCTCGGTGATGAAAAACTGCGAGCCGTTAGTTCCGGGTCCAGAGTTGGCGTAGGCTAGCCGCCCGGGCCGGTCAAACAACAGATCCGGAGAGGCCTCGTTCTTGAACTTGTAACCAGGATCGCCCGTACCATTTCCAGCGGGATCGCCGCCCTGAATCATGAAGCCGGGGATCACGCGATGGAAAATAGTCCCGTCATAAAGCGGCACACCATGTTTCTTTGCGCCGCTCACCGGGTTCTTCCAGTCCTTAGTGCCGCTGGCCAGACCAATGAAATTCTCCACGCCAATTGGAGCCTTGTCGGGAAACAGCGTGCAAGTCATTTTGCCCACAGAAGTGTTGATGACAGCGGTCGGCTTCGTAGCGGTATGAACAGGTGGTTTGGCGGCGCCGCTCGACTTGGCGGCTCCGCTTTGCGTGGTCGAGCTCGACTGTGCCCACGCGGCCGAGGCGGCCGCCGTCAGCAGAAATAAGATTAAGAACGCCCTGCGCATGAATGCTCCTTGCGAAATGGAAATGTTACCGTTAGTTCGGCGCAACGTTGCATTGTACGACAGGGATGACCACCATTTCTTGCCAAAGAGTTATAGGAACTCACATGTGGCGACAACCGCACCTTCGACAAGTTCAGGGCAGTTTCTCGGCTGACCGCCGAGCGAAAGTCCGCCGCATATTCGAGTCACCTATTGTGCCGCCACCTGCGTCTTCATTTCCCGGCTTACCCGTTCGACCTGGCCAAACACGCGTAGCAGATTCCCGCCAAGAATTTTGTGGATGTCGATTGCGTTGTATCCGCGATCGAGCAGCGACTGCGTAATCTTTGGAAGATCGGCGGCCGAATCGATGCCCTGCGGCGTCGCTCCGCTCACGCCGTCAAAATCGGAACCCAGGCCAACGTGATCAATCCCCGCAACCTTCGCGATGTGATCGATGTGATCGATCAGCGACTTCAGCGGCGGACGCGGAATTCGCGCCATCCACTCGCGCTCAATGCGGTTGATCTCCACGTAGTTGACGGGCTTGCCTTCGGTATTCAACTGATCGGTATATTTCTGAATGGCGGCGGCCTGGTCGTTCTTCTGCGCCTCCATGGCCTTGCGGAAGCCTGCATCGTCAAAGCCGCTGTAGAAGTTAACTTGAACCACCCCCCCGTTCTTGGCCACCGCTCGCAGCATGTCGTCGGTCATGTTGCGCGGAGCATCGACCAGCGCGCGCGCCGACGAGTGGGACGCAATTACGGGAGCTTTCGTTGTCGCGATGGTATCCCAGAATGTCTTGTCGGCGACGTGGGAGATGTCGACCATCATTCCCAGGCGATTCATCTCCAGCACAACCTGTTTGCCGAAATCGGTGAGGCCGTTATGATGTTGCACTTTCGGATCCTCAATATCGCCGGAAGAGTCGGCCCATTCGTTCGTGTTAGACCACGACAGCGACATGTAACGCACGCCAAGCCGGTAGTAATCGCGCAGCAAATGAATGTCATTCTCGATTGAGTGTCCGCCTTCGATTCCCATGAGCGCGGCGAGTTTGTGCTCACGATGCGCGCGTTCGATGTCAGCGACCGAGAATGCCATCATCATGCGATCGGAATGGCGCGCCGTTTGCTCGTAGACGGAATCGATCAGATCGAAGGTGTGGCGGGCGAAGCGACCCTGATTGGTCTCCGGCTCGACCCAGATCGAGAAAAATTCGGCGCCTAGATTTCCGCGTCGTGCCTTGTCGAGGCTAATGTGGCCGATGTCCTTGGGATCGGTCGAGCCAATATCGAAGCCTTCGTCAAGAAAGCGCTGCGGAGTATCGGCATGCGTGTCGACGATGAGAGCGGAATTGTGAATCTGCCGCGCCCGAGCGCTGATGATCATGTCGGAGGCGGTGGCCGGCTTTTCGGGCGCCTGGGCCGCAGCCAGAATGGAGATCAGCACGAAGACAGAAAGAAATCTGGTTAGCATAAGTGTTGCCCACCATAAAAGTGCAGGCAGGCCACGATTGTATAGTGAAGGCCCGCAGAACAACCAAGTGCTCGACCCCCTATGGCGTCATCCTGACTGGAGCCGCTTTTCAGGCGAAGGGAAGAGCCTGCCCTGAGCGAAGCCGAAGGGATCTCGCGCGCGGACTGGTAACGCGTTCGGAGAAGTTCCACGCGAGATCCATCGCCCGGCTGAACTGCGCCGTGCTTCGGGATGACGCCTTCATGAGAGGGATAGAAAAACTCAAAGTATGCGACTGTGGCGCAACGCCGCGAGCGCCTGCTGCACACAAGTCTCCAGCGGCTGTTCCGTATCAATCACCTTCTTGGTGTGCGTAATCGCTTCGAAGCGCGACTTCACTTCGAGGTAGAGTTGGTAGTCGCGATTTCCTGCCGGGTGCGCGCCGGACTCGGCATCACCCACAAGTCTGCGCCGCGCGGTTTCTTCCGAGCAAACGCATTCCAGAATCCGCCACGGTTGATGCAGGGAAGCAGCCGCGTTCACGACGTTATCAATTTGATAACGGCGCGAGAATGGACGCCCGTCGAGAAAAATCGGACGAGCCGGATTTCGCGACAAGAGATATCCCGCCGTCGCGATCATAAGTTGCACGCAGAAGTCATCCTGACCCGACGAGTACTCGATCTCTTCGGGCAAAAAGATGGCATGGCGGATTTCGTCTTTGCCCAAAACCCGGCCCGAAATTCGGGCGGCAAGTGCGCGCGCGAGCGTGCTCTTGCCAGTGCCGGGAAGTCCGGCCATCAAGACAATCATAGTGAAGAGAATCGTAACGGATTTACCGCGGACGGTTTCAGAACTTTAACAACTTGAAACTTTGAGTGTCTACTTCATGCCGGCGCTGAGCGCAACCTGTGTCTCCGGCTTGTCGCGGTCAGGATGCTCCACCGGAACGATATCCTGGGTATTACGCCACTCGGAGTAGTGGCCGCTGACCATGATATGGAAGACCCATTGATGTCGCTCTTCTTCCGGTTCCACCAGGCCAAGCGCCTTCATGTAAAAGAGGTAGTGCTCCATCCAGCGAATTTGATCTTTATTCATCCCGCGGCGTTGCAGGTCAACCGTCACGCCGGCGAGATGGGAAGAGGCTGTGTCCCCGTCGGCGGGCGCGGCATTGCGGTTGTGGCGGCGAAGTTTCTTCTGAATCCTGACCGTGCGCACTGCGGAGTTCACCTGAATCTGCTGATGGAAACGATTGTAATAAGCCTGGCTCAGATCGTCGACAAAGTCCAACGTCCATTGGCGGCAGTAGCGCCGTGAAGGATCCAGCCTGGGATCGAAGCGCAGCATTTCACCGGCGCGAATCTCCAGCAGGGAACCGTCTGCCTTCAGAGCTTCAAGTTCCGTTTCGTCCTCGATGCGCGGCAGGTCCAACCGATCGATCTCAGCGTTTTGGAGGATCAATGATTCGTGCGACGGCCGGAACATCGGATTCCAGCGCAGCCAACGGAAGTGCCTGTGGCCATGGTGCTGCCGGATGGCGTGCTGCACCGCAAAAGCCGGGCTGCACAATCCCGTGCAGGCCAAGGCCAACAAGAACGCAGTCGCGAATTGAAGTTTAACGGTACGTTTCACGAAGTGGTGTCCATGTGGGGCGGGCACTGCTGCTCGCCAAGGCCGCTCTCACCAACTGTTACTGCGCGAGTAGCGGTTATTCTAAGCCTTGCTGTCAAGCGGTCCAACTCGATCCTGCGACCGCGCCATTACGTGCGTACCCAAAGCAACTGGTCCACCTGATTACCGTCGTCGTGGTTACCGTGGGTTACCGGCACCCGCTGCGGGTCATGATGACAAACTTATATGGGCAACTAAGGGGCCATTTCCGGGGAAACACGAGGGCCAGCTCATGTCTCAGGCCAGCTAGGACTTGACGGGATTAGGATGATAATTAGGCAAGTCTCGTTGTGATAGTTCACTAAGAAATGACAATAATCAGCGCCGCAAAAGGTCGCCCAGAGCCTGCTTCATGACTTGGCCGCCCACCTCGGAGATGGACCTTGTGAGTGGAATGTCCTTAGGGCAAACCTCCACGCAGTTTTGTGCATAGCCGCATTCCTGAATGCCGCCATCGCCCATCAGCGCCGCGAGCCGCTCGCGCGCCAACTCCTTGCCCGTGGGATGCGTGTTGAACAGCCGCACCTGCGCGATCGTGGCTGCGCCCACGAAGCCCGTCTCTTCATTGAACTGCGGACACGCCTCCATGCAGCAGCAGCAGGAAATGCAGCGCGAGATGGGATAGGCAACTTCCTGATCTTCGGGCGACACGCGCGGCCCGGGGCCAAGATCGTACGAACCGTCAATCGGCACCCACGCTTTCACGGTTTTCAAATTCTCAAAGAGCACGCTGCGGTCGGTGGCTAGATCGCGGACGACGGGGAACTTAGAAAACGGTTCGAGGCGAATCGGTTGTTCGAGATTGTCAATCAGCGCCGAGCAGGCCATGCGCGCGCGCCCGTTGATCAGCATGGCGCACGAACCGCAAACTTCTTCAAGGCAGTTCGAGTCGTAAGTGATGGGCGTGGTCGCCCTGCCGTCGCGAGTGACGGGGTTGGCGGCAATCTCCATCAGCGAGGAGATCACGTTCATGCCGGAATGATAGGCAAGTTCGAACTCCTCCCAGTAAGACTTCGAGGTGGGAGTGTTCCGCCGTTTGATTTTGATGATGACGGATTTGTTAGCCATTAGCTTCTAGCTCTTAGCTCCTAGCTTAAACCTTTGTCATCCTGAGCAACGCGAAGGATCTATGCAGTCTGGCGGCGCCAGGAAAATGCATAGGTCCCTCGCTTCGCTCAGGAAGACAATACAAATTCAATACTTCCTCGGCCGCGGCTGAACCAGCGACGTGTCCACCGGCTCGAACTCAAATTTCGGCTCGTCCGCGTCCGGCGCGAAATATGCCTTCGTCGTCTTCAGCCAGTTCTTGTCGTCGCGCTCGGGGAAGTCCGGCTTGTAATGCGCCCCGCGAGACTCATCTCGTAAACCTGCGCCCTGTGCAATGACCCGCGCCAACTGCAGCATGTTATAGAGCTGCCGCGCAAACACGATGGTCGTATTCGCCCACTGCGTGCGATCGCTCAGGTTGATCTTGCGATAACGCTCCAGCATTTCGACCAGCTTGGCATCGGTCTGCTGCAAATTCTTGTTGTAGCGAATGACAGTGCAATCCTTGGTCATCAGCTCGCCCAGTTCGCGCCACAACTTCACGGGATTCTCCGTGCCGTCGGCCTTCATCAGCGTGGAGTTGATTTCTTCCTGACGTTTCTGTTCGGCCGCGAAGCTCCCGTTGCCGTCGGACGGGGCCTGTAGTCCGCGCGCATATTTCACCGCGTTTGGCCCGGCGATGCCGCCGCCGTAGATGCACGACACCAGTGAGTTCGCTCCCAGCCGGTTGGCGCCGTGATACTGATACTCGCACTCGCCCGCCGCGAAGATGCCGGGAACATTGGTCGCCTGCTTGAAATCGACCCAGAGCCCGCCCATGGTGTAATGCATGCCAGGGAAAATCTTCATTGGCGTGTCGCGCGGATCGTCGCCCACAAACTTCTCGTAGATTTCGAGGATGCCCTCCAGCTTGCGGTCGAGAATCTTGCGATCAATGTGCGTCAGATCGAGATACACCATCGCCTTGCCGTCAATGCCGAGGTTGTGCTCGTACACCACTTTGAAAATTGCCCGCGTGGCGACGTCGCGCGGCACCAGATTGCCGTACTTCGGATACCACTCCTCTAAAAAGTACCAGCGTTCATTTTGTGGAATGGATTTCGGATCGCGCTTGTCCCCCGGCATCTTCGGCACCCACACCCGCCCGCCTTCGCCGCGCGCCGACTCCGACATCAGCCGCAGCTTGTCCTCACCGGGAATGGAGGTCGGGTGAACCTGAATGAATTCGCCATTGGCGTAATAGCAACCCTGCTGGTAGAGCGCAGACTGCGCTGACCCGGTACAAACCACCGAGTTCGTCGACTTCCCAAAGATTGCGCCAATGCCGCCGGTCGCTATGATGATTGCGTTGGCAGGAAATGTTCGTACTTCCATCGAGCGCAGGTTCATGGCGCAGATGCCGCGGCAAAGGTTGTTGCGATCGAGCACGGCCGAGAGAAATTCCCAGTGCTCGTACTTCTTCACCTTGCCTTCGGATTCGTAGCGTCGCACTTGTTCGTCGAGCGCGTAGAGCAGTTGCTGCCCCGTGGTCGCACCAGCAAATGCCGTGCGGTTGTATAACGTCCCGCCAAATCTCCGGAAGTCGAGCAACCCTTCCGGCGTGCGGTTGAACGGCACGCCCATGCGATCGAGCAGATCGATGATGCCCGGCGCGGCGTCGCACATATCCTTGACCGGAGGCTGGTTCGCCAGAAAGTCGCCGCCGTAGACGGTGTCGTCAAAGTGCTTCCACGTCGAGTCGCCTTCGCCCTTCAGATTTTTCGCAGCATTGATCCCACCCTGCGCGCACACCGAGTGCGACCGCTTCACCGGAACGATGGAGAAGAGGTCGACGGTGGCGCCCATCTCCGCAATCTTGATCACCGCGGCCAGTCCGGCCAGGCCACCGCCTACGACAATAATTTTGGGAGTCGCCATCCTATTGCACCGGCCTTCCGTGGGGCGCTGCCGGGCGGTCCGTGATCACGATCGTCATCGTTCCGGTGGGTGGCTCTTGGAAGCGCTCGCGGAACGTGTACAGGCTCACCAAACCCACGACGCTCAGCAGCATGAAGAATGCGAAGCAGAGTTTTAGAAGCCGCTGTTGCGCCTTATCGCCGGAAACAATTCCCCACTTTGCGGCGAACAGCCAGATGCCGTAAGCGAAGTGCCACGACGCGCAGATCAAGCCGACAACGTAGAAAGCCAGCAGCCACGGATTGTGAACTTCCGCCTGTACCTTGGCAAACGATGCAGCCGGATTGTCATGCAGATCGTTTCCGGTAAAGCGCATCGTATACGTATGCCACACGATGTAGAAGAAGGCTATACCGCCCGTCCAGCGCTGTGCCGTGTACATCCAGTTGCCTGTCCATGGATAAGCGAGCGTGTTTCCGTCGCCGCGGAACCAGATGTAAAAGCCGTAGAGCCCGTGAAACAAAATCGGCAGCCAGATGCCGAACAGCTCCAGAAAAAATACCAGGGGGAGATTCGCAAGAAAGCTGACCTGGCGCGCATAAGCGTCCGGCCCGCTGATGGCGGTCGAGTTGGAAATCAGAATATGTTCGAACAGAAACGCGCCCACCGGGACGATCCCCGAAAGAGAATGCAGCCGGCGCAAAACAAACGAAGATCCCTGACCAGCGCGCAACGGAGCTACCCCATGCGCTACCACGGGAGCAGGAGAACTGGCTGACGCCACGTAACGCTCCTTATGAGTTCAACTAATTTGTATAAGAATGACAAAAGAACTGGTTATTATCGGGCGGCAAGAGAACTGAAGTCAAGAAAGTGTGTGGGGCGGACGCCCCCGTCCGCCGCTTTTGACTTTCGATTTTCGCTCTTTTCAGGCAAGCCCTTCGCACCACTCCAGAAACTGCCGAAAGGCCGCGCCCCGATGGCTGTAGCGCGCCTTTTCTTCGGCGGTGAGTTCGGCAAACGTCTTTTGAATTTGCGGAAAATAAAATAGCGGATCATATCCGAAGCCGTTCGTGCCGCGCGGAGAATCCAAAATCAGTCCCTCGGCCGTCCCTCGAAAAGTAGCGAGAGTCTGCCCATCGCGCGCGGCAGCTAATACGCACACGAATCGTCCAGTGCGCCTCTCTGCCGGAACCTTCCGCAGTTCCCGCAGCAGGCGCGCGTTGTTGGCCTCGTCATCCGTATTCTCATCGGCCAGGTGTGGCTGGTCCGCGGCATATCGTGCGGAATGCACGCCCGGTGCCCCGTTCAGCGCATCCACCTCAAGCCCAGAGTCGTCGGCGAGGACGATCTCTCCAGGTGCGTGCCGGCTATATTCTTCCGCCTTCTTCCGCGCGTTCTCTTCGAAAGTGAGACCGTCTTCGATAATTGGAGGCAGGGAAGGGAAGTTCGGGATGCCGCCGATCTCGATTCCGTGCGGCGCCGCCGCTCCAGCAAAGTCCCGCAGCTTGCCGGGATTCGAAGTGGCGATGAGGATTCTTCGCATGAAACAGACCTCGGACTTCGGACCTCAGACCTCAGATCTGGACGGTTGTGGTCCGAGGTCTGACGTCTGAGGTCGTGAGACACGCCGTCGTGCCAGACCCCAGAGAACCATCGACATCGCCGTCAACAGAGAAATCCATCCGCCCACCGCTCGATCCCATGTTCGAACGAAACTGACCTGCACGCGATTCATCCCGGCTTCGACTGGAACCAGCATCTGTCCTGTATCCGTGCTCGCCATCTCCACCACGCGCCCGTTCACTTCCGCCTGCCACGCCGGATATTGAAACAGGCGCAGCGCCAGCTTGTCCGGCGCGGACATCTCCGCCGTAAACGCCTTCGACTCTGCGTCCCAGCGCGAGACGCGAATGGCCGCGCGCGCCGGGCCAGCGACAGTCACGTTGCGCGCGTTCTTCTCTTTAGCTTTGTCGATGGCACTGGGGTCGGCCCCCAACGGCGTGTACTCGTCGGTCCCCTCGTAGCCGATGCGGTCCGCCATGTTGTCCTGCATCTCCCGGAGGTCGCCGGCATTGTCCCACCATGGCGGCTGGATGCGCTGCCACGCCAGTCACGATCACTAGAATCGAAAACGCACAGACCGCACTCCGCCACCACCAGCGGCGCGTTCCCACCGTAACGAATATCGAAAAGATCATGCTGAGGCAAAGCAGCCAGCGCCACGGGAATTGCATGAACTGCATCTTCGGCAGGACGCTCCACAGCACGGCCGTCACCCGAAACATCAGCACGCTGCAAGCTGCCGCCCACACCACCAGCGCATTCCAGAGATCGCGATTTGTTTCCCGCCACTCCTTCGCCACCCACGCCGCGGCGAAAACCATCACCATTTCCAAAACCGCCACCAAAGAGATAATGCGATTGAATGCGTCATGATCAGTATCCGTCGTATGAATGAATAGAAAATTATCCGCCGGACGCGATCCGGCCGACACGGCCTGCGCAATATTGATCCACCGCTGTTCGTAAATCGCCGGCAATAAATAAAACGCCGACAACAATGCGCCCAGCCCGACCGCCGCCGCTCCTACCGCTAGGATTCGAGGCGAGCGTCGCCGCCAGGCGAAGAACACCAACAGCAGCGCCAGCGAGTAGTGGATCATGACCGCCGCTGGGGCATTCGTTAGCCATGCCGCCGCCAGCACCAGCGCCAGAGGCACGACAGCCCGGGTAAACATTGCCCGCCGACCCGCGTCCACCGCCTTCAACACGCACAGCAACAACAGCGGCACGAGGCAGCTCGCCAGCAATTCGGCGAACGCGCTGCGCCAATACACAATCACAAGGTGGTAAGGGTTGGCGGCATACAGCACTGCAGCGAAGATCGCGTCGCGGCGATCGAGCCATCGTCGCGCCAACATAAACATTGACACCCCGGCTGCCACCAGCACGATCCATATGTAAATGCTAGCCGCGACGTTCCAGGGAAAAATCGCGCTCAGTAGAGCGCCGAGAGTCCACGACGCCGGCGGATAGAATACAAATCTCGGTTCGCCGTAAGCGAAGTGCGCCAGCGCTGCCCAGCGCGGATAAAAAATCCCCTGCTTCCACTGCGAGAGAACCTCGAGCCACGAGTAGAGATGGAACTCCACATCGTGTCCCGACGGACTACCAAAAAAGAAGAAGGGAATTTCCACCGCGAAGGCCGCAGCCCCAATCGCGAGCAGCGGAGTCCACAGCACCGATGACGCGTGCCCAAGCCTACTGGGCCGTTCCTTAAACGGATGGTCAGCCGTACTGGTCGTTCCCAGACTGGTCCCCTCGCCGCGAAAAATTCGACCCATGCGAACTAGAAACTGCTCTCAGTCTACATTTAACCAAGGCTATTTCACTGAGACTTAACTTTGCTGAAATCATCACGCAATGGACTCGACAACCAACTCGCAGTGTTGCGGAAGTCCGCAGGGACTGATTGTCGGAGAATGGTTGTTGGGAAAGGGTACAGTAGATCTAGACTGTGGCGACGTCTTGAGGATTACGCTGTTGTGTAAGTTCGGAGAGGAATTCGTCTTGCTGCAGCGTGGCGCCGCGCCGCAGAAGGTCGAGCAACGGATCTTCCAACTCCTCCGCGGACTCTGCCGCTGGCTTGTCCGCCGGTTCAAACTGGTTGAGATCGGCGACAAGCGCTCGTGGGGAAATAATCAGTTGCGGCATAGTTGTGGGTCCTTGGCGCAGGACGTTGATCAGATTGCCCACTTGGGCACGCTGCTCCGAGGTGCGGGAAGGGAACTCCACTCCCATGCCGTGGCCAGGATGCGCCACTCGAACCATGCCTTCGGTATGGACTTCAAGCGCTTCGGTTTTCAGGCAAAGGTCAACCAGAGCGCGTTCTGGGAAAGGTGCGGTGGTTTCCAGGTAGCAGCCGCCCAAGCTTAGGTCGGTCAGTTTGCAGTGCGGTACAGCCTCGCTGGCTTCATATCCAACGCTGCTGGCTGCGGCTTGCAGCCAACCCTTTAGCTTCGCTGACGAGGCTGCCGCCAAATCCAGGAAGCGAATTCCGGTCTGCCCATTGGCATTGGCCCAAGCGACCTCTCCGTGCGCTTCGATTTCCAGGACGCGATCTGGCAACTGAAAGCGGAAAGCCAGCAACGCTCCGCGCTCCAGAGGCTCTGCAGTGAGCACTTCCATGCCAGCTTCGGAAAGATCCAGCAGAATTCCATCCACCTTACGACTATCCGGCAGCGTAATCTCTACCGGCGCCTGTACGGGAACCCGGAATGCCCGGCGCCGTTCCCGGCTCAACAGAGCCGCGGCCGGACGCAGTCCGGCTTTCGCGGCTTCTTCGGAAAGAGGTTTGTAGAGCACAAAGTGTGCCCCGCCAGTAAGGATGTCGCGCACCCTGGCCGCATCTGCCACCAGGGCAATACTTAAAGGTTCCGTGCCCAGCTTCTTTGCTCGCTGGAGGACGTCTTCCGCCCCCTCGGGATTGTCGAAGTCAACAATAAGCGCGGCAAACTTCTGTTGCTGGATTCGAGTTCTAGTTGTCTCCAGGTC
Source organism: uncultured Acidobacteriaceae bacterium (assembly GCA_963832235.1). Classification (GTDB taxonomy): domain Bacteria; phylum Acidobacteriota; class Terriglobia; order Terriglobales; family Acidobacteriaceae; genus Sulfotelmatobacter. The sequence goes on along the minus strand of CAWHTJ010000005.1, from coordinate 229,080 downwards.
GCTGCAGCGGTCCATTGCAATGCCGAAAGGGGGCAGGACTCTGCCTAGGAGCTCAGCTGCCTGATCGTCGGTCGAAACCAGTAATGCGTGAAGAGTCATAAATCTTTTAGGCCGCCAACCTTAGGCCGCCAACACCCATGGGATTAGGGCCAGCGAGGAGCTGTGGGCCGCGCTGCCTTGGCCGCAGCCGGGCTGCCTGCGCCTGCCTTGGCCGCCATCGTCTCCCCAGAGTTCGAAATTTCGTCCACTTCCGCGAGCACGCCGTTATCTTCGTCATCGTTCTCGGCCAGCAGTGGCGCTACCTCCCGCAATTTTTCCGCAGCTTGCTGGAGCATCTCGATCTGTTTGCCAAGTTGGGCGTATTTCGCCTGCTTCTGGCGCAGGACCTCATGGATGTCTTTCATACAACCCCCTGTTGGCACTCTAAGGACCGCATCCCGGAGGGGTCAACGGTAATCCCCCCCGCCATATTACGTGGGTAATAGGCTCCGCCCAGAAAAAATACCGCCCAGCAAAGAAAGCCCTTCGCCGCGGAGCCCTTTTTGATTCAAGAGGTTACAATAAGTCTGGATAGTGCCTTGAGGATGCGTCTTCTAAAGTCGGTCATCCTGTCAGCGAAGGCAGCTTGGCCGCCGAACCCAGTAAGAAGATAGTTCCCACCACAATGCTGTAGGCAGAAGTCGCCAGGGTCAACGCGCGCAGGGCATTCGGATTGGCCAGAGTCGCCGAGAACAATCCCGCGGCGGACGCGCACATCAGGGTATTCATCAAGATCAGTCCCAGGATGAACATCAGCAGTCCCAACAATCCCCAGCCTGTTCCACCCAGATTCGCGGCCATAAGAAAAAGCAGAATCTGCGTCGGAGTCTCGGCCCCCAGCCCGTGAATTACGCCGACAAGAAATGTCGAAGACGTGCCGTAGCCATTCTTAAAGACCTGCGGAGCTTCCACTCGCGTCCCGCCAAAAATAAGGCTCAGCCGCCAGTAGATCCACAATGCCCCGTTGATCAGTAGCGTGATGCGGGTTCGAGGACGGGCATGACTGTGGGTGGAAGGCCGAAAAAATGTGCCGAGCACGTAAACGCCCAACACCAGTAGAGTGATTCCCACCAGGCGTTCCGCCCAACGATCGCTGGCCGCCGGCAACGAGAGACGGAAAAGTACCGCCGCCGAACCCAGCACCGCCACAGTCGCCGCATGGCCCGCGACATAGAGCAAGCCGTAGCGCATGGCGTCGCGAGCCTTGCTCTGCACGCTGCTGATGTCGGTGATAGCCGCAATGTGATCGTAATCCAGCCCGTGCCGAAACCCCAGCACCGCAGCCGACAGCAGCGCCAGTCTCAGATTGACAGGATCGAGATGGACAGGATTGATCACAAAAAAAGGAGCAGAAAAATTCCGCGCAGTAACTCGCCGGCCGGTGCAATTCCGAACTGGACTGTTAGGCTAGCACACTGTAGCTCCCCCTAGTTCTTCTCGGTTCGGAAAGCCGCCCTCAAGGGCATGCCAGAGGGATCGGCCAACGTACGAATGCGGTGTAAATAGGAGCGCCTTTACACCCGATCTGTGCTAGATAGTCCTTAGTGTCCCGCGGCCTCGGTAGATCCTGGTATCGGCTTCAACTGTACGCTTCCGTGCTGACATAGTTTATCAAAACAGGTAAACTCTGCGTGCGTAAATGTCTAGGCGCCTCCAGGCAAGTTGAGAGGTTGCTTTATGGCAAGTTCTGGCCCGCAGTTCAATTGTTTGATTTGCAACAAGCCCGTCGATCTTCAAACCTGCAAAATAGATGGTAGTGGCAGGGTGGGGCATGAGCAATGTTACATACTGCGACAGGCGTTTAAAATGCCACTCAGTCCGACCGCCGGCCACCTGCCTGTTGAGGGTTGTTGGGGGACTCCACAAATCGGCGTCAAGTCGCGGTAGTCACTTCTTCAACCACCCTTGCAACTCCAGCCAATCGGCGAACCTGTCAATCCAATGATCCGTAGGGAGGTTCTGCTTGCGCATTCCGAAGCCGTGGCCACCCTTCGCGTACAGGTGGAGTTCTGCCGATTTATGAGCGGCGGTCCACTTCTCGTATAGGGCAACGCTTTCCGGCGCGAGTCCGAGCTGATCATCGGTCGCAGCCGCAATAAACATAGGCGGTGCGTCCGCTGGCACGGAAACATCTTTCGATATTTCCCCGCCCGGATAGATCGGAGCTACGAAGGCGGGCCGGCTTTCAGGCGAGTAATGGAAAGCAACTCCGGCAGTGACCCTTCCACCCGCGGAGAATCCGATAATGCCGACGCGGTCGGGGGAAACTCCCCATTCTTGGGCGTGCTGCCGAACGTAGGCGACTGCCGCTAACCCATCGGCGACGGCCAGGGGAATGACCTTCCCTACCACCTCCTGAAATTTCTGCCTGTCTGCAAACAACGCGGTGAATTCCTGTGGAGCGTCCTCGCCGGTATGCGCGAGGCGGTATTTCAACACGAAGGCCGTCACGCCTCTCGCGGCCAGGTACTTGGCGACATCGGTGCCCTCGCTGTTGATGGAGAGGGCCATAAAGCCACCGCCCGGGCAGATCACCACGGCGGTACCGTTTCGCAACTCTGGAGAAGGCTTGAAAACTGTCAGGCTCGGCTTGGTCACGTTGGTGACGACTTCCGTGTTCCAGGTTTTCGAGAAGTACTCTTTCTCCGGATAGTTCTCCTGCGTCGACTCAGCCCCTGTGCCAGTGGGAAGGGGAATAACATCCTGCGCGGCTCCGAGGGTCGCCAGGAACGCCAATACGCAAAGGGATCGGATGAAAAATATTTTCATGGCCGCATAGTCTAGCAGAGAGTCACGTCTGGGGGAGTCACAACCAGCGATAGGCTTGGAGGCTTCCACCTCGGTGTGTAGGACATTGCGAATCTTTGGAGATTCCAAACGTCGCAGTCTGGTCACCGCCGAACCGGAGGCGCAATCACGCACATAAAAAATCCAGTTCAGTAAGAAGAAGCCGCACTGTTGGGAAAAGGCAAAGGGAGCCACCGCCGGCCACGAGGGAGATGATCTGCTCCTCGCTTGAAATGCTGACGATCCGATATTGATCGCCGTTGGTGCGAGGTTTTCCAGATGCGCTGCAAAGCCCTGTGCCGTTTAGAATCGGTAGTGCTGCTGGGCTAGTTCGAAGGGTACTTTCTCGGCGATTGTTTCGGAATAATGACACTAACCACGCATTCAGTAATTCCAATTCTCGTGGCTCAACGGAGCTCGGTTCAACTCTTCCTGATAACGCTGCCAACTCGGCATGAATCTGTCCATGTACTCTCTGAACTGGCGCCCTCTCCACGAAATCTCATTCTTTGATTCGGCTTAGTTTAGGGAAGTTCTCTAAGCACCCTTTGTTGCTGGGAGCCGAGGCCGTCAATTCCAAGCGACATCACGTTCCCCTGTTCGAGATACCTCGGCGGTTTCTGTCCCATTCCTACTCCTGGCGGTGTACCAGTTGAGATAATGTCGCCAGCTTGCAGACTCATGAAGCGGCTGATATAGCTAACAAGATGCGCGACCGTGAAGACCATGGTCTTGGTGCTTCCGGACTGGAGCCTCTTTCCATTCACGTCGAGCCAAAGGTTTAGAGCCTGAGGGTCCGGGACCTCATCAGTCGTAACAAGCCAAGGACCAGTTGGTCCAAAACTGTCAGCACTCTTTCCCTTCACCCATTGTCCGGTCCCCTCGAGCTGAAAAGCGCGCTCGGAAACGTCATTCACGACGCAATACCCTGCGACATGAGACAACGCGTCGGCCTCTGACACATACTTCGCCGGCGAGCCAATCACGACACCCAGTTCCACTTCCCAGTCTGTTTTTGTAGACCCTCGCGGAATGAGCACGTCATCGAATGGGCCGCAGATCGCTGACGTTGCCTTCATGAACAGTACCGGCTCAGCGGGTACTGCCATGCCCGACTCCGCAGCATGATCGGAATAGTTCAGGCCGACGCAGATGAACTTGCCGACGGAGCCTATGCACGGACCTATCCTGGGCGAGCCCTCGACGGCTGGCAGGCCCGAAACATCGATTCCTTTCAATCGCTGTAGTGATTCGCGCGAAATCGCCGCGCTGGCAATGTCGGACACGATGGCGGAAAGGTCGCGGATCTTCCCCTCGACGTCGAGTACTCCTGGCTTTTCTGCACCACTGGGTCCGAAGCGAAGTAGTTTCATAATTCTCCCTGGTTCTGCGGATTACGTGTTTGCGCGTCAATGGCTGTGCTGAAACGGAACTCCGGCCTACCTGCAACGCGGCACTCTGGGTCTTCACTGTGGACTAATGTCAGGGCATAACACCCCGAAGATCAGACGAACTGCCCGAAAGATTTGGTGTGAGATAGACGCCATTCTGTACCTTGGCCGGAGCCACGAAATGTTCCTGCAGGTGTGGGATGCATTCGAGAAACAACGCATCGTGCCCGAGGGCGACGTGATTAAAGAGCACTAGGTGCTGATGAATCTGACCCATGTCTCCCACGTGGGGAACCACCGGCAACCCGAATTTGCGCGCGAGTAAGCTTACGGTGATGAACTCAGAAATTCCGGCAACGCGGGTGCAATCGACTTGCACGAAGTGCACGGCACCGGCTTGCATCATGTTCTTGAACATAACGCGGTTGGGAACATGCTCGCCAAGGGCAATTCGAGTCGGCGCAATCGCATCCGCGAGTCTCTTGTGGGCGCCGATATCGTCCGGGTGGGTCGGTTCCTCCACGAAATAGGGTGACATCGCCGAAAGTTCACGGCAAATTCTCACAGCAGTGGGAAGCGTCCATTGCTGGTTCGCATCCAGCATGATCATTGCGTCGGAGCCTGCCAGTTCACGCAACATAAAGGCGCGCCGCAAATCACGAGAGCCATCTTCGGAGCCGACTTTGAGTTTGAATGCGCGAAAGCCACGTTGAAGAGCTTGTTGCGCTAAGGATTTTACTTTGTCATCTTCGTACTGGAACCAGCCCACTGATGTATCGTAGCCAGGATAGCCATCCTGCAGGATCCGCTCTCGTTTCGAACGTCCGGACATCTGGTTCTCTAGAAGACATTGAGCGTCTGCAGGGGTAAGAACATCTTCGAGATAGCTGAGGTCCAGAAGGTTCACCAGTTGCTGAGGATTGAGATCCAGTAGGAGGCGCCATAACGGAACGCCACGCAACTTTGCCCACAGGTCAAAGCAAGCATTGGTGACGGAAGCGAGGGCCAGATGCACCACACCCTTGTGCGGTCCGAGCCAGCGCAGTTGAGGGTCGTTTGCCAATTGCCTTGAAATCTCGCCGAAGCTGGACATCAGTTCTTCGACGTCGCGTCCTATGACTTCCCTGGCCAACATTTCAATCGCTCGGCACACGAGTTGATTCCCGTTGCCGAGCGTTAGCACAATCCCTGTGCCAAATTTCTTAGCTTCAGTGATGAGCAGTGTCGTCGCGAACGCGTAGTCGGAGCCGGAGTGTACGGCATCGCTGCCGGCGCCCTCGGGAAGTGGGAAGCGTACATCCCTAGTTTCAAGCGCGATGATTCGGTCGTCCATATGAGTGGCTGACTGCAGAATCAGATTCTTTTCCCGACAAAATGAGATTTCGACTATATTGAAGCGCTTGGGTTGCGCGCAACCTCGATCGCCTCGAAAAGGCTGCGGGCGCGTTCAGGCGAGTCGATCATCAAAGGGGAATCGCAATGAAACGCTACGGGGCGGTGATCGGAGTGAAGCCGGAGGCAATCGAGGAATACAAGAAGTTTCATTCGGCGGTTTGGCCGGAGGTTTTGAACATGATCAGAAATTGCAATATCCGCAATTATTCCATCTTCCTCAAAGATGACTTGCTGTTCGGCTATTGGGAATACCATGGCACAGATTTTCAGGCGGACATGGCGAAAATGGCGGCTGATCCCAAGACACAAGAATGGTGGAAAATAATGGAACCGATGCAACGTCCGCTGGAATCCCGCGCCTCCGGCGAATGGTGGGCCAGCATGGAAGAAGTTTTTCATCACGATTGAGGAAGCATGGTGAATGGTGCTGCATTACAGTCCAGGCAGAGTAGCCGCAAACTCAGTCTGATATCTGCGTGAACACTTGCTTACGTCCCCCTGATTGCGCGCCGCAATTGGCGCATCATGTCAAGAGAACTCTGCTCAATCGTGCCGTCCTGGTAGATTCCGATATTGATCGTCGTGACGGCTTGATGCTCCATGTTGGCCTTCACGTATGCGATCAAGTCCTCGGTGCTGAATTGAGGCGCTGGAATCGGGCCGGTTTCGCTATGCACCCATGATTGCAGCATGGATAGCATTCCGTGGGCCTGAAATCCTGTGCCCGCCCCCTGCCGAATGTAACGAGACTCAAAAGGATTTTGAAGAGAGTTGAGCTCGCCTGCCCAGTAGTCCTGCCATGGAGTCAAAACCGGAAAGATCCAGAAGTTAAAGGCAGTGATCCGGTCGGGGTTGCCCACTTTGCAATAGTGGTAAATTGCCTCGATGGGAACATCGGGATAGGCAGCCAGTGATTGATACCAGGAATCAAACCAATAGCCGGCCAGTTTCTCGCCATACCGAGATCCAATTTCGCTCAGAACATTCTTGTGAATTTCGGTGAATTGCTCCTCGCTGAAGGTCAGCTCGTAGAGCCCGGTTTCCCCGGTCTTGCCAAAGTTGGTCAAAACAGGAGAGTTGATATAAAGAATCAATCTGATGCCGCGTTTCTGTAAAGCGACGGCGATATCGCCGATCAGGTCGCGTTTCGTTGTCCATCCGGGATGGACGGTTTCCCACGCGTGGATAGGAGCGGGGCAGTGCGGATGGGCATGGTTCAACGTGAAAATGACGTAACCCGCACCCATCTCTTCCAGAACACTGGCAAAAGCATTAACGTCAAAAACGTCGACGGCATCCGGATACAGCTTTTTCGTACCCTCTCTGGGTTGGGTGAAATCTGTCCAATGAAACATGGCCCCATACCCTGCTTTGACAAACCAGTCTGTGCTCGCTCGATGCGCGCGGGCACTGTCTTCAGCGGCGGTTATTTCAGCGCTCGCCGAGACAGGAAGAACCTCAAGGCATCGCAAGTGGACCACTTCGTCGGTGTCAGCTCCGGATACTTGAAGTGTGACTGGGTTTATTCCGCGGGTTAAGTGCAACCTGCCATCGAGCCGCTTCTTTTCGAAATTAAAATACCAGCCGTCCTCAGTTGGGTGATACACACCTTCGGTTATCTTCAGATCTGATTTAGCGGAACTTTGGCCTGAGATAACTTTCAGGTGAAAGTCGGGGCTGGGAACAGCACACGAAATGAAGAGGTCGTACTGCCCTGCTTCTGGAGCAACAACGTTCCATTTGATGCTGCTTGAATCCTTACAGTTCACAGAGATCTTCAGGTTGTCCAGTTTTGCGTTGCCCTCGATCGCTGCCGCTGCTGCTCCGTAAAGACGGATATATGGCGTGAGTCCACGGATGAGAGGTTCTGTTGCCGGAGGAACTGCAACTCGAAGGGACAGTGGGGAACCAAAGCCTGCTGAAAGGACGCCGGCAGCGCCACTCATCATAACCTTTAAAAAGTTCTTTCTGCTCAGGGCGTGAGGTTGAAAGGACGTTTTCAAGTGTTACTCCCCTCGCGCAGAGCGTGCATATTGCCCAGGGACTAGTCATAATCACCCGGCGCAGGTGAACCTCTGGTCGTTATGAAGCGGACCAACTCCCGGGGTGAATACGGATAAACCACCACCGTAGAAATGTTGTGCGCACTATCGGGCGACTGCGGATCATTGTGCCGAATGATTGAACAGAAAACCAGCTGGCCGATGTTCGCCGCTAGTCCCACTGCATTGATTCAAAGGGCAACCACGTTAGAAGTAAAGCTTTAACGCCAATTGCAGTTGGCGTTCTGTGCTGCGAGTGCTTGTTATCGATCCGAGCTGTGCAGGAATGTTCAGATCGTTGACCGGAATTCCCCATGTCGGCGTATTCATAACGTTGAACGCCTGAGCCTGAAACTGAAGACTCCTTCTTTCGCCGATCGGAAAGTCTCGGAACAGTGATACATCCAAATTCTTAAACCAGTCCGCTCGAAGTGAATTCCTGCCAGAATCGCCAAACGTAAAAGGCGCTGGCGGGGCAAAAGCGGCGGTGTTAAACCATTCCCTTGTGCTCGGATTGGGCGCGTTAGGATCTCCAACTCGATCCGCCCGAACGTTGCCACTCCAGGCAGCGAAATTGCCGACATTGGGGATGTCAGACGAGATGTAGACGTTGTATGGCAAACCTGAAGTGAGAGTCAGGATGCCATTGATCTGCCAGCCCCCGACAAGATAGTTAACGAAGCCGTTGGAATTTGCGAAGCGCCGGCCCTTACCGAACGGCAGTGGGGCGGTCGCGCTCGCACTGAGAACATGGGTCAAATCAAAGCCGGACACGCTGCGGTCGCCCTTGATGTTGTAAGGGTTCTGAACTGAGCAGCTCTCGATACCGAAGAACCCAGAGCAACCGACGTCCATGGACTTTGACCAAGTGTAAGCAACCAGATAAGTAAGCCCGCTCGAACTACGGTGGTTGGTAGAAAATTGGAAAGCATTGTAGGAGCTATTACCGATGCTCCTATCATAAAAAGTTGGACTGATATACGGATATGGCTGTCGCGCCGTAACTTGGGCGGGCGTCCCTGGTCCCGGAGTTAATGCAACATTGTACAAGCCACCAACTGTAAGGCGGTGGCTTTGGGAACCCACATAGTTCGCAGTCATGACAGTGTTCGAGCTCAACTGCCGCTGGACTCCAAAATTCCATTGCTCCGAATATGGATCCTTGGCCTTCGGGTCCCGGTACCACTCAACTTGGCCGAATGGCGTTGGAGCGGGAAAACCCGCCGAACCTAAGTTTGCAAGCGGATTTTGCCAATTTGCTGTGGCAACTTGATTGGACGTATTCAATGCGGGAGTGAGTATTTGCGCTACTGATGGCCAGTCGCCGCCAATACCCTGCACGGTCTGCATAACGCCCGCCCAGATGTCATTGAACATGCCGAAGGAGGCACGCACCACTGTTTTGTCGTTAAGACTATAGGCAATCCCGACTCGGGGTTGGATATTGTCATAAGTATTGGAATACAAGCGATCATTTCGGGCAACAACCACGTGAGGCTGCGGCAGACCTCCAGGCACGCAGGGAGCTTGGCCGGCACTCGCGCAGTCCGGCGAATTTGTTTGAACGACATAGGTCCCATTGTTGAAATCGATATTCCCCACCTGGCTGGTCTTATCGCTGGTACCTGACCCATACCCCGGCCAAAGCATTACGTCGTACCGAAGCCCGACATTCACAATTAGTCTGTCTGTGACCTTCCATTTATCCATGAAATAGAAGCCGTAACTGCGCTGCCCGGTAACGGGTGCCACAGTATCTCGACGCGAGGCGCTGGCGGCTGTTCCGATAAGAAACGCTGCCATGGCATCGCCCGTACCGGTCGGTGCTTCCGGATTCGCTGTTTGCGCAGCGCCAAAAGTGACAGCCGGACCGCCGCCATGTACATAAAATGAGTTTCTCTCAAAATCGAAACCACTGGTAAACGAGTGTTTGCGGAGAACTTTCGTCAAATTGGCTCTCCACTGATAAATGTCGGTGAGCTTAGTTCCGCCCTTATTTGTGGCACCACTATTCGCGTACGCCGGAATGCTCAGCCCTGGGATCGAGCAAGAAGAGCCCGCACCCGTGAAACCACAGGCGAAACCAGGTGCTAGGCCGGCGGCATTGACCACCGTTGTCGGGTTTAGATGTGAATAGGAGTTGCCAACGTTATTCGTGAGGTCCACATGTCCGAACTGCGCATCCAGGATTGTTGACGGGTTGAACTGGTGGTAGTAGGACAACACGTATTGCTTTCCGAACGTTTCGCCCGTAGCGGTCTCCCCAACGATCCCACCGGTTCCGACCCTCGGCTGGTCTGAACTCGAGTACCGAAAAAAGACAGAGTTAGAGGGATTGAAGTTTTGGTCCACTCTGAAACTGTATTGGTTCTGAGGAGTCAGATTGGAACGAAGATCATAGCCATTGAAGCCGTTTACGACTGGCTGCGGAGCGGGAAACACCGCCTTAGCAAGGGACACGGCGCCCGAATTCAACACGCTCGAAATGTTATTGTTCGGAAAAGGATCGCGGATGAATGATCCAGGATTGGCAGGATCGGCCCGCGTCGTGAACGGGTTGTAAAGCTGGATGGGCTTAGGACCTTGCAGCAGTGCGCTGAAGTCGCCTGAAAGCTCGGCTGGGGTAGGCACATTGTAAAACGCACCCGCTGACGGCTGCGCGCGGCGAAACCCTTCATAACTTCCAAAGAAGAAGGTCTTATTACGGCCGTTGTAAAACGGGAGAATCACCGGACCGCCGAAATTCGCACCGAACTGGTTCTGCTCTAATTTCGAAATGCCTTTAAGTGGGTTCTTAGCATCAAGCACAGTGTTGCGGAAGAACTCCCACACAGTCCCGTGGAAATTGTTCGTGCCAGACTTGCTGACCACGTTGATGATCCCGCCCAATACTCCGCCGAACTGCGCTTCATCACTGTGGGATTGGACCTTGAACTCTTGAATATCGTCAAGGATTGGCGCTACCGCGTAGGTGGTAAAGACCTGGTCGGTATCGTCGATCCCATCTAGCAGGAAGTAGTTGCTGCGATTCGATTGCCCGCTTACTGCGGGAAAGACAAATGAGCCGATTGGGGCAGCCTGTGCGCCACCCGAGTTTTGCGCCACGCTGACCGGACTCACACCCGGCGTGAGGGCCAGAAGTTGAGTGAAGTTTCGTCCGTTGAGGGGCAGGTCCGTAACTTGCTTGGACTCTATCACCGTGCCTAGCGTCGCATTCGCGGTTTCGAGGTTGACCGAGGAGGCCTCGACCGTGACGGATTGCTGGGTCGATCCTACTCGAAGTGTAAAGTCCTGAGTGCTGGCCTGATTGACGAGAACATGCAGTCCCGCCTGCGTCGCGGTCGTAAATCCATCTTTTTTTACTTTCAGAACGTATTCACCAGGTGGCACGCTCACGAAAACATATAGTCCGGAATCATTGGTGAGACTCTCTCTGAGCGTACTCGTATCAGTATTCTGGAGAGTTACCGTTGCCTGCGGTAATACCGCACCACTCGGATCCCGAACGACTCCGTTGAGAGTGGCTGTTGCCTGCGCCGAAGCGTTATGCGGGATTAGAAGTATCGACACAAGCGCAACATATAGCGCCATAATACCGCGACGGAATCCGTATTCACGCCAGACGCATGAATCTGTGCCTTCTCGAATCAACGCAAGAAACCTAAAGGCCTGGTCATGCATAATGCCTCCCTCGGCATGGTTCGCCATCCTCAACGACCTGTGTAGCACCCCGGACGCGTAACGGAGAAAAGGGTCGTTCGCGGTCGGGAACCTTGCTTTTATACCTAAAACTATTCGTTTACCTATCAAACGCGTAAACTTATAAGCTTCATCAGTAATGGTTGTCAAGGATTTTTATTGACAGATAGACTATTTCAGTAATAGAAAACGTGAAGGATGACGGCGAGTCACTTGGCCTGCTAAGGCGGATCGAGGTTCGCACGTTGGACAATCTGAGACGTGAGGCAGGAACGAACCTTGAAAAAGCTGCCAAATCGCGAGTCAAGGCCGGCCTTTAAGGAACGACGTTCCTTCATCGGCCGCATGGCAACCTTAGGGGCAGGCTTAGCGGGTTCTGTGTTCTTGCGGGCGACCGCGGAATCACAGCCCATGTCGGTCCCCCCCTCGAAAACAAAATCCACAACAGGCGTCAGCGGACACAGCACGGTCATCGCTTCCGACGCGGCAACACTCGCAGAAACAACCGCAGGGAAAATCCGTGGATTCAAGCGGAACGGTGTATACGTTTTCAAAGGTGTACCCTACGGCGCGTCAACCGCCGGCGCAAGGCGCTTCATGCCTCCAGTCAAGCCCGAACCGTGGACGGGAATTCGCAACGCGCTGCAGTATGGCCGTATTTGTCCATACCTGGACTCCGCGCACTTTGATACTGACGGGAAAAACCTGGCGAGCTCCGATGAAGATCAGTTCGTGTTGCATCGCGGCGCGGCCCTGGTTCCAGGCGAGGACTGCCTGCGTGTGAATGTATGGACGCCGGAGATCAATGCGTCGCATAAGCGCCCGGTCATGGTCTACATGCACGGCGGAGGATTTACCGCCGGCAGCGGGCATGATCTTCTCGCCTATGACGGCGAGAGCCTCGCCCGCAATCATGATGCAGTGGTCGTGAATCACAATCATCGGCTCAACGTGTATGGCTATATAAACCTTGGACACTTGGGAGCAGAAGAATATGCCAGCTCTGCCAACGTTGGCATGCTTGACCTGGTAGCTGTCTTGGAGTGGATTCGCGACAACATCACAACTTTCGGCGGCGACCCGGGCAACGTTACCATTTTTGGTCAGTCTGGCGGGGGTGGAAAAGTTCTCACCCTTATGGCGATGCCGGCGGCCAAAGGCTTATTTCACCGTGCGATTGTGCAAAGCGGACCTTTTCTTAAATCTCTTTCTCCTGACTACTCAGGGCGTTTGGCTGAGCTGCTGCTTGCGGAGCTGGGGCTATCCAAATCTCAGTTGAGCGAACTTCAGCTAATTCCGGTTGATCGGCTTTCGGGCGCTGCGGCGGAAGCCATGAAGAAAATGCCTCGGCCCAAATCCTCTCTTCGGACAACCTACGGCGAATACGATTGGGGGCCGACAGTAGACGGCCTCATACTTCCTCGCCATCCATTCGATCCGGGAGCTCCAGAAATATCTGCGGACGTTCCATTGTTAACCGGCACAGATCTTCACGAGGGTGTAAGTGGGCTCGACCGTCCCGATGCCAATGCGATGGGAGTAGAAGAACTTAACCGATTGATTAAGGAAGAATTTGGCGACGGCAGCCAGACGATCATCGATGCCTACCGGCGCGATTACCCTAAAGCGACTCCCTTTGACCTGTATGCCACCATTGCCGCCGCTTCCTTTCGCCGTCCTGCGTTCGAGCAGGCTATCAGGAAAGCTGCTTTGGGTAGTGCACCGGCATACTCTTACATATATTCTTGGCGGACGCCGGTATTGGACGGCCGTCCCGGCCCCTTCCACGCCTGTGAAATCGCATTCACCTTCGACAATGCTGAAATTTGCGATCATTACAGTGGGGGCACTACAGAGGCGTTGGTCCTGTCGAAGCAAATAAGTACTGCCTGGGTGAATTTTGCCCGAACAGGAAATCCAAATCACAATGGTCTGCCGCATTGGCCCGCATACACTTCGGAGCAGCGGGCAACGATGTACTTTGACACGCCCTGCACAGTGCGCAACGACCCGGAGGGAGAAGGATTGAGGCTGATCGCACAGGCCTGAGTGAAAGACCGCGACAACGCGCGTGACAAGCCGTCCTGAGATGCCGACGAACGGTCGTGAAAACCTAGGCTATGACTAAGAAATCGCGTAAGCAAGCGAGTCAGCAATATCCAACACCCGCTCTTGAAAAGGGGCTGGACATCCTCGAACTATTTGCCAGCGAACCAGCAGGGCTCAGTAAGAGTGACGTTGCTCGTCGCCTCGATCGCACTGTTTCAGAGATTTTTCGAATGCTTTTGTGTCTCGAAGAGCGCGGCTACATCTCGCAGTCGCGCGACGGCGAACGCTACCGCTTAACACTGCGGTTGTTTAAGCTAGTTCAGGAGCATCCTCCAACCAAACGCATGATCGCCGAGGCTCTGCCGATCATGCAGCAGGTCGCCCATGAAACAAGCCAATCTTGCCATTTGGGAGTGCTCGAAGGTGGAAACGCTGTGATTGTTGCGCAGGTTGACTCGCATGCCAGTTCAGGTTTCTACGTTAGAACCGGAGCGGTCATCGATCTAATGCATGCGGCTACTGGACATGTCATACTTGCGCATCAGACGCCCGGCGTTTGTTCTCGGGCCATCGAGGATTGGTGTAAGCAAAACAGGAAGCGTCCTCCGCGTGATCTGGCGGCCCGCCTGGCCAGAATCCATTCGCGGGGATACGAAGAACGAGCGAGCTATGAAGTGGATGGTGTGATTAATATTTCGTTTCCCGTCCTCGATGATCGAGAACGTGCCATTGCTGCATTGACTGTTCCCTTTCTCCAAAGAATTGGCGATCACACCACTTCGGCAACTGTGCGCGAAGCCTTAGAGAAGGCTAGTATGTTGCTCTCGGAAGCGATGGGCGGGGTCAGCGCTGAGGCAGCGTCTTGATCTACTGACGTCGTCTGATTTTGACAGCCGTGATAACGGACCGTTCCTGGACACGCAATAAACCCTGCTGTTTATTGACAAATGGAACGTTGCAGAAATAGAAATCACCATGCACTGCTTCGCGTCTCTCCCTTGAGCAACGGGCGGCGTAGGCGCGATGGAGAAACTGAACTTGAGCGATCCTAAGATTACCGATATACGCGTTATCGATCTTCGCTTCCCCACTTCGCTGCAGCAGATCGGATCGGACGCAGTCAATAAGGATCCCGATTATTCCGCAGCATATTGCATCCTCGAGACCGACGCCGGCGTGGAGGGGCATGGTCTGACCTTTACTCTCGGCCGGGGGACTGAACTCTGCGTTTCTGCAATTCGGTATCTTGGCCGATTGGTTCGCGGGCGTCGCCTCTCTTCGCTTACTGACGACATGGCGACTTTCTCGAGGGAGCTGACGCGAGACAGCCAGTTCCGATGGCTTGGGCCCGAAAAAGGTGTGGTCCATCTTGCGACAGCGGCCCTTCTGAACGCGGTGTGGGACCTTTACGCGCGTACCGAGAAAAAACCACTTTGGAAGCTGCTTGCCGATTTTGAACCCGAACAAATTGTTCGTTCAATTGACTTCAGCTATATCACAGACGCGATCACTCCGGGCGAGGCGCTAGCACTTCTCAAAGAGCGGGTTTCTTGCAAAGAGACGCGTCTCGCGGCCTTGGAGCGACATGGCTACCCGGCCTACACCACTTCTGTGGGCTGGTATGGATTTAGTGACGACAAGGTTCGGCGGCTGTGCCGCGAAGGCCTTAGTCAAGGATGGACCCATTTCAAATTGAAGGTTGGAGGAGATCCCGCCGACGATTTGCGTCGTGCACGCCTTGTTCGTGAAGAAATCGGCCCCACCAACAAGCTGATGATGGATGCCAATCAAAAATGGGAAGTGGAGGAGGCCATTCAGCGCACGAATGAACTTGCTGAGGTTGACCCCTGGTGGATGGAGGAGCCCACCAGTCCGGACGACATTCTAGGACACGCTCGCATCCGACGGGAAGTGCCCGTCCGCATCGCCACGGGTGAACACTGCCACAATCGCGTGATGTTCAAGCAGTTGATGCAGGCAAGGGCCATCGACGTGTGTCAGATTGATAGCTGCCGCCTGGCCGGGGTCAATGAAAATCTTGCCGTACTCCTCATGGCTGCCAAATTCAATATCCCGGTGTGCCCCCATGCTGGCGGCGTCGGTCTTTGCGAATGCGTCCAGCACTTGGCAATCTTCGACTATCTGTGCGTGTCGACGTCGTTGGAAAACCGCGTCACTGAATTTGTGGACCACCTGCATGAACATTTCGTTGATCCTGTTCGCATTGTCAACGGGCATTACCTGCTTCCGCAGCAACCGGGATACAGCACTGAAATATGCGCGGAGACCCTTGTAACCCACAGCTATCCTGACGGCCCGGTGTGGAGAGAACTAAGGGATCACGCCACGGAGTGAAGAGTTTTCGGGAGTTTACTTTCCCAAGGCATTCTACTGATCTAGCTGCAGCCGATGAGGTGGAAAGGTAGCTACACATCGATATCAGAAAACGGAGTCCACAGCCATGCGCATGAAATGCTGTGTCATATTGACATTCACTGCAATCAGCGTCTCGGCGCTGTCGCAGCAAGTTCAAAGACTTGATCCCTTACTAGATCACCTTGTCGCCCCCGGTGCCAAGGTCGAGCGCATCACAACTGGTTTCAACAAGTGGACCGAAGGGCCGGTCTGGACCAACGAAGGCACTCTTTTATTCGCCGAGATTCCTGCAAACAACATTGACGAATGGATTCCCGGGAAGGGTGCGCACGTTTTTATGCATCCTAGCGGATACGAAGGATCAGCGCCCTTCAAAGGGCCGGAGCCAGGTTCGAACGGGATGACGTTGGATGCTGACGGGCGGGTCACGGTGGCGGGTCACGCGCGACGCAATGTCTGGCGCCTCGAATCGGTGAGTCCAAATGCGCAGATTACTGTCTTGGCGGATACGTATCAAGGTAAGAAACTAAATAGCCCTAATGATCTTGTGTACAAGTCAGACGGCTCCCTGTACTTCACCGATCCTCCCTATGGATTGGTGACCCAAGGCGATGACGATCCGGCGAAGGAACTACAAATCAATGGAGTCTATCGCATTCCCGCTGCGCGCCAGCAAAAGCCGGGAACGCAGCCCGACCGGAAAAAACTTCAGCTTGTCATTAAGGATCTTGGTAGGCCCAACGGCATTGCGTTCTCTCCAGATGAGAAGTTCTTGTATATAGCCGAGTCTGGTAGGAAGGTCTGGTTACGCTATCGTGTGCAGCCTGACGGCTTGGTGAGTGACGAGGTTGTGTTCCTGGACCCCTCTTCTGATAAAGCCCCAGGCGTACCTGATGGGATACGAGTAGATGAGAAAGGAAACCTCTATGGTTCCGGCCCCGGAGGTGTCTGGGTTATTTCGCCGGCAGGCAAGCATCTAGGAACGATCAAAGTTCCAGAGATCGTAAGTAATGTCGCGTGGGGGGATGAAGATCGCAAGACGCTCTATATCACCGCGAGTACCAGTATCTACCGCATCCGGTTGAAGATTCCGGGCGCAAGTTTTATCAAAGGTTCCGAGACTAGTTCCAGGTAGTTCAGCATCCGCAAAGGGCAAAAGACCTCTTGCAATTCGGCTGAAGAAGACTTTAATGTTACGTCTTTCAGTCGTACCGTACGGCCTCGTGTTAAGTGGAGAGAATGCCACGGGCAGACTCCTGTGACCTCGCCGATATCGACTCCAGCACGTGCCGCTCTGTTGCGCTCGCACTTACTCTGCTCGCGCTCGGTCTCCTTTCAAATGATTGTTTGGGGATCGGTCTGCTTGTCGCTCCTCTGTGAGACGCGACCGAAGATTCCGGAATGGACGTGAAGATACGAACTGAAGTCGCTCGTCGCTATCCGACGCCAGCTCTGGAAAAAGGTCTTGATGTGCTCGAACTTCTTGCGAGCGAGTCGGATGGGCTCACAAAAACTGATGTTGCTCGCAGGCTCGGTCGCACGGTTTCGGAGGTCTTCCGGATGCTGGTGTGTCTTGAGACGCGCGGTTATATTGCTCGATCTGGTGGCGATGAGCGCTATTCACTGACCCTGCACCTGTTTACGCTGGCATACCAGCATCCCCCAATTGAGCGCCTGACTACCGAAGCCTTGCCGATCATGCGGCAGGTCACGCGTCAAATCAACCAATCGTGCCATTTGGGAGTGCTCGACGGAGACCGTGTTGTCATCATCGCCCAGGTCAATCCTCCGCTCAGCAGCAGCGGTTTTTACGTGAAAGCTGGTGGCATCGGCGACCTCATGCGTTCCACAACCGGACAGGTAATCCTGGCGTATCAGATTCCCGAAGCCTCTTCTCGGGCTATAAAGCTCTGGTGTAAGCACAATGGAACGCGCCCTCCGGACGATCTGGGCCAACACTTGGCCAAGATTCAGCGGCGCGGATTTGACCAGAGAAAAAGCTACGAAGTAGAGGGTGTAGTCAATATTTCGTTTCCTGTTTTGGACGATCGCGGCTACGGCGTCGCTGCCCTTAGCGTTCCATTCCTTCGAAGAATTGGGGATTCTACAACATCCTCCACAGTGAAACGGGTACTCCGGAAGGCCAGTTGCGCGCTGTCGGAAGCGATCGGTGGTGTGGCCAATCCAACAGCCTCCTTGAGCCAGGTAGGCTGATCCGATCGAAAAGCTTCAGGATGAAGCGGCAGCGCAATGCGCTGCTTCTAGCCAAGTCGTTTGGGGGGAGGACATTCATGTACAGGAAATTCTTATGCATGCTCGGGATCGCCTTTACCGTCGCGGGGATTTCGGAAAAGCCTTCGCGCGGGCAAACGGCATCCGGAAACACCTCCCCACCTCGCGAAAAGTCAGCAGCAGAGGCGTATCAGAATATTCAGGTATTGAAGGAAATTCCGGCTGATCAACTCGTCTCGGCCATGCAGTTCATTACCTACTCTCTGGGCGTGGAATGCAGTTATTGCCACGTGGAAGGGGCCCTCGAAAAAGATGATAAGAAACCCAAGCAAACCGCGCGGAAGATGATGCAGATGATGGCCACGATTAACCGGGACAACTTTGATTCCAAGCAAGTGGTCACCTGCAACTCCTGCCATCGTGGCGCGCCGCATCCGGTAGCCATCCCCGTAGTTGCTGAGGGCGGCCCCAGACCCGCTGTTGAGAGTCCTCTCGGAGAGGACACCTCGACAACCAGTGCTCCCCCAGCCGAGCAGATCATCGCGAAGTATGTCGAGGCGATCGGAGGAGCAGCAACCCTGCAAAAAGTTCGCACACGACAGGAAAAGGGAACGGTCAATATTAGCGGCCGAAGTCTGCCGATCGAGATTCTCAGCAGGATTGGCGGGAAACAACTTACCGTCATTCACCTACCCAATGGTGACAGCATTACGGCGTACGACGGAGCGTCTGGCTGGACTTCGGCGCCAAACCGACCGGTGCGCGAGATTCCTGCGCCTGAAGTGGCCTCTGCGCAACCGGAAGTGGACCTGCAACTGCCTCTGCATATGAAGCAATTGTTCAACGAAGTTAAGACAGTGGCGACGGAGAACGTCGGCGAGCGCGAGAGCTACGTCGTCGCAGGCATGAATTCAGGTGAGATCGCAGCCAAGTTTTATTTCGACAAAGAATCAGGATATTTGCTGCGCATTTTGCGTTACACCAAATCTCCACTGGGCCGGAATCCCACCCAGATCGATTATGCGGATTTCCGTACCCTGCATGGGCTCAAGGTTCCCTTCCAGGAGACGATTGCGCGGCCCAACTCGCGTTTAACAGTTGAGATTGAAGATGCGGCGTTTAACGTGCCGGTCGACGAGACGAAATTTGCTCGGCCCGCGGCAACTGCGCCCGTCCGGCCTTCTTCGTGACGGCCCAACGCTGCAGGTACCTGAAAACCTATTTCCTTGCCGAACTGTAAGGCTGTTTGCGAACCACTCCTTTGCCTTCTTCAATGGTCACGATTTCGCCCGCCGCTACTGACCGGAGATTTTCCATTTTGCCGTCGAGCCAGCG
Source organism: uncultured Acidobacteriaceae bacterium (assembly GCA_963832235.1). Taxonomy (GTDB): domain Bacteria; phylum Acidobacteriota; class Terriglobia; order Terriglobales; family Acidobacteriaceae; genus Sulfotelmatobacter. The sequence continues at coordinate 209,735 of CAWHTJ010000005.1, read as the reverse complement.
GATCGACATGTCGGCTGTGCTGGCGCTGCCAAGGCCAAAGTGCAGGCGAAGATCATTTTGTGACATGTAAGAGCCGCCGCTGCGAACCTCGTCAATTTGCTTGTGGCCGCCGGCAATGACGGTAATGCGTGCGCCGATAGCATCTCGCCCTGAGGTGAGCGCACGAACAAGAAGCGAATTACCGCCAGTGCGAAAGTTTTTCAGCAGCGATGGTGCTTCACCCATATTGACGATAACGATTTCTTCATCGCCGTCGTTGTCCAGATCGCCTACGGCCAGACCGCGTGACGAGTGAACGTCGGATATACCCGGCCCGCCCTGCGAAGACAGATCAAAAAACTGCCCGTCGCCGCGGTTCCAATAGAGAAGTCGCGGCTGCTTGTACTTTTCGGCCGTGTGGCCAGCATCTACTTCGGGATACACATGGCCATTCGCGACGATTAGATCCTTCCAGCCGTCATTATCAAAGTCAAGAAATGCGGTTCCCCAGCCCAGATATTTTGTGTTCACTGCCAGACCTGAGCCGATGGTGTCGTCTTCGAAGTTGTTTCCCCCTCGGTTCTTGTACATGGTGTGAGTGTCATCAGCGAAGTTTGTCTTAAAAATGTCGAGCAGGCCATCAGCGTCGAAATCGGCGGCGGCAGCGCCCATACCAGCTTGTTCGCGTCCGTCTTCGTTGTATGCGAGGCCGGCGCGCAGTCCGATCTCCTCAAACATTTTTCCTCCCAGGTTGTGGTAGTACAAACTGGCAGTCGAGTCACATGCCACAAAAATGTCCGGCCAACCATCATTGTCGAAGTCTCCTGTTAACGCAGTGAATCCGTAGTAGTTCTTAGGACCTGAAATGTGAACCTGATCCGAAACATCAATGAAGTTCCCGTGCCCATCATTTTGATAGAACGACAGCGTTTCGGGCGGCAGACCGCGCGGGCCGCACATAACCGGCTTTCCTTTCCACTGGCACTGGCTGGTCTGGCCAGGGTGAGGCGTATGGGCCAGGTCGAAATCCACATAGTGGACTACGACAAGATCCAGAAATCCGTCTCGGTTGAAATCGAGGAACGCGCAACCTGTACTCCAGCGCGGTTTTGGCGAAAGCAGCCCCCGCTCCCTGGTCTCGTCCTTGAACGTGCCATTGCCGAGATTTCGATAGAGAACGTTCTGTCCCCACTGGGTGATGAACAGGTCCGGATATCCATGATTGTCTATGTCTCCAACACAGACCCCTTGTCCCCATCCGGTGGGCTTGATTCCCGCCTTATCGGTGACGTCTTCGAATTTCAGTCCGCCCAGATTGTGATAAAGGAAATGCTTCGGATGGACCGCGCTTGTCCCGAGTGTCCCTGAATTGACCAGAAAAATGTCGGGCAAACCGTCGTTATCGAAATCGAAGATCGCGACGCCGTTGCCGGTCGTTTCTACAATGTACTGCTTTGAAGTCTCTGAACCGGAGATGTTCACGCCAGCAAGCCCTGCGTGATTCGCGATATCCAGATATTCAACGGCCGGAGCTTTCATTCCGGCAGGAAGTGGCCGCGCCGGAACTGCGGTACCGCCGGTTGCTACACCCTGCGCGTGCGCGGGATGAATGCTGCCGAGCGCAAGGAGTATGAGACCCAAAAAAAGAAAAATCTGATCGAAACTGAATTTGCGCAACTGCCAGGCTCCGACACGCATTATTTCGCGATGATAACATTCGACCGAACGTGCCTCTGCCCGTTGTCTGCTACCATGAGCGCGAGCGAGAATTTAGACGGTCAAGTTACGGAAATGCGGCGGAATGCCCAAATCGCGCTCTGCGCCTGGGTTGTGCAGGTATGCAGTCTGCGCGTGTCGGGGCAAATGCCTGCTATCTGCAAAGGTCCCGCGGAGTTGGAGCAGGTTCTTGCAACTCATCCTTCGGCGGGTGCCTTTGACGCACTGGGCGCCTACTTTGGCCAGCGGCAGCAATTGTCGTGCGCGATCGCGGCCTTTGAAGCTGCCGTGCATCAAGACCCGAATTCCTGGGAGGCGCGTTTCAATCTCTCTTTAGCGCTTCTTCAAAAACACGATGCCGCCCGGGCCGCTCGTGAATTACGAGTAGCGGTACGGATTAAACCTGATGATCCGTTGGGACACATCGGACTCGGAGAGGCGTTAGGCGAGTTGGGGCAAAATGAAGCCGCAATCGAAGAATTCAAGTTTGCTTTGAAATCGGACCCGAAGTCCGTGCCGGCCCTGGATGGGTTGGCGAAAGCGTTGATTGCCCAGAAGCGATACTCGGCCGCGATTGCCTACTTGAAAAACGCGTCTGCCGATCCTGTGCTTCAGGATGACCTCGCGGTGGCTTACTCGAGTAACGGTGACGTGGCGGAAGCCGTCAAGCTCCTGGCACAGTTAGTACAACAAAACCCTTCATTATCGGACCGGCACGCTAGGTTGGGCCTTGCCTACACGCAGCAATCTCAGTTCCGACAAGCAGTTGATGAGTTCCGCGAGGCGTTGCGGCTCGATCCAAGCAATGACGTCACCAGACTTTCGTATGTGAAAGCGTTGATTATCCTGGCGGAGTTCCAAACGGCATTGCCCGAAATCCAGAACTACTTCCGGCGCAAGCCGCACGACTTTGACGCGTTGTACTTGATGGGGGTGGTCGACCGTGGGCTTGGCGACTATAGGGCTGCCGAACCTTTGCTCAAACATGCGGTAGTACTCAACCCCAATCATTACGACACCCGGTACAACCTGGGCTTTGTTCTTGCCAAGCTGGGCAGGCCACAAGAAGCACTAGTTGAGCTGGAAAAGGCGGTGCAGCTGAATTCGGCGTCCAGCGAAGCACGATTTCAGTTGGCAGCGGTGCTGCGAAGCCTGGGCCAGGAGCAGCGAGCCCGCAAAGAGCTGGAAGACTTTCAAGAAAAGAAACAGCAGAGTGTCAAGGAGAACGTAGCCGGGACGAAGGTCAACCAGGCCAACGAATATTTTCAGGCGGGCGAGTACCAACACGCAGTGGAGGTTTATCGCGAAGCGCTGGCACAGGATCCTGGGAATGCACGCACATACTACGATCTGGCCTTAGCGCTTGATCGTCTCGGCAAGATTGCGGAGGAGCGCGAGGCTCTACAAAAAGCCGTTAGCCTTGACTCTACTATCGCTCGCGCGCATAACCAGCTCGGCCTTATCAGCCTTCAAGCTGGCCAGGCCGCCGAAGCTGAAAAAGAACTGAAAGCGGCGATTGCCCTGGACCCGGGTTATGCAGAGGCGGAAAGCAACCTCGGTGTGCTATACGGGCAGCAAGGAAAAAGCAAAGAAGCCGAAGGCCTTTTCCGCCAGGCCACAGAAAACAATCCGCAATACACGCAGGCGTTCATCAATCTCGGCCTGATTCTCGCGGGTGAATCGCGTTTTCCCGAGGCGGAGCAACTGATACGGAGCGCCCTCAAGATCAGTCCCGACAACTCCCAGGCGCTGACCGTGCTCGCGATGGTACTCACGCGCATGACGCGGACGGAAGAGGGCCTTAGCTATTTCCAGAAGGTCATCGCACTGGAACCCAAGGCCTCAGGCGCACATTTGAATCTGGGAATTGCATACGCGGACGAGTTCAACCTGGAAGGCGCTCTGGCGGAGTTTTCTGAAGCTGTGAAACTCGATCCCAATTCTGCGCCCGCGCACTACAACAAGGGGCGAGTTCTGCTCGATTTGCGGCGCGATCAGGACGCAAAGCCGGAACTTGAGACTGCGGTGCGTCTCGATTCTCACTATGCGGAACCGTGGTATCTGCTTGGACTGATCGAAAAATCGGCCGGGCATCCCACGGCGGCAGTCCAGGCACTTCGAAAATCGGCAGAACTCGATCCAAGAAATCCGGACACTCTCTTCGTGCTTGGTCAAGAACTTCTGCACACCGGAGATCGGGCCGGCGCAGTCGCGCAATGGCGAAAGGTGATTGAGCTCAATCCCGAGTACGGCGAAGCCCTTTACAACCTCTCGCGCCAACTGGCGCAATCTGATCCCGATGAGTCCAAGCGCCTGCAATCGCGCTTTGAAGCCCTCCAGGCACAAAAACAAATCATGGATAGGGCCCAGACTTTGGGGAACTTCGCGCTGGCGTCCGGCGCTGCGCACGATTGGCCGGAAGCTATTTCACAATTGAAGGAAGGGATCCAGGTCTGCGGCGGGTGCATCGCGCTTGGCCAATTGCACAAAGACCTTGGGCTCATCTACCTCCATTCAGGCGACACAAAGAATGGACTCCAGGAACTACTCGAAGCAAAGAAGCTCACGCCAGCGGACCCGGATATCGACAAGGCTATTCGGATCGCCCAAACTGCCCGGAGGTGAAATGTTGTAGAGTGTAGAGCCATGTTTCACCGGCTCCGGGTTATCGGCTTTCTGCTGTGGCCGTTTATTTTCTTGGCAGCGCAGGACATCGATTCAGTTCCGTCTGTGCAGAAGCGTAATTTGGCTTCAATCGCCGATGAGATAGCCGATTCCGCGGAGCGCTCTGCCTTCCTGCACCTTTTCAAGCCAGCCACACCGGCCGAGATGCGCGCGCGCGCCGAAGCGTTCAGCAGTCGCTTTCCTCAGTCGGCGTTCCTGGCGCAAGCCTATGAAATGGCAGCCCGTGGCTGCTTCGACCTCGGTGAATACGAACTGGGGCTCAGTTACGCACAAAAATCTTTAGCATTACTTCCGGAGAATCCATTGCTGCAGGTTCCTGTTGCGGATGTGGAAGCGCGTCAAAATCTGAACTCCGAGGCTATTGCCCACGCCAAGGAGGCACTAGATGATCTCGATCGCTTCGCCGGGCCTGCCTCCGTCCGCGACGAAGATTGGCCCAGTTTGAGGCAGCAGCTCACATCAACCGCGAATTTTGCGAAGGGTCGCGCCCTGTTGCAAGCGGCGCTCACGCAGCCGATGCGCGAAACGCGCCAGGAGTTGCTGAAAAACTCTGAGGCATCGCTGCTCGAAGCACTGCACTTTAACAATCAGGACCGGGAGATTGCCTATGTGCTGGGCCTGGCGCAACTCAGTCTCGGTAAAGCCATGGAGGCCGGCAATAGTTTCGCCGCAGTCTATCGTGATGGCAGTGAGCTCGCTCCCAAAGCGCTAGACAATCTTCGGACGATATATCGTCTGCTTTATCCCAGCACAACCATTTCGTTCGAGACTTTCTTGCAACAAGCTACAGATCGCTGGACGACCATGCTCCAGACTTTTTCGAACATAGCCACAGACAAGCAAGGCCACACAGGGCCCGCAGCAATGGCCTATTTCGGCTCCAATTCCTGCCGCACTTGCCATGCCGAAATTTACAACGGCTGGTCAGAAAGCGGAATGGCGAAGATGCTTCGTCCTTACGCACCGCAAAACGTTGTGGGGGATTTCAAGAACAACAATGAGTTCTATCTCGGGGACGAAGCAGACTATCGGGACGGAAAGTTCCAACTGAAGCGTGCCCGGGATCGGCGTCTCTTCGTCCGGATGGCCGTGCGCCAAGACCGCCACTACTTCGACATCTTGCAGTCTGACGGCAAGTGGCACAGCTATCCTGTGGACTATACGGTAGGCTCGAAATTTGAGCAGGCGTATGCCACGAAACTGCCGAACGGAGAAATCCACGTATTCCCGATTCAATACAACGTGCAGCACAAGCAGTGGATCAATTTTTGGAGGGTGATTGACGGCCCAGGAAGCGAGCGCGCGGACCCGCGCACCTGGGAGAGACTCGACGCCTCGACCAGCTATCAGGCAATTTGCGCGGTGTGCCATACCAGCCAGTTGCGCAATGCCAAGGGCGGGGGGTTCGACGTCAATAACGAGGAATTCAAGGAGCCCGGAATCGATTGCGAGATGTGCCATGGTCCTTCCGGTAGTCACGTTATAGAAATGAGTGAGCATGACTACCACCCGAAGGAACCGCTGGATCCACCTGTAAATTTCCACAAGATCGACAGCCGAAAGTCTGTCGCCATCTGCGCGCAGTGCCACATGCAATCGGCAATCCGTAATTCTGGGCCAAACGGTGAATTGAATTATGTTTCTTCCGGAGAGTTCTTCGGAAACCGCTTGCGGCAGCCCTTCGGCGAGTTCTCCCGAAAGGGCTTTTACAAAGACGGGAGGTTTCGGCAAACCACGTTCATCGTTGAAGCGCTGGAACGCTCGCGATGTTTCAAGAAAGCCGAAGTAAGCTGCGGGACTTGCCATGATCCGCATAGCCGCGATTCGGCTTCGAATCCAACGTCACTAAAATTTCGCCACGAACCGGACCTGATGTGCACTGGCTGTCACGGCCAGTTCAGGGATGCGGCCGCGATCAGCCGGCACTCCCACCACGCGGCAGAATCAGAAGGCAGCCGTTGCGTCTCCTGTCACATGCCTCGAATTATGGACGCCTTGCTGTTCCGAGCGCGCTACCACCAGATTGACGATATTCCAAACGCGGAAATGACAAAGCGATTCGGGCAGGAAGAGAGTCCAAATGCGTGCTTACTGTGCCACAGTGAGAAAAATGCCGAGTGGGCGGGCCAGCGATTGTCCGGTTGGAAGATACTGCGCGCGAGCGGCCGCTGAAGACTAATCGTTGAAACACCTTTTCAAAATGAAGCCAGCTGAATCATGACGTCATCAATGCAATTGTGGTGACGTTAGCATCAGGCATTTGCGACGGCAAGTCTAATCTGAGCTTTTCCTCAGATTGCGTGAACTTCAGGGACTGCCCGTTGGTCAACAGGCGCGCGGAAAGGACTCTTGGTTTGATTCCCCCGATTTCCAGCGCTGCGGCTGGCCATTCCAGGACGTGAACGAAGATCTTGTTGTCTTTTGCAGTCGTGCGAATCGAAGCGATTCCTTGCACCGGCCCATAGGTAGTGCCGTAAATCGAATCGCCGTTAATCGAGAGCCAATCGCCGATCGCGCGCAACCGTTCTTGAAATTCCGGCTGAATAGTTCCATCCGGCCGCGGTCCGACGTTCAGCAGGAAATTTCCTCCACGGCTCGCAACTTCGACCAAACCTCGAATTAGAAATTGTGCCGATTTAAAGTCCCGATCGTTTACGTTGTATGCCCATTGATTGTTGATGGTCATACAGGTCTCCCAAAGCTGAAATTCCTCGGGCTTTGGGACCACAGACTTGAGTTTTTCGTTGATACTGGTGTCGACGGCATTGAACCGCACGTCCTTCGTAGGAATCCCTTTGGGGATGAATTGCTCCGGAGTCTGATAATCCCCAGGGACGCCGATGCGATCATTCACCAACGTTGCCGGTTGCAGGTGTCGTATGAGTTCGACGAAACGCTGGCCGTCGTACTTCTGCTGGTCATGCAAGCCGTCAAACCAGATCAACACAACGAGTCCGTACCTGGTGAGCAGCTCCGTCAACTGCAATTGAATGTAATCGAGGTAGAGCGGCCACTCCGGTCGCACTGGCTCCCCATTCCAGTTCGTTGATGCCGGCTTGGAGGTGTCACGAAAAGCGGGGTGGTGCATATCCGGAGGTGAGTAGTAAAAGCCGAGCGGCATGCCCGCTTCTTTGCATGCTGAAGAGAGCTGCTGCACGATGTCTTTTCCGTAAGGAGTATTGGTGATTTTGTAGTTCGTGTATGAGCTATCAAACATGCAGAAGCCGTCGTGATGCTTGGTCGTGAATACCATGTACTGCTGACCCGCTGATCGGGCTAAATCCACGAACGCGCGTGCATCGAACTTTTGGGGATTGAAGCGCTTCGGCAATTCGACATATTCCGCTTCGGTGATGCCTCCCGCCTTTGGAGTCATGATGGGCCACGAGGCTTCGACGCTGGCGAGTGAGTAGGGTCCCCAATGAATAAACATGCCGAACTTCGCGTTTCGATACCAGGCGGTGCGCTCGTCAGAAAAGATTGACGCGAACGCCGTTGGCGCGAGCAGCGGCAGGCAGCCGGCCAGGGCCGCGATTTTGATGAAGTCTCGCCTGCTGTGGAACATGGGTTGGTTTGGTGGGCAACTATCAGGATTTGGCACTGTTCTCCATGCATGGGACCGTCGCACTTGTAGTTTTCAGAGCTGACGGCATGGTGCAAAAGATATTTCTTCAGTTGGTCCGACTTCAAGCGCTTAAACTTCGATTGGCCAGGTAAAAACGGAGCTATAGTATCACTCCTCGCTTATCTGAGCACTCATTTGCAGTCGTGCGTCAATTCAAGAACTATTTTCGTTCGCACCTTAATATGTATCTCGCCTTTTAAGACATTTAATCGAGGGGAAATTCCATGGCGGGCAATCTTGAAGGGAAGGTAGTGATTGTCACTGGCGGCGGGGATGGCATCGGACGCGAGTGCGCCCTAGCATACGCGCGCGACAACGCGACGGTTGCAATCCTCGACAAAGATCTTACTAGCGCACAGCGGACTGCGGCTGAGCTGAGTTCGCCAGGCCTGGCTTTGCAGTTGAATGTTTCCGACGGCGCCGCGGTGAAATCCGCAATCGCAACCGTGTTGAAAGAGTTCTCCCGAATTGATGCTGTGCACAACAATGCCGGTATTGCCACTCCGTCTAAACCGCTCCACGAAACCAGCGAAGAAGAATGGGACAACTTGCAGCGGGTTAACTTGAAGTCGGTCTATTGGACCACGCGTTACGCTTTTGAAGCTCTCCGTGCCAGCAAAGGAACGATTCTTAACACGGCAAGCATGGTTGGATTGATCGGGCAACAGGACCACGCCGCGTATGTCGCAACAAAGGGGGCGATGATTTCGCTTACCAAGGCGATGGCGGCAGATTATGCGCGGTACTCCATTCGGGTGAATGCGATCTGTCCTGCAGGGGTGTGGACGCCGATGCTCGAGCAATGGTGTGCGGAACAAAAAGACCCGGAGGGCATTCGCAAGTATCTTGACGACATTCACCTGCTGGGATACTGCCCTCGCGGCGACGTGATCGCCGATGCCGCTGCATTTCTTTTATCGGACAAGGCACGCTTCATTACCGGCTGCATTCTTCCCGTAAGCGGCGGAGCCGAACTGGGATATCGCCGATAGCGGCGGAGTGTACTTCAAGCACTTCGTTGCGCCATGGCGAGAACTCCCAGCGCAGTCAGGATAATCAGCATACCGAGGGCGAGAAAGCGTTTGGTCACTGCCGAAACGCCGTTCCACTCACCAGTCATTACCCCGGCTGCGTTGCTCGTCACAATGATCATGCCCATCAGTAAAGGCCATCCGATCACGACTCCCAGCTGACCCATCCAGGTTATGCCGATTGCGTACAGTGATTGGCCTCCGAACCAGAACAGGCCCATGAGCGCACCGCAAACCCAGCCGGTGCCCGCGCCATCGCCGGTGAACCTTCCGAGCGTGCCGTTCTTGCGCAGAAGATAGGTGCAATAAACCAAGTTTGAGATGAAGCCGCCGGAAACAGCTAGTGCGGTCACAACGCCAGTGCTCCATAGCTGGCTTGCGCCAAGAGCGCGTGCGCGATCCAAGGCATCTCCGCCGAATGCGTAAGAAAAATTCAACGCCGACGAAAACAGTCCCGACAGGCAACAGAGCATAAACCCGGCAAAAAATGATCGGTAAGGCGCAGATTCGCCTCGGTCCCGAGCGGTGTCTCGCAGCCTTCCCGCGCACGCACAGAGTGCGATTCCCGCCAGCATAATCACAGTTCCAACCAGGTACGTGCGGCCTTGAGATGTGTGCAACTGTTGAGGACTCAGAATGAGTAATGGGATCAGCGATCCTAATGATGCGCTCAGTCCCAGGATGATCGCCATTCCAAGACCGATCCCGAGAAGATTCATTCCTAAGCCGGCCAGAGCGGATCCAATTCCCCAGTACAGTCCAAAGCCTGCGATACGAACGAGCACAGGCATCGGGGTAAGTGAATACACTTCAACTAAATGTGGGACGGTCGCGGTCGTGAGCATCCAAGGCAGGACGACCATTCCCACCATACTGAAAATCAGCCATATGTTTTCGTAGTTCCAGCGCCGTGCATATTTCATCGGCACGGCGAAAAGGCCTTGCAGCACGCCCGCAGCCACAACCGCAGCCAGTCCTATCCAGATTGCGAATGACATAGTGCCTGAAGTTTCGGGCTTAAGAAGAGGCTCTACGGCGCCCAGACTTCCAATGCCGCATGGAGAAATAGATTCGTAACATGGATCAAAGTCTCCTCAGCGAGGTGAGGGTTGCCCTGTTGCAGCACTTCAATAATGAGCCTATGCAGTCGAAGTTGCCTTCCCCACGGGTCGACGTCGAGCTTCTTCACTAGGGCCTTCATCAGCGTAAATGCATAAAGCGGCACCAGGAGGCGCCGTCCGTGCTCCCGCAAGACGGAGTTCTGCGGCTTCTCCAGCATGAGCATGTGAAACCGCTGTACACTCTCGATCACCTGGCGCAGATCACCGGTTCCGACAGAACGCTGAATTTCATTGAAGGCAGCTTCCAGGTCGTCGACAGGGAGTTTGTCTTCAGTGATTAACCGGGCCGCCAGTCCCTCCAGCACACCTCGCACCTGATAAATGTGAATTATGTCAGCTCTCTCGAGTTTCAACACACGCGCGCTGCGGCCGTGCCCTTTGGTCACGAAGCCCTGTGTCGCAAGAATGTTCAAGGCTTCGCGGATTGAGATCTGCGCGACTCCATATTCGCGCGCCCATTTGCCTTCAACGATTTTCTCTCCCGGAGAAATTCTTGCAGCGAGAATCTCCTCACGAAGGCGCTGGGCAACGCTCTCTTTGAGCAGGCCGCGTGCAGCGACCGCATTCTGCTCTGCGTGCATAGGTCTCGTACTGTACCACGCAAATGCAAACGCGGATTCCGCACGTGCGCGGCAGCGGGTGCAACGACGCCATCTTTGCTGCCCGGTCGCTGCAGCTCACACCAAAATCCCGGCTGGCTTGACTTGCCGGAGTAGAATCCCTTTTCGTGCAGTTCGATTACACAGATCGCAATGCATATCTGAGAGGCGACGATCATGAACAAAGGAACATCGAGACGGGATTGTTTGAAGATGATGGCGGCAACCGCAGGATTGGCGACGGCACCGCCTCTTGCTTTCGCGCAGGAAAATGCGGCAAAGAAATCCGTGCAACAGGCGGGACCGCCCCCGGGGCATGAGCGTCGAATTCAATGGTGGCAGGAAGCAAAATTCGGCATGTTCATCCACTGGGGACTCTATAGCTTGATAGGCCGTCATGAATGGGCGATGGAAGTGGAGGGCATCCCCATCCCGCAATACGAATTGCTGGCGAAGCATTTCAATCCTAAGCCGAACGCCGCCCGCGACTGGGCAAGATTGGCCAAGCAGGCCGGACAGAAGTACATGGTGATGACTACGAAGCATCATGAAGGCTTCTGTAATTTCGACACGAAACTCACCGACTACTGCGCGCCAAAGCAAGCGGCGGGACGCGATTTGGTGCGCGAATTCGTCGACGCCGCGCGGGCAGAAGGATTGCGCGTCGGCTTCTACTACTCGCTGATGGACTGGCATCATCCGGATGGTGCGCGGTGCGCAACCGATGAAGCAGCGCGGCAACGCTTTGTCGCTTACACGCATGGGCTGATTCGTGAACTCATGACCAACTACGGGAAGATCGACATTCTCTGGTATGACGTAGATTGGCCGTTAACACCCGAGCAGTGGGAGTCGCAAAAAATGAACGATATGGTGTTCCAGCTTCAGCCGGACATCATCGTGAATAACCGCAACGGATTGCCGGGAGATTTTTCGACGCCCGAACAGGAGATCCGCGCGGCTGATAAAGGGCGTGCATGGGAAACCTGTATGACGCTTAACGATAGTTGGGGATTCCACAAAGCCGACGATAACTGGAAGACACCGAAGACCATCGTCAACAATTTGATCACCTGCGCTCGTGGCGGCGGCAACTATCTGCTGAATGTCGGCCCCAAGCCGGATGGTTCGATACCGCAAGAATCAATAGAAATTCTGCAGGCCGTGGGCAAGTGGACTTCAAGAAACGGCGCTGCGATCTATGGGACCGACCGCAACGATTTCGAGGGACACGTCTATGCCAACTTCACACAGCGTGGACGCACGGCGTTTGCGCACGTTACCAACTGGCCCGGGGATACGCCCGCCGAGCAATGGCTTACCTTCTATCAGCCGCCTTCGGTAATCTCATTCGGTGGGTGGAGGACGAAGGTGAAGTCCGTGCGGCTTCTGGTTGGCGACAAACCGCTGACGTTTACGCAGGACGATTTGTCACTAAGGATTACCGGCCTACCGGCGACTGCCCCCGACGAGCCCGCCACAGTGATTGCGATCGAGTGTGACGGTGAACCGGCGCTGAGCCATGAGTACCTGAGAAAAATTCGGCCGCGCTTCAAAGTGGTGGTGAGTTAGATCGCCCAGTGCGGCAGCTGCGGGCGCCACTAACGAGCCGGTTCTTTGACCGTGAGTATCTGGTCCACCGCTATTGACTCGAGACGCTGCACGATTCCGCTCGGCCAGGTGATCTCGATCAGTCGAATTTTCTTCGAAGATCCCAGCCCGAAGTGCGCGCGCTTGTCGCTCGCGGAGATGTAGCTTCCCGCAGTACTGACAAAACGAGTCTGCTGCAGTCCACTGTCAGTCAGCAGGCGAATCTTGGAACCAATTGCGTCGCGGTTGCTGGCTGTGCCGGTTAGGTTCAGCGTGAGCCAGTGATTTCCGTTGCCACCCCGATTATGCAAGATGATCGCCTGCCCGTCGTTGCAGTTGATAGCAACGTCGACACGTCCGTCATTGTCGAGGTCACCGAAGGCAGCGCCCCGTGCCGCTATGGGCATCGTGAAAATGGAACCACTCTGCGGCGAGACATTGAAGAAACGGCCCTGATCGTTTCTCAGGAGCAGCGGAGGCTCGAGATATCGTAGTGTCGGCTCGGTGAGTTGGATGTTATCCATCACGTGGCCTTGAGCGACGAAAAGGTCGAGCCAGCCATCGTTGTCATAGTCAATCCATTTCGCTCCCCAACCGGAATGCGACATGGTCGAAGCGCCTAGGCCGATCGAATCTGTCACGTCGTCGAAAGTTCCCTTGTCATTGCGGAAAAGCTTGTATTTCTGATTGGCGAGAGCATTTACGAACACCGAAGGCCAGCCGGTGTTCTTGTAATCGCCGAAATCAGCACCCATGCCCGCAAACGCGCGGCCGTTTTGGTCGTAACCCAACCCTGAGATCAGTGCCACTTCCGTGAATGTGCCATCGTGATTATTGCGGAAAAGTTGCTCTGCGACCGAGTCGTTGGCGACGAAAATGTCGGGCCAGCCATCACCATCGAAATCGTCGATTGCGACTCCCAGCCCTTTCCCCGGGGAACTCGCGATGCCACACTTCTTCGAAACGTCCGTGAACGTCCCGTCTCCGTTGTTGTGAAACATGAGGTGCGTGATCGGTTCGAATTGGTCGGGGTGGCAATAGGCGCGATAGCCGGGACGGTGTTCACCACAGTAAACGTCCGAGAAGTCCCACTGCACATAACGACTGACGATCAAATCCAGCCGCCCGTCGCGGTCGTAGTCAACGAAGCACGCGCCCGTGCACCATCCGCTGCCGCCCACGCCTGCCTTGGCCGTAACATCGGTGAAGGTGCCGTCGCCGTTGTTGTGATAAAGAATATTTCCACCGAGGTTCGTCACCAGGAAGTCGACATAGCCATCATTGTCGTAGTCTCCAGTGGCGACCCCCATGCCATAAAGCCGCCCTTGCAGCCCTGCCTTCTCAGTAATGTCCGTAAAGGTGCCGTCGCGATTGTTGTGACATAGGCGGTTCCAGTAACGCGGGTCGGATTTGTTCGGCGCGCTGGCGCGTGGCATCGGATCCAGCAGCTTTGCTCCATTCACGAAAAACAAATCCAGCCATCCGTCGTTGTCGTAGTCGAACATCGCGACTCCCGCACCCATGGACTCCGGAAGATACTTCTGGCTCGTGCGACTGGCCTCGTGCTTGAAGCGAATGCCGGATTTTGCGGTCACGTCTTCAAAAGTCGGCGCAGTCGCAGGTGCCAGCGTTACACCCAACAATTTGGCTGCGGGAGCGGCAGCGAGGGCAGTCAGCAGAAACGACCGGCGATTGATCTTGGAGATCAAGCTATCGCTGTTCTCCGCGAACAGGAGGAGGCGTTTCGCGAGTCAGGTCGGTATATTTTTTGGCAAGAGCAGTATCCCCCAACCGCGAGTATACCTGGCTTAGCAGGCTGTAAATTTGCAGATCGATGACGCCTCCCTCTTGCGTGCACGCAGCAGCTTTTTCTGCGTCCGCGCGTGCCTGCTGATAGTTTTGCATCCGCATGTCGAGCTTTGCGCGCTCGTACCACACTGCGCGGACTTGAGGCGCCGATTCGACAGCGCGATCGAGGTGGCGTTTGCTGCCACTCAGGTCATTACGCTTGGCTAGAAATCGGCCGTAGTTGTAATCGAGAAAAGCATCGTAATATCGCCCGGCCTGATTCACCTGCAACCCTTTTTGGTAGGCCTGCTCGGTACCATCCAAGTCTCCTAAGAGTTCGAGGTTCAGGGCCAGATAATCCCACGCTCGCGCGTCGTGCGGATTCAGCCTTGCAGCTTTGCGGAAATGTTCAACAGCTTGCGCAGCAGCCTTCGCCTTGTCATAAATCGTGCCCAACTGGAATTGGGCCTCGGGATCATTGGGTTCAAGCTTTATCGCTTTTTCCAGCAGATTCTGTCCCTTGGAAGATTGCCCTTTCATCAGAAGTATCTGTCCGCGCAACGCTAAGGCAGTCGGGTCGTCTGGATTTTTGTCCACCGCTGCTGCCGACAGGGCATCGGCTCGCATATAATCGCGTTGCTCAAGAAAGAAGCGGCCGAAGTAAGCAAGTCCGCGCGAGTCAGCCGGATCCGTGTCGGTGTAGCGATAGTAAAGCTCGGCGGCCTCACGAATGTTTCCCTTAGCTTGCGTCAATCGGGCCTGGTGCAGCAAGATTTCCGGACAATCAGGGTAGGAAACGCTCAAGGTGCGCAGCGCATTCTCGGCGATATCGAGAGCGTTGACGGTCAAAGCCTTCGAAACCTGTGCGAGTTGCGCCTCTGCACCAGTGCACGGCCCGGCGGAAGCAGGCCAGGTAGCGCACACAGCGAACAGGAGCGATATAAACGCAGTCCTCACGCCTTCATTCCTCGGTCACGATCAGGACCTGGTCTGCTTTTGCGGTGTGCAGTACCTGCACCGTTCCACTCGGCCACTTCAATTCGATTTCCTTGATGACCGTGTCCGCGCCCAGTCCAAAGTGAACGCGCGGATCGTTCGAACTGGCGTAACTTCCAGCTGTCGTGACGTGGTTATACTGCACAAGGCCGGATGCGGTTGTCACTTTGATTCGCGTTCCGATGCCGTCACGGTTGCTTTTCACCCCGACGGTCTTTATCAGGATCCAATGATTGCCGCTGGTTGAGGTGTTGTAAAGCAGTTCGGCTGGACCGCCAATGGCCGAAACCACAACGTCAATCTTTCCGTCGTTGTTAAGATCGCCGAACGCGCACCCGCGGTGGGCGGCGCGAATCTGCAGGCCAGGACCAGCATCACCGCTCACGTCTTGAAAAGTTCCATCATGCATGTTGCGGAACACGGCATTGGCCTGCCGGTAGTGCTGCTGACCATCTAAATCAGCATTCTCACTCACGTGGGAGTTCGCCGTGAACAAGTCCTTGTAACCATCGTTGTCGAAATCCTGAATTCCCGCGCCCCAGCCGCTCATTCTCAAGCTGCGAAATCCTATACCTGCCTTGTAACTTTCGTAGCTGAAAAAGCCATTGCCTTCGTTGCGAAACATCGGAAAGGTTTCGCCGCCAAGTGCGGTGACGATCAGGCTGGGTTTGCCATCATTGTTCCAATCGCGAAAATCTACGCCCATGCTGGAGACGGGCAGTCCGTTGTCGGTATAAGCGACGAACGACTCGACGCCCACCTCATCGAAGGTTTTTCCGCCGCGGTTTTTGAAGAGAAAATTTCTGTCGTTGTCGTTGGCGACGAAGATGTCCATCCAACCGTCATCGTTGTAGTCGGCTATCGCTACCCCCATGCCTTTGCCGATACTCCGGGAGATGCCCGTGATTTCCGAAACATCCGTGAACGTGCCATCGCCATTGTTGTGGTAAAGGATGTTTGGCTCGCCTTTGTAGAGAGTGGGTGAGCAGGAGAGGCGATTGCCGGGTGAACCGCACACGCGGGAGGTTGCAAACGACCAGTCCAGATAGTTGACCACAAACAGGTCGAGTTTGCCGTCGTTGTCATAGTCCAGCCACGCGGCCGAGATGCCCCACAGTTTTTTCCCCGCGGAGGAAACGCCGGGAACACCTGCTTTGGCGGTTACATCGGTGAATGTGCCGTCCCCATTGTTGTGGTAGAGGAAGTTGCGATCAAAACCGGTGACGTAGAGATCCGTGCGTCCGTCATTGTCATAATCAGCGGCGGCGGCGCCAATGCTGTAGCCTTCGCCCCGCAACCCGGCGCGATCCGTCACGTCCGTGAAGGTGCCGTCGCGATTGTTGTGGTATAGGCGATTCGAGAATTTGTCGCCTTCCTTCGCAAGTCCGGGCAGACTCGCGCCATTAGTGAAGAAGATATCCAGATAGCCGTCATTGTCGTAATCGAGAAGCGCGACCCCACCGGGTATGCCATCGATCATTGGCTTGTCAGGAAGCGTACCGTTGTCGAGGACAAAACTAATCCCCGAACTCTTTTGCCGATTTTCGAATTGAATGCGCCCGGCATCATCGCTCCACAAAATCTTGGGAGGAGCGGACAGTGCCACTACCAACGCAACCGTGAAGAGCTTTCTTGGCGTCATTTCGGCTGTCCCATCAATTGCACTTTGGCAAGGAGTTGACGCATGAATGAGTCAGCGGGAAAGCGCTGGACGTAATCCTCCATTTGCCCTCGGGCGTTCACGTAATCCTTTGCTTGAATGAGTTGAACGATCAGCCGTTTTCGCAGCTCAGCATTGAACGGGTCGCGATCCGCCGCTTGCTTGAGAACCTCAACTGCTTCGCTGGCACGATCCAGTTTCACCAGAGCCTCAGCGAGATCGGTGTACAAGACGGTTTTCGCATGCCCTTCCTTGATGGCACGCTGCAAGTGTTCGACTGCTTCCTGATATTTGCCGGCATGCAGATCGCGATTGCCGAGTGCGCCTTGTACGAGCGGATCATCGGGATCAGTGCGTTCGAGTTGTTCAAGAACGGCGTAGTAGCGGGTCAGATATTCCGGACGTTTCTCCACCAGTTCGCCGTAAGCTTGCAGCAGCACCAGCGCCGGTGGCGGGGTGCCTTTTTTGCCGGGCGCCGGATTCAGATGAATCAGATCGGCCAGCACCGGTGTCGTCTGCTGAAACGCAATGTCAGGAAACGGCTCATCCGGGCGCGTCAGAATCCTGTGGTTGGTGATGCTGGAATGCGAAATTTCCCGCACGTCGCGCTTTTGCATGTGACAGCCCGCGCAATCATCCGCGGGTTGGCTCCGGTCGCGTACCTGACGCGGCAGTGTGCAGCTTTTTTCGGTGTGGCATGCCAGACACTTTGTCTTGAAATATTCGGACACTTCTTCGCGAGTCGGCTCCACGTGAGGATCATGACAACTGATGCAACTCAGCTTCTCGCCGCTCGCGCGATAACACTTGCTCAGAGTCATCGAGTAGTAGTGTTCGAGCAGGTCCTGCTGCGGCGGCGACTCGCGCTTCGGCCGGACCATGAGAATCGAGAGTGTATCGTCGAGCGGCATTCCCGGACGAAAATCCCTATAGTCTTTTCCTGGCTTCAGCACTCGCACATCTCCGGTCTGGTGACACGACATGCAGATGTTATCTGCCAGCGCGGGGGTGAGCGAGGCCGGATTCACGATTGAAGAGTCATGCCCCTGATCGTTTTCGAATCCCACCTGATGCGCCAGCACGTGGGTGAGGCCGGGACCGTGGCAGTTCTCGCAGCCGATCGCCAGTTCGGAAAATGGCGGATTGGCAAAATGACCGTTGCCCTCGGGGAGGGCATTGGGCCGCCCGCTGTGGCAAGAGATGCAGCCGGGCAAAATCGGCCGATTGAACCCGGAGTTGGTTAGCTCGTATCCCGGCGACAGCTCCCAACGTTGTGCTTTGGAGTAAAAAGACAGCGGTGCTTGAAATACATAATCGCCCTGCCGGACGAGGCCGCCAAGCCCGTTCTCTCCCGCTCCGATAATCCACTCCACGGCGCGAGTGTCGCGGAAGATTTCCTTTCCGTTCGAATCGATCTTGTACTCGGACTGAAACAGCTGCCCGTCGCGTGCATAGACATCGAAATGAAAACCAGTGTTCTTGTCTTCGATCGAACCCGAAGTCGGCTGCGCTTTCAAAATCTCAGGCATGACCAGTGACATCGAGCGTCCCATGCCGGTCTTCGCGTAGTTGTTGTAGATCTGCTTGTGACACGCAGCGCAAGCCAAGGACCCGACGTGCTCGGAAGCCCTTGCTTTGGGTTGCGCCGTGGGTTTTGCGTTGGAAGGAGATTGTCCACAGGCGCATACTCCTCTCAGAAAAATAGAGACGAAAATCGGGAACCACGCTACTGATCGGACTCTTCTGGGTGGTTTGTCGGTGTTGAGATGCATGAAGGTTCCCCACTTCGGATTGCTGACCGACCTCTCCCGTGTCGCGTTGGGTGAGCCTTGCAGATCGACTGCTGAACGTCCGTTTGCAACTTTGAAATACCACATCTTCGGTCATCGACGCTAATTCTACGCGGTGGTCAAGCAGCGCAAGCAGAGGTCAGGTTGGTGATCATCCTCCTCGATTCAAACTGCATGATGTTTTCTGCCGACCGCAATTTGGCTACTGCGAGTCCCCAGCCTGAACTGCTTTCGGATGTTTCCGGGCAAGAGCCTATCTCTCTGAATACAAGTTGCTTTGATCGCCATACGACTTGCCTGGGTACAAGAAGGCAAACGCCGAATTTTTGAATAATAAGCGCTCAAAGTTCGTATAAGCATCTGCTTGCGTCACGGATTACCGTTTATGTCCTGCTCCGAGCGCTCAAATAGTTCTTGACAACTTCTAGTACTTTGATCCTAGAATGGCCCCTCTGTCAAAAACGTGGAGTTGCGCATTGGTTAATCGGGATAGCGTTTACGAACAAGCTGGAGGAATCCATGACCGATTCACTCGGGCGGACCTATCGCTTTCGCACTCTGGTGTGGCTCATCAGCGTTCTAGTTTTCTCAACCTTGGCTGCCCTCGCCCAGCTTTCCACGGCGTCGCTTAACGGGGTTGTTCGCGACGCCACCAATGCAGTCGTGTCAAGAGCGTCGGTTACTCTGCATAATTCGGTTACTCCGAATAGTTTGGATACCAGGTGTCGACCGCAACACCAGGGGTGGGGTTTGAGGCAAGCTTCTCAGAGACCGTTTACTGCATAACAATGCCGGAGGATCGCCATGGAAGCATCACGAAGCCGCCTGTCGTTTTTTCGCAGTCTGCTGGCTCTGTTAGGTTGCGTCCTGATTTTGTCGGCGACATCTGCCTTTGCGCAGCTTTCGAGCGCGTCTCTGAATGGAGTGGTTCGCGACTCCACTGGAGCCGTCATGACCAGAGCGACGGTGGTTTTGCGCAATGTTGATACTGGTCTCGAGCGGACTACACCCAGCAACGAGATTGGCAACTATGTCTTCTCAGACGTCCCTCCCGGCCGCTATACCTTGAGGGTGACCGCGCCGAGCTTCACTACGAAACAGGTTTCCGAGTTCGTCCTTGCCGTGAACCAGACGGCCACGATTGACGTCGTCCTCACGCCCGGCTCCCAGACTGAAGTCATCAGCGTGGAAGCGACGACCGAGCAACTGCAGGCTTCAACCGCGGAATTGGGTACGGTCATCGCCACCAAACAAGTGAATGATCTTCCCCTCAACGGCCGCAACTTCACGCAGTTACTGTCTTTGACCCCGGGCGTGTCGCCAATCAGCGTCGGACAAAACGCGATGGGGGGACGCATCGGCGGCTTTGCGGCCCCCATTGCTGAGGGCGCGGCTTTCTCGTTTCCATCCATCAATGGTGCAACTAACCGCAGCAATTATTTCCTGACCGACGGTATGAATAACTTTGCGGCGTTTCTCAGCACCTACGCCGTGCCGCCGATCATTGATGCGATTCAGGAGTTCAAAGTCGTTTCTCACACCGACTCTTCCGAATTTGGCTCGGTGCTTGGCGGGGTTGTGAACGTCGTGACTAAGTCGGGCACAGACCACTTCCACGGCGCGGCATGGGAGTATATCCGCAATAACGCCTTCGACTCCCGCTCGCACTTCTTGCCAACGAACCAGAAAAAACCCGGATTCCATCAGAACCAGTTCGGTGCTTCGATCGGAGGACCGGTCGCCCTTCCCAGCCTCAAACAGAATACCTTTTTTTATTTTGCTTACCAGGGTTTCCGGTACTCGCTGCCGAGTAGCGCCAATATCCTTGTCCCGACCGATACGCAGTTGGGTGGCGATTTCAGTGGCATCTGCCAAAGCGGCTTCACGGCCGGGATTTGCAATGACCGCGACAAGAATGGGAACGTGATCGACCAGATCTATAACCCCTTCACGACTACTGCTTCAGGGACCGGCTTTACCCGGCAGCCGTTCCTCAACAACAAAATTCCCACAAACCTGATCGATTCGCGGTTGGTGGGGTTTGTTCAATCGGTGTACCCCAAGGCTGGCCCCTATAATCCCGCTACGAACAGTAACGCGTTCGATAACGATCCGAATACCCAGCATCAGAACGAGTACAACGTCAAAATCGACCACACTTTTGGAACCAACGACTCGGTCTGGTTCCGCTACAGCCGCATCGACAGTACCGTCCTTTCGCCAAACGGTAATATTCCCGGGCTGCTCAAGAACGATTCAATTCCGGGTCGTAACCTCGGAGGCAACTGGGTTCACACCTTCAGTCCAACCTTCCAACTGCAGGCGCTCTACTCCTATACCAAGGTTTCCGACAACGGCGTTACCAAGCTGAAGGGGGTCAATGCCGCAACCGTGGACCAGGCTGCGGGTTTTTCTCCCGACTTCGCGAGCAAATTCTCAGGAACCAGCGGCTGGTTGATCCCATCCCTGGGTCTCGGTAATGGCTTCGTGAACGGCGGCGAAATCATCCAGAACACGCCCCAGGCGACCGATAATCATCAATTCTCCGTCACGCTTACCAAAGTCAAGGGAAGTCACACCTTCGGTTTCGGAGGGAACTTTATCTCCAGCGTGTTCTCCAGCCCAATTTCGTATGAGAGCCTGGGATTCTCCACCGTTCAGACCAACGACACCAAGGGTAACGGAGGATTCAGTCTGGCATCGTACCTTTTAGGAGTTATCGACAACGCCAACCGGCGCGACGTGAACGAGAAAACCCGTCCAGGCGGTCTGTTCAGCGGATTCTTCCAGGATTCCTGGAAGGTGAATTCAAAGCTGACGTTCAACTATGGAGTCCGCTACGACCTGACTTTGATTCCACCCTACGGCACCAAAGATACCTTCGGGCAGCAGGGCGGCATCGAAACCGGGGACCCTGACTACAGCAGCGGAACCTATATTTTGCAATATCCACCGCCGCCCTGCACGGTGCGCGGAACTGCCCCTTGCATTCCCAGCATCATGCTGGACGCTTCTGGCAACGCGGTGGCTTGCGATCCCGCTAAACAGTCCTGCCTGCCTCCGGGTACCTTGCCTCCTCACGTCGTGGTTGACCCGCGCGGTCGCATTTCCCACAACACCTACACGAATGTCGGCCCGCACCTTGGTTTTGCCTATCGTCTCGGCCAAAATACGGTGTTGCGGGGAGGAGCGGGGATAGTCTATGACAATTGGGCTGCGGTCAGCCAGATGTCCCAGAACATTGAGGGAGACTGGCCAGGGATCGGGCAGTTGATTGCCACCAGCCTTAACGTTCCCGGCAGTCCCACCGCCCCTGGCGGCCCGCCGACCGTGGGTGCCCAGAATCCGTTCGCGGGCAGCGGCAGCGCCGGCATCCCTGCGCCGACCCCCTTCAATTCCGGTGGTGTGAACTGGTTTTATGACCCGCACATCAAGAATGCCTATGCGGACCAGTTCAACTTCGGTGTGCAGCACGAGTTGAATTCCACCACCACAGTCACCGCCACGTATGTGGGGTCGCTGACCCATCGAGCCAACATTGGCGGTATGTACAACACGGCTTTGGCGCCGAGTCCGGCTCCGAACCCGCAATCGCGAGCCCTGTTCCCGTACATGATCGCTAGCTTCTATGACCGCAGCGTGGGTTTCGCCGACTACCACGCGTTCCAGTTCGCCCTGAATAAGCGGTTTTCAGGTGGCTTAGCCTACCAAGTCGCTTATACCTTCTCGAAGGCACTCGACGAGAACGATGGATGGTTCGGTGCAGAAGGAAAGAACGTTGCCGATCCTTATAACCCCCGAGCCAGTTTGAGCCCCGCTGGGTTCGATCTGCCCCACATTCTCACAGTGAACGCCAATTACGAACTGCCCGTAGGGCGAGGCAAACGCTTCTCCAGTGGAAACCACGCGGTGGACTACGTAATCGGCAATTGGCAGACAAACGGGATCCTCACAATTCGTTCGGGCCAACGTTATAGCGTCACCGACGGCGAGGACCAGGCCAATACCGGGAACACCGGCTGGGCGGGTTACGAGCAGGCTAACCTAGTGGGCGACCCCAATGCCGGGTCCTGTCCGAATGGGGCGCACGTCCATTCGCAGAGTTGCTGGTTCAACGCCAGTGCATTCACGAAACCTGCCTTTGGAAGTTTTGGTAACATTCGTCCCGATGCATATCAGGCGCAAACTTACTGGAATGTCGACTTCTCGGTTTTCCGCCAATTCCCTCTGCGGAGCGAGAATCGGCGTCTCGAGTTCCGTGCCGAGACCTTCAACCTGTTCAACACGGTGATCTTCGGTACGCCCAATTCGGACATCAATGGAGGTGGTTTTGGCCTTGTCACCAACACGGCGAATTCCGCTCGAGTTATGCAGTTTGGCTTGAAGGTGGTTTACTAGAGCCCAATTGATTCGCCAACTTTTGCCTGCCACTGGGAACAGCGGCGGGCATTTTGCTGCTACGAGAGACTTTTTCGAGGAGTCAGGTGGTACAGCCATCAACGGAGATTCTATGAAACGATTTCTCTCTGTTGTCATACTGTTTTTCCTGTTGATCGGGTCGTCATTAGCGCAAAGCTATGAACCCACTTGGGACTCCGTCGATAAGCGTCCCACCCCGGCCTGGTTTGGTGACGCCAAGTTTGGAATTTTCATTCATTGGGGAACTTATTCGGTTCCGGCATATGCTCCGGTACTGCCCGGCAAACTCGCTTACGCCGAGTGGTACTGGAATGCGCTGACGAATGGCAGGAGCAATCCCAAGGCTGATGAACTTCAGAAAGGAACGTGGGAATTTCATCAGAAGGTGTATGGCGCAGATTCTCCATATCAGAATTTTGCACCGCAGTTTAAGGCAGAATTATTCGATCCGGACCATTGGGCCGACATATTTGCGCGATCCGGCGCCAAGTACGTCGTGCTGACTTCAAAACACCACGAGGGATTCGCATTGTGGCCTAGCAAGGAGGCGTCATCCACGTGGGGCCGTCCGTGGAACGCGGTCGAAATCGGTCCCAGACGCGATGTGCTTGGCGATCTTTCCGACGCGGTGCGGCGCAAGGGGCTGCGCATGGGTTTCTACTATTCGCTGTACGAGTGGTATAACCCGCTCTGGCTTTACGACAAGCCGCGTTATGTGCACGAGCACATGTTCCCGCAGTTCAAGGACCTGGTCACGCACTACAAACCGGCAATAATCTTCAGCGATGGTGAGTGGGAGATGACTTCGGCCGATTGGCACAGCGCTGAACTGCTGGCGTGGCTGTTCAACGAGTCGCCCGTTAAGGACGAAGTGGTTGTGGACGATCGTTGGGGCAGCGACACTCGCCACAAACATGGCGGCTACTGGACTACGGAATACACAGCAGGAATGAGTGGCATCGACCATCCATGGGAAGAAAGTCGTGGCATGGGCGTGAGTTACGGCTACAATCGCGCCGAAGATCTCAGCATTTACCACACTGGCCGCGAATTGGTGTTCATCCTGGTCGACACGGTCAGCCGTGGCGGCAACCTCCTGCTTGACATCGGTCCCAGGGCCGACGGAATGATCCCCGTCGTCATGGAAGAACGGCTTACGCAGATGGGCGACTGGCTCAGGATCAACGGTGAAGCGATCTACGGTACGAGGCCGTGGAAAAATAGCCGCCAGTGGACTGCCGGCGAAGTGCCAAAAATTGAATATAACAAGGAATATTCGTCAGCGTACGACGTGACCAAGTTAATTGAAAAATCCGCTGACGGGAAAGCGTCGATCGAAGCCTTCTTCACGTCAAAGGGCAACGAGGTTTACGCTATCCTGCCCCATTGGTCGGGTCACAACGTTGTAATCAAGAATCTGGCTACCGCAAAGTCAGTCATATTGCTCGGCGCAAGTACGCCATTGAAAGCCAGAAACTCTAAAGCGGGATTGTCGATTGAACTTCCAGACCTTCCCGAGGACTTGCGCCAGCAACCGGCGTGGGTCCTGAAGATTAGCCAATAAGATCTGGGAGCGGACGTTCGTTCGCCTCCATCTACCAATCCTAGCGCCTCTATCCATGCGGTTTGAGATTGCGCGAGGGTAGGAGCAACAGCTGTAAACCATGCCTATGTACATCTGCGGAATAATGAAACAACATGACTCAATCGACTTCTGAAAAGGGTGCTCCTCAGGTGAAGCAAGGTATTTTCCGGCTCGACGGAAAGACCGCAATCGTCACCGGAGGCGGCAGCGGAATAGGACGGGCGATTGGAGTCAGATTCGCCGCTCAAGGCGCCAAGATCCACATTCTCGATCTGAGCCTTAAGGACGCGGAAGGCACCTGCCAGCAAATTGGCGCCGCGGGAGGTAGTGCCGAAGCGCAGGTCTGTGACGTGACCGACCAAAAGCAAATGATCTTAACATTCCAACGATTGGCGGCAGAGGGGCCGATTTCCATTCTGGTGAACAACGCAGGGATTTCGCACATCGGGACGGTCGAGAGCACGAGCGAAGAGGATTTCGATCGTGTCATGCGCGTCAATGTAAAAGGGTTCTACAACTGTGCGCGCGCCGTTGTCTCACACATGAAGAGCAGCGGCGGCGTGATCCTGAACATGGCCTCGATCGCCGGATCGTCAGGGCTGGCGGACCGTTTTGCGTATTCCGTGAGCAAGGGCGCAATCCTGGCCATGACGTACTCGGTGGCCCGAGATTATCTGGCCTACAACATCCGTTGCAACTGCATCTCTCCGGCGCGAGTTCACACGCCGTTTGTGGATGGCTATCTGAAAAACAATTATCCCGGGCGGGAGAAGGAAACCTTCGACAAATTGTCGAAGGCGCAGCCCGTAGGACGAATGGGCGAACCTGGGGAAGTGGCTGCGCTAGCCTTGTTCCTGTGTTCAGATGAAGCCAGCTTCATCACCGGCGTCGACTATCTGCTGGATGGCGGTTTCATCAACCTTCGAGGATGAACATGGATCTGCAATTGAAGGACAAAGTCATCATCGTTACGGGCGGGGCCAAGGGCATTGGCGAGGGAATTGTGCGCGCGTGTGCCGCCGAAGGCGCCAGCCCCGTAATTGTGGGACGCGATGCCGAGGCGGGCAAAGCTTTACAAACCGAGCTATTGAAGAACGGAAAGTGTGGCTTGATCACCATGGAACTCTCGACCTCGGAGACCTGCCAGCAGGCAGTTGAGCAGACCGTGGAAAAGTTCGGACGCCTGGATGCGCTGGTGAACAATGCCGGCGTGAACGACTCGATTGGCTTGGAACACGGAACGCCCAGCGACTATGTTGCCTCGTTGAATCGCAATCTGATCCACTACTACTGCATGGCGCACTACGCGCTGCCGCATTTGAAACAATCCAAGGGTTCGATCGTGAACATTGGCTCGAAGACGGCAGTCACGGGCCAGGGAAACACCTCCGGGTACGCCTCCTCCAAAGGAGCCATTATGGCCCTCACCCGTGAGTGGGCGGTGGAATTGCTGCCTTACAGCATCCGCGTGAACACCGTGATTCCAGCGGAGGTCATGACTCCCCTTTACCGTCACTGGCTCGACACTTTCCCCAATCCCCAGGAGAAGCTGGATCGGATCGTCAGCAAAATTCCTTTGGAAAACAGAATGACGACCTCCGAGGAGATCGCTAACATGGCGCTCTTTTTGCTTTCCGCAAAATCAAGCCATACGACCGGACAACACCTGTTCGTGGACGGAGGATACGTTCACCTCGACCGTGCATTGACGTAAGTCCCGAGATGCTTCGAACGCAACGTGACTTTGGCGAGCAAACCCAGACGCTGTTTAAGTCGCCATGTGAGGGCTCGGTCTTCACAGGATCAAACGGGCACGGCTGCGTCCGCGACCTGGTGATGTAGTTGGCCGACGCAATACAAGCAGCACCTCTAACTTATTGCAGATCAAGGATCATCCATGGCCGTTTCAACTTCGTTGAACTCAGGCAGTTTCCCTTCGCAAAGCTCCGGACACCGTCTCTTCCCTTCCGGTCAACTTGTTCCGTTCGTTCTGGTGACCGCACTTTTCTTCTTGTGGGGAATCCCGAACAACCTGAACGACGTCCTGATTCGGCAGTTCATGAAGTCATTCTCTATCACCCGTTTGCAGGCGGGACTCGTGCAGTCGGCCTTTTACATGGGATATTTTCTCCTGGCCATGCCGGCTGCGTTGGTGATGAGAAAGGTCGGGTACAAAGCCGGATTCATCATTGGTCTGCTGCTTTACACCGTCGGGGCATTTCTGTTCTGGCCCGCTGCCTTCATGGGGCAATACGGATACTTTCTTTGTGCGCTGTTTGTAATTGCCAGCGGTTTGTCGTTCCTCGAGACTGCATCGAACCCGTTCATCGCCCAACTTGGCGATCCCGACACTTCGGAACAGCGCCTCAATTTCTCCCAGGCATTCAATCCTTTTGGCGCTATCTCCGGTGCTCTAATCGGCACTACTTTCATTTTCTCCGGCGTGGAGCTTACGCCGGCAGAGGTCGCAGCTCGTCAGAGTGCCGGTAGTTATGAAGCGTACCTGCGCACCGAAACACTGCGAGTAATCGAACCATACCTGGTCCTCGGCTGCGTCACTCTTTTCTGGGCACTCCTGATCTGGCGGACGAAGTTCCCCGCCATTCAAAGCGAGCACGAGAACACCCGAGAAGACCAAGGGCACTTCCGCGAACTATTCCGGTGTCCGCATTTTTTGCTGGCCGTGGTTGCCCAATTTTTCTACGTCGGGGCGCAAGTGGGTACGTGGAGCTACTTCATACAGTACGTACAGGAATACACTCATCAACCGGAAAAAGTTGCCGGCTATTTCCTCACCGGCACTCTGGCTGCGTTCGGCGTGGGAAGATTTGTTTCCGCCTATCTGATGCGGTTTATTGCACCAAATAAACTCATGGGCGCATACGCTGTCGTCAATGTCATTCTGGCGTCCGTCGGAGTGCTGAATCCAGGATGGATCGGGCTGTGGGCCATTTTCCTGACCAGCCTCTTTATGTCGCTGATGTTCCCTACGATCTTTGCTCTGGGACTGAAGGGACTCGGGCCGAACACCAAGATCGGAGGTTCGATGATCGTCATGGCGATCATCGGGGGTGCGGTGTTGACCCCGGCGATGGGCTGGATCTCGGAAGAGTTTCACAGCGTCGCGTTGGCTTATGCAGTGCCCCTGTCAGCGTATGTGATCATCGCGGTGTACTCTTTCTTCGGCGCGCGAGAGCGGAGCGTGCAGACAACCTGAGAGTAGGAGATTACGACAAAGCCTCCCCGTACTCCGCACCTATTCCGGTTCGCGCCAGGCGGGCGGGTTCGTCGCGAAAACTTGCTGACGTGGACGCGGCAGATGCGGGGGGACAATCCGGACCCGATGACGGTTCAGGGTCCCCGACTAAAGCCTTAATTCGTCCGTTACGTGACACTCGCACCGCGCGCGAGGTCGAGATCGACAAGGTGCCCATGATTGCCTCGCTGATTTTTCATCGCGCCGGCAGACCGATCGGCGATATCCG
Organism: uncultured Acidobacteriaceae bacterium; assembly: GCA_963832235.1. Taxonomy (GTDB): domain Bacteria; phylum Acidobacteriota; class Terriglobia; order Terriglobales; family Acidobacteriaceae; genus Sulfotelmatobacter. The sequence continues at coordinate 181,666 of CAWHTJ010000005.1, read as the reverse complement.
GAAGGCCTGGGCGAGGGTCTGCAAGAAAGCCGGCATCGGACGCCTCTTTCACGATCTGCGCCGCTCAGCCTGCAAAAACATGCTCGCCGCCGGCGTGCCCCAAAGCATCGCGATGAAAATCTCCGGCCACAAAACCGACGCGATGTTCCGCCGCTACGCGATCGCGGCAGAGACGGATCTGCGGACCGCGCTGCGGCGGACGCAGGACTACTTGAAAACGGTGAAGGAGAACGTCGTCACGATGCCGGCTGGTAAGCGCGGACCCGCGAGCGAACGCGGACAACTTACGGACAAAAAAGCAATGGGCGCCCAAACGGTCCCGGGGATGGTTCGCAAATGATTGAAAGGATTGAAGAGATGGTGCGCCCTGAGAGATTCGAACTCCCGACCTTCTGGTTCGTAGCCAGACGCTCTATCCAACTGAGCTAAGGGCGCAATTTCTCAACTATCACGGAAAGCGAGGGCATGAACATACGAAGGTCCGCTCATCGCCGCTCGATTTGACCGACTGTGCAGATTCAGACCATAAATGCACGGCAAGCTGAAAAATCATTGTAACGTCTTGACCGCACAGCGGCAAGACGATGATCACTGGCGCGGCTTTTGGCCCGCATCGCCGAAAAACTCGGGTTCGACGGCTTCTTGGCCCTTGGCTTGCGGCAAACACCCGAAGTAAATCTTTCCTCAGGGCAGGCAATTCCTACCGGGCTGGAAATCGCGTCCCCTTTTATTTTGAGGCATTTGCGGGACGGCACGCCATTTGCTTTAGATAAAGGCAGACGAAGTGGCGCGCAACGGGGTGCTTCGGAGAATAACTTCGGCCAGAGGTTTTCTGTGAGCACCCCTTGCTTTTGTCTTCTAGACGCCAGTCGGGCCTTCCCCCGCTTTATACTTCATACTTCACCCACGGCCCGAAGCCGTGGGTGTGCTATTTCTGAGGAAAGAAGCTACTCCCTCTGTGGTCCCTGTGCCCTCTGTGGTTAAGCGTTGGTTTAAGCGTTTCTGTGGGTGCGATCAGGCCAGCGCCACCGCTTCCCGCACATCCACTCCCGCGTTCCGCAGCAAGCTTGCTACCGTATCCTGTTTCAAGCGCGACGCATCGAACTCCACGCGCACCGTGCCCTCTTTCTCGTTGAACTGCACACGCCGGATGCCATATACCTCACGCATCGTATCAATCGCGCGCATTTCGCTCTCGCCGGGGACTGCGCCGTACCGGAAAACCACGTCCAGATAAGTCATGGGTTTAAACCCTTCGCTATGATCATTTCGGAGTTGCCCGGCCGATCCGCCGGATGAATCCAATATAGAGCATCTGCAATCAAACAGGACAGTTTCCTCGCGTAGGTGCGCAATCGCACATGACTCCTCCGAATCCCGTTACCGCTCTCGAGCGTGACCCGGTTTGTGGGATGAACGTGAATCCCACCTCCGCTAAGCATGTCCACGAGCATGCCGGGAAGAAGTACTACTTCTGCTGTGCCTCGTGCGTGGAAAAGTTCAAAGCTCAGCCGCAGACATACTTGAATCGGGCCGCCCCCTTCCCCTCGAACCTGGTGATGTTAGGAATGCCTGCGCCAGCGAAAGCTTCGTCCTCGCCTCACACCGCGAGCGCAGACACAATCGTGATCCGGCCCACGCCGAAGCCCGCAGCGGCTACGGCGCCGGCATACGTATGTCCCATGTGTCCCGAGGTCCGCGAGGACAAGCCGGGAGCCTGCCCATCCTGCGGCATGGCGCTTGAGCCCGACGTCCAGGTTGCCTCCGCGCGCACCGAGTACACCTGCCCGATGCATCCTGAAATTGTTCGAGACGAGCCCGGCGCCTGTCCCATCTGCGGCATGGCGCTCGAGCCGCGCACGGTGGCTGCGGCGACCGAAGAAAATCCGGAATTGCGCGACATGACGCGCCGGTTCTGGATCAGCGTCGCCCTCACCGCTCCGCTCTTGGCGGTCGCGATGGCAAGCATGTTCTGGCCGCATGCATTCATGAGCGCCCTGAACGGTCTGCCGCTGAATCTGCCCTGGCTTGAATTCGCGCTGTCGACTCCAGTCGTCCTGTGGTGCGGCCTTCCATTCTTTCAGCGTTTCTGGACGTCGTTGGTCAACCGCAGTCCGAACATGTTCACCCTGATCGGCCTGGGCACGGGCGTGGCTTACGTTTACAGCGTAGTCGCGACCCTCGCGCCGCGCATCTTTCCGGAGTCGCTGCGCACCATGGGCGGATATCCCGACGTCTACTTCGAGGCCGCCGCCGCCATCACCACGCTTGTCTTGCTCGGGCAAGTGATGGAACTCCGCGCCCGCAGCCGCACCAGCGCCGCCATTCGAGCGCTTCTCGATCTGAGTCCGAAAACGGCGCGCCTGCTTAGCGCAGACGGTACGGAAAAGGATATTGCGCTGGACCGGGTGAAACCGGGTGACCGCCTGCGGGTTCGTCCCGGAGAAAAAGTTCCCGTCGATGGCGTGCTGCTCGAAGGACGCAGCGCCATCGATGAGTCGATGATTACCGGCGAATCGATCCCCGTCGAAAAATCTCCGGGCAGTCACGTCATCGGCGCGACGATCAACGCCACGGGGTCCTTCATCATGCGTGCCGAGCGTGTCGGCTCTGAAACGCTGCTCGCACGAATTGTTCAGTTAGTCGGCCAGGCGCAACGTAGCCGCGCTCCCATTCAGAGCCTTGCCGATCGCGTCGCAGCCTGGTTCGTACCCACCGTCGTGGGCGTTGCTGTCGTGACATTTGCCGCGTGGTTTCTGTTTGGTCCCCAGCCGAGACTGGCGCACGCCCTGGTGAACGCAGTCGCCGTCCTGATCATCGCCTGTCCGTGCGCCCTGGGTCTGGCTACTCCGATGGCGATTATGGTGGGTACTGGCCGGGGAGCGCATGCCGGAGTTCTGATCAAGAACGCCGAAGCGCTCGAAGCCTTGGAAAAAGTCGATACGGTCGTCGTGGACAAAACCGGCACGCTGACGGAGGGCAAGCCGACGTTAGCCGGAGTCTCTGTCCCGGAGCAGGTAAGCGCCACTGAAACGTTGCGTCTGGCGGCCAGTCTGGAGCGCGCCAGCGAACATCCCCTGGGTGCTGCGATCGTCAAGGGCGCGAAAGAGCGCGGCCTGCAAATGTCAGAACCGGAGGAGTTCGTCTACCTGGTGGGCAAAGGCATTCGCGGCGTTGTCGATGGAAAACAGGTTGCGGTGGGCAGTGGATCATTGATGGTAGAAGTCGGCGCTCTCGACCGTCCCGATACTCCGGTGCTTCACGCCAAGGTGCCGGGAGGGACAAACCTTCTGGTCGCAATCGACGGCAAGTACGCGGGAAGTCTGGCCCTCGCCGATCCTCTCAAACCTTCCACTCCAGATGTGGTCCGCCAACTGCAGAAGCAAGGCCTGCGAATCGTCATGATCACCGGCGACAATCGTTTCGCAGCCTCCATCATCGCGAAACAATTGGGCATTGACGAATTCGAAGCCGAGGTCCTGCCCGAAGGCAAGTTGGAAGTCATCCGCAAGCTGCAAGGGCAGGGAAGAATCGTCGCCATGGCCGGCGACGGCATCAACGACGCCCCCGCGCTCGCTCAAGCCGACGTAGGCATTGCCATGGGCACCGGAACCGATATTGCCATGGAGAGCGGCGGCATCACGCTGGTCAAAGGCGATCTCGCCGGAATTCTCCGCGCCCGCAAGTTGAGCCAGGCCACTATGCGCAACATCCGCCAAAATCTTTTCTTCGCCTTCATCTATAACGCCATCGGAGTCCCCATCGCCGCCGGCGTCCTCTATCCCTTCTTGGGCCTGCTGCTCAGCCCCATCTTCGCCGCGGCCGCCATGAGCTTTAGCTCGGTGTCGGTAATCACCAATGCCCTCCGCCTTCGCAACCTGAAGCTGTAAGCGAACGTTGGGCCGAGTAATTGTGGGACGGACACTCACTTCGGCAAGCTCAGGGCAAGCTCTGTCCGGCGCCTTTGACGCTAATCTTAGGGTTGAGCTAATCGGGCGCAGTCGGTTGCACCTTACCTACCAGAAGTCCAGGCGGCAGGGTCAATGAGCGCTGTGGCGATTTTTCACCAATTGACTAGCAGTTATCTGGTGTCTAAGGCCAGAAGGTGCGGGCTTAGGCCTCTACTTCCACACATCCGTAATCGGCGACACCGCCGCGCTGCTTCCCAAGTGCCCCAGTCCGTACATATCCTCAATGGTCCGCAGCACCCGGTAATGCGTCACCTTCTCACTATACTTTCCCGGCTTGACCATCGCTCCCACAAAGATCGTCGCAATATGGTTGAGCGTGGTCCCCTGATCCTCGTCGAAGGTCACAATCAGCAGGCTATTGTTATTCCGCGCCCAATTGGCATAGGCGAGCAAATGCTGCTGCAGCCAGTAATCTCCCTGCTGGATCGTCCCGTTGTGCATGTCGTCGTCCAGATTCGGGATGACAAACGACACCTTGGGCAAGTTGGAAAACGTGGTCGGAAAGCTGCTGAACGGCTTATTGTTGGAACTTGGGTCTTTGGAGAAGTCCGTCCACGGCGCATGCTTGCGCGCATAAAGTCCTGACGTACAGACTTCCGACCCGACCGCCGGCAGCCCCTCGGAGTAACCCGCAAACGTCTTTCCCGCCGCAATCAACTCGCTCTCCAGCGATGGCGTCGAAAACGTATGCGGACACGAATCATCGAGCACTCCCTGGTTCCCGCCCGAGAACAAATCCAGATAGTTCGGCTGGCTGGGATGCGTAATCGCGTACGAAGACGTGAACAAAGCCCCCTCCGACGCCAGCGTATTGATATAAGGAGCCTGCGGCGACCCGATAATCTGCGAGTACCCGTGATTCTCCTCGATGACAATCACCACATGCGCCGGAGTGGGAACCCCTACCACCGCGCTCGGCTCCACAGCCGCCTCCTGCCCCACTAGGCCAAATGCCAGACCCAAAATCACAGACACTACGCTCGCAAACTGCTTCACAAACAAATGCATTGAAAACTCCTGATCAACGGGAATCTAGACGAAGCGACGAATGCAGACGGAGCGGCGAATCTAGACGAAGCGGCATGCTGATTCTTGCGGCCACTGGGAACCGCCGCCTCGGCTGTCCTGCGGCCTGGTCGTAGCGGGTCCGAAACGGTTCGATAGCTCCATCGTAGCAAAAAGCCGAGAGCTGCGAAATTGCTCCTTTAGGCAGTGAAACCGTGGGACTCCGGGTTAAGATTTTGGTAGCCAGCTTCCATGAGGGAGTGCTTTGGGCGCCACTATTGGGTTTTATCCTTCTGTGGGACCGATCTTCGGCGTAATCGCTTGGTCCACTCGACGGAGTCTACGGAATCTTGAGAACGCTCGACGACGCCATCCTCGCAAAATCGTAATGCCTGAAAAGGGGGGCGCGTAACGCTCAGACCCGAATCGCACAGGGGTCGATAAGTGCTATGGCGATGTCTCAACAGTTGAGTAATGAGGTACCGCTCAAAACCCGGACGCTGCCATGCGCGGGGCAGCCCTCACGAGCCGCCCCGCAGCATCGATGCCAGGATGCGATTGGCTCACAGTTACGGGAGGAGGCTTTTGTTGACCTTGATTTTCGTCGCCGAAAGCGTAATTCCGCTGAACGCCGTCCCCGCTCCGACGTAGGGGTTGGGTCCTGGAACCTCAGACGTTCCATTCTCTTTACCGGTGAAGGTTTTGCCATCGTCCGAAACCGTTACAACGTAATTGAAGTATCCCGACGTCCCATCCCATGTGCCAGCTGTCACGTTCCATGTGGCAGCGCCGGGAACGTAGTCGAAGAACGGGTGGGTAAGTGCGTAGCGGTGGTCTCCCAACTTGATCCAGGTTCCGTAACAGATGTAGCCAGTGAGAATCGGCGACGAAGTGTCCTGGTCGAATTCCAGGCCGTCGCTCGTCCAGCCGGAGAAAACGTTGTCGATGACGCTTCCGCCGTAACTGACCGTGATCAACCACAGCCCGACGATCGGCTCGCGGTCTGCCCGCTCCTGCGCCGCCGTGGTCGCGGGCACGACAAGCGCAAGGCACACTGCCAAGGCCGTGGCTCGCGCCGTACCGAACCATTTTCGATGTGACATAGCTATCTTTCTCCTTTTGGTTGAATTGTGATTGACACTTCTGCCCGTGGTCTTGTCGCCTCCATCTCAACAATTCTTCCCACTGCCCGTTCGCCCACCTATCATCGATGGAAATGAACAGGCCGGAGATAGCGATTGGAAGCTTGCCTCTGAGGGTGTTGCGTCCCGCGTTGGGTTGCTCTTCGGGGAGGCGATGGTTAGGGAGTGATTACCCCAAAAAACGGGGTTAGTCAATCAAAATCAGCATTTATCACATCGGAGCTGCGATAACTAAGCTATAAGACGCCAGGCAGAACGAACGTCGTGCTCGCCCACACTAATCTTGGCTGCTTTGTTTCGTGCGAGGCGAAACTGTCAGTCGCTCAAGTAGGTGTCGAAACCAGGCGTTTGCGCTCATTGACCCGGTTGTGAGGGCTAAGGCGATGTTCCACCAACGATCGTATAAGTTCCGGATGGCCGACCATCCAAGGCTATCAGGTGGTGTCGGCCTGGCCTCAATCAGGACTCCGCGCGAGCACCGGGGCGATCACGACCCTTCGGAATCATGGGCCATGCTACCGCAGCACTTGCCAGACACAGGCCAGCGCACGAACACCAGGCGACGGCCAAACAGGTCGCCGAGCGAGCCGCCGACTAGAATCAGCGCACTTAGAAACAGTCCGTAAGACTCGACCACCCATTGCACATCCACCACCGTTGCGTGAAAGCTGGTTTGGAGGGCAGGCAGAGCGACATTGACGACGGTGCCATCGATGAAAGCCATGCTCGAAGCGAGAATGGTAGCAGCGAGTATCCATGATCTCGCCTTTGCCCCACACGGAACCTCCACATCCCCCGTTCGGATTGCTGCTTCATCGCAGGGCGCTTTCATGCAGGCTATGGATGCCATTCGGGGTGTATATAGGTTCCGAAGATCGGTGGAGCGGACGTGGACGCGCGGCACGCTCATCGAGCCTTAAGCGAAGTTATTCCTTCAGGTCCACATGCTGCACATCCTTGATCGCATGCCCCAAAAACCGCTCGCCCAGCCGGCGAAACTTCTCCACCGAATCGGTGGCGAAGAACTTGAGCCGCGGGTGCGCGCGACGTTCTTCGGCGTCTCCTGTTGCGGGCACTAATTTCTGCAGTCGCGACGCCACAGTGCGAGCGGTGGAATCGGCCGAATCCACGATGCTCACATGCCCCGGTGCCACGCGAAGCAGCAGCGGTTTGAGCAAAGGATAATGCGTGCAGCCTAGGACCAACGTATCGGCATCGCGAAAACCATCCGCAAACGCCTCCTCCAGGTAAATGCGGGCTACCTGCTCCGTGACGGCGTGCTCAATCCATCCCTCCTCGACCAGCGGAACCAGCAGAGGACACGCCTTCTCCCGCGCGCTCAGACCAAGGGCTTCGAGAGCTTGACGATAAGCATGGCTGCTGACCGTCGCCTCAGTTCCAATCACAATAATTTTCCGATTCTTTGTAGCAGCCCCAGCGGCCTCCGCGCCCGGCTCAATCACTCCCACCACCGGGACATGAGCTGCCGACGTAATACGATCAAGAGCCAGCGCCGTCGCAGTATTGCAGGCGATGACCATCATCTGAGCGCCGTGCGACTCAAGATAATGCGCTGCTTCCACGGCATATCGCGCAACGGTTTCAACTGACTTCGATCCGTAGGGAAGGCGGGCGGTATCGCCGAAGTAGGCATAATCCGCGCCCGGGATTAGTTCAAGTAAAGCTTTAAGTACGGTCAGCCCCCCGAAGCCGGAATCAAATACGCCGATGGTAGGACGACGCCGCGAAGTGGACACCGCTGCGCCGTGCTCAGCGCTCATTTCATCTCATCCCGAGTGAATTTCCGGCCGGGACTCACCGTTTCCCTTAGTTTTGACGGGGTAGGTTCGGTGCAACACGACCCCGGCGGAATCGGCGCCCCGTGAGGACAAGTGCGCGGGTGGCCCAGAAACGTGCAGATCTTGTCCGTTGCCTCCAGCGAAAGAATATGCTCGAACTTGCAGGCCTGCTGCTCGATCTCCGATTCGCTGTCCATCGCCAGGCTGTCGGTGAAGAGCCGCTCGGCCAGCCGATGGCGGCGAATAATGCTGCCAGCTCGTTCCCGCCCACGCGGCGTGAGCTCGACAATCAGCGTCCCGTCGCCCGAAGACGTAGCTACCGGTTTCAGCGCCTCATGGCATGGATTCACGAACGGCTTGTGATCATGCGGCTGCGGCGGGTGCGGAGCCGCAACCACCAACCCCATCTCGATCAGCTTTTCAATTGCCAGGCTGACCGGCAGCGCTCCGTGCACTTCCATGCGCTCGACCTCGGCAATCTCTCCATGCTCGGCCAGAACCCATAGCTCTTCCAGGACTTCGTCGAGCTGTTCCTCGTCGGCCATGGAGAAGACTTCCTGCGACGCGATCTTGCCATGGTGCAACTCGATCCGCCGGTCGGCCAGCCGCGCGACCACGGGATCGTGCGTGACCATCACGATGGTGCGTCCCTGCTGATGAAACTCGCGCAACAGCCGCAGTACGATCTCTTCATTTACAGCGTCCAAATTTCCGGTGGGTTCGTCGGCAAGAATGATTCGCGGATCATTAATCAGAGCACGGGCAATGCACACCCGTTGCTGCTCCCCGCCCGATAATTGAGATGGCAGATGATGAGCGCGGTCGCCCAACCCCACACGAGTGAGAGCGTCGACCGCTTCTTTCTCGTCGGTCATGCTGTGAAAATACTGCGCCAGCATGACGTTTTCCACTGCAGTGAGAAAAGGAATCAGGTGAAACTGCTGAAAGATGAATCCGATTTTCTCGGCTCGCACTCGGTTCAGATCGGCCGAAGAAATTCCCGCCACATTCTGTCCATCCAGCCAGATCTCGCCCGACGAAGGCCGGTCGAGGCAGCCAATTAGATTCACCAGCGTCGATTTCCCCGAGCCCGACGGCCCCATGATTGACAGCCATTCCCCCTGCGCAACATGCAGGGAGATGTGGTCAAGCGCATGGATCGAACCGGGACCGGCATCCTTGCCCGTCCCGTTCCCCGATTCCTTGGCAGGGTAGAGCTTGGTGACATCTCTGATCTGGATCATTTCACTCTCCCCTCAGAATACTCGCCGGCTGCACCCGGCGCAGCAGCGAGATTGGGAGGATTGCCGATAACAGTGTCACCGCCATGCTACCAGCCAGAACCACGGGCAGCACACTGAAACGTGGCACGACCGGAGCGTGAAAGTTAACCCGCCCGATCCAGGCCGCGATGCCAATGCCCACAACGAAACCGATGATCGCCCCCGACGCGCCCAGCAGAGCAGCTTCTGCGGCGAAGAATCCGTTGAGCAGCCGCCCGGACGCGCCCAGAGCTTTCATGATCGCGAAGTCGCGCCGCCGATCGAAGACCCATCCCATCAGCGTGGAGAGCACGCACAACGCTGCCGTCAAAATGATCAATGCCGCCGAGGACAGCAGCGTGGCGCGAGTTTTGCCCAACACGCGAGCCTCGCCTTCCATGATCTGCCGAATGGGGCGAACGTCGCCCGCCGGGATCGCCTGCGCCACTCGATTCATGATGCTGGCAACCTCTTCCGGAGAACCGCTCGCCGCAATTTCAATCGTCGACGGCTGAAGCCCGGTCCACGTCACAAAATCCGCCAGCGAGATATAGATGCGGCTGTCCTCCGCCGCCCCCGTCTGCACCGTTCCGGCAGGGCTCACGTGCAGAGTCCGCCCCTGAAAGCTGAGATCGAAAGCCTGATCTTTTGGCGCTACCGTGGGCACCGCGCGCACGCCAATCAAAGCCTGCTGCGAAGCCGAAGGCCAGTTGCTTACCGACCACCAGCGATCCAGTTGACGCACGCGCTCGAAATTCGTTCCGGCGACCACAATCGGCTGCCCGTCACTGGTACGCGCCACGACTAGCGCGAATGGCGCCGCAACCCCGCGCCCCGCAAGAACCGAATCCACGCGCACGAGCGCATCCGGGGGCAGGGAAGCGCCGTCTCTTCCGACCACGACGATATTCGCGCCGTAGTTGCGGAACTCCCGCCGCAGCTTGCCCTGCACGTCTACATAAAGATTCAGCATTGCCGTGGCCACTGCCGCAGCGACCACCATGGCGAACAATGCGGAAGCCGCGCGGCCGCGCCGCAGAATCGCCGCCCGCACCAGCATCCGCAGAAACATGGAAGTATGCGCAGCATGCGCTCGGCTGGCCGCGATATCTCGCCCGGAAAAAGACATCGGCGCGCTCATGGTTCCCCTCGCAACGCAAATACCGGATCCAAACCGACCGCTCTCCGGATTGCCGCAGCGCTCCCGGCGAACGTCACGATCACCGCGATCGCCAGAATCACCGGCAACAGCACCGGCGGAATCGAAATGTCCGAATTGAAGATCGAGTGCCCGATCTGATGCGCGAGAGCTGCGCCCACGACAAATCCCGCCAAGCCGCCGATCAATGCCAGCAGCGTAGCCTCCGCGAAAAAGATCGAAGCAACCGCGACCTTCCCCGCGCCCAAAGCCTTCATCAATCCAACCTCGGCCCGGCGTTCGAACATAGTGGTAGCCATGGCCGCCGACACTGCCAACGCCGAAGCAAACAGAGCCGCCAGCGTAATCAGAAAAATCAGCCCTTCGATCCGCGTGAGAACCGCGCCTTCATTTTGCGAAACTTGGCGAATCTGTTCGGCATGCGAGTGGGGAATCGCCTCCGCCAACTGAAACGCAATCGATTGCGGATAAGGTGAACAATACCAGCGATCGTAGATCGCGCCCGACAAACTCTTCGGGTCGCGCCGGGCGAACGCGTCCTCCGGCTTGGTCAGTGCGCTGACATAAACCCGCCGCACCGCGCCGGGCCTGCCCAGAATCTCTTGTGCCAGAGCAAGCGGCGCGACGATTTCATCGTCTTCCGCCCCGCCCGTGGAGAGAATCCCACTCACCCGGAGTTGTCGTCCCGCGAGCCGAAATTCGTCTCCGGGCTGCTTGCCCAAACGGCTGGCCAGTCTTTCCCCGAGCAAAACATTCCTCGAAGAATCATCGGGCCACGCACCGGTAACTTTCCACCATGGATGCGTGTTGCGCACCCCGGTGGTGAAGTTGTCCGTGCCGAAGGAAAGCGGCTTGGCGAAATAAGTTCCCAGCAGCGTGACGTCCTGCGGCTTACCTTTCTGTTCCGCAGCAACAGTCACAGGAAGCATCGGAGCGAAGCCCGTAATGTTGTTGTGCCAGAAAATCCCTTTGATCTTGGGCAGGTCGGCTTCACTGAGAAATGCCCCATCAGTCGGAGGCTTGAGATTGACCCCGCCAATTTCAAGGTCGAGCGAATCTTCCTGTGGAGTAATAACGAGATTGGCGCCGATGGTGCGGAGTTCGCGATTAATCTTGTCGCCGATGTCGGTCGCGACGCCAATCATCGCCGTCGCCACGGTGACGCCCAGAGTAATCGCCGCGCCCGCCAGCAACTTGCGCCGCTTCTGGCGCCGAAAAGATTCGTAAACGAGCCGGACGAACATCGCTACTGTTGTACGAACATCCGACTACCGCCCGCGACGTCCGCCTCCTGAATGATGACCGCATCTGCCGTTTGCGTGGCCTTCAGCGGCACTGGATTGCATCCCCCCGACTTGCCCACCGATTGCGGATTAATCGGCGCCGCACAATTCTTGCAGACCACCCCGTTGGGGCCCTTGTAAAACCCGACCGCCCCGCAGATTTCGCAAGCGTCAAACACAGTCGCGACTTTGCCGTCCGGCTTCTGATAGAGCCAGAAGCGGATCAGCGGTCCCATTCTCTGTGCGCCTGGAATCGGTGCAAATCGCCATCCGCAATCTGCGCCAGCGGAATACTCACCCGCCCATTGTTAAACGTTACCTCAGTAGCAGGGGAGAGATTGCTGACGCTCTTGGCGTACACAAATTCCGCTGTTATCAAAGCGATGAAGATGAACGAGAACGTGAGCACGGAAATCATCCACATGCGCTCGCGCCGTGCGCTCCACGCGGCCTTGCGGCGCTCCGCAGGCGAAGCTGCCGCCGGCACCGGTTCGCGCCGCTTGGCTTCGAACAAAATCATCAACGCCGCCAGCGCGCAAATGGTGACAAAGAAGAACCAGTCGTTACTGACAATCGGGCCGATGATCGCCATCTCGCGCTTCGAAGACGCAATCACGCCGCTTTCCGAAAGCTCGTGCAGCCCGGAGATCACCAATTGCGCTGCCACCAGAAACAGAATAGCGGTCGTAATACGAAAGAATTTTTGCAGATTGATGCGCACGCTTCCCTTGACGAACATCACGCCAAACGCAATCGCGGCCAGCACGCCCAGCAAAGTCCCCAGAAAACTCATCAGTTCGGTCGAGTTCAAAGACACGGCGGAAAGAATCAGCACGGTCTCCGCGCCTTCCCGCAACACCATTAGAAAAATGAAGATGAACAGCCCGAACCAGGCGTCATTGCCCGCCAACAGCCCGACCTTGCCCTCGATCTCGCCCTTCATCTTGCGCCCCGTCTTCATCATGAAAATAACCATGGTGACGACGAAGAAGGCGGCCACCAGCATGATCCAGCCTTCAAACACATCTTCGTTCAGGTGAGTGCGGGAGATGACCACCGCCACGCCGATGCTGCCAAGGAACGCCGCAATCAGGGCCGCGTACACGGTCTTGCGTAGCTGCTGCCGCCCGATCTTGGTCAGGTAAGCCAGGGTGATGCCGACAATAAGCGCGGCCTCAACCCCTTCGCGAAGCGTAATGATGAAAGCCTGTAGCATGGAATATCGTTCCTATGTTCAATTAGAAATGACTTTGCGAATGGTCTTGGGAAGGGCACGGCTTCCAGCCGTGCCGCTAAGTCCTGCCTAAACAACGGGGCTTCAGCCCCTGAGGGAAGCCCGTCTGCCCATGAACCGTTCTTCGCAGCGTTGTTCCGTGTTTATGATTTTGAAAATGAATTTCAATTTCAACTTCAAGGATATCCCCGCCGCGCCGAAGGCGTCAATCCGCCAGCCTACAACCGCGTGTGATTGGGATCACACTGTCGGAATACCGCCTTGAAATGCTTCTGGCTGCAGGGAAGTAAGTGGCTCTGTCGTCGAGCCGCAGAACCCTGACGGAACGCTCTGGCGCTTTGCGCCAATCAACCGGGACGAATCCCGTCCCTGGAATTTTGCGAAATTGTCTCGTTGCCACCCCGAGGGAAAAGCGATCATCGGCTGTCGCGCGACCCTATTCTACGCAGGGGTTCCTATTTCCTTCTTGAGCATTTCAATGGCTTTCCCTAATCGTTTCAAGCGGGTTTCTTCCTTCTTGGCGTCGGTAATCCAGCGGCAGTACTCCTTGCGATGGGTGTAACTTAGATTTTCGAAAACTTGAAGCAGCCCTTCTTTCTTCATCAACTTTTCAAATTGAGCCGGCACTTCGATGGTTCTTGCCTCTTCATCTCTCCAAACAATGACTTCAATCGTATCGCCCGGGCCTTTCCCAATTTGCTCGCGTATGGACTTAAGCACTCCCAGCATATGAAGGGGGTTACGGTACTTGATCAGTGAACCGGTGTACGACACACCATTGAAGGTCGCCTTTACAGGCACTTTTCCCTTGGTTGCGAATTCCTTCTCTGTGTCATACGGAAAAAGAACATAAGCCCCTCCGCCATCGGCCGCCTGCATTTTCGTCTTGAATTTGTATTTCTTCATCGCTAACCGGTTTCTGACCGTGTGGCCTTGCTCACTCGGAATTAAACCACATTCCGTTGTAGCGGGCGACCCAGGCAATTATTCAGTTCGTCGGCAAAACGGAAACTGTGCGGGTTGTTGGCATAACATCCCACTGTACTCACAGCCGCCGCAAGAACGCATTCGCCTCGGCCATCCGCGGAAACAACTTCTCTTCCGCCTGAAATTCCGCCGAGTGCACGCAGCGCCTGCTCCCTCGCAGCCGCACCGGATGCTTCAGATGCAGCATCTCGTGGTAGACAATGTAGTCCAGCACATAAGGCGGCACGGCAAAGTGGTCGAAAATACGGCTGATGATGATCGCGTTGTGCGCGGGATCATAGTGGCCGAGAATGCGGCGCGTCTTGGTCTGGCTCCAGCTCATGCGCGGACGGGCCAGCAACCCGTGAAAGAAGCGCGTGTTCAATTCCTCGAAGATTCCATCCAGGTCATAAAAATGTCCGCGCGGCAGGACGCAGCCGCTTCCGTCCGCGGATCTGCCGGACGAGATGAGCCTTGCGCACAATGTCGTGGCTGGCGACATATTTCCGATAGCGCGCCGCCTGCCCGCGATTGATCGGCCGGCGATACATCTTGGCCAGCAAAATATGCGCGATAGCCCGCAGAACCGCATCCGGCGCCCCTTCCAGCAGATCGGAAAGCCGCACCAGCAGCCTGCCGTCGCGCAGCCGAATCGTGTTATTAACGTTGGCGAAGGCAAAAAATTCAATCCTTAATTCCGGAACGGAAGCAGCCGGCCGCAGCTCCTGATAGGTTTCCTGGAAGATTTCGAGCAGCCCTTCGCGCACAGTGAGCCTAGGTTAGCACGAGACCCGGACCTCGGACGTCCGCCCTGGGTCAGAACCGCCGTAGAGATAGTTCTTACGGCACACTTCGGAGATCGCGAAAAGCTCACAAACGCATCCCATGCCGTGGAAGAGCGGCCCTTTCAGGGCCGCGGAAGGGGCATGAAATGAAAGCGGGCTTCAGCCTCTGAGGAGCGCTATCGCTTGGCCGAGGGCCGGAGCTCGAGGTCCGAAGCCTGCCCTCATTCCGGCTTCCCCCCATTCTTCGCGTTCGCATTGGAATTCAATCTCTTATGCTTGGCCGCGTCTTCCTGATCAGCCAGCAGCTTGCGATGGTCGTCCGCTGACGTGTCCACAGTCTCGAGCACATTGGTCAGCACAAACTCGTACTGATGAGCTTCCTCCCCCGGAATATTGGCGGCATCCTTCAGCGCGCGCAGCTTCGCCTGAAACTCCGTGTCGGCTTCGATGATGACCTTCAGAGGCTTTCGAATGTCGTCTTTGCGATCGACGTAGGTGTCGATATTGTCGTTGAGTTCGTCGTAGAGGAGCTGGAAATCGTCGAGCAAGTCGTGTGTCTGCCGCGGCCGGTCCGTGGTTTTGGGATCGCTGCGCATCTGCTCCAGTTTTACCAGCCGCGCCCGCGCGAACTGAACGTAGAGAGTCAGCCGCTGTTTCGGCTCCCAACTCGCGTCGCGAATCTGGTCGATCTCCGCTTGCGTAAGCGGCTCGCGATGACGCTGCGCCGGCAGGGAACCTCCTGCCAGTAATAGAGTCAGGCACAAACCAGCCCGAATCACGAAAGCTGTCATTTCGCTCCTTTCGGAAACATGGCAAAGAGCAGATCATCGCGCACGCGTTGCAGGCGGTTGATGGCATCCCGCACCGGCGCCTGATCGTCATGAGAGAGGGTGTGCAGCAAGTCAGTCAGCTTGCGTGTCATGCTACGAGCCGCAATCTCAGTCTGCTTCTGATATTTATGCGACTGGATTGCATAGTCCCGGGCCAATTCCGAGAAAGCCACTACGTCCGTCAACGCGGCTTGGCCTTTTTCGACTTCGGAAGCCGCGTAAAATTTGTCAGCCTCCGCCAGTTGTTTTTGCGCGATCTGCACACAGAGATGAGGCCGATCCCCAATGCTTGCCGAAGAAAGCTTCGCCTTCAAATCCTCGACCGAAGGCTGGTCACTCGGGGCCGCGCTGGCCGGCAGAGCTGCAAGCAGCACCGATAGCGTGACCGTTCCCCACAACCGAAATAAATACCGCGCCTCGAGCATGATTCCAGCCCCGCGTCGAATTACTTTTTCGGCTCGATGGCAATGAGCCGGTGCCTCGCCTGCCACTCCTGATCAGGATACTTCCCGTTAGCCGTATTGAGGAAGAGCCGATAGTTCACCGACGCACGTTTGAAATCCTTGAGATGGTCGTAGGCTGAAGCCCGCAGAAAGTACGTGATCGGGATCTCCGGCAAATATTTCACCCGGACGTCGAGCGCCTTGACGGCCAGTGGATAATCTTGGTTCTCGCTGGCGGCGAAGGCCAGGTCGCCGTACGCTGTCCCCAGGTCGGGTTTGAGTTTTACTGCCGCAAGAAATTCCTTCTGGGCGTCGGCAAATTTCCGTTGTTCCAGCAACGCCTTGCCCAGGCTCTGATGAAGCGCCGCGTCGTTGGGATTCGCGGCCAGCAGTGCCCGATACGCCGCCTCGGCCTGATCATATTTCTTGGCGATGACGTACAGATCGGCAAGATCGCGCTGCAGCGAAATATCCGCCGGAGCCAGCTTAGCCCCCGTTTGCAGTTCGGCGATCGCGGCGTCATTCTTGCCCTCCGCCGCCAGTACGCGCCCGAGTTGAATGCGCGCCCCGCCCTGATCGGGGTGCGCCGCGATCAGCTTGCGCAGTTCCGCCTCGGCCTCAGGAAAGCGCCGTCCACGCATATAAATGTTGGCCAGCCCCGTCGCTGCATCGGAGGAAGAGGGATCTAGCGCGAGAGCCAGTTTATACTCATGCTCCGCGTCGGAGAATTTCTCTTGCTTTTCCAGCAAGAGCCCAGCGGCCAAATGAGGTTCTGGATCCTTCGGCTGCAAGGCAGCAGCTTCCCGGTAGGCCGCAAGCGCTTGCTCCGGCCTGGTCGCTTCGAGCACATGCGCCAGAGAAAGCCATGCCCGCGCCTGGCCCTCCGCGGGGTGGCTTGTCGGCTTGAGTTGCGTGGCAGTCCGCAAAAATTGTTCGGCATCGGCCTGGCCGCTCTTGGCGAGTTGAAGCCCCAGATTCAGGTTCGACTCAAAAACATCCTGCTTCGCCGCCACCGATTTCCGGTAGGCCGCAATCGATTCCTCCAGCTTGCCCAAGCCGTTTTCTGCAAAACCGAGATCGAACCACGCCGCGTGATTTGCGGGATCGCTCTCCACCACCTTGCGCAGCAACGGCTCCGCCGCGGCATAGTCTTTTTGCTGAATCAAGTCCTCAGCCTTAGCGAGCTCCGGCGGTGGCCCGACTTCCTCGGCAACTTTGGTGTGATGAACCGTCTGGCCGGATTTCGATCCCGCCTTGCGATGAGCGCTGGAAGAAGATCCGCGCGTTTGCGATTGCACATCTGCCTGGGTCGAAGGCGAAGCTGGGTTCGCACTTTGCGCTCCCGCGAAAACGCTGGCCACGCACGCCGCAAACACGGCCAACCACAATCTACGACCGGCCATTGAACCGTGATCCGCCATTGCCATTCAGAATATGCGCCAGATACTTTCCCGTGTAAGAACCCGCCAGTTTGGCGATGGCCTCCGGAGGCCCGGCGCCCACTACTTTGCCGCCTCGATTCCCGCCCTCCGGCCCCAGATCAATGACCCAGTCCGCAGTCTTGATGACTTCCAGATTGTGCTCGATGACGACGATCGATCCCCCTGCGTCAATCAGACGGCGAAACGCCGCCAGAAGTTTGCTGACGTCGTCAAAATGGAGCCCGGTCGTGGGTTCGTCGAAAATATAAAGCAGCCGCCGCTTCAGTCGGGTCTCGCTCCCCGGCCCGGACCGGCTCACTTCCCGCGAGGCCGGCTGCAGATGCGCAGCTAATTTCATGCGCTGCGCTTCGCCGCCCGAAAGTGTCGTGGCCGACTGTCCCAGCCGCAAATATCCCAGGCCGACCTCCTCCAGCGATCTCAGCTTCTCGGTGATCTTTGGCGCCTCAGCAAAAAATCTCAGCGCTTCCTTCACGGTCAGATTCAGCACTTCGTGAATGTTCTTGCCGCGGTACCGCACCTCCAGCACCGCCGGCTTATAGCGCGCGCCCTTGCACTCCTCGCAAATCAGTTCCACATCGGCCAGAAACTGCATCTCCACCGTGACCGTGCCGTCTCCCTGACAAACCTCGCAGCGCCCTCCGGGAATGTTGAACGAAAAGTGTCCCGCGCCGAATCCGCGCTTCTTCGCCTCCGGCAGGGAAGCGAATAGCTCGCGAATCGCGTCGAACGCCTTGATATACGTCACGGGATTCGACCGCGGAGTGCGTCCAATCGGCGACTGATCCACCAGCACCGCTTCCTCAATAAACTGATCGCCCTCCAAACTCTCCCAGCTAGCGGCAGGCCCCGTAGCTCCATTGCCCGCCTGCTGCTTGGCCTGCGCCAGAGCCCGATACAGCACCTGATGCAGCAGCGTCGACTTGCCCGATCCCGAAACGCCCGTAATCGCCACCAGCATGCCCAGCGGAATGGTGATGTCCACGCCCTTCAGATTGTTCGCGCGCACCCCCCGAATCCTGATCTGCTGCGCACCTGGCTTGCGCCGCAGCGCCGGCGCTTGAATCCTCAAATCTTCCGAGAGATATCGTCCGGTCAGCGAAACCGGATTGTGCAGGATCTCCTCATACGTTCCCTCGGCAACCAGCTTGCCGCCGTTCTCGCCCGCTCCAGGCCCAAGGTCGAGAATGCGATCCGCCGCCCGCATGATGTCTGGGATCGTGCTCCACGACCAGAATCGTGTTCCCCAGATCGCGCAGCCCGTGAAGAATCTTGATGAGCCGGTGCGTATCTCGCGGATGCAGCCCAATCGACGGCTCATCCAGCACATACAATGTGCCCACTAACCGCGATCCCAACGAAGTCGCCAACTGAATGCGCTGCGCCTCTCCGCCCGATAGAGTGGAAGAAAGCCGGTCAAGCGTCAGATACTCCAACCCCACATCGTTCAGAAATCGCAGCCGCTCGCGAATTTCCTGCAGCAGCTTGTCGGCAATCTCGGCTTCCTGCGGGCTCAGCGTAACCTGCTCGAAGAATCGCAATGCCTCTTCGACGGTGAGCCCACAAAGCTCGCACAGATTGCGCCCATTCACCTTAACCTGCCGCGCTTCCAGGCGCAGCCGCGATCCGTTGCAATCCGGGCACAGCGAATATCCCCGATAGCGGCTGAGAAATACGCGCACGTGCAACTTATATTTCTTGCGCTCCAGATGATTAAAAAATCCCCGCACCCCCAGAAACTTTCCTTCCCCGGTCAGCACGAGTCTTCTGTGTTCTTCCTCCAGGTCCGCCCACGGCACATCGAGAGGAATGCCCGCCTGCTTGGCGTAACGCTTTAGATCGGTGAACAGCGGACGATACTTCGGTTTGGTCCACGGTTCAATCGCGCCATCGGCCAGGGTTTTGATCTTGTCCGGAATGACGAGGTCGAGGTCGAAGTCAATTGTGTTCCCGAACCCCTGGCACCGCGGACACGCCCCATAAGGATTGTTGAAAGAAAAAAGCCGCGGCTCCGGTTCCTCATACCGCAGATTGCAAACCTTGCACTCAAAGCGCTGCGAAAAGCGTAGTGTGGGACGCACACTCTTGTCCGTTGCTTGGGAATCATCCCCCGGAATCTCAAAAATGACCTCGCCCGATTCCCGGTAAGCAGACTCAATCGCATCCACGATACGCGCCCGAGCCTCAGCCGACACCACCAGCCGGTCCACCAGCACGAACACCGGCTCCGCAAAATTAATATCCAGCAGAGATTCCGGAGTAGAGAACTCGAAAACCTCGCCTCGCTGATAAAGCCGGTTGAACCCCGCCTTCCGCAAATCAAACAACCGCGTCTTCAAAGCCTCGGTCAACTGTGATGCGACTGGCGCGGGTGCCCCAGGTCTCGCCGCCTTTGCGAGACCGGGGCTCTTCTTCGGTTTCGGCGTGCGCTCAGCCTTTTGCGCATCTTGCTGGACGGTTAAAGCCGGCCTCTGCAGCGGGAACAGCACCTGCAGTCGCGTCTCCGGCCCCAGCGCCAGAATCGCGTCCGCGACTTCATCGACCGTATCTTTCTTCACCTCGCGCCCGCAATTCGCGCAATACGTTCGCCCCACCCGCGCATAAAGCAGCCGCAAATAATCGTAGATCTCGGTCGCTGTGGCCACCGTCGACCGCGGATTCCGCGTCGTATTCTTCTGCCGGATTGCCACTGCCGGTGCGATCCCATCAATCGTGTCCGCGTCCGGCTTCTCAATCCGCTCCAGAAACTGCCGCGCGTAAGCCGACAGGGATTCCACGTACCGGCGCTGCCCCTCCGCGTAAATCGTGTCAAACGCCAAAGACGACTTGCCCGAACCAGAAACGCCAGTGACCACTGTCAAAGCATTGTGCGGTACTTCAAAATCAATATTCTTGAGGTTGTGCACGCGGGCACCGCGCACAACAATGCTTTCCGTAGGAGTCAAGCCAGGCTGCGTAGATTCAGAAGACATCGGGTAAAGGGCCGCGATAGCCAAGCCTCGCCCCCAGCGCACGCGCTCAGAGCCTTCCAGAAGGGCTACCGAATCTTTCTATTATAAAGCAGGGAAGGTATTCACCGTAGAGACGTAGCTTGCTACGTCTTGCCGGCAGCATTTCAAATGGTGGAGAGGGAGACGTTGCAAGCAGCGTCCCTACGGCTGGTTTTCCTCGTTCTCGCGATCGCGCCGCTTTCCATACCGAACCGCAAACCCAAATCCGAGCACCATAATTCCCAGGGGCGGCACCAGCATGACAAAAATAGCGCGGTTGAGCGCCCGCTGAGCCTCCTTGGGCGTGGCCTTCGCGTTTGCATTACACATGGCGCACCCCTGGGCGAATGCCGGCGCAGTCCAAATTACGACCAGCAATAGAAGAAAAGCCAGACGAAATTTCCCGCCATGTCTCATGAGCTATTGCACTCCAAGCCTCAAAATCCGTCCCGCATCCGGGAAGAAAAAGAAGTACATAATGATGAAACACGCCGTCACGGAGATCACCAGCATCCAGCGCATGATCGCCTTCTCGAACTTCAGATGCATGAAGTATCCAATAATCAGCGCCGACTTGATGATCGACAGAACCAGCAGCGCCTCGAGCATGCGCACCGGCTGAAAGATCTGCTTGTACCCCAGCACAACTTCCACCGCGGTCAGTACCAGCAACGCTCCCCACACCCAGAAATACTGCCCCTTGCTATCGTCGTGCGTCGCGACATCGTGCATGATCAAAGTCCTCGCTCCGTTTTTTCCTGGAAAAACTTTTCGCTAAGTAATCTTCGTCGACATCAAATACACCAGCGGGAAGATAAACATCCACACCAGGTCGACAAAGTGCCAGTACAGTCCCGAAACCTCCACATCGTGCGCATCATAGTCTTTCGGCTTCAAAAATAGGACCACCGTCGCAACCAGCAGCCCCAATCCCAGAGCGTGAATCCCGTAGTGAAAGACATTATCTGACGGAATCAGAAAATATCCCGCAATCCAAAGCACTCCCAGAACTGGCAGAAACCATTTTCGAAACGCCACCACGCCCAGATAAATCACGCCAATCGTGACGTGAAGCATGTGCATGGCGGTGAGACCAAAGAAGGTCGCCGGAAACTGGGGCACATTTTTCGAGATGTCCGCCAACTCACCCGCCGCCGCGGTCGCCGGTTTTGGAAACCCCGGAATCGTCAACCCCTCGCCGATCAGCTTGCTCCACTCCATCCCGTGCAACACGATGAACGCAGTGCCAAACACCATCGTGGCAAGCAGCCAGTACCGGGTCCAGGCCCGGTCACCGCGCTGCGCCGCAAACACCGCCATTACCATGGTCAACGAACTGGAGAGCAGGCACGCCGTCATGATCGTGGCGTTGATGATGCTCTGAACGTGAAATGGCGTTGGCCACGCCGTATAAATCCGGTTATAGCTGAAGGCGAAAAGCAGCGCTCCAAAGGTCAGCGAGTCCGAGGCCAGAAACAGCCACATGCCCACCTTCTTCGAATAAGCTCCAAACAAGGGCGCCTCATAAGCTCCGGACAGCCCATGTTGAACCGCACCATGCTCCAGCGTGGCGTCAGCCATTCCTCAAGTTCCCCTTTCGAACTAAGCTTGTCATTCGAGCGGACGGTATTTCGTTAGCCTTGTCATCCTGAGGCGGGGCGCTTTTGCCCGCCGAAGGACCTGAGCGAGCCGCGTGAAGCGTCGCGTACTTTGCGACGCAAAAACCCCGCGTTCGGCTCGCTTCCATATTTCCGTAGTCACGTCGAACCTACCGCGCAAATCCCAGCAACGCAAACACGTAAATCCATAACACCGCCATGAAATGCCAGTACCATGCCGTAATATCAACCACGATCCGCCGCGCCTCGACCGGCTTGTGCAGCAGGGAAGCGCTCGCTGCCCAAATTAGCGCGATCATCCCTCCACAAAGGTGCACCGCATGCGCGATGGTCAGCAGAAACACGAACGAACTGTTAGGGTTCGTGTCCACAAAGAATCCGCGTGCATGCAGCTCACCCCAGGCTAGCCATTGCCCGGTGAGAAAGCTGATTCCAAGCAGAACCGTAATCCCCAGCCACGGAAAGGACTTCTCATTTCCCAGCGAAACACCAGGGATGGATTTCACCGGAGCCAGCGCCGCCTGCAACGCCGCCTTCCGCCGTGCAAATTCCATAGTCACGCTGCTAACCAAAAGAATCGCGGTATTGATCGCCAGCAGCAACCACGGCAAATCCACCCGCCCCCAGTCGCGCACATAGGTGTTCGACGCGCCGTCAAACGTGGGCAGCCCCTGCCGCACCAGATACGCGCTGGTCAGCGAGACGAACACCATGCAAACAGTCGCAATCCCGCAGATCAGTCCCAGCCGCGCCCGCCGCAATCTCGCCCCATAATTCGGGACGTCACTCCCGCCGCGCCCGTCATCGCCGCCACCAGCGGCTGGCGGTACGGGCGGCTTGTGCCCGTGGCCAACGTGATCAATCGGAGTGCTGGGTGTATAGGTCGCCATAACTAACGCAGATCGTTTCGTCCGGTCTTTGGGAAGGGCACGGCTTCAGCCGTGCCGCTGCCTGCCACACTTCTCACGACTTTAGGCGCTGAGGCAAGCTCTTTCGACTGGACGATTCATACCCCCGCTCGATTCTCTCGTTACTTAGTTCCTCAATGCGCCGAACCGGTTGCCGGATCGTTCTGCATCACATAATCCTTCGCTGCACCCGGAACACCATACTCGTATGGCCCGTGATTGACCACCGGAGTCACGCCGCCAAAATTATCGTGCGGCGGAGGAGTCGTGGTCGTCCACTCCAGCGTGGTTGCCTCCCACGGATTGTCGCTAGCCTTCGGTCCCTTGAACATGCTCCAGAACAGATTGATCACAAAAATAAACTGCGCCGCAATCGTGATGAACGCCGCATAAGTCATGAACTGGTGAAGTGGCATCAACTTTTGCAGATACGCGACTTCAGTATATTGCGAGTAGCGGCGCGTCCCGCCGGCCATACCCAAATAATGCATGGGCATGAAGATGGCGTAGGTTCCGGCCAAGGTGAGGAAGAAGTGGACCCTTCCCCATCTTTCATTCATCATCCGCCCGAACATTTTCGGGAACCAGTAATAAGTTGCCGCGAACATTCCAAAGATCGCCGCCACGCCCATGATCAGGTGGAAGTGCCCGACCACAAAATAAGTATCGTGCAACTGGATGTCGAGCACCGGCTGCGCCAGGAACGGCCCGCTCAACCCTCCCGAAACAAACAGGGAAACGAACCCGATGGCGTACAACATCGGCGTTTGAAAACGAATGCGCCCCTGGTACATCGTCCCCAGCCAATTAAACGTCTTGATGGCCGAGGGCACGCCAATGCACATCGTCAAAATCGAAAACGCAAACGCCGAATAAGGGCTCATCCCGCTCATGAACATGTGATGGCCCCACACCATGAATCCGAAAAAGCCGATCGACAACATGGCGTAGACCATCGCCCGGTAGCCAAAAATCGGCTTGCGTGAAAATGTCGACAGAACCTGCGACGCCACGCCCATGCCTGGCAGAATCGCAATGTAAACCTCGGGATGCCCGAAGAACCAGAACAGATGCTGCCACAGCAGCGGCGACCCGCCCTTGTGGCCCATGATCTGCCCGTTCACCACAACCAGCGGCACATAAAAGCTGGTGCCAAGATTACGATCCATCAATAACAGAATTCCTGCCGAGAGCAACACGCCAAACGCCAGCAGCCCAAGAATCGCGGTGATAAACCACGACCACACGGTGAGCGGCATGCGCATCATCGTCATCCCCTTGGCTCGCAGATCGAGCGTCGTGGTGATGAAATTCAGCGCCCCCATCAGCGACGCCACACAAAAAATCGCGATGCTTGTGATCCAAAGATCGGCGCCCAGTCCTTCACCCGGCCCGGCCGAGGGCAGCGCGCTCAGCGGAGCGTATCCCGTCCACCCATGCAGCGGCGCGCCGCCAGGGACGAAGAATGCCGCAAGCATCACCACGAAGGCCAGAAACGTAGTCCAGAACGAAAGCATGTTCAGCACCGGAAACGCCATATCCGGCGCCCCAATCTGAATCGGTAGAAAGTAATTTCCAAATCCGCCTTGCGGCGCCGTCGTCAATACGAAGAACACCATGATCGTGCCGTGCATGGTGAACAGCATGGTGTACATTTCCGGCTTGATTTCGCCCACCAGCGGCAGGACGGCATTCGGCCAGTACAAGTGGATGCGCATCAGCAGCGACAAATACATCCCCACCCACACCGCCGTGAGCGCCAGAAAAAAATACTGAAGGCCGATGACTTTGTGATCGAGGCTGAAAATGTATTTCCGAATGAAACCCTGAGGAGCGTGAGCGTGAACCGAAGCCGGGGTCGCCATGTTATTGTTTCTCCGCCTCCCGTGCCGCCAGCCACTTGTCAAAATCCTGCTGGCTGACAACGTGGACCATGCCGTGCATCTTGTAGTGGCCAAGCCCGCAAAGTTCGGCGCAGGCAATCTCGTACTCGCCGATCACCGTAGGTTTGAAGTGCATATGAATGTTCAGCCCCGGAACCGCGTCCTGCTTAAAGCGCAGCGACGGCACAAAGAAACTGTGAATCACATCCACCGCCCGCAGGCTCACATCCACTTCGCGATCGACCGGCAGAAACATCGTTCCCGTCACGACGTCGTCCTTAGCGGCGGCGTCGGAAGGATTCAATCCCACCGCGGCCTCGCCGCCCGCCGATGGATCCATCAGCTTCGGGCTGGTGGCGCCATATTTCCCGTCCGGGCCCGGATAGCGGAAGTACCATGCAAACTGCATCCCTGTGACTTCCACCTGCACCGCTCCGGGTTCAGCGGCGTCAAAGCGCTGGCTGGCCCACACGCTGCTGCCCATCAAATTCAAGCCAATGAAAAGAATCGCCGTGAGCACCGTCCAAACAACTTCCAATGTCGTGTTTCCGTGAGAATAATGAAGCCGGCGCGGCTGTGGGACTCTCGCGATATCTCCATACGATGTATCCCAGCCCGAGCTGCGCGGCCAGGAAAACAATCCCCATGATCACGAAGGTGAGAGCGAATTGATGATCGATCCAACCCGCAGCTGCGGCAGCCCCCGCCGGCAGCCACCAGGTCTTGGCGACGAAGAAATACGTACTGGCCAAAGTAATCAGCCAGATCAAAAGCAGTAACGCGAGGCCCATTCCCCATCCCTCCTCAACCTAAGGCCGATACAAAAGAATTTCCCCACAGCCGTTGCCGCGCCACAACGCAAGCACCAGTCGGCGGCGAGTGTACCACAGCCACACGTGAAAAAAGCAAGTGAGTCCTCAGAAAAAATCGGCCACGGATCAACACTGATTTCCACGGATTAAAAAACCAAATGCAAAAGGAAAGACATCCGTCCGCAATCACTCGATCGCAATCTTCCGATTCTAATCCGTGAGAATCCGTGACAATCCGTGGCGAATATTTCTACTTCTCCGACCACTCCGGCACCCTCCCCGGAGTCCATGGCGCCCCAGCCGCCTCGAGATCTTTCTCCAGCTTCGTCAGATCAACTTCCACCAGCGTACGCAACTTGCCAAGCTGCTCGCCAAACTCCCCCGCAGCGATGTTGTAAGAATCAATGTGCGATTGCGTCGGCTTCGCCAGAGAGAACCGCTCCCCCTCCATTACAGAATTTACGCGCTCGTAGATCGACGAAGGCACACTCTCGCTTCGCTTGGCGATTTCCACATCGCCGCGCAACACCCGCCGAATCTCGCGCTCCCGCTGCTCGATCCCATCGGCAACATCCCCCAATTGTTTCTCCACGGCCGGCGTCTCCCGCAAAGCCTCGCGTATCGCTTTCAACCGCGATTCCACCTCGTCGGAAGTATGCAACGCCCCCGAAACCGCGCGATACAGACGAGTCACTTTGCGCAAGAACTCTTCTTGAGCCGTCCGATCCGCTGCGATTCATCCCCGCCGCGCCCTCGCTCGCCACTTTGAACGACTGCGGCCCCGCGAGCTCCGTCACCACTCCGCCAACCTTTTCGAACATCCGCACAGAATAAGTGCCGGCCAGCACCAGCGGCCCCTGATCGGCGGCATCCGGGAAATCCTCTTCGCCGTCCTCGGAATGTTTTTTTACCTGCGCCGCTGGATATCGCAGATCCCACGCCACCCGCTGGAATCCCGCCTCGGCGCTTCCGTCCACGCGCCGGATCGCCGCCCCACTCTCGTCATACACCACGAAATAAACCTCCGGCTTCGCCTCCTGCGCTTCAGCGCGCAGTTCGTCATGCGTCGGATAGGGAAGCGTCTGATTCTTCTTCGCCGCGTCCTTCTCCGCCTCCTGCCGCTTTTCTTTCTTCGTCTTGATCTTCTCCTTCATGTACGCCGTAAACACCGCCCCGTACGGAGGATTGTCCGCCGTGAAAAATGCGTCTCCCTGAAATCCTTTCTTCGGCCCGCCCAGCGGATGCCGCTCCACATAAAGCAGCGCATCCTTCACCGGAAACATCGCCGCAGCCTGCTCAGTCGATTCCGCCTTCATCTGCCGCAGCGGCGCGATGTCATCCAGCACATAAAATCCGCGCCCAAACGTAGCGATCACCAGATCGCCCTCCCTTGCCTGAATCACCATGTCGCGCACCGCAATCGTCGGCAACCCGCCCTTCAGCCGCACCCAGTGCTGTCCGCCATCGATTGAAAAGAACGCCCCAAACTCCGTCCCCGCAAACAACAGCTTCGGATTCACGGGATCTTCCGCAAACGCCAGCACCGGCCCGTTCTCCGGCAAATCGCCCGCAATCGAAGTCCAAGTCTTGCCGGTGTCGCCGGATTTCAGCAAATAAGGTTTGAAGTCTTCATTCTTGTGATTGTCAAACGCAGCATAAACTGTAGCCGCGTCATGATTCGAGGCCGCCAGCCGGCTCACATAAGTCATCTCCGGCACGCCCGCAAATTTTTCGTACTTCGTCCAACTCGCCCCGCCATCGCTGGTCACCTGAATCAGCCCGTCGTCGGTGCCGGCATAAATCAACCCTTCTTTCTTCGGAGACTCCGCCAGCGCCACAATATTCCCGTAAAACGAAGTCGACTGATTCTTCGCCACCGCATCCGGCCCCCATACTTTTCCCATCACCGGCAGCTTGTTGCGATCGATCTGCCGCGTCAGGTCGCCGCTGATCGCCTTCCACGTATCCCCGCGATCGTCGCTGCGAAACAATTTATTGGCCGCAAAATAAAGCCGCGTATGCGAATGCGGACTAATGATGATTGGCGAATCCCAATTCCATCGCAGCGGAGGCTCCCCCTTGCCCTCCAGCGGCTGCAACACCAGTTCCTGCCCCGTCGGCTTGTCATGCCGAACCAGCACTCCATACTGCGACTCGGAATAAATCGTATTCGGATCGACCGGATCCACCTGTGACCGAAAGCCGTCGCCCCCGGTGGTCACAAACCAATCTGAATTCACGATCCCGTTCAGATTCCGCGTCCGCGCGGGCCCACACCAGGAAAAATTATCCTGCGTCCCTCCGCACACGTTATAAAACGGCGCCGCATTGTCCACCGCCACGTCATAAAATTGCACCGTCGGCAGATTCGCCTTGAATTCCCAGCTCTTCGCGTCGTCGCAGGTCTCATACATCCCGCCATCCGAGCCGAACAGCCAGTGCTTGGTATCGTCCGGATCGATCCACATCGCGTGATTGTCGCCATGATGATTCGTCTCGCTAACCTTGTGCAGCGTCTTGCCGCCATCCAGCGACTCGCGCAAAGAAACGTTCATCACAAAAATACGATCCACATTCTTCGGATCGGCCACCACCCGCGCGTAATACATCGCCCCCTGATCGAATTCGTTGCGCCGCTCCCAGGTCGCGCCCTTGTCATTCGAGCGAAAAACTCCACCCTTCCCATCGGCCGCCTCAATCGTCGCGTAAACCACGTTCGGATCCGCCGGCGAAACTGCCAGTCCGATCCTCCCCATGTCCACAGTAGGCAATCCCGAGTTCGACTTCTTCCAGGTAGCTCCCGCGTCGGTCGACTTATAAATTGCGCTCTCCGGCCCGCCATCGATCAGCGTGAACACATGCCGCCGCCGCTGATAGGCCGCCGCATACACAATGTCCGGATTCGCTGGATCCAGTTGCACATCGACCACTCCAGTGTTCTCGCTGATCGTCAGCACCGCCTTCCAGGTCTTGCCGCCGTCCGTCGTCTTGTAGAGCCCGCGATCCCCGCCCGGCCCCCACAGCGGCCCCTCGGCCGCGACGTACACAACTTTCGAATCCCGCGGATCAATCACCACCCGCCCAATGTGCTCCGACTTCTTCAGCCCCAGATTCTGCCAGCTCTTGCCCCCATCCTCCGACCGGTAAATTCCATCGCCATAACCCACGCTGCGCTGCGAATTGCTCTCTCCCGTCCCCACCCACACCACCGAAGAATCGTTGGGATCAAGCGCCACCCACCCAATCGAGTACGATCCCTCGCCATCGAACACCGGAGTCCAAGTCGTCCCGTCATTCACCGTCTTCCAAACTCCGCCCGAAGCCACGCCCACGTAGTACTCATTCTTATTCTTGGGATTCACCGCAATCGACATCACCCGCCCCGAAGCCACCGCCGGCCCAATCAGCCGAAACTTCAGCCCAGAGAAAGTGTCGGCAGTCATCCCGCCCTTCTTCTCTTCTTTCTTTCGGCTCCTCTTTCTTCTCTTCCTTCTTTTGATCCTTCTTCGGACTTCTTCGCCGCCGCCGGATTTTTCTTGTCGGCGTCCTTATCGGTCGAAACCGGCGCCGCAGTCTGCGCCGCAAGCGAAAGGTGGAACAACGAAACGCACAGAACAGCAGAAAAAGACCGATACGTGATTTCAAGCGAATCTCCAGTCCAAGCCGGCAGTCTCAAGATCGCGCCAGAATAACTCGGCGTTCTCCGCGTCCTCGGCGGAAAAGATTTGCAAAACCGATATGTATACAGGATTTCTTCTCAACTTAGAAGCGTTGTCATCCTGATTCAAAGTATGTTGTCATCCAGAGCGAAGGAGTGCGTCGCGAATGCGAAGTACTCCGCAGTCGAAGCATCCCTACTTCCGTCCAAGCCTGCCATCGCGCAAGTCATTTTTGCGTCGCAGGATCAGACGTCAACTGTAACCGCGCAGTCCGAAGTCGTGCGACAGGTTAAAATCTCCCATGCCCCGCAAAGCCCCAAACCCACGGCCACGACACCCGCTATGTCCAACTGCAGAAGAACTACTGCTTCGCCTGCGGCCAAAACAATCCCGACGGCATGCGCCTGAAGTTCACCCTCGACGAAGCGCGCCAAACCTTCGTCTGCAAATTCCGCCTGAGCAAACGCTACACCGGCCCGCCCGGCCACTGCCACGGCGGCATCATCGCCACCATCCTCGACGACGCCATGGGCAAGGTCAACAAACTCCGCCACGTGATCGCCCTAACCAAAGAAATGACCATCGAATATCTCAAGCCAGTCCCGCTGCACAAACCACTCCACGTCGAGGGCAGGGAAGTCAGCGTCCAGGGCCGCATCCACATCAACGCCGCCGAAATACTGAATGACAAAAATGAAGTCCTGGCCCGCAGCAAGGGCACCTTCATCGCCATCGACCCCGAAAAAATGTTCGCAAAGTTCGTAGAGCGCTGAACGCAAGCTGTCAGCTATCAGCTCTCAGCTTTCAGCCTGGGCTATGTTCGAATGAATGGCGCTCTGAAAAAGCAGAAAAGTATAGACCGCCAGGCACTAGCCGCGGAGCGGCGGCATATGATAGCCCAGGACGTAAGTCCTGGGTAAGGCGAGAAGAAGGGAACCGATCGTCCCCGGAAGGGGACGGCGACCGCCGGAACCATCGTGACTGCTGTACGTTTCTGCGCGCTCTTGATAATGGTTCCACACGAGTTAACACAATGAATCTGACTATGCTTCTCAACGAAAAACAGATTTGGTGGGAAGCTCCAAATGCCGTTCGTATTCCCACCGGAATTGCAGTGGCGCTCGCCCTCGGTCTCAGGTTGTGCCGTCTATCGAAGTTCTAAGAACAGTCCCAAACGTTCGCCCAAGGTTATGCGGATTGAACGCATTGTCGCTGTCAGTCTCTGGAGTTTCATCGCCGTGGGCATTACGTTACTGCTTCTTTTCAAAAGGTAGTATTGACTTACGGCCAAGCGTCCTCCGCCGTGTAAAATAGACTCTTACAGGCGTTATGCGCCCATCCTTCGCGATCGCGAAAAGGTCCTAACCCATGTCCCAAAACAACGGTAACCCCACCAGCCTCCGCCTCAAAACCGGCCTCGCCGAAATGCTCAAAGGCGGCGTCATCATGGACGTCACCAACGCCGAGCAGGCCACCATCGCCGAAAACGCCGGCGCCGTCGCCGTCATGGCGCTCGAACGCGTCCCCGCGCAAATCCGCGCCGAAGGCGGCGTAGCCCGCATGGCCTCGCCCAAAAAGATTCGCGAGATCATGGCCGCCGTCTCCATCCCGGTCATGGCCAAGTGCCGCATCGGACATTTTGCCGAAGCCCAAATTCTTCAAGAACTCGGCGTCGACTACATCGACGAATCCGAAGTCCTCACCCCCGCCGACGAAGCCCACCACGTCGACAAGCACGCCTTCAAAGTCCCCTTCGTCTGCGGCGCCCGCAATCTCGGCGAAGCCCTGCGCCGCATCGCCGAAGGCGCCGCCATGATCCGCACCAAAGGCGAAGCCGGCACCGGCGACGTAGTCCACGCCGTCAAGCACATCCGCCAGATCGTTCAGGAGATGAAAATCCTCACCGTCCTCGGCGAAGAAGAACTCTACGCCAAAGCCAAAGAGCACGGCGCGCCCTACGAGCTGATCAAGATGGTCGCGAAAGCAGGCAAGCTTCCCGTCCCCAATTTCTCCGCCGGAGGCATCGCCACCCCGGCCGACGCGAGCCTGGTCATGCAGCTAGGCGCCGAAGCCGTCTTCGTCGGCAGCGGCATCTTCATGAAAGACAGCACCACCTTCGCCGACCCCGCAGAAGCCGAGAAGCGCGCGCAGAGCCATCGTCAAAGCCGCCACGCACTTCAACGACCCTAAAGTATTACTTGAAGTCAGCGAAGACCTGATAGGAGCGATGAAAGGCCTGGCCGTCGCGGGGTTGGACGAAGCGCACATGCTGCAAACCAGAGGCTGGTAGGCAGGCGTTCTCGAGCGAATCAGCTCTCTCCCTATCGGGTGGCGCAGGGCTTCCAGCGCTCCGATTCAAGCACCCACACCGAACGGCTTTAGCCGCTGGGAGTGAGGGACACTCATCTCCAGTCTAAGGAGATGGTGGGCTAAATTTACACCGAATCCTTTTGACCGCCGTTGCGGATTGCGCCACCGGCTGGTATCGAGCTATACCAATCGATATTACGAGTGAAGTACATCACAGCTGCCACTGCGAGAAAGCTTGCCACTGCACCCACCAGACAGTGCGTTGTCTTCCAGGCGCAGTAACAGATAGATGAAAAAGTAGAGCAAGCTGAATACGAAGAGAGCGCGGAGACCCTGCACTCGGCTTGCGAAAATCCACTGCGCATTGGCCGAAAGCAAAAGTACCGTGGCGCCGCCTGCCAGTAAAAAGCCCCAGATCAAAACCAATCCGCTCGGCCAAGGAGAGCAATAGAAGATAAAAAATCATGTGCGCCATGCCAACCAAAACATACTGCGCGGGATGGACGCGCTTTCCGGCAGTGGCTTCAAAAACAAAGTACGAGAGAAACAATAATCCGATAAACAAAAGTGCATATTTGAGCGAACGACTGACAGATTGATACGGGTCCGCCATTTCGATGAACGAGATTCCCATCGCTGTGTGATCCAGTGCGCTGACCGCGGTATTGGTGCCCTTCGGCGGGAATTCCGCGGGCGATGAAGGGTATCGGACCACTCTCCGGTAAAGCCTTGCGCTGAGACAGTGTACGTTTCACGGGTAAGAAGCCACCATCGAAACCCGGACTCGGCCAGTCGCCCTCTGCGGTAAAGTGCGTGCTCTTGCCATAGGCTAAGACCGCCAGTCGCTGAGCGCCGGAAAAACGCAAGTTGGCAGTTACGCTGAACGTCGAGTTGGGCTGGGCCAGTTCGGAAACTCTCACGCCAAAATAGGCAAGCGGCAGCGCGGGTTTGGCTCTCCAACATTTTCTGCTGGGACGAATGTGATTGTCTTGCCATTCGCCGTCAGGTTCCATCCGCCAAGCTCCGCGAGCGTCGCTAACGCCCATCACAATCCCCGCTCGAGTCCAGTCCAGTTCTGCGCCTGCTGGGTGCTGCCGAAGGAACTCCCGTGAGGTCGAATGTCGCATCGAATTTCAGTTCCGCCTGATAGACAGGCACCTTGAATAGAGAACGATGCCGCTCCTGAGTGCGAACTCTTACAACGGCATCCCCCCTCGTCGGAAACACCACGTATACGCCGAGTGCGGGTGAAGCCGCCCTTGTAAAGCGGTGGAACGCTGTAAGGAATTGAGAGCGAGGGCCCAAGAAAGGTCTGCTGACCACCTGCGCGGCCGCTGATCTCCTGGATTACGTCCTTGGCTCGCTTGGTTCGTTCCTCTACAAGGCTGTTCGACGAAGAACGACGGAATCGTCATCAGCAAAGCAAGTGCGCTGACCAAGAGCAACTTGAGTCCCATCGAGCGAGACCTGTTCCGAATCTGGATACCCAACAATGGCGAGGAGACTTGATTCATACTTATTCCTGAGTTTCACTCGGGTTAACATCGACTAGTGGAGCCTATCACAAAGACCTTTGTAATGTAAAGTATACTATTGCTGGCTGCACTCTCATGCCCGATCACGGGGCCTTAAGCATGTCAGTATTACTGCGCCAGCGAGATGTCGAAAATTACGAAGATCACGACGCTGGAAAAACCGTCGGAAACCGGGAGGAAACCAGGGATAGACGGGCGGCCCAAGTCTGATTTCCATGTCTCACAAAGGAGGTGAGACGTACGGCAATCGCACGCGGCGCGCGGATTCGCATCTCCATAGTCCAAAGCCGATCACCTGCGCAACAGTTTCCTGCCTAACGCCCGTCCCATCGTGACCGGGTGAGTCGCTAACGTGCAGAGTCGGCCCAACACACTTTGCGGGTCGTGGAAAACGCCCAGCTGTCCCAATACCGTCGCGCGGTCGTAATAGATTTTCTCTCCCGCCAGCCGGTCTTCAGAGTCAAACGTGTACACCCCGCAAAGCGGGATCTCGACTCGCCTCCCGGTTGCCGGAAGGCCACGCCACTCCCCAAGATGCGTGCCGCGAATCATCACCTCGAGCAGAACGGCATCGTCGGTGACATGCCGGCGCAGCACCTCGATCTCCAAATCAGGCAGTGCCTTCATCAGCTGCTCATAAAACTGGCGGACCCCGTCTCCGCCCTCATAATGTTCGCCCCACGCCTCATCGTCGTACCGTGCGGTACTGCCAAAGGTCTGGAGAACACCCTCAAGGTCATGCGCGTTCTCCAGTCGTACGTGTTGCTCGACGAGGGCGATACGCGCCGCCCGCATGACTTCTTTGTTTTTGTTGATCGGAATCGATGCGCTAGCCACATGCACCTCCGTTGCGGCTACGACTTCTGTGAAGTTTCGCGCACAGATATTACCATTGGCAACTGTAGAAATAACGTTCGTCAGAGGCCCGCGCCGCGAATCAAAAGTTCAACGAGATCATCCCATGAATGGTTGCCTGGGTGCCAGGCGGAACGGCTGGTAAATTATGAAGATGTCCCGAGAGGCTCTGGGTCTAACACTAGTATCAGCATCTGCGGTTGTATTCTGCTGCCTGGTATTTTCGAGTGCGGCGCTCTCTCGCGGCGCCCGCGTTCCGCAGGATGGCGGCGCAATCGATCCAGATAAGTCCCCGTCGGCGACTCCCGTTCTCATCGAGCTCTTCACCTCCGAAGGCTGTTCCAGCTGTCCTCCCGCCGACATC
This sequence comes from uncultured Acidobacteriaceae bacterium, assembly GCA_963832235.1. Classification (GTDB taxonomy): domain Bacteria; phylum Acidobacteriota; class Terriglobia; order Terriglobales; family Acidobacteriaceae; genus Sulfotelmatobacter. The sequence goes on along the minus strand of CAWHTJ010000005.1, from coordinate 147,413 downwards.
TTTCTGCAAAAGTTGGATACGGCCCAGCCCATTCCTGGCGCCCATCTGATTGTCATGAGTGAACACGTCACCTATTGGGATCAGGATGGCTGGAAAGATCCCAACTCCTCTGCTTCGCTGACCGACCGCCAGAGTTCCTACGAGGGTGCTCTTGGCGAGAAGACTGTTTTCACTCCGCAACTGATCGTGGATGGAACCCAGCAAATCCGCCTGGGCAATCCGCAACAGATCAAGGAACTCCTGCAGAAAGCCGGAGCCACGCCCAAGGTTCCCATTCGCATCGGCGAAGTAACCGTGGACGCCGGAAATCCAACCACGCTTCGAGCCCACCTTGAAACCGACGCCAATTTCGAAAAACACAACGCCGATGTTTACCTCGCGATCGCGCTCGATCACGTAGAGTCGCAAGTCTTACGCGGAGAAAATGGTGGCCGGCATCTGGTGCACGTCGCAGTCGTCCAGGAACTCACCAAGGTAGGAAAACTACAAAAGGGAAAGACCTTCACCCAGGACATCCAGCTGAAACTCAAGCCCGGCACTGATCCAAAGAATGTCAGGCTCGTCGCATTAGTACAAGAATCCGGCCCCGGCAAAGTACTGGGCGCAGCCGTACGCAAACCTGTAAACTGAGAGAATATGTCATGCTGAGCGCAGAATGGGACCGCAAAGCGGTCACATTCGGAGTCGAAGCATCCCTGCCACGATTGCGTCAATGGTTTAGCACCCGTGTGGGGCGGACACTCCTGTCCGCCGCTTTTGACCTTCCGTCTGGCAAACGTAACTGCCGCCTTCACTTTCCAATGTCGCGTATACTCCTGCACGGATCAACTCACTTCCCAAATCGTGAGCTCGAAAAGGAGCAAACTATGCCCGTCAAACAAGGCGACCTTGGCCTTCTAAAACATCCCGCATCGCTGGAACTTCTTCAATCAAAAATTCCCGCCCGCTTAGCCTATATCGCCACCGACGGCACGCCGCGCGTGATTCCGATCTGGTTTCACTGGAATGGGCGCGACTTTGTGATGGGTACGCCACCGAAGGCGCCTAAAGTGAAGGCTCTGGCCAAAAATCCCAGAGTCTCGCTCACCATCGACGACAACACTTTTCCTCACAAGGTGCTGTTGGTTCGCGGGAACGCGCGCCTCGAACCGGTCCAGGGAATCGTACCGGAATACGCCACTGCCGCCGAGCGCTACTTCGGACCTGACCAGGGCAAGGCCTGGGTCGCGCAACTGGGGAAAATGGTCTCGTCGATGGTTCGCGTCACCATCACCCCCGACTGGGTCGGCCTGCTGGATTTCCAGACGCGTTTTCCTAGCGCCCTTCCCCTCTAGCTTAGCCACGACAAGCGCTGGGCTCCCAGAAATATCCGGTAATATCGGTAGTAGGGAAGAGTCAACCGAAGTCCAGGATATGAAAATCGGAGTCCTAGCCCTGCAAGGCGATTTCGACGCCCACCGCCGCCGCCTCGAAGAACTCGGCGCCGAAGTAGTGCTCGTCAAAGAAGCCTGACCAACTCGACGCCATCGACGGCCTCGTTATCCCCGGCGGCGAGTCCGGCACATTCCTGAAATTGTTGGGAGAAGAAGGTTTCGAAAAGCTAAAGCAGTTCGTCCGCCTCAAGCCCACCTTCGGTACCTGCGCCGGCGCCATCCTGCTGGCCACAGAAGTCGAGAACCCCAAACAAGCCGGCCTCGGCGCGCTCGACATCCGCATCCGCCGCAACGCCTACGGACGTCAGATCGACAGCTCCATCCGCGAGGGCCTGTTCGCAAATAGCCCGCTGGAAATGGTATTTATCCGCGCTCCGAAAATTGAGCATGTCGGCCCCGGCGTCGAAGTCATCGCCACCGAAGGTGCCGATCCGGTCGCTGTCCGGCAGGGAAGCGCCATGGCCGCCACCTTCCACCCCGAACTCTCCCACGACACGCGCGTCCATCAGGCCTTCCTCGACCTGGTCCGCGGATCGGACACTCCCGTCCGACGCCCTTAATCTTGGCTTTTTTTGATCTCGAGGACGATACGCCCCGCAAACCAACGTTCACACTCACACAGGAAAAAGCATGGCTACTTCGCGGGCAGAAACTCAATCGTCACATCGCGCCCTGCCGGCCTAAAGTCAAAATCCGCCGTCACGAAAACACGCTCACCCGCACCAGCGGCCAGTTCCACGCCAAACGCGTCCACGTAGGGAACACCTGTCTTGAGTTTGATCAGCGCAGCGCCCACCGCCCGGTCCGCATCCGCCGCCACAACTTGAAATCCAAACGCACTCAGGCGGGAGAGCACCAAGTCCATCAGCTGCCTCCCGTGAATCTTGCATGTAATCCCGGCAATTTCCCCCCAATGGGGCGCTGAAATAATCGCCTCGCACCTTCCCGCCAAGTGAGACTTGATAATCTCCGCGACTCGGTCTGCTCCCGCCTCATCGTCCAGATAGCGCAGCACAGCACTCGAATCGAGGACGTAGATCACCATTTATCCTTCCTCCGCCGCTGCCGCCCGAGCTCTTCCGAAAGGGAAGGCTTGCCCGAAAACAGTCCTCTCGTCTTATCGACCAGCTCTTCCGACACCGGCTCGAGAACAATACGCGATCCCTCCTGAGTGACAGCGATGCGCGTCCCCGGCTTGATCCCCAGAGAAGCTCTCATCTCGGAAGGAATCACAAACTGCCCTTTTGTGCTTACCGATGTAATCTGTCGCCGCATGCTTACAGTGTATCAATAGTAAGACTAAAAGCGGCAAATTTTGACCTTGACGCGCTTTCGCGTAACTGTATGGTTACCCATTATGCGGAACCGTTCGGTTACATATCCGGCCGCCCGCCCCCAGCCGCCGAAGCGACTTTCCAAGCCCTCGCTGATCCCACGCGCCGCGCCGTCCTCGATCTCCTGCGTCGCGGCAGTCAGCCCGCCGGCCAGATCGCCGAAGCCTTTCCGTTTCTCGGCCCGCCATCTCCAAGCACCTGCGCCTCCTGCGCCGCGCCCACCTGGTCCGAGAACACCGTGAAGGCCGCCACCGTGTTTACCAACTCAACCCCGAACCGCTCCGCGCCGTCGACTCCTGGATCGAGCAGTACCGCACCTTCTGGGTGAATAGTCTGTCCAACCTGAAATCCTTCGTAGAAGCCGGGCGCGCCCGGGAGACGCAAGCCTCCCGCACGACAAAAGTCAAACGACCGGCGCAGCCATAACGAGGAAAATTTATGCTTACGACCTCCACCATTCCCGATCAAGACGCCATCGTCACCGAGATCGAAATCGCCGCTCCGCCCGAGCGCGTCTTCCAAGCCCTGACCGACTCCGCCCAACTCAAGCGCTGGTTCAACGATCCCGCGTGCCCCATCAAATTCTGGGAGATGGACCCGCGCCTTGGCGGCCGCTACCGCTACGCCACCGAAAAAGGCTCGATAGTCGTTAACAACGTCAGCGAGTTCGAGTGTCACGGCGAGATCCTGGACTACGATCCTCCCCGCATCCTCGCCTACACCTGGATCGCGAATTGGCACGACGACCCCGCGCGCCGCACCGTGGTCCGCTGGGAGCTCGCGCCCAAGGCGGGCGGCACTCACGTCAAAGTCACGCACAGCGGCCTCAAGAATTTGCCCATCGCTCGCAAGGACTACACCGGAGGCTGGCCCGGCGTGCTCAATTCGCTGAAGAAATTCGCAGAAAGCTGAACCCGACGGGGAAGTTCTACGTCCGACGGGTGCCCCATTCTAGTCGCGTTCTTAGCGGCTAGAGCCTGCCCTGAGCGAAGTCGAAGGGGTGGGGATTTTGACTTCCTGTGGAAATTCTTGTCAAGCCCCCAAACGACCCCATTTCCCGCAACCCGCACATTCCGAAGCAGAAATAAAGTCATTATTTTTGCCGGTTTACCCTATGTAAATTGATAAACTAGATACAGGATCAGAAAACAAAGAAAGCGCAGCCTCCGGGCCGCGCTTTTTCGTGTCTTAGGACAGAACATATTTCAAGAAACGGAGCACCCAGGCGCAGCCCACCAGCTGCGCCTTTTTTGTTATGTGGAAGAAGGGGGAGAAACCGGCCAACAGGGAATCGGCTCGCGAAAAGCACGTCGAGAAAGTCCCCAGAGTCCACGCTATTGGCAGTCCCGACCACAAGCGTCGCGGAGAAGCCGCCGAGGCGGCATTCATCGCCCGAGCTTCCGGCTTCGATCTCCGCGTCGCCAAACCTTGGGGAGAGAGCGATCCCTACGATGTCCTGGTCGGCTCCGGTCGAACATTTTGGCGCGTCCAGGTGAAATGCGCCAGCGCCAGTCGTCTTGGCCAATATGTAGTCCGAGGCGGCGGCGAAAACTACAACTACACCAAGGACGACATCGACTTCCTCTCTGCCCACATCGTTCCCGAAAACGTCTGGTACATCGTCCCCATCGAGGCCTTCCTGGGACACTCCATGCTCCACTTCAGCCCTCGCGGCACCGGCAAAGCCAGATACGAAAAATACCGCGAAGCCTGGTGCCTCCTGACCTGCCAGCCCAAAGCCCGCGGCTGGAAAGACATCCCCGTAGTCTGCAGATGTAAAGATTCTACCGCTTCGCTGCACCGTCTGACCCGAACCACAGCGCCTTGTCATCGAAGTAAGTCATCGAAGTAAAAAAGTTGTCATCCTGAACGAAGTGAAGGACCTATGCATTTTGTCGTCAGCGCCGCGCTGACGGGGTGCCCCATACTTTCGCGGTTTTTTTTGCGAAAGGTGGGATTCCACAACTCCCAATCCCATGTGCAGTTGTGCTTCTCGCAATTCCTTGCGAACTTACACACCGCACGGTGAGACCATGATCGAGCTCAAGATGATCCGCCGGGTGCCGGGTGCCCCATCTTTCGCCGCTTTTGCGAAAGGTGGGATTCCACAACTCTCAATCCCATGTGCAGCTTGTGCTCTCCGCCCTGTCATCGAAGTAAACTAGTTGTCATCCTGAACGAAATGAAGGACCTCTGCATTTTGTCGGCAGCAGCCGCGCTGACGGGTGCCCCATCTTTCGCCGATTTTGCGAAAGGTGGGATTCCACAACTCTCAACCCCGTGGGAAGTTGTGTTCTCCGCCCTGTCATCGAAGTAAACTAGTTGTCATCCTGAACGAAATGAAGGACCTCTGCATTTTGTCGGCAGCGCCGCGCTGACGGGTGCCCCATCTTTCGCCGATTTTGCGAAAGGTGGGATTCCACAACTCTCAACCCCGTGAGAAGTTGTGTCCTCCAATTCCTCGCGAACTCCACCGCACGGTGAGACGCCGACTCCGTTTGTCGCTGTCGTCCCGAACTCGTTACCCACCTTTGTCATTCCGAACCCGCTCTTTGGGTGAGGAATCTGGTTTCCTGCCGGGCGCCCCATCTTTCGCCGCTTTTGCGAAAGGTGGGATTCCACAACTCTCAATCCCGGGTGCGGTTGTGTTCTCGCAATTCCTTGCGAACTCCACCGCACGGTGAGACGATGATCACCTCGAAGGGAGCCCCCACATGATTACCGGCGCCCACATCGTCCTCTACACCACGGACGCGGAAGCCGACCGCGCCTTCTTCCGCGACGTCCTCAATTTCCCCTCCGTCGACGCCGGCCACGGCTGGCTGATCTTCGCCCTGCCTCCCGCCGAAGCCGCCTTCCATGATTTAGATAAACAAAGCTGGGATAAGAAAAGCTGGGATAAGAAAAGTCTGGATAAGAAAAGTTTAGAGCAGAATGACGCCGAGCAAAACGCCCGCCACGAACTCTACCTGACGTGCGACGACATCGCCGCCACCCTGCGCGATCTCAAATCAAAAAACGTCCCAATCTCCGCCATTACCGAACAGCGCTGGGGAAGCCTAGCCGCCCTAACCCTCCCTAGCGGCAGCAAACTAGGCATCTATGAACCCAAACACGCCAGTCCGTATGTCGAGCATTGAGTGGCGCCGCAATTCGCGACTAGAACGATCTCCAATGTGTCTAGCGCCGCGCTACTCAAGGGGCACGAGATCATGGGCAAACATGCGTTGTGTGTGCTGGCATGAGAACTTTGAAGTAGACACAATAATGGCGCCCAGTCGTCTCGCGGAATGGTGTCGCGCGAGGATGAGGATCTTTCCGCAAACGCCATGACCGCATAAAGCAGCCGAATCCCCGTTTTTACGGTGCAAAGGTCAGGAGCGGCCAGGAGACTGGAACTCGGCGGCTGGCCGCTGCCCACCGCCTCCCCATCGCTTCACATGTTTTATAGACATACGATATTAACAGTCTACTAGTAAGCAGTCCGGAAGAGCACAAGGTGCAGCAAACATGCGTCGTGTGTGCTGGCATGGGAACTTTGAAGTAGACACAATAATGGCGCCCAGTCGTCTCGCGGAATGGTGTCGCGCGAGGATGAGGATCTTTCCGCAAACGCCATGACCGCATAAAGCAGCCGAATCTCCTTTTTAGGGTGCAAAGGTCAGGAGCGGCAAGACTGGAACTCGGCGGCTGGCCGCTGCCCACCGCCTCCCCCATCGCTTCACATGTTTTATAGACATACGATATTAACGGTCTATTGGTAAGCAGTCCGGCAGAGCACAAAGTGCTGCAAACATGCGTCGTATGTGCTGGAATGAGAACTTTAGAGTAGACACAATAATGGCACCCAGTCGTCTCGCGGAACGGTGTCGCGCGAGGATGAGGATCTTTCCGCAAACGCCATGACCAAGTCAAGTCACGTTTACACGCAATTCCCAAGAAATGTCAAAGCTTACAGCAGAGAAAAGTCGCACCATCCGCTTGACGCAGTCCTGCGGATCGCGATAGACTTAATGATGTATAGACATACGGTAATTGATATGGAGGCGCCATGGAGTTAGAAAAGCTGAAGGAGCAGTTTTTGGTTGATGACGAGGTGCGCGTCGAAAGATTGGAGCACCTGATTCGGAAGGCCTTGCCGCATTGTGTCGTCGATAAGAAAGGGACAGTTCACCTCAAGAAGACCGATCGCCCAGGGAAAGAGCAAGTGAAGCTCGTTCTCGCTGGACGGCTTATCGCATCGAAACTGGACGAAACCGTGAGCGGCGAGGTTACGGTAGAGCAGTTGGCAGACTATACCGGACTGCCAAAAAACCAGGCCGCGGCGCGGGCGAAAGAATCCCTTGATGAAAAATTCGCAGACCGCAGTGGCAGGGGCAGCTACAAGGCGAGAGTGAATAAGGTTGAAGAGTTCCTAGACACTCTAGCAACTGTGGAGCCGGCTGAGAGGGCGTCATGAACGGTCAAGACCTCGTAGCAGCACGGCGAAAAGCAGAGGAAGCCGTGGCTGATATGTCGGAGGGCCCTTTGAAGGTGAAGGCCTTTGAAGTAATACTTGCCGCCTTGATTTCTGAGGGAGCCTCAGCCGCAGAGGCGACCGAAGATTCCCGAAGAGGCGAACGGAGCGGCGGAAGCAGGGCCAGAGTGCCTTCTTCATTGGGCGACAGAGTAGCGACCCTGGCCCAGGAAGGGTTCTTCGGCGAGCCGCGGTCCCTCGCCGAAATACAAAGCAAGTTGGCCGAACATGGCTGGCATTATCCGCAGACGAGCCTGAGCACGCCGCTTATCCGATTGGTTAGACAGAGGCAACTGAGGCGACTGCAACTCGCTGAGGGCAACAAACGGGTGTGGAAGTACGCGCTGCCCTAATGCCGTCTACGAAGATTCGCGAAACTGTTTAAGGAGTTAGTTATGAGCAACCTCGAAGGAATACTCAAATCAGCAGCGGAGACAGTGCAGATTGTCGAAGACCCTGAACTCCGGAAAATCGCCTTTCAGGAAGTTCTCAGGCACTCTCTTAGGTCGGAATTTATCGACCGAGATCGAGGACCGCAGCTTGCCCAGGAGGCCCCTCGCAGGTTAAAGAAGCGCACGCCTCCGGCAGCGCGGACAGATAGTCCGCTGACAATAAGACCAGAGGCGGCTGCCCTCGACTTCAGTCCCGACGATCCGGGCCTCGTATCTTGGAGTTCGCTGTCGGCTGACTGGAAGAAGTTTTGCTGGATTCTCGAGGCAGCCCGGCAAGAAAAGGTAGACGGACTGAGCAACTCGGAGATCTCGTACCTAGTCGACAAAGTCTTCAGGGAGGCCTTCGCTCCAAAGGTCGTGAACAATTTAAAGGTCCAAATAAAGAAAGGTATGGTAAGGTCCGTCGCCGTGAAGTCGGGCGATCGCGAATATCAAGTCTGGAAAATTCTCGCAGCGGGCATCCGAGAGGTCACCGCAAAATCTGCGGCGGCACCTGAATGAAAGATAGAGTTAACGAATTCGTTGATCTGTTTCCCAACTTCCACTCTCTAGGCCCGACGGCTCAGATTGTGCGCCTTGTCTATTTCCATGCAATTGAAGACGCTCGGGAATCTGTCAACAAGGACGAGCTCGACCACCTCTTCAAACTCGCCGACGTGCCTGTTCCGAAAAACCTGCCGCAGTTGCTAACGTATCTTTGCGGCAAGGGCCAACGGCTCATCAATGCCAAAGGCGAGTTCAGCCTCCGGCGAGAAATTCGAAAGGAGATCGATCAGGAGGTTCGCAGCCTTCGCGGATCAGTGATCCCGCCGAAGCTGGACGGTGGCTCGCCATTTGACTTCTCCGGAAGGGCCTTTACAGACGCGAAAATCGGCGCATTGCTGCAAGAACTGAGAAAGTGCTACCCCCTAGAGTGCTGGAATGCATGCGGCTTGCTTGTGCGGATCATCGTAGAAAGGACGCTGGACACCGTTGACGCAGCCGTCAAAGGGAAGTTTGGGCTAAAAGATAAGATTAACGCATGTAGAGGGCTCCCTTCACTCTCCAAGAGCCTTCGGGAGGCCCTTGACGGCCTCCTTGGTGCCAAGATATTCGGAGACATCGCCGCACACCACTCGAATATTCTCTTGGATAAACCTGACGTCGATCTCGTGCTGCCCGCTTTCCGAGTGCTCCTCAAAGAAGTAAAAACGATCTAGGCGCTTTCGCCGGCGTCGTCCTCGCGGCGAGGAACAGTAGGTTCCTCGACTTCGCTCGGAATGACAAAACATAAAATTGAAAGTCAAAGTCCCCACCCTATCTCGCCAAAATGCCGCGAGATAGGATGGGGACCCGCTGTCCGTTTAACGCGGCGCGGTCGGAATCCCGCCAGTTCTTATTGATGCTCCAAATACAAAGGGCGGCCTCGCAGCCGCCCTTCAATCTCATCCTAAGCAGAACGCCTAGGTTCGCACCTTACAAACTAAGTCTCTCGCCCGCCGCACGCAATGTCTAGGGAATACCACTGTTCAACCAATACTTTAGGGAGCTGCCGGTGAGACTCGAATCAAAATCCCCACCCTCTCGCAAAAGCGCGAGAAGGGTGGGGCGCCCCTACATCCGAGTCGACGGTTTGGCTAGAAGCTAGCAGCTAGGAGCTAGAAGCTCTCCCCGCGCTATACTTTCCCTATATGTCTGGAGTTCCACGGGACAATCCGCAGAAGACTTTCTACCTCGAAACCTTCGGCTGCCAGATGAATGCACACGACTCCGAAAAGGTCGTCGGCACGCTGGTGCAGGAAGGCTATCGCCAGGTGGAGACGGTCGAGCAGGCCGACCTGGTTCTCTACAACACCTGCTCCATCCGCGACAAGGCCGAGCAGAAAGTTTTCAACCGGCTCTCCGATTACAAGAAGTATAAAAAGCAAGGCAAGACGTTTGGCGTGCTGGGCTGCGTCGCGCAGCAGGAGGGCGAAAAGATTTTCGAGCGCGCGCCCTACGTTTCGCTGGTCTGCGGATCGGCGTCGTACCGAAAGCTCCCGCAACTGCTGACCCAGATAGAAAACGCGTCGCGCGAAACCGTGAATTCCGGCAGGCCGGAAGCCCGAAGCCGGAAACCCGATCCGCGTAACCGGGCTCGACGACCGCGAGACCGACGAGTGCTTCGAGACCGAGTTCACCGCCCGCACCAATCCGCATCGCGGATACATCACCATCATCGAAGGCTGCGACAAGTTCTGCGCCTATTGCGTCGTGCCTTACACGCGCGGCAAGGAGCGCAGCCGGACTTCGGAGTCGGTGCTCGCCGAAGCACGCCAGATGGCCGATCTCGGCTACACGGAGATTCAACTGCTCGGCCAGAATGTGAATTCGTATAAAGATCCGGAAGGGAAGCCGGGTTACCAAAAAAGTTCCAGTAAGACTTTCGCAGAACTGCTGGCGGCCGTAGGAGAGGTTCCCGGCATCCGCCGCGTGCGCTTCACCACCTCGCACCCGCGCGACTTCGGACGCGACATCGTCGACGCCATCGACGCCGTGCCCACGCTCTGCGACCACGTTCACCTGCCCGTGCAGAGCGGATCGACCCGCGTCCTCGACGCCATGCAGCGCCTCTACAACCGCGACCAATATCTCGAACGCATCGCGTGGATGAAATCCGCGAAGCGCGAAATCAGCATCACCACCGACGTGATCGTAGGCTTCCCCGGCGAAACCGAAGCCGACTTCGCCGCCACGCTCGATCTCTTGGACGAAGTCGGCTATGACGCCGTCTTCGCCTTCAAATATTCCCCAAGGCCAAATACGCCGTCGCTCAGCATGGAAGATGCCATCCCCGACGCAGAAAAAGCCCGCCGTCTGGAAGTGCTGATGTCGAAGCAGCGCGACATTCAAACCACGCGCTACAAGAAATACATCGGAACAACCTGTGAAGTAATGGTTGAAGCCAAAAACGAAGCCCGCTCCCAATGGATCGGCCGCACCACCCACAACAAAACCCTGAACTTCACCGCCCCGCACGCGCTCCAATCAGGAACCTACGCCCCAGTGAAAGTAACCGCCAGTTTTCCCAACAGCCTCCTGGGCGAATTGGTGATATAAGAAGCAAATATCAGGAGCTCCCCATGGAAGTAGAAATGACAATCCGCGGTCTACTTATGGATCCAGTGTCGAACATGCCGATAGTCGTGTTGAAGGATGTGGGGGGGATACGGTGTTGCCGATTTGGGTGGGAGTGTATGAGGCGAACGCGATTGCGCTGGAGATGGAGAAGGTCAGCCCGCCGCGGCCGATGACGCACGATCTGATTAAGAATGTGCTGACCGGGCTGGAGACGCAGGTGCACAAGGTTGTGGTTACGGAGCTGCGCGAGGACACGTTTTATGCGGTCATCTGGTTGGAGCGCGGGGGCGAGGTGATCAGCATTGATTCGCGGCCGTCGGATGCGCTGGCGTTGGCGCTGCGGGTGGATTGTCCGATCTTTGTCGAGGACGTTGTGTTGAAGACTTCGAAGTTAGCGGCCAATATGTCGGACCGGGTGACCAGCGAGGAGTTGAGGAAATATCTTGAGGGTCTGAACGACGACGACCTGGGGAAGTACAAGATGTAAGGTGGCATTAAATGATGCTTCTGTCAGACTGTGATGCGTCAGCCACCAACTTGACATCATGAGCTTTTACATGGCATCATGATATGCCATGAGGACGACGCTCAATCTTGACGATGATGTTCTTGAGCTTCTGAAGGGTTACGCTGAAAACCGGTCCGTGCCGCTAGGCAAGGCGGCTTCAGAGCTCGTGCGCCGGGGCTTGGAGGCGCCTGTGCAGACCCGCATGCTCAATGGGTTCCACACTGTGGTACTGCCTGCAAACTCTCCCAAAGTCACATTAGAAAAAATCAAGCGCTTGCTTGAGGATGAGATCTAGTTGGGCCCGTTCTTGCTGGATGCGAACGTGCTGATCGCATTGGCATGGCCTGCGCACGAATTCCACGACAGGGTGGGACAGTGGTTTGCGCGCCATTCCCGCGCCGGGTGGGCAACTTGTCCGTTCACAGAGGCGGCCTTCGTTAGAGTCTTGAGCAATCCGGCGTTCTCAGCCCATGCGCTCACGCCCGCGAACGCTTTACTTGTGCTGGAGTCCAATCTAAGTCTTCCTCATCATCACTTCTGGCCAGATTCAATTCCGGTTGTAGACGCGGTCAAGAATGTCGAGCGCCTTACTGGACACCATCAGATCACGGATGCGTATTTGGTCGGTCTGGCGGTGCGTCATCGGGGGAAGCTTGCGACCCTTGAGAAGGGAATTCGAGCCTGGGGAATTGAAGCGGCCGTCGAGGTGATCGAGTGAGGCGGACGGCAAATGGGTGCTCGAGCCGTGACTTTACATAATACCTGTTATCGGACATTGAATATGCTCTCGTTTCTGGCGAGGGAAGCTCGGGGTCTGGCGGGCTACTATCATTCGTCCCTTCCGGGACTGGTCGACGTCAGGGTATATTTCAGCAGGCACCAGAGAGCACGGACGCCGTCTTTCCAGCCGATCTTTTTTCCTTCCTCGTAGGTGCGTCCCCAATAGCTGATGCCGACTTCGTAGACTCGCAGGCGGCGCTTGGCGATTTTGACTGTGATCTCGGGCTCGAAGCCGAAACCGTCTTCTTCGATGGGAATGGATTGGAGCACCTCACGCCGAAAAACTTTGTAGCAGGTCTCCATGTCGGTCATGTTCATGTTGGTCAGAGCGTTGGAGAGGAGGGTCAGGATCGAGTTGCCAACGGAATGCCAGAAATATAGGACGCGGTGCGGGCCGGAGCCAAGGAAGCGCGATCCGTAGACTACGTCGGCTTTCCCCTCGATTAGAGGCACGAGCAAGGCTGGATAGTCGGTGGGATCGTATTCGAGATCGGCGTCCTGAATAATGATGAAGTCACCGGTGGAATTCTGGATGCCGCGGCGTAGGGCGGCGCCCTTGCCTATATTTTTCGGCTGGAGCAGGACTTGGATTTGGGGATGGCTGGCCTGGAGTTCGGTCAGAATTTCCCGCGAGCCGTCGGTTGAGCTGTCGTCGACACAAATGAGCTCAATTTCCAACGGGACGGCCAGAACGCGCGAGACGGCTTCGCGCACAGTACCCTGTTCGTTGTAGACGGGCATGACCACGGAGAGTTTCATGGGTTGCGTAGTCGTCACAGTAAAGGGATGGGCGGAATGCGTCAAGAAACACTATGGGCAATGCGACTTGATGCATCAGCTTGAGAGTGGCCACAGATGCCTGTGACCGCCATAGTCAACTGGATCACGGATTTATAAATTAAGAAACATCGGGCTCGGACCTAAAGATCCAGGACGGCCCGTACGGAGCGCAGATCTTTGCTCCGGTGAACACAAAAACCGAGGCGTTTCATGATGACCTGCATCGCCAGGTTGTCAGGCAGAATCTCTGCAGAAACCCGCCTCAGCTTTTCATCTCGCGCAATCTCGACGACTCTACGGAGCAGGTTCGTGCCCCAGGCCAAGCTTCTGATATTGGTCTGAAACGAGCACAGCAACTTCCGCTGCATTTCCGGCCCGAAGTTTGTTCATACGCCCGACGGCAATGATCCGGAGGCCTTCCGTTCCTGGATCCGTTCGCTGGGCGACCAACACTATTTCGCGGTCGTGATTGCCACGGCAGATGCGCACCAATCGCTCATGCGCCACCCGCCTGCTCAGACTGAGGGAGCAGAAGTAGCGCAAATAGACGCTGCGATCGGAGAGCGTCTGGTGAAACTTAACCATCAAAGGTTCGTCTTCGGAGCGGATCGGGCGGATGGTAACCTCAGTCCCATTTTTCATCGTCCAGGTCGAGACGTAATTCACGGGAAAGGGTCGGATGGCGGCCTTTGGCAATGGGTCTGAGCCGTACTTCTCCGATGTCGCCCGCTTCTTTGCGTTCGGCACAGAAACTCCTCTTCTAGGTTAAGTCTTCAAGGAGATGGGCCGTTTTCAACAGATGTCCGCCTTTGTCGATTGTCCTGCGCTCCGGATCGTCACGAACCTCAATCTTCCTCGTCTTTCGATGGTTCGTTACACGGTTGAGCAACCTCATTGACGCCGATCGTCTCGACGCAGTCACCTTTTTCGCCGTAATCGCAGACGCGACCGGGGTGGGATTGTTGGCACTGCTGGCACAGTTGAGTAGCCATTTTCAACTTCCTCCAAGACGTGAGAAATCGTATCGAAGTTGCGACTGACGGTGGCGGCGTTTGCGATTCCGATCGCCTGCCGCATCAGCGCATCAAAATCTGTCAACCTGTCATATACCCTCACGTTACGCGAGTATTCCTCTCGGTGTATGGTCAGAAGCGACCACTCTGACAAGGATGCGCAACGGGCGCGATTCAGACACTCATTATTCGAGCGTTGGCAGCTGGTGCCGCGTACCTTATCGCTCCGTGCATTGCCTAGAATTTGCTTCGGCCGAGCTTGAACGTCCTCCTTGGGCTGAGAGCGGTGTCGCCAATGTGCAAAAACGGGACAGGCCTCCAGTTGCGCGGCAAGTCACACCCCGGAGGCCGTAGTTCGAGTCCAACCTCGTTTGGTCTACTGCTCCCGCGTACTGCTACTCGTAGAAGTAAATCATCGCAGGTGAGCAAAATTGAACATCGCAATTTGTCAATCCTTCGGGACAATCGACCCTGACGCTTTTCTTTCGGATCTCCCTGAGAGTGACTAACTCGGACGCATCCGCTCGCCAAAAACTAAAAGGAGAATCGATGACGCTTGGACGCCCTCTCGGGGCTGGTGTGGTGCTCATTGCAGTCCTATCCCTCACTCAGATTGCGCGTGCTGTTCCCAGTTACTCGCGGCAGACAGGAATGCTCTGCGCTTCGTGCCACTACGCTCCACCTGAGCTGAATGCTTTCGGCAGGCAGTTCAAACTGGAGGGTTATACCTTCACGACGAAGGCTCAGGTGACGGACGAGAAGAAAGATCACAATGCAGCGCTGCACCTGCTGGAGGCATTTCCTCTCTCTGTAATTTTTGATACTTCCTTTACGGCCACAAAGTCACCTCAGCCAACCACGCAGAATGGAAATTTCCAGTTTCCTCAGGCGGCATCTCTGTTCCTGGCTGGCGCGTGGACCAGCCATGTGGGGAGCTTTGTACAGGTCACTTACTCGACCCAGGGTGACCACTTCAGTTGGGACAATACCGATATCCGCTACGCCAATAAAGACGGAAAATTACTTGGAAAGCCCATCACATACGGGGTGACGCTGAACAACAATCCGGGGGTCGAGGACCTTTGGAACAGCACGCCAGCCTGGGGATTCCCGTTCGTGGGGAGCAACGTAGCTCCAGGACCTTCGGCACGGGCGCTTATCAATGGAAGTCTGGGGCAGGACGTAGCGGGAGTTGGGGGCTACGCGATGTGGAACGAGCATTTGTATCTAACCGGCACGATCTACCGTTCAGAGCATATCCACGGCACGCAGCCCAATGGGGGAACAGGATTTGCTCACAATATCCGGGGAGTCGCACCCTACTGGCGTGTAGCCTGGCAAACTTCCAGCAAGAACAATTACTTGGAGATCGGTACGTACGGCATGCATGTGAAGAGCACTCCGAACGCCATCACAGGCCTAATGGACGGCTACACAGACTGGGCTGCAGACTTTCAGTATGACCGGACGATTCCTCAGTTCAAGGGCGACGTGCTTTCCGTTCGCGGTTCTTACATCCGGGAGAACTCTTCCTTGCTGGCGACTTTCGCTGCTGGGGGTGCACTACAGATTCCCCACCATTTAAATACCGCCCAGGCAAACGTCGAGTACCATTTCGGTACTAAATTTTCTGGGACGGCCGGGTTCTTTGGCGTGACCGGAACCGCAGATCCACTGCTATTTACCCAGGCTGCAGTTTCTGGAAGTGCCAACGGAAGCCCTCAGAGCAAGGGATACACTTTAAATTTGTCGTGGTGGCCCGAACAGAACATCGATCTTGCGGTGCAATACACGGGCTACTTCCGATTCAATGGCGCCCGAGTCAACTACGACGGTGCGGGAAGGGATGCGTCGGCCAACAATACGGTCTATTTGCTGGCGCGATTCGTTTTCTGATGGCTAGTCGTGCTGCGGCCAAATTGATTTAAGGAGAAAACATGCAAAAGCTTTTTCTGAGCTTCATCGCGGCAAGCATCCTGTGTTTCATGGCACTTCCAACTACAACGCAAGCACAGTCCGATCCATCCAAGCTTTACAAAACCAACTGTGCCCTTTGTCATTCAGCCGACGGCAGTGGAGACAGTCCGTCTGGCAAGGCGCTCCACGCCAAGGATCTGCGCTCCGAGGAGGTTCAAAAGCAAAGCGATGAGGCGCTTAGTGAGATAATCAGCAAAGGCAAAAATAAAATGCCGGCGTTTGGTGGAAAGATCAAGCCCGACGATGTAAAGGGGTTGGTGGCCTACATCCGCAGCCTGTCGCCGAAGAAATAGTCAACCGGCAACCGTCGGCTCCAAAGACATGGTTCCATGGATCGCTGATGGCTTAAGTCAAGGCAACTGAGGATTACATGTTCGAGAACGCAGGACATCCGGAAAGCACGTCACCTAACGCTTCACCGGCTGCATCGCCTCTTCAGAACCGACGCTCATTTCTCGGAGCTTTACTCGGGATCGGTTCTCTCTTTGTAGGAGCCCTGCTTTCAGTGCCGCTCATACGCTTTGCTTTGTTTCCTCTCCTGCGCCGCACTACCGAAATTAAACAGTCGCCCGTGGGAGGGTTGACCGATTTTTCATCGTTGACCGAACCCGTGATGCGCACGCTTCAGATTGAACAATTGGACGGCTGGCGCAAATCGGTATCCGAAAAAGCGGTTTATGTGACGAAGGATAGTCAGGGCCAGCTTCTCGTTCTTACTTCAATCTGTCCTCACTTGGGCTGCACAGTGCCGTGGAACAAGGAAAAAAAGCAATTCGTCTGTCCCTGCCACGGAGCGACTTTTGCCGCAGATGGAACGCGGGTCAGCGGGCCCTCGCTGCGCGGGATGGACGCGCTGGAAACATCGATCCAGGACGGGCAACTGATGGCGCGATTCCAATATTTCCGGCAGCTAGTCGCGGACAAGGAAGTCATAGGCTGACAGTCAGGCTGAAAGTCACAGGCTGAGAGAAAATGCATTCCACACACACCAGCGAAGGCGATGCTTCACCGGCCGCGTCCGGAGTGTGGGGATGGCTGAACCGCCGCACCGGCCTGGATAATTTGTTGCGGAGCGCTCTCGACGAGCCCATACCCGGCGGCGCACGCTTCGCTTATGTATTCGGCTCAGGACTCTTATTCATTTTCATTTCGCAAGTGATCACCGGAATATTTCTTGCGCTGTACTACGTTCCCTCCGCCGATCACGCCCACACAACGGTCGCTTACATTACAAAAGCCGTTACGGCCGGCTCCTTTCTGCGCAGCCTGCACGCCTATGGCGCCAGCGCGATGGTGGTCGTGCTGTTCTTGCATCTGTCGCAAACTTATATCTACGGATCGTACAAAGGCCGGCGCGAACTTCTCTGGCTTTCCGGATGCGTGCTCTTCGGACTCGTCCTGGCAATGGCATTCACGGGTTACCTGCTCCCGTGGGACCAGAAAGCTTATTTTGCGACCGCGGTCGGAACGAATGCCGCCAGTGAAATTCCCTGGATTGGGGAGAGCCTTAAGCGACTCATGCGCGGTGGCACGGAAATGGGGACGCTTACGATCTCGCGGTTTTTCGTGGCCCACGTTTTCTTTGTTCCCGCGTGCATCTTCGCGCTTGTGGCCGCGCATATTTTTCTGTTCCGCAAAGCTGGCGCCTCGGGACCGGTCAGCGAGGACCCTTACCATCCCAAACAGAAAGCGGAACTGTTCTATCCCCGCCAAGTGCTAATGGATCTCTCGCTCACGGCAATGCTGATTGTGGGGCTGGGCTTGCTGTGCTTTTTCGTGCCGATGCAACTGGGGCCGCCTGCCAACCCAGCGGATGCGCAGTACATACCGCGGCCGGAGTGGTATTACCTGCCCATATTTCAGTGGCTGAAATACTGGCATGGGTCGGCTGCGATCGTCGGGGTGCTGGTAATTCCCACTTTCCTAGTCCTGGCTATTCTTGCCGTTCCCTTTCTCGATCGCAGTATCGAACGACGTCCGTGGAAGCGGCCTGCAGCCATGGGAGGGTACGCGTTCGTGGTATGCATGATGCTGGGCCTGGGCCTACGCAGCCAGTACTTGGATCGGCACGATCCGGGAGTGGCTCAACAACTGGCGAAGCAAAATGCCGAAGAAGCGGAATACGCCCACAAACCTTTCGAGCCGGAACTCTCCTCCGCATCCCTGGTTGCGGCGAATGTAACGCTCGCAGATCCGCTGGCCGCAAAGGGGAAGACCATCTACGAAGGGCAATCCTGCAATGCGTGCCACGGAGAGGGTGGGGTGGGGACTGCCGCGGCGCCAGGACTCATCGGCATTGGAAAGAAATTCTCAGCCGAACAATTGGCCGAACTATTTAGACATCCCACCGCGAAAATGAACGCTGGCGGCATGCCGCCTGTTGATTTACCTCCGGATGACTTGAGGTCGCTGATCGCCTACGTGGAGAGTCTGAAGTAGGGCGTGGGCATTTCATCCTTTGCGTGAAATGTCTTTACTTGCGCCTTATAGATCCTGTGCCGGTGGTGTGGCCAGCACGAGTTTTGGGTGGAACAGGGTGCCGGCTACGCGGGTGGCGATGGCGATCAGTTCCCTCTGGCCGCTGAAGACTTTGACCTGACGGGCGCGGGAGAGGTCGGGGAGATTTACGGTGCGTCCATTACGGATGCGGGCGGCTGTGGTTTCGTCAGCGGTGACGGAAGGAAATTTCGGAAGCAGCTTGCGGGGGTGGACGAATAGGTCTTCCAGTGTTTCAGGCGTCCCCTTCGACAAGCTCAGGGCCGGCTCTCCGGGGCGCTGTTCCTTTGGTTCGGGCGGGCCCGCCAGTAGAACTGGCAGGCTATTTTCAGAAGTCCCTTCGGGTCTTGTGCCTTTATCTTCTTTGCGAGTCGTGTCGCACCTCGGCAAAATGGCGCGGGCTGCCTCGGCGACCTCTTCAAGGGTGTGGGCGTCCTCAAGATTGAATTCGGCTACTGAGATTCGGCGCAGGGATTCCAGATGGGCGCCACAGGCTAGTTCCCTGCCCATTTCGTGAGCTACCGAGCGCATGTAGGTTCCGGAGGCTACGCGGGCGCGGAAACGGACGCGGTCGGCCTCGACTCCAAGGATTATGAACTCCTTGATCTCGACTTGTACGGGCTTCAACACGACTTCTTTTTGCTGGCGCGCCAGTTTGTAGGCGGGAACGCCCTTTATTTTTTTGGCCGAGAATGGGGGTGGAGTCTGTTCGATGATTCCGCGGAAGCGCGCGGCCAGGGCTTCTATTGCTTCAGCCTGCAGGCTCACAGACTGCGGAGGCGTCGTAGGTTTGCCTTCGGCGTCGTAGGTATCGGTGGCGAAACCGAACCTGATGATGCCTTCGTAGGTTTTTTCTGATGTGGTGTAAAACTGAGCCAGCCTTGTGAGGGTGCCGGTGACGAGCGGGAGAACGCCGGTGGCCATGGGATCGAGGGTGCCAAGATGACCGATCGAGCGTTCGTGGAGAATGCGGCGGGCGCGGTTGACCACGTCGTGCGAGGTCAAGCCAGCGGGTTTATCGATGATGAGGACGCCATTCATGAGAGGATGGTCTAATTTGGTAATTGATAATTGGGAAATTGTGCAATTGAAAACCGAAGAGGCATGGTGAGGCTTTCAATTTCCCTATTAGGCAATTACAAAATTACTCAATTGCAAATTGTCTGAATTTCTACCTTAGCAGCCTCCTATGTTTCCGATCAGAGACGATCAACCACGATACAGCACGCCCTTCGTAAACGGGTTTCTAATCGCTCTCAATATTCTCGTCTACTTGTTCCAAGTCGTCGCTCGATCCGCAGAGTTACGAGGTGTTTGCGCGGCAGTTCGGGGTGGTGCCGAGCCATCTGGCGGCGTTTCTGGCGGGGTCGCCGAAGTATCCGCTGGCGGCGATCGTGATTCCGTTCTTTACCTCGATGTTTCTGCACGCGGGGTGGATGCACGTGCTGGGCAATATGTGGTTCCTTTACATCTTTGGCGACAACATTGAGGACTATCTGGGGCACTTCAAGTATTTGGTGTTTTATGTGCTCTGCGGGCTGTTTGCCATGGGCACGCAGGTGGCGATCTATCCTTATTCGAATCTCCCTACGGTGGGGGCGAGCGGCGCGATTGCGGGGGTGCTGGGGGCGTATTTCATTCTGTATCCGCGAGCGCGGGTGCTGACGTGGTTTTTCGTGTTTGTTTTCTATCTTCCCGCGTGGGTCATGCTGGGGTATTGGTTCGTACTGCAGTTTTTTGCCGGAGCGGTCTCGTTGTCGATGGCGCAGGCTGGGCGCGACGTTGGAGGTGTGGCCGTTTGGGCGCACGTCGGGGGATTTGTGGCGGGACTGGTGATGGTGAAGCTTTTTCCGGAGCGGGAGCGCAGAACGCCTTACGCGTACCGCGTAGAGCTTCCACTCGAAGTCTGTAGGTGAGCGCACGGATCTGGTCGTCCACAGAGATCCTTCGACTGCGGTTGAGCCTCGCTCAGGATGACAAACTCACTTCTTCGGTCGCGACTCGGGGGGGACCAGCCCGGCCAAGCGGTAGTAGACGACGAGCTGGCCGTAGTGTTCGCCGCAGTGTTCGATGAAGCCGTAGGCTAAGTCATAGACGCGCGTTTGCTGATGGGTGAAGGGGTCGACCAGCAGATCGTTCATTCCTTTATCGCCTTTGGCCTTGATGGCGGCCGCGCCGTCGGCGAAGGACTTCTTGACGAAGGCGACGATGTCGGCTTTGGTCTTGTACTGATCGCGTTTGGGATCTTCTTCGGCGGGAGGCTTTTTCCCCATCGCCAGGTTAGTGAAGTAATAGTTCGCACCGGCCATGTGGAGAAGCTGTTCGGCGAAGCTGCGTTGTGCGGGCGTGGCCTTGAAATCAAGTTTGTCCTCGGGGAAGTCTTCGGCCATGGCGATGAGCTTTCGTCCTACCTCGTTCCAGGCTTCGAGCACGGCTTGCGAGGGGCTGGACGCGGGTTTGACGGCGGCTTCTTTCTTCATGGCGTCCTGGGCGCGGGCAGGAAGAGCGAGGACTGCGGCGGCGAGGATGGTGGTGGCTATGAGCGGAGCGTGCATCATTGGGAGGATCCCCTTGAATGGATTGGCGGCCGCAATTGTAATTGGACCGCTCGCGAATAGGAAGGCGAGCGAACGGCATCGGGTGGATGATTTTTATCGTTCCTACCTTTTACAGCGTGCCGGCGGTGGGGAGGATTTCCAGCGATTCCACGGTGGCGTTGGCGGGGAGCAGGATGGCCTCGACCACAGCTCGGGCAACGGTTTGGGGCGACATCATTTTGCGGCGGGGAGCTTGCGGCCAGAGGGTGGTCCAGATGTCGGTGTCGGTGGCGCCGGGCAGCAGGGCGATCACGCGAATTCCGCGGGGGCGGAGTTCCTCGCGAAGCGTGTTGGTGAGGCCGAGGGCACCATGCTTGGAGGCGTTGTAGGCGGCGGAGCCGGCGAAGACTCGGTTCGCGGCGATGGAGAGATTGTTTACGATGGTGCCACCGCGCTTCATCAGGGCGAGCGCGGCCTGGGTGACTAGAAACATGCCGTCGAGGTTGGTGTCGAGGACGTCTTTCCAGAGAGGAAATGGTAGTTTCTCGACTGGAAGATTGGGGTGCGCGATGCCGGCGTTGTTGATGAGAATGTCGAGGCGCTTGAATTGCCTGCGCATCGAACGGAAGAGGGCGTCGACCGCGTGCGGATCGCGGACGTCGCATGGGTGGGCCAGGATTTGAATCTTTGCTGACTTCACTTCCCTGCTGGCGCGGGTTAGCGCGGATTCGTTGCGGGCTGTGAGGATCAGGTTGCAGCCTTCGGCGGCCAGGGAATGGGCGATGGCGAGTCCGATGCCGCGGGTGGCCCCGGTGACCAGGGCGACTTGGCCGCGGAGGCGGGCGGTTTTTACGATTCCCGCTGAGGTGCGTTGGGTCAAAACGAAAGAGGCCTTCAAGATTTGTCGAGACATCTTACCGCACTTGCATTCGCCTTACTGGCAACGTCAAAATCCCCACCCCTTCGACTTTGCTCAGGGCAGGCTCTAACCGCAGAGAACGCGGTTAGGATGGGGCACCCAGCGCACATTCAAATCGCCATCACACGCCGTTGGAGCGCTGGCGGATCAATGATAGGAATTCGGAGCGCGTTTCTTCTTCGTTGCGGAAGCAGCCGAGCATGGAAGAGGTGACGGCGGCGGAGTGTTGCTTCTCGACTCCGCGCATCATCATGCAGAGATGGCGGGCTTCGATGACGACGCCCACGCCTTGCGGCTCGATGACTTTCTGGATGGTCTCGGCGATCTGGGTAGTGAGGCGCTCCTGAATTTGCAGACGGCGCGAAAAGAGTTCGATGAGGCGCGGGATTTTGCTGAGACCGATCACGCGGCCGTTCGGAATGTAGGCTACGTGCACCTTGCCGAAAAATGGGAGCAAGTGGTGCTCGCAAAGACTGAACATTTCGATGTCTTTGACGATGACCATTTCGTCGTAGCTCACAGTGAAGAGCGCGCCTTTGAGGAGAGCCTCGGGGTCCTCCTGATAACCCTTGGTGAGAAACTTCATCGCTTTGTGAACGCGTTCGGGAGTGGCGGAGAGGCCTTCGCGTTTGGGATCTTCGCCAAGGCGGACGAGCATTTCGTGGACCAGATCCTCGAAGGTGGCGCTGGTGACTGTGGGTGTTTCCGTCGCTGGCTTCATGAGTGGGTTTGACCCTCTGCGGCTAAAGCCGCGTTTCAATGGTTACGCCCTGACGACATGGCTGGAGCCACGCCCTGATACGAATCTAACTCTTTTGCTCTTTCGGTGCGGCTACCTGCGTGGTTCGGCTGCGCCGGCGTATTCGAATGAGTTCATCATAGTTTCTTCCAGTCTCACTCTCTCCAGATGCGCGTGGGGAAAGCCGCGCTGCAATATTTCGAAGATCTCCACGGAGAGATTTTCCGTGGTGGGTACGAGTTGGGCGAATTCTTGCAGCGTATTCAAATTCTGCAAGTCGTAGCGGGAGAGGACTTCCCTTTCGACAAGGGCGTCGAGGTCGACCAGATTGCAGACCATGCCGGTGCTCTGGTCGACTGAGCCGCTGACGGTGACTTCGAGCGTGTAGTTGTGGCCGTGACCGTGAGGGTTGTTGCACTTGCCGTAGGTGGCGCTGTTTTCTTCGGCGGACATTTCCGCGCTGTGCAGGCGGTGGGAGGCGGAGAAGCGGTAGCGGCGGGTGAGATGGGCTTTCATGATTCGGCTTTTAGCTTTTAGCTCTTAGTTTTTGGCTTAATTCTTTATTCTCCGTAGAAATCATTCTCCGTAGAAATCCACGAAGAGGTCGGGGGTTTCGTAGACGCGGACGCGGTGCAGGCGGGCTTTCTGGAGTTTCGTTTCCAGGCGCTGCCAGACGGCGATCGCTAGATTTTCTGTCGTTGGAATTCGGGTGAAGAATTCCGGGACTTCTTTGTTGAGAAAGCGGTGGTCCATGGCGTCGAGGACTTCGTCGTGCATGACTTCTTTCAGTTGTTTGAGATCGACGACGAAGCCGGAGCGCGGATCGACTTCGCCTTTGACCGTAACTTCGAGGGTGTAGTTGTGTCCGTGGCCGTGAGGGTTGTTGCACTTGCCGAAGATGCGGCGGTTTTCTTCCGGAGTGAAGTCGGGATTGTGGTAATAGTGCGAGGCGGAGAATTCGGCTTTGCGGGTTAGATAGACCATAGAAGACCAGTTGTCAGTTGTCAGTTGCCAGTAGAGCAGGTTTGCCCGGGTTCGGTTTGTCCGAATAAGTGCGGCCCTTCCAGGGGACGCTGCCCTTCGCGTGGGCTCTCTTCGAACGCAGCAATAAGTAGGCGAACATAGGCATGCCGAACACAGCGCCCAAAATTTCCCTGCGCCAAGTGAAGTTGGCTGGTCTGAGTCGTGTTGCAAGATACGGAAAGCTGAGAACGAAAATCGCGCTCCACCACCAGTGAACCGCGAGAGCCAGGGACAAGGCTACCCACGGAACTATCCAGAGAGCTACGGTTTTTGCAGCGAGCCGACTGGGTCGCGGAAATAGCAGCGCCAGGTTTTTCGTCCAGCCGTCGCGAAGCTGGGGATAGTTGCGGTACATGCGGGTGCGAACGGCGTCGGGGGCGTAACGGAAGCGAATCTTCCGGCCGGAGCGTTTCACGGCGCGGGCGAGGGCTACGTCTTCCAGTATCTCGCCGGCAATCGCCGCATGGCCACCGACTACTTCATAGGCTTCCCGTCGGATGAGGATGAACTGTCCGTTAGCGGCGGCGACCGCAGAGCCTGGATCGCTGACGATCGACGGAGGGTATTGCCGTGCCAGCTCGGCGAAGACGACGGGCAGAGTTGCCATTTCCCAGAAAGTGACCGCGATTTGTTCGGGAGAGTAGGAGAGCAACTCGGCGTTGTGTTCTTGCGCTTCGGCTAGGGCGCGAGCCAGCGATCCAGCGAGGTGAACGGTGTCGGCGTCGGTGAAAAGGAGCCATTCGCCGTGGGCCGCGCGCGCGCCCGTGGCGACGGCATTGTTTTTGCCGGTCCAGCCTGTGGGAAGCGGGCCGGCTTCGATCACGCGGACTTGCTCTTTGGGAAACGATTGCGCAATTTCGCGGGTGCGGTCGGTGGAGTGGTCGTCGACCACGATAATTTCGAAAGCGACGCCGGACTGCGCGACCAGCGAGTGAAGACAATCGCCCAGGCAGGCTTCCTCGTTGCGGGCAGGAATGATCACCGACAGTGTGGGGCGTTGCGCGGTTGTTTCCATCGCGGTCATGTGAATAAACTCAGCGTTGAATCTATTATTATAGCTGTGTGCCCCGATTAGCCCAGTCCAGATCCGTTCTCATCTCCTCTCTTCTCCTATTCGCGCTTTCCGGCTGCTACACCGGCTCGCGGCCGCCGCGCATCGGGTCCAGCGCTCCGGATTTCACGGTGCAGGATTCCGATCATACGGTCGCGCTCAACCAATTTCGCGGGCAGATCGTCGTGCTGAATTTTTGGGCGACCTGGTGTCCACCTTGCGTGGAAGAGATGCCATCGCTGGTGGAGATGCAGCGGCGCATGAAAGCGAAGGGAGTGACAGTGGTTGCGGTGAGTATCGATGTCGACGAGAAGGCTTATCGACAATTCCTGAAGCAGCATGGCGTGGACCTGCTGACCGTGCGCGATCCTGCCCAGAAAACTCCAGCCCTTTATGGGACTCATGGATGGCCCGAAACCTTCATCATTGACCGCCACGGGGTAACGCGACGGAAGTTCATTGGGGCGGTGGACTGGACGGAGCCGGAGATCACGGATTTCTTGAGCAAGCTGTAGGACGGGCGGCTCGGGCCTCCGGGGCTGAAGCCCGCTCTCATTTCATGCGCCTTACGCGGCCCTCGAAGGGCCGCTCTTCCACGACCAGGCATGCGTTTGTGAATTGCCGCAACTTCAGTAGCCATGCCCTTACCTGAACCTTTTAAAGTAGAGCTGCTCGTTTGGCCGCAAGGTTCGGATAGCCGCGGCGAAATGTCCGGGATTAATCTGTTCTTGAAATTATTCTGTCGTCCCTACCCGGCCCTCAATCAAATCACGCAAGGAGGCAGAACCCGAGTTTATGCACGCTCTCGACAATGTTATTTGGCAGGCGTTGACTACGCGGCATGCGCGCTTTGCGGAGGGCCTTGGCCAGGCGCGGCGGTTTGTTCGCGAAGTTTCGCCACTCACGGCCTTTGATGAGGATAGCCCGGAAGGTTATGCGGCTGTTGCGGGCCTGGTCGGCATTGGCGGGACGGCTGCATTGTTTCTTGACAGCGCGTACCAACCGCGGTCCGGGTGGGAGCTTACGGCAGGCGGCCCGATGTTGCAGATGGTTTGTGAAAACGGCGGCGGAGAGCCGGCCCGATCTGATTCCCCTGAGGTTGTCCGGCTCGGGGTGACGGATTCGCCGGAGATGCTGGAACTGGCCGCGCTCACCAAGCCCGGCCCTTTTGGTTCTCGAACCCATGAACTGGGCGCCTACGTGGGCATTCGTTCTGAGGGAAAGCTGGTCGCAATGGCCGGCGAGCGCCTGAAGGTGCCGGGGTACACGGAAGTGAGCGCGGTCTGCACGCATCCGGATCACACGGGAAAGGGTTACGCTCGAGTGATGATGAGCCAGATCATGCGGGGAATTCGGGATCGCGGGGAGATTCCATTTCTTCATGTCAGGCGCGACAACACGCGAGCGATCGGGGTGTATGAGCAGTTGGGGTTTCGGACCAGGACTACGCCGCATTTTGCGGTGCTGAGAAAGGAATAGGTCTTGGTGGAACATCGCCAGGGCTGAAGCCCACTTCGATCGTGCTCGGCTTACGCGGCCCTGAAGGGCCGCTCTTCCACGGTAAGACGCGCGCTTCGCTCACGTCCGGTGGGGAAGCCCTAATGACAACCGCCGGAGCCTGCCCTGAGCGGAGTCGAAGGGACGGCGGCGCTACTTAAATCTCAGTACAGGTGGAAGTCGACTTCGACCGCAATCTCGACTCGCACGGGATGGCCGTCTTTCATGGCGGGCTCGAACTTCCAGTTCTTGACGGCGTCGATGGCCTTTTCATCGAGCCCCATGCCCAGGCTGCTCAAGACGCGGATGTTGCTGGGACGGCCATCGGTTCCTACGATGAGGCCGAGGGTGCAGACGCCCTGATATTTCGCTTTGCGAGCCTCTTCAGAAAATTCCGGCTCCGGCGCATAAATCTGGCGTGGCGGGGAAACGCCGCCGCCTACGTGGAAGATACCTCCACCGGTACCTCCGCCCTCGCCTGGGCCAAAGCCTGGGCCCTTGCCGGACCCGACACCGCCGCCACTGCCCGAACCAATGCCGCTACCCGAGCCTGTGCCGTTCGACGGAAGCACGGCGTGGGCCAGGGGATCGCCTAAGTTGGGCATGTTATTGGTAGCCAACTGCACTTGCGGGGGGATCACAATGGTGGGTTCGACCGCCAGCTTGGGATGCTCATTGCGAACAATCACCATCGGGGGCGTAATTTGCGTCATCGAAAACTTGGGTAGTTTGCCCCGGCTCGCCTGCAACACGTCGCGATCACCGCCGCCACCCCCGCCGCCCGCTTGAGTCTTCGAGGGCTTCAGGTCCGGAAGTGGTCCGGGATCGACTAGAGTGACGGTCACTTTCTGCGCTGGGGCCGCATTTACGACGTGGCGTCCAATCAGCGTGCCAGCGATGACGACTATCGCGATTAGAACGTGCACACCCGTCGAACCCAGAGCGCCATTCTTTTTATAGTTGTAGAAACCCCAGATGTCTTTGACCGGTTCCGGTTTGGATTCCAACTTGAGGGGCGGCAGCTTCTTGGGGAAGAAAAACTCGTCCAGTTGCCGGAAAAGCGATTTCCAGAGGGGCTCTTCAAAGCTGTCCCTCGCCAGAAGCAGGTGCAGCTCTGGCTCGTTAGCGACATTCGCGTTAATTTGTTCGGGTCCCATATTCCGGTCTGAACATCCTCGCTCGGGGCTGCGAATTTCCTACGGTAACTTCCTGGGCAAAATCCGGGCTTAAGCCTTCTTTACACAGATGAGCGGCGTACCCGGCAAGTTGCTTCGATTTTGGCTCGATTTTTATAAATGAAGTGACCGGTTGCCCCACGGCACTTCGGGCCTAATCGATCTCTTCTTTCTGAAATTGTACCTCTTGTCGACTCATTCCGACAGTGCATTTCGGTGGGCGGGACCTATCGGAGAGACATGTCTTGTTTCGCGGAGATTTGCAAAAGGGACCTGAGTTCGCTGATCTGCGCGAGATCCGTCCTGTCGCCTGAAGAGCGGCTCCCGTCGGAATGACTGCCACGAACGGGGTGCAGAAAATCAAAGTGTGGCCGATTGCTGCTTGCGTGGACGTTCGTGGCGGCGCTCCCTATAATGAAAAGATTCAATCATTTGGGAGACGTGAACCGAGTGCCGCTCGAACTGAAAGCGACCATCAATCTGCCTAAAACTGCCTTCCCCATGAAGGCTAACCTGCCCCAGAACGAGCCCAAAATGTTGGAACGCTGGGAGCAGATGCGGATTTACGAGCGCATCCGCCAGGCTCGCAAGGGCGCGCCTCGGTACATTCTGCACGATGGGCCGCCCTATACCAGTGGGCCGATCCATATGGGTACGGCGCTGAATAAGTGTCTGAAGGATTTCATCGTCAAGTCCAAGACCATGGCGGGATTTGACGCGCCCTATGTGCCCGGATGGGATTGCCATGGATTACCTATCGAGATCAAAGTCGATAAGGAACTGGGCGGCAAGAAATTGCAGATGCGGCCTACGGAGGTGCGGGCTGCGTGCCGCAAGTATGCGCAGAAATTTTTGGATCTGCAGCGGACGCAGTTCAAGCGTATTGGCGTGTTCGGACGTTTTGACCGGCCGTATGCCACGATGAATCCGCAATACGAGTCGGTGGTGCTTTCGACTTTCTTTTCTTTTTACGAAAACGGATTCGTTTATAAGGGGCTGCGAGCGGTTTATTGGTGCATGCATGACGAGACCGCGCTGGCCGAGGCAGAGGTTGAATATGAGAATCACGCCAGCAGCACGGTGTGGGTGAAGTATAGGTTGCTGGACGACCCGGCGAAGATTGATGCAGCGCTTGCAGGAATGAAAGTTTCGACGATTATCTGGACCACGACCCCATGGACTTTGCCGGCTTCGATGGCAGTCGCGTTTCATCCCGATGAAGAGTATGTGGCGCTGGAATCGGGCGGCGAAGTTTACATTGTTGCGTCGAAGCTGTCAGCGGACGTGGTAGCGAAGTGCGGGCTGGCAGATCCGCAGCCGCTGGCGCACTTTCCTGGACGCAAGCTGGAGCGGCTGAACTTTCAGCATCCATTTCTGGATCGCAAGATTCTTGGGGTGCTGGCGGACTACGTCACCATGGACACTGGAACCGGGGTTGTCCATACTGCACCGTCGCACGGCGCAGAGGACTTCATCACCGGCATGAAATATGGGCTCGACGCTACGAGTAACGTCGACGAAAAAGGGATTCTGCGTAATGGGTTGCCGGAATATACCGGCAAGCGCGTGTGGGAAGCGAATCAGCCGATCGTCGATCTGTTGAGAAGCCGCGGGGCGCTGCTGCATACGGAGAAGACGGAGCATTCGTATCCGCATTGCTGGCGCTGCCACAATCCGGTGATTTTTCGCGCGACTGAGCAATGGTTCATTTCGATGGAAACGCCGATGCCCGGCGGCAGGTCGAAAGAGGACACGCTGCGCACGCGCACGCTGGAAGAAATCAAGAAGGTGAAGTGGGACCCAGCGTGGGGCGAAGAGCGGCTATCGAACATGATTCAGACGCGGCCGGATTGGTGCATCTCGCGGCAGCGGGTATGGGGAGTGCCCATCGCCGTTTTCTTGTGCGAGGGGTGCGGCAAACCGCTCAACGATCACGCGGTCAATCGCAAGGTGGTGGAACTGTTTGCGCGTGCCGGTGCCGACGCCTGGTTTGCGCCGGAGTCGGACACGATTCTTCCTGCCGGTACGAAATGTCCACATTGCGGCAGCACGAAGTTCGAGAAGGAAACTGACATTTTCGATGTGTGGTTGGAATCGGGCGCGAGTTATCTGGCGCTGGTGGCGGATGAACCGGATTACCCGTGGCCTTCTGATTTATACCTCGAGGGAGGCGATCAGTATCGCGGGTGGTTTCAGTCTTCCCTGCTCTGCGCCATGGGCACGCATGGCACGCCGCCGTATAAAGGCGTAGTGACGCCGGGATGGACGCTTGACGAAAAAGGCCAGGCCATGTCGAAGTCGCGAGGGAACGATGTGGACCCGGTCGACATTGCCAGCCGGCTGGGCGGTGAAATCGTGCGACTGTGGGTGGCTTCGGTGGATTTCCGCGAGGACGTAGTCGGCTCAGAAGCGCTGATGCTGCGGGTGGCGGAGAACTATCGCAAGATTCGCAATACATTTCGCTACATCCTGGGAAATCTCTATGACTTCGATCCTCAAACGGACGCGGTTCGGTTCGAGGAGATGGAAGACCTGGATCAGTACATGCTGCGTCAGACGTGCGGGTTCGCGAACGATGTGCGCAGCGCATACGAGGAGTTTGCATTTCACAAGATCTACCACCGCGTGAACCATTTCTGCATCGTGGACTTGAGCGCCTTCTACTTTGACGTGCTGAAGGACCGGCTGTACATCTCTGCACCGAAGTCGCAGGGGCGGCGGAGCGCGCAGACTGCGATCTGGCGGATAGGGGAGGCGCTGGTGCGCGTGCTGGCGCCGATCATGAGCTTCACCTGTGAGGAGATTTGGACATATCTCCCGAAGGTGACCGATCGTACGGAAAGCGTGCACGTGGCGCAGCTTCCGGTTACGGCGGACATTTTAGGGGATGCGAAGACTGCGGCGACTGGTTCGAAATCAGACGAAGAATGGGCGAGCCTGCGCGCGGTTCGGGACGAAGTGTTGAAGGCGCTGGAGGAAGCGCGGAACAGCAAGCTGATCGGCACCGGGCTCGAGGCCAAGGTTGGGATCACCGTGTCTGATCCTATGTATTCCCTGTTGCGGCGTCATGCGGAGCAGCTTCGTTACCTCTTCATCGTTTCGGCCGTCAGCCTTGCGCAAGGGTCGGGCAACGGGACGGGCGGTGTGCACGTGGAGGTGAAGAAGGCCGACGGCGCCAAGTGCGAACGCTGCTGGAACTACTCGACGCACATTGGTGAAGACAAGGCCTATCCCACAGTGTGCGAGAGATGCAGCGCGGTGCTGAAGAAACTGGAGCTCTGAGTGATCACATCCGAGTTCTGCAGTCGTTCGTGGCGACTTCAGCGGTGTGCCACTTTTGGCGGGGCAACTTTTTAAACGCAGCGTGCGCGAAGGCTTCGCCGAGGTCGCAAAGAAAAGCGCTTACAATGATTTCCTAAATGCTGGCTGGCCGCGCGCGTATCGTTCATTTCATCCTCGCCTTGATCGTCGTCCTGCTGGACCGGTGGACGAAGCGGCTGGTGGCCGCTCGCATTCCGATGTTTACTCATATCCAGATCATTCCGGGATTTTTCCGGCTCACGCACACGGAAAATACGGGCGCGGCATTCAGCCTGTTTGCTGATTCTCCGTCGCATTGGAAGACGGTGCTGCTGATCGGTTTCTCACTGATCGCCATGGTAATCGTCTCGGTGCTACTGTGGAGGCAGCGGCGGGCGCTGACCCTTACAGGGATTGCACTTTCGCTGATTCTAGGCGGTGCAGTGGGAAACCTTTGGGACCGGGTGGCCAGCGGCCGGGTGGTGGATTTCTTGCTGGTATACGTGAAGCAGTATCAGTGGCCAGTTTTCAATTTGGCGGATAGCGCGATTGTGGTGGGCGCGGCGCTATTGGTGATTGAGATTCTATTCAGCCGCCCGAATAAGCGCACGGTGTAACCGCTAACGAAGATCCAGCTGGCCCGCTCCCACGTGGGCATAGACGCGGTACTTGCCTGGGCCGCTTTGATCAAACGAACGGAACAGTCCTCCTTTCGAAACGCTAAAGGGAGAAACGTCCAGTTCCCCGCTGTTAACTGATGCATCTACGCGCGCATACTCCTCAGGCTTTCCAATGTCCATGGTGAGATGGCCAAAGTGTAATACCACGTCTTTGTCACCAGCGATATCCCGCACGTTGAGCTCTCCGGCAAACATTCGAACGTAGAGGGCGGAAGATTTCGGCACTTCGATGGTCGCTCGGAAGTTATTTCGCGGGAAATTGGTAATCTGCAGGTCGGCCCGCTCTCCGGATACCTGAATCCGAACCTTCACATCGTCGCGGTCCGGGTGGTAGGAAACGCGCAACCTGGGTTGATCCGTTCCGATGAGTTCGATTCCGCTGGAACAAAGATCCATTCGAACCCGACCGCCGGAGGCGAAGTTCGTCTCGACGGGATTCTTGCCAACCTCTTCTACCTTCGTGTTCTGGGCAATCATCGCGGCGCTAAGGCTCAGCAGAACGAGCGGAATGGCTCTCATAGGCACACCTCCAGTTCTGGTTGAGGATACGTAAGGACCGTTGTATTGGTTCCACAGGATCGTTGTGGAGGTTGGTCTGCAGGTACTGGAGTTGTTCAGGGGATAGGGATTCTTCGACTCGCGCTCGCATTCGCTCGCACTCGCTCAGAATGACAGATCGGGCTTACGGAGCGCCGTAGAGCTGTTTGTAGACGGCGGCGTTGCGCATGATGGCTTGCACGTACTCGCGAGTTTCGGTGAAGGGGATGGACTCGACGAACTCGGGCGAATCGCGATACGGGCCTTGTCCCACCCATTCCTCGACGCGGTCGGAGCCTGCGTTGTAGGCGGCGAGGGCGTGCTCGAATGATCCGCCGAACTTGTCGACCATGCCGCGGAAATAGCGCGTGCCCAGTTGTAGATTGACCGCCGGGGTAAAGAGCTGGGTTGCATTGTAATGTTTCAGCGATTCCTGGTGGGCGACGACCTTGCCGGTCTTGGGCAGCAGTTGCATGAGGCCGACGGCATTCGCGCGTGAAACGGCGAGCGGATTGAACTCCGACTCCTGCCGGATGAGCGAGGCCACCAAATACGGATCGAGTCCGTGGGCTAGGGAATATTTCTTCAGGTCGGACCAATAGGGGCGCGGAAAGAGGGCCTCCCAGTAAACCCGCGGCAAGGTCGGAATGTCGACCGCGAAATAACTGGGTACGGAACGCTTCATCAATTCGATGGCGCGATCGTAGTGGCCAGTATCGACGTAGAGCTGCGCGGTCTCAGCCGGGCCCCAGTTTCCGCCGTCGGCGCTGGCGGCGGCCTGCAATTCGCGGACGGCAAAATCAACCAGGCCGCCGTTTCCCAGCAACTGCGCTTTCTGCAGATGGAGATCGTCGGAAGGCGGTTCCGATAAAGTTAGTTTCTCTCCATGCTCGAGTGGCGGAATGTGATCGAGCAGCGGATACTCGCCGGGCGGGTCCGGCACTTCGAGAAGTTTCTGCAAACGTTCCCGGCCCAACTCGGCATAGTAATAATTTCGAAAGCGGTCCGACAATTTCTGGTAGTAAGCGCGGGCCGTGCCGGGCTGATTATCTTCTTCGGCGAGCCGCGCCCGCCAATAGAGAGCCGCAGAGGTCTCGTTGCCCGCGGGATACATCCCGATCTGTTCGTCAAACTGTTTTTTGGCTTCCTCGTTTCGTCCAAAGCGCAGCGTGAGCCAGGCCGCTTTCCAATGAGCATAAGAAGCACGCGAGCCCGTGGGAAAGCGCTGCTGCAACTCGCGAAACGCATCGAGTGCCTGCTCGTACTCGTGATGCACCAGATGCAGATTCGCCGCCGACAGCAGGGCCTGCTCGAACCAGGAACTGGTGGGCGCGGTCTGGCGCAGCTCGTCGACGCTGCGGTAGAAATCTGGGTTCTCGTTCGAGGCAAAGGCGACTTCTCCGAGAATGTAGAGCCGCTGCGCATTTTGGTCAGGGCTCGATCCGGGGAGGGTCGTTAATTCCGACTTGGCTTCACGGTTGCGCCCGCTGCGATGCAGCGCATCCGCGAGGGCCAGTTCCGCTGCCGGACGTTCCTCCGGAGCGGCATGAATCGCGAGTTCGCGATATTCGTCCACGGCGTCGTTGTAGCGCTTCGCTTTCATCAGCAAGTCAGCACGGGTTTTGCGCTGCGCCGGCGTCGCTGAGGGTGCCGACGGCAGTCTTTTCAGCTCGGCAAAAGCGCCATCAGCCTCTGGCGCGGTCGGCATGTTGTAGTAAACATTCGCAAGCGCGTCGGCTGCTTTCTGAGTCTGGCCGAGAACGGCATAGGCGCGGCCCAAGGCGAACTCGATATCCGATCTCGCGGGCAGGCGGTCTTTCTCAAGCAGTTGGGCGGCTTCGGCCGCTCGGCCTTCATTCAGCAGCGCAGTCGCGTAGCTCAGGTGCGCGTCGCGAATCAGCAACGAATCCGGATAAGTTGCGCTGAAGTTGGCCAGCGCGGCGAGACCTTCGGGCTGATGGCCGGTCTGCAGGTAGCAGGTTCCCAGGTAATAGGCGACGTAATCCCCCAGGTCGCCGGCCAGCGGCTTGGCGCGGTTCAGGGGATCGATGGCTTTGGGACAATCGTGGTCGAGGACGTGCGCGTACCCCACGACCAGCCACGCCAGCGCCCCCGCATCTTCTTTGGAGTGTGTGCGCGCGTAGGCTTCGACTCCAGCATAGCCGGCGGGGGAACGATCCTGAATCAATTGCTGCGCCATGGGGCGCAAAGTTGTGGAGGCGACGAACGCCTGGCGGATGCGGCGCACGCGGGGCGACATTGGGCGCTTCCTTCGCCTTGCTGCCGCGGCACGAGCGCGTTGCTGGCCGGCGCGAGCCTTGCTGGCGGCTGAATTGGTGGAATTCAGCGTGGATTTAGGTCGTGCAGATTCAGACACGGAGGACTTTGCAGCAGAAGAACCCTCGCCGCTGCTTGCTGACTTTTTGTCGGAAGCCGAGGGAGGCGAAACTTGTTGAGGAAACGCAATCGAACGCGGGATACTTAGGAGCCCGCACAGAACGCCGAGTGCGAGCCACCACCACCACTTGAGACCCAATCTACCCACCTTAATATTTTCGCGCGGAGGCGCGAACAGAAACCTGTTTGTTGAGATGCTGGAAGTGCGTTAAAGGGAATGTATGCAGAGCGACCCTCAGGGGCTAAAGCCCGGTTTCATTTTCACGCCCCTACGCGGCCCTGAAAGGGCCGCTCTTCCACGGTGCCGCGCAAGCGCTTGTGAGTTTTTCCGCAACCTCTGAAGCCGTGGCCTTCCCCAAATCCATTCTTATTTGCGGAAGTTCGCGCCCATGATCGAAGAGTCATCTTCGGCCAGGCTGCGCACGACTTCCTTTTGAAAATAGTCGCCACTGGCCGCTGCGGTGTTACCGTAGCGCTTTTGAAATGTGGCGCGGCTCTTTTCAATATCTTCTTTCAGGCGATCATAAAGGTCACGGTGGCGGCGGCCTTCGGCTACCTTCGCCTGGTTGTACAGCTTGATTTCATCCACCAGCAAGCGGGCGAAGCGCTGAGCTTTGCGGTGAGTATCGGCATCGTCCGGAGACATCCCGGCAAACGGGTCCGCCGCTGGAGCGGACGCCGCCGCATTGGCGGATACCGCATGCGCAGCCACTTCGACCAGTTCCGCAGCCGGTTCGGGCTCGGGCTTGGCCGCGATGTGAGTGGGAGTGTGAGCCGCGAAGGGATCGGAAAAAGAACTGACGGTCTGCACTGGCGCCGCGACTGGAGGCCGTTCCACGCTGGCAGTTGGGGTATCGCCGAAGTCGCGCTGCGCCTGCTTGCGCAGCGAAGTCACTTCCAGCCACGCGCTCGTGGCCAGCACCAGCACTTCGAGGGAGGGCCCGTCCAACCCGCCCGTTGCGCCGCCGTCGGCATAGAGCAAGGCGGCGACTTTGTCTTTGAGAACCAGGGGCAGCAGCAGAATCTGTTCGTTCGCGGGTCCGCCAAATTGCTCCACGAACCGCCGGTCCATCTCGGCGATGTTCGCCGGAGTTGCGGCCCGATTGTGATACGCATGAGCCGCTGGTCCGGAGGTCATGTCCAGAGGAAAATCCTTAACGGCATCTTCTTCGCCCAAGCCGCGGCCCTGCCACCCGTTGGCCGTTCCCGCTTTTACGACGAAGAGCGCGAGGCGCGATCCGTATACACTGCCGACATCGAGCAACGCCCGCAGAATCTCTTTTTGCGTGCTTCCCGCGTGAATGGTGGCGACAGCCTGAACCAGATTGCCCTGCGTCGGCCCTGAGCCTTTCGCTGGCGCAGCCGATACGGCCGGCAACTCTGCCGTCAGGCGAGCGACCAACTCCGCCTGCAACTTTGGAAGTTGACGCTCGAGTACCTGCGCCACGGCGTGCTCGATGATTTGCTGAAGGTGCTTGCTGTCCGCCATGCTCAGAGAACCGTTCCGATAAAACGAGTCTTTCCAACCACCACGTCCACACCAAAGGACACTGCCCTAAACGCTGATTATACGGTACTTGGTTAGTGGCATCAGAGTACTTCGGTACCTGCTCTCTCACGTTACATCCCGCTCTTTGAACTCTAGCGCAAAGCTCCTGTTGCCGCCTATGGCAAAGGCATTGGGCAAAGAGGCGGTTACCAAGTAGAATAACAGTTCCGAATTTTGAGGGTAGCGTCACGTTCCACGTATCGTTGGTTTTTTGCATCCCGAAAATACTGCATCGCCAAGCGAATGGAAGCCATCCAAAACAAAGTAGCCGGACCAGTTAGCGAAGAGTTGACGCTCGTGCAGGCCGCCAAGCGCGGCGACGACTCGGCATTCGAAGAACTGGTTCGCCGTTACGACCGTAACGTTTTCCGGATCGCGCAACACATCACGCAAAACCGCGAAGACGCGGAAGATGTGGTGCAGGAAGCGTTCCTGAAAGCGTATGGGAACCTGGCGCAGTTCCAGGAGCAGTCGAAGTTTTACACCTGGCTGGTCCGGATCGCGGTCAATGAAGCGCTGATGAAGTTGCGCCGGCGCAAGCCGGAGCGTACGGTATCGCTCGACGAAGATATTAAGACGGAGGACGATTCCCTTCCCCGCGAGATTGCGGACTGGAGTCCGAATCCGGAGCAGCAGTACACGCAAGCTGAGTTGCGCGAGATTTTGAGCAAGACCATCCAGGGGCTGCCCCCGGGCTTCCGGACGGTGTTCGTGCTGAGGGACGTGGAAGGACTTTCCACGGAAGAAACTGCGGCGGCGCTGGAGTTGAGCGTGCCGGCAGTGAAATCGCGGCTCCTGCGGGCACGGTTGCAGCTTCGCGAACGGTTGGGACGGTATTTTCAGAGGCGAGACAATGGCAGGAGCAGTGACAAGCATGCGGATGACAAAACCAAAGATGTTTCGAGCGGAGATGGCAACCAGTGAAATGCGCTGAATTCCTGACCGAGTTGACGAACTACCTGGACGGCGTTCTCGACGAGAAGACAAAGGTCGAGTTGGAAAACCATCTTTCGTGGTGCCACAACTGCTATGTCGTCTGCGACACAACCAAAAAGACCATCGAGATTTATCGCGACTCCCAACTCTACGAACTGCCCGAAGACCTGCGCGGCCGACTCCGATCCGCCATCATGACCAAGTGCCAGCAGCAAAAAAAGCGCGGTCCACAGAGCGTGTAAAACCTCACTCGGATTCCTATTTCTTCCCGTAACTCCCGCTGGTACAAGGACTTGGCGGAATTTCCCAGAATGAATCTATCTGTACACAAAACGGAAACCGTTTTGTCAATTGGTGAATCTAAGTATTTATTAGGCGCCTGCACAGGGTATAGTGGACGGGCGAGTAGAGTAAAGTCGAGACCCCAGGGCACGAGCAAACCAGCTCGACATGTGGAAGGTGGATCATGTTCGCTAAGTTAGTGGATGTGTTCTTTGGCTGCAGGCATGCTCGGTACAGCTTTCCCGTAACCATTCGTGGAGCAAAGGCGCGCCGTCTTGAAGCCGCCGTTTTAACCGGGACCTACGTTGCTTGTTTGGATTGTGGTCGAGAATTTCCTTATGACTGGCAGGAGATGAAAGTAATCACCTCGCCGGAACGTCATCGGGAGCGCTTGGCTGAACTGGCCAAGCACGCAGCGTAATTCGCCGCGAAGATTGTTCCGCGTTCAAGGTCGGCTCAGAGTGCAGGAGGCTGATTAATTCCTCTCTCTTCCGCAGCGCAGCGCGGATCATTTCTTTTTTCTTTGACTTTCTTGTCCTTTGCTTTCCTCTTGTTTTTCTTTCACTCAGTTTTACATTCGTAATCACAGATCTGTTGCGGACAAATGAAACCGGCGGCCGCAGCCGCCGGTTCTGTTCGAAAGGCCGACAGCCGGGGCGGCTGTCGCTACGCGATCTAGTTCGAATCGTCGCGGCGCTTCAGCGTGGGACGATCGTCATCGCTCTTGGTATCGCCGGACTTGTCGGTGGTGTTCGCAGTTCGCCGCAAGCTCGGCTTGTTCGAATCTTTTTCGTCGATGACCTTGTGTTTGTTTTCGATTGCCGCCAGGCGTGCCTTGACTTGGTCAAACTCCGAGGTCGTGACTACGTACTGCTGCTTAGCGGGCAGAATCTTACGAATCTCGTCTTGTGATTTCTCGATCCGGTCGGGAGTCTGCGGGTGGGTATCGAAGGCCTTCGACAGCGTTCCCGGCTTCTTCTTTTCCATCGCCTGGATCTTTTCAAAGAAAGAGACGAACGCTGAAGGATCGTAGCCGGCGCGGTACATGTACTCGATGCCCAGGTAGTCCGCCTCAGCCTCGAAGCCTCGCGAGAAGTGCAGGAAGGTTAGCGGGATGCCCAAGCCCATCGCTTCATAACCGGCGTAGCCAATTGCACCGCCCATGAAGATGAAGGGAATCGACGCCATCTGCAGCAGATTGGCTCGCGTCATTTCGCGTCCGTAGTGGCAGGCTGCAACGTGCGCAATCTCATGCGCCATTACACCCGCCATTTCCGCTTCTTCGTCGGCTGCAAGAATCAGCCCGGAATTCACGTAGAAAAATCCGCCCGGCAGCGCCATGGCGTTGACCACGTCGGAATCGATCACCTTAATCGTGAACGGGACCTGGGCGTCCGAATTGCGCACCAGGTTCTGCCCGATCCGATTCACGTATTCGGTGATTACGGGATCGTTTACCAGCTTGATTTGGGACTCGATCTGCTGGGCATAGACCCGCCCGCGCGCCACCTGGCCTTCGACCGTGTACCAGTTCCCAACGCCGCGCCCGCATCCTATGTTGCGGTTCCCCACGGCATCGACGTCGGCCTTGCCGCCATCATGCTTGATCTGGCTGTCGTCGGCCGTTGGCAGCGACGCCGGCGCCTGCTTCGGCGCATTCTGCACGTCGCCGGATTTCGGCTGATCCTTGTCTTGATCGGAAACCTGCGCTAACGTCCAGGGGCCCGCGCTGAA
This sequence comes from uncultured Acidobacteriaceae bacterium, assembly GCA_963832235.1. Classification (GTDB taxonomy): domain Bacteria; phylum Acidobacteriota; class Terriglobia; order Terriglobales; family Acidobacteriaceae; genus Sulfotelmatobacter. Next base: position 108,669 of record CAWHTJ010000005.1, on the reverse strand, counting down.
CGCCGCCAATCCTACAGCGATTGCCAGCCATCTGAGTCTCATACTGTACTCCTTGAAGTGATTATACGCCGGTCGGAACCCACCAAGTCCCAATCTTTATCCTATCCCTTGGGGGTTAGACGCAGCAGAGTTGTCGCGGGTTACCTGGGGGGGGAAGATAAAAGCAGACCTCGATTTCGCGTCCTAGTAACCTTTACCCTCCATACTCACTCTGCTATAACCCCTGCAGCTCCAATTTGTCAGTGAAAAAAGGCCTCAACAGCACTTCCACCCTCGTCCCAGCTTTGGCGCGGCAGGACGAGGTTTTTTCTTCCGCATTCTCAATGCTTCGAGAAGCGATCGAGCAGCGCGCCTTCCCTGCCGCCTGTGTGGCTGTCGCTCATCAGGGTCGGCTGGTCGCCCTAAAATCTTTCGGCCGTTTCACGTATGACTCGGATTCTCCTTCCCTCACGCCTGCTACCGGCTTCGACTTAGCGTCCCTGACCAAGGTCGTTTCCACGACCACCATGGCGATGATTCTCTACGAACGCGGTGTTTTGGAGCTGGAAGCGACCGTCGCAGGAACCGTCCCCGAGTTTCTTGCCAACTCCTGCGGAGAGCCCGATTCGCGCCGCCGAGAGGTAACTTTCCACATGCTCCTGGCCCACTCCTCCGGCCTGCCCGCCTATGAAAAGTTATTCCTCAAAGCCCGGTCGCGCGACGAGCTTCTGCGAGCCGCCTTTACCACTTCCCTTTCGGCCGATCCCGGCTCGCGTGCCGAATACAGTGACATTGGATTCATCCTGCTAGGCGCGGCGCTCGAGCGCATCGCGAACGAATCCATGGACACCTTCTGTCAGCGTGAAATCTTCGGACCACTGTCGATGATCGATACAACTTTCAATCCTCCGGCGGCCGCCCGCGGAAAAATTCCGCCCACGGCCGACGACCGAACCTTTCGCCATAAAATCATTCAAGGCGAAGTCCAGGACGAAAACGCTTTTGTGCTGGGCGGCGTCGCCGGCCACGCCGGACTTTTCTCCACAGCCGAGGATCTGACTCGCTTCGCGCATGCCATGCTGCATGGGGGACGACCTATCCTCCGTCCCGAGACCGTTGCTCTCTTTACTCACCGCGCGTCCGCGCCCTCAGGCACATCGCGCGCCCTCGGGTGGGATACGCCTTCCGAACCCTCGCAGTCCGGAAAATATTTCGGAGCCGGCGCCTTCGGCCACCTCGGCTACACGGGAACGTCGCTGTGGATCGACCCCGAACGCCAACTCTCGATCGTCTTATTGACGAATCGCACCTGGCCGGACTGTGCGAATCAGGCAATCAAGCAAGTCCGTCCTAAATTTCACGATGCCGTTGTCGAAGCGCTGATTTGAAAGGGACGCACTCAGAATGGGATCCGCGCGAGATCCCTCCTCCGCCTGAAGAGTGGCTCCGCTCGGGATGACGCCCCTTCTTTGGAACCGGGCTTCCGGCTCTACGCATCCTGTCTGCTTTTCGTAGAATGATCTGCTTTCCCGATAATCGAAAGGCGCACGACTTGACCCGAACTCGCAAACAGTCATCCGACCTTCGCCGCCTGCCTACTGAACAAATTCTTCCCGCCGCCACAGATCTCGATCGCATGTCGTCGCTCGAAATCGTGCGCCTCATCAACAAAGAGGATGCCACTGTTGCCGCCGCGGTCGGCCGCGCTCTGCCGCAGATTGCCCGCGCCATCGATGTCATCGTCGCCGGACTTCGCCAGGGTGGGCGGCTTATCTATGTGGGTGCCGGCACCAGCGGCCGGCTCGGCGCTCTCGACGCCTCCGAGATTCCACCCACTTTCAATACCGATCCGCGCAGCGTGCAATACATCATGGCGGGAGGGCCCAAGGCGCTGGCCGCGTCCACTGAAGCCAGCGAAGACGACACCGCCCTGGCCCTCGCCGAAATAAAGAAACGGAAGCCCGGCAAGCGCGATATCGTTATGGGCATCGCCACCAGCGGACGGACTCCGTTCACGATCGCGGCGGTGGAATATGCTCGCCGCCACGGAGCGCGCACGATTGCCCTCACTTGCAACCGCAACTCGCCCCTGGAGCGCGCTGCCGATTTCGCCATCGTCACCGAAGTTGGAGCCGAGGTTCTGGCCGGATCCTCGCGCATGAAAGCGGGCACGGCGCACAAAATGGTGCTCAACATGATCTCGACCGGCGCCATGGTTCGACTCGGATATGTCTACGGGAACCTGATGGTCAATGTTTGGACGAAAAATGAGAAGCTCGTCCAGCGGGCTATCCGAATTCTAGAACAAGCCACTGGAGCCGATCACGACGCTGCCGGGGCGGCACTGAAAGCCAGCGGGAATCGGACTCCGGTTTCGGTCGTGATGCTGGCGGCCGGGGTGAATCGATCGAAAGCTGTTGCCGCGCTGAAAAAATCCAGAGGTCATGTGCGCCAGGCAATCGCTCTGGCGAAAACGTAACCGCTGCACCTGAGTGCGATCGACAATTCTCCTCGCTATAGAATCCGCCTGCCTTTACAATCCGCCAGACTTATTCTCGATCTCTCATGGCAATCGGTCCTCTTCAACTCATCCGGCAGGCGACGCCGGGGCAGCGACGCACGCTGCTGGCGGCATCGATGGGATGGGCGCTCGACGCTTTCGACGCGATGCTCTATTCGCTGGTGTTGGCCTTGCTCATGCGCGATCTGGGCATGAGCAAGACGGTTGCGGGAAGTCTGGGCACGCTGACGCTGCTGGCTTCAGGGATCGGCGGCGTGGTGTTCGGATTTCTGGCGGACCGCATCGGGCGCAAGCAGGCGCTGATGGCGAGCATTCTGACCTACTCGGTATGTTCCTTTGCCTCGGGACTGGCGACCAGTATCGCCATGCTGGCGGTGGCGCGCTTCGTACTGGGCCTTGGCATGGGCGGCGAGTGGAACACCGGGGCAACGCTGGTGGCGGAAAGTTGGCCTACGGAGTTTCGAGCCAAAGCAATCTCGATCGTGCAGAGTTCGTGGGCGCTGGGATTTGCAGCCGCGGCGCTGGTGGCGGGTCCGGTGGCGCGATATTACGGATGGAGAGCGGTGTTCTTTGTAGGAATTCTGCCGGCGGTGATTACGTTATGGATTCAAAGGAGCGTGCCGGAGTCGGAGATGTGGCGCGAGCGGCAGGGTACTCCGGACGGCGATACCGGCGCCGCACGCAGAGACGTAACAAGTTACGTCTCTACGAAATTCTCGGTTATCTTCCGCGCTCCTTATGCCAAACATACATTCGCGCTTTTGCTATTTAATTTCTTCGGGATGTTTGCCTGGTGGGGATTGTTCACGTGGCTTCCGCCGTACTTGTCGCTTCCGGTGGAGCAGGGCGGGCGCGGTTTCGGTGTGATGGGCATGACCACGCTGATGGTGGTGCTGAATCTGTGCGGTATGTTTCCGGGATATGCCAGTTTCGGCTGGGTGGCCGATCATCTTGGAAGGCGCAAGGCTTTCCTGCTCTATACGTTAGTGGCAGCTCTTCTGATTCCACTTTATGCTGCGGCGCGGTCCCAGGGCGTGCTGCTCGTGCTGGGAACGCTGGTTGCATTTTTCGGGACCGGAATTTTTTCCGGGTCAGGAATTATGGGCAGCGAGATCTTCCCTACTGCGGTACGAGCGCGCGCTCTGGGCTTTACCTATAACGGGGCGCGTACGCTAAGTTCCGTCGCTCCGCTGGTGATTGGGCGCGTGGGGCAAACGAAGGGATTAAGTTGGGCGTTTTATTTGTGCGCGGCGGGATATTTGCTGGCGGCGCTGATGACGACGCGGTTGCCCGAGACCAAGGGGAAAAGGCTGGAGTGAGAAGCGAGTGGCGGTAGCTAGGGTTGGCGTCCGGTTCTCATTCGATTGGATCAATCGGCACTATTTCGCTTGGAGCAGGTGAACCTCGTCCTGGCAATTGCACAATCACAATCGCCGACAGCACCAGATACAATCCCTAACGTCTGGATCGGGCGCACGCCTTCGCCTAACAACACTGCCGCCAGCAGGATCGAGAATACCGGCTCCAGGCAACTGGCGATGATCGCGCGCGTAGGCTCGAGATGCTGCAGGCCGAGGAAGTAGAGCGAGAACGATCCCAGCACCGAGATCATGGAAAAGACGAACAGGAATGCCCACTGCGCGGGCGCGTAGTGCGCGGCAACGACTTTCCACGGCGGGTTCACGAACAGCCAGAAGACTGCGGCAGAGATCAGCGTCCAGACCAGGACGCGCCAGCGGTCGTAGCGGGCCAGGATGCGGTGTCCTCCGACGTTGTAGAAGGCGAAGGAGAATGACGCCAGCAAGGCGGCGAGGAAGCCGTAGGAGTCGAGGCGGAGAGGCGCTGCAGATTTCGCGCCGACAATACCGATCGTCAACGCGATGCCGGTGATCGCGACCCCCACGGCGGCAACTTTCTGCAACGAAAGTTTTTGTTGCCCGCGGGCCACTACGTACAGCAGCACCCAGACCGGCGCCGTGTATTGCACGATGATGGCGATGGCGACGCTGGTTCTCTGGATGGCGACGTAATAGAAATAGTTCGACGCGGCCACGCCGAGCATGCCGAGTATGAGGCATCGGATGAGATCGGCCGTCGGCATCTTGATGCGTTGCCAGCCGCGCCGCCCCACCAGAAAGGCTAGCAACACGAGCAGCGAGAATGACGCCCGCGTTTGCGACAGGATGAGCGGGTCGATGGGATGCAGGGCCTCTCCGCTCAAGCGCAGTTTGCCGGTGAAGACGGCGCGGCCCAGCGCGGCGGAGACTCCCCAGAGAAACGCGGCGGAGCCGATAAAGAAATATCCCCGCAGGGGATGGTTTCGATTGGAAATTGGGGAGTTCAGATTTCGGATACCGAATCCGATGATGGGCCTGGGTCGAGGTACTGGTCAAGACGGACGGGATCGAAGCCGACAATCACTTCTTCTGTCTCGCCGAAGAAAAATCACCATCGTTGGAGTTTCCGTGCTGTCGTACTGGTCGGTCATGGCGCGGCGGGCTTCGGGGTCGTTGCTGGTGTTGTGCTCTTCGTATGCGATCCCCTTGGCTTCGAGAAAAATTTTCATCAGCTCGCAGGATAGGCAGCCGGTTTGGGTGAAAAGCAGGACGCGGGTGATGCATTTACTCCACCAGTTCGATCTTAGAGGTAATCTTCGCCGTCTTCTCCAGCATGGCCGAGACCGAGCAATATTTTTCTTTCGAAAGCCGGACGGCATCCTCCACCGCTTTGCGGGACACTTTACCACCGATGCGATAGACGAGGCTGATTTCCGTATATACCGCGGGATAGCCCGATGATCGCTCGCCAGTGGCACTGACTTCAAGGCTCGTGAAAGGCTCTCGCTTCTTGCGGAGAATTCCGACCACGTCCGAGGCGGTGCAACCGCAAAGGGCGATCAGCACCAATTCCATCGGTGTGCTGGCGGTTTTTTCGGTGGCCGTGTCCATCACGATCGCGTGGCGCGAAGTGGCTTCGCCCAGGTAGCGCTCGTTGTCAGTCCAGATTGCTTTGGCGGTGATCATCGTGCTGCTATCTCCGGTTGTCGGTGCTGGGCTCGGGGTGAATCAGGACGCGGAACAACTCGGGCGCGTCCTGCTTGAAGCGAATCTCCAGCTCGGTCTGGATGTCGTGCACGCGAGATAGCGAAAGATTGTCTGACAATGTGCAATGACAAGAAATGTACAGACGGCCGCGCACGCGCTTGATGACGAACTCATGAACGTCAAGGACTTCGGGAAACTGCGAGGCGACGGCTTTCAGGCGATGCTCGAGTTCCGCGTCACTGACGACCTCTTCTGGCTTTTCAATCGTAGCGGGCTCGCTCTCGATATGGGTGAGAATATCGGCAATTTCCGGGACGTCCCGGCGCATGTCAGCTTCGAGTTCGGTGACCTGATCGTGGGCGCTTTTGAGGGTCATGCGCTCGTCGAGTTCCACGTGCTGCTCCACGTGCAGGCGGCCGGCAAAATCCTGAACGCTGATGTCATGTACGTTGAGATTTTTGTCGGTGGCGACGGCGCGGATGCGGTCGAAGATATTCTCCGAACGTTGCGCGCGTGGAAGCGGCTGCACGGTTACGTCGGAGTCGGGCAAAATCTTGTGAACCGCCTCCGACACCGCGGAGGCCAACTGGCCGGAGCGCTGGAAAGTCACGGTGCGCGCCAGTCCTACGGCCAGGTCGGCGAAATAGCGGTTCCCGGCGCGGCGGATGCGTATGCGATCGACCTCGAGAACGCCATCGACGCGCAAGACTGCGTCATAAATTTTGGAACGCACGCCCGGTGGGGCAGCGTCGAGCAGAGCGTCGACGGTGCGGCGAGCCAGGCGCCAGCTCACGGAGACTACGACGCCCGCCACAAAGAGAGCGGCAATAGGATCGGAGTCGCGCAACCAGTCGACGCGATAAGTGCGGCCGAGGAGAACCAGAATCAGTCCGAGCACGACCACGCCGGCCGACCAGATGTCGGTGGAAAAATGCAACGCGTCGGCTTCCAGCGCCTGGCTGTCATATTTGTTGGCGATGCGGCCGAGTACGCGCGAGCGCCACCAGTCGAGACCCATGGAGAACAGCATCACGGCAAAAGCGGCAATCGACGGCTCGATTTCAATGCGGCGAAAAAACAAACGCAATGCGGCTTCGTAGATGATCCAGGCGCAGGTCAGCAGGAGCAGGCCGGTTTCGACGAAGGCGGAAAAGTTTTCGACTTTGCCGTGGCCGTACTGATGGTCGGCGTCGGCGGGCTTGTCGGAGACGCCGACCGAAAAAAATGTGAGAAGAGAGGCGATCAAATCGAGCCCGGAATGCGCGGCTTCGGAGAGAATGCCCAGGCTCCCGGTGCTGAATCCGACGGCAATCTTGAGCCCGGTAATGACCACTGCGGCCAGAACGGAGCTGCCGGCAGCGGCGCGCTTCTCGGCGCGCATCAACTCGGATGAAGGAATGGCGGGGTTCCCCGACATGCAGGAATTATCGCCGCTGAGAGAGAAAAGCGCCAAGCAAATCGCGGCGTGAGTCTGGTCCGTAACTGCGCGGAAACAAGTTGCCCGGTCATTCTTCAGAAACCTATGGACGGGAACGTCTACGGCTTGTGCTAGGATTTGATGCTCGGCACTTTTTTACTTTCTGACGGACCAATCCTGGAGGAAATGAGTTATGCGTAAGAGGTGGTTGATGTGTGCTTTGTTAGGGACGCTGGCCTGGGGACAAGCCCCTCCGGGGGCGCCGAACCCGCCACAGGCGGCCGAAACGCCGACCGATGCTTCGGCTTCGGTTCCGCCCACGGCAGCGGTGATCACGATCAAAGGAGTATGTCCGGCGCAGCCCAAGGCGGTTGCAGCCAAGGGCACGGCGGCGAAGCCGGTGACCACGGCCAAGGCTCCGACAGCAACATCTTCAGCCGATTGCAAGACGGTGATTACCAAGGCCGAATTTGAGAAGCTGGCCAGCCATCTAGCCCCGAACGTAACGCCGCAGATGAAGAAGCAATTGGCCACCTTGCTGCCCCGTTGGATCGCGGTGTCGAATGAAGCCAAGAAAAAAGGCCTGGACAAGACTCCGCAGTTTGAAGATCGGGTCAAGGTCCTCAAGATGCAGATCCTGAGCCAGGAACTGCAGCAAAAGATTCAGGAAGACGCCGGGAAGATTTCGCCGGAGGAGATTGAGAAGTATTACAAGGAACACGCCGACAGTTACGAGCAATTCAACCTGGACCGGCTTTTTGTGCCGCGCAGTCAACAAGCCGGCGCCGAAGCCAAGCTGGAAGACGAGAAGAACGAAAAGCTGAGCGAGGAAGCGCAGAAAGCGAAGGAGGCCGAGGAAAAAGCCAAGGTCGAAGAAGGCGAGCAGGCGATGAGCAAATTGGCGGAGAGCTTGCGAGCTCGCGCCGCCGCCGGGGAAGACTTCGCAAAGCTGCAGAAGGAGGCGTTCGAAGCCGCCGGGATGAAGATGCAATCCACAACGGTGAATTTGCCGAGCGTGCGCCGCACCGCTTTGACTCCGGCACACGCCGCGGTGTTCGAATTGAAACCTGGTGAAGTTTCGCAGGTCATCCACGACACGGGAGGGCACTACATTTACAAAGTGAACAGCAAGAGCGAGATTCCGCTCGATCAGGCGACGAACGAAATTCGCAGCAAGTTGCAAAATGATCGAATGCGCCAAATGATGGACGATCTGAATAACTCGTTTAAAGTCGAAACCAATGAGGCGTACTTTGGACCTGCGACGCCGGCTGGGCCGACGGGAGGCCGACCGGGAATGGCGCCTCCACCTCCACCGCGAAATCAGAATCAACCGAATGTGCCCGGCCAAGCACCACCGGCGGCTCAGCCGCAAACCCCGCCGCCTGCGCACCCTCCGGCTGCAACGCCGAACTGATGGCCAAACCAGTCGTCGTCGTGACCGGTGTGTCGGGCAATCTGGGCTCCAGGCTGCTGCCCATGCTGGGGAGCTACTCCGTGATCGGGGTGGACATGAGTCCGCCGCCAGGCGGCTCCGAATTGCAGTTTGAAAGCATGGATCTGGGCCAGGAGTCATCGACCCGTGTTCTGTACGAGCTTCTCCGGGATACGCATGCTTATGCCATGATTCACCTGGCATTCGTGATCGATCCCGTGCGCACCGGCGTGGTTGACGTGGAGCGCATGTGGCAGATCAATGTAGCGGGCACCGCGCGCGTGATGGAAGCAGTTACCGAGGCCAATCGCGCGACCGACGACGGTATCAAGCAGTTTATTTTTCCCAGCAGCGTCTCCGCATACGGACCGAACTTGCCGGAACCGGCGACGGAGGAATCGGTGCTGGCGGCCCACACGCTGCCCTACGCGATCCATAAGAAGCAATCGGATGAAGTGGTGCAAACCCGCTCCCAGGCCTTACGCGGGTGCAACGCTTTTATTTTGCGGCCGCACATATTCGCCGGCGCCAGCGTGGAGAATTATCTGATGGGAGCGTTCCGCGGCACGCCCAACGGCAGGAGCGCCCGGGCTGAGAAATGGCGCAAAGAAGGCAAGCGTCTGCCTTGCATGTTTCCCCGCGGCCGGCAATATCTTGACAACAAAATTCAGTTTATCCACGTCGACGACATGGCGCGGCTGATTCGGCACATACTGCAGCGCGAGCCGGAGACGCAACGCCTGACCATCCTGAATGTTGCAGGGCGTGGCGAGCCCCTGACCTTCGGGCGTTGCGTGGAGATGGCGAAGGCAAAACTGGTGCGCGTTCCGGGAAGGTGGGCGATGCAGCAGGTGTTGAAATTTCTGTGGAAGCAGAAGATTTCGGCCATTCCGCCCGAGGCGGTTCCGTACATGACCGGGGAATACATCATGAATACCGATCGCCTGCGCCGGTTCCTGGGCCCGGAGTACGAGCACGTGATTCGTTACACCATTGCCGACGCGTTCGCGGATTCTTTTCCCCGCGATGCAGCAACCAGCTGACTCGGAAACCCTTATCTCCAAGAAATTGCCGTTGGAGTGGGAATAAATTAGCGTGAGACTGGTTTACATATGACGGGGCCGGAAGAATCCGTGCGGGACGCGACATTTGAAAATCTGGCCATGCCATTGTTCGACCAGCTTTACAATTTCGCGCGCTGGCTGACGCATGACACCACGGAGGCGGAGGATTTGGTGCAGGAGACCTACGCGAAGGCGCTGCGCGGATTTTCTTCGTTTCAGGCGGGCACGAATTTTCGAGCCTGGATGTACCGAATCCTGCGAAATTCGTTCTTGAGTTCGCGAACTGGACTCAAGACGATGGTTGCGCTCGATGGAGAAGTGGATGACCTCGTGTTGCCGGCCGAAGGCACCACGCCCGAGAGCATCTTGATCGAGCAGGTCGACCGCGAAATTATGCAGCAAGCCCTGGCAGAGCTGGCTGTGCCCTTCCGGGAGATCTTGCTGTTGTGCGAGGTCGAGGAGATGTCGTATCAGGAGATTGCAGAAACCCTCGCCATTCCAACGGGCACGGTGATGTCGCGGCTGTTTCGCGCGCGCAAGGCGCTGCGTCACTTGATTGGAAAGAAGAACCAGGGAGGCCGGCATGGCATGTGAGCAATGGCGCGACAAACTCGATGCTTACGCCGACGGCGAACTCGATCCCACGGAAGCCAATGCGATCGGGAGGCATCTCCCCGGTTGCGTCTCATGTGCCGCAGATGTGCTGCAACGAGTGCAGATGAAGCGCTCCGTGCAGATGGCGGGCAAGCGCTACGCACCGAGCGCTGAATTTCGCAATCGGATCGCGAAGAGCGTCGCCGCCAAGCCGCGTCGGCAAACCGGCAGTCTATGGAAGATTTTGGCCATACCGGCCCTTTCGGTGCTGATCCTGTCGGTCGCTGTGAATTTCTACGTGGACCGAGAGAACGCACGCCGGCAGCGGGTATACAGCGAACTCGCCGACCTGCACGTGAGCGCTCTGGCCAGTGCGACACCCGTGGACGTTATATCCACCGACCGGCACACCGTGAAGCCGTGGTTTCAGGGAAAGATCCCGTTCAGCTTCAATCTGCCGGAGCTGCTGGGTTCGCCGTTTACGCTGCTTGGAGGGCGAGTCACGTATCTGGGGCAGACACCGGGTGCGCACTTGATTTATCAAATCCGCAAGCACGAAGTTTCTGTTTTCATTTTTCAGGATCGCGGAGACGAGACGGCGAGTCTGCCGTCGGGACCGGTTCATGCATTGTCGTTCAACGTGGAGAGCTGGACGCAGAATGGGCTGCGGTATTTTGTGTTTGGAGATGTAAGCCCCGAGGACATTCACGCGCTGAGTAATTTGCTGCGGGACGCGGGGTAGGATTTCGCACAGCAGCCCAGAGCCCAGTCCCTTTCATCACCTTCGTCGAGGTGCCGCCGGGCTTCGCCCTGACGGACAGCCGAGGCGGCTGTCGCTACGCGAGTTTCTTTCCACGATAGAGGCCGGCGATTCCAAAGGTGTAGGGAGTCCAGGTTGGTTCGGCAAAACCTGCGCGCTTCATCCTCTCTAACATTTCTTCTGGCGGCGGGAAGCGTTCGACCGAGGCCGGAAGATAGGCATAGGGACCGCGGACACCGGAGATCATGGTGCCGACGCGGGGCAGCACTTGTTTGAAGTAGATGCGATAGAGGGCGCCCATTGCCCCCTTGGGTTCTCCGAAATCGAGGATGCCGCATTCGCCGCCGGGACGCAGCACGCGGACGATCTCGCGCAGTCCGGCGTCGTAGTCGGCGAGATTGCGGAAACCGAAAGCGGAGGTCACAAGATCGAAATGAGCCTTGGGAAACGGAAGGCTGAGAGCATCGGCTTCGATCCAGTGCAGATTCCCCCCCTTCCTAGTAGCGGAGGACTTCGCTGTTGCGCGTTGCAGCATGGCGTGAGAGAAATCGGCGCCTAGCACCTGCGGCGAGGACTTCCCTGCTTGACGGCGCAGGGCGAAGGTCATGTCTCCCGTTCCACAGCACAGATCGAGGATGCGGGCATCTTTACGATTCAGAATGTGACAGAAACCGCGTGCCGTGCGGCGCCACCACAGGCGGTCGATATTGAAGGACAACACATGGTTGAGCAGGTCGTAGCGCGGCGCGATCGAGGTAAACATCTCCCGGACGGCGCGTGCAGCAGACTGCGGATCGCCGGCGCCTTCCGGCGAAGCGCCGACGACCGTGGGTTTGCTGGTTTCCTCCACATTGGTGTTCCTGCACACCCGCGCCGCTCATTTTCGCTTCTTCTTCCGTCGTGCGCTTTTCAGTTGGCCGGCAATGCGTTCGACCTGCAGGATGTGGTTGGTGTCGTGCCCGGCGAACATACGCGCCGAGTGCGCAATCGTCTCCTTGCCGCGCTCGGCGTGCATGCCGTAGTTGTCCCAACTCTCAGGCGGAAGCGCCTTCAGCATCGCCAGATTGTTCTCGCGCAGGAGGCGGAAAACCTCAAGCGATTGTTCGACATCGCGCTTCCCGTATTTAAACACGGATGCCCAGGCGTCCTGATCAAAGGCCTGGATGGCCGTGCCATTCGCACCGAGTACCGAGCGCATCCGCCAACTGGCCACGATCTCGACGTCGGCCAGATGCGCGACGATTTCGGCGATCGACCACTTCCCCGGCGCGGGCTGCCACCTAAGTTGTTTGGGCGTCAACCCATGGGTCAGTTTCTTCAGCTTCGCCGCGGTTGCCCGCTGCACTTTAATTGCGTCTTGGCCTTCGACGTGACTCAAGATTCGCTGGATATATTGCTGCGCTGTTTCGGGCATATTCTTGACCTTCGGATCGCTCAGGGGCTAAAGCCCTTATCATTTGCGGCCTTGACGGCACGGCTGAAGCCGTGCCCTTCCCAATTCTTGCCTACCCAATTTCTGCCTTCCCGGTCCTGCTTCTCAATTATTGCCTGCCCAAGGGTTGTGTACTCCATACAACTCCCGAGCTCTATTTTCCCCAAACCCAACGGCCACGCGACAAGCGCCGCAGTTCCTCGACGGCGTCGACGACGGCACTGGCGGGCACATCACTGGCAACTTCGACTTTGCCGATCTCCCGGGGCAGGATGAAGTGCACCACTCCATTTTGCGTTTTCTTGTCGGACTGCAGGCGGCTCATAATCTTGCGCGGATTGACGTTCACTTCCGGCAGGCGGCCCAAGCTCAACACGGCGTCGGCGATGCGGCCGGCGGTGACGCTGTCGGTGCGGCCCACACTGAGAGCAATGTTGGTCGCGGCAATCATGCCCCAGGCAACGGCCTCGCCGTGGAGCAGGCGGCGGTAGCCGGTCTCGGCCTCAAGCGCGTGCCCGATCGTGTGCCCCAGGTTCAGCACGCGACGCAGGCCGTCCTCGCGCTCGTCGGCGGACACCACTTCGGCTTTCAGCCTTACCGACTGCGCGATGAGCCACTCGAGTTCTACGGGATCACGTTTTAGAATGCGCGCGCGATTCTGCTCAAAGCGCAAGAAAAGTTCGATGTTTCCAATGATGCCGCACTTCAGCGCCTCGTAGAGTCCGGCGCGAAACTCGCGGTCGGGAAGGGTCTTCAGCACCGTGGGATCGATCAGTACCACTCGAGGGTGATGAAACGTTCCCAGCAGGTTCTTGCCGGCCACGAGATTGACCGCTGTTTTTCCGCCAATCGACGCATCCACCTGCGCCAACACCGTCGTTGGAATTTGCACCAGTTCGATCCCGCGCATGTAGAGCGAGGCCAGCAATCCGCCGACGTCACCCACAACCCCGCCGCCCAGAGCGATGATCACTGCTTTGCGATCGGCTCCCAGGCGCGCCAGCCTGTCGGCGAGGGCTTCCACGGTTGCCAGGCGCTTGCTGGGCTCGCCGTCCGGCATGGGGATCATCTGGGGCGTGAACCCGCCGGCCTTGAGAGACTTCACCACTTTCGATCCCCAGCGCTTACGCACGGGAGGAACGGTCACAACAAAAACGCGGCTGGCCTGCGGCAGCAGTTCGCCCAGTACGGAACCCGCTCGAGTGAGCAGTCCGTTCTCGATCCAAGCTTGATACGGCCGGGGAGGAACGTGAATAGTCACTTGCGGCATGCGGTTCCATGATAGCGTAAGCGCGCAGGAATGCCCTGTGTGAGGTGGTACCATTTCCGCTCTAATTATTTACCCATTATGAAGGGTCTTCCAGCCGAGACCGACTTCGTGGTGATCGGCGCTGGAGTTGCCGGTCTGCGCGCCGCCATTGAACTGGCCGCCGCCGGCCGTGTGCTCGTGCTGGCGAAAAAAGAACTCGCGTTCAGTTCGCCATCAGCCAAGGATGCGGACCTCAGCGACGAAGAGGAAGTCGTTCTCCATCTGCAGGACACGCTCAGCGCCGGGGATGGTCTGTGCAATCCTGCGGCCGTGAAGATTCTGCTGGAGGAAGGTCCGGAGCGCATCGACGAATTGATCGCGTGGGGTAGGCACCCTGGAACCAAACTCGTTTTCGAACCGGAAAATTCACATAGCCGCTACCGCAGTTTGCACGCCGAGGGAGACTCGACGGGCCAGGAAATCCTTCGAACCCTTCAGGTCAAGGCCCAGTCACTCAAGCACATTTCGATTGCGCCGTTCACCTTTTCAACCGGCCTGCTGACCGACGCCGGAAGCCTCACTGGAATTTCGCTGATCGCCGAAAAAGGCGTTCCCCATAACGTTGTATGTTCCGCCGTACTGCTGGCCACGGGAGGCATGGGGCAACTCTATCGCAACACAACCAATCCAGAAGCGGCGACCGGAGACGGCGTGGCGATGGCATACCGTGCGGGAGCGGAAGTCAGCGACATGGAGTTCGTGCAGTTTCATCCGACCGCGCTCTACATCAAGAAAGTGCCGCGGTTTCTGCTGTCAGAGAGGTTGCGGGCGGAGGGCGCGTACCTGCGCAACATCGAACTCAACCGCTTCCTCGGTAAGTATCACCCCCTGGGTGAACAGGCGCCTCGCGATGTGGTGGCGCGCGCCATTGTTCACGAAATGGAGGTCAGCCGCGCCAAAGATCCCTTCGTATATCTCGATCTGACGCACCTCAGCGCCGAAAGAGTGCAGAAGCGGTTTCCGCGAATTTACGCGACCTGCATGCAGCACAACCTGGACATTACCGAAGATGTGATACCGGTTCGTCCAGCGGCTCATTACAGCGTGGGTGGTGTGCGCACCGATCTCAATGGCAAGACGAACGTTGCGGGACTCTACGCTGCCGGCGAGGCCGCCGCCACGGGTGTGCACGGGGCGAACCGGCTGGCCAGCAATTCCCTGCTCGAGGGTTTGGTATATGGGGCGCGCGCCGGTAGAGCAATGCGACAAGCAGCTAAACCAATGTCGCGGGCACGGGCTGAGATCAAAGCCGCTTATTCCAATGGACCCGTAGACGCAGGCGTCGAAGAGTTGATCGGGCAAATCCAGATTCTCCTGGAAAACGAAGTGGGCATCGTGCGCACCCGCATGGGCATGCAGAAAGCGATCAGGAGTCTGGAAGAGATGGCTCCCAAGCTGGCGCATCCGAGAACGCGGCGGGCGCACGAGGCCTCGAACCTGAATTTGGCGGGACTGCTGGTGGCGCGGTCGGCTTTAGCGCGCGAAGAAAGTCGAGGGGCACATTATCGTATGGACTATCCCGATCATGATGACAAGAAGTTTCTGAAGCATTCGGTGGTCCTGGGAGATAAGGTGGTCTTCGTTTCTTAAGGCGATCGCGCGAAATGCTTCTGACTTAGGTTACATTTTGACGCTTGGCTCACCCCCCGGAATCGCCATCGAAATCGCGATCGAAACTAAAATCACGCCCGCCACTCCGCCCAACATGACCGAGGTCGAAACCCGAAAATATTCGGATGTCAGCATTTTAAGACCAACCAGCACCAACACGGCTGCCAGCCCATAATGCAGGAAGCGGAAGACTTTCAGCAGCCGGGAGACTGCGAAATACATCGAGCGCAATCCCAGGATCGCGAACACGTTCGCGGTGTATACGATGAAAGCGTTCAGAGTGATGGCAAGCACTGCGGGAATGGAATCGACCGCAAACAAAACGTCAGTAGTTTCGATGACCAGAAGCACCACTAGCAACGGCGTGGCGCAGAAGCGTGAATTCTGCTGCAAGTTTCGAACGAAGAACTTTCCGCCTCTGTAGTCATCGGTTACGGGAATAAAGTAGCGAAGCGCCCTCACCACCGGATTCGCTGCAGGATCAACCTTGTGATCCCGGCTGACGCCGAGGCGGATGCCGCTGAAGATCAGCAGCGCGCCAAAGACATAAAGAACCCAATGGAAACGTGAGATCAGCCCGACGCCGGCACCGATAAAGATGCCGCGCAGGATGAGGGCACCGATAACGCCCCAGAACAGAACCCGATGCTGCTGCTGGTCGGGCACAGCGAAGTATTTAAAGATCACGAGGAAGACGAACAGGTTATCCACGCTGAGGGAAACTTCCAATACATAACCGGTAACGAACTCCAGAGCTGCCTGGTGTCCTTGCCAGAAATACAGCAGGACGGCGAACCCGGCGGCCAGTGCAATGTATGCCGCGCTCCAGCTCAGTGCCGCACGAAAACCAACAACCCGGCCGCGGCGATGGATTCGAAGATCCACCAGCAACATGCCCAACGCGAAAAGGTTGAAGAGAACCCAGAAATAGAGCAATGGGTGGTCCTGGCGGCAAAAGGAAATTGTTGATTTCTGATTTTAGATTGTTGATTGAAAGCAAAACCTGGCGGCGCCAATGTTTTCAATCTCCAATCTAAAGTCAACAATCAACAATTACTTTTGCCTTCCCCGTTTTCCGCTGACCCAGTCATCCCAAATGCCGTCAGCCTTGAGCATCTCCACACTGTTGGTCTCGCGCATCGTCTGCTCGATTTGATCGTGGGTGAGGCGCGGGCCGATCTTCTCGGGCAAATCCGCCAGCTCAACGCTGAGTGCGGCGGCCTCCGCGACATGTTTCTTCAGTTGACGAAAATCGACTTTATCGTAGGTGTCTGAGACGGCGTGGTAATTGTCGAGATAGTTCGCCTCTTCCTGATCGGCCACGAAGGTAGGGACGCCCTCCAGCATGAAATCGAAGTGGTCGGTACCCCATTCCATGTTGGGCTTGAGTTCTTTGACGTCAAATTGCGCGAGCGGGGCGATCACTTCTTTCGCGGTGAAGAGCACGTCTTTGCGGCCGCCCACCGAGAAGCCGGTTGTCTTTCCCGTCCCGGAATCGTAGATGATGACGCCCGCGGCCTTGTCGAGTTCGGCGCGATGATTGAAGGCATAGGCGCGAGAGCCGATCAATCCTTGTTCTTCGCCGGAAAAAAGAATGAAGCGGATGGTGCGCCGCGGCTTCACCCCAGAGGCCTTAATGGCCCGCAGGGCATCGACGACCAGCGCGGCATTGCAGCCGTTATCGAGTGCGCCCGTGCCCAGTTCCCACGAATCGAGGTGCGCACCCAGGATCACAAACTCATCCGGCTTTTCGCTGCCTCGGAGTTCTGCAACAACATTGGACGCCTTGATCGGCCCGCCAATCTGATTGGGAATGGAGAGGTCGGCCCACACCAGATTTCCCGAGGCCAGCAGCCGCGCCATCCGTTCTCCATCCTCGCGCGCAACAATGACCATTGGCAGGCGATCGATTTCTCCGGCGGCGGAATTTGTGTGCCGGTAAAGAATGTCGTGCTCGCGCGTGGCCATAAAAGCCACGGCCTTGGCCTTCCCTTTCGCGGCTAGTTCAATCACAGGCGGAGCCTTGGTGTATTCCGCGAACAAGTCGTCCCAGGTCTTCAGAACGACGGTGTGCACAAGAACGATCTTGCCGAAAACATCGCCCGCCTTTTTGAAATCGGCTTCCCTCCCTTCGCCTACATCGATGACAGGAACGTGCTTCACCGGGGCGAGCGCGGGAGCCCAGGCCACTGAGACAACGCGGACACCGAAGGACGAGAGCACAGTTCCGCCGCCCACGATCGCGGCATCGACCTGGTACGCGGTGGACGCGCTCATTTCGGTTGCGCCTTCGGACCAGGAATACGGAATCGTAAATCCCTCGGTGTGAACGCTGTCTGCACCCGCGGCCTTGAAGGCTTGTATTCCCCATGCGACGGCATGCTGCATCGCCAGCGTGCCCGGGACGCGGCCGCCGATCTCGTCGGTCAAACGCTGAAGATTTGTTTCGAGCGGCGAAGGCTGCAGTGCGGCCTGAATCACGAGGTTCGCTTCATTGGTGTCAACGGGAGGGGTTGCAGCCATGCAAGTAAGGCTGAGGACGCCAGAAAAGAACAGGGTCTTCACGGTTCTCATAAGTGCGTGCATTAGAAATTAAATCCTGAAAAAGCGCAAAATACGATCACAGAAACCCACACGGCTCCTCGTTGCTGTGATAGAAAGCAACAGAAAGCATTAGACCGCAGAGACCGCCGGGAAAGCTCGCTAAGATCGCAGAGAAGGTCGAGGTTTTTCTTCGCGTTCTGCGCGGCCGTTCTCTGCGATCTCTGCGGTTTAATGCTTTGCAGCGTCAGGCGGAATCGGCGGGAGCGGATCCATCTTGTCGAGGATGCGAATGGTTTCCAGCACCACGCTGCCCACGATTTGCAGGCTCTTGGGGCTGAGCTTATCGACTGTATCCTGCGTCGTGTGCCAGAAAACATCGTTGTAGCCGTATGAGAAATCGATGAGGTCGGCGCTGGGCACGCCTCTTTTCATAAATGGAAGGTGATCGTCGCTTACCTGGTTGTTGCGCGCAAAAAAGTGCGATTGGTAACCCAGGCGCTTGGCCGCTTCACCCACCACGTCCTCCAGCCACGGCGTGGAGTATAGATCGCGATCGATGTTAAGATCGGCGTCACCAATCATGTCAGCCAGTAGAAATGCTTTGATCTTTTTCAGAGTTCCGTCGCTCTGCCATTTCTCGGCCACATGGGTGATGCCATACAGGCTGTCATCCTCGAACGGCATTACCTTGGGAAGCCCGCCGGAGCCGTCTGGCTTCATCGCCTCTTCCGCATCGTCCCAGACGAGCCAGACGCTGTAACCGTCGCGCGGCTTACCGCGCAACTGGTTCGCTAGTTCGAGCAGCAGCGCGCTGGAGGAAGCACCGTCGTTCGCGCCGACATACGACGTGTTCCGCAGCGGATAGTTCGTATCGTAGTGGCTGGCCACCACGATGATCCCTTCTTTTGTCCCGGGATACTTGGCAATGACGTTGTGCACCGGAAACTTTCCTTCCGGCGTATCGGCGGTAAAGATATCGTCCTCGACCTGATCGCCCTTCAAGTGAGCCTCAATGTAATCCTCGACCTTCTTGTGATTGGCACTACCCAGAGGACGCGGGCCGAACTTCACAATGTCTTTCACATATTGCATAGCGCGATCGCCATCGAACGAGGGCGGCGAACCGCTGTCAGGTGGAAGGTTGAGTACCGGGCCGGCACCGTCCGCTGAAACCGGAGCGGCAGCCGCAGGAGTCGAAGGCGTTTGACCCTGCGCGGTCTCCCTGTCACGGTCACACGCAAGCACCACCAGAACACCCAACAGCAGAATCCATCGCACTAATTTCGGAATCGTAATCACTGCGCCTGTTTCTCTTTCCGTGCTTGCCGCTGCTTCGGATGCACAGCCCAGGCTACTCCAATACTGATTACGTACAGCGCCAACATCGGCGCCGCGAAAATGCACATGTTTACGATGTCGGGAGTGGGCGTAACGATAGCCGCTATGACGAAAATGATCAAAATCGCGTAACGGAAATTCTTCCACATGAAGCCCGCGCTGACGATTCCCATCAGCGACAGAAAAAAAATCAAGATCGGCATCTCGAAAATCAGTCCCATGCCGAGGACGATGCTCAGGAAAAGCTGGGTGTATTCGCCGATGGTGATCATCGGCTGAAACTGGCGCCCGATATCGAATGAGGAAATCAAGCGCTCGTGGGTAAACGATCTTGTAACCGAAGTATCCGCCCGCGGCAAACAACGCAATCGTCGAGACCATGAACGGCACGGCGTAGCGCTTTTCATTGCGATACAGGCCCGGCGAAATGAACATCCACACCTGATAGAGAACGAAGGGCGAAGTCAGGAACAGGCCTGCGAGCGCCGCAACCTTCAAGTAAAGGTTGAAGGGCTCGGTTGGATTCAGATACACCAGATGTTCGGGCAAGTTGGCTTTGCAGCACCTCCATAATGGGGCGCTGCATCACGTCATAAATGCGTTCGACCTTCCACCAGCAGATGCCGAATCCGACCCCCACGGAGATAATGGAGTAGACAAGGCGCTTGCGCAGTTCCTCGAGGTGATCGAGAAAGCCCATGGTGGGCATGGGTTCTTTTTCAACATCACCGCTGGCCGCCGCGGCTGCGAATTCAGACATGCGATTCCTGGGAGGTGGTCGACGTTACTTCCTCGGAACGGGGCACGGAATCGGTCGGGATGCCGGTTCCAGCCGGTGCGATCGCCTCGGTGGCAACCAGAGGCACCTGGGTAGAGGTAGCGATTGGCTCATCCGTCAGGGCCGCCAAGGTCGCTGGAGGCTCCGCATTCAGTGTACGACTCGCAACACCTTCCGGAGTCGGACTGGGCGGAAGAATCGTCTGCCGATTCTCGACCTCTAGGTGAGAAATCTCCTGCTCGATCTGCGCCTTGAATTCGTTCGAGGCGCGCTTGAATTCGTTGAGCATCTTGCCAACCTGGCGCGCGATCTCCGGCAACTTCTTGGGCCCAAAGATGATGAGCGCCAAAAAGAATAGGAAGATCGTCTCAGAAAAGCTCATGCCGTTCATCATACTGCCGGGGCCGGAAAAGCGGCAATCATTGCGCGACAGCGTTTTGACAGGTTGCTCCGCTTGTGGCCGGAGTCTGTAAGATTCTGCGCCCTAGGTGTCTTCGGCTCTTGGTTACCAGCCTTCCCCCGCATCTGATAAACAGGCATTTGGGAGGCGGTTACCACCGGTGACAATCCCGTTCCGGGGCGGTCTAATCTAGTGATATACTGTTTGAATTCTGTGCCGTAGCTGGGGTGGAAGTAAGCCCTCTACGAAGGAAATACAAGATGGCTCGTAGTTCTCGCCGTTCACTCTTCCTGGTAGTTTGTTTCCTGCTTGCTTGTGGCTTCCTGGGAATTTTATTTGCCCAGCGTTCCGGCCAGCAGTCGTCGTTGACCGGCGACTCCGAGGTCAAGGACAGCCTGAAGCAGTTCACCGACGTGTATGCGCTCGTGGAGGACAATTATGCCGAGCCGGTGAATGCGGACAAAGCCATCTATAACGGCGCGATCCCGGGCATGCTGCACGCGCTCGATCCGCACTCCAATTTCTTTGATCCGAAATCGTATGCACTGATGCGCGAAGACCAGCGCGGCAAGTACTACGGCGTGGGCATGACCGTCGGTCCGCGCAACAACAAAGTCATCGTGATCTATCCTTTTACCGGCACGCCCGCCTATAAAGCCGGCATTCACCCCGGTGACGTGATCATTGCCGTCGACGGTAAGTCGACCGAGAACATGAGCACGGGCGATGTGGCCGATCTGTTGAAGGGGCCCAAGGGCACCACGGTTCATATCAGCATCGCGCGCGAAGGCGTCGAGAAGCCGATGGAGTTCACGCTCGTTCGCGACGAGATCCCACGCTACAGCGTGGATGTTCATTTCCTGATCAGACCTGGTGTGGGATACATGCACGTCAACGGCTTCAATGAGACGACCGAGCATGAAGTGTCGGACGCGCTGGATTCATTCGGCGATCTGAAGGGCCTGATCCTTGATCTGCGCTCCAATCCGGGCGGTTTGCTCAGTGAAGGCGTAGGAGTTGCTGACAAGTTCCTTAAGAAGGGGCAGCTCATCGTCTCTCACCACGGGCGCGCCTCGGCGGAGAAGCGTTACGTTGCGCAGCACGGGAACGGCGGCAAGGAGTATCCGATTGTCGTGCTGGTCAACCGGCAGACTGCGTCGGCAGCGGAGATTGTTTCGGGAGCGATTCAGGATCACGACCGCGGCTTGATCGCGGGCGAAGTGACCTTCGGCAAAGGCCTGGTGCAGACGGTGTATCCACTGTCGGAAAATACCGGCTTGGCGCTGACTACGGCTCACTACTACACCCCGAGCGGGCGATTGATTCAGCGCGACTACAGCAACATCTCGCTCTATGACTACTACTACAACCGCGACAGCTCCGAGAGTTCGAACACGGCCAATCGCGAAGTAAAGCTCACCGACAGCGGGCGCACGGTTTACGGCGGAGGCGGCATTACTCCTGACGTCAACATTCCTTCGGTGAAGAGCAACCACTTCCAGGACACGCTGCTGCAGCACTATGCGTTCTTCAACTTCGCCAAGCGCTACGTGGTGAACCACAAATCCACGAAGAGCTTTGAAGTCGACGACGCAACTCTGCAGGAGTTCCGGAAGTCTCTCGACGAGGCCAATATTCCGTACACGCAGGCCGACCTGATCGATAACAATGACTGGATCAAGTCAAACATCAAGTCGGAAATTTTCACCGATGCCTTCGGACAGGATGAGGGCATGAAGGTTCGCGCTGAGTCCGACCCGGAAGTGATCAAAGGCCTGGAATTGCTGCCTCAGGCAAAGGCCCTTGCGGACAACGCGAAGAAAATTGTCGCCGAGCACAACGCGGCTCCGGCGTTCAATCGGTAGAGTCCCGGGTAGATGTGCAGTCTGAGAGTCTCGAAAACTTTTATCCCCTCGTCGGCGTCATCCTGACCGGAGCCGTTTTTTCAGGCGGAGGGAAGGATCTCGCGCGGAGACTGCAGCGTCTGGGGGAGAGTAAATGCACCTCCCCGCCCTATTTCTAAAGGTCACGAGTCTTAACGTCACCAGATGGATTTTTTTCAATATCATGGGAGAAGCGCGGGATCGTGGTTCCCTGGCCGGCCGGGCTTGAGGCCCATTTGAAACCGGTGATTCTGGCGGGCGCCATGATTCTGGCGGCCGCCGCCGGATGGACGGACCTGCGCTGGCGGCGCATCCCAAACTGGCTGACTGTACCGGCGCTGCTGGTAGGGGTCATTGCGAATGCAGTCCTGAGCGGCTGGCCAGGACTGAAAGCTTCCCTGCTGGGCGCAGCCCTCGGATTGGCACTGCTGTTACCGTTCGTGTTGCTGCGCAGCCTGGGTGCGGGCGACTGGAAGCTCGCAGGAGCGCTGGGTGCTTTCACGGGGCCGCGATCGCTGGTGGATCTGTTGCTGGCATCGATTCTTGTGGCCGGTGTCATGGCGGTTGTGCTGGTGATCTATAAAGGTCGAACCCGACAAACGATTCGCAATATCGGGCACATTCTGATCTCGCTTGTGACATTCCGACTGCCCGGCACGCAGGTTTCGCTCGATAACCCGGACTCGCTGAAAGTCCCTTACGGAGTTGCGCTTTCGTTCACCGTACTGCTGTATGGGGTTCTCTGGAAAATGGGAGTTGTGGCCTAGAGATGTTAATTGCAGCACGGACCATTCTTCGAAAGCTCGCCGCCGAAACCCGCGGAGCCGAGATTGCGGAAGCCGCCGTCGTTCTGCCATTGATGTTCATGATACTTCTGGGAATATTCTGGTTCGGGCAGGCATTCAGTATCTACGGTGCGATCACGCGTGCTGCGCAGGAAGGTGCGCGCGCGGGGGCCGCGCCTTATTGCACAACGTGCTAACAGCCCCAACTCCGCCGGCGACAAATGCGGTCAATGCAGTAACGGCTGCCCTAATTGCGTCCAAGTTGGACCCGACGCAAACCACAATCTCCGCCGCCAGCGCTGCCAGCCTTTACTCCTTCCGCGGTACTACCTTCGCCAGCGCGAGCGACCAAGATCAACGTGCAAGCCCCTGTGATGTTGAGGAATACCGGCTCCACGAACGGAGTCTGCGGCGTGTCTGTGTCCTTTCAATACCCATTTCAGTTCTGGCTGCCTTTTACGTCTCTGAACAAGCAAAAAATCTTGATCACGGCGTCGGCACGCGTCCGAATGGAGACCCAGTGATTCGTTGGCAACTTTCACGGAATTGGATTAGCGGCCTGGCCGAGGTGGGATGGCGAGATAACGGCGCCACGCTGGTAGAATTCGCGGTGTCTCTGCCTTTGCTGGTGGTGTTTGTGGTGGGAATCTTCGACTTCAGCAATGCTTTCACGCTCAA
This sequence comes from uncultured Acidobacteriaceae bacterium, assembly GCA_963832235.1. Lineage (GTDB taxonomy): Bacteria > Acidobacteriota > Terriglobia > Terriglobales > Acidobacteriaceae > Sulfotelmatobacter. The sequence goes on along the minus strand of CAWHTJ010000005.1, from coordinate 85,097 downwards.
ACAGAAATTAACCAACGTCGCGCGCGATGCGGCGCGCGCAGCGGCAGCTGACCCCGCGAATGATTTGCAATCGTCTTCGCCCTTGTCGGTCAAAGACGCATTTCAAGTGGTTGACTCCTATTTGCTCGCCAATAAGATCAACGATTGCGGCATCACGCTTAGCACTTCACCGTCTGGATTGACCTGGACGTCGACCGCCAGCGGAAGCGGCTGTCCCAGCGGCGGGCTGACCCTTGTCATCAACCGGGGATATTATTTTCCCGCAACCGGAGCCGCTCTTCCGTCCGTCAGTTGCACGTCCCAAACTCCTGGGAACAAGACCGCCATCATCGGAACTTGCGTAAGTATTAAATACGCCTACGGGTGGCGGTTCGGACGGGTCGCGAGTATTCTGGGTCCGGCCGCCGTGCTGCCTAGCACGATCTCGGCTGCAGCGGTAGCGATGAACGAGAACTGAAAGACACTATGAGACCGCCCGCTGTTCGCAGATTGTGCCCCTCTCAATCCCCGGAACGTGGCATCACGATGTTGTTGGTGGCGCTGGCCATGGTCGCCATCATTGCCATGGCCGCACTGTCGATCGATGTCATTACGCTTTATCTGGCACGAGAGGAGGCGCAACGAACCGCCGATGCGGCCGCCCTTGCGGCTGCCCGAGTGATCTCGCTCTCCGGCATCACCGGGGACCCCGGGAACGCAACCAGCCTTTGGTCTCAGATCTGTGGCCCGTCAGGGACTGCCACCCAAGTTGCCGAGGCGGTCGTGCAGCAGAATTCGGTTGCTGGTGCAGCAGTAGTCGTACCCTCCATCACCGTCACATACTCCGCGGGAAGCAGCGGCACAATTAGTTCTTTCGCGGACTGCTCCCAGCTCTCCTCAACCGCCTTCGGCGTTAACCCGATGGTCACGGTGCAAATCAAGCAGACCGGCTTGCCAACCTTTTTCTCCCGCATCTGGCGACAAAACACGAGCAACAGCGTAAGCGCAACCGCCACCGCAGAGGCGTTCAATCCATCCAATTCCGGTGATGTCGGAAATGGGTCTACCGGGACTATCATTCCGGTGCAACCGCGTTGCATGAAGCCCTGGGTCATCCCGAACCGGGATCCGAGGAACCCTGGCTCAAGCTGCGACCTAGGTGGCGGCCCGGCCTGCCAGCCTTTTGTAAACACATCCGAGGGGTCGATCGTGCACCCAGGAATCTCGCTAGGAGGCACCAATACCAGCGGAGTGATCGGGGAACAGTTTTCGTTGGTCCCGGATTGTCAATATAGCGGATCCTCTTGCGGACTGCGCGATAACCCGGCGCGGGCCAACCACCCCGAGACTACGCATATTCTTCCGGATCCTCCCAACTTGGAATACCTGCCGGGATCAGTTGGAAGCCCTGTCACTGCCGTCCCTTCGTGCGCCGTAGGGTCGTCGATCTACCAGCAGGCGATTGCAGGATGCGATGCATCGACGAACTACCAATGCGGCGTACAGAACCAGAACACCGTGGATCTAACAGAGAATCCAGCCTTTTCTGGGGACACCACGAATGGGGCGAAATGCCTGATTCGTGAGGACGATCCCACCGAATCTCAGCCAGACGGCCAGGACATGCTGGTGCTTTCGCCGTTCCCCTTCCAGATTCTCGGCGGGAGTAGTAATCCGCTCAGCGGTCTTGCGGGCAAGCCCGGCAAACCCATCAGCGTCAGCAATTCGATTGTTTCCTTACCGATTTACGACGACACAAAGCTTCTGGCGGAGTACGGGGACGACGAACGTGACCTTCGTTGGCTTTCTTCAAGTCTTCATCAACAGTGTTGATCAATACGGAAGTATCGACGTGACCGTCCTGAACGTGGCGGGATGCGGCAATGGCAGCTCTGCCACAGGCAGTCCCGTTACCGGTTCTTCGCCCGTGCCTATCCGTTTGATCACGCCCCCATAAGCGCAAACCGGCCTGAAACGATGCGCATTCTTGGAAGCTTATTGGTTGGGAGCGTTGTTGTCGGGCGGCGACTCTATTTCAGGCTGCGCTGGCGACGGATTGATCGGCTGCGTTTGGATGGGCGGAGGCGAGGAAGCGCCGTCGTTATCTGCATTGTCGTTTTGCACTTGCACGGGAGGCGACGGCATGACGGCGCCTTCGGTCCGCGCGCTGAGAATCACGCGATCCAATTGGCGCGGATCGTTCGCCGCGCTCATAATCAGAAAATTAAATCTGGAACCATTCAGCAGCTGCGCCAGAACCTCGGGCGCGGGCGCGGGCGCAATGTCAGCCACTACTTTTTCCTGTTCGGCGCCGGCAGCAATCGAAATCTCCGCGCCAGTGCGCTGCTGTACCGCGAACAAAACTTCTGACAACGTAACTTTGTTGGCCCTGATCCCCAATAATCCATCGCGAAAGGAAACGTCGAGGGTCGGTTGGCCAGAGCTATCCGCGCTCACTCGTTCTTTCTTGCGTCTGGTAATCGGCAACGACAAGGCCAGGCCGCGTTGAAGGTTCATGCGCAGAAGTGTAAATTCCGGCGGAACTATCACCTGCGCCTGCGCCCCCACCCATGACCTTGATAATTACTGTTCGGCCGGAAGGAAAGACCTGATACGACTGCGCGCTTTTTAAATCGAGCACGATTCGCGTGATCGGGGGCTTGCTCTGAAACAAGCCGATGCGCACATCTTTCACTTCGCCCCGATCCACGCGACCGACTGCGTAACTGATTGCTGGGAACGGCGTTCGGAAAGTCAATCACCAAACGGTCGGGGCCGGTCAAGATCTGCGTCTGCGGGACAATGCGAGCGCTGGCTTCAACTTCAATTTCGACCGCGTCTCTGGCGCCCAGTACTTTCACGGTGCGAACTGAAGTTTGTGCAAGCAGCAGTGGCGAGGCCAGCGGCCCACAGAGTCCGGCCAGAAGCAGCCGGCTCACGATAGTTCGAGAAACCTTGTACATGAATATTGCGTCTGGGACAGTTTGTTGCGGGTTCTAGCGTGATTGTAACAGTGATGCTCTGCAGGGAGGCTTACCTTAGTCTTAGAACCGCAGGTTCGGGCTAGTCCGTCGAGCGCAAGGCGCTGGGGTCGAACGCATCACGTTCGGGCAAACCGTTGGCGGGTTTTCCAAAGCATTCCCGCCAGGCCCGAGGCAACCAGCAGCCAGGTGCCCGGCTCAGGGACTTCGCCTCCACCGCCTGGGCCGCCAGTGCTGCACAGATTTCCCTTTCCCGTTGTTCCGGTGGTCGCGGTGCCGGTCGTCTTCTTTCCGAGCCCGCAAACGCCAGGAAGCGGCGGCGGCGTGATCGGGACCCACGGTCCGCCGACGAACGGATCATACAAATTCAGTGGCAAGGCTGGTCCCACCTCAGGGCGGTTGAGCAACGCGGACTCGAATGGGAGGGGAGGATTCGACATCGCGATGCCTGTGGGGAAAACCGGCTGGTCAAACTGTACGGCTGGCGGTTCTAGCGAAGAAGTCGCTTGCTGCGGAGCTTCTTCCACGCGATTGCCACAGCGACTGCGCGCTGTGATCTTGCCATCGGTGATCATGGTTTCGCCCTTCCTGAGCGTGACTCTATGCCGCGTAAAGTAGACCTTGTCGCCGATACGATAAGAAATATAGGCGGTGCGCGCCAACGGCAGACGCACCACGCGCGCCTGATCGTAGTCGAAGCCCGCATAGTGCGACGCGACTACCGCATCATGTTGCGCCATCCACTTCAATTCGCGTGCATCCCTTACTCCACCGGACACAACGGAATAGGGATAGACCGGGCGGTTCTCGATCTGGCGCAAGGATTCCCGCTGAGTCAGTAAAAGGATGTTGCGGCTGGCCTCGACCGCCTCGCGGTCAGGCCCGGACCTGGACACTCGGAAGAGCGATGGACTCAGATGCTGAAGTGCGATTGAGACAAACCCGAAAGCGACGCTTGCGGAGGCGACAAGCAGCAGTCCACGCCGAATCATGCGATTTCGGCGATGGCGGCGGGTGGGACGACGCCGGATCCGGATAACGATCTCGGCGCTTACTGATTCAGGTTCATTCGACAACTTCTACCTGCCTTTGACAGTTTGGTCCGGAGGGGAGACGTGGACCGAGGACACTTTCCTACACCACGAATGCAGTTCCAGTGCCATTGCCACGCTTAATCCTTCATGAGAAAGAAGGAGATATGAGCTTTGACCGACAACATGCTAGCAGACCGCGCAGGCCTTTGCACAAAATATCTTCGCTGGTACTGCGGCCCGCCGCTTGCGAGGAGATATTCTAACGAGCGGTATGCAAACCCCGGGGGAAGTTACCATCGTAACACCCTGGAAAATTGTCATTCAAGCCGCTCTCAAAGGGATCGAATGACGCGGCAACAGTTCGGCTGCTGGTCTTTTTTTCCAACCTTCGCAGGTTCAGCGGCAACTAACTCGGTGAATCCAAGCCGCGATTTGTGCGCGCTTAGCAACTGGGTGCAAGGTGTATTGCGGAATTCACGAAGTCCCGGCCGAGCGCCGGGATTTCGTTCGTAACAGAAGATTAAAGAATCTATTGGGTTGGAACCCATGGAGGTTCGATGACTCGAAAAGCGGATTCGCAAGAACCCTTGCTGAATGCAGTGGCGCGAAGGCTGGGACAGGCCGCCGGAACGCTGGCCAATATGACTCATCGGTTGACGACGGAGCCAGCGACCGGAGAATCACATTCACCGTCAAGGCCCGAATCCGTTAATTCTCGGGCCGCCAATACTGGTTCCGCAAATTCTGGGTTAGCAAATCCGGAGTTAACAAATAACGAAAAGAGTACTGGAAACGCTCGCCCGAATCGTAAGACGAAGCAGGGCCACGCCACGCGGAAGAAGCAAGCCGCAAAGGCTGGAACGGCGTCTCGACGAAACACTATCAGAACGAAATCGAGCTCCAGGAGGAAGCCATAGCGGTCGCGCTGAGCATTCATGCAAGTTAGTTACCAACACTTCACAGGCGTTTCGGAGTCCAAGATTCATGTCGCCCCCCGCCCTCACGAGTACAGCTCCTTCGGCTGCCGGTGCCGGTAAGGCGACTTACAAATCATCGCCACCATCTCATCGTGGCAAGAAAATAATTCTGCTCATTGCGGCGGTAGTCATTTGTATAGCAGGTTCTCTTGCACTCTCCTGGAACCGGATTTGGCCGTACACCGAGACAGCTGTCGTTCAAGATCTGGCGGAAGCCAGCGACAGCACCGTCACCATCCGAAGTTCGCGTCGCACTTATTTTCCGTCTCCTGGCTGCATCCTCGAAGGCGTCGAATTCCATCATGGTCCGGACCGCTGGACTCTCATCACCATCGACCAACTGACCATTGAAGGCAGCTACTCTGGAATTATCACGAAACATGTTCCGCGTATCAGAGTCGAAGGCGGGCACGTGTTCATTCCACCTTTCGGCAGCAACGTAACTTTCACGACGCAGCACTCCAGGCTCGTTGTCGATGAAATTGTCGCTAACGGAACCGTGATCGACTTCGCCTCCAACGATCCGTCCAGGAAACCGCTCCGCTTCGAAGTGCATGAGGGCCTCCTGCACGAGGTTCAATGGAACAGCCCTATGGCTTACGATTTGAAATTTCACAACCCCAAACCTCCGGGCGAAATCGCAACCCGCGGAAAGTTCGGCGTCTGGATCAAAGGTAAACCGGGCGAAACTCCTATTTCCGGGGAGTACACTTTTGATCGCGCGGACCTGGGCGTCTACGAAGGCATCACGGGGACGCTCGCATCGAAAGGACAATATAGTGGAGTTCTGAAGCACATTGACGTTGCGGGCAGCACCGACGTTCCCGATTTCGAGGTAAAGAGGGGCGGCCACAAAGTCAAACTCGTGACCGAGTTCAGCGCCTACGTTGACGCTATCCACGGCGACACCTTTTTGAAACGCGTCGACGCCGATTTCGGCCGAACCCATGTGATCGTCGAAGGCAGCATCGCTGGAATCGAAGGGCGCAAAGGCAAGACTGCACTGCTCGATCTGACTTCCCGGCAGGGACGAATCGAAGATATCCTCGGCATGTTTGTGAAGGCTCCTCGCTCGCCGATGTCCGGCGAGGTCACACTCAAGGCGAAGGCGGAGATTCCATCCGGGAAGGAACGTTTTCTCGAGAGAGTAAAGCTGCAGGGCACTTTTGGCATCGACGACGGAACTTTCTCCAAGCCGCAAACCCAGAAAAACGTAAATGAATTGAGCGCGGGTGCAAGAGGCGAAAAAATGGAAGACGCCGAAACTGTGCTTACCGACCTAAAGGGACGCGTCAGGCTCGAACGCGGAATCGCCGACTTCTCCGACCTTTCGTTCGGTGTTCCCGGTGCCGAGGCCCGCGTGTATGGCACCTATGACATTCTGAACGAAACAATCAATCTGCACGGCCGGATGCAGGTCGACACAAAGATTTCCAAGACCACCACCGGAATGAAATCCTTATTGCTGAAGGCGATCGATCCATTCTTCAAGAAAAAGAAGAAAGGTGAGGTCGTACCCATCCATATAACAGGGACTTACCAGCACCCGCAATATGGACTTGATCTGACGAAACCAAAAGAACCAGTGCCCGCCCGCTAATCGATGCCCAAATGTTTTTTTGTCGCAAACATCTGACCGCTGTTCCGACATCCTAAGCAGGGAGACCTATGTCAGCCCAAGTGAAACCGGCGTTCGCTCGTAACACTATCCTCGGGGTGCTGGTGATCTCTGCATTCGCTTTATTGCAACTTGCATGCGGGAGCGGGGGCAGTATCCCGACCATCACCGTTCAAACACCTCCGCCGGCCGGGCAGCCCACCTTCAGCCATGTCGTTTTGGTAGTTGAGGAAAATCACAGCTACGCCGATGTGATCGGCAGTTCGTCCATGCCTTATTTCAACAGTCTTGTTTCCCAATACGGTCTCGCAACGCAATATTTTGCCGACGCGCATCCTTCTATTCCCAACTATCTGATGCTGACCACTGGCCTTACGGAAACCTTCGACGATGGCTTCACCGGCGTCATCAGCGACGACAATGTTGTTCGCGAACTGGTGAAAGCGGGCAAGAGCTGGAAGGCCTATGCTGAATCCCTTCCTCCTGGAGGATATCTCAGCAACGATTCCGGCCCCTACCTCCGGCGTCACAACCCGTTTACATATTTATCGGACGTGCAGAACAGCAGTTCACAGGCGGCCAACATCGTTCCCTTTACCCAATTCGCGACCGATCTCGGCAATGACGCACTGCCGCAATACTCTTTCATCGTTCCCAATGCCATGGACGACGCCCACAATGGCACCCTTGCCCAGGCGGATGCATGGCTGCAAAACAATATAAAACCGCTGATCGAGAATTCCGCATTTCAGAGTAGCGGCCTGCTGATCATCACCTTCGATGAGGGAGATCAGTTCGATATCAATCACGGCGGCGGACAAGTCGCTACTTTGATCATCAGTTCCAAAGCCAAAAAAGGATTCCAGTCCGCGACCGTCTACCAACATCAGAGCACACTACGCCTCATCCTTGCCGCATCTGGTGTCAGCACCTTCCCCGGCCTGTCGGGCACGGCGCCTGATATGACCGAGTTCTTTACTGGCCACTAACTTCTAGGCAGTCTCTATCCCAGCAAACTACACCGAAACCGCTAGAGAATGGGTGAAGGACCCGAAGAACGGCCGCAATCCTACGCGATGCGGGGTATAGACATGCTAATCCTTAAGTCGTACGGTTCACTATGGCTGTCTTGGATGCAAGGCGAAAAGCGTCCGTACGAATTCTCGTCGTAGACGACAGCCAGCTCATGCGTCGTTGCCTGCGAACTCTGCTGGAACAACACGATTCGTGGAGAGTTTGTTGCGAAGCGTCCAACGGTCGAGAAGCGATACAGAAAGCCCAGCAAGCCGACCCGGATGTGATCGTTCTGGATTTCCAGATGCCTGAAATGAACGGTTTAGACGCGGCAAAAGAAATCAGACGGCGATCCCCAGAAATTCCCATTCTGATGCTGAGCCTGCACATGTCCCCCCAACTGGCAGATCAGGCGAAAAGGATCGGAATACGCGGGGCGTGTGACAAAGGCAACATCCACTGTGTGGTCGAAGGGGTTAACTCTCTGCTGCACCATGGCACCTACTATCGAAATTGATTCCGGGTCTCGTCGGTTTCAATCATCCTTGGCACCTGTTACCTTCTTTACGGCTCTTTCTTGGGAAAGGTTAGACGCGTATTCGTATCGCAGTCGACAATCTTTCAAACTTGGAGTCCCTCTCTACCCGAGAGCGAGCCACTCGTGTGTACGGCCTGCTTCGCATGATCCTGAATATGCCGGTGGGCGTGCGGACTGAAACGCTTTCGCAGGTTATGCGGGCCATTGAGGCCGACCCTTGCCGCGACTCCATTCGTTCTACGCTTCGCGATTTCTGGTCGCACCATTCTTATGTTCGCGTCATCTCCGAAGCCGGATTGCCCGATGAGGCTTTTCTGGTTCGAGAGCTTGCTGGCCAGGGCGCTCCGCCATTTGTTGCCCGTGGACGAAGTAGAAGGCGATCTCTACGTGCTCATGGATTCCCTTAACCTGAAAGAATCCGACGCGCGTTGGGTCGCTACCTTGCCCGACGCGCTGGTCGCTCCCTGGGCCGATACTTTTCGGCCGTCCACTTTTTCCATTCTGGCCTCCTGCAAGATTCTGGCGTTGCGCGCCACCAATGTTGCGCTGTCGCGCGATCTCATCGCGTTCGCCGACGACGAGGACATGACCAAGTCCGCCTTCTTTCATCTCCCCTCTCTCGTCGAGCATGTCGTTCGACATCCCGAAGACTTCCATCTCTGGGAAGAACAGCGAAGCGCCTGTGAAGCTCAGTTGCAGACGGTGAACCAGCAGCTCGCGGACCGGGGATCTTCTGCGAATCTCATCTTCCGGGTGCGCCTCCTGCGGTCTCTCCTGGGACGCATCCAACAGGTGATTGCCCTCGAGCGTCCCGATTCAGACGCGCGCAAGCTGGCGGTCACCGTAGTCCATGGTTTTGCCTCTCAGCGACGCATCGGAACTGTGATCAGTGCCACCACCCGCCGGCTGGCGCGCAGCGTCGTCGAGAGAACCGGCCGGGCCGGCAAACACTACATCGCCAAAAATACTGAGCAATGGGGTGGGATGGGCATGGGCGCCGTTCTCGCCGGTGTCATTACTTCCTTCACTGCGCTCTTCAAATACTCCCTCGCAGCCGCGATTCATGCGCCTTTACTCTTGGGCGTCGCTCATTCGCTGAACTATGCTCTCAGTTTCTTGCTGATGCAGGCCGGCGGATTCCTGCTGGCTTCCAAAATGCCCGCCGTTACGGCAGCTACTCTCGTTGACGCCATGGAAGATCCTGCGAAGGATCACATGGCCAGCCTGCAGGCTATTTCCAAAACGCAATTCATCGTAACTATCAGCAATCTGATCGGGGCGGTTCCGGCGTCCATCGCCATCGACAGGCTTTACTACGTTGTTCGCGGACATCCCTTCCTGCCGGAGCCTGCGGCCGAACACGGCATTCGCATGCTTTTTCCACTGACCTCGATGACGATTCCCTTCGCGATCATCACTGGGATTTTTCTCTGGCTGTCGTCCCTGGCCACGGGTGCGACCGCGAATTATCTCGCGCTCCATAGGATGGGCTCGGCCATTTCCAATAGCCTTCGCATCCGTGCCAAACTTGGACCAAGACGGGCGGAGAAGCTCGCGAACTGGGTGAAGCACCACGCCCCGGGCTCAGTCGGATACATTGTTCTGGGATTCCTGCTGGGCGCTGTGCCCATTATTTTCGAACTGTTCGGCGTCCCTCTCGAAGTGCGCCACGTCACTCTTGCAGCCGCCAGTCTGGGTTATGCTCTGGACGCTTCCCGGCTCTACGGCCAACTGCACTGGCAGGATGCGATTCTCGCATTTTCAGGAATAGCTCTCGTCGGCATCTTGAATATCGTCACGTCGTTCGTGCTGAGCTTTCTCCTCGCAGTGCGCGCCCGCAACATCGGAGAAGCAGAATCGCGCCGCTTCCTGCGCGAGGTGGGACGCAAGCTGCTCACTCACCCACTTTCTTTTCTCCTTCCGGGAGAGATGGGACGTTCAGAGTAAAAGCTATCAAGCTCTTATCAATAGATTTGGGGATGGGCGCCGTTTCAAAAGCGCTTGGAGAGGACCTCCACGAACGCGCGGCGAGCCGTGGAAGAGCGGCCGTTTCAGCGCGGCAAAGTACCGTGGAAGAGCGGCCCTTTCAGGGCCGCGTAAAGCGCGGGAAAATGATCCCTGGGCTTTAGCCCCTGCGGGCCGCAAGGGCAGTACCGTGCCAGCCCATCAGACCTGCAACTTGCGAAGATACGGAACACTCGCCTTCATCTTTTCCAGATCCATCTCGACGAAATAATTCTTGATGCCCCCGGTTTTTGCCGCGCTAAAGATCTTCTTCCAATCCAGACTGTCTTGACCCACTGGCATGACTTTCTTCGCCTCCGCCGACCAGCCTTGCACGTGCATCGAAATAAAACGGCCGGGATACTTCATGAAATACTCGGCCGCGTCATACCCTTGGCTGATCGTAGAAACCTGAAACTGAAATTTCACCAGCTTCGGATCGAGAAGGCCGAACAAAACGTCATAGGTCCGCTTCCCGTCCACCATTGAGAGCTCGAAGTCTTCATTGTGAAGTCCCTGCTGGATGCCCGCTTTGGCGGCATGCTCCCCCATTTTGTTATATTCGTCAGCGGCACGCTTCACATCATCCATCGTCGGATTCTTGGGCCCGCCGAGGCTGGGCACCAGCATTTGCCTCAGTCCCACATCCTTCGCCCACGCAATGGCACGCTCCTGATTCTCCCGCAGTTCCTCGATACCGAAGTGAGAACTTATGCAGCCGACACCTGCATCGCTCAAAATCTTGCGAAGCTCAGTCCCGCTGTATTTAGCAAGACCGGCGAAGCCCGAATCCGCATAACCTACCGGCGAACATAATTCGACCATCTGGAATCCGGCGTCGGCAAGCTGCTTGATCGTGCCCGGAAAGTCCTTGGCAATCATTTCCCTGACCGGCCATGTCTGGCATCCAATGGGCAAGCCCAATGGATTGGCGCGAAGCTCAAGGACACCTGCGGAAAGAAACCCCGCAGCGGCAGCATAGGTCGACGCACTCTTCACAAACTCTCTTCTCGAAATTGCGGACATAGACGCCTCTTCCTCCTGAGCGAACAGAGTTTTGAAAGGGCGCGGCTTTTTAGCCGCGCCGTAAATCATTCAGATGAATGACGGCTTCAGCCGCTGAGGATTCTACAACGTCCGAAGCCCTGCCCTTCCCAAAACGATTCGTAGATGTAGCGGGCTAAAGCTCCCACCCGCTGCGCCGTTCCGGGCGGACATACTTCTGCGCGACCTCCGAGTTCACGCTCAAATTGGAGCGATCCCACGTAAGTTTTTGCCCCATGCGCGACACCACATTTCCCAGCAGCAAGGTCTCGGTGACCATCCCCTCGAATTCGAAATTCCCGCCGGGCTTCACTTTCCCTCCCTTGCAGGCGTCGAGCCATTCCCGCTCATTGCCAGGCGACCGGGGCAGCGTCTTTGGCGGCTGTTTGTAGCTGTCCATTTTGGTTTGAGGAATCATCTTCGGATTGCCGCCATTGAAGGTGCAAAGAATTTTCCCACGATCTCCCACGAACAGCAGCCCTTCGTCCTCTTCTTCTTTATCGTTCTTGAACGGACGATTGTCCTCCAGTTCGTCCGGACGCCGGGGCTTTAGGCCACCGTCATACCAGGTGAATTTCACCGGCGGCATCTCGCCGCGCGCAGGAAAGTTGTAGCGCACGATCGACGCCAGTGGGTAGGTCTCTTCATAGCGGTCGCTGGAACTGGCCTCCACGCTCAACGGCGCCTCGAGTTTCAACACGCGAAAGATTGTGTCGAAACTATAGGAACCCATATCGCCCAGCGCGCCGCAACCAAAATCCGTCCACCCGCGCCATACAAAGGGCAAGTACGCATGGTTGAACGGCCGTTCCGGCGCCGGGCCAAGCCACAGGTTCCAATCCAAACCTTCGGGCACGGCTTCGGCTTCCTTGGGCCGCTCCATACCTTGAGCCCAGAACGGACGGCTCGACCAGTTCATTACCTCGCGCACCGGCCCAATCGCGCCGTCCCAAATCCATTCACACAGCAATCGCGTGGACTCCGACGCCTGGTTGCCTACCGCAATCTGCGTCGCCACGCCGGTCTCGCGAGCAATTTCGGCAATGCGCCGCGCCTCGTAGATCGTATGGGTCAAAGGCTTCTGGCAAAAAACATGTTTGCCCTTCTTCATGGCCGCGGCCGATACGGCGGCGTGCAGGTTGTCCGTGGTACACACCACCACAGCGTCGAGATCCTTCTGCTTTTCGAGCAGCTCGCGGAAGTCAATGTAAGCCGCACAGCCGCGATACTGCCCGGAGCGCTGCTGGCTGCCATAATATCCATCCACGATTTTCTGCGCAGGCTCGCGCCCGGCAACGCCGCTGGTGACGCCGAGAGAATGCGTCAACTGGATCGGCTGATCGGGACTAAGCCAATCCCAACCGCTATTGACCCCCAGCAATTTGCGCACAGAATTGCAGAACTCATGCGTATCCCACTGCGGATAATTCGCGCCGCTCTTATTGACGTCGCAGACCGCCACGCCTTGCACATCAGGTTCCGCCAAGAAATGAAGCATCACGCGCAAACCCTGCGCGCCGACCCCGATGAAAGCGATGTTCACCTTGTCGCTAGGCGGAACATATCCCGCCCCGCCCAACACCCGTCGCGGAACGATCGTAAAACCAATCGCTGCCGCGGCGCTTTGCCCAAGGAACTTGCGGCGCGAAATCGAGCCTTCTGAAACAACGCCAGACCTAACCTGACTCTTCACTATCCCTCCTTCAACCGCAGCCCATAGCGGTCATGCGACCGCCGTCCATTACAACGAGTTATTCTTCGCGATTTTTCCCAGCATCATAGCGCTCGGCTTTGCGGTGCGCTTTTGCGTCTCGTGATCGACCGCGATCAACCCAAATTTCGGAACGTAGCCGAAGATCCACTCAAAGTTGTCCAGCAAAGACCAGTGAATGTACCCGCGAACATCAACGCCGTCATCCACGCAGCGCTTCAGGCCCGCCAACGCGCGTTGAATATACTCGACTCGTCGTGCGTCGTTCTCAATGCCCACGCCATTCTCGGTAACAATGACGGGCACCCCCGTTTCCTTGCCGGCATAGCGAACCGTATGCTCCAGCGATTCGGGATAAAACTCGTAACCCATCTGCGTGAGTTCGGCGTTTTCTGGAGGCGGAAGGGCCTTCTCGCCAATTCGTTGGCGAGTGTAGGTCTGCACGCCGATGAAGTCATCCTGCTTTGCCAGCTTCAGCCATGGTCCATAGACATCTGCCTGTTTCTCCGCAAAACGGCTGTTGGGGCCGGCAGGCTGGTCGTCTTCCATGGCCAAGGTCAGGCCCACCGGAAGACTACTTCGGATGGACTTTATTGCGGCCCTGCCCTTGCTGTGTGCAGCCATAATGTTGTCGCGCGATTTCTGCGCATCGCCGATCAAAAAACTGCTGAACTGCGGGGCATTGAGTTGCTTGCGCACTTCTGATTTTTGCGCGGCCATAGTCGCGGCTAGGTCCGAACCAGGCGGGGTGCCCGGGAGAGTGATCCATCGAAACAAGGACGGAATGTCCGGCTCGTTGAAGGTCGCGGCGTACGCGATCAGATCCCCCAGGTGGGCCGTCGATTTCTCGCAATAACGCGCGAACAGGTCGGCGGACTCCGCATTTTCCCATGCGCCTTGAAAGGCGAACCAGCGCGGGAGCGTGAAATGCGAGTAAGTTACCAGCGGGGTCAATCCGCGGCGATGGCAGGCTTCGAGCATGCGGCGATAGTGCTCCAACTCCGCGCGCGAAAAATGTCCCTTTTCCGGCTCGATTCGCGCCCACTCGATAGAGAAGCGATAGGCATTGAATCCCAGATCGGCCAGGGTGTTAATGTCCTGTTCATACAGGTGATAGTGATCGCAGGCATCCCCCGAAGGTTCTTTGTACATGGTGTGCGGCAGATTCTCCAGCAACCAGTTATCACTATTCACGTTGTTGCCTTCGACCTGGTGCGCCGCGGTGGCCGCTCCCCACAGGAACTTGTCCGGAAATTTCTTCGTTGTGGCCGCTCGGTCTGATCTTTGGGAAAATGCTCTGGCGGCGGAAGCGGCCGGCAAACGACTACTCAGCGCAACGCCGAGCGCAACCTTGGCCCCCTTCTCCATCAACTCTCTACGGTTCATGCTCATGGATTCAATCTCCACCCACTTCATTGTCCAATCACTTCACTTCAAAATTATAGGAACCAGGACCAATTCGAATCAAAAGACCGTTTCGCGCCAAAAGATCGTGCAAAATGGCCCTCCTAACAGATCGCGGCGATGGTTTCATTTCCGAGTCATCAGTGTCAACGGACGAACTTTGAATACACCAGTCGGCTCGCCCCGACGTATTTGGCTTTCAGCGAAGCCGTTCTTCGGGCGAAGCGAGGAGCCTGCCCTGAGCGAAGTCGAAGGGATCTGGCGCGAAGACGTAGGGTTTGTGCTCGGCGTGCAACGCCAGCAAAGCTCTCAGCACGAAATTGGGTCCGAAACCGTTACCTTCGATTCCGAAGAGAGACCGCTACGGATAAACGGGAGACTGAGAAACCTTTTGCTTACTGCGCTTTAATGCGCTCGAATCCTGGGGCTAGTTCTCGCAGATGTCAACGATCGGGCCCAAAGAATGGCCAAGTGGTTAAGAAGGTTGGTGGAGCTAGTCGGGATCGAACCGACGACCTCATCGTTGCGAACGATGCGCTCTCCCGAGATCATCTGATTGATTCGATTGACTCTCTCCATATTTCCGATCACTTTTCAGCCCAGTTTATTGGACCAGCAGTGGGACAGACTTTGGGACAGAGTTTCTCGCAAACTCTGTCAGCTTCTCCAGTGCGCGCCGCTGTGCGGCCGGCACGATCTGGGCATAGATGTCCATGGTGGTCGAGATACGCGTATGGCGCATCTGGCCTTGCACCGATTTCGGGTCGGCTCCCGCCTGAACCAGCCAGGTTGCGTGCGACGTGCGCAAGCAGCGCCAGTTCACCCGTCAACCCCAATTTCTGAGCCGCGGGCTTGATAAATCGCTTGAGGATGTTCCCGTCGCGCATTGGCTTCCCGTCCTTCACAGACTGAAATACTAAGTCGTCGGGTCCATCCGGCTTTCACTACTTTGAAATGCCGAGTTGCGCGACCCGCGCGGACATCGACGGTCAAACTCTTGAGTCGATGGATCCGGGCGATCACGTGAGGCTCCACGGCGATCGGCGCCGCGCTCGCCTCGGTTTTCGGTGCCGCCCAATCGCCGCGGCAGTATCTTGCCTCGATCGCGATTGAATCGACGCCAATGCAACGCCACTTGAGGCCGAAAAGCTCGCTCACTCGAAGTCCCGTCCATACGCATACGTAAATGGCAGTTGCATAGGGTTCCGGGATCATACTGAACCAGAGTGAGTTGAACTCTACGGGCGAGATGAAGGGTTTTGCCCTCCGCGGCCTGTTTGTCCGGCGGGAGCTTCAAGCCCTCCATGGGATTTTTGATTAGCAACTCGTCGTCGACCGCGGCGCGCAGAATGCTAGAGAGTGCATCCCGAACTTTCACGATCGTGGGATAAGCGACTCCTCCGGTCGCCATCCCTGCGAAGAATTGCTTGAGCGTTCGAGGCGTGAGATCGCGCAGGCACAGCGCACCAAAGCTCGGAACAAGGTGCTTCCGGATTGCACCCTGATAGCAAGCCTGGGTAGTGCTGGCCAGGAGTGGCAAGTTCCCTAGGCATGTATTCGCTCTCCACGTATTCCCCGAAGTTGACTGCGGAGCCGATGGTGATGAGTCCCTGGTTGATGGGTCTCAGGATTTCATCGGCGATTTTCAGAACCTCCCGCTGGCGCATCGTTGCGGGAGCGAGTTTTATGCGTTGACGTTTTCTGGTCTTCACGCCTCCGGCAAATGAATCCTGCCAGATCCGCAAGTACCAGAAGTTCCCTTCCCTTTTCGGCTGCGGTTGTTGGTGGCGCCGTTTTTGCATCGCTTCGAAATCTCCTCGAAGCTTGCGGCGGTGTTTGCCTCGTCCGCAACGATAACGCCGTTCGGTGTTATGGCCGGGATCGGATTGAGGCGGTGAACCTGCATTGTTATTAACGCGCGCTAGTAGTGCGCGTGGTGTTTGACTTCACAAAAAGCTTTTGCTCGCGATCGAAGACAAACCCCTGGCTCAGCTTCCAGTGGGTAAAGCACAGGCGTCCGCGCCAGGGAGCAAGCTTGCATTGGGGTTTCGCGCAGCGGCTCATGCAGGAGCCCCCAGTTCGGACTGCTCGCGGGCCCAGACCTCGCGTGCGCGTTTCACACTCACCCCGGCCCGTGCGCACTGGTGCTCAAGGATTTGATCGTTGGCTAGATTGGATCCCCAGCCGTTGCCAAGCTTCAGCTCGATTTCCCTGCGCGCATCGGCGAGCTTGCGTAGATCGCGCGCGTCAAAATCTTCCTGCCCATAAGTTTTCCCGCCCGTCGGCACGGTTGGAACTTCAGGTGCTTCGCGCGCACGCGCGTTTTCTTCTAAAGCAAAGTCCAATTCATTGGAAAAGGGAGGGGGTCTTTTGGTTTCAGTTTTGGTTTTTACTTCCTTATTGCGTGGACGTGTGGCGTCCAGTTCACTCACCGAACTGGACGTGTGGCGTCCAGTTGTTTTCGCATCAAGCAGTGTAATTGTGGAAATCAGTCCAGGTCCGGAACGCTCCGGTACCTCGTGGTGGATGAGCTCAACATCAACCAGACCAGCAAGTGATTTTCTTACTCTGTCGTGCGAGATGCCGAGGGCAGCACCGATATCGCGAGCCGAGAGTTTTACTTGTTGGCTCTCGTTTTTTGCGTGCCGACAGAGAACGCAGTACACAGCTACGCCGTAGGCTCCGATTTGACCGGCATAGTTATCGACAATCTCGTTGTCGACGGAAAACCAGCCCTGTCGTCGCTGGTCTCTGACGTGGAAAAGCAGGGACTGGCTACCCGTCATCACGGTGCCTCTCTGGCGCAAGATCGCTGAAAGAAAACTCGATATCGGCTCGCGCGTCTATGGGTTGAGATTGGGAGGTCGCGGCGTCAAGATCGCCCGAATAATCTGCACGCGCGGGCCTGGGTGTTGAGATTGAGGGCGGCGCCGATGGCGGTACGTGCACCATCGTAGATTCATGAGCGACCGAGGTCACAGGCGCGAACTCAGTGACAACGTATACGCCGGCAAAACAACCTTGCCTTGTTTTCCGCCTCACTCGTTGTCCGTTCGAATCAAAGAGCTTTGTCACCAGGCCCGCGTCTTCGAGTTCGTTTCGTCGAGGCGCAACAGAGTTGTGGGGAAGATCTAGCGCTTCCGACATCGCATCATCGGTAGTCCCGTCACCGCGGCATTTTCGAATGTGGGCGTGCACAACCGCGCATAGACGATCCTTGTCGCCGGAGACCAACGCTTCGAGACTCTCTAGAGTGACATTGTGCCGGTTGCTCATTCGCCACCCCCTCTACCCGATGCGAGGCGAGCGAACGAGACATCATTGGTGCGCCAGGATTTGGGGGTCGCAGTGGACGCCAGAGCTATTACCAAGCGGAACCAGCTGCGATCCCCATCTTGCTTGCTCTCGATACATGCAGGCGCGTGGTTCTTCAGGAGTGCGAATAGAGTGTCGCGCACCTGGTCCTTTTCGCCCAAGACCAAGGCTTCTAGGCTTTCCGGGGCGACGGGGTTGGTGTGGTGGACCATTAGCTGCCCCATTTCTAAGGCAGCGCGCGACTATCCGTAAGGGGAAATCAAAATCAGAATTTAAATTACCCGGGTAAAACAAATTGGAATTTGTTTTACCCCTCCCCGCTAGAGAACTTGGTAGGAAGCAATCACGGCGTCCGCTTCACTAAGCGTAAGGGCATTGGCCATTGCAACAATGTCCGGATGATTGCGAAATAGCTGCTTTGTCTTGCCGTAGGCATCGTCAAGACCGTAGTCTGGGTACAGAAGAGAAGCGATCTTCCGCTTGCTCAGGCCACGCTTTTTACAGGCCGCAGCCATTTTCTTAACCGCAGGGGTCTGCCGCCCGGGCCCTCGCTCCCCTCGCCGGCGTTTGTGTAACACTCCAACTACGCCATTCGTTGGTCCGGTCAATATTAGCTTCTGAAGGGTCCGCGAATCGAGTGCGGTCAGGCCTCCTTGGGCCGCCTGGCGGATGCGCGCTGCGGCT
This sequence comes from uncultured Acidobacteriaceae bacterium, assembly GCA_963832235.1. Taxonomy (GTDB): domain Bacteria; phylum Acidobacteriota; class Terriglobia; order Terriglobales; family Acidobacteriaceae; genus Sulfotelmatobacter. The sequence goes on along the minus strand of CAWHTJ010000005.1, from coordinate 66,794 downwards.
GCGCCGTAGCCATCACTCAGCACGGCGCTTGCGACTTCCTCAATTAGGCGTCTCCCCGCTAACAAATCTGGGCGCTCTCGATTTAGGATCTTGAGCTCGGGCCAGAGGAACATGAGCATTCGAAAGCCACGCCCTTCGATGTCTGGCCCGGCTGGCTCAAACTCCCTGCGAGACTGCTCGCAGACCCAATTCAGAATTTCCGGTTCTTGCACGGGACGGCGCTGCTCTCGCAGCCACACGCGTAATGCGATAAGTGCAACTCTTAGACGCGAGACCTTCTCAGGCAGATCGCGGAGTTCGCTGGCGAGGAAATCGCGAACCCGCTTCCCAGTGTGAAATTGGAAGCAAAACGAATCGGTCCAGACCTTCCGCACGGCCAATACAAGATCGGCAAACCGCGGCGCAAGAACATCCTCAGCCTTGTGGCGCAGGAGATAGTTGCTCAAAGAGAAGTAATAGGTTTGCGCCAGTTTCCCGGACACTCTTTTGGCCTTACCGCCAAAGTACGTAGCGCTTTTTCGAGAAACCTCAAACTCGGGTGTTTGTCCAGCGGCAAGAACGATGGCCGTCGTCGTCGCGCCGAAGTCCTTGCGGAGATCCTCGAAGTGCTTCTTGGCAACGGGTTCGCCATGCAGAAAGCGACAAGGGGCTCCGGTTGGAAAGCCGAGAATCTGAAGTCTGAAATATGCGCCGCTCTCGGTGAGTCCCACTACTTCAGCAATCTCTTTGGTTGATTTACCTGTCAGCCTCAGTTCAGCAATCATCGCATCGTCAGCTGGCGGCCCTTGCACCCATTTTTTGCTTTCTCGATCTTCTCCGAGGAGCTTCTTACCACGGCGATCGAGACGTGGTACGCCTCGGAGTCGTTCGCTGTTTCTCAGGCCGTTGCGTCGCATGGCTGCAGTTCCAGGTTTACCTCGTCGCGCTGTGGCGATCTCCCCTGTGGCGCTCACGTACCGCTTGCCACCGAAATATTTGCCTCCATGTAGGGCACCCCAATCTTTCTGTCGACGGCTAGCCTCCTGAAGGAAATTCCGCGAGTCAACCAGAGGAAAGCCCCACTTGCCACAGTAGTCATCGACGGTCAGTTGGTGGACCTTTGCGATATGGTGATGTAGCGATTTATGTTTCGCTCCGCACTCCCGGCAGACAACGAAATCGCGCTGCCTGAAGCGCTCCTCCCTAAGAGGATCCCTTTGATAGAGCACCAGTGTCTCAATGGGCATTCGATTCTGTGCGCGGCGATGCTCCCGAAACAATGCACCTGCGGAACGGCCTTTTGCTCTCTCCTCCTCAAGATTGGCCTGGTAGTGAGCGGCGCGTCTCGCTCGAATCTTCTCAGCATTCTTGCGGCGCCAGTTGCGCTTCCGCGCGAGAACGCTTTCGGGAGTCTTATGGATAGGTTTCGGAGAGACTTCTAAAACTGGGCCTTCGCTCACTTAACCACCTTCCTGGCTGGTTCCCGTAACGAGCTGCACTCGGAAGGCGGGGACGGGAAGGCGCCCCGCCTTGTCGCCGCCGGTGATCAGGCCGGCGGCTATCCGGTTTGACTTTCTGGGCCCCATACTAGCGCGAAGTTCGCTTGTGGAGAGTGGATTTCCGCTGTGGAAAAGCAGACCGTCAAGGTGAGCAAGAAGAAGCCGGAGAAATTGATACCGCCGCAGAAGTAACAATATCGAATACAAATAACTCAAAAAGGCCGCATGGCTTTATAACGCACGGGCAAGAACCTCCAAATAGTTGGCAATGTCATCAATCCTCATCGCTCCAGATAATTGTCCGGTCGAAATGGTCGTGCGCACGCCTCCAGGCTCCATTCCAGGTATTTGTGGTGGGACATGGCCGCGCGCTTTTATCCTATCCTCCAGTTCCATGTAGCACGCAACAACATCAGCCCAATATTGTTGCCTGAATTGCTTTTCGTGTTCAGCATACATCTGGACTGATCGCTCTGCGTCCTGCTGAAACTGCTGCCTAGCTTCCTGTGCATCTTTGAACGGCCCTCTATTCGCCATTGCTCTCTGGTATGTGGCAGTCCTAAAATCAGCCTCAAATGCCCTTAGCCTATTCGCAAGTGCTATAGCAAAATCCTTTAATGTTTCGTCACTCATCGAACGGAAACGATCCTCTGTACTCGCAGGACGCGATGGCGTCGTCACGAGTGGTTGCGTTGGTCGTACATTGAGCTTGCCTTGAATCGCTTGAAGAGTCTGAGTCATTTGCTGGTGTTCAGGGTTGGCGGGCGGGTGAAGCATTGCTCCCGAGAAGTTGCTGACCTGCCCTATGAGACTATTGATCGCTGACCTTTGCCCATCAATTTCTCTATTGTGTTCGTCGTCAATGCGCTTTTCGGCCAATGCAACTAGGAAGATGCCGCCAAACGCAAATATAATCAGCACCGCCCGATACATAAACCGCCTTTTTGGGTTCTCAACAGCAGCAGCAGCCCAATGAACACCGATCCATGCCAGCACGAGAGGAATGACTCCATACGCAATGACTTTTACGATGGTTGTACCGCTCAAAGGCCAGACGAGTCTCCTGTAATGCCATCCAAAAGTTGTGATTATCAATAAAGCCAGCACGGTCAAAATTGCATTTCGAAAACGCCGTGACAAAGCTAGGAACCTCATGCGCACACCTCCGCCATACGCTGAAAGCGTTGACTTGTGTGCGAGCCGCGGCGATACTATTCCTATCCAATTTCGCAGCAACTTCGCACGGCCCCGATCTCCCCGATCGGGTTTTTATTTAGGCCGATATACTTTATGAATTTCGGAAAAGAAAAGATTCTCCAGCGCCTTCCGTCGCACTTGCCACTGCTCCAACCCTTCGCCATTCACCAGTAATCTACATTCGCCGTCATTGTTGAGTGTCACCAGCGCACTGAAGTGCACTGTATCTCCATCCGATATGTCAATTATGCCGTGATTCAGGGCGAAATCTACAGAGGCATTTTTGTTTTGAATGTCTGACTCACGAAGTACAGAGAAGCGATCTCCCTGCCGCGTAACGGAGAACTTAATATGGTCATCGGGAGAGCGCAGTGAGTTGATGACATCGACATCGGCCAGCGCTCCTAGTTCCAGCCTCTTAAACATTTCAAGCGTGGAACACTTCGCCCGTTCCTTGACCCACTCAAGCTCTCCCATAACAGCTCCTAGTTATTGCGCACGAACGGCGTGAAAGCATTCTCGTCCACTAGTTTCGCATACGGCAAATTCCCCGCCAGTGCCATCCTCCGCACCGTCATCACAAATAGATGAGAACTTTTCCGCGGGATCATGCGGCCCGGTTCATCTCTGCGCATTTCCGACAGGAGCAATTGAACTGGTGATCCCTCGGCTTTACCGTGTGGCCGCACTCTAGGCAAAGAAACCATCCTTCCGGGCGAGGCAACATCGGCCCGAAATCATCACCCAAAACGCAATATGGACATCGAACGATTTCGCCAGCCATTTTGAGCCTTCCGCTCTTCGCCCTCGAATTAGTCCGGCAATTCGATCCAGTCGGCGTGTTTTTTATCGCGCTCGTGTTCCTCCGGCAAGAACCTTTTCGAGCCAATGCGCTTGTTGGGCAGCGACCGCCTTGTCCACGAACGCCGGCGGGTGACCGATGACGAACTCCTCGCCGCAAGCGTCACAGCGGAGGGCGCCCATTTCCTGGAAATCAGCAGCCGCCTTCTTCGAGTCTGACCTCTCTTTATTGCCACTGCTTTCATTTACTCAACGTCCCCCGCGGGACTCCTCGACTAAGGGTAATCACTGCCCAGTTAGTTTTTCCAACTGTGAGATGAGCTTCACACTGCTGCCGCTACTAACCTTGAGCTTCCGCTCCCAGTCCTTAAACCCAGCTTTTTTCACCGTGACGGTGTGCGCGCCCTCTGTGACCTCAACGTCGGAAGGCGTGTTGCCGACGAAACTGCCATCGACTTCGATGTCAGCACCAGGCGGATCAGACTCTACATGCAGCTTCGCTGAAACGGAGCCTGCGTTTCCCCTGGGGCTGGCCGGCGTCGTATCTTGCGCTGGTGCAATAGCTGGCGCTGCCGACTGAAATTTCGCGATGTCCAGCCTCATATCTCCATTCACATAAGCAGTGATCTCGGTCCCCTTCGGAATGCTGATGTCCTTGCCGTGCATGAACAGGAAAAACGGCGCTGCAGGGAAAAAGACGATACTCGTCGCTACCATTCCCCCAACCATGCCTCCCGTGTGCCCCCCGCCTTTGACATCCTTGACAGCTCGCAGCGCTGCCTTCTCGCCGGTCACCAGCTTTACGTAGTCGATGTTAATGTCGAGTTTTCCACCACGAGCCATTCTCCTTTTTGCCTGAGCTTCAGTAACCGTCGCGAAGGCCAGTCCTCCTTTTGGAATGACGAGCGCGCCGTTTACGGTGATGTCATCCAGTGTTTCAAAGTCCACGGTGTCGCCCACGTGCGCATCAGCAGAAGATATGGTTCGATTCAGTCGTAGCCTTACGGGCGTTTGGTCCTCAAGCACGAATCCTTTCTTTGACCTAAAGTCCGTCTGTGTCGCCTGCTCTTGGACCGCTGGCTGTGCCGGTTGTTCTGCCGTCGAGGCGGCGGGAGCTTGGGACCCTGCGGTCTGAGCCGCTGAAGCACAAGATAGAGATAGCAACGCAAGCCATAGAGGCAGATACATTTTCACGGCGACTCCTCCGATCATTAAGATCATGCTCTTTTGTTTTCTCTTGCGCGACTATAGCGACGAGCGCCAGTAGGAGAAGGCTGACCTTTCCATAGGGTGAATCGTAAGTCTTCTTCAAGAATGCTTTTCAGCCTTCCGCTCTTTCGCTTTCTGGGTTCGGGCCTTCGCCGCGGCCTTGGAAGCCTTGCGGGCAATTGCTCGCTGCTCCTCTTTTGTGAGCGCCTTGGCCCTAGCCTTTCCGCCTCGCCTGCCGATTTCCGCTAGGAACTTTCGAACGGGATCCTCTTCCATGGCCGCAAATGTTACACCATCGTAGCGGGCATGATGTGATTTTATTGCAATTCTGCTTGACACCATAGCCGCTATGGTGAGATTATTCGGACATTGAAACGGGCTGAGAGAGTGTTGAAGCACTCGCCCAGCCCTAACCAGTTCGCCTACTAAGGAGGCAACATGGCTACTCACGAAGCTACCATCCATCCCTTTCCGGCTCAAGGCCGGTCACCACTTACGATCACATCCGAAGAGATTTCCCGCTACGCGGAACTCTCCGCGTTGGTTTCCCAGCTCGAAGCCCAACAGAAGGCTCTGCGTTCGGAATTGCTCACCCTTCGCGCGGCTGGCGCCGAACAGTCGACCGATTCCCCTTATCTGCTCGCCTTCGTCGACCAGCAACGGCACCTGGTCGACTGGAAGCTCCAAGCGCAGTCTCTGGCTGAAATGCTCTACGGGATCGAAAGAGCAGCTAAATGGAAGGCCAGAGTTGAGCAGTCCGCGCCGATCCAGAACGTCACGCAGGTCCGGGTGAAACCGAACCCGGTATTCGCCGCGCGACTCAAGAAGCCCGTCGCCTCAGTTCGAGTTCCCCCGACTTCGACGGAACCGAGGGGAGAGGCGGTGCGCTGTGGCGACTGAAATCGCAATCCACATCTGCCCGGCCTGTAAGACAAACATCGCATCCGGCGTCGATTCCAAAGGCTTCCCAAGCGCGTGCAAAGGATGCCGTCCGAAAGCTCGCCTTACGAGTACGGCACGAAAACGACGCAAGGCGCCCAGTGTCCGACGGAGGCGACCATGAAAACACGAGTCGCGCTCTACGCCCGGGTGTCTACCTCGAACGGCCAGCAGGATCCTGAAATGCAGCTGCGGGAGCTTCGCGAGTACGCCAAACACCGCGACCTGATCATCGTCGGCGAATACGTTGACAGGATGTCGGGCTCGAAGGACTCCCGCCCGGCCCTGAACCGGTTGATGGTGGACGCCAGCCGGCGCAAGTTCGATGCCGTGCTCGTCTGGAAACTGGACCGTTTCGGCCGGTCATTACGCCACCTGGTCAATGCTCTAGCAGAACTTGAGGCTTTGGGGCTGAGCTTCATCAGTTTTCGAGACAACCTTGACCTCAGCACCCCTTCCGGCCGGCTGATGTTTCAGATCATCGGCGCCATGGCCGAGTTTGAACGCGCGCTGATCCAGGAGCGGGTAAGGGCAGGCATGCGGAACGCCAAAGCTAAGGGACAGCGTCTCGGTCGGCCGCGGGCCGACATCGACGAAGCTGAGGTTCTTGCCCTGCGCAGGTCCGGGGCATCCTGGCGCGCGATCGCGAAAAAGCTGGGGGTTGGGATCGGTACAGCCCACAGAATCGGTCAGCCGCGTTCCAAAAAGGATTTCCATGACTTTTCGAACGGTGTCCAGGAGGCGGTGTATGCCTAATATCTCCCAGTTCCCACTCCCCCACGACCAGGAGCAACAGTTGCGCGCGACAAACGCAAAGATTGCTGACCTTGCGGCGGTCAAGCCCTACAGTGACATCCAGTCAGCCTTCACTTTGACGGCTGAACTGGCGATGGAAGCTCTGAGCGCAGCGATTGAATTGGGGAAGATGCCGGGGATTGAGCGCGACCAGATGCGGCGCGTCATTGATTTCTGGTATTCCTTCGCCGATGATGCGCGCACTGCGGCGCTGGCCTGCGTGGGTGGAAACGAAACTCTCGCTGAGGCCACCGTCGCGTTCCTGTTTCTCCAAACGTCCTGCGCTCGCAAGCCGGCGACGACGGAGACGGTCGGACGGAAGGTCAAAGGAAAGGTGGTTCCAGGTGCCGGCTAACAACGCCCACTTAATCGCTAGCTTCCTCAGTTATCTGCGTTCTGAATGCGGCGCCGGCGACAACACCGTTGCGAGCTACGAAAATGACGTGCGCAAGTTCGCAGCTGGGCTCCTCCCCAAGCCCCTCAACCAGGCGCAACGAACCGACATCTCGCAGTTCATCAGTGCAACGCTCGCAGAAGGCCTCAGCGGACGGTCTGCGGCGCGACGACTGGCATGCCTGCGTCACTTCTACCGGTTTTTGGTGGATGAAGAGGAAATCTCATCCGAGCCGACGCGCAACCTACCGGTTCCGAAGACCTGGAAGACCGTTCCTAGGGCCCTCGGCCTTACCGACCTCGACAAAATGGTGGCATCCCTTGGTGCTTCATGGATCGATATCCGCGATAGAGCCATCCTGCTTACGTTCTTTGCATCCGGACTCAGGGAGAGCGAACTTGCCGCGCTCAAACTGCAGGATCTTGATCTCGAAGCCGGTGCCGCAAAGGTCTGGGATGGGAAGGGTGGAAAGGACGGACTGGTTCCCCTCAGCCCGCCAGCGATTGCAGCCTTGCAACTCTATATCGACACTGTCCGACCGAAGCTGCTGCACGGCGGGAGTGACAATCACGTCTTTCTGAGCAAGCTCGGAGGAGCACTGTCAAGGATGGCGATTTGGTTTCGCGTTAGTGGGATCGCCAAGGCGGCCTTAGGCAAGCACATCTCCCCGCATTTTCTGAGGCATGGCTTCGCGACTGTCCTGGTCGAAGGCGGTGCCGATATCCGTGACGTCCAAGTTCTGATGCGCCATTCCGACGTCGACACAACAGCCATTTACGTCCACACCGACCTGAACTACCTAAGGAGAATCTACTATGCCAGCCATCCCCGAGCCCGTTTTGCTCAAGTCCAAGGTTAAAGAGTTTCTGACATACTGCGAGGCACGAAATCTCAGTCCCAATACCCTGCGCGCGTATCGCGCCGACCTTAACGATTTCGTAGACCTCTCCGGCGGAAGCGAGTCAGTCTCCAGTCCAATCAACCGCAAGCTGATCCGCGGCTTTGTGGTTCGCCTTCACGAAGGCGGCATCAAGTTGACCTCGGTCCGAAGAAAGCTCGCGGCCGTAAAGAGTTTTTGTAAATGGCTCGACGGCGAGGGTTTGCTGGACTCCCGCCTGATCGAGTCCATTCCAGGGCCGCGCCGGCATCACAATCTGCCCGATGTTCCGAATGAGAGCGAGGTAAAGCGCTTGCTCGATGGAGAAATTCCAACCGCAAGCCCTGAGCGAGATCGGGTCATTCTGGAGCTTTTGTACGGCAGCGGATTGCGCGCGTCCGAAGTCATAGGGATCAATGTCGATGATTTCCGCGACGAGGATGTAATCGTGATTCGCGGTAAAGGGCGCAAGGAACGGTTCGTCATCTTCGGGGATTATGCTCGACGCGCGATCCAGACATGGCTGCCAGTCCGTGTCAGACTGCTCACGAAATTCAAGCTCACAACGCCGGCGCTTCTTTTCAGCGTCAGCCCGAATCAATCCGTAGAACGTCTAGATGTACGTTCCATCGGTCGAGTCGTGAAGGCCATCGCAGAAGACAGGGGTCTCGATCCCAAGAAATGGCACCCGCACCTGTTGCGCCATGCGTGCGCTACCCACATGCACGATCACGAAGCGACGCTGCAAGCTGTTGCGACTCTACTAGGGCACTCGCGGTTGTCGACAGCTCAGATCTACACGCGCGTCTCAGTTGGACGGATGATGCAGACCTACAACAAAGCGCATCCGCACGCCCGGCCGGACCTGAAGAAGCCCGCGGGAAACGAGAGTGGCAGCATTGTGGGTCCGGATGTAAAGGTCGGATGAACGATTCGGCACCATATCACGATGAGACTGCCGAACAAGAGCGGGAGGAACAATCGGAAGTTAAGCGAACAGAAGATGGGAGTGGATCATTGTGAATCCAGAAGCTCTTGTCTTTTTATTTCTGCTTCAGCACGCGTAACGTAACTGTCAATGAGGTTGAACTGCGGCCTCCGGTCGCATCGAGTCAGAAATGCCTGAGGTTCAAGTTCCCAGATAGGGAAGGTTTTGCCATCACTCATTAAATAATATCGAATGGGCATTTTCTGCCGTAATCGTACCACCACGATGCAACGCTAAACGCGCACTGTGTCCGGGTTTCGTAACAAGGACCAGGGTGATGACAACGCGTGATCGTCCAGCGCTAGCATTTGCTCGTCGGAGTTTGGGATTTCCCAGGTCTTTCTGGCGGCCTCCCCGCGCGGCGAAGACTTGGCGAGGGGGGTATCCTGCTCCGGCGACGTTGTACCCTCGATCTGCGGGCCCTTCGTCACCCTCAGAAACCAGACTGATGGCCTGTCACTTACTGCGTAGGATCTCCCGCCAACGCGGCGAATGATGCGCAAGTCTCGGCTCGACTGACGAGGACCGCCTACCACGCGGCCCATCCCGATGCCCAAGCACAACCCGGGGCTATTATTAAGGAGGTTCAAAAATGAAAGCACAACCAGACGGCATTTGGATCATCGACGCAGATGCTAAAACCGCCTACGTTAACGAACGAATGGCTGAAATCCTCGGAACATCTCCGTCGGAAATGGTAGGGCGTGCGTCATTCGCTTACATATTTCCAGAAGATGTAGACGCAGCTCAACGTTTGTTCGATGCGAAGATACGCGGCGACACCAAGCCGTTTCACTTCAAGCTGCGCCGAAAGGACGGCTCGGCTGTTTGGGTCGATGTGCAAGGAACTCCGATGCACAATGCGGCGGGCGTATTCAAAGGAATTGTAGGTACGTTCAGTGCTTCAACTGAATAACTACCTGAGATCGTTCAGCGCCGAGGCCGACGAAAATAGTCGCCACTTCCCGAAACGAAATTTCTTCCAGCGCGCCTTCCCATGCGGAAGCTTCCCTCGCTTTGCGTTGTGCGCCTCAATTGGCTTGCGTCAATCGGAGAATCGCAGAGAAGCGGAAATCAGCGACCACGCTTGAAGCTTGGCTTAACGACCGGAACCTGGAAGCGGCTCGCGCTCTGGGCGCACCGACTACGTGTGCAATCCAGCGGCATTACTCTGCGGGTCGTGACTTCTTGCGCGGCAGGGATGCAACGCGATCAACGGGCTTTCTCAGTTCCGGGTCAGGACCAGTTGACGTCGGCGGCTTCAAGTCCAGCTGCAACTGTCTGCTTTCCAATGCCCTAATGCGCCTTCAAAGCTTCCATGCTCTGCGGCAGCTCCAAACGTTTCTTGTCCTCGATCATTTCCTGGATGGTGACAATCCGAATCTTGTCGCACTTCTCGCCAGTCATCTTGTTTTCGTAAATGCCCACTGATTTTGCTTTCAATCTCATCTCTTTAGATGGCTCGTCCAGACTGATGAGAGCTGCCAGTTGCGCCCCTCCCATGTCACCCTGGAGGGCAGAAATGTCTTTTCGTGAAACAGCACCGGACTTAACCTGGAGTACCATTTTGTCTGTTTCCGCGGAGCCGCTCACAATGTATGTCAAACCGTCGATGCCCTTATCCGCCCCCTTTTTTCGTTTATAACTGCCTTGTTGTTGCAATAGGCGAGAATCGCCCATTTTTCAAATTCTTTTCGCAGTCGATCATCTCTCTTGTGTGCCAGAGCTTTTGCAGAAGCCATATCCTTTGGTATCCCGCCTCCCACGATCAACTTCAAGTCGAGATTCGGAAACTCCTCTTCTAGCCGGTTGATGATTGTTGATATGGCTTGATATGTAATGTCCATACCGATCCATCTACGGTTGAGGCGTTGAGCTACGGCAATTGTGGTCCCGCATCCGCAATAAGCATCAAGTATAAGTCGCCTTCATTGGTACTGATATTATGATGCGCTCCATGAGGGCTGCTGGTTTTTGTGTTGGCCAACCGATGCGCTCATGGGCTTGAGAATTGACGGGAGAAACATCATCCCAGAGGTTTTGGAGCGGTGTTCCGGCATTTCATCCAAGTATCGTTTGTATTGTGGCACAGAACCGGGCGCGTTTGAATTATCCGGCCCTGTCGAATAGCTCATTCATTGTTTCTCTACTGTAGCGCCAGTAGCGAGTGACCCCCATCACCTCGTAAGATGGATTCCCTTTCGCCGCACCGCCTGGGCCGGTAAGGTTGTCTAAACGATAGTTTCTTCCGCCGTCATCTTTGTGCCGATATTTTTTGAGATACTTTTGCGTGTATTCTGGTGTTGAGAATTGAATGTGAGGCTATCGCTTTTCCCGTAAAACAAGAGTGTATCGGTGATATTTCCGTATGCCTTGCGTCCCTGCTTCCCATCGCTGTGAGCGGTCGTCCGCTTCCAGATTATTTCATTTAGAAAATTGCCATTCTCCGGCAAGAATACAGAATCTATGATGAGCTTGAGATAGTGACTGGCAGTGGGTCACAATGCAAGTAAAAACTGCCGGTCGATTTCAAGACGCGATATATCTCAACGATTCTCGCGGCCATGCACACCAAGTAGGCAAAGAGTGGGCCTTCCTTGAGAACATTTCTTAGCCCCTTAATGAGTTCAATTGTCTGCTCATTGTACCGGTTCCGCCTCATTGGTTCGATCTCGTCATAACACGCTACAGCGTGATCATCCCAGCTATGTATGTCCACGAACGCTTGCGCCTGTGCGCGATCCTCGTAGCCAATGTTGTTGTAGATTTGGTTATATCGACGCTTTGAATTGAAGGGCGGGTCAATGTAACAAAGGTCTACGCTGCCATCCCGAATGAACCGAGGATTCCGCAGTAGATCTAGATTGTCCCCATAGTAAAGGGCATTTCGGGGCATGGCTGGTGCCTCCGGGGAGGGAAGGGCCGCCATATTAGTGGAATCTCCCGGCAGATTGCAACTATTTTGGTGCATCCGTTCTGTAGGGCGAATGACTGGCGAAGATACCGAGGCCGCCTCTCTGCATTGTGCGTTCCAAAAACCTTCACACTTTGGGCCCGCCAAGGGATTGAGCCACAATGACCAACAATCTCTATTCAATGCGTTTCAAAAAGAACTGTTTTCGGAACGGGGGAAAAGGTGTGTGGACGCGTTCCCTATGCGGCCTTCCGAAACAGAATCTCACAGCGAGTCGGGCCGTTCATGCACTCGCCATTGACCTGCGTGATGGTAGTAACCTCCACCGGATTACCTTTGTGCCCCAAACATCGGAGCCATTCCCAAAGAATAGACATGGTCGCAAACTGAGGAACATGGTTGACTTCGATAGGGAAAAACGAGGGAAAATCGAGATGCGTAAACAAAGTGGTTTCTCGTTGATCGAGCTGCTGATCGTGGTAGGCATCATCCTCATCATTGCAGGCATCGCCATTCCGAACTTGTTAAGCGCCCGAGTGGCGGCCAACGAGTCGTCCGCTGTGGGCTCCATGCGCACCATCAACACGGCTGAAATCATCTACAACGCCACTTATCCGACCATCGGCTACTCACCCGACCTGATCTCCCTGGGCGGTGCTCCCAATGTGGCGTGCGTTCCGGCGCAGGCCACGGCTTGCCTGATCGACAACGTGTTGTCGGCTGGCACCAAGAGCGGTTACAACTTCGCGGCTGCTAGCGTCGCTGGCGGTCCTCCGACCGTGTCGTACGAAGCGTCCGCCACTCCCGTCACTCTCAACCAAACCGGTATCCGCGCCTTCTGTTCTTTCGAAGACGCTGTGGTTCGTGTGAATCCTGCGGGCATCTTGGTCGCCAATGTGGCAGCTTGCCAGGTCCTGTCTCCCCTCAACTAACCAGTGTTGTAGGTAGCTGCGCGCCGAAAGAGATTAAGCAAAACGTGAAGATCGCTGTCGTAACATCGCGATAGCACTCATTGACCGTCCGCAGCCTTAGCGATTTTCTGCGCCCTCGCTGCCCTGACGCTCTTCTTGAGAATGTCCGTCAGTGGTTTGCGTGGCGTGTTCTCTTGTCCGGTTTCGGCGTAACGACCGAGATCCCATTCATCTTGCGGAATTTCGGAAATGTGAGGCCGCGCGATTCTGCTCAGCGAGGCTAGCCTTGATGGTGCGGTTGCGGGCTCTACCGGTGCATAACCACCATGCACGAAACCACCCGGCACTCCCACTGTTGGCGCCGGGCGCGCCACGCTATGCGCCATGCTGCCGACTTCTCCCGGCAGCGGGCCCGCAGGCAATAACGATAGCCGTCCGGAGGTCCCTGGCGAGGCGATACGGATCCCTTGCCGTCCTGCAAGGATTTGCGGGTTTGGAACGTTTACATCTTCAGGGGCTACTTCTCCAGGCCCCATACGATACGGTAGGTCGCGCGCCACCGAAGCGCTCGCTGGGAGCGCTCGGTGCGAGACTACTTCGGCGGGGGCAAAGGGCGGGCCTTCTGCTGGCGCGTATTTATTATTGCCGACCCCATTCCATTCTCTGCGCAGGTTTCCATGTTCATCAACCATGCGGCTCGGTCTCGGCTCGCCGATGTATTCACCTTCTACGCCGGGCGCGTCGGGAAGCGGCGCACCGGGATATACTGGCTCCGGCTTGAGCGCATCAGCAATTGGCTCGATGAAGCCCTTGACTCCTGTATTAATTCGATGTGCGCCGATACCGCCGCCAACAACGCTGCCAATGTCGCCCGCGATCTCTTGTGCCGTGTCTCCGCCGCCCGCTGTTCGAGCAAGGAACCTTCCGCCTTTGTCGCCCACGTAACCGCCAACGAGAGAGCCGATGATGCGAGACACGCCCATAGTTGCAGCGAGTGGAGCAGACGCCAGCATTAGATCGCTTTTGCCTTCCTGAAACGTCGGATCATGCGGATGCACACCCGGCAGCCCCTGAAGTTTTCCTGCCGAAGGACGATCCTGTTCGACCGGAAAAGAACCAGGTCCTCCGGCCGGCGGCGCAAGCCCTGCATTCGGAGCGGCAGGGGATGATGGCGGCGTTTCTTCATCGCTCCACGCAAACGATTTTCCCTGTGCAGCCTGCGGTCCAGCCTGCTCGTCACTCCATTGAAATCCGGTATGGCTCATTTTTGACCCGGTGTGTAAAGTTCTGGCTGGGAAGATGCGCGCGTTTCAAATCGCTACGCTTGTTCTCGAAGGCATTATTCGCGCTCTCCCAATCCAGAAACGGAAGTGGAATCGTGTTGATCTCAGCTTGCAGTTGCATCGGATTCCGCCCCACCGATCCCATGATGTTCTTCATGTTGGCGAAGTTGGCGATGATGGCGGTGAAGTAGTCGGAGACGAGCTTCTTTCCGTCTGGCGAAAGTTGTTTGTACTGATCGCTGGTCATCGTGCCTTCGAGCAGCTTGTTGGCGTAGGAAGTGAGCGGCCCGGCCAGCGGCAATTGGTCGATCATCCCGCCCAGCAGCCCCGCCGTGTGTCCGTCTTGCGTGTGGCTGGCCAGCACCCGCATGGCGTCGCGGTCATTCGGCGTAAGTTTCGGAGCCGCCGTCTTGAAGTCGGATCGGTACGTATCGAGACTCTTAAATGTTGCGCCCGTGCTCGCTTGCTTGTCTCGGTTATCCTGCGCCTCTTTGGGATTCAGTTTGACCAGTCGCTCCGGCGGCACGCCTTGCGCTTTTGCGTCTGCATAGGACATCTGCACCCGCTTGCCGTCGGGCATGTGGGCGATGACTTCGCTGCCCTCAAACATCTTGTCAATCGCGAGCTTATTGCCCTCTTCCTGGCCAGCTACGTGAACCGTGAGATTGGTTCCCGGTGTTTGATTGGCAGCCTCATAAGATCGCGCCGCCGCGTGCTCTTCTGGCGTGATGACTTTTTGCGTGAGAGCTGAATCGAGGGATTTATCAATGCTCTTGGGATCGGTCGGAAGCTTCGCCGCGTCCAGTTTGCCGACCACGCCTTGAAAAGCGAGCTTGTTCTGCTCCTGTGTCGCGCCCGGCTGCCGGATCGGCTTCGCACCCGTTAAGTTCCCATAGCGATGTTCCCCGGTTTTCTCGTTCAATTCGACGGGCTCGCCGTTGGGGCCTTCCAGTCCAGGCACGTTTTTCCAGTTCGGGGACGGATTCCTTCGTTGCTCGGCTTCTGCGCGCTGATTTTCCGCCTGCGCTTCTTGCAAATCCGTTTTTGCTGCTTCGGTTCGCGGGAACTGTTCGCCGGTTACCTCCGATTCTGCCTCTTTGAGATTGCGCTGATAGGCTAGCTGCGGCGCAAAGCGGAACCGCTCCTCCACGTTCGGCGCAACGATTTTGCCCAGAGTGTCGAAGAAGCTTTTAGCTCCGCGCAGCGGTTTAACTGGCGGAGCTCCCGCATCGGTCAGAGCCTTGAGTCGCGCCTCCGCAGGCGAGAGTTGAGGAATTGCTGGAGGATAGGTGTGCAACTGCGCGCGTCTTGCTTCAAGGTCCTCGGTTGACCCAGGTTCTGGCGCAGTCGGTATTGCTGGAGTATAGGCCCGCGTCTGGCCAGCCCTGGCTTCTAGATCCTCGATTGAGCCTATGGCAGGAGCTGGTGCGAGCGAAAGCGGTCGGCCGCCAGAAACGGCAAGAGATGTGTCAACGGCTGGCCCAGAAGGTTGACCGTTCGTCGGAGGAAGAACCGGCGGATAGGTGTCGGCAGACGCCTCAGGCGGATTCGCTGCCGGGTAATCCTGTCTGTTCGTCGGAGTAAGCGCCGCCAGCGCATGCCCGAACTTCGCCCAACCGTGCGGATCTGGCCGCTCCGGAGGCGCGTATTGGCCGCTCAGATCCATTGCCGGGGCCTTGGGAGCGCGTGAAGGCGCTGACGCTAGCGATGACATCTGTGGAGTTCCCACGGCCAGATCCGGAGCAGGTTGGATCGAAGGTCCGGTCATGGCGGGCAGAGCCATATTGGGAGAAGGCGCGGGAGGGGGTGCGGAAGATGGATCCGACCGCGCCGCCATCATTGCCGGAGGATACGGGTACTTCTTCTCTTCCTCGTCTTCGTCCGTGGTTACGGGAGGGTAGTCGAGATTAGCCACGCTCGACTCCCGTCCCGCAGTGTGCGGCTTCCTTGGGAATCAGCCGATCGGCGGCTGCGAACTCTGCGAGCGAGTGCGAGGGAATCAGGATGCGACTGTTCACTCGCCTGGTCTCGAGGAGGCCTGATGCGATGGCGTAATCGACCATTCGCACGGAGATGTCCAAAGCTCTTGCCGCCGACCGCCGGCTGAAAAGCAACCGCGGAATCTGCTCGACAGGATGAAGCTGCTGAGTGGCACCCATATGCATAGGCTTGCACGAGGTCCAACGCGGAACAAGATGAGTAGATAACTACTAGGGTCGGAGAAATCTATAATGGTCGAGAGGAGTGCAATTCTCGCTGCAGCCAAAGATGGACGGCAACGCACAAATGTTCCCGGTATCGGGTCGACTGCTGGATCACCGTCGAAAGATGGGATCGAGCATCTGGGAATACCTCTGGCTGCGCGCGCACGTGACGACGGAACGCCGATGTAACGGGAAATCCGTCGGCATCGTGGACGACGGCCGCCCTGTCGCAACCAACCGAATTGCGGCTGATCTAAAGCGATCGCGCGAGGCTACGCTCGCGAACATGGAAAGGCTGGCAGCCGGTGACTACATCGAGCGCTCCGCCGACGCCGGCCACGCATACAAGTACCGCGTGCAAATCCTGCTCGAAGGCGCCTCGGACTGAAAAGCGCGCCTGTTCCAGAATCTGGTGTTTATGGAACACTGGATTCGGCCATTCTCGGTTCCACGGAAGCAGTCACTTGGGCGCCCGGCTTCTCGAGGGATTTTGGAACGGCTACAGGCAGCGGTCTAACGATCACACGCGGGGGAGCTGCAGCTCTTTGCTCAAGGTAGGCGATGGCCATCTGGAATCGGCGGGGGTTGTCGCGGCCTAAAGCGAGGAACTCCCTGCATTTCGGATGCAGCATGCCACGGACACTTTTTCTGAGGCCGTCGATGTCGACCTCCAGGCCACCTACGCTGCCCGGCTCGGAGCATAGAGCACACAAGCCGCCCTGCTCTTGGATCAGAGCTTCGATCTCCTCCTGGGTGAGCTTCGGATCAGGCTTCCGTCCCGCGTGTTCTCTTTTTCCCGCCCCATGCCATAACGTCGCACCCTCTATTCAAATAAAATTCAAGTCTATAAGTCGAACGAAATCAATAGCTTACTTGAACACCAAACAACCGATGCTCGTAAGTCCTTTCCCATCAGCATAATCCGTTGAAAACTAATCAAACAATCAAACAATCAAACAATCGCCGCCCGGCGCTACCGCCCCGCGGCATCGTTTGATTGCCCCCCTCCAATCAAGTTCTTTCCGTTGGTGCCCCCCATGCACCATCTTTGCTAAACAGTGCGAAAAAGCAAAGAAGCAAAGAAAGCAAAACCCGCAGCGCTCGCTGCACGGCGCGTGCGGTGGCCGGATCTCAACCCTCCAGATACTCCACGGTCAAGCCCCATGGACTTGTGCCCGAGATACTGCCACACATTCTCAATTCCCGCCGAATGAATCGTTTGCAGCGCAATCGCGCGCTTCAGACTGCGCGGGTGGGCTAGGTTTGCCGATACCCAGCCTGCACGCAGCAATGCTGCATGAGCTGCCAGGAATGATATTGCCTGAAGTCGAATTGCGGGTTTGCTTTCTGGCCGTTCGAACGCGAAAGCAAACAGCCGCCGCTTGCTCGTTTCAGGAGCGGATCCGGCTGCTCCGTCACACACTTGGAACCTCAAGGTTGAGCAGTTTCCTCTTTTGAATTGTCGAAAGAATCAAAAAACGTCCCAGAACGGCATTTTGGGACATCGCCTATTGGGCCGAAGCGGGCCAAAAGTTCGTCCTTTGAAAGGTGCTGCATAATCAAAAAGTGCAACAGTACGTAATTTTGTTGCGTCCGCATTCGCGCGCTACCTGAGGTCAGAGTCTGCGGCGCCCCTCGTAAGCATTGGTTCTCTCGACTTTCGAGGGTAAGGTGGGCGCGCGGCGCTGGATCAGCGCTGGAAAGCAGGTGTTGCAGTACCAGACCATGCTTTCGCAGTCCTCGAAGGAGAGACCATAGCGGTCAGCTTCGCCG
The DNA here is from genome assembly GCA_963832235.1 of uncultured Acidobacteriaceae bacterium. Lineage (GTDB taxonomy): Bacteria > Acidobacteriota > Terriglobia > Terriglobales > Acidobacteriaceae > Sulfotelmatobacter. Next base: position 49,031 of record CAWHTJ010000005.1, on the reverse strand, counting down.
AGCACGCAGGATAGCTCGTCATCAGTTATCGCGAGACCACATCCGCGGCACTGCAACCTTCCTTGTTCCTTTTCTATTTTCTCTTGTAGCAATGAGCCAGTCCGCGATCGCGAGCTCAGCTGGCTGTCCACCGCATACAGCAAACCCCCGTTCTCTTTTCGACGGGGGCTTGTCGGCTCTCGCGCCGCTGTGACGCCTTGGCTAATTTCCGCGTCCTCCTTTGCTGGTTGGATTTGGCAACTGCCACGCATCATAACTTAAAGTACTTGTTTAAGATATTAACTATATCTCTCTGCGTGTGGCATACTTCAGCCATGAAGCGCATGACGGCACAAGAGCTCGACGACGCAGCCGCCAGACTGGAAGAGATTGGGCGGGAAGAAGAGAACCTGCGCTCGAAACTGCAGGAACAAGTCGAGGCGTTCGGACTCACTCCTCCCCGCGCGGAGAAGTCGAAACGACTCGAAGGCGCTCTTTACCAGTTCACATTGAGCCGCGGGCTGACGACAGAAATCAAAGATGCTGAGGTCGAGCGGATCCGCCAAGTCTGCCCCGGCATCCTTTTCGACCGTCTCTTCCGGACGGTTACGAAGTTCAAACTGGCTGAAGGCGCCACTTTGGTTCTATCCAGCCGACTTCCCGCAGATGCTCCGCGCAACCTGCGCATGCTATTCAGTCGCGCGGTTACAACTACGGAAACGACGCCGCGGTTGCGAATCGAGAAGTCGGAATGCACTACGCTGACGCCAGCGAACTAGTTGCCGAGATTGTCGCGCTCAAGCACGCATGCGGCCCAAATTGCCTTTGTTGGCGATTACGCACCGTGCCGGAAATCAAAGCTGCATTAGACAAGATGAGCGTCGGTCAATTGAATGAGCGACCCGCGGCTCACTCGCGCCGAGCGCAAAATCGCTGAATTGCTACTCTGCTCGCACTCGCCTGGCGCAATCGCTCGCATCCTCAAACGAGCACCCGACACTATCAAATATGAGTTGTGCCAGATGTACCGGAAATTTGGATTGCGCGGGCACAAGTTATACGTGCCGCGGGTCAAGCTGGCTCTGTTAATCCACGAGCGACACGAAGAGCTCGGAGTCCAGTGTCGGACTTGCGACTATCTTGCGGTACCTCAAAAAGAAACATTCGGCGTTAAAATGCGACAGGCTCCGACTGTGAATCGGAGCCTGTTAATAAATTCGGGGACGAGGGGAAGCGTTGGAACCATCTCCCTAGATGGGAGTGTCGCTCACCTATGCCTCGGAGTCAACGCGTAATTTGCTTCTGGCAGAGGTGTGTGCGATGGCTAAGTTTTGGCGAAATCGATGGGACGACATTCGCGGCAGTCTTATATGGCAGATCCTTGTTTGGATCTTTGGGGGCGGCTTGGTAACGGCGATCGCTCAGGCCATAAGAAGTACTCGGAACCTGCCTTTTGAATGGTGGTTTGTTGTGGTGGTTTTTCTAATATCGGCTCTAGCTCTTGCTGTTGTTACCCTCTTGGCTGCGAGGAAGAGAACAGTGCAGCCGCAATCCCCAGTGCAAGCCGGATCGATTCTTCCACATGTTCAGACGCCTATTAATTTCAATGCTGGCGAATATATCCGCTTAAGTTATCAGAGTGGCCTGACAGCAGACGTAGAAAAGAACATTCGCTTGCTAGCGGCCCAAAATCAGCCATCAGACCGCGAGGCCTTCCTGGCTCAGTTTATCGGTATTGGGGTGGTCGCCTATCTTCACGACATTACCTGGGCTTATATTTTCAAGAGTCAAATCCTGATGCTGACCGAATTGAACCGAAGAAGCGGCATCATGCCACTTCCGGACGCTGCACCCTATTACGACGTGGCGAAAGCTGCGAACCTGAGTGTTTACGGTGCGTATTCCCTGACTCAATGGCTAGATTTTATGAAAGCACATCAATTGCTGATTCAACATCCGAGCAATATGCTGGAGATTACCGTACGCGGTAAGGATTTTCTAAAGTACCTAACTCATTGGGGGCGATCTGCTGATGAGCGCAAATATTGAAGGTTTACTTCTGCGGTGGGATTAACTTCTCTGGTTTCTTCTTCGAATCGGCTTTAAATTGTGAGCCGCATGCCGGGCAGGAAGTGACGAGCGAGGCCATGACCTTATCGAGGTCGATTTTGTTGCGCGATGGCACGCGAGCAATTTTCTCATGCAGGAGTGTCGAGGCAAACACCGCGCAAGCTGGATTTTTTGGGACAGAGTGGGACAGAACTGATCTTTGGTGGCGCCGCAAGTGATTGAAAATATGGTGGAGCTAGTCGGGATCGAACCGACGACCTCATCGTTGCGAACGATGCGCTCTCCCAGCTGAGCTATAGCCCCATGTGTGGTTGGGTTCTCGACTGCCCGACTATTTTATCAGCGTTCCGGAGTCGGCACCAATGGCACTGGCATCGGCCCCGTGAGTTACGATTGGTCCTCTATAGGCGACCGCGATTAACAAATCTCTTGACGAAATCCTCATTCCTGCGTCTAACTAGCACTTAGCGGTGACGACACTTTGCCGCAGGAATTCTTCGCTGTTCTCGCAATGATGTTCGCGTAACGATGTTTGCGCAACTCAATCCCGCGACCGCGCGCCGCGAACGCTGGCTCCGTATGGGTTCGCTTGCCCTCCACGGTCTATTGCTGGCATGGCTGCTATACCCGCCCGTGCCTCTGCTGCTCACGGCAGTCTCGGTGGCCTCGGGGCAGAACGGCAAATCCGTCACGCGCCTTTACTGGCCCAGCAAATCGCCTGACGACAGCAGCCACAGTTCTTCCGACAGCGCAACGGAACGTTACCGGCATCAGCGGCTGAGCCACGACAAGTTGACGTGGAAGGCGCCGGCCCAACCGCCGAAGCTCTCAGCCCCGCAGAACATGCTGGCCCGGACCAACGAACAGGACAACTCCAAAACCCAGACGCTTTCGGCCCTGGGTCACGGCGCACAGGCCGGTGCGCTTTACGGAACGCTGAACAGCGGGCCCTTTGTCGGCAACCAGATTCGCCCAGCCTTGCCGACCGCTACTTCCGATCCGGTGGCTTATCCGTGGGAATTGCCTGACTCCGAAGGCAACGTTGTGGTTGAAATCGTGATCGATACTCGCGGGGACATTGTCGCCAAGAAAGTTCTCCAGAGCCTCGGCCCCAAACTCGACGAAAAAGTTTTGATTGCGCTCGATAATTGGCACTTCCAGCCTGCCAGGCTCAACGGCACGCCCATCGCATCGAAGCAGGACGCTGTATTCCACTTCCGCGCCAGAGGCTAGCCAGCTTTGCAATCGATTGGTTGGAAGCCTTCTTACAATACGTCCAGCCGCTATAATGAAACTGTGAGCGAAAACGCAATCCAGCAGGTTGCCTCGGCCGATTTTCCCACGCGTTGGGGCAAGTTTCGTATTTACGGCTTTCGCGGGCACGCCGGTTGGGACGGCGACCGCCGCGTAGAGGAAGCGGTCGCTCTGGTGACCGGCGACGTGAAGTCCGCTCCGCCGCTGGTGCGCATTCACTCACAATGTCTGACCGGCGATGTCTTTCATTCCTTGCGCTGCGATTGCCGCCAGCAACTCGAGTTGTCGCTCTCAATGATTACCGAGCAGGGCGCCGGCATTCTGATCTATGAACTGCAGGAAGGCCGCGGCATTGGCCTGATGGCCAAGCTGCAAGCCTACGAACTGCAGGATGCCGGACTCGACACCATCCAAGCCAACGAACGCCTTGGTTTCAAGAACGACTATCGCGACTTCGCGCTTCCAGCCGAGATTCTCAAAGCACTTGGAGTCACGCGCGTGCGCCTGCTGTCGAACAACCCAGAAAAAGTTGAAGCCCTGGAACGCGCCGGAATCCAGGTCGTCGAGCGCGTTCCCTGCGAAGTCACTCCCAGCCCTCACTCCGAGGAATATCTCAAGACCAAGAAAGAAAAGCTGGGACATCTCTTCACATCAGGCTAGTTGATTTGCCTGTTCTCCCCGCCACCGCTTTGCGTCGATTTCCGCTCCGTGGTCTAATTCGCTGATTCACTCTTCACGAATGCCGCTTCCCGTCCTCGATGATCGTCCTTCATCTCGCTTTGCCCTGATTGCCCTGTGCCTGGCGCTGCTGGGATCGGCCTCAATGGTTTACTACCATTTAGGTCTATTCGTCCCGCGCGTTCTAGTAGTTAGGGCCTCAAAGCGCCTGGGTAACGGGTACTCTTTCGGTGGCGACTTCTTTCCCATCTGGCTCGTAGCTCGACAAGGGCGGTTCGAGCGTCGTGATCCTTACAGTCCGCAGATGACCCGGGAAATTCAAACTGGATTATTCGGACGGCCACTCGACCCACACAATCCGGCCGACCCTACCGTGGACTATCGCCAGTTCGCGTATCCCGCTTTTACCGAACTTCTTCTCTGGCCCAGCGCGTCACTGGAATTTTCAAGACTTCGTATCGTTCTCGCGGTGGTATTGCCTTTTCTCACCGCCGCCAGTCTCTGGTTGTGGCTCCTGGCGCTGCAATGGCGCGTCCATCCCCTCTGGTTCTGCGTCCTTGTGCTCCTTTCACTTTGCAACTATCAGGTTTTGGAAGCTGTTTTCGCTGCGCAACCGGGATTGATCGTAGGCTTCTTGCTGGCGAGCGCTGCCTTAGCGCTCAGGCGAAACCGGCTTCTTTTGGCCGGCACTTCGCTGGCTCTAACACTTATAAAACCGCAAATGACCTTAATCGCCGTGGTCTATTTGTTGTTGTGGAGCTTGTCCAATCGTGGGCGCATCCGCTTCCTTGGTGCATTCCTCGGCACGACACTCTGCCTGTTAACTCCGTCCCTGAGGATTTGGCCCAATTGGATAGGACGATGGGTGAAAGTCCTGTTGGGTTACCACCGCTATGCAACGCCCCCATTAGTGGTGCTCCTGCCAGGCGCGAGTTTGGGAGCGTACATCGCCCCCCTGACTGTCGTGGCCCTTCTCGGAGTGGGTGGAGTGGTGGCATGGCGAAATCGGCAGGCCGGCATCGAATCTCCAGATTTCTGGTGGACCTTGAGTTTGTTGCTCGCCCTTACATCCGTCACACTGCTCCCGGGACAGGCTATCTATGACGACATAATTCTATTCCCCGGAATATTCTTGATCCTGCGCTACCGTTCCGAGCTTTACCATGCGGGAAGGGTCTCTCGAATTCTGCTGTCAATCGGTGCCATCGTTCTTTTCTGGCCCTGGGTAGCGGCATTCGCCTTGGTTGTCCTGAGGCCTTGGCTTGCACCCGAACTCTTCGAGTCCACCGCAGTCTTCTCGCTCCCGATTCGTACAGCGGCATCGCTTCCCTTCGCGGTTCTTGCTCTACTCGCTTTCACCAGGCGAATCAACGTAAAGAACCGAGAACTTGCTTGAGCGCAGTTTTGTTTTTCACCGGCAGGTACTGCAACGCCGCGCCCGCAAGCGCGGAGTAAACTTCCCGCACCGCTCGTACTTCTCGCAGCACCCGCAAATGCCGCTTCACCGTATCCACATCGCCGCGAACCAGCGGCCCGCTGAACGCTCCAGCCGCGCCGTATGCACCATAGTTCGCCAGCGTCTGCCGCAGGATAGGAAGCATTCGCAGCTTCGCCGCTTTTCGATTCACTCCCGCGAGAGCCGCAACCTGTTCCGTAGTAGCTAAAAGCGCGGTGAAAAGCGGCGAGGCAAACGTTCCCCAAGCGTGATAAGCAGCCTTATCATCTTTTCGGATCGGATACGAATGGCCGCCCACGTCTCTAATTACTCGACGCGCCATGCGCACCGCGCGCGCGTCACCCTCCGCCGCGAAAGACACTCCCGAAAGCGCGGGCCGCGAGCCCCGCACAAACGTCATCAGCGGATGCACCGACGCAACGAATGCGCCTCTGCGGCGCAGCACCGCCAGTTCATCGCTGCTAAGGGCCCCGCTGGAATGCAACGCGACTCTTCCCTTCCATTCCATCTTCCTCGCGAGCCCGCTCGCCGCTCGGGCGATTTCGGAGTCCGGCACACAGAACCAAACCAAGTCAGCCCGCAACACCGCCATACCAAGCGACAGCCCAACTGACGCCTCAGTCAAAGCCCGCGCCCCAACCTGCTTCGCTAAACTCTGCCCCTTTCTAAGCGAAGCCCCTCGGGAGCGTAAAATCACGGCCTCGACACCGTAACCCGCCCGTAGCAGTGACTCAGCCAGCGCCGTCCCGAGATTCCCCGCCCCAACAATCGCAACTCGCGGCCTGCCAGCCATGCGGGGCAGCATAGCAGAACCTTCGGTCGGTGACCGGGGAGCGTGCTCCAACAAGCGTTGTTTTGGCTAGCAGCTAGAAGCTAGGAGCTAGAGAGCTTTATATTGTCTGTATGCCCAAATCTTCCAGCAAACCTGCGCGAAGGAAACGCAGCCACCGCACCAAAGAGCGCATCATCTCTTCGCGCACCGTCTATCGTGGCCCCGTGTTCTGGGTCACAACCGACGACGTCGAGGAACCCGGCGGCGTTCGCGCCCGCCGCGATCTCATCCATCATTCCGGCTCAATCGTTGTGCTGGCCGTCGACGACTCCACTCCGACTCCTCGTGTTCTACTGGAGAGACAGTACCGCCACGCCGCCACTAACTATCTCTGGGAACTGCCCGCCGGCCGCATCGATCCCGGCGAGCAGGAACTCCACGCCGCCAAGCGCGAACTGCTCGAAGAAACCGGATATACCGCCAGCCACTGGCGCCGCATTTTGAAATTCTTTGCCAGCCCCGGCTTCGTAGCCGAGACCATGGCCGTCTACTTGGCGACGGGCCTGCGGCCCGGCAAGGCGCAGCCCGAGGAAGATGAAGTGATCTATAAGCGGCTCGTCCCCCTGCCGGCCGCCGTCCGCATGGTAATCAGCGGGACTATCCAGGATGCGAAAACCATCTCTTCCCTATTGTGGCTCGATCACATGTCGCGCCACCCCAAGGCGCGAAAGAGATAGAACTCCGGTCCGCCGCCAGCACTTAAGCTCGTTGGTTCGTGAGCGCACCCCGTTTTGCAATTTTTTACTGGTACGACCGCTTGACAGCCTACCCTTCTCGCCCCAAATTGCATCCTATTCGCGGAAATGAATGCGGTGCACGTCCTTGGGACCCCCCAAATCAAAGGACGTGCAGAAAGAGGGGGGTACGTGGAACGTTTGAAGGGAACGGTTAAGTGGTTCAATAACGCCAAGGGATACGGCTTCATCGGTCGCTCGGACGGGCCTGATGTTTTCGTTCACTACAGCGCAATTAGTTCCGAGGGATACAAGAGCCTGCAGGAAGGCGACCCGGTAGAATTCGAAATTACCGAGGGTCAAAAAGGTCCGCAGGCAGCGAACGTGACCAAGGCTGCGTAGCCAGGCGTCGAGCCGCTTCCAGCTAACTGTCCGCTCAGCGAGCGCACTCCGGCACCCGCCAAGGTGCGGTGCGTGAAGTCCGAATCCCCTGCGTTGTCATCTCGGGCGTCGTCATCCGCCGCGTTGTCATCCTGAGCGAAGTAGATTTCCCGCGAAGCGGGAAATCCCGCAGTCGAAGGATCCCTGCACTCCGGCACTCTTTCACTGTGCTGGCCCTGCTCTGCAATCTTGTTTTATCTTTAATCGGTGGACAACAAGGCCATCGCCGACATTCTCTACGAAACTGCCGACCTGCTTGAAATCGACGGCCAGGACTCGTTCCGCATCCGCTCCTACCGCAACGCCGCGCAGGCCATTGAGAATCTTTCGCAACCGATAAAAGAACTGATCGGCGAACCTAAGCAGGTCCTCGCCATCCCCGGCATCGGCAAGGGCATGCTGCTGAATCTGCAGGAGCTTTTCAAAGACGGCAAACTCTCCATTCAAACTCAACTCCTCGAGAAATACCATCCCTCAATGCTGCAGTTGCTGAAGATTCAAGGCCTCGGGCCGAAGACCATCGCCCTAATTTGGAGCGCCTACAAAATTTGCGACATCGATGGTGTCGAAAAGCTGGCCCGCGAAGGCAAAATTCGCGAACTGCCCCGGATGGGCGAGAAGCACGAGACCAAGCTGCTCAAAGCTATCGAAGACTATCGCCGCATCGGCGGCCGCTTCCTGATCGACGCCGCCGAACTCGAAGCCGAAAAACTCACCGCGTATCTCGAAAAATATCCCGGCATCGACAAGATCACTCCCGCCGGATCGCTGCGCCGCGGCCGCGAAACCGTGGGCGACCTCGACATCCTTGTCACCGGCTCCGCCTGCACGAGTGAAGACGGCCGCCAAAAAGCCATCGCCTACGTTGCGCAGTACCCGCCGCTCATGGACGTCATCGCCAGCGGCGACAACAAAATCAGTTTCCACCTGCGCAGCGGCATGCAGGTCGACGTCCGCCTTCTGCCGCCCGAATCATTCGGCGCCGCTATGCAGTATTTCACCGGATCAAAGGCCCACAACGTGGCCCTGCGCCAGCGCGCCCTCAAGATGGGGTACACCTTGAACGAATACAGTCTGGCCATGCTCGACGGCGGAATGCCCGTCGCCGGCAGAACCGAAGAAGAAATCTACGCCAAACTGAAGCTCGATTACATCCCGCCCGAGATGCGCGAAAATCTGGGCGAAATCGACCTAGCCCGCGATCACGCACTCCCCGCCTTGATTAGGCGGACCGATCTTCAGGGCGACGTCCACATGCACACCGTCGAAACCGATGGCCGCAACACCATCGAAGAAATGGCCGAAGCCGCCAAGGAACGCGGCTACAAATACATGGCCATCACCGACCATTCCAAAAATCTGGCCTTCGCCAACGGACTCGACGACCAGCGCGCCCTCGCCCACATCCAGCGCATTCGCGAGGCCGGCAAAAAAATCGAAGGCATCACCATCTTCGCCGGCATTGAAGTCGACATCCTGGCCGACGGCAATCTCGATCTCTCCGACGACGTGCTCGCGCAAATGGACATCGTCATCGCCAGCGTCCACTCCGTCTTCAATCAGGAGCCGGCCAAGATGACCGACCGCCTGCTGAAAGCCATCTCGAATCCCAACACCTCGCTCATCGGCCATCCCACCGGCCGCATCCAACTCCGCCGCGACGCCTACCCATTCGACATGCACGCCGTCCTGGCCGGCGCCGCAAAACACAAAGTCGCCATGGAACTAAATTCCTACCCCGACCGCCTCGACCTGAACGACGTCCACCTCCGCCAAGCCAAACAGCAAGGCGTGAAAATCGTCATCAACACCGACTCCCACCACACCTCCCACATGGAAAAAATCCGCTATGGAGTCCTCCAAGCCCGCCGCGCCTGGCTGACCAACGATGACGTCCTCAACACCCTGCCCGCGCCGCAGTTCGCGAAAGCCATGAAGCATGGCTGGTGACGTTCACTTACGAATAACGAGCTGGGATGCCCCAGGTCTCGCGGCTTTTGCGAGACATGGGAAGGCCGAGACCTGGAGCACCCGGCGGCAAAAATCTAAACTGCGACCCGGCCAGCCGAGGTGTTCGGAAAGCATCATGCAACGTCGCGTTGCTGAGTAGTATTCGATTCGTTCGTTAGCGGGGCCTTTGCCGGAAGAATAGCGGAAGTTTTTGTGCCGAGAGGGTTCGACTCGATACTGAATTCACCGTGGAGCTGGCGCACTCGCTCGCGCATTCCTCTAAGCCCAACGCCCAAACCGTGGGACTGAACCTCGGCAAGTCGTTCCCGCGACATCCCCTTGCCATAATCCTGAACCTCCACATATATGCTTTCCCCCTTGCGACCAACAGTAATCCGCGCAGTCTTGCTTCCTGAATGGCGATGAGTGTTTGTTAAACACTCTTGCACGAAACGAAAAATAGCGAGTTCCGTCTCCGGGGAGAGTCTCTCAAACTGTTCGGGGATATTTAAATCAATACTTAGTCCGCTACGCTCGGAGAGACCCTGTACATAGTATTGAAGCGCGGAGGACAGACCGCTCTCGTCTAACAGAGGCGGGTGCAGAAGATATGACGTGGTCCGGATCTCCTGGGTCAGGTGGAGAATCAAATCTTGGACACCTTCGATGTCCTTGGCAAGTTGATCGGGATTATGCTTTACATCTTCGGCCAGCCGCGCAACATTCATGCCCAACGCAGTCAAGGTCTGACCAGCACTGTCGTGTAGCTCACGCGCGATGTGTCGACGCTCCGCGTCTTGAGTCTGCATCATGCGCGCCGTAAGCTCTCGAAGCTGTTCCGCTTGCTGCAGAATCTCGGCGTTTCGTCGCTGCAGTTCTTGAGTCCGAAACCGCACTTGGGTGTCGAGCGCATCGGCAAGCATCCGGAAGCGCTCTTCGCTTTCCCGCAATGCTCGTTCAACCTGCTTACGCTGGGAAATGTCACGCGCTATTTTCGACGCACCCACGATTTTGCCCGTGGAATCCCTGACAGGAGAAATTGTCAACGATATATCGATTTCAGTGCCGTCCTTGCGCGTACGGACAGTGTCGAAATGCTCGATGCGCTCACCTGCCCTCAGTCGTGCCAGGATGGCCGCTTCTTCGTCCCGGCGGTCGAGCGGAATGATGAATGTGATGTGCTGGCCTACCGCTTCTTTAGCGGTGTAGCCGAATAGTCGCTCCGCACCGGCATTCCAACTGGTAACCACACCATCCAAAGTTTTGCTTACAACGGCATCATCCGAGGAATCTACAATCGCAGCCAGCAAACCGATTGCCTTATCGGCTTTTAGGCGCAACGCGGGCAACTCCTCAAGAAGCGATTGGCTGACATTGTCGATCGTGGCTTCGGGATCGCTAAGGATACAGGTCGCCAGTGCTTCATGCGTCTCAAGAAGCTGCTTGATGTCATCCTCAATTTCCAGTTCCGGATGGACTTTGGTCCAGTACTGCGCGGCCCGAACGAACGCCAGGAACATCAGCAGGTATTGAAGTCGCGCAGCACCTAACAACCGTTCCAGTGCATCGAGGCATGCAGGGGATTGAGGCGTCTGTAAGAAGACATGAGTCGCGAGCGCAAAGATCGTATCTTCCATTTGCGTGCCAACCCCCGGCATCTCAACCAGCGGCGCAACACAACCCGCACAAAACGAGATGTGCACCTCCACCTCAGCTCCGCGCGGAACGGGACGCCGGAGCAACTTAACAACTTCTGCCACGCTGTGAAGGCGCGCATTGGCATCGCCAGCGGGACGACCCATTCCAATCAGGAAGCCCACGTGGCGCGCAATGCAATAGCGAACTGCGCAAAAACGAGAGAGATGGACAAAGAGCCGCTCCTTGAACTCAGACGGCAGAGGGTTATCGAGGTAGGCGGCCTGGGCGAACCCCCACATCTGCTCCGTGATCTCGGAGGCTTCGGGCGCGAGCCGGAACAAATTCGGAAGTAAGCCAAACCGTTCTGCGACACGTTCCTTCAATTCCGACGCAGCATTGTCCAACACCGGTCCAGTAGTCTCGGACGTCATGAAAGCCCTCGATTGAATTATACGGCCATGTGGAGCCCAAATGCGGCATCCTCCCATGGACAGCCGCGCCTACCTCCCAGCCGCGAAGCGGCGAAAGAATGCAGCCCATGGCGCAAGCCGTGGGCTAGGTTGGCTGGTGGACAGTTCTCCGGGAAACACCACGATGTGTTTCTCAGCGATACGCTCGCGGGGGAACGCAGCGGATTGGAACCGATTGACGATCGCTGGTACACGATCTATTTTGCCGAGTTTCCCCTGGGGTACTCGACAGTCGCACCCGAACCGTTCATCGACTATCGGAAGCAGCAGGCTTCTACATCGCTGATGCAGGGGACGGGGACCTGCCCCTTCCCCTGCACCCCATCCCCAAAACCGGGACCAGAAATTGTCAACTATGTCCTCGGTCTAAACTGTCAACGATGTGCCCGGCTGGACACGGGCGTAGAAGAACAAAACCCCGGAGGGGCGTAAGAAAAATGGCCCGACAGGCGGATTAGGCTCTTTAGCCTCAGGAAATCAGTGTGTCGATGTTGCCCCCCAGCCCCTACCGCGCCGCCCGCGCCACCTGGATCCGGCTCGCATCCACCGAGATATCCCGTTGAATCTCCATCTCGATCGAAGTCCCCACCGCCAACTTCACATCCGGACCATGCTTCAGTAGCGCCCATGCCACTCCGCCCGCTATTCCGGCAAGTCCACCATAGCGCGCGCCGTTCAAGCCGCCAGCCGCCAGCCCGCCAAGGCTTCCGACCGTGCCGCCTACGGCCGCGCCTCTCGCGGCATCCTCAACCCTCTTCCCGGTATCTTTGTCCGCCTGGATCGTCCCTTCCTTATCCTTCACACTCTTGTCATCCGCCCCCGGCGTATTCTCCACCGACGCCGGCAGCATCACCGTGTAACCGCTGGGATAAATCATCGACGTAAAATGCAGCAAAAGTTCCGCCCGGGTCTTCGACCGCCCGGCATGCTGCACGCGAGAAATCTTTCCCTGAATATAAGTCCCCGCCGGCACTAGGATCCGATCGTTCACCACGAACGGGAATGTGGTCGACGCATACACAGGATCGCCTTCGCGCGCATTCTTAGTCGAGATCGCCTGAGCCAGAGACAAAGGAATCCTCGTCCCCGCCGGAATCACCGCAAGGTTCGGATCCGCCGCCTCCGCCGGAGTCGTCCCGGCCGGAGCGCCACTCCCTTGGGCCGCAGGATTTGTTTGTGATGTACCCACAGACTGAGCCTGAGGTTCAGCTAGCTTGGTCGTATCCGCCGCCTGCCCCCACGCCATCCCCGAAATTACAAGCACCATCAAAAGCTTGCCCATCCCACACCTCCTCGGCGCACGTCCCGTTCACTTAGCCAGAGAGATTACCACGCCTCAGCCGCTAGGATGCAACCTCCTCAGCCCGGAGTTATCCGCCCCGTGACGCAATCACCCCTTCGCCTGCCAAGCCTGACCGTGGTGGTAGGCCCAGTTGCCAATGTGCCCCGCCCGCGCGGCCGCGACCCCGGTTTCTACCGGCGCGTTCGGCTCTTTGCGCGTCTTGATGCACTCGAAAAAATTCTCCATGTGTGAAATCGTGCCATCGCGGAAGCTGTGTTCGGTGAGAACCGGATTCTGCTCCTTTGGAACGCCTTCGCGGTACACGGTAAAGCCGCCGCGATCGATCTTCAAAGTTGCCTCAGTCCCGCGGAACTCAATGCCTCCATCGTCGATCGACGAATTCATCATGCCCTCGTACACCACATCAAAGCCGGGATAACGGAAAGCCGCCTGGATCGTGTCAGGACAATCCCACTGATCGAAAATATATTTGTCGGCGAGCACCTGTGCCTGGCGTGGCTGATCGGACTTCATGGCCCAGTGCACCACGTCGATCCAATGGGTGAATAAGTCGGTCATGGCGCCGCCGCCAAAATTCCAGTACCAGCGCCAGTAATTAAACTTCTCCTCGCTGAACACCTGCTCGGGAGCGCCTCCCAGCCAGAGCTTCCAATCGAGCGCCTGTGGGTCAATCGGTTTCGCCGGCCAGTGCCTCTGATAGTTCTGCCACCAGTATGTTCGCACCTGTACGACCTGTCCCAGGCTGCCTGCCTGAACCAAATCGACGGCATCGCGAAAATGAGACCAGCTGCGCTGCTGCATCCCACACTGCAAAATCTGCTTGCTGGAACGAACCGCGCGCGTAAGCGTGGCCCCTTCCTCCATGGTGTGGGTGACCGGTTTTTCCAGGTAGACGTCCTTGCCCGCGGCCAGCGCATCGACTGCCATGCGGACGTGCCAGTGGTCGGGCGAAGCAATGAACACCGCGTCCACGTCCTTTTCCAGGACTTCACGATAATCCAGGTGAGTGGTGGCCAGCCCGTTGGGGCGCTGCAGGACGGCGTCGCGATTGGGTCCGTACACGTCGCTGATGGCCACGATTTGATAAGGGGCGACCTTGTCGGCGGCGTCCAGAAGGTTTTTCATCCGGCGGCCGGCTCCGATGACTCCGATACGAAGGGTGTCGTTAGCGCCGAACACTCGGGTTGAGGCGAGAGCGGTAAATCCGCTTGCGACGAGGAAACTGCGGCGAGTGATCATGTTGGCAGGGCCTCCAGTTAGTTTTGTTCGGACTGATCCTATCAAGGTTTGATCATGTTTCGATGCGAAGGTGATCCTTCAGCTAGGGAGTCAGATATAATGCCGCGCGGGTACAACTTGCCAGGCGGACGGTAGGCATCGCACCTGCATATTTTACAAACAATTGACGCTGAAGGAGTCTCTGCGTGCCTCGTCTGCTGCTCGTGGTTCCCGGAGTTCTTCTTGCATGCATTGTCGCAGTTGCGCAATCCTCAGACCATGTTGAGGTATTTGGCGGCTACTCGCTGCTACAACCAGATTTCAGCTTGGTGCCTGGACCTCCGACGAACGGCTGGAATGCATCCGCCACTCTCAAGATTCGTCCTCAGATTGGACTGGTCGCCGACTTCTCTGGCTTCTACCCAAGTTTAGGCATTAGAGGCGGCGGCTTCAACACTCCTGTAACCGACACGATTACTGGAACGTCGTACGTCTTGCTCTTCGGTCCCCAGCTGGCATTACAGTTTGGCCGGATTACTCCGTTTGGCCACTTCTTGGTCGGCGAGAGCCATGTGTCGCCCTGGAAGGATAACGGCACCGTCATCCAGGGAAGTGCGGTAACTTCGACAACCGCTCTCAGTTACGCGGCAGGAGGTGGTCTCGACTACTCGCTGATGCGGCGCTTCGCCGTCCGCTGTCAGGTGGACTGGCTTCATACAACGTTTTCCTCGACCGACTATCAGGTCCACATTTTGCATAACAGTGCGCGGATTTCTACCGGGGTGGTTCTTAGATTTTAGGAGAGATCGTTGGGAAAGGGGCGGGGTGGTCGACAGGGCCCTACTTGTAAATCAAATACTTCTCCCGCATCTTCACAAACTTCTGCAGGCCCTCCTGCCAATCCTGCGCAATCCTGCGCGGATCCTGCCCCGCCACCAGCGCGTCATAAACACTCTGATTCATCAGCAACTCCGGCAGCCGCTCGATCTTGTAGTCCGCCGGATACAACTTCCGCAGCGCGGACGCCAACTCCATCCCCAACTCAGGCGCGTCAAATCCATTGCGATCGGTGACGATAATGCTAACCCCCGAGCACACCTGTCCCGCGTAGTTGCTCGAAGTCGGCGTAAACGTGACCGGAACAAACCGCACGCCCGCAATTCCGCGCGCGTTCAAGTAGGCCGCCAGTTCCTTGCTCTTGATCCAGGGCGCGCCCAACAATTCAAACGGAGTGTCCGTTCCCCGCCCCACCGACACATTGGTGCCCTCAATAATCGCAACTCCCGGATACAGCGACGCCTCGTACACACTCCGCAAATTCGGCGAGGGATTCACCCACACCAGCCCGGTCGAATCGAACCAGTCGCCGCGCTGCCATCCCTCCATCGGCACGACTGTCAGCTTCGCGTTGATGTTCCGTTCGGCGTTAAACATCCTCGCCAGTTCCCCCATCGTCATCCCCGGACGCACCGGCACGGTCCAGTAATCCGTAAAATTTTCCTTCCCCGCATCCGACACCGGACCTTGCACCAACGAACCCGTAACTGGATCGGGCCGATCCAGCACGATCAGCTCAATCCCCGACGCCGCCGCCCCTTCTAGAAAATATCCGAGCGTAGTCTCGTAGGTGTAATAGCGCGCCCCCGCATCCTGAATGTCGAATACCACCGCATCCAGATTCTTCATCACATCTGCCGGCGGACGCCGCGCCGCATCGGTCCCCCCATACACGCTGTACACCGGAACCCCAGTCGCCTCGTCCACGGAATTCCCAACCTTGGTAGTGTCCAACGTTCCTGTCACGCCATGCTCCGGACTGAAGATCGCATCGAGCGAAACTCCCGGCGCCTTGGCCAGCACGTCGATCGTCCGCAGTCCCTGGCCATCGATTCCGGTTTGATTGGTCACCACCCCGATTCGCTTCTTCGCTGAAGTCCCAGACGCTGGCTGCAGCACGTCAAACGCACGTTCCTCGAGCACGTCGATCCCGGTCTTCACCGTACCGTTCCGCGTGCTCATGTGCCGCGCCGCGCTCATCGCCTCGTTGTATCCGGTGATGCTCTTCCACCGCATTGCCTCTTTCTCCGACGGGCTCAACTGTAGCGCCGCTGCCACCTCCGTCGCTACCTTCGTCCGCAGCCCAACGACATTTCCCTTCCCCCGCGGATGCACCGAATTCGTCAGCAAAATAATGTAAGTCTGCGTCGTCTGATCAATCCATATCGACGTCCCTGTGAACCCCGTATGCCCGAAAGACCCGACCGGCAGCAGGTCCCCACGATTCGAGGAAAACGGCGAATCAATATCCCACCCAAACCCGCGCAGCACCGGCGCCTGCGGAGGCTGCTCCGGCGACGTCATCTTCTGCACTGTATCCGCCGACAGGATCCCTCCGCCGCCATTCAGCAGAGCCTGCGCAAACTTCGCCAGGTCGTCGCCAGTCGAGAACAGCCCCGCATGCCCCGCCACTCCGCCCATCCGCCGCGCCGTCGGATCATGCACCTCACCCCGCAGCATGTGCTCCTTCTCGTCATACTGCGTAGGCGCAATCTTCGACCGCCACGATGCCGGCGGCACAAACCGTGTTCGCGTCATTTTCAGTGGTTCAAAAATATGCTTCGCCGCATACGCGTCCAGCGTCTCGCCCGACACACGCTCCACCAGCGCGCCCAGCATAATAAAATTAATGTCGCTATACACAAACCCCGACCCTGGAGTCGTCTCCGGCGGCTCAACAAATGCCAACTGGTAAGCCGTGTTCTTGCCTTCCCACGGCGTCGTCAGATCCAGGTCGGGCGCCAGCCCCGAGTAGTGCGTCATCAACTGCCGCAGCGTGATGTCCTCTTTGCCGTTCTGTGCAAACTCCGGCAAATACTTCGCCACCGGATCATTCATCCGCACTCTGCCCTGCTCAAACAACTGCATCATGGCCGTGGTAGTCGCAATCACCTTGGTCAGCGATGCTAGATCAAACACCGTATCCACCGTCATCGACTCACGCTTCGGCTCCAGAGCGCGAGCGCCATAAGCCTTGCGATAAACGACTGCTCCGTCGTGCCCCACAATCAGCACAGCTCCCGGAGTATTCGCATCCGTAATCGCCTGCTCAATGATCGAATCGACTCTACCCAGATAATTGAACGGCTCCGGATGCTTGATCTCGGCCAGAGCCTGCACGCAAAGCAGCGCGAGCACGATGAGCATGCATCCAACTTGGAACCAGCATGATTTTGATTTCATTGTGAGGATAACGTCTCGACTGTACACAACTCAGCGAGTCGGCTCAAGATTACTCGCGGACGGGGTGTCGCTGATGCCACACTGCCACCACGACCCAATCGTTGTCATCCTGAGCGCAGCCGTTCTTCAGGCGGAGCGAAGGATCTCGCGCGCACACCGTATCGAATCAGCTATTTTATTTTCGTCTCCTGCACCCAAAGGAGCTTCCAGTCGCCGCCAACCTTCAGCCAGACCTCGCCGTAAATTGTCTTCATCTGTAAGGGTGCATCGGCATAAGTACCGCTGTATTCCGCAGTGTACGTCATTACAGCGCCGCTATTGCCCACCGGCCTGAACTTGAAGTCCCTGAGGTCGTAATGCGAAAGACTAAAGTGGTCCATCTCTGCCAGTTCTGTTTCCTTGCCGAAGATGCCGTCGGCATCGTTGGTCACCTCGCCAAAGCCATCGGCGAGAATAGCGGCGAAGGCTTCCTTGTTCCTGTTCTTATAATCTTCCCAGGCCTTTCGAATCTTCGTTTCCAGAACCGTTGCGCCAGACGCATTTTTTTCGGCTGCCCGTGGTGCGGAAGCCGTCTTCGTCTGCTCCTGTGCTGAAGCCGTCACCAGCATCAGCAGGCACGCCATCCCGATCAGCATTCGTTTCATCGTTGTTTCCTCTTCATAGATTTGTCTGACCATAAGCGACGGGCATTATAAGGCAGACAGCCACAAGATTCGCTTTTCACGATGAGCGGCGCATCCACCCCCACGACCTCATCAGTCCTTCGGGCCGGTTCAGAATTCCCGCTCCGGCGATTCGGAAGGGTGAACCGGGACCTTTTCCGCTGCGGATTTCCTAACCTTTGGGATTGCCTGCCATCTGACCCGATATCAGTTCGTTACCTCGGTCATCGTCATCCCCTGTTTCGTCTCCACAAACTGCCGATGTAAGAAGTAGATTGATCTTGGTACGCGAACTGTTCGAGCGGGAACAGGGAGATGGTTCGTATATGAAAAACCCGCATGAGCACATTCCATTTTGCCAAACCCGCTCCGCCATTGCCGCCGCCTGTCCGGCATGTCGATGGGCGCTGCAACAATGGAGTCAGCCCTTGCCTGAGCTCAGCTTCGAGAAAGCATTGACCCACGAAGATGAGATGTTCCTGACAGAATTGGCTATCTCTTTCTAAACCGACTCCTCCTCAGCTCCTTGCCACCTGCGACCCGCAGTTGTACCATAACGCCTTCCGTTCATCCCATTGCAGGAGACTTCATGCTCGACCGTCGTCATTTCCTTTCCAGCGCAGCCACTGGAGTTGCGGCCTCACTCGCCTTCCGCAGTAGTCTGTTCGCGCAACTGGAAAAAACTCCGCCCCTTCCTGGCCACTCCCTCCACGACAAAGATGAAGACGCCTTCTGGGCCGAAATGCGCAAGCAATTCATCATCCCCGAAGACGAAATCTACTTAAACAATGGCACAGTCGGATCGAGTCCCGCGCCCGTGTTGCGCGCTATCTTCGACGGATACAACACCACCGAAAAAATGGACCAGCAGGATCCCGAAGACTATCCCATTTGGGGATACGCTGCGTGGAACGAGTTCCGCGACCCGCTCGCCGAATTCGTAGGCTGCAAGCGCGACGAGATCGCGCTGCTTCGCAATGCTACCGAGGCCAACAGCTACATCGCCAACGGCATCGACATGAAGCCTGGCGATGAAGTCCTGATGACCGACCAGGAGCATCCCGGAGGCGAACATCCCTGGGACCTCAAGGCCAAACGCTACGGCATCGTCATAAAAAAGATCACGCTTCCCCGCCCCGTGAAAGATGCCGCGCAGGTTCTCAATCTGTTCAACGACGCGATCACTCCGCGCACACGAGTCCTGTTTTTCAGCCATATCACCACGTTCTCGGGAGTAGTCCTGCCCGCGAAAGAGCTCGCGGCCTTGGCTCGCACCAAAGGAATTCTCTCGGCCATCGACGGAGCGCACGTTCCTGGTATGATGCGCCTCAACATCGGCGAACTTGGTTGCGATATGTATTCGGCCAGTCCGCACAAGTGGCTGATGGCCACGAAAGGCACAGGTTTTTTATATGTGCGCGACGAAGTCATCGACCGCGTGTGGTGCACGATTGCCACCGAAGGCTGGGACGACAAAAAGATCCGCGCCGAACGCTTTCAGCGCATTGGCAGTTCGAACGTGCCTGCGCTGTGGGGATTGCGCGCATCCGTCAAACTGGCAAACGATATTGGCATGGAGCGCATCGAGAGCCGTCACCGCCATTTAGCCGACTACATCCTCGACGAAATGAAAAAGCGCGGAGCCGAATCCTGGACCTCGCCCGACCCAGCCCTGCGTTGCGCGATTGTCAGCGTAAACATCCCGCCAATCCCGCGCATGGATCTCGAAAACTGGCTGTGGAAGACGTACAAGATCCGCATCCGCGGCGGCGATCCAAACAAGCTGCGGCTCTCCACGCCGTATTACCTGCAGAAAAAAGACATCCACCGCTTCCTGGAGAAGTTCGATGAGTACCAGCGGGAGAAGAAACTGGCGTGAATCCAGCACCCGTCTCTGACGCCGTAATGCGGAATTCAAATAAGCCGATAGTATACGCACGAGTACCTGGCTGCTGTCTTATGCTAAATCCTGGGATTCCACGTGCTTCTATGACGACGATCTCCGCAAGCGAGTTTCAGAAACGGTGCGCTGCCGTAGTACAGAAGTGCACTCCACCAGAGAACCAGTGCTCATCACCAAATTCGGCAAACCTATTGTCCGACTTGTGCCCGCCGGAAGACCGCCGAAATTCATGGGACGACTGAAGGGCATTATTAAGATCGCCGGCGACATCGAATCGCCGGTTGAACCACCTGAGGCATGGGAAGTCTTGAGATGATACACGGGCGAGTCGCCCGCGCCCACATGGTTAGCTAATCGTAATACTCCAACCCCAGATGTGTAATCAGCTCCTCGCCCTTTAAATACCGCAGCGTGTTCTTCAGCTTCATCAACTGAATGAAGAGATCGTGCTCTGGGTACAATCCCGGAGCGGTCATGGGAGACTTGAAGTAGAAGCTGAGCCATTCCTGAATGCCCAGGCCTCGCAAAGCGCTGCAACGCTTCGCTAAGTCGAGAAACAATATAAGGTCGAGCACGATGGGCGCGGCGAGGATTGAGTCGCGGCAGAGGAAATCGACTTTGATCTGCATGGGATAGCCGAGCCATCCGAAGATGTCGATGTTGTCCCAACCTTCTTTGTTATCACCGCGTGGCGGGTAATAGTTGATGCGGACCTTGTGAAAGATGTTTCCGTATAGATCCGGATAAAGAGCCGGCTGCAGGATATGCTCCAGCACGCCAAGCTTCGATTCTTCCTTGGTCTTGAACGAACCGGGATCGTCGAGCACTTCACCGTCGCGGTTGCCCAGAATGTTAGTGGAATACCATCCGCTCAGGCCTAACAACCGGGCTTTGAACGCGGGCGCGAGAACGGTTTTCATCAGCGTCTGGCCGGTTTTGAAATCCTTGCCGCAGATGGGAGCTTCATTCTGGCGCGAAAGCTCCAGCATCACAGGCAAGTCGACGGTCAGGTTCGGTGCGCCATTGGCGAACGGCACGCCTTCCATCAGCGACGCGTAGGCATAGATCATCGAAGGCGCAATCAACTCGTCGTTCTCGCGCATTGCTTTTTCAAACGACTTCAGCGATTGGTGAGCCGCCGTCGGCTCAATGTAGGACTCGGTGGAACCGCACCACATGGTGATCAGGCGGCTGGCGCCGCTGGTCTTGCGGAAGTCACGGATGTCGTCGCGCAACTGCTCGGCGAGATCCATTTTTGTTTTGCCCTTCTTCACGTTGGGTCCGTCGATTTTTTTCACGTAGTTGTGATCGAACACCGCCGCGCGCGGTTTCACCGACGAGAGAAACGGCTTTAACTGTTCGAGCAGGCGATGGTCGAGCACGCCGGCATTGGAAGCGGCTTCGTACATGTCGTCTTCGAAGATATCCCAGCCGGTGAAGACCAGGTCGTCGAGCCCGGCAAGCGGAACGAACTCCTTAATCTTGGGAGAGCGGCCGTCTGTGCGCTTGCCCAGCCGCACTGTACCCATTTGCGTAAGCGATCCGATCGGCTTGGCCAGGCCTTTGCGAATGGCTTCGACGCCGGCGACGAAAGTTGTCGCGACGGCGCCCATGCCCGGAATCATCACGCCGAGCTTGCCTTTCGCGGGCTCAATGCCGCCGTTTTGTTTGGAACTGCTGCGCGACTTCGCTTCCGACTTCTTTTCGATTACTTCCACTCGGGGTGTCTTCGATTTTGGCTTTGCAGATTTCTGCCGTGTTGCCATAGGTTGGCCGCTTCCTCAGTAGGTATCAGGATGGATGTGCAAACCTTGTATGTTCTCGTATTGGACGGGCGTTTGGCAATCTCACGCGGCCAAACGTGGAGAAATTCGCCTCAATGGGTTCGCGCGGTCATTGAGCGGAGCGGCGTTCCAGCGTTTGCTCCGGGGTTGCGTCGATTACGACTGCTGCACTTCATCGGTGGTGACCTGGAAGTTAATCAACCGTGCTCTTCCGAATGACGTTGTGATGGCACAGTCAGTCGCGTCGCGGCCGGTTGCCACTAACACGCGTCCGATGCGCCGAACATTGTGTCTGGCATCGAACGTCCACCAGCGATTCCCCAGGTAAACTTCAAACCAGGCGCTGAAGTCCATCGGGCTCGGGGCTACGATCACTCCAATGTCTCCCAGGTATCCCGTGGCATAGCGGGCGGGAATGTTGAGGGCACGACAGAAGGTAATGGCCAGATGCTGAAAGTCCCTGCAGACCCCGACTCGCTCGGTATATACTCCCAGCGCCGTGCGGATCGGATTGGAAAACTCGTATCCGAAAGTGACTTTGCTGTGCACCCAATCGCATACTGCTTGAACGCGCCTCCACCCTCTGGGAGCGTCCCAAAAGAGCTCCGCGGCGGTGTTCGACAAAAGATCAACTTCACAATAGCGGCTGCTCATAAGGTAGGGCAGGACATTCAGGGGCAGTTGGTGGATGGGTATCTCCGCCGCATCCGGACACTCGAGGTCGGGTTTTCCGGAGTCTTCAATGAGCGTGGAATTCTGAAATCGAATCTTGCCCGGTGGGGCCACCAAGCGGCAACTGTGATTGCCAAAGCTGTCCTCATAGTTTTCGACCTGCACCAGCGGATCGGTATGTAGTTCGTCGAGCTCGCGTAAATCCTTTTTTCGAGACGGGTGTACGTTGAGCAGCGTCACGATCGGTACTTCACCAACCGTCTCGAATTGAATGTCGTAGCCAAGGCGAATCATCATAAAAATGCAATTCCCCTTGTGCGGGCGGGGCGCTGGCGCAGATGAGATGCAGAAACTATCATGTAATCGGGTTGATCTCGCACATTTTTTCTTGCTGCCCTGGATCACGAATTCGGCAGGAGCAACCAGTGTATGATGCGGTAGCTTCACCTCAGAGGACAAATTGACATACTGTTTGGGAATTACGACGCGGGAAGGTCTTGTATTGGCTTCAGATTCGAGGACCAATGCGGGCTTTGATCAGGTCAACGTCTGTCGCAAAATGTATCGCTTCGTTCAGCCGGGAGAGAGAGTGTTTGTAATTTTGACCAGCGGCAGCCTCTCCATCAGCCAATCGGTTATCACTTTGCTGGGAGATGATTTCGATTCAGGACGAGGGCTGGCTCAGGCCAATTCGCTTTATGATGCCGCCCGCATCGTAGGCGACTGCGTGCGCAAGATCTCCGATATTGACCGTGCTTCCCTGGAGCGCGATTCTTTCAGCTTCAACGTGCACTTGCTGCTGGGGGGGCAGGTTCGGGGACAAGAGCCTAACCTGTATTTGATTTATCCCCAAGGGAACCCGCTGGCGGCCACAGAAGATTCCTTGTATTTGCAACTGGGCGAGTGCAAATACGGTCGACCAATCCTCGATCGCGGCATCCAGGCCACAACATCCTTAGAGGTTGCGGCCAAATATGCTCTTCTCTCACTCGATGCGACCATGCGCTCGAACGTGACCGTTGGCCCACCCTTCGATCTGTTGTTGTACAAGAAAGATAGCCTGGAAATTACCCGTTACCGCCGTGTTTCAGCCGGGGACCGGGACTTAAACTTGATCCACTCCAGCTGGGAGCAATCGCTTCGGCGGGCGGTGGAGCAGTTACCTGACATTGAATTCCAGTCTTCCGGCAGCGAAAACCCGGCGCAAAGCATCAGAGAAGTCGCGCGAACCAGGGTATAGGCTCTCCGGATCGCTCCGAGCCGTTTCTTCAATAACGGGAATCGGTTTTCCCGATCCCCAATTCGCCGCCGATACGCTATTCTGGCGAGGAAAACGGCGCCGCAATCATGATTACAGAAACGGATCCGTCTGATCGTAGCGGTGCGAAGGCCCTCCATCGCTACGAGTTCAATGGCGCTTACGACGAGATGTTTAGCGCCGTCGACCATCCCCGAAAACAATACCGTCCGCTGCACAACTTGCTTCTGAATCTGGGGCCGGACGAGCTACGGCGCAGCAAGAACGAGGCGGATCAATCATTCTTCAACCAGGGCATCACTTTCACGGTTTACGGGAACGATAAGGGGACGGAACGAATTTTTCCCCACGATCTGCTGCCCAGGATCATCACGGCGGCGGAATGGGAAAAAATTGAGCGCGGCCTGAGGCAGCGGATCACAGCCCTGAATCTCTTCCTCCAAGATGTCTACCACGAGGCCAAAATCATTGAAGACGGCGTCGTGCCCGGCAGCATCGTCTACACCTGCAAACATTACCGCCGGGAAATGCGCGGCGTCAAAGTTCCCCGCGACGTGTATATCACGGTGGTCGGCACCGACTTGATACGAAACCCAGACGGAAACTTTGTGGTCCTGGAGGACAATCTGCGCGTCCCCAGCGGGGTTTCTTACATGCTCACCAGCCGCCGGGTGATGAAGCAGATATTCCCGGGACTGTTTCAAAAATGCCGCGTGCGGCCCATTGAGCAATACAGCCAGGTGCTTCTCTCGACCCTGCGATCTCTCGCTCCCGAGGGCCGCTCTGAGCCCACCGTGGTTTTACTGACGCCCGGCTCCTACAACTCGGCTTACTTTGAGCATACATACCTGGCTCGGCAGATGGGTATCGAACTCGTCGAGGGACGCGATTTAGTAGTGCACGACAACGTCGTCTATATGCGAACCACCTTCGGCCTGCAGCGTGTCGATGTGATCTATCGTCGCATTGACGACGATTATCTCGATCCCCTGGTTTTTGAAAATGGTTCGGCACTGGGTGCGGTGGGCCTTTTTAACGCCTATCGCGCTGGCAACGTGGCTTTTGCAAATGCGCTGGGAACGGGAGTCGCTGACGACAAAGCAATCTATGCCTTCGTGCCAAAAATCATTCGCTACTATCTCGATCAGGACCCGATTCTGGAAGGCGTTGAAACCTTTTTGATGTCCGATCCAGGGCAACGTGACCACGTCTGCCAGAGGCTGGATGAGTACGTCGTGAAAGCAGTGGGCGAGTCAGGGGGCTACGGGATGCTGATCGGCCCGCACAGCACTGACCAAGAGCGCTCCGAATTTCGACAAAAGATTCACGCCCAACCGCGAAACTATATTGCCCAACCTACAATCAATCTTTCGACCGCGCCCTGTTTTGTAGACGGCATAATCGAGCCCCGTCACGTCGATCTGCGCCCTTATATTCTCTACGGCGACAAAATCACGATTGTGCCCGGTGGCCTGACCCGAGTGGCCTTGCGAAAGGGTTCACTGGTAGTGAATTCGTCTCAGGGCGGAGGCTCGAAAGACACGTGGGTCTTGCAGAGTTGAGATTGAGAACAATGGGGTGACATAACGTCATGCTTTCCCGCGTTGCCGACAGTCTGTATTGGATGAGCCGCTATTTCGAGCGGGCGGATAATGCCTCGCGTGTGCTCAAGGCGACCTACAGTCTGATTTTGAATCCCGCAAAGTTTTCCACCGAAGAGCGATGGTTTCGCGCCGTCTCTTCGCTCGCTCCCGGTGCGGCTTCTAACAACGTCGACCCACAACGCGCTCTGTTTTCCCTGGTGGGGGATTCGGAGGGAATGTTTTCGATTGTGAAATGCATAAGTGGAGCCCGCGAAAATGCCCGACAAGTCCGCGAGGAAATCAGCTCGGAGATGTGGGAGCACCTCAATCGCCTTTTTCACGACGTGACTGGCTTTGAATTACAACCGGATGATGACGCCGGCGCCATGCGAGTGGTGACCCTGGTTCGCGAAGGCTCCTACAGATTTAAAGGAATTACCGCGGCGACCATGAATCACGACGAGGCCTGGCATTTTATCCAGTTAGGCAAATACATCGAGAGGGCTTGCAATCTATGCGTCCTGCTGGACGCATATTTTGTCATCGGCAAGCATGCTGACGATCTGGATTGGGTGGGCCTGTTAAGCAGTTGTGCCGCCTTTGAAGCTTATTGCAAGGCCTGCACCGCCGAACTCAGACCGGAACGAATCGCGAATTTCCTCCTGCTGAAACCGGAGTTTCCTTATTCGGTCCGTTATTCAATGGACCATATGCACGACGCCTTGACAGCGATCAGCAATCTTTCCTTGAGCCGCCGGACCGAGAATGTCGAGAGATTAATCGGGCGTTTGCGATCGATGGTCACCTACGTACAGATCGGAGAAATCATTACCGGACTGCATAAATATCTTGCGGCAATTATCGAGCAGTGTCGTGAACTGCATGCGGCCGTTCACGAGCTCTATATCGAATATCCGATTGAAGTGGCTTTTCAAAACTAAAAATGTTCTACGCCATTCGCCATTTTACGCGCTATCGCTACAGCCATTTCGTCTGGCAGAGCATGATGGAGGTTCGCATGCACCCCAGAAGCGAGGGCAACCAGCGCTGTTTTGTTTTTCAGTTATCCGTAAATCCGCGGGCCCGGATTTTTGGCTACACCGATTCCTACGGCAATCTTGTCCACCACTTCGACCTGCCTTCCCGTCACGGGCAGCTCACCATCATCTCCGACGCTTTGGTAAATATTGACGCCCAGCCGGCGATTCCGGAAGTCATGGAGTACGAAGGGTGGCATGAGCTGGAAGAGCTCATCGAAAAAAAAGATTACTGGGACATGTTGATGCCGAGTTATTTTGCGCGTTCATCCCCAGAGCTTGAACAGCTGGCAGCGGAGATCGGAGCCACCGAAAGGAAGGGACGAAGTCCGCTGGCATTCCTCCGGGATATTGCGTCTGGGGTGCATCGCAGTTTCAGCTACGTAAAGAAGATCACGGCAGTCAATTCCCCAATCGAGGATGCGCTTCGCTCGCGGCAGGGCGTATGTCAGGATTTTGCTCACATCATGATCGCCCTAGTGAGAAACGCCAGGATTCCCTGTCGCTATGTCAGCGGATACCTTTACCACAGCAGTGAGAATGCCCATCCTTCGGCGGAGGGCGCGACGCATGCCTGGGTGGAAGCTCTGCTCCCAGGGGTGGGCTGGGTGGGTTTCGATCCCACCATCGACCGACTCGCAAGTGAGAAGCACATTCGCACCGCAATCGGCCGCGATTATGCCGACGTTCCCCCTACAATGGGCATGATGAAGGGAAAAGCGAGCACTCAGCTGCAGGTTCGAGTTCGAGTGACGCCGTCGCAAGCGGTGCTTCCCCCCGACGAGGAGTTTGCGGCAGACGAAGAGTGGTCCCAATTTCTTGACGAGACCCAACAATCTCAGTTGGCCGAGGCTCAGCAACAGCAGCAGTAAAAGCAGTACGAGTTTTTGTAAGCGTGAATCCAGGCTCCGCGAGCGCCGCCCCGCTAATCAGCGACTATTCTCAAGAAACCGTCTAAGCCCATTTGAGTCATCAGGCTTTTACCTGCCCGAAAAAATAAAATGCTTGACATGTGACATAGTGATATAGTTATATATATCAGCATATGACGTGCAGCGATTCCAATTATGATCGCTCGCAACTGAATAGGCAGGAGAATGAAACATGAAATCCCTTCGATTTAGACTGTCTTTAGCTCTGATGGCACTCTCCACCGTGGCTTTTGCCCAGACCGACGCGCAACCGTCGGCCGCGCAGAAGTCTTTCGACCAAATAAAAAACCTGGCGGGTTCGTGGGAAGGACGCATATCAACCGTCCCGCCACAAGCCGAGATCGATGGCAAGCTCATGCAGGTCTCGCTGCGGGTGACGTCCATGGGTAACGCGCTAGTGCATGAGATGACTGGAGACGGAAGACCTGACCATCCGGTCACCATGGTTTATCTGGATGGGGACCGTCTCCTGCTGACGCATTACTGCGATGCCGGAAACCGGCCCCGTATGGTGGGCAAGACGTCGCCGGACGGGAAGACGGTGGAATTCGATTTTCTGGATGTCGCCGGTGGTACGCAGTACGGACACATGCACCATGCGGTGTTCACAGCTGTCGACGCCAACCATCACACCGAGGAATGGACTTACATGCAACCCGGGGACAAGCCGGTGCGTGCGCACGTCGACCTGCAGCGGACAAAATGACAGGAAGCGTATCTTGGATAGCAATCCGGGATAAAGCAATCTGGGCAAGGCAGTTCGGGAAAAGGCAATCTGGAAACCCCGATGGACCGTGAGTGGAACGACAGTCAACCGATTTATCGCCAGCTTCGCGACCGCGTCGTCGCCATGATACTGGACGGCGTGCTCAAAGAGGGCGATCCTCTGCCGTCCGTGCGCAACGTCGCGGCCGAATATCGGGTCAATCACCTCACGGTTCTGAAGGGTTATCAACAACTGGTCGACGAGCAACTGGTCGAGAGCAAGCGAGGTCGCGGCATGTTCATCAATGCGGGCGCGCGCAATCTGCTGCTGCGGGGCGAGCGCCAGAAGTTTCTTGCAGAAGAATGGCCCCGAGTCCATGCCACCATTCAGCGGCTTGGACTGAAAGCGGAAGAGCTGTTGAATGGGACCGCAAAGCGCCGGCCGTCGCCGGATGCCGCGCAGTCGAAATCCGAAGGAGAGGAGCGCTGAAGCCATGGCATGCATAGAAGCACGCGGTCTCCGCAAGGCCTTCGGCACAACTATTGCACTGGACGGCCTCAATTTACGGGTCGAAGAGGGACGCATCCTCGGACTCATTGGTCCCAACGGCGCGGGCAAAACCACCGCGCTTAACGCCATCCTCGGTCTCACGCCATATCAGGGAGAGCTGAAGGTGCTCGGGCGCGACCCCTGGAACGAACGCGATGAGCTCATGCGGGATGTCTGCTTCATTGCTGATGTCGCTGTGCTACCGCGCTGGGCGCGAGTTTCACAGGCGCTCGACTACGTTGCCGGCGTGCATCCGCGATTCGATCGCGCCAAGGCGGAAAGTTTTCTGGCCAGGACCACCATCCGCCTCGGCAGCAAGATCCGGGAACTGTCGAAAGGCATGGTGACGCAACTGCACCTCGCCCTGGTCATGGCGATTGACGCGAAATTGCTGGTGCTGGACGAGCCGACACTTGGCCTCGACATCCTGTACCGCAAGCAGTTCTACGATTCCCTGTTGAACGACTACTTCGATCGCAGCCGCACCATCGTGGTGACAACGCATCAGGTGGAAGAGATCGAGCACGTCCTGACCGATCTGATGTTCATCCACCGCGGCCGCATCGTATTCGATTGCAGTATGGAAGACTTGGAGTCACGCTATCTGGAAGTGATGTTGCATCCCGAGCAGGCCCCGGCGGCGCGGGCGCTTAAGCCGATGCACGAGCGCCAGGTGCTCGGTCGGAGCATCCTGCTGTTCGATCTGAAGCGCGATCATGCCGATCGCCAGCAACTCGCAGCGTTGGGCGATGTGCGCACGCCCAGCATCGCAGACTTATTCGTTGCCGTGATCGGCAGTCAGGCCGGCCCGGCACAAGGAGCGGCCAATTGAATACCCAAGCGAATGCCGTGCCCGGGTCTCCCCTTGAATCGCAGGCAGTCGCGCCCGCGATTATCTCGGCAACTCAGCCCCTGTACTGGTCGGTGCGACGCGAATTGTGGGAGAACCGTTCGCTCTACATCGCGCCGCTCGCCGTCGCCGGCCTATTCCTGTTCGGCTTCCTGGTCAGTACGTTTCGTCTGCCGGCCAAGATGCGTGCCGCGGTGGCGCTCGACCCGATGCAGCAACGCGAGTTGATCCAGCAGCCGTTCACCTTCGCCGCGCTTCTGCTTATGGTGAGCACTCTTATTGTCGCGGTGTTCTACTGTCTGGACGCGCTGCACGGCGAACGCCGCGATCGCAGCATCCTATTCTGGAAGTCGCTGCCGGTTTCCGATCTTACGACAGTGCTCTCGAAGGCGAGCATCCCGCTCGTGGTTCTCCCGCTGATCACCTTCGCAATCACCATTACCACGCAGTGGATCATGCTGCTGCTCAGCAGTGCAGTGCTGCTGGGGAGCGGTTTGAGTGTGGCTGCGCTATGGCAGTTGCCGTGGTTCCCCATGTCGCTGGGACTGTTCTTCCACCTTCTGGCCGTGCATGGGTTTTACTACGCGCCAATCTACGGCTGGTTGCTGCTGGTCTCAGGCTGGGCGCGCCGGGCGGCCTTTCTATGGGCGGGCTTACCCTTGGTCGCGATCTGCGTGGTCGAGAAGATTGCCTTCAACACTTCGCATTTCGGCGGCATGCTGATCTCTCGCTTGAGCGGTGGCCGGGAAACTGTTCCCTTCCCAATGCCGGGTGGGGCCGCAATCCATCCACTGACGCACTTGGGTCCGCTTAATTTCCTGAGCAACCCCGGGTTGTGGATCGGCCTGATAGTCTTCGCGGCATTCCTCGCCGCCGCGGTCCGGCTGCGCCGTTATCAAGGACCGATCTGAGTCGCATCCCACCCTGATCGCAAGTCCTCGCACAAGGAGACGACCGTGACCACAGCGTAATGACAGAACGAATTGAAGAAACATCGCCGCGTCCTTGGGGCAAGAATTGCGGGTGCCTTTTACGCGCTCAAGATAGTGACGAGAGTGATAGCCGACGTTAGTGCAGTGGCGCTCGCGACTGCGTAAGGAGTGCGGAAAAATGCGATTCCCACTATTAATGCTTCACATTACCGCTGGTACTCTGGGAATACTGTTTGGATTTCTCGCAATATTCTTCCTCAAGGGTTCCCGCCGGCATCTCTTGGCTGGAAACGTATTTGTGATATCAATGGTCCTTTTGTCTTCAAGCGGGGCCTACCCGGGGTTCATGAAACACCAAATATTGAATGGTCAAATGGGCGTTCTCACGTTCTACCTGGTGGCGACGACATGGGTGACCGCCCGACGCGGAGACGGCGAAACGGGCATTTTTGATTGGGGTGCTCTTATGGTGCCCCTGGCGGTGGGAGCTGGACTCGTGACCTATGGTCTCGAAGCGGCGAATAGCCAGACGGGGTTAAAAGCAAGGCATTGCCAAGCGGCGGCGATGTTTACTTGTTACCGACCTAACCTTTCTGTGGCACGTCGCAGCAAGAGCTGGTGTAGCGTTTGCGCAGATTCCCGTTTCTCCACACCGCGGTTGCGGAGGCTACCGCAGCACATGGCATAAGGCTATTCTCAACAACTGGCTGAGTTAGCGCTTCTCGCTACATGATACGAATCGGGCTCATCGATTCTTTGCGTTGGACTCGCGCGCCATATTCCTTCAAAATGAAATCACTTCGCAACCGGCTCTGCAGCTGGTTCCCGTGAAGTTGATGTTTGCAGGCAGCCTTGTAGCGGCATGCAAATCTTCTGACCCTGTTGATCTCCACCAAAATCTGAGCCCACGCCGCCCGGCCATACGCGGGCGTCTGCTCTTCAGCAGCGCTTCTTGCCGCCGGACTTACTTAAAGTCCTGAGACGAGGAGCAGAACAGGAGATTTCATGACCTCGATTCGTAAATTCGCATACGCCACGTTGCTGGCGTTCACCGCTCTGAACTTCGCGCCCAGCCTGGCGTCAGCACAAGAGGCTGTGCGCGGCAAGTTCACACTCACGCACGAAGTTCACTTCGGGAACGCCAAAGTTCCGGCCGGAGACTACGTGTTCACCTTCGATCCCGACGCCACTACACGCATGCTGACCCTCAGCAAGATGAGCGGAGCTCGCGCCGGATATTTGGTGCTGATTCCCTCGACGGACGATGCCAAGCCGTCAGACGTAAGCCGGCTTGTCCTTGAGACCACACCCGAGGGAAGCTACGTTAGCGCCATACAACTGCCGCAGTTTGGCATGACGCTGCACTTCAATGTGCCGGCACACACGACGGAAAGACAGATTGCCAAGGCTGCAACTACGGCTGCGGCATCGGGGCAATAGTCCTTCGCTGGTCACAATATGTTGGGCGGATAGCGAACCTGCTATCCGCCGTCTTTTTGTGGTTGAGTCGTTGAAAAACCAGAAAGGCTTTCACGTCAGAAATCCCTCAGCGGCTATAAAGCCGGAAAGGATTGTGCGGCTGTACGGCTCGACTGAAGTCGGGCCCTTCCCTTTTTTCCCTGGGAGCCGAGTGAGGCCCAGTTCCTTCTTTTTTCCTACGACCCTGGATGAAGTGGGCTTCTTACCATTTCGGTTTACGGATTCGCGGAAGTCGGGTCCTTTGCTACTGGAGTTTGGTTTTGATTCGTCCCGAAGGGTGGCTGGATCTGTGAATTTCCTCGAACGTCGTCGCTGAGTACGATGGCTTCCGCAATTTCCTTCATGGGTTTACGCTTCTGGCGGCTCTGGCGCTGCAGCGCCAGATAGGCTTGCTCTTCGTTGAGGCCGAGATCGCGTTGCAGAATGCCTTTGGCGCGCTCTACGATTTTTCTGGTCTGCAATTGTTCGGCGAGCGTGGAATTGGCTTCTTCCAGCCGCGCCAGCTCGAGTTCGGCGCCTACGAGAAATCCCACAGTGGAAATCATGCGAATCTCGCGCCGCCGGTAGACGTGGTGCTGGCGGTGCTGGAGATTGATGACGCCCACGACGCGGCCGCGGCACATCAAGGGCACGGACAGAAACGCCTCGTAACTGTCTTCCGGCAACTCGTGAAAAAATTGGAAGCGTGGATCGTGCGCGGCTTCCTCCGGGATGGCCACCGGTTCGCGATGCTCGGCCACCCATCCTGTAATGCCTTGTCCAACGCGCAGTTTCAGCCGATCGACGACCTCGGGATGAGGGTTCTTCGAAGCTCGAAGGACGAGCTCGTCGCCTTCCATGATGTAGATGAGGCAGGAGTCGCACTTGACCAGCGCTGTAGCAAATTCAACCACACGGTTCAGTACTTCGTGAAATCCGTCAGCCGTACCGAGACGCACGCTGATTTCGTGCAATACATCAACATGTGAGTCCTCAACAGATATCAAGGGGTCCATGGGTTACATTATCGATCTTGTGGAGATTATGTCTAATTCCAAATTTTGATGGGCGCGATAAAGGATTTCCGTCGAAATTGTTAACAAGGTTTAACATCTTTTGCGACGTTTGCGCATCGGGCTGCGAATGAGTGGCAAACACAAGGCAAGGTATGCTTCCTGTTTTTTGTGAGCGTATGTTACACCATTGCAATGGCTGAAAAGATTGCTCTGGTTACCGGCGCATCCAGCGGATTCGGATTGCTGACATCCATCGAATTGGCGAAGGCGGGATTTCGCGTGGTGGCGGCAATGCGCGATCTGGGCCGCCGTGAGCGCCTGGACGAGGCTGTAGCGGCGGCAGGACTAGGCGCGACGATCAATGTTCGTGCATTAGACGTCACGAGGTTTGACGCGATACCGGGCTTCGTGGACAGCGTGGTGAGCGACTATGCGCGGTTGGACGTGCTAGTCAACAATGCGGGATTTGCGGTGGCCGGATTTGCCGAAGACATCAAGCTCGACGAATTGCGGATGCAGTTTGAAACCAACTTTTTCGGCGCGGTCGCAATGGCCAAGGCGGCGCTGCCCACCATGCGGCGGCAGGGTTCCGGACACATCATTCAAGTGTCGTCGATCGCGGGTTTGCACGGGTCGGTGACGGTGAGCAGTTACGCGGCGTCGAAACATGCGCTGGAGGGATGGAGCGAATCGTTGCGCATGGAAGTGAATTCACTGGGCATTAAAGTTGTGCTGGTCGAACCGGGAGCGTTTCAGACCGACATTTGGACCCGAGGAGCCGTGATGGGAGAGCAGGCCACGAAGGACACGTCGCCCAATTTTCAACGGAGTCTGCGCATGCGCGAACGCATTCAGAAACTTCCCAAAGCTGATCCGATCGCTGTGGCCCGGCTGATCGTCGCCATTGCGCAGAATCCGAAGCCCAGACTGCGCTATCTGGTGGGGCGCGATGCAAAAATCCAGCTGGCGATGAAGCGGATTCTGCCGTGGAAGTGGCATGAGAAGGTAGTCGCGAATTTCTTGAAGATCGACCCAAAGTCTTAACTACATAGGACACAGGGAACACAAAGGAAGAATCTGATCCTGTGTTTCTCTGTGTTAATCAGCGCCCTCTGTGGTTGAAGTCTTTATGGTTTCGCTTCCAGGTCTACGAGCTTCACCGGCAAATCCCAGTGGGCGTCGAGGATTTCGAAACGGCGCTGCTCTTCGCGGTGGAAGGCATCCTGGTCAGGGTACATCTGCTTCTGCAGCGCCGCCTCGTCAAACGGTTCGTTGGCGACGGTGGCGTTTTTGAAGACAATGGTCACACGGAAATCCCAGCGTCCGTCTTCGGTGGTGTGATAGCGCGGCTGGTCCATCCAGACTTTGGCGATGCGGCCCATCTCGGCTTCTTTCTTCAGTACGGGATAGTGGTTCTTCTTAAACAACTTTAGAAATTCATCGGCGTGACCCCACTTTGTTTTGTAGTAGTACTCCACGACGAAGGGTTGGTCGGACGCGGCGGAAGCAGACTGTGGGAATGTAGCGACCGGAAGGGCGATGGCGGCAAATAGCAAGGCGGTGAGAATGCGGCGCATGGGATTTCTCCGGGGAGCGGGAATTGATAGCTTGTACACTATCACTTGTTTCGGTGACGGTGCTTGCGCACGAACCCCATCCCGGTGGTGGCACGAGAGACGTTGCAAGCAACGTCTCTACGCTGAAGGCTGGGTGCTGATCCGATTCTGCCAGTGACTCCACACAAACCAGACTGCACCGGCCACGAGCAGAACTCCAATCACGGCGTCGAACTTGTGGAGATATTTTCCCAGGTCGCGCCAGTTCTCGCCCAGCTTCATGCCGAGCTAGGCCAAGCCAAGGCACCAAGGCCATGATCCCAGAAAGGTATAGAGGTGAAAGCGGGCTCTGGGCATGCGCGCGATTCCCGCGGGCAATGCGATGAAAGTGCGGACCACCGGCAGGAGACGGCCAACGAAAACCGCAAGATATCCCCAGCGCGCGAAGAAGCGATCGGACCAGTCGAGTTCGCGGCGTCCCATGAGAATCCAGCGACCGTAGCGTTCGACCAGTGGGCGGCCGCCATAGCATCCGATTTCGTAGGCGATGAGCGAGCCCAGGTTGCAGCCGATGGCGCCGGCCGTCGCCAGCCAAAGCAGCTTGAATGTGCCCTGGGAAACGAGATATCCGCCGAAGGGCATGATCAATTCGGAAGGAAGCGGGATGCAGGCGGACTCAATCGCCATGAGGAGAGTGATGCCAGCATAGCCGGTCGCGGCGATTACCTTGCTGATGAGGAGAAACAGGAGGCCGAGAATTTTTTCAGTCATGGGGAAGAACAGTTGCCGGTTGCTGGTTTCAGGGTGACTGAATTTAAGTGTATCGGAAATTCGCGAGACCAATGCCGCGGCTAGAAGGAGCCTTCCTGGGTGAAGGCGTAACCGGGCAACGTGGCACCCTCGGGACCCTTGCGACTTTTACGCGAACCGTGGGGGCGTCGGGAGCGGTAATTCCAGCCGGCCGCAGCATGGCGTACTGCGAGAAAACTTCGTTGTAGACCTTTGTGACCAGATAATCCTGGCCGTCGGCATCGCTGCGCCACACTTGCCCGAGTTGGATGGAGTTGACTGCCACGGAATCTTTCCTGACTTGATGGAGTACCTCCAGACTACCGGGCAGCGTGAGGTGCGTCAATCCCGCAGAGGTTACCGATGGTCAGTATGAACCGTTGACGTTGGCTCTGTTAAGATTTTGCTGCAAGGAGATGCTCATGCCTCGTGGTGTGGTTCCACGCCAACCCGCGCGCAACGGCCGCCAAGACAAGGTTCGTGTGGGGACGGGCGTTCCCGCAAGCCTGTCCCGAACGAAGTCGAGGGGTCCAAGCCGAGGCAAAGCCGCGGCAGCAGCCCCGAAGGGGCACCAGAAAGCCGCAAGCCCGGCCCGCGCTTCCACCCCTAAGATCAAAAGTTACAATCCGGTGGCTCCGGAGCGGGTGGCGGAGATTCTGAACGGCTCAACCAGATGTATCCCGATGTGACCTGCGCGCTTACGCATGCGAGCGCGTGGGAGTTGGTGGTGGCCACGATCCTCTCCGCTCAATCGACTGACGTCAATGTGAACCGGGTTACCCCTGAGTTGTTTCGCAAATATCCGACGGTGGCGGCATTTGCCGCGCTCACTCCGGAGCAACTGGAGCCGGATGTGCGGTCCACGGGATTCTTTCGCAATAAATCGAAGTCGGTCGTAGGAGCGGCGAAAAAAATTGTCGCCGAGTTCGGCGGGCAAGTCCCCCAAGATATGGAGAAGCTCCTGACCCTTCCGGGCGTTGCGCGGAAGACGGCGAATGTCGTGTTGGGGACGTGGTTCAAAATAGCGGATGGAGTGGTGGTCGATACGCATGTGCACCGCATTTCACGGCGGCTGGAACTCACAACCCATGATGATCCGCAGAAAATTGAACAGGACCTTATGCGGATCATTCCGCGGGAAAAGTGGATTCTGTTTTCGCATCAGATCATCTGGCATGGACGCAAGCTGTGCGTCGCACGCAAGCCCAAGTGTGCAGACTGTGCGCTGGAGAATGTGTGCCATGCCGGCGACAAAACCTGGAGCACGGTGGATGTACACAAAAACGCGAAAGCTTAAGTGACTGCCGCGCCGAGACCCGTAACCGCCATGCGCACAAATCTACTGTTTTTTATCGTCATCATCATGAGCACTGTTGTTGCCGAGAGCGCTGCCCAGAATTTGTCTTCGCCCCAGGCTGTTACCGATCCCAAGAAAATCTCGTCCAGACCCAACGCGCAAGTGGAGCCGCGAAGACTGACGATCGAGAAACTCTATATGACACGGCAGGTTGGGCGTCCGACGTGGTCGCCGGATGGAAAAAGTCTCGCGTTCATCTCGAATATGAGCGGACGCAATAATCTGTGGATCGTGCCGGCCGAGGGCGGATGGCCGGTGCAGTTGACCGTCAGCGACCAGCGGCAGACGGCGCCGGCGTGGTCGCCCGACGGCAAATGGATCGCATACCAGTCTGACTATGACGGAGATGAGCAGTGGGACATTTTTCTCGTCTCGCCGAAGACCGGCAAAGTCGTCAACCTTACCCAGACGCGTGATATCGCGGAAATCAATCCCACGTGGTCACCTGACGGGCGCTACCTGGCATATGAAATGAAACCGAAAACCTCCGCGGCTTACGAGATCGACATCTACGACATGGTGATGCGCGAAGTAAAGCACCTCACAACGAGCACGCCGCAGGATAAGCGAAATCACGAATCCCATCTGGTCGAAAGACGGGAAGTACATCGTCTACACGCAGGAGCAGGCTAAGGGCACGGATTCGAATATCTTCATGGCCGATTTCGCAACCGGAAAGAGCACACTGCTCACGCCGCATGAAGGCGAACAGCGCTATCATGCCAATGATTTCGGACTCGATCGGCGTAGATTCCGACGCCGGACCATACTGCTTACATCGAATGCAGGCAACGGATATGACAACATCGGTGTTCTGATCTCGGAATGAAAGGAGACACAGCGGGATTCTTCGTTCCGGGGAAAATCAACTGGCTTACCCATGACAAATGGGAGATTCGCGGACACGAGTTTTCGCCTGACGGCAAGCACATCATCTTCAGCGCTAACGTTGACGGTAACGAGGACATCTATCTGTGCGATCTCGTGACCGGACAATCAGCGGCTCTTCCGATCCCGAAGGGAGTCAATGAACCTGCAGGCGGGCGTTCGGCATTTAGTGCGGACGGGCAGCGCCTGCTGTACAACCACAACGGCCCGACAGCTCCCGGTGATCTCTGGGTCTACCACCTCGGCAACGGCAAGTCGCAGCAGATCACGCACTCGCTAGTGGCTGGCGTGCGCTCGGAGGACATGGTTGAGCCGTACCTGGTGCACTATCCCAGCCGCGACGGCAAGTGGACGATTTCGGCATTTCTCTATGTGCCGTTCAACATGGCACGCAACGGGCAGAATGCGGCGATCGTCTACATTCACGGCGGACCGACGGCGCAGAGCATGAACTCTTTCAACCGATTTGTGCAATACGCGGCGAATCAGGGATACATGGTGCTCGCGCCGAACTATCGCGGTTCGACCGGATACGGCAAGGAATTTCAGCAGGCGAATCTGTTCGACATGGGCGGCGGCGATTTGCAGGACGTGCTGGCGGGAGTGGACTGGATCAAGCAAACCGGACATCTCGATCCGAAAAAGATTGCGGTCATGGGCGGAAGCTACGGCGGGTATTTAAGCATGATGGCGGTGACGAAGGCGCCGGAAATCTGGGCCGCGGGAGTGCCCATTGTGCCTTTTGTAAACTGGTTTACGGAAATTGAAAATGAAGATCCGGTGCTGCAGCAATCCGACCTGGCGACGATGGGAGACCTCGGTGAACAAATAAAGCGCTTTATGAAGATCGCTCGCCGATCAATTTCGTCGATCGGATCAAGGCGCCGCTGCTGCTGTTAGCGGGAGGGCACGATCCGCGCTGTCCGAAGTCGGAGACCCAGCAGGTCGTTGAAGCGATCAAAAAGCGCGGGGGCACGGTCGACTATAAGATTTACGATAACGAAGGGCATGGGTTTGCGCGCGTGGAAAATCAGATTGACGCTTATAAGCGCGTCGCGGATTTCTTGCTGGCGCATGTTGTCCCGGCCGATTGCAGTTGTTCGCTGACCGAATAGAATTCTAAGGCTTAACCACCGAGGACATAGAGGCGCACGGAGGAATCTCTTCTTTTGCTATCAAGTGTGCGAAGGCGAGCTCGATCGCTGCGACCAGGCCGGGGATGGTGAACTCTTTAGCAGCGATGTCGACCGGCAGACCATGTTCACGCAGGGTCGATGACGTAACCGGGCCTATCGAGGCCATAAGAATTGTGTGGCGCGGGCGCCCTCGCCCGCGAATTGCTGGTAGCAGTTCAACCGCCCGCGGAAGCCGACCAGATTTACAAAATTGCGTACCGTTGAAGAACTGGTGAAGGTAACCACGTGCGGGCACTTTTTTAGATCCTTCAGAGCGGCGCGCAATCGGGCACGGGAGGGTTGAGGCACGACAGTTTCGTAGGCTTCGACCACGTCGACATGCGCTCCCGCCTTGCGCAACTCGCGCGGAATGACGTCGCGGGCGACTTTGGCGCGCACCAGCAGGACGCGCTTCCCTTTAACTTTGTTTTTCAGGCTTCGCACGACGGACTTCCGCTACGTACTCTTTGGGAACGACGTGGACTTGTGCGCCGCGTTGCTCGATGGCTCTCCCGGTGGCGGGACCGATCGCGGCGATGCGCGGAGTTTCCCCCCAGCGGCTAAAGCCGAGTTTGAGTTTGACGTCCTTGTGGCCCGACTGAAGTCGTGCACTTCGCGAATCTTCCGCATGCGGTCCCACATTGCCTCCACTCCGTTTACGCTGGTCAGAATGAGCCAGTCATAGCTGCCTAGATTCCTCAGCGCTGCGTCGAGCGGTTTGAATGAACTCGGCTTACGAATCTCGATGAAGGGGATTTCGATTACCTCAGCGCCGCGTCTGCGCAGTTCGCTGGAGAGAGCGCCCGCCTGGTGCCGGGCGCGGCCGACCAGCACCCGGATTCCGCTGAGGGGCTGGTGCGTCGGCGACTTCGTCTTCTTGCTCATGGGCAGAGTTGGCGGACAAAGCCTGCCCTGAGCTTGTCGAAGGGAGTGCCCTCCCCACACGCAGTCACTCGCGCCCCTTCTCGCCCAGGCCCTGCTCCCGCATCAGGCGTGCTACGCCCGAGATAGCGGTGTCCTCCGCTTTTTCAAGCGACGCGATCACATTGGCTTGCTCTTCGCAACTGCGGTTTTGGCTTAGCTTGAATTTGCCTTCGATTTTTGTCGCAGTGATTTCGAAGCCAACGATATGGCTTAACATGCGCTCGCGATAAGTCCCGGTGAGGCCGGCCCATTGTTCGGCATAAGGGGGCTCGAAAGTCGCGATCAATTCGTGCAGCATGCCTTGCAACTCCTCGGCGGAGGCGAACAGACGAGCATTCCCGTAAACATGCACTGCACCGTAGTTCCAGGTGGGCACGGTTTCGCGAGTCGTGTAGTTTTCGGTGGAAACAAAAGCGTGTGGACCGTGGAAGATGGTCAAGCAATGCGATTGCCGCTCGAGATGGCGCCAGTGCGGGTTCGCTTTGGCCACGTGGCCGCGAAGGAGGAGTTGTCCTTCTGCTTCGCGTACAAATAGCGGGAGGTGCGTGGCGAACGAGCCTTCGTCCGTGGATGAGACCAGGATTGCGAACGGATTCACATTCATGAATGCGATTGCGTCGGCATGGTCGCGGACGCGGAAATGTTCAGGGATGTACACGACAGTTTTCTTTCGTCCTTCGGTACCCTTCTTAATCCGCCGCAAACTCCCGAAGAAATT
This sequence comes from uncultured Acidobacteriaceae bacterium, assembly GCA_963832235.1. Lineage (GTDB taxonomy): Bacteria > Acidobacteriota > Terriglobia > Terriglobales > Acidobacteriaceae > Sulfotelmatobacter. The sequence continues at coordinate 9,079 of CAWHTJ010000005.1, read as the reverse complement.
TGCGCGAGCGGAGGAGCGCATAAATCGCGTGACCCAGAGGACCGTCCCGGTCGCGACGCCGCCCCCGAACGTAATGGACTGAAACCGGAGCAGAGACCAACTGAGAAGGCCGCACAGGATAATTGCGATTCCGGAAGCATAGTACACCGGGAAGCGGACCAGGCGTGCCAATGGGAGAAAGTGCAGGCCCACGACAAAGCTGATGCCTGCGGCCAGCAGATCTGGCGAAAAAGCCCCAGCCCAGCCAGACGAAGCCAAGTATGGTCATCATAACTGCTGCTATCCCAAGTCCGAAGGCAGCCATCGCCAGTTGCGATGAGTCCGCCGTGTTAGGTTCTGTGCTCGTCGATTGATTCAGCATCACCAATACGAATCCCTCTTTCCAGGCTCAGGTTTCATGGTTGCGGTGGGACGGCTAGGCCGCGGCGGTAGACCGCTTCGAGGATTTGGTCGCCGCCACGGTTGAGAAGCGCTGTGCCGGCATCGTGTCCGAGTTTTTCAGGATCGTCTCCGTCGCGGGAGTCGCGGAGGACTTTCGAGCCGTCAGGGTCGGCGACGATGGACTCCAAATGCAACCTGCCATTTCGCACCTCCGCGAAAGCGCCGATGGGTACCTGGCAGCCTCCGCCGAGGCGGTTGAGCAGGGCGCGTTCGCAGGTGGTGGCGGCGCGGGCGGCAGGGTCGTCTAAGAATTCCAACTGCCGTCGCGTGGCGGCGTCGCCCTTGCGGATTTCGATGGCGAGCGCGCCTTGGCCGGCTGCGGGGCAGATGAGTTCGGTGGGTATGATTTGTTTGATGAGTTCGATCTTGCCGAGGCGCTTGAGTCCGGCCGAGGCAAGGATGATGGCGTCGTATTCTCCCTGCTCGAGTTTGCGCAGGCGCGTGTCGACGTTGCCGCGCAAAGGGTGAATGTCGAGGTCGGGGCGGACGGCTTTCATTTGCGCCTGGCGGCGCAGGCTGGAGGTGCCGACTCGTGCGCCTTGGGGCAAATCCTGAAGAGCGGAATAGTGGCGCGAGCAGAAGGCGTCGCGGGCATCTTCCCTTTTTGCGATAGCGGCGATTTCGAATCCCGGGGCAAGTTCGGTGGGCAGATCCTTCAGCGAATGCACGGCGAGGTCGATGCGGCCGGCGGCGAGAGCTTCTTCGATTTCTTTGGTGAAAATTCCTTTGCCAAGTCCGCCCTTGGTGCCCACCATTGATAAGGGCACGTCTGTGATCTTGTCGCCGGTAGTATGGATAATCTCAATCTCGACTTCGTGGCTACGGGCGCGCAGAAGAGCGGAAATGTGGTTGGCCTGCCAGAGCGCGAGTTGAGAGCCGCGGGAACCGATGCGGAGTTTGGGCATCAGTGGCGCGGCCCCACTTCTGTTTCTTTCGCTGTGGTCTGGGTTGCTGATTCTTTGTCTTTCTTCTCCAGATTAAACAGGCGTCGGACTACGTCGACTATTGTCGTTGCCTCGGATTCTTTGGCGGCCGTCTTCAAAGTCGTGATCGGGGTGTGCATGACTTTGTTGATGATGCCGCGGGTGAGCGCCTCGACGGCGATTTCCTGCTCCGGGGTCAGCGGGCCCAGCCTGCCGCGGACGCGGTCGATTTCGGCCTGGCGGATGGTTTCGAGATGATCTTGCAGCGACAAGATCGTGGGAACAACGTCGAGCGTCTGCAGCTTGGCTTCGAAGCGCTCGACTTCGCTGCTAATGATGGCTTCGGCGAGCTCGGCTTCTTTGCGGCGGTCGGCAACGTGGCTGGTTACAGCCTGCTGTAGGTCATCAATGTCGTAGGTGAAGATGCCGTCGAGTTTGGCCATTTCCGGGGAAACATCGCGAGGCACGGCGATGTCGATGAAGAACATCGGCCGGTTCTTGCGTCGGGAGAGGAATTGCTCGCCGTGCTCGCGACGGAAGATGGCGTGAGGCGAGCCAGTCGAAGTAATGACGATGTCGGCGCGATCGCAAGAGGTATACAAGTCGTCGAACTTGATGGCCTGCCCGTCGAACTTCTCCGCGAGGCCGATAGCGCGTTCGTAGGTTCGATTGGACACGAAGATCGACGCGCAGCCGTGAGCCATCAGATGCCGGGCGGCGAGTTCGCTCATTTTTCCGGCGCCGACGATGAAGACCGTTTTGCCTTCCAACGTTCCGAAAATCTTTTTGGCCAGTTCCACCGCGACCGACGCGATCGACACTGAAGACGATCCCACGGCGGTCTCGCTGCGCACACGCTTGGCCACCGCGAAGGCGCGGCTGAAGAGATGGTCGAGCTGGCCGCGAACGGCGCCCATTGCACGGGCGGTGGCATAAGCCTCCTTGACCTGGCCAAGAATCTGGGCTTCTCCGACCACCATGGAATCCAGGCTGGAGGCAACCCGGAACAAGTGGCGAACTGCATCCTTGCCTCGGAATTCGTAGAGATGCGGTTCCAGTTCTTCCGGTTCGAGATGAAAGTAATCGTGCAGAAATCCACGCAGATCGGCGGCGCCGTTGGTGGTGTGCGTCACGATCTCCACGCGATTGCAGGTGGAGATGACCATGCCCTCTTCGATCCCGGGATAAGCACTGAGATCGCGGCACGCATCGGGCAGGCGCGATTCGGGGATCGCCAGACGCTCGCGCACTTCAACCGGTGCGCTCTTGTGGTTCACGCCAATGAGCTGGAATCTCATGAGGCGGCGAACCTGTGAATGGTAGAGAAATAGTTAGCCGCCCATGCGGCCAGCGCCGCCACGAACGCGAACGTCGCGAGGAAAGCAGCGCGGCGTCCGCGCCATCCTGAGTTCCAGCGGGTGAAAACCATCAGCATGTACACCGCCCACATCAACACCGACAACAGAATCTTGGGATCGAGAAAATCGAGGTGGCCGTAGGTGGAGATCGCCACCACTGAGCCGGTCAGCAGCCCGAGCGTCATGAAAGGAAAACCCAGCAACAGACGAGCGGTAGCCGATCTGATCGATCACTTCGAGTGCGGGAAGGAACGAGATCAGGCTAGTGGCTTTCTTGGCCTTCAGGCGGCGCTCCTGCAAGAGATAGAGCAGACTGGCTCCGAAGCTGACCAGCAAGGCGGCGTATCCGATGAAAATCAGAAAAATGTGCGCGGCCAGCCATCCTTTATTCGAAACATACTGGGTGAGCAGTACGGGCTGCTGATCGACGGCGGCGACGAAGGTCAGAAAGAACACTACGGGAAAGACGACCACGCCGGGCGAAGTGGTGTGGTAAATCGCATAAATCAGCATGAAGAACGTCATCGACAGAAAGGCTAGCAGCGACTCCCCGTTATGCACCGATGCCCAGACAACGTGGCCGGAAAGAAATAGTTCCGTCAGCGAGACGAAGTGAAAGACCATACCCAGGCTGGCCGCGTGCAGGGCGATCCGGCTGAACAGATCGCTGGTGCGGGTCAGCGCCACGAAGGCGTAGATCAGGCTGACGAAGTAGCAACCCAGCGCGAAACGGAGCCATAGCAAAGACATAGGCCTAAAAGTTCCGGAATCCTTGAGTCTACCCCAAATCCGGCGCTCCCGATTCGAATCCTCTCGTCCTCGCGCCATTTTCCAAATCGTTCGGGTGCAGGCAGACAAAGGAGGTCACACGCGGCGGTGATCGAAATCACAGACGATTGGAAGTGGGTAAACTTCGCCTCGCTTGCGAGGTGCAATCTGGCGTGCTGGATGAATGGCGATGCTTCCATCGGGGGGAGTTGAAGAAGCGTAAATCTGGCGCGGGAGTTGCTCATACAGTGAAACCAGGGCGATAAACCGAAGCATGCTATTCCACACCCAGGCTCGTCAGGGCCTCCTCGAGTAGCGTGGCGTCAATGCTTAAGCGGCGACCGTGGGTTTTTACATCCTCCAGTTCATCGAAGGCGCGGAAGAGGCGAAGCTTGACCGCCGCATACTGCTCGGCCTCGCTCAAAAGACGGCGGTGTTTCTGGCTCCACGCGGCTCGAGCGCTGTCGGGAAGAAAGACGCTGACAGCATAAGTCAGCTTCCGGTCAGAAGTGACGTCGAAAATAAATTCGGTGGCGGGAGATTCGGGATCGTCCGCCAGCGCGGAGCGCTTGCCGACGAAGTAGTACTGGTAAACGTATCCCTGGGAGCCGGTATAAGTCTTCAGGCGGCGGACGGGTGGATTTGGAGACATGCGAACAAGGGCTCTGGCCCGCAGGTAAGTACGCGAGATTCTCATCAATTCTACTCTGTCCGGTGTATTCATCCCTCTTCTGCCAACCGTTAAACTCAGCCTGAGAAGAGTAGCGGCTTATGGCGATGGCTCATGATCAAGCCGATTTCGATGAGCTGCAGTTAGCGCACGAAGTCCCAGCCGAAATGCTGCGATCCCGCCGGTCCACTGCGACTCTGGCCGCCGGTGTCTCCAAGAACCAGTCTCAGCCATTGCGTCTAAGAAACCCGACAGTAATTGCGCTGCTCGTCGCAAGCAATGTGCTGGGCAACTTTGCCTTGTGCCGTGGACTGCACCAAATCGGGCGGCTGGTCTCTTTTTCGCCCTGGCCCTACATCCACGCATTTGCAAACCCCCTCGTGGTTTTAGGGGTGCTCCTGCTGCTCGTGTGGCTGATCTCGCAGCTCTCACTGTTGAGCCGGGTGGACCTCAGTTATGTCCTGCCGATCACCTCGGTGTCCTACGTGCTGACGGCGCTCATGGGCGAGTTCCTGTTGCATGAACGGGTCTCCACCCGTTGTAGACGGGGATTACGATGTCGAGCACGTAGCCGCACTCGGCGCTACGCGTTGCGGTGCATCCTGAGAACTCAGCTTCTTCTCCTTTAACAGGTCGGGCATGGGCTCTACGGTCGCGTGGCAAGCTGCTCCCGAACTGCGGTCAAGCTGGGAGGTTGCTGAGACCAGCGCGTTGGTTGAGGCTTCCGGCTGGCTTGACGTTTCCGGATGGTGGCCACCATGCTCGTGCGCATGGCCACCGTCTTCACCAAGATCATCAACCGGGAACTGCCCGGGCGCTTCGTCTACGAGGACGACGAGATCGTTGCTTTCCTGACGATCGAGCCGATGACGCAGGGCCATACGCTGGTGGTTCCCCGAGCGGAGATCGACAACTGGCAGGATGTCGACCCCAAGACGTTCGCCCGGATCATGGGCGTGGCCCAGCTCATCGGCAAGGCGGTCTGCCTGGCCTTCGGTGCTGCGCGGGCCGGGGTGATCATCGCCGGGCTGGAGGTCCCGCACCTGCACGTGCACGTCTTCCCCGCCTACAACCTGACCGACTTCGGCTTCGCCAACGTCGATCGGAACCCCTCGCCGGCGTCGCTTGACGAGGCGCAGGCCAGGATCAAAGAAGCGCTTGCTCAACTGACCTGAGCCCCCACGTCCTGGGCCGCCGTGTTCGTGGCCGGCTCACCGTTGGTGGTGACGATCTCGGTTGCAGCCTCTGTTTCGCCCCTGCCGGCGGGCTCGTCGTGAGCGTGCACGTCGCTGATGCGAGGCAGGTTGACGCGGAAGCAGCTCCCCTGGCCCGGGGCGGTGGTCACCGACACCGTGCCGCCGTGTGCGATCACCAGCGAGTCCACGATCGACAGGCCCAGCCCGGTGCCGCCGCTGGAGCGGGCACGCGACGAGTCGGCGCGGTAGAACCGCTCGAACACGCGTTGGGCGTCTTCAGGTTTCATGCCGGGCCCCTCGTCGGCGACCTCGAGTACGGCCTGCTCATCGTCGGTGCCGACCCGCACCGTGACGCGGGCGGTTTCCGGGGTGTGCTGCAGGGCGTTGGTCACCAGGTTGCTCAGCACCTGGCGCAGCCTGGCTTCGTCGCCAACAACCTCCGGGGTTCCCGGTCCGTCCAGCACCTGCATGGAAATCGGGCGGTTCGGCGCGATCGACTGCGCGTCATGAACCGCGTCGGTAGCCAGCTGGAGCAGGTCGACCCGGCGCCGCTCGAGCGGGCGCTGGGCATCCAGGCGTGCCAGCAACAACAGGTCCTCGACGAGCAGGCCCATCCGCCGCGATTCACTCTCGATACGCGACATCAGCAGCTCGATGTCCCGGGCAGCGCCCTGGCGATAAAGTTCGGCAAATCCGCGGATGGTGGTCAATGGGGTGCGTAACTCATGGCTGGCGTCGGTGATGAACCGGCGCATCCGGTCCTCCGAGGACCGGGCCTGTTCGGCGGAGCGTTCCGACGATGCCACCCCACGCTGAATCTGCGCGAGCATCCCGTTGAGCGCCAGCGACAATCGGCCGACCTCCGTGCGCGGATCGCGCTGCGGGATACGACGGTCGAGCTCGCCGGCGGCGATCGCGGCCGCCGTCCGTTCCACCTCGACCAGCGGTCGCAGGCTGCGGTGCACCACCGCGTAGCCAGCAACCCCGAGGACCAGCAACACTGCGCCGCCGATCGCGAATTGTGACCAGATCAGCGCGCGAACGGTCGACTCCATGTCGGAGAGGTCGATGGCCACGGTGATCAGCTCGCCGCGCGAGGTGCGCACGCTGACCGCGCGCCACTTCACGGTGGAGGCCTTGGAGCCAGGGGTCGAGCCGACGGTCACCGGCACGGGGCCGACGTCGTTGTTCGCGGGTAGAGCGGGTTCGGTGTCGCCTTGATTCACCGCTGTCCACACGTGGCCATCGGGCCCGATGCCGCGAACGTAGAAATTCGACGGCGGCCGTTGCGGGTTGGGCGACTCCTGCGGAGGCGGCGGCATCCGTCTGGGCGTGTGCGCCCAGCCGCGCGATGCCGCCAGCAGCTGCTGGTCGACGCGGTTCATCAAGTCGTGGCGCAGGATCGTTGTCACCGCGATGCCCGACGCCAGCAGGCCGCACCCGACCAGCAGCAACATGGCAGCAACCAGTCCGACACGAAGGGGCACGCCCCGTCCGCGTTGTACCGGCATGCCCCTTATTGTTCTCGCCTCCGGTCTCGACGCTGCGCGCGGTTAGGCGTTTCGCGGTTTGTTTGTTTCGTTCCCATCGAGCGGTTAGCGCGGTTCATCGGTCGGCGGTTCGTCGCCTGGCGTGTTTCCTCGGCTAGCGCGGCTCGCGCAGGACGTAGCCGACCCCGCGCAGCGTATGCAACAGCCGTCGCTCGCCGGTGTCGACCTTGCGGCGCAGGTAGGACACGTACGACTCGACGACGTTGACGTCGCCACCGAAGTCGTAGCGCCAGACGTGGTCGAGGATCTTCGGCTTGCTCAGCACCGTGCCCGCGTTGATGACGAAATACCGCAGCAGGGTGAACTCGGTCGGCGACAACGACACCGGCTCACCCGCCTTCCACACCTCGTGGGTGTCCTCGTCGAGTTCGATGTCGGCGAAGGTCAGCCGCGCGTTTCGGGGCTGTTCGGCGCCCTTGCCCGCGCGGCGCAGGATGACCCGCAGCCGCGCGACGACCTCTTCGAGGCTGAACGGCTTGGTGACGTAGTCGTCGCCGCCGAGAGTAAGGCCGGCGATCTTGTCCTGCAACGAGTCTCGGGCGGTCAGGAACAGTGCCGGGGCGTCGATACCGTCGGCGCGCAGCCGGCGCAACACCCCAAACCCATCCATGCCGGGCATCATCACGTCCAGAATCACCGCGTCGGGCCGCACTTCCCGGGCGCGGTCCAGGGCCGCGGGACCACTCGAAGCGGTATGGACCTCAAAGCCCTGAAACTTCAGGCTGACGGAAAGTAGCTCGACGATATTCGTTTCGTCATCGACGACAAGAACCTTGGCTTCGGGTCGGGAATCTTGTAGCGGTGCCGCTGTCATGGGGCTACTGTCCACCCTCCGCATGAGCTAAAGCTGCACCTTACCTGTGGAGTCCCTGTGAGTTCCATAACGCCGCAGTTGCGGTGTCGGCAAGCGGCCGTCTCGCGGGGTGTGTTTGGGCCGGTCGATGGGGCCTTTTGGGCCGGTGGATATGGGCTGTTTCGGACGGTGCCGTGAATACACTGTCGGCATGGATCTCAGCAAAAGCGTGGTGTCCGTGTTGACCGCGCCGGCTCGGATCGGGCTCGCGGTCGCCGACACCGGGATCGAGATCGCCGGTGAGGCGCTGCGGATGGCCCGGCGGACGGCGCGTGAGGTTGAGGCGCAAACATCGCCGACGTCGGTCGCCCACATGCTCGGCCTGGACTCGGCCATCGAGCGCGCCAATCGGCTGGCGCGGCTGCTCGACGACGAGGCGCCGCTGGGCCGGGCACTGGCGCCGACGGGGTGGTCGACCGGCTGCTGCGCGAGGACGGCCTGGTGGATCGGCTGACCGCGCCGGCGGCGTGCTCGATCGGCTGACCGCCCAGGGCGGCGGACTGGAGCGGGCACTGGAGCCAGGCGGACTCGTCGACCAGCTCCTCGACGAGGATGGCCTGGTCGAGCGTCTGTTGGCCGAGGACGGGCTGGCCGATCGGCTGCTCGCCAAGGACGGGCTGCTGGACAAGTTGACCGCGCGCAACGGTCCGCTCGAACAGTTGGAGCTGGTCGCCGACACGCTGAACAGGCTGGCGCCCGGGCTCGAGGCTCTGGCACCGACGATCGACCTGTTACGCGACGCGGTCGACACGCTGAGCACGGTGGTCGACCCGCTGAGCAACATCGCCGACCGGATTCCGCTGATGCCGCGGCGTCGCCGGCCGCGCTCACCGCGAGCGGTGTCCTCCGAGCGGGTGGTGACCTCCGAGCGGTGGTCGCCGACGCCGAACGGCTGGCCCCCGACGACGACCTCTGACCCGATACGCTTTCCTGGCGCCCTTTGTTGGGTGCGCCGCCTCCTTAGCTCAGTGGTAGAGCACTCGCCTTGTAAGCGAGCGGTCGTCAGTTCAATCCTGACAGGGGGCCCGTTGGAAAGGCTCTCACCTGTGGATATGCCTCCGGGATGCACCGCAAACGTGTTCGATGACGGGGTTCATTGACACGACGGTGACACAACTCGCTGCAAAGTCGTCGCGGCGCTCTTGAGCGCGTCGTTCTGCACGTGCACATGGTCCGCATTGTGAACGCGGCGTCGGCGTGGCCGAGCCACTCGGAGATCGCCGCGATCGGAACCCCTTGCGCGTGCATGATCGACGCGCAGGAATGGCGGGCGTCGTGCAACCGGATTCTCTTCACCTTCGCCTGGCCGCACAGTTCCCG
>CAWHTJ010000004.1:0-81179 GCA_963832235.1 uncultured Acidobacteriaceae bacterium | reverse complement strand
GACAACCCAGACGCTGCGCTATCGCACGACCATCGTCAATGACGATATTACGACGAAACATCCGCATAAGCCGCTGGTTGAGCCCAAGCAGCGTACGGGCGGACGGCGCAACTCGGGCGACATTACTATCTGGCACCGCGGCGGCGGCCACAAGCGCAAGTTGCGCATCATCGATTTCAAGCGCGACAAGACCGGGATTCCGGCGACGGTCGCGACGATCGAGTACGATCCAAACCGCTCTTCGAGGATTGCGCTACTGGCCTATGCCGATGGGGAGAAGCGCTACATCCTGCAACCTGAAGGGATGAAGGTGGGACAGAAGGTGTTGAGCGGGCCGGACGCCGATATTCTGGTGGGCAATGCGCTGCCGCTGCGCAACATTCCGCCCGGCACCCAGATTCACAACCTCGAACTAAAACCCGGCAAGGGTGGGCAGATGGTGCGCTCCGCGGGCGGTTCGGCGCAGCTGGTTGCGAAGGAAGCGGAGTACGCGCTGGTGAAGCTGCCCTCGGGCGAGACGCGGAAGATTTCTCAGGATTGCATGGCGACGATCGGGCAGGTCGGCAATCTTGACCACGAGAACATCACCATCGGCAAGGCTGGACGCACGCGCTGGCTGGGACGTCGTCCGGTGAACCGCGGCGTTTCGATGAATCCAGTGGATCATCCGCACGGCGGCGGTGAAGGCAAGACTTCCGGCGGACGGCATCCAGTGACGCCATGGGGCCAGCCGACGCGCGGATACAAGACGCGGAACAACAAGCGTACCGATAAGTTTATTGTGAGCCGGCGGTCGAAGTAACAGATGTCGTAGAGACGGAGCTGGCTACGTCTCACGCGGCAGAGATACTGCAGACAGAGACGTTGCAAGCAACGTCTCTACAAGAGGAATTTATGGCACGTTCAACTAAGAAAGGCGCGTTCGTCGATGCTTACCTTCAAGCGAGGGTGGAGGGTATGAATGCGCGCAACGAAAAGAAAGTGCTGCGCACCTGGTCGCGGCGTTCGACTGTTGTTCCCGAGATGGTGGGGCACACGATCGCGGTGCATAACGGCAAGAAGTTTATTCCGGTGTACGTTACCGAGAACATGGTGGGCCACAAGCTGGGCGAGTTCAGTTTCACTCGCAACTTCAAGGGGCACTCCATGCGGGCGGCGACGGAAGTAGCGGCGAAGCCGGCTGGCATTCCGGGCGGTCCGGGAGCAATTACTCCGGCGACGCCGGCTGCAGCACCTGCGGCGCCGAAGGGGTAGAAACCGCTTTTGGCTGGGGGCTCTTGGCCTTTGGCTAAAAGCTAAGAGCCAGAAGCGAAGTATAGAGATACGACTATGGAATTTAGAGCTGAGATGCGTTACTTGCGAGTTTCCCCGCAGAAGGCGCGGCTGGTCCTGGAGTTGATCAAGGGACGGCGCGTGGAAGAGGCGCGCAACACGCTGGCCTTCACCAAAAAGCGGGTGGCGGCGCACGTGGGCAAGCTGCTGCAGTCGGCGCTGGACAATGCGAATTTTCTGAGTGCTGAAAAAAATCTCGACGTGGAGATTGACAACCTCTATGTGAAGAGTGCGATTGCCAACGAGGGGCCGCGCATGAAGCGGATTCGTCCGGCACCGCAGGGGCGCGCGTACCGGTACCAGCGGCGGATTTCGCACATCGAATTGATATTGGCGGAACGCGGGAAGAGTGGGGCCGCGGGCGCGAGACATGCTGGTGATGCCAGGACAGCCGTGGCTCCAGCCAAGGCTAAGCGGCGAGCTCCGGCGGCAAAAATGGCGGGCAAGAAGAAGCTGGCTGCGAAATAGGTTCGCCCGGACGAATGCGTCCGGGGCTAGGTGAGTAGTTTCGATTTAGGAGATGCAATGGGACAAAAAGTCCATCCTTATGGTTTTCGGCTCGGATTCACCAAGCCGTGGAAGTCGCGCTGGTTTGCGGAGCGGGATTATGACAAACAGCTGCACGAAGACGTCAAGCTTAAAGCAGAGCTGAAGGACAAGCTGAAGTCAGCAGGCGTCAGCTCGGTCGAGATCGAACGTCCGGGCAACAAGCTGCGCATCATTATTAAGACGGCGCGGCCTGGCATCATCATTGGGCGCAAAGGCGCAGAGATCGACAAGCTCAAGGCCGAGTTGCAGAAGCGCACGGCGGGCAAGGACATTTTTGTCGACATCCAGGAAGTGCACAAGCCTGAGTTGGACGCGCAGTTGGTCTCGGAATCGATTGCGCTGCAACTGGAAAAGCGGGTGGGCTTCCGGCGGGCGATGCGCAAGGCGGTCGACTCGGCGCTGCGCTTTGGATGCAAGGGAATCAAAGTGCGGGTGAGCGGGCGGCTCAACGGCAACGAAATCGCGCGCTCGGAATGGTATCTGCAGGGCCGTTTGCCTCTGCACACCTTGCGCGCCGATATCGACTATGGCTTCACCGAAGCACGGACGACCTACGGCGTGATCGGCGTGAAGTGCTGGGTGTACAAGGGTGAGATTCTGCCGCAGAAGAAGCGGGAAGCTGCGACGGCGGCGGGCGGATTCTAGGAGATTCGTAGAGACGTAGCTGGCTACGTCTCCTGCCGGCGGTGAGAGAGACGTTGCAAGCAAAGTCTCTACAGGGAAATTCGTTATGTTGATGCCAAAGAAAGTGAAGTATCGCAAGCAGCAGCGCGGCCGCATGTGCGGAAAGGCCTGGCGTGGATCGACGCTGGCGTTCGGCGATTTCGGGCTGAAGGTGCTGGAGCCGGGATGGATCACCGACCGGCAGATCGAAGCCAGCCGCGTGGCCATGACGCGTTTCGTGAAGCGCGGCGGAAAGATCTGGATCCGCGTGTTTCCCGACAAGCCGGTCACCAAGAAGCCTGCTGAAACCCGTATGGGCAAGGGTAAGGGAGCGCCGGATCACTGGGTCGCGGTAGTACGTCCGGGAAAAATTCTGTTTGAGATGGAAGGTGTGACTCTCGCCGATGCAAGCGAGGCGATGCGGTTGGCGTCGCACAAGCTGGCGCTTCGGACGACGCTGGTGAAGCGCGAAGGCACGGGGCACTAAGGAGCTGTTAGCTCTCAGCTTTCAGCTGTCAGCCAATTCGGAGTGCAGTAGCTGAGAGCTGATAGCTGATTAAGGAATTTATGAAAGTAGACAAAATCAGGAACTTGACGGAAGAAGAGCTTCGCAATCAGGAAGGCGAACTCGCCGACCAGCTGTTCAAGCTGAAATTTCAGCTGAACATGGGGCAGACGGAGAGCCTGAAGAAGATTCGCGGACTGCGCAAGGACATTGCGCGCGTCAAGACGATACGCGGCGAGCGCGAGCGCTCGGCCGCAACGGAGAAACGATAATGGCGGAAACCAACACATCAGCCCAGGCGACCGAAAGAGTCCAGGGCCGCCGCAAGGAAGTGGTGGGAGAAGTGGTCTCCAACCGCATGCAGAAAACGATTGTGGTGAAGGTGACGCGCAAGAAGGCACATCCGTTTTACAAGCGGGTGGTGGCGCGCAACAAAAAGTTTTACGCGCACGACGAGAAGAACGAAGCCCATGTGGGCGACGTAGTGCGGATCGAGGAGACCCGTCCGCTCTCGAAGCTGAAGCGCTGGAAGCTGAAAGATATTGTGCGCAAAGCGGCGCTGGTGCCGGAAGCGGTGACAGAGGTTCCCGGAACTTAGTCGCCGCGATCGAGATAGACGAGGGAGATTGACGCCATGGCTGTAATGATGAGATCGATGCTGGAGGTTGCCGACAATTCCGGCGCCCGCAAGCTGCAGATGATTCTGCCGCTGGGCGGCGCGACCGGATTGAATGCCGGGTTGGGCGACATAATCACGGCGGCCGTGAAAGAGTCGGCGCCCGAGGGCCAGGTGCAAAAGGGCAAAGTGGTGAAGGCGGTGATCGTGCGGACGCGCAAGGAGCATCGGCGGCGCGATGGCACCTACATCCGCTTCGACCAGAATGCCGCAGTCTTGATCAATGATGCGGGCGAGCCGGTGGGGACGCGCGTGTTTGGGCCGGTGGCACGTGAATTGCGCGAGAAGAAATTCTTGAAGATTGTTTCGCTGGCCCCGGAAGTCATCTGACCGGAAGTCATCTGAAGAGATTGGGGAATTGCGTGATTGAGTAATTTGGTAATTGAGAACCGGCGGTGCCTTCAATTTTCCAATTACTCAAGTACCAAATTACGAAATTAGGTTTAGAACATGCGAACTGTAAGTACTGAAAATAAGCGAGTGGATCTACGGCGGAATGACACCGTCAAGGTGATCACCGGGCGGGATAAAGGTAAAGAAGGGCGCGTGTTGCGCGTGTTCCCAAATGACGCCAAGTTGCTGGTCGAGCACGTGATGATGGTGAAAAAGCACGTGCGTCCGAACCCGCAGCGCAACATCAAGGGCGGGATTGCCGAGCAGGAGAGCCGGATTGCGATCTCCAACGTGCAACTGGTGTGCTCGACCTGCGGGCCGGTGCGCATTGGCCACGAGGTCCGTGGCGACCGCAAGGTGCGCGTGTGCAAGAAGTGCGGAACGACGCTCGATAAGTAAATCAGCTGTTAGCTCTTAGCCATTAGCTCTTAGCTTGTGGCGGCGAGGGAAACGGCAGAGATAAAAGGTTAGTCTCACGAACCGGTAAACGTTAGTTTCAAGCTAAGAGCTAAAAGCTTGCAGGCTGGCAACCCGAGGAAGTTGACAGAACGAAAATGGCCAAAGACAAAAAACAGAAGGAATCGTCGCAGGAGCAGAAGGCGCCGGATCAGGCGCGGCATAGTGCCAAGGAGCGGCCGCGGCTGCGGTCGCGGTTCGAGAAGGAAGTGGCTCCGGCTTTACTGAAAGAGCTGGAACTGAAGAATGTGATGGCGGTTCCGCGGCTGCACAAAATTGTCGTGAACATGGGCGTGGGCGAGGCGACGCAGAATGCTAAAGTGCTCGATCCGGCGGTGAACGAACTGGGGCAGATCACGGGACAGAAGCCGGTGGTAACGCGGGCCAAGAAGTCGATTGCGGCGTTCAAAGTGCGCCAGGGGCAGTCGATCGGCGCGATGGTGACGCTGCGCGGCGACCGCATGTATGAATTTTTCGACCGGCTGGTGAACATCGTGCTGCCGCGGGTGCGTGACTTCCGCGGAGTGTCCAGCAAGTCGTTCGATGGCCGGGGCAACTACACCATTGGCCTGCATGACCAGTTGATCTTCCCGGAGATTTCTTACGAGAGGGTTGACAAACAGAGAGGCATGAACGTCACCATCGTGACCACTGCCGCGAACGACAACCAGGCCCGCTCGCTTTTGAAGCATATGGGCATGCCGTTCCGGGCATAGCAAGGCTCCAGGATTTTGTACCGGTTCGACAAAAAAAGGTTTTTTTGAGGATGGCATGACGACAGCAAAACGAGTGAAAGACGCAAAGATTCAAGAAATTTTTCAGAAAGCGCGCGACAACAAAGAGCCGAAGCCCAAGTTCTCGACGCGCCGGCACAACCGCTGCAAGCTATGCGGACGGCCGCGCGCTTTTCTGCGCAAGTTCGGTATCTGCCGCTTGTGCTTCCGGCAGCTCGCACTGCGCGGAGAGATTCCAGGGGTTTCGAAGTCGTCGTGGTAGGAAACGCGATTTTTCGCGACACGCGAGAGTCGTGGTGAGGGTAGGGATCCTTCGCGGCAAACCACGCCCGCTCAGGATGACAATCCTCAAAAGCAATTGCGAGAAGTAACAAGCTGCCGCAGGTTCTCCGCTTGACGCGGAGCGAACGGGTGGCTAGAGGAGAAGCAAACGATGAGGTTGACCGATCCGGTCGCAGACATGCTGACGCGAGTGCGGAATGCACTTCAGGCCCGGCACCAGAAGGTGGATATTCCGGCTTCGCGGTTGAAGCTGGAGATTGCCCGCATCCTGAAAGAAGAGGGTTACATCTCCAATTTCAAGCCGACGGAAGAAGAAGGCCATAAGGTCATCCGGATTTATCTGAAGTACGGCGCCAACAACGAGGCGGCGATCTCGAAGGTGGAGCGTGTGTCGCGCCCCGGCTGCCGCGTCTATGTGCGCCGCAGCGAGATCCCACGTGTTCTGGGCGGCATGGGGATCAACATCCTCACCACCCCTCGCGGCGTAATGACCGGCCGCCAGGCTCGCAAAGAAGGCGTGGGCGGCGAGTTGCTGTGCCAGATTTATTAGAAAAGAAGCTATCAGCTATCAGCCGTCAGCTCTCAGTAAAGGGCGTGCGGTTTTGAAGAAGCTGAAAGCTGAGAGCTGAAAGCTTATGTCACGAATTGGAAAAAAGCCGATCCCGATCCCCAAAGGGGTGACGGTTAAAATCGAGGGCAACACGGTCGCAGTGCAGGGGCCGAAGGGCAAGCTGGATACGGCGTTGCCGGCGGGTATTACGGTTCAGCAGAAGGATGGGATCATTGTCGCGGTTCGCGAAAATGATTCGCAGGCTGCTTTGCACGGGCTGGCGCGAGCTTTGGTCAACAATGCGGTTGAGGGTGTGACCAAGGGCTGGACGCGCGAACTGGAAATTGTCGGTATCGGGTATCGCGCCGAAATGAAGGGCAAGACGATGGTGGTCTTCAACCTGGGTTATTCGCATCCGATCGAGTACCCGTTGCCCACAGGCGTGGATGCCTCGGTGGATCCCAAGCAAACCAAGATCGCGTTGACCGGAATCGACCGGCAGAAGGTGGGACAGGTGGCGGCGGAAATGCGCTCCCTGCGTCCGCCGGATCCGTACAAAAACAAAGGCGTCCGCTATGCGGGCGAGCGGCTGAAGAAGAAAGTCGGAAAGACTGGAGCGAAATAGCTTTCACCTATCAGCTTTCAGCTCTCAGTAACGTCGGATCGTTCGAAGTTCTGAGGGCTTGGGTTCGCTGATAGCTGATAGCAGAGAGCTTAATCATGCTGACAAGAATAACCAAGAACGAGAAGCGCGGGCATGTACACGACCGCATTCGAAAGAAAATGCAGGGTACCGCGGAGCGTCCGCGGCTCAACGTGTACCGTTCGCTGAATCATATTTACGTGCAGGTCATTGACGATCTGCACGGTAAGACGCTGGTCTCCGCCAGCACTGCGGAAGGCAAGAAGGAAGACCGGCGCACTGGCGGCAACGTGGCCTCAGCCAAGGCAATCGGCAAGACCATCGCCGAACGCGCCAGGGCCAAGGGCGTGACCAAGGTCGTGTTTGACCGGGGCGGCTACATATATCACGGGCGCGTGAAGGCTTTGGCCGACGCGGCGCGCGAAGCAGGATTGAAGTTCTAGAAAAGCAGCTTCTAGCTTCTAGCTCCCAGCCAACCCGTTCAATCTGGGTGGCTAGAAGCTAGCAGCTAGAAGCTAGAAGCCGGGTTTAAAAATGCCAACAGTAATCAAGAAACTGGATGCAGGGTCGTACCAACTGAAGGACCAGGTGGTCGCCATCAACCGCGTGACCAAGGTGGTCAAGGGCGGAAAAAACCTTTCGTTCGCGGCACTGGTCGTGGTGGGCGATCCTTCAGCGGGGGTGGTGGGCCACGGTTCCGGCAAGGCTAAGGAAGTTCCTCAGGCCATCCGTAAGGCCATTGAGTCGGCGAAGAAAAATCTGGTGAAAGTAAACCTGACGCAGACCAGCATCGCGCACCTTGTGCTGGGACGTTACGGTTCGGGCAAGGTGCTGCTGAAGCCGGCTCCGGAAGGCACGGGGGTGATTGCGGGCGGGGCGGTGCGAGCCGTCATGACTTCGGCGGGCGTGCAGAACGTGCTGACGAAGTCGATCGGCACCACGAACCCGCACAATGTGATCAAGGCAACGTTCGACGCGCTAAAGCAGTTGAAGACGCGGGAAGGCGTCGCGATCATGCGCGGCAAGACGGCGCAGGAACTGTAGAGCCCCCCAGGGACTAAAGCCCATTCATTATGGGATTCGGGATGGCACGACTAAAGTCGTGCCCTTCCACGAGACCACTGAGGTTTATGAAATGACGGCGAAGAAAACGAATTCGGGCAGCGGGAAGGTTCACCTGAAATGGGTGCGCTCCGCCATCTGCGCACCAGTGAAGCAGAAACTGGTAATCAAGGGGTTGGGATTTACGAGGTTGAATCAGGTGATTGAACGGCCGGACAACCAGGCCATCCGCGGCATGGTGGCCAAGGTGCCGCACCTGGTGGAGTTCGTGGAATAGTGTGTCGTAGAGACGTAGCTTGCTACGTCTCTGCCAGCGCAGAGATTTCTGCGGGTGCAAGCAAGAGACGTTGCCAGCAACGTCTCTACGAAGGACGCGAGTCATGAATTTATCCAACATTCGAGCACCGAAGAAGGCGACAGAGAAGCGTAAACGCGTGGGGCGCGGTATGGGTTCCGGCATGGGCAAGACTTCCACCCGAGGACACAAGGGGCAGCGCTCGCGTACCGGCTCGCGTATGATTCGTGGCTTTGAAGGCGGGCAGATGCCACTGCATCGCCGCATGCCGAAGCGGGGATTTACCAACATTTTCCGCAAGGAATTTAGCATTGTGAGTTTGGAGCGGCTGGTGGAGATGGGCAAGGAGTTTCATGGCGATCCGATCACTCCCGAGGTGCTGCGCAAAGCAGGAGTCATCAAGACCAAACATCCGGTGAAGATTCTCGGAGACGGCGAGTTGAAGGTTGCCATCACCGTACACGCGCATAAGTTTTCCAAGTCGGCGCAGGAAAAGATCACCAAGGCGGGTGGCAAGGTTGAGGTCTTGCAGTAATGTTCGACAAACTGGCTAACATCTTCCGGGTTCCGGACCTGCGCAAACGCATCCTGTTTACGTTGGCGATGCTGTTCGTGTATCGGTTGGGCGGGCACCTTCCGACCCCGGGAATCGATACGGCCAAGCTGGAAAATTTCTTTACGCAGAGCAGTACGAGCGGTTCGTTGCTGGGATTTGTCGATCTGTTCTCGGGCGGGCAGTTGCGCCGCATGACGATTTTTGCCCTGGGCATCATGCCTTACATCACGGCGTCCATCATTCTGCAGTTGCTGACCGTGGTCTATGAGCCGCTGGCGAAGTTGCAGAAGGAAGGCGAACTCGGGCGCAAGAAAATCACTCAGTGGACGCGTTACATCACGGTCATTCTGAGCGCTGTGCAGTCGTTCGGCATCGCGGTTGGTCTGGAGAAGGGAGGCTTCGCTCTTGATCCGGGCTGGAAATTCAGGCTCATGACCATGCTTACCCTGACCACGGGCAGCGCGTTCATCATGTGGCTGGGCGAGCAGATTACGGATCGCGGGGTGGGCAACGGAATGTCGCTGCTAATCTTCGCGGGGATTGTGGTGGGCTTGCCGCGCGGCGTTGTGGAGTTGATCGACAAGGCCAGGAACGCTGCGTGGGGCGCGATGACGTTCCCGCTGATGGTGTTTCTGATCATCTTTATGGTCGCGGTGGTGGCTTTTATCGTCTATGTGGAACGAAGCGAGCGGCGAATTCCGGTGCAGTACGCCAAACGTGTCGTCGGACGCAAGGTGATGGGCGGGCAGTCCACGCATCTGCCGCTGCGGGTCAACGCCGGTGGTGTGATGCCGGTAATTTTTGCGTCGTCGATACTGACGTTGCCCCAGACTGTCGGCTACGGTCTGCGCAACACCCGTTATTTCGGGGATCTGTTCCGCATTCTGGGATTTGGCGAGCCGCTGTATAACTTGTTGTACGCCGTAGGCATTATTTTCTTCGCATACTTTTACGTTTCCATTGTTTTCAATCCCAGCGAAGTCGCCGACAATATGCGCAAGTACGGCGGATTTATTCCTGGCATTCGTCCAGGGAAGCGTACGGCGGACTTCATCAATGAAGTGCTCACGCGAATCACGCTGGTGGGCGCGCTGTATCTGATTATTATTTCGTTCATCCCGGAGTGGATGATGACTGGGATCCACCTTAACCATCTTTACGGCCCGTTCGGGAGGTTCTTTGAAGCCCTACCCAACTGGATGACTAATGGTTTGGGTGTGACGTTTTACTTTGGCGGAACATCGCTGCTGATCGTGGTGGGCGTCGCGATGGACACAGTTACGCAGATTGAGGCGCAACTGATCATGCGTCACTACGACGGCTTCACGCCGCGCAGTGGACGCATTCGAGGCCGCCGAACCTGGTAGTAGTGCTATGCGTAGAGACGTGCTGGCTATGTCTAGCCTGCGCCACCGGGGCGGCGCAAGCCGAGACGTTGCAAGCAACGTCTCTACGGAAATCTTGGAGTGGCTGCACCTCGGCGGGGGCGCCGGGTAGACTGAGCTCGGGAGGCTTTGGTCAAGCCGATGGTGCAGGAAACCTTGCGTGACGTGGGTCCTGTGGTGCTGCTCGGACCACCGGGCGCCGGGAAAGGCACCCAGGCCAAGCGCATCATGGAGCGCTACGGAATTCCCCAAGTGTCGAGCGGGGACTTGCTGCGCGAGAACGTGGTGCGCGGAACGGAACTAGGCGTGGCTGCCAAGGCAGTCATGGCGCGGGGGGAACTGGTTTCCGACGATCTGGTATGCAACATGGTCCGCCAACGGCTGTTGCAGCCGGACTGCAAGCGCGGTTACGTCCTGGACGGGTTTCCTCGGACGGCAGCCCAGGCGGGGTGGCTCGATGCGCTGCTCGACCATGAGCTCTTTGACAACTCGCGTCCGACCCGGGCCTGGCCAATTGTGATCCGCCTGGACGTGGACTATAATCAATTGTTGCTCCGGATCACTGGACGCCGTTCTTGTCCCTCCTGTGGACGGATCTATAACGTCCACTTCCAGCCGCCCCGCGTGGATGAAGTTTGCGACGTAACCGGGGAAAAGCTGGTGACCCGCAATGACGACCGGTTTGAAGTAATTCAGCCGAGGCTCACGGCATACCAGGAGCAGACTCGCCCAGTTGCGGAATACTATCAGCGCACGGGCAGATTGATCTCGGTGAACGGAGATCTGCCGGTGGACGCCGTCACGGAGCAGATTTTCCGGATATTGGAAGATCATCACGCTTGAGAAGCATGGCGATTGTGTGCAAATCATCGGCGGAGATAGAACGGATGCGGCAAAGCGGCCGTATCGTGCGGCAGGTTCTCGACCATGTCAGAACGCAGGTGGCGCCCGGTGTCACCACGATGGATCTGGAGCGCGCCGCCGAAAAGAAGATCAACGAACTTGGGGCCAAGCCCGCGTTCAAGGGATACTACGATTATCCCTGCGTTTTATGCACGTCGGTGAATGAAGAGATAGTGCACGGCATCCCGTCGGAAAAGCGGGTGCTGCAGGAAGGCGACATCGTTTCCATCGACTGCGGCGTTGTGCTTGATGGTTACTATGGCGATGCGGCGATCACGGTTCCGGTAGGCGATGGGCTTAAGCCGGAGTTGCAGAAGTTGCTGGAAGTCACGGAAGCCTCGCTGTACCGCGGAATTGAGCAGGCGCGAATCGGAAACTCGATCGGCGATGTGGGCGCGGCAGTGCAGGAACATGTGGAGGCCGCAGGATTCAGTGTGGTCCGCGAATTTGTGGGACATGGGATCGGGACGCGCCTGCACGAAGAGCCGCAGGTTCCGAATTATGGAGCCCGTGGGCACGGAGCCAAGTTGCGCGAGGGCATGGTCATCGCGATCGAGCCGATGGTGAATTACGGCAAGCCCGAGACCAGAGTGCTCGGCGATAAGTGGACCGCGGTGACCGCAGACGGCAGTTGCAGTGCGCACTTTGAGCATTGCGTGGCGGTGACGCGAGATGGTCCGGTGATTTTGACGCAGTAAACAGCTTCTAGCTGCTAGCTCCTAGCTTCTAGCTAGGGCAGGCGCGTTGGAGCTAGAGGCTAGACGCTGATTCTAAGGAGTCGATGAGCAAAGAAGATGCGATTGAAGTGATGGCGGTGGTGCTGGAGCCGCTGCCCAACGCCATGTTCCGGGTGGAACTGGAAAACAAGCATCAGGTGCTGGCGCACGTTTCGGGCAAGATGCGCAAGAATTTTATTCGTATTCTTCCCGGTGACAAGGTTGCGGTGGAGCTTTCACCCTACGACCTGAATCGCGGACGGATTGTGTATCGCTACAAATGATCTGTCGTTTCTCAGCCGCACGATTTCACTGATGGCTGAAAGCTGACGGCTGAAAGCTGGGTTTATGAAAGTACGAGCATCGGTAAAGAAAATTTGCGATAAGTGCAAGGTCATCCACCGCAAGGGTGTGGTGCGCGTGATTTGCGTCAACTCGAAACACAAACAGCGCCAGGGCTAAGAGCGGCGAGCTTCGAGTTCTGAGCTGCGAGCAATCGCGATCAGGTTTTGCTTTTAGCTCAAAACTCGCAGCTCGAAGCTGAAAAGCCAAGAAGGTGTCGGAGGTATAAAGAACAATGGCACGTATTGCAGGCGTCGATCTTCCGCGCCAGAAGCACATCAACATCGCGTTGACGTATATCTATGGCATCGGTCATCCGCGCGCCAGTCGCCTTTGCGATGAGGCCAAGGTCGACCCCATGAAGAAGGTGCAGGACCTGAGCGAAGAGGAGGTCAACCGCATCCGAACGGTCATTGAGTCCGAGGGTCTGGTGGAAGGCGATCTGCGCAAGGAAGTTTCGATGAACATCAAGCGTCTCATCGAAATCGGCTCCTACCGCGGGTTCCGCCACCGCCGCAATTTGCCGGTTCGCGGCCAGCGCACACATACGAATGCCCGTACCCGCAAGGGTCCGCGCAAGGGGACGGTCGCGCAGAAGAAGAAGGCGACGGCGAAAACGTAAGAACAGCTTCTAGCTTCTAGCTCCTAGCTAGAAGCTAAGAGCTAGGAGCTATCTATGGCAAAACCAGCAGCAGCGGGCGGCGCAGCCGCCGCACCGGATAAAAAGGGCAAGAAGAAAACCTTCAAGAAGAAGGAGCGCAAGCACGTGCCGCACGGTTTGTGCTATGTGCAGGCCTCCTTCAATAACACGATCGTGACTATTTCCGACATGAACGGCAACGTTCTGTCGTGGAAGAGTTCGGGATCACTCGGTTTTCGAGGATCGCGCAAGGGCACGCCCTTTGCCGCCCAGCAGGCCGCGTCGAATGCCGCGAACATGGCGCGGGACCACGGGGTGCGCAGCGTGGATGTACGCGTCAGCGGTCCTGGGTCGGGCCGCGAGTCGGCGGTGCGTGCGCTGGCCGCTTCGGGAATCGAAGTACGCTCGATTCGCGACGTAACGCCGATTCCGCACAATGGTTGCCGTCCGCCCAAAAGACGGCGCGTTTAATCTGCCCACAGTTGGGCGAGGTTTCAAGGTGGCAAAGTTTCAAAGGTTTCAAAGTTAAACCTTGAAACATTGAAACCTTCGAAACTTTGAAACATTGATTTTTGTCCGGGACGAAGGGTGAAGCCAAACCTGTAAACCGGTCATCTAAAGGAGAAGAAACTTGGCACGTTATACCGATGCAGTCTGCCGTCTATGCCGTCGCGAGGGCATGAAGCTGTTCCTCAAAGGCGCAAAGTGTTTCAGCGATAAGTGTCCTATCGAGAAGCGCAACTTCGCTCCCGGACAACATGGGAAGGACCGGAAAGCCAAAATTGTTGGCTACGGATTACAGTTGCGCGAGAAGCAGAAAGCCAAGCGCATCTACTTCACGCAGGAAGGCCAGTTCCGCAACTACTTCGAGAAGGCTGCGAGGTCGCAGGGCGTCACCGGAGAAAGGTTGCTGCAGCAACTCGAGCGGCGGCTCGACAACGTGGTCTACCGCCTAGGATTTGCTCAGTCGAGGCGCCAGGCGCGCCAGCTGGTGCGCCACGGACATGTCGCCGTCGACAACCGCAAGGTGAATATTCCTTCGTATGAAGTGAGCGCGGGGGAAGAGATCGCGATTCGCGAGAACAGCAAGAAGCTTACCGTGCTAGAGCTGGCGAAAGAATTTGCCAGCCACGGGACGATGCCGAGCTGGCTGGAAGTTGACCGCGACAATTACAAGGCGCGCGTGCTCTCGTTGCCCAAGCGCGAAGATATTCAGTTGCCGGTGAACGAGCAGCTGATTGTTGAGTTGTACAGCAAGTAAGTTGGCTGTAGAGACGTAGCTTGCTACGTCTCTGCCAGCGCCGGCAAAGACGTGGCAAGGTACGTCTCTACGGCATGGTCCAATTTTCGAGCCAGATCAGCCTTGGCTGACACTCGACCTGAATCCGGACCGATTCAGGGAGTCAGCTTTGAGCCAAACGGCCGAAGGAGAAACACAATGCTTTGGAAGGGTTTTCAGAAACCGAAACGTCTCGCAACCGACACCTCCAGCCTCACTGACAAGTACGGCATGTTCTGGGCGCAGCCGTTTGAGCGTGGCTTCGGCACGACCGTGGGCAATGCTCTGCGGCGCGTGCTGCTGAGCTCGATTGAAGGCGCGGCCGTCACCGCGGTGAAGATGGAGGGCGTGCTGCACGAGTTCCAGTCGATCCCCGGCGTGGTCGAGGACGCGACCGACATCATCCTCAACCTGAAACAGATTCCTTTCAAGCTCGCGGGCGATGCGCCCAAAGCGATCTACTTGCGCGCCGATCAGCCGGGAGTGGTTACCAGCGGCATGATCGAAGCTGACGGGGATGTCGAGGTTCTGGACAAAGACGTCTACATCGCGACGGTCAGCGAAGGTGGCAAGCTCGACATGGAGATGCGCTTAAAGCGCGGGCGCGGGTACACTTCCGCCGACAAGAACTTCGACGAGGACCTCGGCATCGGTTTCATTCCGATTGACTCCGTTCACTCGCCCGTGCGCAAGTGCAACTACACGGTGGAAGCGGCGCGTCTAGGACAGATCACCGATTACGACAAGCTGACTCTGGAAGTGTGGACCAACGGCTCCATCACCCCGGCCGATTCGCTCGGGCTGGCGGCGAAGCTGCTGAAGGACCACATGAACATCTTCATCAACTTCGAGGAAGAGATCGAGACCGGCACGTCGTCGTCGGACGATCGCAAGCCCGAGATTCACAACGAGAATCTGAACCGTTCCGTGGAAGAGCTCGAACTTTCGGTGCGCAGCTACAACTGCCTGAAGAACGCGAACATCCAGACCATCGGAGAACTCGTGCAGAAGACCGAATCCGAAATGCTGAAGACCAAGAATTTCGGGCGCAAGTCGCTGAACGAGATCAAGGAGATTTTATCCTCGATGGGTCTGAGTCTGGGCATGAAGATTGACGAGCACGGCAATGCCGTGCCCGGGCCAACGTCGAATCAGGTCCTTCCGGCCTCCGCTTACGGACCGGACGACCAGCTGTAAGAACGGCTTCCGGCGCTCGGCTTCCGCATCGGGAAGTCGGGTGCCGGCAAAGAACGTGGAAAGTAGTCTTCATTCTTGAGCTAAGAGCTAGAAGCTGGGGTTCTCATGCGTCACAAAGTTGCAGGCTACAAACTCGGACGGAACACGGCGCACCGGCGTTCGCTGCTGCGCAATCTGGTCACCTCGGTGATCGTCGAAGAGCGCATTGAGACGACGGTTCCCAAAGCCAAGGCCGCCCGTCCCATCGTTGAGAAGATGATCACGCTGGGCAAGCGGGGCGACCTCGCCGCCCGGCGCCTGGCTATGGCGTACCTGATGACCGATGAGGCCGTGGTGAAGTTATTCGACACGGTGGGACCGCGTTTCGGCGATCGCCAGGGCGGGTACACGCGCATCATTCGCACTCACTGGAACAAGGGCGACGGCGCCGACAAGGCTTTCCTCGAATTGTTGGGCAGCGAGAAGGTTCTCGACGAAAAGAAAGAAAAGCGTGCCGAAGCTCGCGCCAAGAAGGCTGCCGAAGCCAAGAAGGCGATGGAAGAAGCGGAGGCTCAGGCGGCTCATGATGGTGGCGTCGAGCCGGCAAAGGACGAAGACAAGAAAGAGTAGTTTGATCGAGGTTTGCCAAGGCGCGGTCAACCCGCGCCTTTTGCTTTGGCGAATCTTCCTCTTCGTGGGAGTTCTTTGCAGCCTTTGCAGTCTCGTTCGTGATGGCGTTGGACTCGCTGCTCGACAGTTCTTGCCGCAATCGTACATGTCCTTTCGCGTCTAACCCCGGTAATCTTTCCTCGATTTCTTGATCCCCATAAACTTGCTTAAATGGCCTTCACCCGCACACAAATCGGGATTGCCGCAGGCGCCGGAACTCTGCTGGTGCTAGTGTTTGTCGGCTATATCTGGTGGCTGAGCAATCAGGGGCCGGTGCTGGCGCGATCGGAAGACCACGACCCGCTGACTGGGCTGCCGGTCAGCATCAAGATGAATCCATTGCGCGACCGCTCGACCGAGCATGCGGCCAACAAGTTCCTGCACGAATTGCGCGAAGGACACTGCGACGAGCTGCTCTCCAAATGGGAGCACGATTACCACAAGAAATATGCGAAGTACATTTGTAGCTCCGAGGCGCAGCATCCGCTGCTCTCCTGGGAACTGGTGGAGTGGGAAGAGGCGCCGCCGCTAATCATCCTTCACTATCGCGGAAAACGGCCAAGCAACGCGGGTCCGGCCCAGCCCGGAATTGATCAGGATCTCTTCACCCTAACCCTGGAGAATCAACCCAGCGGGTGGGTGGTGACCAAGTACGACGCGATGTATTGATCGGCAAGCTCTCAGCGGTCGCTTTCATGACCGTGATGTTGTGAAATGCTGGTGTTTCTCTGATCTAGTCTCTTCCGATTCCTCCTTCTCTTTCTCCATGCCTCTGTGTCTCCGTGGTAAAACTTTTCTATGCCCGTGCGCCCCACTGATTCTGAGCCCTCTGCCGCTCGCAACACTTACGCCTTTGGCATCACTTCTTTTCTGAACGACACCGCCACCGAGATGGCGTACTGGGTTCTGCCGGCGTTTTTGGTTTCGTTGGGAGCGGGACCGGCGCAGTTGGGATTGATCGAAGGCGTTGGTGAGAGCGTCGCGTCGTTCGCGAAACTCTTCTCCGGATATCTTACGGACCGTATCGAACGTCGTAAGCCGCTCGTGGTTGCGGGATATGCGGTCGCCAACGCCGTGAAGCCGCTCCTAGCGCTGGCCACGGCTTGGTGGCACATTCTGCTGATCCGGTTCAGCGACCGGCTGGCCAAGGGAGTGCGCGGGGCGCCGCGCGATGTGATGGTCGCGGAATCAGTGCCAAAAGAGCGATTGGGATCCGCTTATGGCCTCATCCAATCGATGGATTCCGCAGGGGCGATTGCCGGACCGCTGGCCGCGCTGGTGCTGCTCGCACGCTACGGAATTCGTAGCGTATTTTGGGCCGCTGCCGTTCCGGGCGCGCTCTGTGTAATGGTGGCGCTGTTCGGTATTCGCGAGACCGGGCGCCGGGGGCCAACGGAGTCTGATCGCCCGCCTGCGAAGAACGTTGCTGCCGCTCCGTCCGCATCCAGCGCCGCGCTGCCGCGTGCGTTCTACACGGTGCTAGTCGCGGTGACTCTGTTTTCGCTAGGAAACTCTAGCGATATGTTTTTGGTGATGCGAGCGCAGAATGTGGGCATCCCGGTGGCACTCGCGCCGCTGCTGGGGCTCGTTTTCAATCTCACCTACACCCTTGGGTCGTGGCCTGCGGGATGGTTCAGCGACCACTTTTCGCGGCGCTGGATCGCAGCCGCCGGGTATCTTATTTTTGCGGTGGTCTATTTCATATTCGGTCGCGGTCCATCCACACTCGCCCTATGGATCACGATGGCGGTTTATGGTTTGTACTACGCGCTGACGCAGCCGGTGTTAAAGGCACTCGTGGTTGAGACTGTTGGTCAGGAAGTGCGCGGACGGGCGCTTGGTGTCTATTTCTTCGTAACCAGCGTAGCCACGCTTGCGGCCAGCCTGATTACCGGAGAACTGTGGAAGCATTATGGCGCGGGAGTTCCATTTTATCTCTCTGCGGGGCTCGCCGCCGTTTCTGCGATCCTACTGGTGGTCACCCCTGGCCGAACGGATCACCGCTTACCGGCAATCATTGCGTAATCGGTGAACACCGCCTCCTCGCCAACCAATTCAGGCGTATAAACCGATTCGAAACGTCTTACAGCTTCTGACTGGCCATGACGAATCTGTGCGACCTCATCCTCGAAGATGAATAAATGCAGGAAACGAGTTGGATCGTCTGATTGTTGCCAGGCGAGATACATCTGCGTGCCGGGTTCATTGGCTTTCACATAAGCGACGAACTCTTTGATGGCTTGCTTGACTTTGTCCACTCCTGAGGGTCTGACTTGATATCCACCAGTCTGATAGATCGGCATTGCGAAATCTCCTCTCAAACCTGTCCTAGTGTTCGCCAATTTTGCCGTCTTGTACGCGGTAAATAGAATGTCGGTCCGGGTAAAACGATGAGTCCTCCTTCTGGAGTCCTTACGAGACACGATCTCTAAACCGGCTGCCTCTGCTCTTCAGTTCTGCTTAATGCGCACAGCTTGACTATGACGCTGGGCGAATTTTTGGGTGCCGGCACAGTAAAGCAAGAGCAGAATCTGCGCCCCAACTCCAGCGCAGGTGTCGAGCAGCACGTCCCACGGTGTTCCGGTGCGGGAGGGGATGAAGCTCTGGTGCCATTCGTCCAGACTGGCAACCACGGCGGTGCCCAGCACCGCCAGGGTCGCCCACCGAAGAGTCCACCGTCCACCATTGATGACCGGCAGTGTTTCCCGCCAGGCGCGAAACAGCAGGATGCTTAGCATGCCGTAGCCGAAGACGTGTCCGCCTTTGCGAATGTAGAAGTGGAAATGCTCGAACTGCGCGGGGTCCATTCCGAACAAAAAATGCAGCAGGGGATAAAGGATGCGGCTGGTATTGTGGGATGAGAGATAAGCAGTCGACTCAATGGCGATTACGATCAGCCACAGAATTGCGGCGATCCAGGCCTTCAGAATGTTGTGTCGTTCGGCGGTCAAGCGAGTGTGGTGCCCGCAATCCCCAGTTCTCGCAGAGGATGCGAGAACTGGGGCACCCAGATTTGAGAATGGGAGACGCGATTCTTATTCGATCGCATAGTTTGGCGCCTCCCGGGTGATCATTACGTCATGGACGTGGCTCTCTCGCAAGCCGGCTCCGCTAATGCGGACGAAGCGCGTCTTCTGCAGGAGTTCGGGAATCGTGGCGCAACCGCAGTAGCCCATGCCGGACTTCAATCCGCCGACCATTTGGTGAACGATCATGGCTACAGAACCGCGGTAAGGAACGCGTCCCTCAATCCCTTCGGGAACCAGCTTGGCCAGGCGGTTGGAATCGCCATCGGAGGCGGAGACTGCGGCGGAGGAATCGCCTTCTGTACTTTGGAAGTAGCGTTCGCTGGAGCCCTGCGCCATAGCGCCGATCGATCCCATGCCTCGATACGACTTGAAGGAGCGGCCCTGATACAGAATCAATTCGCCCGGACTTTCGTCGGTGCCGGCGAAGAGCGATCCGATCATGACGACACTCGCGCCCGCTGCCAGCGCCTTGGTGACGTCACCGGAATACTTGATGCCGCCGTCGGCGATGATGGGGACGCCGGAATCCTTCGTAGCGCGGTAGGCCTCGGCGATGGCGGTGATTTGCGGGACTCCGGCGCCGGTTACCACCCGCGTGGTGCAGATCGATCCGGGCCCGATGCCTACCTTGATGCCGTCCGCACCGGCCCGAGTCAACTCGCAAGCGCCGTCAAAAGTCGCTACGTTCCCGGCGAGTAATTCAAGGTGCGGCAATTTCGACTTCACCAGTTTCACCGCATCGAGAACTTTTGTGGAATGGCCGTGCGCGCTATCGATGGCAATCACATCGACTTTGGCTTCGGCCAACTCTTGCGCGCGCTCGAGAAAATCTCCGGTTGCGCCGATGGCCGCGCCTACGCGTAAACGGCCCTGTGAGTCCTTGGCGGCGTTGGGATATTTCAGTTTCTTCTGAATGTCCTTAACTGTGATTAAGCCCTTGAGGTTGTACTTGTCATCGACCACGAGAAGCTTTTCAACGCGATGCTCATGAAGAATTTTTTCTGCCTCTTCGAGCGTGGTTCCTACGGGCACGGTGATGAGATTTTTCTTGGTCATCACTCTATCGATGGGAATATCGAAGCGGGTTTCAAAGCGCAGGTCGCGATTGGTGAGAATGCCGACCAACTTGCCATGATCGGTGATGGGGACGCCGGAAATCTTGTATTTGCGCATGATTTCGAGCGCGTCGCTCACTCTGTCAGTGGCCGACATGGTCACGGGGTCGACGATCATGCCGCTTTCCGAACGCTTCACTTTGTCGACTTCGTTGGCCTGCTGCTCAATGGTCAGATTGCGGTGAATAATGCCCAGACCGCCCTGTTGTGCCAGCGCAATTGCCATGTGCGATTCGGTCACCGTATCCATAGCGGCGCTCACCACCGGAATGTTGAGGCTGATGTTGCGGGTGAGTTGCGTCTGGGTGCTGGCCTGCGCGGGAATTACGTCGGAACGAGCGGGCAGCAGGAGGACGTCATCGAAAGTAAGGGCCTCAGGAACGGGAAAATGAATCATAAGTTTCTCTGGAATTCCCAGCCGTGCGGGTAAACATTCATTCTAGAGACGGCAATGGATTGAGGCAACTTTTGCTTGGGAATTCACGGGACCGTTCCGCGCTGGATGGGCATGGGTAATGCTGTCCCTAACGCTGACGAAGCGGTTGCGACCGAGATTCCGCGCGCGAAACAAAAGCACGCGCTGTCGGAATGACGACGCTTAAGGGATTTTTGTCCCAGAGGACTCGCCTTCGCCGTTTGTCTTTTAGCATTCAGGCGCGTATATTAGGGAACTGAGAACTGCTGTGTACCGGCAATTGGCGAAGCACACCAGTGGGCGCAAGCCCACTTTTTAGTTGGGCCCTTCGGGTGGTGCAGCCATCGGCCTGTAAGCTATTTGATTCATGGCACTTGACGTTGAACGTGTGCGGGAAATCGCGGAGCGGGTGGCCGCCTCCAGCGGGCTTGAAATCGTCGAAATCGAGTTCCTCGGCGGTGGCAAAGCACGAATGCTGCGGGTATTTTTGGATAAGCCCGCGGCGGGGACTGATCCGCTGGCCGGGGTTACGCATGAAGACTGTGCGAATTTCAGCCGCGAGTTTGGCACGATCCTCGACGTAGAGGATGTAATGCCGGGGTCATACACGCTGGAAGTTTCGTCGCCCGGGCTGGATCGGAAGTTGATGAAGCCAGCGGATTTCAGCCGGTTCACTGGCAGTCGCATGAAATTGACGACCCGGCAACCGGTGGACAGTAACCGCCATTTTGAAGGACGGCTGGAAAGTTTCAAGGACGGCCGGCTCACGCTGGACTTGAGCGTGGCAAGCCATAAGTCCCGGAAAAAGATGGGCGCGACGGCTGGCGAGAAAATAGAAATTGATTTCGCCAATGTGGAAAAGGCGAATTTAGTGCCAGAAATCTAGAAGCCGGCTTTCGGCTCCCGGCTTCCGTCGTCGAGATTAGGTTGATTCTTCCGGAAGCCCGCAGCCGAGCGCCGGAAGCCGATTTGGAATAATTATGGCAAGCGAGCTCTACAACACGATCGACGCACTGAGCCGGGAAAAAGGCATTGATCCGCAGATTGTGGTCAGCGCGGTGGAAGACGCCATCGTTATGGCCACGCGCAAGTACTACAAGTCGCAGGAGAATCTGCGCGCCAAACTCGATAAGGAAACCGGCAAGATTAACGCCTTCGCCGTAAAGACCGTCGTGGAGACTCCGGAACAGGTGGAAGATCCCAACCTGCAAGTCACGCTGGAAGATGCGCGCAAGGTCGATCCCTCGCTGGAAGTCGGCGGCGAGTTGCAGATTCCGAAGGTCACTGAAGGCATTCTGGGACGCATTGCGGCGCAGCTGGCAAAGCAGGTGATTTTCCAGAAGGTTCGCGAGGCGGAACGCGACACGGTTTACAACGAATACATCGGGCGCGTGGGAGAAATCGTCAACGCCACGGTGAAGCGCGTCGAAGGCCCGGACGTGATCTTCGACATCGGGAAGGCTGAAGCTCGCATGCCGCGCAAGGAACAATCGCGTCTCGAATCGTTTGCCATCGCCGAGCGGGTGCGGGTGGTGATTGCTCGCGTCGAGAGAGCTTCAAAGGGTCCCGGCGTTGTGGTTTCGCGCGCCGCTCCGGAACTGGTTCAGCATTTGTTCCAGACGGAGGTTCCGGAAATTTACGACGGAACGGTTGTGATCCGCGCGATTGCCCGCGAAGCCGGCGAGCGCACCAAGATCGCGGTCATGTCCAAGGACAAGGACGTGGACGCGGTGGGAGCTTGCGTCGGCATGAAGGGGATGCGGGTGCAATCGATCATCCGCGAGCTGCGCGGGGAGAAGATCGACATCATCGAGTATCACGAAGATGCCGTGACCTTCGCAGAAAAGGCGCTGCAGCCTGCGAAGGTGAGCCGCGTAACCGTTGTGGACAGCGCGGACAAGCACCTCGAAGTTGTCGTCGATGACAGCCAGCTTTCGCTGGCCATCGGCAAGAAGGGGCAGAACGTTCGACTGGCGGCGAAGCTGCTCGGCTGGAAGATCGACATCAAGAGCGAGGAAGAAAAGCGTCAGGAAGTTGAGTTGCAGATGGCCGCGATGGCTCCGCAAGCATCAACACCGCTCGAAAGCGTGACGGGTTTGGGCGAAGGGCTGGTGGAAAAACTGAGCGCCGCCGGGGTGACCACAGTTGAAGCGCTCGCCGATATGACGCCGGAGCAACTCGAGGCCATCGAGGGCATTGGGCCTAAAACGGTGGAAAAAATCAGCCTCGCGGTGAATAATTACTTTGCAAGCTTGGAAGCGGGCGCTGCCGAAGGGGAACTCCCGGCGGAAGGCCTGACCGCAGAGGGTGAAGTGGTACCGGAAGAGGTTGCGCCGGAGCGTGCCGCTGAAGCGGCGTCCGGCGAAGTCGCCGCGGAAGAACAGGCGGTGGCTCCCGAGGCGACGGCGGAAGCCGAAGCCGCCTCGGACGAAAAGGAAGAGCGTGGGCCGAAAGATGGCTCTGCTCCCGAAACAACTGAATAGTGAGGGCACTCGCGGACATCTTCGATGGCTCGCGAGTGCAGGACGCTGACTCCGTGAGGATGCAATGAAGACCTAAGCGCAACGCGGAGTACAAGAAAGGCCGGATGAGCAAGGTTCGAATCAACGATCTCGCCAGGGAGCTGGAAGTTAAAAGTAAAGCCATTCTCGACGCTCTACCGATCGTCGGGGTGACGGAGAAGAAGACCCATTCCAGTTCGATCGAGGAGCATGAGGCGGAAAAAGTACGAGCCCACATCCGCGGCTCGTCCGAAGCGCAGTCTTCGTCTGCTCGCTCCGCGCGTCCGCTGCGCGGCGAAGAAGAAATCAAGACCAAGATCGATTTGTCGCATATTTCCCGGCCGGGAGATGTGCTGAAAGCCATCACGCAGAAGAAGGAGGCGGGCGTGACACCTGCGCGGTCGGCGACGCCTCTCGTAGCGGCCAAGCCCGCGGCTGCGCCCCCGTTGGTAAGACCATCGCCGCCGCCCGCTGCGCCGTCGATTCCGGCTGCAACGATTGCAGCGCCCACGCCAGCGGCGCGGCCTGAAGTGGCCGCTCCCGTAGCTGAAAAGCCGGCTGCGCCCGTAACTCCAGCTGCTCCGCTCGTTGCGCCACCTCCGCGTCCCGTGATGCAAGCTCCACCCGCAGTGGTGAAGCCTGCGGCGCCGCCTTCAATAACAGCATCCGCTGTGACTCAGCCTCCAGCGGCTGCGCCATCGGTGGTTAACGGTTCGCTACAGCCGGCGCCTCGCATGATTGTTCCTCAGACAGGGCCGCGTCCGGTGTACAAAGCTCCGCCGCCAAGGCCGATCGCGCCCGTTGCGCAGGCCGGAGCCGCCGCGGCCAGTGTGCGTCCCGCGCCCGGACGTCCCGTGCCGGGACAGCCAATTTTTCAGCGCCCGCGTCCGCAGGTGCCTGGCGGAGGTCCGCCGCGTCCTTTACGGCCAGGCGAGCGACGCCCGATGCATCCCACGCGCCAGGCGCCTGCGGGTGCGCGCCCTCTTGGTGTTGGTCCGGGGCTTCCGCCGCCGGGCCCCACTCGTCCCGGCAGTCGTCCAGGCGCCCCCGCTCGCCGGCCCGGCCAGCGCTATGTTCCCCGCGGCGTAAAAGAAGGCCCCATGAAGGGGTACACACCGCCGCCGCGTATGGTGGTGTCGAATGAGCCGATGCCGATTACGCGCAATATCACGATTACGGAAGGCATCAGCGTCAAGGATCTGGCGGAGAAGCTCGATATTCGCGCGAAGGATTTGATTTCGCGCCTGCTCGGCCGCGGGGTTTTCGCCACCATCAATCAAACGCTCGACGCCGAACTGGCGAGCGAGATGGCACGCTTCTTTGGTGCTGAAACCAATGTGATCACGTTCGAAGAGCAGGCCTCGAAAGATATTGATGCAGCTTCCACGAGCGGAGAAGAGTCTGTCGTTGAAGTCACTCCGCGTCCGCCGGTAGTCACGATCATGGGTCACGTTGACCACGGCAAGACCACACTGCTCGACTCGATTCGCGAGACTGCCGTTGCGGAAGGCGAAGCGGGTGGCATCACGCAACACATCGGAGCCTACAAGGTTCGAATCACCGATAAAGAGTCTCCAGCTTACGGACGCGAGATTGTGTTCCTCGATACTCCGGGCCATGAAGCGTTTACTCGCATGCGTTCCCGTGGCGCGAAAGCCACCGATATCGTGGTCCTGGTCGTCGCCGCCGATGACGGCGTGATGCCGCAGACGGTCGAAGCGATCGACCACGCGCATGCCGCCGAAGTACCGATTATCGTCGCGGTAAACAAGATCGATAAGCCGGATGCGATGCCCGACCGCGTGAAGAAACAACTCGCCGATCGCGGCCTGGTGCCGGAAGAGTGGGGCGGCAAGACGGTATTCGTCGATGTTTCGGCGAAGAAGAAAACGAATCTTAACCTGCTGATGGAAATGATCTGCCTGGTTGCGGATCTCGCGGAACTGAAAGCGACTCCGGAACGCGCCGCGACGGGCGTAGTGCTGGAAGCGAAACTCGATCGCGGCCGCGGACCTGTTGCCACGGTGCTGGTCCAGAACGGTACGCTCATTGCCGGCGACAACTTTGTGGTGGGCAACGTCTACGGCAAGATACGCGCCATGTTTGACGATCGCGGAGCGGCGTTGGCATCCGCGCCCCCATCCACGCCCGTCGAAATTCTCGGTATGGAAGGTCTGCCGCAGGCCGGAGATCAGTTTGTGGTAGTCGCGGATCGCGACAAGGCCCGGGGAATCTCCGAATACCGCGAGCAGAAGGCCCGCGAAGCTGCGCTGGCCAAGAGTTCACGCGTTTCTCTGGAAGGATTGGCTGAGCAGATCAAGACTGCGGGCACGAAGGAACTGAACATCATTCTGAAAGGTGATGTGCAGGGGTCGGTGGAAGTGCTGAGCGATCTGCTCTCCAAGTTGTCGAATGAGAAGGTGCGGCTGAAGTTGCTGCGTTCGGGCGTTGGCGCTATCACCGAAACCGACGTGCTGCTGGCTTCAGCTTCCAATGCCATCATCATCGGCTTCAATGTGCGGCCTGAGCGCAAGGCGCAGGAACTGGCCGAGCAGGAAGAGGTCGACATCCGCCTGCACTCGATCATTTACGAATTGCAGGACGAAATCAAGCGCGCCATGACCGGTCTGCTCGAACCGACCATCAAGGAAACCTACCAGGGTCGCGCCGAGGTGCTGGAAACGTTCCGCATCCCGAAGGTTGGCACGGTCGCCGGCTGTCGCGTGATCGATGGCTCGATCAAACGCGATTCCGAAGTCCGCCTGCTGCGCGACAATGTCGTCGTGTTCAAGGGCAAAATCGGATCGCTGCGCCGCTTCAAGGACGACGCCAAAGAAGTTACCAACGGCATGGAGTGCGGTATCTCGATCGCGAACTATGGGGACATCAAAGCCCGCGATGTGATTGAGGCCTTCGCCACGGAGCGGATCGCTGCCGAAGCGATGGTATAAGGGGCTGTCGTGGCCGTTTGTCGTTTGCCGGGAACCGTGAACGGTGCGGTTCTTGCCAACGACCAACGAACCGGCGACTGCCGGCTGCGATGATCGCTTTCCTCACCCTCGAACTCCACATCGAAGCCGCGCAGTCCATCAAGGATCGGCGCCAAGTTGTGCGCAGTCTGAAAGACCGGCTGCGCACCAGTTTCAACGTTTCGGTCGCCGAACTCGATGCCGCGGAACTCTGGAACCGCGCCACCATCGGCGTGGTCAGTATTTCCAATTCACGCGACTATCTCGACGGCCTGATGAAAAACGTGGAGCGTGCGGCCACGCGCATCGCCAATAATCATGGAGCGGAGATCGCGGATTCCTTCGTAGAATATTTCTAGAGATACATGGAGTAGCCGTCTCGGCTGTCGCTAGCCACAGCGAAGCCCGGCGCATCCGCCAACTGTTCTTTCGCCGCCACTCCCATCACATTGTTACTTCTGTACTTACCAGCATTCCAGCAAAGCGGGCAATAATAGCGTGTCCAGGACCGCACACTTGAACTCGATTTTCTGATATTCTCATGCGTTTTACCTGAGGTGCTGTTTCGTGGAAAAGCGTGGGCTGAAATATCATCGCGGGCGGGTGGGCGAGGCTCTGCGAGAGGAGATCGAGACGCTCGTCGAAGGAGAATTGGCCGATCCGCGCATCGGTCTGGTAAGCGTAACGGCGGTCCACATCGCGGACGATGGACGGTCCGCACAGGTTTGGGTCAATGTGGAGGGCGATGATGCGGATGTGGACCAGAGTCTGGAGGGCCTGGAGGCGGCGGGCGAATATATTCGTCACGAGCTCGTTGAGCGACTGCACTTAAGACGCGCTCCGGAGTTGTGCTTTCGCCTAGATCGCGCGGAACAGGAAAAGGCGCGGGTCGAGGAATTGTTGGCTCGGGCCAAAAAACGAAGTAAGGCAGTTAAGGAACCTGGTGGAAAAAAGGCATAGTGACGTGCTGGAGGACGTGCTCCGTCGGATCGGAGAGCACGAGAGATTCGTGCTGACCTCGCACGCCCGGCCTGACGGCGATGCTGTAGGATCGGCATTGGCATGCTGCCAGATCTTACGCGCCATGGGTAAGCAGGCGGATGTTGTCCTGCACGATGGCGTTCCCCGAGTTTATCGTTCGCTTCCATTCGCAGATCAAGTCGTGCAGTCCAGCCAGGTCAGGGGCAATTACGAGGCGGCGATTATTCTGGAGTGCGATAGCATTCATCGAACCCGGCTCGAAGGTCTGGAGAATCGGTTCCTAATCAGCATCGATCATCATGTCAGCGGACGCCCATTCGCGCATGTCAACTGGATCGATCCCCATGCTGTGGCTACCGCGGAAATGGTGTTTCGGCTGGCCCGGGAAGCGGGCGTGAAATTTTCTGCCGAGGTGGCGACCTGCCTTTATACTGCGCTGATGACGGACACCGGTTCGTTCATGTTTCAAGGCACAAATGAGAATACTTTCGCTCTGGCGCGCGAGCTCGTGTTGGCCGGAGCGGATCCGGCATACTGTGCGCGCGGCATTTATTTCGCGCACTCCGTCGCCAAAATCCGGTTGCTTGGGGAAGCTCTGCGCAGTTTGACCGCCGAAGAGCACCTCGCCTACGCCTGGGTTACGCAGAGGCAGATGGAGACTTGTGGCGCAATTGAAGAAGACTGTGAAGGTTTGGTGAACTATGTTCTTTCCATTGGTGGCGTCGAAGTAGCGGCGTTCTTCCGGGAACTGCCCGACGGCCGATACCGTGTGAGCCTGCGAAGTAAAGGCAAACTGAACGTCGCGCGCGTGGCCGAAAGTTTCGGCGGCGGAGGCCACGAATGCGCCAGCGGCTGCTCGGTCGATGGCCCACTCTCCGAAGCCCTGAAGCAGGTTCTTTCCCAGGTTCGCGGCGGACCTTCCGTACAATAGAGAACAATTGTTGATTCTTGATTGAAAACCCATACTGCGGGCTGGTGATTTTCAATCAACAATCAACAATCAACAATCATCAATCAGCAATTTCTTCCATGACCACTCGCACCCGCACGGATGTGTTGCTGATGGCAGGCTTCTGTGGGTTTCTCTTTTTCTACGGTCTGGGGCAGTTCGGCCTGATCGGCGCCGACGAGCCACGCTACGCGCAGGTGGCGCGCGAGATGCTCGAGCGCCGCGACTGGGTCACGCCGGTGCTCGGCGGCCACGCGTGGCTCGAAAAGCCCCCACTGTATTACTGGCAGGCGATGCTGGCATATACGGCGTTCGGTGTAAACGATGTGACAGCACGAATTCCGGCTGCGATTGACGCGACGCTGCTGGTAATTGGAGTTTATCTTTTCTTTCGCCGCTTCAGACGCGGCGTGGAAGTGGATGCCGCGCTGATCACGGCTTCCTGCGCGGGAGTGATCGGCTACGCGCGAGCGGCCTCGATGGACGTGGCGCTGGCCGCTGCTTTCTCAATGGGGATGCTGTCGTGGTGGGCCTGGCGCGATAGCGGGAAGCGAGCTTACCTTGCGCTGTTCTATGTCCTTATGGCGCTGGGGATGCTGGCAAAAGGGCCGGTGGCGCCGTTTTTGGCGGCGGCCGTCATCATGCTCTTCGCGCTGGGAAGTCGCGAATCTCGCACTGTCCTAAGAACGTTCTGGCTCCCGGGGATTCTTCTGTTCTGCGCGATTGCCGCGCCGTGGTACGTCGCAGTGCAGATACGGAATCCGCAATTCGTTCGCGAATTCGTTCTGGAACACAATCTGGCTCGCTTCTCAAGCGATCTGTATCATCACCGCCAGCCATT
Organism: uncultured Acidobacteriaceae bacterium; assembly: GCA_963832235.1. Lineage (GTDB taxonomy): Bacteria > Acidobacteriota > Terriglobia > Terriglobales > Acidobacteriaceae > Sulfotelmatobacter. The sequence continues at coordinate 52,573 of CAWHTJ010000004.1, read as the reverse complement.
TTGGTACTACGTTCCGGTTACGGCTCTCGCATTCTTGCCGTGGACGCTATTCGTGATCACGGCGACCGTTCAGCCAATGCGAATCTGGTGGGCCGACCGAAAATTAGTTTCCCCCGAGCCTGATCTTGAATGGCAGTTCAGCTGGTTCGCCTGTTGCTGGCTGATCGTGCCGGTCGCATTCTTTTCGTTCTCACAGTCGAAGCTTCCCGGGTACATCCTTCCTGCAATTCCCGCGGGTGCCGTGCTGCTTGCGGATTATTTACGACAGCAACTTGCAGATGAGGAAAATGTCCCGAAGGGACTGGCGGTGGCGCATGCGGTTCTGGCCACCGCGCCGCTCGTTCCGTCCTTGCTGATTGCTCATGTTATTACCGAGCGCCGGCTGCCTGCGGGGCGACCTATGCTCTTCGCGCTCGCGGTTGCTTTCGCGCTCTGTGCCGCCATTGCGCTAACGCTGGTCAGCCGGTTGCGCCTGCGCATGCTGCGCTTTGTGACTCTGATTCCGGTGGTATTGTCGGTGGCGGCAGTGCTGAAGCTGGGAGCGACCGCCATCGATCAAAAGCTTTCGGCGCGGCCGCTAGCCGTTGAGATTGCGAGCGTGGAAACGCATCCACTGCCGCTCGCAGTCTACGGCGTTCCCCGCGAGATGGAGTACGGGCTTACGTTTTATCGCAATCACGTCGCGGTGCGCTATGAGTCGGGGACGATCCCGGCGGAGGAACATTTGCTGGTGGCTCCGGCGACCTGGAAGGTCAACGTCGCGAATCGAACGGCGGGGCGGCGCGTCTTGCTCCTCGGCCACTACGCGCCTCAGGAGGTGGATTACTACTGGGTAGCGGCGGTCAAACCCTGACAATTCGGGGCCAATGAAAAGGCGAGGGCGAGCTCTGTGCGTTCCTTGCGACTTCTTGGCGTCCTCAGCGGTTAACCGCAAAGCTCGCTAGGGGATCGTGAAGTCCGCAAGACATTCTGGAACTTTCTCGCGATCGACTGGTTGCTGCCCCTTGTTCGCCCGGTTTGCCTCCGGTCAGCGAACCAACTACACTCGAAATTTTGCCGCGATGCTTGCCGCAGCCCATTTGCGGTCGCCGCTGTAGGAGCGATTTGGAAATTCTCGACCTCAGGCATTTTTCTTCGGTGGACCTGCGTCCACTGCTCGAAGACGAAACACAGCTCTGGGCGCGCCAGCTTTCGTGGGATTACTCCGGCTCGGCGGAGATGATTCTACGCTATGTCGATGCGAAGATTCTGCCTGGGTACGCCGCCGTGGAGCGAGGGCGCGTCTTCGGTTATTCGTTTTTTGTGTATGAGGGCAGCAAAGGAGTAATTGGCGACCTCTACGTTACCAACGGCGTCCGCCTCCCTAACGCGCGCGAGGTTGAATTGAAGTTGCTGACGCATGTCATCGAAACGTTGCAGCAGTCTCCGGGGATTCATCGCGTGGAGGCGCAACTGCTGGCCCACGAAGCCAACTCGGTTTCACGCCCCTTTATTGAGACTGGATTTCAGCGCCACCCGCGGCTGTTCATGACATTGCGGCTCGGCAAGGCGCCGTCGGAGAAAGTTTTGACTCATCCCGAAGTGGAAATTCGACCTTGGGCCGACGGGGACTACCAACCCTCCGCTGCGGTTATAACCGCGGCGTATCGGAGTCACGTCGATGCCCAGATTAACGATCAGTATCACACGCTCAGCGGTTCGCTGCGCTTTCTGAACAACATCGTGCGCTTCCCGGGATGCGGCGTGTTCGACGCCGAGTCGTCGTTCGTAGCCTTGGATCGCAGAGCGAAGAGTCTGATCGGATTGATTCTGTGCTCGCGCGTCCGGCACGATGTCGGCCATGTCACTCAGGTGTGCGTTCTGCCCGAGTATCGTTCGCGAAGGATTGGTGAGTCACTGATGGCAGCCACCGAGCGCAACCTGCGCCAGCGAAACTTTGCCCTGCTATCACTGACGGTGACGGAAGCCAACGCGCGAGCGGTGGCACTTTACCGGCGTCTGCAGTTCGAGTCGAAGAGAATTTTTGACGCGTTTGTGTGGGAAGGGTGAAGTGTAGAGACGTTGCTGGCAAGGTCTTGGCCATCTTCTGTAGCGCCGTCGGCGGAGACGTAGCAAGCTACGTCTCTACGGTTGAAAAGCTATCTTCTCAATACCCACATCGCCCAACCCGCGACGAATACTCCACCTAGAAACATAACGAAACAGTAGAGGCCATAGCGGACCATGTCGCGCGTGGTCTCGCGGTGGGTGATGCCGAAAACGATTGAGGCGAACAGGGCAAACACGGCCGCTGCGCTGAAATGATTGAGAGTGATAGTCACTGCGCGAGTCTCCGCGAAAAGGTTTTGGCTGACGGCCGATAGCTGACAGCGGATTGCGACTTCATCGTTTTTTCCCGATGGCAATATGATAAGCGTCGGCCACGGCAATGAAGTTCAGCAAGCCCGCGACAATCATAAATTTTGTTCCATAGTCGGCGGTGGCGAATGCAATCGCCCCCTGACCCCAGTCCATGGCGAGCGTCACAATGTAGAGTCCACCGGCACCGACGTCCCCGACGAAGCCTAGAATGTCGAGGATGTCACCACCGTTTGCCTTATAGATGCGGCCCTGCATCGCGAGACCGAGCCCGAACAGCGTCGTAATTGAGATAAACAGCAGCAAGCCTCGAATCCAGCGCTTCTGGATCATATGTCCTGCGCCTGGAATCAGCCAGCCGACGGCCGGGGCGATCATGGCCATGATGCTCGCCGGTTGTGCCTGCGCGACTCTCGGTTTTTCTGTCGTGGAATTTGCCATTCAGATGTTCACAATCTCTCGTTGAATTTTTCCAGTTACTTCGGCAGACTTGGGGCGGACCAGCACGTTTACTTCGCTTCGCACGCCAAACTCCGGCAGGTAGATGCCGGGCTCGATAGAGAAGCAGGAGTTAGGAAGAATCTGCCGCTCATCGTGAATTTCCAGGTCGTCCATGTTGGCCCCGTTGGAATGGACGTCAGTTCCGATGGAATGTCCCGTGCGATGGATAAAATAATCGCCGTAGCCGGCTTTTTGGATATGGCCGCGCGTGGCGTGATCCACTTCCCATCCGGCGATGCGGCGTCCAGCCTGGATGGCGTCGACGACGGTTTTCACACCTGTATCGCGCGCATCGCGCACGATCTCGAAAATTTCATACATGCGCCCTGATGGCGCACCGCCCACGAAACCCATCCACGTCACATCGTAGTAAACGGCGTTGGGCGTGTTCTTCTTGCCCCAGACGTCAAGCAAGATAAGGTCTCCCTGGCGAATTGGCACGGGATGACTGGCATGCGGCTCGTAGTGCGGGTTTCCGGCGTTGACATTGACCGCAACAATGGGCGGATCGTCCGTCAATAAGTTCTCGCGGGCGAAGGCCTCTACGAACCACTGCTGAATTTCATGCTCTTTGGTGCCGCCATTGCGTACCCGCCTGCCGATCTCTTTAAATGCCTCGGCCACAATGGAGTCTATGCTGTCCCTTGCCGCGAAGTGCGACTGGATTTGCTTTTCGCTCCAAGTCGATTCGAACTGTGCGACCAGATCTGCGGAGCTGACCACGTTCTTGCCCAGGCCGCGCAGCAGATCGATGGTCCCGCCATCGACCAGGGAAATGGTGAAGACAATGTTATTGGGCGAATACTGCATGGCGATGTCACGGTAATTCGCCAAAACGGACTTCAACTTGTCGAACAATTCCTGCCAGCCGGAATACTGGTGCTTCTTGCCAGGCACAGAATCGAGGTGTCCGGCTTCAATCTTGTGGACCAGTTTGACAGGCTCGCCTTCAGCCGGGATCAGGTAAAACCAGCGCCGGGTCACCATCAGGTTCGCGGGCAGGCCGAGTACACGGTAAGCGATGGGATCACGATGATGATGGTCGTAGAACAACCAAGCGTCAATGTTGCGTTCGCGCAGCGCGGACTGAATGGCAGCCAGATCCATGAGGAAACATCTATTGTAAACAAGAGGACGGATTTTGGGCGAATCTCCGCGGGCAGTTGCAGACGCAGATCAGGCCTCAGGCAACTCACGCATTAGAATCCTCCGCTTCACCGAACTCGGCAGGGTTTCACAGGCAGTCCGCAATACCAGGCGCGGAGCGCGGCCGCGAATCTTCATCAGATATGGCACCGCGTGCTTTGGATCGAACTTCGCAGTTTCCCGCAGCAGCCAGCCCAGTCCTTTCCGCACCATGTCATCCGGATCGGCGAGCAATGAGTCGGAAAGTTTCACGATCTCGGGAAGGAACATTTTCTCCCGCGCTGCGCGAATGAGTGCTACGCACGCCGCTCGTCGGTGCCAGCGATCGCGCGATTTTGCCCAGCGGAAGAGGTCCTTGACACGCGTCGGATTCGCCGCCACCATCGGCGCAATGAGGTTGTGTACCAGCGCATCATGATCGGCCCATCTGCTGATGCGATCCAGCCACGCCTCGAACATACGGAACTCTCGATCGGTAAACCGCGCATTCATCTTCTCCAGCAGAAACACCGCAGCAATTTTCTCTTCGAGCACCGATTCCCGAAAAAGTTTGTCGGCCACTGCCAACAGAAAATCGAACTCGTGCTCGTGCAAAATCTCCTGGCGGCAGCGCCGCATGGCCTGCCGCAAATCAGCCGTATACCATCCGTGCGACTGGATCGCGTCTTTGAAAAACCACTGCACGCCGGCGGCATGTTCCGTCGAGCCGCCACTCTTGAGGATCTTCAGTATTTCTGTGGCGACATCGGTTTGCGCACTGTTGCATTGTCCGAACGAACCTGGCACCTTCGACGGTCGGACTCGCGCCATCTATTTCACCTCAGACGTTGCCTCTACTCTGACGATACGGTCGTAGATCCACAGTAGTAATGTTGTCGCGACTCCAACGCCGACCACCGACCACCAGACGAATTCCGGCCGATGCATCTCTTCCCCGAAGTGATGCATGAGCCACCCGCTAAACTTGCCTGCAATAAAAGATCCGATGCCGAGCGGAAGAAACGCGAAGCCCATATAGGTCCCTTGCTGTCCCTCGGGCGCCAGACGCGAGATGTAGTCGTAGTAGCGCGGTTGTTGTACGATTTCGCCGATCGCGACCACAACCAGAGTGGCGACTGCCATCCAGACCGAGGGATGCACGATCAGAAGAATCCAGGCCAGACTCGAAATCAGGGTGCCCAGGACAATCGCGTGAAACGCGTGCATGCGCTTGGTCAGAAGCCCAATCACCATCGTGAACAAGATCACCACGATCGGATCGGTCGCCAATATTCGTGCCGTGTCTGCCTTCGGATCGATATAAGCGGAAATGTACAGTGGCAGCGCGATGAATTCCTGCCAGAAGACAATCCAGTATCCCGTGAAGATCAGAAGAAACAACATAAATCTGGGGTTCGAGAGCACGGTGAGGAAGTTTTTCCCCACTTGGCGGAGACTTGCCTTTTCGCCTTCCTCGGCGCGGCTCGGTTCCTTGAACAGAAGCAGCACGACGAAGAACATGAGAAAGACGCTTAGGGCCGCGATGCGAAATACATTTTCTACGACACCATGTTCTTGGGCCCACGAGGCGAGCAACGGTCCCGCCGTGCTTCCGACGTTCACCAGCGTGTAGTAGATCGAGTATCCCACGGAGCGGACGTTTTCCTTGGAAGCACGGGCCGTGGTCCCGACCACGCTAGGTTTTACCAGGGCGACGCCCAGCGCCGGCAACATCAGGACAAACGCCACTAACGTCACCAGGGGCACGTGGTTGCGCAATGGAGCCAGCCATGCGGAACCGATCGACCCCAGCATGAAATAGGCGATGGTGAGAATCAAATAAGCCAGCGAAAGCGCGCGCCGGAACCCGAGGCGGTCCGCCAGCGCCCCGCCCACTACCGCGAGAAACCAAACCCAACCACCAAACATCCCGGTCAGGCTGCTGGCACGCTCCACGTCAAAATGCAGACCCTCGTGCAAGTAACGCGCCAACACTGCAAAAACAGCGTAGTAAGAGAGTCTCTCAAAAAGCTCGCTGAGGTTGGCAATCCAGAACGGCCGCTCGAACCCAGTGCGAATTTCCTCGAAGCGTTCGGAGAAGGGCAAAGTGGCTCCTATGGTTGTGTGGCGCGGGCGCCCCGCCCCGATCAGCGGCGCAGTCGATCTCGAATGTACTGGCCAGTCACTCCCGCGACGCAGATGACTTTATTTCGGCTGGTCTGACCGGAGGCAATGGTAACGGAAGGTCGCGGCACCTTCAAAAATTTCGCGAAGAATTCGATGCAGGCCTGGTTGGCTCGATCATCTACCGGAGGACTGGTCAGAGAAACTTTGAGCGTATCGCCAATCTCGCCGTTGAGAGCATTCTTTTTGGCTCGCGGATGAACTCTTACGGCAAACGTTACTCCGCTGCTCGAAACCCGAAGCGGGATCATGGGTATTACTCTCTGTTCCGGGTGCCCGCCGTGGTTAGCGTTTTGCTCTTTCTCCGAAGATCGCCGTTCCCACGCGCACGCAGGTCGATCCTTCTTCGATCGCCACTTCGAAGTCGTGTGACATGCCCATTGAAAGCGCGTCCATTCTAATGGCAGGGAGTTTGCGTCCAGCGATTACATCGCGCAGTTCGCGCAGATTGCGGAAATAAGGTCGCGCTTCCGCAGGATCGTCGGTGAACGGAGGCACGGTCATGAGCCCGCAAAACTCCAGGGCCTCGAACTGCGGCGCGGCCAACAGCAGGCCGTCCAGAGCGGGCGAATCTGGCGCAATCCCGCTTTTTGCCATCTCGCCGCCTACGTTGATTTCGATTAGCACGCTTAACTTCTTGCCAATCGCGAGCGCGGCAAAGTCCAGCTTTTCGGCCAACTTTACCGAATCAATTGAGTCCACGGCGTGGAACAGTTCCGCGGCCTTGCCAGCTTTGTTGGTCTGCAGATGTCCGATCATGTGCCACTCAGCTCCAGCCAAATCGGCTAGGGCACCGGCCTTCCCGGCGAATTCCTGCACGCGGTTTTCCCCGAACAGTCGCAGTCCGCTGGCATAAGCTTTGCGAATGCGATCGGGGAAATGAGTCTTGCTCACAGCCATCAGCGCAATGTCATCTGCGCGCCGCCCTACGCGCCGCGCGGACTCAGAGACTCGATCGCGCACCATTGCTATGTTTTCAGTGATCGACATATGATCAATCCCGTTCGCACTCCTTTTGGTGCACTTCGGTGCGACGGCGTACCGACAGGGTTCGCCATTAGGGTGTATAAGAATTCGAATCCCTGGCCGGAGTGTTGTGGATCTCAAATCGCAATCTAGGCCAGGATCTTGATCTGCCATCTCTCACGTGCGCTCTCTGCCAAAGGCAGCCTCAGTTCTCTAGGCCGGAACCGCCAGTCTGTTCGCCGAGCGGGTCTTGTGAGCATTGTGCCGTGAAATCTCTCATTATGCAAAATCAGCCGCGTATAGATTCGACCGCCAATTCGCCTGTGGGAGACGCGAGGGGGAAAGCTATACCATCGTTCAACTCTCTCCCCCCGGCACATCGTATTGGCATCTTGATGTCCCAAACCGGCCGCTTCCTCGAGTGCATAGCATGTCGCCTGAGCTTTGCATTTCCGCCTGGTGAGCATTACGAAACGATCGCAAAACAGTTCCAACTTCATCCCTGCCAGTCTGCGGCGTGCCGTGCGAATGAACCGTTAATCAGGGCTGAAGAGTTTTTGTGAAAAACGGCGCAGGTCATTTCGGGAAACTCGGTGCTTTCCGTGCCAGATTTCACGCCGACGTTGTTCGACTTTGCTGAGGGCAGGCTTTCGCGGCTGGACTTTGCCAGACCCCCCGCGTCGCCTACTCGTAACGGAGAGCGGTCATGGGATCTACCTTTACTGCCCTGCGTGCGGGCGCGGAGCAGGCGATTGCTGCTACCAGGCTCAACAGAATCGTCACAGCTAAGAGGACCAGCGGGTCGCGGGAACTTCCCTGGGCCCATCGCGACAGTACCCGACTGAGAACGAGTGTGAGTAGCATCCCCACCGCGATTCCGCCCCCCACGCTCACCACTGTAGACGAGAACACAATGCGCAAAACATGCGTACGTTGTGCGCCCAGCGCGATACGAATACCAAACTCGTTTGTGCGCTGCGCCACCGAATAGGAAACGACGCTGTACAGTCCAACTGCGGCGAGAGCCAGCGCCAGCAGGGCGAATGAGCCGAAAAGCCATGCCACTAGATGCTCCTGCTCATATTCCTGCTGGCCTGTGATCCAGTGGTCCAAGTCTTCGACCTGGCCGTTGATCTGCTGGTCAGGATCGACTGAGTTCACCTGCATTCCAATGGCGTGCAATAGTGAGAGAGGCGAAACTTCCGAACGCACAAGGATCTGCGTCCACACCCGCATCGACAAGGTATAAGGTACGAAAGCTTCCGGCAGAATCGGATTTCTCAAGCCGTCATCGCGCTTGTCGGCAACGATGCCCACAATCTGCAGCCAGGAGCCGGGTGCGCCGGGCGCGGCTGTCGTGTAAGGCGGCTCATCTTTCATGTCAGGAACTTTCAGTGAGTGCCCGATCGCATCGCCGGCCGGAAAATAGATGCGCGCCATGGTCTGGTTGATCACGGCGACATGGGCTGCGTTGTGGTTTTCGCTTTCGTCCCAAATTCGGCCCTGGGCAAGTGGAATACGTAGTAGCGGAAAGTACCCTGGGCTTACGAAGTTGACCCGGATTTTTTGTTCATCGCGCGGTAATTGGCCGAGGATCTCGATGCTGGTCTGCCAGCCGTTGGAAGGTGGAGTAGCGTTGGTCGAGATCGCGGTCATGGTCACGCCGGGAACGGTAGACGCTCGGTGGTGGAGTTGCTCGAAGTAGGCCTTGCGCGCCTCCCACGAAGGGTAGGCGCCGTCATGGACAGGAATTCCAACGGACATGACATTATGTGGATCGTATCCCAACGGCGTGTGGATGAGCCGCAGAAAGCCTTCCATGGCCGCGCCAGCGCCGGCCAGCATCAGGAGCGTGAGAGCGACCTGTGCGCCCGTAAGGAAGCTGTGGGTCGTGCGTCCCCGTACCACGCCAACAATCTTGCGCGTGCTGGACTGCATCACTTGACTGACTTCGGGTCGCGAAAGCTGGAGTGCCGGCCACAGCCCAAACAGTATTCCCGTCAGCAGCGCGACACTGATGGTAAAGGCCAGAACTGGCAGATTAATCTGGATCGCGGCCTCATGCGGAAAAGAATATTTGGGAAGCAGGGCCACGATGATGGCGAGTGCCCTATAGGCGAGCAGCACGCCCAGCGCGGCTCCGGAGAGCGAAAGAAGTAGCGCCTCCGTCAGCAATTGGCGGATGACGCGTCGCCGGCTGGCGCCAATCGCCGTGCGAACCGCGAATTCATGCTGTCGCGCTGTACCCCGTGCCAGCAGCAGAATGGAGACGTTTCCGCAGCCGATTGCCAGCAGCAGGGCCACCGCGCTGAATAATAGATTCAACGTCCCGCCCAGTTCCCGCACGAATTGTTCGTTCAGGCCAACCACGTGAAACTGGAAATGACCCGTTGGAAAATGTTTCGGCGTTTCCTTAGCGAACTGCTCGATCAGCGGTTGCAACGCGGCATTCGCAGTCTCATGCGGCACGCCGGGCTTCAGACGGAGCCCGGTGTAATAAGCCTTGATGGGATCCTGCGTAACCTTTAGGGGGAGATAGACGTCTCCGTCTTCCCAGGTGAAGCGCGGAGCTGCGACGCCGACGATGGTGTAATTCTTGCGGACTAATTGCAAGGTTTGACCGAGGACGCCGCGGTCGGAATTGAAGTGGCGCTGCCAAAATTTGTAGCCGAGCACGGCGACTGGCTGGGGCTCCTGACCGTCGATGGCATCGGATGGGATCAATCCACGCCCCAGTGCCGGAGGAACGCCCATGAAGGTAAAGGTGTTGGAGCTCATGTACACGCCGTTGAGGTCTTCAGGAAGATCGTGACCGGTAACAGTGAGATTCCAGTCGTCACAGATGAATGCATCTTCAACGACAGGGGATTTACGGATTTGCTGCCATTGCGCGCCGGTCAGACCGAATCCCATGTCATGTTGCGATTTGTCGCTGAGCCTCATGTGGACCATGCGGTCCGAGTTGGCATAGGGATAGGGATTCATCAAAACGGCGTAAACCACACTGAATACCGCAGTGGTGGCTCCGATGCCCAATGCGAGCGATATGACTGCGGTGAAAGTGAATCCTAAGTTCTTGCGCAGTTGGCGGAGGCTGAAGCGGAAGTCCTGTAGCAGGGTCTGCATGGACGGTGTTCCCCCAAGATAGATTGACGAGAGAGTCGCACGTCTGTCACCAATCGCGAGAGGTGTCAAGTGATTCAATTGTCAGCGGAAACAATTTGTTTGGACCGATTCGTACTGTTCGGCTTTGCGGCTGAGTGTCCAGGATCGGACACAGCCGTGTCGTGGCAATGAAGGCGGACGCCAGCGCCGTAACTTTCTTACTTTTCGTGTTGAGGAACGGCGAGACGGTGCAAGCAACGGTCTCCACCGGAGGTCTGGTGCCAGAGAGCAGCTGTTCGCAAGTATGCGACCCGGTAGATTAGCGGCCCTGAACCGGAGACGGCGTCGAAGGGACGACTCGCACGCCGTTGGCATCGAAGACGAAGGTTTTTACTTCAGCTTCGGCGCCGTCTGCGGGGATTTCCTGGCCATTCCACAGGAAAGTGACTCCAGCGGCGTTGCCGATCCTGGCGATGATTTCGCGAGTGGCACGGATGGAGGCATGGGCGGGAGCGATAAGAGTTTCCTGGCTGACGGTTTGGCCGTCGGCCTGTACGGAGATCCAGGAAGTTTCCTGGGCACGGATCACGAGCTTCAGCGGGGCGGTGGAATTCGCGGAAGAACTCGGAACCGTCGGCTTGAAGGCAGAAATGGTAACGTCATTCTCTTCCGCATTGTTCGCAGAGTTGCTGGCTGACGAGGCCGCTGGTGTTGCGCCCAATGGGTTAGGGGATGTTGCCGAAGACTGAGCGCCTTCACGGGGATGATTACTCGAGGAGGACGGCTGCGACGAAGTCGCCGTCGTGCTGTTTGCGGGCGCGGGATTGGACGGCTGATTAAGCGATTCCACCGTTGATGCGGGGTCGGAAGCGGGCACGGAGGCTGTGGTTGCCGGTTGGGGTCTTGCTAAAGGAACAGCGGCTGCGCTGTGCGCGCCGTGAGAGTGGCGCATCCAAAGAATCGTTGCCAGGACGGCCACTATTGCGGCGACGGCAAGGATTCTCCATGGAATTTCGCCGTTGGAGTTTCGTGCAAAGTCATTTCGCGGAGGGCGGACGTGTTCGGCGCGCGGGAGTTGCAGGTGGGGGAGTTCCTCAACTTGAACAGGCGCTTGCCCTTTCGCGGCAGACCTGCTCGAGTCGCTCGAGCGCCGCTTTTGGGGGGCCGCCAAGCGTTGGGCAGTGCTTGGCTTCGCGGATGCTTCCGGTTCCCAGACCTCGTGTGCATCGATCTGCGCCTGGCGCAGGCAGGCAAGATAGTCGCTGACCGCTTCTTCGTCGTTCAGTCCGAGATGCTTGGCGTAAGCGCGGATGAATCCCTTGTTGAATACGCCTCCGGGGAGCTGGTCGAAGTCTTCTTCTTCGATAGCCCGAAGCATACGCGCGCCAATTTTTGTAACGTTAGAAACGTCATCGAGCGAGATTTCCTTCTTCTCGCGCGCCTTACGGAATTTCTCTCCGAATTCGCCCACATTTTCCTGCTAGGAAGCGTCGTTCGCCCGGATGATAACGGAAACATCATAGGACAAGAGGAGGATGCGCGCCACCGCCAAGAGTGAAAGCCCGGGGTAACGTGCGCAAGCTTTTGGTCGAAGCCTAAGGTTTCTTACGGAGGGTCAGCGTGAATTGCGCTTTGCAGGTGTTGGAAGGATCGTCGAAGGCTTCGGCGGTACGGTCGCCTTCTGAGGCTTTGAAGAAGAGGCCGTGCTTTACGCGGTCGGGGAGTCCGGTGAAGCGGGCATTGCCGTCGGAGTTCGTGCCGACTTCCAAGTCGAGTTTGCGGGCGTACATGAATCCGTAAGCGATGTGAACGCTGACCTTGGCGGCGTAGACGGGCGCGCCAGCGGCGTCGGTAACGGTGAAATCGGCCGAGCACGGTCCAATGCCGCCGTCAACCACGGGAACGGGCTGGGCATCGGAACTGCGGCCGGCGGGCACGGCAGCCAGAACAAGCGCAAAGGTCAACGCGGTTAGCAGGGGGCAGGACGTGGGGGTCTGTCGCATCCTTAGAGAATACGCCTGCGGAGAGATCTGGTGGCGAATCGATGTACGTCTAGGTGCAACATGCCGTTAGCTTTACAGGTACTAGTTACCAACGGTCATTGCGGGTGTACGAAAGTGACGAATATACTTTTTGAACACCATCCGGTTAAGCGAGGGACAACGGTATTGCTGCATGCCTGAGGCCGGCACTCAATTGACGCGGCAGAATCAGGAACTCACGATCTTTCACGATGTGGCCAAGGCGCTCACGTCGTCGCTGGATCTCGACTCTATTCTGCAGACCATCATGGAAAAAATGGCGGAGTATTTTCGTCCGGACACGTGGTCGTTGTTGATGGTGGACGAAGGGCTCGACGAACTCTACTTTGCGATCGCGGTGGGCGACAAGGCGGAAGCCTTGAAGAGTGTGCGGCTGAAAATGGGCGAAGGTATTGCCGGATGGGTGGCGAAACACGGGGAGGCGCGGATTGTGCCGGATGTGCACGCGGACCCGGCCTTTGCGAGTCGCGTGGACCAGACGACTAACTGGGAGACGCGATCGGTGATTTGCGTGCCTCTGCGATCGAAGCTACGGGTGCTGGGCGTGATTCAACTCGTCAATGTGGACATCGAGCGGTTTAAGGATGCGGAGTTGTTCTTTCTGCAGTCCCTGTGCGACTACGCGGCAATCGCCATTGAGAACGCGCGCTGGGTGGAGAAGATTCAAGAATTGACCATCACCGATGACTGCACGGGTCTCTATAATGCTCGGCATTTGTATAAGACGCTGGACACTGAGGTCTATCGGTCCTCTCGGTTCGGCTATGAATTCAGCATCCTATTTATCGATCTGGATCACTTTAAGGCGGTCAATGACACGCATGGGCATTTGATTGGGAGCAAGCTGCTGGCGGAGATCGGATATTTGATTAAGGCGCAGCTGCGCTTGATTGATTTTGCGTTTCGCTACGGCGGGGACGAGTTTGTCGTGCTCCTGCCTCAGACGGGGAAAGATCAGGCGCTGGTGGTGGCCAAGCGGTTACGCGATGGTTTGCGGGCCAGCAGTTTTTGCGGCGAAGAAGGGCTAAATCTGAATGTGCGAGCTTCCATCGGGTTGGCAACGTATCCGCATGATGCGCGCACGGCGCACGATGTGATTCGGCAGGCGGATGGGATGATGTATGTGGTGAAGAATTCCAGCCGCGACAATATCGGGATCGCGCAGCGCGGGACCTTGAAGGAATAGGGGCGACTCTCGGATTTCTCACCTCGAATTTCACTACCTCAGATTTTCGAGATAAGGTTTCAATTGCTCGGAAGGCGGGATGGCCTCGCCTTGTTTCCGGGCTGTTTTGCGTGGACGTGTTATGGAGCGGATTCTTGATCTCGGATGTGGTAATGGAGACTCCTGGCGAACTCTCCACTTGCAGGTGCAAGACTTCCGGCTCATTGGGATCGATACTCGGAGGGACAAAGCGCGGGCTGCCAATTTCAAGTACAAGGGCAGAGGCTGGGTCTATCTGTGTGGGCGCGGCGAGGAACTGCCGCTTCCTGAGGGCAGCATTGACAGCGTCTTTTCCGAAGTCGCTTTGCCGTATATGCACATTCCACGCGTGCTTGCCGAACTGCATCGGGTGCTGGTTCCGGGAGGGTGGTTGAAGGCGACGTTGCATTCTCCCAGCTTCACGTGGAGCGAATTCCGGCACTCGTTTCCCAAACTCAAACCGAGCCTATTCCGCGCCTTTGTGGCTTTGAACGGGATGGTTCTACATTTCTTCGGCGACGTTATTTCTCTCGGGAGAGTGGCCGAGAGTTGCCAGACCGACAGAGCGATGCGGATTGCGCTGCGGCGCGCGGGGTTCACGCGGCGGGACGAGGCAGCGTCGCGGCCCGGCTAGCACTTGCGCTTGTCAGTTTCGAAAAACTCACAAAGATCTGGAAATCAATGAGGGTTCGAGGCGGGCTCCGGTGTCGCATCCCGGGCGGAAGGCTTCCAAGAATTCGCGTTGGCGGGCGCTTTAGGGTTGACACCGAAATCCCAGACGTAGAGGTTCATACCTTCTTTGCCTCCCTCCTGGCTCACCATTTCGACAAGGACATACTCTCCTGGCGGCAGGCTGTCGGTCGGGGTGACCTTGACCCAGCCTCCGCCAACGCGGGTCATGGTGGTCTTGACCAGGTGTTGCTCTTGGCTGATTTTTCCGGTGACCTGCCGTTTCACGTCGCCTAGGATGCGCTTCCCGCCTTTCACCTCGGTCCGGACGATACGAAAACGGTCGGCGGGCATGTCGGGTTGGCGCGGCTGCTCACGTTGTTGGGGACCTTGGGCGGCATGGGCCGAATCCTTCATGATGCCCGGATCGGGGCGGTCGGGAGCAGCGTCCACACTGAGATAAAGCGCCGGAACATCGACGTGGGACTGCACCGGAGCGTGAACTCCCTCTAGTTCGACGGTCTGCTTGAGCCCGGCTACTGGATTGATGCCGCGGAAAATGTTGGCTTTTGTATTGCGGTTGACATCGCCCGCGGTCTGCTGAAGCTCTACGATCTGCGGCTCGCCCTGGAAATTGTCGAGCAAAAACACTCCCGAATCTTCGGGCAGGCGCAGCCCGGGAGCGACTTGAGGAAGTAGTGTTTCTTCCCGTTCGCGCTCCTGTTCAAGTTCCTTGTCGAGTTTCGCGGCCTCCGGCACAGATGCTCCGGCGGCGCGATCTTTTTCGTATTTCTCGGTTGCGGGCCAGTCGACCAGCGATTCGGGGATCTCCTCCCATTCATCACGCTCGGCGCTCATGTAGCGTACGCGGTCGCCTTTCATCTCATATTTCGCGACCAACTGATAAGAGCCGTCTTTGAGAATAAGGCGGCGGGCGAGATCTTGGGAGGAGGAAAGCGCGGGGAAGGCCAGCTGGAGTATGAGAGCTAAGAACAACCCGGGCTGGAAGGGTGGCCGTATGCGGAGAAGTCTGAGCATGTCTTTTCTAATTATCATCCCGAGTAAGCGAAGAGTCGAATTGTCCGCGTAGCGCAGTTCGCAGGCTGCACGCCATATCCCTCCTCTGCGTGAAAAACGGCTCCGCTCAAGATGACGCCCAAAGGAGCGGATACCTATGAATTCAAATCTTCAATCAAGGGATGCCACCCATCCACGGTGGAGCGATCCTTGTAGTATGCTGTTGGTCGCGAACGCAACCGCTGCAAACAATGAAACGTACCTTTCTGTTAGCAAGTCTCTCTTTTTTATTCTGCGTGGCTGCCATGCTGGGCCAAGCGGGCCCCGTGCCGGGTGCGTCTACTGCGAACGGTCAGGATTCGGTACAGGGTAGGGCTGCTTCCCCTCAGCCGGTTTCGTATGTATCGATAAGTCAGTTGAACGGAATGCTGGCGCAGCTCGAAGCGAGCGCAAAGAGCACGCAGGCCGACCTGGCGAAATTGCGCATTGAGCGCTGGAAGGCGGACAGCAGCTCGAAGAAGCAGACGCTTGCGAACGTGGATTCTATTCAGCGCAACCTGCAAGGCGCGCTGCTGGAGATCATCGCGCAATTGCGCGCGCAACCCGAAGATCTGCCCACGACCTTCAAGCTCTATCGCAATCTCGATGCCTTGTACGACGTGCTGGGGAGTGTGGTGGAGGTAACAGGAGCGTTCGGGTCGAAAGACGACTTCCAGTCGCTTGCGAATGATCTGAGCACTTTTGAGAATACGCGAAAGCAGTTGGCGCAGCGAATTGAAAGCGTGTCGTCGGCCAAAGAAGCTGAGATCGTACGGCTGCGAGCGGACTTGAAGACGGCGCAGGCAGCGATTCCGGTGGCTCCACCGAAGAAAATTGTCGTAGACGATAACGAGCCCCCGAAGAAGGCGGCGCCGAAGAAAAAGCCGAAGCCCAAGACCCCATCGACGGCCACGCCGGCGGCCGGTCAGCCTCCGCCCGCCCAACAGCCGCCAGCCAAGCCGCAGTGAGCCTCCAACCTTGGGCGTCAGACCTCAGCCCAATCCGTCGCCCGTGGCTTCGCCAAGTTTGATGGTGATGCCCGAAAGTGCTTAGCCGACTTTTTCGTCGTCCTGGTGCGGGAGCCGTTGGAAGTAAGGCGTCTACGACAGCCGTCAGCGCGGCGACGGTGCTCCGAATCTGGTAATCTTCCCACCGCATCTACATGACACTCTAAGTACAGCTGGTCCGAGTAGTGAGGTCCGACGTCCGAGGTTCGACGTTCGGCATTTATGCATTCACACGGCAGCATTGTCGCGACGGTGTTCGGCCTTATCATCATTTGGGTCGTGCTGCTGGACGCGTTTGAGACGGTAGTGCTGCCGCGCCGTGTGACGCGGCACTTCAGGCTGACGGCCTGGTTCTACCGGCGGACATGGGTTCCGTGGCGAGGAATTGCGCGGCGGGTCAAGACAGCGTCGCGGCAGCAGAATTTTCTGGGATATTTTGGACCCCTGTCGCTGATCCTGCTATTGGTCTTCTGGGCCGCGGGACTGATTCTAGGGTTTGCTCTGCTGCAGCAGGGCATCGGTGGACACGAACAGCTGAATCAGGAGCCGATTACATTTGGCCGCATCCTTTATCACAGCGGAGAGACTTTCTTTACGCTCGGATATGGCGACATTGTCCCGACTTCGCGAGGATCGCGGGCGCTTTCGGTGATCGAAGCGGGTATGGGCTTCGGGTTTTTGGGCGTCGTGATTGGATATATCCCCGTGGTTTACGCGTCGTTCTCGCGGCGGGAGATTCAAATTTCCATGTTGGATGCGCGCGCGGGCTCGCCTCCGTCGGCGGCGGAGTTGCTGTTGCGCCTGGCGGGAAGGTCGGAAGATCCGGGGGTGGATCAGAGAGTGCTGGATGAAGTTTTGCGCGACTGGGAGCGATGGGCCGGCGAGTTGCTGGAGAGTCACATTTCGTATCCCGTGCTGAGTTTTTTTCGTTCGCAGCACAGTAATCAGTCTTGGCTGGGGGCATTGACGACGATGCTCGACGTGACCTCGCTCGTGCTCACCGGGATTGAGGGAGTGCATCCGGGGCAAGCCAAACTGACGTTTGCCATGGCGCGGCACGCCGCGGTCGATCTAGCACAGGTGGTGAATGCCCGATATGATCCTGGGGCGGCGGAGCGACTGACGGAGGCGGAACTGATTGATCTGCGCAAAGCGCTGGCAGGCGCTGGATTGCGCTTGCGAAGTGACGAATACGGCCGGGACAAACTAGAGAAGTTGCGATCGATGTATGAACCGTATGTGCATTCGACGGCTCGGAACTTGATGCTGACGCTGCCTCCGTGGAAGCACCCGGAAAAGCCGCGCGATAATTGGCAGGCGGGGCCGTGGGATCGGCTGATCCAGGCGCGGGGACTGGGGGCGCTGGGCGGCAGACCGCAGGCGCAAGCGCAAGTGCAGGAGGGCGAGGATCATTTCTGAGAGTTGGGCGAGTCGGCAAGAGGCAGCAAGCTGCGTCTCCGGGTGTTATGCGTGCTAACATCCTTCCTTTCAGATCAGATCTCAACGATGAAACATACTGGCGAGAGCGTGGTGCGCATTGAGGCCGACGCCTTATGCGCACTGGCGGACCGGATCGCCGGACCGATGGCCGGGGCGTTTGCGCGCGCGGTGGAGTTGCTGTTTTGCTGTGCGGGACGCGTGGTAGTGACAGGCATGGGCAAAAGCGGGCTGATCGCGCGCAAGATTGCGGCGACGTTTTGTTCGACGGGCACCCCGGCGCTGTACTTGCATCCGGTGGAGGCGCTGCACGGAGATTTGGGCATGGTAGTGCGCGGCGACGTGGTGCTGGCGCTTTCGGCCAGTGGGGAGACGGAGGAAATTCTGCGGTTGCTGGCGACGATCAAGAGGTTGCGTGTGCCGCTGATTGCGATGACGGGGGATGAGATGGGTGGAAGGAGCGCGGGCGAGTCGCCCGCGCCCACACAACCGTCTTCCAAAAGGGCAACCTCTACTCTGACGGCGGCGGCGGATGTGGCGTTGGATTGTTCGATCACGCAGGAGGCTTGCTCGCTCGGATTGGCTCCGACAGCTTCGACGACGACCATGCTGGCGTTGGGGGATGCTCTCGCAGTGACTTTGAGTCAGAAGCGCGGGTTCAAAGAAGAAGATTTTGCCAACTTGCATCCTGGCGGTAAGCTGGGGAAGCGGCTGGCGCGTGTGGAATCGTTGATGCACACTGGAGAGGCGTTGCCGCGAGTCATGCCGCAGACGAAAATGCCCGACGTGATTTACGAGATGTCGCGCAAGAAGCTGGGCGTGACCGCGGTGGTGGAAGGCGAGACGTTGGTCGGGATTGTCAGCGACGGCGATTTGCGGCGCTTGCTAGAGAAGCGAGGGAAAGATGTTATGGATCTGACGGCGGGCGAGGCTATGACTCCTGATCCGAAAACGATTGCACGGGGAGAATTCGCGGCGACCGCACTGGCATTGATGGAAGAGAAGAAGATTACTTCGCTGATGGTGGTGGATGGAGCTGGAACGCTACAGGGAATTGTGCATCTGCATGATTTGTGGGGAACGGAAATGATTTAGATCTGAGTGGTGCCGGCGGGGATGGCGGAGACGCCATCCCGACAGCCGCCGGGACGGCGGCGCTACAATACCTGCATGTATCATTACGATCCTAAGACCGCGCTGGAAGAACTGTCCGAAGATGCGACGCTGCCCAATCCTGTGCACGTACGGGATATGATTCTGCGCAAGAAGCTGACGGCCGACAAGTCGCTGGAGTTGAACCGGCTGTTCGTGGAGTATCAGAAGTTTTTCGGCGAGGCGCAGAAGCTGGGGAAAGAGATATTGCAACAGTTGGCGGTATAGCGAGTGCCAGTTACAGGGCGTAACGCAGTTCAATCGCACGTCCGTCGCACTTCGGTCTCCTGGCAGTCGACGCGGCTGTCCCTAACTCAGTTGTTCTGCAGCAATCATTTACAATCTAGGATTCTGTTTTCTGTTGAGAACTGAGCTATGCATCGTTGGTCAGAGCTGTTCATCCCCACCTTGCGCGAGGCGCCGGCGGATGCCGAGGTCGCAAGCCATAAGTTGCTGGTGCGGGCGGGGTATATCCGTCAACTTGCGGCCGGGATTTATTCGTATCTTTTTCTGGGGAACCGGTCGTTCAACAAGATCATTGGGATTGTGCGGGAGGAGATGGACCGGATCGGGCAGGAGTTTTATTTGCCAGCGCTGCATCCGCGGGAGATTTGGGAGGCCAGCGGGCGCTGGGCATTGATGGGCGACAACCTGTTCCGGTTGAAAGACCGCAGGGGAGCGGATCTGGCGCTGGGGATGACGGAAGAAGAGGTCATGACCTCGATTGCGCTGAAGGAACTGCGGAGTTACAAGCAGTTGCCGCAGATCTGGTATCAGATTGCGCCGAAGTTTCGCGACGAGCCGCGGCCGAAGTCGGGATTGCTGCGGGTGCGGCAGTTCATGATGAAGGATGCGTATTCGTTCGACATTGATGCCGCCGGGCTCGACGTTTCCTACAAGAAGCATTACGAGACGTACTGCCGCATCTTTGACCGGTGTGGTCTGAAATACATGGTGGTGGAGGCGGATTCGGGGGCCATGGGCGGGAAGGAGTCACACGAGTTTATGGTGCGGACTCCGGCGGGCGAAGACCAGATTGTGAGCTGCGACGGCTGCAATTATGCAGCGAACATGGAGAAAGCCACTTCAAGGTTGGAAGCCACTGCGGATCTAGCCGCGGAGAGCGACGGGAAGCCGCTCGAAGTTCATACGCCGGGCCAGAAGACGATAGCGGATGTGGCGAAATTTTTGGGGGTGTCGCCGAAGAACAAGATCAAGACGCTAGCGCTGATGGCGGAGGAGAAGGACGGCGCTGGCAAAACGAAAACGCGCGGGATTGTGGTGCTGATGCGCGGAGATCATCAACTGAACGAGGCCAAGCTGAACGGTGCCCTTGGGGTCACGACTCGGCCGATGGCAGAGAGCGAGATCAACGCCCTGTTCAAGTCACCGGCGGGATATTTGGGCCCGATGGGGATTGAGTGGGCGAATGATTTGAAGAAGGACGCGGGAAAGCCCGTGCTTCTGGTCGACAAGGCGGTGGAGGGACGCTCGAACCTAATCGCGGGCGCGAACAAAGAGGACTATCACTTGAAGAATCTGACGCCGGGGAAGGACTTTCATCCTACCGCGTATGCGGATTTGCGCGCGGTAACGGCGGGCGAGGCCTGTCCGAATTGCGGGAAGCTACTGCGGATCGATACGGCGGTCGAGATCGGCCACATCTTCAAACTGGGGTACCGCTATTCGGAGTCAATGGGCGCGCGGGTACTGGACAAAGACGGCAAAGAGGTTACGCCAATCATGGGAAGTTATGGCATTGGGATTGAGCGAATTCTGACCGCGGCAGTGGAGCAGGGCAACGACGAAAATGGATTCTGGCTGCCGCCGACGATTGCGCCGTTTGAGATTGTGGTCGCACCCGTCAATGTAAAAGATGAGACCGTCCGGGCTGCGGCGGAAGATATTGCGAAGCGGCTTGAGGCGGCTGGATTCGATGTGATTCTGGATGACCGGGACGAGCGGCCTGGAGTGAAATTCAAGGATGCCGATCTGGTCGGTATCCCATTTCGAATCACGGTGGGAAAGAAGGTTACCGAAGGTACTGTGGAGGTCGTTCTGCGCTCGACTCGCGAAATTCGCGATGTTAAGATCACCGCGGTCGTGGAATCTTTCAGGGAGTTGCTCCGCCCGTCGGGATGATTTGTCCTTGGTCCCCGGCAGAGCAGATGGTGGGACATGGGAACGCTCAAAGCAATTGTCGGGTTTCTGATCATCATCGCGGCGATTTATGTCGGATTTCAGATCATTCCGCCGGAGCTGAGCAACTATTCGTTTGCGGATGACTTGCGAACCGTGGCACTAACGGGGGGAGCGAATCCGCACACCACAGACCAGGAGTTGGTAGACGCCGTTATCAAGAAAGCCCATGAACATCAAATTTCCCTGACCCCCGAAAGCGTGACAGTGCAGCGGATCGGAACGCCGGGAGCGCCAGCGGTTTATGTAGCTGCCGACTACAGCGTTCCAGTCAGTTTGCCGGGTTATTCCTTCAATCTGCACTTCACTCCTTCCAGCGGAAACAAGGGATTTTAGACGCGAGGGCTAATTCCAGTTCTTGGCTCTGTACCTACCATTAGCTTCGGACATCGAAGTCAAAGTTCCCACACCTTCGACTTGGCTCAGGGCAGGCTCTAGTCTCGCCAAAGAGCGGCGAGATTAGGACGGGGCGCCCGTTGCGATCCAGAGACGTGGTCAATGACGTTCGTAACCTTGCCACAAGGTTACGTCGCACCTAACATCGGCGTGGGATATAGAGTTTTCCCCGCGATCTGCGACGCTGGATTCCAAAGGTTTCCCTGGGAGAAGTCATGGTGATGAAAGTTCGAACGCTCCTTAGTTCGGTTGTGGTGTTGGCCACGATGTGGCTTGTCGGTTGCGGTCATTACACCTGTGGCATCACGTTTGGAAGTTCCACCTGCACATCATCGGGCGGTGGTAACGTCCAAGGCGGGACTCCAGCCGCGTTCGACTACTTCGAGGACAGCGGAACGCTAGGCGGCGCCATCCTGAATACGGCCGGCAAATTCATTCTCATTCCTAATTTCGTGAGTCCGCCCCAGACCCTGAGCGGCATTGGCGGCATGGTCATCGTCCAAAAGCAATGGCTGTATATGGCGCTCACCGGCGGCTTACAGATACAGGCTTATTCAATCAATGGCGGAAATGGAGCTTTGACCGCCATTTCTGGCAGCCCTTTCTCCTCGCCCGATACGGATGCGATTACGTCAGATCCAGCAGGAAAGTTTTTATTTCTAAGTGGGGCAAACGACAATCAGGTTACCGTTTTCGCGATCAACCAAACGAATGGATCGTTGACTACTGTGGGCTCATTTCCCACCGGGTTCTTCGCAGGTGAGGCTACGACGGACGGTCTGGGGAGATTTCTTTATGTGACGGCGGGTAACCTCGGCAGTGTAGTGGCCATCTACGCGATCGGTCCGACCGGGTCTCTCACTCCTGTGGCGGGAAGCCCATTCTCCATCAGTATCGCGCAGCTCAGGGGCGAACCCACCGGGAAATTCTTGTTGGGCATAACCGGCAACGGGGCCAATAACGGCTTTACTAGTGACGACCATGTTTATGTCTTTTCCATTGACCAGTCTACGGGATTGCTTACGCCGGTGACGGGCTCGCCCTTTGCGACGACGTTTACTCCGGCCGACCTGGCGGTTCATCCGAACGGAACCCTGGTTTATACGTTCAACCAGACTGTCTCGGGTACCTCCCCCATGGAAGGCTTCCAATTCACTACTACGGGCACACTGACTCCGCTGGCAAGTTCACCTTTCACCACCCTGACAGCTCCCGCTGGAACGTTCGATCAGGCTGG
The DNA here is from genome assembly GCA_963832235.1 of uncultured Acidobacteriaceae bacterium. GTDB lineage: Bacteria > Acidobacteriota > Terriglobia > Terriglobales > Acidobacteriaceae > Sulfotelmatobacter. The sequence continues at coordinate 29,935 of CAWHTJ010000004.1, read as the reverse complement.
CGCCTTCCTTTTCATGCACCCCGGCACCAGTCTGTCCGTGGCGGGCGTCAATACCATCACGGGCGCTTTAACTAGCATTGGCACGCCCATAACGGGTGTCGGGTCGGCCGTGGGCTGGGCTGCAACCGATCCGCACTAATGGACTGCGACACACGCAGGCTACGCAGGGCGGAGCTCACCCCTCCGCCCTGGTTCTTTTGTGACAAGGCTTCAGAAGCCAGCACTTTCTTCCACGGCCTGTTGATTGCATTGGCACTCCTGGCTGCAAGCCTCGGAAAACATTCCTCATAACTAGGCAGTACAATGGAACAATACGCAAGACGGAAGGTCGTGTTTCGGAGTGAAATTCGGGAAGACAGTAACTGGGAACCGTTGTTCCCGCATCTTACCTGTCTAAGAGCAGGCCGTGTGAGAGAGTGAGGAATCGCTCCACGTTTTATTCCGTTCGCTACATCGAGAGCTCTCGAACCGTGACTATCAAGATCAGAATTCCGAAGGGCGGTAGGGAAACCGGGGGCAGGATACTCCGCTGGTTGCCCCGTGACCCGGTGCTACGCGCTGCGTTAGTAGCGTTTATGATTCTCGCGGTGTCGTTTACGATCTTGTTTTCTTACTTTTACATCAAGTATGACCGCATCATCGAGAAGCGCTTCCGCACCCCGATATTTGCCAACTCGGCGAAGATTTACGCTCTGCCCAAGACGGTGCGAGATGGCGAGAAGACCGAGCCGCGGGAGATTGCACTCGATCTGCGGCGTGCCGGCTATTCGGATAAAGAAGGGCAGTCCGCGCTGGGCACTTTTCGCTTGCTGAAGGATGGGATTGAGATCACTCCCGGGCCGGAGTCCTACCACAGCCCGGAGCCGGCGCACATCAGTATTCACGAAGGCCAGGTGGACCAGATCACCAGCAACGGCAGCGAACTCTCCGCCTACGAGCTGGAGCCGCAACTAGTGACCGCACTGTTCGACGCGGAGCAGCGGTCGAAACGCCAGCTGGTGAAATACGACGACATTCCTCCCATGATGGTGCAGGCGGTGCTGGCGATTGAAGACCGGCGCTTCTTCGAACACAGCGGAGTGAATTTTCTGCGCATGGCGGAAGCGGCGTGGATCGATGTGATGCGCGGACGGCATGACCAAGGCGGATCAACGCTCACGATGCAACTCTCGCGCGGATTCTTCCTTACGCCGGAGAAGACGATCAAGCGCAAGCTGATTGAGATGCTGATTGCCGAGGAACTGGAGCAGAAGTTCAGCAAGCAACAGATCTTCGACTTCTATGCCAACTGGGTGGACCTGGGCCAGAGAGGATCGTTTTCGATCAGCGGCTTTGCCGAGGCCTCGAAGGCGTACTTTAACAAGGAATTGAAAGATATCACCTTGCCCGAGGCAACCCTGCTGGCGGGATTAATTCAGCGTCCGAGTTATCTGTCGCCGTACCGGCATCCTGAGCGCGCCATGGAGCGCCGAAATCTGGTGCTGGAAGCCATGGTCGAGACTCACGCGATCACGCGCGAGCAAGCGGATAAAGCCAAGGCTGCGCCGTTGAAGCTGGCGCCGCCTAACGTGGAAGCCAGCGACGCGCCCTACTACGTTGACATGGTGCGCGATACGCTGATCAGCAAGTTCAACGAAAGCGAGTTGAATGAGCAGTCCTACCGCATTTACACGACGCTCGATCCGGAACTGCAGAAGGCCGCCGCCGAGGCGGTTGAGACGGGCATCAAGCTGGTGGACAACCAGGTCAAGAAGTTACGCACCAAGAAAGTGAAGGTAGGCAAGAAAATTGAAACCAAAGTGCTGCCAGGTCCGCAGGCCCAAGTCGCGCTGATCGCGCTGGATCCGCATACCGGGGCGGTTCTTGCTCTGGTGGGAGGACGAGACTACGGTTGGAGCCAGTTGAATCACGTAGTGGCGAAGCGGCCAACGGGATCGATTTTTAAGCCCTTCGTTTATGCCGCGGCAATGAACAGTGCCCTGGACGGTTCGCAAAACGTGATAACTCCGGCGTCGACCGTGACGGACGCTCCGTCTACCTTTACCTACGGCGATCAGATCTATGAGCCGCGCAATTACAAAGAGGAATATCACGGCGACGTGTCATTGCGCTACGCGCTGGCAATGTCGCTGAACAATGCAACCGTGAAGGTGGCTGAGGAAGTCGGTTACGACAAGGTAGCAAATCTGGCAAAGTCGGCGGGGATCGTGTCGGTGAAAGCGACCCCGGCGATGGCATTGGGCTCCTATGATGCTTCGCCGCTGGACATGGCGGGCGCCTACACGACATTCGCGAACAAGGGTGTGCGGCTGTCGCCGATCCTGCTACGCTCCGTGCGCAACGGCAAGGGCGATGTGATCGCGAACTACAACACCGATCAACGGCAGGTGCTCGACCCTCGGATTGCCTACGTCATGACGAACATGATGGAAAGCGTGATCAATAGTGGGCTCGGAGTTTCCGCTGTTCGCGGACGGGGATTTACCGCCCCAGCTGCTGGTAAGACCGGTAGTTCGCACGATGGCTGGTTCGCGGGGTACACCTCGAATTTGCTGTGCATTGTTTGGGTAGGGTATGACGACTACAGCGATCTTCGTTTATCCGGCGGTGTGACGGCTGCGCCCATCTGGACCGAGTTCATGAAGAAGGCGGCCGCATTGCCGCAGTATTCCGACATGAAAGGGTTCCAGCAACCCACGGGCGTAGTGGATGTGCAGTTGGACAAGATCACGAACCGCCTGGCTACGCCCACCTGCCCGGATGACTATGTTTCCGCTTTCGTTGCAGGAACGGAACCCCGCGAAACCTGCGATGCGCAAGAAGGAATGAAAGGATTTTTCTCGCGGATTTTTGGCGGTGGAAACAAAACCATGCCGTCTTCGGACCCGGTCCAAGTCTCGATTCAGGAGGATCCGAACAATCCCCAGGACCCTAAGAAAAAGAAAAGTTTTCTAGGAAAAATAGCGGGCATCTTTAAGGACGATAAGACCACTGCTCCCCCTCCGAAACCACCGGACGACGGGCAGACGGTGCCGCACTGATCTGTAGCCGCCAGCCACCAACCACCAACCCTTTGTCATTCCGACAGGTGAGCGAAGCGAGCCAGGAGGAATCTGCTTTCTGAGGTGGATTAGCGTCGGCGAGGAAGTCTCTTTGCCGAGGCCTCGGATCCAGGTGGTTCACGGAACGGTTCCACAGAAATGCGCTCGTAACACACTTCCAGCACGGTCAGGTATTCTGTACCGCCCGGCAATTGAAGGACTACGCTGTCACCCGCTGCCGACTTCATCAACGCGCGCCCCAGAGGTGACACCCAACTGATGTGGTTGCAGTTGAGATCGACCTCGTCGGTGCCCACGATGCTCACCACTCGCTCCACTCCCGCGGCATTGGCATAGCGCACGGTTGCTCCGAAGAATGCCCTAGTCGCCGCCTGCCCCGCTCTCGGAGCTTCCGGGTCCACCACTTCCGCGGCTTCGATTCGCTTCGTGAGAAAGCGAATCCGCCCATCGATCTGCCGCAGCCGCCGCTTGCCGTACTGATAGTCGGCGTTTTCACTGCGGTCGCCGTTGCCGGCAGCCCACGCCACCACCTCCGTCACGGCCGGGCGTTCCCTGGTGAGCAGAAACCGGTGCTCATCTTTGAGGCGCTCAAGGCCGCTCGGCGTTATGTAGTTCTTGCCTGGCGTCGCGGGCGCGTCCGGTTGTGGTTTTCTCGTAAACCCTTTCCGCATTTCGTAGTCCTTCCAGCACGAATTCAGTCGACGCCCAACGAACGCGGATGAATGCCGACAGAAAACACTATAGGGCATACGGGTTCATGGGAGTTCATCGCAGAGTGTGGGGTTTTCTGTTCTCATTCACGCAACTCCTGTCGCGACTGCCTCTCGTTTTGCTGGCAGAAGCACTAACAGGACGACTCCGATCACAAGGAATATGATCACATCAGTAAAGTTCCTGTGGACGCCGTGATTCCATGCTTCCACGGTTTGAATAGCCATCACCGTGCCATGGGAGATGTTCCACCAAGCTGCTAGAGCAATCATCGAGCGGTGCTCAGATGGTCTTCTTACGGCCATGAGTAGAAAGACCCCGACCGGAATAAAGAAGCTCAGAAACATCGGCTCGGTCTCGTTCTTCTGCTCCAAAAGCCAGCTGGAATGCCGCAAATCCATATATAGAAAATAAATTATCGCCAGATTCAACAGTCCCACGATCACCAGGACGGTTTGTGTTAGGCGTTTTCTTTTCATATTGACCTCATTTTGGGCGAATCTTGTTGCGAGCGCAGCAGAGGCTCTAAGAAGAAGTGACCCCAGCTTCCGGTTGGCGGACGATCCGCTCCGGATTGCCGACTAATCGGGAGTTGGCTCGCGTTGCACCACCACCAAAAACACCACACCGACAATGGTAAACATTCGGAATGCCTCTTCCTGCCCATTCCACATTTTCGACTGCCACATTAGAAACCATTCGCCCCCGACATCGAGGAATGCCACCAACCACATCAGCAGGCTCGTCGTCAGCGCAATCATGGCGACGTTCAGTGCAGCGGCGAATTGCGCCCTGTCCGTACGATACGATTTCAGCAACCGAACACCAGCCCACCAGCATAGAAGCATAGTGACTGATTCCCACGCGATGATGCCGGTGTAGAAGACCGTATGTACTAGCGGCGAATTGACGGCGCGCCACATGAGGTGGTTCCCCGGAAAGGTTGAGTCCATCATCAGGACGTGGCGGACAAACTCATAGTTGGAGCCGTAATCCGTGATGTTGTTTAGGACCAGAATCGTGTAGAAAAGTGCGATTGCAAAAACGAGAACCGCTTTGGAAACGCGAAGCGCCATGACATGCCGCATAGGTTGTCGCCCGCGCGAATTATATCTTCTCGGTGACTTACCGCGACCTTTCTTGGAGTGCGCACAAGTCCTGATTAACGGGCAAACCTTCAATAATCCAAAGTGCCAGCGTTGGCCGTCAACTTTCTGGCCGGGCTACACTGGAAGAGGCAGAACGTGTCAGGCATGAGCGGAAACCATCGGAGCGATTTCCGGGAGTACGCCCAAAACTTCGTCCCTTGCCGGAACCGTGATCGTGGCCTTCCGGGGCGCGGCGCTCAGTGAGAGGGTGGACGGGCGCCAAGACGGATCGGGAGGCGCTATGCACGTCGCCCTTCCGAATGTCACCGAGGCCTTCGGCTAGACCGGAGTCTGGAGGTGTCGCCACGCGAAACTATCGCCGATCGCTCCCGCTCGACGGGCACGTTGCGGGATCGCCATCCGCCGCAGCACGTACAACCCCCGTCTCATCCGTGCAGAAAGCATGCCCTTGGCTCCCGTCTCTCGCCGGGGGAACAACAACGGCAGTATAATGACCGCTATCGCAACCCCGCATTTCCAGCCGATACCCCGCCCCGCTGACGATCCGCACGTACATTGCCCAAAGCTGATTCGGAAGGTCGGGGAACTGTGGGTCGCGAGGCCATTGCGTCGCGTCGCACGCGTAATGCCCCCACGTTCTCTTTAATTCATCCTCCGGGATGTGCAACTCACTCAGCACCCCTGCCACTGCAATTTCATTCCTTCTTACGGCTTCGTGGCGGTATTGGACGGCCCCAACCGGATTTCCCGTCGCGTAGGCCTTCGCGCGCACTTTTCCGTCTTCCATCAAATCCCGCGTGCGTTGTTGCCACGTCGCATAGGGCAAAAGCGCTTCGATCCACGTTTCCCGCATTCGTGCCAAGGCCGTAGGGTCGTGCCCCGCAATCGCATTCTGATTGCCGTCAACAATCGCTTGCAGGCGCGTGACTCCCTTGCCTGCTTCCTCGACCATCCGGCTTGCCGCAACGGAAAGGCTCTGTTCCCACTCCTTTTTCCCGGGGAACCCCACACCTTCATACCCAGCCAGCGCCGACTGTTTGAACGACGTCAGCATACCCGCGTCGCCACGCTCTGCGACGCCCTGCATCTCCGTGATCTGCCTCATCATGTCCGCCTTCGTAAGGGGTGAGGAATAATTCTTCTCCATTTCGGCCCGCACATCCTGCTCGCTGGCGCCCAAATCCGCCGCGTCCGTCGATCCAATTTGCGGCGCGATATCGTCGTCAGTGATCACGTGCTTCGGCTTTATCGACTTTTGTCGCTCCCGCCCCGCGGACGCAGCATCCGTCACCGAGGGCGTCCCCCCTGACGGTGTAGACTGCTGCGCCTGTGCCCCTGTCGCTAGGAATATCGCGGTCAGTACGACACACAACAACGATTTGATCATCGCGTCTCCGTTCACTCCTGGGATTGAAAGCCCATCAGCGCTCCGAGTTGGGCGGGTGGCCCACCTTTGCACCATTCCCACAGAGGGTGCCCCATCCTTGCGTTTTTTGCAAGGGTGGCGGCGATTCTGCCGGCGCAACTCTTGTCCGTTCTACACCGCCCGTTGTGTATGCCGTCGTCGTACCCGCCCTTTTCGCCTACGCGAAGGACGGGGCACCCGCATCTGTGGTGGCTTCTGCAGTTTGAAAGCCGAGCCACCCGCCCCGCCCAACCTTAGGTTTCCGGAACGGACCGGCGTTGCGTTACGTTCCGATCTCGCGCATGACAATCATCAAAACTCCAACTTGTTATTTCGCCTGCGCCAGCTTCGTAACAACTGCGGCAACTTTATCGAGTATCTGGTTCCAGCCCTCCATTTGACCGCTGTTTTTCGCGCTTTCCATGGGTTCATTTCCAATGAAGGTGAGTTTCGTCTGGCCGTTTCCGAGATCCTCAAAGATGGTCACGTCGAACGCACCGTCTATAGCCTCATGTTCTATTCCTAATTGCGCAGGCTCGATCTTGTTTCCCTTCGAGTCGGAAAAGTACATCAAGGAAACGATCTTCTCGTACGGAACAATCTCGTGGTATTCAACCGCATTCCAGAACTCCTGCCCATCCGGCGACTTCATGCAGCAGAGGAATTTTCCTCCAACGCGAAAATCCATCTCGCAAACGGGCGCAGTAAAGCCCTTCGGTCCCCACCACTGCATCACGTACTTCGGGTCTGTCCACGCCTTCCAAACCAACTCGCGTGGGGCATCAAAAACTCTTGTAACGACCATCCGCTCAATTTCGCTAACCGTGTTTTTTGTCATTTCTGGCCTCCTCTTTCTTCATTTGATTTACAACGACATCCAGTTTGTCAAAACTCTCTTCCCAGAATCGGCGATAGCTAATCGCCCAGTCGCTGACTGTCTTGATCGCCGCTGGCCTAAGCGTGCACACGCTCTCTCGTCCACGCTTCGTCTTGATCACAATCCGCGCCCGCACCAGGTAGGCAATATGTTTTGAAATCATCTGCTGCGAAAGTGCAAACGGTTCCGTCAATCCATGCACAGAGGCAGGCCCATGCGAGAGTCGTTCGATCATTGCCCGCCGGGTTGGATCAGACAAAGCCGCAAACGTTGTACCTAATTTATCCACAACCGTATGGTAGTGGATTATCTGTCAATGTCAAGTGTGAATTTTGCGATCCCTGATTCCTGTTCACTGATCCCAGTTGGCTCGCTACGACAATCGCGACGAGTGCGAAATCGCCGAGTCACTCATCGACGGAAGTTATCCGTTTCATCGATCACGCGGCCCGTTCGAAGGGTAGGTTTGGATTAAAACCCTTCCCCGGTTTTCCACAACCCAGTTTGTGACCTCCAACCTTGACCTCAAAATTCAAAAAGCAGATCATGGCCAAGGCGGAGGGGATGGACGCAGAAAGCGCGAGCCAGGCTCTAACCCCTCTGTTATCAAGATTTTGGCCTATAACTCATTGCCGCTCAAGATTTTGCGGGGAATTTCTTGCTAACTCGAAGATTCTAAAGATTCGGGGGGGAGGGGGATACCCCAATTTCGATACAGACCGGCGCATCCCCGACGAAACACCCGGTACGAATGGCCAAACTTTTTTTCAGTTGAGAAATCATCAGTGGAGAAATCAACAGTCCGGCTTCGCCTGGCGCGCAGTGCTCAAAATACTTCGCCAGCTGGCCAAAACTGTGCCAGAATGTGGGCACTAGCTGGGGGTGGCCTATGTCGTCCTGCCCGAGAGCTTTCTTAGTTCCTGTCTCGTTTCTCTTTCTCTGTACCTGCCTTTGTATCTGCGGCCTGTCGATGGTGTCATGGGGACAGGTTTCTCACTCCGAACAAGTTCAGATCAAACCACCGCTGCTGCGGACGATCGATCCCCCGGCGCCAGATGCGACCGCCGTGGACCTTGAGGCGCGAGCGGAGCAACTGCGCGCTGTGAAGCTTTATCTGGATGCGCTCGATTACTATCGCGCCGCGCTGGCTAAGAAACCGAACACAGCCAGTTTACTGAACAAAATCGGAATCACCGAGTTGATGATGCAGCGCTATCGCGAAGCGAAAAAATCATTTGATCAATCTATTAAACTCGACCGCAAGTTTGCCGACGCCTACAACAACCGGGGAGTTGTGTTGTACGAGGAAAGAAGGTACGGCGCAGCGGTCAAGGAGTATCGGCGGGCGATAGCGATCGACGGCAATTCTGCATCTTTTTTCAGCAATCTGGGCGCGGCGCTTTTCGCCAAGAAAGAATTCGAGCCAGCGGTTGTGGCTTATCAACGTGCGGTGGAACTCGATCCGGATGTGTTTGAGCGGACGTCACGGGGCGGCGTGCAGGCTCAGTTACCCAGCCCAGGTGACCGCGCCCGCTACGACTACACCGTCGCGAAACTCTATGCCAAGATGGGCTACTCCGAGCGCTCGCTCGAATATCTGAGAAAAGCGCTGGAGGAGGGATACAAAGATTTCAATAACGTCTATAAAGATGCGGAGTTCGCCGTGGTGCGAAAGGATAAACGCTTTACGGAAATGATGGCGGCGAAACCTCCAGCGTTGCCGGAGTAATTTCGCCGGGCGCTGAAGTTTTACAAAGGTTTACAAAATTAGACGGAACATCGGCGGGTTCTGGTGTTTAATTTTTTCACATACTCCTGAAAACAACAGGGTGAGTAAGGAGAAACGGTAGCCCATCGGATGCTGACCCGAGCACGCCCCAAGCAAGCATCCGGTGGGTTTTTGTTTTGCGCGCACCTGTCATCGATCAGCTCTCAGTAACACCCTAACGGAAATTCGATTTGCGTCGGTGTCGAACAAAATCTGGCCGAGAATTCCGCGGTCAATGGGCTTTGGGTTTTCGCTGATGATTGACAGCTGAGAGGTAATAGCTGCGGTTCGGACTCTTCTCCCCGATGTACTCTTCCACAACTTTTTTCCATTTGCCTTGCGCTTTAAGAATGAACTCAACCGCGTCCCGGAGTGCGCCTTCTCCACCGGCGCGGACCGTCACGTAGTGGGCTTCCTGCTTTACCTCGGCGCGGGCATTTTTTACGGCGATGGCGAAGCCCCCGGCGCGCATCGCAGGCAGGTCGATCAGATCGTCACCGATGAACGCAGCTTGTTCGAGTTCGATTCCTTCCTCTTTAACGATTTCTTCCAAGGCGGCGCGTTTGTCCTGAATTCCTTGACGGACATATTCGAGTTTCAAGTCGCGGGCGCGAAGCGCTACGGTTTCTGAACTGCGACGAGTTATGAGTCCGGTCTTGAGTCCGGCGATACGTGCGAGGGAGTGGGCAACGCCGTCGTGCGCGTGGAATCCTTTCACTTCAATCTGGCCTTGGGCAGTCCGGTCCGCGGATACGCTGTTAGGCGGCTGCTGCGAGTCTTGGGGAACGAAGAAGAGCTTGCCGTCGGTGAGCACACCGTCGACGTCGAAGAGCAAGAGTTTGATTTTGCGTGCGCGGACCTGAGCGGAGAGCTTGGGCATTCCGGCGATTCTAGCATTTCCGTGCCCGATCAACTGCAACAAGGGCTCGGGACACTCGCGAGATGTTAGGCGAATGATTGGCGAAAACTAAATTTCGGACTAAAATATGAGAATGCCATCCTCTCCTGAATCTCTTGCTTGGGCGCACCCTCTCGTAGCGGAGTGGTTTGTCCGCAAATTTGGCACGCCCACGGAGCCGCAGGAGTTGGGTTGGCCCCATATTTTGGCGGAGCGGACGACGCTGATTTCGGCACCTACCGGGTCGGGAAAAACTCTCGCTGCATTTCTCGCTTGCATTGACCGGCTGGTGCGCAAGGCCCTGGCGGGCGATCTGACCGATCGCACGGAAGTGCTCTACGTTTCGCCGCTGAAGGCGCTGGGCAACGACATTCAGAAAAATCTTGAAGGGCCGCTGGGGGAGATTCTTGCGCTGGCGGGCGAACGCGGGTTGCTGATGCCGGAGATTCGGACGGCGGTGCGCACCGGCGATACGCTGGCGCACGAGCGGCGGAGCATGCTGAAGCGGCCTCCACACATTCTGGTCACGACGCCGGAATCGCTCTACATTCTTCTTACCGCAGACAAGAGCCGCGCGATCCTGCGCGACGTCGAAACCGTGATTGTGGATGAGATTCACGCGGTCGCGGACGACAAGCGCGGGGCGCATTTGGCGCTGTCGCTGGAGCGGCTGGAGGCGCTATCTCACCGGCCGCCGGTTCGAATCGGGCTGTCGGCGACGCAGAAGCCGATTGAAGAAGTGGCGCACTTTCTCACTGGAAGTGGGCGTCCTGATCCGGTGATCGTCGACATCGGGCACAAGCGGAAGCTGGATCTGGGGATTGAAGTGCCGCCGATGCCGCTAGGGCCGGTGGCATCGAATGAAATGTGGGACACGGTTTACGACCGGCTGGTGGCGTTGGTGGCCGAGCATCGGTCGACGCTGGTGTTTGTGAATACGCGCCGGATGGCGGAGCGGCTGTGTCATGAGTTGGGCGAGCGCATCGGCGAAGAGAATGTGGCGGCGCATCATGGCAGCTTGTCACGCAAGCTGCGGCTGGCTGCGGAGAAGAAGCTCAAAGAGGGACAGGTGCGGGTGCTGGTGGCAACCGCCTCGCTCGAACTGGGAATTGATGTAGGAACGGTGGACCTGGCGGTGCAGATCAATTCGCCGCGGTCGATTGCGGTGGCTCTGCAGCGGGTGGGACGGTCGGGACACTGGCGGGGTGCGGTTCCGAAGGGACGATTTTTTGCTACCACGCGCGATGATTTGATGGAGTGCGCGGCGCTGGTGCGGGCGATTCGGCTTGGGGATCTGGATCGGCTGATGATTCCGCAAGCCCCGCTGGATGTGCTGGCCCAGCAGATTGTGGCGATTTGTGCTGCGGGACAAAGTTCTAAGCTTTCGGCGGGGGACCAGCGGCGAGGCCATGATGGCCGCGCGACAGCCGGCGAGGACGCCGGCGCTACTGCGAATCTTGGCGCTGCTGATGGCGGATCTTCCAGTGATGGGTGGGGCGAGGATGAGCTCTTCGCGCTGGTGCGGCGGGCTTATCCATATCGTGGGCTGAAGCGGGAGACGTTCGACTCGATCCTCGAAATGCTGTCCGAGGGGATTGCCGCGCGGCGCGGGCGTTATGGGGCATATCTGCATCGCGATCGGGTAAATGGGAAGTTGCGGGCGCGCCGTGGAGCGCGCCTCGCGGCGATCACCAGCGGCGGTGCGATCCCGGACAACTCTCTTTATACGGTGGTTGCCGAGCCGGACGGCGTGGTCGTGGGGACGGTGGATGAAGATTTTGCGGTGGAAAGCAATCGCGGCGACATCATGCTGCTGGGGAACACGTCGTGGATGATTCATCGCATCGAGACCAATGCGGGGCGGATGCTGGTGCACGATGCGCACGGAGCGCCGCCAAGTGTTCCATTCTGGCGGGGAGAAGCTCCAGCGCGTACTCAGGAGTTGTCGGCGCATGTCGGCGAACTGCGGCAGAAGATCAGCGAGATGCTGCCCAGCACTTCGCCAGCAGGATTTTCGCCCACCCAGCCGGAAGCGGCAGAGGCTGTGAGTTGGCTGAAGCAGGAGTGCGGGTTGGATGATTCGGGCGCGGAACAGATGATTGAATATGTCCTGCAAGGGCGCGCGGTGCTCGGGGCGGTGCCCACGCAGACAACTGTGATTGCGGAACGGTTTTTCGACGAGAGCGGAGGGATGCAGTTGGTGATCCACGCGCCGTTTGGCGGAAGGATCAACAAAGCTTGGGGGCTTTCGCTGCGAAAGCGGTTTTGCGTGGGCTTCAATTTTGAATTGCAGGCGGCGGCGACCGATAACGGGCTGAACATCGCGCTGGCCGAGCAGCACAGCTTTCCGTTGGGCGACGTGTTTCATTTTTTGCAGGCGGACACGGTGCAGCCGATTCTGGAACAGGCGGCGCTGGATTCACCAATCTTTGCCACGCGCTGGCGGTGGGATGCGAACCGGGCGCTGGCGTTGCTGCGTTTTCAGAATGGCAAGAAAGTCCCACCACAGATTCAGCGCATGCGGTCGGAGGATCTGCTGGCGTCGGTGTTTCCGGATGCCGCCGCCTGTTTCGAAAACATTGATGGCGACAGAAAGATTCCCGATCATCCACTGGTGGGCGAAGTGATGAAAGACGTGCTCACGGAAGCTATGGACGTGGAGGGGCTGAAGTTGCTGCTGGGGGGCATGGCTTCAGGCGCGATTCGTGTGATTGCGGTGGATACGCCGGTGCCCTCGCAGTTTTCGCACGAGATTCTGAATGCGAATCCATATGCCTATCTTGATGATGCGCCGCTGGAGGAGCGTCGGGCGCGCGCGGTTAACATGCGGCGGGTACTGCCGGAGTCGGTGCTGGAAGAAGTCGGAGGATTGGATCCGGGCGCGATTGCGCAGGTGCGGGAAGAGGCTTGGCCGGATGTGCGGGACGCGGATGAGTTGCATGATGTGCTGCACACGCTGGTGGCGCTGCCGGAGGAGTTTTCAGCCTGTATGTGGGGACAGCCGCCCCCGGCTGTCCAGTCGAGCGCAGCTCGACCTGTTTTCCTGTCACCGGACATTCCTGAGGTGGAGAGCGGCTCAGCTGCGCTGAACTGGACAGCCGGGGGGAGCTGTCCCCACATGAATCCTGCTCAGGGACAGTGGTCGTCATATTTCGAACGTCTAGTGAATGAGGGTCGGGCTGGAGTTTCTATCGTTGCTGAGGACGAGACGCCTTTGGGACAGCCGGAGACTGTTCTGAGTGAACGCAGTGAGTCGAGGGGCCGGCGCTACTGGGTGGCCGCGGAGCGGGCGGGGAGCTTCGCTGCGTTGTTTCCTTCGGCTGTTTTTGAGCAGACCTTGGCGGACGTGGGGAGCGGGCAGAGTTCTAGGGATGATGCCTTGTTTTCGCTGGTGACGGGGTGGATGTCGCACTCGGGGCCGGTGACAGCAGCGCAACTTGGGGACGCCTTGGGGCTGAATACTACTGATATTGAGAAGGCGTTGCTGCGGATGGAAGCTGGCGGGACTGTTCTGCGGGGAAAATTCACTGGTGCTGCCTCGCGGGCGGCGGCGCCCGCGCCACACGAGACTGTCGAGCTTCGCTCGACCGGACAGGCGGGGGCGGCTGTTCCCACACGAGCACCGGAAACCGAGTGGTGCGAACGGAGGCTGCTGGCGCGGATTCATCGGCTGACGGTCGGGATGCTGCGCAAGCAGATTGAGCCGATTACGGCGGCGGCGTTCATGCGGTGGCTGATGCGATGGCAGCATGTGACTCCAGGGACGCAGGTCACGGGAGAGCGCGGGACGCTCGAAGTATTGCAGCAGTTGCAGGGATTCGAGATTCCGGCCAATGCATGGGAGCGACAGGTTTTGGCGCGGCGGATTGTGGACTACGATCCGAAGTGGCTGGATCAGCTTTGTCTTACCGGCGCGGTGGGATGGGGACGGTTGTCGCCGCATCCGGCGACGATTGATTCGGTAGGGATGGCGAATGGGAACGGGGCGTCGCCAGGAGAAGCAGCGGCGCCTCGGCAACGGCGTGTGATTCCAACCAGCGTGGCCCCGATCACTTTTTTTGTGCGCGAGGAAGCGGACTGGATGATTCCGCGGCACGCCGCTGGTGATGAAGCTGAGGCACGCGGGCTGAGCCATGGAGCGAAGTTGGTCCTCGAATTCTTGCGGCAGCGCGGAGCGTCGTTTTTTGCGGACATTGTCCGCGGAACCTGCAAGCTCAAGGCTGAAATCGAAACTGGACTGTGGGAACTGGTCGCAGCGGGCCTGGTGACAGCCGACGGGTTCGACAATTTGCGGGCCCTGATTGATCCCAAGCGGCGCGCCGGGCAAGGCAGCGGACGCAGCACGCGTCCGCGGCACAGTTCGGGGCGGTGGGCGCTATTGCACGCGGATGTGGCTGCGGAGAGGAACCGGTCGGTGGAAGCGGCGTGCTGGATGTTGCTGCGGCGTTATGGAATCGTGATTCGCGATCTAATGGCGCGCGAGTCGAACTTGCCGCCGTGGCGCGAGTTGCTGATGGCGTTCCGGCGGCTCGAAGATCGCGGCGAGATTCGCGGAGGGCGGTTTGTGGATGGTTTCTTGGGCGAGCAGTTCGCTCTGCCGGTTGCGGTCGAATCGGTCCGATCGATGCGGGGCTTGCCGTTAAGCGGAGAGACGGTAACGCTGTCGGCGGCGGATCCACTGAACCTAATTGGGATTCTGGTGCCGGGGGAGAGAGCGCCAGCGATTTCTGGCAGGACTGTAAGCTACCGAGATGGGATTGCAGTTTCGGCTACGGAACAGATTGTTACAAGTCAAGGTAGGGCGACCGAGACTGCGCAGAGTGCTTAACCTTCAGCGGTTATAACGCCGCGTCTGGGACAACAACAGAAAAAGTCAGAAGCTCGATGAGGGGGTCCCCCGAGCTTCTGACTCAACGATCTCGGCTAGAAATGCTTGAAAGCGCTTCCCCCGTCGCTTTTTGCCAAGAATCGCACTTTTCGATGATGCACGCAGGATTCCAAAGCCTGCGTGCGTCTTTTCTTTTGAGGCGAGCTGACGTAATCCCATTAATTACAGCTTGTTAGCGCCATTGCTCGTTCGGGCGAGATTCCGGCGGTGCGCCGCGGAAGTCCGCGAACGTTATCTGATCGGATAGTCGGACTAACCGTTCGGATATTGGAAATCGTTCAAGCGTGATATACGTTTCTGCCCGACCTGTGATAAGAAGTTCTGCACGGAATGGGAGACCCTGATTGCGCCCTAGACTGTTGGTGATAGGCGGACCTGCAAAAGACTCCACCATTCCGTTGCCGGAGGGGGAAGCCATTCTGGGCCGCGAGCCAGCCAACGCGGTGGCCGTGGCCGACACGTCGGTCTCGCGAAAACACTGCCTACTGCGAAGAAACGAAGACGGACGTTTTCAGATCAAGGACTTAGACAGCCGCAATGGGACCCTGGTTAATGGCAGGGCTGTGAAGGAACAGTGGCTCCGGCACGGAGACGAGATTGCGACGGGAGACTCGGTGTTTTTGTTCCTATTGGACGAACAGGACCAAGCTGCTTCTGCGAGTCGCATTGAGTTCGATGACAGCCACTATACCGCTGAAACAAAGCTGATCCACCCCAGAGAAGTGGTCTACCTCCAGCCGGACCGGCTGCAGCACGAGCTGCCCGCGACGTCGCAGATCGCGCGCAATTTGAATGCGCTGCTCAAGATCAGCCGAGTCGTGCATGCCATCCGTGATCTGGAGGAATTGCAGGCGCAACTGCTGGATCTAATTTTTGAAGTCCTGCCGGCGGGCAGAGGCGCGATCCTCCTGGCGGAGGGCGCAGCGCAGGAGTTCAATTGCCTGTATGCTCGGACGCGGCACGCGGACCAGCCACAACTGGTGCGGGTGAGCCGCACGATTGCGCGGCAGGTGATGAAGGAAAATGTCGCCATCCTGGGCTTTGATGTTCCCGCCAGTGGCAAGTTGAGCGAGGTCGAAAGCCTGGCTGTTTCTGAAGTGCGGACGCTGTTATGCGTGCCTCTGACTGTTTTTCAGCGGGCGATTGGATGCATCTATCTTGACAGCACAAACTCTGCTGACCGCTTTCAGGAAGACCATCTGCAACTGTTAACCGCGATCGCCGGGATTTCCGCAGTGGCCTTGGACAATGCGCGGCGACTGCAGTGGCTGGAGGAGGAGAACCAGCGCCTCACTACGGAAATCAGGCAGGAACAGAGCCTGGTGGGGGAAAGCGCGCGGATCAAGGAGATTTTTCAGTTCCTGGCGAGGGTCGCGCCTACCGAATCGACGGTGCTGATTGAGGGCGAAAGTGGTACAGGCAAGGAGTTGGTGGCGCGGGCGTTGTATCGCAATAGCCACCGGGCGAACAACCCATTCGTGGCGATCAACTGCGCGGCGATCCCCGAGTCATTGTTGGAGAGCGATCTTTTTGGTCACGAGCGCGGTGCCTTCACGGGTGCGGCCGTACAGAAGAAAGGACGGCTGGAAGTCGCCGAGGGCGGCGTAGTATTTCTCGACGAGATCGGAGAGTTGGCGCCTTCCCTTCAAGTGAAGTTGTTGCGCGTTTTGCAGGAGCGCGAATTCGAACGGGTGGGGGGAACGCACTCCATCAAGATCGACATCCGCTTGATTGCCGCCACCAATCGCGACTTGAGCGAAGCCGTGCGCAGCGGGGAGTTCCGTCAGGACCTGTACTATCGGCTCGCGGTGGTCAAGCTCACCATGCCTCCGTTACGCGAACACAGGGAAGACATTCCCATGCTGACGCGGCATTTCGTGCAAAAGTATGCCAAGCGGAGCAAGGTGAAGGCGAAGCCGGTATCGCGCGAAGCCATGGCAGCGCTGGTGAACTACGAGTGGCCGGGCAATGTGCGCGAATTAGAAAATGCCATCGAGCGGGCGCTGGTGATGGGATCCTCCGATGCCGTGCTGCTGGAAGATTTGCCAGAATCGCTTCTGGAGCAGGAATCGCCCGCGGAGATGCATGAAGGGAAGTATCACGCCAGCGTAAAGGAATTGAAGAAACAGTTGATTGTCGATGCGGTCGAGCAGACGCGCGGAAATTACGTAGAGGCGGCAGGAATTCTGGGGGTGCATCCGAATTATTTGCATCGGTTGATACGGAACCTGGGGTTGAAGGAAAGTCTGCAGAATCAGCTGCGTGAGCGCAGCAAGTTTTCTGCGTAGCCTTCCAGATCGTTTAGGGAAGAGCCATCTGCATCAAACGGGCAGGATCGAGGTATGTGCCCTGCCAGCGTACCGCGACGTGAAGGTGAGGCCCCGTGGCGCGGCCGGTCCCCCCGCTCAGCCCGATTTCCTGGCCCCGTTTCACCGCCTCCCCCTCTTTTACCTTAATCTCCGAAAGATGAAAGTACAGTGTGAGAAGTCCTTGCCCGTGGTCGATCACGACGCAATTACCCTCGAAATAGAGAAAGCGGGCCAGCAACACGGTACCGGAATTCATGGCCGCCACTGGAGTTCCGTTAGGGACGCGGAAATCGAGTCCGTAGTGTGGACGTTGGGCCTTACCGTTGAAGATACGTTGCGAACCGTAGACATCGGAAATAGCGGCGTCGGCGGGAGCAGCGAATTTGCCGTCCCACTCGCGCGCTGGGGTAACCCGGTTTAGGTAGTCGTCCTTGATCCTCACTCCTTCTGCGATCTGCTGTTGCTGCTCAGGAGAGGGCTCGGTGAATTTCTTTTCAACCGTGAGCTCCACTTTAATTTGAGGATAGTGAGCGCGGCCGACGATGAACGTGCGTGTGAAGGACATGTCCCTCGCGGTCAAATGACTCTTATTTGTCGCCCTTACGGCAGATAGTTCGAGGCTGTGTTTGCCCGGCGTAGTCTCGAAGCTTACACCTGCCAGGGTGAACCACGTTTTTGTCGCGGCGTCATAACTGAATGTGAGCTGGTGCTCGAGCCACCTGCCGGTGAGAGTTTCGAGCTTGGCTGGGGGCTTTACTTGAAAAAGGACGGGAACGCCGTTGACCAGGCGAGTGGGCTGGGCGTGAACGGTCCAAGTGGAGGCGGCCGCAGGCAGGACGATGGATAGACAGATGAGGACACAGATGATTGTGAATCGGAGAGAGTAGTGATGGGGACGCCGGGCTTCGCCCTGGCGAGACGGCCGAGGCGACTCTCTCCACATGAGTTTTTTGTGGTTGAAAGACTTCACCTCACCAGCGTAGCACCTGAGGGAATCGCATCGCTATAATCACGCATGGGCATTCGGGTTCTCGCTGGCTTGACGCTTGGCGCGCTGTATGGGTTGAGCGTCGCGCAGACGGCAGCCAAGCCGTTACGTGCTGATCGGGGTGTGCTCCTCAAGAAGGAACGCACGCTGCAACTCTCCAACCAGGGAACAGTGATCAAGACCTACAAGGTCGCGTTGGGTGGCGATGCTCTCGGGCCAAAGACACGACAGGGCGACCACAAGACCCCCGAAGGAATCTATGTGCTGGATTCGCGCAACGCGTAGTTACCGGTGCGACTTTGACGTGGTTGGTTATGCCCTTTACGCCGGCCAGATTGCGAAAAGCATTCTCGACCGCGATCCAAAAACGAGGCCAGCCTGTGACGCACTGTGGTGAACGAGAGTTCTTCGATGATGCCAATCAGTCGGCGCAAGCGCGCGCCGACCACCCGCAAGACCTTCAGGGCTACCTGAGGATGGGCCAAACACAATGCCTGAAAATCCTGCCTGCTGACAAAGAGCAGCTTGGCCTCGTCGATAGCCGTTACGGACGCGGGGTAGCTCCCGCCATCGAAGACGGGAAGTTCGGCGATGGAATTGCCTGGACCATCAATGCTGAGTACTTGTTCGCGCCCCTTGGCCGAACTCTTAAAGATTCGTACATGGCCGGACTCGACGACATAGAGTCCAGAGCAAGGCTCACCTTCGCCGAACACGCTCTGCCCCGCTGAATAGCTGCGCGGCACCGCACGTTGCGCCAGAAAACTCAATTCGCTCTCCGTCAGCCCGGAAAAGATCTGGACTTTCGCTAGCATTTGCGCAGGTATAGACGTGGATTCTGGCACGGGGGCTATTGTACCGGAGCACAGTGGCCAACATGCTGCGTCTCTTTTCTGAGGTCTCTACAAATGTGGCGCGCTGTGACATAAGTCATCGTTCACGGTTTGCCGCTCTCATATGCTCGTGATCAGGGGATGCAGCTGTACCAGATGAGCACCAAGAGAGAGCCCAAACACAGAAGCCCGCGCAAGAAACTGATCCGGCGAGATAATCGTGACCACTCGCAACCGCTGCGCTTTACCGTGCAGATTCTCTTCGCGGCTATAAACATGTGGATCGGCGTGCAGTTTTATCTTTGGGTGCGCTGGGCAGAAAGCGGGGGTCGAGCATTCCAAGTCTTCATAATCGTTGATCGAAGGGATGACTGTGCTGTGATTTAAGTCACAGTTCCGTGTGCGTTCTCTGAACCTCCAATCGCCATGACAGCCAAGGAGCTCCGGACCCAAGAGCGGGCTGGACAGCAATCCAGGTGCTCCTGCTACTTCCTCGCAGCAAAGTGCTACAGTAGCCGGTTCATGTCGTGCAGCAAAAATCACGATCCGCAAGCCGGAAGAGGAGTCCGATGACTCGCGTCGCAATCGTCGGCGGCGGGATTTCCGGACTGGCCGCCGCCTTCACGCTCGAAGAGCCTCGACGCGCCGGCGACATAGAATATGTACTCTATGAATCGTCACCGCGCCTGGGAGGCGTGCTGCGCACCGAGCAGATCCAAGGCTGCCTGGTCGAAGCTGGGCCCGATTCTTTCCTTAGCGAAAAGCCTTGGGCTGTCGACTTGTGCCGCGAGCTCGGGCTGGGCGACCAGCTTATCGGCTCCAACGACGTCGATCGGAAGACCTATATTCTGGTCCGCGGACGTCTTCTCCCGATGCCCGATGGACTCATGTTCATGGTCCCGACAAAAATCTTGTCCACGGGATTTTCGTCGCTCTTTTCTTGGAACACGAAGCTGCGCATGGCACTGGAATTATTCGATCCGCCAAGGGCGGCTGACGGAGACGAAAGCGTTGCATCGTTCGTCGATCGTCATTACGGCGCCGAAATGGTGACCCGTGTTGCTGATCCCCTTCTCTCTGGTGTCTACGGCGGTGAAGCTGCCAACCTCAGTGTGCATGCCGTTCTCCCACGCTTCGCTGAGATGGAGCGCACTCACGGCAGTCTCGGCCGTGCGATGCTTGCCGCTAGAAGAAAAATGTCGCGCGCAGCGAATAACGCCGCTCCTCCGCTTTTTACTTCTCTCAAAAACGGTATGCAACAGCTCGTTGAGGTGCTCGTTTCTAAACTCAATCGCGCTTCCTTACTCACCAACACTCCCGTGCAGTCTATTGAGCCCGAAGCGGGAGGGTGGAGAGTGAATGCAGGATTAAAGTCCAATGGCTTCGACTCTGTCATCCTCGCGCTCCCTGCGCTTGCGGCTGCACAAATTTTGTCACTCTGTAGTCCCGAGTTATCCGCAGAACTTGCGGTTATCGGCTACAGCTCTTCGGTGACGGTCGGACTCGGTTATGCTCGCGAAGTCCGCCAATCCTTACCCCCCGGCTTCGGATTTCTCGTACCGCGCACCGAAGGCAAGCGCCTGCTGGCCACGACTTTCGTCCATAACAAATTCCCTTATCGCGTGCCTGAGGATCGAGCCCTGCTGCGGTGTTTTTTTGCTGGACCGAACGCCGAAAACATCTGGCAGCTTTCCGACGATGCTATCGTGGCGGTCGTCCGCAACGAATTGCAGCAAATCCTCGGCCTGCAGGCGACGCCTCAGTTTGCCCGTGTCTATAAATGGAAGTCAGCCATGGCGCAGTATGGCGTCGGACATCTCGAACATCTCGATCGCGTTGCGGGCATGCTCCGGCAAACGCCCGGCCTCTGGCTCGCCGGCAATGGCTACCGCGGGATCGGCGTCCCGGATTGTATCCGCTCCGGCCGTGAAGCCGCCCGGCAAGCAATGCAGCGTGGATCACCTTAGGTCACGACGGCCTATTGACGCTTGTCTTCGAGCGCAGCCCGCCATCCCTGTGCTTCCCCTGACGTCACTGCGGTGGCGATAAGATCCTGGAAGCCGTTTACGAGCGCGGCTTTGGCGTTTCACAACAGCCCTATGGAGTCCCTTACAGACCTGACGTCTCGGCGCGCTTCAACGCGACAACACAAAACGATCGCAGAAGGTTCTGAAGATGACAGTGGTCCGTAGCCTGACTGCCTCATCTTCGCTAGCCGCCATCCTCGTCTCAACCGTAGGGATGCCGTAAAACGATAACACCTGCTTCGATTCAAGTTCTGTGAGCAAAACCCGGCCGTGACTTCGCGCATCTTGAATGACTTGTCCGGCCTGCGCGTGGCGATTGCTTTCGGGCTCGGATTGTTCGGTAAGTGTGGGAGTTTCGTAGAGTCCGCGCAGGTTGTAGGTATACCGCCACATGTAGGTGAAGGCGCGCGCTGCGGTATCGGGATAAGAGAAAGTTGGAATGCCCGCCGCATTCAGCGCAGCTTCGCCGGCAACAATGCTGTTTCCTCCCATCCAACTCGCAAGCACGGGCTTGCCGTGTTCTTTGGCGTACGGCTTCAAACGTTCGGCAATCTGTGCAGGGTCGGTCATCCCTTGCGGCGCAAGAATGACGAGGAGCGCATTGACATAAGTCAACCTCGGAGCACGAAGGCCGATTTAGCCTCACATCTACGACATTGTCTATTCTGAGGCGGAACCTGCGCCGTGCGTGAAGTCACTGTTGTTCGTGATAGCAATCACAATCCTGGGTGCGGTCTGCTAGGGAGGATTCTAGTTCTTGGCGACGACGAACTTCGCTCCCAGCCGCTCGTACACTTCCTCCGCCCGGCTCAGGGCCTCCTGCACGTTGTTGCAAATGTTTTCCGGTCCAACCACCTCTTCGAACTCAGCCTGGTGAATCAGCTTGGCGGGCTGCTCGCGGGCGCCGCAGAGGATCAACGTTCGTTTGCTAGAGTGCAGTTGCTTGGCAACCTCCTCCAGGGCAAAGAGCCCCGTAGCGTCGAGGGCGGTCATGTTACGCAGGCGCAGAATGACCACCGGCGGCAGCTTGTGCAGGTTCTCGGTGACAACCGAGATCTTATCCGTTGCCCCGAACAGGAACGGGCCGTGGATGCGGAAGATCGTGGCGTAGTAGGGAATATCTTTGTCCTGCAGGATGTGCATGCGGCCATCTTCGACGTAGTCGTCGGTGACCTGCGAGACAGTGGTGGTCGCTGCCACGCGGCTGATGAAGAGCAGCGCGGCCAGGATCATGCCGGCCTCGACGGCCACGGTAAGATCGGCGAAGACGGTGAGGGCGAAAGTCACGAACCAAATGCTGATGTCGGTTTTGGTGAGCTTGAGCAGTTGCGGAATTTCGCGCCACTCGCCCATGTTGTAGGCCACGATCATCAGGATTGCGGCCAGCGCGCACATCGGAACGTAGCTGACCAGCGGTGCGGCGAAAAGAAGAATGCACAGCAGTGTGAGGGCGTGGATCATGCCGGCGACCGGAGACTGCGCGCCGGAGCGGATGTTGGTGGCGGTGCGGGCGATGGCTCCGGTAGCGGGCAATCCGCCGAACATAGGGGAGAAGATGTTGGCCACACCCTGTCCGATTAACTCGACATTCGGATTGTGGCGGTCGTTGCTCATGCGGTCAGACACGACCGCGGACATCAGCGATTCGATCGCGCCCAGCATGGCTACGGTGAAGGCCGGGCCGAGCAGCCCGTGGATCAAGTCGATTCGGAACTTGGGGATTACCAGGTGCGGCAGGCCGCTGGGTATTCCGCCAAAACGGGTTCCAATCGTTTCCACCGGCAGCTTGAAGAAGTACACGGCCAGCGTTCCCAGAAGCAGAGCGACAATTGGCCCTGGTATACGAGCAGAAACGCTGCGGCAGATAATCAGCGTCAGGAGTGTGAACGCGGCGAGCGCGGTAGCCTCGTAAGAGATGGTGTGAAAATTGCGGGCAAGTGCTTCCATACGCAGCGAGAACACGCCGGGGACTTTGTCGAGATGCAAACCGAAGAAGTCTTTAATCTGTGTGCTGGCGATGAGGACGGCGATGCCGTTGGTGAATCCAATGACCACGGGGCGCGGGATGAATTTCACGCCGGTGCCTAATCCGGTCACGCCCATGATGACGAGGAGGACGCCAGCCATCACAGTGCACACGAAGAGACCGTCGACGCCGTGAGCGGCGACAATGCCGGCGACGACGACGACGAAGGCACCGGTGGGTCCGCCGATCTGAGTCTTGGATCCGCCGAGGGCGGAGATCAGGAAGCCAGTGACAATCGCGCAGTAGATGCCGGCTTGCGGCGTGAGTCCTGAGGCAATGGCAAAGGCCATGGCCAGCGGGAGAGCGACAAGGCCGACGGTGATTCCGGCGATCAGGTCGAGCAGAAATTTGTGGCGATTGTAATCGCGCAGACAGAGTATTGACTTCGGGAGCCAGCGTTCTTCTAAGAAAACACGCGCCATTTTTACATTATCGCAGGGGTCGAGGCCATCGGGTAGAGGTTAGGCTATCGCAGAACTCGACGCGCTTGCCCGGATCAACCCCCAGAATCATCGCGCCTTCCAGCGCAAGGGAGAGCTTCTGGCCGCCTCTGCATCTTCGGGAAGCCAACTTGAACTGGCACGACATTCCCTGGAAGCCGCGCTCCGCCTGAATTCAGAAGAGACCGGAACACCGGTTTTGCTCGGTCAGGTGGCACTAGCACAGGGAGACCTCGCAAGGGCGGAACAACACTTTGCGCATGCTTGCCAGGCTAATTCTCGCGCAGCGAATGTGTGGTTTCTGCGCGGCTACATCGCCTGGAGACAACGGGACTACCCGCAAGCGTCGGCTATGCTGGCCAACGCACGCAACGCTCGGGGCCACGATTGGAAGCCAGCCGGATCGGTGGTCGAAGGCGATGTGCAGTGTCGGATGTACAGTGAGTCCGGCTTCCTCAATGTGTTCAAGCAGCAATGGGATGGTTCCCCGGACCTTGCCCGCTCCTATGCTCCACTGGACGCGTACCTTCGCCACTTCCGGTGATGGGCGCCATTATGGTCGCAAGGAGTAGTGCGGCTCACACAGAGATGTAGCGGGCAAGCCGGAGATGTGGCCGCATCAAGACGGGTGGATCTAGAGCAGCGGCCTACGTTAAAGCATCCGACCGGTCAGTTGCCGAGTGGTCGGCAAACCTTACAAGACTAGGGAAGAGTTGCCCGCTTGAGTCTTGCGGGAGATATAGTTCGGTTGCTCAGACCGACTGCGTGTCACGCAGCCGGCCGCGGGTTGGAGTCCTATGCTCCCGCCATTTCGTTGCCCCGAGGAGGCCTTGAGCCAGCATCGCTACGGGTGGACTTCGCTCTTCTCTATGCTTGCTCCGGTCGGTAAGGCCCGAGAGAGTGCCATTTCCAACTGTTCAGGCTTAAACCCAAAGGGGCCAGGCTTGCTCTTGTAGGCAACGCGGCCTTGCGAGTCGATCAAATAGATCCGGTCTGGCCAGCCCGTAAAGGCTCTTTCGGTCGAATTGCCAAACTCATCGACCACAGCCGGAAATTCAATCCCAAGTTTCCGTACGCAAGCCCAGGCGACGAATGCCCTTTCTTCTTCCGTCTTCGGGCTAGCAAAAATAACCTTGTCCTTAAGGTTGCTCTCCATCTGCCAAACGTCGCTGGGATGCGCTTCGGTAATGTAAACAACCAGGAACGCAACGCGCCCGCGATACTGCTCGTAAAGCTTATTGAGGGCAGGAACCTCCCGCCGGAACGGAGGTCAAGTGTAGCTGCCGAATACCAAAACCACGGGTTGCTGGTGGCTCAGCAGCGATAGCTGAACTCGCTCGCTCTTGTCCAATTTGAGCAGCGAGAAATCCGCCGCTTGATCTCCGACGTGAAGCGTCCCCGCGCGAGCGTGCGTCCAGGCAGTTTCAAATGGAAAGATCAGGAAGGGGACGGGACCGGGCATCCTGGACATGACGCGAGCGAAGGTTTCAGGAGGCTGATGCATCGCCCACCAGACATAAGCCCCGAAACAGAGGTAACCGATCATCAGGCTGACAAGTAACCTAAGCAGTAGCCTTCGAGAGAATGGATTCAGTTTCAGCATCAGAAAAGGAATTTCAGCGCCACCTGAATCACGCGCGGGCTAACATCCGACTGGATTTTACCGAAAGTGGTTTGCGATTCGATGTCGCTGACCGGCAGCCGGAAATTAGTATGGTTCAAGACATTGAATAACTCGCCACGGAATTGAATTTGCTTTGATTCTGTCAGACGAATGTTTTTTAACGCCGATACGTCCCAATTCACGTATCCCGGGCCTTCCACGGCGTTGCGACCCTCGTTCCCAAACTGCTCGACCGGAGAATTCGGGTCTTGGGTAATTTTTTGAAAGGCGCTCACATTGAACCACTCTGTCGCGGTATGCGGTCCGGAATTTGGATTGCCTACTACGGTGGGGCGATTGCTGGAAAATCCAGAAATCTCCGGTGCCTGCCCTTGCAGCGAAACGTCATTAGAGTCGAATACCGTGAACGGCGTGCCACTCATGGCCGTGAAAATCCCGTTCAACTGCCAGTTGCCGAGAATCTTGCCGTACCAATTACTCGAATGCTGTAAGAAAGGAAGGCTCCACTGGTAACTCAGCGCGAGGCGATGGCGCGCATCGAACATGGACCGGCCGCGCTCTGCCGCGAGATTAAAGGGATTCTGCGCCAGATCGTTCTCGCCCGCTACCGGCTGCGAGGCCGATCCCGTGATGTTGAAAGAAGAGACGTCATCGATGGAGTGCGACCACGTATAAGACGCGAGGAACGATAGGCCGTGGCTGAAGCGCTTGCGCAGGCTGGATTCTAGGGCGTTGTAACTGGAGTTCGAGATACTCGCGATCTCACCGACCGAGCCGTAAACGCAATTATTCGGCCGCGCCAGCGTGCATCCCGAATACAGACGCCGCTGGTTTACGTTGTTTTCGGTAGATATGGGGTTGCCGCTTCCGTCGACGCCGGGAATATAGACCGCAGGATTCCCTTCAATGAATCGCGGCAGTCTCACGCCGGTGGTGCCGACGTACCCGACCTGAAGCAGCCAGTCCGCGCCGAACGAACGTTGGATATTCAGATTCCAATCCTGCGCGTAGGGCAGATGCAGATTGCGCGAAACCACCAGCAACGTCATGGGCTCGGGGAAAGGCACTCCGAAGGGATTCGGGGCATAAAACGGATTGGCAAATGAGTTCACAGGAAAACCTAACTGCAGCGTCTTTAAGTACGGAGGCGCGCTGATCGGATCCTGCAGCGGACCGCCCTCTCCGGTGTAGTACGGTTCGTAGAAAATTCCGTAGGCCGCGCTGACCACGGTCTTGGCGTCTCCCCGGGGATCCCAAGCAAGGCCCACGCGCGGAGCAAAAGCCGTCTTCTGCGTTGGAATCAAGCCCGCCGGCACGCCCGGATCACCTGGATAAAGAAGTCCAGCCGGGGCGTTGGGAATTACCTTCGACTGCGCTCCAGGAACAAAGAGATTCACCTGGCTGTGGTTCTCGGTGGATGGGAAAGGCAGCTCGTAACGCAGTCCCAGGTTCAACGTCAGGCGAGATGTGACTTTGTAGGTATCCTGGCCGTAAGCATCCAGAGCTCGGTCGCGGATTTCGCGGCTAAAATTGCCTCCGCCTTGCAAGAAAGACCACCGGATTGCCCGAAAGAAAGTTGGCAAAACCGTCGTTGTAGAGGAAGTTCGCGAATGAGGGGATGCCCGCGAATACAAAAAAGCCGTTGGTGGCGATGCCCTGCAATGCATTGATCTGGTCGCGCCGGTAGCCTCCGCCAAATTTCAGTTCGTGGCGGCCATGAATCCAGCTCAGAGAACCGGAGAGGTCAAACGTATTCTGAACCGTGTTGCGCGGTCCAGTGATGGGGTCGCCCAACAGAAGCGTATCCCCCGACCTGGATAAACGGCGGTCCGGCGGCGGAAGGCAGTGTCGGGGCGTACTGAAAGCCTAAGTCCGAGGGCGACTCATGATTCAGGTGCTGGTCAAGCAGGAACGTATTGCGGAGATACGAAAAGCGCGCGACCCCGATGGTGGTTGGCGAAAAGACGTGCGTCTCCTGAGCGACGAAGTTCTGCGCTCGGTCATACTCGCCCACCGGGAAACCGGGAACATTGGCGCCCACCGGCGAAAGGGGATCCGTAGTCGGGCCACTGCTGTACATGTAGCGGAAATTCAGGGTGTCTGCCCGGGAAAGATAATGATCCAGGCGCAAGCCGAATTGGTCGTTATTCTCGCTTAGAGTCTGCGTGGCGATGAATCCATTTTCTCCAACGTTTGGCAGAGGGAACAACGGCAAGACATTCGTCGCAATCGGATCGATGGGCGTGAAACGAGTCATTTGGTTGAACGGCACCGGCTTCCAAAAAAAGTGAGCTGCTCCTGCGCATTGCTGCATAGTCCGTTGGAATCAAAGGTTGCGGGAGGAGCGCACAGCTCCGCGAAGTTGCCCTGCCTTTCCGCCGACGAAGGCACGGTCGCGGGCACAGTCTCACCCTGCCGGTTGCGGAAGCCCTCGTAATATCCGAAGAAAAAAGTCCTGTCCTTAAGATCGGCCCTCCGAAGGTTGCGCCAAACTGGTTCTGCTTCAAAGGCTGAACGCTTTGAGTGAAGTAATCGGACGAATCCATCGCGTCGTTGCGCAGAAATTCCCAGGCGGCGCCATGAAATGAGTTGGAACCTGAGCGGGTTACGATATTGGTCGTGGAGCCGGTGTTGCGTCCGAACTCCGCATTCGCGTTGTGGCTAAGAATTTTGAACTCGGCAATCGCGTCGATCGGTGGCTTGAGAACAAATCCACCGTCCACCGAGCTGACATTGTCGGCGCCGTCGATCAGAAAATTGTTCGATTCGGGCCGCTGGCCATCGACGGCATAGGCCTGGTTCTGTCGCGCCGGACCGCCGGCTTCGAGCAGTCCGGGAGTCAAAGGCACGACACCGGGCTGAAGCAGTCCCAGCTGAGAAAAGTTGCGCCCATCCAGCGGGAGGTCGAGAATCTCGTGCTCCATCACGGTTTGCCCGAGACTGCTGACCGTGCTCTGCACCAGAGCCGCATCCGCGCTCACTTCAACCTGCTGCGTCTCCGCCCCGAGCTTGAGGTGAATGCTGACCGTCGCTGTCTCGTTGACATCCAATGAGATTCCTTGCTGCAAGTACTTCTGGAAACCTTTCGCCTGAACCTCTAACTGGTAATGCCCGATCGGGAGTTCGACCAGCACGTACTCTCCCTGACGATCCGTGACCGCAGACACGCGTTAAGCCGGTTTCGATCTGCTTTGCAGTAACAGTAGCGGCCTGGACAATCGCGCCGCTCGGATCGCAGCACAGTTCCGCGAATGCTCCCTGTGATTTGCTGTCCGGCAACATTCAAACTTGTAAGCAGGGCCATCAGGAACAACGTCAGCGTTTTCGCGCTACGCATGCTTTTCCCCATTTGTCCTCACAATCGCGATTGATTTCGCAAAACAGTTTCTCGTCGAGCGATTTCGAGAACACGCGCGAGAATTCGCCCACAGAGTTGAAGTGCGGCGACTATAGGGACGCTTTGCAGGCGGGTCAATAATCTGAAAGCAGTACTTGCTTCGATCACCAAGTGAACAAAGAAGGCCGCCGCGTAGTGTTTTCGCATTATTGCTCGCGATCTTTCCCCGGCTGACTTGTCGCCACTCCAATCTGTATTTGCTAACGGTGGTATCAGTCGGAGGCGGACAGGAGATTGATACGCGGAGGAAGAGTAACGCTTCCATTCAATCCAATTGCTACGAATGCAGACAACGATGCGAAGCATTCGTCAGGCCCGGATGGCACTCCAAGCGCGAAGCCGTCCACCAAAATCAAAATCATCGAAGATGCCGAAGCCATCGGAGAAACCGCTGCGGCTTACGACTTTTGGCGGGCTGGATCGGGCAGACAGCGAGTTCCCGGCATTATCAAGTGCTTCGGAACTCGGCCTGACTTCCTGCGTCGCATCATCGAACTAGGAAACAGATCCATTTCTCCGAAGGGCATCTTTCCCGCCGCCATAAAGAGATGATCGCCAGCTACGTCTCTTTTCTGAACCGGTGTCCGTATTGACTGGAAAGCCATGCCTACTTCCTGCGGGTTCAGGGAGCATCCGATCTGTGTGTGAATGCCATTGTCGACTGATTGCCTCAATTCGCCGCGTTTTGGTGATTACCCTGGAAGCAGCCACGCTCACGAAAGAAGGTCATGGGCGACCGAAGGCTCAAGCGCCATTTTCCACTCTTCGATGATTGAACTTGGTTTGTTGGGTCTGCTGATCCTTGTACTGGTAGTTCCATTACACTTCTGGTCGCTACGCTCCCGCATCGAAAGACTTGTCGGAACTCTGAGTCCGACTTTCTTCCCCCAAAGATGGTAAGGATGCCCGGGTCGATTCCATCAATAAGGAGTTGAGGAAGAGATCGACATCTGTTTGGAAGCGGAAAGCAAGCGTGGTGAACGAGGGGTTGACCGCTTCTCAATTTGGAAGAAGTCAGAGCGTTTTGACACCAACTGAAAAGCGGGGTATCTGTAAGTACTTGAAAATATGGTGGACCTGGCCGGGATCGAACCGGCGACCTCTTCCATGCCATGGAAGCGCGTCCCAGCTGCGCACAGGCCCACTTGTGAGGACACGACTACGAGCTGTCCGTTGCGGACAACCTCAAGTATTCTCGCTGACCCCGAGGAGATAGTCAACGCGCGGTACTTCTGTGCAGATTTCTTTCGTGCTTTCCACAGGCCTGTTCTGTCATAATTGATCGTGCACCCCACCTGCACCATTTTTCAAAAACAATTTAAAGCGAGGAAGAGATGCCAGCGAAGTACATCTTTGTGACGGGCGGAGTTGTGTCTTCACTAGGCAAGGGATTGGCCGCGGCTTCCATCGGCTGCCTGCTGGAGAGCCGGGGATTGACGGTCAACTTGATGAAGTTCGACCCGTATCTGAACGTGGATCCGGGAACGATGTCACCGTTTCAGCACGGGGAGGTCTTCGTGACGGACGACGGTGCTGAGACCGACTTGGATCTGGGCCACTACGAACGGTTCAC
>CAWHTJ010000003.1:0-508182 GCA_963832235.1 uncultured Acidobacteriaceae bacterium | reverse complement strand
TGGGGATGTTATGTTAATCAGCGAGGGAATCAGCCTGTGAGGGTTTGCAGTCTTATGGCAGTTCGCCAAGGTACGGAAATGCGTACCAAGCTAACCACGCGAACAAAAGCCAATGTGGAAAATAGATTCCCCTTAAACGATGGCTGGCGCTGGGAGCGCACCACGGTCCACCACAGACCTGCCAACCACACTGCGTTAATGATGTAAATCACAATGGTGTAGTGCTGCCCGCGATAGGTTACCCCATATCTCCATTCGAGGACGCAATCCACAACCGTGAGCACGGTCAGAAGCCCCAGCAGTGCGATTGTTCTCTTCGGCAAGTTCGGCGCTGATTTGAGGAGCAGGCCGGGGCTCCAGAGAAAGAAAAGAATGCTTGGAAGAAGCACGGCAAGAGATTCAAGGTGCCACCGCGACAGCACGAACGCAGGCAATATCGTCAGCGTAGGGAGCGGAGAATATAGGGTGGGAACACCCGAGGAAAAGAGTCCAATCCAAGCGGGTATCAGCAAACAAAGTCCCGCAGCAAGCACTACCAGACGAGAGTTCATTCCTCTACTCATAGCGCCACGCGGACGGTATTTCAAGTGTGTGCAGCAAGGAGCGAGGACAACGGACGCTATCAGGCCATTACACGTTTTGACCGCTGGTCATGAGTGTAACGGCGCTTTCTCGCCAACGAAGGAAAAACTGGACGATGAACCTTGGAGGGTGGGAATCGGGTGGTGGATTGATCCGATCTCGATAGAAAGGAAAATTGCTGCGACATGCCCTACTTGTGCTAAGGCTTCGACCTTCCCTTAAAGTTGTCCCGCAACCCGGCTGGCAAGGTCCTTTAGCTGCTTCTCGATTGCCGGAGTGAAATCCATAGGTTCAAGATTGAGATAGAAACGAACTTTGCCCTTGCGGACATGGAGCGCATGAATCCTGTCAAAGTAAGCCTCGTCTCCGGGGCCGGCCACTGGCGTGTTCGGGGCATAAAACGCGCCCAATTTGGCGAACAGCTCCGCAGCCGCTGACGGCGAGGGATCAACGTATGCTCTAAACCAGAGCTTGCTCCCCTTAGCAAGATAATTGCAATCCGTTCCGGTAGCGGTGTTTGCGTAAGGACGGGGAGCGACGCTCTTTTGCGGGGAATCGTAGGCTCGTCCTAGTGTCTTGCTCACTTCAGCTGCCGGCAGCAACGAGCAGAGGTCAGAGGGAGGCTCGGTGGCCCTTGCCGGGAGAACTGCACAGGTGGTTACTAGTAAAGTTGCAACGATCAACGATAATTTGCTCAAGTGAGGCATTGTGCCACGGCCTTTCCTAGTCTCTAATCGGCAGGATTATATAGCAGCGAAAGGTACATCAGAAGATAACACTCAAAACCCCTTTTCAAAATTTCAAAGGTCGATGAGCGATATCCCGATGTTACGCCAATAATGTCTGGAATCCCTACTTGAGGAACACGAAAGAATTGAGAGCTTGTCTCAAGCGGCTCTCCACTTCGGACCGGTCCTTCTGGGTGAAATCCTTGACAGTTCCCGGATCATACTCTGCACGTGAAATGACAGTTTGGATACCCAACTCATAGCACTTTCCATTGTGAAAAGTTCGATATGCAGGCCCGGATTGGCCACCACCTGCCCAGTTGTCCCCGATCTCAAAAGTCTCGAAGGTAACGTGATTGATCGTAGACCTTTCCGCTTTGGAACTGATCACAAACCAATTTAGCGACCCCTTTAAGCATACCTCCTCGGTTTTTGCCGACTGAATCTCAGAGACAAAAAATGTCGCAGCAACAAAGTGGGGCTTGTCCTTGAATTGTTCCTTCGGATAAGCGAAGCAGGCCATAGCGCTGCCCTCGCTTCCCGGACCATCGCAGATCGCACCCTGATTCATACAAGAATCGGCAAGAGGTGAAACTGGTGACTGCTTTCCCTCCGAGATGCCGGACTTTATTCGACTAGCTGGAATTTGCTGGGGCATGCAGTTAACAAGCATGTCAGAGTACTGAAAGCGGAAGAGGCCATCTGCGCTGGTGAACGTCTTCAGGGATTGTTGGGCAGACCCGGCAATTGCCAACCCACTGACAAGGAATGCGATGAGTGTTTTCACATGGAGTCCCCTTTTCCGGTCATGGACGGAATGCGCTCAGTAACGCTCGGCCGCCTTATACGTCACTGGTGAGTAATGACTGACGAAAACCAGGAGATAGCGCTCATCATACGCGATGCCCCGCCCGTCTCCGGGTCTTGCCTACTCGTAGCGCAGTGCTTCAATCGGATTCAACCGTGACGCCTTCAGGGCAGGGAAGAATCCCGAGACGATTCCCACCAGCGACAGAATCACGAACGAAATCATCATCACGCTCAGCGAAGCGTGCAGGAAGATTGCGCCCTCATGGTCGGTTGTCTTGTAGAACTCATCGTAGAGCGGCATGGGCGGAATCGCCCAGGTCAGAAACTCGGCGACAGCCATCCCGATTACCCCGCCCACAAATGTGAGCACGAGGGCCTCAAGAAGAAACTGCACCAGAATATGCCGCGGCCGTGCCCCGATTGCTTTGCGCAACCCGATCTCCCGCGTCCGCTCGGTCACTGAAACCAGCATGATGTTCATTACGCCAATGCCGCCCACGGCCAGCGTGCAGACCCCAATCAGTCCCAGCACAGCTTGCAGCCCAAGAGAAAATGCATTGATCATGGCGCGGTCTTCAATCGTGTCCCACTCGGGCGTGGCCTTGTCGTCTTTGGGATCGAAGTGGTGGCGCCGCGCAATCACTTCGCGCGCGGCCATCAACGCCTTCTTGTTCAGTTCCGGCGCGGTCGGTTGGATGATGATCTCGTCGGGATCGCGAATGTTCTTCAGATCCCGCATCAATGCGAACGGAATGAACCCGTTCTCGTTGTCCGGACCCTGATACATCGAGTCCTGAATTTTGTTGCGCATGGTGCCGATCACTTCAAAATCCAGCCCGCCAATTTCGATGTGCTGGCCCACTCCGGGTGCGCCCTGAAACACCTTCTTCGCCGCCTGGTAGCCAAGAATGACCACGCGGTGATGATCGGCGAAGTCGCTCTCGTTGAAATAGCGTCCGTCCGCGAGATCCAGTTTGCGCATCTGCCCGTACGGCATATCCACGCCGCGCACCTGGATCGAAACCACCCGCGTGCCGATTTTAAAGCCGAAGTCGCGATCGATTTCGCCGCTGACCGCGCGCACAATCGGCACTTCGTCGCGAATGGCCTCCACGTCTTCCAATTCGTATTTCACCGCCTTGCCCGCCCGCTGCCCGCCAGCCTGCATGCTGGTCTGCCCGGGCCACATGACGATCACGTTGTTGCCCATGTTTAGGAAGGCGTGCAGCACGCATCCGCCCAAGCCCTGTCCGTAGGCCAGCAATAGCACCACCGACGCCAGGCCCCACACGATGCCAAGCATGGTGAGGGATGAGCGCATGCGATCGCGCATCAGCGACTGCCAGCCTTGCGAAATGAGCTCTTTTAGGATACATGGATTGCTCGTGTGAGTCACCACCTAAATTCTCGGCCACGGATTAACAGGGATTAACGGATAAGACCGACGGTCACACTGCGTCGATACGCGAGCGGCAATCCCGAGCTTTAAATCCGTGTGCTCCGCGCCAATCCGTGGAGACTTGCATTCGCTTCCGTGCGACGAGGCTACCCAATGTGTATGTCACCCGATCCCGTGCGCACCCGAAGCAGCGGTCCTCCGCCGTGCACCTTGCCGTGAATCTGCTTGTGCGAATCGTTGACGCGGCCCTGTACCGTCATCTCGATCGGCGAAGCGACATCGATCGATCCCGAACTGGTGGAGATGTCCGCGTCGAAGGCGGCATTCGCCGGCAGGCGCACGTGCACATTGCCTGAGCCGGTGTGAATCTCCCAATCGCCGCGCTGGGTGCCCTCGGCCGTCACATCGCCGCTTCCGGTCTCTCCGTGGAAGCCTCCTTGAACACCGCGCGCCGTGATGTTCCCCGAGCCGGTATGCAAATCAATGTCGCCTGAACTGATCTCGTCCACCTCGACATCGCCGCTGCCGGTCCCGCCTTTTACCGAGCCCGAAATCTGGCGCGCCCGGATGTTGCCGGAACCCGTCTGCACGCGAATCTCGCCGGTCAAATTCGCCAGCTTTACATCGCCCGATCCGGTTTGCGTGTCCACGTTGCCGCGCGTACCTTCAACCATCAGATTTCCCGAGCCGCTGCGCGAGCGGACGACCGTGTCCGCGGGCACACTGATCTCGTAGTCCACGGAAATATTTCTAATGTCCACGCAGTCGATGTGAATGTTGTTGCCCTCCTGCCGGATTGGAGGATGCTGTTCGATCTCGTGGACATCGGCCTCGCGATTGCCACCGAGCCAGTGGTTGCCAACGTAGATCTTTGCGCGAATCAACACCGATCCGGACGAACCGGCACGCACCGTGACGTCGCCGGAATGGGTGAGCACCTCAAGATTGACGGGCCCGTTTACCGTAAGCGTTCTCTCGAACGAGCCTTGTGGGGTTGAGGCAAAAACTGCCGTGGAAGTGAGAAGAACGGCCAGCGCGATCAGCAAGATCGCGAATGAAGATCCGCTGGACACGGAAGTGGAACGGAGAATTCGATACTTATTCACAGCGTAGTTATTCATAGCGTAGTGACTCCACAGGTGTCATATCCGCGGCACGCTGGGCGGGATACATGCCTGCGGTCACGGTGATTAAGGAAAGTGTCAGGATCGAAGCAATGATCGAAATCCAGGAAACGATAGGATGCGGGACGAAGTCGGGCAGGGGCAACGTTTCCATTGCCGCGCACAACCCAATTCCGAATGTCAGGCCCAGAATGCCGCTGACGATGGTCAACATGGCGGATTCGGCGAAGAATTGCCGCAAGATGTCGCGCTTGGTCGCGCCCATCGCCTTGCGCGTGCCAATCTCACGCGTGCGCTCGGTCACCGATACCAGCATGATGTTCATGACGCCGATGCCGCCGAGGCATAGTGTCACAATGGCAACGCAGCCGAAGAAGATAGTCACGACGCCGAAGATTTTATCCAGCATCTTCGCG
Organism: uncultured Acidobacteriaceae bacterium; assembly: GCA_963832235.1. Lineage (GTDB taxonomy): Bacteria > Acidobacteriota > Terriglobia > Terriglobales > Acidobacteriaceae > Sulfotelmatobacter. Next base: position 503,123 of record CAWHTJ010000003.1, on the reverse strand, counting down.
CCTTCCATCGTGTCCCAGATAAACAGCGCGTCTTTGTCGATCGCATCAAAGTGGTGCACCCGGGCCAAAGCGTGGCGGACCTGTAGTACGGCAGCCTCATGTTCTTCGGGATCGGCCACTTCGAAAACGATGTCATCCAGATAACCGCGCAAAATTCCGGCGCCAGGCTTGGTCGGTGGCGGAAAATCGCGCGACACTGCCGAATACGGCGCAAATAAGTAATCGTTGTCCGGCCCGCTGTAATTCGAGTTCTGCTTTTTTTCTTGCAGGACTCCTACGACCAGATAGGGGACGCTCTGAACCAGCACGCTGGCGCCGATCGCGGGTTGCCCGGGGAATAGTTGTCGGTAGGCTTTCGATCCCAGCACCAGCACGCGCCTTCCCTCGCGCTCGTCGTCCTCGGTAATCAGACGGCCCTCTGAAATTTGTAGTGATCGGAAATCCTGATACGAAGGCCACATACCAACCACGCCACGATTGGCCAGATTGTACTGGCTGACCTCGGGAATCGTCCGCCTCAGTTCCGGGCTCACGTTCTTGACCAGGTAACATTCGTCGCGAATCAAATCAGCATCGTCGACGCTCAGATGAATCTCTCTGCCCGCTGCGCGACCCCCGACTTGCGAACTGGTACGCCCACCCCACATGATGACCAAGTCCTTGCCCAGCGACTGCATATGCTTTTTTTGGTCAACGCTGAACCCCCGCCCCAGCCCCACCAGGATGATCACCGACGCAATCCCCCACACAATTCCAAACATGGTGAGGAAGGTTCGCATCTTGTGAGCCCGAAACGTGGAGAATGCCTGACGGAGGATTTCGGAGAGAGTCATGTCGGTTCCTAAACGGCTTCCGGCTTCCGGCTCTCGGCTTCCGGTGTTCTGAAAAGCGTTTCGAACCGGAAGCCGGACAGCGGAAGCCGGATGCCGCTTCTTACTGCAGCACTACCTGATCGCCTTCCTTTAACCCGCTCAGCACTTCGGTCTTCGCGCCGTTCGAGATCCCGATGTTGACCGCAAGCTTGTTCTTTCCGTCCTTGCCCTTTGGGTCAGGAATCTCCACCGAGGCCTTCTTATCTTTATCGTAGAGAATCGCGCCTTCCGGAATCTGCAGAACGTTCTTGTGCTCTTCCAGGATGATTTCAGCATTGGCGGTCATCTCAGCCTTCAGTTCGCCGCCGGGATTCTGAATCGAAACTCGTACTTCAAACGTTGTGACGTTATCTTTCTCCACGCCCATCGGAGAAATCTTGGTCACCTTGCCGTCGAAGCTCTTGTCCTTGAACGATTCCACCTTGATGCGAGCCCGCTGCCCTAGATACACCTTGCCGATATCGCTCTCGTCGACCTTACCCTTCACATACACTTCGCTGGTATCGCCCAGCGTCATGACGAGCGTGGCCGACGAACCCAATACCAGAATCGAGCTCACCGCGTCGCCCATTTCCACGTCGCGCGAGAGCACGATGCCATCGATCGGAGAAACAATGTCGGTATAGCTGAGCTGTTCGTCCAACTGTTTGAGATTGGCCTGGTCCTGCGCCACTTGCGCCCCGGACTGAGCGATCTTGGCCTTGAGTACGGTGACCTGCGCCTTCGATACGTTCTGTTTGTTCAGGGCCATCTCGTAATTCTTCTCCGCGTCATCCAGCGCGGACGCGGAAACCACGCCCTGCTTCGCCATTCCGACAGCCCGGTCATAAGCGCGCTTCAGCAGCGGAACGTCCGGACCTTCCGCGTCAACCTTCGCGCGTTCGAAGTCCGCCTGCGAGCTCTTCAAGTTCGCCTCGGCCGCATCCAAGGCCGCGCGCGATTGCGCCACCTGCGCCTCGATCTCGATTTTGTCGAGCTGGGCCAGCAGTTGCCCCTTCTTCACGCGATCGCCGTAGTCCACCAGGAGTTTCTTCACAATGCCGCTGGCCTTCGACTTGACTTCGACCTTGGTGATCGGCGTCACCTTCCCGGTCGCCACTACGCTTTTGGCCAGGTCGCCCTTTTCCACTTTGGCGAGTTTCGAAGGATCGATCTTCGTTCCACCGCGCGTCGCCGCGAACACGCCCAACGCAATCAGCAGCACAATGGCCAGTCCAACGCTGCCCCACATAATCAGTCTGCGACGCTTCTTCTTAATATTCCCGTTACCGTTCACAACGCCTCCTGTAGATACCGCCCAGTGGAAGATTGAGAGCCATTCCGCGCCCTCATTCTCTGATACGCTGCGCGAGTTATTTTTGTTCCTGGGATTTTCAAGACTATGATTCTCGACTTGGAGTCGATAAGGCCCGGACGCCAGCTAACCCATCTGCCGCCTTCCAGTTAGACCAGCGACCTTCCAAAAGGATAGCGCATTAAAGAATTGAAATTCTTCAACCCTGCAGGGCCGAAGGGGCGCTCTGTCTGGAACCGTCTAATACCCCCACGTGATCCTTCTGACTTCCTATGAAATGTTAGAATTACCAATCAAATGATCGCCTTTGTGCTGCTCCGGGTCTTTCTGATCCTTCTCCTGGTGGCGGCCAATGCCTTCTTCGCAGCAGCGGAATTCGCCCTGGTGAGCGTGCGCGATACTCGCATCCAGCAGCTCATCTCAGCGGGACGCATCGGCGCGCGCATCGTGCAGCGCCTTCACCAGCACCTCGATGAAGTCGTAAACGGAGTCCAGCTCGGCATCACCATGGTCAGCCTGACTTTGGGATGGATCGGCGAGCCCATGGTCGCCCGCCTGGTCGAAGGGATGGGTTTCGTCCACCGGGTGCCGCACGCCGCGGTCTATGCCCACACCATTGCCATCGCCATCGCCTTCAGCCTCATTACCTACATGCACGTGATTCTTGGCGAACTGGTCCCGAAAACTCTCGCCCTACAACGTGCCGAGCAAGTCGCACTCGCCGTGGCCGCGCCTATGGAGGCCTTCCTCACCCTCACGCGTCCCATCCTGTTCTTCATGCGCCGTTCCGGCGGCCTGGTGCTGCGCCTCTTTGGGGCGCAAGCCGCCCGCCGCGGAGGCGCTGTCCACTCCCCCGACGAACTTAAGCTGATTGTGACTGCCAGCCGCCAGTTCGGGCAGATTCCCGAGTTTCAGGAAGAGATGATCCATAGCGCCATCGAACTCGATAGCATCACCGTTCGCGAGGTCATGGTCGCCCGCCCCGACATTTTTTCCCTGCCCTCCGACCTTATGCTCGAAGAGGCATTGGCTCGCGTAGTCGAAGGACAGCACTCGCGCATACCGGTCTTCGACTCGCAGCGCGGACCTGAGCACATTGTTGGCGTGCTGTACTACAAAGACCTCATGCGCTGGATGCGCCTCCGCCTCAGCAGTCTCGGCCAATCCACCGCAACTCGTATTTCGAGTATGCAAATCAGCCAGATCATGCACGACGTGCTGGTCGTTCCCGAAACCAAGGTTCTGGCCGAGTTGCTCTCCGAGTTCAAAGAGCGCCGTCGTCATCTGGCGGTCGTGGTCGATGAATTTGGCTCGACCGCCGGCGTAATCACCGTCGAGGACATCCTCGAGCAACTGGTCGGCAACATCGAAGACGAATTCGACGTTTCCCCCAGCGAACCCGCGCTGCAACACCAATCGGTTCTGGTGCTGGAGGGCTCAGTCAACATCCGCGACCTCGAAACCGAGTACGGCCTGACTCTCCCACGCGATGCCGGTTTTGAAACCCTGGCGGGATTCATCCTCGCGCGTCTGCAAAAGATTCCAGACCTGCGCGACACCTTCGAATACGAAGGCCGCCGCTATACCGTAGAAGAGTTGGACGGCAATCGCATCGCCAAGGTGCGAATCGAAAAGACAGCCAAAGTAGAAGGCGAAGCCGAAGCCGCCAAGCAAGGCGGCGATTAAGATGCGGCTTCCGGCTTCCGGCTCTCGCCTTCCGGTTTCGGCCTTGTCGGATTCTTGCTACGAGCTAAAGCTGTTGCAAAAGCGGAAGCCGAGAGCCGGAAGCCGGAAGCCGCATTGATGCTCTCCCGCCTCCTCCAACGCGTCCTCTACACCATCCCGGTCATCTGGCTGGTCGTAAGCCTCGTCTTCCTGATGATCCACCTCGTTCCCGGAGATCCCATCGCTCAAATGCTTGGCGAAGGCGCTCCGCCCTCCGACATTGCCGCCACCCGCCACGCCTACGGCCTCGACGCCCCCCTCGGCGAGCAATATCTCCACTACTGGAAAGGAGTCCTGCACGGCGACCTAGGCCGCTCCATCCGCTACAACCAAACCGTGACTCGGCTGATCGCCCAGCGCTATCCCTACACGCTGCGCCTCACGCTGGCATCGCTGTTGGTCGCAATCGTTCTTTCCATCCCCGCCGGAGTTCGCTCCGCCCGCCGCCGCAATCGCTGGGACGATCGTCTGCTCTCCGTCGTCAGCTTGTTCGGCCTGTCGTTCCCCAACTTCGCGCTCGGTCCAATCCTGATCCTGCTGTTCGCCATAAAGTTTGGATGGCTTCCAGTCTCCGGCGCAGGCTCATTCGCCAACCTCGTGCTTCCGGCCCTAACCATGGGCAGCGCCCTCGCTGCCATTCTCACCCGCATGGTGCGGACGTCGATGCTCGAAGAGTTGAGCCAGGACTACATCCGCACCGCGCGTGCCAAAGGCTTGCCCGAGCGAACGGTCGTCTACCGCCACGCCTTGCGCAATGCCATGATCCCCGTGCTCACAGTCCTGGGCCTGCAGTTCGGCGCGCTACTCGCCGGCGCGATAGTCACCGAAAAGATTTTTTCCTGGCCAGGCATCGGCCGCCTCACCGTCGACGCCATCTCCAGCCGCGATTATTTCCTCGTCCAAGGCTGCATCCTGGCGATCGGCTTGACGTATGTGGCGGTTAATTTTCTGACGGACGTGCTGTATTCAGTGGCGAACCCGCGGATTAGGCAATGAGGTCTCTGTATTGACGCGTCCCGCGACGTTGCAGCGGCAACCTGCATAGGTCCTTCGCGCAAAGAACGCGCTCAGGATGACAAAGGATAAAGCAGAAAATGTATGAATGCCGACCGACACGCAGTTTTCCACCGCAGCACGGTTCGTTCATCACTGACATGGGTCACCCTGATGTGTCGTCCTGAGCGCCAGTGGCTCCAGCGCGGCCGGGAGGCACCACGCGAAGGACCTATGTACCTTGTTTACATCATGTCGAACTCAAGAAAATCGCGCTCATCGTTTCAGTGAATCCTGCGTGGAAGGATTGGAGCGAGGAGTGGTTCGAGCGTCAGGAGCACCAACCGCAAAACCCCTGAGAGGTCAAACTGGAGCCTGCCCGCTGAAACTTGTCTTTCTTTGATGGGGACCAAGGGTTTGCCAGGCGTCGGAAATATCAGCAATCAGACACGCGACGCTGGCGAGGCGGGGCATCTCCGGGAGGACCGGAGGCTGCCCCTTCTCAGCAAAATTCTGACCCAAGACTCGGGGTCTGGCTAAGACACTATTCCGTTCTAGTGGTCGTGGCGCTGTTCGTCGTTCAGCCTTTTTACTTTGTTCACTTCCAGCGAGCGATCGTCTTCGTGCAATCGCGCATTGACCTGAACGTGATGTCCCTCATGCTCTCGTATCGCTTCTGTGTTTTGCACCCGGTAGCGTGTTTTGTTCCTGTCATCTTCCACCACATAGTTATCGCCGTCTTTTCGGACGTAGCCTCTCACGCTCGTCTTTCTGACACGGTGCGAGGTGGCCTGTTGGTCATGGCGATCTTGATTCTGATCCTGAGCCATGGCGCCGGTAGTGCAAACCGTTGCGAGAGCTAGGGTTACGAGAATCGCAGTCTTCATAGTTTTCTCCTATACGCTGTATTTCCTTTTGGGGAATTCAAATTGCCGCCTTTTATGATGCATCGCGCGAGCCCGGCGCACTGGTCAAAATTGCACAAGACCAGTCGCGCGGGGTGCCGCTCCCGTTTTGGTGCGAAGAGGAAGAAAGTATCACATTAAAACGGGCCCGCCCTGGCGGGCGGGCCTCATCAGTTAAATCCAGCGCCAGATTCCGGTCTCCATTAGTGATCGCGGTCGTGACCCTGATCGTCGCTGTGGTTTCTGCGGTCGCTATCGTGATCCTCATGATCCCAGTGGCCTTCATGCAATTGCCATCCTTGGCGCTGGTGATCGTAATGAGGATGGTTCCAATAGGCGCCTTCATAAGGGGGGCGGTCCCAACGTCCTGCCACCCACCGGTAGTGGCGCCCATTCGGGGCCCAATACCCATCGACCCAGGCGTAACCCGGACCGGGCTCCGGTCCGCGCTCCTCGTAACGCAATGGCGGCGGTGCGCCCCCGATGTATATTCCGATTTGTCCCGCGGCAGGTATGCTGAGAGCGGTTGCAACGACCAAACCGCAAATCAAGTTCAATTTCATCGTGCATCTCCTTTGGGTTTGCAGGGTGAGTATTGAGAAATATTCCGGAAGTCTGAGCTCTAGGTTGCGGAGTCCTTCTGGCGAGTCGCTTTAACCCCAGTGAGGATCCCGACTCCGACCAGCACGAGGGCGCCCACCACAATCCAGTGCATCGGTACATGCATCAGGCTTGCACCGTAAACGAGCCCGGCAATTACGACGACAAAACCGGTCAGGTAAATTCCGAATGACATGAGATTCCTTGCCGGCAGGTCCCGGTTTCTCTGCGTTGTGCTTGATAGAGCTCGCAGCCCACAGTCGGAGGGAGACTAATTGTTCCAAGGCTATCGGTTATCGCGCGGAGACTCTGTTCAAAATTGCTCAGTCGGATTGTTTTGCCTTCGATGAAGATGAGATCTTTCTAACCTTAGGGGGACTGAGCCAACCTTCCCGATCATGGGTGGGGATTTTGAATTCGAGAGCCGCAAGTTTACATTAAGAGGCGCACTGGGGACGAGCGGGTAGGGAATGGAAAATACCAGAGGCGGGGCATGGATGTCCCGCCTCTTGTCCAAATCAAACTACGCCGCCGGCATTAATTTCTTCATCCGTTCTTTCATGTCTTGGGGTGACACGTCCTCCACGTGAGTGGCGATCCCCCAGAGATGTCCGAAGGGATCTTGAATGAAGCCCGAGCGGTCTCCGTAAAACTGGTCCTGCACCGGCTTCAGGATTTTGGCGCCCTCGGCCGCCGCCTTTTCGACCACACGATCGACGTCGGGAAGGTATACGTAGAGGCTCACCGGGCTCGCGCCGATGGTGGCCGCACTGGTGTGTCCCTGACCCATGCTGGGATTTTCGTCGGCCAGCATGATGTGCGAGTTGCCGATCTTCAACTCGGCGTGACCGACCTTGCCATCCGGGCCATTCATGCGAACGGTTTCAGTCGCTCCGAAAACTTTCTTGTAATACTCAATAGCTTGGGCAGCGCCCCGGATGACCAGGTAGGGTGTGACGGAGTTGTAGTCCTTCGGAATGTACGAGACTTTGCTCATGATTTTTCTCCTCAGAATGTCGGCTAAGGTGGAGGGTGATGGCGCGCATGCGGACCTCGTCCTGACGGTCCGGCACTTCCTTTATGAGAGCACAATTGATCGGCAAGCTCAAGACCTTTAACCAGGATTTAACATTCCCTCGTAGCCGCTGATGTTGCGCCAGATCCACATCGGCTCTCCGCGAGGAGAAATATCCGCCAATCCGTCGCAGGACTTTAATGATTGCAGTTAAGGCGCAGACGGAACAGTTATGTGGATCGTCTGCATCCAGGTCTCGGCCAGCTTCGGCCACGAAGTAACCGGAAGGTCGGTGCGCCGCAATCCATAGCCGTGTCCGCCGCTAGCGTAGATGTGCATCTCGGCGGAGACCTTCGCATTCTTCAGAGAGAGAAAGTACACCGTTGAATTTTCCACATGCACGGGATCGTCTTCGGCTTGCACAATAAAAGTAGGCGGAGTCTGGCTGGTGACGTGAATCTCCGGATTTGGCGCAAAGTTCTGTTCCACGAGAGCCAAGTAGCCGGGATAAATGATCACGGCGAAATCAGGACGGCAGCTGACCCGATCTGCGGCGTCAATCAGCTCGTAGAGGCGCTGCTCGAAGTGCGTGCTAAGTGCAGCAGCCAGGTGAGCGCCGGCGGAGAATCCCAATACGCCGATACGATTGGGATCAATGTGCCACTCGGTGGCATGGGTGCGGACGATCCCCAGCGCGCGCTGGGCGTCCTGCAGCGCTGCCGGGGACTTGGGATAAGGGCCGGAGTCGGGGACCCGGTATTTCACCAGGACGCAGGTGATGCCGAGGGAATTAAGCCAATCGCACACCTCCGTGCCTTCGAGATCAATCGCCAGTATGTGGTAACCGCCTCCTGGGAAGACGACCACGGCCGCGCCACTATTCTTACCCTTGGGTTCATAAACGGTAAGGGTTGGAACTGAAACGTTGCCCAGGCGGATGAGCGGCTTGCCGGCAATCAGGTTGTCTTTGACAGTCGTGGTGTCGACTTCAGGAGTTGAGGCTGCCGCCGCTCCGGGAGCACCCTGCGGCCACAGGTTTAGCGTGACATGGCCGGGTGGGGGCTGCCAGCCGGGCTTTTGAGCGAACAGAGCGGGGCAGAGAACAATACTTGCGGCAACGGCAAGTAGTAGAAGACGAGGCATAATTAATGATCGCGACCGCTCGGCAAGTGTACAACAGTAGAGATGCACACGTTGAGACGTGTAAGAACTGAGCATCGTGTCGAAGATTGAGGAGGTCTGCCATGGTTGGAAGGAAAATATCCATTCGCTCTCAATACCAACTCACGTTGACAAGCCCATAAAGACAAACCCTGCAAAATCCCGAACAAAGCGACGAACCTGATTCTTCGGGACGCTGCACTGCAGCGTTTCAAGGATCTAATGAAGAAAAACGCAGGCAGGCTCAAGTTTGCGGAGTCAGATAATTTTGCCGGGCCAGATGAATAACGTGACTCGAAAGCTTCGACTCGAGATATGGTAGTTGTAATTCCGTGTCCACCGCCGCCATCTCGTTCCACCGCCGGGTTGCCGGAAATGCCCGCCACAATCCGCTCGCCGCCGCGGGTGTAGTGTTAGTCATAATCTTCGTGATCTTCGCCCTGTTCGCGCCTTGGATCGCGCCACAAGATCCGGCCTCGATCCATCTGCCAATGCGGCTCAATCCTTCCTCGTCCGCACATTGGTTTGGCACCGACGAACTCGGTCGCGACATTCTCTCACGGGTAATCTACGGCGCTCGCATCTCCATGCTGGTCGGCAGCTGCGTCGTCCTGACGTCGCTCGCCTTGGGACTCATTATCGGTTCCATCGCCGGATACTACGGAGGCGCCATCGACCGCTTCGTCAACGTCGTCCTGATGAACGCCTTTCTATCGTTCCCAGGAATCCTGCTGGCCATCGCCTTCATCGCCTTCCGCGGCCCGGGGATTTTTAATTTGGTGCTCGCGCTCTCGCTGGGCGGATGGGTCGGCTACGCGCGCCTGGTTCGCGGACAGGTGCTCGCCGCCCGCGAACGCGAATTCGTCGAAGCCGCGCGCGCCCTTGGCGCCAGCGACCTGCGCATCATCGTCCGCCACATCTTGCCGAACATTATTCAGCCCGTTGTGGTCCAGGCTGCGATCGGCATGGCCGGAGCCATCCTCGCCGAGGCCACCATGAGTTTTCTTGGACTGGGCGTTCCTCCACCCACCGCTAGTTGGGGAGCCATGCTCAATGACGGCCGCGCCCACCTGTTCGACGCGCCGCATCTCGTCCTCTTTCCCGCTCTGGCCGTGATGCTGGCGGTACTGAGCTTCAACTTCATCGGCGACGCGCTGCGCGATTATCTCGACCCCCGCTCGCGAATCGAAGCTGGCCTGTAAGCTTTTAGTCATACTGGACTGTCATTTCGAGGGAGACGCAGCGAACGAAACCTGCTGCTCGCTTCCATCCATACGAACTTTGTAACAGAGCACGGCGGCGTAAAAATCGGCGCCGCCTCATCGCGAAAAACCCCCAGCATATAAGTCGCTGAAAATACGGTAAATCCACTTCTTGACATACATCGCATATTGCAATATAACTATCTCGATCTGAAATACATGAGCCGGGCACAGAGCCGATGAAGCTGGGCGAGAAAATTCGCTATCTGCGTGAGGTCGAGGGATCGCTGCGCGGTCTCGGACGTGCCATGACTCAACTTGAATTGGTGCGCGCCCTTCGCGCAGAGATCGGAAAAGGCAAAAGCATCAGCCAGTCTTACCTCTCGCAGATTGAGAACGGTGCGCGGCCGCACATGACGCAGTCGTCGCGCGCGCTGCTGGCAAAGTTTTTCAAGGTGCATCCTGGGTTCTTGGTGGATGACCCCGACGGTTACCACGCGGAGTTGACTTCGGATCTGCGCACGACCGAAGGCCAACTCGATGTCTGGCTGTTGCAGGGTTCGGAGCGTTTCGCCAACGATCCGGAAGTCAGCCATGCGCTGATCAAAGCGGCGCGCGAGAAAGATACGCGGAGTGCTTGCTGTCGCTGGGTGCGATTCTTGATACCCCAGGATTGTCCGACCGTTTGTTAGAGGCGTTGCGGCCGGAGCTGGGCGCGAGCGGGAACCACCATCGCGCGGCTGCGGAAGGGAGGCGAATCCGATGACGTCGACAAGATTCGACTGGTCAGATTTCTACTTGATTTGTTTTGCGATCGGTTTTTGCTTCAGTTTCTTTTCCTTCGTGTTTGGAGGTTCGCGCTTCGGCCGTCTGCATTTGCCGCACTTCCACGGACACAGCGTTCCCCCGGCACACGCGTCCGGTGTGGGGGGACTTGCGGGATCGCACGCTCCGAGTGCCCATCACGCGGCGAGCGGCAGCAATGTATCGCCATTCAATCCGCCGTCGCTGGCCGCATTCCTGGCGTGGTTTGGCGGCACAGGATATCTGCTCACACGCTTTTCTTCAGTCTGGATTGGCTTGGGACTGCTGCTTTCGGTGATCAGTGGCGTGGTCGGCGGAGGAATTATTTTCCTGTTTCTGACCCGCGTGCTGATTTCGAACGAGGAAAATATGGACCCCGCCGACTACGAGATGGTCGGCGTACTCGGCCGGCTCTGCGTTTCCATCCGCCAAGGCGGCACGGGCGAGATCTTGTATTCGCAGGCCGGCACGCGCCGCGTCTGTGGCGCTCGCAGCGAAGACGGCAACGCCATCGCCAAGGGCACCGAGGTGGTCGTCACGCGTTATGAAAAGGGAATTGCCTACGTCCGCTTGTGGAGCGAGATGTCGGGAGAAGGCAAGTCCGAAACCGCGGGCACGATGGGAAGTTGAACCACAACGCGCAAAGCACAGAAATGCCGTCCGCATATGAGTCAGAAAGATTAGCGGTGCTTCAACTGCATTTGTAACAGGAGGCGTTTATGTTCAGTGGCATCTCGACCGTAGTGCAGATCTGGATTTTCGTCGGGCTGGGAGTGATGGTCATTCTGTTCCTGATGAGCGCAATGGCCAGGCTTTATCGCAAAGCGGGGCCGCACGAGGCACTCATCGTGTACGGCTTAGGCGGGACGCGAGTAGTGCAGGGGCACGGCACACTGGTGTTGCCCATGGTGCAGATCTGCCGCGATCTGTCCCTGGAACTCATGTCGTTCGACGTGGCGCCGCAGCAGGATTTGTACACCAAGCAAGGCGTCGCCGTGACGGTCGAAGCTGTCGCGCAAATCAAGGTGAAGTCCGACCGCGAATCGGTTCTGACCGCGGCCGAACAGTTCCTCACCAAAAGCGATCAGGAGCGCGAAGGCCTGATCCGTCTGGTGATGGAAGGCCACCTGCGCGGCATCATCGGCCAGCTCACGGTGGAAGAGATCGTCAAGCAGCCGGAAATGGTCTCCGACCGCATGCGCGGGACATGCGCCGAAGACATGAACAAGATGGGCCTGGAAGTGATCTCGTTCACCATCAAGGAAGTTCGCGATAAAAACGAATACATCACCAACATGGGCAAGCCGGACGTGGCGCGCATCAAACGCGACGCCGATGTCGCCACCGCGGAAGCTGACCGCGATACGGCCATCAAACGGGCGCTGGCGCAGCGAGAGTCGGCTGTGGCCAAGGCGCAAGCCGATCAGGAACGCGTGCTCGCTGAAACCTTGTCGCTGGCCAAGCAGGCGGAATCGCAGCGCGACCTGGAAATCAAGAAAGCGCAATACCTGGAAGTCACCAAGCGCCAGCAGGCGCAGGCCGACAAGGCTTACGACATCCAGACCAACATCATGCAGCAGCAAGTGATCGCCGAGCAGGTGAAGGTGCAGCAGATCGAGAAAGAGCAACAGGTCAAGGTGCAGGAAGCGGAAATCAACCGGCGTGAGAAAGAGTTGATCGCAACCGTGCTGAAGCCGGCTGAAATCGAGCGTCAGAGAATTGAGACACTCGCCGCAGCCGAAAAGCAGCGCCTCATCGCGGAAGCCGAAGGCCAGGCGTCCTCAATTCGCGCGCAAGGCGAAGCCGAAGCCGAAATTATTTTCAAGAAGGGCGAGGCTGAAGCCAAAGCGATGAACGTGAAAGCCACGGCATACCAGGAATACAACCAGGCGGCGGTGATCGACAAACTGTTCGCCAGCATGCCCGAGATCGTGAAGGCCTTGGCCGCTCCGCTGGCCCACGTCGACAAGATCACTATCGTCTCCACCGGAAACGGTGAGGCCGCGGGCATGAACAAAATCACCGGCGACATCACCAAGATGGCGGCGCAAGTGCCGGCGTTGTTCGAGACACTCTCCGGCATGCCGCTGTCGGAGTTGCTCGGCAAGGTCCGCCAGATCGGCGACAAAGCCCTGAAACCGGGGGATCTGCCGAAGGCGTAGCAAGGGGTGTGGGAATGCTCGTCTGGGGCGGGCGCTTTCGCCCGTCCCGTCGAGCGCAGCGAGGCGGAGTCGGAGATAAGGTTATGACGAATAAATCGACACTCAACGGACTGGGCATCGCGCTGGGAGCCCTGCTGGGGGCGGTTTTCGGGGTGCTGGCTGGCCACGTCGGCATCTGGCTAGCCATCGGCGTCGCGATCGGCATGCTACTCGGCGCCATCGTTCCGGCGCAAACAAACGGACTGTCCGCAATGCGCCCAAATAATCGCGCGCGAACTGAAAAGGCAACGCATGACGCGAGATTTGGTTAACAAGCTAAAAGCTAAGAGCTGAACTAAAGAAGGGAGTTCACAATGGCATTACTAGAGCGCGTTTCCACACTAGTCCGAGCCAACCTCAACGACCTGATCGACAAGGCCGAGGAGCCGGAAAAAATGATCAAGCAAGTCATCCTCGACATGCAGAATCAGCTTCTGCAGGTCAAAACGCAGGTCGCGATTGCCATCGCCGACCAGCACCTGCTGGAAAGAAAGCAGAAAGAAAACGAGAACAAAGTAGCCGAGTGGATGCGTAAGGCCGAACTCGCGGTAGACAAAAAAGAAGACGACCTGGCCCGCGCCTCGCTGCTGCGCGTGGAGAGCTATCGCGAACTGAGCGAGAACTTCACGCAGCAGGTTTCAGACCAAAAAGCCCAGGTAGAGAATTTGAAGTCCGCTCTGCGGCAACTGGAGCAGAAACTGACCGAGGCCGAGGCCAAGGCCGACGTGCTCATTGCGCAGCATCGCCGCGCCCGCGCCGTCGGCAAGGCCAGCGACGCGCGCATGGCATCAGGCGACGGCTCAAAGGCTGCAGCGTTCGATCGCATGAAACGCAAAGTGGCGCACTCCGAGGCCGTGAGCCAGGCCAAATCGGAAATCGCCGGCGACAATCTCGAAGACCGCCTGGCCGCGCTCGGCAAAGAAGACCGCATCGAGCAACTGCTGGCGGAGTTGAAGACGAAGCGCGGCGCGTAACGACTGGTTTTTCGCGCGACGCCCCGGATATATATGTTTTTCGGAGGAAACATGATTAGGCGCGGTCGTAATTGGCTAATATCGGCAGGTTTGTTGGCGTTGGTGATGAGCATCGGCCTGCGTAACGGAACCCATGGCAATCATACGGAGTTCGCCAGCGGATTTCTCTTGGGGATGTCGCTTGTCTTTATCATCGCGGGCACGGTGCAACGCTCACGCGGTAGTTCCGGTTGACGAATCGCGTATCAGTGGAGTTTCGTTGTCGGCAGACCCGCGAACCATTTATCCCCCAGCTCCACGCCGCCTTACATCCATTGACGGGTCTGCCCGCATCTCTCTATTCTCATAGTGATCCCCATTCAAGGACGGTACATGAAGAAGCTTGCATTTCTCATCGCGCTGGCGCTGGAACTCGCGGTTTGCGGCTGCGGCACCCACACCATCGCAAATACGACTCCCGCTACCACTACCAGCGGTAGTTGGGAGGCTCAGCTTACGGGAGGTACCGATCAAGCCAGTCTGCTGAATTTCGTGACGACCTTCTCGTTGAACAACAACAATACCGTCACCTCAGGACCACTCACGATTACTGGTTTCAGCTTCTTCAATGCGGGGAAGTGCTTTGCGAACGGTATCCGCGGCACAACCCAGAGCGGCAACGCCACTCTGGTTACTAGTTCGGCGGACCAAGTCACGGGCTCGCTGAGTTTCACGGTCGTGTCGGTAACGCCAGCGGGCAATACCCTCACCATGTCCGGGAACCTGACCGGCACATCGAGTGGAACTGTGACGACCGCTGGAACCCTGAGCAACGGAGTTGTCGTGGGCACGTGGAGCTTGAGCGGCGGCGCCGGCGACCCCACTTGTGCAGGCGGCGGCAATCTTCTCATGTGCCAGGGTACCAACACCTGCACCGCTCCCTAGAACAGCCGGACTCGCTTACGTATCGCGCTGCGGCATGAATGAAGGCGGGATCTCGGTTTCTGTTTTCTCCTCGAAGTTCCCGGCTCTTCCTTCCTCTTGCCCCGCTGCTATACAGTGGACACCATGAAGCGCTCTCTCCAGCAGATTGCCGAGGCGGTTGGTGCCCGCCTGATTGGCGAGAGCAGCGTCGAAGTGAGTGCGGTGGCCAGCATCGAATCGGCGTCGCCGCACGATCTGGTTTTCGTCGAAGATGAAAAACATTTGGCGGTTGCTCTGCAATCTCGGGCGGGCGCGGTGATTGCTGGGAGATTCGCAGAAACGTTTGTGGCAGCTGAAAAATGTGACCGACCACTGCTCGTTAGCGATCATCCTAAACTCGCTTTCGCACGCGCCGCGCGAGTATTGCTGGAGGAAGCCCCGCGCGACGGCAGCGCACCGCAGGCCAGCGTGCACTCCACCGCGGCGATTCATTCCTCCGTCGTGCTCGGCCCGGGCGTTTCGGTGGAGGAACGCGCTGTGGTGGGCGAACGGGCGCAGTTCGGACAGAACACGCGGATTGGCGCGGGCTGCGCCATTGGTGCCGGCGTGAAGATTGGACGCGATTGCGAGATTTATCCCCACGTAACCATATATCCAGGAAGCACTCTGGGCGATCGCGTGATTGTGCACGCGGGCGCAGTGCTCGGCAGCGACGGCTTCGGATACGTGCGTGACCCCAAGACCGGGCATTACGAAAAATTTCCGCAGGTGGGAAGCTTGGTCATCGAAGATGATGTCGAGATCGGAGCCAATGCGACTATCGACCGCGGAGCGCTCGATGAAACTCGCATCGGGCGCGGAACGAAGATCGACAACCTGGTCCACATCGGGCACAACTGCCAGATCGGCGAAGACGTCGTCATAGCGGCGCAGACCGGCCTGTCCGGAAGCGTCATAATTGAGAATGAGGTTGTGCTGGGGGGCCAGGTCGGCATCGGCGAGCACGCCCGCATTGAAGACGGAGTCATGCTCGGCGGCCAGGGCGGAGTTCTTCCGAATAAAGTGCTGCGCGGCAAAGGGGTCGCGTTTTGGGGGACTCCGGCACAGCCATTGCGTGAGTATCTCAAGCAACTCGCGACGCTAGCGCGCCTGGCGAAAAAGTAAGAGAACCGGCTTCCGGCTGCCGCTTTCCGGCTTCCAGCCTCGCGTCGTCACCATCGCGTGGGGTCTGAAAGCGGTTCCCGGAAGCCGGAAGCCGAAAGCCGGAAGCCGGAAGCCGAAAGCCGGAAGCCGAAAGCCGGAAGCCGTATTTATGGCAATCATCGTCATTGGCGGACATTCGCGCAGCGTGGGCAAGACCAGCGTGGTCGCCGGCCTGATCTCGGCCTTGCGTGAGTTCGATTGGACTGCGGTCAAGATTACGCAGTACGGACATGGCGTTTGCTCCGCAAACGGAGAGCCTTGTGACTGCGCGACCTCCGACCATTCCTGGGCAATCTCGGAAGAGCGCGACCCGTCGGGCGAATCCGACACGTCAAGATTTCTTCTGGCGGGAGCAGTGCAGGCCTTGTGGGCGCGGACGGAACAAGGCCGCCTCGCCGAAGCCATGCCAGCATTGCGCAAGCGCCTGGAAGGCGCGCGCAACGTGATCATCGAGTCGAACAGCGTGCTGAAATTCCTGCGCCCCGATTTGTATTTAACGGTCCTCGATCCCTCGACGCCGGATTTCAAAAACTCAGCCCGCGAATTTCTGGACCGCGCCGACGCGGTAATTCTGCACGAAGCGCCGGGCGGGCCGGCTTGGCAAGCTGTCTCCCTGAAACCGGTGGCGGAGTGCCCGATATTTCGCATCTCACCGCCACGTTACGTCACTCCAGAGATCTCCGAATTCGTTCGATCGGGCCTCACGGTAAAAACGGTTGAGGAATGGAAGCTAAAAGCCAAGAGCTGAGAGCTCAAAGCTGACAGCTGAGAGCTGACGGACGCTTTTGCTATCCTTTTCCGTGCGGCAAATCCACTCCAGCGCCTGGCTGTTGGTCGTCCTGTCGGCAATTCTTCAAGTCATCATCTTTCCTCTGCCCGGCATCTATGTTCTCTCGTGGTTTGCGCTCGCGCCGCTGATCCTTGCTCTGCTGCGCTCGCGCCCGACGGGGAACTCGAGATTGCCGGCTCGTTAAGGCTGCGCCCTGCCACGCCCGGGCAGGGATTCCTGCTGGGTTACTTGTGTGGAATCCTGTGGTACGCGGGCACGTGTTACTGGATCTACGATACGATGCGCCAATACGGCGGCCTCAATGCGCCGGAAGCGCTGCTCGCTCTTTTTCTTTTCTGCTGCTATCTCGGTCTGTATCACGGTCTCTTCGGTCTGCTCGTCAGCATGCTGGCCGGGTCGGGGCGCGACTTTCGCCGGCCGCTGGTAATCGCTCCGTTTCTATGGGTAGCAGTCGAGCTGGCGCGCACCCGCATCACCGGATTCCCCTGGAATCTCCTCGGCATTGCGCAGGTCGACAACCTTGCCCTGTGCCGCATCGCGGCTTCGACCGGCGTCTACGGAATCTCGCTCGAGATCGCGCTGGTGAATGTCGCTCTGGCTGCGGCCTTTCTGGTTCCGCGCGAGAAGCGCGGAGCCATGCTCGCAGCGGCACTGGCAGCGGCCGCCGTTCTGCAAGCCGGACGATTGGTCGACGCACCGCCTGCCAAAGCGGATCATGCGGCACTGCTGGTTCAACAAAATATTCCAGTGTCGGCAGAATGGACACCGGCTTCTTTACAACAAACTTTGAACGAATTGACCGAACTCACGGTCAAATCCGTGACCAGCGAGCCCGATGAAAATTACGTTGGTCGTCTGGCCGGAGTCTCCGGCGCCCTTCTTCACCAACGATCCGCGACTCCGCGAAGCACTCAGTGCCATGGCTCGCGATACCAAGACTTGGACAGTTGCTGGCACAATTGGAACGGCATCAGCCGCGGGCGCGAGCGGCCACAGTTCGTCGGTTTTCAACTCGGCTGCGCTGGATCAGTCCCAGCGGCGAGTGGACTGCGCGCTACGACAAGATTCATCTCGTGCCCTTTGGCGAGTATCTTCCATTTCCGGGCCTGTTTTCATTCGCCGGCGGCCTCACCAAAGAAGTCGGCGAGTTTCAGCCCGGCACATCGCGCAGCCCGCTCGAACGGCGGGAGAGAGCGGCTCGGCGTATTCATCTGTTACGAGTCCATCTTTCCAGACGAAGTCCGCCAATTCGCCGATCAAGGGGCGCAGGTCTTCGTGAACATCTCCAATGATGGATGGTACGGCGACAGCGGCGCCTACGCGCAGCACCTGAATCAGACCCGCATGCGCGCCATCGAGAATAATCGCTGGCTGCTGAGCGCGACCGACACCGGGGTTACCGCCTCGATCGACCCCTGGGGACGCGTGGTGGCGCACATTCCCCGCAAGCAGCGGACAGCGCTAATTGCGCCCTATGCGCTTATTTCCGTCACTACTTTCTATACCCGCCACGGCGACTGGTTCGCATATGCCTGTGCGATAATTTCTCTTGGAGCGCTGCTCACGCGCTTCACATCCTTCAAGAACCGCAAAAAGGCTGACGCGTCCTCATGAATCAAGAGCTGGTCCTGGAATACGAAAAACTCAGCAAGAAGGTCCACGAACTTCGGGAGTATCTTTGACGCGGAGAAGGTCCGTCCGCAATTAGCCGAAATTGAAAAGCAGTCCGCCGACCCGAATCTGTGGTCGAATCCGCAGCGATCCCAGCAGGTGATGCGCGAAAAGAAGCGGTTGGAGCACGTGCTTTCAACCGACGCCGACCTGGCCCGCCGCGGCGACGACATCGCCGCCTACTTCGACCTGGCCAAAGAAGGCGAAAATGTCGACGCCGACTTGCAGCGCGAAATCGCCGCGCTGCGCGAGTTGCTCGATCGCCTCGAAACCGAAACTCTGCTCTCGGGCGAGAACGACGCGCGCAACGCCATCGTGACCATTCATCCCGGCGCGGGCGGCACCGAGTCGCAGGATTGGGCTGACATGCTGCTGCGCATGTATTTGCGCTGGGCCGAGCGGCAGGGCTTCGAGACCGTGCTCTACGACTACCAGCCCGGCGAGGAGGCGGGACTGAAGTCGGCTACGTTCGCCGTGAACGGCGAGTACGCTTTCGGTCTTCTGCAGAGCGAGATCGGCGTGCATCGCCTGGTGCGCATCTCGCCCTTCGATCAGGCCAAGCGGCGGCATACTTCGTTCGCCAGCGTTTATGTTTCGCCGGAAATTGACGATAGCATTGAAATCGTCATCAAGCCGGAAGACATTCGCACCGACACCTACCGCTCCAGCGGCAAGGGCGGACAGCACGTCAACACCACGGATTCCGCGGTGCGCATCACGCACATTGCCACCGGCCTGGTCGCCAGTTGCCAGAACGAGCGCTCGCAACACAAGAATCGCGAGCGCGCCATGAGCATGTTGCGTTCGAAACTCTACGAATTCGAAATGGAAAAGAAGCGCGCGGCCACCAAGAAGATTGAAGATTCGAAGCTCGACATTGAATTCGGATCGCAAATTCGCTCCTACGTCCTCCAGCCCTATCGCATGATCAAGGATCATCGCACCAAGACCGAGGTCGGCGACGTCGACCGTGTGCTCGACGGCGACCTGCAGCCGTTCATTCGCGCTTATCTGCTGGCGCGGCGGGGGGAGAAATCGTAGTGAAGACGCAAGCGCCCAGGGAAAAAAACCAAACGCCGAAGGCGATAAAGCTTGGTCCACGCTTCCGGCGCGCATTTCTATTCGCTGCCCAGAAGCACTCCGGGCAAACTCGCAAAGCGTCCACCATCCCCTACATCGCGCACCTGATGGGAGTCGCGTCCCTGGTGCTTGAAGCGGGCGGCGACGAAGATCTGGCGATCGCTGCGCTGCTTCACGATGTCGTTGAGGATTGCGGCGGGGCGCCCATGCTGAAAGAAGTCCGCCGCCGTTTTGGGCAGCGCGTCGCCAAAGTTGTGGACGGTTGCACCGATGCCGATACCACTCCCAAGCCGCCGTGGCGAGAGCGAAAAGACATATACCTCCGGCACCTGAAAACCGCGGATGCGGATACGCGGCTGGTCTCGGCTGCCGATAAACTGAATAACGTGCGGTCCATTCTCAGCGATTACCGCGCCATTGGAGAATCAGTATGGTCAAGGTTCACCGGTGGACGCGAGGGTACTCTTTGGTACTATCGGACTTTGCGGGATGTATTTCTGGAGCAACCTCGCAATCGCATCACTCGAGATTTTGAGTTGGCCGTAAGCGAACTCGATTCGCTGGCCGAAGGAAAGACGCTTCCCGGCAGCCGAAGTTCGCAACCGTAGACGAAGCATAACGTTATGGCGCGCATCATCGATCAAATCCGCGCTTCGAAGCTGCCATCCAACATGATGCAGTTTGCCGCCCGGGGCGCCCTGCAGGTTTCGCCGGCGGAGAACATCGAGATCCTGGTCTATCTGGCGCGGCACAACAAGGTCTTTGGCGAACAGGCTCGTATGACCCTTGCCGGATGGGACGAAAAAGCTTCCCAAGCGGCTGCAGGCGACCCTCAGACTCCGGCCGAAGTGTTGGACTATTTCATCGCACCCGATAATCTGCGGCCCAAGTTGCTGCCCACGCTCCTGCAGAACCCGTCGGTTCCCGAGGATCAGTTGATCAAACTTGCACGATCCGCTTCGCGGGAATCGATAGAAGTGATGCTCAAGAGCCCGCGTGTGCGATCGCTCAGCGGCGTCCTCCAGGCTCTTCTGTCAAATCCATATTTAGAAAAGGCAGAGGCGGAAGAACTTCGGAAATTCTCCGATGGCGCGGAGGCTCCTGTGGCAGAGGCCGAGCAGCAAACATCTGCGGTCGAGCCGCCAGAGGCCGCCAGCGACGAGCCGGCGCCAGAGGCGAGTTCCCAGCCTTCCGAAAATCGGGATGACGATGGGACCGTTTCCGCCTACATTAACGATCACATGCACGACATTGCGGCGGAGGGGGAAAAGCCATTCCAGGCAATTGGCGGGATTATGGACCTGTTGGGTTCCGATTATTTTCCGGTGAGTCCAGCGGAGCCGGCTGCACCGGAGACGCCGGCGGAACCGGCCGCCCCTGCCGAGCCAAAGTCTGCCGCTGCCGCGAAGAGGCCACAGGCCGATCCCAAGCGCGAGAACGCGCTCCAGAAAATCAGCCACCTCGATGTGAAGGGTCGCATTCAACTGGCATTGAAGGGTAACAAGGAGGAGCGCTCTCTTCTGGTTCGGGACGGCACAAAAGTCGTGGCGCTGGCCGTGCTCGAAGCTCCTAAGCTCTCCGACGGGGAAGTGGAAAAGTTTGCCAGCCAAAAGAACGTGCTGGAGGCCGTCTTGCGCCAGATTCCATTGAAGCGTCGCTTCATGAAGAACTACATCGTCGTACGCAACCTGGTGGCGAATCCGCGCACGCCGCTCGATCTTGGCCTGGGCTTGATGAAAAACCTGTTGCTGAAAGACCTGAAGAATCTTTCCGCCAACAAGGAGGTTTCGGAAACGATTCGTAATCTTGCCCTGAAAATGTATAAGCAAAAACTGGACGCAGCCGCCAAAAAATAAACCGGAGAGCCCGTGGCTTCCTTACCGCAATCGGATCCCATCGCAGAATTGCTGAAGCGCTCCAAAACCATCGCCGTGGTCGGACTATCCTGCAATCCTTTGCGTCCCAGCCACGGCGTGTCGGCGTATATGCAGACCTACGGATTTCGCATCATTCCAGTGAATCCCGAGATCGAGGAGTGCCTGGGCGAGAAGGCTTATGCGACTGTGCTCGACGTGCCGGAAAAGATTGACATCGTAAATATTTTCCGCCGCCCTGAGTTTGTGGAAGAAGTAGTCGACCAGGCGATCCAACTCAAAGTCCCGGCCATCTGGATGCAGGAAGACGTGATCCACGAGAAGGCGGCAGAAAAGGCGCGCCAGGCTGGAATCTTCGTGGTGATGGATCGCTGCATCCTGAAGGAACATCGCGCGCGCATGCGATGAGCCAGAAAATATCCTATAAACGGTTTTCGGAAAGCTACGAATGAATTGGGAAGGGCCGAACGGCTGTGGGAAGGGCACGGCTTCAGCCTGCCGCTTGGAGTTGCAAACGGTTTTGGGAAGGGCACGGCTTCAGCCCGTGCCGCTCGGAGTCGCAAATGGTTGGGAAGAGCACGGCTTTAGCCGCCCCGCTCGGAGTTGCAAATGATTTTGGGAAGGGCACGGCTTTAGCCGTGCCGCAACGACTCGCCAATGATGTGGGCTTCAGCCCCTGAGGGACTGTATTCTAGGGTTTTCTATCGTCCGACGCCTACAAAGACCAGACTGGCGTCGTCGCGCAGGCTCGAACCGTTGGTGAAAGCACGCACGTCGTCGATCATGCTGACCGCTGACGCCGCCGGCTTTACCGCATGTTCCGCGAGACGGCACAGACCGTACTCTTCTCCATCTGCATTCTCAGCTTCAGTAATGCCATCGCTATAGAAGACAAGCCTGGAACCCTCCGACAGAGCAATCCGAGTTTCGGAATAGTCTCCGCATCCCAAGCCTAGCGGCAGTCCGCGCTCGGTGTCCAGGAAGTGCTCCCCATGGCTGTCGATCAATAGCGGCCGCAGATGTCCCGCATTGGCAAAAATTACGGAGCGCGTGGAAGGGTCGAGTACAGCGTAGACCATGGTGACAAATTTTCCAGCAGGAAAATCGTCCACCAGCAACTGATTCAGCCGGGTGAGCACTTCGCTGGGCGTGAAGCAGGCCTCGGCCAGCGAGCGCAATACGCCGCGCGTGGCAGACATGAGCAGCGCGGCGGCGGTGCCTTTGCCGGAAACGTCAGCCAGAACGATTCCCCAACGCCCATCGGGAAACGGAATGAAGTCGTACCAGTCGCCGCCCACCGCACGCGCAGGCACGCTGAGCCCCGACACTACAAAGCCGGGAATGTACGGAGAACTCTTGGGCAGCAGCGCCTGCTGAATGGCGCGCGCCTCCTCGGCTTCACGGTCCATCACTGCGCGTTCCGCACGCTCCGACTGGAATCGCCGCGCGTTGTGCACGGCAACCGCAACGTGATCGCACAACGCCTGCAGAATTCTCAACTGCTGCCGGGGGAATCCGTCCACCTCGGGATGCGAGGCCGTGAACACGCCCACCAGTCGCTCGCCTACGCGCAGCGGAATCGCTACTTCCGAAAGTGTCGATGCTACGCACGCATAGTAGTACGGATCGTTGCGTACGTCTGGCGCATATCGTGTCTGCCCCGTAGAGGCAACATAGCCGACCATGCCTTCCTGCCCAATCTTCAGGCGATGCCCTTTGCTGTGCAGAGTGCATCCTCGCACGCCCGCCATCACCATCTCACCGTGGTTCTCGTCGTGCAAATAAATGCTGGTCTCTAGGCAGCCGAAGGATTGCGTCACTTCGTTCACCACACTGTCAATGAGCTGATCGAGGTCGAGAATCGACGTGATTCTCTGCGCCGCTTTTTGTACCCGCTGCAGGTCTTCTATGAGGTCAGCGGGCACAGCACGAACGGGAGGGATCTCGTTGAAAGGGGCATTGGGAGTCGCAGCCATGACACCAATCCTTCCGGCTGAGGA
Organism: uncultured Acidobacteriaceae bacterium; assembly: GCA_963832235.1. Lineage (GTDB taxonomy): Bacteria > Acidobacteriota > Terriglobia > Terriglobales > Acidobacteriaceae > Sulfotelmatobacter. The sequence continues at coordinate 479,856 of CAWHTJ010000003.1, read as the reverse complement.
ACACTAAACAAGGCTTGCCTATGTGGAATCAGATGTTGCGCAGCCGCGCTAAGATTCTTTCTTTGGCGACGGTGAACCGCCTTCGCTGGCCCGCGAGCGTTTCCCTTTTGTTTCTTCCATCCGCTCCCGGATGCGCCTCTCAACGCCTTCATTCGTGGGGCGGTAGTAGACGCGATCGCGCAGATTTTCAGGCAGACATTGCATATCGGCAACCTTGGATTCGAGATCGTGCGCGTACTGATATCCCTGGCCGTAGCCCAGTCCTTTCATCAGTCCCGTAGGAGCGTTGCGCAAATGCAGTGGCACCGCGTCCGCCGCAGTCTGCTCCACGTCCCGCTGAACGTCGCCGTACGCGGTATACAGCGCGTTCGACTTGGGCGCTACAGAAAGATAGACAACCGCCTGAGCCAACGCCAGATTGCCCTCCGGCATGCCAATGAAGTCAACCGCGTCGCGCGCCGCCATGCACAGAGAAAGCGCATTCGGATCAGCCAGACCGATGTCTTCCACCGCCATCCGCACCACGCGCCGCGCCACATACAGCGGATCTTCCCCGGCTTCCAGCATGCGGCCCAACCAGTACAAAGCCGCATCCGGATCGCTGTTGCGCACGGACTTATGCAGCGCGGAAATGAGGTTGTAATGTTCTTCGCCGGACTTGTCGTAGAGCAGAACGCGCTTCTGCAGCGCGTCACGCACGATCTCATCGGTAATCTCACGCGACAAGGGTGCCCCACTTCTCGCTTCTTTTGCGAGAAGTGGGAGCGTTACGAGCCCCGCGGCAACCTCCAAAACGTTATAAGCGCCGCGCGCATCCCCGCTGGTATAGCTGGCAATTCTCCGCAGCACGTCGTCAGAGGCCGCCAGGTTCCTTCCGCCCAGGCCGCGCTCATGATCCATAAGAGCCCGTCTCAGCAGGAGCACAATCTGCTCTTCCGTCAGCGGCTTCAAGACATAGACACGACAGCGCGACAGCAAAGCAGAATTGATTTCGAACGACGGATTCTCCGTAGTCGCGCCGATCAGGCGAATATTGCCTTTTTCCACGTGAGGCAAAAACGCATCCTGCTGCGCCTTGTTGAAGCGATGAATCTCGTCGATGAAAACGATGGTTCGAGTCCCGTACTGGCGAGCCCGCTCGGCGTCGGCCATAACCTGCTTGATCTCTTTGATCCCGACAAGCACGGCGGAGAATTCAACGAACTCCGCCTTGGTCAGGTTCGCGATAATCTTCGCCAGCGTGGTCTTTCCCGTCCCTGGAGGTCCCCAGAAAATCAGCGACCCGGTATCGTCACGATCAACCTGCGTGCGCAAAGGCTTGCCCGGTCCGATTAAATGCTCTTGCCCGACATACTCGTCAAGCGTGCGGGGACGCATGCGATCGGCCAGCGGACGGGAAGCGTCGGCCGCGCCGCTGGCATTCGGGATGGGTTGGAAGAGATTCACGGAAGTCGATTTAGTGACGACCGACGTACACCAATTTCTTGATCAGTCCGGAACCTCCTCGTCACCGAGTAGCCTAACAAAGCCCTCCGTCCAGCCATCTTTGTCTAGTATGCGATCGTGAATCTGAAAACCGTGTGGGTGGCGAACGAATCCCGGCTTGTCTTTGAGACGCTCAATGGCAGCCTTGGCATCCTGTTCAGTGGAATAGACGCCGATCAACAATTCGGTGTCTTCGCCTTCGGTTCTCTCCCGAACAAACCAAAGTAGGTAAACCGTATCCCTCACGGTGCGATCTCGGCCGCGGCTAGCGCGCCAACCGCTCTTGTTTTTTCAACGAAAAGCAACTCCGGAGCCGCCGGCAGGGCGCCAATTTCGGCCGCGTAACGATAGAACAACCGCAAACCATCCAGGCACCCGCCGTCGAGTTGATAGTAAATATTCTGGGTCAGGTAATTCCGCACGTCGTCTTCGCCAATGCCGAGCCGCGGCGCCCATTCGCGGGCGATTTGATTCAAGCTGGAAGGTTCCAATCCATGATCGCGCGATTGCTGAAACACCGCCGGCAAATCCAGTGACGGCGCAGCTTCCCGCAGCGCACCTCGACGCACCGCCCAAAATGCAAAGACAAAAGGCTTACCGGTATGCCGAATCCATTCTTCCGCAAGGTCGAGCGTGTGGTAGCGCGCGCGATCAATCTTCAGCGCCGGATCCCCAATCAGCAAACCGGCATCGTGCGCGGCCAGCATCTGGTCGATATCAGGCGCCATCGAAGTGAATGTCCTACCGCCTCCCAGCCACTTCTCGAAAAGAATCTTCGTCAGCGCCACCGAAGTCATGGAAGAAGTATCCAGCGCGACGCTACGAACCCGATCGATCGGAACGTTGCTGACTAACAGAATGGAGCGCACGGCTCGCCGCGATGCGATGGCGACGTCGGGCAGGACCTGCAATCCAGCAATTTCAGCATACGCCGCAGCTGGAATGATGCCGATGTCGGCCGTCCCATCCCCCAACGCGCGGGCACAATCCGAAGGCAGCGTGTACGAAATATCAAACTGTCGCCCGGCCTCGCCGTGCTCGAAATCCCACATGAGCGGGGCGGTATTAAGGTAGGAAATGGCAGAAATGCGTAAACGTCTCATGCTCATGAAGATCTTTCCACAATTTTAACAAACCATTGTGACGGATGACCTTGACAGGGTTCTCCGGGGGTAATTAGAGTCCGCTCGGAGTTCCTTGTGTCCAATATCGCCATATCCCCGGGAACGACCCATCTCGTAGAGTGGCTGGCTATTTCACTCACTCCCGGACTCGGCCCCACGAAAGCGCGCAAGCTAGTCGAACACTTTGGTTCGGCGGAAGCTGTCCTTCGCGCTTCATTGACTGAACTCGAGAGCACGGGCATTCAAGCCGTTTCCGCCCAATCTTTGGCCACTGGGAAATCAGCGGAGCTGGCGCGAGAGGAAATTGCACGCGCTGCTGCTGCCGACGTGACCATGGTCTCGATGGACGACCCCGCCTACCCGCCGCGCCTGAAAGAAATCTATGATCCGCCTCTCATCCTTCGCGTGCGCGGAAACGTCGAGGTGCTGACCAAGCCCGGCATCGCCATGGTTGGAACGCGCCATCCCACGCCGTATGGTTCTGGCATGGCCGAGCGCCTGGCTTGCGATCTGGCCGCGCAAGGCTTGGTCATTATTAGTGGCATGGCGCGCGGCGTCGACACCGCCAGCCATCGCGGCGCCATCTCCGCCAAAGGCAAGACCATCGCGGTATTTGGCACCGGCGTCGATGTCATCTATCCCAAGGAAAATTCGCGATTGTCGGAACAAATTCTGGCCCTTGGAGGCGCACTCATCTCCGAGTTCCCCCTGGGAACATTTGCGGCGCCGCAAAACTTCCCCATCCGCAACCGAATCATCAGTGGAATGTCCGTCGGCGTACTCGTGGTTGAAGCTGCGGAATATTCCGGCACCCGCATCACGGCACGCTGTGCGCTGGAGCAGAATCGCGACGTATTCGCCGTGCCCGGCAACGTCACCAACAAGAATTCCTGGGGGCCGAACACACTCATCAAACAGGGCGCCAAGCTGGTCGCGACCTGGGAGGACGTGTGGGAAGATCTCCCGCCAGAAGTACGACTTGCACTGACTCCGCCCGCCTCGCCTGAATCCCCAGGCTCTTCGTCCGCATCTCTATTTCCAGACGAAGGGCTCCCTCCTCACGAAAAGCGAATCCTGAGCCTGCTGAAAGCCGACGAGTCCACGCACATCGACGAAATCGTCGAGCGCCTGGAAAACCAACTGTCGTCCTCCGAAATCTTCGCCGCGCTATTTGAACTCGAATTGGCCGGCAAGATCCGGCAAATGCCGGGGAAGAATTTTGTGAAGAGCTTCTAGCTGCTAGCTCCTAGCTTCTAGCTAAGCCGGAAAGGACGGGTGGCCGCATGGAAGACTTCAAGGATTTGAAAGTTTGGAGCAAGGCGCATCAATTGACGTTGGCTATTTATCGATGCACGCAGAAATTTCCGAAAGAAGAGATGTATGGGTTAAGCAGTCAGGTACGGCGCGCGGCCGCTTCGATCGGAGCGAATATCGCCGAAGGATGCGGTCGAAGGTCTGATCCCGAGATGAAGCGGTTTGTTCAGATCGCACGAGGATCTGCAAGTGAATTGGAATATCACCTGTTGCTGGCGAAAGACCTCCAACTTGTGACGGTAGATGAGTTCAAGGATCTGGAAGCGAAGGTATTAGAAATCCAGCGCATGCTAGCCGCACTGTCTCAGCGCTTGGGTGCTGCGGTTCTAGCTAGAAGCTAGGAGCTAGAAGCTAGCAGCTTTCTCCCAGTAACTTGTTGCGTCCCACCCATTCGTGCTAGCTTCGAAAACGGACGCAACCCGAAATTGAGGATACATTGTCAAAAGGTTTAGTCATTGTCGAATCGCCAGCCAAGGCGAAGACCATCCAGAAGTATCTGGGCAAGGGCTTCACGGTCGAGGCTTCGCTCGGCCACGTGAAGGATCTGCCCAAGAGCACTCTGGGTGTGGATATCAAGAACGACTTCGAGACAGACTACGTCGTCATCCCCGGCAAAGAGAAGGTTGTCGCCAGGCTGAAAAAGCTGGCGGCCTCGGCGGATGCGATCTATCTGGCGCCTGACCCGGATCGCGAGGGCGAGGCCATTGCCTCCCATCTGGCCGGCGAGCTCGAGGGCAACGGCAAGAAAGGAAAGAAAGCCAAGAAGCTGAAAAAGGGCGAACCGGAACCTCCGCCGCGGATTCAGCGCGTAACTTTCAACGAAATCACCAAGCGGGCGGTGCAGGCCGCGTTTGAACATCCGCGGGCCATCGATCAGAACCTGGTCGACGCGCAGCAAGCCCGCCGCGTGCTCGATCGGCTCGTGGGATATCAGGTCTCGCCGCTGCTCTGGGACAAAGTCCGCCGCGGCCTCTCCGCAGGACGCGTGCAGACGGTTGCGCTGCGCCTGATTGTCGAACGCGAACGCGAGATCAAGGCATTCGAAAAGAAAGAATATTGGACGATCGACGCACACCTTGCGGCCAGCAAACCTCCCGCGTTCGACGCCCGCTTCGTAGGCAAGGGCGAAGAAAAAGTCGAAGTTACAAACGGCGAAGACGCGGAAAAAATTCGCGCTGCGCTGGAAAAGTCCGACTGGCTAGTGCGCTCCGTCGACAAGAAAGAACGCCGCCGCAACGCCGCGCCTCCTTTCACCACCAGCAAGTTGCAACAGGATTCTTCGCGTAAACTGCGTTTCAGCGTGAAGCGCACCATGATGATCGCGCAGCGCCTGTACGAAGGCGTGGAACTCGGCGACGAAGGCCTGGTCGGCCTGATCACCTACATGCGCACCGATTCCACCCGTGTCGCGCCCGAGGCGATCCAGGAAGTGCGCGAATACGTCGGCAAGGAATATGGCCCGAACTACCTTCCCGAAACCCCCAATACGTTCAAAGAAAAGAAGGACACGCAAGGTGCCCACGAGGCGATTCGCCCGACATCGGCGATGCGCCATCCCGACCAGCTCAAGCAATACTTGAAAGAAGATGAGTTCAAGGTCTACAAACTGATCTGGCAGCGCTTCGTTGCCTCGCAGATCAATCCCGCGGTCTTCGATCAGACCACGGTCGACATCGACGCCAAAAATGGCAACGAGGTCTTCTGGTTCCGCGTGACCGGATCGGTGCTCAAGTTCGACGGCTTCCTCAGAGTTTACGAAGAGTCGAAAGAAGGCAAGGACGAGGAAGACGAAGAACTGAAACACAAACTACCCGCGCTCGAAGCCGGACAGAAACTCACGCTCAAGGAACTGAAGCCCGAGCAGCACTTCACCGAGCCACCGCCCCGCTACAACGAGGCATCGCTGGTGAAAGAACTCGAAGAGCGCGGCATAGGCCGCCCTTCGACCTACGCTGCGATTCTCTCCACCATTCAGGAGCGGCAGTACGTGCAAAAGGTCGGCGGGAAATTTTCTCCCACCGAGATCGGCCTGGTCGTCACCGATCTCCTGGTCGAAAACTTCCGCGATATTTTCGATGTGCAATACACGGCGCATCTGGAAGAGGAACTTGATCAGATCGAAGAGGGCAAAGAGACCTGGACCGACACCCTAGCCGAGTTCTACAAGAAATTCCAGAAAGATTTGAAATATGCCGAAAAGCATATGGAAAACATCAAGCGGATGGAGAAGCCCACGGACGAGAAGTGCGAGAAGTGTGGCGCGCCGCTGGTGATCAAATGGGGCAAGCACGGGTCGTTCTACGCCTGCAGCACCTACGATAAGGAAGATCCGAACACCTGCACCTTCACCAAAGAAAATCCCATCAACCTGCCCGACCTCGATTCCGCCGACGTGCAGGAGACCACGCAGGAGGAGTACTGCGAGAACTGCGGCCGCGTGATGGTGCTGAAGCGCGGTCGTTTCGGGCAGTTCATGGCCTGCACGGGATATCCCGACTGCAAGACCACGCGGCGTCTGGACCAGGGCAAGAAAGTTCCCGACATTCCGCTCGACGAACTGTGCCCGAAATGCGGTCGCAACATGATGATCCGCCACGGGCGTTACGGCGAGTTCACCACCTGCAGCGGCTATCCCGAATGCAAGTACGTGAAGCAGAATTTCATCGGGGTAAAGTGTCCCGAGTGCAAAGACGGCGAACTGGTGGAAAAGCGTGCCCGCAAGGGGAACACGTTCTACGGGTGCGGAAATTATCCCAACTGCAAGTTCACTTCGGCGCACAAGCCGATTCCGGAGAAGTGTCCGAGTTGCGGCAGCGAATATCTGGTGGAGAAATTTCTCAAGGCCGGGCCGGTGATCGCATGTCCCAACAAAGAGTGCGATTACGAGCGGCCGAATCCAGCGGCGGAAGCGGGGGCGGCCACCGCGTAGAACTTCATTGAGTAATTGGGTAATTTCGTAATTGAGTAATTTGTAAGGCCCGCTTCGAATCGGCAATGTTGAAACCCAATTTCCCAATTACTAAATTCCACAATTACCAAATCTACCGTGAGGTGCTCTTATGGCGAAGAAACCGACCACCGCTGATGCCCACCTGATCCTCCAACTCTACGACCTGCGCCGCGAACCGGAAATGCGCAAGGCGCGAAGTTGGTGGCTCAACGAGTTCTGGCCGCAGAATGCCGACGATTTCGCGAAAGTTGCCAGGTCCATGGGAACGCAGGAAAACAATTGGCTGCGCCAGGTGGGCGGCTACTGGAGCATGGCGGCATCGTTTGTGCTGCAGGGAGTGCTAAACGAAGAACTCTTCCTCCAGCCCGCAGTCAGCGGCGAAATGTATTTTATCTTTGCCAAGGTTCATCCTTTTCTCAAGGAACTGCGGGAAAAGATAGGTGACCCGCACTTATTCGGGAACATTGAGAAAGTCATCACGAATTCCAAGTTCGGCCGGGATCGCCTGAAGTTCACGCTGAAGCGGGTCGAGATGATACGCCAGAAACGCAAAACCAGCTCCTAGCGACTAGCCACTACCTCCCGCAATTCAGAGCGCAAAAGATTTGGGAAGGGCAAGGCTTCAGCCGTGCCGCAAGCGAAGAAATGATTTGGGGCTTTAGCCCCTGAGGGGCGCATGCTAGTTTATTTCTAGATTTCACGGGCTCCCGTTTGTGCGACTTTTGTTTAGCTAGCGGCTGGACCTAGCAGCCAGAAGCTTCCCATCTGTTATCCTAATCGGCTGTGCGGATGATCTGGTGGTTTCTGATACTGGGTGGGAGCACGCTGGTCGTAGTGTGCGTGGCAATCGCCCTGTATGTGCACTTGCGGCATAACCTGCAGAAAGCGCATGCCTCGCACGAGGGCACGTTGACTGAAGTGCAACGCCCACGCCAGACAGATAGCATCGAGCGCCGATAGGTTTACGTGGATGGAGATGCAATTTATGGAAAAATCTGCGGTTCAAACTCTAGCCACTCCGCAGGAGCGGGCCCTGGAGGCTTCGCGCCAGGTTGCGCTCGTGGTGGGCGCGAGTTTAGTGGTGGCGCTTTGCGCCCGGATCACGATTCCCCTGATGCCTCTCACGCCCGTCCCGCTCACGGTGCAGAACCTGGGCGTCCTGCTGGTGGGATTGCTGCTGGGCAGCCGTCGCGGCTTCGCGGCGCTGGCGCTTTATTTGGTCGAAGGCGCGGTGGGGTTGCCGGTATTCAACCAAAGTCCAACGAATCTTGTTGGTATCGCGCATTTGCTTGGCCCCACGGGCGGATTTCTGATGGTGTACCCCTTCGTAGCTTTCCTTGCCGGATATGTTTTTGAGCGCGGGACCAAGAGTTTCCTGCGCGCCGCAATTGCTGGACTTCTGGCGGAGATTTTGTTATTTGCCGGAGGACTGATCTGGCTCTACGTCTTCACGCATTCGCTGGCGAAGGCAGCCTATCTTGGCCTCTACTGGTTCGTGGCCGCCGAGGTCATCAAAGTCATGTTGGCCGCGGCCATTGCCACTCGCTGGCGCCGCAACGGATTCAAGCACTAGATTTCTGGAGTTTTCCAATGACCGTAGTATCCGAAACCGCAAAAGCGCCGGGCGGCAGTGTCGCAGGTCAGGTGCGCGAGATTACCGTGGCCCACAGCCCGGACTCCGACGACGCCTTCATGTTTTACGGCCTGGCCACGAACAAAGTCCGCGCCGCCGGCCTGCGCTTCACCCATACCCTCTGCGACATCGAGACGCTGAACCAGAAGGCGCGAGAAGGCGTCTATGACGTCAGCGCGATTTCCTTCCACGCCTATCCATACGTTCAAGATAAATACGCGCTGATGTCTTGCGGAGGCAGTGTGGGCGAGGGCTACGGGCCGATGATTGTCTCTCCGCGCGCCTTTACCCCGAGCGAAATCAAGACCAAGCGCATTGCCGTGCCCGGAACGCTCACCACCGCGTACCTGGCTTTGCAGCTTTTCGCTCCCGGAGTGGAAACCGAAGTTGTTCCCTTCGACCAGATCATCCCGCAGGTGCTCGAAGGAAAATACGAAGCTGGGCTGATTATTCACGAAGGCCAGTTGACCTACGACAAGTCCGGCCTGCACCGCATTGTCGATCTCGGCCAGTGGTGGCAGAAGGTGACCGGCCTGCCTTTGCCGCTGGGCGGCAATGCAATTCGCCGCGCCCTCGGTCCCGAACTGATGTCGGCAGTTTCCGCTAGCTCTGCGCGAGAGCATCCAGTATGCACTCGATCACCGCGAGGAAGCTCTGTCCTACGCCATGCAATTCGCCCGCGATCTCGACACGCAGTCCGCCGACAAATTCATCGGCATGTACGTGAACGAGCGCACCCTCGACTATGGCCCCGACGGCCGCGAAGCCGTCCGCCGCCTGCTCGACATGGGCCACAAGGCAGGCATCATCGGTCCGGAAGCAAGAGTGGATTGGGTGTAGGAAGGCAGCTTCTAGCTGCTAGCTCCTAGCTTCTAGCCAGCGATCGCCGACTTGCATCTTTGGAATATCGTGGTCCGCATATTGTGCCCCCGCCTCCGCTTCCTCAAGTTTTGATTAGCTGGAAGCTAGCAGCTAGGAGCTAGAAGCTTGTCCCCCAAACCCTCCTCATCGACGCCGACGACACGCTCTGGGAGAACAACATTTACTTCGAGCGGGCCATCGCCCGCTTCATCTCGTTTCTGAATCACCACGAGTTCTCTTCCGAGCAGGTGCGCGAAGTGCTCAATGACGTGGAGCGCGAATGCATCGTGAAACACGGTTATGGCCTGCACAGTTTCGCGCATGCGCTGGTCGACACTTTCGAGCGCTTGAGCGTTGAACCGGTCACGCCTGAGTTGCACGCCCAGATCCACAGCTTTGCCCACACTATTGCGGATCATCCGATTGAAATTCTGCCCGAAGTGCCTGAAACCCTGCAGTACTTGTCGGAGCGACATCACCTGATCCTGATGACCAAGGGCGCGTTCGCCGAGCAGACGGGAAAGGTCGAGCGCTCCGGCCTGAAGAATTATTTTGCCGCCATCGAAATCGTGGCCGAGAAGGATCCCGCCGACCTATGCTCGTGTAGTCGAGAAATACGAACTGTCGCTCAATACAACCTGGATGGTGGGCAACAGCCCGAAATCCGACATCAATCCTGCGCTGGCCGCCGGCCTGCACGCGGTTTTCGTTCCTCACGGCGACACCTGGATTCTGGAGCACGAAGAGGTTAACCCCGCTCCGGCGGGACAAAAATTGCTCATCGTCGGCCGCTTCGCCGAACTGCGAGACCACTTCTAGGGCAGTATCGATGGGCTCCCGCACAAACCTGCTTTGGAATCCTGAGCGAAGCGAAGGACCTCTGTAGTTGATCGCGCGAGTCGCACAGGTCTTTCCCTTCGCGCAGAGTGACGATTCACTACTACACGACACCGAGTCTTATTCTTTCACTGCCCTGCACAACTGCTCGAAGATGGGTAATGTCTGAAAATCAAATTCCTGCTGGAAGCGGCTGGAATCCAGCCTTCGCGGATTTCCCAAGGCCTGAGCCTCGCCCAGCTTGACCCTGATATTAGAATTCATGTTCTCCACCGCGCGCTTCAAATCGGCGACGACGACTGATTCGCATACCGCGTTATAAACCGAGTGGGCGGGGCGCGGCGCCTGCAACAATGCCGCCAGCATCCTCGCCACATCCTCGACATGCACCAGCAGGATTCTTTCCGATCCTACGTAAGGCAACACGATCTCAGCCGGATGCTTCGTCCCGAGCAATTCAAAGATCTGACTTCTCCACGGCGACGATACCGATTGTGCTCCCGCTCCCACTACTCGCCCAATTCGAAGGCTGACGAACTCCAGGCCATGCGAGTGCCGATAGGCTGCCCCGAGCTGCTCCACATAAATTTTCGCCGCGCCGTAGAGATCTTCAGGCGCCGCCCGGTCCGTTTCGAAAACGACTTGATGCTCCGAACACGTCCCGTACACGCTGAGCGAACTCCCGAATACCAGCCGCTGCACGCCGAAACGCCGCGCCGTCTCAAGCAAATTGAGGCTGCCTTCAACATTGACCTGCTCGCCAGCGCAGGTTCTCGCTGCGCCGCCGTAGGCAATATCGCCGCCAGATGGATGATTGCGCCAATCCGCTCCGTTTCAACGATGCGCTGCAGTTGGTCTGCATTGACGATATCGCATTCAACCTCCCGAACCGGCGCTCCCCGGCTCGTAGCGACTTGGTTGACAGCGACTTGGTTCACAGCGACCTGGTTCACAGCGACATCGAGGGGCGCCACGGTATCCAGCGACACAACCCCGTAGCCCGAACGTTGCAACAGGTTTACTACCGCGCGGCCAATGAATCCGCGTCCGCCGGTGACCAACACGGAGTTATTGTTTTGTGGGGTCCATGGCCTCAAGGCAGCGGAATCATTTTCGTTATCGCGCTTTATCTTCGTCACCACCGCATCAAACTAACCAACATGTGCTCGATTTCCCACATGTTACCCTCATCTTGCTCTGCGATCTGGCTCCCACTTCGTCGTGGCGATTCAGACCAACAATTTACGGCGGCTGTTGCACACGGTTGAGGCGCTTTCCGAGCTCGGGCCCGCGCTCACGGCGGAGCGCGACTTCACAGAGACCTCGCGCCTCATGCTGTCTGCCATCATGGAAGCGGCGGGCGCGCGCGAAGGCGTGCTCCTTCTATTCCACGACAAGCCCGCCATGCTGACCTCCGCTGCGGCCCTGGGATTCGCGCTGATGCCCGATCCCGCCTTTATTCCTCTCCTTCCCAAACATGTGCACGCGCTGACCGCGGCGCGTGGTCCGATTGTGCTCAATTCCTCCACCTATTCCGAGTTCCTGAGTTCGAATGGCAACGTCGCGCCGGAACTGTTCAAGTGCATCGCTCCGCTGAAAGCCGGAGGACGCTTGGCGGGAGTGGTCGCTCTCGGCCGCCGCCCCGGCGACGCGCTCTATGAGGACAGCGAACTCGACGCGCTGCAATTGCTCTGCAGCTACATCGCGCTCGCGGTTCAGAATCACGCTCTGACGCAAAGCATCGCGCAACGCGTCTCTGAAAATCTGCGGCTCATGGCCTCGCTGCACGGTTTCTACGACAACGCACTCGAAGCCTTCGCCACCGCCATCGACGTGAAGCACGTGAACATTCATGGACACTCCCTGCGCGTAGGCCGTTACGCCGCGGCTATCGGAGAGGCTATGGGCATGGAGCCCGGCGAGGTGGCGGCAGTGCGCAGCGCCGGATATCTGCACGACATTGGAAAAGTTGCCGTCGATCGCCGCCTCTTCGGCAAGGCCGGAGCGCTCGATCCCGAAGAGTTTCGCGAGATGGCGGACCACACCGTCGTCGGCCACCAAATCGTCAGCAGCGTGCAATTTCCCTGGCCGAAGATTCCCGAGACTGTGCGCTGGCATCACGAGCGCAGCGACGGTTCCGGCTATCCCGACCGACTCGCCCAAGACGATTTGCCCATGCCGGTGCGCATCGTCGGTCTCGCCGATTCCTTTGACGCCATGACCAGCGCCCGTCCCTACCGCGCTCCGCTCTCGGTAGGTAGCGCCCTCAGCGAACTAGTCAACATGGCGCCGGAAAAATATGATCCGAACGTGGTGCAAGGCCTGCTGATTCAAGTGCGCCGCGACGCTGTGGGCAGCAGCCGAACTCCCTTAATCGATACCATATCAGTCAACATCGCCGCCGCCGACATCGATCATCTGGCCGCCACTCTGCAGCACAAAGTCTCGCGCGGAAGAGTCTATTTAACGAAAGAAATCGGCTCCTAGCTGAAGGTCCCGTGGAAGAGCGGCCCTTCAGAGCCTGCCCTTAGCTTGTCGAAGGGGCCGCGTCAGGCGGGAGAAACCCGAACGGGCCGCCCGCAGGCCAGCCGCCGGAGTCTGACTCTTCCGGCGGCCTAGCATCTGATCCTTTTTGAGAAACCGTTTCCTCACAACCACTTGGACGCCTCTTTCCCGAACCATCTCGATCAGCAACTTTTTTCTCGCCAAGGGTTCATAATCAGAAGACCTGCTCCCTGGGGTATCTTCATGCGATCGAAATCTGGCAAGCTGGCGCTGCTCCTGCTATGCCTGAGCCTGGCTTGCGCGGTCCCTCAGTTGCTCGCGAAGAAAAAAGAGAAGCCCTCCGACCTGGCCCTAACGAGCAAAAGCGCGCCGTGCAAGCGCTCAACCGCCTCACCTTTGGCCCGCGACCGGGCGATGTTCAGCAGGTCATGGCCATCGGCGTCGACCGCTGGATCGATCTGCAACTGCATCCCGAAAAAATTCCAGACAGCGCCATCGAATCCCGCATCGCCGGCTTTCGCACGCTGCACATGAGTTCGAAAGAAATCGCCGAAGAATTTCCCGACAACCAGATGATCAAGCAGGTGATGGACGGCAAACGGCCCATGCCCTCCGATCCCGGCGAAGCGCGCGGTGTTCCAGGTGCAGATCGCGCGCCTGGAGCAGAGGCAAGAAGAGAAGCAGCTGAAGAATAGAAATGAAGACGGGAAGAATAAAAACCGGAAAGCGGAAGCCGTCGTTCCGATTTCTTCTCAGCCGCTCACGTCCGACACCGCGAAGACAGCCGAAGAAATCGCCGCCGCTGCGGCCGGCAACGGAGACGCTAGCCCCAGCACAGCGCCAGACGGCAACTCTATGAACGCAAGCAGCATGGACTCAACGAGCATGAACTCGATGAGGGAATCGAAGCCGGAGGTTGTCGACGACGCCGAAGCTCGCCGCCGCGAAGATCGCCTTTACGCCGATTTGAAAATCCAGGGACTCATCGATCTCCCCGCTGACCAGCGTTACAAGAAAGTGCTGGCCATGTCTGCCGATGAACAAATTGCATTTGCCGATTCGCTGCGTGGCGGCAGCGGCAAAGCGCAGGACTTTCTTGCGGGCATGAACGCGAAGCAAAAGGAAACGTTGCTGGCTATGAACAATCCGCAGGCCGTAGTAGCCGATGAACTAGTTCAGGCCAAGCTGCTGCGCGCGATCTACAGCGATCGCCAGCTCGAAGAAGTGATGACCGATTTCTGGTTCAATCACTTCAACGTCTTCGCCGGCAAAGGTCCCGAGCGCCTCTTCCTCACCAACTACGAGCAGGAAGTGATTCGCCCACGCGCGCTGGGAAAATTCGAAGATTTGCTGCTCGCCACGGCGAAGAGTCCGGCCATGTTGTTCTACCTGGACAATTGGTTGAGTGTAGGACCGAACTCCATGCGTGCCCTGGGAATTCCGGAGCGGCAGGCTCGTCCTTACGGCCCATATGGCCGTCCGCGCCGCTTTCCGCCGGCGAATCCAAACGCGAAACGTAAGGCGAACAACGGTCTGAACGAAAATTACGGACGCGAACTCCTGGAACTCCACACACTCAGCGTAAACGGCGGTTATTCCCAGCGCGACGTCACGGAAGTCGCAAAAGTATTCACCGGCTGGACGATTGAAAAGCCCAACGATGGCGGCGGCTTTCAAATACGATCCGCGCATGCACGAACCCGGACCGAAGTTTGTTCTCGGACATCGCATCAAGCCCAAAGGCAAAGGGGAAGACGAAGGCAGGGAAGTGCTGCACATGTTGGCGACCAGCCCGCAGACCGCGCATTTTATCTCGTTGAAACTCGCGCAGCGGTTTGTATCCGACGATCCGCCGCCCGCGCTCGTCGATCGCATGGCCAAGACATTCGAGAAAAAGAAAGGCGACATCCGCGAAGTTCTAACGACTCTGTTCCATTCGCCGGAATTCTGGGCCGACAGCGCCTACCGCGCCAAAGTGAAAACGCCACTTGAGTTTGTAGCCTCGGCCGTGCGCGCCACCGGCGCCGACGTAGACGATGCCATGCCGCTAGCGCGCCAGATCGCCAACATGGGCATGCCTCTCTACGGAGCCCAGCCGCCGACGGGCTATTCGATGAAGACCGCCTCCTGGGTGAGTTCGTCCGCGCTGCTGAACCGCATGAACTTCGCGTTAGGATTAACCGCCGGCAAAATCCGTGGCGTGAAAGTGGATACACCGCAGCTGGCCGGAAGCCCGCCTCCGTTGCTAGATGCAGCTCTGGCGCTCTCGACGATGGAAGCGAAGTTACTCGCAGCGGATGTATCGAAGCAGACCCATGATTCGATCACCGCGCAGATTGAAGCGCCAGCGAAACCGGCTCGGCCGCCGGACGCAAGCACAATCGCCGGCCTGCTGTTAGGCTCGCCAGAGTTTCAGAGAAGATAATCCGTTCGTAGAGACGTAGCTTGCTACGTCTCTGGCGGCGGCAATGAAGACGTAGCAAGCTACGTCTCTACGAGGCTTGACATGACAATCACGCGCCGCATCTTCCTTCGCAACAGCGCCCTTGCCGTCGTAGGGACGGCGGCGGTGCCAAGCTTCCTTACCCGCGCCGCATTCGGCGCCATCGACGCGGGCACGCGCAACAAGCGCCTAGTCGTCATCTTTCAGCGCGGCGCCGCGGATGGACTGAACATTGTCGTTCCTCATGCCGAACCGCAGTACTACGCGATGCGGCCCAGCATCAACATTCCCCGCAACTCCGTGCTCGATCTAGATGGCCGCTTCGGACTGCACCCAGCGCTGTCCGCATTTCAACCGCTCTGGCAGCAGGGGCATCTGGCCATCGTGCACGCCGCCGGATCGCCCGACACGACTCGCTCGCACTTCGACGCACAGGATTTCATGGAAAGCGGCACTCCCGGCGTGAAGGCCACCGACGATGGATGGCTCAACCGCTCGCTGCGCAACCTGCCGCCGGCGCCGCAAAATTCTCCCTTCCGCGCCATTGCGCTTGGCCCGTCGCTGCCGCGCATCCTGAGCGGCTCGGCGCCCGCAGTCGCGATGAATAACATCAACGACTTCTCGGTGGGTGGGCGGAATCCAAAAGCGTCGCCTGCTGCGCTCGCCTTCGAATCGATGTACGACCAATCCTCCGACAGCGTGCTGCACGGCACGGGCGACGGAAACTTTCGACGCAGTGAAAATGCTCAAGGCCGCCGATCCCGGCAAGTACACGCCTGCTCTGGGTGCCAACTATCCCGAGGGCCGCTTCGGCGACGGCCTTCGCCAGCTGGCGCAGCTGATCAAGGCGAATCTCGGCGTTCAGGTAGCCTTTGCCGACATCGGTGGGTGGGATCACCACGTCAACGAAGGCTCCACTGAAGGCCAGCTTGCCAACGTGCTCACCGATTTCTCGCAATCGCTCGCCGCCTTCTGGACCGATCTCGGCGATCTCGGCGAGGACACCGTCGTTGTCACCATGTCGGAGTTCGGCCGCACCGCGCGCGAAAACGGCAACCGCGGCACCGACCACGGCCACGCCAACGTGATGTTCGTTTTGGGCGGTCCAGTGAAGGGCGGCAAGGTCTACGGCCGCTGGCCCGGGCTGGATCAGTCGCAACTCTACGAAGGCCGCGACCTGGCCCTGACCACGGATTTCCGCCAGGTGATTGGAGAGGCGGTCGCGCGCCACATGGGAAACAATAACCTGCCAGCAGTCTTTCCCGGCTTCGACAATCAGCCGGAAAAATTCCTGCGCTACCTCGGCTAAAAGCGGGATTCGTATCAGGGCACGGTTTCAGCCTTGGCGTCAGACGGAAAAAACCCTCGGCTTTAGCCGCCGCGTCCCAAACCCAGATTGCCGGGAAGCCTTAGACCGTCAGCGTTGAATCGCGCACACTCTCGCTTCGAACCTCAACCAGCGTCCGTTGCCGCGTGTAATCGACCCAGGCTTCGGCGGCAAGAAAAGTGGTCGTGAATCCCAGCCAGAACGCAATCCCGAAGAACTCGTGAGGCGTGAGCCGGCGGAATGCAAAAAACATTCCGACAATCGGCCGCGTCGTGGCCACTCCCAGGCCGACGCCAAAGGCGCGGATCATCCACTCGCGGTGCCGCTCCACTCCTTTGCGCCGAATGTGCCGGTAGGCCTTAATCAGACAAAACAGAAACACAATCGCAAACAGCGTCGTCGCCCCGGTTTCATTCGGTCCGCCAATATTCATTTTGTAGCTCATGACCAGCGCGGAAAGTCCAATGATCAAGCCGCAAATCATCAGGACTCTTCCCATCCAGCGATGAAGTTGCAAATGCTTTCGTCGAATGCTCGGCATGAACTGCAACGGCGCGAGAACGAGAAACAATCCGCCGGGCAGAATGTGCAACAGCGTCAACGCCATGTGCCGCGCGAATCCCGCATCCAGAGCCGCGGCCGGCGAAGCGTTTCCCGCGGCCGATCCCGGCCTGAACAAAACCAGCGTACGGCGCGTCACCGCGGCAATTCCGATCATTACCAGAACAATGACCGCGGTCCAGAGCAAGCGAGTCGCGCGTTTGGATGCGGGAATGAAACTAGCTACAAGACTGCGCTTAGATATCGATGAATACTTCGCCGTTTTCGACCTTGATCGGATACGTCTTCAATTTCTGATCGGGATGATCTTCGGCCGCGCCAGTCCTGGGATCCCATCGCCAGCCGTGCCAGGGGCAAACTACCTTGCCGTCCTCGACCATTCCCTGTCCGAGGGAGCCACCCTGATGCAGGCACTCGTTATCCATCGCGCTGAGCTTTCCCCAGACGTTGGCAATACAAATCATTTTCCCGTTGCAGGGAAAGTTCCGTGCTTCGTTGGTCGTGGGCAGATGAGTTTGCGGAATTATTTTGGTAAAGGCCATAGTGAAATCTGATCTATCTTAGCCTCTTGCGCGACAACCGGCAGTATACAAAGATGATTCCCTTTCGTGGCGAGCCTTGCTTGCGGATAGCCCCTTCGGCTGATCTCAGGGCAGGCTCACACGGCCGTCCCAAATGAAGTTGTTTGGCTGACAGCTGAAGGCTGATCGCTGAGAGCTTTTTGGGGTGCGCGGGTGCCCCATCCTAACCGCGTTCTTTGCGGTTAGGGTGGGGATTTTGATTTCCTTGGATGGATATCAGGCGGTTTGTCCCGGATTATATTTCGATCAGCACATCGCCATCATGAGTTGTTTGGCTGACAGCTGAGAGCTGACAGCTGACAGCTATTTCGGCTGCATCGTCTGTGCGATCATTACCTGGCGTTTGAAGTTCTCGACCATATTTGGATCGAGGCGAACTTCGGTCGGCTTCTTCGCCAGCGTCATCGTGTCGATCTTGTCCTGCAGCTTCAGCAGCGCGTAGAAAAGATTTTCGGGGCGGGGCGGGCATCCGGTGACGTAAACATCCGTGGGGACGATTTTGTCGACGCCCTGCAGCACGGCATAAGTATTGAACGGCCCGCCCACGGACGAGCACGCGCCCATCGAGATCACCCACTTCGGGTCGGGCATCTGGTCATAGATGCGCTTGACCACCGGCGCCATCTTCAGCGTGACCGTGCCGGCGACGATCATCAGGTCGCTCTGGCGCGGGCTGGGACGGAAGACCTCCGACCCGAAGCGCGCAATGTCAAAGCGCGACGTGGACGAGGCGATCATCTCAATCGCGCAGCACGCCAGGCCAAACGTCATCGGCCAAACCGCCGACTTGCGCGCCCAGTTGAAAACGTAATCAACCGTGCTGATCATGAAATTCTTTTCGAACTTGTTCTGCAGCCAAGCCATTGGGACCTTTCAAAGCTCTACACAGGAGTCTAGGTAAGCTGCTGTCTGGGTGTCAAACGAAAGCAGCAGGTATCGAACTGAGTACCGAACGGTGGGGTGCCCTATGTCTCGCGTCTTTTGCGAGACATGGGACAACCGAAGCTGGCCCACCTTTCGCGATTTTCGAAAGGTGTAACGACTTGAAACCCGCGACCGAATCAGTGCCCGGGGCATTCGGGAAGGGCACGACCTCAGTCGTGCCGTTAAGCTCCAGGCAGGCTTCGGGAAGGGCACGACTTCAGAGCTTGCGGAAAAACTACCGAATGCAGGCGTCATCGCGAACGCAGGCGTCGCCGTGGAAGAGCGGCCCTTTCAGGGCCGCGTAGGGCCCGGAATGGGAGGGGCTTTTAGCCCCGGTGGTCGAAGTTTCGTAGGGAATTGCGTTTTTCCGCAACCACTTCAGTCGTGCCGTTAAGTTCTTTAAAACCAGCCGCGCTTCAGCGCCTGTGGCTCGTTTTCGGCAGCAGAGATTAGTCTTTCAGCAGCCTGCTAAGAAACAAATCGCGACTCTGCAATGCCGCCAGTAAGGCACGCCTTTGATCACAGCGAGTCGTGATGAAATGCACCTATGACGCCCGAATCGGAAGTAATCGCGATTACGGGTTCGTAGGCGTAGACTTGACAAGAAGCCTTTCGGGATGAGTTGCTCAATTGGAAAAGCAAGGGGTTGGCGTTCTGAGCAGATTTGTCGTGGCCAATGGTATGGATGCTGAGGTCAAGCAAGCTTTCATTCTCCGTCCGCATCTGGTCGACAACGCCGCAGGGTTTGTCCGGATGGATGTCCTCAGCCCAGAGGACATGCCGAATGAAATCTGGCTGATGACGTATTGGGTGGATATTGCCAGCTATCGGACATGGCATAAAAGCCACGCTTATCACGAGTCGCACGCGGGAATACCGAAGGGATTGAAGCTGGTGTCGGGCAGCGCCGCCCTGCGTATATTCAGCCTCATTGCTTCCTAAGAAACAATGATCTCCTGAAAGATGGCGGGCAGGGGCGCACGAGTTGTTTGTGCGTCCGGTTGGCTTCTCCGAGCGATTCAGCCTTTATTACCGCGCCCCAGCGCAATCGAGAAAACGGCGATGTGCGCCCACTCCAAGCCCTCAACAGTTTTTGGCTCGTGGAATCGATGTCGGAACTACTCGAACCAACGCGCGATTTCATTGTTGAACGGCAAGAGAACCTCGCTCGCGAAATTGTCGAGCGCCACTGGCAACTCAGGCCCGGTTTGGAACAACTGTATGGAAAACAAGGGAGGGCAAGGTGTTTGGAAGATGCCCGTTACCACCTTCGATATCTTTCCGAAGCCGTAGGGGCGCGAGAGCCGGCTCTGTTCATCCACTACATCACATGGGCCAAAACAATGCTTCTAGCGCGCAATGTCCCAGTTGAGGACTTGGTGGCGAATCTCGAAGTAATGTTGGATGTCTTGGGAAAAGAACTCCCTGCGTCGATGCAAGTACCTGCGTTGGATTATGTGAAATCCGCCATGGAGAGTCTGACGCTCGCAAACGATAACTCGTCATTTCTCGACCCTGGGCAACCCCTAGCCGAGCTTGCCCACCAATACCTGAGCGCGCTTCTTCGCTATGACCGGCACTCGGCATCAACTCTCATTCTGCGAGCCGTGGAAAACAAAGTCAGCATCAAGGAAATCTATTGCCATGTTTTTGAGCCTTGCCAGTACGAGATTGGCCGCCTCTGGCAATCGAACATTGTCAGCGTCGCGCAGGAGCACTATTGCACCGCTTCCACCCAGCTCATTATGTCGCAGCTTTATCCCTACATATTTCGTTCCGATCGAACCCTCCGAGGCACGATTGTGGCCGCCTGCGTGAGCGGGGAGCTGCATGAAATTGGTGCCCGCATGCTTTGCGACCTACTTGAGATGGAAGGCTGGAACACAATCTATCTCGGCGCCAATGTGCCGACAGCCGGCATTGTCGATGTGCTTCGCCAAAACGATTCCAATATTCTCGCCGTCTCTGCGTCCATGACTTTCCACATCCGTGCTGCACGGGAGGTGATCGCGGCGGTGCGTTTGGCGAGCCCGGCGACGAGAATTCTCGTCGGTGGGTACGCTTTCAAAATCGCGCCCAATCTGTGGCACAATGTCGGGGCCGACAACTGGGCCAAGGACGCCTCCGACGCGATATCTCTGATACGCGGGCTCGAAGATAAGATGGCTGCCCGGTAGCGTAATAAATTCGTAAGACTATGGATCATTGAAGCTGAAGCCTGATCGTAAGGCCTCGGAATGGATGTTATGAACGCAAATTATTTGGGTGACCTGGATAGCGACGATCGTCTTTATAACGAGCTATCCCGCGTAAACAATGAGCTGATCAATGCACAGAGGGAGATTGTCCAAAGAAACGTTCGACTTGAGCGCGCCGAGGAGGCACTGCGCAAGGCTCACGGCGACTTGGAGCGCCAGGTCCAGGAACGAACCAGAGAACTAGAAAATACTTTGTCGGCGTTCCGGGAAGAAGTGGGCGTTCACCAGAAGACAGAAGAAAAATTGCGGGAGCTTTCGTTAAGCGTACTTCACATTCAGGACGAGGAACGCCGCCGCGTGGCGCGAGACTTGCACGATACCGTCGGCCAAACGCTGACCGCATTGAAAATCAGCCTGAGTACGCTGGAAAATGCCATGGCGCCCTACCCTCAAACAGCCGATTTTTTCGCCGATCTCAACGGACTTGCTGATCAGGCCCTCCAGGAAATTCGGACCACATCATATTTGTTGCATCCTCCCCTTCTTGATGAAGCGGGGCTCGGTGCGGCCGTGGGGTGGTACGTCGACGGATTTAATAAGCGCAGCGCCACTCAGATCAGGCTCCAAATGCCGGAGCGCATGCGCCTTCCCAGTTCGGTTGAAATTGTTTTATTCAGGGTCTTGCAGGAGAGTCTGACGAACATCGTCAAACATTCGGGATCTGCTACGGTTGATGTGCTTCTACGAGTCGACCAAAACGTAATATCTCTTTCCGTAAGGGACTATGGTAAGGGAATTTCAGCCGAGAGACTTGCGAAAATGAATGGCAGCGGCTCGGATGTCGGAGTCGGAATCGCTGGTATGCGCGAAAGGCTTAAGGAATTGGGGGGCAGACTGGAAATAGAGTCGCCTTCCACAGGTACTCTATTGAAAGCCTCCATACCCCTGGCATCCGGGTAGCCGAGTGCCTCCCCTGCCGATGCGCGTGAAGCTCCGGGCTGTGACGAATGAACATGGGGAAATCTGGGGACAGACGGGACTGACCCCAATTTCCCCGCAACAGAACTAGGTGAACCGTCCAATCTGTCCCATATTTCCCAAGCCGCGCCAGCCTTTTTCCACAGCCTTCCACAGAAAGATTTCTGCTTCTTGTGACGAACAACCTTGACTGAGAATACAAAAAGCACAGACTGGAACTGTGCAAGGAGCAGCCCATTTCGCAAAGCGACGCAGAGCGATTGTTACTCAATTCAGTCGCCTCGCCCTCCCCGCCCTCACGGCTAAGTCCTTACAATGGAATATTTTGCCTCTAAGCCCTTTAGTCTCAAGATTTTGCGAAGCGGCTGGCATACCATCGGCCTGCAACCATAACAAAGCAAGGATTTTATCGAATCGATATCAAAAAAAAATGTATACCCCGCGTCAGCCAATCCGAACTTGGAAGGAGTTCGTTCACTCCGCTAGAATGTAAAGTTCTCTAGAATCATTATGTCCTTAACCAAACAGCAAGCGCTGGAGATGTTCGAGTCCGATGACCTGATCGGCATTGGGATGGAGGCGGACGCGGTACGCCGCAAGATGCATCCCGAGGGCGTGGTCACCTACATCATCGACCGCAACATCAATTACACCAACTTCTGCACGGAGTACTGCACCTTCTGCGCGTTCTACCGGCCGCTGAAGGGGCCGGCGGCGAAGGAGGGGTACATTCTCGACTTCGATACGATTTACGAGAAGATTCGCGAGACCGTGGAGCTGGGCGGGACGGGCGTGCTGATGCAGGGCGGGCTGCATCCGGACTTGAAGATTGACTGGCACGAGAAGATGCTGCGCGGGATCAAGGGACGTTTTCCGCAAATCCATCTGCATTGTTATTCGGCGTCGGAGATTATTGCGATTGCGGAGTACAGCGCGCTCTCGATTCGCGACACCATTCTGCGGCTGCGCGATGCCGGGCTGGACTCGATTCCGGGCGGCGGAGCGGAAGTCTTAGACGACGAAGTCCGCTATAAGATTGCGCGGCTGAAGTGCCTGACCGACGACTGGCTTAACGTGCATCGCACCGCGCATCAGATCGGGATGCGTACGACCGCGACCATGATGTTCGGCGTCGGCGAGAACTACGAAAACCTGGCCAACCACTTCCAGCGGCTCTATGAATTGCAAGAAGAAACCGGCGGATTCACGGCGTTCATCCCGTGGAGCTTTCAGCCGCACAACACCGCGCTCGGCGGCCGCCACTGGGACGAGGCTACTGCGGTCGACTATCTGAAAGTCCTGGCCATCTCGCGCATCTATCTTTCCAACTTCTTGAATGTGCAGTCCAGCTGGGTGACGCAGGGGCTGAAGGTCTGCCAGATGGGCCTGCGCTTCGGCGGCAACGACGTGGGCTCCGTGATGCTCGAAGAAAACGTGGTCCGCGCCGCGGGCGTGACCAACTGCACCACCGAAGAAGAGTTGCGCCGAATCATTCGCGACGCCGGGTTTAGGCCAGCGCAGCGGGATACGCTGTATCGGCAGTACTTCCTGAACTAGAAAGATTTGGGGTGCCCGCGGCTACTGCGCTTCTTCGGGCACGATATGTAGCTCGAGCTTTTCTGTCCACCGCAGGACGGTCAGAGAGCAACTTACGCCTACGCGCACGTCGGTGAGTACGCGATGCAGATCGTCGACTCCGGATACCGGTTGCCCTTCGAGCGCGACGATGATGTCGCCCTCCCGCAGGCCGGCGCGTTTGGATGGACTGTTCTCTTCCACGCCTACGACGATTGCGCCCATTTCTTTCGGCAAGTCGTAGAAGCGCACCACGCGCCGATGCACCGGCACCGTCTGGGCGGAGACACCAATGTAGCTGCGGCGGATACGCCCGTCTCGCAGCAGACGGCTGGCTACGAACTTGGCCGTATTGATGCCGATGGCAAAACAGATTCCTTGCGCGGGCAAAATGGTCGCGGTATTCACACCGACTACGCGCCCGGCGGAATCGACTAGCGGACCTCCAGAGTTGCCGGGGTTCAGCGAAGCATCGGTTTGGATCACGTCGTCGATCAGGCGGCCGGAATATGAGCGCAGCGACCGTCCCAACGCGCTCACCACGCCCGCCGTCACGGTCGACTGAAATCCGTAGGGCGCGCCGATTGCGATGACGATCTGTCCTACGCGCAGGCGCTGCGAGTCGCCCAGCGCGGCGGCGGTCAGGGCTGGTTCATTCACGCGGATCACCGCCAGGTCGCTCGCGGGGTCATCACCGATCAAGGTTGCCGGCATGCGGCGGCCGTCGGTCAGAGTGACGGCGATGCGGACTGCATCGTGTACGACGTGGCTGTTGGTGAGGATCAGGCCGTCGGGCGTGAAGACGAAGCCGGAGCCTCCGCCGCGGCGTTCGCGCGGCTCGCCGGAGCGCGTGCGGCCTGCGGTCTGGTGTACTTCAATATTGACGACCGAGGGGCTCATGCGCTCGACCGCGCCGGTTACCGCTGTCGAATAGGCATCGAGCAGGGAATCGTCAGACGGTGCAGCCGCCGGCGCAAGGGCCGGTTCCGGTGAGGATTGCTCCTTCCAGGCCATGTTCTCGGAGGCGAGTTGCGCTACGGCATTTTGGTCAGGCACTAGGGACAAGGGCCCCACTTCTTCTTGGTTCATGCAGGATAGATGCCGGTCGATCTAGTTGGGATTCAGGGTTGGTGCTGGACGCGCCATCAGTCTTTGCGGAGGAGAAAATCCACTTCTCGCAAAGGATGCGAGAAATGGGGCACCCGCCTTTCCTTTTTCTTCTGTATTTTATTTTTCCACTTGACCCTCACGTTACGTTATCCCCGAGAATACGAAGGAGCGGCAGGGAGCAGCGTGATCCGTGCGGAGAAAAACCGATGGCTTACACAGTCAAACAAGTGGCCGCGATGTCGGGCGTGAGCGTGCGCACGCTTCATTTCTACGATGAAACCGGCCTGCTGAAGCCCGCCTATCACAAGGCCAATGGCTACAGGTTCTACGAAGAGCCACAACTCCTGACCCTGCAGCAAATCCTGTTTTACCGGGAACTGGGGTTCGAACTGAAGCAAATCAAACGAATCCTGGGCCGGGCCGATTTCGAGAAACTCGCTGCGCTCGAATCGCACCGGAAGATTCTGCAGGAGAACCTCGCTCGGACGCGCACGTTGATTGAAACCATCGACAAAACCATCCAGCACTTGAAAGGAACAAAGAACATGAAGAGTGAGGAGATGTTCGCGGGCTTCAGCGTCGCCGCAGGGAAGGACCGATACGATGAGCACATCAAACTCGGCGGCGAACCGCATGATTGTAAGGTATCGGCACAGGATACAAATGGCGCGATGTGTGTTTTCGAGTTTACCGGCGGAGGCGGTGGGCCGCGCCACCTCCACCACGACCAGGATGAGTGGATCTACGTTATTGATGGCGAGTTTAAATTTGAGGTTGGTGATAAGCGATTTCGCGTGGGGGCCGGTGAGTCCGTTTTCATACCGCGCAAGGTTCCCCACGTGTGGACCTGCGTGAGCGGCAAGCCGGCCCGCATTCTCGGTCTCGACTGCCATTCGGGCAAGATTATTAATGTGTACCAACCCGCAGGCAAGATGGAGGAGTTCTTCCGCGAGTTAGGCAAGTATAACGGCAAGCCATACGTCCATGAGGCCCTGTCGATTGATGAACTTCGTCGGTTGTTCCACGAGCACGGGATGGATCTTCTCGGCCCACCCCTCCTAGGAGAATGGAAAGTGGACAAAGGCGGGAGAGTGATTCGAACCGCCTAAGCGTGCTGGCAATCTTGCGCACGACGGAGGACAAGAGAAAAAGCCGGGACCAGAATCGGTCCCGGCTAGTGTTGGCTGGTTGCCCGGATAAAATCGCTGCTTCACAGGGGCTGAAAGCCCCATCTTTTTCTCTCGCCTGACGCGGCCCTAAAGGGCCGCTCTTCCACATTTCTAATACGGGGCCCTGAAGGGCCGCTCTTTCACGACTGTACGCGGCTCTGAATGTCGCCCTTCCATGTTCCTCTCACGTGGCCTAAGCCGCTCTTCAACGTCACGCCCTACGTTATGCGCTTCGCCTTGGGCGTATCGTCAGATCCCGCACCTGAGTTAAGATGCTGGACATTTGCATTCCATTTAGTTGCGAAACGAAGGGCAGGAGTTCGGCGATAAACTGATCCTTCATCAGTTCGCTGACTTCTTCCTGGCGGGTGCGTTCGCCGCCGCTGAGCAGATCGGGCACAGTGACCTCCAGTGCACGCGCCAGCCGTTCCAGGGAAGACAGCGTAGGCGTGGCTTTCTCGTTTTCAATTTTAGAAACGTAGGTGCGAGGCACAGACATGCGTCCCGCGAGTTGGCGTTGACTGAGCCCGTTGCGCAGGCGCAGGGAGCGGATGGAGGTCGCCAGGTTCAAGTGTCCGCGACCGTTGACGGGCACGGGCATCATTAGGGGTGGCGCTACCAGGATGGGTTCGGGTTCAGGTTCCTCGTCCAGGGACGCGTGACAGCGTCGGCAATTATTATTGGCTGTACGGAACTGGACCAGCAGGCAGTGATCGCATCGTACGACTTCCCTAGAATCTACCGGGGCAAGAGTCGTGGCCATCGGGTTGTGGGAGTGCCAGAGCGGGCTACTCCTCGCAGCCTAACTGCAGGAACTAATTGGGGGATCGGTTCCGACTGCAGGGTCAATCTGCGACATATGCCCTGTGGAAGTCAAGGTTAAAATGTTACGGGCCGCGAAATTTGCGGGTGAAAACAAAAACAACACGGCAAATACCCGGAGAAAACAGGCGAAGACCATGATAAATCGCGAGTCCGCGTGGTGTTTACTAACCGGGTTCCAGTCGCTGTTGCAAAGACGTGTGTCTAGCAGGCGTGTACTTCCTTTCATGAAACGTGTTGGCTATACGGTGGCGCTGCTGGCAGCAGCTTTTCCGGCGCTTGCAGCCAGGGGCGCAAAGCCGGAGTTTGGAGCGAATGTACTGATCTTCGATCCTTCGATGCCATCGCAGACGATCCAGAAGCAAATCGATGCCGTGTATGCGATACAGGAACACAACGAGTTTTCGACGCAGCGGAATGCGCTTCTGTTCCTTCCGGGAGGCTACTCGGTCGACGTGCCGGTGGGCTTCTACACGGAGGTAATGGGCCTGGGCGCGTCGCCCGATGCCACGCGAATCACAGGGAACATGCATGCGGATGCGAATCATGAACACAACAATGCGACGACGACCTTCTGGAGAGCTGCGGAAGGGCTTTCGATAGCGCCGGCGGGCGGCACGATGCAGTGGGCGGTCTCGCAGGCCGTGTCGCTGCGGCGCATGCATGTGCGCGGCGACCTGGTCCTGCACCAGAAGCACGGCTGGGCGAGCGGCGGTTGGATGTCGGACTCGCTTGTGGATGGGAATGTCGACTCCGGCAGCCAGCAACAGTGGATCTCGCGCAACTGCGATTGGAAGAGCTGGACGGGCGCGAACTGGAACATGGTGTTTGTCGGCGTGGTGCATCCGCCGGATGGCGCATGGCCTTCGCCGCCATACACCAAGGTCGCGCAGACGCCGGTGGTGCGCGAGAAGCCGTTTCTGCAGGTGAATGCGGCGGGCGAGTTCAGCGTGCGGGTTCCGGAACTGCGCCGCGACAGCGTCGGGATTACGTGGCGAGGCGGGGAAACGGCGGGAGAGACGATTCCGATTTCGCGATTTTATATCGCCCGCCCGGACGTAGATACGGCGGATACGATCAACGCGCAGCTTGCCCGCGGCAAGGATCTGATTCTGACGCCGGGGATCTATGATTTGACCGCTCCGATTCGCGTGACGCGGCCGCATACGATCGTGCTCGGACTTGGCTTCGCGACGCTGCGTCCGGTGAAGGGCACGGCGGCGATGACCACAGCCGATGCGGACGGGATCGAGATTGCGGGGCTGCTCTTCGATGCGGGGCCAAGCGAGTCTCCAGTGCTACTGGAGGTGGGGCCGGAGGGAAGCCGGGCGCGCCATGCCCATGACCCGATCACGCTGCACGACGTTTTCTTTCGCGTGGGCGGCGCGGCCGTGGGCAGGGCCAAAGTGAATTTGAAGATCAACAGCAACGACACACTGGTGGATCATACGTGGATCTGGAGAGCGGACCACGGCGCCGGAGTGGGCTGGGATCTGAATACGAGCGAGAACGGGCTGGTGGTAAATGGAAACGAGGTCACGATCTACGGGCTGTTTGTGGAGCACCACCAGCAGTTCCAGGTTCTGTGGAAGGGCAATGGCGGGCGGACGTATTTCTATCAGTCCGAGATTCCTTACGATCCTCCGAACCAGTCGAGTTATACGAGTGCGCCGGGAGTGAACGGCTGGGCCTCGTACAAGGTGGCGGATGGAGTAACGAGCCATGAGGCGTGGGGGCTGGGCGTGTATAGCGTTTTCATTTATCCGGATGTCGTGCTGACCCGGGCAATCGAAGCGCCGAAGACAACGCAGGTACGCTTCCACGACATGATCACCGTGGCCCTGGGTGAACACGGCACGATCAACCATGTGATCGACGACACGGGCGAGGCGACCTCCATCCATCCTCGCGTGACGCCGAAGGTGACGAACTTTCCCTTAGCGGCTAAGGACAAATGATTAAGTATGTCTAAAATCATAGCGAGAGAGCAGGCATGGAATTTGCTGACTGAGTTCACCCAATCAGAAAGTTTGCGCAAGCACGCTCTGGCCGTTGAAGCCTGCATGCGTGCCTGCGCCCGCAAGTGGGGAAACGGTTCCCCTGAAGATGAAACTCTGTGGGGCATCGTCGGGCTGCTTCACGACTTCGATTATGAACGCTGGCCCAGCCTCGATGACCATCCTTACAAAGGCAACGAGATCCTGAAGGAGCGCGGATATCCCGAAGAAATCAGCCGAGCCATCATGTCGCACGCCGAATACAGCGGAGTGAGCCGTGACACACCGATGGAAAAGGCTCTTTTCGCCTGCGACGAACTCGCCGGATTCATTACTGCGGTCGCATTGATCAAGCCGGGCAAGTCGCTGGCCGAGGTCGACACCAAGTCGGTGCGAAAAAGAATGAAAGACAAAGCCTTCGCGCGCAAGGTGAACCGTGACGACATTATCGCCGGGGCCGCCGATCTCGGCGTTGACCTGGACCAGCACATATCCTTCTGCATCGAAGCGCTAAAGCCCATCGCGAAGGAACTTGGACTGGATGGGAGTGCGGTGAAGCCCGCTGGTTGAGTCTTCGCATGGCCTATGGGCGAGCGGTTCCTCAGGGGCTAAAGCCCCAAGGGTTTTGGGGAGCTTGATCGGCGCGGCTGAAGCCGCGCCCTTTGAAAGCAGATTCAACAGAGCTAGGCAGAAATAGCGTGCAAGCGTCACCGGTTTCACCGATAATGCCTAGCTCTCCCCATGGACACGCCCCACAGCGACCTCGAAGCGATCCGGCAGATTCTTGCCGACCTCACTACTCGGGTCTATCGCATCGAGCGCAAACTGGAGATGGATGCAACCGCGCCCGATATGCGCCCAGCGGCGGCTGGACCTGCACCTCTGACTACCTCCGCTGAGACCTCTTCCGTGCCGATGCCGGCAGACACCCAGGTCCCTCGCGTTGCTCGGGATGACAGGGTGACTGCGCCGCGTGCTCCGAGTGTGGCTGCGCCGCGGGCTCCGTACGCGGTCAGCGCGCAATCCAGCGTTCCGCCTCGTCCGTCGGCGGTTCGTCCATCTAACGTTCTGCGAGTTCAACCGGATCCGGACCTGGAAGCGCGCATCGGCTCGCATTGGCTGAATCGCATCGGCATCGCGGCGCTGCTGATCGGAATTTCCTATTTCCTGAAATTCGCCTTCGACAATAACTGGATCGGTCCCGCCGGCCGCGTAACCATCGGCTTGCTGGCTGGAATCGCGATGGTGGCGTGGAGCGAGCGATTTCGCGCCAAGGGCTACCAGGCTTTTTCTTACTCGCTCAAAGCGGTTGGCATTGGCGCGATGTATCTGTCCTTATGGGCGGCTTTTCAGGTTTATAGCCTGATTCCCAGCGGCGTCGCCTTTGTCATGATGCTGGCGGTGACTGCGGCCACCGCGGCCATGGCGTGGGCGCAGGACGCCCAGATACTCGCAGCCTTCGCACTTACGGGCGGATTCAGCACTCCGTTGCTGCTCTCTACCGGTCAGAACCGTGAGGTCGCATTATTCACCTATGTGGCGATTCTCGATCTCGCCACGCTGGCCCTCATAACGTTCAAGCCCTGGCGGCGACTGCTCGTCATGAGCTATGCCGGCACTCTATTGCTTTACGTCGGATGGTATTCAAGCTTCTACAGCCGCAGCCAGCTCAATATAACGCTCGCCTTCGCCACGCTGTTCTTCGCCATCTTCGCCATTGCGCCGCTGATCACGCTGCAACCGGAAGGAGAGCCCGCGCTGTTCGCCTCCGTCGCGGCTGTAGTGGCATTTCTGAATGCCGGCGTCTATTTCCTGCAGGCCTACGCCATGATCCAGGAAGTCGATAAAACATACATGGCCTGGTTCGCGCTGGCCCTGGCTGCGGTCTACATCTTTCTCAGCCGCCTGGTTCATAGGAGGGCCATTGCTCGCCGGCGCTTCTGAGAGGTTGCATTTTCTCCACCTCGCCCTCGCTATCGGCTTCATTACCGTCGCGATTCCGATTCGCCTGGACGCGCACTGGATCACTATTGGATGGTTTGTCGAGTCTGGCGTGCTTCTGTGGGTAGCCAATCGCATCAAGTCCGATTTTCTGAATGTATTCGCCCTCGGCGCTCTGATCCTCGGCGTAGTCCGGTTGCTGTTGATCGATAATTTCCACACTACGCAACTCCTCTTCAACCTGCGCATGGCGACCTACGCCGTGGCAGTGGCGGTGCTGGGAGCGGTTGCGTGGTACGCCTCCAAACGCGAGGATGATTCGGCGCGTACCGTTGCTGCGATCGCGGTCGTTGCCTTGAACGCGCTTGCCCTGACCGCTCTCAGCCGCGAAGTAGCCGATTATTATGCCCGGCAAATGGTTGAGGTGCGCCCCTGGCGATCGACCTTCTCCCAGGATTTACGCCGCATCGAGATCGAGCGCGACTTCACCTTCTCTGCGCTGTGGATGGCTTACGGCGCGATGTTGATGATGGTCGGATTTCTCCGGCGCTCGGCTTTCGTTCGCTGGCAGGCTCTGCTGCTCATCGCCGCAACGATCGTGAAGGTATTCGTCTATGACGTCTCCCAACTCGATCGGGTCTACCGTATCGTCAGCTTCATCGTGCTCGGAGTGCTGCTGCTGGCAATTTCATTCGTCTACCAGCGGGACTGGCTGCGGCTTTCCGCCCGCGGCAGGGCGCAAGAGGCAACAGAAGGGAGCTCCACCCAGGCATGAGGCTGACGTTATGAGACTCGCCACGTCACTGTTCCTCATGTTTCTGCTTGCGGACGCCGCCAATCCGCCCGAGCCGGCCATTCCATATTTCAGCAATGTCCGCGACGTTCACGTCGTCCAGCCCGCTCGGCAGAATTTCTTTATCGTCGACGACGAACTGTGGACTCACTCGCGTCCCGACCTTGGAGACTTGCGCTTGTACGACGAGGAATCTCGCGAGTCTCCCGTTCAATACGCGCTTTCAGAACAACGTGCCGGAGTGTCCTCTGAAGAAGTCGAAGCGAAGATCCTCAATCTCGGCAGCGTTTCCGGCCACACCGAATTCGACCTCGATGCTCAAGGCCTCGCCGAGTACGATCGCATTCGCCTGCGTCTCGAAGCGCGCGACTTTGTAGCTAGGGCATCAGTGTCTGGTGGCAGCGCGCCCGCAAATGCTGTCGAGATTGATCTCGCGCCGTCCACGCTCTACGATTTCACCAGGGAACAGCTCGGGTCCAATTCCTTGCTGAAGTTGCCGCCGTCCAGTTTTCGCTACCTGCACATTCGACTGTCTCCGGGAATTCTTCCGCAACAGGTGAAAGGCGCGACCATCGCCAACTTGCGCGAACAACAGGCTTCCTGGACGAAGATCGGATCGTGCGCCGCTCCGCAAGCGAAGCGCCGCACCACCCAAATCGCCTGCGATATGCCTGCGAGAGTCCCTCTGAACCGAATCTTGCTTCGTGTAGATCCCGCACAAGTAAACTTCCGTCGCACTGTCAGCGTCGAAGATGCCAAGGGCATGCAGGTCACCACCGGCGAGATCAATCGCGTCCGAGTGAATCGCGCCGGCACGCAGGTCACCGCCGAGGAATTGGCTGTGAGCGTACCGGGAAACTCCGGACCGCTTACCCTCAGCATCGACAACGGGGACAATCCACCTCTTGCAATCATTGCCGCCGAGCCGCTTTCGCTCGAACGCCGCATCTATTTTGATCCGCAGGGCAAGACCGCTCTCCGGCTGTACTACGGAGACGAGAAACTTTCGGCACCGGTTTACGACTATGCGCGGTTCTTTCACCTGGACGCTGCGCCCGCAGAGGCGCAACTCGGCCCTGGCGCCCACAATGCGCGGTACACGGGGCGTCCCGACGACCGGCCGTGGTCAGAGCGGCACATGGGGATTCTTTGGGGAGCGATGATCCTGGCTGTGCTGGCACTGGGCGTAGTAGCTCTTCGAGGTTTACGCACGGAGCGGGTGCGGTAAATGCTCCCCGCGAACATATCGGTTCGCGCAGACCTGTGCTAATATCTGCTGGCATTTTGTCCTGATGGTACGCACTTCGGGCCGGCTCCATGAAGGGAAGTGCGGAAAGCCCGTGAGTATGTCGACAAATAGCACTACGCCGCCCGCGGCCAAGGTCCTTCTGGGATGCGCCGAGTGCGGCGCGAGCCTGCCGGACGAAGCCCAGTTCTGTCTGAAATGCGGGAAACCGGTAAGCTTGCCGCCGAAGTCACCCGCTCTCGTAGAGGCGCTTCCTCCTGCGATCCGGCAACCACAATCCAAGCGGCGCATCTGGCTCGGAATCCTGCTCGCGGTCGCGATTGGAGCTATTTTGTGGGCTGGGACCAGCGACAATCCGGGCGCGCAGCAAGTACAGGAGTTTATCGGGTGGAAGCACGATCAAATCATTCTCGACGCTTCTTTTTCCGTCGGTCCGCATACCTTCCGTTATTACAAATTCGCCTTGCCCGAAGGATCGGTGAATGTGGCGGTCGTGGGGCAGTTTACGTCAGCGGCTGACGGCTCCAATACTGATAATCGCAGAGACACATCGAAAGCCAAGGGGGAAGACGTCGACAACAGCGTTGAGGTCTATGTTCTCACCGACTCAGCGTTCACCGTTTGGCAGCATGGATACGCCACCAGCTCTCTTTACGAAAGTGGCAAAGTCGCCGCCGGTAATGTGCAGGCGGAGGTTCCTGCGGGAGCAGGAATTTATTATCTGGTCTTCAGCAACAAGGCATCGCCGAAGACGGCAAGAAGCGTTCATGCTGCGGTTTTGTTGCGCTACAAGAGTTGGCTGCCGGAATGGTTTCGGCGCATGAAGGGGCGCTTCTGGGACTGGGTTGGGGCGTGAGGCGGAAATGCTTGGTAGAGACGTAGCTTGCTACGTCTTCTTGCCGGAGCGCCGAGACGTAGCAAGCTACGTCTCTACGAGAGATTGGAGTACAGTCAGGCTTCCCTTACCGCGTAGTCTCCTCGATTTCTGAAATCCAGTCGGGACGTTTTAGGACTTCGCGCGGTTTGGGGCCGTCGGCGGCGCCGACGATGCCGTCCTGTTCCATGAGATCGATGAGATGCGCCGCGCGGCCGTAGCCGATGCGCAGACGGCGCTGCAGCAGGGAAGTGGAGGCTTTCCCGAACTCCACTACCAGTTTCACCGCGTCGCCATACATGGGATCGTCCTCGGCGTCGTCGTGCGATCCAACTTCGTCGTTGTTGCCTTCCGCTCCAGCCTCGCGCTCGCCTTTCGGCGCTTCCAGGAACTGTTGCTGATATTCGGCCAAGCCTTGCGCTTTCCAGAATTCGACGACCGCAGCGATTTCCTTTTCCGTAACAAAGGGAGCGTGCAGGCGATGCACACGCGCCGAACCTGACGGCAGATAGAGCATGTCACCTTTGCCGAGCAGTGCCTCCGCGCCGTTGGCGTCGAGAATGGTGCGCGAGTCAACTTTCGTGGCCACCCGGAAGGAAACGCGGGCAGGGAAGTTCGCTTTGATCAAGCCGGTGATCACGTCGACCGAAGGCCGCTGCGTTGCCAGCACCAGGTGAATGCCGACTGCGCGTGCCATCTGCGCCAGGCGGGTGATCGATTCTTCTACGTTGCTGGAATCGAGCATCATCAAATCGGCCAACTCGTCGATGATGATGACGATGTAGGGAATCGGTTTCTCGTCGCCCTCTTCGTCGAACAGGCTCGGCGTGCCATTCTGATCGAACAAGCGGTTGTACTGGTCTATGTTGCGCACGCCCTTGGCCGCGAGCAGTTTCAAGCGGCGTTCCATTTCGCGCACCGCATTGCGCAGGGCATTGGCAGCGAGCTTTGGCTCGGTGATGATCGGGGTATAAAGATGCGGAACGCCTTCGTAGTTGCCCAATTCGAGGCGCTTCGGGTCGACAAGGATGAGGCGCACCTGGTCGGGCGTCGCTTTGTACAGGATCGACATGATCATCGCGTTGATGGCGACGCTCTTGCCCGCGCCTGTGGAACCGGCGATCAACAGATGCGGCATTCCAGCGAGATCGGCGGTGACGATTCGGCCGTTGATGTCTTTGCCCATGGCGATCGTCATCTTCGACTTCGATCCCATGAACTCCTGCGACTCGATGTTTTCGCGCAGCCAGATGATTTCGCGCTGGCGGTTGGGCACTTGAATGCCGACCGTGCTTTTTCCGGCCATGCGCTCGATCAGAATGCTCTCGGCTTTCAGGGCAAGGCAAAGATCGTCGCAGAGATTGGTGATGCGGCTGTATTTGATTCCGGCTTCGGGCTTGAACTCGAACGTGGTGACGACCGGACCGGGATTGATCTGCGTGATTTGCCCGTGAATTTCGAACTCGGCGTATTTTTCGGTGAGCACTTGCGCCAGCAGTTTGAGTTCATCAGCGTCGACAGCCTGTTGTTCGTCGGGACGCTGCAGCAGGCTGCTCGAGGGCAGCTTATATCCGCCGGCGATGCGCGGCATGGTCGTCTTGGCTTTGTGGGCGCTGTCGGCGCGTTCGGTGACTTCAGGATCGCCGGCTGATTCCGCCGAAGCGTCCATTGCCACAGGCTCGGGCAGAATTCCGCCGATGGCTTGCACCGACTTGGGCGCTTCCTCTTCGGCCAGCATGCGCTCGATACCAGTGCGTCGCGCTTCCGAGACTGCCGGACCTTGCGACATTGATCCTGGGCGCGACGGGATCAACTGCGTCTTCACCACTGGCTTCGAGACCCGGCGCTGATCAAGTTCCTTCTGCTGGCGTCTCCTGGTCCGTTCTTGCCGCCAATCTTTGTAGCGATTCCACAGGGCGGTGACGAAGGCGAAGTGTGTGGGAGCCCAGAGTTGAATGGCAGAGAACGAAAACGCCGTCGAAAGATATAACGCAACCGCGAGCACGGTGGCGCAAACGATATAGGCGCCGACCACGTTCAGATAGTGAATCAGCACGTCGCCGACAACGCGGCCGAGCAGTCCTTCGATGGGAATCACCTGCTGCCAGCGAAATTGTACGGGCAGCAGGGCCAGCATGGCGGGAAGGAACATCACCAGCCAGATTCCGCCCAGGCTTTTAGCGAGCGGAGATTGCACTTTCATCGAACGAAACCAGCGCGCGCCCAGCATCGCGGGGAAGATCACCAGCAGAAATGCCCCGATGCCGAAGAACTGCAGCATCATGTCGGCGGTGAAGGCGCCGACTACGCCGATCCAGTTGCGAGCGGCGTGGGAGCCGGTCAAGACCGAGGCGCTGTTCCAGGACGGATCGAGTGGAGAATACGAAACCAGCGCGAGGAACAGGAGGAGCGCGGAGACGCACATCAGGAAGCCGATCAGCTCATTGAGCCGCCGGTTCCCGGTGGGTATGAAAATGCTTGCCAGATAATCCATGTGGGGCAGATACGTAGTCGAAGACACGACAATTTTCGACGCCGCAATCGGCTAGAGCCCTTACATTATGCCAAGAAGTGGAGGTTCGGACAATGCAGGAGATGGGGCATAGTATTCACCTAGCTTCCTCGTAGAGACGTTGCTTGCAACGTCTTCAATCCACGGGCACTTCGGTTAGCGTCGGCAAGAGACGTTGCAAGCAACGTCTCTATGACAACTTGGAGGCGAACGCCAGGACTAATGCTCCCACAATAATCCGGTAGACAGCAAAGGGAGCGAAGCCGCGGCGGCGGACGTAGCCCATGAACCACGCAACGGAACCGTAGGCGACGATGAAGGAGACGACGAATCCGATGGCGAGCACGAGCCAGCCGTGGGCATCGATCTGCGAGACGCCGATTGGATTTTCGCTTTTGCCGCTGAGTGACTTGAGCAGCGTATAAATCGTGGCCGCTGCCATGGTCGGCATGGAGACGAAGAATGAGAACTCGAGGGCTGCGGCCCGCGACATGCCTGCAATCTGGCCGCCTGCAATTGTCGACATGGACCGCGATGTTCCCGGGAAGACCGCTGCGAAGATCTGGCAGAATCCGATCCAGATCGCCTGTGCCAGACTCATGTCTTCCATCTTCCAGGTGTGGATGCGGCTTCCGACTGCGCCGGGACCGGCGACTTCCGACTTGGAGTTTAGAGCATCGACCAGCCACATCACGATTCCGCCGATCAGCAGCGACCAGCCCATGATCAAAACGTTTTCCAGGTGCTTGCCAATTACCTTCGTGAGCAAGAACGACGGAATCGCAGTGACCACGAACGCAACCGTGGTGAGACCGAGAGGATGGGTTAATGCGGTGCGCCTTCCGGTGTCCCCGCGGGGAAAGGTGGAAAGAAACCTTTTGATGCGGCTCCAAAAATAAACAGGCAGGCACAGGACTGCGCCGAATTGGATGACGATGGAATACATTTTCCAGTAACCGTCGGAGAGGCTGATGTGCAGCAGCAGTTCGGAGATGCGCAGGTGCGCGGTTGAGCTGACGGGCAGGAATTCGGTGAGGCCTTCGACGATTCCGAGGATCAGCGACAGCAGATAATCGTTCAATCGTCCTCCGGGGAAAAAAGGCAAAAAAACAGTATCACGCCGTAGACTGCTTCCGCCATCAGCCGAAAATCACGTAGCGGCGGACGCATTCGTCCGCCCGTGAAGCGACGCGGCGAGTCAACGTAATATCAAGAGTCGGCAGCGTTTCAGAGAACGCCGGACGAATGCGTCCGGCGTTACGTGTTTTGGAATTCCTAGTCGCTGGCGTTGCCGTAGGTTGGGACGCCTTGCTGGACGTAGAAGATCAGCATGTGTGCGCGATTGGACCAGTCACTCTGCGGATATTGACTGACAATTTTTTGCGCGAGTACGAGAGACCGATTTTTTGATTCTTCGGACTTTTTCTGGTTGGCTTCGGTCTTGTAAATCTCGATTAGTGCGGAGCGTCGCCAGGCCGCGTCATATAAGGCTTCGGGCGCCGAGGGGGATTGCTCGTGCTCTTTGGCGTATTTCTCGTACATGTCGGCTTCTTTGTCCGGGCATTTTGAGGCGGCCTGCCAGTCGCCGCAGAGTTTGTTTTCGATCAGGTGGAAGGCGGCCAGGTCGGCCCATTTTGTGCCGGAGAATTTTTTCATGACCAGCTTCATCCACTCTTCGTCGATTTGGCCCCGCATGTAGGAATCGCGCTCGCGGGCCGAAGGACGCGTGAGTACATCGGAGCGTTCCATTTGCCAGCGAATGTCCGCGGCGCGGTAGAGTCCTTCGGCCGCCAGCGGCGAGGTCGGGAATAGATCGTAAACGCGATAATAAAGGCGCATGGCGTCTTGCGCGGCGTCGCGGCGGCCACGGCGGCGGCTGGCTTGGTCTTCGGAGTCGGCGGCTTCGCCAAAGACAATTTTGTCGCCGTTGGGAGTGGTCAGGTTGACCAGGGCTTTGCTGGAAACCCATCCGGTGATGGTCTTGCCTTCGGACTCGGGGTCGTCTTCGTCGGCATCTTTCCTGGGTTCGCGAAGGATGGCTTCGACGTGTGTCCAGTCGTGACCGGTCTCGATGATGACGAGTTCGTGTCCGCGGCCAGCCTCGCCAAGTTTGGCGGCGTCGGGGCTGGGAGAGACGCGAATAGATTCTTCGTGGACGAGAGTGCCACGTTGGGCTTGGGCCGCGGCGAGCGAAGTTATGGCGACAATTGTGAGCGCGAGAAAAATGAGTCGAACTCTCATAGTAATGATTATTGGCCGTAGAGACCTTTGCTTGCAACGTCTCATCGCTGGCGCAGTTCTTCCAGCATATTGGGCTCGATGTTGCCGCCGGAGATGATGGCGACATTTAGTTTTGTTTTCGGAAGCAGATCGGCGCGGAAGAGGAATCCTGCGGTGGCGACGGCGCCGCTGGGTTCGGCTATGGTGTCGGGATTTGCGCAGAGCAGTTTCAGAGCTTCTTGGATTTCGTCTTCGCTGACAGTGACGATGGCATCGACGAAGCACTGCATGTGGTCGAAGTTAATGCTGCCGACGCTTTGGGTGCGCAGACCGTCGGCGATGGTGCGGGAAACCTGGTCGGCGGGGAACTGAACGATTTTGCCGGCGCGCAGGCTGGCCTGGGCGTCGGCGGCGAGCTCGGGTTCGACGCCGATCACTTGGACTTCTGGCCTGGTTAGTTTGATAGCTGCGGCTACGCCGCTGATCAGGCCGCCGCCGCCGACGGGGGAGAAGACGGCTTCGACTTCTGGCAAGTCTTCGAGGATTTCCAGGCCGATGGTGCCTTGGCCGGCAATGATTTTTTCGTCGTTGTAGGGAGGCACGATGACGTAGCCGTGCTGGGCGGCTAGTTCTTCGGCTTTGAGCTGGCGTTCGGCGCTGCCGGGGCCGACGAGCACGATCTCAGCGCCCCAGGCGGCGGTCGCCTCGCGTTTGATGACCGGAGCGTTGTTGGGCATGACGATGATGGCTTTCACGCCCAGCGCGCGGGCTGCGTAGGCCACGCCCTGCGCGTGATTGCCGCTGGAGTAGGAGATGACGCCGCGTTTGCGGTCTTGTTGAGAGAGCGAGGCGATTTTGTTGTAGGCTCCGCGGAGTTTGAAGGCGCCGATGGGTTGCTGGTTTTCGGGTTTGAGGTAGAGGCGGCGGGAGGGGTCGGGGGCAGGAGTTCCCGTGTCTCGCAACAGAGGCGAGACATGGGGCACCCGGAGGTCAAATTCAACGAGGCGGGTGCGGGTGGTGATGCCTTGGAGGCGGGCGCGGGCGGAGTGGATGTCGGAGAGGGTAATCATTTCGCTCGAATGGCGATTCTAACGTAGTCGTCGTTATGAACGCTTACGTCTCGGCTCCGCCGTCGGCGGGCGGACGAATGCGTACGTCGCTGCGTGAGGTGATCAGATTTCCAGGATTACGGGCATGATTAGGGGGCGTTTTTGGGTTTGCTTGGAGATGTAGCGCTTCAGGTCGGCGCGGATTTTTTCTTTGATTACGCCGTAGTCGGCTTTTTCTTCCTCGCTGGAGTGGGCGAGGGTGTCTTCGACCATGCGTTTGGCGCCGTCCATGAAGCCATCTTCTCCCACATTGAAGCCGCGGGTCACGATTTCGGGCGCGGTCTCGACCCTTCCTGTGAGTTTGTTGATCGCGATGATGGGGAGGACGATGCCGTCTTCGCTCAGGTGGCGGCGGTCTTTAATAATCAAATCTTCAACGACGTCTGTTCGCGAGCCGGAGTCGATGCAGACGCGGCCTACGTTGACGCGGCCGGCTTTGCGGGCGCCGTGGTCGTCGAATTCGAGAATGTCGCCGCTTTCGATCAGCATGACTTTGCCGACAGAGCCCTTCATGGCGCCGGCCATTTCGGCGTGCAGTTTTAGCTGCCGAAATTCGCCGTGGATGGGAGTGAAATAGCGGGGCTTGACCAGGTTGATGATGAGCTTCAGTTCGTCCTGGCTGCCGTGGCCGCTGACGTGGATGGGGGGCGAGGTTCCGTCTTCGTAGATGACGTAGGCTTCGCGGCGGAAAAGGTGATCGATCATCCGGTAAATGGTTTTTTCGTTGCCGGGGATGATGCGGGACGAGAGGACTACGGTGTCTCCCTTTTCAATTTTGGCGTGTTTGTGATTGTCGACCGCGGCGCGGGAGAGCGCGGACATGGGCTCGCCTTGCGTCCCGCTGATGAGGACGCAGACTTTTTCCGGAGGGAAATTTTTCATCTCGCCAGGATTAATGACGAGGCCTTCGGGAATTTCGATGTACCCGAGGTCTTCGGCGATCTCGGCGGAGTTGTTCATGGAGCGGCCGAGGAAGGCGATCTTGCGGCCGTGCTGGTGGGCGAGTTCGACCGCTAGATTAATGCGGTGAATGGACGATGAGAAACAGGAGATGAAGAGGCGGCGCTTTGTGTGGGCGAAAACTTCATCGAACTTTCTGCGGACCGCGCGCTCGCTGGGGGTGTATCCCTTGCGCTCGACGTTGGTGGAATCCTGAAACAGGGCGAGAACGCCGCTTTTGCCGTATTCGGCAAAGGCGTGCAGGTCGAAAAGTTTGTTGTCCGTGGGAGTGGGATCGACTTTGAAATCGCCGGTGTGGATGATGACGCCGAGCGGAGTGTGGATGGCGAGGGCCACGCAATCCACCAGGCTGTGCGTGACGTGGATGGGATGGATAGTGAAGACTCCGGCCTTGAAGCGCTCGTTGGGGCGCATTTCGCGCAGGTCGGCGTCGTCGAGCAGTCCGTGCTCTTCGAGTTTGTCTTCGACGTAGGCGAGCGTGAATTCGGTGCCCCAGACCGGGACCTTTAGTTCGGAGAGCATCCAGGGGAGCGCGCCGATGTGGTCTTCGTGGCCGTGCGTGAGGACGATTCCGCGAATGCGCTGGCGGTTTTCGGTAAGATAGGAAATGTCGGGAACTACGATGTCGACGCCGAGAAGCTCGGCTTCGGGGAACATGAGGCCCGCATCGATGACGATGATGTCGTCGCCCCAGCGGACGGCCATGCAGTTCATACCGAACTCGCCCAGGCCCCCGAGGGGGATTATCTGCAGTTTTCCCGTTGGCATTGAGTAAGGATGATGCTAGCACAGGGAGCGAGGTGGAGACGCCCGTGTGAGGTTGAAGAGGGGCGCTTCAGCGCCGCGTGAGGGAAATTCAGGAGATGGGCTTTATAGCCCCGGTGGAGGGGCTCTCGATGCGAGGACCGAAACAACCACCGCGGCTAAAGCCGTCTCCACTTTGACCTCCTGACGCGGCCCTGAAAGGGCCGTTCTTCCACGTTGGGGCGGACCGCGAAGTAGGGTCTTCTCCGAATAGCTTTGTCGGATCCGCTGCGATAAGGTGAATTGGTGGGTGAGCAGGGAAAATCGTGGTTGCGGCGGCGGGTTGAGTCGGGGATGACGAAGGGGCTGACGCGCGCTTATTCGACGGTGCGCGTGGATCCGGACAAGTTCTTGCTGCAACTGCGTACGGCGTATCGGGTGCCGATCAGCGGGTATCACGGAATGTATTCGCTGGAGATTGGGGAAGTGGATGCGTTGGCGGATTCGATTATTCGCGCCGGGATGAAGGTTGCGGCGGTGGAGGGAGCGGGATTCGGGTTGGGTGGGCTGATCACGATCGTGCCGGATCTCGGAATTCTTTCCGCAATCACGATGCGGACGATTCAGAAATTGAGTTTGATCTACGGATTTCAGTTCAACACTGATGAGGAGATTGCCGAGCTCTGGGTTGCCGCGGCGAGCGCGGCGGGAGTCGACATCAGCCGGGAGATTTTGGAAAAGGAAGTCATCAATAAATTTGTGCCGCGGGTGATTCAGAGAATTGCGGCGAAGGCCAGCGCGGAAGTGGTGGAGAAGTGGGCGGGGCGGGTGATTCCGCTGGCCAGTTCGGCGATCGGGGCAGCGCTGAATTACTGGTTCGTGCGCGCCTGGGGTCAACGGGCTAAGACGCATTTCCGGCAGCGGCATTTGATGCTTCGGGAGCGGGCGCGGCACGCGGTGTTGGCCGCCCAGAATCAGGCGAGTCTTCCCACGTCTACGAGTTAGCGGTACTTTCGAGTTTCGCCAGGCGGATTGCGTCCTGCGCGTCCTTCTGTCCCTGTGATTAAATAGTTAGAGATGCCTATTTTTTCCTGCTCAGCCATTCTTTTTGACCTGGACGGAGTTCTGGTGGATTCGACTCGCGCGGTGGACCGCGAGTGGAGGGAATGGGCGCGTCGGAAGGGCGTGGACGGGGATGCGGTGATGGCGATTGCGCACGGCGTGCGCACGATTGAAGTGATCCGGCGCGTGGCGCCGCATCTGCAGGCTGAGGCGGAAGTGCTGGAGTTGGAAAGCCGCGAGGCCGACCATCAGGAAGGCGTGCGCGTGATGCCGGGCGCGGTGGCGCTGGTCCGGTCCATTCCGGAGGGACGATGGGGCGTGGTCACGTCGGGGACGCGCCTGTTGGCCAGCGCGCGCTTGCGCTTCTGCGGATTGCCTGTGCCGAAAGTTCTAGTAACGGCGGATGACGTGGAACATGGGAAGCCACATCCGGAGCCTTATTTGAAGGGGGCGCAGAGGCTGGGGTTTGCGCCGGCGGATTGTTTGGTGATTGAGGATGCGCCTGCGGGGATTCGGTCAGCGCGGGCTGCCGGGATGAAAGTGATTGGGCTTGCGAGCACGTATCCGGCGTCGAAGTTAGGGGAGTCCGATGCGGTGGTGGCGGGGCTCGCGCAGATTCAGGTCGGAGCAGATGGCGGCGCGAGACTGAGGATTAGCGTAGCGGCGGCGAAAGCAGATTCCTCTCTGGTCTCGCCGCGGTAGGCGCGGCTGCGCCATGATTAGGAATGACAAAAAATTTGGGTTCAGCGCTTTTTGTCCGGTCACGACTGATCTGCAAGAAAGCCAAATCAGTGCGTTCCTCAGGACGGACAGGAATAACGCTTCGACCCAGTGAACGATTGAGTGCCAGGAGGACGAGATGAAAGCAGTAT
The DNA here is from genome assembly GCA_963832235.1 of uncultured Acidobacteriaceae bacterium. Lineage (GTDB taxonomy): Bacteria > Acidobacteriota > Terriglobia > Terriglobales > Acidobacteriaceae > Sulfotelmatobacter. Next base: position 437,129 of record CAWHTJ010000003.1, on the reverse strand, counting down.
TGCTCACTTTGGTGTTACTGGCGGGCAGTTGTGCCACCGCGCCGCGCTAGGCGCGCGGCTCCGCCTGCGTTCGGAATGACAACATAACTTGGTTCAGGGATTCTTGGTGCCCCGGGCGCCTTGGAGTTCTAGGTGTGCGCGAACTGTTGCTGGTACTGCGCCCAATAGCTTTCGACCTCGCGCATGATATTTTGGAACTCCGGATCACCGCGCAATTTGTCCCAATTCTTGTCGCGCTGGAACCAGGGATAATTGTGGTTTCCGAGTTGGACGGTGCGCCGCAACCATGCCAGGGCGGGCTGCCTGTCTCCTGACAGAGCGTACACTGCGCCAATCCATTCCGCCAGGTCGCCGTCCACGACTTCTTCGGGTTTATAACGAAAGATGCTGGGATCGATTTGGTCCCGTTGGCCGCGCGAGGCCTGCAGAAAAGCCAACAGGACGACGGGTTCGGGATCGCCGCCCGGGCCGGCCAATTCCACGGCGCGTTTCAGCGCGGGCTCAGCTTCATCCATTTTCCCCTGGTAGTAGAGAAAGACACCAAGGAAGGACATCAGTTTGAATTGATCGGGATGCCGGGCCAATCCCTGACGCGCCTCCTCTTCCGCTTCGTGAGCCTTGCCGAGATATAGCAGCATGCGTCCATGCATCCAGTAGATCCGCGGCGGCGAGGGATTGAGATCGCGGCTATGGCGGAAGGCGGCCTCGGCCAAGTCGAGCAAGCCAGCATAGTGATAGGCATAGCCGAGGTACTCCAAGGCTGGAAGCGAATTGGGCGCAAGAGCCACAGCCTGGCGTAGGATGCGGATGGCATCACTGTTCTTGCCCTGTTCGCTAAAGACCCCACCCAAGGCCATGTTAGCGTCAAAGGAGTGAGGGTTGAGAGCCACGGCTTTGCGCGCGGCCTGCTCGGCCAAGACCAGGTTGCGCGCCCCGTTTTCTTGAAAATTTGCAGTCTGGTACGAATAAACCTGCGCGAGCATAGAGTAGGCGTCGACGAACGAGGGATCTCTGTCGATCGCGAGTTGAGCCAAGCGTTGGGCCTGCTTTAACTGCTCCAGACGCGAGGTAATGAAGTAGTCGTTCAGGTAGGCGCGGGTTTGCAGCAAAAAGTTGTAGGCTTCGGGAGAACTGGTGGAAGGCGCTTTCAGCGCCTCCTGCTCGGCGCCCGAAAGCTGAACGCTCAGTCCTTCGACCACTTTCTGGGCGACATCGTCTTCAAAACGCAGCATGTCGCTACCTTGGAGATCGTAGCGGCCGGCCCAGCGGGTGGCGCCGTGATCGATCAATTGCACGGAAATGCGCATCGTCTTGCCGAGACGCTGATAAGTGCCCGCCAGGACAGAATCCACCTGCAGTTCGCTGGCTGCCTGACCTGGATCACCGGCGCCCTTCGCATATTTCAGGACGGAGTTGGTGGGACGAACCGCCAGGTTCTTCAATGTAGCCAAGCGGCTGATGATGGCGTCGGCCATGCCAATACCCCAAACTTCGCTGCCGCCCTCGCCGGAAAGATCGTGCAAGGGCAGGACGGCGATGGTTCGAAGTGAGGATTCAGCTGCTTGCGAGACAGGTGGGGACAGCGCAGGCGTTCCGGTTGTGACGGCCGGTTTCGATCGATAGAAGAAAAGTGTCCCGACGATTGCGGCAACGCCGAGGGCGCCTACGACTAGTAGAGGAACACGCTTCCGTTTGTGCGGGCGTGGTTGTTCCTGAATCGCGGCTACGCGGCCGGAATCGGTGTCGCGCCTGAGCCGCTTCAGGTCGGCGCGGATATCGGCCGCGTGCTGGTAGCGGGTCTCAAGATCCTTTTCCAGAGCCTTGTTGATGATCCGCTCCAGGTCCGGCGGGATCTCGGGGTTTAGCCGTATTGGGACGACGGGTATCCGGTTGAGGATGCCGTCAAAGATCACGCCAGTAGTGTCGCCGCGGAACGGAAGAGCGCCGGTCGCCATCTCGTAGAGCACAACGCCGAACGAGAACATATCCGTACGCGTATCCAATTCTTTTCCTCGCACCTGTTCTGGAGACATGTAGGCGATCGTGCCCAAGGTGCTGCCGGGGCTGGTGAGGTGCTCTTCGCTCATCGCCGTGGGAGCGGTAACATCTACCGTTTGAGCATCGGTTTTGCTGCCAACGACCTTGGCCAGACCGAAATCGAGGACCTTGACCTGGCCGCGCTTGGTAACGAAAATATTCGCCGGCTTGATGTCGCGGTGAACGATTCCACCAGCATGGGCGGCATCAAGCGCGTCCGCAATTTGGATGCCCAGCGACAATAGCGTATCCAGATCCAGCGGCCGACCGGTAATGCGATGCTTGAGCGTCTCGCCGTCCAGGAACTCCATGACAATGAACGGTTGACCCTGAGAATTTCCGATCTCGTAGATGGTGCAGATGTTTGGATGGTTCAGGGCGGACGCGGCACGGGCTTCGCGGCGAAAGCGTTCCAGGGCGTTCGGGTCTTTGGAAACATCGGTGGGCAGGAACTTGATCGCGACGAAGCGGCCGAGTTCCGTATCTTCGGCCTTGTAGACCACGCCCATCCCACCGCCACCCAACTTCTCGGTAATGCGGTAATGCGAGATGGTTTGACCGATCACTGGCGAATCTTACGTTTGCGAAAGGGGCAAGTCAACGAAGTGGTGGGAGCGGGCGGTGTCTGGGAAGGACTCGTCGGCAGGGTTGACACTCGCGATTCTCAGGCGCGATGTGAGATGAAGGGGGTGGTGGTGGCGAAAGCAGATTCCTCTCTGGTTTCGCCGGAGTCTCGCCGGGCTAAGGCGCGCGGCTTCGCCTGCGTTCGGAACGACAAGGCTTCAAAATCGAGCTAAGTTTTAGCGCTCGATGCTAACCGCAGCCACTTTAAAAGATTTTCCAGACATAGTGTGCCAAAAAGGCTACTAGCAGGACACCGCCAACGCCAGCAACCCAGAATAGGAAATTGGCGGTTAATTTCGGAGAATTGATTTCCTTCTTGTCCATCGTTGAATTCTAACCGGATGCCCGTGCTTTTTGGGGAACGCTCAACAGTAAGTAGAACTAAATCGGTTCGGCGGCTGGCCTAGCGCAGCCAGTCTTCTAACTCGATGCCGCGGTCGGTTTTATCGTCGCGGTATTTCACGATGACTGGTGAGTACAGAGAAAGATTCCATTCGGCGGCGGCGCCTTTTTTTACGGCGCGCGAGCCCGGGACGACCACGGCATTTTCCGGAACCTCGAGCGGCGCGTCGGGCGTACCGCGGTAGACTTCGCCGCGGACCAGATCGTAGAGTGGCGTCGACCGGGTCAGGATAGTTCCGGCGCCCAGGACCGCACGTGCCCGCACTAGAGTACCTTCGTAGATTCCACAATTGCCTCCGACCAGAACGTCGTCTTCGATGATAACGGGGGCGGCGTTGATGGGCTCGAGAACTCCACCGATTTGTGCGGCGGCGCTCAGGTGGACGCGCTTGCCAATTTGCGCGCAGGAGCCGACCAGGGCGTGAGAGTCGATCATGGTGCCTTCGTCGACGTAGGCTCCGACGTTGATGAACATGGGCGGCATGCAGATGACAGAGGGGGCGACGTAGGCTCCGGTGCGGACGGAGGAGCCGCCGGGGACGACGCGCACGCGATCGGCGATGGTGAACCGCCGGGCGGGGAACGTGTCTTTGTCGACGAAGGATAGGCCGGCGGTCATGTCGGCGAGTTCGCCGAGACGGAAGCCGAGGAGGATGCCTTGTTTGACCCAGGGGTTGACGGTCCAGCGGGCATCTTTTTTTTGGTTATCGCCACCGCCGATTCTTTCGGCGGCGCGGATTTTGCCTTGGGTAAGTTGCCCGCGAAATTCCAGGAATGTGCTGCGCGCCGTGGGGTCGTGCTCGACTTCGCCTTGCGCGGCCAGGCGCTCGATGGAGGATTTCAGGGAGGACATGAAGTGATGATTGTTGATTGCTGATTGTTGATTTGTCAAAGCGGGTGGGACCAGCGTGACGCTAAAGAGGCGGTGGTTCGTTTCTGACAGGGGTTGTGCTCCGCGCGAGATCCTTCGCTCCGCCTGAAGAACGGCTACGCTCAGGATGACGCCTCTCGTGAACCGACGGCTTCTAGCCAGCAATCAGCAATCGGCAATTTCGTCACACGCACTTGCATTCGCTGCGAATCAGGATGCCGGTCATGGCCTGTGCGGTTTCGCGGGCTTCGGGGAGCGTCGCATAGGGACCGTGCCAGCGGGAGTGATTTGCGTCGTGGCCGGAGGGCCGGCCTTTGCCATGGGCACACTGGCCGCAGGACGCGCGGTGGAGGACGATTTTGCGAGGGCCAGCGGCCCAGTTTTCGTAGATGAAAAATTCTGGGGCTTCGGCGGGGGGAGCGGCTGGCTTGGTGATTAATCCGACCTCGGTGGCGATTTTTTGCAGGCGCGAGCGTGTGTCGCGGCGCATGGGTAAGAGAGGCAAGCGGTAGACTTCTTCGAGTTTACCCATCATCGCTAAGACTGCTTTCACCGGTAGCGGACTTGACTCGATGAAGTTGGCTTGCATCAGCGGCAGATATTTGCGATGAAGGGTGCGGGCTGCGGCCCAGTCGTTGGCGAGCGCGGCGCGGGTGAGCGACGCCATTTCGTGCGGAATTTCATTGGAGGCGACGGAGATGATTCCGACGCCGCCGAGGGCGATGACCGGGAGGGTGACGGCGTCGTCGCCGGAGAAGACAAGGAACGTTTCGGGGACGGCGTTGATGGCCTCAGCAATTTGGGTCATGTTGCCGCTGGCTTCTTTGACACCTACGATGTTGGGAACTTCGGCTAAGCGAGCCAGGGTAGCGGGTTCGAGATTGGCGGCGGTACGGCCGGGGACGTTGTAGAGAATGACGGGCTTGTCGCCAACGGCTTCGGCGATGGCTTTGAAATGGCGATACTGGCCCTCCTGCGTGGGCTTGTTGTAGTAAGGCGAGGCGGTGAGGATGGCGTTGACTCCCGGGCGGGCGGCGATTTCTTTGGCTTTCTCAACTGCCTCGTGCGTCGAGTTGGACGTGGCGCCGGCGACAATGGGAACGCGTCCGGCTGCGACTTCGATGGTGGTGTCGATCACGTAGAGCCATTCGTCGTGAGTGAGCGTGGGAGTCTCGCCGGTAGTGCCGCAAGGTACTAAAAAATCAATGCCGGATTCGATCTGCCAGGTAACAAGATTGCGCAGGGCTGTGTCGTCGATGGAACCCTCCTGATGGAAGGGAGTGACGAGGGCGGTGCCACAGCCGCGAAGTTGCATAGGAATAGGATAGCGCGAACGCGCAGTTGAGGAAAACGGGCGAGCCTATTCAACGCACGGCACGGCCGGGTTGCTCGCTGGGGTTGCCCAGTTTTCTGACGAGTTCGTCTAACTGAGTTTCGAGCATGCTGAGTTTGTCCTGTTCGACACGCAGTTGCTGTTCGGCTTCGATTTCATTCGCCTGACGTTGCTGGACGTCTGTTGAGTCTTCGAGTTCGGATTTGGAATGGTTGATCCTCTCTCGGAGTTCCTTCTGTTGCACCAAGTTCTCTTCGGCGCTTAGTGTGTCCTCCAACCGCTTGATGTCCATCGCTACATGTTTCTGATGGTCTTGCGCGTCAGCGAGCCTCAACCGTGCATCGTTTAAGCGCTCCGACGCCCGCATAACGGCTGCTTGCTGGGTCTGCGAGCGAGATAGCAGAATCTGGGCGCTCTGTATTCTTGCCAGAGAAACGCGCAAGTCCTGACGAAGTTCGCGGACTTCTGCGAGCAGAGCCTGCAGCGTCTGTGAGTCTGATGAGGTGGCCTGACCGAGAGTGGCCGCCGGTATTCCGAAACCCAAGAGGATGAGAAAAAATGCTCGCCTCATTGCGAACCTCCTAACGGGAATTTGCGATTTGGCAGGGAACTACAGTTCTTTCCACACGTCCTTGAAATCGTAGAAGCCCTTCTTGCTCGCCAGCCATTCTGTTGCTCGGACGGCGCCTTCGGCGAAGCCGCGGCGGGACTTGGCGTCGTGGCAGAGATAGATGCGGTCGGCGGGGGATTCGAGGACGACTTCGTGCAGGCCGACTACATCGCCTTCGCGGAAGGAGATGATTTCCAGTTCTTCGTTCTGGCCGCTGGCTTCGCGGATTATTTGCTGGATTACTAAAGCTGTGCCGGAGGGAGCGTCCTTTTTCTGGGCGTGATGGCGCTCGAAAATCTGGCCGGAGTAATCGTGGCGCAGGGCGGCGGCAGCAGTGCGGGCTACGTCGAGGAAGAGGTTCACACCGATGGAGAAGTTGGCGGCGTAGAGAAAGCCGGTTCCGTGCCGTTCGACCAGATTTCGCACGCGATCGAGTTCGTGGTGCCAGCCTGTGGTGCCGACGACCATGTTTTTGCCGGCTTGGACGCAGGCTTCGATGTTGGCTAGGACGCAGTGGGGAGCGGTGAAATCGATGACGGCGTCTATGTCGCGAAGCTTTTCTGCAGTGAGGGCGGCGTTGGATTCGTTTTCTTTTGCCCCGGCAATGGCGATGCGGTGCTTGCGCTCGGCGGCTACTTGGGCGACCGCCGATCCGGTTTTGCCGCGGCCTAGGAGGAGGAGATTCATGGTAGCGCCAAAGCTTTTGACCGCTGAGATCGCTGAGAACAGCGGCCGAGTTCGCTGAGGTAACCTGTGTTACTTTTCTTGGCGGCCTTTGCGTTATCTTAGCGTTCTTTGCGGTTAAAGTCTCTTCTTCTGCCTACGCGAAAACTTCTGGATCCAGGTCGGAGAAGAAAGTTTTGTGAAGGCGCTGGATCACGTCGGGGACTTCGTCTTCTTCGATCACGAAGGTCAGATTAATTTCGGAGGCGCCTTGGGAGATCATGCGGATTTTTTTGTCGGCGAGCTCGCGGAATACTAACGCTGCGATGCCGGGGGTGTTGCGCAGGTTTTCGCCGACCAGGCAGACGATGGCTTTGCGGCCTTCGTATTTTACATCGGCCAGCTTGGCTAAATCGGCCGCTAATGCGGGAATGGCTTGATTGGAGTCGACGGTGAGCGAGACGCTGACTTCCGAGGTGGAGACCACATCGATGGAAACTTTGTGGCGGTCGAAGGCTTCGAAGATGGAGCGCAGAAATCCGTGTGCGAGCAGCATGCGAGGCGCGGCCACGTCGACGATGGTGATGTGCTTTTTTGCGGCAATCGCTTTAAAGATGTTCTTGCCTTGCGGGGCGCGGGTGGTGATACGAGTGCCTTCGCAAGACGGATTGCGCGAGTTCAAAACGTAGACGGGAATATTTTTTTGGATGGCGGGCAGCACCGTGGCGGGGTGCAGGACTTTCGCTCCGAAGTAGGCGAGTTCGGCGGCTTCGTCGAAACCAATGACCTTGATGCGCCGAGCTTCGGGACAGATTCGGGGATCGGTAGTGAGAATGCCATCGACGTCGGTCCAGATTTCGATGCGGTCGGCGCCCAGGCCGGCGCCGATGATGGCCGCGGAGAAATCGGAGCCGCCGCGCCCGATGGTAGTGGTGATGCCGGCGCGGTTGGCGCCGATGAAGCCGCCCATCACCGGGACCTGGCTCGCTCTGAGCAGAGGCTGAACTTTTTGCTGGAGCCTGACGTTGGTTTCTTCGTATTGCGGGACCGCCTGCATGTAGGTGCTGTCGGTGACCAGGACTTCGCGGGAGTCGACATGGACTCCATTGAGGCCGCGCGCGGCGAAGGCAGCGGCGACGATTTTGCTCGACAACATTTCGCCGAAGGCGGCGACGTGATCGGTGGTGCGCGGAGTGATTTCACCGACGGCAGAGATGCCGCGCAGCAGTTCGTCCAGCGACTCGAAATCGGTGCCGAGTTCGGAGTGGAATTCGGTAAAGCGCGCGGTGCCCAACAGTTCGCTGGCGGTGTTGTAGTGGCGCTCCTGAAGCGAGCGGCAGAGTTTGAGCGCGGCCTTGCGTTCGCCTTCTCCAGCGGCCTTTGCCATGGTTAGGAGAGTGTCGGTAACTTTGGCCATGGCGCTGACTACGACTACTGGATTTTGCGCGAGACGGCCTTCGACGATGGAGGAGACGCGGTCGATGGCTTTGGCGTCTTCGACGGATGTGCCGCCGAACTTCATGACGATCATGAGCGGGTCCTGGCTGCTGTGGTCAGACGACCACGGGCCGTGTCGGTAGGCGCGAGATTTTTCGCTCCGCCTGAAGAACGGCTCCGCTCAGAATGACGCCACTGGCTGCTTGGGCCGCCAGACCGCTCCGAGGCCGAACAGTCAGCGAAGGGCGCGATCATCCGAAATAGCCTTTGGCTTTTAGAAGTTCGGCGTTCAGGACAGCGGCTCCGGCGGCTCCGCGGATGGTGTTGTGGGAGAGGACGGTGAATTTCCAGTCGAGTACGCCACAGGGGCGGAGGCGACCAACGGCCGTCGTCATGCCGGCGCCGATGTCGACGTCGAAGCGCGGCTGGGGGCGGTCAGCGGCTTCGAGGTAAACAACCGGGCGCTCGGGGGCGCTGGGCAATTTCATTTCCTGCGGCTCGGCTCGATAACTGTTCCACGCTTCGATGATTTCTTCCCGCTTGGCTTTCGTCTTCAGGCGGATGGAAACCGATTCGGTGTGGCCGTCTTCGACGGCGACGCGGTTGCATTGCGCACTCATGGCGAACGCGGCAGGAATTATTTTGGTGGCATTGAGCTGGCCGAGCAGTTTCCTGGTTTCCTCCTCCATTTTTTCTTCTTCATTGCGGATGAAGGGGATGACATTGCCCAGAATGTCGAGCGAGGCCACGCCGGGATACCCCGCGCCGCTGACGGCTTGCATGGTGACGGCCATTACAGTTTCGAGGCCAAACTTCTGATGAAGGGGCGCGAGCGCGAGGACGAGACCGATGGCCGAGCAGTTGGGATTGGTGACGACGTAGCCGCCGGATTTCTTGCGCCAGGCTTGCAGGTCGATGAGCTTGATGTGTCCGGCGTTGACTTCGGGAATCACGAGCGGGACGTCCTGCTGCATGCGCAGGGCGCTGGAGTTCGAGACCACGGCGCAACCGGCGTCGGCGAAGTGGGGCTCGAGTTCCGCGGCGATGGACGCGTCGAGGGCGGCGAAGATAATTTTTGGTGCGCCTTCGGGAGTGGCCGGCGAGACTTTCATGGCGGCGACGGCCGGCGGGATTTGGGTTTTGAGGCGCCAGCGCGCGGCCTCGGCGTAGACCTTGCCTTCGGAGCGGTCGGAGGCGGCCAGCCAGGCTACTTCGAACCAGGGGTGGTGCTCCAGCATCTGGATAAATCGTTGGCCGACAACGCCGGTGGCGCCGAGGATGCCGATGGGAATTTTACGGTTCATAGGATAGTTGGAATTCTATAACAGGCGCGGGCTAAGGGCGCGCCGACGGTGTCGGGTGAATCGGAAAGTGAAAGACAAAATCCCCACCCTAGCCGCAAAGAACGCGTCTAGGATGGTGCACCCGCTTGGTCGGAATGACAAAGGGGAGGGATCACTGCAGAACCAGGCTTCATTTGCCGATAGGAGAATCTGGAGGGACTAGATGCCCGAGCTGCGCCAGAACTTCTTCACCAAGGAGTGGGTCATTATTGCCACCGAACGGGCCAAACGGCCGGAGGAGATGGCCACGGGCCGCACGGTGCAGCCGGTGCCGGCATTTGTGGAAACGTGCCCGTTTTGTCCGGGCAACGAAAGCAAAACGCCGCCGGAGGTGCTGCGGTCTCCGGCCAACGGCGCGCCCTGGATGGTACGCGTGATCCCCAACAAGTTCGCGGCGTTGTCGAGCGATGTGCAGCCCAACCGCAGCTTGCAGCACTTGTGGCGGCGCATCGATGGCTTCGGTTTTCATGAGGTGATTATCGATGGGCCGGACCATTCCCGCTGCATGGCCATGTTGCCGGACGAACATGTGGCCAATATTCTGCGTGTGTATAAACAGCGGTACCAGACGCTGAGCACTGACCATCGTGTGAACCACATCACGATCTTCAAGAATCATGGAAGGGACGCGGGGGCGAGTCTGCAGCATCCGCATTCGCAGCTGATTGCGACGCCGATGATTCCAAGCCAGGTGCGGCACCGGTTGCACGAAGCGCTGCGCCACTATGACGACGTGGGAGAATGCATGTTCTGCCACATGGTGGAGCGCGAAGTGGAGAATCAGACGCGCATTGTTCTGAAGAGCGAGCGCTTTGTAGCGATGGAGGTATTCGCATCGGCCACGCCCTTTGCAACCCACATTTTTCCCCTGCGCCACATGGCCAGCTTCGGCGACATCTCGGAAATGGAAGTGACCGATCTGGGGCGCGTTTTGCGGACGTTGCTGGCGAAGATTTATGTAGGGCTGGAAAATCCTGACTTGAATTTCACGGTGCGAAGCGGGCCGGCGGAATATGCCGGGGTCCGGCACTTTCACTGGTATGTCAGCGTGATTCCGCGGCTGACGCGCATGGCGGGGTTCGAGCTGGGGTCGGGAATGTTCATCAACACGGTTCTGCCGGAGGCGGCGGCGGAATTTTTACGGAAGGTGGCGGTGGAGAAGGTGGTTGGGGCGGGCGTAGGACAGTAGGGGCACGGCGGCTTTTGGCTTCTCTTTCGCCCCGGCTGGGTGATTTTCAGCCACTCTACCCACGGCTTGCGCCGTGGGCTGCGTTCTTTCGCCGCTTCGCGGCTCGCGATGACAGAGCACACTTGACTGGGAGTGCGCCTACGGGCGATGGGTTTCCTGGGCGTGGAAGGGATATTCGGAGAGGGGGCCGAATTTTTTCTTTTCGGCATAAAGACGCCAGCGGCGGAAGACGATGCGCAGGCCGGCCATCACGGGAATGGAGAGGTAGATGCCGAGGATGCCGGCGACTTCGCCTCCGGCCATCACTCCGAAGATGGCAGTCAGGGGATGAAGTTCCATGCTCTCGCCCATGATACGGGGTGAAGAGACGTAGTCTTGAAGCAGGCGCCAGATCCCGAGAAAGATCACGAGGATCAGCCAGTGCTGATAACTCATCAGCAACGCGACGCTGACAATGATCAAGGCGGCTGCCAGCGGGCCGACGACGGGAATGAATTCGAGCACGCCGCCGAGGGTTCCCAGAACCAGCGCGTAGGGAACGCCCATAATGCCGAGGACCGCGGAGTACATGACCAAGGTCAGCGCGGCCAACGTCAGTTGGGCGCGGATGAAGTGGGCCAGCATCTGGTTGAGATCGTTGAGCACATTTTCCAAAAACTCGCGCTGCGGACGGGACTGGACGGAGGAGAGAAGAAAGTCGCTGAAGGAACGGCCGTCTCTCAGGAAAAAGATAGATAGAAGCGGCACCACGAAAAGCAGCCAGGCCTGCTTGGCGACGTCGGCCATACGCAATCCGACACGCTGCGCCAAATGGCCGATATTGTCGCTGTGGGTGATCAGGAACGATTGCGCCAGTAGGGTATACTTTTGGTTCCAGCCGTGCTCTTCGCCCAGTTGCTGTGCGAGTTGACCGGATTTGAGTTGGGTGAGGATTGTGGGCAGGGACTGTCCGAGCTTCGCGCCTTCCCGCGTTACTTTGGGGCCGATTTCCACAAAGAACACGACCACCAATGCGAGCAGCAGAGTGTAAATGACGGCAATCGCCAGCACGCGACTGCGCAACAAGCGCTCCAGGCGATTCACCAGCGGGCTCATCAGGTAGGCGAAGAAAATGGCGAACAGAAAAGCAATCAGAGTGGCACGGGCCACGTAGAGAAACCCCAGGCCCAGCGCAAACAGGAGCACCGTGATCAGAACCCGCGCCGTACGTGAGTCAGCGAGCAGCAATGAGTTTTCCAGAGCGATCTCGATTCCGCCGCCGGGCAGGCAGAGCTTCAGTCCCGGATGACTTCTGTATTATCGGCAGGAATCGCCACACGTATGAGTTTGAACTGGTCGTGATCGTCCAGCCAAAGGGCCCAGGCAAAATCTTCTCCCGTTAGGTTCAGACGCAGCAGTTCGTGCTCCACGCCGCGGATGGTAATTTTTTCTTTGCCTACGAGCTCCATGCGGACGCTCATGGAGGTATGGTCCTGGGGGACGAGCGCGCCGAAGGGCGCCGGACCCTGCTGGCATTTCATGTTGCCGCTCTCGGGCTTACAGTCGGCCGCCAGATAGCGCCAGGCGAGCACTTCGCGGTGCACAAAGAAATTGTTATCAAGGATCGCGGAGGTGCTGGGCATGAGGAATGGCTGTTCGGCGGGCTTGCCGTTGCCCGTGGCGGTCGATTCTCTCCATCAGAAAATCGTTGCTGGGAGCCACGTTCAGAGAGCCGCCGGAAGCCTGGCTCCATTCGTAGCGCAGCAACTCGCCATTGGACGTCATATCCAGTTCCGACTTCTGATTGGCGGCATCGGTCCCGGAAGTTTCCTTAAGTTGCGACTTGATGATGCTGGCGCCGTTCTGCTGCTCGATCTTGAAGGTCTCGGTGGCGACGCGCTGTCCCTTGATGAAGACGCCGAACGAGCCGGAGTCGACGATTTGAGTGGGGGCGGGTTTTGCCTTATCTTTCTTGTCTGCCGCGTTGGCAGCGGGGAAGGGTGCAAGAGCGAAAGCTAGGACGAGGGCCGCGGCACAGTGCGTTCGGGTTTCAAACTTCACTCGACTTCTCCTTGTTCCGTGCGCACGGCGATTTGGTTTAGGCGGAGCGTTGCCGCAATTTCGGTGGCTACCGTTTCCACCGATTTTCCCTCAGTTTCGAATCGCTTGGCCGTCTTATAGAACGGGAGCCGCTTTTCGTACAGTTCTCGAAAGTGATTCTCGCTGCACTGCAAGGGCCTCTGGGCATCCAGGCCCTTCTGCTCAGCACAGCGTCGCCAAAGCTCCGGGAGCGGCGCATCCAGAAAAGCCGCCCGGATGCCACTGTCTTGGATCACCTTATGGTTCTCCGGTTGTGCGAATGTTCCGCCACCTAAGGCGACGATTCTAGCGACTCCGCTTTGTAGCTCTTCGAGTACCTGTCGCAAGGCTGCATGTTCCACGCGACGAAACTCGGATTCTCCCGAATCGCGGAAAATTTCGGCGACCGTACGCCCTTCGCGGGCTTCGATGCGGTCGTCGAGATCTTCAAAGACCCAATTCAGCCGTTGTCCGAGGACACGGCCCACGCTGCTTTTCCCGGCTCCCATGAATCCGACGAGAAAAACAGCATTGCCCGAAGAAGCGCCGGTGGACGACCGTTTGGACCGCGCACGTTGGCGCGGCTTCGCATTCACCGTCTTGCCAGAAGCCTTCGTCAAAAGTTAGTCGCAAAAAGTAAACCGCTAGCTGCCGGCTCCGATGTGGACAGAAAGACGTTGCAAGCAACGTCTCTACGCCAGAAGCTTGTCGTTGTTATTTCGCGGTGCGTTTTCTGAGGTGAATTTTACCACTGAAGCTGCGCAGTACCACGGTCGAAGAGACTGCGGCCCGGCCCATGGTACCCCAGAAGGCACTGCCCTCTTTGATGACGAACCAGGTGTGGGTTTTGGGCTGGAGGGGAATATCGTCGTGGACTTCACCGCGCACGGAGCGCGCACTGACATCGGCGGAAGTAGACTCGGGCACGATTGCTTCGATGTTGCCGCTATGGCTGGTCAGGCGGTACTCGCCGCGATCGCCAAAGTCGCCAATGTAGTTGATGCTGCCACTGGTGGAGATCACCTGCACCAGGGGTCCGGTAACGCCGTTGAGCGTAACGTCGCCGCTCAAGGAGTCCACTTCGACGTGGCCGTCCTGCACATTGGTGAGGGTGACCGGACCATTCAGAGTTTTGACGTGCACGTGGGCGCCGGTGATGTCGCGGATCTCGACGGTGGCGGCGGCACCTTCCAGAGTCACGTCCCCATGAAGCCGTTCGGCGCGCAGAGGGCCGGTGCTGGAGTGCAGCGTGATGCTGGCGTCGGCGGGAACGAGAATTTCGTAATCCACGCGTCCGGATTGCGCATCGGCGCCGGGGAGCAAGTGGGATTGAATCTCGACCCGATTGCCGACCAGACTCTTGTCAACTTCGACTTTGTCGGAATAGAGCAGGGCATTGATCACGACGACATTGCCAGCGGAAGGTTTGACCGAGATCGAGCCGTAGGGATTGTTGACGGAAACTCCGGCCCTGGGGCCTACGTTGACACGAAATTCCTTGTGGCTCTCGGCTAGCAGCGTGCCGGCCAGCAGCGCTCCGATGGCGACAAGTTGGATACGAACGTTCGCACGCTTGATCAAGACTGCTCGAACGTTGATGTAAGACTGGCCCACTCATTAAGACTCCCCGAATGCCCCGATCGGTCCGCGCAGTCCAAGACTGGCGGATCGAGAAATGCTTACATTATGGCAAAGAACGATCCATGGCCAACTCGAAAAGCATGGCTTTCTGCTGATAGGCCTCCATCAGCGAGCGGCGTGCTTCCTGGTCGTTCAGGATTGGCGGCGATCACACTTTTCGCATCCTGGATGTACTCGTTGACGCGGCGAAGATTGTCGGCATACTCCGCCTTCATGGCTGGCGACTGCTGAGCTACTTCCAGCAACAAGTCGTCGTCGTTCAGGCCGGCAATCGCCAGATCGGAAACCACAGCGGCGGGCGCGATGTCGCGGGCAAGTTGGTGCGCGAGCGAATGCTGGCGAACATATAAGCCGACTGTGATCAGCAAAGCGGCGGCGGCAGGAACCATCCAACGCGCCCAGCCCAGCGGCTGCCAGCGAAGGCAACAGGGAACGGTTCGCTACGCTGGGGGCGAATGACTCCTTCTTGCCGCAATGCTGCTTTCGATGGATTTCCAGACGTGAGGACTGGGTTCTTCGATCCGCGCGCAATTCGACCGCCGCGGAGGCAATGAGGATCAATTCCGTGACCAGAGCTGAACACTCCGTACAGCTTTTCAGATGATCCCGCTGTTCGGCGCTGCGGCCGTCTTCGATCTCCACCAGGCTCGCTTGCAACTCAACGCAATTCATACCGCTCTCCCCAAGCCTCTGTCGGACCAGTCCCACTGCCACTGTCCAATCCGCTTGCAGCATGGCGCCGCAGCCGAAGTTATTGCCGTGTCCAGTCTGCGCCGGCTCACGTAAATCGTCCAAACTGTACCACCTACAACTTGCGACTGCGTCGCGCTGCTCAGGACGCCTTTTCGGCTCGCTTGATCTTGAGCAGATCGCGCAACTTCATCCGCGCCTTGTGCAACTGCGACTTGCTGTTGCCGATGGAGCAACCGACGATGGTCGCGATCTCATTATGTTCGTAACCTTCAACGTCGTGAAGCACAAAAATCGTGCGGTAGCCGGGAGGCAGATCTCGACTGCTCGCTGCAACTGCAGCCGGTCGATCGACCCGGCCAACGCCAGATCTTCTGCCCCGAAATCTTTCTTCGGCGTATCTTCTTCGCCGCCCTGCGTGGTCTCTTCGAGCGAAACCACCGGAAGGCTTTTCTTTCGCAGGTGCATCAGCACCACGTTCACCGACAGCCGATGCAGCCAGGTCGAAAATGCCGACTCGCCGCGAAACGTTCCAATCTTACGATAGAGCTGCAGGAACGCTTCCTGCGTCAGATCCTCGGCTTCGGCCGTATTCGCCGTCATGCGCAGACAGAGCGAGTAGACCCGCCGTTTGTGCTTATCGTAAAGAGCCTGGAACGCCTGGGCGTCCCCTTGCTTGGCCTTTTCGATCAGCTCGGCTTCGTTCGAGTCGTTGCCTTGACTTGCCCTGTCGCTGTACTGGGTCGGTCAAGTCGCCTTTTCCGGCCGCACCCCGTGAGATGCGGCTAACTATCTTTCCGTTGTATGGCTTGCGGGCCGTTTGCAGTGGAACTAAGGTAATAGTCTGTATTCAGAATATCAGAGCTCTTCTACCGATCTTGGGATTCTGATGCCATGCTGCCACACCTCGCGGAAATCCTTTGCTTGCTCAGGGTTGAACGAGTATCGTCCGATGAGCTATAAACCCGATTCCAAATTTAGAGTCGCGATCTTCGGAAATTGGTAAATCTCGTGGCCCACATTGAAGACGTTCATTTGTGGCTCGTGGTAATCGTCTCCAATCCATGTCCGTGCGGGCCGAGTTCGCGCTGGCGGAGTAGGAACGCGAAAGCCAAGCCCAGAAAGCCCCAAGACGGAGAAAATCCACATGCCGAGGTTATAGCCGCTGGGATGATCGGGGCCGGCATGGCTGTAATCGTTGGCCCATCCGACCATCAGGTTGAAGCCGAACAGGCCAATGTTCTGGATCATGGTCATCAGCCCATAGGCTGTTCCGAGCTTCGATTGATCGACGATATAGGCGACCGAAGGCCACATCACGGCCGGAATCAGCGAGAACGCCACCCCCATCAGCGCCATCGGTACGTACAAGTTCACGTGAGTGTAAGCCATCATCAGGTAGACAGGGATCAGCAGCAGGGAACCGAACATCATCAGCAGAGCACGCTTGCCGATGCGGTCGACCAAGAGGCCGAACAGCGGAGTGGCGATCATGGCAAACAGAGTCAGCATGCTGGAGAGGAACCCGCCGAACTCGCGCGAAGTGCCGTGCGCCTCGATGAAAAATTTCACGGCGAAAGTCTGGAAAGGAAAGATGGCCGAATAGAAAGTGATGCAGAGGGCAACGATATACCAGTAGCTGACGCCGAACTTGAACAGATCGGCAAAGACGACTTTATCGGTAGAGGCTTCGCCGAGGTGGAAGTTTTTCTCTGCCTGCACTTCCATCATCCAGTAGACGATTGCGCCCACGACGCAAAAGGCGGAGAGGCCCAGGGCGATCAGGAACGGCCAGCGCCAGTTGGCATAAGCGGCGCGTGCCCAGGTGGGAGAGTTGAGCGCGGCGAACGAACCCAGGCGGCAGATGGTGAGGTTGACGCCGAAAGCGAAACTCAGCTCTTTGCCTTTAAACCAGCGGGCGAGCGCGGCGGTGACCGCGACATTCAAAGATTCCGCTCCCATGCCGAAGATGAGGCGTCCTGCGGCCATGACCGAGAGATGACCGGATGCCGCGGTAATGGCGGGGCCGATGAAGCACAGCACGCCGAAAATCATCAGCGATTTTCGTAAACCGAAGCGGTCGATGATGAAGCCGCCGATCACGACCGTGAAGATGTTTGGAAAGCTGTAGATCGCCTGGAGCAGGCCGATGTTCTCGTCGGAAAACCCGAGTTGTTGTTTTAGGACGTCCGCCAGAGGGCTGAGCGCGTCGTAGGCGTAGTAGCTGCCGAACATCGCCAGGCTGAGGAAGACCAGCACCATCCAGCGGTAAAGGCGGCTGGGCTCAGGACGAAGGGTTTCGTGCATCAGCGCTCTTTTCTCCGAGCAGATTGGATTCCGGCAGAATTCACGAGCAGAGAAGAGTAGCAGAAGTCAGCTGCTAGCTGTAGCTTCTAGCTCCTGGCTCGAGCGACAGCCGACAAGGCTGTCGAGGTTAAGCAAAATTGAATGCTGGCATTTGAGCTGGTGGATCATGGCACCGAATCGACGAATTCGATGCAGGCCTTGGCCGAAAACCACCACTCTGGTGGAACTCGGCCACCAGAGCGGCGGATCGGAGGGTCGTAACACTTGCACTAGTCTTGTTAACCCACTAAAAACAATGTAATTAGGAAAATGTCGACCGCTCACTCTGCATTGGCACTCGGGCTGCACCCTGCCGGGACAAAGATTTTGACCCCGGACCGGATGTTTGTGCTCAAACAGCCGGACGGGGAACACCATCCCAAAGGAGTATCTCCCATGCGTTTCCGCACTTGTGGTCTGTCCTTTGCCTGCCTGCTTGCTCTCGCCGTCTCGATCCTTGGCTGCAACAACACGCTAAACCCGCTGTGCGGCAGCGCTCGGCCTGCGCCGCTCATCGGTTCACTCTCGCCCAGTACCTTGACTTTCGCTGAGGTGCAGGAGGGCCTTATGCTCGTGGTGAATGGCAGCCACTTTGTTTCGGCTTCGGAAGTACTCATCAATTCCACGCCGCTGGCCACCACCGTGGTGAGCGATCAGCAATTGCAGTCAAGCTTTCCAGTGATGTGATCTCGGGCCCGGGAACGGTAAAGGTGATGGTGCAAACCCCGAGCGGGAATTCCGGAGACTTGGGCTGCACCAGCGGAGGAAATAGCAGCGTACTCGATCTAACGGTGAATTAAGCGTCCGGAGGAAAGATAAAGATGATGATCCAGAGTCAAGGTTATCTCTGAATGAATCGAGCCTCGGGGGCTAAAGCCCGGATCAGCAGGCGGGGAAAGCCGTGCCCGTTTCAGGCATCGTGGAGTAGCTTGCAGCGCACGCCTAGCTTCCGACGATAGCGGGCATACAGACTGCGCGCCACGGCCGTGTCGGTGGTGCCTTTGATGATGGCGCGACCGTCGGGGAACAGCGTCATCTCGTAGGGGTCGTGCCAGAATTTCAGGACGAAATCGTTGTGGCGGACGGTGCCGTGGGGTTGGAGGCGGCGGTCCATCTCGGCGAAGTCGATGGGACGTTGGCGCTCATGGATTTGCACGGAATTCCTGCCGCACAGGGTGATGTGCGGGCGGCCTTCGCCGGCCAGATGGATGAAATCGCGTTCGACCGCAGGCGCGGCAACCGGGGCGGGGCTTGGCGGCGGAGATTTCGGCGTGCTCGTTGGTCCAGACGTCGAAGAAAGCAGGGTGCGCCGCAGTGGGGATGCGCTCGGGCCGCCGACCAGCAATTTGAGCGCCTCGGTCGCGGCGATCGACGCTACCAGATTCACCGCGGAATTGAGGATGCCGGAGGTTTCGCAGGTCTCGACCATGCCGCGAGGCGAGTCGGGGAAGAGGCACGCCAGGCAGGCGGTTTGGCCCGGCAGGACATTCAAGGTGACGGCGTAGCTTCCAACCGCGGCGGAATAGATCCAGGGAAGTGAGCGGTCCACGGCATAGTCGTTGATCAGGTAACGAGTTTCGAAATTGTCGGTGCCGTCGAGGATCAGCGACATTCCTTCAAGCAAAGCTTCAATGTTCGCGGGAACCAGATCTTCAACCTTGGGTTCGACCACGATCTGAGAGTTGAAGGCGGCGATCTTGCGGGCGGCGGCAATGGCTTTGGGAAGAGATTCCGCGGCGTCCTTCTCATCGAACAGCGACTGGCGCTGCAGGTTGCTGGGCTCGACGTAGTCGCGATCGATGATGCGCAAAGTTCCCACGCCGGCGCGGGCCAGCAGGCCGGCCAGGGCGGAGCCGGTGGCGCCGCATCCGACGATCGCCACCCGGGCGGCTGCCAGTTTTCGCTGGCCTTCTGGGCCGATGCCGCGGAACAGGATCTGGCGCGAATAACGCTCGTCGGTGGCTGGATTCTGCGGCGAACTCCCGCCGCGCGAGTCCGGGTTGTGATTGCTGTGCCAAAGAGATCACCAGTGTCAGGGCTATAAAACCTTTATTATAAGTGGCTGGCTTGCCGGTGGATGATTCCCCATGCCGGGCTCGACTGGCAAGCGCGGGCCTGGCGGTTTGCAACAGACAGCCGGGCGCATTCCATCGCTCAAATCGAAATGAATAGCGCCTGGGCCCAAGGACACTGTTTGCTGAAACGGTACGCGACACTTCTGACCGCGATGATCCTGCTGTGGTTTACAGTCTGTGTCGGCGCTCGGAGCATGCGCGGGGTCTGCCGCGTCAAGCCGGATCTTCCGCGTGCAGCTCAGCGCAATAAGTCACAGAGCAGAAAGCTGAATCTATGGTTCGGGCAAGAGCCGCAACTTCCGTCCACGGCTGGCATTTCGGGATATGAAGGCAAACCTGTCGCAATCCCTCGAGATTCAGGGCGTGGCGGAGCGCGATCGCGACCACATCCTGCAATTGCTGCCGCAGAAAGTGGCAGAACCGTTGGATCGCGGAAAAGTGAGCGACAGTATTCGGGCGCTGTATGCGACCGGACGCTTTGCCGACATCCAGGCGGAAGTTGCGCCATCGGGCGACGGGCGTTGTGCTTACGCTTCACGACCTCGGCTAATTTTTTTGTGGGCGCGGTCGAGGTGGAAGGCGCTCCCGCCCATCCTACTTCGAACCAGATCGTCAATGCGTCGAAGTTGCAGTTGGGAGAGCTGTTTACGCAGGAGAAGTTGCAGCGCGCGCTGGAGAACATTCGACAACTGATGCAGGAGAACGGTTACTACCGGGCGCGAGTCACCGCCGAAAGCGTGTCGAACGCGGCGACACAGCAAGTGGACATTCTGTTTCATATCAGCCGAGGGGAACAGGCCCGCGTGGGCGAGGTGAAAGTCACGGGCACTCCGGAAATGTCATTGATAGAGGTGCAGGATACCGCGCACCTGAATCGCGGAGACCGGGTTACGGCCGACCGGGTGAGAGGTTCGCTGCAGCGGCTGCGCAAGAAATTTCAGAAGCAAAATCGCGCGTTGGCGCAGGTCTCGATTGCCGAGCAGCTCTACCACCCGGAAAGCAATCGGGTCGACTTCACCTTCCAGCTTGATCCCGGACCGGTGGTGGTGATTTATGCCCGCGGCTACCACATCAGCCGCGGCGTGTTGCGCAGGGAAATTCCGGTCTACGAAGAGAACGCCGTGGATGATGATCTGCTGAATGAAGGAAAGCGGAACCTGATCGACTACCTGCAGACGCGCGGCCACTTCGATGCCAAAGTGGACATCCTGAAAGAAACCGATGCGAAGACGCTGCAGGTGATCTACCAGATCGCTCCTGGAGCCGGCGCATAAGCTGGTTCTGGTGGAGATCACCGGCAACAAGAATTTTCTGGACACGGCGAAGCTGCGATCCTATCTGCAGATTCAGCCGGCGAGCCGTTTGCTGAGCCATGGACGCTATAGCGAGGACCTGCTCAAAAGTGATGTCGCGACTTTGGAAGGGCTGTACCGCGTCCAGTGGATTCCGCCAGGTCCAGATTCAAACCAAAGTAGACGACAACTACCAGGGGGCGGAGAACAAGCTGGCGGTTCACATTCACATCGACAGAAGGAGTGCGAACGCGCGTAGGCGAGCTGCATGTTCTGGGAACGCAGAAGATTGCGGCCAACGAACTCCCCGAACTGAGCACGCAGCCGGGCCAGCCTTATTCCGAACTGGATCTGGCTAACGATCGGGAGAGAATCCTTAATTTTTATTTCGATCACGGATTTCCCAATGCCGCGCTGGAGATCACCACCCAGCCTGCAGAACATCAGGCCAATCGGCGAAGACGTAACCTACACGATTCAGGAAGGCGAGCGCTTTACGGTGAATCGTGTGATGGTGGCCGGAACCGAACATACGCGCGACTATGTCGTGAACCGGGAATTGCAAGTGCACGAGGGAGAAGCGCTGAGCCAGCAGGATCTGCTCAACACCCAGACCCGGCTTTATGATCTGGGCATCTTCGCTCAGGTGGATACGGCGGTGCAGAACCCGGAGGGAACCGATCCGCAGAAAAATGTACTGGTGCAGGTGCAGGAGGCCAAGCGTTACACCTTCACTTATGGAGTTGGATTCGAGTTTCAGACGGGGCAGCCGGCGGGAAAGGCCGCCCCGCAAGGGACGACAGGAGTAAGCCCCAGAGTCGAGTTTGACGTGACCCGCCTGAACGTTGGCGGACGCAACCAGACGTTGACGTTCCAGTCCCATGTGGGACGTTTGCAACAGCGAGGGCTGGTGAGTTACGCGATACCGAAGCTATTCGACAATGACAAGTTCAAACTGATCTACACGGCTTTTTACGACAACAGTCTGGATGTGGCGACGTTCACTTCGCAGAGACTCGAAGGAAAAATCGACCTGCGGCAGCAATTTGGAAACTCCGGCGTCGAGCCTGGGACCCGTCCGGGACCGAATTCGATCACTTATCGGTACGATTTTCGCCTGGTGAAAGCCGGCCATTTCGCGAATAATTTTAGCGAAATTGCGCTGTTGTCTCTTCCCGCGCGAGTGGGCGGCCCGGGCTTCACTTTTATTCACGACAAGCGGGACAACCCGCTGGAAAGCACCAAGGGGAGCTATTTTACGTTGGACGGTTTTGCGTCTTCCACCCACTTCGGTTCGGAAGCTGATTTCGGTCGCGCGCTCGCGCAGTATTCAACCTATTATGCGTTTGGAGGCAAGGGCAAAGCCGGGCGTCAGTTCGTGTTTGCCCGTTCCACCAGCATTGGCCTGCAACAGCCCTTCGGAGGCACCAGAATCGTTCCCCCGGGAGCCTGTCCCACCAATCCCAACACTCATGAGTCGGTATGTGGGGGGATTTCACTGATACCACTACCTGAACAATTCTTTGCAGGGGGCGGCAACTCGCATCGTGGGTTCGGGTTAAATCAGGCTGGGCCGCGCGATCCGTCGTCTGGATTTCCCATTGGCGGTACGGCGCTGTTCGTCAACAATCTGGAGCTGCGCTTTCCTCAAACTACGCTGCCTTATTTAGGGGAGGGATTCGGCTTTGCCATTTTTCACGATATGGGGAATGTGTTCACAGCGCCGCACGACATGTTGAAGGGCCTGTTACGGTGGCATCAGCAGAATCCCCAGCAGTGTTTGGCCGGAAGTACACCAGACCCTCAGTGCATTACGAACTTCGATAATTCTGGTTATGATTATACTTCGCACGCGGCTGGGCTCGGGATACGATACAAAACACCCATAGGGCCCTTGCGTTTTGACTTTGGATACAATCTGAATCCGACCCGGTATTTTCAGGTATTTACGTACACTACGCCGCAGCAAATGATTTCTGTCCAGGAGACGCGGCGGCTACGGCATTTCAACGTATTTTTCAGCATAGGCCAGCCATTCTGATGGATAGAGTTTGCACAAAGACGGCCGCAGTCCTGGCGCTCGCGTTATCGATGGTGACGAGCGCCGCGTCCCCTGCTTCCGGTGCCAGCCAGGTGATCGACCGCATCGTGGCCACCGTAAATGGGCACATCATTCTGCAGAGTGACTGGGATGAGGCGATGAGTTACGAGGCTCTGCTCAACGGCCGCGCGCTCAACCAATTCACTGACGACGATCGCCGGGCCGTCCTCGATCGCCTGATTGATCAGGAACTGCTGGGGGAGCAGATGAAGTCTGCGTATTTCGAGCATGCCTCGCGAGTCTGAGGCGGCCGCTCGGGTGGCAGAGGCTCGAAAGCAGTATCCGGAAGCGTCGACCGATGAGGGCTGGCGGTTGGTGCTGACGAAGCTCGGGCTATCGGAAAAAGATCTGGTTGCGCATGTGCAGCAGCAGATCGATCTGATGCGGCTGGTGGATGCTCACCTTCGTCCGGCGGTGCAGATCGATTCCAAGTCCATCGAAGCTTATTACCGAGAGAAATTCGTCCCGCGGTTGAAACCATCCATCGCGCCTGAGGTTCCCTCGGCCGATGTGGCCGCCAAGATCCGCGAGTTGCTTACGCAAGAGAAGGTCAACGAGTTGTTGATTTCCTGGCTACAATCGCTGCGCTCCGAAAGCAAAGTGAGTGTGCCGGGCGCGAGCGGGGCCGGGGATGGGGTGCAGACGCGGTGAAGCAGGCTGCCGCCAGACCCCCGCGTTGGTGGAAATTTCTGCTCCTCGTCATCGCCGTCGGCATGCTCGCCTTGCTGGTTGCGATCTGGTACTCCACCACCAATTCTTTTCAGGCCTATGTGCGCAAGCGCGTAGTTGCCGAAGTGGAGCGGATCACCGGAGGCCGCGCCGAGGTGGGCAGCTTCCACGTTGTCCCTTTCCACATGCAGGTTGAAGTGCGCAACATTACCGTGCATGGGAAGGAAGGTCCAACAGACGTTCCGCTGGCGCATGCGGACAGCCTGGTGGCGCATCTGAAAGTTATTTCGTTTCTGCGCACCGAGTTCGGCTTTCACTCGGTGACTCTCGAGCATCCCGTCATACACATCGCCATTGCGGCGAACGGCGCCACGAATGTTCCCGCTCTCAGGGTGCGCGGAGAGACCTTCGGAGAGAACTCCGATCGAGCAATTGTTCGCACTGTCCATTGATCAGCTCGTCGTGCGGAACGGCGACATGCTGTGGGCGGATCGAAAAATTCCCCTCAATTTTGCCGTTCATAACACCGGCTTGCGAATGGATTACTCATTCCTCCGCGGCCGCTATGAAGGCCATCTCACTGTGGGCAAGGCGGATAGCACAGTCGAAGATTTCCGTCCATTCGCCTGGATGACGACGGTCGATTTCAGTTTGGCGCCGAACTTTGCCGACATCAAATCGTTGCGCTGGAACTCCGGCCGCTCGTCCCTGGAGGTCAACGGAAGGGTCAGCGACTTCCGCAATCCCCGCTTGGACGGAAACTACTATGCGCACGTCGATCTGGCGGAGGCTTCCGCGATTGCCCGTCGGCACGACCTGCGCGAAGGGTTCGCCGAGTTCAAAGGCAGCGGCCACTGGTCGCTGGATTCGTTCAACAGTACCGGCACTTTGGCGTTGCGCGATCTCGGCTGGCAGAACGATCAGGTTGGATTCAAAAGGGCGAGTGCGACTTCCGAGTACTCGGTGACGGATGAGCAGATCAAGCTATGGAAGCTGCAGGGAAAGGTGTTTGGCGGGAGCTTCAGCGGTGATGCGCAGATTGACAACTGGCTGCACAGCATTGCGCCGCCGCCGGGCAGAGCGCCGGGTATAGGAAAGAAGGGCAGGGAAGACGTTGCGGTAATGACCGCGGTTCGACCGCCAGCCAGGAAGGGCGAGAAAGCGAAGCTGGCGGGGTTACAAAGCGGCGCTGTACATCTTCGTCTGCGAGATGTTTCCGCGGGAGAGATGGCGGCGGCTCTGGATTTGCCTGTGCATCCCCTGCACCGGTTTCATCCGGCCGGATCGGCCGCCGGCACGGTGGACGCATTCTGGAAAGGATCGCCCAAGGATACTGAGGTCGTCTTTGCCGTGGATGTGAATCCGCCCGCGCATCCCGCGGCGGGCGATTTGCCCGTCACGGCACATAGTAAGGGAAAATATCGCGCCGGAAGCGACTCGCTCGAACTTGGCGAGTTCAACTTGTCTACGCCGGGGTCGCGAGTGCAGGCTTCCGGGATTCTGGCGGCCACGTCGACGCTGCACATTTCTGTTTCGACTTCCAAACTGGAAGAGTGGCGGCCGCTGGTGACGGCACTGGGTGGGCCCGCCAACCTGCCGTTCCGCGTGGACGGCAAGGCGACGTTCAATGGCGTTGCCGAAGGCACGTTTTCGGCGCCAACTGTAGCCGGGACGCTGGTTGCGGAAGACTTTCAATTTACGATGCCAGCGACTTCGCGAACACCTGAGCAACAGGTGCATTGGGATTCGCTGGCGGCCAGCATTCAACTCTCTTCGCAAGAGCTTGCGCTGCGCGGCGGCTCGCTGCGGCGCGGGGACACGAGCGCCGATTTCGAGGTTAGCGCCGTGCTGCAAAATGGGCAATTCACGGAGAACAGCCCTTACACGGCGCGAGTGAACCTGCACAATGCGGACGTGGCGTCGACGGCGGTTCTGGCCGGGTTCAATTATCCGGTGTCGGGGACGGCGGACGTCTCGGTTCAGATTGCAGGCACGCGGGCGCATCCCCGGGCGCAGGGACACATTCACGCGGCGAATGCCGCGGCGTATGGTGAAGCGATCGAAAACTTCGACGCCGATCTTCGGATTGCCGGGAGTGAAACTGCGCTCAACAACATTCATCTTACCCATGAGGATGCCTCGGTTTCGGGGAGCGCCGCTTATACGCCGTCGACGCGCAGCTTCCGGCTTGATCTGATGGGGAAGAATTTCGATGTATCGCGCATTCGCCAGATTCAAATCGACCGCTTGCCAATGGAGGGCCGGGCCGACTTTACGTTGCAGGGGTCGGGCACGCTGGGTACGCCAGTAATCAACGCCTCGGTTCACGTAAGCGACTTGACACTCGACCACGAAATCTGGGGCGGGATGAATCTTGAGGCCACAACCAAGAACGGCGAGCTGCGCCTGAGTGGGCACTCCGATTTTCCGCGTGGCACGCTTTCCATTTCGGGAAGCGTGGGGATGCGCGGAGATTATCCTGCGAACATTTCTGCGCAGTTGGATCATGTCGATCTCGACGCCCTGTGGCGCGCGTATTTGGGCAAACAGCTTACGGGACACTCCGCGTTTGGCGGTTCGGTGACGATGCAGGGACCTTTGCGTTATCCGCGGCAGTGGACGCTCAATGGAATCGGGACTGATGTTGCGATCGATGTGGAATACGCCAAACTGCACAATCAGGGTCCGGTGCGTTTTACGTATGCCGACCAGACCGTTCACATTGAACCTTCTCATCTGGTGGGAGAAGGAACCGACATCGTCGGACATGGTTCGATTCATTTCGTGGGGGCGCGGGACCTCGATCTCTCGGCAGACGGACAAGTTGATTTGAAGGTGCTCGGCAGCATGGTCCCGGACCTCACCGCTTCGGGTCTGTCGACGATCCATATGACGCTCGGAGGCACGCTAAGCGACCCGATCCCACAGGGCGGCATCGAGGTGAAAAACGGGGCCGCGAATTATGCCGGATTGCCCAGCGGCCTAAGCGAAATGAACGGCTCATTGTCGTTCACGCGGGATCGCATTCACATTGATCAGCTCACCGCTCGGACGGGTGGCGGAACGCTAGACTTAAAAGGCGATGTCACGAACTATAGCCGGCAGATCAATTTCAACCTTACGGCCGTGGGGAAAGAAGTGCGGCTGCGCTATCCGCCGGGCGTCAGCTCAACGGCGACTGCGGAATTGCACTGGGTGGGGAACCGTTCCGCTTCCATGGTTTCCGGCGATGTGATGGTCACGAAGTTGGCGGTGACCCCGGGCTTTGATTTCGGTTCATACCTGGAGCGAAGCCGGCAGTCGGCCGCGATCACACCCGCCACTTCACCGCTGTACAACGTGAAGCTGGATGTGGCCGTACACACCGCGCCCGAACTGCAGATGAAGACGGCGGTGGCGCGGCTGTCGGGCGATGCCGATTTACGTTTGCGGGGGTCGGCGGCGCGTCCCAGCGTTCTTGGCCGCGCCGACATTCTGGAAGGGGATGCCACCTTTAACGGCATCAAGTTCCGCCTGGAGCGCGGCGATATTACATTTGCGAACCCCGTCGCGATTGAACCTCAGGTCAATTTGCAGGCCACGACTCACGTACGCAATTACGATCTGGACGTCACCGTTACGGGCACACCGGAGCGGCTGACAGTTAACTATCGTTCGGAGCCGCCGCTGCCCAAGTCGGACATTATTGCGCTGCTGGCGCTGGGCCGCACCAGCGAGGAGTCGGAGCAGTTGCAGCAGCAATCGGGCCAGGGCGTGTTCACCGACGAGGCCACGAACCTGATTATCAGTCAGGCAATTAACTCGACGGTTAGCAGCCGCATGCAAAAACTCTTTGGAGTCAGCCGGATCAAAATCGATCCGCAGGGCCTGACGACGGAAACCAACCCCACGGCGCGGGGCCCGCAGGTCACCATCGAGCAGCAGTTCGCCAATAATATTTCTCTCACTTACAGCACCAACGTCTCGCAAAGTTCGCAGCAGATCATTCAGGGCGAATACTACGTCAATCGCAATATTTCGGTGGTGGGCACGCGCGATCAGAACGGCGTGGTCAGCTTCGATGTCCGGGTTCGACAACGCAAGAAATAGAATTATTCTGACGGGATGCAGATCCCCTCCGCATGAATTCCTCTGGCGAAACCGCCCCATTCTCGAACTTGCGGCTGCGCATGGTCGAGTCTCAACTGCGGGCGCGCGGGATTAGCGACGAGCGTCTGCTCGACGCCATGTTGCGTGTGCCACGTCACGAGTTCGCACCGGAACATTACCGCGATCAAGCTTATGAAGATCATCCATTGCCCATCGGCCAAGGGCAGACGATCTCTCAACCTTATATTGTTGCGCGCATGTTGGAAGCTTTGGCGCTTTCGGCCACCGACAAAGTACTCGAGGTTGGCACCGGATCGGGATACGTGACCGCATTGCTCGCCGAACTGGCGGCGCAGGTTTTTTCGGTGGAGCGGCATGCCGTGCTCGCGGATGCGGCCACCGAGTTGCTCGGCCGTATGGGCTACACCAACGTGAGAGCGATTGTGGGAGATGGGAGCCAAGGATTTGCCGCGGGCGCGCCCTACGACGCGATCATTGTTTCCGCCGCGGCCGCCGAAGTGCCGCTCGCGCTCCTCGAACAACTGGCGGAAGGTGGGCGAATGATTATTCCCGTGGGGCCGCCTGATTCTCAGCAGTTGCAGCTGATTCGTATGGAAAATGGCCAGCCGCGAACAGCATTACATGAACTGTGCCGATTTGTGCCGCTGGTTTCGGACGTCAGGTATTAGTCTCGGGTGTTACAGTGTTCGGCCTCGGCCCATTAGCAGTGATGATCAGAGTTCGACTGACCCAATACCGAAGACCCAAGGCCTATCACCCAAGACCGTGAATTACAATCTATCCGTGCCGGTCCTGCACAACCTGCGCGTCACACTGGAGATGATCAAGTGGGAGCACTCCATCTTCGCCTTGCCGTTTGCGCTCTGCGGGGCCATGCTCGCGGCTGGAGGATTGCCTTCCGCGCATCAGGTGGTGTGGATCGTCGTTGCCATGGTTGCGGCGCGGTCGGCCGCGATGGCGTTTAACCGATGGGCCGATGCTACTATCGACGCCGCCAATCCGCGTACCAGCGCCCGCGCCTTGCCCGCCGGTGATCTCACCCCAGGGTTTGTGGCGACGTTCGTTGTCGTTTCCAGCGGCATTTTCGTTCTTGCCGCGAGCCAGTTGAATCGCCTCGCTTTGGAACTTTCTCCCGTCGCTCTGGCAGTGCTGCTGCTTTACTCTTACACGAAGCGGGTGACGCGCTGGTCGCATCTGGTGTTGGGATTTGCGCTCGGCATTGCGCCTGCGGCGGCATGGATCGCCGTGCGCGGCTCGCTCGATCCCCGCATACTGCTGCTCACCGCTGCCGTAACTTTCTGGGTAGGAGGCTTTGACGTTCTCTACGCCTGCCAGGACTTCGATTTCGATCGCCAAAGCGGACTGCACTCGATTCCGCGACATGTCGGAATTCCCGCGGCGCTTTGGATTGCACGCGGCTTTCACGTCGTGATGGTGGGCCTGTTGATCGCGCTGCTAATTGCATTTGGAATGGGGACTCTGGCGGCTTGCGGCGTACTCGCGGTCATCTTACTGTTGCTCTACGAGCACTCTTTAGTTCGGCCTGATGACTTGTCGAAGCTCAATGCGGCGTTCTTCACCATGAACGGCGTCATTTCAGTGCTGTTTTTCGTATTTGTCGCGGGAGACTTACTGCTGCGGAAATAACTGCTGCAATGGTTCGTGTGGAGCGGGCATTCTTGCCTGTAGCGGCGAAACTAGCGGGCAGGCCCACTCCACACGAGGGTGTTCGATTTCCCGCGGCTTGAGACTCATCTCAGACCGCGGAGAAAAGCAATTTCGGGGGTTCCCGTGTCTTGCTTCCTTTGCGAGGTGTGGGATTCCTACCGGGCGCGTTTCTTGATTTATTCTTCTTCGCGGTTCGGTGGCTCTGTGGCGAAAACTACCGTCGGCCTATTGGTTGACCTTAAGAAGCAGAATCGTGCCGCTTTCAACCTTCACGTTATTCTTCTCTGAACTCAAAACTGAACCCGGCGCCCCGCTCGGAGCAGGGTCAAGCTTCAGATTGGAGATTCCAACCACGCCCTGGGTATTCCCCGTGATGGGAGGGCGCGCGCCGCTTCCCTCCGAAGCAGTCGTGCCCGCCGTCGGCAGGGGATTTGAGGGCTGAGTCTGACTAGCGCCTACGGAACCGGTCCGCCCACTACCCATCGGGGACGAGCCAGTGCTGCCCGCAGTCGCGAGCGTGGGCGTGCCCTGGTTGTAGCTTCCGCTGCTATTTGCATCGTTGCTGGGAGGCGCGATCACCGCCTGAATTGACATCGGCAACGACACTTCTCCGTCTTTCAACACCGCACGATCAAAGGCGATCCCGACCTGTGATTCTTTCTGTGCTTTGCTCCGGGCCTGCGCCTCGGTCACGTGTCCCACAACCTTCGTATCCTTGGGCACGATTACTTCTCCAGTATTTGTTTTCAGGTCCATCGTGACCCTGGCCACGACTTCGTCCCCGGGCTTGGCCTTCTTGGCATCAATGGTCTGTGTCAACTGCACCGGGATCACGCTTCCTGGGGCTATGAGATGCGGACCTGCCGTTTGTTCCTGTTTCGCGGCCGTGGGAGCGGCAGTGGGCGATTGAATCGTCTGCGAGGATTGTTGGGGCTGGGTTGCCTGCGGCGCCGCAGGTTGAACTGGAGACGTTGTAGCCGGTTGCGCCTCTGGTTGTGACGGAAGAGCGCTAGGGTTTTGGGCCGATGGCGCGCTTTGGCCAAACGAAACCGCACACAGCATTGCTCCGATTAGTAACGTCGCGGATAAAAAAGTTCTCATCGATAGTCTCCTTCGAATGCAATTTCCGAGGAAAACGCGCAAGAAAGCCGTGTCTGTGTCTGTGATGCAGTTTCCAGCCAAGGGGTTATGCGGAATCCTTGGTTAGCTGATTCGGAGAATTCGCAGTGGTTGCGTAATCAGCGCGTACACTGTCGAGCCGTGGTCTTCGGCACCGTCCTGCGATATGATCAAAAGGATGTCTGCCACACGTTTATCGCATGCTTTCCAGACAGACGACCGGCGTCTGTTGCCTATTCACGACAAAGTTCTTGCCGGCAAAAGGCTCGACCCTGACGAGGCTCTCGCCCTGTATCGCACGGGTGACATTCTGGCCCTGGGCTGGATGGCTAACTCCGTGCGCGAGCGCATGCATGGAGACAAAACATACTTCAACGTCAACCGGCATATCAATCCGACGAATGTGTGCGTGGCAGCGTGCCGGCTGTGCGCCTTCGGCAGAAAGAAAGACACGCCCGGCGCTTACACCATGGCGCTCGAGGAGGCGTTCGAAACCGCGGCTTCCGGATACACAGAGGCGGTTACCGAATTCCACATCGTGGGCGGATTGCATCCTGACCTGCCGTTTCAATATTTCCTGGATTTGTGTTCCGGCCTAAAAACACGGTTTCCGCAAGTGCACCTCAAGGCCTTCACCATGGTCGAGGTCGCTTATCTATCGAAGCGGGCCAAGCTGTCGATCCGTGAGACGCTGGAACAACTGAAAGCTTCTGGTGTGGACTCGCTGCCTGGAGGCGGGGCTGAGATTTTTGCCGATCGCGTGCGCCACATTATTTGCGATCACAAAATTGATGGCAGTCAATGGCTTGAAACCGCCAAGCTGGCGCACCGGATCGGATTAAAGTCGAACGCGACCATGCTTTACGGGCACGTCGAAAACGATGAAGACCGCGTTGACCATTTGTTGAAGCTGCGCGCGCTGCAGGACGAAACGGGCGGCTTCCAGACATTTATTCCGCTGGCTTTCCATCCCGACAACACGCCGCTGCAGCATCTGCCGAAAACCACCGGCATGCTCGACATCAAACAAATTGCGGTCAGCCGGCTGGTGCTCGACAACTTCCCCCACATCAAATCGTATTGGCAGATGATGACGGCGAAGATCGCGCAGATTTCGCTGCGCTTCGGCGCCGATGACATGGACGGCACGGTGATCGAGGAGAAGATCTACCATGACGCAGGCGCGACTACCCCGCAGGGCATGCGTCGCGAAGAGTTGGAGCGGCTGATTCGCGCCGCGGGGCGCGAGCCGATCGAGCGCGACACACTCTACCGGCCGGTCACGCGGACGGAAACGTCAGTCACAGTTGCGGTTTAGCGGCCGGCACTTCTAGTGGGACGACTGCTGCGCGGTTAACTTATGCAACTCCTCCGGCGAGCCCTGAAGCAGATTTCTTAGCACCGCAACCTCGGCGGTGATCCCCGTATGCAGAGCTGGATCCACGTCGGGCGCAAACAGCGGGGAATGATTTGACGGGAGCGTCGTCCCCGCGGCTTTGGCCTGAGCGAACTTTTCTGGATCGGCGCCACCCAGGCTGAAATAGAAGCCAGGCACACCTTGCTCGATGAAGTAGGAGAAGTCCTCGGACGGCGTGATCGGCTCGGCGATCACAACCTTGTCCTTGCCGAGCGCGACTTCAAGAGGCGCTCTGAGTCGCTCCGCCAGTGCCGGATTGTTGTAGACCAGGTCCGTGCCTTCG
Organism: uncultured Acidobacteriaceae bacterium; assembly: GCA_963832235.1. Lineage (GTDB taxonomy): Bacteria > Acidobacteriota > Terriglobia > Terriglobales > Acidobacteriaceae > Sulfotelmatobacter. The sequence continues at coordinate 405,151 of CAWHTJ010000003.1, read as the reverse complement.
TAGCGTTCCACCAACGGCTCGCGCGGAGCGCCGGCTGCGCCGGCCTCTGCCTTCGCGATCCGCCCAATGGCGGCAAGAATCTGCTTGCGAACCTCCGGCTTAAAGGTGCGCACCGTCAATCCCATTTCCGCGTGGTCGGAGATGATGTTGTTCTTTGTCCCCGCCTGGATGTAGCCGACTGTCACTACGGCCATTTCGCCGGGTTTGACTTCGCGGGAAACAATGGTCTGCAACGCGAGAATCGTCCGCGCCGCAATCACAATGGGATCGATCGCCGTATGCGGCGCGGAGCCATGCCCGCCCTTGCCGTAAATCGTGATGCGCACGGAGTCCGAATTGGTGTTGTAAATGCCGGGAGTGATCGACGCCATTCCTGCGGGCAGTTCGTTACCGACGTGCAGAGCCACAGCCACATCGGGTTTAGGAAAACGCGTGAACAAACCGTCGCGAAGCATTCCTTCCGCACCGCCAATGGTTTCCTCAGCGGGCTGGCCGATCAGCATGAGCGTTCCGTGCCAGGTATTCTTGCTGCGCCCCATGATCTCGGCCGTCCCGAGAATTGCCGCCATGTGCAGATCGTGCCCACAGGCGTGCATAACCAGAACGTCGCGCCCAGCGTCGTCTTTCGCGCGCACCTTGCTGGCATAAGGCAGGCCGGTTTTTTCTTCCACCGGAAGCGCATCCAGTTCCGTTCGCAACATGATAATCGGGCCGGTCCCGTTCTTGAGAATAGCGACCACTCCGGTGCCGCCGACGTGTTCGGTTACGTCATAGCCGGCGCTGCGCAAGCGCGTGGCAAGCTTCGCCGCGGTTTGCGTTTCGTGTGCAGAAAGCTCGGGGTTCTGGTGGAGATCGAGGTAGAGCGCGTGAGCGTCCGGATATACGCTGTCAACTTCTTGCGACGATGGAGCTTGCGCGAAGGCAGCAGCAGTAAGCAGCGCGAGCAGGGGCAGCTTATACAAGGTCATGGGCACGGATAATATCGCGGTGCTCGCGGGAACTGCAAACACGCAGCGAAACTATGGGAGTGGCCCGCTCAATCCCACTCTTTGTTTTCCGCGACCCGCGCCTTCACGATTTTCTTCACCAGCGCGTCCGGCAAAGGCTTGTCCGACGGGAACTGAATCGTCCCTTTGGAAGTCCGGTAGCCACGCAGTTCCTTCTCGAACTGGTCGAGTACGCCAGACCCCGTGGGAAACAAGCTGCAATGGTTCTTGAATGCCGCATACCCCACCAGCATTCCGTTGTACTTGAACATGGGGATCCCGTAGCTGATCACCTCGGTAGTCTCTTTCGGTACCACCGAGCGAATCACCGCGCGAATGTGTTTCAAAGTCCTGCAAGCCGGCTCCGGGACGCCGGCCAGATATTCATCCACGGTCTTCACGGGAGCTTTGCCTTTCAACGCTGAACCTCCACCCAAATTACTTATTCAGTATCGTTGATGACTTTGGAACCAAAACAACCACAAAGATAGGCAAAAGAGAACTAGGGTTAGTCCACTGACGCAGAGGGAGAGTACCGAGAACGCACTTCGGAGTCCGTGTCCCCGCGAGAATGCGCTAAAGAGCAGAGCCATCGCCCAGACCTCGCAGATCAATGTAGCGGCCAGGCCAACCGTGATGTACATCTCTGCAAATCCACCAGCCACTGCGGCAAGGCCAGTCGCCTTGGAGTTGTTTATTCCAGCGAACGCGTTAAGGATGCCGATGATAATCGGCATAGCCGGCACCCAGGCAAGAGCCACTCCCCATAAGAAACGCTTTCGTTGTTGGTCGTCTTCCATCTACTTCGTGACCTTTCCCCGCTTGCGCTCCGCCACCCAAGCCGGTTCACCCTTACGCTCCTGTTTCGCCGGCGTCCCCGCCAAAAACTCCGCCCACCGCATCTCCTTCACCGGACTCTCCCCGCGCATCGCCATCTTTACCGCCATCTCCGCGACCGCATTCACAATCCAGTCAAAATTCTCCTGCCCCACCGATGTAATCTCCGCATCCGGCGCCGGATTCAAAAAGTCAATCGCATACGGAACTCCACCCTCCACCGCAAACTCGACAGTATTTAAGTCGTAGCCCAAGGCCCGGCACAACGACAACGCATCCTTCTCCATCCGCTCTCGCAGCACCGCCGACGAAGGGGCAGGATTCCCCTTCACGTAGCGCTCATGATGCGGCGCCCGCGGATCGTACTTCATGATGTGCACTTTTTCCTGCCCCACCACGTAGCACCGGTAATATTCCTCAAACTCGACGCCATGTTGCAGCGTCATGCACAAATCGCCCGTCTGGTTGTAGTGATGAAAAAACTCCTCTGGCGAATGCACCTTATACACATGCTTCCACCCGCCCCCGGAATAGGGCTTCAAAAAAGCGGGAAAGCCAACATAGTCAAACAACTCCTGCCAGTTCAGGGGAAAAATCAGATTCCGCATCGACTGGTCCGTCGTCCCCTCAGGATGCTTGTTGTGCGGCAGAATCACTGTCGGCGGAATCGCCACGCCCATCTTGTGCGCCAGCGCATAGTTGAAAAACTTGTCATCCGCCGTCCACCAGAACGGATTGTTCACCACAATCGTTCCATGCAGCGCCGTATTTTTCAAATAGGCGCGATAAAACTCAATGTCCTGCGAAATCCGGTCAATAATCACCGCATACTTCTTCGGCTCATCCATCCGAATCCCGCCGATCTTCACAAATTCCGCCTCCACGCCCTCGACCTTCATCGAGTTAATTTTCTCGACCAAAGCCGGCGGAAACGTATTCTCCATCCCAAACAAAATCCCAATCTTCTTAGTACTCACAAAAAATCTCCTGTAGAGACGTTGCTTGCAACGTCTCCTCTATCCACGAGCAAGAAAGACGTAGCAAGCTACGTCTCTACGATCTGAACTCAAAAATATTTCCCCGCCATCCTCACCCAAAGCGGCCAATCATGCTTCGAATTGTCTCCCCAAACGTCCAGCCAGTGCGGAATCGCCTTCCCATTCAAGATCGCCGAGAACTTTATATTCTGATCCAGACAGATATCCCAGTCCGCCGATCCCAGAACGATCTTCATCTGTCGATAGCGGCTCAAGAACCAGTCATCCGACGTATTCGGCAAATAGTCCGGAGGATTATTGAAGTAACAATCATTGTCATAATACCCATCCAGAAATTGGTGGATATCAAACGCGCCGCTCATGCTCACGCAATGCGTCACGACGTCGGGATGCTTCAAGGCAAAATTCACCGCATGATACCCGCCAAAACTGCATCCCGTTACTGCCAGCCGCGGCGTCTGATTCTTCCACCGGATAAACGGCAGCAACTCATGCAGAATGTAGCGCTCATACTGCAAGTGTCGGAGCACCCGCACCAGCGGATGCACACCCTTGTTGTACCAGCTCTCATTGTCCACGCTGTCGGGACAAAACACTTGCAGTTCGCCGCTGTCGATTCTCCCCGCCAGCGTCCCGATCATCCCCCGATCTTCGTATTCGAAAAACCGCCCCTGCGAAGTCGGAAACACGAGCAGCGGCGTCCCCCCGTACCCGAAAACCAGCGCCTCCATCTCCCGATGCAGTTCCTGGCTATAAGCTTTGTGATATTCGCGATTCATCGGAAGGCGGAAAACGTCGTCGTAGAGACGTTGCTTGCAGCGTCTCTTTCGCAGCCGAAGTATCTTACCCGATGAAAGACAGAAACCCTAGAGAAGTGCGGGATTGACGCAGTTTCACTTTTGACGGCCGCTAATAGAGGGAGTCACCTGAACGGAGCGCTTTCCAGGCGCCGTGAAGAGCCTGCTCTGAGCGAAGTCGAAGGGATCTTGCGAGGTGTAACTCATTCCCAGAAGTAACGCGCGAGATCCCTCCCCCGGCTGAACTGCGCCAGGGTCGGGATGACGCCTTTAAAAAGAAGACCAAAATCCAACTGCACACTAACTAGAACAAGCTCAAGACGCGGCCGGCGCTTTCGACATATGCACCGCAATAATCTGCGAGCCCTCGGGATGCTTCTGGAACACCGTTGTCATCCGGATGTCCTCCGCCTTCTGCGGAACCTGCATCTCGACGTCACCCATCAGCACAGCCGTGTCGCCAAAGATTCGTACTGTGGAATCTTTCAAAGTGCATTTTGGCATATGGGTCGCCGTCATTCCATCCGCGGGAACCACGTCGTGCTTGCTGAGCACCCCGCCGCCGAACGAGGTCCCCATGAAGTCGTCGGAGAACATTTTGCGCAGCCCTGGCAGATCCGGAACTGACGCGGCGTCCAGCCAGTTTTGTTCCAGTTTGCGGAAATCGTTCTCGCCCATGTTTGCTGCAGACGGGCGCGCACCCAGACGTCCGAATACAAGAAGAGAGAGACAGATCACCAGACCCAATCCGACCAGGCCAGTCCTCATACACAACTCCTTGAAATTGATTTGTTCGGGCAGGGCCGACCTTTAAGAAGTAGACACCGGACTTCGCAGAATAGTTTTATTCGGAAGTGGATACTCACACAACAAACTCCGGAGGGCTGGAAGGGAAAACACAACCAGAATTGAAGCTTAAGCCGAACCTAGGTCCAGTCTTGACACGAGGAATGGCCCGAGCCCGCCGGGTGATTTCCGGCCTGCGAAACTATCTCTTATACCAGAAGATCGCCAATGCGACCAGAGCGACTGTAATAATCCACAGAATGATGTCTTTGCTGCGGCTCTTTTCCTCAGCCATGCAAGGCAGTACAACACATCTGAATTCCCGGTTCAAGTGCCAATTGAAATCCCAATCGTTACGGTTTAGCTGCGGCGTCGGTCCCGGCCCGCTTATAACCCGTTAACTTGACAATCTCGCGCATGTGGACCGCCTGCACCTGGAAATGCAGGATGTCATCCACTCGCGTGTACGCCGGGAACCAGTGTCCATCCACTACCTGCCGGTAGCTCACAAACATTGGACGAATATCCATGGGCTGATTCTTCTTCACGTGGACCACGTCCGGCACGCTCTTGCCACATAGTTTCACGACCTGCAAGTCATGCGTGTCGATCCAGACCCTCCCTTGGAAATACCGCTTCCCCTTCTCTTCTCTTTTGGGCTCGACGTGGAAAACGTATGTGTCCAGATCGTCCACATGTTGCTGCCCGGCATAGGTGAGGTTGTATTGCGGCACTTCTTCGGTAGTGAGGATCCACGGCATGAATACACGGATGTCGTCCATGTCTTGCGCCGACAACAAAATTCCCCGCAGCGTCGACTGCTCGGCAAACATTATGCTCTCCGCGCGCCTCCCCTTATCGTCATAGGAGACCGCGGCTATCTCGTGAAATTGTCCGTCGACTGTCTTGCCGTTGAGTGTCTGCACCAGCACGTCTTGCGTGTAGACGTAATGCGTGCGCACCTCTTTGATTTTCGTCTCCTCCGCCGCGACTTTTTGAATCAGCTCCTGCGCCGTCATATTCTTCGGTGGAGTCATATCGAGCACGCCATTGCCTTCGGAGCAATCGGTCTGCGCCTTCGCGGCCGCAACCAAAAGTCCCAACAGGGCGATCCACCCCGCGAATCCCATCCGTCTCTTCACTACTCGTCTCCTCGACCTTGAGCACGCGTGCGCATGCATTGCTCTTTTCCGGTTCCGGTTGGTCAGCGGAAACATACACCGCAAATGCACGCCACGCAACGCCGGAAATCTGCTGACCTTTCTGCCGAGCCGTCTGCCCATGTGGCGCTTTCCCTAAGTGTGCAAAGTCTTGCGTGCTACCCAATGCATACGTAGAACTGCGCGATTTCTAAGGCCGCCAAAAGGGATTCCGGACACGTGTCGGGACAGAAACCTTCAAAGGACGAAACATCGCGGAGGAAGCATCCTCGCCACACGAGTGCCGTAGTTCTACTTTCGCGATGCACAAAACGATTGCTCCGTCCTGCGCATCAGACAATTAGCATCAAATTCAAGCAGCAAACATTGGCAAACAATACAATGCGTGATTCCGGCGAACAGCCGCGTGCTGTCCGGCCGCAATCGCGGGAGTGTACACTGCCCACAAGGGAGGAAACGTATTTAATGAAGCGATGCAAGCCGCATCTGGTCCGCACGGGTGTATTTCTCCTAATCCTGTTAGCCGCCATCCCGTCCTTTTGTCAGCGCGGGACGATCGACATCAACGCCGGCCAAACCTCCGACAAATTTGGCGCATTGCCGTACGTAAGTGGCACTGCCCTTGACCTGAACGGCGAGTTGATCGTGAAAAAGTCCTCCGCCAAGAACGGCGGCCCCAGCATCGTCGCGGGCGGTGAAGTGCGCGTCCCCACCGACGATAAGAATCATGCCAAGGAGTTCGCCGTCTTCGGCGGCCTCGCCTTCCAGGCCCGCAGCAATTTCTCGATCGGCGTAAATGCCCAGATCCGCAAGATCGATCTCCCCTCCGCCACCGTGGATAACCAGATCCTGGTTCGTTACAACATGGAACTGATCGAAGCCCCAATCGTCGTCAAATACAAATTCGGTCCCGACCAGCGCGCCTTCATACATGTACAAGGCGGCCCCGAATTCACCCCCCGCTTCCGGACGGCAGCGTCGACCTCGCTCGTATTACCTCATCCCAACTTCGACCACGGTTACTTCCTGCGCGGCAGCTTAGGCTACACCTTCGGCAAGTGGTATGCCCAAGGCACCTACCAAACCCGCTACTTCAGGTTTGAGCAGAACCCCAACAATCCCACCAATCTCTACAACTGGAAGAGCAACATGATTACCGCCGGCGTGGGCTTAGTTTTCTGAGAAGCTCTCAGCAGTCAGCCGTACCCGATGACATTCGAGGGCCGACGTCCTTATCCTTGCTAGAGAAGTTGGTGCTACCTGAGGCTTGTCCCGCCGTCGCGGTTCAGCCACAGCGTTGAACGCATCCGAAGTAGTCGCCGCCCTTGCCACACCGTAAAATATACATTCCTATATGGGAATATGTAAAGGAAGATATTTCTTAGATTTTTAGTTTGAAGTTTAGGGCCTGAGTTCTGAGGCTTGTGGTTTTTGCCTACGCTTCTCCGCCACAAAAAGGTCGGGCCGCCCACAGGCGGCCCGTTTGTATTTGAGCTAAAAGCTAAGAGCTAAAGCTCACTTTTAGTCTCCCGCAACCGGCTCCGCAATCTCCGGCTTCGGCGCATGCGACCCATTCCCATTCGGGTTAGTGAGCGCGCCCAGCGGAATGAATCCGTTCTCGGCTACCACGGGCTTTTCCTTCAATACCACTTCGCGATACAGCGAAGCCATGCGCGCATTGTAAGCCTCATCATTTTTCTCCGGTCCACGCGCCTCCGCCTTCGCATCCGCAGTCTGTTTCTGCTTCGCATCGCGCGCCCGCACTTTCTCTTCGCGCGCGTTCTTGGCGATGCCCTTGCTGTCGAGATCATGCTGCAGTTCGGTCGTGACCAGGTCATCCCGCAACAGCAGCGAGTGGGTTGCGTCTTCCATGTTCACTTTCTTGCCGCCGGCAAAAATCTCATGCCGCCCGTGCTCCTCGTACCACTTGGTGAGCGTGGCCGTCATGTGCATTTTCTCGATGATGTTCCGCCATCCCACGCCCGTGTTGTAAGCGCAGAACGAAATCTCGCCTTCTTGCGTCGCGTACGGAATGATGCACTGTTCGGTCCGCCGGAAGTCGTAATTGAACAGATCCTGGAACCACATGCCCGCGATGAACAGGAAGTTCCAGCGATCCTGCCGCCGCTTCATCACATCGTCCACGGTCCGGTCCGGTCCAACCTTGCCGTAATTCTTCCCCGTCGCGTTGAAGTTCTTGTCGAACTTCTTCAGCAGGTCCATCATCTTGAAATGCGTCGGCGCCTGGAACGGATCGTAGTTCTTCATCAAACACAGCGCCATTCCCACCACTGTCAAAAATTTTCCGCGGGCGGCGTCATTTATCTTCGCAATGTCCCGCGCCAGCTGATCCCCCTTCAAAAATGCCGTCACCGGAACAGCTTCCTTAGTTTCCTTGTCGATCATCACCGCCATCCCAGTTCCACAGTTGGGGTGGCAGCCGCAGGATAATTGGCCCCAGTCGTTTTTTACGTCATTGACGTGCATCAGATCGGCCCAGTCGCTGAAGGTTCCCATGAAGCTGATGGGGAACCAGTCGCGAGATGGTTCGCCCAGGCCTGTTTGATTTTTAACGTCGTGCGCCAGGTGCGAGAGGGTGTAGCGCTGCGCTGCGCGGCGATCGTCGGTGACAGCTTCGTCGCGGCCGGTGAAGCTGACCGGCTGGAAGCTGAGGAAGCTGATCGTCCGAGGATTGTCCAGCGCGAACTTGATGATTCTTCCAACCTGCTCGTTGTTGATTCCGTTCACGATGGTGACGACCGGAACGATTTCTACCCCTGCTTTGTGCAGGTTCTCGATTGCTTTTAATTTTACGTCGAACAGATTGCCGACCAGGCGATGCGCGTTCGCAGCGTTACCGATGCCATCGAATTGCAGGTAGGCATAGCGCATGCCGGCTTCGACCGCCTGCTGGCAGAATTCAAAACTTTTCGCGAACTCGATTCCGTTGGTTGCAGCCTGCACGGAGTTGTATCCAACTTTGCGGGCGTAACGAACTGCATCGAGGAAGTACGGCGACAACGTGGGCTCGCCACCGGAGAACTGCACACTCATCTGCCGCCGCGGCTTGATGGTGATGGCGTTGTCCAGCATCGTCTTGATTTCTTCCCATTGCAGTTCGTGGACGAAGCCAACCTGGTTCGCGTCCATGAAGCAGGGATCGCACATCATGTTGCAGCGGTTGGTCAAGTCAATCGTCAGCACCGAACCGCGTCCATACTTCACCGTCGACGAGCCGTGATGATGCAGCTTCTCGTCGTTGTGCGCCGCGATGTCGCGGCCGGGGAAAACGTCTTCAAGATGCTTCGAAAATTCCGTGTCGATCGACATCACATCTTCGAAGTGGCCGTGCGTCGGGCAGTCCTTCACCATCAAAATCTTGCCGTCGCGCTCCACGATCTGCGCCTTGATCTCGCCGACCTTCTCATTCATCAGCACTTCATGCGGCAGATGCCCGTCGAGAATCTGCTGCCGGATCTCCGGCACGCACTTCGGGCACAGCGAATCGGTTGTCCGCGGCCAGCCCAAAGGAGGCTTCGACTTCTCGTACGACTTCAGCAGCGGCTTTTCCGACCACTTCGGCGTGGGCGATGGATTCGGCTTGACGCGATTCAAGCGCTCGAATACCGCCCATGTCCCTTTGGCGGCGATGACAGCTGCTTTTTCAACGTACTTGATCGGCTTGCGCATGATAGCTTTTTAGCTCCTGGCTTCTAGCTTTTGGCCTTTGGCTTTCTGTTTTCTTTGGATGGCCGCTACCCTTTAACGGTTACAGCTATCCCTCAACGTTCGATTGTGCTTCTGTTCTTGCCTTCGCTCTGGATGAAACTTGAGACCTCACACAAAACATGTGCTTCCCCTGGAAATTGCTGGCCCTGTGGACCTGGTTTCTTACACTTTTCCTGGGTGTTGTCTGCACCTATCCTATTGCAGGGCTTAGGAATGGCGCATCCATATCCCAACGAACGGTGCAAATTTGGGGTTTAGCGGGGATGTGGGGGATTATACGGCGTTAAGTCATTGAAAGCAAAGGAGACTGGCTGTCGAAGCGACCCCACTTCGCGCTGAGATTGGTGCCCTCAGCGCCTAGAGTCGCCATTCATTTCACGATTTGCGGCGCGGCGAAAGGCGCCCTTCAAAACCACCAAAAGCGGACTTTTTCCGCCACCACTAAAGCAGTGCGCTTCCAGCGCCATCCTTGCCAAAGAGCCATTGACGCGACCTGTTCTAGTGTTTGTAGATTGTGGTATCGGGGTGGTAGTTGCGCCAGTCGAACCAATAATCCTTGAGGGCGGGGAAGCGATCCAGGCATTTGCCCTGGGAAGGACCGGAGATGGCGCAACCCTGGAAGTTCCATTCGCTGGCGGTCGCGGTGTCGAGCAAAGTCCAGGATTTGGGAGCGTCTCCGGTTTCGCCTTTCAGGAAGAACTCGGCGTCTTTACCGTCGATGCGGCTCTTGAAAACGCGGAACGATTTGCCGTCGGGGCCGATGGCTAATAACAGCGGCACGCCTCGGATGCGATCGACGACCGGCGATTGTTTGACTAGCTTCTCCCAGGGATAGGCGCGGCTGGCACCCTCGATCTCGAGTCCTAAGACTACGTCACGAGACTTGAGTTCGGTTCCCGGAAAACTGATCACCACGGGAAGCTTGGCGACCTCTGGTTCCCAGTTGCTGTCGTACTCCTTTACATACTTCGGCACCGGAGCCAGCACCTTGCCGTCGGAGACTTCGGACTTCCACTCGCCGAAGGTCAGCTCGTCACTAAAGACTAGCTCGAGGGACGCACCCTGGAGGGGGCCGTAGATGGCTTTGCCGGTGATCTGCTGCCACCAAGTGCCGGTTTCTTTATCCCGCATGAGGAAGTTCTGGTTGTTGATGCCTGCGAGATAAAAATGCAGCACTCTGCCGTTTATGGTTCGCGTCCACACCAGACCGGTGTGACAGAGCGTTCAATAGGTGACGGCCACGGGGACGCCGGCCACGACGTCGTTCAAGACATGGTGGTAGGCCATTTCACGGATGGGATACGCACGGGCGTCGGAGGCGTAGCGGACGGCAGAGGACCATCTCTCCTTTGTCGAGTTTGCTGGCGGAGGCGGATTCAAACTGGGGAAAGTCCACGGGATGGAACATCCACTCGAAGTAGTTGAGACGCGACATGACTGCGGAGAACGCGACCAGCGCCATTACGGAGGCGAGAATGATTTTGCGCGATTTGTTTACGGAGCGCCAGAGCAGGAGCGCGAACACGAGACACAGGAAGGCGGCGGCGAGTGTTCCGGAGGGAGCGCGCTGGCGCAGCGACATCGCCAAAGTCAGCGTAGATGGGGTCTGGTGGTGGAAAGGGCGGATGATGAAGGCGGGAACGAAAAACAATCCAATGCCCGCGAGGGCGGACGCTGCGAAGAAGAACCAGAGATAAGTGCGGCGATGGGAAGCTGACTGCATGGTTTGTTGAAAGGGTTTATTGAAATCCAGCTTATTTGAAAGCCGGTGGTTGAATCCAACGGCCCCGCCGAGGGCGCGCCGAGCGCGAGGCCTACGATTGTATCGAATGCACGAGAAACTAAAAGAAAAAAGCCCCGGACCGTGAGACGGCGCCGGGGCTTTGGATCGAGCTGCGTACGACTACTGTGGTGTGAAGTTCTGGTGATAGCTCAAGCTGTCGATATCCTGGAACATCGGCGTGGCCGGGGGCAGGTTGGCCGGGTTCAGGAACAGCGCGTCAAAGTAGTAGTTACGAGTCGGCGGGCTGTACACCACGGTGCAGCACTTGAAAGTGCCCGTGTCGTACTCCGCGTAGTACATGCTGACCAGCGAGCCCTCGTAATTCAGGGGTTGACCCCAGCTCTCCAGATACCGGAGGAAGTTGTGCAAACCTCCATCGGTTCCGAAGTCCTGCCCAACGCCCGCCCAGGTAGGTTGCGGGAACGGGATGTTCTTGCCGCCAGAAATCGCGGCGCGGTAATACGCAGGCGCGGCGGGAGTACGATTGCTCGGGTCCGTTGGGTAGACCAGACTATTTGCGTCAGTCCACTGGTTAGAGAGAACGGTGACCGAGTCTGCGATGATCGCCGCGGCGGAGTGGGGCGTCTGAGTGGGGACTGCGGCATTCGCGGTTGCCCAGAACGGGTCCGTCGAGGTGCTGTTGTAGTCGCCCTGGACGTACACGGGGTTCTCGGAGGCGATGGTGAAGCCGCCGCAACCCGTGGGGTTGGCGGCGCTCTGTGTGCATCCGCTGGCGCCCGGCATTACGGGCAGGTAACTCAGCAGGGCCGCGCTCATGCCGCCATCCACCAGCTTCAACACGTGCCGCGCTCCACTTACGGGATTGGCCATGCCCACTTGGTTATTGGCGCTCATGGTGAAGACGCCGGTTGAAGTGTTGACCTGGGCACAGTTTTTAGTCACGCCAGAGACGGGGCCCGGGTTTGGAACTCGAGGGTAAGAGTTGAGAGGGTTGGTATTGGTATTGACGCCGAACCCGTACCCGATATTCTTTTCGCCCCAGTTGTCGAGAAAACCGTTCTGGTCGACATCCTCGGGCGAGTAGTTGTAGTAGGTGGCTGCTTCCAGAGCTCCATCCGGCGTGGTGGAGGTCAGGTTTTGCGCCGAGTTCACCACATCCTCGAGACCCGATTCTCCGTTGATCACCCCCGCCGCAGTCTGGCCACCGTTGGAGGGATGGGTGGAGGGCAACATGCCGCGGTGATCGGAGAAGTAGAGAACGTAGCCGTTGTAGTTGGTATAGTTCACGCTGGTGCCGCTGACCCCAGTTGTCCCCTTCAGCCAACGGGTCAGGTTGCCCACGTCCAGTTCAACCGCGTTCATGATGCCGTTGACGGAGCACGAGGAATAAGTATTGTTCCCGCTGTTCGCGTTGGGCACCGCGTTGTCGCGCATTTCGCCTTCGCGCGCGTCATAAAAGTTGATGGGATACCAAGTGCTGGTGGAGGAAAGGTTGCCCGCTGTAACTCCCAGTCCAGGCTGAAGTTGCTGCAGGATCAAAATCCCACTGGGGTTGGCCGGATTGGAGTTTGGAGTCGTAGGCACGGTGTTGAAGGGCTGCCCGAAACCCAAACCCAGCCACTCTTTGGTGACGCCGACCCAACCGCCCGCATTGTTCAGATATTCTACGCGGATCCACGGGCCGGTCATGGCGGCCGGAGTGTTGGGGTTGTTGGTGAGCTCCTCGATCAGCGGCCACGTCGTCCAGCTGTTTTTCAGTCCGCTGTCAGTGTAGGGATAAACCCAGCCGTTGTTGTTCGGCGTGGCGAATCCGAAGGCTTCCGTCCCGCCTGGGGCTCCGGTTACAGCGAGGGTGGCATTGGTGAAGGGGGCGGTGCTCCACGTGGTTGCGTTAGGGAACTGGACGTCCTGTCCGTCGCCCAGCGCGCCGCGCTCGGGGTGCAGGTCCACTTGCGTGTCGGCCAGCAGAATGCGAATTTGCGCCTTGTTGTAGAGGCGTGAAGTACCGAGCGTGCTGGATGCTGACTCGCCGGGCTGCGGCTTGCGGACAATCGAAATCGGATCGGTGCAGGGCGGCGGATTGCTGGTGCAGCTATTCTGCACAAAGGGCAACTGCATGTTCTTGGCGCCGGTGAGCGAGTTGGTTACGAAACCATTCAAAGTCCCCGAGGAAATGCTGGGAAAATTAGCGTTGGCGGCGCCCGCAATCGTGGGATAACCGCCACTCCAACTGGCATCGCCGGGAATCGTTCCTGCCGTGGGAAGCGCGACGCAGTTCACTCCTGCGGGCGGGAAAACGCCGTTCAAGGGGCAGGCCGAACTTGCTTTAGGAACGTAGACGGTTCCGCCGTATCCCGCGGTAGTGGCGTGGCCGTTTTCCAGCTGATCCATAATGATCTGCTGAAAAGCCGAGAGCTTGTCGTTGAAAACCAGATAAGCGCCGGAAGCGAGGAAGAGGTTCTGGTTGGTATGAACGCGGCCGCCGAAGCCGAAGTTCGGGCCGGCGAAGTAGCTGCAGTCATAACCGCAGAACACGCCGAACTGAAAGACGGGAATTTGCGCGACTTCCACCTTGCGGGTCATGTTGACCGAGGCGCCCGACGGGCGGGTTGCGATCACCTGCAGCGTCATGGGAATGATTTGTGCGTACAATCCCTGATTCGATCCAGAGCTGATGGTGTTAAAGCTGCTCTGGGGAAGCCCGGTGACTGGATTCAAGGGAACGACGATGGTCTCGTTGTAGGTCATTCCATTGACCATGGCCGAAGTTGGGGGAAAATTGACCAGGTTCTGAATTTGGCCGTTGGTGGGGACCTGGAACTGGGCGTAGAGTGCCGAGAGGTCAGCGGTCAGTTTTTCCATGCCTGATTCGGCGCCGTAGTAGGCCTGATTGGCCTCCAGGTCGCTTCCGCCCATGCGGGATTCATTGGTGACCAAGAAAAGAAGGCCAACCGCCACGCCCGATAGCAGAATGAGGATGAGCAATGCCGCCATCAGCGTGAAACCCTGCGAATTATTTTTTCCCCGTCCCATTTTATTTGTCTCCTGCCAAAAAAGCGTTACTGATAATTATTGCGAAATGCCATGTTGCGCGCGCTCACCGAAGTTGCCAGATACATGTTCTGAGATTTATTGCCGTTGTTGAGCATGCTTTGCCCCATGACCACGATGTTGATCTTTTGCATCAGGTTGGGTGAATCACCCACCCCGATGGGGTTGGGCTGGTTTGCGTCCAGCGCCGCGGTCGTCGAGTTGTAAATGTCGTAAGCGAATTGCAGGTTAATGATGTTATCGGCCACAGGAGTGGGGTTCAGGCCGTTGACTTGACGCATCAGGCGAGGAGTCTGCCCCCCGCCCGGAACAGTCAAGTAGTAGGTTACGGCGAACAGGCGGTAGGCGACGGTATTCGCTCCCGTGGAAATGGCCTTGATGTTGTTGGAGGCGGCCCCGTTCTGATTGAAATTGAGAGGATCGAGATCTGCAAAAGAGATGACGGTCGCAGTCGTACCCGTGACCTCACCCACCGCCGTGCCCAGACTGTTGCTGAGCATGATGAGGTCGCCAACCTGAATCCCGCCGGCTGAATTGATGGCCGGGGGCGCCGGGACGTACACCGGATTCGGCGCCAGAGTGATGGACGTGCCATTGCCCGGAACGGTGAAGGCTACGTTGTACTCCCACAAGGGAAAGTTATAGTCGGCATAGATCGAGGTCGCGCTATCATTGATCGCGGCCGGCGCGGCCGGAATGACCGCGTTCGCTTCTACGCCGTTGTTAAAGCCGGGAATGACGCCGTACATATAATTGGTGCCAGGGTAGAAGTGGGCCGGTACGTGACAGGCGCCAGCCTGATCGCAACCGAACTTAGTCGCGCTCGATCCGGCTCCGGTGGGCAGCTGGATTCCGCCCGAAGGCAACCCCGCCCCGGCCATGCTGATGTCCTTGACCATGAGATCAATGGCAGCGCGCATGTTCTGTTGGGTCTCGGCGCGCTGCGTGACTAGCATGACGGAGTTCATCGCCGTCTTGAACAAGCTGGCCATGGCCGACAGAGCAATCAAGCCCACGGCCATTGCGACCATGAGTTCCAGTAGAGTGAAGCCGCCTTCCGATTTTTGTTTTAGCATCTTCATGTTCGTCACTGGCCTTAGCGGAAGGCCGAAATCAATGCGTTAATGGTGTAGGTACGCGGAATCGTGGATCCCCCGGTGACGAAACTGACCGTCACGGTGATCTGTTTGAGGTTGGGATTAATGGTCACGCCGTCCGCCTCGAGTACGGTTCCGATCTGAATCTGCCGCCTGAAGTTGGAGAGGCTCATGGGCTTGTCATCGGCCGTTCCCAGGATGCCGTCCGGACCTGGAAGAGTAATGCACTCCGGTCCAGCCGGGCAGGCTCCCGAGGCGGGAAAATTAACGTCATCAGCGGTGTTTACCAATCCGTCGGGACCGGCGGCCAGCAACTGAGTCTGTCCGTTGGTGAAAATTCCGCCGCTGGCGATGTTGCCGATGGCCGAAAATGTGATTTGCTGCGTGTTGCGCGCGGTGTAGATGCTTTCCATCGCTTCCAGCGCCTTCTGGCGAGCGATGAGATTTTCCTGAGCATTCTGGGTTACGGCGACGGCAGTTCCGAAAACGGCCACCATCGAAACAATGCCGATGGTCATGACTGCGATCGCAATCATGGTCTCAACCAGCGTGAAGCCGCGCTGCGCAGATCGCTGAGATGAGCGTTGCGTCATTGTTGCACCCATTTGTTTCCACCTTGGTTTAAGAGCCGCCAACCCCGAACTCTTCCTGTAGTGCCGAATACCGAGACGGCGCGCGAGCTATAAAAATCGGTGGGACGGGTCATGTAAACCACGCCGCTGTTGTAGTTTCCCGCCGTGTCTTGCGAGGAGCCGTCGGGCATGAACATGACGTAGTTCTGACTGCCCAGGCCCATGCCTTGGTCGAAGTCAATGGCAGTGCCGCCGGTGCCGAAGCTATCGGGAGCGGCCGCCGGGAATCCCCCTTGCACTGCGAATTGGATATCGGGCGGCAGGGTATAGGTAGCCACGGTGACCGGAGCCGGCGACACCGGGAAGCCCACGCCCCAGTACTGCACGGTGATGGTTCCAGGATTTGCGAAAGTGATTATGTATCGTTTGCTCTGGGTAATAGCCAGGTTTCTGTAATTGCGCACCACAGAAAGCGTGGTGTCATAGGCACTGTCCACGTGGTTCTGATTGAACATGGGCATCAGCGCTATGAACGTGACCCGCGCCATGATCAGCGCAATGGCGACCACGATCATCATCTCCAGCATCGAAAACCCGCGATTCCTGCTCGATGTCATAAGTATCTTTCGGGGAGAAAAACAACTACGCCGGACACGACTTCACTGTGCTCTCATGGGGAAGACCGTTCCGCATCCCCCTCGGGGACGCCAGAGCTGCGGTATCGCATCAGTCGATACATCGTAGGAGCGCTTTGACATGACGTCAAAGCACTACGGGCCAATAGCGGCGCATTGGTCTTTTGGTGCCGGAGTGGTTACGAATGGCACCTATTGACTACAGGCAAGTTACGGGCAGAAATGTAGTGAGTACTGCCCAGGACCGTGACACTGGTAACTTAGTGACGATGACCGGACGGAACCTAGGATGTTGGCAGGCATGACTTTATCCGCTCGTCCCTCAGGCGCTATAAGCGCGTGTCGTTTGCGAACGAGCTGAAGCCGTGGCCTTCGCAAAACCGTTTATGAGATGCCTTCTAGCTATTTCGCTGTTACGTCTTCCGCCAGGGCCTTTTGGAAGTAATCCAGCGACCGGCGCAGGCCAGTTTCCAGATCGATTTTCGGCTCCCATCCCAGCAACTTTCGGGCCTTGGTGATGTCGGGACAGCGCTGCTTGGGGTCATCTTGCGGCAGCGGTTCGTAGCGAATCTGGCTCTTCGATCCCGTTACTTTCAAGATCATCTGCGCGCATTCCAGAATCGTGAATTCATTGGGGTTGCCGATATTCACGGGCAGATGCTCGTCGGACTTCGAGAGACGCACGAAGCCGTCGATTTCGTCGCTGACGTAGCAGAAGCTGCGCGTCTGGTGGCCGTCGCCGTAAATGGTGAGGGGTTCGCCGCGCAAGGCCTGCTTCATGAAATTAGGCACGACTCGTCCGTCATTGAGTTGCATGCGCGGACCGTAAGTGTTGAAGATGCGGACGATGCGAGTATCCACTTTGTGATAGCGATGGTAGGCCATGGTGACCGACTCGGTGAAACGCTTGGCCTCGTCGTAGACGGAACGGGGGCCGATGCTGTTGACATTGCCCCAATAGCTTTCTTTCTGGGGATGCTCCAGGGGGTCACCGTAGCACTCAGAAGTGGACGAAACTAAGTACTTGGCGCCATATTTGTGGGCGACGTCTAGGGCGTGAAAGGTTCCCAGTGAGCCCACCTTGAGGGTGGAAATGCCATGAATGCTGTAATCCACTGGACTGGCTGGGCTGGCAAAATGGAAGACGTAGTCGACTTTGCCGACATCGAAGGGCTGGCAAATATCTTTGTCGACGAACTCGAAGCGCGGCTCATGATTCAGATGCGCGATGTTGGAGCGGCGGCCGGTGAGCAGGTTGTCGACAACAACCACCTTCCAGTTTTCGGCTAGCAGAGCGTCGCAGAGATGGGATCCCAAAAAGCCGGCGCCACCGGTTACTACAGCGCGTCTCGAATTCATGCTTTCTTGCCGTTTTTCAAGAGTGCGGCAGGAACTCCATCGGGGTGTGATGCGGCGCGTCCAACGCTGTAATAGCTGAGGCCTTCGGCGGCCATCACTTCGGGACCATACAAATTGCGGCCGTCAATCACGATGGGATACTTCAATTCCTGGCGGAGGCGGTTGAGATCGAGGTTAGCGAATTCCTCCCACTCCGTGAGGATCAGCAGAGCATCGGCGCCATGGGCGGCTTCATACGAGGAGTTGGCAAAGGTGATGCCGCTCGGGACCATTTCCCGGACGCGCTCCATGGCGGCTGGATCATAGGCTGTGATCTTACAGCCTTCCTGCATGAGCGCTTGCACAATAAAGAGGGCAGGCGATTCGCGGATATCGTCGGTGCCTCCTTTGAAGGCCAGGCCGAGTACGCCGAGGTTCTTGCCTCGCAGCGTCCACAGGGCGCTGCGGACTTTCCGCAGAAAGCGCTGGCGTTGATCTTCGTTAATCCGCATTACCTCATCGAGCAGGCGAAAATCGTAGCCGGATTCCCGGGCCACGGCGCGGAATGCCATTACATCTTTGGGAAAGCAGGATCCGCCGTAGCCGATGCCCGGGTTCAGGAACCTGCGCCCGATCCGCGAATCGGTGCCGATGCCGTGCACTACCTGATTCACATTGGCTCCCACGGATTCGCAGACCGAGGCGACCGCATTGATGAAGGAAATCTTCATGGCCAGAAATGCGTTGGAGGCGTGCTTGATCAACTCCGCGCTCTTGCTGCTGGTCACGATCATAGGAGGAGGAATCGAGGCCCGGTCGGGCTGGGGAATGGAGTCGGTGCGCTGGTAGTAACTTCCGCTGGTGAGGGGTTCGTAGACTTCGCTCAAGACGGCGGCCGAGCGCTCGCTATCGCACCCGATTACAATGCGATCGGGAAACAGGAAGTCGGTGACCGCGGTGCCTTCGCGCAGAAATTCGGGATTGGAAGCGACGTCGAACCACTCCGGGTCGGTACCGCTGCGCAGGATGATCTTTCGCACCCATTCGCTGGTGTAGACCGGTACGGTACTTTTCTCGACGATGACCTTGTAGCCGTTGACGCCGCCGGAGATTTCGCGGGCCACCGATTCGACGTAGGACAAATCGGCCTCCCCGCTTTCGGTGGGCGGGGTACCCACGGCGACAAAGATCACCGAACTGATGCCGACAGCTGCCTTCAGGTCGTCGGAAAAAGTCAGACGATTTCCGCGGTGGCGGGTTAAAAGCTCTGGTAGAAACTTCTCATGGATCGGCACCTCGCCATTTCTGAGCGACGACAGTTTCTTTTGATCGTTGTCGACCAGAATCACGTCGTGTCCGAGATCGGCAAAGCAAGCGCCCGCGACCAAACCTACATATCCCGATCCAACAACCGCAATCCGCATATCAAGTCTCTTGCGTTGAAATATTTTTGTTTCAGCTACTTCCGCCAAAAATCGACAAGACGGCTTGGGACCACCCCAACGCCGGCAGAATTTTCCAATGATTCTACCAGCATTAAGACTAGCATTGAGATCGGTGAAAAGAGGCTGAATCACGGGTACTAGCGTCTTTTTCTTCCGATTTGGAACGGCGGCATCCGCGGGATGATCGGATTAGCTAAGAGATAAGTTCGGTTTGCACAGGACGTGACATGACCGAGGGAGTAAAGTGTTGACTCAGATTGACCTGCCAGTTTCCTCCGCGTAACATTCCGCCCTAATGATTGGCGAGATCATCTCGCACTATCGCATCATCGAAAAGCTCGGCGGCGGCGGGATGGGCGTGGTGTACAAAGCCGAAGATATTCGGCTGCACCGCTTCGTGGCCCTCAAGTTTCTGCCCGATGAAGTGGCCCGCGACCCCCAGGCCCTGGCCCGCTTCCAGCGCGAAGCGCAGGCGGCTTCCGCCCCTGGCCCACTGGTCTCCGGATGGGAAGCAGATCGCGTTCTCTGGCACTGCGCCCGGAAAGCCGTGGAAGGTATTTCTGATTCCGGCGGACGGAGGCACTCCCCAACCGCTGACTTCCGACCCAGCCATGGAAACTGATCCCACGTGGTCGTCCGACGGAAATTTGCTCGCTTTCGGGCATCACGACCCGATGGATCCCGAAAGGACCTATCTCGAGCTGTTCGATCTGAAGATCCGCCAGATGTCGCAACTCCCGGGCTCCCAGAGAATCTTCGCTCCCCGGTGGTCTCCCGATGGCCGCTTTATCGTTGCGATTTCCGCCGACAATCAGAAGTTGATGCTCTACGAAGTGAAGACCGAAAAATGGCGGCAGCTGGATACCGACTTGAGGTTCGGTTACCTCGCCTGGTCGCGCGACAGCTCGTATGTGTACTTCGACACCTTCCTGAGTAAAGACAGCGGATATTTTCGCCTGCGAATCCGCGACTTGAAAGTGGAGAAGATAGCCGACCTGAAGAATGCCCGTCTGTTCCGCGGCCAGTTCGGCCCCGGTTCCTGGACCGGCCTCGGCCCCGGCGACGTTCCCCTGTTTCCCCGCGACATCAGCACACAGGAAATTTACGCCTTCGACCTGCAGCTTCCCTAACGCCTCGGGTCCAGAACCCGTCAATCACTTTGCATTAGTTCGCTTATCGTCGTGGCTGTGAGCGCGCCGCCCACCGAGAGCGGCGAGGCCCATCTGTCTTACGTGGAATCGGTGGCCCGCGAAATCTCCGGCGGAGTCAACGACGCAAGGTCATCGTCAACGCCGACAGCTTCCTTCAGATCGTCGGAAAAAGTCAGACCATTCCCGCGCGGCGGGTTAAAAGCTCGGGCAGGAATTTCTCGTGGATCGGTATCTGGCCGTTTCTGAGCGCCGCCAGCTTGGATGGATCGTTGTCCACCAGAATGACGTGGTGTCCGAGATCGGCAAAGCAAGCGCCTGCCACCAAGCCAACATATCCCGAACCCACTACCGCGATCCGCATGTCAAAACTCCACAGATGGATTGTGCTGAAACAGCCTTAGTTTTGGTTGCTTCCGCGAAGAAGCTTGGGGAGATTTGGAAGATGGCCTGGGAGAGCTCATCCCTGTCGCCCCAAAATTGCAATGATTCTAATAGCATCCAGACCAGCATTGGGAGCAGAGAAAAGCTCTGTCACTGGAGTGCATTTTCCTGCCGATTCGGAACGCAGGGTGGGTTTTTCCAACGCGAATCCGCCCCGAAGAGAAGGAAAAATCCGAACGGCCTACTGACTGTTGCGGCATATTGACAACCCGTTGTTTTCGGGCGAAACTCCGCTACGGACGGTGATTCTCGCTTTACTGGTCTTGGGTTATGCCGCAACCTCCTTCTTCGGAACCGAATCCGTCGAAACCTAATTTGAGCGCAACTGGAGTGCTGCGCGCCCAGCCGGGCGAGGCGCGCTTCGAAACTGACTTTGCGCAGTTGGCTGCCCGCTTTTCGGCGCAAAGCGGGGGCGGTTTGTCCGCGGAACTTTCCACCGATCTGGCCCTGGAAATCGTGCTGAACGAAGTTGTTCAACAAGCTTGCCTGAGTACGGGCGCCACCGGGGCGGCGATTGCGCTGCAGCGCGACCGGGAAATGGTCTGTCGCGCCAGCAGCGGTGCGACGGCGCCGGCATTGGGCTCGCGGCTCGACTCCGCTGCGGGACTATTGGGGGAATGCATTCGAACGCACCGCACCCAGCGCAGCGACGATGTTTGGGCGGATCCGCGGGTGGACCTTGAGGCCGCGCAGCGGCTGGGAATGCGTTCGGTGATGGTCAGGCCGCTTCTGCGTGGCGAGGAGTTGGTGGGATTGTTCGTGTTGTTTTCTTCTCTGCCGAACGCTTTTGGAGAGCGGGATGAGCTGACCTTAGATGCCCTGGCGCTTCGTATCTTGAGCAACCTGAACCGTGCGGCCCAGCCACTGACAATGCAGAACGAGCCATTGCCGCTTCCTGAGATCCAGGAAGTCACCCCGGAAATTTCGGAGAGTTCTCCCCCGCCAGATGTCCAGGAAGAGATCCCAGAAAACTCTGGAGAACGTCCTTTCCCGCGCGAGTTCGACTTCGTTACCTGGGCCCTTAGAGTTGCGGTTTTGGTTTGCGCGGTGATGCTCGGGCTTCTCCTGGGCCGGCATTTGGGGACGCGGAAGGCGGTGGTGCGCCGGCATCCTCCTCCGATTCCAGTCGCAGAGGGCAACCCATCTGCCGCAATCAGTCCGCCACCAGACGCGAGCACGGCGGTCAAGCAGGAGAGCGCTGCGGTTGCGGCGCCATCCACTTCTGCCAAAAGGAACGCGAAACCTGCTCCTCCGGGGAGCCTGGTGGTATTCGAAAATGGCAAAGAAATATTTCGCATGGCGCCGGCGCGCGATGAGAGTGCACAGAGGGCCGGTGCGCAGAAGCAAGCTGAATCGTCGCCGGGGCGTGGAAGTGGAGTGGAGCGTGCGTCGTCCCAGGAGCTGGAAAAATCCGCGGAGCCGGGAAGAGTGAGTGACCTTTCTGCCGCGGCAGCGCCGGAAAGCCTGATCCATCGCGTGGAACCGGAGTATCCGCAAGAAGCCCGGCGGCAGAAAATTCAGGGCTCGGTTGTGCTGGACGTTGAGATTCGGCCGGATGGCGCGGTTCAGAAGGTTCGGGTCGTGAGCGGGCCGCCGGAGCTGGCGCAGGCCTCAACCCACGCGGTCAGGCAATGGCGCTTCAAGCCGCGCCTTGTGAACGGGCGCGCAGTGAAGATGCAGACGACCATTACGCTGAACTTCAGATTGCCGCAGTAAATGTGAGCAGTTCACAAGCGAGCCATTGTTGCCGGATGGAACTCATGCTCGCGTACCGCTTCAACGTTCCATGCTAAACTGCTGAAATCGCCGACTTCGCTTCGGCCCAGTTTGGACCGTTTCCCTCGTGGTTTGTTCTCGGAGAGGAATCATGAAACCAGCCGTTGACATAGCAAGTAGTGTTTCCCGCGATCCTTACCAGAAGACTGTTTGCTGTTTGCGCTGTGAGCAGAAACTGGAGCGCTACCAGCTCATGCGAATCAGTCTGGCGCCGAATGGCCAGGGACCGGGTTACGCGATTCTCTCCTGCCCGAAGTGCGGACACGTTGAATTCGTTTCGGACTCGAGTCCGCTGCTGCAGAGTCTGGAGTTGGTTTCGGTGGACGCAGGAGACGGCGACTAGGTCGAGTCGCGCGATGCTACCCGCAGGGGCCAAGCCGTCAGTTCATTGTGCGCGACTCGCGGCGGCTGAAAGCCGCGCCATCCAAAACAAGCCGTGACCTTCAAGATAAGCCGTGCCCTTTCAACCGCATCCCGTCGCACTTTTCAGTAAACGCTAGAACGGAATATCGTCGTCGGTGATGGGGCCGGTTGCCGCTGGTTCGGGTTCCGGAGTGCGCTGGTCGAAGTTGTTGCCGCCTCCGCTGGCAGAACTGGCAGAAGCAGCAGAAGAAGATGCTCCGCGCGAACTTCCGCTGTAGTCGCCGCCACTGCCCTCGCCGCGTCCACCCAGGAGAATCAGGTCGCTGGCAACCACTTCGGTCATGTATTTTTTCTGTCCGGAGGTCTTGTCGTCCCAGGAGCGGGTTTGCAGGCGACCCTCGATGTAGACTTTGCCGCCCTTCTTCAGATATTCGCCGGCAATCTCGGCTAGGCGCTGCCAGAGCACGACGTTGTGCCACTCGGTGCGGTCCTGCCACTCGCCGGCCTTGTCCTTGAAACGCTCGTTGGTGGCGATGGTCAGCTTAGCCACGGGCGTGCCCTGCGGGGTGTATTTAATTTCGGGATCTTTCCCCAGATTGCCGATCAGTTGAACCCGGTTCAGACTCTTGCCTGCCATAAGGGACTCCTTTGCAGGGGTTCACTATAACAGAATGAGGCCGGTGGAGATTGTGCGGTCTGCCACAAACTTGAAGGGAGTTTCGTTTTGGGCGCTGGGGCACTATACGCGCGATTGTGCCTGGTAGGTTTCGATCAAGGAGCGGATGCGCTGGGCATCGGCCTTGCGGTGCCCGTGGCTGGTGATCGGGTCGGTGCCGCCGGTCGATTCGATGACAATCTCGGACCAAAAGACACCGGTATTAATGTGAACCGAGGCGATCTTCGACATGGCAATGCTTTCTTCGTTGCTCCCGAACAACCGCGACTTGACGCGCGCAACACGCTGCGGGCCGATGACGAGGCGCGTGGGGAAGAAGAAGTTGCCTTGCGTCCACCGGCTGGCGCTAAAGGTTTCAGCCGGCGAGCTATCCATGGGATTGTCGATGGCGGCGGTCATATTTGTGAAGTAGCACCGCTTTGTGAAGTAGCGCCGCCGTCTCGGCGGCTGTGGCGGGGACGTCCCGCCCGCGCAGACGTTATACCCATTCGAGTGCGCCTTTTTTCCAAACCCAAATGTAGCCGACGATTAAGATCGCGAGAAAGATCAACATTTCCAGCAAGCCGAACAGGCCGAAGGCTTTGAACTTCACGGCCCAGGGGAAAAGAAAAATAGTTTCCACGTCAAAGACGACGAAAAGAATAGCGATGATGTAATAGCGGACCGTATAGCGTCCGCGAGCGCTGTCGATGGGGTCGATGCCGCATTCGTAGGGCATGAGCTTGGTCTTGCTGGGGTTCGACGGCCGCACCAGTTTGGCTGCCAGCAACGTGACTGGCAGGAGAGTTCCTACGATGGCGATGAAGATGAAGATGGGAACGTAGTTTTGCGGCATAGAGAGTTGAGCCTCTTCAATCGGTGCAGCACGCATAGTAGCGCTGATGCGGCTGACGTTTCAAGAGATACTGGAGTATCGTAGCGCCTCAATCCGCAAATCAGGGTAGCGAACTCTCCGGTGGCGTCATCCTGAGCGCAGCCTCTTTTCAGGCGGAGCGAAGAGCCTGCCCTGAGCGAAGTCGTAGGGATCTCGCGCGGACTACGAGAATCCATTACGCGTCAGCGGCAACTCTCGTACTCGCTTGCCAGTGGCGGCGAAGATTGCGTTGCAGAGTGCGGGAACAAACGGCGGCACGCCGGGCTCTCCCACTCCGGCCGGCGGGGCGGTGCTTTCGACAATGTGGATGTCGACCTGCCGCGGCGCGTCGTTCATTCGCGCCACTTGGTAGTCATAGAAGTTGGACTGGTCGACCGCGCCATTCGTCGCGGTGATCTCGCCGGTGCGGGCGATGCTGGTCCCGAATACGGCTGCCCCTTCGAACTGCTGGCGGACCATTTCAGGGTTGGCAACGATTCCGGCATCGAGCGCGGTATAGACGTGGGGAATGCGGACAGCACCCTGGTCATCGACTTCGACTTCGACGACAGTCGCCACGTAGGTGAAGAAACTGCGATGGACGGCGATGCCCATGCCGCGTCCTTTGCCAGATTTTGTTTTGCCCCAGTGGGCTCTCTCGGCCGCGAGTTCCGCTACGCGGCGGAGCCGCGCGGTATCGTAGGGATATTTTTTTGCAATCTCGGGAGGCCCTTGCTGGCCAGCATCCAGAACGTGGCCCGATCCCAGCAGCGTCAGAAGATAGTCGTAAGGATCGCGGTTGGCGGCGTAGGCGAGTTCGTTGGCGAACGACTGCACAGCGAAGGCGTGATAGATGTTCGCGACGGAGCGCAGCCAGCCGATGCGGACGTGGGCCGTGGCTTGTCCGTTTTCGGAGCGAAAGTTGGGCACGTCGAACGGGACGACGTTCCATCCCATGGACATTTCTCCGTCGCCGCCGTAAACCTCGTTCTCCTTAAAAGTTGATCCGATGGGTGGGAAGACGGAACGCTGCAACCAGGCTCTCGGCTTTCCGGCATCGTCGAGTGCGGCTTTCAGGTACATGGCAGCGACGGAGTGGTAGTAGTCAAACTTGATGTCGTCCTCGCGGCTCCAGATGACTTTGACGGGCTTCCCGGTTTTCTTCGAGAGCATGGCCGCTTCGACGGCATAGTCGGGCTTGGACTTACGCCCGAAACCGCCGCCGAGAAAAGTTACATGGCAAACTACGTTTTCTTTTTTGACGCCGAGCGCCTTGGCAACTTCTTCCTGCACGCCCTGTGGATTCTGCGTAGGCGACCAGACGGTGACCTTCTCGCCTTGAACGTCGGCAACTGCGACCGGCGGCTCCATGGAGGCGTGCGCGAGATGCGGCGCGAAATATTCCGCTTCTACAATCTTGCCGCCTTTGGTGAATTCAGCGTCGGGGTCCCCGACGGTGTGCACGACTTTGCCGGGCTGGCGGGCGGTTTGCTGCAGTTCTTTTTTGTAGTCGGCAGAGTTGTAGCTTGCATTGCTGCCGTTGGCCCACTCGATTTTGATTTGCTTGCGGCCCTTGAACGCGGCAAACGTATTGTCAGCGATGACAGCTATGCCGCCGAGAGGCTGGAAGGCATGCGGGGGTTTGAAGGGATCGATCGCAATGGTTTTCTTTACGCCGATCACTTTCAAAGTCGCGGAGTCGTCAACCGATTTTACTTTTCCGCCGAGCACCGGCGGATGAGCGATGGCGGCATAGAGCATGCCGTCGACGCGGACATCCATGCCGAACAACGGCTTGCCTGAACAGACTTCCGTGACGTCGTAGCCGGGAGCGGACTTGCCGATATAGCGCCATTGCTGCGGAGATTTCAGCGTCAACTCTTCTTTCTTTGGAACGGGTTGTTTGGCCGCCAGAGAGGCGAGCTCTCCGTAGCCGAACTTGCGACTGGAATTTTTATCGGAGACGATGTGGACGGGATCGGCGACGCATTGTGATTCGGGAATGCCCCATTGTTGGGCGGCCGCGCGGATCAGCATGAGACGGGCGGTGGCTCCGGCTTCACGAAGGACGTCAAAGAATTCGCGGACGGAATGAGAGCCATCGGTGTCTTGCGAACCGTACTCTGCATCGCCGTCGGCCTGGATCACGTGCACGCGGCTCCAGTCGGCGTCGAGTTCATCGGCCAGGATGCGCGGAAGGCTGGTGCGCACGCCGTTTCCCATCTCCGAGCGGTGGGCGACGATATAAACGGTGCCGTCTGTGTGAATGCCGACGAAGAGGCTGGGATGAAACGCAGTCGCGTCCATAGCCGTGGGTGCCCCAGCCGTGGATGCCCCACTTCTCGCCGCCTTTGCGAGAAGTGGGAATTCCGCGACGCAGAGGACGAATGCGCTCGCCCCCAGCATGCCTTGCAGAAAGTTACGGCGACTCACGTTCTCGATGGAGATCGTTTGCGTGATTTTTTCCGGGGTGAGCTTCTCGATCGTAATCATGCGGTCTCCTTCGCCGCCATCTTGATAGCGGCCCGGATGCGCTGGTAGGTCCCGCAGCGGCAAATGTTGCCCGACATGGCGGAATCAATGTCATCGTCGGTCGGTTTGGGCTTTGACGAGAGCAACGCCACGGCCTGCATGATTTGGCCGGGCTGGCAGTATCCGCATTGCGGGACGTTTACTTCGGTCCAAGCTTTTTGCACGGGGTGCGGACCGTGGGTGGAGAGAGATTCGATGGTCGTGATCTCGAGACCTTCTACCATGCCCATCTGCTTGGAGCAGGAGCGGATGGCCTGTCCGTTTTGCAAGACCGTGCAGGCGCCGCACAGCGCCATGCCGCAACCGAATTTTGTGCCGGTGAGTCCGAGGATGTCGCGCAGGTACCACAGCAGCGGCATTTCGGGGTCGCCGTCAAAAGTCTTGGGCTGTCCGTTCACCTTCAAATGAACCATGGGGCACTTCCTGGAATTTCGGTTGGGAGATTACCGGAATATTGTACTGCGGGAAGAGTGTGGAAAAGCAACTTGGATTCAGCGCCCGGACATTGAGGGAAATTTGTCGGGGAAGAGGAACACCGTGCGCGCTAAATCGGATTGTAGCGTCGCTTCTTCGTAGTAGCGGGTGAGGATCCCGTTTTGCCAGGTCAGCAGGTCGGGATTGCGGCGGCAGAATTCGTCCCAATCGGCGGCCGAGGGGCGGGCCATACGTTCGCGGATGAGGAAGAAAATACGCGTGGGTGATGGTCTTTTCGTGATAGAGCTGGGACTTGCCGCGGGCGGCAGCAAAGCGTTTGAGGGCGGCGGAGAACTTTTCGAGAGCTTGCAGCGGCGGGTACTGACAGAGATAGGCGAACGCCAGGCGGACATGGTCGGCGTGGTGGAAAGACCCTGCGGGAATAGCGTCGGACTCGAATTGCTGGATTAACTTTCTGTTGCTCAAATCAGACTGTGGGGACAGTCGCCCCTGCGACAAACTCAGGGCAGACTCCCGGCCGTCCACCGCACGCAGCCCGGCCGCTTTTCGCCGTAACCCATTTAGACGTTTTCCCATAACCCGCACCTTCACTTTCCCCAGGCAATGGCGAAAGCGGCCGCAGCGTAAATCACCAGATTGCCAATACTGTACGCCCCGTGCATCAAATGAATGAGGATCGCGATAATGAAGACAGCGAGCAACAACCACGCGCCGCGAATGGAAGTTCGCGGAATCAGGAGAAGAATGCTACCGACGATCTCGCCCCACCCAGGAACAGGCGGGTGTCGGGCGTGTGGGTCCGGGCAAAGTCGTGAGCGGCGCCGAGGATGACAAACAGCACGGCTTCGATCAGGATCACGATGCCGAGCGACCATTGCAGAACACAGAACGCGATTTTCGTCTTTACAAAACTCATGAGGTCCTCGTTCTTATTTTGTCTTTAGTGGCCCGCCTTTGCGCCGGAATTTGGCTTTGATTTCCTGTAGGCGATGGCTGGCACTGGAGTCAAGATCGAGGCCGTAGAACTTCTTCAGCTCGCGAATGCGCTCGAGCGAGGCCGCGCTAAACGGCGTTTTGCCGTCGAAGGCATGAAGGACGATGCCCTCGAGGACGTCGCCGAGGGTCATGTCGTGGTACTCGGCAAAGGCTTTAAGGATTTTGAGGATGCGTTTCTCGATGCGCACGCCAGTTTGCACGCGCTCGATTAAAAGCTTGGGATCATCCGCCATGCGTACCAATGTACCATGGTACCAACATTAAAATCAACGTCGGTCTCGATCTTGTTCTTGTGAACAGGAGCGTCGCGGCGAAAACCAGTCTGGCTGCGAATACTATCGAGTGGCCCGTCCCCGGCGAATTCTGATACTTTTGTCTGGGAGCTCTTGGATGACAACAGCTAGTGATGTGGGGCATGCCCTCGCCATAAATGGCGGCGCGCCGGTGCGCACCGATGTCTTTCCACCGTGGCCAACGTTCGAAGAAGCGGAAATTGAGGCCGCGGCCGCTGTTCTGCGTTCGGGAAGGGTCAATTACTGGACCGGCGACGAAGGACGAGCTTTCGAGCGCGAGTTTGCCGACTTCACAGGATGCAAGTACGCGATTGCGCTGGCGAACGGCACCGTGGCCCTGGAGCTCGCGTTGTACTGCCTGGGCCTTGGTCCCGGAGATGAAGTGGTTGTTCCCAGCAGGACGTTTATTGCCTCCGCGAGTTGTGCGGTCATGCGCGGCGCTATCCCGGTGGTGGCGGAGGTCGACCGGAACAGTGGCAATCTCACAGCCGAGACCATCGAGAGGGTGATCACATCGCGAACGAAGGCCATTGTCGCGGTACATCTCGCGGGGTGGCCTTGCGACATGGATTCTATTCTGGAACTGGCCCGCCGTCGTGGGATCGCGGTGGTTGAAGACTGCGCGCAGGCTCATGGGGCGCGCTATCGCGGCCGGCCGATCGGTTCCTTTGGAGAGCTGGCTGCCTTTTCATTCTGCCAGGACAAGAACATGACGACCGGGGGCGAAGGCGGGATGTTGCTGACGAATGATCGAAGATTATGGGATCTGGGATGGAGCTTCAAAGACCACGGCAAGAGCTTTGCAGCGGTATATGAACGCGACCATCCGCCGGGATACCGATTTCTCCATGAATCCTTTGGTACGAACTGGAGACTTACCGAGGCACAGTCGGCGATTGGGCGCGTGCTCTTGAGGAAACTGCCGGCTATGGTCGAAAAGCGGCGTCGGAATGCGGCATTCCTGAGCGAGGAATTCAGCCGGATTCCGGCGTTGCGGGTGGTTACGCCTCCCGACATTGTCTTACATTCCTACTACAAATACGACGTCTACATTCGGCCGGAGCGTTTGCGTGAGGGTTGGGACCGAAACCGGATTCAGGAGGCTATCTCCGCCGAAGGGATTCCATGTATGGCGGGCACATGCAGCGAGATCTATATGGAAAAGGCTTTTCCTGAATCGATGCGGCCGCCTCGCCGCCATCCAGTGGCGCGGGAGCTTGGCGAAACCAGTCTGATGTTCAAGGTTCATCCCACGCTAACGGAACGAGACCTTGCTGACACGTGCATGGCGGTATCTAAGGTGATGCAAATTGCCTCGCGGGTTTGAAGCGTGTATAGAAAGAATCGTCTTCAGATCGCGAATCGTGTGCCTAGAAGGGAACACGGTAGATCGCGGTACTTGCAGCAACGGCCACCAGCGAGCTTGCATTCAGCGCGGTTTTGATCGCGCTGCTGGGAATGTACAGTATGTCCTCGTCGCGGACGGAAACATCCTGAACCTTGCCACGTAGCAGTTTCTTCAGATCTATCTGCTGCTCTTGAAACCCATTCTCGGTGCGGCGAAGCAATCTGGTTTTTCCGGCAGAAGCTACGTGAGTCGGCCCTCCGGCGACCGCTACGACCTGTAACACCGTAATTCCTCCTGTGGAGTTCAGCACGTATCCACCAGGCCGCGTTACCTCCCCTAACACGTAGACGATGCCGGCTCTCGGAACGATAACCGTGTCGCCCGGTTGCAGGTCGGCGTTGCTGGCGGCCATTTGTGTGGGGTCTTTCGAGAGGTACACGGTCGTTACGTCTTTTTGACCGCGATGGCTGATGATGACTTTGTTGGCGGCCTTGTCGGTCGGTCCGCCGGCGGCCTGCAGCGCATCGAACAAGCGGTGCGGGCCGAGTGCGGAATAGAACCCGGGCTTCGCGACCTCTCCGGCTACTGAGATGCCGCTGCTGCCGTATTCCTTCACGTAGACGGAGACTTGCGGGTCGTTCACCACGCTCTTCGCACGCAACTGCGCCTCGATCGCCGCTTCCGCTTCACTGCTGCTAAGGCCGGCGATGCGAACGTAGCCGATCAGCGGAATCGAGATATTTCCGTTGGCGCCCACCCGCATGTGTCCGGAAAGATCAGGCGCGCCATAGACCGTGACCTCGAGATCATCGCCGGGGCCGATCACAAGCGCCGAGGAAGCCACCGGGCTAGTGGCCTTTTGCTGCGAGTTGTCCTTTATGGGCGGAGCGGCGACGACCGAGGGTTCTGTCGCGGTATCATCCTGATGGACCGGGTTTTGCGGACTGCTGTTTTGTGCAGAAGCTATCTGCAGCAAGCCTAGGATACCCAGAAAAATTATCAAGCTGAAGAGCCGAGGAAAAAGAAGTTGAATAGACTTCATCGTTGAATAGATTCTAAAGCGGCGTACAGCTTGCGCACAACTCGAATCTCCGCCCACGATGCCCGTCAGGTTGCCTTCTTTGGCCTCGTCCTAGCGCTCGCTTACAACGGCCCGCGCAACCATTTGGATTTGATCATTCGTCATTTCCGGATACAAGGGCAGAGAGAGGACTTCATTTGCAGCTTTCTCAGACTGCGGGAGAGCTTCTCGGCCATATCCAAGATTCGCGTAGGCGGGTTGGAGATGAACCGGCGCCGCATAGTGAATACCCGTCTGAATGCCTTTCTTTTGCAGGGACTGTTGCAGAAGGTCGCGATGATCTGTCCGCACTGTGTAGAGGTGGTAGACGTGGCGAGCCCAGGGCATCTCCGCCGGCCGCTCCACCGCCGAGCCTGCCAGCAGTTGATTGTACTGCTCTACGATTGCGCGTCGAGCCTCAGTCCAGCGCTCGAGATGGCGCAGTTTGACCCGCAGGATCGCGCCCTGGAAAGCCTCCATCCGATAATTAAATCCGTGCAGCAGGTGATGATACTTACGGTCTTGTCCCCAATTGCGCAGCATGCGAACGGTCCGCGCATATTCGGGGTTGCTTGTGGTGACCGCGCCCCCTTCGCCGTAAGCTCCTAGATTCTTGCCCGGATAAAAACTGAAGCACGCGATGTCGCCGATGCTGCCTACGGGGCGGCCCTTGTATTTCGCACCATGCGCTTGCGCGGCATCTTCGATTACGACCAGGCCGTGCCGCCTCGCGACTTCCATGATCGGATCCATGTCGGCGGGTTGACCATAGAGGTGCACAGGCAGGATCGCTTTGGTGCGCGGAGTGATTGCTGCCTCGATCGCGGCAGGATCCATAGTGAACGAGCGGGGATCGATGTCGACCAGGACGGGCCGTGCTCCGGTATACACGACTGCGGCCACGCTGGCCACAAAAGTAAAGGGGACAGTAATGACTTCGTCGCCGGGACCCACTCCCGCAGCCAACAGAGCCAAGTGAAGAGCACTCGTGCCGGAATTCAAGGCAATACATTCCTCTGCGCCGCAATAGGTGGCGAATTCCTGTTCAAACGTTGCCACTTCAGCGCCGAGAATGAATTGACAACTGTCCAGAACATTGGCGAGGGCCGCATCAATCTCTGGCTTGATCCTTTGGTACTGCGCTTTCAGATCAAGCAGGGGAACTTTAATATTTGCCATGAAGGTCTAAAGAAAAGTTCGCTTTCTTTCCGTGGCGCGGCGGCTGCCGAAACCGGACCACGAAGAATATTCGCCGAGGATTTTCCAACCAAGCGCCGCCAAGGATTATTACAGAGAATGTCGACATCCCACGGTATGCGCAGAGTCTTGCACCGGTCTCAGAATCGGTTCCAGTCGGAACTTGCGAAATGGGGATTCTCAAATGCGTACCTCGTCTAGGATATTTGCAGCGTTGCCTGTACTTTTCTTCGTGCTAACGGGCGCCCAGAACCTGTTTGCGAGCTCAACATTTGGACCGAGCCTGTCCGGATGACTCACTTAGCTGTTGATGTTCCCGCCATTTGACTCGGTACACGACAGCTCGTTGGACGCGGGTAAGCTATCATTCTTTAAATAGGATCCCATGTTGTGTTGGGAAGTACGCGGCGGCGCAGAATGCGCGTCAGCCCATCGAAAAATCGGGGAGCCGAAGCTCCCCAGAGTGAAGCGACAGAGGCGTTCCCTTAAGTAGACTCCAGCGGGGAGGAAAGAGTTGTCCCGCCGGCGTGAAAGTTTTTGAGATGAAGGAAGTTCAGGAGACTTCGGCGCGCTCCGTTTCTGCCTTGAGCGAAGGGGCGGAAGAGTGCTGGATGGATTTCGATGGCGCCCGCATGCGGTACCTGCGCGCGGGCTCTGGCCACCCGCTGATTTTGCTGCACGGTCTACTGGCTTATTCGTTTTCCTGGCGATATACACTGCGGTCGCTGGCTCCCTATGCAGCGGTGTACGCTCCGGACTTGCTCGGGGCAGGTTTTTCCGACCGGCCGCGTGGAATCGATCACTCGATGCGAGGAACTGCAAGGCGCGTTTTGAGATTTGTTGAAAACCTGGGGCTCTCGTCATTTGACTTGCTCGGTACGTCACGAGGCGGGGCTGTGGCCATGGCTGCGGCCGCCGAATGCACGAGCACAGCCTGCGGAGCGCGACTTCGCCGGTTGGTGCTGGTCTGCCCGGTGAATCCTTACTCTGCGCACGGGAGTTGGCTGGCACCCTTCGTCGGCACTCGCTTGGGCGCGTCGTTGTTTCGTTCGGGAATCGGACGCATGCCGTTTCTCTTTCCCTACTGGCACGGGCGCCTTTATGGCGACCGGAAGCAAATTCCGCCCGGAAGCCTGGAAGGTTATAAAGCGCCTTTGGCCAATCCTGGATTGTTCGAGCATGCACTGAGCATTGCCCGCACATGGAGCGTCGACATGCGGGAGCTCCGGGCACTCTTGCCAAAGCTGTCGGCAATTCCCGCACTGCTGATCTGGGGCAGCGAAGATCCGGCGGTGTACGTTTCGTCCATGGAGCCACTGGCCCGGCATTTTGCGAATGTCCAAACAGTTGTCTTCCCCGGCGTTGGGCACGTTCCTTACGAAGAGCGACCGGAAGAATTCAACCGGGAGCTCATCAACTTTCTGACGCGTACGAAAGGTTTGGTCTAAAGTTTCTGGGGTGCCGAACTTCAGGCCTCAGGCTAAACTGCCGGTCACTAGCGGCTAGGACTGCCGAGGCGGCTGTCCCCACGCGAACATCATGACCCACTCCATTCTCGACCTGTTGCGGAATGCGGTAGTGCATTACGGATATTGGGCCATAGGCGCCGCACTTCTCGCGGAGAATGCCGGGGTGCCGGTCCCGGGTGAAACGATTCTTTTACTGGCGTCTTTCCTGGCCTACTCCGAGCACGATCTGCGGCTGCCCTGGATCATTGTGGTTGCGACGATCGCGGCGACGCTGGGCGACAATCTAGGTTTTGCTCTCGGCTACTATGGCGGGCGTCCGCTACTGGTGCGCTACCAGGCGCTCTTTAGAATTCAAGACAGGACGCTGGAGCGCGGCGAAGAACTGTTCGCCCGCTGTGGTGCGGTCACAATCTTCTTTGCCCGTTTTGTCTTCGGCATGCGGATCGTCGCGGGGCCGCTGGCAGGAGTCCTCCGGATGCCTTGGCGAAAGTTCATGGGCTTCAACTTTCTTGGCGCCGCGCTGTGGGTGACGGTAATTTCCACCGCAGGCTATGTGTTCGGCCAGCATTGGGAACGGCTGGCTCGAGATGTAAAGCAGTTTGATATCGCGGTCGCGATTCTCGTCTTCTTCGCGGCAGCATTGATGTGGTGGAGGAGCCGGCGCGAGAACCAGTGACCATTTGTCGAATCACCTTTTTGCACAGTCACAGCTGGTGTGTGCGGCTATACTGTGCGGGTATCGCGGGCCACTTCAAGGTAGTGTGAGCAATTGCAGTAGTAGTCGAAATTACACCGGTTGCGTCCGAGCCGGAATTCGGACGAGGAGGAACACTTGAAAAAGATTGGGTTGTTGACTCTGCTCATCATGGCAACACTGCTCTTTACGCTGGCCTTCACGGCGGCGGCATCCGGACCCAAAGCGGCGCTTATTCCGGCCGTGGCCGCGATTCCCGCCGCCACGCCTGCGGCGGCAGCCGCGCCCGAGGAGCATCCCCACATCCACGAAGCGCTGGAAGCGATGAGGAATGCCAAGCATCATTTGGAGACTGCGGAACATGATTTCCATGGCCACCGGGTCAAGGCCATCGAGCATCTGAATCAGGCGATCCACGAAGCGGAGATCTGCGAACAGGAGAAGTAATCAAGGATCTCAGTAATCAAAAGAGCTCTGGGAAAATTGCAAGGCAGCGTCGCTTCGATGCTGCCTTTTTTGTTTCCAGGCCGAAAAACCTTAGGGTTCCAGAGGTTTATTTGTGACCGAAAGTGTACCCGATGGATCCGCCGAGACGGAGCACGTTATCGGAATGAAACTCGGCATTATTTACGATGCGGTACAGGTGAGCTTCAGGGCGGACGAAGAAGCGTTTCCAGACGGTGTAGCGGATGTCCGCGCCAAGATGAAAGAGGAGGTGATTGGCATCAAGATGGGTGGTGCAACCGACAGAGTAATTGCAACCGCCGTATGGGCTATAGAAAAGGACGTGCTCGCCGCCAACACCGGCCATGAGATCAGCGGTCATTTTTTTGCGTATGTCGGGTGCGTAGATGGCATTTACGTCATAAAAGATCGAACGATATCCCTGGTAGCCGTTATAGGACTCCTGCTTATAGGTAGTGGCAAGTTCCGCGCCGTAGCCGAAGCGATTGCTGAAAATGCGATCGATGCTGAAGCTGGGATAGAGTCCACCCTTCTCCGCGGGGGGCAAAAAGGCCTCGGAAGCCGTGGGGTTCTTAGTGGATAAGAGAATGCCGGCACCAACGGCAACGTCAACCTGCTGCGCATTGGCAGGAATCGCAAAAAAGAAAGAAATAAGAACTGCACACGTGGATGGGATGAGCGCGAACTTTCTCAAATACAGCCCCCTTGTCAGGTCGTTCGGACTCTCTGGGATGTGGCCGTCGGATTAGTGATGCCCGGCGAGGCAGCCGCGAATAGTCGGGCTGGTAGAAAAAACTTGGCGCTCGAAACGGTGCCCAGGACCAAGTCGCGACCGCCCGCGAAATCAAAGTGTCTAATCTGGGCCGCCGATGGTGTACCCGATCGAGGCTCCGACACGTATAACATTGTCCGAGCTGAAGTCGGACGTGTTGTTGAAGATTCTGTAATAGCGCACTTCCGGGCGGACGAAAAAGTTCCCTTTGACGTAATAACGGACACCAGCTCCCAAGTCGACCAGAAAGTGGTTGGAACTCGTGTAGTTGGTGCATGAAAATGAGCTGGTGCAATACGGAAGATAAAAGCGAGTAGTCTGCCAGCCAATGCCGGCCATCAGGTCCGCGCCAACCTTCTTGCTCAAGCGCGGCTGATACACGCCGTTAAAGTCGAAGAGAATGGGGCGAAAGGGTTGACCGCCTGCGCCGCCATAGGCTCCCTGGCTGGCTTTCCACGCGGCGTCAAAGCCAAAGCCCATCCGCCGGTGGAAGATGACGTCGGCGCCGAGATTCACATACAGTCCTCCTTTTTCGGGACAGGTGAAAATGGCGGATGCACCACACGCGGCAGCACCGGGCGACATGATGGTTCCGAAGCCGAGCATGGCGTCCGCTTGCTGAGCTGAAGCCAGGTTAGCCAGGACAAAAAATGCGAAGACGGTCGCAACGAAGGCAAACTTTCTCAAGAGGAACCTCCCCTAATTAGCATTGATGGGCGGTGAGATGCGACCGCCAAACCATTTGGATGCAAGCGCATGGGTGAACTTCCCATCATAGTTTCAAGCGCACCGAAATTCAAATTGACCTGCGCGTGCGTGATTCCATTGCCACACCGAAATTTGCCGAGAGAAAACGACAGCAGGGTGAAACCCCGCGCGTCGGATAAAGTTGCGCTTGCGACCAAGTCAGCTTCGCTGCAAATCATGAGCGGTTGGAGGCGCCCCTGCCTCCGCCGCGCAGAACGTGGTCAATGGCAATGGGACCTCCGCCAAAGAACATCAGGGCAAAGGCAAGAGCGGCGGCCGCCAAGGGGAACTCATATCCAGGGCGACCGGGAGTTCCGATGAGTCCATTGGGCAAGTGCACTTTCCAGATGGCAACAAACAGATTGAGGAAAACGGCTAATGCCGCCGCCCGAGTGAAGAATCCCACCAGAATCAGCAACCCGCCGAAAAACTCGGTGAAGGCGGAGACATAGCCCAGCCATGCGGGCAGGCCGAGACAGGCCACCATTTGCGCATGTTGGTGCAGGCCGCCAAAAACCTTGTGATAGCCATGTGCGACCATGATGGCGCCCAAGGCGAGGCGCATTACGAAAAGCGCAATCGGCTGCGAGCGATCGAGATAGCGCACAGAGTTCCTCCGGGTCGAGGAACTACATTATCGCAGTCGGCCGCTCCCAGAAAGAGACACAAGCGAAATGCCAGAAAAGAATTGCGCCTCCAGTGTAGTTTTGATAACGTGTCTCCGCCGCAGTAGGCACGTGGACACTTCAATGTGCATTCCGAGTTCCTGCTGCTCGGCGGCTTGCCGAAAGCTCCGGATACCAGCAGGACGGCAGGAGAAATTCCGCCCCGCCACTCGACAAGTGCTGCAGCCACCACTCCCGCAGACCAGCGAAAGCTGCCGCCCAGACCGAGGAGGAGGTCAAGAACGAACTGTCTCGTCGGGCTGCGCTACGTAATTCGACTGTCTGGATTTTTGCGCAAAGCGATCTTACAAATTGCTCGCGGGCGTCACGCGGTAGCTGGCGCTATGTTTTGTTCGGCAGAATCTGGTTGTCCGTTGTGGGTGAAGTCCGGAGGGATCGGTCGCGTCGCCGAGATCTGAAGAGGAGAATTCGATTTATGGGTCAAAAATTGGAGAAGATGATTCCGGCCATCGTCATCATCCTGTGCGCCACGTTCTTCCCAATATCCCATGCCGACGCACAAGGCGCGCCAGTTTCCCTTCGGGAGCAGCTAGCCGCCCAATACAGGGTGGTAAAGATGGGATCGGATTCGGGCGGTGCTTCGGTCGTTGAGCCAGGAACGCTGCTCGTGGTTCAAAAGGGGGGAATCCTGGGCGCGCCCTATTCCGACAGCAGCGTTCTTTCCACCAAATATGAGGGCGGAACGGTGCACTCGCCCAACAGTCTACTGTCGAAGGGCATCGGTTTCGGCATGGGAAAGCTCGGGAAGGTGCAAGCCACCCGTCTTTTTCAGGTAGGAGAAAAGGTGTATCCGTCCAAGATTGAAGTCGACGTCAGCAAAGACGATGTTGCGATGACAATTGTGGCTTGCGACATCTGCAACCGGATGGATCCACCAACCTACAATAAGGCTAAGGTCGTCTTTCACTTCCCTAAGGGCACTCTGGCGAAGGCTAGCGCAGGTGAGGTGGAGGATACGATCGGGCAACTTCTTTCAATCGCTGAGGATAACCAGCAGGAGCAGGGAGGACAGGTTGCGCAGGGAGCACCGGAGCAGCCGGGCACGCCGGAGCAACAGGCCGAACCGCAGACTATCCAGCTTGGTATGACGACGGACCAGGTCGTGGGCACTCTGGGCAAGCCAAGTAAGATCGTTAACCTGGGGGCCAAGCAGCTCTACATCTACAAAGATATGAAGGTAACCTTTTTGAACGGCAAAGTCTCCGACGTACAATAGAAGTACAGTAAATGTGCAGTAACCCATTTCGAACTGAGTGCGCGCCCGATTAAACCCTGCATCTGCCGCACGTTGAGCCGGCGGCATAGTACCTCCGTACCGTGCCTAGTACTTCAGTTACCAGCCTGAGAGTGACCGGGCATGTTCCTTCCGACGACTACTTCAAATAGTGTTCCTGAAAAATCTAACCACAACATATAGAAACGCTCCTGATTGCCCCATTTCAGCATTCCAGGAAACGGGCAAAAAACCCTAAGAAACACGTAGATTCGCTTCGAGGCGGGGTTTTTAGGGGTTGAGATATGCTCGGAACACCGAAAGCCCCCGGACAGGCAGTTGTGGAAGCGGCAGTCACCAAGGCGAAACCCGCGAGCGAAGGAAAGCGGAGCGGGAATGGACGTGGTGGAAAAGGCAAAAGCAAGTATGGCCGACTCGCGAGAAGTGATGAACATTCGCCAGGCGTCGCAATATCTGGGTGTGAGCCCGGACACGCTTTACAAATACGTAGGGGAACAAAAAATCCCTGCGTTCAAGCTGGGCAATCGCTGGCGCTTTAAGAAATCGCGGCTGGACCAGTGGATGGAAGAGAAGTCGAGCGAAATGGAACCGCAGGCGAAACGTAAACCGAAGGCGGCAATGAAAGCTGCCGGGTCGCAGTAAGGGCTACGAAAAACTAGGGCCGGCGGGAAGTCGGCGCTACAAAGGTGGGCACATGTTTGGAATGGGATCGAGGTCCATTGTTGGCCTGGATGTAGGCTCTTCAAGCATTAAGGCGGTCGAGCTCAAGAAGAAGGGTGGGCAGATTGAAGTCGCGCACCTCGGTCTGGAGCCGCTGACTTCCGACATCGTGGTCGATTCGATGATCGTGGATTCGGGCACAGTTTCGAGCGCGATTACGAAGCTGTTCCTCGAGAACCAGATCAAGACCAAGGCCGTGGCCACCGCGGTGAGCGGGCATTCGGTGATCGTCAAGAAGATCTCGTTGCCCTCCATGAGCGACCAGGAACTGGCCGAGACCATAGAAAAGGAAGCAGCGCAGCACATTCCCTTCGACCTGGCTGACGTCAGTCTTGACTACCAGATTCTCTCCGACGAAGTGGGCAGTCCGCAGATGGACGTCCTGCTGGTCGCAGTCAAGAAGGACAAGATTTTGAACTACACCAACGTACTCTCGATGTCGGGACGCACCCCCGCTATTGTGGACATCGACGCCTTGGCCCTGCAGAACTGCTACGAGTACAACTATCAGCCGGCGCCGGGCCAAGTCGTGGCACTTTTGAATCTGGGCGCCAGCGTGATGAACATCAATATTGTGAAGGGTACGACCCCCCTGTTCCCGCGCGACGTTAGCGTCGGCGGACATCAGTACACCGACTCGCTGCAGAAGGAACTGGATCTGAGCTTTGAAGATGCCGAATCGCTCAAGCTGGGCAACAAGGTGGGCACGGTTAGCGAGGACGCCAAGCAGCCGATCCTGCAGCAGGTCACCGAGATCATCGTGCTGGAAATTCAAAAGACGTTCGATTTCTTCCGGGCCAGCGCGGCCGGCGAGCATATCGAGAAGATCTACCTGGCGGGCGGTTCGTCGAAAGTACCGGGCCTGGTGGAAGCGTTGCGGCAAGAGTTCTCCATGCCGGTGGAGTTGTTGAATCCGTTCCAGCGGGTCACGCCGCCGGTCGAAGGACACGGGGCGGAACTGGTGGAGCAGAATCCCGGCCAAATGGCGGTAGCGGTGGGCTTGGCCCTGAGGAGCTTTGACTCTCTATGATCAAAATTAACCTGCTCGAAAATTCCAAGGGCAAGAACAAGCGCGGTGGTGGTGGTGGTCCGTCGATGCCCACGATGGAAATGGGCGACATGGGTTCGCCCAAACTGAAGATTCTGGTGGTGCTGGTAGTCGCCGGATTATTCAACCTGGGCTACTGGTACCGGCTCGATCATCAGGCTAAAGCCATCGCGGCGCATATGAAAGTGGCGGAGCAGAAGAACCGCGAACTGGCCGACGTGAAAGCGCGCTTCCTGGAGCGTCAGACTCAGGCCGATAACTATAAACGGCGCGTGGACGTGATCGACGGGCTGCGGCAAAGCCAGACCGGTCCGGTGAATCTGCTTGCCATGCTGGGTGAGACCGTCAACAAGACCGAGGCCGTGTGGCTGAGCAAGATGGACGATCAGGGGCCGAATGTGAGCCTGGAGGGCACTGCGCTAAGCGCGGACGCGGTCGCGAACCTGATCGCGAACCTGCAAAAGACCGGCTTCTTCAGGACTGTCGAGATCAAGGAAACCTATCAGGACGAAGCGATCAAGGACATGCAGGCGTTCCAGTTCACGCTGACTTGCGAGAAGGGAAAGTCGTAGAGGCGGACCTATGGCGATGAATTTTAGCGAAATGTCGGGCATCAAGCAGTGGGCAACGGTACTCGTTGGGGGAGTGATTGTAACGGTGGCTCTGTACTTCACGATGTTCAAGAGCCAGGACGAAAGCAATGCGGCCGCGCAACATACCCTCGAAGACAAGGTTCGGGAAAACAACGAACTGGAGTCTTACCGGCCGAAGCTGAAACAGATGGAACAGCAACTGGCCGAGCTCAAACAGCAACTGGAGATCGAACAGCGCATTGTTCCGGATGAAAAGCAGGTGGACGGTTTCATCACCATGCTGGACGCCGAGGCCCAGAAAGCGGGCGTGGAACTGCGGCGGTATACGGCCAAGGACACGAGATCGCAGCAGTATTACACGGAAGTGCCCTTCGACCTGGAACTCGATGGACCGTACTATTCGGCGCTGAATTTCTTCGACCGCGTGAGCAAGCTGGAGCGAATTGTCAACGTCAGCGGACTGCTGGTGGCGACGACGAAGAATCCCAGCTCGGCGAAAGCCAAGCACACGTACCAGTACGCGCCGAACGAGAGCGTAGTTGCGACTTTCACGGCAACCACATACTTCAGTCACGATCTACAACCTTCAGCGGCAGGCGCCGGGACAAAACCGGGAACGCCGGCGGCGAAGTAGGGATGGCTATGAAGCTGACGACAAGCATTCTGGCAATGGCAATGATGGTGGGCGGGTCTGCGGCCACGAAGGCAGCGGCCCAGAACCCGGACGCCATCGACAACGCTCGCAGCGTGGCAAAGTCGCTGCAGCAGAAGCAGGCCAACGATAGCAACGCGGCTCTGGACGCAGCGGGAGTTCCGGCGAAAGCCAAGCCGGCGCCCGGGGCTCCGGCTCCGGCGGTGAAGCCCGCGGCGATTCCTTCTTCAAAGCCGGTTCCCGCGGCGAAGCCCGATTCCGCCGCCAAGCCAGTCCACGCTTCGGCGCAGCACAACCAGCTGCAGCGAGTGAACGTGGTTCAGGGAGCGGACAGTGTCCAGATCGAAATCAGTTCCACCCAGTCGGTCACGCCCAGGCTCAGCAAATTGAATTCGCCCGACCGGGTTGTTGTGGAACTGCCAGAGACGGTTCTTGCCAACTCGCAGAGCAAGATTCCCGTCGGCAGCGCCGGAGTGAAAGGGGTACGCATCGGGATGGACGGCAAGACTCCTCCGACCACTAGCGTCGTAATCGACCTGGAGAAGCCGTTAGCCTATGAGTTGACCCCGGGCTCCGCCGGCAAAGTAATCCTGACCCTGCATACCCAGGGCGCAGCCCCCAGCGTAGCGAAGAACAATCCAGCGCTGCCAGTCAAGGCTACGAATCCGGCCACAGTCAAGGCTTCCAGCCCGGCGCCAGCAGTTAAGGCTGCCGTAGCGGCGGCTCAACCGACGGCAACAGTTAAGTCGGCCGTAGCAGCTCCGAAGGTCGCGGTAGTGAAGATGCCAGCCCAGAACGCCACGGGCCAGCCATCGAAGCAGGAGCCAAAACAGGAAGTCAAGGCAGCAACAGCGCCTAAGGTCGCGGCGCCGGCAACTGGAGCAACAACTAAGATCGCCGCAACCAATATCGCTGCATCGACGGCCAAGGCGACTCCACTCGTGACTGCCGTGGCACCATCGACGGCCAAGAGCGCGGTTGCTACAAAGCAGCCCAAGCCGGAAGAAAAGAAGTGGGCGATGAGCGGCAAACGGGATCCGTTCTTCAGCCCGGTAGTGCAGCAGAATGGCTCGGGTTGTTCGACTGGTAAAAAGTGCCTGGAGATCGGCGCGATTAATCTGCGCGGCGTGGTGAAGTCCGAGGCTGGCTTCATCGCCGTCGTAACCAACAACCTGAACAAGGCTTATTTTCTGCGGGAGAACGACCCCGTGTTCAACGGCTACGTGGTAAAGATCACGGGCGATTCGGTGGTGTTCCAGGAGACGATTCAGGACAAGCTGGGCAAGTCTTTCACGCGGGAAGTGGTGAAGAGAATCTTCACGCCGGCAGTCTAGGCAAGACGGCGCAACCGGAAACGGGAGCTCCGAAATCAAGTTCTTAAGAAGGACACGCGGGTTAGACCCGCGGGTTGGGGAGAGCCGAAATGCGAAAGCAACAAGTGACCATGTTCGTATCGTTGCTGATGTTGGTGGCGGCCGCGGCCGCACAAACGCCGAGCCAGCTCGATCGAGTCAACGTAGTCCGAGGTACGGACGACATCCGCGTCGAGATGAGCTCCAAGGGCGCTCTCACGCCGAAGCTCAGTGCGCTCGACTCACCCGCTCGCGTGGTGGTGGATCTGCCGGAGACCGTAATGGCGACCCGACAGACCCGCATCGCGGTGGGCGCGGCAGGGGTCAAGAGTGTGCGCATTGGCATGGACGGCCAGGCGCATCCCAGCACACGCATCGTCGTCGACCTCGACCAGGCTTGCGCCTACGAGTTGACGCCAGGCGCGGCGGGCAAACTGGTCTTGACCTTGCACGCGAATGCGCTGGCCAAAGCGGCTCCCCAAGCAAAGACGCCATTAACAACGCCTGTTGCCAAGGATTCGGCTTCGCCCAAGGACTTTATCTTTGTCGAGCCTTCTTATCAGGCCAAGAACCAACCTTCGACCCAAACTTCGACCCTGGCTCCGACCGAAGTGAAAAAGGACGAAGCGGCCGGCGAGCCCACGGTTCACGCCCAGGAAGCTGCAGCCCGATTCGCAGACAAGACTGCCGCGGAACTGCTTCCGGTAAGCGCGCACGCAGCCCAGGCACAGAACACAACTAACGAAATCACGCCTGCAGTCAACCTGGCGGCGGAGCAAAAGGCTCAGGCCGGACAGCAACCCGCTGTCACCGGACCAAAATATACGGGGGAACCGATCTCGGTGAACCTGAAAGATGTCGACCTGAAAGATTTCTTCCGCCTGATTCACGAAATCAGCGGGCTTAACGTCGTGCTCGATCCGAATGTACATGGCACGCTGACCGTAGTGCTCGATGACGTGCCGTGGGATCAGGCACTCGACATCGTGCTCAAGAACAATGACCTGGCCCGGGAACTGGAAGGCAACGTCCTGCGCATCGCCACGGTCGAAACTCTGAAGCGCGAAGCCGATGCCCGCCGCGCCCAAATTGAATCCGAAGCGCTGGCCGTGGAAAAAGTATCCGTGAC
Organism: uncultured Acidobacteriaceae bacterium; assembly: GCA_963832235.1. Lineage (GTDB taxonomy): Bacteria > Acidobacteriota > Terriglobia > Terriglobales > Acidobacteriaceae > Sulfotelmatobacter. Next base: position 361,294 of record CAWHTJ010000003.1, on the reverse strand, counting down.
CCGCTTCCTGAGCTACGCCAAGGCGAAAGACGTGATCGTCACGGTAAAGAAGTTTCTCTCGCAGCGCGGCGATGTGGTGGCCGACGACCGCACCAACGCCGTCATCATCAACGACATTCCGAAGACGCTGCCGACCATCGACCGCCTGCTGACGCAGCTCGACCGCAAGACGCAGGAAGTCGAAATTGAAGCTCGGGTGGTGGCTGCTACGCGGCAGTTTGCCCGCGATATCGGCACCCAGCTCGGTTTTGGCTGGGGCAACGGACACACCGCGATCGGCGGAAACCAGGCTGTTGGTTCGTCGCCGACCACGGTCACCCTGCCTGGCCAGGGCCCCGGCTACATCACCGTGCCGGGAACCGGCGGGTCCACCACAGGCTCCTCGATTCCCTTGTTCTCGAACCTGGGAGCGACGGCTCCCACAAGCGGTTTGAGCTTCGTGAACGCCAGCAGCACCGTACGAATTGACGCAATTCTGTCATTGGCTGAATCGCGCGGCCTGCTGAAAGTGCTCTCCCGTCCGCGCGTCGTTACCCAGAACAACATTCAAGCCTTCGTCAAGCAAGGCGTGCGGGTGCCTATCGTGACGCAGGCGCAGTTGGGTGGTCCTCCGACCGTGACCTACGTTGACGCCTTCCTGCGCTTGACGGTGACTCCGCAGATCACGTCGGAAAACACCATCTTCCTGAACGTCGATGTGGAAAACACCACGCCGAACTTTGGTCAGGAAGTGCAGGGCAATCCGGAACTGATCACGCAGCAGGCCACTACGCAAGTCCTGGTGACCGATGGCGGCACGGTGGTGATCGGCGGCGTCATCCAGACGCAGAACTCGATCAACATCTCGCAGGTGCCGGTACTGGGCAACATTCCTATCCTGGGCAACCTGTTCAAGCACACGCAAGTGAACACCACCAACCAGGAGCTGATTTTCTTCATCACGCCGCGAATCATTCAGACGTAGTTGCGTCAGATCTAGCAGCGAGTAGAAGATTGAAGCCGCCGGCCTGAAGAACCTGTCAGGCCGGCGGTTTTGTTTTAGTTCGCAGTTCTCCGCAATCGCGCTGATCAGTCGGCCCACGCGTGCCGACATGAACTCACGTACGCTTGAACCTGTGCTTTGCTTCTGAGATGAGAACTATTCCTCTCCTGTTAAACTCACCAGCAATGGATTTCCGCGCGCGCCAGACAAAACTGCGGGAGCATCTCGCCACCACCCGATTCGATGCGCTCCTCATCAGCCATCTTCCTAACATTCGTTACCTCTGCGGCTTCACCGGAAGTGCCGGCTTGCTGCTGGTGGAAGAGGCGCGAAGCGTTTTCTTTACCGACGTTCGCTACGACACGCAGGCCCACGAAGAAATTAATGCAGCGAAGGTGGTCATCGCGCGCAAAGCATTGCTGGCTGGTCTAGGAGAGTTTCTGGGCAGCCGGCGCAAGCGGGCCCGGGGATGGACGGTTGGCATCGAAGCCGAGCACTTCACGGTTGCCGAAAAGAAGCGTCTAACTCGCCTACTCCCTGCCGGCGTAACATTGAAGGACGCGCCTTCCGTCGTTGAACGAGCGCGCATGATTAAAGACTCCGACGAGTTGAACCGGATCCGCGCCGCTGTGACGCTCGGAGCAACATTATTTGACCGTGCCCTCGCGGTCTTGCGTCCGGGGGTGAAAGAGACCGAGGTCGCCGGGAAAATGGAGTACGCGGCGCGACAGGGTGGTGCGCAGGAGATGTCATTCCCCACCATCATTGCTTCTGGAGCGAGGTCCGCGCTCCCTCACGGGCGCGCTTCGGAACAGCCCATTGCCCCCGGCGGATTCGTGGTGTGTGACTTCGGTGTTATACTCGCAGGTTATTGCTCGGACCAGACTCGCTCTGTGTGGGTGGGGGCTGCGTCAGACGAGGCCCGCAGGGTTTACGACGCGGTGCGGGAAAGCCAGCAGGCGGCGATCGATGCCGTCCGGCCTGGTATCCCCGTTAGCGCGGTCGATGAAGCGGCTCGTAAGGTATTGCGCAAGGCCCGGATTGGACGTTATTTTACCCATTCCACCGGGCACGGAGTGGGTCTCGAAATTCACGAAGCCCCGAGAATAGCGGCCGGACAGCAGGAAATTCTCCAGCCCGGGATGGTCATCACAATTGAGCCGGGAGTATACTTCCCCGGCAAATGGGGCGTGAGGATCGAGGACATGGTGGCAGTCACGGCCAGCGGTTGTGAGGTGCTGACGCCGACGAGCAAAGATTTCTTGGCAGTTTAGTCTTCTTAAGGTTTAGCTTTCAGCCGGGCAGCATCCACGCCCGGCTTCTTCGCGTGTTCCACGGTTCGCGGGTTCGGTTCACGGTTCGGTTCTCGGTAAGTGGCGAAGGGTCCCACCCTAGACGAATGAATCAAAAAGAGCTGAAAGAACTCATTGAGTTCTTAATCGAGAAGGATATCGCCGAATTCGAACTGGAGCGCGGCGATGTGAAGATCCGGATTAAGCGCGCCGGCGAGCATACGGTGGTCCATTCCCACGGGGAGCCGCGTTTCTATGCCGTGCCCCCGGCGCCGGGGACGACGCCAGAATTGGGTGCCGTGCCCGTAGTAGTCGCCGCGACCGCCGCCCCTGCAGCGCCAGCAGCCCCTGCTCCCGAAGAAGGGCTTCACACGGTGAAGTCCCCGATTGTCGGGACGTTCTACGAAGCGCCTTCGCCGGGCGCTCCTCCCTTTGTGAAGGCTGGAGACAGCGTCGAAGTCGGGCAAGTCCTCTGCATTGTGGAAGCCATGAAACTGCTCAACGAGATTGAGTCGGACGTTGCCGGGGAGATCGTTAAGAAGTTGGCAGTGAATGGCCAGCCGATTGAGTACGGCCAGGAATTGTTCGTGATAAGGCCGAAGAAATGAATCCGGATTTCCTGTTGGGGCGCGCCCCGAACCGCGCCTTTTTCTTTTCCTCCAACAGGATCGTTTCCAACCGCCAATTCAGGAAAAGAGAGTCGTAGCTGACAGCGGAGAGCTGAAAGCTGAACTTCATGTTCAAGAAAATTCTGATTGCCAATCGCGGAGAGATTGCACTGCGGGTGATTTGCGCCTGCAAAGAACTGGGCATCCGCACGGTCGCGATTTACAGCGAGGCCGACCGCAACTCCTTGCCGGTTCGCTTTGCCGATGAGGCCATCTGCATTGGGCCGCCACAGCTCGCGCTCAGTTATCTGAATATTCCCGCCGTCATTAGCGCGGCCGAGATCGCCAACGTAGAAGCAGTACATCCCGGCTATGGGCTACTGGCGGAAAACGCCAACTTCGCCGAAGTGTGCGAGACCAGCGGCATCAAGTTCATCGGCCCGCGGCCCGAAGTGACTCGCTTGATGGGGGAGAAGGAAAAAGCCCGCGCCGCGATGAAGCAGGCAGGAGTCCCGATCTTGCCGGGCTCCGACGGCATCATCGCTTCCGACGGTGAGGCGGTCGAGTGGGCGCGGCAGGTCGGGTTCCCCGTGATCGTGAAAGCTTCCGCCGGAGGCGGCGGACGCGGCATGCGCATCGTCCGCAACGAAGGAGAACTGCCCGGCTTGTTCAAGGCCGCACAGGCGGAAGCGGCGGGCGCCTTTGGCAACGGCGACCTCTACATGGAGAAGTACGTCGAGCATCCCCGGCACATCGAGTTTCAAGTGCTGGCCGATGAGCACGGAAACGTGGTGAGCCTCGGCGAGCGCGAATGCTCTATCCAGCGCCGCCACCAGAAGTTGTTGGAAGAATCTCCGTCCACGCAAGTCACTCCCGAGTTGCGGGACCAGATTGGCGTCGTTTTGTGCAAGTCGCTGGCGGCGATCGGCTACAGCAATGCGGGCACCATTGAATTTCTGATGGACCAGGATCGGCGGCTTCATTTCATCGAAATGAACACGCGCATTCAGGTTGAACATCCCGTGACAGAAATGGTAACGGACGTCGACCTGGTGAAAAGCCAGATCATGATCGCGGCCGGAGCGCAGATGCGGGACGTTCTGCAGGGTCCGATCATCCATCGCGGTCACGCGATTGAATGCCGAATCAATGCCGAGCATCCGGAGAAATTTACGCCGTCGGCAGGGAAGATCACCGCCTTCCATCCTCCCGGAGGAACCGGAGTGCGCGTGGACACGGCGGCCTACGCTGAGGGCGTGATTCCGCCGTATTACGATTCCCTGATTGCCAAGCTGATCGTTCGGGGCAAGGACCGCAGCGAAGCGGTTTCGCGTATGGCGCGGGCGCTGGAGATGTTCATCGTGGAGGGTGTTTACACGACGATTCCCCTTCACCGTAAGATTCTGGCGGATGAAGACTTCCGGGCGGGGAACATCGACACCGGATTCATCGAACGATTTCTGGCAAAAAGCGGAAAAACGTAGGGACGGACGCATTTGTCCGCCCCGCGGAGCGAAGCGGCGCGTTCACGGACGTCGGAACGCGTTTCATCGCAGCATTTCTTGGAAGGCCCCGGACGAATGCGTCCGGAGCTACGTGATTCGTGGCACGGCCAGAAGTTTTGATTGCAATGGTTCTCCTTCGGCGCCTCTACGCCATCGTGGATGTCATCGGCTCACGATTCGACTCAGCGCCTGCTCGCCTTCGCTGATGCTTTGGCGGCGGGCGGTTGCACGCTACTCCAGTATCGAAACAAAAGTGGCGACGCGCGGTTCATGCTGGAACAAGGGCGGCAACTGAAGAAGCATCTTGGCGATTCCGTGCGGCTGATCATGAATGACCGTGCGGACTTGTGTCTGGCTGTCAAATTCGACGGAGTGCATGTCGGACAGGACGATCTGTCGCCTGAATCGGTGCGCGCGATTATTGGCCCGGACCGCTGGCTCGGCGTATCGACGCACAATCCCGAGCAACTTCGCGAGGCTGATCTGACGACTGCAGATTATCTTGCCATCGGCCCGGTATTCGGCACTTCCAGCAAAAACAATCCCGACCCTGTCGTTGGCCTCGAGGGCGTGCGCCGGGCGCGGCAATTGACGCGCAAGCCGCTCGTAGCGATTGGAGGAATCACCCGGGCGAATGCCGCCTCCGTCATTGAGGCTGGGGCCGATTCCGTGGCGGTGATATCCGATCTGTTACTGTATCCACGCAAATCAGCAGAGGAATTTTTCCGCATCTTAAGGTAAAGTCGGTTGACCCTAATTGAAGCTCGCTGCAACGCCTCAGGGGCTGAAGCCCGGCCTGTCGGGTGGTTCTCACGGCACGACTGAAGTCGTGCCCTTCCCGAGGGTGGGTGTGGCGAGAATCTGATGGGCGGGAGGGATTCCTGAGTACAACTACAACGCAGCCGCCAGTCAGCAGCGACTGGGATATTCACAGTCATCAGGACAAGGAATTGGTGCAAGGGTCTGGGCCTGACCAGCGCCACCATGCTGGTTATGGGATCGATGATCGGCTCGGGCATCTTCATCGTATCGGCGGAAATTGGCCGTGAGGTCGATTCGCCGGCATTGCTGATCGGCGCCTGGGCCGTTGCAGGATTCATGACCATTGTGGCCGCGCTCAGCTATGGCGAACTGGCGGCCATGATGCCCCGCGCCGGCGGGCAATACGTTTATTTGCGCGAAGCGCTCGGGCCGCTCTGGGGATTTCTTTATGGCTGGACATTGTTCCTGGTGATCCAGACTGGAACGATTGCTGCCGTGGGGTGGCTTTCGGCAAGTTCCTGGGAGTTTTCTTTCCGTCGATTTCTTCTTCCCACTGGCTTCTGCATCTCTGGAAAGTCCCGCCGATTCGTTTGGGCCCCATGGTTCTGGGCAACATGGATGTGGGAATCAATACGCAGAATCTGGTTGCCATCCTGCTTGTCGTCTTCCTCTCGGTCGTCAATATCTTTGGATTAAAGACCGGAGCGCTGATTCAGAATGTGTTTACCGCGGCGAAAGTTTCGGCGCTGCTGGGACTGGCGTTGTTCGGCTTGGCGCTGGGACGAAATGCGCAGGCTATGGCGGCGAACTTCAGCGGACATTTCTGGCAGGAATGCGGGACTGGATGCGCAGCACGCGGTGCAAGTGGGAGTGGGCGGACCAATGGTGATGGTGGGCACGCTGACGATTTTGGCGGTGGCGCAGGTGGGTTCGCTGTTTTCCGCCGATGCCTGGAACAATGTGACGTTCACCGCAGGCGAAGTAAAAAATCCCAGCCGCAACCTGCCGCTGTCGTTGGCGCTCGGCACGGGCGTGGTGATCGCGCTCTACATCGCCTGCAACTTTATTTATCTGATGCGCGCTGCCGCTGGATGGAACACCTGGCGCAGCGACGGTTCTGGGACGCGGAATCAAATACGCCGCCGAAGAACGGGTCGGAACCGCCGTGATGACGCAGATGTTTGGCGCCGCCGGCGGGTTGTTGATGGCGGCGGCCATTCTGATTTCCAGCTTTGGCTGCAATAACGGACTGATTCTTTCCGGCGCGCGCGTCTACTACGCCATGGCGAAAGACGGGTCTGTTCTTCCGCAACGTTGCCAAACTTCATCCTACGTATAAGACCCCGGCAGTTTCGCTGATGGTGCAGATGGTTTGGGCGTGCCTGCTGTGCGTTTCGGGAAGCTATGGACAACTTCTGAGCTACATAATTTTTGCGGCGCTGTTGTTCTATATGCTGACGATTGTGGGACTGTTTGTGCTGCGGCGGACGCGTCCGGATGCTCCGACGACCTTACCGGGCTGTGGGGTATCCCGTGTTGCCGGCGATTTATATTGTGATTGCTGGGTTCATCGATATCGTACTATTGCGCTACAAACCGCAATTCACGTGGCCGGGGCTGATTGTGGTGCTGCTGGGAATTCCGGTTTACTACGCGTGGTCGCGGAGCGCGGGCGCGAAGCGCGCCTCGGCGTAGCCTCCAAGGAGAAAACGAAGAATGGCGAACCTGTTCGCGAAGAAAGACCTGCCCACATTGATGAAAGAGGCAGTTGAAATTGAGGGCGAGCAAAGCCTGCGGCGTGCCCTCGGACCTCTCAACTTGCTAACCCTGGGCATCGGCGCAATTATCGGTGCGGGCATTTTTGTGATAACTGGGCAGGCGGCGGCGCAGTTTGCCGGACCCGCCATCGTGATTTCCTTCATTCTGGCCGGCGTTGCCTGCGCCTTTGCAGGCCTCTGTTACGCCGAGTTCGCGTCGATGATCCCGATCGCAGGCAGCGCTTATACATATTCCTACGCCACACTGGGGGAACTGGTCGCATGGATCATCGGATGGGACTTGATCCTGGAATATGCTTTTGGCGCAGCCACGGTGGCGGTAGGTTGGAGCGGTCACCTTCGGGCATTCCTGCACGATCTCGGTCTGAATATGCCTGCCTTTCCCACCTCTGATTTCACGGTTTTTGGCATGCCCGTGCACTTGAAGTACGACTATGTCGGCTTTATCGTCATCATGGTGATCACCACCATCCTGGTGATCGGTATTAAGGAGTCCGCGAACTTCACCACCGCCATCGTGATCATGAAAGTAGCCGTGGTTTGTATGTTTATCGCCCTCGCGGCTGCGTTCTTATTTTCCCATTCCTGGAAACCGAACTACTGGCACCCGTTTATCCCCGCCAATACCGGCGAGTGGGGACACTTCGGTTGGTCGGGAATTCTTCGTGGAGCCGGCGTTGTGTTTTTCGCATATATCGGATTTGACGCGGTTTCGACTGCGGCACAAGAAGCCAAGAACCCAAAGAAGGACATGCCCCTGGGCATTCTGGGCTCGCTGGTCATTTGTACTGTGCTTTACATTTTGGTCTCCGGGCTGCTTACCCATATCGTTCCTTACAGCCAGCTGAATGTCCCTGATCCGGTCGTAGTCGGGATCCGCGTCACCGGTCAGCAATGGGCCACGTTTCTGGTGGAAATTGGCGCGCTGGGCGGTTTGGCCACGGTGATGCTGGTCATGTTGCTTGGCCAATCGCGTGTGTTTTACTCGATGTCGCGTGACGGCTTGCTCTGGCCCTGGGCCGGCAAGATTCATCATCGCTTTCGCACGCCTTATCTCAGTTCCATCGTGGTGGGCATTTTCGTTGCGATCCTGGCCACCGTGATTCCGCTCAATGTGCTGGACGAGATGACGAGCGTGGGCACGCTCCTCGCCTTTGTCCTGGTGAGTGCGGGAGTGTGGGTGATGCGCCGCACACATCCCGAACTCAACCGCCCGTTCAAGACCCCGATGGTGCCACTGGTTCCGATCCTCTCGATTCTTTTCTCTGGTGCGCTCATCGTTTTTCTATCTCCGGCCACGCAGGTCCGGCTCGTGGTCTGGCTGATCATCGGCCTCGCCATCTACTTCACTTACGGGCGCAAGCACAGCAAGGTGCAGGCTCAAGTGGCGAATGGAACCTTGCCGCCTCGGTAAAAAGTTTGCAGGTCTTTCTTCTGATCGCTTTTGGCCTTCCGCACAGCGCGGAGGGCCATCTTGTTTTATAGTTCAGTCGTATTCATTGTTTGTCCTGGCCCCTTCTACCGACCAGCGACTCTCGATAAAAGTTTGCCCTTATGAAAATCGTAACTGCTGCAGAAATGCGCGCCATCGACCGCGCCACCAGCGAGCGCTTTGGCGTCCCCTCACTCACGCTGATGGAGAATGCCGGGTCGGCCGTGGCGTCGCACGTGCTTGCCCATTATCCTGCCGCGCACAAGATTGTGATCTTCTGCGGCAAGGGCAACAATGGCGGCGACGGATTCGTGGCAGCCCGGCATCTGCAGCAGGAAGGGAAGACGGTTCAGGTCATCCTGCTGGCCGACCGCGTGGATCTGAGGGGCGATGCGGCGGGGATGTTTGAGAAGCTCCCGATATCGCCGATTGTCGTACACTCCAGCGAAGATTTGAACGGCGACCCGGTGCGGCTCGCTCTGCCTGCAGATCTATATATCGACGCGATTCTCGGAACCGGATTTAAGCCGCCCGTGAGTGGCCTGTATGCCGAGGCCATCGCCTTGCTGAATGCGAGTAAAGTTCCGGTGGTTGCCGTCGACATTCCTTCGGGCGCTGCCGCCGATGCAATGGCTCCGCAGCAGGGAATTGTTGCCCGCGCGGATTCCCTCATCACCTTCACCGCCCCGCGGCCCGCGCATGTTTTCAGTTCGCTCACCGATGGCCGGACCTGCGTGGCAGAGATCGGCTCGCCGCCGGAGGCGATTGTTTCGTCGCTGCAACTCAACGTGATTACTGCCCGCGACTTTGCCTCGCTGATCGGGCCGCGTCCCGCGGAATCGAACAAAGGCAACTATGGACACGTGCTGGTGGTTGGAGGATCAACGGGCAAAGCCGGCTCGGTGGCGATGGCGGGTATGGCTGCGCTGCGAGCCGGAGCGGGACTGGCCACGGTGGCGACCGCGGAGTCTGTGTTGCCAACGGTTGCTGGATTCCGTCCTGAGCTGATGACTGAGCCGCTGGCAGAAACTGGCGAGGGCACGATTGCTGCGAACGCAGACGAGCGCCTTGAAGGGCTGATCAAGGGCAAGAGCGTCCTGGCGATTGGGCCCGGAATTTCGCGATTTCCCGAGACTTCCGAGTTGGTACGAAGGCTGGTCGGTAAGAGCGATGTTCCCATCGTTCTCGACGCAGATGGGCTGAACGCATTCGAAGGGCGTACCCAGGACTTGAAAGGCAGTGAGTTGGGCGGCAAGGGCCAGTTGTTGGTTATCACTCCGCACCCGGGCGAAATGGCGCGGCTCGTGGGAAGTTCCACCGTGGACGTGCAGAAGGACCGGCTCGGCGTGGCGCGCAATTTCGCACGCGAGCATGAATTGATCGTCGTGCTCAAGGGAAACCGCACCTTAGTAATTCAGCCGGACGGCGAGGCTTGGGTCAACACGACGGGCAATCCCGGAATGTCCACCGGCGGGACAGGAGACATTCTCACCGGCATAATTGCAGCTTTCATCGCGCAACATCCGAAAGACGCGCTGCTGGCGGTTTGCGCTGCGGTGTATTTGCACGGGCTTGCTGGCGACGTGATGCGCGAAAGCGTGGGCGAGCATTCGATGGTTGCGACGGATTTGCTGCGTGGTCTACCGGAAGCCTTCCAGCGGGCACAGCGAACCGCGCGAGAAAGCTTTGTCTGCTGGGACGGGTGAACAGGGCTACTGCGACTGGCCGAGACTTTATTCAGGAGATTGCGGCACAGCTGAAGAGGCTGCGGAAAAGCCGCCGAGAAAATCGACCACGGGGGCTGAAGCCCGTTCTCATTTCACGCGTCCCACGCGGCCCTGAAAGGGCCGCTCTTCCACGACGAGGCACGCGCTGGCGATTTTTTCCGCAACCTCTGAAGCCTTGCCCTTCCCGTTCGAGCCGGTCCTACCTATTCGCTGGTAGCGCGATTGTTTTTCCCGATGCTGCCGAACGGCGCGCTGCGTCGAGGATCTGGGTCACGGTGACATTCGTTTCCAAGGATGACAAGGCGTCAGGCTTGGCGCCGTCGAGAATTACAGCCCGCACATACGAAAGGGAATTGTCGTACGGCGTGGGCACGGGCTTGGCGGCCAGTTGTTCTTCGTGACTTTCTTTTCCGCCGCGGCGCACGCGAATGTCATCCCTCTTCACGGTTATCACATAACCTGTCTGACCGTAGACTTCCATATCTTTGCGATCGAAAGGCCAGTTCCACGACGCTTGAATGATGGCCTGCGCCTTGGGATACGTCAGGATGATCGTAGCCTCGTCATCCACTCGCGAATAGATTTCCGGCTTAAGTTGCTGCGTCACGGCGGTGACCGTTTGCGGCCGTTGGCCGTCCATCAGCCAGGTCATGAGGTCGGCGCCATAGCAGCCGAAATCGAATAGGGCGCCTGCGCCATTCAATTTGGGATCGGTGAGCCACGCCAGAAACTCCGGCTCGACTCCAATTTCTTTCGGACCGTAGTGGCCGTCATGAACCACCACCTTGCGCACGTCCCCGAGCGCTCCTTCATGCACGAGGTCATAGGCGGCGTGATTGCTGCGGTACCAGGACGTCTCGTAATTGACCAGCACCTGAATCTTGCCGGCCTGAGCGGCCTTTTCGATGGCCAGGGCGTCGTCGAGACTGACCGCCAGGGGCTTCTCCATCATGACGGGTACGCCGTGCCGGGCGCAGGTTTCCACCACCCGCCGATGATCGTAGGTGTTGGTGTAGACGAGGACCGCCTGCGGATGAACCTTCTGCAGCATTTCCTCCAGATCAGCAAATAGCATGGATCGATCAAAGCTGTATCGTGTCGCCGCTTGTGAACGCAGACTTGCGTCCGGTTCGGCGACTCCAACGATCTCGATCTCGGGACTCTGGCGCGCCTGTGCGAGGAATCCATGCACGTGTCCGTGCACCAGTCCAACAATGCCGACGCGTAGCGGGGGTTGGGCGGGCGAGACCGAGAAGGCAGGCTGAACGAACGACAGTGAAAACACTATTAGAAGCACGATTCGAATCATGACACCCTCCGGGCATCCAGTGAGACATAGTAAATCCCCCCAGTCCCCGAGACGCTGAGAATCGCGTTCGATGTCGGCGTCGTCCCACAGTACAGTAATCAACTAGTAACCGTGCGCTAAGTGGTTCATAGGGAATGGCATCGATGTGGCCACTTCCCGCGTCCAGTGCGGAATCCGGACGAGGGGCTTCGGTAATCTATTACTCCACAGGGGTTGATGACATAGTCATTAAGTATATGACCCACTTCCCCCAACCGCACCCTTCGCGGCGCGCGGCCCGGGTCCAGCTAGGTGATTCGGTCCTGGCTGCGATCCGTCTCGAAGATGGCCGGCGCACAAAAGCTAGACTCCAAACCATTTCCGTGACTGGCGGCTTGCTGCAACTCTCCCATTCGCTGGGACAAGGCGACTTTGTCGAAGTTGCCTTTCAGACCCAGTCAGGTCCCGTCCATGGTATGGCCGAAGTTCTTACCCCGATGCGGAAAATGGCCGACAGTGTACTGCAGCCTTTCCGCTTCGTTGCGCTGGAGGATGACGACCATCGCCGCCTACGGACCTCACTCGATCACGTCGTGGATCGCAACTCAATGGGCCTGAAGTCGAGTGCATTCGCGGCCCATTAAGTGAAATATGCGGGGACAGCCGCCTCGGCTGTCCGGACGAGCGCAGTTCGTTCCTCTCGCTATACTGGACGTGTGAACGGCCAGGCCAAAGCGAAAGACTTGCTGCGGGAAATCACAACTCATTCGGCGGGAGACACGATTGCCTTCGGGCGTACGCTGGCAGGGTTGCTCACGCCGCCCAAGATGGTGCTGTTGCGCGGCAATCTTGGCGCCGGCAAGACCACGCTGGTCAAGGGAATCGCGGCGGCGTTTGAAGCGGCTGCCGAGGAAGATGTCACCAGTCCAACCTTCACTCTGGTGCACGAGTATCGCGGGCCGCATGCCAATCTGTATCACATCGATCTCTATCGCATCGACACGCCGCGCGAATTAGAAACCCTCGGCCTGGACGACGTGCGTTCCGACAACAGCATTCTGCTGATCGAGTGGGGCGAGAAATTCCCCAGCTTGCAGCGCGGTTGCGATGTGGAGATTTCTTTGCATCGGCAAAGCGAGACGGAACGGAAGATCAGAATCACGAGCTAGACCATGAAAAGTATTCCTTTATTCCTCGTAATCTGTCTGCTTCCTCTTCTTGCCCAGCAACCAGAGTGGTGTAAGGTCCTGCCCCGTCCCGCATACAGCAAGTTGGAGCGGATTCCGAGGACGGATAGTTGGTTTGAGGTTTACAAGATTCGTCCCGGTGTATTTGCTATTTACGAACCGCACCAACTGGAAGAAGTGATCTCCTATCTCATTTTGGGAGCGGATAGGGCGCTGCTGTTCGACACCGGCATGGGCATCAGCAATATTCAGGCAGTAGTAGCAGGCCTGACCAAACTTCCGGTGAGCGTTCTCAACTCCCATACCCACAACGATCATGTCGGCGACAACTGGCGTTTCAGCGACGTCTATGGCATGGACACGGAATTTACGCGTGCTAACGCGCGCGGATCGAAAGAGGATGCGCAAGCGGAACTTGCGGCAGACGAAATCTGCGGATCGCTGCCGAGAGGATTCGACGCGAAGGCATACGCAACCAAGCCGTTCCACGTCGCTCACTGGCTGCACGACGGCGACCGGATCGATCTAGGTGCGCGTGCCCTGAAAGTGATCGCCACTCCCGGCCATACCCCCGACTCCGTAGCGTTACTTGACCAGGAAAACGGATTTTTGTTCACAGGAGATACGTTCTATGCCGGGCCGATTTACTTGTACCGGTCAGAAACCGATTTAGATGCCTACGTCGCGTCGGTGCAGAAGTTAGCCGTCCTCGCACCACACCTCCAGCTATTGCTGCCCGCGCACAATGTCCCAGTTGCCAGCCCGTCTATCTTGCCGAAGGTGGTGAGTGCCATGGAACAGGTCCGGCGTGGCGAAGTGAAACCGATTTCCAAAGATGGGAAGCACGAATATGTGTTCGAGGGCTTCTCATTCCTCATGCGTTGACGAAAGGTTTTTCGATTTCGTTTCAGGGTAACGATTTATTGGCGGGCTGACGCTGCGAGTGCGGACAGATCAAGATTAATCCTCGGGCAAGAGACTGGGGCGCTCCATTCACGAACGATCGAGAAGAGAATGGCGGCGGCAAAGAAAGCGAAAATCGGGCGCTGGTTTCGCATCGCTATCTATTATTCCACACCGATTCCGCAATGAGCACAAATGAGAATTGTTCTCAAAATCCCATGATGTTATATCCGCAGTCCACGTAGATCACCTCGCCCGTAATGCCGCTGCTGGCGTCGGAGGCGAGGAAGACCCCGGTTGATCCTACTTCGCTGACTTCTACGTTGCGTCCCAGCGGAGCGCGTTGGGCGTGAGCTTTGTGCATGTCGCCGAAGCCGGCGATGCCGCGCGCTGCCAAAGTCTTGATCGGCCCGGCAGAAATGGCGTTCACCCGAATCTTCTTCTTCCCCAATTCGTAGGCAAGATACCGCACAGAGCATTCGAGTCCCGCTTTTGCAACGGCCATCACGTTGTAGCGGGGCACGACTTTTTCCGACGCGTAATAGGTCATGGTTATAATCGAGCCGCCATCCTCCATCAGCGGCACAGCAGCTCGCGCCACCGCAACTAGCGAATAGACGCTCACGTCCAGCGCAACGCGAAAGCCTTCGCGCGTAGTATTGACGAAGTCACCCTTCAGTTCGTCGGCGGGAGCGTAAGCGACGGAGTGCACCAGCGCGTGCAGTTTGCCGCTGCCGCTCCTTCAGCGTGGTGAAGAGGCGCTCGATTTCCTCGTCCTTGCGACACATCGCACATATAAGCTTCGGCGCCGGGCAAGGAAAGAATGAGGTCCTTCGCTTCCTGCTCCAGGCGCTCGTTCTGGTAAGTGATGGCCAGCTTCATGCCGGCGGCGTGCAATCCCTGGGCAATGGACCACGCGATTGAGCGCTTGTTTGCAACTCCAAAGACGACGCCGTTGCGGCCCTGCAAGTCAGAGGACATGAGTGCTCCTTAACGAATGGGAAAGAATAACAGTCTGAGTCGGTGATTGACCACGGGTGTCGGATTTCAGGAGCGTCGTCAGAAATCGAGCGCGGTTGCCCCGTTCTTGCGCGCTCTTTGCGCAAGGGTGAGGATTTTCGCCGATGACAAGCACACTGTATCCGACTGGTGATGCTCACTTCGCAGCGACTTCCTCTGCAACGGCCTCTTCCACCGGCCAACTCGCCGCTACGAACGACAAGCCATACACACAGGCGAGGATTGCGAATGCGCCCACCAGGCTCACCTTATGCGCCACGGCGCCAACGCCGAGTGCGAGAACGATCTGCAAAAGAGTTGCCGCGAAGTAGTAGGTGTTCTGCACGCGCCCCATTAGGTGTTTCGGGACCATTTCCATCAGGCTGGTATTCATCGCCACGCCGCCAACGCCGCGAGCCGAACCCATGACAAAGTATGCCGCTATGGCCAGAAACAGAAAATGAGCGACCGGGGCGCAGATCATCGCAACCGAAAGCAACGCCATCGAAAACGCGACGGCACGTCGCCCACCCAGGCGGGCAATCGCTTTCGGTGTGTAGAACACGCTGATAAAGGCTCCCGTGCCCCATCCGGCGCTAAGCCAGCCATATCCCACGGGCCCCGCATGAAAGACGCGCTCACTTAACGATGGAGTGACCACTCCTCCTGTCATCATGGCGCCCAGGAACAAAGCCCAACTGATTCCCAGCATGACGGCGGCGCGATGATCGCGCAGAAAGTGCAGACCCTCCCGCATGTCGTGCCAGAAGAGCTGCAACGCATCTTCCGCAGCGAGCAAATCTTCGCGTAATTCCTCCGGACGCAGCACCACATGTCGCCCTTTGCGCACGGCGAAGTAGCAAAGAAACGAGACTACATAAGTCGAAACATCGATCAGCAGCACGCCGCCCAGACCGATGTGGTTATAGGTGAAGCCGACGATGGAGCCGGCAATGAGCCATCCCGCCTGTACTCCTGCCATCAAAAACGTGTTCGAATGCACGAAACGATCCTCGGGCGTCAGTTCCTGAATGAGAGCGGTGATAGTCGGCCAGAACATCCAGAAACCGGCGGCCACCAGCGTGTTCATTAGATAGAGTTGCCACACCTGCACGCGATGCTGGAACGCCAGGATGGCAACGGTAACGATGATCACCGCGCGCACCGCGTCCAGCCACATGACCAGCTTCCGGCGGTCTTCCCGGTCAATAATGACGCCGGTGAAGGGAAGCATCAGCATGGCGGGTATCGTCTGAAAAACGGCCAACGTTCCCAGAGCCTGTTCGGAGTGCGTAGCCTGCAAAATGTACCAGGCCACCGCAGCCGAGTTCATCCCACTCCCCAACATGGAAATTAAGTTGGCCGCGAAGACAAAACGCAGCGGTCGCTGGCTAAGGATGGCACGCATCTTTACTAATTTAGTCGAAGTCTACCTTAGCCGAAGTTAGTTACGTCTGGAATCCGTCTCGGAGGCACCGAGTCACAGAGCAACGAGGCCCTTGCGTGCGGCCGCATTCGGCGCTACGATTCGCCTGCTCGAATTTGAGGTGCTTAATTTCCTGCGTATACCGGAGGCAGTTATGAGACGGTGGAGCGCGTCGCTGACACTGGTTGTTCTGTCTCTCTGTTTTGCAGCTTCTATCCCTCGAGCAAACGCCCAGGGCGACCGAATCAACTTTGCGGCTGGCACGGACGAGGATCATGCCCTGCAAGACATCTCAAATGAGCAGGATCCCCAGAAGAAGCTCGCCATGTACGGGGACTTCGTGCAGAAATTTTCATCGAACCCGGCGGCCGTAGCCTACGGGAACTGGCAGATCTCGCAGGCCTACCAGGCGACAGGTGATCTGGCAAAGGCCCTCGACTACGGCGATAAGGCACTCGTCGGCTCGCCCCACAACCTCGATATCCTGGTGTCGCAGGCGAGTCTGGCGCAGCAGGCCAAGAACAACTCCAAGCTGATGGATTACGCGGCGAAAGGTGGTGAGGTTTGTTCATCCGTCGCGAAGCAGGCAAAGCCCGATGGCATGAGCGATGAGGACTACACTCGCAAGGTTAGTGAGGACAAGTCCGCGGTGCAGAACAGCTGCGATTTTCTGGAGACCTCCGGTTTCAACGCGATTACCAGCGAAACCGACCCCAAGAGCCGGATGGCGGATATCGAGAAGTTCACTGCCGCCTATCCCGACTCGAAGTTTCAAGAACAGGTCTCTAGCTACGCCATGTACACGCTGGGACCGGACCAGTTGAACGACAAAGCACGACTGGTTTCTTTCGGAGAAAAAGTTTTGGCCTCCAATCCCAACTCGCTGGCCGCCCTGCTGCTGCTGGCCAATTTCTACGGAGACGATGCCAAGCCGGGAAGTGCCGCTAAGGCAATCACCTATTCGCAAAAAGTCATTGAGGTATCGAAAGCCGATGCTCCCGACGCCGACAAACCGCGGAAAATTTCAGCGGGAGTTGCTCACAATACGATCGGGTGGGCCTACTTGAAACAGGAGAAAACCGCGGCTTCCATCACTGAGCTCAAAACCGCCGCGGCTCTCCTCAAGGGGCAGGACGATCAGCAGTATGCACGGGCTCTATACGGCCTGGGCTTTGCATACGGCAAGTTGAACAAGCTCACTGAGGCCCGGGACGTGCTAACCGAAGCCGCAAAAATTCCGGGACCGCTGCAGCCGATGTCGCAGGATTTGCTGGCTAAAGTAAACAGTGCGCGGGCCAAAGGGAAGTAGTTCCGGTATGATGCAGGAAAACCATTAGCCACGGAGGGCACAGAGTTTCATCGAGTATTTCTCTGTGGCTCTCTGTGTCCTCTGTGGGTTACGTTTTTCTGTTACTTCGCCGGCTTGACCAGTTCTTCGGAGAGCACCTGCGCCTTCCACGCGAGGGTGCGGGCGCGATCGAGATCACCGTCTCCAACCGCTGCCTTCGATTGCTCCATGAACTGCCTGATTTGATTGACCATGTCTTGCTGATCCGAGCTGAGCTGGCGCCCGGCAATCTTCTTCAGATTTGCTTCCGTCGTCCCCAGCATTTGGTTGGCAGTGTCCCGCTGCTGGGACGCACTGGTCGCGCTTCCTGCCAACTGAATGCTCTGCTCGGCGGTTCCTCCCTGCCGCACAATTACCTTCGACGGAGGGCAGTTTGTGGGGGCGCTCGAAGCTCCCGCAGGCGGAGCATTTCCTGTAGCACCGGACTCCGGCGGCGCACTCGAGGTACTAGAACTTGAGGCAGCCTGACCGGCGGCCGCAGGGGTGCTATTGCAGTTCGATGCAATTGCTCTCTTCTTGTGGCGCCCCCGCTTTTTTGCCGTGGGCGGATTTTGATTAGAGGATGAAGGGGCCGCAGTGGCGGCGGATGGTGGCTGGGATGTATTCGATGGAGGCGCCGGCGAGGCTGCTCCCTGACCTTGCGTTCCTTCAGCCTGGGCAGATTTGTTTGGGGAGGGCGGCTGTGGCGCGGGCCTGATGCCTCGTCGCCACCACAGGCACTGCCGGCACGATGCAGATAATGCTGACGAGAAACATTTCTGCCAGGGTCATACGCAGATCCGCGCGTTCCTTTGACGACGCAAAACGATTTTACCCTTTCGAGCGCGCATCGCGGCAGGCGGCCGCGCGATTCTTCGTTGTCGCAAGTTCACAATTCGGATGTCTTATAAATCGATCTCCGCATTGTCCATCTGTGCGTCGGGAGCATACTCAGGACCAGCCTCCAGCGCCGCACCCGCCGGAATATGGAAGCGGAATACTGTCCCCGTCCCCTCGGCGGATTCGAAGTCTACCGAACCATAGTGCCATTGCAGAATCTGATAGGTCTGGGCCAGGCCGATGCCACTGCCATCTTTCTTGGTTGTGAAATAGAGTTCGAAAATTTTGTCGTGCATGTCTAACGGAATCCCGGCGCCTTCATCCCGAATTTCGGCAACCACGGCATTGTTTTCGCGTCGAGCGGAGATGGCTGAGCAGACCTCCCTGTGGCATGGCCTGGATTCCGTTGATCACGACGTTGAGCAGAGCCTGCTTCATCAAATCGATGTCAACCTTGATCGACAGCCGTTGCTCCGGCATATGACGCTGAATGGTGACACCATGCTGCTCGGCATCCGGGGCCGCGAGTTGTGCCACATCTTCCATCAGGCGGCGCAAGTCTACTTCTTCCAGATGAAGATCGCGCGGCCGGGTAAAATCGACCAGCGTCTGCACCACGCGATCCAGGCGGCGGATTTCAGCGTCGATGATATCCATGTGACGCCGTGTGTCGGGCTCCTGCTGCGCCAGTTTGTTGCGCAGCAGTTGCAAGTGGAGCACGATCGCGTTGATGGGATTCTTCACCTCATGGGCCACCCCCCGGGTGAGGCGTCCGCTGGCGGAGAGCCGCCGTGACATTTCAATTTCGTCGCCAATCCGCCGCACCGATTCGGTGTCCCGCATAATCAGAAGAGCGCCGATCTGCGAGGTTCTTTCCTGCACGAAATCGAGGGAGACTTGCACGCGTTTTCCCCCCGCCGCCTCAAACTCCCGCTGTGACAAGGGACGTCGGCGATCAAAAGCCTCGAGCAGGGCCGCGCCTAGCGGAGAATCCTGATCAAATACTTCATGGACCGTGTGTCCGAGGAGTTCCGCGCGGGGACGGCCCAGAAAACCTTCCACCGGCGCGCTTACCAGCACCACTCGCGAATCGCGCGCGAACAGCATCAAGCCATCCTGCAGCTTGGCCATGAGTTGATCGACGTTGTCCTTCAACGCCGAGAAAATTTCTCTGCTGTCTCGAATCTGACGGCCCAGGTTGGCAATTTTCAGAGAGACCAGACCGTATTCATCTTGGCGGGACTCGTCTCCGTAAAGCGCCTCGGCGTCCCCCGCGCTCACACTATCGAGATTGCGGCTGATTTCTTTCAGCGGACCCAGCGCCAGGTTGGAGATTCCTGCAGCTAGAAAGAGCGAAACAAAGACTAACGTCACGGAAATGTAAGCCGCCCTCATCAGCCGGGTCTGCACCTCGCTTTTCAGAAAAACCGTTTGCACTCCGATACGAATTGTGCCGAAAGGCTCGCCATTCAATTCCAGTGGGTAGGTTACGTCGTAAACCTCGGCAGGGCTGAAGACCAGACGCATTTGTTCCCGGAAGCCCGCCTTTACGACTTTCTGAAAGTCGGGACGCGGCGGAATAACCTTGCCCACCATGCTGGCATTAGTGTGGAGCAAAGCCTTGCCATTGACGTCAACGATGGATACGTCGTAGATAAACCTCCAATCACCGGGATCGGACTGCAGAAGATTAAGGAGGGCGAGGTCCGTCTGCACGTAATCGGCCAGCGCACGACGTACTGCGGCCGATTTACTGGTATCGATGGATGTGCTGCTGAAGTCGGGTACCGCGTTGGATGCGGCATACGCCAGCTGATGAGTCAGGCTGGTTGCAGTCTCGTTGGCATTGGCAATGCGTAGCCGCAGAATTTGAGAGATGTACAGGATGGAGAAGACAGTAACCATGACCGTCACCATGAGAGTGATGACTAGCACGATGATGGTTTTTCGTCGCAGCATGAGGGGAAAAAAGAAGCGGCTCGTTCAACAGCATTGCGAAGACGCGTTAGCCGCTGGGTACTTCCTCCTTGCCGGAAACGGCCTCCGAGGCGGCGCTGCCATATTCCTTCAATTTATTATGCAGCGTTTTCAGGCTAATCCCGAGAATCTCGGCGGCTCGAGTCTTGTTGTTGCTGGTAGCCTCCAGCGTTTTCAGAATCAGCATTTTCTCGGCTTCTTCCACCGTCGTGCCTACGCCCAGGCGAACGGCATCCGGATCGTTGGCTGCCGTGCGCAGCGGAGCCTGTCCAAACCCCGGGGGCAAATGCTTGGTCTCGATCACGCCCGCATCGCAGACGATGACCGCCCTCTCGATCATATTGCGCAACTCACGCACGTTGCCCGGCCATGAATATTGATTGAATTGATTCAGAACGGCTTCACTCACAGCGGCAACTTTGCGGGAATGCTTGGCGCTCATCTCTGCCAGCAACAGTTCTACCAGGCTGGAAATATCCTCTTTGTGCTCGCGCAGAGGAGGCATATGGATATTGAACACGTTAAGGCGATAGTAAAGATCGCTGCGCAACTCGCCCCGCGAAACGGCCTCGTCAGGAACCTTATTGGTGGCAGCGAGAACACGCACGTCTACCGAAGTTTCGACTTTGCTCCCCAAGCGCCGTAGTTTGTGGTCTTCCAGAACGCGCAGCAGTTTGGCCTGCGTTCCGATCGGCATTTCGCCAATTTCATCCAGCAGCAGCGTTCCTCCTTCCGCCAGTTCGAAGCAGCCGGTACGGCGTTCCAGCGCCCCCGTGAACGCGCCTTTTTCATGACCGAAGATTTCACTTTCCATCAAAGTCTCAGGTATCGCTGCGCAGTTAATGGCAACGAAAGGTCGGTCCTTCCGCGGACTGAGCTCATGGATGGTGCGCGCCACCAATTCTTTTCCCGTCCCGCTGGCGCCGGTTATTAACACTGAGGCGGTGCTGGGCGCGACCATCTCGATGAGCCGGAATATCTCCTGCATCTTGCGCGAGGCTCCGTTCAGACGCCCCAGCGATCCCGCGTCCCGCAGCCTGCGCCGTGTGGCCTCAAGTTCTGCGCGCGTCCCCAGCAGGGCCGAGGCATTCCCAAGCATCGTCCGCAGCCGGTTGGTGTCAATTGGCTTGGTGATGTAGTCGTACGCCCCCATGCGCATCGCCTGAACCGCGCTGTCGATGGTTCCCTGGGCCGTGACTAGAATGACGGCGATGGTTGTGGCCTGTTCGGCAAGGCGGCCCAGAAGTTCGATTCCGCCCAGGCGCGGCATTTTGAGGTCGGTGATGACAATCGACGGCGACCATTGCGTCACTTTCTCCAGCCCCTCCGCTCCATCCCGGGCCGTATCTACTCGAAATCCCCAGGAAGACACCAGTTCGGCCAGCCCAGATCGTTCGTTCTCCTCGTCTTCCACAATCAATACTTTTTCGTGGCTCATTTTTTCGTGCTCTTCTTGCTCACTTAACGAAGGCGAAGGTCCACTCGCGTGCTGACCTGGTTATCCAATCGAATTCCCACAATACGCGGCCAGCTTCCTACCAGGCAAGGTCTGCATAGGCATGGGACGACCGATTCGAGCTGCATGGCAAAAATTTCAATTTGAGACAAAATAGGCCATGCGAGGTTGCCTAACTGAGCGACACTTCAAGTCTATGCTTTCGCTTTAAACAGCAGTGCGCTAAAATTCCGAGTTCTTGAGGAAAGGAATTATCTTCCCACGTTCTGTCTATCCCATCAACGTCTCGTTGCCACAGTTACCGGAGACGAGCAATTTCGGAGGATTTCATGACACTCAACAGCCACGCACGTGGTTGTCGCCTTGTTGTCTGTCTGTCAGGTCTGATTGTAGCGGTTTTACTTTCGGCTTCTGCGTTCGCGCAGAGTGATTCCAACCCCAAGTGGGACGCATTTATCGGTTACCAGTATCAACAGGCTGACGGGGACACCGTTCCGGTCGCAGGCAGCAATCCTAACAGTCCTACGGGGTATACCTTTCCCGACATGGCCAAGGGAATCGGTGGTGCGCTGACTTTCAACTTCGATCCCCATTGGGGTATCGAGACCGACCTCGGATATAGCCGGAATACGGACCAAGCTGCCTCGGAATGGACGGCATCCGCCGGGCCACGGTTTATCATTCGCACCGATTCATTCGCGTTTTTTCTGCATGCTCTGCCGGGCTTCAATCGAGTCAGTTACGGCGCCGGACAGGTTACCCACAACGGCATTGGTGCGGTTCTAGGCGGCGGCATGGACATCCCGCTTTCGAAGACGCTTTCCTGGCGATTGTTTGAAGCTGACTTCGTCTGGGCGCGGCACAACTTTGCCAATCTGGCTGGCTCACAGTTTCCATCTCTCCGGCGTCCTACGTTTGAGGGCGCGAGACTGCGCACCGGCATCGTGCTCAATTTTGGTGGCGCGGAGGCTGTGGCGCCCACGGCTGCGTGTTCCGTGCAGCCAACTGAGGTGTTAGTCGGCGAGCCCATCACCGCCACCGTCACGCCCAGCAATTTCAACCCTAAACACACCGTGACTTACAGTTGGAGCGGGAATGGCGGGCAGGTGAGCGGAAAAGACACCACGGCCACCATCGACACCACCAATGCCGCCCCTGGTTCTTACACAGTCACGGCGCATGTGACCGATCCGAGAGCAAAGAGCAATAACGTAGCCAGTTGCTCGGCGAACTATACGGTCAAACCATTGCCGCCGAAAAATCCTCCAACCATGTCACTGTCGGCCAGCCCGACGAGCGTGGCTCCTGGTGGAAGTGTAACCCTGACCGCCTCCTGTACCAGCCCTGATGGCGTGCCCACTTCAGTTGCCGATTGGACGGCCACGGGCGGCACGGTTGCCGGAAGTGGCAACTCGGCAACTTTGAGCACCTCTGGCGCTGCGCCAGGCACGGTAACGATAACTGCCACTTGCACCGATTCGCGGGGCCTAAACGGCCAAGCCTCAACCCAGGTAACGGTGGAAAATCCACCACCACCACCAACGCGGAGTCCTGCGATCGAAGTTCTGGAGGCCCGGCTGGCTCTGCACAGTATTTATTACCCAACCGCTCAACCTGCGACGGATAGGCCGGGCGCTGGTCTCGTGCCAAGTCAACAAAGGACTCTGCAGGCGTTGGCAAGAGACTTCAAAACATATCTCCAGTCCAAACCAGACGCTCACCTCGTTCTCGAAGGGCATGCCGATATTCGTGGAACGGATGAGTATAACCAGAAGCTCACGGAACGCCGCGTGGCGAGTGTAAAGGCCTATCTGGTTGGGCAAGGCATTCCGGAGTCCAACATTGAGACCGTGGCCTATGGCAAGCAACGCAATTTGACGACGGACGAAGTGAGGGCTTCGATCGAGGGCGACACTGACCTCACAACCGAAGAACGGCGGCGGGCTCTGGCCAGAATCACAGTGATCAAGCTGGCCAGTAATCGCCGCGTGGATGTCACTCTGAAGTCGGCGGGCCAGGCAACCGAAACTTCGGTCCGGAAATTCCCCTTCAATGCAGCCGATGCCCTGAGTTTGATCGGCGGCCGGGAGAGTGAAAGGAAGAAAACCACCAAGCCCGCACCGCGGAAGAAGGCAGTGAGGAAACCGGCGCCGAAACCATAACGACGACGTTATTAGAGTCTGGGACCAAATGTAACCCGGAGGGCGGCTTACCGCTCTCCGGTTTTTTATTGGAGCGTCGGCTGGCGTTGGTGCGGCCGTCCAGACAGTGTGAACAAACTCCACGAGAGGAAGAATCTACATGGAGTAGGCGACGGGGCTGCCGTCAAGTTGTTGATTTAGTGAGGCTGGGTCTGGTATTCGGGTTGCCACTTGCTTGTCAACGAAACGCGGACGAGGATAGTTCAAATGAGCCGATTCCGAGGCCCCGGAGGTCTGACGTTTGGGACAATTTTGCTGGTGCTCCTGGGGGCAGTTGGCTGTGCACCCCCGGATGGGTTGCAGAGTGCCGACGGTACCACTCAGTCGGAGCACAAGATTCCTTTTCATGATGCGGATGGAAAGCCATCCCGCCCGAGTGACTCGCCAGCGGCACAAGACAATAGCCTGAAGCCTGAAACGGACCTTCCTTTCCAGGACCCTCAAAATCTCCCGGCCGGCACGCTGCTCACGGTTCGCACCAAGAATCCGATATCCGCCGAGAATCCGGACGCAAATGCAACCTTCGAGGCAATCGTCGACCAGCCCGTCGTAGTAGAGGGCAACAAACTTGTCCCACTCGGCGCGGCGGTTTCAGGACGCGTGGAGTCTGCCCGGGCTTCCAATCTCAAGCGCAATCGGGGCTATGTCCGCCTGACTCTCGAGTCGATCCAACTGGCGGGATTGAATGTTCCGGTCCAGACGTCCAGCCTTTTCGTTCGCGGCCAGGCTGGCCCGACCCGGCCTCCGCAAAGCCCAGTTGTTCGGCTGGAAAAAGGCCGCCGGCTGGTCTTCCGTTTGACAGAGGCAGTGGATGTGGCCGGCAGTCAGCCGGCGCCATCCGACCATTAATTCAGAATACAGACCAATCCAGCGCAGTTTCGGCAAAGTTTTCCACAGAAAAAAATCTCGTTTTAGTGACATCTGCCCTTAGCAGGGACCGAGCCCGTTCTCTATAGTGAGCTCGAAATGGGAGACGTGTCGTCCGAACTGCCGTTAATTCCCATTCCAGGAAAACCAAGGTCTTAGGCGACGGAATAACGGATTCCTTCCGGGAATCATTCCGCGCAAAGTAGGTGTATGAGCGCTGCCGCTGAATTCCCGTGGACGCCGCGACATTCTAAAACGGAACTGTGGCCTCTTTTCGAGTGCGCGCCACTTGGACTGGCGCAATGCCAGCGCCACGGTAAGATCATTGCGCTCAATCCGGCACTGGAAAAAATGCTGGGCGGCAGATCGCGGATCGTGCCATCCCTCTGTTTCTCGGATCTCATTCATCCTCAAAAGCGTGCCGAAGGCGAGCGGCTCCTTGCGGAGCTCTTCGAGCAACAACGAGACAGCTTTCAGATTGACTCTCCAATGATTACAGCCAGTGGCAAGACGCTGCTCTGGACCGCATGGCTCGTGTCCGGGAGGAATGGCAATTCCGACTACGCCCTGGCCCTTGCAGTGGACTGCCCTTATGATCGCGCGGGCGCGCAACGTCTTCAGCAAGCCGAGAAGCTGGAAGTTTTAGGCCGCCTGGCCGGAGGCGTGGCTCATGACTTCAACAATCTCCTGACCGGAGTTTTGTTGTATTGCGATTTACTCATCGCCACTCCGGACCCCGGTCCTCGAGTGCGCAAGTACGCTGAAGAAATCCGGAATGCCAGTATCCAGGCCACGGGCTTGGTGCGGCAGCTGCTCGCGGTAGCCCGACCCACGAATTCCGCGCCGCGCCTGCTTTCCCTGAACGAAGTCGCGGATGGCATGCGCAACCTGCTGATTCGCCTGATTGGAGAGAATATCGATCTGCAGTTCAACCTGGACCCCAATCTGGGTTTGGTCAAAATGGACCCGACTCAATCGCAGCAGATTCTGCTTAACCTGGTGCTCAATGCGCGGGACGCGTTGCCGGGCGGAGGCCGGATCATCGTTGAAACCAGCAATTGCGAAATCCAGGTGCTCACTGCATCGCCTGTCGGTTCCAGCAACCCAACCTCGCTCCCCTGCGCCCTTTTCGTGGTGGCTGACAACGGAATCGGCATGGATGCCGCTACCCACGCGCACCTCTTCGAAGCTTTTTTCACCACCAAGGCCGGCAAGGGCACTGGCCTCGGATTGGCGACTGTCCATGAGATCGTCAGCAGCAACGGCGGCCTGATCCATATAGAGAGCGCACCGGGGCGTGGCGCGCGCGTATCCGTCATGCTGCCGCTAGTTCCGGCAGTGGTTCTGAATTCCCTGAAAGCTCCCGATTTTCCGTCCGAAAACAATGAGGAAGCACTCATCTCCAAAGAATCAAAGAAAAGGAACGAAACGCCATGACGTCACCAGCCTTGAGTTCGATGAATGCCGTACCGCAGACACAACCCGCCAATTTTCTTAACCTTCTGATTGTGGATGATGAACGATCGATCCGCGAAGCCTGCCGCGAAGTGGCGCATTCGCTGGGATTCACCGCGCATGCGGCCGATTCCGCCGAACAAGCCTACCGGCATCTGGACGCCCAGTCCTTCGACGCCGTCCTGCTCGATCTGCGCCTGCCTGGCGTGGGCGGCCTGGAGGCGCTGCGCCGCATCAAGGAACGCCGTCCTGAGGCCGTGGTCATCGTCGTGACCGGCTACGGTACCGTGCAGTCGGCTGTGCAAGCCATGAAGCATGGCGCTTACGACTACGTGACCAAGCCGTTTAGCGTCGACGAACTGAAGATGCTGCTGGAGCGCGTGGTCAGCCACTTGAAGCTGAAGTCCGAAAACCGCCTGCTGCGCGAAAAGGTGAAGTCCAAACAGGGATTCGGCGGCATCGTCGGGCGTGCTCCTGAAATGGAAAAGCTCTATCGCATCATCGCTAAAGCCGCCAACAGCGTTCACCCAGTGTTAGTTCTGGGCGAAAGCGGTACCGGAAAGGAGATCGTCGCACGCTCCATTCACTATTCCGGTCCCTTCCGCGACAAGCCATTCATTCCCGTGGACTGCGGATCGCTGGTCCCCACCCTGATCGAGACTGAACTGTTCGGCTACGTGAAAGGTGCCTTCACCGGTGCCAACCAGTCCAAAGATGGACTTTTAGCCATGGCTGAGGGTGGTACTGTATTTCTCGACGAAGTGGGAGAGCTTCCCGTCGATCTGCAAGCTAAAATGTTGCGGGCGATCCAGGAGAAGGAAATTCGTCCCGTTGGCAGTACTCGCCGAGTGCCCATCAATGTGCGCATCCTGGCCGCCACGAACCGCGACCTGGAACAAGCCGTCACGCAAGGCGAGTTTCGCCGCGATCTTTACTTTCGTCTCAACGTCCTCAGCCTGCGGATTCCCGCGCTGCGCGAGCGCCGGCAAGATATTCCCCTGCTGATCGCTTATTTCCTGGAACGCCTGGTGCGATCTTCTGGACAGGAGAAAATACTCAGCGACGACGCTCTCAAGGCTATGCTCGCCTACGACTGGCCAGGCAACGTCCGCGAGCTGGAAAATTGTCTCGAACGGACGTACGCCTTTACCAGCGGTCCGCTGATCCACCCCACAGATCTGCCTCGCGAGGTTGCCAATCTGCCGCTACCCGATGTGTCCAGTGTCGGTGGGACTTTAACCACCAACGGACGTGGAAAAATTATCCCCATAGCAGAACTGGAGAAGCGCACGATCTTGAGCGCCATCACGGAACTCAACGGCGATAAACTGCAAGCCGCTCGCCTGTTGGGCATTGGGAAAACAACGCTCTACCGCAAGCTCAAGGACTACGCATCTCAGGAGTATTCAGCCTAACGCGTTCAACTTTGAACTCACGTCTGGCTCGCAAGTACCGCAACGGGAAGCGGTTTTGATGCCGACATTGCTAAGCGCCATGGTTTCAGCAGGCGGTACTGTGGCGGCGGACGTGCTATGGAAAGAACATGATTCTACTCATCACGCCCTCAGCTAACGGCCCACAGTGTGCCGAATCCCTGCGCGCCGCCACCGGCCTGGAAACGCACTGGGCTCAGACCCTGCAGGAGGCTGCCACCCGCCTGCGCGAACAAACCTATTCCGCCGCCGTAATCGACCAGTTCCTGCTCGAAACCGAACCCGCCGAGAGTGAGCAGATGATCGAACACTTAGGCACCGCATTCCCGGTCTATCTCAACTTCGCAGTCACAGGAATGGAACGTCTGGTCCGCGAAGTGCGCTCGGCTCTCCATCGCCGCAAGCGCGAGGAAGGAGCGGCGCGTCGCGCGGTTGAAGATCAAATGCGCAGCGAGATGCGGGAGACTCTGACCGCCATGCTCCTTTCTTGTGAACTCGCCATGTCCGTCCCTGACGTCCCCCACTCGGCAGTGGAAAAGATTCGTGTCATTAACGACCTCGCTAGAGAACTCCGGCTTCGCCTGGAAGTAGCCTGACGCACGGCTCACGTAGCGGCTGTCCCGCCAGCCGTAGCGTGGCGGAGTCGAGAAGAACCTGGGAACTTCGCAATCCGCTACCCGCATGCAAGCCCTTGCGCACCGGCGCGATTGAAATCACTTCCCGTCTCGCTCGATTCACACTAGAATGAACTCGCCAGGACGGCGGAACCCCTGTCCCTCGCGGGATTCCGCAGCGTTCCTTCGGAGGCTCTGTGCACGTCCTCGTCACCACCGACTCGCTCTCGGGCTCCTGGACCTACACTCGCGAACTTGTGACCGGTCTGGTCACACGCGGTGTGCGAGTCACGCTGGTCAGCTTCGGCGAGATTCCGCTTCCCGACCAGACCTCGTGGATGGATCACCTGCATGGCCTCGACTACCGGCCAAGCGCCTTCCATCTCGAGTGGATGCAAGAAGCGGAACAGGATCTGCCAGAATCGTCCGCCTTCCTAGCCGCGTTGGTTCGCGAACTGCGGCCCGACGTTCTCCATCTCAACCAATTTTGCTATGGAGATCTGCCCGTCGATGTGCCGCGCGTTGTGATGGTCCACGGCGATCTGATCACCCGGACCCATGCTGTCCACAATCGCGCCCCACGGCCTGAGGGTTCTCTGTCGTGGTATCGCAACACCGTCCTCAAGGGCCTGGCGGGCGCGGACGCAGTGGTGGCCCCTTCAGCCTGGATGCTGGATCGCATTTCCGCTTGTTATCGGCGGCCCCAGCGGGCAGAAGTGATCTACCCCGGACGCAATCCCATTTTCTTCAATCCTTACGTGAATAAAGACGATTGCGTGCTGGCTGTCGGCCGCCTTATCGACGCCAGCAAGCAGGTCTTTCTTCTCACTCAGCAGCCCCATTGTGTTCCCGTCTGCATAGTCGGCGCTGAACATACCGTGCCCATGCCCCGCATTCCAATTCGCGCCGACGTGAAAGTTGATACTGAACAGACCTCCGTGGCGATTCGTGGGCCCCAGACCGAAGCGCAGCTCCGCGCACTTTATAGCCGTGCCTCAATCTACGCAGCCACCGCCCGTTACGAACCCCTGGGCATGGCGGCTCTCGAAGCCGCCTTTTCTCGATGCGCCATTGTGGCCAATGACATCCCGAGCTTTCGCGAGATTTGGGGAGACGCAGCGCTTTATTTCCGCACGAATGATTCTTCCAGCCTGGCGGACAATATCCGCCAACTCAATGCCGACCGTCCTATGCGCCGCGCCTACGCCGAGTTGGCGTACAACCGCGCCCGCGAGCGCTTTACCACCAAGCGCATGATCGACGATTACCTGCAGCTCTACCGCAGCCTGGTGTCAGCCAGGTCTCTGGCCGCTTGAGAACTTGACGCATTGTGCTGCCGTAAAAAGATTGGCAGCCCCACGACATGTCCGCCCGCTTGGTGATATCGTTTAGCCTTACTAGAAACCCGTAAGGTTGGAGGATGGATTCATGGCTCAGGTAAAAATCACCGTAAGACCCAATGGCCCGTACCGGGTCGAGGCTGCGGAAGGCTCCGTCGAACTGGTCGATGTCAACGGCAACCAGTTCGATCTCACCGGCAAGCCCGCCTTTTCCCTTTGCCGCTGCGGTGGGTCGACCAACAAGCCCTTCTGCGACGGAACCCACAGTCGTATCGGATTCCAGGGCGCTGACCTGGCCGTGAAGAAGGCAGACAGCGGCTCGTCATCGTAAAGAGTGCAGCCAGCAGAGGGCTACGGTGCACGGCTTCAGCGGTTGCGGACAAGGTCCGCTTTCGCGTTGTTTTGAAAGGGCGCGGCTTTTAGCCGCGCCGCAAGTCGTGCAAAATGGCGGAGAATATCGTGGACGATTCGCGTGACCGCGAACTGGGAATGGGTCGCCAGATCACGCGCCGCGACTTCCTCAACGGCGTAGCGATGACGGCGGGTGCGGCCCTCATGCCATGGGACCTTTTCGCCGCTAGCCAGGCTCCCGGTCCTGAGAAATCCCCCACTTATTATCCTCCCGCTCTAACGGGTATGCGCGGCAGCCACCCCGGTTCGTTTGAAGCCGCCCACAGCCTGCGCGATGGCACTTTTTGGGATTCAGCCGGCAAGCCCGAAGACACCGGCGAAACCTACGACCTGATCGTTGTCGGCGGCGGCATTAGCGGGCTTTCGGCCGCTCACTTCTACCGCAAGGCAACCGGCGGGAAGGCTCGCATCCTTATCCTCGACAACCACGACGACTTCGGCGGACACGCCAAACGCAACGAGTTCCAGGTAAACAACGCATTCCGCCTCGGCTTTGGCGGAACATTTTCCATCGAAAGCCCCGCCCCCTATAGCGCGGTTGCCAAGAGCCTGATTCAGGAACTCGGCATCGACGTGCTTTCATACTCCAAGTACGTCAACAAGGGTTTGTATCGCTCTGCGGGTTTGCGCTCCAGAATTTTCTTCGATAAAGAAACATTCGGCGTCGACAAGTTGGTAATCAATCCCCACCCGCGTGGCGGTGGCGAGAGCGCTGACGCAGATGGTCCGTCGCCGGAATTGCTGAAGCAATTTCTCGCCGACGCTCCGCTGGCCGAGCAAGCCAAGCTTGACATGCAGCGCCTCTATCAGGAACCGAAAGACTATTACGCCGGACTGACCTCCGATGAGAAAAAAGCGAAGCTGGCCCGCATCAGTTATGCCAGCTTTTTGAAAGACGTCGCCGGCGTTCATGAGGACATCGTAAAGCTATACCAGACGCTGCCGCACGGACTCTTCGGTGTCGGCATCGACGCGGTTGCAGCGCAGGATGCGTGGGGCTTGGGCCTGCCCGGCTTCGACGGCCTGAAGTTGGATCGATCGCCCGGCAAGGGCATGAACCGCGACTGCATCCCCAATGAAGAAGCGGAGAAGTTCTTCTTCCATTTTCCCGACGGCAACGCCACAATCGCGCGCCTTCTGGTTCGCAAGTTGATTCCAGACGCCATCCCGGGGAATTCTTTATCAGACGTTGTCCTGGCCAAAGCAAATTATGCCAAACTCGATGATTCCAGTTCCGACGTCCGAATCCGCCTGAACAGCACGGCCGTTCGCGTGAAGCACTTGGGCGACGCCGCCAGCGCGACCGAAGTCGAAGTCACCTACGCTCGCGGCGGCAAAGTCTACATGGCCAACGCGAAGAACTCAATCCTCGCCTGCTGGCACGTCGTCATTCCATACATCTGCGAAGAACTCCCCAACAGGCAGAAAGAAGCCCTGGCCTCCGCGCAAAAAGTCCCCTTGCTTTATACTAACGTCGCCCTTCGCAATTGGACATCGTTCCAAAAAGTCGGCGCCCATTCCGTCTACGCCCCGGGCATGTACCACTCGTATGTGAACCTTGATCTGCCAGTCAGCATGGGCGGATACGAATTCCCGCGCAAGCCGGAAGACCCCATCGTCGTGCACATGATGAAAGCCGCGTGCAGCCCAGGGCATCCCGCGCGCGAACAACACAGCATGGGCCGCATGGAACTTTACACAACCAGCTTCGAAACCATGGAGCGCAACATTCGGGATCAGCTGGCGCGCACGCTAGTCCCGGGCGGCTTCGATCCGGCCCGTGACATCGCCGCCATCACAGTCAATCGCTGGCCTCACGGCTACGCCTACGAATACAACTCGTTGTTCGATTCATTCTGGCTGGAAGGCGGCGAGACTCCCTGCGAAGTTGCGCGCAAGCCCCACGGCCGGATCGCCATCGCCAACGCCGACGCCGGTGCCTACGCCTATACCGATGAGGCTATCAACCAGGCGTACCGTGCGGTGGGAGAGATCACGAAAAGCTGACGCGGCGAAGCCGAGCTGCGCTCGGCGGACAGCCGAGGGCGGCTGTCCCCACAGGAGTTTTTGGAACCCGTCAATTTGCGGTCTGGCCTTTTAGCTGCGCGGCCTTGCTTCGCGCTTCCTGCGCCGGCTGCGCCATGCCTTTCGCTTGGTATGCGTCCGCCAGGGCACTCTCCAATTCGGCATCGTCGCCGTTCGCTTCCTTCTCTTTCGAGTAGGAAGCGATAGCCTCGCCGTACTGCTTCAATTGGGCCTGCGAAACACCCATCCGGTAGTAGACGCCCCGAGCCTTCGGTTCGATACGCAATGCGGTCTGGTATTCGTTGATGGCAGCGGCATGATTATTCTGATCCGCCAGCGTTACTCCCAGGGCGGCATGTGCAACCGCATTGCCTGGATCCCGAGCCACCACCTTCGTGAACTCATCCTGCGCCTCTTTGGGCTGTTCTTGCCTCAGATAGAAACCTCCCAGTTCCATTCGGGCCTTGGTGTTTTCTGGTTGCAGATCGAGCACTCTTCTTAACTCGGCCCCCCCTTCGGGAAATTGTCCCTTGGTAAAGTAAGCATGCGCCAGCGCATAATGAGCCGAGGCATCCTGCGGGCTCTGCTTAACCTTATTTCGAAGCTCGCGGATCATCCGGTCGATATTCTCTTGCGCATCCATCGCGGAGCGCCCGAAGTGCATCCCGGAGCCGCGCCACTGGTGTATCCCCGCCGCAGCGCTGCCCACGATCAACAGCATGAAGATCAGAACTCCCGTCCGACGAAGCGGATTATCCGGTTGCGGCGCCAGGCGGGCGATCAGGGCGCCGAGGATCAGTCCGCTGATCAATCCGCCGCCGTGCGCGGCGTTGTCTATCCCCGGAGACAAGGTTCCGAATAGGACATTAAAGCCGACGAAGAAAAGGAGGCTTCGCAATGTCCCTTGGATCGCGATCTTCGGCACTGAGAATTCTCCCAGATAGAACGAGGCAATCAAAGCTCCAGCTAATCCGAAGATCGCGCCGGATGCGCCCACGCTCAACGTTCCAGGATTCCACCCCACGCTCGCCAAACCTGCGGCAACCCCAGTAATGAGATAAATAGCGGCGAAAGTCCAGCGGCCATACAGTGATTCACACAACGCTCCAAGGCTCCAGAGGCACCACATGTTGAATGCGATGTGCATTAGCCCGCCATGAAGGAACATGTAAGTCAGCAGTCTCCACCACTGACCCGACAACGTGAAGGGTCCATAGTTGGCGCCGAAACGCACCATCACTTCGCCGTTGAAATCCATCACCGAACCGCCGGCGAGCGCCATCGCGAGAAAGACAGCGATGTTGGCGCCGAACAATACATGAGTGAGAGTGATGCTGGATTCGCGCCGAACCCAGGGAGCGGCGATGACCGGCTGCCTCGCCTCCTCGATCTCTTCGCCGCGCTGCGCCGCCTCATGCTGCACACACCACTGACAAATCTTTTTTCCAAGCGTCAGCGGAGGCAGCTGCCGCCCACATCGAATGCAAGTCGCCATAGGTTAATAAAAGAGTATCAGCAGTCCGCCAGCTTTGGGCGATGGGTTAGTTCTTACGGAAAGTCGTTTTTTGGATGGGTGTCGGGAAAGGGCCTTTGGGAAGGGCTTCAGCCGTGCCGCTCAGAGTCGCAAAAAATGATTCGGGCTTTAGCCCTGCCGTGGAAGAGCGGCGCTTCAGAGCCGCGTAAAGCTAACGAGGCTTTAGCCCCCGCGGAATTGACGACGAATCAATGAATCGTCTTGGTCTTTCGCGACATATAATCCATCAATAAATATTGCCCTAGCGTATACGGGGTCGTGAAGTAGGCCTTCCCGCGGCACATCTCTGTTACTTTCTGCACAAACTGCACCAACCCGTAATCGGACGCGAGCATGAACGTATTGATCAGCACACCAGCCCGTTTGCACTTCGAAACTTCTTCCAGCGTCTGGCTCACCACCAGCGGATCGAGGCCGAAGGCATTTTTATAGATGCGCCCGTCCTCCAGCGTCAGCGCCGAAGGTTTGCCGTCGGTGATCATCACAATCTGCTTCATGTCTTTCTTCTGACGCTGCAAGATTCTCTGCGCCAACCGGAGCCCTTCGCGTGTATTCGTGTAGTAAGGGCCAACCTTTACCCGCGCCAGCTGCGACAACGGGATCTCCTCCGCCGAATCGTGAAACAGCACCAGCGAAAGCGAGTCTCCCGGATACTGCGTGCGGATCAAATGCGACAGCGCCATCGCAACTTTTTTTGCAGGAGTGAAGCGGTCTTCGCCGTAAAGAATCATCGAGTGAGAACAATCCAGCATCAGCACTGTCGCGCACGACGATTGGTACTCACACTGATGCACCTGCAAATCGGAATACTCAATATTGAGCGGCAGAGAAAGTCCCTCGCGCTGGATTGCGCTCGATAGCGTAGCCGTGATGTCGAGGTTCAGCGTGTCGCCAAACTCGTAGGTCTTCGCCGAACCGCTGGTTTCGATGCCGGTCGCGAGATCGCGCGTATCATGCCGTCCAAAACTCGATTTACCCAGCGAGCCAAGCAGATTGCGAAGTGACTTGAAACCGAGGAAGTCAAGACTCTTGTCGGTAATTTCAAATTTAGCCTGTTGTGCTTCGCCCTTCTGCCCACCAACACTCGACTGCTGCGCGGGATCGTGCGGCGCGTCGATCGAAATGTAGTCTTCCTGCTGCATCCGCTCGATCAGCTTCTCAATCAACTCGTCGAACTGCCCTTCCATCTGCATCTGCTCAATCTGCTCCCGCAGGTTCTCATCGAACATCTCGCCGTTGAGCAAGGCTTGTTCGATGGCCCGCCTGAGTTCGTCCAGCGTCTGTTCGCCCTCGGGCAATTCGTACCACATGGACTCCTGAAATCCGCTCCGCAGCAGGTAGTCCGAGAGCGCGCCGAGCAAATCCTCCATGCTCATTTCGCCCGCAGGATCAGGCACGTATTTGGAATAGCGAATGCGTTTCATGTCGTAGAGACGTAGTTTGCTACGTCTTTCTTGCCACTGCCGAGACGTTGCAAGCAACGTCTCTACGTTTAGTTAAATTGTCTCCTCTGCCGGTACGGCCGTTCATCCGGCTCAAACGACTTCTCCCGTGTGGGTTCCGGCTTCTTCTCGCCGGCTTTGAACACGCGCTCCTCGCTGCGCCCGATGCGCTTATGCGCATGCAGCCCTTCAAGGATGAACTCTGCCGCCGACACTTGCTGCTCGGGACTTTCCTTCTGCGAAACACCAAGGGGCCCGAGTTTATCGACCAGTCCCTGAATTCCTTTTAGCTTCTCCAGCGCTTCCACAGCCGGCACAGAATCCGACAACTGAATCTCCCCACCCAGGTCGAACCACTGCACGATCTGCTGCACGTTCGCTCCGGTGTAATATTCGTCATACGTCTTTGCGATCGCGGTGCGGATCAACTCACGGCCCACATAGTCCGCGCCCTTCATCTCGCCTTCGTATTCCAATTCGAGCTTGCCCGTGATCGCTGGCAAAGCCGCGTACACGTCGCTGATTCGCGGCACGACCATTTTTTCGTCGTTGTGAATCGCGCGCCTCTCAGCGTTCGACACCACATTCTCCATTGCCGAAATCGGAAGCCGCTGGCTCACGCCCGAGCGCTTATCAATTTTCTTGTCGTCGCGCGCGGCGAAGGCAACGCGCTCGATCACCTCCTGAACATAGTTTGGCAGGTGCATGGGATGCCCGTTGCGCCGCGTCCAGGCTTCCTGCGCGGTGATTGCGATTCCTTCTTCCACGGTCGCCGGATAGTGCGTGCGAATTTCCGAGCCGATGCGATCCTTCAGCGGCGTAATGATTTTGCCACGCGCCGTGTAATCTTCCGGATTCGCGCTGAACACCAGCGCCACATCCAGCGCCAGCCGGATCGGGTACCCCTTAATCTGCACATCGCCTTCCTGCATGATGTTGAACAGACCCACCTGAATCTTTCCCGCCAGGTCGGGCAATTCATTAATGGCGAAGATCCCGCGATTGGCGCGGGGCAGCAAGCCGTAGTGAACCGTCAATTCGCTCGACAGTTCGTGGCCACCACGAGCCGCCTTGATGGGATCGATGTCTCCGATCAAATCGGCAATAGTCACGTCGGGGGTGGCCAGTTTCTCCACGTACCGATCATCGGGCGAGAGATAAGCGATCGGCGAATCTTCTCCTAGCCGCGCAACTTCTTCGCGGCAACGCCGGCAAATCGGAGCGTAGGGATTGTCGTGAACTTCGCATCCCGCAAGATACGGCATGTGAGGATCGAGCAGGGTGGTCAACGCGCGTAGAATGCGGCTCTTCGCCTGTCCGCGCAGCCCGAGCAGAATAAAGTTATGCCGCGAAAGAATTGCGTTGATGATCTGTGGCACCACGGTATCGTCGTACCCGACAATACCCGGGAACACCGAAGCGTCGCCATTAATACGCAGCCGGCTTGTCAGGTTCTCGCGCAGTTCGTCCTTAACGCGGCGCGTGCGCAAACGCTCTTCGGAAAAGATACTACGGCGCAGTTCACCCAGTGTGCGCGGAAGACTACTCATGAAAGGAACCCCCACAAACAAACTTTCCCAGATTATACGCGCCGCAGCGATGGAGCGTTCCAAACGCCGCAGCCCGGCTTAAACCGAACACCGAAGACCGAACACCCAAGACCGAACACGCAAGACCCGTACGCTCACCGCGCGTGGCCGTTGCCTCCGGCCTTCTCGCGAGCCTTTGACGCACGACGAAGATTCGGAACTATGCTTTCCAGATAGTTCGCGAACGCCTGGATCCGCTCGCTCTCCGATCGCATCGCAAGCAATTTCTGTTTGAAATCCAGATCGAGAGGCAGAGAGCCCGCGAGATAAAAAGAGAGCGCACTTTGATCGGCAGCGGTCAGATCCTGAACAGCCCCCGCCAACGACAAAATTTCCAAATGAACCCGGATTGCCCGCGCCCTGTCCTCCTGGGCTGGAGGACCAGGTTCATCAGCCACCAGCAAAACTTCCGCCTGTAGAAAAGAACGCTGCCGGTTCAGTTCAAGCACTTCGAAGCGCTGGCGGCCCTCCGCGATCAGATCCAGTCGTCCATCTGGATACTCTTTCGTGACGCTGACGATATCGGCTGTGCATCCCACGTCCGCAATGCCCTCTTCGATAGCGCGTACCACACCGAAAGGCGTGTTGTTCGCCCGGCACTCGCCAATCATTTCTTTGTATCGCGGCTCGAAAATGTGCAAGGGCAGCGGAGCGCCGGGTAGCAGTACCACGTCGAGTGGGAACAAGGGAAGAAGTGCCACGAACTCTCCATTACCGGGACGCGCAGAACCGAGCGGGCTGCTCGATTGTACGACAAGAGCCTGATGACACTGAGTGCAACATGGCTCTTCCAACATTGATTGTCCCCACGGCGCGACGCCGCATCTTGACTTGCCTCGTCGCGGAGAATACAACCCGAGCATGGAGCTCGCCGGCAAAGTGACAGTGATCACGGGCGCTTCAACGGGAATCGGCGAGGCCATCGCCAGGGCTTTCGTGCACAAAGGAGGGAGCGTCGTCCTGCTCTCGCGCGATGCGTCGCGAGCCGAGGCTGCCCGCGGGCGCATCGGTTACTCCGAACGCACCGTCGCCCTCTCCTGTGACGTCCGGCACTCCGAGGAAATCGATCGTGTTCTAGGACTGACCCTGCATCACTTCAAGCGCATCGATATATGGATCAATAACGCCGGGCACGGCTTGCTCGATTCCGTCGCGGAAGTGAAACTGCCGGCCTGCCACGAGCTGTTTGAAACCAACTTCTTCGGCGCATTGTCGGCCATGCAGGCCGTCATCCCCGTGATGCGCCAGCAGGGCGGTGGCACCATCATCAACATTTCCAGCGTCGCCGGCCATATCCCTCTGCCGTATCATGCCGCCTACAGCGCCACCAAGTTCGCTCTGAACGCCATCGGCAAGGCCGCAGGAGTTGAACTGAAGAAAGACGGCATCCACGTTCTGACAGTCTGTCCCGGCTATGTGCGCACAGCCTTCAGCGAAAATGCTGTCCGGGGAAGCGAAGTGAAAAAGGTGCGTCCGGGTTCGCTTCGCGGAATCAGCGCCGAACGCGTGGCGCTCGCCACTCTGCGCGGATACTTAAAGCAAAAGCGGGAAGTGATTGTCCCCTGGACGATGCATCTTCCGGTGAAGGTGTATCAACTGTTCCCGAGCCTGGTGGAGTGGGGAATGGGCAGGATGGCCAAGTAGTTCGCTCCGCGAGGCGCCTAACCCAGTTCCGTCAGCATCACTTCCATTTCCGATTGCGCATGTAGATTCCCAGTGCGCCGCGCCGACGCGATTCCGTCCTGCAACATCTTCTTTGCCTCTTCGACTCGTTCCGCTCGCACCAGTGTTTGTGCTGCCATGAAATATCCCGCGGTGTATTCCGGATGGCTCTCCAGCAGAATCGCAAACTCCGCCAGCGCCCGGTCAAAATCGCCCTGCTTGGAATACTCCATGGCGAGTCCGTAACGCGCGAACGCGTCTTTCGGATTCTCCGTAAGAATTTCGTTGAGCGTGGCGATACGGTCCATAGTGTCGAAGAAGGGTCGAGCGGCCTCTGGTGTTGAGATTACTACAACCACCTCTATGCGGCCCAGTTGCCGCCCGTGATGCGGCGCGCAGCCGTTTTTCAGGCGGAGCGAAGGATCTCGCGTGAAGAACGGCACGCCGATCCCTGAAGCCGCGGAAACTGTGACGCCCCCCACGGCCTTCACAGAACCCACGACCTAACGAAACTGGCCAGACTTCCTCCAACTGATTACAATTGCCAGTCCCAACCATTCCAGAGTTCGAGAAAAGCGAGTGACTTGCCCTTACTTCATGCCGGTGGCGAAACAGGAAAATGGCTACTGGCCGCATCCTGCAAGGCTTCCTCTGGGAGTCGGATGGGCCGGCCACTGCACGGCTCCCGGGCACGAAGGCGAGACTCCGGCGCAAGATGTTCTGCAAGAATTCTGCAATCTCGGATACCCGACAAATTGCAGTTGGTCCCCCGCGGAGCGCCGGTGGGATGCTGTACGATTCGGCGTTTCCGCCCGGTCCGGTCGGAACCAGGCACAAGATTCGCCAGACGGCTCCTCCCGCGTCCTTCTTCTTCGCTACGTTTGTGAACGAAATCACAGGCCCATCGAATATGGCGAACTGGAATTTGATTTGACGCGAGCGATTTGGCTGCAAGGGCATGAAGACTCGCGCATCCAGAAGATGGCGGAATGCTTTCTCGTGACATACTTGAAAAAGAAATCTTGAACGAACCAGCCCCAGAAAAAGTATTGAGCGAGAAGGGAAGACAATCATGACGGATACTTCGCTGTCGCCCCGCCCAGTCCGGGATTCGCAATCTGAAATGGCCGAAATCGTCTTGCCCAATGACGCCAATCCCCTCGCCGCCCTCCTCGGCGGACGCCTGATGCACTGGATCGATCTCGCCGGCGCCATGGCCGCGCACCGCCACTCGCGCAACTATGTGGTGACCGCCTCCGTCGATCACATCGACTTCCTCGTCCCCGTGCGGGTCGGAGATCTCGTCATCCTGCGTTCATCGGTCAACCGCGTCTTCCATACTTCCATGGAAGTGGGAGTGAAAGTCTTCGTGGAAAACTACATTGCCGACACGGCACATCACGTGGCGTCCGCCTATCTGACGTTTGTGGCCATCGATGGCGCAGGCAAGCACTTGAAGGTTGCTCCTGTAATTCCCGAGACCGAGGAGCAGCAGCGCCGCTACGATGACGCCGGACGA
Source organism: uncultured Acidobacteriaceae bacterium (assembly GCA_963832235.1). GTDB lineage: Bacteria > Acidobacteriota > Terriglobia > Terriglobales > Acidobacteriaceae > Sulfotelmatobacter. The sequence continues at coordinate 321,713 of CAWHTJ010000003.1, read as the reverse complement.
CGGCGCGAACTCCGGCGGTCTGAATTGGATCGAAGACGCAAAGCGCGTTAATCTGTGCCTCGAATAGGTGTCCAGAAAAGGCAGAATTCCATGTTCTTTCCGCTGATTTTACGACGACTCTGTTTGCTGGGATGTATCGCTGTCCCGTCCCCTCTGATATTCGCCCAAACAGCCTCCGCAGATTCTCCTACCGCTTCTCTAAATCCGGTCGCCATTGACCAGACTTGGCAGAAGGCGAGCGCAAAATACGATGCCAAGCGCGCCGCTCTCCTTCAGAGCGTTGATCGCGCCAATGCCGATGGGCCGTTCCGGCCGGACTGGGAATCGCTCCAGAATTACAAAGTGCCCCAGTGGTACATGGACGCGAAGTTCGGGATCTTCATCCATTGGGGCGTGTATTCCGTTCCGGCCTTTGGCAACGAATGGTATCCGCGCAATATGTACAACCAGGGCACCGATGAGTACAAGCACCACATCGCAACCTACGGCGCGCCCGATAAATTCGGCTACAAGGATTTCATCCCTTTGTTCAAAGCGGAAAAGTTCGACCCGACAGCGTGGGCCCGCCTTTTTAAAGAGTCGGGCGCAAAGTATGTCGTTCCCGTATTCGAGCACCACGATGGCTTCGCCATGTATGACTGCGGAGTCTCGGAGTGGACTGCGGTGAAAATGGGGCCGCATCGCGATTTGTGGGGCGATCTGGCCAAAGCAGTGCGGGCCGAGGGTCTACACCTCGGCGCCTCATCGCATCGCGTGGAGCACAATTTCTTTCTAGGAGTCGGCCGCACCATCCCGTCAGACATCAACGATGCGAAATACGCCGATCTTTACGGACCGGCGCATCGTTGGATGGAAGCCAAAAACCATACACCGCTCTCTAACGATTTCACCTACGTCTCCAAGGCCTGGACGGACGATTGGCTGGCTCGGTCTGCCGAAATCGTCGAAAAATATCACCCCGAGATCATGTATTTCGACTGGTGGATCGGCCAAGCATCACTTCGCGAGAACCTCACTCGCTTTGCATCGTTCTATTACAACGAGTCTCTGAAGCGTGGCGGCCCGATCGGTGTCATCAACTACAAGGACTACGCCATGCAGGAACAATCTGCCGTGCTGGACATAGAACGCGGCCAGCTCTCGGGAATTCGCCCGCTCTACTGGCAGACCGATACTTCTATCAGCAACAAGTCCTGGGGTTACATTCAGAATGACACGTTCAAATCGCCGGAGTTCGTGGTCCATCAGTTGATCGACATCGTGAGCAAGAATGGCAACCTTCTGCTGAACATCGGCCCGCGTTCCGACGGCACCATACCCGAAGAAGTGCAGCAAGTGCTGCGGGATGTCGGTGCCTGGCTCATGACGAATGGCGACGCAATCTATGGCACGCGAGCCTGGAAAACCTACGGGGAAGGACCCACCAAAGTGACCGAAGGTTCCTTTCACGATACCGACACCCAGCCCTACACGGCGGAAGATTTCCGCTTCACGAAGAAAGACGATGCCCTTTATGCGATCGAACTGGGTTGGCCTTCGAATCGCGAGACAGTGATCCATTCCTTGGGCCGCACTGTCTTAGGGAATGGGATACGATCTGTTGACTTGCTCGGTTCTGACTCGAAGCTTACGTTCGAACAGCGCGAGGACGGACTACATATTCAGCTTCCGGAGCAAAGGCCGGGACAGTATGCGTATGCGTTTCGGATTTTGCTGCAGTAATGCCGGCTGTATGCGATTCGTAGCGGTTCTTTCGCCCTTTCGGGGCTTGACCATCTTTTCATTCGTCACCCACGGCTTGCGCCGTGAGCTGTAATCTTTCGCCGCTTCGCGGCTGAGACCGAGGCGTGTCTTCCAATTTGCTGGGCGGATCTAGCCAGGGGTCGGTTTTTCCTGCGGAGTAGCCTCACCCGTGTAGAGTTGTCTCAGCCCTGTAGAGTTTTCGCACCCACCCTTGCAAAGAACGCGCGGATGGGGCACCTCCGTTAAAATGGTGCACGCGAAATATCACTCGAAGCGTTTGCCATCCGCCATCGTCCAAGCATTTTGGCGAAGTGGGGCGGGAATTCGGCCTGTATAATCAACGTTAGGGTTTTGCCTTATCTTCGCAATTCTTATCTGGAGTGTGATTCTTTGAGCGCACATATGCCGCATCAGCACGGACAAGGGCCGGCGCAGCAGGGGCCGCAGCCGCTGCCGGGGGTGGACGCCATCATCGCCGTCGGGTCGGGGAAGGGCGGCGTCGGCAAGACCACGCTGTCGGTGAACCTGGCTGTGGCTCTGGTCAAGATGGGACACAGAGTCGGGCTGCTCGACGCGGATGTGTACGGGCCCAACGTGCCGCTGATGCTGGGGGTCAACTCCCAGCCGCGGATGGTTGGCGAGAATCGCATTGAGCCGCTGCAGGCTTTTGGCCTGAAAGTGATTTCTGTTGGATTCCTCAATCCTGGCGACAAGCCGATCATCTGGCGCGGGCCCATGCTGCACCAGATCATTCGCCAGTTTCTGGGCCTAGTCGAGTGGGGACAGCTCGACTATCTCATCGTCGATCTGCCGCCTGGGACTGGAGACATTGCGCTCTCGCTGGTGCAGACCGTGCCCTTGACGGGCGCGGTGGTGGTTTCGACTCCTTCTGATGTCTCACTGCAGGACGCGCGCAAGGCCATCGAAATGTTTCGGCAGATGAAGGTGGACATCGTGGGCGTGGTCGAGAACATGAGTTACTTCACTTGCCCACACTGCCAGCATGAGGTCGACATCTTCTCGCGCGGCGGCGCCGAAAAGATGGCGCAGCAATTCGGCGTCTCGTTCCTCGGCAACATCGCGCTCGACCCCGAAGTCCGGAAGTCCGGCGACGGCGGCACGCCAGTTGTGCTGGAAGGCGAAAACTCTCCTCACGCGAAATCGCTTTATGAGTTCGCGCGGAATGTAGTAAAGCGCACGGATGAAATCAAAGCCAACGCCCCGGCTAGTGTGATCCAGATCCAATAAATCACGACTGTAGAGACGTTGCTTGCAACGTCTCTCTCACCATCATTCGGAATGCTGCCGGCCGATACGTAGCAAGCTACGTCTCTACGGCTTATGTTTGTTAAATCGCGCCAAACGCCAAACGGCATCCGGCTCGCTCTCCTTTAGGATCAACTCCGCCATCATCTCCCCGATCGCCGGGCCGTGCTTGAAGCCGTGCCCTGAGCCGCCGCCGACGATCCACACATTTTCCATTGCGGGATGCCGGTCGATAATGAAGTGAGCTGTCGGGTGTTTGCTCATACTGGCAGACGCGAGTCTCCACCAGGGGCGCGTCTTTCAGGGCGGGGAAGCGAAAGCCGAGATATTCGCGAATGTCTCTCAGCGTTTCCGGACTGACCACACGCTCGCCGTTCGTGGGATCGAACCCCGCCCCGCGCGTGTCGTCCGCAATCTTGAACCCGCGCCGGTCATTGCCCGGAATCCCGTAACGAAAGCGTCCCCGGTGATCAGCCCACACTGGCAGATGCCGGTCGCTAAAACGATCATCCCCCGGCGGTGAGCCAAAAAAGAAGACATCCTGCTTCGTGGGTTGCACGAGTTCGCCAACCGTCTTGGGAAACAGCTCCCCAAGCCAAGCTCCGCATGCAAACACGTAACAGTCGGCTTTGAGCGGTGAGCCATCCGACAGAGCCAGACTTCGCATCGGCCCGGTCTCCAGCCCATTGCTCGATACTGCGAGCTCCCGGTACTTGCCCCCCGCCGTAACGAAAGCCGCGACCACCGCCTGGCAGCTTGCTCGCGCATCTAAATATCCGCATTCCGGCTCGAAAATTCCCCACTGAATCCCTTCGAAATTAATTTGCGGCCAGCGCTTTCTCATCTGTGCGCTGGAGAGTTCGTGAAACTTCATTTTCGCCCGGCGCAGCATTTCCACGGACCCGCTCTCGAAGGCGTCGTCGTGCCCCGAAGCCATCCACAACAGGCCGCTGCGGTGCAGAAACTGCCGCTTCCACCGCCGCTCGTAGTTCTGCCAGAGCTTAAGCGCTCGGGCAGCCATCTCTGTATAAGGTTGATCGGGCCCGTAAGTCCCACGCATCACCCGAGTTTCCCCGCCGGAGGACGCCCGCGAATTCCCCGGCCCCCATGCGTCCAGCAGCGTAACCTGCGCCCCGCGCTCCAGAAGATGCAGCGCCGTCCACCCGCCGAATGCTCCAGCGCCCACCACCGCCATGTGCGGCTTCGACTTCATCAATGTCGCTCCATAATAAGCTCTACGACCTAAAGCCTTTTAACCGCCGAGAATGCAAAGAAGACCCGCAAAGATCGCCAAGGGCGAATCGGTATTTCTTCTTTGTGGCGGTTCACAGCTTTGACTCCTGAACCCCTTCGAGTCTTGACAGCCCCGCTCTGCCTTCCTAGAATCCGACAGGGAACGCAACTTTGATCCAAAAGCCAACCTTCTGCATCTAAAGATAGTTAGGTAGAATGAATCGAAAGCAGTTTCTCCCCCCGGCCTCCGCCGCTCGGACTGAGACAACTGACAGAACTGTGTATGCCCGCTGACCCCAATATCGGGAACCGCGAACGCGAAATTCTGACTGCCATCGTGGAAACTTTCATCACCACGGGTGAGCCGGTCGGTTCGCGCACGCTGGCGCGCTCGAACCGCGAAGGGTTGAGTCCCGCTTCCATCCGCAACGTGATGGCCGACCTCTCCGATGCCGGGTTCCTCGAGCAGCCGCATGCCTCTGCTGGTCGCGTGCCCACGACCGAGGCGTATCGCTATTATGTCGAGCAGATCTCGGGCACCGCCCGTCTCGCGCCGCAGGAAGAAACCATGATTTCCGACTCGCTCGCCGGCATCACCGACGTGCAGGAGTTCATGGAGCGCACCTCGCACGTCCTTTCGCTGATTTCCCGCAACGTAGGCGTGACGGTCGCCACCAGCGGCCCCAAGAACGCGCTGGAGCATGTATATTTCTCCCGCCTCGGCGATCAAAAAGTATTAGCCGTGCTCGTCACTCGTTCCGGCCTGGTGCGAGACCGCGTGCTGCGCCTCGATCTATCGCAGTCCGAGCTCGACCTGGCCGCCCGTTACATTAACGAAAATTTCCGCGGCTGGACCATGGAGTCAATGCGCACCGAACTCGCCCGCCGCCTGGAGCAGGAGCGTAGCGAATACGACCGCCTGATGCACTCCATCGAGCAACTCTACAAGCAGGGCGCGCTGGCCGCCGAGCCGGGCTCGCAATTCGTATTCGTCGAAGGCGCGTCCAACCTGATCGCCGGCGACCACGACCGGCAGCGCCTTCAGGAAATGCTCAAAACGCTGGAGGAAAAAGAAAAGGTCGTCCAGCTTCTCAGCGCCTACCTCGACGTGAAGCAGGAGGCGGTCCGCGTTGTCATCGGCCTCGACCAGACACTCCCGTCGATGCAGAATTTCGTGCTCATCGGAGCGCCCGCCCACGCCGGCAACGAAGTCATGGGTTCACTGGCCGTGATTGGCCCCACGCGCATGGACTATCAGCACACCATCACCGCGGTCTCTTATATCGCGCGCCTATTCGACAAGATCTTGAATGAATCGGAGTAATGAACAGGCAGTCATGAAGAAAGCAAACGGAAAATCAGAATCGGAAATGGCAGGTCTGGATCTGGAACACGAACTTCCTCCCGCGGACGGCGATGACCGGTCCTCGGAACCGAACTCAACCGGAGTAGCGTCCGGCGAAGCGTCTGGTCCCGGATCAGAATTGCAAAAGCTGAAGGCGGAGCGCGACTCGCTGCTCGACCGCTTGGCGCGTGCGCAGGCTGAGTTCGAAAACGCGCGCCGCCGCGCCGCTAAAGAGCAGCAGGACTTCCGCGACTATGCCGCGGCCGACGCGATTAAATCTCTGCTCCCAGTCATCGACAGTTTCGAGCGCGCCCTGCAAGTCAAGTCGGACCCGGGCGACTTCCGCAGCGGAGTCGAACTGATCTATAAGCAGTTGCAGGATGCGTTGGCCAAGCTGGGAGTGCGTGCCGTTCCTGCCAAGGGCGAGCCCTTCGACCCGCATGTTCATGAGGCGATCGAGATGGTGGAAACCTCCGACGCGGCCGACCATGAAGTCATCGAAGAATTACAGCGCGGCTACAAGATGAAAGATCGCCTGCTGCGCCCTGCAATGGTTAAGGTCGCCAAGAATCCCTGAAACTGGTTTCTGAGAGCTGCTTGCTGCGGGAGGGCGTTTACACTTGTCATCCCGAGCGAAGCGAGGGATCTTGCCGGCTTCAAGAGAAACCCAGGTCTCTCGCTGCGCTCGGGATGACATACCGTAGTGACAACGACGCAACGGTTGTGACAAACCAGAAATTATTCCAGGAGAAGGTTTACTCTGACCACGAACGCAAAACGCGACTACTATGAAGTGCTGGGCGTGACCCGCACCGTCACGGAGGTCGAGCTTAAGAGCGCCTATCGCAAGCTGGCGCTGCAGTTTCATCCTGACCGCAATCCCAACAATCCGGACGCGGAAGAAAAATTCAAGGAAGTCAGCGAAGCCTACGCCGTGCTCGCCGACACGGATAAGCGCGCCGTGTATGACCGCTACGGCCACGCTGGCCTCGGCGGTGGCTCCGGGCAGTCTGCCGGCTTCGATCCCACCGTCTTCCAGGACTTCAGCGACATCTTCGGCGAGTTTTTCGGCGTCGGCGACCTGTTCGGTGGCGCTGGCAGCGGGCGACGTCGGAACCGCGTTCAGCGTGGGGCCGACCTCCGCGAAGATTTGACCCTCGAGTTCGAGCAAGCCTTCTTCGGCACCGAGTCGCAGGTTACGGTGCGCCGCCATGAAGCTTGCGAAGACTGCCGCGGTTCCGGTTCGGCGCCGGGCAAGGGACCAACAACTTGCCGCTCCTGCAACGGACGCGGCCAAGTCCGCTATCAGCAGGGATTCTTCAGCATCGCTCGCACGTGCCCCGCCTGCCAGGGCACGGGCAGCGTTGTCACCGACCCCTGTCCGAAATGCAAAGGCGAAGGCCGCATTCTTCGCCAGCGCACCGTAGACGCCAAGGTTCCCGCCGGCGTCGAAGACGGCACCCGAATTCGCTTTTCCGGCGCAGGCGAAGTCGGCGCCTTTGGCGGGCCTGCCGGAGATTTGTACGTAGTGCTGCACGTGAAGGAGCATCCCTTTTTTGCGCGCGAGGGTAACGATCTGCACTGCGTAGTTCCGATCTCGGTGGCGCAAGCCGCCATGGGGGCAGAGATTAAGGTGCCTACCATGGATGGCGAGCACACGCTGAAGATTCCCGATGGCACGCAGCCCAGCTCAGTCTTTCGCATCCGCAATAAGGGCGTGCCGGTATTGAACGGGCACAGCAAGGGCGACCTCTACGTCGAAGTTCGCGTCCAGGTCCCGACCAAACTGAACAAGCGCCAGAAAGAGTTGCTGCAAGAACTAGACGCTCTCTCGAAGGTCGACAACCAACCGATGCTCCGTTCGCTGCTCGGCAAAGTGAAAGACATGTTCGGATAGCCCATCCGTTCGAATGGCTGAGTGAGCCGCGAAGCGGCGAAAGAATGCAGCCCACGGCGCAAGCCGTGGGCTCTGTGCGCAACGCGGAACGAGCCCCGGAGGGGCGTAAGAAAAGCTCTCACGCACACTCCATCCCATGACCCGCCGCCGATGGATCGCCGATGAAGCTTCCGGCAACCACGCCGCGATCACCGGTGATCACGCCGATCATCTGATCCGAGTTCTGCGCGCGCGCATGGGCCAGGAATTCGATATCTCCACAGGGACCGTCAGTCCGCCGCGGCCGCGTCGTGACTATCAAAGAGGGCAGAGTCGACTTCGAACTAGGCGAAGAAGTTTCCGCCTCCCCAACGCTCGCGCTCACGCTCGTACTCGCCGTCTTCAAATTCGACCGTATGGAATGGGCGATTGAGAAATGTACCGAACTGGGCGTATCGCGAATCGTGCCCGTAATCGCCCGCCGCACCGACGCGCACCTGGCTTCCGCCGCAGCCAAACGCGCCGAACGCTGGCGCAGAATCGCGCTCCAGGCTTCCGAACAATCCCGGCGGGCAGCCCCGCCCGAAATCGCTGCTCCCCTCAAACTGCAGGAAGCGGTAAACATGAGCGGCGCTCTCCGAATCGTCCTTGCAGAATCCGAACACCAAACTCAGTTACTGGACGCTCTCTCCCCTTACACGCAAGGCGAAATTCTACTGGGAATCGGCCCCGAAGGCGGTTGGGATGAAGACGAGGTAAAGTTCTTTCGGAAGGCCGGATGGATTTCTGCTTCGCTCGGATCCACGATTTTGCGCGCCGAAACCGCCGCCATCGCCGCCAGCGCGATTACAATCTCCCAGCTCACCGGGTGAGCTGGCCTCAGGAGTTGTTAACTCATGAACAAAGGCCACATCTACTTCGAAATCCAAGCCGATGATCTCAAGCGTGCGATCGATTTCTATTCCCGAGTATTCCAGTGGAAGTTTTCTGAAGTCAAGGGCCTTCCCATTCCCTATTGGACGATAGAAACCGGAGGCTCCCGGGGAGGATTGCTGCAGCGTCCCGCTAAGGCGCCACCACCTCAAAGCGGCGCCAACGCTTTTGTCTGCTCGCTCGAAGTTGAGAATTTTGACGCAACTGCGAAAACAATACTGAAGCTTGGCGGAATTGTTGCACTCCCCAGGTTCGCAGTGCCCAAGACATGCTGGCAAGGTTACTTCCTGGACCCCGAGGGGAATACCGTCGGTATCTTCCAAGTTGATCCGAATGCCTAGGGTTTAGTGGGGCAGACGGTGTCAGGTCGATACGCTCGCTGACCTCTCCTAGACTCCGGCAAGTGATATCCTGCTCCCAATGCCGTCTTCGAAGTCGAACTCCCGTTCCGTTCCATTTACTGCAGACGATCGCCAGCGCGAAGCCATCGAGCACGTCCACGGACCCATGCTCGTAGTCGCGGGTGCTGGCACTGGCAAGACCTCAGTCCTCACCCACCGCATAGAACGGCTGGTCCGCGAAGGACACGCCTATCCGCATGAGATCCTGGCGCTCACCTATACGAGAAATGCCGCTAATGAAATGCGCGACCGCGTGCGCAAGTTGCTCGGCGGCAAAGATGTGAACGCCGCCACCTTCCACGACTACTGCCTGGATATGCTCAAGCGCGTGCACAAAGATTTCGGCGTCCTCGACGACAAGGATCTCTGGATCTATCTCCGCCGCCGCATTCGGGAGCTGCGTCTCGAACACTATGTCCGCGCCGCCAATGTAGCCCAATTCCTGAACGACCTGCTGGATTTCGTGAGCCGCTGCCACGACGAACTGATCACGCCCGAAAAGTACGCGCACTACGTGGATCGCCTGGAGCGCAAAGAAGTTCCGATCCCACGGGTCGCGAAGTCCAAGAGCGTCCTCGATGAAGCCGAGGTTCTCGGCCGCTGTCACGAAATCGTCCGTGTGTTCACCACCATGGAGCGCTGGCTCGCCGAAGAAAATCTCGGCACCTTCAGCCACATGATCACCCGCGCCCACGCCTTGCTGCACAGCGACGAAACTGTTCTAGCTGAGGCGCGTGCCCGCGCCCGCTTCATCCTCGCCGACGAATTTCAGGACGCCAACTTCGCCCAGATCCAGATTCTGGCCCGCCTCGCGGGACCAGAGGGCAACATTTTCGCCGTCGGTGACCCAGACCAGTCTATCTATCGCTTTCGCGGGGCCTCTAGTGAGGCCTTCGAGCTATTCAATCGTCACTTTCCCCACGCCAAACGCGTAGTCCTCGAAAAGAATCGCCGCTCGACCACGCCCATTCTCCGCAGCGCCTTTGCCCTCATCGACAAGAATCCGCCGGTCTTTGCCAATCGACCCAGCCCCGGTCAACCCAACGCCGCACCGGCCTACAAGCGCATCCCCCTCCAGTCCACCCGCGAGGAAGAAGCGGCAAAATCGAGAACACAATTGTTCAGCCCGAAAGTGTCGGTGGTGGTTCTCACCACCAAAGACACTGAAGGTCCCGACGTGGTCGGCTTCATTCGCGACGCGCAAAGAAAGTCCAAGTGCAAATGGTCCGACTTCGGCATCCTCTACCGCTCTCACTACCAGCGCGATGACGTCGTCCACGAACTTGCCGAAGCCGGAATCCCCTTCGTCATCGAGAGCATGGACATCTCCGATACTCCCGAGGCTCGCGACCTGTTTGCCTGTCTTAACGCGGTCGTGTCCTCCGGCGATGACGTCAGCCTGTTTCGCGTCGCGGCACTGCCGCGGTTTCACGTCAATCCGGAGCAGCTTCGCCAGGTGATGCGGTCCATCGCCCGCGACAACCGGGAAGGCCAGGTCGTCCCTCTCTTCGCCGCCCTCGACCGAGTCGACGGCGGTGCCGAAGTTCTCGCTGCCCTGCAGCGCACCCGTGAAGAAATCCTTCGCAGGCAAGCGAAAGCTCGCGCCGCGCTCGACGTCATCGTTAAGCAGTTTGTGCTCGATGCCTCATCGCCTATCCTCCAAGCCGCCCTTCACTTCGTCGACGATTGGGAAAAGAAGAAAGTCAACAAGACGACAGACTTGGAAGAATTGGTCGACTATCTCGCACTCTTCCGCGAAGCTGGCGGAGTGATTCCCCTGGAAGCACAAGAGAGCGACAACGCCGTCCGCCTAATGACGGTGCACGGCGCCAAAGGACTCGAGTTTCCTCACGTCTTCATTCTCCGCGCCAACGCCAACTCGTTTCCCTGTTCGTACCGTGAAACTCTGGTTGCATTCCCCAGGGAATTGCGTGACCCGGATTCGGTTACTGAGGCCGACGACCAGACTCTTCACAAAGAGGAAGAGCGCCGCCTGTTTTACGTTGCCATGACCCGAGCCCGTGACTCGCTGCACATCTACTCCAAGCAGGGTAAGGGCAAGCTCAACAAGAATCCAGACGGCTACATGCGCGAATTGATCGAGGACAAGAGCCTGGCTCCCTGGCTCACTGCGGTCCCTGCGCGCGGCACTCAAACAAGTCTCGATATCTTCGCCGAAGTCTCTCTCGCCTACCCCGCCGAGTCGCAAACGAATCTCTGGTTCGAACTCCCGGTGCTCGCCGGGTTGCATACCCGGCTCAGCGCCTCCGCGGTTGATACCTACGAACGCTGCGGATTGCAGTTCAAACTCGACCGCGACTGGCGCTTATCGGCCAGGCCTGCCGCCGCCATGCAATATGGCGCCTCGATCCATCGCATTCTCAAAACCTATTTCGACTCCGTAAACCTCGGCCGCGCCAAGACCGACGACGAACTCATCGACCTCTTCCGCCTCGATCTGGCCGAGGCCAGGATTCTGGAAACCTACCAGCACGAACTCTACGAGCAGCAGGGCCTCACTCAACTGCGTGAATTCCTCGCCGCAGCACGCTCCCTCCCGTCCCCGCAAGTTCTGCACACCGAACAGTCCTTTGAGATTCGCGTGGGCCCGACCTCGGTCGTCGGCCGCATTGATCGCATCGACCGCCGGCCCGACGGCAGCGTGGCCATCGTCGACTACAAGACCGGCAAGGCTCGCGATCAGGAGAGCGCCGACGAGAGCCTGCAGTTATCCCTCTACGCCATGGCCGCCCAGGAAAAGTGGGGATATGCCGTTGGTGCACTGATTTTTTACAATCTGGAAGAGAATGTCGCCGTCAGCACGACTCGCACCGAAATACAACTGCTGGGCGCTCGCAGTCGCGTCGAAGCCGCGGCTCAGGGAATCGCGGATGGCTTGTTCAAAGCCAAGCCGGGGATGCACTGCAATTTCTGCGCGTATCGGAGTCTGTGTCCTGAGAAGGAAAAGCGGATTCCACATCGAGTCGAAAGCATTGCGGGACAGCCGAATTAGCAGACAAGTTGCAACGATTCGAACTCAAAAAACTTAGGGGACGCTCTTGAGCGTCCCCTTTTTAACTTCGTACCGAACTTTCTTAGTGCTTCTTTTTCTTCTTTGCCTTTTTCTTGGTTGCCATTGTTCCTATTCTCCCTTCCATTTTTCATGGAAAACATTGCAGCGGTCTTTTACTGCAACTAGTTGATGTATAGAGTTAATGAAAAATGAAGTCAAGAAAAAAATGACGATAAAACTTCGCAAGTCGTGACACCAAAGTCACGACGAAAGAATTTCAGAAGCAAAAGTCAAGAAGTTTTTCGAAAATTGCATCGAGCCGTCCCGATTTTCAATCCACGAGTACGTCAGGGCTCGCTCTGAATTCACCAGTTGGCAAAATTTATCGCGTCGTTCCGTTCAACAACGCGCCCACTGTCACGTTCACTCGCCTGCGACGCATTCTTGCGCTCCGGCATCTATAATGAAAATCGCGAAATCTTCGCGGGAGCTTGATTCATGGCCTCTTTTGACGATGTAGTCATCATTTCCGGCTGCCGCACCGCGGTCGGAAAATTTCAAGGCAGCCTCTCCGATCTCAGCGCCCCGCAACTCGGCGCCATCGTTGTCCGCGAGGCCGTCAAGCGCGCCGGCGTCGAGGTTAGGGACATCGACGAGTGCATCATGGGCAACGTCGTCTCCGCCGGCCTCGGTCAGAATCCGGCGCGACAGGCCGCCATCTTCGGCGGACTCTCTCCCGCGACAGGTGCCATGACAATCAACAAGGTTTGCGGCTCAGGATTGAAATCCGTTGCGCTCGCCGCGCAAGCGATTCAGACGGGAAATAGTTCTATCGTCGTCGCCGGCGGAATGGAATCGATGACCAACGCTCCCTATCTCCTGCCGCAAGCGCGCAAGGGCTACCGTCTCGGCAACGCGCAAATCGTCGACTCCATGGTCCACGATGGCTTATGGGACATCTACAACGACTACCACATGGGCATCACCGGCGAGAACGTCGCCGAGAAATATGGCATCACTCGCGAAGAGCAGGATCAGTTTGCACTGAACTCGCACCGCAAAGCGCTGTCTGCGATGAAAGAATGCCGTTTCAAGTCGCAGATCGTTCCCGTCGAGATTCCCGCGAAGAAAAAGGGCGCGCCTCCCACCATTTTCGAAAAAGACGAGAGTCCGCGCGAAGACACCACCATCGAAGTCCTGAGATCCCTCAAGGCCGCCTTCAAGAAAGATGGCACAGTGACTGCCGGCAACGCGCCCGGCGTCAATGACGGCGCCGCTGCCCTGATCGTGACCAGCTCACCGCGTGCCAAGGAACTCGGCGCGGAACCGATGGTCCGCATCGTGGCCCAGGCGACCAGCGGAGTCGAACCGAAGTGGGTGATGATGGCTCCCGTCGGCGCCGTCCGAACCATTTGGGAAAAAACGGGGTGGAAGAATGAAGACGTCGATCTCTACGAACTCAACGAAGCTTTCTCAGTCCAAGCGCTGGGTGTGATGCGCGAGTTGAATCTGAATCCGAACAAGGTCAACGTAAATGGCGGCGCCGTCGCCCTCGGCCACCCCATCGGCGCCAGCGGTGCACGAGTATTAGTCACGCTGATCTATGAGATGATTCGCCGTGACGTGAAGCGCGGCATCGCCGCCCTCTGCCTGGGCGGAGGCAACGCTGTAGCCATGGCAGTCGAGCGTTAAGAAGTCAAGTAGAGACAGCCGCCTCGGCTGTTTAAGGAGGTACGGACATCAGCGGCCTCAGGTTAGTCGGTCCCATACTCGCATTTACGCTGACACTCTGTGCACAAGATAAGCTGAGCGAGCAGCAACTTGGCGCCTACAAAGGCAACGAGGCTACAGTGCGTTCGGTAATGAACTATTGTGACGCGGTCGACGATTCGTTGAGGGAACAGCAGCCGCATATATTCGCGGAATTAAAGATGGACCCGACGACAAAGTCGAAGATTGATGGCTGGAGGGAATTTGCCAGCAAAGACGAGTGGTACGCAGCCGGCAAACCGGCCCCTCTTGCATTCGTATGGAATAGAGACGGCGCGATTGTTCGAGTAACGATTGTGGCGAATCCGCCTCGGGTTCAGATTCCAGCCGTCGCCCGTCAACGGATCGACTATTGCTACGGTGCCGATAGCAAACTGATTCGGATTCGCGCCGTCTGGTATGTTCCAAGATATTGCGAGTTTCTCTTCCCATGTCGGCTCATCAGCGGCCGTGAATTCCTTCTTGGTGGTCAGCGTCCTGCAGTCACCGATTGGGTATTCACTGCAGATGGGACAATCAGAACGCTTCGGAATGGCAAAGCAAGGAACGACTACTTCGACCCAAGCAATTCGCTGTCGGTTAGCGATCTACATCTGAGGACAAGCGCCGATCTGCCCTTCAACCACCTGGCCCCGAAGGAAGAACAGTAGAAAGCAGTCTCACCCCGCCGGCGACACCGGCAGTGTCACCATGAACACTGCTCCGCCATCGGGAGCATTAGCCGCATCCACGCTGCCATTATGTTCTTTCATCACCGATTTGCAGATGCTCAATCCCAATCCCGTGCCTCGCCCGGGCCGCTTCGTCGTGTAGAAGGGATCGAAGATGCTGGCTAAGTTCTCCTTCGGAATCCCAGGCCCGTCGTCGTGGAAGCTGACCCACACTGAATCGTTCGCTCTCCCCAATCGAATCCTGAGTGTCCCCTTATCCCGTACCTCGCGGATCGCGTGCTCGGCGTTCAGGATCAGATTCAGAAACACCTGCATCAACTGATGCGGATCTCCCAATGCGTAAGGCACCCCTGCCTCTTTCAGAAAGTCCACCGTGATGTTGTTCTTGCGCAACGAATAAGAATGCAGGTTCAACGTACGCTCCACCACTTCCACCAGATTAATGCGGCTCTTGCCCGGAGCCGGTGGGCGCGAAAAATAAGTCAGGTTCTGTACGATCTCCGCCGCGCGCCGTGCTTGCTGCTGCAGCATTGCCAATTGTTTGCGCGAAGTCTCGTTGGTCTCGGTATCCTGCAGCAGTTCGCTCACCCCCATGATGCTGGTAAGCGGATTGTTCAGTTCGTGGGCGACGCCGCCAATCATCGCGCCCATCGCGGCCAGACGCTCGCTCTGCACAATCTGCTGTTCCAGCTTCCGCTCGACCGTGATATCGCGCACCGAAATAATCACTCCACTGATCTTGCCCTCGGCATCCACCAATTGGCTGCCGGCCGCACGCATCGTCCGCCAGCCTCCATCCCGGTGCCGCGCTCCGTATTCCGCCGACGCGAAGGCCTGCTTGTCGGAAACCACGGCGTGGTACAGCGTGGCCATCTCCGGCGAATGATATTCCAGAGAGGAGATTTTCTTCCCCAGCATGTCTTGCGGCTCGAAACCCAAAAGATCGCGAGCCCGGGAACTGACGAATGTGTAACGTTCCTCAAGATCCACCACCAGAATCAAATCCGGAAAACTCTCCAGCAGCCTGCTGTGGAACTCCTCTTGCTGTGCCAGTTGCCGTTCCATCTTCCGCTTTTCGGTGATGTCTACCAGAGTTCCCTGATAGCGGATGATGTTTCCCGACGTGTCCCAGACTGCTCGCGAGGAATCCAGAAAGATCGCCGCCGTCCCATCCTTGCGGCGAAGTTTGATTTCGCGGGTGCGCACGCCTCCCCGATCATCCAGGGCACGCCCCAGCACGGGTTGACCGGGATCGAAATTTAATGCCGCACCTTCCGCCGTCAGAAGATCGCTCTTCTCCGTATATCCCAGCATGCTTACCAAGGCCGGATTGGCGTCCAGCAGAAGTCCCTCGGGAGTGCTGAAATAAACTCCCTCCTGCAATGTCTCGAACAATTCGGTGAAGCGCAGTTCTTTCTCGCGCTGTTCGGTGATGTCGCGCCCCAGCATGCTCACGCCCACGACTTCGTCACCTTTGACAATTCCGTTCAGCGCACACTCAAAATAAAGAGGCCTCGACTGGTTCTTTAATCGGACCTTCACGGTTCCGGCCCAGCGCCGCTTCTCCAGAAAGCGCCCCAGGTCTCGTTCCACGTCTGCTTGAGTTGGCTCCTCGACAAAATCGTAGACTTTGCGCCCCACCAGCTGGGAATAAGTCGTCCCGGTGATCTCAGTGATGCGCTTGTTCACGGTTCTTAGGGTGCCGTCGAGTGAAACCGCGCACGCCGGGTCATCAAACGAGTCGATCAACTCCTTGAAGTTGCGCTGCGAGCGAAGGATGACCTGGCTGAGTTGGTCGAGTTGTTCTTCCGAAGGAGCTGCCCCCACGTGCTCCTGCAACCCGTGCAGCAGCCCTTTGAGCTCGCTGACTTCGCGCCGTCGCCCATAGGCGTACACCGCGAATAGAGTGGAAAGAATCAGAACGCCGATCGGGATAGCGCGAAGTTGAAACGGGATATTCTCCAGCCGCTCCCATAGCAATCCCGCCAGCGCAACCGCCAGCACGAGGATAAATCCCAGGGCCCAGCGCCATAATTGCGATTCTTCGTGCTCCAAATTGCCAGGGGCGCGAGGGCTACGGGATGGGTTCGGTGAGTTCATGCTCATGAGGAAACGACAGGTCTTAACCCCATTCTAATTCTATATGCGTCAGCCGAAAGCGCTTTGTTAGACACTTTGGTACCGCGAGCATTACCGATGGGCTCAGTCGGACGTTCTTCAGCCACCGTGCGAACCACGTTTATAGTCTGGGTTAAACTCTGGAAGAAGGGCGCGGCTTCAGTCTTGCCTAATGCTGGAACATAAAAATCGGCTTTATCCCGATTTAGCCCCCTTTTGCACAGCCCCCACGTGACATCCGTCACAGCCAGCCCGGCGCCCCACCTCCTAAGCTAGGTATCTGGCACATCAGGACTTCGTGTGCCCACAACTCGGGTACTCCAATTCTCGCGTCTTTTGCAAGAAAGCCTGCCCTGAGCGAAGTCGAAGGGTGGGGATTTTTCCCGCATTCATCTATGCTCTATAAAACTCTCAGCGCCGCCGTCTATGGCATCGATGCCAACATCATTCAGGTCGAAGTCGACTGCTCCGGCATCAAGTGCGATCAGGACCACTTCCACACAGTGGGCCTGCCCGACGCCGCCGTTCGCGAGAGCCGGGACCGCGTCCGCGCCGCGTTGAAGAACTGCGGCTACGACATCCCGCCCACCCACATCACCATCAACCTCGCCCCTGCCGACATCAAGAAAGAAGGCTCCGGCTTTGACCTCCCCATGGCCCTTGGCATCGTCGGAGCCTACGGCGGCCTCACCAAAAAGGAAATGCCCGATTGCCTTTTCGTCGGCGAACTCTCGCTCGACGGCGGCGTTCGCGGCGTTCGCGGCGCTCTCCCCATCGCCATCGAAGCCCGCGGAAAGAAAATCGCCCGCATGGTTGTCCCCGAAGCCAACGCCAAAGAAGCCGCAATGGTCTCCGGCCTGGACGTTTACCCCGTCCGCTCGCTGCTCGACGTGATTCACTTCGTGAACTCAGGCAATGGCATCGTTCCCATCAAAGCCGACGGCGACTCGCTCCTTCGCGAATCCCAACAATTCTTCGTCGATTTCAAAGACGTCCGCGGCCAGCAGACCGCCAAGCGCGCCATCGAGATCGCCTGCGCCGGAGGCCATAACATCCTCATGATCGGCCCCCCCGGCTCCGGCAAGACCATGCTAGCCAAGCGCATGCCCACGATCCTGCCTCCATTCACTTTTGAAGAAGCGCTCGAAACCACCAAGATTCACAGCGTGGCCGGAGTGCTCGACCAAGGCACCGGCCTGGTCGGCACCCGCCCTTACCGTTCCCCACATCACACCATCTCCGACGCCGGCCTGATCGGCGGCGGCGTAATTCCGCGCCCCGGCGAAGTTTCGCTCGCCCACAACGGCCTGCTCTTTCTCGACGAACTCCCCGAATTTCCCCGCAACGTGCTCGAAGTGCTCCGCCAGCCGCTCGAAGACGGCACGGTCAGCATTGCCCGCGCCTCCATGTCCCTCACGTTCCCAGCCCGCTTCATGTTGGCTGCCGCCATGAACCCCTGCCCCTGCGGCTTCCACAACGACCGCACCCGCGATTGCCAGTGCACCACCCCGATGATCCAGCGCTACGTCTCAAAAATTTCCGGTCCGCTCATGGACCGTATCGACATCCACATCGACGTTCCCGCCGTGAACTACAAAGAAATGCGCAGCACCCACGAACCCGAGAGCTCCGCCAAGATTCGCGAGCGGGTGGTCCGGGCCCGCCAGAAGCAACTGGAACGCTTCTCCACCTCTCGCGAAAAACTCTATTGCAACGCCCAAATGTCCTCTCGCCACATCCGCACCCACTGCGAACTCTCCCCCGATTGCGAGCGTCTCCTCGAACGCGCCATGACCCAGCAAGGCCTGAGCGCCCGCGCCCACGATCGCATCCTGAAAGTAGCCCGCACGGTAGCCGACCTTGAAGACGCCTCGAATCTCCAGCCCAAACACATTGCCGAAGCGATCCAGTATCGGAGCTTGGACCGAACGTATTGGGCATAAGCCTACAGGTCTGAAGTCGAAAGATAGCTATCCTCGAGAAATCCGACGGGAACGGCCACTGCGCGCGAGATACGTGCGAATTGCTTCATCTAGGTCCGCGTGATACGTTATGCGCGCATGCGAAGCACCTGGGTCCTCGTCTCCATTCTGCTGGTGGCGACCTTCGTCGGCGCGATCGACAACGCCACCGCAGCCGCACGCCGGAAGCGGGCAGCAAACGCCTTTCATGACGGCGTCCTGATTGTTCACGCCGTATCTCGATTGGACTTCGTGGCCGATGGATTTAGGCAAGATCCCTACTTCTATTACCTCACTGGTCTCGAGAATACGGTTAGTGGGCTGCTGGCAATCGACGGCAAGTCGGGAGAGTCCTGGCTTTTCCTTTCCGATCATCCTCCCTATCAGAAAAGAGGACTGCAGCCTGAGGCGCTCCCCGGCACGGATGCCGCAAAGCGTCTGGGCTTCGATCACGTAGTGGACTGGTCCGACCTCGATGGATTTCTGTCGCGGGAATCCGTTTCGGCACCACGCATTTTCTACGCCAGTGATGTTTTCGGATATCCCGAACTGCCGCCAACCTTGCTGAGTGCGAAAGATCCGAAGGCTCCGCTATGGATACAAGAGATAGTGCACAAATTTCCTTCATTCGAGGTGAAGGATGTTCGAAGCCAGTTGGACGCGCTGATGTTCGTCCAGGATGCCGAAGAAATGGCCGCGCTCCGTTCTGCGGCAAAGGCCACGGTGACTGCACTGCTGGCTGGGCTGCGCGCCATCCATCCCGGAGTCTCGCAACGGATCGTTGAATCTGCCGTCGAGAGCGCTTGCTGGAGCGCGGGAGCGCACGGTACCGATTTCTGGCCATGGGCAATGTCTGGCGAAGAAGCCGTATTCCCCCGGGCGTTCTTTTCTTTCGCTCGGTACGATCATCTCAATAAGGAGATGCGAGCGGGAGAACTCGTTCGTCTTGACGTAGGTTGCGAGTGGCAGCATTATCAGGGAGACTTGGGTCGCACGGTCCCGGTCTCGGGCCACTACAGCGACGATCAACGCGAAACTTGGAACATTTTTGTGGCCGCCTATCAGGCTGGCGCGGCGGCGTTGCGAGCGGGGGTTTCCGTCGCTCAGGTCTATGAGGTGTGGCGCGCGGAACTACTGCGGCACCGCGTCGCCGCCAAGAGCGCTCTAGCGCAGCATGCGCTCGATTCGTGGTCAAAGCGCGAGAATGTGCCTTTCTGGCAAATTCATGCAACGAACTTGGTCGGGGCTCGACCTCCTGCCACGCTGCCCGCAGGAATGACGGTAAATTTCGAACCTATCGCCTCGGTGGACGGCCAAGGATTCTTTCTCGAGGATATGTACTTGATCACCAAAGATGGCGCGGAATTGCTTACGCCAGGAGTGCCCTATACCGCCGAACAGATTGAGACCGAGATGCGATAAAAAAGAACTCGTCGCAGCGCGGACCAATCCACCGGTTCATGCTTACAACAAAAAAAAGCGCCGGAATTCTTCCGGCGCTATACTCAATCCTCGAAAAGAGTTTTTAGTAACCCATCGACCCTTTGTTGCTGGCAAGATCCTTCGATGTCATGTCAAAAGTGAGCAGAAATCCATTCGTTCCCTTGAACTCGAAAGCGTTCGGCCCCTCGCGATACGTCTCAAGCTCGTTCGGCATCATGACGAAGCCGTCATTGCGTGGAGTTCCCCAGTACTTAACGTTCTTGAGCACTGCAGGTTCATCGGTCATGCCCTGAAACCGCTTTAGTTTGACTTCGGCCGTCTTGCCCCCGTTCAGCGTGGCGTGAGCCTGATCCTTGTCAAAAGTCCAGGTGTCGATGTCGCCCTCAGCGGTCTGGAACGATTTCCACTTGACCGGAAACACGTGCCCGAGAATGTCGCCCAAACCCTGGCGCTGCTCTGGCGTGGTACCTCGGTCAAATACAACCAAAGCCCGCTCCATTTGACCCTGGGAGAAATCGCCACCCAGGTCGCCAGTGATCCAGAATTTGGCGCCAGCCAGACTAGTAGCGCCATAATGACCTTGGTTAACTTTGTAGGCATTATTGAACTTGCAGAAGTGTTCAGTTTTGCCGCCCTCGTGATGCGCCGCCGGGTGAGCGTTGAAGTAGCAAATGCAAAAGTGTGGACAGCTGCAAGCCTCGATCGCAGTAGCGTTGATGGCCCAGTCCGCCGCCGGTGAAGCAGTGTGGCCCGCGGACACCCCAAGCAAGGCAATGACAATCAGCAATGGCACTCTATGCATCAGAGATACCTCCTTTTGGTGCGGGATTATCTACCCAAAGAACGGCTTTCGCAAGGCAAATCGGGACTCGAATTGAGATCGAGGAGCCAGAGATCGAGGACCCAGCAATAGCACACCGACCCAACCGTCTCACTTTCGATGGGTGCATCCTGACCCGAGCCGTACTTCAGGGGACAGGGAAGAGCCTGCCCTCTGCGAAGTCGAAGGGATCTCGCGCGCGCAGATCATCCCAAACCGCCAGCCACTTCTTGACCGCCGTCCCGCCCACGAATAGCCTTCCGGAGGCGTCCTTCATTCAGCGTAAAGGAAACACCATATGATTCCGCTTTCTTTTCTCTGGCTACCCGTAGTTCTCTCTGCGGTCATCGTTTTCGTCGCCAGCTCCATCATGCACATGGTGCTGCCGTACCATCGCGGTGATTACCAAAAACTGCCTGACGAAGACAGAGTCCTCGCCGCCTTACGCGCCGCAGGCCTCAAGCGCGGACTCTACATCTTTCCGTTCACTACTCATAAAGATATGAAGTCGCCCGCGGTCATCGAAAAATACAATCAAGGACCAGTTGGCATGATGACCATCGCACCCAACGGCCCGCCGGTCATGCCGAAATTCCTGGGCCTGTGGTTTGCCTATTGTCTGATCATAGGATTCTTCGTCGCCTGTCTAATGGCACACACGGTCATGCAAGGCGCGCACTATCGGCACGTGTTTCGGATCTCTGGCACCGCCGCGTTCCTCGGCTATGGCGTGGGCACAATCAGTAACAGCATCTGGAAGGGTCAAACCTGGAGCATGACCATCAAGGAAGTAAGCGACGGACTCGTCTACGCCCTTCTGACAGCGGGGACGTTCGCCTGGCTGTGGCCGCGCTAGTTCCATCACTGTCGAATCTGTCGGCCGAACCTGCGTACCGGAAAGCGTTATCACTCATAACGCAGCGCTTCCATGGGATCGACCTTGGCCGCGCGACGAGCCGGAACGTAGCAAGCCGCGAGGGCCACAACAATAAGCAGGAACGCGACCCCGGCAAACGTCACCGGATCAGTCGGACTCAATCCAAAAAGGAACGAGCGCAGCGTGCGGGTCAGAACGAACGCTCCAACGATTCCCATCACGACGCCAATCAGCGCCGTCACCAGTCCCTGCCGCAGCACCAGCCTCAGCACATTCCCTGGAGTCGCCCCCAGGGCGATCCTCGTGCCCAACTCTCCCGTGCGCCGCGCCACCGAATAAGCCATCACGCCATAAAGTCCCGCCACAGCCAACAGCAGCGCAGTGCCCGCGAACGCGCCCAGCAGCATCAGGTTAAATCTCCTGGACTTCAAGGAAATTGCCGATATCTCGGTCAACGTGCCGAACATCGGCGGCACACTGGGATCAAGCGCGTGCACAATTCCCCGAGCCGCTGAAATCACCGCCGATGGATCGGTCGCCGTCCGCATCACCGCCGTAAAACGCTCCGTGGCCTGCGGTCGCTGCCGGTAATTCACATAAACGATCGGACTGGATGGTTTTTCCAAACTCTCCTCGCGCACGTCCCCAACTACGCCCACGATGGTCAGTGGACGAAGATCGCCATCCATATTTCCGAACTCGATCGTTCGCCCAATCGGGTCCTGATCGGGCCATTTTTCACGCCCCAGCGACTGGCCAATCACAGCAACATGGGGCGCATCCATCGTGTCGCGATCGTCGAATAATCGACCTCGCAGCAGCGGAATTCCCAGGGCGCGGAAGTATCCTTCACTGGTAGGACAATAGTCTGCGTGACCGGTCCTCGCTACATTGTGAAACCAGCGCTCCAAGTCTTCCATGGAGCGCGGAGGCTGATCGCCGGGCGCCATCATCACATATGTCCCATCGGAGAGCGCCCCGGTCAGCGGCAATTTCCCCGTACCGCCTGCTTCATCCACGCCAGGGATCTGCCGCAACTGCGACAGCAGTTCACTAAGGAATCGGGCGCGGCCGCGGCTGGTGTCGTTACCTGCGAACGATAGCGCGAGTTCCATGGTCACAACCTTTTCCGTGCGAAAGCCGGGATCAACCGAGAGCACGTGCAGCAGACTACGCCCGAGCAATCCCGCGCCAGTCAGCAAGACCAGCGTGATCGCCAACTGCCCCGCGATGATGGCGCGGCCAACCCGCTGGCTCCGTCGCGATCCCATCTGCGAACGGCCCTGTTCGACTAGCGCCTGTTGCACATCCCCCGAAGTCGCCCGCAGCACGCTGAACAGTCCCAGTCCAACCGCCACCATTAAGGAGACTCCAAACGCAAAAAACAGTACCGGCAGCTGAATGGACGCGTCCTCCAATAACTGCAATTCAGGCGGAGCGAAGTGAACTAAGGCAATCACGCCCCACCGCGCGATCACCACACCAAACAGACAGCCAGCGAGCGCCAGCAGAAGCGATTCGGTAAGAAATTGCCGCGCCAATCGCCCTCTGCCCGCTCCCACTGCTGCTCGAATTGCCAGTTCCTTCTCTCGCGTCGAAGCCTGCCCCAGCAACAGATTCGCGACGTTGGCGCAAGCAATCAATAGCAGAAATCCCACCGCTCCCATCAGAAGCAGCAAGCCGGCTCGCACATTGCCGGTCATCGCATCCTGCAACCGCGCCACGGCCACGTCCGTCATGTCCACGTCTTGCCCGAACTGTTGCTTGATCTGCCGAGCGATCACGACCAGTTCCGCGTGCGCCTGCTCCGGCTCAACGCTATCGCGCAACCGTCCAATGACCCGCCAATTGTGCGCGCTGCGACTGGGCAAACGTTCCCAGAGTTCGCGCGGCACCCATATCTCCGACTGGTCGGGAAACCGGAATTCCGCCGGCAGCACTCCGATCACCGACACCGCCTGGTTCAAGATCGTCAGCTTGACCGCAGAAAGATCGGTCGCGCTGCCCAGACGCTGCCTCCAATATCCATAACTCACCAGGGCAACCGGCGCAGCGCCGAAGCGGTGATTCTCCGGCAAAAAGCCACGCCCCAGCACCGGCCCAACCCGCATCAGCGGAAAAAAGTCCTGAGAAACGGAAGCGACCATGGTCCGCGTCGGCTCCGCCCCGCCCGATACGGACTCCACCCCGGTCCCAAATTCCGCCAACCCCTGCAACGAATGACTTTGCGACCGGATATCCTCAAAATTAGGATCGGTAAAATTCATCCGGTGGCCGCGATCGTTCGTTTCCCAGAGTTGAACAATCTGGCTCGGCCGATCGTAGGGCAGCGGTCGAAGCAGCACTCCGTAAACCACCCCAAAGATCGCGGTGGTTGCGCCAATCCCAAGCGCCAGCGTGAACACCGTGATCGATGTAAATCCAGGATTCCTTTTCAATACCCGCAACGCGTACCGCAAATCCTGAAGCATTGTTTCCATGAGGCCCCACTCCTCCAACTGGGCGGAGTAATCCTGAGCGGACTTTTTTTCAAGCCCGCCCTCGGCTAAATCGAAGGATCTCGCGCGGACTCTTGTGACCCTCGCGAGAAGTTCCTATGCACGCCCAGCAGATCCCGTACCAAATTGGTTAACCGTAGCGCCTTGATTGCAAAGGAAAACAACTTGGCCCAGCAATTAGTCTCGTCCGCTCGTGGACAAATCCGCCCGAAATTGGACAACCAGTAATGAGGATCCAGGTCGATCGATTCCGAAAAGGTCCTGCGAGAAAGCACCTCTTTAATTCCACCTAACTTACTGATTCCAATAGACAAGCGAACAACTCCAAGGACAGCGTGGTCGCCGACTCCCGCTACGTGACAAATAATTACTTGACCTCACCCTTCCTTGCAGATACATTAACCAGTTCCCGCGACACTTAGGAATTTGCTGGGGCAGTTTCATTCTTGAAACGAAAAGGTAACCCCGCAAAATCAAGCATCTTCGGTATCCCGTCGCGCATCTATTCAAAAAGTGAGTTTTTACGCTAACTCCTTTACAACCTAATAGGAATCAGTGACTTATAGCGCACTCTGCGTTTCGGGTCACCCTCCTCGGCAAAGGACGAATGCGGAAGGCCACCATCATAAGATAAGGAGATAGAAAGCTCATGCGCTCTGATCGTGTCTTTGATGCTTTACAGACCCTACGCAACCGGTATATGCTTTGTCAGCTTGCCTCCAAGGCCACGCGGAAGTTCCACCGGCCCAGCACCAGAATCCAGGAAACCATGAACGGCGTTTTGGACCGGATCGCCGACTCGGAGCGGCAAGATATTTTGTCGGAACCAGAGAATTTTGCTGAGGCACAACGGCGGGCTGCTTAACCCAGCCCCGCCTTCCTGCCTGGTATATTTGCGTCTTCCCTGCGTCCCCTCTCCTTAAAAAAATCTCCCGCTGACACTAACGAATACGTTCTAGTGCGCGGGTTCAGGTGAATTCATGACCATTGCTGAACTGAAAGAAAAGAACATCACCGAGTTGACCAAGATCGCAAGGACCTTGGATCTTCCCGGCGCCAGCGGTATGCGCAAGCAGGACCTCATCTTCAAAATTCTGCAGGCGCAGAGCGAAAAAGAAGGCCACATCTTCGCCGAAGGCGTCCTCGAGATCCTGCCCGACGGCTACGGCTTCCTGCGCTCGCCCGACTACAATTACCTCCCCGGGCCAGACGACATCTACGTCTCGCCTTCGCAAATCCGCAAGTTTGACCTCAAGACCGGCGACACCATCAGCGGACAGGTGCGCCCTCCGCACGAAGGCGAAAAATATTTCGCGCTGGTGAAGATTGAAGCCGTCAACTTCGAATCGCCCGATGAAGCCCGCAACAAGATTCTGTTCGACAACCTGACGCCGCTTTATCCGCAGGAGCGCCTCAAGCTCGAGACCACCCGCGAGAACGCCAGCGCCCGCGTCATGGATTTGCTCACCCCCCTCGGCAAGGGACAGCGCGGCCTTATTGTCTCTCCGCCGCGCGCCGGCAAAACCATGCTGCTGCAGAATGTCGCGAATTCAATCACGACGAACCATCCCGAAGTTGTATTGATGGTCCTGCTGATCGATGAGCGCCCGGAAGAAGTCACCGACATGCAGCGTTCCGTTAAAGGCGAGGTAATTTCCTCTACCTTTGACGAGCCCGCCGCACGCCACGTCCAGGTCGCCGAAATGGTGATCGAAAAAGCTAAGAGATTAGTCGAGCACAAGCGCGACGTCGTGATCCTGCTCGACTCCATCACCCGTCTCGCCCGCGCTTACAACACGATTGTTCCGCCCTCTGGCAAAGTTCTCTCCGGCGGCGTGGATTCTAACGCCTTGCAACGCCCGAAGCGTTTCTTCGGCTCCGCCCGTAACATTGAAGAAGGCGGCTCGCTCACTATCATCGCCACTGCGCTGATCGACACCGGTTCCCGTATGGATGACGTCATCTTCGAAGAGTTCAAAGGCACCGGCAATTCGGAAATCATCCTCGAGCGCAAGTTGGTCGACAAGCGCGTCTTCCCAGCCATCGACATCCAGCGCTCCGGCACGCGTAAAGAGGAATTGCTGATTCCGAAAGAGGATCTGTCGCGCATCTGGGTTCTCCGCAAAGTCCTAAACCCGCTCTCCCCGGTGGAAGCGATGGAATTGCTGATCGACAAACTCAGCAAGACCCGGGGAAACAGCGAGTTCCTGGCCAACATGAGCGCTCTCTGATCGTGGCGTGATTCTAGAGTTAGAAAAGCCAGAGCCGCGCCGCTCTGGCTTTTCTCGTGAACTCCGTTTCCTCCGTGCTCTCTGCGGTTAGTGTTTCTTCCGCTCTATGCGCGCTCTATGCGCGCAAACTACGTTTAGTTTTGAATTGCCCAGACGTATAATTTCCCCGGAGCAGTGCGCGTCTGACTCCCTGCGAGGTTTCTGTGCGATTCAGACTTTTCCTGTGGCTGTTCGCTCTATGCTTCTTCTCCGTTCCCGGCTTTGCGCAGAAGATCAATCCAGCACAGCCTCCTTCTCCCAGAGGAGATATCGCCCCGCCCATGGCGGACGAGGATGAAGCCCGCGCCCGTATCGCCAGCGAGATGGCCAAGAAAGCCGCCAAAGAGCGCGTTGCCGCGCTAAAGATCGACACCGATAAGTTGCTCCGGTTGTCCGTCGAACTGAAGCAGTCCGTGGACAAGTCAGACGAAAACGTCCTCTCCGTCGACGTCATCAAGAAGGCGGAAGAGATCGAGAAACTGGCCCGCAGCGTCAAAGATAAAATGAAAGGCCCGAACTAGAGAGTCTCGGTTGTAGACGACGTTCCACCTTCGCGAGAACTTCTTGTACTTCCGAATTCCAGGCCGCTTTGCGTCGATCCCAAACAATCGTCAATGAGTAAAATGGTGATATTTCGCCAGTTACCCTGCTAGCGGTTGCGGATTGCCTCCGAATACATCAGAATCTGTGAGGGGGGTAGCATCTACAATAGAAACGCGAAAGAGGCCCGCCGTCACATGCTGGAGCACATCACCGACGCGCAGGCCCTCATGGGCTCCGCCAAATAGGACCGCGCCGTGGCGGTCGCCGAAACTGCTCTTTCTGCTGGATGAGCGAACCCTGCGCCTGCTGCTCGCTTGCGCCCTCATTCTTCACTCCTCGATGGCGCAGAAGCTGGTTACACCGGGGTATCTCTTCAACTCCGACCCGACCTGCCGCGAGATCGATGGCCGGTTCTATTTGTTCACCACGCAGGATCCCTTCACGACCCAACTTCAGACCGATAACAAGTACTACAAAGGAATGTATGCGTACCATGTCCTGAGCACCACCGACTTTGACCATTGGGTTGATCACGGCTCCATCCTGACGTCCCGCGATGTCTCCTGGAACACGGGTGCGGCGTTGTGGGACGGCGACGCTGGGATCCCTGCCAATGGCAAGTTCTATGCCTATGCGCCATTTCGAATGAACTCAAGTACGGAAGCGAATTATGGCCGTTTCAATGTAGGAGTTTTCGTCGCGGAGCACGTGGCCGGCCCGTATCGCGACGTCTTTGGCGGTCCCATGAAAAATGCCGATGGCTCACCACTTGAGGCGCTAAGTCCATCGGTTGTACGAGCGGACGACGGGTCTCCTTACTTGATCTGGGGATCCGGCGACACCGAAAAGCACGAGGCAATGCTTGCGCGATTGAAACCAGACATGATCCAACTGGCTGAACAGCCCCGCAGGCTTGCGGTTCGGCAGAAGGATGAATGTGGCAATCTGGAATACTTTGAAAGTCCAATGCTCTTTAAGAGCGGCTCCAAGTGGTACCTGACCTACGTTGCTTACAAAGATGAAAAAGGTCCGTCCTGCGACCGTAAGGGATCGTATGTTGAATACGCTCTGGCAGACGGCATGTTTGGACCCTTTGACGCCCCTGCCAGACATCTGATCTATCCTTCAGCTGGCGGCGAGGAATCGGTCCAGCAAGGGATTTGTCAATATCGTGATCGCTGGTATCTGGCATATCACCTGCCATACGACAACATTGCCCCATACAACGATCACCATCGCCAGGTGGCCATCACTGCGCTCACGATTAATCCAGACGGCAGTCTGCGGGCGGTGAATCCGGATCGAGATCCTGGCGTAGGCACTCCAGGCGTGGTCTCGCTCGGACTGGATGCCTTTGCAGCGCACCGCGAGGCGGCTGAGTTTCATGTCCGGATCAAAGCCGAAGCCGAGCCTGCGCTTTCCGGCGAGTACCAAATGAAGATGAAAGACGGGGGATATCTTCAGTTCCACAACATGGATTTTGGTGAGGGCGGAGCATCCTTGTTCCGCGTGGAAGTGAGCTCTGAGGTGGCGGAACTGAAAGGCGCGGCTCTAGAGGTCCGGCTCGACAATCCGACTGGTCCGGTCATCGCCTCGGTCCCTGTCGACGGGGGTCACGGCAAGACCGCTTATCGTGTTCTCTCAGGCAAAACAGAGCCGCTCGTTCACGGCGTTCACGATTTGTTCCTGGTGGCCCGCGGCGAAAACGGAAATGCGGAAGGCTATCTGTTCAACCTCACTTGGTTTAACTTCAGAAAACAGTAGCGATTTCACGGAATGCCTCCCCTACTTATCCAGTGGATTGGAATCAACCGGAAGCACCTAAAGACAAGAAGGTACACGCGAAGAGCGCGCTTTGAAGGCAGGAAGAAATGGTTTCGGAAAAGTGTGGTTGTGATTCACGCAAGAAAGGCGATGCCGTTGATCCGAGTGCTAGGAAACGGATTTCCATGAACTCATCGCAACGATGATTCTCGTAATGTGACGTAAGCGGCGTTGGCACGGAAACCACGCTAGTTGGACGTAATCAGGCCATTGCACGCATTGATACGTCGATTTCCCTTCTCATCATTTCCGGCCCGGATGTCCGCTCTTTGAGAAGGGTTGCCCAGCCCTCGCGCATGTCGCGCTTCTTCTCACCGAAACTCCTCCTCTCGGCGGGTGTTTCTATCAGTAGCCGCGAATAGCGGTCGGAGGACAAAATATATGAAACGCGCGATTGCTGGATTTCTCTTGTTAGTCGGAATGGCTGTGGCACCTGCGTTTGCTTTCGACGGCTCACGGGGCGAGCGCCGAGATATACGAAACGATGAGGTCAGAGTCTCGCGGGATCGCCACGAGTATCGTCGCGATCTTGACCGCGATCACTACGTTGCTGCGCGAAACGAAAACCGCGAACTGCGCCGCGACTACCGCGACGTGAATCGTGATCGCCGCGAGCTCAATTGGGATCGTCACTAAGGATAAGACGCAGTTGCAGGATTGCGGGATAGGAGAACCCCTGACTCTGAAGAGCACAAAGAGTCAGGGTTTTTCTTCTCCGCCATGCAGAATAAAACTGCTAAGTTGCCGCGGAATCCCCATTGTTTCCTCGCCCCATTCGCGCCATAATGCCGCAATACGATCCGGTCGTCCCCCCGCTCGAAGGCGCTCTGGATCTCAAGGAGGCACGTCATGCTCAAGGCCAGTTCATTCACCTGGGTACTTCTCGGTGTGCTGGGGGCGGCCACCCTTGCTTCCGCGCAACAGGTTCACCTTCCGCCTGCCGTCTCTCAGGGGCCGGGGATGGGAAACGTGCCCGTCACGTCCGGCAACAGCGTTCAACAGCAACAGGCGAAGGCTGCCAATGAGCAGCGACAAGTCGAGATCAAGCGCGACACCGAGAAAATGTTTCAGCTCACCGCCGAACTGAAAGAATCGCTCGAGAAATCCAGTCAGAATGTCATGTCCATGGACGACCTCAAGAAGGTTGAGCAGATTGAAAAGCTGGCGCACGGCGTGAAATCAAAAATGAGGCAGGCCCTATAAAGCCCGCCGGATCTTCCGCGTGCGCAATACTCCCAACGAAAAACGCCATCCGAATCGCTCCGGATGGCGTTGCTGCTTACCGCACTGTCTTCTACTCCGCGCCCCCCTTAATCCGCATGCCGTAGAACGAGCGATACACGAACGTAAATGACACCACGAAAAACGCCAGCGCCAGCGCCCTCGTCAAGGTCGCGCCCTGTTCGTATGCCAGTTTCACCGCCAGCTCGACCGCAAGCAACCCAAACAAAGTGGTGAACTTGATGACCGGATTGAGCGCCACCGACGACGTGTCCTTAAACGGATCGCCCACGGTATCGCCGATCACCGTGGCATCGTGCAGTGGCGTGCCCTTCTGCTTCATCTCCACTTCCACAATCTTCTTGGCGTTGTCCCACGCGGCGCCCGCGTTGGCCATAAAGATCGCCTGGTAGAGGCCGAAGATCGCAATTGAGATCAAATAGCCCACGAAGAAGAACGGATCGACGAAGGCGAACGCCAGCGTCCCGAAGAAGACCGCGATGAAGATGTTCAACATCCCCTTCTGGGCATACTTGGTGCAGATTGCAACCACCTTCTTGCTGTCGGAAACCGAAGCCTTCTCCACGCCTTCGAGTTTGATGTTGGCTTTGATGAACTCGACGGCTCGGTAAGCGCCCGTGGTTACGGCCTGCGTGGATGCGCCCGTGAACCAGTAAATCATCGCCCCGCCCGTGATCAGACCCAGGAAAAACGGCGCATACAGCAGCGACAGCTTGGCTACGTTCCCCGTGTCGGTGAGTCCGTTCGTCAATGCCATGATGATCGAAAAAATCATCGTCGTCGCGCCTACAACGGCTGTGCCGATCAACACCGGCTTCGCTGTAGCCTTGAACGTATTGCCCGCGCCATCGTTGGCCTCCAGCAGGTGCTTGGCGCGCTCGAAATCCACGTTCATGTTGAAGTCTTTTTTGATCTCTGCCTCAACGTTCGGCACTGCCTCGATCAACGAAAGCTCGTACACCGATTGCGCATTGTCCGTCACCGGGCCGTAGGAATCCACGGCGATCGTCACCGGGCCCATGCCCAGAAATCCGAATGCCACCAACCCAAACGCGAACACCGCTGGAGCCAGCATCCCCGCCGCCAGCGCCAATCCCATTGTGCTCATGTAATAGGCAATCGCCATCAGCATCATCATCGCTAAACCAAGATAGTAGCCGGAGAAATTTCCCGCCACGAATCCTGACAGGATGCCAAGCGACGCTCCGCCTTCCTGCGCCGAGATAACGACTTCTCTCACATGCCGCGATTCCGTCGACGTGAACACCTTCACCAGTTCCGGAATTACCGCGCCCGCCAGCGTTCCGCACGAGATAATCGTCGCCAGCTTCCACCACTGGGTCCCGTCGCCGCCGAGTTGCGGAATGATGAAGTAAGAAATCAGGTAGGTCAAGCCGATCGAGACGATCGAAGTGAGCCATACCAGCGAGGTCAGCGGCGCCTCGAAGTTCATCTCATTGGCCGAGCCATATCTGCCCTTGGCAATGGCGCCATTCAGAAAATAGGACAGCGCGCTCGATACCAGCATCATCACGCGCATCACGAAAATCCACACCAGCAACTGCACTTGCACGCTGGGATCCTTCACCCCCAGCAGAATGAAAGTAATCAGCGCGACGCCCGTCACTCCGTAAGTTTCAAAGCCGTCAGCCGAAGGCCCAACCGAGTCGCCGGCATTGTCGCCCGTGCAGTCGGCAATCACGCCAGGATTGCGCGCGTCGTCCTCTTTAATTTTGAAAACAATCTTCATCAAGTCCGAGCCGATGTCGGCGATCTTGGTGAAGATGCCGCCGGCAATGCGCAGCGCCGCCGCGCCCAGCGACTCGCCAATGGCGAAGCCAATGAAGCATGGCCCCGCATAATCGCCCGGGATAAACAGCAAAATGAACAGCATGATCAGCAGTTCCACGCTGATCAGCATCATGCCGATGCTCATGCCCGCCTCAAGCGGAATCTGATAGACGGGATACGGCTTGCCGGGAAGGGAAGCGAACGCCGTCCGCGAGTTGGCGAACGTGTTGACGCGAATGCCAAACCAGGCCACACCGTAGCTGCCCGCGATTCCCACCAGGCTGAACCCAAGAATAATAGGAAGCGTCAGTCCCACCGATTTTCCCGGCACCGGCGACAGCCACCCGAAATAGGCCGCAATAATGACCGCGATGAAAGCCCACAGCAGCAGAATAAATTTGCCTTGCGTTACCAGATAGGTCTTGCAGGTCTCGTAGATCAGCTCCGAGATCTCGCGCATCGCGCGATGCACGGGCAGATTCCGCAAGCGCACAAATATCGTCATGCCAAAGGCGAGCCCGAACAGGCAGAACAGAATTCCGATCAGCAGCAGTTTGTGGCCATCAATGCCGCCATTGAAGAAGCTGACCTGCGAAAGGTCCGGCAGCTTCAAAGATGCTTCGCCACCAACGGATTCGCCGGCAGGTTGAGCAGACGCTCTAGTGGCGCCTGCGACGAACAGCACGGCGACAGCGGAAAGTTTCGTGCCCACGCAGCGTGTGAAAAACGCAGCAGCGGCGAGCCAGGTGCGCATAAATGAGTCCTCCGAAATAAACGGTTTGAGGATTACGAACGTGTTTAGGCACCGCCTTCCGGAGCGCACTGGAAACTCGGAATCGCGGGCACCGGTACGCATGCCCATTCGAGCCTCCAATAAATTGTCTCCGGAATCCCGAACACGCTTCCACCGCAAGACCTGAAGGAGTGCTGAGCTTGGCCGCGTCGGATTTTGCGCCGGATCAGCCCGAAAAACTGGACGGGAGAAGCAAGGCCCTTGTCCTGATCTTCCCGTGCAAAACAGCCCGCGCAAAACAGCCGTTTATAACACGTCGGTTAAGCAGGGTCAAACCCGCCAAAGGGGACCGCAAACTGATCTCCCCTGATTGGGAAAAGAATCGATTTTCTTCTAGAGCGGCCCCCAGGAACGGGGCTACCATCCCGGCGCGGAAGACCGCGCAACATTGATTTGCTTACAATTGAATGGCGGGCTCCTATGCAGAAAATTACTCCCTTTTTGTGGTTCGACAATCAAGCTGAAGACGCAATGAAGTTTTATACCTCCATTTTCAAAAACTCAAAGATTGGGCGCGTGATGCGTTACGGAGATGCCGGGCCCGGACCGAAGGGAACCGCCATGTCCGCGACCTTCGAACTGGAGAGGCAGGAATTCATGGCTCTCAACGGCGGTCCACAATTCAAGTTCTCTCCCGCCATTTCATTCTTCGTAAACTGCAAGACTCAGGACGAAGTCGACGAACTGTGGGAGAAACTTTCCGCCGGCGGAAAAACAGAAAGGTGCGGCTGGCTGACCGATAAATTCGGCCTATCCTGGCAAGTCATTCCCACAATCTTAGGCGAGTTGCTGCAGGACAAGGACGCCGAAAAATCGAAGCGAGTCATGAAAGCCATGCTTCAAATGGATAAGATCGACATCGCAGCGTTGAAGCGAGCCTCCGCAGGCGAATAAATAGGAGCCGAATGACAAACCCCGCCACCGTCCCCACGACCATCGCACCCTGGCTCTCCGTTCGCAATGGCGCACGCGCCGTCGAGTTCTACAAGTTAGCTTTCGGGGCGACCGAGGTGTTTCGAACGGAGGACGGTGGCAGCGTCGTCGCGCGGCTCTCCGTCGAGGGCGCAGAATTTTGGTTGGGAGACGAGTCCCCCGAACATCGCAACTTCAGTCCGCAGACTCTCAGCGGCGGTACGGTCCGCATCATTTTGACGGTGGCCGATCCCGATGCGGTTTTCGCCCGCGCGGTGGCAGCCGGAGCGTCGCAGGTCTATCCCGTGGGCGAGGATTACGGCTGGCGTCTGGGCCGCGTCGTCGATCCCTTCGGACATCACTGGGAAATCGGGCGTCCACTCACGTAACCGTCCTTCAGGCGGAGCGAGGAGCCTGCCCTGAGCGAAGTCGAAGGGATCTCGCGAATCGATTTCCACAGGTTGCCCCTTCCCTATGTTCATCCAACCTTGACCGAGAATTTCCCTTCCCCAATAGTCAACACATGAGGCGCATCTACCCCGAAGTCACACCAGTCATCCGAGGTTCGCAGTCGAGCGGCTAAAAAAAATACAGGTTTACCGCTGCCGCGTTAAGGGGTTTACCTAATTCAATCCCTTTGAAGTTCGTGCTCTGCTGAAACTATCTTTACTTGGGGTCGCGCCCGCCTCATAAGTCTTGTGAACAAAATCAAAGTTTTGGAGGATTTTCCATGAACCGATTTCGAGTGCTGTTTGCATTTCTGAGTCTGATGCTGGCGGTGGGCATTCAAACACTACGCGCGGACGATTGGAATAAGGCAACTAAGGTCACATTCAGCGAACCTGTCCAGGTTCCGGGAAAGGTATTGGAGCCCGGTACATATGTTTTCAAATTGCTCGATAGCGCGGCCGAGCGGCACGTCGTGCAAATTTTCAGCGAAGATCGTACAAAACAGATCACGACCGTGCTGGCCATTCCGAATCAGCGGCTGGAGCCGGCAGGAAAGACCATTCTGACCTACGAGGAGCGTCCCTCGGACCAGCCGATGGCGCTGAAGGCCTGGTTCTATCCCGGCGACAACTTTGGACAGCAATTCGTCTATCCGAAATCGGAGGCGCAGGAACTTTCACGCTTGAATAAGATGGACGTGCCTTCCACGGAATCAGAGGAAGCTTATCCTGGACAGAAGCCTGAACCGGCCGCGTCCGAGGCTGCGAACAACACTGCGCCTCAGACCGAACTGAAAGCGGAAAACACGCCGCCACCTCAGCCAAATCCCCCAGTAGCCGCTCCCGAGACGCATCCGGCACCTACTCCTGCGCCAACGCCGCAACCGCGCACCGAGCGTCTTCCGCAAACGGCCAGCTCGCTTCCTCTTTTTGGGTTGATGGGCTTTCTGTTGTTGAGTGCCGCAGCGCTTTTGCGCAAGGCGCTTCGAGCATAGTGCGTTCTTGAGCTCTGGTGTCTTAAGCCGCGACGCTTAGGACACCAGAGACCCATTCTCATTTTGTTCAGGGAACCACGGTAGCCAAACGGAAAGAAGAAGACCGGAAAGAAAGAAGACCGGAAACATGATGCGCGAAAACAGTTGGAATTCTCAGGCTGGAACGTTGCCGAGTTCACGGCCTCGTTCCGTCCTGCGCTGGCTGGAGTATGGTTGCTGGGTCGCGGGGATTTTGAGCGTTGCGGTGTTTGTGATTTCCTGGCTGGGCATTCTTAGCTTTCAAGCGTCCCAAGCAAGACGTTTCGAAGCGGCACGAGATACGCATCCGCAGACCGGCCAACGGAGCATACCGCTGCGCCCCGGCGATCTCCTGGGCAGAGTTGCGATTCCGCGAATCGGGATCTCGGCCATGGTCGCGGAAGGCGACGACCCGGGGACGCTGGCTCGCGCGGTTGGACATATTCCCGGGACTGCAGTCCCGGAGAGCCTCGGAAACATAGGTCTTGCCGGCCATCGCGATACGTTTTTTCGCGGGCTGGGGCGCGTTCGGGTGAATGATTTAATCGAGCTGGAAACAGCTCAGGGAAAATACCAATATGAAGTGGTGCGCGTGTCCGTGGTCGACCCTGATCAGATCGAAGTACTTGATTCCTCGAACAAGTCTGAACTCACGCTGGTGACTTGCTACCCGTTTCACTACCTGGGTGCCGCTCCGCAAAGATTTGTGGTCCAGTCCTTACGTGTGTCCGCGCACTGAGTATGGGTAGCTATAGCCGCATCCACTACGTCTCTTCCGCGTGGGCGTCATCCCGAGCATAGCCGTGCTTCAGGCGGAGCGAGGAGCCTGCCCTGAGCGAAGTCGAAGGGATCTCGCGCGAATTGCCCGCCCCTGGTCCACCCCACGCGCAACCACAGACGGTTATTCATTCTTGCGGATACTTTACGGCCACAGCCTTTGCTCGAATGTATTTCCGGAAAATCTGCCTGCGAGGTTGGTGAAAGGTAATGGGAACGTGAAACGGTCGAGTTGCGTGAAGCCGGAAAGAGTGCTGTTGCGGGCGAGACAAGGAGTAGGGACGCCGCCAGAGACACACAGACCGCACCGCCTCACCGCGATTGGGAAGGAATACTGGCGCAGCGGACAGCCAGGCGGCGGAGATCCAGATCGCAAAAGTGAGATGCAGTGCGGTATTCGAGGGGTTGGCGTTCCAATTTGGGCCAATGTTTTTTGAAATTCACCAAAAATGCAGGTCACCCTTTACAGCAGATCGCATCCAACGACGGGTATTTGTGTCATCACAAAACTCTCGGGAGAAACTCACTTGCACGAACGTTTGAAAACGATTTGCAGACTGTTGCCTGCATTCTTGGCCGCGCTATTCTCGGCCAGCGCGAGTGGCCAGACATTCGGCTTCGCCCCGCAATCCCTGCCGTCCGCGCCAGAGATGCAGGCTGTTGCCGCGACACCGACTTTTGACGTGTCTAGACTTCCCGCGGGAACTTTTGACGATGACGCTGCGGGATCCGACGCCGCTCAGAACGCGCAGCAGCAGCAACCCGGCCTTGTTCACCGGTCGGTCAAGCGAATACTGGAGGACCAGAAGGGAATTTATTTTGCTCCGTTCGACCCCTCGCATATCAAGTACGATGCCATTCTGTTGGCTGGCACGGCAGCTTTCCTGGTGACTGACCGGCATATTGAAAACAATCTCCCCGGCGGTCATTACCAGTTTTATCAGGACAGTTCCAACATCGCGATAGCAGGCCTGGCTGCCACGCTGGGTGGAGTCTGGTTATATGGAATTAAGGGTGACCACCCGCATGCCCGAGAAACCGGCGAAATAGAACTGGAGACCCTGGTCAACACGTTTCTGGTTTACACGCCGATGCAGTTCATCGCCGCTCGGCAACGTCCGGGAGAAGGCAACGGCCATGGCGACTTTCTGCGCCATCACATGATCAATACCTCGTTCCCCGGTGGACACGCGATGTTTACCTGGGCCATGGCCACGGTAGTAGCGCATGAGTACTCACAGCCGTGGGTGAGAGTGCTGAATTATTCGGCGGCCTTCACGGTTACGCTCACCCGATTCCTGGCGCGCGACCATTGGGCGTCGGATATGTGGGTAGGAACGGGCCTCGGGCTCGCCATCGGGACGTACACCTTCCACGCACGTTGCGACCCGGATTTGAGCGCCTCCTGCAAGCGCCACTACGCAAGGATTGCGAAGAAGAAAATGACGAAGTCCAAATTGGACCACATGCCGTTTAGTCCACAGTGGAATGCCGAAGTGAAGGAAGGTTACGCGAGCGAACGTCCGATTTCGCAGTGACGTCTTAAGGGGTCAACCACGCGGCCCTGATCCAGTCGTACGCGCGAGATCCCTCGCTTCGCCTGAAGGACGGCTACGCTCGGGATGACGCCCAAGGGCAGCTTCTCGGTGAACATTCTCTTTCTGCTTGCTTCGCTAGCACACATAGACGCCATCGCTGCCTCCGGCACCTCCCAGGCGATTTTTGTCCTTTACAGAGCCTTTGCTCTTATCGAGGGCGCCTCTCGGGAATGGAGATGCGGTTAGAGGGAAGCATATAATGCGCGGGTTGGGACGTGTCTCTTGCCCCGAGCCGTTGTCGGCCACTGGTGGCAACTTCAATCTTTTATGCGTCCGATCCCATCAATCTCTTTCGGTTTGAGGAAGCTGTTCAGCGCGGGCAAGGATGGTACCTTTACTGGCGAGTGCGGCATCGCTGCGGGAAAATGAAAACAATGAACAAGAGAACATTTATCAAACTTTTCGTTTCCATGGTTACATCTCCGACCGTTTCGAGACTATTGGCATGGGCGGGAGGGGAAAGACTCAAGAACTGGGCGGGCAATCTGGAGTACAGCACCGACCGCCTATACGCCACCACGTCGCTCGAGGAAGTGCAAGACCACGTGAAGAAGGAAAGCAAACTGAAGGTACTGGGCACGCGCCACTGCTTCAACAATATTGCCGACAGCAAGGACGCGTTCCTGTCGCTGAAGGCAATGAACCAAGTGGTTGCGATCGATTCGGGGAAGCGGACCGTCACCGTGGGTGCTGGGATTACGTACGGAGAGTTGTGCCCCTACCTTGACAGCAAGGGATTCGCGCTGCATAACCTGGCATCGTTGCCGCACATTTCCGTGGCGGGCGCTTGCAGTACGGCAACACATGGCTCAGGCGAGAAGAATGGCAATCTGGCCACGGCAGCGTCTGGATTGGAAATGGTGACGGCGGCTGGCGAAGTCGTGAATCTATCGCGGGAAATAGATGGCGACAAATTTTCCGGAGCGGTGGTTGGCCTGGGGGCGCTGGGCGTGATCACACAGGTAAGGCTTGATATTCAGCCAACCTTCATGATGCGCCAATATGTTTACGAAAACCTGCCGATCAGCGAATTGAAAGATCATTTTGATGCGATCGAATCCAGCGCATATAGCGTGAGCTTGTTTACCGACTGGCAAAAGCAGCGGGTCAGCGAAGTTTGGATCAAGAGCCGGTTGGAAGAAGGACGCGCATTTCACGCGGCTCCGGAGTTTTTCGGAGCAAAGCTTGCCACTCGCAATCTCCACCCGATTGCAGAATTGTCGGCGGAAAATTGTACCGAGCAGATGGGCGTTCCTGGTCCCTGGTACGAGCGTCTGCCGCACTTTCGCATGGGATTTACGCCGAGCGCAGGGAAAGAATTGCAGTCGGAGTACTTCGTGCCACGGCAGCATGCGGTTGAAGCCATTCTGGCGGTGGAGCGACTACGCGATCAAGTGAGTCCGGCGTTACTGATTTCTGAGATTCGCGCCATCGCCGCCGATACCCTGTGGATGAGCCCTTGCTACCAGCAAGACTGCGTGACGATCCATTTCACGTGGAAGCCGGACTGGCCGGCGGTAAGCAAGCTGTTGCCGGTCATTGAGAAGGAACTCTCTCCATTCAATGCGCGCCCGCATTGGGGAAAGCTGTTCACCACGTCTCCCGCGGAACTCAGGCGCCTGCACAAGAAGATGCCTGAGTTCATTGAGCTGAGCAGGAAGTTCGATCCCGGGGGGAAGTTTCGCAACCAGTTTTTGAACCTGAACATCTTTGGCAGTTAATTGCAAGTCGCGTTCGCGACGGTCCGCGGGATTTGGTGAGGTCAGTGCGTTGTCATCGCATCGCGCAGTCTCTTCTCGGCGTCGGCGCTCCAATAGCCGCACTCGAGCCGGATGAACACCGAGGTGTAGGGAATTGTGAGGGTAGTTTTCAGCACCAGAATGTGGAACGTCTTGCCCGCTTCGTCCAGCTTGGAGATGATCTCCTCGTGCGGTAAAGATTGCGCTTCGGTCTTCCCCAGGAGATTGGTCAGCGCTTCGCGATAGGCTGTTACCCCTGCGGCGTCACTTTCGGGTACCGCTTTAAGCTCCGCGTCGGTGAAAATGATTGGCCGAACGTGCTTGGCTTTGGCGAGCTCGGAAAGGACCGTCTTCACCACCTCGAGTTGATCGGCGTTGGTGTCGATAGTCTCGATGCCGGCGCTGGTTTGCAATGGATAAGCCGAATCAACCACTGCGATCCAATTCCGATGGCCCAGCAATGGCAACTCCTCATGCAGGCGCGCGCGCCAGTCGTTGGATTGGGGCTTGCCGGCTGATGCGCTAGTGGCCGCGAGAGCAAGAACGGGCAGCCAAACGGCACCAAAGGTAAGAACTCTTCGAAGTATGTCGATCATGGGCCGTTCCCTTCTTTTCGTGATTTCGAAGTGCGGGTACCCGGAGAACGACCGGGACTAGACCTGCACAGAAACCGCGACGTCGAACTTGGAATAGTACTTCTTTACATCCTGCGCGCCATACTTCTCTCGAAATTTCTCGACGACGGACTTCACAGCCTTTGGGTCGGTCACGGGAGTAGCTCTGAACTCGGCCTCTTCGCCGCGCGCATCAATCCGGAGCGACGGGTTGTGGAGCACGTTCTTGTACCACTGCGTGTCCGAGCCCTGCACGGGCAGCAGATAGAGAATCCCGCCTTTTGGTTTCTCGTCTTCGAACACGAACCAGACCGGGATGGAGATTCTCCGCCCGGATTTCCGCCCGATCACGCTGATCTCGATCTGGCGGTAGCGGGCCAGTCGGTCTTTGAGAGTGTCTTTGTGAGTGTCCTTCGATGTTGGCACGGCAGCCTCCTCGTCCTTTAGCACGGCTGTCTACCATTCTCGCTCTTCTCGACAAGCCTGGCTTCTGAAAACTTGGCGCCCATGAGTCGAGCCCTGCGTACGACTTTTGAGCTATAGACAGCGGTGGATTCATCCGATTACATCCGAAGAAGTCGCACCGGCATCGATATGTTGTGAGAAGATTGGACGGAGGACGTTCATGCCCTTGATTCGAGCATGCAAGGTGTGTGGCCGAAAGAACCGCGTCTCCGCGTCTCATCTCGCCGATACGGGCCGTTGCGGCGCGTGCAAAGATGCGCTGCCTCCCGTGGATGAGCCGTTGGAAGTGGATGCCGAGCAGTTCAATGAGATTGTCCAGAACGCCCGCGTTCCGGTCTTGGCAGACTTCTGGGCGGCCTGGTGCGGTCCTTGCCGGGTCGCGGCCCCTGAAGTCGCGAAAGTTGCCGCTGAGATGGCTGGGCGCGCTGTCGTCGTGAAGGTCGACACGGAGCGTTATCCGGAAGTGGCTGCTCGCTTCAACGTGCGTGGCATCCCGAACTTCGTCGTCTTTTCCGGCGGACGCCCGGTGATGCAGCAAGCCGGCGTGGTCGATCACCAACAGATGGAGAGTTGGCTGACCTCTGCCGGCGCGCAGTCCGCGGCCTGATTCCGCCGCCACGGGAAAACCTAACTGGGATCGGATTGTGTGGAGCGGACACTCCTGTCCGCTGCCGTCCATACATAAATGTAGGGTGGGATATTCATATCGCATTTTTTTTGATATCGACCGGGTAAAATCCCCGTTTTCTTGGAGTTGCGGCGAATCGATATGGACCGCGAGCCGCAAAATATTAGAACGAAAGGGCTTACGGGTAAAATATTGCGGGAGAAGGAGTTAGCCGCGGTTTGGACGGTTTGGAGATGCCGGGTGGCCATCATTCCGATCGATCGAGTCGGGGAGGCTCCGCGCACGGTTCGAGTATGGGCTTTCCACATCCTCGGTCAAGGTTGTTCGTCACAAGGTGGAGGAATTTTTCTGTGGAAGGCTGTGGGAAACTACTGGGAACGTCGGGTACTCCATCCGCTTTCGGCGCTATCGGGAACGCTTTGATCTTGGTTTTCAGAAACGGTGGGAGGGCCACCCGGAGATGAGGGTCCTCCGGCGGCTCAACGCACTGGTGGGATTTTTACCGAATTGGCGCGGCAATCGCGCAGCGCCTGGCAAGCCGTGGGCTGGAGTTGTTTGGTGAGACAGACGGAAACGCCGGTAAGATAGTTGTTCCCGCAACTGACGGTCAAATTCTCCGCCCGCAAGTTCGGGTTCCCCGCGACGAACTCCTCCTTGAGATGCTGCGGCGTCATTGAGGACATTTGGTTAGGAGCTACCAGACGGGCCGGAACCTTCACCGAGGCAAAAGCCTGACGCACCAGCTTGAAATAGGCCTCTGGATCGAGCCCGCTGCAGGTTCCATGCCTCTCCCATTCATGCGCAACCAGGGAAGGGTCAGGCATGATGTCCGTCATTTTCGAAGGATTCGCCAGTCCCGGTTGTGTGGAACAGTGTTCCGGATACCCGTCGACAAACTGCGGCCACAGTCCGTGAACCACAAACCCAAAATGCCCCGAGCACTGCGCATTGGACGGATGGCTGTGACAAAACTCCGGCGACCAGGAAAGAGCCAGCACGTAGTAGTCGAATTTGCCGGGCTCACCTGAAGCGTGCTGCCGGGTGTGATGATGATGGCTCGACAATCCGAGCAGCGCCGATCCGGCGATCAGGGGCAACAACAAGAGCAAAGCCAACCGCCTCTTTGATTTCTTCATGGACTACGCTTCCTTCTCCGCCAGCAATGCAGTTGGCCCTTCCAAAGTAGTACCACACGCGGTGCCAAGATAGAGTACAGCCTTTGTGTCGGACACTCCTGTCCGCCGCTTTTGATTTTGATAGGTGCGGGCAGAAGAAATCCGTGACCCTAACTCCAGCCGCGAAGCGGCGAAAGAATGCAGCCCACGGCGCAAGCCGTGGGTAAGTCAGCCAAAGGGGAACCAAGTCCCGGAGGGACGACAGAAACTCTTTGCGCGATATTTACCATATGCGATATCGTTGGGGCCGAACGCGATCGAAAGCTAACCGATCAAACATGAACGGGTCAAAGATCAATTGAGCAAAGACGAAGCGTCGGTCTCCTAAGCGCAGCACCGGCACGGACTGGGGCAAGCTGTGCCGGATGAGTGCGGCCCGCATTCGCAAAGGGATTGCGGCCGATCCCGACGCGCATGCTACGGACGCCGAATTCTGGAAGAGCGCCGAGGTCGTGATGCCGACACCAAAAGAAATTGTGACCATGCGGCTCGACGCCGACCTGCTCCGCTGGTTCCGCCAACAGCGCGGCTACCAGACCCGCATCAACGCCATCCTGCGCGCCTACATACAGGCGCACGAGTCGGTTTAAGAAAGGGCGGCGCCCGCCAAAAATTGGGGAACGTCCCGTCTGTCCGGTTTTCGTCCGTCTCGGTTTTCGTCCCCGAGGAGGTTCTGGACACTCAGGTTGGGCAGGAGTAATGTAGTTGTCTTTGCGGCCTTACCTTGTCTGAGGAGTTGTTCAAATGGGTATCAGATTGATGCATCTATCTGACCTACACTTAGGGGGAGATATTGTACTTAGGGCCTTGTGGAGGCGACGGGCATGGTGGGGACAAGCTGATGAGGCTGTAACGCAGGGACTAAAAAAAGCGATCCGCGAGTTACAGCCCGACTACATAGTCATATCGGGTGATTTCGTAAACAAAGCTAAAGATAGTACCTTCAGCGGGGCTGCAGATTTCTTACGTAAGCTATTTCTCGATTCCGGCTTCGACCTAAAGGAGCGTCTTTTAGTGATCCCTGGTAATCACGATGTTAGCTTCTATCCCCGCAAACACCCCGACGATCCGGAGCGTCTCCACCGTTATAAGGAGTTCCTCCGGGTGCTATACGGTGAGTCCGACCTGGAGTCAAGAAAGCAACGTTTCACACACATCGACACCCGGAAAAAGGCGATCTTTTTGTGTTTGGACTCGACGCTTAAGAATCTACCCCCTGGTGCCGAAGGAGAAATTGGGTCGAGCCAGAGAGCTTGGATAGAGCGAAAGATGAAGCAGTACGAGCAACAACTTGGAGGAGCGTTTAAGCATTATGTCAAAGTTGCTGTGGTCCACCACCACGTTGTACCAATAACGGGCACGGGTATCTCTAGCGAAAGGTTCATGCAACTACTTGATTCGGCTGACGTGCTGACGCTGCTCCAAAAATACGCTTTTAACATCGTTTTGCACGGACACAAGCATGTCCCACACACCAAGCCTCTGTTCGGCTCAGATTCCAGTGTGTTGACCATCATTGGAGCTGGCACCACAATGTGCCGCTTTCTGGAAGAGCAACACACATTTGGAAATAACTTTAACTTGGTCGAAGTCGCGCCGGAACTTAATCAGTTTAGGCTTCGTCTGTTTCGAGCCAACCCTGTCGGGGAGTTCCTGCCAACAGGCGGCGAGGAGACGCTTCCGTTGTTTAGAGTACAGCCGGCCGGATTTACCGCGAGTCGAATGCGCAAGACGATTACGGTAGAGCGAGATGGCGTCACGAGAGTGGTACTGGCAAAAGAGCACCTTCGTGTTGAGCGAGCCGGTACTGTAATTAAGACGCTTCCTTTTAGAGTCTTTAC
Organism: uncultured Acidobacteriaceae bacterium; assembly: GCA_963832235.1. Classification (GTDB taxonomy): domain Bacteria; phylum Acidobacteriota; class Terriglobia; order Terriglobales; family Acidobacteriaceae; genus Sulfotelmatobacter. The sequence continues at coordinate 278,071 of CAWHTJ010000003.1, read as the reverse complement.
TGAGGCTAAGGGGTCCAAAATTACCGATTTTTGGGTCGACTTGAAGCATGGGAGGGTGGAGAAGCGCGTCGACAGCGACACCTTCATGGAGGGTGACTTTGTGCTCAAGGAACCCCTCACTTTTGGCGGGCAAGATATTAACCAGTTCTATTCGTATACGGTCGTGGGGGGTACGGCGATGTCCATTCAAGGCGTCAGGGCCCTATACAGCGACGGGCGCGACACGGAGCGAACGTCCATGGTCGTTACAAACCCTATACTTGTCCTTGAGATGGAACTCAATTTACCTCGCGGGTATCCGAGTGTTCCGAAGGTTGTTTTCGAGGCCCACGGTGCGGTGATCCCGGGTAGCCAATTGAACCATAGCTTCGAGCAGGTGGATATCTCCTTGAATCGATGGGTGTTACGTGTTGACAACCCACCAATTGATCATAGCATCACATTGGAGTGGACTGTACCAGAAACCTGGAACGGGAATTGACAAGGGTCACGCATTGTTGTAGGCTAGACAGGTTAGAGGAGTGGTATCGGCATGGCTAACACAGACGTCGTGTAAATTGCGTTGAGGCTTCAATCGAAGTAGTATCCTCCAAGGCCGCTGTGTGTCTTCACTATCTTGTCACCCCCAACTGCCAAAACAAAAACGAATAAACATCCGTAAATTCTTCGATCTGCTTGGTCACCGGCTTGCCCGCGCCGTGACCCGCCTTGCTTTCGATTCTTAATAAGATCGGTCGCGTGTGGCTGGTCCCATTTTTGGCTTCCGACTGCATCAACGCGGACATTTTTTTCGCGTGCATGGGGTCGACTCGGGTGTCGGTGTCGGCGGTCATGAATAGGATCGCGGGATACTCCGTGCCTGGTTTCACGTGGTGATACGGGGAGTAGGCGTAGAGCCACTTGAACTGCTCGGCGTTTTCGGACGTGCCGTATTCGGGGATCCACAATTTTGCGATCTGGAAATCCTGGTAGTGGATCATGTCGAGCAGCGGGACCTGGCAGATGACGGCGCGGAACAGGTCGGGGCGCTGGGTGATCATGGCGCCCATGAGCAGGCCTCCGTTGGAGCCGCCCTGGATGGCGAGGTGATTTCGTGTCGGTATATTTTTCGGCGATCAGGTGCTCGGCGGCGGCGATCATGTCGTCAAAGACATTTTGTTTCTTGTCGAGCATGCCGGCGCGGTGCCAGTCTTCGCCGAACTCGGCGCCGCCGCGCAGATTGGCGACGGCGTAGATGCCGCCGTGCTCCATCCAGAGATAGGCGGTGCGGCTGAAGGTGGGAGTGAGGCTGACGTTGAAGCCGCCATAGGCGGTGAGCAGCGTGGGATTGTGGCCACTTTTCTGCACGCCCTTTTTATGCACGATGAACATGGGGACGCGCGTGCCGTCTTTCGATTTGAACCATTCCTGGTTGACTTCGTAGGCGGCGGGGTCGATGGAAGGGGCGTCAACCTTGGTCCAGAGCGAAGTGGAACCGATGACATCGAGCTCAAGTTGGTGGCCAGTGACTACATGCGCGCTTTCAGATCGTTGCGATAAATGCTGGGCGGCGTAGTAAAAGACTGGAAGCCATAGAAAATTTCGTCGCGATCCCAGCGGCCGCCCGATCCGTAGATGCTGCCGATGGCGGGAAGCGGGAGGTCGTTGAGTTTTTTGCCCTCGAGATCGAAAAGTTTGAGTTGCGAGCTGGCATTCTGTTCGTACTGGGCGAAGAGTTTTCCGCCGAAGACGCCGGTGCCTTGCAGCACGGCGTCGGACTGCGGGATCAGTTCCTTCCAGGCTTCGCGATCGTAGTTGCCGGCGTCGGCGACGAAGACGCGGTAGCGCGGCGCGTCTTCGTTGGTGGTGATGAAAAGTTTGTCGTTGTAGACTTCGCCGCTGTAGAGAAAATTCTTTCCCGTGGTGATGCGCGTGGGCGGCGTGCCGGCTTTCACGTTCATCAGAGAAAAGTTCGGACTTGGTCCAGCCTTGCGAGACGGTGATCAGCAGCCAATGGCCGTCGTTGGAAAGCGATACGCTGGGCCAGTCTTCGGGATCGCGTCCCTTACCGAAGATGGGAGGGTCGGTGTCCTCGGGATGTTCCTCGGGATCGCCGGAGAGTTCGTGATAGAAAACGTGACGGTTGTACATCTCCTGGCCGTCGGGCACTTCGCCTTTTTTCGGATAGCGCGTGTAATAGAAGCCGGAGTTGTCGAGCTTCCATGCGACGGAAGCGGCACGGGTGCGCTCGATGGTGTCGGGAAGAATGGCGCCGGTTTTGGTTTCGATGATGTGCAGCGTGCTCATTTCGGAGCCGCTGGGCGAGGTGCCGTAGGCGACATACTTTCCGGTCTCGCTGGGATAGTACCAGTCGAGCGCGATGGTGCCGTCGGCCGCAAGTTTGTTGGCATCGACCAGCACGCGGTCGGGCCCGTCGAGACTGTCGCGTACATAAAGGACTGGCTGGTTCTGCATCCCCTCGCGCTTGGTGTAGAAATAGTGGTGGCCGGCGATCGTCGGCGGCGTGACGTTGCCGATCGAGAGCAGGTCGGTCAAACGTTTGTGGATGGCCTCGCGTCCCGCGAGGCGATCGAGAATGCCGCGCGTGTAAGCCATCTCCTGCTCGACCCACTTCTGCGTCTCCGGATTTTTTCCGTCCTCCAGCCAGCGATAATTGTCGAGAACTTTCGTCCCGTGATACATGTCGATGACCGGCTTCTGGTCAGCCACGGGAGGAGCGGAGGGAGTAGACGAAGTTTTGGAATCGTCGCCCGCATAAACCGCGGAAGCCAGCAGAACAATGAAAGAGAGAGCAGAGAACAAACGCATAAGCACCTCGAAAGATTGCAGTGAATGCATAGCGGGCAGAACAGTTAGCCTACCAGATTGGAAGTTTTCAGACGGCGCAGGGGATGCTATGATGATGCTGATAATTCAAAAGCCGTGCCTTCAGCGCCCGGCCCACGACACTCCTCAGTAGCTCAATGGCAGAGCATTCGGCTGTTAACCGAAGGGTTGTAGGTTCGAGTCCTACCTGAGGAGCCAATTTTTCAGTAGGTTATGTTTCGTGTCCTATCGAAACGACTACTTCGTGGTTGTGAGGAAGGAGAGGACCCGTATGAATGACACAGTTGCGACCATCCAACCTGTCCGTGCTCAGTCCGTTCGTGGCGGCCTTGATTTTCAGCCCTTTCGACATTTCAGTTTCAGCACAAAAAGCAGAGAACGTAACCTTCAAGTTTAAGGCCTCACCACCAAGCAAAACGCAGTAAATGTTTACGAAATGAACCCTACGAGGCAGAGGATTGAAGTCCGTGTCCGTTGTCCGAAACTCAAGAAAAGTCGGGCCCAAGAAACGAGGAATGTGCCCGCCATCATTCTTTACGGGCACTTCCCTGAATGGCATTTGTTCGCACGGCAACCAAACGCACAAAGGCCGCTAAACCGCAGCGGCAAGCCGACCGGACCGATTCGTTCGCTCGGTGCACGTTGGGCGTTCTCGTTTCAGCGGTGCTGCCATCTGATCAGCGACCTGTCGTTTCACGGAAAACTGGAGGTGCGCCAAGCGATTAACGCAGTCACCGGAACTCGGCGTTTTGGACTTTGTCTTTTCCCTTCCCAAGAATGTTTTTAAGCAGCTGCATTGCAACTGACCCTACTGTAGAGCAAGCTCGGCGCTTTCCTGTCCGCTGTTCGGACGTTCCAGGGTGTCGTACAGCGGCTGGGCTGGCCAAGCTTGAGTTGGCTCGTGTGCGACCGTAGCAGCCAGGATGCGGACGTTCGGATTGTGGGAGAGCGTGAGCGTCTTTGCGCCAGCCGGGATATCCACCGGGTAGACGAAAAGATAAGAATAACGGTATGCCTCGTTAGCGGCTGCCGAGTCGTGGCGGTGCGACGCAAACCATCCGATATCAGCACGCTTGATGAAGGCCGGACGAAGCCCGATCATTTCGGCGTATTCGTTCAAGCGAACGCGCGGCGGACCTCCGGTGCCGGGTCGCGCTGGCATTTGCTCTTCGGCTGTTTTCCAGATACGGTCGTCCCACTGGCCGACGAATCCTGTCCATTCCTCGATTCTCAGGTGCAAATCCTGATCCCGGATTTTGAAGGTAGTGTCCTGGTCGCCGTTGGCTGCCGCGGCTAGCAAGTAGAGACGGTTGAAGTTACCCGCAGGAAGATGGACGGTCTGTCCAGCGGCGGTTACCGCGTTCGGTTTTGGTCCGCCGGCCGCAGCCAGCGTGAAGCTGATGCCCGCATAATCGACTTTCTCGGGCAGCATCTCGGCAGGTAAAGCTTTGCCTTGAGGCGAGAAATTTGGTCGGTCGAAGTTGCAGTCGAAGCAGCCGCTCGCTGGCTTGTTGTCGAGACTCGCTACTGAGGTGTCATACGGCAGATTCACTGGCGCGAATTGCAGTGGAGCTACCTTTTTCGGGGCGGCGGCAAGTCTCACGGCGAAGCTGCGCGGCTGGTATGCGGTGAAAGAAGTCACGAGATCTCCACTCTGGATCATCGCGGAACCAAGCGGCTGCTCTTGCCCGTTTATCTCGCGCGCTGCAGTGAGTGGCGCCGCGAAATGGATGTGAATGTTGTTTGCAGGTTTTCCGTCTAGCTCGACCACGCGGACCACGATCTCGTCGCTCTGTTCGGCCTTCTTCAGCGCCAGCATACGCACACGGTTGTTGTCGATTCTGGCGAGAGAGAACTCCTTGCCCAAAAATCCCGGATGCTTGGTGCTTTCAAAGGCAACCAGGGGATCATTCAGCCGATGTGCTTGCCAGTCGGTTTGACCTTGCCGCCAATCGCCGTCGTGGCCGGCCAGGCCAAAGTTGATGTCGTGATGCCCGATGTCCTGCGTGCCCTGATCGGTGTAGCCGCCGCGAGTTCCCGGAGTTCTGATCAGAGTCAGGCGAATGGTGTTGTCGCTGGGCTTGTCGGAACCGTTTTTGCAGTCCGCGAGCACGGTGGCGCCATAACTTCCACTTTGCTCTGTGAGATCGACCCACTGATGCGAAGCAACCTCGAACTGGCGCTCGTCTTCGGTGGGGCGCTGAATGGTGCCGATATCCCAGTTGTAGGTCGCCATCCGATTCGTCGCGCTTAGCGGGAACGTGGCTTTCAGATTGGCTTCCTTTGTTTTCCAATCGATGGCATTGACAAATTCGACGCGATTACCGGCGTCGCCCGCCGCCAGACGGACCTGTTGTACAAATTTGGAGCCTTCGGTTTCGCGTTCGACCTGAACTGCGACCCGTGCCGGGCCATTTTCGACCACGGTGATCTTTGGCGATCCGCTCACATACGAGCGTGGAGGCCGCTGTTCATCCGCGAAGTCCATGTTCCATGCCGGCCAGTGTTCAGGATTGTCGGTCGATATAGCGAGCCGCATTGGCCCGGACAAGAGTTCGCGATTGAGCTTTTTGTCAAAGATGCTGGAAACGTCGCCGTTCTGATCGAGCTTTACCGTGTATCGGGCGTTTTCAAGTGAGGACTCGGACACTTTCAGTTCCGACGAGGCCGAGCCACCTTCGCCTGGTCTCACGTCGAACACCGAGTAGCCAACCGACGGCACGCTGGCCAGAAAGAGAATCTTGGTAACTCCGTCTTTTTCTCCAGCAACTTGCGCGGGAACTTCTTTACCGTCCGGACCGGTCACACCCACGCCTGAAGGGGTCCCATTGGGGAAACGGATCGAAGCTTCAACGACATCGGAGCGAGCGATGTTAAGCGGGTTATAGACGACGATAGGAGTGCCTTGAGTCTGCGTGTCCATCGCCGAGGCAACCGCATCCGTGGCGCTCGCGAGGACGCCGGCGAATTGGTTCATCGCGATGACGTCATCGTTCCACGCAAACTCAAACGCCTTTGGAGTCGCCGTTCCAGGAAGAATGTCGTGGAATTGGCCACCCATCACGAGCGTCCAGGCTGCGTTCAAACGCTGTTGCGGATACGTTCTACCGCCTAACCACGCAGCGGCGGCGGAAGCCTTTTCGGCGGCATCGGCGAGCAGTTCATTCTTGCGAATCCAACGCTTCTGGTATGCCTCGGAGGTCAGAGAGCCGGCAGAGTGGTTGATGAGTTCGAGGTCTCCCTTATACCGGGGCATGCCGTCGGTTTTGCAGCACTTGAGGATGTCCACGAACATCTGATCGGCTCTCGACCACACGACCTGAATTGGGCCATCGCCAACTTGCGTTGGGGCAGACTGGGCGACGCCCGGTTCTTCATCGGACTCCCACTCACGCGGACGAGCTGGCGGCGCCGGAATTACGGTTTTACTCTTCGTGACGATCGCCTCCATCAATTTGACGGAGGATTCGTTTGGCGCGCCGCCGATGTCGCCCGTTCCGACATAGTGATAGTCCGCCTTGATTCCTGTAATTTCACCGTTGATTTGAATGCGCTTTACCCAGTCCTCCTTTGGGCGCGCGCGAAACGCGTTCTCCTGCGCTGTCAAATTGGGATCCGGCGGAGGCGGTGGCGGGGGTGTCTTGCTGAGATCGTAGCTTACCTGGCTGCCATAAGTGAGAGGATTGAGAGCGGCGATCACCGTGCTTCCATCTGTGCCCTCCCAGATTCCCACATTAAATGGAATGCCTTCAGGCGTTTTCTCCGGAGAGTCCGGGCCGCCAACATGCGGAGCAGGCTGCCATGCTGCCGAAAGTTTTTGCGTAGAGAATCCTTTCACTCCGGCGTGATGCAAAATGCTCGGCAGAGAAGCGGGAAAACCAAAGCAGTCCGGCAGCATATATTCGTGGCTGGCTACGCCGAACTCGCGCCGAAAGAAATTGTTGCCGTACAGAACCTGGCGGATGATTGATTCGGCACTGGGCGAGTTCACGTCGCCTTCTTCCATCGAGGAGCCGGCCGGGAACCAGCGGCCAGCAGCCACGTACTGCTTCAGCTTGGCAAAATCGGCAGGAAAGTATTCCTTCATGAGACGGTAGCGGTTTGCGCCTGTGAAGTTAAAGATGTAATGCGGATACTTCTCGAATAAGACAAAGTTATTCCGCATCGTCTTGCTCAAATACTCCTGGATACTTTGGGGATACTCCCATCGCCATTCGGTATCTAAGTGTGCGTAGCCGACGTTGTAGAGCGTTGGCTGCTTTGTCAAATCGGGAGACGTGGGCGTGGTTGAGGTCTTGCTTTGAGAAGTGGAATCTGACTTCGCAGGCGTTTGCGCCGCTGTGCACAGCAGCAGGCCCAGGACTACAAACAGCAGCAGCAACCCCTGCTTGGTCTTTGACATTTGTAGCTCTCCATGGATCGTCTGAATTCAGAATTGGATGAACGAATGTATTTCAGTTTCATTGTGGACGGATATGGGGAAGGCACAAATTTATCCCTGCCCTAAGCCATTTGGTTATCTGGCTTGAGCCGCTGACGTAAGCGCCATCTAAAACGCGGAAAACTAAAACACGCTTTAGATGGCGCGACTCCGTCTTGCCTTTTCCTAAACCCAGTCACATCGACAGCGAAGCATATTAGCCGAACAACAAGAGTTGATCGGCTCGACTTTAGGTTCAGAATTCGGCTCTCAGCGAGAGTTGCAGGTTGCGCTCGCTGCCCTTGGTAAGTACCTTCCCGAATGTGGATGCGTTGCTGGGATCGAGCTGGAGGCCGCCGCCGCTAACGCCGCCCCAGTTCGGATGGTTCCACAGGTTGAACGCCTCCGCACGGAATTGGAAGTTTACCCGTTCATTCACTGGAATCCGTTTGAACAACCCCATATTCCAGTTCTGGAATCCGGGCATATAGATCAAATCGCGGACTCGCTGAGCATTGAACGTTCCCTTAGCAGGGGCAGTGAAGTCGGAAGCGCAACAGACCCACTGACCGTTCGTTCCAAACGTGTGCGGCTTGCTCAACTTGCGGTCCCACGCAAAATACTGACCATTGACACCGCAACCGAAGTTTGAGTCCAGTCCCACGCCAGCGAAGTCCTTGGCTTGGGCTGCGCTGCACGGGGTGCCGCTCTGGAACTGCGTGATGCCGCTGAGCTGCCATCCGCCGAGCACTTTCCCAACGACGCTAGACTGCTTCCGGAAAAACGGAAGCTCGTACAGGTAGTTGATCATCACCATGTGCCGCGTATCGAACTCCGACGGCCCCCACATGAAGCTGGTGTCGTACGTATCGGGAACGACGTCGCGCTGGTTCGAGCCACTATCCATGCTCTTGGAATACGTATACGACACACCAATCATGAGACCGTTCACAAAACGACGACTGAAGTTTGCCTGCAAGGAGTTGTAAAGCGAACTGGCCACGTTATCGGTCTCGCGGATCGAGCCAAAGCCCTTGTAGGGCCTCAGAGCATCGACGTTCTTGACGGTGGGATTCGCCAACACCGTAGCGATCGTCGGCTGGTTGATGTTCGCCTCGCGCTGCAGGTGCAACCCCCGGCGGCCGACGTAACCAATGCTTACAAGCGACTTCCAGGGCAACTGACGCTCAAAGGAAGCGTTCCAGTTCCAGGCTTCGGGATTGCGGAAATTCTTACTCTGCGTAGTTACGACGAGCGGAATAGCAGCAGCCGTGCTCGGCCCAAGGGCGTCGACCGAACCGTTTGTCAGGCTCGCGCTTGGCTGGAAGGGTGGATTGCCGCCGAGGAACACTGAGTCGCTGACGCCCAGGCGGGTATAGAAACGCCCTGCACCGGCGCGTACGACGGTCTTATCGTTCACTTGGTAAGCAACACCCAGCCGTGGCTGAATGTCGTTCCATTGAACGTCCGAGTAGTGGCTCGACACTCCACGGAACAGGAAATTCCACTGAGTTGTATTGGCTTCCGGAACGTGGTTCTTTGCGTCAGACGAGAATCCGCTGCCGGGAATGACCATGCCGTTATAGAGTTGCTGCAGCGTTGGAGTGCCAAGAATCAATCCGGTATTGGGATCAAGCGTTACCGCCTGCGACGGATCGTAGAACTGCGGATCGAACACGGCCTGATTTCCCCACCAGGTGTGGTATGGAACGATGACTGTGTAGCGCACTCCAGGTGTAAGCGTGAGCTTCTGGGTCACCTTCCACGTATCTTGCGCGAAAGCATCCCACATGCTCCCGCGGAAGATGGTGTAGGCGCGGTGGCCGATTTCTGAATAGCGATCGAACAGACCGAGAGCGGCGTTTGCAGCGGCCACCCCCGTTCCCCCCGCGCGGCTGTCTAGGAACTGGAATTGACCATTCTGATTATTGGTGCAAGTCGAGCAAGCCTGTACGTTGATTTCATCGTTGTCATTCTCGCCCGAGTACTCGTACGAGGCGCCGAATTTCCAGGTGTGGTTTCCTTTCACCCAGGTGAAGCTGTCGGAAATGTCTCCAATCGGCCCGGCCGAGTGCGAGGGATACGGTCCACCGTTTAGTGTGGACATTTTCGTCATGTTTACACTGGGGATGCGGTTTGGCAGCAACTTCCCATCACTGAAGATGTAGTTGTAGTTTGTGCCATATAAGCCAGGGCCCTGCGCTGCGCCTTTGGTGCGATCCAGGAAATGCGCTGCGTCCACCGGAATGCGCACCACGTCCTGACTATAGGTCAGTAACACCTCGTTCACCTTTGTTGGACTGATTGCCCAGGTGTGATTGAGCGAGTAGGTGTAATTGGGCCGATTAAAATACTTCGGTGTTTCATTGGTATTGCCATCCAGGGGCTGGTACTCGAACCAGGCGTAATACATGCGGCGGAAGCGCACGCGCTGGTTGTCAGTAATGTTCCAATCCAGTGAAAGCGTGTCCTTCCGCTGGTTCTGCGGGTGCGGCGCGTAGAAAGTCCAGTTGTTATTATTGATCGGCACCGTGAGGTTCGGTACCGGCCAGGCGTTCAAAATACCCAGCCCATTCTTGCTAACCCGCGCTACTGGAATCACGTTCGGGCAGCTACCAGCACTCGTGCAGGCGGGGCTGTAATTGGGATCCGCAGGATTGGACGAGGCGACGAACTGCGTACCCGTGGTCGGATCGTTAATGATCCCCGTGGTGGCGCTGTAGCCCCAGATATTGCCGGGGACCAATAAATCTCTGAAGTCGCCCTGGCGCATTGCCAGCGTGGGGACCGCCAACGACTGGTTATCGGTAAAGACACGTCTCACCCACTCCTGTCCCCAGTAGAAGAATAGTTTCGTCTTGTTGGAGTTGAAATGGTCGGGGATGTAAACAGGCCCACCGATGTTGTAGCCGAACTGGTTGTAATGATCCGGAGCGGTGACGAAGCGGGTAAGCGGGACCTGATTGCGCGACCATGAGTTAGAATTGAAAATCGTGTTACGGACATATTCGAAGGCGGCGCCGTGGAAAACCTGCGTACCGCTCTTGGTAACCAGGCGAATCTGTCCGCCAGATGAGCGGCCATATTCTGCCCCATAATCGGCTGTGAGGATCTGAATTTCCTGCGTCGAGTCCACGTCAGCTTGGCCGAGAACTGCGCCGTTGGAGCGGGTGCGCATGGCCACAGCGCCATCGTAGGTCACCACGCTTTCGGGGGTACGCGCGCCGTTGATGTTGGTCGATAATCCTCCCACACCGATGGAGAGGCCGACAATGTTGGTGCCACGGACGCCGGGAACCAGGTTGGCCATGAAGATCGGGTTGCGACCGTTGAGCTCGAGTGCGTCAATCTGCTCGCGAGTGACCACCTTTTGTACGGACGCTGATTCGGTCTGCAGTTGCACCGCCGAGCCTGAAACTTGGACAGTTTCCGTGGCTGCGCCGACGGACAGCGTTTCATCAACAACGAGATTGCTGGCAGGATCGAGTTTGTTGTCGGCGCTCTGAAACTTTTCAAATCCGGGCGCCTCGGCAATGACCGTGTACAGGCCAGGTGGGACATTGGTGATGGCGTAGTATCCGGACTCGTTGGTCGTCGTCGTGCGCTGGAGTCCGCTCTTGTTCTGAACACTCACTTTGGCATTGGGAATGGTCGCGCCCGTCGGATCTTTAATAAAGCCTGAGATCCTGCCGAGATCGGATTGGGCGAAGGCAGTCGTCGCACTCAGAGTGATTACGAATGCCACGCATGCGAAGAAGCGGGGACAACGGCTGATTTTTGTGGGCATCTCAGTCCTCTCTCTAGTCGTAGTGGTTTTAGTTTGGAACTCGGAACCCGCTTGAGAAGCCCGCACTCTGCCCCGCGAAACATGAGGCAGCGGGGTTTCGACGGCTACACCTTGGCTGCCTCGGTGCAAAAACTGAGGAAAGCACGCCACAAGGGGGGCAAAGGTATACTACTTCCCGAAAATTTGCAATAGGAAATCCGATGTGCGGATGCCCAGGCGTTCCGGCGGATGACTTTCAAAGCTTGGCGGATTTCGGCCACGGAGTCTTCCGGGCGATCGGCTTGCAACGTGCGATGCTCACGACCACGATTGCGACCTTCTCTTTCAGATCATTTTTGCCCTTTTCTCCCGCGCCTTGCAATTCTCGCTCTTGGTTGCCCAGTACAGATGCTTCGGATTGCAGCACGCCTTGTAAGGGCATACGTTGTCTCTGTGACATGCGTCATAGCCTGGGTTCAGCAGGCTTTCCCTGACGAAGAAAATTGCTAGGTTGCTGTATACCGTCCCCGAAGCCATGTACCTGCTTTCATGCAGCCGTAGTACCTTGCACCGTTACATCAAGCGCGGAGTGCTGAAGCCGATTAAGTTTGACCGCGCCGTCAGGTTCAGCCCGGAAAGCATTCTGGCATTCGTCGCTGCGAAGCAAAACCGGAAAGGTAAAATGACTATGTTAACGGCAGAAGATAAGGAACGAATCAAAGCGGAGATACTTGCGAAGTGTGACCTTGTAGCTGACTGCTGGATTTATCAGGGCGCAAGTAACAAATACGGCTATGTATGGATACACTGCCGGTAGGTGTTGCGTGGTTTTGCAGGCCGCGCTCTGGGATAAGCGCGGGTTGGGGTTCAATGGGTGCTGAGATATTTACTTAAGGTTGTTTTTCGCGTCATCATCCAAACTCCACACGTGATCTGCGGAGGTGCCGTCAGCCATCCTAACAACATGCATGACCCTCACATCCATCTTCGATTGCAGAGCCTTCAGAGTTTCTTCGTCCTTTCGCATGGTGTGCGCGGTCACGATCTTCCTGCAAGTGGGGCATAGAGATTGAATCGTAGCCATGTTTGTTGTTACCAACTCCCTTCAATTCACTTGGGGCGGGATTGGCGTACACTGTACGCCGAAACGGAGTCCAGACAAAATATGAGCCCGGACATCACATGGTTGACCGACCGGATCGCGGTCGGAGGCGGGATTTGGACGGCCGAGAACATGGCCAAGGTGGCCGAGACTGGAATCACGCACATCATCGACATGCAGACCGGGTTTGATGACACGCCGCTGGCAAGGGTGCACGGCATCAAGGTGCTATGGGATCCGACGAAACTCGATTTCGGGCCGGGGACGGAACTGTTTGAGCGGGACGTAAATTTTGCCCAGAATGCGCTGGCAAGACCAGGTACGAAGCTATTGATCCACTCCGCTAGGGGAGTGCGTCGGGCACCGCTATTGGCGCTAGCTCTTTTAGGTTCGATGGGATGGACAGTGGAGAAAGCGATGGAATTGATTGAGAAGAATCGTCCGGTGGTGGACTTTACCGAAGAGGACGTGCAGAGCGTAGAGGAGTTCTTGGGAGTTCTTTAACAGTTTGTTGGTTTACTACCGGAGGGTGTGTTACGCGGTTTCTGGCCGCGCTGGTGAAAGCGCGGGTTAGTTTGGGCCTTTACAACCTTTGGCGCATGACCACGACGTTAGCCGGTAACCGTGCCGGAGGCGCTGCAATGACATCGCACTTGCAAGCCCAGCTATCAGCCTTGCAGTACCGTGCACCGCACGTCATACACCCTGACAATTCAGAGGCGCGGCAGGTTTTGCCGCATGTGGGACAGACGGTCATTAACGCTGGGAACGCTATTACCGACATTGGACACCCTCTTTTCGTGAATGGCGGCGAGTGCGCCGCTTGGCGAATCACAATACACATCTTTGACCGGCTTTGTATACAGCGCTGCGCTGTGGAATGACACATCCGGGATGTGACGCGGGATGCAAAGCGGGTATGATGTTCCTGTATGCAGTCCGATTTTCTCTATCGTTCGTACCTGTTCGCCACCATCATCGGGGTTGTAGGAGGCTTCATCGGAGTAGGCGTGCTGATCTGGCAGACTGTGCTGACCAGAAGAAGCGCTAACGCGGCCAGAGACGCTGCTAACGCTGCGAAGGATAGCGCTCAAGCCGTTGTTAACTCAGAGCGGCCTTGGCTTTTCATCAAAATCACCACTACCGATGCTAAGCCCGACCAGAGCGGCGTTTCTGAACATTTAAGTTTCTCAGTAAGTTTTAAAAACTGGGGAACCACCCCTGCAGAGGTGATCGGCTTTGAGAATCATCCAGACGTTTGTGCCGATACGGACGATTTGCCGTCTCCTCCAAAATATCAACTCGAAGGGCATGCACTACTTCACACTCGAATGGTCCCACCGGGCGAGACCTGGCGCGATCCGGGAGAGAGTTACTTCTACGTCGAGAGTTTTATGCTCGGGGATGACTGGAAGGCAATACGCAGCAGCCGGAAGCGGCTAGTCTACTGGGGAAGGATTCAATATCGCGATCTGATCGAAGAATCAAAAACGATCCATGAACTCAAGAAGATCGGCACTATCCACGAAACCTGCTTCTGCTATTTCTGGAGCCCAGCTCTGAACGAGTTCTTGATATGCGGCCCACTTGGATACAACAAGCACACATAATCGTCGGTGCTTACCTGCCGTTTACCTGCCGTTTGCAGCTTGCAGCATCTACTAATATCGAGTTAAGCGCCGTCCATTGCGCTGTAAGTTGTTGAATCTAGGTTTATCGGTCGATTCGAGTCCTACCTGAGGAGCCATTCTTTCAAGGGCTTACAGCCGCACAAATCACTTGGAAATCAGTTTTCAGGAGCAAGGCGCGCCACTTTTGCACCGGCTTCCTGCATCTTGTTCGTCATGTACCGTGGGACCCGCTAATGGCACAAGACTGCCTTCGAACTCCGACTGGATGCAACCCGAAACTTCAGTAATTAGCTCCTGCCCTTCTTCCCATGCAACACTTACGTCGCGTGTGCAGAAATTAGTGGCGACAAATGTTAAGTCAGTCCAATCAGCCAATCACTGGCAATATTCTCGTCGCTGATGATCAGGCGGCAAATCGCGAGCTCCTAGAGGAACTTCTCACGGCACAGGGATACAAAGTGATCACTGTGCCGGATGGCGCAGCTGCGGTTGAAGAACTCACCCGAACTGAAGTCGACCTTGTGCTTTTGGACGTGATGATGCCTCACCTGAATGGGTTTGAGGCATGCGAGAAAATCAAGAACAACCCAGACACATATTTGATACCGGTGATCATGATCACCGCGCTTTCTGACAAGCAGGATCGGCTGGAAGGCATCAAGGTTGGAGCAGATGACTTTTTGAGCCGTCCGGTGGACCGGACGGAACTGCTCGCCCGCGCAAGGTCACTACTTAAGCTAAAGCAGCGCACGGACGAACTGGAGAGGGCCGAGTCAGTCCTGTTCTCGCTCGCGCGGAGTATCGAAGGCAAAGATCCCTACACCCACGGACATTGTGAGCGTTTGGCAGAGTATTCGGCCCGGTTAGGCGAGCACCTCAAGCTTTCCGAAGAGCAACTGATCGCAATCCGCCGCGCAGGAGTGGTACACGACGTGGGAAAAATCGCCGTGCCGGATGCGATTCTCTTAAAGCCAAGCCGTCTGACCCCAGAGGAATGGGCATTGATCAAGGAGCATCCCGTAGTTGGGGAGCGAATCTGCGCGCCATTAAAATCGTTCCGTTTTGTGCTTCCCATCATTCGACACCATCATGAGAAATTCGATGGCTCAGGATATCCCGACGGACTTCGGGGAGAAGAAATCCCGGTGACCGCCAGAGTGCTGCAGGTCGTCGATGTTTTTGATGCGCTCACTACCGACAGGCCCTATAAGAAAGCGTTTTCCATCACCGATGCACTGCAAACTATGAAGGAAGAGGTGGATAAAGGCTGGTGGGATCCGCACATTTTTGAACAATTCGAGCGTCTCATAAGCAGCAGCACTGCTGATTTTCTCTCCCGGAGTGCGGCGGCTGGTCAGTAGACGGCACCACTTGTCGACCAGTGTGATGCCGCTGCTTGAAGAAGTAGCAGTATTACATTCGTAACCGCCGGACTCACTACAAAGGTTGAGTTCGTTCTCCTCATCACCCACTATGGAAAGCATGATGGCAGGAAAGAGTTTGTTTGCAGCCCTCACATTCGCTCCGGCGATATACGTGCGGCGTTGGGCAGCCGTAACGAGCCTATTGCCGCTGCTGTTACTCGCGGGGATGGCTCCGGTAAGTTGGGGCAATGCTACTGAGACCAGCGAAACGACCGAAGGGCGTCTCACTCAAGTGAGCCTGGAACAACTGGGCCAGATCGAAGTCACCACCGCGTCAAAGAGGCCCGTGAAAGTCAGTCAGACTCCGGCAGCGATTTACGTCGTTACCCAGGAGGACATCCGGCGTTCGGGTGCGACCAGCATTCCGGAAGCTCTTCGCCTCGTACCCGGAGTTGAAGTCGCGCGGATCGATTCCAATACATGGTCCCTGGGGGTGCGCGGATTTGGCAGCGCCCTATCCCGATCTGTACTGGTGCTGATCGACGGCCGGAGCGTTTACACGCCGCTGTTCGCGGGCGTTTATTGGCAGGTCGAGGACACACTGCTGGAGGATATTGAACGAATCGAAGTGATCCGAGGCCCGGGCGGGACGATCTGGGGAGCAAATGCGGTCAACGCTGTAATTAATATCATCACCAAAAACGCCAAAGATACCCATGGAACACTGGTATCCACCGGCGGCGGAAATCTCGACCAGGGCTTCGCCCATTTTCGGTACGGAGCCGGGAACGATAAAGACTTTAATTACCGAATCTACGGAAAGGCCTTCAGTCGAGGCCCCGAGTTTCATCCGGACGGCCATCTCTTCGATGACTGGCAGATGGGCCAGGCCGGCTTCCGCGCGGACTGGGATCTGCAGCAGCGGGACATGCTGACGCTGCAAGGCGACCTCTACGCCGGCGATGCTGGGCAGCGTCTGGTGATCAACAGTTACTCGCCACCGTATATGACGAACGTTGAACAAAATGTCGAGCTTGGCGGTGGCAATCTGCTGGGTCGCTGGAAGCGGGTGTTGGCCGCCGGATCCGACATTCAGGTGCAAACATATTACGATCGCACGAACCGGAAACAGGCCAATTTCGCCGAGTCTCGCGACACCTTCGACATCGATTTTATCCATCACCTGGTCCTGCCGTGGCGGCAGGACTTGCTTTGGGGGCTGGGAGCCCGCCTGAGTTCGGGCAATGCGACCAACGTTGCTCCCACCGTCGTATTCACGCCGGGTCACTTCACGGACAAGCTCTACAGCAGTTTCGTCCAGGACGAAATCGCGATTGTTCGCGATCGGCTTTCGCTGACGATCGGCTCGAAGTTTTTGCACAACAGTTACAGTGGCTTTGAAGTCGAGCCGGGCGCACGAGTCCTGTGGACGCCGAATCAACGGCAAACTGTCTGGGTCGCGGTTACTCGTGCCGTGCGCACACCCTCCCGCGTGGAAGAAGATCTCCAACTCACTGGAATGTTGGCGCCGAACCCGCTCACCTTTTACCGCATTGTCGGCGACAGAGGATTTTCCTCGGAAAACCTGATCGGCTACGAGGCCGGATACCGCAGCCTAGTGAAGCCAAAGCTCTACGTGGACATCGCAGCGTTCTACAACAACTACGATCATCTTCTGAGTGTTGAGCCGGGGGCACCATTTTCGGAGAACACACCAGCTCCGCCCCACACGGTCGTACCTTTGTTTTTTCGCAACGGGAATTTAGGCAAGACCTCCGGCTTCGAGATCGCGCCGGATTGGACGCCGATAAGCTTTTGGCGTTTGAAAGGTTCGTACTCTTATCTCTACATGGATCTGAAGAAAAGCGCTGGAAGCCTGGATACCACAACCGCCAGCTCAACTCAGGGCTCCAGCCCCCATCACCAAGTAGTGATCGAGTCTTCTGTCGATTTGCCCAAGAGACTGGAGTTTGACCAGACTTTTCGGTACGTGAGCGCCCTGCCTGCCCAACGCGTAGGGGCCTACGAAACAGCGGATGTGCGGTTCAGTTGGCGCGCCTTCCGGTCCGTGGAATTCTCCGTAGTGGGACAGAACTTGTTGCAGCCTCATCATCCGGAGTCGGCGGGTGATCCCGGGCCTCTGGTCGGTGTGGAGCGAAGCGTCTACGGAAAGATAACCTGGCAAACAGGGCAGAGATGACAAGGAAGCCCACCCGCGCATCAAGTTTCTTCCACTGCACACTGGCACTTGTCATGGCGTGGCTGGTGGTTGCTGCCCCCTCTTTGCATGCCCAAAAATCAGGCCCCACTGCGAATGAGGTCAAGTCGGCCTACTTGTACAACTTTGGCAAGTTCGTGGAATGGCCGTCCAAGGCTGCGATTGCCGGGGAGTTCTTCACCATTTGTGCTTTGGGCGACGACAACTTCGGCTCGACGCTGGAGACGACCATCGCCGGCGAAAGCATCCATGGCAAAAAGGTATTGGTGAAACGGGTCGCGAAACCGCAGGATGCCGCAAGCTGCCGCATCTTGTTCATCAGCTCTTCCCAGCAAAGCCGCCTCAGAGAGATTCTTGCGGAACTTGACAACATCAGTGTCTTAACCGTCAGTGACATGCCGGAGTTCACGGGCCGCGGAGGGATGATCCAGTTCGTTGTCGAAGCGAACAGAGTGCGCTTCGAGGTCAACCTGACAAGTGCCGAGCGTTCCGGCCTGACTCTAAGTTCCCAACTGCTTAAAGTGGCAATCAACGTGAAAAGGAGCGCTCAGCCCGGCGGCTGATAGACGATGCTCTGGATCCGCGGCAAGTCGATTACGAAACGACTGACCAGAATGAACATACTGGTCAGTGGCGCCGGCCTGCTTATCGCTTGTGCGGCGTTTGTCGCGTACGACCTGGTGAACTTTCGAGAGACGATGGTACATAACCTCTCGATTCAGGCTCAAATCGCCGGGTCGAATAGTGTCTCCGCTCTTCTGTTCGACGATCCGCAGACAGCGGATGGTATTTTGTCTGCATTAAAAGCTGCCCCCAACATCGTATCGGCGGGCATCTGCACGCCCGACGACAGATCTTTCGCCCTGTACCGGCGGGAGGCCTCCGGCCAAAACCTCGCGCTGCCTCCGATTCCCGCCGGTCAAATAGAAGCCCACTGGTTTAAGGATGGCCAGCTCGTAGTGGTCCGCAAGATTGTGTTCCAGGGAAAGCCCGCCGGCACTGTCTTTATCCGTTCCGACTTGCAGGAGATGACTCAGCGGCTCAAGCGGTACGGGGGAATCGCGGCCATCGTTTTGTTCGCGTCTCTCATCGCCGCGCTTCTGGTCGCGTCGGTATTCCAGCGATCCGTTGCCGAACCTATTGTGCATTTAGCGGAACTTGCCGGAATTGTGTCTCGGGACAAAGACTATTCCTTGCGGGCGACTTCAACTGGTAATCGTGACGAACCCGACATCCTGATCCAGGCCTTCAATGAGATGTTGGGCCAGATTCAAGAGCGCGAGGGAGCTCTGCAAAAAGTTCACCGCGAGCTGGAACAACGAGTCCAGGCGCGCACTGCACAGCTCGCCGCTGCCAATAAGGAGCTGGAGCTGAAGAATCGCGAAGTGGAACGCGCCACCCGGTTAAAGAGCCGGTTCCTCGCCAGCATGAGTCACGAGTTACGGACTCCGCTGAATGCGATTGTGGGCTTTTCCGACCTGCTGGCTGAAGGGGTTCCCGGTGAGCTCAACCCTAAGCAGAAACGCTTCGTCAACCACATTAAACAGGGCTCGGCGCACCTGTTGCAGTTGATCAACGACATTCTGGATCTCTCAAAAATCGAAGCCGGACAACTCGAACTGCACTGCGAATACTTTCACGTGAAGGATGCTTTGCCCGAGGTCCTCTCCACCATCCGCCCCTTGGCCATGGCGAAGAACATTCAGGTCGATCATGCGTTGGAGATAGACCGGCCCGCCTATGCTGACCGCGTGCGCTTCAAGCAAATTCTGTACAATCTGCTCAGCAATGCCGTGAAGTTCACACCCAAGGATGGCCGGATTACCATTGCATGTGCGGAAGATGAAGACTTTGTTTGCATTTCCGTGACCGACACCGGAATCGGCATCCGCGCTGAAGATCAAGTAGTCGTCTTCGAGGAGTTCCGCCAGGTTGAAGGCGGCAAGGATTCGACTCAGGAGGGTACTGGTTTGGGACTCGCCATTACGAAGCGCCTAGTCGAACAACAAGGCGGCAAAATCTCGCTGGCGAGCGAACCCGGCAAGGGCAGCCGATTTACTTTCACTCTTCCCGCAGGGACAAAAACGAAGACCAACTCATTAGCCACTAATACGGTCAGCGCGACGGCTCCGCAGCGCGCCGCCGGCGCAGAAGGACGCAGCAAGCCCCTCGTTCTGATCGTCGACGACGAACTCCCCGCTCGCGAGCTTCTGGCCAGCTACTTGAGTTCGGAGTATCGGATAGCAATGGCCAGCTCAGGAACCGAAGCCGTTGAGAAGGCGCAACAACTGCGTCCCGACGCCATCACTTTGGATGTTTTGCTGGCGGGCGGCAATGGCTTCGAGACTTTGGCTGCCCTGCGACAAACGCCAGAACTGAAAAATACACCGGTCATCATCGTCTCCATTGTCGATCAGCAACGGTTAGGATTGGCTTTGGGGGCAGCCGACTACCTCCTCAAACCCATTCGCAAGGCCCTGCTGCTGGAAACCATACGCAAGCACGTCCCATCCCAGCTCGATGACGACGAGGCAATTCTACTGGTCGACGATGACCCTGCAACTCTCGAATTGTTGGCGGAGATCTTGCGCTCGGCCGGATACGAAACCCAGAGTGTGCAAAGCGGCAAGAGAGCTCTAGAAGTACTCTCTTCGAAACTGGTGAGCGCAGTCTTGCTCGATCTCCTTATGCCGGGCATGGACGGCTTTGAGGTCATCCGCCACGTACGCCAAGACGCCGCCCTGAAGGATCTTCCCATTTTCGTAATGACGGGTAAGAGCCTGACGCCGGAGGAGTCCGATCTGCTGGCGCGCGACACTCAGGCACTACTGCTAAAAAATGGCTCCTGGCAGCAAGAGCTGGTTGCAGAAGTGGAACGTGTTATTCAAGGCCGTAAGCTGGCACGGTCCGCAGGGCAGTCATGAGCCAGATTCTAATTGCCGAAGACAATCCCGTTAACCGGGAACTGCTCCGCGAGTTGCTTGAGATGCGTGGACACACAGTAGCGGAAGCGTGCGATGGTGAAGAAGCGCTTCGCATGATTGAACAAAGTCAACCAGACCTGCTGCTGCTTGACATTGGCATGCCGGTACTGGACGGATTTGGAGTCGTACGCAAGATCCGCGAGAATCCTCGCATGGCCGCACTGCCA
The DNA here is from genome assembly GCA_963832235.1 of uncultured Acidobacteriaceae bacterium. Classification (GTDB taxonomy): domain Bacteria; phylum Acidobacteriota; class Terriglobia; order Terriglobales; family Acidobacteriaceae; genus Sulfotelmatobacter. The sequence goes on along the minus strand of CAWHTJ010000003.1, from coordinate 257,593 downwards.
GTGGTGGCGGTTACCGCATATGCCATGCAGGGTGACCGGGAAAAGATCATGAATTCCCAGTTTGATGGTTACCTCTCGAAACCGGTGAATGCGCAATCGCTTCGTGAAGAGCTCGACCGCCTGCTGAAGAAGCGAACGGATGCAAACCCATCTCAGAATCAAGCGTCTGGGAGTCAGAGCGACAAGGTACGGGCAGCACGCGAAGGCTATTCGGAGTGAGCGGTTGGCTGCTCGTACGCTTTCCGCACAAAAGACGATGGGGGTGTTCGGCACCTGTCGCGCGGGAATCGAAGCCCGCTCTCTTGAGCGATTCCTGGTTCTTACAGCTAAGTCGCAGTAATTGACCGGCTTGCGCTGTCGTCGCTTTGGCGAACATAGCTGGCGTAGCACAGCCTTTGGATTCATTGGCCGGAGTTTTGAGTGTGAGGGCCCCGAGGTAGCCACCTTCAAATTAGTTGCGGAAGACAAGGTCGCTATGGAAGTTGGCCGTTCAGTCAAGAAGGAGAATTCCTACAAGTCGCAAGTGCGGGCCGAGCACAGTGGTACACTTCAGCCGTTGTCTCAAGCCGTTCTCTCTGGAGGCAAGACATGAAGGCCTCTCTGTTTTATCGAATCGCCGCTGTTCTTATACTGCTTTTTGATGCCGGACATACATCTGGTTTTCCCTGGTCCGATCCCAAATGGGGAGTGGATCTTGCCTCAATGCGGTCAACTCACTTCGACATCCTGGGGTTTAGCCGGACTTATTGGGATTTCTATGTTGGGTTCGGACTCTTTGTCACGGTGTTTCTTCTACTCGCGGTGGTATTAGCGTGGCAGCTAGGCGGCCTTCCGGCAGAGACTTTAGCGCTCATGCGCGGCACCGCGTGGGCGTTCGCTGTTTGCTTTGCCGCCATCACGGTTTTGAGCTGGAGATACTTCTTTATCATCCCTATCGTTTTCTCGATGTTGATTACGGTGTGTTTGATTGCTGCAGCATGGCGTTCAGCGAAGCCAATCTGAAGCCGTTGGCTCGCGTGTGTTCCAGCTTGCCTGGTGAATCCCACCGCACTCAGCTTTCCGGTGGTTCCGGCGGCCGTTACTGGCGGTTGGTTGCTAATCCAGAATGAATCTCGTAGTCGGCGAAATATCGCCATAGCACCCATTGACCCCGCGCTCGCTCGCACGCGCCCATACGCACCCGGGTCCAGGTTGAGAATTCGGGTCAGACGTTCAAGGGTGGGAATCGAAAGGGATGCTAACTTCCGCGATGGTGGGCGAATGGCTGCCGACATAGACCCATTGCTTCACGGCAGCTCGCCTAGAATTGGATTGCCTCCCAGCAACACGACATTCTCGAAGATGCCCTTGGCCGAAATGGTTACGCTCAAGCGCACGGTTCCACCAATGTTGAGCCGCTTCAGGGTTTCTGGATATTCCGGCTCGACGCGGGTGATGAGTCGTCTTTGCAGGCCACTCTCGGCGCCAACGATGGTGAGAGTCTTCAAACCTTGGGTGCTGGTTTGGGCGCTCACATATCCAATCGCTCCCCTCGTCTTGGCCACATAGGCCACAACTTCAGCGTCGGATGCGAGTTTCTTTGGCATGGAGCCTCTGCTGGTGAATACCAGACTTCGGGCTCAATCTTTCCACCCACCTAACCGACAAGCTCCTCGGCGGCGCCCAGCTCTACGACCGCAACCTCGGCCAGCTCGACCTATACCATCCTTCCCTCGACTGGGCCGTTGCGGATTACCGCTTCAAGAGCTGGTTTGGCGGTGGATGTTCGGAGAGTCCCGCGTGGCCGCGAGTTTGGGCCAGAGGCCGAGAAAGTGGTCCAAACTAGTGGCATTTGTTCGAGGTTGGCTGGCCGGGACGAAGTTTGCGGTGGCTCGCACAGCAGTTCTGTACATCCAGCCACATCGGCAGGATGAAATGGATTCCTCAAAGGTGGCCAAACCTGAGCAGGCTTTGGACATGTAGCGCATTAGACCTTGCCAAGTGCCGTCCGGGACGGCAGCCATCCGGTTGAATCAATGGACGAAACCGGCGCAGGCTTATGTTCGCCGAGGAGAGGAAGCAGCGTCATTTTGAAGTCGACGGCCTGCCCGCGCCGTCCGAGGTCGCGGAGTGCCAGCCGCTCGACTGCCCCGACCTCCCTACGAGAGCAAAAATCGTGGGATGGCTCGGGGAAGCTACGGGGTGAACAGGAGATTGAGCCTGGCACCTGACGGCAACAGAACAATTAGCGCGGCATCGCCATATTTGTTCGCCAGTTCCTCCCGCCGGCTGTCTTCAATTTCTCGCTTGTCACCGAACATGAGGCTGCATTCGCTTCCAAGGGGGTCTCCCGGAAGCGGAACTACCAGAGTAGATGAGGTGCCCGGACGTCCCCGCACGGATGAAATCAGAAGTCCGTTTTCAAAGGTAATACTTTCCACAAAACCACGCAGAACCACAGTCGGGCCGTTTTTAGACGTGAACCATGCAACTACCGGTGTTGATTCATTCAATAGTTTGCTCAACAGAAGGGCGGCCTCGTCGCGCGAAATTGTGTTGGTGTTCATGATGGGAACAATCAGAACAGCCCAGGAGCGCAGATGGCAAGGTTTTCGTCAGCTGTAGCCCGTTTCTCACCAATCGTTCTAGAATAGGAGAGGATGGAATCGGACTGTCATGACTGACGATACGATCACAATTTCGGCGGGGCCGCGGTTTCGGGCGGCGATGATTTTGGCGATCATTGCCGATGCGCTGCAGATTGCCGTTTTTCCGCTATTTGTTGGAGGGGCGATGTCGCCGGCCGATGACGTGCTGGACTTCGGGGTGGGAGCCTTGATGGTGCATTTATTGGGCTGGCATTGGGAATTTTTGCCGTCGTTTTTTGCCAAGCTGGTGCCGGGGGTCGACTTGGTTCCTTTCTGGACCATGGCGGTCGCCAACGTCTATCGTAAATCGAAGCGGATTGCGATCGAGGCGGAAGAAGCGCAGCAGTCTCACCCGGCGTTAGACGAGCCTCGACTCAGGGGCTAAAGCCACATCGTTTGCGGGGCTCCCAAGGGACGGGTGAAGCCGTGCCCTTCCCAAAATCCTACTCTTCCCAAAATCCTGCGCTTCCAAAATCTTGATCTTCCAAGGTCTTGTCGTTCTCGAAAATTATTTATGCGATAAATAGCGTCTAGTGGTTCACCCGCCTGTGGCGTTTCCGGCTTGCGCGGTGTGCTGGTACGATTTGCTACAATCCTCTCGCCATGACGAATATGGACGCTGTTTTGGTTCCTGCGAAGACGGTTGCCAGCGCCAAGGGCGACGGGCCCGGCGTGGATGTAAGCGGCGCGGCCAGCCGCGTGTTTTTGGTTACGCTTGCCATTACAAAGATCATCGAGCAAGAGTCGCTCGACCTCAGCATTCTCGGTTCGGCGGATGGTGCGACGTGGGGCGCGAAGTCGATTGCCGCGTTTCCGCAGAAATTCTATTGTGGAGAGTCGCCGCTGCTGCTCGATCTCACGGCGCATCCGGAAGTGAAGTTTGTACGCGCGCACTGGGAAATGGCGCGCTGGGGGCGCGGGACGGAGACGCCGATGTTTGAATTCGGCGTGACGTTAAGGGAAGTGCCGGCTGATATTCTGAAAGAGGTTAGGGCTGAGGCCAAGGCTATGGCGTGAAGAATTGTTTTGGGGCGTCCTTTCGAAGGTGTTTCCCCGTTTCCCGCTCTTTCACGCACCCTTTGCACGCGAGATCCTTCGCTTCGCCTAAAGAACGGCTAAGCTCAGGATCACGCCCGTATTGATCTCAGAATGAAAAACGAGTCGCAAGTGGTGGTGCGTCCGGCGCATAACGTGCGGGGCAGTGTGGTGTTGCCGGGGGACAAATCCATTTCTCATCGCTACGCCATGCTGGCGGGAATCGCTGAGGGAGCTTCCCGACTGGAGAATTATTCCACCGGAGCGGACTGCGCCAGCACCCTCGGTTGTATGCGTTCGCTTGGAGTGGCGTGGGAACGCAAGGACGGCGCGGACAACATTATCGAAGTGAAGGGACGCGGCCTGGCGCTGGCCGCGCCTGCCGCCGCGCTCGACTGCGGCAACTCCGGTTCTACGATGCGCATGTTGAGCGGCATTGTGGCGGGGCAGAAATTTACCAGCGAAATGGTGGGCGATGAGTCACTCTCGCGGCGTCCGATGGAGCGCATTATCAGGCCGCTTTCCTCGATGGGCGCGGAGATTGCATCGCAAGCGGGTAAGCCGCCGTTGCGCATCACGGGCGGGGTACTGAAAGCCGTCGACTACAAGATACCGGTGGCCAGCGCACAGGTGAAATCTTGTCTGCTGTTTGCGGGATTATTCGCTGAGGGCGAGACGCGGATCGAAGAACCGATGCGAACGCGCGACCATGGCGAGGTGGCTCTGGGCGCGTTTGGGGTACACCTCGATCGCAACAGCATTGGGCAGGGAAGTGAAGTACGCATCCGCGGGGGGCAGCGCTTGCGGGGCCTCGAAGCCCGCGTTCCTGGCGATCTTTCGAGCGCGGCATTTTTTCTGTGCGCGGCGGCATTGTTCCGCGGTTCGCAGTTGACCTTCCCGAATCTGTTGATGAATCCCACGCGCGCCCGGCTGCTCGACGTTCTGATGCAAATGGGACTGCGCATCTCGGTGACGCAGCTTGATGAGATTCACGGCGAAATGGTGGGAACGCTGCAGGTCGAGGGCGGCACGCTCAAGGGGACCGCGATTGCCGGCGCAGAGTCGGCCGCCCTGATCGACGAGATTCCGGTGCTGGCAGCGATCGCTCCATACACGGAGCAGGGAATTGAGGTCCGGGACGCCAAGGAACTGCGGGTAAAGGAATCGGACCGAATTGCAGCAGTGGCTGCGAACCTGCGGCTGATGGGAGCGCAGGTGGAAGAGCGGGAAGACGGGCTCAGAATCCCGGGGGGGCAGACTCTTCAGGGGGCGGAACTCGATTCCTTCGGTGATCACCGGATTGCCATGGCGTTTGCGGTGGCCGCCTTGCGGGCTCGGGGCGAGACGCTGATTCGCGGAGCGGAGGCTGCGGCGATTTCTTATCCAGCTTTCTTTCAGGCTTTGGAAGAAGTGACGGAAGGATAATCTCCTTGTGTTTTCTTGGCGGACGTTGTTTTGCGGGCTCGCGGTGAAAGCTTTTAACCGCAAAGGTCGCGAAGGAATCAGCGAAGTGCGCTAAGAGAATCAACTGATGGATGGATCCTGGTTGCTGGAGATCCTTCGCTCCGCCTGAAGAGCGGCTACGCTCAGGGTGACGCCCTAAGGGAGTGGGGGTCGTTAATGCCGCAACGGCGACGTCGCGAATTTTGGGTGCAACTAAGCCCGCCCCGACTTTTGGAAGTAACTTCAGGGCTATTACTCTCGTGACCTGTTTTCTCTTTTCTGCCCATAGAAAATACTCGGTAGCCGAAGAACTGTCTGCCTCGGCTCTACTCGGGGGTCATTCTTTTCTGGGGGTGCGTAAATGCGTTCCAAGATGATGCTGTGCGTCATGCTGGTGCTGGCTTCGGCGGCGTATGCCAGGGAGCCCAAGCTTTATCAGACGGGAAAAATTCTGCAGATGGATTCCGTGCAGTGCGGAATGGCGGAAAAAGAGGCGAAGAGTTTTGCGGGCGAAATGCTGGGCACGGATTCCGGCAGCAAGAAGACTCACGAACTTCTTTGTCAGGAGTACGTTGTGCAGGGTCAGAAAGTGATTTATCGCATTCGTCCGCGGGATGAGAAGCATCCGGTGCTTTTGCCGGTGGGCGAGCAGGCGCAATTCCGCCTGCAGAAAGATAAAATGTTGCTGCGCGTCGAAGATCTCGACAGCAAAGAGAGGGAATACATCGTGGTCTCGATGACGCCGCGCTCGGACAGCAGCACTGCCGATGCGACTCCCGCACGTCCGAATCATTTGCAATAACAAAATCGCACTCAGGCGGGAGAAACGGCGCGGAGGCTTGATCCGCGCCGTTCTTGCCTGGTTTATCCGTTCGGATTTTTTACCGAACTTCTACAGGTTTTTTCGCGGCGGAGTACTTGATGTCTCGCCCCGTCTGTTCCAACCCTCGCAGGGCAAAATCGCATCCATAGCAGTACTTGCCGCTCAGCTCTCCGCTCGCTCTCCGCCGTCAAGACGGAGAAGTGTGTGAGGTACAAAATCAATGAGGAGTGAAAAATGATGAAACGTTGTCTCGGTCTTCTTATCGCGTCGTTGTTCCTGGCCGTTCCTATGATGGTGGCGCAAAGCTCGGACCATGTCGAGGTCGGTGTTTTTGTGGATTATTTCCGGCTCAACAACAAGGCGGCGCCGGTCAGCAACTTCCTGGGTCTCGGTGGACGCGCTGCCATCAATATGAACTCCAGCGTCCAATTGGAGGCCGAGATGGCTTATGACTTTAAGAAGAACTACACCAGCATTTACTCCAACGGCGTGAGCTCGACTACAGTGAACTCGAGCTTTCGAACCCTGCACGGATTCTTCGGGCCGAAGCTCCAGACGGGGTCAGGGCCATTTCGAATATTCGTGACCGGCAAAGTTGGATTCGATAACTTCAGCATCAACCATCAGAACCCAGGCGCCGGTTTCGTCAACACAGTTGGACTCACCAACGGGGCGACGTATTTCGCGGTCTACCCGGGTGCGGGCATTGAGGCCTTTGCCGGACCGCTTGGCCTGCGCGCTGAAATTGGTGACGACATCTATTTCAACGGCGGAGCTCGCAACAATGTGCGAATTACGTTTGGTCCGCAGTTGAGGTTCTAAGTCGGAGGGAAAAACCCGGCGGCCTTGCGGCCGCCGGGTTTTGTTTTTGCGCTCTCTCAAAATAGATCGAGACTTCTCACCACTTACGGCGCTGCGGCCCGATACGTCTGGGCCGCGGACAGCCGAGGGCGGCTGTCCCCACATGTGGCTTGCTTGTCCCTACTATCATACGAACTCTGGTGAATGCGCGGGCCGGTGGTGTGGTAAAGTATTGCCCACCGCAAGGGGCCGGCCTTCTGGGCCGGTCGGAGCCCCTCAGGGTTCGTTGTTCTGAAGGAGTCCCATGGCCACTCTTCGCGATCTCGTCAAAGACCGCAAGCTCTATTCTGTTGAAGCCACACGTACCGTGCTCGAGGCTGCGCGTTTCATGATGGAGCACAATATTGGCGCGCTGCCCGTCATGCGCAACGGAGAACTAGCGGGCATCCTGTCGGAGCGTGACGTCATGAACCGCGTCGTGGCTGTGGGACGGACTCCCGGAACCACCGCAGTTTCGGAGGTAATGACCGCGAACCCGCGTGCGGTTTCCGCCGATGAGAGTGTTGAGGAATGTCTGTTCATTATGAAGGAGTTTGGCTTTCGCCATCTGCCCATCGTGGACGGCAAGGATTTGAAGGGGCTGGTTTCGCTACGCGATATTCTCATGCATCAGGCTGCGGAAATCGAGCGAGAGTCGCGGAAGGCAGCGTCGTAAGGGCGGCTTCCGGCTTTCGCTGCCCGGCTTCCGGAAGCCTAAAGCCGGACGCCGAAAGCCCATCCCTTCCGGAATGCCGGTGTCCGTTTTTGTCAGTGGGTTGGCGAGGTTACGGTCAGGCTGACCGTGGGGTTCGCGCTGTTGGTGGAAGTGGCGTTGCTCGACACCACGCCATCGGCGTCGACGCCTACCACAGTGAGCGTATAGGTATTGTTGGGAGTCACTCCGTTCGGAGTGGTGGTCGTGGTGGCGGTGTTGCCGCAGGCGGGCATGAGAAACAGTGCCCCACTGATCACAAAGAGAGCCAGCAGGATCCAGGCTCTTCTCGATCCCTTTCCGCCGGCTGCAGCGCCCAGGGTCACCAGGGCCAGCATGGACAAGGGCATCCATAGAGCGTAGAAGTGGCGGGGATGAGCCAGGGCACCGGTGACGATGGGGCCGTAGGTGCTCACCGTAATTGTCGAAGTGGCAGGAACTCCATTTACTGGTACGCCGGTTGCGCCCGGCGGGTAGGAAAACGAGCACACGGGGGGAATCGTCACCAGTGGAGTGATCGAAGCACACGACAAAGTGATTCCTGAAATCGTCTGTCCTCCGATTTGCTTAGTGGGGCTGGAGTAGCCATTGATGGGATTGATGATGATGACTCCCTGGCCTCCGCTGCCGGCCGGGACGCTGCCCGGTACCACTGGGCTTTGCACCGTTATTGTGAACTGAGGCGTTACCGCGAGCACAGTCAGGCTCTGGGGCGGCGTGGTGTGAGTAGTGGAAGGTCCGGTGCCGGTGATGGTAATGGTGTAACCGACCGTGGTCGTCTGGCCCGTGGTTGTGAGCGTGGCCGTAGCGCCAGCTGGAGGAGTTACGGTCGTGGGACTCACGGCACAGGCGGGAGTGGATGTGGTGGTCTGGTTCGACGAAACCTGGCAGGTCAGATTTACCGAGCCGCTGAAGCCGTTGATGGCCCCAATCGTAATGTTGGACGAAGACGTGCCCCCGGGGGCGACCGCATCCGGGGAGAAGGGCGCTGCCTGCAGGGTGAAATCGGCCTGGGCGGATGCGGACGACAGCAACACCAGAAATGCCGCCATAGCCCACAAAATCGAAATCGTGGGGTGCGCGGCCCGGATGTTCAACTTATATTTCGACGACTTGGATTGCGACGATTCGGATTTCGACATGAGCAGATTCAAGTAGCTTCGATTCGCGGGACAACCCAAAGGCTGCCCGGGTCCGCCGCCGAATTTCCCTTGCTATCGCTGGGACAAAATCAGTCCCACGACGGCGGGGCGATACTCCGCGCCTCATTTTATCGCAGACGTTTCGCTTGGGACCACGCCGGCACAGTTCTCTGCGAGCATTCCCACGGAATCTTCCATACTACCATCCTGCCGTGACGAGTCATGTGGGGACAGCCGCCCTCGGCTGTCCAGTCAGCGAAGCGACCCGCTTTGCCAGCAGATGGAAGAACGGCATCGGGCCCGGCCCGACGCGGCCGACGGCGGCCGTCCTCACATGGGGAAGCAGCCCAGAGTGCGTATTAGTTGACGGTAAGGGTAAGAGCGCCGGATGGGCCAGGTTCAACGTTGAGCCGGACTCGGCCCCAGTAACGGTGACAGTGTAAGTGCCCTTAGGCGTGCATCCCGGACAACCGCCCCCACCGCCGCTGCTGCTGCTGCAGGCTGGCATAAGAACAGTCCGGCCAGATCATTCCAAGGATCAGGAAGCCGAAGATGTTTCCGCGCGTGTCCGGGAGTCCCAGACCGGCGCCCGAAGCGCATTCCCGCAAGTCGGCAACACATCCATAGGAACCCACATGGCCTGAAGATCCCAGTTCGCGGGCCCTGGAGCATCGCGCTCGCCGTGTGGCCACTTGTGTGTTCACAGTCACTGGGCCGTTGGTAGGTGCGAGCCACCGCAGCCGTCACATTATTCGGAATCAAGCAAGTGGGCAGCGGTGTGCCGCCGACTGACGCTGGCGACCGAACACGCTGAACTTTACCGTGCCGGTGAATCCGTTGACCGGGGTCAATAGTGATGGTGGATGTGGTCGAAACGCCCGGAGCGATCCGCAGCGAGCGACAGAGCCCGTATGGTGAGTCTGCCGCTCCAGCAGATGGCGAGTACTTCGCCACGAAGGCGTCGCCGGTGCCGCCAGTGCTGGGTCTGTTCGGCAGCGACGGTCGGGAAGTCTGTCGAAGCTAGTGCTACCGGTAACGTAGATTTAGCGCCGGCGCTATCGACGGCAATACCGGCCGCGACCCGCCACCGCTCGTTGTGGACGTGTTTTCGTTGAGGGAGCCGCCCAGATAGGTAGAGAAGACCAGCGCGGAGCCGCCTGCGCTGATCTCGGAGACGAATGCATCGTTCTGGCCCTTGTTCTGGGATTGGGTTGGGCTTGCAGTCGGAAAATTCGAAGATCCGGTCACTCCTGTTACGTATGCATTTTTATTGCTGTCAACTGCGATAGCCAGGCCCGAGTCGTCGCCGCTCCCACCCAGATAAGTGGAATAGATTAACTCCGTACCGGTAGGGTTCAACTCCGTTACAAATGCGTCCGATCGGCAGAATGCCGCCGCCAAATGTCGCTTGCAATGGAGACTTCAGCGGGAACTGCGTGGACGAAGTAAACCCGGTTACATACGCGTCACCCGCGCTGTCGACAGCAATCCCTAGACCTTCGTCGTTCGATTCGCCACCCAGGAATGTGGAATACACAAAGCCGCTCCCGGAGGGATTGATCACGGATACGAAGGCATCGAACAAACCGCCGTTGCAATTTCCGTCGGTGCCACACGTGGGTTGGAACGGCCGGTTGTTGTGGGGAAGATCGGAGTCTTGTTCTGCGTGCCGCCGGTCACGTAGGCGTTGTCGCTGGCATCCACCGCGACCGCGGCAGCAAAATCCGCCGGTGCCTCCGCCCAGGTAAGTGGAATAGGCCAGTGCGTTACCGCTCGAGTTCAACTTGGTCACGAAGCCGTCTCGACGTGCCCGCGATCGCACGGCTGAATAGCGGGCTTCATCGGAAATTCGGTCGAGGTGGTTTACCCGACGACATAAGCGTCTCCCGACGCGTCCTTGTCTAGGGCGATTCCGTTGGCCACATCGTTGCCAGTGCCACCAAGGAATGTGCTATAGATCAGCGACCTTCCGGCAAGTTCAGCTCGAACACGAACGCGTCGAAGACTCCACCTGAACGTGCTTCTGATAGGCGCGCCTGGATCGGGAAAGTTGGAAGAACGTCGTTCCCCCTGCGACGAATGCGTCGCCAGAAGCATTCAGGGCAATAGCGTTTCCGCTGTCGTCCCCACTGCCGCCGATGTAAGTGGAGTAAATAAAGTGAACCAGTGCGGCGAAAGCTTGGTAACAAAGACATCGAAACCGCCGGCATTAGTTCCGCGAAGCGCTTTTTGGGCCGGGAAAGTTTGTGGACTTTGTTTGGCCGGTTACCTAAGCGTTGCCGCTGCCATCAACCGCGATGGCGTTTCCGTCGTCTTCGGCCGTGCCGCCCAAATAGGTGGCGTAACTTACCGATGGATCAATCACCAGTTCGCGGCTGTGGTCGTAGTTGCCCAGTTCAAAGGTCACCTGATTGTGAGCCTGCAGGACAAAACGGGCGTCGACTGGCCGGCGTGCTCCATCTTTCTGCTGGTAAGCGACGGGCTTATGCAGGAGCACGTCTCCCGCGGAGGATGCGAGGATCAGATTCCCTGCATTATCGGTCGCGATGCGGTTCACGCCCGAGACGCCGAGCCGGATGCGGGCAGGACTGGCGCCGGGCGCGACGATAAAATCGAACTCGAGTTGCTTCTGCACTCCGTAAAAGGCCAGCCTGACTCCGGGATAGGCCTCCCGGTAGGAGATGCGCGCATATTGGGCTATGTTGGAGTGCCACTGGCTGGGGTTATTTCCGATGAAATAATTACTGCGGCCGAGCAGTTTGCTGCCTGCGGTGATCTGCGACTGCGGGTTCCCGCCTACCAGGTGCATGTGAATCGCAACGGTGCGATCTTTCTTCGATGTTGGTTCTGCCTTCGACTCTGGGTCCTCTGCTGGTTGCGCCGTTCCGGCCAGCGCTTGGGTGTGGGCGACTCCGGTATCCGCCTGCGAGGAAGAATGCAACGCGAAGATGGTGTCGTGGGCGGTGAGAAAGACGGTGTAGCCGTTGCCCCGGGCCATGTACTTGACTTGAGGATCAGTCTGGCCCTGGTTCGCCTCAAAGGCGAGGGGCAGAGTTTCGAGACTCGCGCGGACCTTTGCACTCTGCTCCGGGCTGAGCGCTGGAGGCCGCATGAACGTTGCGGCGGCGCGCGTGGCGTTTGCCTTTGTGCGGTGCGTGCGTAGGCCTCCCGCGACCGCGATTCCGGCGGTAGCTAACAGGGCTACCGCGACGATCCAGACAACAGGCACGAACATTCTTCGGGGAGACGGCTTAGACACGACGCACCTCCTGTGATGAAACTCTGACATACCAGCGAAAATAGAGCGGGCCTGAAGGCTAACCAACCTCGGAAGCACGCCCTCTCATTCCCTCAGTCTGCAAAGCCGCAGATTTGTGGAGCTTAGGCGAGAGTATGGATTGGCCAAGAGGCCTTGTCAATGCACCGTACATTGCAATCCAGGTACCACCTGGGCTGTGGCGCAGGCCAGCGGCTGGTCCAGGGCGGTTACGGTGGGGCACAGACGCTGATTACTTCTAAGGCACGGTGACAATCACGCCCGTACACGGTTTCAAGCCGCGCCTGCGGTAGCTGTGCGCCACGGCCGAGTCGAAATAGATTGAGTCCTCGGACTCGAGGAGATATTCGGCGGCGGCAATTTTGATCGTTAAGGAGCCCTTGAGTACAAAGAGAAATTCGACCCCTGCATGCTGGTGCGGCTTGAGTTTCTCTACTGGAACCTCTTGAAAATCCGCCAGAAACGCGCTCAACTTGCGCTCTGTGGACCGATAATCCAGACACTCAAAGTAATACTGCACATCCGGTGCGCCCGGTTTCTCGGGGAACCGCACCCGCTCTTCCCGCCGCACCACCCCAACCACCCGGCGTTTGCCTTCATCGCTAAAGAAGTAATCGAGTCCTACCCCAAAGACCATTGCAATGCGCAATAGTGTAGGCAGTGTGGGAAACAATTTTCCCCTTTCCAGCTTGGAGAGCAAGGCCGCCGAAAGCCCCGTCTGCTTGCCCAGTTCCACCAGTCCCATCCTCTTTCGAAGGCGCAAGGAGCGCAATTTTTCGCCAATTGAATAACGTCCTAAGCCCTGGGAAATCGCATCCGTCATGCCGCCCGTCATTTCCTTAGAATAAAAGAGTTGTTCGCCATAGTAAATGCGGTCTGCGAAGAAAAAGCCAGGCCTTGGGGGGCCTGGCTTTCGAAAATCGTTCGGGGCTGGCTACTGGGGCGGCTTTTTCTTATTGAATACTCCCATCACGGTGTTGACAGGATTCTGCTGGCCCGCAATGCCTTTTCCGTTGAGGGCGTTTTTCAAAAGGCCGCTCGCCATTCCCTTCACGTCAGGAAGGAACTTCGGATCGGAAGTTGTTCCCGAGACGAGGATCGGAATAGCGCCCATTCCACCGACATTTGCATTCAATTTAAACGCGAGTTCGTTCGACGGGCTCACCACGCCAGCCCCGGTGACCACGCCGATGGACGGGATTGTGAGATTGATATTGTCGGCGCGAGTGCCGTCAGGAGCCACGCGAACATTGGAACTGAAATTTTGAATCGTGGTGTCGTTGCCGGTGGCATTGGTCTTCCCCGACAGCGCCGAAACGGCGGAGAGTTTCGAGCCGAGATTGAAGTTGGCGAGCGTGGAGTTTTGCATGCGGACCGTCCCGGTGGTCACTAATCTGTCTACGGGACCAACAATCGTCATTTCGGTATTGAGATCCCCGCCCTTCAGTTGCGACTTTGGGGGCAACACCACGCCCAGCGCCGGAAGCATAGCCTCCAGATCGTCAACGGGCATGCCCTGGCCGTTCAGTTTCAAATTGACCGAAGTCACCGAAGCGTGGGCGTCATAGGTGCCGGTGAGATGCGCGATGGCCTTCCCCATGGCGATTTCGCACTGTGGGATCGTGCCGGTTTCCTTAGCCAGATCGAAATTCACGGTGTAGGTTACCTGCACCGGCTTTCCCGCGGGCGATCCCTTCTTGACTACCTGTAAATTCGTGGCTCTTAACGTGCCGCTGGTTTTGGCTTCATGCCCATCGGAGGTGACGGTTCCTTCGAAATCCGCGATGCCTGCGATTCCGGCGGCCGGATCAATGAAGCCCGATTCGGCAAGGTTCATCTTTTGAACTGTGACCTTGGCTTCGAGGGGAGTACGGGCGGCATCGTTAGGGTCGATGGGTCCGGCTTTGCCGTCGATTTTCAGAGTTCCGTCCCCGGGCAGCCGTGCTGTTAATTTGAAAGGAAACGAAGAGGTGAAGGAAAAGTCTGATAGTTCAATATCAACCTTATCGTAGACGCGGGGCTTCTCCGTCGATCCCGCACGCGACACTGTGAGGCGGCCGTTATTGACATTGAGCTTCGCCACCGACAAGCTCGCATTACTCGAGGAGGCTGAAGGTGCGGGCTCCGGGCTCGCATTCGATGGTGGGGCGGGTTTCGAATTCGGAGTGGGAGCTGAGGCGGGCTTCGACGCGGAGGTATTTTTCGCGCCCAAACTCGAGTAATTCCATTTCTCGCCGTTCTGCGATCGCACCAGGCTGATTTCCGGCTCATTCAAAGTCATCTGGGTCACGTTCAAAGTCTTCGAGAGAACCAGCGGGATCAGTTCCACTCCGACCTTGAGCGACTTGGCCTGGACGAACGGAGACTTGCTGAAGGCGGGATCGTCTGCGATGGCAATGTTGTCCGCGGCTACGCTGCCCGAGAGCAGCGAGAGGGACAAATTGCCGACCTTGACCTCTCTTCCCAGCGCGGCCGAAAGGTCCGACTCAATTTTCGGGCGAAAGCTGTTGGCGTCGATAAAGAAGGGAATGGCGATGGCAATGACAATCAACACGGCAACGATAATGCCTACAATCTTCAGGATACGTTTCATAATTCGTACCTCCTGCCAGAACGGCAAAGTGCGGTCGGGTTTGCGGCGGTAACGGCTAAAGGCGAATGTATCACTGGGAATCCTGCAGCAGTTCGGGAGACGGGACCGTGCCGCTCTCCATCTGCTTTTCCCCATCGGCGCGGTGTTCGTTGACGATACTCACCGCCGCTTCCAGTTCTTTCTTGGCTTCTTCCTTGCGGCCCATGTGAAGCAGCAGTTGTCCCCGCATGTAATGGATGTCGGTGCGTGCCGGATCGAGTTTGACCGCGACATTGATCTCCAGTAATGCCGGGGCATATTTTTTTTGACGTTGATAGATTTTCGCCAGCCCGAGATGGGAATGCACCAGCCGGGGATCGCGGCGCAAGGCCTCGCGGTAACTGGTTTCGGCGTTCTGGTCGTCTTGCGTCAGCCAATATATGTCTCCCAGTTCGTCGTAATTAAGCGCGAGATCCGGCTCGATGGCGGCGTCTTTCAGAAATTCGTCGCGGGCCCGCGGAAAATCCTGTTTCTTCAGGTAGGTCAGCCCGAGGTTGAAATGGACGAAGGGAAGCTTGGGGTCAGCCTCGGCCGCCGCCTGAAATTCCGCCAGAGCCGATCGTATTGCTCGAGGTTCAGGTGATACTTGCCGATGAACAGGCGGTATTCGGCTGAACCATCGCCGAGTTGGATGAGTTGTTGGGTGGCGCGGTTGTCGAGTTCTTTCTGGCCAGCCCGGTGGGCGGCGTTCGAAAGCACGTATAAGTAAGGCAACTGCCCGGATTCTTGCGCCCAGAGCGGTTCCAGGGTTGCGGCCGCATCCGCCCAGCGCTCGGCAAAAAAATAGCACAGTCCGAGCAGATAGCGCGGCTGCAGGGCGTCCGGCTGATCGCGCACCACCGACTCGAAGGGCGGCATCGCCTTAAGAAACTCATTTTGCCGGTAGTACGCCAGGCCGATATTCAGCCGGATCCCCGCGACTTGTGGCATCAAGTGCTCAGCCTGCTGCAGGATTTCCAGAGCCTTGGCCCATTGCTTTCGCCGCATATAGACCACGCCGAGATTGGCGTACGCTCCTCCGGCGCTTGCGGATCAAGCTGAAGCACTTGGCGGAAATCACGCTCCGCTTTGTCCAGTCGGCCCTGGGTGAGGGCGTCTTGTCCGCGCTGAAAAAGCTTTGCGGGATCGGCGGGTTTCAGGTCCGTTCCATCCGAGGCAGATGAGCTGCGGATGTACTGCCGCTTCCATTTGCCGGGGGCGCAGGCGCGGCTTGCAGCGAGCGGAATGGCTATCGCCATCGCCGCCAGCAGAAGCAAAACAAAACATCGCGATATGATTCGCGCGCTTGACACTGATATGAGTCTCTGCTGTAGTGTCCGCCAGTGTACGCTCTCAATTCAAGCGAGACGCAAACGCTGCATAGGCTGACATCGCATGAATCATGTACAGCCGCCCTCGGCTGCGCTCGGGCGGTTCGGCGCGTTCGGGCCGCACGTCCGATTATCTCTAGACGGAAGAATGTCGAGCTGCGCTCGACGGACAGCCGAGGGCGGCTGTTCCCACATGATCTCATGATTGCGGCGACTTCACTACGGAGCGAGGCTTGCGATGGTGACCATTCGGGACGTGGCCAAGGAAAGCGGATTTTCCTCGACCACGGTGTCGATCGTGCTCAACAATGCACCATTGGCGCGCTATATTCCCGCCGTTACCAAAAAGCGCATTGAGCGCGCGGCGCAGAAGCTCGGATACCGGCCCAACCAGTTCGCTCGCTCTTTGCGCAGCAAGCGCAGCCATACCGTCGGCGTCATGGTCTTCGACATGACCGACCCTTTTTGCACTCTAGTTCTGCGCGGCATCGAAAACACGCTCTACCAGTCGTCCTATCTTCCCATTCTGACCGATGTGCACAACGAGCGCAGCCGCTTCGAGCGCTATCTGGAAATGCTACTCGACCGCCGCATCGAAGCCCTGATCGTTCTGGCAAACTGGCTCTTTCTCGATATCAATTTGCTGGGCGATCTGGAAAAGAGCAGCATTCCCACGGCCATGATCGGCTGCGAACTGAAGACGGACTCGATCAGTTCGGTGATCGTCGACAACGAGGTCGGCGGCCACATGGCGCTCGAACATCTGCACTCTCTCGGCCACCGTAAAATCGCATTCATCCGCGGCCCTAAGGCGCTGACCGATAGCGCGCCGCGTTGGCGCGGCATCCGCAACTGCGCCAAAGAATGCGGGCTGGAACTCGACTCCCGTCTCATCATTGAACTTGCCGGAGTCGCGCGATCCCCTTTCCAGCTTTGAGTCGGGTCATAAACTCACTGAAGATCTGATCCGGCAGAAGCGTCCCTTTACCGCGCTGTTGGCCTTTGATGACATGAGCGCGTTCGGCGCGATCCGCGCGTTGACTAAGGCGGGCGTGCGCGTGCCCGAACAATGCTCGGTGATTGGCTTCGATGACGTGGCTACTTCGGCGCTCTATACGCCATCGCTTACCACCATTCGCCAACCCATGGAGGCAATGGGTGCGTCGGCTGTGGGCATTGTGGTGGACGGCATCAACGCGGTGCTGGAAAAGCGTGAGATGAGCGCCAGCCATCGTAAAGTAGCACCGGAATTGGTAGTTCGCGAGTCGACGCGCAGCCTGTAACGCGTGGCGCTGGATACCGCAGACGCTATGATTCCAATTCATAGCAAGCGGCGGAAGCTTATGTAAAAAGGTTGCAAACCACGCTTCGGGGTTCGCTTTTTTCTTGACAGACGGCGCCCCATAAAAGCACTATTCATACGTTTTAATAGCCCGTCCCGGGTCTCAATCCACCGGGCGAAATCCGTCAAAATGAAGCCTGAGCCGTGAGGCTCGGAAAGCACGGCAAGCCGACTGAACCAGCGCCGGGCGATGCCCGCGCCAACAGGGGAGCGTGACCATGAAATCTCATCGCGTATTTTTGCAGTCTCGTGCTGGTCGTAACGTTCTGCGGAGCCGCTTGGGCTCAAACCGGGTCGATCACGGGTACGGTCAAAGATCCTTCAGGTGCCGCGATTTCGGGCGCTGCAGTCCAAGTGACCAGTCCCGAGCGTGGCATTAACCGCCAGACCACTACGAACTCCACCGGCGAATACAACGAGTCCGCGTTGCCCGAGGGCGCTACGACGTCATCGTAACCGCTGCTGGATTCAAGAAATATCGAAGCTCGAGAGCGTGAAACTCGACGTTGCGGAGAAGACGCGCGTGGATGTCGCCCTCGAAGTCGGTGCGATCAGCACCGAGGTCATCGTCCAGGGCGAGAACGTGGCTCAAGTGGAGACTCAGTCCTCCGAACTTGCCGGCACGGTGACCGGAAAAGAAATCACCCAGCTCGAACTCAACGGCCGCAACTTCACAACGTTGGTGACGCTGGTTCCCGGCGTAAGCAACCAGACCGGAATGGACGAGCCGCAGGTCGGCATCAATGGCAGCGTCGCCTTCAGCATGAATGGAGGCCGCACCGAGTACAACAACTGGGAACTCGACGGCGGCGACAACATGGACAACGGCAGCAACGGCACGCTGAATGTGTATCCCAGCGTGGACGCTATTGCTGAGTTCAAAGTGCTCACCTCGAACTACGGCGCGCAGTATGGCCGCAACGGGTCAGGAACGGTCGAGGTTGACACCAAATCAGGAACCAAAGCATTTCACGGTGACGTCTACGAGTTCGTTCGTAACGATGCCTTCAATGCCAACAACTACTTCAACAGCGTCGCCCTGGGGGGCGATGGCAAGGTTCCCCCTTACAAGAAGAACGACTACGGCTACACCGTCGGGGGACCGGTATATATCCCTGGCGTCTACAACAAAGATAAGCAGAAAACGTTCTTTTTCTGGTCGGAAGAATGGCGCCGCGAACGAGTGCCAGCCAGCTTCAACCAAGTCGTGCCCTATAGTGCCGAGCGCACTGGAAATTTCACCGACTTATGCCCCGACCCTTCAGTCTCGAAAACCTTCCAACGAGACAATTCCAGCGGAGCAAATTATTTTCCAGACTGCCCAGGAACGCAGTCTGCGACCCAAGGAGTGTGGAACATTTTCCCCGGCAACCAGGTCACAGTTGATCCGGCTGCGACTGCTCTCCTGCCGCTGATACCAGTCGGTACATTAGACTCGCCAGGTGCGTCGGCCTACAACACCAACATCACTCTCCCGACCAGTTGGCGCGAAGAACTGGTCCGCATCGACCACAATATTAACGAACACAATCGCGTCACTTTCCGCTATATCCACGATTCATGGAACACCATCGAGCCCGGTCCCATTTGGGATTCGGCCTCCTTTCCCACGGTGCAAACGGCATTCAACGGACCGGGAGTCAGCATGGTGGCGCGCCTGACCAGCACCATCTCTCCTACGTTGCTCAACGAATTCGTAGCCAGCTATACCACCGACCACATCTCCTTTAAGTCCGTAGGCGCCTGGCAGCGTCCGTCGAGCCTGAATTCGCAGATGGGATTCCTTTTCAACAACGGCTTCGCCGGAAAACTGCCGGCAATCTCACTCGCGGGTGGAATCTACGATGGGATCGCTATGGATCCTGATGGCATCTGGCCGGAAGGACCTTATAACTCCAATCCTACTTACACATATCGCGACAACCTGACTAAGATCATCGGACGCCACAATCTTACGTTCGGCGTCTATTTTGTTGCCGGGCAGAAAAATGAATTAAGCAGCGTCCAGGTGAATGGCGCTCTTACGTTCTCCACTTCTTCTCCTTTGAGCACAGGCAACCCTTTCGCGGACTTGCTGATGGGGAACATCTCCAGCTTTGCCCAAGGCAGCAATCAATTGAAGTTCTATAACCGGTACAAAATCGTCGAGCCCTACGTCCAGGACGACTGGCGCGTTACCGACCGCCTGACGCTGAACCTGGGGTTGCGGCTGAGCCTGATGGGGACGTACCGGGAGCGCTACCACCATGCTTACAATTGGGATCCGGGCGTTTATGCCGCTGGTATCGCCAATGCGCCTCAAGTCGACGGGGATGGTTCGATTACGGGAACGGCAGGCTCCCTGGTTCCGAATGTCGGCAACCCGCTGCTTGGTCTCGTTCAATGCGGCGGTCCGGGTGGAACTGTCACCTTCTCCGGATTCTCAAATTCGACAATCGGCGGCAACTCTAACGCCGGTTGTTTGAAGGGCCACCTGTTCAACCCAGCTCCCCGCGTGGGTTTTGCCTGGGACCCCCGTGGCAATGGTAAAACCGCCATCCGCGGCGGCTACGGCATCTTCTTCGAGCATGCCAATGGTAACGAAGCCAACACGGAGGGGATGGAAGGCCAGACCTCGCCGCTGTTGCAAAGTGAGAGTCAGCCCAACATTCCTGGTTATCTGAACATCGGAAACACCAGCCTGGGAGTACCTCCGGCGTTCCCGTCCAGTTTTTATTCCGTTCCGAACCAGGTCGTGTGGCCATATATGCAGCAGTGGCACCTCGATGTCCAGCATGAACTGCCCGCTCATGCGGTGGTCACAGTTTCATATGTGGGCAGCAAAGGAACGCACCTGGGACGTCAGAATGACCTCAACCAGTTGTACCCGACGCCCGCATCGCAGAATCCGTACCTTCCTGGGCAGGCGATTAGCGCTGCGGACTGCAACACACTGACAAATGTCGGTCTTTCAAGTGTGACTGGCGTTGTCAATGGCCAGACGGTCGCCGGCCAGACGGCAATCAACCTGCAAACGGCATGCGGCAACGACCCGAACCCGTATCGCCCATTCCTGGGTATCTCGAATATCACGCGTCTAGAACCCAAAGCGTCGTCCATTTATCACGCGCTTCAGGTTTCAGCGCGCAAGAGTGTGGGTGCTTTGAACGTAACTGCGGCATACACCTACAGCCATTCCATTGACGATTCGTCGGACCGCTACGACGGAAGTTTCGTCAATGCCTACGACCCTTCTGCGAACCGAGCGAGTTCCAACTTCGACCAGCGGCACATGCTGAACGTGGGATACGTCTACGACTTGCCGTTGTTCAAGAAGCCTGGCGTCAGCCACACGCTTCTCGGCGGATGGGAGTGGTCGGGCATCTTCGCTTTCTCGACGGGCACCCCGCTAAATGTAACCAACAACGGCGCGACCTACGGGGATAATGCCGGCGTCGGCAATGGCGTCGGTACCGGTTCGTATCCGGATCTGGTTGGCAATCCCCGGGCCAATGTGCCGCCGCGGAGTCAGGTCACGGGCAGCAATTACGCAGGTTATTTTTATAATCCCGCCGCTTTTGCCGTCCCCACCGGGCTCACGTTCGGGACCGTAAGTCGCAACTACCTGCGCAATCCCAACCGCACCAATATGGACATGGGTCTCTTCAAGCACTTTGCGATTAAGGAGAGCATGGCGTTTGAGTTCCGTGCCGAAGCCTTCAACGTCTTTAACCACACCGAATTTGGCGGCCCTTCCGGTTCGCTGGGAAGCTCAGGGTTCTTGGAGATCGCTTCCGCGCACCTGGCGCGTGTCCTGCAGCTCGGCGCGAAGTTCATTTTCTAAGCAAGCGCTCAAGCGCGAACCCGGCTGTGCAAGAGGCCGGGTTATTTTTTGCCACGACTATCTAGACAGCCGCCCATTCGACCGCGCTCCGGGCAGGCTCTCGGTAGTTCCGTGCCAGGTCGAAGCCCGGCGGTTAAGGCTGAAAAGCCAGTAGTGAAGGAGCGACGAGCTATAGAGCGGGACCTATCCCACGTGCACCGTCTGTCGCGTCCTGACCGTCTGCAGGGCATGCTCAAGATCCGCAATCAGATCCTCTGCTCTCTCAATTCCTACCGAGAGCCGGATCATCTGCTCCGTCACGCCGATTTTCTGGCGCTCCTCGGCGGGCACCATCAGGTGCGAGGTGAGCACGGGGATCGACACCAGTGATTCAACTCCTCCCAGGCTAGGCGCCAGCGTAAACAGGCGCAATGATTCCGTCAGCCGGCGGGCATCGTCGCCTGCGCCGTCCACTTCGAAAGCTCACCATGCCGCCGCCTCCGGTCATCTGCGAGCGGGCCACTGCGCACTGCGGATGGCTCTTCAGGAACGGATAATGCACGCGGCGTACTTTGGCGTGGCTGGAGAGGAACTCGGCGACCTGCAACGCATTCTGGTTTTGCCGCTGCACTCGAACCGCCAGCGTCTTCAATCCGCGCAGCAGCATCCAGGCGGCGTGCGGGTCCATGCAATTGCCCAGTGTGGTTCGAGTGGCGAGGATCTTCTCGATGAGTTCGGCGCGTCCGGCGACGACTCCGCAGATCAGATCGGAATGGCCGCTCAAATATTTCGTTCCGGAGTGCATGATCAGGTCGATGCCGAATTCCGCCGGGTGTTGATTGATCGGTGTGCCGAAGGTGCTGTCGATCATGCTGAGCAGGCCATGCTGCTTTGCGAGAGCCGAAGTTGTCTTCAAATCGACCACGCGCAACGCAGGATTGGTCGGCGATTCGAGATAGAGCAGCTTCGTGTTCGGCCGGATCGCCTGTGCATGCTGGGCGTAGTCGGTGGTATCGACGAATGTAGTCTCAATGCCCAACTTGGGGAGCCACTGCGACAAGAACTTATGCGTGCCGCCATAGACCTCACGCTGCGCCACGATGTGGTCGCCCGCCTTGAGCAGCGCCATGATCGTGGTGGTGATCGCGCCCATGCCAGAAGAGAAAGTGAGTGCGGCGTCCACTCCTTCCAGCTCCGCCACGGTCTTTTCCGCGGCGGTGTTCGTGGGATTGCCGTAGCGTGTGTAGTAACGGTCGGAGCCGGTGACGCGAAGCTGTTCTTCGTTGTCCGTCACTTCGAAGGTCGACGTCTGGTAAATCGGCGTCGCCAGCGGGCCATTCTTCTTCTGTAGATCAGCCGCGCCGCGTGTAGCCTGCGTTTCCGGATGCTCAAACCTGTGCTTCATGGGCACCTCACTGTCCTTCAGAGTAATTCCGCAACACGAGTTGCGGCAAGCGATTCCCGGCGATGGCACCATTTATAATTCCACGTTCATGGACTTGGGTCTGAAAAACCGGGTGGCCCTGGTTGCGGCGTCCAGTCAGGGACTCGGCCTGGCTACCGCCGAAGCCTTCGCCGCAGAGGGTTGCCGGGTCGCGATGTGCGCGCGCAACCAGCAGACGCTGCAGGCCGCGGCAGACAAAATCAGAAAGCAACACAACGTGGAAGTTTTCGCCGAAGCGGTTGACGTTGCGGACTCCCGCCGCCGTGAGCCGATTCGTTGCCGCTGTGGCTGGCAAGTTCGGCAGCGTCGACATTTGCGTGACCAACGCGGGCGGCCCTCCGGCCAAGGGATTCCTGGCGGCCACTCTCGACGACTGGCAACGCGCTCTCGAGTTGAATTTCTCAGCACGGTTTATTTTGCTCGCGAAGTGATTCCACACATGCAGCGGAAGCACTGGGGCCGAATCATTACCATCACTTCGATCACCACTAAGCAGCCAGTGGCCGATCTCGTACTTTCGAACGCAGTTCGTGCCGCGGTGGTCGGATTAGTAAAGAGTCTGGCCAACGAGTTCGGCAAGGACGGAATTCTGGTCAATAATGTCGGACCGGGTTTCACCGCTACCGATCGGCTGAAGGAATTGGCCAAAGCTCGCTCGTCCGCATCCGGCAAGAACGAGCAGGAGATTTTCGATGACTGGGCCGCCGACGCCCCGCTCAAGCGCTTAGGCGAACCTCGCGAGCTGGGCGAGACCGTTGTCTGGCTGGCGTCGGAGCGCGCGTCTTACATTACAGGCCAGACCGTACTGGTCGACGGCGGCATGTATAAAGGATTGTGAGTCCGGTTTTTTCTCGGAGAATCCATGCGATCCATTGCTTCAAGAATGTCCGTCATGAGCGGGGAAGGCGCACTCGCGGTCTTTGCCCGCGCCAAGGAACTGGAAGCTCGGGGCCGCTCCATCATCCATCTGGAGCTGGGTGAGCCCGACTTTCATCCCGGCAAGTCGGTGATCGACTCGGCGACCAGAGCGCTGGCGGACGGTAAAGACCGGTACTGCGCGGTCGCGGGCGTTCCCGCGCTGCGCGAAGAAATCGCCAACTACCTGGACCGCACTCGCAATATTAAGGTTTCACCCGCTAATATCGTGCTGGCGCCGGGATGCAAGATCGCGCTCTTCCTTGCGATGATGGCCTTGCTCGAACCCGGCGACGAAGTTCTCTATCCTGATCCAGGCTTTCCCGGTTATCCCTCGATCGCGCGAGGCTTGGGTGCGGTTCCCGTGCCGTTTGCGCTCGTCGGCGCGCAATCATTTTCAGCCGGACCCGGCGGAAGTCGCGTCCAAGATCACTCCGCGTACGCGCATGCTGCTGACGAATTCGCCCGGCAATCCCACCGGGACTGTCTACACCGAGGCTGTGCAGCGCCACCTGGCCGAACTCGCTGTCAAGCACGACCTGTGGGTGCTGTCCGATGAAATCTACGCGCGCATCCTGTACCGTGGCGAATATCTTTCCATGCTGCGCTACCCCGGCATGGCGGAGCGCACGCTGATCATTGACGGATTCTCGAAGAGCTTTGCCATGACGGGATGGCGGCTAGGATATACCGTCGCGCCGCCCGAAGTCGTTCCGGCGCTGGTAATGATGGCCGTGAACACCTACACCTGCGTGGCCGAGTTCACGCAGTATGCCGCCATCGACGCGCTGCGCGATCGTGAGGGCAACACGGCACACATGGTGGGCGAGTTCAGCCGCCGCCGCGAGCAGTTCGTGCGCGATCTGAATCGCGTTGCCGGATTTCCGCTGCCAGCCTCCCGAAGGCGCGTTCTATGCCTGGGTCGATATTACGCGGCACCGGCAGGAGCGCCGAGGACCTGTGCCGCATTCTGCTGGAAGATGCGGGCGTCGCCGCCATTCCCGGCGCGGCTTTTGGTCCGTGCCGGCAAAGATTTTGTCCGTTTCTCCTTCGCCTCGTCGATGGCAATTCTGCACGAGGCGGTGGAGCGCATCATGAAAGTATCAAGCGCCTGGCAGGGAACTGCTGGTCGCACGATAGGCTTGCGCCAGCTTTTCTGGCAGGCTTTTGGGTGAGGCGGCGCTTTCAGCGCTGCGATAACAGCTCATTATGATGTGGGCTTTATGCCCTGAGGAATCTGCATGCGATTTGTGTTTCGAGGATTACGTTGTCCCAGCCTGCCGTCGGCCTCCCGCGCTTTCGCTGCTGCCCAGGCCCGCCCCTTTCCCGGTCCTGATGTCCAGCAAATCTACCAGCGCCTGCTGCCGCAGATCGAAAAGATCCCTGCCTTTGATCACCACGCACATCCTGGCTATCGCGGACGATCCTGATGTCGACGCCATGGCCGCGCCTCCCGATGCCAGCGAAGCCCTGCGCACGCGCGACGACAATCCCGAACTCGTCGCCGCCGCGAAGGCGCTGTTCGGATATCCCTACGCCGATCTCTCGCCCGAGCACGCGAAATGGCTGCTCGACAAAAAGACGGAACTGAAGAAGCAATACGCCGGCACCGCCTATTTCAACTCGATCCTCGACAAGATCAACATCGAAAGTTCCGTGGCCAACCGCGCCATGATGCCCGACTACCTCGATCCCAAGCGTTTTCCCTGGGTCTTTTTTGCCGACTCTTTCATGTGGCCTTTCAATAATGAACGCGAGACCGGCGCGCAATCCCGATGAAGGCGTCTTCATCCCTTTGCAGGAAAAAATGCTGCATCGCTGGATGCAGCAGGAAAATGTCGGCAAACTCCCCTCCACTTCGCCGGCTATTTGAAATTCATCAGCCAGGTGCTCGAAGACAATTCGAAAAGAGGCGGGATCGCCATGAAGTTTGAGGTCGCATATTTTCGGCCCACGACGTTCGGCGATCCCACCCGCAGCGCCAGGCCGAAGACATTTATCAGCGCTATGTCACCGGCGGAGTTCCCAGCGAAAAAGACTACCGCACATTTCAGGATTATATTTTCCGCTATCTCGTTCAGGAAGGCGGACGTCTGCATCTTGCCGGTGCACATTCACACCGCGATCGGCATTGGCGACTATTTCAACCTGTCGCAGAGCAACATCATGAATCTGGAGAGCGTGTTGCGCGATCCGCGCTATCGCTCACAACTTTCGTCATGATTCATGGCGGCTATCCGCTGGAGCGCGAAGCCATCTGGCTCGCCGCCATGAAGAACGTTTACCTTGATTCTTCGTTTGGCGAACTGGCGCAGTATCCTTCGGCTTTTAAAGACACGCTCAAGATGTGGCTGGAAACTTTTCCCGACAAGATCACTTTTGGTACCGACTGTTTCCCTTACAATGAAGTGCTGGGCGCGGAAGAGAGCTACTGGCTGGGCGTGCAGTCGTCCCGCATGGCGCTGGCCGCGGCTCTGGCCGAGATGATCTCGGAAAACGAAATCAGCGAAGGCCGGGCGCTGGAACTGGCCCACGCTTATCTGCACGACACGGCCGTGAAGTTGTACGACGGACGAGTGCATTAACTCAGCCGCGAAGCCGGAAGAATGCAGCCACAGCTTGCCCTGAGCTTTCCGGAGGGGCGTGCGCCGTGGGAGGGTGATGAATGGCAGACCAAAGCCCCATCGGGGCGAAAGAGACAAATCAGCAGGCGACCAACATGGCGAAAAAGACGCTAAAGACCAAACCGAAGACGACGACCTCCACTCGCGCGAAGGCAAAAAGCGCCTCTCATTCCCGCGCCAAGCGTGCCGTCACCAAACACGCTGCGAGAACCGCCGCGCTGCAATACATTCCCTGGCACACCATCCCGCTTGAAGAACTGAACCCGCTGTTGCAGCGGCAATTTGTGGTCGGCCAGGAAATCATGGTGGCGCGCGTGCTGTTGAAAAAAGGCTGCATCGTTCCCGAGCACAGCCATCACAACGAGCAGCTGACCTACATCCTCGATGGTGCGCTGAAGTTCTGGATTGACGGCAAAGAGATCGTGGTCCATGCCGGCGAAGTCCTCTGCATCCCGGCGCACATGCCGCACAAGGCCGAGGCCATGGAAGATACGGTCGATCTCGATGTTTTCAATCCTCCCCGCGCTGATTGGATCAACAAGACCGACCAGTATCTGCGGGAAGAGAAATAAATTCGGCCCATGTCTCCTCTCTCCACTTCTGACGCCGGGTGTGCGTCAAGCGACGTTCCGCTTCCGTTGCATTGGTTGCGGCGATCTGAGCGACAGCGCCAGTCAGGATTTCCGCTGCCCGCGATGCAAAGACCTGCTCGAAATTACTTATCCGTCACTGGAAGGATGCCGGGCTCGAAGCGCAGAACCTGAGATCCACCTGGCGCCAGCGTCGCCTTTCCCAGGCGGCGATCGATCAGAGCGGCGTTTGGCGCTTTCGTGACCTTCTTCCGGCGCTCGACAGCGACGACCAAGCCATCACCCTGCGCGAAGGCAACACTCCACTGTACGACCTTCCGCAGTGCGCCCGCATCACGGGCGTGCCGCGCCTGTTCGCGAAACATCAGGGAATGAATCCTACGGGCTCGTTCAAAGACGCCGGCATGACGGTCGCCGCAACCTTCGCGCGCCTCGCCGGATTTCGCTGGGTGGCCTGCGCCTCCACCGGCAACACTTCTGCGTCCATGGCCGCCTATGCCGCGCGCGGAGGCATGCGCAGCCTGGTGCTGGTTCCCGAGGGCAAGATTTCCTGGAGCAAACTTTCGCAGGCGCTCGACTATGGCGCCGTAACCTGCCAGTTACGCACCGACTTCGACGGTTGCCTTCGCCTGCTCCAGGAACTTGTTCTGCGCGCGCCTGTCTACCAGTTGAATTCGATTAATCCCTTTCGCCTGGAAGGGCAAAAAACGCTCGCGCTCGAATTGCTCGATCAACTCGACTGGCAGCCGCCCGACCACATCATCGTTCCCGGAGGCAACCTGGGAAACAGTTCCGCCATCGGCAAGGCGCTGGTCGAGATGCGCGACCTGGGGCTGATTTCGCGCTTGCCCAAGTTGTCGGTCATCCAGGCCGAAGGCGCCAATGCGCTGGTTCGTACCCTTCGCGAGGCTGGCGGCAAACACCTGGTGAGCGTGCAGGCGGAGACCCGGGCCACTGCGGTTCGAATCGGCAACCCGGCATCGTGGAAGAAAGCTGTTCACGTTCTCGAAGCCACTGGCGGCGCCTGCGAACAGGTCACCGAAATTGAGATTGCGCAGGCCAAGGCGGAGATCGGCGCCGAAGGCATCGGATGCGAACCTGCGTCCGCAGTAACGTCTAGCTGGATTGAAGAAATTGGTGAAGCACGGTTTTGTGAAGCCGGAAGAAACCGTTGTCCTGGTGTTGACCGGAAGCTTGCTAAAGGATCCCGATTTCACTATGGGATTCCATCGCGGCGACTTATTCAAAGGCACCCCTGACGAGGTTGCCAGCGCCGCGTTGAATCCATTGCGGCGTCCGCCGGTCGTTCTAGATGCCACGCTGGATGCGGTGGTACGGACCTTGGAGCAAGCGGAAAAGTAGCGCCGCGGGCCAGGCGGCTCGCCACCACTGCGCGGGCGAGACGCCCCTTCGGCAAGCTCAGGGCAGGCTCCCGCGACAGCCGGCAAGATGCCGGCGCTACGTCGAAGCACCCTAAGAGAGTGAACATGTCCGCCAAAGCCCCCAACCCGAAGCGCTCCCGGCTGCGCCTGGCTCTCCCAGCCACGTCCGCCAATCTGGGACCGGCCTTCGACGCTGCCGCGCTGGCGATGGATTTCTACATCAAGATTGACGGCCGTGCAGCCGACGAATTCTTGATCGCCGCCACCGGGCGCGACCGTGACATCTGCGGAAAGCTCGAAGACCACCTCATTCTGAATACGTACCGCGAGGTGCTGGAAGCTGCGGGCCGGCCTGTCACTCCTCTGTCTCTCAAAATCGCGAATGACATCCCCATCGGCAAAGGCTGTGGTTCCTCGGCAGCGGCACGGCTAGCGGGTATAGCCCTGGCGGTGCAGTTTGGCGGTCTGCGCTGGACCGATGCGCAGATCGTTGGCGAAGCTTCCCGCCGCGAACACCATCCCGACAACGCCTCGGCCTGCTGGATGGGCGGGCTTACGGTTTCCCGCATTTCTGGTAAGGGGGAAGCCCAAATGGTGGTTATTCGCCCGAAAGGGAAGTGGCCGCTACTGCTCGCGGTGCCGGAGCAGAGCCTGTCGACCGAAGAAGCCCGTCGCGTCCTCCCGGCGCAGTATTCGCGCGCCGATGCAGTGACGAACGTGCAGAACTCGATGCTGCTGCTCGCGGCCTTTACGCAAGGACGGCCCGACCTCCTTCCCGCCGCTCTGGAAGATCGCCTGCACCAGCCGTACCGCGGGGCGCTCTGTCCGTTGCTACCCGGTCTGCAGACATTAAAGGGAGAGAAAGGCATTCTCGGCGCAGCTCTCAGTGGCGCCGGCCCTTCCGTCTTGATCTTCCTCGATCCTGACGCGTCCCTTCAGAAGGCCCGCCGACTCGTCGCCGCCCATCTTTCGGGGAGCGGCCTTACCGCGGAGGTGCTCCCCACTTCGATTAGCTTGCGCGGAGCCCGCTCTTCGTTTGCAAGATTCTGATCACATCTACAGAAAGAACAGTATTTACCAGAGTTCTTTTCGCCGATAAGTTCGAAATTCCCCCCTTGCGAAACTAAAGCATTAGAACCGTGTTTTTACGACTGGCAGAATTGATGAGGATCCCCAGTAGTCCCATGCGCGGACAGTTCGGGATTTGCAGGCAAAGTCGTGTCCGGCGCGGTGTGTTGAAGCCGGGCGCGTTAAAGCCAGGTGTGTTGAAGATGAAGTCCAAAATGCGTCCCGTCCGAGGGGGAGACAGGCGGCTGTCCGGAAACGAACAAGTCCGCAGAGAGATTCAACGCTTCCTTCATGCCATGAAATCTTATCCGGGTCGTTTCGCCAGTGACCCCCGCATCACGTTCGCAGAGCACCATTGCGGTGTGGTCCGTGCGGCCAGCACAGCGGCCCGCCGCCGCGTGTAATTCATTACCCGCCGCTGCGGCTGGCCGGCGGCACAATGCCATTCAAGCGCAGATATTCCACCATCTGACCGTAATGATCGAAGCCATGCGACGACACGCTGGTGGCCAGGCCCAGCCGCGTAACGGATCCTTCTCCGAAAGGGCTCCTCACAGTCTGCACCAAATTCTTCTCGTTGATGGTCGCGATGGCCTTATGAACGTACTCGAAGGACTCCTTCAGGTACTTGAGGATGTCGGCCTTGCTCGTGACAGATGCCGGTCCCTCTTCGTCGCCGATGTCGACCGGCGGCTTCTGCTCCAGAAGCGCAGCTCCCAGCTCATAGTTCACCGCCGCCACATGCTTGATCTGTTGGGCGAAAGTGCGCACGCCCTTGAACTCGCCGTTGGTGGGAGCGAATCCGAACTTATCCTCCGGCATCGCGTCCGCCGCTGGAACGAACTCGTGCTCAAGATTGAGTACGGTGCGGTCCAGTATTTCAGTTACCGTGCGATGTTGCTCTTTCGGCTTGCCCGCCTGCGCGGCAGCAGCAGTAATGAGCAGCAGCAGCCCGCAAAAGATGATTCCAGTTTTTTCCCTCATGATCCCCCTGGTTCTTTCCGCTCCTACAAACGCCCGAGCCATCTTACTGCATGGCATTACCGATATGAAAAATGCTACAGGTCCGCACTTTCGGTTTGCGCTCCTGTGTCTTTCTGTGCCTTCTGTGGTTAAGCCTTTGCTCCTAGCCGCACGCCAAACGGCCACTCCCCATCCTTCCAAGCCCGAATCATATAAATGATCACGCCGGTCAGCAGAATAATCGCCGCATACCGTACTTCCTTCTGCCAGTTCACGCGATTAAACAGGATGAACAAAAATCCAGCGCTGGCCAGCAGCGCCGGCAGCGGATAAAGCCACATGCGAAACGGCCGAGGCAGGTCCGGCCGCCGGATCCGCAACACGATTGACCCGACCGCCTGTACCAAGAATTGCAGGATCAGGCGAATCACCACCAGAGCGGCGATTGCATCCTTCAACCGCAGAAAGCAGAACGCCGCCGCCACCACTCCCAGGGCGAGCAGCGAAATGTAAGGAAACCGGTACACGGGATGTACCCGGGCAAACGCGCGAAAATAATTGCCGTCCTTCGCCGCTGCATAGGGCACCCGCGAATATCCGAGCATCAACGAGAAGACCGACGCAAACGCCGTCACTATCACCAATCCTGTTACCAGCCGTGCCGCCCATGCACCATACACCCTCTGCATGAATAACGAAACAACGTATAACCCGTTATTGTTTTGTCCGGCCTGGACCATCTCCCGCCAGGGCACCACGGCCATAATGCACAGGTTCATCATTAGATATAGACAGGCCACGATCAGAATGGAAAGCAGCAGCGCGCGCGGAATATTCTTTCCCGGATCTTTGATCTCGTCGCCCAGGAAGCAGACGTTGTAGTAGCCCCAGTAGTCATACGTTGCGACGAGCATCGCTCCGCCCAGCCCTGTGAAAAATTGGTGGGACAAGGTGAACGCACCCGGCGGAAAGTCAAACGCTAGTGCGGCATTGAAGTGCGTGAGGCCCGCGAAGATGATCCAGCCAATAGTTCCCATCACTCCGAACCACAACACTTTTGTGAGCCGCCCGATCGCCGTAATACGCCGGTAAAGCAGCAGCACCGTAAAGAAGCAGATCGCCACTGCTATCGATGTGCCTGGCGTGACGATCCAGCTGGCCTGCAACGGACCAGCCCACGGTAAGTGCAGCACCGCATCGTGGTGTGCATAGACGGTCTCCAGCCCCGGCCAATAGTAAGCCGCGTATCCCGCCAGTCCGATGCATCCGGTGGCAATGGATAGGGGAGCAGAAAATGACACCTGCCAGATAAACAGAAACGAAATCAGCCGTCCCCATCTCTGGGGACCATAAATCTCCCGCAAGTAGCGATAGGACCCGCCTGACGCCGGCAGTGCCGCGCCCAATTCCGCGGATACAAGGCCGTCGCATACAGCCAGCAGCGCCCCCAAAACCCATCCCAGCAGGGCTTGGGGGCCGCCCATCGCGCTCAAGACCAGCGGCATGGTGATGAACGGACCCACGCCGATCATGTCGATCATGTTGAGCGCAGTAGCGGTCCCAAGCCCCATCCCGCGGATGAGGGCCGGAGAACTTCCGGTTGATTGCGAAGAAGACTGTGAAGAAAATTCCATTTCGTAGAGACGTTGCTTGAAACGTCTTCCGACCACGAAGAAGAAAGACGTAGCAAGCTACGTCTCTACGGCTATTTGTTATGTCCAGCACTCAACAGATTCACATACAGCCGCACCGCTCCCGGTACTCCCGCCGGCAGCTGGCGAAAAAATGCATATCCCGTATAGATATAAGTCCCCTTGCCATACTGCGCCCGCAGCAGCCCGCCCTTTTGTGCATCCTCTCCCGGATCGTGACAGGAGAGCAGCGGCTTGAAATGCTCATCCCACTTGTCCATGAAGTACAACCCGCGCTCCTGCACCCAGCCGTCGAAATCGTGCGCCGCGATCGTGTTGGGATAATGGAAGACCGAATCATCCGGCGCCAGGATTTCCACCGGAGCTTCCTCCACCGAGACCCGGGCCCGGCTTAGGTTCGCAGGATAAGGAGTAAACTTCCCCGCATTGAAATCGGCGGTCCCCGCGTTGTACTGGACCACTAGCGTGCCGCCCGCGGAAACGAAATCGAGCAGCCTCTTATTATTCGCCGCCAGATCTTTCTGTGTGTCGTAGGCCCGGATTCCGAGCACGATGGTTCCGAACCTATTCAAATCCTCGTCGGCAATCTTCTCCGCCGGGATCAGCGTGACGTCCATTCCTACCTGCTTGAGCACCGTCGGAATGTCATCTCCCGCGCCCATGATATAGCCAACCTTGAGATCATGCGGCACCTGCACGTCGACGATACTCGCACGCTGCCGCGCCGGTTGGTAGTAGTAAAAGCTGCCAAGATCTTCGCGCGTGACCAGTGTGTATCCCTCGGCATATTTCTCGCCGCCCCAAGTCAGAACCGCGCGAATGGTCGCACGACCTGGCTGTAACGCGGCTGGAATAACTTTGAACTTGCGCTCTTGCCGCTCGCCTCGGCGTGTAAATTCCATAGCGAATTGCTCAGGCTCGGAGCGCCAACCAGCCGGCAGCTCCAGATGTAGCTCACCGATGCGCTTGACTCCGTCTCCTAATACGTTCCCGGTCACACCGACCGTAACCGTTGTGGTGGAGCCGTTATGGGTCGAGATTACCTGAGTGCTCGGCTCCAGCATTACCGAAATTGCCGGAACGACTGCCAACGGACGCTCCTCGATTTTCCCGGCGTCGTCTACAAATCGTGTGACCACAACGGAGGTAATCCCATTCCGTGTTTTCGCTCCGCCGCCTTCGCTCAACGAATATTCCACTCGCGCCCGCAACGCAGGAGGCGGAAAGGGAAGCGTCGCATATTTCTCATCGTCGATATGGTTCACGGCCTCGGTCTCGGGATCATCCCGATGCCAGTACGGCCGCGTGTACGCCGCGTTCTTCGGCACATGCAGCCGGAAATTTGCGTGCAGATCCTCTCCGGCCTTCACGGTCTCAGGCTTCGTTTTTCCGCTGATCGTGTTCCATCCCGCCGGAACTTCCAGCTTTAAGTCGTTGATCGCCAGCGGCTGTTTCGATCCGTTATGAAAGGTCACTGCCACTACAAACTCTCGCCCCGGCGAAACCGTGGTCAGCGCCTCCGCTTCTTTCACAGCGTGAACGTCGCGTTCGCCGTCGGAGGCAACGTCCGCCGTGAGGCTCACGCCTAGCGCTAGATTGAGTGCGGTCTCCGCCTGCCGTTGCTTCTCCGCGATCCGCGCCACCAAGTCGAGCTTCGCGGCCGCGCTCAACGGGCTTGCACCTACCTCGCCGCTCACGCGATTCAGCCCTGCCACAACTTTCGTCAGAGGGGCCGCCGCAGTCGAAGGGTCTTTCCCTTTTGCAGCCTCCGTCGCCTCGGCAATGCGCTTCGCGATTTCCGTCAGTTCCTGCCGTAACTGCGGAACTCTCTTCTCTTCTGTTCCCAGTCCCGTTGCCAGCCCCGTCCAGGAGGTGTCAGTGCTGTCAAAAAAGCTTTTCTCATGCCCATCCTTGTCCAACGTAGAAGGCAGCACCGAATCCACCAGCCGGTAAAACGTGAAGCGGTCTCCGGGATCGACCGTCCAGTTCGCCGCGCCCTGCGACATCTGGTGCCGCAAGCCCTGCACCGCGAACTGTACATACGACATGCCGAGTTCCGCACTGGGCTCGCCGGTGTTCAGCTTCAAAGTCCAGTCCGCATCGGGACAAGTCATCGCCCCGAAGCCGCACACGTTTCCGATGTACAGCTTCTTCGCCTGCCAGGGCTGCAGTCCCTGAGCAATCTGCTCAGGAAAACGCTTGGGATCGGCCGCCGCGCGGAACGCCTCCTTGGTCAGAATGCTTGATGCCTGATGATGGCCGTGACCATCGCGCGATGTTCCCGAAAAGCGCGCGACCAACACATCCGGACGAAACGTTCGAATCACCCGTACCATGTCTCCGAGGGCCAAGTCGTGCCCGCCCCACTTCGCGAACGTCTCGTCGGCGCTCTTTGAAAATCCGAAATCCGCAACGCGGGAAAAACGCTCCTGTACGCCGTAGTACTGATCCGACGCCAGGAGTTCCTCCGCACGCAGCACGCCCAGAACGTCCGACAGATTGCTGCCAATCTTGTTCTGTCCACCCTCGCCGCGATTCAGCGTCATCAGCAGCGTGCTCACACCCCGCCCGCGTGCCTCCAGGGTCAACATCCCGCCATCTTCATCATCCGGATGCGCCACTACCTGCATCAGCCGTGCGGTCGTACCCAGGCGCAGCAGTTCTAACCGCAACCCGGCCGCGCCCTCATCCTGCGGGATCTCAGCCGGAACGCCCTGATATAGCAGTCCCGGAGGATCGGCCAGCACGTCAAGGTTCGAGGATGGATGATTTGGGGAGGAACGCGATGGCGCGGAGTTTGCCGCAACGGGTCTGTTTGCAACTGGACCTTGCGCTGTCGCGACCAGAGAAACAATCACGAAGAAGAGAGCGAACTTCACAGCGAAAAAGTTAGGGCCAGGGAAGATAAATGATATGCGGCGCCGACTGGGCCGCAGCTTGTTGACAGGTCCGGGATCTCTCACGTTACAAGGATGGGGCCTACCCCCGCTCCGACGCAAATTCTTTCGCTCTATTCCTAAGTGAGCTCCACTCGGCAGCTATTGATCGGCGCCCACGAGTTGAACGGCGTCAATCTCGTTCCAGCCGGGGACCACGTTCGTCGCGAGCGTAACTTTGACGCGGTCGGTTTTGAAGTTAGTCTTGGGAAATTTCACCATGAGATAGTTCAATTCTGTCGTGGGGTCGTTCCCCTGCCAGACGGCGTGAGCTCCTCCTTGTTCATCATAGACTTCAACCTTGATGACCGCCCCGGAGCCACAGGACTCGCGAACCCGCACCTCGGTGGCGTGCACTGGTTTGGGATACTTCAAGTCCAGCCATTCGATCCCGCCATCCGGGGTCTTCGGAGCCCAAGCCGCTCCATCATCGGCGTACCTGTCGACGTTGGGCGCCCCGGTCGCCTGATTGGCCGAATAGGGTGCGGTGCCTTGGGCGTCACTGTACGTGGACGACGCGGTAGCCTGAATCGCCCATTGGCCATTGGGATCGCTCTTGATCTCATCTTGTTTCAATGCCCATTCGGTGGCGGCCATCTTGGAGCTAGTCTCAGCCGACGAACTCGCGGCGGTGCCGGGTGTAGCGGCGGGGCCGCTTGCGGCCGGCGCCGGAGCGGCGTTCGTGTTCGGAGCTGGCTTCGTTGCCTCCTGCGTGTCGTTCTTCTTGTTACAGCCGCTGAGGAATACAAGCGGAAGCAAACAACAAATCATTTTGTGATGGATCTTCATCGGATGCTCCTGATCAGAGAGTTGCGATCACGCGCACCAGTCCTGGGAAACCAGAGACCCGGAAACACGATGCTGGTCGGGGACTGCATTATAGTACGGAAGCCTACAGTTGTTGAGTCGTATTCGGTCACGCCGACTAAACGTCGCACAGATCTGCGGCCTTGCGCAGCGAAGCCAGCGGATCTGCCGTGGGCAAGAATTCATGCGCCACATATCCGCGGAAGCCGGCGTCGGCGATCGCCCGCATTACTCCGTCCCATTGAATCTCCTGCGTCCCGTCCAGTTCATGCCGCCCCGGCACTCCGCCGGTGTGGAAATGCCCAATCCATTCGAGATTCTGCCGGATCGTATCGATGAGATCGCCTTCCATAATCTGCATGTGGTAGATGTCGTACAGCAACTTCACGTTCGGAGAGTTCACTTCCCGCACTACACGCACGCCCCACGCCGTGTGATCGCACATATAATCCGCGTGATTCACTTTGCTGTTAAGCAGCTCCATACAGATCGTCACACCGTGATCTTCCGCGATTTTCCTCACGCGATTCAGACCGGCAATCGTGTTGCGCGCGCCTTCTTCATCGGACATGCCGCCTCGGTTTCCGGAAAATGTGATCACGTTCGGAACGCCGGCCTTCGCCGCCCGCGGAATGTTCGTGCGAAATCCCTGTTCAATGCCGGCATGGTTCTCTACACGGTTGAGAGCCTTCCCAATGTCGCCACCGCCCGCATATCCCATCGTGCAAACTAGTCCGTAGCGCCGTGGGATTTCATATTCATCCGGCTGCAACAGGTCGACTCCTCGCAGTCCGATTTTCGCGGCGTATTCCGCCAGCTGTTCGACGGGAATATTGCGATAACACCACTGACAAACGGACTGGTGAATCCGTCCCTTGCGCGCGGGCGTGGGCGTGTCAAAGCTTGCGGCAAGGGACGGGAGCGCGATGGCGCCGACTCCCGTAACCGAGGACTGTAGCAACGCCCGTCGCGTAAAGTTCCGCATAGTGTGAAGTCCCCCAGGGGCCAAAGCCCGTATCATTTGCGACTCCGAGCGGCACGGCTGAAGCCGTGCCCTTCCCAAAATCATTGGTCACAAAGCTCTTGAACTGAGAACGAGAGCTAAATGTGAAAATCAAGAGCTAAAAGCTAAGAGCTAAAAGCTAAAAGCTAAGAGCTTCCTACCGCCCTTCCTTCAGTACTGCCTGGCAGTTCGCCCCCGCCGTCAGCACTTCATTGAACGCCGTCTCTTTCCGCAGGTTCTTCAGCAGCGGATCATCCAGTAATGCCGAGTAGGCGCAATAATTCTGCTGCACCGCGGCTTTTAGCAGCCGCAGTGCCGGTTCGTTCTGGCCACAAGCCGCCATCAGTGCGCCCACGTGATACCACGCCTCGGCATCGAGTTCCAACATCACCGACGCCTCGTTCTCGCGCACAATCTTCGCCAAGTCCACGGGACGTTGGGCGGCTGTACAGGACTCCATCAAGTCGCGGTGATAGATTGGGGCCTTTGACATTTTCTTCGCGCTCTCCCGCGCCTCAGCCACGTTGCCCTCCGCCAAATACACATACGGAGTGACCCACGCCGCCCATTCCGAACCCGCGTCCAGATGGACGTAATCCATTGCTCGATCGGTCTTTCCCATTTCCAGGAACGACCACGCGCACGAGCGGAACGCGAAATTCCCGGGATCGAGCGAGCGCGCCGTGTTGCACTCCTGCGTCGACTGCTCCAGCATCCCCGCATACCGCAGCACGTAGCTGAGGGCGAAGTGGGCATCGGCGCTCTGCGGGCGCCGCCGCACCAGGTCGGTCGCCGCGTCATAGGCCCGTCCCAGTTCGCCCCGTTCTACCCGGTTCGTGATCAGGCTGCTGGCCGCCATTACCCGGTTGGGATCGAGCGTCACCGCCCGCTCATACGCCGCGTTCGAGCGCTGGAATTTTTCTTCCCCTCCGCCGCCAAATAAAGAGTCGAAATAATATCTTTGTCCCAGCGCTTCCCACGCCGGCGCATAACTGGGATCGATACCCACCGCCCATTCCAGCATCTTGATGGCTTCTTTGTTCGGCGCCGCATCGTGCGGCACGGCTATGCTCCGCAAATACAAGTCATAGGCCTCCTGGTTCTTGGGCCGCGATGCCGCCGATTCCGCCGCGCCCGCCGCTCCCCCCAGAACCGGCAATAGTCCATGTTGCACCTGCGAACTCAGTTGCTGCTGCAGTCCGATCAAGTCCTCGGCTTTTGCCGTGACGGTGGTCTGCCAGAGCAGCCGGTCGGTCGGCACGTCGATCGCCTCCAGGGTTACCGTCAACTGATCTCCCTGCCTGATGAAGTGCCCCTGCAGCAGACGACCGACCCGCAGCTCCTGCCCCACTTTTTTCGGCTCCAGATCCAGTGCCACATATCTTCGCGTAACCGACGAAGGCCGCACCTCCAGGGTGCGCGAGTAGGTGAGGACACTCGTCAGCTCATCGGCCAGCGCGAACCGCAAATAGTCGATGTTGTAATCTCCATTCAGGTTCTGCAGCGGCAGCACCGCAATCGCATTCCGTTGCTGAGCGCTCGACACCTCGCGATGCTTGAACCACCAGGCTCCCACCGACGCCAGGACCGTAACCAGCAGCGCCGCCATGGCCACCAGCAAATAAGTCTGAAACCGCGAATTCCTGCTGAAGGTTTTCGACGCGGCCCTTAGCATTGAAGAATGACTGCCGGTCTTGATCGTTCCCGACTCGGCCTCACGTTTCAGCTGCGATAGATCAGAGCGCATTTCGGTGGCGCCCTGGTAGCGATGCGTGCGGTCCTTTTCCATCGCCTTGCCTATGATTCCCTGCAGCTCGATTGGAATCGTCGGATTCAAGTCGTGTGGTGGCGTCGGCTTCTGATGCAGCACCGCATCCAGCGTCATCAGCGAGTTATTGCCCGTGAACGGCTTCTTCCCCGTGGCCATCTCATACAGCACTACGCCAAACGAAAACAGATCGCTGCGAGCGTCTACGGTTTCGCTGCGCGCCTGTTCCGGCGACATATATACGGCAGTCCCGGGAATGATTCCCACCGCAGTCAAAGATTGATCGACCTCCTCGGCGCCGGTGGTGTGTACCAGTTTCGCCAGCCCGAAGTCGAGTACCTTCACTTGCCCGGAAGGGGTCAGAAAGATATTGGCCGGCTTAATGTCGCGATGCACGATCCCCTTGTTGTGCGACGCCACCAGCGCGTCCGCGACCTGCACTCCTACGTCGAGGACTTCCTCCAGCTTCATCGGTTGACCGCCGATATGCTGCTTCAGGCTCTCCCCCTCGAGCTTCTCCATGACGATGAAGGGATGCCCGTGGTTGTCTTCAATACCGTGGATCGTGCAGATATTCGGATGGTTCAGTTGAGACGCCGCCCGCGCCTCGCGAGTGAATCGCTCCAGCGATTTGGGGTCGCCGGCCAGATTCTCTGGAATAAACTTCAGCGCGACATGCCGCCCCAGGCTGAGATCCTCCGCCTCATAGACCACACCCATACCACCGCCGCCAAGCTTGCCAAGGATGCGGTAATGGGATACCTGCTGGCCAATCATGAAAGCGTGGGACCCTGCTCGGCGGTAATGGTAGGCCCCCAGCCGAATCCGGTCAACTCCGTCAATGTCTGAGGCCTAAGGATGAGGACGTTTGTGAAAATCTGTCTCCTGGATGGGGCCTCCCCACAGCCGCGCGCAACGTTGAGCGCTGCTGGCGCGTGCTTCGCCTCGGGTTGAATCATGTTCGCGCATAGACAGGTTCGTGCCGATTTTCCCAAAGTTGTTCTCACGTATGTCCTTCGGTGCGATGCCCCTTCTCCAAGCGGCGTCTAAAGCAATACTATTATGAGGAAGGCGAAATTGTGCGATGCAGCTTCGAATAGAAGGAGAGATCATGAACGCCGCTGCCCAACCGAAGGCCCGGCCCAACCCTCTGCAAGACTTGCAGTCGGCCATCCGTCAACGCGCCGAAGAAATTTACTTCCGCAACGGAAGAATTCCCGGTCACGATCTGGACAACTGGGCTCAGGCCGAAAAGGAAATCCTCCGCGAAGCCGAGCAGCGGACAACTCGTAAGACCGCCATTGTGGTTCGCGTAAGTGGGACAGAGTATATCGGCGAATACCATTCCGAATCCTCCGATGGCTATCGTCCCGGCGAGTTTGGTACTGGCTCACTGGTTCCAGTCCGCTTCCACGGCGATAAGATGTTCCTCAAACGCCCCAACGGCAAGGTCCTGGAGACCACTGTCATCAAGATCCGCTGAGATTCCTCCCAGTTCGCGTGGCAACGTCGTGCCCACGCGGTCAACTTGATATATTGCAAAGATGCTGAATTTGCTCCTGCAGAATCATAGGAGGCGGGGTGGGCAGACTCTTCTCTCGACGCTTCAGCACCTGGGAGCTCTGGGACTCTTCTTCCTCGCGATTCTCGACAGTTCGCCCATTCCGACTTTTGGCGGCCTCGACATTTTCACTGCCATATTAGCGGCCAGCCACCGCAATCCCTGGTACGAGTACGCCGCCACGGCAACCGCCGGGTCGGTCGTTGGCGCATACATCACGTTCCGACTCGCACGCAAAGCCGGATCGGCTTACCTGGACAAGAAATTCAGGAAAGGCACGGTGTCCAAGTTTCTGAAGCTGTTTAAGAAATGGGGCACGGGGACTCTCGCGGCCTCGACGGCCATTCCTATCCCCACTCCGACCAGCATGTTTTTCGCCGCCGCCGGGGCGTCTGATTTTCCTCTGCCCAAGTTTCTGATCGTTGTTGCCCTTTGCCGCGCCGCCCGCTATTCCGCCATTGCCTTCGTTGCCAGCCATTACGGACGCGGCTTCATCCGCGTGCTCCGGCATCCTTTGGAACATTGGGGCTGGCTGGTGATTTCAATCGCGATGATTGCGAGTTTGATCGCGGCTGGGATCGTGATTGGCCGTCGACTGGAGACAGCGCCCGCTGACCCGAGTACCGCTGGATAGCAAGGCAGGCGATACAACAGCGCGGTAGGAAACCCCATGCGTCTCCAACACCCAAAAGCTTGGCCGGACCAGGATATCTCTTATTACTCCAAGTACAGCCCCGCCGACGCGCCCACCCACTCCATATTCTTGTTGTGATCCACGCCCATCATCAGGCCACGCCCCATGCGGATGATCGTCAGCACCGGCGTCAGTTCATCCAGCCACACATACATCACCCGAACCTCCGCTTTGGTCGCGCCAAACGGAGTCTCAATCACCGGCTCAAAGTGTATCCGCTCCTGCAAAATGTAGTAAGGACGCCTCTCCGCCGGAATCGCCGCAATGTCTTCTATCGTAGGCGCAATTACCACTCCCAGGCCCGCAAACGAATACAGCGGCTTCAGCGCGTAGTTTTCCAGATCCGAAGGAATCTTGTCCAATTGATCCAGAAACCAGGTCTTCGGCACCGACGCATGCTTCAAGTACGGAATCGAGAACTTGCTGACGCGGAAATACCAGTTGGGATGCCCCGCCCACTCCACGTCAAGATCGTCGCGCCAGTCGAAATTAAGCTTGACGTTTTTGCGCTCCAGTTCATCGACGATCGTCCGGTTATAAATCCTCTGGATCGGCACGCGCTTTCCGCCGCGCTCATAATAAAGACGCGCGCCTTCTTTCCTGATGTCCACAATGTCCACGGTCCTCACTCCGAGCATTTTCTCGGTCAGCAAAAAATCGGGCAGGGTTTTCTGCTGCTGCGGATGAATCTCCATCAAAATTACATTCTCGGGATCATGCGAGCCAACAATCGCGCGCCGCAACAATTCGCGATAAGAATTCGTATCCAGCCCGCTCAAGAAATATTTCAACCGCCCGGACCCCGGAAGCCGAAAGCTGGAAGCCGCTAATCCATAGGTCTCGATATACGCCTCCGCAAGTGGCCCCTGGTACGCATACAGAGAAGGGAAGGCCTGCAACTCCACCAGCTTGGGTTGCAGTTCACCGCGCGCATCCCGTACCAGCCCAAAATCTACCTGTACAAACATCGGGTGCGATGGTTCGTTTGGAACCTTGAACGCAGCGGGAACCGCATCCTCCGACTTCGCTCGATACGCAGGATTGTCAACCAACTGTCGAATCAGTTCTTGACCATCCTGTGCCATCTGGTCAATCAGCGGCTTAGGAAAGAAGCAAGGCGTCTCCGAAACCCGAAACTGCACGTGAGTGC
Organism: uncultured Acidobacteriaceae bacterium; assembly: GCA_963832235.1. Taxonomy (GTDB): domain Bacteria; phylum Acidobacteriota; class Terriglobia; order Terriglobales; family Acidobacteriaceae; genus Sulfotelmatobacter. The sequence goes on along the minus strand of CAWHTJ010000003.1, from coordinate 216,051 downwards.
CGCAAGCATCATCCACGCGCCGCAAAAACGCGCGATATTTGTCAGCAGTAAAGTTCTCGTTGAATTGCTGACGCAAGAAAGGAATCATGTTGTGCAGAAACCTGGCGAAATATTGTAGCGCTTGTCATCCTGGGCGCAGCAAAAACGCCCACAAAGTGGGCGTTCTTGCGAAGTCGACGGATGCCGAAGCACCAGCTCGAATCTTCGGCGGTTTAGCGCCGAAGTTCTAAAACGCTCGGCTACCCCTCCACCAAAAACTTCCCCTCCCGCATAATCTGCTGGTCATCTACCCAGATATTAAACTTCCGCCCCACCACATCGATATGAGTAGTCGAATCCCAGTCAGCCCCCGTATGCGCCCCGTACGGATTCCCAAACGCGATATGCACGCCGGGATACTTTTCATCCTGCAGAATCTGCCCAATCACGTCTTTCAAGTCGATGTTCGTTCCAATTGCGAATTCGCCCACCCGATCGCTGTTCTCGTCAGTGTGCGTGTATTTCCAAAAATCGTTTTCCAGCTCTCGATTTTCCGAGTACGCTTCGGTAAGCCGATTTCCCTTGATCCGCACAGTCAGCGGATTCTCCTGCAGGTTTCCGAATTTCGCGCACAAATAATCGCCGACCACGCCATCGATCACAAACGTCCCATTCACTGCGCCCGGCGTCGTAAAAATCTCCCCGCCCGGCAAATTCCCCCACTTCTCCGGGCTGATAATCCCGCTGGTCTTCAGCCATTTGTAATTCGAATTCAAATCCGCCGTCAGGTCCGTTCCTGCCGCCGTCTTGGCGCGAATCTTCGAGGCCTTGCGCACCGTCTCGACAACTTTCTGGCTAAGCCGGTCCACCCGCGCAAAATCCGCCCGCATTCCATCGAGCATAATCTGCCGGTTGATGTTCACCATGTGCGCATGCCGGATTTTGCGGCGGTTGACCACGTCGGTCATCTGAATCCGCGACCGCAGCTCGTGCGCCTGCGCCTGCACCGCAAAAATAGAAACCTGGCTGGTTTCAAGACAGTCAAGAATCTCGCGCGGCAAATCGGTCAGCGGACGCTCCGCCAGTTCCTCCAGCACCCACGCACGATAAGGCGCGCCCACCTTCTCCAATTCGTGCACTATGGACGCGGCAATCTCGATCGTCGCCTGATCGGTAATCATACAAACCTGTTCGCCAGCCTGCACGCGCAGGCAAACATTGACCGCATTGAACGCTCCCGGTGAATATTCGGGATCAAAGGGAATGTTGAGGGTGCGCCACCCTTTTCCCTTCGCTTGGAGAGCCAGAGCCTGCCCTGAGCTTGTCGAAGAGGTGGGGATTTTGACTTTCACTTTCTCCACAGGGCTACTCATTACCCAAACTTTCTAACGTCGGCCGGTTCTTCATCGAGCCCGGCCTCCGTCTCTTCAATAATGTAATCAACCACTTTCTTCAAATCCCCCGTCTCCTGAAACACCCGCAACTGCCGGTCCGCCCCGCTGCCCTTTTCCAGAATCTCGTGGATATAATTCAGCTCCTCGCGCGAGTCCAGTTCATCCACCACATCGTCCACGAACTCCAGATACTCCAGCACCAGATCGCGAGCCGGCACTTCTGTCTGCTTGCCGAAATCAATCAGGTTTCCGTTGAGTCCGTACCGCGCCGCCCGCCACTTGTTCTCCATGATCAACGCCCGCCGGTACAAGCGAAATCCCTGATTCGCCGTATACAGCTTATACAGCTTGGCCACCGTAGCCTGAATCAAAGCCGCCAATGCAATGGTCTCATCGGCCCGCATCGGAATGTCACACACCCGGAACTCAATCGTGTTGAAAAACGGATGCGGCCGGATATCCCACCAGATCTTCTTCGCGTTATCGATGCAGTTGGTCTTGATCAACAGCTTGATGAAATTCTCGTATTCGCCCCAGCTGGGAAAATAATCGGGAATATTCGTGCGCGGAAATTTGTCGAACACCTTGCAGCGGTACGACTTCAGCCCAGTATTCATCCCCAGCCAGAACGGCGAATTGGTCGACAGCGCCAGCATATGCGGCAGAAAATATCGCGCATGATTCATCATGTGGATCGCCGTCTCGCGATCCTCAATCCCGATGTGCACGTGCAGCCCGAAAATCAGATTGGCCCGCGCCACCAGTTGCAAGTCCTCCACAATATTCTTGTAGCGCTCATCCGGATGAATCTCCTGCTCCCGCCAATCCCCGAAGGGATGCGTCGCTGCCGATGCCAGCCGCAGCCCGTTCTCCTTGGCCAGCCGCACCATGTCGCGCCGCAGTTTCTTGACCTCGACTTTCGCATCCTTAATGTTCTTGCAGACCCGAGTCCCCACTTCCACCACCGACTGGTGCATCTCCGCCTTCACCCGCTCCTGAAGAATCATCCTCCCCTTCTCCAGAATTTCGGCATGGATGTGCGACCGCAGATCCCGCGTCTCCGGATCAACGGTCTGATACTCCTCTTCAATCCCGATGGTGAATGTAGGCGGCATTTATTTGTGCTCTGCGACCCCGGCTATATGTTCATTCGGATTATGTGCTGTCATCCCGAGCGAAGGCGAGAAGCCCGGTGTCTGCACGTAGCGCCGCTGCTCTCCCGCGGAAGAATCAGGCTAGGACAGTATAACAACCACCGAAAGTACGGGAACGATCGCCTCAATCTGACCGTCGCTCTCCGCGACCGCGCCCTACCCGTTTTCTTTGGCAGCGCCTCTGGCAAAGACTAATTCACCCGGAATCGAATCGGTTCACCTGGGAGCCAGCCAGCACTAGGAGTCTGAACAAAGCCATGGACACGGATGATATCGCGGCCTTCCCGGGGCTGCAAACCGCCGTTTCTTAAGAATTCTTAGACTGCAACGAGATCCCGAAAACGAACATCTCAATCTCTAGCAGCAGCACATTTCTGCGTTTTCTTTTTTCCACCGGGTGTACAATCGCCTTAAGAAAACACAGTTGGTTGCGCACTTTGCTAGCAAGGCCGAGGCGCTATGAACGTCCACGTCAGTTACCGTCTTCATAAAATTCCCGCCGTAGAAAAAGACATTCAACATCAGATCGAAAAACTGCAAAAACGTCTGCAGGTATTTCGTCCCGAACTGGTCCACCTGAAGGGAGTGGTGGAGGAGATTTCGGCGCGCGAGGGGACCAGCGTATCGCTGAACCTGCGCTTGCCGTCGGGGCAAATGGCGGTGCAGTCCTCGGCTCCAACGGCTGCGGCCGCGGTGAAGGGAGCGTTTGAGGATTTGTTGCAACAGGTCAATAAGCACAAGGAAATCCTGCGTGCCTCGCACAAGTGGCAGCGTGGGAAACGGGGAGACAGTGCCCGGCCGAGCGCGGTGGTGAGTGAAGTCCCGTTCGAGCAAACGTTGGCCGCGGTATTTCCGGCAACGATTTCCGCTGATGATATTCGCTCGTATGTGAACATCAATTTGGCGCGGCTTGAGCGCTTCGTCGAGCGGGAAATCTACTTCCGCGAGGCGCAAGAATCGATTGGGCCGGACAGCGTTTCAAAAGAAGAAGTGATTGATGAAACTATCGCTGCCGCTCTGGGCGACGGTCAGGAAAAACCGGAGCGGCTGGCGCTGGAACCCTGGCTGTACCGGTTAGCGCTGCGAGCTTTGGACGAACTCTCGCGTACCGACGAAAGCAACGGAAATGCGAGGCCTTTGGAAGATTCCGCCCGCCGGCGCAACGTGAAGGCCAGCGATGAACCGGAACTGCAATTTCATCAGCCTGACGAATCCATCACGGGAGCGACGGTGATTGCGGATGGGCGCGTCGCTACGCCGGAGCAGATCCTGGCCTCAGACGAATTGTTGCGCCTGATTGCGTCGGCGCTGCGCGATCTGGGCTCGGGCCCGCGCGAAGCCTTCATTCTGCATGCGGTGGAAGGCTTCAGCGTGGATGAGATTGTAGCGATTACCGGCCTCCCGGCCGAGAGAGTACTCGCCTTCGTTTCCGCCGCACGCGACCACTTACGCAAGACGCCGGGGCTAACCAATCAGTTTCCCGGGCGGTTCGCTCCGACGGGCACTGCTTAACCAATCTCAAATCTTGGGGAGATTATTCATGAGTATTACCCGCGAACAAATCCGAGAATTAGCTGAATTTCGAGATGAAAAATCCTGCGCGCGTCAGTTTTTATTTCCAGCCGTCCACGCCGCGCAACAAGGCGCACAAAGAAGACATGATTCTGATTAAGGACCTGGCGCGCGAGGCCTTGCGGAGCCTGGAAAGCCAAGGCAAGAAAGACGTGCGCCCGCGCCGATATGGATCGCATCTTGCGCCTCTCGGGCGAACTGCGCAGCAACGGTACGCACGGCAAGGCGGTGTTCGCCTGCGCCGCCCAAAACGTCTGGCGCGAATATGATGTGCCTGCGAGCCTGCCGGGGACGCAGCTGTTCGTTGATCGCCGCTTCCATCTCAAGCCGATTGCGCACCTGCTGGGCGCTTTCCCGCTGCTGGGCGTGGTGCTGGTCGACCGGCACCGGGCGCGCATTTTCGATCTTCGCCTGGGCGAGTTGACCGAGCGCGAGGACTTGTTCCATCCGCTGCCCCGCAGAGGCCGCAGCGATGGATTTGCCGGATACGATGGTGGCCACGCCCAGCGCCGCGTAGAAGACGAGGCTCGCCAGCACTTCAAGAATGTGGCGGAGGCGCTGAAAGCATTGCTGGAAAAAGGTGTGTTCGAGAAATGGATTCTCGCCTGCCAGGATGCTCACCTTTCGCTGCTGGAGCCGCAACTGCATTCCTATGTGAAATCAGGCGCTGATCGGCCGCTTCCATGCCGACGTGGGCCACATTAGCCGAGACGAGATTCGCACCCACGCCCAGCAGATTGTGGAGCAATGGCAGAGTGATCGCCGCCATGAACTTGGTCGAACAGGCACTGGAACAGGCGCGCAGCAATGGACGCGGCGTTACCGGACTGCGCCGTGTATTGCGCTCTCTGGAATTGGGAGAAGTGCAGACTCTTCTGATTAGGCGAAAACCTTCAGGCTCACGCCGTCGAATGTTCCGGATGCGGGCACATCGATGCCCACCTGGTCAGCTCCTGTCCGGTTTGTGGCCGGGCCACGCAGGAAGTTGTCGATGTCGGGGAGGCCATTCTGCCGTGGGTGATTCGCCGCGATATTGAGACGTTCTACGTGAAGGATGATCCGGAGTTCGACAAAGTGGGCAATATTGCTGCGCTGCTGCGTTTCCGTTCGGAGAATGTGCAGCCAATTTCCACCACGGCTCGGCGGATCAATTGGCAAAGGCAGGCGCCGCATATCCTGGCCGGCTGCGCAGGTTTGCCAGCCGGTGAAGACGCTGGAAAACGTGAGCTAGAATCAGCTGTGCGTTTGTTGGCCGAAGGGCGTGGAGTTATCTACGCCCTTATCTTTTTGCCTGCGTATGGATGAACTCGATCCGGTGAGAATCGTCCGGCGCCTCGTGGTATCCTTCCCGCTTCGCCTGGATGATCTATCCGGCCGCCAAGAACAGGATTCGTGGCAAGCCCGCTTAGGAGGATTCGTGACATTTTCGCGCCGTGATTTCGTGAAGACGTCAGTGCTCGGAGCCGTCGCTGCCGGGTAGGCGGCATGCTGCGATTCCTGAGGCGCTTGCCGACAATGGCCAACAGGGCCACGCGTCGAAATCGGATTCCGCCAAGCGCCCGATCATCATCTGTGCGAACAACGGCTACGCCTATGTGGAAGCCGCATATGCCTTTCTCAAAGGCGGCGGAGACACGCTCGAGGCCGGCATCCGTGTGGTGAAGGGGCCGGAGGATGATCCCAACGACGATTCGGTCGGCTTGGGCGGCTTGCCCAACGAGGAAGGCGTGGTGGAGTTGGATTCCTGTTGCATGCACGGACCCACGCGGCGTGCGGGTTCGGTGGGCGCCGTGCGCAACATCAAGAATGTGTCGATGGCCGGGAAAGCCGTGATGGAGCATACCGGCCACGTGATGCTGGTGGGCGAAGGCGCGGAACGATTTGCCGTGGCGATGGGCTTCCCGCGCGAGAACCTGCTGACCGAGCGCTCGCGCAAAATCTGGCTGCTGTGGAAGCAATTCAATTCCGACCGCGACTGGTGGGGACCGGGGATTGCCGATCCGCACTGGCATCCGCCCGCGACGGAGTCGAAGCCGCAAGCGGAATGTTTGGCAGGAGCGGATTCGACAATTGCAGCAGCGCGCCGCTGATCTGGGCATTGAGCCTGAGTTTCAACTGGCGGCGGTGCGGCGCGTGCTCTTTCCGCCCACCGGGACGATCCACTGCTCGGTTCTGAACGAGAAGGGCGAAATGTCGGGCATCACCACTACGAGCGGCTTGGCGTTCAAACTGCCCGGGCCGCTGCGGCGATTCGCCCATTATCGGAGCGGGTTGCTACACCGATCAAGACGTAGGGTCCGCAGGTGCTACCGGAGCCGGGGAAGAGAACATCAAGGTCGCGGGCGCTCACACGATTGTCGAGAACATGCGTCACGGCATGTCTCCGCAGGAAGCGGGTATGGATGCTCTCAAGCGCATCGTGCGCAATTACAACGGCGATATGAACAAGCTTCGCTTCATGGATATGACGTATTACGTCTTGCGCAAAGATGGCGCGTACGCGAGCGTGTGTCTGTGGGAGGGATATTCCGCTGGTCATCCGCACAAGTTCGCGGTGCATGACGGGACGCTGCGGTCGGAAGTTGCGACTCCTCTGCTGAAGGGATACTCGCAGGAATGGCCGCCGTTTCCGCCCATTCCGGAGGAGTTGAAGAAGGATTCGGAGTATCTGAAGTAGAAGGACAGAAGCGCCGCACGTCCCGGCGGTGTCAGTAATTCGCTCGCCGCAGCCGAGGGGACCGAGAACGCCTTCCTCGGGACTAGCCGGCAAGATGCCGGCGCTACGAGAACCTCACCTTCACATCCGGCCCCTTCTCCAGATGAATGCTTTCCACGAAGCGCACTTTGCCGGTGCGCAGCGTCAGGATCACGGACGACGTCCGCGTGCCTTCGCCGAAGAAGCGCACGCCCTTCATCAGCGCGCCGTCGGTGACGCCGGTGGCGGCGAAGATCAATTGCTTGCCGGGCGCGAGGTCTTCCGCCTCGTAGATGCGGTTCTTGTCTTTGATGCCCATGCGCGCCAGGCGCTCTTCCTGGTCAGGCTTCACGACCAGGCGGCCCAGCATGTATCCGTTGAGGCAGCGGATGGCGGCGGCGGTGATCACGCCTTCCGGCGCGCCGCCTGAGCCCATAACGGCGTGCACGCCGGTGCCGATAACGGCCGCGGCGATTCCGGCGGAAAGATCGCCGTCGCCGATCAGGCGAATGCGGGCGCCGGCGGCGCGAATGTCGGCAATCAGCTTTTCGTGACGCGGACGGTCGAGCACGATCACGACCAGGTCTTCCACGTCGCGATCCAGACGCTTGGCGATGTTCTTCAGGTTGTCGGCGACGGGCGCATCCAGCTCGACTGCATCCTTGCACGAAGGGCCGACAACGATTTTTTCCATGTAGCAGTCCGGCGCGTGCAGCAGGCCTCCGCGTTCGGAGGCAGCGAGCACAGTAATTGCTCCGGGCGCGCCGGTAGCACAGAGATTCGTGCCCTCAAGCGGATCGACAGCGATGTCGACTTCAGGAACTTCCGTGCCGTCGGGAAACTCGGCGCCGACTTTCTCGCCGATGTAGAGCATGGGCGCCTCGTCGCGCTCGCCTTCGCCGATGACGATGGTGCCGCGCATGGGAATGGAGTCCATGGTGCGTCTCATAGCCTCGGTGGCCACCTGGTCGCTGAGCTTGCGCTCGCCTTGTCCCATGGTGCGGGCTGAGGCGATGGCGGCCACTTCCACCACGCGCAGGAATCGAGACGCCAGGTCGCTCTCAATATTTTCCCCGTAAGTGCGGGCCTTGCTTTCTGGACGAGTCTGCGTACCCATTCTGATGTCTCCCAGCGCGTTATGATGCGGCGGTTGCATGCCGGGTTGAGACTATAACGCGATCCTGGGGAAGATGGGAAGGCACAGTGCATCGGAAGATACTGGCCTCAAACAAGAACTGGGGATGATTCGAATGAAACTAGAGTTAGCGGGCGAGCCCGATCATGGTAACCGTTTGGCGGCGGAGAGCATCTCGTCAGCGCGGGCTCGCACGCGGATATCTTCCGTGAAATTGGTCCAGCGAGCGATTTTGGAGGAGTCGACCAGAAACTCTGCGGGGCGTGCGATGTCGTGCTCGTCGGGGCCGCCTGCCGGATGCAGCAAGTGATATTGGCGAATCACCGCAGCGTCGGGATCAGAGAGTATGGGAAACGTGTACCCGGCTTTGTTGGCAAGGTCGCGCGAAACCTCCGGCGGATCGACGCTGATCGCTACGGGGAGTACCCCGGCCGCCTCGAACTCAGCCAGCCTTTTCTCGATGCCTCGTAACTCGAGGTTACAGAAGGGTCACCAGTAACCGCGATAGAAAACCAGCAAGACCGCTTTGGTAGCCGGGGATCCGGAGGCCGCGGGAGCGAGAAGCTGGTCGAGCGACAAGCGCTTCCCGGAAGTATCAGAAAGCGTGAAATCGGGAACCTTCTGGCCGACGTGTGGCGCAGCTGCAGAACTGGGCAGCTTCCGGGCGGTGATAAAGGCGAAGGCAGTCAATCCGATGGCGAGAAGGGCGACAATGGACAGCAAAACACTCAGCGTCTTACCGCGATAGACTTGCGGCCGGCCAAAGGCTCGCCGCAGTCCAGCGACAAGAAGTATCAGCGCGAGGCCGGCGAAAAAGAGGCTCAGCCAGGGAAGTGTTCCCTGCATCGGAGGACTCATGAAAAATTCGACGTTGCAGCCAATGGCGGCGATGGCGAACAAGAGTCCCCACCAGGGCGCGAGATTTCTGCGATGATCCGTGGCGTCCGGCATGTCCACAGAGTTTATCAGACGGGTAGATTTGGCGATTTGCGTATTTCGGTAACTGGGGCGCGACGCCTGCTTCGAGACGTTGTGGAGAATTGGAATAATTGATCCTCGGGTCGCCTTGCGCCGTGATATTCTCCCAGTCCTGCTGGGAATGAACGCCATGCCTGAGCCACGCCCGCTGACTTTCCTCTGCATCACGACTTACGAGAAAGGGCAGGAGTTCATGCGCGAGTGCAAGCGCCAGGGCTGCCGAGTGATCCTGCTAACGGCGGAAAAATTGCGTGATGCTGATTGGCCGCGCGAGAGTCTCGACGATACCTTCTACCTCCCGGCCGAAATCGCACTCGAAGATATCGTGCAGGCGGTTACCCATCTGGCAGGCTCGCAGAAAATCGATCGCATTGTTGCCCTCGACGAGTACGACATGGAAACGGCCGCCACGCTGCGCGAACATTTACGCATCCCGGGGATGGGCCTCACGACCATGCGCTATTTCAGGGATAAGCTGGCCATGCGCATGCGGGCGCTGGATCGCAACGTGCGCGTGCCGGATTTTGTGCCGGTCGTCAATCATGAAGATATTCGCTACTACCTGGAGCACGTACCGGGTCCGTGGGTACTCAAGCCGCGGCAAGAGGCGTCCGCGATCGGTATCAAGAAAATCCACGCCGCGAAGGAGTTATGGCCGGTGCTCGAACAACTGGGCGACAAGCAGTCCTCGTTTCTGTTAGAGAAATTTCTGCCCGGTGACGTCTACCACGTGGACTCGGTGGTGTCGGAGAACGATGTGGTGTTTGCCAACGTCAGCAAATACGGCAAGCCTCCGATGAACGTGGCTCAGGGGGGCGGAATTTTTACGACGTTTACGGTGCCCCGCGGAAGTGAGGATGACTCGGCGCTGCGGGCGATCAACCGGGAATTGATTGCGGCGCTAGGATTGCGTCGCGGAGTGGGGCACGCAGAGTTCATCAAGGCGCAGGCCGACGGGCACTTCTATTTTCTCGAATGCGCGGCGCGCGTGGGCGGCGCATACATCAACGAGATGGTGGAGGCCGCGACCGGAATCAATTTGTGGAGGGAGTGGGCGCGCATCGAAATTGCCGGCGGAGATGGCCGCTACAAGTTGCCGGCGGTGCGGGAAGAATATGCGGGCGTGATTCTTTCCCTCGCGCGGCAGGAAGACCCAGATACTTCGGCCTATAACGATCGGGAAGTGTATCTGCGGATTAAGAGGCATCATCACGCCGGGCTGGTGCTGCGGTCGGCGGGTCCAGAGCGGATTCCCAGACTGCTCGACGATTACGCTCGGCGCTTCGCAGAAGAATTTCTTGCGGTGGAACCGCCGCGAGATAAGCCGACCGCCTAGTCTGGCCGAGAAACATGTACCCGATAAAAGCGAGTTCGCGCGCCAGTTCATCGAAACGCAAGGGCGACTGAATACCAAGTTGACACGGCCAATAATTTCCTGGGGCCAGCGCGAGCGGGCCAGTCCTTGACCGTCACTTCAGTTCTCCCGCAGCGGGCCGGGTGCCGTTTTCCTTCCATCCTCGCAATTCAGCGAAGCCGCGTTCAATCTCCGCCGGCGTAATGTTGCAGTGGCCGTCGTGTTCCACATACTGCGCCACGAAAAGGTCGCCCGCCCCCGCCGTACGGCTCAGCAGCGTATATCCCGCGACCACTGACGGAGCAACGAGCGGATCGTAGGTGGTATGGATGGCGAGCACGGGCCGTGAGAGATGCCCTGTCGGCGTGTAATAGTGCTGCAGGTAAGCCAGTGCGCCAGAGTCCGCCGCGTAACGCTTGACGCCGGGGTTCAGAGCATTGTCGTCCAGGCTGCCAGTGTAGATGGTATTGCGATTGTCGAAGGGATTGCCTCCAGCGCGGTGTTCGATATCCTTCAGTACCCAGGTTCCGAAGAGCAGGTCAGAGGTCAAGTCTGGATTCCTGTGAGCGCCTGCAAAGCGCCGAAGCGCCGCGGCAGCTTGGGGCTTGGATTGCAATAGGTTCCCGACTATCTTCCCTAGCTTCTCCGATGCTTCGTAGTCATTGGGAACCTTTGCCGGGTTGGGCAGCACCGCGGGAAAGTAATAATCAAACAGCACTCGCAGGTCAAAGGCGCGGCTCAGGAGCGATGGCGCGTCGCTTACCGCTCCGCACAGATCCAGACCGGCAACATAATTTTCCGGAGATTGCTCGAGGGTCATGACGGTGAGCAGTCCCCCCATCGAGTGGCCAGCAATGTAGGTTTCTTTGGGCTTCTCGTATTTATCGATGAAGTAGCGGCGTAGCGCCTCGGTCTCCGGAACAGCTTGTTCTAGTGCCCATCCTCCCTGCGAGTAGCCGGATTGAATCACCGCGTATCCGGCTTTGGTGAAAACCGCGAGCGCGGGATCGAGGGGCTTCTTCTCGTCGTAGCCAACGCCATGATTCTCGGCAGCGTAACCGTGATAGTAGACAACCAGGCCGTGGTTCCAGTTGTCGGGGACGTCGATGCGGAATTCCGCTCCCTGTAGTTTGCCGAATTCGGTTTTGGCCTGGACGGCAAGGCAAGTCCACAAAGCTACGAACAGCACACGAGATCGCTTCATTCGCACCTCAACGGAGAGAATCTTACTAGAAGGCTTCGGACGAGACGTCAATGCCAGGGAACTCGGCAGATGGATCGCACAGCTAGTTCCCTACGCTTTTTCTCTGGAGTCATCGAGACTGTAAATCGAACTAGAAAAATACTTCTGGCGACACCTTAAAACGACGGCTTAGCCTGCGGATGTGCTCGGCGTTCAGTTTACGTTTTCCGCTAAGTATTTCAGAAGCGATGCTGGGTGTTCCGAAAACGTCCACGAGATCTTTTTGTTTTAGATTATTGGCCCGGATCAGTTCGTTCAAGACCTCGATCGGGCTGGCCGCCCTGAGTGCATAGTGCCTCTCCTCGAAATCTTCAATGAGCAGCGTCAGCAGTTCGGCCATGCGCCGCTCGGCCGCGCTCAAGCGACTCCCTTTGCGATCCAATTCTTCGAGCATGGCGATCAGGCGCTCGTTCTCCGCCTCGCTGCGAATGACGGCTGGCAGGGCGCTGGTGAGCAGGGAAGCGTATTCGGATCTGGCTGCACTCGCACTCATTGTTTCCAACCTCCGCGGCTGTACTCGGAATGCGTTAAAACGTAGCGATGTAAAGCCGTCTAAACCTGTAATTGATTTCTGTGATCATCCGGTATTGATTGCCTTTGATATTGAAAACCGTCCACTTGCCGACGGCATCTGCGCTGGAAAAAGTCTTTCGCACATCTGCCATATTTGCCCAAGCAACTTTCTTTGCTATGCGAAACCATGCGTCGAGCGGGCCTTCAAGATCACGGTGCCGTTCACAGGCTTCCTTCAGTTTCTTGCGGCTGATAACATGCATGCCGCTACTTGCGAGTTCGCATTATGCGAATATTATACTTCGCATAATGCGAAGGAGCAAGCGTCGTCTGCTGGGTAGCGAAATGCCTAGAATGCGTCAATCCCCGTAATGCTCTGCCCGATAATCAGCGAATGGACGTCGTGCGTGCCTTCGTAGGTTTTTACCGACTCCAGATTCATCATGTGGCGCATGATGGGATAGTCGTCGGCCACGCCGTTGGCGCCGAGAATGTCACGCGACAGGCGGGCGCACTCGAGCGCCATCCATACGTTGTTGCGCTTCGCCATTGAAATGTGTTGCGGTTCGACCTTGCCCGCATCTTTCAGGCGACCGACCTGCAACACGAGTAACTGCGCCTTGGTAATTTCGCTGATCATCCACGTGAGCTTGTCTTGCACGAGTTGATGCGACGCGATTGGCTGGTCACGCCATTGCTTGCGTAGTAGCGAGTACTGCAGCGCGCAGTCGTAACACGCCATCGCGGCGCCGAGCGCGCCCCAGGCGATGCCATAGCGGGCCTGATTCAGGCACATCAGCGGAGACTTCAGCCCACCGCTTTTCGGCAGCAGATTCGACTGAGGCACATGCACATCCTGCAGGGAGAGACCAGAGGTGACCGACGCGCGCAGCGACCACTTGCCGTGAATGTCATTGGCCTTGAAGCCGGGGCGGTCGGTTTCAACCAGGAAGCCACGGATGCGGTTCTTCTCGTCTTCGACCTTGGCCCAGATAATGGCGACGTCGGCGATGCTGCCGGAGGTGATCCACATCTTCTCGCCGTTAAGTATGTATTCGTCGCCGACTTTGCGGGCGCGGGTGCGCATGCCGCCGGGATTCGAGCCGAAGTCGGGCTCCGTCAGGCCGAAGCAGCCCAGCTTCTCACCTTTTTGCATCGGCGGCAGCCATGTCCGCTTCTGCTCCTCACTGCCGAATTCGTAAATTGGATACATGCACAGAGCCGATTGCACGCTCACAAAGCTGCGCACGCCGGAGTCGCCGCGCTCAAGTTCCTGGGTCATGAGCCCGTATTCAACGTTGCCCATGCCGGCACAGCCGTAGCCTTTTAGCGACGCGCCGAAAAAGCCCAGGTCGGCCATGGGTTTGACCAGTTCGCGCGGGAAGCGGCCAGCGCGGTTGCATTCCTCGATGATGGGAATCAGATTGTCTTCGATGAACTGGCGCGTGGTGTCGCGGACCAGGCGTTCTTCGTCGCTCAGCAGAGCGTCGTAGTGGATGAAATCAACGCCGCGAAATTTGATGGCAGGCATGATGATCTCCTGACGAAATGGGTCGCCGAATCTGCACTGAAAGCGGGCAAAGACGTTTGCCGCTGACAGGCCGGGCGCACGCGGAGGGCAAACATATGACGGTAGCAGGGGCGGGGGAGATGGGTCAACGGCGGTTCGAAATGCACGCGGCGCCCCGGACGCTCCTCTGCTGGCCGTGGTTTTGATCTTTACTTCGTGCTACGATTCGCGCGGTAAAGGGGGCAACCATGGCACTACCTGATATCAGAGCTCAATTTCTTTTCCGGCAATGGACTCAGGGCAACTTTTCCTACAAAGAGGCTTCCGGCGAACTGGGGGTCCCGGGCAAAGTGGCCACACATCGCATTGTGGCCGCCCAGACCACGATGTCGGGCGGTACTGGCGAACATGCCGGGCATCTGATCGGCATCCAGTTCGGAGCGCCCGGCGACGTGCGCAACCTGGGCCTACAGAATGCCAACATGAACACCTTCGCGCCCAAGGCATTGCAACCAGCATTTCAGGGCCATGGAGGCAGTTATCACGACCTTGAGTCGCGCTGGACCGCGCGGCTTAAAGAAGGCTACAAAATCAGGGTTACGGTGAAAGACAAGTATCGGAAGGGCGAGAACCGGCCATTCTCCCGGTGGGTGCAGTGGATCGAAACCAAACCAGGCGCATCCTCGGGACAGGCACAGGAACTGGAATTCGGAAATTTCAGCTCGCCGCAGCAGCGGGCGGCGAATCAATAAATTCCGTGGCGATTGAGAACGCCGCGACGCTCGTAACCTGCTCAGAGCCGGGGAATCCAGCGAGGGACGGAGCGGCGGTATTGTTCGTACGATTCGCCGAACTGGCGGCGGAGCGTGGGCTCTTCGTAAAAGATCACGAAAAGATAGGCGGCCGCAAAGCAGACTGCGGCATACTTCAGGAGCACAAACGCTCGGAAGGTGGCTGCCTCGCCAAGTAGCACTCCGAACACACCGATGTACATCGGGTTGCGCACGTACCGATGAAGAGCGGTAGTGACGAGAAATTTCGTGGGAGCGATGGGCGCGGGAGTGCCCAGGCCGCGAACGGCGAACTCCCAGGCGCAGCGAAAGTAGATAGCGGCTCCAAACAGGATTATAAAAACGCCCAGCCATGTGAGCGGACCGCGCTCCGGCCTTGGGAAACCCCCCTGTATCAAGGACGGGATAAGAACGAGCACTGACCCGGGCACCAGAATCGTGAATAGGATCGTCTTTAGGATGGGGCCGAGCGCGCGCGTCATACTCAGATCAGGGCGGCAAGACAGTCCGCACAACCTTACTGTAAAATCAATGACGACGGAAGAGAATCGAGACGCAGCTTCACAGTCTTCGAGGGTGGATCCCTGCAGTTTCGGGCGAAGTTTTCGGACGGTATTCCATCCACAAACATCCACCTAAACAGGCGGATTGTGCTGCGCAAATATTGAAGAATTAGGAGAAATCAACCATGGCAGTAGGCGCCAAGATCGCAAAAACAGCAGACCGCAAGAAAGTTATGGACACTACCAAGAGCACGGATTGCCCCAAGTGCGGCAAGGCCACGCGCATCGTCAAACGGGTGAAAGACCGCGAACGCGGCGTTCCGGGCGGAGTTTACATCTCGTGCTCGGCGTGTGAGTTTTTCGAGAAGCTGTAAGAGGCAGATCTAATTTCGAGATCATGAACGGTCGGAGCGGCGGCGAAATGCTACCGTTTCCGGCTTTTCTTTTTTACAGGCCGATTATCTTTTTCGTCCTGGACGTTCCAAGGAGCCTGATAGTCGAGCGCATCTTCGGCCTCGGCGTTTAGCCTATCTGCGTTCCGGTTGATAATCTCGATGTCGCGAGCATCACGCTGTGCTTGTGCGCGGTCGATTTCGCGCCTTGTCGAGCTGATGGCGCCAGCGCTGATCTGCCCGAGAATCGCCCTAGCTTCGGCCGCGGGATCGGCGGCTGCGGTGATGGGACGGCCGACCACGATGTGGGTGGCGCCGGCGGCAACGGCTTCGGCGGGAGTAACGACGCGAACTTGATCGGCTACGCTGCGGCCAGCGGGGCGGACTCCCGGGGTTACGATGGCGAAAGCGTCGCCGAGTTTCGAGCGCAACGCTGAGGCTTCGCGGGCGGAGGTGACTATGCCCTGACAACCGCTGGCGAGTGCGATCGTGGCCAGGCGCACCACGCTCTCCTCAACCGTGCCCTGAATGCCGACCGTCTCCAGGTCGTTTTCGTCCATGCTGGTGAGAACGGTGACAGCGAGAACAATCAGTTCCGGGCGCACCTTCGCTGCATCCGCGGCCGCGCGCAGCATCTTGCCGCTGCCGGAGGAATGCACGGTCAGCATACTGACCCCAAGCTTGGCTGCTTCGGCCACGGCCGCCCCGACGGTATTGGGAATGTCGTGGTATTTAAGGTCAAGAAAAACGCGGCGTCCGGAAGCGACGAGGTCGCGCACCAACTGCGGACCTTCGGCGGTGAAGAGCTGCATGCCGACTTTATAGGTTAGCGCGGAGTCTCCCACCGCCGCCACGATTTTCTGTGCGGCGGCGGCGGTGGAGACGTCCAATGCGACGATGAGGCGCTGGCGCGGATCAACGTGGCGAAGATCAGGGACACGGTAGCTCACGCCACCGTTTGGGATGCTTGGCAAAGTTGCAGGCATCCCAACCAGTGTAGAGTTTCTAGGGGAGTTTCGCCAGTGGGAGATGGTTATAGGCAACGGTCTGGTAAGCCGGCTTCAGGCCGCGGGGGTTGACCACATCCAGACGCACGCGTTGCAGACCGCGCTGCTTAAACTGCAGCGCTTGGGCGGCACCATACGAGAGGTCGATAATCCGGCCTGGCACGATCGGGCCGCGGTCATTCACTCGGACTATGACCTCTCGGCCATTGCGCAGGTTCGTGACTCGCACGTAACTTCCCATGGGAAGCTTTAGGTGCGCGGCGGTCATGTCGTACATATCGTACGGCTCGCCACTGGCAGTCGGTTTGCCATCGAAAATCTGACCGTACCAGGATGCTGTCCCAACTTGATACGGCTTCGTCTTGACCTGTTTGCGGACTTCGGGATTCGATTGTTTTGAACTAACTGGAGCCGCTGTCGCCTCCGAGATGTTCGGTCCCTGAGCCGCTCCCAAGCCGACGATCAAACCGGCAATCGTCAGTCCATGAGCTAAAATTCGTCGCATTCAGTTCTCCTCGCATACTCAAAAGTGCTTTTGGCCTTAAGGCTTTCGTACCTGCAGTTTGTTGATGCTAGTGGCCTGCCAAACCCCTGTCAATACGAAATGGGGGGTACACGGATGACCGGGTAGTAATGGATCACTTACGTAACTTATTGTTAATATAGGCAGATGCAAGTAAGGCCCTTTGTTTTTGGAGGCTTAAGTGTTTATTAAGGGGTAAATAGCACGGAAGGGAGAAGAAGGTAGAATTTACAAAACCACTGGAATCAATGGCTTACCGGTTGTTTCAGATCAAGCTACATAGAATCAAGTACTTGCGGCCTAACTCTCGCGTCAGCATGCAAAGATTTTTTTTCTGGAGGTAAGCCCCGAAAGTAACTTCCATGCCCAGCCGATATGAGATGCTGGGCTCTCAACCGCATTACTATCGGACTCATTGGAACCGAAGGCCATGCCCGAAAAACCGCCTATCATACTCACCATCGCGGGGTTCGATCCTTCCTCCGGTGCAGGGGTGACAGCCGATATTAAGACGATTGCCGCCCACGCCTGCTATGGGGTGGCGTGCATCACCGCCATGACGGTGCAGTCGACCACCGGGGTAAGGCGGGTCGTGGCGGTCGACTCGGCTCTTCTGTCCGAGAGCCTCGAAGAACTGGCGGCGGACCTTGAGATTGCCGGGGTACACATCGGCATGCTGGGATCAGGAAAAGTTGTCGAAGTGGTGGCCGACTTCCTCTCCGGGGGACCGACGAAGGCGGGCGGGAGCCGCTCCGCCAACCAGACCCGAAAGGCGCGGCTGCCTAATGTGGTGCTCGATCCTGTTCTCAAGTCCTCCTCCGGCGCCGAACTTCTCGACGCGGCCGGCACGAGATTGCTGGTCGAAAGGTTGATTCCCCTGGCCGACGTGCTGACGCCTAATATCGATGAGGCCGCAGTCCTCACCGGGATGCATATCAAGGATCTGGATGAAATGAAGCTCGCCTCCACCAAACTGCATGAAATGGGCGCCACAGCCGTGGTCATTACCGGAGGGCATCTCGACAAGGCCATCGATTTGCTGAGTTTCAAGACCCAACGCGGGATTGAGCAGGAAATATTCAAGGCCGAGCGGCAACGTTCGAATTCAACCCATGGTACGGGTTGCGCCTTCGCGACTGCCATGGCTTGTCACTTGGCTATGGGCCGGGGTCTGGCGGAATCCGCACTGCTCGCGAAAACCTATGTCACCGCAGCAATTTCCAATGGGCACCCGCTGGGGAGAGGAACCGGGCCGGTACACCATCTGTACAGGATGAGCCAACAGAGGCGCGCGGCGGGGTCGGGAAACGAACTGTAGGGTAGATTCAGTCGCGATCGCGACTCGAGGGTTTCTTCAACAGAATTCCCGCCACAAATGAGGCGGTTGCTGCCAGCAGCCATTCCGCGCGGTAGAACTGAATCGCCTGCCAATCCACAAAGGTCCTGGCCGTGAGCATTCCAACCAACAATGCTCCAGCGACGCAGGCTACTCCGATCAGGAATGCGATGAGCGATGCGGTGGAAAGGCCGATCCAGTTTTTGATCTCATGGAAGTGAAGATAACGCAGCCAGGAAGGGAATTTGATCCTACTCCACGATAAACTCCCGACAACAACTGAATAAAGCGAATAGGACCGGGCCGCTCCTTGTTCCCAAAGTCCGGCTAATGTAGCAGCGTCAGCCGCGGCCGCAAAATGAATCGCTTCCAGACGGCGACCACCGCACGAGTGGCAAAAGCGGGAACCTAACAGAAATTCCGTGCCACAGCGCGAGCAGGCCTCCGCCATTGTAGGGAGGGCCTCCTGGAAGGAAATCTGATCCGCCACGACCGGGGAGGGCGGACGCCAGAATTCCTGATGGGTTTCTTGAACTACTTCCGACATAATTGGGACCTTGGCGAAACCTTAAGACTGCAATCGCATTCCAACCGCCAAAGCTGTCGTGAAACTAACTGTCTCGATTACAAATACTTGCAACCTTTTGCGACAGCGCGCAAGTGCAACGCAGGCAATAATTACGCGCGCCGGCGAGTAAAGATGCACCGGTTACGAAAGCCCAGCGACTCTGTAGCGATGCCGATAAAACTTCCGCCCCTGCGCCGATTATAGGGTGGACCCCACACCCGAGCGAGGTAACATTGACGGTACGGGGCTAACGTTTTTGGTTCAAAGGCCGTCGCTGTCCAGCGTAGCTAGCGTCGCAGCATGTCCTGGCGGGTTCGTTTAGACTGGTGGTATCGAACTGTGACCGCGCAAACCAAAAATCCATCGATTACGATTGAGCATGGCGCTGGACCGTTGGTGGTTTTTCTTTGCTTCCTGTACGCATCCTGCATTTCTGCGGTGAGCCAGTCGCGACTCGAGGCGGGTCCTCGCCATGGCGTATCGCACGATCCCCAGACCGAAGCCGCATTCGATCATTTCTACAATATGGACTACGATCGCGCGACCCAGGAGTTCGTGAAGATCGTGGAGAAGCATCCGGACGATCCCTTTGCGGTGAACCATTTGCTCACGGTGGTGCTGATGCACGACCTCTACGATACTGGAGCAATGAATACCGGGGACTACAGCAATGACAGCTTCATCGGCCGGACTCCCCGTCCCACGAAGCCGGAAGTGAAGCAACGGATCAAGGAACTGGTTCGGCGGGCTGAAGGTCTGGAAGAGCACCAACTCAAGGCGAATCCGAAAGACGTGGACGCTCTTTATTGTCGGGGCGTTACCCGGGCCCAATTTTCCGTTTACACCGCTCTGGTCGAGCGGGCATGGTTTTCGGCGCTGCGTAATGCGGTGGGAGCGCGTCACGACCATGAACATGTGCTCGACCTTGACCCCAACTATCTGGATGCGAAGATGGTTGTGGGTACGCACAATTACGTGATCGGTCGCCTGCCTTGGAGCGTGAAGGTGGCCGCGGCTCTGGCCGGACTGAACGGATCGACCGAAAAAGGTCTGGCCTATCTTCGTGAGGTTGCTAAAGGCGACGGCGAAAATGCGGTCGACGCAAAAGTCGTGCTCACCCTGTTTCTGCGGCGCGAACACCAATATACCGAGGCGCTCGGATATATGAATGAGCTTTCGGCGAAGTATCCGAGGAATCACTTGTTTCTCACTGAAGAAGCGAACCTGCAACGCGCGGCAGGCCGCCCGCAGGAGGCCGAGGCGGTATATCGCAAAGTGTGGCAAAACGGCCGTGAAGGGAAGTACGGCAGCTTGCATTACGAATTGGCAGCATGGGGCCTGGGAGAATTGTTGCGTGCCGGGAAAAATCTTGCCGGCGCGGCCGAGGCCTATGAGTTAGTGAATGAAGCCCCCAATCCGGACCCCGATGTTTTGCAGAAGGCCAACTTGGCCGCGGGCGAAATGTACGATCTGCTGCAGAAGCGCGATTTGGCCATGAAGAAGTATCAAACGGTGCTGGCGGGAAATGCGAATACGGGTCCCGCCGACCAGGCGCGGCGTTATATCAAAGAAGCGTACCGGGAGTGAAAGGAACTTTCGGCGCAAAACCACGTAGTATCTAGTGGAGGCGGAACTATGTACTGCAACTACTGCGGGAAATTGATTCAAGACGATGCTGCCGTTTGCGCGTACTGCGGCGTTCGCATCGGCGCTTCGCTGGCCAGGACGAAGCTTGTTCGTCCTCGCCTGGGACGCAAAATCGCGGGCGTTTGCCTAGGATTCTCTGAATACTTCGACATCGACGTCACCGTGGTGCGGATCGTGTGGCTGATCACGGCGATCATGACCTGCGTCGGTTTTATTCCTTACGGCATCGCGTGGATCGTGATGCCGGACGAACCGGTACTGCTTCCCGCGCCCGCTATCACGCAACAGGTGACGAACCCGTAGCTCGAAGCGGGAGCCGGACGGCGGTTGCCGAACTTGTGATTTAATCGGCAGCATGGACCGCAACTTCCCCCGGCGCATCAAGAGCGAGGATGCCGAGATCGTCTACTGGTCGATCGGCGACGGTTCCCCGGTAGTGCTGCTGCATCCTTTTCCTGTCAACCATGAATTCTGGCTGCCCGTGGCCGAAGTTCTCGCCACGCGATATCGCATTGTGCTGCCTGATCTGCGCGGACATGGCGATTCGGGCATCGGCGAAGGTCCGGCCACCATGGAGAAACACGCTGCCGATATTGCGCGCGTCATGGACGATGCCGAAATGGGCCGCGCCCCGTTAGTTGGAGTGTCGATCGGCGGCTACGCGCTATTTGAGTTCTGGCGGAAATATCGCGGCCGGGTGGCTGCAATCGGATTGTGCAACACGAAGGCGCCGGCTGACGGTCCGGAAGCGCGCGCGGGACGTTTGCAGGCGGCGAGTGACGTTCTCGACCGGGGCACCGAGCCGTTCTTCGAATCCATGGTTCAGCGGGTTATGGCGACGAACACTCGCAAGACGCGTCCTGACTTGGTCGACGGCGCGCTGCGTATGATGCGCAAGATGTCTGCAGAGGACGTCGCGCAAGTACAGCGCGGCATGGCCGCGCGCCCCGACTCCGTCGAAACATTGAAGACCATCAATGTTCCTACGCTGCTGGTGACCGGAGACGACGACGCTATGACCGGCGTAAATGAAGCCGAGTTGATGCGTCAGCATATTCCGGGCAGCCAGTTGCTAGTAATTCCGAAGGCAGGCCACTATTCGGCTTGGGAGCAGCCTGGAGAGACGGCCAAACTTCTCCGGCAGTTTCTGGATGGCCTCTAGAGATCGGTCGATCTCTTTCAGCCCCAGGGGACTTGGTCTACAATCGAGGGCGCTATGAAGAAGCTGATAGTCGTATTCGCTTTCGTTGTTCTTCAGATCCGTGCACACGGTCAAACTTCGTCACCGCGGCCGCACATTCTCGGAATCGACCACGTGTCGTTTTTCACAACCGCGCCCGACAATGTAGGAAACCTATACGGGCACATTCTGGGTCTAGCGTCCGCCGCCTCCGTGGAACCCGGCGGCACCATGCGCTATTTGGTGGGCAAGCAGTGGGTCGGGTACAGCGCTGCGCCTGATGCCAAAGCCGCGGATCGCATGGATCACGTGGCCTTCAGCACCGACAACGTAGCGGCCCTTCGCCAATATTTGGTCACACAGGGAATCAAGGCTCCGGAGATTCAGGAATGGTCCGACCACAGTCGGTTCTTCGTGGTGGAGGATCCGGAAGGGCATCGCGTCGAGTTTGTGGAGCGAGGCAAAAGTGCAGCGCCGCCAGCGGCATCGGGGGTCTCGCGCCACATGATTCACGCAGGAGTTTTGGTGTACCACCGCGACGCTGAAGACCACTTCTACCGCGACATCCTCGGTTTCCGCCTGTACTGGCACGGCGGAATGAAGGACGATGAGACCGACTGGGTGGCCATGCAGGTCCCGGATGGCACCGACTGGCTGGAATACATGCTGAATCAGCCGGAGCGTCCTGATCTGCGACTGACAGGAGTGATGAACCACATTTCGCTCGGGGTCACCGACATGAAAAAGGCGCAAGCGGTTCTGGAATCGCATGGCTGGAAACCGCACGGCGACGAAAAAGCGCAGATGGGCAAAGACGGCAAGTGGCAGCTCAACGTCTACGATCCCGATCTGACACGCATCGAACTCATGGAGTTCAAGCCCGTGCGGAAGCCCTGTTGTTCAGACTTTACGGGACCGCACCCGTCGGAGTGATGTATTCAGTTCTATGCCGCTGAGTTCACCGGAATCGCGACTCGGATACTAGTACCTTGGGGGCCGGACTGCAGGCGGAAGTCACCGCCAATTTCGCACACGCTCTCGCGCACGCCGGCTAATCCCACCCCTGCGACCCTGCCCCGATTTCCGGCACGTGCAAGTAGCTCTCTCGGCATCCCTGGGCCATGATGGGGTTCTCGATAGCGGATCGGTGGCTGCGCTGATTAAAGAGGAAAATCATTCAGGAGGTTGGTCTTACAGAGAGGATCTGTAATCGAAAGGATAGCTCGTCTGAAGTTTGACGGCGCTTTGTTCCCCACGTCTCATGAAATGAGTTCGGGACCCGGATGGTTGAGATTGCGTCCTCCTGCCTCATGGCTGGTGCGAACTACCCCAATGCTTTCTATGAAGTACAAGGTTCGCGGTAATGACACGAGCGCGACGGCGGATTTAGCCTCAGTTTATCCGCCCGAGAGGGTGGCGTCGGCCACGCGGTTCGTCAGCTTTCCGCGCGTAGACGGTTTCCGGCTTTACCGCCGCGAAACATACTCAATAACGGAGGAGGAAAGACAAATGAGCATCTGGACAATCTTATTCGTCGTTCTGCTGATTGCTTGGCTGGGCGGCTTTACGGTGTTCCACGTCGCGGGTGGACTGATTCACCTTCTGCTGATTTTCGCGGTAATTTCGCTGATCTTGCATTTCGTGCTGGGCCGGCGCGCGGTATAAGGCAGGCGGACACTCTATCCGCTCGTGTCCGCTCGTCAGTTCCAAACGCGAAAACAGTCATATTTTTGATCGTCAAATTGACGGGGCTTCGTGCCCTGCTGAACCGAAAGGATGGAATGACAATGAGAATGAGATGGAACAGTATTCTGAAGTCCCTTCTGAAAACCGCCGTTTACGTCATCGACCAGACGGCTGATCAGGTCGACCGGGCATCGGATCGTGCTTCGCAGTTCGCGGACGATGCAAAAACAGCCATTTTCCCCGAGGAAGACCACACTCTCCGCAACGTGCTTGTGTTTGTTGCCGGTGTGGGAGTGGGTGTAGGGGCCGGCCTTCTGCTGGCACCGGCGAGCGGCGAAGAGATTCGCAATTCGATCGGTGAAAAGGTACAAGACATCAGCGACAAGGTGAGAGGCCGCGTCTCGAACCAGAATTTCAGTGCAACCGGAACTGAGTAAGGGACTGCCGGTGCCCTTGCTTTCGGTTTAGGTCGTGTGGACGGCTGTCCGTTTTAGGCCGTGCCAGGCGATTCGTTTTGCTCGAAAAGGAGAAAACTAGAGATGCGCCTACGAAAATACGCTCCCGCCTTGTTTCTGGCAGTTGCAATGACAGGCACCGGGTTTGGAATGACACAAACTGCACAACAAGAAGAGCAAAGCCCGAAGCAGGATATGAAGGACGCTGGGCACGCAACGAAAGACGCGGCCAAAGCTACGGGACGAGCCACAAAGAAAACGGCGACGAAAACGGGCCACGTTGTGAAACGTGGGACCAAGAAAGCAGTGAACAAGACCGCCGAAAAGACGCAGGAAGGCGCGGACAAAGTGCGAGATAAGACTGACCCGAATTAACCTCGAGTCACTGATGAGAAGCGGTGAGCGTTCCCTCGGCGACTACGCCGAGGGAACGCTTTTCCACGCTGGGAGGTGTAGATGGGAAGCAAACAAGCATTGCCGAACTCGCCACCGCATCGGTCGGCGAAGTTTTTATTCCCCGGGTTCAGTTTCACACTGGTGTGCATTCTGTTTTCGGGTCTCAGCTTGCTCGGCTGCGTGGACAATCAGAAGCAGAGCCCCGACGACTTGCGTGAAAAAACTGCTGAGCGTACAGCGGAACTGAAACGCAACGCGAAATCTGTCGCGGAAGGCGTACGGGACGGTTGGAACCGTGATAAAAAGCCGGTAGAGCTGAATACCGCGAACAGGGAAGAGCTGGTTGCAACCGGTTTGACTCGGGCCCAAAGCGACCACATTATTGAGCACCGTCCGTACGCGACTAAGCGTGAACTGCTCACGAAGCATGTGCTTTCAGAAGACGAGTATCGCGCAATAGAGCCGCGCGTGAGAGTCGGAGAACCGTCGGACAAATAACCGTAGCGCTTTCGCGCACCGAATTCGCAACACCGTTGGCGGGCAATACTGTTTAATGGCGCATGGCTTATACGTGGTTCGTACTCCTGTTTGCTCTCACCGGTAGCGTATTCCTATTGTTGCTGCTGCACGGAACTTCGCTCGGCCGAATCCTACACGAGCGCATCCCCGACCGCCCACGACGTCGGTTATTTATCGCTTCGGCAAGTTTCTTCCTGACATTTGCCGGTGTCCGAGCCGTGGTTTACGCAGACATTCACCACATTCCGCCGTTCCATTTCATCCAGATGGGTGGCCGCCACATTCATCACCTGGTTTTTGGCATCATCATTCTTCTTCTGGTGGGATATGGATGGTTGTGCGAGATCGGAAACGGCGCCGACAATTCGTCGATTTTTGCCGGCCGGCTACTGTCAATTCTCTATGGCGTGGGAGCCGCGCTAACCCTCGACGAATTTGCGCTCTGGCTGAATCTGAGGGATGTCTACTGGGCGCGCGAGGGGCGAGCCAGTATTGACGCGGTGATTCTTTTCGGGGCACTGTTGGCGGCGGGAAGCTGGGGCGCCCCTCTGTGGAGCGGGAAGAAAACTCGAGCGACGGGAAAGAATGAGAACGGAAAGAAATGAGCCCAGCCTAAGGCTGGGCTCGAAGGTGGTCACAACCGGCTACCGCTCGCCCGTCCGCGGGTTTGACGTGCTTACTGTGGATTCGCCGTCGGATAAGCTGACGGAGTCTCCATGTTCTCTTTTCCAATCACATCTCCCGAGACGACCAGGTCAACGCGACGGTTGAGCTTGCGTCCGGCGGCGGTGCTGTTGTCGGCAACGGGGTCCGCTTTTCCGAAACCTTGAGCAACGACATTGTTGATCGAGACTCCTGAGCTGACCAGATAATCCCGAACTGTGGCTGCGCGCTTTTCCGAGAGTTCCTGATTGTATTCGTCCGAGCCGATGCTGTCGGTGTAGCCTTCGACTTGCAGGCGTAGATCCGGATAAGCGAGCACGATTCCGGAGATTCGCGCCAGCCGTTCGCGGGCTTCGGGCTTCAACGTGTATTTATTGAAGTCGAACAGGACATCGGGCATGCTGACAATCAAGCCACGGGCGCTGTCCTTGGTTTGGAGCACCTGATTGAGCTGGGCAAGCAAGCGGGCTCGCAATTCCTCTTTTTGTTGTTCGGCTTGCTGTCGGGCCTGCTCGGCCGCAGCCGTCTGTTGCTGTGCTTCGGCCTTCTGGCGATCGGCGTCCTCAGCCGCCCTGCGAGCTGCATCGGCGTCGGCTTGGGCTTGCTGTTGAGCGGCTAAAGCAGCGGCCTGCCGTTGCTGCGCCTCTGCATTCGCAGCCTCCGCTTGGGCTCGGCGACGCGCATCTTCGTCGGAC
Organism: uncultured Acidobacteriaceae bacterium; assembly: GCA_963832235.1. GTDB lineage: Bacteria > Acidobacteriota > Terriglobia > Terriglobales > Acidobacteriaceae > Sulfotelmatobacter. The sequence continues at coordinate 190,163 of CAWHTJ010000003.1, read as the reverse complement.
TGGGCCTGGGCTTCTTGGGCGCTCTGGCGGGCAGCGGCCGCGTCGGCCTCAGCCTTCGCTTGGGCAGCCTCATGGGCGCGACGATCTGCGTCGAGCCGTTCCTGCTCTTTGCGGCGAAGAGTTAACACCCGAGCATCTTCCGCCATTTGGGTCGCACCGCGGGCGGCCGTGCCGATGGGGGTGCGGCCTTGCTTGCGCTGCAGATAATCTTCTGCGCGCTGCAACATGTCTTCGGCTTTGGTGAGGCTGTCAGCGGCATATTGCTGGGCTCCGGCTGCCTTTGCGATGGCGATGGCGTTGCGCGCCTCGAGCAAATCAAGAGGAGCGTTGGAGTTGGCCTGTGTGGAGGGAAGCTGTTCGGCGGGGACGTCGATGGTGTACTGATTACCCTCCAGGACGTCGAACTTCGCGTCAATGGGCTCTTCGAATCCCTTGGTTTCCTGGCGAAGAATGTTCTCAGCCACGACCTTGTTGCTGGGGCGAACGACGGCGTAGTAAGGCTCGGCTGTAACGATCAAGCCGAAAGCCTGGAGATCGGTGGTGACATCGAGCTTGCTCTTGCCGCCTTCGCTGGGAAGGACTTCGCCGAGATTGACGGAGCGGCCCTCCGGAGTAATGGCCCACAGAACATAGGTCAGGTACTGACCGCCGAAGCTGGTGGCGGGCTGCAAATGGGTAAGTTCCGCGCTGATGGCAAGCCGCCCTACTTTACCGTCAACTTTGGCATGACCTCCGACCGCGGGCATCAGATCGGTGCCGCGGAAATCCACAATCGTGGAGCCACCGCGATGGCGGTAGTTCACGGCTTTTGTGGTGCGGGCAAACACGTTGACCCGGAAAACGGGCATGTCCTGGCCGGTACTTTGATTCATCTCGCGGGGAGCGGCGTCCTGATTGCTCGCCGGAGCCTGATCCGGATGAGGAGTAGCCGGGTACATGGGGGCGGCAGAGTTGTCTTGCGCCCATGCCAGGGAAGAGAGAAGAACGGCGAATATCAGCGAACTAGTCTTTTTCATAAGCATCTCGCAAATGGGAGAGATTCTCCAATCTTTGGTGCTTTATGGAGCCGTAAGGTTGGGTCAGAAAATTTACCCAGGGGACCAGGCATTGCCAGGGCTTCTAAACCCGGAGAGCGTTCGATGCATTAATCAGTTCGATTTCCGCAGAAGCCATAGGTTTTTGCCCAAGCAACTCCAATGAGGTTGTTGGGTGTCTTCTCGCGTCATCTGGGAAGGCTTTGCACGAATTTCTCGAGCATGCGGTTGAATTTGTCCGGCTCATCGACGAACAGCGCGTGGCCGTCGCCCTCGAATCGTTCCAGTTGGACTTTGTCCCCGAGCTTCGATTTCAGGAAGTCGGCGCTCTGCTGCGAGTCGGGCTGGTAAGCAAAGAGCACGGGCTTGTTCATCTTGGAAAGGCCAGCCGAGAAATCCTTCACGGCAATCATGTTGTAAATCAGAACGACCGCGGTATCGGCCGGAACCTCGATAGAAGCGTCAGTGACGCTCTTCAAGTACTGCTCGGTCTGCGGCTTTTTGAACATACTTCGGACGAAACCGACGGCTTGTTCGTGCCGGTCCTGTTGCAACTGGTTCATCCATCCTGAAATAGCGGAGACCATCTCGGGGCTGGCTTTGTCCGCCAGAAAGCCGTCGACCAACACAAATCCCCCGACATTATCGCCGCCGAATTGTTCGGCATACTTCGCCAGCTCTCCGCACGCCATGGACCAGCCGACGAGGACCGGTTGCTTCAGGCTCAGGTGATCCACGAGTTCCTTGTAGTCTCGCGCGCGAGTCTCGGGCAGATGGCCGTACGTAGGTTTATCGCTTTCGCCCTGGGAGCGCGGATCGACGGCAATGACGTGATATTTTTTCGAGAACTCATCGATTTGTTTCTGCCAGATCCAGGCCGGCATGGTCCAGCCGGGGATGAAAACGATGGGGCGGCCGCTGCCAGCCTCAAGGTAATGGATGCGGATGCCGTCGGAAGTCTTGAAAAATCCACTGTTCGTCGCCTGCGCTACGACGCTCGGAGCTGACGCGATGCACAGCACAATTGCGACTAACCTGGTTCTCATGAGTTCCCTCCTTGAACTGTTGGGTCCCGGTCGATTATTTTGCACGACGAGCCTCCGCTTCCGCCAGCCAGCCGCGCCGTAACGTCTCCGATGGGATGCTCGACAGGTAAGGCTTGAGATCGAGAATCGGCGTTCCGTCGAGCATGTCGACGCCTCGAACGTGCAAGCGACTGCCCTCGCGACGAAGAAATTCGACCACGGTTAACCCTATCGGATTCGGACGTCTTGGGGATCGAGTTGCGAAGACGCCGTGTGGGCGGTCGTCAATGGGAGGAGTGGCGACCAACTCGAATCCCGCGGCACGATCAAATACCCATAGAACAAACAAATGAGAAAAGCCTTGGATGTCGGCGAGGCCCGCTTCGAATTGCGGCAGAATTTCGAGAGTGCCTTCCGCGTCGTGTTTGGCGTTGAAACCTTTGGGGATCTGCTTCGTACTCTGGTACGGACTTCTCACGTATCCGATTGGTCGCGGCGAGAACATATGGAATTGATTCGTCGGGACACAATTCTAACGCGCGCCTCGTTCCAAAACTGTGCATTCGGCACGTCTCACTCTTCTTTCTTTTCCGGTTCCCTGGGCAGCGCCTTCTCGATCGGCTTTCGCGGCAGCATTTGATCGCGCATGGCTGCGTCGTAGACGAAGCTGGCGACAATCACCGAGATCTGTTTGAGATCTTCCGGCTGCAGGCGGTCGTAGACGTCCATGTTGGAGTGGTGGGTGCGCGTTTCGTATTCGATGGGATCCTGGACGAACTGGAAACCTGGAATGCCGACCGCGTCGAAGGATAGATGGTCGGTGCCGCCTGTGTTGCGCATGGTGAGCGTGGTCATGCCGAGATCTTTGAACGGACGCATCCAGGCCTCGAAGATCGGCGCCACAGCCTCGTTCTCCTGCAAATAGACACCGCGAATCTTGCCGCTACCGTTATCCACGTTGAAGTAAGCGGAAACTTTGGCCTGCTCGGGTTTGACCGTGACCGGGCCCGCCTCGCGGCGCAACAGGGTAGGCATGCCTTTCATGTTGGGGTCGTCCATGGGCGGACGCGAGCCAAAGTGCTGCTGGACGTATCCTTGCGAGCCGAGCAAGCCTTCTTCTTCGCCGCTCCACAGTCCGATGCGGATGGTGCGGCGGGGCTTGATGTCGAGGGCTTTCAGAATGCGAACGGCTTCCATCATCACGACGCTGCCCGCGCCGTTGTCGGTGGCGCCGGTGCCGGCGTGCCAGGAATCGAGATGCGCGCCCAGCATGACGACTTCATCTTTCTTATCGGTACCTGGGATTTCCGCGATCGTGTCGTACTGCATAGGATCGTCGTCGTAGAAGGTATTAGTGACGTTCAGTTCGAGCGTGACATCTTTTTTCTGCTGCAGCAGACGGGCAATGCGCGACCAATGCTCGGAAGCCATGGTGAGCTGGGGAACCGTGGTGGTCTCGCCCGGCTTGTAGGAGCCGCCGGATTGAACGAAAACCGTGCCACCGCCGGCAGTGCCGCGACTGTGATCGATGACCGCCAGAACTTTTTCCTCGGCGAAGAACTGGTTCAGGTCTTTTATGAACTGCCGGCGCTTCGCGATCTCGGCCATACGAAAGGGCGGACGCTCGCCGGGAATCTCATATTCACTGATCTTGGCCAGGTCGTCGTCGCTGAGACGCTTGAAAGGAGCTTCGGTGATGGTTTTCACTTCGGCGTCGGGGCCCAGGATCACGATCAATCCAGCAAGCTTGCCGCGATACTTCTCGAAATCCTTTTTGTCTTCAATGTTCGCGCGGACGCACTTTCCGCTGACGACGCCATTTGTGCCGGGCGTCCAAGCCTTGGCGTAGACGAGAAGAGGAACGATATCCGGCGAAGTCATACGCACATTGACGTACTGATTGGCCCATCCACGGCCGAAAGGTCCCCAAGGTTCCAGGTGAGCGTTGCTCAGGCCCATCGCGGTGAGTTGGTCGCGGGTCCATTCGTTGGCGCGCTTCATGTTGGGGGATCCGGTGAGTCGCTCGCCGATCGAATCCATCAGGCCCGAGGCAAGTTCCATAACTTTTGAGTCGCGGAAGCCCTCATAGCGAATGCGGGAGATGGTTTCGAGATCGACTTTCTCCTGCGGCCATACGGCTGGAACGAGGGACAAAACTACGACGAAAGAACAGACGAGTCGGGCAGATCTCTTCATCAAGGGGCTCCTGAGCAGGGAATCAATCGCGGATTATACAGCGGGAAGCGCGATGGTCCAGGAAACGGAATGTAAAGTTATTTCAAGGGCGAACTGTGTCCGAAGGGCGCAAGGGAATAACTGAGACACAGATTCCATCTCTAGGGTTGGCCTTCGGGCTTGCTCACGGGCTCTTTGCGTTTTTCTTCGATATCGACCGAGTACAGCATGTAATGATCGAAGCTATGGCGGCGATAGTAACGATGTTTGCGGAAATCGAAATATATCTCCGCCTTTTTGGGCAGCCAGAGGGATATGTTCTTCTTCAAAAACGGGACTGGCCCGTATTCGACGACCTGGTGCTCACTGAGTAATTTGATTTCCGGCATGGGATTGACCATCTCGGCTTCCATACGCACAATCTGAAATTTGTCGGCGGCAATCCATGCTCGTCCTTTCAGAGCGACGGCATGCATCTGATTGCCGACTTTATAGCTGTGCATGCGGTTGGGACGGTCGTCGCGCTGGCGAAAGTGCACCAGCCAGGTTGCCTGCCCTTGCCAATCCCCAAGGCCTTCGCAGGACATGTCGAAATTGTCCCGCATGTCCGGGTGGAAAACGAGCGCCAGCGCGGCAAAGCCTGTGCTGGCAATCTGGTCCGGGTATCCGTCCAGAGTGACCTTTTCAGCGCGGTATTCATCCACCGCAAGAAATCCCGGCTGCGGCTCTGAAATCGAAGCCACGTAGTTGTACTTTCGCGTCTCGGTGCGAGCGGGAACGCCGAACTGGTCCAGCGATTGATGGAACAAATCTTCAACTGCGGCGAAGCGCGCCACGTCCTGTACCAACTCCTGCACCCGTCTTCCGGACTCTTCCATTACCTTCTCGGAAGGACACACGACGCCGGATGCAAAAGCCGGCTTGGAGTCATCAATGCCGGGCGGGTTCCACGATTTCATAGAGAGTCCCGGTGCCGGCAGCGCTGTCAGCGGATCGACGCTAGAGAGGCGAGCCTCGGTGCTTAGTGTGTTCTCGGCGGCCGCAAGAGAGGCCTGGTGTTCCTGGATTTCGCCGATCAGAGTCCGAACTTGCGCAGCCATGGAATGCCGAGGCGATTCCTGCAGAAACACATTCAGGGCTTGAATTGCTTTTTGATAGTCGCCCGTGCTCACTAGCGCCTGTCCTAGAACAAGCTGCGCGGCGCTGGCATTGCTCTTGCCCTTGGCGATTGCGATTTCCGCCTCGTCGCGCGCTTTGTCGTAGTTTTGCTGGAGAAGGTAGGTATCGGCGAGTAAATTGTGCGGCAGCCAATTATCAGCGTCGGCTATCACCGCTTGCTCCAGCGCTGATCGTGCTGCGGGATAGTCCTGCCGTTCCAGGCCGGTCCGGCCGAGAAGGGTCAAAGCCTGAGCGTTGTGAGGGTTAAGATTCGTTGCCGTAACCAGATAGGTCGCGGCCTGGGGGAAATCCTTCTTCTGAAAATACAAATAACCAAGGAGGAAATTTAGTTCCGCGCTGGAAGGAAAAGACTTGTATGCCACATCGAGTTGCCGCTGCGCTTCTTTTAGATTTCCGGACTTCAGGGCGGAAACCGCGCGCTTGGTCTCTTTTCGCGCCTTCGGCGGCAGAACGGTCTCTCCTATATCGAGATTGATTGCCTCGGGATCGCGATGGAGAATAATGTCGATTTGCGTGCTGCTGATGATGCTTGTTACCTGGACTTCTTTACGGGTGCTGAGATAGCCCACGGCATTGACTTCCACCTCATAATTCCCATAGGCAACGTCGGTAAAGACCCCCCACGATGTATCGTCAGTGGTCCGCCAGGTGGCCGAATGGGTAGAGAGGTCCACCAGTTTTAACAAAGCTTGGCGATCCAGATGATTACCGGTGTGCTCCGAATGGACCTTGAAGATCAGTACCCCCGTGCCCGGGGCTGTGGCGTAGGAAATTACACCTTCCAGGCGCCTGGGGTCATCCATGGGCTGACGCTGGGCGACGGCGGCGACGGTGAGCACACAAGCGAGCAGGAAATGGGCGCAGATGCGCCTCGCGAAGAAATGCATCACTACGGCGCAACTGCAGCTCATATGCAAATCGCTGAGCAGTGTGGCACAGTCGGTCCCGCGGGTCAATCAGCGCTATTTCGGGCTCCTCTTCGGCGTCTGTTTCTCATGAACATAGGAGAGTCGCGATACGCGGCAAGGGCGGTGTTCGGTCGCCTTCACGGAGCAAAATCAGTTTGTCGAGATGGTGAAGTTAACGATAATCCTAGCCTGGGTCTCGACCGCATCAACACCTTGATAGTGCGGCTTGAAATGCCACTGCTTCACAGCTTCCTCCGCAGCGCCGGCGAGGATGCGGCGGACCGCTGAGCACGTGGAGACTTTGGATCAAACCGTCGCGGCCGATCAGCGCCTGCAAAATGACCGAGCCCTGCACTTTCATTTGGCGTGCCAGCAGAGGATAGCCGGGTTTTACCGGTCGGCTGACGACCTCGGCGGCATCGGCGGACATTTGCACCCGCTCGGCGACGTTGCTGGGGACGCTGGCAACGGTATCAGTAACGGCGTGAGCCGCGGAAGGAACTGTGACCTGCTGAGGAGGCGAGCCAGGCTGCAAGTCGACTCGCACTGAGGTGCTGCTGGGATGAATGGTTCGATGAACCTCTCCCGCGACGACTTCAACCTCTAAAGGAGGGAGCACAGTTCTGATGGTCGTAGCCGAGCTCGGCGGAGCATCCAAATCTCCCGCAGCAGATTTTGCCGTCACGGAACCTTTCGGTTGCGGCTTGCTGCTATCGAACTTTTTATGGGCGGCCGGCATTGGTTGAGCGGCATCCGGCAGCGTTGGTTTGGTGGCGGCGGGAGAAGCCGGCTGGGGCTGAGGCTGTTCTTCTGCTTCCTGCGTTTCGGGGAACCAGAAATCGCGATCCCGATAGAGCACAAATCCCAAAGCAACAAGGAGCAGAGTCAGGGCAATGACCATCATTCGGCGTTGTTTGCGTTCCTCGAAGGTACGGGCCTGGGGTGCGGCAGGAGGGAGACGATCCGTCTTTGTAACTGTGTTCTTAGGCTCGAACATGCTGGGACTTAGGCCGCTCCGACAAAGACTTTGCCGATAGTATGCCTATAAAACCGGCGAAACACCAGCAAAAGCGGCGGCTGACAGTATGCGCCCGGGCAGGCGGTGAACCGGCCGGTTGACTCACCATGATATCTTGGCCGTAACTTTTGAGGATCCTCCGAATCCCATAGTTGGGACCTGTCGGCGGTGGCTAGAGGGATATGCAATCAGGGAACGACAAACCGGACGCGGCCGAATCCAAGGCTGGCGAACCGAAGGCGCTCGACCCGAAGGGCAGCAAGCTGAACCCGGTCGATCCGCAGATCATGAATCCAGAAATCGCCGGTCCGGAGAATGCGAAGGCGGCCAGCCGCGATTCAAAGCCCCTGCAGGCAGTGCCCGTTCGAAACAAGATGACTGAACGCAGGTTCGCGCAGGTATCGCGCAGGGAGCTGCTGAAAGTTGCGCCCGTGCTCGCGCTGGGAGCTTTTGCCGTTCCACGCTTTCAACAGTCGCTGCTCAAGAAAGGGTTGGAGTTCAGTGATTGGGCCTCGGCGCGGTTGTTCCGGCGCGGCCATCTGGCTCCAACGTTTAAAGATGCCGAAGTGACTCCGTTCGAAAAGTTTCCCATCAACGGATATGACGTGGACGATCCGGGAGTGATCTTTGAAAATTGGACTTTGATGGTAAGCGGCGCTGTGCAGAAGCCCGGCGACTACCGGTTGGCGCAGATTCAGGCCTTGCCGCGGGTGCGGCAGAACACGCGTCACGTCTGCGTCGAGGGATGGGATGTGATCGGACGCTTCGGAGGCGCGAGGCTTGCGGATTTTCTGAATATGATCGGAGCCGACACGTCAGCCAAATTTCTTACTGTAACCTGCGCGGATGATTACTACGAATCGCTGGACATGGCGACCGCGCTGCATCCGCAGACTCTGCTTTGTTATGAAATGTATGACCAACCGCTCACGCGCGAGCACGGCGCGCCTCTGCGGTTAAATATTCCGACCAAAGTTGGGTACAAGCAGGCCAAATATCTGACGGACTTGAAGGTCACCAATGTTCTCGAGAAGGTTGGATATTGGGAAGACCAGGGGTATTCATCGTTCTACGGCCTGTGATTTTGGGAAGGGCTGATTCGGGAAGGGCACGACTTCAGTCGTGCCGTAAGCGGCCAAAGATGATTCTGGCTTCAGCCGCTGAGGGATGCTTTTTGGGAGGCTGACGCATGAGCGGTGCGGTAGTCGAAATCACTCGCACAAAAGGCGAAGAGACTGAAACAGTGGCTCGCGCTGTGTATGAACATCCGTTACCGGTGCGGCTGTGCCACTGGCTTAACGCGATTTCGCTCTTCATTCTGGTAGGCAGCGGGCTGCAGATTTTCCGGGCGTTTCCGAGCTTTGGCGCAAAGATTCCGCAGAAAGATTTGTTGAACTGGCCGAAGTCGTTTGCCATCGGCGGATGGCTGGGCGGAGCCTTGCAATGGCACCTGACCTTTATGTGGATTTACTTTGCAACCGGACTGATCTATCTGGCCTATCAAATTTTCAGCGGGAATTACCGGCAGGTCTTGTTCACGCGTAGGGACATCCCGGGTGTGTGGCCGATGGTGAGGCACTATTTCTTTTTTGGCCCGAAGCCGGCGGTGCGCGAGGCCTACAACCCGCTGCAAAAGCATGCCTACACGACTGTCATCGGGCTGGGCGTCCTCTCCGTCTTGACCGGTCTTGCGGTATGGAAGCCGGTGCAGTTTTCCTGGCTGGCATGGCTCATGGGCGGATTTCATTGGGCGCGGTTATGGCACTTTCTTGTGATGTGGGCGATCTTGGGATTTGTGCTCGGACATCTGGTGATGGTGGTTCTCCACGGCTGGAATAATTTTGTTTCGATGCTGACGGGTTGGAAGAAAGATCCCGAATGCTGACAGGCAAGCGGGGCGGTCGCGAGTAAAGATGTCCGAAGCGAATGTTTTGCTTCACAACCCGGAGCAGGCGGGCACCACGCGTGAGCAGGATTTGATCGCCAGGGTGCAGCGCGGCCAAAACGAATTGTTCTACGAGTTAGTCCGCCCGTATGAGCGACGGGTCTATGCCGCGGCGCTGGCCATCCTACGCAACGAGACCGACGCAGAGGACGTTGCGCAGGAAGCGGTGCTGAAGGCATTTGCCAATATCCGACAATTTCGGGCGGAGGCACGCTTCAGCACGTGGCTGATTCAGATCACTGTGAACGAGGCGCTGATGCGGCGGCGAAGGGAGAAAACTATCGTGATGGAGGGCATCGACGATCGGCGCAACGAAGAGAGCGATTATGCGCCGCGAGACTTTGCCGACTGGCGCGAGATTCCTTCGGAGGCGTTGGAACGCAAGGAAGTACGGCAGAAGTTGGCCGAGGCACTGGCCGCGCTCGATCGCAAGTATCGCGAAGTTTTTGTGCTGCGCGACATGGAACAGTTGAATATTCAAGAAACGGCCGAGGCCCTGGGAATCTCAATCGCTTCGGTGAAGACGAGGCTGCTGCGGGCGCGGCTGATGTTGCGCGATCTGCTCGCCCGGGGGTGGGAGCAGGGCTGGTTCAGCCGCCTGCCGTTCGAGAAGGGAAACAAGCCATGGTGAACTGGGAAGCCGTGAACTGCGAACAAGTGTGGCACGAGATTTCGAACTATCTGGAGGGCGACGTTGACGCGACGCTGCGCATGGCGATGGACGAGCACTTCCGCACGTGCCAACGTTGCTCGTCGGTGCTGGAAGGGACGCGCAATGTCATCCGCTTGTATGGCGATGAGCGGATGATCGAAGTGCCTGCGGGATTTGGCCGGCGGCTGGAAAGAAGGCTGGCGCAGAATGTGCGTGTGAGCGGCAGCCGCTGGTCGACATGGTTGGTTCCGGTGGCGGCTCTGGCATTGATGGCGGGCGGATTGCGACTTGCGAACTCGCTAACAATCACGCCGCCACTAAGAACCGAGCATGCACAGCCGGGTGAGGGCATTCCGCCGGACATGCTGGTTGTGGTGACCGCAGACGCCAAGATTTTCCATGTGGCCGGGTGCGAGTTCATCCACAACAAAAACACGGAGCGAACTTTGACGGCGAAAGAGGCGATGCGGGAGGGTTATGTTCCGTGCCTGCGCTGTATGCGGCAATACTTGCACACGGCGGTTGCGGGACATCTTGCCCTGGAGGTGGAGGCCGCTGCGGACACGGACAGAGAAAGAAAAGAGGAAGAAGGCGGGATCGGGGGGCAATAGAGGGATTCTCAGTCTGCGGGGCAGCATAAACAACCTGGCGCGGGCTGAGAACCCGCGCCCTGAATACGGGACGACGAATTAGTTGTTCTTCATCTCGTCTTTCTTCATATCATCTTTCCTCATGTCGTCCTTCTGCATGCTGTCGTCTTTCATCGTGTCTTTCTTCATGTCGTCCTTCTTCAGGGTGTCTTTTTTGGCGGCCTTCTTGCTCTTCTTGTCGTTTTTCATCTGATCGTGCTTCATGGTGTCGTGCTGGGCGTCGGCGTTCTTCATTTCGTCCTGCTTCATCTGGTCCTGAGCGAAAGCGCCGAGGGAAGCGGTCAGAACACTCGTGAGCATCAAACTGCTGAGAAATGTTTTCATGGAGTCTCCTTGAATGAGTTTCGGATTGCGCCGGCAGGAGAGTCCTTACCTGCGGGCAAACATCGGATGAACGATGCCCTGGGAAGTTACAGGCAGGCTCAAGAAATTCCCGTCATCGTAGAGACGTTGCTTGCAACGTCTCTGCCGGCGGCGCCTCGAACTATGAGTTTTGCGATACTGCCGGCAGAGACGTAGCAAGCTACGTCTCTACAAAAGCGGGGGAATACAAGGCCCGCAATGGTCAGCAGGCCAGCTGATCGCGTGTGATTTTCAGGCCGGGCAGATTTCCAAGGGCCGTGAGGGCAACTGATTCCGTCTTGAAGAATTCGTTGGCCAGGGTGGCCAGGTCGTCGGCGGTTACGGCTTCGATTCTTTCGATCAGTTCGTCGAGGTCGTAGAAGCGGTCGAAATACATTTCCTGGCGCGCCAAGTTCGACATGCGAGCGGTGCTCGATTCGAGCGACAGCATCAGGCTTCCTTTGAGCTGGGCTTTCGATCGGCGAAGTTCTTCGTCGGGCACGGGTTCCGTCTTGAGCTTTCGGAATTCGCTGACTACCGACTGCACGACCTTAGAGGCAGACGCCAGCGATGTGCCGGCGTAGACGGCGAGACATCCGGTATCGCGGTAAGGATTCAGATCGCTGTAAATAGAATAGGCCAAACCCTGGCGCTCGCGAATGTTCTGGAACAAACGCGAACTCATGCCTCCGCCGAGCAAGGTGTTGAGAATGTAGCCGGCGTGCCGCTTCTCGTGGGCGATGGGATGCGCGGGTACCCCCAGACACAACTGCACCTGCTCCAGAGCTTTCTTGTTGCGCAGGATGATCCGGGAAACAATTTTAGGCGCGGAGGAATGAAAGCCGTTTTTTCCGTTTTTCGACGGCTTCATGTTTTCAAAGTGTCCGGTGACCAACTCGACGAATTTGTCATGATCCAGATTGCCGGCCGCGGACACGATGATGTTGCCGGGCGCGAAGCGGTGATCGTAGGCATCGACGACCGACGGGCGCTCGAAGCGCTTCACAGTCTCTTTCGTACCCAGGATCGGCTTTCCCAGCGGATGATCCTTCCAGAAATTCTGGGTAAAGATTTCGTGGACGAGATAATCGGGGTTATCTTCGTCCATCTTGATCTCCTCCATGATCACGCCGCGTTCGCGGGCGATGTCGGCGGTATCAAAGATGGGATTCAGAACCAAATCGCTGAGAATGTCCAGCGCGGTGGGAACGTGCTCGTCGAGCACCTTGACGTTGAAGCAGATACATTCCTTGGCGGTGAAGGCGTCCATGTTGCCGCCGATGGAGTCCACCTGGCGCGCGATCTCTTCCGCAGTACGGTGCTTGGTCCCTTTGAAGACCATGTGCTCGATGAAATGAGAAATGCCATTGCATTCGGCGTCTTCATCGCGCGAGCCTGTCTGCAGCCAGACGCCGATGGAGGCGGAGCGGATGTGCTGCATCTGCTCGGTGATGACGATCAGCCCGTTGGGCAGTTTTTGACGACGAATATTGCGTACTTCTTTGGTCATTGCCTGCTTCTTGAGTAGAAACTTGATAAGCTTAACGAACCTGCTGCGGATGTCTCTTTACTATTCTGACATAGGGGCAGCCGGTGTGCGAGAATAGTTTAGTCATTTAGAATCAGTGGGTTAATCGAATCCGTCAGTTTGTAGCAAGGGAGCGATTTAGCCTTTGTGGGGATTGTCGGGTGCGCGACAATCGTGCTTAAGACCAACGGTTATGGCGGAGCTGCTGCAAATCCCGGTGCTCGGGCTGGATCGGACTGAACTGGCTTCGCTCGTCGACAGTTTGGGCGAGCCTGCATATCGGGCGAAACAGTTAGGGGAAGCGGTGTATCGGCAGCGAGTGGAGTCATTGGAGGAAATCTCGACTCTGTCGCGCGAGCTTCGGGGAAAGCTGGCGGAGAAGGGTGTTTCGATCGGCTTGCCGCGTATCGAAAAGCGTTTCGTATCGCAGGATGGTACGGTGCGGTATCTGATTGCCTTGGCCGACGGACAAAGCGTCGAGACCGTGTGGATGGCCGAGGGTGATGGCGGGGAAGCGGGTGATGGCAGCGAAGCGGGGGACCTGGCAGAAGAGTTCGCGGAGAACTCCCTGAATACCTGGGGGGCTAAAGCCTTTGCAGAAAGGGAGCCTATCGCAGCGCTGAAGCGCCGCGGTACCCAAAAGCAAGGTCAAAGCCAAGGCCGTTCCACCATCTGCATTTCCAGCCAGGTGGGATGTGCCGTGGATTGCCAGTTCTGTCTAACCGCGCTACTCGGAGTAAAGCGCAATCTGACCGCGGGAGAGATCGTGGGCCAGGTTTGCGCGGTGCTCAAAGACCGGAGAGTTTCGCCACCCGAGGATCGCATCAACCTTGTGTTCATGGGGATGGGCGAGCCATTCTTGAACTACGACAATTTCGTGAAGGCGGCGCGTCTGCTCGTTGAGGAAGTGGGGATTGCGGAGCGACGGATGACCGTGTCGACGGCGGGAGTCGTGCCGCGCATTCATGACTTTGGCGGGGAGGCGATCCGGCCGAAGCTGGCTATTTCTTTGAATGCTTCGAACGACGCGCTGCGCACCCAGCTCATGCCGCTGAACAAAAAATGGAATCTGGAAATGCTGCTGGCGGCGGCACGCGCTTACCCGCTGCGCACCCGGGAGTGGATTACGTTCGAGTACGTGCTGCTCGGGGGTTTGAATGACGCGCCCGACAATGCCAAAGAAGTGGCCGAACTGCTGCGCGGCATGCGCTGCAAAGTAAATTTAATCGCCCTGAACCCCGGGCCGGGAATTGAGTTTACGACTCCTGACGCGGAGCAGGTCGCGGCCTTTCAAAAGACGCTGCGGAGTGCGGGAATTCCTACGTTTGTGCGGCGTCCGCGAGGGCGGGATATTTATGCCGCATGTGGTCAACTCAAGCGTACGGTCGAGATTGCCACAGCACCGGCACTATAGATTCCTTCGTCCTGGCCGGAGCCGACTCGGTGATCGGCAGTTCCACGCGTAGAAGCATGGCGCCATCTTCGCGGCGCTCCCGCGAGATTTGACCGCAGTGCTCTTGCAGGATGCCTTGACACGCGTTCAGGCCAAACCAGTCTTCGGATTCGATCGGGGAAGAGACTTGTGTGTTGGTCGCTGTGGGACGGGGTATCGGTTCGGTGGCGATTTGAACCACGGAAATTTCACCCTGTCGTTGCGTGCTGACCGTAAGTACTCGGCCACCGCCCTCGGCGAGCACGTGCAGGCAGTTCGCCACGAGCTGCAGACAGACCTGAAGTAACTGATTGGAATCCCCCAAAACTTTCGGTAGTACGGGATCGAACGCAGTGCGCACTTCGATCTCGAGAGCCTCCCACTGGGGCTGCGTCAACTTAACGGCAGTGCGGGCCAGAGTGTTGAGGTCGATGGGACTCTTGGGCGAGGACGCCTGGCGCGCAAAACTGATGAGACTGGCGACCAGCGATTTCGTGCGGCGGACGTAGTGGCCGATCTTGGCCGCGAGTGGCCGCTGCTCTGCGGTGAGCGCGGTGCTGAGAAGCATGTCCGAGTAACCCAGCATGGCGGTGATTGGATTGTTGAGTTCGTGTGCCGCGCCGCCGACGAGTTGGCCAATCGACGCCAGTTTTTCCGATTGAAGAACCTGGGCCTGCAAATGTTTCAGACTGTCAAATGATTGCCGGGAATGTTGCAACAATTGGGTTAGCTCTCGCTCGAGGAGATGCTGCCGCAGCAAGACCATTACCCCCATGAAGAATGCGGCGATCAGAGTCAATGCGAGCCGGAACACTCGCATGGCAGGAGGAATCGACGCGTCCGCCAGTGCCCAGGCAGCGAACACGGGCAACGAAAAGACCGCAATCATGCTGCAGCGCGCAATCCACACGCCGTAGAGCGTGGAAGCTTCGCGGACATCGGAGGCGGGCGTCTCAGCCTTGGTCCGCAGGCCAATCAGGGTGAGGCACGCCATCGCCGCGACCAGGGGTATGTCGTAAAGGCTGCCGCTGTAATACACCTGCCGGCCAATCGCCCAATTCGCGACAGTGGAACTGGCGGCATAACATGCGCTCATGCCGAACAGGCCAGCGTAGAGATTTCTCCAGTGGCCTTTACTGGTCATCCAGCAAGCGACCAACCCTAGCAAAAAAGCAATTTCCTCGGTGACATAGAGCGCGTTCAAGTGCCGGTTATAAGCGGCGACATCGGCCATGACGTATTGCCATGGGATGACGAACAAAACGTAAAGATAGAACCACCACATCATCAGGAGCGCGAAATCGAGCTGCCCTACGCGGGCGGAATACTCGTCCCGCGGAACGTGAGGACGCAAGCCAACCGCAGCCATCAGCGGAACGAGATGCAAGAAGAGAATGACGTCTCCGGCAAATAGATCCGGAACCTCGCGGCGCAATACTACCTCGTAAATAGTCCAAAGGAGCTGGTACAACAACCAGAAAGAAACTCCCAGCGTAATAAGCGACCAGAACAGCCGAACCCGTCCCTTGGAGCGCAGAACCAACGGGACGAATGAAGCCGCGCCTGAAACCAATAAGAAGCACTGGACAATGTCGCTGAGAGCGGTCAGTCCAAACGATCGGGGCAGGACGAGAGCGGCCACAATTAACGCCGCTAACGAGCCCCCCACAGCGGCCAACCAGAGATGGGAAAGCTTGCGCAAGACACTCCTCTGGCCCATTCTAGATCGGATGACAAAGCGGTACTGATTACTCTAGTAATCTATTGGCCAAAATTCGGAGCGGCCCACCCGCGAGCCGGCGCCAGACTCTCTCACTTGCCGGTAAAATTCTTTTATTCAATAATATGCAGCGATGCCGCCACGCCCGTGGAGACGGACTTGATTGAATCCTCACGTTGAACGCTACCGACAATCCTGGAGATTGAGAATCCCTCCCGATCCGGGCGAGACACGCCGGATCGAGCGCTGGCTGGCCACGGCTCGCGTGATTCTAGCTGTTTCAGCGTTAGTGGCTATCCAGATGGACCCGACGCAACTGGGCCATTCCTGGGCAGCATACGGTCTATTTGTCTTCTACATGGCGAATGGAATTTATCTTCTTATGCTGCTGCGAAGGCGCCAGCAGTCGACGGCTGCGTTTCGTCTTTTGGTCCATGCCGCCGATATTGTTTGGCCCGCCCTCATTTCGATATTTTCCGAGGGGCCGCGCACCCCTTTCTTCCTCTTCTTCGTTTTTGTGCTGGCCGCGGCCGCTTATCGCTGGGGCTTGTGGGAAACGCTGGGCACGGCTGCCGCCGAAGTAACGCTGCTGTGGGCGGAGAGCTTCATTGTTCTGCACGTGAGCTTGGGACCGCATGGTTCTCTGCCTTGGCCGATGTTGAATGGACTGCGTGTGAATACGGCTGATTTCGAACCCAAACGGCTGTTCATGCTGTCGGTGTACCTGCTGGTTATGGGGTTATTGCTGGGATATTTGGCCGAGCAGCAGAAACATCTGCGGGCGGAGAAAGCCGTAGTCACTGGGACTTTGTCCAGGATCCGGGTGGAAGCCGGACTGACCGGAACGATTGAGCAGATCTTCCGTGAAGCCATGTCCATGTATGGAGCATCCCAGGTGGTGGTCGCGTCGCAGGAGTCTCACAGTCAGCGCGTCTTTCTGGGAGAGTTGAACAGCGACAGTAAAAATGCGCCGTCGGAGTTTCGTTGGTTGGATTCCGCCTCTCGAGACGCGAAAACGTATCTGGATGATTTTCCGGGGGACGTGTATTACGCGGCGATCGACGGAGATCGATGGACCACCCTGGCACTGATGACAAGGGCCAGCCGGTGCCAGTGGAGAGCATGGCGCCAATCTCTCGACTACGGGAACTGCAGACCTTCGACTCGGTGATTACGGTGGCTTTCCTGTTCGGGAGCGAGTGGAGAGGCAGAGTTTTCCTGTTCAACCCGTCGTGGCGGGGCGAGAAGCAGGAGGAACTTCGTTTTCTACTCGATCTGGTCCGCCAGGTGGGGCCGGCGGTTTATAACGTTTACCTGCTGCACCGCTTGCGACGCCGGGCCGGAGCGGCGGAGCGCGCGCGCTTTGGCGCGGGAACTGCATGATGGAGCGGTGCAGTCGCTGATTGCGGTCGAAATGCAGGTGGACGTGTTGCGCCGGCATGCCGATGCCGGCAAGCCGATCGGCGCGGAATTAGGCCGAATCCAGGGCCTGCTTCGCGAAGAAGTGCTCAAGTTGCGGGAACTGATGCAGCAGATGAAAGCGATCGAAGTGGATGCGCAACGGCTGCTCGCAGTCTTAAATGACACGGTCGAACGATTTCAGCGAGAGACAGGGATCAGCGCCCGATTCGTCACCGATCTGGAGGATCTGGACATGCCGCAACGGGTATGTCGCGAGATTCTTCGCATTGTGCAGGAAGGACTGGTCAACGTGAGGAAACATAGCGGCGCGCGCCACGTGCTGGTGCGTTTGGGATCCAGCCTGAAAAAGTGGAACTTGAGTGCTGGAAGACGATGGCAACGGGTTCCCGTTCGCTGGCCGTTATAACCAGGATCAGATGGATGAGGCGGGGAAAGGGCCTATGATCATTATGGAACGCGTAGGTTTGATTGCCGGCGAACTCACGGTAGAATCGAATCCCGGACAGGGAACGCGCCTGGAAGTCACCGTACCTCGCAGCGGGGAAGTGCCTCATGAATTTTAGAAAAGCGCAGTCGGTTCGTCTTGTCATTGCCGATGACCACCCGATCTTTCGCGATGGTCTGCGGCGCTTGCTGGAGGCCGAGCCGGATCTGAAGGTTCTGGGGGAAGCATCCGACGGCGCAGAAGCCGTAAAGCTGGCGCGGCAGTTGAAGCCCGACATTCTCCTGCTCGATCTGGCGATGCCCAAGCATCCGGGTCTGGAGGCTTTGCGGGAGTTGAGTGTGCCTGCGACTGCGGCTCCGGTGCGGGTCATTCTGCTGACCGCAGCCGCGGAAAAGAGCCAAATCGTAGAGGCGCTGCAACTGGGAGCCCGCGGAGTGGTGCTCAAAGACTCTGCCACGCAACTCTTGTTGAAGGCGATTCACACCGTGATGGCGGGCGAATACTGGGTCGGACGGGAGAGTGTCTCCAACCTTGTGCAATACCTGCGCACGCTGATGCAGTCTTCGCATGACGAGGCGCGGCAAAAGAAATTCGGCCTGACCCCGCGGGAACTGGAGATCGTTTCGGCGGTGGTGGCCGGATACTCGAACAAGGAAATAGCCGAATACTTCAAGATCAGCGAGGATACCGTCAAGCATCATCTCAGCAACATCTTCGATAAACTCGGAGTCTCGACCCGTCTGGAACTTGCTCTGTTTGCAGTGAATCAGGCGCTGCCCCTGAAAAGCATTGCCTGAGAGGTACGCCAGTGCGCCAACCGGTCGAGTTCAGTGGCACTTTTGTGCTATTGGCGGAGCAAGGACCAGATACTAAAATTGGCAAGCACAGCAGCTTGGGGACAACCGCGGAAAGGCTGGCTGATTCGCCGCTACCCCGGCGAATCACGTCATTCAGAATGAGAAATGAGGAGCCCCGTGGCAAAACGTTTACAGCAGTCTTTGGAACGATGAGATGCGGTCAGGACATTGCGGAATACGCAGTGATGTTGGCTGTGATTCTGGTCATCGTCGTGGGCACGATCCGGCTCATCGGCTCCAATGCCAACAATGTGTTTTCTCAAGTCGGCAGCGCAATTCAGTAACCGGCCACTCCTGTCAATTCGTGACAAGGCTGAGCGGCCAAGGGCGTCGCTGTTCACGCTCTGCATCCCGCCGCAAGCGAGTAACTCTTTCTCTGCCAACTGTCTCCGACCAACTACTTCTGGTTTCGGTCTCGACGGCGACGATGTCGTGGTCGAGCGCAACTTTCTCTGCCCCGCCGGTTGAAAACCGGGTCAGGTAGGGGAAGAACGGAGTGATCTCAAACTCCATTTTCTCGTGCGCTGAGGTCAGCGCTACGGGCTTGGCCTTGGATAGTTCCACGCGATCGCTCCAGGGATCGACTTTGATGCGGCCACCCAGCGGCAAAGCCGCGATCTGATCGAGGCGCTTGTCATCGAGCGCAGGGGTCGAGGCTCATCAGGCTCGACATGCGAATGGTTTTGCTCCCCGCAAAGCTGTTTCCCAGGTGAGGCCGAATCAAATTCGGCAGCTCGGGCGCCTTCTCCTGCAAAGCTTTCAAAAACAATCCAGCATTGCCCAGTTTGTCCTTGTAGGGAGAGTTCTTGAGGAGTTCCAGGGCCTTGATGTCGGCCGCTTCCTCATTCGCGGAACTGCGCTTGAAGTCGAGGCGCCGGAAGGACTCTTCGTCGGGGAAGAATAGCTTGTCGTTGAAGGCAAGCTTGGTGTCGAAGCTGATGTCCCAGCACGATGTGGCTGAGTTCATGGGCCAGAACCATGGCCAGGGACGCTTCGTCGGGAAGAACGTCAAGCAGTCCGCGACTCATGACAATCGTGTGGCCGATGGTGAAAGACTCGAGAGGAGCGGTCAACAGCACGCGGCAGTGGATGTCTCCCTGCAAGTCGATGTTGTTGGTGACGAGCAGATTGTTGACCACCGTAGCACAAAATCTTGTCCACTTCGCCGGAGGGAGCGAGCAAACCAATCTTCTGTAGTCGCTCGATGGCGTTTTCTTCCGCTTGCCGCTCCCACATGCGCTGGGCCATCACGGGACTGGCATCGGCGGCGGCATCACTCTGGTCCTTCACCGACTGTGGCGAATCGATCAGAATCTGCGTGAACTCCTCGTTCTTGCCCAGACCCTTCAGGTCGTAGCCCCACAGCCGAGTCTGCGCTTTGAAGTGCAGGGTCTTACTCAATCCTGTCTTAAGGTTCGATTCTTCCGTGTAGACATAGGCCGGAAGCCACATTCCCGGGCGCATGTTCAGGCGCCAGCTGTCGAAGTGGAAAAAGAAATTGACCTTGGGCTGCGGATAGTAGGTTCCGTTGAAGCGGACAATGTTGTAATCCTGATCTTCGACCCAAATCCTGCCCATGAAACGCGCGGTTTTTTGGCCTTCCTTGGGCTTAACATCGATCACCAGGCAGCGGAGTTCTCCAAGAAATTCGCGCCGCACAAAGTTAAAGTCGTAATACCTCTTCTGGAAATCCGTATCGAGCACCACCATCTGAGCGAAGCCCAGGGGAAGGAAGTGCAGGGCGTAGACCCCTGTCATCTTGCTGAGCATGCGGCGGCCGAATCCGGGCTGGCCCACGAAAGAAACGTCCTCCGGACCGTCGCTCATGTCGAGGCGGCCGAGAAAATATCTAGTCTTTCACCGGAATCGCGATTTCCCGCGCTGTCGTTCTTAAGGTCCTGCAGGTAGGTCTCGACCATGGGGATGCATGTGACGCATCTGCGCCATGAACAGGTGCTCCCGCTGCACTACGCGATCGAGTACGTCGTTGAGCGTAATCGCGGCCGGAGGCAGAGCGGCAGCACTCTGAGCTGGCTCAACCGAGGTGCATCCGTCACACTCGCAGCAGATGGTGCCGCGGCAGATGGGGAGGATCCTGTGCGCTCCAGCCCCAATACGCAACACAAAACGAGAAACCAATACCGAGCCCGAACCAACAGATTTGCATAAGAACCTTCTGGGAGTTGATTAAGCCAACTGAAAAATTAAGCTAACTGAAAAATAATGTGCAACACGGCCGTCGAGTCTGAAGGTTGGCCGTCTTTCAGAGCGGGCTTGAAGCGAATCTGCTCGGCGGCGCGTACCGCCGCGTCATCCAGACCATGCCCCAGTCCGCGAACTACTCTTAACACGCGAAGCTTGCCGGTCGCTTCCAGCACGACTTCGAGAAGCACTTCGCCCTCGATTCGCTTGGCGCGCGCTTCTTCAGTGTAGATGGGAATCGGCTTGGAAAGGATTTCCGCCGGGACAATTTTAGCCGCCGCTTGTGCGGCCGGACGCGATTGAACGGTCGGAGGAGCAGGAACATCGGCGTCGCCGAAGCCCGCCTGGCGTACTGTGCCTCGGCAGATGAAGCGCGCACGTTTCCGGTGGCAACGCCGTCGCCGAATCCTGTGCTGGCAACCACGCCGCCGCGCACCGTGGGCTCCGCCCGTTCCATTTCCATAGCCCGGTCCAGCGGGCATATCGAATCCGCCAGCCTGCGCGATATTGACAGCTTTATTCTGACTGGCCTTGGCCGGCACGCCATTGGGATCGCCGAAGCCACCGGTCTGCACCTTTTGCGGGGCGCGGTCAATGGTTTGCGGCGCCGAGCTCCCCGTGGAAAAGACGTTGGTTCTCACAATCTGCTTTGGAATCATCGGGGCAGGCGTGGGAGGCAGGGGATCAGGCTTCCGGGTCGCGATCTTCACTTCCGGGGCCGGGGCGATCATCCACCTTCGGTTTAGGCTGAGGTACGGGAGCTGGCAGACGCATAGCCATCGGTGGCGGATCGAGCTGTGCCACCTCGACGGGTTTAGGAAGCTGTCGCTGCGGCTGGTGATTTACCGGGACCGGTGTGGGAACAAGTTCGATCGCATGATAGTCAGGTTTCGGGCGCTCAAGAATCTCCGGGTGAAGAATAGGGATCCACACAAAAATTGCCATCACAACTGCCTGCACGCCATAGCTCAACATGAAAGTCAGACCACGGCATTTCCCATGGCGGGAGCGGCGAGAAAAGGCTTGATTCGCGAGACGGAAGCGCCATAATCAATTCTGCTAGTTTAGTGTCCCAAAACCCGCTCCGACTGTAAAGGTTTTCACCGTCTTTTCAATGGTGGAAACCTCGTAGGACGGGTCCACACAGAGTGTACTATTGCAGCTTAGCTTATGCACGACGAAGGCCATTCCATGTGCATGGAACAGAGCCAAGGTCCATTCGTATCAATAAGTTAAGAGACCACTGATTTCATGGAGCGGGCGCCACCAATCGGAGTCGTACCAAAAGCTACATCATATTGTAAACAGATTTCCCCAGCCTAGCGGGTGTCCAGTTCCTTGATGTCAGCAGTGCACAATCTTTGCGCTTTTGATGCCTCGGGTTGCATTGCGGGTGTCGACCACCAATTTGGCCTCCTGAACGATGTTGCGATAGTCGTAATCGGAGTGGTCGGTCACAATGACAACGCAGTCATACTGGCCCAGATCCTTCAACTCCGCGCATTTCATTTGCAGGTCGTATTTCCGGCCTTTGCCGATGAAAGGGAAATAGGGATCGTGGTAGCTGACCTGGGCCCCATCTTTCTGCAAGAGTTCGATGATGGTGAGTGACGGGCGACTCGCGTAGATCGTCGATATCTTTCTTGTAGGCCACGCCCAAGACCAGGACCCGCGCGCCATTCACCGACTTTTTGTGGCGATTCAGCGCGCCACCGACCGAGGACAGAACGTGATAGGGCATGTTGGTGTTGATCTCGCCGGCAAGTTCGATGAAGCGCGTGCGGAAATCCCACTCCTTAGCCTTCCACGAAAGATAAAAGGGATCGACGGGAATGCAGTGACCGCCTAGACCCGGCCCCGGATAGAAGGGATGAAAGCCGAAAGGCTTGGTGGAGGCGGCTTCGATGACCTCCCAGATATCGATACCCATGCGCAGGCATAATAGTTTGAGTTCGTTCACCAGCGCGATATTAACGCAGCGGTAAATATTCTCCAGCAGCTTGGTCATCTCCGCTACAGCGGGGGAAGAAACCGGAACTGTCCGATTGAAGATGGAGCCGTAAAGGGCGCCAGCGAGTTCCGATGCCTGCGGGTTTAATCCCCCGATGACCTTCGGAATGTCGCGGCGTGCGACCGTAGTGTTTCCCGGATCCTCGCGTTCGGGCGAAAACGCGACGAAAAACTCCTTTCCCGTAAATGCCTCCTCCCGAGCGGCTTTCAGCCCGTCCTTATTTTCCTTTTCGAGGATCGGGAATCATCACTTCTTCCGTGGTGCCGGGATAAGTCGTACTTTCCAGGACGACCAATTGCCCCGCGCGCAAATGAGGAGCGATCGAGTGCGTGGTGTCGGTGATGAAGCTGAGGTCGGGCTCGTGGTATTCATTCAGTGGCGTCGGGACGCAAATGATGACCGCATCCATCGCAGTGAGTTGCGAATAGTCAGCGGTGGCGGAAAAGCCGCTCGCTTTAGCCGCCTGAACCTCCTCAGGGGCGATGCGGTAGATGTAGGAACCACCCTTGGCCAAGGTGTCCACCTTGCGGGCGTCGATATCAAAGCCGGTCACTGGGAATTTCTGCTCGCTGTACAATAGAGCCAGCGGAAGCCCAACGTAACCAAGGCCAATAATGCCTATGCGGGCCTTGCGCTGCTGAATCCTAGTCTTCAATTGATCCGAAGAGGTATTGGCGGCGGAGTAGGTCGTCATGAATTTTTTCGGGAGGAATCGTGGGGGACCAGCATCCAACACCTGATTTTAGCATACGGAATTGAATGCTTTCGCGGCCACGTTCGTTGCGAAAGCCTGAAGGCCAATTCGGCGCTGACGCTGTGGAAAAGTTGGTGGTGCTGATATCGCGCACCAATTCTCCACACATTAAGAGTTCTGACACTACAAAGGCATTGACTGCCAACAACGTGGGAGGATACATTCAACGAAAGGGCGCAACCCGTGTGGGAAATGGGCCCTGGGATCATAACTTGCGTGCAACAGTTGTTCGGACTACCATCATCCAAAGTCATCTGCGAGGATGGCCAATGACGAGGGCTTTCTACTTGAAGATCCTAAGCTGTCTGATGGTCATCGTTTTTCCGGTTGCTTTGTTGGCGGCGGACCAGCCTGCCGCCATGCTCTACAGCCATGGGACGGCGTTGCTCAATGGCAACAGCATCGCGAGGTCGTCGGCCATCTTTTTGGGCGATTTAGTGCAGACGAACTCGGACTCCGTTGCCAACATCAATGCGACGGGTTCAACCGTCCTGGTTTTGAAGGAGTCGCTGGTGCAGTATGAAGGCAGCACTCTGAAGCTGGAGCATGGAGGCGTAGACATTTCAACCTCGAAACTGTTGACGACTCGCGCTGGAGACGTCACGGTTTCGCCGGCATCTAGTGTTTGGACTGAATTTGAAGTCACCGATGTGGATGGTAAGGTCCAGATCGCCGCGCGAAAGGGCGACCTGACGATCCGCGATGACAGCGGGACCACTACGCTGGCACAAGGGGAGCAGACTACTCGAGACGATTCCCAGTCGCAGGACGAGAAGAGGAAGAACCGAAGGGTAGCAGCCGCGGCCATTCCCGCTTGGGGGGCGGCTCTCGACTCTCCTTGGGCAGTCGGAATCGGCGGGGGCATTGCCGCCGGTGGGGCACTGTGGGTCTTAGTCAAGAGCGACGATCCGGCGAGTCCATCCAATTAGAGCAAAAGGCCTAGACTCAAAGTACCAGTTCTGCTTTGCGCCTCGTTCAAGGACGCGACGCACCTTTCCACGAACAAGAATCATTTCCTATTGGCGCGGCTTGTGGAGCGGAGAGCTGGCCCTTGATCTGTCAACCGGGTTCAGAATTGCCAGACAATGCCGCCGCCGACGAAAATATTGTGTTGTCGGCTCTTGCCTGTATTCACATTCAGTTTCGGCACACCCGACCAGAAGTCTCTCGCCTCCCCGCGCAGCCTGAAGTGCCCGATGACCTTCACATCGAGTCCCACACCGGCCTGCAGAACGCCCGTCGTGGTTCCACCCTTGCCCGGGTTTGGACCCCCAAACTCAAGCGTGGAACTTCCGTTGAAATGGCCGAATCCGCCCCCAAAACTGATCCAGGGAGAGACTGCCTGGTCGGGGAAGGCATTCAACCGCGCAGCCGGGGTTATAAAGATACTTGAAAACTGTTTAGGAGTGAGGGCCAGCGCCGAGTGCACGTCCTCGTCGGGGTTCGCGAGGAATGGCACTTCCACGGCGAGGGACCAAAGGGTTGCATCCATAAAGCGCCGGGCATAATTTACTTCGAAGGTGAATCCCTTACCGAAATGCACGTTCTGATCGGAAGAAAGCGCACCTTTGATCCCCTGATTGCTGATGAAGGTACGTCCAAGGATGCCCGTCAATTCGTTCTTTTGCGCCGCGGCTGGTGCAACCATGATGCAAACTGCCACCAAAGCCCCGATGGTGAGGTGTTTCAGCGACATTTCTCCTCCCGGAGTCGACTATTCGTGTTACGCAAGTTCTCGCTAGACTAGCACGGACCTGTCTTTTCCGTCGCGCACTTTCTAACCTCGGCGTTATTCATTGAACTTTCGAATGCAGTCCAACTCAATCGCAGTCTTTTCAAAGACGCCGATCCAATATTTACCCCTGCGTCAGGGCCCGCGATCGCCCTCGTCTGGACCGCGTTTCCAAAGGCATGGAAACGGCCAGCCCGCAAAGCGCATAAAAAACCGCCGCATTTGCCGGAATCTGCAAATTGAAATCCACGAAGCTATGGATGAGGATTCCGGTGCACCCCAGTAAGGATGCAAGGGATAGAGCCCAGTCCCATTGGAATTCCCAGCTGCGAGAGGCAGGCAATCCGTATTTGTACAGGCGAAAGAGAAACCAGAGCATCAGGGCGAACCCAAGCGAGCCCATCTCCACCAACAGCTGCGCGTAATCATTATGCGCTTCATTGATGAAGAGGTCCGTATAGAAACTGCGATAGTGTGGATAGATCGTGGGAAAAGTGCCCAACCCCCATCCCAGTACCCAATGATGAGAGAACATTTTCCAGCTGTCTTTAGCGATCTCAAGGCGAATGCCGGGGCCCAAGTGCCCAAGGTGGCCTAAGGCTTGCCCCTGGTCCAGGATAAGAAGCAGGGCTAAGGCGCAGACGCATACCGCCAAGGCCCCTAGGGCCGTGCGAGGATTTCCTTTCTTCCCAAAAGCCAGCGCCGCAAACAGTACTGCCTGGCAAATAAAAGCAATCATGCCTCCCCGCGACCCGGAAAAAAAAATGGTGGCGGCCATCAGCGCGGCGCAAAATCCGGCCAAAGCCCGCTTCCCGCCCTTGAGCAGATGCCCCATGCTGAGTACAAAGGGGAAGGGTGTGAGCATTTCCATTAAACCGGCATAGTGATTATGGTTGACATAACTTCCAAAGATGCTCGCGCTGTTGAAATGCGGGCTATGGAGCCAGAAGATCTTGCCATTGGAAGTGAGCGTTTGGACGAGTGCAAACAATGCATAGATGGCACCGAAGACGGTCATGATTTGAGCGAAGAGTCTGCGAGTATTTTCCTCAGTCACGCATTCCGCGGCAATGAAGAGCGTAATCCCGTAGGCGACGTATCGCAGAGTTTCGTATTTGGTGATGTAGCCATAGGCGGTCCGGCGAAGCGCGATTTGAGTGAGAATCAGTCCGAAAAATAGAACGGCCGGGAGGTAAAGGGGATGGTTCGACACCTTGATTCTTGCCGAAAAAATCTGTCTTGCCGTCCACAGAAGCAAGAGAATTGCGGCTCCCACCTCGAAGGTTAACGTGGACCAATCGTCGACGGCTCCGAATGCCAATACCGCAAAAATCAGAAGCGCGCACAGGCCGAAGACAAGTGCCCGGCCCAAAATTCCCGGCTCGCGACTTCGTCGATATCCCAACTCCACAGAAGTGGCGGTGTCAACGACAATATGCGATGACATTTTCAACCCGGTCGATCCTCGATCTATTTTTCCACCAATTTGAGTTCGTCGATCCAGAACTTACCCCGGATCAGGGGATCCGCAGGCAGGCGGACGATTTTCAACAATACCAGTTTTGTGTTGGGGCCGGTACGGAATTGTGCTTGCTCCGGGTGCCAGGGGTTGGTGCCCAGAATGTCGTCGGTGAGAACGTAAGAAGTCCGGGTGTAAGCGTCTGCGATGGAGAAGCGCGGACCACTGGCGGTGTCCAACTCTTGCGACCGGTATTGAGCGTTGAATTCGTATTGCGTATTTGGCTTTACGGGGATGAACTGAAAAATGCCGGCATCGGCTGGGCTCTGACCATCGAAGGTGATGGAAAGAGACCGGGTTCCGCCGGAAAATTCAGTCGTGTCTATGGCCAGCGCCACATGGGGGTTCGATTGATACGACCAGTCAAATCCGCCGTTCAGAATGTTCTCCTCAAATCCGCCATTTACGATCAGGTTCTGACGGGACGGAAGATAGGCTTGAAGAGAGCGGTTTACGCCAGCGGCTTGTTGCCAGGCGATTTGGGCGGCTGCGACTTCCTGCTTGGAGAGCAGGAGCCGAAAGTAAGGGAATGCGAGTTTGATAGAAAATTCCTGGTTCAATCCGATTAGACGAGTCCAGATATTTTCCACTGCGGCAACTTCCTGTCTGGAAACCAACAACTGCAAAAACGAAAGATAAAGATCGGGCCTGGGTGGCAGGGCCTGCACGATCTGATTCACATCGCTAGTTGCGCGCCAGCAGAGTTGAAGAGCAGCGTCGACTGATTGCGGATCGTTGGCCATGACAACTCCGAAATAATGAAGGGCCTTTTCACGATCACCCTGAACCAGAAAAAAATTGGCAGCCTCCCACGCGACATGCGGAGTAGTCGGGTCTGCTTCGACTGCATGCTCCACACTCTGTTCCTGCTCGCGGGTGCGGCCCATCACCTGATAGGCCCCCGCCAAATCCAACCAGCACCGGGCGTTGTAAGGATTTAAATGAACTGCAGCGCGGTAGTTTGCGATGGCTTCATCCAAATTCGCAGCAGAAAGGGCGAGATTTCGGCCAAGCAATTCGCGATATTCAGCGTTCGCCGGTTCCAGGCGTATGGCCTCTTGAAGATTCGGAACATCTGGAACAGCCGCCAGCCGGGACGCAAAGTATATTCGCAGAGACAATCCCAAGTACAACGCAACCAGGACGCCGCTGGCGGTTGCGAAAGCGACCTTTCCAAGCGGGGAGGACAGTTCAATTCGCATGGGGACTCACAAGGGATGTAAATGCGTGGCGCTTACAGCCCAGGCGGTCGATAAAATCCGATTTGATTGCAAGACGAATACTACAAGTGCGATGCATCGATTGGCTGAGTCCGAAACAAGGAATCATTTGTGCGCGAACACCCGAGACGGTGAATACGATGAACCAGCGATCTGGCGTCCTTCAGAAAGCAGGGTATAGTCAGAACACACATTGATCCTGCCAGTGTGTCGCGCGAATTGGACCCCCGTGATGGATCTCGCCTCGAACGACGCCATCGCGAAGCCGAGCCCGTCAGCACAACTGTAGCATTTTTGCTCTACACTGCGGCCAATTTCAACATGTGTCCTGGCCGCATCCGAGAGATTGAAAGTTGGTGTTTGAGGGACTTGCTGATTTGGGGCATCCTCCAGGAGCTCTTGGCGCGGGCTATTACCTCCGTAATGTTTCGAAGCTTACCATTTCGCTTTAACCTTGAGGTTCAAACCTGGGGTTCGAGGAGTTGGCTATCTCCGTGACAAATACATCGCAAGGTGCGCGTGCCGCTTCGGCGCGGGCGTTTGTGCACAGCCTGAACATCCTGATCAAGTACGCGCGGATGTATGGCTATGGGCACAAGCGCACGGAGGCGCAGTTCGAAATCACGTGGAACGAGTTGAAGCAAGGTCTGCCGACGACTGGGGACGCGGGCTTTCTGCTGGGGGTTTCCGACAACAAGTTGCTATTGGATGGTATACCGCTGGAGACGGGGAATGCGGAGCGGAGCTTCGCGACGCTCTTGACGACAGCTGGACTGGCCAGCCTGCATTTTTCCAAAGATGTGACGGAAGAAGACTTTGTCCGGCTGGTGCGTGCGTTCACGCTGGCGGGGTCGAAAGCGCAGGATGTGTCGAGGCAGATTAAAGAAGCATTGGGCGCAAATACAGCGGGAAGCACGATCAAGATCAACGAAGTGAAGTTCGTGGCGGCCGATCCCCTGACCGGAGATGTGAGCATCGCGGCGCAGATCGCGGCGCAGACCTTGGGGCCAGAGTTCAAGCAGTGGCTGAACGATCCGCAAAAGTTGTTGCAATTGATTGCGGCCGCCGAAGGTGCGAATGCTAGCGGTGGCGCCTCGGCTGACGGCGTTCCGATGGTACCGCTGGGCAGCGTGCCCAACGCTTCGAAAGGCGCAGGCGGGACCAGCGGAACGGCGACCGGTGCGGCACCGGCCTGGACGGGGGGAATGGTTCCCCTGCAGGAAGAGGAAGTGATTCAGGCGATACGGCTGTTGACGCGGTTTGGGCAGGTGCAGCAGGATCCGAACATTAAAGAAGAAGATCTGCAGAAGGAACTGACGGAGACGGATCCGAATACGCGGTTGAACCTGCAGCAGTTGCTGGGAAGTCTGGCGGCGAAGGCGTCGACGGCGGAAGAGGAAGACACGCCGCTGCTGATGAAGGCTGCCGAGCATATGGCGATTCGCTTCGCCCTGGAGCGCTATTCGAAGGGCGAAGTGAAGGTTAACGCCGTGCACCAGATGATGGAGCACATGAGCCGGCAAATGGATTCGCTGCGCCAGATTCTGAAGCTGCAAGAAGAGAAGATGAGCAAGGCCGGGATTCTGGTGGAGTCGCACGCCGACATCTTGGACCGCATGTTCTGGGCAGAAGTGCCGGAGTCGGGGAAGAAAAGCGTTCTGCTTTCGCACGAGGCGCCATGCGTACCGCCGCGGAACCTGCGGCAGTTCGTGGAAGTGCTGCTGGACCGCGACGACAAGCAGGGAGCGGCCGAGATTCTGAATAATTATTCGAGTTGCCTGAGCGCGAAGGAACTGGAGCCGCGGCGTCGAACGGCAATCGGGCTCAGCCAGTTGGCCGACCTCTACACTCGGGTGGGTGGAGAGCCGATGGGCCAGGCGATCCGAAGGCTGAGCGAGCATCTGATTCACGAGAAGGACGCGGAACTGCAAAGCCTGTTCAGCGCCGCATTCGTGCGGTTAAGCCAGGAAGCCAGCTCGGCAAAGAACTATGGGGCGGTCAATGAAGTGTGCGCGGGGATGGAACTAATCAGCATCGAGCGGCCGGTGCTGATGAGCGATCTGCGTCCGCGAGTGGGAGTGGAGAATCGTTTGCCAGAGTTCATTGAGGAAGCGATTCACCTGGACCCGATTCCCGCGGATATGTTGTCGGTATTACGGCGGACGAGCCATACCGGGGCGGAGCATCTGGCGGACCGATTTTTCCGTTGCATGCGGCGTGACGAATGCGACCGCATGATTGAGCTGGTGAAGCACCTGGGCTCGCCGGTGCTGCTGCAGTTGCGGGAGATTCTGCGTACCGGGCAGCCGAGGCAGGCCTCGGGCGCAGTGGGATTGGTGAGCCGGCTCGACGTGGGGACGCTGCTGGAATTGCTGCCGGCGCGATTGCCGGAATGGAACCGGTTCTATCACGACATTGTGGTGCGGCAGATCGCGTATGGGGCCGCTACAGATCGCGGGCGCACGCTGCTCGAACTGGCGGAGATTCTCGATCCGCTGGTATTGGCTGAGGCGGTGGACGAAATTGGGATGAGCGGCGACATGACGGCGAGTTCGCCGCTGATTGCGATGGCCCGGTCGGGCGAAGCGGCGTCGCGCTCGCCTTACGTGCAGCTCAAGGCAATCGAGTCGCTGGGGCGGTTGAAGGATGTGGAAGCGGTGACGACCTTGCGGGAGATTCTGGAAACGAAAAAGACGTTCGGATTTGTGCATCACCGGGAGTTGAGGATTGCGGCGGCACAGGCGCTGGCGAAGACGGACCCGCGCTACAGTTCGCAAGTTCTGTCGGACAGCGGTTTGGAGCCTGCGGAGATGGCGATCGCGCCGCTGGATATGGCTCCGGCATGTCCGTGGGTGCGGCAGCGGCGCTACGAGCGGCTGGTGCTGGCCAAGACCGTGTATGGGATGCTGGGCAGTTCGTGGGGCAAGTCGAGGATTCTGATTCGAGAGTTGAGCTTGGGCGGCGGGATGGGTACGAAGGAAGATAACCTGCGCATCGGCAGCGAAGCGGATCTGGAAATTTCGATAGGACTGCGGTCAAAAATTCGCGCGCATGTGTTGCTGCGGCGGGCGCGCGTGAATGAAGTGGGATTTGAGATTGTGAGCATCGACCTGGAGAGCCGGTACCGGCTGCGCCGGCTACTGGTGGAGACGCTGAACAATGCCCCGCAAAACAAGCAGCAGGAGTGGAGCGGGGAGCGGAAGATCTAGGGAACCGCTATCTCTCAGCTATCAGCTCTGAGCTTTCAAATACAAAAGCCTCTGCACCAATGCAGAGGCTTTCGTGTTTCTACGAGCTTCTCCTACTTCACTTTGGCGAAGATGATGACCAGAGTGTAGAGGGCAAGGGACTCGATCAGGGCCAGGCCCAGAATGAGGGCGAGCTGGATGCCAGGACGAGCTGCAGGATTGCGTGCCAGTCCTTCGGCAGCAGCCGCGGTTGCCTTGCCTTGAGCCAGCGCGCAGATGCCGGAGGCAAACGCCATGGAGAACCCGGCGGAAATTGCGACCCAGTTGACTTCGCTGGAAGCTCCGCCCTGCGCGAAGGCGGGGACGGCGAACGAAAGTGCGGACAGCACCATGAACATCTTGCTTAGCGTACGCATTGTGTTTCTCCTCGTATGAATTGCCGCCAGTGGGTGGTTGACGCCATACCTTGCAGACGCCCTCACGCTGAACGGCCACTGCCAAATTCGAAAGAACTCAGTGCTCGTCGGCGACCGCGCCCTGCAAGTAGACGGTCGTGAGCAACACGAAAATATAGGTTTGCAGCAGCGAGACGCCGACGTGCAATCCCAGAAAAAGTATAGGCACTCCCAGCGGCACCAGCGAAAAGAAAACCAGCGTGACCATGTCGCCGGCGAACATGTTCGCGAACAGACGGATGGTCAGGGAGAGCACTCGGGCCAGGTGACTGATCAGTTCAATGGGAATCATCAGCGGAGCCAAAGCCGGCATCGGTCCAGCAAAGTGTTTCAGATAGCTGACGCCTGCATGTTTAAATCCCTGGTATTGGTAATAAACGAAGGCGCAAAGCGCGCATCCCAGGGGTACGATCGGCACGGCGGTCGGCGATTCGAAGCCGGGAATCACGCCGATGAGGTTGCAGAACAGAATGAAGCAAGCCAGGGTGGCCAGGAACGAAGTGTACCCTTCGCTGTGGTGGCCGATGATTTCGTTGCTCTGGTTCTGAATGAGTCCTTCCACAATCTCAAAGAGGTGCTGCGTTCCGCCGGGGTTTTCCACGGATAGCCGAGAGCGCACGAGGAGAAACAAGATCAGCAGAAACAGGAAGACGAGGAGTTCCATGGCGAACGAGTTTGGAATGGGGGCGTTGGGATATTTCGGAGTGATGGATAGTGCTTGGAGAAGCGACGTCACGGGGCCGGCGAACAGATGGTTCAGAATTTTAGTAAACCAGAGTTGTTCAGGCATAAGAAGCGCTAGCGCTTGGCTTATCGGCCGTGATCTCTAAATTCCGCGGACCAGGGCTGCGTAGAGTTCGTAGGCTGCTTCGCAGGCGATGGCCAGAACGGGCAAAAATAAGCCCGCAAGAAGCCCATTCAGGCTCGCGGGTGAAACAGTCAATATAACATAAGCTCCGATGGCCATCAAAACATAGCGCAGCAGGAAGCGGAAGACGATTCCGTCTCGGGATTGAGAGGCGGTTGCGCCGGCAGCATGATCGACGAAGCCGCTGATGACGCGCTTCAGCCAGTGGAAATTGATATAGGCGATGAGGCATCCGAAAGCCAGGCCGACAGCAGGACGCAAACCGAATTTCCACCACGCGGAAGCGACCAATGGAGCGCCGAGTGCGATCATGAAAAGACGGATGCGGCCGAGGGCGCCCGAGTAAAAGTGTTCGGCGGTTGCGGGCATTAGGGCGGGATCATTTTGTAACTGGTCGGGCATTGTATTTGGCGTATGAAATGGCACGCCGGGGCAAAGAAATTCTGTGACAGTCCGCTTATTTTGTATCGCGAACTACGGTCCGGATTAGTTCAATGAAGCCGGCGGCAATGCCGAGAAGAATGCCAGCCAGGTAGATCCAGGTCGTATGCAGCCAGCGGTCGAGGGCGGCGCCGATCAGCCATCCTACGACGAGGGCGGCGGGGAACACGAAGGCCAGTTGGCTATAGCGGGCGATTTGCAGCCATGGGCTTTTTTTGTCGTCGGGGCTGCGATCTTCGGGTGAAGTGGAGGGTGGCATTCGTCGGACTCGGTCACAAGCGATTCTATCCTACAGCAGTCGCGGAGGTCGGCCGGGCTTCGCCTTGGCCAAACAGCCGAGGCGGCTGTCGCCACGTGAGCATCGTTAGTGCGTCAGCTTTGCTATCGCGGGATTTTGGGCTATGCCGAGGGCCCAGTTCACTACTTCGATGAAGCGGTTGGGCAGAATGCCGATGTAGATGGTCGCCAGGGCCGTCAGAGCCAGGGCGGCGCGCATGGTGAAGCTTACGCGAAGTTTCTCCTCGCCCTTCTCGACTTGGCCCATGAACATGGCGTTTGCGATCTTCAAATAATAGTAAAGGCCGAAGACGGAGTAGAGGACGCCTAACGATGCCAGCGCATAGTGGCCGGTTTCAATGAGGCTGAGGAAGATGAAATATTTTCCCCAGAATCCGGCGAGCGGCGGGATACCAGCGAGCGAGAGCATAAAGATCAGCATGAGGACCGCTTCGACCGGGGCGCGGGAGTAGAGGCCGTTGAGGTCGTCGAGTTCGTCGCCCACGACGTTGCGGTGGCGCAGCGAGGTGATGACCGCGAAGGCACCCAGGTTCATGAAGGTGTAGACGAGCAGATAAATCAGAATGCCTTTAATGCCGTCAGGGCTGAGCTGCGTCGCGGTGCCGGCGATCAGGCCTAGCAGCATATAGCCGACGTGGGCGATGGAGGAATAGGCGAGCAAGCGCTTGGTGTTGGTTTGAGTGAGGGCGGCGAAGTTGGCGCCAGTCATCGTCGCGATGGAGACGAAGACCAGCAGGGGCACCCAGATCGGGCGCATCGGCATGAGTCCGATGACCAGGATTCGCATCAGCATAGCCCACCCCGCGGCCTTGACGGCGACGGACATGAATCCGGTGATCGAGGTGGGCGCGCCTTCGTAGGCGTCAGGAGCCCACTGATGGAATGGGATGGCGGCAATCTTGAACAGCAGGCCGGTGATGGTGGTGAGTAGCGCGACCACGGCTACAGGTTTGTATTCACTGTGCAGAATGTTCCGCGTCAGTACCTGTTGAATGACTGCGAGATTTGTGCTGCCGGTTAAACCGTAGAACAGAGATAATCCGTAGGCGAAGATGCCCGAGGAGAATGCTCCAAGCAGCAGATATTTTAGTGCAGCTTCGTTGGAACGGCGGTCGCGGCGCAGGAACCCGACCAAGACGTAGGTCGAGATCGCCATTAATTCGAGGCCGATGAAGATGAGGACGATGTCGAAGCCGGCGGCCATGCACATCATACCGGCGACCGAGAGCAGCATCAGAGCGTAATATTCGCCGTGATTTTCGTGCTCGGTTTCTAGGTAACGCACCGACGTGAGAATGGCGATGGCGGTGGCTGCGAGAAACAAGTACCAGAAATAAATGGCGAAGCGATCGACCAGCATGGTGCGCATCAGGCCGTAGGAGCCGGGTGAAGGGCCCATCCAGAGCTGAATTTTATAGACGCCGGCGGCGGAGAAGAAGACGCCGATCAGGGCCGTGACGGCGTTGGCCCACTTCATTTCGCGCGGGAGCATTAGGTCGATGAGCAGGATGCCGAGCGCGAACAGGGTCAACAGCGTGATCGGCAGCGCCAATAGATAGTCGGTCCAGACCACTATTTCTTCCCCTTTGCTTTGGTTGGCGCGGATGCGGACGAAGCCGGCGGCTTTGTGGTGTACGTCATGTTCGTGGGCGGAGTAACTGCCGCCTCCGGCTGCGCAGCCGCATTCACAGCGGGCTGAGGATAGTCAGGACGGACGATCGCGATGGTGTGATTCACGGGCTGTTCGAGAATCTGAAAGAACGGTTTGGGATACAGCCCGATCCAGAAAGCCATGATGAGCAACGGAACGAACGTCGCGACTTCGCGCGGCGTGAGATCGTGGAGCTTTTCGTTCTTAGGGTTCGTGACGGTGCCGAAGAATACACGCTGATAGAGCCACAGCAAATACGCCGCCGCCAAGACGACTCCGGGCACAGCCCACGCGCCCCATCGCCAGTTCTCCATGAACGTTCCCTGCAGGATGGTGAACTCGCCGACAAAGCCATTGAGAAGTGGCAGGCCCATCGAGGAAAGAAACATGATCATGGTAATGGTAGCGTAGACGGGCATGACGTTGGAGATGCCGCCATATTCGGCGATCTCGCGCGTATGGCGTCGCTCGTAGAGAATGCCGACAATTAAGAAGAGCGCGCCGGTGGAGATGCCGTGGTTGATCTGTTGAAGCACCGAACCGCTCAGGCCGAGGGGCGTTAGCGCGAAAATTCCCAGCGTGCAGAAGCCGAGGTGGCTAACGGAGGAGTAGGCCACCAGCTTCTTCATGTCTTTTTGCATGAGCGAGACCAGCGCGCCGTAGATGATGCCGACGATAGAAAGGAAAATCATCCAGCCGCGGACGGTCATGCCAAGAAACGTGGCGGGATTCGACAAGACATTGGGAAAGAAGGGAAGCGAGAAGCGGATGAAGCCGTAAGTTCCCATCTTTAATAGCACGCCGGCCAAGATGACGGACCCGGCAGTAGGAGCTTCGACGTGGGCGTCGGGCAGCCAGGTGTGGAAAGGGAACATCGGCACTTTGATGGCGAAGGCGAAGAAGAAACTCAGGAACAGCAGCGTGGCAACGTGCGGGCCGTAGTCGGAATAAATCCGGGGCGCAGTGTCGTAAAGCGCTTGCAGGCTGAACGTATAGATGCCGGTGACATGTTGATGATGGAAGTAGAGAAACAGAATCCCCAGCAGCATCAGAACGGAGCCGGCAAGGGTATAGAGGAAAAATTTGATGGCGGCGTAGAGTTTGCGTGGGCCTCCCCATATCCCTATGAGCAAATACATCGGAACGAGCATGGCTTCCCAGAAGACGAAGAAGAGGAAGAAATCCAGCGCCATGAAGACGCCGAGCATGCCTGTCTGCAGAACCAGAAACCAGATGTAGTATTCCTTGACGCGATTCTCGATGGCGGTCCAGGAAGAGAGGATCGAGATCCAGCCGAGGAGCGTCGTGAGCATGATCAGCAGAAATGAAATCCCATCGATGCCCAGTACGTATCCCGCGCCAATCGAGGGAATCCAGTTGCCGGGGGCGCCTTCGATGAACTTGAAGCCGGGCTCGAAGCGCTGCTCCCAGAACATAGGCACGAGCGGGATTGAGACCAGGAGTCCGGCGAGCGCGAAAAAGTTCGCAATCCAGCGGACGGCGTCTTTGTTCTCCTTAGGGACAAAGAGGAGAACGAGCGCGCCCAGCAGCGGCGTGAAGAGGATGATGGATAAGATATGCATAAGAGCTTCTAGCTTCTAGCTGCTAGCTTCTAGCTCTTGCCACCTAACTCTAAGCGGTTTGCTAGAAGCCAGGAGCTAGCAGCTAGAAGCTGTTTTTCAGTGATACACATAATAAAACGCGAAACCTACCAAGCCTGCGGTCATTACTAGGGCATACCATTGCACTAAGCCCCATTCGAAAAGACGCGCTGGATAACTTAACATGCGCGCCAGGATCGCGGGGCCGTTGACGCCGATGCCGTCGATGATCCACTTATCCCACCAACTGGAAAATGTTGCAGTTCCGCGGGTGAGGGAGCCGGCGCCGTTGACCGTGCCGTCAATTATGTGAGTGTCGAACCAGGAGCTGGCTTCGCCGGCGCCTAGCACGCCCAGGCGGATGTCGCCCACCTTGCGGCGGCCGGTGAAGACGTAGTCGTAGGCTTCATCTACATAATATTTGTTCAGCAGTGTGTTGTAGACCGGCGGGGCGGCGGCGATTGGTTCCGAGTAACCTTTGTTGGCGTTTTTGTAGGAGCGCCCGGCCAGAAGATATCCGGCGCCTGCGGCCGCTACTGAGAGGAACAT
Organism: uncultured Acidobacteriaceae bacterium; assembly: GCA_963832235.1. Classification (GTDB taxonomy): domain Bacteria; phylum Acidobacteriota; class Terriglobia; order Terriglobales; family Acidobacteriaceae; genus Sulfotelmatobacter. Next base: position 153,343 of record CAWHTJ010000003.1, on the reverse strand, counting down.
CAACAGGTATTCCGCTGAACTGGTATGCTCTTCTTCTTTTTCTCCGGCGGCCAGTTGGCCGGCTTTGCCTTGCGCCGAAAATACTTGAGCCTCGCCTCGGGAAAAAACCGGTTCTAGAAATCTGGCGAAACGGTCGGAGCCGCCCAGGCTCCGCGGCCAGCCGAGGAATCCCGCGAACAGCGAGCAGACGGCAAGGAGGACCAACGGCATCGTCATCGACGCCGGAGACTCATGGATGTGGTGTTCCACGTCGTGGCTCATGCGCGGGCGACCAGCGAACGTCAGATAGATGAGGCGGAACATGTAGAAAGCGGTCATCAGCGCGGTGATGTAGCCGATGAACCAGAGTACGCGATACGCGCCGCCTTCGGAGGTCCAGGTCTGCCAGAGGATTTCGTCTTTTGAGAAGAATCCCGCAAAGGGGGGGATGCCGGTGATGGCGAGCGTGGCGATGAACATCGTCCAATAAGTTGTGGGAATGCGTTGGCGAAGATCCCCCATATTGCGCATGTCCTGCTCACCGGACATGGCATGAATTACCGAGCCCGCGCCTAGGAAGAGCAGGGCTTTGAAGAAAGCGTGCGTGAAAACGTGGAAGACGGCGGCAGAGAACGCTCCCACACCGAGCGCCAGGAACATGTAACCCAGTTGCGAGACGGTGGAGTATGCGAGTACGCGCTTGATGTCGTTTTGAACCAGACCGATCGAGGCGGCGAAAACGGCAGTGAGGGCGCCGACGATAGCGACCACGAGCATGGATTTCGGAGCGAGCACGAATAAGGCGTTCGAACGCGCGACCATGTAGACGCCCGCAGTGACCATAGTCGCGGCATGGATCAGGGCGGAGACAGGAGTGGGGCCTTCCATGGCGTCGGGGAGCCAGACATACAGAGGAAGCTGGGCGGACTTGCCGCAGGCTCCGACGAAGAGGAGCAACGTTGCTGCGGTGATGATGGGATCGCCGATTTGGAAGTGGCCGCTGCGGGCCACATGATTCACATCGACGTAGCGCAGCGAACCGAAATACCAGGCGATGAAAAACATGCCGAGAAGAAATCCGGCATCGCCAATGCGATTGACAATGAACGCTTTATTAGCAGCGTCGCTGGCTGATTTTCGGTGAAAATAAAAGCCGATCAGAAGATACGAGCACAGGCCGACGCCCTCCCAGCCGACGAACATGAGCACGTAGTTGTTCGCGAGGATCAGCGTGAGCATTGAGAACATGAAGAGGTTAAGATATCCGAAGAAGCGGTAGTAGCCGCCTTCATGCGCCATGTAGCCGGTGGAATAAATATGGATCAGCATGCCGACGCCGGTGACGAAGAGCAGCCAGATGCTGGAGAGTGGGTCGAGGAGGAATCCGGCGTCGGCCTGAAAGGGAGCCTGGGTGCCGTCGTGCATCACATAATTCAAATGGCCGGTGCCGGTGCCGAGCCAGGTGTAGAGAATCTTTTCGTAGGGTTGTTGATGATGGCCCGGAGCCCAACTCGTGTATTGCAGGACCGCGCCGCAGGACCAGAGAAATGCGAGAACGACAGAACCTACGCAGACGGCGCTGACTGTGGGCTTCTGCAGCTTGCGCCCGAAGAAGAACATGAGCGCGGCGCCGACGGCGGGTAAGAGCGGGATGAGGTAGATATGCTCTAAAAACATCATGTCCGTGTCGATCTTCAATTCCATGTCATTCTGAGCGAAGCGAAGAACCTATGCAGCCGAAGAGTTGCATAGGTCCTTCGCTCAGGATGACAAGGCCTGTGCTGACAGCTGAAAGCTGATAGCTGACAGCTGGTTTTCTACCACTTCAATAAATTCACTTCGTCTACGTTGACCGTCTCTTTATTACGGAAGAAGGCGATCAGGATGCCGAGGCCGACGGCGGCTTCGGCGGCGGCGTCGGTGATTACGAAAATTGCGAAGACCTGTCCGTGCAGGGCGCCAGGCCCATGGATTCCTTGCCAGTATCGGGAGAAGGCGACCAGGTTCAGGTTGACCGCGTTCAGGATTAGTTCGATCGACATCAGGACGATGACTACGTTACGGCGGGTGAGCACGCCGATGACACCCAGGAGGAACAGAGCCGCGCCCAGGACCAGGTAGTGGAGCGTCGTGATGTGGAGCATGGCGTCCATTGGCGTCAGCAGGAGACGTAGCAAGCTACGTCTCTACGAATCAGATCCTCTTCTTTGCCATTACAACGGCTCCGATGATCGCTACCAATAACAGCAGGGAGGCGATTTCGAAGGAGAACATGTATTGTCCGGCGTTGCGGTCGAAGAGCAGGGCCGCGATCTGCTGCGTGTTTTGAGTTTCGCCGTAGGTCAAGCGGCCTTCGGGGAATAATGCTTTGCCTTTTGTTGTTGTGGTGTAGACCGCGATGAACAAGCCTCCCAGCGCGGCCGCGGCGACGATTCCGACGAGCCATTGTTTATTGAACTGGCGCTCTTTTTCGGCGCGCTCGAGGGAGATCAGCATGATCACGAACAGGAACAGGACCATGATCCCGCCGGCGTAGAGGATGATCTGCACTCCGGCTACGAACGGGGCGTAGAGCATCAGGTAGAGCGCAGCTTGTGCCAAGAGCGTAGTGATCAGGGCCATGGCCGAGTGGACGGCGTTTTTGCGGGTGATGACCAGGACGCCGCCGATGATCATCATCGCGGCCAGCAGGTAAAAGAAGAATGGAGTTGCGACCGGGGGATTCATGGGCGCCACGCTCCCTGCAATTCTGCCCAGAGTTCCGATCGCATTCCGACGACGGCAGTCAAGATCAAGAGGGCCAGTCCAGTCGGCAGCAACACTTTCCATCCTACTTTCATGAGCTGGTCAAAGCGATATCGCGGGAACGTGCCACGATACCAGATATAGAGGTACATAAAGGCAGCAACTTTGGCCACGAACCAGAAAATGTCGGTGACGCGAATCCGGACGGCGGGAATGAAAAGGATCAGGCCGATCAGGCCGAGGACTACGCCGAATCCGGCGAGGCCGATGGTTTGAACTTTGAATAGCGGGTGTTTGGGCATGCGGGCGGTGTTGTAGAAACACATCGCGGCCAGAAGCAGAAAGCTGATGCCGGGAAAAAGGGAGAAAACCAGATCCCAGGTGGGGCCGTTCAGTAAGTTCGGAAACGGTCGCAGCCATCCGCCGAGCCAGAGCGTGACCGCGATGGAGGAGACGGCGATCATGGCGGAATACTCGGCCAAGAAAAACAGAGACCAGCGGAAGCCGCTGTACTCGGTGTGGAATCCGGCGGTTAGTTCCGATTCGGCTTCGGGGAGGTCGAAGGGGGCGCGGTTTGTCTCGGCGACCATAGAGATGGCGAAGATGCCGAATCCGATCAGGCCGAGAGGAAAGAATTTGAAAATGAACCATTCGCCCTGCGCGAGTTGCGCATGCACAATGCCGATCATGCTGAGCGTGCCGGTGCTTTGGTCATTGAGGCTGGTCATCAAGATGACAGAGACCACGGCGAGTCCCATGGCGACTTCATACGAAACCATCTGCGCGCTGGAGCGCAGGGCGCCAATAAGTGGGTAGTGCGAGTTGGAGGCCCATCCGGCGGTCACGATTCCGAGCACGCTCAGCGACGAGACGCCCAGCATGAAGAGAATGCCGATGTTCATGTCGGTGATGGCGTGGGTGGGGCCGAAGGGCACTACTACGAAAACTGTGAAGGCCGCGAGCACGACGATGAAGGGAGCAATCCAGAAAACCGCGGCATCTGCTTCGGCGGGAATGATGTCTTCTTTCAGGAGCAGTTTAATAGCGTCGGCGATCGGCTGCAGCAGCCCGTGGGGGCCTACGCGCATGGGACCGAGACGAACTTGCATGTGGGCTAGAATTTTCCGCTCCAACCAGTTCATTGCGATGACGGCGACGGAGAGGCCGACGAACACGAGCATGATGTAGACAATCGCCCAGAAAATGTTTCCGGCGCCGCCGGGCGTTTGGTCGCTATCGAGATAGGACTGGATGTACTGAATGAAAGCGTGGATCACCGATCCACCTCGCCCAGAACGATATCGAGTGTGCCGATGACGGCGATGACGTCGGCGACCAACTGGCCGCGGCACATTACCTCGAGCGCCTGCAAGTTGACGAACGATGGTGGACGGACGCGAATGCGGTAGGGCTGCGTAGAGCCGTCGCTGACGATGAAGTATCCGAGCTCGCCTTTGGGAGCTTCGATCGAGTGATAGATTTCGCCGACGGGAGGCTTCATCACTTTCGGGACTTTGGCCATGATGGGGCCTTCGGGAATGGCGCCGACGGCCTGCTCGATGATACGCAGGGACTGGCGGAACTCGGCCATGCGTACCAGGTAGCGGTCGTAGGTGTCGCCGTTTTCGCCGGTGGGAATGTCGAAGTCGAAGTTCTTGTAATTGGCGTAGGGCAGGGCCTTGCGAATGTCCCACTTCACGCCGCTGGCGCGGAGGACAGGGCCAGTCACGCCGAGCGCAATGGCGTCTTTGCCGGATATTTTGCCGACGCCTTTGGTGCGTTCCAGCCAGATGCGGTTGGTGGTAAGCAGTTCTTCGTATTCATCGATCTTCGGGCGCACGAAGGAGACGAACTTCATTACATCTTTTTCGAAGCCGTCATAGGTCTCGTATTGCAGGCCGCCGATGCGGAAGGCGTGAGTGGTCAGGCGCGCGCCGCAGTATTTTTCGAAAATCTTGAGAATCTCTTCGCGGTCGCGGAAGGTGTAAAAGAGCGGCGTGATGGCGCCGATGTCGAGCGCGTGCGTTCCCAGCCAAAGCTGGTGGCTGGCCATGCGGTTGAGCTCGGTCAGGATCACGCGGACGTATTGCGCCCGGGGCGGGGCTTCCACGTTCAGGAGTTTCTCGACCGCCTCGCAGTATCCCAGCCCGTTGGAGACCGCGGCGACGTAGTCCATGCGGTCGACATAGGGATTGAACATCGTGTAGGTGCGGTTCTCGGCAATTTTCTCGACGCCGCGATGCAGGTAGCCGATCACGCATTCGAGGCCCATCACCTTTTCGCCGTCCAGGCGGAGGATTACGCGCAGGACGCCATGGGTCGCGGGATGTTGCGGGCCCATGTTGATGACGAGCTCGTTGGCATCGAGAAACGTTTTGTCGGGCGTTTCCAGATCGAGCGGCGAGAGTGAGGTCGGGTCGGGCATTGCCAAGTAGACGCGTGATGTTGTCGTTATGCCGTTCTTGCTGAGGATTCTCTTTCGCCCCTACGGGGCTTGTTGTTTATTTCTTGTCTGACCCACGGCTTGCGCCCCTTCGACAGGCTCAGGGCAAGCTGTGGGCTGCATTCTTTCGCCGCTTCGCGGCTGGGGCTTGCTTGGTCGGCTGATGCGGTAACTCTTGCTTGTGAATTCAATTTCGTTTGGCGATCATTGTCCGCTCTCGATCCCGAGGTTGATCTGTACCCACTCGTTGTCTTGTTGCAGGATGCCGTAGTCTTTGCGCAGCGGGTGGCCTTTCCAACCGTCGGGCAAGAGAATGCGTTTCATGTCGGGGTGGCCGTCGAATTTAATGCCGAACATGTCGAAGACCTCGCGCTCCAGCCAGTTGGCAGTTGCCCAAATGGGGACAGAGCTGGGAAGGCTGTCGCCGTCAGCGATTTGCGTTTTGACGCGGATGCGCTCGTTGCGCGGGAACGAATACAGAATCCAGAGCACCTCGAACTGCTTCTCGCGATTGGGGTAGTGCACCGCGGTGATGTCCACACAGTAATCGAACTGCTCTTCGTGGTGCAGGACTTGGAGGATTTCGGGTATCAGCGAGCGATCGACCAACATATAGTTCTGGCCGAGATAGGTAAGCGGCTCGATGCCGGAGCCGCATTTACCTTTGAGCTTTGCGATCATGGGAGAATCCCAAGGAGTGGGCACGGGAGCCGCGGGTTTGGGTGGGGCTGCCGCGGGTTTAGCTGCGGCAGGAGCTGTGGACGCGGCGGCTGCGGGTTTTGAAGGAGTTATGGAATCGGCGGGTTTGTCGGGGGCGGGTTTGGTTTCCGATTGAACCGAGCCGGAGGGAGTAGCTTTCACTCCGCCCGGAGTTGCGGGCCGGTCTGCCGTCGGTTTCGGTTCATCTTCCGGCGGCGGTGAAGCAGGAGATTTTGTTTCGTCCGGCATATCGCGAAGGCACAAACCTCCGGGGCAGTGTGCGTTGAAAAGAACGTTAACTTTTATCAGCTTGAGAGTGCGAAGTCAACGAGCCGGAGGCGACAAACGGAAAGCCTTTACGGCATGTGAGCGGGGACTCGAGTTCACGCGAACCGTGGGTTCATAACCAGCGCGGTTCGAGTTATAATTTGACGCATGCCTCCTGTACCCGGCGCTAATAAAGCAGTTGGGATGGTTCCCGACGAGCTCAAGTTTGAACCGAAGTCGAAAGGGCTCGCCACTCCGCGCAAGAAAAAGCCTAAGGAACTGGCGGTCATCACCGAATGCTGCACTGGATGCGCCGGGTCGCCAGCTTGCGTTGAATATTGCCCTGTAGAAGACTGCATGTTCTGGGTGCCTGATGAGGACAATCCGCCCTTCGGCCGCATCGCAATCGATCCTATCCTCTGCATCGGCTGCAAGAAATGCTTGAGCAAAGGCCCTGACGGTTGCTTCCTTGACGGATGCCCCTGGGACGCAATCGCCATGGTGGACACAGCTGAAGTGGAAAAAGAAGTGGGTCCAATGGCGATTTAGAATCGGCTCTTAGCTCTTGGCCGTTAACTCTTAGCTCTTCCTTTCTGTTCGCCATCTACTATTTGAACCAGGCAAGACGCCGGCGCTACCTGTTTGCCGGGGTTGACCTTCGGGTTCGGATGGCTTTTTCCGTTTCCTGCGCCTGCTGGCGGACATCGTTCGAGATGTCCGGCAGGTCCCGTTCGTAGGGGCGAATCGCCGTCAGATCGTCCATCTGCCCGACCAGATACAGCGCGCGTAGGGCTTCCCACACCTGCTCGGTCGCGGGATCGACTACTGCCATTTCTGTTCCGGCGGCGATGTTTGCGCCGGGTTGGCGACACGGTGCGGATTCGTCCGGGAATTGGCGAGCGAACTTCGACCGTCGCTGAAGGCCTGCCGAGCCAGCTTTGCGAGCAATCCGCCTTGGTGGATCGCCGTGCCGGGGCGATCGGCATCGACGACGTGACCGCTTACGGGAGCAGTGACCTGCGCGGGCTGCAGCAAGGCTACGATCTGCGGACGGCCGGTCGCATCGCCGAAGCGCACCAGCGACAAGCGCTGCATTGCCGCGCACCATCGGGGAAGAATCCGCAAGCATCTTCAGCAGCGCTTCGTGAAAGCCTGCGCCGGAGGTGTCCTGCCCCATGACCCAGGCGTCGGTGTTGCGAACCTCTTCCACTGGCTCGTCCCGCAATGCGGATTAAGTCGGGATACCACTGCTTTACGGCCGCATCGCCGTGGGACATGCGATCGCCCATTTGTACCAGCGCGTGCTGGATGTGGCGGGGCTTTTTGTCGTCGTGGAGATATTCAGTGAGCTGCTGGTCGGAAAGATGACGTCCGAACCACGTGTTCCACCAGAACAGAAACGGCATGAGTACGATCAGCCAGCCGGTGGCGAAGAACAGAATCTTCTGGGTGCGCGACATGCCGCGCTTGGGCGTAGGTTCGTGGCGGCGGAGCCATCCGGGTGAATCTCTGCGACTGGAATTGTGAAGCCGTGGTCTGAGACGAAATCGGCATGGAATCCCGGGAAATTGAACTATAGCAGAAGACAGCTTATTCTCCACGTCCGCGTCGAGGACACGCTCCTGCTCGAGATAGTGGGACATGGCGTATTGCGCCAGAAGCGGCGTCTGCAGGCGGATTTCGGCGCCGATCCATTCGCCCTTGGCGTGGGGAGCGTCGGGCGGATGGTTGCAGCGTCCGCCGCTGCCGAACTGGGGACCGAAGTCGGCGCTTTGGATTTGATCGAACTGGTGGATCTCGCGCCAGGCGTCGTCGCCGACGGTTCCGGAGACGTCGATCTTCAGCTTCAGTGATGGACATGAGAATTCCCGCGAATGCGACCCGCAGGGGCTGAAGCCCGGTTCGTAGGCGCTATCAGCGGCAGGGCTGAAGCCGATGCCCTCCCAAGCTAACGTGGCCTTCAAAGCCGCTCTCCACAGAAACCTCTTCACGAAACCAACAAACCTTCACGCAAGCCTCCTCACGAATGCGTCCACACGCGTCTAGCTGTGCGGAAACCACTGGTAGAGCATGAAATACACGATCACGCCCGTCACCGAAACATACATCCAAAGGGCCAGGTCCAGCGGGCGATGGCGCGATGCTGCGCGATAGCGCGCTCCCAGTCCGCGGCTTAAGGTGATAATGGCCAGGGGAACAATGACAATCGCCAGCGTGACATGCGAAATCAAAATCGCGAAATACACCGGCCGCGCCCAGCCTTCGCCAGAAATCGAATGTTGCCGACTTTGAAGTGGAAGAACAGATAGCATCCCAGAAACAACGCCGAGGCGATCACGGCCGCGATCATGCAGGCGCGATGGGCGGCGATGCGGCCGCGCACGATCAGGCCGCGTCCGGTGAGCAGCAGCACGGCGCTGGTTCCGTTGAGGGTTGCGTTGAGGGCGGGGAAGAAGGCGTATTGTTCTGCGATCGAATTTCCGGCGATCACGCGGCGGGCCTCGTTGCGTCGTCGGCGGTTTGCCATCAGCAACGCCAGTCCGAACATCACCAGCGAAAACAGAACCAGCGTTGCCATTGCCGAGGGTAGCGGGAAAGCTGGTGTCCGCGCCGGGATACAGAAGGCCGCGCAGCGCCTCCACTCCATAGGTCAGAGGATTCAGGCGCATGATGATGCGAATCCATCCCGATGCGCCCGCCAGCGGAAACAGCGCCCCCGACAACAGCCACAACGGAATCAGAAACAAGTTGACGATCCCATGGAAGGCCTGCGAGGAATCCATGGGCCAGGCGATGGCGAAGCCCAGCGCGGTCAGCGAAAACGAAACCAGAAAGACCACTACCGCGACCAGCAGGACCTGTAGCGGTTGCAGATGAACGCCGGCGAATGGCGCGAAGATCAGAAAGATCATGCCCTGGACGCCGAAAGCGTGGTTCCGCCCAGCACCTTGCCGAGCACGATCGCGGTGCGCGGCACGGGCGCGACCAGCACCGAAAGCAGGAAGCCTTCCTTGCGGTCTTCGATCACCGACATCATGGTGAAAATCGAAGTGAACAACACGATCATGATCAGCGCGCCGGGATAGAAATAATCCAGGTAATGCTGCTGGCCGGGGCCGCCGCCGGAGCGAAACGAAGTTCCGAATCCCGAACCGATGACCAGCCAGAACACCAGCGGCGAGGCCAGCACGCCGACCACGCGCGTCGGCTGGCGATAGAAGCGCACGATTTCGCGCCACCACAGCGTGAATGCCGGGAGCATTACGCCCGCCGATGCCGGCCTGCTCCAGCGGCCGCGCTAAAGTTGTTGCCTGAGTCGCCATTGTTATCTTGCTCTCGACTTGCTTTCATCTACGTTCGCTTTCGTCTAGCTCGCTTTCGCGGCGGGAGTCTTGGCCGGCGGCGGTTTCTTTTTGCCGATCATCCGTGGTCCCGCATTTCCCAGTACGCATTCAACAGGAAACAGGCCGACAGCGTGAGCAAGATCAGCGTCATGAAAAGGCCGTCGACCGTGGCCGAAAACGGCGAGAGGACGATCATGCCGCTCACGAAGATCCATACCACGCCCGCCAGTGGCAGTACACCGAGCACCAGAGAAAGCACCAGGATCATTGGACGCAAGCTACCTCCTCTTTTTCTTTTTTTCTTCGGAACTCTAGTTCGCGCTCTTCACTCCAGAACTTGTGGCCGGTGCGATGGATGAATACATCTTCCAGCGCGGGCTTGCTGACGGAAATCGCCTGAATCTCGCCGGGAAAGGCTTCGACCACGTCGGGGACGAAGCGGTGGCCGCCTTCGCGCTCGATGCGCACCTGATTGCCCAGCACGGTCGCTTCGACGTGAAAGCGCGAGCGAATTTGTTCGGCCAGCAAAGCCGCGTCGTGCGCGGCATCCAGCATGATCACGTCGCCACCGATTTCGCTTTTCAGTTCTGCCGGCGTGCCCAGCGCGACCAGATTTCCCTTCGTTCAGAATGGCCAGCCGGTCGCAGCGCTCGGCTTCTTCCATCAGGTGCGTTGTCACCAGCACGGAAACATGTTCTTCATCGCGCAGCATCTGCAGATACTGCCATAGATCGCGGCGCGCGCCGGGGTCGAGGCCGGTGGTCGGCTCATCCAGCAGCAAGACTCCCGGATGATGCAGCAATCCTTTCCCCAGTTCGATGCGACGCTGCATTCCGCCGGAGAATGTCTCGACCCGCTCCTTGGCGCGGTCGGCCAGGCCCACGCGAGCTCAGAATTTCTGCTATGCGCTTTTTCAGCGCAGATCCGCGCAGACCGTAGAGATGGCCCTGATGCCACAGATTCTCATAGGCCGTCAACTTGGGATCGACGCTCTGCGCCTGAAAAACCACGCCGATCTGGCGGCGCAGACTCGCGGGATCCTGGCCGCGTCGCATCCCATGACCATGGCGCGGCCTGCGGTCGGGAATCATCAATGTCGAGAGAATTCGGAACAGAGTGGTTTTGCCGCTGCCATTCGGACCGAGCAGTCCAAACAGCTCCGCCGGGCGCACGTCGAAGGAAACGCCATTCAGCGCGGTGCGGTTCTCATAACGATGGACCAGATTCTCAACGGAAATTACGGGCGCGGCGGATGTGCTCGAGTTCCGGACCGGCATCGGCGAGTGCAGAGACTTTTGAGACCAAAGAATTACCCCGGGGACTGCAAACAGTTTACGACATCTGGTCGAACCGTTAGAAACGCTTCAGCGCTGGGATTAGGATGTCGAGCTTCGCTCGACCCTGTCCGGCTTCGCTCAGGGCACAGCCGAGGGCGGCTGTCCCCACGTGATATTCAGGCGGCCGAAGGATCCTGTTGCGCCTGCGGCAGTCGTTCTTCGAAGGCGACCGGCACATGGCGCCACACCTGGATGGCCAGGATTACCGCGGTCGCCAGCAAAAGAGCTCCCACCGCGACGTGAGCGACCGTCGAGACCACCATGGGAAGTTCGGGCTGCACTGCGTCCCGGCCCCACGCCACGCGCGTCAGAAACGCGGTAAAGCCAAGGCACAGCTGCGCAATGACCAGCGACAGCATCAGGATCGCGGGACGACGGACGGCTTCGATCTGCGGAATAGACCGTGAGCGCCCGCATTGCCGTCCACGCCAGCACAAACGAAACCACGACTGCATGCACGACGTGGGGCCACCAGCTTAAACCGTGGTGACGGAACATGGCTCCCAGAATCAGCTGGACGTACAGCACGAAAATGGAAAGAAGCGTTAAGGTGAACAGGCTGGGACGCCGCTGATCGAATTCTACTCGGGGCTGTTCTTCGATCCACTTCTTGCCGGTAAACAATGCTATCGCTACAGCAAGGCAGAAGAATGTTTGCGCCAGCGCCGCATGCGCCGACGATACGGCCGGGGGCAGATAGAACAGAACTGTGATGCCGCCTAGAATCCCCTGAGCGACCACTGTTCCCAGCGCAGCCAAAGCCAGGTACCGCAGCCACCGCCGCTTTTCAACGCGCCAGGTCCAGACGGCGAGGAGAATCGTCAGAAGTCCGGCGCCCTGCGCGATCATGCGGTGGGTGTGCTCGAACTTGACGCCGCCCACGAGCTTGGGAATTTTGTACCAGGAACCGAACGATGTCGGCCAGTCGGGGACCGAGAGTCCAGCGTCGTTGCTGGTGACCAGAGCGCCGGCAATGATGAGAAGGAAAGTCCAGCAGGCAAGGAGAACGGCCAGCCGATGATGCCCGCGATTGTAGGTTGTCGCGATGGCTTTCAGAGTATCGCCCCTTGGGTCTGAGGATTGAAGAGAGGGCAGAGCAGGTTGCACAGCTGAGCGCAACCTGCTCATCCAACGCGATATTTTACCAAAGCGACGCGGCTATTCGCCGGCGGCTTTGAAGCTCTGGTCGACGGTTTTGGTATCTTTCGGAGCGACCGTTATCTTTTGTTCCTGCTCGCCGAGTTTCTCGTGAACGAAGGCGATGGTGTAATCGCCCGGGGGCAGGCCCTTGATTTCATAGTTGCCACTTTTGTCGGTGACGGCGAAGAACGGGCTCTTCACCACGTTGATGTACATCTTCATCCATGGATGCTGGTTGCACTTTACGGGCAGCATGATTTCTTCGCGCGCGAAGTTCTTCTGGATGTCCGCGGAAGATGGCGGCTGCGATTCGTTCCACTCACGGTTGTCTTTCGGCGTGGGATGGATGTTGTGCGTGGTGGGATCGCCGTTCTTGATGTCCACTGTTTGGCCTGCCATCACTCCAAGGACGTGCGGGTGATAACGGCAGCCCTTCTGTTCGAGCACTACGGGATCCTTGGGCGTGTCGAAGGTGCGATTGCCAAGGCCGTCTTTTACATAGACGAAGACGTTGGCCAGATCGCCGCCGGAGACGACGACGTTCTCGGCTTCATTCGTTCCCTTGCAGCCGGGATCCTGGCTCATGTCGATCTTGGATGGTTTGGGAGCGGTGCCATCAAACTTTACGGTGCCCTTAACGGTGGCTACCGTCGCCGGATCGATGGGCGTCGCCGCGGGAGCTGCAGACTCCGCAGCTTTATTGTCCGATTGCTCCGTATTTTCTTTCTTGCTACAAGCCGCAAGTGTCAGCAACGCGCATAGCGCGAGCACGCTAAGCGTCGTTGTTGTCCAACCTGTTTTCTTATTCATGATGTCGTCCTTTCTTGAAATGTAGCGCCGGCGTCCCGCCGGCTGTCGCGTGGGCGTCCTCGCCCGCGCCGTTTTAGCCAGAAGCCATTCATACGAAGGAGTGAACTGCAAGTCCGTCAGGGGCTAAAGCCCCGCATCATTTGTGACTCCGAGCGGCACGGCTGAGGCCGTGACCTTCCCAAATCATTCGAGTGCACGACCCTCCGGTCCCAAAAACTTTACTGTGTAACTTCTATCCCGGGAACCGCACATTCTAGCGCGAACCACCGCTCGCCGTATGATGCGATTCCAGGGCTGCCTGTTTACGACTACTCGATGGCTGCATGGCGGCCTTTGCTCGCGGCATGGAGGATGCGACCCGCCTTTGTTCTTCCGGAGTCAACTGGAAGATGTAATCGGTCAACAGCTTGCGATGATCACCCTCAAAACCGTTGAACGTGGGCGGGGTCGGTCCGGCGAAAACCCACTGATTATTCTGCTGTTTGAACAAGCCGGACGGCATCGAAGTGCCGGGGCTGATCGCCTGAGGATCGGTAATCCAGCGCTCCACCCAATCCGGCTTCAGGCGCTCCTTCGCCATCAGGAAGTTGGGCGCGGTGGCGATCTTGTCATGCGCGGGATCGCCCGTGGCGTGGCACTTCAAGCAGGGGGCCGCCGTGCTCGAGAACAGGCTTCGAGCCATGTCGGATTCTTTAGTCGTGAGCGTTGGCACCTGCTCGGGAATATAGGGAAGTGGTTGCTGCGACAAAGCTTCGAAGAAGCGCACCAGCTTTCTCAGTTCATTGTCGGAGAAGGAGAATGTAGGCATCCGAACTTTCAGGTACGGGCGCACGCCGTTGCGGTTTGTGTCCGTGGTACTCAGGGCCGGATTCGAGAGGAACTTTCGCAGCCATTCGGGATCGACGCGCGCGCCTTCGGTCAGCAACTTTGGCGGTAACTGCTCCTGCGCGTCCTGATACTGCTTCAGGCCCATCAAGATAGTTCGCTGGCCAGGAATGAATTGATGGCATCCCATGCAGTTGTATTTCTTGACGACCCACCAGCCTTCCTGAATATCGTGGCGCGCGTCGCCGGGCTTGTACTGATAACTCTGGGGCAGGGAAGTCTCCTGGCTCCCGAGGAGGAAGGTGGTGAGGCCAAGCACCTGATCTTTGGTGAGGTGGGCGTTCGGCATACGCAGAGCTTCGGTCTCGGTTTTTACTTTGCCCTGATCGTACACATTCGGCTCGGCCAGTTTGTGCTCGAAGAATCCCTTGTGGTCGTACCAGGGTTCCTTTGCGGGACCGTCGGGAAGGCGAGCCAGGTCTTCCTTGTCTTTGATGGGCTCCGCGTCCTTGCCGCCCCGTTGCGAAGCTTCCGTGAACAGAGCGAAATCTAGGCGCTCGATAGGCTTGCTGCCCTCGTAGGTGAGTTCGGTGCCAATTCGTCCTTCATCTTCCATGCCGGAAATTTCGTGGCATCCGCCGCAGCCGTAGAAGCGGACCCACTTCTTGCCTTCTTCCTTCAAATTCGGATCGTCCACGAACGCCGCATCTGCATAGGATGAGGGCTCCTGTTTCTTCTGCGTCATCAGATACGTGGCAATATCTTCCGCGTCCCCCGGACTGAGGCGCAGGCTCGGCATCACCGTCATATTCTGCACTTGCAATTCGTGTCCGTCGTTGGGGCACTTACTGTGATCCAGGTCAAATACGTAGGGAAGGTTCTTCTTTGCATAGTCTTCGGGACCGATGTCTTTCTTTTCGTAGGGGCAGTAGGGCCGGGTTCGCTGGCGGGCGTTGTGAATCCAGCGTACGAGATAATCGTAATTAGCTTTTTCGCCAACACGCGTCAAGTTCGCAGCGAAGGTTCCGCCTTGCAATTGGTCGCCCTCGCCGATGGAGTGGCAGGCCAGACATCCGCGCTCCTCAAACAATTCTTTTCCGTGGACTGCGTTTCCGGGCTTATGTTTGGGCAGTTCGTCGGTGAAACCCGATTGCCAGATGTAGGCCGAGATCGCCTGAATCTGATGATCGGTCAGGCGGAAGTTCGGCATCTTGGTTGTTGGCCGGAAGTCGGAAGGTTTCTTAAGCCAAACGGGAATCCAGTTTTTATTCAGCTTGAGACGCGCGTCCTTCAGATTCGGACCGACTTTTTTCTGATCCTGCATGAGGCTGTGCGATTGGAAGTCGAGTTGTTGCAAACGCCCATCCAGCTTGCTGTTGGCGACACGTAGCGCGACCGCTTTGTCGTTCAGCTGGTTGGCTTCGTCGTTGGACGCGGCGGCATCGGCCTGCTTCATTAAATCAGCCGTATTCTTCGCATTCTCTTTTTTCTGCGTCTCAATCTGCTTGATCTGCTGGCCGACAGAATTCAGATCTTCGGGCTCTTTGTCGTAACCCTCATAGCGATGGCAGCCCATGCAGCCGCGTTGGCGGAACAAATCTTTGCCGTCGTTGATGGTATGCCATTGCACATCGCCGCTGGCGAGAACCATGTCCGCTGAATGGCAACTCTGACAACCGGCTTCCGAATTTTCTTTGGGATAAAGCGGCCACAGCCAGTGCTCATAATTACCGTGCGCCTTCTCGACGCTGGTGGTGGCGCGGCCGTTGCCCTGGTGACAGGGGGAACAGCCAAACTTTTCGGGATCGTGGATCTGCAGCAGCTCCGGCTCGGTGTGGCTGGCCAGAGCTTTGGCATATTCGTCCGGCTGCTTCTCACCTTTTGCCATCATAGCCGCGGGCGTGACCTTGAGGGGTTCGCGGGTGTTCATGTGGCAGGACTCGCAGCGGTCCACGATGTTCGCGTCGGCCACGTTGATCTGGACAATCGATGGATCCCAATCCGCTGCCCTCTTCTTCAGGCCCAGAATTTGCTGCGGGGTCAGGTCGACCATGTGGTCCGAGATGTATTCATCCATCTTGGCCTTTGCCGCGGTTACGGGTTTTAGGACTTCGCCGAGTTCCAAGCTGAGCTTGGTGCGCTCGTCGCGGATTTCGTTGTAGGTTTCCTCCAATTTCGGAAAGGTAAATTTCTTTTTAGTACCGTCGGGAAATTCGACCGTAGCCTGCTCGGCTTTGTATTTGTCGATTTCTTTTTGCTTGCTGCCTTTGTCTGAGGCGCTGGTGCTGGTTTCCAACTCGTAGGTCAGCGCGTTTACATACGCGCGACGGTCGGTGAAGACGCTCTGGACCGCGAGCAGACGCGCGCTGGCGTCGTCGAGTTTCCTGCGACCTTCTTCGGCTTGCGCCTTGGAATTCTGATAAGCCTTCTCGTAATCCTGTTTGAGAGCGGCATATTGCGGATCTTGTTCGACCGACTGCTCTGACTTCGCCGATGTGGATTTCGCGGTATTGAGGAAGGCGCTGTAGCGATCCTTCCACTGATCCTGAAAGGCCTTCCAGGGGCGCTGTCCCCAGGCCTCGTCGTAGAGGGCCCAAAACAGCGTGCCAATCAGAATCACCGTCGCAATCAAATAATGAATGGCGTACGATTTTCCGGTGATCGGATCCTGCTCGGGGATGGGTTTTTCAGGCACCAGTTCCTCCGAAAAATCTGTCGTTGGTCGTTGGTCGTTCGTCGTTCGTTATTCATATTCGGGGTTTAGCGGTTGTGGTTTTGGCCATCGACCAACGACCGACGACCAACGACGGTTTCATATGTTGAACCACGGCGTAATCCAAACGTACTTGATGTGCCACAGAAGCCGCAGGGCCATCTTCAGGGGCAAGGCAACCATGGTCAGCAGCAAGAACTGCATGATGGAGAATTGCAGCAGACTCATTCGCTGAAAGTCTTTTCCCATGCGTCGCCGGAACAGGGAATAGACGAGCCCGCCGCCCAGCAGATAATAGCCGCCGACTATGACGGCACCGAAGATTGCTTTCGCCATGTTCGACGTGATGCCGAACAAGTCCGGAAGATCGCGGTTCACCTCGTAGATCAACCGGTTGTGATCCCACGTCTGCCCCGGCCAAAACCACTGCCAGCCGGGGCCGCGAATGAATGTCCCGATGATGATCATCGCGACCCACAGAATGATGAAGCCGAACAGAAATGTCGAAATAGAAAACTTGCGCTGCTTCCACGTGTAATAGCCGCTGCCCAAAGGGTTGGTGTCGATGTAGGGAATGACCATCAGCCCGATGATGATCATGGTCGGCATGACCACGCCGGCAATCCAGGGATCGAAATAGACGAGCATCTCCTGCAGTCCGAGAAAGTACCACGGAGCTTTTGCAGGATTCATGGTGAGGTTGGGATTGGCTGGTTCCTCCAGCGGCGCATTTAGGGTGATCGACCAAATCATCAGAATGATGGTGATGATGATGGCGGCGAGAAATTCAATGCGTAGCAGAAATGGCCAGACGTGTACTTCTTTTGCCCATCCAGGTTTAAAGGGCCAGGTTTTGCGATGGTGGGTTTTGGCCATCGCGGGATCGGCTTCCAGTTGGGCGATCAATTGATCGTTAGCGCGCGCCTGTCTTACCGCCAGATAAATGTAGAAGCCAAGCAGCGGGATCAGGCCGACGATCGGCACGTTGTCGGGGGCTGAGCAAATCTCCCAGAGTTGTCGCCAGTCCATAAAATGTTTCCTGTAGAGAGCTAGCTTGCTACGTTTCTCTCGCCATCGTTCGCGGTGCCGCCCGCAGAGACGTTGCAAGCAACGTCTCTACGGATACTTACTCTCCCGCCGCTTTCGGGCCGCGGCGAGGCTTGTCCGCTTCGGCTTCCAGCATTACTGGAGCTGGGCCTGAAATTCCGCCATCTTTTCTTACGCGCCAAAAATGCACAATCATCAGAACGGAGGCTACGATCGGAATGCCGATGCAGTGCCAGATGTAGGAGCGGAGCAGGGCATTGGCATCGACGATCGACCCGCCCAGCAGTCCGAAGCGGACGTCATTGTATGGCGTCATGCCGAGCATCGAGCCGAATGGGCCTTCGTGACCGAGCAGCGGCGTGGCGCGCGCCATATTTGTGCCCACCGTAACGGCCCAGAAACCGAGCTGGTCGTCGGGCAGTAAATATCCGGTGAACGAAAGTAGCAAAGTAAACACCAGGAGTAACACGCCAATGTTCCAGTTGAATTCGCGGGGCTTTTTATACGATCCGGTGAGGAACACGCGAAACATGTGCAGCCATACGCCGATCACCATCAGGTGAGCAGCCCAGCGGTGCATGTTGCGCAGGATTTTTCCGAACGGCACGTCGTGTTCGAGATAGAGCACGTCGCGAAACGCCTGCACCTTGCTGGGGTGGTAATAGAACATCAGCAGCACGCCGGTGTAGGTCAAGATAATGAACAGGTAAAACGTGATGCCGCCCATGCCCCAGGTGTAACTGTAGCGCACAGCGTCACGATTGATCTTTGCCGGATGCAAATGCAGGAAGACGTTGGAGAGCACGCCCAGCGCGCGATTGCGTGGAGTGTCGTCGTGTTTGTGGCGGAAGATCGACGTATAGACCTGCGTCTTCGTCGGATCTTTCAGGCTCTCGATCTGTTCCTTTGCCTTGGTGGGGATGTCGGTTTTGAGAGCGTGGATATCCGCTTTCACGCTGGTCGAGACGCGCTCCACAAGTCCGACTTTGCCAGTCTTTCCATTCGAGCCGCCATTCGACCCGCCATTCGGGCCGCTGGTAGGCCTGCCATCACCGCCGTTGTTACCGCTCGGATTGTTTTCGTCAGCCATGATTCAAACTACTTTCCTGTTTGTCATTCCGGACCGTGCTAAGGCGCGGTGAGGGAACCTGCTTTTGTTTTACACTCCGGTCAAGAACGCCCCCGGATCATTAAATTTGCTGGGCTGTCCCTTGGGCCACGAATACAGCTTCGATGTATCAACCAAAACCTGGCCGTCGGGCGCGAGTTCGATATGCGCCCGGTCCATCGGACGCGGCGCCGGGCCTTCGAAATTGATGCCTTCGCTGTCGTAGCCGCTGCCGTGGCAGGGACATTTGAATTTGTTTTCGCTGGGCTTCCAATCCGGTGTGCATCCCAGATGCGTGCAGCGCGCGTAGATCACGAACAGGCGGTCGGGAGTGCGATCGACCCAGATGCGGTATTTCTGCTGGAACTTGGTATCGACGCCCAGAGCGAATTCTGACGGGTAACCGATCTTGAAAACAGAGTTGGGTTCAAAGAGAGTGCGCGGCAGGAAGAAGCGAAAGAACGCCAGGAACCACGCCATCAGGAAACCTGTGACCATGGTCCACACGAAGCGGCGGCGATGGCGATCGATCTCGGTCGAGGGGGCGGTGCCCGCGACGCCAGCAGCGGCGGCGGCTTTCGAGGTGCCTACCGCTGGTGTGCCCACATACTTGGTGGCATCCTGCGCGCCCGCTGATGCAGGACTCGTCACTGCGGGTTTCGCCGCTTCGGGATTCGGATTGACCTTCGGGGTCTCCGGCTCCGCCATGAACTTCCTCCCGCTCCTTATGACTCGATGTTGGTTCTAATCCAAGCCTGCAGCCGTCGCGTATTGTGGCGCCGCCAACGACCTCTCAGCACTGCCAATCGGGTGAATCAACGTGTGAGCTGCCTCGCTAAGGGCGTCAAGCGCAATCTGCCCCAGGGCTTGTATAAATCTTGGAGAATCATTCAGGCCGGCACTCATTTCAAATCGCGTAATACCGAGTCGACGCGCCTGTTCCCGCGCCTCATGATTAATTTCTCCGAGCGTTTCCACGTGATCGGAAACAAACGCCACCGGGACGACACACATCTCGCGCACTTGATCGGCCGCCAACTGGCGCAGGGTTTGATGCAGTGAGGGCTGCAGCCAGCGGCTGGCTCCAACTTTGCTCTGATAGCAGAGCCGGTGCGGATTGTTCCATCCTCCGCGCTCGGTCAGAAGTCGCACGGTTTCTTCGATCTGACGCTGATAGGGATCGCCCTTCTCAATGACTGACATGGGAATGCTGTGGGCGCTGAAAACAATCTCGGGCCGCCCTGGTTCCGGGAAGCGCGATAAAGCCTCGTTCACCTTTTCTATGACGGCATCCAGGTAGACCCTATTGCGATAGAACGTCTCGACGCAATGGATTGGAACGTTATCCGAGAACAGCCGCCGCCATTCGTTCAGACTGGAGCCCGTCGTCGTCGATGAATATTGCGGGTACAACGGCAACAGCACCACCTCATCGCACCGCGCGGCCCGCAGCTGTTCAACGGCTTCGCGTGTGAACGGATGCCAGTAACGCATGGCTACAAAGCAGTGGCCGTCGATTCCTTGATTGCGCAGCTCAGTCTCCAGCGCACGGGCCTGGCGTTCGGTGTGCCGGCGGATGGGCGAGCCTCCGCCGATGGTGGCATAGTGATGCTGCACTTTGCGGGCGCGAGTGGTGGAAATCAGCTTGGCCAGGGGCTTACGGCCAATTCGGGCGAAGGGGAAATCAATAATGTCGGGGTCGCAGAACAGGTTGTAAAGAAAAGGTTCGATCGCTTCCAGCGTGTCGGGTCCACCGAGCTGAAAGAGAACTATCCCCACACGCCGTGTTGTGCGCGTCATTTCCCCAGAATCCCCAGAACGAGGCAATGTACTCCGAATGGAGCGCGCGAGTCAATGGCGGAATTGGAAAAGCCGGCGGGGCGGAGCGAAGTTGGAATCAAAAACGATTGGAATCAAAACGAAGTTAAACGAACATCGGCTCCGGCAACGGGAACTTCCCGTGACATTTCTTCGATGACCGCGTCGGCAAACTGCGATGTTCCCGCCTGGCCGCCGATGTCGCGCGTCAACTTTTCCGGGTGACGATATACTCTTTCCAACGCATTCCTAATTTGCGTGGAAGCGTCGTGCTCACCGAGATGGCGAACCATCAGGAGCGCGGAGCGGAGCAGCGCGGTTGGATTGGCCAGATTCTTTCCCGCGATATCGGGCGCCGAGCCATGGACCGCTTCAAAAATCGCGCAGCTATCTCCCAGGTTGGCACTGGGGACGAAGCCCAGTCCGCCGACAAAAGCGGCGCACAAATCCGAGATGATGTCTCCGTACAAATTTTCCATCACCAGCATGTCGTACTGATACGGATTCATCACCAGTTGCATGCATGTGTTGTCCACAATATGTTCGCCGTAGGTGATCTCGGGATAATCTTTCGCTACCGTGCGGCAGCAGCGCAAAAACAGGCCGTCCGATAGCTTCATGATGTTCGCCTTGTGAATGGCGTGAATTTTCTTCCGCTGATTTTTCCGGGCATAGGCAAAGGCGAATTTGGCGATCCGGGTGGAAGCTTTCTCCGTGATGATCTTCAGGCTTTCGACTACTCCGGGTACCACCTCATGTTCCAGGCCAGAGTAAAGGCTCTCTGTGTTCTCGCGCACGATGATCAGGTCTACCTCTGGATAGCGGGTGGGGATGTGAGGCAGGTTCCGGATCGGCCGGAAATTGGCGTACAAATCAAATTTCTTGCGGAGCGCGACGTTGATGCTGGCAAAGCCGCCGCCCACGGGCGTGGTAACCGGGCCTTTCAGAGCCACGCGATTTCGTTCGATCGATTCGGTCAATTCCTTGGGAATATATTCGCCAGACTTCTCGTACGCTTCGGCGCCCACTGCGAAAGTTTCCCACTCGAACTTCACACCCGTGGCTTCGAGGATGCGCACGGTTGCCTTCGTGACTTCCGGCCCAATGCCGTCTCCGGGGATGAGAGTTACTTTATGGCTCATCAATGCCTAGTCCTCAGCAGTTCCTCGCGATAGCCGATTCAATTTGGGATAAACACTCACGGAGCTTTCACCTTTACCAAATCCTTCAACTCATTCATGAACTCTTTGACGTCCTTGAAATCGAGATAGACGGAGGCAAACCGCACATAGGCGACCTTGTCGTAGCGACGCAGGCGGTTCATGATCAACTCGCCAAGTTCGCTGGTCTTGCGCTCGCGCTCCGCCGACTCGATCACGAACGACTCCGCTTCATTGACGATTTGTTCCAATTTGCTGATCGGCACCGGCCGTTTTTCGCAGGCTCGTAATAATCCGTTGAGAACTTTCTGGCGGTCGAACTTCTCCCGTCGTCCATCTTTTTTTACGACCATGTAGGGAATTTCATCGATGCGTTCGTAGGTGGTGAAGCGCTTGCCACACTTCAAACACTCACGCCGGCGGCGGATGGATTCCGCTTCCTTGCTCTCGCGCGAGTCGACTACCTTGTCATTGGCAAATCCGCAAAAAGGACATTTCATGGCGCTGGCTTCGAACTCCCGCTACTCACGCCTCCCGCCCCTTGTCATTCCGACGCTTGAGCGAAGCGAGAGAGGAGAAATCTGCTGTCTGGCAGATTACCGAAATTGTAACAGTTGAAGTGTATGACGAAGGTTAACGGCGATAGTCCAGGTGCTAAGGTGAGCACCCGCGCCATGGAGCGACAAGAAAATAAAACGGCGCCCGCACCCCCTGCGGTGCGAGCGCCTGTTTTCCCTCATGCCTTCCCGGTGACGGAGGGCCTGAAGTCTGCGATCCCAGTTGATGAGAGCAGGACTTAGCTGCCACATCTAGGATCTGGTAATAAATTGCCGTACCGGCACATCGAATTTGTCATGAATGTGTCAGGAGTTTGTAAAAAGTCACCGGGGCAAACACAACAAATTCGAAATCGTCCGCGATGCTAATTCCTGACGAGCGTTAGACCACGAAATATTTCGCTCCCGGATGATGCACGACAATCGCCGATGTGCTCTGCTCAGGCTCTAACAAGAACCCGGATGTCAGGCGCACGCCCACATTTTCTTCCGGCTTCAGCAGAACAAACAGTTTCGTCTGATCTTCCAAGTTCGGGCAGGCCGGGTAGCCGAACGAATAACGCGAGCCGCGATATTTTTGATGAAAGAGATCGCGAATTTGGGCGGCGTCTTCTCCGGCAATTCCCAGTTCCTCGCGCATCTTCTTGTGGTGCAGTTCGGCCAGCGCTTCGGCCGTTTCAACGCTCAGGCCATGCAGGTAGAGATACTTGGTGTACTCTCCGCCTTCAAACAACCGCTGTGTCTCTACGCTGGCCTTCGAGCCTATTGTGACGAGCGACAGCCCGATCACATCCATCTTCCCCGAAGCTTTCGGGGCGAAGAAATCCGAGATCGCCAACCGCCGTCCCTCTCGTTGCCGCGGGAAAGTAAATCGCAGCAACTCGCGCGTGGGGACAGCCGCCCCCGGCTGTCCGGCCGAGCGTAAGTTCGGCTGCCCCGCCGCCTCGTACACGACCACATCATTTCCCTCTGCCTGCGCGGGGAAGTATCCATACACCACCTTGGGTTCAAACAATCCGGAAGCCGCCACTTCATCTTCCAGCTTACGGAGAATCGGCCTGAATTTTTCATCCACCAAGCGTACGTAGTCCGATTGCGAAGCCGTCTTCAACTGCCATTGATTCTTGAACAACGCGGTCTCGTTGATGTACTGGAACACTTCGCGCAAGTCGTAATCCTTGCGCACGCGGACGCCCCAGAACGGGGGAACGGGAATACTTGCAGCATCTCCGACCACGGGGCTGCGCTCCGCAAATACCGGGCCCGTCTCTTCATCGACGGCCGCAGCCTTCGCGTACTCCTTTACGGTTCGTCCCTCCGTCAGGCGAGTTTGTTTGGCGCCGTTCTCAGTTGCGAGATCTTCCATGATGTGGAGACCGGCAAAGGCATCGTCGGCGTAGAAGACAGCGTTGGCGTACTCGCGGCGCAGGTCGTCTTCGACGTATTTGCGCGTCAGCGCCGCGCCGCCGCAGATCACGGGAAACGCCAGCTTCTGGCGTTCGAGATCCTGGATGACGTATTTCATCTCCAGGGTTGACTTCACCAGCAGGCCGCTCAGGCCGATCGCGTCGGCTTGATGCTCCTGCGCTGAGCGAATGATCGTATCGCCCGGTTGCTTGATGCCGAGATTGACGACCTTGAAGCCATTGTTCGACAGAATAATATCGACGAGATTCTTGCCGATGTCGTGGACGTCGCCTTTCACTGTCGCCAGGACAATTGTGCCTTTCTGGGAGCCAGCCTTCTTCTCCATCTTCGGTTCAAGATAAGCGACTGCGGCCTTCATGACGCCAGCCGAATCGAGCACGGAGGGCAACTGCATCTTGCGAGCGCCGAAAAGGTCGCCAACTGTCTTCATGCCGTCGAGCAGAACCGTGTTGATCAACTCCAGGGGCGAGTACTCCGCCAGAGCCTCTTCCAGCAAGGCTTCCAGCGACTTTTTATGCGCACCTTCTCCGACGGATTTTTCGCCGTTGATGATTGCGAATTTGAGCTTGTCTTCCACCGACAGCGTATCGACATGTGCAGTCGTGGAGGCGGCGGGCTTGCCTTTCATGCCGGCGAAGTGCGCCATGTATTTCTGCAAGGGATCGCCGTCGGAATTAGCATCCCGGTGGATCAGTTTGCGCGCCAGTTCCACTTCTTCCTGCGGAATCTTGTACAGCGGATAAATCTTGGTGTAGTTCACAATGGCCATGTCGAGTCCGTGATCAACCGCCTCGTGCATGAAGACGGAATTGAGCACGCGGCGCGGATACGCGTCCAAGCCAAACGAAATATTGCTGACGCCCAGGATGGTCTTTACCGAAGGCAGTTCTTTCTTGATTCGCTCCACTGCCTTTAGCGTTTCCATTCCTGCGGTGCGGTATTCTTCCTGTCCGGTCGAAATGGGCAGAGTTAACGCATCGAAAATCAGATCCGTCCCGTCGAGGCCGTACTTCTTGGTGGCGAGATCATAAATGCGATGCGCGATGGCGACCTTCTTGTCCGCGGTTAGCGCCATACCGTCTTCATCAATCGTCAGTGCAATCACGGCCGCGCCGTAGCGTTTCGCCATGGGCAGAACTTTGGATGTCCTCTTCTCGCCGTCTTCCAGATTGATCGAGTTGATAATGGCTCGCCCTGGGATGCGTTTCAGCGCCTCCTCCACCACGTCGGCTTCGGTCGAATCGACGAGGATCGGGGCAGGTACGCGGGTGGCGATCTTTTCCAGGATGGAAGTGATGTATCCCTTTTCGTCTTCGCCCACGATGGCGCAGCACAGGTCCAGCATGTGCGAGCCTTCGTTCACCAGTCGCTTGGCTAAACCTAGAATGTCGTCGTACTTCTTGCCCTGCACCAGTTTGCGGAAATGTTCGACGCGGGTCGTAGTGTTCATTTCCTCGGCGACGATCAGGGGCTTGGGTTCGAGATCGAGGGGAACGGTGGTGTAGGCGCTGGAAGCCGCCCCGGCGCGTTTGACGTCACGCTTCGCCGGTTCGACGCCGGAGACCGCGTCCACCACGGCTTTCAGATGCTCGGGAGTTGTGCCGCAACAGCCGCCAACGATGCGGACGCCGTAATCTTTCACGAAGTGCTTGTGGTATTCCGCAAGGTCTGCGGGAGCCAGCTTGTAAACCGCGTGTCCGCCGACATTCTGTGGCAGTCCCGCGTTCGGGAGGACAGAAACTTCCTTCGTTGAATTCAGCGCCAGATAGCGGACCGCGTCGTTCATCTCCTTTGGCCCAGTCGCACAATTCAAGCCGATTGCGTCCACGTCGAATGGTTCGAGCGCGGTCAGGGCGGCGCCGATTTCCGTGCCCAGCAACATGGTTCCGGATTCTTGCAGGGTGACCTGCACCGTCACGGGCAATCGCTTGCCCGCTTTGCGCATGGCTTCCAGCACGCCGATTGTGGCGATCTTGGCTTGCAAGAGATCTTGCGCAGTCTCGATCAGCAAGACATCGACGCCGCCTTCGATCAGAGCGGCAGCTTGTTCTTCATACGACACAACCATTGCTTCGAATCCGATATGCCCGAGCGAAGGCAGTTTCGTAGTTGGGCCCATGGAGCCCGCGACGAATCGGGGTCTGTCTTTCGTGGAAAATTGCTGCGCTACTTCTTTGGCGAGTTGGGCGGCTTTCAGGTTGATCTCGTGAACCCGGTCGCGAAGCTCGAACTCTCCCAGAACAATTCCGCTTCCGCCGAAGGTGTTGGTCTCGACAATGTCGCAGCCGACGCGGAAAAAATCCGCATGAATGTCACGGATGATGTCAGGACGGCTCAACACCAGCACTTCACTGCAATTTTCCTTGCCCCAGTAATCGTCCAAGGTTGGATTGCGCTTTTGAATGTTGGTGCCCATCGCGCCGTCGTAGACGACTACGCGCTCTTTTACGGTTTGTAGAAAGTCTGGCATTTCTTAATTCGTCGTTGGTCATTCGTCATTGGCCCATCATCCGCTTTAGAGATCGTTGCAGTGAAATGAACGACCAATAACGAACGACCAACGACTGTTCTTATGCACGAACGCCGGTCTCGAAGACCGGCGGGGGATTGAACTTGAAAGCGGTTGCGAAATCAGCTCCCGTGTACCATCTCTGTGGGAGCGCCGCCGTCCACGTCGGCCTGATTGAATACGATGTTAGCTCCCATGTGTGCTGGCCGGGGGGCCAGCATTTGCTCCTTACGATAGATCAAGTTGCTGGCGTTGAAAGTCGCCAACTCAAATCCATGGCCGTGGGTGATCGCATCCGTGGGGCAAGCTTCCACGCAGTACCCGCAGAAAATACAGCGGTTGTAATCGATGTTGTAAACCTTGGCGTAGCGTTCGGCGCCGCTGACGCGTTTCTCGGCGGTATTTTCTGCAGCCTCGATGTAGATGCAATTCGAGGGACAATTGGCGGCGCACAGGAAGCACGCCACGCACTTTTCCAGTCCATTCTCATCGCGCTGCAGAACATGCGCACCGCGGAATCGCGCCTCAATGCGCGCGCCGCGCAAGGGATCTTTGCCGTCTGGATAATTCTCCACGGTCGTGGGCTGGAACATCTCCATGAAGGTGATGCTCATGCCCTTGGCAATGGCGGCGATATTCTTCAGAACCGGCATACGTGTCCAGTATACCGAAAGTGAGGCGAAATCGTAGCTGGAGCTGCCGGTTGGGTGGAGTAGTGCGCTCTAAAACGCCAGGGCTTTCTTGCTTTGCGGCCTTGGCGAGCATTCTTAGCGAGCTTTGCGGTAAAGGAATTGACCGCGAAGAACGCAAAGGAATCGCAGAGTTCGCAAGGCACATCTTTGGACCACCATGTCATTTCACGAGACGTGATCCGTCTGCCTACTTCGTCGCCGGAGCGGCGGGCGCATGTTCGGGCACTGGGAGGGCGCTGTCCAGCCATGCCGTATACCACAGGTCCAGCAGCATCTGCGATCCGGCGGCCAGGCGATGGATGGTGAGGTCGAAAGCGGCTGGTGATCCCTTTCCCGTAAATCCTCCGGCTTTTTCAAGGGCGTAGACATTCTCCACCAGGCCGTTCGATTGCCTTAAGTAGTTGATGTAACGGGCGAAGGGATCATCGAGGCGGTCGGGACTTTTCACCAGTCCAGCAAAGTCATTGGCGGTGACGTGGGCGGCGACGTACGTGGTCTCAAACAGGGCGTGGATGCCGTGCTGCATAGTGTAACCGTTGGGATTCGGGCCGACCCACCCGTTGTATTGGATGGTGGTGTGCAATGGCTGCGAGCCATCCGCCACGTAGTGGCCCAGCCAGCCAGCATAGAAGATGATGGCTTGCTGAACCGCTCGCGTAGGCTGGCGCGTCGCCAGCCGCTGGCGGTATTCACGGAAGGCCGCCTTCAGGCGGCCATAGACTTCCATTGTGATATAGGGCTGAAGGCCAACGCGCTCGGGAAGATAGTCGTCAGGATGGTCGGTAGTCGAGGCACGCTTGTCATAGAGTTTGCGATAGAACTCGTAGCGGCCCGGAGGGAGCGGATCGAGCCAGGAAACGCGTTCGAGATCGATGAAGTGGTCGGGCTCATGCGCGTTCTTCAGGGCGAACTCCGTGGGACTGCGCCAGCGGTCAGGTTCCGGGCCAAGGTAGGCGATCTCGGTGACGGCGCGACGCAGGAATCGCGGCATGGTGGCAGGAATTTTCTGCGCGGCAACGCGGTTGACGGCTTCGTGGCCTTCATTGCCCCAGGCGAGGGTAGGTGCGCTTTGTACAAGAACGAGGGCGATCAGCGCCAGGCTGATCAGCCCCCGTCGAAACTGGTCGGCGTTCAGTTCACTCCGCAGAAGTCGTCTGCTCCTTTATGCGAGCCTGATTAGAACGTGAGGTGCGCCGCCAACTGCAGGAATCGATTGCTTCCAACGGTCTGTCTGATCACTCCATAGTTACTCGAATTAGGCGTGGCAGGCGACAGAATCGTCGTTGGGTCAGGGAAACAGGGGTTCGGATTGAAGCAGCCGTTCAGCGCGAAGTTGCCGTTCGGGGCATCGAAACTCGGGTGATTCAAAATATTGAACGCGTCGGCCTGAAATTTCAAGGCGACCCGTTCTGAGAGTTTGAAATTCTTGAAAACTGAAAAGTCGAACCGTGTCTGGAATGGAGCGCGGAAGAGATTACGGCCGTTGTTGCCGTAGCTGGTCTCCTGAGTGTCGCAAACCGCTGCGCCGCCGAGAGTCGGGCCGCACGGTGGCACGCCACTTTGGCCCGGTTGAAGGAACGGGATGCTGAAGTCATTCGGGTTGATATACGGAATCCTGACTCCTGCAAGCGGTCCGGAGGTGAAGGATTTGTCCGTGCCACCCTGGGTGGCCTGACGGGGCGAGATTCCGGGAGCGAGCGGAAGAATCGGGTTGGTGATGAAATCGTCGGCACTGAAGAAAATGCTGGCCGCGCTCCCCGAAAAATCTATGACGCTGAACGGTTGGCCGCTCTGGGCCACAGTGACGCCCTCGATCCCCCAGCCATTGACCGCCGCATCGACGAGTCGGCCATGGCCCATTAACGTCGGGAGTTGGTACACATAGCTGATAGAGAACACGTGAGTGCGATCGAAATCCGAAGAAGCGTAGGCGGTTCTGGGAACAAGCGGATTGTTTCCGTTGAAAAAAAGACCGGCGCCCAGCCCGCTGCCTTCATCGAGGGAATGTGAATAAGTGTAGGAAGCATTCACCATCAGGCCATGAGACATTCTTTTGGTAGCCTGAAATTGCAGGGCGTTGTAAGTGGAGACACCTTCGGCCCTCCAGAAGTCTGCGTTCGGATTGAAACCAATGTACGGCGTGCGCAGCGCAGTGTTTCCGTCGGAAAAAGAGAACGCTCCGATCGTGGTTTGAACCTGCTCTGTAAGGAGCGGGCACGGAGAATTATTTGGCCCGCTACAGGCAGGGGACGTACTGTCTACGGCCTGGAACCCGTAGCTGTAAATCTGCCCGTTGATGGGATGAGTCGGCGTGGCGACGCCGGGCTGGTTGAAGGGAATCGGTATGGGTTGATGAACGCCATGATTGCCGATATACCCGAGCGTCAGCACCATGTCGTTTTTGGGCTGCCACTGCAAGTCGAAGCTCCAGTTTTCAGAGTAGGGCAGTTTGTTCGTGGGATCATAGCCGCCAAACAAGAAGTCGGAGTTGGCAAAGCCAGTTGGAGTGCAGGTGGGAGTGACTGGCTCGGCGCAGCCGCTCAATTGAGACTGATTGTAAATGAGGCCTGCCACTCCTGAGAGATTGCTAGGGGGCGGTGGCAGCGGTTTTGTGCCAAAAGGTCCGGCGGCTAGGCAGCCTGTTCCTGACTCGGTGCTACATGAAGCGTTGACTGGAACGGTAAAGGGCTGCTGAGTAGTGACACTGAAGGGACCGCTTATGCCCAGACCGGCGCTGGCGGAAAGCTCCGTAAAGTATTCACCGCGGTCCGCGTACATGCCGAAGCCGGCACGAACCACAACGTTCTTGAAATGGGATGGGCTCCAGGCCATTCCAATGCGTGGGGCGAACATCCACTGCCGACCGGTAAGCGTCGAATTGCTCACGTTCTTGAATCCAAACGCTTTGTTGTTTCCAGCTACCACCAGGCCAATCCCTGGTTCGCCGTTAGGAAGGGTCCCGAATGAATCGGTGGCGAGGTCGTACTTATAATTCGATGGGTAAAAATTGGTGAGCAGGCCATTTTTCTCATAGAGAGGGCCATCCCAATCCCACCGGACCCCCAAGTTCAGGGTGAGATTCGAACGAACCTTGATGTTGTCTTGAGCAAAGAGGCCGGCCGACCGCGAGCGGAAATGACGGTTTGTTTCACCATTCAGGAACTGCCCGCTGCTGTGATCCTGGCCCAGCGTACCGGTAAGGAAATCGGCGAAATCGTTAAAAGTGAGGATGGCTACCTGGTTCTCACGATTCTCAACATTGAGTTGGGCGTAGTCGAAGATGCCGCCGAAAGCCCATGAATGACGACCGTGGACCCAATGGTAGACCGATGAGCCCTCATGCTGGTTTTGGAAGATCCCGGCATTTGCGAAGTTGGTTGACGGGCCGACGCTCATCTGGTTGCCGCGGAACGGAGGCACAATTGTGCCATCGACCAGCGCTGCCCCGGCATCCGCGTTTGCGATTGTGATACCCGGAAAACGCGTGCTGCCCAGGAGATTGAGGCCTACATCGGAAGGCTTTAGGGATTGCGCGGTTGTGGCGTTGGCCACTTCACGAATAAAACCGTAGCGATTCTCCCAGGTACTATTCGTGTTGAGGACGGTAGTGTTTTCAAGGGAGAAGAGCTGGCTCCCTGCGCGCAGGGTTTGCGGGAATCCGAGCACCTGGCTGACCGCGAATGGAATGGTAGTGGGATCGCTTTGAAAATAGTATTTAGCAGCAAGGCGGTCCTTTTCGCTGAAGTTGTAGTCGATATTGCCGTTGACTTGGGTGGCGTTAAATTGACTCGGCGGCCCCTTTATAAACGAATTAAAAGCTTGGTTCCCGCTTTCCGGGTTAGTCGCATTCGGCGAAGGAATGATGAACTGTCCGCCCGGTGTCTTGGCTTGGAGGATGGACAGAGCTACTGGGTCGACCTGACCGACATTGATGCATGCCGGAGTGCGCGCGTGGCCACAATTATCATCGGCGTTCACGAGACGAACTAGAGCCGTTTGATCATTTCGATTTGTGTCTGTCAGACCTGGAAGCGAAGGGACGCCATTGAACGCCCCACTCAGGGCATCGCTGATTCGCTGTCCTTGATAGGACACAAAGAAAAACATCTTGTCTTTCTTGATGGGTCCTCCCACGGTCGCACCGAAAACGTTTCGATGGAGCGGAGGAGCACCAGAGAAGAACGGGTTAGGCGCCAGGAAAGTCGGAGCCGCGTCGAAAACGTTATTTTGGAAGTATTCGTAAACCTGACCGTGGAGATGGTTTGTTCCTGACTTCGTTGTGGTTTCGACATGTGCGCCGCTGGCTGAACCCATCGAAGCGTCATACATCGAGGTAGTTACGTGAACTTCCTCGATGGTTTCGATCGGTGGTGTCGGCAGCGCTTGGCCAATCGCGTCGAACACCGAGCTGTTCGTTTGCACCTGACCACCGACGCCGAAAATCTCGCCAGTGTTCAGCGTGAAGCGGCTGTCAGAAATGTTACTCGTCGAATTTCCGTTAAATAAATTGTTCGCGTTCACGCCGTTGAATGTGAACAAGTTGCTGGTGTCCCGCTGGCCGTTCGCTACGATTCCTTGATTGCCCAGACCTTCGTTAGAGCCAGAACCCGACAAAAAGTCGGCGTTCACGCCGGGCGCCAGTATCGCGAGCTGGGTGAAGCTTCCCGTGCCGAGCGGTACCGACTCTATCTGCTGTGGGCCGAGGGTATAACTGTTGGTGGTGTCGGTCTCGTTGAGCAAGGGAGTTGCATTGACTGTCACTGTGGTCGAAACCGCACCTGGCTTCAACTTTGCATTCAGGGTCGAAGTGCGGCTGCCCTGAACACCAATCTGCGGGTACACGGCCGTTTCGAAGCCGTCTTTGGTGAAGGTCACTTCATAGGTGCCAATAGGCAAGTCGGTAATGCTAAAGGACCCATCGCTCTTGCTTTGCGCGTTCACTTCCAGGTTGGTGGCGATCGCGTGGGCTTTCACGGTGGCGCCTTGCATGACGGCTCCACTCGCATCGGTGACCGTTCCATTGATTGAGCCAAGGGTTTGTTGCGCGGATGCAAATGGAATTAGTGTTACGGTGAGAAGGCTGATGAGAACGGCCCGCAGGGATTTCGAAGGAGAAATGCAGACACCAATGCGTTGAAACAGCACGGTAGAGCCTCCTGGCAACGGAGAGCACTTATAACAAACTGAATCGACGGGATTCAAGGTGATCTGGTCAAAATTTGATGATTTTTTTTCACCTTCGCAGAGGAAGTTTCGCTGCCTACGGAGACCGGCACAGCCTGCGGAGACCGGCACAGATAGATGCGTTCATGCATGTCCGCACACGCGCTATCCTGTGAAGGTGAGCGAGAAAAGGACACCAGGGCCGCAATCTGGCATTGGTCTTTGCGCGGACTGTAGTTTCATGCGTCGCGTCGAGTCGGACCGCGGGTCGATTTTCTACCTGTGCGAGCGGTCTGCGACCGATCCGAGCTTTCCCAAGTATCCGCGTTTGCCGGTGCTGCGGTGCGCCGGGTACGAGCCGATAAGTGCGGACCGGGAGGGCTGAGGCGAGGAATTGTCGGCGATCGCAGCGAGCGCCACAACCTACTCAATTTCCAATTCTTTCGCCAACGCCTTCCACTTGCTGTCGACGAGCCTTTTCGTCTTCGAATCCATGACGATCTCGTCTGGCCATGGCCGAGCGAAACCTTCGCTGGCCCACTTGCGCGTGGCGTCGATCCCCATCTTTGACCCATAGTTGGGCAAGCGCGAGGCATGGTCGAGCGAATCCACCGGGCCCAGCGTGAATTGGATGTCGCGCTCCGGGTCGATGTGGTTGAAAACTTTCAGCGTGACGTCGCCGATATCCTGCACGTCCACGTCTTCGTCTACCACGACGATGCACTTGGTGAACATGGCCTGGCCCAGCGACCAGATGGCGTTCATTACTTTGCGGGCCTGTCCGGGGTACGACTTCTTGATGGAGACGATCATCAGGTTGTGAAAGACGCCTTCGATGGGCAGGTTGATGTCGACAAGTTCGGGAATGGTCAGTTTCATCAGCGGCAAGAAAGATACGCTCGACCGCCTTGCCCATGTAGGCGTCTTCCTGCGGGGGCTTGCCGACAATCGTGGTTGCGTAGATCGGATCTTTCCGGTGCGTGACGCAAGTGACGTGGAAGACTGGATATAAATCCTCCAGCGAGTAGAAGCCGGTGTGGTCTCCGAAGGGGCCCTCGCTGCGAAGTTCGTCGAGATTCACGTAGCCTTCGAGAACGATCTCGCTGGCTGCCGGGACTTCAAGGTCGACGGTCTCACATTTCACCAGATCGACCGGAGCTCCGCGGAGGAAGCCAGCGATCAGATATTCCTCAATCTCAGGCGGCGCGGGAACGATCGCGGAAAAAGTGACGGCAGGTTCGGTGCCGATGGCAACGGCGACTTCCATCTTCCCCGAGGGACGTTCGCCTTCGGCGAGAACGCTTCCGCCGGAGCTGCGCGCCATGATGTCCACCGCAGCGGATTTTCCGTCAACCGCCGCTCGCATGCGCTCGCGCGCGTGTTCCGCCGCAACTTTCTGACGCTGCCAATGCATTCCCGTGGTGCGTTCATCATAGATCTGCATCCGGTACATTCCCAGATTGCGCTTTCCTGACCTGGGATCGCGCGTGGTGACGCAGGGGAGAGTGATGAAACGGCCCGCATCCTCTGGCCAGCATTGCAGGACGGGAAAATCGAGCAAAGAGAAGTTGTCGCGCTGGATGACTTCCTTGCAGGGACCAGTGGGCACCGTGCGCGGGAAAAACTTTCCCGCTTCCGTCAGTAAAGGAAGCATCTTGAGCTTGTCGAGGAAACCTTGGGGAGACTTTACATCCATAAACATGCGGATGCGGGCGGCCACGTCGTCGAAGGAATTGACGCCGAGCGCGAGTTTCATCCGGGCGTCGGAGCCGAACTGGTTGATGAGGAGTTGCGAACCGGGATGTCCTTTGACGTTCTGAAAAAGAAGGGCGGCTCCTCCTCGATCGCCTTTGGCATTGCGACTCTTAGAGACGCGGTCGGTGATTTCAGCGATCTCAAGGATGGGGTCGGCTTCGGTCTGAATGCGCTTCAGCTGGCCAGCGCGGTCGAGCGCGGCGATCCACTGGCGAAGGTCGTCGAAGGGCAAAGGCTTCCTCTCTTTGACCGAGATTATAAGGGATTCAGCAGTAGCGTCGCGGTGCAGGCTGGCGCTCCGCATTTCACGTGACCAACTGGAGAACCGTCTTCTCGACTTGCTTCCAGACTTTGCTGCGCGGGTCGATCAAATCAAAATGCCCGGCGCCGGGAATCTCAAGTAAGTGCGCATCTTCCTTCTCTTTGCCCGCGCGTTTTTGTTTGGCCGCGACATAATCGCGGCTGAAGGCAGGGGGAACTATATCATCGGCCGATCCCTGAATCAGCCACTGGCGTGCTTGCGGAATAGAGAGCTCCATGGGGTCCGCTTCGCGGTAGTGGTCGGGCACCTGGCGGGGCGTTCCGCGGAGAAACTCGACTACGGCGTCGTGGCTGAGGTGAAGGTTATAAGCACGTTGCAGGTCGACGACTCCGGCGAGCGAGACAGTGCGGGTGATGCTGGGCTCATGAGCGGCCAAACAAAGCGCAAGCTGGCCTCCTGCGGAGTGTCCCATCACCACGATTCGCGTCGAATCCAAGTTGTGCGCCTGCGTATTTTGCACCAGAAAATGATACGCAGTGCGGATGTCGGAGAACGTGCCCGGCCAGGCTCCGCCATCGTTACCGACACGGCGGTATTCGAGGTTGGCCGTTGCCAATCCTCGGGCGGTGAGAGCCGCGCAAAGGTGGCCTGCGTGATCGAGAGTATATTTAGCCCGCCAGAATCCCCCGTGGATGTTGATAACAAGTGGATTCTGTTCCTTGCTGTTTTTTGTGGAGGAAGGTATGCGCAAATCGAAAAACTGGTTTGTGTCCGAGCCATAGGCGAGGCGAGCATCGGCGCGTGGCGGCTTCAGAGTGAGGATGTCGTCAGACATGGCGAAGATCATCAGCCGAAGAGTTGATTCTAATCGCTTGCTTACTCGTAACGCAGAGCTTCGATGGGATCTAGATTGGCCGCGCGCAAGGCCGGAACCATTCCGCTGATCACGCCAACAATCGCGAGGATCGACGTTGCCACGACCAGAATCATCGGCGAAACAATAAGCCGGATATCCGCGGCCTCAGCATGTTTGGCCAACGCACTATAGAAGGTAATGCGGCCCGCCAGAATCGATACCGCATAAGAGAGGACAATTCCAAGGAACCCTCCTGCGGCTGTGATGACCATTGCTTCCGCCAGGAACTGAAAAAGAATGTCATGACGGCGAGCACCCAGCGCCTTCTCTACGCCGATTTCGCGGGTGCGCTGGGTCACAGACACGAGCATGATATTCATCAGACCAACGCCGCCAATGCCCAGCGTGACCGTTCCAATGAAAGCCAGCAGGACCTTCAGCGCCATGGTGATGATGCCGAACTGCGAGAGTTGCTTCTGGGCGTCGAAGACGAAGACGGCGCGCTGATCGTCGGGCTTGAAGTTGTGCGCGGTGGCGAGAGTTTCCCGAATGGTCTTACCTAATTTCGTGTGATCCAGGCCTGCCGAGTCGAGCCACATCCCGTCAAGATAATGGTTGTCCTTGAGCACATCCATCGAGTTGTAGGGGATATAGACGACACGGTTGTTGTCGTTATCGCCCTCCTGCATGCGGGGCGCTCCTACACCGATCACTTCAAAGGTCACGCCATCGATGCGAATCGACTCGCCGACTGCGGGCATGCCGGAGAAAAGCTTGTCCCGTGCTTCCGAGGCGATGACGGCATAAAGCCCGTGCTGCATGTTGTCGGCATCGTCGAGAAATCGTCCCTGCTCGATGTCCAGATTCCAAATTGCCTGGATCGACGGGTCGAGTCCCATCACCGGGAACGTGAACGAGCGATTTTCGTTCTGAACCGTCGAATCCTTCTGCAGCATGCGGGCGACATGGCGGCAGAGCGGGATATTATTGCGCAGCAGTTCCACGTCGTCGTTGGTGAAGCGAACCTGGACGCCTGCCTTGTTGCCGCCCGCCTGTTGCGAAGTGCGTCCGGGAAACACTCCCACGGCAGTCGCGCCGAAGCTCTCAAAGATGGTCTCGATGGCCTTGCCGAAGCCGTTGCCGTAAGAAAGAAGCAGGACGACGGTGGCAATGCCCCAGGCCATTCCCGCCATCGTGAGCAGGGTGCGGCGCAAATCGTGCCGCATCGCCGAGTACGCTTGTTGTAGAAGATCGCGGTGCATTTAGGTTCTGACGGTTGATCGTTGATTCGTTACCATGCTGGGTTGCTTGGCGGAGTCTGCGAATCCTTTGCTTTCTCTGCGGTAAAGCTGTTGATCGCAGGATCCGCGGAGAACTGCCGCGGAGGACACAG
This sequence comes from uncultured Acidobacteriaceae bacterium, assembly GCA_963832235.1. GTDB lineage: Bacteria > Acidobacteriota > Terriglobia > Terriglobales > Acidobacteriaceae > Sulfotelmatobacter. The sequence goes on along the minus strand of CAWHTJ010000003.1, from coordinate 117,293 downwards.
GGCGCGAAGAAACAATTATCCGGACTATTCCTTTCTGAGCGCCTCGACCGGTTCGAGCATAGCGGCGCGGCGGGCAGGATACAAACCGGCCGCTACGCCTGCGACTCCCAGCGAAATTACCGCCAGGGCAGCCGTGGAGGCGACCAGCTTGGGTGGGTCGAATCCCTGACCAAGATCGACCCTCGAGAGCAGGGCCATGAGGCCCGCCGCGCCTCCGATGCCGATGCCTCCACTCAACAGCGTCAAGAAAGCTCCTTCCACAAAAAACTGAAACATGATGCTCGTATTGGTAGCTCCGACGGCTTTGCGCAACCCGATTTCCCGAGTACGGTCAGCGACCGCAACCAGCATGATGTTGATAATTCCGATTGCCCCCAGCGCCAGGGTGATCAGTCCCACGCTGCCCAGGAACATATTCATGGCGTCAAAGATCTTTCCGATCTGGTCGACGGTCTTGATGGTATCCCATTCATCAAACGCGTCCGTGTTGTCCGGATTGAAGCCGTGATTGCGGGCGACGATTTTGTGAACTTCCTGCTGCGCTTCCTGGTGCAGCGCGCGCGACTTCGGCTGGTAATTGATGAACGAGATCACGTCAGTGGCGATGCCGGTATTCAGCGGACGAAAGTAGTCCTGCATGGCATGAAATGGGACAAAGCTGCGTAGGTTCAGATTCATGTTGTCGCCGTGGCCGACTTTTTGGAGGGTGCCAATCACGGTGAAGCGAACCCCGTTGAGCAGAATCGTGGCGCCGATGGCCGGACGGCCTGGAAACAGCGTACGTCGGACTTCGTCGCCGATCACAATTACGGTGCGCTTCTGCGCATCATCCATGTCATTGATCCAGCGGCCTTCGTTAATTGGCAGGTACCGGATCTGGTTGAAGATGGCCGGAACCCCGACGATCTGTCCGCTGGCCTGGAAGAAATCGCTGACCGAGCGGATGTCGCCGCGAGCGATGGTCGGCGCCGCGGCGCCGACACTAGGGCACTCGCGCAGTATGTCTTCGTAATCGCGATACGTCAAATAGTACTGGCGCAGCGCAGTGAAGCTGCCTTGCATCACCGGCGCGCGGCCCGACCAGATAAACATCACATTTTCGCCGATGGAATCAAACTGCTTGCGGTTGCCAGACCGGAATCCCTCGCCAAGACCGACCAGCAGCAACAGAGAACCCACCCCCCACGCAATGCCGAACATGGTCAGAAACGATCGCAGTTTGTGCGCCCAGAGGGCGCGAAAGGTCTGCCCGATAATATCGAGGATAAGGCGCACGCTACCGCAACATTATACGAGGGGGGAGCCCTCAAGTTCCCGACCTAACCTCAGACTTCAACCCAAGACCCAAGACCTTCACCGATCCGCGAGGTCCAAGGTCCGAACTCCGACGCCCGCTTTCCGATTTTCGTTCCGAATCCTTCGCGAGTTAGTTATTCTCTAGGCGGAATGACGACGCTTGCCCTGACCGAACTGTTGGGCGCCACGGTGTATGACCCGTCCGGCGCGGCCAGTGGGCGTGTGCGCGAAGTGACTCTCGCTCCTCAAGAGGACCGTTCCCGCATCATGTCCCTGATCGTGAAGACCAAGTCAGGGAACCGTATTTTGTCATTTTCTGAAGTGTCGGCGATCAATGGCGGCGTTCGGACGACCACTGCGGCGGGAAAGTGGCCGGCAGCCAATGGCACAGAAGGCCTGTTTCTGCTGGAACGCGACCTGCTTGATCAGCAGGTCATCGACGTCAACGGACGAAAAGTAGTGCGCGTCAATGATGTCGACCTGCAAATGGATCCGCCGAACGAAAAGGATGCACACCCGGCCCGTCCCATTTTGCGCGTTCTTTCGGTCGACGTGGGCGCGCGCGGAGCCATCCGCCGCCTGTTGCGTGGTGTGGCGCCCAAGGTGGCTTTGCAGGCGCTACTCGGCAAAATTCCTCCCCGCAGCATTCCTTGGAACTTCATTGACGTAATCGAGACCGATCCCGCTCGGCGGGTGAAGCTAAAGACCTCGTATGAGGGCCTCGCGAAACTGCATCCCGCCGACATTGCCGACATCGTGGAAGATCTGGCGCCGGACGAGCGCCAGGCTGTGTTTCAGACCCTGGATGAAGAGACGGCGGCCGAAGCTCTGGAAGAGGTTACTCCCAGAGTCCAGAAATCAATTGTCGAGTCCCTGGATTCCGGCAGGGCAGCTGACATCGTCGAGGAGATGGATCCTGACGCGGCCGCTGACCTGCTGGCCGATCTGCCCCAGGACCGAACCGAGCAGATCCTGGTCCGGATGGAACCGGAAGCGCAGCAGGACGTGGTTGAACTGCTGGAGCATCGCGAAGAGACGGCCGCGGGTCGCATGACCACTGAATTCCTGGCGCTGCCCGTGTCGGCGACGGTGCAAAATGCCGTCGATTCGCTGCGCGAATTTGAAGGCGGAGTGGAAGCCGTGAGCACGATCTACCTCGTGGATTCTCACGGAACCCTGACCGGCGCGGTTCCGTTGGCCAGACTGGTGCTCGCAGAGCCGTCGACACCGATGCTCTCGCTCACCCAGGAACCCTTGGTCCTCGCACATCAGGGCGTCGAGGAAAACAAGGTGGCGGAACTGTTTGATAAGTACAATCTTCAGACTCTGCCGGTCGTGGATAACCATAACAAGCTGATTGGCGTCATCACTTCAGATGACGTCATCAGCATGTTGCGGGCAAAGTTGTAGGAAGAGGGTGGTGTTTGGGTCTTAGGTGCTTGGTCTTAGGACTCAAGGTCAAGCGTTACCGCCTATTGGGTTCATCGCCCCGAAGCCTAAGACCTAAAGCCTAAAACCCAAGACCCAAGCCGTAGGACCCAAGGCCTCAGACCCGAGCCCTTCGACCCGAAGCCTAAGCCTGCACCAACTCCGACATTCTTAATTTCTCACTGCGGCGCACTTTTCGTTTGGTCAGATTCGCTGCGTGCATTTATCCTGTGGCGTCATTTGTACCGTAGTCTGTTCCATCCATATGTTGGCGACAAGTGCGCATGAGTTTTCTGAGACGTTGGAAGATCCGGATCCTTTTGTTTCTTGCCGTAGTTGGGCCGGGCTTTATTACCGCGAACGTCGATAATGATGCCGGCGGCATCTTGGTCTACTCGTCTGCCGGTGCGCAATTCGGACACCTCCTGCTGTGGACCATGATTCCGATCACCTTGGCGCTGATCGTGGTTCAGGAGATGTCCGCCCGTATGGGCGCAGTCACGGGCAAGGGTCTCAGCGACCTAATCCGCGAGGAATTCGGGCTGCGGATCACTTTCCTGATGATGCTCGGAATCCTCATCACCAACTTCGGCAATGTGGTGACGGAGTTCATTGGCATTGCGACTAGCTTGGAATTGTTTGGTCTGCCCCGCATCTACACGGTGCCCGTCTGCGCAGTGATCGTCTGGCTGATCGTCGTGAAGGGCCAGTATAAGAGCGTGGAAAAGGTTTTTCTGGCGGCTTCTTTCTTTTATGTAACGTATATCCTTGCCGGAGTGCTGGCCCATCCTATGTGGAAAGATGCGACCATCGCCACCTTCAAACCGCCCGCCCTGAAGGCCTTTCGCGACCAGGCGTACCTGTTCATGGTGATTGGAGTGGTGGGCACGACAATCGCTCCGTGGATGCAGTTCTACCTGCAGTCATCGATCGTGGAGAAGGGTGTCACTAGACGTGGCTACAAGGCTTCGCGTCTGGACGTGGTTACCGGTTGCATCTTTACCGACATCGTGGCCTGGTTCATCATCGTCGCCTGCGCTGCTACTCTTTACGTGCACGGGTTTCGCGACATCAAGTATGCAGCCGACGCTGCTCAGGCACTGAAGCCTCTGGCAGGGGATTATGCCTACATTCTTTTTGCCGTGGGACTGTTCAACGCGTCGTTGTTCGCCGCATCGATTCTGCCGCTTTCGACCGCGTACACCGTGTGCGAGGGCTTGGGCTTCGAATCTGGAGTAGGAAAGAAGTTCGGCGAAGCGCCATTCTTTTACTGGCTTTACACGCTGCTGATTATTGCAGGCGGGACGCTCGTATTACTCATTCCAGCCCCCAGACTGGTGGAGATTGTTGTTTGGTCGCAGGTCATCAACGGAATCGTTCTCCCCTTCGTTCTCATCTTCATGCTGATATTGATCAACAAGAAAGAATTGATGGGCGAATACACAAACACGCGTCTATTCAATACCGTAGCTTGGGCAACCACGGTTATCGTGGTTGCGCTCTCGTTAGCCTTGATGGTTGCCTCTTTGGGGGGCAAGACGGGCGGCTGAGGCCGTTCGGCGACTCGCTTGATCGGCAGAGCTCAGTTGCCCTGAGAGAAAAGGCCGAATCATCCCCGCTTAGAATCGAGAATGATTCGGCGATTTCGTTCTAGCACCGCCAGTTTCAGTGGCCGTCGAGGCGCCCTCTTTGACCGGAGCGGGGTCAACGTCAATGGCTCGGCCGTGGCTTAAGCCACAAGCAGTTTCCCCTCGGCCAAATCCCTCACCAGCGTTAGGTCGGCTTCCAAAAAATCGTACTTGGGCAGCTCCCTGGGCTCGGCCCACCGCACGTCGCGAAAGATCAGGTTTTCGATCTCCTTCTGATATTCGCGCACGAGGAAGAAGCGAAGTTCGACCTTACCGCCGTTTGGATACTCGTGCTGAATGCGTTTGACTTCGTCTCCGACTGTGGCCAGGATTCCGAGTTCTTCTTCCAGTTCTCGACGCAGTGCGGCGCGGGGCTGTTCTCCTTCCTCAATCTTTCCTCCCGGAAATTCCCACTTCAGCGGCATGGTCTGGTGACGCGTGCGCTGGCAGACCAGCAGCTTGCCGTCTTTTACGATGAGCGCTGCGACGACGCGTTTCATGGCGCGGGCACGGTGGTAGCCTGCAGCGCGCTGGCTACGGGATCGACGCAAATGGTGAGCGGAGCGGAATTCAGCCACACCCGTCCAATCTCCGGGGCGTGCACTTTGCCCTTTTCGACTCTCATTCCTTGACTTTCATTCGGGGACTCTTATTCCCCGTGAGATTCCAGTTTCTTCCCCACTAGGCTGGCGCAATACTCGACAAGATCCTGGTGTTCCGCAGTGAATGCCGCAGCGAAGTGGCTGTCAACATCCAACTCGCCCACTACTGTCCCACGCACAAATACCGGCACTACGATCTCCGACTTGGTCTCCAGTGAACATGCCAGATAGCGAGGATCTTTACTGACATCGTCGACTACGACCGTTTGACCGCTGGACGCGGCTGCGCCGCAAATGCCCTGATTGAGCGGAATTCGCGTGTGTGGCGTCATGGCGCCTTTGAACTCGCCCAGTACCAACATGGGCGGCCGGGCCCCCGGTTCAAGCATGTAGAACCCAACCCAGTTATATTTCAGCATGCGCTCGTGCAGCAGTTTCACCATCGCCCGCATGAACTCTTGGGCGCTCGGGACCGCCTGCGCAATCTCAGTAATCTCGTTGCGGATTTCTTCGATTCTGCCAACTGCGGGCATGAGTGAAATCTTAACTCACCGCCGGGAATTCTCAGCGATGGAAGAAGGAACCGCAGTAATCTGCCGGATTCCTTTCGGGCGCGGGAAAAGTTCAGGATGAATCGCGAAGGCCAACGCTTCCAAACCCTGCAGTAGCGTAGGTGCGGGAGTGTTGAGAAATTCATCGCGAACGCAGAAGACGTGTCCGGAGAGCGCCGCGGACGTGCGCTTCCAGCCGCGCTCCAGAATGATTTTTTCCAAAGGCACACGTTCCCCCGCGCCACACCACGCGGCAACAATGACTTCCGGATCGAGTTCTCGAACTTCCCCGGCCGCCGCCTGGTGTCCGGGAGTGCCGATAAATCCTCCTCCAGCGGCTTCGATCAGTTCCGCAACCCACTTCTGCGAGGCGATGACAGGCTTGCCCCATTCCTCGCACCAGACTCTGGGCCGCTCTGTTGCAGCAGTTCGGTCACGGACTTCGCAAATCTTGTGCTGCATAGAAGCAATTATCTCTTCGCCCCGAGCCGTGGCCCCGACCACTCCTGCAATGGTTGCGATGTCGATATAGATATCGGCCAATGTTTTTGGAGCCAGCCCAAGAAAGCGCCTGCCCGCCCTCAGAATTTCGCTGACCGCCTTTTCTTGATAGGGAACAGCCGCAATCACCAGGTCAGGTTGCGCCGCGACGATTTGGGCGCTGTCGGCAGTCCATGAATCGGCCAGGATGACGCGAGAACCGTCAGCGACTTCAGGTACAACATCTGCGCAATGTCGCGTACAGGCTACCACCCGCCCAAGTTCGCCCACTGCGTCGAGGATCACGGTCGCGCTCGGCTGTAGGCATGCAATGCGGCGGGCGGTATAAGAGCCAGACATGATTTTTAAGGTTGAAGCGGATCCGGCGGGAGTTGGGTCAGCGCTGCATGCAGCGCATCCAAAGCCAACTGTGCGGCATGCGTCGAGGCGTGCGGCAGGCCGCCGACCGCTGCGATCAGCGTGTCGCGCTTGAGGGCTCGAGATTCCCCCAGAGTCTTCCCTGCGACCAGTTCAGTCAGAGCCGACGCGCAGGCCATGGAGGGCACGCAGCCCTTGGCCTTGAATCGAATTTCCGCAATGCGCCCAGACCGGATTCTAAAAGTCAGACGAAGCACATCTCCGCAGGCGGGATTCTCGATCTCTGCAGTGGCGTCAGCGTCAGGCACTTCACCCGCGTTGCGCGGATTCTGGAAGTGATCGAGCAGTCGAGCCGAATACATACTGTTCGAATTGTAAATGGCCCCTCGGTTATCCGCGTTCAGGGATTGATAGGAGGCTGCTCTCGAGTTCCGTTGGGAAAGTAGATCGTCCAGCCACGGTGTCGGGCTTCGGTTTCCAAGTCGAGATTGGGATTGATTGCGAAAGCATGTTTCGCCATGGCAAGCATGTCCGCGTCCCAGCGTGAATTGCCGAAGGCCGCGTCGATTTCCGTTTTGACAACTTCACGCAGTACCTTTGGTTTGCCGGGGCCTGAAGGGATGCACCCGAGACGGTCGGTGATCACGCCGTTTTCGAGTTCGACCTTCGCCGCGAGAATGTGATCTTCGGCAATGCCGAACGATTTCATCCCAGCCCGGATGACCCATTCATTCGATGATGAAACGGCCCAAACATCGCAGCCGTTCTCTCGTAGCCGGCCGACCAGTTCCCACATCTCGGAAAAGATGTGGCCGGGGAAGGCGCGGTCCATGAAATCGGAAGCGGCCTGCATTATGGCGGCTTCAGTCATCCCCTTGTGCATCGTGACCATCTCGCCGCACATCTCGTCTTCGCTCACCATGCCGGCTTTGTATTGGACGTAACGGGCACGCATCGCGATCCCGACTTGCGCCGAGACGATGCCTTGTTTGATCTCCCAATCGAAGAATGCTTCTCCCGCGTCGCCAGACCAGAGTGTGCCATCGCAATCGAAGGCCGCAACCCGCGGTATGAGCAGCAGAACGGATTCGAGAAACCGCTGGCTGGTGAGACTTGGCATTGGCACTTCGACGATAACGTGCCGAAGCGCGAATACGCAATTGTGCCGGTACATCTGGGCGTACTATTAGGGCTTGGCGACCAGGGCCGCGTAATCCTCAGGTGTGTTGACGTTCGCGGCCACAAAAGGGTCGCTCACGGCGACGTATTGAATATGCTGCTGATAACGGTGCTCGATGTCGCGGGCGCTGGCAGTCGGTGGGGCCTGCAGAAACACTTCGATTAATTCGCGGCCCAGAAGATAGGGATGCCCGTGTTTGCCGGAAAACTCGGGTACGACTGCCCAGATGTTTTGCGGAGCGGATTCGTACGCATCCCGCAGCAGCAAAATGGTAGTCGTGCTCACCGGCGGGCGATCCACCAATGTGACGACGGCAGCGTCGCGGCCACGGTTGAGCACTTCGTGCAATCCGACCTGCAGGGAACTGAACTGACCTCGGGTAGGGTCAGGATTGGTCACGAGCGATGCTCCATTGGCGTAGGCAATCGGTGCCAGGACGGCCTCATTTTTGCCCGCGACGATGAGGATGAAGTCGGTGGAGAGAGCCAGCGACCGGATCGCCGCCGACAGGAAAGTTTCTTTCGATGGCGTTACCAGCAGTTTGCGGCGGCCACGGTAGCAGAGCCTTGTCGGTGCCCATGCGCGAAGATTCGCCGGCGGCAAGAATTACTCCGGCAAAGCTGGGGGCGCGGGACATGCTGCGGAAGATAGCAGAAAGCCAGAGGAAAGTCAGTGACGGGAGATCTTCGGTTTGAGTGTCCTCTGTTTTCGTTTCGTATGAGACATCCTGACCGCAGCCGCTTTTCAGGCGGAGGGAAGGATCTCGCGCGCAGCCCGACTCATAGCTTCTGGTCGCTCTCCTCTAGCGCCTCGACCGCGCACTCTGCCTCCGGTTGTTGCCGCGTTCCTTTGAACCAACTCAAATGCGGCAGCGCGGCGCCAGCACGCCGCCGAACCGCGATTAACTCCGCTGTAATAGCAACGGCAATTTCTTCCGGAGTAACGGCGCCGATATCGAGCCCGACCGGAGCGTGCACCCGATCGAACAAGTGTGCGGGCATGCCTTCTTTCTGCAGGGTCTTGAAAATCTCGATGACTTTGCGCTTCGATCCGATCATTCCCACGTAGCGCGCCCGGGTTTGCACGGCCCAGCGCAGAATGCGCATGTCATCGCGGTGTCCGCGTGTCACGATCACGATATAAGAAGACTCGTTCGGATCCAGTCTCTGCGTGGCTTCCTCGAAATCGAGGGCGTGGACTTCGCGGGCGGCAGGGAATCGTTCCTTCGTGGCATACGAGGAGCGATCGTCGGTCACGATCACGTCAAATCCAGCAGTTGCAGCTGTTTGGCAAAGGTTGAATGCCACGTGGCCTGCGCCGAACACATAAAGTAATGCTGGAGGTAGAATAGGTTCTACAAAAACCTCCAACGTGCCGCCGCAAACCAGCCCCGTGTCGTACTTGGGATCCTGGTTCAAGTCAAACTTTAAGGTTCGTGGCTTCTCCGACTCCATGACTTCGCGAGCGGCCTGCCAGACGTCCGCTTCCACACATCCGCCGCCGATTGTCCCTACGATGGAGCCGTCGTCGCGTACCAGCATCTTCGCGGTCCGGAACGAAGGGATCGAACCCCGTACGTTGACGATAGTGGCCACCGCTCCGCGGCGCCCCTGGCGGCGAAGCTCGACGATTTGTTCGTAGATGTCCATTCGACAGTTTGATTATCAGTCCGTCGCAAGAGTCAGTCAAACGATGAAACGGGCGGGACTCCACCCGTCCAAGAAGTGCGGAGGGGATACAATCCTTGTGACTTTTGCAGCCTGATCTCGACTCCGCGGGAGAACCTACCTTGACGCGCCTCGAACTAGCCTCACTCTATGCAGCAATCGCGATCTTCGCATTGATCCCGCCATCAAGCGCTCAACAGTCGAAGGGCGGGCCGGCCGCTCCGGTGCCTCCACAGATTGCTGCAGCCCAAAAAGTGTTTATTTCGAATGCGGGCGGCGAGAGCTTCGAGAGTGTCATCGATGAGACCGTATTCAACGGCGGCCCGGACCGGCCTTACAACCAGCTGTACGCCTCGATGAACAATTGGGGGCGATATGAACTTGTGTCTTCGCCTGCGGACGCCGACTTAGTTTTTGAAATCAGCTGGGCGCTCACCGATACTGGACTCAGACTCCCCGTGCTCGGACAGCTCCGATTGGTAGTCATCGATCCCAAGACGCACGTTACGCTGTGGAATTTTACGGAGTATGTGCGGGGAGCAATACTGTTGGGCAATCGCGACAAGAATTTCGATCAGGCGATGACAATCGTTCTGAACCGCGTGAAGATTCTGGCCAACCCACCTGCCGCCGCGGCGCCCGCGCTCAGGAAATAGACAACTCATATGAAAGCTGTCCGCATTCATCAATTCGGTGGGCCCGAAGTCTTGATGTACGAAGACGTCCCGGATCCACAGCCGCGCAAAGATCAGGTGTTAGTGCGGGTGAAAGCTTGCTCGCTCAATCACCTCGATGTGTGGGTGCGAAAGGGCCTGCCAGGCGTGAAACTGCCGCACATCCTGGGCAGCGACGTTGCGGGCGAGGTGGCAGACGTCGGTGAATATATCAGCGGTTTCACAGCAGGGCAGCGGGTACTGGTCGCGCCCATGCATTTTTGCGGGCAGTGCGTGAAATGCCTGGCGGGACTGCAAAATCAGTGCTGTGAGTTCACGGTTCTCGGGAACGCAGTCGACGGTGGCAACTGCGAATTAATCGCAGTGCCCGCGGGCAATGTGATTCCCATTCCCGATGCGCTCGATTTCAATCAGGCTGCCAGCGTACCGCTCGTGTTCGTCACGGCGTGGCATATGCTGGTGGGGCTTGCCGCCGTGTGCCCCGGCCAAACCGTGCTGGTGCTAGGCGCAAGCTCGGGCGTGGGCATCGCAGCCATCCAGATTGCAAAGCTATTTCACTGCCGCGTGATCACCACTGCCGGCGACGAGGCGAAACTGGAGAAAGGACGCTCGTTGGGCGCGGACTACGGCATCGATCACTACAAGCAGAAAATTTCCGAAGAAGTCCGGAAGATTACGAACAAAGAAGGCGTCGACATCGTGGTCGAGCACGTCGGTGCAGCCACGTGGGACGAAAGCCTGCGATCCCTCAAAAGCGGTGGCAAACTAGTGACCTGCGGAGCGACTACCGGACCCAGCGTGGCACTGGATCTGCGCCATCTCTTCGCGCGCCAGTTAACCCTGCTCGGCTCCTACATGGGAACGATGGGCGAGTTGCATGAAGTGCTGAGCCATGTATTCGCAGGCAGGCTGAAACCGGTGGTGGATCGCGTCTTCCCGCTGAACGAAATCCGCGCAGCCCACGAGTATCTGGAGAAAAGCCAAATGTTCGGCAAGGTCATCGTGACCCCATAATATTTTTTCTTCGCCGGGATCGTAGCGTTCGCCGAGGAATGAAAGGTGCTGGGGAGCAAAATGTGCGATTGTGTTCTTCCAGATGATCGGTAGCGTTACAGAGGTTGCGACGATCGCCTCGGGCAAGGGCGTTCGAGAGCGGAAGCGATTGTCGAAAGCTTATGGCGGACACGCTGGAGAAAGCTGAAGGGAACAGCAACCGTGCAACCGGCAAATTGTAGAACGTGTTATGCCGCAGTGCATTGGTACGAAGCGCACGGCGCTAAAGAGCACAAGATTAAACCTATCCTGAGTATTCAATGAAGCGAATTGAACCTTGATTTGTCGTTTGCGTTAAGAACAAGAATTACGCCGCCTCCCTTGAACTGCGCAAGCTTTATCAGGTTATCGCCGACGGGGTCGCGGCCAAGCTGGGCCAGATTAGAGTCATCGATGAGTCGGGCGAGGACTATCTTTATTCTGAAGAATACTTCGTTCCAATCCAGCTACCCGAGTCCGCCGAGAAGGCTGTGAGGCGGGCGACCTCTCCAAGAAGATAGCCTTACTCCTCGAACATGGGCACTTGCCGCTGATCCTGGGCTCCGCGGCGCTGGCGCCGTGTGGCGCCGATTACCGCCAGCACGGTTAGCGACTCTAGCGCCGTGCGCGGCACGAAAATGCGCTGCGTGTTGGATCGCTGATCGGGAGGGTTCACCAGAAATCCTTCGGGCGTAGTCTGCGTCAGGTCGGCGGGCATCAACCCTTCCAGAATCTCGCTGTCTTTAAACCGCAAGCGGACCCACAGGCCCTCCGATCGCGGACGGGAAGTAAACGTCTTGCGCGTCAGAGACTCCGAATCTCCGAACTCTCGTACAAAATACACGCCTTTGATCTCCCGCAGGTCCATAGAAATGACGGTACCTGAGGTGTTCAAAAGTTCCAGCTTGCCCTCATGGACAAATTGCGCGGGCGCCACGTACCCCGAAACCGTGTCCCGATCCATCTTGCGAACGATCACTTTTTTGTGCGTTGAAGGCATGAGAATGGGCTTCCGCTTTTCGGCTACCGGCTTCCGCAGTGAATTGACAGGACAAGCAGCGCGCCCTAGATCCGGAAGCCGAATGCCGGAGAGCAAAAGCCGCATTGATTTTCGCACCTTTTGGCCAAAAGCGACTGGAATCCGCCTTGGCAGTAGCCAAAATGTAAACGTTGTGTTATTTTCTTTAGCTTGCCGCAAAGTTTGACTTTGTGTAAGTACTTTGTATTAAGCCACTTGCGTCCGGGCTGTTGAGGGCTGGAGAGTTCGCCGGCCAAGTCTGTGGAAATCTTGTGGAAAGTTTTGGCAGGTCCGGCCCTCCCCCGGCGCGATCGCATCTCGGATTGCACTGGAATCGAGGCCTGACAGCCGCTTGAAAGCGAATGGCTGACTACATTTACACGATGGAAATCCGGCTGACCCCGGATCAACTCAAGGGCGTCGGCTTGGTGCAAGACGTAGCCCGCGCCGCCGGCATGAATCTTTACCTCACGGGCGGCGCCATCCGTGACATCATCAGCGGCTTCACCATCCGCGACCTGGATTTCACCGTCCAAGGCAATCCCCTCAAGCTGCAAAAAGAGCTGGAAAGAGCCGGCGCGAAGATCATCGCCGTCGAAGAAGATATACGCACGATCTTCATTAATTTACCGGGCAACGCCCGCGCCGAGATCAGCATGGCGCGCACCGAGCGCTTTGAAAAGACGGGCAAGCCTCCCGTCGTCACGCCCGCCACGATCCACGAGGACCTGCGCCGCCGCGACTTTACCGTAAACGCGATGGCGCTTTCGCTGAACGAGGGATCCCGCGGCCTCCTACTCGATCCTTTCAATGGTGTGGCCGATATCGAGACCAAGGTCATCCGCATCCTGCACAATTATTCATTCCTCGAAGATCCGTCGCGGCTTATCCGCGCCACGCGCTTCGCCGCGCGCTTCCATTGGCAATTTGAGGAACGCACGCAGGCTCGCTATGACTCCGCCAAGGAAGGCAAGTACATCGACCACATCCTGCGCTCTTCGATCGGCCACGAAATCGCCGCTCTGGCGCACGAAGACGATCCGCTCCATGTGGTGAAGATGCTCGAGAAGGAAGGCTGGCTCGAGATTTTGCACGAGCGCTGGACCGTCGCCAAAGTCGACACCAACGGCATCAGCCAGCTGATGAAGACGCGGCAGCAGATGGTTGACATGGGATACACGCCAGATGCCGGCCCTGCCGTCATGTATTTTCTGACCTCGCACTTCTCCGACAAAGACGTCTCCGATATTCAAAAGTTGATTCCCCGTAAAGACCTGGTCGAGGCCTGGCGCGACATTGAAGATCACGCCAAGACACTCGCAAAGCGCCTGATGGGAAAAGAGGCAGCAACTCCGTCGCGCACCTGGCAGTTGCTTTCGTCTGCTCGCCCGGAAATGGTGCTGTTCCTCGCCGTCACTGCCAAGCAGCAGTCGGTTGAGCAAAAGATCAAGAACTACCTCACCAAGTGGCGCCAAGTGCAGCAGAAACTGCCATTGCCCGAGATGACGGAGCTGCTCATCACTCCGCAGTTGCCCCAGTATCCTAAACTCGCGCACGAAGTCTTCATGCTTTTGCTGGATGGAAAGTTGCGCTCCCGCACGGAAACCCTGAAGTTTCTTAAGCCATTCGCGCCTCCGCCGCCTCCACCACCGCCAGCCCCCAGACGCGGACGCGCCCCCAAGGCCGCAGCCGAAGCGCCGGCCGCTGCCGTGGCTGCAAAGCCGGGCACGAAAGCCGGGAAGAAAACCAAGGGCGCCATTCCGGCTTCTGCCGCGCCCGCGCCGTCTGCAGCGGTCCCGGCAAAGCCGCAAGCAAAAGCAGCAGAGAAGCCAAAGCCCGCGAAAGCGGCGACCAAGCCGTCGAAGCCAGCCGCCAAACCGGCGAAGAAGCCGGCGCCGAAGTCCTCGCCGAAACAGACCAAAAAGAAGAGAAAAAGATAAGCCGCTCAGGGACGGTAAAACGGAGGTTGCCCATCCCTTCGCGTTTCGAAACGGTGGAGAACTCCGCAGCCAGTACACCTTCGCGCCGCTGGTTTCTTCCTTTAAGTCTCGCGGGAGCCAATTACCACTGCAGGTAATAACCTTTAGGTTATAACGTGCAGGACATGACGTGTAGGTCATGACCTCGCTCCAGGCCAATGGAGATCGGAACCGAGGATAGGCTCGACTTACCCTGAGACTATATCTCGGAGAAAGGTTTTCCTTCGAGAGGCGGTTGAGGGGTGTATGATCGTGCCGCTTCTTAATCCAAAAATTAGATTTCGGAGGGCAACCCATGAAGTCAGGGTTACTTACGATTGCTGTCTGCGTCATCACCACACTGTCAGCCGGTGCGCAAACGTTCAAATTGAATATGGAACAGAACATTAGTGGGTGGACACTCTGTGCTCACCCTTTATGTGATCCAGGGGGATTTGGAACTCCGAGCTATGTGGACGTGGCCGAAACCGGGCCAACGACCTGGCCGAGTAACTCCTTACAGATTTCGGTGACAGGACCAGCCGGGTCAAATCTACTCGTATATAAGAAAATCGGAGCTATAGGCGCCTCTTATTTTGCCAGTGACTTTTGGGTATTTCCGCAGGCAACTGCGTACGCGGGGGAATACGAGTATGACATGTTTTCCTTCTCTATCCGTATCGATATATGTGGGGGAGCCAATGCGTTGTAAACGGTGTGTGGGATATATGGGATGACCTGCATCAGAAGTGGATCCCAACAGCGCGTACTTGCGATGTTACCCAGAACAAGTGGCACCACATTCAGTGGTGGGTGCACCGCGTGGATGGCGATACGAGCTGTGGTGGTTTCCCCTGCTTGTTCTATGACATGCTTGGCGTGGACGGAGTTTATACGGCCTTTGTGAACGGCAAGCAGCCTGCGGGCCCTATCCCATCGGGTTGGGGAAACGAAAGCGGTATCCAGTTTCAAGTAAACATCAACAGTGCCCCTATTTATCAGGCGAACGTGACCGAGTTTATCCAGCAGATCAATCTGACTCAGATGGGAAACTAGGGAGGACTACAGGTTTTCGTACTTTGTGTTTCGCGGACCCAGCCGCGGTGACGACCACCAGTACCAGCTTCTTCGCAGCACAAGATCGGAAACAGTTCCAAAGTAGGCATATAATATTCGTGTGCGTCGGTGGCTCATTGCGGCATTGGCAGTTCTCCTGGCTCTACCTTTATGGGCGCAGCGCAGCGGAGGTCACGTTGCGGGCGGGCATGGCGGCGGCTTTGGCGGGCGCACTGGATTCAGTGGCAGCCATCTCTTCGGCGGTATGCAGTCGAGTGGCAGTGCGGGCGGCTTCATTCGCGGACCTTCTTTCTCGCAGCGCCGATTTTCGAATCGCGGTTTTTCGAATCGCCCCTTTTTGCGCGATGAATTTCGCGGATCGCGCATTCGTAGGTTCCGCGACAACTGCTTCGGCTATCGATGCCGGGGGATTTACGGCTATCCCTGGGCCTATGGCGGATATTACGATCCCTACTGGTGGTGGGATTCCGGTTCTTCGTCTGACGCGGACTATGAGCGCGACCTCGCCGTGGCCAACGAGATGAACCAGCAAAACCTCGAAGAACAGCGGATGCTGCATCAGGAACAGGCCGACGGAGATCGCGATTCTTACTCGCGTTCAACTGCCGCGTCGCGCGTCGCGTCCGGGGATGAACGCCAGGGAACCGCGATCATGCCCCCAACAGTTCTGGTGTTCCGCGATCAGCACCAGAAGGAGATTCAGAACTACGCGATCGTCGGTCAGACGCTCTGGAACTTCGCGCCTCCGCATACGGAAAAGATCCCGTTGTCCGATCTCGACCTGCCCGCAACCACGAAAGCCAACGACGATCGCGGCGTCACTTTCCGGGTTCCGACGAGTAACGAAGGCCAATAAAAGGCTTGAGGCTTGCTGTTCAAGTAGTTGCGAAAAACTTTTCCACGAGGTTAAGACTCCCATTAGAGGCTAAAGCCGGCAGTCATTTGCACGCCTTGCGGCGTGGCTAAAAAGCCGCGCCCTTTCAAAGGATTCAAGAGAGCGGACTTTTTCACCACCGCTTAATTCATCCCTGCCCCCACTCACAGCACCCATTCGCCTTTCGCTGTAGCCAACCCGTCATTCACTTCTGCGACATTCCCTTTTTGCTCCCGGACTAGTACAGTCAAATCAAGAGTTTAGGTCATTACCAACGGATGAGGGAACCTGCAGAAATACTGGTCAAACCCGGGAAAAACCCTGTCCGAATGCTAGAATAAAGAATACCCACTATGCCTCTAAAAACACTGTTTCTAAATCCTCCTTCATTTGAAAACTTTGACGGAGGTGCTGGTTCCCGTTGGCCCGCCACTCGCGAAGTTGAGAGTTTTTGGTATCCAGTTTGGCTGGCTTATCCGGCGGGGATGCTGGAGGGGGCGCGGCTGCTGGATGCGCCGGCGCATCACGTTTCAGGCGAAGAAACCATTGAGATTGCCAAGGAATACGAGTTCCTGGTGCTGTTCACCTCCACGCCAGGGTTCCCTGGCGACCAATTGCTGGCGCGAGCGATCAAGCGAGCGAATCCGAAGATCAAGATTGCCTTTGTGGGGCCGCATGTGAGCGTGCTGCCGGAAAAATCGCTCCGCGATTGTCCTGAAATCGATTTCGTTGGCCGCAAAGAATTTGATTATGCCGTGGTCGATTACGCCAAGGGCAAGGCGCTGGAGGAAATTGCCGGCGTATCGTTCCTGAAGGACGGAAAGGTCGTGCACAATCCCGACGCTCCGCAGATTCAGGATCTGGACGCGCTGCCGCATGTCACCCAAGTTTACAAGCGCGATCTCGACGTTACGCGTTACAACGTCCCCTTTCTGTTAAATCCCTTCGTGTCGCTCTACACCACTCGAGGTTGCCCGGCGCAGTGCACGTTCTGCTTATGGCCGCAGACCTTGAGCGGACATCCCTGGCGTAAACGCTCCAGCGATGACGTGGCGCGCGAGATGGCGAAGGCCAAAGAGTTGTGGCCGAATGTGAAAGAATTTTTCTTCGACGACGATACCTTCAACATTCAGAAGGCGCGGACGGTCGAACTGTGCGCGAAACTTAAGCCGCTTGGACTGACATGGTCCTGCACCTCGCGCGTTACCACTGATTTTGAAACTCTGAAAGCGATGAAGGAAGCCGGATGCCGCCTGCTGATCGTAGGATATGAGTCTGGGGATCAGCAGATCCTGAAGAACATCAAGAAGGGCGCGACGATTGAACGCGCCCGGCAGTTCACCAAGGACTGTCACAAGCTTGGCCTCGTCATCCACGGCGACTTCATTATGGGACTCCCTGGCGAGACGCACGAGACCATCAACAACACGATCGCATTTGCCAAGGAACTTGATGTTGAAACGATTCAGGTTTCGGTAGCGCATGCCTATCCTGGCACCGAGCTTTACGACTACGCGGTGAAGAACGGTTTCATGGTAGGCGATAACAAGATGGTCGACGAAGGCGGACATCAGTTGGCGCAGATTCAATACCCGGGTCTGCCGGCCGATGACATTATGTCGGCGGTGCATCGCTTCTACGACGAGTATTATTTCCGTCCCAAGGCCGTGTTCCGCATCCTGAGGAAAGCGGCGTTTGACAGCAACGATCGCAAGCGGCTTTACAAAGAGGCGAAATCGTTTCTGAAGCTGCGGTCCGCTCGCAACAAGATGGTCAAGAAGCATCATGACGAGGCGGCCGCTGCCGAACCGGTGAAGGCATAAAGATGCCTGCCGAACGCCCGGATTGCTCGCTCGGCAAAAAACGCCTTGCCTGGAACGACAATAGATTGTGACCTTTCGCAAGTATCTGGTGCTGGCTGGAGTAACCGTCTTTGCAGCGGCTGGGGACTCCATGCTCTCGCACGGGATGAAGCAGACCGGCAACATTTCCCTCCATCATCTGCAAGGCATCGTTCTGGCGGTATTGAACCCCTGGGTCGCGGCGGGGATTGTTCTGCTGCTGGCCTTTTTCGCGTCTTACATGAATGCGCTCTCCTGGGCGGACCTGACTTACGTGCTGCCCGCCACATCCTTGGGATATGTTCTGCTGGCGCTGGTAGCGAAGTTCGCTTTGCACGAGCAGGTGAGCACGCTGCGCTGGATCGGGATCGCACTGATTTCCGGGGGAGTGGGATTTGTCGCGGGAGGGCCAGCGCTCACGGCACGGCAAGAAGATGAGCTTCAATCTTCCAAGTTCCCACCCTTCGACTCCGCTCAGGGCAAGCTTCTCGCAAGAGAGGCGAGAAATGGGGCACACACAGCAGATCGGGCACCCGCCGAAGGTGATATGTCAGCGGTTTCCAGCGGGGTCCGGCGATGAAAAACGTTTATACCTGGGGCGGGATTCTGGTGGTTGTCGTCGCGTCGGTTGTGGGCGATGTTCTTCTGGCGCGGGCCATGAAGCAGGTCGGCGACGTCCATGACCTGTGGCGCCGTGCCGGACCGTGGGGCGTGGTCTCGCGCGTTCTGGCCAATTCAAGCTTCTGCCTGGGCGTGACTGCAATGGCGGCTGCGTTTTTCAGTTTGCTGTTCGCGCTGTCGTGGGGAGATGTGAGCCTGGTCGCGC
This sequence comes from uncultured Acidobacteriaceae bacterium, assembly GCA_963832235.1. Taxonomy (GTDB): domain Bacteria; phylum Acidobacteriota; class Terriglobia; order Terriglobales; family Acidobacteriaceae; genus Sulfotelmatobacter. The sequence goes on along the minus strand of CAWHTJ010000003.1, from coordinate 98,783 downwards.
CTGCGGCCGCGTCGCTCACGTTCATCGGCAACGCGTTCGCTGCGAAAATCTTCCTGCATGAAAAAGTCGATCGGCGGCGGTGGATTGCCGCAACTTTGGTAGCGGCGGGAGTGGCGCTGCTGGCGGGGTAGGGCGAGCCTCTTATCAGAACAAGACATCCTCTCTTAAACCTTTTCGGCGAAATTTCCTGGTTCATTTGACGATGGTTGACTTCCTGCAAGCGATTGAACGGGTTTGTGAGAGCGACCCGTTTCGCCGTTCAGCGCCGCAAATCCGAAATCACCGCACAAATCGAACTCATTGACGGCGCAGAAAATCGCCTGGGTCTGGAGCAAGCAGTACAGGTGGGCGGACGCGCAGCGCGAGCTCATTGACGATGACCTTCCGCGCCGCGTTTTGCATGACTTGTATGCCATGTACGGCCTGGATACGCGGAAGAAGCCGCGGCAGGCTTCGATAGCAGAATGTTCCAGACACTTGTTGCCCGGTGGCAGCACCCATCGCGAAGCTCGTGGGTTCGATTGGAGAGAGTCAGCTATCCTTGCGGTAGAGCAGGTCGCGCATGGCCCGTCTCCGGGCTTCGTCGGCTTCTTTCGTGGTCTTGCGCTCGTCGGCGTCCATGCTCCGTTTGGCCGAGGGGGAGACGGCTTTCTCGACACTGCAAGCTGGGCAGCGGTTGGCGAAGCCGGGTTTATCCGGTTTGAGCTCGAATTCTTCTGAGCAGACTGCACAGATTCGGAGAGGAAAGGCCATTCCACTTACATTTTACAAGGAGTGCGAGCTGCGGGGCGCGGCGCTTTTCGAAGGCGTCTCTGCCTGGGCTTCGAAACCTATCGGCTAGCGGTTCTGGTGGATTTCGAGGATGGCGCAAAGTAGCGCACAGTGACGTCATCCCCAAACTGCGCAACTCGACTGTTGCGAGGCAGGTTGCGCTTGACCACGGGTCGGTTTGTGAATACCCGCATCGTGACATCGTCTGCGACGTAATCCACTTCATTCCGGCCTACCTGCACCCGCTTCAGTGCGTTGCCAGCGTGCCTGGACTCTTTGGTGGATGGAGCGAGAAACCCTCCAGGGGCCGCGGATGCACTTTTCCCCGGAAGTGGTTTCGGCGGGCGTGCTGGTTGATCGATGGCGGATGAATTCGATTGCGTTGAAGACTCCAAGGATACAGCCGGACCCCGGCCTCGGAACACGATTAAGGCCGCAAATGCGAGCACGATGGCAACGGTCTCCAGGGCCAAGCGGCGCCGTTGGTTGAACCAACTTAGATTTTTCGCCCGCTGCGCGAGCCTGGTCGCGCGCAAGACTGATCGCCCGGAGACTGACGACAACTCTCCGCCCGCCGCCAGGAACGAGTTTCGCAAGCGGGTCGGCCATGTCGAGTTCTGCGCGCGCCGCGTCAACAGGCTCGCGCGCAATGCTGAGCTCCTCAGCGTCGAGGACAGTTTTCTGGCCGCGACCACGGACGTGCTCGGCCAGCGGATCGGCCAGATTGCGTTCTTCGCACGCTGGGTGAACGTGGTTGCAATCAGGGCCGAGCGCCTGAAGGCGGACGACAACTTACCGGCCAAGGGGCGCACCAAGCTGCGCCGAGGGCGGGTCCGGCGCATGTTCTTTGCACGCTGCGGGAGCATCGTCGCGATCCAGGCTAACTGCTTGAATACTGGCAAGTGCATGACGTCCGCCAGCACCGCTCTACAACGGATGTAAAGAGGATGCTCGTTCTGCGGGAGCATCCTGAAATCAGGAGGCGGAACGAAATTCTCGTCAGCAAGCGGCCCGCAGTTCTCGTCGGGCAAAACCAAGATCTCGTCAGGCAAAACCAAGTTCTCGTCAGCAGGAGCGATTTGGTCAAAAGCCTCAGGAATCGGCGGCAGCTCTGGCGCGAGGTTTTCTTCGTGGTCTGGTTGGGGGGCCTGGAATAGGGCCGCTTCGATCTGTTCGGCCAGCAGGCGATAGGTGCTCACCTCGCGATCCTGGAAGACGTGGGGTTCGCTGAACAGGATATCCAGCACTCCCGCCACCGCGCCGTCGAGGTAGATCGGCAGCATCAGGAGTGAGTTGGCTCCGAACTGGCGACAGATGTCGGCTTCGATCCGCCTATCGGTCTGAGCATTTTCCACACGGAGAATCTCGCGGTTTGTCCTGGTATCGGCGGCGACAGTCAGAGAGGCCGTCACTCGCCATCCTACGCAGACCGCGCTACTCCCGCTTCCGGCGCGGTAGGTGAGGTGGTCTCCCTCGACAAGAGCGATGGCGACTCCCGTGGCGTCGGCGACGTTTCGCGCCGACTCTACAACGTGACGCATGGCGCCATCCAAAGTGAGTTTTCCGTTCGCGACCGCGCGTTGGACTTGCATGATGTCGGACAGGGATTGTGTGTTGATCCGGCTCTCCTGTACCGCAAATGCGTTTGCCAAAAACTGCTGAAGAGTTTCACGATCGAAGCTGGAAGGAATGTTCATACGCGGCAAAGGCCAGAAGCATGCTGGTTCGCTTTGATGCCAAGCTGAACGGCGTCGTTGCCGCTCAATTTTACGCCTTTTCAGCCGGAATGGTTGGGGCGATAAACGAGGGCAGCTGAGCCTTTTTCAGCCCTGCGGGTTCCGTCGATTTTGCCCGGGACAGGCTCCGACGCGGACCCACAAAAGAGCTATCCGCCGAACACGCGCATTAGGCCAGTGGCGGGGAGATCGGGGGATATGAACCTGGGGTCGTTGCGGCCTGCGGCGCGGGCCAGCGCTTGGGCGGCGAGGTAACCGCTGCGGACGGCGCCTTCCATAGTCGCGGGCCAGCCGGTCGCGGTCCAGTCTCCGGCCAGAAAGACGCGGGGCCAGGCGGTGGCTGCCGTGGGACGGTAGGTGTCAATTCCGGGGCGCGGCGAATAGGTGGCGTTAAGTTCTTTGATCACGGTGGACTTTACGAGGTTGGCTTCTCGCGCAGCTGGGAAGAATTCCCGGACTTCCTTGAGGGCGAGATCGACGATCTCGGCGCGGGACTTGTCGATCAGTGTCTTCGAGGAACTCACGACCAGTTCGATGTAGCTGCCGTTCGGTGGCGCATCGTCGGTTGCGTCCGTGTTCTTTCGCCCCTCCGGGGCTACTTCCTGTTTTTCTACGGAAACACCACGGCTTGCGCCGTGGGCTGCATTCTTTCGCCGCTCAGCGGCTTGGCCGTGGGAGCGCATTGGCTGCACGCGGGATTTGTGGAACATCCATTGGATGGTGCGGTCCAGGAGCACGGCGTGGTCGAGATCGGAAATCTGGCGATCGAACCACAGGTGGATGCCGGTGATGGGTGCGGTCTCGAAATGGCTTAGTTTTTCGCGTATGGGCGGGCTCTCCAGTGCTTCAGGAAGCACGCGATCCAGAGCGTCGAAAGGTAGCGCCAGGATGAGATAGTCAAATGGTTGTTCCGGATTTAGTTCTCGATTTTCTTCTTGCCCTCTTAGACGCGCTCGCACCTGCGAAGAATCGGCGGCGAAGGTTTCGAGCGGACGGCGAAAGTGCAAGACGCCGCCGCGCGCGCGAATGTAGTCGCCCGCGGCGCTGTAGAGGTCGGTCAAGGGAACAGTGGGAACCCCCATTTGCCGGGCGGCCGGAGACTTCATCGATTCACGCACGACCTGAGCGGCGGCGGAAATGGAAATGAGATCGAGATCTTCGCTGAGGGCGCTGACCAGGATTGGCCGCCAGAAGCGGTCGATGGCTCTCTTGGTTTGACTGTGGTGATTGAGCCAGTGCTGGAAGGATTGTCCGGTGTCGGGCTGTGCGGTAAGTGTGAGCGGGACCAGGGCGCGTGCGATGCTGAGTTTGTCGGCTGCGTTCAGGAATTTGAAGCGCAGGAATGACGGCGCGGTGTGCAGCGGCGCGGGAAGCGGCGAGGATTTCATCACCGAAGTGCGGCCGCCGGGTTCGATGAACGTCATTTCATCGTACCAGCGGATTTGATCGGCGACGCCGATGCGGCGGTAGAACTCTATCAGATTGGTGCATATGCGGAAGAGCACGTGCTGGCAGTTGTCGACGACTTCGCCGGTGCCGGGATGCTCCCACGACGAGGCGCGGCCGCCGAGGAAGGGACGCTTTTCGAACAGCGTGACGCGGAAACCGGTGTCGGATAAGGCGCAGCCGGCGGCGAGCCCGGCCAGACCGCCTCCGGCTACGGCGACTGTGGGCTGAGATGATATGGGGGGCATTTATCAGAGTCGCGTTAAGAGGCGAGCCAAAACGCGCGATTTTTGCGTCGCAAAGAACGCGACGCTTCGCGCGGCTCGCTCAGGTCCCTCGGCGGGCAAAAGCGCCCGCCTGGGGATGACAATAAAACTTAAAAGGACAGTAAACCTGTACCACTCCGCTCTTCATGTTAGGCGCTTCAGGAAACCTTTTCCGAGGATGCGCAACTTTTCCCAAGTGCTCAGTGAGACTTTGGTGGTGAAAACATCGTATTGCTTCTCCGCGATTTTCTCGAGCAATCGGCGGTAGATGGCCACAAGAACCCACAACGCCGGCTGACTGTCCTCGGAAATGAAGGGAATCAGCGCGTCACCCGCGGTGTAAAATTCGCGGGCGCGATCCGCTTCGAGCGCGAGCAAGGAGCGGAAGCGCGCGGGGTCCGGCGCCGCGAGCAGTTCGGAGGCGGACAGCTCGAACTGCGCCAGGTCTTGCTCCGGGAGATAGATCCGTCCCATGCCCGCGTCTTCTTTCACGTCGCGAATGATGTTAGTAAGCTGGAATGCCAGACCGCAACGCTCGGCCAAATCCTCGGCCGCCGGATCGCGGTATCCAAAGACGTGGATGCAGACCAGACCGACGACCGACGCAACGCGGTAGCAGTAAAGCCGGAGATCCTCAAAAGTCTGGTACTGGATGGTGAGGCCGGGAGCGCTGGTGATTTGTGCAGAGGAATCTGCCGGTTCAACGTCCATGGCGGTGCCGTGGGCGAGTTCGTCGAGCAATCCGGCAGGAATGGAGTGGCGGCGCTGGGCATCGATCAGAGCGAGCAGGATGGCGTCGTCGGTGGGCTGGCCTTGCTGCGCCCGGTGAAGAGCATCGAGCCAGATGTCGAGTTTCTGGCGGCGGTCAGACAGGCTCAGCGTCGCGTCGTCAGCAATATCATCGCACAGGCGCATGAAGGCGTAGACCGCGCACAGCGCTTCGCGCTTGCGGCGCGGCAGGACGAGGAATGCGTAGTAGAAGTTCTTCGCCGCTCTGCGAGTGATGCCCTTGCATACGGAGTAGGCCATGACGAGCTGGGACGGAGCCGGAGTCCAGGGAACTGGAACCTGCTGCGTTCCGGCGCTCATGGTTTTCCTCCGAGCGCTCCTCCGAATATCGCGAGGAGCTTCGCGGTGGCGGCGCGGGCGACTAGAGCGAGTTTGCGGGGCTTCGAGATGGTGGGGCGATTTCCGAGAACGGCGTAATTCTGTTTTTCAATAGCGTTCAGGATTTCCAGTCCGCCGCGGCTGAAGAGGTCGAGATCGATGGCCAGTTCACGGTCGACTTGTCCAATCAGCGGCAGGCCCTGACGAAACCAATCGCGGGCACGTTCGACTTCGAATTTCATCATTGCGCAGAAGGCTGGGGTGTTCTCGTTGTCTGCTATTTCCCGCTGGCTAACATTGAAGCGGCGAAGGTCTTCGAGCGGGAGATAAATGCGTCCCTTTTCGTAGTCAATGCTGACATCCTGCCAGAAGTTGGCGAGCTGCAACGCGGTGCAGGTGAAGTCGGAAAGGTATTGCCGCTCGATATCGCGGTATCCGCAAAGGTAAAGCACAAGATGGCCGACAGGATTGGCGGAGTAGCGGCAATAGGCTAGGACATCGTTGAAGGTTTCGAAACGAGTGATGCTTTGATCCTGGCGGAAGGCGCGGAGGAGGTCGGAGAACTCATGTTTGGGGATGTCGAACTGGCGCACCGTTTCGGCGAGAGCGACGAAGACTGGATGCCTGGGAGTGCCGTCGTAGCAGGCGTCGAGTTCGCCTTGCCATTGGTCTAAGAGCTCGAGAGAGGCGGCAGTGTCGCCGACTTCGTCGCCAAGGTCGTCGGAGACGCGGCAGTACGCGTAGACGTTAAAAAAATGCTGGCGCAGGCGGCGGGGAAGAAACCAGCTGGCGACGGAGAAATTTTCGTAGTGCGTGCGAGCGAGGCGGGCGCAGTATTCGCTGGGCCTCGGCGAGCGTGGGAGCAGTGGTGGGGATGGCATAGTGCGCGGGCAGGCGACTCCAGCCGAGGAGTTGAGGACGGAGTTGGCGGTTGCGTTCATTTCAATTCTTAAACGAAACGACCGAGAGCGTCGTGAGAATTTCCTGTTCGCGGGGTCCGGTCAGCACCGTCGTTGCAGGGATCCTTCGACTGCCTAACTGGTTCGCGTTCGCGCACCCGTTACTTCGCTCAGGATGACAAATATCTCTTAGCGTTCTCGCTGCGAATCAGTGACCGGGGATGATTGCCGTCTTGATGTCGCCGCCGCGGTTCAGCATGTGCCGCAGAACCTGCTGCAGGCGCGACAAGGGCGCCTCTCCGGTGATGTAGTCGGTGGGGCGAATCTTTTTGGCCGCGATCAAGCCGAACGCCCGGCGAACCGTTTCTGGCGTATGGTGGAACGTCGCTTTCAAAGTGATCTCGGAGTAGTGCAGGCGATTGGTTTCGAGTTGTACCTTCGTTCCGCTGGCACACCCACCGAAGAAATTGACGGTGCCGCCTTTGCGAACCATGTCCACAGCCCACTCCCAGGCCTCTGGCCGGCCGACGGCTTCGATCACGACGTCGCAACCGCGCTTCTGCGGAGAAATGGCGCGGACGGCTTCAACCACGTTTGCCACTTTTGTGGTTTGAATAATTTCATGCGCGCCCATGTGTTTGGCGGCTTCCACCTGGCCGTCGCGCTTGACCACGGAAATCACATTGCAGCCAATCGCACGCGCTACCTGCACGAACATCAGGCCAATGGGTCCGCCGCCGAGGATGGTGACCGTGTCCCCGATCTCCACTCCGGTTTCATGCAGGCCGCGGAGGACGCAGGCCAAAGGCTCGGTCATGGCGGCGTCTTCCACGCTGACGTTCGGCGGGATGATCAGCATGTTCGCTTCAACGATGCGGCGGGGCACGCGAATGTATTCGGCATAGGCGCCGTTGTTGAACAGGAGGTCTTCGCAGAGATTCTCCTGATGCTTGGAGCAGTAGAAACACATCTGGCAGGGAGCGGAGTTGAGGGCCACGACGCGCATGCCCTTCTTGAAGCCGTTGACCCCAGCACCGACTTCCTCGATCACGCCGGCCAGTTCGTGGCCAAACAGGGCGGGAGGAACAATCATGCGGGCGTGATAGCCGCGCTGGTAGACCTTGAGATCGGTACCGCAGGTTAGAGCAACTTGTACTTTGACCAGAACCTCGCCGTCCCCCACTCGCGGGATCGGCACTTTCTCAATCTTGAGATCTTCTTTGCCGTATAAGACGGCGGCGGTCATTTTTCCGTTCACTGCGAGTTTCCTTCCGGTTACAGCTCACCTCAGGGGCTAAAGCCCCGTCAGGGTGTTGCTTAACGGCACGACTCAAGTCGTGCCCTTCCACAAACAAGTCGTGCCCTTCCAGACAAAACGAACTGCCGGGCTCAGTCGGTGCCGGGCTGAATCATGATCTTCATTGACGAAGGCTGAGGATGGGCAGCCAGATGCAAGGCTTGCCGGCTCTGCGAGAGCGGGAAGCGATGACTGACCAACCGTTCCAGATCCATCTCACGGTTCATGACAAAGCGCACTGACTCTTCCTGCAAATCGACCGACGCACTGTAGGACCCGACCAAGGTTTTCTCATCGACACAGATGGCTGCTGGATCGATTACTGCCTCACCATGCTGCGTCTGCGCAAACAGCAATACCCGGCCCCCGGGACGGGCCGCATCCATCGCGGTACGAATCAGGGAGTTTCCGCCGACCGCGAGAATTACCGCGTCGGCGCCACGCCCCTCCGTCAAGCCGCGGACACGTTCAACTACGTTTGCCTGCGAAGCGTCGATTGTAAGGTCTAATCCGAAACTTGACCCTATTCTAAGCCTCTCAGGATACAAATCGGAAGTAATTACGCTGGCCCCGGCGCGCTTGGCCAGCACACTCAGTATGATGCCGATCGGGACCCTGGCCGATGGCCAGGACGGTTTCCCCTTGTCGCAGGCTCAAGGCCTCGATCCCTTTCATGCAGGTGTTAACCGGTTCGACGAAACAGGCCTGCTCGAAGGAAATGCCATCCGGGATGCGGACGGTGCCATGCTCGACGATCCAGTCCATGACGCGGACGTATTCGGCGAAACCGCCTCCAGAGGGCTCGAATCCGGCGGTGCAGCCGACTTTCTTGTAGGTGGCGCACTGGGCAAAGGTCTTGTTCTGGCAGTAGAAACATTGGCGGCAAGGGATGTGATGGAAGACCATGACACGGTCGCCGGGGCGGTAATTGGTGAACCCTTCGCCGACTGCAGCTACCACGCCAGAGGTTTCGTGTCCGAAGATGCGGGGAGCGGAATGGGAACCGGTCGAAATTTTCTTCAGGTCGGTGCCGCAAACGCCGCAGCAGTGAACGCGGACGAGCATTTCTCCGCGGAGCCAATCTTAGGAACGGGAACAGTCTCCATGCGGACGTCATTCACGCCGCGATACACGGCGGCCTGCATGGTCGCGGGGAGGAAGCGCGGGTCCGTCTCCAGCGCATACTGTCCGGCAATGGCCATGAAGTTATTCTAGATGATGTCGGGGGGCGTTCGTTTCAAATCAGTGGGATGGGTGACTGAAAGTAACGGGCGCCGGCGGAGGTGCGGTGGCGTACACACACCGTCGCTGGCCGGAGCCTCCGACGGCGAGGGCGCCCTTCGGAGCAGTTCTGGGCAGGCTCGGGGCCACAACCCGGCAGGATGGCGGCGCTACGCTTTGTCCGCGGCGCTCGACGGATGGTCGCGACTTTCATGCTATGCTGCCGCAAAACTTCGGCTTTCCAGGACTGATTGTGCTGATTGAAATGCGGCTCGAGAATTATGCGGTGATCGACCACCTGGTGGTGGAATTGGAGCCGGGATTGAACCTGCTCACGGGCGAAACCGGGGCGGGAAAGTCGATCCTGGTGGATGCGCTTGGCGTTGCTGCTGGGCGACAAGGCTTCGAGCGATGTGATTCGTGCGGGCGCGGAGCGGGCTGTGGTGTCCGCAGTCTTTGAGGCGGAGGGCGCGGCGGAGAAGCCGCTGGCCAGAATTCTGGAAGCCAACGGATTGGACGAGTCGGACGACGGATCGCTCATTCTGCGACGAGAGATTGTAGGCGGAGGCAAGGGACGCGTGTTCGTGAATAATCAGCCGGCGACAGTGGCCATATTGCGGCTGCTGGCGCCGCTATCTGGCGACGATTCACGCGCAGAACGAATCCATTTTGTCTTTTGACGGCCCGGCGCGGCTGGGGTTGCTGGACGCGTTTGCAGGCAGCCAAACTCGAGTCGGTGGAGGCGGGATTCGCGGCGTGGAAAGAGATTCGCGCGCGCATCGAGGAACTGGAGCGCGGAGAGCAGGACCGGCTGCGGCTGGTGGATCTTTGGATTTTCCAGAAAAGGGAAATCGAAGCAGCGCGGCTGCAGAGCGGCGAGGACGAGCGACTGGAGACGGAAAAGCGCGTTCTGGCCAATGCCGAAAAAATCTACAACGCCGCCATGAATGCGTTTGATCTGCTATATGAAGGCAATGGCTCGACCGCGTCGTCGCTGCGGGCGGCGCAGAAGCAGGTCGAAGAGTTGGTCCGGTACGAGCCTAAGTTTCAAGAAGCGTTGGCCGCGCTGGAGACGGCGCGCATCAGTGTGGAAGATGTGGGCGCCACCCTGCGCGATTATGCGGGAGGGATTCACGCTTCGCCGGAACATCTGGCGCAAGTAGAGGACCGGCTGGCGCTGCTGGACCGGCTGAAGCGCAAGTATGGGCCGACGCTGGATGAAGTGATCGCAGTTCGGGGCGGACGTTTCCCGCAAATTGTTGGAGGTTGAGAACAAAGACGAGATTCTGCGCGGGCTTGCGAAATGAGTTGGCGAAAGCGGCTGGCGAATATTTGCGGACGGCGCGGATGGTGTCGAAGAAACGGGCGGAGGCGGCGCGCAAGCTGGAAAAGCTGGTGGAGGCGGAAATCAACGATTTGGCGATGAAGTCGGCATTCCGCATCGAGATGACGAGTTCGGAGGAGGAAGGGAACTGGACTGGTTCGGGCATCGATCAGGTGATCTACATGATCTCGACGAATCCCGGCGAGCCGTTGCGGCAACTGGAACACATTGCCTCGGGCGGAGAACTTTCGCGGGTGATGCTGGCGCTGAAGGCCAGCGTGGAGGCTGCCAGCGATCTCACCCTTCGACCACTCAGGGCGGGTTTTCTCGCAAAGATCGCGAGAAGTGGGACCCCCAGGAGGCGACCGTCTCGCAAGAAACGCGAGCAACGGGGCACCCAGAAAACGTTGGTATTTGACGAAATCGATACCGGGATTGGGGGACGGGCGGCGGAGGCGGTGGGCAAGAAACTGAAATCGCTGGCGCGATCGAATCAAGTGTTATGCGTGACCCATCTGCCGCAGATTGCGACCTTTGGCGATCATCATTTCGTCATCGAGAAGAAGGAATCCGGGGACGAACGCGCACCAGCATTCGCGCGGTCACCGGCGAAGAGCGCACGGAAGAAGTAGCGCGCATGTTGAGCGGGGCGAAGCTGACGGAGACTTCACGGAAGACATGCCGAGCAGATGATTAAGGCTAACGCATGATCTAACGCGTGATCTAACGCGTGAAGACCAGCAGGCCATCGGCGCGGCTCTCGGCCAATGTGGTCTTCTCGGAGTTATCGGTGACCTTGATGGTGAAGTTGACGACGATCTTGGCCTTGGTCTCGACCGGCTGACCATTCTGCAAGACCGGCTTGAATCGCCACTCGCGAACCGCCTGTTCGCGGCCGCGGCCAGGATCGCCGGACCGCTCAGCTACGTGGAGATCCTCAATAATGCCGTCGGCGCCGATGACCGCTTTCAACACTACCGAACCTTGCACGTTCATATGCTGCGCCAATGGCGGATAGGAGGCCTGGGGCTGGCCTGCGGCCGAGATTCGCTCCCGCTCGACCGCATTGGTCGCCGCTGCAACGATTCGGGGCAACCGTCCGTAATCTCAATTTTCGAAGTGGGATGAATTGTGCGGTGGGCGTTTCCCGCAACTACTTCTACATCGAGAGGAGGCAGCACGGTACGGGAGCTGTCACGGCGGGCTGAGTCTGCAGCTCTTTGGTTGGGCGGAATTGCCGAGCGGAACATGTTTTTTCGCTGCGGGCGCTGGACTGACTCTGAGTGTTTGGCAGCTGACCGGAGCCGACTCCAGTGTTGGGTGCTTCCGTCGGTTCAGTCCCATCCGAATCCAGAATCACTTGGTCCGAGCCGAACCAGAACTGCCGATCTGTCACCAGCAGGCCAGCCAATCGCAACCAGCAGGAGCACGAGCGCGAGCAGCAGTTTGCGGGATTGACGCTTCTCAGCGGCTAATCGGTCCTGGGAGGTTCCTATCGTCGATCTTGGTTTTGGTTCCAGCATTTTTCGATAACCCGTGAAGTCTGAGCGACAACGCTGATATAGTGCGTCCACCGGCACGGCGATCACAATGGCACGCGCCGGGGTGTCGGGGGCACAAGTGGGCCATAGGGCTGAGAGGCACCTTACGAAGGCCCAGGTCCGGGTCCGACGCAGCGAGCAACTCCATCCCGTAAGCCCCCTCAAGTAACGAGTCCGAGGCCTCTTTCCATTCAAGCCCCAGATTTCCCTGTTCGCTGCTAATTCCCGCGCTTTCTGCGGCTTACGTTGACCATCCCGGCACTTTCCGGTAGCTTATTAGTATCGCCACAGTGGGGATCGTGTACCCTAAAGAAAGGGGTTGTGGCCAGTGTTGCACCTAACGAACGAGAGCAGATTCTTCGCTTCTCCCGGTATGAAAACCGGGCAGGGAGCAAGGAATTCGGGGAGCGGGCTTATATCGTGTCTGGAATTCTAGCGAAAAACGACGGAAAGACTTTACTGTTGCTCAAGCCTAGAGGCTTCTGCGCGGGCGTGGTGCGGGCGATTGACGTGGTCCGCATTGCTCTGGAGGCGTTTGGGCCGCCGATTTATGTGCGCAAAGAAATCGTCCACAACAGCTTTGTAGTCGAGGAACTCCGCGGTAAAGGCGCAATCTTTGTCGACAGTGAAGACGAAGTGCCCAACGGCGAACGCATTATCTACAGCGCGCACGGAGTTTCTCCGGAGGTGCGCGAGCACAGCGCAAAACGTGGGCTGCGCGTGATTGATGCCACCTGTCCGCTGGTCACGAAGGTGCACGTGGAAGCCGTCAAGTTTGCCAAGGAAGGGTATTCGCTCATTCTGATCGGACATAAGGATCATGATGAAGTGATTGGGACGCTGGGCGAGGCACCGCTGGTGACGCAGGTAGTGGGATCGCCCGAGCAGGTCACGTCCTTGACGGTGCCGGACCCGGACCGTGTGGCTTACCTGACACAGACGACGCTGAGCCTGGATGAGACGAAAGACATTATCGCGGCCTTGAAGAAAAAGTTCCCGAACATCAAGGGACCGGCCGCACAGGATATCTGCTATGCAACCGAGAACCGGCAGGTCGCGGTAAAGCAGGTGGCTTCCGAGGCCGATTTATTGCTCGTTGTGGGATCGGAGAACAGTTCGAATTCCAATCGGTTGGTGGAAGTGGCGCGCAACCTGGGTACCAACGCCCACCTCATCGACAGCTGCAATGACATTGAAGCGGAGTGGTTGAAGGGCGTGAAGACCATTGCGCTGACCGCCGGCGCTTCTGCGCCGGAGTGCCTGGTGGAAGAAACCGTGACCTTCCTGCGCAACAAGGGGTTCGACAACCTGCAGGAACTGGAAGTAATGCCGGAAAACGTGCGCTTCGGCTTGCCGCCGGAGATTGTGGAGGCGATCGCCGCCGCCCCGGCCAGCGCGACCGCAGATTAGTTGCGCCTTGGAGTCATATATCTCTCTTGTGGGAGGTGAGCGATGACGATTGACGAACGGCTTGATCGCCTGACCGAGCGGCATGAAGCCCTGACCCCATCAGTGGAAATTCTTGCCCGGACCACTCACGAGCAGAGCAAGCAAATTACCGACATCATGGAAGCCGCCGCCAGGCTTTTGCACATTGCGCAAATCCACGAACAGCGCTGGACCCGCCTGGAAGGTGGCGAACAGTAGGCAGGCGATGCGAGAAGGGCGTAAACGGAATAGTGAATTCATGGACAACAACTCCCCCGATTCCCATATAGCTTCCGTACCTCTCGGTTCGAGCCCACAACTTCGCTTCGGCAAAATTGAGGGATTGGGCGCTCGCGTGGGCGCGGCGGTTGCGGCCGCGAGAAAATATCTGTTCTCGCAGCAGCATGAAGAGGGGTACTGGTGCGGGGAACTCGAAGCGGATACCACGCTCGAGTCGGATTATATTTTGCTGCACATGCTGCTCGGGACGGGGAACCAGGAGCGGTTCCAGAAAGCGGCGAACTGGATTCTGCAGCACCAGAACGAAGACGGCGGATGGAGTATCTATGCCGCCGGGCCATCCAACATCAGCGCGTCAGTGAAGGCCTACTTCGGGCTCAAGTTGGCGGGATATACGGCGGAGCATCCGGCTTTGCAGCGCGCCCGCAAGAAAATTCTAGAGATGGGCGGCGTTACCGAAGTTAATACATTTACCAAGATCTATCTTTGTTTTTTCGGGCAATATGACTACGATGCGGTTCCGGCGATTCCGCCCGAGATCGTGTTGTTTCCGAACTGGTTCTGGTTCAACATCTACGAGATTTCTTCCTGGTCGCGGGCGATTCTGGTGCCGCTCTCCATCTGCTACGCCAAAAAGCCATTCAAGAAGATTCCGCGCGAAATGGGCGTCGAAGAGCTTTTTGTTGGCGGGATGCAGAAGTCGCGCATGCACCTGCATTGGGCGAAGAAGCTGGTCTCGTGGCGCAACTTCTTCCTGGTGCTCGATCGTATGACGCACTGGTTCGAACGCGTGCATGTGCGTCCGCTGCGGTCCATTGCATTGAAGAGCGCGGAAAAGTGGATGCTTGAGCGCTTCGAGATGAGCGACGGTCTGGGCGCGATTTATCCCTCGATGATGAATGCGATCATTGCGCTGCGCTGCCTGGGATATTCGCTGGACGATCCCCAGGTAATTCGGGCATTGGATGAGTTTGAAAAGTTGGGGATTGAAGAGGAAGACACCTTCCGCATGCAGCCTTGCATGTCGCCGGTCTGGGACACCGCGTACGCAATGTTCGCGCTGGGCGAGGCGGGAGTACCTGCGGATGATCCGCGGATGGTCAAGTCTGCAGACTGGATTTTGCAGAAACAAGTGCGGAACGTAGGCGACTGGAAGGTGAAAAACCCGAAAGCACAGCCGGGCGGATGGTACTTCGAGTTTAATAACGAGTTTTATCCCGACGTCGATGACAGTGCGATGGTTTGCCTTGGCCTCAGCCGCGTGGAGCATCCCAATGGGCGCTACCAGCGGGAGTCGGTGCAGCGCGCGATTGACTGGATCTTTTCGATGCAGTGCAAGAACGGAGGCTGGGCGTCGTTCGACAAAGACAACGACAAGATGGTGTTCCAGTACATTCCCTTTGCCGATCACAACGCCATGCTCGATCCGCCAACCGTAGACATTACAGGCCGCATCCTGGAAATGCTCGCGACCTACGGATACGACAAAAATCATCCGTCGGTGAAGCGGGCGATTCAGTTCATTCGCGATGAGCAGGAACCTGATGGCAGCTGGTTCGGGCGCTGGGGCGTGAATTACATTTACGGCACGGCGCTGGTGTTGCGCGGGCTGGACGCGATTGGCATGGACCTGCACGAGCCGTGCGTGCAGCAGGGCGCGGAATGGCTGCGCATGGTGCAGAATCCGGATGGCGGCTGGGGCGAAACCGTAGGATCCTATGATGACCCAAGCTTGCGCGGGCAGGGCGAGAGCACGCCGTCGCAGACCGCCTGGGCGATCTTAGGCGTGCTCGCCGCTGGCGACATTCGCAGCGACTCGGTGGCCCGCGGCGTTGCGTATCTGTTGCGTACCCAGAAAAAAAATGGATCGTGGGACGAACCCTACTTCACCGGCACCGGATTCCCGCGCGTGTTTTATTTGATGTACCACCTCTATCGCGACTACTTCCCGCTGCTCGCTCTAACGACCTACGCAAAAATCATGGAGAAGGCCGCGTAGGCGGATGCCCGCGTAGGGGCGGACGCATTCGTCCGCCCAGCGAGGCGAAGCCAGCGGCCCCGGACGAATGCGTCCGGTGCTACGTGTTTCGTTGAAGCTCATGCCGACGTTGACAAGTCGGGCTGAGTGCTGAATGCTGAGGGCTGAATGCTCGCTTTCGTCACAGGTGCCACCGGATTTCTGGGGTCCCACGTCGCCCGCGTTCTAGCCGGCCAGGGCGCGGACCTGCGGCTGCTGGTGCGTTCCACGAGCAATCTGCGCAACCTGGAAGGGCTCACGGCCGAGACCGCTACCGGGGATCTGCGCGATGCCGGCTCCCTTGAAAAGGCAATGTCCGGTTGCGACACGGTTTTTCACGTGGCGGCTGACTACCGGCTCTGGGTGCGGGATCCGGAGGAGATGTATCGGTCCAACGTCGACGGGACGCGGGCGATTCTGGAAGCGGCACGAAAAAATGGGGTGCGGCGCGTAGTGTATACCTCCAGCGTTGCGACCGTTGGGTTCACAGGAAATGGACATCCTGCGGATGAGGATTCTCCTGTGTCGCTGGCCGACATGATCGGCCACTATAAGCGGTCGAAGTTCATGGGGGAGCAAGTTGCGCTGGAGGCGGCACGCGGTGGGATGCATGTGGTGACGGTGAATCCGACGACGCCGGTTGGGGAGCAGGATTTGAAGCCGACGCCGACCGGTCGTATCGTCGTCGATTTTCTAAAGCGCAAGTTTCCGGCATATGTCGAAACCGGATTGAATCTGGTCGATGTGCGGGAGTGTGCGCTGGGGCATGTCGCGGCGTTGGAAAAAGGAAAGCGGGGCGAGCGCTACATTTTGGGCGGGGAGAATCTCACGCTGAAACAGATTCTGGATAAACTCGGGGAAATCACCGGTCTGCCTTCTCCGAAAGTGAAGTTGCCCTACGTGTTCGCTTTTGCCGCGGGAGTCATCGACGAGGCGATTACCGGACGCGTATTGGGTCGCGAGCCTCGCGCCACGGTCGATACGGTGCGCATGGGCAGGAAAAAAATGTTTGCCAGTTCCGGCAAGGCGGAGCGCGAACTTGGCTGGAAGATCGTACCGGTCGATGCGGCGTTGCGCCGCGCGGTGGAGTGGTTTCAGGGCAACGGATATGTCTAGAGTTGCGATCGTGGCCGCGCTGGAGCGCGAGGTGCGTCCGCTGATTAAGGATTGGCGCGTCACCGAGAAAGTTTTCGACGGGCGGCGTTTCCGCTTTTTTGAGAAAGATGATTCTGTGCTGGTTTGCGGCGGGATTGGCGCAGAAGCGGCGCGGCGTGCGGCCGAGGCGGTGATTACGATCTATGGGCCCACGATGATCTACTCGGCGGGTTTTGCGGGCGCACTCGATCCTGCCCTCAAAGTCGGCGATGTGGTGCGTCCCCGGCGGGTAGTCGATGCGAGCGACGGCAGCAGCGTGAACCTCGATCAAGGTGAGGGCGTGTTGGTCAGTTTCGGATCGGTCGCGAACCCGGCGCAGAAGGCAAGGCTTCGAGACTCGTTTGGAGCGCAGGCCGTCGACATGGAGGCGGCCGCGGTGGCGCGCGCTGCTGAAGCTCGGGGAACAAGATTTGGGATCGTAAAAGCAATCTCTGACGAATTCAATTTCACCTTCCCGTCGATGGAGCGTTTTATCGATTCCAACGGACGGTTTCTGGTGGGACGATTTGCCTGGTTCACCGCGTTGCGGCCCTGGCTGTGGCCACAGGTTGCGCGGCTGGCGCGGAACAGTAATCGCGCCTCGTTTGCGCTGTGCAACTGGCTGCGAAAGCTGACGGGTGCAACTTCAATGTCTTCCGACGTTCCTTCTGCGGAGGCACTCAACCAACGATGAATCGGCTTACCCTTTCAGCTCTTGTGTGGTTGACGATTGCCGTGCTAGCGCCCGCCCAGATCGCTCCGCCCACGATTTATGCAGAGAGTTTTCGGCAGGGGTCGACGCGCGTCACTGAGGAAACTTTCGAAGCCAGGCTCACTCCGGACGATGCGAACTACCGGGAACGCATCAAAGACTCCCGAGGCGAGGATCGCTATGAACTGACCATCGCGCCGCGGATGCCCGGTGGCGATGACCGGATCACGTCATGGGATGTGACGCTCAGGGACTTACGTCATAGCAGCTACGGTAACATTTTGGTGGCGGAGCAGAAGCCTTCGGACACTGCGAAGAATAATCTTTGGCGGTTGGACCCGAACCGGCTTGGTCCAGTGCCCATTCGGGCGAAACGGATCATGAAGGTCGACGAATTTTACGTAGCCATCCAGGTTAAAGATTTTCACTTCACGCCAACGGACTCCCCGTATCTGGATTCGATGGTGGTGCAGTTCGCATTCAGCAATAACGATCTGAGATCGAGCGGCGAGGCTGCAGCATCGAAGTGAATATCTGCGTTGGCAGATTGGGTACATGCGGGAAGGCACGTGACTTTGTTCATCTATAATCGCAGAAGGCATTCTCCAAAAAAGCGATGCATTTTTTCCCATTGCTAGTAGTGTTCGTCGGCGGCGAAATCGTCGACATGATCTCCAACACCGGCGCCGTGGCCAAGCTGGTATTGCTTGCGCTGCTGCTATTCAGCCTGATCTCCTGGGCCATTATCCTGACCAAGTGGAGTTTGTTGCGGCGGGCGCGCGCGCAAAGCGGGCGTTTCGTGCGCGCGTTTCGCAAGGCGCAGCGGCTGCAGGATATCGCCGCCGTCGCGGACCAGTTCAAGCCCAGCCCGCTGGTCGGCGTCTTTGAAGGCGGGTATGAAGAATATAAGCGGCAGGCTGGTACGTTTGGGACGTTGCGAAATCTGGTGACCATTCAGCGCGGAATGCAGATTGGGGCCTCGGAAGAGATCACGCGTCTCGAACGCAATCTTCCCTGGCTCGCGATTACCGCCGCGGTGACGCCGTTTGTCGGACTGTTTGGCACGGTATGGGGCATCATTGATGCGTTTCACGGGTTAGGGACAGCGGGGGCGGCGACGTTGCGGGCCGTGGCTCCGGGTATTTCAGAGGCTTTGATTACGACGGCTGCCGGACTGGCGGCGGCGATTCCGGCCGTCATTGCCTATAACCTGATTGGCGCTTCGATCCGAGAACTGGCGGCGCGCAGCGATGATTTTGCTCTTGAAGTGCTGAACGCGGTCGAGCACAGCCAGGCCCAAACCACGGCCCAGGTTCCGAGCGAGGTGAGGCGCTGATGGCATTCACGGCCTCCAATGGACGCACGCAAATGTCGATTGCCGATATCAACATCACCCCGCTGGTCGATGTGGTGCTGGTGTTGCTGATTATTTTCATGGTGACGGCGCCGGTGTTGCAGTCGGGAATTGACGTCAGTGTGCCGAAAACGCGGACGGTGAAGGAAATCACTGAAGAGCGGACGGTGATTACCATCAATAAAGATCAACGCGTCTTCTTGGGCAATGAAGCCATCAACATCAACGAGATCAAAACCAAGTTGCGTCAGAAGATTCGGGATCCGCGCAATCAGTTCATTTTTGTTCGCGCGGACGAAAATGTTCCCTTCGGCGCTTTCGCCACGGTTATGGATGCGGTGAAGCAGGCGGGAATCACCAACGTGAGCATTGTGACGCAACCGTTAGAACAAAATGGCAGCAAACGCTGAGATTTATTTCGAGCACGACCGCTGGGGCCGGGCACTGGCGTGGTCGGTGGGCCTGCACGTGGGAATAACGGCGGCGGCATTGATCTACTCTACGTTTGTCTCGGCACCGAGCGGGGACACCTGGGGCGCGGGCGGGGGCGGCGAAGCGATTGGCGCGACGCTGGTGAGCACAGTTCCGTTGCCGGCGAATCCTTCGCAGAGCAAGAACGTGTTGGCCAATGAATCGAAGGGGCTGACCCAGTCGCAGCCGAAGATCGAAGAGAAAGAGCCGGACGCCATTGAGATTCAGGGCAAGAACTCGAAGATAAAGCCGAAGAAGAAGCAGGCGACGCCCACCAAGGAGAAGCCGCTGCCTGCGCCGGAAGAAGAAACGAATCAGGTTGCGTTCGGAGAAGGCGGCCCGGTCAGCGGGCCTTACGGAACTTTCAGCGCTGGCGGGGCCAAGGGTGGATTCGGGGTCACCGGAGGCGGCGGGGATTTCGGAACGAAGTACGCCTGGTACGTGCATGTGATTCAGCAGAAAGTGGCGGAAAACTGGCTGAAGTATGAGGTGGATCCGAGGATCACGAGCGCGCAACGCGTATATATCACGTTCGATATCGCCCGTGACGGGCACCCTTCGAATGTGCAGGTCGAACAACCCAGCGAAGTGCCCTCGTTGAACATTTCAGCCGTGCGCGCGCTGCAACGTATTGATACTTTCGGGCCGTTGCCGCCCGATTATCCCGGCAACAAGATTTCGGTCGAGTACTGGTTCGATTACAAGAAGTGAACCTGCAGCGTAAATTAGATGCACTAGTGATTGACTTTGTGCTGCGCAACGGGGGCACAATGAGAATGAGGAGTGTTGAGCGCAAACTTGCCAAGCAATTCCTATCGGAATACGATATTGTCGTACCCAGTAAGTTTAAACCCCAGACGAATGGACCGAGGCGTCAGTCCTGATTTCGGCAAACCTTGTTCTAGGCGCTGGCCGAGCAGGTTTCGCGGTGCCGCGTTGGCACTGATTCTCATTGTCATTTACTGCTGTGTTTCTTCCCCGCTTTTCGCACAAGACTGGGTTAAGACCGGGACCAGCCTGGGCGTGGAGAAAGTACGGCTGGCCGTACCAGATTTCAAGGCTTCGACCTCGGACCCGCAAAATGCTGCGTTATTGAAAACTTTCGATGACACGCTGTGGAACGATCTCGACGTCTCCGGCGTAGTGGAACTGGTTTCCAAGAGTTTCTATCCGTTACAGGTTCCCGGTCAGCCGCCGGAGGTAAATTCCCTGGCGTGGAACGCGCCTCCTCCCAATGCAGCCATGCTGGCTTTCGGCAGCCTGGGCGTCGCCGGCGGGAGGCTGACCGTCCAGGGCTGGCTGTATGATGTGAAGAATATCCAGTCCCCGCAGATCCTGGGCAAGCAATATTCCGATACGTCGAGCGATGCAGCGGCGCGTGTGATGGCGCACAAGTTTGCCGATGAAATCATCGTTCGGCTGGGCGGAGGCATTGCCGGCATCGCCGAGACGCAAATTTATTTTGTCAGCGACCGGACCGGGCGCAAGGAAATTTGGGCAATGGATTATGATGGCTCGAACCAGCACCAGATCACGCATCTGGGCTCGATCTCATTGTCGCCGCGAATTTCGCCCGACGGGTCCCGCATCGCCTTCAGTAGTCTCACTAAAAGCGGCTGGGAGATTATGATGTATTCTCTCGACCTGAACCGGATGGTGAGTTTTCCTCACTTGGGCGGGACGAATCTGTCGCCCGCCTGGTCGGCGGACGGATTAAAACTGGCGTTCTCGTCGTCTCGCGGAGGCGAGCCGGAAATTTATGTGGCAGATGCCTCGGGGGGGAATCTGCATCGCATGACCACAGCCAAGGGGCCGGACGTTTCGCCATCGTGGAACCGCAAGACGAATGCGCAGATCGCCTTCGTCAGCGGGCGCACGGGATTGCCGCAGATTTATACCATGGAGGCCGACGGCACGAACCAGCAGCGCATGACCGACCAGGGGTACGCGGTATCGCCGAGTTGGTCGCCGAACGGACAGTTTCTTTGTCTGGCATGGATCCGCAAATACGGCCCGGGGGAGCCGGGGTCATCGGACATTTATCTGATGGACATTGCCAGCAAGCAGTGGGTGCAGTTGACCCACGATGGCGGGCGCAACGATTTTCCTTCCTGGGCGCCGGATGATCGGCATATCGTGTTTCAATCCAGCCGGTCCGGCAAGGAAGAAATCTGGACCATGCTGGCCGACGGCAGCAAGATTCAGCAACTGACTTTTACCGGACGCAATACGCAACCCAATTGGAGTTGGAAATAGTAAATACGCTTCGTCTGACCCTTAGGGGCAAGCCTTTAGGGTCGCCGGGAGGAATAAAAGTGAAACAAAAAAGTATGAAGTGGTTCCTGCTGATCGTTGCACTGGGCACATTATTGACGCTGGGCGCTTGCGGAAAAAAAGCGACTCCGCCACCACCGCCACCACCGCCGCCACCGCCGGAGCCGACCGCTTCCATTTCGGTGAACCCTAACACCATTCAGGCGGGGCAATCGGCGTCTCTGACCTGGCAGACCAGTAACGCGACTGACGTCTCCATCGACGGCATTGGCGCGGTGCAGCCCAACGGCTCGCAAAGCGTCTCCCCGACAGAGTCAACGACCTATCACCTGGTTGCCAAAGGATCGGGCGGCACTCAGGAAGCCACGGCGCGACTCACCGTAACCCAGCCGCCGCCACCACCGCCACCGCCAACCCCGTCGGTATCGGATGAAGACTTGTTCAGCCAGAACATAAAAGATGTGTATTTCGATTACGACAAGGCGGATATTCGCGCTGACCAGCAAAGCTCGGTGCAGGCGGACGCGCAGTTCCTCAATCAGCATCAGAATATCAACATCACGATTGAAGGACACTGCGACGAGCGCGGATCGACCGACTATAACCTGGCTCTGGGCGACCAGCGTGCCAGCGCGGTCAAGGCCGCACTCACCGGAGCCGGCGTTAGCGCCAATCGGATTAAGACCATCAGCTACGGGAAGGAAAAGCCCTTCTGCACCGAAAGCAATGAAGCCTGCTGGCAGCAGAACCGGCGCGGTCATATCGTTCTTCAAAAGTGAGCCTACCGGGGGGACGCCACAAACCGTCCCCCTTTTCTTCTTGCGTAGATCCGCAAGTGGCCGAGACGACTGGCGAATGGCGCATTCGTGTGCGCCGAAGCGGGAACTGCGCCGGAACGGATATCTACCTATTGAATCTTGCGGTTCCGGGCCTCCGCTTTCTGTGTCGAATATCCTCAGCCCGTGGGACAATCAAACAGCATCTAAATTAATGGTCCGATACGACAAGTGTGTTCAGGAAATCTCTATGAAACTACATCGCACTTCCCCGTTTTTCGCGTTGCTCCTGGTGCTCTGGCTGGCAATCGCTCCCGCGTGGGCTAGCAAGGACATGGACCAGTTGCGGACGCAGGTTCAGCAACTGCAGGAACAGATGAGGGCCATGCAGCGTGGCTTTGATGAGCGCATGGGCGTGATGAAGAACCTGGTCGAACAGGACACGGACGCAGTAAATAAAGTGGCCAATGCCCTTAACGCCCTGCAGATCACGCTGCAAAAGCAGCAGACCGAGGGAGGATCGAAGGTCGACCAGCTTTCGGGCCAGATCCAATCACTCAATGATACTCTGGATGAATTGAAAGCCCGTCTTGCCAAAGTCAGCAAACAACTGGAAGACATGCAGGCGGCGCAACAGAGTCTGGGCGCTCAACAGGCCCAGCAGCAAGCCCAGCAGAAGGCCATGACCGACGCGCCGCCTCCCGACGTGCTCTACAACAATGGCGTGCGCGATTACAACGGCAACAAGAATGAGCTGGCCTTGCAGGAGTTTTCGGACTACATCAAGTTCTATCCCAACACGGATCTTGCCGGAAATTCCTACTTTTATTTGGGAGAGATTCAGTTCCGTCAGGGAAATTACCAGCAGGCGGCGCAGAGCTACGATGCCGTCCTGCAGAACTTTCCCACCGGAAACAAGGCCGCATCTGCCCAGTTGAAGAAGGGCTTTTCGTTAATCGAACTCGGAAAACAGGACGATGGAGTCAGCGAGTTGCGCCATCTGATCCAACGCTACCCGCACTCTCCAGAGGCGCTGCAGGCCCGGGAACGGCTGCGCAAGCTGGGAGTGCCGGCCTCGGGCAGAAACTCCTGAAACTGGAAGAAGGGAAAGCCGCACCGTCCTCCCAGCCGTAACCCTTAGATTGCGCCGTGGTTTCGTCGATTCGGATGATGATGTTTGGCGGCTTTGTGAGCGTGATGGTGGCGGGCCCGCTGGTGCGTCGCCCTCACTGGGATCAGGCGGCCGTCCGCCGGCGTCGCCATGGCAAATGCGGTGGTCAACAGGGCTAGGATTACTACTGAGAAGATCCGTTTCATATACCTATTCTCCGACCCACTTCTCCTACTTTATATCTATATGATTCACAAAGTTCCAGCCCTAAACTGCGTTTGTAAGATCGAGATCGAGGTTCAGCAATGCAGCACAATACACCCGATCAAGACACGGCGAAGGGTGCCACGGAAGCTGAGGACCACAAAGATGCGGGGAATGTGGGCCTGCAAGGGCAGCTTGGGCATCGCGATCAGGATTCAATGTTGAAGGATGCAGACTCCGATTTTCCCGAACCTGGGCAAAATCCGGAACATAGCGGCGAGCCCGAACGCAAAACAGCGTAATTGGACTGCCGAGGAGTCAAACTAAAAAGGCCCTTTCCCGAGAACGGGCCTTTTCTTTTGTTCCTTAAAAATCGCAGAATCTAGCGCAACTCCTCCATGACCGCGTCGAGCACTTCCTTGCCCGGTCGAGTCATCGAATCGGGAAGCGTCGCCAGGGGCTGGTCGACAACGTTGAGCATGTCGATGAAGTTGGGGGCTTCGGGATTCACGTAGAACACGCCGGTAAGCACTTCGCCCCTCTCGTGGGCCGCGGTGAGACGAGTGAGGGCGCGGATCTTGTCGGTCGGATCATAGTCTTCCTCCAGCTTGCGCAGGTGCAGACGGGAACCATCGTGCATGGTGACTTCAACGGTTGATCCGGGATCATACTCGACGGCGATCTCCTCGAAGTGTGGAACGAAGCTGACGTCCTGCAAGGTCTCCTCGTGCTCTTTCACGTACTTGTAGGACTTGGTCGAACCCTCGTGATCGTTGAAGGTGACGCACGGCGAGACTACGTCGAGCATGACCGTGCCCTTGTGAGCAATCGCAGCCTTGAGCATGGCGCTCAGCTGGCGCTTGTCTCCCGAGAATGAGCGGCCGACCAAGGTCGCCCCAAGTTGAATTGCGAGAGCGCAAGTGTCGATCGGCGGAAGGTCGTTCACCACGCCGGTTTTGAGCTTCGAGCCCAAATCCGCAGTGGCCGAGAACTGGCCCTTGGTCAGGCCGTAAACGCCGTTATCTTCGATGATGTAGATGATCGGCAGATTACGGCGCATCAAATGCACGAACTGCCCAATGCCGATCGACGCAGTGTCGCCGTCGCCGCTGACGCCGATGCAGACCAGTTTGCGGTTCGCCAGCATCGCTCCCGTGGCCACAGAAGGCATGCGGCCGTGCACGGCATTAAAACTGTGGGAGCGGCTCATGAAGTACGCGGGCGTTTTCGAGGAGCAGCCAATGCCGCTGGGTTTGATCAGTAGTTCAGGCTGCACGCCCATCTCGTACATGGACTCGATGATGCGTTCGGAGATCGCGTTGTGGCCGCATCCGGCGCACAGCGTGGTCTTGCCGCCCTTGTAGTCCATTACGGTCAAGCCAATGCGGTTGGTCTTCGGTCCTGGTCCCGTTGCTCCGGGCTCAACAGTGGGAGTGCTTGCCATTTACCTACCCTCCATACTGGTCAGTTCGTCGGTGATGGACCGCGCGTCCAGCGGCAATCCGGTGATATGGGCGATGCTGCGCAGCCGCGTAGTAAGCTCAGGCTTGAGGTCGAGTCGGAGCAGGGTCAGCATCTGCGCGTCGCGGTTCTGCTCGACCACATAAATGCGATCGTGCTGCTCGATGAACTCATGCACTTCGCGAGTGAAAGGATACGCTCGGAGCCGCAGGTAGTCGGTTTCGATGGAATATTCGTCCCGGAGCTGATCGCGGCTCTCAGTAATGCCCCAGTGCGAGGTTCCGTAACCGATGATTCCAATTCGTGCATGATTGCCTTTGGTAATCTCGGGCCGCGGCACGAACGAACGGGCGGTTTCGAACTTGCGGTTCAGCCGCTCCATGTTGTTTTCGAAATCGTCGGCGCGCTCGCTGTATTGGGCTCTCTCGTTGTGTCCGCTGCCACGCGCGAAGTAGGCCGCCGCGGGATGAATCGTTCCGGGCAGCGTGCGGTAGCCGATGCCGTCCCCATCTACATCTTTGTAACGTGCGAATCCGCCGAGGCGGTCGAGATCCTCCTTGGTGAGAACCTTGCCGCGTTTGATTGGAGTGGTCGGATATTCGAACGGATCGGACATCCAATTGTTCATGCCCAAATCCAGATCCGACATGACGAAGACAAGCGTCTGGAACTGTTCCGCGAGATTGAATGCCTCCGGCGCCATGGTGAAGCACTCCGTCACGGAGCAGGGAAGCAGCATGATGTGTTTCGTGTCGCCGTGCGAGAGGAATGCGGTGGAAAGAATATCGCCCTGCGAAGTGCGCGTGGGCAGCCCGGTGGAAGGGCCGACGCGCTGAATATCCCAGATGACGCCGGGAACTTCGACGTAGTAGGCGAGGCCGGCAAACTCCGACATCAGCGAAATGCCGGGTCCGGCGGTCGCGGTCATGCTGCGCGCACCCGCCCATCCTGCTCCAATGACCATACCGATCGCGGCGAGTTCATCTTCGGCCTGCACGATGGCGAAGGTCGCCTTGCCGTCGGGGCCGATGCGGTACTCCTTCATGTATTCGATCATCGTCTCGACCAGGGACGATGACGGCGTAATTGGATACCAGGTGACGACGGTGCAACCGGCGAACATGCAGCCGAGAGCGGCGGCGGAGTTTCCGTCGATGATGATTTTGCCCGCGGTAGCGTTCATGCGCTCGATGTAGAAGGCGCCACGCTTTTGCAGGTTGGCCTTGGCGTAGTCAAAACCCGCCTGGGCCGCAGCCAGATTCAGATTGGCCGCCTTTACCTTCTTCGCAAACTGTTTGCGGATGGCCTTTTCAACCTCGCCCATGTCGATCGTGAGCAGGCTGGCGACCACGCCAACGTACACCATGTTCTTGACTAGCTTGCGCAACTTGGCCTCGGGACAAACAGCTGCTACCAGCTTGTCATAGGGAACCGCGTAAAAAATCAGATCATTGCGCAGCTTATGCAGAGCGAGAGGTTCGTCGTAGAGAACCGAGGCGCCGGCAGCCAGCGACATCGTATCTTCCTGCGCCGTCTCGGGATTCATGGCGACCAGGAAATCGATTTCCTTTTTGCGGCCAATATAGCCGTTCTTGTTGGCTCGAATCGTGTACCAGGTGGGGAGGCCGGCGATGTTCGAGGGGAACATGTTTTTGCCGGACACCGGGACGCCCATCTGGAAAATGCTGCGTAGCAGAACCGTATTTGAACTTTGCGAGCCCGAACCATTGACCGTCGCGACCTGAATGCTCATGTCGTTGACGATGCGCTTGCGTCCCGTGCCCCCGGCGGATTCCCGGGGCGTGACATCCGTAGTGGCCATCCCAACACCTTCCTTCAGTTAGCGGGTGGAACCCAATCGCCTTTCGATTTGTGAATCATGACTTGTCCATCACGATTCGTGGATCATCAAGGAGCAAACACTCCATTATAACGGTGGCTGCCTGCTCCGTGGAGTCAAATTGCCCGGCTGTAGCCCAGTGGAACACACTTGGGAAACGAGAGAATCGTGCTTCGGAAAACCAAATAATGATTTGGAAGCGAAAAATGATTTGTCATCCCGAGTGAAGTGAGGGACCCAGGTGTCTCCCGCCGCCGGCAAGAACCCAGATTCCTCGCGTTGCTCGGAATGACAAACCAGTTGCCCGGCACGACACAGGGTCGCGGATTCAAGCCTCTGTTTTGAAGAACTGGGCGATGTTACGAAACTTATTATATCGTGACACGAGCAATTCGGCAGGCGGGACTTTCTTGAGTTCCGCGTAGTGTTTCTGCAGACCGGCGTCGAGCAGAGCGGCAGCCGCTTCGTGATCGCGATGGGCTCCGCCCTCGGGCTCCGGAACGATGTCGTCGATACAGCCCAGTTCGCTGAGGTCGGTAGCAGTGATTCGCATGGCTTCAGCGGCGAGTTCCTTCTTGGACGCGTCGCGCCACATGATGGCGGCGCAACCTTCCGGAGAGATGACTGAATAAATCGAGTTTTCCATCATCAACACGCGGTCGGCCACAGCGATCGCCAGGGCCCCACCGCTTCCGCCCACGCCAATCACGGTCGCAATGATGGGGACCTCGAGCCGCGCCATCTCGCGGAGATTGTAGGCGATGGCCTCGGCCTGTCCGCGTTCTTCCGCGTGGATGCCGGGGTAGGCGCCATCGGTGTCGACTAAGGTGAAAATCGGGCGCCGGAATTTTTCCGCAAGCTGCATGACCCGGATCGCTTTGCGATAGCCTTCCGGATGCGGCGTACCGAAGTTGCGGTGCACGCGCTGCTTCATGTCGCGGCCCTTTTGGGTCGCAACGATCAGTACTTCGTCACCGTGAAATCGCGCCATGCCGCAGATAATGGCGGCGTCGTCGCCAAATCCGCGATCGCCGTGAATTTCGCTGAAGTCGGTGAAGATGCGTTCGATGTAGTCGAGCGATTGCGGACGCTGCGGATGCCGCGCCAATTCGGTCTTCTGCCACGCCGTGGGTGGCGCATTCATCTGTTCTCTCAGGGTGTCAATGCGGTCCTGCAGTTTGGCGATTTGGCGGCGCGTGGCATCATCCGCGCCCGGAGACTCCAGTTCGGCGACCTGGCGCTCGATCTGCTCCAACTCTTGCTGCGCTTTTTCGGTGGATGTCATGCTGTGAATTCAGGCGATGCTCTGATTAGGCGATGATGCGGACACTGCCTCGTCCGCACAACTGTTCAACGCGTGCAATGAAGTTGCGGTCCGGAAGAACATTATAGCCTTCCGCTTCCATCACCACCATGAAATCGCCCTGGCGCTCCACGTCAAACAAGACCTTGGCCTCGCCTTTACGTTCCATGAAAAGCGTATGGAGATCGTCGACCGTCGTTTCGATAGAGGTTTCGAGCGGAACGCGGATACGAATGGCCCGTGGGAGTGGAACCTTGGCCTCTTCGAGCGGCTGAATTTCGGCCGCAGTGATCTTGGGATTGGCTCCTTCTTCGATGCGCACGCCAGCCTTCACGAGAACGGGAACTTCGAGCTTCACCTTATCGCCGATGCGTTTATAGGCTTCAGGAAAGACGATCATATCGATCGAACCAGACATATCTTCGAGCGTGGACTGCGCGTAGAAATCTCCGCGCTTCGATTTGAGGACGCGCACATTGCTGATGATGCCGGCGGTCACGATGGTTTCGTCTTTGCCGGTAGATCTCGTCATCGCGGCAATTTCTTCGACACTGAGCGCTTGCAAGTCGGTCAGCTTATCTTTGTATTTCTGGAGGGGATGGCCGCTGATGAAAAAGCCAAGAATTTCTTTTTCGGCAGTGAGGCGCGTGTGCTCGTCCCAATCAGGAACGTTGGGCAATTTGTCGTTATGTGCTTCGGCATCCTCCTGCTGGAAGACTCCAAAGAGGCCGTGCTGCCCGGATTCCGCGTCGCGCTGGGCCTTCTGCGCCTGTTCCATCGCCTTGTCGAGCACGGCCATCAATTGGGAGCGTCGCCCCAAAGAATCCATGGCGCCGCTTTTGATCAACGATTCAAGCACACGCTTGTTGAGCAGTCGCAGGTCGACATGCTCGCAGAATTCAAAAATGGATTTAAAGCGCCCGAGTTTCTTGCGGGCGGCAACGATCGATTCGATCGCATTGCCGCCGACGTTCTTCACCGCAGCCAGGCCGAAGCGGATCGACTCGCCGTGCGGAGTGAAGTTGGCGTCGGAAACGTTGATATCAGGAGCTTCGACGGCGATCCCCATTTCGCGGCACTCGTTGATGTACTTGACCACATCGTCGGTTGACCCGGTGACCGACGTCAACAGGGCCGCCATGAACTCCACCGGGTAGTGTGTTTTCAGGTAAGCCGTGTGGTAGGCCAGCAAGGCATAAGCCGCGGAGTGAGACTTGTTGAAGCCGTATCCGGCAAACTGCGCCATAAGATCGAAAATCTTCTCGATCTTCTTCGGCGGATATTTTCGTTGCGCCGCGCCCTCAATGAAGCGCTCCCGCTGCTGGGCCATCTCCTCGGCTTTCTTCTTTCCCATGGCCCGGCGTAGAAGATCGGCTTCACCCAGGGAGTATCCGGCCAGGCGATTCGCGATCTGCATCACCTGTTCCTGATACACGATCACGCCCAGGGTCTCTTGCAGGATTTCCTGCAACTCCGGCAGTTCGTACTCCACCTTTTTGCGGCCGTGCTTGCGATCGACGAAATCGTCGATCATGCCGCCCTGGATCGGACCCGGCCGGTAGAGCGCGTTCAGAGCGGTGAGATCTTCAATGGAATTCGGCTGGTACTTGCGCAGCACGTCCCGCATGCCGTGCGATTCAAATTGGAAGACGCCGGAAGTCAGTCCTTTATGAAAGACCTCTTGGTAAGTCTCTGCATCTTCCAGTGGAATCTGTTCCAGGGTCAGCGGCGTGCCGCGGGTTTGCACGATCAGCTTCAACGCATCGGTCAGAATGGTGAGCGTAGTCAGGCCGAGGAAGTCCATCTTCAACAAGCCCATCTTTTCGATGGCGACCATGTCGAAGGCAGTTACGATTTCGTCGTTCTTGGTGCGGTACAGAGGAACTAGGTCGGTAAGCGGGCGCGGCGAGATCACGACGCCCGCAGCGTGCACTCCCGAATTACGAACCATCCCTTCCAATTTCTTCGCGGTCTCGAACAGTTCGCGAATTTGGCCGTCTTTCTCGATCGCTTCCCGCAGTTGGGCCGAGTCCTGAATGGCCTGCTCGAGTGTGATGTTGAGCTGGGTTGGCACCATTTTGGCGATGCGGTCGACATCGGCGTAGGGAATGTCCATGGCACGGCCCACGTCTTTGATCGCGGCCTTGGCGGCCATGGTTCCGAAAGTGATGATTTGGGCAACATTGTCGCGGCCATATTTCTGCGTGACGTAGTTAATGACCTCGCCGCGGCGGTTCATGCAGAAATCAATATCGATGTCGGGCATGGACACGCGCTCCGGATTCAGGAAGCGCTCAAAGAGCAACTCATGCTGCAGTGGGTCAATGTCGGTGATGCCCAACGCATAGGAGACAAGTGAACCAGCAGCTGAGCCGCGGCCCGGACCCACCGGAATGCCATGCTCCTTGGCGTAACGGATGAAGTCCCAGACAATGAGAAAATAGCCAGGGAACTGCATCTGCTGAATGATGTCGAGTTCGCGTTCCAGGCGCTGTTCGTAATCGGTGATGGGATGCTTCAGCTTCCCCTGCTCGTGCAGCGGACGCAGAATTTCCAAACGTCGAGCGAAGCCCTCTCGGGTGACGTGAACGAAATAGCTATCGATCGTGTAGCCCGGCGGAACCTCGAACTGTGGAAACGGATTCGCCACCTTCTCCAGCCGAAGGCTGCAGCGCTCGGCGATGTCGAGCGTCCGCGAGAGTACCTGGGGAGAGTCCTTAAATACGCGGTACATTTCGTCACCGTTCTTTACGAAAAACTGCGTGCCGTCGAACTTCATGCGCCCCGTATCGTGAATGGACTTTCCGGTCTGAATGCACAACATGACGTCCTGGGCGTGGGCATCGTCTTCGCAGAGGTAATGGCTGTCGTTGGTGGCTACGAGCGGCAGGCCAAGATCCTTTTCCAGCTGGAACAGGCTGGGGTGGATGCGGTGCTCCATCTCCAGGCCCTGATCCTGAATCTCGAAAAAGAAGTTCCCTTGGCCGAAAATATCGGCGAACGTGCCGGCGGCCGCGCGGGCGGCGTCGTAATTATTCTCCATCAGGCGTTCCGCAACTTCGCCTTTAAGACATCCGGAGAGTCCGATCAGGCCGCGGGAATGCTCGGCGAGAAACTTCTTGCTCACGCGTGGCTTGTAATAAAAGCCATGCAGGGAAGCCTCGGAGGTGATCTTAATCAGATTGCGATAGCCTTCCTCGTTTTCGGCAAGTACCAGCAGGTGGTTGTAAGTGTCTCCTTCCGGCGGCGCGCGGTGGTCATCTTTTTTGCAGACATAGAGTTCGCAGCCGACGATCGGCTTCACGCCCGCCTGCTTGGCCGCATTAACAAAATGGACTGCGCCAAAAATATTGCCGTGGTCGGTCATGGCCACGGCGGGCATCCCCAACTCTCTCACGCGCTGGCAGAGTTTTTCGACATCACAGGCGCCGTCGAGCAGGGAGTAGTCCGTGTGCAGGTGCAGATGAACGAATTGGGACATGGGTTCGGTAGAGCTAGTCTACCGCAACAGAGACGGAGGAAAACGGGGCATTTACGGCGGGAAAGAGCTAGCTTGTGCCAGCGCTCGCAGCCTGCGCGTGTTGCAACAGTCGGCGGGCCTGCGCGATGAGTTCCGCCACTTCGAACGGTTTTACCAGGTAGGCGAGGTTGTTTTCTTGCAGGAACCTACGTCCATTGCCCGGGTCCATTCCGTCGGAGAAAGTGAACAGAACATGAGTTTCCATTCCCAGGCAATTTTCCTTGAGCCACTGGCAGGCCTCTTTGGCGCTCCACTGCCCGGGCATGTTGCCATTCATAATGAGGGCGTCGAAAGGCTCTGAGAGCAGGCGAGTCTTCACATCCTGGCTGTTCCTTGCAGTCACAACGGTGGCCCCCGCGCCCGCGAGAACATCACGTTCAAATTCGAGCACGGCTTCTTCCTCTTCCACCAGCAGCACGCGGCCGTGAATGGCGCCCTCGTGGAGACGGGGAACAGGCTTTAGGGCTTCCGGTTCAACCCTGCCAGATGCTACTGCGAGCAACCGGACTTCGATGACGGCGCCGCCCTCGGGAGCGTTGTTTGCGGTGATGTCGCCGCCATGTTCTTTCACAATGCCGTAGCAGATGCTCAGCCCCAGGCCGGTGCCTTTGCCGATACTCTTAGTGGTATAGAAGGGATCGAAGATGCGCTTGGGATCCTTGATTCCGGCTCCGTCATCGGTGAACTGAGTACAAATGTGCCCCCCCTGGTAAAAGATGCGAATCTTCAGCTTGCCGCTGCGTCCTGTTTCCAGAATGGCGTCGACCGAATTGTTGATGATATTCAGAAACACTTGCTCAATCTGATGCGGGTCTGCGACAACCATGACAGGTTCCGACGGAGTGTCACGCTCGACGCGAATGTTGTTGATCCGGAGGTCGTAATCGCGCAGCGCCAGCGTTTCGTCGAGCACTTTGCGCAGGTCGACTTCATCCCGTTGCGGTTTCCGCTGGCGCGCGAACGAGAGCAGGTTCTGTACCACACGGTGCGTCCTCTGCGCCTGCTTGAATAGTTTGCTGACGTAGTCTTGTGCGCGCGTGTTCAGGCCTTCAGACTCGAGAAGCTGCGCATAGCCCAGGATTGCGGTGAGCGGATTGTTGAGTTCGTGGGCCACGCCGGCAATCAACTGTCCGACGGCGGACATCTTTTCGCTCTGCAGTAATTGTTCCTGGGTTTTGCGCAGATCTTCGTAGGCGCGGCAAGTCTCCTCGTAGAGGCGAACTTTTTCGATGGTGGTGGCGAGTTGGCGGCTGATGGCAACCAGGAGATTTTCGTCGTTGTTGGAATACTCGTGTCCCAGTTGGCTGCACAGACCCATGATCCCGACCGGACTGTCCTTCCCCCAGAACAGCACCCAGATCCACGAGCGGTCGGCATCGGAACGCAAAAATTCCGCTACCTTGGGGGGCAAGTGGGGCAGATATTCTGCTGTGACGACTTCGGTGCGCGACCGCATCACCAGATCGCCGAAGCCTTCGGTGATGGAGATTTCCGCCGCGCGCATCTTATCGCGGCTGCGCGGGCCCCAGGCGGCGCGCCGGCGATAGGTGGTCGCATCGGTATCGGACAAATAGACCGTTCCACTTTCGGCGCCAAACAGCGTGACGACCTGTCGCAAGGTCAGGTTCAGAATTTCGTCGACGTCGAAGGATTGTGCGGCGACCACGGCCATGGCATTCAGCGCGTTTAATTCACGGTTGCGACGATGCATCTCTTCTTCCGCACGCCGCTTCTCCGTCATGTCGAGGACGAATCCCTGGTAACGCTCGACTTTGCCAGTCGCATCGCGCTTGGCGAAGCTGCTCTCCACAGCCAGCAGAATTGTGCCATCCTTGCGCCGCAGGCTGACTTCGAAATTGCGCACGTAGTTGTGAGTGTCTATTTCGCGCCGAAAGGAGTCGCGCTGCCTGGG
Source organism: uncultured Acidobacteriaceae bacterium (assembly GCA_963832235.1). Lineage (GTDB taxonomy): Bacteria > Acidobacteriota > Terriglobia > Terriglobales > Acidobacteriaceae > Sulfotelmatobacter. Next base: position 65,418 of record CAWHTJ010000003.1, on the reverse strand, counting down.
GTCGACGCAGATCTCCGAATCCAAATTCAGAACCAGCAACTCTTCGCGGTTACTGTAACCCAGCATACGCACGAAGGCGTCATTGCAGTCGAGAAGGCGCCCGGCAGGATTGGCGACGTAAACGCCCTCCTGCACTTGCTCGAAGAGCAGGCGATATTTCTCTTCCGCCGAACGGCGGTCAGTCACGTCGCGCACCACGTGAATGGTGCCTTTTTGCGGACTGCCTTGCTCGCTGTAGGAAGATGTTGAAACCACCGAGAAGCCGCCGAAGCATGGGTCAGCGCCTTCGGTGAATTCCTCGTCGCCGCCCATCGCGCAGTAGGGGCATCCAGTCCATTCTCCCAGGGTGTGCGGCAACATTGAATCGCACGAATTGCCGATCACAGTAGCGGCGGCCTGGCCGAGTTGTTCTAGCAGAACTTGATTGGCCTTGATGATTCGGAAGTCGGCGTCATGCGCCAGAATAATGTCGTGGATCGAATCGAATGTATTGATCCATTGCCGCTGCGAGCGCAGCACCTGCTCGAGCAGGCGGAAGTTTTCCACCGCCACCGCAAGTTGCTTGGCGCAGCTCTGGAGAAAGTCCAGTTCTTGCTGGGTCCACCGCCGTTTCCGGGAATCGCCGAGCAACAGCAATCCCATCGCCGATTTGTTGCCCGTGACCGGAATCATCACTAGATGGCGAATTTTCTCAGTCTCAAGACAGGCTTCCGGTTCGGAGCCGGCCGCTTCCCGGGTTGTGATTTGCGGGCCGGGCTGGGCCAATAGTTTCTGGATGTCATCGTTAAGCGCGGCAAATCCCGCATCACGCAGAAAGTCGGAAGATAACCCCGCCGCATGCGTTGCGACCAGATGTCCACCTTCGAGCAAGCGGAACCATGCGGCCCGAACTCCAGTCAGACGTTTCAACTCTTCGACCGCCGACTGGACCACATTTCCATACTGCTGAGCGCTAACCAGGCTGTTGGTGATGGCCTGCACGGCGTACAGGCGTCGCGTGCGAGTCCGCGCTTCGTCAAACACCACCAGCAACATGCTTAGGCTGAGGGCGATTTCGGCTGCCAGGAACGCCTCTGCGGGCACGCGGTCTGTGAAGGGCGGCCAAGATAGATGGAGTGTTGGCAAACACAGGGCGAGCAACCACGCCGCTGGCTCCCAACGCCCTCGACGAGCCCGAAGCAGCGCCAGCGATGCCGTCAGAAGTACGATCCGGTAACCGACTTCCACGGCCATGCGCAAGGGCAGGGAATCCGGCCACAACAGGACACGCGCTCCAGCGAACCCGACCAGGATGGGCGTAATCACCATCAATGCAAGGATAAGATCGCGGCCGCGTGTGTAGAGGAGAACGGCACCCGCCAGCAATCCTACGGCGAGCACGAACGTAGCCTGCACAGCGAGCAAATCGAAAGGAGCAGGTATTTTCGAGGCAAAGCAATGCTCAGCAAGGCGAGAAGCGACGAAGGCGGCCCAACCCAAAACCCAAACTTTGAGATAGGTTTCTCGGAAGGCACGCAGCACGAGCAAAGACGCGCCCAACAGAATCAGCAGAGCCAATTCTGCCGTCGTGGGCCGTGCGAGACCCAGCCGTGCCGCCGAGTTCCAAATCGACCAGAGGGATGCGCTCATCGCATTGCGGACGTACGTCTTCCTTGCCTTTGAATATCACGCTTCGCCCCTTTCTCGATGCAGTTTCCGGACCTGAGTGATTACTTTCGGCATCTCGTGGGTGGGTTACAATCGCCGATAGACTTTCGTGTGTCCCCATGCCAGATCGCATTCTTGTAGTTGACGACGAAGAACCCATACGGGAAATCGTCGCCTCCATGCTCGGTACCGCTGGATATGCCTGCAAACAGGCGGCTTCGGGCATGGAAGCGCTAGCCGTTCTCACCTCCGGAGAAGAGTTTGAGTTAATGCTCTCGGATCTGATGATGGCCGATCTCGACGGCATCGGCTTGTTGGAGCGCACCAAGGAAAAGTATCCTGACATGCCAGTAGTGATGGTTACCGCCGTGCACGATATTTCCGTCGCGCTGGCGGCCATTCGAAACGGGGCCTACGACTATCTTCTGAAGCCTTTCGAGCGCGAGCAACTTCTCAATACCGTCAGCCGCGCTCTGGAGAACCGGCGCCTCAAGGTGGAAAACCGGACCTATCAGACGAGTCTGGAGGATCTGGTCAAGAACCGGACCGAGCTGTTGCAAGCTGCCATGTCCAGCCTGGAGCGCTCCTATGACATCACTCTGGAGGCTCTGGGCGACGCACTGGACCTGAAGGATCGTGAAACTGAAGGTCATTCCAAGCGAGTAACTGCCTTCACCATCGCTATTGCCCGTGCCATGGGCCTGACTCGGGAACAGATCAATACCATTGCCCGCGGAGCTTTTCTGCACGACATCGGGAAAATGGCGATTCCGGACAAGATCCTGAATAAGCCGGGAAAACTTGAACCCGACGAAATGACGATCATGAAGGAGCACGCCTACCACGGCTATCAGATCGTTAAGAAAATTCCATTCCTCGCCGAAGCCGCCGAGATCGTCTACTCCCATCAGGAGCGCTTCGACGGCACGGGCTATCCTCGCGCGTTGAAGGGAGATCGCATTCCGCTCGGGTCTCGCATTTTCTCCGTGGCCGACACTTTGGACGCCATCACCTCCGATCGCCCGTACCGCGCTGCGCAATCGCTGCAGGCCGCGCGGGAGGAAATTTCGAAATGGTCCGGAAGGCAATTCGATCCTGACGTCGTAAAAGTGTTTCTCGAAATGCCGGAGAATATCTGGGAGGATCTGCGCCGGGAAATTCACGCCCAGATTTATCGTGTGGCATATTCGACAGGGGCTAAGGGCTGATCTGCTAGTCAGAGGAACGAGGGCTTTCAAGCCAGCTTGCCCGGGGCCTACCTCAGGCGCAGGAATATCGGCGAACCGTGCTGGTTGCAGGCAGCAATTTTCTGGTTTCTCCCATCCAATCGCATTAGAATCCAATCCTGGGAGACTCCCATGCCCATTCGTACTCTCCGTTTCCTCGTCGTTCTGAGCGCCCTCTTCTGCGGGTCGATGTTTGCTCAAGACGCTCCGATGCTGCAGGACCGTCCGCCCGTGCAGGACGCTCCGCCGGTTGCGGACAACATGGTGCCCCAAGGCACTATCTTTCTGATCCAGCTTTCCGACCAGCTCGACACTCGGACGGTGAAAGCGGGCAATCATTTTCATGCCCGGTTGGCGGAAACCTTGGCCAGCGTCGACGGCCACACCATCGAGGCCGGGAGGAAGATCAAAGGGCATGTCAGTGCCGTCATACCCGGATTCCGGACCCGCATGATCTTGAGCTTTGATGAAATTGAAACTGGTCGCGGATGGGTGCCGCTCATCGCCACGGTTACGGGAGTTCCGGGAGAGCATGGTCTGAGGCAGATTGGAGAAGAAGGAGAAATCGGCCGCCAGGGAATGACCAAGGAACAGATCGCGGAAGCCATTGTCGTCGGAGCCGGCAGAGCAGCGATAGAAGGGAAAAAATCTGGCGGGAATCGCGGTGCCGCGGCAGCCGCGGGGTCCGGCGCGGCGCAAGGAGCTGTGTCGGCCTTCGAGTCGGGACACGACCTGATTCTCGAAAAGGGAACCGCCCTCGAAATCCGTTTGGACCGCAACCTCCAAGTTCCGTCGCGTTGAACAATCACGTAGCGACAGCCGCCCTTCGACTGCGCTCAGGGCAGGCTCTCGGCCGTCCCGCCCGGCGGAACGTAAGGGAATCTCATTCGGCGAGCGCTTGCCGCCAATCTCGCAAGATCGCAAGATCAGGACAGGTCGCCGTTCTTCCTGAGGGGACGCCCAGCGGGAGTATGCTTCCACATGGCAGAACCCCTCCGGAGGGCCGGCATGAAATCCGCACGTTTTTTCATCGCATTCTTTCTCCTGCTTCTCGGCGCGATCGCCGCTCTTGCGCAGGACCACCCCTCGGTTAGCGCGCAGCCGAATACTGTCTACGTGGGCGCGGACGGCAAGTTTGAGAGTGCCCCCGACACGGCGCAGATTCAATTCAACGTGTCCGTGCAGGACGACACGTCGCAGGCGGCCTTCGCGCGCGCCTCGAAGAACGTGGAACAGGTGCGGCAGGTGCTGCGCGCCAATGGCATTGATCCCAACGCTGCCAACGTAGGATTTCTCTCCGTTCAACCCGTCTACGAGTGGAAGCCGAAGCAACACGTAGTTGGATACCGCGTGACGACGGATGTCACGATGAAGTTGAAGGATTTTGCGAAGGTCGGCCCCATTACGCAACAACTGGCAGACGCCAATGTCAGCGAAACCCAGACGCTCAGTTACACGCTGGAAAATATCGATGACGCCAAGAACAAAGCCGTGGAGGATGCGTACCGCCGGGCGCGCAACTCCGCCGACGCGCTGGCTCGCGCCAGTGGCCGGACCGTAGGAGAGCTTTCTTACGCTTCCGTCGACACGTTTGAGAATCCAAGGTTGGTCATGCCCCACATGGCGCGTGCCATGTCCGCGGCAGCCAATGCGGCGCCCCCGGCCCCGACGGAGGGATTCACTCCGCAGACTGTGACTGTGACGGCGCATGTGAATGCGCTGTTTAATTTGAAGTAGAACGTCACAATCTTTTTCAATGCTCACAGAATCGCCGCAACTGGGGGCGGAGTTGCTCCCAGGGAATCGACCTGGAGGGTCAGGCCGTCGATTTTGCGGACGACCACGAGTTGGCCTGGGGGCAGAGCGGAAGATGCGACGGCGTCCCAGAGTTCGCCGTGGACGAAGACTTTGCCTTGCGGCGAGAGGGCGGTTTGCGCGACTCCCGTTTCACCCACTATGCCTTGGGCTCCAGTCACTACTTTATTGCGCCGCGCCTTGAGAGCGATGGTCATCAGGAAGGCGGTGATCAGTCCGAGAGGAATGCTGACAGCCAATGCGGTCAGCAGGTGGACGCGCATCTCCGGAATGGGCGAATCGACCAGAAGCAGGCCGCCGAGTGTGAGGAGTGCGATCCCTCCGATGGTCAGAACGCCGTGCGTGGCGAACTTTGCTTCGGCGGCGAAGAGAGCGAAGGCTCCGAGAATCAGTCCCAGCGCCGCAAAACGCGTAGGAAGAAAATTAAGAGCGAAGGCCGCGAGCAGAATGAAAACTACGCCGACGGTTCCTGGAATCACGGCGCCGGGATGATTGAATTCCACGTAGAGTGCGAGCGCGCCGATGGCTAGAAGCAGGAACGCGATGTTGGGGTCCATGAGACCGTCCAGGATGTGTTCCTTGAGGGTCATGTCGAAAAGAACGATGGGTTGGCCCGTGAGGTTCAGCGAAGCGGACTTTCCGTCGAAGCGTTTGAAAGTCTTTCCCTGCATCTGGCGGAAGAGATCTTCGGGGCTGGAGGCGACGTAGTCGATGAGATGTCCGGCGAGCGCCTCCTGTTCGGTGAAGGACTTCGATTCGCGCACGGCGCTCTCGGCACTTTCGACGTTGCGTCCGCGCTTGGATGCGAAGGAGCGCATGAGGGCGGCGGCGTCATTCTCGATCTTGCGATTCATCTCGTCGTCGGGCTTGACCTGCACGGGACCAATGAGCGTAACCGGATGCGCGGCGCCCGCGGCGGTTCCGGGTGCCATGGCCGCGACGTCGGCGGATTCGAGAATAAAAATTCCCGCCGAGCCGGCATGTCCGCCGGTGGGCGTCACGTAGACGATGACCGGCATGGGCGAGCTTGAAATCTTCTCGATAATCTCGCGCGTCGAACTGACCAGGCCGCCGGGGGTATTCATCTCGATCAATACGGCTTGAGCGTTGCGGCGATGAGCTTCGTCGATGGCGCGGGAGATGTATTCCGCGCTGATGGGCTGGATGGTGTCGTTAATCGTGATTTTGAGGATCTGGGCGGAGGCGGGTGAGGCGGTGATGATGATGGCGAGGATGAGGCAGGAGGCTAGGGATATCGCTGCAAATTTTTTTGTATACCTTGCAGGTAAAATATCTGTTTTCTTTGAGTTGCGAGGCTGGGATATGGCTTGGTCCCGGTAAAATCTTGAGGTTGAAGGAGTTAGAGGTAAAATATTGCGGAACAAGGACTTAGATGTGTGATTCTTGGCGGGCTTAGAGCTGAGAATACGGGATGTTCTCGGCGCAAAACACAACTAGATCTATTTTAACAGTTTGAGGGTGAACGCTCGCGACGGGCCGAGAGCGAATTCGCTTTCGGGAGAGTGGGTTAGGGGGATGTGAAAAGATTTTGCTTGACAGGAGAGCGCTGCTGGATCAACCGCCGTCTCCAGTGAAAGCAGCCCGCCACTGGTGCTGTCAATCAGTTGATGCTGCTTCAGGCATCCCTCCGGGGCGCGTTTCCGATTTGGATTGCGCTACCCGGCGCTGGAAGCGCCGGGCTACTTTCGGGTGTCCCTGACGGGACAGGGACTCGGGAGCTTTCTGTCTGAGTGCTATGACGCAGGCCCTTCGTCGGCCACCTGCGGGAATTCCCACTTCTCGCAAAATCGGCGAGAAGTGGGGCACCCTTGTTCGTTTTCCCTTTTTCCCTCGGTTCCCCTCTTTTAGTTCGCCCGTTGTTGGTGCTTGACGAGATTTCGCGGAGCAGGATAGGGATGCTTCGACTGCGCGGCGAGGATCACTTCGTTCTCCTCGCCGCTTCGCTCAGCATGACAATTCTTCTATGGGACTACGCCGGGGGAATGTCTTGAGGAGAGGAATCGGTTATTGGCGTGGCGCTGCGAGCTTCTTGGGTTGGTTTCCATCCGGGGAGGGTGGTGCTGCCTGTGATCAGGCGGGCGCCGCGTTCGTAGGTCACGTAGGACCAGGCCCACTGGATGAAGACTATGAGGCGATTGCGGAAGCCGATTAGAAACAGAATGTGGACGAAGAGCCAGGATAGCCAGGCGATGAAACCTGAGATGTGGATGCGTCCGAACTCGGCTACGGCGGCGGCGCGGCCGATGGTGGCGAGGCTGCCTTTGTCCCAGTAGTGGAATGCGGGGCGGGAGTCAAAATCCCCGCCCTCTCGCGAAGGGCGCGAGAAGGACGGGGCACCCGGCAGGACCGACCTGTCAGTTGGAGGGGAGTCAAAATCCCCACTTCTCGCAAAATCGGCGAGAAGTGGGGCACCCGACGCTTTTCCGGGTCCCGCAGCCGGAGGTGAAGTCAGTTCTTTTCGAATCAGTTTGGCGACGAAGCGGCCTTGCTGGAGGGCTACGGGGGCTATGCCGGGGAGCATTTTGCCGTGCTCGTCTTTTGCAGCGGCCAGGTCGCCGATTACGAAGACCTCGGGATGACCGGGAAGGCTGAGGTCGGGGTGCACGAGGACACGTCCGGCGCGATCGAGCTGGGCGCCCAGGTTCTTACCGAGCGGAGAGGCTGCGACTCCTGCCGCCCATAGGATCACCGTCGCGGGGAGGCGCGTGGTTCCCGCGTAGATACTGCGCCGGGTTCAATTTGCGTCACCATGGTCGAAGTACGAACTTCAACTCCCAGGTGATTGAGTTGTTCCTGCGCGCTGCGCGAGAGATCTTCCGCGTAAGCGGGGAGAATGCGCGGGCCGCCTTCGATCAGCAGGATGTGGGTGCGGGCGGGATCGATGGAGCGGAACTCGTGAGCGAGCGCGTGGCGGGCGATCTCGGCGAGAGTGCCAGCCAATTCGACTCCGGTGGGACCGCCTCCGACTACCACGAAGTTGAGCGGGACGGCGGTTCCGCCGGCGGCGGCTTGCCTTTCCTCCAACTCGAAGGCCAGCAGCACGCGGCGGCGGATTTCGAGCGCGTCTTCAATCGTTTTGAGTCCGGGAGCGTAGGGCTCCCACTCGTCGTGTCCGAAGTAGCTGTGGCCGGCGCCGGCGGCGACGATCAGGTAGTCGTAGGGAATGTCGAAGTCGGAAGCTTTTACAGTGCGGCGGTCGAGAGCGAATCCCGTGACTTCGGCCATGAGCACTTCGATATTTTTGTGCGAGCGAAGAATGGAGCGGATGGGGGCGGCGATCTCTCCTGGTGAGAGTCCGGCGGTGGCGACTTGATAAAGAAGTGGCTGGAAGGTGTGAAAATTCTGGCGGTCGATTACGGTGATCTGAACTGGTGCCCTGGCCAAGGCTTGCGCGGCGTTGAGGCCGCCGAAGCCGGCGCCGACTATTACCACTCGCGGTGGCGCGGGGGTATTCACCTTGCCATGCGTGCTTCCGTCACGGGTTGCTGTTGCGGGGTCCACCTCTATAAGATTCAGCGGCGATGGCATACGGTTCCAGAACTTCGACGAAGGCCGAGACTCCGGCGTGGATTCGATGGGGCATGCCTTCGGTGGCGGACTTGATTTTTGTCTTGCTGTTGGTGACCTTGGTCTTTACGCCGCTGTCGGTGCGTCTTTTGGGGGATGCGGGAATCGGGTGGCACATTCGGACGGGGCAGCAGATTGTGGCGACGCATGCCATCCCGCGCGTGGATTCGTTTTCTTCCACCATGGCAGGCAAGCCCTGGTTCGCCTGGGAGTGGCTGTACGACGTGGTTGTGGGTCAGTTGGAAGCGGCTCTCGGACTGAATGGGGTGGTGTGGTTGACGGCGGTGGTAATTGCCACGGTGTTTGCGTGGATGTTTCGCTTGCTGCTTGGGCGCGGGACGAACCTGCTGGTTGCGCTGGTGCTGGTGCTGCTGGCGGTATCGGCGTCGATGATTCATTTTCTGGCGCGTCCGCATGTAGTGAGCTGGCTGTTCACGCTGGCGTGGTTCTGGATTCTCGATTCCTCGGAGCGAGAGGATTTCAACCAGCCCGGTGGGTCGCGAAGCCGATGGCCCTGGGCGCTGCCGCTGCTGATGCTGGTGTGGGTGAACGTCCACGGCGGCTTTCTGGTGGGGTTCGTGCTGCTGGGAATTTTTCTTCTGGGCTCGTCGTGGAGCTGGTTCAGAGCGAGACAGAACCGGATCGAGGAGATGCTGCAGAGAATCTCAGCGCGAAATAGAGTTCGGAATCTGTCGTGGGTGGCGCTGTTTTCCGTGGCGGCGAGTCTGGTAAATCCTTATGGGTGGAAGCTGCACTTGCACGTGTACCACTATTTGTCGAATCGCTTCCTCATGGATCACATCGATGAGTTTCAGTCCCCCAATTTTCATGGGGTCGCGCAGAAGTGTTTTCTTGTGCTGCTGCTCATTACAGTCGCGGTTCTGGCGATTCGGGGGCGCGAGTTGCGGATGAGCCAGGGGCTGACGGTCTTGTTCGCTGTGTATGCGGGGCTTTATGCGTCGCGCAACATTCCGGTTTCTTCGATTCTGCTGGTAATGGTTGTCGGTCCGCTGGTGAGCGTAACGGGATTCGCCCGCGGATTTTCTCAGAGAATGGCTGCGGTCGAAGTGGGATTGCGAGGTCACATCTGGCCGATCCTTGCGATCCTCGTCACGCTCCTGATCGCCGCCAACGCCGGGCGCGTCGGGTCCAGTGTGTGGATGGATGCGCGTTTTGATCCCAAGCGCATGCCGGTCGAGGCCGTCAATTATCTGGAGAAGCATCAAGTCAACGGGCCCGTGCTGAGTCCGGACTACTGGGGCGGGTATTTGATCTACCGGCTCTATCCCAAATCGCTCGTAGTGGTGGATGACAGGCATGATTTATACGGCGAGGAATTCTTCAAGTCTTACTTGAAGTTGCTGCACGTGGAACCAGGATGGGAGGAATTTCTGCGGGCGCACGGGGCTTGGTGCGTGGTGCTGCCGCGGGACGCGGCGCTGGCTGATCGTCTGAGGGTTAGCAACGGGTGGAAACAGATTTATGCGGATCAGGTGGCGATCGCATTTGTGCGCGATGCGGTGAATCCATGAGGGGAGGGCTAATCGGTTTTTTCGCCTTGTGCACGCTTGCGCTGGCGGGGTGTGGAGGATCTTCTTCCTTCTTATCTCCGCCGCCGGCACCGCCGGGGAATCCCGTGGGGGCGAACCTAACGCAGCTGAGTTCGGATCCATACACCGTGGCTCCGGGACAGCACGCGACCGAGGTTGAGCCCCATATGCTGGGAAATGGAACTACGCTGGTAGCGGCGTTTCAAGCCGGACGCATCGCGCCAGGAGGTGCGACCGCGATTGGATGGGCAACCTCGACTGACGGGGGAACGACGTGGAGCCACGGATTTCTGCCGGGCCTCACGACGGGCGAAGGTTCAGGGCCGTATGACGCCGCCAGCGATCCGTCCGTGGCTTATGACGCGAAGCATGGGATCTGGATGATCGCTTCTTTGCCGATTTCGAGCACTTTGCAGACACCGGCCGTGGCGGTGAGCCGATCAACCGACGGCCTGACCTGGCAGATCCCCGTCAGCGCCGACCCGACCGCTCCGAGTTCGGATAAAACTTGGATTGTGTGCGACAGCTGGGCGAGCAGCCCGCATTATGGCAATTGCTATCTGGAGTGGGACGATCCCTTTAATCACGATGAGATTTTGATGAGTACGTCGACCGACGGAGGACTTACGTGGGGAATCGCGACGCCCACCGCGAACCTGGCTGAGGGGATCGGCGGTCAGCCTTTGGTGCAGCCGAACGGGGCTGTGGTCGTGCCAATCGAGACTACCGAGATGTCAGCATTTAGTTCCAGCGACGGAGGCTTGAGTTGGACGGCGCCGGTGACGATATCGAACGTGCAATTCCATGCCGACGGCGGAGGCATACGCAGCGGGCCCTTGCCGTCGGCGGCGGTGGATGGCGCGGGAACGGTTTGGGTGGTTTGGGAGGATTGCCGGTTTCGTCTGGCATGCTCCACCAACGACCTGGTCTACAGCACTTCGACCGATGGCGTGAGTTGGAGCGCGGTTACGCGTATCCCTATCGATGGCACCTCGAGTACGGTGGATCATTTTATTCCGGGGATTGGGATTGATCCGGCGACTTCCGGCGCAGCGGCGCATGTGGCCCTTCATTACTATTACTATTCGCAGAGCAACTGCACGGCCTCGACGTGCCAGCTGCTCGTGGGCTACATTTCGTCGGCCAATGGAGGCTCAACCTGGAATGCGCCGGTTTCGCTCACGGGCCCGATGGAGCTGGCCTGGCTGCCGAATTCGCAGAACGGGTTGATGGTGGGAGATTACATTGCGACCGCGTTTACCAACGGAGTGCCGCACGGGGTGTTTGCGGTGGCGAAAGTGAATTCAGGAACAATATTCAGTGAAGCGATCTACACAGGGCAGGGACTGACCGTGATGGCGGCGGGTCGGCAGTTGTCGTCGGCCGGCGATAAGCCGCTGCACAAGCTGTCGGACAAGATTGAGAAGGAGCGGCCGGAGAAGAACGTAATTCCCCCGTTGCGGCGCAGACGGAGCGCGAAGTAAGTTGGCGTGGTGAGTTGACAGCGGTGGCTAGAAGCGGTCGTTGGTATCGATGCCGAAACCCAGAATCGCGGTGACTTCCACCGGCTGGTTGCCACGCATGGCAGGTTGGAACTTCCAACTGCGAAGGGCAGCGAGAACTTTCGCGGTCATCTCGGCAGGCCCGGCTTCGAGAACGCGCACGTTCTTCAGGTTGCCGGAAGCATCGAGGGCGCAGGCGACCACCATCCGGGCGCGTGGCAGGCCGGCCGCTAGATCGGTGCGTATCGCCACTGGGGCGGTCAGGGTGGCACCGAAGGGATGGCCGGCTGCCCTTCATCCGCAAATTCCATCACCACCGCACCCAGCGACGTGTCGACATAGGTGGTATATTTCTCGCCCCGCAGTAAGTTCTTGTAAGGCTCGAACGCTCCACCGGAAGTTGCTGTAGCAACTATGGTCACTCCAAGTGTCTGCCGCGTCTTGCAGGGTGGAATGACCCGGGGTCTGCGGATCGCTGGCAGAGGAATCGTGACCAAAGCCGGGAATTGTGACTATCCCGCTGCCGCCGCTGATGTCGACGCCGCGGACGGCCGGAGTGCCGGAGGGCGCGTTTCCCGCGCCGCCCGGGCCTGCAGAGGGAGAGATGCCGCTTCCCGCGCGTTGGCGTCAGAGCCGCGACCGGCTGCGCTTTTCCAGCGCCCGAGCCTGCGCCGTTCATGCCGCTGCCGAACCATTCCCGCGACCAATGCTGGCGCCGCCCCGGCACCGCCGAGGCCGGGCTTGTCCCCGCCTGTGGGAGACATGGCGAGCGAACCGGTGCCTCCGCTGCTGGGCAGTCCAACTTTGGAGCCGGGCTGGCTGGAAATCACAGCGCCAGCGCTTGGCGCCACTGCCACCGCTGGTGGGCGGGGCGAGGCCTGTGCCGGCGTCGAGCGGTGCCCCGAGGCCGGCGCCGCTGCGACTCAGGCCGGAGCTTCGCGGAGGACAGAACTGCCACCAACGGAAGGGGGAGGCGGAACAATATTGTTGGCGAGCAGTGTGCTCGCGCGGATCCCCGCGCCTCCGCCGCTGAGACCTGTGCCGCTACGCCGGCCCCGAGGAGCGAAGGCGGAGGTGGAACGACGCTCGGCGTGCCCAGCGTTGGAGTGAGGAAGACGAAAGGGAGCGCGTGCCGGTGACGCCGACACGCCAATCGAAGGCGGGGGAGCGACCACGTTCGGACCGAGAGGAGCCCATGCCGTTGCGCGTGCCGTGCGGACTGCCTCCAGGCGCGGTTCGCGCCGATCACGGGCGGAGGCGGAACGATATTGGCGGCAAGTGAGCTTCCGGTTGCAGCGCTTGCGCTGTTCGCATGAACGGATGGAGGAGGCGGCACAACTTCGGCTGGCGCCGAAGATCTTGCCCATCAGGCTGCTCATGAACGATCCGCTGGCGGTTTGCGTGGGCGGTGGCGGCACAACCGTCTTCGACGAATCTGGAATGCTCCCGCTAGCGACGCGGTTTATGTCGTGGGAAACGTCGGCCGAGGGCGGCGGAGCTATGACGGAGGGCGCAGGCAAGTTAAGTTTAGGATTGCGCGTGGTGGCGCGTTCGGGAGCTGAGACTGGCGGTGGTACTACGGCTGCATTCATCTGCAGAGATGAATGAGACAATTCCCGGCTCACGGCGCCGGGTGCCGGAGCAATTACTTCGCGGCCAGGGCCGGAGTGACCCGCTGATTGTTAGGGAGCGACATTCGTCGCGGGTGACGCTCGGAGCGGGCGCCACTACGAAGTCGTGAGCGAGGGAGCAATCAGCGCGCGGTCGCGGGAAACGCTGGGGGCTGGAGGAACGACCGCAGGGTCCAAAGCCGGAGCAATCAGAGCATGGTCACGCGAAATGCTCGGTGCCGGCGGAATCAAAGCGGCGTTGAGATTGGGTGCAATGTACGAGCTGATCGCGCGACACCGAGGGAGCCGGAGCGATCACCGAATCGAGTTGAACACCATTCCGGGTGTAATCGCGAATTACGTTCGGAGCGGGAGCCACCAAGGCGGCCGCCAGATTCGGCGCCGTGCGGGTCGAGCGCAGGCCTTCCGAAGGCGGCGGTCCGGGATTCGGCTTGATGGCCAAAAGGTTCGCTACGGCGTCGCGCGATGGAACGCAGATTCAGGTTGGGCGCGTCAACGACTTTGGGAACCAGAGAGCCGCCGCGGGCGATCTTGATTGTCTGCGTGCGATGGTGCGCTTCACCGCCGCCGGCCAGGCCGCTGGTTCCAGACTCAGCGCCGCCGAGATCTTCGGTGCGAGGCAGTTCGTCGCCGCTGTAGTAGATCACGTCGTGGCTGGAGAATCTGGGCGCCACGAAGGGTTGCATCTCCGCGATCTTCACCTGTACCACGATCGCCACAAAGATGAGAAACGCCTCCAGAACATAGGAGGGGATCATGATGCGCAAGGGAATCAATCCGAAAGGGGCTTCCCCGGCCAGGCGCCGTTCGGAACGCACCAGGGCAGGACGAATGGATGTGACGAACTCGCGCCAGGGCGACGACCAGTCGACCAGCAAGTTGGGAGCGTCGTAGGCTTCGACGACGGACTCTTCGAGTTCGAGGGTTTCAATCACGCGCACGATACCCGACTATTCTTTTCTTCTTTGTTTTCGATGTGATTTCAATCTTATCGCCCACCGCGGTTCTGGTTTCAGCGGCAGTGCGACACGGAAGTTCCAAAACCGAAGCCGCCTGCGTCCGGACCGGAGCAAACCGCCAAGGCCGCAAATCATCCTGGATGTGAATGACCGTCATGGCGTCATTCAAATAAACAACGTCGATGGGAAATCCCATGCCGAGAGTATGAACGCCGTGACAGGGGACAATCCATAGGCCGGAGCCATTGCGGAAGTCACTCGACGGAACTCCCAGCAGGCCACGCAGCCGGGTCCAGTGGGTGTCGGCGACTGCCAGCGCCGTAGCAAGATATGCCTGCCGCGTTTGGTTGAAGGCCTGGCCCTGTGAGGAAAAAACCGCCATAAATACAGATACTCCCGTGTTCGATACTGTTAGCCTTACTGTCTGGCTCTCGCAGCCTCTATTTTCCGCCCGCAACCGGCCCCAGTTGCCGGATTAGCTCGATCACAGCCGGCCCGATCGTCACAAAAATAATCGAAGGCAGAACAAATATTACCAGCGGAGGAACCATTTTGATGGTGGTCTTTGCGGCTTGTTCCTCGGCCCGTTGCCGGCGTTCCGTGCGGAGGGAATCGGAATGCACCCGCAGGGCTTGGGCAACGCTGGTGCCGAAGCGATCAGTTTGAATCAGTGTAGCAACCAGAGAACGGATGTCGTCAACCCCGGTGCGCTCCACCAGGTTACGGAGAGCTTCGACGCGGGGCTTACCGGCGCGCATCTCGAGGTTCACCAGATGGAACTCATCGCTAAGATCGGGGTGAGCGTGATGGAGATCCTGCCCCACGCGCATCAGCGCCTGGTCGAGCGCGAGCCCCGCCTCGACGCAAATGACGGTGAGGTCAAGGGCGTCGGGCAAGCCGAGGCGGATTCGGTGCTGCCGATCTTTGATCATGCGCTTCAGGATAAAGCGCGGCAAGAAGAAGCCGAGGCCGGGAATGCCCGCAAGCAGGAAAACGTTATCGAAGCCGGAAAATAAAGCGACAGCGGCAAAGCCGGCCGCAGCCATAAGAACGCGGGCGCCGAAATAATAATTGACGTCGATGGCATCGCGGAGCCCAGCCTGAATCAGCCAGGCGCGGGTGCGGGAAACATCCGCGGGAGAAAGCGGAATGGCCTTGCTCAGGGGATCCAGCGCTTGTTCGATCCGTTCCCGGAATGCCGGCTTGTTTTCTACGGGCTGTTGCTGACTGCCCAGCGCGCGCAAACGGGCCCCTAGAACAGAACTGGGGGTCATCGCAGCAGCTCCGAAGGCGAGTACCGCCATTACCACGGTGACAAATACAACGACGATAAGGATTAAAGGCAGCATGACTCTAGTGGTTTCTTTGGCGTGCTTTTCTCGCGGGAGGCTGCCGTCCTGGGCTATCGCACGGCAGTTGAGACGATTGAGATTCCTCCGCGCGTGAAGCAAAGCACGCGCTGTCGGAATGACGATGCCGCGAGTATTGGGTCATGAGTTTCGTTCCTAAGACTTGCTTTTACTAACCTACTTCTACAAACCTGCTTTACTAAATCTTCTTCAACTAAACTTGGATCCGAATGATCTTGCGGATCACGAAATATCCAATGGTTTGCAGCGTGATCCCGGCAACCAGCAGCGTATGGCCGATGGGATCAGAGAACAGCGGGCGAATGAAACTTGGATTCAGCACGAGCATGACGGTGACGATGATCGGGGGCATCCCCATCAGCAACGCCATGGTAAGGCGGCCCTGGGCGGTATAGACGCGGACCTGCCGTTGAATCTTGAAACGCTCGCGGATGACATAGGACAAATTATCCAGAATCTCAGCGAGGTTGCCGCCGGTCTCGCGCTGCAGCATGACCGCGGTGACGAAGAATTTTACGTCGACCAGAGGCATGCGGTCGGTGAGATTGATGAGAGCATCGCGCACCGGCATACCGAACTTCTGTTCTTCGTAGAGCTGGCGAAACTCGCTGGAGACGGGTTCAGCCACTTCGGCGGTAATCATTTCGAGCGCGGTAGTGAAGGCGTGTCCGGCCCGAACGGCGCGAGCCAGGGTGTCGATAGCCTCGGGAAAGAGTTCCTCGAATTTCTCGAATCGCTTATTACGCCGAAACGAAGCGTAGGAGTAGGGCAGCACGAAGCCGACCAGCAAGGCCACCCAGGCGACTTCCACACGTTTGCTCAGGCCATAGGCGGCGATAGTGGCGACGACTCCGGTGAGAGCGGACAAGCCGAGAAAATTGCCGGCGCGCATGGACATGCCGCCTTGCGCCAGCATTTTCTGGATGTCGGTAACCCGTGTGGACCGCCGGAGAAGAGTATCGAGCGCCGGAATCTGGCTCAGTTGTTCATCCCGCAGCAGGGCTAGTTCTTCGTCGGGAGCCCGCTCTGGGGCCTTGCGCTCATTGGCCAGGCGCGCCTTGATCAGACGAGCGCGGGCGCTGCGCTGGTCGAGAAGCGACACTGCGGCAAAGACCGCGAGTGCGACCAGGAAGAAGACGAAAAGAGCAATCAGGGTTGCCGGCATGGAAGCTAGACCTCGGTTCTCGATTCAAACAGAGCCGGCCGCAAACGGGCTCCAGATGTCGCCAGGCGTTCGGCAAACTGGGGGCGGACCCCGGTCGCGCGGAATACGCCGCGCACCTTTCCGCTCTCGTCGGTGCCGGTGCGGTCGAAGCTAAAAATGTCCTGCATACCGATCGACTCTGCCTCCATCCCAGTAATCTCGGAGATGGTGATGACCTTGCGGGTGCCGTCCGACAGACGTGCGATCTGAACTACTGCATGCACTGCGGACGCGATCTGGTGGCGGACGGCACGCTCCGGAATGTTAAGGTTCGCCATGGAGACCATATTTTCGACGCGAGCCAGCGCGTCGCGCGGAGAGTTGGCATGGACGGTGGTGAGCGATCCTTCGTGACCGGTATTCATCGCCTGCAACATGTCGAAGGCCTCCTCGCCGCGGACCTCGCCAACTACGATGCGGTCGGGACGCATACGCAGGCTGTTGATGACGAGTTGCCGTTGACGGACCGCGCCCTTGCCTTCAATGTTGGGCGGGCGAGTTTCCAGGCGCACCACGTGTTCCTGCTTAAGTTGCAGTTCGGCGGCATCTTCGATGGTGACGATGCGATCGGAGTTGGGAATGTATCCCGACAGGACATTCAGCAAGGTGGTTTTACCGGCGCCGGTACCGCCGGAAACCAGGATGTTGAGACGTCCCTTGACCATGGCCGAGAGCAATTCCAACATCGACTCGGTGAGGGTTTTGTTCTCAATCATCTGGCGCGCGGTGACGGGCTCGCGTCCAAAACGGCGGATGGAGAGGCAGGGGCCGTCGATGGCCAACGGCGGAATGATGGCGTTGACGCGGGATCCGTCCGTCAAACGAGCATCGACCATGGGAGACGATTCGTCGACGCGGCGCCCAACGCGCGAGACGATGCGCTCGATGATCTGCATGAGATGCGTATTGTCCTTAAAAGACAAGCCGGTGAGTTCGAGCTTGCCGGCGCGCTCAATATAGACGCGGTCGAAACGGTTCACCAGAATATCGGAAATGCCGGAGTCCTTCAGCAGCGGCTCGAGCGGGCCAAGTCCGAAGATTTCGTCGAGAATCTCGCGCGAAAGGCGTTCGCGTTCGGCGAAGCTAAGGGGCACAACTTCGCTGTTGACCGCGTTGCGAATGACGACCAATACTTCATCGCGCGCGGAGTCGCCGGCAGCTTTGCCCAGTTTTTCCAGGTCCAGGCGATCGAGGATCTTGCGATGCAGATCGGCTTTTACCTGCTGATAATCGGTGCGTTCGAACGATTGCAGATTTGCCATGGGGGCCTAGTTTCTGAGCCTGAATTCTTAAACCGATTTGAACAGCGACCATGCGGCGCGCTTTACGTCCGCGTCGTTACGAGTCAATTCCTGCGCCAGTCCGGCGAAACAGCGCGCCATCTCCGAGGTCCGCTGGTCCATCAGCGGCGTGCCCCGGTCAATCGCGGCGGATACGGCGAAATACTGGTTTGGAATCCGCCAAAGCAGTTTAGCCCCAACCGCGGTTTCGGCGTCCGCTTCGCTAAAGCCCGGCACCTTGCGGAAGCGATTCAGAACCAGACGAACGCGGTCGCGGCTGCCGGTCTCTCCGAGATATTGCTGAACCCGGGCGGCGCTCCAGAGCGACGCTACATCGCTGCAGGCGACCAGGAGAACGGTTTCCGAAAGGCTCGCGACAAGACGGCTGGTTGCGTCAAAACGCGACGAAGCATCGACCACCACATAGCGGAAATGTGTCACCAGCATATCGAAGAGACGAACAAAATCCGCGGTCGAAGGGTCGGCCGTCGCCGGAACATTAGTTCCGGCCAACAATTGCAGACCGCCGCTGTGGCGCGTCATGAAGCTCTCGAGAAGGGAAGAGTCCATGCGGTGGAGATTGAGAGTAGCGTCGGCCACATTGAACACGGGCTTGAGATTCATGTGCAAAGCGGCATGACCAAGTGGAGCCAGGTCCACGAGGGCGGTCTGCGCATAAGACGACTGCAGAGCGAGTGCAAGATTGACCGCCACGGTGGTGGCGCCGTTTCCACCCTTCGCGTTGATGACCAGGAAAACTTTGCCCCGGATGCCTTCCTGGCGGCCCCGCCGTTGCGCGGTCGTGAGGCGGACGAAGGCTTCCAGCAGATCGGTGGTAGTGGTGGGGCGTTCAATGAATTCGCGAGCTCCGGCCCGCATGGCATTGACGATGACCTGCGGCTGGTTCAAATTGCCGATGGCGAAAATGGCGGCGTCGGGCGTCTCCTGATGCAAAAGCTCGATGGCTCGCAGAGCCGGAGCAGGATTGTCGGCGGGAATATCGACCAGAGTAGCGTCAGGATTAGCGGCGCGTACGCGCCGGCTCACCGGATCAGAGGCGGCCACCGGAAAACTAGCGCACATATGGACCGTACGCGCCACACTTGTGCCGTCGACGAGCACTTGCAGCATCGCGCGCTGCTCGTTGTCCGGGGCCACGATAACGATCGATAGTTCTGGCATGACGCCCTGGTTCCCTAATTCGTCTTGAAACTCTGCCGCACTCCTGCGAAGTCAACCCACTAGTTTCTCTTGTCGAACTTGCCCGGATCCAAGAAAGGCTTCGGATTCTTGGGCGGACCCGGTTGTTCGGCGCTGGGAGAAACTCGATGCACCGTGCACAGGACCATGAGTTCCGAATTGCTCTTCTGCAGGCTCTTGCTGCGGAAGAAATTCCCCAGGATGGGGATGTCGCCCAGGCCCGGAATCTTGTTGTAGATGTCGGTCACGCGATTGTCCATGAGTCCAGCGATTACAAAGCTCTGTCCATCCTGCAATTCAAATTCAGTTTCGGCTCTCCGGGTGCTCAGTGCGGGCACGGTAAAGCCGGAGATGGTCAGCGCGTTGGCGAAGTCCAGCGTGCTGACCTCCGGAGCTACTTTAAGGTGAATATTCCCATTGGGCATGATTACGGGAGTGAACTGCAGGCGGACGCCGAATTCCTTAAATGAGATGGTCACTGCGGTGAAGCCCGCGCCCGGTTGCACGATGGGAAATGGAAATTGACCTCCAGCGAGGAAGCTCGCTTCCTTGCCATTTACGGCGATGAGATTGGGTTCGGCGAGAATCTGCAGCAGATTCTTGGTTTGAAGAGCCTCGATTGTGGCACCAAGGTTAATATCGGAGCGAAACAGAAACAGGTTCAGGACATTGTTGAGGGTTGTGCCGGGCGCGGTCGTGGCGGTGGTGCCGTTAGCAGCCACGGACGTGCCGGGAGTCAAGGTTTGCGGACCGAAGCCGCCGAATTGACCGGTGGTCACCGTCCCGATCGTATTGGCGGCTCCCGTGGAAATGAAGTTGACTCCGAGTTGAGTCAGGGCACTGCGGTCCACCTCCGCGAATTTCACTTGCAGCAAAACTTCCTGGGCGCCGACAGGCCCGAAGGTAAGGACATTCACCACCTTGGGAGAATAGGCGCTGGCCAATTCTCCTGCGCGTTTGGCGACGTCTTCCGTGGACACATGGCCGGAGAGAACCACGGCGGCGCGAGAAGGCGTGACGGCGATCTGCTCGTCGGGAAACACGCGATGCTCTTCTTCGGCGCAAGCGCTGACGTCGACATCAACGCGAAGATCGAAGCTGCGGGAACGCTCCAGTTCGTCCCAAATGAGGAGCGAAACTTCTCCCGGAGATTTGCCATGAACCAGAATCTGCGTAGGTGTAATGACCTGGGCGAAGGCGATTGCGGGATCGGTGATGGAGATGCGCCGGAGCCGCTCGGTCGTGTTGATGAGCAGCGACTTGCCCACCATTACTCGCAAGGGAGCCGATCCCTGGGGCTGCTCGGACTGTGCCGGAAGGGTCGCGGTCTGGGTGTTTGTAGTAGAGGTAGAGGAAGTCTGGGCCTGACCCGTGGGGTCGGCCTGTTGCGTGAACTCTGAAAATGCCTGTTGGAGCAAGGCGCCGAACAGGCAAGCCCCGAGCAAAAAGGTGCGAACGTCCAATTTCAGAGTCCCGGTGAGGAAACGGGTAGAGCGTTGTTTGTCCGGGAAGATCGATCTCGTCCCATTCAGTTCGAGCCGCAATTCTCCTCCGAACACTTCACGATTTCTGGTTTCTTATCGCCCTGATACACCTCAACGCTGACGCCGGTCGATGGTGAAGGAAGGGATGGAACTGTCTTCGGCGTGCGGTGAATGACCGGCCGTTGCACGGGCGCAGGTGCGGCGATTCCTCGGTACAGGCCTCTGGAATTGGATGCGGGTACCTCGTCCTGCTTGGTGTCCAGTGGATTGCGCAGGGCGAGTTGAATGTGTCCTTCAGAACTGGCTAGGGTGAGCCGCTGGGCATCATCGGGCGAAACCAGCAGCGTGATGACGGCCGTATTCTGCGCCTCGCCAGTTGCGGTTCGTTCCAAGGTGTGGCCTGACGCCAGGACTGCAACGTTCTGCAGAACAGTTGTGGTCTGCTGTTCGCCGGTGCCTCCCGGTGCTCCTGTCAGCAGGACGTCGACGCGGGTGCCCGGCGTGACGAACCCAGCCACTGACACGACCTCATTCACGCGCACCGAAACGGCGCGCATGCCGGGAGGGATCAACGAAGGAAGGCCCGCTCCGGCATTCTCGCCGGCCAGCCGGTTGGGCAGAATGAATTCCCCCTTCGAGATGGGAACGATCACACCGTGTCCCAATACGTCGGAACGCCTTCTGGGCGAACCTGGAGGCAGATCGGCGGCCGGAATCTTGATAATCTTTATGTCGTGCTCCTCCACTCGGGCGCCGACCTGCAGATCGTCCGCCGCGACGATTACATCCACCCCGGAGTCGGAGCCCGGTGTCCTCGATTGTAAGTTCCGATATACATACACACTCGCAAGGAAGCCAAGCGCGAGCGCCAGGACTCCGATCATCAATAAACGTGGGCGGTTCATACTGCTCCCCTAGAGACTAAAGTCGCTGCCACGAAGCAATGCCCGCGGCCTTGTCCCCAATCGAGTTGTTTGTTACTGGATGGAACTGGCGACGGAAGAGAACACGTTGTTTGCGTTGGACCCGATTAACCGAACAGTCCCAACAACAATGACCAGGATTACCGCCAGCATTACAGCATATTCCGCAATATCCTGTCCTTGCTGGTCGCACCAAAGCCTGCGTACAAGGTTCATAGAAAGGCCCCTTTTCCCTGATTTCTTGAGATCGAGCGGAACGCACTCCCAGCTGATGGGACGGATAGCTTGAGATTGGTCGGCTCGATAAAGTCATCATACCCTGCAATATGGTGAAAAAGTGGTAATTTATTGCACACTTGGCGGAAACGGAAGTTACTCCTCGGACGGTCCTTTCCCTGCATGTTGTGCAATCAGTCGCCAAATTCTACATCCGGGAGCAGAGATCAGTGTACCAAGCGCCTACCGGGAGAATGAGTGTGGCAGTAAACGCGATAGGTGTGTGTGGAACGTTCAGAAAGCCGCGAATTCCAGCCCCGTACGAGATGGCCTTTGAAACGGGGGGAAATTCATGGCGTAGTTCGGGAAGGCGAGGTGGTCTGGGCGTTCCCGCTGCGAAACGTGCTGCCTGTGATTGCGATGGCGAGCGCGGCTACAGGCAAGGCGACAACAATGTCGATTACATAGTGCATTTCGAGCATGAGGATTGCGGCAACCAGCAACAAATCGTGCGCAGCGAGTGCGACGACCATTCCCCTCCAGCGGCGGAGAAACCACAGCACAATGATCGGTTGTACGATGTGCATGCAAGGAAAGGCGATGAAGTAGTCAGTGGAAATTCGGGAGATCGGTTCATGGCGCCACAGCGCCAATGCGTGCGGAATCAGCGTCTTTTGAATGGCGTAACACTGAAGGCTGGCAGGAAATCGCGAGAAGTGAGAAGGGCAGAGTATATAGGGCCCTTGCGCAGGCCAGACATAAAAAAGGATGAGGGCGAGATAGTAGGACAGGAGAATCGTGCCGACGAACTGGAGGGCCTGTGTTCGTCCGTCGCAAAGAGCCAGAAAAATGAGGGTCGCGCCGATCTGGAGAAACATTCCGAAGTAGATGAATTCCAAGGCCTTGAAAAACGAGAGGGGAAATGCCCCCAGGGCCCAATGCGTAAGCTCAGAAACCGAACGGCCGCGCAGCAGCCAGCGGTCGATTGAGGCCAAAGCCGGGTCGGTTGCGAAGTTGTAACGGACCGACACGACGATACTGTTGTAGGCGAGGACCATCAGAAATCCAAAGAACAGATACGCTGCCGGCGCGAGCACCGCGGCCGCGGCATGGGGCAATCCTTTCGCCTTGCGCCGGTTGAGCAGTTCGAGCAGAGCTATAGCATCGACGCCCACTACCAACGCCCTCAGCCAGCCGGTGAGCCAGACGAGAATGCCCACGAACAAAAACAGAGGAATGATTCGAAGCGGGTTTTTTCGATAGCGCGCCAGGAACGGTTTCAGCACTTGCTCACGAGGCAGGCCGATCAGGCATAGCAGTACGGCCGCGAAAATAGATTGCGCAGCCAGGACAAACCAATAGGCGACGCCGAGGGTGATCCAATCGAATTTGAGCGGAAGATGTTGGCTGTGCAGAAAAGGAACCATGGCCAGGCAGAGGAATAGGCTGATCCAGTAATGCCAGTAGCGCGGATTCATCGGCGAGTGAGTAGCCATATCCACTGGTGGGTTCAAATTTACGCGGATGTTAGACCGCCAGCAGCATCGGCTGCCGAAGCGCTGTTCTGTCTTTTTCGCAGCAGCACGACTGCCAGCATCGGCAGATACAGGAAGATCACCGTATAGCGTCCGACTTGCGTGAAACTGGACGGAATGTGATACCAGCGCCAAATCCCCGCTCCCCAACTGAAGAAGACCGTCCAAATAATTTCGCGGCGCGTTTGCGGAATCAGCCAAAGGATGAAGCTGTCGAAGAACCAGCGTTGAGGCATGAGGGCCGAGAGAAAAAGAAGCATCGCATCCCGATTCGGGTATCGAAGGAGCGCCAGGATCAGCAAGGCTCCCGGAAGAACGAGGATCGGGATGAAGTGCTGATAGCTTCGCATCTGTCCGAACCATAGCCAGGGCCAGTTGGGCATTGCGACGAGGCTCGCGAGGCCCACGACAGCGCAGGCCAACAGGCCGCGGCGGCTGAGGCGGGTGAGAAACACAGGCAATCCAATCTGGGGCTTGCCCATGGTCGCGGGCAACAACAGCGGGAAGAATCCACTGGCTGCGATGAGGGGAGACCATTGCACAGTGAGAATCCCGGCCCAATAGGGATAGGCAAAAAAAATGAGCAGACGCGTATAGCCGTGACGCGTTAAACCAAAGCCAAGCAGCGCCGAACTGATTCCCCAAAACAATCCGGCAGCCAACTCAGGCTGAATAGATGCGAAGGGAAGAGCGAAGAGCGCGGCGGTCAGCGGATACTGTTCGAGCGGCGTATCGTAGGGATTCTGCCGGGCTAGCAGGCGATTCGCTAAATGCAGTGCCCAGCGGAAGTCGGCGGCATCCTGATGGAAATGTTTCATCAGGAACCAGCAGAATGCGCCGCTGGCAATGCCGATTGCGGCCGAGACTGCGATGCGCCCTCGCATGAAATGAATTGTTGCCAGACAGTTGTAACATGAAGCGGTTCGTCTGGAGCCGTTTCGAAGCTGGTGAAACGGAAACACTCAATTTTGCGGAAGGGCCCAACATTCGTCGTCGGATTTGCACTGGCTGTTGTGGCCTCGGCGAGTACATGGTTCTACATGAACCGGATTTTGAGGGCGCAACAAATTACCGATGCGGCGGCGCACGACCGGCCACGCGGCAATCTCTCGGATCTTTACCCTCGCTGGCTGGGAGCACGCGAACTGCTGCTGCATCGGCGCAATCCATACAGCGCGGAGATCACGCGCGAGATTCAGCAGGGATATTACGGAAGAGCGCTCGATCCCGCGCGTGCCGACGATCCCAAGGACCAGCAGGGCTTCGCTTATCCAGCCTATGTTGTTTTTCTGCTGGCGCCAACCGTCAACCTGCCGTTTGACGTGGTACAGCAGGGCTTCCGCTGGCTTCTAGTTGTGCTGGCGGCGATCAGCGTTTTGTTGTGGCTCCGTGTTCTGCGATGGAAACCGTCGCCCGAAACAACAGCTGCTTTTGATCGTGCTGATGCTCGGCTGGTTGCCCATGGTGCAGGGAATCAAGCTGCAACAACTCAGCCTGCTGGTGGCAGGATTGCTGGCGGCGTGTGGCGCATGCCTGGCCGGCGGATGGCTTCTGCTGGCGGGTGCACTACTGGCGCTGGCGACGATTAAACCACAACTGACCTGGCCGCTGGTCTTATGGCTGTTGTTTTGGGCGGGCAGTGAGTGGCGTTCGCGGCGAAGATTTGTATTCGGATTTGGATTGGTCATGTTGCTTCTGCTGGGCGGAGCGCAACTGATTTTGCCGGGATGGCTGCGCATGTTCGCCGAGGCGATTGGGCAATATCACCGCTACACGCAAAATCAATCGGTGCTGGTCTGGTTGTTTGGTTCCATCGCAGGGCGAATTCTGGAAGCGACGTAGCGTGCTTTTCTGCGCCATGTGCATTTGGCGGATGCGCCGCGAACCCGCCACCAGTGCAGCATTTGGGCGGGCGTTTGCCCTGGTATTGGCCTTGACGGTTCTGATTGTTCCCATGTTCGCTCCCTACAATCAGGTGCTGTTGGCGCCCGCGATTCTGGCATTGTTACGGAGCGAGAGTTCGAGCGACCCCATTCTCCCGGCGTTTCGATTGGCTCGCGCAGTCGGAGGCGTTTTGCTGGTCTGGCCGTGGATCGCAACCATTGGACTAAGCCTTGCGTATGTCTGGCTGACGCCTGAGGTGAGCCAGCGAGTCTGGCCGATGCCGTTTTACTCGAACTTCATGGTGCCGGTCTTCATCTTTGGATTGGTGCTGCTGGATATGTGGGGGAACCACGCGCGTGGCTTGCGGGACGGCGCAGCCGCAGAGTAGTCTGTTGCGGCAAGAGATAATGCCGCAGGTGCTGCCTGTCGCCCCGGGTGAAGGCAAAGTGCTCGCTTAATCACCATCCATGTCCCTGACCGCAATCAGTCCTGTCAGTTCCGGCTCCGGCATGTTTCCGGTCCTTAAGTTCGTGCAGGGCAGCGAGCAGAAGGACCTCGTCATGACCCGCACGCCGTTTACCGTGGGACGGAAAGTGGATAAGGATCTGGTGATCGCCGATCCGCGGGTCTCGCGCGACCACGCGCAAATCATGAAAGAGGGACAGGAATTTTTCCTGGTCGATCTGGGCAGCAAGCACGGCACGTTCGTGAACGGAGAGCGCATACAGCGGCAAAAACTGGAACGCGGCGACCGGCTGGAATTTGGAGCGCGCGATTCGGCATATCTTCTGTTCAATCCGGGACAAGCCACTTCCAACACGGCGCGGGAATTTCTCAGCCAGATCTCCGTCATTCAGATCAAGCCGGAAGCGACGGATCTGGAAAAACTCAAGATTTTTCTGGAAGCCGCGCGCAAGCTGAATACGGCGGGGGTGCGCGACGAGATCCTGATGACGATGCTTGACACCACGCTGGAACTGACCAGCGCTGAACGTGCCTATGTTTTTCTGAAGGATGAGGAAGGGAAGCTTCGACTGGCTGCGGGCCGCAATTCCAAGAAAGAGGCGCTGCTCGACGACAAGACGATTTCGCACTCGATCCTGGAAGAATCGCTGCGCTCGAACTCCGAATTTCTCTTGACCGACACCAGCCGGTCGCTCGATCTTGCCGGCCGGCAGAGCATTGTGGCTTACGATCTGCGAACCGTCCTCTGCATTCCGCTTCGCAGGATGCAGGTGCAGGCATCGCGTGATGCGCAGACGCCGGTACCGGCGGCGAATGCCGCGGAGGCCGTGGGGGTTCTCTACGTCGACTCGCGATTTGCTTCACGCGATCTCAGCGACGTGGACGAGGCATCCTGAAGCTGATCGCGACCGAAGCGGCATCGCTTATCGAGAACGCGCGGCTGGTGCAGGCCGAGGAAGAAGCGCGCCGCTATCAGCAGGAATTGAGCATCGCGGCCAGCATTCAGCAGCGGCTGATGAAGGTGAAGATTCCCGAAGTACCGTTCGCGACCATGGACGGCAGAAACCTGCAATGCAAAGAAATCGGCGGAGACTTCTACGACGCCGTGAATACCAAGCAAGGGCTGGCGGTGGTGTTGGCCGATGTCAGCGGCAAGGGAGTTTCGGCGGCTCTGCTGGCCTCGACGTTACAAGGCATGATCATTTCGCAGTTGATTGCGGGCATGTCCCTGCTGGAAATAGTGACCGCCGTGAACCGGTTCTTCACCGAAAAGATGGGTGGCGAGAAATACGCGACGGTGCTGCTGGTGCGCTTGCGGCGGGACGGTGAACTGGAATACGTGAATTGCGGACACGTGCCGCCGCTGTTGGTGTGTGCGGGAGAAGTGATGCGTCCTCCGCACGGGAATGTCCCGGTCGGCCTGCTGCCCGACGCGACTTTTGAAAGCGCTAACTGCCAGATGAAATCCGGCGATCGCTTTATTCTGGTGACCGACGGCGTCACCGAGGCGGAAAACGCCACGGGCGACTTTTTTGAGGACTTCCGGCTGGAAGCAGCGGCGGTTAAAACCCTGGATGGAATTTTTTCGGCGGTAACGGAATTCTGCAGCGGCAATCCTCTCAGCGACGATTGCACGGTCGTCCAGTTGTGCTACACCAGTGTGGAGTAGGGCGGAGTCCTGGTCTTTTCCACGATAGGCCGTCTGAGCCGCTCGGTGAGTGATATGGCGATTTTGCAACAGCTAGGCGGACGAGCCTAATTTGGTAGAGTTTCAAGGATTTTCACAAGGGTCTTCGTTTAGCATTTTGCGGAGTTGAGCAGTCCTTTCTTCGGTCATTGCCGCAACCACTCGCGCAGAGCACATCGGGTACATGCTGCCGTACTCTACCCGTTTGTCTTCTGCCGGGTAGAGTGCTTCAAGCTGTGCGTCTCTGAATGCAATCCAAGCGCGTTGCGCGGCACGCAGCTTTTTTGCCGCGTTGGCATCGCTTTTCATCGTGGACAACAACTGTTGGTAGACGCGGTTCAGTTCGGCATCGGCATCAGAAGCGTCCGCTCCAGCGCCGCGATTCATCTCGTACTGCGTCATCGGTTCGGCATCGGCATCAGAAGCGTCCGCTCCAGCGTCGCGATTCATCTCCGACTGCGTCATCGGCGTTTTCGGGCTTTCTTTGGATTGACATGATGCATACGTAGCAACGAATGAGAAAAGTACAGCAACAACGAGGCGGTTCATGCAGTAATTTTCATCTCAGAACGCGGTGCTGTCAACGGCTCGAAAATAGGGTGGTAAAATCCGGCCATCACACCGTTCAAGTCAAAACTCGCAATCAGCCGTTCTCAACCGTAACAGCATAATCCGTGCCTTCCCAGCGATTCTGCTCGGGCCAGAAAAAGGTGAAGAGGGCTTGCGCTCCGACCGGCAGCGACGCCGTGGGCAGGTCGAGGGTGTAGATTCCGAGACCGGTGTCCCGCGCATCCGCGTCGTGTGTGGACTTCCAGCCGTCCACGCTCCAGTGCACTCGCCCGGGAGTGAGCAGCACAATGCGCAGGGTCTTGTTTCTGGGGACGCTGCGAGTTTTGTTGTTAAATCTCCACCCGAAGATCTGACGGACATGTTTATCGACCAGATAACGCTTTACGGTTTGAGGAGGCTGGTCGAAGACTTTGTTGTCGCGAATCGAGCGGCGAAGCTTTATGTATTCTGAGTGGGCCCATACCAGGGGACAGGCGGAGCCAGTGGGCTTGCCGCGGAAAAGTTCGAGCGAGGGAATGTCGGCGGCGTCCCAGACTTGTTCGGGAAGCAGGCGGCTTTGGTCCGCGGGCGAATTTTCGATGACGGCGAGCAGGGCCTCGGCTTCGTCACGGTGTCCTCCGGCGAGAGCGTAATGGGCGCGCTCTCCGGCGAGAAGCGGCCAGGGGCGGCCGATGCCGGTGCCGTCGAAGGCGGAGCCGTCTTTGTGTTCGCCGTAGCCGTCGCCGTTGTAGCGATACCAGCATGGGCCCTGCGGCAACTCGACGGCGAGCAGCGCGTCGATGGCGCGAAGCGTATTCAGAATGCGCGGATCGTCGGGAGCGCGCAGGCCAAATCGCACCAGCGCCAAAGCGTCGGGGCTGATCATATGGTACGCAGGTTCGCCGTCCTGACCGGGCGGACGATTCTTGATGGGAACGAAGCCTTGCGTGGGGGACGCGGCCCCGTCAGTATCAGGCGGAGCGATGCGAACGTAATAGCCGGCGATCCCCAGCTGCACCGCCAGGTCGCCTCCGGTGGCGTATATCCAACGTTCGATGTTGTCATTCCAGGCATCCGCGGTGTCACGCAGGGTGGGGGCTTGCTCCGTGTGCCCAGTGAGTTCGGCGATATCGGCGGCGGCCAGCAGCGCGGAGATTTCGGCTGCGAGCGTGAAGGGAGAATAGCCCGCGTCTTCTTCCCAGCGATCTTGTTGCGTCACGGGACCGTTGCGAAGAATGAAACTGGCGGCCTTGCGTACCATCGGCCACCATCGCTCGATCTTGCCTAAAGATTCGGGCGCTTCGCGGCGGAGGAGATCGAGTAACAGGATGGGAAACGCGGTTTCGTCCATCTGGATGCCGCCCCAGTAGGGACGTCCGTCGAGCCAAAGATTCTGCGCCCAGTTGCCGTCGGCTTCCTGAGTAGTTTCCAGGTAGCGCAAGACGCGAACCGCATCAGTGACCGCTCCGGCGGCCAGAAGCGCGCCGGCAGTTTCGACCAAGTCCCGAGGCCAAACCAGGTGGTATCCGCCGAGATCTTCGTCGCCTTTGTTGAATCCCCACGGAATCGAAAGGCTGGCAATGATGCCGCCGAGAAAATCCTTGGACTCGTGGGTTCGCAGCACGCTGGTCGAAGGGCGATAGAGATCGGTTTGACGTAACGGCTCGTCGAGTTTGATTAAAGTCTTTTGCCAGTTTTGCCACTGCGAGACATAGTGCCGGCGAGTTTCTGCATAGTCCTCGAAGAGCGTAGATCGCGCCTGCTGTCCAGCTTCCGTCCAAATAGCTCCGAAGCCGAGAGCGAGCACGAACTCACCGTTGCAGGCGGCGAGGTCGATTTCTCCGGTGAAGGCAATATTGCCGTTTTCCGCGCGCATGTATTCCCACTCCATCTGAAAATGTTGCGATAGGTCCTGCCAGCCGTCGGAAACGCCGACGAATCCTACTGACGTTTTCTTCCAGGGAGACGAAGAGGCGAGCGACAAAGAGGTGCCATCGTGCTGGGCAAAAAACATGGGAAAGCCCTTGTAGTCGCCTATCCAGCCGGTGTTACCGTAACCGCAGTTCGCCAGATGCGGCGAAAGCAACGCGTAAAGGTGATAATCGGAGAGTTGTCCCTGCAGCGGTTCGAAGCGAACCTTTTGGAGGACGACGTTGCGATAGGGGTCGGTGAGAACTTCTTTGTGAATGCGGTAAACCCCGCTGATTTCAGTGTTGATCAGTTCAAAGGCGGGAACTCCCGGCTCGAAAGGACGATTCTCAAAGGTGCAGTGGCGTTTCTCCTCGGAGAAGAAATCGCGCCCGTTGGTCACCATGAATCCCAAGTCGCGAGTACACGCCTGATCGACACGGGGAAAATAAACTTCGTTGAGAATTCCGTGGCTCAGCGTAAACCAGACTTTGCTGTGCTGGTTGAGCGCGGTACCAGCGCCGGTCTTGGCGCTCGAGGTCCAGCGCGGCGGAATCCCTGGCCAACCCGGAGCATAGCGAGTCGAAATCAGTCATGAGAGCTGGTCCTCGGGGCCGGGATTGCGTCGCCGGCGGAATTGACAATCTTATTGCAAGGGTGAGAATCCCACTTCTCGCAAAATCGGCGAGAAGTGGGGCACCCAAGGACGCGAGCTTCGGCGGCAGAACTCATCCAATAATTACCGGCCTGATGGTCGGCGAACCGCAACTAATAAACGGCTAATAAAGTTAAGAAAATAGAAGCGATCAACGATAATAGATCAGCGCCATAACATGTTTAGGACATTCGATGCACGAGCGGGGATGATAGTCGCAGCCTTGTGGGTAAGTTGCGCTGTGGGCGTCGCGGCAAGAGGCGAAAATGTTCCGAGCCCTGCCATCACATCGGCGCTCGACCGCGGATTTTCCGGACTCTACAACCTCGACTTCGCGGGCGCGCAAAAGGACTTCGCGGCGTGGCAACAGATGCATCCGGACGATCCGGTGGGGCCGGTCAGCGAGGCGGCAGGCTTTTTGTTCTCCGAGTTTAACCGGCTGGGAGTGCTGGAATCACAGTTCTACGAGAACGATGAAAGCTTCTTCGGACGATCCAAGCTGACACCCGATCCGGTGCTGCGAGAGCATTTTCAGGCGGCGATTGGGCGGGCAGAAAATCTTTCGCACGCACGGCTGGCCAAAGACCCGAAAGATCGGGACGCCTTGTTTGCCCTGACTTTATCGGCGGGCCTGCAAGCCGATTACGCCGCACTGATTGAAAAACGCAATCTGGCATCGCTGCGCTTCACCAAGCAGGCGTCGGCATCGGCGCAGCAATTGCTCGCAGTGTGTCACGATTGTTATGACGCGCTGCTGGCCACCGGTTTCAGCAAATACATTATTGGCAGCATGGCGGCCCCGGTGCGGTGGGTTCTTCGCCTGGGAGGGCTGTCTTCGGATAAGCAAGGCGGAATTGCGGACTTGCAAAAGACTGCCGAGCACGGACACTACCTGGCGCCGTTCGCGCGAATTCTGTTGTCGATTGCGTATGTGCGGGAGAAGGATAAGTCGCGAGCACTGCAACTGCTCATCGGGCTGCGCCGCGAGTTCCCGGCAAATACGCTCTTTTCCCGCGAGATTGCTCATCTGCAATCGTCGCATTAGCCCAGGCAGAATTTCTTCTTTCTTCGTTCTTCTTTCTTCGAAGTATCATTTCTTCAGATTTCAGACCAAATCCTGTTGCGCGGGGTCTTTCATCAGAAATTTATCGGTTTGTAACCGTCCTGTAACACTGCGCCGATAAAACGGGTACATCGATTCAAGGAGGAATGATCTGGCGATGCGCAAAATGGTGCTGGTCTTGGTGTGTGTCCTTCTGGCCGTGCCGGTAGTTGGGCAGACCACGCTGAACGGAGCAGGTGCCACGTTTCCCAACCCGATGTACTCGAAGTGGTTCAGCGAATACCACAAGCTTCATTCAGAAGTGCAAGTCAATTATCAGTCTATTGGTAGTGGCGGCGGAATTCGCCAGGTAATTGCCGGCACCGTGGATTTCGGCGCCAGCGATATGCCAATGACCGACAAGCAGTTGCAGGAAGCGAAAACGAAGATATTAAATATTCCGACAGTGCTGGGAGCGGACGTGCCGGCTTACAACGTTCCCGGAGTAAGCGGGGATCTGAAGTTCACGCCGGAAGCGCTGGCAGGTATTTTCCTGGGCAAGATTTCCAAGTGGAATGATAAGGCGATCACTTCGGTGAACCCCGGAGTGAACTTACCCGACAAGGAAATTATTGTGGTCCATCGCTCCGATGGCAGCGGGACCAGTTTCATTTGGACAGACTATCTTTCTAAAGTCAGCCCGGAATGGAAGAGCCAGGTGGGCGCGGACACTTCCGTGAAATGGCCCGTCGGACTGGGCGGAAAAGGCAATGAGGGGGTCGCTGGATCGATTCGGCAGTTATCCGGTGCGATCGGATACGTTGAGCTGATTTATGCGGTGCAAAACAAAATTGCGTATGGCAGCGTGCGAAATTCCGCGGGAACCTTCGTCAAAGCGTCGCTGGAGAGCGTAACCGCGGCGGCTGCTTCGGCTCCGAAGATGCCAGATGATTTCCGCGTGTCGATCACCAATGCTCCGGGAAAAGATGCGTACCCGATTTCCAGCTTTACCTGGCTGCTGATTCCGGCCCAAGCTAAAGATCCGGCGAAAGGCAAGATTCTGGCGGACTTTCTGAACTGGATGGTTAGCGACGGCCAGAAGATGACGGCTGAACTCTCGTACGCCCCTCTGCCGGAAAACGTCGCGGCCAAGGTCAGGGAAGCGATTAAACAGGTTAAATAAGCGAGTCAAATAAGCAGGCCAGATAATCCCGCAACCGCAGGACATTTTCAATCATCATCGCAGGGTACAAAGGAGAAAGAACAATGAAGTCTGCGTGGAAGGTGTGGGCAATTCTGTTTCTGGCGACGGGACTGGTGGGGCAGACCAGCACGGCGCCCAAACCCAGGAAGCCGAGGACGGCCGAGGGGACAGTGACAGCAGCCGACGTACAGGCCTTGAAGGACGCGATTGCGTCGCAACAGGCGGCGCTGGCGCAGCAGCAGCGAGAAATTCAGGAACTGCGGGATGAACTGCACAGCAAGGATCAGGCCGCGCAGCAGGTCCAGACCACTGCTGCAGATGCGGCGAGCAAGGCGGACGCAGCCCAGGCGCAGGCCACCCAGCAACAGGCGGCGGTCAGTGAATTGAAGGGCGACGTATCCGATCTGAAGACTAGTGTGGCGAGTACAGTCGTGACTGTTCAGGAAGCGCAGAAGAGCATTTCCGGGCCTCCGACGGCGATTCACGTGAAAGGACTCAACATCACGCCCGTCGGCTTCCTGGCGGCTGAGACGGTTTACCGCCAGCGCGCTCTCGGGGCGGACGTCAATACTCCTTTCAACACCGTGCCTTTCACCGGCTCCTCAACCAACAACATATCCGAGTTCTTCGGTTCCGGACGCCAGTCGCGAATTGGCATGCTGGTGGAGGGCCGGCTGAAGGGCGCGAAATTGTCGGGCTATGTGGAAGCCGACTTCCTCTCGGCCGGTGTGACGTCCAATAATAATCAAAGCAACAGCTACTCGCTCCGCCAGCGGCAAGCCTGGGGCCAGGCCGCGATGGATAACGGCTGGAGCATTACCGGAGGGCAGATGTGGAGTCTCCTCACCGAAACCAAGCATGGCGTGGACAACCGCACGGAAGCGCTCCCCATGACCATCGATCCGCAATATACCGTCGGGTTTACCTGGGCCCGTCAATACGGTCTGCGCCTGGCAAAAAACTTCGGCAACAAGGTTTGGTTCGCGGTTGCGGCGGAAGAGTCGCAAGCGACCTTGACCGCTCACAACAACGCCGCGAATTTCCTGGTCGGAACGGCCGGCGTAACGGGCGGCTTGTATAACAACCAGGCGAACTACTCGTTCAATCCCTCGCCCGATATCGTCGCGAAGCTGGCGTTCGAGCCGGGTTTTGGACACTACGAGGTTTTCGGGGTGTACAGCCGCTTCCGGGATCGCATTTTTCCTTGCGAAGACGTAGCTGCAACCTCTGTCTGCGGCGGCAGCGCCAAGGCGGGCCCGAATGCTACCGGTGCATTTAACAGCTCAAAGAACGGCGGCGGCTTCGGCGCCAACGCCCGCTGGTCGTTTGCCAACAAGCATATCGACTTCGGATTGCATGGCTTTGGAGGCAGCGGAGTAGGCCGGTACGGTACGGGAGGTCTGTCGGACGTTTCCGTCCATACCGATGGGTCCCTTTATCTCATCAAGAGCTTGCAGGGTTTGGCGACGCTCGAGTTCCACAATTCCAAGACGGATATCTACTTCAATGGCGGAACAGAATACGCGGGCCGCGCAGCGGACTATGATCCGGTGCAAAAGAAGTATGTCGGTTACGGTTCGCCGTTCTTCAGCAATACCGGCTGCTTAACGGAAACTGGACCGGGGGCGGGCGGATTCGCTCCCGGAGCCCTTGCGAATTGCACGGGCGACACGCGCGCGCTCACGGAGGCAACAGCGGGTGTCTGGTTTAAGGTGTACGACGGAGCCAAAGAGAAACTGAACTGGGGCCGAATCCAGTTTGGTCCGCAATACTCGGTTGTGATCCGCAACGCCTGGCACGGTGCAGGCTTCCCCAGCGAGGCCCAGGGAATCGACAATATGGTTTTCACGTCGTTCCGTTACTACCTGCCCTGAACGATTCGCAAGCAACGCGCCGGCACTTCGACAGTGCAATCGCTGTCTGAGTGCCGGCTCTGATTGTTCAGGCGGCGCATCGCGGATAGTGGTTGCCTTGAACCGCCCATCCGGCGTGTGGTGGAATGCTTTATACTAATGCGTCCGTAGGCTTCGTGCGGGCTGTGGTTGTCGATCGGCACGAAGAAATCACACCGAGAATAAAGAATGCGGTAAGCGCATCCGTCATGGCTCGTATCTCGCTCGACAATCCCCAGTACTTCCTGAATCGCGATACTTCCTGGCTCGCGTTTAATCGCCGTGTGCTGGAAGAGGCGTCGGATGAGGACAATCCGCTGCTCGAACGGCTCAAGTTTCTGTCCATCTCTGCCAGCAACCTGGACGAGTTCTTCGAAGTGCGCGTAGCGGCCATGATGCAGCAGATCGAGGACGGCTACAACGAGGCTGGTCCGGACGGTCTGACCTTAACGGAAAAACGCGACCTGCTGAACCAGCTGACGCATGAATTTGTTGACGATCAATATGAATGCTGGAATACGCGCTTGCGTTCGGCGCTCTCGGAAAACGGAATTCGCGTGCTGGGACTGCACGAACTCGATCCTGACGCGCTTCGCTTTGTCGAGGAATACTGCGAGAAAGAACTCGACCCGCTATTGACGCCGGTGACGGTCGACCCAGCACATCCGTTTCCCCGAGTCATCAACAAGGCGTTGTGCGTGGGTTTTCTGTTGCGGCGGCGACGGCGCTCTGCTCTGACTTACACGGGCGTCGTATCGGTGCCGCGGGCTCTGCCCCGGCTGGTGCGGCTGCCGTCGGAGAGCACGGCAGATTTTATATTCCTGGCAGATCTGGTGGCGCATCATGCAGTTCGTATGTATCACGGGTACGACATTGTTTCGTCCGCGGCTTTTCGCGTGACTCGCAACAGCAATCTGTATCTGGCGGAAGAGGAGGCGCGAAGCTTGCTGGAGTCGGTGCGGGCGGAACTGCATAACCGGCGCAAGGGCGATGCCGTGCGCATGGAGATTGAAGCCGATGCCGATCCTGAAATCATCGATCGGTTGCGCACAGTGTTCGAACTTGATGCGTGGCAGGTTTTTCCGGTGAACGGGCCAGTGAATCTTTCGCGCTTGTTCAACGTTTACGAGCAAGTGAAGCGTCCCGATCTTAAATACCGCGCGTTTTCGCCGCGCGAGTTGCGCTTAACTTCGAAATCGAAGGATCTGTTCGAGGAGCTGCGCCGGCACGACATCCTGCTCCATCATCCGTTCGATTCCTATGATGCGGTGATTTCGTTTATCGAGGCGGCTGCCGAAGACGAGAATGTTCTTTCCATCAAGCAGACTCTCTACCGCACCAGCGAACATTCGCTGATTGTGCCTACGTTGATGGATGCTGCGTCGCGCAAGGAAGTCACAGCGGTGGTGGAATTGAAGGCGCGCTTCGATGAAGCCTCGAATATACGCTGGGCGCGCGATCTGGAAGATGCGGGCGTGCAAGTCTTCCATGGCCTGGTGGGTTTGAAGACGCACTGCAAGCTGTCATTGCTGGTGCGGCGCGATCCGGACGGAGTGACCCGCAGTTACGCCCACATCGGCACCGGGAACTACAACGCTACCACGGCACGAATCTACACCGACTTGAGCTTGTTCACGGCCAATCCCGAGATTACGCGAGCAGTGCACGATGTATTCAGCTTCCTGACGGCGTATGCGGAGAATCCCAGCTATGGTCCGCTTCTGGTGGCGCCGCTCGATCTGGCGGAAAAATGCGTTGCCATGATCGATCGGGAAGCGGAGCATGCGCGCCAGGGAAAAGAAGCTCGCATCATCGCCAAGATGAATGCGCTACTCGACAAGACTGTCATCCAGGCGCTGTACCGCGCTTCGCAGGCCGGAGTGCAGATCGACCTGATCGTACGCGGGATTTGCGCGCTTCGTCCGGGAATACGGGGGGTGAGCGACAATATTCGAGTGCGCAGCATTGTGGGGCGTTTTCTGGAGCACAGCCGCATCTTCTACTTCTCGAATGGCGGCGAAGAAGAAATTTACATTGGCAGTCCGGACTGGATGCCGCGGAATTTTTACGAACGAGTCGAAGTACTGGTGCCTCTGCGCGATGAAATGCTGCGGGAGCGGGTGCGGCATGAGATTCTCGACGTCTACCTGGCCGACAACCGCAAGGCGCGCATTCTGTTGAAGGACGCGACGTACATACGAGCCTGGGAGTCCATGCACGGCGCGCGGAACCGCCGTCCGCCGACGGGAGCCGCGGCTTTTAGCGCGCAGGATTTCCTGATGAGCGTGGCGGAAGGGAAGGCTGCCGACGCGGTCCCTGTGCCTCTTCCGTCTCGAAGGCGTAGAGTGATGGCGGGAAAGGAACGATAACTTCAAGGAACGATGAGCCCAGATGATTCTCTATTTTCTACGGCACGCGAGCGCCGGGGAGCACCTTGCGAATCCGAAGAAGGACGAAAAGCGCGCCCTCGACAAAGAGGGAATTGAGCAGTGCGGCTATATCGGGCGCGCGCTGGCTGCTCTGGATGTTCAGGTGGACGCGATCGTTGCCAGTCCGCTGAAGCGCTGTACCCAGACGGCTTCGCTCGTCGGCAACGAATTGGGCTACGAAGGCAAATTACAGGTCGATACCGGCCTGCGCCCAGAGGCCGGCCTTGCCGACTTCCGTAAGCTCCTGGAAAAGTATTCTCGCCAGGAAGCCATCATGGTGGTGGGGCACAATCCGAACTTAAGCCAATTTCTGGGAGCGGTGATCAGCGACTCCGGTTGCGAAGCGTCGCTGGAACTGAAGAAGGGTGGGGTGGCTAAAGTGGAGATGCGCCGCACTTCGGGCACTCTGCAGTGGTGCGTCACTTCCAAGCTTCTCCGCACTCTCTATGAAACGGCAGTGGATAGTTCGCGGCCGAAGACTTCGCGGAAATAGTCGCGCTCTTTCTCAATCGCCCAGAGTTCCAGATCCACTCCCATTCGACGCCGGGGAACCAGCGTCAACTTCACTTCGGCTGATCGTAGCCCGACCCGGACTCTTTCCACGGCGCGGCTGCGCCCCAGGTTCAAGGCGCGTGCCAGCCGAAGCAGCAGAATCGCCTTCTGCACCTCGGCCCGATCCCCCGGATCCAACAGTTTCATGGGACCATCCTCCATCGCAGGCCGGGATTTTCCCAGATAGCGGGCGATTGCCCCAATAATGCGCCGCTGTTGCGGCGTGTAGCCCAGGATCTCAGAGTTGGAAATGATGTAGTGCGCATGGCGGTGGCGGCCGTTGCGATTCACGTAATCGCCCACTTCGTAGAGCATGGCCGCGGCCGAGAGCCACTCGCGGTATTCGGGCGGCAGGCGATGCAGCGAGCGCAGCGAGGAGAACAATAGTGTTGCATGGTCACGGACATCCAGGGCGTGCTTGCGATCGACCCGGTAATGATCGATCGCGTTCATAATCGATTCCCATCGTTCGGATTCGATTTGTCTGCCGGAGCGTGTGCTGCGATCGTAGTCGGCGGCCATCTGGGCAAGGATTCCGTCGCGCAGGCCGAGCGGCGAATAGCGGAAGCCCTTGAGGCGGAGCCGGTCCAGCAATTCCTGGTACACGGTGGCGCCGGCGACGATGATTTCCGCCCGCCGTGGGCCGATGCCCTCGATCTTGCGGCGTTCCGCGACCGGCAGGCGCGCCAGGCGCTTGGCGATGCGCTTCATTTCGGCGGAAGACACGACCAGCCGCTGGCGGCTTGCGCCGCGGCGCAGATGGCTGGCGACTGCCGCAAGGGCGGCCGCAGTTCCGGATGTCGCAATCACATTCTTCACCTTCGCCGTTGGGATCCGATCAATGACGCGATTGACCTCGCGTGTGATGAAGCCGCGTAGACGCTTGAGTTCGCCTTTGCGGGCGGGATCGTGCCTCAAGAATTCATTGGTCAGACGAACCGCACCGAGAGGAAGACTGACCGCGTCGCGAATGTGTCCGCCCTGCGAGACGGTGAGTTCGCAACTGCCGCCGCCCAGGTCCATCATGAGCGTGGGAGATCGGTCCACGCGTCCGCTGGAGACGAGTCCCAGGTGAATGAGCCGCGCCTCTTCCACGCCAGAGATGATCTCCACTCGCCAGCCGGTGGCCGATCGAACCCATTCCAGAAACGCCTGGGAATTGCGCGCATCCCGCAGCGCGCTGGTCGCGACTATGCGCACGCTGTCAGTTACGATCTGTTGTGTAGCACGATGGAATCGGCGCAGAACCTTGACCGTCTCTGCGATGGAATCGGGAGTAAGGAAGCCGGAACCAAAAACGCCTTCGCCGAGGCGAGTGACTTCGCGGTCTTCGTGCAGAGCGCGGAGGCGGCCAGCTTGCAGGCGCGCAATCTTCAGCCGGACGGAGTTGGAGCCGATATCAACCGCAGCAAATGTGGGCATGGGGAAGGCTCACAGTTTACACGTAGGCGGCCTGATCGTCACCGCTGCAACTCAGCCAGAGTGTCCTAATTTCGCCGAGAAAAAGCGTCTACCTGCGGAGTGCGCGAAGAATTCGCAGAGGACGCGAGGAAAACAGAATCGAAGACTCTACCCTTAGCCCATTTGCGGTGGCTTTAGCCAACTAGTGGAGCGCGAATTCCTAACGCCAACTAGGCGGCAGACTCGGTCTGCTCCACCAGCGTCGGACCCTTCGTGCTCACTTTGCGCAGTTGTGCCGATGAGACGGAGACTGGTCTTTCCGCAGTTTGTGTCAAGGAGGCCGAGAGGGCAGCGACTGCGTGGCGGAATTTGCTTCCCGTCATGTTGTGGAGGGCAGCTACCAGCGATGATTGGTTCACATCGCCAAGCCGCTTGCTTGCAGACTGCGTCAAAGTCAGCCAATCGTGCCAATTGCCGACCGCATCCTGTAGCCGCTTAACCTGGCCGATGAATTGGGTAGCCTCGGCGGATTTTGGCGCGAATTCGGCCGCATAGCGGGCGCGTTTCACTACGGTGCGATACTGATGCAGCAGCTCTTCGCTGACGGGCCCAGCTGGATGTACTACTTCGTTCAACATCGAGCGGGCGACCATCAAGGGATCGAGGCTGGTTTCGCTTTGAACCTCCTTTGCTCCGCGCTTAAGACGCTTCCGGATCTCCCGGATCATGTCTTTTGTCAACATCTTGCGCAGTTTCTTCTCATGTTTTACCCGAAGCTCGATCAGTCCCTGCATCAGCTGCGTCTTGCGGCGTGGTTCTTGAGGAACCTTTAGGCTGCGCAAGGCGGACAGCTGAACATCCAAATCACGAACTTTACCCGCACGCCTGCGAATCCGGTTCAGCATCTTCAGAAGTTTCTTCTGGTTCCGGTCGCAGTCCGGCAGAACTTGTTCGAGCAGAGTTTGCAGCCTCCGGCTCGTCGTGCGGAAACCGTGGACGCTCTCTACATTTTGCGCGTCTGAAAGCTTCAGGAGAGCCCGCTCCGTCTTCCGGAAAACAAGCTGGCTACGTTCGGATGCAATCGACATAAAAACAAGTCTCTGACAGCGGGAAGATCAGTCTGCGCTCGAAAGACACATCAGACAACAACAGTTTGCGATTCAGGTTTACAGATAGTCCCAGCGGGAAAAAGCCTGTCTGATTTTAACACCTTTGTAACACGTCTCTGCTAGGGTTAAGCCGAATGGCCAATCCCGCTTTCCCTCGGCCTGATATGCCCGGACCGCAACCCCTTGAAGGGACGAAGGTTACGTCGGTGTCAGCGCACCGGGCGGAGCCCTTGCTGCGGGCTTCCAGCGGCGAAGTTCCCGACCGTATGTTCAAGTCCGCCATGGCGCTCTGCGGCGTTGCCGTGCTTGCCGTACTGGTCCTGATCGTTTACGAGCTAGTGTCGGGCTCCGGCCTCTCCTGGCACGCATTTGGCTTTAAGTTTTTCGCAGGCAGCGATTGGAACCCGGTCAGCGAGCAGTTTGGTGCACTGCCGTTCATCTACGGCACGCTGGTTTCGTCTTTGTTGGCGCTCCTCATCGCGGTTCCGCTTGCGGTCGGCGTGGCCGTATTTACAACCGAAATGTGTCCCACGGTTCTGCGCGGCCCACTCTCGTTCTTCGTGGAATTGCTGGCCGCGATCCCGAGCGTGATTTATGGCCTGTGGGCAATTTTCGTCCTCGTGCCCCTCTTGAGCCGATACGTCCAGCCATTCCTGGCCAAGACACTCGCATGGACCGGTCTGTTTGAAGGCCCTCCATTTGGATATGGCATGCTGGCGGCGGGAATCATCCTGGCCATCATGATCGTGCCTATTATTTCCTCGATTACGCGCGAAGTGCTCATGGTTGTCCCCCAACATCAACGCGAAGGTGTCCTGGCTTTGGGCGCAACCCGTTGGGAGATGATCCGGATGGGCGTATTGCGCAACGCGCGCGCTGGAATTCTCGGCGGGATCATCCTTGGATTAGGAAGAGCGCTGGGAGAAACCATGGCCGTCACCATGGTGATTGGAAACCGGCCGGAAATTGCGAAGTCGTTGTTCGCGCCCGGTTACACCATGGCCAGCGTACTTGCCAATGAGTTCAGCGAGGCTACCGGCGATGTCTACCTTTCCGCCTTAGTCGAGATCGGCCTGGCCTTGTTCCTGGTGACGATCATCGTAAACGCGCTGGCACAGCTACTAGTGTGGACGGTGACACGCGGCCAGCCTGCGAGGGGACATGCCTGAGCTAACTGGCAGCGTTTCCATGCGACAAGGTGTGCCGCCGGTAAGTTTTCGCCGCCGCATTACCGATCAAGTCATGACCGGCGTAGCGGTCTTGGCCGTCGTGTTGGTGTTGGTTCCGCTGGTTGCCATATTCGGCTACCTCGTGTACCGAGGCCTGGGCTCCATCAACTGGGCGTTTCTGACCCAAACTCCCAAGCCCGTGGGAGAGCCCGGCGGCGGCATGGCCAATGCGATTGTGGGATCGATGCTGATCCTTGGAATTGCCAGTGTCATCGGAGTGCCGTTTGGAATCGGTGCAGGTATCTACCTGGCCGAGTTTGGACGCAATCGCTTCGGGAGCGCAATTCGCTTCACCGCGGACGTGCTGAACGGAGTGCCCTCCATTGTGATTGGCATTGTTGCGTGGGCAATTTTGGTGCGCGGGCGGGGATTCTCGGCGCTCGCCGGGGGAGTGGCGCTGGCGATCATGATGGTGCCGACCATCTGTCGAACCACCGAAGAGATGCTGCTGTTGGTGCCGCAGGCTTTGCGGGAAGCGGCCTACGGACTCGGCGTCCCATATTGGCGGACGACCCTTTCCATTACCCTTCGCACCGCGACCTCGGGTGTGATTACCGGCGTCATGCTGGCTTTTGCCCGAGTGGCGGGCGAAACCGCGCCATTGCTTTTTACTGCTCTTGGCAACACGTTTTGGAATCTTC
This sequence comes from uncultured Acidobacteriaceae bacterium, assembly GCA_963832235.1. Taxonomy (GTDB): domain Bacteria; phylum Acidobacteriota; class Terriglobia; order Terriglobales; family Acidobacteriaceae; genus Sulfotelmatobacter. Next base: position 23,641 of record CAWHTJ010000003.1, on the reverse strand, counting down.
GCTACGATCAGCCCACTGCCGCGCTTCCGTTGCAGATCTACGCGTACGCCAATTCGCCGTATGACGACTGGCACCGGCAGGCATGGGCGGGAGCATTCGTGCTCATCATTCTCATCGTTACGTCGGTCGCGGCCGTGCGGGTCGCCGTCCGCCGTGGCACGTTTGGAGCGGCATAGTCTATGGGCGTGGGAATCCAGGTCGAGAGCTTGAATGCCTGGTATGGCAAAGGTCAGGCGCTGTACGACATCAATCTCAAAGTGGCGGCGAACCGCGCCACCGCGCTGATTGGTCCGTCGGGATGCGGCAAGTCGACTTTTATCCGCTGCATCAATCGCATGCACGAGACGATTCCGGAAGCTCGCGTCGAGGGCCGGGTCCGCATCGGTGAAATCGACGCCTACAACGGGACCTCCGCAACGCAACTGCGCCGCCGCGTCGGAATGGTGTTTCAAAAGGCGAATCCCTTTCCCACCATGTCGATTTATGACAACGTGGCGTCCGGCCTGAAACTGAATGGATTTCGCGACCGCCGCAAGCTGGACGAAATCGTGCAGCGCTCGCTCGATTCCGCGGCGCTATGGGACGAAGTGAAAGATCAGGTACACAAGAAATCGGGCGCCAGCCTCTCCGGAGGCCAGCAGCAGCGGCTGTGCATTGCGCGCGCTCTCGCCGTCGAACCCGAAGTCTTGCTGATGGACGAACCCTGTTCGGCGCTCGACCCGATTTCCACGGGAAAGATTGAAGAGTTGATCTTCCTGCTGAAAGAGCGGTATACCATCGTAATCGTGACCCACAACATGCAGCAGGCGGCGCGCGTGGCCGAGTTCACCGGCTTCTTTCTCCTGGGCAAGTTGATTGAGTTCGATAAGACGGAGAAGATTTTCACCAAGCCTTCCGACAAAAAGACGGAAGACTACATTACCGGCAGATTCGGATAAGGAAGGTTCGGATAATGCGTACACGTTTTCAGCAAGGGCTTGACGATCTGCGACAACGCTTGCTTCGCATGGGAGGACTGGCGGAGCAGGCAGTGGATCGTGCCCGCCAGGCTTATGTAGAGCGCGACCTCACGCGCTGCCAGATGGTGCTCGAAGGCGAGAGCCTGATCAATACAGCAGAGCGAGAAATCGACGAGGCGGCCTTCGACCTGCTGGCTATGCAGCAGCCCATGGCCGTGGACCTGCGCTTCATTTTGGCGGTCACCAAAATCAATTCAGATCTCGAACGTGTAGGCGATCAGGCCGTAAATATTGCCGAGCGCGTGATGGACATGGTCGAGCTTCCCGCGGTGGATTTGCCGGTGGACATTGCCCGAATGGGAACTGCGGTGAGCGCAATGGTGCGGAGAGCGCTGGAGTCGTTTATCGAAGGCAAGGTGGAACTGGCCAAGGCTGTTCTCGAAATGGACAACGTGATCGACCGCATGCGCGACGATGCCTTCATCCAACTGGTCAAGACCATGAACGAGCGGCCCGATGTGGTCCGCCAGGCGCTGGACGCTTTGCTGGTAGCGCGCAATCTGGAACGCGTTGCCGATCACGCCACCAATATCGCCGAGGACGTCATCTTCTGGGTGCAAGGCGCCGACGTTCGGCACAACGTGCATTCTGGGGAATCGGAAAGCCAGGAGCCGGAGCGCCCGACATCGAGAGCCTAAGGCTATAGGCTGTCTTCAGGAACTGATTTCGGGATGCTCGGCTTCTAGAGGCTGCGGAAAGACTCTTCCGAGAGGTTGATACTACAAGCGGTTAAGGCTGACATTGTTCTTGCAGGACTTAGCGGCGTAGCTAAAAAGCCGAGCCCCTTCAAAACAGACGCTTTTGACCATCCACGGGGCATTGAATTACGCTCATCTCTCTTTCATTTCAGACTTCAATTCGCGGAGAGCTTGTGACTCATTTTGTCCTTCGTTCCATGTGTGTTCTCATTCTGGCTGGCGCAGCGGTTTTCGCGCAATCACCTTCCAGCGATCATCCTCCCGTCATGCTGCCGACCAGCAAGATTCTGACTGTTCCCTCGCCTGGACGCATAGGCAGCACTAACAGTTTTCCCGCGACCATGGTGCTGAGTCCCGATGGGCGCTATGCCGCATTGCTGAACGATGGCTACGGCACGCAAGAAACCCTCGCGCAGCAATCGATCTCTGTGCTGGATCTCCACAGCAATCAGATCGCCGACTATCCCGACGCGCGATTTTCCGATGCCTCCCACCAGAGTTATTTCCTCGGGCTAGCCTTCAGTTCGGACGGCAAGCATCTCTACGCCTCGGTGGGCTCGCTGACCGATCCCACAGGAGCCCGGAGCGGGGACACGGGAAACGGCGTCGCGATTTACGGCTTCTCGGAAGGAAAAGTCACGCGCCAGGGTTTCATCCCGATCGCACCCCAGCCGCTGAAGGCCGGAAAACATGTTGCCATCGGTCTGCAGAACACGCTGCCGAATACGGCCATTCCGTACCCAGCAGGACTGACTGTGGTGCGCAACCCGAAAGGCGCGGACTGGCTCATCGTTGCCAACAACCTTTCGGATAACATCGTCGTGCTCGATCCGATTACCGGGAAAACCCTGGCGACATTCGATATGAGCACGCAGGACTTGATCCCCTCGACATTTCCTTATACTTGTGTCGCCACGCGCCACGGCGTCCGAGCCTGGTGCAGCCTGTGGAATACCTCCCAAATCGTCCAGATTGAATTGGTCGGCGCGAGGATAGGTAAGTCCATCGGTCTTCCCGGATCGAAAGACCCACTGGCTCCAAGCTCACATCCGACTGCAATGCTGCTGAGTCCGGACGAACAGCTTTTGTATGTCGCCCTCTCCAACGCCGATACGGTCGCGGTCGTCGACACCGAGACGGGGGCTCTTCGGGGCTTATTGAGCAGAACCATGAGAGAGAAGGATGTCGCTTTCGGCCTCTGTCCCACAGCCCTGGCGCAGACGAAAGATGGCCAGCGTCTATTTGTCGCCTACTCCTGTATCAATGCAGTTGGGGTGTTCGACGTGTCGAGTTTTTTCGACACTAAGGACCTTCATGCTCAAAGCGACGTTGGCCTAATTCCCACCGACTGGTATCCGACGGCACTGGCCGTCCAGGGAGACGACCTGCTTATCGCCACTGCCAAGGGCGTCGGCACCGGTCCGAATAAAGACCTGGGCAAGACGGCCAACGAGATGAAGCATCACGGCCACCCGTACATTCCCACTCTGCTGCGCGGTTCCATCGCCCGACTCAAAATTTCCGATACCATGAACGGTATCGCAGGGCTCACGCGTATCGCGGAACAAAACAACCTTTTCTCCGGCGACCCAGGTACGATTTCCTTCGCCGACGGAAAGAATCCCTTCAAGCACGTTATTTACGTCATCAAGGAAAATCGCACCTACGACCAGATTCTCGGCGACCTGAAGGTCGGCAACGGAGATCCTTCGCTCACCATGTACGGCGAGGACATTACGCCCAACGAGCACAAGCTCGCACTGCAATACGGCGTGCTCGACAATTTTTACGATAGCGGGGAAGTCTCCGGCGACGGGCATCTCTGGTCCACGGCCGCGATCACTTCCGATTACAACGAAAAGACCTGGCCGATTGCCTATCGCGGAAAAGAACGCACCTACGACTTTCAGGGTCAGGTGGCCGACGAATATCCGCTGGAACACAATCAACCGGACATCGACGATCCTTCCACAGGATTTCTCTGGGACAATCTCGCACGCAACAACATTAGTTTTCGAGACTACGGCGAATTTGTGAATGCACTGTGGTGCAATGAGAAGCGGACAGCGGCAAGTCCGAAGCAGGGAACTCCGTCTGGACAAGAAGCGCGTTGTCCGCGAACCGTAGTTCAGCGCGGTGAAATGCTCGCGCCCAACGTCGGCGATCCGCACGCCGGCCCCAGCCCGTTCCCCTGGGCGGTGCCTCTGTTCAGCGGAGTGAAGCCGACGAAGGCTGTCTTGCGCGATCACTTCGATCCGCTGTATCCGGATTTCAATACCGACTATCCTGACCAGCTCCGCGCCGACGAATTTCTGAATGAATTTAGCGCCTACGTCCGCGCCCGCGACGCCCACGAGGGCCCGGAGTTCGAGCTGCCGACGTTTGTGCTGCTGTACCTGCCTGACGATCACACCGGAGGCACACGTCCCAATCTGCCGCGCCCGGCAGCATCCGTTGCCGACAACGACCTAGCACTCGGGCGCGTGGTCGAAGCGGTCTCGCACAGCGCGTATTGGGACGACACGGCGATCTTTGTTCTGGAAGACGACGCTCAGAATGGCGCCGACCACGTGGACGCGCACCGCTCGATCGCCTTCGTCATCAGCAAATATTCGCCGGGATCGGGAGCCCAGCCGAATGTTGAACATCGTTTCTACACAACGGTCAATGTGGTCCACACCATGGAAGCGCTGCTTGGCCTTCCTCCTATGAATCAGAACGATGCGTATGCGCCGGTGATGGGACAGCTGTTTTCGGGATCTGGCGATCAATCGCCCTACAAAGCGGACTATCGCAATTTGAAAAATGGGCTTATTTACGAAACCAACAAACGGGAGGCTCCGGGGTCGAAAATCTCATCGCGAATGGATTTCTCGCGTCCCGACGCGGCGGGGGCAGAGCGCCTCAACAAAGTGTTGTGGCGCGACCAGAAAGGCTCGGCGCCAATGCCCCCGCCGAAGCACACGGTGTTTCCCGCGGGCGGGGACTAGCTGGCGATTCCCAAGGTTTGATGGCGGTTCGTGCCCATCGGAGAATACTATTGACGCGATATAGTATTCTATTCTATTGTAGATGGAAGAAGGGGGCTTTTAATGAAACTCGCGGACAGGATTCGAACACACGGTCGCGAAAAATACGTCCTACCCGCGCTTAAGAAGAAAGTCTCGCGCTTCTCCATTCGGGCTGGCGACGTAGTTCATGAACTGGGAATCGGCGGCCATCGTGCGCCAGCTGTTTGCAGCGCGCTGAAAACCAATCAATTCTTGAGGGACAACCATCTTCATCTTCTCGAAGCAACGGGTCCCAAGTCCGGACAAAGCACGACGGTGACTTACACCTATGAGTTTGCTGAAGGAGAGCCATCCACGAAAGAGAGTGATTCCTGGACGAAGTTGCGGGGCGCGTTGAAGGACATCTTTGTCGAATTAGGCGGAGGCGAGCCCTACTTGCGGTCCGAGCGAAGTAATTTTCATGCGCCCGAGGACCACAAGTGAGCCGCGTCTATTGGGACACGATGCTCTTCATCTACTGGCTGGAAGACCACCCGCGGTTTGCCAGCCGCGTGGATGCAATCTTCTCTCGGATGAAGGAGCGGCGAGACCAATTGCTTACAGGGGCTTTCACTTTTGGCGAGGTGCTGGCCGGAGTCTACCGCAAAGGTGCCCCACCCCGAGCAGAAGAGGTCCGACGCCAATTGGAGAGAGTCGTCGCTGAGGTTGTCCCCTTTACGGTTGAGACGGCCGACCACTACGCCCGAATCAGGGGAACTCTTGGTCTATCCCCGGCCGACGCGATTCATTTGGCGTCGGCAGCCCAAGCTGGCACTGATCTTTTCCTCACCAACGACAAGAGACTGGTCGGCAAGTTTGTGCCCGGAATCCAGTTCGTTGCTTCCCTTGACGATAACGTTCTCTGACCGTGGGCCCGGGCACTGTTGTCAGTTTATTTGAGGCTCATCGACGCTTTCAGCGGCAAATTTTGCGAAGAGCCGCCCACCATGACACCGTATTCTCCCGGAAGCAGTTGCCAGCTATTCTGCTCCACGTTAAAGATGGAAAGATACTTCGGGTCCACCTCGACCGCCACCTCTTTGCTCTCTCCTGCCTTGAGTGTGACCTTGCTCCAGCCCACCAGCCGTTTCGGAGGCTCCCCAGCCGCAGCCGGGAGAGAAGCGTAGACTTCCGCGATCTCGGCGCCAGCCCGGTTGCCGGTATTGGTAACCGTAAAGCTTACGCGCGGATTCTTTCCCGGCGCCACTTTCAGATTCGAATAGGAATAAGTGGTATAGGACAGGCCATACCCAAAAGGAAAGAGCACTGCCTTATTTTCCGCGTCGTACCACTTGTATCCGACCTTCACGCCTTCGTCGTAAGTGACCTGAAATCCCGGCAAACCCGCAGCGATCCGTTTCCAGCCCTGGTGGTCCGCATCCGTGGTCGCCTTGGGCGGTTTCACGATCGTCGGGTGAGGCAAGTCGGCTTCGCTCTTGGGGAAGGTAATGGGCAGCTTCGCGCTGGGATTTACGTCTCCGAAAATAATATTTGCCACCGCTTCCGCTCCACGGCTGCCCGCATACCAGGCTTCGAGAACGGCGCTGACCTGATCGACCCACGGCATGATCACCGGACTTCCCGACTCGATCACGACGACTGTATGCGGATTGGCGGCGGCGACCTTGGCGATCAATTCATCCTGTCGCTCAGGGAGAGATAAGCTGTCCAAGTCCATTCCCTCGCTCTCCCACTGGTAAACGAATACGATGGCGACGTCCGCATTTTTCGCCAGAGTCAGCAGCGGCGGCTGGGGTCCGCGCCTGAGTCGAATTGCACAGTCGCTGTCGGCGCCTTCGCGCGAATCGATTTCAGCGGCGAAGTGGGGAACCAAATCTTTTCCAGCCAATGGGTCTGGCCTTTGCCGGGAGGCATGATTGCATTGCCGCCCGGGGGATCGACTTGTGCCGAACCGCCGCCGGAGATCATTCCAACGTCGGAGTGAGGACCGATCACTGCGATGCTGCGAATCTTGGAAGCATCGAGCGGAAGTTGCGCGCGATCATTCTTGAGAAGCACGATGCTCTGCTCTTCAATTTTCTGCGCTACTTCGAAGCCGCCTACAACGTCCACAACACTTTTCTGCGGCGGGTCGTCGATGACGCCGGTGGCGAACATTGAGCGCAGGATGCGATGAACGTGATCGTCCACCTCCGCCGCCGGCACTTTGCCTGACTCGACCGCCTTCTTCAAGTCGTTTCCAAGAAAAATCTCGCCCGGTTCCTCATGATCGAGCCCGGCGGCCGAAGCTTTTTCCCCGCTATGTGTTGCTCCCCAATCTGAAAGGACAAACCCCTTGAAGTTCCAGTCATTTTTCAAGAGATCGGTGAGCAAATATTTGTTTTCGCAGGCGTAGTCGCCGTTCAGGCGGTTATAAGAGCACATCACGGCGGCCGCGTCCGATTCCTGCAATCCAATCTCAAACGCCAGCAGGTCACTCTCGCGCGCCGCGCGCTTGTCGATGTTCACGTTGACGGCGTTGCGCCCGCTTTCCTGATCGTTGAGCGCGTAGTGCTTGATGTCGCCAATGACATGCTGCGCCTGTAGACCCTTCATCACCGACCCAACCAGCTTTCCAGCCAGCACGGGATCTTCACCTAGATATTCAAAAGTGCGCCCGTTGCGTGGCTCGCGAGTGAGATTGATTCCGCCACCGAGAGACATGTTGTAGCCCTGGGCACGCAGTTCGCGACCGATCAGTGCTCCATATTCGTGGGCTGCATCCAGATCCCAACTCGCTGCCGCCGCCACGTCGGCCGGCAGCGCTGTTGAGTAGCGGCCGTTCTCGCCGCTGCTCCGCACACCGTAAGCGGCGTCCGACATCTGGATGCCAGGAATGCCCAGGCGTGGAACGCCGACAACATAGCCGGCGCCGCCGTTGGAGTGTATGGCCAGCGGACTCATCGGACTTAGGCCTTGCATGCCAGTTCCGTGCAGCAACGAAATCTTCTCGTCGAGCGTCATCTCCTTGACCACCATTACCGCGCGCTCGTCTGGAGAAAGGCTCGAATTGGACCAAGGATGATTGTTACCGCCCGACTGCGCGAATGCGAACGGCAGAGCGAAGAGCAGGATCAGCGTGGCGACGAAAAATCGATTTAGCAGGGAAGGGCGGTGCAGTGACATTTGTCTTTCCTCGAATGAAATGGGTTTGCCAAATCGTTAATGTTACGCCTTTTTGCAAAATGGTACGGGTTAATTTTGGAATATCCGCTGACCGGAAAAAGTAGCGCCGCCGTCCCAGGCGGCTGTCGTGGGCGTCCCGCCCCCCACCCGCGCGGGCAAAATGCCCACGCGACAGCCGGCAAGGTGCCGGCGCCACAACGGCGGGGCACGCGGCGCGATTACGGCATCCCTTGGCCTTCGTTGTCCACCGCTTTACACTAGAAGAGTGAAGATTGCGCTGGGCCAAATCAATCCTACGGTCGGAGATTTCTCCGGCAACGCCGCAAAGATTGTCGATTTTTCCCGCCGCGCCCAGGCGGCTGGCGCCGGTTTGATTTTATTCCCCGAATTGTCGGTGTGCGGTTACCCGCCCCGCGACCTGGTTGAGCGACCTTCTTTTGTTGCCCGCAACCGCGAGACCGTGGAAAAGATCGCCGCACAAACCCAAGGCATCGCCGTCATCTGCGGACTGGTCACCGCCGCGCACTCGGACGCCGGAAAAGCGGCCATGAATTCGGCAGCCTGGCTGATCGACGGCAAGGTCGCCTTCATCCAGTCCAAAATGTTGCTGCCCACTTACGATGTTTTCGATGAGATGCGTAACTTCGCCCCCGCCAAGAGCCAAGAATTGTTTCCATTCTGCGGAAATCGCATGGCACTGACCATCTGTGAAGACGCGTGGAACGACAAGCGATTCTGGCAGAAGCGTCTATATACCGTTGATCCCGTGGAATCGCTCATTCAGGCGGGCGGAAATTTCGTGCTGAACATTTCCGCCTCGCCGTTCTGGATTGGAAAGCGAGAGATGCGCCGCGACATGCTGGCCAGCATCGCCCGCCAGCACAAGGTTCCGGTGGCGCTGGTCAATCAAGTCGGTGGCAACGACAGTCTGGTGTTCGACGGCTCCAGTCTGGTGCTCAATCGGGAAGGCCAGGTCATTGCCCAGGGCCGGTCGTTCCAGGAAGATCTCATCTATTTCGATTCGCAGAGTTTGACCGGCGAAATGCACGAGCAGATTGCCGGGGACGAAGCCAGCGTATATTCCGCACTTGTCCTCGGCACCCGTGACTACATGCAAAAATGCGGATTTCAGAAAGCGATTATCGGCCTGAGTGGCGGCATCGATTCCGCTCTGACGGCGGTCATCGCCGCCGAGGCCGCCGGTCCCGAAAATGTGATCGGCGTCGGCATGCCCGGTCCCTATTCGTCGCAGGGTTCCATCGACGACGCCCGTTCGCTGGCGAAGAATCTCGGAATTCGCTTCGAGTTGTTGTCCATCAACCCCGCCTACGATGCGTACCGTCGCATTCTCAAAGACGTTTTCGCGGGGACGAAAGAAGACGTCACCGAAGAAAACATCCAATCGCGCGCCCGGGGCACGTTGTTGATGGCGCTCTCTAATAAATTCGGAGCGATCGTGCTCTCCACCGGCAACAAGAGCGAGTTGGGCGTGGGCTACTGCACTCTCTACGGCGACATGGTGGGCGGCCTGGCCGTGATTTCCGACGTGCCAAAGACACTGGTGTATCGTCTGAGCGAATATGTGAATTCGCGGCGGCCGGTGATTCCACAAGCCACGCTGGAAAAGCCGCCGTCCGCGGAGTTGCGGCCGGATCAGAAAGATAGCGACTCGCTTCCACCCTATGAAGTTCTCGACGCGATTCTCGAGGATTACGTGGAGGACTCGCACCCGGCGGAGCGCATCGCGGCCGATCGCGGATTCGAAATTGAACTAGTGAAGCGCGTCATCCGCATGGTCGATCGCGCCGAATACAAACGGCAGCAGGCTGCGCCCGGTCTCAAGATTTCTTCCAAGGCCTTCGGCTACGGACGACGTCTTCCGATTGCCGCCAAGTGCGAAGCGTGAAGGACTTACTTTGAAGTATTCTGATAGATCATTCTCCTAAAGCCCCAAAGCAGTGAAATTCGAAAGGAAGCCATGCGCAGTTTTTTGAAATCAATCTGTATTTTTTCTGCTGCTTGTCACCTTCGCTGCGGCGCAAACCACTCCGGCGAAATCCACTCCAGGCAGGGCTGAAAAGTCCACGCCCGAGGAATCTTCGAATCTTCCTTCGGAAGCCACAGTTGACTCTTTCCTGCATCAACAGTTTGGCTATGAGACGGATTTGACCTGGAAAATCTCCAGCATTAAACCTTCAACCGTCAATGGGTTGGCCGAGGTCACCGTCGTTCTCGCCAACCCGCAGGGTCAGCAATTGACCCGTTTTTTCGTCGCTCCCGACGGTAAGCAAGCCCTGGTCGGCGAGATTATTCCATTCGGCGCCAAGCCGTTTGATCCGGCGAAACAGCGGCTGGAGAAAGGAGTCAACGGTCCCGTGCGCGGCCCCAAAGACGCTCCCGTCACGATCGTCGAGTTTGGCGATCTTCAGTGTCCCGCATGCAAAGCGGCGCAGCCAACCATTGAGGGGCTCGTGGCAGCAGACCCCAATGTCCGCTTCGTATTCCAAAATTTTCCTCTGGAGATGCACAATTGGGCGGCAAAGGGCGCGGCTTATGCCGACTGCGTAGGCCGCGCTTCCAACGATGCATTCTGGAAATTCGTCGCCAAAACCTACGAAACACAGTCTGACATCACCGCCGAGAACGCGGACGAGAAACTTACGGCGATCGCCGATGGAGTGGGCGTCAAGGGGGCCGACATCGCAGCCTGCGCGGTCAAGCCGGAAACGAAAGCTCGCGTCGATGCCTCCGTGGCGCTCGGCAAATCTGTGGACGTCATCGGAACGCCCACGCTGTTTATCAACGGACGAAAGATCGGCAGCTTGGATCCGCAATATTCAGCCGTGTACAAGAGCCTAGTGGAGTTCGCCGCGAAGCAGAAATAAAGCGGCGTCCGGCTTCCGGCGCTCGGCTTCCGGAAAATCGCGGCAAGCAACCTTCGATCGTTCAGCGAGCGGAAGCCGAAAGCCGGAGAGCGGAAGCCGTTTCTACTTCTCGTTCAGCCAAATCTCCGGAGTGGTTCGGTTGATGTTTGCCAGTACGTGCGGGGTAATGACGATCATGAGCTCGTCACTGTCCGATTGCTTGGTATTGTTTACCATTGCTTGATTCAGTACAGGCAAGAAACCAAGCCCCGGGATTCCGCTCATGGAGAGAGTGTCGGTTCGCGATACTTCGCCGGCTACGACGGCAGGCTCGCCATCTTTCAGGTTGATGCTGCCTTTGTATTCGCGGTTGGAGATGATCGGCACCCCGTTATTCGATTGACCGGTGAGTGATCGCACCTGGAGCTCAAGATCCAGGCTGACGGAGTCGTCACCATGGACGACTGGTTTTGCCTTCAGGTTCAAACCTAAATCCTCATAGCTGACGGAAGGGAACGGCGGAACATAAGTCTGATTCCCCAATACTTTCGAGATCTGTGCCGAGTTGAAGATGGGTGCGTAGGTCGCATTCAGAATGGGATAACGCTGGCCTAGATGAAACGTAGCGTCATTTCCCTGGCTGGCCCGCATGTTCATATTTTCCAGGCTGCGCACCCACGATTCGTTCACCGCAAGAGCGGCGGCGAAGTGATCGAGGCTCACGCCACTGAACGTGAGCCCGCCTCCGAAGGTGGCCAGCGGCTGGCTGAAGATGGAATTTTGCTGTCCTCCCAATTGCGCCAATAGCCCCGAGAGAGCCGAACTGCCCGCCTGGTTGATGCCCCCCGACGCGATCAGCTGGTTAATCAGCTGCTGAATGTTCTGCCCGCCGGCCAGTCCCAGCAGCGCCGCTGCCGGAATGTTGTACATGTTAAACGTATTGGGAATGTGCACTCCAATGTTGCGCGTGAGTTGGTGGCTGATCTGAAACACGCGCACATCGAGCATGACCTGCGGCCGCCCGTTGCTGAGCTGTTCCAGCAATCTCGAGCAGGCCTCAAGGATGGGCTGCGGTCCGCGCACTTCCACCGTATTTGCGGTTTGTCCGGAGGTGACGAAGCGCAACTCCAGCACGCTGCGCATCGTGTTAATCAGGTCGGTCGCTTCCTGCGGCGTGGAATGCGGCGGCAGAATGAAAGTTCGCAGTGACATGCGATCGAATTGCTTGTGGTTCTCCGGGTTGTCGGTGGCAATAAGAATCTGGTGCGTGTCGAGGGCTGCCCACATCGTCTTGCTGACCTCGCACGCCAGCTTCAGCGCGGTGAAGAACCCGATGTCGTCGACATTGAATCGTACCTCGCGGGGCTGGACAGAATCGTCAATCTGAACGGTTACTCCATAAGCCGCGGACAATTCTGCAAACAGGCCGCGCACGTCTCCGCTGTAATGGAAAGTGGCCCGGTCGTCCCTGGGTTCGAGGTGGATCTCGCTGGAATCCGTCAGACGGACTGGCAGAGCTGGGGCAAGCGTGGGCGCTAGTTCGCGAGTGGCCTCCTCCAGTCGCTCCCGCGCGAACTGGTTTTCCGCATCGAGATTGAGAGCGGAACGAAATTCGGCAGCGGCCAGCGCCCGCGAGTTTTCCCAGAGCAGCACATTGCCGCGCTCCATATGGTTGAAAACCAGCTCTGCTTTTACCACTTCGCGGGCCGTCACAAACTGCGTATTCTGCGGCGCCAGCCGCGAAGCTGTATCGAACTGCGCGAACGCCTCTTCCAGCCGCCGGTGCTGCTGAAACTTCACGCCCGCGTGGAAAGCGTAGCGTGCTTCTTTGAGTTCTTTTTTCGAAACGACGCAGTTTACTCCGCCGGGAACGCCGTTCCCGCACGAAATGGGCGGAGCGGACGCGGCTTCGTCCCCGCCGGCGAATGCAGCCGAAGCCAGCGTAATCGCTATAAGTCCCACCACGAGGATGAATGCTCTGCGCTGCATTTCGTGTGATTTTAATGTAGTTTTCGCATGTACGGGATAGGCCAATAGGACCTCGTACCTTCGAGTGCAATGGATACTATGCGGTCGCGCACTCCGGAGAACGAGAAAACCTACCAGACTTGCAATCTTTCGCGAATCCGTAGAGACGTGGCTTGCTACGTGTTGCCCTGGGCCCGGCAGAGACGTTGCAAGCAACGTCTCTACGAGAGCATTAGGCGTTCGATGGCGCGAGCCTTGCCCGTGTTGTCGTCGCAATCGATTATCACAGCGCACAGGCGCGCGTCGCCCGTGGCGGGCTCAAACCGCACCGGCATGCCGTTCAGGAACTTGCCTACCACCAGTTCCTTCTTCACACCGATCACGCCATCATAAGGCCCGGTCATGCCCACGTCGGTGACATAGGCGGTTCCGTTGGGCAGAACACGCTCGTCCGCCGTCGGAACATGGGTGTGCGTGCCCACCACCGCGGTGACGCGGCCGTCAAGATACCATCCGAGAGAAATCTTTTCTGAGGTCGCTTCGGCATGGATATCGACCAGAATCACCTTCGCCTGAATCTTTTGCAGAAGCTGGTCCACGGTCCGGAACGGATCGTCGTTCGATGCCATGAATACACGCCCCTGCAGATTGATCACCGCATAGGGAACCTTCCCCTTGACCCCCTCATACAGGCCTGAGCCAGGCATGTCCGCAGGAAAATTCGCAGGACGCAGCACACGCCGCGCCGGTCCGTGCCCATTGCCCGTGACCATCTGAAAATAATCGATGATTTCGCGTTTGTCCCAGACGTGGTTTCCGGTGGTGATCACGTCGATATTGAGCTCGAAAAGCTCTTCCGCCAGCGCGGGTGTAATCCCAAAACCAGCCGCTGAATTCTCACCATTCGCAATGATGAGATTGATGCCATGATCGCGAACAATTGCCGGCAGCCGCTCTCTAACGATGTTGCGTCCTGGGCGTCCGAAGATGTCGCCGATAAAAAGAATTCGCATAGTAGCGCAGCCTAGGAGTAGCCCCGGCGTCCCGCCGGCTGTCCGGAGGGCGTCTCGCCGCCGTGCCGAAATTTGATGGTAACACGCGAGAACCAGCTGACTCGCCGCCGGCACGAAGTACCTCGCGCCCCGATCGCTCTCGAAAATGAACGATGCAATTCGAAAAGGAGCCTATGGATTGGCCAACTCGGCCGTCCGCAAAAAGTCGTAGTTCCCCGCGGGATTCAGCTTCAAATTTCGCACCCGCCGCGTGTGCACCACAACATTGTCGAGATACCAGAAGTTGATGTAAGGCAAATCATCGGCCAGGATGCGCTGTACCTCGGCATATAGCGGCTTGCGCACGTTGGGATCGATTTCCCGACGCGCCTTGTCAATCAGCGCGTCCAGCTTCGGGTTCGAATAGTACCCGCGGTTGGCTCCGTTCGGAGGGAATTTCGCCGAGTCAAATGCATATTCGAAAATGTCGGGATCTTCGTTGCCGCCGATCCAGCGCAACGAGTACATCTGAAATGCCCCGTGTTGCACATCCGAAAAAAAAGTGGCGAACTCGAAGCTGCGGATATCAAGAGCTATCCCCGCCTCGCGTAACTGCTGTTGCATGACGGCGACCATCAAGCGCGTATTCTCGTCCGTCGAAGTCTTCATGTTGAGGTGGAAGCGCACGCCGTTGACCGCGGGATATCCGGCGGCGTCGAGCAACTGCTGCGCCTTGCCCAGGTCATGGTCGTAGGCAGGCACATTTCCGTTGTACGCCCAACTCTGCGGCGGCAGAACGCTGCGCGCCGGCTCCGCCTCTCCACGCCACAAGTATTCAATCATCGGCCGACGATCCATGGCGTAAGCAATCGCCTGCCGCACCCGCGCGTCTTTCAAAATCGGATCGCGGAGATTGAATCCCAGATACGCAAGCCTGGTTCCCGCGGTGCGCTCGACCTCAAGGTTTGGATCGCGCGCCAGTGTAAATACGGTGTCGGGCGTAAGAGAGTTGATGGCGACGTCTCCGCTACCCTTACGCAGTTCGAGAGCCTGCGTAGTCGCGTCGGGCACCACGGCAAAGCGCACGCGCGCTAATTTAGCGGCGCCGCCCCAATAGTCGTCGTTGCGTTCGATGACTACTTCCCGGTCCGTCTCAGCGCTGACAAACCGGAAGGGACCGGAGCCGATGGGATGCCGCGTCATGTCCTCGCCGCCGCCCTCCGGCACGATGCCCATCGCCCCGTCCGACAGATTCCAAAGCAGAGTCGCGTCCTGCTCCTTCATGTGGAAGATGACCGTAGCATCGTCAGGCGCATCGATCCGATCTACGAAGCGGTAGACCGCTGCCTTAGTGCTGCGAATCCTGCCCTGCAGCAGCGAGTCGAAAGTCCACTTCACATCGCGCGAAGTCAGAGGACGCCCGTCGTGAAACTTAACCCCACGATGGAGATGAAATATATACGTCAGCGGATCGCGAATCTCCCAGCGCTCGGCCAGTCCAGGCGCGACATTCAGATCCTCTCCACGCGACAACAGATCGTCGAAGATCAGATTGTCAATTCGTTCCGACTGGGCGTCGATTCCCACCCGAGGATCAAGATTGGTCGGACTCGACTCGATGATCATGACCAGCGTGTTGGGATCGGGTTTGGCCGAGCAGGATAGCAGCGGGAAAGGCGCGGCCAGGCTGAGCAGCGTGACAAGTCCTGTAGAGAAACGGCGTCGGACTTCGGACCTCGGACCTCGGCCCTTCAGGTCTGGGGTCCAAGGTCTGAGGTCTGACGTCTGATCTTCATGCATGCGAGATCTTTCCCAGCACGACAGCCCGTTTCGCGCCCGTCGCGGATGGCACGTTCGACGGCCGCCGGTTCCAGGTCTCATAAGCCAGCAGGGCGAACGCCACCGCTTCTTTGGCCTGTGCAGGGATCCCGAATTCGTCGGAAAATCGCAACTGGATTCCGAATGGCGCAAGAGTTTCCGCCAACATGGCAACTAGCGTTGGATTCCGGGCGCCGCCGCCGGAGAGAATCATTTCTCGAAAAGAGTTGGAGTCCGACTTCTCGATTACGAATCGTCGCACCGCCTCGCCGATCGATCGCGCGGTCAACGCTGTGGCCGTAGCGACAACATCTTCCTTGCGAAAGCCTGCACACCGATGCAATAAGTCGCGAACAAATTCGCGCCCAAATTCCTCACGTCCCGCGGTCTTCGGAGGTTTCGCGCGGAAAAACTTACGCTTTAGAATTTGTTCTAAAACTGGCTTCAGAACCAAACCTTCTGCGGCAATTTTCCCGCCACGATCAAATGCCCGACCAAAAAACGTTTCTGTGACCGCGTCGATCACCATATTTCCCGGCCCGGTGTCGAAGGCCAACACCCGACCGCTGGTGCCCGCCGGTATCGCTGTAAGATTTGCAATCCCTCCAACGTTCTGCACAATGCAGCCAATCTTCGGGTCACGGAAGAGCATGGAATCAAGGTACGGAACAAGCGGTGCGCCCTTGCCTCCCGCAGCCATGTCTGCCGGACGAAAATCCGAAACAACGGGTACGCCCACCCGCGCCGCAATGACCGCCCCTTCTCCGGTCTGCCAGGTCGCGGCGACCTTCCGTCCGAGAAATGCCCGCGGCTCGCCCTGATGGTACAGCGTCTGCCCGTGGCATCCTACGAGTTCCGCTTTCACGCGAAACTGCCGCTGGGCAATCAACACCGCGTCGGCGTATAACTCGCCCAAGAGAAAATTAAGTCGCGCGAGATCAGCTGCACGAGCGCTTTCCGCATTCATCGCGGCGAGAACTGCGGCCCGCACCTTAGCTGGATAAGAGTATTCCGCGTGCCCCAGCAATTTGATCGTGTTGTACGGGCGCCCTCGCCCGCGAAGCTCATCAGCAGAACCGGACGCTCGTTTGACAGTCGAAACTCCAGTCTCGCCGATCCGCACGATCGCCACATCGATGCCGTCCGCGGAAGTCCCACTCATCACCCCGGCCACGATCATTGCCTTCTTGCTCTTCTCGCTCATGAGCGCGACCGCCTATCCGATTGACGGCTGAAAGCGTCCAGACGTAACTCTTCCCCAAACTCCCACAGCAGACGCGTAAGCCTTGCGACGGTTGCACCCGTAGGCGATTTTCCCGCATGCAACATCTGCGCATTCTTTGTCTTGAATGCCAGCACGCGCCGCGCCGACTCCACAACCCGCCTCGCGAACTTCGAATCCCGTTCTCTTGCCTTGATCAGTCCTTCATAAGCCTGAACGACATAATCTTCCCGATGGCAGATCAGGCACAGATCCCCGCCCGCCCGAATGAACTCCATAGCGGCCTCGGCGATCGGCGCGGCCGAGAGCACGCCGCCCATTTCCAGATCGTCCGACACAATCAGATTCCGGTAACCGATGCGCTTGCGTAGTATGTCAGTGATCCACATTTTTGACAGCGATGCCGGGGTCCGATCGTGGGTTACCTGGGGATACGCCGCGTGAGAAATCATCACAAGCGGAAGTTGTCGGCGCAGCGTCCGGTAGGGAAGCAGATCCTCAGCCCAAAGGCTCTTGAGCGGTTTTTCAATTACCGGCAGTTCGTGATGGCTGTCGAGCTTGCCCTCGCCGAGGCCAGGAAAATGTTTCCCACAGCCCATCACCTTCGCAGTCCGAAGCCCCGCGAGAAATTCACGCGCGTAATTCACCGTCTCGCGCGGATTCTCCGACACCACCCGCGAATCCATCACGCTCTTTGATGCTTCAAATGCCAGGTCGAGAACCGGAGCGAAGTCGACGTTGAATCCCACAGATCGGCAATTCTCTCCGATGATTTCCCCATGTCTGCGAAACAGCTTGCGATCCCGCGTGTCGAACACGTCCGCCGCAGAAGGCGCGGCTCCCAGCACATCGCGAAAGCGATCGACAGTCCCACCTTCGAGATCGACGCACGCAAACAGCGGCGTGGAGACGCACTTCTGGCACTCACGAAGTAGCCGCCATGTCTGTTCCGGATGTTTGATATTGCGCGCGAAGAGGATTACACCTGCCGGCTGCAATCGAGTGAGCAGGGAACTAAGTCGCGGCGTCAGTTCTGTGCCGTCGAAACCAACAATGAGTAACTGTCCAATCTCCAAGATGCCGCGCGAGTTGCGTGAGCCCATGATGTTGTGACTGTCAACTTCCTCCGTGTAACCCTGTGTCCGCTTCTGGTTAGATTTCCTTTTTCAATTCCGCCAACAAATTGAGCGCCTCAAGCGGCGTCAGCCGGTTCAAATCCACTTCCCGCAATTTCTCCAGTACCGGCTGCGAGAGCGGCGTGAAAATCGTCAATTGTGTCGTCGGCGGAGTCGCGCCCGGGGAAAGATGCGCGGTCGCCCGTTGCTCCGCAAACTCGTGCTCAGCCAGCACCTCGCGCGCTCTTTCTACGACCTGGTTCGGCAACCCCGCCAGCTTGGCCACTTCGATGCCGTAACTGCGATCCGCCGCTCCCGGTTCGACCCTGCGCAAGAAGACAATCCCGCCGCCCGTTTCTTTGACGGAAACGTGATAGTTCTTCACTCCCGATAGTTGCTCCGCCAGCTCGGTGAGTTCGAAATAATGCGTTGCGAACAAAGTCTTCGCTCGCACTCGCGCGTGTAAGTATTCCACCGCAGCCCATGCAATCGCCAGCCCGTCATAGGTGGAAGTCCCGCGGCCAACCTCATCGAGCAGGATGAGCGAACTCGCCGTCGCGGTGTGCAGAATCGCCGCCGTTTCCGTCATCTCGACCATGAAAGTCGAGCGGCCGCGCGCCAGATTATCGCTTGCCCCAATGCGCGTAAACACGCGGTCGATCACACTCAGCCGCGCCGACCGCGCCGGTACAAACGATCCCATCTGCGCCAGAATCACAATCAACGCCGTCTGCCGCAGGTAGGTGGATTTGCCCCCCATGTTCGGCCCAGTGAGCAGCATGATGGTGTGCGTGGTCCCATTCAAATAAAGATCATTGGGCACGAAGCGCTCGTTGCCTCCCGCCATTTCCTGCTGCTCAATCACCGGATGGCGGCCTTCGACAATTTCGATTTCGCTGCTGTCGGCAGATTTCACAAACGACGGACGACAGTAATTACGCAGGGCGGCGACATGCGCCAACGACGCGAGCACGTCGACTTCCGCCAACGCCAGCGCAGTCTGCCGGATCCGCTTGGCCTCCGCTGCAATCGCCGTGCGCAACTCGGTAAAAAGCCGCCGCTCGATCTCGACAATCTTCTCCTGCGCGTCAAGAATCTTGGTTTCATATTCCTTCAGTTCGGGCGTGGTGAAGCGCTCCGCCCCAACCAGCGTCTGTTTCCGCTCGTAGTCCTGCGGAACCAGGTGGAGGTTGGGCTTCGAAACCTCAATGTAGTAGCCAAAAATGGAATTGAATTTCACCTTCAACGAGGAAATGCTGGTGCGTCCTCGTTCCCTCTGTTCGATCTGCGCCAGCACCTGCTTGCTGTTACGCGAGAGTTCGCGGAGTTCATCCAGGTCGCGGTCAACGCTCGCGGCGATCACGCCGCCGTCCGCAAAACTCAAAGGCGGCTCCGGCACAATTGTCTTGTCAATGCTCTCGCGCACATCCTCCAGTTCATCGAGCGATGCATGCAGAGTTGTCAACCGCTCCGCTCCTAAGCGGGCAAGCGCAGCCCTGACTGCCGGAATCTTTCCCAGCGATGCAGCCAGCGCGAGCACATCCCGCGGATTCGCGGTCTCCAGAGTTACGCGGCTCAGCAGTCTTTCCAGGTCCAGCACGCCATCGAGCGCGCGCCGCAATTCCTCGCGCGAGATGATATCCTTCACCCCCACTTCCACCGCATCGAGCCGACCATGAATCTCGTTCAAATCGAGCGACGGACGCAGCAGCCATGCGCGCAGCAACCTCTTGCCCATGGGCGTGACCGCACAGTCGATCGACCGGAACAGAGTGACGCCGGCATCCGCGCCGGCAAACAGCGGTTCGATCAACTCCAGATTGCGAACCGTGACCGCGTCGAGTACCAGGCAACTCTGCCGCTCATACCATCCAATGCGATCAACGTGATCGAGCGAGCCACGCTGCGTAGAGCGCACGTAATACAGAACCGCGCCAGCCGCCGCGGCTGCTGCCGTCCGCCCAGCCAGACCGAAGCCCTCCAGCGACAGAACGCCAAAATGATTCTCCAGCAATGGAATCGCATGATCCGGCGCAAAGATCCAGTCATCGAGCGGGGTCTCGGTGCAAGCCACTCCAGCCGCCCGAGGCTGCGGCGCAGCGACTGGCACTGTCCGTGTGGAGACGGGCGACTCGCCCGTCCGGACGAGCAACCCTCGACTGTTCGTATTCTCAAACAGCGGCGCGGCCGAGCCATACAGCATTTCCTTCGGCCGCAGTTGTTCTAACTCCTCCTGCACTCGCCGCAGCGCGCCCTCACCCGAAAACTCCGTCGCCCGAAACTCCCCCGTCGATAAATCCAGAGCGGCGAATCCCACGCGATCTCCTACCTGGGCCAGTGCCGCGAGAAAATTGTTCTCTTCCGACCCGAGCGACGAATCAGCTGCAGTCCCGGGCGTCACCACGCGCGTCACTTCGCGTCGCACGAGCTTCTTTGCCTGCCGCGGATCCTCCATCTGCTCGCAGATCGCGACTTTGAAGCCCTTCCGGATCAGCTTCCCGATGTAACCCTCGGCCGCGTGATATGGCACGCCGCACATGGGCACGGCGATTCCTTTTTCTTTATTTCGCGAAGTCAGCGTGATCTGCAGTTCCTTCGCTGCCAGTATCGCATCGTCAAAGAAAAGCTCGTAGAAATCCCCCAACCGAAAAAACAGGAGCGCAGTGGGATGTTCTTTTTTGACGGCGGCATACTGCCGCATCAGCGGAGTGGACGGCTCGGTCATCTGGGCAGGCTTCGGCGGATTATAACAAAGCGGCGCCGGTCTAATGCCGCACTTCGACATAAGCCGGCAGGACTGCAGCAGGAATCGCGGTTGACGTGGGTTCTCTTCCGGTGTTCTCCTTCCCTATGGAACTCCGCAAGGATCCCATCACCCGCTCCTGGGTCATCACCGGCGATGATGCTGCCGAAACCGGACCACGTCCCGAGTCGGCTTGCATTTTTTGCGACGGCTCCGCTGCGTCTCCCCAGGTGATCGCGAACTCTCCCAACGCGCCGGGCGTTCCCTGGTCCGCGCGTTCCGTCGTACATCCCAGGCCGCTCTACCGCATCGAGGGCGAACCCGGCCGGCGCGGCGATGGCATCTATGACCGCATGCACTCCGTCGGTGCTCACGAGGTGCTGGTCGAAAACCCCCGCCACGACCGGCATTTGTGGAGCGCCAGCGACGATGAGATCGCGCACTTTCTCCGCCTCGCTGCCGAGCGCATACTGGACTTGAAGCGCGACCCGCGCATCAAATACGTCAGCCTCTTCAAGGACTACGGCAAAAGCGCCGGGCAGGAATTCAGCCATCCCACCTCGCAAATTACTGCCACGATGTTCGTTCCAAGGCGGGTGCTCTACGAGTTGCGCGCCGGTCGAGAGTACTTCATCAGCAAGGAACGTTGCGTCTTCTGCGACATCATTCAGCAGGAGGAGCGACAGGCTCTGCGCGTCATCGAAGCGCGTGGGGACTATCTCGCTCTGGGTCCATATGCGCCGCGCGTTCCCTATGAAACCTGGATCTTGCCGCGCAATCACGACGCTTCTTTCGAGCGAACCGGATTAAATAAGCCTGGGCTGCGCACGAACTTGGCTGCGCTTCTGCGCCGCACTTTGCAGCGCGTCCGCTCTATTACCGAGGAGTTTCATCTCGTGCTGCATACTTCGCCGAGCAGCCTTCATCCCTCCAAGAATCTCGGCTACTGGAAGACGATCGACGACGACTATCACTGGCACATCGAAATCCTTCCGGTCCTGGCCTCCAAGGCGCGGTCCTACACATTTAAAGAGGTGTATTATTCGCCCGTTACTTCCGAAACTGCCGTGAAGCAACTACGCGAGGCGAAGCATCGATGGCTGAATCCGGCTCCCAGCCCAAGGTTACAGGCCTCATCCCAATGGCGCATGCCGCCAACGTGCAGCGCTCGGTCGACTTCTATAAACATCTAGGGATGGAAATTCGCGGAAGCCTGCAGACTCCCTCGGGCGAATTGCAGTGGGTCCACTTGGGCTGCGAACAAGCCGACTTGATGTTCGCGCGCGCCTCTGAACCAGTCATCGCCAGCCAGCAAGCGGTATTGTTCTATCTCTACTCGCCTGATCTGATCGCGCTGCGCGCGCATCTGCTGGCCAGCGGTGTAAAGGTTTCGCCGATTAGCTATCCCGACTACATGCCCAAAGGCGAGATTCGCGTGGACGATCCCGATGGCTATTGCCTGCTCATCGGCCAAGCCGGCTAAGCCCGGTATGCTTTTCTGTGCTGCTACAATCCCTGCCGTCAGGAGACCCTCCCGTGAAGCATGTTTTCTGCAGCTTACTATTCCTCGCTACGTGCCTCGGCCAGATTGCCGCTCCGTCCACAGGCAAGCAGAAAGTTCTCTGGCAAAAACTCGAAGCGCAGATTCAGGACATCGACGCGAAGCTTGACGGCGTCATGGGCGTCGCCATCGAAGATCTGACAACGGGCGACCACTTCTCTGCTAAACGAGGACGAAGTCTTCGCCCAGGCCAGTTCCATCAAGATCACGGTTCTCGCCAATCTTTACTTGCAGGCGCAGCAAGGCAAGCTCAAGCTCACCGATCTATACACCGTGCAGTCCTCCGATCTGGTTGCCTGACAGCGACATCATGGGCGGACTCACGCCTGGCGTGACCCGAATCACGCTGCGCGATCTGGCGACCATGATGGTTGCGGTCAGCGACAATTCCGCAACGAATGTTCTCATCGACCGCGTCGGCATGCAGAATGTAAATGCCATGCTCGACTCGCTTAGCCTCACTCACACGCGGCTCCGCCGCAAGATGATGGACCTTCAAGCCGCCAAGGAAGGCCGCGAAAACATCTCCACGCCGCGCGAAATGATGACCTTGCTTGATGCCATCTACCACGGCAAAGTCCTGAACAAAGAGTTCACTGCCGACTTCTTCAAAATGCTGAGTACGAACAAAGATTCCTGGATTCCCCGCGACCTGCCCCAGACCTCAAGGTCGCCAACAAGCCCGGCGCGCTGGAAGCGGTGCGCAATGACTCCGGCATCGTTTTTGTCGAAGGCCGACCCTACGTGATCTGTGTGATGACGTCGTTTCTCCGCAATGAACGCGACGGCGAAGAGGCCATCAGCAAAATCTCGCTCGACGCCTGGCGCATGTTCGACCGCCTCAGCCGCGCGACGGAATACGGCAGGGTAGTGTCCCCAGGAAATGGCGTGCGATAGCGAGATTTAGTGCTGCGAATGGAAAGGTCCAATTTGCTTAGATTCTGGCCTGAATAATTGCAAAGTTGCCCGTTACACGCCCAGCGATACCAGCAGCACTCCGCAGCCGACTAACGAAGCGCCCGCCCAACGCCGCCATCCGATATGTTCTTTCAGGATGTACTTGGCCAGCGCTGTTTCCAGCACGTAACTGAATGCCGTGGCTGGTACCGCAAAGCTCAGGTCGGTAATGGAAAGCAGCGCCATTAATGCGAAGAATGAAACTGCCATAGCCAGTACGCCAAGACCAACATAAGGATTGCGCGCGAGGGAAGCGATTAACCGAAAAATCGCGCGTGGACGGAAGTCGCATACCTCGCCGTTGCGCTTCATGCCCAGGGTGTTTAACACATCCGCAATTGTGCCCGGAATCACGATCAGCGCAATCAGGAGCCATTTCATTCGGCCGCCTCGCAGGGCAGATCGCCGAGACTTTGCGGCAGCGGCGGCGGCGCGGTGCGCGGCACGGTGCGTGCCACCAAGCTCACGCCCAGGCCAATCAGGCCAATTCCAATCCAACGCTCGGTGG
>CAWHTJ010000002.1:0-342432 GCA_963832235.1 uncultured Acidobacteriaceae bacterium | reverse complement strand
GATGATCGTGCGAATACAGCGGATTTGAGACAAGGACTTTAACCGGCCCTACGGCGTCTCCATCCAGACGATTCATGAGAACAGTGTCGAGAACCGAACCCTCGTAGACGAGATAGGGCTGACCGACGGCTGAATCGATATTGGCCTCCAGTGGGCGTTTATAGCCTCCGGGCGTGTCCTCCTGTTTTCCTTCGGCTGGTGGGGAGACGAGACTGCTGTTTGTCTGCCGTTCGGCAGGGCCATATTGGGCGGGCATCGTCTGGCCTTGCTGTTGTTGTTGCGGCGGATCGGCAGAGCGGGAGTACACAAGATTGGAAGCGAAACGGGAGTTGTCAGCGCGTTCGCGTTCTTTCGCAGCGATCAACTGTGCCTGCTGTTGCAGAGGCGTGAGTTGCATCTGCATGTTGCCCTGCTGCGCTTGCGGGCAGGGCTGGCCCGGAATACAGGGCACGGCAACGCCGGTCGGCCATAGGCCGCGGCTGCGGCCCGCTGCTGGGGCGTCGCAGACGCAAGCGCCGAATCTCCCATCGCAGCGGCGGCCATTGTCGCCTGCTGTTCTTTCTGACGCTCGGCCTGAAGCTGGTTCTTCAACTCCTGTACGTTGCTGTCGGTGTTGTCCTGCAAGGTGGGTTGCGGTGGCTGCCCTTTGGCAGCGGCCTGCTGTGCAGGCGTCTTCTTTCCAGACGAGCTGAACAGCGCCGCCACAATCACGAGCAACGCCGCACCCAGATAAACGAAGGTCTTGAGGTTCTTCTGCAAGACGCCTTTGGGCAGTTCCAGGTTGCGGCGCAACGTTGGTTCCGCCTGCGGTTCTGTGTGCGGAGTGAAGACGTTCTCGGTCATGACGGTGATCCCTTGCGCGTGAATTCCATCCGCTTCTTGCCCAGCTCCACGTATCCGCTGTCCATGATCTTCGGGATGATGTACGTCCCTTCCCGGAGGTCGTAGGTGACGAGATTGGGTTTGCCGTCTTTCATCTCATAGACACTGAACTTCTCAGGCGCATTCGTCTTGATGTAGGTGAACCTGTCGTCGTGATAGATCGACTGAATGTTGAAAGGAGCTTCGTTTGCCTTGTAGGCATAGTCGAACTTGAGCCGCGTTGGATAGGCGCTTTTGTACTCATCCACCGCCTGCTCGACGTGCGATTGCAGAGCGGCAAGCTGCTGCCGCGATTGTTCGAGTTGGGCGGCGGGTACGAACTGCGGAGGGCCGCTGGCGGCAACGATCGCAGAACGATCGGCGGGTTCGACGATCACTTTCAAATCAGGGGTGGTCGATGTGGCAGAAATGTCCTGGAGAGTGAAACTGTAGATGTTCCCCTTGTCCGTAATGAGATTCAAGTTGGAGCTGATGCCTTGTTTCGCCGGATGCACAAAGCAAAAGTTGCCGACCACGTCCACGATCCAGAACTCCTTGTCACCCGTGGCGGCTTCCATGATCTTCTCGGTCGTGGGTAGTTCGATAAGGGTCGTATATTTCACCTTGGCGCGGATGGGAACGATGTCCTGCGAGTGATACTGCACAGTGCGTGCAGAGTCTTGGGCCAGGGCACCGATGGAGAAAACCACCAAAACAAAATCAACGATGAATCCTAGGTGTCGCATACTTCTCTCCTTACGGGTTGGTGTTGGTGGTTGATACGGCCAGCCCACGCGGCTGGAATGGCCACTCCTCCGCTAGATGGCGAAGCCCATCCGCGAAACCGTGGCGGTCAAAATATTCCCTTTTCTTTAGGTTGTCGCGGGCGTTGTTTGTTGCCATCCAGTGCGTGACCGAATCGACGTTCAAATGCACTTTCTTGGAGGTCTGCGCCTTGCGAATCAGCATTTGGCCCGGTGGAACAAGGCCGTCGATAAGGTCCAGTTCGGTGTCGTTCAGATGAAACGCCTCGCGATAAACTTCCCGGTTCATGTCCGGGTTGGCGAGGAAGATCTTTGTCGGGCAACTCTCCGCCACTATCGCCAGCATCCCCGATTCCTCAAGTTCTTTGATGGATTGCGTGGCAAGGATCATCGCCGCCATGTGCTTGCGCCAGGTCTTCTGCGCCTGCACCACATAATTACGAATGGTCTCGTTCTTGATGAAGAGCCACGCCTCATCGAGCAGAAAGAACTTGGAGGTGCCGAGGTTCTTCGGGTCGGTGATTTCATTCGATGCCCGATGCAAAACATAAAACAGCAGTGGTTCCAAAACCTCGGGCGCATCATTCCAGCCGTGGAAATTGAACGTCTGAAAGCTTTTGAACGAAAGCGTGTCTTCGGCGTTGTCGAAGAGGAAGCCGTACTGTCCACCGCGGGTCCAGCGGTGGAGGCGTTCTTTCAACTCGCCAATGATGTTCCCAAAATTCGAAATCGTGCGCTGGTTCGGCTCCAGTACGTAAATCCGCTCGATCGCATCCCACAGCCGGCGTTCTTCTTTGAAGTCCAGACGGTAGCGCTGTTCGTTGCCCTCAATGAGTACTCGGAAGAAGCTGAAGAGAAACTGCAGGTTCTCTTTGGTCTGAGGCAGCGAGAAGGGGTTGATGGTGAAGTCCCGCGCTTCCTGACCCACATTGAGATACGAGCCCTCGAATATCGTCGTAAGCGACTGGAAGCTGCCGCCGATATCAAAGATGAAAGTCAGCGGCTTGTACTTCTGTGCGTTCTGCAGCAGAAAAACGCAAAGATAGGACTTCCCACTCCCCGTCATGCCGAGAATTAGGGTATGGGCAACGTCGCGGGTATGCAGGTTGAGGAAGTAGGGGGTGCTGTTGTCGGTTTCGACGACTGCCAGGCACTCCGTGCCGAGGTGCGCGTTCGTCTTCTCGCCGGGAAGGATCGTAAACAGAAAAGACAGGTCGGCGTAGTTCGTGTTCAGCAGGTACAGCTTGCGAAGGTTCAGCGCATAGTTGCCCGGCACGGTGGCGAAATAGGCGTTCAGCTGGTTGTAGGTTTCCGCAAACAGATTGCCGTCCGCGTTGGTGAAGACGCCAGTAAACTCGGCCACGAGCTGATCGAGTTCCGTTCGTGACCGGCCATACAGCACAATCGTGAGCGAGAAATCGCCAAGCGATTGACCGTCACCCAGGGCGCGAAGGCAATCGCCAAGATTTTCAATGTCGGCCTGCTTGGACTCGTCCACCAGCACGTCGCGTGGGTTCGTCTTGGTGGCGTCGTTGCCCATCTGCGAGACGAACCCTGTCTTCGACATATTGAAGTGGCGGCGGCGCTTGTTCACTTCTTTGCGGGCCTTGTCCGCAGGGAGCGGCGTCCACTCGGTGACCACATAGAAGTTAGCGGGAATCTTCAACAACGCGTCCAGCACCAGGGGTCGTCGTCTCTGTGATGGCTTCTTTCATTGTCAGCACGCGGACGATGTGATCGCCTACCCGCAGATGATCGCGTTCCGCTTCGATGTCGGAATTGACTACCTGATAGTCGAGAAACTGTGTGGATTGCGGCCTCCCGGCAACACGCCAGTCGTCATAATTCAGCAAGCGGCGGAAGAACCTGAACTGGCCTTGGCGATTCAAGACCTCGATTTGCATGAAATCTGCGAGCTGCCGAGCGAATGCCTGCACGTGCTGGTCGAGCCGTTGAAGATCGCGCTCGATATGCGTCCGCAACAACTTCTTCATGCTGTCGTTGGTGAACTGCGATTTGAGTTCGGCAATCGCGCCCTCTGGATCGCGTAACAGGCGAGCTAGCGCCGTGCCGACGCCGGTCTTCGACCGGGCGCCTTCGAGCAGGATGCAGTAGAAGATTTCCACTTGATAGAGATGGTCCCGCTTCGCTTCAAAGAACTTCCGTCGCTGGTCGATAGCCGCTTCGACAATGGGGTCATCATATGTTGCGAACGGTATGTCGGGGCGGTTCGATTTGAAGAGGTATTGGTAAATGTGGAAGCCTGGGCCAAAGGCTTTTAGCGCCGCCTCCAGCCTCTTCACTGCATACTCCTGTTCGGGAGCGGTCCAGACTTTCGTAGTCCACACCGGGAACACTGAGAACCATGCCTAGATCGCCGCTTTTGGTAAGGAAGGCCGTCTCATTCCAGAAGCCGTAGAGGTTGATGTGGTCGTTGAGAGCTGCACTCTCTTTCCAGGGCTTGATGACTTTGTCGAGACGCAACATCACACTACCTCCACGCGGGGAACTTGCTGCTTCGCGGCGTCATAACGCAGCTTGTAGCGCTCGGACTTTGCGAGGATGCGGAGGAATGCCGGATCGCTGTTCGTTACCCAATGGCCGAAAGCAAAGCCGCCAATGAAAACGGCGATTCCAGCGAGGATGGAATTGAAGAGGTTGAAGGCGCCCACGGCGCTCACACCGACGAAGTAGAAGAGCGTCCGCTCAACGCCCAAATAGGTGAGCGGCTTGTGCAGGCTCTTGAAGACTCGATTTGTGCGATGCTTCTTCTGCGCTTTGTCTGGCATGAGTCCCTCGTCTAAAGGAGTGGCATGTCGAGCGCTATACGCCCCATAGCCAACTCAAGACATTCACTGCCATAACGGCAATGCCCGTTCCGGCGGCGACGCCGGCGAGTGCCTTCTTCGCGCCGGGTTCGCCGTGTGCAAAGCCGTAGCCGCCGATCACGATAGCAACCAGACTTGCAACCTTGGCGATCGTGCCGGTGAAAAGACCTTGGATGGCGTTAAAGCCGGTGTCGAACGGTGAGCCTTGTGCCAGCGCGGCCACTGGCACCAGAAGGAGAAAAGCGAAAAGAGCCGCAGCTAGACGCGCCCGTTGGGACCGAAGAATGGTCTCGATTCGGGGGATCAGATGGACTTGGAACCAACGTGGCATACGCACCTCCGGCAGCCGCTCAAAGTGGCCTGCTTTTGGCGCAAAGCTAACCTCACTCAACGAGGCTGTCCAATGAATGTTCGGCGGACAGCTATTCCTGGCAGGAATAGGTCGGAAAATCCGAGTGACGGTCGTCGCCCTATTCCCGGCCAATCGAATCGCATCGGGCACGGGGTCGATCTATAATTTCCTAGTGTGCGGGCGCTATCGATTGTCGCGTAGAAAGCAGATCGTCGAGGAACACTTCGACACCATCTTCGACGAGCCGGACTGGACGCCTCGCTATAACATTGCTCCCACCCAGCCCGTACCCGTCATCCGCCAGAATCCGAAGGAACCTCACCGGGAATTGTCCTTGATGCGTTGGGGACTGATACCGTCATGGTCGAAGGACATGTCTGGAGCGGCCATGATGATCAACGCACGGTCAGAAACGGCGGCGACCAAGCCTGCGTTCCGCGAAGCACTCAATTTGCGGAGATGCCTGATTCCAGCGGACGGGTTTTACGAGTGGTTGCGCGCGGGCAAAGCGAAACAGCCATACTGCTTTGAAGTCAATGATGGTGAGTTGTTCGCGTTCGCAGGATTGTGGGATCGCTGGAAAGACGCAAGGGGGCAGTGGATCAAGTCCTGTTCGATTCTGACCACGACGACGAATGCCGTGACCTCATCCGTTCACGACCGGATGCCCGTCATTCTTGGCGCGGACGGTTACGATCTGTGGCTCGATCCAGGCATGACGAATGTCGAAGCGGTGTCAGAAATGTTGAAGCCGTGCGACGCTCGGACCATGCGATGCTATCCCGTCAGCACGAGGGTCAACCATGTCGCCAATGACGACGCAGAATGCACGACACCTGTGAAACCTGCCCAAACCCAGGGTGCGCTGTTCTAAGAGATTCATGATTGACAATTTTAGGAAGCTGAGGTGTTTTTTCTCGTTCCATCCTTGCGAATCCATGGGATACTGTGGTCGCGATATGGTCTTGTCGGATCTCTAGGAACGGAAGCTTTTTCGTACAATAAACGTACAATGGATCAGGAAATGGAGCCTTTTTAGCCGTTGTAGCAGTTCAGAGAATCAATAAGTTACGTGTTATCAACACCGTGAATAGTTCGACTCCCGCCGCCTCCACCATGCAATTATTGCGATTTCAGTAACTTACGAACAGAAAACCGCCTACCCAAGGTCACTTAGCGCCCGTTCCCTACAACGTTCGCCTCTCCGGCTTTTGCAAAAAGGTGTTCGCCTCGCAGAGGTGGCTGAGCTTCTTGCAAATAGCGCGAAGGTTGCGGGAGCGGCGCTACGCGCCGTGGATCCTTCATTGAACGCCTCGGCTAAGCAAGGAGCTCGGTCTTGCTCTAAATGCCAGACGTGGTCCGCTTGCGATGCCTTGAGGTTCTTCCTGTCTCGGCGAGTGCTCAGGATTGCACTGAGCCTGGAGGGTGTGGAAGAGTACTGCCACGCAGGATTGCCAGCTTTTCGTGTAGGAGGCAGGAAATTTGCTTCGCTCGCCTCGCAAGCAGGGGGGTACGGAAATCTGATGCTTACGCTGGAGCAGCAGGCGGCGTTTGTGGAGGAGGCGCGCGAGATTTTCCTGCCGATTCCTGGCGGCTGGGGAAAGTCGGGACACACTCATATTCGCCTGGCGGCGGCGAGCGAAGATGTACTGACGGGTGCACTCCGAACGGCGTGGAGACTGCGAATTGATAAGAACGCAAAGACAAGCCGAAAAAAACCATGTGGCGGAGCGCAGCAGAGTAACAGATAAGAAACGCGGGAAGCGACGGCTGTGAGAGCAACAAGAGCGCGAAACATTAATAACAATAAAAAGGACTTGTCACGAGAACAACGTGAAGAACTACTCAGAGCATTGAAAGCCCGTTTTGAGAGAAACATGAACCGCCATAAAGGTCTTGAATGGGATAAAGTGCAAGCAAAGCTGAAAGCTAATGCTGAAAAACTGTGGTCCCTCAATGAAATGGAAAGAACTGGCGGTGAACCGGATGTTGTTGGTCACGACAAAAAAACGGGCGAATACATTTTTTTTGATTGTTCAGCGGAAAGTCCTAAAGGCCGAAGACGTGTTTGCTACGACCTTGAAGCGCTGGAGTCAAGGAAAGAACATAAACCAGAAGATAACGCTATTGATATGGCAGCTGTCATGGGCATTGAGCTTTTAACGGAAGAACAATATCGAGAATTGCAGAAACTTGGACACTTCGATACGAAAACGTCGAGCTGGGTGAAAACACCTTCTGATATCAGAAAACTCGGTGGCGCCCTCTTTTGTGATCGCCGCTACGACTCTGTTTTCGTATATCACAACGGTGCGGAATCTTACTATGCCGCTAGAGCGTTCCGTGGCTCGCTAAGGGTCTAAATCTTGCATGCCCCGCACATCAAACAGTCGAGGCCAATCAAGGATGGATCCCTCCTGAAAACTCCCGGTTGCAAAGGCAAGTGTGAATTTTCTGCCGCATGAATAATCACTAAAATCTGTCTCTACTGAACTGCTGATGTGTTCAATGGCAGAGAGAATCCTTCATCCGAGACGCCGGCCACTTGGGCTTTATGCCGTGCTGGAACTGGCGGCCTTTGCTCCCTTCACAGAAATCCCCGCGGCGCGATTGCTACTTAGAAGTTGGTCAATCGCCTCGCCCGGGACAGGCTTGGAATAGAGGTAGCCTTGGGCCAGTTCGCAGCCGAGATCCTTGAGCATGCCCGCTTGCGCTTGTGTTTCAACACCCTCCGCGACAATCTTCAGGGAAAGGCCGTGGGCGAGCATGACAATAATGCGAACGATTTCGCGGGTTTCCAGGTCCGTATCCATGCGCGAAACGAAGGAACGATCGATCTTCAGGATATCCACGGGAAAATGCTGCAGCCGGCTAAGGGATGAGTAGCCGGTCCCGAAGTCGTCGATTTCGAGGCGAACCCCGAGCGCCTTCAACTCGGACAATACCAGGGCGGACCTGTCCGCATCGGCCATCGCGATGGTCTCTGTGATTTCCAAGTTGACGGAGGAAGGATCCATTCCCGTCTCCTGTAAGATCTTGCCGATCTGAGCAGCCAGGTCGGGCTGCGCGAACTGCTTGGGAGTGATATTTACATTGACACTGAGGGGAGGATCAGAGGGAAAGAGCGTCTGCCAGGAACGGAGTTGCCGGCAGGCGTCATAAAGCAACTGCCGGTTCATGGGCAAGATAATACCGGTCTCGTCCGCGACCGCGATGAATTCCGCAGGCATGACCAACCCTTCGGGACGTTGCCATCGACTGAGCGTCTCGAAACCCACGATCTGGCCGCTGGCTAGGGAAACAATGGGCTGGTAGTACACGAGAAACTGGTTCAAATCGAGAGCTTTCCGCAAATCGGTTTCGAGCTGCAAACGTTTGATGGCATCCGCGTGCATTACATGGTCGAACACCTCACAGCGGGACTTCCCACTGTTTTTAGCGCGATACATGGCAATCTCAGCATCTCGGAGAACGTCCTCCGCGTCTGCGGGCACGTTGCTGCTGAAGGCGATACCGATGCTTACGGAGAGCACGATCTCCTGACTATTGAAATCGAAAGGAATGGCCAGTTTCTGCTGAATGCGCTCAGCAACGCGAATGGCATCGCTGGGATCATGAAGTTCCTCAATGAGCACGGTGAACTCGTCACCGCCGGGGCGGGCCAAAGTACTCTCGCCCACGAAGGGTTCCGCTTCTTCACTTATGCGGGGACGCGAAACCGTGTCAACGCCGCGGAGGCTGGCGGTTAGCCGTTGTGCGATTTGGATCAGCAGGCTGTCGCCGGCGCCGTGGCCGAGACTGTCGTTGAAGACTTTGAACTCGTCAATATCGATGAATAAGACTGCGAACTTGACGTCCAAGTGGCGGCGCGAAAGAGTAACGGCGCGCTGCAAGCGGTCCAGAAAAAGAGCGCGGTTCGGGAGGTCGGTTAAGCCATCGTGAAAGGACTGGTGGACCAACTTTTCCTCGGCCCGTTTTCTCTCAGTGATGTCGCGGTTCACGATAACCAGTCCGTGAGATTCACCTTCCGGGCCCCGAATCACGCTACAGGTGGACTCAAGAAAACGCCAGGAACCGTCTTTGTGTCGAATGCGGTATTCGAGCCGTTCCCCACGACCGGTATTGCGAGCCTTCTCGGAGGCCTCCACCACGCGTGCACGGTCGTCAGGATGAATCTGAGCCGTCGAGGAAGTTCCTGAAAGTTCTTCCGGACCGTATCCAAGGATTCTCTGATATGCGGGACTGTTATAGAGGCGCTGACCGTTGCTGTCTATCACGGCGATCATATCCGCCGCATTTTCCGTAATCAGTTGAAAGAGTTGTTCGCGTTCGGCCAATTTGCGGCGGATTCGATGCAACTGCCGTTGTTGATAAATGATGTAGATGTCGAATAACAGGACGAGGGCGGCCAGTCCGCGAAACCATTCTTTGAGGTTCAACGAATCGGTGTGGCCGGTGGACTGGTCGAAAACAGGAAGAGCTAAAGAGAGAATACCGAATGTCAGGACCAGCGTTATGGCAACGGCGGCGCCCCAAAGCCACCATTCCCGTCCCTCGACCTGGCGCATGTGGAGAGCAGAACTCTTTGTTCTACTTCCTGACGGAGTGCTTCTACTCACCGCAGTGGCCACCTATTCAGTGTTCGGCAATCAGCGTCGCGGATAATGAAATTGTAGAGGAGAAACAATGAAGTCAAAGTTACTAAAGTTCGAGCGAAACAGCGTGTCAACGCGCCTTATACGGGCACAAGCAATGTGGACTACCCCCCCGCGTGGCCCGTCCACCAGCCGACGCCTACACCAGCATTGCGGGCCGTTACGTGACTCATCCAAGACGAACAAAACACGAATATGCTAGCATCGTTTGCCATGGCCCGGCGTCCCGATCGCGAGAAGGTCGACATGTTGACCGAGAAGGATGTGAAGGAATTGCGACGCAATCTCGCGCACCTCAGCCTGGGCGCGGTTCGAGACTTTTACGAACAGGCTTACCGCGATTGCCGGCTGATCTACAGCCGCATTCCTAGCCCGCGACAGATGCAGACACTAGTGCAAGTGTGGAAGCAGTTGCGGAAGTGGCGCTGAAGGAAAGCCCTTTGGGCTGGCGAGCGCTGCGGGAGTGTCGATCACATTCTTTGGTACACTGGCGCGCATGAAAGCGACAGACCGCAGAGAATTTCTTGGCCAGTGTGCTGGCGCGGCGGCAGGTGCTTGGCTTTTGCCCGACTTTGCGCAAGCGGCGGAGACTTCCGGACCGTCGGTCAAGTTCCCCACTGCTCCAAGGGAGCGAGTAGCGGTGGCGGCGTATCCGTTTCGCGAATTTCTTGTCGAGTGGAAGGGATGGGACGGCAAATCTCGCAGCACGGTGCCGGCGTTGCAGCAAATCGAATTGAAGGATTTTGCGGCGCACGTGGCCGAGAAGTTCAACGTCCACAAGATTGAGCCGTGGAGCCGCGTCTTCCCTTCGACGGATGCGAAATATTTGGAGCAATTTCGCTCCGCAGTGGAGCGAACTCACTCCGCAGTGGTGGACATCGCGGTGGATGAGGAGCACAGCCAGTATTCTCCGGATGCAGCCGAGCGCGAGCGGGCGGTGGAGTCAAGCAAGCACTGGGTGGATGTGGGAGCGGCGCTCGGTTCGCCGAGCATTCGCACCCACGTGCAGGGAGGCAAGGACTTGAAGCCGGACGTGGGACGCACGGCCGAAACTCTGGCGCGCGTGGCGGAGTATGGCGCGAAAAAGAATGTCGTGGTGCATCTGGAAAATGACGATGCGGTGAGCGAGGATCCATTTTTCCTGGTGCAGGTGATTGAAAAGGTGAATAGTCCGTGGCTGCGGGCATTGCCGGATTTTGGCAACACGCTCAACACCCATGACGACGATTACGCGTATCGGGCCATGGATGCGATGTTTGCGCACGCCTACGGCATATGCCACGCGAAGGATGGCGAGGTCGATGAACAGGGGAAGGCCACGCATGTGGACCTGGCGCGCACTTTCGCGATTCTCAAGAAGAATGGGTACAAGGGATATTGTTCGATTGAGTATGACGCGCCGGGCGATCCCTATAAGCCGACGGCTGAGTTGGTGGAGAAGGCGGTCAAGTTCCTTTCGTAGCGAGGACAGCAGATTCCGCTTCGCGCGGAATGACAGCGTTGCGGCGTGATTTTGGGAGACGCGGACTATGGCGGGACAAGGCATTCGGCGGCGGGAAGTATTGCGCATGCGAGTCCAATTTTCGATCCGATCGTCAAGCGAAAACCAGGAGAAAAACCATGAAAATGCGCATTGTTGTGGGAGTGTTGTTTCTTGTGAATTGTATGGCGGCGGGCGCGGCAGACCGGAAGTACATCGTGAACCCGCGACCGGCTGACATGAAGTCGCTGCCGTTCAGCGACGGCGTGCTGGTGAGCAACACGCTCTATATCGCCGGCCACATTGGCTTGGACACCAAGACCGGCCTGCCGCCGGCGAGCGCCGAGGACGAGGCTCGGATGGTGATGGAGGGAATCAAGCAGACAGTCGAATCCGCTGGGTTGAGCATGGATGAGGTGGTTTCCATCCAGGTCTTCTGCACCGACCTGAAACTCTACGACACGTTCAACGGCGTTTACAAAACCTACTTCCACGGCGATTATCCGGCACGTGCATTCGTGGGAGCTTCCAACCTGCTCCGGGGCGGGAGATTTGAGGTCGCGGGGATGGCGGTGAAAAAGTCGCAGTAATGTGTTGTTCGTGTTTTGTTCGCCTCTCTAACCATTTTGTGCTAAATATATTAGGTCATGCGAAAGGCTCTGAATCACCTCAAAAAGTCGGACCCCATACTCTGCGCCATCATCGAGCGCGTGGGGCCGTGCCGAATGGAGTTTGGACTGCCCGAGTTCTGTAGCCTGGCTGAAGCTATTGTCTACCAGCAACTGAACGGCAAAGCGGCGGTAACTATTTTCAAGCGTTTCGCGGCGCTTGCAGGGGAGCCGCTGACGCCGGACGGCATTCTCAGGCTTAGCGATGAGCAACTGCGCCGCGTCGGGCTGTCGAAACAGAAGTCGGCATATCTGAAAGACCTGGCGGCGAAGACGGCGTCGGGGGATGCTCGACTTTGCCAGGTTGTCCGGCCTGACGGATGATGAGGTCATCGAGCACCTGACCCAGGTAAAGGGCGTCGGAGTATGGACCGCGCACATGTTCCTGATGTTTTCTTTGCGGCGCCCGAATGTGCTGCCCACAGGCGATTATGGGGTGCAGGTGGCCATCCGCAAACACTACAAGAAACGCAAGCTGCCCAAACCGAGAGATATGGAGAAGATCGCGAAAGCGTGGGAACCGTATCGCAGCGTGGCTTGCTGGTATATGTGGCGGAGTTTGGACATCAAAACCCTTTAACCACAGAGGGCGCAGAGAAGCACGAAGGAGGAACCATTCCTTTGTCTGCTCTGCCTCTGTGAACCTCTGTGTCCTCTGTGGTTAAATGGTTTGACGATGGCTGAGACGAAAATTCGCGTGCTCGTGGCGAAGCCCGGACTAGACGGGCATGATCGCGGAGCTAAGGTGATTGCCCGTGCATTGCGCGATGCGGGCATGGAAGTGATCTACACCGGCCTGCGGCAAACGCCGGAGATGATCGTGACGGCGGCGCTTCAGGAAGATGTGCAGGTAATCGGGCTATCGATTCTTTCCGGGGCGCACAACGCCATCGTGCCGCGCGTAATGGACCTGCTCAAGCAGAACAAGATGGATGATGTGATCGTGGTGGTGGGTGGAATTATTCCGAACCAGGATATCGAGGGGCTGAAAAAGATTGGAGTGGCCGCCATTTTTCAGCCGGGCACGGCGATGGACGACATTGTTCAGTTTATTCGCACGCACGTGAAGGGACCCGGCGTGCCGGCGGCCGGGTGATGTCCGGAATAAACGGCTCCCGTGCCCGCGAGATCCTCTCGAAAACGGTCGGCCCGACACCGTGGTACTGGAAAACTTTTCCCGCTTTCCGCTCTTTGGCAGGGCAGCGTTTCGTCTGGACTCATCATGGCGAGCAGGGCCCCATCGCGCACCTGGTCACTCTCGGCCTTGAGCAGGAACCAGAGAGAGCTCGCCTCGCGCTCAACACGTATTGCCGGCCATTTCTGGTGCCGCCGCATTTCGTCGGTATCTGGTGCCCGGAAGGGCGCAACCTTCGGCTGACCTGCTTCGATCCGAACCAATTGAAGGCGTTTGATCTGGCGGAAGTCGCAGGCTGGTTCAAACCGTCGTCGGACCGCATTTACTCGACGACGGCTCCGGTGGCGGATTTCGAGGTGCCGCTCACTTTGGGACCGGGCATGCACAAGATCGGAGCGCCCGCGGAGTTGGCGACCGTGGACGAACTGATCGTCCCGACGAGCTATAAGGCAATGTCGAACGACGATCCGGCGTTTGCGCTTTTTGTCTTCTATCCCCAGGCCGGCCTGATTGAAGTTCTACCTCAGAAGTGGTTTACCTCGGCACAGTACCGTGTGGGTCAGCAGTGGATTACCCGTGCCGCTCGCGATCCGGAGTCGCACCGCATCGTCGGCGAATGCTTTGGCGTGGGTACATTTCTGCTGGAGGAGGACGGCTGCCGGCTGGCGGAGTGGGTCGAAAGGAGCTCCTAGTCCTAGGTTGCTGCGTCTCACGACTTCAGTGTACCGGATAGCCCGGCTCGCCCGGTAAATGACCGTCGACCTTGAGCACTTTCATCCCAGGCTTAACGTCTGCCAAGTCCACTAGAGCGATTGCGCCTGGGAACGCACCAATGGCTTCCTTTTGCATGCCGTTGGAAAAGACGGTCACCGGCTCTGCCTGGGCTTCTCCGTGAAACACCTGCGCGATCCAATACTGCTTGTACTCGCTTTCATTCATCCTCAGGAGCCTCAAGAGAACCACGTGTTCGTATGATCCCGAAACGCGAGTGATGATCTTGATGGAGAGTCCTCCCGTCCAGGTCCGCTTTTCCCCGGCAAAGATCTTGCGCAAGTCTGACCTGCTCATGTTGCTCACCGGATTCTTCGGACTTACTACCACGGCGACGTCCTGGTTCTGAGCGAGTGAGATCTGCGGAAGAGCTGGCACGAACAGCCAACTCAGCAACAGGATCGTCATGGAACTTTTCATGTTTCGCTGCTTCAGAATGTGAATACCACCTGCATCTGCAGGCCATTTAAATCCGGCTGATCCTTGCGGACCGTATGGTCCAGTTGAGCCTTGAAAGCAATGTTGTCAGTGAAGTCGTAACGGGCTCCGAAAGATGGACCGTAGCGCAGATCAACGTCTTTGAAGATGCCATGCGGGTTCGCGTTGATGTACTGGTAGCGGAAGAAAGGGCGAATGTGGGCGAACCGTCTGGAAATCTGGGAATAGAACGCAGGCATATTGAATACGGTTCCGCTGGGCTCGAAAGAGTGCCGAATAAGAAACCCTTCATTAAGGAATTCCACGCCATGAGCCACATAGACCACGTGGGCATTGACGATCGTCTGGCCGATTCTGATGGGAGATGGCATTAATGAGTCGCTGATCTTATCGTGGTAGAACGAGCCGCCAATTTGCAGTCCAGGAAGAACCTCGGGCCGAACAAAGAAACCGACGTTGACATGGTTTCCGTTGGTTTCGTCATCGATTTTGCCTGAGCCATTGATATCGGGCCGCACCGTATTGCTGGAGCCGTACTCAAAGAAATAGTTCAATCCCAGCTCGCCCGAGGGAAGGGTACCGTTAATCGAGACGCCTACGGCCTGCGTAGGCAGCAGACCACCTTGGTCTGCGAACTGCACCATCAGGGGCCGGTCAACCGTAGTTAGCAGCCACTTGGCGCTGCGAAATGCTGTGTTGTAGTAGCTAATCCCGCTTTGATACCGGCCAAACGACATTTTGAGGTGATCGTTGAACTCGTACTTCAGCAGGAAACGCTCGAGGTCCACGGTGAAGGTCTGATCGTCGAACTCGCCTAAAGCAATCTCGGAAAGAACACTCGCTTTATCGTTCAGTTTGGCAGACAAAAACAGATCGAGATCGCCGGTGTAGAAATTGCCCGCCGATCCGGGCACGAAGCCCTCGTCTCCCAACTCCGGGCGCCGTTGGTCAAGCACCTTGTAATTCACCTCGCCGAAACCGCGCCACTGTATGCCATGCAGGTTATGCCAATCGAATATTGGCACCGGTACCGGAGGTGACGCGGTCTGTTCCGCAGACTGCGGGGGTATGGCGGCTGTCGCGGGATCGGGTTCGGGTACAGGCGGGGTTTGAACTTGCCTGCGCTCTAAAATCGCGATCCGCGCCTGCAGGTCCCGGTCTTCCTGCTGCAATTGCTTGATCTGCTCGACCAGCTGGGAAATGGTTTCCTGATTGCCAGAGCCGGCATTCTGCGCCCAAACTGCGCCCGGAACCAACAAAACCGCAAGCAGCGTGCAATCGATGCGAGTCCTGACTCTCCTTCTGAACACAGAACTTCTCCCTGGCGAATTCGAAACTTTGTAAAGCTCGTAATTGACCATCGTCAAGGCAGGCTGAGAGCATCGCATTACGTCGGTGCCTAGAGCGTCAGGCGAGGCAAATGGCGGAACCGCGCCAGATCGGAGCTCCGTTGGGGAACCCTACCGAATCGGCTGGTCAGGAAGCTAGGCAAGGCAGTCAGCGAACGTCGGCTCGACAACGTATCCGGGCCATGCCGCATTGCGCGGCTCCGCCCGGCTGGTATACCGTAATCAGTCCGCACCTTCGACGTTCGACCCATGGCTGACCGTAACGAAACTGTAAGCGCGAACTCGTCCTTACCAGAAAACGTGCTGAGCACGAAAATCGATCCTACTTCCGCGCGCTATGAAGCCAACATGCGTTTTCTGGCGGACTTGATGTCGCAAGTCCGCAATGAAGGCGAAACAATCTGCGAGGGCGGAGGCGCCAGGGCCATCGAAAACCAGCATGCCAAGGGGCGG
This sequence comes from uncultured Acidobacteriaceae bacterium, assembly GCA_963832235.1. Taxonomy (GTDB): domain Bacteria; phylum Acidobacteriota; class Terriglobia; order Terriglobales; family Acidobacteriaceae; genus Sulfotelmatobacter. Next base: position 326,678 of record CAWHTJ010000002.1, on the reverse strand, counting down.
TTGACGGCGCGCGAGCGCATTGCGCTTCTGGCCGATCCCGACACGTTCTTTGAATTGGGCCTCTACGCGGCGCATGGCATGTACGAAGAATGGGGTGGCGCGCCGGCCGCTGGCGTGATCTCTGGCATGGCGCGGATTGAGAGCCGGATGGTCATGATCATCGCCAATGACGCCACCGTGAAGGCGGGCGCGTTTTTTCCAATGACTGCGAAAAAGGTGATTCGGGCACAGAACATTGCCATCGAGAATCGCATTCCGACGATCTACCTGGTCGATTCCGCCGGCGTCTTTTTGCCGCTGCAGGAGGATGTGTTCCCGGACACGGACGATTTCGGGCGCGTGTTTCGCAACAATGCGGTGATGTCGGCGAAGGGCATTCCGCAGATTGCAGCCATTATGGGAATGTGCGTGGCCGGCGGCGGCTACCTGCCGGTGATGTGCGACCACGTGCTGATGACCGACGGCAGCGGATTGTTTCTGGCCGGACCCGCGCTGGTACAGGCCGCGATCGGACAGAAAGTTTCGTCGGAGGAATTGGGTGGCGCGGCCATGCACTCGGCCATCAGCGGTACGGTCGACTTCCGTGAGCCCGACGATCCGGCTTGCATCGCGCGCATCCGCTCGATTGTGGAGAAGTGGGGATACCGGCGGCTTTCTCCCTGGGACCGCAAGAAGCCGGTTGAACCGGAACTGGCGGCGGAGGAAATCTATGGAATCTACGATTCGTCGCCGGCGCGACCCTACGACATGAAAGAAGTCTTGGCGCGCGTGCTCGATGGCAGCCGCTTTGACGAGTACAAGCCGGAATACGGAAAAACAATGATCTGCGGATACGCCCGCATCGGCGGCTTTGCGGTAGGAATCGTGGCTAATCAGAAGCTGCATGCCCAGCAGACCGATCATGAGGGCCACAAGCGCGTGGAGTTCGGAGGAGTGATTTACACCGAATCGGCGGAGAAGGCTGCCCGCTTCATTATGGATTGTAACCAGAACCTGATTCCGCTGATATTTTTTCACGACGTGAATGGATTCATGGTAGGACGCGACGCGGAGTGGAGCGGCATCATCAAAGCAGGAGCGAAGATGGTGAATGCGGTTTCGAATTCTGTTGTGCCGAAAATTACGGTGATCGTAGGAGGATCGTTCGGAGCGGGGCACTACGCGATGTGTGGAAAGGCGTACGATCCTCGGTTTCTATTTGCCTGGCCGACGGCGCGCTATGCAGTGATGAGCGGGGATTCGGCTGCGAGTACGCTGGTCGAGATTAAAGTCAAGCAACTGGAACGCGGCGGCAAGAAGCTGAGTGCGGAGGAGCAAAAGGAACTGTACGAATCGGTGAAGCGCACCTACGACGAGCAGACCGATCCGCGCTACGGGGCGGCGCGGCTGTGGATCGACAAGATCATCGATCCGATCGAAACCCGGGATGCGATCACGCAGGCGCTGGAAGCGGCGGCGCTGAATCCGGATGTGGCGGAGTTCAAGGTGGGAGTGCTGCAAACTTAACTTTTGCCACGGATTTGCACGGATGAACACGGATCTGAATGATCAACAAGGTTTTCGATCTGTGAGAATCGGTGTTTATCCGTGGCCAAGGATTTTTATGCCTGATCCTGTCAAATTGATTGAGTGTCCGCGCGATGCCTGGCAAGGGCTGCAAGGACTGATTCCTGCCGAGTTGAAGGCTGACTATCTGAAGGCGCTGATCAGCGTGGGGTTTAAGCACATTGATGCGGTCTCGTTCGTGTCGCCGAAGGCCGTGCCGCAGATGGCGGACTCGGAAGAAGTTCTGAAGGAACTCGATCCGCCCGATGACGTGGAGATTATCGGCATCGTGGTCAATGAAAAGGGCGCGCAACGGGCCATTGAGACGAAAGCGGTATCGACGCTGGGATTTCCTTACTCGATTTCGGAAACATTCCTGCGCAAGAATCAGAATCAGTCGCCCGAAGAGGCACTCGAAGAACTGGAGAAGATTCAGAACAAGGCCGACGATGCCGGGCTCGACGTCGTAGTTTACATCTCGATGGCGTTCGGGAATCCGTACGGCGACCTGTGGAATCCTGAGGAAGTGATCGAAGCCATCGCGCTGATGGAAGTCGACAATCTGCGGATGATCTCGCTGGCGGACACCGTGGGCATGGCGACGCCGCAGCAGATCAGCGAACTGGTCGGGGCGGTGATGGCGAAGTACGACTACCTCGAGATTGGCGTGCATTTGCACAGCCGTCCCGAGCAGGCCGCGGAAAAGATTCTAGCCGCGTACGACGCGGGCTGCCGGCGCTTTGACTCCGCGCTGGGCGGGCTGGGCGGCTGTCCCTTTGCGCAGGACGCTTTGGTCGGTAACATCCCGACGGAGAAAGTGATCGAGACGCTGACTCAGCCGCGGAGCCGAGTTGCCACAACTGAAGCCGTTGGATTCGCTGCTGAAGGCAACGGCGGGAATCGGCGCAAAGTTTAGCAGTTCGCACGCGGCAGATTAAGTAACGGATTTCACGGATCAGAACAAGCGGATTGTCTTCTAGATCCGTGGGAATCCGTGATATCCGTGGCGGGTCTCAGGTTATGAACTACAAGACGATTCAACTCGCCTACGACGGCAGCGTGGCCACGATCACGCTGAACCGTCCGGAGAAGCGCAACGCGATCAGCTTTGAACTGATTGACGATTTGCTGCGCGCGCTGGACGAGGTTTCGAAGTCAGACGCGATCGTCCTGATCCTGACCGGAGCGGGCAAGGCTTTTTGTTCCGGCATGGATCTGGACAATCTGAAGTCACTGCTGGGCCGTTCGCCTGAACAAAACCTGCAGGATTCGCAGACCATGGTGCAGTTGTTCCGCTCGCTGTACGAATTCCCGAAGGTGACGATTGCCGCGGTGAATGGGCGCGGCCATCGCAGGCGGAACCGGATTGGCGCTGCTGTGCGACTTCACGCTGGCGGTTCCGGACGCGAAGTTTGGCTATACCGAAGTTCGCATCGGCTTTGTGCCCGCGATTGTTTCGACATTTCTTTTGCGCCAGGTGGGCGAGAAACAGGCTCGCGACCTGCTGCTGACGGGAAGGATTTTCGGGGCAGAAGAAGCGGCGCGCATGGGACTGGTCAACGAAATCGTGCCGGCGGAGAATCTGATGGCGCGCGCTCGCGAACTGGCCGCGCTGCTGATGGAGAACAGTCCGGCATCGTTGCGCGCGACCAAGCAACTGCTCACCGATCATGCCCGCGCGGAACTCGACGCCCAGATCGAAGCTGCCGTGCGCGAGAATGCCGCGATCCGCACCACCGCCGACTTCCGCGAAGGAATTTCGTCGTTCCTGGAAAAGCGCAAGCCGGTGTGGACGGGGAAATGAGCTCCAACCATCACTCATGCATTCCATGAAACCCGGCTGCGGGTGCGCTACGCCGAAACCGACCAGATGGGCGTGGTCTATCACTCGAACCACCTGATCTGGTTTGAGGTGGGCCGCGTGGAACTCATGCGGGAGATGGGCTTTTCCTATCGCGACATGGAGCGCGATGACGGGCGCTTCATCGCCGTGGCCGAAGTCAACTGCCGCTACCGCGCTCCGGTCTATTACGACGAAGAAGTCGTGGTGCGGACGCGGCTGAAAACCGTGCGCGAGTCGGTGGTCGTCTTCAGTTACGAACTGGTGCGCGCAGACAGCCGGACGCTGCTGGCGGAGGGCGAGACCACGCACATCGTCACCGATTCGAAGATGAAGGTGGCGGCGCTGCCGGAAAAGTATTTGACGGCATTTCGGGCAGCGATGGCAAAGTAGTGCTTGCGGGTTTTTGTGGCAGGTAAGGCACGTAACGCTGGGACATCCTTTTGAACGCACTTCACATCAACGGAAACGATCTCACGCTCGAAGCCGTGCGCGAAGTCGCGACCATTGAAGCGCGCCGCGCGGTCCTGCTCTCGCCCGACGCGCGGCAGGCCGTGAACCTGGCACGCGCCGTCGTCGACGAGATTGTCGCCAGCAACCAGGTCGCTTACGCCATCACCACCGGCGTCGGAAAACTCAGCGACGTGCGCATTGCTGGCGACCAGATTCGCGAACTGCAGGTCAACCTGGTCCGCTCGCACGCGGTCGGCGTGGGCGAACCGCTGTCGGTCGCCGGAAACGCGCGCCATGATGCTGTTGCGCGCGAATTCGCTTGCCAAGGGGCATTCCGGCGTGCGCGCCGTCGTCATCGACACGCTCTGCGAGATGCTCAACCGCGGCGTCACTCCGTTTGTGCCGTCGCAGGGCAGCGTGGGCGCGAGCGGCGATCTGGCTCCGCTGGCGCACCTGGCTCTGGCGCTGATTGGCGAAGGCGAGTGCGTCGACGAGAAGGGCGTGCGCATTCCGAGCGCCGAAGCACTGAAGCGGGCGCAGATCAAGCCGCTGGTGCTCGAGGCCAAAGAAGCCATCTCGCTGATCAACGGGACGCAGGCCATGCTGGCGGTGGGAACTCTGGCGCTGCTGGCGGCAGAAACACTGGTCGATACCGCCGACGTACTGGGCGGGCTATGCTGCGACGCGCTCAAGGGAACCGACGCGGCCTTCGACGAACGCATTCACAAGGCGCGTCCGCACGCGGGACAGATGAAGACCGCGGCCAACCTGCGGCGCATGCTGGAAGGCAGCCAGATTCGCGAGTCGCATCGCGAGTGCGGCCGCGTGCAGGACGCCTATTCGCTGCGCTGCATCCCGCAGGTGCACGGGGCGGTGCGCGACACGCTCGCGCATTGCCGCGAGGTGTTTGAGACCGAGGCGAATTCCGCAGTCGACAATCCGCTGGTCTTCATCACGGATGCGAAGAATGCCGAAGGCGATGTGATCTCCGGCGGAAACTTTCACGGCGAGCCGCTGGCATTTGCCCTGGATTTTCTGGCCATTGCGCTGAGCGCGCTGGCCGGCATCAGCGAGCGGCGAATCGAACGGCTGGTGAATCCCGCGCTCAGCGAAGGCTTGCCGCCATTCCTTGCGCCCGGCGCCGGCCTGAATTCCGGCTTCATGATGCCGCAAGTCACGGCAGCGGCGCTGGTCAGCGAGAACAAAGTGCTGGCGCATCCTGCGTCGGTCGACTCGATCACGACCTCGGGCAATAAGGAAGACTACGTCTCCATGGGCATGACGGCGGCGATCAAGCTGAAGCGCATCGTCGACAACACGCGCAATGTGCTGGCGATCGAGGCCATGGCCGTCGCCCAGGCGCTGGACTTCCTGGCTCCCGCTGAAACCTTCGAAGCGCGGGCAGGCGGCGCATGCGGCGATCCGCTCGGTGTGTCCCACTATGGAAAAAGATCGCGTGATGTACGCAGATTTCGCGCGCATTGCGGCGCTCATTGCCAGGGGCAAGGTGGCGGAAGCGCTGCGCTAGGAATTGCGACCAAGGTCGCAGCCAGGATTTCGGAAATGAAGACGCTGACCGAGTACCTGAAATTTCATACCAAGACGCACCGGGAGTATGTACACATCACTCCGCAGGTGGAACAGATCGTCGACAAAAGCGGAGTGAAGGAAGGCATGGTTCTGGTTTCCGCCATGCACATCACCGCGGGCGTGTACGTCAATGATAATGAAAGCGGTCTGATCGAAGACATCGACCAGTGGCTGGAGCATCTGGCGCCATTTCGCAAGGACTACAAACATCATGAAACCGGAGAGGACAACGGCGACTCGCACCTGAAGGCGCTGCTGATCCATCATGAAGTGATCGTGCCGATCACTGCGGGCAAGCTCGATCTGGGTACGTGGCAGCGGATTTTTTATGCCGAGTTCGACGGACAGCGGGATAAAAGGGTAATCGTAAAAGTTATGGGAGAGTGACGAATGTCGGAAGAGCTAAGCGAATTGCAGGAACACGCCGAGCATGCGAAACATGATCCCACGCTGGCGCCGATCTCGGTGACCATGGCATTGCTGGCAGTGCTAGTGGCGGTGGTGACACTGCTCGGACACCGCGCCCACACCGAAGAGGTTGTCCTTCAGGCGAAGTCGTCCGATCAATGGGCGTTCTACCAGGCTAAGAACATCCGGCGGCACACAGACGAGCTTTTTACCGATCTGACTTCGGTGGAAGCAACCACCGACGCGGCCGCTCTGGCCAAATTGCGCGACAAGTATTCGGGGGAAGCAACCCGTTACAAGGACGAACAAAAGGACATCGAGGATAAAGCCCGCGAGATGGAGGCGGAAGTCGGCCACGAGAGAAACCGGGCCGATCGATTTGATTTGGCCGAGGTCTTCCTGGAAGTAGGACTTGTGATTACGTCAATCACGCTGCTCTCCGGACGAAGGATCTTCTGGTATTTAGGGATGTTGCTGGGAGTCGTAGGCATTGTCGTGGCGGGCACGGCATTCTTTGTACATTGAGCGGGCAGCACCGTCGTGCACTCGCGGGCTTAGGTGATGACGATCGGTGAGACTCGAGTCCGGCTGAAGAACGCCCTCCGCTTAGGCCGCTTTCCGTTTCTTTCCTAATAGTTTCTTCAACACGCGAATCCCTTTGTCGATGTGCTTCTCTTCCATCAGGAATGGCGGCAGGAATCTCACCACGGTGTCTTGCGTACTGTTGAACAAGACGCCCTCGGCCAGCGCTGCATCCACGATCGGACGCGCTGGGATATCGAGCTGAATTCCCTGAATAAAACCGCGTCCGCGGACTGCCGTCGCCGCCGCGCGCTTCTCCACCAACTGTTTTAACTCCTGCTGCAAATAGGCTCCGACTTTGCTGACATTTTCCAGCAGCTTCTCTTCCTGCACAATCGACAGGAATTCGAGCGCGATGCGGCATGCCAGCGGGCCTCCGCCGAAGGTCGTGCCATGCTGTCCCGGCGATATCGCGCTGGCGAATTCTTCCTTCGCGATAAACGCGCCTAACGGTAGTCCCGCGGCAATGGGCTTGGCAATGGCGACGATGTCCGGGGTCACGCCGAAACTCTGAAACGCAAAAATCGTCCCGGTGCGACCCAATCCGCACTGAATCTCATCGAAGATCAGCGCCACGCGGTGACGGTCGGCTAACGCGCGACACTCGCGCAGAAACTCCACCGAGCATTCATAAATTCCGCCTTCGCCGAAAATCGGCTCAAGCACAATCGCGCAAGTGTTATCGTTCACAGCATCCCGCAGCCCTTCCATATCGTTCTGTTGCACAAACGTCACGTCTTCGAGCAGTGGTTCAAATCCCTTGCGGTGCTTGGCCTGTCCCGTCAGCGACAACGCCCCGAACGTGCGGCCATGATAGGACCCTTCCAGCGCCACCAGCCGGCTCTTCGTGTCGCCACCAGCGCGATGTCCCGCCAACCGGGCCAGTTTAATGGAGCCTTCGATCGCCTCGGTACCGCTGTTGGAGAAAAACGCACGGTTCAATCCAGAAAGAGCACACAACTTCTCCGCCAGCAGCCCCTGGTACTCGTGGTAATACAGATTGGAAACGTGCACCAGCTTCGCCGCCTGCTCCCGAATCGCCTTCACTATCCGCGGATGGGCATGCCCGAGCGCATTGACTCCGAGACCGGAAACAAAATCCAGATAGCGCCTGTCGTCAAGATCGTAGAGAAACACGCCCTTGCCACGGGTAAGCACGATGGGATAGCGGTTATAGGTCTGCAATAGAAACTGCCGCTCACGTTCAGCGATTTGTTCGAAGGTATCCATAGGAAGATTCGATTTTACCGGAACTAAAGGGTTGCAGCAGAGCAGCGTGGAGGATTCCAACGAGGGATGGGCGCTGGGTCGTTGCTTGGCTTAGAAGAATTATAGGAGGTAGGTTGCGAAGCGGACCGCTTGTTGGCTTCAGCTTGCTTTAGTGGAACGCCGCCACTTGGCGTGCAACCAGATGAGAATTCCCAGAGCACAGACTTCTCTCGGACCGGCAGGAATGAGCTCGAAGCTCAAAACACCGGCGAAATTTAGTGTCGCAGCATAGGCGCCCCAGATCATCCCGCCTGCAGCGATCAGGCATCCCAAGCGCTCTTCCGTGCGAATGCTGAGGAGAGGTCCCCCCTGGCTCCCGGGCTTGTGGGCAGGCTTAGGCACGGGCGCGTATACCCGCTTCTGCGGCAAATCAAGATAGGCTTTGCGTCCGCGGTCCCAGCCGACATCTTCGGGTTGATGGTATTTGGTCACTGTACACATGGTGCCATGAGGGTGCCTTAGGCGCACGTTACTGAAGTGTAGGGTAATGGCTGGTCCATCTATCCCTTTTGCAGGGTTTAAGGTAACTCGGCCGTTTCAATACAGCGGCGGCTGCCCTTCCGGGCGCGTCTTCCAGCGGCGATGCACCCACAACCACTGGTCAGGATACTTTCGCACGTAGTCCTCAATCACCTTGGTGAACATTTGCGTGTTCGCAGCGATGTCGGCCTCAAGATCGCCTGTGTGAATCAATTCGAGCGCCGGATCGAATCGCAGCCGGTATTTCCTTAAGGCCGGATCCCAAATCGTGAATCCCGGAACCACCGGCGCGTCTGTGCGCAGAGCAATGCGCGCCAGTCCACTCGCCGTGCAGGCGGGAGCCCCAAAGAAGTCCACGAAGATTCCCTGTGGCGGCGTCATGTTCGTATCCATCAAAATGCCGACAGTTTCCCCCGCCCTCATCGCCGCCAATAAGCCGCGCACGAAATCATCCTTGGCCACGGTCTTGTTGCCATGCAGGGTGCGATAGTGTTGCAGCAAGCGGTCGAGATACTCATTGTCCATGGGCCGCATGACGATGTGCAGCCAGTGACCATGCATAGAGTGCGCAAAGGCGGAGAGTTCCCATCCCCCGAAATGAGCCGTCAGAAACAGCACTCCCTTTCTTCGGGCATAGGCGCGCTCATAATTCTCCAACCCGTCGTACACGACGACCTCGTCGATATTCTCTGGCGTGTATTTGGGAAATTGGCACAGTTCGGCGAGTTGCCGGCCGAGCGAAGTAAAAACTCCGCGTAAAATGCGCCGCCGCTCGGCCACCCTCTTTTCGGGAAATACCATTTCGAGATTGCGCATTCCTACCTGCCGCAAACGGAAATGCAGGAGATAAAACACCTGAGCGAGGCCGATGGCGAAGGCGCGAGAGATGGGACGCGGCATCAGACCCAGGATCTTGATGAACGGCCAGGCTGCCGCGTATTCAAGTTTTCGCCGCATCAGGGAAGCGTGACGGTATCACTCGGGAAAATTCGTTGTCAAACTCCGAAAGGAAAGTGAAGGCCGTGTGGGGACAGCCGCCCAGTTCGCCCTGAGCGAAGCCGAAGGGGCTGTCCGGTCGAACGAAGCTCGACTCTTGCTCTAACTACCCAGCAACTCGGAGTCATGCTTCTGAAACACCGCCGCCAGCGCCGCAGGAGACCGGTCTTTCAGGGCGTGAATATCCTGGATCAGCGAGTAGGTATTGGACGTCATCACCAGCAAATATCGGACCAATCCAGGCCCGGGGTTCCAATAAGTGTGAGGGGTACCTCGCGGCACAAACACAGCGGAGCCAGCGCGCGCCTCCACTACGCCCTTTCCCACCTGAACGCACAAGCTGCCTTCGAGCACATACCAGGCTTCGTCATCGTTACGGTGAAGATGAAGTGGGGCAATCCAGCGGGGCGGCCCAGGCGGTCCGCCAACATCCTTCCATTCGGCGACAACGAAATTTGCGCCGGCCGAGCCAACCACACTTCCCGCCAGCGGCGCTGCCATCAAATGCGAGCTCACATGCACACCGTTTTGGGGCGGACGGCCTACTTCGCCGCCTCCTGCGCCCAATTCGCCAGCGTAGTCAAGAAGGGATTTGCCGCCAGCGGTGGATCAACCTCGCCGGTTAATGCCGCTTTGAAAGTCACCATGTGGCCGTAGAACTCTCGCGTACTGTCCTTGTCCTGTTTGATCACCGCGCCGTTCAGGCTCACGCCCGCAAAAACTCCGCGCGCACGGGAATAGGTCAACACCTGGGCGCGCATCTTCCAATCCGTATTGCCTTCGGCGTGACGGCCAACCGGGCCCGCAGCCACCGAGGCATCGGCGCCCAAGGCAAACTTGCTCGACAACAGATGTTGCATGCCATCGTTGTTCATAATCAGCATGACCAAATCGATGGCTTGTCCGCCAATCTGAAAGCCGACGCTGCCTCCCGTCGTCATGAAAAATGCAGGTGCGCTCCAGCCTTTCGGCGTGCGGCAACTGGCCAGCCCGCGGCCGTAGTTGGCGCCTACGATGAATCCCCCATTCAACATCGACGGAACCACCGCCACGCACTCCGCTTTGCTGAGAATCTCCCTCGGAATACCCGAGTCGGGGGCCGACTCAATTTGATTCAGCACGTCCGCAGCCGCTTGCATGCGATCAGAGGCCTTCGATTCTTTCGCCTGATCATTCGCTGCAAACGAAACAGCGCAAAGTAAAGCAAGGAGGGGAAGCAGAACAAGATTTTTCATCATTCCTCACCACAGAGATTTCATTGAGAACTGGTGGTTCGATTGTAAATGAAGTATGGCTCATGAGGGCGCACGCGGGGATTGTGTTTTGGTCGTGCGGAATCAGCAGGCTTCGGCTAAAGTAGGGATGCAACGGACCAAAAATGCGGGGCTGAAAGTAGTGACCCTAATCGCCACTCTCAACCCCGTCTCCCAGGTTCTGTGGTAGGTGAGGCGAGTATGGGGGAAGCACGAAAACGCCACAAGATTACGAAGGTAAGTGTCCCGAGGTAATACGGGTCCGCGGATCGGAATCCTCGCAAAAGGAAAGCGTCCCCGGCCCGTCGTTCTCTGCTAAAAGCTAGTATCTAGAAGCAAGTAGCTAGCAGCTTTCTTACTTGGCTGCAACCAGCGAATGCGTAATGGCATGTACCGACAAGGCGATGCGGTTCTGGACGCCGACTTTGCGCATCAGTTTCGCGACGTGGGCTTTCACCGTACGCTCCTCGATCCCGAGCTGACCGCCAATCTCTTTGTTGGATCGGCCGGCCACCAGCATTTCCAGGACTTCTTTCTCGCGGTCGGTGAAAGTGACCCGGCCCGCCGGAAAGATGCGGCCTGGAGCCGAGGACACGCGCTCAATGAACATGGACAGCACTTTGCGCGGAGCCCAAACCGATCCCTGATTCACAATGCGAATTGCCTGCGCGAACTCGGCAGGCGTGGCAGCTTCGTCGACATACCCTTTGGCGCCAGACGCGATCGCTTTCAGAATGGTTTCCTCGTCGATCCCCGAACCGGTCACGATAATCCGTAAATCTGGGCGCGTGGCCTTCAGGCTGGCCATTACGTCAAACAGGTTTTGTCCGGAACGGTTGCCCAACAGGATGAGATCAATGGCTGGCAGCGTGCTGATCTCCGGCAGCCCGGCCGAGATGAGTTCGAACTCGGGCTCAGAATCGAACAATGCGCGGAACCCAACAAAACGCAACGGGTCGCTTTCCACCACCGCGATTCGGATTACTGGTTTTCTGGCTACGGCTGCTTTCATGGTTTTCCCTGTAGGGTTTAGATTCGTTAATCCAGCATAGTAATAAATCGGCAGGATGCAAAGAGAACATGACTGAAGTGAAATTACGGGAGTAACATGGAAAAATGAGCTTGAATCTCGCTTTGGCATTGAATCTTCACGCTAAACTTCATTCACTGATGCTCTTCTCCCGCCAACAACCTGCGTTATCCCGAAGACGCCCTCGCACGAAGAGACGGCCGCCGATGCCGAGCATTCTTTCCGCCTTCTTAATTGCAGTGTTCGCGCTGTTCGTTCCGTTCACGTTTGCACAGCAAGATTCGTCCGCCCCGCCTCCTCAGGCTCAACCGTCGCCTCCGACTTATCAACCCAAGTTCCCCGGCGACCCCGCCCGTTCCGATTCCGAGGCTGCCGCCTTGGCCTACATGCGAGTCGTCCTGCGAGCTCAGCGCCGCTTCAACAAACAATACGGCCACTTTGCCACGTCGCTGGCGGAGCTCGTACATTCGGGATCGTTCACCAAGCGCATGGTCAACCCCGACCGCGGAGACTACACGGCAACCTTCCAGGGGAAGAATGACAGCTTCGTCCTCACCATGACCCCGAAGAATCTGGACGCCCAACACCGTTCTTTTTATGCGGAGGATGATGGCAAAATTCACGCCGACGAGAGCAAGCCCGCGGATGCCAGTTCTCCCGTGGTGAAGTGATGAAACCTCGCTTTAGGCGCTTCGAGATCAGCCTCATTGCCAAGGTCTAGCGCCTGTGTTAGCCTCATCTTGAGGGATCACTTTGCACGACAAAGTACTCGCAGGACTCGACCGCAAGGAAACTGAAGTTTACCGGCGTTTAGATCCAGGACGGCTCCCTAAACACATCGCGATCATCATGGACGGCAATGGGCGCTGGGCCAAGCGCCGCCACATGCCGCGCGTAGCCGGGCACCGTGCCGGAGTGACGGCCGTGCGCTCGACAGTGGAAACCGCGGCGCGCATCGGCATACCTGCGCTTACGCTCTACGCCTTTTCCGAAGAGAACTGGAAGAAGCGTCCCCAGAGCGAGGTGGGCTTTTTGATGGGGCTGTTGAGCCGCTATCTGAAGGCGGAAGTTCCCACGTTGAACCAGAACAATATCCGCCTGGAATATATCGGCCGGCAGCACGAACTGCCAGAGGACGTACAGGAGCGCATGGCCTGGGCGCGCGAGGCGACTGCGCGGAACTCCGGCATGGTGCTTACGCTGGCGCTGAACTACAGCGCGCGCAGTGAACTGGTGGACGCATTCCGCTCGATGGTGAATGCGGCTGCGCAGAATGGCGGGCTCGATCATTTGCAGATCGATGAAGATACGGTGGGCCGCCATCTCTATACGCGGCATCTTCCCGACCCTGACCTGGTGGTACGGACCTCTGGCGAGATGCGGTTGAGCAATTTTCTGCTGTGGCAACTCGCGTATGCCGAAATTTATGTGACCCCGACTCTATGGCCGGATTTCCGCGGCCTGCACCTGCTCGAAGGTATTGCCGAATACCAAAAGCGGGAGCGGCGCTACGGCGGCTTGAATCACGGCGACGGCCACGCGCACCTGGAACCGGCGGCTAGAAAATCTTAACCACAGCACACAGAGGTACACAGGGGAAAGCAACTCTTCTGTGATTCTCTGCGCCCACTGTGGTTAAATTCTTCGGTTCGTGCAAAGATCGTACGCACGTCCGGCACGTCCACTAATCTCTCTTGCTGAAACGTATCGCTACCGCGGGCGTATTGATTCCCATTGTCCTGGCGCTCATTCTTCGCGCGCCGGTGCCGGTGGTGGCTGTCGTTGCGGCAATCGTGGCGCTACTCACAATTCATGAATTCCTGAAACTGACAGAATCTTACGGCGTGCAACCGCTGCGCCTGCCGATTTACATTTTCGTCGGCATCTTTTTTCTGCTACTCGCGTTCAATATCGGGAACGAGAAGCCGCTTCTGTCCACTGCGATCTTTGTCTACTGCCTGGGATTCGCCGCGTCGATAGCGCCATTTCTGGCGCTCACGATTGCGATGCGTCGAATCGAACTACGCAGCGGATACCCCGCGGCCGCGGCATCGGTGTTCGCGTTCAACTATATCGCGCTGCCCATGGGGATGCTGGTGCAGCTTCGCCAGCAGTGGGCGGGTGCGTTTTACCTCCTGTATTTACTGCTGGTGGTGTGGGCAGGAGACATCTTCGCCTACTTCGTCGGCAAGTCAATCGGACGGCATTTGATGGCGCCGCGCATCAGCCCGAAGAAAACCTGGGAGGGTGCAGCGGCATCGCTGGTAGCCAGTGTCGCCGTAGGGTGGTTGCTGTTTGCTTACGCGCTCCCAATAAGCTCGGCTCTGCTGCGTGCCGGTCTGATCGAGCGCCGCGACGGCCTGTTCGGACTGGAGCTGCCGACCTTGGGCCCGATCATTCTATTGACGATTGCCTTGAACGTGGCCGCGCAACTTGGCGATCTGGTGGAGTCGCTGATCAAGCGTGGGGCGGGCGTAAAAGATTCCGGAGCGATCCTACCCGGCCATGGCGGCATGCTCGACCGTATCGATGCCCTGCTCTTTGCCGCTCCTGTATTATGGTTCTATACTGCCTGGCGCGTGATGCAGTAGCGGCCGGCTACCGTAGTTCGTCCCATACATTTCTAGACCTGGCAAACTCAAGTGAATGTCTGAGATGGGGACTTAGACCGTACGCGGCTGCTTTTTCGGCGAGTATCTGCCAGAGAACGTCGTCCGGATACCTGTCGTGTCCCAACCCAAGTCCAACTATGTGGCCGCTTATCTGATGTTGGAGTTCGTTTAACCCTTTGTAAGCTCGGCCCTGCTCTTCTGCTAATGGATGAAGCTCGAGCTCACGGCCATGAATTGTCAGGTCGTTAGAAACGAGGGCGAGAAAAATCTGCTTGTTAGAGTCTGTGAGTGCCAAATACCAATCTTTTACAGCATCGTTATTCAAGATGCCGTCTCCTTTCCTGGGTTCTTCATTGGGCTACCACGCGTTGGGGGGGGATTTCTGGGGTTAAAAGGGGAAGCTTGGAATGCAGATTCGGTAGTTCTATTGAAATAGTATTCGAAATAACCAAGGCAGTCGAGCGGGAAACGAGTGGGTGCCGTTCAAATGGAAGTAGTCGCCGCCTAGGCTCTCAAGTTTCGACACCTAAAGCCAGAACCATCGTAGAATTAGAGCTTGTGTTGACTTTTGTACTGGAAGTTCTCTCCTTCTGATGAAACGCATCGCCATCCTGGGATCGACGGGCTCGATTGGCCGCAGCACGCTGAGCGTTGCCGAGTCGTACCCTGAGCGCTTTCAGATTGTGACGCTAGCCGCCGGGTCGAACTGCGACATGGCTTTCGAACAAGCTTCGCGATGGCGGCCGCGACTGATATCGATGGCGGTCCGAGGACGATGCGGACACTCTGCGCTCCCGTCTGAAAAATGTGGGATTGCGCGGTATCGACGTGGTGCATGGCGCTGCCGGAACGGTGCAGGTTGCGACCCATCCGGAAGTGGACTTCGTGGTCAGCGCCATTGTCGGTGTGGCTGGGCTGGAGGCGACATACGAAGCGGTGCGCGCAGGAAAGACTGTGGGGTTGGCGAATAAAGAATGTCTTGTCGCGGCTGGAGAGTTGATTGCTGAAGAAGCTCGCAAGCAAGGCAAGCCGCTGCTTCCCATCGACAGCGAGCACAATGCCGTCCATCAGTGTTTACGAAGCGGTCGTGTCGAGGAAGTAGAACGGATTTGGCTGACGGCTTCAGGCGGACCGTTTCTTAACACGCCACACGACGACTTTGCCTCGATCACCATCGAGCAGGCCTTGAACCATCCCAACATGGAAGATGGGGCGACGGATTACCATTGACTCAGCAACCCTGATGAACAAAGGGTTCGAGGTAATTGAGGCGTGCAGATTATTTCAGCTGCCGCCGGCGAAAGTGGAAGTGATTGTCCATCCCCAGTCCACAATTCATTCCATGGTGGAGTTTGTGGATGGCAGTATACTTGCTCAATTCTCGGTTACCGACATGCGGCTGCCGATTCTTTACGCTCTAACATATCCCGAGCGAATTCAGTCGGATATGCGCTTTTCGGTGAGTGACCTGCGTCATCTGGACTTCACCCCTCCGGACCTGAAAAAATTTCCCTGCCTTCGCCTTGCCTATGAGGCAGCCGAGGCTGGTGGCACCAAAACGGTCGCGCTGAACGCGGCGGATGAAGTTGCCGTGGCCGCATTTCTGGAAGGCAGCATTGGCTTCAGCGAGATTCCCAGGATTATCGAAGATGTGCTGGCGGCGACGAATTCCGGGCCGCTGGAATCGATTGCCAAGGTGCTTCAAGCGGATCAGGAAGCCCGCCGATATGCCCAGGAACGGGTCGCGCGGGAAAAGAAAATTGACCGGCCCCGGGCAACATCTTTCGCGTAGTTTTGGAATCTAATCGGTTGGGGAGTGCGTATCTCGATTATGTCTGATTTTCTTACTTCGCTCGTAGCGGTGGTTGCTGTCCTTGGCTTCATGATCCTGATCCATGAGTTTGGCCACTATATCGTGGCCAAGTGGCTGGGAGTAAGGGTGGAGCAGTTCGCGATTGGCTTCGGCAAGCGTCTTGTCGGCTTCTACAAAGGCGACACCGACTATCGTATCAACGCCATCCCTCTCGGCGGCTACGTCAAGATGAGCGGCGAGAATCCGATGGACGAACGCTCGGACGATCCGCGCGAGTTCATGAACCACCCCCGCTGGCACCGCTTCCTGATCGCCATTGCCGGGCCGACGATGAATATCCTGCTGGCCATCGTTCTGCTCACCACCGTCTACATGGTGCACTACGAATATCCGGCCGTGTACGACGACGCACCGGTAATCGGGTGGGTGCTGAAGGATACAGCGGCAGCCAGGGCCGGGTTCCAGATTGGCGACCGCATTACGCGCATCGATGATGTCCAAAATCCTACTTGGCAGCAGGTCGAACTAAAGGAAGCGCTGAGTCCCGGTCAACCGCTCGACGTCACCATCCACCGCAATGGACGGGTGCTTGAAAAGACGATTGTTCCGGAAGCTACAGGTGTCGATCAGATCGGCTATGCAGGATGGGCGCCAAAGGAAGGCGTAGTCACGATTACCGATCTCGTGGACGGGATGCCGGCGGAAAAAGCCGGACTAAAAGAAGGGGATCAGATTCTCAGCGTGGACGGCAAGCCGGTGCCGGCCTTGGCCTCCATGATCGAGAGTCTAAAAGTCACCAAAGACAAGCCCATCGCGATCACCGTACTGCGAAAGGGCGAGCAGAAAACTTTCACCGTTCAACCGGTTCTTACCGACAAGTGGTATCGCATCGGCATCGGCAGCATGCAAATGAAGGTGAAGACGCTGCCCTTCGCCGAAGCCTTGAATTTGTCGCTGCATGAGAACCGGCAGAACGCGTTGCTGATCCTCGAACTGGTCAAGAAAATGGCGCAGCGCAAGATTTCGATGCGCTCGATTGAAGGGCCGATTCGAATTGGCCAGGCCGCCGGCGAAGCGGCCCGCCGCAAGGGCTGGACTCCGCTGATGAGCTTGACAGCTGCCATCAGTCTGAATCTCGGCATCTTCAACCTGCTGCCCATCCCCATCCTTGATGGTGGGGTGATCCTGTTTCTGCTGATCGAAGGTCTGATGCGCCGCGACATCAGCATCAACATCAAGGAGCGCGTCTACCAAGCCGCCTTCGTCTTCCTGGTCCTGTTCGCGGTAATGGTCATCTACAACGATTTGATGAAGACGATTCCGGGGCTGGCCGACCGGCTGCCTTAGAAGGATTTTCGCGGCTTCCAGTTCAAGCAAGCCGGCGTCTGGTTCTCAGCCGCCGGCTTTTTCCATTCATGCCGAATGGGTGGAGCGGCCTAAGGGTTTGTTTGGCGGCAGCAGTCGCTTGGACTTAGGCGGGCAAACCGAGGTTGGAGCGCCTGCCTTCACCGCTCCTGACGGAGGCTTGGCGGCACGCTCACCCGCTATTTGCGCGGATTGAGGCGCACCGAAGGGATTGTCGCTGGTAACGCCGTTAGGCAGCGCCTGAATCGCACTCTTGAATTTCGGCCACGCATTGGAAGCCGCATCGGACATCAGCTTGGCGTAAAGCTGGGCCAACGTTCCGGAGTCGCCCAATGCCACCATCGCTGGAGCGATCTTGTCGAGGCTGTGGCCTTGGCTCATCAGCCATGACAAAAACGCCATCCCACATCCAGTACTATCTGCATTCTGGTCGGTTGGGTCAGTCTTGTTGACGAAGTCTGGCTCGCCATCTTGGGCCCACTGCGGCGCGGTGGCAAAATCCGACAGAGCATTGTTGCTGACGACTGTTGCGCACCAACGCGACAGGGCTTCGCCCGTGCTCTCGCCGCAAAGATTTCCATTCATTGAGCACTCGCTAAGCTCGGCTTCAAACAACGCGGAGACGCGGGCTGAGTTGCCGAATGAAGCGTCCACCTCGATGGCCGCCCCGTTGACGTAATCGCAGCCCATGTGATCGGCGCCCCCGGTACCGTCGGTCGCGTTGCCCAGCGCGAAAACAATGACGCTGACCGGCCCTCCTGTAGTGCCAAAAATTCCATCATTGGCGGTTGAGACGCGATCGGCATCGTTGAGCAGATCTTGCGCATTCTGCAAGCCTTGCTGGCCGAGCGACGGGTCTACATAAACGGTCACACGGCCGCTCGGACTGCTTCCTACAAACTGCGAAGTTCCCTTGTAGCTGGGCCATGGCGGCGCAGCAGGGCCGTTCTGGACTGGTTTTTTCCGACTGCGCGTTGCCTTGGTGCGGTGATCGGGACTCATGAAAAACCTCCAATTCGGACAAGCTTCATTGAGAAAGTTGAAGCGGCGCGTTACAGCTCTTCTTTCGGCCAGAGGTGGGAGTGTGGTTCCTGAATACTCTATGGAATGGTAAATCCAATGATTTCACAGGAGCTGAGAGACTGCAATGCGTTACAGAATCCGGACGGTTGCGCTATCGCTTTTCTTGATCTTTTGCTCCGCGTTCTCTGCGGCTTTACTCTGCGAACTTTGCGGTAAAAAGCTTTGAACCGCTGAGATCGCAGACAACGGCCGCAGAGAACGCAGAGATGCTGCCGAGACGCAATATATCTTACGAGGATCTCGGATGGTCCCCAACGGAGTGTCCCCGCTTTCCACGTGATAAAATAGAACTTCCCATATGGCCAACATTCAACGCAGAAAGACCGTTACGGCCGTCGTCGGCGGTGTGCGCGTAGGCTCCGATGCACCGATTGTGGTGCAGTCCATGACCAATACCGATACGGCCGACATCCTTTCGACGGTCCAGCAGGTGGCAGCTCTGGCCCGCGCCGGCTCCGAACTGGTTCGCGTCACCGTGAACAATGACGAGGCTGCCGCAGCCGTGCCCCATATCGTGGAGCAACTCGATAAGCAAGGCATCGGCGTCCCCATCATTGGAGACTTCCATTACAACGGCCATGTTCTGCTGACCAAGTATCCCGAGTGCGCGCGCGATCTGGCCAAGTACCGCATCAATCCCGGCAATGCCAGCATCGGACGTACGGGCGACTCCAATTTCCGCACCATGATCGAAGTGGCGGTGAAGTATCAGAAGCCGGTACGCATCGGCGTGAACTGGGGATCGCTCGACCAGGTGCTGCTCACTCGGATGATGGACGAAAATTCCCGCCTCGACGAACCGAAAGACGCCCGCGAAGTAACCATGGAAGCGATGGTAGTAAGCGCGCTGAATTCAGCGAAACTGGCGGAGCAGTTCGGCCTGCGCCCGGATCAAATCATTCTCAGCGCGAAAGTGAGCGGCGTCCAGGATCTGATCGACGTCTATCGGGCGTTGGCCGCGCGCTGTGAATATCCTCTGCATCTTGGACTCACCGAAGCCGGCATGGGTGCCAAAGGAGTCGTCGCATCGAGCGCGGCCATGGGAGTGGTGCTGCAGGAAGGCATCGGCGACACCATTCGCGTTTCGCTGACGCCTGCGCCGAACGGCGACCGAACCGAAGAAGTCCGCGTGGCACAGCAGATTCTGCAATCCATGGGTCTCCGCAGCTTTACGCCGCAAGTCACGGCATGCCCAGGTTGCGGGCGTACCACTAGCACCTTCTTCCAGGAGATGGCCGAGCAGATTCAAACTTATCTTCGCGAACAGATGCCGTCGTGGAAAGGCCGCTACATCGGCGTCGAAGAAATGAAGCTCGCCGTGATGGGCTGCGTGGTCAACGGTCCCGGCGAATCGAAGCATGCCAACATCGGCATTTCGCTGCCCGGCACCTTCGAAGAGCCCAAGGCCCCGGTCTACGTCGACGGACGCCTGTTCACGACACTCAAAGGAGATCGCATCGTCCCGGAGTTCATCGGGATTCTCGACGAATACGTCGATTCGCACTACGCGGCCAGGGATGCAGGAAAGGAAAAAGAGGAAGTCCCTGCCAAGGTCTAGGGATTGCTGATTGTTGATGGCTGAAGAGTCTGGGGTTTTCAATCAACAATCAGAAATCATCCATCACAATTCTTCTCGCCCGCCAGCTATTGCCCCGTCAGCAGAAACACGGGGCTCTGCGGCGGGGGTTCGCCGCTGGATACGGCTGCCGCGCTGAACGGAGCGGTCAGATCGGTTACCAGCGTATCCGCCGCATTCACCCCTGCCGAGATCGTATTGGTTGCAGTCTTCACAATTGCCACCGAACCAGCATCGCACATGCTGGCATAAACGCGGCTGCTATCCGGCGCGGCGACCGCGGACATGCGGAAGCGGGCCGAAGCCGGAGTGTAGGGAAATACCGGGGCGCAGAACCTCAGTGGCGCCAACGCGAATGGATAAACCGGTACAGTCGTGGTTCCCGTACTTGTTGTCACAGTTTTCGAGACTGGAAGGAGGAGCGGAAACACGGTCGTTCTTATAGTTAAAGTTCCCGCGTCGAAGACCGTCACTTGTGGAATGACGCAACCTGCAGGCGCAGTCACGTTCGAGTCTGGGCAGGTTGTCGAACCCGATCCTGAAGTGGCAGTTCCCGTGACATAGCTCGCGACGTAGAACCGGCTGCCGTCAGGCAGAGCCGTTACCGACACCGGCATCACGGAACTGTACGTACAGGCTGCGCTGGCGCAAACGGTGGAAACAGGGGCGGCAATCGGCGGAGCGGGAACGGTAAGCGTTCCCATTGGCGTCGGCGGGTCCGTAGTCGCGTCGAAAACATAAACGGCCCCGGCGTTGGGATTGGTCACATACAACCGATTCAGACTCTTATCGTAAAGCACGAAGTTGGCGCCGGCCCCTCCCACCGGTTGCGGAGATCCCGGAATCAGGGCATTCGTGTCGGTGCGCACTGTATAAAGCTGACCATCCCCCTGGGTCACAAAATACACGCGCCGGCTGTCCGGGCGCACAGCCGCCCACGCCGGCGTGTTGCCGACCGGGATCGTAGCCAGGGTTGACAAGTCTTGAGGGGAAAGATCGCTGACGGTATTGTTGCCCTGGTTGAGCACGTAAAGATTCAAGGCGTCAGGCGTCTCGATCATTGCAACTGGATGCGCGCCTGCCGGGAGATACGCAATGTTGCCAATGGTGCTCTGCGAAGTGTTGAGCGAAGCGACAGAGTCGGTGCTGCTGAAATTGCACTTGGGATCGTTTTCGACTCCATAGTTAGCCACATAGACGCTGCTATTTTGCGAAGTTGCGACAAAATCCGGAAGGTAGGAGCACGTGAAAGGTTGATTGGTGCTGGGATTGATAGGGCCGACATTCGGATACGTAAACGTGGTGGTTGTACTCAGCCCGCTTGCGGTGGAGCTATCGACGGCCGGAAAGAACGCGGTTACGACGTCGCTGTCTCCCTTGAACATACTTCCCGCACTGGCCACGAAAACCCGTGAATTGTTCGGCAAAATGGCCGCGTGAGTGGGATTGACGCCCACGTTGGCTACGCCGATGTTGCTGTCTCCCGATACGTCGATCTGCAGCGCTGTGCCCGGATTGAAAGGCACATTGGCGCTGATGCCAAAGACGGCGTGGAAATTCGCCGGATTAGGCGGAGTGATGCTGATAGGAATAACTACGGGGCGATAGACCTGACCACAGGAAAGTTCGAGCCAAGTCGCCAGCGCGATCGCCGCCAGCCAGCCCACACGTCGGAAGCTCATCGGCACCCCGAAGAAGAGTTGTATTTCGAATGATTGCGACAGAATCGATTATTGTAACGACTGCGCGCCATCCGCGCTAGGGAAGGCCGTCAGCTCTCAGCCGTCAGCTCTCAGTTCTGAGCTACAACCTCTGATGCTGGGCGAATGACGCAAGTTGGATGAGCGGGAACACCACGAAGGCGGGTGTCATCCTGAGCGAAGCCGCTTTTCAGGCGGAGTGAAGGATCTCGGGTTCAGAGTACGCGCGGTACAATGCTGAAAAGCTGAGAACTGTCCTACCCTCTGCTACGTCGCGATTTCGCTGCCGCCGCGGCGGGTTCCGACTTGATCGTCGCCGCCGGCTTCTTCTTGCCTTCCATCTGCGCCAGACTCTGCTTTAGCGCCGCCATCAGATCCACGACTGGGGCCAGTTTTTTGGGTTTCTCGACGGCAGCAACTTCTCCGCCCTCGAGCTTAGCCTCGATCAGCTTCTTTAAGTTTTCCTGGAAGTTGTCTTTGTACTTCTCGGGATCCCACTCATCCGCCAGCGCTTCGATCAATTGGTGCGCCACTTTTACCTCAGCTTCCTTCAACTCCACATCTGGGGCGCCGAAGCCTTCCACCTTGCGCACTTCCTCGGCATAATACATGGTGTGCAGCATGAGTCCGCCTTCGTGGGGGCGCAGGAACACGGTGTATTCGCGGTTGTGCATGGTGATCTTGGCGATAGCGACGTACTCGCTTTCTTCCAGCGCCTTGGTCAGCAGGGCGTAGGGCCGGCGGCCCGCTTCTTCCGGCATCATGTAGTAAGAAGATTCGAAGTAGACCGGATCGACCTCCGTCGACTTCACGAATTCGAGGATCTCCATCGTCTTGGCGGTCTGCGGTTCAATCTTCTTGATCTCCTCAGGCTCGATGATGATGTATTCGTCTTTGCGAAACTCGTAGCCCTTCACGATCTCGCTGCGCTCCACTACGACGTTTTCCAGCGGACAAATATATTGCTGCTTCACGCGTTGCTTGTCAGGGCGATGCAGCATATTGAAGGAAATGCCGGTACTGCGAGCGCCCGAAAACAGACGCACAGGCATGGAGATAAGTCCGAAGGTTAAATGACCCGACCAGACCGAAGACGGCATAGTTCCCCCACGGGAGTTCCCGATCCTGAAGCGGATGGCCAGTTCAGGAACCGAAGTAGCTAAACTCAACAGCACGGAGAGTTTAGCCTACAACCCACCTTTGATGCACCAAAATGGAGGCAAGGAGAATCGAAATTCGAAGCCGGATGGGATGGGGTTCTGAGCTGCTGAGCACTATGGGTTGTAGTTAACTGAGCGGATTCCGCATTCTTTTGGGGAACATCCATGGCATGAACCTCGCTACTTGCCACGCCCGGCCTTCAGAGTCTCGACCATCATGGCGGCAGTAATGATCTGGGTTGATTTGTGATGTCTGAGAGACAAGAGTTGCTTGTCGCCGGTCACGAGGAACTCAGCCTGGCTCGTTTCAGCCAGCGCCAGCAGATAACTGTCCTTTGGGTCCGGCGCGACAACGCCGGAAGGGAGGTCCCGACAAAAAAAAGAGAAGTCCCGAAGACCTGCCGCGAGCAGTTCGGTCGCGCTGACTCGAAGTCTGGCCCGGAAAAACGGTCGAACGGCGACTTCGCGCAGTTCCGCTATAAGCCCCTCACAGGCGACCAGCGTGAATCTCTTCCGCTCCCAGGCATCCAGCAGCTTTGCGGGCGCACCCAGAGGAGACAGCAGCGCGGAGAGCAGGATGTTGGTGTCGAGGATGAGGCGCATCAGGGCCGTTGGGCGCGTTCGCTGTAGTGTTTTGCGCGGACGTCTTCGACGGACTGGTCAATCATCTGCTGGAGTTCGTCCGGCGAAACGTCGGCGAACGCTGCGCGGGCTGCGCGCACGGTCTGATGAAAGATGCGCCAGCGAACAGCCTCTTCGATGAATTTCGAAAGGTCACCCTTTTTCATGCCTTGGGAACCCAGAAAGGTGCGCAAGGCATGATCGGCCTCTTTCGACCAAGTGATGGTCAGACGGGTGGTTTGTGGTTCTGCCGCAGCATCTTTAGTCATATAAGCATCTACCAGTATAGATGATTATATGCCGTTGTCAACATTTGATAACCAGAGACCGGCTGCAACGCTATCTCTCCTAAGAAATAGATCCGAACCCATAACCAGCGATGAGAACATTGCTCTCAACCGCCAGATTCGGACATACGGGGTGCCGAAAGCTGGAGGCTGTTTTTGTGAACCGTTCACAGCCCAATGCTCATCTCTCGATTGAGATTTTCCCGGTAATCAGAAGACCGAGATTCCATGAACGACCTGCGCTATCCCATCGGCAAATTCAGCTATGACGGACACCTCACTGAAGACCAGAGGCGGAACTTCCTCGATGAGATTGCTCAGACCCCGGCAAAGCTGCGCGTTGCAGTCAAGGGGCTGTCCGAGCGTCAACTCGACACGCCTTACCGTCCCGGCGGATGGACGGTGCGTCAGGTCCTGCATCACGTCCCCGACAGCCACCTGAATGCTTACGTGCGGTTCAAGCTGGCTCTCACCGAAAACGAACCGACCATTAAGCCCTATGCGGAAGATCGCTGGGCCGAACTGGCGGACACCAAAACAACGCCGCCCGAGGTTTCCTTGACGCTGCTCGAGTCCCTACACGACCGCTGGATCCGCCTTCTGCGGTCTCTTACTTCGGAGGAGTGGAAGCGCACATTCCTCCATCCTGAGCTTGGCGCAATGACCTTGGAGAAGACGCTCGCGCTCTACGCATGGCATGGACGGCACCACGTGGCGCACGTTACCGCGCTGCGGAAACGCGAGGGATGGTGACGGCTTCTAGCTTTTTTGTTTGTTATTCCGACTTTTTGTTGTCATTCCGAGCAACGCGAGGAATTCAGGTCCTTGCCGGTGGCGAGAAGAATCCAGATCCCTCGCTTCGCTCGGGATGACAAACCACTTATCTGATTCCCACCCGCCACAGCAAGTAACTGGCCGCCTCCCGGAGCACCGCGACCGCGCGCTGCAACACGCTGTGGGGCCGCGAGTCCTGGCGCGGTGCTACGTAGACCGGGGTAATGCCTTCGTGCTCCAGGAGTTTTCGAATGCGGAAGACGTGGTAGGCGTCGCTCACCGCGACGCAACTGCGCAGACCGTTGGTACGCATGATCACGCTCACGCGCGCAGCGGATTCGGAAGTATCGCGGCCCTGCGTCTCAGCGATCAGCCTGCGCTCCGGGACGCCATGGTGCATCAGATAATCGCGGCCAACTCCGCCCTCGCTGAAACTGGGGTCGGCAGCGGCGCCGCCTGTTGTGATGATCACGGGCGCTACGCCGCGGTGGAACAGATCAAGCGCGCGGTCGAGCCGCGCCCGCAGCACCGGAGACGGGCGCCCCGAGTACTCGGCCGCGCCGAAGACGACAATCGCATCCGCCGGATGGATTTGCTCAAGAGATGCAGTGTGCACAACTTGAACTGCCGTGATCGCCAGAAACGATAACGCCGCGGCCCCGGCTAACAGCAACAGACGAAGCCACCAGCGTGGATGCGAATGCTGGTTGGCGCCTTCATCGTTCATGCTTCGGCGTTCATCCTTGGGCGAAGAAACTGGAAATCTCGTCGGCAGGAATCGCACCTTCCCGGATGATGCGCCAGCGCGCCACTTCGTCACTGAGATCGACGATGGTCGAGGCAACGTCGCGCGGAGAAGCTCCGCCATCGACAATAATGTTGATACGGCCCTCGAGTTGATCGCGGACCTGCTCTGCGCTAGTGCACTCCGAGGCGCCGCTCAGGTTCGCCGAAGTCGCGGTAATCGGAATGGCCGCCGCCGTCACCACCGCCCGCGGGATCTTAGCATTGGGCACGCGCAGCGCAACGTTGCCGGTATTCGCCGTCACCTTGAGCGGCAAGCGCGAGCCCGCCTTCACGATGAGGGTCAGTGGCCCCGGCCAGAATTTCCGTGCCAAGGCATAAAATTCTACGGGCAGCTTCTTCGCCAGTTCCTCCGCCTGGTCAGTGCTTTCGATCAGCAGCGACAGCGGCTTGTGGCGCGAACGCGTCTTGATGTCGTAGACCCGCTCCACCGCGCGCAGGTTGAACGGGTCTGCAGCCAGGCCATAAAAAGTGTCGGTGGGCATGCCCAACACTTCGCCGGAACGAATCTGATCGGCAGCGTATTTGATCAGGGACGATTCAGGACTCTCTCTACTAATTTTTACGATCTCGGCGCGCACGGCGATCCCTTCTCAACTTGTTGCAGGCTGGATTTATCTAGACCGCGAAACCTACCATAATACGGCAAAACACCGCAAGATGAGGCAGCGTATCATGCAGTCACCATCCATGAGCCGAATCTCAGAATCCGCGCCTAGCGCCCAGCACCGGCTCCGCCGCATCGAAGGCCGGCATAACGCCCTGGTAAAGGAACTACGCCAGGCGTTCGCGCGCGCCGAACGCACGGAGGACGGAAGTTGCGCCATCGAAGGCTTGCGCATTGTGGAAGAGGCGATCCGCAGCGGGTTGCGCTTTCGCGCTGTCTTCTTCAAGGAGTCGGCGCAGAATCTGGCGGAGCGGCTCCTCCCTCAAATCGGCGCTAACGTGGACACTCTGCTCCTTCCCGATAAGCTGTTCGACAGCACTGTACCCTGCGAGACGCCGCAGGGCGTAGCAGCGCTGGTTGGGATGAAAGAATTCTCGGTCGCGGTCGTCTTGGAGCGGTTACAGGTCGGCCCGGTCATCGTTCTTGCGGGGCTGCAGGATCCGGGAAATCTCGGAACAATTCTCCGTTCGGCGGAAGCCTTTGGTAGCGCGGGAGTCGTGCTGGGCGAAGGAACGGTTAGTCCGTTTAATTCGAAAGTGATTCGGGCTTCAGCGGGTTCGGTGTTCCGGCTTCCAGTCGTCCTCGCAAAAGCGGCGGGCGGACTGGAAGAAATCTCGGTCAAGCTGCGCGGGCAAAATGTGCGTCTGATCGCCACGTCGTCGCACAAAGGCACGCCTCTCGATCAGGCGAATCTCACAAGGCCGTCGGCAGTTTTCATTGGGAGCGAGGGCTCGGGCCTGTCCCGGGCTGTGCTGGCGCAAACCGATGAACTGATCGCCATCCCGCACCTGCCGCAGGTGGAATCCTTGAATGCGGGCGTCGCGGGAAGCATTGTGCTCTATGAGGCAGCGCGGCAGCGGCGCGCCGGTGAGCGCTAATAACTCGCGGTTCAGTTGGCTCAACATCGGGGAGGGTGGAAGAGCGGCCCTTCAGGGCCGCGTAATCGAAGCGAAATCGGTGCGGCTTCAGCCGCCGGGGAAGGGCACGGCTTCAGCCGTGACGATAGAGTCGCGAAATAGGTGGGCTTAGCCCCTGAGGGTCGCCGCGTGCCGAAGAGTTCTACGCCAGTCCACCCCCGTCGACCACTAAAGCGGCCCCCGTGATCCAATTCGCCATGGGACTTACCAAAAACAAAACAGCATTCGCAACATCGTCCGGCGTGCCGACTCGCGCCAGCGGCCGCCTCGCGGCTTCCCGCATGAAAGCCTGCACATCCTCGCCAAGCTGCGCGCACTCGCTGCGCAGCATGGGAGTGTCCACATCCCCCGGGCAAACACAGTTCACGCGAATATTATTCTTGCCATGGTCGATGGCCATGGCGCGCGTCAGGTTCACAGTCCCACCCTTGGCCGCGCAGTAGGACGCTGCTCGTGGCCCGCCCTTGAGCGACCACCCCGAACCAATATTCACAATGCTGCCTCCGCCATTGCGGATCATATGCGGCACAACTTCGCGCGAAAGCAAATAAATTCCCTTCAGCGTCACATCGAGGGCAAGGTCCCATTCGTCTTCAGTGAGTTCGACGATATCCTTACGAATGGCAACCCCGGCGCAGTTGCAGAGAATGTCGATCTTGCCCGATTGTTTAACTATGACATCAACGGCGCGCCGGCATTCGGCGCCGTTGCGGACATCGCAGTTCAGAAAGACCGCCGCACCTCCGTGAGCTTCGATTTCGGCAGAAACCGCGCGTCCTTTGATGTCATCGATGTCGATCAGCGCTACGAACGCTCCCATCTCAGCCATCCGAATCGAAATGCCGCGCCCGATCCCCGATGCCGCCCCAGTGACGATGGCGACCTTTCCCTTCAGCGACAGAAGCTGGGCGGCGCGCTCCTCGATCTTTCTTGATTGCGTTTTCATTGCGATGAAAAGTGGTTAGTGATTAGTAGCTGGGCTAGTAGTTCATCGAAGGTTACTAGCCACTAAACACCGGCAACTA
Source organism: uncultured Acidobacteriaceae bacterium (assembly GCA_963832235.1). Taxonomy (GTDB): domain Bacteria; phylum Acidobacteriota; class Terriglobia; order Terriglobales; family Acidobacteriaceae; genus Sulfotelmatobacter. The sequence continues at coordinate 298,828 of CAWHTJ010000002.1, read as the reverse complement.
AGAACTTTCCAGAGCCTTTTCTGCCGCTTCCAACGTGCGGTCAACGTCCGCATCGGTATGCGCCAGCGTGACAATCGAATGCAGCGCGGCAGAAGGAGAGGCGTACACGCCGAACGGAAACAGCGACAGCACAAACTTCTGGAACGCCGCGCGATCCACGAACTGGCAGAATTCGCGATAGTCGCGGATTGCCCGCTGCTTGGTAAACATCAGCTGGAACATCGGACCTACGTTCTGCACCAGGACCGCAAGACCTTTCCTCTGGAACAGCTCCCTGTACCCCTCGCACAACCGCTCCGCAATACGCCAGGTATGGCGGAAGGCGGCATTGTTGTCCCGGGTCAACACCCGCAGGTTGGCCCTCGCGGCATACATTCCAATGCGCGAACCGTTGTGCGTGCCGTAGTGCAGCACGCCCCCCGACTGCAACGCATCCATCACTTCAGCGCGGCCCACCAGGGCGGCGACCGGCAGGCCGCAGCCCAGCGCTTTGCCGAAGGTCACCAGGTCCGGAGCAAGTTTGTAGTATTCCTGGCAGCCTCCAGGCGCGATGCGAAATCCGGTCACAGTTTCATCCAGGATGAAAAGAATGCCGTTGGCGCGGGCGAGTTCCTGCAGCCCCTGCAGATAGCCTTTCGCCGGTGGAATCACCCCCATGTTCGCCATGATTCCTTCGCTGACGATTGCCGCAATCTGGCCCGGATGATTTTCAACAGCACGCTGCAGCGCGTGCAGATCGTTCCATGGCACGACAATCGTGTCGTCGAGTGCGCTTCGATTCAGACCTGAACTGTCAGGAACCTTGATCGGGTCACTGCGCAATCCCAAAGCACTCGGCGGCAGAACGTTCGAACTGACCAGCAGGTCGTCGTGCCAGCCGTGATAGTGTCCTTCGAATTTCAGAATCTTCGGCCGCCCGGTCACCCCGCGCGCCAGGCGGATCGCCGCCATCATCGCTTCCGTGCCGGTGTTTGCGAAGCGCACACGCTCGGCGTTCCGAACTATGCTTTGCAGCATCTCCGCCACTTCCAACTCGACGGGCGTTGCCGCAGCAAAGTGCGCCCCGGTTGCGGCGGCTTCCACGATGGCCTCCACAATTTCGGGATGCGCGTGGCCCAGCGGCAGAGCGCCAAAGGCCATCATCCAATCGATGTATTCGTTGCCGTCAACATCGTAGATACGCGACCCGCGGCCACGCTCCAGGAAGATGGGATACTTGCCGAAGTGGACCGGGCCTCGCGATGAGGAACTGCTCGCCTCGATCAGCACGCCCACCGTGCGCATGTAGACCTGCCTCGACTTCTCGGTGTTGAAAGTCAATCGGACCTCCAAACTCGCGCTTTCTGTGACTCGCACTTTGCGCATTATCGTACAGCAGAGGTCTCTCTGACGCCCCTGACCCAGTAACCATTACTGAAATCTGCCTGCAATTTCCGCCTCCTCCGGCATTCTTACTCTGCATGGACGCTCCCCCCAAACATCCCCCGGAGAAACAGACGCATCCCCACGAGTAGTTCAATAAGGCCTGAACTGAGAGGTTTAAAGTATGAAAAAGTCAATTCTCGCCGTAACTTCGCAACTCAGACAATTCGTTCTGAGACCCTTTTTCCCCTGCCTAGTGGCCGCTTCACTCTGTTGGGGAGCGGCAGCCCGTGCCCAAGACAAGCCCTTCGAGCCTTCCCATATCGCGGGATGGGTCGTGATTCCGGTCGACGAATACCGCGTGCTGCGGGCCAAGGCATACCCGGTCGAGCACGATCCCGAACCGCCTCCGCTGGACGCAACGCTGACGCGGGTTGATTACGAACTGCACGTGACCGGCGATCTGGCAGCCGGACGCGCCAGCCTGACGGTCGATGTGTTGAAAGACGGATGGGTGCGAGTGCCCGTGCCCGCTGGCCTACTGGTCCGCGAAGCCCGGCTTGAGGGCAAACAGGTGTCGCTTGTGCCCGGCGCGCCGGGCAAAGGCGGAACGCATCTTTCGGCGCTTCTGTCGCACGCCGGGCGCTTCGAGTTGCTGCTCGATGTGGATGTGCCGGTCGTCTCGTCCGCCGGCGACGAAAGCATTTCCTTGCCCTCTACAGAATCGGGCGTGACCCGCGCTTCGATCGCACTCCCGCGACAAGGAGTCGATCTCAGAGTAGGCGGAGGATTGCTCTCCGACAAATCGGAGACCTCTGGAGAAACCAGATGGCTGGCGTACGCACGAGGAAACGAGGCGCTAACTTTCACCTGGCGCAAGAAGACGGAAGATCATCACGTTGAACTGCCGCTGCGGCTGCGCGGCTCGCTGACTCAGCTCACTAGCCTGGCGGAAGATTCCACTTCCATTTATGCCGAAGCGAATTTCGAAGTCGTGCAGGGCGCGGCCCGCGAGGTGCGCATCCAGCTTCCGGAAAAAGTGACGATCAACCAGGTCTCCGGCGCAATGGTGGCCGATTGGGAGATGAAAAACGGCGAACTTGCCGTGACCTTTCTGGAGCCAGTCGAGCACAGCGCGCGCTTTGTCATTAGCGGCGAGACTCGGCTTGCACGGGACGGCATTATCGACATTCCTCTGCTGCGGCTCCTGAACACGGAACGCGACACCGGCGGAATCGCGGTGGAGATTCTGGGAGCAGGCGAGATCAAAGATCAAAAAACACAGGGCCTCGAAGATGCCGACGCCACCGACCTCGGCGAAATGGTGGCGAATCGCCAGTCGCCGGCTCTGGTCGCATTTCGTGCCCGGTCGGGCGAAGCGGGCGCGATCCGGTCGCTGAGCGTAAACGTCGCGCGCTATGACCAGCAGGCGGTTCTAATGGCGAACATTGAAGAGGCTCGCTACCAGGTGCTGATGAGCACGGATGGGAAAGAACTGGTGCAGGCACGGTACGCGGTTCGAAACAATCAGCGCAACTTCGTGAAAGTTACACTGCCCGCGGGGGCAACGGTGTGGAGCGTTTCGTTGGCGGGGCGGCCGATTCGCCCCGGCCAATCGCCGGACGGGAGCCTGCTGTTGCCGCTGGAAAAATCGCGGGGCGGCGAGGATGCGCCTGCGTTTGCCGTCGAGATTCTGTATCTCACCAAGGCGGCAGCGTGGAGCGAGAAAGGCCGGGAGAAAGTAACGTTGCCGGCGCTGGATCTTCCAATTTCTCGCACCGGACTGCTGTTGTACTATCCACCTCTATTCAAGGTTTCGGCCGAGCCGGGGACGTTTCACGCGCAGGAGTATCAGAATCCAGTCTCCGCGGTTCTGGAACCGATAAGCGACGTCACGGGTGGAATCATAGCCACGAGGAATGGGCCTTCGGCAAGTCCCAAACAAGCCGACCGTTTCGAACAGTACGCCAAGGCGCAAGACCTTGATGACAAGGAGAAGAAAGACGCCACCCAAGCGCTCCTCGACACCTTCAAAGCCAAGTCACTGGCTGGGAAGGTAAGCGGCATTCTGCCGATCAACGTTGCATTCCCCGCATTTGGTCCGTCGATATTCCTTGTTTCCGAGCTCACCAGCGAGAATCAGTTCCCCGCTGCCGAATTCAGCTTTCAGCATGACAAAAACAAAAAAGGAGGTGTGCGATGAAAAATATATTTGTGGTGTTGGTGCTTTGCTGCGTTTGTATGGCACAGGAAAAATCGGCCCTGCCCTTGCCCGACACTGGCAACGTCACGCTTACTCTCGACGAATACAACCGGCTTGTCGCACTCGCGGCGAAGCCGCCGAAAAGGCCCGATCTCGCACCTCTTCCCTATTCCATTAAGCACGCCGAGGTGAAGTTGCACATCGAGGCCGAAGGTGTGCGCGGCACGGTGCAACTGGAAGGAGAAGTTTTCCGCAAAGGCGTGAGCAAAGTTCCGCTGACCACGGGAATGACCATTCTCGATGCGCACCAAAACGGCAAGGGAGTTCCGCTGCTTCAGGAAAATGGCATGCACATGGCTCTTCTGCCGGGACCAGGCGAATTTTCCGTCGCGCTTGACGCGGGCCTGCCGCTGCGAATCGAAGCCGGCCGCGCTTCCTTCACTCTGCCCGTTCCGACCGCAGGCAGCGTGCAACTGGCCATGGTGATTCCGGGAGACCACACCTTCGCCAACATCAGTCCCGGCCTGATCACCAGCCGGAAATCCGAGAGCGGACACACCGCCATCGAGGCCACTCTGGTTCCGGGACAGCCCGCAACCATCTGGTGGGCAACGCGCGAAACCGTGACTCCAACCGTGCCGCGCGAAGTGCGGTTTCTCTCCGACGCCAAAACGCTCATTACGGTGAGCGAAACGGAGATGCGGTTAGCCGTACTCGCCGACATCACAGTCGTGCAGGGCGAGCCTTCCCAATTCCAGGTGGAATTGCCCGCGGGCTACGAAGTCACCGGCGTGACCGGCGCTACGCTCGATTCCACGGAGACTCAATCCGAAGTTTTGACGTTAAAAGTGAATGCGCCCAACCAGCGAAGCCACCAGTTTCTAATATCAATGGAGCGCTCCATTAGCGGCGCGAAGGCCGTTGCGCCGTTTCTCAGCTTCAAGGGAGCACAACGTGAAACCGGCGAGGTGCTCGTGGAAGGCGCGGGTACCATGGAACTGACTGCGACCGAAGGCGGCGGCCTCAAGCGCATGGATGTGAAAGAAGCGAATCCCCATCTGCGGTCGCTGGCGCATTATCCTCTCCAGGCGGCGTTCCGCTATCACAAGCAGGCCAGCGAGGCGCCCACCCTGGCGCTGCAATGGGTGCGATTCCCCGACGGGAGCGTGCTCGCGGCGGAGGCCGAAAGCGCGGTGGTCACAACCTCTGGTCACGTCGGAGGGCAAGTCGCTCACCGAAGTGAGACTCGTCCTCAAGAACCAGGCACAGCCGTTCCTGAAAGTCGCACTGCCCGCCGGCGCCAGCATTCTTTCCGCGGACGTAGGCGGCGAGCGCGTGAAGCCGGTGCAAGGCCCGGACGGAAACCGCGTCCCGCTCCTGCGTCCCGGATTTCATCCCACGGATTCGTATACGGTTTCTTTTGTATTCATGCACTCCGGCGCTCCGTTCTCAAAAAAGGGCGGCGCTGAACTCAGCCTTCCCAACATGGATATTCCCATCAGCCTCCTGAGTTGGGAAGTCTTTCTGCCGGAGCAATACAAGGTAAAAGATTTCGGGGGTGACGTGATCGCCGCCAATCTTGTGCCTCAGCCTTTTCGCGAGGAAGATGCGATCACGGCCCAAAGAAATCGCGACGGAGAGATGTCTAACCTGAGACTGATAGCTCCTCCCGGACAAATGGGAGGGTATGTCGTAGATCCCAGCGGAGCCGCCGTTGCAAATGCCCGCGTCACAATCACCTCAGACAACGGAGCGGCCAGGACGGCGCAAACCGACGCTCAGGGCCGATGGATCCTGGCGGGCTCGCCCTCGGGAAACTTCAAGGCCAAGGCCGAGATGCCGGGATTCCAAAGCAGCATCTTCAACCTCAACTACGATTCCAATCAGCCCTCGATGTACAGCTTTCAAATAAACGTGGCGAGCGCCGCCGAGACGGTGGAGGTTACTGCGCAGGCAGCTCAGATCCAAGCGGAGACGCTGGAGATTCACGGCACCGTCGATGGCCGCATAACCGGGAATTTCGGCAGATTGGCGATGACTCCGGGCCTTGCCGGCCAGAACTCCGCCTCGGCCAACGTCATGAACCTGCAGCGTCGGGTGGCGGGCGTATTGCCAGTTGCGATTGATGTGCCGCGCGCCGGCACTTCGTTCAGCTTCGTCCGGCCGCTGGTACTGGACGAAGAAACGAAGGTGACTTTTAGCTATAAGAGCAGGTGAATGCCTTTGGGAAGGGCACGGTTCAGCCGTTGCGGAAAATGATGCGGGCTTTAGCCCCTGAGGGACTCGCAGTCTACTCTTTCGGTTCATCATCAGATAGCTGGACAGCTTCTAGCCGTTCGAACCACGGCTCGCACCGCGACGGATCTGCTCATGTTTCCTCGATTTTTGCGGATGGCATAGAATGTTCGTTCGCGGGTAGAACACATGAGCAATCCTGGGCTCTGGAAAACATGGGAGGGCCGCGTAGTCGACGGGAAATTTCCCCTTCGGCATTGGTTGGGCGGTTCTGAACACAGCGCAGTCTTTCTTACCGAGCGGCCGGGACAGCCTTCCTCCAAGGCAGCAATCAAACTGCTCGCGGCCGACGGCACGCAGGCCGTTCGCCAACTCTCCCGCTGGCGTGCCGCTGCCGAACTTTCTCATCCTCACCTGATTCGCATCCACGAAGCCGGCCGTGGCCGGCTCGACAACACGCCACTGCTTTACGTCGTCATGGAATATGCAGAAGAAGATTTATCGCAGATTCTCCCGCAGCGGCCGCTCGCGCCTGCCGAAGTCACCGATCTGCTTCCCCCGGTGCTGGACGCGCTTTCGTATCTGCACGGCAAGGGATTCGTGCACGGGCGCATCAAGCCTTCCAACGTGCTGGCCATCGGCGAGCAGTTGAAGCTTTCTGCCGATCAGGTCATTCCTTCGACGGAACAGCATTCTGAGCGCCGGCGGCGCGATGTCTACGATGCGCCCGAAACAGCTGCCGGAATTATCTCGCCCGCGGGCGACGTTTGGTCGGTTGGCGTCACGCTGGTCGCCGCGCTTACGCAGAACGTGTCGTTTGCCGAAGAGGGAGCGAACGATCCCGATTTGCCTGGGGCAGTTCCAGACCCGTTCCGCGGCATCGCGCGCGAGTGTTTGCATCTCGACCCGAAGCGGCGATGCTCGATTGCGGAGATCCAGGCGCGGTTGCAGCCTCCGGCACGCTCGGTGCCCGCCGCGCCGCCGCCCCTTCCGCCACCCCGCACTTCGGTAAGGCGCGGACCCGTCGCCGCCTTGCTGGTAATCGCGGTGCTGGTTGCCCTGGTCGTTTTTTTTTCCCGTGGCAAGAGTGTAACTGCGCCCGCCACACCCGCAGCGGAGCCGACCGCGGCCAGACTGCGCCTCAATCCGCGCCCGCACCGAAGCCCAATCCAGCGGTTCCCGAACCGGCCAATGCTTCGAAAACACCCATCGCAACTGAAGTTGGCGAAGTCGTCCACCAAGTTCTTCCCGATATTTCTAAGAACTCGCGCAACACGATCACGGGCACAATCAAAATCACGGTGCGAGTGGAAGTAGATCCATCAGGCAAAGTTACAGCGGCGAAACTGAAGACTGCCGGACCTAGCAAATACTTCGCCAGTCTCGCTCTGAAAGCGGCGCAGCGCTGGGAGTTTTCCCCAAAACCTACGGCCAGCACCTGGCTCATTCAATTTCGCCTCAAGCGAAGCGGGACTCAGGCGTCAGCCGAACGGTTGAATCGTTAGTGTGAAGCTCGTAAGTTCAAGTTGCGGTTCTCGGCGCCCTCGCGCATATCTTCGCGACCTTTGCGGTTCACGATTCTGTTCTGCTCCTCTTCCGAATGGCTGGGAATATGCGAGCCTAACTCTTGCTCCCCTGACGCAACTTCCACAAAATCTGCCTCACCATACCGAGCAACAGCTTTGCATCGTAGTCCTCCAGCTTGAAACGCAGGACTAGCCAACGGGCCTTCTTCTCGAACATGGCTTCCGTTCCCGGTTTCACGTAACCGCTGATCCGCAGCGCCTCGAGCAACCCATCGGTGATCAGTTCGGTTGCGCCCGCGCTCGCCGGCTTAACATCCTCCGTAGCTGGCGGGAACAGCGTGGTCCTGTCCAGTCTTGTCCGGGCTAATTCGTAGAGACACACCGCGACCGCCTGCCCCAGATTCATCGAAATGTTTTGTTGACTTGTAGGAATATTCAGCAACCAGTGACAGTGGCTGAAGTCCTTATTTGTAAGCCCGATTTTTTCCGAGCCAAACAAGAGAGCAACCCGGTCCGTCTGGAGTTGCGTGCGAATCGCTGTACCGGCATCCTCGTTAAGCCGCTGCACGGGCTGCTGCAATACCCGATTGCGCACCGCAGTCGTACCCACGACCAGAGCACAGTCGGAGACAGCCTCCGCAACAGTCTTGTATTCTTCGGCCTGATGAAGCAACTCAGAGGCGCCGACTGCCGAACGAGCCTCGCGAAACCCGGCCGCATACGGATTCACCAGGCGCAGCCGTTGCGCGCCGAAATTGCTCATGGCACGAGCCGCAGCCCCGATGTTCAGAGGATTGCGTGGGCGCACCAGCACCACCACGAGACCATTTAATTCCAATTGGCCAGGCAAGCGCTCAATTTTACGACAGGATGATTCGTATCGGGCGCGATCCGGGGCCGTCGAAACCCGCGCCGTCTGTGCAAGTTTGCTTCCGTAGCGCGTTTTGACACGGAATTGAAATTGTAAAAAAAATGTCAAAAACGCCCAGATTAAGCCTGCTTCCCCGTCAAACCGTTGTAAGCTTCAGAGGTCGATCCACTTCCGGTGATATTTTTGGGGAAACCGGAAGCTCCCCCGGATACAGGACAAACTATTTATGGGTAACCTTGCTACACCGCTCAATGCCGCGAGAGCAGTCACTCCGCTCACACCAGCCAAGCCCGCCGGCCGCATCCTCGTCGTAGAAGACGATCCGGCGGTGCAGAAAGCCCTCCGGCGGCTCTTTGAGACCGAGGGCTACAGCGTGGAAACGCAGTCCGATGGCAAATCGGCACTGGAAAGCTTCCAGTCTTCCGCGCCGGCGGCCGTTGTGCTTGATTTGCGCCTTCCTAAGCTTTCGGGCAGGGACGTGTGCAAAGAAATCAAGGCGCTGGCTCCTACGCTACCGATTGTCGTTCTAAGCGCAGCCAGCGACGTCTCTGACAAAGTCTTGTTGCTGGAGTTGGGCGCTGATGACTACGTGACCAAGCCTTTCAGTCCTCGAGAACTTCTGGCGCGTGTCCGGGCCGCGCTGCGCCACACCGCGCGCACGCCCGATGTACAGCTTGTGAGCTTTGATGACATCACCGCCGATTTCAAGAAAATGGAAATCAAGCGCGATGGAAACGTCGTAGTTTTGACCGCTCAGGAGTTTAAGACCTTCCACTTTCTCGTACAGAATGCCGACCGGGTCATCAGTCGCGACGAATTGCTGAACGAAGTCTGGGGTTACCAAAACTATCCCTCTACCCGGACCGTCGATAACCACATTCTTAAACTGCGTCAGAAACTGGAGAAAGACCCCTCTAGCCCGGTACACTTCCGCACGGTACATGGCATGGGATACAAGTTCGTTCGCTGATCTTGTTCGCTGATTCTCGTGAACCCGTCTCCCGAATCCGTGCCCCATTCTTCTCCTACTGAGTCTGCCGGACTTCTGCGGCCCCAATTGCGGCTGCGTACGCGCTTTCTCCTCTCGATGCTTTTGATCACCACCGGGCTCACCACCATCAGCCTGCTTCTCGTGCAGCGCAGCATTCGCCGCAACGTTCGGCAGAGCATCGCGGTCAATCTGCGGAATTCCGTCGCCGCCTTCCAGGATTTCCGGCATGAACGCGAAACCATGCTGACCAACGATGTGGCCCTGCTGGCCGACCTTCCTATCACCCGCGCAATTATGGGCAGTCCCGATCCGGTGACGATTCAGGATGCGTCGCAAGACATTTCGCAGATTGCGGCCAGCGATCTTTTTGTGCTGGTCGATCACAGCGGCCAGGTCGTCGCGCTCCATACCAAGACGCCCGGACTCACGCGAGAGGCAGCAGAAAAATATTTCCAGCAATCTCTCGACGAGGATCGAGGAGAGTCTAGCCACTGGTGGCTGGGCGAGCATCATCTCTACCAGACTTTCGTCCAGCCCATCTATCGCGGCACGCGCACCGACGGAACTTTACTCGGGTTTCTCGTAATCGGATACGAAATCAACGATCGCCTCGCCGCGGAGGTCAGCAAGGTAGCCGGCAGCGAGGTGGCCTTTTCCTGCGGGAACGAAATCGTTGGCACCACCTTGCCCCCCGCACAGGCGCAAAGCGGCAACATGCAAGACTTGATTTCCGGCTCCGCCCAAGATGATCCGCGGGATATCGACATTGGCAGCGAACGCTTCCTCGCCACTTCCCTCGTACTATCGGGCTCTCGACTAACCCCGGTTCGATTGAGTGTCCTGGGTTCCTACGATCAGGCCACGAAGTTTGTCGACCAATTGAATCGGTATCTCCTTCTGCTCGGCGCAGCCGCAATCCTCGTGGGAAGCGGATTGGTGTTCTTCATCTCGCACACGTTCACGCGGCCACTCGGCAGCCTGGTCGCTGGCGTGCGCGCCCTGGAAGGCGGAGACTTCCACCACCCGCTCGATCCGCGCGGCGGAGACGAAGTCGCCGAACTCACTCGCGCCTTCGATCGCATGCGCACCAGCCTTCTCAAGAGCCAGCGCGATCTGCTGGAGTCCGAGCAACTTGCCACCATCGGTCGCATGGCCAGCTCGATTTCGCACGATCTCCGTCATTCCCTTGCGGCCATCGTCGCCAACTCCGAATTCCTTTGCGACAGTCACCTCACCCCCGTTCAGCGCGAGGAACTTTATCAGGAGGTTCGGTCGGGCGTGAACCTGATGACCGACCTCATCGATTCCCTGCTCGAATTCGCCCGCACGCGCGAATCGTTGACTCCCGCCTACGCCAACGTTTCCGAAACCATTCAGCGCTCGGTCCAAGCCGTCCGTCTGCATCCCCGGCATCATCTCCGCTCCATCAACGTGTTATGTGGCGCGCAACTTATCGGATGGTTCGACCAACGCAAGCTGGAGCGTGCTTTGTACAACCTGCTCCTGAACGCTTGCGAAGCTGCTCCCCCGGTAGGCGGTTACGTCGAGGTCACGGCCGCTGAGACTGCGGTCGCCATCACGATTTCTGTCGCCGATAACGGCCCGGGCATCGCCCAATCCATCCGCGACCGTCTATTCCATCCCTTCGTCAGCTATGGGAAGGAAAACGGTACAGGACTGGGCCTCGCCGTAGTGCAGAAGATCGTGCAGGATCACGGTGGCGAAATAGTAATGGAACGTACGGCCCAAGACCGCGGTCAGGGTGAGGTGCGAGGCGAGGTCCGAGAAATGACGGTTTTCCGGATCGTGCTGCCCGGCCGCGCTCCGGATTCCTACCATAGCGCCAGCGAGCCCTCCACGGACCTGCCAGCTCTTGTGCCCGCTCAACGGGATGCCAGCCAGAATTCGATTTCGCATCCGGGCTCGTAGGCACAGTCCTTCAATTCACCAAGTGCCAGACCCGGGAACTGTAGGAGGACGGTGTGAAGAACCTGAAGAAGTATGCGGTTCGCGGGTCCGCATTAGCAGTTGCCTCTTTTGTTCTATTGGGAACGTTCGCCCGGGCTCAGGATGCGGAGGCGACTGCCCCAGCAGTGCCCGAGAGCGGAAGCGCTGTGCGCGACCTGCAAGATCAGGTGCGTCAACTTCGAAACCTGGTGGAAGAGATGCGCACTGAAAATGCCGAGTCCCGTGCTGAGATGCGCCAGTTGCGCCAGGACCTGCAAACTACGCGTGCGCTGCTGGAACGTCCCGCGCCGCCCACAGGCAGCGAGTCTGGGGCTGTAGTCGCGCATTCCGCTTCGCCGGAGAACGAAACGTACCAGGCATCGGGCACGGCCAGCCCATCCTCCGGCCAAGCTTCAACTCCCCTCGAAGAACGCGTACAGAAGCTGGAAGAATCCACGTCCCTCATCGGGTCGAAGATCGACGAACAATATCAGACCAAAGTTGAAACCGCCTCCAAATATCGTGCCCGGCTTCACGGCATCGTGCTGATGAATGCCTTCCGCAATGTTGGCCACTCCGACAATCTGGACTTCCCTACTTATGCCGAGCCGGTGCCGGTGGGCACGCCCATGGCCAGTGTTGGAGCCACGCTGCGCCAGTCGGAAATCGGCTTCGAAATCTTCGGTCCGAATGTCGCGGGGGCGCGCACATCGGCCGATGTTCAACTCGACTTCGCCGGAGGATTTCCCGCCACCGGCAACGGCGTCAACTTCGGAATCGTCCGGCTGCAAACCGCCAACTTACGATTCGACTGGGAGCACACCTCGGTGGTCGCTGGCCAGGACTCTCTCTTCATTTCACCTCTATCGCCGACGTCATTCGCATCGCTAGCGACGCCGGCGTTCGCCTTTGCCGGAAATCTCTGGGGCTGGACGCCGCAACTTCGAGTCGAGCGCCGCTTCTCCCTCTCTGACCAGCAGACCATAACCCTGCAGGCCGGAGTTCTCGACAACCTGGATTGGGAGCCTCCCTACAATTCGTTTTATCGTTCGGCGCAAGCGGGCGAATTGTCCGGACAGCCTGCCTATGCATTCCGCACGTCATGGGCGCGTCCGGTGCGCGAGCATCCGCTCAGCTTTGGCGTTGCCGGCTACTATGGCCGCCAGAACTGGACTTGGGACCGTTACGTGGACGCCTGGGCCGGCATGGCGGATTGGCAGATTCCCATCCTTTCCCGCCTGAATCTCTCGGGTGAGTTTTATCGCGGTCGCGGCATTGGCGGACTCGGCGGCGCCATCGGGACTTCTATCTTATACGGCGGAAACCCATACGCGCCCTTCACTCCCATCCGCGGCCTCAACACTGCGGGCGGTTGGACCCAACTCAAATTCCAGGCAACTCCCAAGATCGAGTTCAATGGCGTATTCGCCGAAGACAACGCCTTTGCCGGCGACGCGCGCGGCTTCGCCACGGATAAGAACAATTTTGGTCCGATTCTGGGCCGGAATCGCGGCGCTCTGGGGAACGTGGTTTTTCGTCCCCGCTCCGACCTTGTGCTTTCCGCGGAACTCAGACGATTCCGCACCTTCCCCGTCTATAGCAGCAGCAGCGTGACCAATCAGGTTAATCTTACTTTGGGGATTTTGTTTTGAAGATTCCGTCGATCCATTCCCCACTCTTGCCCTTTATCGTACTGGCCGCAACCGCCTGCGCGGCGGCGCAGCAGACCGCGATTAAGGCGCGGGTGGAGTTGACCAGAAACGGTCATCCCCTAGCGAACGCCGCGAAAGCAGTCGTCTGGTTGACTCCTGTAGGAGGCGTGGTCGAGCCACCTCGACAAAAAGCGTCAGAAATTCCGCAACTCGTGCAGAAGAACAAAATGTTCCATCCTTCGCTTCTGGTGATCCCGGTTGGAGGCAAGGTTGAGTTTCCCAACCATGATCCGTTCTTCCACAATGTGTTTTCCCTGTTTGAAGGAAAGCGCTTCGATCTGGGACTCTATGAGAGCGGAACCACGCGCTTCGTTCAGTTCGACAAGTCCGGCGTCTCTTTCATCTTTTGCAACATTCATGCTGAAATGAGCGCCGTGGTCATCGCCCTGGTAACGCCCTACTACGCCATTTCCGATTCCCGCGGAGACCTTAGCATTCCGAACGTTCCACCCGGCCGCTACGAGCTGCAGGTTTTTCACGCTTCGGTCGCGCCCGACGCTCTTCGCGCCCTGAGCCGGGAGATCACAGTCGCTCCTGGCGCTACATCGCTGGGAACCTTCATACTGGCTGAGTCTGACCTCTCGCTGGCTCACAAAAACAAATACGACCGGGATTACGACCGTCCCGAACCCGACAGTCCGGCGTACGCGCGGCCGTGATTTTCAAAGGTTCAAAGTTTCAAGGTTTCAAAGTTTCAGGGTTTCAATGTTCCACCGCTCAAACTCTTCCTTGAAACCTTGCAACATTGAAACTCTGAAACTTTGTACTAACAGAGAGGGCGTGCCGTTAAGCACGCCCTTCCCGCCTCTGTTCTTCACTTCATTTACAACAACTCGCCTACACCAAGTTGCTGCTTCCCTTAGAGACTTACCGTCTCCAAGCTTTTTTAGCGATGACCTCCGCCACCGGAATGGCCGCCGCCACCTGAATGTCCGCCACCGCCACCAGAGTGTCCGCCACCACCTCCGCCGGAGGAGTGCCCACCCCCGCCGCCTCCGGAGTAATGTCCGCCACCGCTCGGCGCTGAATAGTGTCCGCCGCCACCGCTAGGAGCGCGGCCACCACCATAGCTCGGTGCGCCACGCGAGCCGCCGTAGCTGGGGGAGCCGCCGCGCGGTCCGCTGTAGCTCGGCGCGCCGCGATATCCTCCATACCCAGGGTTGGCCCCGCCTGAATACCCCCCGTATGCGGGACTGGCCCCGCGCGAATAGCCCTCGTAGCCACCCGAAGGAGACCGCACAATCGGCTGCCGCATATCCAGCTGCGGACGCGAGGACGATCCGCCGCCGTAGCTGCCGCCCCCGTAGCTGCCGGCGCCGTAGCTGCCGGCGCCAGAGTAAGCACTGTTGCCACGCGCGCCCATCGAATTCGAACTGGGCGCGGTCCGATTCCAGTAACTGCCACTGCTGCCACGAGCCGCAGGCGCGCTCGATCCACTGAAGGATCCCCCTCGCGATGCCGGGTTGCCGTAGGACGAAGGCGGCGTGAACTGCCGGAACCCCCCGCCGTTGCCCGCCGGGGACTGGCTCATGCGCTGCGACGGCATATTTCTCGAACCCATGTTTGAATACCCCGAATTATTTCTCGAATTCATGTTCGAGGGTCCCATGTTGTTGGTTCGTCCTGAGTTTGCCGTGCCATACGAACCGCTGCTGCTGCTCGGTGGTGTGAGCGGACGGTATGCACCCCGGTTTCCATTCTGATTGAACGACGGCGACGACGGCTGATTGCCCGCACTTCGAGTCGCGGAGTTGTTGATTCCCCGCCCCCCCTGGTACGTGCCCGCGCCCGGCTTTTGCATCGTGCCCGATGCAGCCGCACCGCGGAATCCAGTGGAACCTCCGGCGCTCCCTCGGCCGCCCGCAGGAATCGCACTCACGTGGTTCTGCGCCATCGACTGTCGCAGACTCGCGGTCTGCTGTTGGAACGACGCTGGCCGCGACATATTGCTGTGGACTGAGCCCATGAATCGCTGCGAACCGCTGTTGCGCACGGTAGAGGGCGCCGCCGCTCGCCCGCTCGCCGACAAACTCGCGTGCGAAGGAACCACCGGCAAATTGCCTGCCATCATGCGCGCACTGCTCAACTGCGCGCGACTTGCGGCAACAGCCGACACCCGCCCTGCGCCGAAGCGACCGGCATTCACGGTCGAGAAAGCCCTGGCAACATGATTGTCGTGCAGGTTCGCGATGTTCGAGAATCGCGTGCCACCGTGCAGAGGCGCGAAGCCCCCGTATCGGTTATAGCCGCCACGGAAGCCGACCACTCCGAAGCGACCGCCGTATCCGCCCCACCAGGGATGGAAATAGTCGCAAGGTCCAACCGGAAGCCAGCCAAAGCCACCCCAACCGCCATAGCCGACTCCGAAACCAAAGCCTCCGCCCCAGCCAAAGAACGACACATACGCGGGCGACCAGAACGGGTTGTAGCCTGCATACACCGGCCCAGGCCACCAGGCCCACGCATCGCCGTAGGGAAACCAACGCCCGTAGTGATATGGCGCCCAGCCCCAGGGTTCGTAGCCAACCCAAGTCCAGCCGTAATAGGGCTCATAGGTCCAATTGCCATCGCGATACGGAACCCAGCCATCTGGCTCGTTGGGAACCCACACATCGCCGTAGTCGGGAACGTTCCGCCAATTGCCGTAGGCGTCCAGATCCTGCGCTCCGGTATAACGGCGGTTGGTGTGACGCCAGGAGTTGGCGCTGCTGATCATGTGATCGCGGTCGCTATTCCAGCGATCCCAATCGTCACGGTCCGGGGCCGAGGAGATCTTGTATTGCGCGCGACTCGGCGTCGCCGCGCACCGTGGCCATTTCACCGGCGTTGACTTCCGTGCTGCCTTCCGGGGTGGCGATCTGCGCCTGGCCTGCGCGCACAATCACGATCGTGTCGCCATCGGGGCGCACTTCAACGCGGAACACGCCATCATGATGCGCGGGATGGATGGACACGTTCGGTGTATCGATCTCGGGCTCGGACTCGCTGTCTTTCGAAATGCTGAAGTCCGCAATGCCCTGAGCCAACTGGATCTGAATATTCCTTTTGGTGAGATTTGCCAGGTTGGCCTGGGAGTTTGGTCCCAAGCGAAGAATGTTGGCAAAGTCGAGTTGCAATTCAGCCCGGGCATTGTCACCGGTTGAAACTTTGTCGGCGGTCATCACCGGCTGATTCAACGTGGCTGCTGACCAGTCTCCGGAGTCACCGCGCTGCGTGGAAACGTCGCCATGAATTAAGCTGATTCGCGCCACGCCTTGGTCTGTCTGCGCCGGAGCTTCGCCCGAGGGTCCACCCGGCTCAGCCTCGGTGGGCTGAGCGTCACTCGGTTCGTCACCCGGCTGGGTATCAGAAGGCTGGGCGTCGCCGGGCTGGGGATATCCCATCTGACCGTTATTCGGCTGAGAATAATTCGGCTGCGCGTCCGGTCCCGGCGCCTGACCAATCTCCATCGGAGCACTGGGTTGATCCGAGGGCGCGGGGCCTTCGTCGGTCGTTTGCGCGAAAGCGCTAACCGACAAGGCGCCCGATAGCGCTAAACTCAGGACTGCCAAACTTGCTATGAATCTGCTTTTCATAAACCGCCTCTTCCAACCGCCCCTTATGAGAACGACCCACGTATAGGAATGTATCTGCCAGAAAGAGAGGCAACTGCCATGCCAAAGAAGGCCGAAAGGACTGTCTATAACCCGTTTGTTTTCAGCGATGGAGGAGGGAAGTTCGACGCTCGGGTCTACCGAATGCGAGTGACTTGGCCGACCTCAGCCAAGGGTGGTGGTTTTCGGCCAGTTGTCTGGTGCGAATTGTTCGTTGGATGGGGGACCGACCCTGTGGATATCCTTCAAAAATACCTGGCTGAACCATCGCAAAACTCATTTTCTAACTGTTCCATTTACGGAAAACGCCGGGGCCTTGGTAAACCGGCAGCTTGGGGTAACCCGACCCACCTTAATGGCTAGTGCTGTTGTTCGCAATTCGCCGGTTTTCTAAAACCGGACTCACAGTCACTGACGTGCAACGTATGATGGTTGGCGAGATTGGGTTTTAGAAGAGGATCGTGCATGACACCACTGAAACTCCTTGTTGTGGAAGATGACCCCGCAAGTCTGGAACTAATGGTCGAGGTTTTTACATCTTTGAAAGCCGAGGTGCATCCAGTCAGCGACAGCGAGAAGGCGGTCGGGATAGTCAATCAGGAGAGATTTGACGGAATCTTCCTCGACCTGGAAATGCCAAACCTGAATGGGTTCGACCTCGCTCGCGTCATCCGCAATTCATCTTGGAATAAATTTACCCCGATTATCATTGTCACGGGGCGGGATGAAAGACAAACCATGCAACAAGCATTTGCTATCGGAGTAACTTTCTTTCTTCAGAAGCCTGTAGACAGACAAAAGCTGAGTATCTTGTTCCGGACTGTAAGTGGTGGGATGTTGGAGAATCGACGTAAATATATCCGCGTTCCATTACAAACAGAGGTGACTTTCATTGCGGGTTCTCGAACCATACGCGGCATGACTTGGAACCTCAGCCAAGGCGGAATGCAGGTCGAGGCCAGTAATTTGCAAGCCAAGGATGCCGTACGATTGTCCTTCCGATTACCCGTCTCCGGCGTATCCATCGACGCAATGGGCACAGTGGCGTGGACACAAGAAAAGCGCCAAGGGATTCAGTTCACGACCGTAAGTCCCGCTGCCCAGCAGTCGATCCGAAAGTACATCGCTGAAGTCGAAAAAGACTAGAGCACGGCCGTTCTCCGGCGAGCCTTCGCGCGTTGCCCGTGCCTTGTCGCCGAGCTGACTTGGACGCTGATTCTGAGATTTATTTGAATCTGTTCGCCTCTTCATCAGGCGGTCGAGCCCCTCAGCAAGTGATTGCGCCTCGTTTTTCTCCTTGACAGCTTAGGAGTGATCGCGCTAGTCTCCTAATCATCTTAGGAGGACCAGTGACCGACCAAGCTCAGCTTCTTCCTGGCACTCTCGATCTCCTCATCCTGAGGGCGGTCTCGCTCGGCCCACTGCATGGGTACGGCGTCCTTCTGCGCATCGGGCAGATCTCCGGCAATGCGCTGCTGATCGAACAGGGCGCGCTCTATCCCGGCCTGTTTCGCCTCGTGCGTCAGGGACTGCTCAAGGCGAGCTGGGGCACATCGGAGAACAATCGCCGCGCCAAGTTCTACGAACTCACCGCCGCGGGCCGCAAGCGTCTGCGCGAAGAGACCGACAGCTGGAATCGGCTCGCGACTGCCATCGGCTCCGCCCTCGCCGCGCAACCGGAGGAAGTATGAAACTCCTCGATTCGCTTCGCTTCCGCATCGCCACTCTCTTCCATCGTTCGCAGATGAATGCCGAGATGGAGGAGGAGCTTCGCTCCCACATCCAGCATCGCGCCGACGATCTGGAGCGTTCCGGCCTGCCTCGTGCCGAGGCCGAACGCCGCGCGCGCATCGAGTTCGGCGGCCATGAGCGATACAAAGAGGAATGCCACGAAGCGCTGGGCGGCAATTTTATCGAGACTCTTGATGCAGGATGTGCGCTTCAGCCTCCGCATGTTGCGCAAGTCTCCCGGATTTACCATCGTCGCCGTTTTGACGCTGGCGCTGGCCATCGGCGCAAACGCCGTGGTTTTCGGCGTGTTGAATGCGCTGATCCTGCGCCCGCTGAATGTGCCTCAGGCGGAGAGCCTCTACGCCATCGAGCGCGGGAGCGATAAAGCCATCAATCAGTCGTATCCCGACTATCTCGATCTGCGCGATCGCAACCGCAGCTTCGAAGGTCTGGCAGCTTATAACATCGCTCAGGCCGGGCTGGACACGGGCAACAATCCATCCAGCGCCTGGATCTTGGAAGCGACCGGGAACTACTTCGACGCATTAGGCATTCAGCCGTATCTTGGCCGTTTCTTCCACGGCTCCGATGAGCACGGCCCGAACAGCGCTCCGTATATCGTGCTCACCTACGCGTATTGGCACAGCCATTTTCAGGATGATCGCGGCGTGGTGGGCCGTGTCGTTCAGCTGAACAAGCATCCTTTTACCATCCTCGGCGTAGCGCCGCCTGAGTTCCACGGGACTCTGTTGTTTTTCTCTCCCGATTTCTTTGTGCCGATGGTGAACCAGGAGCAGGTGGAGGGCGCGAATGTGCTGAACGCGCGCGGGAACCGCGGCATTTTGATGGTGTTGGGACATCTGAAGCCGGGAGTCACTCCGGCGCAGGCGATTGCCGATCTGAACTCGATTGGCGCCTATCTGGAAAAGACCTATCCCAAAGACGATGGCCAAATGACCTTTTCCCTGGCGCGTCCAGGTCTGGCCGGCGACTGGCTGGGCGGTCCCGTACGGGCATTTCTCACCGGATTGATGCTGCTGGCGGGGTTGATTCTGCTGGCCGCATGCGCCAACCTGGGCAGCCTGTTTGCCGCGCGCGCCGCCGACCGTTCCCGGGAAGTTGCTCTGCGGCTCGCGCTGGGATCGAGCCGCAGACGCATTCTGCGGCAACTCTTCACCGAAGCCGTGCTGATTTCGCTGGTCGGAGGCGCTGTCGGACTATGGGGCAGCGTAGCTGCTGTTGCGCGGGCTGAGCGTGTGGCAGCCATTTCCAACCGCTCCCATCCATGTGCCGGTGAACCCGGACGCAAATGTTTATCTGGTGGCTTTGCTGCTGGCTTTAGCGAGCGGGTTCCTCTTTGGCGCGGTCCCGGTGAGGCAGGTGCTCCGCACCAATCCCTATGAGGTCGTCAAGTCGGGATCATCGCGGCAGGATCGGGCGGCGGATTACGGTCCGCGACCTGTTGCTTGTGGTGCAGATTGCGATCTGCGCCGTGCTGGTCACTTCTTCGATGGTCGCCGTGCGTGGACTGGTGCGCTCGCTGCACAGCAACTTCGGTTTTGAGCCGCGGAACGCCATGCTGGTAGATACAGATCTGAGCATGGCCGGTTACAGCGGCGACCAGCGTGCCCGCCATGCAAAAGCGCATGATCGATGCCTTGGAGACGATTCCTGGCGTAAAGTCTGTGGGATTGGTGGATCGGCTGCCGTTGTATTACGGCGCGAACGGCTCGAATGTCTTTACCGACAAAACGACAGATCTGAGGCCATCGAATGCCGCGGCTGAAGCCGTGCATGTACAACATATCTCCCGAATACTTCCATGCGGCCGGCACAGCCTTGCTGGCGGGCAGGACTTTCACCTGGCATGACGACAAAAACGCGCCGCGCGTGGCCGTGTCAATCGGGAGTTTGCGCGCAAAATCTTTGGCTCCGTAACCAACGCACTGGGCGGGTATTACAAGATGCCGGATGGAACGCGCGTCCAAGTGGTGGGCATCGTGGAAGACGGAAAATATGGCGAGCCTCACCGAAGATCCGCAGCCGGCGATGTTTCTCCCCATCCTGCAATCGCCATCGAGCTGAGACCTGCGCTGGTGGTGCGCTCGAACCGCGATCCGCAGCAACTTGCGGCAGCCATCAGGAGCAAACTGCGGGACCTGGATGCGGGGCTGCCTGTTCACCATCCAAACCTGGAACCAGGAACTGGACGTCAGCTCTGTTTGCTTCGCGTATGGCGACGCGTGCGCTGGGAGTGCTGGGCGTGATGGGCGCGATGCTGTCGATCACCGGCATCTTTGGAATGGCTGCGTACTCGGTCAGCAAGCGGCTGCGGGAGTTGGGAATTCGTATCGCCCTCGGCGCGCAGCGTAAGGAAGTGTTGCAGGCAGCGTTGGGACGGGCATTCAAATTGCTGGCTTTCGGTTCGGCGGCAGGATTGCTCCTCGGAATTCTGGCGAGCCGGGTGCTGGCTTTCATCGTGTATCAGGCAACTCCGCGCGATCCGCTGGTATTGGCTGGCGTTGTTCTGGCGATGTCATTGCTGGGGCTGCTGGCTACGTGGATTCCAGCGCAACGCGCGCTGTCGGTTGATCCTTTGATACTGCTGCGCGAGGAGTGAACTACTACGGCGCCCGGCTATTGTCCTTCGGACGCGTTCGTCCACGGAATTGGAAACGCCCTGGAAACGCAGAATTGCCGAAGATAATGTTTCAGTTTGCGAGCTCTGACCGGGCGCCGAGCCTTGCTCGCGGACAACCGAGGACGAGGGACGTTGTTATTCGGCTTTCTCAGGTTCATCGGCGATGCCGATTTTAGATAACCGGTAGCGCAGGGCATTGCGAGACAATCCCAGCAGGCGCGCGGCCTGGCTTTTGTTGCCATTGGCACGGCGCAGGGCTTCCTGCACCATTTCATCTTCCCACTGCTCCAGCGTCATGCCGTCGGGAAGAAATCCTCCGGGACCATTTGCGCTTTTCGCGGGGCGCACATCCAGGTGGATGTCGGATGGGCCGAGCACGCTGCCTTTCGCCAGCGCGCACGCGCGCTCGACAATGTTCTGCAACTCGCGGACGTTTCCGGGCCAGTGATAATTCACAAGAATCTGCATCGCCTCGGATGTAATGCCTTCTACGGGTTTGCCGGATTCTCCGCTGAAACGCGAGATGAACAAGTTCACCAGGTCGGCAATGTCTTCCTTACGCTCCCGCAAGGGCGCGATGTCGATGGGGACAACATTCAAGCGGTAGTAGAGATCTTCACGGAACGTGCCTTGCTCGAGCGCCTGCCGCAGATCTTTGTTGGTGGCTGCGATCAGGCGAACGTCGACCTTCACCGTGCGCGTTCCGCCCAGGCGTTCGAACTCGCGCTCCTGTAGAACCCGCAATAGCTTCACCTGAGTTGCGGGGGGCACATCGCCGATCTCATCGAGGAAGAGAGTTCCCTTATCGGCGAGTTCGAACTTGCCCGGCTTGCTGGCAACCGCGCCGGTAAACGCTCCTTTTTCGAAGCCGAACAATTCGCTCTCCAGCAGATTCTCGGGAATGGCGGTGCTGTTGATCTTAAGGAACGGGCCCGAGGCGCGGCGCGATTTTTCGTGGATGGCGCGCGCGATCAAATCTTTTCCAACGCCGCTCTCGCCGCCTAGAAGCACGGTGGAGTTGGTGGGAGCGACCCGCTCCACGGTGGCCAGCACTTCCTGCATTTTCGGGCTGCGGGCGACAATGTTGGGGTGCGAATAGCGCTTACCCAATGCCTCGCGTAAAGATCGGTTCTCTTCGCGTAGATTGCGGACGTCCAGCTCTTTGTGAATGACGATCCGCATCTCGGTCAGGGAAAAGGGTTTGAGGACGTAGTCGCTGGCGCCGGCCTTCATGGCATCGACCGCGGTTTCGACGCTGCCGAAGGCAGTCATTACAACGACAGGCAGTGCGGCGTTCTGGCGCTTGACGGCTTGCAGAAACTCCAGACCGTTCATGCCGGGAAGTTTCAGATCGGTCAGGATGAGATCGATGGGGTTTTCGCGCAGCAACTTGAGGCCGGTTTCTGCGTCTTCGGCAGAGAACGTGGTGAATCCGTCGTCGCCCAGATTTAACTCGAGCAAGCGGCGCATCTTCGCTTCGTCCTCGACAATCAGGATTGCCGGCATTCGCGTGTCTTCCTCGCTTCCGCAAGTCTCACGAGATCACCAGATGAGCGGTCTCACCCACTGCGGTCTTGTCCCCGGCGGCGGGAAAAAACATTACGAATTGGGCACCCGAGTTTGACGCGCCCGAGCCTGATACGCCCGCGCCTGCCGCACTCAAACCTCGATCGCCGTTGCCGGCGGGATGGCTCGAGGGTTCGATGCGGATCGTGCCGTGATGCCCGTCAATAATTTTCGAGACGATCGACAGTCCCAGGCCGACTCCGCTTTTCTTAGTGGTCACAAAGGGATTAAAGATTTGTTCGCGCAACTCCGGAGGAATACCCGGTCCGGTGTCTGCAATGCGCACTTCGACTCCATCGAGAGTACGGCCATCGCGGTTCTCCACACGCGATTGCCTGACGTGAACGCGCAGCCTGCCGCCGCTGGCGCCCATGGCGTCGTAAGCATTCTGCACAATATTAACGAATGCTTGTTCGCACAGGCTCTCATCCAGCGGCACGAGGGGCAGATCAGGCTCATACTCTTTCTCCACCTGAACCGGGGCACCCTTCCAAAATTGGGCGACGTCGTTCAAGGCGCGATCGAGAACGGAGGTGATGTCCTGTGGCGTCAAATCAGCGTGTAGAGGCCGCGCGAAATCCAGGAAGCGCGTGACCAGTGAGCTCAGGCGGTTGGTTTCCGTCGAAATGTATCCCGCGAGCTCCGTCGCCAGCGGGTTGGAGTCTCCGAGTTTTTGGGTGAGCATCTCCGCCGAGCCTTTGATCACTCCCAGGGGATTGCGGATCTCGTGGGCGAGTCCGGCGGAAAGCTGGCCAAGCGCGGCCAGGCGCTCGGAGCGGCGCGCCTCGGCTTGTGCCTGCTCCAGACGTCGGTTGGTTTCGGCGAGGGTCTCGGCCAGTTCCTGATAGCGCTGGGTCGTCCGGCGGTTCTCGACGACAAAACGGTTGACCAGCATGGCCGCAAGAAAGAAGAAAAGAACGCGGATGGCCAGCAGTTGGTAGTTCTCGGCCGTGATTTCGAACTGCTGCCCTGCAGGATAGAGATAAGCACAGTAGGCGGCCGAAGCCAGCGACGTCCACAGCAACGTGGCCCACGGGCTAAAGTACTCCGCCGCGGTCACCACGGGGAGGTAGTAGATGGGATAGTAGTAGCTGTTGATGGCGATTTCGTTGGTGTGATCGATCAGCAGCGTAGCCAGGACAATCTTCAACAGAACCAGATAGGCTGGACCCCGGAGGGGCACGCGGGAAATCAGCCAGCCCTCGCTCAATTGAAGAATGCCGAAGGCCAGCAGGATGAGTTGCTTGTGGGGCTCACGCACGGGGGGCAAAAGTGCTAGTCCGACCAGCAGCACCAGCCACAGGACATCCATCCAGTTAATCGCGGGACGCTTGGTTTCGGTCATTTGACTTCGGTGTCCGGCTACTGCCCTTGCCATCGATACAAGCTGGGCCACAAAAGACTACGCCGGGAGAGGTTGCGGTTCTCCCGGCGTTGCCGTTATTGGTTGTCTGGTCCGCAAGCGCATCTCATGCGAACCTATCACATCGTAAGCAGGCCGTCAGCGTCAACGGCCTTTCTTGGGACTCTCCTGTTTCGGCGGTGATGGGCGCGACGGCTCCCGCTGCGGCGGCGCCGCCCGCGGCGGCTCTCGTTGCGGCGCTGGAGGAGTGGGACGCTCCTGGTGCCATTGATTGAACTTCTGCTCCTGCTGCTGCTCTTGTTGCGGGCTGCGCTCCTGCACCGGCGGCGTGGGCCGGACCAGCGGATGCGTCGGCTGCGGAGCCTGCCTCATTTCCTCGCGGTTGACCGGTTGAACCATGCGATTTTGCGGCGGCTGCATGTTGCGGTACTCCGGTTGCTGCATGTTCCGGTTTTCCAGCGGCTGCGTGTTCCGGTTTTCCGAAGGAAGAGTTCCCTGCTGCTCGTAGGTTCGCGGCTGCGTGTTTGGCATCTGCCGGACCTGGTTATTGCCACTGTTGGGTTGAGTAAATGGCCGGAAGCCATTCTGCGGCTGCTGAGCCCGGCTGCCTGGATTCACCTGAGCCGGCTGTGTGGGACCGGCCGGACGAACCAAGGCCTGCTGATTCAGATGTCCGCCAGCCTGCGCCTGCCTCTGCTCAATAGGGTGCGGAGGCGGAAGAGGCGTTCTGACCGCAACCACGGGACGGCTGATTACTGCTGAGGGCGGCCTGACCGGCACGGGCCGTCCCGCACCAAACACGCTGGTGCGGATAGGCTCGGCTGCCACCACATGACTGACTGGCGCCGAGGCAAGCTCCCTGGGATCAACCCTCATCACGTTTTGTGCAACTGGCCGCGCATTGACGAACGCTTCATGCGACACCACGGTCACGCCGTTATTGACATGCTGATTCACGTACGTGACGTTGTTGATCGTGGTGTTCCGGTTGACGATCACCGTGTTGTAGACATTCGTCACTCTCGTTACATTTACTGTCGTGTTGGTGATGTTCACGTTGTTCACGTATGCGCGGCTCACACGGTATCCGGGGAGATAGACTTCTCCGGGAGCGAGCGGGAACCATCCCACGCCAACGCCGGCGGAGAAGCGAAAACGCGGACCGCGGCCCACGAACGCTACCAGCGCCGGAGCCCAGACGGGCCGAACGACGACCGGTCCTGGCACCCAGAACCAACCGCTTCCAACAAATGCCCATCGTCCGTAGTGGAAAGGAGCGAATCCCCAAGGCTCATCTTCGACCCAGGTCCAGCCCCAGGGGCCGACATAGGCCCAGTGACCAAAACGATAGGGAGCCCATCCCACCACCACCGCGCGGGGCCGCCAGCAGGGGCCGTAGCCGGCCACGTAGCTCCAGTCGCCGTAATCGTCGAGATCTTCATAGCCCGTCATTTCCCGGGAAACATAATTCGCGGAATCGGCGCGGTCTTCGTGATCGTCACGTTCAAAAGCCCAGGTATCGAAATCATCGCGGTCGCGTAGTTGGGCGACGTCATACTCCAGCTGATCGCTGCCGGTGAACGTCGCGGATTGATTGGCAATCACCGTGTAGGTATACCCGCCGCCCGTGACTCGGCCCCGACCGTGCCAGACCGTGGTGACCGACTGACTTCCGTCCTCGCTCACGTCCACGCGGTACTCGCCGGGCTGCAACAGGCTGAAGGCAATGTTCGGAGTGTCGATTTCGTAGTTGTCATCGTCATCGACGTGACGCACACGCAAAATGAGCGATCCCTGCGCCAGACGGATCTGCGTGGTGTGGTCGTCGAGAGTGAGGAAGGTGATTCCGGTCTTTGAGCCCAGACGGATCGCCGCCGAACCAACGTGAACCTCGGCGCGCGAATCCTCGTCAGCCCACAAGTCATCGCCGGAGACCATGGGGCGGTTGGGAACGGCGGAGACCCAGTCGTCTTCGCCGGCCGGTCGAAACGAGATCGAACCTTGGGAGAAATTAAGCCGCGCCACGCGGCCCGGAGGATCCTGACCTGGATCCTGGTTCAGTTCCTGATCTTGATTTTGAATTTGATTCTGGTCCTGGCCGTAATCCTGTGCTTTTGCGTCGGTTGAGAGTTGCAGCACGAATGCAAAGCTCGCTAGTAACACTAACCAAACCGACAATTTGCGCGTATTCATAGTTCGCCCCGACGGAACTGAAATCCGTATGTCATGATCTTACCGACATCCGTCTAAACACCATAGATCCCGTTAAGTTTCCCGGGTACGGAAGTACTTATCGTGAGCGGACTTGCCGTAGAGACGTAGCAAGCTACGTCTCTACGAGGGCAGTTGGCGGTTAGTTTTTCAGCTTTGGACGCTGGCAGGTGTCGACGATCTTTTTGGGATCGATTGCGTCTTTGTCCACCTGCTCTTCCATGATGATTCCATCTTTGCCGATCAGGAAGTTCACGCGGCGCGGGGCTTGATATTCGTCTTTGTAGATGCCGTATTCGTGGGTTACTTTTCCGCCCCAATCGCTGAGCAGCGGGAACGTCACTCCAATTTGGTCGGCGAAGGCTTTATTTGCGAAGGCACTATCCATGCTCACACCCAGGACCTGGGTGTCGGCTGCTTCCAGCGCTTTCAGGTTCTGCTGGAAGTTTTTCATTTGCTGCGTTCAACCACCGGTAAAAGCGAAGATGTAGAACGCCAGCACGACATTCTTCTTCCCGCGGAAGTCGCTCAACTTCACGTCTTTCAAGTCGCTGCCGTCGAAGTGTTTCAGCGTGAAGTCCGGCGCCATGTCGCCCACCTTGGGCATGCTCGAATCCTCCTTCTTGGTTTGCGCGCTAGTCGGCGCGACGGTCGATATCACTGCCAGAAGCAGACCCGCCAACAGAAGCGCTAAGCTCGTTCTTTGCATTCTCGAATCCTCCCACAGTAGTAGTTGTTCAGCATACCCCGCCTTGGCTGTATGGTACACCGAGAAGTACCTAACAATGTCACGGATGCATTGCCCAAACCACCGGCAAAACAGTACAGTTCTGTTCGGAGCCGGGTTGCGCATGCAAGCATGGGCTCCGCAGTCGGGACAGTGAAAAATGAAATGAGCATTGCCACTTTAAACGACATTTACTTTGCCGCGGTCGAACGCAATCTTGATCGCATGATGCTGTACCGCGAGAACGGAAAGTGGCTGCCCATCACGTCTCGCGAGTTTGGGCAAGGGGTCGCCCGTACGGCGCGGGCGCTGCATGCTTTGGGAATTCAAGCGGGAGACCGCATTGCCCTCCTCAGCGAAAACCGGCCGGAATGGCCGATGGCCGACATGGCCACCCTTTTGCTCGGGGCCGTGACGGTCCCGCTCTATACCACGCTCACTGCGGAACAGACCGCGTTCGTCCTGAACGATGCGGGGTGTCGGACCATTTTTTTGTCGTCCGACCAGCAACTGCGCAAAATATTGTCGATTCTGCCCCATACGAAGATTGAAAAAATCGTGGTGATGGATCGGTTGGAGTTCAACGGCGATCTCGCCCCATTCGCGGCCAAGTGCGTAGCCATGAAACAGATCACCGCACAGGGACCCGAGAACCTCGGCGCCGAGATTGAAGCCCGGGCGCGCTCCGTTGGTCCCGATGATCTGGCGACAATCGTCTATACGTCGGGAACGACGGGCACCTCGAAAGGCGCGATGTTGACCCACGGCAACATTGCATCGAACATCGCGTGTTCGCTGGCCGGCTTCGATATGCGGCCCGGCCTGATCAGCATCTCGTTTCTGCCGCTCTGCCACATCACGGCGCGCCACGTGGATTTCGCCATGTTGTATCACGGTGTGACGCTGGCCTACTGCCCGTTTCTGGACCAGCTCCCTGCCAGCCTGCTTGAGGTGCAGCCCTCACTTTTTGTTGCCGTGCCGCGCGTCTACGAAAAAATCTATGCGCAGGCGGAACAGAAAACCAAGGGCCTGCCCAAGCGCGCCATCTACGACTGGGCTCTTTCGGTCGGGGAACACAATAAGTCCGAGATTCTTGCCGGAAAAATTCCCACCTCGCGCAGCTGGAAGCTGGCGAACAAGCTCGTTTTTTCGAAAATACGGCAAGGCATGGGTGGGCGCGTGGAAACTTTCATCTCCGGCGGCGCGCCACTAGGACGCGAGCTCGCCGAGTGGTACGCCACCGTCGGGATCCGCATTCACGAAGGCTACGGCCTCACGGAGACGTCGCCGGTGATTGCGTTGAACACGCCAGCAAATCACCGCATCGGCACGGTGGGCAAGATCCTGCCGAATCTGGAAGTTCGCATCGCCGAAGACGGAGAAATCCTGGTGCGCGGCCCGTCGGTATTCAAAGGCTACTGGAACCGGCCGGAGGAGACGAAGGCGGCAATCGTCGACGGCTGGTTCAAGACCGGGGACATTGGCAACATCGACGCCGATGGATATCTCTCGGTCACCGACCGCAAGAAAGATTTGATTAAGACGTCCGGCGGAAAGTTTATTGCGCCGCAGCCCATCGAGAATTCGCTCAAGTTGAATCCTCTGGTGGGAATCGCAGCTATCATCGGCGACCGGCGCAAATTTCCTGCAGTCATAGTGTCTCCCAACTTTGTTGCTCTGGAAGAATGGGCGCGCGAGAACGAAATTTCGTTTGCCTCGCGAACGGAACTGATCGCCCATCCAAAAGTGCAAGCACTCTACGAAGGCATCGTCGAAGCCGTGAACGGAAATCTGGCGCGCTTCGAAAAGCTGAAGCGACTAATGCTTGTAGCCGACGAGTTCACGCCCGACAACGGCGCCCTGACCCCAACGATGAAACTGAAACGCAAGGTGATCGAAGAGCGCTACCGCCGCCAGATCGATGAACTCTACGCCCAGGCTGAAGCCAGCGTGAGTCAAGCGTAGCGCTGGCATCCTGCCGGCGGCGCTACAATAGAACCATGTCGGATTCACTGATTATTGCCGGCCGCTCCTTCCGCTCCCGCCTCATCGTCGGCACCGGAAAATACAAATCCTTCCAGGAAACAGCCCGCGCCCTCGAAGCCAGCGGCACCGAAATGGTCACGGTCGCGGTGCGCCGCGTGAATCTGGATCGCAGCAAGGAATCGCTGCTCGACTACATCGACGCCAAAAAATATTTTCTGCTGCCCAACACCGCCGGATGCTACACCGCCGACGAAGCCATCCGCGCGGCGCGCCTAGCTCGCGAAGTCGGCCTCTCCGATTGGGTCAAGCTGGAGGTCATCGGCGATCAGGCCACGCTTTATCCCGACGTGCAGGCCACGCTCGAAGCCACGCGCGTCCTGGTAAAAGAAGGCTTCACCGTGCTCCCCTACACCTCCGATGACATCGTTTTTGCGAAGCGTCTGATCGACGCCGGAGCCGCCACGATTATGCCCCTCGGCGCTCCCATCGGCAGTGGCATGGGAATTCAGAACCAGGCCCACATCCGCATTCTGCGCGAAATGATTACAGGGGTACCGCTGATCGTAGACGCGGGAGTAGGCACCGCCTCGGATGCCGCGATCGCAATGGAACTCGGCGCAGACGCAGTCCTGATGAACACCGGCATTGCCAACGCTCAGGATCCCGTGCTGATGGCCGAAGCCATGCACCACGCGGTGCTCGCAGGGCGCCAGGCATATCTCTCCGGCCGCATGCCAAAGAAGTTGTATGCGACAGCCAGTTCCCCCCTGGAGGGCGTAGTGAGATAGGTCGTGTGGCGCGGGCGCCCCGCCCGCGTTTTCGTAGAGACGTTGCTCGCAACGTCTCTCTCACCACATCCGGAATGCCGCCGACAACGCCGCAAAAACTTACGTCCCAAAAGAAAAGGGCGGCTAAAAAGCCGCCCCTAAAATTTCTTTCAATTCGCGCACGTGCTCACAACATCTTCATGCTGTCCACGTGAATCGAATCACCCTTCACCGAACCGGTGGCGGCGATGTGGTGCCCTTCGTGTCCCTTGAGCGCGTCCGGATTGTCGACCATCAGGATCTTCTGATCCTTGTCGGTTACGATGACCATCTTCGCGCCCGCGGCCAGGCATTTCTTCGTGCATGCCTCAGCCTTATCGTTGGCGCCCTTGGCCCCGCACTTGTCATCGGCAACCCACCCCTTGACGGTGGCGCTTTTGCCCATGTCGTCAAACGCCATCGCTGTCAGGGCGAACACAAAACATATCGCAAGACATAGCACGAACAATTTTCTCATGGCCGATTTTTCTCCTTTTTGAAGTTCAGATTGCGGCCTCACGCCGCAAAGTTTACCTACGTGCGTTGGAGTTGGTGCCCACCCGCGCGGACAGCCAGTCCCCGTCCGATTGTGAAATGAGGCACGGGAAATATACCACAGAGCTACCAATGGATTGTCAGCCCGCGGGCAAAACGCACCGTCGCAAGTTGCGCGGCAGGCAAAACGAGTAGGCTATTTTTTCGCCGAATGAGTGGCCGGTACCGCGGGCTTTGCCGGAACGGGCGGAACGTAAACGTATTCTCCCGGCTTGGCATAACCGAGTTGCTCGCGCGCCTCTTTTTCAATGGACTTCTGATCGCTCTTTAGGCCCTGAATCTGCTGGGTATAGCGATCGTTCTCCTGTTGCACCTGCACAATCTGTTTGCGCAACGCATGGTAGTCGGCGCGCTTTTGCTTGTAGACAACCATTCCATTCGCGCCAAACATAACATGCACAAACAACGACGCGGCCAGCAGGGTAACGGCGATAGTCGCGATTCGCCGCCGCAGGACGTAAAGTCGAACCGCCAGCGGGCGAATGCGCTCAATCCATGATGCGGCAAACGCTTCCGCCTGCGGCGCGCGCTCGACCATGGCGCGCAGACCATCCTCGGGACTCGGGAATCGTGCGATTCTGGAGAAGGGTTTCACTATAAAGAAATTCCTGAAAAGACTTCACTCGAAAATCCAATGCTTCGCAGCCGCGCTCAACGCCTCCAACCCCTTCTCACTGCGCGCTTCGGTGTAGACGCGCACCACAGGTTCGGTCCCCGACAACCGGTAGCAGACCCACGACCCGTCGCTGAACACCAGCTTCAATCCGTCCGTGCGAACCACCTGGCTCACTGGGCGCCCGTTGAAATCGCGTGGATCGGACCGCAGCTTCTCAGTGAACTTCGCCTTGACCTCGGGCGTCAAGCGGAAGTTCTCGCGTTGCGGATAATAGGAACCTACTTGGTTACACACCGCCTTCAATTGTTCACCCAGGGACTTCCCTCTGCGCGCCACCGCTTCACAGCACAACAGGCCGGCCAGAACACCATCCTTCTCGGGCACGTGATGTCGGATCGATAGGCCAGCGCTTTCTTCGCCGCCAATCGCGATCTTGTCCTGCATGATCAGTTCGCCGATGTATTTGAATCCGACCGGAGTCTCGTGCAGTTCCACGCCATGGGACTCCGCCAGGGCATTAATCAGATTCGTCGTCGCGACCGACTTGGCCACGCCGTTCTTCCACCCACGGCTTTCAACGAGGTAATCAAAAAGCAGAGCGATCACGTAGTTTGGCTGCAGGAAGGTTCCGTCGGAGTCGACGATGCCGAAGCGGTCGGCGTCGCCGTCGGTCGCAATGCCGATCTGGGCTTTGGTCTCACGCATCTTTTTTCGCAGGTCTTCGAGCAGATGATCGTCCGGTTCGGGAGCGTGTCCGCCGAACAGGACGTCGCGATAGTCGTGGACCGTAGCTACCTGCAGCCCGGCGCCGCGCAGCAGTTCGTCGGAATATCCGCGAGCCGCGCCCCACATGGGATCGAACACCGCGCGCAGATTTGCTTTGCGAATCACCTCGAGATCGATGACTTCGCCCAGCCGCTTCAAGTAGGCCGGCTTGGGGTCAAGCGTTTCGTTTGTCGGAGGTACGGCGTGACTTTCAGCCGAGGCAGCGCCATCTCCCGCGGCAATTGCAGCTTCAATTTTTTTCGTGACTTCCGGCAAGGCTGGGCAACCGTCGGGAGTGGAAAATTTGATTCCGTTGTACTCCGGCGGATTGTGGGACGCGGTGAAATTGATAACGCCATCCGCCTTGTTGTGAACTACGGCATGGGCAAATGCAGGAGTGGGCGCGGGATCTGCAACCAGCACAGGCGTGATGCCGTGCGCCGCCAGAATTTCCGCCGCCATCGAGCAGAAAGTCTCGCCCAGAAACCGCGGATCGCGGCCCACGATGACTCGTGCGCCTCGCGGCTTCTGCGAAGCCACGTAGCGGGCGATGCCGCCCACGGCGCGCTGCACGTTGGCAAACGTGAACTCCTCCGCCATGACGGCCCGCCAGCCCGATGTGCCAAACTTGATTTGCGTTAGCATGAAGGAACCTCGCTGCGTCGAATCTGTTCCGTGACCCTCGTGGTACGGTGTGACGGATGATGGCCGACGCTGATTTTATATGACTGACAAACGAATCGTCCTCTGCACCGCGGGTTCCGAAGATGAGGCCCGCAAGATCGCACGCCATCTCGTCGAGCAGCGGCTGGCCGCCTGCGTGAACATCGTCCCACACGTTGAATCGGTCTACCGCTGGCAGGACAAGGTTGAATCGGCCTCGGAATGGCAGTTACTCATCAAAACGACGCTCGAAAAATTTCCGAATGTCCGCGATGCCATTCGGGATTTGCATTCTTACGAACTCCCGGAATGTATCGCGATCAATATTGATGACGGAAGCGCGGCGTACCTGGAATGGATCGAGC
Organism: uncultured Acidobacteriaceae bacterium; assembly: GCA_963832235.1. Taxonomy (GTDB): domain Bacteria; phylum Acidobacteriota; class Terriglobia; order Terriglobales; family Acidobacteriaceae; genus Sulfotelmatobacter. The sequence continues at coordinate 266,393 of CAWHTJ010000002.1, read as the reverse complement.
ACTCGGTGACGTAGCGAGCGGGTGAAAAACCTGTAAATAAGTGCGTAACTGTGAATGCCTGCCTTGCGACGTGAATGCGTGACCAACCGTGGAAGAGCCGCGCTTCAGCTCCGCGTAGCCGGCGCAAAGAACTGAGCGGGCTTTAGCCCCGGTTGTCCCTTGCGCGACCGCTAAGGTTCAGCCGCCAATAATCCAACGAAAACGGCGGATCATCGCCCGCAGCCAGCGCCGTCAGCTCCGCCATAAACTCTGCCCGAAGCTCTTCCGAAGGAATCTTCTCCAGGTGCCGTCGCAGAATAATGTTGCGTACGAATTCGTTGTAGTGCTCCGCACCATCGAGAATCGTCGGCGCCGCCTCAATCGAAGTCTCAACTTCAACGAACCCGGCGTGCCGCAAACTCTGCGCGGCACCTTCCGCACCCAGATAAAGCCACGGCTCCTGGAATCCCGCAAAGAAATCGGCGAACTTCGGAGTCGCGGCCAGCGCATTGGCGCGCTTGCGCAGTGACTGTATGTTCGCTCCGCCTCCGCACTGGGCATCTAGCCATCCGCCGGGAACCAGCGCCCGGCGCAGGTTTGAGAACAATCGATCATGATCGAGCACCCAATGAAACGCCGCCGTACTCACTATGCCGTCGAAGGAGTTTTCAAAAGGAAGGTGCAGGAGATCGCACGCAACCAGGCTCACGCCAGCTCTAAAGTGCGCGAGATGCTCGCGCGCCGATCTCAACATGTTCTGGGAGAGATCGATGCCGACCACGCGCCCGCGTGGCAAGGCCGCAAGCAATTCAGCCGTCAGTCGGCCGGTGCCGCATCCCGCGTCAAGAACAAGTTCGTCGCCGCGCAGTCGCAACCGCGCCAGCACTTTCTTGCCCCAACTGACCTGCGGCCCTGACAGTCGATGGTAGACGGCGGAATTCCACTCGCGAGCCGAAGACTGACTCTCCTTGAAAGTCATCGCCGGGTTGGCCATTGCCAGATTGGTCATTGCCGGGCTGATCCGGGACTGATCCGCGTCAATCCGTGAAATCCGTGGCAAAGAATTCCTATATCGCGTTCAACGCGCCATCCAGATCGTCAAGAATGTCATCCACATCCTCAATGCCCACGGAAATTCGTACCAAGCCGTCGGTAATGCCGATAGCCTTACGTCCCTTGGCTCCCAGCGCCGCATGGGTCATGGTCGCGGGATGGGAAATAAGCGTCTCCACCCCGCCCAGCGACTCGCCCAGCGAACAAACGCGCACTTTCTTGAGCATCTTGTTGGCGTTTTTCAGAGAGCCTGTCTCAAAGGTGATCATCGATCCGAAGCCGCTCATCTGCCGCCGCGCCAACGCATGCTGCGGATGATCCGGCAACCCCGGATAGAAAACGGCCTTCACTTTTTTGTGCTTCGAGAGAAAATCGGCGACGATGCGGCCGCTGCGGTCGTGAATTTCCATGCGTGCGGCCAGCGTCTTCACTCCCCGCAGCACCAGCCAGCATTCGAACGGGGAAAGAATGGCGCCCGCAGCCTTCTGCAGGAACGCCAGCTTGTCCGCGTGCTCCTGCTTTGCGCAAACCACCGCGCCGCCCAGGCCGTCGCTGTGGCCATTGAGGAACTTCGTGGTGGAGTGCACGACCATCTCCGCACCCAGCGCCAGCGGCTGTTGAAAATACGGAGACATGAATGTGTTATCGACCGCCAGAGAGACTTTTTTCCGGCGGCAGATCTGGCTGATGGCCGCAAGGTCGCTCAGCCGCATCAAGGGATTCGTTGGCGTCTCCACGAATACCATCCGAGTATTTTTGCGGATAGCGCGCTCGACATTCTGGGCATCGGAAGTGTCGACGTAAGAAAATTCCAGCCCAAATCCGGCCATGACGTTGTTGAACAACCGCGGCGTGCCACCATACAGATCGTTGCCGCACACCACGTGGTCGCCGGATTTCAACATGCTTACGATTGCATTGATAGCGGCCATGCCGCTGGCAAATACGCGGGCAGCCAATCCACCTTCGAGCGCGGCGAGATTTTCCTCCAACCGAGTGCGCGTGGGATTGGACACGCGGGAATATTCATAGCCCTTGTGCTCGCCGATTCCTTGTTGAACGTAAGTAGAGGTGGGATAGATGGGCACGGTTACGGCCCCGGTCAATGGGTCCGGCTCCTGCCCACAATGAATGGCGCGCGTAGCAAAACCTGCTTGCTTGTCTTTCTTCATGAAGCGTTAAACCGCCAGATCCGTTCCTAAATGCCGCCCTCGAAAATTCTCTTCGACAAGTACCGCTCCGCCGAATCAGGAATTATGGTCACCATGCGCTTCCCCGGGCCCAGCTTTTTCGCAACTTGCAGCGACGCGAACACGGCCGCCCCGCCGCTCGATCCCGCCAGCACGCCTTCCTGCGCCGCCAGCGACTTGACCGTGTCGAACGCCTCATCATCCATCACCATCATCACTTCATCGCACACCAACGGATCAAAAGTTTTGGGAATAAAGCTGGTGCCGATTCCTTCCACCTTGTGCGGCCCGGGCTGCCCGCCGCCCAGCGTCGAACCTTGCGTTTCGACCGCAAAGGCCAGCACACGGGGCAACCTCTCCTTCAAATAACGCGCCACTCCAGAGAAAGTTCCACACGTGCCGCAACCAAGCACGACAGCGTCTATCCTTCCGTCCATCTGTTCGAAGATTTCGTGGGCAGTGGTCTCGTAGTGATAGTCGGGATTGGCGAGATTCTCGAACTGTCCGGCCATAAAAGCGGCGGGATCACCCGCCACGAGTTCCTTTGCCTGCCGGATGGCGCCCTGCATGCCATCCGCGTCGGGAGTGCGGACCACTTCGGCGCCGAGGGCCTGCATGATAATGACTTTTTCCTGAGAAAAATTCTCCGGCACAAACAACCGAACTTTGTAGCCGCGGTTCACACCGATGAGCGCGAGGCCGATGCCCGTGTTTCCCGCGGTCGCCTCGACGATCGTGCCGCCGGGCGCAAGCTTCCCTTCCTGCTCGGCCCGTCGGATGATCCCAATGGCCGCTCGGTCTTTCACGCTTCCGCCCGGGTTCAGGTATTCCAGTTTGGCGAAGATTTCCGCCGATCCCGCCGGTACCAGCCGCTTCAACTGCAACATGGGAGTTTCGCCGACCAGTTGGGTGATGTCGTCGGCAACGCGCAGGCGGGACATTTCGGAAGTTTTCGAGGTCACATTACAGGGTACGAGGGACCGTGCAGGATCGTCAATTACTGCACGACTTGAATAGGAATCCAACCAAAGTGCACTGGCCTGAAGCACGGCCCAACGCCAGGCCCGGTTCGCCTCACGCTATAATTCCCCACCTCACCCCGAAAGGAATCGCATGCGACGCTGCGCCGCCGTGCTGTTAATCCTGATCCTTATTGTTCCCTCACTGTCACTCGCCGCCGACCAGGCTCCTCTGGTGGGCTACTCGCCCCGTTCAAGCCAGACCGAGCGCGAATGGGAGACGAGGTTTCGCGCGATCCCCGATCCTGCCAATTTGAAGGAATACATGCGCCGCCTCAGCGCGCGCCCGCATCATGTCGGCTCGCCTTATGACAAGGAAAATGCCCAATGGATTCTCGCCCGTTTTAAAGAGTGGGGATTCGAAGCGCACATCGAGACTTTTGACGTGCTGTTCCCCACGCCGAAAATGCGCCTTCTGGAAATGATCGAGCCCACCAAATTCACCGCCAAGCTGGAGGAACCCGCGCTGGCAGTCGATCCCACTTCCAATCAGAAATCCGAGCAGCTTCCTACCTATAACGTGTACTCCATTGACGGCGACGTGACCGCGCCCCTGGTCTTCGTGAACTACGGACTGCCCGAAGACTACGAGAAACTCGACCGTCTGGGCGTCTCGGTGAAGGGCGCAATCGTAATTGCCAAGTACTATCATTCCTGGCGCGGAGTGAAGCCCAAAGTTGCCGCCGAGCACGGAGCCGTCGGTTGCCTGATCTATTCCGAACCAAAAGATGACGGCTACACGGTCGACGATGTTTTTCCCAAAGGTCCAATGCGCAATCCAGACGGCGTGCAACGCGGGAGTGTGATGGACTTTGCGTCCTCGAGTCCAGGCGATCCGCTCACTCCCGGCATTGGCGCCACGCCCGGCGCCAAGCGCCTGCCGCTGAAGGAGGCGAAGAGTCTCACCAAAATTCCGGTGCTGCCGATTTCCTACGGCGACGCCCAGCCCCTGCTGGCCGCGCTCAAAGGACCCATGGCGCCGGAGGACTGGCGCGGAAGTCTGCCGATCCCCTATCACGTCGGCCCGGGACCGGCAAAAGTTCATTTGAAACTTGAATTCAATTGGGACACCAAGCCGGTGAACGACGTCATCGCAAAAATTCCCGGCAGCATTGCCCCCGACGAGTGGATTATCCGTGGGAATCACCACGACGCGTGGGTAAACGGCGCGGAAGACCCAATCTCCGGCCAGGCCCCGCTCCTGGAAGAAGCCCGCGCCATGGGCTACCTTCTCAAGCAAGGATGGAAGCCGCGGAGGACGATCATCTATTGCGCGTGGGACGGCGAGGAGCCGATGCTGCTGGGTTCGACAGAGTGGGTCGAAGCGCACTCCGACGAGTTGGGCCAGCACGCTGCCGTCTACATCAACACCGACGGCAACGATCGCGGCCTTCTCAACATGGGCGGCTCGCACACGCTCGAACAATTCATCAACGCCGTTGCCCGCGACATCGAAGACCCCGAGACCAAACTGACGGTCTGGCAGCGGCTGCAACTGTCGAAGCTGGCAGGGGCGAAGTCGGCCGACGACCGGAAAGAACTGCGGCAGCGCGCCGACCTCCGCATCGACGCTTTGGGCTCAGGCACGGATTTCACCGCATTCCTCGATCACCTCGGCATTGCAACTCTCGATCTGGGTTACGGAGGCGAAGACGAACAGGGCATCTATCACTCCATCTACGACGACTTTTACTGGTACACCCATTTTTCCGACGTCGATTTCGTGTACGGCCGCGCCCTCTCACAAACGGTGGGAACGTCCGTCATGCGATTGGCCGACGCCGAAGTCCTCCCCTTCGATTTCGTGAATTTCGCAGACACGATGCAGAAATACACCAAAGACCTGGAAAAGCTGCTGGCCGACAAACAGGAGGAAATTCGCGAGCGCAATCAGGAATTGGACGAGGGCGTCTTCAAAGCAACGCTCGATCCCAGGCGTCCCACAGTCGCGCCCTCTCGTGAAGAAGTGCCTCCCCACATAAATTTCGCGCCTATGCAGAACGCAGCGGACTCACTGGCTCGGAGCGCGGAGCACTACCGCCAGGTGCTATCCAAGATGCAAGCGGGATTGGACCAGAGCCAGGTGGAATCGTTGCGCGCCTTGAACCAGCGGCTCATGGAGAGCGAACGAAAGCTAACCAATGACGACGGTCTACCGCGGCGCTCCTGGTACAAGCATCTGCTCTACGCGCCCGGCATTTACAGCGGATACGCAGTCAAAACCGTACCCGGCGTGCGCGAAGGCATTGAACAAAAGAAGTATCTCGAAGCCGAGCAGGAAATTGTACGAGTCGCGAAGGCCTTGCAAGACGAATCGTCATTGATCGAATCCGCCACGCAATTGCTTGAGAGTCACTAGCTCGACTAAAGTTGCGGGTGCCCCATGTCTCGCCTCTTCTGCGAGACATGGGACTCTTTCAACGAATCCGCACTCCTGAAGACTTTTTCACTCTTACCCTCACTTGCCCGCCCCAGCCGCCGACTTCGTGCCAGCGTAATACCCGCTCTTGGTGCGCACCGTCATCTTGTTATGCCCTTTGGCCCTGGCCTCGACGCGAATCTGCCGAAAGCCGCCATTCCCCCGGGGATTCGTCGGATGATAGCCAATGGCATACTGATTCCGGATGTCATGCGCGACCGTCCGGCTGATCTCGTCCACCTCATCCAGCGTTTTCGGGAAGAAGGCGATCCCGCCGGTGCGCTGTGCAACGATCTCCAGCGCGCGCTTGGCGCGCTTGGGATGTTCTTCATCCCCCAAAATTCCGATGGCATACACTGACGGGCCGTTCTCTTCCTGCAACTGCTTCACGGCCTGCTCCAGAGTTTCATTGCTGGCATTGTCCTCGCCGTCGGTGACCACGAACAAGACTTTCTTCTCGAGGCGCGCATTTCGCTTCAAGTGCTCGGCTGAGGCCACCAGGGCGTCATAGAGCGCTGTGCCTCCGCGCGCGTCAATCTTGTCCAGCGCTTCCTTCAGCTTCAGCAAGTCGTTGGTAAAGTCCTGATCGAGATAATATTCGTCGTTGAAGTTCACCACGAAAACTTCGTCCTTCGGATTGCTGGCCCGCACCAGGTTGAGCGCGGCCTGGTTCACCTTGTTCCGTTTTTCGCGCATCGACCCCGAGTTGTCGATGAGGATGCCGATCGACACCGGAATGTCCTCGTGATGGAACGAGATGATGTTCTGGGGCTTCCCGTCTTCAAACACCGTGAACGCGTTGCGGTCGAGGGTGGTCACCATGTGTTGCTTGTCGTCAATGACCGAGGCGTGCAGCAGAACTTCGTCCACGTCTTTACGAAAGACGAAAACTCCCTGGTCATTGAGTTTTTGGTCGGGATCGTCTTTCTTCGGTTGCGCTTGTTGCGGCGCCGCCGGCGCGGCAGAAGATGGGGCGGGAGAAGATGGAGAGGTGGAAGGTGGCGTGGCGGGTTTCGCGTCCTGCTGAAGCGCAGCCGACTGCGACCAGGCGGGCCTCGCCATCCGCACCCCGGCCCCAATCACAAACGTGAAGAGAAGAACCCTCGCGACCCTATTCCGCAGGCGCGTAATATCCCGTCCTGGCATACACCCTTAGAGGCGGCAATCCTTTCGGTGGCAGCAGCTTCACTTTTATCTTACGCCATTTGCCGTCTCGCACCACCTTGGCGGGACGGTATCCCAGAACATATTGGTTGCGCAGCTCCACTCCGATCTTAGTGGCAACGTCCCCCAGGTCATTGGGATTATCGATGGTAAATGCCCGCCCTCCGGTCAGTTCCGTAATCTCGCTCAACAGTTGCGGGCCCAGCCGTTCTTCCATCGCGGAAGCGTAACGGTCGTAGATGCCGATGGCATAAATCATCACGTCGGCTTCCTTCACCAGTGATTTGATCTCGCCCTCGGTATAGCGGCTGTGATTATCGCCTCCATCGGAAATGATGAGCAGCGCCTTCTTGGGATACTTGGCCTGCCGCATCTTGCTGATCCCCATGTAAATCGCGTCCAGAAGCGCCGTGCGACGCCGGGGCACGGCAAACACCAGCTTGTTCTGAATCTCGTCCACCGAATTGGTGAAATCGCTGACCGCCTCCGGTTCGTCGTTGAAGGTGATCATGAAAAATTCATCCTGCGGATTCGCCGTCTTGAAGAACTCCACCACCGCGTCCTTTGCGCGGTCCATCTTGCTGGCCATGCTTCCGCTGGAATCGAAGATCACGCCCAGCGATACAGGCGCATCCTCGCTGGAGAAAGTTCGAATCTCCTGCGACGCATTGCCTTCAAAGAGTTGGAAGTTGATTTTGTCCAGACCGGTAACCAGCCGGTTCATCGGATCGGTGATGGTCACCGGGACCAGCACAAGGTCCACGTCGACTTTCAGCGGACGCACGCGCGCACTTAACCCCGTTGTGGAGGCCACCAGATCCGGCTTGGGTTGCTCTGCCGGCTTGTCCACTTCCCGCGGCAGAACGTGGACATCATTCACGTCGGTTTGCCCAAAAGTGGGAACTGCCAGGCAGGCTAGTCCAAACAGAGCCAACGCAAGCCATAGCCGCATCGCGCTCACGGGCACGGAATTTTTGCACAGAGGGGGTTTCGTCGGGTCCCAGGGGAGAACCAGACAGCCACGTCGAACTACGGCCATCGGGTGAGATGACCAGCGCCCATCATCGCTACGCAGGCGGGCCATAAATACCTCAGTGAGGCGGATGTTAGCACAGCTTCCGCCGCGTGGCACAAACGTTTTTGTCAAATTTCGGAGACAAGTTCCAGAACAGGAGGTTGGTTGTCTCCTGCGGGCAAGGGGTTGCCATGAGAGTCGAGAGCCGTTTCCCGGCGGCGGTTCCCGGTGTCTCCCGCTATCTTGTTACAATCAAAAGTTTCCATGGCTGACATCCATCCTTTTCGCGCGCTCCGCTACGACTTACAACAAGTTTCGGCTCCGCAGGTGGTGACCCAACCCTATGACAAGATCACCCCCGCGATGCAGGAACGCTACTACGCCGCCAGCCCCTACAACCTGGTACGCATTATTCTGGGCCGCCGCGAACCAGAGGACTGCGCCACCAATAATGTCTACAGCCGGGCCGCCGCCTATGGCCGGCAATGGCGAGCCAAAGGAATCTTCAAGCAGGACTCCGAACCCTCTATCTACGTCTATTCCCAGACCTTTACCGCCCCGTCGGGAAGCAAGTTCGAGCGCCGGGGATTCATTGCCCTCGGCCGCGTCGAAGACTATTCCGCCAAAGTCGTCTTCCGGCATGAGCAAACTTTGTCCAAGCCGAAGGCCGACCGGCTCGATCTGCTTCGCGCCACCCGCACGCACTACGAGCAGCTTTTTCTGCTTTATGAAGATGCCGGGGAGATTGATTCCCTGCTCGCGCCCGCGCCAAACGCCGCGCCCGCCATCGACGTGGACGACGAGTATGGAGTGCAACACCGAGTCTGGCAGGTCTCCGATCCCGGCGTGATTTCCTCCGTTCAGAAAAAGATGCGCGACAAGAAACTGGTCATCGCCGATGGCCATCACCGCTATGAAACGGCGCTCAACTTTCGCAACGAATGCCGCACGGCCGCGGGCGCGGGTTCGAGCCCGCAAGCTCCCTACGAATTTGTCATGCTGACCCTGGTCAATATGAACGACCCTGGACTCCTCGTGCTGCCCACCCATCGCGTGGTGCATTCTTTGAATTCTTTCTCGGTGGACAAGTTTCAGAAATCCAGCAGCCAATTTTTTGAAGTGGAAGAAATCGACCCCGCGCTCGATGGCGCGCGCGCCACCGCGCTGCTGCACGAAAAAGGCCGCGCCGGAACCGCTCTGTTGGCCGTCACCACCAGCCACGCCTTTCTGCTGCACTCTCCGAAGGCCGCTGGGGCGCAATTCTTTGCGGGCCTCTCCGCCCGTCAGCAAGCGCTCGATGTCGTCCAATTGCACAAATGCCTGCTGGAAGGTGTGCTGAAGCTTTCCGAAGAATCCATTCGCAACCAGCACAACCTCTCGTACTTGCGCGAGGCATCCGAGGCGCTTGACCAGGTGCGCAAAGGTGCGGCTAACATCGCATTCCTCATGAATCCCTGCCCCGTGGCGCAGGTGCGCGACATAGCCCTCGCCGGCGAAGTAATGCCACAAAAGTCCACCGATTTCTACCCCAAGCTGCTCAGTGGATTAACCGCCTATGCGCTGGACTAGACTCTGGCCGGGTCACCTACGGAACGCGAGCGCCCCGCGTAGCGCCCGCGTCCCCCGTAGCGCCGGCGTCCCGGGGGCGTCCCGCCCGCGAGTCAGGGGCGCATCGGTCACCGCCTGCGCGCTAGTCCTGATCCTTTCGATCATTCTCTCCGGAGCTCCTCCCGAAAAGCATCTCTCCGTTTACTCAGTCGCGGCCAACTATTCACTCCCCATAGTGCAGCGCGAAGGCCGCCAGTATGTCGGCCTGCTTGAAGTGCTCGAGCCCCTGGGCAGGGTAAGCGCCAGGTCAGATAGCCGGGGTTGGCGTCTGCGCTACAACAATGTGGAAGGCGATTTCCAGGTAGGCAAGACTCGCGCCCGCGTGCAGGGACGCGACGCCGATCTCGGCGGGAAATTCTTCGTAGACAATAATCGCGGGCTCGTCCCCGTCACTTCGCTCAGTTCCCTGCTGCCGCGCTTTCTGGGCGGTCCCGCCACCCTGCACGAAGAAGCCGGACGCCTCTTCATCGGCAGTGTCGCCACTCACTTCACCGCATCTTTAACGGCCGACAATCCTCCGCGCCTGGTCTTCCACTTCACTACCCCGGTAAACCCCAGCGTGGCCACCGAGCCGGGCGCGCTGCGCATGACATTCGCGCGCGAACCGCTGGTCGCGCCCGCCTCACCGACGCTAACGTTCGGCAACAAGGCCATCCCCTCGGCCATTTATAGCGAAAGCAACGGGGCGGCGGTAGTCACGGTGAATGCCTCCATCCCGGTAATAGCCAGCTTTAGCAACGACGGACGCACGGTAACGATCTCGCCGACATCCACAGCCGTGGCCGCGGCCCCGCAGTTACAGAATCCAATTCCATCTACGTCAGCAGCGCCGCCGGCCACGGCGCAACCCACTCCCGGAGTACCAACGGCCGAGCCGGGCACGCTCGCGGTTGGGCGCCGTTATTTTGCAGTTGTCGACGCCAGCCACGGTGGGGACGATTACGGAGAAACTCTCAGTAACACGCTCCTCGAGAAAGATGTCACGGTCGCGTTAGCGCGGAGCCTGCGCCAGGAACTGGAGAGCCGCGGGATTCCGACTCTGGTGCTGCGCGATTCCGATGCGAACCTGTCGGTCGACCAGCGCGCCATCTTCGCCAATGCGGATCGCGCTGCCATCTACATCGCCCTGCACGCTGCCTCGAGTGGTCATGGAGTGCGTGTCTACACCGCGCTGCTTCCCTTTGGCGGCGACGATCACGGCGCCTTCCGCTCCTGGACGACGGCTCAGCACACCTCGTTGCCGCTGAGCCAGAGCGCCGCGAACGCCGTGGCCACCGAAATGCAAAGGCGCCAGATCCCGGTGCGCACATTAGCAGCCCCGCTCCGCCCGCTGAATAACGTCATCGGCGCCGCCATCGCCGTCGAAGTCGCGCCCCAGGGATCCGATTCCTCTCAACTCACCGCGCCCGACTACCAGCAACTCGTCACCAGCGCGGTCGCCACCGCAATCGCCGCTACGCGCGATCAGCTTGGAGCCGCGCAATGAGGTGCGAACTATGATCCCGCGCCACTTCGTGATCGCGATCGCGGTGCTGCTGATTGCGGTGCTTGGCCTGACCGGCTACGCCTGGCACATGCGAAAAACCGCTGCCTCCACGCCGGCCTCCTCGACCGACCCCCGTCCGCTGGCGCCTCCGGTGGCTGGACCCACGGAGAAAGTTACCCTCTTCGTCGCGCACGATAACGATGGCAGCCTGCGCGCCGAGTCGGCTCAGATTCCTCTGCCCTCCGGACGACAGCAGCGCGCCGAAGAACTTCTCCGCGCGCTGCTGTCCTTGTATCTCGATAAGTCCTCGTCCCACGCCTTAGGTGCCGGCGCCGACGTGCGTGCCGTCTTTCTGATCGATCCCGGCGTTGCGGTCATCGATCTCAACTCCGCCTTCGCCGAAAAGCACCGCTCCGGCGTCCTGGTGGAGGAACTGACCGTTGCATCGCTGATCCGCACCATCTCCGCCAACACTCCAGGCATTCTGAAAGTGAAGATCCTGGTGGACGGAAAGGAACGCGACACCCTCGCCGGCCACGCAGATCTCTCCTCGTTCTACGACGTGACTGCGGTAAACCAGCTAGCCACGCAACTGCAATCAGGGCAGTAGCAGACTTTCGCAAAAACTTCTGGCGCATGCTTGACGTGGAAGAGCGGCGCTTCAGCGCCGCGTAAAGCAGGCAGAATAAATTCGGGCTTTAAGCCCAATGGTCGTCTTTGCCGGGTGCCCCATGTCTCGCCGCTTTCGCGAAAGATGGGGATTTTTCAACAGCCTTACATCATCAGAATCAAACCGGGCGTCACCGCGGTGAACCAACTCGCAACGCAACTGCAATCCGCGCAGTAGAAGACTGATGAAGGCACTTGTAAACACATGCGCAACCGTGGAAGAGCATGTGCGATCGTGGAAGAGCGGCGCTTCCAGCGCCGCGTAAAGCGCGAGAATCATTCGGGCGTTTAGCCGCTGAGGGTGATATCGACTCCGCGGAAGGGATTTTCCCCAGCCTCGTATAGCTTTAAGGGATTCGCGCTCACCGCCGAGCTTGCTTAATAATCGCGCACCTTTGCCGCCAATCCAGGCACCAGATCAAGCTCCGCCGCCCGCATGCAAACGTGTACCGCCGCCCGTTTAAAGAGAGCTTTGTTCCAGCGCCGCAGGTGGATCACATGCACGGCCTCCTCGCTTTCCACAGCGTCGGCCCTGTCGCCAAGCCGCAACTCAACCCGCGGATTTGGCATGGGAATACCAAAGCGCTCCCCGACCACCCGGCAGCTGGCGATGAGAATTGATTCCGCTTCTAGCGGACATTTCTGGGTTTGTGACGAAAAGAGTTGTTGCGCGCTGGCGCTTCCCGCCAGAATGAACAGCATGGCCAATATCTTCATTCCCGTTCTCCGCCACCCAAGGCTTTCTGGTCGTTGCACCCCCCGGTGGCGTCTCGGCCATTGACCGCTGAATCCCGTTGGTAGGGAGATAGACGAACCGCTCGCCTCAAAGTCAACTGAGATCGTGAGTGATGAAGTTATTTTTGTTAAAGTCTCGCGCGAAGTTAAATGATTCCGTCTGCTTGAATGTTTTGTTGCGAAGATCTTTCCGCGGCCCCATTTTCATCCATCATTTACAATCCCGAAATGTTCTATCGCTCCGATCACCGCTCTCCGGACCAACTCCGCCCCGTCGTCCTCACCCCGGACTTCATCTCCACCGCCGAAGGTTCCGTGTTGATCGAAGTCGGAAATACCCGCGTGATCTGCACCGCCTCCATCGAAGAAACCGTCCCCCAGTTCATGCGCAACTCAGGCAAAGGATGGATCTCCAGCGAATACAGCATGCTCCCGCGCGCCACTCTGACGCGCACGCCGCGCGAAGTTTCCAAAGGCCGGCAGAGCGGACGCACCCACGAAATCCAACGACTGATCGGCCGCTCTCTGCGCGCCGTCACCGATCTCACGCGCCTCGGCGAACGCACCATCTGGATCGACTGCGACGTCATTCAAGCCGACGGCGGCACCCGCACCGCCTCCATCACCGGCGCATTCGTGGCCCTCGGCCTTGCCCTGGAAAAATTGGTGGACTCAGGAACCCTGACGTCGGTTCCGCTTAAAGATTTCGTCGCGGCCGTCAGCGTGGGAATCGTGGATGGGGAAATCCTGCTCGACCTCTGCTACGAAGAAGACTCCCGCGCCGATGTAGATATGAACTTCGTCATGACCGCCGGCCATAAATTAGTGGAAGTGCAGGCGACCGCCGAGCACCAGGTTTTCGACGAGCCCCAACTGGCCAAGATGATCGCCTACGCCCGCCAGGGCGTGCAGTCCCTAATCGCCAAGCAGCAAGCCGTGCTGCAAGCGCTGACGCTCCGGCAGTAGCAACGAAACAGCGGGAGCGCCACATCTTGCCCCAATACCGGGGTGGCTGCTTTTGCTCCACTGACAAATCCTCGAGTCTAGTGTTGACTCAAACAACCCTCGGTCCACCGGGTGTTATCCTGCTTCGGTTATGGAAGCCAAAGGTTTGACTCCGATATTGAACGTGTCCAACATCGCCAGCACGGTCGCGTGGTTTGAGAAGTGGGGATGGAAGAAATTGTGGGACTGGGGAACACCTCCGACGTTTGGCGCGGTTGGATCGGGTAAGGAAACCTGCATCTTTCTTTGTCAGGGGGCGCAAGGAGGCCGTGGGCGCGGCGCGAACACCACCACGTTTCAGGAGGACGGAGACGAAGAGGGCGACAAGGGCGTCTGGATGTCGGTCTGGGTGGACGACGTGGACGAGATGCACAAGCACTGCGTCGCCGCCGGGCTGGAGGTCACATTCCCGCCCACCGATATGCCGTGGCACGTTCGCGAGATGCACCTTCGCCATCCCGATGGCCACGTGTTCCGGGTTGGGCGCGGATTCGAGCCTGAAAAGTAGAGACTAGGACTGCCTTTAGTGCTATGGGGATGTTACGACAGCGCTCAGCCTATAATGCCTCACGATCCGAATCTTCTCCCTGTTTGCGAGTGACACATCTCAAAGCCACGTACAATCGTCAGTATGAAGCCAAGTGTCCCAGTAATTTTGGTCCTTGCTGCTTTATTTTTCTCGCCAATCGCTCGTTGCGCCTCAAAGGAAGAAGCCGCTAATCCCGAAACATGGGTGACGAAAGCACGTTCACAGCAGGTCTGGGATGAACGAACGCCCGCACTACACATAAAGGCAGAACTCGGGGTTACGGGTATCAACGGCACGACTGCCCAAGGCGACTACATTTTCGACTGGGTCTCGCCAACGGAATGGCGGGAAGAAATCAAATTTGCAAACTACGAGCGGCTGCGGGTGCGCGATGCCAACGGCTACTGGCAGAAAAGTACGCTCGACTACCAGCCGATGCTTGTCTATGAGTTGTCTGGAATGTTGCATGTGAAGGATGTTCTAAGAGTCCGTTCCGTGCAAACTCTTGGAAAAGTGAAAAGCCGAGAGAAAAACGGAGTGCGACAAAGTTGTGTGGCCGTGAACTGGGCAAAAGCTACAGATCGAGTTCTCTGCTTTGACGAGAGCAATGGTGCGCTCATCGGCATTGAGTACCCGCAAAACGACCGTCAAGCACCGCCTCCGATCTCACGTATCGAATTCGGTGCCTTTCATTCGGTCGGTGCCAAGTTAGTCCCTTTTGAAATTCGAGCATTTAAGGATGGGAAGGCCGTTGCCACCGTTAAGGTTCTGGAAATAACCGAAGTCAAGGAAGTCAACACAGCTTTGTTCAATCCGCCCTCAGATGCCGTGTTGTGGCCACAGTGCGACGATATGCAAGATGCCGAGCCGGTCGAACGGGTTCCCCTGAATTATTCCCCCGCTATTCGCACGATGGCTGCAAGACGGGTCATCCTTTACGGGGTTGTCGAAGTGAATGGGTCATTGTCACACGTGACAGTCATCCAAAGCGCAAATCCAGATATGAACACGGCAGCGTTAGAAGCCTATCGCCGTTGGCGCTACAAACCCGCGCAGTGCGGGCAGACGCCAATCCGGGTGGAGACGTCGATGTATTTCGATTTTTGGCGCTAACGTCCCGTCCAGCGTGGCGACTCATTCGCTCTAGATCAATGTCCTGCGGGGCATGAGCGGCACCTACGCCGCCTTCTACCTTGGTCGACCGAAGAACAAGACGTAGCCGTCAGGGTCGCGAATCTCGAAGCCGCGAAGACCGTCGCTGGTATCCTTGAGCGGCAGGCTGAATTTTGCTCCATGACTGGCAAATTCGGCGGCGAGCGCGTCCGGGTCTGGGGCATAGACGAAGGCATCCAACCGTAGGTGGCGATGACGCTTGGAGTTCGGCACGGGCGCTATGTCTTTCTCAGATTTGATGAAGATCTGCGCTCCGTCGCGGCCGATGATGGCGAAAAAAGGATTTTGATCCGGCTCCTGGAATCTTGTCTCAAAGCCAAGCTTATCGCGGTAAAAAGCGATGGTTTGATCGACGTTGCTGACGATGAAGGACGGCGAAATCGCCGACGTGGTTGGTCGTGTCATAAGCGTGAAGCCTCTTGCACTGGCACTTTACGATTTACGGGGTCCTTTTCAAAAATTGAGAATCAAGGCAACCGCCCCTACGCGATCCAAACCGTCTTAGCATTCACAAACTCGCGAATGCCAAGCGCTCCCAACTCCCGCCCGTGCCCCGACTGCTTCACCCCGCCAAACGGAATGCGCGGATCGGAAGCGACCATTTTGTTAATGAACACCATCCCCGCTTCCAGTTCGTTAATAAACCGCTCGCGCTCCTTCTCATCGTTGGTCCAGGCGCTCGCTCCCAACCCAAAACGAACATCGTTGGCGATGCGAATGGCCTCATCCTGATCCTTCGCCCGGAAGATCGACGCTACCGGCCCGAAGAGTTCCTCACCATACGCGGGCGAACCTCTCGGAATGTTGGTCAATACCGTGGGCGCATAGAAATTTCCTTTTCCCTTCAACGGATGTCCCCCGGTCAGCACTTTCGCTCCCGCCTTCACCGTCTTCTGCACATCGGCATCGAGCGAAGTCACCGCATCAGCCGTAGCCAGCGGACCCAACTCAGTCTTCTCATCAAACGGATCGCCGATCTTCAGGCTCTCCATGCGCTCCACAAACTTGCGCTCAAACTGCGCCGCGATCGGCTCGGCTACGATGAATCGCTTCGCCGCAATGCACGACTGCCCGTTATTGATGACCCGCGCCTCCACTGCGGTCTTCACCGCGGCGTCCAAATCCGCGCTGGGCATCACGATAAACGGATCGCTGCCGCCCAACTCCAGCACAACTTTCTTGATCCGCTTCGCCGCTCCGATGCCCACCTGAATCCCAGCCTGCTCGCTGCCAGTCAGCGTCGCCGCCACCACCCGCGGGTCATTCAATAGCGCATCCACTTGCGCCGAACCGATCAGCAGCGTCTGGAAAACCCCTTCGGGAAACCCGGCCTCCAGAAAAATACTCTCAATCGCCAGCGCGCACTGCGGCACATTCGACGCATGCTTCAGCAGTCCAACATTGCCCGCCATCAGCGCCGGCGCCGCAAATCGAATCACTTGCCAGAAAGGAAAATTCCACGGCATCACCGCCAGAACCGCCCCGATGGGGAGATAACGGATAAAGCTTTTCTTCGCCCCCGTCTCGACCACTTCGTCCGCCAGAAACCGCTCCGTATTCTCCGCATAGTAACGGCACGCGGTCGTACACTTCACCGCCTCGGCCACGGCAGCCTTGTACGGCTTGCCCATTTCGAGCGTCATCAAGTGCGCAAACTTGTCCTTGTCGCGTTCCAGAATCTCCGCCGCCTTCAGCATGCGTTTCGCGCGCACGGCAAACGGCGTCTTCCGCTCAGCCTTGAACGCGCCGACCGAAAGCTGCAGCTTCTTCTCGATCTCGCCGTCTGAAAGCGCCTGGAAGGTTTTCACTACTTCTCCGGTGGAGGGATTAATGCTTGCGATGGACATGATTAATGTTCTTTCGGAATGGATTTTACGAGGTCGGCGCCGGACGATTCAAATGCCCAGCCATGTCGCCAATAGTTCATGACGGGTGGGCGAAAACGGATTGGTCACGGTCACGCCGCTCCACGTAAAGCCGGACTG
The DNA here is from genome assembly GCA_963832235.1 of uncultured Acidobacteriaceae bacterium. Lineage (GTDB taxonomy): Bacteria > Acidobacteriota > Terriglobia > Terriglobales > Acidobacteriaceae > Sulfotelmatobacter. The sequence goes on along the minus strand of CAWHTJ010000002.1, from coordinate 249,364 downwards.
CATGTCTTCTGAGAGAAGCAACCGGCAGCCCGCAGCCGCCGCTGCGGCGACGATTATTGCGTCCCAAATTCCGAAACGATGCTTCGCTGCCAACTCAAGCCCAGCGAGCAGGACTGCCGGCGACGTCTCGATTAACGGAAACGTATCCTGCCAGCTTAGGATGGCAGTCCTCGCCCGTTCCGGCGACCTTCCCGCCTTCCGCACTAACACGTGGAAAAGCTCCCCCAAGGCCTGCACCGGCAGGAGTGTCGCCTCCGTTGGCAACTTTCCGATCATCTCAAGAGCGATCCTCTTCCTTGACGCGCCGTTAACGCCTTCTGCATAAGCAAGGATGTTGGTATCAAGCGCTACTCTCACGGCATGTCCACTCCGCGCCTGGCCCGGCATCGGCTAGTCATATAACTCGTCGCGTTTCCAGCGCCCAACCCGGACGACACGTTCCGAGCGCAAGCGCTTCAAAAGAGAAGATCGAGCATGACTGGCCGTTGCGCGATCTTCCTGGAACGGTGCTATGCGAGCTACGGCTCTGCCATGGCTGGTCACTACGTAGCTCTGTCCTTCTTTGACTTCCCTCAAGACTTGTGAGAATTTTCGGTTCGCATCGGCCGCAGTGATTGCTTTTTCCATCATCCCCTCAAGTAGTTATATTACCTACTTTGCATTGGAGCGTCAAGTGCACAAATAGCGCGCTCGGCGTGAATCCGTGGGACCCGGAATCCCGAAAACCTGACACCCAAGACCTAACACCGCTCCGCCCCGTTGGTTTACAATAATCCGTTCCACGCACTCATCTTCATTGTGCAATGCTGATTCTGCAATTCTGGAGGGATCTATGAAAATTACCCCGGGCAAACTTGCCGGTCTCAAAAGAGTCTCCAACGAACGCGGCATTATCGCCGCCGCCGCCATGGACCAGCGCGGCTCCCTGCAAAAATCTCTCGCCAAGGAAAAAGGCGGCGAAATTACCGACGCCATGATGGAAGAGTTCAAGATACTGGTCACCGAAGTTCTCACGCCGCATGCTTCGGCGATTCTCCTCGACCCTGAGTGGGGACTGCCCGCCTCGAAACGTCGCGCCAAAAATGCCGGCCTTCTGCTCGCCTATGAAAAGACCGGATACGACAAGACCGGCCCCGGCCGCCTCGGCGATCTGCTCGACCACTGGTCGGCCCGCCGCCTGAAAGAAGCCGGCGCCGACTGCGTAAAGATTCTGCTCTATTACACGCCCGACGATCCCAAAGACGTCAACGACAAGAAACACGCATGGGTCGAACGTATCGGCGACGAATGCCGCGCCAACGACATCCCCTACTTCCTGGAATTCGTCGGATATCAAGAGGGCGCGGACGAGAAGGGTCTCGACTACGCCAAGAAGAAACCGCATATCGTCACCGAGAGCATGCGCGAGTTCAGCAAAGACCGCTACGGCGTTGACGTGCTCAAAGTAGAAGTGCCGGTCAACATGAAATTCGTCGAAGGCACAAAATCGTTCGGCGGACAAAAAGCCTACACCAAGAAAGAAGCCATCGATCTGTTCCACAAAGCCGCCAACGTCGCGACCAAGCCGTTCATTTACCTGTCGGCCGGCGTCAGCAACGCCGAGTTTAGCGAGACGCTGGAACTTGCCGGAGAATCGGGCGTGAAGTTCAACGGCGTCCTCTGCGGCCGCGCCACCTGGAAAGATGGAATCCCGATTTACGCCAAGCAAGGCGCAGCCGCCTTCCGCAAATGGCTCGAAACCGAAGGCGTAAAGAACATCCACAACGTCAACGACAAACTAAAAGCCGCTACCAGCTGGCATTCCATCTACGGCGTAGAACTAGTGCACGCATAGTTAACGGAAGATTAACAGAGGGTGCCCCACTTCTCGCTGCCTTTGCGAGAAGTGGGATTCTAGTTTGCACGAGTGGAATTCGGTTTCCTCCCTTCGAAAGAACTCCCGCTAAAATATCCCGCATGTCCACCATCCTCATCACCGGAGCCTCGGGCGGCATCGGATACGAACTCGCCAAACTCTTCGCCCGCGACCATCACAACCTGGTGCTCGTCGCCCGCAGTGCCGACAAACTCGCGCAGATCGCAACCGAACTGCACGCGTACGGCGTCACGGTGAAAACGATGACACTCGATCTGGCCACGCCGCTTGCGCCCAGGTTTCTCTTCGACCGGCTCCAGAGCGAGAACCTTGCAATCGATATCCTCATCAACAACGCCGGCTTCGGCGCCTACGGAGAATTCGCCCAGATGCCCGAGGAAGAAATCGTCGGCCAGATCCATCTCAACATCACCGCACTCACCGAACTCACCCGCCTCTTCCTCCCTCCCATGCTGCAGCGCCGCAGCGGCCGGATCATGAACGTCGCCTCCACCGCGGCTTTCCAGCCCGGCCCGTTGATGGCCGTCTATTATGCGACCAAGGCTTACGTGCTTTCGTTCTCCGAAGCGATCGCCAACGAACTGCGCGGCTCTGGTGTGACCGTAACTTGTTTCTGTCCCGGCGCGACGCACACCGGCTTCGCCAAGCGCGCAGGCACAGAAAATTCTCGACTCTTCAAACAGGTCGGTGCGATGAGCGCAGAGAAAGTCGCCCGTGATGGTTATCGAGCACTAATGGAGGGACGCACCCTTGCCGTCTCCGGCGCGCATAACTGGATCGTCGCGCAGTCCGTGCGCCTCGCTCCGCGTAAGATGGTCACTGCCATCTCGCGCTGGGTAGCAGAAAAAGTCTCGTAGAGACGTTGCTCGCAACGTCTCTGCCGGCATCGTCAATGAAGGCATCGTGTTGAGGCGCTGCCGGCGAGACGTAGCAAGCTACGTCTCTACGACGTATTCGAGTCACATCACCGCTCCTCCTCCGCGCGCCTTTACAAATCGCTACTTACTCTTTGCAAACCTTTACCCACAAAGACGATACTTTCTGATAGTTCGACGGTCTAAGCCAGTGAAAGCGGATCCTCCCCTCAAGGTCCGGCAAGAATCGAAAGCTTCGCGTCACAGCTTTCGACAGGAGGTAGCAAATGGTATACACCAGCCGTTACCCCGTTTCGACCTTTCCAACTCTGGCCGGGACAATCGCAAGAAAAACTTTCGCGGTAGTCACAACGCTACTTTTTAGTCTCACCTGCATCGCGCAGGATCAAGCCGAACCGCCCTCAACTCCGAACGCGCAAACGAACGAAGCGCAAGCCCCGCCCCAGTCATCCACCGTAACGCTTCCCCCGGGAACTAGAATTCAGCTGGTGCTCACACACGACATCCGGAGCAAGTCCATGCGCCGCGGAGACCCCATCTACGCGCAAGTGACCTCCCCAGTCAATTCCGGCAACCAGATGATGATTCCGCCGGGCGCATTTGTTGAAGGGACAGTGGATAGGCTCCAACAACAACGAGGCCGCGCGGAGCTTCGTCTTCAATCCATGTCGATCACCTTTCCAGACGGCTACGTCGCTCCGGTCTCCGGCCCACTGACGCTGCAGAGCGATGAGGGTTATGCTCTGAAGGATCCGGGGACGGGCCGTGCGATCGGATTCGTCGCCCTGCCTGCAGCCGGGGCGGGCCTTGGCGCATTGATTGGTCACTCGGTCGCCAGTTCGCAGAATTCGGTCATCACGAACTCGCTTCCGCCCGGTTGCACGGGACCTCCGCCCGGATGTCTTTCGTCCAGCTTGACCGTCCCTCCCAACAAAGGGAAGAGCACCGTCATCGGCGCGGCGGTCGGCGGCGTCATCGGGGTCGCGGCCTCGCTCACCCTGGTGGCCACCTCTCACAATTTTTTCCTGAATGTGGGAACGCCCGTTGAATTAGTGCTGCATCGGCCACTGTCCTTGCAGGAACCTCAAGCGTCCAACGCAGCGCAGGACTCCGAACAAAACCCGGTTGCGGTGCAACCTACCGCGCAGCGTCCGTCACCGCTACCTCGTACCGATCATGGAACCTGCTCCACGCCCGGCAGCCCAGGGACGCCAGACACCGTCATCCCTGGCGCCCCCGGCCCGGATGGTGTCCCGGGACCTCCGACCACGATCCCAGGCATACCGGCGACTCCCGGCACGTCGTATCCGTGCCCCTAAAACCAAGTGGGTAACCGAAGTGAAAAACAAAAGCTCGACTCTTCGGTTTTCCACAGAATTTTTTTTGCACATGTGACGGACACCCTTCACTGAGATTTCTATTCCATCTAATTTGGACAGCGTAGGTACCGGGTGTGGCGCTGCGCAGTCCTAGGAAACTCGCGGCCCCCGCAACCTCCCCATGCGAGCGAGGGACAGCTGGGACATCCGAAAGCCAGGGCGCTTTGGTAAGCTAACCCGAATAGCTCGGGACCGGCGCCCGTTGTGGGAGTGATCACTCCTAACGTTTTTGAGAACAGCAACAAGACAAACAATAGAAATAAACAAATAAAGAGATGAAGATGATATAGCGAACAGGGTCATGTGGCACCAGCCGCCCCCGGCTTTCCAGCCGAGCAAAGCTCGGCAGATCTAACTCCTCATCCGCAGAGACGTAGCTTGCTACGTCTTACGTCCAGCACAACCGCTACGGCGTTCCGTGGCATATCCTTGCCTAGCGTGATCCTTAATCTCTGGCCAAGCCTTTCTCCGCGCACTCCGCGGCCTCCTTCGCGACCTCTGCGATAAAAGCTTTTGTTGTACTCTTAATTCCGCAACCGAAAGCCGGAAGCCGAGCGCCGGAAGCCCGAACTCTATGCCCACAGTGATCCCCGAACCCACGCGAATTCAGTCCGCTGGCAACAAACCCAAACTCATCGACGAATACATCGGTCGCGTCAACACAAAAACCTCCACCGCGAGCGTAGCCCACATGCGCAGTCCCCAAGGATGGCTCGAGCCCGGCCAAACTCCCGAGTTTGACGAATTCACGATCGTCCTGAAAGGAATGCTGCGCGTGGAACACAAAAGCGGCTCGCTCGACGTCAACGCCGGACAAGCCGTCATCGCTCACGCCGGCGAATGGATTCGCTACTCCACCCCGCAAGAAGGTGGCGCGGAATACATCGCGGTTTGCCTGCCAGCATTTTCGATGGAGACGGTCCACCGGGATGCAGAGACAGATGATCAGACCGCGATCAGGCGGCTGAAAGGGAAAATACGGTCGGAAGGGAATCTGAAGAAATCGCGCCGCACCCGTTGAGATGGTTTGATCGTTCTGGCTACGAGCTAGCGGCTAGGAGCTAGCAGCTAGAAGCTGCTACTCCCACTCAATCGTCCCCGGCGGCTTCGACGTAACGTCATACACCACGCGGTTCACGCCCTTCACTTCATTCACAATCCGCGTGGAGATGATCTTCAACACGTCGTGCGGGAGCGCAACCCAATCAGCCGTCATCCCGTCTTCCGAACTGACGGCGCGAATGGCGCAGGTGTAAGCATAAGTTCGCATGTCGCCCATCACGCCGACGGACATCACCGGCAGCAGCACAGCGAAAGACTGCCAAATTTTTGTATACAAGCCGGCATTCTTCACCTCGCTGACTACGATGTCGTCGCACTCACGCAACAATGCCAGACGCTCGGCCGTCACTTCTCCCAGCACGCGCACCGCGAGGCCCGGGCCGGGAAAGGGCTGGCGCTGCAAAATTTCGTCGGGCATGCCGAGATCGCGGCCAATCTTGCGAACTTCGTCTTTGAACAAATCCTTCAGCGGCTCGATCAGCTTGAGTTTCATCTTTTCCGGCAAGCCGCCAACATTGTGGTGCGACTTGATGACCTGCGACGGCCCCCGCACCGAGCGCGACTCGATCACATCGGGATAGAGCGTGCCCTGCACCAGCCATTTGACCTTGCCTTCCGTCTTCTCGATGCGGCAGGCTTCTTTTTCGAACACCTTGATGAATTCGTTGCCAATAATCTTGCGCTTCTTCTCCGGATCGCTGACGCCCTTTAGCTTTCCCAGGAAGCGGTCGGTGGCATCCACCGCGTCCAGGTTGAGGTTGAGCTTATCGCGCAACGCCTTCTGCACCTTCTCGAATTCGTTCTTGCGCAACACGCCGTTATTCACGAAAATGCAAGTGAGGCGAGACTTGCCCTTGGCGTCGCGCAGGGCCCGGTCGACCAGCACCGCTGCGACCGACGAATCCACGCCGCCCGAAAGCGCGCAGATGGCGCGTCCGCTGCCGACCTGCTGTTTCACCTGCTCGATCGTCGACTCGATAAAGCGTTGCGCCGTCCACGTAGGCTTCGCCCCGCAGATCTGAAAAATGAAATTCTTCAGCATCTGCGTGCCCTGTGGCGTGTGGTGCACCTCGGGATGAAACTGCACCGCGTACCATTTCTTCGCGGTGTTCTGAATGCCGGCCACCGCGTAGTGAGTTTTGGCCATCAACTCGAAGCCCGGCGGCAGTTCGAGCGCTTCGTCACCGTGCGACATCCACACCGCAAGTTTCTTTGCCAGTCCCTGAAACAGAATCGAGTCGGAAACAATATCGACTTCGGCGTGTCCGTACTCGCGCTTGGCGGCGGGCCTTACCTTGCCGCCCAGAGTGTGCACCATGAATTGCAATCCATAGCAGATGCCGAGCACGGGCAAGCCCAGCTGGAAGAGACGGGCGTCGGCGGGCGGAGCGTCCTTGTCATACACCGACCACGGCGCTCCCGAAAGCACGATGCCGGCAGGCGCGTAGCTTTTGATCTCATCGAGCTTGGCCGTGCAAGGCAGCACCACCGAGAACACATTCTGCTCGCGGATGCGCCGCGCGATGAGCTGGGTATACTGCGCCCCAAAGTCGAGGATGACGATGCTCTGTCCGGGTGAAGATTGAACGAGGGAAGCTTGCTGGTGCGGGGATTGGGTTTCCACGGATGAGTTTCTCAGATTCAAGCAGAAAGTGTAAAGTGCCGCCGCGGAATCATTCGTAGAGACGTTGCTTGCAACGTCTCTCTCGCCACCGTTCGATACGCCGTACGCAGAGACGTAGCAAGCTAGGTCTCTACGACCATATTTCGAAATTCAACCGCAAGAAGCGGATAGATGGCATCGCCCCGTCGCGACATACTTGCTCCTTGCACCAGACCATCGAACCAACCATCCTATATTTCGGCACGCCGGTGGCATTAATCTCAACCCTGAATGAGGACGGCTCGGCCAACATCGCGCCCATGTCGTCCGCCTGGCAACGTCAGGCCATGAGCGGACTTTAAGAATCGCGTCACGATTCTCAAACTTGCGAGAAGTTACTACGCGGAAAATAACGGATTGGGTATGTCGCTCAGAATCGGTTCATCCCGGTCAATGGTGGTTTGAAACAGCGGCGTGCGTTGCAGCGGCGCGGGCGGCAACGGGGCCAGTAACGCCTGTGGCGTTTCCGCGATGCACACGTATCCCGCGAGACGCGCCATGTAGAGCCAATCGGCGAGCGCGAAGTAAATCAACGACACCAAAATCATCGCTGCGACGATCAATCGCCACGGAACGATCCCCGCGAACCCCAGCGGAATCGACACAATCGTCCCCGCTCCAACGAAAGCGACCAGATGCCCAAGACCCGTCCACGTGCTGACCGCAAAGACAGCGCCGGTACGTTCTCGCGTGAGATCCACTGCGGAAGCGATGGCGCCCATCGCGTCGTCAGCGTTCCTGACGGCAAACATGCCTGCCAGCGACAACAGCCAGTTGAGTACCCACCACGCGTAGCAGATCAATCCGGCCAGTGGCAAAAAAAGAGAGAAGGCGAGTCCGGGTTGAGGATTGCCCTTTGGCGAGGCGAACCCGGCCACGATGGCCGCACCTACGAATCCGAAAATTGCGGCGATCGCCAATACCACGCGCAGAAAATTAAGCCTGAGAAGCGCGGCAAAAGATGTTGCAGAGACGTTGCTTGCAACGTCTCTCTTACCATCATTCGTAATGCCGCCGTCTAAGAAGTTGCCCGCGACGTTTCCACGAAAATAATCCAGCAAACCACGCACAGTGGCGATACGGCCCACGGAGGCGGCGACGATCCAGAGGACGGCCAGCATCAACACCGCGAGCAACGAGGCCATCACGGCGCGGTGCAGATTTCCACGCAGAATATGCGCGATGGCCTCGCCGACCAGATACGGATGGCGCGTCCGCAGAAAAAATACTTCGCCGTTAGTCACCGGCAGCGAATCGAGGTATTCAAACATCCCGAAAACGAAGAGCGCGGTGGCGGTGGCGCCGATCATCCAACGCCACATGATTTCCGCCAGCGTCAGCGACGGCCGCCGGAACGCGGCGCGAAACCCTTCAATCGTGGGCGAGATGGCCATGTGGGTTCAGCATAACTCATCTGCCGATTTCCCGAGCGAGGCAGAGAGCTATCTAGTAAATGTCATTCTGCCGACACGAAGGCGGCGTAAATTCTTGACGTATCTTGACACGATAATTGCATCCGCCCATTCGCGCCGAGCATCTTGCTAGCTATAAGCACGATAAAAACCACCGCCCGCAGTTTTCGTTCGTTGAGAGCGAAAGGCGGATTCATCAACGATTCACAATCATTAGGAGGAAAAATGAAAGCAGCATCATCATTGGCATCGTTCGCAGTGTTCACACTCGTGTTGTCGGCAGGCGCTTTTGCCAAGGACAGTCATTCCGGCAAGTTCACGCTGTCGGAGTCAGCCACGGTAGGCACCACGGAACTACAAGCCGGAGATTACAAGGCGGAATGGAACGGGCCCGCGGATAATCTGCAGGTCTCGATCATCCAGCGCGGCCAGACAGTTGCCACCACGCAAGGGCATCTCAAGACTCTGGAGCGGCCTGCACCTTACAGCGCTGTGTCGGAGAGCACTCTCCCGGATCAGACCAAGAGAGTCGATGAGATCGACTTCGATCACAGCAAGGAAGCACTGGTCGTTGGAGGCGAATAACGCTGCGACTCTCCAGTTAGAACCTCGACGGGCGGCGCTGAAGCGCCGCCCGTCTTTTTTACGATTCTTTTCTGCAACTTATTTCACCACGATATTCAAAAGCTTGCCGGGAACATAAATCTTCTTCACGATCTGTTTGCCGGCGATTGCCGCCCGTATTTTCTCGTCGGCGAGCGCTCGTTCGAGAATGGTTTCTTCGGTGGCGTCTGCCAACACAACGACTCGGCTGCGTAGCTTGCCGTTGACCTGCACCGGAATCTCGATTTCTTCTTCCTTCGCCAGCGCTGCATCGTACTTCGGCCACGCCGCCTTCAGCAGGTTCCCCTTCTCGCCCAACATCTCCCAGAGTTCATGTGCAAGGTAGGGCGCGAAGGGCGCGAGCAATAAGACGAGATTACGCTCCACCTCGGCTAAGAACGGCGATGGCACCGCATGGTTTGCGATCGCCTCTTCCGCACCGTACAAAACGTTCACTAATTCCATGATGGCCGAGATGCAGGTATTGAAGTGCCAGCGTCCGCGGAAATCATCGCTCACGCGTTTGATCGTCTGATGCAACTTGCGCTGGATGGCGCGCGCCGCCGGCGGTAGAGACGTTGCTTGCAACGTCTCTGCATGCGGCGTTCCAGACGATGGTGAGCGAGACGTAGCAAGCGCAGCCGTATTTCTTACAACAAACCGGTACACGCGCCCCAGAAATCGCTGAATGCCTTCAATGCCGGCGTCCTGCCAATCGAGATCGCGGTCGGGCGGCGCGGCAAACAAACTGTAGAGCCGAGCCGCGTCGGCTCCGTAGCGCGCAACCATCTCGTCGGGCGAGACCACGTTGCCCAGGCTCTTCGACATCTTCGCGCCGTCTTTAATCACCATACCCTGCGTGAAGAGACGATCGACTGGTTCGTCATTCGTGATCATGCCCAGGTCGCGCATGAATTTCGTCCAGAAACGCGAGTAGATCAAGTGCAGGATGGCGTGTTCGACGCCGCCGATATATTGGTCGATCGGGAACCAGTATTGGGCGGTCTTGCTATCGAAGGGTGCGCGGTCATTGTGCGCGTCGGTGTAGCGATAGAAATACCAGGACGAATCCACAAACGTGTCCATGGTGTCAGTCTCACGACGTGCCGGGCCTCCGCATTTGGGGCAGGTGGCGTTGACGAATTCCGGCACTCGGCCGAGTGGCGATCCGCCCGTGAGCGTGATGTCGACATTCTCCGGCAAGATCACCGGCAAATCTTTTTCCGGCACAGCGACGATACCGTCCTTCTCGCAATAGAGCATCGGGATCGGCGTGCCCCAGTAACGCTGGCGCGAAATTCCCCAATCTTTCAGGCGATAGGTGACGGTCGCTTTGCCGAATCCCTTTTTCTCCGCGTCCGCCGACATCTTTTTAATCGCTTCGTCGCAGGTGAGACCGTTGTAGGGACCAGAGTTGATCAGCACGCCTTCATGCCCCACGAACGGCAACGGCGGTTCGGCAACGGTCTCTTCCGGATCGCTCGGCTGCGGAACGACGACCAGCCGGATTTCCAGCTTATACTTCTTGGCGAATTCGTAGTCGCGCTCATCGTGCGCTGGCACGCTCATGATGGCGCCAGTGCCGTAGTCCATCAAAATATAGTTCGCGACCCAGACCGGTATCTTCTCACCGTTGAACGGATTGATAGCGTAGCGTCCGGTGGGAACACCGTGCTTTTCGATCTCGCCGATGTCGCCGGATTCCTGCGCTTTGCGCTGCTCCGCGATGAGTTGGTCAACCTTCGCGCGCAGGTCGGCATTGGTCGCCGCAAGATCTTTGACAATGGGATGCTCGGGCGCCAGTTGCACCGAAGTCGCGCCGTAAATTGTATCGACGCGTGTGGTGAAGACGCTGATGGTCGAGCCCGCCGGACCGAACCCAGTATGATTCTCCCCGTAATCCAGCTTGAAATCGACCAGCGTGCCTTCGCTGCGGCCGATCCAGTTGCGCTGCATGGTGCGGACTTTTTCCGGCCAGCCTTCCAGCTTGTCCAGGCCGCGAAGCAATTCCTCGGCGTACTTCGTGGTGCGCACAAACCACTGCTCAAGTTCGCGCTGCTCGACCAGCGTGTCTTCATGGCGCCAGCAGCATCCGTTGGAGAGAACCTGTTCGTTGGCCAGCACCGTCGCACATTTCGGGCACCAGTTCACTTTGCTCTTCTTGCGATAAGCCAGTCCCCGTTCGAAGAGCTTCAGGAAGAACCACTGATTCCAGCGGTAGTATTCCGGCAAACAAGTAGTAACTTCGCGCGACCAATCGTAGGAGAAGCCCAGGCGATTCATCTGCGCCTTCATGTTGGCAATGTTGCTGAGCGTCCACTGGCGCGGCGGCGTATTGTTCTGAATGGCCGCATTTTCTGCGGGCAAGCCGAATGAATCCCAGCCCATGGGATGGAGCACGTTGAAGCCATTCATCCACATGTAGCGGGCAAGCGCGTCGCCGATAGCGTAATTGCGCACGTGCCCGATGTGCAGCGCGCCCGAGGGATAAGGCAGCATCTCGAGCACGTAATATTTTTTCTTAGTCGAGTCCGGCTCTGCCGCGTAGAGTGCCGCGCTCTGCCGCCAGCGCTCAAACCACTTGGCTTCGACGCGCTGGGGATCGTAGCGCTCGTCGCTGCGGCCGTCTGGGCGCTCCGGATGGAAACGTTCAGCATGAGTCACAGTAGCCTCTGATTTTTCTTGCTGGGGCATAAACGAACTTGTGTAAAAGTTGAAACTTAGATTCTACAACGACCGGGGTAGAGACGTTGCTTGCAACGTCTCCCTCACCAGCATCCGGAATGCCGCCGGCAAGACGTAGCAAGCTACGTCTCTACGACGAGTTTTTTCAATGCCTCGACGTTTCTTCGATCATCTCCCGGTTCGTCAATCGGCGTTTCGGCGATGAATGCCGCATGCGCCAGGCGAAGATCGTTGAGCAGAATGCGAAATGCCTCTTTGCCGATGCTTCCCTTCCCAATGTGCTGATGGCGGTCAAGCTTCGATCCGCGCGCGGCCCTGGCGTCGTTGCAGTGCCACACTTTGACATTGTTCAGTCCGATCGTCGCATCGAGATGCAGCAGTGTCTGGTACAGACCCTCCTCGGTGACAATGTCGTATCCGGCGACATGCGTGTGGCACGTGTCAATGCAGGCCGCGATGGGTACGATGCCGCGCAGGCGCTCCCGCACCTCCGCAACTTGTTCGAAGCTTCCCCCAAGAGAGAATTCGGCACCAGCGGTATTCTCAATCAGAATGGTCAAGCCGCCTGTGGCGAGGTCGAGCCCCTCGGTGGATGCGGCGATGGCTGCGGCGGTGCGCAGCAATCCCTGCTCGCGGTCGGCGCCGCGAAACGAGCCGGGATGCAAGACCAGATATTCTGCGCACAAAGATAACGCCCGCTCCACCTCGCTGCGAAAGGCAAGCATCGATTTCTGCAGAAAAAGTTCATTCGAGCTGGCCAGATTGACCAGATAGTTCGTGTGGATGATCAGCGGCTTGAGATCGTAGCCAGCACGCAGCCGGTTCATCTCCGCACATTGCAACTCGCCGAGCTCGTATGGAGCCCATTGCCGCGGACTGGAGGAAAAAATCTGAAACGTATTGCATCCCAGGCGATACGCCCGCTCAGCGGCGTTCTGCACTCCGCCCGCGGAGGAAGTGTGAATGCCGATGCGGCGCGAAGTCAGGCGGGGCGGGCGTTTCGGGGCGGGCCGCTGGAGGATGTCCTGTTCGCGCGGCATTGAGCGAGGCATGGCGGAAGTATAACCAGACGACGCCTCGCTTCGCTCGGCGGGACGTGCGAAGGCGCCCGTCCACGAGCCCTTCGACCGTTAATTCATCGTAATCACAGCGCGGAAACGTACTTTGCCTTCTGCAACGCGATCATAGGCTTTGCCGATTTCGGCAAGCTGATAGGTTTCGGCTACCACTTTTACTTTACCCTTCGCGGCGTAATCCAGCGCTTCGTAGAGATACTCGGGACCGTTCTGGCTTGATCCCTGGATGCGGATACGGCTGATCATCATGCCCATGTTGAAACCAAGCGGTTCGTTCGAAGCGCCCATCACCACGACGCGGCCGTCGGGACGCATTCCCTGCGCGGCCTCTGCGGTCGCTGCCCAGGAATTCGAAGTCGCGAGCAAAACGTCAGCGCCACCCGCCGCCAATAGTTTGACCCCGCTCTCGACCACCTCGTCTGCCCCCAAGTCGCGAATCATTTTCTCCTTGTCTTTCGACTTGGTCACGGCGATGGTTTCGAAGCCCGCGGCTTTGGAATACTGCAGAGCCAAGTGGACGAGTCCGCCAATGCCAACCACCGCGACCCGCTCGTGCGGCTTGGGATCGGCTATACGCAGCCCACTCCATACCGTGTATCCGGCGCAGAAAATCGGCGCGGCCTGCTCGTAGCTCAGCGCCTCGGGGATCAGCATGGTGGCATCCGCGAAGGCTAGCATGAATTCCGCGTGGCTTCCCTGCAGGCCGATGCCGGTCGAAATTGCGTTCTGGCAAAGTTCTTTCTTGCCGCGCAGGCACCACTCGCAGCGTCCGCAGCCTTTTTGCACCCAACCCACGCCAACGCGATCCCCTACTTTGCGCGACGTCACACCGGGGCCCAGTTCGACAATTTCTCCGACTGGCTCGTGGCCCAGGACTCGCGGAAACTGCGTCGGGATCATGCCGTGCGTGATGTGAACATCGGTATAACAGAGACCGCTCGCGTGAATTTTGATGACGACTTGATTGGGACCGGCCGTGGGCTTCTGCCACTCTTTTACTTCCCACTTGCCATTAACCGAGGGAACGACTGCCGCTTTCATAGATGCTCCTTGAAGAAAATCTATTCCGCAGTTGCATATGGATGCTGGCCAAAGGCGTTGGATGCAGAGGCACGAAGATGTAGAGACACAGAGAGGGTTATTTGTGATCGCAGTAATGCTCACGACGTTCTTGTTCATCTGTCGGGAAAAACTCTGCTTCATTTGCGGTGCAGGCGAGGGCGAAGGTAGACTTGTTGAGCGGCTTCTCCTGCAGCCGTGTTCAGAAAGTCGGGCTTCGCTCGACGGACGGTCGAGAGCTTGCCCTGGGCGAACTCGAAGGGCGGCTGTCGCTACACGGTCCTTTCCTAAGGTGAAATTATGTTAGTCGTCATGCAGGCGCAGGCCACGGAAGAGCAGGTGCGCGCCGTTTGTCAGAAGATTGAGAAGCTGGGTTATCGCGCGCACTCCATGCCCGGCGCGCAACGCACCGCCATCGGCATCACCGGCAACAAGGGCGAGGTCGAGCAAGGCACGCTGGAAGAGATGCCAGGCGTGCAGGAAGTCATCAAAGTCTCGAAGCCCTACAAGTTAGTCAGCCGCGACGTCAAGCAGGACAACACCGTCATTCGTTTTCCGGGAACCGCGGCCACGATCGGCGGCCCAGGACTCGCCATTGTCGCCGGCCCCTGCGCCATCGAAAATCGCGAGCAGGCGTTCACGGTCGCCGAGCGCGTCGCGCGCGCCGGTGCGCAGTTTTTCCGCGGCGGCGCTTACAAGCCGCGCACCTCGCCCTACTCTTTCCAAGGATTGGAAGAAGAGGGCCTGCGCATTATGGCGGACATCCGCCAGCAGTTTGGCATGAAGATCATCACGGAAGCGATCGACAACGACTCTCTCGATCTGGTCGAAGAGTATGCCGACGTAATCCAAATCGGCGCGCGCAACATGCAGAATTTTTCGTTGTTGAAGCGTGCCGGACGCGCCCGCAAGCCCGTTCTGCTGAAGCGCGGCATGTCGGCGACTCTGGAAGAATTCCTGATGGCAGCCGAATACATTCTGAGCGAGGGCAACTACAACGTGGCGCTCTGCGAACGCGGCGTCCGCACCTTCGCCGACCACACGCGCAATACGCTCGACTTGAGCGTAGTGCCGGCGGTGCAGCGCCTCAGCCATCTACCGATTCTTGTCGATCCCAGCCACGGCACCGGTAAACGCAACAAAGTCACCCCGCTCTCACGCGCGGCCGTGGCCGTCGGCGCCGATGGATTGATGGTGGAAGTCCACCACAAACCGGACGAGGCGCTCTCCGACGGCCCGCAATCGCTCTTCCCCGATCAGTTCGATGAACTGATGACGCAGGTGCGCCAGATCGCAGCGGTGGTAGGAAGAACCGTGCCGGCGATTGGAGTAAGGGAGCCGGTAGCGGTGAGCAAGTGAGTTTCTCGTCGAGCAAAGCCCGTTGCTTGGATCGTTCCCGCAAGCTTCTATTGCCGCTCGTGGTTGTCGGCCTGTCGGCCTCGGGGGCCCTCTACGGCCAAGAAAAACCGAGCGACGCAACTGGCAAGTCTGCAAGACAAGCTGGAACTGGCTCGACGGTAATGGTCAATGGCGTAGCAGAACGGGTGTATCGCGGTGATGAGGGAGTCGCGCACCCTCGGCAAATTTATAGTCCTCCGCCCGATTACAGCGACGAGGCAAGAAAACGTAAAATAGGGGGTGTGGTAACGCTCGGGGTCGTTGTCACCTCAGCTGGCAAGGCGACAGCGATACGAGTGTTATCGAGTCGCGGATACGGTCTCGACGAGAAAGCCATCGAGGCGGTACGCCGCTGGAGATTCCAGCCAGGAACCAAGGACGGGAAGCCCGTCTCCGTTGAGATCGCCATTTCGATAATGTTTCGCTTATACCAGTAATCACGATTCCTCTCGCGGTCGGCAGCGAGCCCACGGGGATCGCAGTAGTGGGAAGAACGGTGCCGGCAATCGGAGTGCGGGAACTGGTAGCGGTCGCCAAGTAGATAGCGC
This sequence comes from uncultured Acidobacteriaceae bacterium, assembly GCA_963832235.1. Lineage (GTDB taxonomy): Bacteria > Acidobacteriota > Terriglobia > Terriglobales > Acidobacteriaceae > Sulfotelmatobacter. Next base: position 233,728 of record CAWHTJ010000002.1, on the reverse strand, counting down.
ATAACGGGATTCTGGACAGCTTGAGAAGAAAACCAACCTAATCCTCGTGGTGAGTCTCATCGCGTTTCTGCTTGAAGGGAGCGCGGTGCTGGCGCAAGATCCGCCGCAAGAAACTCCGGACATTGTTTACGACCTTGACCACGTAAGACCGGACGTAACATCTCCCAAACCAATTTACACGCCCAATCCCGAATACACTGATAGAGCACGCAAGAAGAAAATCCGGGGCTCGGTCGTGCTCTCGATCGTCATCACGGACAAGGGACTGGTCCGCGACGCCAAGGTGGTCACAGGCTTGGACAAAGATCTCGACAAGCAGGCTTTGAAAGCCGTCGGCAGCTGGCGATTTGAACCCGCCACCAAAGACGGAAAGCCGGTGGCGGTGCGCGTAAAGGTCGAGGCCGACTTCAAACTGTATTAAGAAATTCACATGCCGTCGCAGTTCGACGAACTGATGACGAATAGCCCACCAATCAAGGCCGGCATAGCGCAGTGCGAAGTGCCGTAGTATTCGCGCCGTGCAGCTTTCATTGAAGCGCCATGAAAAGAATTCCCGGTGAACCGTATCCTGAACTCCAGCTGGTTTTGGAGAGATTCCTCGCAGGCGTTCAGAATGCGCTCCAGACGAACCTGGTCGGCGCATATCTCGTAGGGTCACTCGCGACGGGAGACTTTGATCTCGATAGCGACGTTGATTTCTTGATCGTCACCGACCACGAGTTGACCGATGCGGAGGTTCAATTACTACAAGCATTGCATCTCGAAGTTCATAATCTTGCATGCTATCCAGCCCGGCACCTGGAAGGCTCCTACATAAGTCGACACTCGTTGACTCGGACCGATCTGGTCGGGGTGCAGCCGCTCTGGTACGTTGACAACGGAAGCACATTGTTGGAGCGTTCGGTTCATGATAACCAATGGCACGTTCGGTGGATTCTGCGCGAGTGTGCCATTACCCTGACGGGACCTGATCCTAAGGCGCTCATCCAGCCCGTATCGATTGAACTGCTGCGCACCGAGATGCTAACTTCAATTAAGAAGCTGAGAACTAATTTTGTCGCTGAACTTGACAGGCCACTCGGATACTTTAATACCCGATTTGGTCAGTCGTTCGCCGTTCTGACCTGCTGCAGGATGCTCCATACGCTGCAAAGCGGAACCGTGCAATCGAAGCTTTCTGCGGTGCAATGGGCCGAACAGTCGCTAGACGCAAAATGGCACGAATTGATTCGGCAGGCGTGGGCAGAACGAGAAGGCGTAAGGTTTTGCCTGAAGGTCCGCCAACCCGCAGACGTGAGACTTTTGCAAGAAACTGCACTCTTCATCGCCTATGCTCAGAATGAATTGAAGCGCTCGATTACTGACCAGAGGTCAGTGGTTGTCAATTCGGTGTCTGCAAGTTGCTGAATGGTTTTTAAGTTGCGTTTTGCAACGAAGGTAGTGATAGGCCTGCTTCAGAGAGGGAAGCGGCCGTCTCGTGCAGCGGGGGCCCGTGATGGAGGCGTCCCGGAATTCCACCCCTTCAAAGAACGAAGGATGGGCCCACCCCCAAGAAGAGCTCAGGAGACACAATGCAAAAGCGCAAACTTGGAAAAAGCAAATTGGAAGTTTCGGCTTTGGGACTCGGATGCATGGGCATGAGCTTTTCTTATGGTCCGCCCAAAGACAAGCAGGAGATGATTTCTCTCCTCCGGGCCGCCGTAGAACATGGCATCACGTTCTTCGATACGGCCGAAGTTTATGGCCCGTTCACCAATGAAGAACTTTTGGGCGAAGCCCTTTCCCCCTTCCGTGGGAGAGTGGTAATAGCGACCAAGTTCGGTTTCAAACTCAAGCCCGACGGCAGTCCCGGCTTCCTTGGTCTAGATAGCCGCCCAGACGCATTAAGCAGGTCGCCGAGGCCTCTATGAAACGACTTAAGGTCGATGCGATTGACCTGTTCTACCAACACCGTGTTGACCCGGATGTGCCGATTGAAGATGTGGCGGGTGCGGTGAAGGACCTCATTAAGGATGGCAAGGTCAAGCATTTCGGCCTCTCCGAGGCGGCAGCAAAGACGATCCGTCGTGCACACGCGGTTCAGCCGGTCACGGCGGTCCAGAGCGAATACTCGCTGTGGACCAGAGGCCCGGAAGCGGAAGTGTTACACACGATCGAGGAACTCGGAATTGGCTTCGTGCCTTACAGCCCTCTGGGAAAGGGCTTCCTCACGGGGAAAATCAACGAAACCACTACGCTGGACAGTACCGACTTCCGCAACACTCTCCCTCGCTTTACGCCGGAGGCTCGGAAGGCAAATCAGGCCTTGGTTGATCTGCTTGCCGAGATTGCAGAACGGAAAAAGGCGACACCTGCTCAGATCGCGCTGGCCTGGCTGCTTGCCCAAAAGCCCTGGATTGTTCCCATCCCAGGCACAACCAAGCTCCATCGTCTCGAGGAGAACATCGGAGCACTTGCAGTCAACCTTACATCTGACGATCTTCGCGACATCGAAAGCGCGGCTTCGAAGATCACGATCCAGGGGGACCGGTATCCCGAAAGCATTGAGAAAATGACCGGACGCTAGTTCTCCGAAGATTAGCCAGGGCCCGGAAGTATCATTGGTCAAGGAGTAGCGACCCGTGACCACGCTTCAACCCAAGATTCATACTCAACTCGGCCGAGCCGCAGTCCAGATCTTTGCCGCCAACGATCGCATGAACCAGATGCTTATCGAACATCTTGACCCTGCCGCCTGGACTGCAAAACTGACAGCCAAACCGCCTGGCCCGATCCGCAACATTACGCCCCGCACCATTGCGGCGATCTTCACGCACATGCACAATGTTCGCTGCAAGTGGGTCAGGCTTACAGCTCCGCGCCTGAAGGTTCCACGACAGCTTAACCGCGCGCACTGCACACCGCAGCAGGCCCGTGCGGGATTAGCCGAGAGCGCCGCTCGCTGCGCGGAGATGCTGGCGGAAGCGCTCGGCGATAGTGGCGGCCGCGTCGAGAAGTTTCGCAGAGACGGCTGGGGCCGGCCTTGGCCGGTTGGCGTGGAAATGCTGTGCTACATGCTTTCGCATGAAGCCCACCATCGCGGGCAGGTGTGTATGCTCGCGCATCAGCTCGGATTCCCCTTGCCGATCAAGGTGACATCCGGGATCTGGAATTGGGAAAAGCTGTGGAAAGAGTGCGGAGCGCCTGGCGGCCCGGGCTGCGCTTCTTAAGGAATCGATCGTCTTTCACCGCGCTGGAACGCGGAGGTGCGGTAGCCACATTTTAACAAGCGTCATTTTGCTCAAGCGCGAGGACTGAAAGTAATCGATCCGGCTAAGTGATGTGCGCCGGCTCTTCCCGGTTCTGCTATCTTTGATTTCTTCTTCAGAAGCAGAATATCTTGCGAAAACTCCTCTTCATCGCTGTGCTAGTTCCCATCCTTGCCGGGGCAGGCTGGTGGTATTTTCGGGAGCAATCGCTTCCCGACTACGGCCCCGCCTACCGCGAATATGCCTACGTCAGCAATGGCAAGAGCAACACGGTCAGCGTGATTGATCTGCGCACATTCTCATTGTTCAAGACCATTCCGGTCGGCAGCGAGCCCACGGGGATCGCAGCCAACAGCAAGAAGAATGAGATCTACGTGGTCAACGCGGGCTCGAACAATGTCAGCGTGATCGACGCTGAGACCAACACCGTCATCGCGACGATCGGAGTCCACGGCCGGCCGTATTTTATTGATGTAGCGGAAGACGGCAAACGCGCGTACGTGGCCAACTCGGGCTCCTCCAACGTAAGTGTGATCGATCTGGAGAAGCGAATGGTGATTGGCAGTGTGCGCGTGGGCGCGTCGCCCGGTCTGGCGCGGGTTTCGCGGGATGGGACAACTATCGTGGTCAGCAACCGCGGTGACAACACCGTCTCCCTGATCGACGCCAAGCTGTTGCGTGTGCGCGCAACGCTGCCCGTGTGCCAGCAACCGGAGGAGATTGCGATCCTGCCGGACTCGAGTAAGGCATTCGTGGCGTGCTCGGGCTCTTCGCAGGTTGCCTCAATTGCTCTGCAGAGTGATACGCAAAAGGGTCAGAAAAGCGACCGTCTGATGGCGCTGCTGGACGTGGGCCGCACTCCGGTCAGTCTCACGGTAAAGCCCGATGGCGGCGAGATGGTCGTCTGCAATTTCGATTCCGACAGCATCTCGATCATCGAAACCGGAAATGACGAAGTGGGCAACAGCCTGGAGATCGGGCAGCACCCGTCTCGCGGCGTAGTCACGCTCGACAACTCGCGGCTCTTCGTGACCAACTTCGGCTCCAACAGCGTCGTCGTTTACGACATTGATATGGGCCGCCGCATCTTCACGCTGACCGTAGGAAGCCGTCCCGATGGCCTCGCGCTCACGCCCGATGAAAACTATCTTCTGGTGCTCGACACCCAGTCGGGGGACGTGACGGTGATCCAGAAACGAAAAGCGCGGCGCACGTTAGAAACTTCGGAGTATTCGCTGCTTACGCTGATTCCGGTGGGAATGCAGCCGAATGCGATCGTGGTGAAGGCGTTCATAGCCAGCAAACCCGTACAGAAATGAGCCGGCGAGAAAGACGTTGCAAGCAACGTCTCTACAGATGCATTCGTAGAGACGTAACCTGTTACGTCTCCCTCGCCACGGGCACTTACGATTGAACCGGAACGGGCTTCCCACAAAGACGATCGAATGCCGCCTTCAGCTCTGCGGCAATCACCGGAGCCTCGCGCGATTCGATGTCGCGGCGCGGCAGCATATAGACAAGCTCCCCGTCGCGCAGAATCGCGATCGAGGGAGACGACGGCGGGTATCCCGTGAAGTAGCTGCGGGCGCGATCGGTGGCTTCTGTTTCTTGCCCGGCAAATACCGAGTACGCATGGTCGGGCCGAATGGAATTCTGCAGCGCGAGGCGTACGGCTGGACGCATGCGTCCGGCGGCGCATCCGCAAATCGAATTCACGACCACCATCGTCGTTCCGGGGCGGTTCTTGAGCGCCTGGTCCACTTCCTCGGTGGTGCGCAGTTCTTCAATTCCGAGGCGAGTCAGTTCCTCGCGCATCGGGACGACCATGATTTCGGGATACATCGGCATGTGGGATTATTCCTCTGATTGAATTCTAGATCTATTAATTCTAGATCTATTGTAACGCGTGCTCCCCTTGATCTTAAGCAATGTGGAAGATAAGCAACGTGGAAGATAAGCAACGTGGAAGAACGGCCCTTAAAGGGCCGCGATAGCGGGCTTCTGTAAGGGCTTTAGCCCCTGCGGCGCTGCGTGGAGCCCAGGGGGGATGAATAGGGATACTCCTCCGCCCTCGTCGATGTCACAAGTTACGGCGGGTGCTTCCAAACAGTACACGGGGCCTGAAGGCTTTCTTTTTTCTGGATGGCATCGCGGCCCTCGAAGGGCCGCTCTTCCACGGGATTATCGGGGATGCCCCACCTGAGTCTTAAGTGCACTGCTGCGGGTTCAAAATGACAATTGAAACCCGATCGCGGCGATCCGCGAAAATACTTGCGGTGTGTATATTGAAAGCGACTCCATGCTGCTCGAAGAAAATGTTTCTCTCGCGCCGCTGACGACCTTCCGGTTGGGAGGGCCCGCCCGTTTCTTCGTGGAAGCAACCTCGGTTGGCGAAGTGCAGGAGGCTGTCGCATTCGCACGCTCGAAGGATCTGGCTCTCTTCATTCTGGGAGGCGGCAGCAATCTGCTGGTCGCCGATTCCGGCTGGCCCGGACTCGTCCTCAAGGTGGGCATCACCGGCATCGATCGCCGCGCGGGCGAGGTCGATGGCAAAGCTCTGTTTGATGTCGGCGCCGGCGAGTCCTGGGATCGCTTCGTGTCGCATGCTGTCAGTGCGCAGTGTGCGGGCGTGGAGTGTCTCAGCGGAATCCCGGGCAGCGTCGGCGGCACGCCGGTGCAGAATGTGGGCGCCTACGGACAGGAAGTGTCGCAGACGATCGACTCGGTCGAAGTCCTCGACCTGCAGAATGCAGACGTGCGCGAGCTGTGCCGCGAGGCCTGCGGCTTCGCGTATCGCTCCAGCATTTTTAATACGACCGAGCGCGGCCGCTTCGTCATTCTGCGTGTGGCATACGCGCTCACGCCCGGCGGCGAGCCGCGCATCAGCTATGCAGATTTGAAACGGCACTTTGAAGGCCGCGAGACCCCACCTAATCTCGCCGAGACTCGCGAGGCGGTACGCCACATTCGCGCCCTGAAGGGCATGCTGATTATTGCCGGCGATCCCGATTGCCAGAGCGCGGGCTCGTTTTTCAAGAATCCCGTGCTCTCGGAACCGCAGCATGAAGACTTGCGGAAACGAGCCGCTGCCCAGGGATTGACCCTGCCGAGCTATCCTGCGCTGGAGAACAACAAGAAAGTCTCCGCGGCCTGGCTGGTCGAGCATTCCGGATTCGCCCGCGGATACGGCTCTGGGCACGTGGGCATTTCGAACAAACATGCGCTAGCCATTGTGAATCGCGGCGGAGCCACCGCCGCTGAAGTCCTGGCCTTGAAAGAGCAGATCCAGCAGCGCGTCAACGAAATCTGGGCCGTGCAGCTGGAACCGGAGCCAGTGATGCTCGGCTTCTAACTTCGTAGAGACGTAACTTGTTACGTCTCCCTCACCACTTCTACTAACGATTATGCTGGCTCCGCTCTGTTCCTTCCCGCCCCGGGAACGAGACGTTGCAAGCAACGTCTCTACGGACGTTCCCACCTCAAGAAATTCCTGAACAAAACTGGACCTGGGGCGGTCTTCATGGATGAGGCCAAACACGTGGCGGCGGGAGAGGCAATCCTGAGTGGAGCAGCGACCATCGATCGTAATGAAAATGATCGTTATGAAAATGATTGTAATGAAAATGATTGTAATGAAAATGACCGCACTGAAAACGAGCGCAGTCGCGACGAGATGGTGGAAGCGCTGGTCCGGGATCACTCCCGGCTGGTTTACCGCATCGCCTATGCCGTGCTCCGTCGCCACCACGACGCCGAAGATGCCACGCAGGAAACGTTTATGCGAGTGCTGCGCTACAGTTCGAAGCTCGCGGCAGTCGAGAACTCGAAGACGTGGCTGGCCCGAATCGCCTGGCGCGTCTCCGTGGACCGGAGCAGCCAACGCGGATGGACACGGGAAATTCCTTTGGAGGATCCCGGGAAGCCGGCCATGGAGGTAGCTTCCAGCGACGCTCTGGCCGATGAGACCGTTCACGGCGCTGAGATGAGCGCCGCGCTGGACAGGATGATCGCCGCACTTCCTGAAAAGCTGCGCGAGCCGCTGGTCTTGTCGACCCTCGAAGAGATGTCGCCCAGCGAGGTCGCCGCGACGCTGGGGATCAACGAAGCCGCGGTGCGGTCGCGCGTCTTTCGGGCGCGGCAGATTTTGCGGGAGAAGTTGGCGGCATCGACTGGCAGGAAATAGGTGAGAATCATGGCAAATGGCAAGCAGGACGAACTCGACCGAATCCTCGATGCAGCGCTCGAAAAGTATGCAGCTGCGGAGCCGAGGGAGGGACTCGAAGGTCGAGTGTTGGCGAACTTGCGCGCCGAGCGGACGCGGGTTCCGGATCGCGCATGGTGGGGCGTGATGGCTGCGCTGGCCGCGATAGTAATTGTGACGGTGACTTTCGCCTGGAGATCGGGCAAGCCGTCACATCCGGTAGTAGCGAATCGTCCTCCAATCACAACACCGAACTTGGAACACTCTAGGCCGCGGGTCGCATCGGGAGCGGGACAAAACGACGCTCATCCACACGCGTCCAGTCAGGCGACAGGGCGGGCCCCGCACCGTGTTCGTCGCGAGGTCATCGCGGCCGTCAATCCCAAGCTCGACCAGTTTCCATCGCGGCAGCCACTGAGCGTGCAAGAACTGGCCTTAGCGAGGTATGTCAGCGAGTTCCCGCAGGAGGCCACGCTGATAGCACGAGCGCAAGAGGAATATGAGGAAGAAATACAGCGGATGATGAAAGAAGCACGCTCTGAGCCCGAGGGTTATGATTCCGACCAACAAGAAAGGTGAGGCAGCTAGCCATGCGAAAGATGTCTGTAATGTTGATTGTGGTAATGACCGTGGGGCTCTGGTTCGTCCCGAGGCCCGCACAAGCTCAGGAGGGATCGAAAGAAGGCAGTCCAGGGCCCGCAAGAACACAGCCTCTGCAGCCCTACCGTCTCGATTTCTCTTTCAATGAAGTGGCTGACGGAAAGACCGTAAACTCCCGGCACTACTCCATGAACTTGACAGCCGGTAATTCAGACGAGATAAAAATCGGGACGCGGGTTCCGGTTGCAACCGGCTCAGGCTCGAGCACGCCTACTCAGTACCAGTACATGGACATCGGAACCCAAATCTGGTCTCAGCTGAGAGAGCACGGTGATGAGTTGATCTTGGTGGTCAGAGGCGAGGTTAGCAACCTGGATCTCGGCACTGGGGTCGGGGAGCACGCCGGGACGTTGCCCCCAGTGGTTCGGCAAATCCAGATCCATGGCGACACGTTGCTGGTTGTCGGGAAACCGATCGTGATCGGTAGCGTGGACGATCCCAGCTCCAAGAAACAATTCTATCTTGAAGTGACGGTCACGAAACTGAAGTAAGCTCGTGTGGGGCGGACCTTCCAAAGACAATCGGCGCCGCCCCGGTTCGTTGCCCAGCCTTTCGGGCTATACCCCTAGCGGGGATGGGCGAAGGACCCGGCACAAGCGGCGCCTCACCCTACGTATCGGCAAACTTTGCCGCTGCTTGAAAGATTTCTACAAACATTTCGCGGGTAAGCTTGCCGGTCTGCGTGTTCTGGTTGGAGGGATGGTACGACGCGAGTAGCACTCTGCCGTCGGGCAGGCGGTAGCTGGCTGCGTGCTTAAAGACATAGCTTTTCTTGCTAGCGACGATACCCTGACGCTTCAGATAGTTGAGGTAAGCGTCGAAGCCGATCTTGCCCAACGCAACTACAACCTTTACGCTTTTTAATCCCGCCAACTCGCGGTCCAGGAAGGACGCGCATGCGGTAAGTTCCTCCAGCAGCGGCTTGTTGTCCGGCGGAGCGCAGCGGACGGCGGCTGTAATATAAAGATCGGTTAACGTCATGCCGTCGTTGCGATCGACTGCGGTGGGCTGGCTGGCAAATCCCGTTTCATACAAGACGGGGTACATGAACTTTCCTGAAGCGTCGCCGGTGAACGGACGTCCGGTGCGATTCGAGCCGTGAGCCCCGGGGGCTAAACCAATGACGAGCACGCGCGCCTGAGGATCGCCGAAGCCGGCCACCGGCTTGCCCCAATATTCCCAGCTGAGATAGGCGCGTCGCTTGACGCGAGCGACCTCCTCCCGGTACGCGACCAAGCGCGGGCATCGCGTGCAGGCGATGATTTCGCAGTTGAGAACGTTTAGCCAGGACACCCCGTCATTACACCACATCTCGTCACGCCGTAGAGACGTAGCTCGCTACATCTCTGCCGGCAGCATCCGCGAACTCCCTAGTTTCGAGGCGCCGCCGGCAGAGACGTTGCAAGCAACGTCTCTACGATTCCGGTTCTGGGCCAACAGCCGACAGCGAACGACCAATGACAGTTCCTGCGTTTGACGCTACTCTCCCTAAGTCTTTACACTCAAGATGAACGGCGTGTGAACGGCGCGCTCCATGTCATTGGACAACCGGGCCCGTTCAGGCCAGATGTGGCAGGTCAAGCCGAAAGGGTCAACGTGAGTCCCACAGAAACAGTCGACGCCACGAACGACGCGAAGAAAGACGGCGTCAAACGCGAGATTTCGGTCGAAATTCCGGCCGCGGAAGTCACTCGCGAGATGGAAATTATTATCCAGAAATATCAGAAGGTGGCCCGGCTGCCGGGCTTTCGCACCGGACACGTGCCCGCTTCCATCATCAAGCAGCGCTTCAAGGAAGACCTGAAGAGCGACGTGGTCGAGGCCCTGGTCCCGCGCTATTTCCGCAAAGAGGCGGAAAAGCAGGGGATGATTCCGGTGTCGCAGCCGCGCGTCACCGACCTGCACATTCATGATGGCGAGCCGCTGCGCTTCAAGGCCAGCTTCGAAATCCTGCCCGAGATCGTGGTCGAGGGCTATAAGGAACTTCGCGCCGACCATCCCGAGATCGTCGTAAAGGACGAAGAAGTAGAAGAGGCGCTGAACAACGTGCGCGAGCAGCACGCCACCTATACGTCGGTGGAAGGGCGCCCCCTGGCCGAAGGCGACTTCGCTCAGTCCTCCATGGACGGAAAGCCGAAACAAGACGACGACAAGACCCAGCCGGTGCACATGGATGAAGTCCTGATCGAAATCGGCGGCAAGAACACGGTGCCGGAGTTCACCGAGCACCTGCGCGGCGCCAATGCCGGAGACGAGCGCGAGTTCGAAGTGAGCTATGCCGAGGACGTCGCCGACAAACGCCTGGCCGGAAAGACTTTTATCTACAAGGTAAAGATTCACGCCATCAAACAGAAAAATCTGCCGGAACTGAACGACGAGTTCGCCAAGGAACTCGGCGAGTTCACGAGCCTAGATCAGGTGCGCAAGCAGATTCGCGAGAACATGCAAGCGGAACGCAAGCACGATGCCGAACGCGAGGCCAAAGACAAGCTGATAGCCGAACTGGTGAAACGCAACGACTTTGAAGTGCCGGAATCGCTGGTCGACCGCCAGATCGATCTGCGCCTCGAACGCGGGTTGCGCGCACTGGCGGCGCAGGGCATGAAGATGGAGGACCTGAAAAAAATGGATCTGCCGCGCTTACGGGCAGGCCAACGCGATCAGGCGGTGCAGGATGTGAAGTCGTCGTTGTTACTGGAACGCGTCGCGGAGCTGGAAAAAATCGAGGCCGGGGATGACGAACTGAATCACGAAATCGAAGCCCTGGCCAAGCAGACAAAACAGACTCCCGAAGCGGTCCGCGCCCGTTTGACACAGGATGGGGGCCTCGATAGAATCCGAAACAGAATCCGCAGCGAAAAGACCCTCGATTTTTTGTATCACCAGTCCGCGTAGTCGCTAACTGACGATGCGGACCTCTTCGACCCTCCCCATGCAAGCTAAGCGTTGCGTTGGGGCGGAGTGTGGCAGGTGAATGTGAAGAACGATTGGCAAAATAAAGACCCTCAAATGATGCTCGTACCGATGGTGATCGAGCAGACCGGGCGGGGCGAACGCGCCTACGACATCTATTCCCGGCTGCTGCGCGACAACATTATTTTCATCGGCACGCCCATTGACGACAACATCGCCAACCTGGTGATTGCCCAAATGTTGTTTCTGGCTCAGGAAGATCCAGAAAAAGACATTCAGCTTTACATCAACTCTCCCGGCGGCTCGATCACGGCCGGCATGGCGATTTACGACACCATGCAGTACGTGAAGAATGACGTGATGACCCTGTGCGTGGGCCAGGCCGCGTCAATGGCCGCATTACTATTGGCATCAGGCGAAGCCAAAAAGAGATTGGCATTGCCTAATTCGCGAATTCTAATACATCAGCCGTCGATGGGAGGACTGTCGGGACAAGCCACCGACATTGACATCCACGCCCGGGAGATCCTGCGTATGCGCGAGATTACAAACCAGTTACTCGCGAAGCACAGCGGGCAGAAACTGGACAAGGTGGAAAAAGACGTGGAGCGCGACTTCATCATGAATGCCCAGCAGGCTAAGGAATATGGAATCATAGACGATATCATCTATAAGACAGCAAAAGCTGTATGATCGGCCTTCGCGCCTGACGGAAAGGCGGCGAAAAAAGAGCGGCGGAAGGGGCTGAAGGACGCTGGGGCCGATTCTTGCCGGAGAACGATTCAAGGAGTAGAGCCGAGTGAAAACCAAGTCGGGCTCCGACGAGATTCTACGATGCTCGTTCTGCCACAAGTCGCAGGACGCCGTGGCCAAACTGATCTCGTCGCCCAGTGATTATCCCCGCGCTTATATTTGCGACGAATGCGTGGCGGTCTGCAACTCCATTCTGGAAGACGATCGCACGGCCACTCCTCAGCCCGCCAAACCCGACCAACTGCCCAAACCTCAGGAAGTGAAAACCTTCCTCGACGAATATGTAATCGGGCAGGAGCAGACCAAGAAAAAGCTGGCAGTCGCGGTTTACAACCACTACAAGCGCATCTTCATGAACCGGCAGAAATCCAGCGATGGCATCGAACTCAGCAAGTCGAACATCATGCTGATCGGTCCGACCGGGACGGGCAAAACCCTGCTGGCGCAGACTCTGGCCCGCATGCTGGACGTGCCTTTTGCCATTGTCGATGCCACTACGCTCACCGAAGCTGGCTATGTTGGCGAAGACGTCGAGAACATCATCCTCAAGCTGCTGCAGGCGGCCGATGGCGATGTCAGCCGCACCCAGACCGGAATCATCTACATCGATGAAGTCGACAAGATTGGCCGCAAGGATGAGAATCCCTCGATTACCCGTGACGTTTCCGGCGAGGGCGTGCAGCAGGCCCTGTTGAAGATTCTCGAAGGCACGATCGCCAATGTTCCACCGCAGGGCGGGCGCAAGCATCCCCACCAGGAATTCACTCCGGTGGACACCACCAACATCTTATTCATCTGCGGCGGCGCCTTCGTGGGCCTCGACAAGATCATCTCCCGCAGGATGGGCAAAAAGGCGCTCGGCTTCCGCAGTGGCGAAGATGCCGAAAAGGACGAGTCGGCCGCTTCGAAAAAGCGCACGCAGGAATTGTTGACCGAGATCCAGCCCGAAGACCTGATCAAGTTTGGCCTGATTCCGGAATTTGTAGGCCGGCTGCCGGTGGTAGGCATGCTCGAAGACCTCGATGAGTTCGCGCTCATTGAAATCCTGACCCGGCCGAAAAATGCCATCGTCAAGCAATACCAGCGGCTGTTTGAGTTCGAGAACGTACGTTTGAAGTTTCACGACGAAGCTCTGCGGGCGATCGCCCGCCAGGCCATGGCACGCAAGGTAGGGGCGCGCGGGTTGCGCATGATTCTGGAAGAGCTCATGCTTGACCTGATGTTTAATCTGCCCAGCCAGAAGAAAGTAAAGGAGTTCGAAGTCACGCGGGAAATGGTGGAAAAGCGCAGCGCCTCGTTCGCCACGGTGATGGAGAAAGCAGGATAGGTTCGGTAGAGACGTTGCTTGCAACGTCTCTGCCGACAGCGCCGGCGAACCCCGGGGCGCCGCCGGCAAGAGACGTAGGAAACTATGCCTCTACAAGCGCGGGATTGCCGGAACAGGTAGAATTGGCTTAGGTTATTTCGCAGTCATCGTTTTGCTCTTAATCCTAGGGAGACTCAGTGACCACATCCAAGGAAAAGTTCGAATCCAAAAAGCTGCCGATGATGCCCATCCGCGACGTGGTCATCTTTCCTTTCATGATGACGCCCTTTGTGGTGGGCCGCGAGTCGAGCGTCCGCGCCCTGGAAGAGGCGCTGGCGGCGGACAAGAAGATTTTCCTCGCCACCCAGCACGACGCTTCCATCGATGAACCCAAGGCCAACGAGATCTATCAGGTGGGCACAATCGTCAACATCGTGCAGAGCCTGAAGCTGCCTGATGGAAACATTAAAGTTCTGGTAGAAGGCGTGGAGCGCGGCAAGATTCTTCAAGTCGTCGACACCGACGGGTTCATGCAGGCCACGGTCCGGGTCGCGCGCTATGCAACCGAAGGCAATCAGGCTCTCGAAGCCGGCATGCAAAGAGTAACAACGCTCTTTGAGCAGTATGTGAAGCTCTGCCAAGCCCTCAACTACGAAACCATGATTTCGGCCGTGCGCATGGAAGACCCGGCCAAGCTAACCGACGTAATCTCCGCCAACCTGCAACTCTCGATCGAGGAGAAACAGGAACTGTTGGAGATTTTCGATCCCGCTGAACGCCTGACCCGCATTGCCGACGTGCTCGACATCGAAATCGAGAAGTTGAACGTGGACCGCACTATCCAGTCGCGCGTCAAGCGCCAGATGGAGAAGGCGCAAAAAGAGTATTACCTCAACGAAAAGATCAAGGCCATTCAGAAAGAATTGGGCCGCGGCGAGAAGAGCGAGTTCGACGAACTGAAGAAGAAGATCGAATCCGCGGGGATGCCGAAGGACGTCAAAGACAAGGCGCTGCAGGAACTCAAAAAACTGGAAGCCATGCCGCCCATGTCGGCGGAGTCCACGGTTTCACGCAACTATCTCGACTGGCTGCTGGCCGTACCGTGGAAAAAGCGTTCCAAGGAAATCCGCAATATTTCACGCGCCGAAAAAGTTCTGAACGAAGATCACTATGGTCTGGAAAAGATCAAGGAACGCATCCTCGAATTCCTCGCCGTACGGCAGCTGGTAAAAAATCCCAAGGGCTCGATTCTCTGCTTCGTTGGCCCTCCGGGCGTAGGCAAGACTTCTCTGGGGATGTCGATTGCCAAGGCCACTGGCCGCAAGTTCGTCCGCATGTCGCTGGGCGGCGTGCGCGACGAGGCCGAAATTCGCGGCCACCGGCGCACCTACATCGGCGCTCTGCCCGGGCAGATCATTCAGATGATGAAGAAGGCGGGAACCAAGAATCCGGTCTTCATGCTGGATGAAGTCGACAAAATGTCAATGGACTTCCGTGGCGATCCATCCGCAGCACTGCTCGAAGTGCTTGATCCCGAACAGAACTTCATGTTCGTCGATCACTACCTCGACGTCGAATACGATCTTTCCCAAGTCTTTTTCGTCGCCACCGCGAACGTGATGCACACCATTCCCCCGGCGCTACAAGACCGCATGGAAGTGCTCCGCTTGCACGGCTACACCGAGCAGGAAAAAGTCGAGATCGCCAAGCAGTTCCTGGTCAAGAAGCAGATGCTGGCCGCGGGCCTGTCGGAAAAGAACATCAAGTTCACCGACGAGGCCATCACCAATCTCATCCGGTCGTACACACGGGAAGCCGGTGTCCGTAATCTGGAGCGCGAAATCGGCAACGTCTGCCGCAAAGTCGCGCGCAAGGTTGTGAAGGAAGGCGAGGGCTACAACGTCGCAATCACCGGCGCGAATGTGAACGACTTCCTGGGCGTCATCAAGTTCCGCGACACGCTGGCGCATGAAAAGAGCGAAGTTGGACTGGTCACCGGTCTGGCGTGGACCGAAGTCGGCGGCTCGATCCTAAGCACGGAAGCGAGCGTGGTCGACGGCAAAGGCAAGCTGACGCTGACCGGCAAACTGGGCGACGTGATGCAGGAATCCGCGCAGGCAGCGATGTCCTATGTGCGCTCGCGCGCCCAGCGGCTCGGTCTGAACCGCGACTTTTACCGCAATCTCGATCTACACGTGCACGTTCCCGAAGGCGCGATTCCCAAGGACGGGCCCTCGGCGGGCATCACCATTGCCACCGCAATCTCCAGCGCCCTGAGCAAAATCCCCGTACGCCGCGATCTGGCCATGACCGGCGAGATCACTCTGCGGGGCAAGGTTCTGCCCATCGGCGGCCTCAAAGAAAAACTGCTGGCTGCGCATCGCGCCGGATTGTTCGAAGTGATTCTGCCCAAGGACAACGAAAAAGACGTCGCCGAAGTGCCTGAAAATCTGCGCTCCGCCATGAAGCTGCACTTCGTCGATACCATGGACCAGGTCCTGCAGATCGCTCTGGAATCTCCGCTGCCGAAGCTGGATGTGGAAGTGCAACCGATTGCGCCGCTGACCGCCAACACCGACGAGAGTCCCACGGCTCATCAGTAAGGGCAGTTGCCAGTTTCCGGGTCAACCCCGAAGGGGTTTGGGAAGGGCAGGGCTTCCAGAGGTTGCGGAAAAAGTTGCAAATGCGTGCTTCGCCGTGGAAGAGCGGCCCTTCTAGGGCCGCGTAAGCCGGTCGAAATCGCAGCGGGCTTCAGCCCCCGTGGTCGAACTTCTGCGGTGGATTGCGTTTGTCCGCAACTCTTCCAGCCGTGCCGTCTACGCACTCAGAATTTTGGGCTTTAGTCCCCTTGAGCCGCACACAGCACCCTTCGTTCACATTTTCGAATAGACTGCTAAAGTGCTGCCGCTCGAGGGTGGACGAATGCGTCCGCCCCCGTCGCCACGCGATTCTGAATTCAGGCACGGGGCCTCAACTTGAAGATGTCCACATCGAACCAAAGCCAGATTTTTTTTGAAGACGGGCCGGAACCCTCCATCGAACCGGGTCATCCGCGGACCACAGGAATCCTTCCCTCACAGGAAATCAGCAACCTGATCGCCCGTGGACACGTTAGCGCGGGGCGTGCGATTGAACCCGAACATATCCAACCAGCGAGTCTCGACCTGCGCTTAGGGGACATGGCGCACCGAGTCCGAGCGAGTTTTCTGCCCGGACCGAATAGCACTGTCGAATCGAAAATCAAAGATCTCCGCATGGCGCGGATCGATCTGACTGCTGCGCCGGTTTTCGAAAAGGACTGCGTCTACATCATTCCTCTGGTGGAAGAGCTGAATCTGCCGGAGAACATTTCCGGGAAAGCCAATCCGAAGAGCACCACGGGCCGCCTCGACATCTTCACTCGCCTCATCACCGACTACGGCACCGAGTTCGACAGCGTTCCCCAGGGATACAAAGGCAAACTCTACGCCGAAGTTGTTTCTCGCACATTCACCGTGGCCCTTCGCGCCGGAATGAGGCTCAGTCAGTTGCGGTTCGTCCAAGGCAGTCCCCGCTCGGGCGACAGCACGATCAAGGGATTAGACCATGAGGAGCCTCTGGTCTATATGGACGAGAGCACCCCGGCCAAGGCGCAACTGCAGCGCGGCCTGCGAATTACCGTCAATCTCGAAGCTTCGGAACCGGGCGAGATCATTGCCTACAAGGCGAAACGATATGCTCCGGTAATAGATCTGGAAAAGATCGGCCACTATCCGACCGAGGAATTCTGGGAAGTTCGTTATCAGCATACGAACAAGAATCTGATTCTTGAGCCCGGTGACTTTTATATTCTTGCGTCCCGCGAGCGCGTCCGTGTTCCGCCTGACTTCGCCGCCGAAATGGTTCCCTTCGATCCCGCCGACGGCGAATTCCGCATTCACTATGCCGGTTTTTTTGATCCCGGATTTGGCTACGGCTCCAGCGAGATCAAAGGCACTCGCGCTGTTCTAGAAGTTCGAGCCCACGAGGTTCCGTTTTTGATGGAACACGGACAACTCGTCGGCCGCTTGAACTATATGCACCTGCTCTCGCGCCCGGAAAAGATCTACGGCACGAACATAGGATCGTCCTACCAGCATCAGGCACTGACGCTAAGCAAGCAGTTCCGCCGCGAACCAGCGCGCTAACGAGAACCCATCGTAGAGACGTAGCTTGCTACGTCTTGCGTGCAGCATCCCAAATGACGGCGAGAGCGACGTTGCAAGCAACGTCTCTACGGCGGCTTCAACTTGCCAACTACCACTCCCCCGTTGCAAACTTGAGCATGAGGGTTCTCTCCCGCTTCCTGGCGGCGGCCACCGATGCCGCGCAATTCCCTGCTCCCAGCCTGCCGGAGATTGCCTTCCTCGGCCGTTCCAACGTCGGCAAATCCAGCGTGATCAACTCCCTGGTCGGCACCAAGCTGGCGCGTACCAGTTCCACTCCCGGCCGCACCCGCAGCATTAACTTCTTCGAGATACGCTGGCCCGGAAAGCCGCGTCCCGAGCTGATTTTCGCCGATCTTCCGGGCTACGGGTACGCCAAGATTTCACGCGAGATTTCACAGGAGTGGCCGAAGTTCATCGAGCCCTATCTCAATGAGCGTCCCACGCTCGGTTTATGTGTCGTTCTGGTGGATGCCAACGTTCCTCCGCAACCGAGTGATCGCCAGCTGTTGGACTTTCTCAGCGCCTCGCAACGCGCCTTTCTGGTGGTGGCCACCAAGAGCGATCGACTCTCAAACAATCAATTGAACAATACCCTGCGAACCCTGACGGTGGAGTATCCTGCGGCTCGTCTGCTTCCCTTCTCGGCTAAGAGCGGCGCTGGACGCGACGAATTGTGGAAGGAGATTCGGCAGGCGGCGCAACAGATGGCGGCGGCCGAAGCTTCTCCGGGGGCGGCACTCCATTAAGAACTCCTTAAACCAGCATTTGTGCCCTGGCCTCTAATGTTTCGAACCCTTTTCCCGATAGAGAAATCAGGACTTCCGCAATGCTCGCCTGCCGCGAAGAATTTCCGCAGCAGGTTTGAATCATCGGAAACTCCATCGGGGACATCATGGCAGAGGAGAGCAACGAAGGCATCGCTTACTTGAAGGACTTGAAACAGCCGGACAATCCAGTTGAGGCAACTGCGGCAACTCCAGCCCGGGAGAGCATTTCGGAGGAGCGTCCTGATTCGAATGGCGCTGAAGCGGACTCTGGCAGACCCGTTAAGGTTACAGAAAAGCGGCGTAGCTATCGTTACAAGTGCGAAGGCAGCGCCGAACTGCGGGAGGAGGGTTGCGAGGAACCGACTTGGGCTACCTTCAGGGACGTGAGCCTGCACGGATGTTACATGGAGGAGCAGGCCACCTATCCGGTAGGCTGCATTCTGCACATGAAACTGGAAGCGAATGGCGTTCAGGTAGAGTGCAAAGGCACAGTGCACGTAAACTATCCCTACCTTGGCATGGGCATTGCCTTCCAGGAAATGTCAGAGGCGAGCGTGGCACGATTGAGAGAGATGCTGAGTAAAATCTCCCGGCGTGCGGTGTTCAGGGTTCAGGGGACCACGTCTTCGCTTGCCGGCGGGACGTTGAATGTGGTGGCTCAAATCGCGGATCCCACCTCCGCGTTGCGCGCGCTCGCACAATTCTTCGAAAATCGCCAGACGTTAATGCGAGACGACTTTCTTAGTATCCTGCGCAAGAGTCAGAGCCCGCATTCGGCGGTGAAGGCCTAGGCCCACTGCCCAGTTTCCGCGAAGATCTCGCGCCTTCTCCCTTCAATCACCCGCCGGGAACCAATTCTCTTACGCCCGAGTTCCGTTCCGTTCGCTATGATCAAAAGATGGCGCAATATCTCATCACTGGCATTGGCGGCTTCATCGGATCGTCGCTGGCGCGGGCGCTGCTTACGCGCGGGGAGCAGGTGCGCGGCGTCGACAATTTCTATACTGGCAAGCGGGAGAACATAGCCGAAATATTGGATCGCATCGACTTCCGCCAAGCCGACCTTCTCGATCTGGGAGCCATGCATCAAGCATGCGCCGGAGTGGACTTCGTCCTGCATCAGGCGGCGATTCCTTCCGTGCCGAAATCCGTCCTCGACCCGCTGGGCAGCAACCAGGCAAACGTCGACGGCACGGTCAACCTGTTGGTGGCGGCGCGGGACGCAAAAGTAAAACGCGTGGTATATGCGGCGTCGTCTTCCGCTTATGGCGACACGCCTACGTTGCCCAAGCACGAAGCCATGAAGCCCGATCCCATTTCTCCCTACGCCGTGGCCAAGCTGGCGAGCGAGCACTATCTGATTTCCTTTTACCGCTGTTACGGACTCGAGACTGTGGCCTTGCGTTACTTCAACATTTTCGGCCCACGGCAGGATCCGTCGTCTCCCTATTCGGGTGTGCTGGCGAAGTTCATCACGCAAATGCTGCGCGGCGAACAGCCGACGATCTTCGGCGACGGCGAGCAGAGCCGCGACTTCACCTACATCGACAACGCGGTGGACGCGAACCTGCTCGCCTGCACCGCGCCCGCGGGACGAGCCGCAGGACAGGTCTTCAACGTCGCCACCGGCCGCAGAGTCACTCTGAACGAAACTTTCAAGTTGCTGCTGGGGCTAACGTCATATAGCGGACAACCCAAGTACGCCCCCGAGCGCGGCGGCGACATCAAACACTCCCTCGCCGACATCTCAAAAGCCGAAGCCGCCCTCGGCTACAAACCCAAAGTAGATTTTGAAGAAGGACTGCGGCGGACGGTAGAGTGGTACCGGAGTAGGTGAGTACGAGCACCCGATTTAGGAATGTAAGACGAGAGGAAGAAGCGGTCACCGATTGTCGAAACTCAAGCCGCCATCGCTCGGCTGGACTCCCGACTATTAGTGAAATCGGGGATATTACGCCAATTGAGAAACCGGACCACCAGTCTCTAGGCAAAGAAGAACAAGCCCGCGCAACACGCATTCAAGATTCGAAGCGTTCGATGCGGCTCGTGGATTGCGAGGAGGCGACCAGCTGTAGCTGATTTCAGCTACGTTTGTTTTGGAGGCGATTGGCACCGGTAAAGTGAACAAGGCCGCCTCTTGCCCAGCATCCGGTAATTGGCGGCCCTGCGTTTAGTTTGCTGGGGAGAAATCGAGCTTGGTGTCTCCGCTTACGCTCACCGTGAGGGTCGTAGCCTTGCCGTTGTGCCACGCGGTTGCCTTGTATGTGCCATCCGGGACATCCTTGATCGAGTAGTCGCCAGCATCCGTTTCGGCGAAGTACGGCGAGGGGCTGACCACGATAGTACCCAACATCTCGGTGTGCAAGGAGCACAGCAGTGGCACATTCCCGGCGTTGTCATACTTGAAGCTCAGGGTCTTGCCCTTGTTGAAGGTGCCAACGTTGTGAGCGAGCTTCTTGTTGCCGGAAATATTCGGCCATAAGACATTGTGGGCGACGCTATCACCGTTGCTGAACACGACTGTGGTGCCCTGCTGGATGACCAAAAGCGCGGGTACGAATTTCATGCCCTGCTGATCCATCGCAGCCTTCTGGCTGGGCGCAGGAAAGGATTTGGCAGGTACGGTCTCAAGCACCACCGCCGACTGGCCCGTGGCTTTGACGTTTCCGCTTAGCGTGCCGGCGAAAGCACCGCGGCATAAGAACAGCAGGACAACGAGCAACGAAAAGAATTTCATAAATACTCCTCCTTCAAAAATGCCACCGCCTACTTACGCGGTGGGTACTGCGACAGGTACAAATACGCATCCGCCGCCTCATCCGGCGTGAGGTAGGTAAAGACGGGCATGTGACCACGGACGGCTGCTGCGGGCGACCCTTCCAGCGCCGTCGCACCGGCTGTGACCTTGGTGACGAATTCGTTGAGGCCCAGCCGCGAAGTGAAACTGCTGAGCGGCGGGATTTGCCCCGCCATCAGCTCCCGGGGGCTGGGGTTATGGCCGACCGATGCATGGCAGATATGGCATGTAGACTTCACGATATGCTCGCCGACGCGCAATGGCGGCTCGACCACCGGAACTTGCTGCTTCTCCGCGCCGGGGATGCCGGCAAGCTGCCGCAGGTATGCGAACAGCGAGCGGACTTCCACATCAGTGAGGTCGGGGTTAGGGGAAGGCATGTCGGTCCCGCCCTTGTGCAGCCGGGCGAGCAGCGTGCCCCTGGCCTGTTTGGCGAGCGCCGCGGCATCCTTCGAAGTCACGTCCATCCCGGCCTTCTTCATGCGGTCCATGTACATCCTTGCTGATGTGGCACGCACGGGGTCGATGACGGAGTTTATCTCGGGCGGGGCACCGGCGCCGGACGCGCCGTGGCAGGCTTGGCACTTCAGGCGGTACAGGTCGGAGCCGTACAGTCGAGAGGTTTGCCCGGTGAACTTGTTGGAAAGCTGCAACGGAGGGTGCGGGGGCTGCCCTTCGCCGGACATCGAGGCCGCGGGGCCGTAGACGAAGGACGACTTGCCCATGCTGGTTGCGCCAAACGCCCGGTGCCTTTGCTCCAGCCAGCTTTCTCCCTCCACCGGAGTCACAACCTGCGGGTACCCGGAACACGACAGCGCCAAAAGGAAAAATACTACCGCTACTACCTTCGTCCATGTCTCATGCCAGTTTAGTCGTCCCACAAGACAAGCGTCGCCAAAAGGTATTAGGGGCATTCTTCGTCTTTGGTCTCGCGGATAGGAGCTTTCCCACTCGCCGTGTTTACTGATCCACAAATGCGGCTGCCCCGACAAGATTGCCCGAACAGTGTGCTGACGTGTCGAAAACTCGTGCGGATGTAAGGGTCCAATCGTCGCTCCTATGATCATCCCTAAACCTATGCTCTCCGAACAAGGACAACTCAGCCGCTCTGTCGGCGGACGGTCGCATTTGAATTATCTGTCTCAAGATAATGTTGGGACCGTTCACAATTGCTCACTCCTCGCAATTTATCCCCAAACCTAGACGTCCCTCTCTGTGAGGTTGCCGCGATGGAAGCAGCAAACGCTGGTGGAGAGGAGACGGTAGGTGAGATCAACTCTGCAGCGGATGGGTTAGGTTACTGTCGTTAACAGGGCGTTAGCACTCAGAACCCCTTGAACGATTCATCTCTAGCGCATAGTCAGGCTTCCGAGAGCGGGAAGCCGCCGTTACGTTAGTTATCTACGGCCTTCTTACCGACATGTCTAGAGTAACGGCATGACACTTTCCTCGATGGTGGTTTCGCGCGACTGGCAGGAAGTCAGTGTTCTGGAGTGTATCCTCGGCGGCCTGCAGATGGATGTTGCCGTAGAAAAAGAACCGCAGCGGGCTTTGTCCCGGCTCATCAAGACAAAAATCGGATGCGCTCATTGTGGATTGCGATCTGAATGGCAGCTCGCAATTCTTGCGCGAACTGCAAAGCGCGGAAGGACAGCCGAAAACAATTCCCCTGGTTATTATGGGGAGCCGTTCCAATACGGCAACCAGAATTTGGATGAGACCGGCGCCCTCTTTGCTTTCGAGAAACCCATCTCCGTGGAACAGGCGGTGCGCACTCTCTCCGCGGCCCGCAATATGATTCTCGACGGACGCCTTCGCTATCACCGCACCGGCCTGGAAGTGCCGGTTTCGTTGAGCTGCAAGGGCCACAAAGCGATGGCCGCCTACCTGATCAACGTGAGCCAGGGCGGAATGCAGATTCGCACCCAGGATCCTATTGCGAGCGCGAAGGCCTTGCAAGTTTCATTCGAACTGCCTGGCGCCAGGACGGGAATGAAGGCCAAGGCCGAAGTCGCGTGGCAGGATCAAGCGCGGCAATCTCGGCATCCGCTTTGTGAAACTTGCTGCCACAACAGCAGCGAACCCTGCAGCTCTGGCTTGCGCAACAGTATTTTGCGAATTGATTTACCAGATACCGATCTACGCCATTGTCGCCGAGATTGATCGCCGAGATTGATCGGCAAGATCCCGATTCACGAAATTAAACGCGGCGCCAGAGATCCGACGCCTTCAGCGAAAACGGGCACCTTTCCCTTCTTCCCTCTGTCCAACCCCAACCCGGCCATGCGGGCCAATCGCGCGCCCGGGCTTGCTCCTCCCAACAACCGAAAGAATCCCCAATATAAGCGCAGCGACAAAAATTGCGGCTGCGCTTGCCGTGGCCAACGGCCAGCGTGGCGGTTCACCGGTGATCGAAAGAAAAACCAGCGCGAACAGCAAAACAGCTGCGACCATCACGAGTGTGTTGATGGTCCAGATAAGACCGCGATCGGAGAGCGGCTGAGAGAGCCACTCCGAATCGCCCGATGGAACTTTTCGAGGGAAAGAATCGACATTGCCCGCAAAGACCGCTACCGGCGGATCGGGCCTGCCGGCACCTCGATGACATGGACGGGGGCCGCAGAAACCATCAATCCATCGTCTTCCTCGACCTCCGCCTCGGACAAGGCGCCGGGTGATCCGGCAAACTGTGATGGAGCAAATGGGGTCCGGGCCATCGCGGTTCGAGCCAACGCGGCTCCGGCCGATGCTGTTCGGGGTAGGGCTGATCCGCCAACTGCGGCTCCGGCAACTGCTGTCCCGAAAAAGATCGAGCCTTCCCGCTCGAATGCGGGAAGACTCTCTTCGAGCAAGTTCCCGAAAATCCATTCATTGATCTGGCGGGCCTGTCTTGGGCGAGAGTTCGAGGAAACGGACGCCGCACTGTCCGGAACGCGTTGCCCACGTAACCTCGCCGCGCGTTTCCACGCGCAGCCGCGGACGGCACAATTCAAAGCGCACGCGCAACTGCTGCTGCGGACGAACCGCCGCTACCACCTGCAACCCGATCCCCTGATGACTTATATCGCGAACAATACCGCCGTTCGCCTGCTCCACGCAGGCGTAGTCAGAGTGCGAAGTTCGTGCCTGGATTGAGACCCGCGTTTTTTGCGCGGGAGCTGTTCCTGCGTCCATCCATCCACCGCCAAATCACACCGCCAAATCGCCGGTCGGCCAGAATCGTATTTTCTCGAAAATTCTTTTAATCTTATCGCCGGATGGAAGTGCCGCCTTAGTAACTATCGGTGGTTCGGACACATCCGGTCGAAAGGAATTCGCTGCGTAGAGGGCCTGGTTTATTGGGTCTGGTGCGGACGCATCGCGAACCCGTCATTTCGGGGGTGGCAAGGGCAGGATCGCTTACCAAAGTACATGGCCAAATGGGCATGTTTAAGTAATTGAAACTCCGCTCAAAGCCCGATAACTTACAAGTGAACTGTCCTCAGATGGCAACCACCACCGCCAAGCCGGACTTGGACGTAACCACTCCGTTCGCCGGGGTCGGTGTACCTAGCCTGGCCGCAGGCGCAGAGCGCCTCCGCCATTTCCGATTATGCTGCAGAAACGATCCCGGGAAACCATCGCAGCTCGACGCGCTGCAGGCGTTGCTGGCCTTCTCGGCGCTGCACGATCAGGTTCGCCGCCGAAAAGCTCTGGCCGCGCAGCACCCCGGTTTCGATGCCAGCGCTCCGGTCGCGGCGACTGAGCCGCCGGAATTTGAACAAGACGAGCAGTTCGTTCTCGATGAAGTGCTTCAACTGGTCGCCGAACGCGCAGTGGCGATCACGGGCGCGGATGGTCTGGCCATCGCCCTGGCGGAAAACAACGAAATCGTCTTGCGGGCAGCGGCGGGCAGAGTCCGTCCCGACGTAGGCGCGCGCATCGACCGCGATTCCGCGTTCTCCGGAGCCTGCTTCCGCACCGCGCAGATCGTGAACTGCGACGACACCGAGACCGATCCGCGGGTCAATCTGCAGGCGTGCCGCAAGCTGGGAGCGCGCTCCATGGTAGCCGTGCCCCTCTGCGGACGGCGGCGCGTGATTGGCGTGCTGGAAGCATTTTCCGCCTGGCCTTTCGGATTTAACGACAGCGACATTCGCAATCTGAGCCTGTTGGCCGAACTGGTGTTGGGAGCGCTGAAACCAGAAGATGAAGATCGTTTCGCAGAGTCGGCCCAGGCTGCCGCGGGCAAGCTGGAAGCAGCCTTCGTCCGCCGCAAAACGCATCGGCGCACGCTAATGCCGAAGTTGCGCGCGTTTCGGTTCCGAGTCCCGGTTGTTCCCTGTCGCTGACAAGAAAGTTGCCGATAAGAAACACCGATCAGAAGCCGGTCGACAGCCGAAGCTCGATTCCGCTGCCGCCAGCAGCTACGTCCTGCCGTAAAACCGCGATCAAGAAGGCTTTCAAAGCTCGAAACAACAGTCGCGGCCGGCAACCGCTCCTGCAGCCAAAATCGCCGTCGCCGAGCCGCAGCGCAAACACGCCGGCCGATTGCGCTGATTCTGCTGGTGTGCATTGTCATCGCCGCGGCAATTGCGGGCGGAGTCTGGTGGAAGCTGAAGACGGCGCAATTGGGCAGCGCGATGATTCAAACGGAAAACATGCCCGCGGACGAAATGGCGGTCCGGCGGCCGGGCGAAGCGCGCGACAAAGACGAGATTATTGCTCCTGCGAATACTCCCGCTGCGCCCGCGAATTCAACAACCTTCAAAACCCAACTCCCGACGCAACTCGCGGACGAGATTTCCGATGCCGGCGAGCCGAGCAATTCGCCCGCCAACTGCGCAAGAGCTGTCGAAGTTTCCGCGAGTCACCGGCGTTCGCCACTGGTCATCGGCCGACTCCAGCACCGTGGTTCTCGATCTGGAAGACCAGGTGCAATATGAAGCGCACCGCCTGGCCGGTCCGGACCGCATCTATTTCGATTTGCGCGACACGCAGCTCGCTCCCGACCTGATCGGAAAGTCGATTGAAGTGGGCGACACGTTCGTCAGCCGCATTCGCATGGCGCAGCCAGTGGCCGGCATGACGCGCATTGTTCTGGAGACCAAGGCCAACTCAACTTTCTCCGTTAGCCTGGAGCCGAATCCTTACCGGCTGGTGGTGGAAGTGCGCAAGATCGGCGCCACACCCAAAGCCGCGGTGAATCTGTTCCCGAACGCTCCCCAAGCGGAGAAGAGCAAGCTGGCAATCGTCATTCCTCCGCCGAGCAAAGAAGACTTGCAACTGCGGGCGCGCGTACCCAAGATGCGCATCGTGGTCGATGCCGGCCACGGCGGCTGGGACCTGGGAACGGTGGGGCGCCGCGGCTTGCTGGAAAAAGATGTGGTCCTTGAAATTGCGCAGCGGCTGGGCAAGCTGCTCGAAAGCCGCCTGGGAATGGAAGTGATCTACACGCGGCAGGACGACAACTACATTCCTCTCGACGAGCGCGCCAGCATTGCCAACCAGTCGCAGGCCGATTTGTTCATTTCGGTGCACGCCAACTACAGCGACCTGCCCTCGGCGCGCGGCGTGGAAACCTACTACACAAATTTCTTCTCCGCGCCGGGTTCCAAAGAAGCGGGAGCGAGAGATGTCGACTCGCATGCAAATGTCGGTGGCGGCAAGAATCCGGTGACAGCAACTCTTTCGCCCGCTGACTTGCACGAGCGCATCGAGCAATCGCGCCGCCTGGCGGCCAGCGTGCAGCGTTCGCTCTACGGAACACTCTCCATCCAAAATCCCGGGCTGCGTGACCGCGGCATCAAAGAAGCCGGCTTCGTCGTGCTCACCGAAAGCGCGATGCCCGGAATCCTGGCCGAAGTCTCCTTCGTCAGCAGTCCCACCGACGAACAAAAACTCCGCAGCGACGGCTACCGCGAGCAGATCGCCGAAGCGCTGTACAAAGGCATCGCGCGGTACGCTGCCAGCTCGCATGCGGTGAAAGTGGCCAGCGCGGCGAAGTAGCACAGAGTAGGCGGGTGCCCCATTCTAGTCTCGCCGCCTTTTGGCGAGACTAGAGTGGGGATTTTGACTTTCCGTCCCAGCGATGCGAGACGAAATCGCCGCCCGGAAATCTCCACCTTACCGACGCTCGTGAATCTCCTCCCGATTGAAGCGCACACCTTGCGAGTCTCCCTGCCCTGAAATTCGTTCGAACTCTGCAATGCTGCGCTCTGCATCATGGTCTCTGTCAAGCGCCGCTCTTAGGCAATCGCTCACCAGATCATCCAGACTCTTCCCGAGCGAATCGGCCTTCTTGCAGGCGCGAACCACAAGGTCATCATCGAGGCTGAGGGTCACGTTCATTCGATCCGTATTTCGGCGAGATCCAGACCCTGAAGGCTTCATCCCGAAGACCCGCGTTCTCTCCAGCGGGTCGGGGGATCTCATCTCAAATTTTTTTGGTACCCCACCGTTAGAATCTACCTCCGGGGCTACTGTATGTCGCCCCTTTCGACTTCGCTCAGGGCAGGCTCTTCGGGGCTGAAGTCGCGCTCCGCAATTGTCCTTCTGACTGCAGGAAGGATCAACATGTTCCGGGGAGGTTGCAGGAATCCTTCGTCGGGAATAGGACACCCTCCTCAGGATGACAAGTCTTGGTAGGTCCTCTTGGTAGTCGAGGACCTGCCGTCGCGGCTGTCAAACAGCAGGTTCCTCGACTGCGCATGATTTTCGCTTCGCGAGAATCATGCTTCGCTCGGAATGACGGATACGGGGGAATCAGTTTCCTGATGGGACCGCTGCCGTACCTTGCATCGGGACTCCCTTTTATTCGGCTTACCCGGGACTTGCGTCCGGGGCTATTCTATGTTGCCCCTTTCGACTGAGCTCAGCGCAGGCTCTTTGGGGCTGGGGTTGGGTGGTTTGTGCGGCTCGTGTCGACGCCGCCCACAAACCTTATTTCAGCGCGGAGTCTACACGCGGAGGCAGAGTCAAAATCACAACCGACGGAGGGCGGGGACGATTGTAGGGATGCTTCGACTGCGCAGGGAGGACCTTCGGTCCTTCCTGCTTCGCTCAGCATGACAGAGAACTGTGACATGACGGAGATTTGTGAAGTGTCATGCTGAGCGGAGCGGTGAGGAGAGGGAAGCGAGCCTCACTGCGGAGTCGAAGCATCCCTGCCCCCGTCCCAAATCCGGAAACCATTCCACTGCACTGTGACACCCATCACAGCCGGGCGAACCAACTTTCTCCCATCATTTCCTTAATGCGCGACCCACGCTACTACTGCGTCTACATCATGGGGAGCCTGACAGGCACCTTGTACATTGGAGTAAGCGGCAATCTTCACAAACGCGTGTTCCAGCACAAATTCCATCACTACGAAGGATTCACCGCCCGTTACGAGGTGGTCCGCCTGCTCTACTGGGAAAGCTACGACGACGTCCACAGGGCTCTGGGCCGTGAGAAGCAACTAAAAAGATGGGCGCGCGCCAAGAAAATCGCCCTGTTGGAACGCCGCAATCCGCAGTGGAAAGACTTAGCCGCAGAGTGGTACCCGTGGATGGAGACGGGTGAGGGTAGGGATGCTTCGACTCCGCAGTGAGATCGCTTCGCGATCGCACTGCTCCGCTCAGCATGACAGGGCGGGAGGGTTCGCGGTTGACTGATCAGTTCCCTGCGGGGACGCCACCGTATTTTTGCAGCCAGTTTAGTTCTTCACGCACTTTGATTTTGCCGTGCCAGGGATTCTTGCTCAGGCTGTGGCCTTCGCCGGGGAAGACCAGCAGGGCGTTGGGGATGCCTAGCGAGTAGAGGGCGTGTTCGAGGAGATAGTCTTCCATGACGGCGACGCGGATGTCGTCGGCGCCGGCGACCATGTGGGTGGGAGTTTTGACTTTGTCGATTTGGAAGATGGCGGCTTCGTCGTGATAGCGCTGGGGGGCTTCCCAGGGGCGTCCGCCGAGGAAGTAGGCGTCGTCGTAGGTGGTGTCGTCGTTGCCCCAGTTGCCGATGTGCTCGACCGCGCCGGCGCCGGTGACGGCGGCTTTGAAGCGGGTGGTTTGAGTGATGAGCCAGTTGGTCATGTATCCGCCGTAGCTGTAGCCGCCGATGGTGAGGTGGTCGGGGTCGGCGATGCCGTCTTTAACCAGGGCGTCGACGCCTTCGAGAATGTCTTTGCCGGGGCGGGAGACGATTTGCGGGACGATCTGCGTGAGGAACTTGTCGCCGTATCCGGTGGAGCCGCGATAGTTGGGCTCGAAGACCAGCCATCCGTTGGTGGCGGCGAGCGCGGCCCACTGGTACCAGTCGGCTTCGAAGTGATTGCCGTCGGCGTCGGCAGGGCCGCCGTGAATCAGGGTCAGCATCGGCAGGTTTTTCGATTCAAATCTTCCTGGGGGATAAATCAGCATGCCTTCGACCGTGGTGCCGTCGTCGGCCTGCCATTTATAGGGCTTGCCTTGCGGGAGATCGCGTTCGGTGAAGAGTTTGTTGAAGGAGGTGATGGGGCGGGACCGCGCGCCGGGATGAGCATCTACTAAGTACACCTCAGCCGGCTTTGTCAAAGAAGAATACTGGAATGCGACGCGCTCCGCGCGCGATCCCGTGGAAATTCCGTCGTAAGTTCCTGGCTGACCCGCGGTCTGGTGCAGCGAGTCTGCTGGATCGGTAGCAGCGTACATCTGCACTTCAGTGCCCAGGCGGGCCGTCACGACAACTCCATTGCCCCGAGGAATGAGAGCATAACTAACGATCTGACCCGAAAAGTTCTTGGCCCACTGTTCGACTGCTCCGGTTTGGCTGTCGATCCAGTAAAGGTGCGGTTGCAGGTCGCGGTAGGGGCCGGTGACGTCTCCGACTTCGACGGTGAAGAAGATGTGGCGGCTATCGAGGGCCCAGTGGGGGTGGACTTCGGCGGCTTCATTTTTGGTGATGCGGCGGGGTTGGGCTTCCGCGCTGGCATTGGATCCGCTTTCGGCGGTCGCGGGCGAGGGCCCCTTCGACTCTCGCTCAGGGCGGTCCGTGCCACATTGACTGTGTAGATTTCTACGTCTTCGTATTTTTCTTGGCGCTGGTTGATGGCGTTGCTTACGAAGGCTAGCTTGCGGCCGTCGGGCGAGGTGATCAGGCTATCCACTCGCATTGGAGTGGTTGCTATCGCGCGGGCTCCGGGAGTCACGTCGGGTTCTTTGTCGGCGTCCCGGCCTCGCTCTTTTGTTTTTGTGGGGGCGGCGGCATGGCGGGCTAAAGCGGCGGAGAGGTCGAGCGAGAAAATCGTATCGCCGCGTTCGGCGGTGCGGTATTGGACGACATCTTTCCATTCTTTTTTGTAGTCGTCTTTTTGCTTCTTGCTCCATGGATGGCGCGTGGCGAAGTAAATCGTTTGTGAATCCGCCGACCACGAAAAGGTGTGAACTTCTTCTTCGCCCTCGGTCACCGGGAACGCCTCGCCACCGATGGGCGAGATGAGGTAGACCTGGGCGGGTTCGCCTTTCGCAATCGGAATCCGAATCCGAATCGCCATCCTTCTCAGCCGAGGCTTTGCGCTCCGAGAGGAAAGCAATCCATCGTCCATCCGGCGACCAACGCGGCTCTGTATCATGCCCGGATTGCGTCAACTGAATCAGCGAGCCGCCTCTGCCGTCCTCGTGATAGAGCCAGAGATCTTTGCGGAAGATCTGCTGATCCCAGTCGGCGCGCTCGGTTCCGATCACGACGGAATTGCCGTCGGGAGAAATCTCAAGTGCGGGAAAGCTGACGGAGTTGAAAAAATCGTCGAGGGTGAGCTTGGGTTTGTTTTGGGCTTCAACAACGAGAGCACAACTCGCGAGGATCAGAATAATCGGGGCAGTCTTTAGGATTCGCATGGGGTCCCGGTGGGAACAAGCGTTATACAACGATGGATTCGGTGGAGGCAAGCTTCTCATTTGCGATTGTGGAACAACGACACAGCATCCACAGCAGCACCGCGAAGGCCGGCACTGAGAGTTGGACGTGAGTCCATCGAGACAGCGGGCCGAACAGAGGCAAGACATATGCAAAATAGAGAAGCACCAGCAGCGTGGAAGAAGATGCGGGTGGCGCGTTCGTCAAAGTCCAGTCCACGAGCAGTAGCAGGACCGGAGCCAGGACCAGCAGGTCGTAGACGAAAAGATGAGGGTTGACGAGCACGGCTGCGAGCGTGAGGGCGGAAAAGCGCGGCGCGAGCGGAGCCGAAGATTTCCAGACGGCCGCGGCCATTGCAACGATAACAATGGAGCTAAGAACGTAAAGCCCGAGCGCAACTTCGGGCCAGGGAATCAGCAGCGTCCAGAAGGAACGCAGGGAATGCATCTGGATGGGCGCGAGGCTTAGTTCGGCTTCGGCAGTCACGCGTGAGAGATGCCGGAGCGCGTCGAAGTAGGCGTGCATTACGACGGGACCGAAATAGATTCTTGCGAACGCCAATTGCGCGCCCGCAGCGACAACGAGTCCGGCGAAGGGCTTCCAGGCTTGTGACAGCAACAACACCAGCGGAATGGCAACCAGGAACTGCGGCTTGAAGATCAGAAATCCTAGCGCGATTCCGGCCAGCCAGCTACGATCTGCGCGGAAGGCAAAGAATGCCAGGGTGAAACACGCGAGAATCAGGGCGGACATCTGGCCACGCACGAAGAAATGAAAGAGCGGCGGGAAAGCGATGGCGCAAACAGCGACGATTCCGGAGTGCGGGCGCAGACTTGGGCAAGACATCCATACTGAATAGATAGAGCCGGCAAAGATGAGCAGGCTTGCCAGGACCCAGATTCGGGCGGCGACTGGAAATGAGAGCCGGGACAGTGGGACGAAGAAGAGTCCCACCTGAGGTCCATAGAGATTGGGCAGAAGCGAGCGGGTGGGCTGACGAACGATTGCACGCATCGCGTCGGCCGTGACTTGCTCGTCGTACAGTTCGCCCGCACGGCCCTGCGCGATCAACTGAGCGGAGATGTAAGAGGGCAGAAAATCCTGATATTTGATGTTGCCGGCGCGGTCCAACAAACCCGGAGTCGCGAAGTCAACGGCACAGACACCCCATAGGCAAAGAGCCAGAACGATCGATTGCGCGCGAATGCGATTCGGTGTGAGCCACTTCACGGAACAGGCAATCGTCGCCGGGAAATTCACTGGGCGGGCTCTGCGTTCTTGAGGGCATCGTCAAGCGACTGTCCGGAGCGAAAAGCGGTGTGCACGATGCGCCAGCCGTCGTCGTAGTCGCGAAATCCAACGGTGGAGATGTAATGCAGGTCGCCGGAGTAGAGCGCACCGCCTACTTCGTTCAAGGGCACCCATTTCCAAAGGAAGTCGACATCGGCGACGTTGCCCTGCTTGCTGATGCCGGTCACGCCTAAGAGTTGCCTCTTTGCTACGGGAATGAAGAGCAAGGCTTTGTCGGCCTCTTGCGCGGGAACCAAGGATCGCACTGTTTCCACGCCGGAAGGCGTCAGCAGAACATCCCAGCAAGGCGGCGACAGGCCGGGGGAGCATGGGGCTTTATTGGCTGTGATCCAGCCGCGTTGTTGGAGAACAATGTATTCGGGCGAGACGTAGTCTTTGTTGGCGACGGTTCCGATCTGAAGAGTGAACTGCTGCGGGGTTTGAAAGGCAGGGGAAGCGGCGATAAGGTCCGTGGCGAGACGGCGGGTCAGGAAGTCGCGGGGGGAACAGGAGGCGAGTGCGAGGCAGAGCAGCGGACAAAGGGCGAAGATCAGTATTTTTCGCATCACGCGATTGATTGCTGCCGGGCGATGTCCGGCGGACGGACGAATGCGTCCGTCGCCACGCGATCATGCTTAACGACTTGTGATTGTAAATAAACGGGAGCGTTTGTGCGGGGAGAAAGGGCGGGAGGTGATCTGGCCATTCGAATTGAGCGGCCCAACGGCCGGGGATTTGGGTGGAACAGCGGGGGCAGCGGCCTTCGGGAGTCAGGCGGTAGTCCTGAATGAAATATCCGTATCGGCTGATCAGAGTCTCGCTGCACTGCGGGCAACGGGTATCTTCCCAAGGGCCGACCATGCCCGGAAGATTGCCGGCGTAGATGAAGCGCAGTCCCGCGTCTTGACCGATTTCGGCGGCGCGCAATAAATCTTCGGGGGTGGTGTCGCGCTGGCCGTCTCCCTGCATTTTGTAGTCGGTGTGGAACGCGGTCACGTGCCATGGAATGTCGGGCGAGATGCCGGCGAGAAATTCAGTGAGGCGGCGCAGTTCGTCGTTGGAATCGTTGAAGCCGGGAATGAGCAACGTGACAATCTCCAGCCACAATCCCATCTGATGAATTCGCCGAATGCTGTCGAGGATGGGGCCGATGCGTCCGCCGAGTTCGTGGTAATGGCGATCGTCGAAACTCTTGAGATCCACTTTGTAGAGATCGAGCCAGGGACGCACATATTCAAGTACCTGGGGAGTAGCGTTGCCGTTGGAGACAAATCCGGTAAGCAGGCCGGCTGGCTTTCGCCTCTTTAAAAACGGCGACGGCCCATTCGCTGGTGATCAGCGGCTCGTTATAGGTACTGACCAGAACTCTGGCGCCCTGGTCGAGGGCATCGCGAACCAGGGCTTCGGGGGAAGTATCCAGCGGCGGGGACACGGCATTGGGATCGCGCAGAGCCTGCGAAGTGACCCAGTTCTGACAGTACCCACAGTGCAGATCGCAGCCCAGCATGCCGAAACTGTAGGCGAGAGCGCCGGGGTGGGCGTGGAAGAAGGGCTTTTTTTCGATGGGATCGCACTGCATTCCAGCGGTGTAGCCCCAGGGGACGTAGAGCGTGCCGCCGCGGTTGTAGCGGACTTTGCAGACGCCGGGCTGGCCTTCGGGAATCGGGCAGCAGTGACCGCAGGAAAAACACCGGACGCGGGTATTGTCCAGTTTTTCGTAGAGCGAGGCGTCCGCTTCGCGGACTCTTTGATCTAGGACATCGCGGAGGGTGGGCACAGAGACCTCGTTAAAGATATTCTAGCGCGCAGTGAGCGAGAGATGCCCGCTGCTCGGATTTAGCGCGAGTCGGGGTTGCCCTCCGGGAAGTCAACATCCCCACCTAGTCGCACAAAACGCGACTTAGGATGGGGCCCCCGCAGGATTAGACCTCGCGACCGTACTTTTGTGCCCCACGGCCGGCTTCTTCGCCATATGCTGTTGCAGCCACAAGTCGGCTCGCTGTTCAATCGCCGCGGCCTGTTCCCGGGTCATGCCGGAGGTCAAAACAGCGGCGAGATCCTTATTCTCCTCATCGCCGCGAGCGCGGGCTACCACCGTCCAGAAATAGGCCTGATTCACGTCCTTGGACACGCCTCGTCCGCCCCAGTAAAGAAATCCCAATTTCGCCTGGGCCGTGAGGCTGCCATGTTCCGCTGCGCGGCTGAACCAGCGGAATGCTTGTTTCTCGTCGCGCTTGATTCCGTTCGGTTCGTCCCCCTGAAAATAACGAAGACCTAAAGCATTCTCGGCGACTGGATCGCCGTGCTGCGCCATCTGCCGCATTGCCTGGAAAGATCGAGCGTCGAACGCCGGAGGGGGCGGAGCAGGCTCCGCGGGGTATGACTTCGGTGGTTGAGACGACGCCAACACGGTCTTTATTGGGATTGACCCGCGCTCCTCCAGTTTACTTTGAATTAACGGAGCGAGGTTATATCCGAGGACCATCGCGATCGCGGCGGCGACACCGACTAGAAGAATCAGATGAGAACGCGGCAGGCTGATGCCGCCGGACATTCTCGCTTCCGCACTCTCCATTTTCTTTTCTGGCGGGGGCGAGGAGGCGAAGAGCACACTTCCGGGCGACGGCGCGAACCGGTTGGCTGCCGGCGCAGCGCCCAGGGTACCCAGATCTTCAGAGAGAGCGGCCCGGTTGACTGCCGCCAGGACAGTCTCGGCGAGACGCTGAAGCACCCTTCCGTCGGTATCAGAAAACGCATGCGCCTGGCCTGAGAATACCTCGAGAATTCCAATCGATTTTTCGTCCGCGCGCACGGGAGCCGCGAGCATCGAGCGAATCCCAAGCGCGCGGCAGCTGTCCCGATCCACACGAGTGTCGACCTCGGCGTCATCGCAGCGGAGCAGACTTCCGGTCTTCACGCATTCCCCAGAAAATCCCGATCCCACCTGCAAGCGCGCGCCGACGGGTGGAGCATCCCGGCCAGCACTAGCGCGACAAACCATGAAATTCGGATCTGCATCCCCCAGCGCGATGGCAGCGCCCGATGCGCGAACCAAAGTTTGGGCGCGGTCCGCGATCAACTGCAGAGCGCCGGCAAGATCGGAACCCAAGGCCTCCACCTGGCGCTGCACAGCGCTGACCGCCGCGAGCGTGTCGCTGTAGTTAGGCCGTGGAGCAACATCTTCAGGCGGAACAATTTCATGCGTTGCGGCAGTGGCGCCAATCTTCGACTCACCATCGGCCACTCTGGCCATCATGTTGACGAAGAGCCACTCCCGCAAACGGGACGATGATTCCGCAGATAGCCCGGAAAAATGAACCCCGGCGCGCCCCGTATCGTTCGACCAGATGACCTGTCCGGTGGTGTAAATATGTTCAGCGCAATCGGCCAGATCCAGGCACAGATTCACGGTCTTTTCAACTTCGAGGGGGGAATGGCACTGAATGGCAACGCCGTCTTCGCTGATGTCGACGATCTGATGCAGATCGAGCATCGGCCCTTGGATTCCGCGGTGAAGCTGACATACGCTGGCGTCTGGATCTTGTGTCGCAGACGCCGGCGACGGTTGGGTGAAACCGGTCGCAACGCGGAGTTCATAGCAGCCATGGGGGGAGAGCCCGAAATCCTGTTGGCTCCATATTAGCGCGGGTTAAGGGAAAAGTAAGCAAGGAAGAAAAATTAGAAGGGCGGCGGGTTGGGGTTGAAGCTAAGGCTCCGACTGGGGGGCAGCTGCGAGAGCGGGATGCCCCTTCGGAGTCTGTGTCGTAGCTTTTCTTTCGCCCCTTCGGGGCTCGCCCATTTTCCATTTCTGCCCCACGGCTTGCGCCGTGGGCTGCATTCTGTCGCCGCTTCGCGGCTGGCAGCAAGGCGTGTTTCGCTTTCCGGCCGCGATCAAGCGATGACTCAGACTCCTTCGGCAAGGTCAGGACAGGGCCTCGCGACAGACGGCAGGATGCCGGCGCTAGTTAACCTGAACGACGCGCTCCAGCATTCAAAAGATGGTGGATGCGATCAACAACAAGATCGACGCCCTCAAGAACGCAGGAGCTGAGCTTGACGCAGGCTGGAGATTCGGGAGATGGCGGCCACCATCATGCTGGAAAGGAGTTGCATAGTAGCCACATCGCGCTCGTCGAAGGCACCGGGGGACGAGGACAATACCTCGAAAACGCCCAAGGTACGGCGGTAGTGACGGAGGGGCGAGACGAGAATCGAGCGGACTCCGAGGCGGCGGCAACTGGCGAGGTCCACCCGCGGATTGCGCTCGGCGTCATGACACAGCATGATCTCGCCAGAGCGTACGGCTTCCGCGGAGATGCCAGCGTCGGTTTGCAGCCGAACCCCGAGGTCGGGAGCGGTTCGGCCGGCACGGGAGCGGCAGACAATTTCGTCTCCGGCTCGCAGAGCGATGGCCGCTCCGGTCGCGCCGGTCAAATGTTGGGCGCGTTCGGTAATGGCGCTGATCGCCGGCTCCAGATCCAGTTCCGCGGGATGGATTTCGGCATCGTCTCCCAGGGCTACCGCCCGGAAACCTGAGGCGGGATGTGCCGCGTTGGCGACGCGAAGCTGGTTACGCTGAACGAGCGATGGCATACGGTATTGATCCGCGGTGCTTAGAAATTCCGGGTCGGGCACGGTGCGGAGCAGATCGAAAACCAGGTTGTTGAGTTCCGTATCGGTGATGAGGTGCGCGGTCTGCTGGTTGCGCATCGATCCGCCGAGCACACGCGAGAGTCCGAGCAGAGCATGGCTTCCGCAGGCCAGGCAATAAGGCTTGCTGTTGTTGCTGATCAGCTCACACTGCACGCAGAACGTAGCGGACTGCAAAGGGACAAAATTGACGTCTTTAAAAGAAGTGCCGTACACGGTCTTGCCAAACATAATTGCTGGATCCTCGCTTTTAACATGGTGCTATTGAAAGTATCCAGATAGCGCAGGGCGAGAAAGTAGCGGCACTGGTTCCGGGTTGTGGAAAAAGCGGCGGAGCGGGCATCTCGATTGCGGATGTGCAGGGTTTCGCGTCTCCCATCGTTCGACGACGGTGCATCGGCACCTTGCCGATTAGTCGGCAAAGGGGAAGCCGAAGAAAAGTGAAACGACCTGCTTTTTCCACAATCGTGAGGGCATGTCAGCAAAATGCGGTGGCCTGCAAAGTGCTTGCAGTCCAAACACCAATGGCTCGCCGAGAATGCTCTTGGGCAGTCAGGAGGCGGGGAGACGTATGCTCAGCCGATGCGCCAATTCCCAGTGTGGCAAGCCCTTCCTCAGGCTCCGGGAGGGCAGGCTGTTTCTGGTTGAAACTGAGCGCGCAATGAAGGCCGGGGAAGTTGCCGTGCCGCCTTTCGTCCCAGCCCGGCAACAGCAGCGGCGGGTGGAGCACTACTGGCTATGCGACGACTGCGCCATACATTGGACACTGGTCCATGACGGCGAACGTGGAGTCACCCTGGCAACACGGCGGCGGCCCGTCATGAGCGTTGCTCCAGCGACAGAGACTGCGCGCAGCGGCGTGGCGTAGCCGGGCTTCTATATATATCCATCTTTTCTCCAGGTCTTCCAATCCTCGCGGACTGCCCCCACCATCTCTTCCGCGGCCCGGTGCAACCACTTCGCCTTCTGCTTTTGCATGTGGTTGAGGATTGACTTGCGCGCGGTCTTCGTCCCGAGATGAATATTTGCAGTTTCCCATCCCATGGAGCGAAGCAGGCGCAATTCCTTCCCGGGTGCCCGAAGCGAGGCCAACTCGATGCGCGAGCAGTGCGGACTGAGTCGCCGCACGATCCAGCGCCCGCGCAGCTGAACGAATGGGTCGAGACAGCGCACCGCCTGGCTGATAATCGCCTGATACAGAATCTCAGGAGGCCCTTGATGATCCTTCGCCCAGTAGCAGGCGGACGAAACCAGGGCTTTGGCCTCGCGGGCGATTCTGCCGCCATGCCAGTCGGCGATGGCGACATATCGCGCGTGTCCCAGGCTTCCCAGGCCGGCCACGCGGCGAGCCACGCGATAGAGCAAATCCCGGGCGGGCATCAGATGCTCGAGAGCGTCGATCGCGCTGACCGGCACGACTCCCTTCACGCTCGGCAGGGCATCCATTTTCGCCCAGAAGTGAACTGGATCGCGCAGCTTACTCTCTGCAATCTGCCGCAGCCATTCATGGTGCTCTCCCAGGACGAATGGCATTCCCCCGCAACGCAGGCTTTCGCGATAGCCCTCGAGGAGAGAATCGCAGATGTCGTTGTGCTTCAGCGGCAAGTTTCCGGCTTCTGAAGCCAGATGGGCACTTACGGCCAGGCGGACTAGATCGTTGGCATAGGCCATGGGGTGAGCTTCGTCGAAGTCGTTGACGCCCCAGATCAGACGTCCTTCCACGTCTCTCCACGTGCCGAAATTTTCCACATGCAGATCGCCGACCGCCAATACTTGGGGTCCCTTGGAGAGATCGGGGCAGACTTTCGGCCAGACTTGGGCCCAACGGTAGAAAGTCGCTCGCAGAAAGGGGAAGACCGCCGCCTTCATGTTGGTGTGTTTGAGGCGCAGATCGTTCTTGACCAGATCCGTGTGATGGCCCAGCCAGTCCTCGAAGGCGCGGGTCGCTTTCACGACGTTCATAGCGGCTGACGATAGCGGGTGCAGTATTCAGAAGTCAAACGGAGCGATGATCGCGTTTCGTGCCGGTCTGAAGGACAAACCTTGCAGAGCTTCGCTCGACGGACAGCCGAGGGCGGCTGTCCCCACATAGCCCTCTCAGGATGCAATCTCGCGTGATGACGATCACGCGCAATCGTGACGGCCATCACTGAAATATACAGGCCGTTGGTTTTAAATAGGCACAATTAAGTAGGCTTTCTAGTGAACTGAAGATCGCCCGGCCCTACCCACAGAACCCCACAAGCCGTTTCCCCAGACGGCAAGGGCCGGGCGCCTGAAGGCTTGAAAAATCACACTCCCCCACCTTCCACTCTTAAGAATCCCAAAACTTGTGTGCGAATAGCCACAGTGTGGCTGCAGGCACATTGACTCAAGCCTGTTCGTACGCCACTACTACCTTCATTCTCAATGGGATACGTTTCGGCCCCAGTCCTGCCTTTGAGATAAGCGGCATTGCAAAGTCTCAGGAGGACATCATGCAGATGGCAATCACATTCATGGCGGTAATGGGAGGAATGATTTTTTCGCTGGCGGTGGCGTTGCTGGCGGAGGAATTCATTTTTGGGCAGGTGTTCCGTCTGTTTTTTTCTCAGCAGGCAGTGGCGTTGAAATCGGAGCAGAAGAGGTGAGTTAAGAAAACTCGCATAAGGAGAACGACGATGCTGGCGTTGAAGTACTTGCTGATTACCGGTGGCCTCGGGATGATTCTCGTGGCTGTAGGAATTCTGGGTTATGACCTGTATCGCGAATTGTTGTACCGGCGCGCGCTGTCTGTGCCCGGCGCGGGAATGGTGCCGGTACCGCCGCAATGGCGCTGGCGCACTTCGCTAGCGTTGGCGCTGCTGGCGTGGGGTCCGATTCTGCTGGCGTTCGCAATTGTGGTGGTGCCGAGCGGGATGGCGGGAATCCGGGTCAGCGAAATGAGTGGGACGGTGCCGGGCACGCTCTATCCCGGGGCGCATTTTGTAGCGCCGCTGGTCGAGGACGTTGCGCTGTTCGACACGCGGGATCAGGTCTTCAGCACCGGAGTTTCCGAGGATGGCGCGATTAAAACTGGCAAGAACGCCGCGGCGAACGTCTCCACGAAATCGCAATTTCTTGACGTGCAGGCCAAGGAGGGATTGACGCTGGGGCTTGCGATCACGGTTCGTTATCGTCTCGATCCTAAACGGCTGGACTACATTCAGAGCAACCTGCCGCGACCCGTGGAGAAGGAAATTGTTCCGCCGGTCGTGGCTAGCGTGTGGCGGGAGTTGGTTCCAAACTATACGGTGCGCGATGTTTTCTCGGCCAAGCGGGAAGAAATACGGCAGAGGGCCGCAGGCATAATTACGCAGAAGCTGGCGGCGGACGGAATCGTGGTGAAAGAAGTGATGCTGCGTGACATTCAGTTGCCGCAGCAG
The DNA here is from genome assembly GCA_963832235.1 of uncultured Acidobacteriaceae bacterium. GTDB lineage: Bacteria > Acidobacteriota > Terriglobia > Terriglobales > Acidobacteriaceae > Sulfotelmatobacter. The sequence goes on along the minus strand of CAWHTJ010000002.1, from coordinate 193,697 downwards.
TACGCCGAGGGACTGGAAACTCTGCTTTTGAAGGAGCAGGAAAACGACCGCATGGGCGTTGAAACCGAGCTGAAGCAAAAGCAAGTACGCATCGCGGAACTCGAAGCTGAAGCGACGAAAGTGCAGCAGATCAAGCAGGCTGAGGGCGAGGCGCAGGTCCACGTCTTACAGGCGAAGGGCGAATCGGATGCGATGAAATACACGCTGCCGCTGAAGGAGAAGCAGATTCAGCAGAGCAAGCTGGAAGCTGAGGCACGCAAGGAAGCAACCATACAAAACGCGGAAGCCGCGGCTCAGGCGAAGGTCATCGACAGCAAGGCCGAGAATGAACGGCGGAAGTTGCTGGCGGCGGCAGAGGCAGATCGGATTCGGGTGACGGCCGCTGCCGATGCGGAGCGGTTGTCGAGCGAGGCGGCGATTCTGAAACAGAATCCGCTGCTGATCAACAAAATCGTGGCAGAACGGCTTTCCGACAAACTACAGATCATGATGGTGCCGGCGGATGGGAAGTTTTTCTTCGCCAATGATGTGTTGAGGAGTATGAGTGTGGCGAACCAGGCGGAGCAGGAACAACCGAGATAGATCATCACGAAGTCAAAATCCCCACCCCTTCGACTTCGCTCAGGGCAGGCTCCAGCCGCAAAGGACGCGGCTAGAGTGGGGCACCCGCTGTCGCTACGTGGGTTAGTGGTGTCCAAACAGTACAGGGAGAGGTCCTGTCGCATGGGTGGAGCGGTTTATAATTTGGGCATCCCAAACGTCAGTGCGAAGTCAGTGGGCCGCGCCTTATCTCCCGCGCACATTCTCCGCGTGGTGGCGCAACTGTCTTTTCTATTTTTATTACTCGGGATGGCGCTCGCGGCGCGAGCTTCAGATTGGAACGAAACGGAGCAGCAACTGGCGCGCAAGATCGTTGCGGTGACTGGACCTGGCGCCGCGGCTCTTACGGTGGAGAACCGCTCGTCCCTGGATAAGCGCGATAGCGAAGTCATTCAAAACGGCCTGCGCACGGCGCTCGAAGGGCTCGGCATTCGCTTCGTTACAGCGGAGCAGGCCGCCGCGACAGTTGCGATCTCTCTGTCGGAGAATTCAGCGTCCTACGTTTGGGTGGCGGAGATTCGTCAGGGCGCAGGCGCGGCAGTAGTGGTGATGGTATCTGCGCCGCGCCCCCAGGGTTCGACGATGGCGCGTGAATCTGTGCCGCTCAGCCTGCAAAAGACTCCATTGTGGACCCAGGACGATCCCATTCTCGACGTTGCCGTACTGGAGGAAAATGCCACGCCCACGCACATCGCCGTGCTGGACGCGGAGAAAGTGGCACTCTACCGGTGGCAGGCGGGAAAATGGCAGCAGGAGCAGGCACTGGGTATTGTCCATGCGCGGCCATGGCCACGGGATTTGCGCGGCAGGCTGATCCCCACCAGAGATCATCTGCTGGATGTTTATCTGCCGGGCGTGATGTGCCGCAGCGCTGCGGCAATGCCGCTCACGTTGAATTGCCGCGAGACTGACGATCCCTGGCCGCTCGTGCCGACGGGGCTTACTGGTGGAACCTTCTCGGCTCTTCCGGGTAATGGAACGTCTTCGGTCTCCATCCCGGCTGTCGGAGCCTTCTACGCTCCGACGCGCAACTTTTTCACCGGCGCTTTAACTTCCGGCATAGGCAAGTTCACGACGGTGCCTAAGTTCTATTCGGCTGCCTTTGTGCCGCGCGAGAAATATCTGCTGTGGCTCTTTGCCGCCACTGATGGTCACGTGCACATGGTCGACGGCGTGAGCGACCAGGCGTCTCGCGTGGCTTGGGGTAGCGATCTGACCAGCGTAAAGACCTCCTGCGGCGCCGGTTGGCAGGTGCTGGCTGCAAGTTCTGAGGCGGACGCGGAAGAAGCAGCCGTGGATTCGGTGCGCGCGTATGAGTTTCCAGATCGCGATCCGGTCGCGGTCAGCGCGGCCATGGATTTTCCCGGCATGATTACTACATTGTGGGCCGAAGCGAAGGGCGATACGGCGATCGCAGTGGTGAAGAATCGAGAGACAGGAAGCTATGAGGCGTTTCGTCTGGCAGTGGTTTGTAGTCAGTAGCATGATCGTCGTGGCGGTGGCGGCGAGCGCTGAGACCCGGCCGCAGTATGGAGGCGTGCTGCACGTTGCGATGCGGGCCGCGCCTGCGTCGCTGGATCCGGCGGACGTTTCTCAGGACAGCGGGCAGCCGGATTCGTTCGCCCGAGGCAGCCTGACCATGCTGATGTTCGACACGCTGGTGACGATTGACGACAACGGGCGAATTCAGCCGTCGCTGACCACAGCGTGGCAGTCGCAGGCGGGCAGGCAGCGCTGGCAATTTCGCGTGCGCCGCGGCGTGAAGTTTCACGACCTAACGCTGCTCAGCGCCGAGACTGCAGCCGCTTCGCTGCGCGCAGCGAATCCATCGTGGAATGTGGTTGTGGATGGAGATTCAGTGGTGATCGACAGCGCTGAACCAAATCTGCTGGCGGAGCTCGCGTTGCCACGAAACGCAATCGCGAAGAGAACTTCCGACGGCAAGCCGAGCGGTACGGGGCCGTTTCATGTTGTCGATTGGCAGCCGGGAAAGAAACTGTCGTTGGCAGCGTGGGAGGACGGTTGGCGCGGGCGTCCGTTTCTTGATGCCATTGAGATTGAGATGGGAAAAAGTTTTCGCGACCAGATGACTGCTCTGCAGCTCGGCAAGGCTGATCTGGTGGAAGTGGCGCCCGAGCAGAGACGGCGGGTTTCACAGGATGGACGACGCCTGGCGAGTTCATCTCCGGTTGAATTGCTGGCGCTGCTCTTTACTCGTGACGTGGTGTCCCCCGATGAGAAACTGCTGCGCGACGCCCTGGCCTGGAGCGTGGAGCGCGGATCCATCGGCACTGTGCTGCTGCAGGGCGCGGGACGACCGGCGGGCAGCATTCTTCCAAACTGGATGAGCGGATACGGATTCGTGTTTCCTACCGATGCGGACCTGACGCGAGCGCGCCAGGAACGAGAGCAAGTTCGCAGTATGCCGACCTGGACTCTGGGATACGATGGCAGTGATCCTTTGTCTCGCCTGCTAGCGGAGCGCATCGCGCTGAATGCCAAAGATGCCGGATTGTGTGCTGCAACCTACGGCGGCGGCGGACGTGAATTACGATTGGTACGAATTCCGCTGGCATCGTCTGATCCCTGGATTGCGCTCGGTGGTGTGGCCGCTTCGTCGGATTACGCCGCGGAAAAACTCAAGACGGCGTGGAGGATCTTTATGCGTCCGAAGTAGCTATGTTGGCGACGCAACGGATAATTCCTCTGTTTCATTTGCCGGTGTCATACGCATCATCGACCATTTGAAGAATTGGGCATTACGGCTGGACGGGAGCTGGACTTTGGCCGACGCATGGCTGGGAGGCGGCAGACAATAATCGGCAAAGTGTGATAGCCAAGGCATGATCACCGAACGATGACTTTCCGGCGCAAACTTCTCGCGGTTTTCGCGCTGACGGTCGTCCTGTCGGTGGGGGCGGTCGCCTGGCTGGTGTTGGCGCTTACACGCAATGCATTCGAGAAGATCGAAGATCAGCAAACCGCGGCACTCGTCACGCAATTTCAGCGTGAGTTCAGCCGCCAAGGCGAGAATGTGGTCCGGCAGGTGAAAGCCATCGCTGCTTCCGAGCCGCTCAGCCGCATGGCTACAGCGTTGAGCGGCACATCTCCGGGCACGTCCGGGGACTCCGCGGAATATTTTGATCTTGCCCGGTCATCGGCTGACAGTCACCAACTCGACTTTCTCGAATTGCTGGACGAGCACGGAACCATCATTTCGTCGGCGCAATGGCCGGCAAAATTTGGATATCCCGACACTGCGTTTGAGAGTCTTTCCGCTGCGAGCGGTCAAAGCGCATTTCTGAAACGAGAGGAATTGCAGGACTCCACGGCATTAGGACTCTTTGCCGTGCAGTCCACCGGGGTGGGCGAGCATTCTGTCCATGTAATTGGCGGTCGGCGGCTCGACAAGAATTTTCTTTCCGCGCTGGATTTGCCGGCGGACATGCGCGTACTGCTTTACCAGAATCGAAGCGAACATTTTTCGCCGGATTCGCTGCTCGATCCCTCTGCCACGGGGAATAGCCCTGATGCCGCGCGACTCGCAGACAAGCTCGCACCTCTGATCGAATCCGTGCGGCAGTCCGACCAGGAAATGACCGGGAGTGTGAAGTGGACTTCCGATCCGGCGGATGAAGAAGTGTTTCATGCGATTCCGCTGCGTGGCGCCGGCCAGGATCGACAGGACAATGGTCGAGTGGACAATGGTCGAGTGGACAACGGCCGAGCGGACAATGGGCGAGTGGACAGCGGCCGTCCCTTGCTGGCGATTTTGCTGGTGGGAAATTCGCGGCGGTCCTATGTCGAACTGAAGCGCCGCATCCGCGCGTCGGGGTTGCTGGTGGGCGGAGGCGGCATCCTTCTGGCAATTCTGCTGAGCAGTTGGGCGGCTGCGCGGGTGACGCGGCCAGTGGAACAACTGGCGCGGGCCGCGCAGGAGGTCGCCGCTGGACACTGGGACACGCGAGTCAAGGTGCATGGCGGCGATGAAGTAGCGCAACTCGGCCGAGTCGTTTAATCGCATGACGGCCGAATTGCTGGCACAAAAAGAACGTCTCGTACAGACGGAGCGAGTCGCGGCCTGGCGCGAACTGGCGCGCCGACTGGCGCACGAGTTGAAAAATCCGCTGTTCCCTCTTCAACTCACGGTTGAGAACCTGACGCGCGCCCGGACGCAGAGTCCCGAACAGTTCGACGAAGTCTTCCGCGAGAGTTCCAGCACTCTATTAGCCGAAATCTCGAATCTCAAGACGATCATTGGCCGCTTCAGCGAGTTTTCGAAGATGCCGCACCCACAGCTACAAGGGTTGCAGGTGAATGAAACTCTGCGCGGAGTCGTAAGAGTTTTCCAGGCGCAACTGCAGGCGCCGGGACGCGCGCCGATCGCCTGCAAGTTGGAGTTGGATGAGAATCTGGGGGCGATCGCTGCCGATCCGGATTTGCTGCACCGCGCACTATCGAACCTGGTGCTCAATGCAATGGATGCCATGCCCAATGGCGGGACACTGACACTCCGAACGCGGGGCGATCATGGAAATGCAATCATTGAAGTCACCGACACCGGCGGCGGGATGACGCCTGAGGAATGCCAGCGCATCTTCACTCCTTATTACACCAGCAAACAATACGGAACTGGGCTGGGCCTGGCGATTGTGCAGTCGGTGGTCAGCGATCACGGCGGAAGAGTCAGCGTGCAAAGCGAGCCCGGCCGAGGGACGACATTCGTGATCGAACTGCCGGATAATCTTGAGGCACTGCAGAAGATCGCTGCTACGCAAAACGCAGGTGGCGCTGGTTAGTTTCTTGATCGAATGGCGAGGAGGACGGTTGCCACGCAAAGCGCATCTCTTGATCGTGGACGATGAAGCCAACACCTTGGCCTCGTTGTCTCGGGCGTTCCGGTTAGCGGGACACGAAGCCACGGTGTGCGACAACGCGGCCAAGGCTCTGGAACTGGCCAAGGCACAGAACTTCGATCTCATTCTCTCTGACGTGGTCATGCCCGGCAAAGATGGCCTGGCCCTGCTCGAGGAATTGAAGCGGCAGGGAGTGAGCGCGCCGGTGGTCATGATGTCGGGCCAGGCGCACATTGAAATGGCGGTGCGGGCAACACGCCTGGGGGCGCTCGACTTCCTGGAGAAACCGATCTCCAGCGACAAACTTATGCTCACGGTCGAGAACGCACTGAAGCTGCAACGACTCGAAAGCGAGAACCGGCAACTCCGCCAGCAACTCGGCAAGCACGAAATTGTATGGAAAGGCGAAGCGATGCGGCGCGTGATGGCGCAAGTGGAGCGCGTCGCCGCCAGCGAAGCCCGCGTCTGTATCTTCGGCGAAACCGGCACAGGTAAAGAGCTGGTCGCAAGAACCATTCACGAACGCAGCCCGCGCGCCTCCGGGCCTTTCGTTACTCTGAACTGCGCGGCGGTGCCGGCGGAGCTAATCGAGTCGGAACTTTTCGGACATGAGAAGGGCTCGTTCACCGGCGCTTCCGGGCGACACATTGGCAAGTTTGAGCAGGCCGATCAGGGAACGATTCTCCTGGACGAAATCGGCGACATGCCGCTGAACATGCAGGCCAAGCTATTGCGCGTGCTCGAAGAAGGCGAAGTGGAGCGCATCGGCGGCGACAAACCGATTAGCGTCAATGTTCGCGTCGTAGTGGCGACGCACCGTGATCTGGAAGCGCGGGTGCGCGAGGAGAAATTTCGGCAGGATCTATTTCATCGCATCCACGTTTTCCCGCTAGTCCTTCCGCCATTGCGCGAGCGGCGCGACGACATCCCGGCTCTCGTTGGGCATTTCGCTGCGCAAGTGTGCGCCCAGAACGGGTGGAAACCCATTCCCTTCGCTGCGGACGCAACCCAAGCATTGCAGTCGCATTCGTGGCCGGGCAACGTTCGCGAATTGCGCAACCTGGTGGAGCGCCTCATGCTGCTGGCAACCGATGGTCAAGTGGACCTGGCAACCGTGCAGATGGCCCTGCCGAAAACTGCTTCGGGAGCTGGCGCCGCGACTCGAGCGATAGGATCCGGCGCACTCGCCGACCGCGTGCAGTCGTTCGAACGCGAGGTGATTCTGGCCGAGCTGAAGCGCAGCCACCAGAACATGAGCGTGGCCGCGAAGACGCTCGGTCTGGAGCGCAGTCATCTGTATAAAAAAGCGGAGCAATTGGGGATTGATCTGCGGGCGATGCGTCGGGAGCAGGAGCCGCACGATTGACACGGCGTAACGGGAGCAACAGGTTCGCTGCGGGTGGGCCGAGGGAGAGAAGACGTAGCAAGCTACGTCTCTACGAGCAGAGGACTCAATCGGCTGCGGCAAGGAGTAGCGCGGGCTGTCTTTTGAGGTCGGCGGCTAGCAACCGATGGAACGAGTGCTCTCCGGCCTCGCGCCGCACCGAGAGGCGGCCGGCACCATAAGCCCGCGACTTTAGGCCGCGTTGCACATCTTCGCAAATGCCTAGATCTTCATCCTGCACGCGGCTGCCGACGTTGACTGATTCATTGTTGTACTCGCGACGTGCATCGCTCACATCGCTGAAATAAAAATCGAAGATCACAGTGCAGTGGTCCGCATCCACGGGGATGACATAGTTGGTGTCCATATATCCCTCGTAGCAATTGATCATCAGGTTGGGATATTGCCAGAAATACCGGGCCCGATCCCCTTTGCGCGTCGCCCCGGTGGCGGCATCTTCGCCGGAAACGACCATCGGACTGGATTGCAGGCAGTACCGGTCTTCGTTTTCGATCGTGTACTGCTTGTAGTCGAGTACGGAGCTCAGGCCTTTGTGCAGGTGGGGCACGTGATATCCGCCGTCTAGGTAATTATCGACGTAGACCTTCCAGTTGCACTGAATGTCGTAGCTCCTGCGGTCGAAGTAATGCAGCTTGCTGATGCCAAGCGGAGCGACGCGCTTCACTAAGCCGCCCAGGAATTCTGGCAATGGCGCGGCCGCAGGGTCGAGGTTCACAAACACGAAGCACTCCCAGGTTTCAACCCGGATGGGAATTAATCCATTCTGAGCGCGGTCGAAGTTTTCCACGCCCTCGAATTCCGGCATGCCTTTGAGCGATCCGTCGAGACCGTATTTCCAGCCGTGGTAAGGACACTGCAACATCGCGGTTTGACCGCAAGGCTGCGTGACGACCGCCGCGGCGTGGTGCCGGCACACGTTATAGAAGGCACGTAACGTGCCGTCGCCTCCGCGCACAAGGACTACGGGCTCTCCGGCCAGCCGCGTGGCAACAAATTCTCCTGGCTTCTGTAGTTGATCCGCGCGGGCGGCGAGCTGCCACGTTCTGCTGAAAACGTTGAGCCGCTCCATTTCCGCGATGCGCGGATCGACATACCACGGCGCGGGGATGGTCGAAGCCTGTGAAAGCGCGGCCCGATCGTTGTAGCTGGAAAGAATCTGCTCAATTGAAGCTTGCATGTTTGCGCACTTGAATGGACCTTCGCTTACGAATGAATACCCCGACTACGAATGGCAATCTGACAGCGTCTCTGACCTTCACCGACGATTTTCGCGCGCGCAAAGAGGAATGCTCTGCGCCGGAGTTGCGACGGCGACGGCACCGATTGCCCGATGCAACACTGCCAGAAACTGCTGGATTCTCGCTTCCTTCTTTTCCACCGGCTCCCCCTGGCGGCGGAATAAACCCGGATCAAGCTCCGCCATCAGCAGCGCATCTTGGAAGCGTTCCATCATCCAGTCGAGGATTGACACGATCATCTCGATGTCCATGTCCGTGCGCAGTTCGCGACGCTCCAATCCAAAGCGCACAAAAGCCACGGTGCCATACGGATCTTCGCCGATGAGGAATCGGTTGATCTCGCGCTTCAGCACCAGATCGGTACCGTAATTTCCCAGTAGCGAAATGCGGTAAGGAATCCAGTCGTCGTGCAGTAAGTGTTCCGTGCCCACCAGCCAGTAACGCAGTACCTCGAAAAAGCCGGCCTGCCGAATTTCCGCAGGCGCCTCAAGGTACTTGGCGAATGAGCGAATCGCATTCTTATACACTTCAAAAAACAATCCATCCTTGCTGCCAAAGTGCTGAAAGATGGAACCCTTGGCAATACCAAGCGCGGTGGCGATATCCCCCACCCGCGCCGCATGATAACCATACTGGGCAAAATGTTGGGTGGCGACTTCGATGATGCGGCTGCGCTTCGCCTCCGAACGCGGTCGCGGAGGGGCGTGGCGCTGGTAACGGGGTGGCGCGGCGCGATTGCTGGAGATTCCCGGCACGGATAATGACTTTAAGTCACGACAGCATACAGCATCAAGAGCGGGAAAAATGGAAGTTAAATTCAGAATATTACGATCATGGCAATCTGGAAGCCTGGAAGGAAAAATCGATCAGGCGATTCGCAAGAGAATTGGGAGTGCCGCGGGTCGCGTCTGGAACGCGGCCCGCGATTTTTTCTTGACGCCAAGAATTAACCGGCTCTTCGGGCGCGTGGTTCTTCCGCGCGCACCAGAGGAGCGTCGACCAGATGTTCGCTCAAGAACCAGACCTGCAGTTCGTTGGCGCGCAGAACATCGCTGATGACCAAATCGTTCGTGCCATCATCGCCCAACTGGGAGGCGCGGCTCGCTAACTGGCGGCAATGGCCGATGATGATCTGATGTGCATCAAGCAACCGGGAAATCTGGACGGGCACTTCCTCCCGGCCGCGCGGTGGACGCTCGATGCGCGTAGTCTCGGCGACGTCGGCCGCCATGGCCAGCGAAATTCCTCCAAGCAACTGGATCCGCTCGGCAATCTCGTCGACGATCTCCACCTGCTCGTCAAAGTGCTTGTCGAACAACAGATGAAGCTGATAGAACGTGGGCCCTGCGACTTGCCAATGTGACTTTTTGTAGAGGTCGCGTAGCGTCATGGAATCGGCGAGCAACAGATTCAGCTGCTCGGTCATTTCCAGGCGCACTGGCTCTTCCAACTCCAGCGGCAGGCCGTGCGAGACGGTGCCGTAAGCTTGAATCTCTGCTGCGCGCTGATGAATCCGGGGCTGCGCGTTGATGGTGGTTTGATGGGCGGCGCGGACTTCTTTCTTCGCCATATGGAGCTCTCCTTTTTTCCCCCGAGTAACCTTAGGTCAGGCTACACGAACTGAGATATCGTGTTCGGACAAAATCAAAACAATACGGCTTGGATGCCGCGATGTTCGATTGGGTGCGACGGTTTTTCGCAAATCCGTTATAACGAAACCCGAGGCTCGACGGCCGAGAATCCAAACGATGAAGCGGAAGGAGGCACTTAAACCTGCGTGAATTCGGTCGCCGAAACGCTCGCCCGTGCAACCATTGCACTCGCAAGGTTTGACGGCACTCCGGGCGGTTGCTATCATCAAAGTGCGGGGTGGAGCAGTCTGGTAGCTCGTTGGGCTCATAACCCAAAGGTCGGTGGTTCAAATCCACCCCCCGCAACCAACGCAATCATAAGGTTACGGGCAACTGGGCACTTGCAGCGACTGTCCAAAACTGTCCAATAAGGGGAGCTGCCTCACAGCTCCCCTCATTTATTGAACCGAGACCTGTTGGTTGACAGACCTTCTCGAGTGGCGTTGCACGATCAGCCGATTGGGCTTGCGGCGGATTCGACGCCGACCAGTTTTGTCGCCTTCCGCGAAGTGGGTTGCAGACGCTTGCCAGTGATCCGCTCTTCGAATGCCGGTCGTTCAGGGCGGCCGAATTTCCCGCTATATCTTTGTAATTAAATGGATTATTTTGACCTACAAATTCGAGCCTTTTTAGAGTAAGATGGCCCACCGTGTTCTTCGCGGGCCTGCGGGCCGTGAAGGCTCCCCGGTTGGGTTAGCGCCGTGGGGCATGTATCTCCCCCCTAAATGTTGTTTAGCATTCCTGCCTTTTTGAAGAGGTACCATGGCTGCCCATGTTTTGCCGCAGAGACTAGCGGGCCGTTACGATGTCAAGGACGTTCTGGGCCAGGGCGGTATGGGCCTGGTGTATCGCGCCTACGACACAGTGATTCGCCGGGACGTTGCGCTTAAAACGTTGCGCGACGCCCCCGAGTCCAACTCCCTTCAACTCTTCTACAAAGAATCCGACGTGCTCGCGTCGATGAGCCACCCCAATATCGTCGAGATCTTCGACATTGGAGAGTTTGAAGAGAACGGCCAAAAGAAGCCTTACTTTGTCATGCCCTTGCTGCCGGGCACGACTCTGGACAATCTGATCCGCAATGCTCGTCACCGGCTGACGGCGCAGCGCACGGTGGAAATCATGGCCCAGGTCTGCCGCGGATTACAGGCAGCCCACGAACGCGGCCTGGTACACCGCGACCTCAAGCCCAGCAACATCTTCGTGATGGAAGATGACTCGGTAAAGATCATCGATTTCGGTGTGGCCCACATGACCAATGTCCACACGACTGTTGGCCTGAAGGGCACGTTGTTGTACATGTCGCCGGAGCAGATTGAGGGCAAGCCGTTATCCGGGCTTTCAGATCTGTTTTCTCTGAGCGTAGTGTGCTACGAAGCGTTGACCGGAAGGCACCCCTTCCGGCGCGCCAACGAAGAAGAAATTGTCGACGCCATCCGGAATCAGGTCCCTCCTCCGGCCTCGGAATTCAATAGCGAAGTCAATCAATCGATCAGCCGGGTCGTGCATAAGGGGATGGCGAAGCAACCGTGGCACCGCTTTGCCAACGCGCGCGATTTTGGCGAGAGTCTTCATCAAAGCGCAGCGCAATGAGCCAATCGAATTTTTCGACGCTGCCCTACTGCGGCCCCGATTGGAACGCACAACCAAGGCCATGGAAGAAGGCGATTATCAGTACGCGGGAGAGCTTCTGTCGGGATTGGAAGCGGAAGGCCACATCGATACGTCTATTGCGACGCTGCGCCGACAACTTGACCGAGCCGTGCGGCAGAAAACCGTCGCCCAGTTATTGAGCAGCGCGAAAGCTCGGTTTGAGGAAGATGAAGATCCGCTGGCGCTGCAGAAAATCCAGGAAATTCTGCAATTGGAGCCGGGCAACGCAGCGGCCATGGGCTTAAAGAGCAAGATTGAAAGCCGGCGCAGCGAGCGCCAGATCGAGAACTGGTACCGTCTGGCACAGCAGCACATCGACAATCACGCCTACCTTCATGCCCGTGAAGGCCTGCAGAATGTGCTACAGCTGCGGCCTACAGAAGCGCGCGCCATGCAGTTGCTGGGGGAAGTGGACCGCCAGGAACAGGAATATAACCGGCTGCGCCAGGAAAAAAAGCAACTTCATCATGCCGCCATGGACGCCTGGCAACAAGGAGAAATCAGCCACGCCCTGACCAAGCTGGCGCTGGTGTTGGAACTGGACCGGCGGGCTCCCGATTCCTCCAGTCCGGAACGAGCCAGCTATCAGAATCTATACGATCAGGTTCGTTCCGAACACGACGCGCTTAACAATGCCTACGCGGAAATGTGCAAGCTTCGCACGGACGGCAATCTCACGAGTGCCTTGCAGCTGTGCGACACCTGGATGGCCAAGTATCCAAATAACGCGCTTTTTCAGGCTTTGAAGTTCGACCTTGAGGAACAGAAACGGCAAGAGCTGTCGGCTTTTATCGCTACTGTCGACCGGCAGGTGGAGGGCGAGCCCGATCTCGACAAGCGGGTGGGTGTTCTCAAAGAAGCACTTAAGATTCATCCTGACGAGGCCCACTTCCAGCGAGCGCTCCGCCTGGTCGAGGACAAGCGTGATCTAGTGAACTCGATCGTGGCTCGTGCGCATTTTCATGAAGAGCAGGGACAGTTCGGCGATGCGCTGGGCGACTGGGAGATTCTGCGGACGATCTACAACCGCTATCCGGGTTTGAATTTTGAAATCGAGCGCCTGGAGAAACGGCGCGACAATCAGACCGCGCATCGAGGCCAAAGCTCGCTTTGCAGAACAGATCGAAGCCTGCCTGAAGTCCGCTTCCTACCCTCGAGCCCTGGAGTTGTTGCAGCAAGCGGAACCCGAATTCCCTCACGACACCGAATTGGCCGAACTCAGAAAGGCTGCTGAGGCGGGTCTGCAGCAGGCTACGGAAGTGCAACGGCTGATGACCGAGGGCCAGGGTTTATGTGCCCAGGGACAATTCGCCGAGGGAGTTCAACTGCTGCGGCAAGCGCATGAGCTTGACGAGAAGAACCCGGTTCCGCGGAGCGTTCTATTCAATACTCTGATCGAACGAGCGCAGCAGTTTGTGGAGAACGATTGGCAGACCGCGGAAGACCTTATCCAGCAGGCATTCGAGCTAAATCCCGGACATCCCCTGGCGAGGAATTTGCAAACGGTAGTCCTGGACCGGAAGCGCGATCATCTCGTTAATGAATGTTTTTCGCAGGCGCGGAGACTTCGAGCTGCGGGCGACTTCGCCGGGGCCATAGCACAGATTGAACAAGCCTTAGTTACGTATCCGAACGAGAGGCGGCTGTTGCAGACGCGCGAGAATTTGCAAAGTGAGATGGCTGAGGCAGAGCGGGTCAAAAAGCGGAGCCGCGATCTGGAGGAGCTAAAAAACTTCAAGCGGGAGGCCGAAAAGGCTACAGATATCTCGGTCAGACGATCCTATCGGGATCGGGCGAAGACTTTGGCTGCCAGTTATGCGGACGACCCAGAAGTTCGATCGCTGGTGAGCGGCCTGGATCAACTTTCAAAGGCGACCAGTATCGGTCAACCAAAGCCGACGACGACGGCGGCCCCGATTTCCACGTCCAATGCCGCGCCGGGCGTGGAGAATACGCCCAACGCGACTCAGCTCTTTTCGCCGGGCGCCGTCGCTGCCAAACAGCAAGCACCGCCTTTGGCCAGCCAGGGAAGGCTTTCTGCGCGCTCGTTGCAGACCATGGAGGTAGAGCCCGAATCGGAGCCGGGAGCGCCGCAGGGCGGCAGTGCTCCTCCGCAGGCGGCTTCCGCGGCGTCCAGTTTTTTCTCCAACCTGCGCAGTTCCGCCCAGGCACGATGGGCTGCGAGGCCGAGTGTTGCGCCGGCTCTGAACCGTCTAAGGACGGTCCCGCTGAATAAACTGAATAGCAAGATAGCGGGGGTCGCAGCTGGTGTTCTGGTGCTGCTGGTGGCTTTGACGTGGATGCTGGTGAAGGTCATTCACCATCGTCCCGCTCCTCAGCCGATTGCGGCGTCGGTGCCTGTCCACATTCACGCATCGCCTGCGGGCGCTGCCATCCGGATCAACAACGAAGTACGTGGAACCTCCGACGTGGATGTGAGCCTGCCATTCGGCACTTACCAGATCGAAGCACAATTGGACGGATATCAACCTGCCCAAACTGGATTTGAAGCCCGCTCGGGTTCGCCTGGCTCCGTCGATTTGACATTGCAACCTTTGCTTCCGGTAGTGAAGCTAACGTCGGATTCGGGTGCCGGCAAGGTTTCTTTGGACGACCAACCTGCCTTCGAACTGGACGGTGGGCAGTGGACTGCCGACCATCTCGCCCCCGGACCGCACCAGCTAAAATTTGCCGGACCGAAAACCGAAGCTTCATTCACTTTCACCGCGGCGCCGGGCTCCGTCCCAGTCATCAGCGGCCCGGTGAGCGGCAAGGGCGTGCACGCGGTTGTAGTGAGTAATTCGGCAAACCATCTGCATGTGTATTACAACGATCCTCATGCAAAGCTTTCCCTGGATAGCCAGCCGGAAGTGGAGATTGGGGAGGAGGGCATCGACATTCCGAATGTCGCAACCGGTGCCCATCAGTTGAACCTAAGCCAGGGTACGGACCATCACAACGTAGCCATCGATGTGGGCGTTGCACCCACGCTCACGGCATTCCTGGTATCGGATCAGGATATTGGCACTCTTGTGGTCGCAACGGGCGAGGGAGACGTTCAGGTTTACGTGAACAACCAGCTGCAAAAAAAGACTACGAATAAAGACGGGCAATTGCGAATTGCAAACCTGGCGCCTAAGACTTATGCGGTCCGCGTAGCCAAGAACGGATTTCAGAATCCGCCCGAACAGCAAGTTGCCATTCGGAAGGGGGATCTGGCCAAAGTTAGTTTCGCATTGGCGGCCTTCCCGCATGCGGCTTCGCTGGCTATCGACAGCCTAGCCGCCGGGACTTCGGTCCTGCTTGATGGCGTAGTGGTGGGAACGCAACAAGCGGATGGCAGATTCCGCTTCCCCACCGTCAGCCCCGGCGAGCATGCGATTGAACTGCGCCGTGACCACTTCAATCCTAAGACCCTGCACAAGCGTTTCCAAGCTAGCTCGACTCTGACACTGAGCGCTTCGGAAGCGGCTATGGAGGCGGCGAGCGGCCAGTTAAAGGTTACGTTCTCGCCGGCGGATGCGGTCGTCACTCTGTTGAAAGACGGAGAGTCCCCTACCAACATTGTCAGTGGAACGCCAGTTGTTGTGGCGCCGGGTTCGTACCAACTAACGGCTCGCGTGGGCAATTTTCCCCGCTCGGCTACGGTGGAAGTGGTCGCCGGCGAAACCGTAACGCTTTCTCTCTCTCTTGCAGCCAGCGGGATGCAGGACTTTGCTGACGCCTCGGGCTGGAAGTCCGATCAGGGTTGGTTTATTCATCGCGGCGGAGGGTTCTTGTTAAATAACGCTTCTTCGACCACGGGAACGTTTCAATTCAGCGCTATTCTCGACAAGGGTAAGATTCTTCAATGGGTATTCAATTACACCGATGACCGCAACTACGAACTGTTCCAGATGGATGATAACTTTTTCTATCGCAGCCAGGTTCGCGACGGCAAGAAGACGGAAGAGGCCAAAGTTCCATTCAA
Organism: uncultured Acidobacteriaceae bacterium; assembly: GCA_963832235.1. GTDB lineage: Bacteria > Acidobacteriota > Terriglobia > Terriglobales > Acidobacteriaceae > Sulfotelmatobacter. The sequence goes on along the minus strand of CAWHTJ010000002.1, from coordinate 178,344 downwards.
GACTGACAAGAAAAAATCGCGGACCTTCCAAATTTCGGTCACATCCAACCGGATTGTGCACCAGATCCAGCAAGGCAATGCCTGGACGTCGCTCGACTCCTGGAGCGCATCTGGCGGCAATTCCGGAAAGTTTGGCTTCTATCTGCCGGGCAACGACGAGGTCAAGGTGTCAAATTTCAGCCACTACGGCGAACTGAAACTGCGTTAATGCGTTAATGCGTTGATAGGTCGTCTCCTCATTAAAGTTCACATGCTCGCGCACGCGTGAAGCAACAGTGTAGAATTTCGGTTCTTGAGTTCAATCAAGAAATCGGATCAACTGTCCCCGAGGGTTCCTATGAAAAGCGTTTTCTTTTCGGTTTTGATTCCATTCGTTTTGCTGTCGCTGGCCAAGCCCGCCGATGCGCAGGCGACGATGAAGTGGAAGATTCATGATCTGAACCGGCCAGTGCCACCAGTCATCGATCCGGGAACGGCCAGCACCCAAGACGCTCCCGGACGTCCGCCAAGCGATGCAGTTGTATTGTTTGACGGTAAAGACCTTTCGCAATGGACCGACAAAGATGGCAAGCCCGCTCAGTGGAAGGTCGGAAGCGGTTACATGGAAGTTGCGCCTGGCAGCGGCAACATTTCTACGCGAGAAGGCTTCGGCGATTGTCAATTGCACGTTGAGTTCGCCGAGCCTTTGCCCGCTTCCGGAGAAAGCCAGGAACGCGGTAACAGCGGGGTCTTTCTGATGGGCCTTTACGAGATGCAGGTTTTGGATTCTTACCAGAATAAAACCTACGCTGATGGTCAGGCTGCCTCGGTCTACGGCCAATACCCACCGTTGGTGAATGCATCGCGACCGCCGGGCCAGTGGCAGACCTATAACATCATCTTTCACGGTCCCCGCTTTGACAAGGACGGTAAAGTAATTCGGCCTGCGCGCGTATCCATTTTGCACAACGGAGTGCTGGTGCAGGACAACGTGGAACTCACCGGCCCCACTGCTCATGGCGAACGCCCGCCTTACAAAGCGCATCCCGAAAAGCTTCCGCTGCAGCTGCAGGATCATCACAATCCCGTGCGGTACCGGAATATTTGGATTCGGGAGTTGAAAGAAGGTCAGTGAGGCTCGAAATGAAATCACATGTGCCCCGTCTACCGTCGGGCATTCCATCTATGGCGTGGAACTGGTAAACGCGAAGATGTATGTAGGGACGGACACGCTCGTCCGTCCGCAATGCGAAGCGAGCGCCTCCGGACGAATGCGTCCGGGGCTACGCAATCGCGAAATCAATATTCGATCTTGTCCGACTTAGTTTCCCAGGCACGAAAAGCAGCTAACGCCTCTTCGCGCATCATCTGAATCATCGGAATCTTGCGCTGAGAGTGCGGTCGCGCGATCTCGCGATAGATCAGGGAATCGTCAAACCCGATTTTGGATGCATCGGCATCGACATTCCCAAAGTAAATGCGAGAAAGGCGGGCCCAGTAGATGGCCCCCAGGCACATGGGGCAGGGCTCACAGGAAGTATAGATCTCACAGCCTTCCAGATCGAACGCGCCAAGTTTCTTGCAGGCGGCGCGAATGGCGAGCACTTCCGCGTGCGCTGTAGGATCATTGGCCGACGTAACTTGATTGGCGGCTTCACCGATGATGGCACCGTCTTTTGTTACGACCGCGCCGAAAGGTCCGCCGCGTCCCGAACGGACATTTTCAATCGAAAGTTGGATGGCGCGCGCCATGAAAGGATTGTCCATGTGTGGGATCGATCGATGCGTAGTGCCAAGGGCTTGTCTGCTTCAGCAGCCCGCGGACCCGCAAATCAGTCGAGGACCCTCGCAGCCGCCGCGCTAAACAGCGAGTATAAGCTGGAGCGCGGAATTTCGTAAAATACCGCTTCAAGCCTGCTGATTCGGGCATTGTACAGCGAGTGGTTGACACGGTCTGCGTGTTGTCGCCGCCGATCCTCAAAGGAGCCGAAGTGAGTCTGCAAGCCTTTCTCGCTCGACGAGTGATTACGCCGGAAGGAATGCGTGCAGCGGCCATCCTTGTTGACGGGGAGCAGATTCAGGCGGTCGTTTCTCCCGATCAAGTATCCGATCGTTATAAAATCCATGACTTCGGCGAAGCCGCTATCCTTCCGGGACTGGTCGATTCCCATGTTCATATTAACGATCCCGGGCGGAGCGAGTGGGAGGGTTTCAAAACAGCGACGCGGGCTGCGGCCGCAGGCGGTTACACAATGCTGGTCGATATGCCTCTGAATTGTCTTCCGGCAACAACGTCGGTCGGCGCGCTTCAGGCCAAGCGTACGGCTGCGCAGGGCCGATGCCGCGTTGACTGGGCCGCGTGGGGCGGTGTAGTCCACGATAACCAGAGTGACATCGAAGCCCTCGCTGCCGAAGGAGTACCGGGATTCAAGTGCTTCCTGATCAACCCCGGTATTGACGGCTTCACGATGGTTACGGAGCAGCAGTTGCGAGCGGCACTGCCGCATGTTGTCCGAACCGGTCTGCCGCTGTTGGTACACGCGGAACTCCCTGGCGCAATTGATCGGGCGGCCAATGCTTTAGCCGATGCGGATTGGAGCCGCTACTCAACTTATCTGGAGTCACGGCCAGACGAGGCCGAACTGGATGCCATCCGGCTGCTGCTGTCGTTGTGCCGCCAATACGGCTTTCGCCTGCACATCGTCCATCTCTCGACCAGCCGGGCACTTCCGGAACTCTGCGCGGCGCGCGCCGAAGGACTTCCGGTGAGCGTGGAAACTTGCCCACACTACCTGCATCTGTCGGCCGAAACGATTCCCGATCGAGCGACGCTGAGCAAATGTGCCCCGCCCATTCGCAGCCGTGAGAATTGCGAGAGACTCTGGCAGGGCCTGGGAGATGGAACAATCGACATGGTGGTCACCGACCATTCCCCCTGTCCTCCAGCGATGAAGCGGCTGGCCGAGGGCAACTTCCAGCTCGCCTGGGGAGGAATTGCCAGTCTTTCCGTAGCGTTGCCACTGATGTGGAGTGAGGCCAGCCGACGAGGATTCACGTTGCTCGATCTGGCGCGCTGGATGGCCGAGGGCCCGGCGCGATTGGCCGGTTGTGACGCGCGCAAGGGTCGTATCGCCGCTGGCTATGACGCGGATTTCGTTGTGTTTGACGCGGACCGCGAGTTTGTGTTGACGGAAGACAAATTGTATTACCGGCATCCTGTCTCGCCCTATCTGGGAGAAACACTGCGCGGGGTCGTGAAGGCCACATACCTGCGCGGGAATCCTGTCTTCAGCGAAGGAGAATTTCCCGGCGAACCTGCAGGGCAGGAATGCGCTAAGAATACCCAGCGTCAATCGATGTCATAACCTTTTTCTGTCCGCCCGTCACCCTATTCGCGGCTAGTCTGGCATACACTATCCCATCCGCAGGTCTTGGCCTCACATTCGCAGATGAATACGGATCGCATCGTCGGCAAGTCGGTTCCGCGCAAGGAAGGGCGCGACAAGGTAACCGGAAAGTCGCAGTATGTCGACGACATGGTTCTGCCCAACATGCTCTTCGGGGCAACCGTTCGCAGCCAGATTCCGCGCGGACGAATCAGGAACATTACTTTCGCTTCCGGCATCCCCTGGGATGAATTCGTGATCGTGTCCGCAAAAGATATTCCTGGAAAGAATTGCATTTCGTTGATCGGAGACGATCAGCCGTGTCTGGCGAGTGAATTCGTGAACCATCCGGAGGAGCCCATTCTGTTATTGGCTCATCCGGACCGCCATCTTCTCCCGCAAGCGGTTAAGGCAGTATCGATCGACTACGACTCTTTACCCTGCATCTTCACGATTGAGGAAAGCGAGCGCCGCTCCGAAATCGTTTGGGGAGAAAACAACATTTTCAAAACCTACCTGATCGAAAAAGGCGATCTCGATGGCGTTTGGGAGAAGGCCGACTACATCGTGGAAGGCGAGTATTCGACCGGCGCGCAGGAGCAGCTTTACATCGAAACTAACGGAATGATCGCGGCCTTTGATGGGCAGCAGGGGATCACGGTGTGGGGCTCGCTGCAATGCCCTTATTACGTTCACAAGGCGCTGATGGCGCTGTGCAATTTGCCGGCCGAAAAAGTTCGTGTGGTGCAGATGGAGACCGGAGGCGCTTTCGGCGGCAAGGAAGAATATCCGTCGATGATCGCGGCGCATGCCGCGCTGCTGGCGATCAAGGCCGGAAGGCCTGTGAAGATTATTTATGACCGCCTGGAAGACATGGCGGCAACGACGAAGCGGCATCCTTCGCGCACCCGCCACCGCACGGCCGTGAGCCGCGATGGAAAGATCCTCGGCGGCGAGATTGACTTCACGATTGACGGCGGAGCGTATCTCACCTTGTCGCCCGTGGTGCTTTCGCGCGGAGCGATTCACGCCGGCGGACCTTATTACTGGCCGAGCGTTCGTATCCGCGCGAAGGCGGTTGCCACGAACGCACCTCCTCATGGAGCGTTCCGGGGCTTTGGAGCGCCGCAGAGTCTGTTTGCCATGGAGCGGCACATGGATCGGATCGCGCAGACAGTTGGCCTTTCTCCGGTTGAGATTCGTCGTCGAAATTTTCTGCAACCGGGGCAGGACACTACGACTGGACAGGTTGTCCGCGAGCCGATCGATCTTGGAAAGTTGCTCGATCGCGCCCTGGACGTTTCGGACTACCACTCCAAAAAACAGAATTTTGCGAATCAGAATCAGGTTGGCACGTCCAGAAAGGGCATGGGCATTGCCGCGTTTCTGCACGGCGCTGGATTTACTGGATCGGGCGAGCGCTATCTGAGTTCGGTGGTCGGGGTGGAAGGCTGCGCCGATGGCAGTGTTCGGGTGCTGGTTTCGAGCACGGAATTTGGGCAGGGAACGAACACTGTGCTGAGCCAGATTGCCGCTGAGGCTCTCGGCCTGCCGTATGAAAATGTCAGCATGGCACAACCGGACACGCTGCAAGTGCCCAACAGTGGGCCCACGGTCGCCTCCCGCACGGCGATGGTGGTGGGGAAACTGGTGCAGTCCGCGGCGCAGGGAATTGCACAGACTCTAATTTCCTGCAACCTGCTGCGCGAGGGGTATTCCGCGGATGAGTTTCGCGCCGCTTGCCAGCAGTATGTGGCGACGCATGGCCAGTTCCGTTGCTGGTCGCGTTACGATCCGCCCAGCCGACATCTTCTGGGACGATGAACGATATAGAGGCGAAGCCTATGCCGCATTTGCATGGGCAGTTTACATCGCGGAAGTCACCGTTGATCTGACAACATATAGCGTATCGGTGGACGATTTCGTCGCGCTCCAGGAAGTCGGCAAAGTTCTGCACCCGCTTCTGGCGAAGGGACAAATCGTCGGTGGGGTTGCGCAAGGAATCGGATTCAGCCTTTATGAAAAAGTAGTTTGGCAAAATGGACGCATGCAGAATGGACAGATGACCAATTACATCATGCCGACTTCGAGCGACCTGCCGCCCATCCGCGTGTTCTTTGAAGAGTTGGGAAATGTTCACGGAGCGTATGGCGCGAAGGGAATCGGTGAACTCCCGATGGACGGTCCCGCCCCGGCAATCGTGAATGCGGTCGAAGACGCTCTCGGTATTCCATTCGATTCGATTCCCCTGCTTCCGGAAGATATTATGGATGGCCTCGCGGGATCGCCGCAGGAGAATAGCGCGGTTTCCACAATCGGGGGACGATGACGAATTCTCGCGAGAGCCGCATCAAGGCCGAGATTTCATTCACCGTAAACGGTGAGCCGAAAAAGCTACATGCTTATCCGATGGAACGTCTGCTCGACGTGTTGCGGCTGGAGTTCGGATTGACCGGCGCGAAAGAAGGTTGCGGAGAAGGCGAGTGCGGCTCGTGCTCGGTGTTGATGGATGGCGCGCTCGTGAATAGCTGCCTCGTCCCGGTTCTGCAGGCAGCAGGAACGAGCATTGTTACGATCGAAGGACTTGCGGCGGGCGACGCGCTGCACGCCCTGCAGGAGAGTTTTCTGGAATGCGGGGGCGCGCAGTGCGGCATCTGCACACCCGGCATGATTCTCGCTGCCCTTCATTTATTGAATGGAAAACCTGAGCCCACGATAGCGGAAATACGGGAAGGCCTTTCCGGAAATCTCTGTCGTTGCACCGGCTATAGCCAGATTGTAGAAGCCGTGGCGGAAGCGGCGCGCCGCAGCAGGACCACCGCATGAGATCGAATCCTCGTGACTACGAGATGGTGGCTCCCGGCAGCTTGCAGGCGACGGTTGCGCTGCTAGCGAGTGAACCCGGCATGTGGCTTCCCCTTGCTGGGGGCACAGACGTAATGGTGCAATACGCGGCCGGGAATCTAGCGGCGCGAAAGCTGGTCAGTATTTGGAACCTTCCCGAGTTGCGGCGCATTGAGGTCACGGCTGGCGAGATTCGGATTGGGGCGGGATGTACCTACACGGATCTTCGCAAACACGAGATTGTCGGACGCGAGTTTCCTCTTCTGGCCACCGCTGCCCGATGGACTGGAGGGATTGCGAACCAGAATCGTGGAACGATTGGCGGCAACATTGTTAACGCCTCTCCGGCGGCCGATTCGTTGCCCGCGCTGCTCGTATACGAAGCGGATTTGATTTTAGTGTCGGTCCGAGGCGAGCGCCGCCTGCCTTATATAACTTTTCACACCGGCTATAAGAAGACGCTCCTCGCGCCTGACGAACTGATTCAGGCTGTGTGCCTGCCGCGGAGATACGCGGAATATTTTGCCCATGCCCGCAAAGTCGGAGCTCGCAACGCACAGGCAATTTCCAAAGTATGCATCGCCGCGCTCGGGCGGGTTGCTCACAGCGTGGTCGAAGACGTCCGCATCGCTCTCGGAAGCATTGCGCCTACGCCGATCCGTCTGAGACAGACCGAACAATCAGTTACCGGACGGTCGATTGATTCCGCTCTGATTGCTCCTGGCGAGAAAAGCTGCAATGGCTGAGGTCCGTCCGATCGACGATATTCGATCGACCGCGCGCTATCGCGCAGCAGTGGTGGGCAATCTCGTGGTCGAGTTTCTGAGTCGCCTCAGATCAGAGCGAACCGGCGCGGAACAAGGGAAGCCGACGGACGCTCTGGAAGAATGGAATCGTCTTCCGGTCGACGAAGCCATACGAACGATTCTGCCCTGCTGCGGATCGAAGGCTTGGGCGCAGGGGATGGTTGCGCGAAGACCGCTCGCGGACCAGGATGCGCTCTTGGCAGCATCGAACGAAGTATGGCGCAATTTGCCGCGATCGGATTGGATGGAAGCGTTTCACAGTCATCCGCGAATCGGGGAGTCGCACCCATCTGAAGCGCCACCACTCCAGTCCCCCTCGGCTCAATCTGTAGCCTGGTCCGCGCAGGAGCAACGAACTGTAACGGACGCCGACGCCGCGATGAAGAGCGCCCTGACTGATGCGAATCGAGAATACGAGCGCCGTTTCAATCGAATCTTCATTGTGTGCGCCACGGGTAAGTCTGCTCTGAAGATTCTGGAGATTCTCCGGCGACGCCTCAACAATGACGCAGAGACTGAACTTCATGAAGCTGCCGAACAGCAGCGGCAGATTATAGAAATCCGGCTGAAGAAATGGCTTCAACCATGAAACGCATTTCGACGCATATTCTGGACCTCGTGCAAGGCAAGCCTGCCGCGGATGTGCCTGTGCGACTGGAGAAACAGAACGGTTCCGGAGATTGGCGTTTGTTGACCTCGGCGCATACCGATCAAGATGGCCGTTGTCTCCAATTGCTGCCGGAAGGCGAGGATCTCGCCGCGGGCGTCTATCGTTTGATTTTTGACACCCAGCGTTATTTCGACCTTCAGAAAATCAGCGCACTGTATCCAATCGTGGAAGTTACGTTCCAGGCACGCGCGGGCGAATCGCGTTTTCACATTCCGCTGCTTTTAAGCCCGAACGGATATACGACTTATCGCGGAAGCTGAGGGCAAATATTTCGCCAGATGGAGTGGAGAAGGTGACCTCGTCAATCCGGGAATGGCTCAACCTACTGGTGCGCTGGTTTCACGTGTTTGCGGCCATCATGTGGGTCGGCCAAACGTACTATTTCACGTGGCTGGACGGCCGATTTAACAAGCTGACGAGGAATGCTGCGGCGGGCACAAATCCATCCGTATGGATGGTCCACAGCGGCGGATTCTATACCGTTGACCGGCAGAATTCCTTAAAAGTCGGTCCCGAGCAAGTCAATTGGTTCCGCTGGGAAGCGTTAATGACCTGGCTGAGCGGAATGCTGCTGCTTGTTCTTGTCTACTACTCCAGCAGTGGATTGATCGATCCCGATATTGCGGACATCTCTCAAGCGCGCGGGGTCGCCATCGGATTAGCGGTACTAGTTGGTGGATGGATCGTCTACGATCTGGCGATGCGCTCGCCGCTGGGCCGGTCGGAACCCGTGTTCGCCGCATTCTCTGTCTTGATCATTGCCGTGCTCGCCTGGGGATTGACGCACATATTCAGTGGCCGCGCAGCCTACATCCACGTTGGGGCAGTCCTCGGAACAATTATGACCGCCAATGTTTGGTTCCGAATTCTTCCATCCCAGCGCAAGATGATCGCGGCTGCGGCGGCAGGGGAGAAATTTGATCCTTCACTCAGCGCTCAAGCGAAGTTGCGATCCAAACACAATACTTTCATGGCGGTCCCCGTTGTTTTTATTATGATCAGCAATCACTTTCCCGTTGCGACGTACGGAAACGAGTACGGCTGGGAGATTCTTATTGCTCTCGTCCTTCTTGGCTGGGCGGCGGCGAAGGTTATACGGGAATCCTGAGCTTCCATAGAACCGGGCCTCGTGACTGAAAAACAGAATCCGGTGCAGGCAACTGAGAGCACAACTCGCGCGGAAGAAGTCATTGGCCGATGCCTGAGACTCGCCTCTTTTTCCGAAGACGCCGGAAGCACGCGTCGAACGTTTTTGTCGCCACCCATGCGTCAGTGCCATCAGGAAATTGCGCGATGGATGAAACCGCTTGGCGCTCAGTTTCGAATCGATGCCGCCGGGAATTTTAGGGGAGTTTATGGTGCGCTGCAGCCGAACGCTCCACGTCTGCTGATCGGTTCGCACCTCGATACGGTTCCCAATGCTGGCGCTTATGACGGCATTCTCGGAGTCGTGCTTGCCATCGCGTTGCTGAAGGAGTTGCGGGGCCGGAGGCTCCCCTTTGCTGTCGAGGTGGTTGGCTTTTCGGAGGAAGAGGGAATACGCTTCGGCACTCCGTTCATTGGCAGCCGTGCGCTGGTAGGCAGACTGGATCAGGAACTCCTCGGCGTTCGCGATGCTCGAGGCATCTCCGTGCGAAAGGCAATCGAAGAGTTTGGACTGAATCCCGATCAAATTTCTGAGGCTGAGTTAGAGAAAGACACGCTGGGCTACCTCGAGTTTCATATCGAACAGGGACCGGTTTTAGACAAACTAAATCTGCCGCTCAGCGCGGTCGACGCGATTGCGGGACAGAGCCGATTAGAATTCACATTCCTGGGCCGGCCCAACCATGCGGGCACAACGCCAATGCATCTTCGATGTGATGCCCTCGCGGGCGCGGCGGAATGGATCGGAACCGTAGAGTGCGTAGCACAAAAAGCTTCGGGTTTGGTGGCCACTGTCGGAAGGATCGAAGCGAAGCCGGGAGCTACGAACGTGATAGCGGGGGAAGCGACGCTTACACTCGACGTTCGTCACAGTTCCGACGAAGTTCGCGTTCGCGCCGTGGAGAATCTCATTCGTCAGGCTCATGAAATCGCCACTCGCCGCGGACTATCAGTACGGGAAAGCACCATGTTGAGCCAACCCGCAGTCACAATGGACGCGTTTCTGGTCGGTGAGATCGAAACGGCGATCGTCAAGACGGGCTGCCGGCCGCATCGCATGGTGAGTGGCGCAGGTCACGATGCCATGATCCTGGCGGAGAAGGTGCCGAGCGCGATGATTTTTCTGCGAACTCCGGGGGGCATCAGCCACGATCCGGCGGAATCGGTCGCACGCGAAGACGTCGAGAAGGCAATCGAGTGTGGCTTGCATCTTCTCGACCAGCTGGCTTCGCTCGCCCGAATTCTATAAAAGGAAAAACCGTGCATAATCTTGGGGGGACACGAAGCTCACAACAACCCAATCATTTGCTGTTGACGCCAGATACTTTCGTGCGCACGGCCCTGCCGGGAATGAAGGGCTGCTCCGCGATTGTGCACGTGAGCCCGGCTTTGGGCGCCAAGTTCACACAGTACACAGCCGAGTTCGAAGCTGGCGGGGAGCTAGGCAGCACGCCAGCGCAGCGCTTCATTTTTGTGATGGAAGGCAGACTGAAATTGGAAGTTGAGGGCAAATCAAGCGAATTGAGTGCGCGCGGTTACGCTTATCTTCCTCAAGGATTGCATCATCGAGTATCGGCTACGACCGTGAGCCGTGTCGCCGTCATCGAGAAACACTATCACGCTCTCGACTCGGTCAATCCGCCGCAGGAGATCGTTTCGAGCGAAGATGCGATCTCCTCGCATCCGCTCGGAGACGATCCCGGCTTGCAGGTCAAATGCCTGCTTCCCGACGAGATGGGCTTCGACTTCGCAGTCAACACAATGGTTTACCAGCCCGGCGCCGCGCTGAGCATGGTCGAAATGCATGTGATGGAACACGGTCTCATCATGCTCGAAGGTGGCGGAATCTACCGCCTCGGCGATTCCTGGTATCCGGTGACGGCGGGAGACTTCATCTGGATGGGACCGTGGTGTCCGCAGTGGTTTGGAGCGATCGGCAAGGTTCCCGCAAAGTATCTCATCTACAAAGATTGGAACCGGCATCCCTTGGCCGGCTTGTAGCGATGAGTCTTACTATCGATCGAGATCGGCTGCTTTCCGAAATCGAAACCCTGGCTTCATTTTCTGACGCCGAGGCTCCGGCGGTGACCCGAATTGTTTTCACACCAACGGATCTCAAGGCTCGCGCATGGATGAAAGCGCGTTGCGAAGCGGCTGGACTGAGCGTACGCGAGGACGCCGTCGGAAATACCTTCGCACGCTGGAATGGTTCGGACCCGGACGCCCCAGTGGTCGGCACGGGATCGCACATCGACGCCATTCCGAATGCAGGGAAATATGACGGCGTGGTGGGAGTGCTGGGAGGTTTGGCAGCGATCCGGGCGTTACAGCAGAGTGGATTTCGCCCGAAGCATTCTATTGAGCTTGCTCATTTTTACCTCTGAAGAGCCGACGCGATTTGGAATCGGTTGCCTGGGAAGCAGGCTGCTGTCGGGATCGCTTTCTGCGGACACAGCGCGAAAACTCACAGACAATGACGGCGCGACGCTCGACCAGATTCGCCGCGGAGCCGGCTTTGCGGGCGAGCTCGCAGATGTGAACTTACGGAGCCGGCTATTACCAGGCCTTTGTCGAACTGCACATTGAACAAGGGCCGCTCTTGGAGCAGCAGCAGATTCCGCTGGGGATCGTCACGAAAATCGCAGCGCCGGCGAGTCTCCGCATTGTGATCGAAGGGTCGGGCGGACACGCCGGCGGCGTTTTGATGCCCGATCGGCGCGACGCTCTCTGCGCAGCAGCCGAACTAATCCTAGCGATTGAGAACGCCGCTCGCGCCAGTGGAGCGATTGACACCGTCGCCACTGTCGGCATCTGCGATGTGTTTCCCGGCGCGGTCAATAGTATTCCCGCCCGGGTCCGGCTTAGCGTGGACATCCGCGACACGGATCTGCAACGGCGGGATCTTGTGATGCGCACGATTGAGGCCGCATGTCATTCGATTTCAGCCAAGCGGCAGGTATCGGTCAGCAGCGAGTTGCTGAACGCCGATGCACCCGCGGACTGCGCTCCTGAAATTATCGAAGCGCTTTCTCAATCTTGCCGCAAGCACGGACTGAACTTTCTTCGCATGGTCAGTCGCGCCTATCATGACTCCCTTTTCATCTCTCGCATCGCTCCGGTCGCCATGTTGTTTATTCCCTGCCGCAATGGATACAGCCATCGTCCTGACGAGTACGCGTCCCCTGAAGATATCGTTCAGGGAACGCTTGTGTTGGCCGACACTCTCGCTGCATTATCCAAGTGAAGTATCAGAACCCGGGGAAGCGAGCTGCGAGATCCCTCAGGGGGCTAAAGCCCGCATCATATGCGACGGCGAGCGGCACGGCTGAAAGCCGTGCCCTGCCCAAAACCAGCCGAGCCCTTCCCAGGACCAGCCGTGCCCTTCTCAAGACCATTTATGAGATCGCTTTTATGGTGCGTGAGGAATGGTGGATTCCCGCTCCGGCCAATGCTCCACCAGATCCCGCACAACCTTATCACCGACAATCTGCGCCGCTTCCAGAGCAGGCATATAAGCCGAGTAGTTGCCGGAAACCATTTCTTGCAGGCTTTTCGCCACCGGCACGCCCGGAGCTTCACGGTCGTAGTTACTGACCGTGCGCAGCACCAGCACTCGCTCGAGATCGACCCGCCCAGCCTGACTCAGGAACGTGAGAGCCTGCAGTGTTCCCGAATCCTCCATGGCCGCGACCATGTAATTTCCTTTACCGCCCGTGTAGTAACGAGTCCAGGCATTGGCCCAATCGTCCATCTTCGAACCATGCCAGAACGTGCTTGCCGACAAAGTATCGCCTCTCGCCACGAATGGCGGCTTCAGCGCATTTGGGAATCCGGCGAAGCGTGCCCGCGACTTGCGCAAGGAGTCGGAATCCGCGAGCGGCACATCGTGCGTGAGGTGAAATGCCCAGCCAACCAGTTGGGGATTCAGTTCGTACATTTCCCCGTAGAAGTCGCTGGCAGGTTGCTCGTAGGGTGTGCCCTTCCGCAAGGGAACGTAGCCAGTCGGCCAATTTGCGGGAATTTGACGCGCATCGATCTCAAACGCCATGTCGCCATCGACCACGTGATCCGCCCAAACTGCCGACCCAACGGACACATCCGCCGGATCCCCGCCGCCAATGCCAGCGACAATCCAATATGCCTTGGAGAGGTCGAAACGTGGGTCAAGTCCCACTGCCATCACGGAAGCAGCGGCCTTGGCAGTTCCGACGCCGGTGACCATGCCGATCACTCCGTCCTTGTTCAGGCGCAGGTGGTGATAACCGGAAGGCAACGGAAGAATTCGGTCGAGATGCTCTCGCTCCACCCAGAACTGAAATTCGCCGGGAGTATCGCCGGTGTCTTCGCCGCGTTCAAACATGGTGACGATCACGACTTTGATGCGGATCGGCTCAACCGGTGCCGCTGGCCTGGGCGGAAAGATAACCACATATGATTCCGGACAGTCCCAGCGTGAGGAACAATTTTCCAGTCAGACTGCACATGAAGTCTCCGCGTGCTCCGCAGCGTTCACGGAGACGTCTTCGCCCCTGTCGACTCCCGGATCCTGGCATATCCAGGCTTGATGGCGGAATAGATGAAACCCAAGCGCTCTTTGTAAGGAAGAAATGCGCTCTTCATGGCATTAATCGTGATCTTCTCAAAGTCGTCCACTGACAATCCAAAGGTCTGTGCGGCGGCCTCAAATTCCTGGCTCATCGTCGTGTTGCTCATCAGCCGGTTGTCCGTGTTCAGCGTGACGCGGAATTTTTCCTGATAAAGAATCTTGAACGGATGCTCGGCCAAACTGGGCGTTGCCCCGGTATGCACGTTGCTGAGAAGACAGATCTCCAGGGGAATGCGTTTGTCGAGAACATATTGAGCCAGATCTCCCAACTTCACGGCTTTGCCGTCCATAACGGCAATATCATCGATCAAGCGCGTGCCGTGCCCGATGCGGTGGGCCCCACAATACTGAATCGCCTGCCAGATCGATTCTTTTCCGTAGCCTTCCCCAGCGTGAATCGTGATGTTGAAATTCTCGCGCTGGATGTAGTGAAAAGCGTCCACATGCTTCTTTGGCGGATACCCGCCTTCTTCGCCCGCCAGATCGAAGCCAACCACTCCGCGCGCGCGAAAATCGACGGCCAGTTCCGCCATTTCAAGCGAAGTGTTCATGTTACGCATTGCACAAATGATGAGACCGGAGGAAATCCCGAAGTCCTTTCGCCCGCGCTCCAATCCCTTCAGCACCGCCGAGACAATCTGCTGATGGGTCAGTCCTTTCTGAGTATGAAAGACTGGCGCAAAACGGGTCTCAAAATAGACGATCCCATCTCGGCTCAGGTCTTGGGCCTGTTCGTAGGCGACGCGCTGCAGCGCATCCTCGGTCTGCATCACCGCGATCGTATGTGCGAAGCCCTCAAGATATTTCGCCAGACTCCCTTGGTTGGCTCCGCGAAAGAACCATTCCGAAAGCGCCTCAGGGGAATCGGTTGGGAGTTGTGTGTATTTTGCATCTTTGGCCAACTCGATGACGGTCTGCGGTCGCAGCACACCATCCAAGTGCTCGTGCAGGAGAACTTTGGGAAGGCTTCGCAATAGTTTCTTATCGAGTTTCATGGAAATGGGTTCTATTCCCGGCCATGCCGGTGTTCAATGCGGCAGCGAAACGTTGCAAAATGATACACCAGTTCTTGAATCACGTTCCCTTCGTATTCCTGTGGCAGTGAACGAGCTTTATCGAGGATTCCACGATTGCTATTGGCAGGGCCGCCAGCGTTAACTTACTCTACCCGCTTATGCCATTCAGCAAATCTTGCTTGCTCGTAGCCTTTGTTCTGATCTTGGTCTGCACTATGGCGGGATGGGCGCAATCTCCATTCGCGCTGGAACAGATTTTGAGTTCCCCCTTCCCAAGCGAACTTGTGGCCGCTACGCATGGCAGTAGCGTTGCGTGGGTCTTCGACGCAAAAGGAGTTCGCAACGTGTGGGTAGCGGACGGCCCGGACTTCATTCACACCGCCCGCCAAGTGACGCATTACAGCACAGATGACGGCCAGCCCATTGCCAGCCTGCGACTCACGCCCGACGGCAAAACGGTGCTCTATGCACTCGGCAGCGAACTGAACGAAGCGCAGGAGAGCGCTAACCCGGATAGCTCCACAACGGGAGCCAAACAGCAGGTATTTGCGCTGGACGTGGATGCCAAGCACGCGACGCCTCGCCTGTTGGGCGAGATGGGTTGCGCCGAGGAGGGCTGTGAAGATATAGAGATTTCGCCCGACAGCAAGTGGGCAGTGTGGTCCGCCAAAAAGAAGTTGTGGCTCGCAAGCGTTGATGGCAAACAGCAGGCCAAAGAACTGGCTTCAGTTCGCGGCGCGGCGGTTCAACCCAAATGGTCGCCCGATGGCAAACATATCGCGTTCGTCAGCCAACGGGACGGTCATAGCTTGATCGCCCTTTACGATTTCCATGGCGGCTCCATCCGTTACGTGGCACCGAGCGTGGACAAAGATTCGATGCCGCGCTGGTCGCCTGATAGCAAGTTGCTCGTGTTTGTGCGGACCGCGGGAGATCAGCAGAAGCTACCGCTGATACCTGTACGCCCCGAACCCTGGTCGCTATGGATTGCCGATGCCGCAGCGGGCACGGGTCACGTTTTGTGGCGCAGCGGTGAAAAAGCGGAGGATTCCCTGCCAGAGCTTACCGAAAATAGCGCGCTCAACTTTGCTGCCGATGGCCGAGTAGTGTTTTCCTCGGAACAGGATGGCCGCAATCACTTGTATTCCATTGCCGCCAGCGGCGGTTTGGCCATGCTGCTCACGCCCGGAGACTTTGACGTGGAAGACGTCACGCTCAGCGCGGATAAGGCATCGATCATCTATTCGTCAAATCAAGGCGACGTAGATCGCCGGCATTTGTGGCGGGTGGTAGCAGCCGGGGGCACGCCGCCGCAGGCGCTGACTTCAGGCGACACTATCGAGTGGTCTCCAGTTGAAACCGGCGACGGCAAGAGCATTGTTTGCCTCGGTTCCACGGCAACATCACCCGCTATGCCGTATCAACTCACCGCGAAAGGTCGAGAAATAATCGCCCCGCAAACTCTGCCGAGCGACTTCCCTTCTACCTCGCTGGTGACGCCAAAACAAGTGATTTTCCAGAGTGAAGATGGACTCACCCTGCACGGACAGCTTTTTCTGCCGCGTGATACGAAGGGCAAGATTCCCGGCCTGGTCTTCATGCACGGCGGGCCCATCCGCCAAATGATGCTGGGCTTCCATTACATGGATTACTACCACAATGCGTACGCCCAGAATCAATACTTAGCCAGCCGTGGATACGCCGTGCTCTCGGTGAATTATCGCCTCGGCGTTATGTATGGACGGTCATTCCGCGAAGCGCCCAATACCGTCTGGCGCGGAGCGGCCGAGTACAAGGACGTGGTTGCCGCCGGACGGTACCTGCAAACGCTTCCAGAAGTCGATGCGGAAAAGATTGGATTGTGGGGCGGTTCCTATGGCGGCTTTCTCACCGCCCTGGGTCTGGCGCGGAATTCAGATCTGTTCAAGGCAGGAGTTGATTTTCACGGCGTGCATGACTGGAGCGTCTTTCTTACCGAGCGGCCCTATTTCGGCAATCTGGCGCTACGCCCGCCAGACGCGGACGCCGCGATCAAACTGGCCTGGGAATCCTCACCCGATGCCTACGTAACCACCTGGAAGTCGCCCGTTCTGCTCATCCACGGCGATGACGACCGCAATGTGCCCTTCAGTCAAACCGTGGATCTAGTGCAGCGGTTGCGGGCGCAGCACGTACCCTTCGAACAGCTCATTCTGCCGGATGAGATCCACGGCTTTTTGAGGTGGAGGGACTGGGTGCACGCCTATTCCGCGACAGCCGAGTTCTTCGACCGGACTCTGAAGCGCGGTGAGAAGATCGGTACTAACTAAGCATCTTGGAAGTTGCGTTTTACATTTCCGAGTGTGACGCTTGTTACATCGAATCCATCCCCCTGGCGGGTTGCGGCAACTCTCGGCATCGGCTGCCCAATTCTCATATACTGTGGAATCCGCGCAGTCTGCAGCCTCATCCAATCGATTGACGCTGACGACCGCACGTACGACTTTCGCCCTACCCGGGTTGGAGACCAGTCAGACCAATGTGGATTGTTGCATTAGCCCTCCGGCGCCCTTATACGTTTGTGGTGATGGCGCTGGTGCTGCTCCTCTTGACGCCACTCGTCGTTCTGCGGATGCCGGTTGATGTCTTACCCGACATCGACATCCCTGTGATCAGCGTGGTGTGGAGCTACGCCGGCATGGCTCCGGAGGAAATAGCCGACCGCATTGTTTCGAATTCCGAGCGCAGTCTTACCATTGCCGTCAACGATATTGAGCACATCGAGTCCCAGTCGCTAAATGGTATTGGCGTCATCAAGATTTTTTTCCAGCCCACGGCGAATATCCAGACCGCATTGGCGCAAACCACGGCAATGTCGCAGACTATCCTCCGTACTCTGCCGCCCGGAACCACGCCGCCCCTGGTCGTTACGTATTCGGCGTCCTCCACTCCGATCGTGCAACTGGGCTTGAGCAGCAAAACGCTGCCCGAGCAACAGCTTTTCGATCTCGGCAACAATTTCCTGCGCTCGCAGTTAGCGACCGTTCCGGGCGCGGCCACGCCGTATCCCTACGGTGGAAAGATTCGCCAGATTCAAGTCGATCTCGATTTGCCCCGGCTTCAGGCCAACGGCCTTTCGCCTAACGACATTGTGAATGCGCTCAACGCTCAGAACCTGATTCTCCCCGCCGGCTCAACCAAGATCGGTTCTCTGGAATATCAGGTCGAGATGAACGGCAATCCTCAGACCATCGCGGAATTAAACGACCTTCCGGTCAAGACGGTGAATGGCTCGACCATCTACATGCGCGACGTAGCCCACATCCGCGACGGCTTCGCTCCGCAAACCAACATTGTGCATATGGATGGAGTGCGCGGCGCCCTGATGTCGATGTTGAAAGTCGGCAGCGCCTCGACCATCACCATTGTTGATGGCGTTAAGCGCATGGCTCAGATGGCATCGCAGTCCCTTCCGCCGGAGATGAAGATCACTCCGCTCTTTGACCAATCGCTGTTCGTGCGCGCGTCGATTCGGGGTGTGATCGTGGAAGGAATGACCGCTGCACTTCTGACGGCGGCCATGATTCTGCTCTTTCTTGGCGACTGGCGTCCCACGATTGTCATCTCGATCTCGATTCCGCTTTCCATCTTCGTCTCCATTCTCGTGCTCAGTGCGCTCGGGCAGACGATCAACATCATGACCTTGGGCGGTTTGGCGTTGGCGGTGGGAATCCTCGTGGACGACGCCACCGTGGAAATCGAGAACATCGAGCGAAATCTCGCGCAAGGCAAGGAGATGAAGCAAGCAATTTTGGATGGCGCGGCGCAGATCGCCGTTCCGGCCTTCGTTTCTACGATCTGCATCTGCATCGTGTTCGTGCCCATGTTTTTCCTGACGGGGGTGGCGAAATTTTTGTTCGTACCCCTGGCTGAAGCCGTCGTCTTCGCCATGCTGGCTTCTTATTTTCTCTCGCGAACGCTCATCCCTACCTTGGTGATGTACATCATGCGCGGACACGAGCATAAGGCGGAAGTACCGAAGACATTCATGGGGCGCTTTCAGCGAGGGTTTGAAAGGGGCTTCGAAAAGTTTCGCAATGGCTACTACCAGCTTCTGGAAACGACGATCGAGCACCGCCTGCTCTTCGCTTCCGTCTTTCTCGCGTTCTGTCTTCTCTCGCTAGGCTGGGTATTCTTTCTGGGTGAGGACTTCTTCCCGGCAGTTGACGCGGGCCTCATACGCTTGCACATGCGTGGACGCGCAGGTCTTGCGGGTTGAAGAAACGGCTCGCCTGTGCGCGCAAGTAGAACAGTTTCTGCATCAAGATCTGCCCCCGGGTGAGATTGCAACGGTGCTGGACAACATTGGATTGCCGAATTCCGGCATCAATTTGTCCTACAGCAATTCGGGAGTGATTGGCACCAGCGACGCAGAGATTTTGGTGGGCCTAAACACAAAGCACCAGCGTCCAACAGAAGAGATCGTGCAAGAGTTGCGCCAGCAACTGCCCAGGCGGTTTCCCGGGGTGGAGTTCTTTTTCCAGCCCGCGGACATCGTTACGCAAATTCTGAACTTCGGATTGCCCGCGCCGATCGATATTCAAGTGATGGGCACGGATTTAGAAAGTAACTACGGAATAGCCCAGCAGATCGCCAACCGGTTGCGTCGTGTTCCGGGTGCGGCCGATGTACATGTGCAGCAGATGCTTGGCCTGCCGACATTGCATCTCGACATGGATCGCGATTTGGTGACCCAAGTCGGTATGAATCCGCGGGACGTGGCGCAGAGCGTGCTGGTTTCTCTCAGTGGCAGCTTTCAAACCGCGCCTGCCTTCTGGCTGAATCCCAAAAATGGTGTCACCTATTCTATGGCAGTTCAGTCACCGCAGTACCGCATGACATCGCTGCAAGACCTGATGAATATGCCGGTCAATGATCCGGCCGTCCGGAACTCGCAGGTGCTGGGCAACCTGGTGCGGTTGGCTCCGACCTCGCGGCCCGCGGTGGTTTCGCACTACAACACTCAGCCGGTGATTGACGTTTACGCCAGCACGCAAGGACGCGATCTGGGCGCGGTAGCGAAGGAGACGAATAGAGTCCTGCAACCGTTCATGAATCATCTGCCGCGAGGTTCGCGCATCGTCGTCCGCGGGCAAGTGGAAACCATGCAGTCCTCTTTCGTCGGCTTGGGGATTGGGCTGATGGGAGCAATTCTGCTGGTTTATTTTCTGATCGTGGTGAACTTCCAATCGTGGCTGGATCCATTCGTCATCATCACCGCCCTTCCGGGTGCGCTGGCGGGGATTGCATGGATTCTGCTGCTGACCCATACCACGCTTAGCGTACCATCGCTCACCGGAGCCGTGATGTGCATGGGGGTCGCGACGGCTAATTCGATCCTGATGGTTTCGTTTGCCCGCGATCGCATGCAGGCCGGCATTCCGGCGGTACAGGCCGCGCTGGAGGCGGGTTACACTCGAGTTCGTCCGGTGCTGATGACCGCACTGGCGATGGTGATTGGCATGTTTCCCATGTCGTTGGGCCTGGGTGAGGGCGGCGAGCAGAACGCGCCCCTGGGCCGGGCGGTCATCGGAGGCCTGATGTTTGCAACTGTGGCAACATTGTTCTTTGTACCCTGCGTCTTCGCCATGGTGCACAGCCGCCGCGGAAGCGCGGGCGAGAGAGATTCAATCGTAAAGAGAATGTTAGATTCGGAGTGCAGCGAGCAATCATGCAGAAGGAACCAGAAACGAATCAGATCATGGAGGAATCGCACCACAACCCTCCGCAAGTGACGCCCCCTCCGGAGCTTCCGGCAGCGCCGCCGCGCAAGGCAGTGATCATTGTCATGCTGGTGGTGGTGGTGCTCGCGCTCAGCGGCGCCGCCAGCATGTTCACCCGCATTCGCGCGGGACACGCATTGGCCAAGGAAACGGAAATCGACTCTGTCCCTACCGTCTCGGTCGTTCATCCCACGGCGGAAAGACCCGACGAAGAACTCGTGCTGCCCGGCTCGTTGCAGGCCTATGAAGAGTCTCCCATCTACGCCCGCACCAACGGATACTTGCTGCATTGGTATAAGGACATTGGCAGTCACGCAAATAAGGGCGAGTTGCTGGCCGATATTGATACTCCGGAAGTGGATCAGGAATTATCGCAGGCCCGCGCCAGCCGCCAGCAAATGGTGGCGCAGCGGGATCTGGCAAAAATTTCTGCCGATCGTTGGCAAAATCTGCGCAAGACGGACTCTGTATCGCAGCAGGAAGCCGACACTCAGTCGAGCGCCTATCAGCAGGCTCAGGCCAGCCTGGCCGCCGCGGACGCCAATGTCCGTCGTCTGCAGCAGCTGGAATCTTTTAAGCATGTGTACGCGCCATTCTCGGGCGTGTTGATCAAACGCAATGTCGACCCGGGCGCGCTCATCAACGCCGGCTCGGGGGGTGTGGAACTGTTTATCCTTGCCAAGGTGGATCCGCTCCGCGTGTTCACGAACGTTCCCCAAGCCTATTCTCCCGCCATCAAGACTGGCATGCCCGCCTACGTCACGCTGCAGGAGATGCACGGGCAGAAGTTCCGGGGAACGGTGGCCCGCACCGCCGACGCAATTGATCCGGCGACGCGCACCTTGCTCACCGAAGTGGATGTCCCCAACAAGGATGGCCATTTGTTGCGAGGCTCGTTCGGTGAAGTGCATTTCTCGCCCAAGATCGACACCGCAAAAGTTACGGTGCCGGTCAATGCCATGCTGTTTCGTCAGGAGGGCCCCCAGTTGGCCATCGTGGGACCAGACAACAAAGTGCAATTGCGGCCCATCACCATCGGCCGCGATTACGGCACCACGCTGGAGATTTTGGGTGGGGTGAGCTTGGAAGACCGCGTCATCATCAATCCCGCCGAGTCCCTGGAGAATGGCCAGCAGGTGAATGTTGCCGCGGACAACACAGAAGGTAAGCGCTCATGAAGTGGCTGGTAGCAGCGGCGCTCGGTGCGAGCCTAGGAATGGCGGGATGCGCTGTCGGACCCAAGTATCAACGCCCTGCGATTCAGGCTCCTGCCACATGGAAGACGGAAGCTCCCTGGCGCGAGGCCGCACCGAAAGATGCGATTTCCAAGGGAGCGTGGTGGGAAATTTTTCATGACGAAGAGCTCAACCGCTACGAACAGCAACTGTTGGCAGCGAATCAGTCGCTTGCTGCCGCCCGCAATCGTCTGGATCAGGCTCGTTCGCTGGCGCGAGTAACTTCTGCAGCGTTTTTTCCCGCGCTAACCGCGGATCCCAATGCATCGCGCAATCGCTACTCGGGGAATCGTCCCCAAATCGTCGCTCCTACCCGGGCGGTCACTCAAACCCTGTATGACATTCCGTTTGCCCTGAACTACGAAGTTGATCTCTTCGGACGCAATCGAAAGAATCTGGAGGCTGCCAACGCTAATCTGCAAGGCACGGCGGCCGATCTGCAGAATGTTCAATTGGTTTTGACCGCCGAACTTGCTGCCGACTTCTTCAGCCTGCGCGAACTCGACGCCGAAAGTGACGTGGTGCAGGAGTCAGTCAAAATTCAGCAGCAAGGCCTGGCCGTGGTGAATCATCGCCATGAGGGTGGTATCGCCTCAGGACTGGATTTAGCGCAACAGCAAACCTTGCTGGACTCCACGGACACGCAGCTCTATCTGCTGCAGCAGCAGCGCGCGCAATTTGAACATGCCATCGCCGCGCTGACGGGAAATCCAGCGTCCTCATTCACCGTTCCTGTCGCGCCATTGCGCGCCGTTCCACCGCCGGTTCCTCTGGGAATGCCGTCTGATTTGCTGGAGCGCCGGCCCGATATTGCAACCGCCGAACGAGCCATGGCCCACGAAAATGCGCTCGTTGGAGTTGCCCGAACCGCGTTCTATCCGCAATTTACCATTTCTGGCAGCGGCGGCTTCGAGAGCGTCAGCCTGGGTTCGCTGATTAGCGCTCCCAGCGCTTTTTGGTCGCTGGGCGGCGATCTGTTGCAGCCCATTTTCAATGGCGGACGCAACCGCGCCAATCTCGCCGCTACACAAGCCGCTTATCAGGAGTCCGTTGCGAATTACCGCGAGTCTGCCTTAGTCGCATTCCAGCAAGTGGAAGATAGTTTGTCGGGCTTGGATTCTTTGTCCCGCGCTGCGCAGACACAGAATGCGGCCGTGGCAGACGCGCACCGGGCGCTGGATATCGCCAACGATCGCTATGTGGGCGGGCTGACTACCTTCCTTGACGTCATCACTGCACAATCCGTGCTGCTGACCAACCAGCGTCTGTCGACTCAGTTGCTCGGCCAGCAAATGGTGACATCAGTGTTGCTTGTCAAAGCATTGGGCGGAGGCTGGGACGCATCCGCGATTCAGAACGTCCAAGTTCATCCCACGCCGACCCAGATCGTTCAGCCTTAAAGCTTCACACTCAGCGAGCACCAGCCGCAGCATTCGGGCCCGCGGAAGGCTGGCCCGATCCACTGGTCAGATTGAAAGCCGTATTCACCAGGCCGACGTGAGAAAACGCCTGAGGAAAATTGCCTAACTGCCGTTTTCCGACTGGATCATATTCTTCCGCCAGAAGACCCACATCGTTCCGGATTTCCAACAAATGTTCGAACATGCGGACCGCTTCCTGATGGCGGCCTTGCAATTCGTAATTGTCCGCCATCCAAAAAGAGCAAGCCAGAAACGTTCCTTCTCCGTGCGGCAGGCCGTCGACCGCCGGATCTTGTGTGTAGCGTCCGACAAAACCATATCGCATGAGACGCGTTTCAATGGCCTTGACCGTCCCCTTTACGCGCGGATCATTGGCTTCCAGAAATCCAACCAGCGGCATCATGAGGACGCTGGCGTCGAGATGTTTGGAGCCGTAATACTGCACAAACGAATTCATACCCGCATCGAAACCTTGCTGGCAAACCTGCTCGTGGATGGTATCGCGAAGTCTTTTCCAACGAGCTATATCAATCGTGAGCCGGCCCTTTTCTGCCGACCGTACGAAGCGATCGACGGCTACCCATGCCATCATTTTAGAGTGCACAAAGTGCCGGCGCGGGCCGCGCACTTCCCAGATGCCCTCATCCGGCCGCTCCCAGCCTGTCTCAAGAAACTCAAGCAGCGCCAGGGCGACCTCGTTGCGCGCGTGTTTCGCCGGTCCTAGTCCTGCTTCGCGCGCCTGATAAAGCGTGTTAGCGACCTCCCCGAAAATATCCAGCTGAAATTGCTGGTAGGCGGCGTTTCCGGTTCGCACCGGTGACGATTTTTCGTATCCCTGCAACCACGGAAGTTCCAGTTCCGTCAGCCTGCGTTCGCCGCGCAGCCCGTAAAGAATATTCAGCTCCGAAGGGCTGCCCGCCACCGCTCTCAGTAGCCACTCCCGCCAGTCTCGCGCTTCATCCAGATATCCGGCTTGAATCAAAGATTGGAGGGTAAGTGTTGCATCTCGCACCCAGCAAAAACGGTAGTCCCAGTTGCGCACCCCGCCAATCAGTTCGGGAAGAGAAGTTGTGGGCGCGGCTACGATCCCGCCTGTGGGCAAAAACGTGAGACCCTTTAGCGTGATCAGCGAACGCAGCACCGCGTCCCGCCACCGTCCCTGATAAGTGCAGTGATCCGACCATTCTTGCCACCACTTCTCCGTTTTCAGAATTGCCGTGTCGACATTCACGGCAGAAGGTTCCGGCTCGTGTGACGGATACCAGGTGAGATCGAACGAGATCTTTTGTCCCTCCCCAACCGTAAACTCTGACACCGTCTTCATGTTTTCGCCGTGCAGTTCTACATCCGAGCGCAGCCTGAGCATGTCTGGACCGGCGATCGCAGAAATTCCACTTTCGGTACGCCGAACCCAGGGCACAACTGAACCATAGTCGAACCGAATCACCAGTTCCAGTTTCATGCGGATCTGCCCTTTGGTCCCCATGACAACGCGCAGAAGCTCCGGCATTTCTTCGCGCAGAATCATGCAGTCGATCAATGTGGCCGATCCACTTTCGGTCTCAAACTCAGTTTCTAGAATGAGGGAGCCGTCGCGATAGCGCCGGCGAATGGCGCGGATCGGTTCCACTGGCGAGATTGACCAATGCCCGTTTTCGGCGGTTCCGAGCAGAGCCGCAAAACAGGCAGGGGAATCGAAATGCGGAAGACAGAGCCAGTCAATCGAACCTTGTTTTGAGACGAGCGCGGCCGTGTGGCAGTCGCCGATCATGGCGTAATCTTCGATGGGAATAGACAGGACTTACCCTCCGCAAATCGAAATTGGATTAACTCCATCTTGTCTTTAGAAGCGTCAGCAGTCGTACCAGGACAACACGCTCGCGCACCCGATTGCGCGCCTCACAGCTTACAACATATTTTCTCACAGAACTTTATGCCCCTCGGAAGTCGCGCCGGGGAACCCATTGCGTGAGCGAGCCGCATTCGCGGTTCGTGCCGGATCAACAAACCAACTCCAGGAACAGGAAGTGCCCGCCGGCATCGTGAAGCGCTTCGTAAAGTTATGCAAAGTTGTCCAAATTTCCTTGCGCCGCGCAACTTCCGCGTCGTAATTCCGTTCATATATCTAGCCAGATCGCTCTAAATAAGGAGACTTCCATGTTGAAGCAACACTTTCTTGTATTCGTCGCGGCCGGCGCCATCGCGATCGCCGCGCCTTTCGCTGTGGCACAGGATAGTCCGACAAACAACCAGTCATCACAGCCCTCACAAGAGCGCGCCAAGGGGCACCACGGCCATCGAGATCCCGCCCAGCGTACCCAGAAACTAACCAAGCATCTAAGCCTCACGTCCGATCAGCAAACTAAAGTGCAGGAGATCTTTCAGTCCGAACAGTCTCAAACGCAGAGTCTGCACCAGGACTCCTCTCTTTCGCAGCAGGACCGCCGCGCTAAAATGATGGACATCCGCAAGAACGCAGACGCACAAGTCCGCGCGCTTCTCGACTCGAACCAACAGAAGAAGTGGGACGAGATGCAGGCCAAGCGTGAACAACGGATGCAAAAACGCCATTCCGGGGCCGGTTCGGACCAACCCGCACCCTCACCTCAGCAATAACGCTCGAAAAGGCGGAGCCAGTCGACTCCTCGTGAATTCAAAGTGAGAAGAAGACTGGCACGCCTTTCTCTCGTATTCACTTAGCTATGCCGGTACAGCGAACCCTGTATATGCCTTCTCCCCGCTGTCCTACTAACATCGAAGCGCATCAGAAACCTTGGGAGTAGATCATCATTGACGAAGATTCTTATTGCCGACGACAATGAATGGGTCCGACGGGGCGTTACGAATATTCTGGCTCCGGTTGCCCATTGCGCAGTCTGTGGCGAGGCGAGAGATGGTGCTGAGGCCATTCAGAAGGCGGCGGACATTCGTCCCGATCTCATTCTCTTAGACGTAAGCATGCCTGGCTTGAATGGTCTGGACGTAGCGCGGGTTCTTCGTGACAAAGTGCCAGCCGCCAAGATTTTGATGATGAGCCAGCACGATCCAGTCATCCTGTTGCCGCGCGCAATCGATGCAGGCGCACAGGGTTGCGTCGACAAGAGTCGTCTCAGTACCGAACTGCTGCCGGCAATTGCGAGCATCATGGAAACTGTCGACAACCACAGTCGCCCGCCATGCTGAAACACCATTGGTAACTGCTCAACTCTAAAAGTCTTTGACCCTCTCACCTGGGGCGCTCCCATCACTTTGAAAACTTGCTGTCGCACTTGTCGCACCTTGACGCGCTGCGACTACGATAAAATGTCGGCGCGACCATGCACATTGATGCCCACCAGCACTTCTGGATGTATAGCCCTGCCGAATACGCGTGGATTGATGATTCGATGGCCGCGCTTCGCCGGAATTTTTTGCCAGATGACTTGTATCCTGAACTGGAAAGTGCCGGCTTCCGTGGATCGGTTACAGTCCAAGCACGCCAGACGCTGGAAGAAACTCGCTGGCTTCTCGATTTGGCCGACCGTTCTCCGTGGATTCTTGGCGTAGTTGGATGGGTCGATCTGCGGTCGCCAGACGTTCGCACGCAGCTGAAAGCCCTGGCTCGAAATTCAAAGCTGGTGGGCATTCGCCACATCGTACAGAGTGAACCCGACGATCGCTTCCTGCTACAGCCTGATTTCCTGCGCGGCATTTCTGCTTTGGAAGAGTTCGATCTGGCCTACGACATCTTGATTTACACCAAACACCTTTCCGTAGCCGCCGAATTTGTGGAACGGTTCCCGCGCCAGCGCTTTGTCCTCGATCATCTTGCCAAGCCGCCGATCAAGAGCGGCCACATTGACTCCTGGGCGCAAGGCATCTCGCACCTGGCCGCATTTCCGAACGTATTCTGCAAACTGTCAGGGTTGCTCACCGAAGCGGACTGGCAGCATTGGGAAGTTGAGCAGATCACCCCGTTTCTCGACGTCGCTTTCGAATCGTTCGGACCCGAGCGCCTGATGATTGGTTCTGACTGGCCCGTATGCCTGGTCGCGGCATCCTACGCGCGAGTCGTCGAAGTCGTGAAGGGCTATCTCGTCCAGAAGAATCCAGAGTGCCAGGATCATGTTCTCGGCGCGAACGCCCAGCGATTCTGGCGCCTGAAAGCGGGTTGAGAAACATCGGTGCCTATGTGGGGCAACCGCCGTCGGCTGTCCGTCGAGCGAAACTCGACACAACCTACCGGCGCAGACAGAGAACATTGCACGACCAATGTTTTACAATAGCCCGACCAATCGCGATGTAGGAAACGTCTAAGCCGCAATGCCTCTCAACGTGCTGCAACTCGATTCTCGCGACAACGTTTTGATCGCCCTCACCGACTTGAAAGCCGGAGAGCGAGTTGACTTTGGAGGCCAGACGTACACTCTGCTCAAGAATGTGCCCGCCAAGCACAAATTCGCCATGCGAGGCTTCGGCATTGGTGACGATGTGATTATGTATGGTGTTCTGGTCGGCAAAGCCGTCAAGCCTATTGGCGCCGGGGAACTCTTGACGGTAAGCAATATCCAACACCAGGCGGCGCCGTTCCGCGAGCAGTCTCGCGATTACCACTGGTCAACGCTTAGCGTTTCGCGATGGAAGCACAAAACCTTCCTGGGATACCGCCGCTCCGACGGCCAGGTGGGCACGCGAAACTATTGGCTCGTCGTCCCTCTCGTTTTTTGCGAGAACAAAAACATACAGGTTTTGAAGCAGGCTTTCGAAGAAGAGCTGGGTTTCGCCGCGCCCCAGCTCTATCGCCGCCAGGTCGCCGAACTGGCAAAACGTTATCGGGAAGGAAAGTTGGAAAAAATCGATGTTCATGCCTCCGAGGCAGACGCAGCTCCAGCTCCGCGCAGCCGGTTGTTCGAGAATATCGATGGCGTGCGCTTTCTGCTGCACGAGGGTGGCTGTGGCGGAACGCGCGAAGATTCCAACAATCTCTGCGGGCTTATTGCTGGCTACATTCATCACCCAAATGTGGCGGGAGCCACGGTGTTGAGCCTGGGATGCCAGCACGCGCAGATTTCGATCCTTCGCGACGAAATTCGGAAGCGGGATCCCAATTTCAACAAGCCTTTATTCATCCTCGAACAGCAGCGCAGCGGCTCCGAGGCGGCGATGATGTCCGATGCGATTCGCCAAACTTTTCTCGGGCTGGTCGAAGCCGACAAAGCTCAGCGCACTCCTGCACCCCTCGCCGATTTGTGTGTGGGCCTGAAGTGTGGAGGCTCCGACGGCTTCTCCGGCATCTCCGCGAATCCCGCCATCGGACACACCGCCGATCTGCTCGCCGCTCTGGGCGGAAGAACGATTCTCTCGGAATTCCCCGAGTTGTGCGGAGTGGAACAGGAACTCATCGATCGCGGCAAGAGTCCAGCCGTCGGCAGTCGCTTTATTCAACTCATGCGTGACTACGCCGCCCGTGCCGCCGCCGTCCGCTCCGGCTTCGAAATGAATCCTTCGCCCGGGAATATGCGGGATGGGCTTTTGACGGATGCCATGAAATCGGCGGGAGCAGCGAAGAAGGGCGGAACGTCTCCAGTGACTGCCGTCCTCGACTATCCGGAGTATTCCACGGAACCAGGCTTGAATCTTCAATGCACGCCGGGCAACGACGTGGAGTGCGTGACTGCGCAGGTCGGCGCCGGAGCAAGCGTGGTGCTGTTCACGACCGGTCTTGGCACTCCGACCGGAAATCCGATCGCTCCTGTCGTGAAGCTTTCTACCAACTCGGACTTAGCGCGGCGCATGCACGATATCATCGACATCGACACTGGTGCCGTCGTCGCTGGGCAGAAAACAATCGAGCAAATGGGCGAGACCATCCTGGATCTCGTTATTCAAGTCGCAAGCGGCGACGTCCGAACCAAAGCTGAACAAAAGGCTCAAGAGGATTTCATTCCCTGGAAACGAGGCGTTTCGCTCTGAACAAAACAGACACCAAGGCAGGCGTTTTCCGCCTAGACGGCAAAGTCGCCGTGATTACCGGCGGCGGCAGTGGCATTGGGCAAGCCATTGCTTTTAAATTCGCGGAACACGGCGCGATGATTCGCATTCTTGAGGTAAGCGAGTCCGCTGCGGCCGCAACTTGCCAGCGAATCGCCGCCGCTGGCGGAACTGCCTCCGCCCATCTTTGCGACGTGACCAACCAGGGAGAAGTCAAAACCAGATTCGAGGAATTCTTCCGTCGCGAGCGCGTTCACATCCTGATTAACAACGCGGGGATCTCGCATATCGGCACGGTTGAAAGCACGACCGAGGAAGACTTCGACCGTGTCATTCGAGTGAACGTGAAAGGCTTTTATAACTGCATGCACGCCATCGTTGGACACATGAAGAGCTCCGGTGGTGGCGTGATTGTCAACCTGGCTTCGATCGCTGGATCGTCGGGCCTTCCCGACCGCTTCGCCTACTCGATGAGCAAAGGAGCGGTCGTTGCGATGACCTATTCCGTTGCCAGAGATTATCTCGCGCACAACATCCGCTGTAATTGCATTTCACCCGCGCGCGTACACACGCCGTTTGTGGATGGCTATTTGCAAAAGAACTATCCCGGACGCGAAAAGGAAATGTTCGACAAGCTGGCAAAGTCGCAACCCATTGGACGAATGGGGGAGCCGTCAGAAGTCGCTTCACTCGCCTTGTTCTTGTGCTCGGATGAGGCCGCCTTCATCACGGGCGTGGACTATCCCATCGATGGCGGCTTCTTCAACCTTCGAGGCTAATGCATGGACTTGCAACTGAAAGATGCGGTCATCGTTGTGACCGGCGGGGCTAAGGGGATCGGCGCAGCGATTGTCCATGCCTGCGCTGCCGAGGGTGCAATCCCAGTCATCGTGGACCGCGATGCCCAAGCCGGTCAGCGATTACAAGGCGAACTGAAAAACCACGGAGGGTCCGCCGGACTCATCACAGTTGATCTTGAAACGGCGGACAACTGCTCGCGATCGATCGAGCAAACTTTGAAGAACTTCGGCCGCATCGATGCGCTGGTCAACAACGCGGGGCGCAACGACAAAGTTGGCTTGGAGCATGGCAGCCCAGATGAATATGTGGCTTCGCTCCACCGCAATCTGATCCACTACTACGGCATGGCGCACTACGCTCTGCCGCACTTGAAACGTTCGCGCGGCACTATCGTCAATATCGGCTCCAAAACCGCCGTTACCGGCCAGGGGAGCACTTCGGGATACGCATCCTCAAAGGGCGCGATTATGGCGCTGACGCGGGAATGGGCGGCGGAACTGCTGCCCTATGGCATTCGCGTCAATACCGTAATGCCTGCTGAGGTCATGACGCCGCTCTACCGGCAGTGGCTCGACACGTTTCCGAGTCCCGAGCAAAAACTGAAGACCATTCTCACCAAAATTCCGCTCGAGCAGCGCATGACTACGGCGGAAGAGATTGCCGCGATGGTCGTATTTCTCATCTCGTCCAGGTCCAGCCATACGACCGGCCAGCATTTATTCGTTGACGGCGGCTACGTTCATCTGGACCGCGCGCTGACATGAGGATCTCCGAGTGACCACTTCCACGCCCATTACCGAGCGCCGCTATGTTGTACCACTGGTACTTGTGACGAGCCTTTTCTTTCTCTGGGCCATTGGCGTCAACCTGAATGACATCCTGATCCAGCACCTCAAGAAGGCATTCGGTCTCACCGATTTCCAGTCATCGCTCATCCAGTCGGCATTTTTTGGCGGCTATTTTCTCGCCGCTCTGCCCGCGGGATGGCTCATGCAGCGAGTCGGATACAAACGGGGAATCCTGATCGGATTGCTGGTATGCGCTACGGGCACAATTCTTTTCATTCCCGCCGCCTCCGTCCGAGTTTACGGATTCTTCCTGTTTGCTCTCTTCATAATGGCTTGCGGACAATCGGTTCTGGAAGTCGCAGCCAATCCCTATGTGACCACACTCGGACCTGCGGAAAGCTCGGAACGACGACTGAATCTGGCCCAATCCTTCAACGCCGCGGGCGCCGTGCTGATCGCGTTAATCGGCTCCAGATTTATTCTCTCCGGCATCGAGCACACTCCCGCGGAACTGGCGGCCATGGACCCGGCGCAGTTGTTGGGATATCGAGTGTCCGAAGCTAACATGGTGAAGACTCCTTATCTCGTAATCACCGGCGTATTCCTGTTCGTTGCGCTGCTCATCTTCCTCACGAAACTGCCAGAGATCCGCGAGAGCAGCGTTGAAGGCCTGGACGCCTCGGAAGCGAAGCTGAGCGGCACTTTTGCCTTTCGGCATTTGGTCAAGGGCGTAGTCGCCCAATTCTTCTACGTAGGCGCGCAGGTTGGCGTAGCAAGTTTCATCATCCGATTCACCGAGTTCACGCTGCCCGGCACCCACGAAAAAGCGGCCGCTCACTATCTGCAGGCTCACCTGGCTGGCTTTATGATCGGACGTTTTGCCGGCTCCGCTATCATGCAAAAAGTCGCGGCGTCCCGCCTGCTCAGCTTGTTTGCCGGCGGTTCGCTGCTCTGTCTTCTCGTCGTCTTGTTCGCTTCCGGCGTTGCCCCGGTCTGGGCCATCGTTTTAATCGGCTTTTTTCATTCCATCATGTTTCCGACAATTTTCGCGCTGAGTCTGAAGAGCCTGGGACCGTATACGAAGCTGGGATCGTCTTTGCTGGTCATGTCCATCATCGGAGGTGCGGTTTGCCCTGCGATCATGGGCCGGATTTCCGATGCGTGGAATATCCAACGCGCGTTTGTAGTGCCGCTAGTTTGTCATGCTTACGTTTTCTATTTCGCCATGTGGGGATATCGGCCCACCGCACTCGCGCATTCGGGCGCAAACTTAAGTATTCCTGCCACAGAGGCCGAATGAAACGACGCTTTTGCCTGACCCTCGACTTGAAGGACGATCCCAAGCTGATCGCCGAATACAAGCGTTACCACGAGAAGATATGGCCGGAGATTACTCGCAGCATCAAAGATTCCGGCATTGAGGACATGGAAATCTACCTGCTCGGAACACGCATGATCATGATCATGGAAGTCAACGAGTCTTTCTCGTTCGAGGCGAAGGCTAAGGCCGATCAACTCGACCCGAGAGTTCGGGAATGGGAGAGGCTCATGGGAACATTTCAGAAATCTCTGCCTCAAGCCAGACCAGGCGAGAAATGGCTGCTGATGGAACGAGTGTTTAAGTTGGAAGATTGAGACCCGATAGCCTGATTCTAGATTAGATGCATAGCGGTTTATTTTGCTTTCCGATCAGACTCTTAGGGCGTTGTACTTTACTTTTCGTTCGGTCCTTCTTACCTTATCCTTAAATGCCCGTTTACTTTACCGCTGAACTCTTCCGCTTTCTCGCCCGTTTAAAGCGCAACAACAAGCGCGACTGGTTCCTCGGCCACCAGGATGAATTTGAAACCAGTGTGCGTCAACCGGCCCTGCGCTTTATTACTGAGTTCGCCGCCCCCTTATCCGAAATCACACCGCATCTCGTTGCCGATCCGCGCCCCTCGCGGGGTTCCATGTTCCGTATCTACCGCGATGTGCGCTTCTCCCATGACAAGCGTCCCTATAAGACGCATATTGCCATGCGCTTTTCCCATCGCGGCAAGGACGTTCACTCTCCCGGCTTTTATCTTCATCTTGAATCCGGCAGCTGTTTCGCCGCGACTGGTCTGTGGCGCCCCGAGCCGCCAACCCTGCTCAAAGTCCGCAGCGCGATCGTCTCGCGTCCGGGGGAATGGCGTCCGGTTCGCAAACTCCTTAGCTGGGACGATGCCGGCAGACTCAGCCGCCCGCCGCGCGGCTTTCCTGCCGATCACGAATTCGTAGAAGACCTTAAGCTTCGCGATATCGGTAGCTCCGTCGACTTCACCGATCAACAAGTCTGCAGCCCCAGGTTCATGTCAAGCTTCGTCAATGCCTGCCGCACAATGTCGCCGCTTGCCGCATTTCTCAGCAGCGCCGTCGGACTGAAGTTTTAGACGATCCAGGCGAAAGTCCCCGTGAGATAGCGTCACGTTTCCCCATTGAGTTCCCGCCACTTCGGATCTGCGAGAACCACGGACGCTTCAATCTGGCGTTCTGGCACGGTCCAGTACCGTCTGAGAAGACGGTCTTTCTGCTGGGGGCGAACCATTTGAAAGCCATGCTTTTCGTAAAAGCGGATCGCCCATGCCGCATCCGACCAGGTTCCGATCAATACTGGACCTGGCGTCAGCTTCCGCAAATGAGACAGTAAGTGCGCTCCGATTCCTCGCTTCTGGCTGTTGGTCGCCACGTAGGCGTGCCGAATCAAAGTCACGTCCTGGACCGGTTGATAGCCCATCACACCTCGCAGCTTGCCGCTCTCTTCATATCCCCAGAACGCGACACCATCATCGATTTCATCGCGCAGCTCATTCTTTGACATATATGGTTCCGTCCAACAATCTTCAGGGATGATGCCTTTATAAGCGTGCGCGCCATCGTCGATGATGGCCAAAATCAGCTCAAAGTCGCGGTCATCACAGCGGCGGATCATCGTACGCGGGCCTCCCAGCCTGGCATCTCAATTTATGCGGGAACGATCCGGATCGGATGCTCGGAGACTTTATAAATCGCGAACCAAGGTAATCACGTTCCCCCAATTCAACCTGTCGAAAAGGCAGCCCGTTTCCGGAGCGTGCACGAACTGCCGATTCGCAAAGCAGAAACCCTCAATCGCCGGCAGTTTCGAACCCGGGTAGAAGTCCCTGATAGATGGCCATTCCCACCACGGCGTCCACACCCATGGCATGCAGTTCGTCGATCTCTTCTTGCGACCGAATTCCGCCCGCCGCAATCAGTTGCCTCTTCGTGGCCTCTCGCAGTGGACGGATCACATCCGACGGGAAACCCTGCAACAAGCCCTCCGTCTCTACATGCGTATACAGAAACGCGCCGCACCAGGGCTCAAGCGCCTGCATCATTTGTAGAGGGGTGACATCGGTCTGCTTGCGCCATCCGTGGATGGCTACCCGGCCGCCAATCGCATCCAGAGCGAAAACCAGCCGGCTCGAACCGACCGCGCAGGCCATCTTTTCTGCAAAGGCGTTATCCAGTTCGTCGCGAGCAAACAGCGCCGATGCGATGATGATCCTTTGCGCTCCCGCCGCTAGTGCAGTCTCAGCAGCCGCCACCGAGCGGATGCCACCGCCAACCTGGCATGGCAGTTGGCGAGCCAATTCTCTGACGAGTTCGACGTTGTCGCCCGTCCCAATGGCGGCGTCGAGATCAATCAGTTGTATGAGAGGATACTTCGAGAAGCGTTGCACCCAGGCCTCGAAGTTGTCAAACTCCAGCGCTTTCCTGCGGCCCTGGACCAATTGGACGATCTTGCCACCCATCAAATCGATGGAGGGAATCAGCATGGCCACCTCACTGAAATTCCCTCCGAGCCGAGTTGTTGCTTTAGGTCCACGAGCCGGCTGAAACCGTAATGAAAGATTGACGCTGCCAGCGCAGCATCGGCGTGCCCCTCGCGAAATACTTCGACAAAATGCTGTCCGCCGCCCGCGCCGCCAGAAGCAATCACCGGGATTCGAACCGAGTCGGCCACGGCTCGCGTCAGATCGCAATCGAACCCCGAGCCCGTGCCGTCGCGGTCCATCGAAGTCAGCAGGATTTCGCCTGCCCCGCGTGACTCCGCTTCCTGAGCCCATGCCACCGCGTCCCGCCCGGTGGCCGCTCGCCCCCCATGCGTGAACGCTTCCCATCGCGATGTGTCTTGTGAGCGCTTGGCATCAATGGCGACCACCACTGCCTGCGAACCAAAACGATCTGCGATCCGCGTGATCAAAGTGGGATCAGCAAGCGCCGCGGAATTAATGCTGATCTTGTCCGCGCCGGCCGAGAAAACCGCAGCCGCATCCTCCAGCGTGCGAATGCCACCGCCGACCGTGAAAGGAATAAACAGCTCGCGCGCGGCCCTCCGCACTGTGTCGAGCAGAGTGGCACGTCGCTCGTGCGCCGCCGAAATATCCAGCAGCACGATTTCGTCCGCTCCCGACGCGCTATGCGCCTTCGCCAGTTCGGCCGGATCGCCCGCGTCGCGCAGATTTTCAAACTGCACGCCCTTCACGACACGGCCGCCGTCCACGTCCAGGCAAGCGATGATGCGTTTCGTCAGCATGTCAGAGCGCACAAAAATTGCCCAGTATCTTCAAACCAGTCTCCCCGGATTTTTCGGGATGAAACTGCACCCCAAACAGCTGATCGCGCTCCACCGCTGCTGAAAATCGCCCGCCGTACTCGCAGCACGCCACCGTCGTCTCAGTAACTGGCGCGCGAAACGAATGCGTGAAATACACAAACGATGACGACGGCACCCCGCGCAACAACCGTGAGGACGAGCTGACCTCAATCTGGTTCCACCCCACGTGCGGCGATTTCACAGTTGCCGGAAAGCGCTCGCATTCGCCGTCCAGCACTGCCAGCCCAGAAGTCTCCGGTGATTCCTGACTCCGCTCGAACATCCACTGCATGCCAACGCAGATGCCCAGGAACGGAATCCCGCGATCGATTGCATCGGCAATGGCATCCTGCAAACCTAAGCGCGAGAGCGCCGCCGTCGAAGCAAAGTGACCAACGCCGGGAAGAACGATTTTCGAAGCGGTTGCAACCTGCCCGGGATCGGAAGTAATCGCGCACTTCTCTCCCACCCAGTCCAGCGCTTTCTTCACCGAAACCAGATTGCCAGCGCCGTAATCCACGATCGCAATCATCACAGCACTCCCTTGGTACTTGGCAGCAGGCGCGCCATCCGCCGATCGCGCCAACAGGCCGCGCGCAGCGCCCGCGCAAAGGCTTTGAACAGCGCCTCAATCTTGTGGTGGCTCGATCGCCCGTAAAGCACGCGCACATGAACATTGGCCCGCGCGCCCCGGGCAAACCCTTCAAAGAAATCGTGTACAAGTTCTGCTTGCAGGTCGCCGACCAGTCGCGTGCGCACCTTGGTATCGACCACAGCGGCGGTCCGTCCACAAAAATCCACCGCGGCCATTCCCATGGTTTCGTCCATCGGCATCAGAAAATATCCGGCCCGAAGGATGCCACGCTTGCTGCCGAGCGCCTTGTCGAACGCCTGCCCGAGGACGATTCCCACATCCTCCACGGTGTGATGCTGATCCACGTCGAGATCGCCGCGCGCTTTTAGTTTCAGGTCGAAGCCTCCGTGATGCGCGAAAAGTTCCAGCATGTGGTCAAAGAATCGGATGCCGGTGGACACCTGATAGCGCCCGCGCCCTTCGAGGGTGAGCGAGATCTGAATCTGTGTCTCCTTACTGGCCCGCTTGAGGCTTCCTTTTCTCATCGCCGCGACGCTCCTTGCGCGATGCCCAGCTCTTCGCATGTCTCCTGAAGCGCAGTGAGCAAACGATCCGCATGCTCTCGCGGGCCGAGCGTGATGCGCACGCATCCATCACAACCCTGATCGCTCGAACGGTCGCGGACCAGAATACCGCGCCGCCGCATGTGCTCGACAAAGGACGACGCCGCGCCGACGCGGGCGAGTACGAAGTTCGCCTGGCTCGGCCAGAATGAAATGCCGCTGGCTTCGAGCGCTCGCTCCAGCCGCGCCCGCGACTCGCAGATCTCGCTGACATACTGCTGAAGGTAAGCTTGATCGCCCAATGCCTCCGGCAAGCACGCTAGAGCCACCGCATTCACGTTGTAGGGCGAACTGACCCGCCGCACCGCGCGCAGTTGATCTGCATCACCAACCAGTGCGCCAATGCGCAACCCCGCCAGCCCGTACGCCTTGGAGAAAGTGCGAGCCACAAACAGGTTGGAGACCTCTTTGCGCGTGGTCAGCATGCTTTGCCCGTAAAACTCAAAGTACGCTTCGTCCACCAGCAGCGCCGCGTTCGGAGCCGAACCGGCGATTCGCAGCAGATCGGCTGCGGGCGCGACCGTTCCGGTGGGATTGTTCGGATTGGCAATGGCGATCAGTCGCGTGCGCGGCGCAATGCGGTTGCACAAATCATCGGCAGAAAAATGAAAATCCTTGTTCGTCGGAACCGAGATCACACGGGCGCCCGCGGCCATCATGTAAATTCGGTACATAGAATAGGTGGGCGCAATGATCAGTGCTTCGTCGTCCGGCTCAAGGTAGGTTTGACAGAGCAGATGGATCCCCTCATCCACGCCGTTCGTCAACAGCAGTTCCGGAGCCGCGACTCCCAGAATTTCGGCCACTTTCGCTTCCACCGGCTCGCGCTCGGGATACTTCGCAAGTTGGTCCGGTCCCAACTGCCGTAAGCATTCGAGCACGCTTGGCGAGCAACCGACCGTATTCTCGTTGAAGTCCAGACGCAGCCCATTTCGCCCCGCCAAAGGAGGGTGGTATGAAGGAAGAGTCCGCACCGCGTCCCGCGGGTTAAGCATATTCGCACCTCAGGCGAACCGACCGCGCATGCGCAGGCAGTCCTTCCGCGCCGGCAAGACATTCAACAACCGGAGCAATTCGCCGCAGCCCATTCGCAGAAAGCTGCTGCACCGTAATGATCTTGACGAAATCCAGCACGCTCAGACCTCCTCGAAATCGCGCCTGCCCCGAAGTCGGCAATACATGGTTGGGTCCGGAAGCGTAGTCCCCCGCCGCCTGCGCTGAGTAGTTGCCCACAAAGACCGACCCAGCGTTCTGAACAAACGGCAAGTCCTTCTTCTCGACAGTGATGTGTTCAGGCGCAATCCGATTCGCCCAGTCCCGCGCTTGCTCGGGAGACGCCGCTACGAGAATTGCACCGCGCGCGCGCAAAGATTCCTTCGCAATCGGATTCCCCCTCGTAAGTTCCGTCGCACTGACTCTCACCGACCGCGCCAACTCGCGAGACGTCGTGATAAACAGAGCGAGCGCCTCAGGATCATGCTCGGCCTGCGCGACCAAATCGGCAGCAATGAATTCCGGAACGCCCGAGTCGCTGAGAACGACGGTCTCTGTTGGCCCCGCCAAAAAATCAATCGCGCAGTCGAACGAGACCAGCTTCTTCGCAACTGTGACATAAGCGTTCCCGGGTCCCACAATCTTGTCGACCCGCGGAATACCGCCGGTTCCGTACGCCAACGCCGCGATGCCCTGCGCTCCCCCCACGCGGTAAAACTCGCGAACGTCCAGCATCGCAGCGGCGGCTAAAACTTCGCTTGACGGCTTAGGCGACATCACACGGATCTCTTTCACTCCCGCGACCTGCGCCGGAATCACGGTCATCAACAAAGTGGAAACCAGGGGATGGCGCCCGCCCGGCACATAGCATCCCACGGACTTCAAGGGACGCACCACCTGCCCTACCGTAATTCCGTCCCGCGTCCGCATCCAACTCTTCGGCTTTTGCCACTCGCAGAACCGGCGGATGTTCTGCGCAGCCTGGCGCAACGACCTGCGCAACTGCGGAGCAAGCGTTCGCGATGCCGCCTCCAACTCCTCGTCAGACACTCGCAGAGATTGTCTCGCAGCCAGCCCATCCCAACGTTCTGCATAGCGCCGAAGCGATCGATCACCGCCGCGACGGACACCCTCAATGATCCTCCGCACCCGCGGCTCCAACCCACTGAGCCGCGTTCCCCGCACGGTGAGTCGTTTCACCATCGCGTCAGCCTCGCGGCCGGATACGATCCGCATCACAGTACCACCTTATTCAGCGGATACTCGACGATGCCTTGCGCCTGCGCCTCTTTGAGCCGAGGTATGACATTCCACGCTGCTCCTTCGTCGATTACGGTGTTCACCGCCAACCAGTCTTCATCGCTCAAATGAGAGATCGTCGGCTTCTGCAGCGCGGGCAACACCGCCAGCACCGCCGCCAGGTTCTCTTTCCGGACGTTCAGCATCAATCCCACGCGGTCCTGCGCTTCCATGGCACCTTGCAGCATCAAAGCCAGATTGTCGATTTTTCGCCGTCTGTCGCGATCCGCATAGGAGGACTTGTTGGCGATCAACTGGGTGTTCGATTCCAACACGGTCTCCAGGATGCGGAGCCGGTTAGCTTTCAGCGAACTGCCGGTCTCGGTCACTTCAACAATCGCGTCGGCCAACATGGGTGGCTTGACTTCCGTCGCTCCCCAGGAAAACTCCACTCGTACATCGACGCCTTTTTTCAGGAAGTAATCGCGCGTGACTTTCACCAGTTCGGTGGCAACGATTTTTCCCGAGAGATCCTCTGCCCGTTGAACCGAGGAATCCTCCGGAACTGCCAGCACCCATCGCACTTTGCCACGGCTGCGTTTGGCATAAATCAAGTCGCTGACAGTAACCACTTCCAATCCACTCTCGACCACCCAGTCGAACCCGGTCAGGCCCGCGTCAATGGCGCCGTGCTCCACGTAGCGAGCCATCTCCTGCGCGCGAATCAACATGCAATCGATCTCCGGGTCCGAGGTGCTGGCAAAATACGATCGCCCATTCGTGTAGGCTGGAAGACCCGCTCGCGCGAATAGTTCTAGGGTCGCTTCCTGCAGGCTGCCTTTCGGAATTCCGATTCGAAGCTTCATCGCGTCTCCTTCGAAAGGGCCTGTGTATTGTCCAAAGACGGTTGGGAAATAGCTTCCGTGAAACACGACCGAGTGCCGCGATGGCAGACTACCCCCGCTCCCTCCACTTGCACGCGCAGCAGCAAAGTGTCGCGATCGCAATCCGTGTGGGCCGACACAACCCGCAGCCGGTTTCCCGAAGTCTCGCCCTTCATCCACAACTGCTGGCGCGTCCTGCTGAAGAACGTCACATATCCCTCTTTCAGCGTGCGCTCCAGAGCCTGACGATTCATAAATCCCACCATCAGCACTTCCCCGTCGCAGGAGTCCTGCACCACGGCGGGGAGCAGTCCGCTCATTTTGTCGAAGTCAAATTCTGCATTCATACTTGTATTCCTCTCTCGGAGAAACAAAAAGCCCGCCGCGCGTTATCGCGTCAGCGGGCCGAAACTCCTGAAAAGTGCTGTTTAGATCAAGTCTGCAATCTCAGGTGCACATCGCCGCCGTCGCGCACTGCGCGTGATGGTGATGGCGATGATGATAGTGAGACAACATACTGTTACGTAGAGTATGAGAGCAAACGCTCCCCGTCAATAACTTTGAGCAGTTAGCCGTATCTATTTTTTGAATTCAGCCGATAGGAATTTCGGATGCTCCCCGGAGGACCGCGATTAAGCACGCTGACGCTTTTGAACGCAGCGGACAGTTCGCGAATGCTTGCCGCGTACTATACAGCCTGCCACACAGCCGCCGGCCAATGCTTGTACCCGCTGCCGCGGTCCATCCGCAGGACCGACTATAAGGTAAACTGGAAGAGAGGTAATTCTCGCGATGCCCGCCATCACCGAACAAGACGTCCTGAGCGCTCTGAAGAGTTGCTACGATCCCGAGATTCCGGTCAACATCGTCGACCTTGGCCTGATCTACAAAGTGGATTTTGCCTCCACCCCGGCCGCGAATCCCGAGGCAGCGAAGCAGGACGTGACCGTCGAAATGACCCTCACCGCGCAAGGTTGTCCCGAGCACGTCAACATCAGCGCCCAGGTTAAATCGCGCGTCGAGCAGTTGCCCGGCGTGAGCAATTGCACCGTCAACGTTGTATGGACTCCGCCCTGGACTCCCGAACGGCTGAGCCCCGACGCCAGAAAACAGCTCGGCATCGAGTAAGGTTGGATCTATCTGTCCCGCCGAACAGCGGCTGACTGCAACGATCGCGCTATCCTCAAATCTCTTCCCAAGCTCCGGCCACGCCCCGACCTGCCGCCTCGGTAATTTGCTTGCCGGCTTTTCCGGCCATCTCCATCACGTGCATCCCACGTTCGAAATAGTCTGGTAGCGATTGCCGCACCTTCTCGAACGTTTCCGGATATTCCGCCGCCAGCATCGACAGAGCAACCCCCGTGGACAACACTCCAAGGGAATATCTCTTTTTCACAAACAACATGGCTGCCGCTCCAATCGAACCGAGGACGACCACTTTCTTCCATGGATCCATAGTGTCTCTCCCAAAAGTCCTTCGTCGCTGCGATTGTAACGCAGCGCTAAACCGCCATATCAGATGCCAAAGCCGTGCTTCCCTTTGCATCCTTTATACTTCCTCCTTTGCCGGAGGCCGCATGTCCCGCTCGCAAGTTCGTCTCGCCCCAGTCCTCCTCGTCGTTGCTCTGTCCACAACGTTATTCGCCCAGGTAAAACCCCGCGCCCGCGACTTGGGCGTACCTTTCGATGGCACTCCGGGCTCCCACAACGCCATCACCGACGTAAAAGGCGTCGAGGTCGGCCACGCCACGCTCATCTCCGGCGAGGGCAAGCTCGAAATTGGCAAAGGTCCGGTTCGTACCGGCGTGACCGCCATTCATCCCCGCGGAAAAGCCAGCAGCGACGCAGTTTTCGCGGCCTGGTTCACCCTCAACGGTAACGGCGAAATGACTGGCACAACCTGGGTCGATGACTCCGGATTTCTCAACGGCCCCGTAATGATTACTAATACGCACAGCGTTGGGGTGGTCCGCGACGCCGTCATCGCGTGGAAGGTGAAGCACGGCTCGCCTGACATGGAAGGCTACTGGTGGTCTCTTCCCGTGGTCGCCGAGACTTGGGATGGTTATCTCAACGACATCAATGGTTTCCACGTTAAGCCGGAAGATGCTTTCCACGCTCTCGATTCCGCCCACGCCGGTCCTGTCGAAGAAGGAAACGTCGGGGGCGGCACGGGCATGATCTGCAACGAATTCAAAGGCGGCATCGGCACGTCGTCCCGCGTGCTCGACTCAAAGTCAGGAGGTTACACCGTCGGAGTACTCGTTCAATGCAACTACGGCTCGCGCGAGCAGCTTCGCGTCGCCGGAATAAACGTGGGTCGTGAAATTCCTGAGCACACAGTTTGGCAAAAAGATGTCGGCTCTATCATCGTGGTGCTTGCCACCGATGCTCCGCTGATTCCCACACAACTCAAACGCATCGCTAAAAAGATCTCGCTCGGCTTGGGCCGCGACGGCAGCTATTCCGGGGACGGCTCCGGGGACATTTTTATCGCTTTTTCCACGGCCAATCCGGGTGCCGTCAGCACTAAGGGACTTCACCAACTCACCATGCTCCCCAACGATTGGCTCGACCCAATTTTTCTGGCGACTGTCCAGGCTACCGAAGAAGCAGTGGTCAATGCCATGGTCGCTGCCGAAACCATGACTGGCATTGACAATCACACCGTAATCGCCCTGCCGCACGACCGCCTCCGCGAAGCCCTAAAAAAATACAATCGCCTAATCAAATAATCGTGGGCAAAGTGATCGGTGGGAAATCTTGCGCGGCTGCCGCACTTTTCGCGCTTTTTGTGAGAAGAGCGGGAATTTTAACTTTCTATTCCGAAGGAAGTTCCTAGCTGGGACCGTACGCCTCGTTTCCGCGCCGGTAATCGTCCAATTCAATTCCGAGTCGTTTCAGCATCGACTGCAACGTCGTGCGTTTCATCCCAAGCCGGGTGGCAGCGCCCTCCGCGCCCGACAGCACGCCGTTGGTCTCCTGTAAAACGCGAACAATATGCTCCCGTTCCATTTCCGTAAGATTGTCTTCTCCGGCCTCGGGTGGCGCATCCAATTCCACCGGCGGGGCGGCCAGCACGCGGCCCTTGCTCAGGATAACCATCCGCTCGATCAAATTCTCGAGTTCGCGAATATTGCCGGGCCAGTTCCAATTCTGCAGCACCCTCATGGTCTCTGCCGGGACGATATCAATGTGCTTGCGCATGCGCGCAGAATGCTTGCGCACAAAGTGATGAACCAGGATTGGAATGTCAGTTCGCCGCTGGCGCAATGCCGGCAACTCAATGGGAAAGACGTTGAGCCGGTAGAACAGATCTTCGCGAAACTTTTTGTCGGTAACGTCCTGATGCAGATCGCGGTTGGTGGCGGAGATGATCCGTACGTCGACGTGCAACGTGCGAACCCCACCGAGCCGTTCAAATTCTCGGTCCTGCAGAACCCGCAGCAGCTTGGGCTGCAGCTCCAGCGGCAATTCCCCGATCTCATCCAGCAACAATGTTCCCTTGTCCGCCAGTTCAATGCGTCCTATTTTCTGGCTGACAGCGCCGGTGAACGCTCCTTTTTCATGCCCAAAGAGCTCGCTCTCCAGCAACCCTGCGGGCACCGCGGCACAATTGAGTTTGATGAAAGTGTTGTTGAGCCGCGAACTGAGCGAGTGCACCGACCGTGCCACCAATTCCTTCCCGGTGCCGGTCTCTCCCAATAGCAAAACGCTGGACTCGGTCGGAGCCACCACCCGCACATCCTTTAATACTTCGAGCAGCGCAGGACTCTGCCCGATAATTTCTTCGAACCCGAGCTCCGCCTGAATTTCACCTTCCAGATACAACTTTTCCTGTGCCAGCTTGTCCCGGGCATCTTGCAGACGATCGGTCATCTCCCGGAGTTGCGCGATGTCCACGGAAGAACCGGTAATTCCAATAAGGTTTCCGCTCGTATCCAACAGGGGCTCAATCGTGACATCGAACGCGTGACTCGCGGCGCCGTTCGGAATCATAACTTCCTGCCGCAATGCCAGTCCTGTCTTCAGAACCCGCCGTTTCAGTTCCTCCAGGCTTGCCGCCTTCCTGGGCCCGATGATTTCTGCATCGGTCTTGCCGATCGCCTCTTGCTGCCAATTCTGCGGGTTGTAAATCCAGGTGTAACGCAGCTCGCGGTCCTGATTGAACACTGTGATGGGAGAATCCTTGAGCGCCACCCGGAAACGCTCCTCGCTCTCTACCAGCAATTGTTCCGCCCTTTTTCGTCCCTCTTCAGCCTTCACCTGCTCCGTCACATCCCGCTGGATGCCCCACGAGCACACCAGTTTCCCGTTCTCCACGATTCCGATCATGCTGTTGAGGAACACTTTGGGGGCGCCATGGATATCCACTTCGTGCGACTCTCGCTCCTCCATCTTGAAGCCTGATCGAATAAACTCACGAATCAGTTCAATGTTGCGCGGATCGTCTGCCACCAGCATTTCCGAGAGCCGCTTTCCCAGCATTTCCTGACCCGACGCCGAACCGTACATTCTGGCCATGGCATCGTTGCACTCCGCCAGATAAGAATCATGAATAATGTGGCGAACCAGTTCGTCCTCGGGCAGATCGATCGAGAGCGGAGCATCCATATCTTCCCGGAAGATGCCTTCCGAGCTCTGCGCCACGAACCTGTGATAGTCCTCCTCGCGCCGCCGCAGCGCCTCCTCGGCCATCTTGCGCTCAGTAATGTCGTTTCCGAACGAAATCGTGGCCACCACGTTACCGTTATCTTTCACAACACTGTTTCGCCACGAGATGAAACGCTCTTCTCCCGATTTGGTGACAATCGGGTTCT
The DNA here is from genome assembly GCA_963832235.1 of uncultured Acidobacteriaceae bacterium. Taxonomy (GTDB): domain Bacteria; phylum Acidobacteriota; class Terriglobia; order Terriglobales; family Acidobacteriaceae; genus Sulfotelmatobacter. The sequence goes on along the minus strand of CAWHTJ010000002.1, from coordinate 134,139 downwards.
CGAAGGTTTTGCCCGCGGTCTCCCCTACAAGCCTGTCGAACTCAGCCCAGACGTTCGGGAATCGATCTCTGGGTACCAAAATCGACCAATTTTTGCCTTTCAGCTCCGCGAAGGTATAGCCTGTAATTTCTTCGCCCGCATTGTTAAGAAGATTGACATTTCCATCCGTGTCCAGACCGAGGATGATGACGTTGGCAGTCTGAATCAGGTTCTCGGAGAATCCCTTGGTATCTTGCAGGGCCGGTTCGGCGCGCCTGCGATCGGTGATGTCATGCGCTGTTTGATCGGCAGAACTCATAGCCAATCCTTCACTTCGTGGAATCCCGTTTCGATGTTCGGGTTAGTCTCCGCCTGACTGCACTCGGAAAACTGAGCAAAATTGACCACATTTCACTATCAGGAATGGCTTCCCGATGGGCTTCTCGCGCCACATCCCTCAGGACTCGCAAATGAGTCATCGCGCCTGTCTGAACGAAAGAGCGGCGGCAGCACGGGACCTAAAAGGATTAGGGATAGGACTCTAAAAGGATTCCAGGTAGAAGCGGGGCGGCCGGAAGCCTGATCCGTGGCCTTCCGGGGCAGGCGTCGCGCTTTTCTTAAGCAGTTCCGTTATTTCCGTTTCCAGTATCTGACACTCTTCCGCCCACAGACTAGTAAACCGGAATGGCTGCATATATCCGTGTACACCGCGCATCGGAAACAGCATTTCCGCTTTAGGGTGCAAAGTGCTGGAACCAACTGAAATCGTCAGGCCAACCCTGGCTCGCTCGTCCACGTACGCGGTGAGTTCCAGCAATCCACCCGTGATCGAAAGCTGATGTAGTTTCGCTGGAATACGCCGAAGGTTTTCAAGCTGAACCAGGACTGAAACACTTCCGCGCAGACTTACGCGAGGCGCGCGCGTTCGTGACCGTGCTTGGGGGACCTGAGTCATTTAACGGTTCGAATCCTTCACGGACGCAAACCACGGGCATGGGAGCAACTATCGCCTTGCAACCCACGTTGGATGACGGCTATTAACAGCCGATTCGTCCGCCGCATCCCTTTCCAGTCGTACTCATACGCCGTTCCACAGGCCAGGCATATCTGGTAATGACGGCCGTCATCGTCGATGCGCGGCCACGAGAAGCGATGCGCACAACCTCGTTGCAGGAGCTGCTTTAAAAGGTTCAATGGGTCACCACCTGGTTTCGGCTCTTCCAATGCTCAAGCCAACGGGAAAAAAACGGTTTCGAGCGATGACCCAACAGCTCATGGACCGCAGATAAGAGAATGTTCGGGGGTTGAGATTTCGAGAGAAACGAATCCACGGACTTCAACTTGTTATTCGGCAGTGGTTCATAGGCCGACAAAAGCATGATCGGGACGTGCGAATTAATACGCTTCATCCTCGCCGCAACTACGTCCCCGTTCATGCCGGGCATTTGATAGTCCAGGACCACCGCATCCACAGCGTGCGAGCGAAACAGTTTTAGCCCTTCGTCCCCGCCGCTGGCCTCTAAAACGCGATATCCGCTCTGTTCGAGCAGCATCTTGCGCCCAATGAGCCCGTTCCAGTGATCATCGATGCAGAGAATGGTTGCCTTTGCGCGAGACATGACCTCTCAACTCCCGTTCCGGCCAGGTTTGATTTGGTTCAGCGGCACAGCTTCATCAGCAAGCTGCGTTTGCTGGACTCCGAAGCGGTGGGCAGATTGATTCTGCCTGCTAAATCACGCACCTTCAAATTACGAATGGGCACTCCGGCAACGGTTACCCTGCCATTCTTTCAAGAAGGAGATGGAGAGACTGATTGTAGAATTGCGGCATAATCGGATCACACCACTAACCGATGCACCATGAACCGATCGCAGCACCAGCCAAAACAAAAAGGGCGAGTCCTCGCGGACTCGCCCTAACTCTCGTAGAAACGTAACTGGTTACATCTCAGCCAGCAGCTTCGCCGAACTTTTAGTGCTGCACCGACCCCACCAGATCATTCTTCATCACATTAATTTCAACCCGTCCCCCGGTAGTGTTCCCTGCCACGGTTCCATCCGCGCCAGCCGCGGCAGCATTTCCCATGCTCATTACGTAAACCCGGTACACCGGTATCTCGTGGTTAAGCACGAGGTACCGCACCACCGAATCCGCCATCTTGCGCGAGCTTGCAATGGCTGCCGCGCCGCGACCTGGGGAAAATCCACGGACTTCGATGATGTAGCTGCGCTGATCCTTCAGCGAGGCGGCCATCTCGTCGAGCGCATCTTTCGCCGATTTGCTCAAAACGGTCTGACCGGGACGGAATCGAATCTCGGTTTGCGCTCCCGCTTTGTATTGATCGATGTTACCCACCATCTGTTCGACCGTCGCGACGCGAGTCGTGGCTTGAGTCGCACTCGTTTGCGCCAGCTGGGCCTTGTTGCTCGCATCCGTCGCATGCTGGTCCGCCAGGTTGACCTTTTCCGACGCTAGCTGGATGCCCTGTTGCGCGCGGGCATCCACATCTTTAATCGTCCTGCCGTTTTCCGCGGTCAACTGGTCCAGTTCGTTAAGGCGGTCCCGAATCGGCCCCACCCGCCGCTGCACGTACTTTTTGCTGGCAAACGGGTGCGCGACCAGGTTGACCAGGTTGGGATCGTCGCCGTCCCAGAAATTGGTGGAAGTCGGGGGTGGTATCGGTTCTCTGTCGCGGGAGCTGGCAGTTTGAGAGGTAGAAGTGGGTTGATCTCCGGTAGCTGCCGGCTGCGCACCGGACGTTGCATTGGTTTGCTGCGCCAGCGCCGGAAGCACAAATGCGGCGGACAAGAGCATCGTGAGGAACAGGTAACGTTTCATTTTCGACCTTCTCCCAAGTCGCACAGCCAGGCACACGCCAGCCGGACGTGCATCTTACATGACCACCTAGATTGTGCACTTAGCGGGCCAAAGCTGCAAGCGCTACATCAATAGGCTACGCGTCTCTTACGCCCGATAAATGCAGGATGTGTGCAGAACTCTTCATCCTGGGGAACACTTTGGGGAGAATTCTCGGCCGGTCCGCGTGCTGTGAAAGGGATGGAGACAAGCCGCTTTCGGTTCGTCCAGGGGGAACCAGCTAGACTACCGGGCGTAAGGCGGCCCGGTTGGCCGGAGAGTTTTCCCGCCCACACCCTTCGGAATGCGCCGAATCTGCAGGCTGCCGCTTGCGGGTAATCTGTCCGGCCCCGAGTTCCTACAGGAAACACGGTACGGCTTTCCTCCCCCTCTCGTGATAAAAACCCGATCAGCGTCCGCTCCCCTTCGGTCTGGGCGCCTGTCCGCAAGGCTTGAGATGCAGGTTTGAAAGCCGAAACGCCGAACGTTGCAACCGACAGGTTCTTAAATCGAATCCCGAGTGTCGCCACCACCGGAGATTGGAGACAAGGAATGCGCGCCAAAGAGAAAGTCAACGTATTGATGGTAGACGACCAGCCTGCCAAGCTCCTCACCTACGAAGCCATCCTCGGCGAGTTGGACGAAAACCTCATTTCGGCGACGTCCGGAAATGAGGCGCTGGAAATCCTCCTGAAAAATGACGTTGCTGTTGTCCTGACTGACGTAAGCATGCCGGGAATGGATGGCTTTGAGTTAGCGGACACTATCCGCCAGCATCCGCGCTTCCAACAAATGGCCATCATCTTCGTTTCGGCTGTGTGTCTCAGCGATTTTGATCGACTCAAGGGCTACCGAACCGGCGCAGTAGACTACATTTCCGTGCCAATCATTCCCGAAGTATTGCGCGCCAAGGTTTCGGTTTTTGCCGAGTTGCACCGCCGGGCGCTGCAGTTAGAAGGACTGAATCGCGAACTACGCCGCCTTTCCAACAGCCTGCTCGCAGCCCAGGATGACGAACGCCGCCGCATTGCCCGCGCCATGCACGATGGCTTGGGCCAGGAACTCACCGCCGCAAAGATGGTTCTGGATGGGTTTCTGCTTCAAGGGGATTCCGCAGACTCGCGGAAAACACTGGCCGCCGCAGACGCCAGTGCCATGATTGAGCGAGCCCTCCTGCAAGTTCGCAGCATTTCACATCTCTTGCATCCTCCTCTGCTGGATGAGGTCGGCCTCAGTTCCGCCATCGCGTGGTTCCTCGACGGAATCACCAAACGAAGTGGCATCGGGACTTCTCTGGATATTCAGCCTCGTGAATTCCCCAGGTTTTCCAGGGAATTGGAAACGGCCGTGTTTCGCATCGTTCAGGAGGCTTTGAATAATGTCTTCCGCCACTCTGGAGCGCGCAACACCTGGGTTGCAATGTACCTGCGCGATGGCCAGTTGATGGTGACTGTCCGCGACGACGGAAAAGGCATCAAGGCTGGTGTGGTTGATTGCCGGCCCGACAGCATCGGCGTCGGGGTTGGCGGTATGCGCCAACGGGCAAAAGAATTTGGTGGGGAATTCCACCTGGAGAATTGTCATCCCGGCACGATGGTTCTGGTCACAATCCCGACGAACGATTGCGTTTACCAGGAAGTGAGGGCCTCATCGGTCAAACACGATTTGCTTGCGGAGCCGGCAACGGCTCCGGGGCGCTCAATCTCCGCCCCACTGTCCACGCCTGCGGCTGCATCGACAACAACCGTTCCACCGGTACGAGTTCCCGTTACCGTCTCGAGTGACGCATCCAATAGTACCCCGGCGCATCTCCCGCTATGAACCACGCGCTCCCACAACGCATTTACCTTTTCAGCCTCGGGTACCGGTCGGCAGCTTTCAGAAACTCTGTGAGCACGTCCGAAGCTTACTTCCTTTCCAGATGAATATCTCCCACGCCGACATGTGCCCGCAGTTCGTACTTCCCGTCGCCGTGATACTTCAACGTCTTGCCCAGCCAGCCGCTGGTTTCCCCGTAGCCGTCACCATTCACGTCGCCGATGCCCGCACTCGCGTTCACTAGCCGGTATCCAGCGCGCCCGTTAGCCACGCGAATGTTACCGACGCCAAGAGTCAAGTCCTTGTCTCCGTCAACGTCTTCCACGGTCACGTCGCCGACCTTGTTATGCACGTCGAGATTCGTTTTCTGGGGCACTTCGAGCTCCACATCGAACTGCGTGTTTCCGGAGGGCGCGTGAAACACAATCGTGGCATCGTTGCCGCGCACGTCGAAATCAACATGCGCGTCTTTGACGTTTCGCTCGTGGCTTGACTTGATGGTGTAGCGCAGGCTGATCTTGTTGGAATCCCCCCGCCGAATATGCATGTCGCCCACATTCAGCCGCACGTGCACGAAGCCGCCAGCGATAAACTCGCGCCCATCGCTATGCGTCTCATCATAGTTCCAGTCGCTGGCCGCGCAGAAAGGCGCCAAGCACAGCGGAGCCAGGAACAGACACATCATCATTGTCTTGTGAAGCAGAGTCGGACCAACCAGAGATCTTCCGGGCATGACCTGCCTCCCGGGCGCAAAAGCGCCTGATGAGGGTACGAGGACGGAGCCGCCGAAGTTCCGGAACTTTCCAGGCAAACTTCCGGGGCCAAGTCAGCTCCCGAAGTCTGCAACGCCGTCCCATACGAGTTGGACGGCAATGGCCAGAATCAGAAAGCCGAAGATTTTGTTGATTGCCCCCACCGCGCTGGGGCCAAGACGCCTCACCATCGGCCCGCCCAGGACAAAGAAGAGAGCAACACTAAGCGCGATGCCCGCGACCCCGATGACCATTCCGAGATAGGCCGCGGCATTGTCCACATGAGCCGCCAGCGCCATAACGACACCGATCGCACCCGGTCCCGACATCAGCGGCATGGCCAGCGGAGTCAATGAAATATCCTCTTTGCTTTCAGCCTCGCGACTTTCTGCCGCGGTAATTCGTGCGGTCGACGTCACCATCCCCCACGCCGTGTTCGCCACGATGAGTCCTCCGGCAATCTTCAGAACCGGCAGCGAGATGCCGAAGAAGTGCAGCACGAAGCGTCCGAAGAACAGGAACGTCACCAGGATAACGAACACCCAGACCCCGGTCTTGAACGCAGTACGACGCCGCTCCTGCGGGCTCCAGTTCGCGGTCATCGAGAAAAAGATGGGAATGCCGCCGAAGGGATCGACAATCGGAAAGAGCGCAAGAAAAGTTGCTGCCGCTGAAGAAGGCAGCGTGCGCAGGAATTGTCCCAGAGCGTGTGCGGAAGTCATGTCGAAATTAACTCGCCTTAAACGGATTGATGATGTCCACGCCCAAATGTCTGAAATCTTTTTCGTTGCGCGTGGCCACTGTGAGCCCGTACAAACGCGCGGTCGCCGCGATCATGACGTCATAAAGCAAGTGATCCTGCTTACCTACCATCATGCGGGCCATCTCACGAACCGTAGGGCCATCCACGGGCAACACGTTCGACGCGTCTTCTAACTCGTCGACCCAGGCTTCAAGAATTCGAGCCTTGGTGGCGTCTTGTCTCCGAGTGCGCTCAATCCCTTCCTGCAGTTCGCCGAGCGTAACGGACGAAAGACAAATCTGTTCATCTCGCAGTCCCCCGAACCAAACGATTACGGCTCCGTGAGGCTTCGGTTTATGAAGCTCGGAGATTATATTTGTGTCCAGCAGATACCGTGTCACTCGAACTCCACCGGGAGCCTCCGCCGCAACGTTCTGCGCGGAGGAACGAGGTTTTTGAAGCGAGGACCCGACAGCAGCAATTCTTTAATCCCGGGCCGGCGCGTCCTCTGGATGCGCCGCCACTCCTCGATGGGAACGAGCACAGCCGCCGCCACCCCCCGCCGCGTCACCACCTGGGGCCCTTTTTCAAGCGCTGCGTTCAGGAAATCGCTAAATTTGGCTTTTGCGTCTTGCAGCTGCCAGGAGCTCATTTGGCGCCCGTCATTCGTCATGAAACTATTATATTGACTAGTCATCTGACTAGTCAATATCTGGCATTTACCGATATCCTTCCAGCGCCTTTGCGGCACGATCCAGCGCAGCCGCGAGTATGGCCAACTGCTGCCGCGCCCGCTCGCTATCCCCTTTATCGAGAGCCTCGTTCACCCCGGGAATGACCACCGCGGCGTAACCCGTGTATTCCCCAGGCGCATAAATCACGTGCCGAAACCACGGACGATGCGGAAGTCCCTGCGGTTCCAGCATCGCCCGCTCTGCCCCGCGCAAGGCCTGATTCAACCGCGCGGCATCTGGCGGCGGACTCTTCTGCTTCGCCAATATCTTCACGCCTGCAGTCTCAAAACGGTGAGCGGCCGCATCCACCGCGCGGAAGTCGAGCGTGTGCACTCCGAACTTGTCCTCTGCCCGCTTGCGGGCAGCGTCGAGATACGCGGCAATCTCTTTTCCGTATTCCTCGTAGTCATAGGGCAGAACGTCGGCATCGGCCATGCGCAACGCTTCCAATCCAAAGACACGCGCCATCTGCTGCTCGTAAACAAAATCCGGATCGCCGAATTTCTTGAACCACGCGAAGTTATCGAACACGGAGTGGTACACGCCATAGGGGCCGGTTGAACTCACGTCGCTCGACGGAATGCCCAAGTGCTGCAAAAACGCAGTGTAATCTGAACCGCTACCCAAGTCACCGACTGGAACGTCGCCCTTCACCTGCGCCGCTGGAGGGCGGCGGCCATCTCCAATCACCTCCGTAGGAGACTGCGTCGAGGGCGCGTCCGGCTGCGCCGCCTTCTGCCATGCTTCGTAAACCGTTCCTCCTTTCGGACTGGGAACAACCTTGGTCACGTCGCGCAGAAATTGTTTGAGACTGGGAACCGCCGAGGCCCCAAACTTCGGTCCGGAAACGCCGACATCCATATTGAAATACGCCGCCGCATTCGCCAGTTCCGCCTCATGTTGTTCCACCCACTCGGTCGAACCCATCAGGCCCTCTTCTTCGCCATCCCAACTCGCGAAGATGAGAGTGCGTTTCGGCCGCCAGCCCGATTTCAGCAAGTCGCCCACGCCGTGCACAGCCTCAAGCATCGCTGCCGTCCCGCTGTTGGGATCGACCGCCCCGTACACCCACGCATCACGATGGTTTCCCGCGACCACCCACTCCTCCGGCAATTCGCGGCTCGGAACGCGGCCGATGACATCCCAAAGGGTGCGGAATTGATAGTCCTGCCGGAGATGCATCCTCAGCTTTGCCGGACCGGGTCCCACGTGATAGGTAAACGGCAGCGCTCCCTGCCAATCGCGCGGCGAATCCGGTCCACCCAGGTGTTGCAGCACCGGCCACGCATCGTGATACGACAGGGGAGTGACCGGAATCTTCGGTATCTGCGCCGACTTCTGCGGAGAAATGCGCTGTGACTCAGGCAGCGACGGCACCGACGCAACGCCAGGCGTGGTCGGATCTCCCGGAAACTCGAACATGTATCCCACTGACCCGCGTTGCACCCCGGTGTCTGGCCGCCACGGCCCCTCAGGATATTTATCGCCGCGCCGCCAGCCATCATCCGCCGGATCGGAGTAGAGGATCACGCCCGCGGCGCCGCGTTCCTGCGCCACGAAGACCTTCACGCCGCGAAAATTCTGACCGAAGCGCACCAGCACGATCTTGCCGCGCACATCGACCTTGAGCTTGTCCAGTTTCTCGAAGTCCTCGGGCGTTCCATAGTTGGCGTAGACCACATCGGCTTCGGCGTCGCCAGAGGGCGACATGCCGCTGAAGGGCATCACTACGCGAGGATCGTCTTGAAAGGGGTCATTGTCCACGCGTTCGCGCGTCGGGCCGTGCATTTCGACGCCGGCGGGCGCGACCATATCCACCCGAATCTCCGCCGGGTAGTTCATCCAGACTTTGTATTCGACGATCTGCGTCTCGAGGCCCGCGTCCCGAAATTTTCGCGCAACGTAGTCGGCGGTCGCTTTGTCTTCAATAGTGCCCGCCATGTGTGGAACTTTAGTGAGAATGCGCAGATGCTCTTCGGCAAGCTTGGAATCCGGCACCGCCAGGAAGCGCGATTCCGTAGCCTGCTCCGCAGCCGCATCGCGAAAACCGAAGATAGCGGTGGGGGAAGGTGCAACTGAATTTCCACTGGACGTCGTGGATGAAGCAACAAAGAGGATTGCGAAACAAAGAAGGACTGCGGAAAAGGGTCTCATGGGGTTCGGAGTGAAAGTTAGTAAGGTAGCACAGGCGCGTAATGAAGCCTTATGTTCGCCTATTATTCGCCTATTGCACCAACATCACCATGTTCACCAATTGGGGCTACAAACTGATATACTAGTTTCATGAAGCGAGCCACCATGACACTTCCCAGCGATCTTGCCAAGGCCGTGGACGACTACATCCACGCCCAGGAGGCTCCGCCTGCGCTGACGACTGTCGTGCAGGCGGCCCTGCGAGAATACCTGCGCGAGCGAGGGTTTTTGCGCGCCTATCGTCCCCTGAAAATTACGGCTAAAGGGAACAGTGGACGCACCGATGTGAGTCAGAATCATGACCTTTATCTGACCGGCACGAAGAAATGACTCGCGCCGTGCTTGCCGACACGGGCCCATTATATGCGGCCAGCGATGAAGCCGACGAGCACCATCAACGTGCCCTCCTCCAATTAGAGGCGTTGGCCCGCGATCGGCGGGAGGTATTGATCCCCTATCCGATCTTACTTGAGGCCTATTCGTTGCTCCTTTTCAAGCTTGGCCGGAATACCGCCTCGGGTTGGTTGACGGACGTAGCCAATGCATCGTTCGTGAATCCCACACCCGAAGACTATGCCCGGGGATTCACCATGGTGCGAGCCCTAGCCGATCAGAGCATCACTTTGGTCGACGCGACTATTGCGGCGTTGGCTTCTCGCCTGAAACTGGAAGTATGGACTTACGACCATCATTTTGACATGATGCGAATTCCCGTTTGGCGCTGAGCGAATTCCCGAACGGCGAAGCGAATTTTCGGGGGTAAAGAGATTGGGTAAAGAGATAGAGATGAAGACATGACCTACCGGACCTGCCCCGTCCCGATAACTTCGTACTTGGACGAGGTCAACTCCGCCAGCGCAAAAGGCCCGCGGCAGTGCAGTTTCTGCGTACTGATGCCCATTTCGGCACCGAAGCCGAACTCCGCGCCGTCGGTGAAGCGGGTGGAGGCGTTCCAATAAACGGCAGCCGAATCCACGCCGCGCAGAAACTTTCGGGCGTTCGTCTCATCGCGGGTAACGATGGAATCGCTGTGCTTGGTGGAGTAACGATTGATGTGAGCGATCGCGTCCGCCACGTTGCCGACTACGGCTACCGCCAGACACAACCGCAGATATTCTTCATACCAGTCTTGCTCGCCTGCAGGCCCTACCTGCAATCCGCCAGCCAGCGCACGTACTTTGCCGTCGCCCCGCACTTCGACTCCTGCTTCGATTAGCTGCTTCACGATGCGCGGCACGTACTCCGCGGCGATACTCTCGTGAACGAGCAATTTTTCGGCGGCGTTGCACACCGATGGACGCTGCGTTTTAGCATTGATGACGATGCGGTCGGCCATGTCGAAATCGGCCGACTCGTCCACGAAGATGTGGCAATTGCCCGCTCCGGTTTCGATCACCGGCACCGCGGAATTTTCCGTGACAAAAGTGATCAGTTCCGCGCCGCCGCGCGGAATGATGACGTCCACGAGTCCACGAGCTTTAATCAGCTCTTGCACCGACTGTCGCGTCGTCGAATCGAGCAGTTCGATTGCGCCTTCCGGCAATCCAGGAACTGCCGTCATAATCTCAACCAGGCGCTGGCTGCTCCGCGCCGCCTCCTTGCCGCCACGCAGGACGATCGCATTGCCGCTCTTGAGCGCCAATACGGCGGTGTCCACCGTCACGTTCGGACGCGACTCGTAGATAATCCCCAACACGCCCAGCGGAACACGCACTTTGCGGATGCGCAGGCCGTTCGACTTGGTCCATTCCGCCAAAGTCTCCCCAATCGGATCGGGCAGGGCCGCAACCTCGCGGACGCCGCGCGCCATGTCGTGGATCCGCGGCGAAGTTAGCAGTAGGCGGTCGCGCATGGCGCCTTCGAGACCCGAATTCTCCACGTCCTCGCGGTTCGCGGCCAGAATGCTCTTCTCGTTAGCTTCGATCCCGCTGGCGATTGCCAGCAGCAGCGCATTTTTTTCTTTCGTGGACAGCAATGCCAGCTTGGCAGACGCAGCGCGGGCTCGCAGCAATTTTTCCTGCGTCGAAGCGGCGGTGATCGGAGTGGCAGCCATTTGCCCTTCTTATTTCTCCTTCGGGGGCGGGAAATAGGTTCCGATCTTGCGCTCCATGCCGAGGGTGATGGCCTGAGGATGCCGCCCATTCACGATGGACACGTGGACTCCGCCCTCGCTCGCAAGTCTGGCGGCGCGGAGTTTCGAAATCATGCCACCGCGTCCGAGCGGACTCTTGCCGTTGCATTGCGCTTCGAGCGCCGGAGTGAGTTTGCGAATCACCCTCTGCAACCGCGGTTTTTTGCTGCCATTAGGAACCATGAATCCGTCGACGTTGGTCAGCAGCAGCAGCCAGTCCGCTTTGACCGCCCTCGCCAGCAGCGAACTCAATTCATCATTGTCGCCGAAGGCGCCTTCCAGTTCGCGCACCGAGACGCTGTCGTTCTCGTTCACGATGGGCACGACGCCGAGCGCGAGTAACTCAGCGACTGCATTCTGTAGATTACGGTAGCGCACCGGGGATGTGAAGTCGTCGCTGGACAGTAGCAATTGCGCCACTACCTTCTTGCCGAAGAACAGGCGTTCATAGGTATGCATCAGCTTGCTTTGGCCGACCGCGGCGCAGGCCTGCATGCGTGGAACATTGCCGGGCCGCTTCTGCAGCGACAGGCCCGACATCCCGGCAGCGATCGCTCCCGAAGTCACGATGAGGTATTCATTCGTCGCGAGGTCGAACTGATCGATCATGCCGCGCAGCAGATTAATGTCGATCTTCCTCCTGGGAGCGATGAGACTCGTGCCGACTTTGATGACCACTCGCATATTCGGATGGACCGCGGACCGGGCTCCCAATCTGCTTCGCTGCCGCGAAACTCCGGCTCGGAGAACCCGGCGACCCCAGAGTGGACGGACAACATCTCTATCCTGCCGTTAGAATGGCTTTCTTGGCAAGGTGATAAATGTTGCCAGTTGCATCTCTATGCCTGCTTTCAACGCTACCTGCCGGTTTTCAGATCGCGTGGGAAATTACATTCGCTACCGGCCGGGATATCCTCCAGAGGCTTTGCATGTTCTGAAAGGCGATTCTGGTCTGGCGCCCATCCACTCAGTCGCGGACATTGCTTCCGGCACCGGGATCTGGACCCGCATGCTGCTGGAGAATGGTAATAAAGTTTTTGGAGTCGAGCCCAACGCCGAGATGCGACAGGCTGGCGAGCGCCTGCTCGCAGGATTCCCGAAGTTCACCAGTGTGGCCGGAACGGCTGAAGCAACCACATTGCCAGATAAGAGTGTCGATTTCGTCACTTCGGCCCAGGCAGCGCACTGGTTTGATCGCGGGCGGGCACGCCGCGAATTTGGGCGGATTCTGAAGCCCGGTGGATGGCTGGTGCTTCTATGGAACGAGCGGCTCACCAATTCGACTGCTTTCCTGCGTGACTATGAGCAACTGCTGCTGACCTTCGGCACAGACTACGAAGACGTCCGGCATGAGCGGACTATCGGCGCGGTGAACGAGTTCTTCGATCCGGCGCCGTTTCAAGAGTCTGTGTTGGAGATGCGACAGGAATTCGACTACGCCGGACTCGAAGGGCGGCTGCTGTCGTCTTCTTACGCGCCGGAGCCGGACCATCCGAGTCACGACCCAATGCTGCGCGACCTGCGGCGGATCTTCGAAACGCATGCCATCGGCGGGCGCGTAACTTTCGACTACAAAACGCGCGTGTGCTTTGGACGCTTGAAGTTAACTGAATTGTAGCGACGTGACCTGGAGAACAACTTGTCCGACGAGAAATCTTTTCACATGACCCCCGACGAACTCCGGCGCCACGGCCATGCCGTGGTGGATTGGATCGCCGACTACCATGCGCGCATCGAGTCGTTCCCCGTGCTCTCGCAGGTGAAGCCGGGAGAGATTCGCGCCGCGCTTCCGGCGAATCCTCCTGCGCAGGGAGAGCCGTTTGAAACGTTGCTGAAAGATGTGGAGCGGCTGATTTTGCCGGGTATCACCCACTGGCAATCGCCGAATTTCTTTGCATATTTTCCATGTAACGCGTCGGGTCCCGGAATTCTGGGTGATCTCCTTTCTTCCGGCTTGGGCGTGCAGGGAATGCTGTGGTCGACCAGTCCCGCGTGCACGGAACTGGAAACGCACGTCATGGATTGGCTCGTCGCAATGCTCGGTCTCCCCGAGAAATTCCTGTCGTCGAACACGGGCGGCGGCGTCATTCAGGACACTGCTTCGAGCGCCGCCCTGTGCGCCTTGCTGGCCGCGCGCGAGCGAGCGACCGATTATGTAAGCAACAAGAAAGGATGCGATGGACGGCTGCTTGCATACGCTTCCACGCAGACGCACTCCTCGCTGGAAAAGGCGGCGATGATTGCCGGCATCGGCTTAGGAAACTTGCGGCTCATCGAAGTCGATGAGAATCTCGCGATGCGGCCGGACGCACTGGCACGCCAACTGGACGCGGACCGCCGCGCCGGTCTCACTCCGTTCTTTGTGTGCGCCACGGTGGGCACGACTTCCTCGAACGCCATGGATCCGATTGCCGCGATCGGCGAAGTCTGCCGCCAGCACAATCTTTGGCTGCATGTGGACGCCGCCATGTCGGGCACGGCGATGCTCTGCCCTGAGTTCCGCCACCTGCAGAATGGAGTTGAACTCGCCGACAGCTACAACTTCAATCCGCACAAATGGATGTTCACCAACTTCGACTGCAACTGCTTCTGGGTCGCCGATCGGAAAGCGCTGATTCAGACATTGAGCATTCTTCCGGAATACCTGCGCAACCAGGCGACGGAGTCCGGTGCAGTCATAGACTATCGCGACTGGCATATCCAACTCGGACGGCGCTTCCGCTCACTGAAGTTGTGGTTCGTGATCCGGCACTATGGCGTGGAAGGACTTCAGCATCACATTCGTCAGCATGTGAAACTGGCGCAGCAGTTCGCTGAGTGGGTGCGGAACGATGACCGCTTTGAACTAGCCGCGCCGTTGCGGCTGAATCTAGTTTGTTTCCGACACAAGGCCGGGGATGCAGTGAATCAGACGATTTTGGATCGGCTGAACCGCAGCGGCGATTTGTTCCTAACGCACACAAAGCTGAACGGCAAGCTAACGCTGCGCCTTTGCGTGGGACAGACCAATACGAAGGAGCGGCACGTGGAGAAGGCTTGGAAGAGAATTCAGGAGGAAGCCCACAAATTGGAAAAAGGAATGTCCTAGAACGCCGTCAGGAAGCGTTGCTCAGTCCGCCGGCATAGGCGCCGGGCGCGCCACCACGGGCTGAACTTTCGCTAGAGCGGATGTTTCCTCCGGCGTCGCCAGCCACTTCCGCACTTCCGGCAGCGCCTGCCGCATGGCTGCCTCGCCCACGCGAATCAGGTCCTTAGCGCGCTTGAAGTCATCATAAGCGAATCCGGCGACGTCGGGTTCAATGACCAAGTCCGCGGCTTCGCGCCACAGGCAAGACATTGCATCCTGGGCAATCGCGAACGATTGTCCGATAACGTCAAACAGATTGCGCGGAGCTCCGCCATTGGCCCACTTGCCTTTCAAATGCACGGCCAGCACACGATCGGCGCCCATTTCACGCACAGGACGCGTGGGCACGGGATGCGAGAGCATGCCATCCACCAGGTAGCGGCCGCGAATCTGCACCGGAAGGAACATTCCCGGATAAGCGCAACTGGCGCGTACGGGATCGATGATCGAACCGGAATGAAACACTACACCTTCGCCGGTATTGAAGTCGGTTGCGGTTACGCCGAGAGGAATGCGCAGCTCTTCGAACGTCTTCACCTTCAAGATGCGCGTCAGAAATGAAATCATGCGATCGTTCGAAGCGAAGCCGCAGCGCGACAGCGTCCAGCGGGCGAAGTTGGTGAAGCGGACGCTCGCCGCCATGTCTTCCAATTCCTGGAGCGAAACGCCGCTGCAATAAGCCGCGCCGATAAGTGCGCCAACACTCGTGCCCGCGACGACGCGGACCGGAATGCCTTCTTGTTCGAGGACTTTGAGAACTCCAACATGAGCGATGCCGCGGGCAAAACCTCCGCCCAAAGCGACGCCAATGGCTGGAGCCCGGGAGGGCAAAATCGGGGCAGCCTGGCGGGAGAGTTCCCGCCCGAAGGCTTGTACTGACCGAATAATCTTCCCCAGACTATTCACAGCAAACCCCACGTTTCCGGCCCAGGTACTAAAACCGTACCTAGCATGTAAGATGCCACATTTGTACAAGGGTTTGTAAGAGCCCAACGGTGCCACTCTGTATTACTTTGGGAAGGGCCCCGGCGGTCGGTAACTGTTACCGTTGGAGCAGCAGGAGCGTGACGAAACTCCTGTAGACCTGCTAACTTGCGGACAGTATGCTGCGCGAGATTTCAGCGGGTGGCGTCGTCATCCGGAAGGAGGACAGGGCCTGGTGGATGGCCGCCATTGAGCTGCCCGTGGCGTCGGACACGGTTCCCGACCCTGCCAAACGAGCCGTCCGCTCAAAACCGAAGGCAGTCTTGTGCCTCCCCAAAGGTTTGATTGAGCCCGGCGAGAAAGCGCTCCAGGCGGCCCTGCGCGAAGTTCGAGAAGAAACCGGAATTATCGCGGTTCCGATCACCAAGCTCGGGGACATCAAATATGTGTACGCGCGATCCTGGGGCGATGGCGAGCGCGTCTTCAAAATTGTCAGCTTCTACCTCCTGCGTTACGAATCAGGAGAGATCGACAATATCACCGAAGAGATGCGGATCGAAGTCGGGCGAGCCAAGTGGGTGCCGCTGAAAGATGCGCCTCAGTTGTTAGCCTACGGTGGCGAGAAACAAATGGCGCGCCAGGCGCTGGAGTATGTCGAATCGCACGCGGAGCTGGAATCGGGACGCTAGATAAATTCACCTCCGAGCAATTACCATTGCCAGTTCGCAAGTTCCCTGCCAGTTCGAGGCGAAATCCGGTGCCGTTTGTTAATTTGAAACTCAACGATCGAAATCCTCTGTGCTCTCCGTGTCCTCTGTGGTTAAGACTTTTTTATCTCGAGGCCTGATGAATGAAGCGCATCAATAAAGTCGCCGTGCTAGGCGCTGGAACCATGGGCGCTCGCATCGCCGCCCATTTTGCCAATGCCGGCGTCCCCAGTTATCTGCTCGATATTGTTCCTCCCGACGCCGACGGACCCGCGCGGAACAAAATCGCCGCCGCCGGGCTCGATGCCGCCAAGAAATCCAAGCCGGCCGCGTTTATGGAGCCGTCCCTGGCCCGATTTGTCACGGTCGGCAATTTCGAAGACGACCTCAAGAAGCTCGCCGACGTCGACTGGATCATCGAAGCCGTAGTCGAGAATCTCGACATCAAGAGGGCGTTATTGAAGAAGTTGGAAGCCGTCCGCAAACCCGGGACCATTATCACCACCAACACCAGCGGCCTGCCCGTAGGCAAAATCGCCGAAGGATTCTCCGACGACTTCCGCCGCGCCTGGTTCGGCACCCACTTCTTCAACCCGCCGCGCTATATGCGACTGCTGGAAATCATTCCCACCCCCGAATCCGACCGCGCCGCCATCGACGCCGTCGCTCATTTCTCCGACCTGCGCCTCGGCAAGGGCGTGGTCATCGCCAAAGATACGCCCAACTTCATCGCTAATCGTATCGGCACGTTCTCGGTTTTGAACGTCATGCGGCTGATGCAGGAAATGGACCTGACCATTGAAGAAGTGGACGCCCTCACCGGACAGGCCGTGGGATGGCCCAAGTCGGCTACCTTCCGCACCATCGACCTAGTCGGCCTCGACATCCTGGGCCACGTGGTCAGCAACATGACCAAGAATGTTCGTGATGCTCATGTGGAGGCGGGCGACTCGCCCGCCGCTCTCGACGAGCGCAGCGACCTCAAGCTCCCCGCTTTCTATCAGCAAATGCTGGAGCGCAAATGGCTGGGCGACAAAACCAAAGGCGGCTTCTACAAGAAAAGTGTGGGGCGGGCGCCCTCGCCCGCCAACTCTAGCCAGGAAGACGAACGCCTGTCCCTGGACTGGAAGACCCTCGAATACCATCCCCGCCAGAAACCAAAATTTCCCGCCCTCGATATGGCAAAAAATATCGAGGACACTGCAACGCGCCTGCGCACACTGCTTGGCCTGAGCGGCAGCGCCCCCCAGAAGGGTGACAAAGCAGGCGCGTTTCTCTGGGCCGCACTCTCCGATCTCTGGACCTACTCCGCCAACCGCGTGCCAGAAATTTCCGACTCCCTCGTCGAAATCGACCGCGCCATGCGTCTCGGCTTCAACTGGGAGCTCGGCCCCTTCGAACTGTGGGACGCGGCCGGCGTCGAAGCCACGGTCGCTCGCATGAAGAAGGAAGGCAAGCCAGTCGCGGCTAATGTCGAAAAGCTGCTGGCCGCAGGCCAGAAATCCTGGTACATCGACGACCCGAAATCGCCCGCTGGACGCCAATATTGGGACATATCAAACAGCCGCTGGCAACCGATCGAGGTGCCCGCGGGCGTGTGGTCGGTGGCGGTCGCGAAGAAATCCAACGGCGTGGTGAAAAAAAATTCCGGAGCCTCACTCGTCGACCTCGGTGACGGCGTGGCCTGCATCGAGTTCCACAGCAAGATGAACTCGCTCGGCGCGGACATCATTAGCCTGATCACGCAATCCCTGAAGCCTGGCGGGCCCGGCGACGCTTTCGACGCGTTCGTCATCACCAACGACGCGACGAACTTTTCCGTGGGCGCGAACCTGATGCTGCTGCTCATGAGCGTCCAGGAAGAAGAGTGGGACGACGTAGACCTCGTGATCCGCCAGTTCCAGGGGATGACGCAGGCGATCAAGTTCTCGCCGAAACCGGTCGTCTCCGCTCCGTTCGGGCTGTGCCTGGGCGGCGGCACGGAAATTTCCTTGCACGCGGCCGCAAGGCAACCGCATGCCGAGCTCTACACCGGCTTGGTCGAAGTCGGCGTCGGCTTGCTGCCCGGCGGCGGAGGCTGTAAGGAGATGTTGTTGCGCGCTGTCGACAATGCAGCCGCGTCACGCGGAAAAGTTTCCGGCGAGACTCTCGCCGGTTCCGTCGAAATGATGGAGGCGATGAAGAAAGCCTTCGAGGCGATCGCCACTGCAAAGGTCGCCACCTCGGCACACGAAGCGCGCGGCCTCGGCTTCCTCTCCGATTCCGACCGCATCACCATGAACCGCGAGCGCGTCCTCTCTGACGCCAAAGTACGCGCCCTCGAACTCGCGCGCGCCGGATACGAACCTCCAATCCCCCGCACCGACATTCCGGCCCCCGGCGAAAGTCTCCTGGCCGCGCTCAAAATGGGCGTCCATCTCATGCGCCAGGGAGACTTCATCACCGACTACGAAGTAAAACTGGGCGGAAAAATCGCCGAAGTCCTCTGCGGCGGCAACGTCACCCCCGGCACGCCAGTCAGCGAACAATACATCCTCGACCTGGAGCGTGAAGGCTTCAAATCCCTCTGCGGAGAAAAGAAAACACAAGAGCGGATTCAATACACGCTGAAGACCGGGAAGACGCTAAGGAACTGATTGCACGTAGTTTAGAAACAGTTGGCACCATCACTAAGCTACGCTTTATAGCTATTGACACTAGTTACCATGATAGCTATGATTCTTGGCGGGGAATATTGGCATATGTCTTACGTTAGTCCCGAGCAAGTCCTGTCTCCGAGAAAGCGCGTTGGCCGCATCCTCGAGGTGATACACGACCCTGGCGAAAATGGGATGAGCGTGGCCCGGATTATTTGGGACGAGGAACCGGTCGTAGCTGTTCGTTGGAACGGCAATTCAGAACAGCCTCTGGGCAATCCCATGTCGCGGCGACATCCGACGTGGTTTGTTGTAGATGAGTATGCCGCAGCCAGCGTCGAACAGGCAGCGCGCGAAGCCGCGGAACGGTCGCCTAACAGCCTAGTCTCCAAATATCGTGAAATGGCCAACGATTCGAACCGGGAACGTGAAGCGGAAGAGTGGAGCGAAGGGCTAATCGGCGATGCATCCCCGCAGAGGTGAAGTGTGGTGGGTTTCGTTTGACCCCTCGCTGGGCGGCGAGATCCAGAAAACGCGTCCAGCATTAGTTATCAGTAACGATTCCGCGAACTCTGCGCTCAACCGCGTGATTGTAATCCCTATCACGAGCCAGGTCACAAAACTGTATCCGGGCGAAGCGTTGGTAACCCTGAACGGTGAGCAACGCAAAGCAATGGCGGACCAGATCATGACCGCCTCTAAGCAACGCCTCAAGAATAAATTGGGAATCCTATCTCGCGCCGATGTCACTGCGGTTGAAACCGCAGTCTTGTTACAGTTGGCGATCCGAAGGTGACGTTATGCAAAAACGTAAAAAAGCTGGAACCATCATTCTCGGGCTTGTAACCGTCATTGTCGGTTGCCAAATGACTCTAGCGCAGAAAGACGCTCCCGCGAAGGAATCTGCGCCTGATGTTCCGGACGCGATCGCCGTCCCCGCAGGTCTCGAGCCCGTTCTATTCGTCCGCGCCAAGGGATCGCAGATCTATACCTGCCAGGCTGGCGCGGACGGCAAGTTCAGTTGGACCTTGAAAGGTCCCGAGGCGGAGTTAAAGGATCGGAAGGATAAAGTAATCGGGCAGCATTCCGCCGATCCAACCTCGAAACTTCCGACATGGAAGCTGAAAGACGGCAGCGAAGTTACTGGCAAACCACTCGGTCACGTCGATTCGCTGGATCCAGATTCGATTCCATGGCTGCTGGTGAATGTCGAGAGCCATGCAGGAAAGACTGGCCTGCTGACTAATGTGACGACGATTCAGCGCGTACACACGCACGGTGGCAAACCCAGCAACGAAGCCTGCGATGAATCCCACAAAGGCGCGGAAACGAAGAGCGATTACACCGCCGACTATTATTTTTACGCGCCGGCGAAGTGAGGTACATCTGCCTGAAGCCAGCCCAGAAGAGTAGGCATCCAATGAATAACTTGCCGAGATCGGAGAATTGTTATGCGTGAAGTTATCATTGCCTCTTCCGTCCGCACTCCTGTAGGACGCGCCTACAAGGGCACGCTCCGCGCCACACGTCCCGATGAACTGGCCGCGGTTGCGATCAAGGGCGCGCTCGACCGCGTGCCGCAACTCGACGCCAAGGAAATCGAAGACGTCATCCTCGGTTGCGCCATGCCGGAAGCCGAGCAGGGGATGAACGTGGCCCGCATCGCCTCGCTGCGTGCGGGACTGCCGGTCGAGGTTTCGGCGCTCACCATCAACCGATTTTGCTCCTCAGGACTGCAGGCGATTGCCATGGCAGCCGAGCGCATCATGAGCGGCGGCGCCGAAGTGATCGTCGCCGGCGGAACGGAGTCGATGACGATGATTCCGATGGGCGGACACAAAATCTCTCCCAACCCCTGGCTCGTCGATCACTATCCGGACGCGTACCTGTCCATGGGACTCACCGCCGAGCGCGTGGGCCAGCGATTCGGCATCACGCGACAGGCGGCGGACGAGTTCTCGCTGCGCAGTCATCAGAAAGCGCTGGCCGCGATTCAAGCGGGAAAGTTCGACGACGAAGTCGTACCGGTGCCAGTGAGTTTCAGCACGCCCAATGGCTCCAAGCCGAAGCGTCAGGAAATTGTTTTCAAAGTGGATGAAGGGCCGCGCGCCGACACTTCGCTCGAAGCGCTGCTCGCGCTGAAGCCGGCATTTCACATGAAGGGCACAGTAACGGCCGGCAATTCGTCGCAGATGTCGGATGGCGCGGCGGCCGCTGTAGTGATGTCCGCCGAGCGGGCGAAGGCGCTGGGCATCCAGCCGCTCGCTCGCTATGTATCGTTCGCGACGGCGGGTTACAAGCCGGAAGAGATGGGTCTGGGCCCGGTCTTCGCGATTCCGAAGGCGCTGAAGATGGCTGGGTTGAAGCTCGCAGATATCGACGTGATCGAGTTGAACGAAGCCTTCGCGGCGCAGTCCCTGGCCGTAATCAAGGAAGCGGGATTGAATCCGGAGAAGGTGAACCCCAACGGAGGCGCGATTGCGTTGGGACATCCTCTCGGATGCACGGGCGCGAAGCTGACGGCGACCGTGATCCGCGAACTGAAGCGGCGCAAAGCTCGCTACGGCATGGTGACCATGTGCGTAGGCGGAGGCATGGGAGCAGCGGGAATTTTCGAAAACTTACACTGACAGCAGCGTTATAATTCGCCACAGGAGGTTCTTATGACTTCCACTGGCCTTCTCGCCGCCGTAATGTTGTTTTGTTCCCTGCCCGCCTTCGCGCAAGATCAGCCAACGAGCACGACCCAGATACCGGGCAACTCTGTTTCTGCGTTGGTGACCAGCAAGACAGCAGCGCCCCTGGAGCCTTGGAAGATCGTTCCGAATCGTACTTCGGCCTTGAATTCGGACCGCATTCGCATTGATCAGTTCCGCCTCGATCCAGGAAAGGTTTATCCCCTCGCGCCTACGTCCACCTTCAAAGTAGCGCGGGGCGTGGACGGGTCTCTGGATGACGATGCCACCTGCTATACAATCCGCAGTTATGTTGTAGCGCGCGATTCCAAGGATTCAGATTCCACGCATCCCGCGGGTTATTCGACCTGCCGACGGGCGAGCCGTTACCATCTGAGGACCACTGAGGGACAATCGGTCTCGACGCAGCGCTGAGCTTCTTTCCCCCCTAGCTACGAGAGAACGTTGCGGGGACGCATCGTCACAGGATTTCACAAGCGGAAAATTCCTAAACGCCTTAAATTCAGGCGCGAAACCCCTATAAACATCGAGGTTCCCGCCCTATCATTCCCTTCCCTCCCGCATTAGAATTGCAGTGTGCTCTACGCCGAGTCCAGCCCGGACGCGACGGTTTATTGATCGAAGGAGAGAGATGGCGACGACCACAGCAGTTCCGAGGAACAGGATTTCTGGTGGGAGTTTTCTGCTGGAATCTCGACAGCCAGAAGAAGTTTTCACCCCCGAAGACTTCAGCGAACAACATCAACTCATCGGACAGACAGCGGAAGAATTCGCCGTCAACGAGATCGTGCCCAACATTGAGAAGATTGAGCACAAGGATTTCTCAGTTTCCCGCGACCTGCTGAAAAAAGCCGGCGAACTCGGGCTGAGCGGAGTCGAAATTCCTGAAGCCTATGGCGGCCTCGAAATGGATAAAGTAACCGCCGCGGTCATTGCCGATCACATCGCGAAGTACGCGGGCTTCGCCACTACCTGGGGAGCGCATAGCGGAATCGGCATGTTGCCCATCGTGTACTTCGGTACCGAGGAACAGAAAAACAAGTATTTACCGCGCCTGGCATCCGGCGAAATTGTGGGCGCGTATGCCTTGTCGGAAGCCTCCTCTGGTTCAGACGCGCTAAACTGCCGGGCTCGCGCCGAGCTTTCGCCCGATGGCAAACACTACGTGCTCAACGGCGAGAAAATGTGGATCACCAATGCCGGCTTCGCTGACCTGTTCACAGTCTTCGCCAAAGTCAACGGCGAAAGGTTCAGCGCTTTCCTGATCGAGAGGAGTTTCCCCGGTTTTTCCGTCGGCGCCGAAGAACACAAGATGGGCATCCGCGGGTCGTCGACTTGTCCCATCATTCTCAATGACTGCAAAGTTCCGATGGAAAACTTGCTGGGCGAAATCGGCAAGGGCCATGTGATCGCCTTCAACATTTTGAACGTGGGGCGTTTCAAGCTGGGAGCGATGTGCGTGGGCGGAGGGCGCGTCTCGCTGGAGAATGCCATTGGCTATGCCAAGCAGCGCAAGGCATTCAACAAGGTCATTGCCGACTTCGGGCTGGTGAGGGAAAAGATCGCCAACATGGCGACGCTGATTTATGTCGGCGAGTCGCTGGTCTATCGCACTGTCGGGATGATGGACGTCGCTTTGGGTGACGTGGACAAATCGGCCGCCGACGCAAACAAGCAGACGCTGAAGGCGATCGAGGAATACGCGGTCGAGTGCTCCATTATCAAAGTGTGGGGCTCGGAGATGATCGACTACGTTGTCGACGAGACGGTGCAGATTTATGCGGGTTACGGATTTGTGGAGGAGTATCCCGCCGAGCGCGCCTATCGCGATGCCCGCATCAATCGCATCTTCGAAGGGACCAATGAGATTAATCGCCTGATCATCACGGGCTTTCTTCTGAAGCGCGCGATGTCGGGACAATTGCCGTTGATGCCCGCGATCAAGAAGCTGATGGACGAAGTGCTCTCGGGTCCATCGGTGGCTGAAGAACTCGAAGGTGCGCTGCCGGAAGAACGTAGATTGGTGGCGCAAGCCAAGAAGCTGGGATTATTTGCGGCAGGCGCGGCCACGCAGAAATACATGCAGGCGATTCAGGATCAGCAAGAAATCATGGGCGCTATCGCGGACATGACCATTGAAACCTATGCGATGGAATCGGCCGTGCTACGGGCGCAGAAGATCGTGGGGACTAAAGGAGAAGCGGGCGCGGCCCTGCCGATTGCAATGACGCGCGTCTATCTGTCGCAGGCGATGGAGAAAGTGGAGTCTGCGGCGCGAAAGGTGATCGCGGCGGTCGCCGACGGCGATATGATGCGGACGCAACTTGCCATCCTGCGCCGACTGGCGAAGTATGAACCCTTTAACACCATCGAACTGCGGCAGCAGATCGCACAGAAGATGATTGAACGGGGCAAGTACACGCTAGCCTAAAAGCTCAACCACAGAGGGCACAGAGATTCACAGGGGGACTCAGAATCCTCTGTGTTCCCTGTGCCCTCTGTGGTTAGTTTTCGCTTCTGCTCGCTCCTCTGATACAACAGTCACGATGAAACCCACAGCGCTTCACTTCATCGTCGCAATCGCGCTTGCTCCAACCCTCGCTGCCCAGTCGAATCCAGCGCAGCAGGCGGACTCGGCAACATTCGATCCTGACGGCACCGCTCACATCACACGGGTCGTTCCGATGCCCGCGACCATCAGTCCGGAGGCGCAGCAGTGGCTGGCTTCGCTTGCGCAGAATAAGGGCGAGACGCAAACGCTGGCAGAGCGGCGCGCCCGGACCGATGAATGGCGGAAGTTCGGCTCCGGAGAGGCGCGCAAATACTATCCCGCCAACGTTGAAGAAACGACTACTGCTGGCGTTCGTACCGACATCATCACGCCGCTCACCATGCCCGTAGGCAATCGCAACCGCGCGCTAATCAACTTGCACGGCGGAGGATTCAATTCCGACTCGGGCTCGTTGATTGAAGGCATTCCGATCGCGAACCTGGCGAAGACGGAGGTTGTATCGGTGTATTACCGTCTCGCCCCGGAGAATCCCTTCCCTGCCGCTGTCGATGATGTGGTCGCGGTCTACAAGGAACTTCTGAAAACGTTCAAGCCCGGCAGTATTGGAATCTTTGGAACGTCGGCGGGAGCGATCCTGACAGCTGAAGTAGTAGTTCGTCTGAAACAATTAGGTCTGCCGCTTCCGGCGGCGCTGGGAATTTTCTCTGGCCTCGCCGACTTCAGCCGAGTAGGCGATTCACGGCAACTGTTCACCTTGAACGGCCTGCCGGGCGAGATGCAGCCGATCGATCCCAATCACCTGCCCGACGATCAATACGTCGGCAAGACGGATCGCAAAGATCCTGTGCTGTCGCCGCTTTTCGCCGACCTGCACGGCATGCCGCCCAGCCTGCTCGTCACCAGCACGCGCGATATTCTGCTGAGCGACACGTCGACGTTTCATCGCGCGTTGCTGCAGGCAGGAGTGGATACACACCTGGTAGTGTTCGAAGCCCTGCCCCACGCCTTTTGGTATCACTTCCAGTTGCCGGAGACGAAAGAAGCGCTGGCATTGATGGCGAAGTTCTTCGACGAGCGAGTCGGGCGTTGAATTGTTTCGCAGATAGACGCTGTGATTTGGCGCTGCAACTATCTGCCATTTTCTTTTCCGTCCTCCGGCACGAGCATGTAACTCACGAATGCGACTTGCTTGCTGTCCGGCGACCACGACGGAACGTTGATTGTTCCCTGCCCGCCGAATAATGTCGCCAGCACGGTGATCTTTTTGTCCCTCGCATTCGAATCGTTCAGTGACATCAGGCGCAGCATCACGTCTTTGTTTTCAGGATGGCCGGTCACGTCCGCTCCATACGTAAGGAACACCATCCACTGGCCGTCCGGAGAAATGTGGGGGAACCAGTTGTTGAGATCGTCGGAGAAGAGTTGCTCCTGCCCGGTGCCATCGGGCTTCATGCGCCAGATTTGCATGTGGCCGGTGCGCTCGGAGTTGAAGTAGATATACTTTCCATCCGGTGAATATTCGGGGCCGTCGTCCAGGCCTTTCGCGGTGGTCAGTCTCGTCTCCTCGCCGCCAGCCACCGGAATCGCATAAATATCAAAGTCGCCGTTGCGCTGGCCGACAAACGCGAGCGTCTTGCCGTCGGGCGACCAGCCATGCCAGTACGAGGGAGATTTCTGGGTGATGCGGTGCGGCGCGCCGCCAGCAATCGGCACAAGATAGACGAGCGAATTGTGATCCGCTTGCGAATTGTCGCTGATCGCAATCTGTGTGGCGTCTGGCGAGATGCCGTGGTCGTTGTTGCAGCGGTTTGCGAAACCGGTATCGATGATCACCGGTTTGTCGCTGCCCACTGCTAAGCGCTCGATGTGGCCATCACGGTTGAAAAGAAATGCGCTTCCGTCACGCATCCAGTTGGGAGCTTCGAAGCGTCCGGGAGCGAGATAGACGACCCGGCGGTCGGCGGAGTCGACCGCGACGGTTTCGAGCGTGCTGTAGAGAACTGGTTTGCCCACCGTGGCTGGGGCAGGTTGCGTTACCTCGACGTTGGAAAATGCTGCTTTCTCGACTACGTCTTTGTCGTGGGAGCACACGCCGAGCCCCACATAGAACTCGCCTTGCAATGGAATGCGCAGCCAGCCGCCGGCCACGTTGGGTTCACCGCCGTCCCCTGCCAGCGACATGTAGACATAATCGCCGCGCTTCGCGATGCGCAGGCGCTTCGGAGCCGAGATGTCAGATTGAATCTCGCGAGTGATCGCGCCTTTCTCGTCGCGGAATTGCAGAGAGGTCAGTCCGCTTGCGTGCATGGCCACGTCGGCGTAGACGGAGTCGGCGTCCAGGCTTTGCCGCAGCATCAGCGCCGCTTTTTTGTGCTCGTTTCCCGTTTTGGTCAGGAAAGAGATGTCGGCCGTCAAGATCACGTCGCCGGACATCTTCTTCCATGCGAACTGGAAGGCGTCGGCCGCCAACCACATGTTTTCGCCGCTGCCGCTGATGGTGTAAGTT
Source organism: uncultured Acidobacteriaceae bacterium (assembly GCA_963832235.1). Taxonomy (GTDB): domain Bacteria; phylum Acidobacteriota; class Terriglobia; order Terriglobales; family Acidobacteriaceae; genus Sulfotelmatobacter. Next base: position 107,826 of record CAWHTJ010000002.1, on the reverse strand, counting down.
TGCTTGGAAGCTTCGTAGTCGACTGAGCCTGGGTGCAAGACAGTGCCTACGTCGCTGTGATCCTCGAAGATACCGAGGGACGCTGGCGCCCATTGCGCCCGGGCGGAGCCGGCTAGAAGAAAGCAAATGCAAACTTTCAGCGGTAGTGTGTGAAGCCTGCGCATGAGAGATCCTCCGTCGATTACGGTGTAGCTCATTAAATCAAGCGCGCATTGTAAATCGGATCGCCGAACGGTGCTGATCATGAGCTGGCACAATCTCATAGTTGCCGTGAGCTGAGCTTGCCTCAGGGGCTAAAGCCCGCGTGTCATGCGGTCCTGGCGGCACGGCTAAAAGCCGTGCCCTCCCCAAACCAATCCTTCTCAAATTGATTCTTCCCAAACTGATTCTTCCCAGATTGATTGATGAGATCAGTCGTTGGCCTTCTACCAATCTAGCGGCACTTCTGGTAAAACGTCTGGCATGAAAATCAAGCGCCTACCTCTTGCATTGTCTTTCTGTACTTCACTCTTCGTCACCGGCCTAGTCGCGCAGGAGAAGACTTCGCCGTCGGCGAATCTCGCGCTGACGCCGCCAATGGGATGGAACTCCTGGAACAAGTTTGCCTGCAATGTGAGCGAGGATCTAATCAAGGGCATGGCCGACGCAGTGGTGAAATCCGGCATGAAAGATGCCGGATACGTATACGTCAACATTGACGACTGCTGGCAGGTGAGCCGCGATGCGAATGCCAATATCGTGGTCGACCCGCAGCACTTTCCGCATGGCATGAAAGCTGTGGGCGACTACATCCATTCGCTCGGGCTGAAGTTCGGCGTCTATTCTGACGCGGGATCGAAAACTTGCGCGGGGCGGCCTGGAGGCCTCGGGCATGAGTATCAGGATGCCATCCAATATGCTGCGTGGGGCGTCGACTATCTGAAGTATGACTGGTGCAATACGACGACACAGGACGCGAAGGCCTCGTACGCTAACATTCGCGCCGCTCTCGACGCTTCTGGGCGGCCCATCGTGCTAAGCATCTGCGAATGGGGCACGGCCAAGCCGTGGCTCTGGGGCAAGGAAGTTGGCGGTAATTTGTGGAGGACCACGGGGGACATCAGCGATAGGTGGGAAGGCCAGTCGAAATGGAAAGACGGCAGTTGCTGCTCGAACGGCGTGCTGGCTATTGTCGATCAGGAAGCGGGGCTGCAGTCCTACGCCGGCCCGGGACATTGGAACGATCCTGACATGCTGGAAGTCGGAAACGGCGGAATGACGGACGTCGAGTACCGCTCGCATTTCAGTTTTTGGGCAATCCTGGCTGCGCCGCTGATCGCAGGAAATGACCTGCGCAATATGCGGCCGGAAATTCACGACATCCTCACCAATAAAGAAGTGATTGCGGTGGATCAGGACACGTTGGGACGACAGGGCGAACGCGTCGCAAAGAATGGCGACCTTCAAGTTTGGGCAAAGCAACTGAAGGACGGGAGCCGGGCGGTTGTGCTGCTGAATGGTAGCGGGGCCGAACAGCAAGTCTCCGTGAACTGGGAGGATCTGGGATATCCCAATGCCATCAGTGCTTCCGTTCGCGACCTGTGGCAGCACAAGGATCTGGGAAAAGTTACCGGAAAATTCTCGGCGGCGGTGGCATCGCACGGCGTGGTGATGGTCACGGTGAAACCTTAGAGCTTAACCACAGAGGTCTGGGAACACAGAAGCCACAGCGAACACCGAGGTCACGCGGATTTCTTCAGCTCTTCCATCACGCTCTGGATCAGCTCTTTCGCGTCGGTCAGGCTCTTCATGATGATCTGAATGTCCATGACCGGCTTGCCGGGCCAACGCTGGCTCTGGCAATAGACGCCGTGCTGGCCGACCAACGCCATGGCGTCGGTGATCGTGTCCATGGTGACAGCGAGACGGCCGCGAGGCACGCCCATCATGGTCTCGTAGTGTTCCAGTTCTTCCTGCTTCTCGTCGAATACCGGCATGCGTCGATTGTAACTGCGCCCGCGCGTGGGGCATAATGGCTGCTGACCTAATCCCTTCTCAAACGTCAAAAGCTCTTAACCAGTTCCAGCACCTCAAAAGGAGAACCCATGCAAAAACGAATTACCTTTGTCATTGGCATGATCTTCGCTTTCACTGTCTTTGCTGCCTGTCAGGGCAAACCCAGTCCACCCGCGTCCGCGTCGTGCGATCTTGGCGGAGGCAAGACCATCAAGACCGACTATTCCAGCCCGCGGCTAAAAGGCCGCAAGATGATCGGTGAGCACGAACCTTACGGCAAAGTTTGGAGGAACGGGGCCAATGAGGCGACAACCTTCGTTACTACCAGCGATCTTGTGGTCGGTGGAAAAAGCGTGCCCGCCGGGAGTTATACGTTATTCGTGGTCCCAGATCAAAACAAGTGGACCCTCATCATCAACAAGAAGACCGGCGAGTGGGGAATTCCGTACAAGTACGAAGCCGACGAACTGGCCCGCGTCGACATGAAGCTCTCCAAGCTTCCGTCTCCGGTTGAGAACTTCACCATCGCTTACGACAAGACTGACTCGGGCTGCACTCTCCGCGAAGAGTGGGACACAACCCGCGCTTCGGTGGACATCACCGCGAAATAACGGTGCGACAAACAGTTGCTGATTGCTGATTTTTGATTGGCGATTGAAAAACGTCGATTTCGCAATGGTTTCAATCAGCATTCAAGAATCAGCAATCAGCAATTAACTGGCAGGTCTCCATCGCAACACGGGCTTCCTCGCCGCGGCGGTCTCATCCAGCCGCGACACCCGGGTTGAATGCGGGGCATCGAGCACGGTTTGCGGATCTTCCTCCACTTCTTCCGCAATCGACTTCATCGCCTCAATGAACAGGTCCATCTCTTCTTTCGATTCGCTCTCGGTCGGCTCAATCATGAGCGCGCCGGGGACGATCAGAGGAAACGCCGTTGTGTACGGATGAAATCCGTAATCGATCAGGCGCTTGGCGATGTCCATGGTGCGCACGCCTTTTTTCAATTGCAGCTTGTCGCTGAAGACCACTTCGTGCATGGTGGGCGTGGAATAGGGGAGATCGTAGGTGCCTTCGAGGCCTTTGCGGATATAGTTGGCGTTCAGTACCGCGTCTTCGGTGGTTTGCCGCAGGCCATCGGGACCATTCGCCTGAATATAAGCCAGCGCGCGCACGAACATTCCAAAGTTGCCGTAGAAGGCGCGCACTCGTCCCACCGACTGTGGACGGTTGTAGTCGAAAGCCATGAGTGCCATCTGCGATTTCGTGGTCAGCACAGGTGTCGGCAAGAAAGGCTCGAGCGGTTTTCTTGATCGCCACCGGGCCTGACCCGGGACCGCCACCGCCGTGCGGGGTAGAGAAAGTCTTGTGCAGATTGAGGTGCATGACGTCGACGCCGAAGTCGCCGGGGCGCACTTTGCCGACCAGCGCATTCATGTTGGCGCCGTCCATGTAGAGCAGGCCGCCCTTGGCATGCAGAATGTCGGCAATCTTGTGGATGTCCTGCTCAAACACGCCGAGCGTGTTGGGATTGGTCAGCATGAGCGCGGCGACATCTTCATTCATCTGCGCCGCGAGCGCTGCGAAATCGACCATGCCCCGCGAGTCCGACTTCAGATTCTCCACGGCGTAATTCACCATCGCAGCCGTGGCGGGATTGGTTCCGTGCGCGGAATCCGGAATCAGAATTTTCTTGCGCGCATTGCCTTTGGACTCGTGATAGGCGCGGACCATCAGCAGGCCGGTCATCTCGCCGTGCGCACCGGCGGCAGGCTGCAGCGTGATCGCATCCATCCCGGTGATTTCGATCAGCTGCTCGCTGAGCGTCTTGATGATATACAAGGCGCCCTGGGAAATCTTCTCGGGCTGGTAGGGATGACCGTTCGCAATTCCCTCCACCCGCGCTACGGCCTCGTTCACGCGGGGGTTGTACTTCATGGTGCACGAGCCCAGAGGATACATGCCCAGGTCGATGGCATAGTTCCAGGTGGAAAGTCGGGTGAAGTGTCGGATAATCTCGATCTCGCTCACTTCAGGCATGCTGCCGAGATCTTTTCTTTCTGCCGCGCCCAGAACCTTGGCGGTATCCACTTCCGGCACGTCCAGCGGCGGCAACTTCCAGGCGGCCTTGCCTGCGGACGATTTCTCGAAGATCAAGTCCCTCGTTCTGGTTGACGTGAGGGTCGCCTTTGCGGGTCATGTGCTTCATCGCGCCACCTCTTCCACATCCTCTTGCTTGGAAGACCGCACCGAACGCTCGCTCTCCGCGATTAATCCCACCGCAGTGTCGATCGCGCTGCGCGTGGTCAGTTCAGTGCAACACCACAACGCCGCGTTCCCCAGTTCGGGATAAAACTTCTTCAGCGGCAAACCGCCGACCATCTTGTGTCCCAGCAACCGGTCGATTGATTGCGTAAGGATCTTCGCTGGTCTGCACGACGAACTCGTTGAATCGAGGCGCACCGCCGAACAGAATCTTGCCGTGCTTGGCGAACTGGCCAGCAGCGTAGGCCGTCTTCGCCAGATTCTGTTTGGCCAATTCCTTCAAGCCGACTTTGCCGTAGACGGTCATAAAGATGTTGACCATCAGCGCGACCAGGGCCTGATTGGTGCAGATGTTCGACGTCGCCTTCTCGCGGCGGATGTGCTGCTCGCGAGTCGCCAGCGTCAGAACGAATCCGCGCTTGCCCTGTTTGTCGACGGTCTGTCCCACCAGGCGTCCGGGCATCTGCCGCACATATTTTTCGCGGGTGGCGATGACGCCGCAATACGGACCGCCGAATCCGAGAGGCACGCCGAAAGACTGCGCCTCCATGGCGATGACGTCGGCTTGCCGCGGAGGTTCCACGATTCCGAGCGAAACCGCTTCCGCGATCGAGACCACCAGCATCGCCCCGTGCTTGTGGGCGATCTCGGCGATCGCTGCCACGTCTTCAATCGTGCCGAAAAAGTTCGGAGACTGAATGATCACGCACGCCGGTCTCCGGAGTGATCGACTTCTCGAGTTCTTTCAAATTCACCCGGCCATCGTCGGTGAAACTAGCGACCGATAGCGGCATGCCCTGATGCGTGGCGTAGGTCGCCAGAACCTCGCGATATTCAGGATGCAGGCTGCGCGCCACCACCACCGAACGCCGCCCGGTCAGACGCACCGCCATCATCACGGCTTCGGCCGCGGCCGTGGAACCGTCATACATCGAGGCGTTCGCCACTTCCATGCCGGTCAGCTCGCAGATCATGGTCTGAAATTCGAAGATGGATTGCAGCGTGCCTTGGGAAATCTCAGCCTGGTAGGGCGTGTAGGCGGTCAAAAATTCCCCGCGCGAAATCAGCGAATCAATAATGACCGGGCGGTAATGGAAATAGGCGCCGGCGCCCAGAAAGCTGGTGTAGCCCTCCCCGTTCTCGCGCGAACGCTGGCGGAAGAAGTCGACGATCTCCGATTCGGCCATCTGGCGCGGAATGTTGAGATCGCGGGCCAGACGGTATTCGGCGGGAATCGGAGCAAACAGATCGTCGATCGAGCGCACGCCGATTGCCTTCAGCATGGCTTCGCGGTCGGCGGGAGATTTAGGTAAATAGCGCATAGAAATTCTTTAGATGTGTCTCGGGGTCACTTGGATTGAAGGGGCGAGTGAGACTGCGTCAGACCTCGGACTTCAGACCTTGGCGAGTCCTGGCTGCCGACCTGAGGTCTGACGGCTGAGGTCACGGTTTTCAGTGTCCCGCCTCTTCCGCTACGAACTTCGCGTAGTCGTCGGCGGACAGCAAGCTTGTCCAGTTCACTCGGATTTTTCAATGTCATCTTCAACATCCACGAGCCATGAGCATCTTTGTTTACCTTCTCAGGCGACGTGGCCAGTTCTCCATTGACTTCGGTCACGGTGCCCGAAGCGGGGGCGAACAAATCCGATACCGCTTTTACCGACTCGACCGTGCCAAACGGTTTGCCGGCGGTCAGATCGGCGCCGACCTTGGGCAGTTCAACGAACACGATGTCTCCCAGCGATTGTTGCGCATAGTCGGTGATGCCGACGGTGCCGGCGGATCCGTTCACCTGAATCCACTCGTGTTGTTTGGTGTATTTGCGATCTGTGGGATAAGCCATGAAAGCTTCTAGCTCCTAGCTGCTAGCTTCTAGCAAAATCCTCTGTCCGGATCTGTGTCCGGCGCCTGCCCCGAGCAAAGCCCAGGGGTGGTTATGCAGTTTTCTTTGGCCGTTTGTAAAAGGGCGTTGGCACAACCACCGCGCCCACTCCTTGACCTCGAATCTCGACTTTTAACGCCGTACCAACTGCGGCCAGATCCAGCGGCACATAAGCCAATGCAATATTCTTCTTCAAGAACGGCGCGGGAGATCCACTTGTGACATAACCAATTTCGCGGCCACCGCTCGTCCAGCACTTTATACCCATCGCGCGCGATGCCGCGTTCCGTCATCTCCAAGCCCACCAGAGTTCGCTTTAGGCCCGCGGCTTTGGCTTTCTCCAAAGCGGCCCGGCCGATAAACTCCGGCTTCTCCATTTTGCAGAACCGGTCGAGCCCCGCTTCCCAGACATTAATGGTATCGGAAATCTCATGGCCGTACAGCGGCGAGCTTGCCTTCGAGGCGCAGCGTGTTGCGGGCACCCAGGCCGCAAGGTACGACGCCGAATTCCTTGCCTGCGGCCAGAATCTCATTCCACACGCGCGCACTGCTCGCTTCGTCGGCGGGGACGTAGATCTCGAACCCGTCTTCGGCGGTGTATCCCGTGCGGCCCATGAGAATATTGTTTAATCCGCACAATCTGCCCCGCGTCACCCAGTAAAACTTCACCGCGCTAAGGTCGGCGTCAGTGAGCTTCTGCAGCAGATTGACGCCCTTCGGGCCTTGGATCGCAATCTGCGTGAAGTCGTCGGAGAGATTTTCGACTGCGCAGTCGAACTGGCGCGTATTGTCGCGCACCCAGCTGAAATCTTTCTCGCGCGTCCCGGCATTGATAACCAGAAGGTATTCGTCCTCAGCGAGCCGATGGACGATCACGTCATCCACAAACGTGCCTTCGGGATACAGCAGCGCCGAATATTGCGCCTGACCGATAGCGAGCCGTGAAGCGTCGTTCATGGAGATATGCTGCACCGCGGCCAGAGCCTGCGGTCCGGCCAGACGAATATCGCCCATATGGCTGACGTCGAAGATACCTACCCCGGTGCGCACGGCCAGGTGCTCGGCGATAATGCCGCCGCCCAACGACGCGGGATACTCGACCGGCATGTCCCAGCCGTTGAACTCCACCATCTTCGCGCCCATCTGGCGATGGACGGCGTTCAGCGCAGTTTTGCGGATGGCGGGCGTCGCCTCAACCGAAGACAAAATAGACCTCAATCAGCGGCAAGCCGCTGGGATAGGTGTGACTGTTTACCGTATCACGCGCTTTTTCTGCGGGTCAAACGGAAGGGCTTAACCACAGAGGACAGAGCGCACAGAGGAGTTCCGTCATTCTTCCTCTATGCTCTCTGTGCCTCCGTGGTTGAGACTTGGACTCTACCGCCCGAACTGGACCGTCACACGCGCCCCTGCGGCCACGTGAGTGCCTGCGGCGGGAGACTGCTGACGGGCAACACCGCTGCCTACCGCATCCAGCTCCAGGCCGATGTCCTGGGCGGACTCAACGGCGCCTCGCACCGTCTTGCCCACGAATGACGGCACCTCGATTCCACCTTGCTCCACGTCCAGAACCACGGTGCCCGTGGAAGGCAATTTTACTTGCGCGGCAGTTGTTTCGGTTGGAGTTTTCGTGGCGACTCCTCCGCTGTCCGACTCCAGCCGGATTTGCGGGACCAGCTCACGCATCGCCGCTTGCATGACGTTTCCGTCGCCGCCGGCTTTCGCGGGCGAGGGCGCCCGCGCCACACTGGGCTGTCTTCGCCGATTCGGAAGAATCGCCGTTCACTTCCGCGGTCTCCAGCGTCTCGCCGGGATGATCCGGAGTGCCTTCCTCCAAATCTTTCTCTTTCATCTTCGCTTGCCCAGCAACAGCTGATGCTGCGGAGCCAGCGGCAGATCATGCGGCACGTGCAGATACTCGAGTACCTGCTGCGAAATGCGGCGGAACACTGGCGCCGCGATCTGGCCGCCCTGGTGGAGTCCCACCGCCGAATCCAGAATCACCGCGACCACGATCTGGGGATTGTTCAGCGGAGCGAATCCGGCAAACGATCCGATATATTTTGTTTTCGAATAGACTCCCGTCGCCGGATCGACTTTCTGCCCGGTGCCGGTCTTTCCCGCCGACGTGTAGCCTTCGAGAATCGCCTTGCGGCCCGTGCCCTCAAGCACGACTTTCTGCATCATCGAGCGCATTTCAGCGGCCGTGTAGGAAGAAATCACGCGATGCGAAGCACCGGGATGAAAGGCGACCGTCTGCGGAGTGCCCCGAGGCTGCACGCTTCCGGCAACGATGCGCGGAGCCACCCACACACCGTCGTTGGCGAAAGTCGAGACCAGTCCGGCGAGTTGGAGCGGCGAAATGCCAATCTCCTGGCCTATCGAGATCGCGGCGATCGAAACTTTCGACCAGCGGCTCGGGGGCTTAGTCAAGCCGCGAGTTTCGCCGGGAAGTTCGATCCCGGTCTGCTGCCCGAACCCGAAGGCGCGGATGTATTTGTAGAAACGATCTTCGCCCAAACGCAGCGCAATTTTGATCGAGCCCACATCGCTCGATTCCGCGAGCACTCCCCACACCGGCAGCAAGCCGTGCGGCTTCGAATCGCGGATGCGCATGCCGTTGTAAACGATCGAGCCCATCTGGCAGTCGAAAATTTCGTTCGGGTTTGTGAGTTTCTCTTCGAGCGCCGCGGAAATCGTCACCAGCTTGAACGTCGATCCAGGTTCATAGACGTAACTCACGGCGCGGTTGGTCAGCGCGCCGGGAGTGATCTGCTTGCGCAGATTCGGATTGAACGTAGGCCGGTTGGCGAGCGCCAGTATCTCTCCCGTGTGTGGATTCTCGACAATCACCGTGCCCGCGATGGCCTGCGTCTCGTGAATCGCCTGGTCTAGTTCTTTTTCCGCGATGTACTGGATATTCTTGTCGACGGTCAGAACCAGATTGTCGCCCGGGTCCGGCTGAGTCTCCACATCGGCGAACCACTGCCGGCGCGCATCGACCGAGATGAACATCTTGCCCGCACGCCCGCGCAGCTCGATCGTCGAACTCATGCTCGATGCCGCTCTGCCCGGAATCTTCCATGCCGACCGAACCCAGCACCTGCGCGGCCAGATCGCGCGCGGGATAAAAGCGCTTCGGCTCTTTCTGGAAATGAATCCCCTGCAGCTTCAGGGAATTGATGCGTTGGATGGTCTCGTCGTTGGCCTTGCGCGCCACCCAGCAGAACGTCTTGTGCGCGCGGCAATCCGCCAGCACCACGTTGTAGTCATCGCCGGTGATGCGCGTGATGAGAGAAACCGCCGTGGGAAGATCTTTGACTTCCGTGGGCACGGCGAATGCGGAATCGACCAGCACCGACATGGCCAACTCGTGGCCGGCGCGGTCGTAGATCACTCCGCGCTTGGCGGCCAGCGGAATCGCGCGCTGCTGCTGATGTCCAGCCTGCTTTACGAACTTGCCATAGCTGAAAATCTGCAGAAACACCAGCCGCCCGCAGATCGCGACACACCACAGCACGAGCACGGCACCCAGCAGGTAGAGCCGGGAGTTCTTGCCGAGGATGGACTGGTCGCCATGGGAAACTCGTTGCTGTTTTCGTAGCTAGTCGTTAGTCCTTGATGTTCCTCCGCTCTGTCATCCTGAGCGGAGCGTGTCGATGAGCGAAGCGAATCGGCATGCGCAGTCGAAGGACCTCTTGCATCTCTGCTGCACTCGAGGCCTCGCAAGGCGTTTCCACCACGAGATCCGTCTCCTCGTCTGCACCTAAAGACAAACATGGCGGCCCACTTACAGTCAGGCCGCCGCCGAGATACAGCCGAGCTTCGCTCGGCCTGTCCAGGTCAATGACCCGGCCCCACACAATCGCTGCTCACGCCATCCTACCGCCCCGGAATCACCATCACCGGAGCGGCGCTCGCCATCACCGGGCCTTGCCCATCGCCCGAGGCGCCATCCATGCGGATCACTTGTCCCGGCTCCGGCGGGACCAGGCCGATGCGCCGCGCCAGCACGTCGATGCGTTCCGGATCGCGCAACGAGGCATCTTCCAGGCGCAGCGCATGATTCATCTCGGTGCGCTCGCTGAGTTCGCGCTTGGCCGATTCAATCTGGTAGCCGTACTCGATTGCCTTGAAGTGCTGCCAGGCATAGGTAAAGACCAGCAGGAACAGGCAAGCCAGTGCGGTGCCAAATTGCTTCATCTCGCGGTTGCGCCGCGGATCTTCCACCTTGACCAGTCGGGAATTGTCGATCGCCTTGGAGAAGTAGATCTCCGGGGTACCTGTCCAAAACGAACGACGCTCTGCCTTGTCCCGGATACGTCTCGGGATACGCACCGCGCATTGTTGCCGCCGCTGCCGCCATTATGCCGCCCCCATGAAAATCTGGTCACCTTCTGTCACCGGAATCTGCATGGCGAAAATCGCATGCAGTTCCTGCTGCCATCGCGCTCTCCCGCTGTTGCCCCTCCCGCTCGGCCCGCTCTACCGTTGCCATCAAATCCCTGATCAATGTTCCTGTTGCATGTCCCGCTACCTCAATTTTGGATTCCTACCACGGAACCCGTGAACCCGGCATCCGGCTCTCGGCTTCCGGCTTCAGCTTTCGGCTTCGCTCCTGCTACCAGCGGATCTTTGTCCGCCTTTAGGCAAACCTGAATCTTTAAGGCCCGGCACGCCATTACAGCTGTGCCGGGAACTCCGGCAGGTTTTCCGGAGCCAAACTCTGGAAGCCAGCTTCTGGCTTCCGCTTTCCGGCTTCCGGCTTCCGCAATTTCCATTCCCGCTTCGACTCTTCCGGAAGCCGGAAGCCGAGAGCCGGAAGCCTTTAAATTCTTTCCGCCGCCCGCAATTTCGCGCTGCGTGCCCGCGGATTGCGATCGCTTTCTAATTCAGTTGCCGTTACCGGCTTCTTGGTTAGCACACGAAAGTACTTGTCCTTTATCGCGCCCTCGCGGAAGGCATCCTTTACGATGCGATCTTCCAGCGAGTGAAAACTGATCACCACCACTCGTCCTCCTGGCTTCAGAATCCGCGGCGCCGCTTCCAGCAGCGCCCGCAGATCGTCCAGTTCGCGGTTTACGAAGATTCGAAGAGCCTGAAAGGTTCTGGTCGCCGGATGAATTCGCTCTGCCGATTTCATTGGCCGGGCCGCGGCTGATATGACATCCGCAAGATGTGCGGTAGATCGTATCGGCCGCGACCGGCAAATGGCTCTGGCGATTCTCCGCGACCTCCTTTCCTCTCCGAATTCGTAAATCACATCGGCAAGCTGTCGCTCGTCGAGGTGGTTTACCACTTGTTCGGCGCTACGCTCCGACCGCGGGTCCATCCGCATGTCGAGCGGTCCATCCGCCTGAAAACTAAATCCGCGCGCCGCATCGTCCAACTGCAGGCTGCTCACTCCGATGTCGGCCAGAATTCCGTCCACCGTCGCCGCCTTCTGACCTTTCGCAATCTCCGCAAAAGATCGATGCAGCAACGTGATCGTCGGCCAGTCGCTTCCGCTTCCGGCTTCCGGCCTCCGGATCTACTTGAGTCCGGAAGCCGGAAGCCCGAAGCCGGGCGCCGGCAATCTCCAGCGCTGCAGGATCCTTATCGAGGCCAATCAAATGTCCCGGTGCGCCGAGGCGTTTTGCGATTTCGTAACTGTGTCCGCCCAAGCCCACCGTGGCGTCGATATAGGTCCCACCCCGCCGCACGGCTAAAAAGTCGATCGCTTCTTTTAAAAGAACGGGAACATGGCTGCTGCTCTTCCACCACCATGCCCAACCCCCTGAGGGGTGTCTGTTGATCCCTCGTCCTTCCACTAGATGCCCAGTTCGTCGAGCGTCTTCTCATCGTCAGGCGTGAACTTTTCTTCCTCGATCTCCCGCTTGAACAGCTCCAGGTTCCTGACCACGAGATACGTCAAATTCCCCAGAACCGCTACCTCGCCCTTGATCTGCCCGGTCTCGCGCAGCAACTGCGGCAGCAACAACCGTCCCTGCCCGTCCATCTCGACCTGCTGCCCGTAGTAGTTCGTCCGGTCCAGAAATTTTTTCTTCGTAGGATTGAAATTGGAGAGCCCTGCCAGCTTCTGCTCGATCCGCTCCCATTCCTCGAAGGGATACACTTGAGCAACCTTGCCATCCAAACTTGTGATGTAGAATTGCTGACCGTATTTCTCGTCGATCACCCGCTTGAACTCGGCCGGGACCTTGAGCCGTCCTTTTTCGTCGACCCGGGTTGGATGATTGCCGCGAAACATTTTCTGTACCTGTCATCCTGAGGCGACATGCCTTTCGTCGCCGAAGGACCTGGGCGCGTCGCGCGAATCCTCGGAGCTTGCCCTGAGAGAGCGAAGCGACCGAAGGGCGCGTTTGACGCGCCTCCCTAAGAACTCCGACAGCAACCAAGGAGGTCAAAACACCGCAAAGGTCGTTCAAACTCGGGCGATTCGGGCTGTCTATCGTGCTTTTGGGTCGGTTTTCCACCGGCTCCTCGTTTTCAGCTCTGGCTTCCCATGGCCCTTGCTGTCTATACCACTTCGTACCACTTTGTACCACATCTTAGCGCTAAGTCTTTTATTGTCAAGCAGAAACTTGATGGTCCTCTACCCACTTGGGCAGTGATTCGGGAAACTACGAAGGCTTGTGGTTAACCAATCGGGCGACCACAAGGGCTTGCGTTTATGGCAGTGGTTCTTTCGCTATTCTTTCGCTACGATTTTCCTTGACCTCCGCATTGGGCGCGGATTTTCCTGTGGAAATTCCGGGATTTGGTGACTGAACCGGCGATTCCCTTAGCCAGCTCATCCAATCTCCGGATCCTTTTTCTGACATTGGCATCCTGAGGTCCGCGCTTTCTGCGGACCGAAGGACCCATGCAATTCTCCGGAGTTACTCCTGGAGATCGATTGCCGCTGATTTGGTGTACACTGCGCGCATCTTTTCCCAGGGCCCTGTTCTCAACCCTATCGAGGAGGTGCCGCATGGCACTCAACAGAGGCAGAATCTGGTTAGGCGGTTTGGCGGGAGGCGTGGTCTGGACGCTGTGGAGCTTTTTCATTGGCAAGTTCGTGATTACCGACGCGCGCTACGTGGTTGCGCAGAATGCTGGACATTTTCTCAAGACGCCGCGCTATCCTTTTTTTGTAGGCGCCTGGATCGTGATGCTGTTTATTCTGGCAATCGCGATCGCGCATCTCTATGCGTGGGTGCGTGCGGGCTTGGGGCCCGGGCCCGGCACGGCGCTGAAGGTCGGATTTCTCGCAGGCTTCTTCGCCGGCTTCCCCGGCAACTTCGCGCAAGCCGAATGGTCCGCCGTAGGCCGCGCGCTTCCCCTCGGCTGGATGATCGACATGTGGCTGGGGGCGATCCTAGCCGCGCTGGTGGCGGGATTTATCTACAAAGAATAGTTGTCGCCTGACCGGAGAAACAAACCGATGCCGTGGCTGCTGAAAGGGACAGCGACCGTCTGCCTGCTGGGCGTTTTCCTTCTACCCGAGTCTGCGACTTCCGGCCCGCAGGCTCGTCCCCCCGCGCATTTCCCTTTCTCTTATGCGCAATATGGCTGCGCACCGACCGATGCTCTCGCCCTCGATTTCTATTTCACCGCGGAGAAAAGTGAGTGCGGAAAGTACAGTGAGCCCTTCGTCAAGATTTCCATTTGGAAAGACCTTCCGAAGTCGACTCCGTATTCCATCGAACTGCGTGCAACCGAGGCTGGAGCGATTCGTTGCTCAAGACCAGGGGCGTGCGAGGCTGCAACCTCTGGGAGTCTGCGTCTGGACAAGTTCCTTGACGAGAAGAGATCCTCAGGCGAATATGAACTCCATTTCAAGGACGGTAGCGTTGAAAAGGGTCGTTTCGACGCAACCTGGTGCCACGTAAAGTTTGTTTGCGGTTAGTCGGGCGCATTTGTCCGCATTCATTGCTTATCCCGGACTGAGGTAGCTGCGTCCATCTCATTTGGCCGGCTCCACGAACACAGCTGTGCCATAAGCCAGCACCTCGGTGACACCCTGCATGACCTCGGTCGCGTCATAGCGCGCGCCCACCACAGCATTCCCGCCCAGCTCCGCCGCATGCTGCAGCATCAAGTCAAAAGCCTCCGCGCGAGTCTTCTCGCACAAGTTCGTAAGCAACGTGATGTTGCCGCCAACCAGCGTCTGCAAACCCGCGCCGATGGTTCCGAAGATGGACCGCGAGCGCACCACGATGCCGCGCACCACGCCCAGCGTCCGCGTCACGCGAAACCCGTCGAGTTCAAACTGCGTAGTCACCATGTTGTGCGCCACTGTTCTGCCTGCACTGTAGCCGGTTGCCATTGCGTCCGTCTCCTCTGTGATGCCAGTAACTATAGCGCGAGTCGGGAGTGAGAGCGAGTATGCCGACCTCCGACTACAGGCGTCGGACCTCGGACGAAGCATGGGATCTCGTCTGGTCTGAAGTCTGAGGTCCGAAGTCCGACGTCTGTTTTGTTGCTTCATTCCAGTTCAGCCGTGATGAAGAATTCCTGCGACGAGTTGTCATAATCGACGCGAAGCACATTCGGCTTGCAGCACACCTGGCAGTCTTCCACATAAGTCTGCCGTCGTCCGGCAGATTCATCCACGGAAGTTGTGTTCCACTCTCCGCAGGCCGCGCATTGGAAGCCGGATTCCATGGTCGAGAGCATACCTCAGCGGCCGAAACCGGCGTTGTGCCTAGCCCTAATGGCACGAATGAGAGTTCGTGCCGTTCCCAACATCATTCCACTCTTCAATCTGCAATCTGAAATCGAAAATCTTAAATCCTCCTATAATGTCCCGATCGCTCTAACCACTTGGGAGGATTCATGATCTCGCGGCGACGATTTCTGGAAGTTAGCGGTGTGACGGCAGGGTTGGCCGCAGCGTCCCGCTCTCTGGTAAACACTGCCGCTGCGCACGACAAGGATACCGACGCTTCCCTGCCGCCGTCGCTGGCGAAATTGGAATCGCGCAAGAGCGAGGCCACTCCCATTTCCCGCGAAGAGCGTCACGAACGCCAGGAGCGCGCTCGCCAACTGATGGGCGAGAACGCGCTCGACGCCATCGTGCTGATGGAAGGCACGTCGTTGCGATACTTCACCGGCATCCGCTGGTGGGGCGGGGAGCGCACCTTCGCGCTGGTGCTCCCAGCCAAGGGCGCAGCGTTCTATGTGTGTCCGGCGTTTGAAGAAGGACGCGCGTGCGAACAGATCGCCAACGCACCCGACGGCGAGCAGCCCGACGTCCGAGTCTGGCAGGAAGATGAGAGCCCGTATCAGCGCGTCGCGCAAGGATTGAAGGACCGCGGCATCGCCAGCGGCAAGGTGGGACTCGAAGAGACGGTGCGCTTCGTCTTTGCCGATGGCATTTCCAAGGCGGCACACCAAGCGAGCATGGCAAGCGCGACTCCCGTAACCGCCGGCTGCCGCATGATCAAGAGCGCTCATGAAGTTGCGTTAATGCGGCTGGCCGCGCAAGTCACGCTCGCCGCCTACGAAGCCGCCTACTTAGCGGTAAAAGATGGGATGACTCAACCGCAACTGGAAGAACTGGTGCGGAAAGCGCACGACCGCCTGGGCTTCACCGGTGGCGCAGATGTGCAGGTCGGAGAGTTTTCGGCATTCCCTCACGGCTCGGTAACACCACAGGTGGTGCACGAGGGCACCATCGTCCTCATGGATGGAGGATGCGCCGTCGAAGGATATCAGTCGGACATTACGCGCACCTACGTCCTGGGCAAGGCCACGGACAAAATGAATAAAGTCTTCGACATCGTGCTGCGCGCACAGTCGGCGGCGCTGGCGGCGGCACGTCCGGGCGTGGAATGTGGCGCGATCGATGCCGCAGCCCGCAAGATTGTGACCGACGGCGGATATGGTCCTGACTACAAGTACTTCACTCACCGACTCGGGCACGGCATGGGCATGGATGGCCACGAGTGGCCCTATCTTGTACGCGGCAATCCAACCAGGCTGCAGGCCAATATGACCACTAGCAACGAGCCGGGAATTTATATTCGCGGCGAGTTCGGCATTCGCATTGAAGACGACATGCACATCATGGAAAACGGCGCGGAGTTGTTTACGCCAAAGCCGTTGTCGCTGGAAGCGCCCTTCGGAAAAGCATGACGCTTTGAGCTATGAGCTGTGAGCTTGGAGCCTCGCGGCTTTAAACTCTGCGAATTGTTGGAGGAGTCTGCGAGTCAGTGAAGATAAAGGTGAAGACGCTGCCTTTTCGCACGTTCGTCACCAGCACGGGTCGAAAACACGCGATGCAGGTTCCCCCTTTTCGGCGAACGCACGGGTAGACGATTCCAGCGGAACCAAACTCCAGCAACTGCCTGGCGAGCGCCTGCGACGCCGCGTAACTCGTAGGCGAAAGATACTCGGCATATTCCGAGCGCGGACTTGTCGCGCGAACGTCGTGGAACTCCGCACGAAAGTCCGCCAGATAATCCAGATAGTCGGCAGTGTCTTCCTCTTCCCACGCCGTCTCTCGGAGCCACAACTGACGGTGATAGGTGACCTCCGCCTGTGAAGTCTCCAGCTCGAACGATGCGTACCAGGCGCCGCGATCCGCGGAATTGAAGCGCGATCCCATCGGCGACGGATGGCAAAAGGCCGCATTGATAATTCGATAAGAAGGAATGCCGAAGACCAGTTCCCTTTCATCGATCCCCGGCGCCAGTCTCGATTCAGCCAGCAGCCGATCGTTCGTGGCATTGTCGAGTTCAAAGATGCCTTCCAGAATCTTAGGATCGCGGGTAAGGCGCGTGAGCACCGAGGCGCCGTCATCGGCGAATTGAGCGGGAATCAGGCGATGGGTATCGCGCTGATCGATGAGAGTAGTTCCAAGCACAAGCGTTGCTTATCAGAGCTTGTCTGATTAGATTTATTTGCAGCCGCGACGATAATCGAGCAGTCGGCGCACGCCCATCATCCCAGGAACTCCGCCGCGCACCAGCAGTTCCAACGGCGGGGCATTGTTAAACATGGGGTTCGAGTTGGGACGCGAGGTCCACTGGTTCGCCAACCGCTGGCTGAAAAGAATGTTTAGCGCTTTGAAAATACCGATCAGGAGCGAGATGCGTGTGAGTTCATCCTGCGAAAGCAGTCCCTTGCGATTTTTCTTCAGCTCGTAGTAGCGCCCGTGAGAAGTTCCGCCGAGCAGCGCCATCGCATCTTCGTTGCGCAGTTCCCATTTCTCGACAATAGCGAAGAACGCAGAGATCGCTGAGGGGCTAAGGCGCGCTCGGGTGGCGGCGTCTGCCAAGTCGGGCAGCTTGCGAAGATCAAGACCGATGTCGGGTACGGCAGCCAGGGCATTAATCTTGAGTGACTCCATTATTGGATAACATTATATCCTGATTAGAACTAACTGCCTAGGGATGGATGTGGCTTGTTTTGTGGGTGATAGGTCGATCCGAATATCGCCAGTTCACGGATTGACCGGATCTTGCGTGTAATCGCCTGATAGCAACGATTAAGAGGCTCGTCGGCTGCGTTGTTGCCCGTTAGACGGAGGCTTTAAGGTTGCGAATTGTTAGCAACAGGGGGGTGCAGTAAAACCAGACCTGTACCAAAAGAACACACGTCCGAATACTCATCGTATTCAAAATGTTTCCCATACTTAATGGCCGAAGGCTGGAAATGTTGCAGCCAATCGACTACTTTGGATACCAAAGGTGGAAATGGACTCTCGCCGTCCGTATTTGACCACTGCAGCCGCCACCTTTCATGTTCAAGCCGTTTCACAACTCCCTCAACACGCCATCGGTCACCTAAAGCAATCTCGGCCCTAAATCTCTCGGCTTCCTCACGAAGTACAGGACTGCCATGATTGGTCAGATTTCGGAAATCAGCGGCTCCAAGCAGCGTGCTGAACTGAAGAAATTCTTCCTTCGGTATTTTGCCCTGTCGCCGTTGAGTCAGGCCGATGGCCAACAACTGCAGCATTCGATAATCTCCATCCCGAGATACGGCGATGCACACACGCCGCACGTCTCCCGGTAGCGTAACTCGGGGATTGTCGTAGGAAAGTCGAGCCATCAAGTTGGAATCAGCGGAATGGAGAACTTCCTGAGCTATTGAAGCGGACGCGACCAGAAGAATCGCTGCCATCAGCAGTGTTTTCGAGAAGGGATGCATTGCGACCTCCCAAAGCGTACTTGAACAATTTTAATACATCTTTGACCGAGCCTCCCTATTGTCTTGAGAACGTGCTTAACGGCATTTATGGCGACAACAAAGGTATGAGGCGTCAATTGTTGCTGCATCTCGATTACACTCATAATCTCCCACTCCATCCCCCAACGAAAACCAACATCAAAAGCAGCGGGCAGGAGTGCCCGCTCCACACAATCCCTTCACATATTTGCTTTACAGGCCGGGCACCGGAGGGCAGCCGGGAAACTCTTTCAGGAATGTGTTCCCGATATAGCCCAGATATTCGATACCGATTTCGCTGGTGAAATAACCGTCGGCGGTAAGCTTGCGTAGGAATGCAAAAAACTCTACGCCCTGCCCCAGGCTGGGATCCTGCTTCGCATTCTTGCTATAAGCCATGAGGTCGAGAATTTCTTTCTGCTGCGCCGGTGTACAATCGAGATAAACCTTGCCGTAACGATCGACACAAGTATTGTCGAGCCACATCAGCCCGCCGCCCAGTGCAACCTGGTACTCCTTGTTTTCGCTGGTGATCAGGTCGATAAACTCGGGCGCGCCGGCTTCGACCGCTCCCTTCGCGTCTTCATCGGAAGGAATAATTGTCTGGCAGAGGGTTTGGAGAGTCTTGTAAGCGTGAGCGGAAAAAAACTTGGGTGCATAGGCTTGATCCGCCGCCGCGGCTCTCGCCGCGCGCACCATGCGGTGAGCGTATTCGGCCGCTTCCAAAGGAATCACACGCAACACCGATCCGCCGACGGCAGTGAGCGTCAGTGATTTGAGAATGTCGCGTCGTGAAATGGACATGGGCGGCTCCCAGCTACAGATTTCCTTTCTTCGCCTGATCCAGCAAGTAATCCGAAGCTCGCCAGGTGAGCGCCATAATCGTCAGCGTTGGATTCTTGTCGGCGTTGGTGACGAAGCTGGCGCCGTCGGTCACAAATAAATTCTTCACGTCATGCGCCTGGCAGTACTGGTTCAAAGCGGACGTGGCGGCACGCTCTCCCATGCGAACCGTCCCCACTTCGTGGATGATCACGCCGCCATCGGCGATCCCATAGGGATTCGTTTCAGCCGAAAATTTTGGAGGAATGTAGACTCCACCGGCCGCTTCCACGATTTCGCGATAGGTTTCCTGCATGTCCTTCGCCATCTTGATTTCGTTGTCGCTCCACTTCCAATGAAAGCGAAGCACCGGAATCCCCCACTGATCCACCGCCGAAGGATCGATTTCGCAATAACAGTTTTCGTTGGGGATCATCTCGCCGCGACCGGCGAATCCAATGTACGTGCCGTATTTTCTCTTACACTCCTGCTTCAAAGCGGAACCGTAACCCTCGAACTGTTCGCACAGCTCATCCCAGTCGCCGACCCCGGGCATGCCGCGTCCACCGCCGAACTCGGTGTGATAGCCACGCAGGAATTCGTTCTTGCGATCGAATTTCCACCACGGCAAATACATGTGCATGCCGCCGACGCCGTCATGATTGTGCGCCGGCATTCTTTCCAGTGCTTCGAAGTATCCGCCGCCATCGCTGCCCACCGTGTCCATCAGATTGCGGCCGACGACGCCAGAGGAATTAGCGAGTCCGTTCGGAAACAGAGTGGACCTGGAGTTCAACAGCAGCCGCGCAGATTCGCAGGTGCTGGCCGCTACGATGAAAGCCCGCGCGTGAATGCGCTTCTCTTCGCGACTCGCCTTATCGACGTAGGAAACCGCCTCCACTTTGCCATCTTTGTTTACGACCAGCTCGCGCGCCATTGCACCCGTAATCAAAGTAAAACGTCCAGTCTTCTCCGCCGGCGGAATCATCACCTGGCTTGAACTGAAGTTCGACGCAGTGATGCACCCTCGCCCGCATTGCGCGCAGTAATGGCAGGCGGCGCGGCCGTTGTGGGGCTGGGTCAAGATCGCCAGGCGCGATGGCACGCACAGGATTTTCAACCTATCGCACGCCTTCTTGATGATGGTTTCGGTGCAGCGCGGCTTGGGCGGCGGCAGGAAAATTCCGTCGGGAGCGCTAGGAATATTTTCCTTGGTCCCGAAGACGCCGATGTAGGACTCGACTTTATCGTAGTAAGGCGCTACATCGTCGTAGCTGAGCGGCCAGTCGTCGCCCATGCCGTCACGGGAACGCACCTTGAAATCCACCGGAGCCATGCGCAGGGCGATGCGTCCCCAGTGATTCGTACGTCCGCCGACAATGCGCGAACGGAACCAGCGGAACTTGGAACCGGGAGCGGAGACGTAAGGTTCGCCTTCGATGTCCCACGCGCCGTTGGGAGCGAGGAATTCGTCTTCCAGCCCCTGGCGCGCGCGGCCGCCGACCCCAGCACCGCGATGCGGCAAGTCGTAAGGCCAGACATGCTCCTTGTAGTCTCTTTCAGGAACCAGCGGCGGCCCGGCCTCGAGCAGCGCAACGCTCAAACCGCCCTCGGTGAGCACCTTGGCCGCCGTGCCTCCCGAGGCCCCGGAGCCGATAATGCAAACGTCGTAGGTCTTGGGCGTGCGCCGAACTTGCATGGACCTCCCGTTGTGGTTCGATCAAAGCGGCGAAAGCCGCGCTGATTTTGCGGAACTTACGGCGCGGCTGAAAGCCGCGCCCTTTCAAAACTGAGCCACATTTCGTGACCTACCAGCGCAGTTTTTCGAGGTACTGGTAGCTTTTGGTGATGCTCTCGAACGGCTGTTTCGGATGATCATGCTCGACGATGTAGTGCTTGATCCCGGCTTGTTCCGAGTGCGCGAGGATTTTTTTCCAGTCGATGACGCCGCTGCCGACCTCGGTCAGATCGACGGTATCACCATAGTTCTGCGCGCCTCCGGCCGTAATTTTGGGGAGCGTTTTCAGGTCCTTGACGTGAACCAGTGGGAAGCGTCCGGGATAGCGGGCGAAGTACTTGAGCGGATCGCCTCCTGCCGCGGTGATCCAGCACAGATCCATTTCCATTTTCACCAGGCTGGCATCACACTCTTTGAGAAGTTCATCGTAGGGCAGCTTGCCATCGACGGGAAGAAATTCGAACCAGTGATTGTGATAGGCGAACTGCATGCCGGCCTTCTTGGTCTGCTCGCCGCAGTGGTTGAATTTCGCGGCTGCTTTCTTCCAATCACGCTGCTCTTCGGGAATCCACGGACACACAATGTACTTCACGCCGATGACCTTGGAAGTTTCGATCACCGAAGGAAACTTGTCGTCGAGTTCGTCATATTGCACGTGGGTGGAGACGGCTGCGAGGCCGTTTTTGTCGCACGCGGCGCGGACTTGCTGGCCGGTATGGCCGAAGTATCCGGCAAATTCCACTTCCTTGTAGCCGATCTGGGCAACCTTCGCGATGGTTCCGTCGAAGTCGGCCTTCATCTGATCGCGCACGCTGTAGAGTTGCACGCCGATCTTTTCGATTTTGTGTTCGGTGGCCGCCCAACCAAGGCGGCTGGTCAATAGAGTTGCTGCGGTCGCAGTGGTCGCGGTTTCAAGAAACGTGCGGCGGTTCATGGCGTGCAAACTCATGATTGCGTTCCTCCGATTGCTCCGCTTCGAGGCGGAAGTCGAATCCGGGAGCATTATACGCGGGAGCAGAAGCCTGTCGAGCCTCGTTCGACCGGAAAGCCGAGAGTCAGCCCTGACCTTGTCGAAGAGACCGCTGTGCCCAGATAAATAAAGAGAGGACGCCGGTTAAGCGCGTCCCCTCGAAGAATTTGATTTCGCCTTACGATTTCACTACTTGCAGATTGTTGGTCACCGAAAAAATGCCGGGAACGCCATTGGCGCGGAGACCGGCAAGATTCTTATCGGTTTCGTTGTCTACCACTCCCTCCAGGGTCACGCGGCCATTTTTGACGATAATTCGGATGGGCTTCTGCACGCCGAGTTCGTACTTTTGCAGCGCCGGATCTCCGTAGATAGCGCGGAACAGCTGCATGCGAAGGCCGTCATCCATGGAAGACGGCGGCAGCACTTCAATCTGATTATCGACCTTTTCGACGCCTTCAATATGTTTGACGGCATTTTCGGCGTCGGATTTGAGGACGGGCCGCACCACTTGACCGAGCAAGGTAACCGTGGAACCGTCCACCTTATAGGCGATGTAGTCAAAAACCCCGAAGTAGGGAAGCATCAGCAATTCATGACGGACCTCTTTGACAATCCGCTCCTGGGCCTTAGAGGAAGGTTGAGCATTCTGGGCGATGCCCAGAGTGGTGAGTGCAAGCAAAGCGGCAAACACGATCAAGAGCTTGTGTTTCATGATGTGATCTCTCTTTCAAAACGACATTCCCAGAGTGACAAAGGCCAAGTCTACTGCCGAACCCGGTCAATTTACGATACAGGGTATGTGGTATGGCTACCGGAGGATAGAAAGGCGCAGTGGAATGGCAGAAGGTTTCGGGGCTTGCTACGTTGCCAGTTCGAGTTTCAAGCCGTTACGAACATCGAGCACCCGAATGTCGGAACAATTGTTCAAAATCCAATCGCTCCCGGCCTCCCGCAACGCAGATTCCTGGACCGTAGTCTTGAAGGCAATGACTTTCGCGCCAGCGGCTTTGCCCGCGCGGACTCCGGCGGGCGCATCTTCGACAACAATGCAGTCCGCCGGGGGGAATCCGAGGATCGCAGCACCTTTAAGATAGGGCTCCGGATACGGCTTGCCGTGAGTGACGTCGTTGGATGTGATTAATTTTTTTGGCAGCGGCAGATCGGCAGCTCTGAGGCGCACTTCCGCAAGGCGACGCGTGCACGACGTAACGATTGTCCAGCGGTCCGCGGGGAGGCTGGCCAGCAACTCGAGGGCGCCGGGCAATGGAACGACGCCCTCGATGTCTTCGATCTCGCGCCGCTCGACTTCGCGGTTCTCGGCTTCATGATTGGCGTTTGGGAGATATTCACGAACTGTCGTGAGGCTGGGACGGCCGTGGGCACGAGCCACCACTTCTTCCGGATTGAACCCATGCTCAAGGGCCCAGCGCCGCCAGACGCGCGCGACCGCGGGAGTGGAGTCGATGAGGACTCCGTCCATATCGAAAAGCAGGGCGGCGCAGCTGATTTGGGTCATAGGGGTGTGGCTAGATCGTGGTCCGCAGAACATGGTCGACTGGTGACATGGGAAGCGGCACGCCACCCCAGTAGAAGCGATTGTAAATCAGCACGCCGACTCAATCCGGAACAGCGTTTCGCCGGCAGCTTACGAGTCCCGCTGGACGCCGCCACGAGTGCCTTCATTCGTTTCCCCTACACCGTGGCACAATGTGAGATCGTCTTAGGTCGTCTGGAATTTCCGGACAGGGAGTTTTCCAATGAAAGTCTCAGGCGTTTTGGGAAGTGCGTTGCTTTTCGTCGTGTTGCCTGGCTATGCCCGCCAGAGTGATGCTGGCCAGGCCGCATCGGCGCAACCGGACACTGCCGCGCTCATGCAAAAAATCCGCGATCTCGAAGATCGGGTGATCGCCATGGAGGGGCAAATTCGCCAGCTGAAGACGGAACAAACTCCGTCCACGCCATCGTCCCCTGCCGCCGTGCCCAACGCAGCGTCGGGTACGCAGGCGGCGGGCCCTTTGCCGCAATCCGAGCTTCCAGCCCCAGGTGCGTTTGCGAGCGGAGCCGGAGCCCAGACGGTCGTGCTCGGTGGCGCTGGAGGCAGTGCCGCAAAGGCCTTGAACCCCGACATCAGCGCGATCGGCGATTTCATCAGCGTGGCCGGCCACAACCCGGTGCAGCCCTCGCCCTCACTGCAGATGCACGAGTCGGAGTTGGGCTTCCAGGCGATCATCGATCCCTATGCGCGTGGTGATTTCTTCCTCTCCTTCGGCGAGCAGGGGGTGAACCTGGAGGAGGGTTACATCACCTTCACCGCGCTCCCGGCGGGTGTAGTCGCTAAAGTGGGAAAGATGCGGTCTGCCTTCGGAAAGGTGAACACCCTCCACAACCACGTCTTGCCCTGGGTTGACCGGCCGTTGGTCACCAACAACCTGGTAGGTGGCGAAGATGGACTCGACGATGCCGGTGTGTCGATCCAGCGAATATTTCCCGCTCCCAAGGGAATCTTCCTGGAGGCAACGGGACAGCTCTTCCGGGGAGATTCAGGCAATACACAGAGTCCGCTCTTCCAGGCTTCGACCAAGAGCGATGTGAGCGCGGTGGCGCACCTGCGAAGCTATAAAGACTTAACTGAGTCCACAAACATTGATCTGGGGCTCTCCTACGCGCGCGGCCACAACGATCTGGGCAGCAACTTCTTGACTCAGCTCTATGGCATTGATGCCACCCTGCGCTGGAAGCCGCTGCGGCGCTCCATTTATCATTCCTTCGTTGGACGAGGCGAGTTTATCTGGAGTCAGCGCCAGCAGTTCCCTTCCGAACAACGCGCATTCGGGTTCTACACATCTGGCGATTATCAGCTGGGACGGCGCTGGTTTGTAGGTGGGCGCTTCGATCGTTCTGGGCGCAGCGAGTTTGCCAACCTGACCGACACTGGAACGTCGGCCGTCTTAACCTACTGGCCGAGCGAGTTCAGCCAGGTGCGTGGCCAATACCGCTTTATGCGCTACGCGGGTAATATCGATACCAATGAATTGCTCCTGCAAGTAATGTTTTCGCTGGGCGCCCATGGAGCGCATCCGTTCTAGGAGAAATATGAAGAGACGTGGCCGTTCTTTCCGCTTCACTGTGGTAACAGTGTGCGGCTTGCTCGGGATGCTGGCTTTGCCCATCGAGGCAAATGCCAAGAAACTTAACGTGGTCACATCGACTACCGATATGGCGGCGCTTACCCAGGAGGTTGGTGGAGAGAAGATTGCAGTCGAGTCCATCGCCAAGGGTTATCAAGACCCGCACTTCGTTGAGGCTAAGCCCAGCTTTCTGCTCAAACTTCGTCAGGCCGACCTGCTGGTGGTTGTGGGGCTGCAACTGGAAATTGGCTGGCTTCCGCCGTTGATTACGCAGAGCGGAAATCGCCGCATCCAGGTGGGTGCGCCGGGTTATTTGGACGCATCCCAGTTCGCAGAGATCCTGGAGATTCCGCAAGGAACCGTTACGCGCGCTGAGGGGGATGTCCATCCCCTGGGCAACCCGCACTATTGGCTTGATCCGGACAATGGGAGGCGGATTGCACGAGGGATCGCCAATAAACTGAGAGAGTCCGACCCTGCCGACGAGGCATACTTCCAGCAACGTTTCCAGGATTTCGACAAGCGCCTGACGGCGGCGGAGCAGAAATGGGACGCCGAGATGAAACCCTATCGTGGACGGAAGGTTGTCACTTATCACCGCTCATTCCCCAACTTCGCCAAACACTTCGGACTCGACGTGATCGGCTACGTTGAGCCGAGGCCGGGGATTCCTCCGACCCCAACGCATACCCTGGAAATAATCCAACTCATGAGGCGGGAGAACTGCAAGGTAGTGCTGGTCGAGCCTTATTTCGACCTCAAGACGCCGCAGTCGATTGGGCGGGAAACGGGCGCGCAGGTGGTGGTGTACCTGCCCTCGGTAGGCGGGGAAAAAGGGGTGGACGACTACTTCAAGCTCTTCGATTACGATATCGGACTGTTGATCAAGGCCTTCAGCGCAACTCAATAGGAGACCCATGGCGATTCTTCCCTTTCTGCTGGCGCCTTTTCTAGCCAGCCTGATATTGACCGGCATTCACGCATACCTCGGCGTTCATGTCGTGGAGCGTGGGGTCATCTTCGTTGATCTGGCGCTGGCGCAAATTGCCGCGCTCGGGGCCACGACTGCCATCTTGATCGGCATGGATCCTCATGGCGGCGGGGCTTACTGGCTGAGCCTGGCGTTCACCTTCGTGGGCGCGGCGATTTTCGCCTTTGCCCGGACGAGGCGGGGACATATTCCGCAAGAGGCCTTCATCGGCATCGCATACGCCGTGGCATCGGCGGCGGCGATTCTGGCAATGAGCAAAGCTACGGGCGAAACCGAGCATCTGAAGGACATGCTGGTCGGGAACATCCTTGCAGTCTCCATGCACGACGTGGTGAAGACCGCGATTCTCTACGGCGTGATCGGCATCTTCCACTACATCTTCCGCAAACAGTTCTTGTTGATCTCTACCAATCCAGAACGAGCCGAAGCGGAGGGACTCAGCATCCGGTTCTGGGATTTCCTTTTCTATGCATCCTTCGGTTTTGTTGTGACTTCTTCGGTTGCCATTGCGGGCGTGCTTTTGGTCTTTTGTTATCTCGTGGTTCCTTCCGTGGGTGCCATGCTTTTTGCGGACAGGATTGGGCCGCGCCTCGCCATCGGATGGACCATGGGCACGTTAGTCTCCGGGCTGGGAGTGTACTTCTCTGTTTTGCTGGACACGCCCACGGGGGCGACGATCGTCTGTACCTTTGGCGCGGTTTTGATCGTGATGTTCTTCGTTTATTTGCTTTTCCTGCAACGGAGAAAGTCTCGCGCCCTTGCGGGATAACTTCATACATTCCTGTACGTACATATTCATAAGATCATACATTCTTGTACGTACACATTCATAAGACAAACGTTCCTGCAGGAACACTGTGGAAATCTTCGCCTTTAAGGAACAATCACCGCCGCGCCATCCACCGCATCGTTCTTCACGGCGATCAATGCATCGTTGGCCTGATCCAGTGGAAACACGGTTACTTTCGGCTTCATGCCGATCCGTGCGGCCAGCGCAAGAAAGTCTCGGGCGTCGACGCGAGTCATGTTGGTCACGCTGCGCAGTTGGCGTTCGCCCCAC
Organism: uncultured Acidobacteriaceae bacterium; assembly: GCA_963832235.1. Lineage (GTDB taxonomy): Bacteria > Acidobacteriota > Terriglobia > Terriglobales > Acidobacteriaceae > Sulfotelmatobacter. The sequence goes on along the minus strand of CAWHTJ010000002.1, from coordinate 80,813 downwards.
AGAAGGCGGTCGTAGTCGAACTGGGGGATGCGATCGAGATGAATCGCGTTGATCGCGACCACGCCGCCCTTGCGCAGGCTTGCCAGCGCGGCAATTACCACGTCTCCGCTGGGAGCGAAAGTGATGGCGCGGTCCAGTTCCACCGGCGGCTTGTCGGTTTCATTTCCCACCCAGATCGCGCCCAGCGACGCGGCTAAATCGCGATGAGACTTTCCTCGCGTGGAAACATATACGTCGCACTTCCACGCGCGTAGCACAGTGATCGCGAGATGCGCGGACGAACCGAAGCCAAACAATCCGATGCGCTCCCCAGTCTCGACGCCGGCGACGCGTAAGCTACGAAAACCGATGATTCCAGCACAGAGGAGCGGAGCGGCGTGCAGATCATCGAGTGCAGCAGGCAGCGGGAAGACAAAATCGGCGCGGGCCAAGGTATATTCCGCGTATCCGCCGGGGACGCTGTATCCGGTGAACGTGGGCGAGTCGCAGAGGTTCTCCATGCCTCGTTGGCAATAGGAACAAGTGCCATCCGTCCCGCCGAGCCAGCAAACACCGACGCGCGAGCCGAGTGGGATTTCCTCCGTGGCGCCGCCGATTACTTCACCGACAATTTGGTGGCCTGGAATCATGCTCGGCTGTTTGGGTGGCAGATCGCCTTCGACGATGTGCAGATCGGTACGGCAAACTCCGCAGGCGCGCACTCGCAGGAGAACGTGTCCGTCCCTGAGTTGAGGATATGGAATGTCAGTGATTCGTAATGGGCGCTGTGAAACGGGTTGGGGCGAGGTGAGGACTGCGGCTCTCATGATGCACCAACTCGCGTAGCGGCTAATCCCGAGCGGACAGCCGAGGCGGCTGTCGCTACGCGAGCATCTTAGGACGATGGTACCAGTTCCAGCGTCAGCACTTGAAAGGGCCGGAGGTGAAAGATGTGTTGCTCCTGTGCGGGAATCTGCAAGGTCTGCGCGACGCCGTCGCTTTTCCATGGACTGCGCGCAGCATAAACACGCGCCGAACCTTCCGGGAGTTCCAGCAGCGCCGCGAGGCTCGCGGTGAAATCCTGCGGCTGGTCGCTCGGATTGCGCAGGGTCACGATCGCTTTCTCCGGCGACCACGAGGCCCAGCCATAGACTTCCAGACGCGCCGGATCGCCTCCGATCCAGTGCGAGTCTTTGAGTGTCTGCGCGTTGGCGCGCGACCATTTCGCCGCCTCGGCCAGAACATCCCAGTCGTCCGCGGAGAGCAGCGAAGGCGTGATGTACATCTCCTGCAACTGCGTTCCCGTGCCAAAGTATGAATGAACTTCGTCAGGAAAATCGTGGCCGGGATCGCTGCCCAAACGCTCCGCATAGCGCGCAAAGATGAGGCCGTGCAGCATGAGGGAATTCATCGGGAACAGCGGGCCCTCTTCGACCACCCAGCGATAGATCTGCGAGTCGCGATAGGTGATCCAGCGCTGGCGGTTGCTGCCGACGCCGGCGAAGCTGTGGTCGTCTCCACCGCGCCAAATCGAATCGGCATAGAGCAGCCAGAATGGCGAAGGATAAGTTCCGGTAGTGAGGTTGACGTAGAGATCGGGCTTTTTTGCGCGAAGTTCTCCAATCAGATGGATGGCGGCGTCAAAGTCGCTGTCGAACTCGCTTCCCTTGATCACTTCGTTCGCATTGCCAGTCCCGTCGAACTTGAACTGGTTCACGCCGTATTTCTCGATCAGGTCGAGACAAGTGTCGCGGAAATAGCGATAGTATTTCGGCCCGGAAAGCGCGAGCCCGCCTTCATTGGTTTCAAATCCCTGCGCGCGGGCGGAAGCCAGACGCTGCTGCTTCGGCTTGTCGTAACCGCCCCAGGGAGAAAGCCAGATGCCGGGAGCCGCTCCGTAGCTGGCCGCGGTTTGCGCGACTTTTGTCAGGCCGGTTGGAAAGCCGGGATTGAATTTCCAGAGAGTCGTGGGATCGTCCCAACCATCGTCGAAGAGAAAGCTGTCGAGTTTGACTGCGCGCTGTTTGGTGAGTTGCTCGCCGAAGGTCTGAACGACCGCGACCGCGTCCTGCTCGTTGTAGCGGTCGAAGAATCCCAGGTCGTACCAGGAGTTGTAGTGAAGAAAAGTTCGATAGGGATGAGCGCGTTCGAGTTCCACATAGTTCAGAAAGTCGCGGCGCAATTGCGTGGCATGCGTTACGCCGATCACGGAGGAATAGGTCACGCTCTGGCCGGCTTGCAGTGGAAGCTCGCGAGGGAGCCAGCAGGAAACCCGGTCCGCGTGGACGCGGCATTCGGACAATGGATGCTCCAAGCCCAGGAACCAGGTTCCGGCAGTGACGGGAGATCCCTTCGCGTGCCCGGCGACCGCCGCACCGGGCACGACCGCATCGATGAGGACAATCTGCGACAGTGCGAGTGATGGTTGCAGCGCGCGGATGGTGACTTCTTGACGAATGTAGTTGGCGCCTTCGCGGAGGATTGCTTGCCAGGTGATTCGCAGCTTGGCGGAAGTATCTTCGAGTTCGACGCGCACTTGTCGGCCCGGGAAGTGGTCGGCAGCCTTGGACGAGTCGCGCGAAACTGGAGCGTCCTCAATGATGGGTGCTATAACCATCTTGAAGTCGGATGAACGCAGCACCGGGCCTTCTCTGGGTACCAACTCAAACACGGTTCCGGCGAGGGGCAGAGTGGTTCCAGTGAAATGGTTGGTCAGACTTTGCCACTGCAAAGTGCCGGCGCGGATGGACCATGTCGCTGAGATCGCGGTGTTGGAGAGAGTGATGGTGTCGGCCTTTTGGGCGGCCTGCACGCTGGGCAGCGGTGCGGCCTGCCCCCACCCGGGCGAAATGGCTAGAATCATCAGCAACCACATTCGGAAGAGAAAAAACGTATGGGACATTTTGAGATTTCCTTGGTTGCGTGGGAGATCCATCCCTCCGCCTGAAGAACGGCTATGGTCAGGATGACGCCCTTCGAGATGGAAGCTCTTGAAATTCAACTCACCGCTCCGGGCTCCCAGTTTTTGGATCTCGAGACGGCTTCGTTCCAACGGTTTCGCAATTGCCGGGCTTGTGATGCCGGCATTTGCGGCTCGAATCGGCGATCTTTCTTTGCGGCGGATGCATCGAGATCAGTTTCCCAAAATCCAACCGCGAGGCCGGCGAGGTATGCAGCTCCGAGCGCCGTCGTTTCGGTCACCGCTGGGCGAATGACCGGCGCGCCAAGGATGTCGGACTGAAATTGCATGAGGCTGTCGTTGGCGGCGGCTCCGCCGTCCACGCGAAGTTCCGGCACGGACGCGCCGGAGTCGAGGCGCATCGCGTCGAGCAAGTCCGCAACCTGGTAGGCAATGCTTTCTAGCGCTGCGCGTGCAAGATGACCTGCCGTGGTGCCGCGGGTGAGTCCGAAGATCGAACCGCGCGCGTAGGAGTCCCAATGGGGCGCTCCCAAGCCTACGAAGGCGGGAACGAAAAATACGCCGCCGTTATCAGGCACGGATTTTGCCAGAGCCTCGACTTCTTCTGACCGGCGAATCAAACCCAGCCCGTCGCGCAGCCACTGGACAACCGCGCCCCCAACGAAGACGCTGCCCTCGAGGGCGTACTCGGTCGTGTCTTTTATTTTCCAGGCAACGGTCGTAACCAGCCGATTCGACGAAGGCACTGCGCGCGTGCCCGTGTTCTGCAGCATGAAACATCCTGTGCCGTAGGTGTTCTTGGTCAGGCCCGGGCGAATGCATCGCTGGCCGAACAACGCGGCTTGCTGATCGCCAGCAATGCCGGCGAGACTGATGCCCTCCAGTCCCTTCGCCGCGGTCACTTCACCGTAGATCTCGCTGGAGGATAGCACCGCGGGCATCATGGAGAGCGGGACTCGAAACAGATCCAGAAGTTCACGGTCCCAAGCACCGGTGTGAATGTTGAAGAGCATGGTGCGCGAGGCATTGCTGGCATCGGTCGCGTGTAGTCGGCCGCCGGTCAGCTTCCAGAGTAGCCAGCTATCCACCGTGCCGAATGCGAGGTTGCCCGCTGCCGCCTGATTGCGCGTGCCGGCAACGTTGTCCAAAATCCACGAAATCTTGCTGGCGGAAAAATAGGAATCGATCAGCAGACCGGTGCGCTGCTGGATCAGAGGGCTGTGACCCTCGCTCCTGAGGCGCTCGCAGAAATCGGCGGTACGACGGTCCTGCCAGACAATCGCATGGTAGACCGGATCTCCAGTGTCGCGATTCCACACGATCATGGTCTCGCGCTGATTGGCGATGCCGATCGCAACCACATCGCTTGGTCGCGCGCCGGCTTTGGCCAACGCCTCGAGAGCTACTGCGATCTGGGAGGAAGCGATCTGCTGCGGATTGTGCTCGACCCATCCGGGCTGCGGAAAGATCTGATCGAATTCCCGCTGGGCGACCGAGCGAATGGTTCCTTGCTGATCGAACAGCAGAGCCCGCGAACTGGTTGTGCCCTGGTCGAGCGCTAGAACATATTTCAAAGTTTCTCCTTCGTACTCTGCTACGCGAGTTCTGTAGAGACGTAGGTTGCTACGTCTCTTGCCGGCAGCACCGGCACTGCAGGCGAGACGTTGCAAGCAACGTCTCTACGACCAGATCTAGGAAGGGCGCAGGAATCGCCTGATCCCAAAATCATAAACGGCTGCGCCGACTAAGCCCCCAAGCAACGGCGCGACGACGGGGATCCACCACACGCGAGTTCCATCGGTGAGGCCATTGTTGTGAAAGCCGGCGACCACGGTAAAGAGGCGCGGGCCGAAGTCGCGCGCGGGATTGATGGCATAACCGTGCATGCCGCCGAAGCTCATGCCGATGGCAACCACGACCAGGCCGATGAGCACAGGCGCAAGATTCGCTCCCGGAGGGGCATTGTATTCGTCGACGATCGCGAAGACGAGAAGAACCAGCAAGCCCGTGCCGATGAGCTGGTCGAGAAAGCCCGCCTGCGGCAACGCCGGGTAGGCGGGAAATGTGGTGAAAACTCCGGCGGTGTGATCGAGTTGTGGATCGAACTGGTGGAAGGCCGGCAGGTAGTTCCAATAGACGAGCGCGGAAGCCACAAACGCTCCTGCGGTTTGTACGATGAAGTAAGGCAGCACCTTGCGCCAGGAGAAGCCGCGAAAGACGGCGAGAGCCAAGGTCACTGCGGGATTCAGATGCGCTCCGGAAATTTTGCCGGCAATATAAATGCCCATCGTCACCGCGAGTCCCCAGCACAAGGTGATGTTAGTGAAGCCGCCGTGAATGGTTTCTCCGGCGTGCTTCGTGGGAAATAGTACGACCATGGCAACCACCCCGTTGCCCAGCAGGATGAGCACGAAGGTGCCCAGGAACTCCGCGATCAATTCAGCTGTTAACGTCGGCTTCGGGTTCATTCGTGTTCCGCGGAGGAGAAGCGCGAACATCTTGCCGCTGCTCTTGACCGCGAAGTAGTCTATCAGGCCTGCATTTCTCGCAGGTTTTTTCAGGGCCCCGAAAGTAAACGAATAGGGGCCTTTCCTATTGACATTTCGGTCAAGGACCGTAAGATAGTGACATATTTATGCATTATTGTGCATAGTTATTCACGATGAATAAAACTCTGCGTCAACGGGCCGTTCTGGATGTGTTGAAGCACGGGTCCATCGCCAGCCAGGAGGACCTTCAGCGGCTCCTGCGCAAGCGGGGATTTAAGGTCGGACAGGCGACCCTATCGCGCGACATCCGCGATCTGAATCTCAGCAAGACTTCTCAGGGCTATTCGCTGCCTCACGGCGACGGGGGGGCGGGCATTGCGCTGCCTCCGGTGTCGCGCCTGATGCGGGAGTTTGTGCTCGATATCCGCTCCGCCCAGAACTTGCTGGTCGTCAAAACCATCGTGGGCAGCGCGCAGCCTGTGGCGGCGGCTCTGGATGAGACCGACTGGACGGAGGTGGTGGGCACGATTGCCGGCGACGACACCATTCTGATTGTTTGTCCCGACAAGGATGAGGCCCGGAAACTAGCGGGCCGCATTGAGGAAATGCTGAACTAGCACCAAAACGGACGACGATGACCGCGAAGCTTAAAACAGCTGTGTTGGGAGCGACCGGATATTCCGGCCTGGAGCTGACGCGGATTCTTCTGCGTCATCCCCGGCTGGAAAAACCATTTCTGCTGCGGCGCTCTGCGGACCATGGACACGCGCTGGATTTGGCAGATGTGTTTCCGGTTCTATCCGGTAACGGCGGTTACCCGCTGCATTCGCTTTCGTGGCCGGCGATGAAGCAGCAGGGCGTGGAGTTGCTGTTTCTCGCTACCCCGCACGAGGCATCGCGCGCGCTCGTGCCTGAGGCGCTGGCTCATGGGCTGCGAGTCATCGATCTGAGCGGAGCCTGGCGATTGAAGGAAGAGCAGCACCGCGCGATTTATAACTTTCAGGATTCCGATGCGGTCACGGCGGCGCAATTGACGGAGAAGGCGGTTTATGGGCTGCCCGAATTAAATGGCGATCGCGTGGCCAACGCCGCGCTGGTGGCGAATCCGGGATGCTACGCAACGTCGGTGATTCTGGCCCTGGCGCCGCTGCTGAAGGCTGGAGTGGTCGATCGAACTCGCGGGATCGTCTCCGATTCGAAATCTGGGGTGTCGGGAGCAGGCAAGGAACCGACCGCCAAGACCCATTTTGTGTCGGTGGCCGACAACTTGTCAGCGTATTCGGTATTCACTCACCGGCACGTAGGCGAGATGGTCGAACAACTCGCGCTGGGCGCGCAGGAATTGATCTTTACGCCGCACCTGCTTCCCATTCCGCGTGGAATATTGTCGACGATCTACTTGCACCTTAACCGCGAGATGACGCCGTTGGAAGTGGAATCGTGCTTTCGAAATTTTTATTCGGGCAAGCGCTGGGTGCGGGTGTTTCAAACGCCGAAGCTTCCCCAGGTGCAGTTTTCGCTGCAGACGAACTATTGCGATCTGGGATTTTGCCTGGCGGAGGACGGCCGGCGGCTGGTGCTGATCTCCTGCATCGACAACCTGTTGAAGGGCGCGGCCGGACAGGCGGTGCAGAACATGAATCTGATGTATGGGTGGCCGGAAGACGAGGGACTGCAGTGACAATCGTGATCAAAATCGGAGGAGCCGCGCTGGAGGATGCCCCCACTTTGCGCAAGTGCGCTCGGGCGATTGCGGAACTGGCGCAGGATGGTCATCGCGTGGCTGTGGTTCACGGTGGCGGCGGGGCGCTCACCCGGGTTCTGAAACAACTTGGAAAGCAAAGTGAGTTCATCAGCGGGCTGCGTGTGACCGATGCGGAGACTCGCGATGTCGCACTGATGGTTTTGGGGGGAATGGTCAATAAGAAACTCGTAGCTGCGATTCAGGCCGCGGGCATGCCTGCGGTCGGATTCTGCGGCGGCGATGGCATGTCGTTCCGGGCCCGGCGGAAGCATATTCGCGGGAACGATCTGGGATTCGTTGGCGAGATTTGCTTTGCTGAACCGTGCTGGATCGAAGCCCTCTGGCAACAGGGAGGAATTCCAGTGCTGGCATCGCTGGCTCTGGGAGCGGACGGCGAGTATTACAACGTGAATGCGGACGAGATGGCTGCCGCGTGCGCCGCGGCCTGCCACGCGAATGCGCTTATTTTCCTGACGGATGTAGCCGGAGTGAAAGACGCGGAAGGAGCCGTGATTCCGTGGTTGAGCACCAAGCAGGCGCAGGATATGGTGGAGGGATCGGTCATCAGCGGAGGCATGTTGCCCAAGCTGGAAGCGTGCCGGCAAGCCTTAAAGCAGGGAGTTGGGAGAGTACGGATTCTGCCTGCGGCGGAAGCTGAAGCCTTGCCGGAGTTCTACCACACCAAGCTGAATTGTGGGACAGAAGTCACCTGCGCATGAGCGCGGGAACCGATTTTCTGGACACAAGGTTATCAAGACAGGAGCAAGAGTTGAATAGTCCATTGCAAAGCAGAGTGCCGGCGGTGCCGGCGACATTTCCCGGTACTTTCTGGTGTCCAGACCTGGTTTCGACACGCGATCTGGGACCGCAGGGGGTTCAGGCCGTGCTGCATCTGGCGGAACTGATGAAGTCCCGTCCGTCAGTGTTTCAACGGTCGCTGGCGGGAAAACAGATGGTGATGTTTTTTGAAAAGCCTTCGCTTAGAACCCGGCTCACGTTCGAAGCCGGCATGACGAGCCTTGGTGGCGCAGCCATGTTCGTGGACCAGTCGCAGAGCCGGCTGGATGCGCGCGAGACGTCTGAGCGATATCGCGCATAACCTGGAACGCTGGGTGGACGTGATCGTGCTGCGCACCTTCGCGCAGGAAACCATCGAGGGCATGGCTCGTTATGCTTCGGTCCCGGTCATCAACGCGCTCAGCGATGTGGAGCATCCGTGCCAGGCGCTGGCGGACTATTTTACCTTGCAGGAACGGTTCGGCGATCTCAAGAAGATCTCGCTGGCATATGTGGGCGATGGCAACAATGTAGCGCATTCGCTCTTGCTGACTTGCGCGTGCCTCGGGTCTTCGATCCGGATCGCTACGCCGAAGGGATATTCGCCAAATGCGCAGATTGTAGCCGATGCGCGGAAGATCGCCAAAGACGACGGGGGCTCGAATCGAGTTGCTGACAGATCCGCATGCGGCGGTCGCCGGAGTCGACGCCGTTTACACCGACGCGTGGGCGAGCATGGGTCAGGAGCACGAAGCAGAACAGCGCGCTGAAATATTTCCGCCATACCAAGTCAATCGGCAACTGATGGCGGAAGCCGCGCCCCATGCGGCGTTCATGCACTGTCTGCCTGCACATCGCGGCGAGGAAGTCACTGATGAAGTGATGGACTCGGAGAATTCAGTCATCTTCGAGCAGGCGGAAAACCGGCTGCACGTTCAGAAATCTATTCTTTATTTATTGCTGGGCGGCGCGGTTCGCCTGCCCGTTAGGAGCGCTCATGCCTGAAAAAGTTGTACTCGCTTATTCCGGTGGATTGGACACGTCGATCATTATTCCGTGGCTGAAAGAAAACTATTCCTACGACGTCATCGCCATGGTGGGCGACGTGGGGCAGGGAGACGACATTGACGCCGTGGTCGAGAAGGCCTACGCGACCGGCGCCAGCAAGGTGATCGTGGAGGATCTCCGCGAAGAATTTCTGACTGGATACGTTTTCCCCGCTCTGAAGGCTGGAGCCGTCTACGAGCACAAGTATCTGCTGGGAACTTCGCTGGCTCGTCCGGTGATCGCGAAGCATCAGGTTGAAGTGGCGTTGCGCGAGGGAGCGACGGCGGTCGCTCATGGATGCACCGGCAAGGGCAACGACCAAGTACGGTTTGAATTGACCTACCAGGCGCTCGCTCCGGAGTTGAAGATCATCGCGCCGTGGCGGGAGTGGACGTTGAAGTCGCGCGAAGACTGCCTGGATTACGCCGAGCAGCACGGGATTCCGGTGGCGGCAAGCCGCGAGAAGATTCACAGCCGCGACCGCAATCTCTGGCACATCAGCCACGAAGGCGGCGAATTGGAAGATGCCGGGAACGCGCCTTTGCCGACCACCTGGCAGATTACGCGCTCGCCGCAGGAGGCGCCGGACAAAGAAGAACAGGTGCGCATCGGATTCGCGCAGGGAGTTCCGGTTTCGGTGAACGGGATGAAAATGGAGCCCGTATCGCTGGTGGAACTGCTGAACGAAATTGGCGCGCGCAACGCCATCGGGCGTGTCGATCTGGTGGAGAACCGTTTCGTCGGGATCAAGTCGCGGGGATGTTACGAAACCCCCGGCGGCACGCTGTTGATCACGGCTCACCGCGAACTGGAGGCGCTGTGCCTGGAGCGCGAGGTCGCGCACTTCAAGCAGCACATTGGGCTGAAGTACGCGGAACTGGTTTATTTCGGTCTGTGGTTCACTCCGCTGCGCGAAGCGCTTGACGCCTTCGTCGAGAGCACGCAGAAAGAGATGACGGGCAGCGTCACGCTGTCGTTGTACAAAGGAAATGTTTCCGTGGTGAGCCGCGAATCGGAACACTCGCTCTACCGCACCGATCTTTCATCGTTCACGATGGGCGACAGTTATGACCAGAAGGATGCGGCCGGATTTATTCGCATTCTTGGATTGCCATCGCGATCGCGGGCCCGGACTCGCGTGGAGGTCGCGCGATGAAGATGTGGTCCGGAAGATTCCGGCAGCCGCTGGATCCTGATTTCGAGCGCTGGCAGCGATCGTTCAGCTTCGATCGTCGGTTGCTGCGTCACGAACTTGCAGCCAGCAGCGCGCACGCGCAGAGCGTTGAAGACTGCGGGCATACTTTCCTCCGACGAACTGATCGGCATTCTGCAGGGACTGGAGCAAATCGGCGAAAGGGCGACGGCCTCGCCATCATTTCTCGACGACGATGAGGCGGAGGACGTGCATCACTTCGTGGAGAAGCAACTGGTTGCTCTGATCGGCGAAGCGGGATACAAGCTGCACAGCGGCCGCAGCCGCAATGAGCAAATTGCAACGGACCTGCGGCTGTACGTGAGAACAACGATCGATCAACTGCGGCACGAACTGGCGCGAATTGTGCAACGCGCTGGCGGATCGCGCAGATCAGGCCGCGGATGCCGCCATGCCTGCGTACACGCATCTGCAAAGGGCGGAACCGGTTCTGGCTCGGACATTGGCTGCTGGCCTATGTCGAAATGTTTTTGCGGGATGCGGAACGACTGGCGGACTGCCGAAAGCGGGCTAAACGCTTGCCCGTTGGGATCTGGTGCTGTCGCCGGTGCGACCTTGCCGCTGGATCGTTCCCTTCATGGCCGACAGTCTGGGATTCGACGGCGTGACCGCGAACAGTATCGATGCCACCAGCGACCGGGACTTTGCGCTTGAGTTTGTGAATGCGCTGTCGCTGCTCGCGATTGCATCTGAGCCGCTGGGCGGAGGAGATGATTTTATTTTCCTCGCAGGAATACAGCTTTCTGGCTCTGCCCGAAGCTTACTCGACCGGCAGCAGCGCGATGCCGCAGAAGAAGAATCCCGATCTGCTCGAGCTAGTGCGGGGCAAAAGTGGGCGAGTCCTGGGAAATGCCACCGCGCTCATGGTCGCAGTCAAGGGTTTGCCTCTGGCCTACAACAAAGATTTGCAGGAAACGCAAGAGCCGCTGTTCGATTCTTCCGACACGCTGCTGCAGATGTTGCCGCTTGGTGACGGGCTGGATGAAGGCAGTGGAATTCAATAAAGAGCGCATGCATCAGGCGGCACAGTCGGGATTTATGAATGCGTGGGCCGCCGCTACGTATCTGGTGAAGCGGGGGGTGCCTTCGAGGCTGGCGCATGAGCGGATTGGCAAAGCAGTGCAGATGTGTATCGAGCGGAGCTGCGAACTCCAAGACTTGGCGCTCGACGAACTGCGATCGCTCAGCCCGGCTTTCGATCAGGATTTTTACGAATCGTTGAAGCTGGCTTCCGTGCTAGCGGTCCACGATGTTCCGGGAGGAACGGCGCCAAGCCGGGTGCGACACGCAATCAGCGTCACGAGAAAGAAGATCGAGTCTCTTCGCGAGGAGGCCCATGCGCACGCGTAAAGCAATTTTGCCCGACGCACAGCAGATTCACGAGTTGATTGCGGGATATTCCGGCGATGGCACGCTGCTGCCGCGCACTCTGCCGGAGATTTGCGAGAACGTCAGAGACTTCGTGGTCCTCGAAGATGAGAGGCGCATCATCGGCTGTGGCGCGTTGCATCTGTATGGCACGCACCTGGCCGAGATTCGATCGATCACGGTCGCTCCCTGGGCTCAAGGCAAGGGAGGCGGAGGACGCCTGGTGAAAATCGCTGCTGGCCGAGGCGAAGCGTCATCGGGTGGATTGCATTTGCCTGTTCACGCGCAAGCCCGACTTCTTCGCCGGTCAGGGATTCTCAGTTGCGCAGCGCGAGGATCTTCCCGACAAGATCTACAAAGACTGCCACGCTTGTCCCCGGTTTCATTGCTGCGATGAAGTGGCGATGGTGCGCGGGGAACTGCCCAAATTCGCGATTTTGCCGGAACCCGCTAACTGGCTGGTCAAGCTGCAGGGTTGGTCCCCGAACGTTGGAGATCAGTCGGGGTCTCGCTGATCTCTTCAGCTCGGGCTGTGCAAAGGCACATATGGAGATTGATTCCAGTCCTCTGCCGTTCAGTCGGGTGGGCGAGATGTTTCTGATGGCTGCCATAAGAAATTTGTGTTGGACGGTACGGATTAACGCATTTATCGTCGGCAGATTGAATCCAGCTCGCACACTTTGCGGATGGACGGCGCGGCACCGGAGGGGTCCGCGCCGGTAGTCCGATTCGTCCGCACTCCCCGAAAATTGCGAAAATTAATACCGATACCAAGTGCGCTCGCAGAACGTGCACTTATTCGAGGTTGCATCCATGTCGATTCGTTTGCACTGGGATCACCGTGCCGTGCCGGTGATACTCGGCGTTGTGACGCTCGCCGGGGTTGGGCTACTCTTGCTATGGGACATTCTTCCCGGGCTCTTTCCAGCTGGGGCGCACGATTTCCTGGCCGCAGTCCCGCTTGCTCTGATCGCCTGTGCCTGTCTTGTTTACGAGGTGGTACGGCGGCCTGCACGGCCGGAAGTTGTCAAAGCCATTCTTCTGGCGTCCGCGTTTCTTTTTTGGGCCGCCAACCAATTCTGGCCAACGCTGCGCCAAGCAACGTTGTTCAACGACATCGCGATCGCACTGTTCGTCTTTGATGTATTCCTGGCAATGATAGAACGGCCGCATCCAATTCCTTGACCGTCATCCGAAAATTGCAGAATACTCCCACAGCAGCGAAAGCGGCGGATGAACGCAGGCGCTCGATCTTCACTGGCGCCTTCATGCGGCAGATTTTAACGCGCACTGCAAACGCCGACCGCGCTACTTCTCCTCTAACTACGCGGCGCCCAGAGAAATTTCGAAGCGATCTTTCTTCGAAGCGATCTTCCTTCGAAGCGATCTTTCAGCGACATAATCGTTAATGGCAAAGTGTCTTCGCGGAATGTTATTCTTCGCCTGCACAAATATTCCGCTGGAAGTCATTCACTAATAGCTATGTAAATGGCCTCGCTTCGATTCGGATCGCTTATGCCCTTGAAAAAAAGAGAAATATTTCGATTCTTCGTTTCATTCCTGGTGGCACTTTCCTGTTGCCTCCTGTCCCTGGACCATGCCCACGCCCAGTGGAGCGCGATGAATCCCGTCCGAGAGGTTCAGCAGCAGGCGGACGGTGTTCTCTTCTCCATGGGAACGGGCACTCTGAAAGTGCAAGTCTGCTCGGACTCGGTGATTCGCGTTCTTTATTCGCCGACGGCCTCGTTCCCTAAGCGCGCGGATTACGTTGTCATCCAAGAGAGCTGGCCCGCCGCGCAATGGTCGATGCAATCCACCGAGGATGCCGTCACTCTCACCACTTCCCTGCTGAAAATTACGGTCACGAAAAAAGATGGGGCCATTGCTTACGCCAACACTGGTGGCGAGTCGCTCGCGCAGGAATCTTCGCGGAGCATGAGGCCGGAGAAAGTGAACGGAGAAGACACTTACCGCGCCGAATCTTTCGTCAACATCTACGGCTCGCACGAAGGAGCTCTACGGATTGGGCCAGCATCAGGCGGGCGTGTGGAACTATCGTGGCGAGTCGGTCGACATTTCCCAGGAGAACAGCAACATCTCCGTGCCGCTGATGCTGTCGAGCAAGGGCTACGGCATTTTTTGGAACAACACTTCGCGAAGCCGCTTCAACAACCGTTTCGCCAACTATCTATACATCAGCTCCGAAGTTGCCGACGTCATTGATTACTACTTCCTCTACGGTCCCGAGTTCGACAAGATCATTGCCAGCTATCGAGAGCTAACCGGACAGGCGCCCATGTTCGGCAAGTGGGCCTACGGATTCTGGCAGTGCAAGAATCGCTACAAATCGCAGGAAGAACTGCTGGGCGTTGCCCGCAAGTATCGCGAACTGCACATTCCGGTCGACAATCTGGTTCAGGATTGGTTCTGGTGGAATCGCAAGGGGGAATTCGTCTTTAACAAGAATTATCCCGATCCGAAAGCAATGGTGGACCAGTTGCACAGCGAAAATTTCCACTCTGATGATTTCCATCTGGCCGTTCTTCGAGCCCGGCTCCGCGAGTTACGACTACATGCAGAATAAAGGTTGGTTCGTAGACAAGTTCAAGTACGCAAAGCCGCCCTACCACACCGACGCAATGGCGGTGTATGACGCCACCAGCTCGGAGGCCCGCAAATATTATTGGGACTTGGTGAATAAAGGCCTGTTCAGTATTGGACTCGATGCCTGGTGGATGGATACGACCGAACCGGAAACCGAAGGGCAGGAAGAGAACATCCTGTTGAATCACAAACTCGCGGCCGGCAGCGGAAATCGATATGTGAATGTGTATCCCCTGCTCGACACCCAGGCGGTTTATCAGGGACAGCGCAGCGCATCCGACAAGAAGCGCGTGTTCATCCTCTCCCGGTCCGCATTCGCAGGGTCGCAAAGAAATGGAGTTACGGCCTGGTCGGGCGACATTAATTCCGATTGGCTCAGCTTCCGCCGACAGATTCCCGCAGGTTTGAATTTCGCACTGTCGGGGATTCCTTATTGGACTACGGACATTGGCGGATTTGTTTTCGGGAACCCCACCGATCCGGCCTTTCGCGAATTATTTATTCGCTGGTTTCAGTACGGTACGTTCAATCCCATCCTACGAGTTCACGGGACGCGCCATCCGGATGAAAACGAATTGTGGTCTTACGGGCCGGAGGCGCAGACGATTCTCGTGAACTTCGATCGGCTACGCTACCGCATGCTTCCTTATATTTACTCGCTGGCATGGAAGACAACCAGTGAAGCTTACACGCCGATGCGGCCGCTGGTGATGGACTTCCGCGCCGATCCTCGCGCCCAAAATATTGGCGATCAATTCATGTACGGCCCGGCATTCCTGGTGAATCCGGTGACCGATCCTGCCGCTACGACACGGCAACTCTATCTACCGGAAAGCAAGTGGTACGACTTCTGGACGGGATCGTGGTCGAAGGAGGTCGAATGATCGACGCTGCCGCCCCCTTGGACCGCCTGCCTTTGTATGTCCGCGCTGGATCGATTCTTCCGTTGGGACCCGACGAAGAGTGGTCCACCGAGAAAAGGGCAGACCCGATCGAGCTTCGCATTTACCCCGGCGCGGATGGGGATTTCACCCTTTACGAAGATGAAAACGACAACTACGACTACGAGAAAGGGGCATACGCGACCATTCCATTTCACTGGGATGACGCGGCGCGCACCCTGACCATTGGTGACCGGAAGGGAACTTTCCCAGGCATGCTGGAAAGCCGCTCCTTCCGCGTAGTTTTTGTAAGCGAGAACCACGGAGTAGGAATCAATCCGGCAGACCACCCTGACAAAGTGATGCAATACTCTGGAAAGCGGATCACGATGATTCCGTAAACCAGCGGGAACTTCCTTCCCAACCCCCGCTGCGCTTTCAGGCCTACATGGTTTCCCTTAAAGGAACATATGTATGGTATCCAACCATAAGGCTGTAGCAATCTACCGCATTCTCCCTATGCGCGAACCGAACTTCGAGAAATTGGCAAAGCAGCTTGAGGACACCCTGTCACAGATTAAGGGAACCAAAGACCCGGAAAAGAGGAAGGCACTTCTTCGGTCCATGAGACGTTTGCTGATCGAAGCCGACCGCATCAACTTTGACTTGCAATCCTGAGTTCGCTGACAGCCTTTGCCCCGGACAACCGAAGGGATTACAGCTTGGCCTTTAGCCGTTCCACGGCCGATGCAATCTCCTTTCGCGACGAACGCACTGGCCGTTAATCCACAGTATGTTTCGCCGTATATCCGTCGCGCGCGACCACTTCGATCTTCACATTCTTGTGCTTCTGATCTTGTACCTTCAGGGGGCCGCCGTCGGGCGCCACCACCTGAACTTTCAGTTTGCGGTAAGTTCCATCGAGCTTTGAGTTGGTGGGGGAATAGGAGATCGTGTACTGGTTGCGAATGTCGTTGGAGATATCGCCGAACAATTCCGGCAGCTCTCCCTCAAAGCGCGGGAAGTAAGCTCGGCCCCCGGTCATCGCGGCGAAAGTTCTCATCTCGTTGTCGCCCTGCAGGTAGTCCATGTTGCCCACCGGAATACCCATTCCGTGAGCGTTGCGGCATCCCCCGGGATGGGTCTCGCAATACTCGCGCACGATGAAGCCCACGCTGATAGGAAAGATGGTGACATCCTTCGTGTCCTTGATCTTCTTCATGATCTTATCCAGCGTGAGTTTGCTGAACGTATCGATTCCCGTCGTCACCAGGATGACGTACTTCTTCCCTTCGACCCGGTCGAGGCGATCCAGCGTGTCATACAAGGCGTCGAAAAGATTAGTCTCCGCGAAGCCCGGAATGCGCAACTGGTTCAGTGCTCCATAGACAGCTTTCTTATCCTGGGTGAAGTCGACCAGAATATGCGGCTGCATGTCGTAATACGCCACCGCCACCCAGTCTTCCTTCTTCAAAGTGTTGGCGAATGCATACGAAGCCTGCAGGGCCTGAATCATGAACACATAATTCGTCGAGGCAAACTCGACCAGCAGTACGGCTGTGATCGGCGCCTTCGACACACTGAAGTGAGTCACGTTCTGCGGGACGCCATCTTCCAGAATGCGAAAATTATCCTGCCTCAGCCCGGGAACGAACTGCCCATCTTTGGTCGTGACCAGCACATCCACATTCACCAGCGGAACGTTTACCTTGAGCGAATAGTCGGGGATGTCCTCGACCTTTTTCGGAGCGACCGGCGGAGGCGGCGGGGCGTCGTCGGCCTTTTTCTTTGGAATGGCATACGGCCCGACATTGTCGGTGGGACCACCCGCTTCTGCGGGAACGTCTTGCTTGGGCTTACTGGTATCGGGAGACTGCGATGGCGCCTGAGAAGCCGTTTGGCTGGTTGGCGTCTGACCCTGTTGGTCGTGCGCCCGGAGCGGAGCGGCTGCACAAAACAGAGCCAGCAAGATTACCAGATTCACTCCCGAAACGTTCCACTTTTTATGCTGTTTTTTGAATCGTAAGGTCTTACTTTTGTAATGATTAAACATGTTCAACCTGGAAAACCTCTGTGCTAGTATAGACGCAAGGTTCGGCAATTGGGATGTTTTGCCCGGTCCCAGATAGTCCCCTCCAGGCAACGAGTAGCAGTTGGTATGAGTCTAAATTTGTAATGGGATCTGTTGGCGGATCCCGCGTCGGGGCTTCAAATGAGAAAAGTAGGTCTTGCGCTTCTCGTCCTAGGTCTATCCCTATTCACAATTACGCTGGCTGCCCAAACCTCTCAGCCCACCATCTCGGTGGACCAGATCCATCCTGGCATGCGCGGCTATGCCCTCACGGTATTCGAGGGTGTTAAGCCCGAATCCATGGATGTAGAGGTGCTCGGCGTCCTGCACAATACGAACGGACCCAAGGGCGACATCATCCTTGTCCGCCTGCATGGGAAAAAGGTGGAGTACACCGGCGTCGTCGCCGGTATGAGCGGAAGCCCGGTTTATCTCGACGGCAGACTGGCCGGGGCACTTGCTTTCCGCATCGGCGAATTCTCGAAGGAACCGATCGCGGGCGTGACCCCAATCGCCGACATGCTCGAGATCAACGCACTCGACAAGTCGCCGGCCGAAGAGGCCGCGGCCACCAAGCCCGGCGTATCGAATGCCGCGGGGAAAACCGCCGCCCCCGGCGATGGCGGAACTATCCCTGGTTCGACGCAGGATTTCGCCAGTTATCTCAAGCCCATCGACACACCGCTAGTCTTCAACGGATTCTCCGAAGACACCATGCGACGCTTCGCCGGACAGTTTGCCTCGGCCGGAGTTGTCCCCGTGATGGGCGCAGGCTCGGTCAGCGAAGAGAAACAGCCCGAACCGCTTGAGGCAGGTTCGGCGGTAAGCGCGATTCTGGTTCGCGGCGATATGGATATCGCAGCCACCTGCACCGTTACTTACATCGATCCTCAGCGTCTGCTGGCCTGTGGACACCCTCTCCTGCAGTTCGGCTCCGTCGATCTGCCCATGAACAAAGCGCAGGTGCTGGCGACTCTGCCCTCGCCATTAAACGCCTTCAAGATCGTCAATACGACCGAGCGTGCGGGAGTCTTTGTGCAGGATCGCCACACCGGTATCCTCGGCGTATTCAATAAGCAGCCTGACATGATTCCCGTGACCCTGACCCTGCACGGCGGCGGCGGCACGAAAGAATTCCATTACGAAGTTTTGAACAACCCGCGCCTCAGTCCGGTGGCCATTATGGCAACCGTTTTCAATGCTTTGCATGGGGTCAATGAATATGGCGAAGAAATTACGTACCGGCTGAATGGCAGCATCGATGTGAAGGGTTTCCCCGAGGTCGGGCTTAGGAACATGTTTGTTCCCGCGGATAACGGCCAGCCCGCCGCCATGGCCGCCGCCTTATCATTGGGCGAGCGCTTCGGCCGCATTTACGACAATCCTTACAACGCCCCCGCAGTCAACAGCGTGAAGCTCGACTTCGACCTGGTGCGCGAACGCCGCTGGGCGCGCCTGGAAAGCGCCCGTACCGACGTGAGCGAAGCTCGACCCGGCGATGAAATTATCGTGGAAACCGTGCTCGCTCCCTACCGCGGCGAGCGCGTCGTGCATCAGATTTCGGTAAAGATTCCCACGTCCGCCAGCAAAGGAACGTTGCGCATTCTGGTCAGTGACGGCGAGACCCTCGACCGCGTAGGCCGCACCAATCCGGCCTTCGGACGCAAGCTCGATCTCGCGTCCACGATTGCACTGCTCAACAAAGAGCACACCAACAATCGTCTCTACGTTTCGCTGCTCGAGGCCGATCCCGAAGCTCGCGTTGCCGACAAAGTCATGCCCACGCTGCCCATCTCAGTGATGAACATCATGGACGGCATGCGCGGCAACCAGGAGATGATCGTCAGCGGAGAATCCAGCGTCGACGAGACCGCGACACCACCCCTGGACTACGTGGTGAGTGGTGCGCAGTTGCTGACAGTAACCGTGAAATAATTAAGGATCGTGTGGGGCGGGCACTCCTGCTCGCCAACTCTCGTACCCCGCGTTGCTCGCGTAGCGACAGCCGCCTCGGCTGTCCGTCGAAAGTCTTCCCGACCATTAAGCGTTTTGCCAATTCGGGAACAAAAGCGTCCGAAGGACGCACCCGTCATTGCAGTGAACAGATTGCAAACGCCTTCGGCATGTGCCGGAAGCCTTGCGTCATGACCACAGCAATCAGCATCTGCGTGCCGTTAAAGCCCGCATGCACCAGGAAGCTGGCTCCCACCGAACGCGTAACGGCGCGGACTATGCCGCACACCACGCCCACCAGAAAGATCACGAGGGCCGCTCCCCATGCCCATCCGTACTGCGGCAGATGAATCAAACCGAACGGCAGCGCGGTGAGCGCGATTCCCCAGGCCGCGCCCATCCGCCGCGCCAGCACCGGATACATGAAGCCGCGAAAGAACAGCTCCTCCATCAGCGGCCCGAGTGTGACGGCAATGATCGAGAGCAGATAGGCGTCGCGCGGCCGATCGAAGAGATGCTCAAAGGGCGTATCCTTCGGCATGGGCAACAAACTTTGCAGCAGCCCGAGAACAAAGAACATCGCTCCGCCCAGCGCCAACAGCTTCCACCCCGACCGCGGCCAGTTCCACTGGATCGCCTCCCAAAAGCCTGCGTGATACTTTCCCTCGACTAGCGCGACCATGCACGCGGCCACCGGGATATAGAGCAGAAATTGCGAAGCGATCAACAAGATGGACTTTTTTGAAACGTCGGCCAGACTTTCCAGCGGGTACCAAAGCCAATGCGCTGTCAGCAGCACCACAAGCTGCAACACGACCATGGTGACTAACGTCAACCCGGCGATTAACAGAACGTCCCACCCGTTCCACACTGGATTCTCCACGGGCGTCGGCGCTGCCAGAACGGAGGGAACGCCCGCAACAGCGAAGGGATCGGGCGGAGTCGGTACAGGAACCGGCGGCTCGGCACTCACTGTCGGCTGCGGCTCAAACTGTGGACTGTCGGAAGATGACAAAGTAATTCTTTCTTATGAAAGTTTGACTGCGTACTCAGTACTCGCTACTGGAACCTTCTTCCCATTCCCAAAATATCCTGCCAGCGCCTGCCCCGTATACGACTTCTTCACCCGCGCCACCGTCTCCGGAGTGCCCTGCGCCACAATCCGTCCGCCCTCTTCCCCGCCCTCCGGCCCCAGATCAATGATCCAATCGGCGTTGCGGATCACATCCAGATTGTGTTCGATGATGATGATCGAGTTCCCCAGGTCGGTCAACCGGTGCAGCACATCGAGTAACTTCTTCACGTCGTCGAAGTGCAGTCCGGTGGTGGGTTCGTCGAGCAGATAGAGTGTCTTGCCCGTCTGCCGCTTGCTGAGTTCGCGCGCCAATTTGATGCGCTGCGCCTCGCCGCCGGAGAGCGTCACCGCTGATTGCCCCAGATGAATGTATCCCAGCCCCACGTCGACCAGGGTCTGCAGCTTCTGTTTGACCTGCGGAATATTCTCCAGAATCGGCAGCGCGTCGGAGACCGGCATTTCTAACAAGTCGGCGATCGAATTCCCGTTGTACTTCACCGCCAGCGTCTCATGGTTGTAGCGGCGCCCGCCGCAGACCTCGCATAGCACGTAGACATCCGGGAGAAAATTCATCTCGATGCGCCGTTGCCCCTCACCCTGGCACGCCTCACAGCGCCCGCCGGAAACGTTGAAGGAGAACCGTCCCGCCTTGTAACCCCGCTCACGCGACTCCGGCAGCATGGCATAGAAATCTCGAATCGCAGTGAACACTCCGGTATATGTTGCCGGATTGGACCGCGGCGTCCGGCCGATCGGCGACTGATCGATGCGGATTACCTTATCTATATTCTCCGCCCCCGAAATCGCCTTGTGGTCCCCCGCCTTCTCGCGTGAGCGATAGAGTTGCCGTGCCAGCGCCCTGTACAGAATGTCATTCACCAGGGTCGATTTGCCGGAACCGGAAACTCCCGTCACCACGGTCATCACACCCAGCGGAAATGCCACATCCAGGTTCTTGAGATTGTTTTCTTTCGCGCCCAGAATCGTCAGCGCCGCCCCGTTCGCCTGCCGCCGCTCCGCCCGCATCTCAATGGATGACCGCCCCGAGATATACGCCCCGGTCAGTGAGTTCGGATCGCGCATGATTTCTTCCGGAGTCCCATGCGCCACCAGACTGCCTCCATGACGTCCCGCTCCCGGCCCCAGATCCACTACATAATCCGCGCGCCGGATGGTTTCTTCATCATGCTCGACGACCAGCACAGTGTTGCCCAGGTCGCGCAGGTTCTCCAAAGCAGTCAACAGCCGCCCATTGTCGCGATGATGTAATCCGATCGAAGGCTCGTCCAGCACATACAACACGCCGCGCAGCTTCGATCCAATCTGCGTCGCCAGCCGAATGCGCTGCCCTTCGCCGCCCGACAAAGTTGCCGACGAACGATCGAGCGAGATATATCCCAACCCCACCGCATTCAAGAACTGCAGCCGCTCCACAATTTCATGCATGACGCGCCCGGCAATCGCCGCCTCGCGCCCCGCCAGCTTGATGCCCTGCGCCACGGCCAGAGAACGCTCCACCGGCATCGCGGTAAAATCGGCAATCGACATCCCATTCACCTTGACTGCCAGACTCTCCGGCCGCAGCCGCTTCCCGTGGCACGCTGGACACTCGGTCGCCGACATGTGGTCCATCAGCCAATCACGATAGCCTTCCGAAGTCGACTCCTCGAGATTCTGTTTCAAATATCCGAAGATTCCGTGAAACCCAGTCTTGCCGCCACGTCCGGGTTCACCGTTCAGCAGAAAGTCCTGCATCTTCTCCGGAAACTTTTCAAATGGAGTGGTCAAATTGATGCCATACGCGGCCGCCGAAATCTGCAGCATATGAATCAGATTCTGCGACGCCGATCCCGGCCCCAGCCCGCCCTCGAGCAGCGGCTTCGACCAGTCGGTAATCACCTTCGCCGGATCGAAATCATACTTGCTGCCCAATCCATGGCACTCCGGACACGCTCCATACATGCTGTTAAACGAAAACGACCGCGGCTCCAATTGCGGCACGCTGATGCCGCAATCCGGACAGGCCAGCTTCTCGGAATAAAGCTGCTCTTCGCCGCCGACCACCGCGACCTGCACCAGCCCGCCCGCCAGCTTCATCGCCAGCCCCACCGACATTTCCAGACGATGCTCGATCCCCGGTTTCACCAACAGGCGATCGATCACGACTTCAATCGTATGATTCTTCCGTTTGTCGAGATTAATCGCGACTTCGTCGTCCAGCCCGACTAGCTCGCCGTCGATTCGCGCCCGGGTGTAGCCGTGCTTGACCAGCGTTTCCATCTCTTTCTTGAACTCGCCCTTGCGTCCGCGCACGATCGGCGCCATCACCATGACCCGGTCCTCGGGACTGAGCGCCATGACCCGCTGGACAATCTGATCGGCCGACTGGCGGCTGATGGCCCGCCCGCACTTGGGGCAATGGGGCACCCCAATCGAGGCGAATAAAAGTCGAAGATAATCGTAGATTTCCGTGATTGTCCCCACGGTCGAGCGCGGACTCCTGCTGGTGGTCTTCTGCTCGATCGAGATGGACGGGCTAAGCCCATCAATTGCATCCACATCCGGGCGTTCCATCTGATCCAGGAACTGCCGCGCATAGGCGGACAGAGTCTCTACATAGCGCCGCTGCCCCTCGGCATATATGGTGTCGAAGGCGAGCGACGACTTCCCCGACCCGCTCAGCCCGGTAACCACGGTCAGGGTGTTACGAGGAATCTCAACGTCAATGTTTTTCAGATTGTGCTGCCGGGCGCCCCGGACAGAAATCTTGGTAATGGCCATCATGTGCCGGGGTTATGTCCCTTCCGTAATGTCGACAGGGCCTCAGATCTGTTGGAAAGTGGGGTTGCACAGCTCTACTCCGTATCTTAGTCGTCAACAGCGGGGAGCGTCAACGCGGTTAGATTGAAGGTTGCCGCTGCTGGAAGGGCAAGAAACTAGGTATACGGATTTCTGGGCCGTGCATCTGATAAGAGCCCTTCGCTAAAGGTTGGTTGCCGTGAATTCGTTGATCATGCCCGTGATTCTTTTCGCCACCGTAGTCGCCTCAGTCGGGTTCGGCGTTATCGCCGCTTACGCCGCAGTCATCGGCATCCTGCATACCTTCGGCCGCCCTTCGCAGCCCGAACCAGCCCGCCCGCGCCTGGTATTAGTGCCCACGCAGAACCATGCCAGCGGCGACTGATTTGTAAGATTGAAGCGTGTAAGGACAGCCGCCTCGACCGATACCATCTTGATTGTTTAGGCACAGCCAATGCTGCGGCTGGCCAAATCATAAACGCCTAAAAGTAGATTTTAGCGCCGAGCTGGACTACTCGAAAACCACCCGGACCGGTGCCGTACGTATCCGCGTACGTGCCCCAATTTGCATTCTTCGTGATTGTCAGGGGATGTTTCGCTACGTTTGGCAGATTGTAGACGTAATTCGCGGCGAAGACGTGCGTACGATTCCAGCCAGCAGCCCGGTAGTCAGGGCGTTGCTGCGTCGCCGGTTTGTGATACAAATTTCTGTGGTCTTCCTGCGAACTGCCGGCATTCCTTCACTTATCCTTCCTGGGCTGGCAGGTATTTCATGCTAAGGGCGTTCTTCGTCTATCTATCTGAAAATCGGTCCTTACGAAGCTTTGCCGAGCGATCCGCGATTGGACGGCGTGTTTCGGGGCGGTTCGTGGCGGGCACGGAAATTGGCGACGCTGTGCGGGTTACCCAGACTGTAAACCGCTCGGGCATGAGCGTCAGCATCGACAACCTGGGTGAGAACGTCACCAATCCCGACGAAGCCCGTCACAGCGCGCAGCTCTATCACCAGATTCTCGATGCCATCGTTGCCCATCAGCTCAACGCGAACATCAGCCTGAAGCTGACGCACATGGGATTGGATATCGACGAGGGAATGGCCCGCGACCTGGTCTCAGGCCTTGTGAGCAGAGCGGCATCCATGCGGCCGCCGGGATTTGTGCGGGTCGATATGGAAGGCTCTGCTTATACGCAGCGCACTCTGGACTTTGTTCACGAACTACATAGCATGCCGGGGAATCGAGATAGTGTTGGGACAGTGATTCAGTCCTATTTGAAACGCAGCGAAAGCGATGTCGAAAAGCTCTTGGCGGAAGGGATCCGTATTCGGCTGTGCAAGGGCGCTTACAAGGAACCGGCGAGCATTGCCTTTGAAAGTAAAGCGGACGTGGATGCGAACTATATCAAGCTGATGAAGGTTCTCATGAAAAGCGGTGTCTATCACGGGATGGCGACGCATGACGAGAAGATTATTCGCGAAGCCCAGGCTTTTGCCACGCGCGAAAAGATTGCGCGCGATTCGTTCGAATTCCAGATGCTGTACGGCATACGGCGCGATTTGCAGCAGAGTTTAGTGCGCGATGGGTGGCGGATGCGGGTTTACGTTCCCTTCGGCACGGAGTGGTATCCGTATTTTATGCGGCGGTTGGGGGAACGGCCGGCGAATGTGTTCTTTATTGCGCGGAACATACTGCGATCGTAGGGTGTGCGTTACTCTCGCGGTCCGTTCTCTCCGCCTTCTGGGGGTGCAAGAGGCAGGCGGGTGGCGCCACGCATCATTTCGCGCTCCTGATCGGAGAACATGCCTTTGAAGCGATCGGAGTTGATGACGGTTTCGCGCTGATCGGGCGGCATCGCCCGCAGGTCGTGCACGGCAGTTGTCACCATGCGCTGACGATCGGGTGGAAGCTGCCGCATCTGGCGAAAGATTTGTCGTGCCTGCTGTTTTTGTTCGGGGGTCAGATGCTCCCAGGTCTCCATGCGGTTCAGCATCTGCAATTGCTGTTGCGGCGGCAGACTGGAAAAGTGCTGCAACCGCTGTCGATATCGATCTTGTTTTTCCGGCGGCAAGCTGCGGAACGCAGGATCGTTCTGCAATGCGCGCTCCTGTTCTGGCGGAGGCAGGTCTTTGTAGCGACGGAGCCAGTCCCCGGCGTGGCCATGAAGCTGCGGAGATCCCGGTTGCGGTTGACGGGGGGGCGGTTGTCGTTGCGGTGGAGGCGCCGGAGAAACATGTTTCTGCTGAGGCGCGGGATGAGCGCTGATGCGCACCATGCAAGGCGAGGAAATAGCGAGAGCGATCGCAAAACCGGCAGTTGCGAGCCAATTCATTCTCGGATTTTCGTGCTGCATCTCCCCGCCTTGCTTTACAGTTCGCCGCGTTCCCCTGAAAATGCTTGCGAACCATCTATGGATTCGCTTCGACATTCTGCTGCAGTTCCAGATCATCGAGCAACTCGAAATCCGAATACAGATCGTGGTTATTCTCCAGAGTCTGGAGATCGCTCACCGCGGTGCCCGGCGGTCCAGTGATGAAAGCTGCCTGTCCGTGATTGATAATCCCGCTGTTTCGCGTGAAAAACAGGCCCACGCCGACCCCCAGCAGCACGGTCAGCGCCGCCGCCAGTACCGGCCGCCGAAACCAATGCAACCAGCCAGCCTGGGATTTGGCCATTTCTTCCCGCAGTCGGGCTTGCAGCCGCGTGTCGAAATATGGCGACGGCTCTGGGGCCTGCCATTGGTCGAGCAGGGCCATGGTCGCACGCATTGTTTTCAAATCTTCCGCACAAGTGCCACAACTCTCCAGATGCTTGCCTTCGTCCGATGTGGGCTCGCTCAAACCAGCCGCCACGTCGGGCATCCGTGCACGAATCTCATCGCATTTCATAACCACTTCCCCTTCACTCTTTTCGCCAATGTCGCTCAAAAAGCAAACTCAAATTTGACTAAACAAATTCTTTTAACTGTTCCCGCAAAGTCTCATAGGCCCGGAAGAGCAGTGACTTCGTCGCCGACTCGCTCTTCTTCAAAACTTCCGCGATCTGCTTGTAATCCATCTGCTGGTACTTGTGCATGACTACCGCCAGCTTCTGTTGCTCGGGCAGCGCCTCTACCTTGCTGCGAATCGCCATCATCCGCTCCCGGCGCACCATGGCTTGTTCGGCGGTTAAAGCTCCGTCCGGCAGTTCGAGGGTCGTGCCAGTCTCTTCATCCGATTCGTCGAGGCTGACCGTGATTTCGGGACGCTCGTGGCGCGTATCGCGCGCATGATTCACGGCCAGATTGGTCGCGATGCGATAGAGCCAGGTCGTAAACTTCGCGCTCGCCTCGTAGCTTTGGCGCGAGCGATACACGCGTAAAAAAACTTCCTGCGCGAGATCTTCGGCCGCCGCCTTATTGCGCGCCATCCGGTACATGAAACTCACGATCGGACGGCGATATTTCTGCACCAGATAGTCAAAGGCCGACTGATCCCCCGCTTTGGCCTGCAGCATCACCGCGGCGTCAGAATCTGCCCCCCCCACCGCACCGGAGAACGAAGCGGTCGGCTGCGGCGTTGTTGCCGCCATCAGCATGCCCCGATCGAATGCGGCAGTGCTCACAATAGTTTCAACCCCGTGGTGGTCTGAAAGTTGCGTTTTTTGCGGATCGGACGAAGTTGAAGAAGTCCCCGCGGATGATGGAGATAGAGGTGTCCGCGACGGTTTTGGATCGGGTGCCATACAAGCAGAAGAACCAGCTAGAGCGGCGGCGAGATCGAGCCCGTGCGCAGCCCCTGCAGCCGATTAGGCTATCACGCCTGATCTCCGCACCGAAAGCCGCAAGTGCAAGCGGAGTCGAGGGACAGCGCGTTCGGCTGCGCGCCGGAGCTCTGCCCGGTTGCAAGTTGCATAATATGAGCGCAAATGTTTGAATTGAAATAACTCTCGCGGGGCGCTTAACTCAGCGGTAGAGTGCCATCTTCACACGGTGGAAGTCATAGGTTCGAATCCTATAGCGCCCACCATTAACCAACTGACTTTACAGACGTTGCCGCGTCGTCCATGTCCACAAATGTCCAGTTGGTTCATCTCTGCTCGTTTCCTTCTGCGCTAGGACCATTCTCACGACACTGGAATTGCTCTTGAGTGAAGTCGGGTCTGCGCCCTGCACCTTAACACGCTCGTCGGGCTCAAAAGGTTAACTGCTTCAATCCTTCGAAGGTCGGGTCTTCTTTAACCCAAGCCGCTTCTGTCCTCGCCGCTTCTGTCCTCGTCCGGAACCCGAGCGGCAGAGTTGGGCCCAAAAAATTAGGAGCAGTTCCCATGCCAAAGCTCCGATAACAACTGATGTGGAATTTTTCATCCAGCCCAGGTTTCGAAGTCGAGGGCGAATATAGTGTGAACACCCTGACACCAGCATTGTCGAAATTTAAACGCTCGTGACGTTATGTCGGTGTCACTGGCTGCAAACATAAAGATCGCATTGGATGGCGGGCTCGCAAATATTGCGCGGCTCACGCTGCGAACCCCTGGGGTCGTCCACTGGAGAACGCATCCTCGCTGGGGACTTACATTCAGTTGGAGTTATTGAACAAGCGGTTTCGAGGTTGGGAGTCTCAGGCTCTGTTGCACCGCGATAAACCGGGGATCGGAGCGAATCGGATCGAGTTCGGGTTCCACCGCCATGAATATCAGTCCATTCGAACGGTCCGTAGACGCCTTCTGTAATAGAGAGAGCGCCTGTTCCTTTTCTCCAAGTCCCACATGCACGATCGCCAGGTAGTAGGGTGAAACGTATTGCCGCCTGCCGGCTGCCTCCAACTGACTGAGCAACTGTTGCGCTTCTTTCCTTTGACCCGCTCGAGCATAGGCGTGAGCCAGCGCGGAAAGCATGAGTGGAGTTCCATGCGATAAGTCGACGGCCTTGCGCAATTCTGGAATGGCTAGATCGAACGCTCCCTTCTCTTCATAAGCTTGCCCGAGGATCAGGTGCGGAAGTTCGTAGGAAGGATCCATTTCGAGCGTATTGCGGAGTTGCACAATGGCGCGATCGTATTGGCGGGCCAGGTAAAGACGCCATCCAAGACTGAAGTTGATGCTGAATGAGAGCGGATCCAGTTCCCGCGCTTTATTGATCTGGCTGAAGCCCTCCTGGAAGCGTCCCATGGCCGTCAGCAGCAGAGAATAGCGCTGATAAGCGGTGGCGTAACTTGGATTGAGTTGAATGGCATGCTGATAACCTCCCTCAGCACCGGTCCAGTCCCAATCGTAGTTGAACTTCACGGTAGCCAAAGATGTCTCCGCTTCGGCCAATGTGGGGTCGATTTCCAACGCACGCTGTGCCGCTTGCCTCGCTTTAGGAGCAGCTTCGTTCGCTGGCATGGTCCCGAAGATGGCCGCGCCGATGACGGCATAGCAGTCAGCCAGACCCGCATAGGCGAGAGCGTACTGAGTATCTTGCTTCGTGGCGTTCTCAAAATAGCCGATCGCCCGGTGCAGGTTCTCGTCGGTTCTCCTATTCCAGTAGAATCGCCCTTTCAGATAGTTCTCGTAGGCCTCCGGGGCGACCGCGGGGTTGCGAGCCAGACGGGCGCGATCTTGAGGAGAAAGATTGACTCGAATCTCGTTTACGATCGCTGAGGAGACGCGATTCTGAAGAGCGAGCACGTCTCCCATTTGACTCTCATAGGTCTCCGCCCAAAGGTGGCGATCCGTTGAGACCTGCACTAGCTCAGCCGTGATTCTCACCCGATCACCCGCCCGCAAAACGGTACCCTCGACCACAG
Organism: uncultured Acidobacteriaceae bacterium; assembly: GCA_963832235.1. Lineage (GTDB taxonomy): Bacteria > Acidobacteriota > Terriglobia > Terriglobales > Acidobacteriaceae > Sulfotelmatobacter. Next base: position 52,129 of record CAWHTJ010000002.1, on the reverse strand, counting down.
CATCCACGTGAAGTTCACGAGCTATTTCTGACAAAGGCTTGTGCGTGTGCTTGTAAGCCATGGCAGTCGACCGGGATATGACGCGCAGGGACCGGATCTTGGCAAGGTTCGCAATCAGGTCATCCGTCATTCCGTCGGCAAAATAATCTTGCTCCTGGTCGCCTGAGAGGTTTTCCAGGGGAAGAACAACGACAGATGTACTCTGCCTGACGTCGCTAGTTCCGGTCTGGGTTGCAAGGTAGCGCCACGCAAGAGCCACTGCAAAGATCGCGATCGCCACAATGCCGGCAATAATTAATCTACGGCGCCCTTTGACGCCTTGTTGAATGCTTGACGGCGACAACGCCGGCGTGGCCGCTGGATCTTCCGTCGTGGGGGTTGCCTGTTTCTGCGATTCTGGCTGCCGAGGGGTAAAAGATGGGGCCGACCAGGGCGACTCGTCGACGTGAGCAATGAAACGATAACCCCTGCGAGGTACTGTCTCGATAAAACGCGGGCTATCCGAGGAGTCCCCCAACACCTCTCGCAATCGCATTACCGCATTGTTGACGCCATGGTCGAAATCGACGAACGTATCGCTTTGCCAGAGGCGATTCCGCAGCTCCTCCCGGGTGACTAGCTCGCGGGGTTTCTCCAAGAGCACCGTTAGAATCTGGAAGGGCTGTTCGGGAAGCTTGACGCGTAGGCCGCCCTTGCGGAGTTCGGCGGCATTCAGATCCACCTCGAACACGCCGAAGCGAATAATCCTCGTCGAAGCAGTAGAGGTTCCCATTCTGTATACAAACCCGATGGAGTATAGCCCAGTCCCACCAAAGATCAAAAGAGAGATAACACGCTAAGCCGTTTCTTTTCAAGGATACGCTCGTAGACACGGAAATGTTTTGCATTGGATTGATCGCGGATTGCGTATTTGGAGGATTTTCGGCAGATTCGCCCAACGCACAGTCGCCAGCCGCCGAGCAGGGCGCTCACGACTGCTGGGGTGCTCTCAATCAAAATCTGAGCCGGGCCGGGATGCCCGGAAGAACGAGGGATCTATGACGACCCGCACGCAGGGTAACGCTGCACAATTCGTTCAGATGTTGGCCGTGCTATGCCTGGTTCTCCACACGATTGCGCCTGATCTCGCCCAAGCCCAGGCAGTGGGCGCAACCCTCTCCGGGCAAATCACGGATTCCTCGGGATCAGTCATTGTCGGTGCTATGGTTGTCATCAAGAACCTTGGCACACAAGAGATGCGCCAGGTAACCAGCAACTCAGACGGACTCTACTCCGCCCCCAACCTGCTACCCGGTTCGTACGACGTCAGTGTCACCGCCAAAGGTTTTGGCAAGACGGTGCAAACCGGCCTGACATTGACGGTGGGAGCACAACAATCCTTGAACCTGAGTCTTAAACCAGGGCAAACCACGGAGGTGGTCGAAGTAAGGGACACTCCGGCCGACGTGCAGTCCACGACTACGGCGATCTCCTCGACCGTGGATTCCAAGACAGTGCGCGAGTTGCCTCTGAACGGCCGCGACTGGACAAGTCTCGCGACTCTGCAGCCAGGCGTCGTCAGCGTTCCGAACCAGGCGACGACCTCGTTTAGCGCCAACAAGGGGAACCGTGGCTTTGGCAACCAGTTGGCGGACTCAGGGCACCGCCCCAACGAGAACTCCTATCGTCTGAATGGCATTTCGATCAACGACTACTCCAATGCCGCACCGGGCGGGTCCACCGGCCTGAACCTTGGCGTCGATGGGGTCCAGGAGTTCTCGGTGATTACTACCGGGTACACGGCAGAGTACGGGCGCACTTCCGGCGCGGTGATCAACGCCATCACCAGGTCCGGCACCAACGCCTTCCACGGAACCGGATTCTTCTTTGACCGCGATAAGGTGTTTGACGCGCGCAACTTTTTTGATGGATCGACCATTCCTCCATTTCGCCGCACTCAATTTGGAGGATCTGCCGGTGGGCCCATCATCAAGGATAAGACGTTCATCTTCGGGAACTATGAAGGACTCCGCCAAAGTCAGGCTGCTTCTGGCACGATTCACGTGCCCGATGCCGCATCGCGAGCCTCGGCCGTCGCCGCTATTCAGCCCTATCTCGCGTTGTGGCCTGTGGCCCCGGCCTCCGCTCCCGACGCCAACGGCATTCAAACCTTGGACGTCAACGTGAAGAACGTCGCCACCGAGAACTATTTCATCACTCGACTTGACCATCATCTCTCCTCCCGTGATTCCTTGGCGGGGAGCTATACATTCGACTCTGGTCCACAGTCCCAAGCCGATCCCTTGGGAAACACCGTGCATCAGGTTTTCTCTCGGAGGCAGACGGGCACTCTCGAAGAGACTCACCTGATCGGAGCTTCACTGGTTAATACGTTCCGGGCCGGCTTAACGCGGGTGCTTGGGAAGATCAACGATCCGGTTTCCGGCGATGCGGCCGCCACGAATTCGGCACTCGCGATCGCTCCCGGTGCAAAAGCGACGCCGCAGATTCCGGTGCCCGGGTTGACCACCGCCTTTGGACTGGGAGGATTCAACCGGTTTACCCACGCGTGGAATTCGCTCCAAGTCAATGACGATGCGTTTTTCACGCACGGCAGTCACTCCATCAAGTTCGGAGCAGCGTTCGAACGTATGCAATACAACGTGCTGGAGCAGCTCAGCCCGAATGGCCGCATGTCGACTTACAGCAGTCTTGCCGCCTTCTTAAGCAACGCGCCTGACAAGCTCAATGCTTTGGCGCCCGGAGGGTCACACGAGGTCGGCTTTCGCCAGAGCCTGTTTGCAGGTTATTTGCAGGATGACTGGAGATTGCGACCGAACATCACGGTAAATCTGGGTCTGCGATATGAAATGACTACCCGGCCGAAGGATGCCAACACGGTTCCGGGTTACACCGTGGCTGGTTACACGGTGGCTGCTGGTGGATTCCAGGAGATTACAACCCTTGCGAACTGCACGATGAGCCCGACCGCGTGCGGCCCCGTTGGCCTCGATAGCCCGATTCTCTCGAATCCCACGACAAAGAATTTCGAACCACGCGTCGGCCTCGAATGGGATCCCTTTCACGATGGCAAAACAGCCTTGCGTGCCGGTTTTGGCATGTTCGACGTGTTGCCCTTGCCTTACGTATTCGGGTTAAACACGGCTGCCACGGCCCCGTTTCAGATCATCGGTGCTGATTCGAATGCAATCTTGGGAACCGGTACTCCTGACACCAATGTCAGCTTTGATCCTCTGAAGATCAGAAATCGATACATCGATCCCCATCCACATCGTGCTTACGTAATGAACTGGAACGTCAATATCGAGCGCGAACTGCGCGGAAACTGGACGGTGCTAGCTGGCTATGTAGGATCGCGGTCACTTCACCTGTCAGCTGCTGCCGACGACATCAATCTGGTTCAGCCCTCAATCATCAACGGAGTCGGAGTTGTGTTTCCTGTAAATGGGACTCGAATTGACCCGAACTGGGGAGGCGGCGCCGGCATTCGTCCCGTGAAGTTTGATGGAGAGTCCACCTATAACGGGTTTCAAACTCAAGTCAAGCACCGGTTGGCGCAAGGAGTACAAGGACAGGCGTCCTATACGTACGGCAACTGCCGTGATACGAGCTCGGCACCGGTCACCGGCGATACGTTCCTCAATTCGATTGCGGTACCTCTGATGTTGGTTAAATCTGCACGGGTCGGTGCCTGCGATTTCGACATACGACACGTGTTTTCCGGCACTTTGATGTGGGAACTACCGAGCCCGAAAAACTCATCAGCACTCGTATCCACGCTCGTTGGTGGATGGGAAGTCGGAACCATCGTAACCGCCACGACTGGGGCGCCATTCACAGCGACCGTTGGAGGCGGTAACGACCCCCTCGGCACCGGGTTCAATGGCGACTTCTCTATGGACTTTGCCAACCTCCTAACGGGGTGCAATCCGATCAGCGGCGCCAAACCGCCAAACAGTTACTTAAACCTGAACTGCTTTACCCCGCCCACGGCACCGCTGTCGTTTTCTGGTTGTGCGCCGAATTCTTTTCCGAACGCCCCACAGCCAGCGCCGAGCGGAATGCAGTACTGCTCCAATGTTCTCGGCAACAGTGGCCGGAACCGCTTTTATGGTCCGAGGTTGACCACGGTGGACTTTTCCATCTTCAAGAACACCCGCATCCCAGCAATATCGGAGACGTTCAATCTGCAGTTTCGGGCGGAGTTCTTCAACATCCTGAATCATACGAATTTTCTGTCGCCAGGTTTTCTGAATACATTCGGACAGAACAATTCGGTCTTTGACTCGGACGGCTCCAGCTTTTGCCCCAGCATCTCTAACTGTCAAACGGCCTTGAACCAAACCTCCACCACGTCCCGTCAAATCCAACTTGGACTGAAGCTCATTTGGTAGTGGGGAGCCCGACTACGCGGCTAGGTCCGAGTGGACACACTAGGAAGGAGCTGACGCATTCGTGGGTGGAGGGATTCCTGTGGCGTTGAATTCGACTCTAGAGACTCGCGCGATCCCTCCAATCCACGATCTTGGTCGCAAGGCAAAGATCTGGGCAGTCGTACGCGTATCCAGCGGAAACTTCCTGGAAATGTACGACTTCATGGTATTCGGTTATTACGCGACCGATATCGGAAACACTTTCTTCCCGAGCGGTACTCCGTATCTATCGCTGATGTTGTCCCTCATGACTTTCGGAGCCGGCTTTCTCATGCGGCCTTTCGGCGCAATCGTCCTGGGAGCTTATACCGATCACCACGGACGGCGTGCGGGCCTGATTCTCACCCTCGCTCTCATGTCGGTGGGCATTATTACTATCGCTTGCACACCGGGATACGCGACCATCGGAATCATGGCTCCGCTGCTCGTGCTGCTCGGCCGTTTGTTGCAGGGCTTTTCCGCGGGGATGGAACTGGGCGGAGTCTCAGTCTACTTGTCCGAGATCGCCACCCCTGGGCACAAAGGCTTTTACGTCAGCTGGCAGTCTGCCAGCCAGCAGGTGGCAGTGATGTTCGCAGCGCTGGTCGGAGTTGGACTGCATTCGGTATTGTCACCTCTGCAGATGACGCTTTGGGGATGGCGTGTCCCGCTCCTGCTGGGATGCGCCATTGTCCCAGTTCTATTCGTCCTCCGGCATTCTCTCCAGGAGACCGATGAGTTCGTCGCCCGCAAACACAGGCCGAACACGAAAGAAATACTCCATTCGCTAATTTCCCGTTGGGGAGTCGTGCTTACCGGGATGATGATGGTGACCATGACCACAGTCTCGTTTTATATGATCACCGCCTACACACCGACGTTTGGACAATCCGTTCTTCACCTGGCGTCGGTGCACACTCTGGTCGTTACGTTGTGCATCGGAGCTTCCAACCTGTTTTGGCTGCCTGTGATGGGTTCGCTGTCCGATCGGATTGGACGTCGGCCTCTGCTCGTCGCCTGCACGTGTGTGATGCTTATGACTGCGTATCCGGTCATGCTTTGGCTGGTGCACGACCCGTCGTTTACGCGGTTACTGATTGTCGAACTCTGGCTTTCGTTTCTCTATGGCAGCTACAACGGCGCAATGGTTGTCTTTCTGACGGAAATGATGCCAATTAGCGTGCGGACCTCTGGATTCGCCCTCGCCTATAGCCTCGCAACCGCCATCTTCGGCGGATTCACCCCCGCGATCAGCACCTACCTGATTCACGTGACCGGCAACCGGGCGGTGCCCGGGTTATGGCTGTCCGCGGCAGCAGCCTGCGGGTTGGTCGCGGCAATGATCGCTAAACCAGATCCCGAATCGAATCGGCCCATTTCGTTCTCAGAACCGGCTGTGGCAGGATGAATGAATTTTTTAAACTGCATTCGTCCCTTTAAGAATGATTGTGTCGGACAAGGACGTTGGAACATCAGGGTCTCTAGCAAAGTCTGAAGCCGTGTCGATCTGAGGCAAATCTCGCTGGCTCACCTTTGTACTGCGTGGCTCCATTTTGGCTCCAATAAAGAAGACAGAATCAGGTAGTTTTTCTGAGCTATGTCAGAATCAACAGATAGCTTTGGTGGATCGCAGCCCTGAAACGGCTGTCTCTCCACTAAGCAAAACGTGCCTCAGAAAATCAGCTTAAGTGCCACCTGCAAGATCCTCGGATCGCGGGCACTGCCAATCTGTCCAAAGGTAGGGCTTCCGAGTCGGGTACTCGAGAAAGAGTTGAAATTCGTGTGGTTCAAAACGTTAAAGGCTTCCGCCCGGAACTGCAGAGTGAGGCGCTCGGTTAGATTGGTGTTCTTGTAGAGATTCGCGTCCCAACGCGCCATCGGCGGACCGACGATGGTACCGCGCCCTTCATTGCCCGGTCGTATTTGACCGGCGGGAACAAAGGCAAATGCGCTGGTGTTAAACCACTCTTTGATTGTATGAGGCGCTCCCGACTGCGGATTGCCAATGAGATCGGGACGTGCCCCAGAGAAGGTACTCCCGCTGAGTCCGAGGCCGCCGCGATCTTGGGAGAACGTAGATGCGCTCGCGCTGAAGTGCAGTCCGGTATTGAGATAGCCGATTCCCGAAAGTTCCCAGCCTCCTAACACATGACCCACAACGCCCTTCTGACTCTTGTAAAACGGGAGAGTGTAAACGTAGCTGCCTGTGAAAATGTGACGACGGTCGATGTCGGCGGGGCCGTACTCAGCCAGCAGATTATACGAATACTGGGCCGCGCGGTAATCATTCGAGGCGGTCGTCAGGTTCTTCGACCAGGTATAGTTCGCCGTAATCAGCGAATTTTCGCCGAGGTGCTGTTGGAACTGCGCCTGTAATGAATGGTAGTTCGACGTGAAGACGGGCATAAAGGAATTGATTGCATCGTACCCTTGGTAGGGTCGCACCAGATTCAGCATTTCGAGATTATTGAAAGTGCCGACGAATGGCGGCGCGATGCCTGCCTTCACGAAGGCGCCAATCTGCGGCATATTCACGTCGACCACTCCTATGAGATGGCGCCCCAGCGAACCGTAATAGCCGACATCGAGAATAGTTTTCGGAGTGAGTTGTTTCTGTACGTCCAGGTTGAACATTTGGGAATACGGCAGCGTCCAATTGTTGGGGGAAGGTCCACCGATGGTCCTTGGATAAGGATTAACCAAGGGCTGGCCACTACTGGGATTGGCAAAGTTTGGGTTAGGAATATTTCTCGATTGCACGAGGGGAGGATTCTCACTGGCAAACTGCTCGACGGAATTGACGGCGGGTGAATCGAAGAAGATGCCATAGCCGCCGCGGACGCTGGTTCGACCATCGCTCAGCGGATCCCAGGCAAAACCAATCCGTGGACCAAAGCCGCCATGGAACGTCTTCGCCACAGCCTGCCCAAAAGGAGAGTTTTTGCCGCCCACGATAATGCCGTTCGTGTAGGTTCCGGAGTCGGCTCCTCCCGGAAACGTCCCGTCCGGGTTCAGGACCGGCGCAGCTGCGGGATTGAACAATTTCGGATCAAAGGTGGAGAGGTTCCCGTTGCCGTACGTGGGTGCCCTGAACAGCGAATAGCGCAGGCCGTAGTCGAGTGTCAGGTTGGGACGAATGCGATATTCATCCTGTGCGTAGAATTCGATTTCTTGTTGATGCACTAGCGCACGGAAATCGACATTCGTTTGACTGAACTGAAAAACGCTGCCCATCAGGAAGTTCGCCCACATCTGCTCGAAGGTGCCTTCGGCCGGGCCCTTTCCGTTAGGACTGCCATCAAAAAAATAGTAGGCGCCATTGGCTCCGTTGCCGCCATTTACGTTTTCATCCTTGATGTAGTAGTTATAACTCGCTCCAAACTTGAAGGAATGGTGGCCGCGCACCCAAGACAGGTTGTCAAAGAAATTGTGGTTTCGGTTGTAGTCACGGTAGGGGCCGAATCCGGACAATCCCTGGCCGCAGGCCACTGCAGTGAAGCTGCATAGGTCAATGTCTGGAACACGCTTAACTCCGGTGTTGAAAAACAGAGTCGGAGTGATGTCCGGCGAGTTCGCCTGACTTAGCAGCCCGGTTGGCGTGCTTAACACTGCGCCCGAGGAGTATGCGTATCCAGCGTCGTTGACCAAGGTTGGATGTACCAGGTAGGTGGCGTGCGCCGCAAAATTGCGCCCGGGAGCATTGGTTGAAGTGGTGGCGACATTGGGTACACCGAGACCGGTAAAAAGGCCGGCTGGTTCCTGAGTTGGAATCGAGTCGTCCAGGTATCGGGCGAAGATGTTGAGCCTGGACGTGAAGGTGTGGTCGATGCGGACATTCTCTTCGCGGTAGTTAAATATATTCCGTCCCACCCAGGTAAGAGTTTGATTGGAGGCGTTGTTTATCGCCTGTATCTTTCCGAAGATATCCTTGACGTACGCAGCCGCCACTGGATTGACGTTCGTGACGGTTTTCCCGGTCGTTGCACAGTTCCCGTTAGCGGTGTAAGAGGTGCAGACCGTAACCGGCAACGTGCCAGCTAATTCAGCGGGCGTGGGCAGTTCGCCACTGGTAAAAGTGGTGTAGGTGATGACTCTGCGCCACTCCTGCGAATAGAAAAAGAACGTTTTGTTCTTTCGGATGGGGCCGCCAATGGTAAAGCCAAAATCGTTCCAGCGCAGCGGGGGACGTGCAATGTTAGCCCGGTTATTGAAGTAATTGTTAGCTGCCAACACGTCATTGCGGAAAAATTCGTAGGCACTGCCATGGAAGGCATTTGTGCCCGAGCGTGTGATAACGTTGACGATGCCTCCGGAACTGCGGCCGTTCTCCGGTAAATAATTGGATCGCAGCACCTTGAATTCAGCAATCGAATCAACGCTGGGATAGTTCAGCAACGTCAGGTTCGCACCGCGATCGAAATTGTCTGCTCCGTCGATGGTCCAACTGTTCTGCGTGGGACGATTCCCGTTGACCGCGAAATTCACCTGGGCCGATGTCCCCCCGGGGGTTGAGACCCCAACATAGAGCTGATCGGAAGCCAGGGCTGTGGATACGCCCGGTTGCAAGACCAGGAGTTGCTCGTAGTTTCGCGTTGCCAAAGCCAACTCCCTGACCTGCGTGCCGTTTACTAGGCCGGCTGCCTCGGCAGTGTCCAAATCCACCGCAACCGGCGCTTCCTGCACGGTTACTGTCTCGGCGATATTCCCCACCTGCAACGTCACATCCACAATTCGGTGATCGTTGACGTTCAACACAATGTCAGCGCCGACGAACTTCTTGAAGCCGGAAGCTTCGACCACGACCTGATAATGGCCGAGCGGCAAATATGGGGCCACGTAGGAACCATCGGGACCAGTCGTTAACCTGCGGATCGTTTCACCGCGATCGGTATTATTCACCTCCACTGTTGCGCCACTCACAAGAGCGCCGCTCGCATCTTTCACCACGCCTCGTATGTCGCCCGTAATCTCCTGCGCAGCTACAGAACCACCTATCAGTGCCACGACTGCAACGATAAACATAAGGGCTTTGCGAGTCATAATTTCCTCATTTCTCCTGATTTTGTGGGTGAGTTGTTCGAAACTTCCGCCGATAGCCATCGCTTGCCGCTCGTTCTGGCCCTAGGCCAGTTCGGGATTGCGCCGTCGCTGGTAATGACAACCGGTTTCCGGACGATTCGAGAATCACAGACATTCCTCCGCGGTCCTCTAAACAACTGGATTGGTAAGCTTTTCTGTAAACCCGTGTCAAGAACTTTCTCGTGGCTGATTTCCGCTTCGAACCTCTTATGTACTGAAGTGAGATCAGGGGTCGACTCCACTAATCTGGCAAGACGCGCGGTCTCGGAGTATTGCAAGTTCGCCTGCCGCGTACACCATTCATGAGTCGGGTGCGATAGGTCTCGATCAGTTCACAGCTCACTCGGACACAAGAAAGAGTTCGGTCGGAAGCCAGGATACCCACTCCGCAGGCATTTGATCCAAACCTTTCCGTCGGCGATGCCCCTTTTGATAATCGGGCGGCCTTAGAGAGGCTGACGGCATAAGGGCGAAAACCCCGCGTGACGATGTCGCATCACAGGAACGGCGCTACATGGGGGTCTATGAGCAAGAAGAACGGGCTGGCAAATCCCTCCACCCTTAAACCCTTCGACGCGGAAGATAAGCAATTACTCCGGGTCGTCATCGAAACTCCGAAAGGAAGCCGAAACAAGTTTGCTTTCGATGCCGATCAGTACATTTTCGAACTCAAGAAGGTTTTACCCGCCGGAATGGCTTTTCCGTACGATTTCGGCTTCGTCCCCTCCACGCTGGCCGAGGATGGCGATCCCGTTGATGTCCTGGTCCTGATGGATGAGCCGGCGTTCCCGGGTTGTGTGCTGTCGTGCCGCCCCATCGGGGTCATTGAAGGTGAGCAGGGTGACAAGAAGGACAAGGAACGCAATGATCGAATCATTGCGGTTGAGAAAGACGCACACAGTTGGGCAGACATCAAAACGATCGATGACTTGGGAAAGCATTTCTGTCGTGAACTGGAAGAGTTCTTTGTGAACTATCACAAGCTTTCGGGGAAACAATACCGGGTGCTTGATGTTAAGGGACCGGGCCAGGCACGGAAGCTGGTGAAATCTGGGATGCGGTGATCCAGATGGCTGTACAGTTTCTCGACGCTCAAAGCGCCAATGGCGAAAGTTCGTCGCCGATACAACTCCATCCGAGAAACTCAATTTGACTGGGTTGCTCGAGCAGTCCGGCAAATAGCGGCGCGGCTACGCCGCCACTGCGTTTAAAATGAGTCTTGTCACGAACGTGGGCGCGTAGCTCAAACGGATAGAGCATCGGATTTCTAATCCGGCGGTTGCAGGTTCGATTCCTGCCGCGCCTACCAGCCCTTTTGTGCTTTTGAAACTGTCCCTTGATCCGCCTCTGATTTCGGACTCTAGATTCTTGGCTTGCGGTGTTCGCAGGTTTGGGTGTTGAGGCAGGAATCTGCCAAACGGAGGCGCTCGACTGGCTTGCCGCCGAGGATGTGCGACTCGATAATCTCTTCCACATCGGCTTCGGTGACGTGTCCGTACCAGACTGCGTCCGGGTAGACCACGATGTTGGGACCGTGTTCGCACTGATCGAGGCAGCCGGATTGATTGGCGCGTACTTTTCCCTTCAACCCGCGCTCGGCTAGCTTTTGCTTGAACAGCTTTTGGAGTTTGGCCTCCGCCTGAGGATCGCAGCATCCGCGGGGATGGCCCGCCGGGCGCTGGTTTCCGCAGACGAAGATGTGTTTTTCGAATTTGGGCATCGGCTTCTCGAGACTTCTGAGTTGATACTACTTGAGGCGTCATCGTGTTCACAGCGGAATTCACATAGAGGAACGTCATGTACAGCCGGTATGCGCGCGAGATCCCTTCGACTTCGCTCAGGGCAGGCTCTTCACTCCGCCTGAAAAACGGCTACGCTCAGGATGACGCCTAAGATTCCGAGGACCGAACGCGCTGGGGTACAGCGCGTTGCCATCCGCGGCGGGGACACGATAAGATAGCTCGTACACGTCTTCTCCGCTCCGATCCCAGTAATTTTTTGTGAATTCATCCTGGCGGGCAAAGAGTGTGCGACCCCGGGCGCAGCGCAGACATCTGCCTGCTGGATTTTCCCTGACGGAGCTGGCATTGAAAAAAGGCAAGACTGCGGTGATCGTGGGCGCCCAGTGGGGCGATGAGGGTAAAGGCAAGATCGTCGACGTGTTGTCGGAGAACTTTTCGGTGGTGGCCCGCTATGCCGGCGGACACAATGCCGGTCACACCGTTATCATCCGCGGCAAAAAGTTTATTCTGCAGCTGGTTCCGTGCGGCGTGTTGCGCGCGGGGTGCCGCAGCGTGATTGGCAATGGGGTGGTGCTCGATCCGCTTGCCTTTCTGAAAGAGACTGGGGCCTTGCGCGAGGCCGGGGTGAAGATCGATGGCCATCTTTTTGTTTCGAACCGCGCCCATGTCATCCTTCCCTACCATCGCATGATCGAACTGGCGGCGGAGAATGCGCCGGGACGAGTGAAGATTGGGACTACGTCGCGCGGCATTGGTCCGGCCTACGAAGACAAGATGGGGCGGCGCGGGCTTCGTGTGGCCGATCTTCTGGATCTCCAACTGCTCAAGAAGCACATTGAGAATGCGGTGCGCGAGAAGAACATGATTGCGCACGCGCTGTTCAACTCCGAACCGCTCGATGCTGACAAGATGTATACGGAATACGCGGATGCCGCCGAGAAGATCGCGCCGTTCGTATGCGACACGGCAGTGCTGCTCAACCAGGCGCTGAACAGTGGCGAATCGATTCTGTTTGAGGGGGCGCAGGGCACGATGCTCGACATCGACCACGGGACCTATCCCTTTGTGACGTCTTCCAGCGCGACCTCAGGCGGCGCGGTGATTGGTACGGGCGTTGCGCCCAATGCCATCAATTCTGTGATCGCGATCACCAAGGCCTATTGCACGCGGGTGGGCGAGGGACCGTTCCCCAGCGAAGAAAAAGGCGAGGCGGGGAACAATCTGCGGAAACGCGGCAATGAATACGGCGCGGTGACGGGACGTCCCCGACGCACCGGATGGCTCGATCTGCCGCTGCTGCGTTATTCGGGCATGATCAACGGCACTTCGTGGCTGGTGGTCACCAAGCTGGACGTGCTCGATGAACTCGCCGAGATTCCGGTTTGCATCGGGTACAAGATCGACGGGAAGAGCACGAGCGACGCGCCTGCACAGGCCAGCGAGTTTGAAAAGATCGAGTGCGTTTACAAAAAGCTGCCGGGCTGGCAATCTTCGACGGAGGGCATCACGGAATACTCCAAGTTACCCAAAGCGGCGCGGGAATATTTGGCATTCGTGGAGAAGGAAGCCGGAGCAAAAGTTGGCATGATCTCCACGGGGCCGGACCGCGGTCATACCATCTTGGTGGATGAATTCGTTTCGGAGTTGAAGATGGCCGCGAAAAAAGCCTAGAATTGCTTCCCCGCACGAGCCGCTGGCGGACGAGGAGCGAAACGATGGTGGTATTGGCAGTGACCTGGATGGCGAAAGTGGGGCACGAAGCTGAGGTCGCCGCACTTTTTGAGAAGCTGACCGAACAGTCCCGCAAAGAGCCGGGATGTGCGATGTACCAGGTGCATCGTCATAAGACGGAGCCGCGCCGCTTCTTCATCTACGAGCAGTACAACGACGATGCCGCACTCGAGGCGCACCGCGCCGCGCCGCATTTTCTGCAACACGCCCGCAAGGATTTGCCCAAAGTTGCCGACCGCGTGGAAGGACATTTGTTTGAACCGCTAGGATAGTTTATGTGGCGCGGGCGCCCTCGCCCGCGTCTCTCGCAGCCCATCGCATCGCGCGGGAAGCAAACGCGCAGTTTACTTGCCTTTGTCGATCATCAGTTCGCCACCCGAAGCGTAGCTTTCCTTCGAGACTTCATTGAAGGCCACGATAATTCCTTCGCGCCGCGCTCCGGCTTCCTCCACCAAAGCATCGGTGATCCGCTTCGCGATTTTGCGCTTCTGATCGGCGGTACGGCCTTGCAGCATCGTGATCTGAACCACTGGCATAAGATTTACTCCTGCGGCAGCGCCGGCATTTTTACCGGCTGTCTCGGGCCGTCTCGGCCGCGAGATGCGAGGGCAGGATGCCCCTTCGACAAGCTGAGGGCAGGCTCTCGCGATAGCCGCCGGGACGGCGCTACTGTGCTAGTTCGTATCCCGCGAAAAAGAAGCTTAGCTCGAACCGCGCCGTATCCTCCGCGTCGGAACCGTGAATCGCATTGTGCTCGATGTTGGTCGCCCACTTTTTGCGGATGGTGCCCTCCTCGGCATTGGCCGGGTTGGTGGCGCCCATCAGTTTGCGCAGATCGGCGATGGCGTTTTCTTTTTCCAGGGCCAGAACGACGATCGGTCCACTCGACATGAAGTCGGTGAGCGTGTTGAAAAACGGCCGGGCGGCGTGGACAGCGTAGAACTGCTCAGCCTGATGCTTGGTTATTTCCAACATCTTCATGGCCAGAATGCGAAAGCCATTCTTCTCGAATTGCTCAATGATGTCGCCGACAGCATTTTTGCGGACGGCGTCGGGCTTAACGATGGTGAAGGTGCGTTGCAGAGTTTTCATAAATCAGTCGTTGGTCCTTGGTTGGCCGATTACCGAATCAGTTATTCCCAAAAAAAGTTTTGTCATTCCGAGCGCAGCGAGGAATCTGCTTTCCCTCGACACTGGGGCTGGAAACTAGACGTTCACTCCTAGCGCGGCGGCCAGGGTCTCGCCAATCGCCGCGGGAGATTTCGCTACGCGAATCCCAGCCGCTTCGAGCGCGTTCATTTTTTTCGCGGCAGTGCCTTTACCACCGGAGATGATTGCTCCGGCGTGTCCCATGCGGCGCCCAGGAGGAGCAGTCTGCCCGGCGATGAAGCCGACAACCGGCTTCTTCATATGAGCCTTCACAAATTCCGCGGCGGTTTCCTCCGCGTTGCCGCCGATTTCGCCGATCATGATCACAGCTTCGGTCTCGGGATCGCGATTGAATAGGTCCAGCGCATCGATAAAATTCGTACCGATAATGGGATCGCCGCCAATACCGATGGCGGTCGATTGGCCAATGCCCCGCTGCGTGAGTTGGTGCACCGCTTCGTAGGTCAACGTGCCTGAGCGCGAGACGATACCAATTGAGCCTTCTTTGTGGATCGAAGCCGGCATAATACCAATCTTGCATTTGCCGGGAGAAATAATTCCCGGGCAGTTTGGGCCGATCAGTCGCGAGCGCCGATTCTGCAGAAATTCCCAGGCCTTCACCATGTCAAGGGTAGGAATGCCTTCGGTAATGCAGACGATGAGGTCAATTTCAGCGTCGGCCGCTTCCATGATGGCGTCGGCTGCGAACGGAGGAGGGACGAAGATCACGGTGGCGTTGGCGCCGGTCTTGTCGGCGGCCTCGCGCACCGTGTTGAAAATCGGCCAGCCCTCGTGCGTGGTGCCGCCTTTGCCTGGCGTCACGCCGCCAACGATTTGCGTGCCGTAGGCGGCGCTGGCTTTCGCATGAAACGTGCCTTCGCGGCCGGTCAGACCCTGCACGATGACTCGGGTACTCTTATTGACCAGAATTGCCATAAACAAAATTCCTCGCTTGCATAACAGCACTACCTATCTACCGCCATTCCGTCACGCCCAAAGTGCCGCGGGCGGCTGCCACCACCTTGTCGGCAGCATCTTTCATCGTGTCGGTCACCAGAAAGTTGAATCCCGAGTTCATCAGGATTTTCTTACCTTCGTCGACATTGGTGCCTTCCAGGCGTAACACAATCGGCAGCCTGATGTTTGTTTTGCGCGCGGCTTCGACCACGCCATTAGCCAGCGTATCCACGCGCAGGATTCCGCCGAAAATATTGATCAGCACGGCCTTGACGTTCCTGTCGCTAAGCAGGATTTCGAAGGCATGCGCAACTTGCTCGGAACTGGCGCCTCCGCCCACGTCGAGAAAGTTCGCAGGCATGCCGCCTGCATACTTGATAATGTCCATGGTCGCCATGGCCAGACCCGCGCCATTGACCATGCAGCCCACATTGCCGTCGAGCTTAATGTAGTTCAGGCTGTATTTCGACGCCTCGACTTCCAGCGGATCTTCTTCAGTAATGTCGCGCAACTCGCGCAGATCGGCGTGGCGGAACAAGGCGTTGTCGTCGAAGGTAATCTTCGCGTCAAGCGCGAACAGACGGCCATCCGTGGTGGTAATAAAAGGATTGATCTCGAGCAGCGAGGAATCGGTTTCTAGAAATGCCTTGTAGAGACTCGTCAGGAACTGCACAGCCGGATTAATTTGCTGTGCCTTCAGGCCCAGATTGAACGCGATCTTCCGTGCCTGGAATGCCTCAAGACCCATGCCTGGATCGATGTACTGCTTAAGAATCGCATCAGGATTTTCGGCTGCGACTTGCTCGATCTCCATCCCGCCCGCCGCTGACGCCATGAATACAGGCTTGCCCTCGGCGCGGTCCACAAGAATTCCCAGGTAGAGTTCCTTCTCGATGGGTAATGTTTCTTCGATGAGCAGGCGTCGCACGATGCGGCCCTCTGGACCAGTCTGATGCGTCACCAGCTTCATGCCCAGCATCTTCGCGGCGAGATCACCGGCTTCATTGACCGACTTGGCAATCTTTACGCCACCGCCCTTGCCGCGGCCTCCGGCGTGAATTTGCGCTTTGACCACCACTCCGGTCGCGCCCGAATTAAATAATTCTCTCGCGACCCCCTCGGCCTCATCCTGCGAAGCGGCCATCGCGCCACGCGGCACACGTACTCCATATCTCTTAAGAATTGACTTTGCCTGATACTCATGGATTTTCATAGATGAAGCTCGTCAGTTAAAAATCGGAAGGACCGTGCTTGCGGCGACGCACTCCGGCAGCAAACTTTCAATTCTATAGAAGGGCGGGGAACTAGGGCAAACGTTGAATAATAGCTGAATACACGGAATCTCATGGGGGGAGCCGCCTTCGGCTGGCCGTCGAGTGAAGCTCGACATCCGCGTCCGCCAGAACGGCTCTGAGTAGGTCTGCGACTTTCTGCGCGGCCCACACATCCAAACCAACGCCAGAAGAATGATCCCTCGGGATTGAGTGGCCAGGAGGTTTCAGCGTGAAGCTTGTGTCCTTGAACGTCGCACGTCCCCGACTTGTGGTTTATAACGGACGGACCATTAACACCGGAATCTTCAAAGAACCCGTGTCGGGTCCGGTGCAGTTGCGCACCCTGAACCTGGACGGTGACCGTCAAGCCGATCTCAGCGTGCACGGTGGTCCTTACAAAGCGGTGTATGGCTACCCCGCGGAACATTATCCCTTATGGCGGCAGGAGTTGCCGGGCGTGGATTTGCCGTGGGGCATGTTCGGTGAAAATTTTACGACGGCTGGTTCGGCGAAAGACGAACTTCACGTAGGGGATCGCTTTCAGCTTGGCTCGGCAATCGTGATGGTCCGCCAGCCACGGACGCCGTGCTACAAACTCGCGGCCAAGTTTCAGCGCGACGACATTCTGGAGCGCTTTCTGCTTAGCGGTCGCAGTGGCTTTTATTTTTCGGTGGAACAAGAAGGATCAGTTGCCGAGGGAGGCGCTTTCGAATTGCTCAAGCGCAATCAGGACGGAATCACGATCGCCGAAATGAACCGTCTGTATGTGCGCGAGAAATACAATCAGGATCTGCTCCGCAAGGCCGTACACACGGCGGCCCTGCCGGAAAACTGGCGCGAACATTTCTCAGACAGACTAGATCAGCCGGCCGTCACCAAGTAGTCCGACTCCGCGTCGCG
Organism: uncultured Acidobacteriaceae bacterium; assembly: GCA_963832235.1. Classification (GTDB taxonomy): domain Bacteria; phylum Acidobacteriota; class Terriglobia; order Terriglobales; family Acidobacteriaceae; genus Sulfotelmatobacter. The sequence continues at coordinate 34,885 of CAWHTJ010000002.1, read as the reverse complement.
CGAAGTCCGGTCATGCCTTACAATTCGGCTGAATGATCCTCGACGCCCTTCATCGCCTCGCGAATCACATGCAATCGCTCGGTCGCTCCGAAGCCCGAGATGTGATGGCCGATGTGCTGGAAGGCAAATGCACGGATGCGCAGATCGCCGGGCTGCTCATCGCACTGCGCATGAAAGGGGAAACGGTCGAGGAGATCGTGGGCTTTGCGGAAGCGATCCGCGCGGCGGCAGCGCTGTTACCGATTTCTCGCGCCAGCGCGACCGACGCCATCGCCGTGAGCGGCACGGGGCGCGATGCTCTAGCCGATGAATCCTTGGTGGATACCAGCGGCACCGGCGGCGATGCCTGCGGTACGTTCAACATTTCCACGGCGACAGCGCTGGTGACGGCGGGAGCGGGCGTTCACGTGGCCAAGCACGGCAATCGCAGCATTAGTTCCAAGTGCGGCTCGGCCGATGTGGTGGAAGCTCTAGGCATAAATATTCAGCTCTCGCCGGAACGGGCTGCGCAATGCTTGCGCGAAGTGGGAATTTGTTTCTTGTACGCGCCGAATTTGCATCCAGCAATGAAGCAAGTACAGACGGTGCGCCGCGAACTGCGCATGCGCACGATGTTCAATCTGCTCGGTCCGCTGACCAATCCGGCACGCGCGTCCGGCCAAGTAGTGGGAGTGTATGCGCTGGACCTTGTCGAGAAACTGGCCGAGGCTCTGAGTATGCTGGGCCTGCATCGGGCGCTAGTCGTACATGGGCTCGACGGGCTCGATGAAATCACAATCACCGGCCCAACGCGCATAGCTGAGGTTCGCGAGGGCTCGGTGCGATCCTACGAAGTGGAACCGGAAGAGTTCGGCATGGCTCGCGCCACGCTGCAAGAAATTTCCGGCGGTGATGCCGGAGAAAATGCCGCGATTATTCGCGCCATTCTCGGCGGCGAAAAGTCGGCACGGCGCGATGTAGTGCTGCTCAATGCTGGTGCCGCGCTGGTGGCTGCTGGCCTAGCGGATCGCATTGGCGACGCGATCCCGTTCGCGGCGAGGTCGATTGACTCCGGAGCAGCCGCAGGAAAGCTGGAGGCACTCGCCCGCTTCACCTCAGCCACCTGATCGCTCGAAAACAGCGCTGTCATCCTGAGCGAGGCGAAGGACCTATGCACCTTCCGGGGCCCGTGGTGAATTTCTATTTTGCTTCCTGCGGAATCTTGAAGACGTTATTCGTGATGTCGCTCTCCGGCACGCTGCCGTCATTCACCACGATTTCCTGCGGAGCCGCGGGAACTTCCACACGAATTACCGCCTTATTCTTCGCACGAACCTCGAGCCGCTTCATGATCTCGCCGCCCTTAAATTGGACGATGATGGGAACCTCGGCTCCGGCCGTGCCCAGATTATCGAGAGTGATCGTCAGCATGAACGAACCGGTCACGGTCTTGCGCGAGAAGGCCGACTCGATTTTGAAGTCAGGCAGCCCACGATCGCCGTAGACCCAGTCGTCGAAGAACCATCCCAAATCGCGCTGCGTTTGTGCCGCGATCAGCCGCGGCATGTACGAAGGCTCCTTGTCCTGCTCGGGACGATAGGCTGCGATCGCCTTCTTAAGCGCCGCCTCGCCGACCATGTCGCGCAGCATCCACCAGACGCACATCGCCTTGCTGTGATAGAGTCCTTCGTTCGTGGTATTCACCAACGACCGGTTCGCCTCATCGGATCTGGGAACGCCGGTCGGAGCTTCTGCTTCGCGAAGCGCAGATCGGTGGAGGCCCATGTAATCAAGCGCGGCCGGGCGTCCCTTTTCTTGCTCGATAAAGAGCGCCTGCGCGAAGTGGGCAAGGCCTTCTTCGATCCATGGACGGAATGAAAGAAACGCTGCGTGTGTGAGTTGATGGGCCGCGGCCAGGCCGGCGAGTTTGGAATCGGTGTCGGCAAGAGGCGTGAGTAACAGCGCACCACTCTCGAACGGCGCGGACATGGGATCCGAGAGGTCGGCAGTTTTCGCTTTTTCGTGGGGCGCACCAAACCAGTCGGCTATTAACGGGACGGCCTTCTCGGCAGCGGCGGCGTAGTTTGTGGCTGCGATATCGTGGCCGTGCAGATAGCGCATCTCAATCGCTGGTCGCTCCAGGATTTGATAGTCGGCAATCACAAATACCGGAGGTAGAAATCCCAACGTTTGGTAAGTGCAGTCAGCGCTTACGTTTTGGGCGCTCGATACTTCCGCCGTGAGCGTGTGGCAGGTGAGTGCGTTAAGCACAATCTCTGGGGGCGGTGCTGTGCTTCCTCGCGTCAGCCTGAATTGCACGTGCATCGTCGATCCGATTTCACGCTTCTTCCATCTGCCCAGAACTTCAAACAAACTGCTCCCCTCGGACAGATTCGCCACCTCCGTCGCAATCGGGTACCACGCCACATAGCCGGCTCCGCGCACCGCCGAGAATGGACCGATCTGATCCCAGTCTGTGTTATTCGCCGTTTCCTCCGGAGTCCCGATGCGAGTCAACCTCGTTGCATCGAGCAGAATCACGCCTTCGTAGGCGATTTCCAATTCAATGGTTGCCTTGGGTGCGACCGCCTGCGGCAAAGTGACAATGGCTTCGGAAAGGCCGCCTGTATGGTCGATGTCGGAGGTGTAGGGCTGCGAGAGGAACTGCAACGGCTTGCCGCCAGATTTAATCGATCGCCAGTCGAGCGACGACGAAATTTGCAGCACCGCAATCTTCTGCGAGCTTTGCGAGTCGTTCCGCAGCGTGAGCTTTCCGCGTACTCCGAGGCGATGTTGTTGCGGTTCGACCTGAACGTTCAGATCGTAATTTGTAAAGGTAAACGCCTCGCGGTCGAGAGAAAAACAATTCAGCACCGAGGCACAGAGCACACAAAGAAAACCCAGGCCCCTGTAGAGACACTTCATTTCCGCGAACTTCATTTCTCTTCCTGGGAACTTTCTCTCGCGCGCCTTTGCCGCACGATTTCAAACAGGACCACTGCCGCAGCCACCGAAACATTCAGCGACGGGACTTTGCCCAGCATTGGAATCGAAACCAGAAAGTCGCACTTGCGCTTTACCAGGTCGTGCAGTCCTTTGCCTTCTCCGCCCAGAACCAGCGCGCAGTCCATGTTGTAATCGAGGGTGTCGTAAGTCTGTTTGGCGCGTTCGTCGAGTCCCACGGTCCACACATTGTGTTCTTTCAGCTCTTCCACGGTGCGGGCGATGTTGGTCACCTTGGCGATGGGCATGTGCTCGCTCGCGCCAGCCGAAACCTTCGTGACGGTGCCGGTCACGCTCGCGGACCGGCGTTCTGGAATCACGATGCCGTTGGCGCCGGCGGCATCGGCCGTGCGCAAGATTGCGCCAAGGTTGTGGGGATCCTCTACGCCGTCGAGGACGACTACCAGCGAATATTCCGCACGCTTGGCGCTGATGACATCTTCGAGGTCGTTATATTGCTTGGCCGAGGTGACGGCTACAACGCCTTGATGCGCGCCGTTACCGGCCATCTTGTCGAGCTCCGTGCGTTCGAGGAAGCGGACCTGCAGCCCTAAGCGCCGGCAATCTTCGATCAACCTCTGCAGGCGAATGTCGTGGCGCTCCTTCGCCATGCCGATCCACTCGAACGCCCGCCCGCGCGCCTTCAGCGCCTCGGTTACGGAGTTGATTCCATAAATGTAGTGCATGAGGTTTCAGTGTATCGAAAGTGGCCGTGTGCCGCGGGCGCTCCCGCCCGCGAAAGTTACGTGGAAGGGCAAGGCTTCAGCCGTGCCATTAAAAGCGCAACGATGTGGGCTTTAGCCTCTGTGGACTGCGAGCCCAGGGGTAAAGCCCGACGTATTCTGCATCTGAACGCGGCCCTTAAAGGGCCGCTCTTCCACCGTGTGCCGTCAGGCGGCATTGCGCGGGCAGCAAGAGTTTCCTAAAGCGCTTGCCGGAGCAAATCCACAACGTCGCTGGGCTCCGGCCGTTCCGTGTAGTCTTCATTCGCCGACGCGTACAGAACCGTGCCGTCGCGGTCGAGAATGTAGGTTGCCGGAATCGGCAATTCCCAACTGTCATCGCCATTCGTGAAGGGCAGGTTGACGAATGCTCGCCGATATACCGCTTCCTGAAGGTCCGGCACGCGGTACGTCAGTCCAAACTGACGCGCGACCTTGTTGCCGGCATCGGAGAGCAGCGGAAAACGGAGCTTATGCTGATCGTGCATGAAGTAGGATTGCTTCACGGCTTGCGGCGAGATCGCGACGAGGTTCGCACCCGCCTCTTCGATCTGCGGCAGCGCCAGGTTCATGGCTTCCATTTGCCCGACACAAAACGGACACCATCGGCCACGGATGAAGCAGAGCGCGAGCTTTCCCTTGGCGAGCAGGTCAGAAGATGAAACTATCTTGCCGTTGTAATCTGAAAGTTCGAATGCCGGCGCCTTCTCACCGACCGGCAAAATGTTCGCCGCGAGATGCCGTGCTTTGAGTTCAACGACCGCCTGGGCATGAATCGCTTGAGTCTCCGGCGAAACGTATTTAGCGATGAGCTTCCTGCGCTCGGCAAATATCTCGCGAAGCGAACGCGCGTCGGCAGCAACGCGGGCTTCTTCGAGGGATCGCCATTTCATATGGGCAGCTATCCGTTGATTATGATCAGTTGGCCGTCCGGCGTAAGCACTGGTAACCAGCAGCCGGCGACCGGCAACTGATCCCTTACATTCCCGGTAATTTCATTCCCGCCAGCCGCCGCGCAAAACTCGGCTTGCCCATCTGCTTGAACATTTTTTTCATCTGTGCGTACTGGCGAAGAAGATTGTTCACTTCCTGCACGCTGGTGCCCGAGCCCCGGGCGATGCGTTTGCGGCGGCTCCCGTTGATTACTTCGTGATGGTTGCGCTCGTGCATGGTCATTGAATTGATGATGGCCTCTACACGGTTGATCTGTCCCTCATCCACGTTATCGGCGGCTTTCTGCAGGCCGGAGAACGGGCCGATTGAGGGCAGCATGCCAATCAAACTCTTCATCGATCCCATTTTTTTGACTTGGCGCAGCTGGTCGCGAAAATCCTCCAGCGAAAAGCCGTCACCGGTTAGAGCGCGGGTCGCCATTTCCTGCGCCTTCTTCTTGTCGATCTGTGATTCAGCGCGCTCTATCAGCGAGAGGATGTCGCCCATACCGAGAATGCGCGAAACGATCCGGTCGGGATGGAAGGGCTCCAGCGCGTCATATTTTTCGCCCACGCCAATGAACTTGATGGGCTGGCCCGTGACTTGGCGGATGGAAAGCGCCGCGCCGCCGCGGGCATCACCGTCCATCTTGGTTAGGACTACGCCGGTGAGCGAGAGCTTCTTGTGAAATTCTTCCGCCGACCGCACCGCGTCTTGCCCGGTCATGGCGTCGGCGACGAACAGAATCTCCGACGGATTCAGCAGCTTCTTCAGCGACTGCATCTCGTCCATCAGCTGATCGTCAATGTGCAAGCGGCCCGCGGTGTCGACGATGAGCACGTCGCAGCCAGAGACCACAGCTTCGCGACGGGCTTCTTTAACGAGACGTTCAACGGTCGCAGTATTGGCCTCGCCGACCGTGCCTTCGTAAATGTGGCTCTTGACAGCCTGCGCGACAACCTTCAACTGCTCGCGGGCTGCGGGACGGTACACGTCGACCGAAACCAGCAGCGGACGGTGTCCGCCGGTCTTGAACCAGTTCGCCAGCTTGCCCGACGTGGTGGTCTTGCCGGAACCCTGCAGTCCGGCCATGAGCACGACCGTGGGCGGCTGCGAGGCAAACTTCATGCGCGCCGTGTCTTTGCCAAGAAGGTCGATCAGTTCGTCGCGCACAATCTTGATGACCTGTTCGCCCGGAGAGAGCGCCGTCAGCACTTCCTGCCCGACAGCCTTGGCTCGAATCCGGTCAATCAGCTGCTTGACAACTTTGAAGTTGACGTCGGCTTCAAGCAGCGCCAGCCGGATTTCGCGCAGCGCTTCGTCGATGTTTTCTTCGGTGAGCTTGGCCTGGCCGCGGAGGGTCTTGAAGGCGCGTTGTAGTTTTTCCTGTAAGTTCTCGAACATAACAATGAGGCTATATTTTAGCAGCCTTGCGGCTCACTCCTTTTCCAGCGCCGTTGCAAACGCATCCAGCGACAGCGAGCGCAGCAAATTGCGTCGCATCCCGCGCTCCACTTCCGCAAGACGGTCCGAAGCGGCCGTGATCCACTCGAAGTCGGCCGACTCGGCCAGACGTTTTAGCTCGGAAGCAATATCAGTATTTCGAACCAGCTCAGGCGCACCCGCCTCAATGGATGCAAGATCGCGCAATAACGAATAGAGCGTGCGAATCAACTGCTCAATCTTTTCCCGTCCCTCCGCGCCCGGGCGATACGCTTCCGTAATTTTGAACAGCTCGCTGTGCTCGCGCCCGCGCAGGGCAGAATTCAGAATTGTCAGGGCATGCCCGCGCGCCGCCACATAGCCAGCGAGATCGAAACTCCGGGCACGCCCCACACAGCCCTCGCAGAGCCGAGCCACCAAATTGCGTTCTACCGGTTTCCACTCCGGGCGATGCCTGGCTAGATACTGCTCGATTTCTTCCGCCGATAACGCGCCGAGCGGGAACACCATCGACCGCGACCGAATCGTCGGCAGCAGTTCTCCCGGATTCTCCGTCAGCAGGAAAATCGTCGCGAACTCCGGCGGTTCCTCCAGCACTTTGAGCAAAGAGTTTGCAGCCTCTTTCATAAACGCCGAGTCCGTGAAAATGTAAACTCGCTCCCTGCCCTCCGCCGGGCGGTAGTAGATGGTCCCAATCACGCGCCGCACCTGATCCACTTTGATCATCATTTGCGGCGGATCCGGCGGGATCACCAATACGTCCGGATGCGTCTGTACAAAAAGCCGAGTGTCTTTCTTGTCGGCGTCGCGCAGATTCTCGCGGGCCTCCACAGCCTCGGCGAAACGGGCATCCAGATCTGCCGCCTGCGCAATGCGCGTGCAGTTCGCGCACTTCCCACAAAAATCAGGCAGGCCGTCAGTCGTGGCCGGCGCCAAGCAGTTCAGCGCTTGCGCTAGCATCAAAGCCAGCGTGTACTTCCCCGATCCCTGACCGCCCGAAAGCACCACGGCATGCGGAAAACGCTCGCGCGCCAGCATCTCGCGCAAGCGATTGATAGTTTCGGAGTTGCCGTGAAAATCAGAAAAAGGCATAGAACGAATTCACCACAGAGTCGCAGAGACACAGAGAAGTCAACCAACATCAAGGCAGTCATTCTTCGATTTACAACGATTTGCTGTTTCTCGGTGTCTCTGTGTCTCTGTGGAGAAAGTGCTTTCTACAACTTCAACTTCCGTCGGACCACTTCCACAATACTATGATGCGTCTGCCCCGGCGTCCCACGGGCATCAACCACCGCAACTCGCCCATGCTCTCGCGCCGCGATGGCGAGATATCCTTCATGCACCCGGGCAAAAAATGCACGCGTTTCCTGCTCGAAGCGGTTCTCGTCGTGCCCGCGAGTGGAACTTTTCGAGTCCCGTTTGTTCCGCAGGCGGGCTCGCGTCACGCTCGCCGCGGGGTCCGAATCCAGCAGAATCGTCAAGTCCGGCTGCAGATTCCCACACAGCACGCGATGCAGGTCGCGAACCGCCTGGCTCCCCAGCTTGCGTCCACTCCCTTGATAAGCTTCGGTCGAATCTGTAAACCGGTCGCAGAGCACGACGCTGCCCTGCGCCAGCGCCGGCTCGATCACTTCGGCAATGTGTTGCGCCCGCGAAGCGAACATCAGCGCCATCTCGGCCAGCGGCGACAGCCCGGCGGTAGTGGAATCGAGCAGCAGCTTGCGAATCCTTTCTCCCGTCGGCGTCCCGCCCGGCTCGCGGGTTTCGACGACCTTGTGTCCCGCCGCGCGCACTACGGCGGCTAGCTTCCGCAGTTGCGTGCTCTTCCCGGTTCCGTCAAGCCCCTCGAACGTAATGAATTTCCCGCGCCGCGACATCTGCGGAATGATACCAGCATCGCCCGCATGGAACTCTGAGTGGATAGTGGAAGAAGTTCGTCTTACGCCACCGTGCTCTGAAGGTTGGAGTCACGTGAGGAACGGGAATCCGCGACTCGCCCAGCGGTCTTTTTCCTTCCGCATCGCGGTTTGCCCATTACGCGCGCGCGATGGGACAATACCTGCATATGCAAAAATCGTTCGCTATTGTGTGCCAACTATTCGTGGCCGGGATGATGCTGCTGGGGATTGCCCCGGCGCAGACTCCGGCAGCCCCAGCTCAATCTAGTCAACCGGCTTCCACTCAACCGGCGCCGCCTAAGAAACAGACTTCGGTCACCAAGAAGGCTCCAGTGACTTCAAAGAGTGCAATCTCACTCACGCTTAAGACGCAGAAGGAAAAGGCGAGCTATGCCTTGGGGATGAAGATTGGCGGAGATCTCCGGAAGCAGGGGGTGAACACGGCCGTGGATCCGGCGCTGGCGGCGCGGGGATTCAAAGACGCTTTGGCGGGGAACAAACTGCAGCTCACCGACGACGAAATGCGCGCCGTGCTCATGCAACTGCAAAGCGAGGTCCGCGACAAGCAGCAGGCGAAAGCGCACGAAGAAGGGGCTGCGGCGCGGAAACAAGGCCAGGATTTTCTGGCAGCCAACAAGGATAAAGAGGGAGTTGTGACGCTGCCGAGTGGGTTGCAGTACAAAATCCTGAAGGAGGGGGTGGGACCGAAGCCCACCGCCAACGATACGGTTTCCTGCAATTACCGCGGGACGCTGCTCAACGGCAAGGAATTTGACAGCTCGTACAAAACCGGGAAGGCGGAGCCAGTATCGTTTCCGGTGAGCGGAGTGATCAAGGGCTGGACGGAAGCGCTGCAGTTGATGCCGGTGGGGTCGAAGTGGCAGTTGTTTATCCCAGCGGATATGGCGTATGGAGACCGGGGTGCGGGAGGCGACATTGGCCCGGGGGAAACTCTGATTTTTGAAGTGGAATTGTTGTCGATTGGGGAGGCGAAGAAGTAGGACAGTTCTACGCTGTCAGCTGTCAGCTTTTCAGCTTAAACTCTGGATCAACGCCCTGATTGATGGACTCGTGGCCGTCTGCGAAACGCAGGCGGCCTTACCATTTGGCGTGGATTGCTGGTCTCCGGGCGAGATCCATCGCTCCGCCTGGAGCACGGCTTCGCTCTGGATGACGCCATCACCGAGTCGGAAGGTCAAGAGACAGATGCTCTTCGGCCGAAAGATTGGCGCCGGCCAGCAGCAGCAAGCCCGAGAGGAACGCCCAGAACATCATGCTGACGGAGAGCGCGAAGGGACCGTAGACCTCCTGAAAATTCAGCCAGGGCAGGGCCACGATATAGGCATATTTCAAAGCTTCCGAGAGCAAGCCCATGATGATGGCGGCGGGCAAGACCGCCCGCGCGGGGACTTTGCCGTTGGGTAGCAGCCAGTAGATGAGAAAAAAGATGGCGATGCTGGCGGCGATGGCGAATACTTTCATCATCAAGAATCCGACCAGGCGAACCACGCCGGTGCCGTAGCCGTGCAGCAGGAATTCCATGAACGAGACAGGCCCAGCGGTGAGACCAATCGAGAGTAAAGCCAGCACGCCGCAGGCAAATGCCAGACCGAGCGAGATCAATTGATTGCCCAGGTAGGAGCGATTGTTCTCGAAGCGCCATATGCGGTTGAGCGCAACTTCCAATGGCAGAAAGACGCCCGATGAAGTCACCAGCAGAATGATCAACGAGACGATCTGCACACGTTGCCGGGAATTGACCATGGCGTTCAGGTTGCGGATGACGAAGTCCTGACCCGCAGGAAGGTAGTCGCGCAGCAGTTGCAGGACTACTTCGTACATGACGCGCGAATGAAAGACGCGGCGGATGACGGTCATCAGCAGGACGACGAAAGGGAAGAACGACAGAATCGAATTGGCTGCAACCGAGAAGGCGAAGGTGTGGACCTCTGTCCGCATCAGATATTTAACGGTGGAAAGGACCAGACCTTGACGAGGACGCGGGGTGGGACGAATCGTACGCTGCCGCACGGCCTCGGCGTTGGGAAGCGTCGGAATGGGCGGGTTGGTCACAGCGACAATTCATGGTAGCAGGGCCCCGATCTTGGGTCTGGGGCTTTAGCGGAACTTAAGACCTAACACCAAGGAGCCCGAACACTTGACCTGAACCGCCGATGGGGAGCCGAAGTTACGAGCGGCAGTCACCGAGCTATTCCTTTACTTTGTTAAAGGTATCGGAAGCCCGTTCGCTAATGACTAAGGGTCATATTGCAATTTCTTTCTAATTCTTCTTGCGAATCGTTTTAGTAGCCCTTATTATCGGGGGCTCAATACCGGAATTGGTCCGGTGGTGAGACCAGTAAAGTGGTTGACGTTTGCAGGTGTGGTGGAACGCGCCAAATTGTCGGGCTCCGGAAGTTTGCGCAGCGGGAAAAATGCCGCGGCGAGGACTGAGGAGTCTTTTCCTTTTTGGCGTACTTCTTCCGCACATGGTAGACGCAACCGAAACTTCTACCGGCATTTTTGAGGGGGGCTTCCAGTCGACCGGAGCGACGATCGAGATGCCGGAGAATAATTCTTCGCGATTGTGAAAGGAGTTCTTGCCGTGAGAGAGAAAGGTACAGTGAAGTGGTTTAACGGGGCGAAGGGATACGGATTTATCCAGCGCTCCACGGGAGAAGATGTATTCGTGCACTTCTCCGCCATCCAGGAGAACGGCTACCGCACGCTCAACGAAGGTGAGACCGTGGAGTTTGATCTGCTGAAGGGCCCCAAAGGCTTCCAGGCGGCAAACGTCGTCCGCGCATAAACTGCGAATTATTCCAGCCCTCCCGTCCCCCAGCGGGAGGGTTTTTTATTGGGCAGAAGCTTGGAGGACGAGGCGCATGTTGCCTTTGAGCTCAGCGCACTTCGAGCGAGACCAGGTCGCCAGCCTTCGGGCCGCTGGGTTTGTAATTGACGGAGACCTGAAGATCTCGCCAGTCACACGAAAAATCGTCGGCGCCGATGAGGAGCACAGATTTGTAGTCGGCAGCCCGCAGCTTCAGGGTCGCATTGTCGGCGATGACGGTCAGTACGGCGGCTGGCGCATGTGAGCAATCGACCGCGGCCAAGCGGCCTTTGAGGAATTTCGTGGGGCGCTGGTCGTTCCCATGCGGTTCGCCGGATGGCGATGAATTCTCGTCGGCGGTGCGCTTGGCGGCGTCCTCTTCCAGCACATCAAAAGGCGATTTCTGCGGCGCGAGTTTGGGTTGCGCCATGTTCCCGGCTTTCACTGGAATGCCATATTTGCGCTCGGTTCCGGCTTGCTCGCTCAGTTCGCGGGCCAGGGTGGCGATTTCGGGATTGCCGCTGCCTTTCAGGCGGTCGAGCAGGAGGTTGGCGGCCTCCCATTTCTTGCTGGTGACATAAATCTGAGCGAGGTGATAGACATAACGCTCATCGCGCGGGCTCAGACCGATGGCGGCGCGCTCAGCCTGCAGCGCGGCGGCAGGGCCTCCGCCGGCGTTGCGCGCGACCGCCAGCAGATCGTAGGCATCGGCCAGTTCGGGATACCACTCGAGCACGGAACGAAGGTCGAGCATCATGTTGGGCAGGCCTGGGATGTCGGCGTGGGCGGCCTGCGCACTGCGGTACTTCAGCACGGACACGTAATAGCGCAGCCACATGTCGCGCGGATTGAGGTCGGAAGCGTCGCGAATCTCGGTTGCGGCCTCTTGGAATTCGCCATGCTGAATGTGGTCCCAGACGAGGATGCGATGGGCGAGCGGGTTGCCGATCGCATTGCTGGGGAGTTGGTCGGCATCTTCGCTGGGCTTTTTTGCTTGCTGTTTGGCTTCAGACTTTTTGTCCGCTGCGGTGGGCACAGTTGCCAGGTCCTGCAATTCCTTGAGCCCGTGGTCCCGGCGTTCGGGGATGCGGATCGCAACTTCGTAGTAAAGAGCGCGGGCATCGGCCTCGGGCAGAGACTTCGATGTGATCGCCGAATCCTCGGGGCCGACGGGAACGGGAAAACGGTATGTCTGTCCGGGCGTTGCATTCGCGGGAGCGGTGCTCGAGTTTTTGCGGGCAGCGGTAAGCAGCGTGCTCTGGCTATGGAAGTAATCCTTGACGGCCCGTTCCAGTTGCGCAGAGCTCATGCCGTAAGCCTTCTGGATAGCATCTTCGAGCGGGACGTGCTCATTGAGGACAAGGTTGAAGTAGGTTCCCGTGTCGGGCAGCTTCTGCTCGTGTAGCAGATAGTGGATCACGATCCAGGACTCTGCTTCAAAGAGCAAGTTGCGTTTGCCTTGATCGCCAACTGCCGTGTCGTGGTTCATCGCGAATAGCTCGGGCAATGAGAGCCAGGGTTGCGCGCCAAGCAATTCGGTAAAAGAATTGGGTTGATGCGAATCGTGCACATAGCCCATTGAGTTCCGCTTGGCGGAGGGAAAAACTTCAGGGTCGGTGCCGAGTTCGACTTGTTTGTTGTCCACGCGAATCGAGCTGAAATATTCGGCGAGGCCTTCGTCGAACCAGGTTTGAGCCGGGGGATAGTTGTAGGTCAACAGCATGGCAGCGAAGTCGCGGGCGACGGCGCGCCAGGATTCTTCCTCGGAAAGGTTCAACACGATGAAGTCCTGATCCTCGCCGGGGAGGAAAAATCCTGGGACATCGATGGGTTGGCCTTGGTGTAGAGGGGCGAGTTGGTAGTAGGACTTGTCGTTGTCGAAGGCGAGGATGGTTAGCGGTACTGACTGGTGGAGGCGATCTTTCCCCAGCAGTGTGGCGAAAACGGCGCGCATTTGCTCGAAGCGCACGGCGACCTCGCGACCTTTCCTGTCGCCGGCGTCGGTGATGACGGTGAAATGGACGGAGTGGATTTCGAGCCAGGGTGAGGGCTGCGCAGCGGCTGCAGCGGAGTTTGAGCACAGGAGAAGCCCGCACAGCGCGAGACAGAGCGGAATGGCGCGAGGGTGGCGCATTGTGGCTTTGCGAGTAGATGCCACTCACGGAAATGCTACCACGATGGTTCGGGCTAGTGGGTTTGTAGCGCCGCCGTCTCGGCGGCTGTCGTGGGGCGCGTCTCGCCCCCACCAGCGAGGGCAAGATGCCCCTTCGACGGGCTCAGGGCAGGCTCTCGCTACAGCCGGCAGGATGCCGGCGCTACACCGGCACCACAAAGGGGCCGCGCCGGTATAATCTCGAAATTCATGCTGGTACGCCCGCGAAGTGGAATTTGCATTGTTTGTCTCGCCGTGTTCCTGTCGGCGGCATCGTCCGCTGGCGCGGTTTCGGGAGCGTCATGGGATGGAGTGTTGCGGGACGACGCGGGTAAGGCCGTGGCCGAGGCCGTCATCAGGCTGCACTCCACTTCTGGAAGTAGCGACTACACTTCGAAAACTTCGGTGAAGGGCAGGTTTGCGTTTGCCGATCTCGCCGCAGGCAGCTACGAAGTTTCGGTGAAGGTCGCGGATAGAGAGTGGAAAACTGCGACTCCCGTGGTGGTGGATGCGGCCCTCCTGACCGTTGCACTGCAACTGGCGTCGAAAGGTGAGGAAGTCCGTCTGGTTGCCTCTGGCGCTGAGGCTTCCGCGCAGGCTAGCGGGGGCGAGCATCTTTCCAGCACGGAGGTTTCGAGTCTGCCGCTCAATGCGCGCGACTTCAGCAAGTTGCTGCTGCTGGCGGCGGGTACCATGACCGACGCCAATGGCGCCGCCAATTTTACCCAGCAGTTTGCGGTAAACGGGCAGCGCGGGGTGGCTACCGTTTTTGCTACGGATGGTTTCGACACCACTGATCCCGAGATGGGCGGTGCGACGTTCTCCAACTTCAATGTGGATGCGATTCAGGAGGTGCAGGCCAATTCGGGAGTGATGGCTGCTGAGATCGGTCACGGGGCGGCGAGTTTTACCAACGTCGTGACGAAGTCGGGAGTGAACCAGGTACACGGGAGTTTGTTTGAATTCCTGCGCAACGCGGCCTTCGACGCGCGCAACTATTTCGATTACAAAGATCCCACGGGCCATCGGCGCATTCCTCCGTTTGTGCGCAATGAATTTGGATTTACCAACGGAGGACCGGTGGTGATTCCAGGAATTTACGACGGCCGCAATCGGACGTTTTATTTTGGCGAGTACCAGGGTTTTCGCCAGGTGCTCGGAACCACGCAGGTGCTGCCGGTGCCCACGGCGGCGGAGCGGCAGGGAATCGACACCACGACTTTTCCCGGCGATACGCTAACGATTCCGGTCAATGCGGCGGTTTTGCCGGTGCTCAAGCAGTATCCCTTGCCGAACCAGCCGTCGGGAGCATTTGGCGATCGCACTTACGCAACGTCGTCGAAGATTGTCACGCGGACCGATCAGTTTTCCGTGCGAATCGATCACCAGGTCTCGAACAAGGCCTCGCTGTTGACGCGGTTCAGCCTGAACCAGGTCACGGGGCCGTTGACCAATCCCGATCAGACCGCGATCGATCCCAGCTTCGGAGTTCAGTTCTTTGATCATCAACGCAACGCGGGCGTGCGATATACGCGAACGATCTCTCCGCATCTGACCTCCGACACTTCGCTCAGTTACATTCGAAGCACGCCGTTTTTTCCGGCCGATCAACCACACCCAGCCGGGGATTGGTTTCGCCGACGGTTTGTTTCAGGCGTTCAATTTACCGGCAGGTTCGATTTTCGGATCGTTCAGCAATCTCTATCCAGTTCAAGCAGGACATGGGCTGTGTGCGTTCGGCCGCATGCGTTCAAGTGGGGCGTGGAGATAAGGGTCAACCGCGATTCCACGATTTTTGGGACAAATCCGAATGGAATCTATACCTTTGGCGGTGGCACCGCCTATTCGCCGGTGTTGATCAAGTCGGCGAGCGGGACGCACGACATTCCAGATCGGCGATCCGCTGCCGGATTCGCTGACCGGATTGCTGACCGCGACGCCGTTTTCCTACAACATTATCGCGGCTGCCGCCAGCATTACACCAGTAGGCGACAAGTTCGACGAAGCAGGAGTGCGCCGCGAAGCTTATAACTTCTATTTCCAGGATGCGTGGAAAGCGACTCCGCAACTCACGGTCAATTACGGATTGCGCTACGAAGTGAACAGCCGCATTCATGAGGCGACGAAGCGCACCTCAGGTCCTTTTTTTTTCGGGCCGGATGGCAAACCTGCGTCCTACGGGGATCGCAGCGCCACGCAGATTCTCCTGATCAATCCGCAGCCGCCCTATGATCAGGATTGGAACGGATGGGGGCCACGACTGGGTCAGTGGATTACGCGCTGACCAGCCACACCGTGATGCACGCCGGGGGCGCGATCACTACCATGGTTGCCGAATCTGTGGCAGGATAATTTCTCTGACGGCCGCGATTCCGTTTGTGTTCTCAGCCTCTATATCACGGCGCTTGCCAAAAGTTGCGGTTCCATTCCACGATATGTTCGTGCCGGTGAATCTTCCGACGGCCTACACGGTACAGGCGGCAGCCGGTGTTCCCAACCGGCAGGACCCAGCGACGTTCCCGCGAACACGCAAATCGATTTGCCCCGCTATCCAGACCGACCTGGATGCGCTCACTCCGGGCAACCAGGTGCAGCTGCTTACCATTCCGGGCATCGCGAGGAATTTCAG
Organism: uncultured Acidobacteriaceae bacterium; assembly: GCA_963832235.1. Lineage (GTDB taxonomy): Bacteria > Acidobacteriota > Terriglobia > Terriglobales > Acidobacteriaceae > Sulfotelmatobacter. The sequence goes on along the minus strand of CAWHTJ010000002.1, from coordinate 19,293 downwards.
CAATGGTTATATCGGCAGTTGTACGGCGGGCTTCGATCACGATTTCCGCGACGTGAAGTTCAACGTCTCCTACGTGGCTACCGCGGGAATTCATCTAGCCAGGGTTTATTCGCCGAACAGTTATAGCGGCGCCGATCCGGCACACGCGCCGTTCACGCAGTTCAACTCGGCAGGGCAGGCCACGGGCGGGCTTTGGACTGGAAAGATGATGACGCAGTGGCTCGCATTCGACCTATCACTCCCTGCAGAGCAGTGTAAGCAAGAACTCGGCGCGGGCCGGATTGGGATTGCAGGCCAGCTATACTTATTCGAAGTCGATCGATGATACGAGTTCCGTCCTGGGAGGATTGTTCGGCGCCGCGGGAGTTGATCCTGCAGACGCTGCCGCAGGATCCGTGGAATCCGTCGGCGGAAAAGGGTCCGTCCACTTTTGATGTGACTCACGTGATTCCGGCAAGCGTGATCCAGTTGCTGCCGCTCGACCGGATTGGATTTCTTCGGCCCCTGGGGAAAACTCTTAACCGAGGGCTGGCAATTCCTGAATATTACGACGCTGACCACGGGATCGCCCTTTACCGTGTACTCCGGAATTCAGCAGACTGGCGCAGGACGGCTGGCGCGGATCGGCCGGACCTGGTTTCGACGCCCGCATTTTTCGACCAGCCGCGCGGTGCGCGACGACTACTTCGGGCTGGGGGCCAACAACCCGTCATTCTTTACTATTCCGATCAACGTTCCTGGCGGGACGGGGCCAAACCACGGGCGATTCGGCACGCTGGGGCGCGACACGTTTCGTGGTCCGGCATATCACGATTTTGATTTCGCGCTCATCAAGGACACCCCATTTGGACATCGCGGGAATGCGGAGATGGGCACCGTGGAGTTTCGGGCCGAATTCTTCAATTTATTCAACATTGTGAACTTCGGGTTGCCCTCGAACATTGTGCGCGGGAGCGGATTTGGCATTATCAGCAAAACCGCGGGAACGTCACGCCAGATCCAGTTCTCACTGAAGGTAATTTATTGAGCGTGGGATTGCCGGCTTACTGTTGAGAAATGCTTACGCAGCTTCGTGAGCGATGGTATTGACGCGCTCTTCAGGCTGCTCTCGCTCGCTGCCGTCTTGAAGGAACCGCAGAAGGTTGCGTCAGCTCGCCCAGCAGGGTGATAAGAGCACCCTGAACTCGAAAAAATTTCGTCTCGTCCGCGCCCCTAAAAGCCAGCGAGTCCGGCATGGTGGCAACCATGGCAGCCAGCCCATAGTCCATTTCACGATGAGTTCGGAAGCTTATGACCTTCTTCACTCCGCCAGGGTAATCTGTGAGTAGGATGTTCGCGAGTTCTGCGGCGCCGCAGATGAAGGAGGCCACGGCCGCGCGCCGGTTGCGGCGCCAAAGCCGGGCTGTAGTTCCCAGGAATAATCCCACGCTCACGTAATCAACAATGGCGTGGGCCTTCGGCGTAACTATCCGCGGAATCGGTTTTGCTACCACCCTCGTTAACCTATTTAGGACTGGCATTTGCCCCCTCGCATCTTGATGAACAGACCACGCATCACTGCCGCTGAACATAATATCAAGAGAACCGTAACGACACGACCAGCGACCTTCCTTTACCCGGATCGTTATCGGGCGGCGGAAGGTTTGTTCTGGGATGTCATGGTACTTGTGTAGCGCGACAATGTGGCCAAGAATGGCTGGCTCAGGCGCGTGCGTCGCACCTTACCTTCCAGAATTTCATCGAAAGGCACAAACTTTCCATAAAGAACCCGCGTTTCGTCCTTGTCCTGAGTCACAGACGCTCCGTTCAAATCGATTCCGGCAAAAAGTCCGCGACTTCTGGAGTAGGTCAGAACTTCTGACTTCATCTTCCAGTCTGTTTCGGCGCCGGCATGGCGGCCAACCGGACCCGCAGCCGCGGAAGCGTCAGCTCCGATTTTGAATTTGCTCGCCAGCATGTGCTTCATGCCCTGATCGTTCATAACAATCATGACCAGGTCCACCGCCTGACCCCCAGCTTGCAGGCCCCAGCTGCCGCCCGTGATGGTAATAGGCGCGAGGGCGCTCCACCGCCCATTTTCAGTGCGGCACGTGGCCACCCCTTTGCCGCGGCTGCTGCCGAAACCCAACGCGATTTTCACCATCGACGGAACGACCGCAATGCATTTCGCATCGCTCATGATCTTGTTTGGAATGCCCTTGTCCGGCGTGGCCATGATCTCATCTAACACTCTGGCGGAATTGTCGATTCTTTTCTCAATATCAGATTTATCTTTTTCTTTGTCCGCACTCCAGCCAGCACCGGCCAGTAGCAAAAGGATGCATAGCGCGAGGAGACTCTTTGCGCAGAGAAGGGTAGGTCGATTCATAAGTCACTCCCGTAAGCGGTTGACGGAGTCGGCGTAAGCAGACACTAGACCGATGTTCAACCGGCCCCTATCCGGTTCATCCTGTAACTATCGGGAGAACATGCCTGAGGATTGCCCAGCAGAATAAACGGGCAATTGCCAGCTTCCCAATGAAGGTTGGGTTTTACAAGCAGCGGAGCCGCGCTCCGTGGACAGCCGAGGCGGCTGCCCGCACCAAGGCGGTGCCCCATTTCTCGCGTCCTTTGCGAGAGGCGGGAGATCTTGCGGCGGTTCTTCCGGTTGCAGGATTCAGACTACTTGCCATGCTCTTCCAAAAACCTCTCCACTTCCATGGCGGCCATGCAACCAGTTCCCGCGGCGGTAATGGCCTGGCGATAGCGCCTGTCCTGCACATCACCGCACGCATAGACTCCGTGCACGCGCGTGAACACATAGTTGTGGGTCTTAAGATAGCCATCCGCATCGGTGTCGAGCTGGCCGGCAAACATCTTCGCATTGGGCTCGTGGCCGATGCCGAGAAAAAGCGCGCTGGTGGGGAAATCCCAGACCCTGTCCGTCTTTACATCGCGCAATTTGAGTCCGGTAACTTCCTTGTGATGCACATCGTAAACATCTTCGACCACAGTATTGGGCAAGAACTTAATATTTTCGTGATGTTGTGCCCGCTCCAGCATAATTTTCGACGCGCGAAAGACATCGCGACGATGAATCACCGTCACCCTGGTAGCGAAGCGGGTTAGAAAAAGCGCTTCCTCCATGGCAGAGTCTCCGCCACCGACCACGACGATCTCCTTCCCCGAAAAAAAGAATCCGTCGCAAGTGGCGCACGAGGAAACTCCGTGGCCAATGAGCTGTTGCTCATGCGGCAATCCCAGCCAGCGCGCCGAAGCCCCGCTGGCAATGATCAATGTCTGGGCGTGGACTTGATGAACGCCCAGGTGCAGCAGAAACGGCCGCTTGCTGAGATCGGCGCTCGTAAGATGCGCCATGCGATATTCGGCGCCAAAGCGTTCCGCTTGCTTGCGCATGTTCTCGACCAACTGCGGTCCCAGGATGCCGTCCGGAAATCCAGGAAAGTTCTCGACCATCGTGGTCATCGAGAGTTGCCCGCCCGGCTCATGCCCTTCGACGACTAGCGGCTTCAGGTTCGCCCGTGCAGCGTAGAGGGCAGCAGTGTGCCCGGAGCATCCGGATCCGATAATGACTACCTCGCGCGTTTCGCTCATGGATAGTTGTATAGTTGCAGATTAGATGGCTGATTTCAGGTTTTGATGCAAACCGCTCCGTGCGCCTGCCAAAACTGGAAAAACTGAAATCATTTATCGGGAGCCGCTTTTGCATGCGCCGGCTTCGTCTCTCTTGGCTTTACAGCAGTCTTCGCCTTGGGTTCCGCTTTCGACTCTCCGCTGATCTTCGCCAGTTCCTCTGGCACGATGATCTTCACGCCCAACAGCGCACGATAATTCGCCAGCACATCCGACGCGCTCCGGAACAGTGGTTCGTACGCGCTCTGATCCGGCGCCGGACCGCCCTCCGTCGCCAAACATCGCGCCAGCGCTACCGACGATTTGCCAAACCGTTCCAGCCGAACCCGGCTAGCCGGAGTGTTCGACCCCAGCATGGCCTCTGAACTGGTCACCGAAGAAGCGCTGTCTTCCAGCGACACCTGAATCAGATCCTTGGGATCGCGTACGTGCAGCACCAGCGTTTCAACCATGTTCTGTCCGTCATTGCTGAAGGAATACTGCACGCTGGAAAAAAGCGCCTGCACCGAAAATTCACGGCGAATCCGAACGTAACTCGCCACGGACTTTTCGTCCGCAAAGTGCGTACTCGATCCCGCCTGCAGGAAACTCGGCATGTCGGTCAGCGTTGACCGCCCGCGGGAAACTTCAAAATCGGCGCCGAACAATGGCTGCTTGGGAACTCGCGACAGCGCGGCAGCAATTTCCTTCTGTTCCTCGGCGGATGGCGAACACACATTCAGCATGTTGACCTTCACCTGCGGCTGCTGGGTTGAAGGCGCCTGGGCTGAAGGCGCACTGCCCGCCGGCTCCTGCGCCAAAATCACCTGCGCGGACGCCAGCGCGAGAAGACTAATCCAGAGTGGGGAAACCAGATTTCTAGGCACTGCGGAATTCTAAATGAGAACCCCTCAAATCCTAAATCTCAAACCAACGAAGTTCGCGGCACTTCGCTGGAACGTCGTAAAATCAACCCATGGCAAATCTGACGCTGGTCTATGGCATGAGGCTGCTGCCGTCTGAGGATGTGGTCGAAGTCGGTGAGGCTCCCGTGAAGCTCGCGAACGGCCGGGAAGCGCACGTCACCATGCACGTGCTCGAAGGCAGCAAGGAAGATATCGAAAAGCAATTGCGCACGAGCCTGGAAGCGTTCTTTGACCTTTATCCGGAGATTTGATCGGGAGATTTGATCGGGAGGAGCGAGCGGTCGCATGTCAAAGTATCCTTGGAAAACACTTGCTTGTTTTGCGCTCGTTTTTTGGCTAAAAGCCAAGAGCTAATAGCTGATTCTCATGCAATGGTCCTATCCAGAATTCCGGTTCCGGCTGATGAAAGCCGGATTGTGGCCCGAAGGCCGCATGGCGCGCCTGGCCTGCTACTTGGCGGCCATGGCCGCAGTGCTGTTCGCGCTGCAGAAACTGCTAGCCGTATTAGCTCCTTCCTGGGGCGATCACCTCGGCGGATGGATCGCATTCCTTGCCTTTCTCGCCATCGTCTTGTTCTGTATCCTCGCCTTCCGCTGGTTGAAGCGCCGAGTCCTGTGGCGCCTGCGGAATCGTCTCATCGTCACCTACGTCTTTATCGGCGTGATCCCCGCCGTGCTCCTGATGGCGATGGCCACGATCACACTCTATGGACTCGCCGGACAGTTTGCTGTATTTGTCGTGACTTCGGAAATTGATTCCCGGTTAAGGAGTCTCGATGCCGCCAACGCCGCCGTCTCCAACGAACTGGCGGCGCGTCTTGAGCGCGGGGACTCTCCTTCCGCAGACTCGCTCGCGGGATTGCGCCGCCGCGATTCCGCATGGAGTCGCCGTCAGGTTTGCGCGTGGTACGGTGACAAGCCCTTACCGCTATGCAATGAGTTCAAGGGAACCTCCATCACGCTCCCGCGCTTTGTAAAGAACAGATTCGACGACATCGTCCGCGACCGCGACGGATTGCACTTGCGAGCGGTCTCCTCCATTCCGCTGGGGTCCACCAGGCTGACTGTAGTGACGAGCGAACCGTTCGACCGAGAGTTGGTGGGAAACATCGCCACCAGTCTGGGCGAAATCACAGTGTTCCCCTCGGGAATCACCCTCAAGGAGTCTCCCCGTAAGAAATCTGGCAGTTCAGCTTCCGCTGCCACTCAAAAGAACAGCGAAAGCGTCGCCAATTCAAGCCAGGCGGGCGGCTCAGTTCAAGGCGATCAGCAAGGTGCGCAACCCGCTTTCACGGTAGGCGCTGTGCCCGGCCCGGCAGGCGCCCTCGATCTTGAGATTCCCCTCGCTGGTACGTCTCTTTCGGTCGTGGACTGGAACACTGGTGAGCGCGATCGAAACCCGGCAGTACGAAACCCGGTGATACGAGTTCATACCCGTCCCTCGGTGCTGTACGCTCACCTGTTTGCCGCGCTCGGAGAATTCGCGCAGGGCGTAGCCTACATCCTGGTGGGCGTCGGAATTTTCTTCGCCGTTATCGAACTGATCGCTCTCATCATCGGCACCCGCATGACCCGCACCGTAACGGCTGCGGTGGCTCAGCTCCACGATGCCACCAAACATGTCAACCGCGGCGACTTCAGCCATCGCATCCCGGTAAAATCCAGCGACCAGCTCGCGGATCTGGCAATCTCCTTCAACTCCATGACCGCCTCCATCGAGAAGCTGATCCAGGAGCAGAAGGAAAAGCAGCGCCTGGAAAATGAACTGGCCATCGCCGAGGAAGTGCAGGCCCAGTTATTCCCCCGTCAAGTCTCGCAACTCGAGTCGCTCGAAGTCGATGGATTCTGCCGCCCCGCCCGCAGAGTCAGCGGAGACTACTATGACTTTCTGACGGCCAGCTCTCACAAGCTGATTCTGGCAGTCGGCGACATCAGTGGAAAAGGAATTTCCGCCGCCCTCTTAATGGCGACCATCCACTCCGCCGTTCGCGCCTATAGTGTCGAGAATCTTCCCCAGATGCGCGAACCCATGGCCGTGGGCGCGCTTGCCGGCTCAGGCCGCATCATGGCCACGTGGCCCGAGGGTGTCGAGGTTTCTCCCGGAGCCCTGCTCAGCCTGCTGAACCATCAACTCTACGAAAGCACGCCCCCGGAAAAATACGCCACACTTTTCCTCGGAATCTACGACGGCCGCTCGCATCATCTCACCTACAGCAATGGCGGACACCTGCCCCCAATTCTGATCGGCAAAGACGGCACCATCCGCAGGTTGGAGGCCGGAGGCACCGTCGTCGGCCTGTTCGACAACATGACCTACGAAGAAGGCGCCGTCGAAATGCATCCCGGCGAAATCTTGCTGGCCTATAGCGACGGCGTCACCGAGCCAGAAAATGATTTCGGCGAATTCGGCGAGCAGCGCCTGATCGACCTGGTCCGCGACAACAGCGACTTGCCTCTACCCCAGATCAGGCAAATCGTCATCATGGCAGTAGAGGACTGGATCGGCGACAACGAACAACCCGACGACGTAACCCTGGTCCTGGCCCGCGCCCGCTAAGTGTGGGAAACGTTGTGTGGGACCGGGTCTTTGACCCGGTCAGGCGGCCCGAAGGGCCGCTCTCAGGCTGAACCGGCACCGCCCTCAAATCTTCTGCCGCTTCCACCGCCCCTGACGAAACAAAATCGCGCTAGCCCCAGCAATCGCTCCCTCCGCCACCACAATCGCCCAAAACGCTCCCTTCGACTGCATCTGCATCGGAATCGCCAGCCAATAAGCCAGCGGAATCTCCAACATCCAGAACCCAAAAAAATTCACGATCGTAGGCGTAACCGTATCCCCTGCGCCGTTGAACGCCTGCAGCATCACCATGCCATACGCATATCCAATATTCCCGCAACTCACAATGCGCAAGCACGCCGCCGCCAACGGCACCACCGCTGCATCGTGCGTGAACAACCGCACCACCGGCTCCGCAAACAAAACGAACAGCACTCCTACCGTCCCCAGGAAGATCATGTTATACAGCCCCGTCCGCCAAACTGCAGTCTCGGCCCGCTCCGGCTTGCCTGCCCCCAGGTTCTGCCCCACCAGCGTAGCCGCAGCATTGCTCAATCCCCACGAAGGCAAAATCACGAAGATGACAATGCGAATCGCGATCGTGTATCCCGCCAGCGCCGCCGCCCCAAAAATACTCACAATCCGCACCAGCCCAATCCAACTGGTATGCGCGATGGCAAATTGCAGAATCCCAGTCAGCGAAACTCGCACCAGCCGCCACAGCACATCGAACCGCAAATGAAGCTGCCGCCTCAGAATGTGGATCCGCTCCGTCCCTTTCAGCAGCCGGTAAAACTGATAGATGACGCCAATGCTCCGCCCGATCAGCGTTGCCAGCGCGGCCCCCGTCACTCCCATCCGCGGAAACGGCCCGACTCCAAAAATCAGGCACGGGTCCAGCACCAGGTTGATGATGTTTGAAACCCAAAGCAGCCGCATCGCAATGGCCGCATCGCCAGCGCCGCGAAAAATCGCATTATTCAAGAACAGCAGCAGCACCGCACAACTCCCGCCCAGGCAAATCCTGGTGTATCCGCTGCCCACCGAAATAATTTCCGGCGACGCCCCCATCCATTGCAAAAGCCGCGGAGCCAGCAAGAAACACGGCAGCCCAATCGCAAGCGAGACCATGATCCCCAGAGCAATCGCCTGGACCGCGGCTACAGCCGCGCCCTCCCGATCCTTCTCCCCAATGCGCCGTGCGACCATCGCCGTGGTCGACAGACTCAGCCCCATGCCCACCGCAAACACCAGGCTCAGCATCGATTCCGTGAGTCCAACCGTTGCCACGGCATTGGCCCCAAGCCGTCCCACCCAGAACACGTCCACCACTGCAAACAGCGACTCCAGCACCATCTCCAAAACCATGGGCACAGCCAGCAACAGGATCGCCCGATTCAAGCTCCCCGCCGTGTAGTCGCGATGCGACCCGCGCACCGCCTCCGCCAGAGACGCCCACAGCGAATCTTGCGGCTTAGCCGCAACCGTGATCGCTTCCATAACAACCTTTAGCTTTCTGCACCCCCTCTTGCGATCCTCCGCAGAAGCTGTGCATCAGAACGTACGATGAAAATCAGTAAGGGAGCCCCGGCGCACAGGGCCAATCAGGATGGCGAACTAACGAGGCTTAAACATGGCGTTCCTCAGCCCAAATCGTTGAGTGATTCGAAAGCTGGATTCTTAAGTGTGATTCGGACCCTGGATCGACCCGCCCGGTCCCCACAGGACCGATTAGGCGGCATTCTACCCCAAGCTCGCAGCCGCTGCCAACTAAAACAGAAATTATGGCGCATTTCATCTTATTTACAGAAAGACTCAAATACACTGTGAGGAATCGCCGTCGGTGCCTACTCCATTTGACGAGCAGCAAGTGAAACAAGTGAAATGAGATCGTGCTGTGGTGACTTGTCGGTCAGCCATAAACTCAACGGAGGATTTCTAATGAAGTCATCTTTGTTCTCGCGCATCCCCGCCCTCGTCTCTTTAATCCTGCTCGGAGTTCTTGCCCTCGCCATACCTGCGAAAGGTGGCTACCACCTGCTTACGAAATATAGCTTCGGCGCCGCCGAGGGTAGCACCCGCGAATATTTTGACTACATCACAGTCGATTCTTCTGCTCGCCGCGTTTACCTTTCGCATGGCACAGAAATAAAAGTAATCAACGCGGACACCGGCGCTTTAATTGGCAACATCACTGGCCTGAAGCAGGATCATGGCGTCGCCCTGGCGCACGAGTTTGGCCGTGGATTCATCAGCGATGGCGGCGCGGGCAAAGTCGTCATCTTCGATTTGAAAACGCTCAAGCCGACCGGCGAGGCGAAAGCTGACAAGGACGCCGACTGCGTGATTTACGATCCGGCGTCGAAACGTGTCTTTGTGATGAACGGTGATCCCCACAGTTCCACGGTGATCGATGCGAAAACTGGCACGGCTGCAGGCACCATTGACTTGGGTGGAGGTCCGGAATTTGCTGTGGCCGATGGCAAGGGAACTGTCTACGTAAATCTGGAAGATAAGAGCGAGGTGCTCGCCATCGATTCAAGCAAGCTCACGATAAAATCTCGCTGGCCAGTGGCGCCCGCCGGAGGGCCCACCGCTCTGGCTCTCGATCAAGAACACCATAGGCTCTTCACTGCGGGACGCGACCCACAGATGCTGGTAGTCATGGATGCCGGCAATGGACACGTCATCCAATCATTCCCCATTTCCGCCGGTGTCGACGCCGCAGCCTATGATCCCGAAACCGGTCTGGTATTCGCTTCCACACGTGAAGGAATGATCCACGTCTTCCACGAAGACTCCCCCGATAAGTTCAGCGAGGTCGAGACCGTCAAGACGGAGTTCGGAGCGAAAACGATGGGGCTCGACACCAAGACGCACCACCTCTTCGTGGACACGGCGGACTTCAGCCCAGCTCCGACCCCGACCGCGGACCAGCCTCACCCGCGGCAGACACCGATTCCGGGCACGTTCCACGTGTTGGTTTATGGGCAATGAGGAACTCTTCTTTCAGAGCATTTTCGGGAGCGGGGTCAGAGGCCTGAAGTTATACCTTTTGCGCTCGACCTGAAGCAACGAATGCGGGACGGGTGGCCTTCGCTCTTATCGAGGGGCACCCGCCAACCCGCCGCAGGACGACTGTCCGTCAAGGTCATCGCGCCTTTTTTTTGCCGCTCGCGATCCTCGCCAGCGCCCGCGTATAAGCCGCAATCGTGTGAGGGACAGCCTGGCTATAAACGAATTGCCCTTCGCGGCGGCAGGCGATCAGGCCCGCCTCACTCAAGATCTTAAGATGATGAGAAACAGTAGCCCGGGTCACGCCGCGCATCGAAACGATTTCCCCACAGTTCATGTGGTCGCTCGCCGAGATGGCCTCAAAGATCCTAAGCCGGGTCTCATCCGCCAAGGCTTTCGATATTTTCCCGACCTCAGAACGATTCATTGCTGGAACAGTCCATCGCTCTCCAGTGTAGCGAAGTCGTTGTCCTTGCTGCCATATATTGCATTCCAAAAAGAATTGGCGCCGAATGCATCTTACTACTTCGATGATCATCTAAGTGTCTAACTGTGCCGGACTCGATCTCGAAGCACGGATGCTCCGCGGTGGTCCCGGCAGGCAATCGGACCAGACAATCTGACAAAGACAAGGATTAGGAGACACTGACATGAAGAGACTCGAAGGAAAAGTAGCTGTAGTTACAGGTGGAAATAGCGGCATCGGCCTGGCGACAGCCAAGCGTCTGCAGGACGAAGGCGCAAGAGTAGCCATATCGGGTCGAAACCAGCAAACCCTGGATGAGGCGGTCAACACCATCGGAAACGGCGTGTTGGCGGTGCAGGCCGATGTCTCCAAGCTCACGGATGTGGACAAGCTTTATGCTCAGGTGTCGAAAAAGCTGGGCAAAATTGATGTCTTGTTCGTGAACGCTGGAGTGGCCAAGTTCGCGCCCTTTGCCGAAACATCCGAAAGCACGTATGACGAGCAGTTTGACATCAACATCAAGGGGGCATACTTCACCATCCAGAAGGCGTTGCCGTTTCTGAACGATGGCGCCTCGATCATCCTGAACACCAGCGTGGTCAGCAGCAAAGGCACCGCCGGTGCGAGCGCGTATTCGGCAACCAAAGCGGCGCTGCGCTCTTTGGCACGAACGGCTGCCGCGGAGTTGGTGGGGCGCGGCATCCGCGTGAACGCGGTGGCGCCGGGTCCGATCGTTACCCCGATCTTCGGCAAGACCGGGCTGCCCAAGGAAGCCATTGAGGAATTCGCCAAGGAGACCATTTCGAAGATTCCCATGAAGCGCTTTGGACAACCCGAGGAAGTGGCCGGTACGGTTGCGTTTTTGGCCTCCCAGGACGCGTCCTACATCACCGGCGTGGAAATCAATGTAGACGGCGGGCTGGGACAGATCTGAGTCGGCGGGGGAGTAGTTGTTTGCAAAGGTGGGTATTCCCAATCGTGAATCGCTTAGGATTTTGACTTTGAATTTTTGCTGAATGCGGCCGCATCACTGCCCTACAGTTTAAAAATGGCGGGCAGACGAAAGCTCCAACGCCCTCGTCCCGTTAACGCACTCGTCCCGTTAGGGACATCTGAAAGTAGCCCGGCGCTTTTAGCGCCGGGTAGCGTCTTGCTCCCAGCCGCGAAGCGGCGAAAGAATACAGCCCACGGCGCAAGCCGTGGGTCCGAAGCGCGGATCATAACTAGCCCCGAAGGGGGTGCCAACGATCACCGAATGAATCCGTACGTAGCACATGGACATTAGTGCGTCCTCTTGTTCGTATCGTATTCTCGGGACGATTTCACGGTCACGTTACTTTCGATCAGGATTTCTAGGCGGGTGGCCATGCTTTGCGTTGCATAAGGGTGGGTTTCGATGCTGCCTGGAGCCTAGATTTCAAACCCGTACTTTTCCACAGCCGTCCACAGCCAGAATCCATTTTCGTGTGACGAACGACCTTTACTGAGAAATAAGAAACGCGCAAGATCGACCTATGCGCGAACGCTGTCCCAAAACGTTATCCCACAGCCAGACCGTTAACGGCTTTCAGTCCGTGCTTTGCCCAGAAGAAGCTAAGTCCTTATTCCGTAAGATTTTAGCTATAAATCCTTACGGCTCAATATTTTACCCATGCCCGCGCATACCCAATCGCGCCAAGTCCATAGAAACAAATATTTTAGCGGAACGGTATCAAAAAAAATCTAGATATAGATTTCCTCGTCACGCTGTTAAAACGAAAGCCGCGCGAGAGCGCGGCCTTCTCTTGCGGTCTCCAGAATCAGTCGATCCCGTGAATCCTCATGCTGACCAGTTGATCGATGCTCAAGTCGTGAATTCCTCGCGCGCGCATGTCGCTGATGTATTCCGGCGTCACGTTGTGGATGCGCATCGCGATCAGTTCGTCGGGATCGGGATGAGAGTATCCCAGCCCTTGCAGCTTCTGAATAAACTCGGGCGAAACGCCGTGGATGCGAAAGGCAATCAGCTTTTCCAGATCCACGTGGTCGTAACCGCGCTGCTTGAGTTCCGCCATCCATTCCGGAGTCGCGCCGTGAATCCTCATGGCGATCAGCATATCTTCGTTCGGCGAATAGCCAGCCTGATGAAGACTGCGCACCATCTGCGGACTCACGCCGTGAATGCGGAAGGCAACCAGTTTCTCCGCGTCGGAAATCTTCAATCCCTCCGCCCGCAGCGCCTCAATGAACGCCGAGTCCACGCGAAAGATGCGGAACGCGACCAGTTTGTCAGCGTCAAGACCGCTGAGATGTTCGCCCTTCATCTGCTTCGCGAATTCCAGGCTGACATCCATCACCGCCATGCTGAACTGCTTTTCGTCATCAATGGAAAACCCGAGGCCGCTCATCTCGCGCGGATAATTCGCATCCGGCTGGAAGTGGAAAATGCCAGCCCCTTCCCCGTTATTCAGAAACCCTTCGCACTCGATCTTGCCTGCGTCGCGCGCGATGGTGAAGTGGACGTCCTGACGACCCGCCTTCGAAAAGTCCACACCCTGAAACGAACTCGTGGGCCAATCGGATTCGTGGCTCGAAGTTCCCCCACGATGATGCTCGATCAGCGAGAACTCCACCTTGCCCGCGTCGTCGGATTTGCGGATGGTCCAGTCCCCACTGCGATTCTCCGCAGCTCGATTCTTCAGCGCAACCCCAAGAACGCAGGACGCGAAGACCAAGTACGCGAGAGTTCGGCGTATTCTCATAAATCATCTCCTTTTCGAGTGGTTGTGCTTTTAGAGGTCAGCCTTCGAATCCAGAATTCCGAGTCGCCGCAACTGAATGAGTTTCTGCAGAGTCAGATCCTTGAACCCATGCTTCTGCGCGCGCTCGATGAACTCAGGCGAAACATCCTGCACCTTGGCGCTGATGATGTCGCTGATGCTGACCTTGTATCCCGCAGCTTGCAACGCCTTGATGTATTCCGGCGTAACGTCCTGCACCCGCATGGCGATGAGTTCGCTTGTAGATGGCTTCAGCCCAAGAGCCCGAATGTCGCGAACGTATTCCGGAGTCACGTCCTGCACACGCATGGCGATGGCATCGTCCGCTCGCGGATCGATTCCTTGCGCATGCAATCCCTTCAAATATTCCGGCGAAACGTCCTGCACCTTCAGGGCAATCACCTGATCCGCAGTAACAGTCAGGCCCGCAGCGCGGAGTTCGCGGACATATTCGGGAGTTACGCCTTGCACCTTCAACCCAATCAGAGTATTCACGTCCGGCTGAATGCCGGCTTCTTTCAGTCCGCGGTAATATTCGCCGTCCGCGCCTTGCACTTTCAACGCGATGATCTGGTTCTGATCGGGATTGAGGCCCGACGCGCGCAGCCCGCGAACGTACTCAGGAGTAACACCCTGCACCCGCATCGCAATCAGGTTGTTTACGTCAGGATGCAAGCCTTGTTCCTGAAGTTCCCGGACGTATTCCGGACTGACATCCTGAGTCTTCATGGCGATGAGTTGATCGACGGTGAGATCGCCAAGCCCCGCAGCCTTCATAGCATCGATGTAGGAAGACGCCGAAGAAGAGGACGAAGCAGACTCCGAGGAGGAAGAAGACGAGGATCTCGTGGCCGGCTCGCCGCTTGGCGAATGCGAAGGTGAAGGCTTCGATGTTGGAGCGCTGCTTGCAGCAGGCTGTTGCGTGGAACTGTTCGCGGACTTGGGCGTCCCTTGGGACTCCGCTTGAGGCTGCTGTGGATGCGCCATTCCCAGCAGTGCATTCCCAGCGACCAGTGCTGCGGTCAGACACAGAATGCTACCCGTTAGACCGATGCCGCGCATTCCCGCGCCAAGCGTCTTTAAGCCGAGGACGCGCACGATGCGCTCGCTGAGTGGACCACGGTTGGCGGCCATGGCAAAGACCGGAGCGCTGCGCCACTCTTCCATCAGCGTAAGCGCGCGTGCGTATTCGACGGCATTGCCGCAGAGAGCCACTGCCATGTCGTCGCAGCAATGCTCGCGCTCCGCACGAATCTTTTTATTCAGCCACCAGATCGCGGGATGGTAGAAAAGCAAAGTCTCGACGCAAACCTGGAACACATTCACAAAGGGATCAAGCCTCTGGATGTGCGCCAGTTCATGGGCGATCACCGCCTCCAGCTGTTCTTCGGAGAGTCCCGTGAGCGCAGTGACCGGCAAGAACACGACTGGGCGAAACCATCCGATTACCGCAGGCGCCTGCAGCCACTTGCATTCACAGTAAGCGATCGCGCGATTGAGACCGAAGCGGTCTTGCAGGATATAGCAAATCTCGAGCACTCGATCGTTCACGGCCGTCGACTGTCTTCGCCGCTCGCGCTCGAGCAGCAAAAATCCGCCGGCAGAACGAAGGCTGAAGAAAGCTACGCCAAGCAGCCACGCTTCGACCAACCACGGCAGCGCGTCGAGCGATGGTGTAATAGACGAAGGTTGAACAGAACTATTCACAGCGGTCTTACTCGCCGCAGTCGGCCAAGCAGGCCTGAGCGGGGATGCTCTCTCGATTTCCAGGACTCCAGAATGCTGCTGCGAGTAGAAGAAAGTTGTCGCTATCGGTGCCAGCAACATCAATGCAAGCGTGCCGATGCCTAACAGATAGCGCGACGAGGCGCGACGGCACAACGCCATCACAGCCGCGGCCAATGCGGCGAGCGCAGTTCCCTGCCAGAGGAAATGCAACAAAGCCCATCCCAAAGATTGCATGGCGCTGGGGGAGAACCAATTCATCAAAGCGTTCATCGCCGGCTCCTTTCATATGCATCCAGCAAACGGCGCAGCTCGCCGATCTCCTCAGGCGAAGACTTGCTGCCGGCGAGCGCGTGCATCATCAGCTGACTCGCAGAACCTTCGAAGACCCGTTGCAACATGTCCCCGGCAAGCTGCTGCTTGGTTTGCTCAGCAGGCAAGCATGCTTCATAGACGTGGGCCCGCTGGGTTTCGTTTCGGCGCACCGTGCCCTTTGTGGTCATAATCTGCAGAAGCTTCAGCACTGTCGTATAGCCGAGGTCTTTTTTCTCGCTGAGAGATTCATGAACTTCGCGGACCGTAGAGGGGCCGCGGTTCCAGAGAACGCGGAGAATTTCGAGTTCCGAAGCGGTAGGTTTGTGCGGAGGCTGCTTCATGGGAAGGAACATACTACGAAGATGTTCGTAGTGTCAACGAAAATCTTCGTAGTGCGCGAAATATTTTGGTGGGGATTGTTAGTGCCGGCCTCTAGGGGTTCCGCCCAAGGGTTCCGCCCCATAGTATGGGAAGCGTCCTGATTGTTGAAAAATCGCCATGTTCGTTGTTGCTTGCTGCAGCTTGCGGAAAAACTCTGTTCGAGACGTTGGAGCAAAGGGGACTTGCCGTCCTCTTGGTGACGAATCCGCCAGATTCCCATCGGCTGACTCCTTGCGCAGCGGCGCACGTGATGCCGTCGGCATCCCCCTCCGCTGCCCAAAGGGTACGTCCAGTGAGATATGCTCTGGGAGGACATTCCTGAAAGATGAGTGAAAGTGTGCAGACGACGAGCGGGGCTTGGTGGAAAACACCGCTGTTGCATCGCGTGGGCAAACTGCAACAACGTGAAGATCAGATATTTCTGGTCCTTGCGCTGGTTATAGGCGCCCTGACAGGCTTGACGGTGGTCGCTTTCATCCTGCTCACGGAACGAATGGGGATGCGGCTGTACCCGGTGGGTGGTGCTCCGTGGCGACGCCTGCTGTTTCCGGTCGTGGGCTCGCTCGGCATTGGGTACTTACTGTATCGGTATTTTCCTAATGCGCGAGGCAGCGGCGTGCCGCAGACGAAGGCTGCGCTGTATGCGCGCGAAGGACGCATCTTACTGCGCACCGTGCTGGGCAAGTTTTTCTGCACGTCGGCAACGCTTGCCAGCGGGATCCCGCTAGGACGCGAAGGGCCTTCGGTTCAAGTGGGTGCGGGTATTGGTTCCGTGCTCGGACGTTTCCTCGGACTGCGCACCGAGCAAGTCAAGAAGCTGATCCCAGTGGGGGCCGCGGCGGCGATTGCAGCCGCGTTTAACACGCCTCTGGCAGCAGTGCTGTTTGCGCTAGAGGAGATCGTGGGCGATCTCAACGCGCCGGTGATGGGCGCGGTAGTGCTGGCATCGGCGACTGCGTGGGTGGTTCTACGCGTGTTCCTCGGCAACCATCCTCTCTTCAAAGTTCCGCAATATCAACTGGTCCATCCGGCGGAGTTTGCGGTCTATGCGGTGCTCGGCGTAGCTGGCGGTGTAGTCTCGGCGGCCTTCGCGAGGCTCTTGCTGGCCATGCGGGCGCGCTTCCTGCGTTTCCCGCAGAAGACGGTCTGGTTTCAACCCGTAACGGGCGGGTTGCTGGTCGGACTGATAGGCTGGTTTGTCCCGCAGGTTCTGGGCGTCGGTTATGGGTTTGTCGGCGACGCTTTGAACGGAAAGATGGCGTTCAATCTGATGTTGCTGCTGGTGGTGCTGAAACTTCTCACCGTTACCACCAGTTATGCTTCGGGCAACGCAGGCGGTATCTTCGGCCCCGCCCTGTTTATCGGCGCCATGTTAGGAGGTACGGTGGGGACGATGGCGCATCATTTGTTTCCCGCTTACACCGCGACGCCGGGCGCCTACGCGCTGGTCGGGATGGGCGCGGTCTTCGCGGGGATCGTGCGTGCTCCGATGACCTCGGTGCTGATGATCTTCGAGATGACACAGGACTATGCGGTGATCGTCCCGCTAATGATTGCGAATCTGGTGAGCCTTTTCATTGCTTCACAATTACAGCACGAGCCGATCTACGAGGCGCTGGCCGTGCAGGACGGCATACACCTGCCGACGGCCAAGACGCGCCATCGATCTGGTCAGCGTCAGGTAGTAGGAATCATGCAGATTGCGAGCCAATTGCTGCCGGCCGAGATCACGGTTCGGGAGGCCCTGGGGGAGGGTCGACCGAGTGAATTCCGAACGTGGCTGGTGATGGATCGACGAGGTGTCATTGGTGTTATCAACTTGGCGAGGCTGGAGCGAGAGCTGGCGGAAGGCGCGGATAAGAAGGTCGGTGAACTGGTGGATGCGCTGATTTTTCCGCACGTCCACCCGGACCAAGGGCTTGATTTGGCGCTCGAACGCATGGGCACAAACCAGATCGAAATTCTGCCCGTGGTGAACCGTGCGGATGTGCACAAGTTGGAAGGCATCCTGACCCTGCGCGATGTCTTGGATGCATACGGTGTCAGCGCACGTGATCGGGATTGAGCTTACCGGCCTTCGAGGTCAAGGCTGACCGGTCACCGAGCTGAGCGGAAACGCAAGAAGCAGTTCGCTGCCGAGTTGACCGTGATCGTGACTTCCTCCTCGAAGGCCACGCCGGAAAGTTGCAACCGAACGCACGCGTAGGCGCAGAAGCTGCGACTGGCGTCGGAACGACGAGCGGGACGAGCAGCGGTGCCCCAGCCGAGGGGCTCTGCCAAGGAGCCGGTATTTGCCATGAAGAAAAATGTCTGGAGAGCGGTGATCGAGGTAGCTTTTATCATCTTCCTCTTTTATTCCAATCTTTTGATGTGAGAATTTGAGCGCTCAGTCATGGGGCAGAAGAGGGGTGTGGATTGGGCAATCGGAGATGTTTTTACCGCCGCCAATTTTGCCATTGCCACGATAGCCGCGCTCATCGGCTATAGCCTTTTTGAATTTCTTCGAAGGAAATTCTAGGCGAACGCGGCCCTGATTCTTAGCTGCAATAGAAACAGCAATAATGCGCCAGCGAAAATGATGCCAGTTCCGCCGTGCAGCCAGTCGCTTCTGACGCAGTTAACGACATCCCCTAGAACCTGTGTGGTGATAATCGCGACCGCTAGTCTCCATCCCCAAAGGCGGCGTCGGAACCACCCGATTGCCGCCGTGGCGAGGGCCGCGCCGAGCAAAAGGAAGAGAATCCCAAACGCACCGCCCAGAGGCGCGAGCTGCTTGTACGCCATCGGATTGAGAGCCCAGAGACGATCGAGAGGCGTGCCTCGCCAGAGCAAAGTAGTTGCGGCGAGTGTCGCCATGATGGCACCAAAGAACAAGAAAACGCCTATCGCAGTAAATCCTGGTGCCTTTGGCCCTCCAGCGAGATCGAGGCTAGTGCGATCGCCGTCCCGCATCTGGAATATAAGCCAACACCGCAACACGTGCTCGGAATGCTTGCGAAAGACCGCCATGCAACACAACCCAGAATCTGCCACTCGCTCGCAATCAGCGTCCATGTCAATTTGGCACTATCTCGTTGTCAGCTTGCCTATTGTGATTAGCTATGGTTAACTATGTGAGATAATCACTAGTTAATCAATCTGAGGCTTTACCTCGGGATCTCTGTGGCCTGTGAGGGAAAACGAAATGAGTCTAAAGGCATGACGCACCTCCTTCGACAGGTGCTCATTCTCGCGGTTGTGGCATCGCTCTCTCTGCCTCAAGCGCTGGCACAGGGCGAGACCACCAGCGCCATCGTCGGCCAAGTTCGAGATACGACTAACGCCGTTGTGCCGGGCGCGATCGTGACCATCACCAACTCCGAGACCGGACTGAGACGCATTGCCAAAACGGACGATGCGGGCCGATTCAACTTCGCCCAACTAAAACCGGGTGCTTACTCGGTCCAGGTGGAAGCGCCAGGCTTTGAGCCGCGGCAAAATAATAATGTCGTTTCGGGCCTCGGCCAAAAGCAAACCGTGGATTTCACCCTTGGTGTGG
>CAWHTJ010000001.1:0-314232 GCA_963832235.1 uncultured Acidobacteriaceae bacterium | reverse complement strand
CCTTCCATGAGAAGGCCGGTCGGAGTCAAGAGGGTTCTTTTGGTTTTTCATTGGACAAGGTTTTTCTCCGGCCGAGCCGCCACTGTCGCCACCCTTCCATCCGCACTCTTCAGTGAGCGATTTTGTTCGCTCGGTGCAAGTTGGGTGTTCTTGTTTCAGCCGGTGCTGCCACCTGATTTTCGACCTCTATTTCCATCTCCAGGATGGAAGTTGGGCCAGGCCATAGACGCAGTCACCGGAACTCGGCGTTGGGCTTTTGTTTTTTCCTTCCTAAGACGATTTTGACTTTACGCTGCCACCGGCATCGCGATCCGGTGGCTGTTGCGCAACGGTTCGTACGCTTCTCCGCTCACCCACAGTCGATGCAGCAACACGGCTAACTTTCGCGCCGTAGCAATCACCGCCCGTTTCTTCCCATTTTTTCCGCCGCGCTCGGCCAGTTTCAGACCCCAGCGCCGCAGATCGCTGTCCGCGCCAAACGGTCCCAGAATATGGTGCGCTCCCTGCACTAGCAGGGTTCGCAGATACGGATCGCCTTCTTTGCTGATGTGCAGCTGCGGCTCGCTTTGCCCCGAGTTCCGCCGTCCCGGCTGCAATCCCACATGGCAGCCCACGTCGCGGCTCTTGCGAAAACGATGTGGATCTTCCAGCGTCAGCAGGTAGGTGAGCGCGATCAGCGTGCCCACTCCCTTCACCTGTTCCAGCCGCGCTACCTGCGGATAACTTTCCTTGGCGGTCGTCTCGATCTGCTGGTTGTATTGGTAAATCCGCTCGCTGAGCGATTCGATGGCCGCCAGCAACGGCTCCAGTGCGCTTTGCAGTTCCGGGCTCAGCCCCTGGGCTTTCTCGGGATTCAGGTTGCGCGGATTGCAGCCCCGCAACCGCTCCCCGTAAGACTTGGTCAGTCCCCGCGCCGTATTGATCAGCGCCGTCCGTGAGCGCACCAGTCCGGCGCGCGCTCGGATCACGCTCAGATGAGCTTGCGCCTGGGCGCTGCGATGCTTCACCGGACACAGCAACTGGGGATCGATTCGCGCCAACCGCCCCAGCGTTCGCGCATCCAGCCGATCGTCCTTCTTTCGGCTCTCCCCGATCAAGCGCACGTTGCGCGCATGCGCCACGATCACTTCGTGCCCCAGTTCGCTCAACAAGCGGCTCACCCAAGGCGAATGCATCCCCGTTTCCAGCGCGATCCGACTGTGTGGCATTCCTCCGAATACTTCTTTCATCGCTTTCGGAGTTGTCGCCAGCTTTTGTTCCAGCAGTACTTCTCCGGTTTCGTCCAACACGCAATACCAGCTCGATCGATCGCCCAGGTCCAAACCAATCGTCAGCTTCTGTTGGGAAAAATTCTTCGTCGCCTTTGCCGCAGCGGTGCTAATCTTCTTCATTGCCGGTCTCCTTTATCTCTTGCGCTTCAAGCGCGTCGATAACTTGGGAGCGTACAGCATCCCGTCGGAGACCGGCCTTCTCATCCCATCTGATTGCTTCAATTGTCCGTTATCTTTGTCCCTGCGGCGGCGAACCATGACGAGGAGCACAGCAGATGCGTTTTCCATTTAACTGCAGTCCGAACGGAGAGAACTTCGCAACTATTTCCTGCCGCAAGAAACCCGGAAGCCGCGAACTTCGCGTAAATAGTGTAATGGCACTCCGGTGAGGCGGTCTTTGGAGATCGGAGGGGGCCGGTTGGGATTTGATAGATTCGGGCAGTAAGCGCGGTAATTCCATTGACGAAAACCTCCAGCACCGATCCGTCAAGGAACGGGCGCAAGTTGGAAAGGGGGATCCTTTGCTCGTGACGGGCCTGAAGAACGACACGTCACAGGGACCGCCTGGAGGCGGAGATGGTAGCCAGCAAATTATCGTCCGCACCTTCATCTGTCAGTCGTTTTCGAGTGACGGCACTTAACTTGAAGTCCACACCGAATCTCTGAACCAGCGTCGACATTCGCTTGCTCGTAATTCCACCGGTGAGTCCGGTCTCGACCTCGGCGAGAGAGAAGGGCGCCGGTTTGCCTTTGACCTCCTTGGGTGGACTTGGCACCGTGTGCGTAACAGGTTGGGGCGGCGTTTTCGCAACCGTTGGCTCGGCTTCGCGCCAGTTTGCTTCCTGCGCCGATATCAATCCCTGGGCTAGCATTTTGGCCAGCTCATCTTGGGAGGCTTTATTTTGTTGCTTTGCCGCTTTGCGATACCAATCCGCCGCCTTATGCTGATCTTTCGGAAGTTTTGCTGCTCCGTTTTGATACATGTAGGCTAACGCATATTCAGCCCCGACAAAGCCTCGATCCGCCGACTTCTGTAGCCATGCTAGCCCTTGCACCGTATCCTTTGCGATGCCTTTCCCCTCAAGGTACGCGTCAGCTAATTGGAATTGGGCTTGAGCATTTCCTGCTTCGGCTTTTTGCCGGACGTCATCGAGATCCAGATTCTGAGCGGAGACGGATGCTACCGTGATCGCGCGCAATGCGAGGAAGGAGTGCGGAGGCTTTCATCCGTTCTGCCGGGAATCCAGGCTTTGCGTGATGTCACCCTATCCCAACTCGAGCAGCATAAGGGGGTGCTGCCGGACGTGATTTATCGGCGCTGCCGTCACGTTGTGACCGAGAACGAGCGTGCTCGGCAGGCCGCCAAATCTCTGCTCCAGGAAAACCTTCCGGCGCTTGGGACGCTCATGGCGGAATCGCATCGCAGCCTGCGCGACGACTACGAGGTTAGTTGTGCCGAACTGGACATCATGGTCGAAATTGCGGGTGCCCAGCCGGGAGTGATCGGAGCACGGATGACTGGCGGGGGATTTGGCGGATGCACCATCAATCTCGTTCATGCCGATGCCGCGGAAGCATTCAAACTTTCGGTAGCGACTGAGTATGAAAAACGCACACGCATTCGTCCAGAGATTTACGTCTTAAGCGCCACCGATGGAGTGCACCCCGTCGCTGCTGGCGATTGCGCAGGCTGAGAGGCCAACGATTTTCTCTGTTCTCCGCTCGAGCTGACTGAATTTTTGCCTACCAGCGCCTCCATTGTTCGGATACTGCGTTACTCCTGCTAGCAAGATCGCTGCTGTTTCCTCGATTTCGTTTCCCGGAACGAAAGTAAGTAATCCCAAAAAACGTAGGCATGTCGACGTCGCCTACGATTTCGAGAATAATCGGCCTACTTCTACGTTGAACTTGAACCGCAGCACGCCGGTTCCGCAGTACGCATAACATCTGCCAGCTGCGCTTTATCCCTCCTCTCCGTTCGAACGTCCCAAAGGCTGGCCCGAACATTCCTTCCGGACCTCCGGATGTAGGCGACTCATGTGATCTGTATTTGGCGCGTGAGAAGAATGTCCTACGATCATCGCCACTAAAGGGCTCGCTAAATCCTTTGTCGCTCGGCACTGGCGAATAGACCTTGTCTTCTCGATGATCGTGGAACCGTTTGGACCCGGGCAGATATGCAATTGTCACCATTCCATCTAGATCAAGTTTTTCAGGAGAAACTCATGACTCGTACAACGACTGTGAGTAGCGCCAGGATCTTGGCGTTCGGGCTCGCGTTATTTCTCACTGTAACCCTAAACTGCGCTAGCGCATTTGCCCAAGCCATCAGCGGTAATTTGAGGGGGACAGTTGTAGATCCTTCCGGCGCGGCAGTCAGTGGGGCGGCGGTGGAAGCGGTGAACCTCGCGACCAATCAGAGAGTCACTACCTCGACACGAAGCTTCGGCGACTATCTCTTCAGCGATCTGCCGGCCGGCACGTACAAAATCACGGTAAGCGCTCCCAACTTCCGGACGGTGACGCTCGACAATATTCCAGTCGACATCAACAAAACGGGCACCACGAATGTGAAGTTGGAAATTGGCAGCAGCTCGACGACGGTTGAGGTCTCGGGCAATGCCCCGCCCGTCGACACTTCGACCGCGCAGTTACAATCCACCTACACGGACCGTATGTCGCAGGATTTGGGCCTCACTTCCGCCGGCGGCGCCGGCGCTGGCGTTTTGAATCTCTCGCTCTTGAGTCCCGGCGTGACTAATGCGAGTGCCATGGGCGATGGCGTCGGCCCGTCGGTGGGAGGTCAACGTCCCCGCGATAACAACTTCACGGTCGAGGGAGTGGACAACAACCTCAAGACTGTAACCGGTTCTCTGATCACGGTTCCACCGGATGCGGTCGAAAACTTTACGCTTCTGTCGAATCAATTTAATTCCGAGTTTGGCCACTCTTCCGGCGGTCAGTTCAACACTACGGTCAAGAGTGGAACAAACAGTTTTCACGGATCTGTCTACGAGTATTTCCGAAATCGCAATCTCAATGCTGTGGATGAGACCTGGGTACAACAGGGTTTGAAGTCGAATCCCCGACTGGACAACAATCGGTTCGGTTTCACGTTCGGTGGACCGATCGTTAAGAGCAAGCTTTTCTTTTTTACGAACTATGAGCGTAACCCGGTCGGCTTCATCTCGGTTGGCGGCGGTACTGTACAGGCGCCGACGGCGGCGGGTTTGGCTGCAATCGGAACCGATCCGGGCATTAGCGCCACCAACCTTGCGATCTTCAAGCAATACGCTCCATTGGCCGCAGCTGCCAATGGTTGCATTACATATAACGGCACAGCCGCCAGCGGGGCTGAAACATTCAGCAAATTCAGCGCGCCGGCGAACGGGACCTGTGCGGCGGGCAACGTTGAGGTGGGCAATGTCTCGATAGTGCCACCGTCCTGGCTCAACTGGACGAATTTTGTTCAGAGCGTGGATTTCAATTTTTCAGAGAAGGATCAGTTCCGCGGAAGGTTCATTTATAACAAGGAAAACCTGCTGGACAATGCCGCTCAACTCGAAACCTTCTTTACTCCATACGCGAACACTTACGATCTAATTAACCTGAGCGAATACCACACGTTCTCGCCTTCGCTAACCAACGAATTCAGGTTGGGATTTAATCGGTTTGTTCAGGTGGACGGCGCAGGCAACTTCAAATATCCCGGCTTGGATGCATTCCCGAATATCACTCTGCTTGACCTCGGCAGCGGTCTGAATATTGGGCCTAACGGGAATGCTCCTCAATCCACAATTCAGAATCTTTATCAGATTGTCGACAATATCAGCATCGTCAAGGGCAAACACAACCTAAAGTTCGGGGCCGAGTATCGCTGGTACATTTCACCGCAGGCCTTCACGCAACGCTCGCGCGGCGATTACCAGTACAACGCCACACAGGTTTATCTGGAAGATTTCGGCCCGGACAATTTTGGACAGCGGAGCACCGGTGCGACGACGTACTATGGAAACCAGAAGGCCATTTACTGGTACGCAAACGACACTTGGCGGATGAACCAGCACTTGAGCATAAACGCCGGCGTACGCTACGAATACACGACGACTCCGTTGGGCGAGAACCGGCAGACCCTCAATGCGATCTCGAACGCGCCCAGCATCCGGGTTGCGCAGGCTGGCAACCAGCCTCTGCTGTTCGATAAACCGAGAGCTCCAAAGAATAACTGGGCCCCGCGTTTTGGTTTTGCCTATTCCCCCGGGAGCAAAGGTGACACTTCAATTCGCGGAGGCTTTGGCATGGCCTACGATACCCTGTACGACAACATCGGGGTTCTCGCTGTGCCACCGCAGATTGGTTCTACCGCCAACGTAGTGCCCTTGTCCTCCGGCTTTCTGGCGGGCGGTGGACTCAAGAGTGGTGGCGGAACCGGCGTCACGGTTCTGGACAAAGCGGACGCACTCGCCAACACCGCGAACTGGATCCCTCCCGCTGTCAAAGATCCCTACTCGATCAACTGGAACTTAGGCGTGCAGCACTCCTTCGGGAAAGACTACACCGCTGAAATCAACTATGTCGGGACCCGTGGTATTCATCTCAGTTTCCAGGATATTCTTGGTTTGCAGGCCTCAGTTACTCCTACAAATTTCTTGCCAACGTATCTGCAGGCCCCCGACCAGGCCACTCTTAACGCCCTTCCTGTGGCTCTGGGCGCCGATGCTGTAGGATTCCCAATCGTCGGAACCCGCGATAGCTTCATTTCACAGTACTCCGATGCGGGCTTCGGCTGCGGAGGAGCATTACAGTCCAACGGAACTTTCGGCCCGCCGTGTACACCCTTTATTACTGCGTTCGTGCCGGCTGGTTGGTCCGTCTACCATGGCTTACAGAGCGGACTCACTCGCAGGTTCAGCCATGGTTTGACGTTCCAAGCTGCGTATACTTGGAGTCACACTATAGACAACAGTACGGCTGACTTCCACACTAGCGACTTAACGCCACGCCGGCCTCAGGATTTCTTCAACTTCGCCCAGGATAAGGCAAACTCGGCTCTAGACCGGGCTCAACGCTTTACACTGGCGATGGTCTACAACATGCCATATCCGAGGGGCGGCAATTGGCTGATGAAGAACATAGTCGGCAACTGGGCATTCAGTCCTGTATACACATGGGAAACCGGCGAATGGGTGACCGTGCAGGCGCAACGAGACGCTAATTTGAACATTGATGCTGCGGGAGACCGCGCAATTCTCAATTCAGGCGGCGCTCCTGGAACAGGAACCGACGTGACTGCTTTGAAGGCGACGGCTGGTCCCAACGCAGGAAAAGTAGTCGCTTATGTCGCCAAAAATCCGAACGCCCGATTTATTCGTACGGGGCTGGGCGGACTGGCGAACGTTGGCCGCAATACGCTGCAGGCGCCGGGAACGAACAACTTCGATCTCGCCGTCTACAAAGACCTCAACTTTGGGGAAAGAATGTCATTTCGATTCGGAGCGCAATTTGCGAACATCATCAATCATCCTCAATACATTCCGGGCAGCAATCCGGGCTATGGTCTGGGGGTGAACGATGTAGGTGGGTTCCCCTCTGTCGGGACTTCGTACAAGTCTTACATTACTCCCGGCAAGGCTAACTTTAATGTTCCGCAATCGGTGTTCGCCAGCAACGCCCGCAGCATTGCTTTGGTGGCGAAATTCACCTTCTAAAACTGTGATGGAGAACGGCAGAGGGGAGAGCACAAATTCTCCCCTCCGTTCAGTCCACGGGTCTTTCTCCTCCGCACCAAATCCCAGGCAAGTGTTCTCATCCCCAAGACAAGTGTATTCATCCTACCTTTGTTGATGGCGCGCAATTCGCTGAACTAAGCTGACATTCGAACGTTCGTTTTTGGAGGCCTTATGTTGCGGCCTCAGATCAAACACGGACAGAAGAAAAGAAATAAGAGTGAACAGACGTCAGTTTGTAAATGGACTCGGAGTTCTCGCTGTAAAGGGGGTTGCTGTCACTGGCGAATGGCCGGTGTCCTGTGTGCTCGCCAATCAAAGCCGGGCACAAGGACGAGTGCACGCCATCCCATTGCCGCCTGCTGTGGCAGGAATTCGCCTGGTGGATTCGAAGATCGCTCGAAAGGTCGTTGGATTGGCGCAGTCAACCTACACCCCTTACTTGTTCAACCATGCCGTCCGCACGTTCCTTTTAGGATCCCTAACCGGGCATGCCCTGAGACTGCGTTTCGACGAGGAACTTCTCTTCCTCGCATGCATCCTACACGACTTGGGTCTAACGGAGCGTTTCCAGGGAGACTTGCCTTTCGAGATTCAAGGCGCTGAGGCAGCCAGGCGCTTCCTCGAGGAGAATGCATATACAACCGAACGGGCCGAAATAGTGTGGGATGGAATTGCCATGCACGCTTCCGCCCTCGGCCAGTTTAAGCGCCCGGAGATTGCGCTCGTCGGGGAGGGCGCAGCAGCCGATGTGCTGGGACCCGATTTTTCGCAGATTAAGAGGTCCGACGTCGCCGAGATTATGAAAGCGTTCCCCAGGCTAGGCTTTAAGGTCGCCTTTCTCCAGACGTGCGGGGAAGTAGTTCGGAAGCACCCGCGAAGCGCGTCGCGCAGCTTTATGCGTGACATTGGGGAACGCTATGTGCAGGACTTTCATCCGCACAATTTCTGCGATCTGCTTGCACAGGCTCCGTTCCCCGACTAGGCGGTCTTGCCGCGTTGCGCAGCTCGTAAACACCGTGCGAAGGTTTCTATGGATGTTAAGCCTATTGTCGACAACCCGGCTGGTGATTCGGCAAGGGATACCAAGCTGCATGTGGAGAAGGTGATCCAAAAGGTGCACGAAGAACTTTCTGAATTGCTTCGACAGCGATCCGCGATCACGAGACGAATTGGGGCGGTGAATCAAACCATAGTCGGATTGATAAAGCTTTTCGGGGAGGAAATGCTGAACGATGATCTAAAGCTCATGGGGCATAAGGTTTATCGTCGTGGCGCGGGTATCACCGATTCCTGTCGCCGGATTCTGATGGAGGCCGGTGGACCGCTGAGCGCCCGTGAAGTGAGCGACCTAATTCAAAAGACTACACCTGCGGTGCTGGCTAAACACAAAGATCCGCTGGCGACGGTCACTACGGTGTTGGGCCGCCTGGCAGCATATGGGGAAGCTCAGGCTGTACTTTCTGAGGAAGGGCGCCGGGCGTGGCAGTGGTCAGTTGAGAGCCACTCCAGTTCGGACCAGTACGGCTCAGTGTCGGCGCCGAGGTAAAGACGAACTGACGTGAACGGTGGAACTGTGGAGCACATTGGTGCAAAGCAGAGAATCACTCTCTCAATGCCATTTCTTCCAGGAACCGAGTTTCATTCGCAGGTTTCGCAATGAGGTTTTGAAGACCAAGAATCCCTGCCAGCCGCTCTCGATAGTGCCTGGTCAAAGTCAATTCCTTGCCGTTTCTCATGAGTACGACATACTCCCCGGTTGACCATACCCGGAGTTCCCGAATCTTGTCGAGGTTTACGATCGTGGATTTATGTATCCGAACGAAGTTCGCGGGATTAAGTTGGGCTTCGAGGAAAATGAGCGTCTTGCGTTCCGTGAAAGTCAAAGGCCCCGCGTGTACACGAACGTAGTTGCCCTGTGCTTCAATCCAGTCAATTTCTTCGCTTCGTAACAATACGAAGCGTCCGCGAGATTTAATTACGAGTCGTTCTGAGGGGGCGCCAACTCCAGTCGTGCGGATGGGAGCAAGCGTGTTCCTAGCCTGAAAATACTCGAAGTGTCTTTTAGCTGACTGCAAGTTGGCGCGCACCAGACTCTCGGAAACAGGTCGGAGCAAGTAGCCGAATACGTGTAACTGGAAGGCGTCCATGACCCAACGCTTGTCTGCGGCGACCAAGATGACAGTCGGCCAAATTCTAGGTCCAAGGTGCCGAAGCAATTGGAAACAGTCGAAGCCCGGCATCTGTGCGTCCATAAACAGCAGAATGCGCGGATACTCTTGCAGAATGGCGGATACTTCGCGCGCGGTTTCGAACTGGCCAAGAAGGCTGATTTCTGGATCTCGATCAAGGATGGAACACAGCGCATTGCGGGAATGTGGATTCCCATCTACGACGATCGAAGGAATGGACAGCACGCGTGATTCGGCTCCGTTGTGCAGAGTCACCCGATGGCACCTCGCGCAGGATGTCACAACAATTGCTAGCTGAGTGTCTCCCTGTTTGTTTTATTTAGACGACTCGATGAAACAAAACAAGGGGGCGGGACGATCACCTGGCCGTGAGGGATGAACGGTTTAGAATTCTCCACAGAACAGATTTGGTAAGTTCGATGTCAAGACATGTGACTTCCATACTGAAGGGTAGGAAATGGGGATTGTGCGGACAGAGTCAGGAATGCTTCGCGATCATGCTCTCAAGCGCAGCTCGATAACTGCGGCTGCAGGAAAGTTCCTTGCCGTTTTTCAGCACCACGATGTATTCGCCACTATTCACGGGAATCAATTCCTTGATCTTCCGCACGTTGACGATCGTGGAGCGGTGAACCCGAACAAAATGGCTCGGATTCAACCGTTCTGAGACCCGGCCGATTGTCTCCCGGAACAGATGCGACTCCTTGCCCGCGTTTAATCGAACATAGTTGGCGGAGGCTTCGATCCAGTCGATCTCACTGAGATTCAGGAACACGACCCTGCCCTTGGCTCGAATCACCAGACGTCCCTCGGACGAGGGAGTTGGCATTTCAGACTTGACCTGTGACAGGAGATCCAAAATGCGATGCGTAATCTCGCGGTCCCGCGATTTGTTCAACTCCAATCGGGCTCTCTCGATGGCATGATGCAGCCGTTCCTGGTCGAACGGTTTCAATAAATAGTCGAGGGCGTGAGCCTCAAACGCACGGATCGCATATTGATCATACGCAGACGTAAAGATCACCACCGGCATCTCCTCCGGCGAAAGTTCATTGAGCACCTGAAACCCGTCCATCCCCGGCATCTGGATGTCGAGTAGCAACAGATCCGCCCGGTAGGTGCGGATCGCGGATAAGGCTTGCTGACCGTCGTGGCATTCGGCCACGAGTTTGATATTCGGCTCTGAGGCCAGCAAGATACGCAGCTTTTCCCGAGCGAGGCGCTCATCGTCGGCGATGATCGCGCGCATGGCCGCGCCGGTTGATTTCTCCGGCGAGATCGCGGTGGCGAAATCGGGACTCATGCATTACCAACAATTCACCGAGTTACGAAACACATTCAAATAGACGAGCGACATACAAACTCGTTATCCGCCAAAGAACAACGATACAACGAACCTGTTGTGCGGAAACCGCACTGGCCGACTCTGTGACTTTTCGCCGGGTAAACTCAACAAAGCTCTCAAACACTATGCCTTCCAAAGTCTGTATCCAAAGATATTTTTGCTACCAGTTCTTGTAATCTCACCGGCCGTTTTGGCACAACAGCCGCATAAGTATCGCAGGTGGAAAGTGTGTCCGTCACTTTCTTTCTACCACTAGTGGCTTAATCCATGGCGTTCATCCCAACAGGTTTGTGGCCATGAACTCTGGTGGTTCAGATGTAGGACACCGAGACGGGGCGGAGTCGTCCAACGATAGAGCCGTGTTCTGCTCCCACTGCAGTGACTCAACAACAATCGTGACTCACCCTTCGTGCGCCGCCGTTGCGACACAGCACTGGTTTAGCGCCTTCCCTTGCCCTGTAGGTCAACAAGGAGATCATTCATGTATGCCCTGTTTCGTTCTGCTCCGACCCAAAAGGCGTTTGTCTTGTTGGTAACTGCTCTGTGGCTGGTTCTTCCTCCACCGGTTATGGGACAGGCGACGTCCGGGCTGACTGGGGTGGTCACCGACGCCTCTGGCGCCATCATTGTGGGAGCAGAGGTCAGGCTGGAGAGGCCTGACACCGCGTTTTCTGCCACGACGACAACCAATCGCGAAGGAGAATATCAATTCCTGCATGTGGCGCCGGGCCAGCACTATCGCTTGACCGTCAACAAAGATCAGTTCCGGTCGATGACTCTGTCTGATTTTGGGATCGGAGTCGGCGTCACTGAAACCAGAGACGTGAAGCTGCAAATCGGCAATGCCAACGAGTCAGTTGAGGTAACGGCGGTGGGCGAAGGCACGGTGAATACGATCGATGCCAGCATCGGCAATGTGATTACCTCGCAGCAGGTCGCCGAGTTGCCCAGTTTGTTTCGCGAGGATGCGGGCTCGCTGTTGGGGCTGCAACCGGGCGTGCAGGTTACGGGCGGTGACTCGCAAAATGGATCGGTGACTGGTTCCCGCGCTGACACGACTACGGTCACTCTTGACGGGCTCGACGTGAACGACGAGACCACCGGCCAATCTTTCCACACCGTGGGGCGCGCTCCGCTTGATTCTGTTTCAGAGGTGCGGACCATCGTGGGGAACGCCGATGTCAGCTTCGGTCGCGGCGCCGGGGCACAAGTAGATCTGGTGACCAAGAGTGGGACGAACCATTGGCACGGATCGGCTGCAGAATTCAACCGCGTGTCGGTAATGGCGGCGAATGATTTCTTCAACAACCTGGCCGGTGTCCCGCGCGCACAACTTACCCGCAATCAGTTTGGCGCAAGCGTGGGCGGCCCTATTCTGAAAAACCGGCTCTTCTTCTTTTTCGACTACACCGGACGTCGCGATGCCACGGGCGTACAGCAAACTCTGACTGTCCCTCTGGATCCATTTCGCCGCGGCGAGATTTCCTACGTCAACAGCAGCAGCGCCAATTGCCCGGGAGCGACCCTGAACACTCAGCCTAGTTGCATCTCAACGCTCACCGCCGCCCAGGCTGCGGCGCTCGACCCGCTCAGGGTCGGCGCTGATCAAGCGCTCCTGAGTTTCGTCAATGGCCGTTATCCAGAGCCCAACCAGGTCAGCGGCGGGGACGGAATCAACACCGGAGGGTATCTTTTTACGGCACCCTCTTACGTCAAAGACAATACGTTTGTCGGCAGACTCGACTTCAAACTCTCCCCGAGTCAAAGTCTTTTTGCCCGCGGGACTTGGGATCGTGATAATCAGACCCAGTCTGCCAAAGCGTTCCCGCAGGATCCCGGCCCCTTGGGTTCATTTGTCAGCCATGAGCGTTCGTGGGTGATTGGGCATACATGGATCGTCAACCCCAGAGTAACCAACCTGGCCAGCTTCGGCATCGCACGGCAGGTTTACGATTTTCCCACCAATTACGCGCCTACGGCGCCCTACGATCTTGGGTTTGGAGTGCTTTCGGCCCCTTATGGCGACATCCGCAGCCAGGGCCGGAATGTGCCGGTGCCCGAAATCCGCGACACACTCAGTTGGGCGAAAGGCAGGCATACTGCCCAGTTTGGAGCCGACATCAAGCCGATTCGGCTTCACTATTACAACACCAATGACATCAGCTTTGCCGATCTCGGGTTGCAATCGCAGATTACCAGTCTGTCGCCGAGCCTGCGCCCGCGAGACATTTCCGCCGACCCAACGTCTGTGCTTATTTGGGATAGAACGTTCACGACGCTGCTGGGACGTTATGCCAGCGTGACGGGAAACTATAACTATGACGTGTCGGGCAGCGCGCTGCCTCAGTTCACGCCCTCTGTCCGCAACTTCCGCTACAACGAGTATGAGTTCTTCGTCCAGGATTCATGGAAAGTACGTACCGATCTCACCATCACCTACGGGCTGCGATGGAGCTACCACAGCGTTCCGTACGAATTGCATGGTTTCCAGGCCGTTCCAACCCTCACTGAGCCACAATTGTTCAATGCGCGCCAGTCCGCGGCTGCACAGGGTATCAATGGATTCAATGCCGCTCCATTCGTGAGCTATCAACTCGGCGGCCCGGTCAATCACGGCCCCGGCTACTATCACCCCGACTGGAGAAATTTTGCTCCACGCCTCGGGATTGCATATTCGCCGTCGTTTGCCAGCGGAATCTTGGGGCACGTGTTGGGAGACCGCAGAACCAGCATTCGTGCCGGCGGTGGATTAGCTTACGACCGCGTGCTGAGCACGTTGAGCTTCGAAGTGGACGAAACCGCACAGATGTTTGACACCACGATAACGCATCAGTTTGGCGTGCCTCTGGATCCAGTAACTTCGCTCCGGACTGATCCCCGGTTCACCTCGGTTGGCTCACCGGTGGCGCCTCCCCCACCAGGAACAATTCCACGACCGTCCGTAACGCCATTCGTATTCACCTCGAACGGAAATAATTGTCCCCTACCCTATACAGTACCCTCGGGACAACCGTGCGCTACCGGGCTGTTTACCAATGGCGACCTGTTTCAACTCAGCAACACTCTCAAGATGCCGTATTCCATCACCGTCTCGTTCGGTATTCAACGCGAGCTGCCGGGGAACTTCCTGCTCGACGTAAATTATTTCGGGAAATTTGGCCGTCGGCTGATTGGAACGGGAGATCCCGGCCAGCAGCTCAACTTTAAAGACCCGCAATCGGGGCAGTTTCTGAATACGGCCTTTGGCAATATCCAGGGTGCGTTAAACGCTGGGACCCAGGCCGGGTCCATCCCCGTTCAGCCGTGGTTTGAAAACCAGGTCAACCTGGCGCTTCCCGGAGCCTTCGGGCCGGGCTCCACTTGCCAGAACACCTTCGGCAGTGATTGCACTAATTTTCTGGCCTCGCCGTCGGTACTCCAGCCAAATTTTCAGACAGACGACCTTTCGACGGTTATTTTGGACCTGGCGAATGCGGGATTCCTCCTCCCGAATACGGGTCTGCCTTACCAGACCGGTTCCGTGGCGAACGTGGGCAACTGGGCCTCGTCCAGCTACAACGGCCTGGTCGCGACCTTGCGCAAGCGGGTTTCCCACAATTTGCAATTTGATCTCAACTATCAGTATGCGCGGTCGATTGACAACTTGTCCGACATCACCAATGACGCGATATTCGCCAGCTTCAATGCGCAGGGACTGGTCTGCGATTTGCGTAATTTAAGGGTGTGCCGCGCCAGTTCCGATTTTGACGCCGTCCACACCATCAGCGCAAATTATGTCTACCAGTTGCCGATCGGGCGAAGGCAGTGGTTACTCGGGGGCGCTTCAAAGTGGTTGGAAGCCATCATCGGGGGCTGGGCAACCTCTGGAATCGTTTCCTATCACTCGGGCTTCCCGTTCACGACGATCACGAACGCTTTCCCCATCGACTTCACGATGCAAGCACCAGCAGTTTTGGTCGGGCCCGCTTCCGCGGTCAGGCAGCACATTCACGTCCAACCCGGAAACCAACTTCAACTGTTCGCCGACCAGACAGCAGCGGTGGGAGCTTTTGCGTATCCCTTCGGCGGTGGTACGGGCGAGCGAAACCAGTTGCGCGGTCCCAGCTACGCCAATGTCGATATGGCACTGCTGAAGTCCTTCAGGATGCCTTGGTCGGAAAACCAGCGACTGCAGTTTCGGGCGGAGGCGTTCAATGCCTTTAACCATCCGAGTTTTAACAATCCATCCGTGAATCCGAACATAGCCGGAAGTTTGAACTCGGCGAATGTGAACATCCAAAATCCGGGTCAGTACGGAGTCCTGACCAACACCGCCAATGCGGCGCGGCAACTGCAGCTCGGTCTGCGTTATGACTTTTGATTGATCCGCACGCTGAGATTCCTAACCTTCGTCCCGTGAAAGACGTTCGCGTCCTAGGTTGACCAATGGGGCTTCGATCCGTCGAATCATTTTGTGAAACTGGCACACAGGGACCAATGGTGGCTTTTTAGGGATGATCAGCTGTGATAAGAGGCTGTAATTGTTCCCCACGGGATGCCAGCATGCTTCAATATCACTTGGAGCTTCCAACTGTCGACCTCACGATGGGTCTCCAGGTCGGTTAGGCTATGTCGAACATTCACCCTTCCGCATTTGTTGTTCTTGAGGCCAACTGAATATGAAGAGCACGTGCGAAGGATGCTCGCAGGACCTGCCGCCCGACGGAGAAGCATACATTTGCTCATACGAGTGCACATTTTGTGCCGATTGCGCATCCCGTCAGCAGAGCGTCTGTCCCCACTGCGCAGGTGAACTGGTTCGCCGTCCCCGGCGGGGCATTTCTGTCAGAAGCGAGGAAGAGAGTGAAATACAAGTTCAGAACACAAATCGTCCCGGCTTGATTTGGGCAGCGAGCTTCGGAGTTTGGACGTTTGTTTCCCTCGCCGCAACCGCCACGATTTACCAGTTGTATCGCCCGGGTAACAGCCTGCGCCTGGGAACGATTGCTGGCATGGAATTCAGCCAGATTCTCACCTACGCTCCCCTCACTCCTTTTGTTTTCGCGTTGGCGGTTCGATACCCGTTGCGACGGGATAATTGGGTGAGGCGATCGCTCTTGCATCTGGCGGCCGGGATCGTCTTCACCTTGGCGCATATCTCTCTCAGAGCCATGACTCCCTACGGCTACTGGGATCCGGCACATCGCGAGTGGAGCTCCGCGATCTGGGATTCCTACACCCATGCCTTTAGGTCGCCGTGGCACGTGCTTAGGAGCATGTTCCTGGCTAGCGTTGTGGACGACGTGACCGGGACTTACATCCCGATCGTGCTCATCGCGCATGCTGTGTCGTATTACCGCCGCTTCCGGGAGAGAGAGCTTCGGGCGACGCAGCTGGAGGGACAACTCGCCAAAGCCCATCTGCAAACATTGAAGAGCCAGTTGCAGCCACACTTCCTGTTCAATACCATGCATTCGATTTCGGCGCTCATGCTGACCGACGTGAATGCCGCCGATCGCATGATGAGCCGCCTGAGCGACCTGCTGAGAATGAGCTTAGAGACCGCTGGCACTCAGATTACTACTCTCAATCGCGAACTCGAGTTCGTCCATTGTTATCTCGACATCGAGAAAGTCCGCTTCGAAGAACGAATGCAAGTGATTTTCGATATAGCCCCGGAGACGTTGGATGCGCAGGTCCCTCATTTGCTCTTGCAACCGTTGGTAGACAACGCGGTCAAGCACGGAATCTCGAAGGTGCCCGGCGGCGGCGAGATTCGAATCACCGTGAACGCGCAGAATGGCGAACTCCAATTAAAGATAGAGGATAATGGGCCAGGACTCAGAAGTCTGAGCACTATCCCAGCAAACGGGTTTGGTCTCAGAATCACCCGGGAACGGCTCGAATCTCTTTACGGACAAAATCAAAGTTTGGAGATCGTAAGCCCTCCGAACGGCGGCGTTACGGTACGTGTCTGTATTCCACTGACGGTTCACTCGGAAACGAGAGGGGCGTTGCAGAGCGCGAGTGATTGAGAGCATCTTGCCAGGACGCTTGCTTTTGGAAGACGATTAAGAGGAGATTCCGGCGGCTATATTTCCTTCCCGTACGTTTCCTCGCCTTGTGGCTGCCCTGTTAGTCTGGCGAACATTTGCAGCCTGCGCTCTGTCGGCAGTGGTACTATCGCAGCGTCCACATATCTGTGGTGGAATCAAAACTTCCCTTTAAACAATGTGCAGTGGCCGAAATGGAGGATTAGCCAATGCCTCAGTCTCTCGTGGCAGTCGTTTTGGCTGTGCTCTCTTGCAATATGCTTTGGCCGGTGTCACTTGATGCCCAGGAACGCCGCGGCATGATTACCGACAATGTAACCGATGCTGGGCAGGGCATTTTACCCGGTGCGCGCGTGGAATTGCAGCCCGGCGGACAGTCGGTGGCGTCCAATGCCCAGGGACAGTTCACAATGCTTAACGTTGCCCCCGGCCACTACACTCTGACCGTTGCGTATGTGGGGTTCGCTCCGTTTTCCAAGGATTTCGATATGGTGGCGGGGCAAATCCTTCATGTGGACGTGTCTTTGCAGATCGCGATGCAGAGTGAGGCGGTCACGGTTCGGGGAGAGCGGGAGCGCGGCGAAGTCGAGGCCATCAATATCGAGAGGACCGCGGACAACATTATTCAAGTGCTGCCCAACGAGGTCATCACCAGCTTACCGAATACGAATATCGCGGATGCCGTGGGACGACTGCCCAGCGTGTCGCTGGAGCGGGATGAGGGCGAAGGCAAATATATCCAGATTCGGGGCACTGAGCCGCGCCTGAGCAACGTGACGATCGACGGCATTCATGTGCCGTCTCCCGAAGGGGTACGTAATGTCAAGCTCGATGTGATTCCTTCCGATCTCGTGGATTTGGTTGAAATCAATAAGACCCTCTCGGCCAATCAAGATGCCGATGCCATCGGCGGTTCCGTGAATCTTGTGACCAAAAGCGCAGCCGACAAGCCTTATGTTTCGGTTTTGGGGATGGGCGGCTACACGCCTATCAGTGGAGGTCGCAGTCTCTATCAGTTTGCGGGAACCGCCGGCCAGCGTTTTGGCAAAGACAAGAAGTTCGGTCTGCTTTTTGGTGGCAGCTACGACCACAACGGACGCGGAATTAACGACGTCGAGCCGGCGCCAACGATAAACAACTTTACGCCCCCCAATGGGAAAGTGGAGCGTGTGCAGGGCCCACGGTGATCTTTCACGATGTCTCGCCAGGCCAAATACTGATTCGGGATGCTCAAATCCTGGAAAATAAACTCAAGAAGCAAGCCGAAGATGACCGCAAATAGGGCGCGAGGTTGCGTTGCTTGACGCTAATCGCATCGGTCTCGCAGTCGCCACCGACATTTCTGTTCGACCGTCTTCGAGCTGATCCTATAGCAGCAACGGTGCCCGGATCACTTCCGGTTTTGTTCTTCGGCGACCCTTGGTCAGCCAAGGTGGCGACTGTAGGAATTAACCCCTCCCGAAAAGAGTACCTTTCCAACCTTGGTCAGGAGCTAGACGGTGCGCAGCGCAGATTTGAGACGCTGCATTCGCTAGGCGTCTCTTCTAGAAAATCACTTCACCTTACTCAG
This sequence comes from uncultured Acidobacteriaceae bacterium, assembly GCA_963832235.1. Lineage (GTDB taxonomy): Bacteria > Acidobacteriota > Terriglobia > Terriglobales > Acidobacteriaceae > Sulfotelmatobacter. The sequence goes on along the minus strand of CAWHTJ010000001.1, from coordinate 296,096 downwards.
GCCAAAGCAGCTATAGATAGAATGCGGCGTTATTTCGATTCGGACCGCCCGGTCTATTCTTGGTTCAATGATCTCTCTCACGTTGTCGAAGGCATGGGCTTTTCCTTCCGCGATCGTTCCGTCACACATTTGGACTTGGTGCAGGAAGCCACAAATCCCGTTTGGTCGGAACTCTTGAAGGCTGAAGCAGAGGCGGTATTGCTCCGGGATCTCCCGTTCTTGAAGAGCGAGATCGAGGAATTTACTTTCAGCGCTGTTATTTGTACCAGTGCGCGCGTGTTGAGGGAGGTTAGCCAGATGCTCGACGTGCGAGTTAGAGCGACTGGTACCGAGGCGCGTTTATGCTGGTCGGTCGGCACAGCAGAGTTGCTTCGCGGTTCTGTCGCCGTTGTGGGCTGGAACATTCCCTTAAAGAGACCCACGGGGCTGAGTCGAGATGGACAGCGACGTTTCGGCAAGCGATTGATTTCCCAGATGGAGAGGGCCGGAATTAAGTTCTAGTGTTTGCCGATTTACTACCCAATGTTCTCGCAGCAATTTATCTGACGCAATCGACATTTGCGCCGCGAAACGACAGCGAGACACCATAGCTGTGATAAAAACGTGATAGTTCCATGTTCAGAACGAGTCAGAATCGATCAAGAGTCATCAGAAGTCGGTTCTGGTAGGCGGTTGAAGAATCATGTAGAGTAAAGAATTTTCATAACCCAGCAGAACACACTAGGTGATCTTCAAAACCGGCGGGCGGCAGGCAATCCTGTCACCGGTGGGTTCGACCCCCACTCGCTTCCGCCATTTATTTCCAATTGTCATGCGACGTTTTCAGCACGTCGATGAAGTCAGCGCCCTCGATCGGCCTGAGAACCTCTCCCGCCGCCGCTATCGCGTCCTCCGAATCCCAAAGGAGGTTGGCCGCCGATATTTGACTCGGAAGGACACGGTTCGAGTAATCTCGCCGCACAGCTACTTACAGTAGCCAGGGTTAGTTGAGGGGAGCCTGGGTCTGGCAAGCCGCCACATTGGCGACCAGGGTGCCCGCAGGATTCACACGCACCACGGCGTCTTCGAACGAACAGAAGGAGCGGATACCGGTTTGGTTGAGAGTGACGGGAGTGGCCGACGCTTCGTAGGACACGGTCGGAGGACCACCGGCGACGCTGGCCGCCGCGAAGCTGTAACCGCTCTTGGTTCCAGCCGACAACACGTTGTCGATCAGGCAAGCCGTGGCCTGCGCCGGAACGCACGCCACGTTAGGAGCGCCGCCCAGGGAGATCAGGTCGGGTGAGTAGCCGATGTTCGGATAAGTTGAGTTGTACGTGACTTCAGCCGTGTTGATGGTGCGGATGGAGCCGACAGCAGACGACTCATTGGCCGCCATGCGGGCGCGCAACAAGTTCGGAATGGCGATGGCTGCAATGATCAGGATGATAGCCACCACGATCAGCAGCTCGATTAGCGAGAAACCTTCTTGTCTCCGCATCTGGTTTTGCCCTCATTTACTGATTGAAGTCCATTCTGGTTATTTTGCGCGCTCCGTCGCTTGCTCTAGATTCTCCGTACGTGTCTTCAATTCGCTCCTTCACAACCCGCCCGACGTGACTTAAATAAGCACGTGTCACACCAGAAGATTCCTTTGTAAGTGATTGACTACGCAGACCAGGGATTGGCGGACGCTGGTTCCTTGAGACAAATCGTCCCATGCCTCCGCCCCTTGGGTCATTTCGTCTCATCTCGGGCTTGCATTTCCTCACCGCGATCTCTTGTGGCAAACGGGCCAGGAGACGCCCAGAGGCGCAAATCGAGCGCCGAGCCCATGTGGTCAAGATCCACTCCTGGGCAGAAGCCGTAAATCAGTTAAAATAATCTCCTTGGGTCACTCCGCACTTACTTGGAATAAAGGTTTCCACCGTGCGCGCCAGATGGCGCTTTCGCTTATTTTTTCCCTGCTCTTTGCCGTGATCATGCTGCCGACCCTGGCCGCGCCCGCCCGCGCCGACAATGCCGCATTTGATCTCATCGGTCCCAAAGTTGATGTCCGTGTGCAACGCGCCGGAGTGACGCTGCCCATTTCGCAGGTACCGAATCTACAAGCGGGAGATCGCCTCTGGGTCCACCCCAATCTGCCTGACAGTCAGTCGGTGCGTTATCTCATGGTGGTGGTTTTTCTGCGCGGCGCCACCAACCCTCCGCCTGACTCCTGGTTTACCCGCGTGGAAACCTGGAGCAAACCCGTCCACGACGAGGGCGTTTTCGTCACTGTGCCCGAAGAGGCCGAGGAAGCTCTCGTGTTTCTCGCTCCGGAAACCGGCGGGGCCTTCAGCACCCTCCGCACCGCAGTCCGGGGAAAGCCCGGCGCCTTTGTGCGAGCTTCGCAGGATTTGGTGCAGGCCAGCCTGGACCGCGCCCGTCTGGAAAAATATCTCGACGCCATTCGCGAGATTTCCGCGAGCGATCCCGAGCAACTGAAAGCGCGTACAACGTTACTGGCGCGCAGCCTGAATATCCGCCTCGATCAGCAATGCTTCGATAAGCCGACGGCCCAGCAGGCTCCTTGCCTGACTCAGAACACAGATCAGTTGGTCCTCGATGACGCGCACAGCCAGACCATGGTCGCCACTCTGACTTCAGGCCCGTCCAGCGACCTGCTCGCACAGATCAGCTCCACGCCCAACGCCCGCAGCGGCTACTACAGTCCTTACATCGGAGCGGTCGTCGATGTCGCCCGCATCCTGAGCACGGCCCATACCGCGCAGTATCAATACATTCCGGCATTAGCCTTGCCCAAGGAGGACCAACTCAATCTGCGCTTGAATAATCCTCCCTCTTTTCGCAATCCCAAATCAGTGCTGGTTATCGGACTGCCGCCAGTTCGCCCCGCTCCTGTTCCGCCGCTGCGCGCGGTCGAGCCGGCTCAAGTATTCTGCGCGGGCAAGCCCTCGCTGCTGCTTCCTGCCGAGGGCGCTCCGCTGGTTTTTGCCACAGAACTCGCGCACAATTTCGTTCTCCACGTGGAAGCCAAATCAGGTTCGGGCACGAGTCCAGGAATCGACTTGCCCGCGAAGCCCGATCCAATGCGTGGAGGATTCCTGGTCGAAACTTCTGCCCTCCAGTCCGCTGACCTCGACGGGGAAGTGACCGGAATTCTGCGCGGATCCTGGGGCTTCCGTACCTTCGACGGGCCGCGCTACCGCCTGCGTACTTCGCGGCCCGCCCAGTGGATTGTCGCCTCCAAAGATGCCAGCGCCCTGATCGTCGGCCGCGAGGACACGCTTCATCTGCAGTCTCCCGCCGCCTGTTGCGTGAGCGAAGTGAAGCTCAAAGACGATCAGGGAAAAATGCTGGAGGCCGAATGGAAGAGCTCGAAGCCAGACGAGCTCGAGGTCAAAGTTCCGCTGCAGAAAGCCAACGCTGGCCTGGTCACGTTGTTGGTCAAGAAGTTTGGACTGCGTGAAGCCGACGAGATTCCGCTTCATACTTACGCCGAAGCCGGTCGCCTCGACAGTTTCAGCATTCACGCAGGGGATGCCGACGGCGTACTCAAAGGCACGCGCCTTGATCACGTCGACAGCCTGGAAGCGAATGGTCTTCGCTTTGTTCCGGAAACCCTCTCCCGCGCCCACCAGCAGGACGAACTCAAGCTCATTACGCAAGACGCAGCCGCTAAAACCAAGCTGCATCCCGGAGACTCGATCGCCGTTCACGTCACTCTTAAAGACGGTCGCGTCCTCGATCTCAAATCGGAGGTCGAGGCTCCACGTCCAGTAGTTAGCCTACTCAACCAGAGCGTGCAACTGGACCAGGCGTCGAATCCAGCCACGGTACACCTCGGCAGCGACGACGAATTGCCACAGGATGGCCGCCTGAATTTCTTCCTCAAGACGCAGGTGCCCGAGACCTTTCCGTCCACGGAAAAAATCGAAGTCGCCACCGCCGATGAGGCCTTCCGCGTGCTTCTCAGTTTTAAAGACGGCAATCTCACTCTGCAAGACTCGAAGACCGTTTTCGCGATTCTCGACCCGATGAAACTCCTTGGCCCTTCGGCATTCGGACCTCTGAAGTTCCGCCCGGTCACAGCCGAGGGTACCGATGGCGACTGGCAGCCGCTGGTCGATCTGGTGCGTATTCCCATGCTTACCGGAATTCGTTGCGTGCCCGCGCCCGAAAAGCAGTGCACTCTCAACGGCGACAAGCTTTTCTTGCTCGACTCGGTCAGCACCGATGCCGATTTCGTCAACTCGGTCACTGTCCCCGAAGGGTTCGTCGAGGATGCGCTGGCGATTCCGCCCCCGAAAGGAAAAATCCTCTACATCCGCCTTCGCGATGATCCCGATACCGTAGACACAGTCACTCTGCCGATGTTAACGGAGCAGCAATAGCTGTCTGGGCGTCGGTTGTGTGGGCGCGGGCGACTCGCCCGTCCCCACACGAGTGTCCCCCGCGCTATACTCCCCTTTTTCCCCATGGCCAACATTCTCTACGGCGTCAACGGCGAAGGCGCGGGCCACTCGACCCGCGCCAAAGAAGTCCTATCCCACCTCGTCGCCCAGGGACATACTGTGCACGTCGCGACTTTCGACCGCGGCCTGCAAAATCTGAAGCCGCACTTCGACGTCACCGAGATTTACGGCTTCCGTTTCGCATACGTCAACAATCGCGTCCGCTACAAGCGCACCATCGCCAGGAACCTGCTCACTGTCCCGCAAGCCGCCAGGAGCCTCTCGCTTCTGAAGCACCGGTCGACGAATGGAAGACCGACCTCATCATCACCGACTTCGAGCCGCTCACCTGCCACGTCGGACACAAGAAGCGCCTCCCGGTCATCTCCATCGACAACCAGCACTGCCTCACCAATACTGTGGTTTCTTATCCGAGAAAGTATCGCGGCGACGCCGCCGCGGCTAAGCTCGTAACCCGGCTGATGACCCCGCATGCCAATGCCTACCTCGTAATCTCTTTTTTCACCGCGCCCATCCGCAAGCGCAACACGTTTCTGTTTCCTCCCCTGCTGCGGCAGGAAATCCTCGACGCCACTCCCACCCAAGGCGATCACGTTCTGGTCTACGTGACCTCGCCTGCGCCGGCACTGGCCAAGTTGTTAGCTGCGGTCCGATGCCGCTTCATTGCCTACGGCTTCGGGCGCGAGGGTGAAGAGAAGAACATCGTTACAAGAAGCCTTCCGTCGACGGCTTTTTCGCCGACCTCACCAGTGCCCGCGCCATCGTTGCCAACTCCGGATTTTCGCTGGTTACCGAGGCCCTGCATCTGGGCAAGCCCTACCTGGCCGTTCCGGTGAGCCACCAGTTCGAGCAGATCTTCAATGCCTATTGGCTGGAAAAGTCGGGCTACGGCGCTTACTGGGAGGAGTTGAACAAAGAGCGGGTCGAGTCTTTCCTCTACAATCTGCCGCATTATCGCGAAGCGCTGGCCCAATATCCCCGACAGGGCAACCGAGCCCTGCTCGATAAGCTAGACACACTGATCCCGTAGCACTTGTACGAAGGTAACCTCGGATCGATCCACCCTCGGCGATACCATGGTTCGAATATGTCACTTTCCGGTCAACGGTTGCTAGCGAGGGTCTCTCGATGTCGGACGCCGAGAGTTTTCGTTGTACTTGCAGCCAGCGGCTTACTGTGCGCCTCCCCGGCTTACGGTCAGGATTCGCCATCTCTCGGAGATGCGGCTCGCCAGGCCCGCCTGCAGAAGCAGCAGAAGGACGCCCAAGCCAAAGACATACCCACAAAAGATCCGCACAGGAAGGACGCCCAAGGCGGTGCTGCAATCTCGAAGGACGCTCAGCCGGCGAAGCCGCCCCATGTCATCACCAATGACGAGATTCCCTCGCACGTGGGATCGACCCTGACGTCGACACCCGGTTCCCAGGCTCCAGACACCGGATACTCCCAGCCGAGCTACGGAACGCAAAGATTCCCGCCGAACAATGGGAGGCGTATCCGGCAACAGAAAGACGCCATTGCTTCCTTACAACGCGAAATTGCCAACCTCAGCGAGTCCATCCACTATGCTGGAGGAAACTGCGTTGCCAACTGCGTTCAGTGGAATGAACGTCAGAAACAGAAGCAGGACAGGGTGGAAGCAATGAAGGCGCAACTCGAACAGCAGCAAAAGCGTCTGGAAGACATGCAGGACGCCGCCCGCAAACAAGGCTTCGGCAGCGCCGTCTACGACCCGTAAGTTCACACAACGACAGCCGCCTCGTCGGCCCCGCGAATTGTGGCGTCGGCAACTTGCCGGCTGTCGGAGAGCGTCCTCGCCCTCGCACCGGTCGGCGCAAAACCTGCCAAGACGGTTTCCACCCAGCGCAACCGGCAACTCCCGCAATTTTTTCGCATTCCCAAAAACCACCGCCCGTGCGAAATTAGTTCATGTCCTCTGGTCGTTCGTCCTTCACCCATTCATTCCGTTGGAGTCTACACCTCCAAGCCGATCCGCAAGGGAACTCGCGTGGTCGAGTATGCCGGCGAACGCATCACTGCCGAAGAAGCCGACCGCCGCTACGAAGGCGTCTCCCGCACCTACCTCTATGGGCTGGATGATGGCAAGACCGTGATCGACGGCCACGGCCTGGGCGCCTACCTGAATCACTCCTGCGATCCCAACTGCGAAGTCGACGAGATCAAAGGCCGTGTCTGGCTCTTCGCCATCCGCGACATCGCCGCCGGAGAAGAACTGGTCTGGGACTACAACCTCTACGACGACGATGATCCCGCACCCTGCCACTGCGGCTCGCGCAAATGCCGCGGCACCATGTATTCCCGGGAGTGGATGGCCAAAATGCGCCGCGAAGAGGCGCGCAAGAGAAGAAACACGAGTCTCCTGAAGCGGAGAAAGCGCAACATCAAGCCGGACAATTCAGCGGCCAAGCGGAAGCCGCCTCAGCCAGTCTGAGGCACTTTGCCCCTGACCCTCTATCGTGCGGAGTGAATGGCGGTAACAAAGTGACGAGTTTCTACGTCGCGCTCCGCGGGAACGGCCGCCGGCGCCTTCCCGTGCTCCCGCCATCCCTCAATAATCAAATACAGCACCGGAATAAAAAACAAATTCAACATGCGTCGACATAATCATCCCGCCAAATACCGTCGTGCCCACCGAATGCCGTCCATTCTCTCCCGCGCCCGTGGCCACTACCAGCGGCACCACGCCCAGAATGAACGCCAGCGAAGTCATCAGAATCGGCCGCAACCGAATCGTCGCCGCCTGTATCGCCGCTTCCACCAGCGGCATCCCGCGCTGGCGCAACTGCTCGGCAAATTCCACGATCAGAATCGCGTTCTTGCTGGACAGCCCGACCAGCATCACCAGTCCTACCTGGCAGAACACGTCATTCTGCAATCCGCGTATCCACTGCGCGCCCAGCGCTCCCAGCAGCGCCATCGGCACCGCCAGCAACACAATGAATGGCAGCACGAAGCTTTCATACTGCGCCGAGAGTGTCAGATACACCACCAGCGTGCCCAGTCCAAACAGAATCAGCGACGTTCCGCCCGCCGCCAATTCCTCCAGCGACAACCCCGTCCAGCTGTAGGAAAATCCCTGCGGCATTTTCTTGGCCAGTTCTTCCATGGCCGCAATTGCCTGCCCGGAACTGTATCCCGGCGCCGGCGAGCCATCGATTTCCGCCGACCGGAACAGATTGTAGTGGCTGATCACCTGAGGCGTGGTGGTCTGGGTGATGGTGATCAGATTGTCCAGCGGCACCATGGCCCCGCTGTCGGAGCGCACGTAAAACTGCTTCATGTCCTGGCGATTCCGCGCGGAATTGCTTGTCGGCCTGCACGTACACGCGGTAGGAGCGGTTGTTGAAATCGAAATCGTTTACGTAGGCCGAGCCCATGTAGACGCCCAGCGTGTCGGTGATTTGCGACAGCGGCACGTGCAGGCTCTTCGCCTTCTCGCGGTCAATGGTCACCAGATATTGCGGGTCGTTCGCGGTGAACGAAGTGAACAGCCGGGTCAAATCCTTGCGCTGCGCCGCTTGCTGCATCAGCCCGCGGCGGTGCCCGCCAGTTCTTCAAGTTTGTGCGCGGCCTGATCCTGCACCACGAACTGGAAGCCGCCAAACTGTCCCAGACCCTGAATCGGCGGAGGCAGCGTCGGAAACACGATCGCTCCCGAAACTCCAAACATGCGCGGACGAATCGCGATTCAGAATCGCCGAGGCGCGATGGGCATCGCCTTTGCGCTGCGAAAACGGCTTCAACGGAACGAAAATGATTCCCTGATTCGCAGCCGATCCGGCAAAACTGAAGCCGGCCACGGAAAAAGTTCCTTCCGCCTCCGGCACATCCGCCAGCAAGTCCGAAACCTGCTTTCCGATCGCCTTGGTATATTCCAGCGAAGCTCCCGATGGCGCCTGGATCACGATGATGAAGTAGCCCTGATCTTCGTCAGGCACGAACCCCGTCGGCACGCGTGTGAACACAAAATAAGTGAGCCCCAGGCCGGCGAAAAACAGCACCGCCATCGCCAGTTTGTATTCCAGCACGTGATGCAGCAGGCCACGGTACCCACGGGTGAAGGCAACGACGCCGTCGTCAAACTTTTGCAGCCACCACCATTTTTGCCGGTGGCGAATCGCGCAGAAGAATCGCCGCCAGCACCGGCGCCAGAGTGAGCGCGTTGAAGGCGGAAATGGCGATGGAAAATGCGATGGTCAGCGCAAACTGGCGAAACAGAATGCCGGTCGTCCCGGGAAAGAACGCAACCGGCACAAACACGGCAACCAGCACCAGCGAGGTGGCGATGACGGCGCTGGTAATCTCGGCGGTGGCCGCAGCCGCCGCTTTGTGGGAGTCGTGTTCGCCCTCCTGAATATGGCGCTCAATGTTTTCAATCACGACGATAGCGTCGTCCACGACCAGGCCGACGGCGAGCGTGATGCCGAACAACGTCAGCGTGTTGATGGAGAAGCCGAGTAACTTCACAAAGACGAAGGTGCCGATGAGCGAAACCGGAGTGGCGATGAAGTGAATCATCGTCGTCCGCCAGTCGCCGAGAAAGATAAAAATCACCAGGACGACCAGCAGGATCGCCGAACCTACCGTGAAGGCCACGTCGCGGATCGACTCGCCCACCGCGTCGGTCGTATCGAAGGCGACTTTGGCGTGCATGCCCGGTGGAAACTTCTCCTGCAGTCGATTCAGTTCGGCAATCGCCTTGCGGTCCACATCGAGCGCGTTCGCCGTGGAGAGCTGCGTTACCCCGATTCCAACCGCATCGTGTCCGTTGAATTGCAGATCGGTGGCGTAACTCTCCGCGCCCAGTTCGGCATGCCCGACGTCTTTCAGGCGGACCAGAGTGCCGTCGGAATTCGTCTTGAGAATGATGTTGTCGAACTGCGCCGGCTCGCTCAACCGGCCCACCGCCCGCACGCTGACCTGATACTGTTGGCCGAGCATCGAGGGTTGCTGCCCGACCTGCCCGGCCGCGACTTCCACGTTCTGTTCGGAAAGCGCGCCCACCACGTCGGGAGCGGTCAGTGCGCGACCCGCCATGCGCACGGGATCCAGCCACAGCCGCATCGAGTATTTGCGCTCGCCGAAGATGATCACATCGGCGACTCCCGGAATGCGCTTGAGGGAGTCCTTCACATAGACGTCGATATAGTTGCTCATGAACAGTGTGGAGTACCGGTCGTTGTCGGAAACGACGGCGGCGCCGAACACAAAGTTTTGCGAGGTCTTCTGCGTGGTGATACCGACCGCTTTCACCGAGGCGGGAAGCCGTCCCTGAGCCGTGTTCACGCGATTCTGAATGTCGACTGTGGCCAGGTCGGGATCGCGATTCAGATCGAACGTGGCAATCACGCTGCTGGTTCCGTCGTTGCCGCTGGTGGAAGTGATGTACTTCATCCCCTCCGCGCCGTTGATCTGCTGCTCAATCGGAATCGTGACGGCGCTCTCCACCGTCTGCGCGCTCGCCCCAATGTAGAAGCTGCTGACGCCCACCTGCGGTGGAGCGAGAATGGGAAACTGTGAAATCGGCAGCGTGGGAATCACCGCCACGCCCGCCAGAAGAATCAGCAGCGCGCAGACCGAGGCGAACACCGGACGTTGAATGAAGAAATTGACAAACATGAGGAATCGGCCCCACAGCAATTAGCATTTATTAGCAGTTAGTTACTGGAAATTTCGCAGGCCATCACCGCGACACTCCATCGGCTAAGTGCCAAATGCTAATTGCCCAATGCTTTTTCTAGAAACGTTTCAGGAGCGGGACGCCGCCCCTAGCTTTGCGGAATTACCGGCGCCCCATCCCGCAGAAACTGTGTCCCGGAAATAATTACTTTGTCCCCCACCTTGATGCCATCCTGCACCTCATAGTCGTTGCCCACGGTCTGCCCAATCGTCAGCGGTTTTTGCCGTGCCACAAATGATCCCCCACCCTCCGCCTCCGCCACGAAGGCAAAATATTGTCCTCCCAGCCGCGAAACCGCAAGAACCGGGACTTCTGGACTCTTATGCGTTCCCCACACCACGCGCGCTCGAATGAATTGCGATTGCCGCAGCGCATCATTCCCATTGGTAATGCGCGCCTTCACCAGCACCGTCTGCGTCGTAGTATCGACCTGCGGAGAAACAAAGCTGATCCGCGACTCAGCAAGCACTTTGCCATCGCTGTCCAGTACCTGCACCGGCAGATTCGTCTTGAGCTTCGCCGAATGCTCGATCGGCACATACACATACGCCTCCAGGCCTCCAGGCTGGTCAACTGTGGTTAACACGGTCGTCACGGTCACCCGATCCCCCACCCGCACTGGAATATCTCCCACCACGCCGGCCCGAGGGGCGCTCACCTTGTAGTAATGCAGCTGCACCTGTTGCTCGCGCACGTTTGCCTCGAGCGCATCCATTTGGGCCTGTGCCGCGTCCAGTGCCGCTTTCGCCTGATCCAACTCCTGTTTACTCACCACGCCCGCGGCAGAGAGTCCCACCGTGCGGTCATACTGTTTCTTCGCCCAGCTTAAGTTCGCTTCCTGCGCCGCCCGCGCGCCCTCCTGGCTCTTCACCGTTGCCTGCTGCTTCAGTGGATCGATCTCGATCAATGCACTGCCCGCCGCGACCCGCTCGCCCGAGTGCACAAAAATATGCGTCACTTGCCCCTCGACCTGCGGCATAAGCACCGCCGAGTCCCGCGACTTCAGCGTTGCCACGTACTCCGACGCGTCATCAACGGGTACCGCCCGTGCCTCCAGCACCTTGACCGGCATCCCCGCCGGCCCCCCGGCTTTAGGGTTCTGTGCCGCATTCCCCGAGCACCCCACAGTGATTGCGCTTGCCGCCAAGCCTGCCGCCAGCAGGCCTTTTGCCACAAATCCTTGAAAATCATTTGCCATAAGTCGGAAAGCTTTCTCTTCTCCTAGTGCAGCGCGAGACGTCGCCAACAAGACAAGTGCCCCAAGTCTAAATACAGACGCGAAGCTCCCTAGCTAAGTCACGCGTCGATCTACAGATTCCCCAACTATGACCGGGGACGCAAAATAATCAGCTGTGCCTCCGTCCCTCTGTGACCTCTGCGGTTAACCCCGGTTCGTTAGCGGGTCAGTGGGTCACGGCTTCAAAGTCAGGAATGCAACCGCATAGCCGTCCAAAGCGATCGTCATCTGTGCCGCCGGCTTTACCGTCGCCACCGTGGGGCCGCTGCTCACGCTAGTATTCCTGTCGATCGTCAGCAAACTGGCACCCGAGAAAGTCCCCAATGCCGAAACATCCACCTGCACGCTCCGCGCCGCGCCCGGACCATTATTGTCGCCGCTCGCATTCACCGCATGATTGGCTACCATGATCACCACGCTGCCGTCGCCGTTGACCACCGGCAGCGTTTCCAATTCCGCGTCGTCCGACGCCGTATAACGCAACAACGTCGCTCCCGCCGTCGACGGAAAGATCTGCCCCAGCCAGTAATCCACCCAATAACTAAGTTGCAGCCCGCCGGTACTGTAGTTAACCTCGCCGTACTGCAGATCGGCGCCGTAATCCCAGTGGTAGAGCGCCTCCACTCCCGCCTTACCAAGTTGCGAGAAAACATACGGCCGCCACGCCGCAAAGAATGGACTCGACCCGCGCTGGTCGTCCACAAACGGCTGCCCGGGATTGCACGCACTCATCCCATTCGCCCCCTGATAATCGGCGTTGACGTTATTTTCCGTTACCCACACCGGCACGGCCGAGAGCGCTGGATTCGCGCGCATCTGCGAATAAACTTCTCCCACTTCCGTTGCAAATCCCGGTACCGTTGCGAATAGCGTAATGTCGCTGTCTTTCTGATTGCACGTCGAATAGAAATGAGTGGCGAGTACATCCACCTGCGCCGTCACTCCGCTCACAAACGCGGGAAGGAACTGGTTGGCGAGTCCGGAATAGTCTCCCAGTTCGACCGCCGCATATTTCAGCGATCCATCCACCGCCTGCATGGCCGGCACCACCGCGTTGTAGAGCTTGGTGTATTGCGTGGAATCCAGATTGTTGAAGTTTGGTTCGTTATAAATTCCCCACCAGGTAATCGGAATCCCGCTCGGAGAAGCGTGCTGGCCGTCCCCAGCCAGGAAGCCTCCCGGGACGTTGTAATACCGCACTAAATCCTGAGCATAGGTCGCAAACTGCTGATATGTCGGATCAAGAAAGGTATGATTGGCGTCGTACATAAACGCCGGAGCGACTGCAATCTGAAATTCGGGACTATGATCGGCGACGCTCAGCACCGGCTGCGCGATGGCATCGAGGATATTGAAATTCCAAGTCGAGGCCGTGACCTGCGGCACTCCCTCGGAAACTCCCTGCAACCGAATGTGGTGCGGCCCCAGTGCCCCCAGCCTTGTCGTGGCAGTCGGATTCAGCATGAAGAATTGATAGTCCCACTCCGCCGGCTGAAACGAAGTGGACATCGCCACGCTGAAGGGCCCATTCGTGGATTTGGAAATCAAAACCGACTCGGGAGTAGGATTGGAACCTCCGCCGCCCGGCCCCCCACTCGACCCCATCCCGCCTCCCCCACACCCCAATCCGAAGGCGAGCGGTGCGCACAACACGGCATAGATCGCCCATTTCACGACAGCGATTCTATCCTACAATATCGATTTTCGTTGCAGCCAGCCGAGGGTCTAGACGAGAGTGGGTCGATTCTCCATGCGCTTGTCATTCCGAGTGCCGCCGGAGCGAATGCGACGGCAACCGAGGAATCTGCTGTATCCGTCACCCCGCAATCATCTTCCCCAAAGTCTCCTTCACAATCTTCGCCGCCACCGTAGCCGTCACACCCGCAACATCCTGCACAGGATTAAACTCCACCACATCCGCCCCCACGATTTCTCCCCCAATCGCTTGCAGATGCGCAATCGCCTCCCGCACCGACATTCCTCCGGGCTCGCGATGCGACACCCCTGGCGCAAACGCCGGATCCAGCACATCCATATCGAAGCTGACGTACACCGCCCCCGCCGCCTTCAACTTCTCATAAGCAGGCAGCGCCCGCATCTCCACGACTTCCACGCCAAATCTCTCTGCCTGCTCCCGCTGATGCCGGTTCATCGTGCGAATCCCGATCTGCACCAACCGCTTCGCCAGCCTCGCCTCCATGATCCGCGAAAACGGACAAGCATGCGACAGCGGGCTCCCCTCGAACTCGTCATACAAATCCGGATGCGCGTCGAAATGAAAAATCGTGAGTCCGGGATGAAACCGCGCAACCGCCTTCACGATGGGATAAGTAATCGAATGGTCGCCGCCCAGCGACACCGGCCGCTTCCCCTGCTCAATCAGTGATGCCACTGCAGCCTCAATCACCGCGAACGCGTCCCCTACGGCAACCGCCAAATCCCCCGCATCCCCGTAAACTCCGGCAACCCCCAAATCCACGCCCGTCTCAGTCCATGTGTTCGACGCATCACACCGCAGCGCCTCCCGGATTTTCGGCGGCGCCTCCCCCGCTCCGCGCAGGTAAGAAGAGTGAGCGTCAAAGGGAACTCCAAGAAGGGTGGGCAATCCCATAATTGTTTGTCGAGGATGTTAAAACCTGAGAACCATGCAATTGCGCGTGTGGCGCGGGCGCCCCCGCCCGCGTGACCACGGCTACTTCTTCACCGCAATCCCCAACTCTCGCAACTGCCGTTCGCTGACCGGCGTCGGCGCGTCGACCATCAAATCCACCGCGCGCGCAGTCTTAGGGAAGGGAATAACTTCGCGCAAACTCTCCGCACCCGTCAGAATCATGACAATGCGATCCAGTCCCAGCGCAATCCCGCCATGCGGAGGCGTACCGTACTCCAGCGCCTCCAGGAAAAATCCAAAGCGCGACTTCGCCTCCTCCTCCGTCATGCCCAGCGCACGGAAGATTTTGCGCTGAATATCCTGACGGTGAATACGAATCGACCCCGACCCCAACTCCGTGCCGTTCAGCACCACGTCGTAAGCCAGCGCCCGCACCGCACTAAGCGCAGACTGCGGATCGTTCACCGACTCCACCCCCGCCTCCAGCAAACTCATATCCTGATCATGCGGCGAGGTAAACGGATGGTGCGCCGCCATCCACTGCTTCTCGCCTTCATCCCACTCAAACATGGGAAAATTTGTGACCCACAGAAAGCGAAAGTCTTTCGCCGGATCGCCCGACTTCTTGAAAATGCCATGCCGCTCCGCATACTTCTGCGCCAACGCCAACCGCAGCAGTCCCGCCGACGCATAAATCGCCAACTCCGCAGGCGTTACCTTTCGGTGTGCGGGCATCGTGGTCTGCGGCCCCGCCTGTGCCGACCCGGCCACCAGCACGATTAGGTCAGCTTCCTCCATCCCCGTCGTCTTCGCAATTGCGCTCGCTGCCTCGGGAAACTTGTTGCCAATGCGCTTGAAGTCCTCGAAAATCTTCGCGCCGCCCTTGGCGTGGAACATCGGCTTGATGTCATCGCGCTCCTTGCGCGAAAGCTCGCCCACTTTAGGCGTGCGAATCGCAATCACCGGCAAATTCGCATTGATCGCCAACTCCTGCAGGTTCTCCGCCGTAAAACATTCCCGCACCTCGGTGAACGCCGGCAACCGCAAATCCGGCTTGTCGATCCCATACAGCCGGATTGCCTCGTCATAATCCATTCGCGGGAACGGAGTCTTGATCGCGCTCCCCGCAGCCTGAAACGCCGCCGTCAGAAATCCCTCCACCACTTCCCACACCCGCTCCGGCTGGGGATACGACATCTCCAGATCGATCTGGGTAAACTCGGGCTGCCGGTCCGCCCGCAGGTCTTCGTCGCGAAAACAACGGACAATCTGAAAATATTTGTCGAATCCCGAAATCATCAGGATCTGCTTGAACAATTGCGGCGACTGCGGCAGTGCATAAAATGTTCCCGGCTGCACCCGGCTCGGCACCAGATAATCCCGCGCCCCCTCCGGCGTAGACCGCGTCATGAACGGTGTTTCAATCTCGAAGAATCCCTGCGCCGAAAGATAATCGCGAATCGCCTTCGCCACCTTGTGCCGCGTTTCAATGTTGAACTGCATCACCTCGCGCCGCAGATCGATGTAGCGATACTTCAGCCGCGTCTCTTCATTTGTCAGCGCCGTATCCGACGGTAAGAATGGCGGCAGCTTCGACTCGTTCAGAATTCGAATCTCTTGTGCAACCAGTTCCACTTCGCCCGTAGGAATATTCTTGTTCACCGTGTCCGCGTCCCGCAACTTCACCGAGCCGATCACCGCGATCACATACTCGTTGCGCACGGTATTCGCCTTGTCGTGCGCCGCCGCATCCAGTTCGCGGTTCAGCACTACCTGCGTCACCCCGGTCCGGTCACGCAAGTCAATAAAGATGAGGTTCCCCAAGTCGCGCCGCCGGTTCACCCATCCCATCAGCACGGCCTTTTTCCCGGCATCAGATGCGCGCAGCGTCCCGCACATATGAGTCCGTCGTAGATCTCCTAAGAAATCAAGCAAAGTGTGGTCCTTAACAGTGAGAATGCGGCAGGTCTGCCGAAACCAAAGATTATAAACGCTCGTCGCTGCTCAAGACGCAACCTTCAATTGTCGCGTGATCCAAATCGCGTGTCATCCCGAGCGAAGTATGGCCGCGCAAAGCGCAGGCTATGCGCACGTCGAAGGATCCCTGCCTACCGGTGCGACGAACATAGGAAGAGTTTTCCGGAGCGCTCAAAGTGTTTCAAGATTTGGGCAGGACCTAATGGCGGTGTGGAGTACTGGTGGAACTTGAATGGCAGGAGCGCTACGAATGAGGCAGTGCAGTTCGAAGCTAAGATCCCGGAACCTCGCTACTCGCAACTACTTCCCCGCGCCCTTCTTCTTCTCCAGCGCCGCGTAAATCGCCGGATCTGTGCAGATCTCGTAGTACGACCGCTTCGTCCACTCTTTTACCGAGAAGTCCGACGGATCGATCCGCGGAATCCGGCTCTCCCGCACCACAATTTTGCGGAAGATGTCCCGACCCAACGGAACGGTGGCGGCGAAGAGCTTGTAGTCCCCTTTATCCGAAGAGACCAGTGACTCCGGCAACCGCACCTTCAGGGACTCGAGCGTAATCTCCTGCTGCAACTTGCGGAAAGCCGTTTCATTCATGCGAATCCCGCTCAGGTTGTAGCTCAGAATCACATCCTCGGGATTACCGTTCTCATCCAGTTCCGCCGCCTGAAATGCGTACACGTGAAACGGTCCCGCCTGCGGCTCCATTACTTTCCGCGCCTTCTTATTGCACGAAGACAGCCGGTCGCTTTCGTTCAGCGCCTCCGAGATCATGATCTGATGCTCCCCATCCATCAAATACAGAGGTGCCGACTCCTGCAGGGTGATCCCGATGCCGAGTTCCAGTTGCGGCATGCCCGAGCGCTGCATCAGCTCGTTATACCCACGCACAATTTCGATGATCTCCCGCGCCAAAACACACATGCGGCTTACCGCCAGGCCAGGTTCGCCTTCGCGCTCCAGAATGGCCAGAATAATGGCGTCGCCTTCCAGAAAGACTTTCTGCGCTCCATACTTCTCCAGCAACTTGTTGACCGGATCATAAAAATTCAAACTGAAGTAGGACGCCGGATTCAACCCCTTCTCCATCATGGTGCGCGTCAGCCGCGTCGAGTCGCGAACATCTGCCTTGAGCACCACGTGGCGCAGCACTGGTTCCGCGTCCGTCTCAACTTGTTCTTCCGAAAGCAGAAACTCATAGAGCGTCCCATTCACCCGCGACAATTCCTGCAACCGTTCGTTTCCCACCAGATTCACGGAATCCAATGCGGCGATGGTAATTTCCAGCCGCCGCAAATCGCGATGGTAGTGGAAGAAATCTCCCAGAAACCGCGCCGCCACTTTCGCCCGCTCCGCTCCGCGGCAACTGGCAACCTTGGCCACCGCCGCATACAGGCTGTTGGGCGACAGCTTGCCGTGTTCCTGAATCATGCGCTCCACCCGGTCGCACTCTGTCCGGTCGATGAGCGCGTTTTTCAACTGCTGGGGATTGATTCGCGGCGCATATTCGCTCAGCAGCGGCACCACGTGATATGAGGCAATCACGTTTTCCATCACCTTTTCGTCTTCCAGCAGCCGTACCCACGCCGCCAGCCGCTCTTCTTGTGCCACTCCCTCGGCGGAATCTTCCGGCGTTCCTGTCCCCACCAACTCCCGCGCATTCTCCGGAACGTTCATCCATGAGTCCAGGGTCTCCGCGTTCACTTCATCTCCATAGATCGAGCGCAGAAAACCCGAGGCCACTTCCCGCATCCGGCCATAGCGATCCGGATCGCGGTCCCAGTTCCCCATCATTACGTAGTGCTCGGCGCAAAGGTAGTCATCCCGGCCGTCTTCGGAAAACAGAAGCCGGTTCAGAAACAGCGGATAGGTGAAATAGCTTCCGGCGAGCGTCTCATCGCCGAACAGCGATCGCCGGGTGTGCGCCAGCGTGCTTTTCTCTACCTCGCGCAAAGTCTCAAAAATTTCCTGACCCGTCTTGCGCAGGATGATCCTCTTCCGCACCTGAAACGCCGCCACTCGCTCGCGGTATTCATGCGCCCTCTGCTGCCGGATATTGTCGTAGCTTTTTAATTGGACACGGCACCGCTCCAGCACTTGCAGGAATTGCTGGTTCATTTCCGTGCGCACAAATTTGGTGACCGCCAGGCGCGCCAGCAGGTCGACTGACAGCCGCGATTCCTTTTTTGCTCGATTCAGGGAGCCTATTTGCAACTCGGCCAGTGCCGATTTCCACCCGCTGGCATCGTTCTTCAGTAGCGCCGCTCTGCCTGCCTGATTCCTCATCCATGCCGGCCCTTGCGTCGATCGCACAACCTCCGCCGACAGCAATCCTTCCAACTCCCCGTGCCGCGCAATCAATCGCGCAATCTGCGCTCGCCCCAACTCCACAAATCGCGGACTCAACACCACATCGTGCCGCAAGTTATCGACGCCCACCGACAGTCGCTCCAGCGACACCGACGGCATCGACGCAGCCAGCTTCGGCGGCCCCGGCTTGTCGGGTGCTCCACCCAGTCGAAAAATAGGAATTCGCGGCATCCCGGATCAGAGTCTCTTCGGAAGTTGCTGATTTCAAACGGACATGTCGAGGCTAGCACGCAGGCGAGGCCAGCTAAAGTTACCTAGGTTACGCCCCAGATCAGAAACCTTGGACCCTCACGGAGGGACAGCCGCCTGGGCTGTCTTGGGCGAAGCCCACAGTTCTTGGTGGGGATTGCCATGTGTCACAAAACGTGCCACAATACGAATTATGCCTTCCGTCAACATTCGCGAATTGCGCGACACTCGCCGCCTCAAGGCCTGGCTGCGCTCCGGAAAAACGGTAGAACTGCGCGAGCGCAACGAAGTGATCGCTCGCATCGTCCCTGCTCCGTCGCACGCGGCTCCCGAGCACTTTCCCGATTTCGCCGGCCGTCGGCAGAAGATTTTCGGAAAGCGAACCGTATCAGGCGCGGACCTGGTGATCGAGGAGCGCGGCCGGTTTTGAGCACCTACGCCGATACCAGCTTCTTCGTCTCACTCTATCTCCCCGACCGTTACTCTGCGGAGGCGGAGCAGCGCATGGCCTCCAAGCCGCAGATCTGGCTCACTCCCCTCCACATTCCGGAGTGGACTCATGCCATCTCGCAGCATGTTTTTCGCAAGGAGATTTCGCTACACGAGGCACGGCAGGCCTACGAACAATGGGAACGCGATCAAGCAAGCGGTGTGTGGCTAGAGGCCGATTTGCCAGAATCAGTCTGGAAGACTTGCACAGAACTGGCGCGCAGGCATGGACCTAAACTCGGAATTCGTACTCTGGATAGCCTTCACGTCGCCTCTGCCCTCGAATTCGGAGCCCAGGCCTTCTGGACGTTTGACGAACGACAAGCGAAGTTGGCCAGGGCAGTAGGCCTGCGAACATCCTGACTTACGTAGCGACAGCCGCCTCGGCTGTCCGCCGAGCAAGTCCCACATGCCCGAAGTAGATCAGCATAAAGAATTGTCGTGGAATTGTTCGAGGCACTCGGACTCGGTCCCAACCCTATTGACTCTTCCCCCGAGCCGCCTCAAACTCATCGCCCTTCTGCCATCCAATCAATTTCGGCAGACTAGCGGCCTCCCACCCCAACGCAAATCCAAATCGCGCCATCGCCGAGTCCCCCACAAAATCCATCTCCGGATGGTACTCATCACTCGGCTGGTGATAATGCTTTTCCACATAATCGCGCTCCTGCTCCAGTCCCCAAGCCTCAGGGTGCCCCTTGTATTTCATCCCTTCGTTAATCGAAAAGGCAGGAATCCCCACCCGTGCCAGGCTGAAGTGATCGGAGCGATAGAAGTGTCCCGCCTCCGGCCGCGCATCCGGACGAATCGCCAGCCGGAATTCCTTCGCCGTCGCCTCCACCGATGGATAAAATGTCGTCCGCTCCGCCCCCGAGACTTCCACTTCCTCCGGGGCTCCCAGCGGCTTCACATCGTCATAGTTCAAATCCAGCGTAATCTTTCCCGCCGCAATCGGCGGATGCTTCCCCAAATATTCCGACCCCAGCAGCCCCTGCTCCTCCGCCGTAACCGCCGCAAACAGAATCGACCGTCGCGGCTTCTGCGCCGCTGTCCCAAACGCCCGCGCCAACTCAATCAGAATGCCGCATCCCGTAGCGTTGTCGTCGGCGCCATTAAAAATGTTGTCCCCTGGCATGTCGGGACGGATGCCGAAATGATCGTAATGCGCCGTATACAGAACCGCCTCCCCCGCCATCTTGCGATCCGCCCCCGGCAGCATCGCCAACACATTGTTCGATTCGAAATGCCGAACCTTGCTCACCATATGCGCTCTAAGCTTCGCGCGCATATTCACCGGATGAAAATCCCGCGACTGCGCCTCCTGCATCATCTTGTCCAGATCCATCCCCGACGCAGACGCCAGCCGCTTCGCCACATCCAGCTGCACCCACGACGCCACTTTCAACGCCGGCCCTTCCAATTTCAAAAACGATTTCTCTCCCGAATTCGAATTCCGCACCACTTCCCACGGATAACTCGCCATCTGCGTCTGGTGAACCAGAATCACTCCGACCGCGCCCTTGCGCGCCGCCTCTTCATACTTGTAAGTCCAGCGCCCGTAATATGTCAGTGCCTTGCCCTTGAAAAACTTTGGATCGTCCGATGGGGGCTCATTCACCAGCATCAGCAGAACTTTCCCGCGGACGTCCTGCCCCTTATAGTCGTCCCAGTTGTATTCCGGCGCCTCAATCCCATACCCCACAAAAACGATCTCCGCATCTACATCCGACTGCGACTGCTGCGTCTGGTCGTAGGCGACATATTCATCCAGAGGCTTCAAATTCATCGCCTCGCCCTGCTTCGGCACTAAAGAAAACTGAGTTTCCGCCTGTGTCGTGATCCCAACCAAAGGCACCTGCTGCATATAAGTCCCGTGGTCGCCCGCCGGCTTCAGCCCGTATTCCGCAAACTGCGTGGCAATATATTCCGCCGCAATCTCCCCGCCGCGCTGCCCCGTCCCGCGCCCCTCCAGCAGATCATGCGACAAATACCGCACATGCCAGCGAATATGCTCCGGCGTGATGGTCTCCAGGGCCACGAACGCCGCCCCCGGCAGCCTCACCGAAGGCGCGCTCTTAGCCCCCTTCGAACCCCCGGCTCCGCCATCCGCCCACCCAAGCACGCTCGCACACACCACCAGAAAAGCCGCAATAATTCTCAGCATTGTTCGCATAAACAGGTCTCTCCCCCAACAAAGCGGCGCGCCAGTTGGAAGACTTTCTCTGTATAGGTTTAAATGTGTATAGGTCTAACCGAATTGTAAAGGACGGTCTAGCCGAGGTTGTCTGAGAAGTAACGGAGCACGATGCACGAGAGTGCACCGACCAATGGATTAAACGGTGCGTGTTTTGGGGACGAGGCTCGTGTGGGGAAGGGGCTGCGGGGAAGGGCTGGTGTGGGGACGGGCGCCTTCGCCCGTCCGCCGAGCGCAGCTCGGCGCTTCTGATCCCGCCGACCGGCGGCTAATTCTTCGACCCTCAACCCGCCTGGAAATCCCGCACATTTTCCCCCGCCCTGAACACCGCCGCCGGCGTAATCTTCCCCGCCTCCGCCATCCGCCGATTAATCTCCTCAAAATCGGCCCTCAGCCATCCCACGCTGGAAACCTCAATCTCTCGATCCTGCCCAACCCAAAAGATCGAGGGCACATTCGTCAGCCCGTAAGCATTCGACACAGGGTAAGACCGCATATCATCCAACAGCACCGGAAACGTAATCCCAAACTCCTTGACAAATGCCGCAGTCTCCTTCGCATCATTCTGCGAAACCCCAATCAAAGAAACGCCCCCTGGCAGTTCCCCGTCCGTGGAAGAGCGCCCCTTCAGCGCCGCGTCACTGCCAGCGAAAGACCGGCCAGCGAAAGACCGGCCAGCGAAAGACCGGCCCGAAAAGACCGGCCCGAAGAAGACCGGCCCGACGAAGAGATGCCGGACGAAGAGATGCCGGACGAAGAGATGCCGGACGAAGAGATGCCGGACGAAGAGATGCCCGAAGAAGAGATGCCGGACGAAGAGATGTCCGTGGAAGAGCGGCCCTTCAGGGCCGCGTTAGCATCCCTGTTTGCATTGGGCTTTAGCCCCTGAGGTTCGCGTCCCCGCGCCGTGTCATTACGCCCATAGGCCCTATGCAGCCGCTCCAGAAACGGAAACGCATACTGGCAAGTCGGACACGACACCTTGAAAAACGCCAATACCACCGCCCCGCGCGCGAGTTCCTCGTTCAGGGAAACCCGCTTTCCCTCCAACGTCTTCAACTCGAAATCAGGCGCCTTCGCGCCCACAGCCAACGCTGCCATCGTCCCTCCTCCACTGTATCCCTTACAAGAGAGTCCCAAGGAGCGCACAAATCCTCGCACCCTGTTGACTCTCACTTTAGATGACCGTACGCATCTTTCGGATAGAGAGAATGCCGCTACTATCCGCGATCGCCGAAAGCCGCGAAGCGGCGGAAGAATACAGCCCACGGCGCAAGCCGTGGGTCATAAGCCCCAGCGACAACAGCCCCAGCGGGGCGAAAGACGATCTACTGACCACCTGCGCCAGGAACGGCAACGATTCCTGCCCTCCGCAGAATTTTCCGCGCTAGCCCCGTAAGCGCAATCCGGCCCAACCGCTCAGTCGCAACCCACTCCCCCCAGACTCTCGAAGGTGCCCTCATCCGCCAAACCCGCACCGTATAATCCGTCACCGTAATCGAATGCCGCACCGTGAAGTAAAGTTCTGGATACATCGCCGCGGCCCTGTCATTCCGCTTCGTCTTGTCGTGCCGCTCCCGTTTGTCATTCCGCCCTTGCGTGTCATTCCGAGCAAAGCGAGGAACCTTGGTCTCGCCTGCGCCCACCACCGACCCCGCCACCTCCGGCAACTCCCACATTCCCGCCATCAACCGCGCATCCCGCGCCCGCCGCACCAGAAACACAGCATGGTCGCGATAATCCAGCGCATAATGAATCTCCCGCTTCTCTCTGCCGCGCCGCCCTCGCGCAATCCCGCCATATCTCCCCGCGTCGCGCACAACTCCACCACTGGGCAAGTCAAGCACGCAGGAGCCCGGGGCGTGCACACCGTTGCCCCCAACTCCATCATCGCCTGATTAAAATCTCCGGCATGCTCGCGATCCAAGAGCCTCTCCGCCGCGAGCCAAAGATCTTCCCCAGAAATCCACTGCCCCGAAAATCGCTGCAGCACCCGCTCCACATTCCCATCCACCACCGCCACCGTTTCGCCAAATGCGATGCTGGCAATCGCCGCCGCCGTATATCGTCCCACCCCCGGCAACTCCAGCAACTCCTCCGCCCGCTGGGGAAACTTCCCGCACCGCTCCCGCACCACAACCTTCGCCGCCGCATGCAGCATGCGCGCCCGCCGGTAATATCCCAGCCCGCTCCACGCCGCCAGCACCGAAGCCTCGCGCGCCCTGGCCAGCTTCTCCACGGTCGGAAACCGCCGCAAAAATTCCTGATAATGCGCAATCACTGCCGCTACCCGCGTCTGCTGCAGCATGATCTCCGACACCCACACCCGATAAGGATCCCGGCTCTCCCGCCACGGCAGATCGCGCGCATGCCGGTCATACCACGCCAGCAGCTGCGCGCGGAACTTGTGCACGCGCAACTCAACCCCCGCCATAACTTCCTGGGATTTCATCTCTATAACCCGCATCTTAGCCACAGACAATATGTTTCCCCCCGGGGCGTCATCCTGAGCGCAGCCGCTTTTCAGGCGGAGCGAAGAGCCTGCCCTGAGCGGAGTCGAAGGGATCTCGCGCAGATCGGCAACAGGAGTAATCGTAAACTGAGCCGCGACCCTGGTAGCATGAACCACCAAAATTCTCCCACTCTCCATTGACCCAGCACTCAGCTCACGAAATAATAGTCTAGCCTGGCATTCCGCAGCCCAGCGTGAACCCTTTCACGCCGAATCACCGCAAGGAGCACCATGACCGACTTCAACCGCAAGGTGGAAGACGCCTCGGCCCGCGTCAGCCAAACCATCGGCAACGCCGCCGAGCGCCTGGAAAAAGAGATTCCCGAATTCATCAAGTATCTCAACGAGGAAGTAGTCCCCGCCGTGCGCACGCACTCCACCAAAGCCTTGCGTGTGGCCTCGAAAAAACTCACGGAATTCGCCGACTACATGGAGCAGCACCAGCACCCGCCCAAGTGATGCTATCAGCCCCGCGAATCAGAGTAACGCTGCGCCGCGCTACCTTCATCGACGTCACCGTGCTCTTCTTTGTTCTGAGCGCAATCCTTTTTCTAAGCGCCTGCGGCCACACCAAACCAACGCACGTGAATGTCCCCGCTCCTCCGCCGCCCGCACAGTCGACCGGGCCGACGCAATCCAGCCCGGCCGCAAGCCTTCCGCCCCCCAAGGCAGCCCCCAAGCCGCGCGAACCCAAGGCTAGGGAAGACGCGAACGCCGAAGCCGACCTCGCCGAGCCCACTCTCCCCGCTGGTGCCAGGCCCGTCGCCACCGAAACCGGACTCGCCAGTTGGTACGGACCTCCCTACCACAACCGCCGCGGATCGAACGGCGAAATCTATAACATGCACGCCATGACCGCCGCCCATCGCACCTATCCTCTGGGTTCCATCGTGCGCGTCACCAATGTAAAGACCGGCGCCACCGCGCTCGTCCGCATCACCGACCGCGGCCCCTTCATTCCTGGACGCGTCGTCGATCTCTCCCTGGCCGCGGCCAAGAAACTCGACGTCTGGAAGCCCGGCGTCGCTCAAGTGAAAGTGGAATTGATGCAGTCCGGCGCCGCTGCAGTGTCGTCCGGAAAATGGGCGGTTCAAATCGGCGGATTCCCCCACGAACCCGCCGCCACCAGACTCGCCGATCACCTCAAACGCCGCTATCACACCGCCCAGATCCTGTGCTTCCCGAGCCCCGCCGGAGACTGGTGGATCCGCATCCGCGTCCTCGACGACGATCACACCCGCGCCCAAAAACTAGCCGCCGAAACCCAAACCCCCGAAGGCTCCGTCTTCCTGGTGCGCCTCGACTAAAAATTGTGGAGATGTGTGGATCTGGAAGAAGGGGAATGGAGAGTCGGGTGTGGAGGAACGGGAGTGGAAGAGCGGCCCTTCAGGGCCGCGTCAGCCATAGCAAATCAGAACGGGCTTCAGCCCCGGATAATGTGGGGCTTACGCTCCTATGCTCGCAGCCTTTGACTTTCGTTCAGACCATAAAAACCGGGAAGGGCACGACTTCAGTCGTGCCACAAAGACCGCGCGGGATTCTCGGCTTCAGCCGCGAGGCCCCCCTGACAATCCCGCCGCCGCAATGCTATTGTTTCCCCAGGTGAGCCAGCCATGACCGATCCCAACTGCCTCTTCTGCCGCATTCTCCGCGGCGAAATCCCCGCCAAAAAAATTCACGAAGACGACCACGTCTTCGCCTTCGAAGACATCAACCCGCAAGCCCCCACCCACGTCCTCATCATCCCCAAAAAACATTTCGCCGGACTAAAAGAAGCCCAATCTTCCGACGCCGAAATCATCGGCCGCTGCCACCTCGCCGCCGCCCAAATCGCCCGCCAGCGCAACATCGAGCAGGGATACCGCACCGTCCTCAACGTCGGCCCCGGCGCCGGACAATCCGTCTTTCACCTCCACGTCCACCTGATCGGCGGCCGCCCCCTCGCCTGGCCCCCGGGCTAGGTAGCCTCCACTGCTCCGCGGAGAACTGGAATTCTCTACGGGTTTCATAAGTCCTACGCTCGCTGCCGGCGATCGCAAGTCCCATTCTCGTCGAGCCAACTGAGTAACGAGCGTACGCTGGCCCGGGCCAACGCGATCGCACAGTCCGCGGCTCCATAATAGATATTGAGTGTATCGCCATCGGGAGCCACGGTATAGCCACAAGGGAATACGACATCGTCCACATCGCCATGAACCTCGTACTCCGCCTCGGGCCCAAAGATCCACGAGTCTCCCCGCAGCAAGCACTTCGCCGGGTTTTCGAGTTCAAACAGGGCCAAGCCCAGGCGATACAAACAGCCCGACGGCGTGTGCCGAACACCGTGATAAATGACGAGCCATCCCCGCGAGGTCTCGATCGGAGGCGGCGACAAGCCGATCTTGTTTGCGTCCCACCAGGCGCCGCGGCGGGCTTCCAGCATCAGCCGGTGCCGGCCCCAATGTCGCAAGTCCGGAGAGTAGGAAATCCACATGTGCGCGCCGAGATTGGTTGCCGGCCGGTGAATCAGCGCCCAGTGTCCATCGATTCGGTGCGGCAGGAGCGCCGAGTCTTTGTCGTCCGGCGGCATGATCATGCCGTAACGCTCAAAACTTCGGAAGTCCTTGGTGAGAGCCAGAGATACGCCTGGACCTCCGCGCGAATACGACGTGTAAGTGATGACGTACTGCTGCAGTTCGGGCACGAACGTAATGCGTGGATCCTCGATGCCCCAGATCTCCTCCGGAAAATCTTTTGGATTGGGCATCAAGGTCGGACTGCTATCGATCTGCCATCCGTCGACGCCGTTCACCGAGCGAGCGGCACACAGATGCGATAACCCCCGGCGATCCTCGACTCGACAAAGCAACAAGGTTGAGCCGTCGGCGAGCAGGGTCGCGCCGGGATTGAACACACTATTGATCGAGTACGGCCAATCCTTGCTGGTGAGGATCGGGTTGGAAGGATGGCGAACCAGCAACGGCTCGAAGCTGGTACCAAGACTGCTGACAGGTTCTTGTGCAATGGTCAAGACAGAAGCTCCTTTGGTTCCGATTCTTGCAGGGCGCGCATTTCCAGCAGTGCCATCAGGAATGATAGCGTCGATTCCGCGCCCTGGTTCTCATTGCCGCGGTCGGGATGAAGGCCGTCACGGCACCCACCAGTAACCGAATCATAAAGAGAAAGTTGCAGATCGTTGTCGCCCAGAAACCAGTTGAAGGCCGACCACGCTTCCTTGCGCCAGCGGCTGTCGCCGGTAACGCGGTACGCCTCTAGACATGCCGAGACCGCGCCCGCTGCTTCAATCGGCTGTTGATCGAAGCGGGCCTTTTCCCCGCCCTGCCGGTAAAATCCTTGTGAACCGATTGGGACGAAGTGGCCATTGGTGTCACAGCGCTGCTGTTCCATAAGCCAATCCAGCGATTCCAGGCCAGCGGAAACCATTCGATCATCCCCGCAAGCCGAGCCCACTACGAGCATGGACTGAGGCAATCTGGCATTCCCGTAAGCTACAACATCCTCAAACCATTTCCAGTGAATGCGCCGGACCGCGTCATACATATCCAGCAGTCTTCGCGCCAGCGCGAATCGGATGCGCTGCGCATCCCGGTCGCCGGGATAGGAAAGCAGGTATTCCTGAATTCCGAGCAAAGCGTAGGCCCATGCCCGAGGACTGTGGAACTCAACAATGGCGGAGAGCGAGAACTCGAACAAACGTCCGGCGGCGCCTCTCAACCCACGATTCGTCGACCGGCCAAGCAAAGTGCCAAGAGCCCACAACGCGCGGCCATGAGAATCTTCCGAGCCCTGCTCTTCCGTCCAGCGGTGATCGTAGCCGAGGAAGTTTCGGAACCTCTTCTTCTCCGGATTAAAGGCATGTTCAAGGAATGCCAAATACCGGAAAGGCCAATCGGGATTGACCGCCTTGGCTTGTGCGAACCGCTCGATTCCCAACTGCTCCAGCAGCACACTAAAAATAAGGGCGCGCGCATTGTCGTCGGTGGCGTATCCCTCGGCGCGATTGGGAATGGTAAAGACAGCGTGCTGCAGCATCCCCGTGTCGTCGGTGAGCGCATTCACATGGTCGAGATTCAAAGTGGGGAGTTGATTCAGCGACTTCTCGGTCGCGCGCGCCGAGAACTGAACCCGCGGAGTGTCCATGCGATCGCTGCGCACGTGGGAAAAACTCTCCATGTAGCCTTGCGCCACCGTTTTCCAGGTCATCGCACGCGCGAACACGTAAGCGCGTTTGCGCATGGCATGGCGGATCGCCGGAGTATCCAGAAGTTCGATCGTCTTCTGCGCAATCGCTTCTGAATTCTGGAACGGAACCAGCGCCCCGCGCCGGTCGTCTAACAATTCAATGGCGTGCCAATACGGAGTCGAGATAATCGCCTTGCCCGCTCCGAGGGCATAGGCGAGCGTGCCGGAAACGACCTGCGCTTCATGCCGATAAGGAGTGATGTAGATATCCGCGGCGCCAATGAACTCAGCCATTTCTTCAGGGCTGGCGAAGCGGTTGTGAAAGATCACTTGCGACTCCACTCCTACTTCCTTCGCCAAAGATTTCAAACTATCGCGGTATTTGTCGCCCTCGCGACGAAGAACGTGCGGATGAGTCGCTCCCGCCACGATATAAACAACGTTCTTATGTTTCGCAAGAATCTGCGGCAAAGCTTGAATGACGTTTTCGATTCCCTTGTTCGGCGAGAGCAAGCCAAACGTAAGCAGAACCGCCTTCCCCTCCACTCCGAACCTGTCTTTGAAAAAATTGGGATCGAGGAAAGGCAAATCCGGCACGCCATGAGGAACCATGTCGATCTTGCCACCCGGCACCCCGAAAATCTCCTGCAGCATCTGGGCAGAGAGCTGGCTCATAACAATCAGGCGATCCGAAAGTTCTGCGATTTCTTGCATGACCATAAGCTGATCGGGGTTGGGCTCGCGCAGAACCGTGTGCAGCGTGGTTACCACCGGCATCTTCAGCCCGCGCAGCAGGTGCAGCACATGGCTTCCGGCCGGGCCGCCAAAGATTCCATACTCGTGCTGCAGACAAACCATGTCGATATTGTTGAAGTTCAGGAATTCGGCCGCTTGCTGATAGGAAACGGGATCATCCTGACTGAGCGACCATCGCACCCGCGCGGGATAATCGTATCCTTGGTCGGTATCGTTCACCGGCAACGCCATCAATCGGGCCGATCCATACTCCGCCGATATGGCCTCGCACAGGTCAGTAGTAAATGTAGCGATGCCACACTGCCGCGGAAGATAATTCCCGATCACCGCGATCCGGCTGGGCAGCGAAGGCTTCGATTGCGTTCGCTGACGGGTCGGCAAAGCTATCTGCCCCTGCAAGCGGGAACCAACAATCTTCAGTACGGGTTTCGGGGACAAGATATTCGGTAGCGACATTTATGCCTACGCCGGCGTCAGGAACTTCTGAAGTAAATGTAGATAGAAGGCAATCGATCACGGAGCTTGCTCTGTGACTTCCTCTTATCAATATTGAACGAAAATGGACTTACGGACTGATCACAATTGACCAGAGTGTGGCCACGCAACCATGCATCGCACGCCGGCTTTGTTGTTTTTTGTCGTAGTTGGGCCAAGCCCGAAGAAAAGCGTGAGCTCGGCACTGGTCAACCACGTACGCGCCCATTGACACCGGCGCCTGGCAGCATCGAATAAGTGACGGGAGCACTAACCGCCGGCCCTACTGCACCGTCGGCTCCACATCCTCTGGCGCCCCGTGCCTGCGCAACAACTGAGGAAGATTCTGCGAAAATGCCGACCGCGGCAGCACCATGTCGCAGCCCACTTCGTGAGCCTTCTGCTTCAAGTCTCCCTGCACGTGCGACAGGAATCCAATGATCGACGTCCCCTTCTTCAACTTGCTCTTCAGCTTCGGAATCAACGTCAGCGGTTTCACGCTGGCCAGATTCAAGTCGAAAATAATCAGTGACGGCTTCTCCTCGCCGTTTTGTTCCATGCGTTCCATCAAATCCTTGTCCGTTTTCACGAACTCAACTTTCACGTTGAGCTTGCGAGCCGTCTCCTGGATCTTCGCCATAAAGAACAGATCTTCAATAAACACAAAGATGCGGGAGGTCGCGTCTCCATTCACCGGCAACGGTTCCGGCTCCGGCTGCGGATACTGCGCCGCAAACCCTGGCCTCTGGCGCCCGCCCTTGTGCCCATTGTTGTTGTTGTTGCCGGCCAAAGCCGCCCGGTAGCTGTGATCCATCGGCGCGGTATAAATGCCGTCTTTGTTTTCCCGGCTCAAGCCCGGTCCCGGCCGTTGTCCGCGCTGATTATGAGGACGGCGTCCGCGCCGCCTTCTTCTTCCCCCCCCACCGCCGCCGGAGGGTCTTCCTGGTCCTGCGTTCATAGTCCTCTCAAGCTGTTACGTGATGTGTTGCAGAATTTTACAGAATCCTATAAGTCTCGCCAGTCGTGCGGATTCCCGCGATTTCAATAAGACAAAGCTCCGCCCGGCACAGACTTTCGATTCTACGCAGTTGCGGGTTGCGACTGGGCACACTAGGGAACAAACCCCAACTCTTGAAAACGAACTGCTATTCGCGAATGAAACCTTGCTGCCCTTAAACTCGGTATCGATTTTACTTTTATCGGATCCGTAAGGCGCCGCCTCGGACTGGCTGGCGCGGAAGGCCCACGCGGGAACGCGGCCTAAATGAGAACATCTTTATCGTACTCGTCCCGGCCCACCCGCGCAAGGCCCATCACCATCCACCTTTTGCACAGGAGGACATGACTCCCCGGTTCCCCCTCGTCCGGTCAAGCGGCTGGGAGCGGGTAGTCCATCCTAGCCGCGTTCTTTGCGGCTAGGGTGTGGATTTTGACTTTCGATTTTGATTTAGGATTTTGTCTTCGGAAATTCCAGCTTGAACTTTCGACTTCCCGATCTGATTCTAAGAGTGCCAGGGTGCCCCATTTCTCGCGTCTTTTGCGAGAAGTGGGGATTTTCCTACACCCTCTGTACCCCTCCTAGATGCGTCAGCGCCCCCGCAATCTTCCCCGACCAGCGCGCCACCTCATCCTCGCGCAACGTCCGCTCCGCCGACTGAAACCGCGCCCGCAACAACACCGAATATTTCCCCGCCGCAATCCCTCCCCCCGAAAAATCTCCACCGGACGAAATTCCCGTAATTCCGCGATGTCCAACTTAGCCACGGCTTTTCGCATCTCCTCAAACGAAACGCCGTCCCCAAACACAAACGAAAAATCCCGTTCCACCGCCGGATATTTTCCCAAAGGCGAAAATTTCACCACCCGCAACCCATTCGCGTACAGCGCCTCCAAATCAAACTCCACCAGAAACACATCCTGCCGCAGCTTCCGTGCTCCTGCCACCTCCGGATGAATCTGCCCAAACTGCGCCACCACCACGCCATTCACCCGCGCCCGCGCCGACCGTCCCGGATGAAAATACTCCGCCGTCTCCCGGTCATAACTCACCTCGCCGTCAAATGCCGCCAAAAGATTCTCCACATCCCCCTTGAATCCGCGAAACGTTTCCGCAGCTGCCGCATGCTCGTCCTTGCTAACGTCGAGCGCGCCTCCAACCGGTAACGTAGCCCGCACCGCCGCCACGGTCGCACCCAAACAAGCGCGCTTCGGTTCCACGGGACCATCACCCGATATCCCGTAAACGCGGCCCATCTCAAACAACCGCGCCTCCGCCACATCCCGATTCAAATTCCACCCCAGCATGTCGAGCATCCCCGGAGCCAGCGACGTCCGCATCACTGACGCCTCCTCGCTCAACGGATTCTCCAACTCCAGCACGCGAGTATGTTGGGAAAGGCCCGCCTTAAGTCGGGCCATGTCGACGTTGTCTCCGACGGCTTTAGCCGCTGAGGGGCCGCTTTCCGAACCCGCATCGAACCTCTCCGCATCCGCATGCGAAATAAAAGTCAACGACACCGCCTCGTGATATCCCAACGCCAACGCTCGCTCTAGAAAAGCCGCGTCCATCGCCGCGTGCGGCAACTCCACCACCGCGCCGCTGTAAGCCGGCAGCGTGTTCTCAAACTTGTCATACCCATGCAGCCGCGCAATCTCCTCGATCACATCAATCTCACGCTCCACATCCAGCCGCCAGCTGGGAATATGCACGCGAAACTGCGCGTCACCTTGCCCCTCGGGTATCAAGGTAAATCCCAACCGCTTCAACAGCCGAAAAATCTCCCCCGAGTCGATCTTCCCGCCCAGAATCCGCCGCACCTCGGAAACACGCAGCACCACCGGTGCCTGATCCATTGGCCGCGACACCACGTCCACCACATCGCCGACGAGTTCTCCGCCACCCGAGTCGAGAATCATTCGCGCCACCAGATCGCACGACACCACTGTCGATTCAAAATCCGCCCCGCGCTCAAACCGGTGCGACGCATCCGTATGCAACCCATGCCGCCGCGCCATCTTCCGCACAATCCCCGGATCCCACCAAGCCGATTCGATCACAATGTTCCGAGTCTTCTCGGTAATCATCGTGTCGTACCCGCCCATCACTCCAGCCAGCCCCACAGGCTTGCGAGCGTCGCACACCACAAGATCCTCAGAAGTAAGCTTGCGCTCCACCCCGTCCAGAGTCCGCAGCGTCTCGCCCTCCCGCGCCTTCCGCACAATGATCCGCCCGCCCTCGAGCAGGTCCGTATCGAACACATGCGTAGGCTTCCCCATCTCCCAAAGAACATAATTGGTAGCATCGACAGCATTCGAAATCGCCCGCTGATCCAGCAACCCTAAGCGATGCACAATCTTTTCAGGAGATGGTTTGATCCGAGTCCCCCGAATCACCCGCGCCGAGAATCGAGGACAAAGCCCCGGCTCCTCGACAGTAATCGGGAAGGCCGCATCAGTAATCGGAAACGCCGCCTCAGATACCGTGGAAGAGCGGCCCTTCAGAGCCTGCCCTGAGCTTGTCGAAGGGGCCGCGTCAGCGTGGTGAGATTTAGAGGCTTTAGCCGCTGAGGCCCGCTTTGACGTCGGAGAAGAGTCGCTCCGCGCATCCGTGGAAGAGCGGCCCTTCAGGGCCGCGTCATTCGTCCCACGGGAAACCGCGGCTTCAGCCGCAGCTGAAAGCTGAGAGCTGACAGCTGATAGCGGTTTCAAAGCCACCTCATAAATCGCCGCCGCCTCCCGCGCCACCCCATAATGATTCATCGCATCCGGCCGATTCGTCCCAATCTCCATCTCAAACACCGTATCGGCCCCCGACCCGCTGATCCCCTCAACCGCAATCCCCACATTAGTCAAATCCTCAGCCAGCCGCCGATCGTCGACGGAAAGATCAACAAAATCGCGAATCCAATGAGAAGAAAGTTTCATTTCGTAGCGCCAGCGTCCCGATGGCCTGTGCTCAAAAAAGCTGTGTCATCCTGAGGCGCGTTCTTTGCGCCGAAGGACCCCCTGCAACTCGGCACCTAAAACGGCAAATCAAGGAGTTCTCGTGCTGCCCTCGCCAGCTCGACTCAGCGGTACGTGACCGCGTCGCTGTTTATCCACGCAATCCCCGCATCACGAGCTGCAATGTGCATGAACGCATTCCACTCGTTTACCCAGAGGCTGCGAACGAACGCGTCACCGGGAAGCGCCTTCAGCAATTCAGGATCAAGGTTCTTGCTCATATCGCATCCGTCGATTCTCAAGTCGGAGGCCTTGAACGGATATCGTGAGTCAGGGGGCTCCATTACCAGAAACAGGAGTCCCGAGATCTCAATTCGCCCTTTCTTGTAAGCCTCTCGCCGTTCCGGTGGGTCGTCCATGTTGCCGACCCAAACTGCAAGATCTAACGCCACCCTGCGCCGTTGATAGTCGACTTCTATGCGCTCGACTTCGGCATCATGAAGTCCGTTCGGAAGGGTATTTTCCAATTCTTCTAAAGTCATTCGCTCTTTGTGTCCGAGCTAGAAGCTAGGAGCTAGCAGCTAGGAGCTAGCAGCTTTCTACCCAAACTGCTGCAAAAACCGCACATCCCCCTGAAAAAACAACTGAATATCATCCACCCCATACTTCAACAGAGCCAACCGATCCACACCCATCCCAAACGCAAATCCCGAAACCTTCCGCGCGTCATACCCATTGTCCTTCACGAACTCGAACACATTCGGGTCCACCATGCCGCATCCCAACACTTCAATCCACCCCGTCTGCTTGCAAGGACGGCACGGTTCAGTCCCACGCTTCCCGCTCCCCCCGCAAATAAAACAAGTAACGTAAAGCTCCGCGCTAGGCTCGGTAAACGGAAAGAACGAAGGCCGGAAATGCGTCTTCACCGACGACCCAAACAGCGCCTTCATAGCGTGATCAAGCGTCCCCTTCAAATCCCCAAACGTAATGTTGGTATCGACCGCCAGCCCTTCGATCTGATGAAACATCGGCGAGTGGCTCGCATCCGGAGGATCGTTGCGATGCACCGTTCCCGGAATCACAATGCGAAGCGGCGGCCGCATCTTCTCCATCGTCCGAATCTGCACCGGAGAAGTATGCGTGCGCAGCAGCAACCGCTCCCGTTGAGGCTTCCCCTGCTGCCCCGCAATAAACAAAGTGTCCTGCGTATCCCGCGCCGGATGATTCGGCGGAAAATTCAGCGCCTCAAAGTTGTAATAATCCGTCTCAACGACAGGCCCCTCAGCCACGGAATAGCCCAACTTCTGAAACACCGAAACAATCTCCCGCCAGGTCCGCATCACGGGATGCTCCGCCCCAATCGGCCGCCGCACTCCAGGAAGAGAAATGTCGACGGAGTCGGCGGCAAGGGCGCTCTCAGTTCCGGCCGCTAATTTGTCTTGGGCCCGCGAGACAACGGCACGAATCTCAACCTCGGCCTTTACCCGCTCGACAATTTCCGTGATTCGCGTCTTTACGTCGTTGGCGCACATCCCGACGTCGTGCTTGGCTTCCTTTGGCGCGCTTCTGAGCCACAGATCGTTGATCTGCGCCAGGACCCCGTTCTTCCGCGCCATCCACCGGTCGCGAAACGCCTTCAGCTCCGCCTCACTGCGGACCTCAGCAGCCTCTCGCGAGCACGCCTCCACACACTCGCCCGCCACGCGTTGCAGCGCCGCCGCCGAATAATCCGTAAGTTTTGGAACGGTATATGCCACGATGACGATGACCAGCAACACGCGTTGTCATCCTGAGCGCGTCTTTGCGCGAAGGACCTATGCAACTCCCGGCAGACTGCACAGGTTCTTCGCTTCGCTCAGAATGACAAAGCTAATGAAGACAAAAAGAAACCGGGCGCCCCGTCCTTGTCTTTTCGTTCTTTGGAGAGACAGGGCCTGCCCTGAGCAAGTCGAAGGGGGCGGGGTCTTTGACTCTCCAGTAAAGAAATCGGAACGTGTGCAAGCCGGAAGCCCGAAGCCGAGAGCCGGAAGCCGCCCTACGCCGCCCCTTCAATCGCGCCCTTAGCCTGCGTAGCCAGACTGGAAAATCCCGCCGGATCCTTCACCGCCAGGTCCGCCAGAATCTTGCGGTCCAGTTCAATTCCCGCAACCTTCAGCCCATGGATGAACTGGTTGTAGCTGATCCCATTCAGCTTGGCCGCAGCTCCGATGCGCACGATCCACAGCGAGCGGAATTGCCGCTTGCGCTGCTTGCGCCCGGAGTAGGCGAACTTCAGCCCGCGCTCCACGGCTTCCTTCGCCGACCGGTAAAGCTTCGACTTAGTGAGGAAGTACCCGCTTGCGCGGTCAAGTATCTTTTTGCGTTTAGCGCGGCGTTTAGTTCCGCGTTTTACACGAGGCATGGTTGTTCTCCTTTTTTATTTCCAACTACGGCGGCTGGAGGCAAGGACGATTCGCCATGGCGGCAATCTCTCGGCCTCTTCACACACCCGAAGCAATTGAAGATTTCAGATTTTTGATTGCAGATTGAAAACCCGCATTCGCGGCGCGGTTTCAATCTAAAGTCTGCAAATCTCAAATCTGAAATCAAAACCGCTTCTACTGGTACGGAATCATGCGCTTAACCTTGCGCTTATCCCCGTCGCTCACCAGCGCCGGCGATCCCAGATTCCGTTTCCGTTTCTTGCTCTTCGACGTCAGAATGTGCCGCAGGTGCGACCGCCCCCGCTTTATCTTCCCCGTCCCGGTTACCTTGAAGCGCTTGGCAGCGCCCTTGTGCGTTTTCAATTTCGGCATAAAGTCCTCAAGAACAGCTGTCAGCTCTCAGTCATCAGCTGTCAGTTTCACTCCATTCCCGCAAATCTCAAATGACCGCCCAGAAGAGACTTGTCATTCCGAGCGCAGCGAGGAATCTGCTTTTCTTTCCTAAGACGCGGGCTTCGCAACCTGCACCGCAGGCACGCCGGGCGCGCTCTGCGCCGCAGCCTTATGCTTCTCTTTCTCCCGCTCTTTCTCCGTCTTCTTAGGCGCCAAGATCGCATGAAGTGTATTTCCTTCTTGGCGGGGGCGGAATTCTACGATGCTGTGGGGTTCTACATCTTTTATCAGGCGCTCCAGGATCTGGCGGCCGAGGCCGGTTCTGGTCATTTCGCGTCCGCGGAAGAAGATGGTTGCCTTTACTTTGTCGCCTTCATCGAGGAAGCGGAGGACGTGATTTTTTTTGGTTTCGTAATCGTGGTCGTCTACGTTGATGCGGAACTTGACCTCTTTTACGGTGATGGTTTTCTGGTGCTTCTTGGCTTCGCGCTCTTTCTTTTCCTGCTGGTATAAATATTTCCCGTAGTCCATGATGCGGCAGACAGGAGGTTGCGCGGTGGGCGAAATTTCGACCAGATCCAGATTCTGTTCGCGGGCTTTCTTGATGGCTTCGTAAGGCGGCATGATGCCAAGCTGCTGCCCATCGTCATCAATCACGCGGATTTCACGCGCCCGAATGCGATCGTTGGTGCGGATAAAGCGTTTATCGATACAGTCCTCCGTGCTCTAAGCGACTGAGAATAAAGAATTATAGCATGAGGATTCCGGGCAACCTGTCCACTCATCGCTTGATAATATTTAGATTGCAGCTTAAGAACGGCAGACCGCCGAGCTTGGCTCGACCGGAGAGCCGAGGGCGGCTGTCCCCACATCTGAGTAAGCGAGGTTTTGAGTTCATGTGCAGAAATATTAAGACTCTGTTCAACTTCGACCCACCTGTGACCGACGACGAAGTTCGCGCCGCGTCGCTGCAATTCGTGCGAAAAATTACCGGCTTCAATAAGCCGTCCAAGGCGAACGAAGATTCATTCCTAGCCGCAGTCGAGGAGGTGGCGGCGATTTCTACACGCCTGCTGCGCTCGCTGGAAACGGCCGCGCCGCCCAAAAATCGGGAAGAGGAAGCGGCCAAGGCAAAGGCCCGCGCCGCCGAAAGATTTGGGACCTAAGGGGAAACCCCTAAGGGAAAGTCTTGGTTTGATACCCGACCTACAGCATGTGCGGTATCGTACGCTTAAGGAAAATTAGTCATCATTCTGCGGAGCGCTGTGTATTCCCCCATGCCTTTACGTCGCGTCGACGATCGAATCCGCCATCTGAGCCGTCAGTTAACTGACGCGCCGCAGGAAGAACTCCCGACCATCCTGCAAAAGTTACTGTTGGCCATTCACGAGAAGATGGAGAGACTACGAGGCCTTGCGGCAAAACGATTCCTTGGCGGCGGGCATCCTTCGGAGCGACGAGCGATCCGCCCGTAGACCGGCTGTCGGCGGGAGACCCATACCTATACCGCCCTGCACCGCCCTACAAACTCCTCTCTTTCAATGTCTTGCCCTCCCTTCCGTAACATACCCTACGAAGAGCCGCGGGTTCCCGGTTGACGTTGATATCTCAAATGAGTTAAATGTTTTTTGCCGCGAGTCACTCCCTGAGGCCCCATGACCCCTGACGAAAGAGAACGCATGAACGTCCTGTGCGAGCGAATTGCAAAAGAGCAGGATCATGACAAGTTCGTAAAACTGGTGCAGGAACTCAACGATCTCCTGGACCACAAGGAGCAAAGGCTGGAAGGTCCCTCCAAACGATCGTGATGTAGCGGGGGATGCGGCTCCTTTGAAATGCCGCCAAAGGCCAAATCTTGTCAAGGGGGTAAAAGCACTCGATTCCCTGTATCCCTGTGTAAGCGAAGCGAATATAAAGTCGCAGAATTTGCCGGTTCGCCTGGGTGAAATTGATAAAATAAAGATATAGCAAAATTCTGAAGAGAAACAGAGGCGCAGCCTGCGGGCTTGCGCCTTTTCGTGTTTGTGGGCCAAGGCAAATGGGGAAAAAGGGCAACTTCGCGACTTACAAGCGGCGCGGGGAGTGGGTCGAGTTGATTTTCATGATGCGAGCGGCGGAGTTGGAGTTCAATGTTTCGAAGCCGTGGGGCGACTCGAGCCGGTACGATGTGTCGGTTGAAGATCAAGGACGGTTTCGGCGGGTGCAGGTGAAATCGACGGATGTGCCGCGGGGAGATGGAGGATATGTCTGCTGTCTGAAAAGAACTGGGATCGACTACTACCGGATTGACGAAGTAGACTTTTTTGCGATTTATGTGCTGGAGAAGAAGACGTGGTTCATCCTGCCGGCGCGGGTGGTGCTGCGGCTGAAGAGCAATATCCGAGTGGCGCCGGGGATGAAGACGCAGAAGTATGCGCGGTATGAGGAGGCGTGGCATTTGTTGCGGAGAAGTGGGAGGAAGGGATGACGGCGGGGCGGAGATTTCGTTTCAGGGGTTGCGGGCGTAACTTGCCCGTCTTTGGCGCAGGCATTTCGATTTCCGCCCTTCGCTAAAAGCGCGAAGGACAGGGCACCCACCGTGTTGGTAATGCCAGCGAGATCAAAAGCCTGGGCCACCGGCCGAGATCCCTCAGGGGCTAAAGCCCGCATCATTTGTGACTCCGAGCGGCACGGCTGAAGCCGTGCCCTTCCCAAGACCATAGCGAGACTGCTGCCGGCCCAAGTTTCGGGTTTAATGCTTTGACCATGCCCAGCCGGTGATGCGCCAACCGGCAGGCGTCTTCTTTAGCGCTACCGTAAAAACGGCGCGAGACTCCTTCACGGGTTTCCCGTGTTGCTTGTAGGTGTAGGTTGCAGGAGCCACAACATACGCGCGATCGCCGGTCACATCGACGCTCCACGCGGTCCCCAGAGTGGCGTCCCCGTCTGTAATCCCGCTCTTCTCGTTGTAGGCATTCAACGCCTTCCACCAGTCCGCGCACGCCGTAGGGCCATGCCACTCGTGCGGCGGAAATTCGTCGAGAATCGAGACGTGCGAGTCGCACACTGCCAGCGCCGTTTCCAACTTTACTTCATCCTTATCCAAATTATCGAAATAGCGATGCACCGCCGCCGTTACGTCGCCCTTCTCGTCGGCAAAAGCCGATCCTGGGCTGATGGCGATTATGAAGATGGCGAGCATGAATACCATGGTCAACGTCACGGCCGCAACGCGCTTGCAGTCCATCGCTTCCTCCGTTGGAAACATAGTGATCGTCCTCGTGCAGGTACGAATCTACGCGCGAGAGTGTACCGCAGGCGAATGAACAAGGGAACAGAGTTGAACGCGTCGCTGAGAATGCGTCCGAGCTCGGGATTCGTTGTGCCCCGGCGCGCGGCGCGACCCATGTGGGGACAGCCGCCCGCGGCTGTCCGGCGGCCCAGGTCCATCGGGCCGCGGCCCGTATCGCTCCCGATGAGTCCCACCTGCTACACGCCGGGGCATCCCTTATAGCCCCAAGGCCACCACCCTTACTTCTTTTCCGATTTCATTGCCGATTTCGCTTTGGCCGCATGGCCTTTCAGTTCGACCACGATCAGGTCCATCCCATTGTCGCCAGTGTTCTCCGGCAAGTGCGTGACGGCGGCTTCGTACTGCGCGTCGCCTGCCTTGGCAGTGAACTCCTGCTTCTTGCCGTCGGGGAAAGTGAACTGTCCCTTGGAGTCGTTCAGGAACACCGCCGCCAGGTTGGGATGGCTGTGCATGACTGACTTCTCATGCGCGCCGTAGTGCACCTTCAGAATCCGCACCTGGTCGTTGTCGGTCACCACCGTGTAATGCTTCGGATCCACCTTGACCGGATCCTGTGCCAGGACGCTCGGGGCGAGACCGAGACACAACGCCACACCACAAAGCGCTATTTGCACTCGCATGCTGTTCTCTCCTTAAGTTTTCGTGGGATCAACTGAAAAGCCGCCCCACCCTACTCCGCGGTTCGGGCAATGTCAAATCAGGAAGGGCGGGCCGCCCCGGCCTACTGTGAGGGAAGAGCGGGATCGGGTGGAGAAGAGAGGGAACGAACTACCTCATGGCGGTGTCTCTACGTCTAACATCCAAATTAGGAGAGTGTGTATGAAGGCATTTTTGTTTTTCCGAATCGTTGTAATGGTGGCCCTGCTGACAGCACTGAGCACGCTGATCGCGCAGAACAAGGGAGCCGATGATACGTTGCCTTCGTTCGCAGGAACGTGGAGAGGAATCTGCCAGGACGGCAATCCGTTCGTAATTCTGAGCATTAGAGTTAGCGGAAGGGACTTGGTAGGCGATATCAGTATTGCCAACATGCAAGGCGGCAACGGTCAGTGCGCCAAGGTCACCGATCCTCCCAGCCCCGAGCACGCGATGAAGATCGACGATGCAAAAGTGGAAGGCAACATTTTTAGTTTCCAGGGTTCCCCGAAGGCGCGATTCGAGATGTCGCTCGTGGATGCTCAAACTGCGAGGCTGAAATTCCTCGGCACACCAGTCGAAGAAACGCCTTGGCAGCTAGTGAAGTCTGCCGATCCGTCTCGGTGAACGTAGGCGAGGATGGGCCATCGGCCCGGGCAGCATGGGGCAGCCCCAGGGGCTGAAGCCCGCATCCTTGGCGATCCGTAGCGGCCCGGGTAGAAGCCGTGCCCTTCCCAAGGAGTGTCTGGCCTTCCCAAACCGTCCTGGCCTTCCCGAGCCAGTTTTGGAGAATCACCACTAGTGATTCGCCCTGCCGCGGATGCTCAACTCGGCCTCGGCCGACACATCCGCCAGCGTCACGTGAAGGGCATGTTGCTTCGCGTCATAGGAGGTTTTCAACGGATAGGTGCTGCTGGAAAACTTGGCTTCGGCGTGGGCGGAGGGCCAGTCGTAAATCACCACTTCGACGAACTTCCACCACGGGATGTACGAGCCTTGGCGCGCGTGGAACTTGAGGCGCATGGCGGTGGCGTCGGACTCACAGGTGAATGTCTGGCGGAGGTAGTCGCCTTGCTGGTAGCGGAAGGTGTGGCCGTCGTCGAGATAGAGCGAGCCGCTGCACTC
Source organism: uncultured Acidobacteriaceae bacterium (assembly GCA_963832235.1). Classification (GTDB taxonomy): domain Bacteria; phylum Acidobacteriota; class Terriglobia; order Terriglobales; family Acidobacteriaceae; genus Sulfotelmatobacter. Next base: position 255,136 of record CAWHTJ010000001.1, on the reverse strand, counting down.
CGGGCCGGGATAGACCTGAAGCTGCAGCGGACCGCTGGGAGTTTCGTCGGTGTTCTGGATCAGCGGCTGTATCGGCAGGATGCTGCCGCCGCGAACATAGACGGGCATGGTGTCGAGTGGAGGATGAATTTGGCGAGGGCCGGGAGCTGCCCCGGCTGACTTGACGACATCGATGATCGAAGGCGGTTGAGACGATGCGCCCATCTTCAGGCCAGTCCAAAAGTCGAACCAGTCACCTTTGGGAAACGAGACGGCGTAGTCGTCCATGGTTTCCGCGAATGGCGGTGGAGCGATCAGCAGGCTTCGACCGAGAAGGAATTCCGTGTCGAGATGATCGAAGCCGGTGGCGAAAATTTCGGGGAATTCGAGGAAGACAGGACGCATGAGGGGAAGCCCGGTACGTGAGGATTCGTCGGCGAGCGCGTAGATGTAGGGCAGCAGGCGATAGCGGGTTTCGATGTAGCGGCGGCGAATCGCCTCCTGTTCGGGTCCGTTATTCCAAACCTCGTGGGGCAGAGTGCCTTTTCCGGCATGATCGCGACATAGCGGAGAGAACGCGGCCAATTCCACCCAGCGGGTGAGCAGCGCGGGAGACGGGGAACCGTTGAATCCGCCAACGTCGGCGCCGACAAACGAGATGCCGCTGATGCCGAGATTGAGCACCATCTGCGTGGCTAAACGAAGGTGGTTCCAGGTGGCGGCATTGTCGCCGGTCCAGGTGAATCCGTAACGCTGGCCGCCCGCGTAAGTAGCGCGGGTCAGAACGAAGGGACGCTCGTCGGGGCGCAGTTTGAGCAGGCCTTCGAAAGTGCCGCGGGCATTTTCCAGTCCGACGATGTTGTGAATCTCGGCGTGGGTGGCGGTGCGGGTAGCGAATCCGGGCTCTTCGATGCGATGGACGGTGTCGAGCGGCATGGTCTTGCCGGGCCCGTCGAAGACCGAAGGTTCGTTCATGTCATTCCAGAATCCTGCTACGCCGTCCTCAACGAATTGATGGTAGAGGCCGCCCCACCACTCGCGGCTTTGGGCGCGGGTGAAATCGGGGAAGACCGCCGGGCCAGGCCACACGATGCCAACGAACTCCGAACCGTCAGGATTTTTCACGAAGTGGTCGCCGGCATGACCTGTGTCATACGGAGCGTAACCCTGGTCAGGAGCATGTGCGATGTGCAGGTCGGTGATGTTGACGAGATGGAAATGCTGCTTGCGCAGATCGGAGACGAGTCCGGGAAAATTGGGGAAGGTTTTAGGATTGACGGTGAAGGGCCGATTCCTGTCCTGGTAATCGATGTCGAGGTAGAGCACGTCGGAGGGAATCCTGTCGGTACGGAGGCGATTCGCGATCTCGCGAGCCTTGGATTCGGGAGTGTAGCTGTAACGCGACTGCTGGAAGCCGAGCGACCACAGCGGAGGCAAGGGAGGCGTTCCGGTGAGGTAGGCGTAGCTTTCCACGACCTGTTTCGGAGTGGGGCCATAGAGGACGTAATAATCGAGGGGCCCGCCTTCGGCGCCGAAGGAAATCGCGTCGCGCGCCTGCTTACCGAAGTCAAACCAGGTGCGCCAGGTGTTGTCGAGGAAGAGCCCATAACTGCGGCTGCTGCTGATGCCGACAAAAAGCGGAATGCTTTTATAAAGCGGATCGACGGATTCCTGGGGACCGATGTCGGTGTTCCAGAGGGTGTAAGCCTGATTCCTGCGGTCGAAGGAGCCGGTCTTGTCGCCGAGGCCAAAGTAATGCTCGTCGGCGGGCATCTGCTTGGAGATGGAGAAACCTCCGAGCGCGAACCGGGTGGGTCGGCCGACGGCGTCGGCGGAGATCACATTGCCAGCCAGATCGCGAATCACTACGCGAAGCGGATTGCGCTCTACGCGGACGTCGAGCGACGCGGTGCGGAAACCGACGGAGGCGGCGTCCTGGACATCGAGTGCCTTTACGTCGATGGATTTGCCGCGCGGGCCGGGAAGGACTGCCCAGGAAGCATCTTCAGGCAAAGCACCCGGAGCGATGCGCACGCGAATAATGTCATCGCGAAGGGCGGTGATGCGCACAGTCGCCGAGTCGGCCTGAAGTTCAATACCGTCCCGCAGGGGCTGGGAACTGGTTACGGCCTCGAGCGTAACCGCAGGCTGTGAGGCAACCGTGGTCTGTGCGGTCGCGGTACCCGTGGCGGCGACCACTAATCCCAAAACCAAAACCCGTAATCGCTGGCGGAAAACTGGCATTCGAGAACTCTTTCCAGGCACGATTTTATTTGACGCAGGAACATCATACTAAGTCCAAGGGAAACAGCGCGACGAGCCCCGTTGGTCGGGCTTAAATCTGAGCGAAATCGAGGTCCAAAAAAATAGTTGACAAGCCGCCGCTCGCGGGACAGCCGAGGCGGCTGTCCCCCCATGGTTCAACTTCGTAACAGGGGGCGGGTCAGGCAGGTGGGGCCGCCGCTGCCGTTAAAGCAGATCTCGCTGCCGGGGAAGGTGCGGACGTCGAATCCGGAGCGGCGCAGGCGGTCGTTGGTTCTGTGATTTTCTTCGATAGCGAGCAGGCGCTTTTCTCCCAGGGCGAGGACATTGCAGGCAAGCGTGTCGCGCTCGGGAGCGTCGATCTCGATGAACTTGAATCCGCGGGATAGAAGCAGTTCCACCGTCTCGACGGCGAGCCATGGTAAGTCGACCAGCGCCGTGTGCTCGTCGAGCAGGCTGATTAATGTCATCAGGTGAAGGCAAGCCGAGGGACCCAGGCCATAGGGGAGCGGTGCCGATAGAACCTCAACTCCCTTTGGGGCGAGCAGGGCGCGCAGCTGAGCAATGCCGGCTGCGTTGGTTCGGGAGCCATGACCGACGAGCAGTGTCTTCGAATCGAGCCAGACCATGTCTCCGGCTTCAGTGGTGCCGGGCAGGGTAATCGTGCCCAAGGTTGGAATGCTTAGAGCTTCGCAGGATGCGCCGTGATGTCGAGACTCGGCGATGCGATTCGCTTTGCCGAGACGCATGAGGATGAGTCCGAAATCCGTGGGAAGCGAGGCATCGTGGGCGTAGACGGCATCGAGAGAGAGGTCGTCCCCCGCGGGCAGTTCGACGACTTCGGCACCGGCGGCTTGCAGTTTGCGGACCAGCGCGACGTGCTGCGATTGGGCCTGCTCGAAGTTGGGGGCGTGATGGAAACCAAGTTCGCGCCAGCGTGCGATCCGTTCCGGTTGGTTCCATCCTGCGGTTTGAGGGGAGCACACCAGCACGCGCTGCAGGGTTCCCACCATGGAGCGTCCGTTGAAAGCGATGCCGGTTTGGGATGAGGTGGGCAGCGGGAGCCTCTTTTGTTTAGATGAAAAGATGATTCTAAGGCAGAGACGGCACGATTCAGAAATGTGGGTGAGAACCTGCTCTTTCGCCCCGCTGGGGCTCGTTTATCTTCACGAGCGCACCCACGGCTTGCGCCCCTTGGGCAAGCTGTGGGCTGCATTCTTACGCCGCTTCGCGGCTCCGAAGTGGCAAGAACCTTGCTCGGACACAGAACGGAATCTTACTCGGAGACTGAGAAAGATACGTGAGCGTCTTCGGGTGGCAGCAAGTCGCGCACGGCGTGCTGGTCTTTCTCTTTGTTTTTGCTGTGCGCGCTACGCTTGCTGAGCCAGCGCTTCAGGTGTTTGCGCGCCGCGGGAGTGAGCTTGGAGAAGAAAAGTCCGGCGCGGCCTTGATCGCTGGCCCACATCACGTCGGCATGTCCCTGCAAGGTGAAATCAGTGCCCGGCAACACGCAGCGAAACGCCAAATCCGAGGTTACGGGCACGGGTTCGGTGGCCTGTACTGCGAGGCCGTGCTCGCCGATATCGATGCTGACTCCGGAAAGGCTTCCGCTTTCGAGATCCAGATAGACGAGAGTTTTTACTTCATAGCGCGTCGACTTGCGCCGATTTGCATTCCTGTTTTTTCTCTCGGCCTTTAGCGCTTCTCTTAACTGCTCTGCTTCGAGGGGCCGATACAGAATGCGGCTGGCGCCGGACTGGAATGCCTGACCCGTTCCGGGCCAGGCCCGGCTGGCTACGGCCAGCAGCGCCGGCTTTTGGCCTGGCGGCAACAGGGCTGCCATGCGGATGACTTCTTCGGCGCCGGGCAGATCAAAATCCGCAATCAGCATGGAGCAGTGGCCGGCCATGACTAACTCCAGTGCCTCTTGACCGGACGAGCATTTCACCAGGTCGATGCCAAGCTCGTGCAGAGTGGTTTCCAGCGTGGGAAGCGATCGTTTGTCTTGGCACAGGACGGCAGCAGAGTTGCGCATGAGCTACAAGTTACGGGCAGCCGGGGAGCGGGTAAATGTCACAGCGGTAATCGCAAGATTGATTACTGAAGCAATCTGTAAAGGGCGGATAATGCTGGCGTTGTAGGTGAGGCTCGTTTGAATGATTATCGCGAGCGATCCTGACGCTGTTTCAGCCGGGTGAGGAGTTTGCAGGGCAATGCCCTAACGTGATTCGCGCGAGATGCTTCCCTCCGCCTGAAAAACGGCTCCGGTCAGGATGACGCCCAGTGGGGATAGGATTTTCAAAACGCCCACAGCATTACCGGACGTTGTGGGTGGGAAGGGGTTAAGGGGTGGGTACCCGTTTAAAATAGCACTGGTTTCTTTGCTGCGGGGGCCGGCAAAGGGCACTGTTATAATCGAGAATTGCGCTCATGACTACGAAGCGACTGATTCGGTCCACCACAGTTTTGTCGGTTCGCCGCAACGGGAAAGTCGTTCTCGCCGGCGACGGACAGGTCACGCTGGGTGAATCGGTAATCAAGCATTCGGCCAAGAAAATCAGGCGGCTGTACAACGACAAGATTGTGGCCGGGTTTGCGGGGTCGACGGCGGATGCGTTTACTCTGTTCAGCCGCTTTGAGGCAAAGCTGGAGCAATATCACGGCAACCTGGGGCGGGCGGCGGTGGAACTGGCGCGGGACTGGCGTACCGACAAGTTCCTGCGGCACCTGGAAGCGTTGTTACTGGTGTCGGATAAGGAGCAGACGTTTCTGCTCAGCGGGCAGGGGGATGTGATTGAGCCCGACGGAGCCGTGGCGGCGATTGGTAGCGGCGGGCCCTACGCGCAGGCTGCAGCGCAGGCGCTGTCCGAGCATACGGAACTTTCCGCTCACCAGATCGCCGAAGAAGCCATGAAGATTGCGGGTAAGATGTGCATCTATACCAATGACAAGGTAACGATTGAAGAACTGTAGACCTCGGACGTGGGACCTCAGACGTCAGCCACATCGCACAGAGGTCTGACGTCTGAGGTCCGAGGTCCGAGGTCTGTATTTTTTATGGCAATTTATCTGCCCCCTTCCGCCGAAGAAGAACAGCTTGCGCTGGATGAACTGACTCCGCGCGAGATTGTGGTTGAGCTCGACAAACACGTGATTGGCCAGAAGGACGCCAAGCGCGCCGTGGCCATTGCGCTGCGCAACCGCATGCGGAGGCAGAAACTCTCGCCTGAGCTCGCGGAAGAAATCATTCCGAAGAACATCATCATGATCGGGCCCACAGGGGTGGGCAAGACGGAGATTGCGCGGCGGCTGGCGAAGTTGGCGAATTCGCCGTTTTTGAAAGTGGAAGCTTCGAAGTTTACGGAAGTTGGTTATGTGGGGCGCGATGTGGAATCGATGGTGCGCGATCTGGTGGAGATTGCGATCGATAATGTACGTGAAGAAAAGCTGGAGGACGTGGCCGACAAGGCGGAACTCAATGCGGAAGAGCGGCTACTGGATATTCTGCTGCCGCCGTCGCCTACTCCGCGGGCGGACGGAAGTTCGGGTGGCGTAGTCATTGATGGCGGCACGTCTCTGACCGAGTCTTCGAGCCGGACGCGCGAAAAACTGCGGCAGCAATTGCGCGAAGGAAAGCTGGACGAACGGATGGTGGAGATCGACGTTCGGGAACGCAACTTCCCATCGTTTGAAATCATGACGAATCAGGGCGTGGAGGAGATGGACGTCAACATCAAAGACATGTTGCCGAACATCTTCGGGCAGCGTACCAAGAAGCGGAAGATGAAGGTGAATGAGGCCTTCGAATATCTGATTCAGGAAGAAGAGCAGCGGCTGATTGATATGGACCAGGTCACGCGAATGGCGATCGACCGGGTGGAGAACTCGGGCATCGTTTTTCTGGATGAGATCGACAAGATCGCGGGGCGCGAAGGTGGGCACGGTCCGGATGTCTCGCGGGAAGGCGTGCAACGGGATATTCTTCCGATCATTGAGGGCACCACGGTAAATACGCGCTATGGGATGGTGCGTACTGACCATATCCTGTTCATTGCGGCGGGCGCGTTTCACGTGTCGAAGCCGAGCGATTTGATTCCCGAACTGCAGGGGCGGTTTCCAATTCGCGTGGAGCTGCAATCCCTAACCATGGAAGATTTCGTGAGGATTCTCACGGAACCGAAATCGTCGTTGGTGACGCAGTACACTGCGCTGCTGGAGACTGAGGGCGTGAAACTGGAGTTCACGCCCGAGGCGCTGGATGAGATTGCGCATTTTGCGTTTCGCGTGAATGAGAGCACGGAGAATATTGGGGCGCGGCGGCTGCATACCATCATGGAGCGCGTGCTCGACGAGTTGAGCTTTGACGCGCCGGAGAAGAAGGGCGAGCACGTCACGATTGACGCGGAATATGTCCGCAAGATGCTGACTGACATTGCGAAGGATCAGGATTTGTCGCGCTACATTCTGTAGAAGGTCTTTAACCACAGAGGGCACAGAGAGACACAGAGGAAACATGAGGGATTTCCTCTGTGTCTCTCTGTGTCGTCTGTGGTTTATCTTTCGAATTCATCTTGACCATGAAAATCATCGACCGTAGCCGCCTGCAGTCCTTGATGCAACGCGAACAGAAGAAGTTTGTGGAGGAGCGTCCGAAGTCGAAGGCGCTGTTTGAGCGGGCGCGGAAGTCACTGCTGGCGGGTGTGCCCATGAACTGGATGGTGAAGTGGGCGGGAGCGTTTCCGCCGTTCGTGCGGGAGGCGCAAGGAGCACACTTTGTCGACGTGGACGGGCATCGCTATATCGACTTTTGCCTGGGCGATACTGGTGCGATGACTGGACATTCTCCGTCGGCCACGGTCAAAGCCGTGGAAGAGCAGGCGCGGCGCGGCATCACGCTGATGTTGCCGGGAGAAGATTCTATTTTTGTAGCTGAGGAACTGCAGAAGCGGTTTCGTTTGCCGTACTGGCAGTTCGCGCTGACGGCTACCGATGCGAATCGGTTTTCGATCCGGTTGGCGCGACAGATCACGGGGCGGCCGAAAATTCTGGTGTTCAACTGGTGCTATCACGGGACGGTGGATGAGACTTTCATCACTCTTAACGCCAACGGAGCGGCGGGACCGCGGCCTGGGAACATTGGGCCGCCGGTGAATCCCGCAGTCACGACCACGGTCATCGAGTTCAATGATGTCGTCGCATTGGAGCGGGCACTTGCTGTGGGCGATGTGGCTTGCGTACTGGCCGAACCTGCGATGACAAACGTGGGCATCGTGCACGCGGAGCCGCGATATCACCAGGCGTTGCGCGAACTCACGCGCAAGCAAGCGACGCTGCTCATCATCGACGAGACGCACACGATCTGCTCCGGGCCCGGAGGTTACACGCGGGCCCATAATCTCGAGCCCGACATTCTCGTCTTCGGGAAAGCGATTGGGGGAGGCATTCCCGGCGCGGCTTACGGGTTTTCGGAGGAAGTTGCCGAGCGCATTGTGGCCAAGCAGGAACTGGAGAACTGCGACGTGGGCGGAATCGGAGGCACGCTGGCGGGGAACGCGCTTTCTCTCGCCGCCATGCGGGCGACACTGACGGAAGTTCTTACGAAAGAGGCATTCGATCGCATGATTCCGATGGCCGAGCGCTGGACGGCGGGAGTAGCCAGGGCAATTTCCGATGCGGAACTGCCGTGGCATGTGACTCGTCTTGGATGCCGGGCGGAATACCTTTTTGGCGCCAGGGAGCCCAGGAATGGCACCGAGGCCCATGACGCGATGGATTTCGAACTGGAGCGATTCATGCATCTTTACGCGATGAATCGGGGGATTTTGCTGACGCCATTTCACAATATGGCGTTGATGTCGCCACAGACGACCGCGGCGGATGTGGACCGGCATACGGAAGTATTTCGCGAGGCTGTGGGGGAACTGGCGGGGTAAGGACGCTTGGCGCGAATGCAACGATAGATCTCAGGGGCTGAAGCCCGCTTTGATTTCCCGCGCTGACGCGGCCCTGAAGGGCCGCTCTTCCACGGTCGAAGCGACACCCTTGTGACTCCGTCGGCAACTTCTGAAAGTGGGGCCCTTCCATCGAATCCACTCTCGGTATCCGCCTTCGAGTCATGCAGAGGTGCCTGACGGGTACCGGGCGGAGTAGAAGGATGCACTGAGCCTTCGACTGCGCGAGCTCATTCGAACTCGCTTCGCTGAGGATTACAAGGGAGGGGTCTGTTAGTCTGTTTTCTTCCGCATGAAACGCACTGCGCCGACGTTTTTGCTGGCTGTGGGTATGCCGCTGATGTTCGCGGCGTGCGCGTCGGTTGGGCCGCCGCAGCCACCGTCACTGGAATTGCCGAAGCCGCCTTCGGATCTGCGGGCTACACGCAAGGGCGATCACGTGACTCTGACCTGGACGGCTCCAAGTGTTACCACCGATCGGCAGACGATTCGAAGCGTGGGTCCAACCCGGATCTGCCGAGGACTTGCGAGGGAGTTGACGCAGTGCGGTACGCCGGTGGGTGAGGCGGGTGCGCAGCCAAGCTCGAACCTGGCGCGGTCTTCCAACCAGAAAGTTGCAAGATCATATGTGGACTCGCTCCCTGAGCAACTTCAGAGCGACGATCCCTCTGCGTTCGTAACTTACGCCATTGAAGTGCTGAATGCGGCTGGTCGCGGCGCCGGGCTCTCGAACCAAGAGCGGGTTTCGCTGGCTCGCACTTTTCCACCGCCGCGGGACTTTGCCGCGCGCGTCACTGCTCAGGGAGTGGTGTTGACCTGGGCGGGTGAAGCTCCAGCAGCGGCTTCTGCGCAACCTGTGCGTTACATCTATCGCGTTTACCGCCGTCCGGAGAGCAGTACGGAGCAGATTCTTGCCGGCGAAGTCCCGGCAGGAGGCGGGCGCAGTTACAGTCTTACGGATTCTGGCATTGAGTGGGAAAAGACGTACGAATATCGCGCGGAGACGGTTACGGTGATCGCTCAGAAAAATGGACAGGAGCTACGGATCGAGGGGGACGACACGCCCGAGATCAAGGTTTTCGCGCACGATGTTTTCCCGCCGGCCGTTCCTTCCGGGCTGCAGGCGGTGTCTTCGGGTCCGGGACAGAAAACATTTATCGATCTGGTGTGGGCTCCGGTCACCGACGTCGATCTCGACGGCTACAATATTTATCGCCATGAAGATGGAGAGGCTGCGGTGAGGGTGAATGCGGAGCCGGTGAAAACGCCGGCGTACCGGGATGCGAGCGTCGTATCGGGAAAGCGTTATTTCTATTCCGTCTCTGCGGTGGACGTTCGGGGGAACGAGAGTGACCGGTCGGAGGAAGCCAGTGAGATGGTGCCGTAAGGATGAAGTCGACTTCATAGTAATCCTAGAAAATATTTCCGTTCTGTGCGGTTCGATTTCTGCGGATATGGTTAGATAGATAGCGATGAGATATTGCCGATTTCAATTTAATGGGCAAGCCCAGTTCGGACTGGTTGAGTCCGTGGGCGGGCGGGACGCGATTGTGCGGATTCTGCTGACTGCCCCCGAAGAGGCCGACGGGGATATGGAGAGTCTGCGCACGCGGCGGATTCAAGCGATTCCGCTGGAGGAGGCTGCGCTGCTGCCTCCGGTGCGGCCGTCGAAGATTGTGTGCGTGGGGCGCAACTATCGTGAGCATGCGGCCGAACTTGGGCACGACGTGCCGCAGGAGCCGCTAATCTTTCTGAAAGCCACGTCGGCATTGTTGCCGCCGGGAGGGACGGTGCGGCGGCCGAAAATTTCGCAGCGGGTCGATCATGAGGGCGAGTTGGGCGTGGTGATTGGCAAGACTTGCTATCAGCCGGCGGTGGATGCAGACATTCGGCAGTTCATTCTCGGCTACACCTGCGTGAATGACGTGACGGCACGGGATCTTCAGAATAAAGATGGGCAGTGGACGCGGGCCAAGGGCTTCGACACATTTTGTCCGGTGGGGCCGGTGGTGACCGATGAGATTGATCCCTGGGCCGGGGTGGGAGTCGAGACCCGCGTCAACGGCGAGGTGCGGCAGCAGGGCAACACGAGGGACTTTATCTTTGGGCTGGATGTAGTGATTCGGCATATTGCGCAGGCGATGACTTTGTTTCCTGGGGACTTGATTCCTACTGGGACGCCTGCGGGCGTCGGGCCGCTGGTGGCGGGGGATGTGGTCGAGGTCAGCGTCGAAGGGGTGGGGACGTTGCGGAATTCGGTGGTGGATGAGTAAAGAATTGTTGATTGATGATTTTTGATTGTTGATTGAAAAAACCGAACGGCCACGGGCTCGTTCGGAAATCAGGAATCAATAATTTTCTATTGCAGGCGGAATCTTTCTTTCATCAGCCGTTGCAGGCGGGGCTTGTAGAGCAGATCGTAGGCGAGTTCTTTGTCGGGGAACATGGCGAGGGCGGCGCGCTTGGCTCCGGCGGCCAGTTCTGAGGCTTCTTCTACGGTGAGGTTTGGGTCCTGGCCGATGACGGACATGACCATGCTGATCATCACTTGCAGGCGGCGGATTTTTCGGGCTTCCTCTTCGCGCTCGCGGAGAGCCTCCTCCGCTACTGGAAAATTCGTTTCGCCCCGGCCCTGATGATGAATGATCATGGTCTCCCCTGTTCTCGTCCCATAAAATTGGATGACGCCGCGCGGCCCTGCGTTGCGCCGTTATGGCCATTCTGCCGCAGATATGGGGGAAAGCAATAACACAAAGGTGTCGTTTGGGGGTAATGCTGTAGGTTGCTGCTGACCGGAAGCGCGTAGCATCTAAATTGCGGAAAGGGTCTTCTTGGTGAGGGAAACCCCTCACGGGCTGAAGCCGACGCCGGGGTCCGCGTTTCGGCACGACTGAAGTCGTGCCCTTCCCGATTTCGTGTCCCTTCCCGATCTGTGTCGTTCCGGTTCGCGTCGTTCCGGGGAGTAAAATCGCTGTTCACGGATTCGAGCGGTTTTTGGCCCGAGTCCAGAATTGGAGATGTCATGGTTGAACCTGTCAATTCGGCCGCTGAGGCGCAGCCGCGTCCTGATCCTAATGAGAAGCTAGTGAAGGTGTTCGAGACGGAGCAGGAACCGGAGGCGCTGGTGGTGAAAGGATTGCTCGATTCGGCGGGTATCGAGAGCGATCTGACTTCGGCGTCGCTGGTGCAGGACGCGTTCCCAGGGCTCGGCGGGATGATCCTGCTGGTGCGCGAAGACGATGCGGAGGAGGCGCGACGGGTGATTGCGGAAGGGCGGCGGTCGTCGCCTGACGATGACGAGACGGCGGAGATCTCGACGACTAGCGAAGAGCCGCCACGGAAGGCGTGACCGAGTGGCCGTCGAGATAGAAAGTGACCGCTCCGTCGAGATCGGTGCGGTAGACGCGGGCTCCCGCGGCTGCCAGGCGGCCGAGAACTTCGGTTCGCGGCAGGCCGAACGAATTGCCTGACCCTACCGAAATGATGGCGAACTGGGGCTTGGTTGAAGCGACCAACTCGAGAGTGGTGGCGTTGGCGCTTCCGTGGTGCCCGACCTTTATCAAATTCGCGCTCGGATGATGGAGGGCCGACACGCGGCGTTCCACCTGCTTCTCGGCGTCTCCCTCGAGCAGAACCGACGAATCTCCGAAGCTTACTCGTAACACCATCGAATCGTTATTCTGTGGCTTGGTGCCGACGAGCCAGTCTCGCGGTGGGAACAGCACGCTTACATTCGCGCCGCCGAGGTTGAACTCGTCGCCTTCCCAATGGTGCACGACTTTAACGCCGAGCGCTTCCGCCGTGGTGATTACCTTCTCAAGGGGCTCGCTAGGCGGGAGCAAGCCCACCCATAATTCTTTCGGTTGGAAGTTTTTCAGCACGGCGATCATGCCTCCAATGTGGTCGGAGTGGCCGTGAGTGATGGCGACCGCGTCAAGGCGCGACACGCCGCGCGTCCAAAGATAGGGGGAGACAACGTCTTCCCCGAAGTCGAGTTGCGAGCCGGCGGGACCGATGGGGCCTCCGGCGTCGATGAGCAAAGTGCGGCCTTGCGGCGTGACGAGCAGGATGGAGTCGCCCTCCCCTACGTCGATGGAAGTCACCTCCAAGACGCCGGGATGCGCTCTCGAGTTCGCTGGGATGAATGCGAGAACGAAAGCGGCTAGAAGAATGGCGGCAAGTCCGGTAATGGCGAGGGGTGGGCGGCGGCGAGCTGTCCACATCGCCAAGACAAGCGCCGTTGCGGCGAGAATCATTACGAGCAAGGAAGGCATGGCAACGCGCAGGTCAGCCATTCGCAGAGCGCCCAAGCCGCGCACGGTTCCTGTAATTCCGTCGAGCGCGAATGTGGTGAGGAGCACGGGGATTTTGGCCAGCCAGGGCGAAAGGTATCCCAGGGCGAGTGCAGCCACGGCCGCAGGCATCATCAGCTGCGTTAAGGGCACGACGATGAAGTTGGACGGCAACCCGATGGTGGTGGCGCGATGGAAGTAATACGCCATGGGTAAGGCTAATCCCATTTGCATGACGGCGGAGATGAAGAGCAATTCAAACGCGGCCAGGAAGAATGCTGCCGTGGCCCGGACTATGAGGCGCGCCCATTTCAATCCCACGAAACGCGCGATTCGCGCGGCAATAAATTGCAGGTCGACGCGGAACTGCGCGACTCGCGGCGGCAGGAGCGCGGGGTAGTGAGGGGAGTCCCAATTGGCCAGAGCTTGCTTCTGGAGTTGCGAGGTACGCTGCAGAATAGGAATTCCGATGGCGGCCACGATGAGCACGCAGACAAAGGTCATTTGGAAGCTGGCGGTAAAAAGCTGCTCGGGGTCGAAGACGAGCAGTCCCAGAGCAGCCGCCCCAAGCGCATTGACCATGGCGCGGTCGCGGTAAAGCAGGCGTGTGCCGAGATAGATCGCGCACATCAGTGTGGCGCGCCAGACCGGCGCTCCGACTTCGGTGGTGAAGGCGTAGGCGCCGCAGAATGCGACCGTCAGCAGTGTCGCCGGAACATCGGCCAAGCGTAGGCGGCGAAGCGTCCAGAACACGACGAAGGCCAGGATGCTGACATTCATCCCGGAGACGACCAGAACGTGGTAGGTGCCGGAGCGCTGAAAGTCGACGCGGGTGTCGCGGTCGATGAAGGCCTCCTCGCCGATGACCATCGCGTCAATCAGGGCAGCCTCGCGCGCAGGCCAGAGCTTATGCACTTTTGCGATGACAGCGCGGTGCAGGCGGCTGCGCCAGAGCGTGAGGCGGCTGCCGGCAAAGCCGGGAAGCCGTTCGACATTTTCTATTTTCGTCGAGCCCAAGGCCGCGATGTTGCGATCAGCAAGATAAGCCCGATAGTCGAACGCACCCGGATTGCGAAAATTTCGCGGCGTTTTGAGCTTGGCGGAGAATCGGATACGGTCGCCGTAGTGAAAGACTGGCATGGGAGCGTTGGGAGGGGATGGGTTCGGCTCGGAGTTTTCTTCCAGAGCTGCCTCGGTCAGGCGCTGACTATAAATGCTCAGGCGAATGCCGGAGTGGATGGCTTCGCTCTGTCCAGCCGCTGTCTGGATTTCTTCCGTTTCCACGTCAATGGTCTGCCGAATTTCATTGAAGGCGCCTGGCTGCAAGCGGCCATCGCGGGTGACGTGCGCGGTGATTCGCAACTGCTGCCGGTCGGCATAGGGTTGAATATTGGTGTCCAGTCGAGTGGATGAACCGTGCGCTTGAAAGTGAAAAGCTCCTGCGACAAAGACAGCTCCCAGGCCCAGCAACCAGCCCAGGCCAGAACGCCGACCCGCGAAATATGCCGCAGCCGCCACAAATGCCCCTCCCGCAACAACCCACCACAGCATTGGCCGCCACAAATAGGCTCCGGCAATAATGCCCAGAGAATAGGCAACCGCCGCCCACAGCAGGGGCTGGCGGCTGGCCTTGAAGTGGAAGGCGGGAGGGCTGGCGGCAGGGGGAGGCGAAGTCATGATGTTGGCGCCTACGCGATTTACGTTTGCATTCAGAGTAAGCTTCCGGTCTGCGGTGGCTGGACAGCCGAGGCGGCTGTCCGTACGTGAGTCCAAGCCGAACCAGTCTTGCCGAACCCGTCTTACCGAACCCGTCTTGCCGAACCCGTCTTACCGAACCCGTCTTACCGAACCCGTCTTACCGAACCAGGTGCACGACGCTTTCCAGGCGGTAGGTTTGGGGGAACAGGTCCACCAGGTGCACTTGCTCGGCACGATAACCGTCGGCGAGGAGAGCCACTAGATCGCGCGCCAGCGTTGCGGGATCGCACGAGACATAAATAATGCGTGGCGCAGCCAGGGCCGCCAATGATCGCGCCACACGTTCTCCCAGACCACTGCGGGGCGGATCCACCACTACCAGGTCGGGTTTAGTAAGCCCAGTCTGGAGAGCTGCGCCCTTCCCTGCTCGCACTGGATTCCCCGCAGGCGCCAAGTACTGCTCGGCTGTTGCTTGAACTGCCTCTCCATTCGAGGACCGATTGTAGGAGAGATCGGCTGAGGAAGTCTGTGACATCTCTACAGAAACTATGTGATGAAAGTCACAAGCCAGGGCTGTGGAAAACAAGCCCACGCCGGCATACAGGTCGAGGGCGAGTTGGCCGGACTGGCCGGCGGTAACGATTTTTGCCAGTTCGTCGATGAGGTGACGGTTGGTTTGAAAGAAAGAACCCGCGCTGACCCGATATGCCGCCCGCTGCGTTTGGTAAGTGAGGTTTTGGGCGCCGACGGCAACCAGAATTTCCTGCACTCCGGCCTTGCGGTCGCCGGGATTGGGTTCGCGGAAGGCGACGACTCCGGCAACCTCGGGCAGGGCAGTACGAAATTCTTCCGCCCACATGCGCACGGCGGACCGACGAGCGGCGCCTGCGCATCGGACGTCAACGAGCAGTTGAGTGTCGTCGGCGTTGGCGAAGAACTCGACCTCACGCACGCCCTCGGGAACTTTTCCGGCGCGGCCGCTTTGCCACAGCGCGGCGATGCCGCGATTGATCAGGGGCGAACTGATGGGGCACTCTTCGATCGGCAGTAGTTCATGCGAGGCCAGCTTGAAATATCCCGCGGCGAAGTCAGGGGTGAGCTGCACCTGCAAGCGCGACCGGTTGCGATAGTTCCACGGCGGAGAAGGGTGCACCTCAATGTCAAATGGCAATTCCAACTTGGCTGTGCGGCGCAGGCTCTCGCGCAGAATTTCTTTTTTGATTTCCAGTTGATGCTCGTAGCTGGCGTGCTGGTAGTGGCAGCCGCCGCAACGGGCATAGTATTGGCAGCCCGGCTCGATACGGTGTGTGGAGGGCTCGATTACGGTTTCGATCTTCGCACGAGCGAATCCGGGCTTCTGCTCGCTGATGGACGCTTCAATTCTTTCCCCCGCCAGTACAAAGGGAACGAACACGGCCTTGCCGCGTCCGCGGGCTTCTTCCGTGCGAGCATTGTCTCTGGGAGAATCGGCAGGCAGACGGGCCAGGCCGTCGCCTCCGTAGATCAGCTTTTCGATTGTGAGGAGCAAGGTTTGATTTTACGGCATGATTTAGGACGGGACGCGGCGATGCAGCCCGAGATCCCTCTCTCCGCCTGAAAGACGGCTCCGCTGGGGATGACGCCCTTGGCCCTGAGGAGTGGCACTAGTAAGTCATTGCCGAGCTTTGGTCATCATCGTGCGACAGTGGCGGGCGATCTGTTGCTCTTCCTGAGTGGCTACAACCCGAATCCTGTCGGGAGTGAGGCCAAGAGCGTCAAGGCCGCTGGTTGCCGCGGATCGTATGGCGGCGCTGTGCTCTCCGATGCCGCCGGTGAAGACGAGGAGATCCGCGCCGCCCAGCACAGCCATGTATGCCCCGATCGTCTTTCGTACCGAAAGGGCAAAAATATCCAGAGCAAGCCGCGCCTTTGAATCCTTGCGGGCGGCGCGTTCTTCCAGCGCCTTCACATCGCTTTCACCTGAGGAGAGTGCGACCAGACCGCTCTGGTGATTGAGCAGATCTTCGAGACCGTCGGCGTCGAGCTTTTCTTTTCGCAACAAATAAACGAGGATGCCGGGATCAAGGTCGCCCGACCGGGTAGCCATGGGGACGCCGCCAGTGGGAGTAAGGCCCATCGTGGTGTCGATGGACTTTCCGTTGCGAAGCGCACACAGGCTCGAACCGTTACCCAGATGCGCAAAGATGGCTCGCTCGGGAAGCTTCTCTCCGAAATAGTGCACCAGAGATTCGTACGAAATGCCGTGAAAGCCGTAGCGGCGAATTCCAGCATCGAAGTAGCGTTGCGGTAGTGCGAAATGCGAGGCGACTTCGGGAATCGTCTGATGAAAAGCGTCGTCGAAACAGGCGAAGTGCGCGGCCGAAGGAAAAATCGATGTTGCGGCGGCGATCAGCGAGAGGGCTTGTGGGATGTGTAGCGGAGCAAAGTGGGTTGCGGAACGGAGTTGATCCAGAACTTGTGGCGTGATGATTTGATGTTTGCGCAACTTAGGACCGCCATGCACCACGCGGTGGCCAACGGCGACTGGTTGCGTGTTGATATGTTCCCGGATTGCTGCAGCGAGGGCATTCAGCGCATCACTCTGCGATTCGTGAATCCGGTCGCGCTGCAGAAGCGAGGTTCCGTCTGCGGAGCGAATGTGGAGCGCGCCACTGTTTCGTCCAACGCCCTCGGCACTTCCGGTGAGCAGTGGCTCTTCGTCGGACGCACCCCGCTGGTAGATGCCGAACTTCAGCGAAGACGAGCCGCTGTTGAGAACCAGGATGGGACCGTCTTTCTCGGCTAACCCTCGCTCAGTAGACTCAGCCTCAGCTAACTCTTTCGCCATTCGCCTTCTTACCCCGGCCACTTCCAGGTTCGAATTTCTTCTTTGTCTATGCCTTCCGCGTGAGCGTAGTTGACGCTTTCGATGATTTGGCCCTTCAGCCATTCTTTGACGTGAGCGCCGATGGAGCGCAGGCGCGGGACACGATCGATGACGTCGATTGCCAAATCGAAGCGATCGATCTGATTCAGAATAGCGAGTTCGAGCGGAGTATTAATGTTTCCTTTTTCTTTGTATCCGCGAACGTGGATGTTGTCATGATTCTTGCGCCGGTAACTAAGCTTGTGAATGAGCGAGGCATAGGAGTGGAAGTTGAAGATGACCGGCTTGTCGGTGGTAAACAGCGAATCGAAATCACGATCGGAGAGCCCGTGCGGATGTTCGCTCGCGGGCATAAGCCGGAAAAGGTCGACGACGTTCACGAAGCGAATCTTCAAATCGTGAAAGCGTTCTTTCAGAATTGCGGTCGCCGCCAGGGACTCCATGGTCGCGATGTCGCCGGCGCAGGCCATCACCACGTCCGGATCGTCGCCGTCGTCGGTGGACGCCCAGTCCCAGATGCCGATTCCCTTGGTGCAGTGCTTTACTGCGTCTCCCATGGATAGATACTGAAGATGTTCCTGCTTGTCGGCAACGATCACGTTCACATAGTCGCGCGAGCGGAGGCAATGGTCGGCCACACTGAGCAGACAATTCGCGTCGGGCGGAAGATAAATTCGCACTACATCTGGACTCTTGTTGGTGACCACATCCAGGAATCCTGGATCCTGGTGGGTAAAGCCGTTATGATCCTGCCGCCACACGAGGGATGTGATGAGGATGTTGATGGAAGGAACAGGAGCGCGCCAGGAGAGCTCCATTTTGGATTTCTCCAGCCATTTGGCGTGCTGATTGAACATGGAATCGATGATGTGGATGAACGCTTCGTAGCTGGAGAGCAGGCCGTGACGGCCAGTGAGCACATAGCCTTCAAACCAGCCTTCGAGCGTGTGTTCGCTCAGCATCTCCATTACACGTCCGGCGACGTCGAGCTCTCCGCCGTCGGCGTCTTCCGGCTTGTATTCGGCGAGCCACGTCTTTTTCGAAGCGGAATAGATTGCTGTGAGCTTGTTGGAAGCGGTTTCGTCTGGTCCGAAGACGCGGAATGAGTTCATGTTACGGCGCATTACTTCGGCGAGAAAATGTGCGAGAACATCGGTCGGTGAAACGTAGGTGGCGCCGGGCGTTTTCAGTTCGACCGCAAAGTCACGAAAATCGGGCAGGTCGAGTTCCTTGCGAAGTAGTCCACCATTTGCGTGGGGGTTGGCGGAGATACGGCGCTCTCCGGCGGGAGCTAGCTCCTGCAGCTCTGGCATCAACGTACCGTTGGCGTCGAAGAGCTCTTCGGGCTTGTAGCTGCGCAACCAGTTTTCGACCATGCGAAGACTCTGCTTGTTGGTGGACGCATCGAGAATGGGAACCTGATGCGCGCGCCACGAGCCTTCTACTTTGTGGCCGTCTACTTCCTTCGGTCCGGTCCATCCCTTTGGGGAGCGAAGCACGATCATGGGCCAGCGCGGGCGCGTGGCGTCGCGGGCGGCGCGCGCGTGCTGCTGCAGGGAACGAATCTCGAGGATGCATTGCTCCAGAGTGGCGGCCATTTTCTGATGCATCGCTGACGGGTCGTCACCCTCGACAAAGTACGGCTTGTGGCCGTATCCGATCAGCAGCGACGCCAGTTCTTCGTGCGGAATACGTGCCAGGATCGTGGGATTCGCGATCTTGTAGCCGTTGAGATGCAGCACCGGCAGGACACCTCCATCGCGAATCGGATTCAGGAATTTGTTCGAATGCCAGGAAGTGGCAAGCGGACCGGTCTCGGCCTCGCCATCGCCAATGGCGACAGCGACGATGAGATCGGGATTGTCAAAAGCGGCTCCGTAAGCGTGCGAGATGGAATAGCCAAGCTCGCCGCCTTCGTGAATGGAACCCGGCGTTTCCGGTGTGCAATGCGAACCGATGCCTCCGGGAAACGAGAACTGCCGGAAGAACTTGAGCAAACCAGCTTCGTCGCGACTCTTGTCAGGATAGACCTCTGAGTAGTAGCCCTCGAGATAGCTGTTGGCGAGCGTGGCCGGCGCGCCATGGCCGGGACCGGAAATGTACATTACGTTCAGGTCATACTTCTTGATGAGACGGTTCAGATGCACCCAAATAAAAGATTGCCCGGGATCTGAGCCCCAGTGACCGAGGAGGCGATTCTTGATGTGCTCCGGCTTCAGAGGTTGGCGTAGAAGCGGATTCCCGCGAAGGTAGAGCATTCCCGCCGACAGATAATTGCATGCGCACCAGTAAGCGTGGACCTTTCGCAGTTCTTCGGGCGTAAGAGGTGTGGAGACCTCAGTTGCGCCAGTCACTAGACGTTCTCCGACAATTGAAGATGCGGTCATCGGGAATGTCCTCCTCAGCTAAGAGAGCCTGGATTGTTTTGATGCGGATGGCTTGCGCTGTGACTTAATAATGATTGCGGCAGGGTAGAAGGATTCGGCTCCAGGATCTTTCGGCAGCCCGAATTCATTCCTGGTTGGTGGAGGTACGGAGTTGGAGTGGGACGGAAGGATCGCCGGGCGCCGACCTTGGCTCGATCGACGCCCCATGGCGATGTCCGCCGCAGCGGCGCCCCAGGCAATTCAGAGTCTAAAGAGCCCTCTTTGCTAGGCAGCCTTCTTGCGAGGAACCTTCGCGCCCTTCTGGCGGGCTTCGGAAAGACCGATCGCAATCGCCTGCTTCCGGCTCTTTACCGTTCCGCCTTTTCCGCCGGGCCCTGACTTCAGGGTGCCTTTCTTTCTTCGGTGTATCGCGCTTTCCACGCTTTTTCCCGCGGCCTTTCCGTATTTTCGACTTCCGGAAGATTTCCGTTGTGCCATGTTTTCATCTCCTTGAAACTTAGAGTGCCTAAGGATGGAAGAGGTTGGTATTTGATTCTCGGCTTCATCGTGGAAGCCGCAGACTAAGTGCTCGAAAGATTCACATCTATTCGGTCCGACTTCCGAATCGAAGCGGAATGAGAACTGCTGGCGGACTCACCCAAACATTTGGAAGCAACAGCGGTCCTGGCCATTCCATCCAATGACTAAAGTTGGGGCCGAAGAAAGGAATTGCAGAAGGAGATTCCGGTGACGTTGCCGATTTCCAAAACCTATTCGCCGATGGAAGCCGCACCAGCGACCAGGCTTCCGGTGGGGCCGCAATGGCAATACGAGCCCAAATGGGATGGGTTTCGTTGCGTGGCTTTTCGCGACAACAAGAGAATTGACTTGCAATCCAAGTCCGGGAAACCTCTGACGCGATATTTTCCCGAATTAGTTGCGGCTCTGAGTCGCCTGCGAGCCTCCAAGTTCGTTCTGGATGGCGAGATTGTGATTCCGGTGGACGGCGATCTTTCGTTTGATCAATTGCTGATGAGGATCCACCCCTCTGCGTCGCGAGTGGAAAAGTTGAGCCGGGAGATCCCTTGCGTGTTCATCATTTTCGATTTGTTGGTAAACGCGCAGGGAGAGTCGCTGATAGAACTTACGTTAGAAAAACGGCGGAAGGAACTAAATCGCTTCGCGTCGAAATATCTAAAGGGTGACCAGACCCTCCGGCTTTCTCCCTTCACGCTGAACCTTTCCACCGCACAAAAGTGGTTTCACATGGGTACGGCCGTGGATGGGGTCGTAGCGAAGCGGCGCGATCTTCCCTATCAGAGCGGGACGCGCAACGGGATGGAGAAGATCAAGAAGCTGCGGACCGCGGACTGCGTGGTGGGAGGCTTTCGGTATTTAGAGAAAGAGCCGCTGGTGGGATCGCTGCTTCTGGGACTTTACAACAAGAGAGGCGAACTTGATCACGTCGGGTTCACTTCTTCCATCAGCGCAAAAGCGCGGCCCAGCCTGACACGAAAACTAAAAAAGCTCATCAAGCCGCCGGGTTTCACGGGCAAGGCGCCGGGAGGGCCCAGCCGATGGAGCAATAAGCGCTCGTCCGAGTGGCAGCCACTCGGTCCGAGGCTTGTCGCCGAAGTGCAGTTCGATCATTTCACGGGCGGAAGATTTCGCCATGGCACAAAATTCCTGCGCTGGCGTCCTGATAAGAGACCTGCGGAATGTACGATCCAACAAGTGGTGCGGGAAAATCGGTCTGCTTTGAAATTGCTTTGATGTGAATTTTACTCGGCTAAGCACTTGGACTAGAGGAATAGGATAATGTCTGAACGGAGGAAACCCAGTAACGCGCAAGCTGACAAGTCGCAAGAGCTGGTCCTCCTGGCAGAGAGCGAATCAATCGAGGTCAGCAATTTGACGAAATGCAACGGCAGCAGAAAAATCCTGACGGCGCACCGCGTGACGAAGACGAATCTTAGACAAACAACAGCCAGAGCAATCAGCGCTGTTGATGGGGAGCCCGCGGCAATACGACTGTAACCAGGCAGCCTCGTCCGCCAGTACGGTTGGCGATTTCGATCCTTCCGCCGTGAGCTTCCGCAATCTGACGAGAGAGGACAAGTCCAACTCCACTGCCACTCGGCTTTGTCGTATAGAACGGCGTGAACAGGTTCGCCGGATTCAACAGGCCCGGGCCATTGTCTTCGATCAGCAGGTTCACATCTGCTTCGTTGATGGCCCATCGCACCCCAACCTTTCGATCGGCATCTCGCCCCGAACTTGAGTCTGACGTGGGGTTGGAACTGGAATGGTTCGTCTGAACCGCGGCGGTGGAGAGCTCAAGAACGGCGTCGGTCGCATTGCGAACAAGGTTGATCAGCATTTGCTCAAGCTGGTCAGGGTCGGCTGTGAACACGACTTCTGGTCCGGATTGCACGCAGACTTTAATTCGAGTTTCGAGTCCGGCGACTCTGTCCACCAACTTGGCCAACTCGACATCGCGCAGCACCGGGGCAGGCATCTGCGCCAGCCGCCGATAAGCTTCCAGGAAACGATGCAGCGAAGCCGAACGCGCCTCAATAATTTCCAAACCATGCTGCAAGTCGTTGCGGACGTCGGTGTCCATGGGTGTGGAGGAGACGCGCGAATTGAGGCTTCCGGCAATCGATTTAATTGGCGCCAGCGAGTTGCTTAGTTCGTGTCCCAGGACGCGGATTAACCTCTGCCACGCCCTGCGCTCTTCCTCTCGCAAGGCGCGGCTTACGTCCGACAGAACCACCAGAGTGTGCGGCACGCCATTTTGACGGAACGAACTGCGGCGGAGGAGCCAGCGTGCCTGCGAGTCCTTGAGGTCAAGTTCCACCAGGCTTTCGTTCTCCCCGGCGAGGCATTGCTGCAAACTCAGGTCGGAAGCAGTGCGGCCCAGCATTCGCGCCTTCGACTGCCGCAATAGGTGCTCACCAGCGGGGTTTACCAGACGTAAGATGGAAGCGGGATCGAAAGCAAACAGAGGGGCGTCGATCTCGTCGACCACGCGCTGCAGCAGCGCGGTCGCTTCAATGGCGCGGATCTTCTCGTCCGACAGCATGTCGGCCAGGGCGTTTACTTCCAGAGACAGTTCGCCGAGCGCATCCTCAGCGACGGCATTGCGCGCGCGGAAAGAATAGTCTTCCTCGCGCAAAGCCCCGATCACGTTGGAAAGAGTTTGTAGGGGCCGCGTGGTCTGTTCTTGAAGCGCCAGGGCCAGCAACCACCATGCAAACAGTTCGAGGGCGATCAGCCCGAGTCGCGATTCGACGGACCATGGCTGCATCCAGACCAGCACGATACTGACGAGAAGGCCGGGGAGGGCAACCAAAAAACAGTAGAGGCTTATGCGATGTTCATACAGGAGTCGAGCTCTTTTTCGCGGCCGAGATGTGGGTCTCGGTGCCGGCGAGCTAGAGGCCATACTTCTCCATCCGCCGATAGAGCGCGCCACGGCTCAGTCCCAGCGCCTCGGCAGCCTGGCTGACGTTGCCCTGGTAGCGCTGAAGAGCTTTGCGGACCAGCATGGCTTCCACCGCCTCGAGGCTGAGGTCTTCAAGACCGGGGTTTTGGGCGCGCGGCGAACTTAGCGCCAAATCGGCGGGCTGGATTTCGTCGGTGCGGCACATCAGAATCGCGCGTTCGATGGTATGGTCCAGTTCCCGCACATTGCCAGGCCATGAGTATTGCATCAAGGTCTGAAGGGCAGCGGAATCAAAGCCCAGCACTGGACGCCGGTAGCGGGCGGCATAGCGAGCGAGAAAATGCGCTGCAAGAGCAGGGATATCTTCGCGGCGCTCGCGCAGCGCGGGTAAATGGATCTCAACGGTATTCAGGCGAAACAGCAGGTCCTCACGGAATTGTCCGGAAGCGCAGGCTGCCGAAAGATCGCTGTTGGTGGCGGAGAGCACGCGAACGTTGACGCGACGGGAGTGCGACGATCCTACCCGCTCGATTTCGCCGGATTCTAGAACGCGCAACAATTTTGCCTGCTGGCGAAGCGGAACATTGCCGATTTCGTCGAGAAAAATCGTGCCGCCATCCGCCAACTCAAAACGCCCGATACGATCGGTGCGCGCATCCGTGAAAGCGCCTTTCACGTGACCAAACAATTCGCTTTCAAAAACGCCATCGGGAATCGCGCCTGTGTTCACCGCGACCAGCGGACGCGGAGCCCGCGCGGACAGTGCGTGCAAGGTTTGCGCCACGATTTCTTTTCCAGTTCCGTGCTCGCCCGTGATCAACACATTCGCGTCGGACGGGCCCACGCGCGCAAGAGTCTCCAGCACCGATTGCATGGCGGGAGCGGTGGCAATGAACTGCGGGCGCCCTTCGGCGCGAAGCAATCGGTTTTCCGCTTCCAACCGGGCAGCCCGCTGGAGCGCACGATGCAGTTCGACCTGGGTGCGAAGAATCGAGAGCAGCCTTTCGTTCTCCCAGGGCTTTTGCACAAAATCCCGCGCTCCCCGTCGCATGGCCTCGACTGCTAGTTCGACATTCGCCCACGCGGTCATTACGATCACCGGAATGGTCGCGTCAAGAGACACGATTTGCGAGAGCAGATCGAGACCTTCCCGTCCAGAAGTGGTGTCCCGCGTATAGTTCAGGTCGATGAGGACCGCATCGTAAGAGCTGCTGGCAAGGGCGTCGCGCACCAGCACCGGTGAACGGACCTTATCCACTCTGTAGCCGTGCGGGCGCAGCAGTAACTCCAGGGCCTCTAAAATATGTTCCTGGTCATCGGCGGCGAGCACCCGGGCAGGCGCAGCTGACTCATGCTTTAGAGTGGATGTTTCCAGCTCTCCGGATTTGGCCGAACTCGGCATAGAAATTTACGGCGACTGGTGAGAGACCGCACCTTTAATTGCGTCCTGCAACAGTATGCCATTATGTTCCAAGGTTGCGCCGGTGGTGCGGTCCAGTTCGACCTTGGCCTTCTCGTACGTGGTCTGTGCGCTGACCAGATTCAATTCTGCCAAGGCGAGATCGTGCTGGGCCGAGAGGGTCTGATAGCTCGATCCCGAACCGAGTTCCTGTTCTTTTTTCGTGATATCGAAGGTGCGCTGTGCCAGGTCCCGTGCCTTGCGGGCGGCCTGGACCCGGGCGCCAGTCTGGTCCAGGGCATACTGGGCATTGCGAACTTCAATGCGCACCTGCTTCTTCAGTTGTTCCAGGCGCAGCTCGGACTGGCGATACTCCAGCTCGGAACGGTACTGGTCCGCTTTGGCGACTCGATTTCTGATCGGAATGTTCAAGTTCAGTCCCAGATAGTAATCGGGAGAGGAATTGTTGAAGGCGTTTTGCAGGGCGCCGGCAAAGTCGACGGGAACCGTCGAAACATTTGGGAGGGGATGGACGGGATTCAGCGGCCCGGCAAGACCTGAACCTCCGTAAAAGCCCACTAAAGAGAGCGAAGGCAACAATGCATTACGTGCGGCGCGCCGGCTAATTTGACGGTTGACCAGGTCGATGTCAGACTCGGCCAGCTCGGGGCGGCTGTGTAGTGCGGCGGAGATCAAGTCGGCAATGGGCGCGCTCGGCTGCGTCTCGACCGTTTGCATCCGGTCGGTGGGAATCACTCGCATGGCTTCGAGGACTGGGTCGTCCAGACTCTTCGTGACCGCATTCTTCATCAGAGTCTCCTGAAGCTGGAGACTGGTGCGAGCCACGGTCAAATCCTGGTCGCGGCGCGAAACTTCCGCCTCGGCGCGCATTACGTCCATGGCGGGAACGCTTTCCAACTGCAACTGTTTTTCGGTGTTGTCGAATGTCTGTTGCGCGAAGGCAAAGGATTGCTCATTCACTTGCGTCTGCTCATAAGCACTGACCAGGTCCCAATAGATGTTTTCAATCTGGGTGACCGTGGCGATCACCTGATCTTTGAAAGCAATATCGGAAATTCTCTTGTTGTTGCGCGCAATTCGCAAGTAGCGCAAGTTCGGCCCGAATCCGAAGCCGGCGAGCAATTCCTGCTGAAATTGAAAACGAAACGTGGAACTGAGTGTAGGGGAGAGGTTGAAGTAAATGCTGTTGGTCGTTTCCCGCGAGTTGTTGAAAGAAAAATTAATGCTGGTTCCGGTGGGAAAGGATTGAGTGAAGAACGCGCTCACTTGTCCGGTATTCAGCTGCAAGGATGGCACTCCATAAATCTGCTGGTTTGCGACGGGGGACGTTTGGTGCTCCTCGCCACCATTGAGATTGAGGAACGGATCGTAGGACGACACGGCGGTACCAGTGCCGAGCGTGGACTGCACCAAGCCGGAAGCGCCTGCGCCAGCTCCGCCCGCGCCGCCCGTCGTACCGCCCGCGCCTGCGCCTGGGGCGCCCGTGCCGAATCCTCCAACGCCGCCGCCCGGTGTTCCCTGGACGACTCCCGTATTGACGCCGCGAAAGAATCCTCCGGCTTGAGTGCGTAAAATGTCAGTGTTCGCAATCGGAAGGTTATAGCGAGCGATGGCCAGGTCTAGATTGTTCTCGAGCGCGAGATCGATTGCGTCTTTCAGTGAGAGGTAGAGTTGGCCGTCTCGGATATGTTGTTCGAGCCGCGGCGAGTTCGACAGCACTGGCTCCGGAACCTCATTAGCCTCATAGGCGTTCAGCGGGTTGTGGGACTTTGGCATTTCGTATTGAAGGGGAGCCGTTGCCTGCGGGGCTGCCACGGCAATTCCGCTAGACGTAGCGGGAGCTGTGCTCTGCGCCGCGAGCGCCGCAAGTAGAATCCCACACGCACACACGAGCATAATCGCCCGATTTATGAATCCGAAAGCGAATGAGCTCACGATGCGCCCACCTCTGCTGGCTGAGTGAGTGCGGGATTCGCTGTGTCTCCAACGAGCCACCCATCTCGCAGCTGAATGGTGCGGTTTCCGTAACTCGCATTTGTCTCGGAGTGAGTAACCTGAACGATGGTCGTTCCGTGTTCGTTCAGCCCGCGAAAGAGCTCCATAATCTCCTTGGCCTGAACGGAGTGAAGGTTGCCCGTCGGCTCGTCAGCCAGCAGGAGCGGCGGTTTGTGAATTACGGCGCGAGCGATTCCCACCAACTGTTGCTGGCCTCCCGAAAGCTGGCTGGGGTACAGGTCTTTTTTGGCGACGATCTGGAAGCGATCCAGAGTATCGGCCACCAGACCTTGCCGCTCGCGGCGCGGAATGTCCTTGTAAGAAAGCGGGAGGTCGATGTTTTCCTGCACGGTGAGGTCGTCGAGCAGGTGATAGCTTTGGAATACCATCCCGATATTCCGCTTTGCCAGTTCTGCGCGTTGCTTACGCTTCATTTCGTGTGCCGCCTCCTCGCGAAACCAGTACTCGCCCTGCCAGGCATCGTCGAGCAGCGCCAGGATATTTAATAAGGAAGACTTGCCGGCGCCCGATGGTCCCATGATGGTGATGAATTCACCGTCCCGAATCTCAAGGTTGATGCGGCGAAGCACCCAGCTTTGACCAGCCCCGGCTTTATAGCTGCGTTCGATATTTTTCAGTTGGATCATCTTCACTCCGATTTCCTAGGGCTCTAGTCCGGTTATTCTCAGGCTCGATTCCTACTCATTTTCAACTTCTATTCGCAGCGCAGCGCCACCATGGGATCGACCTTGGTTGCGCGATACGCAGGGATAATGCTAGCCAGCAGAGCGATCGCCGTCAGCAGAAATGCCACTGCAACGAACGTGAATGGATCGGTGGGTTTCACGCCGTAAACCAGGCCGGACAATAAACGCCCCAAGGCGAGTGCTCCGCCCGCTCCTATTGCGACTCCGAGTAAAGTTGGCTTCATGCCCTCGAATACGACCATGCGCAACACATCGCCAAGTCGGGCCCCGAGCGCGAGCCGGATTCCAATTTCCCGAATACTGCGTTTGACGCTATAGGAGAGCACGCTGTAGATTCCGACTGCCGCCAACAACAAAGCGAGAGCGGCGAAAGCGCCCAGCAAGAGCATATTGAACCTTTGCTGAGACAGAGAATTGGCAACCAGGTCGTCCATGGTCTGGATGTCGCGTAACGGCATCTCCCGGTCGACCTCGTGCACCACATTCGACACGGCTGAGACCATTCCGGCAGAGCCTGAGACCGAGCGCACCACCAGGGTCATGGGAAATGAGTTCCACCCGCGCGCGGAGGAAACCTGGTCCAGCGGTGAATAAAGAGTTGCGCTCGGTCGAGTCTGATCGAGGCCGTCGAGCTTTACGTCGCCCACAATGCCAACCACTTCGCGAACCGATTCCGGGGAGAAGGTTAAGGTAAGCCGTTTGCCCAGAGCGTCCTCGCCCGGCCAAAACTGCCGAGCCATGGATTCGCTGATCAGAACCACCGCCGGCCTTCCCACCAGATCGGTGTCGGCGAAGTCGCGGCCGCGCATGATCGGGATGTGCAGCGCACCCATATAACCTCGGCTGATCAGACGAACGTCAACCTCCGGCTGCTCCGACATCGGCAGGGTGGGGCGGCCTTCGATCGCGACGGGTTGATGCGAACCCTCATTGTTCAGAGGAATGTCATCCACCACGCCCGCCGTTTCAACGCCGGGCAAGGTGCGCACGCGCTGCAACACCCGCTCAAAGAAGGCGATCTGCTGGGCCGCAGCGGGAAACTTTGCTCGGGAAACCATTGCGGTCATGGTCAAAACATTGCTGGAATCAAATCCGGGATTCACGCCGTGCAGCATTTGAAAACTGCGGATCATCAGCCCCGCGCCCACCAGCAGGATGAGCGAAAGAGCGACCTCGGAAACGACGAGAATGCTGCGCGTGCGATTGCCACTGGAATCTGCATCAGTGCGCCCCAATCCTTGTTTCAGTGCCTGATTCACGTCGCCCCGGGTCAAACGCAAAGCCGGAAGAACTCCCGCCAAAATTCCTGCGGCTATCGAAATGGCGGCTGTGAAGGCAAGGACATTGGCATCCAGCCCGACTGCTATCGAGTGCGGGAGCTTGTCCGCAAGGAACGCCATGATCAGACGAATTCCAGCGCGGGCGAAGGTAAGTCCAAGCGCCCCTCCCAGCAGGGCGAGGAGTACAGACTCGATAAGGACTTGACGAAGCACGCGGGCTGAAGTGGCGCCCAGCGCGGTTCGAATTGCAATTTCCTTCTGGCGGCTGAAGGTTCTCGCCAGCGCAAGATTCGCTACATTCACGCTAGCGATCAGAAGCACGAAAGCTACAGCTCCCAGAAGAACCAGCAGTGCCGGACGCACATCACTGACCATATCGGCGTGCAAGGGTACCACCACGGCGCCCCATCCTTTGTCGTCCGCCGGGTACTGCTGTTCCAGGCGGCTGGAGATCGTGTTCATCTCGGCCTGAGCCTGCTTCAAATCCACGCCTCGCCTGAGACGCGCGACCACGACCGAGTGATGCTCTCCTCTAACTGCTTTTTCCTGGTCCGTCCACGCCATCGGCGTCCACATCTGCGCGAACTCCGGAAACTGGAAGTTTGCGGGCATAACACCGGCGACGAGAATGCTCCGGCCATCCATCGTGATGTCGTGGCCCACAATGCCGGGATTCGATCCGAAATGCTCTTGCCAGAAACGATGGCTCAATACCACAACGTTGGAGCGGCCAGGTTGATCTTCCTCGGGGAGAAATACGCGGCCCAGCATGGGCTGCACTCCCAAGGTCGAAAAGAAACCGGCGGTCGCTGCACACGCATCGACCTGCTCCGGTTTATCGCTGCCGGTCAGAGTAAATCCGTGAAAGGTGTAGATCGCCATTCCTTCGAAGACATGGTTCTGGCGCTCCCAATCCAAATAGTTTGCGGCAGAGACGGCGAAGGTCGTCATTCCGGGGAAGCTCTTTGGCGGGGGAACATGCCAGACCCGCACCAGCCGATCGGCGTTTGGGAACTCTAAAGGTCGCAGCAGAACTCCATTTACAACACTGAAAATTGAGGTATTGGCGCCGATCCCCAGCGCCAGGGTAATCACAGCAACTGCAGTAAAGCCCGGACTCTTGCGGAGCTGGCGTAGAGCGAAGCGAAAATCTTGCAATAGCCCGTTCATGATTCGTCTCCTTCTATTCGTAGCGAAGCGCCACCATCGGATCGACCTTCGTCGCCCATCGTGCGGGAATGTATGCCGCCAGCGCCGCCACCGCGGCTAACAGAAGTGTGAGCATAGCGAACGATATGGGGTCGGCTCGGAATACTCCAAAGAGCGCACTCGATAACGCTCGCGTCAACAGAGCAGACATGGCCAATCCAATTGCCAGTCCGACCGTGGCCATCTTCATGGCAAAACCAACGACGAGTACGAGCACGTTAACGGGTCGCGCTCCCAGGGCAATGCGTACTCCGATCTCGTGAGTCCGCTGCGTCACCGAGTAAGCCATGACGGCGAAGATTCCGGCCGCCGCCAGGGCCAGCGCGCTGAAGCCGAAAACCAGCATCATCTGCGCCGATTGTTCAACGCCGCTAAGGTTGTCGGAGACTACCTGGTTCAAGGTGCGGACATCGTAAGCTGGCTGGTCGGGGTCTACGTTTCGCATCTGTGCATCGAGGGAGGTGGCTAGCGCAAGCGGATCTCCCTGCGTTCGGACAACAAATGCCGAGATCAACTCTGGCTGCTGTGCGAGTGGCACATAGACGGTGGGAGCGGGATCGTGATCAAAAGGATTCGGCTTCACATCTCCGACGATTCCCACAATCTCGCGCACCGGCCCGCCCGTTCCCTGGTGTCCCATCCGGATGTGTTTGCCCAGGGCATCCTCGCCGGGCCAATTCTGATGCGCCATCTCTTCGCTGACGACCGCAACCGCGGGCGCATCGCGCCCGTCCTGCTCCGAAAGAAGCCGTCCCCGCCGCAGCGGAACCCGCAGAGCTGAAAAGAAATCGGGAGTCACGACTTGTGAGATTGCCGATGGAATCTCTCCGGGAACCGCGGGCGGCTTTCCTTGGGCGGCGTATTCCACCCAGTTCCAATTCCACCCCGAAGGCAGGCTCGTCACACAGGCCGCGGATTCAACCCCCGGCAGAGATGCAATATTTCGCAGCGTCCGGTCGTAATACTCTCGGACGCGATCCTTGGCGCCATACTGCGCTTCGGGCAATGCAACGCGAAATGTAAGAACATGGTTTTGATCAAAGCCCATGTCACTCCCGGCCAAGGTTTGGAAGCCCTTTACCATTGTTCCAGCACCCACCAGCAAGACCAGAGACAGTGCAACCTCCGAAATCACAAGCAGGGTGCCCAAGCGGTGACGAGTTGAGCTCAGATTGCTGCCGCGTCCGCCTTTCTTTAAAGCATCATTGACGTTAGCAAAGGACAGTTGGCAGGCTGGCGCCAGTCCCGTGACAATACCCGTGGCGATTGCGACCGCCAGTGTGAACAGCCATACCCGGAAGTCCACTCCCAGGTGCTTCAGTCCGGCGACGTGTTCAACAATGAAGGGGGGCAGGTTCCGCCGCATGAGGGCAACTCCCCAGCGAGCCAGCAGAAGCGCAGCTCCACTCCCGAGCAGCGCCAGTAAAACGCTTTCCACCATCAGTTGGCGTCCAATGTGCCATCGAGTCGCTCCCAGCGCGGTGCGCAGGGCGATTTCTTTCTGCCGCGCGAAACCACGCGCCAGTTGCAGGTTGGCAACATTGGCACAGCAAAGCAGCAAAACAAAGGCGGCTGCCCCCATCAGCACCAGAACAAACTGCCGCGATCCGGAGGCAAGATCTTCGACCAGATTTCTGACCCTGACTTCGTGGCCGCTATTTGAGCTCGGATACGCATGTGCCAGCCGTGCGGCGATCCCCTCAAGGTTCGCCTGCGCCTGAACAATAGAAACGCCATTCGCAAGCCGTCCGAACACGGTCAACGAATGGTTCTCGCGATCAGCTTTTTGCGCGTCGTTCAGATTCAGCGGCGTCCAAATCTGCGCTCCGGAGGGAAAATCAAAATCGGGCGAAGCGATCCCAGCTACCACGAACTTCTCGCCGTTCAGCAGCAGGTCCTTGCCAACAATCCCCGCATCAGAGCCCAGATGCCGCTGCCAGAACCCGTACTTGACCACGACCACAGGCGCAGCACCCGGCTGAAAATCGGCGCTGCTGATGCTGCGGCCAAGCTGCATCGGCATTCCTAGCAGGGAGAAAAAATCGGAGGTGACGCGAAAGCCTTCTACATGCTGAGCAATACCGCCGCCGGTCAGGTTGGCATCCCAGCCCTGAACTGCCGCAAGCTGTGCAAAGTCGGTGCTCTGCTCGCTCCAGTCTCTGAAATTCGCAGGCGCAGCGCTCATGTGTTCCTCGTTCTGCTTGGGAACGGCCTCCCAAACCGCCACAATCCGGTCGAGATGGGGAAACGGGAACGGACGCAGCAACATCGCGTTCACCGTACTGAAAATCGCCGTATTGGCGCCGATGCCCAGAGCCAACGTAATTGCGGCCACAACCGTGAACCCGGGGTTCTTGCGCAACTGCCGCAGGGCGTACCGAAGATCCTGCCCAAAGCGGTTCATACCTGCGCATCCTGCATCAATTTGTGGAGTTCCTCTTCGGCAACGACTTTGCCATCGAAGAGATGGACCTCACGCTGTGCGTGTTTGGCGAAACGCGGATCGTGCGTCACCATACAAATCGTGGCGCCCTCGCGATGAAGGTCGGCGAGAAGCTCCATCACGGCTTCGCCGTTGCGCGAGTCCAGGTTTCCTGTAGGTTCGTCCGCCAGCAGGATGGAAGGTTTCCCAGCCAGCGCGCGAGCGACTGCCACACGCTGCTGTTGGCCGCCGGAAAGCTGCGACGGATAGTGCCGCAGGCGATGCGCCATCCCTACTCGCTCGAGCGCTTCCATGACTCGTTTCTTGCGCTCCGGGGAAGGCATTCTTTGGCGATAGGTCAAAGGCAGTTCCACGTTTTCGTAAACCGTGAGATCGCCAATCAAGTTGAAACTCTGAAAGATGAAACCGATTTCCTGATTGCGGATGCGGGCCCGCTCGGCGAAGTCGAGATTTTCAACGGGCTTGTTATTCAGCTGGTAACGCCCGGCGGTGGGAGTGTCGAGCAATCCAATGATGGAAAGCAGAGTCGACTTTCCGCAGCCCGAGGGACCCGACATGGCGACATACTCACCCTTGGCGATGGATAGGTGCACGCCGGAGAGCGCATGCGTCTCAATCTCCTCGGTGTAGAAAACCTTGGTCATGTCCGCAATCTGGATCAACGGCAGGTTCGCTTCTGTCATGGATGTTGTTCCTCGATTTCTGAAGTTTTATTCTTGATCCTGTTCTTAGTCCTGCAGTCGAATGCGGTCGGTATTGTCCCAACGCGACATGTCGGAGAGCACGACCGTGTCGCCTTCATGCAATCCGTCCACAACCTGGATCGAATTCACCGATGCGCGTCCGACTTTTACTGGAACGCGCAGCGCCTCGTGGCCATCAGGACCCAGCTTGAAGAGACTGATCGTGCTGCTCTCCTGTCCGAACGCCGGCCGGCCCACGTATAAAACGTTATCCAAACGCTCCAAATCGACCGTGCCGTCAACGCTCAGGTCCGGTCGCGCGCCCTTGGGCAATTCGCCCGTTAGTTTGACGTCGACGGTCACCGTTCCGTTTTGCACTGCGGGATCGACGCGCATGACCTCGCCGGCGATGACCCCGTTATGAGTGTCGACGGAGGCCGGTTCGCCGATTTGCACATCGCGCGCCTGCGTCTCTGCCACTTTCAGCTCGGCCATCAGGTGATTGGGCTGCACAACCTTGGCCAGCATTGCGCCGGGCGAAACGTGCTCTCCGACGTGCAGTGGCAGCTCGACCAGCACACCATCGATTCCGGCACGGACTTTGAGGGCGCCGAGCTGTTTCTTCTTAAGCGCGGCCAGCACCCGCATCTGCTCCACTTTGGCTTGCTGCTCGGCAAGTTGCGAATCGATCGCTTTTTGGGTGCTGGTCAGTCTTTGGCCTTCGAGACCATTGCGAGTAGTGAGTTCGTCGGACTTTCCTTTTGAAGCCTTGTAGGCCAGGCCGGAAATCACTCCGAGATCGTAAAGCGCCTTATCCGTTTGCGCCTGCAGTTGCGCCTGCGTATAGTCCGCCTGGACCGTTGCCGCGCCCGCCTTCTGGTTCATCAAATCGCTTTCGAGTTTCATCCGCTGGCTCTGATACTCGGCTTCCGCCGCTTTCAACTGAAGATCGGCGTCAACCGAAGCCTGTTCTACTTGCGGATTGCTCATCTCGAGCAGGATGGTATCCGCTTTGACCAGCGAGCCCGGAAGCATGCGAATCCGCACCACGGTGGCTTCAGTCTCCGCTGGAATCTGCAGGACCGCTTCCTGCGAAGGGACTAGAGACCCCACTCCGCGCACCTGGCGCAGCATTGACCCGCGCTTCACGGTGTCGGTCCAAACGGTCCCGCGCTCCACGGTGGGCGCGGCTGGCCGCAGCCTGTACACCGCAACTGTCACCGCGGCGACCGCCACGATGACGACAGCCGATACCGCAATCTGCCGCTTGCGTTTCTGTAGTTTGAACTCGGGACGAGCGATATCCATCACAAGAGCAGTGGCAAGTTCCGCTCCATTCGGGCTCCGACTCCAAGTCATTGAAACGGAACAGAATGGAACAACACGCAACCCTTACGGGAAGGCGAGGAATGTCCGAATTGAGGAACGAACTGTCCATGATCGGACAGTTGGAAATATTCATTGCACCGGGTCGGCCAGAGTTCGTTGGGCAGTCGGACTCGGCGGCACTAGCGAGAAACCGCAGATTCCTCGACCCCGTTCGGAACGACAGGTTGTCTGTGGACCTATCGCAACACTCTTTTTCCTGCATTGACACGTAGGATGGACAATCCGGCTAGCTCCGGGTTACATCTGAGCTGTGGCATCGGGGGGAACAATGGCTAAGTATGAAATTCAGAGCACGCGTGGGGCGCCGCCGCGTGGGGCGTATTCACAGGGATGGCGGGCGGGAGATTTTATTTTTGTGACCGGTACGGGGCCGAGCGATCCGGCTACTGGCGAACTGGTGGGCGATACGATTGAGGGGCAGACGGAACAGACTATCAACAACATGTCGGCCATTCTGGAGGCGGATGGGGCGTCGCTTCGCGATGTGGTCAAGGTTACGGTTCATCTCGGCGACACCGGTCTTTTCGCGCGCTACAACGCGGTGTATGCGCAGCGGTTTTCGAAGCCGTATCCGGTGCGGACTACGGTGGGCAGTGATTTGGGGCACTCGCCGGGGATGCTGATTGAGATGGATTGCATTGCTTATGTCGGGGGGAAAAGGGGGAAGGCTGCGAAGAAAAAGCGCTCGTGATTCATCGCAGTGCGGTGACGATTCGCGCGAGATGCCTCCCTTCGTCTGAAATGCGGCTCCGGTCGGGATGACGCCGACTGGGAGCGGAGGCAGACTTTTTAGCCGCGAAGAGGAACGGCTTCGTCGTGCGAGTGAAGCAGCGGAGCTTCGCGGCCGCGTGCGGAGACTCTTTCTGTGGACTCAATGTTCCTGTCGCGTACCAGCAGCGCATCGTCGAAATTATTTACTGTGGGACAGATGTGTCGCGGGAGCAGATAGAGGGCCTCGCCGATCTGCGGAGTTGCTGCTCCTTCTTTTACCGCCATGGGGAGATGCTCTTCGCTGGGCGGAAGCGGCGTTAGCTCGGGATGTCCGAGAACGACGCAGGTGGGAACGCCGGCGTCGGCTGACACGGTTTTGTGGCCGGCGTCGCAGGTGACGATGCCGGGATGCGGATGGCTCACCACACGGGTCAGGACCAGCGCTGCGGGGCGGTAGCCATATTCGGTGGGAAGTTGCTGCAAGCTGGTGGCGTCACAATAAACGATGGTGCCGGGCGAGACGCGGTGAGTGAAATTGCTGCGGCGAAAGGCTTCATGGCTCAGCGAGCAAGGGAACGTGGGCGTGCCTGCGGTGATGATTTCTGGCACGTGGATGGCGGAGCGCCCGAGTTGGTTAGCGATTTTCAATAAATTGTCATAACCGCGATGCGCTTGCTGCGCGCGTTCGGGCTCAGCGAGGCTGCCGTATTGGCCGTCGTAGTAGTGCAGGCCGCGGAATTCAAGGCCGGCCTTGGTGATTGCCTGCGCCAGGGTGACAACTCGGTTTGTGTCGCATTGATCAATGCCGGTGCGGTTCATGCCGGGATTGATGTCGAGAAAAATTCCTACGCGGCTGGCGCGCCATTGCTGGAGCTGCTCGTCGTTTTCGGCGAGAACGGAGATGCGGACGTTCGGGAATTCCTGCGCGATTTCCTGCGCACGGCGGGCATTCGCGCCCATTGCGGGATAGGCCAGGAGCACGTCGGCTGCTCCGCTACGGCAGGCTACAAGCAACTCGAGCGTGGTCGCACATTTGAAATTGCGGATGCCGCGGTCGAGCAGCATGCGCAGAGTGTGGGCGAGCTTCGCGGTTTTGATGTGCACGCGCCAGCGATTAGCGTCGCCGGTGAGCAATGCGAGGGTGCAGTCAATGTTGGCGGCAATTTGATCTGGATAAAGCACTAGCGCCGGGGTCAGCACGTCTTCGATGCTGGAAAGGGCGTAGCGCTGGTTCCACGGCAATTCTGGCAGCATGGATTTTTGCGACATCACGGCTGATGATAGCGCGCTTGTGGACCGGGGACAAAGGGAGGCCGCTGCTCTTGCAGTCCGCGCGAGGTCCCTCCCTGCGCCTGAAGAACGGCTCCGCTCGGGATGACGCCCTTGCGGTGGCGCAGCCACCAAGTGATTGACGAAGTTTTTCACTGAGAGTAGGCTCACGAAACTTTACTCGTGTGGAGGTGCTATCTGGCAGAGCATAGCGAGCGAGCGCATCTGGTTCGCGGCCTCGGTTTGTGGTCGGCGACTGCGATTGTGATTGGGGACACGATTGGGACCGGGGTTTTTCTGGTTACCAGCGACATGGCGCGGGCGGTGGGCTCGGCGACGCTGGTGTTTGTGGCGTGGATTGCCGGCGGGTTGATTGTGCTGTGCGGGGCGTTTTGTTATGCCGAATTGGGCGCCGCCTTCCCCAAGGCGGGCGGGCCATACGTTTATTTGAGCCGCGGGCTGGGACCGGTATGGGGATTTCTCTTTGGGTGGATGAGTTCGTTTCTTGATCGACCTGTGGCCATGGCGGGGTTGGCGGCGGGATTTCTGCG
Source organism: uncultured Acidobacteriaceae bacterium (assembly GCA_963832235.1). Classification (GTDB taxonomy): domain Bacteria; phylum Acidobacteriota; class Terriglobia; order Terriglobales; family Acidobacteriaceae; genus Sulfotelmatobacter. The sequence continues at coordinate 218,617 of CAWHTJ010000001.1, read as the reverse complement.
GTTCGCGGGATTTTTGTTTCCGGTTATGGGGACGGAATTGTTTCGGGGGCATGTGGGGAGTTATGAGTTTGTTTTTACTGCGGCTCAGCCGCTGGCGGCGTTGCTGGTGCTGATGGTGACCGGAATTAATTATTTGAGCGTGCAGATGGGCGGTGCGATCCAGGTGCTACTGACTTGTTTGAAGATGGGGACGATTGTGGTGATTGTGATTGCGGGGATTTTGCTGGGGCGGTCGCATGTGGCGGATGTGGCTCCCGTGGCGCCGCACTGGGGATGGGGAACGATTGCGGCGGTGCTGACGGCGCTGGTTCCGGCGATGTGGGCTTACAACGGTTTCAACGATCTGGGCGATCTGGGCGAGGAGATTGTGCACCCCCAGAAAAATATTCCGCTGGCGATTATCTTAGGGCTGCTTACGGTGGGTGGGCTGTACTTGTCGGTGAACGTGATTTACTTCCGCAGTTTGCCGTTAAGCGAGATCGCTTCGTCGCAGCATGTGGCGTCGGATGTGGTGCGGTCGTTCGCGGGGTCGCGCGGGGCAGTCTGGCTCACGGTGGCGATGGCTGTTTCGGCATTGGGAGCACTGCATGTGGTAGTGATGACGGGAGCGCGGATTCCTTATGCGATGGCGCGGGATGGTGTTTTCTTTTCGTTTGCGAAACGGATTCAGCCATCGTTCCATACGCCCAGCGGCTCGTTGATTTTTCTGGGATGCGTGGCGGCACTGCTGGCGCTGACAGGAACGTTTGAGGAGCTTTATTCGCTGTTTGTGTTTGCGGTGTGGATTTTTTTCGCGTTGACGGCGATTGCGGTGTTGCGGTTGCGATGGAAGGAGCCGGAGCTTGTTCGGCCTTATCAGGCTTGGGGGTATCCGTGGACGGTGTTGATTTTCTTTTTTGCGGCGGTGGCTTTGACCATTAATTTGTGGCTGGTGCGGCCGGTGCGGTCGTCGGTGGGGCTGCTGGTGATCGTGGCGGGGGTTCCGTTCTTTTATCGGTGGAGGAAGCTGGCTGGAGCGGCGATGGCTGACGATTCAACTCAAAGTAGTTCTTCCTCGCATTAAGTTTGTGAAAGTCAAAATCCCCACTCTAGTCTCTGCAAAGGACGCAGAGACTAGAGTGGGGCACCCGCCTCCATTTGCTTTTTTCTTCTTTTTGTGGGACAGCCGAGACGGCTGTCGCTACGTAACCTGTTTTCTAGAAAACGAATTTCAGGGACAACTGCACTTGCCTGGGCGCGTAGGCGGCGGTGGGTTTCATGAAGTTGGTGGGGAGTTGGTAGTAGCCGGGGTAGGGTGCGATGTTGGCGGTAACGGAGTTGGTTACGAATGTTGTCGCGTTGTTGATCAGGCCGTTGGAGGTGATGGTGACGCGCTGATTGTCGCGGTTGAGGAGGTTGAAGGATTCGGCAATGAAGTTGAGTTTGTAGCGTTCGCGGAGACGCACGAGTTTGGTGACGCGGAGGTCGGTGGTGGCGTAGTTGGGGCCGGTGAAGGCATTGCGGCGGTAGCCGGGGAGGCGGTCGTTGAGGTCATTGCCGTCCTGGTTGGGATCGCCGGCGACGGTTGCGCTGAAGGGGCGTCCGCTGCCGTAGTTGACCACGCTGGAGATTCTCCAGTCGTTGAAGATGTAGCCCAGAAGCGGCTGAGTGCGATGGAATGGATGAGGTTCGGCGGAGATGGCGGCGACCAACCGCTGGCGTTGATCGGTGACGCTCGGGCCGCGTTCGGAGCTGGGGTTGTAGGAATTTTGGACGCTGGCGGGTTGGCCGGCGACTAGGGCGTCCTGACCGTCGTCGATGGCGCGGGCGTAGGTGTAGGAGAGGCGGAGATAAGTCCCGCGAGAGACGCGGCGATTGATGGAGAGCGTGGCTCCTTTGTAATAGCTGGACGCAGCGCTTTGGAACTCGTTGATGGCGCCGAGTTGCGCGATGGGGCGGCCCAGGGGATTGATGCAGGGAGGGAAGGGGCACGTCAGCGAGCGGGTGAATTGCCAAGTGGCGAAGGAATCGACGGTGTAGTAGCCGCCCTGGAAGATCGATCCGGTGGAATCAAAGATGGGGTAAGTGAGAGCCGTCGGCTGGGCGAGATTTACATCGAGCGCGCGGATGAGATGTTCGCCGTGAACGCTGAGCAGCGACAATGCGACGGTGGTATGGCTGACGACTTCTTTTTCCAGCGTGAGGCTGGCTTGCTGCACCCGCGGGGTGACGAAGTTGGGGGCGAAGGCGGAGAGGCGTTTGGTGACGCCCTGGGTGAATCCGGCGGGCAGGGCGCAGGCTGCCGAATAGAGCGGGCAACTTACTAAAGCATTTGGGTAGGTGGGGAAAACCTGGTGGTCGTAGTAGTTCGAGTTGTTGAGGAAGAGACTTGCATCGGTGATGCCGTTTTCGGTTTGGATGACTGAGTTGTAGATCTGAGGAATGCGGACGAAGAAGATGCCGTATCCGGCGCGGACGACGAGGGGCCGGGCCTTGCCGAAGGAATAGGCGAGTCCAGCGCGCGGGGCAAAATTATAGGGCTTGAATGGGACTTTGCCGGACGGCGGGAACAGCGGGTTGGAGAGGAGACCGGTGGTCGAGAAAGTTTGCAGGTCCCAGCGGACTCCGAGATTCAGGGCGAGATGGTCGGTGACGCGGATGGTGTCTTGCGCGAAAGCGGCGTATTCCCTGGTGTCGGGGTGCGAGGCGGCGCTGCCGAAATTTTGCAGATAGTACTTTGGGACTTCGTGAGCATAGGCGCGCAGTGGACTCAATGGGAGGCCCGCCTCCATGGGCGCGTAGGTGAAGGGATTGACCTTGATGGGATAGAAAAGATATTCGCCGCTCTGCTGGCTGGGAAAGAAGTCGTAGATCCAGGTGAGCAGGCCGTCACCGCCGAGCTTCCAGGTGTTGCGGCTGCCTTCGTGACTCACGGTTTCAGCGAGGTGGAGACGATGTTCGCGAGTCTGGCGGGGAAGAAGGTTGGAGCGCCCGATGCCGTCGAGAATCTTGGGAATCTTAATTAGTACGTCGCTGGTATTGCTGTAGGACTGCTGGCGGTCGCGGGAGAACTGGGCGCGGAGATGACTGATCCAGCGGGGAGAGAAACCAGAGGTCAGGGAGAACGAACCGGTTTCCGTGGAAACCAGTTCCTGGCCATTGTCGCTAATGGAGTCGTAGGTGACGGGGCTGGCGGGATCGAGAAAGACGTTGTTGGCTCCCCAGTAACGCGTGGTGTTGAGGCGGAGCGCGAGTTGATGGCGGGGCGTGAGATTGATGTCGAGCTTGGCGTAGGACGAATTTCCGATTTGCGCGGCGGGATATTCTCCCGCGAGGGAAGTGAGTTGCGCGGCGGCGGCGAAGACCAGTGCCTGATCGGTGGCTTCGTAGTCTCCGGGGGTGTAAGGTCCGGTGCCAGCGGCGGGAACGACTTGCGAAGTGCCGTCGAGGAATTCGACGATGCTGGGAGAGTGAAAGATGTGCTGGTCGAAGCCGGCGAAGAAGAAAATTCTGTTGCGCTTGAGGGGGCCGCCGATCGTGCCTCCGAACTGCTGCTGGCGATTGTGCGGCTTGAAGGCCAGGAAAGCGTCGGCGGCACCGAAAGAACTGTCACGCAGGTGATAGAAGGCGGTGCCATGAACATGATTGGAGCCGGATTTAGTGACGACGTTGACGACAGCTCCGGCGGAACGGCCTTGTTCAGCCCCGTAAGAATTGGTGGAGACGCGGAATTCCTGCACGACCTCGGTGGAGATCTGGAAGGGAGCACGATAGCGTCCGCGAGCCTGGGCGAAGAAGGCGTTGTTGTAGTCGCCGCCGTCGACCAGCGTGGTGGTCTGGAATCCCCGCATGCCACCGAACGAGAGATCGCCGTTACTTGCGGAGGTTAGGCTGCGGGGATCTTGTGTGACGCCGGGGGAGAACAGGGCGAGATCGGAGAAGCGGCGGCCGTTCAGCGGAAAATCATTCAGGGCGCGCTCATCGAGTAACGTGGAGACGGCTGCGGGTTGCGTCTCGACCAGAGTGGGAGCGGCGGAGACGGTCACATTTTCGTGCGCGCCGGCAATGGTGAGATGGAATTCCAGGATGGCGGCGGCGCCGATATCGACATGCAGTTGGGGCGTGACTTGGGGAGACATGCCTTGGGCTACGACGCGAGCGGAGTAATCGCCGGGCGGGAGCAAGTCGAGGGCGAAGGCGCCTTCGGCATCGCAGGTCGTAGTGTAGCGCCTGCCGGTCGCGGTGTTTACGATGACAATTGAGGCTTGAGCGATGCGGCTGCCAGTGGCGTCGAGGACGGTGCCGCGGATTGCACCGGTGGCGTCCTGGGCGGGGGCGAGCGCTGAGATCAGAAAAAAGAGGATAAGAAGAGCAGCAATGCGCGTCGAAGACATAGGGTCGCCTCTGAGTACTTTTTGCGACTCGGAGGGACGATCCTACGCGCGTTAACCGGACGCGAGGCGCGCGGAACTCCGCGAAGAAGTGCCGGAAAACGCATCCTGTTAGTTAACCAGGTTAGTTAACCAGGCGGCGGCGCCGGAAGGCTTCTCCTCGGAATATTCGGAAACCAACATTTGTATAGCATGCCAGGGGCGGAAAGTTGTGTGACGTGAGCCGAACTATTTAGGGATCGTTCCCGGAGTGGGAATGGAAGACTTTAACCACAGAGGTCACAGAGGGACACTAAGGCGATCAGTCACGAACGTTGGTCGAGCTGCGCTTGACCGGACAGCCGAGGTGTGGTGGCTGTCCCTACGGGGCTCACTCATGGTACTTTCAGTTTCCCAAACTATGATTCGTTCATATAAAGGTGTGCGACCGACGATTCCGGCGACATGTTATGTCGACGAGTCGGCGCAGATTATCGGCGACGTGGTGCTGGGCGAGCACGCCTCGGTATGGATGAATGCGGTGGTCCGCGGGGATGTCCATGAAATACGGATCGGGGCTCACTCCAATGTGCAGGACAACAGCGTGCTGCATGGGATGAAGCAGCAGTGGGGCGTTTACCTAGGCGAGTATGTGACGGTGGGGCATTCGGTGACGCTGCATGGATGTGTGATTGAGGATCGGTGTTTGATTGGAATGGGGACGATTATCTTGAATGGGGCGCGTATTGGGGCGGGGTCGATTATCGCGGCGGGGACGCTGATTCCGGAGAAGACGGTGGTTGAGCCAGGGTCGTTGTGGATGGGATCTCCGGGGAAGTTCCGGCGGAAGTTGGAGGCGGAGGATCAGGAGACGATCATGCGGTATGCGAAGAATTATCTTGAGTATAAGGATGAGTATTTGCGGGAGAGATAGACGTTGTCGTATCGAATTCAGGGAGTTGTCATCCTGAGCGGAGGTAACCGATTCGCTCTGCGAATCGGTTTTCGAAGTCGAAGGATCCCTGACGCTCGAGTGCCTCATCAGGTGTGTCAAGGCATTCTCACTCTGCATTCGATCATCCGAATTTGACGAGAGAACTTCCTGATGGGTTTGTGGCACGGGGTGAAACGTAGGAATCCTTCGACTGCGGTTGATCTTTGCGCTGGGGCGCAAAGATCCATCCTCGCTCAGGATGACAATCCTTAATAGGATGACAATTCTTATATAAAGATGAAGACGGGAGCGGAATGATAAATGCGGTGCGAGGGACGCGGGATTTGCTGCCGCCGGAGACGGCGCTGTGGAATTTTGTGGAGGCAACGGTGCGGGATCTGTTTCGCGCTTACAACTTCCAGGAGATTCGCACGCCGATTTTCGAGGCGACCGAGTTGTTTGCGCGCGGGGTGGGCGAAGAGACGGATATTGTCGCCAAGGAAATGTACACGTGGGAAGATCGGCCCCGGGCGGCTAGCGAGAAGGGGCAGTCGCTCACGCTGCGTCCTGAAAATACTGCTGGCGTAGTGCGGGCTTATATCGAACACAAGCTGTGGGATCGCGGACTGAACAAGCTGTACTACATTGGGCCGCAGTTTCGGCGGGAGCGGCCGCAGAAGGGACGGTATCGGCAGTTTTATCAGATTGGGGCGGAAGTGATTGGGCCGGCGTCGGCGGGGAGCGAGTCTCCGGCGCGGGATGCGGAAGTGCTGGAGATGCTGGCGACATTGCTGGACCGGATCGGCATCAGCGATTGGAAGCTGGAGTTGAATTCTGTCGGCACCCCTGCCGACCGCACTAAGTTCAATGAGGCGCTGCGCAAGGCGCTGGAACCGGTCGTGGGGCAGATGTGCGATGACTGCAAGCGGCGGGCGGTGACGAATCCGCTGCGCGTGTTTGACTGCAAGGTGCCGGAGGATCAGCCGATCATCGACACGCTGCCCCGCATTACCCAGTTTCTCGGCGAGGATTCCCGCAAGCACTTCGATGCGGTGCAGGAAATTCTGCGCGCTGTGGGTGTCGAGTTTCATATAAACGACCGGTTGGTGCGCGGGCTCGACTATTACACGCGGACGGCGTTCGAGTTTACGCACGGGGCGTTGGGGGCGCAGAACGCAATTCTAGGCGGTGGGCGGTATGACGGATTATCGGAGGCGCTCGGCGGGCCGGCAGCTCCGGGGATTGGGTTTGCGATTGGCGAAGACCGGTTAGTGATGTCTTTGAAAGAGACGGCCGAGGGTGTGTTGCGCAAGCCGGATGTTTACATTGCGCCTCTCGGGGCGGGGATGAATGGCGAGGCGGCGCGGCTGGCGCGGGAATTGCGGCGGCATGATGTGGTGGTCGAGTTGGGAGATGAGGGATTTCGATTGAAGAAATCGTTTGAGGCGGCGACGAAGGCGGGAGCGAAGTACATTCTTATCGTGGGTGAGAATGAAGTGAAGGCGGATGCGTTCTCCTTGAAGAATCTGGCGACGGGGGAGCAGGTTTCGGTGGCGCGCGGGGAATTGCCCCGAAGGATTCAGGAAGGGGGACGGCTGTGATCTCCGTGGTGGGAGAACAGCAGGTTCCTCGTCGCTTCGCTTCTCGGAATGACAACATTGTATGGAGCGCTTCGCTCCTTGGGCTGACAACGTTGTAAGGGAGACGGAATGAAATACGGTTTCGTGGGGTTCATGATTCTGCTCTGTTGCGTGTTGCCGGTGATAGGGGCTGGACAGGCGAATGCGCCGGCGAAGGCTTTGAGTCCCTTGGAGCAGCAGCTGATGAGCGCAGAGATGAGTTTTGTGGACGCAGCTAAGAAGGGCGACGCGGCTTTTTTCAAGCGCACGCTGACCGACGACTTTTCTTTTGTGGCGTTCGACGGGCAGTTGTATACCCGGCAGGACATGTTGGACCAGTTTGCAGAGGGTGGGCTTAATCTGCAGCCGTACGATATGAAGGTGGTGATGGCAGCAGAAGGTGTGGCGATTGTGACTTACGATGTGGTGCTGCGCGTTCCGCCAGCGCAGGATCAAGGGCCGCCGCCGCGGTATCAGCACTTCAGCACGGTTTGGGTGAAGCAAGGGGACGCGTGGAAGATGAAGTTTCAACAGATGACCGCGTCGCATTGGGGAGACTGGCAGAGCGATTGTTGATTGTTGATTGTTGATTGTTGATTTGAAAACTGGGAGAACGTGGTTGACGGTGCTCTCGGAGTGAGACTACTATTTCGCCGCAGCCGCGGTTGCTGTTCAACGGCAAACAGCGATTCAATCTCACGAGGCATGCGATGAAAAACACAGGAATGATTTTTGCGGCGTGTCTGCTATTGGCGGGAGCGGCGGTGGCGCAGATGGAGTTGCCGAAGCCGGGGCCGGAGCAAAAGAAGCTCGACATGTTCGTGGGGGCGTGGACGCTGGAGGGGGACATGAAGCCCAGCGCGATGGGGCCGGGCGGGAAGATCTCGGAGAACGAAAAGTGCGAGTGGATGGAAGGAGGCTTCTTCCTTCTTTGCCACGCGGACTTTAAGAGCTCGATGGGTGATGTCTCTGGGGTTTCGATCTTTGGATATTCCGGCGGTGACAAGGCATACACGTATCGTGAGTTCAACAGTCTGGGAGAGTTCATGGAGTCGAAGGGTTCCGTTGACGGCGACACCTGGATTTGGACCGGCGACGACAAGATGAACGGGATGATTATGAAAGGGCGGTTCACGATGAAGATCGCTTCGCCCACGTCGTACAACTTCACATACGAAATGTCGCAAGATGGGACGAAGTGGACGACGGTGATGGACGGTAAGGCGACCAAGGGGAAGTGATGGGTAGAAATAAGGCGTTGTGGCATCGGATTCGAAGCTTCAGCCGGAGGGGCTGGAGCTTTTTAATTTGGGACGCCCCCACGACAAGGACGGCGCTGCGGTTTGCTCTTTGAATGGCGACTTGGAGTACGATTGAGCGGGGACGGTGTCAATGAAAAAAAACTATTTCATTATTATGGCTCCGCTAATACTTGCCTGGGGACTGCTGGGTTCTTCGGAGGAACTGTTGGCACAGGGGGCGAAGGCTGACACGAAGTCAGGAGCCACGGCCGCGGCGCGGGCTCCAGATGGGAAGAGTGGGCAGGAATTTTCGGGGATGTATTCGTTCTTGAAGGAAGGGGAATTTGTGCAGGTGACGGTGGAAGAAGCGGGACATGTCTCGGGATTCGTTTCGCGATTCGGCGATGGGGAGAGCGACAAGGGGGCGTTCCTGGATCAGTTCTTCAAGAGCGGGAAGATGGAAGCGAACAAGTTGAGCTTTACGACGGAGGTTGTTCACGGGATTGCTTTCGACTTTAAGGGAACGGTGGAGCGCGGCGACGGGAAGAATCCGGGGGATGAGGGGTATTTCGTGCTCAAGGGTACGCTGACGGAAAACGCCAGCGACGTAAACAAGAAAGTGACGCCGCATTCGCGGGAAGTGGTGTTCAAGATGTTTCCGCAGGATGCGGTGCCGCGACAGGCGGTTCGGAAGTAGGGCGCGCGTGCAGCCCGCCATTGACTTTCTCAGCGGATATAAAGCCCGGGCTGATTTTAACCACTTTACGCGGCCCTGAAAGGGCGGTTCTTCCACGGCGAAGGACGCTTCTCTGGCTTTCTCTGCAACCTCTGAAGGCGTGCCCTTCCTAAAATTGATTATTGTCCAGCGCGAAGCGGGGAGAGATTCAGGCGGCCGGAGGCTTTCTTGGGTGCGCCATCTTGACCGTAGACCAAGTCGGGGCCTCCATCGGACTTCGAGGACGCTTCGGCCAGGGTCGCAGCGAGGGCGCGATACGAGCGGCTGATCTCGGGACCATCCTGCAGGACCACCGGGGTGCCGTGGTCGATGGCGGGCGAAACCGCCTGAAAGGCATTGGGAACCTTCCACAGAACTTTGCAGTTGGTCGCTTGCTCGACATCGGACTCGCTGAAGCCGGGGATCTTCTTGTAGCGATTCAACACTATGCGCAGACGGTCGCGGCCGGTGCCTTCTTCGAGGAAGGTGTGAATGCGCGCTGCGCTCCAAAGAGAAACCACATCGGTCTGCGCGACCAGGAGCACGGCGTTGGAAAGATCGGAGAGCAGATGCGTGGTGGGGTCGAGGCGATTGGAAGCGTCGACGATGACGAAGCGATAGTGATTGACCAGCAGATCAAACAGCCGGGCCAACTCGCCCGGCGTGGGCTCGTTGGGATAGGGCTGTTGCGGTCCTGCCAGAAGATGCAAGCCCTCTTCGGTCAGGGTCATGAGTCCATCGAGCAAGGAGCCGTCCAGGCGATGGAGATTCTGCAGAGCGTCGAGCACGCCGAATTGGGGCCGCAAGTTGAGATGAAGAGCGGCGTGACCGATGGGAGCGAAGTCGATGAGAACTACATCTCCATGAGACTGTTGCAGCGCGACCGCGGTATTGACCGCGGCGGTGGTGCATCCGGCGCCTCCCTTGGCGCCGAGGAAAGTAAATACCCGGGCTTTGCCTGCGCCCCCGAGACTGCGGGTGCGTGACGAACTGAAGCGGGTTAGAGCTTCGAGTAAGGGCTCGGAACCAGCGGAGTGATCGAGATACTCGCCAGCGCCCGCGCGCATGCTGGCAATGATGCTGGCGGGTCGGGTCATGTCGCCGTTCGCGAAGATGGCAATCTGCTGAGTGGTAGCGCGAATCAGTTCGATGGTATGGATGGCGCGCTGGGGATCCTGCGCCGGTATGTCGACGATGACGACTTCCGCGCGTGAATCCTGCAATTGACGGAGAATCGCGTCGGTCGGTGCGGCGGGAAACCCCACATGTGCAAAAATAGCCTTTCCCAGGCGCGTCTCCTCAAGACGACTTTCCAGTGCGGATAAGTGATCCCGGTCCTCGGTGAGGAGGGCGACGGCGATACCATGCATAGCGCGGTTCTCGCTGATTTCTCTCGGTGTCTGCATGTTAGAAAGAGAATCTACTCTCCGCCAAGTGACCTAGGTAATCGAACAGGCAAGCCATCTGCGCGAAAGCTAAGGCAACGCAAACCCATGATGAAAGTCTGGGAGGAAATGCACAAATAGGAAAATGGGGCTGCTAGCCCCTTATTGCGAGTATTGTAAGCCAAGAGCGCGAGGTTGAAAAGATACCTTTGGAGCGGAGAAAAATAGTTAAGTCGTCCCAGGGAATAGCGGAAGGCTTGCTGCAGCGGAACCGCTTCGGTATCCAAAAGGTTCAGCCCAGAACGGGACGAGCGGTGGATTGAGCCGCCGGCTGGTCTTCGTCGCGATGCTGATGAAGGCTTGAGACCCGGGGGAAAGTGGCGGAAGACTGAGAGGACTCCGGAAGGTATTCGTAGCACTCGAGGCGAACCGCGACGCCAATTTTAGCTTCGGCGCGAGAAGAATCTGAAGTCGATGTTGCGGCCGGGCGGGTCACTCGCAAAATCCGGCCGCGGCAGCGCACGGGCATGTTCTCGCCGAGAGTGATCTCGGACGGCATCCGGAGTGTGATTTCGATTTCGGCGCCTTCGGTGAGCGGAGCGTCGGTGAAGAAGAAGACGCCGCGCGAGCTAAGGTCCTGCGTAAATCCGACTCCTTCCAGGGAGACTGCGGGTTGGCGGAGAGAGAGCGGAAGTAGGTAAGGAAATCGCTGCCCGACACGGCGCTCAATTCCAACTGGAGGAGTGGTCATAAGTGGCGTCCATCCTTTGCCGAATCGCCCAACGCGCAGGCGCTACTTTAGCGCACGGCGGGAAATAAGAGAAGGGCCAAGTTAGAAGATTCTTGGCTTTCACCAAGGCACTCATAATTCTAGGTTTAGCGGATTGGAATCGGGAACCGACGGCACCACAAAGTGGATTTCGGCGCAGATGAAGAGTGCAAACAGGTGACCTCGCAATCATCCGCGAACGCTCACGATATAGTAGTGCAGTGGATGGCGAATCGTTATTCCAAATGACCTGTGGCTGAGCCGAAGACTTCCTCTCCAGAAAACGCACCTGCCAACGGCGAAGCTGTGCCCGCAAGTCGCGGAGTGCGCTGGCAGGCTGCGGGACGGGCGCTGCGCCACCGCAACTTCCAGCTTTTTTTCAGCGGACAACTGATTTCCCTGATCGGCACCTGGATGCAGACCGTGGCGCAGTCGTGGCTTGTCTACCGGCTGACGGGTTCGGGGTTGAAGTTGGGCGCGGTAGGATTTGCCAGCCAGATTCCGGTCTTCTTGTTTGCTCCTCTCGGCGGAATTGTCGCGGATCGCAGCAACCGCAAGCATGTAGTCATCGGCACGCAGGTCGCGTCGATGCTGCTGGCGTTCGTGCTGGCGGCGCTCACCCTGACACATACCGTGCGGGTCTGGCATATCTTCGTGCTGGCGGCGCTGCTGGGGGTAGTGAATGCGTTCGATATTCCCGGGCGCCAGTCGTTCCTGGTGGACATGGTGGGCAAGGAAGACTTGATGAATGCCATCGCACTGAATTCCTCCATGTTCAATGGCGCCCGCGTGATTGGACCGGCCGTGGCGGGCGTCCTGGTGGCGAGGCTGGGCGAAGGCTGGTGTTTTTTCGTGAATGGCGCCAGCTACATTGCCGTCATCGCCGGATTGATGATGATGGATGTGCTTGCTCCGGCGCGGGTTTCGGCCAAGACGTCGCCGTGGGAGCACATGCTCGAAGGATTCCGGTTCGTGAATCGCACGGCTCCGATTCGAGCCCTTATGATCCTGTTGGGGCTGGTGAGCGTGACGGGCATGCCATATGTGGTGCTGATGCCGATTTTTGCCGACAAGATTTTGCGCGGCGGCGGACAGGAGTTCGCTTCGCTGATCGGATCGCACGATTTGGGAGCGGTGCGGCTGGGAATCCTGATGGGCGCAGCGGGCGTGGGAGCGCTTTTGGGGGCGCTTACTTTGGCTGTGCGCTCGGGAGTGAAGGGCTTGGGAACGTGGGTATCGGTATGCTGCGCGGGGTTCGGAGTGAGCCTGATGCTGTTTTCGTTTTCGAAGATCGTTCTGGCTCTCTGTGTTGCTGCTGATGCCGGTAGGATATTTCATCATGTTGCAGATGGCCTCGTCGAATACGCTGATTCAAGTGATGGTGCCCGACGCCTTGCGTGGCCGGACCATGGCGGTCTATTCGATGATGTTCATGGGAATGGCGCCGATTGGAGCGCTGCTGGGTGGCGCGTTGTCGGATCGGCTGGGCGCACCGCTGACGGTCGCGATTGGCGGGCTGGCCTCGGTGCTGGGAGCGTGGTGGTTTAGCGTGCAGCTGCCGAAGATTCGGGTGGAAGCGCGGAAGCTGATCATTGCGCAGGCGATGGCAGGCGGAGAGCCGGCGGAAGAGATGACGGGACCGGTGGCGGAAGAGTAAAAAGAGGCTTCGGGCTTCCGGCGTTCGCCTTCCGGGTTTGTCTGGTAGGAAGTGAGCTTGATTCAAATGCAAGTTCCACAGGGGCTAAAGCCCGCGTGATCGTGGGTGCCTTACGCGGCCCTGAAAGGGCCGCTCTTCCACGACGAAGCACGCATTTGTCCACGACGAAACACGCATTTGTGACTTTCTCGCGGCCTTCCGGGGTCGTGCCCTAACAAACAGTCTTGAGCGTCTCCAATCGTGCGTGTTCCGGAAGCCGGAAGCCGAGAGCCGGAAGCCTTACTTGCGAGCCGCGCTGCGGCCTAGGGCGACGAGGAAGATCGCGCTTTTCCCGCGGGCGTGGGGAGAAAAAAACTGGCTACGTCGTCGTCATAGAAGGTCAGGCCGGTGGCGCCCAGGCGCTGCGCGTAAGCGGCGAGATAGAGTTTGCCGCCGAGAATGCCGGCTTCCAGTTGTACGGCGCGATATCCGCGGTTTCCGTAGCGCTGCAGAATTCTCTTCAAGTCTGCGAGGAAAAATACGTCGACGGCGGCATCGGCAGGGAGTTGTTGTTCGAGTCCCAGGTAGCCGGCTTTGTCGCGGAAGTCTCCGGGCTTTAGCAGTTCGAGTAGCTTTTGCTCCCAGTGGTAAACGTAGGCTCCGGGGGTGAGGCCCAGCACGTTGTTCACGATCAGATACAGATCGTTCAGATGGCTTCCAACGGGATCGAGAAAGTCGGCGGAAATTCCACGCGTGGCGCGGTCGAGGATCGTGGAAAGCTGGGGCAGAGTGAGGGGATCGCGCGCGAATTTTCGGGCAGAGCCGCGGCGCGAAATTACCTGCTCGATGGAGTCGGAAGGAATGGCGGAGTCGTCGAGCGGCTGCAGCGCGGTGATAGTTCCCTTCGGGGCGGGAAGCTCGTGCGACGGTGTCTTGCCGCGCCAGGCATCTACCTCGGCCGCGGAATCGAGCGAGGAAGCTTCGTGCATTTTGCGCATGGCGGGATATTCGACTTCCGACTCGGAGTAGGGAACGACCGGCAACTCAAGCGGGGCAATTGGAGGCGAACTGGATGGCGGCGATTGTGCGTAGCCAATGGGGACCAGGGAGAATGCGACTTCGCGATTGGTGTCGAGTCCGAGCAGGGCGTTCACCTGAGAATCGACGAAACCGGCGACGACCTTCGCGGGAAGATTTGAGGCGGCGGACATGGCGAGAAGATTGGCGAGAATGGTGCCATTATCCCAGCCGAAATGGCGGTAGGTGCGGGAGTGATATTTCCATGCGTTGCGCCAATAGGTGCCGGTGCAGATGATCGTGACGGGAGCGTGGGCCACAGATGCGTCGCCGCCAGTGGCGTCGACAAGCGCCTGGCGGAAATCGCCGGAGCGGAGTTGGCGCAAACCGAACTCGGCCGCGCCGAAATGGTAGACGCCGGCCGCAAGTCCTGGAGGATTCTTCACGCCGGGCACGGCTCTGCCCGGAAGATCGGTGCAAACGACGTAGAGTTCGATTTCGTAAAGCGCGCCGGTACAGGCGGCGGCGCGAAAAAAAGTTTCTCCCTGCGGATGTTTCTTGCTGCGGATGACGCCGGCGGAGAAAAACAGCAACTGCGCCAGAGTTTCGAGATCGGGGATGGCTTCGGCTTGCGCCGGAGCACCGGAGTCGGCAATCGCGGAAAGCGCGGCGCGGTCGGTTTCATGGAAATCCCGGGGAAGGCGCGTGACTTCAAGCGTGGGATAAATTTTGAATAGGAGAGGCTTGTTCTCCCAGTCAAGGAAGTGCGGATGCATGCGCAGGCTTTGATAGGAATGCTTGGTGCCGCTGTGATACTGCAAGCCTGCGTCGAGGTTCTCATTCTCGTGAACGTTCTCGCGGCTTTTCTCGCTCAAAAGAAGCGCTCCTGGAAGTGAATGGGCTCAGCGGTAAGCGTCAGGTGGCAGGCCGGTGATGCGGATTCCGGCGTGGCCTTTGTGGCGGAAGTTCATGCCGATGAGCAAGGCGGTGATCTGCTCAACGATGCGTGCGTTTTCGAGTTTGCCGCCGTCGATGCCGCGGACGCCGGGAATCTTTGCCGCCAGTTCGCGGGTGAGTTGCCCAGCATCGGGATCGTCGCTGCAGACGACGACGTCGCAGTCCAGCGGAGTGTCGGTGCCGAGCAGTTCGGCGGAAACGTTGTGGAAGGCGGCGACCACGCTCACTCCATCGGGCACGAGTTCGGCGGCCTGCTGGGCGGCGGAGCCTTGCCAGACGCCGAGAGTGCGCGAGGCGCGTCCGCCGACGCCGACAGCCAGGGGCACGGTGGCGTCAATGAGAATGCTGCCCTCGGTGATCGACGGACTTGAGTTTCTTGAGAAGCGAGGCTTGACCTTCGAAGGGAACGGTCAGCATCAGGATGTCGGCGGCGGCGCAGGCGGCGCTGTTTTCCATGCCCGATATTTTGGCCTCGCCTCCAATTCTTTGCTGGATGGATGCGGCGGCCTGTTGCGCGCGCTTCTCGTCGCGCGAGCCGATGATGATGGTTTCTCCGGCGCGCGCCCAGCGCAGGGCGAGTCCCATGCCGGCGGGGCCGGTGCCGCCGATGACTGCGATCGGACGGCCGCCTTCGAGACTGGAGTTCATGCGAATTCCGCCTCGAACGACTGTTCGGCGATGCATTCGTTGAGCGGCACTTTGATGTGGATGCGGGAGTAAGTTGTGTTGCGCTCGGCGGGGATGCGACCCATTTCGAGAATCAGCGATTGAAAATCTTCCGGGCTGGTGTACTGGCCTGCGGTCGCTCCGGCTTCGCGGGAAATATTCTCTTCCATCAAAGTGCCGCCGTAGTCGTTGGCGCCGGCGTGCAGGCAGAGCTGCGAGAGGCGGCGATTCAGCTTTACCCACGAAACCTGAATATTGTTGATCGATCCGGCGAGCAGCAGGCGGGCCAGCGCGTGAACTTTGAGATGCTCGGCCAGCGTTGGGCCGGTGCGCGCCAGACCCTGATGAAAGAGCAGCGTGTTCTGATGGACGAAGCCGAGAGGAACGAATTCGGTGAAGCCTCCGGTCTCGGATTGAATCTCGCCGCAGCAGCCGCATCTGGCGGACCCAGTGCGCGGGAGTTTCGGTGTGTCCGTACATCAGCGTCGAAGTGGTGCGAATGCCGCAGCGATGCGCGGTGCGGATCACCTCGACCCATTGTGCGGTGGAAAGTTTGTTGGCGGACAGGATGTGGCGAATCTCGTCGTCGAGAATTTCGGCGGCGGTGCCGGGAAGCGTTCCCAGTCCGTTGTCGCGCAGCATGGAAAGGTAGTCGGCGAGCGGCATGCCGGTGAGTTCCACGCCGTAGACGATTTCCATCGGCGAGAAGGCGTGGATGTGCATGCGCGGGACGGCGTTCTTGATGGCGCGGAGAATGTCGCGATAGTGGAACTTGGGAAGATCGTGGGGCAGGCCGCCCTGGATGCAGACTTCGGTGGCGCCGAGTTGCCAGGCTTCCACCGCTTTTTGCGCCATCTGATCGAGTGTGAGGAAGTAAGTGTCGGACTCGCGCGGGCCGCGGCTGAAGGCGCAGAATTTGCATCCCACGAAACAGATGTTGGTGAAATTGATGTTGCGGTTGACCACGTAGGTGACGATGTTGCCGGCGAGTTCGGCGCGCAGCAGGTTGGCGGCGACCAACAGGCCGAGCAGATCGTCGCCTTCGGAGTTGGCCAGCGCGTAGGACTCTTCCAACGACAAGTCGGCGCCGTTCTGTGTTTCGAGCACCTTTTCTAACGAAGACCGCAGCGCGGGAGTCAGGCGCGGCGCAACGTCGAGACCATTCGAGCGAAGGAAAAGCTTCCAGTTCCGAAGGCGTGAGTTCGCGGCATGACACTCTCCGTAGAGACGTAGCTTGCTACGTCTCTCTCACCACGTCGCGACTGCCGGCGCCGGCAAGAGACGTTGCAAGCAACGTCTCTACAGTGTAGCGGAAGTTTTAGCGGAATAGGTCGGTGGATGCGGGGCGAAGCAGGTCGCTGACTTTTCCCGGGCCGGATTCGTAGCGGAATCCGCGGACGATGCAGGCGGGGGCGCGGTTGAGTTTGCCGCAGACGAGGCCGGCGGCGCAGGCCAGTTCGTCCGCGACGGCTTCGATGCTGGCGCGCAGTTTGTAGCCGTGGGAGTCGCGGCGGCCGCGGTCGTCGCGCAGCGGCTTCATTCCGGCGATGCCGATGGCGAACTCCGTCAGGCCTTCGCGCCAGGGACGGCCAAAACTGTCGGTGATGATGACGGGGATGGCGAGGCCGGTTCTGCTTCTTGAGGGCGCGGCGAAGGTTGGCGGCGGAGCGGTCTGGATCTTCGGGGAGCAGCAGCGCGTGACTGCCTCCGTTGACGTTGGAGACGTCAACGCCGCTGTTGGCGCAGAGGAAGCCGTGGTGGGTCTCGGTGATGAGCACGCCGTTCTTGCGGCGGATGATGGCGCGGCTCTCGCGCAGAGCCAACTCGATGACCCGGGCGTCGAGCTCGTATTGTTTCGCCCATGCGATCGATTCAGCGGAGGGACTGATCGTGGCCAGATCGACCAGGCGGCCTTCGGATTTGGAGACGATTTTGTGTTTCACGATCAGGATGTCGCCGGGTTGGAAGCGAGGCGGCGCCGGCGGAGGGATGCGAGGAGTTTGTCGGCGAGGGAGTCGCCGGGGCGGATTTCGTCGGCGAGTGGGATTGGGATCAGGCGAAGTTCATCGGAGGTCGCGGCGGGATTTTCTTTCGCCTCTTCGGGGCTGGCATTTCTTGGACCGCTAACCCACGGCTGGCGCCGTGGGCTGAATCCTTGCGCCGCTTCGCGGCTGGTTTCTTCTGTGCTGCAGCGGGCTTGCTCATAAGACATCGATTATCGATCGACAATGCTGAGCTTTCATATCTCGCCGCTGCGCGGCTGGACAGCCGAGGTGGCTGTCGCTACGTGGGCGTATTTGCGGGCTAGGCGTTGGGCGCGGGTTTCCCCGGGGAGCGATGCGAGTTCTTGCAGATCCGACGGGATTGTCTACGTCTACGGCAATTCCCGGGAGATTCAGCACTACGCACGGTTTGCCGGTGGCTTGCGCGGCGGCGTGATGCGGTTTGAAGCTGTCGTTGCCGAAGCGCAGGGGGAACAGATTTGCGGGACGGCGGAAGGCGGCGTTGGTGCCGCGTCCGTCGGCGGCGGGGACCAGGACGCTGCCTTCGGCGGGGGCGTGCTTCAGAATTTCTTCGAGCTCCCACGCTTGAATCAGCGGAATGTCGGCCGGGATCACCAGTGTGCTATCGACTCCACGCCCGACGCAGATGTTGGTGGCCATCTCGATGGCTCCGGTTTCTCCCGGATTGGCGGGGTCGGGGATGATTTCGAACTGATATTCGGTGGCCAGCTTTATCGCATATGGATCGCTGGTGACGACCGCAACCGGCGGACGATTTTTCCAGCCGTGCAGGGCGGCCAGTACGTCATGCAGCATGGCCTGCGCCAGCGCTGTGCGGGAGGGTTGATCGAGAACCGCAGCCAAACGCTGCTTGGCTGAAGACAGGTTCTTGACGGGGATGAGAATCACGGTTGATGGTCCAAACGTCGAAAGGCGGCGCCACGGGCCCTCGGCTCATCGCGGGTCCCCGGAGCTTTCGAAACGAACGCGAGCACTTCGCGGGCGAGGGCCGCCTTGTCTTCGGCGGTGCGCATGATGGTCTGCGTGCACTTGACGCCCAAGCCGTTGGCGCGGAGCAGTTCGGCGGCGCGGTTGTCGCGATTGTCGCAGACCAGGACGTCGATGAATTCCTCGTACGCGTGCGCGACGCCGACGATCGAGCAGGGCAATCCCTGCGCGGCCATGAGAATTCCCGCCGGACCCGCGACAGGAGCGTTGCCGACGATCGGGCTGATGGCGGCAACTTTTCCGTGACACCGCAGCAGCGCTTCGCGAATGCCAGGCACCGCCAGAATCGGACCGATGCTGGTGATGGGATTGCTGGGGGCGATAATCACTGCCTCGGCAGAGACGATAGCGTCGATCACACCTGGGGCCGGTTCAGCGTCGGATGCGCCGGCGAAGCGCACCGAGTTCACCGGGTCCTGATACCAGCGCTGCACGAAATACTCTTCAAAGCTCAACTCGCCGGCCGGGTATCGACGCGGGTTTCGACGCGCGAGTCGCTCATGGGGAGAACGCGGGCCTTCACGCCGAGTTTTTCGGAGATGACGGCGGTAGCATCGGAGAGTGTCTTGCCCTCGGCCAGCAGACGCGAACGCAGCAGGTGCATGGCCAGGTCGCGGTCGCCGGTGTGGAACCACGTGGGCTCGCCGAGTTGTCCCATGGCCTGCAGGCAGAGGAAGGTGTCGCCTTTCACGCCCCATCCACGTTCGCGGCTGAGCATGCCGGAGAGCACGTAGGTGATGGAGTCGATGTCGGGGGAGACGTAAAGCCCCCACCAGAGCAAGTCATCGCCGGTGTTGACGACCACGGTGATTTCCTGGGCGGGCATGACCTGCTGGAGCCCATCGATAAACTTGGCGCCGCCGGTGCCGCCGCTGAGGACGCAAATCATGCCGCCCTCTTTATTTTTGCCAAGCCTTGATCGGTGGCCGCGGCGCGCACTTTTTCTGACAGGAGTCCGGGCTTGGCCGTTACGGCAGAAATAAATTCCGGATATACCGGCAGACGCTGGTGCAAGGCAAATCCCCTGGCTTCGGTGCGCAGGCGCAGTTGCTCCAGGTGCGGCCAGGGCTTTTCCGGATTGATGTAGTCGGGGGTCAGCGGCGAAATTCCTCCCCAATCGTTGATGCCCGCGTCCACTAACTCTTCATAGTAAGGCGCGGAGAGATTGGGCGGAGCCTGAATATTCACGTTAGGGAGTAACAAGCGAGCTACCGCCACGGCGCGCAGCATCTCCCCGCGGGTAGGCTCGGACCAGTGGGCCATGGGAATCGCCGGCTTGACGCGGAAGTTTTGCACGATTACTTCCTGGATGTGGCCGTAGCGGTCGTGCAAATCGCGGATTGCGAGCAGCGTGTCGACACGGTCCTCTAGCAGACTCGCCGATTCCGATTAGCAAGCCGGTCGTGAACGGCACATTCTGCTTGCCCGCTTCTTCTATGGTGCGCAGGCGCTTGGCCGGAACTTTGTCGGGAGCGTTGTCGTGAGCCGCGCCGGGAGCGAGCAAGGCTGAATTTGTGGTTTCGAGCATCAGCCCCATGCTGGGGGAGACGGCGCCCAGTCGCGCGATCCATTCCGCGCTGAGGAGGCCTGGGTTTGGGTGCGGGAGCAGAGTGGTCTCACGCAGCACGAGTTCGCACATGGCTTCCAGATAGTGCAGCGTGGACTTGTATCCGAGGTGGCGCAAAGCCTCGCGCATCTCGGGAAAGAGCAGTTCGGGCTTGTCTCCTAAAGAGAAGAGGGCTTCGGTGCATCCCAGTTTTTCTCCGGCGCGGGCGACTGCGAGAACTTCGTCGGGAGCCATCGTGTGTGCGCCGGGGTCGCCGGGATCTCGGCGGAAAGTGCAGTATCCGCAATAGTCGCGGCAGAGATTGGTCAGCGGCAGGAAGACTTTGCGCGAGTAGGTGATGACGCCGGGCTTGAAGCGTTCTTTGGCCGCGCGCGCGGCGGCGAGGAGTTCGGGAAAATCGTCGTCGGGGCAGCGGATGAAGTGCAGGGCGGCCTCGCGCGAGATGGGGACGCCGGGGCGCACCTCGGCCAGGGTACAGGCACATTTAGAGCGCTGCTCCGGGGTCGTGGGCGTAATTGCGGTCGGGGTCACTAGACTCGAATAATACAACGGCAGGGCATGGTAATGTAGGCGGTTGCTGCTGTAGAGACGTAGCTTGCTACGTCTTGCTGGCAGCATACCGAACGATGGCAAGAGAGACGTTGCAAGCAACGTCTCTACGATATGAGCCTGGATTCTGCCGATTTTCGACGAGCAATGGGGCGCTTCGCCACCGGCGTAACCATCGTCACCGTGGATCTCGACGGCGAAGTGCACGGCATGACCGCCAACGCGTTCGCGTCGGTGTCGCTCGATCCCATGCTGGTGTTGGTATGCGTGGATCACACCACGCGAACGCACGCGCACCTGCACGCCAAAAAACGATTTGGGATCAATGTGCTGGGCGAGGATCAGCGTGCGATTTCGGAGTACTACGCGCGTCCGGAGCGTAGTCACGAGCACGCGGAAGTTGAGGCCGGGGCGCAGTTTGAGCGCACCAAGCATGGGACTCCAATGTTGCAGGGGACGTTGGCATATCTGGAGTGCCGTCTCCACTCGGCGGAGGTGGCTGGAGATCATACGATCTTCATTGCGGAGGTCGAGGATGTGGTGGGGCGGGAGGGGGAGCCGCTGCTGTTCTTCCGCGGGAAGTATCGGAAGGTGGGGGAGGAAGTGGAGTGACACTTTTGGCGTGCTGAAACATCTAATCATTGTCAAAATAAATAGCGAAATGGAGTTGATGATGGCCGAAAAGACTGCGGAGAAAATTACGAAGAGTGAAACCGAGTGGAAGAAACAGCTGAGCGACGAGCAGTATCACGTGACCCGCGAGGCGGGAACCGAATGTGCGTTTACCGGGAAGTATTGGGACACGAAAGAGCCGGGGATGTATCACTGCGTGTGCTGCGGTGCTCCGCTGTTCGATTCGCAGACGAAGTTTAATTCAGGGACGGGTTGGCCGAGTTTCTACAAGCCCGGGGACTCCAGCAATGTGGTGGAGCATCGCGACTCGAAATACGGCATGGTCCGGACTGAGGTTCGCTGCGCCAGGTGCGACGCGCATCTGGGGCACGTGTTTGAGGATGGCCCAGCGCCGACGGGACTGCGCTATTGCATGAATTCGGCGGCCTTGGATTTCAAGCCAAAAACTTAAATCATCGTAGAGACGTAGCTTGCTACGTCTCGGCCGGCGGCGCCACGAATGATGGAGAGAGACGTTGCAAGCAACGTCTCTACGAGGGCGGGTACGCCGAAAACAGAAGGGGCACGCGCGAGCGTGCCCCGTTGTTCTTGTCGGCAAATACTTGCGCCAACTAGGCGCTGGCCGTGGCAGCCAGGGCCTTCGACGCCTCTGCTGACTTGGACTGGTTCTGCGCCTCTTTATGTTTCCCCTCGCTGCTGCGGACCTGAATTCCGCCCTTCAGTGCGGCGCCATCTTCCACGCTGATGCGCGTGGTAGAGATGTCCCCGTGGACCGAGCCTTCGGCGCGGATATCGACGCGATCGCTGCATTCGATGTTTCCCGTCACCTTGCCCATGACTACAACTTCGCGGGCCTGAATGCTGGCATCGACCCTGCCGTTGCGGCCGATGGTGACCCGGCTTTCCGGCATGGTGATTTTGCCTTCGATGCGGCCGTCGATGTAAAGAGCCTCGGAGCCGCTGACTTCGCCCTTAATATAGAGGGTGCGGCCGATGGTGGCCTGATCCACCGGAGCAGTAACGGTTTTGATCGGGTTGTATGCGTTGGGGTTGGAAGCCGGCGATGCGGCCTTGGGATTGAACGAGTCCGACGACTGAAGCATGTGACCTTCCTTGGGTCTCCGCGCGGCGCTCGTCACTTGCTGAGTACGAAAGCGCCTGACACCTGGGTCATGCGGGTGTTTGAAATTGGTGGCCTTCGGCAGTTGCTGGCCTAGTGGCCAATCCGAATATCGCACACACGTAAGTAGAGGTGAGAGATTACGGAAGATGCTGTACAGGTGCGGCGGATGGAAAACCGCGCTTGTCCCGGAGGGACATCTGAAAATAGCCCGGCGTTTCAACGCCGGGTGTTCTGGCGCGAGGATGGAACCGCGTCCCGGAGGTCGGAACGCGTCTAAGCGGCTATTCAGACTCCTGCAGACTTGCCGCTAGACCTTCCCACTCTTTTATCAGTGCGGCGTAGCTGGTTTTGTGCCGGTCGAGTTCCTGCGACTGGCGCTGGTTTTCGTCAGCACTGACAAAATTCTGCAGCGAGGTTTCCAGTGCCGCGATGGAGCCCTCCGCGCGGTTGATTTCTTCCTCCAACTCGTGAACGCGATCTTCCATTTGCTTGCGCTTGATGGGGTTCAGGCGCTTCTTGAGGGCTTCGGTTTCGTCCTCACTCTCCTTGCCTCGATTACCGTTAGTTGGCTGATGCGAAGTCTCTAAAGCCCCACTTCTCGCAACGGAGGCGAGAAGTGGGGCACTCACCTTTGATTTTGATCCAGCCGCTCCGGGAACATCATCGAGCGTGGGCGCAACGCGCTGTCCGCCCTGTTTACGCCAGAGGTAGTCTTCGTAGTTGCCAGGGAAGACTTCGACTTTGCCGTCACCGACTTCGAACACGCGCGTAGCCAGCTTGTCGATGAAGTAGCGGTCGTGCGAGACGAAGACGACGGTGCCGGTGTATTCCACCAGCGCGTTGAGGAGCACGTCTTTGGCGCGCAGGTCGAGATGGTTCGTGGGTTCGTCGAGCAGCAGGAAGTTTGCCGGGTGCAGAAGTAGACGCAGCAGCGCGTAGCGCCCGCGCTCGCCGCCGGAGAGGACGCCGATCTTTTTGAACACGTCATCTTCGGAAAACAGGAAACAGCCGAGCAGGCTGCGCAGTTCAGTCTCGCCGGAACCGGGAGAGGCGTCGCCGAGATCATCGATAATGCGGGCGTCGGCGTCGAGTTCTTTGTATTGATCCTGAGCGAAGTGGTCGGCCTCCACGTTGTGGCCCAGGCGGTATTGGCCGTGCGTGACCGGTTCCGTGCCGGCAAGTAATTTGATCAGCGTGGACTTGCCCGCGCCATTGACGCCGACCAGAGCGATGCGGTCTCCGCGCTCGATCATGAAGCTGACGTCGCGGAAGACTTCTTTGTCAGCACTTCCGTTTTTTCCCGGATATGTTTTGGCTACGCCTTCGAATTCCGCCACGATGCGGCCGCTTGACCTGGGCTGCGGGAAAGAAAAGTGGATCGTCTTCTCTTCCGGCGGAATCTCGATGCGCTCGATCTTTTCCAGTTCCTTGATGCGGCTCTGCACTTGCTTAGCCTTGGTGGCCTGATAGCGGAAGCGGTTGATGAACACTTCGAGTTGCTCGATGCGGTCACGCTGGTTGCGGTAGGCGGCCTGCAGTTGCTCGTTGCGTTGCGTCTTCTGAGCAAGGAACTTGTCGTAGTTGCCGGTGTAGAACCAGAAACGCTTGTTCCAGATTTCCGCAATCTTGTTAACGGTGACGTCGAGAAAATAGCGGTCGTGCGAGATCAGGACGAAAGCGTGCGGATAGTTCTGCAAATATTCTTCGAGCCAGTTGCGGGCTTCGAGATCGAGGTGGTTCGTGGGCTCGTCGAGCAGAAGGAGGTTGGGTTTTTGCAAAAGGAGTTTGGCGAGGGCGAGACGCATTTGCCATCCGCCGGAAAATTCGTCCGTCAAGCGCGGCCAGTCTTCTTTCTGGAAACCCAACCCCATCAGAACTCTGCCGACTTCGGCCTCGATCGAGTAACCGTCGCGGGTGCGGAACTCGTGCTCGACTCGGTGGTAGCGGTCCGCGACAGCGGAGTATTCCGGACTGGTATGGTCGAGTTCCGCCATGCTGTGAGTCAGCGATTCAAGCTCGACTTCCATTGCGCGCAGATCGTCGAAGACCGACATGCATTCGGCGAAAACCGTGCGACCCGAAAGCGTGAGGCCGTCCTGGGGAAGATATCCCGCGGACGTGCCTTTGGCGAGGGTGAGTGTGCCGTAGTCGAACGTGTCCATACCGGCAAGGATTTTCATCAGCGTGGATTTGCCCGTGCCGTTTCCGCCCACCAGGCCGATACGGTCGCGGGGCGTGATCAGCCAGTCCACGTTTTCGAAGAGGAGTTTGTGGCCGAAACGTTTTCCGGCGCCGGAAAGCTGAATCATGGGGCTGGAGTTATCGTCTCATAAAACCGTCTGGGACTTCATTCGTCCGGCTGTTCATCCTGAGCGGAGCAGAACGATTCGCATCGCGAATCGTTCCGCGGAGTCGAAGGATCCCTACCAGCATCGCCGCCACTCCCGTCGGGCAGGGAATTTTCATGACAGACGCGTGGAACTTTGCCGAATGACATTCAATCACGCTTTAGGTGAGAACTCCGGGATAGGCCCCGAGCGGCGCCGGCAGGCATAGGGTCCTTCGACTGCGTTTTCCTGCGCGTTCGCGCACGAAACCTTCGCTCAGGATGACAGACCAAGGAAGTAATTCGATCACGGCCAGACGACATGGGCGATGGGATCTTTGGAAGGACCGGGGCGGGCGTTGCGGGAACCGGAATAAGTTCCCGAGAGTTCAGGGTGGAACTGGATGCGTTCGAGCGCGCGCTCGATCACGGCTTCGAGTTCGCGGGAATATTTCACCTCGCGTCCCTTGGCGAGGAGGCGCTTTGCCTCTTCCGGGCTCGCCCATGTGGGGCGGCGATTGCCTTCGTCCGGGCGGCGCATCTGGTGGATCTCCATCAGGAAGGCTTTGACCACGAATTCCTGCACCCCGCCGGGCTGCCAGAACACGCCCTTGGAATGCAGGTAGAGGTGAAAGTGGCGCGGCTCAATCGTGCCGATGGCGCCCCCCTCCTCGGCGGCCTCGCGCTCGGCCGCCTGACTATGTGACAGGCGAGGATCGGTCGATCCCTTGGGGAAAGTCCACTTATTGCCGCCGTTGGTATTAACCAGGAGGAACTCAACCGCCGTGCCGCGCCTGCGATAACAGATCGCAGCCACCTGCAACGGCAACGACTTACCAGCGCGGGCTGACGCCATTGGCAGCGGCCTCCTGATCTTTCAAGTCTACATGCAAGATATTTCACGAATGTTAAAGTGCAACAAAAATTGTGCACCGGGGAGGGTTACGAAAGGGTTACGTCCCCCAATCCGGAATCTGGGACTCTTCCGCTTTTTAGCCGCTAAGCGGCGCAAGAATGCAGCCCACGGCGAAAGCCGTGGGTGGAATGCCAAATCCGTGGCCAGCCCCAGCGGGGCGAAAGATAGTTCTGCGCGCTTCGGGCTGACGCAAGAATGCTCCAGAGACAGCGGAGTCTCTGGGCGCCTACAGTCCTCCGCCATACACCGGAATCGCCGCTCCGGTCACGTCTTTTCCCGCATCTCCTGCAAGCCATACAATCAAGCTGGCGACGGAAGCGGGCCGCACCCAAGTGGACCTGTCGGCGCTAAGCATGGCTTTGCGGTTGGCGGGCGTATCCAAGGTGCCGGGCAGGATGACGTTCGCGGTAATGCCAGCGTCCTCGTTCTCGAGCGCGACGGTGCGGATCAGCGATACCAGCGCCGCCTTCGAGGCACTGTAGGCGCCGACGGTGGGACCCGGCTCCTCGGCAGCGCGACTGCTAATAGCGATGATGCGTCCTGCTCCCGCCTTGCGCATGTGCGGAATTACCGCTCGCAGCATGTGGAATGCGCTGTTGAGATTCATGTCGAACATGCGCTGAAACGTCGCGTCGTCTGTATCAGCGACCGTCTGGCCTCCGGCGAAGCCGCCGACCAGGTGCGCGAGAACGTCGATCTTTCCGAAGCGGGCGATAACCGTGTCGGCTGCCTTCTTCGCGGCGGCGAGACTGTCGAGCGACGCGGGGAGTGCCGTGAAGTTCGGGTGCTCGAAGTCGGATTGCTGGATTTTCGGCGCGAGTCCAACAACGGCGAAACCGCTGTCCAGCAAGGCTTTGGTGACGTGCGTCCCCAGGCCGCCGTTGGCTCCGGTGACGAGGGCAAGTTTTTCCGGCATTGCGTTACCTCACGATGAGTATGGTCATCAGATTACGCAATGAGAGGGGCGATGGCAAAAAGGGGGTACGCGGTCGCTACAATACTTCCAGTTCGTAGAACTGCCGGGCTTTGCCCTGGTGGGACAGCCAAGGCGACTGTCTCTACCTGGATATTGTTGCATGAGCAGCTAGTTCGCCGGCGGCTGCAGCGTTTTTACAAGCCAAGGGATGATTACCTGCTTAAAGATGAGCGGATCAGGCCACACGCCGACTTGCCTGCCTAGATGTCCGCCCTTGGGATTGATCCACGCCTCTTTCGGGACGTCTCCGTTGCTCAGCAGCAGGTATTCATCTTCGATGGGAACCTGCGTGTCGAGGACACCCGCCAGGATGAGCATCGGCGCCATTGGCTTGCCCAACAGGCCCTGGTGGACCAGCGACATTTTCGGCAGATACTCTCCCATTTCGTCGAGTGAGTGCACGCCTTCGAGAATGTTCATGAGCGCGGGCACCTGATCGAAAAGATATTCGCGATTGCCGAGCAGATTGTTCATCAGGAAATCTTTCTGGAAGAATCTATCGACCGGCGGCGACTGCGCGCTTGCGCCCCGCAGTCGGCCCCGTTCCACAATCGCCATCTTCGTCGCCCAGTAGGCGCCCCAACTTACGCCGTGCAGCGCGATACGGTTCTTGTCGATCTCCGGGCGGGACTGCGCGTAGTCGATGACTTTCGATAGCATGCGCTCGGAAGTTTCGCTGACTTTGATCGGCGCCTGGCCTGTGCCCGGGCCGTCGACGGCGAGGTATCCGATTCCGAAGGGCAGGATCGCCCCGAAGCTTTCGGTGAGATCTTCCTTGCGGCTGTCGAGGCCGTTGACCGCGATAACCAGCGGCACCGGACCTTTTGCATTTCTCGGCAGCCGCAAATATCCGATGATCTCTTTCCCTTCGAAGGGAATGCGCACAACTTCCAGCGGCGGATCGAAAAACTTCGCGTGATCGAGAAACGCTTCAATCGCCTTTTCGTACGACCGCTGCTTGCCCGGAGACGACGGAATCGGCCAGCGTCCAAAAGAATACAGGCGCCACGCGCGGATGTAGTCGGCGTTGGCTTTCGCGGGATCCGATTTCTCCAGCGACTTCGCTTCGTTGAAGTAGCGATCGGCAACCCGCATGAATCCGGCGGCCCATTCCTCTTTGTCGGCGGTGTGGATGCTTGTGAAAGCTTCCTTCACGTCCGCGGGATCGAGACCAATCAGGGGATACTGTCCGACTTCTGCACGATGAACCGCTTCGGCTTTTACTTCATCGATAGTGCGCTCGCGCCGCTCCTGAGGGTGAGTCTGACCGGCAGCTACGACCGTGCCGGACAACAACATGAATAATGTGAATGAAGTTTTCACTCTCATAAATGATTGATGCTGTTTCCTGGCTGCCGCGAGCGAAATAAAAACTGCCGTAGAGACGTTGCTCGCAACGTCTTGCCTGCGGCGCCCATGCTGCCGGCAAGAGCCGTAGCAAGCTACGTCTCCACGGCGAATGAGGCCTAGAACGTGAACTTCAGACCCAGCTGCACGGCTCGGCTGCCGCCCGAGCCAATTACAGGATTGGCCGCAGCTACGTCCGGCGTGGCGCAGCCGCAACCGAAGGGCTGCACCGATGGATCGTTCAAGCCGAATCCGTTCTGGCCTCCATAAGGATTGGCAAAATTGGGATGATTGAGAATGTTGAAGAACTCGGCGCGGAACTGGGCGCGGAATTTTTCGCCCAAGTGCCAGTTCTTAGCAATCGAAAAATCGAAATTCTTGAAGCCGGAATCGGGAAACAAATTACGTGGCATGTTTCCGAACTGTCCGAGCGCCGGCGGAATCATGATCGAGCTGCCCTTGGCGTAGCAACCGAAAGACTTGAGAGATGAAGTGGACGGGCCTGGGATCCCGCCATCCACGGCCAATGCCCGGGACGCACACGCCGGGTTGGACGCGCCAGGGAAAAACGGAATCGGCGTCGGCCCCGATTTAAAGTCGGACGGCTTGCCATAAAAGCTCCACCGGATGGGCGCACTCGCCGGCGGACTAACTGGCAGCGGGCCGGTTCCGGCGGCATCGGTGCCCAGATCAATTGGACCCCAAAACTGCGAACTCTCGAGCGTTACGATGGAATTCAGTTCCCACCCTTCCAGCATTTGCCCGAAGCCGCTCCGTCCGGGGATGGCATAAGAGAGCGAGAGCGTCAGGCGATGGCGAATGTCAAAGTCGCTGTTGGCGTATTCCCGACCGACATTGTAAGAGTCTTGCGGCAGGCCGGCGCCGTAACCGAAGTCCCAGTTCGCGCCGACATCGTCGAGTGCGTGGGCGTAGGTATATCCGGCCACCATGCTCAGACCGTGGTAGTTGCGCGAATTAAGAGTCACCTGCAATCCGTTGTAGTTGGAGCGGTAGACGTTCCCCATCTGGAAGATGTTGCTCAGGTAGGGAAACTTGGAATTGTACGGACGGGAATCCTGATCGCAGTTCGGGTCTGTCTGGCAGAGCGCCGAATAATCCGACCCCACGGGCGGCTGATTAATGTCTCGAATGCCGGTCAGATTCGCGCCGTGATTGCCGACGTAGGCAATCTCCATCGAGAGATTCGGAGTGAACGCGTGTTGCAGGTTGAGCGTCCAGTTCCAGACGTACGGAGTAGTAATATTCCGGGCCACGCTCATGATGGGACACGGATTGTTAAAGCAATTGAGCGTGCTAGTGCTGACATTGGCTCCATAGATTGGTACACCACTGTCCCACTGCGGCATGCCGGGAGGAATTGCCAGATTGCCGGCCGTGATCGTGCCGCCCGCAGTGTCGCCCGCGGCATCGATAATCCCCCCCGTGGGAACGTTGGACAGACCAAAGGCGTTGTTGAAGGCCAGCAGCGCTTCCCAGTTGATTGTTTCGTACACCAGACTGGCTCCGCCTCGTAAAACCGTGTTTCCTTTTCCGGTGACGTCCCAGGCAAAGCCGAAGCGCGGAGCAAAGTTCTTGTGATCGGGATTGTACGGGCCACTCACGCCGTTCATTCCCGCCTGAATCAATCCAGTCTTTGAATTGGGATCGAAATTGCCCAGCAGATTGTGAGCCTCCTTGATCACCGAACTGAATTCATAGCGCAGCCCCAGGTTGAGCGTCAGATTCTTGCTCGCACGCCAGTCGTCCTGGAAGAAGGCGCCATAGGCCCAGTTATGGATCTGCCGGCTGGGATCGCCCACCTGCACCGAGGCCTTGAACGGATCTCCGGCGAAAAAATCTTCCAGCGCCGTGGATGCGGCCAGTGCCACCCCTCCTAGAAACGTGATGCTGCCTCGGGCGTTGCCGAAAGCGCCGCCATTCACGACATTGCGATGAAGTTCGCCGCCAAACTTCAACGAATGCTTGCCCGCGGTGTAGGAAATATGATCGATGAACTGAGTAATGGAATCCGGACCCTGAAATTTTGGCCACTTGAAACCACCCAGGCCGGGAACGAACGCTCCGGCGAAACCAAGGCGCGGCAGCCCGCCGGTGAAAGGTCCGCTCACGCCTGTGTTGAGCCCGTAGCCCGACGCTGGCGTGCCAATATCACCGGGGAATGTAGGCTGGTAAAGCCGGTTGTAGCCGACGCGGGCTTCGTTCACCCAACGGGTGCTGGGAGTCCAAATCCAACTTCCTCCGACAACCTGGGCGCGAGTGTGGATGTTAGACCGCCACTTGGATTGCAACTCCGGAAAATCTTCCACCGTTCCCGAGTTGTTTCCATAGAAATACATGCCGCTTATGCTGTTGCGTTGGTTGAAGTTGTAATCCACCTTGGCCAGCGCGTTGTCGACTCCCACGTTGTTGGGAAATCCCTGCACGATGCTGATGCCTTGCGTGTTGTTGATGGGAAATCCCGTACCCTTGCAAGTGACCGACGAACCGGATACGGTGCAGCCCGAAATCAGCTGGCTGGCGGCGCTGATCGCGACATCGTTTGCCACCAGATCGGCAATCGCATTCGGAATGCTGTTGCCGCAATCGCCCGAGACTAGCGAAGACGTACAATTCGGGGTTGCCGGCGCAGGCAGCGCTGCCATCGACGGAGTGCTCACGGTATAGGAGTTGCCCACGTTGTAGCGCTGGCCCTCATAGGCGCCGAAGAAGAATGCTTTATCTTTGATAATCGCGCCTCCCAGACTGCCACCAAACTGTTCCAACGTTCGGTCCGTCTTCGGGGCAGGGGAAGCGTTGAAATAGTTGCGCGCATCCATGGCTCCGTCGCGGCCGAACGCAAATGCGGTGCCGTGCAGCGAGTTCGTTCCCGATTTCAGTCCGACATTGATAACCGCTCCCGGTTTCCAACCGTATTCGGCGGGAGGATTTTCCTGAACGTTGAACTCCTGAATTCCATCAATGGGCAGGATGGTTGCTGAATCGCCGGCAATGCCGGCGCCATTGATAATCCCCTGACCGGAGAACGGTTCACTGTTGAATAGTCCCTCGACGAAATAAGCATTATCTTCGGCGCGCAGGCCGTCGGTGCTGGTCGTGGAAAAACCGCCGCCGGGATATCGCATAACGCCTGGCCGCAGTTGCAGCAGGTTTTCATAGTTGCGGCCGTTCAGCGGCAGGTCGTTGATCTCCTTGTTGCTGAGCGTGCCGCCCAGAGTGGCGGAGGTGGTGTTGACCAGCGGAACTTCTTCGGTGATGGTCACCGTCTCGGTCACTTGCCCGGGCTGCAGCGAAAAATCCGCGCGCACATCGGTGGCGACTTCAATCTGGACGTCCGGCCGCTCCACGCTCTTGAAGCCCCTGGCCTGCACGTGAATCTTGTAAGTGCCCGGCGGCAGATTAGGTGCGGCATACGCGCCGGATTCATCGGTGGTTAAGGTTCGCGACGTGCCGCGTTGTACATCGGTGACCACTACTGTGGCTCCCGCGACCGCTGCTCCGCTCTGATCCGTCAGCGTGCCCAGAATTCGCCCGGTCGTCGATTGAGCTGCCGCGGACGCCGAGAGCAGCAGCAGCGCGCAGGTCGCGTAGAGCAACTTGAAACCTGCAATCCGGTGAACGCCAGCATGAGCATCAGCATGAACCAGAGCAGACGAGGCTGCACCGACCGTCCGGGGTAGCATAGGAATCCCTCCGTATTTCTGGTCCGACAGCCATACCACTATCGAAGAAACAGTGTCAAGCAAATTCAATTTTTGGATGGACCTGCCGCAACGTACTCCTCCAGAGCCAAATCGGGAAGTCCATAAGCCGGCAACCCCAAAAATCACGAAGGAGCGTCCCACGGGGCTTGCGCGACCCTTGCTCCACAGTGTAAATTATAGCGGTAATACCACCATACCAGTAAACCATCTATGTCCTTCACCGAACAAACGACCCAAACGCCAGTGGATGTGCGGTATAGTAGCCGGACCATAGTCGGCTCCCCGGCTGGCTTCGTTTCTCCCCCTGCGGAGGGCAACGTTGTGTACAAGCTGGTTCGAACCTCGCGTCTCTACGAGCAGATCGTTCAACAAATTGAAGAATCCATTGTTAAAGGGGATCTCAAGCCTGGCGATCAACTGCCCGCGGAGCGCGATCTGGCCCAGCGTTTCGGCGTAAGCCGCACCGCCGTTCGCGAAGCGGTAAAAGCGCTGCGCGAAAAAGGATTAGTCGAAGCGTACTCGGGACGAGGCACCTTCATCAAGGATGGAACAACCCAGGCTGTGCGCCAGTCGCTCGACCTGATGGTAAAGATCGGTCAACCGGAAGGATCGACTCATCTGGCCGAGGTGCGCGCCATTCTCGAGCCGGAGATTGCCGCACTCGCTGCAGTGCGCATCCAGGAACCGGAACTGGCGACCATGCGTGACGCGGTCGCCGCCATGGATCGTGCCGGCCAGGATCCGGAAACCTACATCGAAGCGGATCTTGATTTTCATCTGGCTTTAGCGGAAGGCGCGGCCAACCCGCTCATTCTCTCTCTGCTGGATTCCATCGTGGCCCTTCTCCGCGAACAGCGGCTGCGCATCTTCCGGGTTCCCGGCGGACCGGAGCGCGGCCAGATCCATCACAAGCGAATTCTGGAAGCGGTGGAGCGGCGTGACGCGGAGAAAGCGCGCGAAGCCATGCGGGCCCATCTCTATCAGGTGCGCGACGACAGTCAAGCCCCACTGGCGAAACGCGCTCCGGGCAAGCTCAACGCGCGCTAACAATTTTGCAGCGAAGATCGAGAGGCAGTTGCGGATGGCGAAAGTAGGATTTATCGGCCTGGGTGTGATGGGCAGCCAGATGGTGAATCGGCTGCTGAGCAAAGGTCACACCGTGACCGGCCATAACCGCACGCGCGCCAAGGCGCAGTGGCTGGTGGAGAAGGGAATGCAGTGGGCCGACTCGCCACGCGCGGTCGCGAGCGCATCGGACTACACCTTCGCGATGGTCACGAACGCGGCGGCGATCCAGGCGATCACCGAAGGTCCCGACGGACTGCTCGCCGGTTTGAATAAGGGAAAGGTTTTCATCGATATGAGCACGGTAAGTCCGGCGGTGAGCCGCGCGCTGGCTGCGAAAGTGCGCGCTGCCGGCGCCGACATGGTCGATGCGCCAGTATCGGGCAGCGTGATCACTTTGCAGGAAGGAAAGCTGTCGGTGATGGTGGGCGGGCGCAAGGAAACATTCGACAAGATCAAGCCGCTGCTGCTCGACATCGGCCCCAAGGTCACTTATGTGGGCGACAACGGTCTGGCGCTCTCCATGAAGATTGCCACCAATCTGAGTCTGGCGGTGCAGATGCTGGCATTTTCTGAAGGCGTGCTGCTGGCGGAAAAGAGCGGCATTGCCCGCGAAGTTGCCGTGGATGTGCTGACCCATAGCGCCGTGGCCTCGCCCATGATTCAATATCGCGGGCCGTTCGTGCTGCAACAGCCGGAAGAAGCCTGGTTCGACGTGAACATGATGCAGAAGGACATGGTCCTGGCCATGGACTTGGGGCGGCAACTCGACGTGCCCCTGCCCACGACCGCAGCGAGCAACGAAATTCTTACGGCTGCCCGTGCCATGGGTTTTGCGAAATGTGACTTCGCCTGCATGTTTGACGTGCTGGCCGCCATGTCAGGAGTGAAGACGCCGATCAATGCAGGAGGTAAGAAGTGACGACTGCTACTTCCAAGCCATCGGCAGCGCACGAAGGCAGCACTGAGACCCGGGCTGAGACAGATAAAGACCGCTGGCTGCGCGCTTATCGCCAGATGGTGAGGATTCGTCTGTTTGAAGAGCAGGTGAATGAACTCTACACGCGTGCACTTATGCCCGGTCTGGCGCATCTTTATAGCGGCGAAGAGGCTGTCGCGGTAGGCATCTGCGAAGCGCTCCGCATCGACGACTACATCACCAGCACCCACCGCGGCCATGGACATTGCCTGGCCAAGGGAGCTTCCCCCGACCGCATGTTTGCCGAGTTGTTGGGCAAGGAGGCCGGCTATTGCCGCGGCAAAGGCGGATCGATGCACATTGCCGATCCCGCAACCGGCAACCTGGGCGCGAACGCGATCGTCGGCGGCAGCGTGGGCATCGCCACGGGCGCGGCTTTTGCCGCGAAGCGGCTTGGCAACGGACGAGTGGCCGTCTGTTTCTTCGGCGAGGGCGCCCTCGGTCAGGGATCGCTCTATGAGGTGATGAACCTGGCGCAATTGTGGAAGCTGCCTGTGATCTACGTTTGCGAAAACAATCTTTACTGCGAGTACACGCATTTCTCGGAGACAACGGCCGGTACGATTCTGGGACGCGCCGCAGCCTTCGGGCTGGAAGCAGCCAAGGTCGACGGCCAGGACGTGCGTGCCGTGAATGAAGTCGCAACCCGACTGGTGAAGAGAGCCCGCGCCGGCCAGGGGCCTGCTTTTCTGCAGGCCGATACCTACCGCTACAGCGGTCATCACGTGGGCGACATCAATCGCGAATATTATCGAACCAAGCAGGAAGAGCAGCAGTGGAAGACCCAGCGCGATCCCATCAAGCTGCATGCGAAGTGGCTGCTCGCCCAGGGATATGCCGATGCAGCGGAGCTTGATCAAATCGCCTCCGAGGCGCGCGCGGAGATGGAAGCCGCGGTGAAATTCGCCATTGCGTCTCCATATCCCAGCGTCGATCAAGTGGAGCAGGATGTGTATGCCTGAACAGGCTCCTCAAGATCGCGAGCTCACCTTCGCGCAGGCGGTGCGGGAAGCACTCGCCGAAGAAATGCGCCGCGATTCGCGAGTCTGCATTTTCGGAGAAGACGTGGCCGAAGCTGGGACGCCGTTCAAGGTGCTCTCGGGGCTGGTGGAAGAATTCGGCGCCGAGCGTGTCATTGATACCCCGATTTCCGAAGCTGGTTTCACGGGCGTGGGTGTGGGAGCCGCTATGACGGGCCTGCGGCCCGTCGTCGACATCATGTTCGGCGATTTCCTCACGCTCACTATGGATCAGATGGTGAATCAAGCCGCCAAGGCGCACTACATGTCAGGCGGCCACTGGAAAGTCCCTATGGTGATGCGCACCACGCTCGGCGCGACCCGGCGCTCGGCGGCGCAGCATTCGCAATCGCTGCACGCCTGGTTCAGCCACGTGCCCGGATTGAAAGTCGTCCTGCCCTCCACTCCGTACGACGCCAAAGGCTTGCTGAAAACCGCCATCCGCGACGAAAACCCGGTGGTGTTCTTCGAAGACAAAATGATGTACAAGCTGAAGGGCCCAGTTCCCGCGGAGGATTACACGATCCCGCTAGGCGTAGCCGACGTGAAACGCGTAGGAGAGGACATCACCCTCGTGGCGACGAGCAGCATGGTGCAGGTCGCGCTGGGCGCGGCCAACATGCTGGAAAAGGAAGGCATCAGCGCGGAAGTAGTTGACCCGCGCACCACCTGGCCGCTGGACGAAAAGACAATCATCGAGTCGGCGAAGAAAACGTCGCGGGTGATTGTGCTGGATGAGGGCTACGGCCGTTACGGAGTGACCGCAGAACTCGCAGCCGTGATCGCCGAAGGAGCATTCTACGATCTCGACGCGCCGGTAAAAAGAATGGGCGCAATGCATGTGCCGATTCCGTTCTCGCCGCCGCTGGAAGATGTGACGGTGCCGACGGAAGAAACGGTGTCAGAAGCCGCGCGCCAACTTTGCAACAAGTCGTAGAGACGTAGCTTGCTACGTCTCCGCCGGCAGCATCGGTAAGAGCAAAGAGTTTCGAAACGCCGCCGGCAAGACGTTGCAGGCAACGTCTCTACGACTTGTTGGCTTGAGCCAAGAGCCAAGAGCAGGAGCTATTTATGGGACTCAAAACGCACGGAACCATGGCAGTGGATTGGGAGAACCGCATCGACTTCGATCGCCTCCGCCGCGAGCGCCTGCAAAAAGCGAAAGACTTGCTCGCCCATTCGTCCATGGGATCGTTGCTCTGCTTCGACATGAACAATGTGCGCTACCTGACCTCCACGCACATCGGCACCTGGGCGCAAGACAAAGCCAACCGCTTCACGCTGCTGCCGCAAAACGACGAGCCGATCCTCTGGGATTTCGGATCTGCCGCCAGGCACCATCAGTTGAATTGCCCGTGGCTCGGCGACCGTTCGCGCCCGGGAATTTCCATGCTGCGCGGCGCGATGACGCCGGAAATGGGCCGCGCCGAAGACGTCGCCAGGAAAATTCGCATTGAACTCGAAATGCGCGGCCTGCACAAAGAGCCGGTGGGCATCGACATTATCGAATTGCCCGTTTTGTTCGCGCTGCAGCGCGAAGGCATTGAAGTGGTCGACGGCCAGCAACTCATGTCCGAAGCCCGCGTCATCAAGACGCAGGACGAAATCTCGCTGCTCAATACTTCGGCGATGATGGTCGACGCCGCCTACGATGAACTCTATCGCGCCATGAAGCCGGGACTGCGTGAGAACGAAGCCGTCGGCCTGGTCAGTAAAGTCCTCTACGATCTCGGCTCGGAATATGTGGAAGCCGTGAACGCAATCTCCGGCGAGCGCTGCAATCCGCATCCGCACGTATTTTCCGACCGCGTGCTGCGTCCGGGCGATCCCGTGTACTACGACATTCTGCATTCCTACATGGGATACCGCACCTGCTACTACCGCTGTTTCACGGTCGGCTTCGCGTCGCACGCAATGGTCGACGCCTACAAACGCTGCCGCGAATATCTCGACGCTGCAATTGAACTGGTGCGGCCGGGCCGCACCACTGCCGAGATTGCCGCAGTGTGGCCAAAGGCTCAGGAGTTCGGCTTCGCCAATGAGGAAGCAGCGTTCGCGCTGCAGTACGGCCACGGCATCGGCCTCGCGATTTGGGAGAAGCCGGTGATCAGCCGCCTGGTCTCGTTCGAGCATCCCGTGGAAATTAAGCCCGGCATGGTATTTGCCCTCGAAACCTTCTGGCCCTCGACCGACGGCTGGAGCGCGGCACGCATTGAAGAAGAAATCGTGGTCACTGCCACGGGACACGAGGTCATTACTCGCTTTCCTGCGGAGCAACTTCTGGTCGCCGGCGCGCACTATCACACAGTGAACGGCCCGCTGCCGACCACGCGAGAATCCGAAGCTTCGCCCAGCGAGCGCGTGCTCGAGATGATCGAGACCAGCGCGAAAACTGAGCGGGTCGGAGTTCCCGGCTGAACTTTCCCTTATCTTGAGGGCGCAGCTTTTTACGCGCAGGGAGAAACTCTAATTTAGGGTTCCGGGACGACGGCTTTTGAAAAGGTGCCGCTTTAAGAGGCTGCGGAAAAACTCGCAAACGCGTGCTTCGCCGTGGAAGAGCGGCCCTTCTAGGGCCGCGTAAAGCGCTTGGAAATGGGAGCGGGCTTTAGCCCCTGTGGTCGAAGTTTCGCGATGGATTGCGTTTTTCCTCAGCCTTTTTTAGCCGCGCCGCTAGTCGCGCAAGATGAATGACGCAGAGGGCGATCTCAGCCTCAGCGGAAGACTCTGCAACAACCGGGAAGGCCGCAATCCTTTCCCGAAGAAACCAACTATGGCCTTCAGCGTCGTAATGCCCGCCCTGGAGATGGCGCAGGAAACCGGCAAGCTCCTCGCCTGGCGAAAGCAAGAAGGCGACCGCGTTACCAAGGGCGAACCACTTCTCGAAATAGAAACCGACAAAGCGGTAGTCGAAGTGGAAGCGCCCGCCGACGGAATTCTGGCAGGCATCAAAGCCGCGGCAGGCGCGGATATTCCCGTGGGACAGACTATCGCGTGGATCGTCGCTCCGGGCGAAGCCGCTCCGGTCGAAGTCGAATCAGCCGCGCCCGCAGCCAGAGCTGCCTCGCACGCGAAACCCGACTCGTCCCCTCCTGCAATGTCCGCCACGGGCTCGGCGCCTACTCCGGCAGCGAGTGCCAGAATTTCTCCCAAGGCCCGCCGGCTCGCCAAAGAATTGGGCATGGACCTTGCGACCCTACGCGGCTCGGGACCTGGCGGAGAGATTCTCGCCTCGGATGTGCAGGCTGCTGTCCCGGCGCCCGTTGCAGCAGAGAAAAAATCCGGAAGCATCGAAGTCCCCAGCTCTCTCGGCCGAATCATGGCGGAACGCACCACGCAGAGTTGGACGACAGTCCCTCACTTCTTCGTAATCCGCGAGATCGAAGCCACGGCGCTTAACGAACATCGCGAACGCATCGTGGCCGAGATCGAGAGCTCCCATCAGGTGCGCCCGAGCCACACAGATCTGCTGGTGGCGTTAGCTGCCCGCGTGCTGCTGAAGCATCCGCGACTCAATGCGAGTTGGAGTGCCGAAGGGATTCGCCTGCACGATCGCGTCAACATGGGAATCGCGATCGCCGTGGACGACGGCGTGGTGGCTGCGGTGATTCCTAACGCGCATGCCGCGAGCGTAGCTGAAATCTCGATTCAGCGGCGCGACCTGGCCGAGCGCGCGCGCGCCGCGAAGCTGCGGCCAGCCGATATCGCCGGTGCCACCTTTACGATCAGCAACCTTGGGATGTACCAGGTCGATCAATTCAGCGCCATCATCACCCCGCCACAAGCGGCGATTCTCGCTGTCGGCGGCATCGCAGACCGGGTGGTAGCCGTGCACGGCCAGCCAGCGGTCAGGCCGATGATGACGCTCACTCTCTCCTGCGATCATCGCGTTGCCGACGGCGCCCGCGCCGCAATGTTCCTCAATGACCTCGCGGGAGCGATTCGAGAGCCTGGAAAGATTCTGAAGTAGGGAAGACGCTGAAATGAAGATGCTGAAATTAGGTAGAGCCGGCGCCCCGAGCGCGCCTCGCGCTCGGTGTGTCCTGCAAAACAGTCCCCGAAGCCTTTAGAACAGGCTTCACCAGCGTACCCCCACGGTGATCGGCCGCAAATCCGTGGTGACGCCGCTGTGCGTTCCGTGCAGATAGCGGAATTCGCCGTAGATCTCAATATTCGGCCGGATCTTGCGCGTGAGGCCAAACCCGAAGTTCTCCCCAAACTCGTTTTGGCTGGTGGAGATAAAATTCTTATTCAGAGGAAGGCTGGCGTTAAAGCAGTTGCCCCACCAGTTGAAGAAAGCATTGCAAGCCGATCCCGGAATGGCGGTCGAAGAATCCAGCTTTCCCGATCGATGGAAGAAGCTGCCGCCGGCCACAATATATCCACCCCACACTTTGGTGACCGGAATGTTGAGGATGGGATCGAGGTTGAAAGAGTAGACATGGCTCGTTGCGTGGAGCGCCTGCGCCGCCTCCAGGGCAGAGGTGCGCAACGGCAAGTTATCCCACTGGAAATCGAAGCGCAATCCAAAATACTTGCTGGTGTTGCGAGCGATGCCGGCAGCCGCGATTCCTCCTCCGCCACGAACAAAATTCCCTGTAGCGCCGTTCGTGAGACTCGCCCCGCCGCCCACGTTGAATGTCCAGTTTTTGTAGTCCTTGGGTTTAGGCTTGCGGACAGGCCCTATTTCTTCGGGCGAAGCTTCCTGGCTGCTGGTCTGTTGGTTAACCGGCTGTTTGCTGCTCGGCTGCTGGTTTGCGGGCGGCTGCTGGGCCGCAGGCTGCTGAGTTGCCGACGATGATGGCTCAGGAGTTTGCTGGGCATGGACAGTTGCGGCTCCCGCCAGAATCGTCAGTGTGATCCACCCTAGAACGACTCTGAATCCGGAAGCCGTCGCGAACATTCGACTCATTCATTCTCCTCCCGCTGCCGGGCGTGGTAGCGGACCGTCGCGCTCGGCCCGTACCGCGGCAACCAGAGGCGCTTCTGAAAGAACGTATCCGCGATGCTCCCGCCAGGATTGCGATCGCAGCAGGCAGGCACCATATTATCAACTTTGATGCTGATTCCGCCTGTGCAGCAGCCCGGAGGTCCATCGGTTTGCAGTTCCCGAGAACGCGAGTCGCACGTATGATAAGGAATTCTTTTTCGAGCGAGATTGATTCCTTGCCCAAGCGTATTTCAAAACCGGCGGCGAAATTGGGCGCCCGCCCTCGCCAGCAACGAAGCTCCGCCTGCCGGGTTGCCTTGATCGGATTTGGAACCGTTGGTCGCGCGGTGGCAAAAATTCTGTGCGAGAACGGGAACGGTTCTCTTCGCCTCACCCACATCTGCAACCGCAATGTGGAAAGAAAGAAGCAGCCCTGGGTTCCGAGCGATGTCATCTGGACCGACGACGTAGAGGTTGTGCTGAAATCGGATGTCGACGTCGTCATCGAACTGATCGGCGGCCTCAATCCAGCGGAGCAGATTGTGCGACGCGCGCTGGAGTCGGGGAAGTCGGTGGTGACAGCGAACAAGCAGCTGATTGCCCGCCACGGCTCCGATCTTCTGCAACTAGCCCGCAGCAAAGGATGCCAGATCGAGTTCGGCGCCTCGGTCGCCGGAGGAGTCCCTGTTCTTCCCGCGCTCCGCACCGGTTTGAGCGGAGACCGGCTGCATGGCATTGCAGGAATTCTGAATGGGACCTGCAACTACATTCTGAGCCGGATCGAAAGCGCCAGAATCCCCTTCAGCGAGGCGCTGGAAGAGGCGCAGGCTCGGGGGTATGCGGAGGCCGATGCCTCCGAGGATTTAGATGGCGGCGACGCGCGCGCCAAGCTGGCCATTCTGGCGCTCGCTGGATTGCATACTCGGGTCGCTCCCGAGTCCGTGCGCGCCCGCACCATTCGCGCGATTGATGCGGTTGATTTCGACTACGCCGCCGAACTTGGCTGCACCATCCGCCAAATCTCGCGCGCCGTCCTCAAACCCGCTATCCCGAAGGAAGACTTGCAGGAAAACACTCTGTTCGCGGAGGTCGGCCCATGCCTGGTCCCTATCGAATCGCCGTTCGGCCGGGTGCAGAGAAATCTTAACCTCGTCCTTACTTCTGGCCAGTACGGCGGAGACATGGCATTTCTCGGCGCGGGCGCCGGTGGCGACCCAACTGCGGTGGCCGTGGTTTCTGACTTGATGTCTGTCGCGCAAAATCTATCTGCCGGTGCGGGCCGGCGAGAACTGGCAGGCTCCGTCGCCCTACCCGCCTCCGCGCCCATCTCCACCCCGACGCTGAGCAGTGATTTTGAAACGCCCTGGTACCTGCGCTTTTTTGTTCGCGATCAGCCGGGGATCGTGGCGCGCCTGGCTCAAATCATGGCGGCCCATCATTTGAATATCGACTCTTTGCTGCAGAAGCCAGGTTTTGACAAGGCCTCGTTGCCATTTGTGATTACGCTCGAGCCTTGCCGCGATTCGCTGCTTCGTCCGGCACTGGAGGAAATGGCCGGGCTGGATTTCTCGATTCGACCGTGCCTGTGTTTGCCGATACTGCGGTAGATTGGGCGGGAAAAAGCGCCGGCCGTCGCGGTAATTCTGCGCTGCGACGAAACCGGCGCCAGTCTGAGGTTAATTCCAGAAAGGATTGTTGAGACCCGCCGGCGCCAGCGCGCTGTCGGACTTGGTTTCCGCGCCCGACTCGTCCGAAATTTTCTCGTCGATCAAGCGGGACGGCGATGGCGCGATCAATTCGTCTTGCTTCCCGGGCGTTGGATTATAAGGGTATTCGGATTTCACTGGGAGACCTCCATCGTTATGATCTAGGTTCATTACACACCAAGAAGCCTTTACCCGAGGCCCCAAAATTTGAATGACTCCCATCGAAAAACCCGCTGACTCCGCTTCCCCGATCCCTTTGCTCCCTCACGAGGGCGTCATCCCGCCCGGAGCCGTTTTTCAGGCGAAGGGAGGGATCTCGCGTGCGGCGATACAACTTGTAAAGCGGAACGCCCCGACCGGATGGGCGAAAATCCGCGCTTCGATATATGCTGATCAGTCCGCTTCTTAACAGATTCTCTTCGCAAAGGACGCCCTCATGAAATACCGCAAGCTCGGCCGTACCGGTTTTGAAGTCAGCGAGATCGCCCACGGGCTCTGGGGGATGAGCGGGTGGAGCGGTTCGAACGATCAAGAATCGCTGGCCGCGATGCAGCTTGCCGTGGACCTTGGCTGCAACTTTTTCGACACGGCATGGGCCTACGGTGAGGGCAAGAGCGATGCCCTGCTCGGCGAGATCATGGCCCGCAACTCCAAGAAGCGGCTCTATGCTGCCTCCAAGATTCCTCCGGCCAATGACCGATGGCCCGCTCTTCCCGAATACAAGTACAGCGATGTTTTCTCCGCCAAGCACGTCTTCAAGTATGCGGACCTGATCCGCAAGCAGTTGCGCGTCGATACTATCGATCTGCTGCAGTTTCACGTCTGGGACGACTCGTGGACCAATGAGCCGGAGTTTCGGTCGACGGTGGAAAAACTGAAGCGCGACAAGTGGATTCGCTTTTTCGGTCTGAGCATCAACCGCTGGCAACCGGAAAACGGCGTTAAAGCCCTGCGCACTGGCCTGGTGGATACGGTGCAAGTGATCTACAACATCTTCGATCAGGCGCCGGAAGATGAACTCTTTCCCGTTTGCCAGGAACTCAACGTCGGCGTGATTGCCCGCGTGCCGCTCGATGAAGGCAGCCTCGGCGGCAAGATGACTTTGCAAACCACCTTTCCTAAGAACGATTGGCGCGCGGGATATTTTGGTCCGGAGAATCTCGCCAAAACAATCAAGCGCGTCGACAAGCTGAAAGAAATCCTTCCCCCAGGGATGACGCTGCCGGAAATGGCGCTGCGCTTCATCCTGTCCCACCCAGCCGTGAGCACGACGATTGCCGGCATGCGCAAACCGGAGCACGTGCGGCACAACACCGCGGCCAGTGACGCCGGGCCCCTGGACAAGAACCTGCTCGCGGAACTCAAGAAACATCGCTGGGACCGCACGTCGCAGCGCTGGTCAGACTAAGACCTCACTCCTTCTCCTGGGCTGACGACGTTCCTGGCTTTAACTCTTTCAGGTGGTTACTCTCTGTTGAATAGCTCTGTTCGAATGAGGAGAGACTTGCTTCGGAGATCGCTTCTCGCTGCGCTGTTCTTAATCCTGTTGGCGACCGTTTTGCACGCACAGAACCCAAGGGGCTCTCTCCGCGGCAGGGTGCAGGACGCAACTGGCGCCCGCATTCCCTCGGCCCGGATCCTTGTGCAGTCGCTCGATTCGCCGGTGCAGCGCACGGCCATCAGCGAAGATCGCGGCGAGTTTCGTCTGGATGATCTTCTCCCCGGCTCATACCGCATCACCGTGAGCGCGACCGGATTCTCGCCTGCGCAGGCGAACGTATCTATCGCCGTCAGTTCGGTGCGCGAAGTCACGGTTACGCTGAAGCTTGCGGCCCCGGCAGAAACCGTCTTCGTGCAGGGTCAGAACTCTTCGATTACGACGCAACCGATCGACCTGGTCAGTGTGGTGCATCAGGGCGTGGTCACCAGTCAGGATTTGCAGACGCTTCCTCTCGCCAGCCGCAGCTTTGCGAACATCGCCTATCTTGCTCCCGGGACAGAACCGGTGGAGCCC
Organism: uncultured Acidobacteriaceae bacterium; assembly: GCA_963832235.1. Lineage (GTDB taxonomy): Bacteria > Acidobacteriota > Terriglobia > Terriglobales > Acidobacteriaceae > Sulfotelmatobacter. The sequence goes on along the minus strand of CAWHTJ010000001.1, from coordinate 175,449 downwards.
TCCGACCCCACCAAGGCGCGCATCACGGCGGTTTCCACCGGCGGAAGCTCCGGACTGAATAATGATCTCTCCGTCGACGGCGGCGATAACTCCGACGACTGGATTGGCGGATTTCTGCAGAATTTTTCTCCCGACGCAATTCAGGAATTCGCCGTGCGCACCGCGAACGAAGACGCCGACACCGGCGGCACCACGGCCGGTTCGGTCGTCATCACCACGAAGCGCGGAACCAACGACTGGCACGGCAGCGGATCGTTCTACGAACGCGCTGCGGCGCTCAATGCGCGATTTCCGATCGAAAACCCCGCGCCCAACCCCAAGCAGCCGTTCTCGCGGCAAAACTACGTGGGGACGCTGGGCGGCCCGATTGCGCGCGACAAGTTCTGGGTCTTCTCTTCCTTTGAATACGTGCATGAGAACGCCAGCATCGCCTACAGCCCCAACAGCCTCACGCAATTCGCAGCGCTGGCACAACTTGCCGCCGACGGCCTGATTCCCGGAGCGCCGGCAATCGCGGTTCCGCGCAACGTAGCCATTCCATTTCGCGACTACATTGGCTCCTTGCGGTTTGACTTGGCGCAGTCGACGAAATCGCAATGGTTCCTGCGCGCCTCGCAAGACAGTTATCTAACTCACAACGCGCTGGTACAGCAGGCTACGCTGCCTTCCACCGGACTGACCACGCACAATAATTACTGGAACACCGTGATCGGCAACACCTACGCCTTTAGTCCGTCATGGCTGGGAACATTCGTGTTCGACGCCAGTTCGTTGCACCTGACCCAGACCCGCAACTCCACGCTCGGCTTTGCGCTCGCATTCCCGTTTAGTTCTACGACGCTGACGGTCTCCGGCTTCGAAACATACGGCGACAATCAGTTCGCCACGCCGATTACATTATTTCCGGCGCGGCGCAATCAGCAGAAATATCAGTTTCGCTATGACCTCGGCCATGCCACCGGCGACCATTCGTTCAAGTTCGGAGTGAACTTTATCCACGAGCCTGTGCTGGGCGGAGCATTCCCGGGGAACCAGGAGACGTTGCACTCGTTTCCGAACGATCCGACTTTCTACACGGCGAACGCCACAAATCTCGCCCAGTTTTCCATCGACTACGCCAACGGAGCTTCCACCACTCCCGCACGCGACGGCGCCTTTTCCCAAAATGTCCAGCGTCTCGCTCTCTACGCGCAGGATTCATGGCGCCTTTCGCGTCACCTCACGTTCAACTATGGCCTGCGCTGGCAGACTACCTACGGTCTATTCATCGCTTCCGGGCGCGACCAGACGGCGAATCCGTCATTCCCGCTGCTGCCGTCTTTTGGGTTGCCGGAGCGAGTGCCGCAAAACGATCGCAAACAATTCGGACCGCGCCTGGGACTCGCCTATTCCCCGGGCGCGAGCGGCCGTACGGTCATCCGCGCCGGCTTCGGGCTTTTCTACAACGATCTCGCGCAGAACGGCTGGGCGGCGGCGTTGCAGGCGGTTAACGGGGGGCCAAATCCTCCAGCCGCTCTGATCGATCCTGATTACAGGACTCCCTACGCCCTGCATGCGACCGCGGGCGTGCAACACGCATTCAATTCCAATTGGATCGCGAGTGCGGATTACACTCACGAAGAAGGCAATCACGCCTATCGCGCCTATCCGTTTGCCGCCCAGGTGTTCCGCTCCGACAATCGCTCCAGCTACAACGCCCTGATGCTTCACCTGCAAGGCAACGTGTCAAAGCGTTTCAACCTGGTCGCCAACTACACGCTCTCGCATGCGCAGACCTGGGGATGCGTGCTGGGCGAGTTGTTTGATTATGTCAACGGCGTCTGCGACCCGCTAAACCCGTTCGGTCCCGGTGACTACGGCCCATCGGGCGAAGATGTTCGCCACCGTTTCGTGCTCGCGGGCACAGTCGACATCCCCGGCGGTTTCGAACTGACAACCATGTTTCAGGCCGAGTCCGCCCGGCCGTTCACCATCACCAGGGCCGACAACAGCCAGCGCATCTCGGTGAATGGCAAGCCCACCGCGCTCGACGCTTTCCGCGGTACGCCTTACATCCAAATGGATCTGCGGATTACCCGTCCCTTCAGATTCGGCGACCGCTGGGAGGTTCGTCCCTTCGCCGAGTTCTTCAACATCTTCAACCGCAATAATCCCGGCGCGAACTATGTCGGAAACATCAGCTCGCTACCCCTTCCGCCGGGCGACATCGCCTCCGGCAATGCCACTAACGTCTGTCTCGACTTCCCAGCATGTAACCAACTCCAGCCCATCACCAGCCTCAAGCAACTGGAGATCCCCGCCGGCGGCCTGGGCGACTTTTTCGGTCCGGGCACTACAGTAGGAATCCCCTTCGCCACACAGATGGGTGTGCGCGTAAATTTCTAATTCCGCCTATCAACATGCTGGCAGTGGTCACCTGCCCGAGCCGTGGGTTATACTCGACGACGTTCTGAAGGCAAACGCTGGAGGAAAATTATGTTTCACTTGATCTGGTATGTTCTCATCGGGCTAATCTCGGGGATTATCGCGAAATCGGTAATGCACGTGCATATGACGATCTTCTGGACGATCGTGCTCGGCATCATCGGATCGATCATTGGCGGCGCCGTGACCCACATGTTTGCGCGCCCCAGAAACGAACGATACCATCCAGCCGGCCTTATTTTTTCCACGCTGGGTGCGATCCTGATTCTCTTCGTCTGCTATAAGCTGAACATTCATTTTCCCAAGGTCGACCCGTTCTAGCGCTGCCGGCGGAAGAGGAATCACGTAGCGGCAGCCGCCTCGGATGTCCCGGAACAATGTGTAAAGGATGTCATGGAACTGAACACGCCTCGGCTGTCCAGTCGAGCGAAGCTCGAAGCTCGACAGGATTTCTATTTGGCACTGATCTGGGGTACTGCGCCGGAAACGTGTGTGCGGGAGAGTCTCCAATGTTTTAACGCGATTGAGAGACACGCGACAGCGCCGCCCACGACGAACCAGCTTTGGGTGAAGACGAAAAGGAGAACATACAGGCCGGAGAAGGCGAGAAGTTCGATGGATGACATCTGAAGCATTGAAGAGCGGGAGTATTCGATTCGGCCACGAATGGTGTCGGTGTAAGCGATCAAGCGAAACAGAGACAGATTGCGTAGGTGTCGTACGTGGACTGCCAACTGGCTCGCGATCATGGCACCGAGCACGAACTGGAATAAACCTGGTTGCGATTCTACGCTGAGCCTCCAGACGAGGACCAACCAAGCGCCGCCCAAAAGCAGGGCACCGACGAAGCGTGGGCTGAAAATTCTTAGAGAGTCAATGTCCGACTGAAAGTGTGGCGTGATTTCGTAGCTTCCTTCAAACACGATCTTGTCACTCACCCTGGCTCGATACAGCCTCGCGCATGCCAGCGTCAGGGAATAGTCCGAGACGTAGAGGGCGCCCCAAACGGCCAAACCGAGCCAGGGGCTGCTGAAGAGAGGACTTGAGAAAGTGGTCATGCCGTTTTTTTGGCGGACCCTAGACTTGGGGTACCCATGGCTCCTACTTCTTAGAACTTGCTCTATACAGAGCAATCAGAGCATGCCTAGCGGCTGCCGACAAGGTTACTGCCGGGTCCCGACCAATGAGGACCCCGCGGCACTTGTTAACTGTACGGCGCACAAGTCGGTGCCGCCAACCTGCCAAACTCGAAAATCGATTGGCGACCCCGGAGGGAGTCGAACCCCCAACCCTCAGATCCGAAGTCTGATGCTCTATCCAGTTGAGCTACGGGGCCGTGATCGTACGGTGAAATGGGTCGCCGGACCGGAAGGAATCATGCCACATCTGGCGCTAGCTAAAGAAATTTCCTGAAAATCTGGGGTGGGAAACGGGAATCGAACCCGCAACCGTCGGAGCCACAGTCCGGTGCTCTGCCAGTTGAGCTATTCCCACCACCGCATTCGATTATAGCAATTGCCATCCCACGCTGTCAGAGCATCTCCCGAAGGCGAAACTCGAATCGATCTCAAGCGTTTTCCACAGATAAAATTGGCCGATGTGACGAACGACCGTGACTGAGATTTCCAATCCCGATATCGTCGAAACTGCAGGCCGAGATGTTCAGCCGCGCAGTTCTAGACACCTCGCGGACCCGTGTACGCACCTTCGGGAGTGACGATGCGGGACATCTTGTGCGGGCGCTTACCAGACAGGTCACCCTGGATGACCCAGGGCTGGCGCCCGTGGTGGGAGTGATCGCTCCCCAGCTATAAACACCACGCAAGGCCGATGAGCAAGGAACGAGCGGGAAGAAATGAAGAATGCGGATGAAGAAATAAGCTGAATCGCTATAAATAAAGAACTGCTGTCGTAGAGACGTTGCTCGCAACGTCTCTCTAACCACGCCGCTGCGGCCTACCCGCGCCCGACGCCGACGTATTCAAATCCCAGCGCCCGCAGACGAGTCGAATCCAGCAGATTCTTGGTGTCGACGATGACGGGCTTCTTCAGCAGATGCTTGATGCGGTCGAAATCGAGTGCGCGAAACTCCGGCCAGCCCGTGCCCACGACCAGCGCGTCGGAACCTTCCGCAGCGGCGTAAGCAGAATCGCAGTAGCGCACCGATCCATTGAGCCGAATCTTAGCTTCCGGAATCGCCACCGGATCATAGGCGCGCACGCGCGCGCCCTTTCGACACCAGATTCTCGGCCAGCCGCACCGACGACGATCCCGCCACCGAATTCGTATTCGGCTTAAAGGCCAGCCCGAGAATGCCGACGTCTTTGTTCTCGACCGAATTCAACACCAGCGAAATCTTATCGACCAGGCGGTCGGCGAGATAAGTGTTCACATCGCGCGCGGCGCTCAGCACTTTCAGCGGCACGCCATGCGACTTGCGCCAATTCCACCAGTGAATCCATGTCGGACTCGGCGAATACGCCGCCCATGCCCGCTCCGGGCTGCAGGCAGCGCGGGAGCGATTTTTTTGTCCAGGCCGAGAGCCAGAGCAAGGTTCACGGCGTCCGCGTTCACCCGTTCGCACAAGCGCCGCCACTTCGTTGATGAAGGAAATCTTTGTCGCGACAAACGCTGTCGCCGCTTCGCGCACCAGTTCCGCGGTCGCCTGGTTGGTCACAATCACCGGCACGCCGCGCATGACCAGCGGATGAAAAATCTGCTTCAGCATCTGCACGGCTTCGTTCGAAGTCGAGCCCAGAATCAGCCGGTCGGGCCAGTTGAAATCTTCAACCGCGCAGCCATCGGTGAAGAACATTGGCTGCGACACGATCGTCGCCTGCAGCCCGGCGTCTTTGATGCTCTTTTCTCAGCTTGCGCCGCGGTGCCCACGGGAGCGGGAGTCACGATCGTAAGAATCGGAGGCTTGGACGCCAGCCGCGCGATGCGCATGGCAATGTCGCCCAGGCCCTCCGCCTTGTCTTCCGCCAGGAAAATCACTTGTGTCTTGCGGGCGAAGGATTCAATGTCAGTGGAGTAAGCCAGCCGCCCGGCGCGCACGTTGCGCCGGATGATTTCTTTCAGATTTTTTTCGAAGAAGGGAATGTTGCCCTGCGCCATCTCAACCATGCGCGACCGGTCGGGATGACAGCAGGAAACCGGCGTGCCAAAATCCGCCAGGCAGGCCGAAATCACCGTTCCCAGGTATCCCGAACCGTAGACGCCGATCTGCATTTGTTCTCCCTGTCCCTAGCCGGAAACCCGCGTGGAAGTGGTGTTTGGCGGGTTGGCGGAGACTTGACCTACTCTTTATCTACAGCCGCGTCCGAGGCATTTTCAACGCACGGGAGGGAGATGTACCTGGGGCCATGCTCGACGGGAGTAACTCGATGCAGTAACCGGAAGGCGGTTACGGGAGTTCATCGCGAAACTTATCGCGAAACCAGGCGGCGACCGAGTGGAACCGGCGCCAGATCGACCCAGCAATTTTCCTCGTCTTCCCGCACAAACGTCAGCCTTTCCAGCAGGATGCGGCGGCTGCCCGAATAGCGGTTCCAGCGCTCGCGGGCCATCTGGAAGGCCATCTGTGCGGGCTGCTCGGCGCTCATTTTCACGATCGTCAAGTGCGGGATGTAAGGCCACTGCTCCTCGAACGCCAGAGCTTCGGTATTCAGCTGGCTGTGCAGTTCGCTCATGCGAGCGGCCGCGCCCTGCACCCGGATGTACACCGTCGGGGTTACTGGGACGAACGTCTCCACATCGCCCAAGGTCACCTCGAACGGTTCCTCCTTGCCGCAAATGCATTCCAGAAACTGCAAGGCTGAGCTCTCGGTACCCTGCAGGGGACGCGGCGGCAGAATGGTCAGATGGGCGGCCAGGTGCGGAAGGTCAGGATGCAATTCGCGGCGAAGGTTCTCGACGAACTCTCCAGCCGCATTTTTGAGATACGCCACCAGCGCGTAACGGGGCTTCTGCATACTGGTGGAAAATTATAACCTGCTCATTGATCTACGGATATTGATCTTCGAATATCGATCTTCGGATATCGATCTGCGAACGTCCGGAATCTGGGAACCTCCTCAGACGAGAGGAAGATCTGGCGCGGTAATTCATTTCGAGATCCAGAAACTGGATGGCGAAAGGACGCGCCGCGGTCTCATTTATAATGCCAACAGTCGGGGCGTAGCGCAGCCTGGTAGCGCACCTGCCTTGGGCGCAGGGGGTCGTAGGTTCAAATCCTATCGCCCCGACCAATTAATTCGATGGTAACGTAAGCCGCTGAAAGTAGAGGTTCGAAAAATCGGTATCGCGAGTGCTAGGCAACTATGAGCCAGGAACTCGTGCCTACATTGAGCCTTTCTCCCAACCTTCGCGAAAAACGAACAACCCAATACCCAGTCGTTAAAATTCCATGAGGTCGGGTTAGAGATAAAACGCGACCTCCAGAAGAAGAGGCTGGCGAACATCGAAGAGCCTGCTTACGCCTTGTGAACCCTTCGAGAGACTACACCTTTCCTAACAGGAAATCTGGCCGTCAGGGTTCTCAGTGACGACGTATTCTCCGTTCCCCCCGAAAAGATCCGCGACGTTCGAGTTCTGAAAACATTTGTAGGCGGGAAGCTGATTTCGATGCAAGTGCCGTGACCCCGTGACAATTGCTATCGCTGAAATGAGTTCGAAGGAGTCCGAGTGATTGTCGGCAACCGGCAGAGGACTCTAGCCAGATTTACGATTACCTAAGGCCCGGGGGCATTTGATAGTAAGGTCAGGGTCCCTTGACACGTTTCCCGGTTTCACTACCTCTCGTATTTTTAAGGCTCCAAGTCTCGCCTGAAATGGAGAAAAGAGTCATGTGCACTTGGAAAGCGATATTCACGGCAACTTTATTGGCCTCGATGAGCGTAGCCGGCCAGCAAGCAGCGGATTCACAACCCTCCTCACAGCTGAGTAGAAGCAGCGAGGCGCAGACCGGGCAACCCTCCCAGCAAGGTGTTGATACCACGCCGCCGGCAGCGGCACAGGCGGCCCCGGTTCAGCAACCGGTACAGCAACCGGCGGCTGCGCCCGCTCCAACCACCATGGACCAGGTCGTGAACCTGTTCATTGAGCGGGAGCACGCTCTGATCAAGATGCTCTCCACCCGCACTCCCATGTTTGAGACGTACGTGCAGAATCTAACTGCCGATCCACAACTGGGCTTGGTACCAAGCGCAGATCACTATTTCCTCGGCCGGATGGACATGGGCGAAACGGCCGAGTGGAAAGAGATTGAGCAAAATTCGCGCACGCCGAACCGCTTGATGGGCGGCTTGCAGAAACTCTACAAGGTGCAGTATCAGCCCCTGGGCTTCTCGTCGATGGTTTATGCCGACCGCACCGACTTCGACCGGCAGCATTATGATTTTCGCTACGTGCGCCGCGAATTTCTGGGTGACGTGCGCTGCCTGGTGTTTGACGTTACCCCGAAGAGGGACGCCGGCAAAGGCCGCTTCATGGGTCACATCTGGGTGGAAGATCAGGTTTTCAATATCGTGCGCCTGAACGGAACCTACTCTCCGGCGCCTCGAAACTCGGCTCACTTCCGTATGGACAGCTGGCGCTTGAACCTGATTCCCAACTATTGGGTGCCCTCCTACATTTACAGCGAGGGAAGCGGCTTAGGCGTTTATATGAAGGAATCTTTCAAGGCGCAGACTCGCATCTGGGCCTATGACGTCAAAAAGAGCAGCAAGGACGACGAATTGACGCAGATCCGCGTGGATAGCGTGACCGACCGGAGCGCGAGTGCGCAAGATGCGTCTCCGCTACAAGCTCAGCGTTTATGGCAGCAACAGGCGGAAGACGACGCGGTGGACGGCTTGACCAAAAGTGGATTGCTCGCTCCCGCCGGCGACCTGGACCGGATTCTTCAGACGGTGGTGAATAACCTTGAGCTTACCAACAACATTGACCTGCCGGTGCGCACACGCGTGCTCCTCACTGCACCACTGGAAACTTTCAGCGTGGGCAACACCATCGTGATCAGCCGTGGGTTGGTGGACGTTTTACCAGATGAGGCCAGCCTGGCTGCGATGCTGGCGCACGAATTGGCGCATATCGTTCTGGGTCACAACGTTGGTAGCAAGTTTGCGTTCAGGAATGAGGCGAATCTGACTTCGGTGCTTGCGCATGGGTTAGCACACATCGGGTCCCGCCACAAGCTGGGCAGTGACTATGAATTCAACGATGACCCGGCTTATCAGAACATCATATTCAAAAACAGCCCCGAAGAAGAACAGGCGGCCGACAAGGAGGCGATTGAGCTGCTGAAGAACTCGCCTTACGCTCAGAAGCTTGAAAATCTCGGCTTGTTCCTTAAGGCATTGCAGCTGCGGGCTCCGCAACTGACTGCGCTGCTGACCACGCACCTGGGCAATCCTTTGGCGGAAGGCGGAACGGTGAATCGGCTCTCCGCTTTGGCCAACCAGGGCCCGGCGCTGGACAATGCCAAACTGGATCAGATTGCGGCATTGCCTTTGGGCGGCCGCGTGAAGGTCAATCCCTGGGATGACACGGCGGAAATGTTGAAAGCGGCTCCGGTCGCCATCACTTCGGCACGCGACAAGATGCCGTTTGAGGTAACGCCTTTCTTCCCCCGGTTGACACGCTACGGTTCAGCCGCTCCGACACTGGCTGTGACCGCCGCAACAACTCAACAGTAGAGCGCATTCTCCACGGACGACCTCGCAACCTGGGGATTCTGCGTATTTCTAAATTGCCATGGACTGCCAGTCGTGCGAAGACGGCCCGTGTTCCGTGGGCATGTGAACTTGAACTCGACATTCGAAGTTTGTCGGCTTGCGCGAGGACAAGAATCCTCGAAGCGTGGTCAAGGAGCAAGCGAGCGAGCCCGCATAACTTCCTGTTAGCCCGTCACTCGGGAGCAGTTCCGGCGCGAGCCGATGAACCATCTTTGGCTCTGCGTCCCTCGCTAACTCTCCTTACATGCGTTGGACGGCGGTCAGCCCATTTCAGGATGGCATCAAGCGCTGGACAAAGGGATTGGCCCCATGATGTCAGGCTGTATTCCACTTTAGGTGGCACTTGCGGGTAGGCAGTCCGTCGAACAATGCCAGCCACCTCCATCGCCTTCAACTGTTGTCCGAGCATCTTTTGCGTGATGGCAGGTATGGCTCGCTCCAGGTCGGAGAATCGCATAATCTTCCCTCCGAACAGGTGGAACAAGATCACCAGCTTCCACCGTCCTTCGAGAAGGCGCAGCGCTTTCTCCAGGTCCGCAGCAGCAGTCACGGGCGTGTAGCGTTTTGGCATATCTGCCTTCCTAGCATACTTTTTAGTGCGTACTTCCCATTTTACCCGTATTTGTGCCAACCTCATCTCTGAGCAGAGGTTAGGTTCAATGACGCACACGTATCCATTCGCTGTTTCAAGTGATGAATTCAAAAGCAAGCGGGTTCTAGTAACTGGTGGCACCAAGGGGATGGGAGAGGCGATCGTGCGGCGCTTCTTATTGAGCGGTGCGGTGGTCGCAACGACGGCACGCTCCCCATTGCCTCAGGGACAAAACCCATCTTTGTTCGTGCAAACAGACATCGGCACTGCAGACGGTGTCAAGAAGGTTGTCGACCGCATCCAGCAGGAGTGGCCTGGGTTGGATATTCTCGTGAACTGTCTTGGCGGATCGGAGGCTCCGAACGGTGGATTTCGGGCACTCACCGACGACGATTGGGAACGAGCTCTTAACGTGAACCTGTTGGCGGCAGTTCGCCTGAATAGAGCATTTCTTCCGGGGATGATCGAGCGCAGGTCAGGCGTTGTTATTCATATTTCTTCGATTCAACATCGCCTCCCTCTTTACGATGCGACTCTAGCCTACGCTGCGGCAAAAGGCGCGCTTAGCACGTACAACAAAGGGCTCGCAAATGAGGTTGGCCCGAAGGGCGTTCGGGTAAACATGATCTCGCCGGGATTCATCGAAACTGCGGGCGCGCACGGAATGATTGTGCAGCTTGCGAATAGCAGCGGCATCACGGAGGGCGCGGCGCGTCAGCAGATCATGAGCATGATTGGAGGCATTCCAATTGGTCGTCCAGGCATGCCGGAAGAAGTTGCGGAACTGGTGGCATTTCTGGCATCGGATCGCGCAGCTTCCATTCACGGTGCGGACTACGTCATTGACGGCGGCACGATGCCAACCGTCTGATCACAAGTGAGCTTCCGAATTGTCGGCAAACCGGAAGTTACCAGTGGACCGAGCGGTGTACGACACGGGTTCGCTATACTGTCCACGCCCGGGAGCTTCCATTAGTGGCCCCATGCATGAAGGACGCAAGACCCGTCGAATGGGCAACGGAGCTATCGAAATTGGCGCGGCGGAGAACGGTAGGCTTTTGCACAAAAGTGAGCCTCATTGCTCATACATTAAGACCGACTAAGACTAACATCGACAATGTCCTCTCCCAGGAGGCACTAAATGTCCCAAGTTCATCAATCCAATCAGATGCTCGAAGGTCGGCGTCCAGAGTGCGTCATCTGTAAAGAGTCCGTGAGGCTTGAAGAGAGCAAGGCCAATGAGTACGGACAGGCCATCCATGAAGAGTGCTACGTCTCAGAGTTGCTTGGAGGCGTGTCGGGGTTCCGTGCCGGAAGCCCGAGCGCGAGGATGTTGTACGTGATCCGCTTCCCGATTACACTGACCCCGAAGCGTGGGAAACAATGTCTCTAAAGGCGGCCCGAACCGGAGTTTCAAGCTGCATACGTGGACTCGGGCTGACAGTTTCGTGCGACAGCTGGAGTGTGATCTCGATCCCGCTTCCCGCAAGACCCTTTAGGGGGTCTCATCAATGAAGGTTGCGCCGGCTGTCTGGCTAATAGGCGGTTTAGAATTGCGTCGAGGCCCCATGGCATGGCTAGCCCCAAGGATGATTTTTGTACACTACCGTACCGAGTTTTTTGATAGACTTATCCTTATAGTGTCCCAGTTGCCGCTAGCGTCCTAATTTCACCGAACCCTAGGGTAGCTTTTCAGCCAGACGCGAGTTAAAAATGGCAATTCCGGCCAAGAAGAATCGTGGGTTCGATCCCAGCACGTTCCTTGCAACCATTGGAAACGGCAGGAAGAGTCTGGCTGTTTCCCGGAAGCGAGGCATCTTCACCCAGGGAGATGCGGCCGACGCGGTCTTCTACATTCAGAAGGGCAAAGTGAGGCTGACCGTCGTCTCCAAGACCGGCAAAGAAGCGACGATCGGCATCCTGGGAGAGGGGAATTTTTTTGGCGAAGGCTCGTTGGCGGGACAGGCTCTGCGCATGGGATCGGCAGAGTCCATGACGGAATGTCATTTGCTGCGGATCGATAAGACGGCCATGATGGAAGCGCTTCATCGAGAGCACGCTTTTTCCGACATGTTCGTGGCGTATCTGCTGGCGCGCAACATCCGTTATGAAGAGGATCTCGTCGACCAGTTGTTTAATTCCAGCGAAAAGAGATTGGCCCGGGTTCTGCTCATGCTGGCTCATTTTGGCAAGGAAGGGGTTCCCGAGACCGTGGTTCCCAAGATCAGCCAGGAAACCCTCGCAGAAATGGTCGGCACCACTCGTTCGCGAGTCAGTTTTTTCATGAACCGGTTCCGCAAGCTGGGATTCATTCACTATGCCGGCGGAGAAGCGGGCGGACTGCAGGTTCACAGTTCTTTGCTGAACATTGTTCTACACGATTAGTGTTCTACACGATTAGTTCCAGCTGCTTTGAAAGGGCGCGGCTTTAAACGCGCCGCAAGGCACGCAAAGTGAATGAGGCTTTAGCCGCTCAGGCTAACGGTACCCTGCCAACTCGCCCTGCCTGCGAACCGGAATAGCGGACGTAATCTGGTAATCCTGGTAATCAATGGTGAAGGAAGCGTGGCCACCCAGCCGGATATCGCTGCTGCTTCGATTGAACAGCGGAAGCCAGAAGTTGCCCACTTTCGCGTAGACCTGCTCGATTTTTGTTCCCTTCGTCCAGAACGACGGATTTTTCGCGGGAGCGACCTCAATGCGCGCCACCGCGAAATCCTCTGCATCCACCCAAATTCGGCCCCGATATAAAAGTTTGTTATCGGTTCGGGGCTCGACCGAAAGAATGTAGCGCGGGCCAGCCGGCGTGCTTTCGTATCCTGCCAGAGTAAATTCGTAATTATCTTGATTCAGGGCTACGCGGCTCTGATTTTCCTCGCGGAGCGCCTCTTTCTCGGTCTGCAGAACTCGTTTGAATATCCTCTCAATGATCAGCCGGGAGCCTTTTTCGGACCGAATATTGAAATCTTTCGTTCCAGGAGAGCGATACTTTACTTCCACAATCATCTCGGCGCTTCGGAAGCCGGGGAAGCCGCGATATTCCAGGCGGTAGACTCGAGTTCCCTCGTAAGCTTCCAGGGCTCGGGCGCGTTCAAGATTTCTCTCCACCATCCTGCCTACGATCTCGTCCGCGCTAAGCAGTGCCACAGGAGTGGCCGCCGCCGGATCCAATGGCGCGGCTACGCCTTGCACGGCTCCGGCGCCACCAAGCAGCGACAGAACACAACAAATCGCCGAAACAGATATCTTCATAGGCGGACCCCAGTCGGTCCAAAATATCGCAGACAATTTTTCAAAAGTGTTCAATTTTGACCACATTATGTTTTTCGCTCTAAAGCGAGAGTTTCGGTTCGGTTGCAGAGGTTTCGCGAATTATTCCGCCCCAATAACCCAGAGTATTGAATTGGTTAGAGAAACCTTCAGGGTGCGAGCAACAGTACCCTTATGATGAAGCGACAGCGCCTGGAACTAAGAGTGCACGGTTTCAATCCGGGGCGGTGCGAGTCGACATTTCGGCGAAAGCCGTATTTAGGTTCACTGGATCGATCGTACTTGATCCTTGCCATTCGGTCGGCGGAAAGTGGCGGGCCGCGGCCGGCGGACTTACTGTGCTTTGCCGGTTGCCGCAGGAGATGCAGATGGCCCCAACTTCCCTCTGCTCGGTCTCCTTGGATATTTCGTTTTCACGCACGGCTATCGAACCGGTGACCGCCGGCCCCTGACACTTGTCACATCGGTAAACCGAGATGTGAAGATATTGTTTCTTCATTTGTACCCTTCAGAAGAAGATCCACTCTACATAAAGGCTAGGCTCCAGACGCGTTCACCGGCTGGTCACAATTGCTCAGTCGTTTGTCGTTTCGCGGTCGTCTCGATCATGAGCAATTTTGAACAGACCCGCGACAAACTTCGGCTTATATACCAGAGGATGACCACCAAGAGCACAGTTCTGTGCATACATCGTGATCCCCGGCAATCGACTCTCCTCAAGGAGGAGGGATACGGCGTGGTTACGGCAAGCAACGGTTGCGAAGGCCTGCGGCTCTTGATGACGCAGCCGGTGGATGCTGTGGTTCTGGAATATTACCTGGGTCTGTTGGACGGCGCCATTGTGGCGGACGAAATCAAACAGGTGAAGCCGCACCTTCCGGTCCTGATGGTGGCTGACCCGTGGGGATTGCCTCATGGGGCTTTAAAGTCAGTGGATACTCTGGTGGATAAAGCTGACGGGCCGCACTTTTTGTGGGCAGCGTTGCATTTCCTGCTCACCACCAAAGCCCAGCAGGACATTTCGGTGGTAGAAGTTCGAACCATGCAAGGACGGCGTCGCGGCGAGACCCGTACCCGCAAGCGGGCAATACCGTCGAACGAGGTTGCGCCCGCCTACTGCAACGAGGCCAGCCCATTTTCGGCGGAAGTCTGGAAGGGCATCTTGGATGGCACTGTGCAGTTTTGACCGACGCTGTTTTTCCGGTCTGCGAACAGTACGCACAACCTCTACGCTGTTGCACCCTTTAGGCCGTTCTGAACGACCGGCCGCATTCCAGGCAACTACTCTCATGGCGCGGCGTGATGAGTCCACAGAAGGGGCACATTCGCTGCGAGGCAAAGTCGCCGTCGTGAGGTTCCATCTTGAGAGACTTCCTCAGCGAAGCAGCAAGGAAGGCGAGCGAACTGCGAAGGCTGGCGAAAAACGGATGCGGGGAAAAGGACATGATTGAATCCGCGCTGTTACTCTTGACCAGACTAACGATCTCACGTCGCGGCCGGCGGTTCTGTGCAAGATTGCTCTCTTTTACCCGAAACGAGTCGCGTGGCGGGGTTGGAGCTGCATCGGACCACGCCTGCAAGTGAGCAATTCAGATCAGCTATTCGCGCCTAATGCGGCCATGATGATGTTAGAGACGAGTACCTCTTCTCGCTCTTTCAGGTCCTCTGAGCTAAGTCAGCCCATCTGAAGTCCTCTTCTCTTAGTTCGCACCTCAAAGGAAAAAATATGAAAAGAACTATGTCGTTGCTATTAGTGGGATTGATGGGCCTGTTTGGAACGCTAGCCTGGGCCAAATCGGCGCGCGAAGACTCGGTTGCACGCCTGCAATCGTCCGTTGAGGTTCTGCACGCCGTCATGGGGACTCCAGATAAAGGAATTCCGGAAGAAGTGTTAGACGGCGCGAAGTGCATCCTCGTGGTGCCTAACCTGATCAAGGGCGGATTCATTTTTGGTGGCAAGCATGGGCGCGGCGTGGCCTCGTGCCGCACAGCCGAAGGCTGGAGCGCGCCTGCGTTCGTAAGCGTTGGCGGTGGAAGTTGGGGATTGCAGATCGGTATTGAAGACGTCGACCTGGTCATGCTGGTCATGAACGAGCAGGGTCTGCAGCATCTGCTCTCCAGCAAGTTTGAATTCACTGGTGAAGGATCGGTGGCAGCGGGCCCGGTTGGCCGACATGCTTCCGCGGGAACCGACTGGAAGATGAACACTGAGGTGCTCACGTACTCGCGCTCCCACGGCGTGTTCGCCGGTCTTACGCTTGAAGGTGCAGTGGTGGAGCAGGATAACGATTCTACCCGCGCCATTTACGGCAAGCACATGGAATTTCGCTCCATCCTTTCGGGCAGGGTTTCAACGCCGAGAAGTGGGGAAGCCTTCGTGAAGGCGGTGTCCGAGGCGGGCCAACAGGCGCACGTCGCAAAAGTGGACGAAGACAAGAAATAATTGCTTTAGCGTTCCGCTGACCGGGATCGCCGCGATGGTCCCGGTCAAATGTTCGTTCCGCGCCATGATTGCCGCGGCTTGCGTGTATGGCTTTCGAAAGGGTGGCAAAACATGAAGCGTCTTCTAAGGAAATCTCTTTGGCTAAACGTAGCCGGCTTCATTCTTTGGTCGGCGCTGGTGTTTGGGCAGTCGCCGGACGCTGCGTGACAGCCTTGCGGCGTGCAATTCGGGCCTGCAGGCCTGCGAAGCGTCCAGAACTGTTTCGCCCAGATTGCCGGCGGCAGCGGCGAGCGGCAGGACCAAAAATCCCCCGGCCCAGCTGAACTCAGCGACCGGCTGGTGATCTGCACTAACGGATGGGAAACGTGCGAGTTTTCCCTATTGGCGCAGGGCGACCTGAATAGCACCGAGCATCAGCGTAACGTATCCGATTGCAGGAACGGTGCACCGACTTGCAACCGCGCAAAACTCACCCCGCAGGAGGCGACTGCACTCGCTGTGGCCGACTACAAACGGAATGTTTCCGACTGCACTGACGGATTTGCGTCGTGCGATCGTTCGCGATTAACCGCGTCTGAGTCGCGTGCCGTAACTTTAGCCGGGCACGACCGCAACCTTTCCGACTGTAAGGATGGTTTAGGGCCGTGCGACAGCGCCAAGCTGACTGTTTCCGAGGCGAATCAGGTAGACAGCGCGCAGCGCCAGCGCAATGTATCCGATTGCCGGGATGGTGTAAGTTCGTGCGATCCCTCCGAAGCTGACCCGGGCGGAAACAAGTGGAGTGACGTCTGCGCAACAGCAGCGCAATCTTTCCAATTGCAGCGACGGCTGGGGCGACTGCGACCATGCCAAGTTAACGCCGCAGGAAGCCCATGGCGTGGCCGTCTCCGAGCACCGGCGTAATCTCTCCGAATGCCAGAATGGCCTGGAAACCTGCGACTACTCGGCGCTGACCTCAGCCGGAAGCCGGCGCACTAACGAAAGCCGAATCCCAGCGAAATTATGCGGCATGCCTGAAGGGATCCGGCTACTGCGACCTTTCCCGCCTGACACCCGCGAAGCCGGCGGCGATTCCTCCGGCGCGCAACCGCAATTCCCCAATAAAAGGCAAGCGATTTGCGGAAGCACTTCGTCTTTTTTCGATGGAAAACAACGGTATTTTTAAAGAAGCTGCGACGCCTGTGCTAGCATCAATATAGGTTTAATCCACGCTTTCTGTTGAACTTGCCACTGCAATCGCCAAGTTCTCTTCTCCCCATACAGAGGCACCGAAGAGGCATTCCACTTGGCGATAGGCGACACTAAGAACCGATCGATGCTGCAGAACACAAAGACGGACGCTCCCGACGACGAAGTGAACGATCTGCTTCCGCCAGACGCGCATTCCCCCAGGAAGTCGACGACATGCTCAGTTCCATTGGCACGCGGGGCCTGGATGTAGTCGAGGCGAGTCGCATTCGCCTTATTCCGCTCTGGAACAACGCATTGCGCAGGATAGCGAAGAAGTCGAACTTGACCTGACGCCGGGCGCCGCGGAATCGACCAGCGACCCGGTGCGGGTTTACCTGCGCGAGATGGGCGCTTCGCCGCTGCTTACCCGCGAAGAGGAAGTGGAAATTGCCAAGCGCATCGAGCGCGGACAAGTCACTGCGATGAAAGCCCTTTCGCGCTCGCCGATTGTGATCCAGCACGTGCTTGCCATTGGCGATGATCTAAAACGCGGCCTGCGTTCGATTAAAGACACAGTTGTCTTCGACGAGGACGAAATTACCGATGAGATTTTGCATGCGCGCGTCGAGGAGATTACGGGCCGCATCGAGGAATTGAAGAAGCATTACAAAAACGCCCGCCGGCTGGCCGACCGGCTGACGACCCTGTCGCCAAAGAAGAAGCCCCGGGAATATCGCCGTTGCCGCGGTCAGTTAAGTCGCGAGATGGTCCGTATTTCGCTCATCATCCGGAATCTTGGATTGAATCAGGCGGAGCGCAAGCGTCTGATCGAACGGGTGAATAAGACGATCGAGCTCATGCGCTCGCTCGAGCGGCAGATCGTTACTCTGGAAGCGAAAATTAAGGCGACTCGCAGCGAGGAACTCAAGAAAACCTACCACACTGCACAGCGGCAGCATCGCCTGGAAATCAAGAGGCTGGAGGACGAGGCGGGAATGACGTTCTCGGATCTGCAGCGCACGCAGCGCAGAATGATCCAGGGCGACATGAATGCCGAGCAGGCCAAGCGAGAACTCATCGAAGCCAATTTGCGTCTGGTCGTTTCCATCGCCAAGAAATACGGCAATCGCGGGCTGCAGTTCCTTGACTTGATTCAGGAAGGCAACGTCGGCCTGATGAAAGCGGTGGACAAGTTCGAATACCGGCGCGGCTACAAGTTTTCCACCTACGCCACGTGGTGGATTCGCCAGGCCATTAGCCGGGCGATTGCCGACCAGGCGCGCACCATCCGGCTACCGGTACACATGATCGAAGTCGTGAACAAGCTGATTCGAACTTCGCGGCAACTGGTGCAGGCTTCGGGGCACGAACCCACGTCGGCGGAAATTGCCAAGCAGATGGACATTCCGGAAGCGATGGTGCGCAAGGTGCGAAAAATCATGCGCGTCCCGATTTCGCTGGAGACGCCGATTGGCGAAGAGGGCGATTCGCATCTCGGCGACTTAATCGAAGATCGCACGAAGATGTCGCCCGCCGAAGCTGTGTTGAACGTGAATCTGAAGGAACGAACCGCGCACGTGCTGCGCACCCTCAGCCCCCGCGAAGAAAAGATCATCCGCATGCGCTTTGGCATGGACGACGGTTCGGAGCATACTTTGGAAGAAGTTGGCCAGTCGTTCGACGTGACCCGGGAACGCATTCGCCAGATCGAAGCTAAAGCTCTGCGTAAACTGCGCCATCCCTCCCGCTCCGGCAAACTCCGTTCGCTTCTCGACGACGTGGAGAAATGATTCTCGACGACGCGGAGAAGTGACCCGCGGATTTCCTCCGGAGAGCCTGGAAGCCACCCACCTTACAAAAAATTTCGGCAAGGGCAATCGTTTCGGTAAGGCCGGCTTCAGCCGTGCCGCCGAGAGTCACAAATGACTCTGGCTTTAGCCCCTGAGGCATTCTGATTGCATAATCGTCAGTCCACACCAGTGCAAAATGTGAGCTACTGCGCCGCGCCGGCGGCAACCATCGGTGTCGGACTGATGAGCCTGAGTTGATCGAGGGCAGCCAGCACATTTCGCCATCGAACCGCGTCGTTCTTCGTACCGATGGGAGCCGAGAGATCGGAATAAAAATCCAGCAAGTTAGCGCGGAGTTCCGGCGAGGTCAGGTTAAATTTGCGATCGGAGAGCTGAGACAACAACTTCGCGTAAGTGTCATCCGTAAGCGTATATTCCGCCGCCTTCGTCACGTTGCCGGTGTCGAAATCACGATTGGGAAGAGTGAGTGAATCCGTCCCCACCTGCACGAGAAACGCCCGATACTGATCGACGGTCGTATTGATGCTCTTGAAATACAAATCTTCAGTTTGAGGAGTTGGGGCATTGAAGGCCAGGGCCTTAAACGGGCCAATCCTCGGCATATATCGCAGAAGAGTTGACAGGATACGGGTGCCGACTCCGGGCTTCACATAATCCTTGCCCCACGCCTTTTCATAATCGGAGCGCGAAAGACGGTAGAGGAACTTTCGTTTGGCGAAATTGGGAGTCTCGCGCATCAGGTCTTTCTTGTGGGTTTGCAGCGCGACCTGGGTCATTCGCGGAATCATGCGGCTGACCGTGAAGCGATACGAGCCGACCGCAAGATCTTCGTGGGTGAGCACGTCCTTCAATTCCATTCCGTAGACCACGGGAAAAACTCGTTCCAGCAACGGCTTGGACACCTGGAATCCGATGAAAGCGTGATACTGCTGCGAGGCATAACGATTCTTCGCGACCTGCACCGTGTCGAATCCGAATTCTGTTTTCAAATGCGCCGTCTTGTCCTGAGCATAGCGGACCGACTTTCCATACTTTGCACGCAGCTTCGGATATTCGATGGCAACTGCCTGGTTGACGGCCGGATGACCGGAAATGTCAGCCGCATAGTGCGACAGCGCCCCCAGCGCGAAGGCGTACTCGTCGACATTCTGGCTTTCGAGCAGCAGCTCGCGAACAAAATCTCCGCTGCGAACGTAGTGCACCAGATCGCTGAATTCCCGGTTGCCGAACGGGTAGTAGCCCAGATCCTGGATGACCGCGCCTCCGTAGGCGTAGGCATGCGCCTCCGTGAGTTGATCCGGCGAAAGCCCGGGAAAGCGCTTCAACAGGAGCGGCTGGATCTGATCCGTCCAAAGCAGGTCAACAATTTCTTCGTGGGTCAGAACGGAGTATGCGGACGATCGGCTGCAGGACATTAACACAATGAGCAGAATCGTTCCCACACGCAAAACAAACAGGGGCCAACCATCAAAGTTGGCTCCTGCCGAGATTGAGCCGCGTCGCATGGATCAGATCCGCCCGAGCAGCAGCAGCACGACCACGATCACGAGAATAAATCCGACTCCACCGGTCGGGGCATATCCCCAGTTTCTGCTATGCCCCCATCGGGGAAGCGCGCCGAAGAGGGCTAAAATCAGGATCACAATTAAAATAGTTCCAAGCATATTCACTCCTTTTTGTTCTCAGACCTGAGGTTTACCATCCAGCGCAGCCGCGCCGCCTCGGGCTGTACTCCGCTACCTCGAAATACTGATCGCAATTCCAGTGCCTGGATATCTGCGGTCGTACAAGTAGTAGCCGTTATCGTAGGCGACGTAAACATCGTCATTGTCGTACCAGTCATTCCCCCAATATTCGGGCCATGGGTCAACCAGACTCACCCAGTAACCGTCGTATTGGAAGCGGGGATATCCGCCAACGACCAGGAAGGGCAGACCGTAGATGCGGAACCCGTGGTCCGACCCAAAATATCCACGGAAGCGGTCGTCAGGAATGCGGTAGCCGCGGTAGCCGCCACGTTGTTGCCAGCTGCGATGGTCGCTGTCCCAATGTTGTGAGCGATGCCCGTCCCATGCGCTGCGCTGAACACGCTGTTGCTCCTGAGTGCGTTGTGGCTGATCGTTTCCGCGCCGTTGTTGCGCGTACTGCTGCTGATTCCCTTGTGCGCGTTGCTGTTCCTGAACCTGCTGCGTCTGCCGGCGATCTTGCTGAGGCTGGGCTTGCCTTTGAGCCTGCTGCTGTGCGGGCATGGCTTGCCTCTGCCTGCTCTGTTGCTGGGTGGGTTGCGGCCTCTGCTGTTGTTGGGCGCGCTGTTGCTGCCTATTTTGTTGCGGTTGCTGCTGAGCCTGCTGCTGTGCGGGCCCGGCTTGCCCCTGCCTGTTCTGTTGCTGGTTGGGTTGCTGCCTCTGCTGTTGCTGGGCCTGCTGCTGCTGCCGATTTTGTTGCGGTTGCTGCTGAGCCTGCTGCTGTGCGGGCCGCGCTTGCCCCTGTCTGCTCTGTTGCTGAGAGGGTTGCTGCCTCTGCTGTTGTTGAGCGGGCTGCTGCTGCCTATTTTGTTGCGGCTGCTGCTGCTGCGCATGCTGCTGTGCGGGCCGCGACTGCTCTTGCCTGCCGCCTTGCTGTTGGGGGTGGTCCTGTTTTTCGGCCTGCTGGTCGTGCTGTGCATAGGCAGGACCCGCGATTCCGAGAAGCAACGACAGCATTGCGGTGCTGATGATTCCAGTTGATTTCATAGATTTTGCCTCCTCGTCCTCAGGCGGCGCTTCGTCACTCGGTATGAGGGAGAGTCAGCTTCGGTTATAGGCGTTCGGCCGGTTTTTTAATGGTCAAAACTGCTCAATGAAAGAAGACCTTAGCCGGAAATGAGACGAACTGTCGCAAGAACGCGGCGTCTGGAACGATGTCGATCGCAATCCGATGCGGCGAGATATCCACGATGGCTGTGCGGCCAGGAAAAGAACGGACGCGAGTCTCAGAAAAGCGGACTCGCGCCCAATGGTAATCGAGTTGATGTTCAGGTTAGAGCGTTGGCTCTAACGCAGACTTCCTCTGGTCGCGTTGACGGGGCCGCCGATCGCTTCCCCGGATACAACCAGTTCCACTCTGCGATTTTCCTGCCGTCCCGCGGCGTTGTCGTTCGAGGACACCGGCATCGTGTTGCCGAAGCCGCGAGCCGTAACCGAATCGGTCAAGACTCCTTCTTGCACCAGGTAGTCCCGCACCGCGCCGGCACGATTTTCAGACAAGGTTTGATTCATCGAATCGCCGCCGACGTTATCGGTGTAACCGCCGACTTCGATGTTCAATCCCGGATAAGCCAGCAGGATGCCGGCGACCTTCGCCAGCTTCTCGCGTGCGCCCGGCTTGAGTGAATACTGTCCGGTGTCGAACAGCACGTCCGACATGCTGACGATAAGCCCACGCGCGCTGTCGCGAGTCTGAAGAATCGAATTCAACTGCTCCGACAATCTCGTGCGCATGGCGGCTTTGTCTGCATCCGCTTGTTGCGCGCTTAGATTAGCTCTTTGTGCGTCAAGGCGCGATCGGTCGGCATCGGCCTGGGCCGCGGAAAGTGCGGTGGCTGAAGCGGCCTGGTTGTCGGCCATATCGGATCTGGCTCTGGCCGTTGCGGATTGCGCATCGGTGGCATCGTTGCGGGCTTGAATGCTGGCTGACCTTGCGTTGTCAGCGTCAGCTCGAGCTTGCACAGCCGCAGTCTGTGAGTTCGCAGCATCGGCGCGCGATCTGTCGGCATCCGATTCTGCCTGACGTCTGCCGCTCTCGGCTCGGGCTTGATCAGATTGCGCATTTTCTTTCTGACGGGTTGCGTCGTTCGTCTCCGCTCGCGATTGCGAGAGCGAGTCCGCGGAGGCTCGGCGTTCGTTGCCCAGACGTTCTTCGTCCATCTTCTTGACGGCGATTTCGCGCGCGTCTTCCGCAGTCTGTACCGCCTCGCGGGACACGGCAATCAGAGGCTTCCTCTCCATGTGTCTGCGCGTCGCGTCCGCGTCCACTTCGTCCATCAACTTAACCGCATGCCGATAGCTGTCGGGCGCATATCGCTCGGCTCCCTCAGACTGCGCAATGCGCAACGCATTGCGCGCTTCGAAGAATTCCAAAGGCAACTTGGTATTCAGGACCACGGGATCGAACTTGTATCCGCTGGGAATGTAGCCGCCGCGTTCCATCAGTTCATACTTCGCATTCACGGCTTCGGTCGTTCCCTTGGTGTCGGTGCGAACCACGTTCTCCATAACAACCACATTGCTGGGTTGCCGCACCGCGTAATAAGGTTCCGCGGTTACGATGAGCGCGAATGCCTGAAAGTCGGTGGTGACGTTCAGTTTGCTTTTGGTGCCGCCGACCAGTACTTCGCCCAGGTTGGCCGCCCGGCCCTCAGGCGAAATCGCCCACAAAATGTAAGTCAGATATTCGCCGCCGAAGCTCGTCGGCTTCTGCAGGCCGGAAAATTCCGCTTCGATCTCGATGGCTCCGCGCTTACTGTTTATCTTGGCTTCGCCGCGAGCCGTCGGCATCAGGTCGGTGCCGGCGAAGTCCAGCTTCGTGGCTCCGCTGCGATGCTTATAGTTGACGGCCTGCACGCTACGGCTGGTCACAGTGACCCGAAAGGTATACATCGGACTCGACGATTCCACGGTCCGTTCGTTTTGGGGGAAGCCTGAGCCAGTGTAGCTAAGCTCAACACGATTGGCAGAGTTAACAACAACTTGTGTTTCAATGGATCTCCTTTGGCAGATGTCTGCCGTTTACCGCTAATGTTCGATCTTGGTCTCGCCGGTATTTCGAATCGGCTCTCACTTCAACCTTTTCCAACGTGAATATTGGAGATGGAATGAAAGAGCCCAAAAATATTCAATAGCCACAGAACCACCGCAATCACTACCACGCCATTCAAGATTGACTTGATCGATCCCTGCATGGGAATGAATCGATTCACCAACCACAGGAGGACGCCCACCACAATCAGAACTTCCAGGATTTGAATCAAAGGCATAATCGTTGACCTTTCAAGTTGTGCGGAGAGAGGCCACCTGGAGGCAGTCCAGTGCTGGTTCAAGAACGGTTCGGGTCGCAGCGTGATTCCGCGGACTTCCGCGGACACACGGACGAAGAATGCCAATGAGCTGGAGGTAGTCGCGCGAGTCGAATCTAGTCTGACCCGTTCCGACCTGAGAATGAGAGCTGCGAACTGGCGGTCGTCGCTCTATTTACACACTCAGCAGAATAAAGATTGACAGGTCCGGCGTTGAATGTCTGAGCAACTTAGCTCACATCTGAAGACTGGCGCTTCAGTGTCTGTTGAATTCAGGCAGGCTGCCACCCAAAACGGACCAGTCGGCGGGCCCGAACCCAAAATCATCACCGCTTGCTATAACTTCGTTTTTTCGGATTAACTTCGATGTCGGATGCCGTCAGGCGGCGATCTCGATGGGGTTCGGTGCGCGGTTGGCCGGTACTGAGTTCACATCTCTCTCCTGGCTTGGCGCCGCAGGTGGCGCAAGACACCGCTAATACTCGTCTCTGCGTTATTTTCATGACTGTGTTGATACCGCGTTTTTCGGATGGAAGATGTTCAATTTGGGACAGTTTCACCAAAATGGAGGGTGGGTGTGAAATCTTCGTGCGGTTAATTTATATCGCCGAGGGAGCACGCGCCCGGCCCGCGAGGATCGCCGCACGATCCGCAGGCGCCTGCCCCAGCGCGTGCCGACGACGCAGTCGACGAACCCTTTGCCGAGACTGCAAAAACGGAGAGCTGGGGTTCCAGCTTGGTGGCATGGCACTTAGGACACTCGGCCTTTTGCTTGCCGTAGACCAGAGTCTCGAACTGGTGATGACATTCTTTGCAGATGTATTCGAAGATAGGCATGGACGACTCCAGAACCTATTAGAATCAATTTGTGACGACTTCGCAACTTCCCGACTCCCCGATTCCAGCGGCTCCAGCGGATTCTCGGGTCCCCAATTCTGAAACCCCAGATTCTGAAACCTCTGCTGCGCAGTGGGCGGGGCGTACGCCATTTCGCGCGCGCCGCTGGATGGGCGGCGGGCACGTGCAGACTATTGCCAGCTTCCTGCTGCCACGAAAAATTCAGTTGCCTGCGGCGGAGGAACGCCTGGTCGAGGTCGACCCGGGCATTAAAATTCGCTGCTGGTGTTATTGGCAAGACCAATCGCTTCGGCGGGAAGCCCTGACCCTGATCGTCGTCCACGGGCTGGAAGGCTCTTCGGATTCGCAGTACATGCTGGGCGTGGCGCGCAATGGGCTGGCGGCGGGGATGAACGTCGTGCTCATGAACCAGCGTAACTGCGGAGGCATGGATGCCGGTGCGCCCACGCTCTACAACTCAAGCTTGTCCGGCGATGTCGCCGCCGTCGTGCGCGGCGTGCTCGAGAACGATCGGGTCTCACGCTTCGCGCTAATCGGCTTTTCGATGGGCGGCAACCTGGTGCTGAAGCTGGCCGGAGAGTGGGGAAGCGACGGGCCGCCGCAATTCCGCGCGGTGGCGGCGGTGTGTCCGGCGATGGACTTGGCCGCATCCGCAGATGCGCTGCACGAACCGCGCAACCGCATTTACGAATATTACTTTTTGCTGCAATTGTTTCGCAGGTTGCGCACTAAGGCGCGCCTGTTTCCCGGCAAGTTCGATGTCTCACGGCTACGCGGCATTTCCAGCTTGCGAATGTTTGACGACCGCATCACCGCCTACTACTGCGGATTTGCCGGCGCCGATGACTATTATGCGCGGGCGGCCGCAGCCAACGTGGTCGACCGCATCGCCGTGCCCACGCTGATCATCCACGCAGCCAACGATCCCTTCATCCGCATGCAGCCGGAAACGCTGCGCCGCATTGCTGAGAATCCCAACATCACTTACGTGGAGACGAAAGACGGCGGCCACTGCGCATTTCTCGGCGAGCGTAACGCTGGACGTAATAACGATACTTCCGACGACGGCCGCTGGGCCGAGCGCGAAGTGGTTGAGTTTGTGGAAAGGTGATGAGTGCAATAGAGATTTATCGACAGCGTTTCGCCTAGACGATGGTCTGCTCTGTTTGAATTTTTGGTGTCAAGGCTGGATGTCATATAACGGTGACGAGAACTGACCTCCTGAAGAGGAGATCGCCAGGCTTCGTACCGATATCGTCCCACCGCTCATCACTTTTATACTGCGGCGACAGCTCCTGTGACTTCATCTGCAATCCCCCGCGATGCGACAATATAGCCGACCAATTTTGAGCGTCTGCTGCCAAACGTTTTAGTTAAAAGACTGCAACAAGTTCAGGCTGAGACGTTCTCCCGAGCGAACGTCTACTCAGGAGGTTGCGATGCACGCAAATAAATCGGTTAACTTCGCATTGATCGCGGCACTTCTGGGAATCGTAGCCTGGGCTGGATATCGGGCGGGATGGGTGGAGCACTTTGCCGGAGCTCCGGCGTGTGTCGAGGCGTCAAGGGGGGCATTGAGGGAGAACAGCATCATCGAATATGGACACAGCTCTTCAGGATACGTTGGCACCTACATCACCCTTCTTTCTGTCGACAAATCTGGACACGTAAAGCTGGGGCACGGCTTGGGCGGAGCATACCCTACCGGTGAGACCCAATTGACGAGCGAGGAACTCGCGAACCTGTTGCATACCATCGAAGCAGCGGGATTCCGTGCTTTCCGCAGTTGTTACGGGCGTCGCGCGCAAGTGAATCCACAAAATGCCTGGATATTTTATCGGGCGGGCGCCACAGAAAAGGAAGTCGTGTGGTTGTCCGCGCCGCGCGAGCCCAAACCCCCGCAGGGATGGTTCCGCGTTGCGGAACTCCTGGATCAGATCGAGGCGCGCGCAGAGAAACAAGCCTCAAGCGAGGGAACCGTCCGATCGCGTGATTAACTAGACGGCGTCGGTAAGATATCGCACCGCTAGCTGAGAATTCCTTCCCCCAAGTCTCAGCCTTAATCACTCACTTGGCAAAATCGGGCGATAGCACTCAGTGAGCAATTCCATGTCCTTGCCGTCGTGCTCACCACCAATGACATGGCGGGTTTCGGGTGCGCCCATCGCTCGGAGTATATTTGCAATATTCGGCGGGTGCTGGTGTCGCGGTTCAATCGAGCGGATGCATTCAGGAATAAAGTAGTCCCGCCCATGATGCTCAAATTTGCTGGTGAATTCGTGACGGTTCTTGGTGCTGGCGAACAGTTCCAAAGCTCGTTCCCGTCGTGCTTTCGATATGAAAGACTCCACAAAAGCCGATTCGTGCGGGTTCATGCCTGCACTCTAACACCGCAGACTGAGGCTACAACGCAGTTGATTGTTGTAACCAGGCCACAGCACTCAAGATTGATCGGGATTGCCACGAAGGTCTTGCACAATCTTCATCAGGTCTTGGTGGTCCACCTGAAGGACGATCTCGAATGAGTCCCCAATCGTGGACAGAATATAAGTCGCGGACGTTTTACCGGTCATGTCGTTTCCACCTTTCGCCCGAACGTGCATGCTCCACACCGTCTTCACTAACATGTACTTTGAATCCAGCTTGGACGTTTCCACGGAATCGACACGCGAAGACAACAGTCCCGCCGCCTTCATAAAGTCCTTTCGTCGGGGCAGAACCTTCACAAAATCCTGTTTTTTCACCGCCTGAACACCTTGTGCGTTCGCAAACATGAAAGTGTCTGCGTAAAGCTTCGAGATCAACTGGACATCGAAATCGTTGTTGGCCTGTTCGTAGAGACGAAAGAACTCTTCGGTTGTAAGGGTGCTCATCTCCTCATAAGAGCATGGAACTGAAGACAAAGCGAGTTGACAAGGAAGGCCAATTTATGAAAACAGCTCATTCCGCTTATTGACCCGATGGGGAGCGTAATTCCGGTGTGACTGTCGAAAAACTTTTTCCTGCGAAATTAGCAAAAAGTGAAGCCGCGCCGGTCAATTTTGCAGAGCGCAACTCGGTATTGGCTGTCTTGAAATAACTGGCAATTGGTGCGTTGGATCGAGTTCATTCAGCTCCGTCACGAGAGCGGAAAACCTCGCTACGTTCCGCTCGATAGCAATCAGCTCACATAGCTTTTCGAATCGCCGCATTGAGTCACCATTCGTCACTCCATTTGGTTGCGACAACTCCGGCAGGCAGTTGCTACAGGGAAACCATGAGTAAGTAACTAATTCTCTTGGGCAAGGCGCCTCCTAAATACCCTGAGCGACCCCAGGGTCAAACCGCAACCCGATTGCTGTTATCAGCGTTGACCCTCATTGAGAATGGCGGACGATCGAAGAGTCCTGGCGAGAGAATCTCTCGCCTCACACCCGGCGCGCCACGCTCGATCTCACTGTCCTCATGGACGTAGTTCCCTCTGGTTCGTTCCAGACTGTACCTACAAGACCGGCTAGAAGAATTGCCTAAATACTCGCATGCAGGTCGCGCACTCCGTAGTCGCGGATTCCGTACGGCCTGTCCTCAATCGGCTCCACAATTTCGACGCCCTGCGAACGGTGAAATTCGTACAGTGCGTCTGCATCTCCAACCATGAAAGAGACAAAGCAGCCCTGCGGATCGGGCGTACCTTTTCGCAGAAACATCTGCGTCTTGTCGAGATTCACCCCCGCGAATGTCGGTGGATCACCCCACGTGAACGCCGTCGTGAAACCTAACTTGCTCGTATAGAACGCGACCGCAGCGGGAATATCGGTGACTGCCAGCCCGGGGTGGACTTGTTCACATTCGACGAGACCTGGGACCGAATTTACCATCGCATCCTCCTTGCCGGCTGCTCTCAAATCCGCCCCTGCAATTGAAAACTTTCCAGGGCTTAACGCCGCGAGTCGGGCGGCACCAGGTTGTTCGCGCGATAGTACACCACCAGCTGCCCGTAGTGTTCGCCGCTGTGCTCGATGGCGAACATCCAAATATAGGAATTGTGCACCAGCTTGTTTCCCCACTTCGTGGTTTTGTCCAGCCCCGCGTCGCCCTGCTGTTGAATCACGTTCGCTCCGTCGGCAACGGCCTGCTGAACGAACTTCACCACATCGGCTTTCGTTTTGAAAACGTCCCGCGAAGGATTGTCGCCTTTGCCGAAGTCGGGCCCCAGATTTGATCCCGAAATCATCCGCATCGCGATGTAATCAAATGCGGCCTGGTGCAGAAGATTCTGCGCAAACGTGCGCTGGTCTTTTTGCAGCTTGTAGTCGTACTTGTCCTCGGGAAAGTCCTGGGCCATGGCGACCAGTTTGTTCCCGATGTCGTTCCATCTGTCCAGCGTCTCGTCTGCTCGCGAACGCACAGGACTTGGAGCTTAATTCTGCGATTGGCCGTAACCGTAAAGACTCGTTCCGACGGCAAGCACAGTGACTGCGACTAGCGCGAGCCCAGGCCGCCTCAGACTCCCCTTAAAAGTTCGCTTCATCGTAAATCCTCCTTTGGATTTCCCGGTTAGACGTAGCGCTACTTCCGAAGTTAGGTCAAATTTTAGTTAGGTCAAATTTTGGACCAGCAGTCGAAGAGAGCCGAGCGACTGAAAGGATTGACCCAAGGTTTGAAGAGGGATCTGCTCGGGTAGCCGCAAAACACCGTTTGATTTGCGAAACTGGGGCTTGGTGGTTGTGATCCGCACAGCCGGCTGCGACGTGGCTTACTTTCTTGTCTGTGCGATGGCTTGGGCTTTTGCTCCCCGGACTGCGTCGAGGAATCCTGCTGCGGCGGCGGGCGTCCGCACTCGACCCAGCAGCACGGCCCGAGTGGTGACCCTGGGCCCGTACATGGCGCGCCTGGAACGATTGTCCCCTCGGACCAATCCGCCCTTGAAGGTAAATCCAACGAAAGCTCCCTTGGCGCGGGAGTAAGTCAAGATCAGGACATCCAGCTTCACATCTGTGTTTTCCGAAGAGTGCCGTCCCAGGGGTCCGACCGCTACCGAGGCATCCCGTCCAATTTCGAATTTGCTCGAGAGCAGCTTCTGCATCCCTTTTTCGCTTTTGATGACCATCACCAGGTCTACCGCTTCGGCGCCAATCTGCGTTCCCCAGCTCCCGCCCGCGATCCTTATAAATGCCGGCGCGCTCCAGCCATTCGCCGTCCGGCAAGTGGCCACACCCTTGCCATGCTCCGCTCCGAAGACGAATCCGCCTTTGATCAGATGGGGTACGACGGCTACGCACTTTGCCTTCTTCATGATCTCGTCGGGAATGCGGCGGTCCGGCGCACCCATGATCTCGTCCAGCACTTTGGCCGAGTTGTTCAACCGGTCGATGACGGCTCGGCGCTCGGATCCCGCCCAGCACAGGCTCGCCAAGCCCAGCATGGCGCCAAGTAACACGAGATTCTTCATACTGGTCAAATCGTTTCTTTCCGCAGCACCGTTCCCGCACGGTCGGAGCGTGGTTTGCGGAGGAAGGACGTGCTGCTATCTCCGGCAGTATGGCGGTTCTAGTGCAGATGCACCATACGGGGGACGCTGCATGCGCACGAAGAAGGCGCAGTAGTGATCGCAGCGGCCCAGATTCAATAAACGGCATGCGGAGATCAGATTTTTCTAAATGTTCATTCATTCTCTTCCGGTATATAATGCCCGGCATTCGGGGCGGGAAGCGTTGGATCTGATTGCGCAAAATAGGCGCACGGAATCGAAAAGGCACAAGCGGGCGCGGGGAGAAGAACAGCAGACGATTTCTTCTCACGTGTCTTCGCCCGGAGTTGCCTTCCGGGAGGCTATGTCGATGACGCGAATTCATCAGCAAGCGAGCAGCAGGCAACACCACTGGTGGCACCAGTTTGGTGTTCGATCTGTGCAGGGAACGCGCGCGATTTGGGTGTTCGCGATATTGGCGTTCTGGGCCCCGGCGGCAATTTCGCAATCAACGAGCCTGCTGAATGGCAGCGTGTCTGATCCATCTGGCGCGAGTGTTCCCGACGCGACGATCACTCTGACCGACGCAGCAACGGGACTGCAGCGGAGTACTACCAGCAACCGGGCAGGGCTCTACCAGTTCCTGGATGTGCCGCCGGGCGACTATCGGCTGGAAGCGACGGCCAGCGGTTTTGCGCGGTACTCGGTGTCTGACGTCAAGCTCGTCGTCAAGACGCCGTCCACCATCAACGTGAAATTTCAGGTTGCTGGCGTAGCGGAATTGATAACGGTCGAAGGGCAGGCGCCGCTCATCAATCGCACCGACGCGTCGCTCGGCAACACCATCGAAGAAAACCAAATCGCGGAGTTGCCCATTGCCAACCGCAACGTGGTTTATCTGCTGAGCCTGCAGCCTGGAGTAGCGTATCTGGGGGGAGCCGCCGAGGCGAATCAAGCGACGGACACGCGGAGCGGCGCGGTGAATGGCGTGCGCAGCGACCAATCGAACGTCACTCTGGACGGCATAGGGGTCAACGACCAGAATAATGGCTACGCTTTTACCAGTGTCCTGAATACGCCGCCCGACTCGGTGGAAGAATTCCGCGTCACTACCGCCAACTCCAATGCGGATTCCGGCTACTCCAGCGGCGGGCAGGTCGCGCTGGTCACCAAGAGCGGCACCAACGCCTTTCACGGCTCGGTATACGAGTACAACCGCAACACCATCTTCAGCGCCAATGATCCGTTCTTGAAGGATTCCCAGTTAACCAGTGGCCAACCCAACAAAGCACCGAAGCTGTTGCGCAATGTTTTCGGCGCCGCGGTCGGCGGGCCGATCATGAAGAACCGTCTCTTCTTCTTCGTCAACTATGAAGGGCGGCGCGACGCCGAAGGTAGCAGCGCACTGCGGTACGTACCCAGCCCGACTCTGCGCGCCGGGGTTCTCCAGTACCCATGTTCTGTGTCCACGGACTGTCCCGGGAACAGCGTAACCGGTACGGATGGAAAAACCTACACGGCACCGCAGGGCTACTGGGTGCTGGGGCCTAGCGACATTCAGAAGATGGACCCCTCGGGCATTGGGGACAATCAGGCAGTCGTGAGCCTTCTCAATAAGTATCCCAGAGCCAATGAAGGCAACGCGGGCGATGGTTCAAATACTCTGGGGTTTCGCTTCTCGCCAAACGTGGACCGCAGCTTCAACACCTACATTACCCGGCTCGATTACCACCTCACGTCGAGCGGCTCGGAAACCTTGTTTGCGCGTGGAGAGATGCAAAACTTCAAGGAACCGGGGCCGGAACAGTTTCCCGGAGCGCCGGCTGCTACAAATTTACTGGATGACAGCAAAGGCTTGACCGTCGGACTCACCTCAATCATCTCGCCCAGGCTCATCAACGATTTTCACTGGGGCTTCATCCGCCAGGGACAGCAATACGGCGGTACCTCGGTGTATCCAGCAGTTTTTCTGGATGGGCTTACCGACCTGGTTCCCTTCACTCGCCCTACGACTGCTTTTGTGCCCGTCAACCAGTTGAGCGACAGTTTGAGCTGGACGCGGGGAAATCACACGTTTCAGTTCGGCACCGACTTATTTCTGATTCGCAACAACCACATCAGCTACCTGAACTCGTTCTCGGACGTCCACACCAATGTGGTGTATCTGAACACGGGAGGGATCGCCTATCCTGGCAGCCCCAGCCCGCTGGATCCGGCCAACAACGGCTACCCTGCGGTGGATCAGAATTTCGGTCCGAACTATGACAGCGCGATCGGGATCGTAATGGGTATTTTTGCCGAGGGGGACGGCATTTATAATTTCGCGCGCAACGGCAACGCCCTTCCTCAGGGCCAAGCGATCAACCGCCGTTACGCCATCAATGACTACGAGTTCTTTGGCCAGGACAGCTGGCGAATCAACCGCCGCTTGACGGTCTCGTATGGTCTGCGCTGGGTGCTGGAAGCTCCGCCTTACGAAACCAACGGCTATCAGGTCGCACCCTGCGTAGAGGCGGCCAGCGGCGGCTGCACCAATCAAAACGTCGCGGACTGGTTCAACCACAGCGCCCAGCTGGCTACGGCTGGCCAGCCGGCCAACAACGCCGGGGAGATTGGTTTCATCCTGGGTGGGCCCAAGAATCATGGTCCCGGCCTCTGGAACTGGGACCACAAGGATTTTTCGCCGCGGATTGCCGTGGCCTGGGCGCCGGATACGGGCGAGGGTTGGGTCTCGAAGATTCTTGGCAAAAAGGACCAGTTCACGGTCCGCGGTGGCTACAGCATTGTATACGACCACTTCGGTGTTCCCGTCGTGAACAGCTTTGACCAGAATGGTTCTTTCGGCCTCTCCACGCGCCTCGGAAACTCCGCCGGTTCGGTGACGGCCGCCAACGCCCCCCGCTTTACCTGTCTCATTCCCGGGGCTGCCGGCCAGTCATGCCTGCCTCCGCCGTGCGCGAGTTTGAACAACGCGGGGTGTTTGTTCGGTCCCGCGCCAGCAGGCGGTTTCCCTACTACCCCAAGCAACACCGCCTTTGCCATCAACTGGGGACTCGACCAGACGGTGAAGACGCCTTATACGCACATGTTTAATTTCTCGCTGGCGCGCCAGATAACATCCCGCTCCTCGCTCCAGGTTGCCTATGTGGGCAGTGTCGGCCGGCGGTTGCCGATGCAAGTGGATATGGCCATGCCCACGAACCTGAATGATCCGGGGAGCCACACCAGATATTTCCCAGCAGCTACCATATTATCGAAGCTGGCTGCTGCTCCCAACCCGCAATCGTCAACGGGCTACGGCACGGACGTCAATAGCGTGGCTCCGGTTCCGTATTTCGAGAATCTCTTTCCAGCCTGGGCTGGGTTGGCGACGCAGAACGCGCTTAGCAACAACGGCCTGAATTGCAACACAGCGCTTTTTACCAACGGCACCCTCCCTGCCAATCCGACGGCCACACAAAATATCTATGAACTCTGGAATTGCTTCTCGCACAATGAGACCTTAACTTTAAAATATCTGGATTTGCCGAACTCCATACTCCAATTGAGTTCCGCGCTCCCGAACTCAAAGTTCGGCCCATACGCCTTCTACCACGACCAGTTCAGCTCGCTGTACGCGTGGCGCAACATCGGCACGTCTGACTACAACGCGTTGCAGGTGACCTACAATGCCCGCTGGGGAACCAACCTGCAAGGGCAGTTCAACTACACGTTTTCGAAATCATTGGATGAGGCGTCGGCGGCGCAACGAATCGGTCCGTATGAAGGAACCGGCGGAACGGGCAACGACTTGAACGGCGGCGGCATTGTCATCAATTCGTGGGATCCGCTGGCGTTGCGCGGGCTCTCCGATTTCAACGCCTACCACCAGATCAACGCCAACCTCGTCTACCAGCTGCCCTTCGGCAGAGGCCAGAGGTTGGTGGAAAACGCCAGCCCGTTGCTCAACGCATTGGTTGGCGGGTGGCACGTCTCCGGGATATTCCGCTGGACCACCGGTTTCCCCATCACCATCGATAACGGCTTCACCTGGGCGACGAACTGGAACATCGAAGGCGATGCCGAGCCGAACGGCCCGCCTCCAAGGGCATCCAATCCCAAGAACGTCGTCGTAGGTAATGTGAGTGGCCCCGACATCTTCGCTGATCCGGCAGCCGCGCTGGCGGCCTACCGTCCAGAGTGGCCGGGCGAATCCGGCGTTCGCAATAGCGTCATTGGCCAGGGCATGTTCGATATCGATACCGGGGTAAGCAAGAATTTCTCGTTAGGGGAGCAGCGGCGTCTGGAGTTCAGCTGGCAAGCCTTCAACGCCACTAACTCGGTGCGTTACGACGTGCGCGGCGCTCAACCCTCGCTGTCCTTCGGTGCGGCACAGTTCGGCAGATACGTTTCGACGCTAACCACGCCTCGCTTCATGCAGTTCTCATTGCGCTTCGCATTCTGAGGCGCGCGGCCCGCCATTCAAGTCCTGGCCGGGGCCCGATGGAGCCACGGCATTATTTCAGCGCCGCGCCCTTTCATCTTCGTGCGAACGTAAGCCAGCGCCAGCATCGCGAGAAAAATAATCAACAGCCCGACCGACGCGCCGCCGATTGTCATGGCGCGCTTAGGCAGAATCGAAACGCGGCCGTAGACGAATTCGATGTGCACCCAATAGACCAGCAGAGATGCCTGCCCGAGCAGGATCAAGGGGCTGAATCCCCACCTCCCTGCTCCCCAGCGGCACCAGGCGTAGCTCGCGGTCAGAATCACCAGCAACATTCCCACGCGAATCAGAAAAAAGCTCGGGCTGGTGCGCCAGTAATCATTGACCGCATAAAGTTGGCGCGGCTGCGCCTCCAGCCAGCGGGCGAATTCAATCAGCAAGCTGCCGGCGAGGCCCAGAGAGAAGAACGCTCTCGGCTCCTGCGCGCGCGCCCATCCGCTTTGCAGGATGAATCCCACGGCCAGGCCGGCGAAGGCGAATCCGGTCCACGGAAAAATGGGAAAGAGTCCGGCTTGCGAAGTTCCCAGGTTGTGCACGCCATCCACGTAGGACTCAAGTGGCCACGGCATCCACGTCGGACGCCATGTGGTCCAAAGGACCGGAGTGAGCAGAGAAATGAGCAATGCGGTTCCCGCGGCAGTCAACACCAAAGCGAGCCGCGTACCGTGGCCGCGCCTTATCGCCAGAACCAGCCAACAGACCATGCCCATCAGCATCATCGACACGCCGATGTTGTTCAGAATGTCGACCCGGAGCAGATCGCTTTTCGGCGCCCACCCCCAGGCGACCAGGAATTCCTGCAAGCGGAAAAGTAATCCGAAGCCGAAAATTTCCGCTCCGCGCCGGATCGTAGCTGCGGGCGATCTGCGCGGCCGGAAGATTTCTCTGCCGCAATTTTTCCGTGACCATGGCGAAGGAAATTCCGGCAAGAAACAGAAACAGCGGAGCCGGGAAACGTTCCGCCCAACTGCGAATACATAAAAAAACGGCTTTGACGCGCTGCGGGAGAGAGCCAGGAATCGTAGCAGTGGGTTTGGAACATCAGGAGGCAGGCCAGTCCGCGCGTCCAATCGATGTAGGCGAGCCGAAATTTAGCGGCGTTTGGCGGCGGCATGCAGGACTTGAGATTTTCACGGGCAGTATACGGCAGCCCGGTGGAAATCCGGCTTTTCGCGGCTTGGACGCTGATTTTACGGCCCTGACAATCCCGCTGGCTTGAGCAACATTTCTCGAGCTGCCGGGTTCTAACCTGCTGTGTTTGCCCTCTTTTGTGTCATCTTTTGTCAGGGATACAACCTTCTGTGCAACTGTCTTATCGAATAGGGACAAGTCGTTATCAGGTTAAAATATAGCCAGTATCTCCACTCCCCCGGAGCTTTCATGCGATTGGTGTCAACCGTACCTGCACTCCTGATCACATCATCAGCCTTTTCTCCGAGCATGAGTTATGCCACCACGCCGGACCGCATTAACCGCGCGTTGACCAGCGGCGAGACGGTAACCCTGCGCGGAAACGTCCACCGCAAAGCGTTGCCGCAGTACGATCAGGGCCCGGTCGATCCGGCAATGCGCCTGGGAACGATCACCCTGCTTACTTTGCCCACGGCGAGCCAGCAGAAAGCGCTCCAGCAACTTCTCGCCGAGCAACAGGACCCCAAATCATCCGAACTACCACAAATGGCTGACCCCAGAGCAGTTTGCCGACCGTTTTGGCCTGAGTCAGAATGACACGCAACAGATGGCGGCCTGGTTGAAATCGCAGGGATTCAGCATGGTCGCACGTGGCGCGCGGGCGCAACTGGATTTCCTTCAACGGCACCGCTGCGCAAGTACAGAGCGCGTTCGGCACTGAAATCCACAGTTACAACGTCAATGGCGAATTGCACTATGCCAATGCCACTGCGCCTGCGATTCCCGCGGCCATGAGGGGGATCGTCACGGGCATTCGCGGACTGCACGATTTCATGCCGCGACCCAGGAGCATTCGGCGAAATTCCGTGGCCCGCCCGTATTACAACGGCGGTTCGAGCTTAGGGGACCTGGTCGCCCCCGGCGACATTGCAACCATTTATGGCATCAACGCGCTCTACACCTCCGGCATCGATGGGACTGGCCAGAAGTTGGCGGTGATGGGACAGACCGATATTTACCTTTCCGATATCACCGACTTCCGCACCGGCTTCGGGCTTTCCGCCATCAGTTGCACAACAAACTCCAGCGGAGTAATTACGGCGTGCAACGATCCCCACTTTCAGTATGTGCTCGGCGGGACTGATCCCGGCACCCTCGACAAGCGGAGACATGAGTGAAGCCGACCTGGACGTGGAATGGTCTGGCGCTGTCGCTCACGGCGCGCAGATCATCTATGTGAATTCGACGAATGTCTTCACCTCTTATTACTACGCGATCGATAATAGACGCTCGCGCCGGTGATCAGTTTGAGTTATGGCCTTTGCGAGTTCGAGGACAACAGCATTCTGACCGCGTCGGGACAACCTGCAGCGGACGAGACAGAACTGATGAAGGCGAACAGCGAGGGAATCACGTTCCTGAATTCCAGCGGCGACAGTGGCGCGGCAGAGTGCGATCCCAATACTCCCTACAGCCCGAGTGCCGATCCCAATGGCGCCTCTGCCCAGGGTGGTTTAGCCGTGAGTTATCCCGCGAGCAGTCCGGAAGTGACTGGCGTCGGCGGGACGTCGCGATCTCCTTGGCCGATACCAGCAGCCAGCCACGTACTGGGGCACGACCAACGGAACGAATGGCGGCACGGCGACTTCTATACTTCCGGAGCAGTGCTTGGAATGACGATGCCGAATTTGTCGGAGTTCTGCCAGCAGAATCCCGGGCAGCTTCTGCACGTCAGGGTGGCAATCCGGCGGTGACCGGTTGGGTTCCGATCACAACTGCCCAAAACGTGCAGACCGACTTCTCCCTTCAGGGCAGGGCCGATGGCATTTCCTCTACCGGCGGGGGAGCAAGCAACTGCGCTGTCCAAAACGCGAACAATTCGGCCTGTGTGTCCGGCTTCCCGCAACCTTCCTGGCAGAACGTGACGATTTCAGGGCAGGCGGCTGCTACGATTCACGCCCGATGTTTCGCTTCTGGCTACGCCGAATTTTCCCGGCTACATCTTCTGCACGCAGTTGTCGGAATTGGGCGACTCCGGTACGGGCAGCGCGTGTGGCTCTGGGGGAAGTGCCGGTATCACAAACGCACTCAATTTGAATAATCCTTCCGATCATCGGCGGCACATCGGTTTCGACGCCGATATTTGCCGGTATCGTAGCCTTGCTCAACCAATATCTCGTCTCCTCCGGCTTGGGAAATATCAATCCCACGCTGTACGCCCTGGCAGCGACGCCGTCGAACGGCGCTTTCCACCCAGTTACAGCCAGTGGCAGCGACAACAAAATCTGGTTTATTGCACGGCGGGTACGCCCTCGGTGCAGCCTGCAGGCCTGCAGTGTCCCAGTAGTGGAGTGCTTGGTTTCCAAGCCTCGGATGCTGACGCCACAACTGGCTACAACCTGGTCACCGGCCTCGGCTCGGTGGATGCAGACAAGACTTGCCACCGCCGGGAATGGCCTCAGTTTACTCTTACTCCCACCGCCACAAGCTTCACTGTGTCGCAAGGTGCAAGCATTGATGTCACGATCAACGTTGCCTTTAACAACGGCTTTACTGGCACCGTCACCTTCACTTGTACTGACCCTGCACCCCAGTCGACTTGCACCTTCCCCAACTCGTCAATCAACGCTGCGGGGCCGGTCACCGCTCCACATCACAACCGTCGCGCCAACTGTGGGATCGCTTCAGCATTTCGAACACGGCAGTGGTATCGTCTATGCGGCGCTGTTGCCAGGATTGCTGGGTCTGATGTTTACGGCCGGATCGCGCCGGTCGTTGCGGGGCGTGCGCTTTCTGGGATTAATCGTGGTGTTGGGATTCTCCACCCTGTGGCTGGCTTCGTGCGGCGGCAACGCTAATGCTAGCGGCGGAACCAAAAAGGGCAATTACACCATTACCGTGAAAGGCACTTCGGGCGCCGCGACGTCGTCGACCACATTCCAACTCGTCGTGCAATAATGCTGCTTCAAAGGGAGTGAAATCTATCGTTTCACTTCGCCGGCGGTACGTACTCCTTCGGCTTGGCCGAACCTTCGCCGAAGAAAAATTGATCCATCTGCTTGACGATTACTTCCTGATCCTCGCGCCGCGCCGGATTCAGCCGATACTCGTTCAGCAGCATCTTGCAATGCTCTGTCCACATCTTCCACGCTTCCTGGGAGACATTGTCATAAACCTTTTTCCCCAGATCGTTGTCGAACGGAGGCTCATCCAGCCCCGGCATTTCTTTTTTAAACTTCACGCAAAAAACGGTGTGCGCCATAATATCCCTCAAAATAAATCAACGCTGCAATCTAAGGCCGAATCTCCATGCTTCGAATCAGCCCATCCTGAATGTCGTACACATGCTGAACCATCTGATCCGCCAGCAGCTTTCCGGCGTTGTCGTGAACGATCTGATGCACGTCAACCGCGATCCTTCCATCCGCTTCGGTGGCGAAAGTCATCGGCTCGACGTGGGAATGAACCAATTCGAACTGACGTTTCCAGTAGTTCCGCACGGCTGCGGTTCCGAGCACTCGGCCGCCCTCCATCCCGTTCGGCCAATCGACATTGGCATGCATGAGGCCGAGCACCGTCTCAATTTCTCGCCGGTTGAACGCCGCGTATACGCTGTGCAGCAATTCAATATCGGCCGCCATTTGGACTTCCGCCATAAATGATCCAAAAGATTATCTTACACGGAGAATAGCGATTGAAGCGCACGCGCGCCGAAGGCGCGCCTGACGATAGCCCGGCCTTTTCAACGCCGGGTCGCCTGACAATCGTTTTGTCATTCCTCACGACCCATCCGCCACCACAACACCACCGCGATTCCCCAGATCGCCAACAACGGAATCAGACTCGCCAGCCCATGCAATCCGAGCAATTGACCAAGATTGAACGCCCCATACTCCCCATTCGATCCCGCTTCCGCAACCGTCAACACCGAGTCGCGGTTGAGCGCCACCTGCCCCGACCAAAACGCCGGCCCGACCGAATGCACAATCGGACATCGATCCTGCATGGACAATTGCGACGTCGTCGACACCACCATCAGCGCCACAAACCCACTGTATAAAGCCAGTCCGATCAGCACCCGCCGCCACGCCGGCGTAGCCCGCCGCCAGGCTACGGACAGACCAATGCATAGCAATGGAATGCTCGCGCCCGCGTATCGCGGACCGAACGACAGTCCCGCCTTCCACCAATAGAACGAAGCGTTAAACAAAAAGTAATATGCGGAGATCGCCGCCGCCACCTGCGCGGCCCCCGAATACACTCTCTCTTTCCACAACCACCCAAGTCCCACCGGAGCGGCCACCAGCACCGGCGACGCAAAGAACAGCCCGCGCGAGCACCCAAACAAAATCTTCAACAGCCGGTCCGGATGCGGATAAGTCAACCCCAAATACCCCTGCTGCTGCATGAAGGAAAACGAATTCGGATCGTAGTAGGAATAACTCGGACGAAACGTCCCAAACGCCGCGTGCAGATAGCCGAACAGGACAGCTGCGCAAATTCCACCCCCAAGGCCCAGACCCGCGATC
Organism: uncultured Acidobacteriaceae bacterium; assembly: GCA_963832235.1. GTDB lineage: Bacteria > Acidobacteriota > Terriglobia > Terriglobales > Acidobacteriaceae > Sulfotelmatobacter. The sequence goes on along the minus strand of CAWHTJ010000001.1, from coordinate 135,496 downwards.
ACCCGCCAGCGAGCCGCTCCCCCGCGTCCCCGTACCTGCGACAGCGCAAAGAATGCCAGCATCGCCGAAGCCGGAGCCGCGGGATATTCCGTCACTGTCGCCCATCCCGCCGCCAGCCCCACCGCGAGCGCCCAAAGAAAAACTCCGCCCGCGTTCTGGCTCTCACGAACCTTCAACGCCGATGCAAAAGCAAAGACCAGGCAGGCTCCTACCAGAGCATGCGCCCAAAACAAACTCGCGTATGCCCACATCGGCGTGCCCAGCGACATAACCAGCGTTCCAAACATTGCCCCGAACGGCGCCCCGCTGGACCCGCCCCCGAATCTCAAGCCCAGAAAAAACAGACACACTCCCGCCAGCGCCGTCGGCAATGCGACCGCACCCGCACTCGCAATGTACGACAGCGCAACTTCGCCCCGCGGCGATTCCGGATCGACTCCCACTATCCGCAGCGCCGGCCTGGCGATAAGCGCAAAGGGCACAGCCAGAAAGACCAGCCCCGGCGCCTTGTCGGAATAATAATGTCCCTGAAAGTGCGCCTTGTCCTGCGTGTTCTCATGGTAGGCGTCGATTTGCAACGTGTGCCGCTCCACGACGGCGCGCAGCAGGTCGAACCGGGAGTTCTGATTCCATCCTCCGCCTTCATAGAAGTAGATGAACGAGAAAAAGATGACGAGGCCAAGCAGGATTGCAGTGTTGCGGCGAGAAGAAGATTGCTGGGACAGGGCCCTCATCGAATTTTCCGGGCCTTAGTTTTCGGACCTTAATGTTCCAGGCGGCCGCTTCCGATTCAACGCGCTCACCGCTTACTCGAAGCCAGAAGATATTCCGCGACAACCTTTTTCGTTTCTTCTTCCGTCGCAGTGGAAGGATTCGTCGATCCGTTCGATGTTCTCGCCAGTTTGCCCTTCACTCCCACGTAGACTCCGTCATAGGTCGTATCGCCCAGATTCTCCACCCGGTGCTTGAAGGGCGGATACCAGCGCACTTCGCCGGCCTTGGAAAACACCTCGCGCGTTTTCCCATCCTCATCGGTAAAGCGGAGATGGGCCTCGGTCAGGCTCACCACCACGCCGCCAGGATGATCGTGAAGCACCGACTTTTCATGCGGCCCGTAATGAACCGACACCACCTGCACCCGGTCATTCTCGAAATCCAGCTTGTAGTGTTTCGGTTCAACCTTGGTGGGGTCCTGCCCCAGACTGCAAGCCGTAGCCAGACACACAAATGTCCCTGCCCAGAAGAGCTTCGACCGCATACTGCCTCCAGTCCCGAGTTTTATGTTTTCTCCTGAAAACCTACGCAACTTTACTTGCCGCTTCAGAGCCTGTCAACGACACGACCGACGATGCCTCATAGGACTAAATCATTTCTGCCAACCGTGGCTTCCTGCTCAACCTCCAATATTGAGCTTTTCGGGTTGCAAATCCTTGGAAGGTACCGGGAGCCCTTTTGCTGCGCTCTTCAAACGCGACTGCATGGTTGATCAAACTATTCACGGCGATGATTTGTGTCTGTGCCCCGATCCTTGCTCAGGATGCCGCGCAAGCTGCGCCACCAACCTCGGGCCAGACAGATTCCGTGTCACACACTCAGTCATTCCCTTTTCGTACTGCGCGAGAATACTGGACCAACTTTGTGCACGAAACGGTCAGCCCGTTGACGCTGGGCGGGGGCACGTTCAATGCCGCGTTTTCCCAGGCGACTAACACCGATCCCAAGTATGGAGTCAACGGCGCCGCATTCGGCAAGCGGTTCGGCGCCTCTATCGCTGACATTGCCAGCCAGAATTTCTTTGGAGACCTAGTCGTAGCGTCGGCCTTCCACGAAGACCCGCGCTACTTTCGCAAGGGAGAAGGATACTCGCTGAAGTATCGCACCGGTTATGCGATCAGCCGCGCGCTGGTGATCCGCAACAACAACGGCCGCAACACTTTCAATTTCGACAACGTGCTGGGCAGCGCGGCCAGCGCCGGCTTCTCTAATCTCTACTACCCCGCCGCCAGCCGCACCGGCAGCGCCACCTTGATGCACTTCCTGATTGACGTGGCCGACAACGGCTTCGTGAACCTGGCGCCAGAATTCTGGCCCGACTTCCGCAGGAAGGTGCTGAGGCGAAAGGAGTGAAGATTGCCCGGTTGATGATTTCGTATCGCGCCCGGCGGCGAGAGTGGTGGGCCCACCAGGATTTGAACCTGGAACCAACAGATTATGAGTCTGCTGCTCTAACCGTTGAGCTATAGGCCCGCGAAATTTAATCTAGCATATTCGTGCATGTACCGCGTTCGTATCCGTTCCCGGCGTCATTCTGAGCGTAGCCGCCTTTCAGGCGGAGCGAAGAATCTCGCGCGCAGAGGATGGTGCGCGACGCTCGGCGCGGGGGACGACGCCTTCTGGAAAGGCTCTGGCCTTGTCACGGATAATTCGAAACCAAAAAATGGCGTCCCGGAAGGGGACGCCTTAAATCTCACCCGAAAACCTAAACGCTTGCGGATCTCTGCATTTTCCCGCTCGCGGTTTTGGCCAAATCCTGCAGCGCCGGCACCGACTCTGGATCCGTCACTTTCCGCTCCGGCAGCGGAGCCCCGTTCTTAAACCACTCGACCAGCATCTCCATTGCCAGGTCCGTATTCGGACGAATAAAAATTGTCGCCGCCAGCGTCCCATTGCGCACCCACGTCTGGCCGGTCTTCGGCATCCCATCGCAGCCGGTGATGGGGATCTTCATCCACCGCGCCCGTTCGCTTTCCGCGATTTCGCTAAACGCTTTTCTGGCTCCCATTGCCATGCTGTCGTCCTGCGCTCCCACCAGGTCAATTCGGCTCTCCTGAGACGTTCGCAAGCGCAGCCACGAACTCACCGTGCGATGCGCGCTCTCTTCCGTCCAGTTTGCCCGCAACGTTCTTACCTGAATGTTGGCCGGCTTGGTTTTCAGCATTCCCGCCGTTCGTTCTTTCGCGGCAGAACTGTTCGCCGGCCCCTCGATATACAAAATTGATCCGCCATTCGGCAGTAGAGTGGCAAATTGTTGTCCCTGAATTTTGCCGACCTCTTCATGATCGGAACTGACAGCAAACACCGGAACCTTAAAACTCCGGCGCAACTCCAGGATGTAATCCACTTCGTGATTCAGCACCACCCAGCCAATTCCCGCCGCCGCCGCCGCGTGCGCCACCTGCGGAAATGCCGTGCCACCCGCGGGCTCGAACATGATCGCGTCCGGACGCGCCACTCCGGAATCCTGCACGTAATGCAACAACTGCTCGCTTTGCGCCAGAGCGTCATTGTTCGCGTGGATAATCTTCACGTCCACGCCCAGCCGCCGTCCGGCTTTTTCCGCCGCTGCCGCCTGGTCCTGCTGATAATCGTTATCGTCGTTGGTGAGCGAAACCAGAACGCTGAGTCGTTTCATATAAGTGGCCTTATGCCGAATCATAGGTCCTTCCCTTGCGATAACGCAGATAACCAGGGTAATGGCGGGTGGCAGGGAAGCTCGGAAGAGATTTGCGAGGGGAAGTTGCAGCCAATAAAAAGATTCAGGCGCCGGCGGCCGTGGTGGCTTTCGCCGCTTCGCCCAGAAAAGACTTCAGATTTGTGTCGAGAAGCTTCCGGTTGGCATCGGGTAGGTCCACAAAGCGGAAGGGCTGCATCCAGCCTTGCGTCGCCCACATGGGGAAAAGCATCTGCGCCTGGTTGCGAATCGTATCTTCGCCAATATGAAAAATCAATTCGACTTCCAGCTTCTCGTCCAACGGCTTTTCCAGATGAATGATTCCCCCCGAAGTCGAAAGCTGATGGAAGGCCGCTCTCACCGAGCGCCGGTTCGGCAACCGTACCAACGCCAGCACCGATCCGCGCAGCTTCACGCGGAATGGACGGTCGGATGTCCTATTGCCCAACGCAACTGCTGCCGCCGGTTTGAACTCTTCGGCCATAGGCCAAAGTATGGCAGCGCAAATAGAGTTGGCGAAGTTACGAAAGAACAAGACCGATTTGGCTTGCTCATTTCACTTTCGTAGAGGCCCAGCTTGCTGCGTCTTGCCGAGTACATACAAACTTGGAACGAGCTGCGCAGTCTACTTCCGCTTGGGATTACTCTTGCCGCCTTCGGAAAAAACATTGTACGGCCAGACTTTTTTGTTCACTGTCAGCCCCGGAGCGCTCGCCGCGCTGCTATTGACAGATCCTGAAGCAGAAGCAGCCGCCGCCTGCGCTCCGGCGTTCCAATCTTCCGGAGGATTCGTAATCCCCCAAACATTTCCATGGGTATGGAGCGCAACCCCAATCAGAAAATACTTGCCGTCGTTCCCCAGCGGCAAACAGTTTGCCACCCGCCCCGTCACGCTTCCTCCCCCGGGCAAATCGCTGATCATGACCGGCGACTCCATCTGCAGCGCGCGGGCACTCCGAAACCCGCATCCCTGCGCGCTCACGATCAGCACCATGCACTTGTCGGCAAATGGCCGGGTTCGGTCGAGGCTGGTTACGCTAACCGGAATTTCCACGCGGATCCGCGTGCTCCGTCGAGACGCTCTCGGGGTCAGAATGTCCATTGCAGAGGCATCTCACGGGCCAGACTTTGGAGAATTTCGAGGATGTGTTGCACCTCGACATTGTGCCAGACGCGCCGTGAGCAACAGAGGTGACTAAGGTAATGCAAGCCGCACGTAGGGACATCCGCCTCGGCTGTCCAGTCTGAGCCTACCCTGAGCGAAGTCGAAGGGCCGAAACCCGGCACTTCATAGAAATACGGGAGAATAGAGGAGAAAGACAAACGCGAAGAACAGACGGAAGGGACAACGGAAAGGACAGACGGAAGAACAAACGGAAGAACAAATGGGAAAGAACAACGGGAAGGGCACGACTTCAGTCGTGCCGTAAATCCGGAAATGATTTTCGGCTTCAGCCGCTGAGGTTTGCCCCGCCCAAGGCGTGACGAAAAGAGCGAGCGGTCATGTGGAATGATGAAGTCTCAACGCGGCCTAAATGCGACTCTATCTCACCCAAAGGAAGCGTCGTGCGAATGACCAAGTTCCTGTAAGATGCGATGGAACAAGCGGAGGAATAACTTGAGGAACATGATGAAGAAACCCGCACTGTTTGCCGCAGCCATTTTTGTTGCAGCTATGTTGCTTACGTCAGCGCACGCGCAGGAGATGCCCAAAAACCCCGCCGCACCCAAGCCGGCTCTCGGGCCCTCGGGGGAAGTCCTGCAGCAGTGGAATGACATTGGGCGCAAACTGATCGCGATGGCGGAGGATTTTCCCGATGACAAGTACGATTTCAAGCCCACTCCGGTTATGCACAGCTTTGCCGAGCGGCTGATCCACGCTGCCCACGCCAACGAATTTTTCATCAATGCACTGCGCGGCCAGAAGATGCCCGGGATGGACGATCCCAAGCGGGACTACTTCAAAACCAAAGCTGAAGTGGTCGGATTCGTGAAGAAGTCATTCGCAGATGGCGCCGCCGCAATCAAGGCGAAGGGTGATAAGGGCATGTCCGATCAAGTTGTCGATCCCTTCAGCAATCAGCAGACTACCATCGGCGCTTTCGCCTGTGGCTTCGTCGAGCATTCCGGAGAGGTCTACGGCCAACTGACGGTCTACTACCGTCTGGCAGGTCTGGTACCCCCCGAATCTCGCCCGAAGAAGTAGCGCGAGAAGAACAGCCGGGGAAGAACGGCCGCGAGAAGAACAGCCGCGAGAGGAACAGCCGCGAGAGGAACAGCCGCCGGAAAGAACGGACGGGAAGGGCACGACTTCAGTCGTGCCGTTGATCTCCAAAACGATTTGCGGCTTTAGCCGCTGAGGGGCCGCCCTCGCAAGCAACGCAGCTCACCGCCTCACATTCATCCGCGCCCGCCTAATTCCCGCTCGAATCCCCTTCTCCACAGCACGCGAGTAGCCGCTCTCATTCATCGCAGCCATCGCCGCCGCAGCAATCCCGCCGGGCGTAGCCGCTTCCTGGAGTAGATCGTCAAGCCTTTCTCCGCTCTGTCGCCAATAGGAAATCGAATCACCCAGCGCATGCGCCGCCGCCGTCATTGCCGTCGCGCGATCCAATCCCGCGCGTTCAGCAGCCTTCGCCAGCGTTGCCAGCGCGTGATATCCATGGCTCGGCGAATGCGTGGCGGTAATGGCATCCATCCGGCGATCCGGAATTTCCAGCACCGGCCCAACCTGCTCAAACAGCCGGCGCACGCGGCCGCGCTCAGCCTTGGTAACGCTTCGATCAAAGCTTACCGGCGTCAACCCGCGTCCAATGCGGCACACCGGACTCGGCATGGCACGCGCCCAGTGAATCGAAGATCCGAGCCGCGCCCGCAGATTCCGCACTGGAATGCCCGCCGCAAGACTGATGCACAGCTTCGGCGGCGTCGCGCCGCAACCCGCAATTTCGTCGAGCAGTTCCATCACCGACGCCGGACGCACCGCCACAATCAGCATCTCCGCCCGCTCGACCGCCGACTTCAAATCGCGCGCCATCTCCACCCGCGATTCCCAGCGCAGCGCCCGCAGTTTTTCCCGATGGCGGTCGTAAACAACAATCTCGCGGTCATATCCAGCAAGCCTCAACCCCGCGGCCAACGCCGAAGTTATCCGCCCTCCGCCCAGAAACACGATAGCTTTCATTTTCAATTCGTTGTCGCGCAGTTAGTCAGCAGTTCCCCCGCCATCGACCACCAGCGCAGCACCAGTCATAAACGACGAGTCGTCCGACGCCAGGAACAACACGGCCTTGGCAATCTCCTCCACAGTTCCTACCCGCCCCAGCGGACGTCTGGCGCATCCCGCAAGGTAGTCCTCCCACTTCAACCCGCGCAGTTTCGCGTCGGCCGGCAGCATCGGAGTCTCCACGTCCCCCGGACAAATGCAATTCACCCGAATGCCCTGCCGGCCGTGATCGATCGCCATGGCCTTGGTCATCAGCACAACGCCGCCTTTCGATGCGCAATACGCCACCGCACGATCGCCGCCCACAATCCCCCATCCCGAACTGTTATTGATGATCACACCGCTCCCCTGCGCGATCATCACGGGCAGTGCGAATTTCGACATCAGGAACGTGCCTTTCAAGTTGACGTCAATCTGCTCATCCCATTCCCGCTCGGAACATTCGATCGCAGTCTGCGCGTAGAAAACTCCCGCATTGTTAAACAGGATGTCGAGCCTGCCGAACGAACGCACCGCCTCATCCACCGTGCGTCGGCAATCGCCCGCCACACTCACGTCTGCCGGGAAGAAAACCGCGTTGCCGCCGCCCTGCTCAATGCTCTCGACAACCGCTGCGCCCCGTTTCTCATTCCGTCCCGTAATCGCAACCTCGGCGCCTTCTTGGGCAAACAACAGCGCGGTAGCTTCGCCAATTCCGGAAGTCCCGCCCGTAATGAGTGCGACTTTATCCTTGAGACGCATTCCCGGAAATCTCCTTCACCGGCTAGCCAGCCCGCCCGCAGTCTCCCCGCCATCTATCGTGAAGACCTGGCCCGTAACATACGCCGCGTCATCCGACGCCAGATACGCAAACAGCCCCGCAATCTCCTCCGGCTTGGCGTGCCGGCGCAGCGGAATCTTCCCGTTCACTTCCTCCAGCATCGCGTCCGAATATTCCGCGCGCTGCATCGGCGTCAGCACATATCCCGGAGCCACGGCGCACACCCGCACCTTCGGCGCCAGCTCCAGCGCCATGGATCGCGTCAGCTCGATCACTCCCGCCTTGGTCGCGTTGTAGTCCGCGTAAAACGGCTGCCCAACAATTCCGTTGATCGACGCCGTTTGCAGAATTACGCCGCCACCGCGCGCCCACATGTGCCGCGCCGCCGTCTGTGCCACATAAAACACGCCAGTCAGATTCACGGCGATCACTTTCTCCCACTCTTCCGGAGTGATCTCCAGAAACTTGTGGCGAATGCTGATGCCCGCATTGTTGATCAGCACGTCGACCCCATCCATCAGCCGGATCGCCTCGCCAAACGCCGCCTCCACCTGCATCAGGTCCGTGACGTCCGCAATAATCGCTTCGCCCAATCCCGGCAACTCGTGCCGAATATGCTCGCAACCCTTCTCATCGCGGTCCAGCACGCACACCCGCGATCCCTCCTCCAGAAACCGCGCGGCTGTAGCCGCCCCAATCCCGCTCGCGCCGCCAGTGATCAGGACGCGCTTGTCTTTCAGTCCTCGCATGAGTTCTCCCTCGCCTAGACTCTATTCTGCGAACGGAATTTTGTCATTCCGACGCTTGAGCGAAGCGAAAGAGGAGGAATCTGCTTTACGCCACACCTGCTAGCGCCCTTTTTGGGCTACGGCATTTTTCTTTTCGGGCGGAAGTCCGGCGCGGGCCGGGGGTTTGCGTTGGGTGGCGTTGGCTTCGGCAGCTTCGACTGTGAGCGCGGCCCAGGTTTGGAGCTCGGTCATCGGCGGGACGTTGATTTCGACTGGCGGCTCGGGGACGGGTTTCGCGGCGTTCGGCGGGGCGGGATAGTTGGGGACTTCGCGGACCATTTCGTTTTCGTGGATATTGAAGCGAACGCGGCGGGCATTGCGGACGGCGATGTGAAGGGCGCGGAGCAGCAGCTCGGCGCGTTTGAGATCGATCGAGTTGCGAGCGAGGGCGTTGATGACTTCCATGAGCGAGGCCTGAATGGCCTCCTCGCTCTCGATGAGGGCGATGGGATGAAGGCGGGCGTTGGGCGGCGTGGCGACGCCGCGCACCATGCGCTGGTGGAAGTAGCAGAACTGCTCTCCGCGAAGAGCGGGAGAGCCGCAACGGACTCCGGTGACCTTGATGTGGGTGCAGACTCTGACGCTGGATTGAACTGGCATATGGGTCCTGTTGGTTTTCTCTAAATTCGCTTTCTCTAAATTTGCTTTGTCGAGATTCGTTCGCTCAACAATTTTTTTGTAGTTGCGAGCTAAGATCTTGGCTTCATAGGAGTTAGGGGCGGAGGATATGACTACGTCCGCGTATAATCTTGGAAATGAAGGGCTTGTGACTAAAATCTTTCGAATCTGCGATCTAACGCGGGCGGCTCGGTCGGCAAGGTCGTCGGTTTGGGAAATCGGGGCTGATTTCTTCTGGTTCGGCGAGGTGGGCGCTGGTTTGGGCGGCGCCGTTTTGGGGGCGGTGCCGAGTTTTTTGGTCGGGCGCTTTTGCATGTCCCAACTTGGCACGTTTGAAATCCTCAGTAAAGGTCATCCGTCACATAGTTGGGGTGTGGAAGGCTGTGGAAAAGAGGGTAGTGGCGCATTGGCGGCAGGTAAGGCGCGGATAGAGCACGCGGGCATGGAGAATCGCGTGACGGGAGAGTTTCTCTAGGTATCGAGAACGTCTGCTTCCTTCACAATTGCTCCGGCGTTTCTGAAGTGTCTTAACGCCTCTTCAATCTTAGCCAAGATATATGCGCTGCCCGTCTCCGGAGAGACAGTGAGCGGGGTGCGCTGCAAGCGCTTTTGTCTGACTAGGTAACGAAAGAAGATGTCGACGGCTCGGACTTTTTGGTGTCCCCCGACTTCTCCACGGGCCTCCTCGATCTTCAAAATGTCCGCCAACTGCCGTGCGGTGTCGGCTTCGAAGGTCGGGGTCGTTGGCAACACTCCGTAGAGGTACTCCAAGCGGGAGGCTAAGATGCGCACGTGGATGTAACCGGCGGGTAAAATGTGCACAGAGTCGTCAAAACCAACGCCCCTGAGATTCATATGGTCAGCCGATATCTGTTCTCTCTTGAGGAGCATATTTAGCGCCCCGAGTGTGTCGTCCTCAGAGTAACCTAAGCGTTGCATTTCGTCGGCCACGTGTCGACACGAAAAATAACCTTCCAGCCCTATCTCCCCTTTGCGCTTCCGGTTTGCGCCGAGAAGGTACAATATTTCGCTTAGTAGAAAATTATCGGGCCGTTGCCAATCTGGGTCGCACGTAAAGATGTTCGCGATAAACCCACTTTGATCGCTAAAGAAGCGATAGTCCGTTCGCATCAGAACCTTGATCACGTCGCGTTCGGTTACGGGCGATTCCCCGGCTCCCATCACTGTCGACGTAATGGCAGTCGGGCTAATGTGGCCGGACGTGATGATGCTCACGAACATATCCAGCGCTCGTCGCACGTTTCTCCCAGCCAAGGCTTCCAGCACCCTCGACACGTTGCGCTTTCGATCGAAGACATCAAGGTAAAGGCGCTTGAGGAAATCGCCCAGTTCGGATTTCGGGTAGGTGATTCGAAGACCGCTCTCAATTGTGTAGGTCTGCTTTTCCTCTGCATGTTCAGCTAAGTATTCCATGCTAAGTTCCAGTCGTTTCTTCACGACGTCGACAAACCGCGGGGAGGTGATGTGAAATGTGATGCTCGTTCTGTATGTGTCGAGGGGCGGAGTATTCTTGTAGCGCTCATACGTCTCGTCCCGCATTTGCAAGATCACGAAACAGTTCGTGCGGTGCATGAACCAGAGGGCCAACTGGAAAGCGCTAAGTTGGCTGGGCAGGTCAAGGCGGTCTACGTTGTCCATTACTGCAACCAGCACCTCCTGCCGGATGCCCAGAACGTAGTTGGCAATCCCACGGGCTAGCTCTTCTGGATCGTCCTGCCATTTTGCCAGATCGGCAGCTCGCGCTACGTTGACGACGTCCTTAGGACCCTTTGACATCTCCTCGTAAATTGGTTTGCGTCTCTGTATGTTTCGGGAAAAAACTCCGCGCAGCACCTCTGCTGAATTTAGATCGATCGTTGGGTTCTCCGTCTCAAAGCTCTCAATAAATGCTTTGCATAACCACCGTTCGGCGTGGGAGAGGTCTGCGGGGCTGCCGTTGAAATCAACGAAAGACCAGCGCGTGCGACGTTCCATGTCCGGCGGTTGCAATACTCCGCGGTATCGCCGCATGAAGAGTGACTTCCCACTTCCAACGGCACCTTGAATAATTTGAAGCTGCCCGCCCTCCGGACGGGACTGGCCGAACTTTGCCAGCGCTCGATCCACGTGTTCTTCGCCCGAGCGACTCGGTCTGAGGTCCTGCACGATAGCGCCGCGCTCGGTGAGTCGATCCTTCAGCAGAGCTTCTAGTATTCGGTCATACTCGGTCACCTCAGCTGAGTTGACATAGGCCCGCTCTGTAATTTCCCGGTTATTCTCTGGGCTTCCGGAGGAGAAGTACCTACGCAGAATTGGTGAAAGGCCGGCCGCGAAGGGGTTGACAGCGAGCTTGGCATTGAGGACGGCGGGGCCACCCATCAGGTTATATGGCGAGATGGGGTTCCGCTGGCGGAGATATCGCACGGTCGCTATCGCATGTGCCTCCAGAACGGCCGCGCCGCAGGCCGCCTGGAGCCGGTCGAGTTCAGAGGATCCGACAGTAAGGTCCTTAACTGGGATCGAGAGTACGGGCATTGCGTCCCAATGGCCAAATAGCAGGTCTTTTCCATTGCAGGCCAGTACGAAGCGGCACGGATTAACGTCGGACGGGTATTTCTGGTTGACGTGTCGCGCGTAGAGGCTTGCTTCGCGGTAGCCTGTTTCCACGGGAACGTCCGGCGCCTTTGCCTCAACCACCATCACAAGAAGGCCCCTAAACCAAATTCCATAGTCGGGGAAGTAGCCGCTGGCCTTTCCTGCGCCTTTGTCCAGAGGCGAAGCAGCATGGTACTGCTTAGTGAATATTTTCTTCTCCGGTATGGCCAGATAGGCCTCACCCTGCAGCAGTGGCATCAGAACCTTTTGTTCGACGTCACTTTCGGTCTCGATCGTGAGACTTCCGTAATCAATATGCATCTTGTCGACGCGAGGCCTCGCCCGCTAAACACATCTTGCGCCGCTAGTCGGAATCCTGCAAGAGCCGCGGATGGGTAAAAAGAGGCGGTGAAGAGTTTGCGCGTGAGACTCTCTCGACATCAAAAAAGGGCCATGGCGTAGCTTCGCCACGACCCGCTCATCTCGGGGTCCTTTGTACACCTGTTGGGGAGGGAATGCCAGAGGGTTTTGTGGTGCGGCGGCGAAGAGCAGATTCCTCCTTCCTCCCTGCGGTCGGGTGTCGGAATGACAAGGGCTGGAGCGGATTCCTCCTTTCTCCCTTCGGTCGGGTGTCGGAATGACAAGGGGCACGAGGGTGGGGGCTGGGCGTGAAGGTAACCCAAGGTCCCTCGACTGCGCAGGCCGGTTCGCTTCGCTCTCCGACCTGCTTCGCTCGGGATGACAATGAATGGAGGGTGACGAGAAAAACTAGACCGGTTTGCCGCGGAAGAAGTAGACCAGTTCGATGATCAGGATGACCACCACCATCAGTTCCAGGACGAAGGCGCGGCTTTGATTGAACTGGTCGACCATGAAACGGTAGAGGTCTTCGGCGGTTTGCAGTTTTTCTTTGACCAGGTCTTTGTAGTCGGGCACTCCGACTTTGGAGGCTGCCAGTTTGTAGAGGCGCGCGGAAAACATGTCGCTGAGGAACTTGATGGCGTTGTCGGCGCGTTCGGTGAGTTCGTTCACGTCGAGCAGGACGGTGTGCAGCTTCGACGCAGCGCGCGCCGTGCTCCAGCGCGACCACCATCCGGTGCCGCCGGTTTCGAGGAAGTCGTAGACGTTTTCCAGTTCCTTGGTCAGCAGTTCGTCGTAATGGCGGAATTCGAGCAGCTGCGAGTTCGCGTACTGCAGAAGTTGGATCACGGTTTCGGCGCCCGCGGGATCGTCATAAATAAATGCGGCGTTCCAGCCAATTACCGCCAGATCGTTGGGATAGTAGGAAATCCGCGACTGCAGAATTTCCTGGCGCTCGCCGTCGGAGAGCGTCTGCATCTCGCCGCGCACCACTTGCGAAATCTGATCTCCGTTGGCGGCGAGCAGGGCGTTCGCCGAGGGCGCGCCTTCGATCTCGCGCACGTGAAAGATGAAGTAGTCCTCTTGCAGCCACTCGCCTTTCTTGAGGTCGTAAGGTTTGACCAGCGCGGGAGCGGCGCGCTCCAGCTTCTGTTTCACCACGCGCGTGGCAAGAGTTTCAAAGTTGGTGTCAGAAGTCCAGCGGCAGGAAAGTTGCACCAGCTTATCCCATCCGCCGGAGAACGGCAGCTCAAAGACCAGGCTGACGACGCCGTAGTCGTAATACTTGATCTCGCCTTCGAGACGCTCGCCGCTTTCCAGGACCAACGGTTCCAGCGTCTCCTCCACGGGAGGACGCTGGTAGCGAACGTATCCCGGAGCCTGATGTTTGAAGCTGGCGGCAGCGGTGCGGGCTCCGAAGATGTTGCGCAGCACGTCGAGGCGAATCTCTTCGCAAACATCAAACTGGATCAGAACCAGGACCGAGCCGCGCAATGGGGCTACGGCCGACAACGCCGTTGCCGACTGAGCCTTCGCGGAGGGTGCGCGAGCAACCTGATTGTCGACCATGGCGGTAAGTTCGCGATCCATAGGAATGCCGCTGCGGATTTAAAATCGAGCCAGCAGGACGAAGATGAGGCCGGTTCCATTGTCCCAGAAAGCCGGCGTTTGGGCCATAGGCCGGAAGTTCGCCGCGAGTCATGTTTGCGGCGTAAGTGGCTGAGGTGTCAGTGGTTACGGCCGAGTCGCCAGAGGAGCAAAGCGCCTGCAGCGAGCGTTCCCAATCCCAGTCCGGCGCGCTTCATGGAGGAGCGGATGTCGGCGTCGCGCTGGGCAACTGTCGCCGATTCCGGGAAAGGATCGTCAGCAATTTGAGAAGGTTCGAGCGCCATCTCCAGGACTTCGGCGAGGTGAAGCGCGTGGCGGCCAGTGCCTTGCGCGATCTGCTCGCGGCAGCTGAATCCGTCGGCGATGATGAGCCAGTCCGCGGGAACTTTGCGCACGGCGGGCAGAAGTTCGAGTTCGCCGATGGCTGCGGAAATTTCGTATTTGTCGTGTTCGAAGCCAAACGAGCCGGCCATGCCGCAGCATCCCGGCGCGGGAGTCTGGAAGTCGATGCCGATGCGGCGCAGAAGGGATTCCTCGGCGGACATCTTCATGATGGACTTGTGATGGCAGTGTCCGTGCAGAAGCGCTTTGCGCTCGAAGCGCGGGAGCGGAGAATTGCCGGAGTTGGTTTCGAGAAATTCGCTCAGCAAAAATGTTTGACGCGCCAGCGCTTGGGCGCGGGGATCGTTGGGAAAAAGGTTGAGAAGTTCGTCGCGGAAGACGGCGACGCAGCTGGGCTCAAGCCCGATGATTGGGATTCCGGCTTCGATCTGGGGCGAGAGCGCGTCGAGAATTTCGAGGAGCAACTTTTGCGCGCGGTCGAGCATGCCGAAGTCGTAGAGTGGGCGGCCGCAACAGAGGCTGACTCGCGGAAGGGTCACGTGGTATCCGGCGGCTTCGAGCACATGGACGGCGGCTTTGGCGGTTGCGGGAAGAAAGTAATTGTTGAAGGTGTCGGGCCAGAGAAGAACGGTGCGGCCTTCAGGGGCTGAAGCCCGGTTTCCTTCTCCGGCTTGACGCGGCGCTAAAGCGCCGCTCTTCCACGGCGAGTCTGGCCACGGTGAGGCTGGCCACGGTGAGGCTAGCGGTCCTCGGTCGTTTCCGGACGACGCTCGCTTGGCTTCGCGGGGCGGACGAATGCGTCCGCCCCTACGTGAGCGGAACCACTGCCGGAATGTTTCGGGGGCGAAGGCGGGGATGCTGCGCTGCTGCGGCATACCTGCGATCAGCTTTGCGACATCGCGGAGGATCGGTAACTGCGTGGTCAGATTGACGAGGCCCGGGGCGGTCGATGCCAGGCGCGCCCAAAGGTCGATGTGGCCGAAGGCGTAGGCGCTGCGTGGGCGTACGCGGCCCTCATAATAATGTGAGAGGAATTCTGCTTTGTAGGTCGCGACATCGACGCTGACCGGGCAATCGCTTTTGCATCCCTTACATGCGAGGCAGAGGTCGAGCGAATGTTTGACCGCTTGGCTGCGCCAGCCATCGCGGATGATGCCATCTTCTCGGGCTGGGCCCTGGGTCATCTCCCAGAGCAGGTGAGCGCGGCCGCGGGTGGAGTGTTCTTCTTCGTGGGTGACCCGATAACTTGGGCACATCACGCCGCCTTCCTCGCGGCGACATTTGCCAACACCGACGCAGCGCAACGTGGCGTGCGGCAGGCTTCCGTGGTCGGCGGGAAATTGAAAATGCGTTTTCGGTTCCCATGGCGCGTAGTTCGGGCCGAGGCGGAGGTTTTCGTCGAGCTTGTACGGCGGCTTCTCAGGCAAACCAATGAGCTTGCCGGGATTCATCTTCCAGTCTGGATCCCAGGCAGACTTGAACTGGCGGAAGGCCTGCATCAATTCCGGGCCAAACATTTTGGGGAGGAGTTCGGCGCGGGCTTGTCCGTCGCCGTGTTCGCCGGAGAGGGAACCGCCGTAGCTGATGACGAGGTCAGCCGCCTGTTCCACGAACTTGCGGAACTTGGCGATTCCTTCTTTCGATTGCAGATCGAAGTTGAGGCGGGTGTGAACGCAGGCATGGCCGAAGTGGCCGTAGAGCGAGCCTTTGTAGCCGAACGCGGCCATCATCTTGCGCAAGTCGCGGAGATATCCGCCCAGTTTTTCGGGAGCGACGGCGGCGTCTTCCCAGCCTTCCCAGTTCAGCGGTTCGCCAGGGACGTGCGAGGTTGCGCCGAGACTGGCTTCGCGAATTTCCCAGATCCGTTTGGCTTGCGCGCCGGAATAGAGGCTCGTGTTCGGAGGACTGGAGTTGCGCTTGAGAGTGTCAATCAGAGCGCGGGCCTGAGACTGCCCTTCCCGGGTGGTCTGGCCTCCGAACTCGACCATGAGCCAGCCGCCGCCTTCGGGAAGAAGAGCGAGTCCTTCGGGATTCATCTTCTTGGTGCGGTTGTAGTAGACGAGAAGATCGTCGAAGCCTTCGAGGCCGATGGGTTTGTGCGCAAGAATTTCGGGGACGTGGTCGGCGCACTGATAAATGTCGGAATAGGCCACTACGAGAAGCACGCGCTCGGGAGGACTCTCGACCAGGCGGCACGTTGCTTCGAGGACAGTTGCACATGTTCCTTCCGACCCGACGAGCGCTCGGGCAATATGAAAACCGTTTTCCGGCAAGAGGTAATTTAGGTTGTAGCCGGAGACGCGGCGCGGGATGTTGGGGAATTTCTGGCGGATGAGGTCGGCGTATTGATCGGCGATTTGCTTTAGTGAGTTGTAGATTTGACTGGCACGGTCCGATTCGCTGCGGCCCGATACTACTGGGCCGCCTGGGCGGACGAATGCGTCCGCCCCTACATGAGCCCAGATGGGGGCGGTTGTCCCCACATGGTCTCGAATGAAATTCTGGCCGACTTTCAGGCGCAGGCCGTCGTAGGTGACGATTTCTAGTTCTTCGATATTGGCGTCCGTTTTTCCGGCCATTACGGAGTGGACGCCGCAGGAATTGTTGCCGATCATGCCGCCGATGGTGCAGCGGTCGTGGCTGGCGGGATCGGGTGCGAAGGTGAGGTGATGCTTTTCGGCGGCGTTGCGCAGACTGTCGAGCACGACGCCGGGCTGCACGCGAGCGATGCGGCGCGCGGGATCGATTTCGATAATTTCGGTCATGTACTTGGAAAAATCCAGTACAACGGCGACGTTACAGCACTGGCCGGCGAGCGAGGTGCCGCCGCCGCGACAGAGCAAGGGCGCTCCGAATTCGCGGCAAAGGGAACTTGCAGCGATAACGTCATCGGCATCGCGGGGAAGGACGACGCCGATCGGAATCTGGCGATAGTTCGAGCCATCGGTGGCGTAGAGGGCGCGGCTGCCATCGTCAAAGCGGACATCTCCGCGAACTTCACTGCTCAGTCGCAGGCGCAGAGCTTCCGCCAGTCCCGAAGGTTCAGTTCGCGAGGACTTCGGGGCCGAGACGGAATCTGCCACTCTGTCTTGCATGGGCCGGATTCTTAGTCGGAGGACTTCTTGGTCACATTGGTGATCTGAAGCTTGGTCTTGTCGCCACTGGCCTCGACGTTGATGGTGATCATATTCTTTTTGTCGTTGGAAACGATGGAGCAGTGGTCTTGTTCAGAAGTCGTCACCATGGCGCCGGGGAACTTCGATTTGTAGAAGCTGCAGACTTTGTCGGGCGTGTCACTGGTTTCGAACACAGCCGTGACGGTATGCACGCTTCCCAGCGAAACCGAGGATGCGCCATCCCGCTGTACTTCCGCCCCGGGATAGAGATCGACGCCCAAGTCTTTCGCGGCCTGTTCCGGGTCTTTGGAGGTTTCGACCGAGCCGAAGGGAGTCTCCACTTTCACGTGATCGCCGTTCTGACTCAGGCGAGAGCTCTTGGCGATGCGATAGCCGATGATACCGACCGTGGCAATGCCAAGAATTCCGATGAGGACGATCACGGCGACAACGATCAGAATAATTTTGAGGGCGCTACTACCGCCGGTGCTAACCGGAGCTGGAGCCGGGGCCGTCGACGTCACACCGGAAGTTGAGGGGCCCGCAGCGGCGGGGGCGCCACACTTGTTACAGAACTGTGTTCCCGGATTCAGAGTTGCGCCGCAGGAATTGCAGAATGCCATAAGTCACCTCATGAGCGCGCGGTCAGAAAAATCGTCGGCGCGAGTATACCGCAGATTGGGAATAAGGAGAGAACAGTCATTGGACACGAATCACATCCTGGTTGGGCCGATTCCCATGTCTCGCAAAAGAGGCGAGACATGGGGCACCCCTCGGCCTCTCCGGTATCCCTAGCTTTGCAGGGCAGACAGCCGAGGCGGCTGTTCCTACGCGAGTCGTTTAGCTCCAGGTGCGGGTGCCGTAGTCGGCCATGGAGAGAGCTAAGAGGATGAAGAGGAAGAATAGCGTGGAGATTACGACCAGCTTGAGCAGTTTTTCGTGAGCGCCTTTGATGTGCATAAAGAAAAGGGCAACGAGAAGAGCTTTGATGGTGGCGATGGTCAGGGCTGCGGCGGCGTTGAAGCGGCCGAGATCGAGGAAGGCAGCCTTGTAGGTGATGAACGTACCCAGCAGCAGAGCGGCCCATACGCTGAAATACATCTTTAGCGGCGAGGATTTCGAATGGTCAGGCGTTGTGTGGTCAGACATATGAAGCCTCAGACGTAGCTAACTTACGGGTGCCGGTCGATCAGGTAGAGCAAAGGGAACAGGTAGATCCAAACGATGTCGACGAAGTGCCAGTAGAGTCCGCCGATTTCGATGGGCGTGTGATATTCGGGCGTGAAACGGCCTTTCCACGCCATGTACAAGAGCCAGGCAAAAAGACCGAGGCCGATAATCATGTGCAGGGCGTGCAGGCCGGTCATGATGAAGTAGAGAGAGAAGAAAATTTCGGCATGGCGTGGGTTGGCGTACTGATCGGGATGGCCCGGAATTGGAACGTGATCGAAGCTGAAGGAGGCGCCGGGAACGTGATGTTCCTCGAATTTATCTTTGTATTCTTTGGCTTTGATGCCAAGAAAAACCATGCCGAGAAGCATGGTGACGACGAGGCTACCGATCAGCAGCGTGCGACGGGCGATTTGCGCAGCCCATACCGCAAGGACTACGGTCAAGCTGCTGCAGATGAGAACAGCTGTGTTGGTGGCGCCGAGGGTGGCGTCGATGGATTTGCTAGCGGCTCCGAAGTCGCCGAAATATAGGCGGCGATAGATCAAATAGGCGCAGAACAATCCGCCGAAGAACATGACTTCGGTGGCCAGGAAGATCCACATGCCCAGGCTGGCCGCGTCGCGCTGCTGCTGGGGCTCGGCGAAGTGGTGCAGCAGTTCCGGATGATGCTGCTCTTCATGGTGAAGGCCGACGACGGTGCTATCCGACAACTTTGACCTCCTGTTTGTGCCCCTGGTCCAACTCGTCGTAGTTGTAGGCTTCCCATGTGACGACCGGTTCTTCCTCAAAGTTAAAAGTCGTGGGCGGCGACGACGTCATCCATTCCAGGCCGGCGGCGTTCCAGGGATTGTCGGGCGCGGGCTTGCCGTAGCGCATCGACCACAGGAAGTAAAGCATGGGAAGCAGATAACCGACACCGAGCACGGTGGCGCCGGCGGTAGAGAGCACGTTGAGCACCTGGAACTCCGGCATGTGGCTGTAATCGGCGTAGCGACGCGGCATGCCAAGATAGCCGAGGATAAATTGCGGGAAGAACGTGAGATTGAAGCCCAGGAAAACGATCAACGCTCCGAGCCGCGCCCAGCCTTCGGGATAGAGCCGGCCGGAAATTTTCGGCCACCAGAAATGCAGGCCTCCCAAATATCCCATGAGCGCTCCGCCGACCATGATGTAGTGAAAGTGGGCGACTACGAAATAAGTATCGGTGACGTGAACGTCGATGCCGAGCGCGGCGAGGAACAGGCCGGTGAGGCCGCCCATGGTGAACAGGCCAATGAAACCGAAGGCATAAAGCATGGGCGCATCGTAGTGAATGGAACCTTTATAGAGTGTTGCCGTCCAGTTGAACACCTTGACGGCGGAGGGTACCGCAACGGCGTAGCTCAGAATGGAAAATACCAGCGCGGCATAGATGGAAATTCCGGCGACGAACATGTGATGCGCCCACACCAGAAAGCCGAAGACGGCAATCGCGATGGAGGAAAACGCGACAAAGGTGTAACCGAAGATGCGCTTGCGCGAGAAGCAGGCGAATATCTCGCTCATAATACCCATCGACGGCAGGATCATGATGTAGACGGCAGGATGGGAATAGAACCAAAACAAATGCTGAAAGAGCAGCGGGTCGCCGCCGAGTTTGGGATCGAAGATGCCGAGATGCAGAGTGCGCTCCACCGCGACCAGCACGATGGTGATGGCGATGACGGGCGTTCCGAGAATCTGAATGATGCTGGTGGCGTAGTGTGCCCAAATGAACAAGGGCAGACGCGACCAGGTCATGCCCGGGGCGCGCATTCGATGAATGGTGACTACGAAATTCAGGCCTGTGAGGATGGAGGAAAATCCTGCGACGAAGATGGCTAACCCGGCTTCGACAATTTTGGTGTTGGTGAAGGCGGTACTAAAGGGGGTATAGAAGGTCCAACCGGTATCGACGCCACCGGTAAGCATGCAGTGCAGCATCATGACGCCGCCGATGATGTAGAGATACCAGCTCAGCAAGTTGATGCGCGGGAAGGCGAGGTCCCTGGCTCCGATCATCAGGGGCACAAGAAAGTTGCCGAGCACCGCGGGGATCGAAGGAATGAGGAAGAAGAAGACCATTACCATGCCATGCATGGTGAAGAGTTTGTTGTAAGTGTCGGCTTGCACCAGATCGCTGGCGGGAGTGAGAAGTTCCAGTCGAATCAGCAGGGCGAAGAATCCGCCGATGAAGAAGAAGAACGTGATCGAGATGAGATAAAGGAGCGCGATGCGTTTGTGGTCGGTGGTAAAGAGCCAGGAGCCGACGCCGTACTCCTTGTTCAGATAATTTTCGCGCTCGACGGGTTGAATGGTTGTGGTAGCCATACTTATTGCACCTGACTTCCTGCGGCCCCTTTGGACTTGTCCTGGGTAGTGGCGGCCGTGTTCGTCGGAGTCGCGACGGGTTGAGACAGCGACTTCACATAGGCCACCAGCGCGTTCAATTGTTCTTCGCTCACCAGTCCCTGAAACGTGGGCATGACGGGCTTGAAGCCGCTCACGACTTTCGCTCCGGGATCGAGAATGGATTCGCGAATGTAATTTTCGTCGGCAGTCACGGTGCGCCCGTCTTCCAGTTGCACGGGCTTGCCGAAGATTCCCTGCAGGTTCGGACCGCGGCCCTGCGGGTCGCCGCGATGGCAGGTGACACAGCCGAGTTCGGCGAAGATCTTTTCACCTGACACGGAGAGCGGGCCAGTCGTGCCGCCATTCATCCAGGCTTCGAACTGCGAGGGCTCCATGACCACGATGGAGCCGATCATGCCGGAGTGCTGGGTGCCGCAATACTCGGCGCAGAACAAGTGGTACGTACCCGGTTTGGTCGCGTGGAACCAGGCCACGGTATAACGGCCTGGAACGACGTCCTGTTTCATGCGGAAGGCGGGCACGAAGAAGCTATGGATCACGTCCTGCGAAGTCATGATGAGTTTCACATCGCGGCCTACGGGAACGTGCAGCTCGTTGATTTCGCGCTGGCCCTCGGCGTGTTCCAGCTTCCACATCCATTGTTTAGCGACGACATACACCTCGGTGGAGTCGCGCGGAGGCGTGCGGCTTTTGAAGTACACTACCGCTCCCCAGGCGAAGATCGCCATGAACACGAAGAATGGAATGACCGACCAGGTTAATTCGAGCGGAGTGGAACCTTCGATCTGCTCGGCGAGAACACCGCGACGATAGCGGTAGCGGGCGGCGAAGTAAACCAGCGCCGTAAAAATCAGCAGGGTCATCAAGCCCGACACAATGAGCAGGAAGATGAACAGGGCGTCCACGTTGCCCGCGGCAGTGGAGGCCCGATCCGGCCATAATGGAAAGTTATCGAACATATTTCGCTTGACTCTGTCTTGCTTTACTCGGTTTCGCTTGACTCTGCCTTGCTTGACCCGGTGTTGCCTGGCTCACAGTTCTTCGCGGTGGCGCGGCTTTCTCCAGCCGGAACAGAATGAGCAGTAGCGTCCCAAGCATAAAATAGTGAGGCCAGCTCCGAGCCGCAGCATGTTGCTCACGACCGCGCCGTACTTTCCCGTCGCAGGATCGTAGTGATAGCAATACAGCAATACCTGATCGACGGCGTTGCCGATTTTGCCTTGCGAGGCTTCCACTAATCCCATGCGCAGGTCTTTCGGTGGAAAATCCACGCCGTAGAAATAGCGCGAGATGCGGCCTTGCGGCGTTAGCACCAGGATGGCGGTGGCGTGCGCGTATTGGTTGATCTTGGGATCGTATTGATATTGGAAGCCGACGGCCTTGGTCAGCGCGTTAATTGATGCGGCGGGTCCGGTCAGGAAATGCCAGCCGGCGGCGGCGCCGGGACGGCCGTAGCGTTTGAGGTAGTCTTGCTTTTTGGCGGCAGCGATCGCAGGAGTTTCGTGCGGGTTGAAGCTCACGGTGACCACATCGAACTCGTTTCCGACATCGAACTTCACCATCTTCATTGCGCCGGTAAGGCCGGCGAGGACTTCTCCGCAGAGCATGGCGCAGTTGTAGTAGACCAGATTCAGGATCAGCGGCTTCTTGCCGAAGTAGTCGCCGAGTCTGACGAGACGGCCGGCGTCGTCGACGAAGGCGAGATCAGGAGGAACCTGTCCGTCGAGATGTTGTTCGATGCCAACATTCTGCAAATATGGTGGGCGGATGTTGGACGGGGGCGACATGATGCTCTTGGTCATTCCTGCCCCCATACGGTCGCCGCGAGCAGAACAAGCGAGAACACACTTTGTGCCACGGCTCTAGTGGGTAACAGTCCGCGCGAGATCCCTTCGCGGTGCCGCTCAGGGCAGGCTCTTCGCTCCGCTTGAAGAGCGGCTCCGCTCAGGATGACTCCCTCGAACTCTCGGTCCTTCAATACGAGCCGCTGCGGCGCCGCCGAATTGTGTTTTTTAACCGTCACTTCCTGGTTCCCTTCTTCGGCTGAGCCTTGACAGTGTTCCCGACCGTTTGATCGGCGCCTGGCGAGCGAACAGGAAGTCCACGCTGCGCGATCAAGTCCATGGCACGGTCGATCGGAATGCGGACGGTGCCGGCTTTCTGGTCGACCCAATCGTAGGAGCTCAGCGTCTCTTCTTCGTCGATGCGAATCTTGTCGAGTTGACCGCGCTCGTCGATTTCCAATTGCGGAGTGGGAAAGTTCTGCTTCAGATAATCCTTGTAGTCGGCGGAAAGCTTGCGAGTGTCCGCCGGAGCGTTGGTGACCAGCGGGCTGACCGGAGCCTGCTGGGCCTCGGATCGTTTTTCCAGATACGAATAGGTGCCCGCAGCTAGGAAGTACACCACGAGCCCGGCGACCGCCAAGCCCACCAGGAAATACAGAACTGGGGCGACGCCGATATCGCGGCGCTCGTAACCGCCGTTGCCGGTCGAATTCGCGGGATGGATTTCGTTGTTCATTTTTTATGCTTTATGCGTTTTCCGGGTGATGATGAGTTGGCTGCAGAACTTCTACCGCCTCCGGATCATAGGCGGGCAGCAGGGGCAGCGCGCCCAGATTGCGGAAGAAGTAGGCCAGCCAGAAGCCACCGATGGCGACCGGCACAACCACGTCCGCCACGGTCAAGGTGAACGTCTTGGAAAAATTTGGCTCGATGATCCAGAAAAGATCCAGATAGCGCATTAGCATCAGCCACACTGCCAGCCACACTAGTTTGCGGATGTTGCGCTTGAAGGGGCGCGACAGCAAGGTTCCGAACGGGATAACAAAGTGGAAGATGACGATGAACAGGCCGAGGTATCCCCAGCCGCCGTTCAAACGCCGCATGTAGTATGAGATTTCCGCCGGCAGATTGCCCGCCCAGATGATGAGCCACTGCGAGTAGTTGAAGTAGGCCCAGACCATGATGAAGGTGAGCATCCATTTGCCGTGATCGTGAACGAAGTCGGGCTGCAGCATCTCCGACATGGGCTTGTAGTCGAAAAGAATTCGCTCAACTACCACCGCGAAGCACATGGCCGACAGGACTTCACCTATGAGAATGACCAGGCCGAAAATAGTGGAAATCCAGCTGGGATCGAGCGACATGACCCAGTCGATCGCGGCGAAGGAAATGGTGAAGCCATAAAGAATGAGTCCGGGACCGGCGACAGCCTTGAAGCGGTCTGTGTTGTCGGGAGCCCCGGGGCGGTCAGTTTGCCTCGACCATCTCGACAACAGGAATGAGAGCAGATTCCAGATGGCGAAATAGAAGATTGCGCGAAGGATGAAGCCGCTCGTGGTGAGGTAGGTCTTGGTGATGTTTTCGAGATGCTCGCGGAGATGCTTGTCAGCGATCTGATCGAGAGGCTGCGCCCAGATGTAGAGCTTGCGAATTCCAAGAATGACGGGAATGAAGAGCAGAGCCAGCAGTGGAACGGTTCTCATGGCGGCGCCGAGAATTCGGCGGATGACCATGCCCCACCCGCCGCCGGTCAAGTGGCGGATCATAAGAATAGCCATCGATCCCAAGGCGACTCCCAGCCAGCACATAAAGCCGAGCAAGTAGGCGCGAAAAAACTGTTGCGGTTGCAGGAACGCGAGGATGACCGCGACCAGGCCGAAGACGACCCCGACGATCAGCGACCGCCGCGCAATGGTTTTTACCACCGGCGGGGGCGACAGATCGAGATGTTTCACGGGCGCCGCGTTCATTGCTGTTCCTCGGGTTTCGAGTTGTTCTCGGGCAAAACCGTGGGCAAAGTCGCGCCCGTACCGGGCGAGCGGAACTTTACCGGCTCGGACGGAATCTTCTGCCCGGCAGGCACATCGGCCGTGGTCGCGTTCTGGCTCAACTGCAAGGCTCGAACATAGGCCACGATGTCCCAGCGATCCTGCGGGGGAATCTGCGAGGCGTAGTCGGGCATGATGCCGAAGCCTTCGGTGATCACGTCGTAGAAATATCCCAGCGGGGCTTTCTGCAGGCGCGTGATGTGGAACGATGGCGGCTGCTTCGAAAATCCGCGCGAGGGCACGAAGCCGTTGCCATCTCCTACGCGCGAATGGCAGGGGACGCAGAAAATGTTGTAGCGTTCGCGTCCGCGTTCGAGAATTTCTTTGGTCACAGCAAAAGGCATTGCGTCGCCAGGATTGTTGCCGATTTTTCCGGTATAGAAATAGGAGTCTTCGTGCAACTGGCCGCGCGCGACTGTACCCTCGACTGGAGCGCGAGCGGAACGCTGGTCGGTGTAGAAGTCACTGCGGGAAAGCGGATTCTGTCGGGGCTGGACGTGCATGTCGATGCGGCAGGCGGAGAGGAGAGAGACTGTCATCAACAATAGCGCCAACGATGACGGTTTTGGATTTTGAGAAAAAGCCCATGGCTCTGGCTTTCGTGGAATCCCACCCTTGCGCCAAATGCGCGCAAGGATGGGGCACCCGGCTTTCCAGACCTTCCAGGATTTATGGAGGCGGGGCATTTAGCTGGGCACCTCCGAGACCGAGCGCGGGTTGAGAGCCTCCAGGAATCTGCGCGTCGCGGTGGGGTCGTACTTCTTGTCGGTAGAGAACACGATCAGGAAGAAGCGATCTTTCGAGGCCAGCGCAAAACGTGGCACGTTGAATACGGGATGGTACGGCATGGGCAGGCCGTTCAGCGCGAGCATGCCGAACACCGCGGAGATTCCCGCGAACAGAATCGTCATCTCAAACGTGATGACGATGAACGCGGGCCAGGAATGCGGGGGCTTGCCGCCGATGTTCAGCGGGTAGTCGACGGCGGACATCCAGTACTGCATCAGGTAGCCGGTCAGGCCGCCGACGATGCCGCCGATCAGCACGACCAGCGGAACTTCGTCACGATGGAAACCGATTTCTTCCGCGAGGCCTTCGACGGGAAACGGACTATAGGCGTCAATCTTGGTGTAGCCGGCCTGATGCGTGGCATGCGCCGCGTCGACCAGCGCCTGCGCTGAATCGAACTCCGCCATGATGCCGTAAATGGGATCGCGCTTCATATTATGAACCTCGACCCCGAGCTCGCCCTCATTCCTTCACCTCGGCTTCGGGCAGGAGGGTGCGCATTTCGAATATCGAAATTGCGGGCAGCAGGCGCAGGAACAGGAACATGGCGGCCAGGAACATTCCGATGGTGCCGATATAGGTCATCCAGTCCCAGCGCGTGGGGTAGTACATGCCCCAGGAAGAAGTCAGGAAGTCGCGATGCAGGCTGACGACCACAATGATGAAGCGTTCGAGCCACATGCCGACCAGAATCACGCCGGAGACAAAAAAGAGGGCGATGGGACTGGTGCGCAACTTGCGGATCCAGAGCAACTGCGGAATGAAAATGTTGCAGATCAGCAGCATCCAGTAGGGAACTGCGTAGGGACCGTGCAGTCTGTTCCAAAGCGTGAAGGCGTCGTAGCGATCGCCGCTGTACCAGCCCATGAAGGCTTCGATTCCGTAGCCGTAAGCCACGATGAGTCCGGTCGCCAGCATGACTTTGGCTGAATTCTGCAGGTGCCGCTCGGTGATGAAATCTTCCAGGCCGTAAATCTTGCGGATGGGAATGGCGAGCATCAACACCATGGCGAAGCCGGAGTAGATGGCGCCGGCTACGAAGTACGGCGGGAAGATGGTAGTGTGCCATCCCGGAACAATCCCAATGGCGAAGTCGAAGCTCACGACGGTGTGAACCGAAAGCACCAGGGGCGTGGCCAAACCGGCCAGCAGCAAGTAGGCGGTCTCGTAACGATGCCAGTGGCGGGCCGATCCGCGCCATCCCATTGAGAGCATTCCGTAAACCATTTTCAGTGCGCGATTGTTGGTGCGGTCGCGCAGCGTGGCCAAATCCGGGATCAGGCCGATAAACCAGAACATGGCGGAAATAGTGGCGTAGGTGGAGACGGCGAACACGTCCCACATGAGCGGACTGCGGAATTGCGGCCACACCCCCATGGTGCTGGGATACGGAAACAGCCAATAGGCCAGCCAGGGACGGCCGATGTGGATGGCGGGAAAAATTCCGGCGGAGGCCACGGCGAATAGGGTCATGGCTTCCGCGAAACGGTTGATGGAATTGCGCCACGACTGACGCAACAAGAGGAGGATGGCGGAGATGAGCGTGCCGGCGTGGCCGATGCCGATCCACCAGACGAAGTTGACGATGGCGAAGCCCCAGCCGATGGGAATGGTGACGCCCCAGATGCCGATGCCTTTCAGGACGAGGTAGCCGATGGCGAAGAGCATCATCATGGTGAGCATGAAAGCGATGCCGAAGCCGAGGAACCATCCGTTGGAGGCGGGACGGGTCAGCACGATGGCGCTGATTTTTTCCGTGACCGTTCCGAAGGTGTGGCCGGGCTCGATTACGGGAGCGCGGTCGAGATCGGTCGACGTTTTGTATTGCTCAGGCATTCTGGTTCGTTACATTCCTGAGGGGCTAAAGCCCTGTTTCTATCTACCGTTTTACGCGGCGCTAAAGCGCCGCTCTTCCACATTTACGCGGCGCTAAAGCGCCGCTCTTCCACATTTATGCGGCGCTTAATCCCAGGCTCTTCGGCTCGTTCCTTCTCGCCGCGGCCGCGCCTCGCGCTGGCGGACGGACCCTTCGACTGCGCTCAGGGCAGGCTGCGTCCGTCCCTACGTCATCCTTTCAGCTCCGGGTTCGGGTTGCGAACTTCTGCCAGGTACGTTGTCCGGGGGCGGGTGTTTAGTTCGCCCAGCAGGCTGTAGTTGCGGGCCTGCGCTTTCAGCTTCGAAACTTTGCTGTTTGGGTCGTCGATGTTGCCAAAAATGATGGCGCCTGCCGGGCACGATTGCTGGCAGGCGGTCTGAAGTTCGGTGTCGTTAATTTTTCGGTCTTCTTTTTCAGCGTCGATGCGGCGCTCGCTGATGCGCTGCACGCAGTAGGTGCACTTTTCCATGACGCCGCGGCTGCGTACGCTGACGTCGGGATTGCGCATCATCTTGTATTGCGGCGTCTCCCAGTCCTGGAACAGCAGGAAGTTGAAGCGGCGCACTTTATACGGACAGTTGTTCGAGCAATAGCGCGTGCCGACGCAGCGGTTGTAGACCATGTCGTTCAGGCCTTCGGTGGTGTGATTGGTGGCGCCGACCGGGCAGACCACTTCGCAGGGCGCGTTCTCGCACTGCATGCAGGGCACGGGTTGGAAAAATGCGCGGGGATTGTCGCGGTCGCCCTGATAGTAGGTGTCGATGCGAATCCAGTGCATGTGGCGACCGATGACGGTCTGCTCTTTGCCGACGACAGCGATGTTGTTCTCCGACTGGCACGCGATCATGCAGTTGTTGCAGCCCACGCAGGAGTTCAGATCGATCGTCATGCCCCAGGCGTAGTCCTCTTCTTTATAGGGATAGGGCTTGTAGAGCGAGAGTTCGTAGGGTGTTTCTTCTTCCTTCGCGAAGTTGGGTTCTTTGTGATATTCCTCGAGCGTGGTTTCGCGGACCAGCGGACGGTGGCCGCCGTCGGGCGTGTCCATCGACTGCATGCCTTGGGTGGAGGCGAGTTTGTAGGTTGCGCCGGTCTTGCGGATTTGCACGCCGCTGGCGATCCACGGATTAGCGCTCGTGCGGAGGGCGTAGGCATCGAAGCCTTGCGCAGTGCCCACACGTCCGGCGCGCTTGCGGCCGTAGCCGAGAAATATGGTCACTGAATTGTCGGGATGGCCGGCTTGAATCCAGACAGGGCCTTGGACTTTCTTGCCGTTGAGTTCGAGTTCGACCACGTCTTCGGCGTTGTATCCGTGATCTTTCGCCATCCTGGGGCCGATTAGGATGGCGTTGTCCCAGGTGAGCTTGGTCATTGGCTTGGGGAGTTCCTGGAGCCAGCCGTTGTTGGAGAATTGTCCGTCGTAGATGGTGGGGTCGCGGCGGATGTTGAGTTCGATGGCGTTGGGGTCGACTTCGCGTGCGGATGAGAAGTCCGCAACCTTCGCATGCCGGGCCCTGGGGGAGAACATCGTTCCTTCAATCCATCCATCGTGCAGCGACTTGCGCCAGAATTGTTCGAAATCAGGGCCAGTGTGCTGCTTCGTCCAGTAGGCGCGGACCAGATCGTAGCCTGTTGCATCAGCTTGACCCGAGAGCAATGCAACGAATTCCAATGCGCTTTTACCGTTATAAAGAGGAGCAATCAGCGGCTGAATGATGCTGACGGTGCCATCGTAGGCGCGCGCATCACCCCAGGATTCCAGTTCATGCGTGGCATTGACGTGCCAGTGGCAGAGTTCGGCGGTTTCGTTTTGATAGAGACCGTGGTGGACACGGAGCTGAACTTTGTTGCTCTTTAGAGCATCGGCGAAGTTCAGATCGGCGGGAGCGTCGTAGGCCGGGTTGCCGCCGAGGACGATCAGGAGATCGACCTTGCGCGCGTTTATGTCAGCGACGAGATCCTTCAGCGATTCGGTTTGGTTGACCGGGTTGGCGTCGATCGGATCGGAGTAGAAGACAGTTTTGCCGCCATTGTCTAACGCCTGATTTAGTAGGTGAGCAAGCGCATGTACCAAAGCAGGCTGGTGATCGCCCACCATCACAACACTTGCCCCCTTGTGCGCGGACAACTCTGTTGTCGCTTTTCGAAGTCGCTCGGCAATATCGGCAGGAGCGACATTTTCTGTGGGAGAAGCCCCGAGATCGTTCCCCAATGCTAGCGCTAACTTCTCGACTTCACCCGCTCGAACCGGCCACCGATGGTCCGCCTTCGCGCCCGTCGTCGTCGGCGTGCTCTCGATCACGTACAGCCGGTTCATGTTGCCATCGGGATTGCGGCGGCTGGCGAAGTCGCGGATGTATTTCACGTTGCCGGGGAATCCGGCGTAGAGGAAGTCGGCGTCGAGCGAGACGATTACATCGGCTTTCGAGAGATCGTAGCGCGTCTCGACCGGCTGTCCGAAGGCCAGCTTTGCGCCTTCGAGCACGTTGTCGCGATTGACCGGCTCGTAGACGTGCCACTTGGCCTGCGGATAAATTTTCAGGAAGTTGCGCAGTTGGTCGGCGAGCGTGGGCGAAGAAATCGTCGGTGTCAGAATACGAATGCCTGCGCCTTGCAACGACTTCTGCGCGCTCAGCGGGCCGCGGATCGCGCTGAGAAACGCTGCCCATGACCGCTGGTCGCCCATCGACACGACGCTTTGTGAGCGATCGGGATCGTAGAGGCCGAGAATCGAAGCCTGCGTAAAGATGTCCGTTCCGCCGAGCGATGCCGGATGCTGATCGTTGCCCTCGATCTTTGTGGGGCGTCCGAGATGACTTTCGACTAAAACCGGGTTGGCGTATCCACCCAGGGTGATTGCGGACGCGTAATACATGGGGCGGCCGGGGATTACATTTTCGGGCTGGCGCACGTAGGGGACGATGGGTTCGAGCGGGAGACGCACGCATCCGGTCATGCCGGCCAGGCCGAGGGACGCACCCATGACTTTGAGGAAGCCGCGGCGCGAGACGGAATCGACCCATTCGGAGGCGCCTTTGGGGAATTCGCGGTGCAGGGCTTCCTGGAAGGCGTCACTTCCGGCGAGTTCTTCCAGGCTCCGCCAGTATTCCGGGCCGGTTTTTTGGGCGGCGTCGTGCGCCGTGGCCTGGTCGATGCGCGCGCGGACGGAGTTCAGGTCCAGTTTGCCTTTTTGGCCGGGGCAGATGTCTTCGCGCTTTTCGTTCTTCTTTTGGTCTTCCATTTTTTTGTTGCCGATCATGGGCAACGGTTCTTTCGCCCCTTCGGGGCTTGTTCCCGGTTTTGTTTCGCGTCCCACGGCTTGCGCCGTGGGCTGCATTCTTTCGCCGCTTCGCGGCTGACTTTCTTTTCCGCTTCGACGGCTGACTTCAAGCTCTCGTCACGTTTCGGCTGACTTCTTTCCTGTTTCCTTGCAGCTTCACCGGTGACAGGTGCTGCAGTTCGTAATGTCTTTTACGTTGCGAACGTTGTATTTCTTGATCAGGGCTGCGCCCAGTTCGACCTGATCAGTGTAGTTGTGGCCATCAACAACCACCGGTGCCGCTCCGGTCGGCGGTTGGTAGCGCATGTTGTAGACCTGATCGCGCGGGCGCAGGTGATCTTGCGGGGCGCGGTGGCAGTTTAGACACCACTCCATTTGCAACGACTCCTGCTGATACATCAGCGGCATCAGATCCACCGGGCCGTGGCAGGTGTTGCAGCCGACTCCTTTATTAATGTGAATGCTGTGATTGAAGTAGACGAAGTCGGGGAGCTGGTTCACGCGCGTCCACTGCAGAGACTCACCCGATTTGTAGCTGGCGCGCACGAGCTCCAGCAGATTGGCGTTGGTCCAGATCTGCGAGTGGCAGTTCATGCACGTTTTGGTCGGAGGAATGCCGGCGAAGCTGGAGGTCTCGACCGAAGTGTGGCAATAGCGGCAGTCGATGCCGAGTCCGGTAACATGGTGCTGGTGGCTGAAGGGGACGGGTTGCGGTTTGCGCACTCCGGCGTAGGTGACGTAGGGCGAGCGTTGAATCTCCATCGCCACCCAGCCCAGCGCAGCAACTACAAAGACCGCGCCAAAGATGGTGGCGCGAGACAGAGTATTCGTACTGCGATGAAAGATCTGCGACATTCCCTTATGAAATCTGGCTTAAGAGACCCGCGATTCGGTAGAGCTGATCGAGTACGTTGAAAGAAAACCACCCACTGGCTTTCTGAGCCCTTTGCGAAACCAGAAATTATAAATACTTCATCGGAGTTTGTCGCGGATTTTGGGAATTCGCAAAAGAAAAAGATTTCGATAGAAACATTACCGGAAAGGCGTGGCCGGTTTGACCATCCGAACGTTGCTATCACCTTTGAGGTCGTTCGCGCTCGCTTCGCTTTGGGGGACGGCCGAAGGCGGCCGTCCCCACACAAGCACATGAGAGCAGCGCGCTAACGGAGATTCATGACCATGAGTTTGGGCTCGGTCATCTCTTCGATTGCGTAGCGCAGGCCTTCGCGGCCGAACCCTGAATCTTTGACTCCGCCGTAGGGCATTTGATCGACGCGGAAGGAAGGGACGTCTCCGGCGATGACGCCGCCGACTTCCAGTTCTTCAAACGCCTGAAAGAGCAACTTCGCGTCGCGGGTAAAGATGCCGGCCTGCATGCCATAGGCGGAGTTGTTGACCTGGCGCAAGGCCTGATCGAACTCCTGGTAGGGCTCAACCGTCACCACGGGGCCGAAAA
Source organism: uncultured Acidobacteriaceae bacterium (assembly GCA_963832235.1). Lineage (GTDB taxonomy): Bacteria > Acidobacteriota > Terriglobia > Terriglobales > Acidobacteriaceae > Sulfotelmatobacter. The sequence continues at coordinate 103,838 of CAWHTJ010000001.1, read as the reverse complement.
CTTCCTGGCAATTCACTTTCATTTCCGGCTTGGTGCCGGTGAGCACGGTAGGTTCAACGATAAGATTCTTGCGGCCACCGCCGCAGAGCAGGCGCGCTCCGGCCCGCACGGCTTCGTCGATCCAGTTGACGGTGCGGATGGCATCGCTCTCGCGGATGAGCGGGCCGACATCGGTGGAGGGATCGAGGGGATCGCCGAGCTTGAGTTTCTTCACGCCCTCGACAAAAAGATCGGTGAATTTTCCGTAGACCGAATGCTCCACCAGAATGCGCTGCACGGAAATGCAAGTCTGGCCGGCATAGCCGAATCCGCCGTTCACGCAGCGCTCGGCGGCGTAGTCCAGGTCCGCGTCGTTGTGGACAATTACGGCGGCGTTGCCGCCGAGCTCGAGAACGACTTTCTTTTTTCCTGCGCGGCGCTTGATGTCCCAGCCGACGGGTGCGCTGCCGGTGAAACTGATCAGCTTGATGCGGTCGTCAGTGACCAGAAGGCCGGCATCTTCATTGGAGAGCGGAAGGACGCTGAGTCCGCCGTCGGGCCAGCCTGCCTGTTGCACACACTCGGCCAGAAGCAGCGAGCAGAGCGGCGTTTGAGGCGCGGGCTTTAGCACCATGGAACATCCGGCGGCGATTGCAGGGGCAACTTTGTGGGCGACGAGGTTGATCGGGAAATTAAAGGGCGTGATTCCGGCGATGGGCCCGAGCGGAAAGCGGCGCACGATTCCCCAGCGGCCGGCGGTGAATTCCTGCCAGTCCAGGGGAAGAAATTCGCCATGGATGCGGGTGCTCTCTTCCGCGGCCACATTGAAAGTAAAGATGGTGCGCTCCACTTCGATGCGCGCGGCTTTGATGGGCTTCCCCGCTTCCTGGGCGAGCGTTCGGGAAAATTCTTCCTTGCGCTCGGTGATGGAAGCGGAAATTCGACGGAGAACGCGCTGGCGCTCGAATGCCGGCAGGCGGCGGGTGGTGCCGAAAGCCTTGACGGCGGCTGCAATTGCGGCCTCGGCGTGCTCGTGTCGGCCCTGCACGACGCGGGCAATCACGCTGCCGTCGTAGGGTGCGCGAATCTCGACGACGTCGCCGTCTTCTCGCCACCGTCCATCCAAAAAGAAACCGTGCGTGGCAACCGGCGCGATCGTCATCTCTGGCATGATTTTTTCTGGCCCCCGGCGGAACTCCGTGATGATTATAGGACTTTTGGATGACGGTGATGCAGGCGAGGTTTGAACAAATCGTAACCACTGAGCACACCCTTCGGCCTCGCTCAGGGCAGGCTCCGGAGCGCAGGGGGAAGCTCATCTGCCTTTACAATGGGCTCGGCTTGATGACGACTGTCTTCACAACTATTTCCGAACTGGCGCAGGCGTTGCGGCGGAGGCAAATCTCTCCGGTTGAAATCACCCAGGAGTGTCTGGAGCGCATCGAGCGGCTGAACCCTGCGCTCAACGCATTCATCACGGTCATGGCAGAGTCGGCTCTGGCTGAGGCGCGAGGGGCGGAGGCTGAGATTCTGCGCGGGGAGTGGCGCGGGCCGCTGCACGGCGTTCCGGTGGCGCTCAAGGATCTTATTGACACAGCCGGCGTGCGCACGACTGCGGCCAGCGCGCTCTATAAAGATCGGCTTCCGGACCAGGATGCGGAAGTGGTGCGGCGCTTGCGGCAGGCGGGCGCGGTGATCATCGGGAAGAATAATTTGCATGAGTTCGCTTACGGCGGGAGTTCACTGGTGAGCTACTTTGGCGATGTTCACAATCCCTGGGATCTTGGTCGCCTTGCGGGCGGATCGTCTGGAGGGTCGGCGGCGGCGGTGACGGCGGGACTCACGTACGCGGCGATTGGCACTGACACGGCGGGTTCGATTCGCGAACCGGCTGCTTTGTGCGGCTGCGTGGGTCTGAAGCCGACCTATGGGCGTGTGTCGAGCCGGGGGGTGATTGCGCTTTCGGCGTCGCTCGACCATGTCGGCCCTTTGACCGCGACGGTGGAGGACGCGGCGATCGTGCTGCAGGCCATTGCGGGATACGATTCGGCCGACATCGCTACGGTGGATGTTCCCGTGGCGGATTATGTTTCCGCGATGCTCGAAAGTGTAAAGGCGCTGCGGGTGGGCGTGCCTCGCGGATACTTCTTCGACGATCTCGATGAGGAAGTTGCTTCGGCGATGGAGCATGCCCTGCGTGGAATCTCAACGCTTGTGGCCGAAGTAAAAGAGGTGGGGCTCGACGTTCCCACCGATCGCACGGTGCAAGCCGCCGAGTCCTATGCTTATCACGCAGGGAGCTTAAGGAAGACTCCGGAGTTGTACCAGCCGGAAACAGTGCGGCGCATCCGGTCGGGAGAAAAGGTCTCTTCGGCAGATTACATCCAGCGGCGCCGCGAACTGGAGGAGGCTCGCCGCAGCATTGGCCAAGTTTTTGCCGATGTGGATGTGCTGGTGACGCCGACCATGCCCATGCCAGCGCCCGCGATTGCTGATTTGAAGGCCGATCCCGAGGCATTGCGTCCGGCGGAACTCAAGTTGCTGCGGAACACGCGGCCGTTTAATGTCTGGGGACTGCCGGCAATTTCCGTGCCTTGTGGATTTACGCAGAGTGGACTGCCGATTGGTCTGCAGATCGCAGGGCCGCACTGGCGGGAGAATTTAGTGTTGCAGTTGGCTCACGCCTACGAGCAGGCGACGGCGTGGCACAAGCGGAGGCCCGAGGGACACGGCGGGACCGTTTTTCTCTCACCGACGCTTCGTCGGCCGATCGGCGGGGCGATTCGATAGCACTGATGGCTCCGTAAGCTCTCTTAGGTTACGATGTCTACAAGGAGAGTCGCCATGAACAGGTTCTGCGCCCTTATTCTCCTCCCCGCCGTCACTTCCTTGACTCTGGCCTGCGGAAGTAGTAGCCGGCAGCTTCAATCCATCACCATCACTCAGACAACGAACGGCCAGCAGATTGAATTCGTCGCGACAGGCAATTTTTCCAGTTCACCAGCCACTGTAACCTCAATCCCGGCGGAGTGGTCCGTGCAGCTCATGGCGCCGCCACCGCGGCAGTACACGCCGACTACTCAACCCTTCCTGTTCGGGTGCACTTCTTCAGGTATGTTTCCAATTGTCGCTTATGCTCCCTCGGATGCAAACGCTCCACTCAATGGATCGTGGCCAAGCGCAAGGATGATTCAGGCGTCCACTGTAATCACATGCCCGTAAGAAATGACTGTTTTTGGGCCCACAGGGTTGGCTTGCGTAACATCGCCATTATGCTCATCACCTTCGTTTCGCCGCGCCCCTTTCAATCTACGGTTCTCACATCCTCCGGGAGCATGAGGGCGAACGTGCAGGTGCGAGTGGTCATGGAGCAGGACAGTGTGCCGCGGCGGAAGACCTTCACCGGAGTATCGTCGGGGAATGTGAGGTGGTAGTCGGCGGTGCGGAGGGCTTCGGTATATGCCTTCAGCTTCTCGTCACCGCTGACAAACTTCACCGCATCGACTTTCGCGGGTGACCCTCCGCCGCCACTCAACAGGATAAAGAAGTCGGCGTTACCGGTTTGTGTGGCGTTGCCCAAGTCCACGGTGCTGAGGTGCTGGAGTTCGTCTTTGTAGTGCGCGACGGCGGCGTCCGCTTTGGCGTCCCCTCCGGCCAGCAAGGCTAGGCGGCCACGGGTTTCAGGAGGGGGACGCAGACCGTTCATGGAAAGAGCATAGGTACGGAGCGCGCGATCTTTCTCGCCTTGCTTCTCGTAGATTTGGCCGAGGTGGTCGCCCACTTCACCATGGTGACCGAGTCCCCACGCGGCGGCGACATACTTCTCCGCTTTGTCGTAATTGCCTTCCCCGAAATGCACCCAGCCCAGCGTGTCCCAGTAGGCAATGAGCGATGACACGGCCTGCAAATCCTGCCGAGTAAGACGCTCGAGCGACAGGTTCCGCAAGGCTGCCGCGGTCGACGATACCGCAGACTCGGCATACTGCTGCGCGCGATCCAGATGCGACTTCTTCAGCGAGAGCTGGTAGGCAATGTTGTTCCACACCAGCGGCGTGGCTGAGAGCTCAACGGCGTGATCGAAGGCACCCAGCGCCTTGTCATCCTGCCCAAGATTCAGATAGGCATTCCCCAGACCTACCTGCAAATCCGCGCTGTCAGGCGTGAGAGACGCAGCTTTCTCCAATTCCGAGACGGCTTCGTTGTACTTGTGCCACTCCGCATACATGATGCCTAGATTGGCGTGGGCGAACTTGTCGAGCGGATTGTTCTCCAGCTGTTTGTTGAAGGCCTTCACCGCTTCGTCATACTTGCGCTCATTCCAATAAACGCGGCCGAGGTTGTTGTAAGCAAACTCGTCGTAGGGGTTGACTTCAAGCTGCTTCTGAAAATTGGCGATCGCCTGATCGTCCTGGCGCATCGTGAAATAGATGAGGCCCAAGTTGTTCCAGGCGAATTTGTTTTTGGGATCGACTTCCGTCGCCCGTTTCAAGAGCACAAGAGCCACGGGCAAGTTGCCGCTGTCAGCCGCGGCGCGGGCACTGTCGACCAGATCTTCGGCCTTCATGTCCGCGGGAGGAACTGGGGTTCCGGCCACAGTGCTTTCCACTGAAAGCTGCTGCGCGAGATCGGCGCTGACCGCTCGGCGAAACGATTCATAATCGGCGGCTCGGGCGACCGGCAGTTCGTCCTGATGCAGAATCAGCTTGCGTCCTGCAGCGAAGACGCCGCCGTCCACCTTGTAGGTGGCTTCGTATTCCGCATAGTCGCGTTTCAGAGAGAAAGCCAACGGCAAGTGCGCGGTGTACTTGGCGGGCAATTCCAGTTTGACCTGGTAGGAGTACTCCGCTTTAGGGCCCAGCTTCAGCGGTTCGGCGTCGGCGTCGCTGTCGTTGCCACTGACGTCGGGCAGATTGAACTGCACCAGAGGCAAAATGATTTCGGTTTTCTTTTTGGACCAGTCGAGGAAGTTCACCTTGGAAACATCGTAGGAGAGCGTGAATGGTTCGCGCGTCGCCGCTGGATCGCTCACCTTGAGATGGGTAATGTCTCCGCCGAGGCCCGCGTTTACGTTTTCAACCACGCGTTGCCAGTTGGCCTGGGGCACGCGGCGGAATACGGAACGAAGCAATAGTTCTTCATCGCCGCGAAACTCGTAGTGCACGTGGGCTTCGAGCTTGCCAATCTCGTTGATCTTCCCATCGATCTTTGAGACCTCGGTATCCGGCATGGGAGTGTCGGCTGGCGTCTCTTCGAGATGAGGCGCCACTCCTGACAGCGGCTCAGCCGGAGGGATCACCAGCGCCTGCTTCTTACGCAGGGAGTAAGCCAGCAGGCGAAAGGGGGCGACCTCGCTGGTCGTATCCATCCAGACTTCCTCTTTGTCTTTCCCTGTACCCAGGGGAAGCAGGGTGATGACATGGTCGAACTGCGACGGGGAAGGAACGTCGGGATCGAGTTTGCGGCTTGAATTGATGAGCACGGACGAGGCGTGCAGGCCATCGGCCTCCAGCAACGACGCCAGCAGCGTGTGCTTATCTTTACAGTCGCCGTATTGGTCGTGAAGCACGTCGGAGGCCGCATGGGGTTGATAGCGGCCGACGCCCAGAGATAGGCTGACGTATCTGAAATTTTTCGCAACGAAATCGTAGAGCGCTTCGGTTTTTTCCAGATCGCCGTTCATGCCCTTGGTCAACGCCTGTGCCTTGGCACGAACTTCGGGCGTGGGAATGCGGCGATCTTTTTCGAGGCTGGCGTACCAGCGGCCAAGCTGCTCCCAGCTTTCGAAGGTCGTTAATTGAATATCCAGCCGATCGTCGTCGGGCCGGCGCTTCTTTTTCTTTTTATCTTTCTCCTTGGCCTTCGATGTGTCTTCCTCTCGTTCGAGGTGTGAGCCAGACCAGTGATAGACGCGGCGGCCATTTTCTTCTGTAATCTTCGGATCGAATCCCGGCTTGCATTTCAGCTTCAGGGGACGGCTGGCAGGGACATCTACGTCGACGGTTTCATCGAGGGAAATGTTGCTTTTGTCGAACTCATATTCGGCCCAGAATTGCCCGGCGGCCAGCGGCGTGTGAATCACCGTGACCATGTCGTATTCCAGCACCTCGCCGGGACGCAGGCCCGGCACGGTGATGTGCTTCTGACGGTAATCGGTGTAGACGGGTGCCTCGCGCTCGATGGGCGCGCTCAGATCCTGCACGGCTTCGTCGCCGGCCTTGACTACGGTGCCGTCTTCCTTCAGCACGCGCACGTAGGGAATTTCGACGCGCTCGTTGGCCGAGTTGTAACCTTCCTGCAACTGTCCCCACTGCTGCACGCCAGCTTCACTTTGCACGCGGATGCGGGCTTTGGTCTCTTTTCGGCCGGTGCCATCGGACTCGAAGCGGTAGTGCGAGTGCATCTGCTCGATGACAAAAGATTCCTCCGAATAGTTCGGAGGCTGTCACGGCATTTGCAGCTTTTTCGGCAGCCGTTCCGGAAGGCATCGTGTCGGATTTCTTGGATTGCGACGGCGTGGTGGAATGTTCAGTCGCTGCCGTGGAACCCGGCGGGGCTTGATTGGGCTGTTGGGAGCCTGCGCTGGTAGTCAGCAGACAGGAAACAAGAAATATGAGGCACCGATTGCGCATAATTTGTGTCAGAAGGAGAACTCAAGGTCATTATCCCATGTTGGGGTTCACCGGCGAGGAACGGTCTCGCGGAGTACCGAATGGAACCCGAGGATCGGGAGACAAAGAGAGATCTTGGAAAGAAGAAACTTATCATATGGTGAAAATCGTTTTGAATGTAAATACCGAGATTTTAGACAAATTTCTGACATCTTCTCCGGGCAATCCGGGGTAAAATCTTGCTCAGATAGTCCTGCTCCGCCGCGATGCGGGGCAGGCGTGACGCATAATGTATTTGCGCCACGATCTTTCCGTCGGAGGTCTTTTGCATGGAAGATCGGGCCCCTGTCGTTGCTTCTAAGGATACGGAGCAGTCCTCTACTTCCACTCGTTCGGCAACATGAAGGCCGTGGAGCGTGGGTTCTCACAGCCTACGGCATCTGCGGGTTAGCATTGTTCGGGCTTCTGGCCTACTTTTTCTCGGACTTTATCTCTCATTAGTCCGGACCCGCTGTGGCGAACGGGCGTGCGCGCCTGCGGAATAGGGTGAAGTGTATCTGCGGGCCGTTCAGGCGTTCGCTTCGAGATTCCAAGGCCCGCGCATCCGCCGCTCAGGGCCCAGGATTGGACGTGCTACAATGAGCGGCCTTCGGTTGTCGCTTCGGCACCCGGCACTAACCCCACGCAAGGATTACGAAACACGCGGAAGAAATCTGTGGCCAAGACTCCCACATCCAGCCCGACGCCGATTACGTATGCCGACGCCGGTGTGGACATCAGCCGGGCGAACCGCACCAAACAGCGCATCAAGTATCTGGCACACAAAACATTTACCCGGGGCGTCTTGAGCGAAATTGGCGGTTTTGGCGGGCTGTTTGCCGTCGATAAAGCCAAGTACACCGATCCCGTGCTGGTGTCGAGCGTTGACGGGGTCGGCACTAAATTGAAGATTGCATTTGAGATGGACCTGCACTCGACGGTGGGGGCCGACCTGGTCAACCACTGCGTCAACGATATTGCGGTGCAGGGAGCGGCGCCGCTGTTCTTCATGGACTACCTGGCAACGGGGACGCTCGATCCGTCGATTGCGGAGAAAGTGGTTGAGGGCATTGCCGATGCCTGCAAGCACAACGGATGCGCGCTGATTGGCGGAGAGACGGCCGAGATGCCGGGCTTTTATCCGGATGGAGAATACGATCTGGCGGGCTTTATTGTGGGAGTGGTCGAACGTGAAAAGATCATTACCGGCAAAGATGTGCAGATCGGCGACATCATCCTGGGCCTGCCCTCGAATGGCCTGCACACCAACGGATATTCGCTGGCGCGCAAGCTGCTGTTTGAAGTCGCGCACTATTCGTCCGACACCTATGTCAACGAGGTTAAGAATAAGGTCGGCAACGAGCTGATGCGCACGCACAAGAGTTACTGGCCCGCACTGAGAAAACTGATTGATGGGCAATGCGTTGCGGCGTTGGCGCACATCACCGGCGGAGGCATTACGGAAAACTTGCCGCGCGTGCTGCCGCGCGGAACGGCTGCGGTCATCGAGATGGGGACGTGGCCGGTGCTTCCGATTTTCGAACACTTGCAGCAGCTTGGAAACGTGCCTCAGGACGAGATGCTGCGTACGTTTAACATGGGTCTGGGGATGCTGCTCGTGGTTCCGTCCGCGAAATTCAAGAAAGCCCAATCGGTGCTGGAGCGCGTGGGCGAGAAAGCCTACACTATCGGCCGCATCGTTAAGGGCGAGCGCAAGGTCACGTACAGCTGAAGGCATTGCCGAGTTTTGATTGTTGATTACGATCGTTGAATCTTGCAGCGGATTTTCAATCAACAATCAAGATCAACGTCAAGAATCAACGTCAACAATGCACATCACTCCCTCGGCATACTCCTTTCTGGGCGCGGGTCGAACTTCGTCGCCATTGCGGACAGCATTGACGCGAGACGCATTCCCGATGCGCGGATCGCTGTGGTCATCTCTAACAAGCCCGACGCGCCGGGGATTGCCACTGCACGCCAGCGCGGGCTGAATGCCGTGGTCATCCCGTCCAAGGACCGGTCGCGCGAACAGCATGATCGCGATGTCGTCACCGCGCTGAAGCAGGCTGGAGTCGAACTGGTTTGCCTCGCCGGATACATGCGGCTGCTGTCGCCCTGGTTTGTGCAACAATTTCCGCGACGGATTCTGAACATTCATCCGTCGCTGCTGCCTGCGTTTCCGGGGCTTGAAGCACAGGAGCAAGCTTTTGCTTACGGCGTGAAAATTTCCGGCTGCACCGTACATTTCGTGGACGAGGAGCTCGATCATGGGGCAATCGTCGTGCAGCGGGCCATTACAGTGCTCGACAGCGATGACGAACGTACTCTGGCGGCGCGGATTTTAGAGCAGGAGCACGTTGCGTACACCGAAGCGATCAACATTGTTCTGGGCGGGAAATTCGAAATTGTCGGGCGCAAGTTGATAGGGAAGGTCGCAAAGTAGCGGCCGCCAGTTTGTATTTTCATGTGGGGACAGCCGCCCTCGGCTGTCCGGTCGAGCGAAGCTCGGCTGTGCGGTCACTGTCCCAACACTCGGACTCGGGGTCACCAAGACGCCTCGCTGCGCTTCGCGGGACAGCCGAAGGCGGCTGCCCCCACATAAACCTCAAACCGCCCCCGCGCAAGCGTCCCTTATAATCGACATGCATGTCGAACTTCGCTCCCGTTGACGAACAACTTACGTACATCAAGAAGGGCTCTGCGGAAATTATCCGCGAGTCCGAACTCCGCGCTAAGCTGGAGAAGTCGCGGGCCTCGGGCAAACCCTTGCGGATCAAGCTCGGCATGGACCCGACTGCCCCAGACCTGCATCTCGGGCATACCGTCGTGCTGCGCAAGCTAAAACACTTTCAGGATCTGGGGCACACCGCCATCTTCATGATAGGCGACTTTACTGGGATGATCGGCGATCCTACCGGGCGCTCGGCTACGCGGCCGCCGCTGACTCGCGAGCAGATCGAGCAGAACGCGGAGACCTATAAGGTGCAAGTGTTTAAGATCCTCGATCCGCAGAAGACGGTGGTGGATTTCAACCGCCGCTGGTTTGGGCAATTTACTGCGGACGATTTCGTGCGGCTCACCGCCAAGTACACGGTCTCGCAAATACTCGAGCGCGAAGACTTCCACAAGCGTTTCAGGCAGAAAAGCCCATCGCCATGCACGAACTGCTCTATCCGCTGGTGCAAGGCTACGACTCGGTCGCGCTCGAAGCTGACGTGGAACTCGGCGGCACCGATCAGAAATTTAACTTGCTCGTCGGGCGCGAGATGCAGCGCGCTTATGGACAAGAGTCACAGGTGGTGCTGACCACTCCCATTCTCGAAGGTCTGGACGGCGTGCAGAAAATGTCGAAGTCGCTGGGCAATGCGATCGGCATCCACGAGCCGCCGCTCGAGATGTATGGCAAGGTGATGAGCATCTCCGATGAAATGATGTGGCGGTATTACGAACTGTTGACGGATATGCAGGTCGCGGACATCGAGAAGATGAAGCGCGAGATGCATCCGATGGCCGCGAAGAAGGAACTGGCGCGGCGGATCGTGACCGACTTCCACTCAGCAGAGGCCGCTTCGAAAGCGGCAGAAGATTGGGTGAAGCAGTTCCAGACGCGGGAAACGCCGGACACCGTTGAGAAGGTCATCATCGATCTTGACAGTGTAGTGGGTGCAAGCAATTGGGAAGAAATCCAGGATCTTATCTCCAATCCGAACTGCACCTTTGTTCCGGATCGCGAGACGGTGATGAAGGCCCCTGCAGGCCAGCAGCGAAAGCTGGTGAGGATTGATAAGTTATTGCTGAAGGCAGGGTTGGCTGAGTCTGCAAGCGATGGCCAACGGAAGATCAAGCAGAAGGCTGTCCAGGTCAATGACAGAGTCGTGGAAAATCCACACCTCTTGATTTTGCTTCCGACACCTGATTTCACGCTGCGGGTCGGGCGCAAGATTAAGAAGGTCACGATTAGATCCTAATCGCAGGTACACCGTCATAAGAGCGCGTGCAACACGAGAATTCCTCCAGCGCCGGATAGCAGTACAAGCAGGCATGGACTCCTTCGCTTTGCTCAGGATGACAATAGGAATGGGAAGAATGTTCGCTCACGGCAGCAGCCCGAACACCGCTACTCCGTTCGGCGTTCCAACGAACACTTTCCCGTTCACAATCGTGGGGGTGATGAACTTGTTGCCGTTGCCGAACTGGTCGCGGGCGCCGCTTGCCTGGTTGCTGTTGTAGAGCTCGTTCAGGGCGCCGGCATCGTAGGCGTGCAGCACTGCGGGGCTGCTGTTCTCCACGGCCCAGACAATCCCGTTGCTTGTTCCATTCGCCGAAACGCTCGGGGTTGTGCCCGGATACCCAAAGCTGTTGGAAGTATGCGAGGTGGCGGTCGTCGACAGCCTGGCGTTGGTAATCTTGAACGCCTGAATCGGGCTCCCTACCGAACCGTAGTACACCGTGTCGTTGAAATAAGCCGGCATTGCCCAAACTCCTCCCGGCAATTGTCCTGCTAGTTCCTGGTAGATGACGACGTTGTTGGCAGTGAGCTTTCCCATGGCGTCACGGTTCACAACATAGAGGTTCGAGTCTTTACCTGCACCCACGGCCAGATGCACGGTGTGGCCCGCTGCGTCGCCTAGATCTGGCAGCACCAGCGCACCGCCGGAGCCCAGGTCCGTGTCGCTGCCATTCTCTGCTGCCTGATTGTCCATTTCGAAATAATCCGCCACGGCAAGTCCGCTGGAGGTCGAAAGTTTCATGAAGGCGTTGCCGTAATCGCCGCTGGCGGGAAAACCACTGCCGTTCAGAGTCGCGTCGAAGGTACCGTTGGCATCGAGAAAATAGATGTTGCCGGAATTATCCGCCGCCAGCCCGGCACCAGACATCCAGATCGAGCCTTCGCTGCCGTTGGGTGTCACATTCAGCACACTGGTCTGAGCCAGGGTCGCTGCGTTGTAAGCAATGATCCACCCGGTGTAGGGCCGAAAGTCGCAATGCGAAGTCCACCCCGTGTAGAGAGTGCCGTTCATCAGTAAGAGACCGGCCCGCTCAGCGTATTGCTTGGGATCGAAGGTCACGTTCGTGCCGTCCGTGTTGTCGCCGGTGCCCGGATATTTCGCCTGAACGTCTACCGGCCCACCGAACAATTCCGTGCCCAGCGCGAGATCCAGGGCGTGCACGCGCTGGTGATACGTGGACCCGTTCTTCGACATGGCCACGACGTACACAACTCCGTTCGCACCGCGCGTGCGATCGATCACCGGGGTGGAGGTCACGCCAATCTCTGGCGTGATCTGGCCGCAGCCTCGGTCGTCCGAGGTGGTCTCGCCGGCTTTCAACATTGAAGTGCGCCAGATCGTGGTCCCGGAATCCGCGTCGAAGGCATAAACGGAATCATGCTCGGTAGCCGCGACCAGCAGGTTGTGAGTACCATTGCCCGGGACCGCGACGTTCGAGGCGTAGAGCGGCTGGGCGTCGACCAGGCCATCCATCGGATAAAATCCGAGTTTGCCAAACTTCGAGGAAGTCACGTTGCTGGTGGTCAAGATCGTTTCATTCAGATTCTGGCCGGTGCGGGCGATGTCGTCGTGGTAGGTCAGCACATCGGTGGAGGCCACGGCGGCATTGACTCTGAGCGTAGCCGCGTTGCTGGTGACGCTTCCGGCCGAATTGCTCACGGCTACAGTGAATTGCGACCCGTTATCAGACGCGGTGGTCGCAGGAGTGGTGTAGCTGGACGAGGTTGCGCCCGCGATGGCTGTGGTACCTTTCTGCCATTGGTAGGTCAGCGTGGCAGAGCCTGTCGCCGTGACTGAAAAGGTCGCTGTCTGGCCCACGGTGACGGTCTGGTTCGATGGCTGGGCAGTGATTGCGGGTGCGGTGGTCTGGACGGTCGAGCTACTTCCGCCGCAGCCCGCCATCATTAAACCAAGCGCAAGACCAGAGAGCGCATGCTGCGGCCTGCGGTATTGCATGGCTAGGACCTCTTTAGTGAGTTGTGCCTACTATCATGGCAGCAGTCCGGCACTTTGGGGAGGCCTTCGGAAGTTACGCAAGTCGAGGCTCGTATGCGGCATCGCCCAATGGAACCCTGGCCGACGGGACAATGCGATCTCCGCCCGCAGACTCCGCCTCTGTTACTCTCTCCAATCTACTCTCTGCACATATTCCTCACATCAAATGCGGGCCGCGGCCATTTTCGGTTTGGGATGTTCTTCCAGAGACCTTGAGCTATTTCAGAATGACAAGACCGATGCCACGCGGATCGACTGGCGCATCGGTATGCCGACCGCGGGGGAGCAAGCCGATGCGATCTTGCTTGTTCGGTGGCGATGGGACGATTCATCGCCATCTGGGGCAATTGGTTCGTCTAGGTTTGCCCGCGCTGATCGTTGCCGCGGGAAGTGGGAACGATTTTGCGCGGGCGCTTGGATTACGGCGGGTTCGTGATTCACGAATGGCTTGGCAGAACTTTTGCGACCGGTGACAGGCAGTGTGCACGAGATCGACTTGGGAGTCATCTCCTCGCCAGAACTCGCGGGCGAGTCGCCCGCGCCACACGAGCCGGTTCGCAAACCCGGTACTCGGTACTTTTGCTGCGTCGCAGGCGTCGGGCTCGACGGTGCGGTGGCCCAGCGGGCCAACCGGCTGCCCCGTTGGCTGCGGGCGCACGGCGGCTACGTTCTGAGCCTCGCGCCTGCGATTTACACGTTTTCGCCGCTGCCGATGAAAATCCTGACGTCCGCCGGCAAAGACGACAGCGCCTCCTGGACTACGCGCAGCGATCAACCCACTCTCCTGGCCGCTTTTGCCAACACTCCTTCCTACGGTGGCGGGATGAGGATTGCGCCTCGGGCCAAAATGGATGATGGCCTGCTCGACGTCTGCATCGTCGGAGCGGTTGCTCCGTTTCGACTCTTTCGGTTGTTTCCCAGCGTTTACAGCGGCCGCCATCTGAACATTCGGGAAGTCGAATACTTCCAGACCACGCCGCGTGCGGGTTGAGACTGAACATCCGATCGAGGTTTACGCCGACGGAGAATATGTGTGCCGCACGCCGATTGAGGTCTCTATCCAGCGGGCGGCGCTGAAGCTGATTACGCTCTAGCGCACGTTTCATGCCGTGCGTGAGTCGTGCTTTGGCCGCTGCCCAATCCCGCTAAGTGCTAAACTTTCTCCATGGCTGACGGACGCTCGCGCACACTGCTCTGGGTTCTGATTGGCGGAGGAGCTTTTTTCCTCTTCGTGCTGGCCGTATTCACGCTGGTCTATCTGACGCTGCATGCGGGTGGAACGGAGGGCACGATTACCGGATTCGGCGACCGCATCGGCGTGGTCGATCTCGACGGAGTCATTCTTTCGCCGCAGCCGGTGGTCGGCCAACTCAAAAAGTTCGGCGATGACTCATCCATCAAGGCGATTATCCTGCATGTGAATTCTCCAGGCGGCGGCGTGGCTGCTTCCGAGGAGATTTATCGCGAGGTCAAGCGCATTCGCAGCGAGAAGAAGAAGCGCATCGTAGTTTCGATTGAAACCGTGGGCGCTAGTGGCGCGTACTACGTGGCCTCGGCTTCCGACAAAATTTATGCCGACTCGGGCAGCATTGTCGGATCGATTGGCGTGATCGCGCAGTGGGTGAATTATGGCGATCTGCTCAAGTGGGCCAAGCTCAAGGACATCGTGATTAAAACCGGCGAATTTAAAGATACCGGCAACCCGGCCCGCGATCTCACACCCAACGAGCAGGCCTACATGCAGTCGCTGATCGATAACATGTTCGGCCAATTCGTGAAGGCGGTAAGTGACGGCCGCGGGCTGAAGTTCGAGGATGTGAAGTCAATTGCCAACGGCAAGGTCTGGACCGGCGAACAGGCAGCATCCATGAAGCTGATCGATAGCGTCGGGGACTTCGAGACGGTGGTATCCGACACCGCGAAGTCGGTGGGAATCAAAGGTGAACCGACGCTCGTCCATCCGGAAAAGGATCGCAAGACCTTGATGGATCTTTTGCTCGGCGATGTTTCGCAATTCCTTCCAGGGCGCGAGAAGATGCTGGAGCAGCAGGTGGGATTTTATTATCTGTGGAAGTAGGACTGCGCCGCACCTGTTTCGACCGTATCGACAAAGAGCGCTATTCGATGCGTATCCACCCCGTAACTTGCATTAAACCCCTGAAATTTGAGAAGGTTATGCAGCATGTGACGGGCCTCGGGACCGGAGGGGTTTGCCCGCGCCGATGTTCTCCGGAAACCCGGCGACGAGAGCGGAGCGTCCATGGACCGCCGGAATAAGAGGGGCGTATGACCAAAGCCGATCTGATTGACGAAGTCTCACGCTTGGCGGAACTTACGCGCAAAGACAGTGAAGTGATTGTGGAGACGATTTTCGATAGCGTGGTGCGCTCGCTGCGCGCTGGCGACAAGATCGAAATCCGCGGCTTTGGCAGCTTTCGCACGCGCCAGCGAAAGCCCCGCGTCGGCCGCAATCCCAAGACTGGGGAGCGCGTGGAAGTGCCGGCCAAGAAGATTCCCTTCTTCAAGCCCAGCAAAGAGTTGAAAGATCTGGTGAACGATGCTGCTGTGTCCGCGGCAACTCCCGCGCCGCCAACAACTTCTGTGCCTCCAACTGCATAAGCTCCACCTTGAGACTAACGAAAGTTACAATGAACCGTCCTATCCCTATGCGCCTCAAGTTGGTTTTTCTGCAGTTACTGCTTGGCCCTCTGATTTGCGCCGCACAAACCCAAATCCCTGACACTCCTGCAGCCCACCAGTGTTCTGCGTGGCTGGAGAGTTTCAACCGCGGCGATCGAGAGACTTACAAGGCTTTCCTGGACAAGAATTACCCGTCTGGCGTGCAACGCTTGGATCGGGATTTGGAGTTTCGCCAGATGACCGGCGGTTTCGACTTCAAGAAAGTGGAAGAATCCACGCCCACAAAATTGGTAGCGCTGGTACAGGAACGTGGCTCGGACCAATTCGGACGATTGACGCTGGAAGTGGAGGCGCGGGAACCCCATCGCATCACCAGTTTGGAGTTGCGCGCAATCCCGCGACCCACGGATTTCGCTCTGCCGCGCCTGAGCCAGAGGGAACTCATCGCTGCGGCGCGGAAGGAGATGGAAAAGGAATTTACCTCCGACCGTTTTGCCGGCGCGGTGCTGGTCCTGAAAGACGGCAAGCCAGTTTTGTCGGAGGCCTTCGGTTTCGCCGATCGCGAACAGAAAATTCCGAACACGCTCAAAACTCGTTTTCGCATTGGGTCCATGAACAAAATGTTCACTGCGGTCGCAACCTTGCAACTGGCGCAAGCGGGCAAGCTGGAACTCAACGATCCCATTGGGAAATATCTGACGGATTATCCCAACAAGGATGTAGCCTCGAAGGTCACGATCCATCAGCTGCTGACTCATACTGGGGGAACCGGCGACATCTTCGGCCCGGAATTCGAAGCACACCGGCTGGAGCTGCGCTCGCTGCAAGATTATGTGAAGCTGTACGGCCAACGGGAGCTCAAGTTCGAGCCGGGTAGCCGCTGGGAATACAGCAATTACGGTTTTGTTCTGCTGGGTGCCGTCATCGAAAAGGTGAGCGGCCAAAGTTACTACGACTACGTACGCGAACATGTTTACGTACCCGCCGGCATGACTTCGACTGGTTCTGATCCTGAGAGCCAGGCCCTGCCCGACCGCAGTATTGGATACACCAAGATGGATGCCGGCAGCCAGTTGAAGCCAAATACCGACACGCTGCCGTATCGCGGTACGTCGGCAGGCGGCGGTTATTCGACGGTCGAAGACCTTGCAAGATTTGCCACCGCGATCGAGCAGAACAAACTTCTGAACGCGCACTACACGGAACTGCTGACAACCGGAAAAGCAGGCACGCCGGATAATAGCTACGCCTATGGTTTCGGTGACCGGAAGATAAATGGCACACGATGCTTCGGTCATGGCGGCGGTGCTCCGGGAATGAATGGCGACCTGGAAATCTGCCCCGCATCCGGATACGTTGTCGCTGTGCTGGCCAATATGGATCCTCCAGCTGCCAGCCGCATCTCCGAATTCATTACCAACCGTCTTCCGGAACGGTAAGGCTTCGGTTAGAACGCGAGGGGTACTGGTAAGTTTGAGCTACGGCTTAGTTGCCAGATACAAATTGGCGACTCGAAGCGCGAGTGCCTGCGGCTCCAGGTCGGCACGATTTGCCAGAACGATCACCGTCAAGTTGTCGTCAGGGAAACGTTGGATCGTCGTTCGGAAGCCGATCGTGTTGCCGTCATGCGACATGCGTTTGTGGCCCTCATAGGGATCGAGAAACCATCCGAAGCCGTAGCTGACAAGCTGGCCGTCGGGAAACTTCGCGGGACCATCTGTTGGGTGCACTGGAGTCAGCGCCGGCTGCATTTCGTCTTCGCTGAGCAGCGTATGGTCGCGCAGAGCGCGGTCCCATTTGGCTAGATCGTCGAGCGAGGAATAAATGCCGCCGTCGCCCAGCACAGCCGAGGTCGGACTCTGATCGGTTTCGCGCCAAGCTCCGTCGTTCTTGCTGTGGCCATAGGCGCGGTGAGGTACTTCGTTCTTGCCCTTCTCGTAGGCCAGAGTGTTCGTCATTTTCAGCGGGATGAAGATTCTCTCCTGAAGAAACTGGGCGAAGCTCTTGCCCGAAACCCGCTCAACAATCATCGCCAGCACCGCATAGCCGGAGTTGCTGTACTCCCACTTCGAGCCGGGAGCAAATTTCCCCGTGGTTTGCTGCTCCAATAGCTTAAGCACGCCGGCGTCGAGGATCTGCGGAACCCTTTCCTCCGGAGTGTCGGGATACTGTCTCATCAGGAGGTCTTCGTAGTCAGGCAGTCCCGAAGTGTGGTTGAGCAGGTTGCGAACCGTGATGGATTTTCCGTACGCGGGAAATTCGGGGAAGAAGTCGGTAAGGTAGTCGTCGTAGTGCAGTTTGCCGCCGCGCGCCAGGAGCATGATGGCAGCTGCCGTGAACTGCTTGGTGAATGATGCGAGACGGAAATTCGTGTGCGCATCGATGGGATGCAACGTGCGGAGATCGGTGACGCCGTATCCGTGGCGAAACACTGTGTGTCCATCGCGGACGACGAGGACAGCGGCGCCGGGAGCATTAGCTGGATTTCAGCGAGGCGAAGATGGCGTCGATCTGGGTGGGGGAAACCTGAGATGAGGTTGTAACCGCGGAGAGAGCTGAAGCTATCAGTACTGCGATTGCCAGTCTTGTTTTCAAAGCAAGTCCTCGCCTATTACTCGCGAATTCCGACTACTCCCATCATCCGCCCCGTCTTGCCTTTCTCCGCACGGTAGGAAAACAGCAGTTCCGGGTGACAGTTGCGTGCAGAGCGGAGACGCTTCGATGTTCTTCGCCGGAACGCCCGCTGCAAGCAATTGCTGGCGGTTTGCCTCTACCAGATCCAGGAAAATTTTCTTGGGCAGGTCGCTGTGCCCCGGCGCGCGGGCGCTTAGAAACAAGAGCGGATATTTTTCGCGCACCGGATCGGACTCTTTGACCTCTCGGAATAGCTCAGCCCCGTACTCAAACTGCGATTCGAATTTGGTGCGAACCTCTTCGCCCACTTCATAGCAGCAACCGTGAATGCCGGGGCCGATCGCGGCTTTGAGATCTCGAGGATTGCTGCCGAAGGCGCGGTGCATCTCGCCCACGCCTTTTTCCACGACGCGCTGCACCGTGCCGCGCCATCCGGCGTGAAACACGCCGACCACGTGCCGCTTCGGGTCCACCAGAATCACGGGCAGACAATCGGCGGCCTGGATCGCGAGCAGTACCCCTGGGGTGGCGGTGATCATCCCATCTCCGCTGAGCGGCTCTTTATTCGCCGCGGGAACCGAGTCGACGCGGCGAATGATGTCGGAGTGAACCTGTCGCAGTGTAATCAGTGGCCAGAATGTTTGGCCAACTTTGCTCGAACCATTTCCCGAACCACTTTCCGGACCCCGGGCCTTTTGCGCGACGGCTCCAATCTCACGTAGAAACGCGGCGCGGTTGCGTTCCACGGCTGCCCGCGAATCGTCCTTGGTGAAGCCGAGATTGAGATCGCCCTTGCAGTAGGCGCGCGAGAATCCTCCCGCACGTGTGGAAAAACCGTGCACAAGCCACGGAAGTTTTCTGAGGTGCTTGGCGCGAAGAATAGTGAGTTGGGATTTGATGAGGGCCCGGTTTGCCACCGTTCCATGTTACAGCAGACCGTCGACCTCAGACGTCGGACCTCGGACCTCAGACGAGGCCAGAGCCATCTGTTCACCACTAAGCGTCCGAGGTCAGGGTTTGCAGTCCAACGTCCCCTTTGACCGCCGTTTGCCCGGTTCTGCGCTACTCCGCTATAGTTTTATCCATGTTTGCGGATTTCACCGCCACCGATCGCTGGACCAAGAAGCAGGTGCACTGCGTCTATCAGGCGCTGATCGTCGCTATTGCCACGCGGCATGCCGATGCGGTGGACGTGAAATTTCTGGTGGATGGCAGAACAGTGTGGGTGGCACTGCCGCATCCGGCTTGGGTGGAATACAAGAAACGAACGGGCAAGGCCATCACGGATTCGCTGGCGGTGGAGATTGCAGGGCACTACCTGAAGACCGCGCTGGAAGCGGGTGAAGGCGTGGGTCGCGAAATGTATTCGCTGACGGTGGAAGAAACGCTGGCTCACCTCGATGGCGCCGTCGCCGAGATGCAGGCCCAGCCAGTATAGTCCGTGTGGCGCGGGCGCCCCCGCCCGCGAACGTCCCTTCGAATTCCCAAAGCGACAAACCAACCAGTGAGAAAGCTAACCCCCAGTGGCTAAAGCCCGTGTGCAGACCGCTCTTATGGCACGGCTGAAGCCGTGCCCTTCCCGGTTATCTCTCGGGCCACAGGTTATTCTCCGTGCATCGATGAGTCGGGGCCGGGAGGTTCAGATCACTACTGCTTCCTTGAATTCTCCAAACACACGCCGCATCGCGTCAGAAATTTCTCCCACCGTCGCGCTAGCCTCGACGGCGGCCAGTACACGCGGCATGACGTTCGCGCCCGACCGCGCCGCATGCTCCACGCCTGCCAGCGCCGCCTTGCATGGCCCGGCATCCCGCTTCGCTCGCAACGCCCGCACGCGTTCGACCTGCTTCTTTTCCAGTGCCGGATCGATGCGCTGAATCGGGATCGGCTTTTCCTCCTCGACTTCAAAGCGGTTCACTCCCACCACAATCGCCCGTTCTTCATCTACGGCCTGCTGATATTCATAGGCGGCATTCTGAATTTCCTGCTGCACGAAGCCACGCTCAATCGCCTTCAACATTCCGCCTAGAACTTCGATCTTTCCCAGATATTCGGCAGCCCGCTTTTCGATCTCATTGGTGAGCGATTCCACGTAATACGATCCGGCCAGCGGGTCGATGGTTTGCGGAGCGCCCGACTCGTAGGCAATTATCTGCTGGGTGCGCAGCGCGATGCGCGCCGCCTGCTCGGTGGGCAGTGCCAGCGCCTCATCATAAGAATTGGTGTGCAGCGATTGCGTTCCGCCCAGCACCGCCGCCATCGCCTGAATCGCCGTGCGCACAATATTGTTTTCTGGCTGCTGGGCGGTCAGCGTAGAGCCGGCGGTTTGGGTATGGAAACGCAACATCCACGAGCGCGGATTCCTCGCCTTGAAATGTTCGCGCATGATGCGCGCCCACATGCGGCGAGCCGCGCGAAACTTCGCCACTTCTTCCAGAAAATTGTTGTGCGCATTGAAGAAGAAGGACAACCGCGGCGCGAACTGATCCACGTCGAGCCCGGCCTTGATCGCGGCCTCTACGTAGGCCATCCCATTCCCCAGCGTGAACGCGACTTCCTGCACCGCTGTCGATCCGGCCTCGCGCATGTGATAGCCGGAAACCGAAATCGCGTTCCAGTCGGGCACGTTCTCATTGGCCCAGGCAAACATGTCGGTGATGACGCGCATGGCCTGCTGGGGCGGATAAATATAAGTTCCGCGGGCAATGTACTCCTTGAGCACATCGTTCTGCACTGTGCCCGAGAGCTTGCGGATGTCCGCGCCCTGCCGCCGCGCCACGGCCACATACAATGCCAGCAGAATCGACGCTGTCGCATTGATGGTCATCGATGTAGATATCTTCGTCAGCTCGATGCCCTCGAACAAGCGTTGCATGTCCTCGATGGAGTCGATCGCAACCCCTACCTTGCCCACTTCGCCCGCAGCCAGGGGATGATCCGAGTCCAATCCAATCTGGGTGGGCAAGTCGAACGCCACTGAGAGGCCGGTCGTCCCATTCGCCAGCAGATACTTGTAGCGCTTGTTCGATTCCTCGGCGTCTCCCATGCCCGCATACTGGCGCATGGTCCAGAGACGGCCGCGGTACATGGTGGCCTGCACCCCGCGAGTAAAAGGGTATTCCCCCGGATAACCAACCTCGCTTTCGTAGTCGGAGCCTTTGAGATCGGCAGCGGTATAGAGCGGATTTACTGGAATATGGGAAGAGGTTTCAAAATCTGCAGTGGGGTCTCGGCGGATCTTCAGCTTTTCCATCATTAATTTTCCCGGCTGGCCGGATCTGTCTGGGACCCTGATGATCGAGTCCCAAAATCACGGACGCTGACTTTTTCTTCGCACCTTCCAGAACGAACTAAGGCCGAACCAGGCAAATGCCAGCGTGAAGCAAACTGCAACCGCGACCCGGCCGGCAGTCGTCTGTCCGTTAGCGTACTTCATGTACTCACGGACTCCCTCAATGCCGCCGAAGGCCGCCATCGCCAGGAACACGGTGCCAGTAATCTCCAGCCACAATTGGTGCGCCGCGCGCCCGAACGATCGTGCGGTGGTGCGGACGCCGCTCATCACCGCATTGAAGGTACGGCTGCGTCCGGCCTGCTGCCCAGCCACACGCGCCACTACCCCGAGCTTTCGTAAGGCAGAAACTTTATTCACCGCCTCGATTTTAACAGCCTGCGGGGATACAATGGCGCAAGGCCAGCGAACGGCGAACCGTTCGCTCGACAATGGCATCTAATCTCGTCAGGTTGGCGATTATGTCCAGGGGGACACAGTGGATCCACAACTCAAACAACTGATGAAAGAGCTCGGCGACGCCATCAACGAATCTCTTTCCGATTCCGAGCAGATCTCTGAAGTTGTGTCCCGCATCAAGGAAGGTGGATACGACATCTTCCTTGTCCTTGAAGCCACCATTGGCGTCAGCAAGCAGGGCGAAAAATCATCCGACAAGACCTCGCTGGTGACCACCCTGTCCACGAATCCTGAGTTCAAGATTAACGACCAGGACCTCAAATTCCTGAAGTCGCTTCGCATAAAGATTGAGGAAGAGAAGAACGACCCCGACAAAGACAAGGGGAAGTAACCCGCCCGCAGAAGGCACTCCGCACACTCACGTTGCTAACACCTGGTCCAGCAACTGCCCTACCGCCCGATCCGCCTCGATAATTGATGAGCGGTGGTCCGCTACTCCGGAAAGATCGGTGTTTGCGAAAGCGATTCTGCCGAATGGCGCCGCCCGCAGCACGTCGCCAGGCGCGGGCTTGCCATCCTTGCCAAAGAAGAATCCGGGGGCAGGACTCAAATACGCGTGTCCCCAGCGGTTTAGGATGATTCCGGCAATGTCCCGGGCGGCGTCGAATCCCGAGCTGGCGAACATGTCCGTGAATTGCTGGCGAATCTGCCGCTCGTACTCACGAAACGGAGTCGAAATTAACTCCGCCCGTCCCATGTGTCCCTGTTGTTCGGTGGATTGCCCGGGATACGAATACAGAACTTTGATCGAGAGCACGATCGGCGAATCCGGTCCGATGGTGGGCGCGTCGGCGCCGCAGATCGCCAGCTTGCGGACCTGCATGTAGTTCCCCAATCCTTCGAACCACTGGCAGCCCGAGATTCCCATTTTGTACAAGAACCGCCAGTTACGAACCGCGAGATTAGCCATCATGCAGGGCGTGCGATAGAACTGGCTGTACGCTGCTACACGATCCGGCGGCAGGTTGCGCACGATGTGGCGCGTCGTCCAGCTTCCGCCTGCCATGACTACGGAGCGAGCCTTCACGCGATACGTCTTCCCGCCACGCGTGTAGGCGATGGTGACAAATTCGGACTCTGCAGGCTCTCCGTCGTGCTTCACCCATACGGCGGTCGAGTCCAGACGAATGCGCGCAGCGGCTCCCGCGCGATCCAGCGCAGCGAAGTTCACCGCGCTCCGGCATACGTCTTCCAAGGAGTGATCCCCCGCAATCGATTCCGGAATCAGCGCCTTGGTGATCAGCCGGGCAATGCCGCCGTTTCCGTCGGGGAACATCTGCGTACCGGTTTCATCGCTGATGTCCAGCGGATGCAGCATGTCCGCCGCGTAGGCGGTGAAGCCGGAGAGCGCGTCGGGACCGAGGCCGTATCCTCCACCTTCTCCTGGCGACAGAAATGTGCGGATAGTCTCGCGGCTGATGCCGTGCCGCTCGATCATATATTCCTCGAGGGTGATCCTGTCGAGCCTGCGTGAGATCGCGTCGCCGGCATACTGCGGCGTCTGGACATCCGAGTCGCGTGCCGCCTGAAACTTCATCAACTCTTCGCGTGGCTTCGCCGGAATCGGAGCCTTCTCCGCCTGCCTGCCCCATGGATCCGTCAGCCACAAGCCGCGCGTCTGGCCGAACTTGGGTCCGAAGTAGGTGGCACTCGGGGCCGAGCCCAGGTACGGCGTGCGGCTGAGTTGCATTTCCGGGGAGGAGTTGTCCCACTTCTGATATTCGAGGCGAGGAGTCTTCAGTCCAATCGATTCGTAAAATCGCGCAATGAAGCTGTGTGGATACGGAACCGGGAAGAATGCTGAGCCTTGATGCGACGTCAACCGGTGACCGTCGACCAGAAACTCGTTGCGCTTGGCTTCACCTCCGAAAATCGGATGGTTGTCGAGCACCAGGCAAGTCTGACCCGCACCCGCCTGCCGTTGAAAAATCAGTGCCGCGGCCAGGCCGCTTATACCGCCTCCGACCACGACGCAGTCGTAGGTCTCACCGGTATCGATGACACTGGCGGGAAGGCTCTCAAACAAGCCATCGCGAATCTGGTGACCCGCCTCCAGCACCCCGAACGTGTTGCCGTTGGAGTTTGCGTAGTCGCCGATGCCGCCATAGCCGGTCCAGTCGTCTTCATTCGGGCGCGCCTTCGCCTGCTCTGCCAGCAATTCCGCCGGCGACGCAGAATTCAGAAGCAAGCTTCCGGAAGCCAACAAGGTGGCGTTCAAGAAGTCTCGCCGAGTAATGCGGTCCTCCATTCCGATTGACTTGTCGGCCCGAGAATTGTTTCTGTCCATAGGCGAATAATCATTGGCTCCGGCGCAAGATCGTTTTTCCTGACATCTTCCTTGCATGGCGACGTCGTGCAGCATTATACGGAGTTGCGAACGTAACCCGAGCGTTAGCAACCTTCCCCACCTGTGCTACCATCTACTGTTTTCTTTTCGCATCTGCCGTGCGGAAAGCAAGATTCCGGCGGGTGCGCCGGAACGGAATCTGAGGGGAAGTAATGAAAGATACTCTCGGGGTTCTTTTGGCAGGCGGGGCCGGCGAGCGGCTCTATCCTCTTACTCGCGACCGGGCCAAGCCCGCGGTCACTTTCGGCGGCATCTACCGCATCATCGACGTCACACTTTCTAATTGCCTGAACTCTGACCTGCGCAGGGTCTACATTCTCACCCAATACAAGGCGCTCTCGCTCAACCGCCACATCCGCGAAGGCTGGAACATCCTGGGCCGCGAGGTCGACGAGTTCGTGGAAGTCCTGCCTCCCATGAAGCGCGTCAGCGATCAGTGGTATCAAGGCACGGCCGACGCTGTTTATCAGAATATTTATTCCATCGGCTCCGAGCAGCCCAAGCACGTCCTCATACTTTCGGGTGACCACATCTATAAGATGGACTACGGCAAGATGATGAAGCAGCATCAGGACTCCGCTGCCGACATTACGCTGGCGACGATCCAGATCGATCCCGAAGAAACTTTCCGCTTCGGCGTCGTCGACGTCGACAAAGACGGCTGCATCAAGGGCTTTGAGGAGAAACCGAAGTCAACGGCACTGCGCTCTCCCATCAATCCAGCCAAGGTTTCGGCCTCGATGGGAATCTATCTCTTCAATGCCGACGTGCTCATTCCCGTACTGCTCAAGGACGCCGAAGATGCGCAGTCCAGCCATGACTTCGGCAAGGACATTCTGCCCCGGATGGTGGACACCTACCGCGTCTACGCCTACGATTTTGTCGATGAAAACAAGAAGGAAGCCCTTTACTGGCGCGACGTAGGCACGCTTGAGGCCTACTATGAAGCCAACATGGACATCGTCTCGGTCTCGCCCATCTTCAACCTATACGACGAACAGTGGCCGATCCGAACACACCAGCGGCAATATCCGCCGGCAAAATTCGTTTTCGCCGAATCCGGACGCACCGGCACCGCCCTCGATTCCATCGTCTCTAATGGATGCATCGTCTCCGGCGGCATCGTAAAGAACTCGATCCTCTCCCCCGACGTGCGCGTCAATTCCTACTCGGAAGTGGACGATTGCATCTTGTTTTCTCACGTCAGCGTCGGCCGCCGTTGCCGCATCCGCAAAGCGATCCTCGACCGAGACGTGCATATCCCCGAAGGCACCACAATCGGTTACGACGCCGAGGCCGACCGTCAGCGATATTTCGTCACGGAGAGCGGCATCACCGTGGTCACCCGGGACTATTCGTTGTTTGAAAATCCGGTTACGGTGGATTACTTTACCAGCGAGTAGGTGACGGATTAACTTCTCAGTCGCCTGTTACCCAGAATCGCGTTCTTTTGATTGTGGGGCCGCCCATTAAGCCGCGGGCAACTCAGGGGGCTGTAATCGTATTGCTGTCCAGAGTGACCGCGCCATTCTGCGCCAGCGCCCTGCCTTCCAGATTCACGCCCGTGGTGATTGTGATTGAGGTCAGCGCCAGAATGTTTCCCTTGAAGATAGAGTTCGTTCCCAAGGTTGCAGAGCTGCCAACCTGCCAAAAAATATTCTTAGCCTGGGCGCCGCCGGCTAGAACGACCTGCGTACTTGTTATGGTTGTAAGGGTGGACCCTATCTGGAAGATGAAAACGGCGTTCGCGTTACCCTGGGCGTCGAGAGTGACGTTCCCTCCCGACAGCATGACGCTGCTTGAAGTCTTGTACAAGCCAGGGGTCAAGGTCAGGCCGCTCATATCCCCGGGCAAGAGTGCGGCTCCCTGTCAATCCGGCAGCGTAGTTGTACGCGATGCTCAAATCTAGTTGGGCCTGCGCTGCGACCGGATCGGTCAAATGCATGACGGCGGGCGGAGTGAGTGTTCCCGGTGGAAATCCCGTCACGGAAGAGCCTGGGCTCAAGCCCAAATCGCCGCCGCTAATGATGGTCGGGCCGGTATTGGTAACCGTGGAGGCACCCAGAACTTCGAAATTAGCGGCCGACCCCATTGGTACAGGCGCTTGACACGCCAGCATTGCGGTCATGAAGCTCCACACAAAGTCACTCGCGAGCGCGTTGCCAAACAGGTCCTGGACCCCGGTGGTGATCGTAGCAGTGTAAGTTGTCCCCACTGCGAGATTGACGGATGGAGTAAACGTGGCGATCTGGCCCGTTCCGTCCAGGGTCACAGTTCCACTTACCCCTGGCGCCACAGTAAAGGTCGTATTGTTGATGGTTGCAGGGTCCATGGCCTCACTGAATGTGGCGGTGATTACGGTGTTCGGACACACACCAGCCGCACCACTAGCAGGGGCTACGGAAACCACCGTGGGCGGGGGCGGAGGCGGACACGAGGTAGCGCCTGTGGTGAAAGTCCATACAAAGTTGCTGGCCAGCGCATTGCCAAACTCGTCCTTGGCACCAGTGGTAATCGTGACTGTGTATACCGTGCTCAATGCGAGATTGCCTGATGGAGTGAACGTAAAGATGGTGTTGGATGAATCGTGGGTGACGGTTCCGGTCACGCCGGGAGTGACCGTGAAGGTGGTTGCATTGATGGTTGCAGGGTCCATCGCCTGCGGGAAAGTGGCGGCAACTATTATGTTAGGACATACTCCGGCGGAGCCGTTGGGCGGGGTCACGGAAATAGGCGGGGCCGGCGGTTGGCACGGGTTTGCGCCCGTGGAGAAGGTCCATACAAAATCAGCGGCCAGAGTATTGCCAAACATGTCCTGAGCCGCAGTGGTAACCGTCGCGGTATAAACGGTACTCAGTGCGAGACTGCTGGACGGAGTAAAGATCGCCGTGTCGCTTGCCGCATTGTAGGTAACTTGTCCGGCCACAGGTGAAGAGCCCGGTCCCGTTAGTGTAAAGGTGGTCCCATCGATTGATGAGGGATTCATGCCCTCGCTGAAGGTGACGGTGACGATCATATTGGGACACACACCGACTGAACCATTGGGCGGAGTGACGGAGACCACGGTCGGCGGCGGGTTGCATCCGTTAGCGGCGGTGGTGAAGCTCCAGACGAAATTGGTGGTCAGGGCGTTGCCGAACAGATCGCGGACGCCGGTGGTGATCGTGGCAGTGTAGACGATGCTGATGGCCAGAGGACTGGAGGGAGTGAAGGTAAAGACGGTGTTGGAGGCATCGTGGGTGATGGTGCCGGTCACGCCAGGAGACACCGTAAAAGTCGTGGCGTTGACGGTGGCGACGTTCATGGCCTCGCTGAAGGTGGCGGTGATGACGGAGTTGGAACACACACCGGTGGAAGCGGTGGGTGGAGTGACGGAGAGCACGGTAGGGGGCGGGTTGCAACCGTTGGCGGCGGTGGTGAAACTCCAAACGAAGTTGGAGGCCAGGGCATTGCCGAACAGATCTCTGGCGCCGGTGGTGATGGTGGCGGTGTAGACGGTGCTCACGGCCAGAGGGCTGGACGGGGTGAAGGTAAAGACGGTGTTGGAGGCATCGTGGGCGATGGTTCCACTTACGCCAGACAGGGTGAAGGTAGCTGAGTTGATGGAGGCAACGTTCATAGCCTCGCTGAAGGTGGCGGTGACGACGGAGTTGGAACAGACCCCGGTGGAAGCGTTGGGCGGGGTGACGGAGAGCACGGTGGGGGGCGGGTTGCAACCGTTGGCGGCGGTGGTGAAACTCCAAACGAAGTTCGAGGCCAGGGCGTTGCCGAACAGATCGCGGACGCCGGTGGTGAGGGTGGCGGTGTAGACGGTGCTCACAGCCAGAGGGCTGGAGGGAGTGAGGGTAAAGACGGTGTTGGAAGCATCGTGGGCGATGGTTCCACTCACGCCAGACAGGGTGAAGGTGGATGAGTTGACGGTGGCAAGGTTCATGGCCTCGCTGAAGGTGGCGGTGACGACGGAGTTGGAACAGACACCGGTGTTAGCGTTGGGCGGGGTGACGGAGAGCACGGTGGGGGGCGGGTTGCAACCATTGGCGGCGGTGGTGAAACTCCAAACGAAGTTAGAGGCCAGGGCGTTGCCGAACAGATCGCGGACGCCGGTGGTGAGGGTGGCGGAGTAGACGGTGCCGACGGCGAGAGGGCTGGACGGGGTGAAGGTAAAGACGGTGTTGGAGGCATCGTGGGCGATGGTTCCACTCACGCCAGACAGGGTGAAGGTGGATGAGTTGATGGTGGCAACGTTCATGGCCTCGCTGAAGGTGGCGGTGACGACGGAGTTGGAACAGACACCGGTGTAAGCGTTGGGCGGGGTGACGGAGAGCACGGTGGGGGGCGGGTTGCAACCGTTGGCGGCGGTGGTGAAACTCCAAACGAAGTTCGAGGCCAGGGCGTTGCCGAACAGATCGCGGACGCCGGTGGTGAGGGTGGCGGAGTAGACGGTGCTCACAGCCAGAGGGCTGGAGGGAGTGAGGGTAAAGACGGTGTTGGAAGCATCGTGGGCGATGGTTCCACTCACGCCAGACAGGGTGAAGGTGGATGAGTTGACGGTGGCAAGGTTCATGGCCTCGCTGAAGGTGGCGGTGACGACGGAGTTGGAACAGACACCGGTGTTAGCGTTGGGCGGGGTGACGGAGAGCACGGTGGGGGGCGGGTTGCAACCATTGGCGGCGGTGGTGAAACTCCAAACGAAGTTAGAGGCCAGGGCGTTGCCGAACAGATCGCGGACGCCGGTGGTGAGGGTGGCGGAGTAGACGGTGCTGACGGCGAGAGGGCTGGACGGGGTGAAGGTAAAGACGGTGTTGGAGGCATCGTGGGTGATGGTGCCATCACGCCAGACAGGGTGAAGGTGGATGAGTTGACGGTGGCAAGGTTCATGGCCTCGCTGAAGGTGGCGGTGACGACGGAGTTGGAACAGACACCGGTGTTAGCGTTGGGCGGGGTGACGGAGAGCACGGTGGGGGGCGGGTTGCAACCGTTGGCGGCGGTGGTGAAACTCCAAACGAAGTTCGAGGCCAGGGCGTTGCCGAACAGATCGCGGACGCCGGTGGTGAGGGTGGCGGAGTAGACGGTGCCGACGGCGAGAGGGCTGGACGGGGTGAAGGTAAAGACGGTGTTGGAGGCATCGTGGGCGATGGTTCCGCTTACGCCAGACAGGGTGAAGGTAGCTGAGTTGATGGAGGCAACGTTCATAGCCTCGCTGAAGGTGGCGGTGACGACGGAGTTGGAACAGACCCCGGTGGAAGCGTTGGGCGGGGTGACGGAGAGCACGGTGGGGGGCGGGTTGCAACCGTTGGCGGCGGTGGTGAAACTCCAAACGAAGTTCGAGGCCAGGGCGTTGCCGAACAGATCGCGGACGCCGGTGGTGAGGGTGGCGGAGTAGAGGGTGCTGACGGCGAGAGGGCTGGAGGGCGTGAAGGTAAAGACGATGTTGGAGGCATCGTGGGTGATGGTGCCGGAAACGCCTGGGGCCACCGTAAAGGTTGCGGCATTGACGGAGGCAACGTTCATAGCCTTGCTGAAAGTGGTGGTGACGACCATGTTGGGACAGACGCCGGCCGCACTGTTCGGAGGAGTTACGGAAATCACGGTAGGTGGGGTCAGGCCTGGGACCCTGTTATGGTCCGGATCGCCGCATCCAGCCACGGAAATGAGCGTCAGGAATGCTGTGAACGCGATCTTGCGAGTGTTCTGTTTACTCACCAGCCTTGCCTTTCCTTGTTACAGCGCTCCTCGCCCAACTCGAGAGACTCCGTAACTGGACTCCGTTTGAGTGTGCCGCACAACTGACAACGAAACGTCCGCGATTGCTCGCATCGGCCACACGATTGGGCGGTGGAAGTTTCTAAATGGGAAAACCAACGAGTTACACGGGGATTAGGGGGCGCGTAGGCGTGCTAACCGAAGGAATCGGTTGCTGGCTCAAGCAGGGAATCTTCTCGGATGACGAAATGACCTGGCACCCTCAGGTCGTATTGTTCAGCTGGTAGCAACATCGTCAGTGGCTTTCCGCACGCGCATTGCGAGAGCGACCCATTCGATGATTCTGGATTCGTCTGGCTATTCGGAAATAATTCCGACTGAACTGCTCCAACCTTGCGAAGTGACGCATTCCGGTCTAATATTTTTGCTCGTCCGCTGGAGTGAGCGTCATGTCCATCCGGGCTTCGCGCATCGCGTTGATCGTTGTGCTTTCCGTTGTCGCCGCTTACTCACAATCGACTCAGAAAGTCGCGCCTCTTCCTTACGATCCTCTGGAACTCGCGACTGGTCCCACCGTGGTTCCGGACACTCCGGAAAAGCGCGCCGTGCTACTGAACCTGATCGAGCGCGCACGGCAGAACAGCGCCATGCACACGCCCGGGATGGCGCCCTTCGAGCTCAAAGTATCATTCAATTCCACTGGAGGAGATTCGCACAGCCAAGGCTACGGAGAGGTGGAAGAAACCTGGGTTAATGGCCAAACCTGGCGTTGGTCAGCCCGTCTGGGCGATTACTCCCAGCTCAGAATTTTCTACCAGGGTGCCGCCTATGACGACAAAACTCGCGGACACATTCCGCTGCGCATTCAAATGGTTCGCAATTCCGTCTTCTGGCCGATGGTCGGCAACTTCGCTCCTTCGTTGATTCGCATGGCGACGGCGAAATGGGAAGGTACCGAAATTGCCTGCATCCTGACTTCACGCGGCGGCAATGATCCGACGGCCACTCCCGGACGCCGCTGGGAAGAAAATGAATTCTGCATCGATCCCAAGACCGGCCTGCTGCGCATTCACTCCGAAGCCCCCGGCATCTATTCCGTGTTCGACTACAACGGTGGCATCCAGTTTCACGGACGCATCCTCCCGCGGCAAACCACAATCGTCGAAGGCGGCACCAGCGTGCTGCAGATTCATCTCGAAGATATCCAGGACGCGAACAACGATCCCGACCAGTTCGTGCCGACAAAGAAGATGCTGTCTCACGGACCGGGAGCGATCATGGTGGGCCCATTCCGCTTTCCTGAATACGTGCGCGCGCCCGTGGGCTACAGCGGCGTGATTCAGCCTGTTATCGTGCACGCCATTCTCGACCAGAAAGGCAAAGTCCTGGACGCCGAAGTGGTGCAAACCTCCGATCCCGCGCTGGCGGCGGCCGCGCTGGGCGTGGTCTGGCACTTTTCCTATCGGCCAGCGGAGGAACAGAACCGTCCCTTGCAGCGCGAAGCCTTCATCAACGTGCAGTTCGCCCCCACGTCATAGCAGAAGCCCGCCGTCCCCACATGGCAGCCATCCCCACATCTGTTCCAAGGCGGAAGCGCGGCGGCAATCCCGTTGGTCGCTATCGCAAACGTCATCAAACCTGCACTGCTACAATTCCCTGTTTCGCGCTCGGCGTTCCCCTAAGCCGCGAACTTCAACGCCCACAAACACGTACTGTCTTGTGGGACGAGTTGTAAGCGCCAGGGGACAGCAGGTTCCTCTACTGCGCTTCGCCTTCCTTAGCGGAAGACGAAGCTCTGGTCGGAATGACAGAGCTTCGCGGAATTACAGAGTGTTCGTCGAGCTGATCGTTTTGTCTCAGGTTTGAGCGGGTCGAGCTTTTCCGGGGAGTGCAAGTGGAAGACGTCCAGGTCGTCGCGATGCTGGTCCGGCGGTGTATTGCCGGGGACGCCGCCGCCTGGGAGGAAATCGTGCAGACCTATAACCGCCGCATCTACAACATCTGCTACCGCTTCGCCGGATCGGCTGACGACGCCGCAGGACCTGACCCAGGAAGTTTTCATCAAGATGTACCGCACGCTTTCCAGCTACGACCACACCAAAGGAGCGTTCGTCACCTGGGTTACGACCATCACCCGCAACCTGCTGGTCGACCATTTTCGCAAGACCAAGCAGGACCGGATGACTGACTCTATGGATTCAGCTGGCTCCGACCACGAAGATGTCCAGCCTCCGAGCGAGCAGATTCCTGACCACTCCCCTCCCCCAGATGCTAAGGTACGCAGCCGGGAGGTCGGCGAGACCGTCCACGCCGCCCTAGGCAAGCTCTCCCCAGAGCTTCGGGAGGCAGTGATTCTAAGGGATTTACAAGATATGGACTATCGTGAAATTGCCACCGTTTTGAAGGTTCCGGAGGGTACCGTGAAATCGCGAATAAATAGAGGGCGGGCGGAACTTGCGCGCCTCTTACAACGTACCTATAGGCAGGTGATGTGATGCCAGGCCAAACCAGTAACGGAATGCAGTGTAACGAGTTCGACCTCCTGCTCTCCAACGCCCTCGACGGCGTTCTGAGCGGGACCGGACTCGACCGCTTCCAGGCCCACGCTGCGGCTTGCAAGGTGTGCGGGCCGCTGCTCGCCGAAGCTGAGGCGGGCCGCAACTGGCTGAAAGGTCTCACGGAGGTGGAGCCTCCAGCCAGCCTGGTCAACAACATTCTGGCATCCACAACGGGCGTTGACACCCAGCGCCTGCGAGTTACCGCACGCTCTCCCCAGCCACGCATTTCGTGGTGGGAGCACGTGCAGGCTACGCTGTTCGGAACCGTGTTCGAACCGATCTGGGCCACGGTCCGCCAGCCGCGCTTTGCCATGTCATTTGGTATGGCTTTCTTCGCGCTGTCGGTGGGCCTGACCGTCGCAGGCGTGAAACCCGCCGACCTGCGCCAGGTAAGCCTGCGTCCGGCCGCGATCCGGCATATGTACTACGCCACCCAAGCCAAGGTGGTGCATTACTACGAGAACGTCCGGATCGTGTACGAGGTCGAGTCGCGCGTGCGCGAAATCAAGCGCACCGTCGCTCCGGCCGAACCCGGACGCAAAGAGTCTCGACCAGCGAAACCGAAAGACGACAAGAACGACACAACGCAACAGCCCGAGCAGAAGCAGGAGCGCAATTACAGCCAGATCGATAACCAACTCATCCTGGCCAGCGCTCCTCTGGGTCCATCTCCATCTTTTCGCGATCTGCCTGTAGTGTCGGTGACCACTGACAGGAGGTTCGTATGAACTGCGCCAACCACAGCGATACCGCTGCGGTGGCCTTCTGCCGCACGTGCGGCAAGCCACTTTGCAACCAATGTACCCGCGACGTTCGGGGCGTGATCTACTGCGAGGCATGCCTGGCCGCACGCATGGAAGGGACAGTGCCTGCTGCGGGATTTGTTCCGGCGACGCAAACCGTGTATCCGCCTTCGGCTTCGTTTGCGGCCGGACCTCGGCCTCCGCTCAATTCCGGGCCGAATCCCGGCATCGCCGGAATTCTTGCCGGAGTCTTTCCCATCGGTGTCGGAGCGGTGTATACCGGCCAGTATGCCAAGGGACTGGCGCACCTGGTCATCATGGTGCTCTTAATCCTTGGGGTTAGTTCGGATCTTCCCTGGTACGTCATCACTGTCCTGGGAATCGCGATTGGCTTTTTCTATGTCTACCAGATCATCGACGCGGTTCGGAGCGCCAAGGCGATTCAGTTGGGCGAGCCTGCTCCCGATCCCTTCGGATTGGCGCAAACTTTTGGCGCTGGCGAAAAATTCGAAGGCACCAAGGTTCCCGCCGGAGCCGCTGTTCTCATCGGCTTGGGCGTGCTTTTCCTGTTGCATACTGCCGGGCTGTTTGAATTCGGCCTCGATCGTTTCTGGCCGCTGATCCTGATCTTTCTTGGCGTGTGGCTCTTTGCCAAACAGTGGGGCCTGATCGGGGGCACTCGGGTCGGATGCCAGTGCGAACACTGCCGCACCCGCAGGCTCATGGGACCGGCGATGCTCGTCACATTGGGCGTGCTTTTCCTGCTCGACAGCGTCTCTCGCGTGGGCTTTGGCCGAACCTGGCCCGCCATCCTGCTGGTAATAGGAGTAGTCAAGTTAATGCAAGGCAATGCTTCCAGCAGCGGTCACATCGGACCTCTGCCCCCAGGATCATCGGGCTTTCCGCCCAACACTCCGCCGCCTCCTGCAGTGCAGACTACAGTGCAGAGTACGGAGCCACCCTCTTCTGGCGAGGTGAAAAATGTCTAACCCAATCATCACTCCAGGAGTTCCGCCGGTTGTGCCTCCTCCGCCACGACGCCGTTCCCTTGCCGGACCGTTCGTGCTGATTGTGGTAGGCACGATCTTCCTGATGGCCACCATGCGCGTCCTCTCCATTGGCCGTCTGGCGCACTTGTTTGCCAATTACTGGCCGGCGCTACTGATTGTCTGGGGAGTGATCAAGCTGATCGAGCATCAGCGCGCGCAGCGCGAGGGTTATCGTGCCTCTGGAATCGGCGGAGGGGGCGTGGTCCTGGTCGTCATGATTGTAGTGTTCGGACTGATCGCGACCCAGATCGAACATGTAAACTGGTCCGGTCTGCACGACCAGTTCAACTTCGACGATAGCGACTTCAGCAACATCTTCGGTCAAAGCTACAACTTCAACGATCATCTCGAGCAGGACTTCCCCGCGTCAGCCAGCGTCAAGATTATCGACGCTCACGGTGCGGTCAGCGTCCACGCCTCCGACGACAACAAGATTACGGTCGTGGTCCGCAAGCGCGTTGGCGCCGACAATCAGAACGACGCCGACAAGTATGACCATGAAACCAAGCCCACTATTACGGCGATCGGTGGCCTGGTTACGATCGATGCCAAGGCCGAGGCCGCCGGAGATCATCCCGTCGAAACCGACCTCGACATTTCTGTGCCGCGCAAAGCGCCAGTCTCCATCGTTTCCCGGCGCGGCGATGTGAACGTCTCCGGCCGTGATGGCGGCGTCGACATTTCCGCCCAGCATTCCGACACTTCAGTCGACGACGTGAACGGCAACGTCAAGGTGAATCAGGAAAAGGGCTCCGTGAAGATCGAGCAGATCACCGGCGACGTGCACGTGCAGGGCCGGGTGAACGAAGTCTCGGTGGCCGACGTAAAAGGCGGCGTGCAACTCGACGGCGAATTTCAGGAAAGCATCAAGCTGGCGCGCATCTCAAAAACTGTGATCTTCAAGTCTTCGCGCACCGACATGGAGTTCTCGCGCATTGAGGGCGAACTTAATCTGGATGCCGACGAACTGCACGCCGAGCAAATCACGGGACCGCTGCACCTGACCACGCGATCGAAAAACATCCGCCTCGAACAAATCTCCGGTGACGTCCGCCTGCAGGATGACAATGGCGCGGTTGAAGTAGGAATGCGCACGCTGGGAAATGTTCAGATCGACAACCGCAATGGCGATATTCAGCTGAGCCTTCCGGATAAGGCAGGATTCCGCCTCGATGCCCACACGCGAGACGGCGAGATTCAATCCGATTTCTCTGAACTAAAAGTCAACAATGACGAGCATGAAGCCAAAGCCAGCGGCAGTGTAGGTAACGCGACGTCACACATCGTGCTCAACAACGAGCACAACAGCATCGAGATCCGCAAGGCCAGTTCGCTGCCGCCCAAACCCCCAGAGCCGCCGAATCCGGCGAAAGCGGGCAAGTCCCTGCCCGCCCCGAAAGTAAGAGTCGAACCAACGGAAAACTAATCATAGTCTCGAGAATGCTCACGTAGGGACAGCCGCCTCGGCCTGTCCCGCGAGGGCGAAGCCAGGCGGTTCGACTGATGCTGCCGGTCAGCGCCCCAACTTCTGGTTCACCAGCTGCTCCACCTGCGCCAGCACCTCATCTTCGCTCAACGCGGAAGAATTGATCACCACCGCGTCCTTTGCCGCC
Source organism: uncultured Acidobacteriaceae bacterium (assembly GCA_963832235.1). GTDB lineage: Bacteria > Acidobacteriota > Terriglobia > Terriglobales > Acidobacteriaceae > Sulfotelmatobacter. The sequence goes on along the minus strand of CAWHTJ010000001.1, from coordinate 68,166 downwards.
ACCAGCGGAGACGCCGCCCGCGTGCGATCGCGCCGGTCGCGTTCGCGCAGTTCGGCAGCCAGATTCGCCGCGACGTCCCCCTTGATCTTCTGCTGCGCCATGCGCCGCTGCTCGCGCACCACCGGATCGGCATCCAAGAAAATCTTCAAGTCCGCATCCGGGAAGACTTCAGTGCCAATGTCGCGCCCCTCCATTACCACGCCGCCGCCCCCGCCCATTTCCCGCTGTCGAGCCACCATCAACTCCCGAACCTTGGGATGCACCGAGACGCGCGAGGCTCCCTCTGACACATCGCGCTCCCGAATGCGGGACGTCACATCGCGCCCATCGAGCAGCGTGCGGTTTCCGCCAAGGGTCGGTTCCAATTGAATGCGGGCGTCCTGCGCCAGCTTCACCAGCGCGGCTTCATCCTCGAACGAAGCGTCTTTATCGATGGCTTTCAGAGCGAGCGCACGATACATCGCCCCGCTCTCCAGGTTCACATATCCCAACTTCCGTGCCAGCCGCGAGGCAATGGTGCTCTTGCCCGCCCCCGCCGGCCCATCAATGGCAATGATCAATTTTCGGTGAGACGGCTCGTCGGTTCTCTTGTCAGTCATGCGAAGCTAAAGATTGTACACGCCCAGCTCGTGTGGCTACAGTCGCCTCGGCTGTACCGCAAAAGCCTGCCCTGAGCGAAGTCGAAGGGGCGAAGCCGAGCGGAATTCTGCACTGTCTCTTTGGAACCGGTTCTCAGACCCGTCATGTGGAGTCCAAGCTCCGCGGCGCGCTCCTGCCATCTTGCTCGAAAATCTCGAGCAGCTAAGATATCGAGACATCCTCGGCACGCACCCGTTCCGCTGTCCACCCCAAATCCCGCAGCTGCCGAATGCTCAACGAGTCATGCCGCTTCGCCAGCCGCACTCCGGCATCGTCGCGCACCAGATCGCAATGATAATAGTCCGGCACCCTGAGCCCCAACGCCCGAAACAAAAGAATCTGCCGCGCCGTCGACTTCAACAAGTCCGCTCCGCGCACCACCTCAGTGATCCCCATAGCCGCATCGTCCACCACCACTGCTAACTGATAAGCCGGCACATCATCGCGCCGCCACACAATGAAATCCCCGAAATCCCTGCCAGCCGTCATTCGCTGGGCCCCCAGATTCAAATCGGTAAAGCAAATCTCCTCCGCGTCGGGAACGCGAAACCGCCAATTCACCCCTCCAGGTTCGGAACACGTGGCTACAGCCGCCTCGGCTGTACCGCGATAGCCTGCCCTGAGCGAGTCGAAGGGGCGAAGCCGAGCGGCCCCCGCCACGATGCTCGCCGGCCGGCACGTTCCCGGATAAACCGGCTCATCATCAAAATCATTCGGCGCCCCCGCCGCTTGCGCCACATCCTTCCGCGAGCAACTACACGGATAAATCATTCCCAAATCCCGCAGCTTCCGCCAAGCCTCCAAATAAAACCCGCGTCGCTCACTCTGTGTATACGGACCAACCGGCCCGCCGCAGTCTGGTCCCTCCGCCCACGTGATGCCCAGCCAGCGCAAATCTTCCATCATTGCCTGCACAAACTCCGGCCGACAGCGCTGCGAATCCAAATCTTCATTGCGGAAAATTAACTGCCCGCCCCGCTCCTCCGCGCGCCGTGCCGCCGTCCAAAACGTGCGCGCATGCCCCAAATGCAGCAGCCCCGTCGGCGAAGGCGCAAGCCGCCCGCGATAGGATTTGAAATTGGGCTCGGTGAACATGGTGATGAGGATTAGGGTTCCATGTGGCGCCGGCTGCGAGGGCGAGACGCCTGAGCGCCAGCCGGCAAGATGCCGGCGCTACCGGCGAACAAGAAACTATCGCACCGCGCTGCGCGGCGCCGTCACCGCCACGACTTTCTCCGGCGTGATCTGCAGCATCGATCGTCCACTCACATGCACGAAGCTCAACTCCCGCGCGGCCAGCAGAGCATTGACTGCATCCTTCACCTTCGAGCGTGCAATGAAATTTCCAAAGAAGATCTCGAGTTCCGCCTGCTCGATCGCAATCACACAGTCCAGATATTTCGATATCAGCGCGGTGAGCGCCTCCTGCACCGACAATCCCACGCCCTCTTTCACCGCATCCGGCGCCCAGCGATAAAGCACATCCCAGACCGAGCCCTCGCTGGCCTTGTAGTCAACGCGCGTGATGCGCAGCCTCGACCACAATTCGCCGAGCGCTCCATCGAGCGCCGCCAGCGACACGCTTCCCCCCAGCGCTTCCTGCATGTTCTGTTTCGAGATCGGTCCTTTGCGCGTGATCAATTCAAACGCATCGCAGGCCAGCGCGGAATAAAGAGATCGCGACCCGGCTTTCGGAGCCTGCTTGGGATTGCGCTCCCCCATGAGCGCATAAAAATAAGGAAAGACCGACGCCGCCACCAGAAATCCATTGTTCTCGTCGAAGAGATTAGCCTCGAACGCGGACCGCTCGCGCAGCAACCGCACCATCAACTCTGTTGCCTCCGTAGCCCGCGGATCCTTGAACGCATGCTGCCATCCCGGCAACCGATCCTCCGACCCCACGAACGCACCGATGAACGTCGGGACCAACAATGACGGCCGCTTGGGATACATCAGGCAGAATCCTACGTCTTCTAGAAAAGCCCGTGCCTGCTCGATCGTCCGGATGGGTTTTCCCTCCAGTCGCCACTTCTCGCGCCGCAGTTGTTGCAGTTCCTGGTCAGTCATAAAAAGCCGACAGCTCTCAGCTGTCAGCTAACAGCTCAAACCCGGTTCAGCTGACAGCTGAAAGCTAGATTCTCTTAAACGCCTTCTGAATATCCTTCATAGAGTACCGTAGCACGACCGGCCGGCCGTGCGGGCACGCGTACGGATGATCGGTCTTGGCTAGCTCCAACAGCAGCCATTCCATTTTGTTCTGCTCCAGCGGCATATTCACTTTGATGGCGGCGTGACACGCGATTGACGCGGCGATGCGGGCGCGAATCTTTTCCAGATTCAGCGACTGCTCCTCGCGCGAGAATTGGTCGAGCAGCTCGTGCAACATATTTTCGACCGCCGCCGCGTCCACTCCCGCTGGCGCTACTTTCACCGCCACGCTGCGCGCGCCGAACGGCTCGGCCTCGAATCCATTGTGCTGCAGTTCGTCCGATATTTCGGCGAACACCGCCTGCTGCGCCGGAGACAATTCCAGCACAATCGGCATCAGCAACCGCTGGCTTTCGACTTTCTGCGCCGCACGCTGCTTCAGTATTCGTTCGAATAACACGCGCTCGTGGGCGACGTGCTGATCCACAATCCACAAACCATCTTCATTCACCGCCAGGATGAACGAATTCCGAATCTGTCCCAGCGGCTTGAGCGTGCTCAAAGAAGCTAACGTTGGTTCTTCGTCGCCGACCTCTAACGCCGGAGCGCAGCCATTGTCGGGAATCGCTTCGACTGAACGAGCCAGGGAGACGGCCGCATTCGCCTCTACCGCAATTCCGCCTTCAAACCGGAATCGCTGAGAAACTGGCGGAACTACGGGCGCCTGCAAGGCAAATCCGTTCGTCCCGTCTGAGATGTGGAGTGCCCCGGGTCTCGCCTCATCTGTGAGACCTGGGAACTCCGCCACAGAAGCCGCGCCGGACGCCGGATCCCATGACTGCGTCCCAGTCGTCAAATCCGGGGTCATCGCCCCCGGAGTTAACGATTGACTTGCCGTCGCATGCGCCCGCATCTCCGTTACAAACTGCGGCACCGGACGCGCCTTCATCAGCGCCGCCCGCACCGAGTCCCGCACAAAATCATGTATCACGCTCTGCTGCCGGAACCGCACCTCTGTTTTCGACGGATGGACATTCACATCCACCTCGCCCGCCGGCAACTCCAGAAACAGCAGCACCACGGGATACACCGTCGGCGGAATAATATTCCGATAAGCCTCGGTCAGCGCATGCTGCAGCAGCCGATCGCGAATTGTCCGTCCATTCACAAACACAAAAATCGAATTGCGGTTCAGTTTCTGAATCTCGGGTTTCGAAACAAACCCGTGAATCCGCATATCCCCTGGCAATTTTGTCGAGACCTCCGCGCCGTCTTCGTCTTCTTCCTTGCGGCGCCACGGAGGAGGCTGCGGCAATCCCACCCGCTCCAGCGCCTGCCGCGACGCCACAGGAATCAACTGATCCAGCGTTTCTTTGCCAAAGACTTGATAGACGCGCTCGCTGTATCCCGCGACCGGAGGCGCCACCAGCATGGCATTTGTCGCCGAGTGCAACTCGAAATGTTTCTCCGGATGCGCCAGCGCATACTGCGTGACCAGCGAGGCAATGTGCGACAACTCGGTCGACTCCGCCTTCAGAAATTTCTTGCGCGCCGGAGTATTAAAGAAAAGATCGCGCACCGTGATCGAAGTTCCCAGCGGCAGGCCCGCCTCTTCGACGCGCGTAATCTTCCCACCGTTGATCTCGATCACCGTCCCCGCCGCGTCACCTTCCGCCCGCGTCTCCAGCCGCAGCCGTGACACGGACGCAATCGAGGGCAGCGCCTCCCCGCGAAATCCGAGCGTGGCCACGCTCAGCAGGTCTTCGGCGTTCTTGATCTTCGAAGTCGCATGCCGCTCGAACGCCAGCATGGCATCGTCGCGCACCATGCCGCATCCGTTGTCCGTGATCTGAATCAGCTTCTTCCCGCCCGCCTCCACGCTGATCTTGATCCGCGTCGCACCTGCGTCGAGCGAGTTCTCCAGCATCTCTTTCACCACCGACGCAGGCCGCTCCACCACCTCGCCCGCGGCGATCTGGTTGGCGACAGTTTCGGAGAGTACGTGGATGCGTCCCATAGGCGGTGAATAATGGCTGGTCGCTAATGGCCAGTTTCGCAGATGGAATGGGAAAAGCAAAGAAGCGGATGGACAGTCCTCGCGAACACGGGCTACCTAAAGTACCTGTTTTAGACGACTCCGCGCGCAAGACAATTGGGAAGGGCACGAGTTCCACTCGTGCCGAACAAGAAACTCAGGAAAAAGCGGCTTCAGCCGCTGAGGTGTGCTTCTGGAAGCAGAATCTTCCCCGGTTAAGCCGTACTCTTTGCCGCTTCGTTGCGGCGTGGCCGAAGCGGTGCGCCCCACTTCGTCGGCAACGCTCGTCCGCGGTCGCCATCGCGATGCGCGCGAGATCCCTCGCTCCGCCTGAAGAACGGCTATGCTCAGGATGACGCCACCCAGGTTCGCTGGGTTACTCTCGTAGTTACCTATGCACCAATATTGATGCAGTGTTCATCAACCCGTAACATTCCACTGTTACACCTTGGATATGGATCTGCACGTGTACAACACGCTGATCCTCTCCGACCTGCACCTGGGTGCAGAGACCAGTCATGCGCGCGAGGCCACACGCGTGCTCAAGCAGAATCGTTTCCAGCGGCTGATTCTGCTGGGCGACATCTTTGCCGACCTCAACTTTGCCCGGCTCACCAAGGATCACTGGAAATTCCTCGGCTACATTCGCAAGCTTTCGAATCCCAAGCGCAACATTGAGGTGGTGTGGGTCGAGGGCAATCACGATCACGGGCTGACCAACATCATGTCGCACCTGGTCGGGGTGCGCGTCTACCAGAACTACTCGTGGGAATACAGCGGCCTGCGGCATATCGCGATTCACGGGCACCAGTTCGATGGCTTTCAGGTGAACCGTGTCCGGCTCAGCCGGTGGGGCACGTCGCTTTATCTCAAGTTGCAGAAGATGGATTTGAAAGGCAAGCCAATCGCGCGGCTAATTGACCGGGTGAACACCCGTTGGCTGCGGATGTCGCCGAAAGTGGCGGCGGGAGCGCTGACCTACGCGGCGCAGCATAGCGCGAACCGCGTCTTCTGCGGACATACCCACGAAGCCATTCATGTGCGACAGGACGGAATCGATTATTTCAACTCGGGCGGGTGGGTTGATTCGCGGCTCACGTATTTGACCATCGACCAACAAGGGGTGGAAATCCATGACTTTAACGAGCGTGAATACGAACGAACTGACGATCATAATTCCGGCGAAGAACGAGGCGAAGCTGATTCCGCGTTTGCTGACCTCGCTGACGAATCAGGACTACTCGAAGCTGTCGAGTACGAGAGTATTAGTCGCTGACGCGAACTCGACGGATGGAACGCCGGAGATCGTGATGAGTTTCCGCGACCGCCTGAACGTGAACGTGATTCGCGGCGGAATGCCTTCGGTGGGGCGCAATCAAGGGGCGGCACAGGCGGACACTTCCTACGTGCTTTTTCTGGATGCGGATGTTGAGCTGGCTGATCCATCGCTGGTACGGCGCTGCGTTGAGCTGGCGCGAGGCAAGGAACTGCATTGTGTCACCACCAACATCCTGTGCAGCGAAGGCAGTTGGCTTGACAAGGCTTTTTATGTAGGCAATGACTTCTTTCAGTACTTGTCTTATCTGCATCGCCCGTTTGCTACCGGAATGTTCATGTTGTTCGACCGCAAGAAATTCTGGGAGCTGGGCGGATTTCACGAGCAGATCTTGTTTGCGGAAGACTACCGGCTGAGCCAGCAAATCGAGCGCAAGCACTTTGCCATCGTGCGCGGCGGCGTCCGCACCACGAATCGCCGATTCAAAAAGATGGGGCACTTGCGCGTGGGCTGGTTGTTCCTGTGGACCGCGATGAACTTCTGGAACGAGAAATACTTTCTGCGCGACCACAAGTATTGGGCGTCGGAGCCGAATGGCGCGCCGCGCGCGTAGACTCTTCTTAACCGAATTCTGCTGACCAAGTGTAAACTGCGAGCTCCTCAGAGGCTAACGCCCGCATCATTTAGGACTCCGAGCGGGACCGCTGAAGCCGTGCCCTTCCCCAAGCCGATTTATGGCAGCTTCTAAAAGCGGAACACGATCCCCGCCGACAAGCGCAGATTATTCTGCGTAGAGCTGAAGAATTTTGTGCGCAGGTAGTCGCCTTCAACGCGCGCAGCGACGGGACCAAAGACGCGGTAATCAAGGCCCCCGCCCACGGCGTACGCAAACGAGGTGTTAGAAGGATTCGGCAAGGTTCCTCCGGTATGGATGTGCGCGACGCCGACGAAGACCTCGCCAAAAGGATTGATCTTGCCCACGGGTACGGAGAGTCGAGGTCCGACCAGATATTCCTGCTCATGGCCGGTCACATTAATGTTTTGGGGCCCATTTGGCGTCGGTTCGACAAAGCTCTGCGAGCCGTAGTGTCCACTCACATCGCCCACGATCCCCACAAAGGGCACAATCTTTCCCTCGAACGAGGCTTCCCATCCGTGAAGATTAGGATGGCTCACAGCGGTGACCAGATTTGAACTGCTGAACGCTGACGAATTTGTACGTTCGTAGGAAAATCCGAGGAACACATTTCCGGAGGGTATTTGAGCGTTCGCGAGGCCCGCCAAAAGAAATAAGATCACGCCGATGCACGCAGCTTTGAGCATGAGACTCTCCGTTCCTGGGATCCATGAACCCATTCGTATCGATAAAGTTTGTGTGGAGAAGAGATTCGGATATCCGCCAATAGGTTGATGCAGAAATAGAGCGGCCAGAAACTCAGAAGCGCCAGACGATTCCAGTGGAAGCCCGGTAGTCCTGTTGATAGGCACTGGCGTAGTGACTGTGCAAGTAATCGCCTTGCAGCCGCCAGGAGAAGTTCTTGAAGAAAAGTTTGTAATCCACACCGCCGCCAACATCAATCGCGATGGGGTTGTAGATGAAGCCGTCCGAATTGATGTGTCGAATACCGGCCATGGCGTGCACGAAGGGACGCCACTTTCCGTAACTAAAGGAAATACGCGGGCCGCCGACGAAAACATATTGCGTAACCGGTATAGCGCCCCTTCGATAGTAACCGCTGCCATCAGCTACCAGCCCGAGGCGCGGAAAACGGGTGAAGGGAAGGGCCTCGAAGGAGCCTTCAAAGCCGCGATAGCTCTGCTTGTTGATTACGTCGGTGAGTTGGCCGTAAGACACGCCAGCGTAGACGTTACCGTTGGGAAGAAGTCCGTTAAATTGTGCCGACATGGGAATCGAGAACAAGATGAAGCCAACAAACGCCAGCACAGAGGCCGCTGTCTTCGACACGAATGATTCCTCCCCGGCTGTGTGCCGGCAAAAAAGTGCATTTTGATTAACGAAATCCGTTAGATGCAGTGTACTGGATGCCTAAGATGTCCCAGTCGCCAAAATTTGTTCCGCCAAGGCCAGATTTACGGGCCCAGTAAACAAAAATTTACAGGATTTTCATGGTGCCAAAACCAATCGACCCGCGTCTATCTATTAGCATGCAACCAATGGACACGAATTGGCAAATTAGCGGGCAGCCGGGATTTGCGGTTGCCTTTGAATACCACAAGGAGTTGAAGTTGAAACTCAGTTTGGAAACACGGAATTGTGGCGATGTCATTATCGTGCACTGCCAGGGGCGCATCGTGTATCGCGATGAAGCCGCAGCACTCTCGCGCGTTGTGGGCGAAGCGTTGCAACAGGCGCGGAAGTTGGTGCTCGACCTGAGTGGCGTGAGTTCGATGGACAGCGCCGGCATCGGAGAACTGGCCCTGGTACAAACCTGGGCGCAGGGACAGAACGTAAGTTTGAAGTGCGCGGGACCGAATTCTCTGGTCAGGACGTTGTTGGACCTGACCAATCTGGACTCCGTCCTGCAGGTGCATCCGACCGTGGAAGAGGCGCTGGCGTCGTTCCGCGAAGAGCAAGTCTGCGCCGACTGCTGAGCTGCGCAAGAAAATGGTCCTGAAGGAGCAAAGCTCGCTTTGCTCCTTTTTAGTTTTCACCCTGGAAACGGTAGCGTCCTTTGCGATCGATGGCCATCGCCTCGGCTACTTTCAGAAATGCCCGGGCGGCGTGCGACAGGTTCGCGTCTTTGCGGTAAACCAGGCGCAACTTGCGCTTCAACTGCAATTCACGCACGCGGATCGCTACCAACTCTCCTCTGGCTAATTCGTTCTCCACGCTGATTTCGGGGACGAAAGCCACTCCATGCCCCATGGCTACGAATTGCTTAATGGCTTGCAGCGTAGGCAGTTCCAAGTCCATGTGCAGAGGCGTTTTGTGAGTCTTGAACAATTGCAGGACTTTTTCGCGGTAAGGTGACGAGACAATGTGAGCGACGAAAGACTCCGCCCCGAGTTGCCGGATGCTGACCTGTGCTGCGGAAGCGAGCGGATGTTTGGGAGGCACGACGAAGACAAGTTCGTCCAGATACACCACCACGGAATGCAGGCTCGCTTCCTGCGGTTCGTAGGACAGCACGCCGAATTCAGCAGCGTAGCGTAGGACATCGTCAGGAATTTGGCTGCCTAGGGCGCGCTCGACTTTGATCTTGATCATGGGATGCAGGCGGCGGAACTCGGCCAGCAGGGGCAGCAGGTAGAGCACTGTGAATTCGTTGGCGGCAATCACGAGCTTGCCTTTTTGCAGCTCCCGTAGTTCGGTCAAAGACTCGGCCGCTTCACTCCTGAGATTGATCAGCTTTTCGGCGTACTCGAGCAGAACCTTGCCGGCGTCGGTGAGGATGCCTTCGCGCGAGGACCGGTCAAAGAGAGCCTCGCCCAGTTCGTCCTCGAGTTTGCGAATTGTCTGGCTGACTGCCGATTGAGTGCGAAAGAGCTTCTCGGCGGCTCGGGAGAACCGGCGCTCGTGAGCGACCGCGAGAAAGACTTCGAGTTGAGAAAGCTCCATGAATTGCCCCTCTTAATTGTTTGTCAAACTCTATTAGAAAAACTTATTATACAAGCATAGCTAATGATTGCTAAAGAATTATAAGTTTTGCTTCTGTGAGACTCCGCTCGTACGATATAAAAGATCAGCTTAGTTTTGAGGAAGATCCATGATTGCTGAGCGCGCCCGCATCACGATTTTCGACACCACTCTCCGCGACGGGGAGCAGTCGCCGGGCTGCAGCATGAACCAGCAGGAAAAGCTGCGCCTGGCTCACCAGCTTGACCGTCTGGGTGTGGATGTGATCGAGGCGGGTTTTCCAATCGCTTCCGATGGCGACTTCGAATCTGTGAGGGCAATCGCTCGGGTGGTGCGGCGCCCTATTATCGCTGGATTGGCGCGGGCCTGCCGTCCTGACATTGAACGAGCGTGGGAAGCGTTGCGGGATGCCGCGCGTCCGCGGATCCATGTGTTCCTGGCGACTTCCGACATTCATTTGAAATACAAGCTGCGGATCGCGCGCGATCAGTGTGTGGAGCAGGCCCGGGAAGCGATTCGGTTTGCCAAGTCGCTTTGTGATGATGTGGAGTTTTCGCCGGAAGATGCGACTCGCACCGACCCTGATTTTCTGTGCCGCGTGCTGGAGGCAGTCGTCGACGCGGGGGCGACCACGCTGAATATTCCCGACACGGTCGGCTACACGGTGCCGGCGGAGTTCGGAGATCTGATCACCACGATCCGGCAAAGGGTAAAAGGAATTGAGAACGTAACCATATCTGCGCACTGCCACAACGATCTGGGCATGGCCGTCGCCAATGCCCTAGCGGCGGTCTCGGCGGGAGCACGGCAAGTAGAGTGCACGATCAACGGGATCGGGGAGCGCGCGGGAAATGCATCGCTGGAAGAAATTGTGATGGCGATGCGAGTTCGTCCGGATCGATTCGATTACGAAACCGGCGTAGTCGGCGAACAGATTTTTGCGGCCAGCCAGATGTTGAGCGAGATCACGGGCGTGCCCGTGCAGCCGAATAAGGCGATTATCGGGCGCAATGCCTTCGCCCACGAAGCTGGCATTCATCAGGATGGAATGTTGAAGAATCCGCTGACCTACGAAATCATGACTCCCCAGTCAGTAGGCGTGCCGGATTCGAAGCTGGTGCTGGGCAAGCACTCGGGACGTCACGCTCTCAGCATCCGCTGCGAACAGCTGGGCTACCAGTTCGATCGCCGGGCCTTGGATGATATTTATCGGCGCTTTGTCCGTTTGGCGGACAAGATCAAACATGTGGAAGACCATCATCTGCTGGAATTGATCCGCGACACGCACAAGCCGTCTGGCTCGGCGACGCCGCTGATTGAGCCGATTGCTCAGGCGAAAGCGGCTGCCGTCAACGCTTCACCTCAAGCGCAGGAACCGGAGCCGCTGCCGGAGCCTCCGGCGCCGTTCCCCGTAGGGCCGCAGACCAACGCGTTCGGAGTGCCATTGCCGGTTACGCGATTCCCACCACGAGCAGACGCAGCAGGAAGACTATCTCTGGGGAGTGTAGAAGGATTGGGTAATTGGGTAATTGAGTAATTTTGAAGAGCGAGGTTCTGTCAGAAGCGCGAGTCACAAGGGTTTTCAATTACTCAATTACAAAATTACTCAATTGCCCAATCATCCATTTCCCAATTACCCAATCCTCCCCATGCTCCTGAAACTCACGATTCTCCCTGGCGACGGCATTGGTCCGGAAGTTACGGAACAGGCCGTTCTCGTTCTGCAGGCGGTGGCCGACGGATTTGGCCATCAACTCCAGCTTCAATACAAGCTTATCGGCGGAGCGGCGCTCACTGTAGCGAACGATCCGCTGCCCGCGGACACGTTGCAGGCTTGCTTGGCTTCGTCGGCCGTGCTGCTGGGCGCGGTGGGGAGTCCGGCGTTCGATCACAATCCCGGCCATCTTCGTCCTGAGGCAGGATTGCTGCGAATACGGCGCGAGTTGGGCGCATATGCCAATCTGCGTCCGGCGGTGTTCTTTCCGGCGCTCGAGGATTCTTCTCCTCTGCGGCCGGAGATCGTGCGCGGGACCGACATCATGATCGTGCGCGAACTGCTGGGCGGAGCTTATTTTGGCCAGCCGCGATCGATCGAGGGACAGCCGGGCTCGCGCGTTGCGGTCAACACCATGCGCTACGGCGAATCGGAAATCGAGCGCATCGCGCGCGTGGCTTTCGAGTTGGCGATGAAGCGGCGGCGCAAAGTTCTGTCGGTGGACAAGGCTAACGTGCTGGAATGCTCGCGGCTGTGGCGGGAAGTGGTGACGCGCGTGGGCAAGGATTATCCCGAGGTGAAGCTGGGCCATCAGTATGTCGATTCCGCCGCGATGCTGCTGGTGCAGCGGCCGACGGAGTTCGATGTCCTGCTCACCGAGAATATGTTTGGCGACATTCTCTCGGATCAGGCCGGCGGCGTTGTGGGGTCGCTGGGGCTGCTGGCTTCGGCGAGCATAGGAGGGCGGGTTGGATTGTATGAACCGGTGCACGGTTCGGCTCCCGACATCGCGGGGAAGGGAATCGCCAATCCGCTGGGAGCGATTCTGTCGGTGGCGATGATGCTGCGGCATTCGTTTCAGTTGGAGAAGGAAGCGGCGTGTATCGAGAAGGCGGTTTCGGCGGTGCTCTCGCAAGGCGCGCGGACGGCGGATTTGGCGGGGAAATCGCATGCTGCGATTTCTACGACAGAAATGGGAAGGCGAGTTGTTGAGGCGGTTAAAGCGAATGCAGCTTCCCATGCAGCGCAGAAGTCGGCCTGACGAAAGCGTGAGAGGCTGTGTCGTCCGAGTTCGCAACATAACTCCAGCCAATCTTACGTCGCGCATTTCTGGCCGGATTTACGGGAGATGACACTAGGCCTACGGCCTGCGGTGCTCGGGCAGGGTCTTGCCGCTCTGAGGGGCGGGTGTTCGATCGGCGTTGTACTTTCCGGTCAGGTCATACCAGCGGATGCGCAGCATCTCCATAAACATGCGGGAGCCGTCGACCAGTGGATGGATGCGGGTGCCGCCGCTGTGTCCCCAGGCGACGGGAATTTCCTGCACTTTGAATTTAAATTTTCGCGCCAGGAACAGAGTCTCGGGATCGAATCCCCAGCGCTCGATTTTCTGCAGCGGGAAGATCGCCTGCACCGCAGGTTGCCTAAAGGCTTTGAAACCGCATTGCGTATCTTTGAATTTCAGACCGAGAGTGATGCGCAGCATCAGGTTGAAAATTCGGCCGAAGATTTGACGGTGGAGAGGCTGGCGCTGGGTCTGGGTTTCGGCGCGCAGCCAGCGCGAGCCGATGGCGATGTCGGCGCCCTGCTCCAGCGCCTCAAAAAGCTTCGGAGCTTCTTCGATGGGCGATGACAGATCGGCATCGCTGAACAGCACGATGTCGGCCGCGGGCGTTCAGCATGCCATTGCGCACGCTGTATCCCTTGCCGCGATTGCCGGGATTTTCGACCAGCCGCAGCGCGGGATTTTTCGCGGCGAAAGTCTCGAACAATTTCTGCCGTGTTGTCGCGAGATCCGTCGTTGACGACGATGACTTCCGCATCCCAGCTGCGGGCATGCACGTAGGCCAGCACCTTTTCGAGAGTTGCGCCCAGGCGCGCGCCCTCGTTATAGGCGGGAATCACGATGCTATAAGTGGGCTCCAAAAGCGGTTCTCAGTTCTCAGTGGCAAAGCGTCCACAGGCCGGGATTCCGGCGCAGGAAACAGCGTCGTCATTGTACTGGGTCGTTTCAGGATTTCGGAAATCAGAATTCGCCGAAGGCAAATACAAAGAGGGCTGAGGTTTAAGGTCCGAGAACGGCCTCAGGCTACCAGACGTTGCTGCTCCAGCATGGAGAAGTATTCCGCCACTAAGTCAGTGTCCCACAGGCCGCGGCTGGCCTCCTCACGCATTGTCTGGGCGGCCTGTTCGTGCGTCAGTGGAGGTTTGTAGGAGCGAGCCGTGCGCAGAGCGTCGTACACATCGACCACCTGGAGGATTCTCGGAAGCACCGGGATTTCCGACCTCGTCAGGCCGTCCGGATAGCCCGAACCATCCGAGTGCTCGTGATGGTGGCGAATAATCGGAAGCACCAGTCGCAGAGAGTGCAGCGGCTTGCAGATGTTTTCGCCAGTGATGGGATGGAGTTTCATGACCTCCCATTCCGCCGGAGTGAGGTCGCTGCCTTTTTTCAGGATGTCGTCGGGCACGGCGATCTTGCCCAGATCGTGCAGATATCCGCCACGCTTCAGGGCGAGCAGCGAATCTTGATCCATGCCGAGATGGCGGCCGAGATCGGCGGCGCGCACCGAAAGCCGCTCACAGTGGCCCTCCGTATAGGGGTCGCGGCCTTCTACGATCAGCCCCAGCGTGCATAGAACGGAATCGGCAGTTTCCAGTTCGTCGGTGAACTCTTTCAGGCGGAGAAGCGATTTCACGCGGGCAATAAGTTCTTCGGCGAGCACCGGTTTGTTCAGAAAATCGTCAGCGCCGGCTTCGATGCCGCGCACTCTGTCGGTGCTGTCGCTGAGTCCGGTGATCAGAACGAAAGGAATGAGCCGCGTGTCCGGATTTTCCTTTAAGCCGCGGCAGAATTCGTAACCTGATTTTCCGGGCATCATCACGTCGGAGAGGATGAGGTCGGGCAGTTGCTTATGGATTTCGGCCTCGGCCAGTTCCGCATCGGAGGCCGTGATCACTTCGTATCCGCGCATGGTGAGCAATCGACTCATCAGACCGGCAATGCTGGGCTGGTCGTCGACCACCAGAATTCGCGGCGGACGCCGCCGTATTAGAAGATCACCCATATCTTGATAAGAGGCGATTTCACCGTTCGCAGTTGTCCCCGCAACCGGCGGCGGCGAAGTGCAAGATCGAGGGGGGACTCGCATGGTGAAATCTTTTGCCACTCTTTAATTTTACCGTCATTTTCTCGTTTTCGTCCGGCGAAGCCAGTTTATTGGAACACTAGCACCATTTCGGGGACTTCCGCTATTCCCACTTTGGCACCCCGTATTTTTGCGGATGTGACCAGCATCCTTGCTTTGATGTCGATGGGTTGCCTACTCTCGCCTCATGCGCATTTTACAAATTGTCCTCGTTTGTTTGCTCGTCTCTGCTGTGCTGCCAACGATCGGAGCGGACGCGGCCAGCAAAGTTCATGTCATCACATTCGGGAAGTGGACATCTGTGCAATGGTTTGCGGGTTCGGGGATGGACAAGCCGTTGACGCTCAAGATCCGCGCGCTGGTTATTGACGGACGCGTCAAAGAGTACACGCTCGGAGCGCCGCATGAAGTGACCGAGCGGCTGTTCGTAGTGCGGCGGGCTTTCCGGGTGAACGACAGTCTTCCGGAGGATCCCGCCCCTCGCTGGCAGTGGGAGCGCGGTGGCTGGCTGCTGGTGGATCGCGGGACAGCCCACATTTCTCCACTCAATCTGCCGGAGTTCGATGTCTATTACTCACCTGCCACTTGGTATCGCGACTATGTTGCCTACTGCGGCGTTGCGGACGATGGAAAGAAGACGTTTGCCATGGTCGCTCAGATCAGCCGTCGCAAGCCGGTGTTGAAAAAGCCGCTGTCCAACGACGGCATCGCTGAGGGCGCCCCTCCGGACTCGGCCTGCCCGGCCCCGTCGTGGCAGCGAAGCCCGGTGCGAGTCAGCTTTGAGCCCAAGGGCGGCGAACGACAGACGTTTGCGATCCGCGGGCGTGTGGTGGACTCGGTGAATGATGCGGAGGAGGAGGAAGAAGGGGCGAGGTGAGAGGGGCGGTCTTAGGTCGTAGGTGTTGGGTCTTAGGCTCAGACCTCGGACCTCAGAAGGCCTAAGACCTAAGACCCAAGACCCATGATCCGGCTTATCCCTCAATCTCCCGCCGCCTCCACCACCGGCATCTCCTCCGCCACAGCCCTTTCCTTCACCTTTGCGCTGGTGACGAGGATGACGGACAGCACGACAATCGCGCTTCCCGCGAGGATGAAGCGGTCGACGCGCTCGTGCAGAATCAGCCAGCCTAGAAACACGGCGACGACCGGATTTACATACGCGTAGGTTGAGACCTTCGACGTAGGGACGTGCTCCAGCAGCCAGATGTAGGCGGTGTATCCGATCCAGGAACCGCACACCACCAGGTACAGGGTGGCGCTGAGGCCGCGGAGGGTCCAATGAACACGCGAGAAATCGCCGGCGAATAACGCGAAAATAAGATTCCCCGCACCCGCCGCCACGACTTGCCAGCCGGTGGCGCTGAAAACGTCCATGCCAGACTGCCAGCGCTTCGAGAGCACCGAGCCCAACGCCCACGAGAAAGAACCGAAGATCAGGCTGATCGACGCCCACAACTCGCGGTGTCCGAGTGTGCCGGACTTCAACTGCGGCCAGACCAGCACGAACAGGCCGAAGATCCCCAGAACCAGTCCTGCTTTGCCGCGTCCGGAAATGCGATGGTCGCCCAACAGCAGCGAATCGAGCACCAGAAACCACAACGGGGTGATGGCGATGATCAGCGCCGCCAGGCCCGACGACACGGCAAGTTCCGCGTAAGAAAGCGTGAGATTCCCGCCCATCAGCAGCAGCAAGCCCACCACTGCGGACAATGCAATTTGCCGCAGGGAATATAAGACTCTCCGCCCGGTCGCGGCACAGACGGCCAGCATGACGATGCCCGCGATCGAAAATCGCACCCCACACATGAGCGCCGGAGGAATGGACTGCACGGCGATGTCAATGGCGAGGTAAGTCGACCCCCAGAACAGATACACGAGCCCGAAGGCAAGAATCACCATCCACGGGTGTGGGCGCTGTATGGAATGCATTGGCGTGAGAAACAGGGGAAGCTAAAAGATATCAGACAAGTGCGGTGGAAGATTGGATTCCAAGACTGGGAAGATTGCCGCCCCATCGTATGCCTAAAACGTTACTTGCAACGTCGCCGGCGGCACAGTCGCCGTCGACAGACGCAGCAAGCTGTCTTCTACCACTAGTTACCAAAGAGGGGTTACGGCGTTCATGCTGTCCAGCTATAATCAATCAGTGATGTCGACGGTTCGTGATGCTGCGCAAGAATCCCAATTCGCATCTGCCCGAGTGCTGGCTGC
The DNA here is from genome assembly GCA_963832235.1 of uncultured Acidobacteriaceae bacterium. Taxonomy (GTDB): domain Bacteria; phylum Acidobacteriota; class Terriglobia; order Terriglobales; family Acidobacteriaceae; genus Sulfotelmatobacter. The sequence continues at coordinate 51,396 of CAWHTJ010000001.1, read as the reverse complement.
GCTGCCTGGTGTGCCCGCGGCGCTATCGGGCGAATCTGCCGTCGCGATTGCGCCCCAGCCTGTTCGGTAGCGATTAACTCCTAATCCTCCATTTGATTCGCCTCGGCCTGCGTGCGTCCGAACCAGGATCCCGCGTTCCCGAGGCTGCAATTTACTGACAACTGGCGGCTGTTTACTGACAGCTGCTAACGGAGGATTCCATGACTGTTGAAACCGCTGGTAAAACAAGAACTGCGACCGCTGCCGCCATCGGACCCAAGATCAAGACTGCCCTGCCCGGGCCGAATGCCAAGCGCGTGCTCGAGGGCGACGAGAAATACATTTCGCCGTCTTATACCCGTTCCTACCCGCTGGTGGCGAAGAGCGGGAGCGGCATCGTTATTACCGATGTGGACGGCAACGAGTTCTTTGATTTCTCCGCCGGCATTGCCGTGACTTCGACCGGACACTGCCATCCCCAGGTGGTTGCCGCCATTCAGAAGCAAGCGGGCCAACTGATCCACATGTCGGGGACGGATTTCTATTATGAGAGCATGGTGGAGTTGGCGTCGCAATTGTCGAAGATTGCGCCCATGCCGGGTCCGCACCGCATTTATTACGGCAACTCGGGAGCGGAGGCGATCGAGTGCGCGCTGAAGCTGGCGCGCTACCACACCAAGCGTCAGAACGTAATCGCGTTCTTGGGAGCGTTTCACGGGCGGACGATGGGGGCGCTCTCACTGACCGCGTCCAAACCGCAACAGCGGCGCCGTTTTGCGCCGCTCGTTCCGGGTGTAACGCACGTGCGGTATCCCGATGTGTACCGCGGCAGCGCCGGCCCGCAAGATGCCGATAACTTTGCTCTGGGCTGCGCTCGCTTCATCGAAGAGAGGCTGTTCAAGACCACGCTGGCTGCGGAGGAAGTGGCGGCGATCTTCGTGGAGCCGGTTCAGGGCGAGGGCGGCTACGTCGTGGCCCCGAAGATTTTCATGCAGGAACTGCGGCGCATCTGCGATCGTCACGGCATCATGCTGGTGGTGGACGAAGTGCAGAGCGGCATCGGGCGCACGGGGAAGTGGTTCGCGGTCGAGCATACTGGCGTTGAGCCCGACATGGTCTGCATTGCGAAAGGAATTGCTTCGGGCATGCCGCTCGGCATCACCATGACTCGGGCGGAGATCATGGACTGGGTGCCGGGATCGCACGCCTCCACTTTCGGCGGCAATCCAATTTGCATTGCCGCGGCGCTGGCCACCCTCGATGTAATCGAGAAAGAGCACTTGCTGGAGAACTCGGCGAGCGTGGGCAATTACATGATGAAGCGCATGGCCGAGTGGCCGTCGAAGTTGAAACTGGTGGGCGACGTGCGCGGCCGCGGCCTGATGATCGGCGTCGACATCGTCAAGGACAAGGCCACCAAGGAGTACGGCAACGCCGAGCGTGACCGCATCGTCGAAATGGCGTTCGAACATGGGGTGTTGTTCCTGGGATGCGGGCCCAGCACGGTGCGGATATGCCCGGCGTTGGTGGTGACGAAGGAAGAAGCCGACGTCGCGGTCGATGTGCTCGAAAAATGCATTGCGGCGGTGGGCAAGGAAGCGCGGTGACGTTCTGAAAGAAGGCGCACTAACCCTAACTCACCACAGAGGCACAGAGACACAGAGAAAAATCATTCTTGATTGTCATTCTCTGTGTCTCTATGCCTCTGTGGTGAAAAGGAAGCCGGAGCGTAGACCAAGTCATAGTTCCCGATCTGGGAAAGGCCGAGGTCGATCGCATCTGCTGTGATGTCGATCACATCCTCCGTGCCTTACTTCCGCTAGGCTGAAGTATCTGTGTCCCTTATGCTTCCCGCCGTTTTTACGCGCACCATCATTCACGGGCTTGATTGGGTTGCGGCGCGCCTGCTTTCACCCGACCCGCGACCGAGGCACCAGCGCACCGGCACGCGCGGGGAGGAAGACGCATACTTCTACCTGCGGAAGCTGGGTTATGCGATAGTGGCGCGCAACTTTCGCTCGCCGCGCTGCCGTGGGGAGATCGATTTGATCGGCTGGGACGCTGATGTTCTTTGTTTCATTGAAGTTAAGACGCGCACTTCGCACGACGTAAAGACCGCTGAGGCAGCCGTGGACCGGCACAAACGGCGCGAAGTGGCACAAGTGGCGCGAGAATACCGGAGACAGCTTCCTCCCTCCTGCCAATGGAGATTCGATCTTGTAAGCGTATACTATGAGGGTTCTGGTTCCCACCCGCAGTTCGAAGTATTTCGTAATGCTTCCTTGTCGGGATAAAATAATCAAATCTGCGCCACCCGCACGGAAAGGATTCGGTAATTGCCTGAGCTGAGAAAAGATCCGATTGTTGGCCGTTGGGTGATTATTTCAACGGACCGGGCCAAGCGCCCAACCGATTTTGTCCGCGAAAATATGAAAATCAAAGGGGGATTCTGCCCCTTCTGCTACGGGAACGAGAGCAAGACGCCCCCTGAGATTCAAGCTTATCGTCCCAACCCGAATGGCGGACCGCCGCCCCAGCGTGACACCCCAGGATGGACCGTTCGCGTCGTACCCAATAAGTTTCCCGCCCTGGGTATCGAAGGCACCCTAAACCGCCAGGCTGAGGGCATGTTCGACCGTATGAACGGAATTGGGGCGCACGAAGTCATCATTGAGACCCCGGACCACACGGCCAGCCTCGCGACTCTGCCTCCCAAACGGATTGAAGACGTTCTGTGGACCTTCCGCGACCGCATTCTCGATTTGAAAAAAGATCGTCGCTTCAAGTACATCCTGATCTTCAAGAATCACGGGGAGGCCGCCGGAGCGTCGCTGGAGCACGCCCACTCCCAGCTGATTGCGCTGCCCATTCTTCCCATTAACGTTACGCAGGAACTCGAGGGGTCCAAGCAGTATTTCCTGTACAAGGAACGCTGCGTGTTCTGCGACATCATTCGTCAGGAAATGGACGGCGGCACGCGCGTGGTGGCGGAAAACGAGAACTTTGTCACGCTGGCGCCTTATGCTCCGCGCTTTCCCTTCGAGACGTGGATTCTGCCCAAGCAGCACGAGTCGGCCTTCGAGAACTCGTCGTCGCACATGTTCGAGAACCTGGCCCGCTCCTTGAAAGACTTGCTGGGCCGAGCCGACCGCGTGCTGGACAACCCGCCCTACAATCTGGTGATTCATAGTTCGCCGGCGCAAGACCCGACGAACGACCACTATCACTGGCACATTGAATTCATGCCCAAGCTGACAAAGACAGCCGGATTCGAGTGGGGAACCGGCTTTTACATCAATCCCACGCCGCCCGAAGAAGCGGCGAAATTCCTGCGCGAGGCGAATGTGGAAGAGTCGGCGCCGTTATCGGTCGGCTAACCGGGAATTCAAGGCAGAAAAATGAGGGCACGGCGAGCGCCGTGCCCTTCTTAATGGGTCGTAGAGAGAGAAGAGCCTGCGATTTCTCGCTGCCCTTATGTGTGCAGGATAGGATGCCTCCTACCCATCGGTTGTCACGAAGTTGTAAAAAATTGCGAATCGGCTCGCAGGCGCCCGTCCCGCGCTCATTGACGTATCCTCCCTTGGGTCACTACCATCAGCAGCTTCGAGGGTCTTCATGAAACGTTGCTTGCTGGTGCTCCTGCTGGCGGGGTGGGCCCATGCCTCTGCTGCTCCATCTACGTTGATTGCAAATGTCTCCGGCCGCACGACCATCAGCCTGAACGGAGCGTGGCGAGCCATTGTGGACCCATTCGAAAACGGCAAATCGGGATTTTTCCGCGATGAAAAGCCTCGCAGCAAGAGTGATCGCGTCGAGTACAGTTTCGACGCCTCGCCGGTTCTGAATGTTCCGGGGGACTGGAACACCCAGCGCGAGCAATTGATGTTCTATGAAGGACCGGTCTGGTACCGGCGCGAGTTCAGATATCACAAGCGCGCCAACACGCGAGTCTTTGTCTACTTCGGCGCTGCTAACTACCAGACTGCCATCTATCTGAACGGCGAAAAGCTGGGGGAACACGAGGGTGGCTTCACTGCATTCAATTTCGAGGCGACTTCGGTTCTGCGGGATGGCGAGAATTTTCTGATTGTCGAAGTGAACAATAGCCGGCGCGCTGACGGGGTACCCGCATTGAAGTTCGACTGGTGGAACTATGGCGGGATTACTCGCGATGTGATGCTGGTGGAAGTGCCGACGGGCTTCATTCAAGACTATTCGGTGCAGCTTGCGACCGGCTCACAAAACGATATTTCCGGCTGGGTGCGATTGAACGGCGTGGCACCGGACCAAAAGGTCATGCTGGAGATCCCGGAAGCTGGCGATCCACGAGTCCCTCACCATCGATCGGGCACGGAAAAAGCCAATTTTCGCGTTCGCAGCCAGGCTCGATCTGTGGTCTCCGGAACATCCCAAGCTTTACGATGTGGTCCTAACTGCGGGAACGGACACAATCCGCGATCAGATTGGTTTCCGGACGATCGAAGTGCAGGGAGCGAACATTCTGCTGAATGGCAAGCCCATTTTCCTGCGCGGCATTTCCATGCACGAGGAAGCGCCGTTTCGCGAGGGCCGCGCCTTCAGCCCGGAAGACGCACAGACTCTTCTCGGATGGGTGAAAGATCTGGGATGCAACTTCGTCCGCTTCGCTCACTATCCGCACAACGAGAATGAAATTCGTCTGGCGGACCGCATGGGCCTGATGGTCTGGTCCGAGATTCCTGTGTATTGGGATATCGACTGGTCGAATCCCGCAACCCTGGCGAACGCCGAGGCGCAACTGCGCGATGAGATTGCGCGCGATCATAATCGCGCTGCGGTCATTCTATGGTCAGTCTCCAACGAAACTCCGGTGAAACCGGAACGCCTGACGTTTCTGAAACAGCTCGCGGCAGGACGCGAGGGAACTCGATTCCACGCGGCTGATTACTTCTGCGATGAACCATGTCGATAATACAGGTCCTGATGTGCGCACGCTGAGCGATCCGCTGGGAGAAGTGCTGGATGTCCTCGGCCTGAATGAGTATTTAGGCTGGTACGGTGGGCGTCCGGAAGACGCCGACAAGATGCAATGGAAATCGACCTGGAATAAGCCGCTGATCGTCAGCGAATTTGGCGGCGGCGCGCAGTACGGCCGACACGGCGACGCGGACGAAATCTGGACGGAGGAGTATCAGGACAATCTGTTTCAGCATCAACTGGGCATGGTCGAGCGCATGCCGAATCTGGCGGGGCTGACGCCGTGGGTCTTGATGGATTTTCGCTCTCCGACGCGCATGCTTGCCCGGCGTGCAGGATTATCACAATCGCAAGGGGCTGATTTCGAATCGAGGGCAGCGCAAGCTCGCGTTCTACACGCTGCAGAAGTTTTACAAGAAGCTGGCGGAGGAAGGGAAAGTAGGATTGGTTTCGGTGCGATGCCAGCGGGATCCTTCGCTTCGCCTGCAAAGCGGCTCCGGTCAGGATGACTCCATCGGACAGCATGACTCGACAGTCTTGCAGACATTCAGCCTTGTGTGCGATCTTGGACTTCCTCATGCCAGGCCATCTGGATCGCTTCCAGCTTGCCTTCGTTCGAGGCTTTGGGATCGCCGGCAAAGTCCGGCAACTCGGTGACGTAGCGGTGCAGGTCGGTGAAGCGCACGGCGAGCGGATCGAGCGTGGGGTGGGTTTCGGAAAGCAGGATGCCAATGTCTTCCGCGTCGTCCCAAGTCAGTTTCTTTGCCATCCTCAGTGCTCCTCAGAGACGTAATTACGGTTCCAGGCGGGAATCTCGACGACTACTTTGCCGGGCTTGGTGATCTGCGCCTGGCAGCCGAGACGCGAGTTTAACTGGAGATCGGCGGCCATGTCCAACCGGTCGGCCTCGTCGTCGTCCATGGGAGAGAGACTCTCGGCGCCTTCCTTCACCCAGATATGACAGGTCGTGCAGGCGCAATTGCCGCCGCAGGCGTGGTCGAGCGTGATGCCGAAATTCAGCGCGACGTCGAGCAGCGACTGCTCCTTGCCGTGATCTTCGTAGGGCAGTTTGCCGTTTTCGAACTGCACCGTCTTGCCTTCGGGCAGGAAGGTGACCTGTACCGTGTTTTCGCCGGGAGCTTCTTCGGTCAAGGTGCCAGCTCCTTGTGTCTTTTCTTCAGCCATATGCTCCTCGATCTCGGTACCGATGGCTGTCTGCCACCGTATGTCGAGGCCGGGATGGCCTCGCGACCGCCCGCAAGACGCTATTCAAATTCTGCTTTCGCCATGGGATGCGGGGCGGTGGGGCCTTCGCCCAGATCCGCCTCGTCCATGTTCTTGCCTTTGAGCGCCGTCGAGACGGCGGTGTCCATCATCAACTCGGCCAGCCGCATCGTGCCCTGGTTCAGCGCGTCGATGGCTTTGCGGATCGCCTGATAGTCCTCTTCGGCATTCACCGCGGCCAGCGATTTTTCCATTTTCGCGATCTGCTTTTTTTCGTCGGTCGTGAGTTGTCCCCAGGCGGCGCTCTTCTTGCCTTTTTCGAGAGCGGCGAGAATCGTCGAAGTTTCGCTGCGGGCTTCGATCAGTTGGCGGCGACGAAAATCCTCTTCCGCATTGTCGAACGAGTCGAGGATCATGCCCTCGACCTGCTCGTCGGTCAGGCCGTAGCTGGGCTGCACTTGAATCTCGGCCTCTTTGCCGCTGCGCTGCTCGCGCGCGGAAACGTGCAGAATGCCGTTGGCGTCGATCAGGAACTTCACCTCGACTCGCGGAATGCCCGCGGCCATCGGCGGAATGCCCTTGAGATCGAAGCGGGCCAGCGAACGGCAGTCCTTGGCCAGTTCGCGCTCACCCTGCAGCACGTGAATCGCGACGTTGGCCTGGCCGTCGATCTGCGTGGTATAGAACTGCGTGGCCGACGCAGGAATGGTCGAGTTGCGCAGGATGATTTTGTCGGTAACTCCGCCGGCGACTTCGATGCCCAGCGACAGCGGAGTTACGTCCAGCAGCAGCATGTTCTCGGTGGCTTCGGAGCCGCCGCCGAGAATGTTGGCCTGCACGGCCGCGCCCAGAGCGACGACTTCGTCGGGATTCAGGTCGGTGTGCGGTTCGCGGTGGAACAATTCCTTCACCAGCGCGCGAACCTTGGGAATGCGCGTGGAGCCGCCGACGAGCACGACCTCGTCAATCTGTTCGGGCTTGAGGCCGGCATCCTTCATCGCCTGCTTGCAGGGGCCGACGGTGCGATCGATGACGGGCTGAATCAGTTGCTCATATTGCTCGCGGGTAATCTCGCGCTGGTAGCGCTTGCCGCCGGGCAATTCGATGTCGAGCTTGACCGAGGGCTGCGAAGAAAGCGCGATCTTGGCTTCGATTACGGCCTTGCGGATTGCCTGCACGGCTTCGGCATTGCGGCGGAGATCAAGCGCCGAGGTCACCGCGAATGTCGTCGAGCGCGATGGTGATGAGCAGATTGTCGATGTCGTCGCCGCCGAGATGCGTGTCGCCGTTGGTGGCGATGACTTCGAAGATTCCATCATGCAGCTTGAGGATGGAAATGTCGAAGGTGCCGCCGCCGAGGTCGTAGACCGCAATGATGCCGTTCTGCTTCTTGTCGAGGCCGTAGGCGAGCGATGCGGCGGTCGGCTCGTTGACCAGGCGAAGGACTTCGAGGCCGGCGATGCGGCCCGCGTCTTTCGTGGCTTGGCGCTGAGCGTCGTTGAAGTAGGCGGGAACGGTGATGACCGCTTTCGTGACCGGGCCGCCGAAGAAACGCTCCGCGCTGCGCTTGAGCTGGCGAAGAATCAGCGCGGAAATTTCCGGCGGAGTGAAAGTCTTGTCGCCCAGCTTGATGCGGAGAACTTCTCCAGCCTGCATGTCTTCGGCGAGGCGGAAAGGGAAGAGTTTCAATTCTTCCTGAATGTCCTCCACGCCGCGTCCCATCAGGCGTTTGATCGAGTAGACGGCGCGCTCCGGAGTTTCAATCAAGGAATTGCGCGCGGCATTGCCGATGACAGGCTGGTTGTTGGCGTCGAGCGCGACCACCGAGGGAAGCAAGATTCAGACCGTCGTCGCCCGGGATCACGACGGGCGTATCCCCTTGCATAAACGCCACCAGCGAGTTGGTGGTGCCCAGGTCGATGCCGACGATTCGTTCAGCCATTTCTCGTCTTTCCAAACCCAATCGTGCGGACCAAATTGACCGACTAAGTCCCCTTGCTCATCGCGAGCGTCACTCGTGATTCCCAAATAGTCCAAGGCAGCTGCCATATTCTCAATAACCTGCTTGCGTTTTTGTTGGCCTAGCAACTCCTTTTCGAACGGCGGAGCCCAACGAGTGATGTACTTGGGCCGAAAAGTGAACTGCGGATATCCCGGCGCGTTCATAGTATTGTCAAAACGCATAACGTGACCGTCCTCCCGGTACTCTAGGTAGATCTGGGTCGCCGCATTTCGAACGGACACCTCAAATCCCCAAGAACTGCGCACATGCCCGGGGCCAACCTTCTCGAACATTCAAGACTCCAAAGTCGGGTTACGTCTCGAAGTAAGTTTCTGATGTAGTTCCTCCGGTTCAGCACGTCCACCATTTTGTCGCGTTCCTGCTTGCGCACTTCTTCTGAGACCGGTTGACCGTTCTGCTTACGCTGGATCATGCTATCCCACGTCCTCCAGCGAACCTTTAACTCCTGCAGAAGCGACTCGTGCTTGGCTTCGAGCGATACTTTCTGTTTTCCAATCTCGGCAATCAGCGAGGGATCGTCTTCGCCGATCTTCTTGTTCATGCGCAGCTCTTCGAGTTGCATGTTGAGCTCGAAAACTTCTTCCAGCAAATCCGGGGGGACGATCTGTTTCTTGGTCTGCCCCGTCGAGCGGGCCTGCTCGGTCGCACTCTTGGATTGCTCCTCCAATTCCACGCCCTCGAGATGCAACAGATACTGGTTCGCTTGATCGGGTCTTTCAGGGTGCGGTACGCGTCGTTGAGCAGGGAACTTTGTTCCAGGCTCCATTCCTGTTCCTGGCTGCCGGCGCGCGCATTTAGATCCGGGATGAAGCCTGCGGCTCAATTCGTAAAAATCTCTCTCCAGAGCCGCGACGTCAAGATTGAGCTTCGCAGGGCAGACCGAAAAATGAAAAGTAGTCGACCGGAACCGGAGGCTGAACTTTGCCGCAGGACTCACAGAAGTGTGCGGCGCGCATGGATCCGCATGACCAGCAGGAGTGAGTATCCTCGGCAGAGGCTTTGCGCGAATTGTGGTAAGGGCAGAGTTGGTCATTCGTATTCCTCAAACCAGCGCATTCACGTAAGGCCGGCATGACGAAGTGCGCAGAAACCGTTCGCAGGCTGTCGGGCAGAGCCCGCGGCGCACAGGGCGCCCGCGCCACACAGCAGCGCATCAGGCAGAGAACGAAGTGCCACAGCCGCACGACTTCGATGCCTGGGGATTCACGAATACGAAGCCCTGTTGCATCAGCGTCTCCTGATAGTCCAGGGTCATGCCGTGCAGATAGATGAACGACTTCGGGTCCACGAATACGCGCACGTCGCTGAATTGGAAGATGCGGTCCCGCTCGCGCGGTTGCGTGTCGAACCGGATGTTATAGCTCAGGCCCGAACATCCGCCACCCTGTACGCCAAGCCGCAAACCGCCTTGCTCAGGCGAAATGCCTTCCTTGGCCATGGCGCTGCGTACCTTGGCCAGGGCTTTCTCAGTGACAAGAACGCCTTTGGCCGGGGCTTGTGCGGGCTTTTGTTCAGTTGCCGTTGTCATCAATTCCTACGCATTCCCTCAGCGGCTAAAGCCGCGTTGAGATTGCGTCCCCATATGGCGCTTAAGCGCCCTTTCAAAACGATTACTTCGCCGCGGCGGCGACTGGACTGGACACTTCCTGCTTCTTCTTCCAGTCTCCGATCGCGGCGCGGATCGCGTCCTCGGCCAGCACTGAACAATGGATCTTCACCGGAGGAAGCGAAAGCTCCTTCACGATGTCCATGTTCTTGATGGCTGAGAGCTTCGTCCACAGTCTTGCCTTTGACCCATTCGGTGGCGAGTGAGGACGAGGCGATAGCTGAGCCGCAGCCGAAGGTCTTGAACTTGGCGTCTTCAATGACGTTGGTTTCGCGATTGACCTTGATCTGCAGCTTCATGACGTCGCCGCACTCGGGCGCGCCGACCAGGCCGGTGCCCACGTCGGAACTCTGCTTATCCATTGAGCCGACGTTGCGGGGATTGTTGTAATGATCGATGACCTTATCGCTATATGACATTTTTTTCTCCAGGTTTCAATGTTTCAAAGTTTCAAGGTTTCAATGACTCAGGCTCCAGAGCTTCAAGGACTTTGAAACCTTGAAACTCTGAAACCTTGAAACCTTGAAACCTGCTTTACTCTCCCGCCCACTTCACATCCTTCAGATTGATTCCTTCCTTCGCCATTTCGTAGAGCGGAGAAAGTTCACGCAGACGTTCGACCGTCTCGATGACACGATCGGCGACGTAGTCGACTTCGGCTTCGGTATTGAAGCGGCCGATGCCGAAGCGAATCGAGCTGTGCGCCAGGTCGTCGCCAGTACCCAGAGCCTTCAATACATAAGATGGCTCGAGTGTCGCCGAGGTGCATGCCGAACCGCTCGAAACGGCGATGTCGTTGATGCCCATCAGCAGCGACTCGCCTTCCACATAGGCGAAACTGATGTTCAGGTTGCCGGGAAGACGATGCTCCATGGAGCCGTTGATGTAAGTCTCATCCAAACGCTTCATGATGCGGTCGCGCAAGCGGTTGCGTAGGCCCGCCAGCTTACAGGATTCCTGCGGCATTTCTTCCTGTGCAATGGCGCAGGCCTTGCCCAGCCCGACAATACCGGGAACGTTTAGCGTCCCAGAGCGCATGCCGCGCTCGTGCCCGCCACCATCGATAATCGCGGAAACCTGTACCCGGGGATTCTTGCGGCGCACATACAAGGCGCCGACACCTTTCGGGCCATACATCTTATGGGCGGAAATGGATGCCAGATCGATGTTCTGTTTGATCACGTCCACCGGCACTTTGCCGACCGCCTGCGTCGCATCCGTGTGGAAGATCACACCGCGCTCGCGGCACAGTTTGCCAATCTCCGCCACCGGCTGCAGTACGCCGATCTCGTTGTTGGCCGCCATGATCGTGACCAGGATCGTCTTGTCATCCATGGCGCGCTTCAGGTCGTCGAGATCGACCAGACCGTCTTTCTGGACCGGCATGTAGGTGACGCGGTAGCCATACTTTTCCAGCCGCTTGCAAGTGTCGAGCACGGCTTTATGCTCAGTGACCGCCGTAATAATGTGGTTGCCCTTCTCGCGGTACATTTCGGCCACGCCCTTGATGGCGAGGTTGTCGCTCTCAGTGGCGCCGGAGGTGAAGATGATCTCTTTGGTGGTTGCGCCGACCAGCTTGGCGATTTGCTCGCGCGCGGTTTCCACGCCCTCTTCGGCAGCCCAACCGAACGAGTGATTGCGGCTGGCGGAATTGCCGAATTTCTCCATGAAGTAAGGCAGCATCTCTTCCAGCACCCGGGGATCCATCGGGGTAGTGGCGTGGTTGTCCATATAAATGGGCAGCTTCACACCCTTCGCGTCGGGGTGATGCGCCTGCGTATTTGCCTGGGGAATCTTGACGTCCGTGCTCATTGATTGCCTCTCCTACTTTGACAAATCTCTTTGCCTAGTCACTTTGGATGATCTTGCCTTCACAACGGCTCAGGTGATAGTCACCAAATCTGCCGCCTTGGAAGTCCCGCTGACTTCTTCCGGTTCTTCGCGCATGTGTGAGATCTTGATGCGCCTTAAAACCGCCTCAATACTCTCGTTCACCTTGCGCAGCGGTTCGCGAATGTTGCAACGGTCGGTCTGGTCGCATTCTCCACGCACTGTGACGCAGGAAGTGATGAACAGCGGGCCATCGATCGCTTGAATCACCTCGAAGGCCGAAATCGTGTGAGCCGACCGGGCCAGCGTGTAACCGCCGTTGGTGCCGTGCTGCGATTGCAACAAGCCAGCCTTGGCCAATCGCTGCAGAATCTTCGCCAGCGCCTCGGGGGGGATGCCATAGGCATCCGCCACGTCCTTCGCGCTCCGGGAGCCCCCGTCGGAGTGCTCCGCGAGATGCTTCATCGCCATCAGCGCGTAGTCGGCTTTCTTGGTAAGCTTCAGCACTTGTGACCTGTGTAAAACCCAAAGAGTCAGCCAGACACTAAATCCGACCTTTTCTGTCGTAATTCATTTTACGTCACCCCGGTCGTCTAGGGCAAGCCCGCACAGGGAGCTGCCGGAAAGTGATCCTCAAAGGTAAGTATCATGGGCTTAATGGTTTAGGCTATTACGACAGTTTTAGTCGGAATTTGAGCGATGAGAGTCCCGATCGCTATCGAAAATTGCGGATTTGCCCCGGTAGGGATTCATGACAGTGTAACCCTTGGGGACTTGACAACCGGGAAACCGGGTCTAAAATACGTGAAATTCCGGCGTAAATATCCCCTCCGCCTCGATTTGTTTGGAGACCCTCCGGATTTATGACCTTAAAGTCGACCTCTCCTCAAAGCCGTGATATGAAGCAGCCTTGCAAGCACCCGCGCGTGCAAATTGTCAGCCGTGACGAGGATTCCGAGTTCGTCGAGTGTAAAGAGTGCGGCGAAATCTTCGAATCCAGCGAATTCAGAGACATGAATATTGAAGAGCGCGCCCAGGGAACCGAGATCTGAATTCTATGGGGGGTGACGGAGGTAATCTCCGTTCGCCCTTTTGGCTTGCTCCGTCCCAAATTTCCCTGCTAATGTCCGACCCGGAGGTGTGTGACTACGAGGCCTCCGTCGCTTATGCCCGTGGTGGCTCTAGTGGTCGACGACTCCATGCTGATGCGCTATGCCGTCTGTCACTTGCTGGAGCAGCGCGGTTTTACGGTCGAGTCTGCCACTAATGGCGAGGAAGCGCTGGAAGTTCTCACCCGCGTGCAACCGGCATTGATCATCACCGACATGGTCATGCCGAAGATGTCGGGCAGTGAACTAATCACGGCGCTAAAGAGCAAGCCGGAGACAGCCGGAGTTCCTATCATTATCGTCGCGTACAAGGCTGGCGGCTTCGATCAGTCGGAGAAGCGCGCGAACTTCGCCATTTACAAAGATATTGACATCGAAGCACAACTTGCAAAGGCTCTGGACTCGGTGTTCGGGCAACCCTAGCCAGCCGCATCCCGCCGAGAAGTAGCTGACTCGCCCAGGACTGCTACCGCAAGGGCAGGCTAGCCTCCGCAGAAAAATCCATTGCGGCAAAATCCTTCAACAGAAATTTGGGATAGGCGGCGGCGGCAATCATCGCCGCGTTGTCCGTGGATAGGGGACGCGAGGGGAAGTACACGGGCAGGCCCTCTTTCGCGCCCTCGCCGTCAAAAGTCTGTCGCAATTCTTGATTAGCCGCAACTCCGCCGGTGACGAAGAGCGTGGCCGCATCGTAGGCCCGGGCGGCTGCCAGCGTCTTTCCCACTAAATCTTCGACAATCGCGCGCTGGAAGGATGCGACCAGGTCCAGCGTGAGCTTGTCGCAGTTGGCGAGGTAATCTTCCAGCTTTGGCTTCGCAATATTCGCCAGAGCCTTGCGGCGTGCCTCCACAGAAGCATGCATGTCGTGCACCTCGACGTAGCGCAAAATCGCGGTCTTGATGCCGCTGTAAGAAAAATCAAAGCGCGGACGGCCATTGTCCGCCTCCATGAACCTGCCATCGTTCCTGCCACGGCGATCGGGGTGCTTGATCTGCGCGGGTGGAAACTTCACGGCTCCTGGGTCACCGTGGGGAGCGAGCCGATCGATCGCGGGGCCTCCAGGATATCCCAGCCCCAAAAGCTTGGCGACTTTATCGAAAGCTTCGCCGGCTGCGTCGTCGCGAGTGTGGCCGATGTTCTCGTAGGTCCAGGAAGCGCTCTCTTGCGCGGCCAAATACAGATGGGTGTGACCGCCAGATACAACCAGGGCCAGCACCGGAAATTGGAGTTCGTGGTTCCCTTTTTGCCGCTCCTCCAGCAGCACGGCATGGATGTGGCCTTCGAGATGGTTGACGGCAATCAACGGCTTGTCGAGGGCGAAGGCCAGCGCCTTGGCGTAACTAATGCCGACCAGCAACGCGCCCGCGAGTCCTGGCCCTTGTGTAACTGCGATGGCATCGACGGAGTCATAAGTGTGCTTAGCCTCGGCCAACGCCTGGCGCACAACCGGCACGATGGCGCGCAGATGCTCCCGCGACGCCAGCTCCGGCACGACGCCGCCATAGGGCTGATGGGTCGCGATCTGCGAGGCGACAACATTCGAGATCAGCTGCTCGCCCGAGCGCACGACCGCCGCCGCGGTTTCGTCGCAGGAACTCTCGATGCCGAGGATGTAGGCGTCAGGCATACATGTCGCTTTCAGTTTATCGTTTTCGGGCGCAGTTGACTGTGGCGCATCCACGAGTCAACTGAATGCAGTCGGGAAGTAGCGGTATCATGAGATCAGTTCTGCTGTTAACGACATGTTAAGGGATTCCCTACAGCGATCGTGCAAACCCTGCGCCAGCGTGGCTTTCAGGCCTACTGGGTGGGTGGATGCGTGCGCGATCTTTTGCTGGGGCGTGACCCCAAGGATTACGACGTCGCGACCGATGCGACGCCGGAGCAGGTCATGGGCATTTTTCCCGAAACGTATGCGGTGGGAGCTCAGTTCGGCGTAGTTCTCGTTCCGGTGCCAGAGACAGATCCGTCAATCGATGTTTCGGCGGGAGCCTCTTCGAAGGCTCATGAGGTCGAAGTGGCAACGTTCCGCAGCGATGTTGGATACTCCGACGGCCGCCATCCAGACGAAGTGCGTTTCAGCCGCGACCCGCGGGAAGATGTAGCGCGCCGCGACTTCACCATCAACGGCATGCTGCTTGATCCCCTGAGCGGCGAAGTGCTCGACTTCGTGGGCGGACGCAAAGATCTGGAAGCGGGCATCATCCGCACCATCGGCGATCCCGAGCAGCGCTTCGGCGAAGATAAGTTGCGCATGCTGCGCGCAGTTCGCTTTGCGGCGCGATTCGGATACTCGATTGAGCCAGCGACATTGGCGGCAATGCGGAAACTGGCCGAGCAGATCCAAGTGGTGTCGCGCGAGCGGGTGCGCGACGAACTGACGCGCATGTTGACAGAAGGGCACGCCCGGCGCGCGTTTCTGCTGCTGGATGAGAGCGGTCTGCTCAGACCGGTTCTTCCCGAGATTTCGGCGATGAAGGGAGTGGTAGCAGCCGCCGGAATTCCATCCCGAGGGCGACGTGTTCGTGCACACGCTGCTTGCTGCTGGACAACCTGCCGAATCCCTGCCCGCCGACGCTGGCCTGGGGAGCGCTGCTGCATGATGTCGGCAAGCCCCCGACGTTCCGCCTGGCTCCGGATCGCATTCGGTTCGATGGGCATGTTGAAGTCGGGGTAAAGATGGCGGAAGAAATCTGCCGCCGCCTGCGATTTTCCAACCGGCGAAACCGAACAGATTCTGGCGCTGGTCGACAACCACATGCGCTTCGGCCACGCGACCGCGGATGAAAGAATCCACGCTGAAGAAATTTCTTCGCATGCCCGCGTTCGATGAACATCTTGCATTGCACCGCGCCGACTGCCTGGCCAGCCACCGCAATCTGAGCACGTATGAATTTATCCAGCAGAAACGCGCCGAGATCCCCGAGGAAAAGATGCGTCCTTCACCATTGGTGACAGGCGACGACCTGATTGCCGCGGGTCACGTGCCTGGGCCAAAATTCCGAGAAATTCTCAGCGCCGTGGAAGATGCGCAACTCGAAGGGCGATTGCCGTCGCGAGATGCGGCGCTCGAATTCATGCGTCGCGAATTTCCCGCGTAACGCATGCCAGCCCCGCGCGAGACGGGACAACGAAAATGCTAGAATCGATGGTTCGTCAGGTTCGATGCAGCCCTGACGAGACGAGGAACCAAACTTGGAGCACGTAGGATCGGGATTGGAAAAGATTGTGGCGCAGTCCTTGCGGCAAGCGCCGCCCGCGGAGGCGCCGCTCAGGGCTTGGCCGGTCGTCTGCGGCTCAGCCGTGGCTGAGCGCACGCGCGCTCTCAATTTCGAAGATGGCGTGTTGCGCGTCGAAGTTGCCGGCCCGAGATGGCGAGCGGAACTGCAGTCTCTTGCGCCGCGATACCTGGCAGTGATCAACCAATATACGACCGAGGCAGTACGCAAAATCGAATTTGTGGTGGCACTTTCGGACAGCACAGACAAGAACTTCCGCTAGCGTTTCGACCTCATATTCCGTGAGTCACAAATTATGAAAGTCACCGATCAAGACGTTGCCTACGTCGCCGAGTTGGCCAATCTCGAACTCACCGGCGAAGAGCGCACGGAAATGCTCCGCGATCTCAATTCCATTCTCGAATATATCGATCGGCTGAATGAACTCGATACCTCAGACGTGCCGCCGATGGCGCAGGTTTCCGGTCGCTACGCTGTGGATGAGTCGAAACAGGGCAGCAGCGCGCGATTCGCGTATGCGAGCCGCGAGGATATTCTCGAGGGACTGCGCAAGTCCTTGCCGCATCAAGAAGCGCTGGCGAATGCACCGGATGCGGACGAAGATTTCTTCAGAGTCCCCAAAGTAATTGAACGCTAGTCCAGGAGCACGTTCCCCACAGACCCATGGACTTGAAGTTACTCACTATCGACGCGGCCCGCATGGCTGTGCAGGAACGCAAGACGACGGCACTTGCGCTGACAGAGGCTCATTACGCCCGCATTAAGCAGGAAGACGGCCAGATCGGCGCGTTCCTGACTCTTTCGAAAGAACGCGCTCTCGAGCAAGCCGACCGCATCGACCGCATGGCCGCCGAAGGCAAGATGCTGCCACCCTTAGGCGGCGTGCCAGTGGGTATCAAGGACGTGATGAGCACGCGCGGTGTGCGTACCACCGCGGGATCGAAGAGTCTGGAGAAGTACATCCCTCCATTTGACTGCACTGCCGTGGCGCGCCTGGAAGCAGCGGGCGCGATCGTGCTCGGCAAGATGAACTGCGACGAGTTTGCCATGGGCTCGTCGAATGAAAACTCCGCCTATCATCCCGTGCGCAATCCGCGCGATCTGAGCCGCGTGCCAGGAGGTTCTTCGGGCGGTTCGGCTGCGGCGGTTGCAGCCGACATGGCCGTGGTTGCGCTGGGCTCGGACACCGGCGGATCGATTCGTCAACCGGCATCGTTCTGCGGCGTCGTGGGATTGATGCCGACCTACGGGCGCGTGTCCCGCTACGGACTAATCGCATTTGCGTCGTCGCTCGACCACGTTGGACCGCTCGCAAAAACCGTTAAGGATGCGGCGATTGTGCTGCGCACGATTGCCGGACGCGACCCCATGGACTCCACTTCTGCCGATGTTCCCGTGCCGGACTACGTTGCCGAACTCGACAAGCCGGTTCGTGGAATGAAGCTTGGCGTGGCGAAAGAATATTTCGGCGAGGGCCTGGACGAAGAAGTTCGGCAGGCTGTGGAAGCGGCCATCGACAAACTGAGGGAATTGGGCTGCGAAATTGTGCCAGTCTCTCTGCCGCACACACCCTACGCCATTCCAACCTATTACTTGATTGCGACGGCAGAAGCCTCGTCGAACCTGGCTCGCTATGACGGGGTGCGATACAGTCATCGCGCCCGCGGCGTGAAGACATTGTCAGAAATGTACCGCCGAAGCCGCGACGAGAGCTTCGGAGCCGAAGTGAAGCGGCGCATCATGCTCGGTACGTACGCGTTGAGCGCGGGCTACTACGATGCGTACTACCTGAAGGCGCAGAGGGTGCGCACGCTGCTGATGCGCGACTTCGACGAGGCGTTTCGCAAGGTCGACGCGATCGTGACGCCCACGAGTCCGACGGCGGCGTTCCGGCTGGGTGAAAAATCGAATGATCCGCTGGCCATGTACCTGGCCGATATCTACACCGTGACCGCCGATCTGGCGGGAATTCCGGGGATTTCGGTGCCGTGCGGAGAGACGAAAGAGAAGTTGCCGATCGGGCTACAGATTCTGGGCAAGCATTTTGACGAGGCAACGATGCTGCGCGTGGCGCACGCGTACGAGCAGGCGTGAATGTCGACGCGCAGTCATGCCCGTGAAGGCTCGTAATAGGATTCGCCCGCGCAAGCCCGGCACAGAACTTTTCCGTCGCGACGAACTTCTCTTCGGAAGTTAATCCCTTCCCCGCAGGCCTCGCAAACCACGCGCTCACCCTTGTATCCCGGGAATTCTTCTGGCGGTAATTCGACCTTCACCCACTGAGTGGTAAAAAGGTCGTCGTCGGAGATCTCGCGATAGGCCCGCATTTGCTGCTGGTTCTTGTCTGTAATTTCCGGATGCATCTGGCGAGCCAGAGCTTTCGAAGATTCTTTCGCCGCGATGCGGATTGCTTTGCCACTGCTCACGTCCACGAATGTGGCGGCAACTTTACCCCAGTCGCGAAACTTCAAGGCACGCTTGCCCAGCCGGCATCCTGTGACCACGGCGACTGCATCCGTCGCGCAGCGATCGATCTCGACGAAGGTGACCAGACGCTTCCTGTCTTTTCCTTGCGGATCGTTAAGGCAAAGTTTCTGCAAACCGAGCATCGCGAGACGCACGCCGAGGACTTGCCCGGCACAGATGTGCCCGTGGGCCTGTTCGGCGTCGAGGAGATATTCGTCGAGGGATTTCATAGGACCAGCTTTCAGCTATGAGCCGTCAGCTTTCAGCCTAACATCTCGCTGTTATTTTCTCCGCCAACGAACCCCGTCTTTCGTGATTTCGATAATGATGCCAGCAGCAGCTTGAGTTTCAGCACGAATCGCGTCTGAGGCTTTGAAGTCGCGCCGCGCGCGGGCCGACTCCATCTCCGCAATCCTCTTTTCGATGTCGGCGTCCGAAAGCTGTCCCGATTGAACTGCCTCGCGCAGCTCGCCGCTGATGTCTTTATCGCGGCCTTCTTTCGCGGCCCAATCGAAGACCCGCTTCATCTTCGAAGCATCGTCGTCATGGAGCACGGCGAAGACTTCGTCAAACTTTGCTAATGCCGCGAGCAGCGGCGGGACGTCATCTTTCTTAATTCCGTCCGCGTCAAACGCCGCATTCGCTTGCCGCACCATTTCGAAGATCGCAGCCTGGGCCTGCGCGGTGTTGAGATCATCGTCAAGAGCGGCCGTCATGCGCTCGACCGTCTGCGTGCTCAGAGACTGCATCCCGGCACTTGCGCCCGGAGCAAAATTACCCGCGTTCAAGCGCAACCGAAAGTTCCGCAAGCGTTCCACCGACACTGCGGCCTGCCTGAGCCCATCAAAAGTAAAGTTCAACTGATTCCGATAGGGAACCGACGCAAGCAGGTACCGGATCGACGACGGCTTGTGCCCTTTGAGGATCAGGTCGCGGAGAGTGAAGAAATTTCCCAAACTCTTCGACATCTTCTCGCCCTCGACCAGCAGGAAGCGTGCATGGAACCAGAAATGCACGAAGGGCTTTCCGGTAAAGGATTCCGATTGCGCGATTTCGTTTTCGTGATGCGGAAAGATGAGATCTTCTCCGCCCGCGTGCAGGTCGAAGGTCTCTCCAAGTTCCCCCATCGACATGACCGAGCACTCCAGGTGCCAGCCCGGGCGGCCCGGCCCGATCGCTGTATCCCACGAAGCTTCCCCTGATTTCGGCGCCTTCCACATCGCGAAATCGCGTGCGCTGTCTTTGTCATATTCGTCGACATCGACACGTGCGCCATCCCGCATGTTACTGAAATCTTTTTTTGAGAGTTTGCCGTACTGCGGAAATTTGGCGATGCGAAAGTAATAGGACCCGTCCTCGGTACGGTAGGCGAAGCCTCTCTCAACGAGTTTTGCGACAAAGTCCGACATTTCGGGAATGTGTTCGGTCGCCCGCACCAGCGTAGGTTCCTCGATACCGATCATGGCGGCATCTTCGAGAAATGCTTTTTCGTACTTCGCGGTGTACTGCTGCACGCTGACCCCGTCGCGCGCCGCGAAGCGGATAATCTTGTCGTCCACGTCGGTAATGTTCATGACGTGACGGACTCTGTATCCGCTCTGCCGGAAGAATCTGCGCAGAATGTCGACCGCAACGAAGGTACGGAAGTTGCCAATGTGTCCGTAGTCATAAACCGTCGGGCCGCAGGCGTACATGCGAACCTCATGGTCGCGAAGTGGACGGAACCCTTCGATCCGCGACGACATGGTGTTAAAAAGACGAAGCGCCATTGATTTCGAGCACCAGGAAACGAATCTAAGATTCAACGAACTAAAGATTCTAGGGTCGGCAGGAAAGTGGGTCAAATCGCCATCAGACGGCGGGAGTCCGAGCCGGGGGTAAGGCGTGGGTGTGTTCCCGCAAGCGCTGCTGCACCAAAATTACGTAATGCAAGGCAGAGATAATGGTGAAGAAAAAAGTAGCTCGCAGAAACTCCGTGCGCGCAATCGAGATACCGCGCAACGGCCGAATCTCAAACAAAAGAACGAAAAAAACGGCGCCGATTTGCGAAACTGTGTTGGCCTTGCCAAAAATGCTAGGCCGAAAATTCCGCAGCCCGGCAATCGCAAACAAAACGGCGCTGGCGGCGAGAATCGAAATGTCCCGGCTGAAGACCACGACCGTGTACTTCCACGGAATCTTGCGCAAGATCGAGAGTACGAGAAATGTCGTGCTCAACAGAAACTTGTCGGCAATCGGATCCAGATATTGCCCCAGTAGTGTCTGTTGATGCAGCAGCCGGGCCAGCAGACCGTCCAGCCCATCGCTGAATCCGGCGATCACGAAAACGACCAGGGCCCAAAGATAGCGCCCTTCCACCAGATGAATCACGATGAACGGAACAAAAATCATCCGCAGCAGAGTGAGCTGGTTGGGAGCGGTGAAGATTTGCGAAAGCTTCACGCATGCTCCTTCGAAGCATGCGATTCGGAGTCGCGAAGCTCGTCGCCCGCGTTGTGTTGTTGTCCCCGGTGGGAGGGCGCGAGCGCTGCCGATGGCTCCAGTCCGGTCTTGGCAAAGAAGCGCTGTGAGAGTGAAGGCAGACTTCCATCGGGCGAGTCAAGTTCGACGCGCTCAAGGCGATGCATGGGAAAAAAAACTACGGCCGGCGTGAACGGCTCGCCGTCCCGCACCATCACGGCAAGATCCTCGAATGAAGCGAGTTCAGCTCCGCTCAGGCTGAGGCCCTCGGGTGCAAGCGCAAGAATCATTCCCCAGAACTTTTCCCGCGGATTAGACAGGGTCGCAATTACGATTGCGCCGGGAGCAAAAGGCTCGCGCGTCCTGACCTCAACTGAACTGCCGATTGAGTGCTTTTCCACCTCAAGATTGTCGCCGGGAGGAGCGCGTATTGCAAATCTAAGGCCGAGTGTGAATCGTAATCCGAATCGAAATACGAATCGAAACCACGCTTGACCCGCAACTCCGGTATGCTTGGCGAACATGCCACCACCGTCCGCAACTCCGGTGATTGAATTCCGCGATGTCTCCTACCGCGTGGCGGACACCCAGGTGCTGTCCGGATTTAGCCTACAGGTGCAGAGCGGTGAGACCGTGGTGCTGCTCGGGCGCAGCGGCTCGGGGAAGACCACCTCGCTGAAGCTGGTCAATCGACTACTTTCGTCCACGTCCGGAGAAATTCGCGTGAAGGGTATGTCCATCGCAGAGGTGGATCTCATTCGCCTGCGTCGCAGCATCGGCTACGTGATCCAGGATGTCGGCCTGTTCCCCCATTTCACTATCGAGCGCAACATTGGGCTGGTTCCGCAGATCGAAGGCTGGCCCCAGGACCGGATTCGCGCGCGCGTGCAAGAGTTGATGCAGATGGTAGGGCTTGCCCCGGAGATAGCAGCTCGCTATCCGCATCAACTGTCTGGCGGCCAGAGGCAGCGAGTCGGTGTGGCTCGGGCGTTGGCCGCGGATCCAGAAATAATGCTCATGGACGAGCCCTTCGGCGCGCTCGATCCGCTGACGCGCGACGAGTTGCAGCGCGAATTCCTTTTGTTGCAGCAGAGGCTCCACAAGACCGTGCTATTTGTCACGCACGATCTGCGCGAAGCATTGCGGCTCGGATCCCGGATTGCATTGATGGAAGCGGGGCGACTGGTTACGCTCCTTGCGCCAGCGGATTTTTTGCGCTCCACCGATTCATTGGCCTCCGCCTACGTCAGAGCCTTCGGCGAAGGTCTGGAGTCGGCTGTCCAGCGAGGCACGTCATGAACGTCTTTCGATTTATTCTGCAGAATCACGATCAAGTGCTGGAACTCACGCTCGAGCATCTCCGGCTGGTTGGTTTCTCCACGCTTTTTGCCATGCTGATCGGCATACCCCTCGGGATTGTGATCGCTCATCGGCCGGCGTTCAACAAGCCGGTGTTGGCGAGCGCCAACATTATTCAGACCATCCCCAGTTTGGCGCTCTTTGGCTTTCTGCTTCCTGTCCCCTGGCTGGGCGATCGCGCCGACCGACTCGCCATTCTCGCGCTCACTCTTTACGCTTTGCTGCCCATCATCCGAAACACTTACACCGGAATTCGCGGAGTCGATGCCGCGGTCGTGGAAGCTGGCCGAGGCATGGGACTCACGGAGTCTCAGCTTCTGTTCCAGGTGGAGCTGCCGCTCGCAGTGAGCGTCATCCTTTCAGGCGTGCGCGTGGCCGTTGTGATTTCCGTGGGCTTGGCCACCATCGCTGCGGCGATTGGGGCTGGAGGTCTCGGGGAGTTCATCTTTCGAGGTTTGGCCATGGTCGACGACAGGGTCATTCTCGCCGGAGCCATTCCCGCCGCACTTCTGGCTCTGCTGGCCGATTTTGGGGTGGGATGGCTGGAGAGGCGCCTGCGGCCGCGATGAAAATTGCTCAATCGAGTCTTTGCATTTCGATTCTCGCAGCAGTCGCGTTCCTCATGCCTTCGTGTTCGCCGTCGCGCTCCGACCGCATCGTGGTTGGTTCCAAGAATTTCACCGAATCATTTCTGTTGGGTGAGATCGTGGCACAACAGATCGAGGCTCATACCAATCTGAAAGTGGACCGACGCTTCTATCTGGCCGGAACCTATATCTGTCAGCAGGCGATTCTGGCCGGGCGAATTGACGTATATCCCGAATACACCGGCACCGCGCTGACCGCGATTCTCAAGCAGAATGCCAGTCGCGATAAGCAGGACGTTTATCGGCGGGTGAAGATTGAATACGAACGCCGTTTCGGACTGACTCTGGGCCCAGCCTTCGGTTTCAACGATACTTTTGCCATGGAGATTCGCGGCGAAGACGCTCGCCGCTTGAACATTAAGACGTTATCGCAAGCGCCCCCGTTTGCTTCACAATGGCGAGCCGGGTTCGGTTACGAGTTCATGGAGCGGCCCGATGGATATCGCGGTTTGGCCGCAACCTACGGGCTGCACTTCGCGGAACCGCCCCGCATCATGGATTTGGGCCTTCTCGCGCGGGCTCTAAAAGATCACCAGATCGACTTAGCCGGCGGCAACACCACCGACGGCCTCATCCCGGCTCTGGATTTGTTCGTGCTGGAAGACGATCGACACTATTTTCCTCCCTATGAGGCGGTGCCTGTAATCCGTCAGCAGATTCTGCAGCAACATCCGGAGCTTGCGCAAATCCTTGCCGAATTGTCGAAAACAATTTCCGATGAGGAGATGCAAGCCTTGAACTATTCGGTCGATGGCCAGCATCGCGACGCGAAAGAAGTGGTCCACGAATTCCTAAAAAGCAAGAAGCTTGTCCACTGAATGAATGCGGCTCGATTTGCCATCAGATTTGCAGCGTTCCCTGCAGCGTGAGCACTGCATTCCCTTTGATCATGACCCGGTCTCCGGCCATTTCGCACCAAAGCTCCCCGCCGCGTTGCGACAATTGGCGCGCGTAGAGCCGCGTCTTGCCCAACCGCTTCGCCCAGTATGGTGTTAGCGCACAATGCGAAGAACCGGTCACCGGATCCTCCGGGTTGCCATAGCTGGGCGCAAAATAACGCGACACAAAATCACTATTCTCTCCGGGTGCTGTGACCGCAACCGCGAACGGATGAAGCCCCTGCAGACGCGCGAAATCAGGTCGCATGTTTTGGATCGCAGCCTGGGATTCATAGACCGCAATGTAGGTGTCGTTGGCTTCCAGGAACCCGGATGGCGGTGGACCCGGCCCCAGACCGAGAATCAGGGCCTCCGGCGAATGCGCCAGGTTTTTCCCGAACATTGCAGGAAAATTCATCGTCAGCATTTCCCTTTCCTTGCTAACGCTCAAAGTCCCGCTGAACCGGGTCTCGAATCGGACCGTTTGGAGCCCGACTTGCAAGATGTTCAATATCACATACGCGGACGCCAGGGTCGCGTGGCCGCAGAGACTGACTTCGCAACGGGGAGCAAACCATCGCAGATCGTACTGGTCGCCTCTTGGCACGAAAAAAGCCGTCTCGGGAAGGTTATTTTCAGCGGCGACCTTGAGCAGCAACTCGTCATCTAACCACTCCTGAAGAGGGCAGACTGCGGCGGGGTTGCCACTAAACGGCTGGATAGTGAAAGCGTTCACGTGAAATAGCGGAATTCGCATCGTCCTCATTTTACTTTGCGAATCAGATCGAAAAGCGGGCGAGGATTTTTGAGAGTCCAGGTTCGTGGAGCGAGCGTCCAATCCATATATCGGGAGGCCCAATGCTAGCTGCGCAAGGAGAGATCGCTGGCCGACATCAACTGCTGGAGAGAATCTCCGACGCGCGTTCACGGAGTGATGCGCTCTTCAATGTCGTACGGGAACAGTTCCTTTACGAACGGCCAATTCCGGAGCGCCATCGTATCATCTTTTACGTTGGGCATCTCGAGGCGTTTGACTGGAATCTTCTGCACGAAAACGTGCTCGGCTTAAAGAGTTTTCATCCAGAGTTTGATCGCCTGTTTGCCTTCGGTATCGATCCCGTTGGCGACGGATTGCCTTCCGACCAGCCTTCGGACTGGCCTTCTCTCGACGTAGTGCGCGACTACGTGAACAGAATTCGGGGGGCTCTCGACGAGAAACTAGCGGACGGAAGTCTCGAACCGTACCGTACCGGCCGTGACGGTTTCCCACTCGACATTCTCCTCAACGTCGCGATCGAGCATCGCCTGATGCATGTCGAGACATTGGCCTACATGCTACATCAGCTACCGCTTGACCGAAAAGTTCCGAAGGGAAGTGCAGTCCGTCCCGTGACGGCTTCGGCGCAACGTCGAATGATTGAAATTCCCGAAGGTGTAGCAACGCTGGGCCTTCCTCGTGGAGCCGAAATATTTGGCTGGGACAATGAGTACGAAGCTCACGCCGTGCAGGTGCCGGCATTTGAGATCGATCAGTACGAGGTGACCAATGGCCAATATCTCAAGTTCATCGCAGCCGGAGGCTACGAAACGCGCGCCTTCTGGAGCGATGAAGACTGGAACTGGAAGACTGCCCAGGCGATCTCGCATCCTGTGTTCTGGGCCAAGGCTGACAAGGGATGGCTCTACCGCGCGATGTTCGAAGAAATGCCGCTTCCTCTGGACTGGCCGGTTTATGTGAGTCACGCCGAAGCCGCCGCCTACGCGCGCTGGGCAGGGAAATGGTTACCCTCAGAAGAGCAGTGGCATCGTGCCGCCTACGGGACGGCAGATGGGACCGCAACCGAAAGATATTATCCCTGGGGCAACGAAGCGCCTGCCCCCGAATTCGGCAATTTTGACTTTAGCCACTGGAACCCGACGCCGGTAAATGCCTTTCCCGCGGGATGCAGCGCGTTTGGCGTACACGACCTGTTGGGCAACGGATGGGAGTGGACTTCAACCGTTTTCTCTCCCTTTCCCGGGTTCGAAGCTTTTCCGTTCTACCCTGGCTACTCGGCGAATTTTTTCGATGGCAAACATTTTGTCATGAAGGGTGGCTCGCCGCGCACCGCTGCGTGCATGTTGCGGCCCACATTTCGCAATTGGTTTCAGGCGCATTACCAATACGTATACGCGGCTTTCCGTTGCGTGCATCATTGATTTGCTGAATTACCGGAGTAAAGGAGTTTTGCAATGCTCGTTCATGCCATCCCCAGCAATGCCACATACGATTTCGCCACCGATGTTCGCGACGGGCTAACTCGGACCGGACAAAAAGAGCTTCCCTCCAAGTATCTCTACGACGATGTCGGCTCAGCTCTATTTGAAGTGATCAGCCGCCTGCCGCAATACGGGCTCACCCGGGCCGACGAACGTCTGCTGCGACGCCACGCCGATGAGATCGTGGACCGCCTTGCCGGCTCGGTCGCTGTAGCGGAACTAGGTAGTGGCAGCGGCAAAAAAACCCGTTGGCTGCTGGAAGCTTTCTGCCGACGTCAGCACACATCCTATTATCCGGTCGAAATCTCCCGGTCGGCGCTTGTTATGTGCGAACGGGAACTGAGTGACATCGACGCCATCAGCATCGTGGGTTTTGAACGCGAATATCTCGACGGACTGCTGGAGGTGGCTTCTTACCGCAAGAGCGGTCAGCGGCTGTTCGTGCTGTTCCTGGGCAGTACCATCGGAAACTTTGACCGCCCCGCAGGGGTGAAGTTTCTGGGATCTGTGCGAAGCATTCTTCAGCCGGGGGATTCTCTGCTCCTGGGAGCAGACCTGGAAAAACCGACCGCGCAACTGCTCGGCGCCTACGACGATGAACTGGGCGTGACGGCCGCTTTCAATCTGAACCTGCTGGCCCGCACGAATCGCGAACTTGGCGCCGACTTTGATTTGCTCCAATTCGCGCATCTGGCGAAGATCAATCCCGTCGCACGCAGCGTGGAGATGCACCTGCAGTCGAAGCGCCGGCAGACCGTGAATATTCCAGCGGCGGAAGTCTCTGTCGAGTTTCAAGAAGGAGAAACAATCTGGACGGAAAGCAGTCACAAGTATTCGGCCGAGGAGATCGTCGAGACGGCCCGCGACGCCGGATTCCGCTGCGAACGGCAATGGATCGATGAGAGATGGCCGTTTTCCGAGAATCTGCTTATCGCAGAATGAACGCGAAGACACATCCGGCTGGCTCGCTTGCTAAGACGGATCGGGCTTGCGCCATGCGCGCAGATTGATCGCGCTCATTACCATGCAGAATACGTTGGCGGGAATGAAGCCCAGTTGGTCTGTTTTGAGGCCGATGATGCACACCAATACGCTATTAATGCCGGCCAATGCCCAGCCTTCCCAGCATCGCCGGCCAACCAGAATCGTGGACGTGATGGTTAAGACGCAAGATAAATAATCGAGGCGAAACACGGATGAAAGACCTCCAAAATCATTGTGAGTGAAGGGCGCGACTCTTGACAGTGCTGGTGTCCTTTCGTTACATGACTGAGGTCACTTGCCGCGTTTCAAGATGAACTTTCCGGGAGGATCCCATGCCCAACGAATGCACCCACCTGAACCAGATCAAAATCAAAGAAACCAACAAACACGTGTGTGAAGACTGCGTTAAGACCGGCGACACTTGGGTTCACTTGCGCTTGTGTCTCAGTTGCGGACATGTGGGCTGTTGCGACTCGTCCAAGAACAAGCATGCCACCAAACACTTCAAGAAAACGCAGCACCCGCTCATCCGCTCCAACGAACCCGGGGAGTCGTGGGTCTGGTGTTTCGTGGATGAAATGGAACTGGACGACGTCCTGGCGTAAGTGCACTCTACCGGATGCGACCGAATTCGGATTTCAGTATCTAATCAGTTTGTTCGTATCCGGAATTTCCGGAATCCCTTGCTTCATCTTTAATCGAGGCCTTTTAAGTCCAGCAACGATCATGGCGAAGCCGATTTTGTTGACCGTCGACGACGATCCCGATGTCTTGCGGGCCATCGAGCGCGATTTGCGATCCCAGTACGGCGCGGCGTATCGAGTCCTAAGCAGCGACTCGCCGGAAGGGGCTCTCGATCTGCTCAAGGGCTTGAAGGTTCGCAACGACGGGGTCGCCCTCCTGCTCGCGGACCAGCGCATGCCTCACATGGATGGAGTCGGGTTTCTGCAGGAGGCCCGGAAGATGTTTCCCGACGCCAAGCGGGCGCTGCTCACGGCTTACGCCGACACGAATGCCGCGATCAGCGCCATCAACCAGGCCAGCCTCGATTACTTTTTCATGAAGCCCTGGGACCCTCCCAGCGAGCACCTCTATCCTCAACTCGACGACTTGCTCGACGATTGGCAAGCGTCATACCGGCCCGCTTTTCAAGGGATCCGCGTATTGGGCACGCGATGGTCTCCGCGCTCCTACGAGCTCAGAGATTTTCTGGCTCGCAGCCACGTTCCTTATCAATGGATCGACGTAGAGGGCTCGGCGAACGATCCGGAAACGAAGCGCCTTCTCGAGGCTCTCGGGCCCGATGCCAGCGACCTTCCCATAGTTTTGTTTTCAGACGGGACGAAGCTCCTCAACAGCGTCCCGGCGGAAGTGGCGCAAAAAGTGGGATTGCGAACCCGCGCCGAAACCAGTTTTTATGACCTGGCAATTGTGGGCGGAGGACCGGCCGGTCTGGCTGCGGCTGTCTACGGTGCATCCGAGGGATTGCACACCGTGATGCTGGAGCGCGAAGCCCCGGGCGGCCAGGCGGGAATGAGCTCGCGAATTGAAAACTATCTGGGATTTCCAGCCGGGCTCAGCGGAGGCGATCTGGCCCGTCGTGCCGTTGTGCAGGCGCGGCGTTTCGGAGTAGAAATCCTCGCTCCACAGGAGGCCGTCGGCGTCCGCGTTGAAGGACCGTACCGCATCGTTAAAGTGGCAGACGGCAGCGAGATTTCCTGCCACGCGCTAATGATTGCAACCGGGGTGCAATGGCGCCGACTGGAGGCCCCCGGCGTTGACAAGCTGCAAGGCGCGGGAGTTTACTACGGCGGCGGTGCTACCGAGGCATTGTCGTGCAAGGGTGAGATGGTCTACGTCATTGGCGGCGCGAATTCCGCCGGCCAGGCGGCGATGAATTTTTCCAAATATGCAGAGAGAGTCGTCATCCTCGTCCGCGGAGATTCACTTGCCAGCACGATGTCGCAATATCTGATTGACCAGATCAAGGAGACTCCCAATATTCAGCTCTGGACGCACGCGAGCGTCGCTGAGGTGCACGGCGAAACGCGTCTGGAGGAAATTTCGGTCCTGTGTTCCGACACGGACAAGGTGGAACGGGTGCCGGCAAGTTCGATGTTCATCTTTATTGGCGCGCTGCCGCGTACGGATTGGCTGGCAGGCACCGTCGAGCGTGACGAGCGCGGTTTCATTCTTACGGGATCCGACCTGATGCAAGGTGGACAGCGTCCCAAAGGTTGGATGCCCGATCGCGATCCCTTCCTTCTGGAAACGAATGTGCCGGGTATATTTTCGGTGGGCGATGTGCGGCACGGTTCGGTCAAACGCGTGGCCTCGGGAGTTGGCGAGGGTTCCGTGGCGGTGCAGTTCATTCATCAATACTTGAGCAAGGTCTAAATGGCCGACACAACGGATCTGCTGCGTCGCGTCCCGGCATTTGCAGGGTTGCCTGACGATCAAATCGCGTGGTTCCTCAGCAACTCGAAGGAGCTTTTTCTCAAGCCAGGCGAGACCTACGCGAGACAGGGCGACCCGGCTGACGCAATGTTTGTACTGCTAGAGGGAGAGTTTCAATGGCGCGGCGAACTTGCCGGCGAAAGCTTCGTGCTGGCCATCAAAGCCGGCGAAATTACGGGAATCTTGCCGTTTTCCCGGATGAAGACTTTCACTTTAAGTGGGCGCGCCGAGACTGAGGCCCGCGTCCTCAGGTTTCCTGCCTCGCTTTTTACCGAGTTAGTGCAGAAGTTGCCCGAACTGGCCACGCGCCTGGTTGGCCTGATGTCAGACCGCATCCGCGAAGCGACCAGGTTTGAACAGCAACGGGACCGCCTGGCCGCGCTAGGCAAGCTATCTGCCGGTCTCGCGCATGAATTGAATAATCCCGCATCGGCGGCGAAGCGCGCTGCCACTCAACTGCGCGACATTCTGAAGCGGGTGCGTGACGCCAGCCACGAGCTCGGCAGCCGCGACCTGACCCCGTCACAAAAAGCGGAGATTGAGAAGTTGGAAGCTTCGCTGGTCCAAGTCGATGGCCCTCCCCCCGACGCACTCACCATCAGCGATCTTGAGGACCGGCTCGATTCCTTGCTTCGCAGTCACGGACAAAATGACTTGTGGCAGCTTGCGGCCGACCTCGCCCGCAAGAACTTCAAAGCCGAAGCGTTGGAGCAATTGTTCGCCAAGCTCGACGCCGCTACTGCCCGGGCAGCACTCGTGCGAATTTCAGCTTCCCTGGAGATCGCCGACTTGCTGAACCAGATTGAAAGCAGCACCTCGCGGATCTCCGAACTGGTGGGCGCGATCAAGGAATATACGTTCATGGATCAGTCGCCCTTGCAGAATGTCGATGTCGTGAAAACCCTCGAGACCACGCTGACTATCTTGAATCACAAACTCAAACGGGGAGTGAAAGTGCAGCGGAATTATCAGAAAACTCCGCTCTTCGTGAATTCCTTCGGCAGCGAACTCAACCAGATCTGGACCAACATCATCGACAACGCCATCGACGCAATGGGCGGAACAGGCGAGCTGCGAGTACGCACCTTTCGCGAGGATGATTGCGCTGTTGTCGAGATCGGCGACAACGGTCCCGGCATTTCCCCGGAAGTTGAGCCCCACATTTTCGAGCCCTTCTTCACCACCAAGGGAGTCGGCGAGGGAACCGGACTGGGTCTCGATACCGTCCAACGCATCGTAAGAAAACATCGTGGCAACATTCAGGTGGATTCCAAACCGGGAGATACGCGTTTCCAGGTTCGGTTGCCGTTGTCACAAAGCGCGGCCTGATGTTGAATGTGTTCACTGTCCGCTGCGGAGGAGAGGCTTATGAATTCTGGACTCGCTCTGGGCCTGGCATTCACTATCGGAGTCGTGGCGGGGCTGCGCTCTCTCACAGCGCCGGCGGTTGTGGCGTGGGCAGCACACCTCGGCTGGATTAATCTTCACGGCTCTTCCCTGTCGTTCATGGGATCGGCGTGGGCGGTAGCCATTTTCACCCTTTTAGCGGTGGTGGAACTTGTAGCTGACCAACTTCCCTCAACGCCGTCCCGCACGGCCCCTGTCGGCCTTTCCGCTCGAATCGTCACCGGCGCACTGACGGGCGCATGCCTGGCCGTCGCCGGCGACGCTACACTTTGGCTGGGAGCTTTTGCCGGAGCGCTCGGCGGAATTGCCGGGGCATTCGCCGGCTATCACGCGCGGGTGGGACTAGTCCGGGCGTTGCGCGTGCCGGATTTCGCAGTCGCGATCCCGGAAGATGTGATCGCCATCGGACTTGGATTATTTGTGGCTTCTCGCTTCTGAAGAAACCCAAGTATGTTCTACGCTCTGTAGGCCCCGGCGCAAATTAAATCTGAGGTGTCCTCATGACCACCGCGGAGCAATACGACGCCCTCATCATCGGGTCGGGGCAAGCCGGTACACCGCTCTCCACGGCCCTTGCAGGGGCAGGCATGCGTACCGTTCTCATCGAACGGAAGCATGTCGGTGGCACCTGCGTGAACGAAGGATGCACCCCCACGAAAACCATGGTCGCCAGCGGGCGGGTCGCATACCTGGCGCGCCGCGCCGCCGACTACGGGGTGCAGACTGGACCGATCAGCATTGACATGGTGAAAGTTCGTCAACGGAAGCGCAAGATCGTCGACAGCTTTCGAAACGGAAGCCAGACGAAGATTGAGAAGACTTCAAACCTCGAACTGATCTTCGGCGACGCGCGCTTCACTGCGCCCAAGACTATTGACATTCGCATGCAAGATGGCCGCCAGCGCACAATTTCAGCGAAATACATTTTCATTAATGCCGGCACCCGCGCCTCGCGGCCCAAGCTCGATGGGTTGGACAAAGTCCATTTCCTTGACAACGTCTCCATCATGGAACTCGATGCCGTCCCGGATCACTTATTAGTCTTGGGAGGAGGCTACATCGGCCTGGAGTTTGGCCAACTGTTCCGCCGCTTTGGCAGCCGAGTAACGATTGTTCAATCCGCAGGCCAGTTGCTTGTCGAAGAAGATTCGGATATCGCGGAAGAGATCACCAAAATCCTGCGCCAGGACCAGATTGAAGTCTTTCTGAATGCGAAAGCCACGCACGTAGAGAAGTCGGGCGGGAATATCAGTCTACAGGTTCAGTGCGAGAACGAATCGACCACCCTGACAGGCTCACATCTGCTCGTTGCCACTGGTCGTGTGCCCAATTCGGACACACTCAATCTCGCCGCCGCCAAAATTAAAACTGACGACCGCGGCTTCATTCAGGTGAATGATCGCCTTGCAACTACCGCCGAAGGCGTTTACGCCTTGGGGGATATCAAAGGCGGCCCCGCGTTCACCCACATTTCTTACGACGACTTTCGAATCATCCGCGCCAATCTCATCCAAAAGAAAACCGCCTCCACCAGGAATCGCCAAGTGCCCTATGCCCTTTTTATTGATCCTCAGCTGGGCCGTGTAGGCCTTACCGAGGCGCAGGCTCGCGCGCAAGGCCGCAACATTCGCGTGGCCAAGATGCCGATGACTCGCGTGGCGCGCGCTCTTGAAGTCGACGAAACTCGCGGCTTCATGAAGGCGATCGTGGACACCGACAGTAATCAGATTCTTGGCGCTGCAATCCTAGGCATCGAAGGCGGTGAAATTATGTCGGCCATTGAGATTGCCATGATGGGGAAGTTGCCCTACACCGCGTTGCGCGACGGCATTTTCGCCCATCCCACTCTGGCGGAGGCGCTGAACAATCTGTTTACGGCGATGGATAGCGGTTCATAATCACAACGCGAGATTTCTAAAAGCAATCGAGGAACATTTGCATGGATGTGTACTTGATCGACGGCACCTACGAATTGTTCCGGCACTTCTTCGCCGTGCCGTCCGCGAAAGATGCGAATGGACAGGAAATCGGAGCTGTGCGAGGTGTCCTGACGTCGGTCGTTTCCATGCTCGAGCGCAGCACCACCCACATCGGAGTCGCGACCGACCATGTCGTGGAGTCGTTTCGCAACGACCTGTATCCCGGATACAAAACTGCCGAGGGCGTTCCGCCAGAACTGCTCTCGCAGTTCCCGATCCTCGAGGAGGCACTGGAAGCCATGGGAGTGCTGGTGTGGCCCATGGTTTACTACGAAGCCGACGATGCGCTCGCCTCCGCAGCCGCGAAGGCCGCGCAGGATGAACGAGTCCGCCAAGTCCTGATTTGTACACCCGACAAAGATCTTGGACAGTGCGTCGTAGGTACCCGAGTCGTACAACTGGATCGCCGCCAGAACATCGTGCGCGACGAAGCCGGCGTCATCACAAAATTTGGAGTGACGCCGCAATCCATTCCGGACTACCTGGCCGTAGTCGGCGACAGCGCCGACGGGTTCCCCGGCGTGGCTGGCTGGGGAGCCAAAGCCGCGGCGCTGGTGTTATCTCAGTACTCCCACCTGGAACTCGTTCCGAAAGATTGGCGCCTGTGGCATGCATCCATCCGCAGAGCCCGCCTGCTTTCTGAGTCCTTGTTGAGCGCCTGGAACGATGCGCTTCTGTTTCGCACGCTCGCGACCCTCCGAACCGACGTACCAGTCTTCGACACAATCGAAGACCTTCGCTGGAAAGGACCAGATGCATCCTTTGCGGAGTACTGCCAGCGAATCAACGCCCTCGACCTCCTTCGTCGCGTGACCGCGACACCATTCAGTACGGTATAGCCCTCCCGGCGCGCCAAGCCCCCGGCCTTGTCCGAGCTCGAATGTCGGGAGAGCTACGGAAAACACCCGAGGCGAGTTACAGAAACCACCTGATCGACGTGCGTCTGACCGGAGCGTTATTCGTATCTTTTGGGAAACCCGTGCTGTCGGTAGCAGCGAATAGCCTGAAAAATCTAAGTGCGAGGGAGAGACTTCAATGCACGTTCTAAGTTCCCGGCCTGGCAGGATATCCCTGATCGGACGTTTGGCCGCGTTTGTTTGGCTGGTTTTTCTGATGGCGGGCGCAGCGACAAGTTCGCAGGCCCAAACCAATCCCAAGCACTTCTTCTGGGCGCCAGGGCAGCCCAACACACCCAACCCGTCGTCACTGGCAAATGATCTGATCTATCACGGCGGTAATGCGGGCCAGGGCGCGATCGGCGTCGAAATCAAACCAGCAACCTATCTGATTTTCTGGGGCCCCGAGTGGGCCAATGGATTTACTACCGCCGATGCGAAGGGGCAGGTGTTTACCAGCCAGCAACTCCAGAATTACGTAACTTCGTTTCTCACGAATCTGGGTGGGACCTCCTGGGCGGGAATCCAGACGGAGTACTGCAACAACATTCCAGCCGGAAGCACCAGCTGCGCCAACATTGCAGGGGCGAATTACGTCACCAATCCGCGCAAGCAGTTGAAGGGAGTCTGGACGGATTCAACCCCGGTA
Organism: uncultured Acidobacteriaceae bacterium; assembly: GCA_963832235.1. Classification (GTDB taxonomy): domain Bacteria; phylum Acidobacteriota; class Terriglobia; order Terriglobales; family Acidobacteriaceae; genus Sulfotelmatobacter. The sequence continues at coordinate 16,989 of CAWHTJ010000001.1, read as the reverse complement.
CCGAGCGACATCGTTGCCCTCGGCCTGGCGGAGAACCTGGCCGATGATCCCATTGCGCAGGAAGCCATTCGTGCCTCGGCGCATTTTAATTACGATCCGCAGGCGACTTATATAGTTCTGACGCCACCCACCACTATCGCCACCGGACAGCCCGTCTATTGTGGCTACCATACTCAAACCAGCAGCATTGACGGCTTGGGCAATCCTTACCGCTTGCAATACGCTTTCATTCCTTTTCTCAACGCCAGTTGGCCGGGACTAGGCTCCGGCGGTTGCGGCATGAACTCGGTGAACGTGGTCAGCGATTCCTTTGGCCACGGCGTATTCGACGGCTACAGCATTGTTGTGGGCCATGAGTACGCAGAGGCGGTCACCGATCCCGATAATTTTGCATCGGACCAGGATGGCTGGAACGACGCTCAGGGCAGCGAAAATGGCGACAAGTGCGCGTGGACTGACTTGGCCAACGTTTCCATGAACTCCAACACCAAGTTCGCGGTGCAGCCGCTGTGGAGTAACAGATCGTTTGACGTAAACGGCCAGGGCTGCGTGCGGTCGGCGCCGACGCATCCGCATGTGATGCCGCCGACGGGAATCGAACCGCCCACAGTAGATGTCTGCATGACCATTGGCATCTGCCCTCCAGGTGTAGCCGCAGGACAGCCGATGCCCGTCAATATGGCCTACTTTGGCGGCAAGGTGCAGGTGACTCCTAAGATCTATTTGGTTCTGTGGGGCTGGGGAGAAGCCGGAGCCTTCAACCATACGACCGCCGGAGCGCCGGCGAACGATCCCGATGGCGTAGCGGCACTCATGACGAAGTTCATCGCGGCAATCGGTGGAACGTCGTGGGGAAAAATCTCGGCGCAGTACTACCAATCGAATTACGACGGCACATTTTCGACCGTCGGCAATCCCAAGCAGGAGCTGGCAGGCGTCTGGCATGACGACGCCACTCCGATCCACAACAACCTGAGCCCACTGGAGCTGGCTCAAGAGGCGGGCCGGGCAGTGCAGCATTTCGGCGTCACCAATCTGACCAACGCAAACCTCGTAGTGGCTACGCCTCAAATGTATAACGATGCGGGATTCAACCAGAATTCGTACTGCGCCTGGCACGATTTCGTCACCCCGATTTCGTATCCGGGTGTGACCCCGGGCGTTGTGTTCACGAACATGCCCTACGTACTGAACGCCGGAGGAGGTTGCGGCCAGGACTTCGTGAACCCCGCGCCCGCCGGTAACAATGATGGCGTCACTATCGTGCTGGGACACGAGATCGCAGAGACTCTGACCGACCCGGGCGCGGAAGAGTCCGCCGGGCAGATTCAGAACGGCGCCTGGTTCGACTACCAGAGTTGGGAGATTGGCGATAAGTGCGCGTGGGTAGGCGATGGCCTGCAGGTCCCGGGCTCGCCATTCAATATGCTCGGCAATGACGGAAAAACCTATCCCGTACAGACGTTGTGGAGCAACCAGGCTCTGAACGGTGCCGGATATTGTGCGCAGGGAAACTGACACAGACTGAGCCGTGACCGCCTACGCGGTCACGGCTGCAATAACAAACATCCGCGGCGTCGTTGAGCATCCTTCGGAGAACGAGAAAGATCCGTAGGGGAGAACTGCAAGGTCTGCTCGCCATGCTAACGGTGTCCACTACTCTCGGGCGTGGGCGGGTGTGGATTCGTAAAAGTCTGGTAAACTACTGAAACCGCCAACAGTAGGCGCGTAGCTCAGTTGGTTAGAGCGCTACCTTGACACGGTAGAGGTCAGGAGTTCGAGTCTCCTCGTGCCTACCATTCATCTCATCACTTAGGTTGGAATCTTCGAAATCAGCCAAACGGTCGTATTTAGCACGAACTTACACGACTTTCCAGTTGGACCTCAACCCGGGCCGGCATTATCATCTCAGGCGACGCCATGAATGCTTCGCGGGTGGTTAATATCGAGGATTTGCGCGCTCTGGCGCAACGCCGGCTGCCCAAGTCGGTGTTCGACTATTTGGATGGCGGCGCCGAAGCCGAATGCACCCTGGCCGAAAACTGCCGGGCATTTCGCGATGTTCTGTTTCGTCCTCGGAGCGCAGTGGCAGTCGGCGTTTGTGACCTGAAAACTCGCGTGCTGAACCACGAACTTTCTTTCCCTGCAATTCTGGCCCCAGTTGGCTACAGCCGTTTGATGCATCCCGGCGGGGAAGTTGCCGCGGCTCGCGCGGCTGGAGAGGCAGGCACGGCGTACATTCTTTCCACCATCTCTGGACACAAATTGGAGAATGTGAAGGCCGGATCGCAGGGTCCGGTTTTTTATCAGCTGTATCTGCTGGGGGGGCGCGAGGCCGCCGAAGGCGTCGATCGACCGGGCCCGCCGCGCGGGATTTTCTGCGCTGGTGATTACGGTGGATACGCCGGTGGCTGGACTGAGAGAGCGCGATCCGCGCAACGGAATGAAAGAACTCCTGGGCACTTCCTGGTTCGCGAAAATTCCGTACTTGCCCAACATTCTCGCCCATCCGGGTTGGCTGGCGTCGTTTCTGCTCGACGGTGCCGTACCGAAGCTGGAGAACGTGGTGATTCCGGGCAAAGGCCCAATGGAACTCATCGACGTTGGTGCTGCTCTCGCGAGGGCAACGGTGACCTGGGAAGACTTGCGATGGATCCGCGAATTGTGGCCTGGGCCGATCGTGGTCAAGGGTCTTCTGACCGGCGACGATGCCAGGCGTGCCGTTGACGAAGGCGCATCTGCCGTGGTGGTGTCGAACCACGGAGGTCGGCAACTCGATTCGGTTTTCCCCACCTTACGCGCTCTGCCGGAAGTCGTCGCCGCCGTGAAAGGACAGATCGAAGTGCTCATGGATGGAGGTGTCCGCCGCGGCAGTGACATTGTGAAAGCCGTCTGCCTGGGAGCGCGCGCAGTTCTCGTGGGCCGCGCCTATGCTTACGGACTCGCGGCCGGCGGGCCAGCGGGAGTCGCCCGCGCACTGGAAATCCTGCGATCTGATGTTGAGCGCACGCTTCGATTGCTGGGTTGTCCTTCCATAGCAGCCCTCGATCGGTCGTATGTCGAGGTGCCTGCCGCTTGGTCGATTCAGGAAACACGCCAAGCGGCTCCCGCGTCGCGATCAGTCGGGTAACATAAATGCCGGCGCATCCCGCCCGTTTCAAAGGAGAGCTAACTCCAATGAGTAGCCGTCGTGAGTTTCTAAAAATGCTTTCATGGTCTGTCCTGGCGCCGATGGCTTCAGTTGAATTACGCGCTGACGAGAAAAAAGCAGCCGCAACCAAACCTAGCCGGATCCCACTGGCATTTTCCACGCTGGGATGTCCCGCCTGGGAATGGAAAAAGATTCTGGACTTCGCCACGCAGCACGGATTCACCGCCATCGAACTGCGCGGTCTTGAGGGCAAACTGGATTTGCCCGCGCACCCCATCTTCGCTGCCGACCGAATTGAGCAGACCAAAAAAGAAATCCGTGCCAGCAAACTGCAAATCGCTAACGTAAGCAGTTCTGCACAACTGTATGTGGAAGATCCGGCCAAGCGCGAAAAGGAATTGGGCGATGCGCGCCGTTTCATCGATTTAGCGGCAGCTCTGGGAGCGCCGTACGTACGGGTTTTTGGTGGCAAAGCGGAATCCGACAAGAACCCAACGCCGAGCGACGAGACCAAAGCCCGGGTGGCCTCAGGTTTGCGCGAACTCGGCATCTACGCCGGCCCGCGCAACGTGACTGTGATCATCGAGTCCCACGATCACTTCACCTCTTCCGCAACTTTAAAGGATGTATTGCACTCCGCCGGCTCCGATCACGTTGGGCTGCTCTGGGACGCGCATCACACCTTCGCCACCTCCAACGAAGATCCGGAATTTACCGTCCAGCAACTCGGCCCGTGGATCCGCCACACGCATCTGAAAGATTCGATCGGCAGTGGAGAAAACCGCAAGTATGTGCTGACGGGGCGAGGCAATGTTCCCATCCAACGGCAGATTCAGGCCCTTCTCTCGATTGGATACAAAGGATTTTACTGTTTCGAATGGGAAAAGATGTGGCATCCTGACATCGATGACCCCGAGATCGCAATCGCGGATTACGCGCACGTAGTCGGCCAATGCCTGGGAGACGCCCGCGCCTGCGGAGTCTCGTAGAGACGTAGCTTGCTACGTCTTCTCGCCGGCACTACGGGCCACAGCTCAGTCAAGCCGGCATCCTCTCTGAAATAGTTTCGGTCTTCGCGTCCCAGAAAACTTTCCTGCCTGTCCAATACGATTGCGCAGCCATGATGCAGGCGACGGAATGCGCGAATCCCTCATGCACAGTCGCGTGGGGCTGCTGGCGCGAACGCATGCATTCAAACCAATTCGCCATGTGCTCCGTAGTCAGGTCGTTAATGCCGAGCGGCGGCAGCTTGGTCTCACCCGGCAGAAGCACCACTTTGGATTCTCTCTTCCGATCAATGTCGGCGTCGTCTTCGTGCGTACCTTTCTCTTCGACCAGCCGATACCGCGGGCTGCCTTCGCCACCGTCATTGATCAGGCTGGCCGTCTTCCCCATGTAGCGCGTAAAACTGGGCGCGTCGTTGCCGAAGCTCGTCGAATAGCTGACCAGAAAGCCTTTCGGATATTCGAGCAACGCCTGAAACGTATCGGCCGTTTCGCGCCCGTCATGCCAGGCAAAAACTCCTCCATGGGACACGACCGACTTCGGAAAACTGTCGTCCATAAACCAATGCACCAGGTCAATCGCATGGCTCATCCATTGATCCGGAATCCCGCTGGAGAATTCCTTGTAAAGACGGAACTCGAAATACATTTTCGGATCGAATGGACGCGCCGGCTTCGTCATCAGCCACGCTTTCCAATCCGTATCCTGCTCGCGAATCTCTTTCACCTCCGGCCGCCCGCGCCACCGCGGCCCATGATAGTTCCACACAACTTCAACCTTGCTTACATCTCCGAGAGCTCCGCTGCGCGCGACCTGGTGCGCGGCTCGCGGATACGGCTCGCTGCGATGCTGCGTGCCTACCTGAACAATCGTCTTAGCCTTAAGTACCGCGTCGCGCGCGGCTTTTGCCTCGGCCAGCACATTCCCCATCGGTTTTTCGACATAGGTATCTTTCCCAGCCTCAGCTGCCATTTTCAGGATTGGCGAATGGGAGTGCTCCGGAGTAGAAATCAACACGCCGTCCACATCCTTCATGGCGAGCAGTTCTTCAACATGCTGGACAGCCCGCGGAGTCCGGCTGTAAAAGCGCGCATTCGTGCTGATCGCTGTCAGGCGATTCAGGTTCCAAAGGTCGCAGACCGCAATCATTTCCACGTGGTGACTGTCCTTCAACTGGGCCGCGATCGAGTCCAGTTCCGCACCGCGATTGCCAATGCCGATGTGCCCGAGGGAAATGCGATCATTCGCGCCAACGATATTTCCGTAGGACAATGCCGTACGAGGCAGGGCGACACCACCCGCGATCACTGCAGCGGATTTACCCAGAAACGCTCGACGGTTGATCCGGGATTCGATCGGGGAAGACTCACTCATCGCTTTGTTCTGGCAAACGAATCGATTCGTCATGCTATATCGCAGCGTGAAATTCCGAAGAATCTCGGACGCTTCCCGATACCTTAATCGTTGATCGCCTGATACGCCAGTACGTTGACTTCGCGGTCCAGAGTCAAACCGCCTGTGGGATGCAATTGCGCCATGAAGACGACGATCATCTGCTCTTTGGGATCGATCGTGAAGCCGGTGTAGAAAAATCCGCCCCAGTTGTACTCGCCCGGCGATCCCAGTTCTGAGAGTGGGCTCTTGACGCCGGACACTCCGAATCCCAGGCCGAAGCCCTGGTCAGGGCCAATTTTTCCAAGTTGATCCTGCGTCATAAGTTCCACGGACTTGCGGCTCAACAAACGCGTGGTGCCGACTCTGCCGCCATCGAGCATCATCTGGCAGAAGCGAGCATAGTCCATCGCCGTGGAAACTAATCCCGCGCCGCCGGAAAATAACTTCTTCGGCCCACGTGAAGGATAGTCGGCTGAATAAACGAAGGTCCCTTCCTTGATTGGAGTGTCGGGAAAGCGGTTCAATCCTTTATCGGGATAGTACGTGTACGCCGTGGCGAGGCGATCGAGCTTGCTGTCGGGCGGATAGAAATATGTATCCTTCATGCCCACCGGTTCGAAGATGCGCGTGCGGAAAAACTCGTCCAGTGGTTTGCCCGACACGACTTCCACCAGTCGTCCCAGCACGTCGACGCTCAGGCTATATTCAAAACGTTCCCCAGGATTGAAAAGCAGAGGAAGGCCAGCTAGCTTCTTTACACTGTCGCCGATGGTCCCGTCATATTGCAGCAGTCCACTTGCCACGCCAGCGCTTTCGTACATACCGCCAAGGTCATTGTTCCAGTTGTAAGTAATCCCGGATGTGTGCCGAAGAAGGTCGCGAATAGTAATCTCTTTCGTGGCTGGAATCGAATAAGGCTCGCCCGAAGCTGGCTTCACCAGCACCTTCGGATTCTTAAACTCCGAAAGATATTTCGACACCGGATCGTCGAGCAGGAATCGTCCCTCTTCATACAGGATCATCACGGCGACGCTGGTAATAGGTTTGGTCATGGAGCAGATGCGGAACATCGCATCCGGCCGCATCGGTTTGCTGGCCTCGCGGTCCATCATGCCCTGCGACTTGAACCAGGCGACGCGGCCGTGCCGGATCACGAGCGTCACCGCGCCAGCAATGCGCTTGTCATCGATGTCGTGTTGCACGGCTGTTCCGATGCGCTCCAGTCGTTCCGCAGACAGCCCAAGCGACTCAGGCTTGCCAGCCGGCAGATCCTGCGCCAGCGCGCAAACATTCAGTACAAGAAGTCCGAGAAGAACCGGAATGATCTTACCCAGAATGATCTTCCGTTCCCGCCCGGCTGAAAGAAGAGTAGTAGGACGCACGTTTCCTCCTGCGCTCCAGCCTGCTGCCGAAACTCGGCCTGCGACTGAAAGCCGAAAAGCGCTCGATTCTGAAAGGGCGCGGCTTTTAGCCGCGCCATACTGGCTCCGCAAAATCAACAGCGGCTTCAGCCGCGGACGAAATAATGAATCAAGGGGCGCCTTTCCCAGGCTACGACGACTTGATGGTTTTCGAAGCTGCATCCCAAGTAACCGGCTTCTGCCGGAAATACGATTCGTTTGCCATGTGACAGGCGGTGGCAGCGTTGTTGCCAAAAACCGCATCCTCCGTCACCGGCTTGCGCGACTTCACCGCCTGGAAAAAGACGTTCAGGTGGGGACGCATATCATCCCAGTCGTGCCCGCGATATACCGTGTCGTCGTGGATGGGTTCCTTGCCGAGTTGCGGGTCGTGTTCCGCATGCCACTGCTTCAGATATTCCTCCCGCAATTTCGCGGGGTAGCTGGAAGTGTAGTAGCTCGGGTCAGTATCCACGCCCGACTGCGGAGAGTGCCGCAACTCAAATTCACCGGCATCGAGCAGCCCTTTCGGGCCCATGAAGCGCGCCAGTTCCGGCGTCTCGCACCCCAAGTCCAGACGCACATAAACCGGGATGCCATGATAATCGAAGAGCACGGTGTGAAAGTCAGGCATATCGCGGCCGTCTTTGAAACGGAAGATGCCGCCCATTGCAGTTGCGGAGCGCGGAATCTCGTTCCATCCCAGCGTGACCAGCATGCCGCTGATCAGATGCACCATCAAATCGCCGGCTACTCCGGTGCCGTAGGCTCTCCAGCAGCGCCAGCGCGCGAAATGCAATGGGTTGAACGGAATCTTCGGAGCATCGTTGAGCCAGGTGTCCCAGTCCAGCGTTTCGGGGGAAAGATCGGGCGGAGGCGGATATTCCCACGCGCCGGTCGGGTCGTTTCGTCCCAGCGTGAGTTCCACCATTTCGATGTCTCCGATCGTTCCATCCGCGTAGAGTTCATGTGCTTTGGCGCAGAGCACGGAACTGACGCGCTGCGAGCCAATCTGCACGATGCGATTATTTTTCTGCGCCGCCTCCACCATCGCCAGTCCGTCAGCCACGTTGTGCGACATCGGTTTCTCGCAATAAATATCCTTGCCCGCGTTGCACGCGTCCACCACAACTCGTCTGTGCCAGTGATCCGGAACCGCGGCCACAATGCAGTCGATGTCCTTGCGATCGAGCAAGTCCCGATAGTGACGCGAAGTGGGAAGACTCGCGTTCGCTGTAATTTCTTTGGCCAGCGTGTGGCGTCCGTCATACAAATCGGCGGCGCCAGCGCATTCCACGCCTGGTATCGCGATCGAGTCCCGCAGCAGGCCGGAGCCCTGCATTCCAATTCCGATCATGCCAAAGCGAACGCGATCGCTGGGCGCCACCGCCCGTGGCAGTGGTTGACCTTCCAGTTGGACAGTCTTCGAAACCAGAAGCCCGCCAGCGGCAGCCGCCGCACTTCCCTGCAAGAATGCGCGTCGCGAAAGAATGCGTTTCATCCCAATCCCTCCGAATGATTTTGACTGTGACTGGATCTCACAAAATCTGACTACTTCTTCAGCGGCTTAATGGCCACTTCCTTGAAAAACACGATGTCGTTGTCGCTATGATTCTGCAACCCGAAATACCCGAAGTTCGGCCGCGGCCCGCGCTGCGGCTCGAAATCAAACTTCCGATCCGGCACCGGATCGCCATCCTTATAGTCCGTCACTTTCACTCCATTCAGCCTCACAATCGTCCGCGGCCCCTCCAGTGTGATCTCCATTGTGTTCCATTCCGGCCCGGGTTTCCACGCCTTCGCCAGCGGTTTGGTCAGTGAATACAGCATGCCCGTGGAATGGTATTCATCCTCTTTCGAAGTCTCGGGATGGTTGTCGATCTGCACCTCGAATCCGTAGTGCACCGGCATCCACTCTTCGCGGGGTTCCACCGGAATGCGGATGAATACTCCGGAGTTATCGTTCTCATCGCGCATCTTATACACGACGTGGATCACGCAATTGCCGATCTTCCCGCCGGTCCAGTAGAGCAATCCCATGCCGCCGTGCGTACGGATTAGCCCATCTTCCACCGTGTCGCCGCCCGGCCCAACATGCTTCCACCCGGTCAGATCTTTGCCGTTGAAAAGCTGTTGCCATTTCTCGGAATCGCCCTTGCAGGCATTCTGATTGTCATCGGCAGCGAACGCGAGCGTTACGAGAGCAGCCAGCGCAAAAATCGAAATAATAAATCGTTTCACCATGGGGAATCTCCTGAGTTTTTCTCCGTTCGCTATTTATAGGACAGACCAACATACTCGCACCCACGTCCGGAATCAAATCGAACAGCCGACCTTTTTCAAAAGGAATCTTTATTTGGGAAGAGTCCGTATCGAGGCGGAATGGTACAAGACCCGAGTTTGCTAGCCGCGGAGCGGCGAAGGAATGCAGCCCACGGCGCAAGCCGTGGGTCGCAAGTCGAGAATAGCCGAGCCCTGGAGCGGCGAAAGAGAAGTCACACCGCGGTTTCCGTTTAGAATTGCTCAGCTTTCCACTGACTCGGAACCGCAACGTCGAACGGGCCCCTACTCTATTTCCCGCGCCTGGCCGAAGAACCGCATCCCGGCGGCCGCTCCCGAACCACCCTCGGCCTCGCGCTTTTTCTGCCACTCCGCTTCAGTAAGCACCGTGATCGCTTCCGCTTTTTTCTTCTTCAATCCTGCATTAATTCCCGGAAGTTCCCTCTGCGTCAGCTTCTGGAAATCCCCAATAACGTCTTCCAGTTCATGCGCCAGAGAATCCGCCCGCGCCGCCTGATAGTCCCCAGGCCGCCCCTCATAACCGTTGACGGTTCCATAGAGTTGCCCCAGAAGTTCGCGGACGCGTTCCTCTCCCGTGATCATTCCGCCTTCCTTCGTGGCTACGATCTTCGAGCGCAGTTCGTCGCACTTGGCCGCCAGATCCTGAAGTTGCTTCCGCAGCGGATCTTTCTCTGGCAGCTTCGCAGCCCTCGCGTTGGCTGCATTGCGCACGCCCTCAATCGCCTCCACCGAGTAAGTCATGTGTTCAATAGTGTGGTAGATTTTCATCGCCAAATCAAACTGCGTCTTGCGATCTTCCAACGAAAACTTCGCCCGCGGATCGAGCACCACATTCAACTGCTCGGTATAAACTTTGTCGCCCTTGGTCATCTTCACCGTATAAGTTCCCGGCAGCACTCGTGGCCCCTGCGCCGCCTCAAACAGCGCAGTGGCCGCCGGCGGCACGGCGGGCGCCTTGATCCGCATCGACCAGTTCGCGCGGTTCAGTCCGCGATGCTTGCTTCCGGCTACGCTATCCACCAGTTTGCCATTCTGATCGAGGATCTCGATCTTCAAATCGCCAAAGATGTGTCGCGCCTTCTGGTAATAAGTGATTCGAGCTTCCCCAGGTCGGCTGCGTCCGGTGAACGTCTCATCTCCTTCTGGCCATCCGCCGAACGTATCGAAGTACTGCACCGCCTTGCCCGGTATCAGCGTGGCTTCCTTCGACATCAGTTCCGGCGTCAAAGCGCGTAGCGGGGAAATGTCGTCGATAATCCATATGCCCCGCCCATGCGTCGCCAGCACCAGATCGCTCTCGCGCGCGTGCACCGCAATGTCGTCGACCGGTACAGAAGGGAAGTTGCTGCCTTTATATTGTGCCCAGTGCTGACCGCCATCGACCGAGATCCACAACCCAAATTCCGTTCCCAGAAAAAGCAGGTTCGGATTCACCGAGTCTTCTTTGATCACGTGCGCGAATCCGCGCGCCCCGCTCTCCTGGGCCGGAAGCGCGGTCCAGCTCTTGCCATAGTCGGTGGTCTTGTAAGCGTATGGCTTCATATCTCCGAACGTGTGCCGGTCGAAAGTAGCGTAGGCCGTGGCCTCATCGAATCGGCTGGCCTCAACCGTCGACACCCAGGAATTCTTTCCCAGGCCGGCAATGTTGCCCACCACGTTCGTCCAAGTCTTGCCTCCATCGCGCGTGATCTGCAAATTTCCGTCGTCGGTTCCCGCCCAGATAATCTGCCCGTTCTTCGGCGATTCCGAAATCGAATAAATCGTGGTATGCATCTCCGCCGAGGAATTGTCGATGGTCACGCCGCCCGATTCTTCCTGCTTCTGCTTCTCCGGATCGTTCGTCGTAAGATCCGGCGAAATACGATCCCACGACTGCCCGTGATCGCGCGAGCGAAACAGAAATTGCGCGCCGATGTAAATCGTCCCCTTTTCATTAGGACTCATGTGAATGGGCGCGTTCCAGTTGAAGCGCAGCTTCTTCTCGCCGTAATTCGGCAGCGGCTTGATCCCGCGGATTTCATGCGTATGGCGGTTGACGCGCCCGATTTCTCCGCCCTGCGCTTCGGCATAGATGTAATTGAGATCCGACGTGTCTTCAAACATCCAGAAGCCGTCGCCGCCGTACATGTTCTCCCAGCGCGAATTCGAAACGCCGCCCGGATACGACGAATCCGCGACCCATGAACTGTTGTCCTGCAGCCCGCCATAAACGTGATAGGGATCGGAGTTGTCTGTGCTCACATGATAGAACTGCGAAACCGGCAGGTTCATCTGATGCTTCCAGCGATTGCCGCCGTCCTCGCTGCGCCAGAGCCCGCCATCGTCGCCCGCGATTACGATGTTCGGATTCTTCGGATTGATCCATACATCGTGGAAATCGCCGTGATCCGAACCGGAAACTACGTTGAACGTCTTGCCTGCGTCGGTGCTGTAAAGCAGGATAAGATCGGGTTTGAAAATTTTGTTCTCGTTCTTGGGATCGACGATCAAGTTGCCAAAATAAAACGGACGCCACACCATGTAGTTGCTGGCGTCGAGTTTTGTCCAGTTCGCCCCGCCGTCGTCCGAACGGTAGAGCCCTCTTCCTTTCTCCGCTTCGATGTTGGCATAAACCACCTGCGGCTTCGCGGGCGCAACCGCAACCGCGACCCGCCCCCAAGGCTTAGCCGGCAAGCCCTTGGCGCCGCTGTCGTTGATCTCCGTCCAGTGATCACCGCCGTCAGTCGACTTGAAAAGCCCGCTGCCCGGCCCGCCGGAGCGGAAGGTCCAGCCCTGTCGCCGGAAGTCCCACATCGCAGCGTATATTGTCTTCGCCTCCTGCCGGCTCATTGCCATCAGCGCGCAGCCCGACGATCCGTTCGCGCCCGCTAGAACCTTTTTCCACGTTTTGCCACCGTCGCTTGTCTTGTAGACACCACGCTCGTCGTTGTCGTCCCATAGATGTCCCATCGCGCAGACCAATACACTGTTTCCATCGTTGGGATCGACCAGGATCTTCGCGATGTGCTCGCTATCTTTGAGTCCGACGTTGGTCCAGTTCTCGCCGCCGTCGGTGGACTTGTAAACGCCATCGCCGATCGAGACGCTGTTTCGAACCCAACCCTCACCGCTGCCCACCCACACCGTTTTCGAGTTCGATGGATCAATCGTTACCGCTCCGATCGACTGCGCACTCTCGCGATCAAAAACCGACTTGAAGGTCGTGCCGCCATTTACCGACTTCCACACCCCGCCGCTGGCTGCGCCGATAAAGACGGTAATGCGCCCATCTTGCTCCACAGCATCGATCGCAGCGACGCGTCCACTCATAGTGGCGGACCCGATATTGCGCGCGGGAAGCCCTGACACGGTGGCCGCATCAAATTTATAACCATTCTGCGCAACGGCCAGTGTAGAGCAACCCAGCAGGCAGATCCCGCACCACAAGCTCACCTTCGTTATCTTCATCAAGAAATCCTCTTTGTAGAGACAGCTTTAATCACAATTTGTCCACGTAGAGACAGCCGGCCTCGGCTGTCCACGGTTAAGGCGCTAGCGAACCAGAGCTTACTTCTTCTCGGCATCGGCCTTCGGCGCCTGTTTCAGAGAAGCCGGCATGGCAAAGTCCGCCCTGTCGATGGGCACATTCACTTCAATCTTCTCGATGGTCGTCGTCTGCGCGGCCGGATTCGCCTTCGATCCCTGGGCAATTGAGTAGGGATACATCACGCCTGCGACCGGCTTGTACGAGCCCAACTCCGTAACGCTCTCGCGTACCGAGCCGCGGATGAACTCCTGTACTTCCTTGCGAATCTCGAGGAACGTGTCAGGATCGAGGTAGTAGTAGACGATGTCGCCATCTTTCAGCGTAACCTTCAGCCGCAGCGCGTCGTCGCCGTCGACCACATCGTGCCCCAAAAACTCTACGGTGTTGCCCTTTTCCTTGTAATCCACCAGAGGCCCATCGAAGTCCGCGTCCAGCAGCAGGTCCTTTAAATCGTCTTCCCCCATGAACTCGGGATCTTTATGCCCACTGAATGGCTGGATCTGCCAGCCAGTTGTGCCGTCGAACGCGGTCACCGCGGTCATGCCCTGTAGGGTGAACGTCTCGCGAATCAAGTTCGGGCGCTCATTTTCCTGCATCGTCGCGACCGTAAATCCGCCGCCGCCATTCAGTTTGCACGTCATGCGCACCGACTTGATGGCCTTGATCTTGTCCATCCCACCCTTGGCCTGAATGTTCTTGTTGACCAGTTCGTCGGCACTCTGCCCGCGAGCAAAAACGCTCAGGCATGAAACCGCCGCCAGCACAATCACTGCGTGACGCATGGGAGAAAACTCCTGTTGTATGGGACTTGTAAGGACTTGCGCCCGGAAATGAGACGAACAGTACTCTACCCGTAACTAGACGTTCTTGCCAAGCCTTGGTTAGCTCACGTAGCGACAGCCGCCTCGGCTGTCCCCCGAGCCTGCGATGAGCGAACGCAGCTAGTCGAAGGGCAAAGCGGGGCGGAATCCCATAAGCGCTAGCTTAAGAAGCACGGACTAGAAGTTGACCCCTCCGGCCGCTCCGGGCGGTAACTTCCGACTAGCCGACAAACCGCACAGAATCGTCGGGGGGCACGTTCAGAATTCCAAGCGTGCCTGAAACGCGATCATGCGTGGACTACTATCCCCGCCCAAGCCGACGCCCAGCAGGCCGGTCGGCGGCGATGTTGTGTACGTAAGCGCTCCAAATCCCGTCTGCGTGGAAGGCTTTCCTGGAATCCCCGCTAGCGTCATGCTGGGAAGCCCAAAGTTCGGATGGTTGAATACATTGAAGAACTGGGCCTCTATTCTAAGCTTCACTCGCTCGCTCACCGGAAACCATTTCGTGAGATAGAAGTCATTCCAGACAAAATCGGGTCCGCGCAGGGCGTTGCGGCCGAGGTTTCCGAATTGGCAATGCTGTGGGTCGTCGCCACCGGCGCACTGCCCAGTACTCGGATCAACGGCGGAAACAAACGCGGCCGGATTGAGCCATTGGAGGGTGCCCGGTTGCGTTACACCAGCGCCGGGATGATGCTCATAGAGCGGGACGCCGGTAACGACGCTAGCGAACTGCGGTCCGCTGCCCTGCACAATTCCGTTTCCGTTGGCCGAATAGGGTGTGCTCAGAACGGAGAACGGCACCCCACTGTGCCAGAACATGGTCCCGGAAATCTGCCAGCCGTTGAGCGCCTGCGCCAACTGGTGATTCCGAACGTGGATGGGCAACTGATACACATATTGCGCGTTGAGGTTGTGCCGGATGTCATAGTCGCAAGGACCGTAATCGCGGGCCAGCTCTCCCGGCAGCGGAGAAAGAATCCCTCCCGCAGAGAACTGAAGGAATCCTCCATTCGAAACCGTGTCCATGCAGCGGCTCCACGTGTAGTTGAATTGTCCTTGCAGACCGTGCCCCAGGCGCTTCATCGCGGTGAGTTGAAGGCCGTTGTAATGGCTGTTCTCCCCAGTGGCGAGCTGGGTCACCGCGCTGAACCGTGGATCAGTCGGTTGCATGTAGGGGAATGGCGCAAAGCACCCCTGGCACACCGTCTGGTATCCATTCACTTGGGTTAGATAGGGCTGGTTCACAGCGCGTGTTCCCACATATCGCGCCAGCAAACTCGCGGTAGTTCCGAATTGATGTTCAATTCCCAAGCTCCACTCCATGAAGTACGGAGCATGCAGAGTGCCAGTGGGCACCGCTGTGATTGCGACGGGTGGGAGGCACGTGGCGGGATTCGCCTGCGGGGATGCGCACGAAAGCTTTCCTTGAGAGAATCCCGAACTAAATCTTTGATTTGCGGCGACAGTTGCATCCACTGCACTGTTCGGCACTCCCGGAGCGATCGCAGTCCCGCCCACTGTACCAAGCAGACCTCCCTGGAGGGTTTTGTCGTAAGGAGGATTGGTGCCAATGAGGTCGGCCACACTGCCCGGTAAAATATCGCTGAAGATTCCGAAACCGGCTCTCAGCACAGATTTTGGCTCGAACTGCCATGCGATCGCGGTCCGCGGCTGCAGAATGGCCAGCGGTGTGGACGAAAACAAATTGCCGAGATGAGTCTGGATGGCCGCATTCAGCGGCTGATTCACATCATGCAGGATTGAACTGAAAAAACCGCCCAGACGCGCGATTTGATCGTGGGGATTGAGCGGGTTTGAGTTGAAGGTGTCGCGCACACCGAATGTCCAGGTAAGCTTCCGCGTCACTTTCCAGGCGTCCTGGGCATATAAATCGAGATTGAGGAAGCGGAATGGTTCGTTCGCCGACAGGGGAAAAGTCTGGGTCGCAGTAGATGCCACTCCATAGATGAATTGCGGCAACGTCGTGTACGCCGCGGTTGGAACTGTGCCCTGCCCGAAGTCATAGTCATTCAAGCGAAAGATTCGGGTGTTCGTGCCAAACCGGAGTTCGTGAGCGCCATGGCTCCAAGCGAGGTTGTCATTGATGAAGAAGCGAGAAGCTCGCCTGCCTTGCACCCAGGTATTGTCGAGCCCTCCAATTGTGGTGAAGGGTGCATTGGCACCACTGCCCTGCAACACAATCGGAAATGCCGCGAGCGTCTTCTGCAAGTTGGGAGGCCCAAACAAGCTTTCGTACCACGAAAAGGCTGGATTGAAATAGTTCACCAGGTTTTGTGAGAAGACGTGGGTGTAGCCCGCTGCGAACGAGCAGAGAGGCTGAGGAGAAACCGCATCAAACAAAGAGTTGATGGGATCTGTGTAGGCAGCTTGTACGCCCGTGTCCACCTGAAAACGAAACCATGCAGTGTCTCTCTGATTGATGTTGTAGTCGATGCGGACCGTCTGTACCTGTTCGTGGTCATCGCTGGAATGCGACACGCTCTGGCGGTTCGCGCAACCGTTTCCATTCGGTGGACTGCCCGACGGCGTCGTGCCGTCCGCGTTCAAAGGACACCCGAGCACCGCGAGGGGCGTGCCATTGGTGTTTCCGTACAGGGCAAACATCTTTTGGTAGAACGAGACTGATTGCGGCGACGGCGAATAGGTTGATCCGGTTACGGAGTCGGTTCCACCCAGCGGAAGCTGCTGCAGCACATATTGCTGAAACGCCGCGCTGGGAACCGTTGTGGGCGTCACGATGGGGAGCGCGATCCGAACCCATTCGCTATCGAAGAAAAAGAACAGCGTGTCGTGCGCAATCGGCCCGCCCAGACTGCCCCCAAAATGATTCACGGTCGCTCCGGGCTTGTGATTCCCCGGTGTCGCGTTGGTAAAGTAGTCCGCTGCATTCAGCCGAGCACCATTCCACAGTTCATAGAGATTCCCATGAAACTGATTCGAGCCCGACTTGGTGATGTAGTTGACCTGGGATGCTCCATACCGTCCTTGATCCACGGCATAAGAAAGAGTATTGACCGTCACCTCTGAGATCGAATTCAGCCCCAGCACGAGATTGGTGGAGAGGCCGCTGTTGAGGTTGGTAAGCGGGTCGTTCGTTTCCAACCCGTCAACGATATAGCCGTTGGAGAGGGCAGGCAGGCCGTTGAATTCCACGTTGCCGTACCCGTTCGTGCCGCCAACGAAATCATTGCCGCTGCCTGCCGTGTTGATCAGGGCGCCCGGAGCAAACTGCAATGGGTAGGTGAGATCGCCGCCTGGATTGGGCAGATCCTCCAGTGCGGGCGCATTCAAGGTGGTGGATGCGTTCGCGTTCTCTGGATTGAGGACAGGAGCCTCACTGCTGACCTCCACCGTTTCACTGGATCG